>CAWDWR010000001.1:0-2247160 GCA_963806085.1 uncultured Acidobacteriota bacterium
TGGTCGTGACCGCCAACGACGGGGCAAGGGTGCTCGTGGGCGGCCGGGTGGTCATTGACGCCTGGACCGACACGCCCGTGGCGCGGGCCAGCAGCGGCACCGTGCGTTTCGAAGCCGGGCGCATATCCGGTGGTAATGGCTCGAGTACTACGAGGCAGAGCGCGACGCCGAGTTCCGCCTGGGATGGCGGCTCCCATCAGCGGAGTCGCCCTTCGACGCGGCCATCGCGGCGCCCTGGGCGGCCGAGGCCATCGTCTTTGTCGGCGGGCTGACCGGCGAGGTCGAGGGCGAGGAGATCGCCGTGTCGTTCCCGGGTTTCGCCGGCGGCGATCGCACCGACATCGCGCTGCCTGCTGTCCAACAGAAACTGCTCGAAGCGCTGCACGCAACCGGCAAGCCGGTGATCCTGGTGCTGACGACGGGTTCGGCCGTGGGCGTGAAGTGGGCCAAGGACAACCTGCCGGGGATCCTCGTGGCCTGGTATCCCGGCCAGCAGGGGGGCAACGCCGTGGCCGACGTGCTGTTCGGCGACACGAACCCGGCCGGGCGCCTGCCAGTCACGTTCTACGAGTCGGTGGCCCAGCTCCCGCCGTTTGCCGACTACAGCATGGAAGGCCGGACGTACCGCTACTTCAAGGGCGAGCCGGTCTACCCATTCGGCTTCGGCATGTCCTACACATCGTTCAGTTACTCGGGGTTCCGGCTGTCGCGTTCTGGACACCGTGGCTGGCAGCGATCGCCTCGAAGCTGAGTGCGTGGTGAAGAACACCGGCTCGCGGGCGGGCGACGAGGTGGTTCAGCTCTACGTGCGGGACATCGAGTCGGCGCGGCCCGCGGCGATTCGCAACCTGCGCGGGTTCCAGCGCATCACGCTGGATCCCGGGGCCCAGAAGCTGGTGCGCTTCGAGTTCGTGCCATCCCGCGACTTCGCGTGTACGACGAGGCACGCAAGGCGTACACGGTGGGCCACGGGCCGTTCGAGATCGAGATGGGCGCCTCGAGCGCGGATATCCGCCTCAGGGGCCGCGTGACGGTGAAGTAGAGGAGAAAATGGGGCCAGCGCACCTTTTTCCTGTGTGCGAGAGGAGAGCATCCGTGCGACGACGAGTGATTCGAGCCGCGATGACAGGACTGGTGATGGTGCTGGTGGCGGGGAACGCCATGGCTCAAGTAAAGACGAGCGGGGGACTGGTGTCGGGGACGATGTCGACCGACGAGACCGTCCGCATGTTCATGGGCATGCCCTACGCGGCGCCGCCCGTGGGCGACCTGCGCTGGCGGCCGCCTCAGCCCGTCGTCCCCTGGACGGGCACGCGCGACGCAGGGAAAGCGGCACCGGCGTGCACGCAGGGCCAGATGTTCTCGGACATATCCTTCAAAGACCTCAGCGAGGACTGCCTGACGCTCAACGTGTTCGCGCCGGCGGCCGCGAAAGGCGGACGGCTGCCGGTGATGGTCTGGATTCACGGCGGCGGGTTCCAGGCCGGCGGCGGCGCCGAACCGCGGCATGACGGCCAGGCCTTCGCGCGCAAGGGCATCGTCCTTGTGACCATCAACTACCGGCTCGGAGTCTTTGGCTTCCTCGCGCATCCCGACCTCACGAAGGAGTCGGCGCGGCACGCGTCGGGCAACTACGGGATGCTGGACCAGGTGGCGGCCCTGCGATGGGTCCGCGACAACATCGCGGCCTTCGGCGGAGATCCGCGCAACGTCACCATCTTCGGCGAGTCCGCCGGATCGTTCTCGGTGAGCGGGCTGGTCGCCTCGCCGCTTGCGAAGGGACTCTTCCACAAGGCCATCGGGGAGAGCGGCGCGTTCTTTTCGGCCGGTGGCGGCACGCTGGCCGCGCTTCCGCTGGCCGAGGCCGAGAAAGTCGGCGCCAGGTTCGTCGAATCGACCGGGGCGGCGTCGATCGCGGACTTGCGCGCCAAACCGGCGCAGGAGGTGCTCGCGCTGGCGCAGAAGACCCGCCAGTTCTTCTCGCCCATCGTCGACGGCGACTTCTTCCCGGCTGATGTGCGGAGCATCTACGCCGCCGGCAAGGAGAACCAGGTCCCGCTCATGGCGGGCTGGAACGCCGACGAGATGCGCGCCGCCGTCACGCTGCGGCCGCAGAAGCCGACCGCGCAGAGCTTCGTCGAGGACACCCGCAAGCGGTACGGCGTCCATGCCGACGCCATCCTGAAGGCCTATCCAGCCGCCACCGACGACGAGGCCCTCGAGTCGGCAGCCGCCCTCGGCAGCGACATGTTCATCGGATACGCCACGTGGAAGTGGGTCGAGGCGCACGCGGCGTCCGGCCGGGTCCCGGTGTACCGCTACTCGTTCGATCGCAAGATCCCGGTGCCGCCGGACAACAAGATCAACGGCGCGCCGGCCACCTCGGCGGACATCGGCGCCCGACACGCGGGGGAAATCGAGTACGTCTTTGGCACCCTCGACCTCTCGCTCCCAAAGGTGCCCTGGGAAGCCGCCGATCGCACGCTCTCGGACGCCATGACGACCTACTGGGCGAACTTCGCGCGAACGGGCGACCCGAACGGCGCCGGGCTGCCGACGTGGCCGAAGTACAGCGCCAGCGACCGCCGCGTCCTGCATCTTGACGTGACGATCCGCGCCGCCGCAGATGCGACGCGGGCGCGATACGAGGCCATCGACGCGTTCGTCGCGTCGCAGGCAGGCCGCTGATTGACAGGGAGACCGTCATCATGAAGTCCAAGCGACGCGAGTTCTTGCAGGCAGTCAGCGTCGGGGCCGCAGGCCTCACACTCGCCGCACCGTCCCCATCGTCCGGCGTCGAGGCGCCCGCGCCTCCTGACGCCGACGGGCCGGTGCTTGTCGTCGGCGACAATATCGCCGTCGTGGAGACGGCGCACGGCAAGGTGCGGGGTTACGTGCTGCGCGGCATCCATCACTTCCTCGGCATGCCCTACGGCGCCGACACGTCCGGCGCGAACCGCTTCATGCCGCCGCAGAAGCCGAAGCCCTGGACGGACGTCTTCCCGGCGCTCTGGTGGGGCAACTCGGCCCCGCAGAACATGGACAACCGCTACGCCAACAAGTACGCCTCGTTCCGCGACCGCTGGAATTACGACGACGTCAGCGAAGACTGCCTGCGCATCAACGTCTGGACGCCCGCCGTCAACGACGGGAAGAAGCGTCCGGTGATGTTCTGGATTCACGGCGGCGGGTTCACGAACGGGAACGCCATCGAGCAGGACGGCTACAACGGCGAGAACTTCGCCCGGTTGGGCGATGTCGTGTTCTGCTCGATCAACCACCGGCTCGGGCCACTCGGGTTCACGAACCTCGCCGGCGTCGGCGGCGAACGGTTCTCGGCCTCCGGCAACGTCGGCATGCTCGATATCGTCGCCGCCCTGGAGTGGGTGCGCGACAACATCGCGCGCTTCGGCGGCGATCCGGGCAGCGTGACGATCATGGGGCAGTCGGGCGGCGGCGCGAAGGTGTGCGCGCTGACGGCCATGCCCTCGGCCACCGGGCTCTTCCACAAGGCAGTCGTGCTGAGCGGCGCGTCGCTCAAGATGGGCGACCGCGACTACGCCGAGAAACTCGGCGCCTACGTGCTGAAGGAAGCCGGGCTGACGGCCGCCGAGATCGCGAAGCTCCAGGAGACGCCCTGGAAGGACTACTACGCCATCGCCACGAAGGCGCAGCAGAAGCTCGCCGCCGAAACCGCCGGGGCGGGCGCCGGACTGAGGCGAGGTTTCAATCCGTTCGTGGACGGCCAGGTCCTGCCGCAGCATCCGTACTCTCCGGCCGCGGCGCCGACGGCGGCGAAGGTGCCGATGCTCATCTGTTCTACGTTCCAGGAGCAGTCTGCAAGCTGGGCGGATTCGACGCTCGAGAACATCACCATGGACGAGGTCGTCGAGCGGCTGCGCCAGCGTGCCGGATTCGGAGCCGGGTTCGGCGACAAGGCGCGCGAAGTCGTGGACGCGTACGCGAAGGCCTTCCCTGGCAAGCGGCCGGTCGACATCTGGATGCTCGCCAGCAGCAATCGCCAGAGCGTGGTGGCGCTCGCCGACGCGAAGTCCGCGCAGCCGGCCGGCGTTTACGTGGCGTGGTTCGGTTGGCAGCCGCCCCTCTTCGACGGCCGCCTCCGCGCATTCCATTGCGTGGACATCTGTTTCTGGTACAACAACACGGACCTGATGCTGAGCCACACGGGCGGAGGCGCGAGGCCGAGAACGCTCTCGGCGAAGATGGCCGCGCACCTCCTGCAGTTCATGAAGACCGGCGATCCGAACGCCAAGGGGCTCACGCCGTGGCCGCGCTACACGCCGGCCAGGGGCGAGACGATGATCCTCGACGACGTGTGCGAGGTGAAGAACGATCCGGACCGGGAGGCGCGGAAAGCGCTGCCTACGGCGTGATCGCCACCGCGGTCTTGAGCGTCAGCGCCGCGTCCGACGAAGAGTTGCCGACCATGAATTCCACGCGCCCGCGTTCGAGGGCCCAGCCGTGACGCCCGGCGTCCCAGTACGCGAGGTCCGAGCCGCGCACCGGGATGTCGACCCGGCTGGTCTGGCCCGCCGCGATGGTCACGCGGGCGAACCCGACCAGCTTCTTTGCCGGGCGCTCGATTGGCGAGCTAGGGAAGCGGGCGTACACCTGCACCACCTCGTCGCCATCCCGCTTGCCGGTGTTCGTCACGTCGACGCTGACCGTTACCGTGTCGGCGAGCCCGATTGCGGGACGCGAAACGGCGACATTGGCGAAGGCAAACGTCGTGTAGCTGAGGCCAAAGCCGAACGGGTATTGCGGCTCGCCGCGGAAATACATGTACGTCCGGCCGTTGCGGATGTCGTAGTCCATCATGGCGGGAAGCTGATCGAGCGACGCCGGCCACGTCTGCGTGGTCTTGCCTCCCGGGTTGTAGACGCCGAAGAGCACGTCGGCCAGGGCGTTCCCCTGCTCCTGGCTCGCGTGGGTGAGCTGGAGAATCGTGGACGCGTTGGCGGCCGCCCACGGCATCGCGACGGGGAAGTTCGCGACCAGGACCACGATTGTGTTCGGATTCACTTCGTACAACTGGCGGACGAACTCCTCCTGCCCCGGCGGCAGCACGATCGCCTTGCGGTCGACAGCTTCCTTGCCCTCGCTGGGCGACGTGACAATCCCCCACCCCCCGTTGCCCTCGGGGTGGTTGCCGACGCACACGACGACCGCGTCGCGCGTGCGCGCCGCGCGAAGGGCTGCGTCGCCGAACTCGCCAACCCACGAGACGCCCACCGCCCGGCCGCCGGCGGCAGGCGTTGCCGCCCCGCGCTCGATGCCGAGCCGCGGCGTGACGCTGTAGGGCGGCGTGCCCGAATACCAGTCGAGCAGGTACCGTGTTGGCGAGCGGCCCGACCACCAGCACCGACCTGATCTTCTCGCGATCGAGCGGCAGCAGGCCGGCCGAGTTCTTGAGCAGGACGATTGACTTGCGCGTGACCTCGCGCACGAACGCGCGCGTCTCCGGCTTGTTCCACGGCTCGGAATCGCCGGCCGCGCCGATGCGCGCGTAGGGCACGCGCTCGGGCGGATCCAGCAGCCCGAGGCGCAGCGACACGCGGAACAGGCCGCGCAGCGCGGAGTCGAGGTCAGCCTCGGCCAGCAGGCCGCGCCTGACCGCCTCCGCGAGCGGCTCCTGCTGCCGGTCGAGGAAGTGGTTGACGCCGGCCTTCACGCAGGCGGCGGCCGCCGACGACAGGTCCGGGAACGCCTTGTGATCGGTCACGAGCAGCCGCAACCCGCCGCCATCGGTGCAGATGATGCCGTCGACGCCCCACTCGCGCATCACGATCTCGCGCCACATCGGGTGCACGTGCGCCGGCGTGCCGTTCACCGCGTTGTAGGAAGCCATCAGCGCCCGAGAGCCGCCATCGCGCACCGCCAGCTCGAACGGCTTCGCGTAGTACTCGCGCCACAGGCGCTCGTCGAAGTCCGACGAGGAGCTGTTGCGCCCGTCTTCGTTGCTGTTCGCGAGGAAGTGCTTGAGCAGGGCAGCCGTCTTCCAGTATCGCGGATCGTCGCCCTGCAATCCGCGCGTGAACGCGGTGGCGAGCGTGCCCACGTGGAAGGGATCCTCGCCGTACACTTCTTCCGTGCGGCCCCAACGCGGATCGCGCGCCAGGTCGGCGTTGGGCGCGCGGACGATGAGCCCCGAGCGGTTGTAGGCCGCGCTCTGATAGAGGTAGCGTGCTTCGAGCGCTTCCTGTGCGGCGACGCGCTGAATCAGCGGGGGGTCCCACGTCGCGCCCAGCCCGTACGCCTGCGGGAACTGCGTCGTCACCGTCGGGTTGCGCTGGCCCCAGTTGCTCGGCCCGCCTTGCGCCACGCCGTGGTAGCCCTCGATGTGCGGCGACCCGACGACGCCCAGCCTGGGCACCGACGCGCGCATGCCCATGCACTCGATCTTTTCAGCGAGCGTCATCCGCGAGATGAGATCGGTGATGCGCGCCTCGTCTCCGAGCGCGGGGTTGCGGAACGGATAGTCGGCCGCGCCTTGTGACGAGAGGCGTGCGGGTGCCAGGATGACGGCGGCGAGCAGGAGGATGGCGATGATGAGTCGGTGCATGACCGGGCAATCTTACGTCGGATTGCGTCTCGCCGCAGCTTTGTGTGTGCTGGCGAGCATGGGCGGCGCGATGGCGGCGATTCAGAGCGCCCAGCCGGATGGCATCGCCTCCCGCTACGTCGACCCCTTCGTTGCCCGCCAACGCATCGTCGTGATGACGGACATCGCCAACGAGCCGGACGACCAGATGTCGCTGGTCCGGCTGCTCGTCTACGCGAACCAGTTCGACGTGGAGGGCCTGGTTGCGACGACGTCGACGTGGCTGAAGACGGGGCCGCGGCCCGACGTCATTCTCAGCGTTCTCGATGCGTACGACCAGGTGCAACCGAACCTGCTGAAGCACGCGCCGGGATTCCCGGCCGCGGCGGATCTGCGGAAGCTAGTCGTCAGCGGCCAGCCGGCGTACGGAATGGTGGCGGTCGGCCCGGACAAGGTGACACCGGGGGCGGAGTTGATCTTGCGCGCGGCGGGCAACGCCGACACGCGTCCGCTCTGGGTGCTCGCCTGGGGCGGCACGAACACGCTCGCGCAGGCTCTCGTGACGGCTCGCGCGACGCGCACGCCTGGTGAGGTTGAAGCCATCGTGGCGAAGCTCCGCGTATACGCCATCAGCGATCAGGACGATTCCGGCGTCTGGCTCAGGCGCGAGTTTCCCTCGCTCCAGTATGTCGCAACGCCCTCGCCCCAGAACGGCGAGGAGTATTACCTGGCGACGTGGACCGGCATCAGCGGCGATCTGTTCTACAAGAACGCCCCGGGAGCCGACTTCTCGACGTTCACGGATCAGTGGATCAACGCGAACATCCGGAGCAAGGGCCCGCTCGGGAAGCTCTATCCGACGCCCTGCTGCATCCACGAGGGCGACACGCCATCGTTCCTGAACCTCATCGACAACGGGCTCGCCGGCGCGATGAGCCCCGCCTTCGGCGGATGGGGCGGGCGCTACGTGTGGCGCCAGCCTCGCGCCGAGCCGCGGCCGTTCTGGACGCAAGGCGGCGACTCCTTCGCCGGGCGCGACAGTTCGCGCGACACCGTGACCGGCGCCGAAGGCAAGATCTACACGTCGGATCAGGCGACGATTTGGCGCTGGCGCAGGGCCTTCCAGCACGACTTCGCCGCGCGCATGGACTGGACGATCAAAGCGCCGGCCGAGGCGAACCACAACCCCCGCGTCGTCGTGAACGGCCGGCCGGGAACCGAGCCTCTCGTGATCGACGCGCAGGTGGGCCTGCCGCTCGTCATTGATGCGGCAGGGACGACGGACCCCGACGGGCAGGCACTGACGTATTCGTGGTCCTTCTACCCCGAGGCCGCAACCGGAATCCCCGGCCGGCCGGTGCTCGTCCGACAGCGGCCGGCCGCGGCCGGGGCCGCCGCGCCGGCCGTGCCCGGCTTTCCGTCCACGCCCATCGGCCTGCGCGAACCGCCTGCGCGCCTCGTGATCGAGAACGCGTCCGGCGCGCGCGCGACTATCGTCGCCAAGGCACCTGGCGTCGCGCACGTCATTCTGGCGGTCGAAGACAACGGCACGCCCAGCCTCACCTCCTACCGGCGTGTCATCGTGAACATGAGCCAGGGGCCGCCGGGCGCGGCGCTGACGCCACCGGTCGAGTTGACGGCGGAGCAGGATCACCGCCGGATGATGGACCTGCTGGGCATCAAGTCGATTCGCCCGGGCGCGGATCCACGCAACCCGCAGGCGCCGAACGCAGTGAACTACGACGAAGCCAAGGCCGGCCCGCACTCGAAGCTGCCGGACCCGCTCGTGCTGAAGAACGGCAGGAAGGTCGCGGACGCGAAGACGTGGTGGGAAAAGCGCCGCCCGGAAATCGTCGAGGACTTCGATCGCGAAGTGTACGGCCGCGTGCCCAAGATCGTGCCGAAGGTGGAGTGGCGCATCGCATCCACTGCGGCCGAGAAGGTCGGCGGCGTCGCCGTTACGACGAAATCGCTGGTCGGCCGCGTCGACAACGCGGCGTTTCCGGCGATCAACGTCGACATCGAGATGACGCTCACGACGCCGGCCTCGGCGCCGGGCCCCGTGCCGGTCATCATCGAGTTCGGGTTCCGGTTCCCCGCGGGCATGCCGCGGCCACCGCGCCCACCAGGCGCCGCGCCAGAAGGCCCGACCTGGCAGGAACAACTGATCGCGAAGGGCTGGGGCTACGCGATCCTCTCTCCTGGCACGATTCAGGCCGACAACGGCGCCGGGCTCACAAAGGGCATCATCGGCCTCGCGAACAAGGGCCAGCCGCGAAAGCCGGACGACTGGGGCGCATTGCGCGCCTGGGCCTGGGGCGCAAGCCGCGCGCTCGACTACCTGGAGACCGATCCGGCCGTCGATGCGAAGCGCGTGGGCATCGAGGGACTCTCGCGCTACGGCAAGGCCGCACTGGTGACGATGGCGTACGAGCCGAGGTTCGCGATCGCGCTGGTGGCTTCGTCGGGTGAGGGCGGCGCGAAGCTGCACAGGCGGACGTACGGCGAGCTGGTCGAGAACGTCGCTGGCAGCGGCGAGTATCACTGGATGGCCGGCAACTTCATCAAGTACGCGGGCCCGCTCACCGCTGACGACCTGCCGGTTGACTCGCACGAACTCATCGCGCTGTGCGCGCCGCGGCCGGTCTTCATCAGCAGCGGGTCGTTCGAGGTCGAAGGCGGCTGGGTGGACGCGAAGGGGATGTTCCTCGGGGCGGTCGGCGCGGGACCGGTGTACCGGCTGCTCGGCAAGAAGGATCTGGGGACGACGGAGTTCCCGGCCGTCGAGACCGCGCTCGTCGACGGTGACATCGCGTTCCGCCAGCATCGCGGCGGCCACACGGCCGGGCCGAACTGGCCGACGTTCATCGAGTTCGCCGGGAGGTACTTCGGCAGATGAGCAAGTGGGGCTGGAAGCCGTCCGCGGGTCCTGTCCGGGGAATCGGTGTCGCCGTCGTCCCCAGCCTGCTGCTCGTTGCGGTCCTTGCTCTCGCTCCCTCCGCTCAGACGGCCGGGGCCCCAGACGAGCGTTGGGTCGGCACGTGGATGGCCGCCCAGCAGCTCGTCGAGCCGGGCAATCTCCCGCCGGCCCCTGGTTTCGCCGACACGACGCTGCGGCAGGTGGTGCGCGTCTCGATTGGCGGCCGCACGCTGCGCGTGCGGTTCTCGAACGAGTTCGGGCGCGCGCCGCTGACGCTGGCGGCGGCGAGGATCGCCCGGTCGGCGGGCGGAAGCGCCATCGACGCCGGGACGGACCGCGCGCTGACCTTCGGCGGACGGCCGGCGGCGACAATTCCCGAAGGCGCGGCACTGCTTTCCGATCCGATCGACCTCGACGTGCCGCCGCTGTCGAATCTTGCGGTCACGATTCACGTGAGGGGCGCTCCGCCCGAGGTGACCGGGCATCCCGGATCCCGCACCACGTCGTACCTGCAGGCCGGCCACGCGGTGTCGGCGCCCTCGCTCCCCGACGCGGTGCCCGTCGATCACTGGTACTTCCTCGCCGGCATCGAGGTCCGGGCGCCTCGTGAGGCCGGCGCGGTTGTCGGTACTGGGCGACTCGATCACGGACGGCCGCGGTTCCACGACGAACGGGAACGACCGCTGGCCCGACGTGCTGGCGAGGCGCCTGCAGGCGTCGCCCGCGACGGCCCAGGTGGCGGTCTTGAATGCCGGGCTCGGCGGCAACCGCCTCCTGCGCGACGGGTTGGGACCGAATGCCCTCGCGCGGTTCGACCGCGACGTGCTGGCGCAGGCCGGCGTGCGCTGGCTCATCGTGCTGGAGGGCATCAACGACATCGGCACTGCAGCCGGCGCCAGGGAGAAGGGCGAGCCGGCGGCGACGGCCGACGACATCATCGGCGCCTACGCGCAGATCATCGAGCGCGCCCGCGCGCACGATATTCGCGTCCATGGCGCGACGATCATGCCGTTCGAGGGGTTCACGTACGCCGGGTACTACACGCCGGAGGGGGAGGCGGATCGCCAGCGCGTCAACGCGTGGATCCGCGCGAGCGGGCTGTTCGACGCGGTCATCGACTTCGATGCGGCGACGCGCGATCCCGAGCGCCCGCCACGGCTGTCGGCCGCGGTCGATGGAGGCGATCACCTGCACCCATCCGCAGCCGGCTATCGGATCATGGGAGAGTCGATCGACCTCAAGCTGTTCTCGCGGTGACCCTCCAGCTCGTCACGCCGTCACGCACTCACGCCTCGACGCGCAGCGTCACCGACTGCAAGTCCTCGTTGCGCGACGACGATCCGACCATGAGGCGGAACTCGCCCGGCTCGACGCGCCAGTCCATGTTGATGTCGTAAAACGCGAGGTGCTCCGGCGTGACGTCGAACACGACCGTGCGGCGCTCGCCCGGTGCCAGCGTGATGCGCTGGAACCCCTTCAACTCTTTCACGGGCCGCGTGACGCTGCTCACGACGTCGCGGATGTACAGCTGGACGACCTCGTCTCCGGCGCGTGCGCCTGTGTTCACGACGTCCACCGAGACCCGCGCGGTGTCGCCGGCGCCGATCGCCTCCTTCTCGAGCCTGAGGTTTTCAAAGACGAAGGTCGTGTAACTGAGGCCAAACCCGAAGGCGAACAGCGGCGCCACCGAGTCGAACAGGTACCCGCGCCGCGCGGACGGCTTGTAGTTGTAGTAGGCCGGCACGTGCCCCGCTGAGCGCGGGATCGTCATCGGCAGCTTCCCGCCCGGGGTGACGTCCCCGAAGAGCGCGTTGGCGACGGCCGTTCCAGTCTCCTGGCCGAGGTACCACAGTTCGAGTATCGCGTCTGCCCGTTCGGCCACGCGGCGGATCGACAGCGGCCGCCCGCTGAACAGGAGCACGACCACCGGCTTGCCAGTGGCGGCGACCGCGTCGAACAACTCTTCCTGCTCGCCCACGAGATCCAGGCTCGACCGGTCGCCGAGATGGTTCGCCGCCCAGGCCTCGCGCGAGGTCTGCTCGTTGTCGCCGATGGCGAGCACCACGACGTCGGCCTGCGCGGCCACGGCGGCCGCCTCGCGGATGCTGCGACGGTTCTCTTCGGGATCGGCGGCGGTCACCTCGTCTTCCACCCAGGAGCCGCCGACGGTGATCTTGCAGCCTTCGTGGTAGAGGATCTCGACATCCGCCGGCGCCCGCAAGCGTATGCCTTGCAGCACCGTGTCGGTGTGGATCGGCTGGCCGCTGTAGCCGCCGAGCATCACGCGGTCCGCGTTCGGCCCGATGACGGCAATACGCTTCACCCGGTGCTCGTCGAGCGGCAGGGTGCCGCCCTCGTTCTTCAGCAGCGTGATGGTTTTCCGCGCCGCTTCGAGCGCCAGCGCGCGATGGAACGGGTCGCGGACGATCCGCTCCGCTTCGGCGGGGTCGACGTAGGGGTCGTCGAACAGCCCCAGCAGGAACTTCGCGCGGAGCATCGGCCGCACGCGATCGTCGATCAGCGACTCGGGAATGACGCCGTCCCGCACGAGATCGACCAGGTTCGGATAGCAGTCGGGATCCGGCAGCTCGATGTCGACGCCTGCCCGCACGGCCAGGTCAGCCGCGTGGCGGCCGTCGCGGGCCACGTAGTGGCTGGTCGCATTCGTCTTCGTCTCGTTCAGCTCGCGGATCGCGAAGTAGTCGGACACGGTGAAGCCGCGGAAGCCCCATTCGCCGCGCAGGACGTCTTCGATGAGCCAGCGGTTCGCGTGCGACGGGACGCCATCGATCTCGTTATAGGACGGCATCACGCTGAGCGCGCCGCCCTCCAGGACGGCCGCCTTGAACGTCGAGAGGAACGTCTCGCGCAGCACGCGCATCGACACGTTGACCGGCGCGCAATTGGTGCCCGATTCCGGCTGGCCGTGCGCCGCATAGTGCTTGAGCGTGGCGATCACATGGCGGCGGTCGGCGAAGGTGGCGTCGCCCTGGAACCCGCGCACGGCGGCCACGCCCAGCCGCGCCACCAGATACGGATCCTCGCCGAACGTCTCCTCCACGCGCCCCCACCGCGGCTCGCGGGCGACGTCCACCACCGGCGTCAGCGCCTGGTGCGTGCCGCGCGCCCGCGCCTCGGCCGCGGTCATCGCGTAGAGCCGCTCGACCAGGCCTGGGTCGAACGTCGCGCCAAGACCGATCGGCTGCGGGAAACTGGTGCCCTCCTTCGCCGCTTGGCCGTGCAGGCACTCTTCGTGGAAGATCACCGGGATGCCGAGCCGCGACTCCTCGATGAAGAACCGCTGAATCGCGTTGGTCAGCTCGGCCATCGCCCGCGCGCCCAGGCCGCCGCCCGCGTCGCTCGGCCGCCCCACCTGCCCGAGGCCGTGGCCGTGGCCGAAGTTCAATCGGGTTTTGCCGGCGTCGAACCGGCCCTGCTCGTCGACGAGCAGGGCGGCCTTCTGCCGCCACACGCCCACCATCTGCGCGACTTTCTCCTCGAGCGTCATCCGCGCGAGCAGGTCGGCGGCGCGTTCGTCCGCGCTCCGTGTCCGGTCCTTGTAGGGCAGCGGTCCTGTCGTGGCGCTCATCGCGATGCCTCCAGGGGCTGATAGCGCTTCCGGCGCTCGGTGAGCTCCGCCTGGATCCGCAGGCCGAGCGCCTTGCCGATCGGGTAGACGCCCAGGCAGACGAAGACGAGGGCGAGGGCGATCGCGGGGTAGACGCTCGCGCCGAGCCTGATGCCCATCAGCGCGCGCTCCGACTGCACGGCGTTCGGCACGTAGCCGTAGGCGTCGATGATCCAGGCGCTCAACGCGCCGCCCAGGCTCAATCCGGCCTTCAGCGCGAACAGGATGCCCGCGAACATGAACCCGGTGGCGCGGCGGTGCGTCTTCCACTCCGAGAAGTCGGCCACGTCGGCGATCATCACCCACAGCAGCGGCACCGTCGGGCCCCATCCGATGGCCCACAGCACGCCGAGCCAGAAGAGCAGGCCGACGGAGGTGGGCCCGACCGCGAAAACCGCGAGCGTGGCGGCCGTCGTGACGGCGACGCCGCACATGAACACGGCCTTCTTCCCGAACCGGTCAGCCAGCGGCTTGGATGCGATGATGCCGACAATCTGGATCAGGCTTCCGACGACGAAGAAGAGGCTGAGGCCGACGGCCGACGCGTTGGAGTTGTCGGGCTTCACGAGCAGGCCCAGGCCGTCGAGCGCGGCCTTCCAGCCGGTCGCGTCGCCCCCGAGGCCCGCGAGGCCGACCGAGGCGAGAAGCGCCCTGATGCTCCCCTGATCCAGGTAGTAGGCGAAGAAGTAGTTCGACGAACTGCCGCGCACCACGAGCATGGTGAACACGAGCAGCGTGAGCACGAACATCACGAGCCACGGCCGGCAGGTGAAGACGTCCTTCAGGTCGTCGCGCAGGGGGTGGCGTTCGCCGGGCGGCGGCTGCACCCGTTCGCGCGTGCTCGCGAACGTGATGAGGTTCAGCACGACGATGAGCCCGCCGAAGATCGCCATCGTATAGGCCCAGCCCCGGGCGGAATCCCCGCCGCCGAGCTTGGCCACGAGCGGCAGCGGCAGCGCCTGGATGATGAACTGGCCGACCAGCGCGCCCACGAACCGGTAGCTGGCCAGGCTGCTCCGTTCGCTGGCATCGCCCGTCATGACGCCCATCAGCGCCGAGTAGGGCGTGTTGTTCGCCGAGTAGAGCATCATGACCAGCGTGTACGTCAGGTAGGCGTAGATGAGCTTGCCGGCCGGGCCCACGTTCGGCGTCACGTACACCAGCCAGAAGATCAGCCCGAACGGCACGGCCGTCCAGAGTATCCAGGGGCGGAAGTTCCCCCACCGCGTGCGGGTCCGATCCGCCAGCGCGCCGATGGCCGGGTCGAAGACGGCGTCGGCGAGGCGCAGGACGAGGAACATGGTGCCCACGGCCACGGCGGAGAGGCCCACGGTGTCGGTGTAGAAGCGGGTCTGGTAGAGGATCATCGACTGGAAGAAGAAATTGGTCGCGACGTCGCCCATCGCGTAGCCGACCTTCTCCCCCACCGGCAGCCGCTCGTCGTTCCTTGCCATCTGCGTCCCTTCTTCAGCGCTCACCCTGTCCGCCCGCTGAACTGCCCGAAATAGCGCAGGCACTTGTCTCGCCACGCCGCGGCGTCGGCCGCCTGCGCGCGCAGTTGCGCCAGGACGGCGCGATGGCGCTCCTCGTCGACCTTGCCGCGCAGCGATTCCCAGGTCGTCACCATCGTCGCGGCCTGCTCGGCGCCGCGCCGATAGTGGCGGACGAGGCCGTCCCAGAGCGTGCCGCCCGACGCCAGCCGGTAGTCCCACGGCAGGCGATGGAACCAGAGGAGCAGTGATTCAGGCGTGGTCGCCGGGTCGTTCCACCGCTCGCGCATGGGCGACCGATACTGGCCGACGGCGTTGCTGCCGCGAGTGGTCCGGTCGAATCCGATGCCCGACGCGTCGGCGCGGTGATAGTAGATCGCCGACCAGTCGGCGCGCCGGGGGTCGTCGTTCTCGGGCATCGGGGCGTAGTGATCGCCGCCGATCAGGTGGTGCAGGCCGAGGGGCATCGTGTAGTCGAGGTAGGTCTCGCGCGAGGCGAGCATCATCGCGCGGATCGTCGCCGCGGCGTCGCGGTCGTGGCTCCACGTCATCGCGATCCACTCGTCGGCGATGGCCTCCGCCGAGAGCGCCGGGTTCCACGCCAGCCGGCCATACGCGTACCAATTGGCCTGGGCGAAGTCGTGGCCGGTCCAGTTGGTGTCGCTCCCGGTATTGGCCACGCCGGCCATGCCCGAGCGCTTGTAGCCGTGCAGCGAACCGTCGACGACCTTCGCGACGGTCGATCCGGGGCCGGCGGCGTAGGTGTCGGCGTCCAGGAACTCCTTCCACATGGGCGCGAGATACACGAGGTGTGTCGACTGCCCGAGGTACTCCTGCGTGATCTGGAGTTCGGCCGCGAGCGGCGTGTGCGGCATCGCGCCGAACAGCGGGCTGAACGGCTCGCGCGGCTGGAAGTCGAGCGGCCCGTTCTTGACCTGCACGATCACGTTGTCGCGGAAGCGGCCGTCGAGGGGCACGAACTCGAGGTAGGCGCGTTTGACCCGGTCAGGGTCGACGTCGGCGGAGTACACGAAGGCGCGCCACAGCACGACGCCGCCGTGCGGGCCGACAGCGTCGGCCAGGACGTTCGCGCCGTCGGCGTGCGTGCGGCCATAGTCCTGCGGGCCCGGCTGCCCTTCGCTGTTGGCCTTCACGAGGAAGCCGCCGAAATCCGGGATGACGTTGTAGATCTCGCCGGTCTTCACGCGCCACCAGCGAACGACCTGAGGGTCGAGCGGATCGGCGGTCGGCAGGCCGCCGAGCGTGCGCGGCGCGGCGAAGTTCGCGGACAGGTACACGCGGATGCCGTAGGGCCGCAGCACGTCGGCCACCGCGGCCGCCTTCACGAGATACGCGGGGGAGAGCGACTCGGGGTTCGCGTTGACGTTGTTCAGCACGACGCCGTTGATGCCGATCGACGCGTTGGCCCTGGCGTACTCCTCGACGCGCGGATCGACGCGGCCGGGAAGCTCGGCCCACTTCCAGAGCGACGGCCCCGCGTAGCCGCGCTCGATGCTGCCGTCGAGGTTGTCCCAGTGGTTCAGGAGCCGCAGCGGCATGCGCGGCCGCTCGAGGATGTCCAGCGCAGTGACGGGCTGCCGCGTCTGCAGCAGCCGCAGGTAGTGGAACACGCCGCGAAGCGCGCCCACTTCCGTGCGCGAGGCGATGACGGTGACGGGCTTGCCGGCGATCCGGGCCGTGCGGACGACGTAGCCTTCGTCTCCCGCGCGATCGAGCGCCGGCGACCACCCGAGCGCCTCGATGGTGGGCGATGTCTCCGGCGTGCCGGCGACAATCGCGCCGGCGGCGGGGGTTGCCGAGATCGGCACGTCAACGGCGAGGAGGCCTGAGAGGCCGCGCCGCAGTTCGCCCGCGATGACGCGCCCGGTCGGCGTCGCGGTGGACACGACGATCGACGCGGCCGAGCGGCGATAGGCGTTCCCGAGCGCCTGGTCTTCGATCGGCGGGTAGCGGAGCCAGAGTTCGTGGCCCGACTCGCGGCCGGACGCCGAGGCGGCCGCCAGCAGCAGCATCACGCCGAGCGCCGCCCGGCGACACGTATGTCCGAGGGGGATGCCGCCAGCCACGACCCTGCCCGTCACAGCGGTGCGGCCGCGTACGCCCGGCCTGCGTGCGCGGCGACGGCGCCGATGAACGCCTCGATGTTGCGGGTGGTCACACCGGGCGGCATCCCGCCGCCGCACGACACGATGATGCGCCGCTGGCCCTGCACCTCTTCCAGCAGCGTCTCGACCGCGCGGGTGACCTCGTCTGGCGTCCCCGACGCGAGCACGTCCCGGGGCGGGATGTTGCCCATCAGCGCCACCGAGTCGCCGGCCCAGCTTCGCAGCTCGGTCATGGTGTGCTGCGGGCCGAAATTCAGCAGATTGACGCCCATCTGCGCCAGGTACGGCGCGCACCCGCGGCACGAGGCGTCGTTGTGGAAGAACTTCACCGTGACGTCCGTCGCGAACGTCCGCGTGAAGTAGGGGAGGCCGAACGCCTCGAAGTCGCGCCGGCTCACGAAGCCGGCGATGTCGTCCAGCACGAGCAGGCCGTCAATCGACGGGAAGCACTCGCGCTGCCAGCCAACCCAGTCGACGAGGAAGTCGGTGACGAGCGCCAGCAGGCGGTGGGCCGCGTCGGGATCGGTCTTGAGGGCCGACAGGAACTCGGTGGTGCCCATCAGGAACGAGGCGACGTTGAACGGCCCGCGCGTGACGGCGAAGCGGACCTGGTGCCCGGCGGCTTCGATCTCGGGTTTGAGGCGGTCAAGGCGCTTGATCACGAACGGAAGCAGCCCGTGCTTGCGCGGGTCGGGCGGCTCGAGATGCTCGATGTCGGCCAGCGACCGCAGCACCGGCATCGGGAACGGGAACTCGTCTTCGCCCCAGACCGGCCGTGAGCCGAACGCCGAGGGCTCGGTGCACATGCCGTACTCGGACCAGAACCCCGGAAGCATCAGGGCGCCGGGGAAACGGCTGACGGCCTTCAGGTTGGCGTCCATGAAGGCGCGGTCATCCGTGTAGTAGTCCAGGATCGAGCAGCCCGCCCAGTTGGGCATCCAGGGGCTGTCGATGATGAACCCGGTTGGCAGCGGCCTGACGTCCTCGCCGCGGACGGCCGCCACCAGCGTGTCCCACTGCTGTGCGTTCATGGGCGGCACCGTGGGTGTGACCGGGGGGTTGGTCACAATTTGTTGTCGGCACGAACTATATGTGCCGCAAACAGGCCTGTCAAGCGAAAGTCAGGCCTGTTCACGGCGGTTTTCGGAGTTGCCTACCTCTTGAGCAAAATGCCTGCGCCTCTACCTCACGCCGAGCAGCACTTCGAGCGTGAGCTGGTCGAGTTTCTCGTACTTCAGTCCGCGCGCCCCGAGGGCCACTCTGTCGAAGCGGTGCGCCTTGAGGGCGTCCGCGGTGGCCGGGCTGTAGCCAGTGACGGCGGGCACGCCCTCGTCCGGCGCGGTCGCCAGTTCGGCCAGGAGCGCCTGGATCTCGGCGTCCTCGTTCCACCGGCGCGCCTTTTCCCTGTAGATGAGGTAACTGCGCATCGAACCTCGAGCGAAGTCCTTGACGCCGTCGACGTCCTCCGTGCGGTAGGCGTGCGAATCGAAGTGGCGCATGCCCGGGTAGCCGACATCCTCGAGGAACTTCACGAGGAAGAAGCAGCTCTTGATGGAGTGCGAGCCGAAGCGCAGGTCCTGGTCGTAGCGGCCGAACGCCTGGTCATTGAGATCGATGTGGAACAGCTTGCCCGCGTCCCACGCCTGGGCCACGGCGTGCATGAAGTTGAGGCCCGACATGTGCTCGTGGGCGACTTCCGGGTTCACGCCCACCATGTCGGGATGGTCGAGGGTGGCGATGAACCCGAGGCAGGCCCCGGTGGACGGCAGGTAGATGTCGTGGCGCGGCTCGTTGGGCTTGGCCTCGAGGGCGAAGACGAGGTCGTACTTCCTGTCCTTGACGTACCGGGTGAGGAAGTTGATCGCGTCGCGGAAGCGCGCGATCGCGTCGAGGGGATTCTTCGACGCGTCGGTCTCCACGCCTTCGCGCCCGCCCCAGAACACGTAGACCTTCGCCCCCAGCTCCACCCCAAGATCAATCGCGTTCATCGTCTTCTGCAGCGCGTAGGCGCGCACGCGCGGGTCGTTCGACGTGAACGCCCCGTCCTTGAACGCGGGATCGCCGAACAGGTTCGTGGTGGCCATCGGGACGACGAGACCCGTCGCGGCCAGCGCCTGCTTGAAGTCGCGCACGATTCGATCACGCTCCGCGGGCGTCGCGTCGATCGGCACGAGGTCGTTGTCGTGGAAGTTCACGCCGTACGCGCCGACCTCGCCCAGCAGGTGGACGATTTCGACCGGCGTCAGGCCGGGCCGGACGGGGTCGCCGAACGGATCGCGGCCGCGGTTTCCCACGGTCCACAGTCCGAAGGTGAACTTGTGCTCGGGTCCGGGGGCATACGTGTCGCTCATACGCGGTGCTCCTTTGTGGCATGATCCGGGTCGCCATGACGCGACCAACTCCCATACGCGTTGCGCTCTCCGCCGCTGTCATCTGCGCGTGCCTGACGGGCAGCGCCGCGCCCGCGGCCAGCGGACCGCAAGGGCCGGCGGCGGCGCCAGCCGCGGCGCTGCGGCTCAACGACCTCGAGTACCTCGAGATGCCGGGCCTCAACGTGATGCTCGCGCACGACTACTATCCCGAGGGCCACCAGGGCGGCGTGGGCATCATCCAGAACGGGTTGCGCGTGGCGACCAACGGCGACGTGCGCCTCGACCGCACGCCGGGGCAGTGGTCGCCGGTGCCCAAAGTCGGGCCGCGCGTCGTGAACCGCGAGACTGGCGAGATCAGCGTGCACGCCGAGTTCCCGGACGAGGCGAGGAACAGGAAGGGCTTCAATCCGATCGACTATCCGGACCTGCGCCTCGGCTACACGCTGCGCGTGAAACCCGAGGGGGCCGCGTTCCGCATCGTGGTCGATCTCGACGCGCCGCTGCCCGACGAGTGGGCCGGACGCGCAGGGTTCAACCTGGAGCTGTTTCCCGGGATTCTCTTCGGGAAGAGCTTTCAGAGCGGCGCGCAGTCGGGTGTCTTTCCCCTGCAGCCCAGCGGGCCCGGGCGCCTCGACGAGCGGGGCGAGTTCCGCATCGAGCCCATGGCCAGCGGGCGCCGGATCGTCATCGCGCCCGAGTCGGACCGCCAGCGCCTCGCCATCGAGGACACCCTCGGCGCGGGACTCGAGCTCGTCGACGGCCGGGGCCAGCACACCAACGGCTGGTTCGTCGTGCGGTCGCCGCTCGCCCGCGGCGCGTCGAAGAACGCCGTCAACTGGCTCGTGACGCCTCACGCAATCCCCGGGTGGATCTCGCCGCCCGTCGTGCAGGTGTCGCAGGTGGGCTACCACCCGGCCCAGCAGAAATGGGCCATCGTCGAACTCGATCGCGCCGATGCGCGCCGCCCGCCGATCGTGGTGTCGCGCATCACGGAGAGCGGCGGCCTCGAAACGGCGCTCGAGCAGCCGGGCGCGGCGTGGGGCCGCTTCCTCCGGTTCGACTACCTCCGCCTCGACTTCACGGCGGTCCGCACGCCGGGCATGTACGTCGTGCGTTATGGGGACGTGCGGTCCGATCCGTTCCGCATCAGTCCCGACGTCTACTCGCGCGGCGTCTGGCAGCCCACCGTCGAGTACTTCCTGCCCGTGCAGATGTGCCACGTGCGCGTGAACGATCGCTACCGCGTGTGGCACGACGCCTGCCACCTCGACGATGCGCGGATGGCCCCGGTGGGGTACAACCACTTCGACGGCTACGTGCAGGGGCCGACGACGCTGACCCGCTTCGAGCCCGGCCAGCACGTGCCGGGCCTCGATCGCGGCGGCTGGCACGACGCCGGAGACGACGACCTGCGGATCGAGTCGCAGGCCGCCACGGTGCACGGTCTCGTGCAGGCGTGGGAGGCGTTTGCGCCGCGCTACGACAACACCACCGTCGACCAGGCCGGGCGCGTGGTCGAAATCCTCCGCCCGGACGGCAAGCCCGACATCCTCCAGCAGATCGAGCATGGCGTGCTGACCGTCGCCGGCAGCCACCAGGCGCTCGGCCGGTTCTACCGCGGCATGATCGTGCCCACGCTGCGGCAGTACGTGCAGGTGGGCGACTTCGCCGCCCAGACCGACAACGCCGTCTACGAGCCCGGCAAGGCGGCCGGCGCTCCTCCGCCCATCGGGACCGGTGTGAAGGGATCGCCGGACGACCGGTGGGTGTTCACCGAGCAGAACCCGCGGCGCGAGCTTGCCGCCGCGGCGGCGCTGGCGGCTGCGGCGCGGGCGCTGCGCGGATTCAACGACTCGCTCGCCGCCGAGTCGCTTCGCATCGCCGAAGCGATCTGGACCGCTGCGCCCGATGACCCGCCAGCGGCCGCTCAGGGAGGGAAGCCCGCCCGGCCGAGCGCGAAGATCGGCCTGGCGGTCGAACTGCTGAGAACGACGAAGGATCGCCGGTACGCCGAGTATCTGATCGGCCAAGCCGATGCCATCGTCCGCAACTTCAGGGAGACCGGATGGGTGGTGGGCCCGGCGCTGCCGCTCGTCGGCGACGCGGCGTTCGCGCAGCGGATGACGGAAGCGGCGCGCGTTTACCGGGACGAGGTGGCGCAGCGCGAGCGCAAGACCCCCTACGGCGTGCCCTACGAGCCGGACATCTGGGGCGCCGGCTGGGGCATTCAGCGCTTCGGGATGCAGCAGTACTTCCTTCACACCGCGTTCCCCGACATCTTTCCGATCGAGCCGATGCTGCACGCGCTCGACTTCGTCCTCGGCGTGCATCCCGGGCCGAACACCTCGTCGCTCGTGTCCGGCGTCGGGTCCCGGTCCGTCCGCGTCGGCTACGGACTCAACCGCGCCGACTGGAGTCACATCCCTGGCGGCAGCGTGTCGGGCACCGCGCTCATCCGCCCGGATTTCCCCGAGCTGCTCGAGTGGCCTTTCCTCTGGCAGCAGACGGAATACGTGCTGGGGGGCGGGACGACCGACTACCTCTTCCTGGCCCTCGCGGCCAATCACCTCTTGAACCGCCGCTGACGCGCCCCGCCCCGGGGCTGAAGCCCCGGGGCCACGTCACGCCTACACGACCGCGTTCCTCCTGACCACCTCGCGGTAGAAGTCCGCGCTGAGCTTGGGCGTGCGCTTCTGGGTGGCGAAGTCCACGTAGTGAATCCCGAAGCGGTTGGTGTAGCCGTCGGCCCACTCGAAGTTGTCCATCAGGCTCCACAGGAAGTAGCCCTTCACGGGCACGCCGTCCGACGTGGCGCGCTGAAGCTGGGTCAGGTAGTTCCGGAGGTACATCACGCGATCGGTGTCGTACACGCGCCCGTCGGCGGCGGGGATGTCCGACGATGAGCAGCCGTTCTCGGTGATGTAGATCTCCTTCTCCTTCCAGATGTCCGCCGCGTGCTTCGGCCCCCAGTAGAGCGCCTCCGGGCCGATGAAGAGCCACGGCGACGCCATGTGCGGGAACGACGGCGGATGCGGCACCACGGTGAAGCCGGCCGGCGACTGGTCGGCGCGCGCGTAGAGGGGCGTGTAGATGTTGATGCCGAGGAAGTCGATCGGGCTGCCGATGATCTTGAGGTCGGCGGGCGTGAACTTCGGGGCGTCGGCGCCGGCGCGCGCCAGATACGCGTCGGTGTACTGGCCTTCCTTGATGACGGTCAGGTACTGCGCGTTGAGCTCCCGCGTCGCGCGGCGCGCCGCCTCGATGTGCTCGACCGACTCGATGACCGGCGCGCAGATCGTCATGTTCTCGGCGAGGCCGACCTTGGTGCCGGGCTTCGCGGCCGCGCGGATGGCCTGCACCGCGAGGCCGTGGCCGAGCACCGCGTGGTGGCGGGTCTGGTTGAACCGCCCCGGCGGCAGCTTGAGGCCCGGCGCGTGCACGCCGTTGTTGTAGCCCAGCTCGACGAAAGCCCCGAACTCGTTGATCGTGAAGATATGCTTCACGCGATCCGTGAGGCGCGCGGCCACGTAGCCCGCGTAGTCGGCAAAAGCCTCCGACGTTTCGCGTGATTCCCAGCCGCCCACGCGGTCCTGCAGCACCTGCGGCAGGTCCCAGTGATAGAGCGTCGCGAACGGCTCGATGCCGTTGGCCAGCAGTTCGTCGACGAGCCGGTTGTAGAAGTCGAGGCCTTTCGGGTTCGGCTGGCCACTGCCCTGGGGAAAGACGCGCGGCCACGCGATCGAGAAGCGGTAGATCTTCGTGCCCAGCGCCTTCATCAGCTGGACGTCTTCCTTGTAGCGGTGGTAGTGGTCGTCGGCGACGTCGCCGGTGGCGCCCGCGACGGTCTTGCCGGGCGTGCGGGCGAACGTGTCCCAGATCGACGGCAAACGGCCGTCCTCGGCGACGGCGCCTTCCACCTGGTACGAGGCCGTGGCGGTGCCCCAGAGGAAGCCGGCGGGGAACGCGCGCGGAGATGAGGCCGCAGGGAGCGGCTGGGCGGCGCTGGCCGCAGCGCTCGCGGCTGTGGCGGCGGCCGGCGTGACACTGGCGCCAATGGCGGCGGCGCCGACGACCTTCGCGAAATCCCGGCGGGTGACGGAATCAGACATCGGCTACTCCTGTCCCAAATCGGCCGCGCCGGCGGCGGCGAAATGGATGCCGCCAACCGACTCCACCGCCTCCGCGCCTGGCGCCACGACGTGGTAGCCCAGCGCGGGTTTCGCGGGACGCTGGAATCCCGACGCGGCGCGCAGCTCCGCGGCGAGCGCGGGCGACAGCCGGACCGTGGCGAGATACGGGCTGTTGACGTTGACCGCGGCCGGGCCGCTCGTGACGGTGAGGCCCGGCTGGTTGCGCCGCGCCCAGTCGTCGATGCAGGCGGCGAGGAGCGCGAACGACTGCACGGGCCTCCGCTTCCAGTACCTCGAGTTCAGGTGCGTACGCGTCCCGCCGAAGAACTAGCCGGTAGGCCCGCTGGACGACGAGCACATAGTCGTCTGGCCGGCCGGCCAGCCACTGCAGATGCTGGCGCATCGCGTCGAGGTAGAGGCCGGCTGCGCGCGGGCTTCCGGCCGGCGCCTGGTCCGCGGCGACGCCGAACGCATCGAGGCTGGCCCGGGCGGCGACGGCCTGCTGCGACGCCGCATCCTGCCGCAGCTGCTCGCGGTGGCGTGCCAGCAGGTCCGCGAACGCCGCCGTCGCCGCATCCGGCCAGGCGCCGAGTTCGGCGGCCGCCGGCACGCGCCCGCGTGCGAGCACGAACGACGCGGCGACGCGCCCATCCGGCTCGGCCTGCGCGTCCTGCAGGCCAGGCAGTCCGCCGGTTCGGGCGGCAATCTGCGCGGACATCAGAACGGTGGATGCGGCGGCCATCGATATGACCGCGAGTCGAACAAATCGAGATCTGCGGCGGCTGGCCTGGCCCGGCAGCCCGGAGAAGGGGAGTGGCATGTTCGTCGATCCTCGCCTACAATGGGGCGCCACCATGGGGGCGAAGCGCCGGGCGGCGATGCGCCTGGCCGGGCGGCATTGTCACTTGTACGGTACCACAACAAAACAAGGCGACTGAACTATTGCCCCGCCGGATGACGAAGTCAAGCCTCAGCCCCCGGGGAGGGAGCCGACGATGACATCGACGCATGACGATGCCCCGCCCGATCGCAGCCGGCGCGAATTCATCAGGGCCGGCGGCGCCGCGACGGCCGCGCTCCTGGCCGGCGCCGCCTGGCCGGACGCGAGCGCCGGGCCGCCGGCGGCTTCCGCGATGCCCACCCGGCCGCTCGGGCGCACCGGCCATCGTGTGTCGATCTTCAGCCTCGGCGGTCAGTCGGCCATCGAGCGGCCGAGCAACGACGCCGTCGCCGTGCCGCTGGTCGAGCGGGCCCTCGACCTCGGCGTCAACTACATCGACACCTCTTCCATCTACGGCGGGCCCGATCGGTGGAGCGAGCGCTACATCGGCCAGGTGATGAAGCGCCGCCGCGCCGAGGCGTTCCTCGCCAGCAAGACGAAGGAACGCACCCGCGATGGTTCGCTGCGCATGATCGAACAGTCGCTGAAGCTGCTGAACACCGACCACCTCGATCTCTGGCAGCTCCACGACATCGGCACGCAGGCGGACGTCGACCAGGTCTTCGCCAAAGGCGGTGCCGTGGAGGCGCTCCTGGAGGCGCGGGACCAGAAGCTGGTGCGGTTCCTGGGCCTCACTGGCCATCATCGCCCCGACCCGCTGATGGAGGCGATGCGCCGCCTGCCGTTCGACTGCATCCTGCTCGCGGTCAGCGCGGCCGACGTGCACCACTACAGCTTTCAGGAGCGGCTCCTGCCCATGGCCGTCGAGCAGCGGATGGGCATCATCGGCATGAAAGTGACCGGGCGCGGCCGCATCCTGTCGACCTGGACGCCGCCGCCTGTCGAACAGCAGCGGCGTTCGTGGGAGGGCGTCGTGATCGCCAACGGTCCCGGCACGATCGGCATCCGTGACGCGCTGCACTACGCGCTGTCGACGCCTGTCAGCACGGTCATCGTCGGGTGCGACTCGATCGCGCAGCTCGAGGAGAACGTCAAGCTGGCGCGCGAGTTCACGCCCCTCACGCGCGGCCAGATGGCGGCTCTCGAGGCCAAAACCGCGCCGGTCGCGAAACAGGCGCTGTTCTTCCGGTTCTTTGAACGGGCGTGACGGGCCCGTTTCCCGCCCCCGCCCCCGTCGGGGAGGTCCGATGCGTAGGCTGATGGTCGTCGTCGTGGCGGCGTGCCTGGTCCTGTCCTTCGCCCCGATGCTCGCCGCGCAGCCGGCGTCGAGCGCGCCGCACGCGGGCGCCGGCGCCTTCGCCACCGGCCAGTACCGCAACCTGTTCCGCGAGGCGGGGCATTCCGACGAAGAGATCAGGAAGAAGATCGACGCCGCGTTCCAGCAACTCTTCCACGGCGACCCGGACACACAGGCCGTCTTCTACTGGGCCGGCGAGAACGGCAATGGCCGCCTGGCCTACCTGAGCGACATCAACAACCGCGACGTGCG
This sequence comes from uncultured Acidobacteriota bacterium, assembly GCA_963806085.1. Taxonomy (GTDB): domain Bacteria; phylum Acidobacteriota; class Vicinamibacteria; order Vicinamibacterales; family JAKQTR01; genus JAKQTR01. Next base: position 25,619 of record CAWDWR010000001.1, read on the forward strand.
GAGCGAGGGCATGTCGTACGGGATGATGATCGCGGTCCAGCTCGACAAGAAGGCGGAGTTCGACGCGTTGTGGAACTGGTCGAGAACGTTCATGTTCCACGACTCGCCGGCGCACCCCGCGTACGGCTTCTTCTCGTGGTCGATGAAGACCGACGGCACGCCCAATAGCGAGTCGCCGGCGCCGGACGGCGAGGAGTACTACGTCATGGCGCTGTACTTCGCGTCCGCGCGCTGGGGTGACGGCCAGGGCATCTACGCCTACCGGGCGATGGCCGACCGCCTCCTTTCGGACATCAAGAACCGCGGCGTCATCTCGGGCCCCTGGGCCTCGCGTCCCGATCGCATCGAAACCGACGGCGCCCAGTTCAACGTCGAGCACAAGATGGTGCGCTTCACGCCTGACAACCGGCGGCCGGATCATACCGACCCGTCGTACCACCTGCCGGCGTTCTACGAGCTGTGGGCCAGGTGGGGCCCGGCGGCCGACCGTCCGTTCTGGGCGGACGCGGCGCGCGTGAGCCGGGACTTCCTGCAGAAGGCCGTCCATCCGCTCACCGGGCTGGCGCCGGAGTACGCGAACTTCGACGGCACGCCGGTGACCAACAGCCGCAACCAGCGGTCGGGCACCTTCGGGCCGGATGCCTGGCGCACCGCGGCGAACTGGTCGGTGGACTGGTCGTGGTGGGCGGCCGACCCGCGCCAACGGGTGTTGAGCGATCGCATCCAGGCGTTCTTCGAGTCGAAGGGCATCGGCACGTACGGCAACCGCTGGACACTCGACGGGACGACCGAACTCGAGACGAACCACTCGCCGGCGCTGGTCGCGACAAACGCCGTCGCCGGCCTGGCCGCGACGCATCCCAGAGCAGCCAAGTTCGCCGAGGCGCTGTGGAACACGGAGATTCCGTCCGGGCAGTACCGCTATTACGACGGGCTGTGGTACCTGATGGGGCTCATGCACGGCAGCGGGCAGTACCGGATCTGGACGCCGGCGTGGGCAGCCTCGTCAGCGCCCGTCGGGATCTTCGACCAGCACGCCGATGTCGGCCCGGTGAAGATTCTCGGCTCCGCCGAGTACAACGCCGCCACCGAGGCGTACACCCTGCGGGCCTCGGGCGCGAACATGTGGGCGGGCAAAGACGAGTTCCACTTCGCGTGGAAGGAGATCACCGGGGACTTCATCCTGCAGGCGAAGATCGAGTTTCTGGGCCAGGGCGTCGACCCCCACCGCAAGCTGGGCCTGATGGCGCGCGCGTCCCTCGACCCGGGGTCGCCGCACGTGAACGTCAGCCGCCACGGAGACGGGCTCACGTCGCTGCAGTTCCGCCGGAGCGGCGCCGCCGATACGGAGGAGATTCGCTCGGATCTGAACGGGCCCGACGTGCTCCAGCTCGAGCGCAGAGGCGACACCTACACGATGTCGGTGGCCCGCTTCGGCGAGACCTACGCCACCAGGGAGATCTCCGGCGTGGCGCTGGGCGAACAGGTCTACGTGGGCATCTACCTCTGCTCCCACAATCCGGACGTCGCCGAAACGGCGGTCCTGCGCAACGTTCGGCTGATACGGCCGGCGAAGGACGGATTCGTGCCGTACCGGGATTACCTCGGCAGCAACGTGGAACTCCTGGACGTAGAGTCCGGCGCGCGCCGCATCGTGTACCGCGTGGAAGATTCGATCCAGGCGCCCAACTGGACGCAGGACGGCAAGCGCTTGCTCATGAACCGCAACGGCCGGATGTACAGCTTCGATCTGGCCACCCGGACCATCAGCGACCTCGACACGGGCTCGATGACGCGAAACAACAACGATCACGCGTTGTCGTTCGACGGCACGATGCTGGGGCTCAGCGGAGGCCAGCCGTCGGTCGTGTACACGGTGCCGGTCGGCGGTGGAACGCCGAAGCAAATCACGCCTGTCGGGCCCTCCTACCTGCATGGCTGGTCGCCCGACGGCAGGTTCCTGGCGTTCACAGGCCAGCGCAATGGCGACTTCGACATCTACCTGGTCCCCTCGGAGGGAGGCCCGGAGCAGCGGCTCACGACGGCGGCAGGGCTCGACGATGGCCCGGAGTTCACCCCGGACGGCCGGTGGATCTACTTCAACTCGTCGCGCACCGGGCGCATGCAGATCTGGCGGATGAGGCCCGACGGCAGTCAACAGGAGCAGCTCACGTTCGACGACTTCAACAACTGGTTTCCGCACGTCTCTCCCGACGGGCGAACCATCGTCTTCATCACATACGGTCCAGAGATCCGGGCCGACGACCACCCCTGGTACAAGCGGGTCTACATCAGGAAGATGCCGGCAGATGGCGGCACACCCTCGGTGGTGGCCTACGTCTATGGCGGCCAGGGTTCCTTGAACGTCAACTCCTGGTCTCCCGACAGCAGGGCCATCGCCTTCGTCAGCAATTCGGGCGGCGAGCGATGAGCCGCGGAGCCAGCCGGACGCCCCGACGAGGTGGAACGTGCAGCGACTCATCGTTTTGTGCGTGCTCGCGCTGATGGCGCCTTCCGGCCTGCCGCGCAACGCGCCTGCCGCACCGCGCACGATTTCGAGGGCCGCGCTGGAGGACAAGATCCGCGGCGGCTGGGCCGGCAAGATGATCGGCGTCTCGTACGGCGCGCCGACCGAGTTCCGGTACAACGGCCGCATCAACGACGGCGCGCTCACCTGGTCGCCGGAGCGCGTCTCGAACGCCCTTGGCCAGGACGATCTGTACGTCGGCATGACGATGGCCGAGACGATGGAGCGGCTGGGATTCGACGCCACGACGGAGCAGTACGGCGAGGCGTTCAAGGACAGCCAATACGACCTCTGGCACGCGAACGCCGGCGCGAGACGCCTGTTGAGCCTCGGCATCAAGGCGCCGATGTCGGGTCACCCGCGGTACAACATCCACGCCAACGACATCGACTTCCAGATCGAGGCCGACTTCATCGGCCTCATGAGCCCCGGCCTCCCACGCGAGTCCAACAAGTACTGCCTGCGGGTCGGGCGCGTCATGAACTACGGCGACGGCCTGTACGGCGGCGTGTTCGTCAGCGGGATGTACACCGCTGCCTATTTCGAACCCGACGTGCGCCGCGTCGTGGAGCGAGGTCTGGCCTGCCTGCCCCCCGGGAGCCGGTACGCGAGCGTCATCCGCGACGTGCTGACGTGGTCGGCGCAGTATCCCGACGACTGGACCCGCGCGTGGCAGCGCATCGCGGACACGTGGGACCGCGATGAGAGCTGCCCGGATGGCGCCCTGAAGCCGTTCAACATCGACGCGAGCGTCAACGGCGCCTATGTGGCGCTGGGCCTGCTCTACGGCCGTGGCGACTTCGCGAAAACCCTCGAGATCGCGACGCGGGCGGGGCAGGACTCGGACTGCAACCCGTCGACGGCCGCCGGCATCCTTGGCGTCATGCTCGGCTACTCGGGCATCCCGGATGCGTGGAAGCGCGGCATACCGGCCGTGGCCGACAGGGAGTTCTCGTACACGCAGTCGTCGCTCAACGACATCTGCCGCATCACGCTCGCGCGGGCGCTGAAACTGGTTGAATCGGCCGGCGGCTCGGTGGCAGGCAGCGACATCACGATTCCGGTCCAGGATCCGGTGGCCGCCCCGCTCGAACAGTGGAACATGGGCGTCCCCTCCGCCCGCGTCGGCGCTGACGAAGCGGCCTGGCAGTTCAGAGGCTTCTCCAGGTCCGCCGGACCCGCGGACGGGGAGGCGGCCGCCGGGATGCGGGCCGAAGGCGCCGGCGCCGAGGCGGTGCTGACGTTCACGGGGACGGCGGTGTCGGTCGTCGGCGGCCTGACGCCGCGAGGCGGGCGCGCGGACGTCTTCCTCGATGGCGAACCGGCGGCGCCCATCGACGCCTACGCCGGCGCGCGGACGCACGACAACGCGCTGTGGCACACGTACGGGCTGGCGGACGGCCGGCACGTCCTTCGGATTGTCACGCGCGCCGACGCCGATCCGCGTTCGACGGGCAGGGTGGTCAGCATTCTCGAAGCCGTGGTGTACAAGGCGCAGTAGCAAGGAGAAGGGAACGGCGATGCTCAGTTGTCATCTCGCACGGGTTGCAGTCCGCGTGATCGCGGTGGCCACGTTCGCGGCCTCACTGTGGTGGCCGGCGCCGGCACAGGCCCAGCCGTCGGGCGGGCCCTATGGCCCGGTGCCGCAGGTCTACGAGGTGCCGAATACCGCGGCACACGTCTACTACGTCGCGCCGGACGGCAAGGCCGACGCGGCCGGCACGAGCCTCGACGCGCCGTCCACGCTCGAGTCGGTCATCCCGCGCGCGGTGACGGGCGACGCGATCATCCTGCGGGGCGGCACCTACCGGACCGGCGGGCTGGTCTTCAACCAGGGCATCACGATGCAGCCCTATCGCGACGAGGTGCCCGTCCTCAAGGGCACGCGGGTCGCCGCCAAGTGGGAGGCCCTGCGCGGCGGCGTCTGGCGCACGCCCTGGACGGCGCTGTTCCCGATGCGGCCGGCCGACTGGTGGCAGCGCGGCCGCGAAGGCGTGCGCACGCCGCTGCACCGCTTCAACAACGACATGGTCTTCGTGGACGGCGAGTTCCTGCAGTCAGCCGGCTGGGAAGGGGAGCTCGACGCGCACTCGTATTCGATCGACTACGAGGGCGGTTACGTGTATATCGCCGTCGATCCAAAGGACAGGCTGGTCGAGATCACGGCCTTCGATTCGGCGATCATCCGGACGACGAAGCCGGTGCATGGGCGGCCATCCGACGGGAAGGGGCCCGTCATCCGGGGCATCACCTTCACGCAGTACGCCTACCGGGCGCTGGAGGTGGAAGGCACCGAGCCCGATGCCCCGGCCGACCCCGCCACGCTCGGCAAGGACGTCGTCGGCACGACGCTCGAGCACGTGACTATCACGTACTGCTCGCGAGTGGCCGCCTACCTGCGGGGCAACGGCCTCACCATCCGCAACTGCCTCGTGAGCGACACGAGCACCGAGGGGATCTACATCATCAGTTCCGCCGACGTCCTGCTCGAGCGCAACATCTTCCGCCGGAACAACATCGAGCGAATCACGGGTTATTACCCGTCGGCCGTGAAGATCTTCAACCAGTCGTACCGCGTCACGTGCCGCGACAACCTCGTGATCGAGCATCCCTATTCGAACGGCATCTGGTACGACGTGGGCAACGTCGACGGCGTGTTCGTCAACAACTGGGTGGAGGGCGCCCTCGACGGGTTCTTCTTCGAAATCTCGAAGGGCGCCGTCGCAACCGGCAACGTGTTCGTGAACTGCGACAAGGGCATCCGGGCGCTGAACTCGTCGAACGTGCAGGCGTACCAGAACACGTTCGTCAACTCGGTGGCCTCGTTCGAGCGGACGCCTCGGAGCGCCGTGGGCGACCACTTCGGGTGGCACCCGGCGACAGGGCCCGCGGTGGACGCGCGGAACGGCCACGTGTTCGTGGGCAACCTTCTGGTCGCCAACGAGGGCTACCAGCGTCCGCTGCTGAACGTGGAGCAGAGCCCGCCGCTCTGCGGCAAGCTCACCGACGCGCCCCTCTCGCGGATTGACGGCAACGTCTACGTGCGGCGCGGCGAGGCGTCGGCGCGGCCTCTCATCTCCTGGAGCCCGGCCGAGGGCCCCGCGTGCACCGCTCAGCTCGCGTCGCCCGCGGACCTCACGAAGCTGTACCCGGATTTCGAGGCCCACAGCCGCGCGATCAACGGCTACTCGGGGGCGTTCTTTGTCAGCCCCGAGCTTCACAACTATGATGTGGCCGTCGCCCTGCCCGCTACGGTGACCGGCGACCCGGTTCCCGAGGCCGTCCGGAAGGCGGCGGGCTGGCAACCCGATGCCGCGCGGCTGCCCGGGGCCTATCCGCGCCGTCCGCGCGCCGCATCGCCCGTCACTCGATAAGAGGTGGAGCCGCACATGTCACACGATGGAGTCGATCGCCGCGAGTTCTTCAAGGCCACGCTCGGTACGACGGCTGCCATGGCCGCCTTCCCCGCCGCACTGGCCGCCGACGGCCTGAGCGGCACGGCGGCGCCCGTCGTCTCGGACCCGCAGACCGCCACGCGCGGTGACGCGGGCCAGGCAGGCGTGCAGCAGGCGAAGGACCCGATCTTCAAGTTCGCGGTGATTGGGATCAACCACGGGCACATCAACTCGCAGACCAACGCCATGCTGCGCGCGCGCGGGGAGCTGGTCTGGCTCTACGCGAAGGAACCCGACCTCGCCGAGGCGTTCCGCAAGCAGTACCCGCAGGTGAAGCTCGCGCGGAGCGAGGCCGAGGTGCTCGAGGATCCGTCCATCAAGCTGGTGGTCAGCGCGGCGATTCCCGACGAGCGGGGGCCGCTGGGCGTCAGGGTGATGCAGCATGGCAAGGACTACATGGCCGACAAGCCCGGGCTCACCACGCTCGAGCAGCTGGCCGAGGTGCGCCGCGTCCAGGCGGAGACGAAGCGCATCTACTCGATCATGTACAGCGAGCGGCTCGAGAACCGGGCGACGGTGAAGGCGGGCGAGCTGGTCAAGGCCGGCGCCATCGGCCGCGTGGTGCAGACGGTCGGCCTCGGGCCCCATCGGATGACGCCGAAGAGCCGCCCGGCGTGGTTCTTCGAGCGCGCGCGGTACGGCGGCATCCTCTGCGACATCGCCTCGCACCAGGCGGACCAGTTCCTGTTCTTCACCAACTCGACGCGGGCCGAGGTGGTCGCGTCGCAAGTGGGCAACCTGAACTATCCGCAGTACCCCGGCCTCGAGGACTTCGGCGACATGGTGCTGCGCGGCAACGGCGGCACGGGCTACGTGCGCGTCGACTGGTTCACGCCCGACGGCCTCGCAACGTGGGGCGACGGGCGCCTGACCATCCTCGGCACCGACGGGTTCATCGAGATCCGCAAGAACATCGACATCGCCGGGCGGCCCGGCGGGAGCCACCTGTTCCTCGTCGACCAGAAGGCGACGCGCTACATCGACTGCGCCGACGTGCCGCTGCCGTACGGTGATCAGCTGGTGGCCGACATCCTGAACCGCACCGAGACGGCCATGCCGCAGGCGCACTGCTTCCTCGCGATGGAACTGGTGCTCAAGGCCCAGGCGCAGGCGCAGCGGCTCGGTTTCAAGGCGTGACGCGCGCCAGGAGGGCGGTGCGATGCGTCGTGGACATCGGACGGGCACGTCGCGGCGGGAATTCCTGAAGACGGCGGGCGGCGGCGCGGTGGCCGCCGCCGCCGTCGCCGGGTTCCCAGCCATCGTTCCGGCCTCCGTGCTGGGCCCCCATGCGCCCGGCAACCGCATCAACGTCGGGGCCATCGGCGTCGGCCGCATCTCGCGCGGCCACGACCTGCCGGGCGTGTGGAAGTTCGACAGCGCGCGCGTCATCGCGGTCTGCGACCTCGACGCGAAGCGGGTCGAGGACGGGAAGCGCCTCGTCAACGACTACTACGCGAAGCAGACCGGCCAGCCGTACTCAGGCGTCTCCGGGTACGGGGATTACCGCGAGCTGCTGGCCAACAAGGACATCGACGCGGTCGTGATCAGCACCCCGGATCACTGGCACGCGCTCATCACCGTGGCGGCCGTCGGCGCGGGGAAGGACGTCTACCTGCAGAAGCCGGCGTCGCTGACGATCGCGGAAGGGCGCGCGCTCTCGGACGCGGTCCACCGCACCGGGCGGATCTTCCAGATCGGCAGCCAGCAGCGCTCGTCGCCGCAGTGGCGCTACGCGGCGGAGCTCGTGCGCAACGGCAGGATTGGCCGGCTTCAGACGGTGAAGATCGGGCTGCCGGGCGACCCTGCCGGCGGCGTCGCGAAGGAGATGCCGGTGCCGCCGGGCTTCAATTACGACATGTGGCTCGGCTCGACACCGGCGGTCTACTACACCGAGGATCGGGTGCATCCGCAGGCCGGCTACGGCCGGCCAGGGTGGCTGCGGTGCGAGCAGTTCGGCGCCGGCATGATCACCGGGTGGGGCGCGCATCACCTCGACTGCGCCCATTGGGCGATGGACACGGAGTACACCGGCCCGGTCGAGGTGTGGGGCACGGCGGCGTTCCCGAAAAGCGGCCTCTGGGATGTCCACGGAGAGTTCAAGACCGAGGCGCTCTACGCCAGCGGCGTGCACATGATCGTGAGCGGCGAGTTCCCGAACGGCATCCGCTTCGAAGGCACGGAGGGCTGGATCTTCGTGTCGCGGGGCAACGAGACCGTCACCGCGAGCGATCCGCAATCGCGTCTGAAGGACGAGCAGGCCCTGGCGGCAAGCGACCCCAGGATCATCACGTCGATCATCGGCTCGGACGAGGTGCATCTCTACGAGAGCACCGATCATCACGGCAACTGGCTGGAATGCATCCGCACACGCCGCCGGCCGATCGCGCCGGCCGAGGTGGCGCACCGCTCGTGCACCGCCTGCCTGCTGCACCACATCGCGATGAAGCTGAACCGCCGGCTGAAATGGGACCCCGACAAGGAGCGCTTCGTCGGCGACGACCAGGCCAACGCGATGCTCTCGCGTCCGCAGCGCCCGCCGTACGTGCTGACGGCCTGACACGGGGGCGCCTCGATGCGTAACCTCGCCGTCGCCATCGTCTGCCTGCTGCTGGCCAGCGTCCCGGCGGCATTGGCCCAACCCTCGGCGCACGTCTGGGAGCAGCAGGAGATCGAACTGCGCAGCGCCCGGGCCTATGCCAATCCGTACGCCGACGTCGAGTGCTGGATAGAACTCACGGGGCCGGGCTTCTCGAGCCGGGTGTACGGATTCTGGGACGGCGGCGACGTGTTCCGCGTTCGCTTCGTCGCTACGACTCCGGGCGCGTGGCGCTGGACGAGCGGATCGAACCAACTGGCGGAGCCGGGGCTGAACGGGAGGACGGGCACCTTCATCGCCCGCGACTGGACGGAGACCGAAAAGCAGCAGAACCCCAACCGGCGAGGGTTCCTGCGGGCCACCGCCAACGGCCACGCGCTGCAATACGCCGACGGGACGCCGTTCTTCCTGCTGGGCGACACCTGGCTTGGCGCGGCCACCTGGCGGCTGCCGCTGACCGGGAAGGCCGCCGACGAGAGCTACGAAGCCGACGCTGGCGTGACCTTCGAGCAGGCGGTCGCCCTGCGCAAGCGGCAGGGCTTCAACTCGGTCAGCATGATCGCGGCCTTCCCGACCTGGGCATCGGACCAGTATCCCGCCACGTATGCCGACAGGAAGGGGGTGTTCTACCGGAACGCGTGGGAGGCGTTCGGCATCACGGTGCCGGGAGGCAGCCCCACGGCCAAGGGGATGCACGACGAGCGAGGGTTCCGCCCCTTCGAGATGGTGCCGGGCGGCGAAGGCCTCCCGGATTACGACCGGATCGTGCCGGAGTTCTTCCGGAGCCTCGACCGGAAGATGCAGCACCTGAGCGACCGGGGGCTGGTCGCGATGCTGGAGACCATCCGGCGCGACGTGGCCCCGCCGTGGAAGGCGTATTTCGACTTCAACGCGTCGTACTCGCGGTTCCTGCAGTACATGGTGGCGCGCTACGGCGCCTTCAACATGATCTTCAGCAAGGTGCACTTCGACATCTACCTGCCGAAGTACAGCCTGACCGCCGACGAGTTCAACGACGCCATCACCGGGCACTATCGAAAGTACGGCCCCATGCCTTTCGGCCAGCCGGTGACGTCGCTCATCGACCACGCCACCGACACGACGTTCGGCACGGGCGAGCGCGCGCCGTGGATCACGATGCACAGCACGGGCAACAAGCCGCGTGACCACGGGATCTACGCCGCCATCGAGCGCCAGTTCGCCCTCTCGCCCGCGATGCCCACCGCCGACCTGGAACCCCACTACACGGGCTGGGCCCACGGCAACAACCTCGTCTCCGGCGAGCAGGCCGAACCGGGATCGGATCGTGACAACTACTTCTCGCGCGCGCAGATGTACGGCTGCGTGCTGTCGGGCGGCCTCGCGGGGCACGTGCACGGCACCGGCGCCTACGACGTGACCAACGCGGCCGAACCGCCCGGCCCCCGGCCGTACTTCTGGCAGGCGCTCCGCTACGCCTCGGCGACCTACATGCGTGGGCTGGGCGAGTTCGTGCTGTCGGAAGGCACGCGATACCGCGACCTGCAGCCGGCGTCGGGCGACCTGTCGGCACGAAAGGCGCCGGGCAGCTCCGAGCAGGGCCTGGACGGCTGGTCGTTCCTGATGCGGACGCCGGACAAGACGCTCGGATTGCTGTACTTCGAGAACAAGTCCTCGCGCAGCCGGGCGGATGGATGGCGCCCGAGCAGCCGCTACCTCCTCACGTGGTTCGATCCGCGCGCGGGCGCGTGGCGGGACACTGTCGAACTCCGATCCGACCGCGACGGCAGGATCCAGCTGCCGCCGTTCCCGGGCGGGCTGGACACGGCAGACACCGACTGGGCGGCGACGATCGTGGCCCCGGTCACCCCTCGCGGCGGACCTGCCGGACGATGAAGTAAGGCGTTGCGGCGAGGTCCGGCGCGAGGCCGGGATACAACGACGCCCTGTCTGCGCCTTCCCGGATTTCGAAGTAGTACCTGCAGCGGAAACGCGCTGTCCGTGTAGGCGTCCGGGATGGTGGCGTGCCAGGCGTCGCCTCGGCGCTCCATGTCGGCGGCCTGGTAACGCTCGGCCTGGTTCACGTGCCGGTAGTGGAGGCGAACAGCCGTCGGCGATGCCGGCGCCGGGCACGTGAGCGTGAGGGCGAGGCCGGTTCCGCGCGCGACGCGTGCGGGCGGCGTGTGGCGGCACTCGGGCTGGGGCCGCAACGGCCGCCCGCGGATCTCGTCGATGGCCGCGCGCACCCCCGAGCTATCGGGCGCGCCCTCAGAAGCCGCCTCGAGCGCGCGCGCCATCACCGCGATGTCGGCGTCAATCGCCGGCAGGCGGTCGAGCCAGTGCCCGCGCTGGTGGGGAAGTGGGCCGAACGTGATGTCGGCCGCGTAGACGCGTGAGGCTTCTTCGGCCATCCGAGCCCAGTGATCCCTCGCCTGCCGATACAGCACAACGGCCTCTTCGAGGGCGCGGCGCGAGTTCGACTGCTTGAATACGGCGTACAGGGCCGCGCTCCGGAACTTGGCCGCGAAGAATCGGCCGAGTCCAAGCTGGATGCGGATGTCGGATGCGGTGCGCGCGAACTCAGGCGGCGCCTTCGGAGTCGCCGCCCGGCCCGCCTCGGCGAGCGTCGCGGCGGACGTCTCCGCGAGGTCCTCGATCCATTGCGCGACCTCGACGGGCGAGTACTTGGCGCTGCGGTCCCGGGCAAGGAGCCGGCCCGCGTATTCGTCGATTGTCGAGAACAGCTGCGGGTCGAGCGGGCTCACGGTGCCGAACACCTTGGGCGACGGTGTGTCGCCATACGGCGCGGGCGCCGCAGGCTCGGCGATCGACTGGTTCGTGTAGAACTCCGGGCTGTACGTGTCCTGCGCCGCCGATGGCGTGTGCGCGGTGGTGATGATCGGGAGGATGCGCGTGACAGCGCCGAGGGCGGATTCGAGCGGCCGCGCGCTCTCGCCGTATCGCGCGCGCAGCACCCGGCGCCACACCTCCGGATCGCAGCCGGGATCGTAGAGGAGGCGCCCCCAGAGGGCGTAGGTGTAAACGTACTTTTCCCAGTCTGGCGCCGGGTTCGCGGCCGGATCGCGGTAGGCGCAGCGGCTGCCCGCCACGCCCGACCCGCGCCGGCCCTTGAACGCCAGCGGTTCCAGCAGTTCGGCGCCGTCGCTGCCGCAGAATTGGAACGCCCGCGCATGCGCCGCGGCGGTGACGGGGTCGCCCCAGAGCAGGAACTTGTGCGTGCCGGGAAACACCCGGAACATGAAGCCGTACGGCCGGTCTTCTTCCAGGAAGTCGGCATAGCCGTAACGGGTGTGGTTCCGCGAGCCCATGCTCAACGCGGAGAACGGATCGAGCCCTGGATCAACGTGGGGCCGTTCCAGTTCCCGGATCGCCGCCTGGTGGTAGGGCAGCCCCACGTGCTCCGCCCAGTACTTGCCGCAGACCCGGACCGGCGCGCCCACCGACCGCGCGCCGTCGATCATCGTGCGATCGAGGCCCTTGGCGTGCAGCTCGATCTCGAGCGTCCGGCCGGAACGCGGCACGCCCTCGAAGATCGTGTTCCAGAACGCGTAGCTTCCTTCGCGTACGCCGCTCTCGTAGTGCGTGCGGAGCGTCACGCCCGTGATGTCGGGGCACGCGCGCAACACCAGCGCGAGCGCGTCACGGCAGTACGCGGCCTGGTTCGCGGGCGTCAGCCCCTCGATGGTGTAGTTGGCGTTCGGGCTGTCGGCCCACACGCAGCCGTGGGTCCAGAGGCCCAGCTGGAAGTCGATCCCATGCGCCGCCGCCTCGCAGCTGATGACGCGGATCGCGTCGAGGTTCGCGTCACGCTCGGCGTCGGGGAGATTCACGGCCCGGACGTTGTACCCGGGCACGGCCGTCAGGAACGGGTACGCGAACAGCAGGTAGGCGTCCGCGACCCACCGCAGCGTGTCGTATCCGAAGCCGAGCGCGAGGTGGAACCGGTTGACCCGCTGGCGGGCGAGCATGCCGAAGTACGCGGGCCAGAACGCGCGGTCGCGGAACCAGGGCGTGTCTTCGACGTCGCTGACGAATGGCCGCCCGATGGCTCTCACGGCGTTGAAGGGCCGCTCGACGAGCGGCGCCGCGCCGGTCAGCGCGAGCAGGGGGTCCGCGGCGTGCTGGACACGATCAGCCAGTTCGAGCACGGCATACGTCAAGCCGCGGGCGTCGTGACCGGCGGCTGCGAGCACGGGCCGCCCACCGCGTGCTCCCGGCAGGATCGCCAGCGACTCGGCCTCGTGTACGAGCCTGACGCCAGCCCGGTCTGCCATCGCCGCCGCAATCGGAATATCCAGACCGGCGATGATGACCGGGAAGCCCGGTGCAGGAGCCGTCTCGACCGCCTCGGCCATCGTGACGGCGATGCCGCGGCGTTCGAGAGCCTGCCGCAACTCCGCGACGGCCCACCGGACGGGCGGCGCAGCGGCGACGCGGTCGACCGGCGACACGACCAGAGCCACGGCCGAGCCGGAGGAGGCTGACGCATGCCACGGCTGCCACATAACGCTGCCGCCTGCCGCGAGCGCCGACCGTTGCAGAAATTCGCGCCGGGATACGTCGTTGCTCACCGTCTGTCACCTCATCCTGGGGAACGGCGCGCCTGCGGGTCGGCACTCCCGCGCGCCAAGCCTCGTGCATCCTACGCCACTCGAGACGCGCGGCAAACTGCCCCAACCGCCTGCCGCAGCGGTCGGCGTGCGAGCGGCCTCTTGCCTTCGGGGCGGGAGGTCTCTACAGTCTCCCTATGAACCGGAGAACATTCATGAAGAAACTGACGGTGCTCGGTGCGGCCTCGGCACTAGGCGCGCGGGCCGGTGACGCGCAGGAAGCGGCCGGCGTTGCCGCGCCAGGCGCCACGCTCCAGAAGCTGGCAGGCGGGTTCGAGTTCACGGAAGGCCCGACGAGCGACCGGGCCGGCAACGTCTACTTCACCGACCAGCCCAACAACCGCATCATGAAGTGGAGCGTGGACGGCGTGCTCTCGACGTTCCTGCAGCCGGCCGGCCGCGCCAACGGCATGTGCTTCGATGCGCAGGGCAACCTGCTGGCGTGCGCCGACGAGCGCACGGAGCTGTGGTCGATCGCGCCGGACGGATCGCACACCGTGCTCGCGAGCCGCTTCGACGGCAAGCCGCTCAACGGCCCGAACGATGTCTGGGCGCGGCCCGACGGCGCGGTCTACTTCACCGACCCCTTCTACGCGCGCTCGTGGTGGGACTACAAAGATCGCCCGCAGGACAGCGAGCAGGTGTACCTTCTTTCCGCCGACCGCCGGGCGCTGAAGCGCGTGACCGCCGACCTGGTGAAGCCCAACGGCATCATCGGCACGCCGGACGGCAAGACGCTGTTCGTCGCCGACATCCGCGCGGGGCGGACGTACGCGTACGACATCCAGCCCGATGGCAGCTTGACGAACAAGCGCCTGCGATGCGAGCTCGGCTCGGACGGGATGACGCTGGACACGGAGGGACGCCTGTACCTCACGGGCAAGGGCGTATCGGTCTTCGACAGCGAAGGGCGCCGCGTCGATCAGATCGACGTGCCGGAACCGTGGACCGCCAACGTCTCATTCGGCGGCCGCGACCACCGCACGCTCTTCATCACCGCGAGCACGGGACTTTACGCGATCGCGCTGCGGACCCAAGGCGCGAACCCGGCGAAGTGAGGACGGAGGGGGAACTTATCGCCCCGACGTTTTCATGCGCACGCTGTAGAGCGAGGAGCGCGCGCAGATGAACAGCGTGCGCCCGTCCTTGCCGCCGAACACGATCTGCGTCGGCCGTTCCGGCGTTTCGATGGTCTCGATCAGTTGTCCCTCGGGGCTGTACACCAGGATGTGTCCGGCCGCCAGAAAGACCCGGCCCGACGCATCGACGGCCACGCCCTCGCCGCCCTGCTGCGCGAACACCTTGAAGTCGGTGAAGTTGCCGTCCGGCCCGAGCACGCCCCGCCACGTCGTCACTTCCGATTCGCTCGACACGTAGAACGGCTGGCCCGGCTTCGCGGCGGCGAGCCCGAACGCGCGCACGAGGTCGGCGCTCTTCACGCCCCACGCCGTCGCGCCCGTGACGAAGTCCCGGCCGGCCGGGATGAACGTCGTGCCGTCGGGCGACAGATACTGGAACGGCCGCGCGGCGGGCAATCCAGTCGCCTGGTCGCGCGCGACGCGCCAATCGCCGACGGGGCGCACGGCCGTCAGACCCGGCCGCGGCGCCGCGTCGATCGGCGTCAGGACGCGCAGCTCACCCAGCGGCGCGTCCGGCTTGAGGGCGTACACGATGCCGTTGCCGGCGTACGAGACCACCATCAGGTTGCCGGCTCGGTCGAAAGCCAGGTTCACCGGTTCCAGCGGCGCGTCGCGCACGGTCGAAACCCCGCGCTCCGCTTCCGACCACCTGTAAATGCGCTGCCAACGCGCGTCGACGAAGTAGAAGTCGCCGGCGGGGTCCACCGCGCCGCCGGAGATGTTGAAGAAGCCGCCGGCCAGCTTCTGCACGCGCGCGCCGGTCTCGAGGACCGTAGACGGCTTCGACGGAGCCGGCGCCGGCTTGTTGCCCGACATGGTGAGCCACGCGAACTCCCGCTGCCGGATCTCAACGCCGAGCGTCTCGTCGAACACGGCCGCGTCGAACGACACCTTGCTGTTGCTGTAGCAGTGGAAGTTGCGGAAGCGGATGTTCCGCGAGCCCGACACCTTCACCGCCCACGGAAACGGCTGATACGCGCTGATGACCCTGTAGAGATGGAAGTTCGCGAACGTCAGGTCATGCGAGTTCACGATCTCCAGCGGCAGCGCGAACCCGCCCTCGCCGCGTTCCTCCTCGGTCTGGAGCGCGTAGAACCGCCAGTTCGCCGCGTTGCGGACCTGCACCTCGTAGCGCACGTGGTGCTCGCTCGACATCTGGTACACCCGCCCCTCCGTCGTCGTGTCGCTCACGAGCAGGCCGGCCGAGGCGAAGCTGCTCGGGGTCCAGACGTCGAAGAACGTGCCGCCCCCGCCGTCGGTGACCCAGAGGCTCGGGTACTGACTGTCCCACCGCCGGTTCGCGTCGGGATCCGCCGTGCGGTTGTTGTTGTACGGGTTGGCGCGCGTGCCGTCGAGATTGTTCGTGCCGTGGCCGCCGAGCAGCCGCACGTCGTTCATCATCGAGGCGGCGCCCGCCATCCACTTGACCGCGACCGCCCGCGGGTTGATGCCGTTCGTGTACACCCCGACGCCGATGATGATGTTCGCGCCGCCCCTGGGCGCTTCGATCATCGCCTTCGGCGGGCCGATGCCCTGGAACGCCTCGGTTCTGTCGAGGAGATCGATCTGCGTCGCGAGCGGGTGGAGGCCGATGAGCACGGTGTCGGGCCTGAGCGTCAGCGTATCGCTGATGACGTAGTAGCCGGACGGCAGGTAGATCGCGCGGTGCGCCGCGATCGCGCGCCTGAACACCTCCGTATCGTCGGACGTCCCGTCGCCCTTCGCGCCAAGCGATCGGATGTTGACCCACGTGTCCGCCGGCGGCAGCGGGAGCAGGTCGGATGTCACCGGCGCTGGCATCGCCTCGAGCGGCACCGCATCGGTCATCGTCTTCGTGGCCGGTGATGCGCCCATGTCGGCGTAGTGCAAACCGTGCGAGAAGGTCCGCATCTCGTAGATGGCCGCCGATCCCGCCACGGTCTTGCCGCTTTCCTGGAAGCGCGCGAACGTCGGGACCCCGCGGCAGACGACGCGCTCCATGTTGATCTGGGTGCGCGGATTCTCCTCCAGGCCGATGACGAAGGCCGGCCCCGTGACGTCTTCCAGGCGCGCGTCCTTCACCCAGAGTTCGTCGTGAGATTCCGCGTCGATCGAGATGGCCGTCGGCACGCGCACGAAGTGCGGGCGGACGAGCGTGAGGCCGGCGGCCCGCTCGCGGACGGCCGCCTCGCGCTGTCCCTCGAAGTACGCGTCGACCGCCATGAACTGCCAGCCCGGCGACGGCGTGCGGGTCCAGATACCGTACCGCCCGCCGAAGAAGCGCACGTCCTCCATGACGTTGCCCGTGTCGTGCACGCCGGCGATGCCGGGTCCGATGCGGAAGTCCATGTGGGCGAGGAAGCAGTGCTGCGCATAGGTGCCGCGAATGCCGACCGCGCCGGCGTTGCCGGCCCCGATCTCGATGTCGATGTTGCTCATGGCCGAGTAGAACGTGCCCGGAGACGCGTCGGGAGGGCGGGCGCCAGCCGGGGCGCCTGCCTGTGCCCCGCGGCCGCCCGAGCCTGGCCTCGATCCCGCGAAGAACACCATGTAGTTCTCCGCCGCCGGATCGCCGTAGCCCGGCGTTTCGTCCGCCAGTACGAACACAGGCCGTTTCGCGCCGTATCCAATGAGGCGGACCGCCGGCCACACGTTGATCGTCTTCGTGATCCGGTAGCGGCCTTCAGGCACGAAGACGACGCCCTGGCCGACCGTTTCCTGCACGCGGTCGATCGCGGCCTGGATCGCCGCCGTGTCATCTGCCGCGCCGTCGCCCCGCGCGCCCATCGCGTCGAGGTAGACGGCCTTGGGGTCGTCCAGCCGGACCGTGTAGTAGGACTGCGCCCGCACGGGCGCACCGGCGAGGAGGATCGCGGCGACGGCCGTCGCGGCAACGGCGAGCAGCGTGCGGACGACGTGGCGTGCAGGCAGGGTCATGAGGGGAAAGGGTAGCAGACCTGCCGGATGCGGGCGAGCGGCGCGCGGACGGGCGCGCGGGCGGCCGGCGGCCCGGAGAAGTCGGCCCGGAGGAATCCCGGAGAAATCCATTGACGCCGCCCGGTCGAGGCTCATAATCGTCTGGCATCCCGCGCGCGTCGCGCCCACGGACGGAGGAATTCATGAGAAGCCGGTTGAAGCTCGTTCTCGTGCTCGCGGGCGCCGCAGTGGCGGCGGCCGCGAGCATCTCGCTGCTGGCGGCGGCGCCGCCGAAGGTGACGTTCTCCGACACGCGCCTCAAGAACGGGCTGCGCGTCATCATCGCCGAGGACCACTTCGCCCCGGTGTTCTCGATCGCCATCACCTACAACGTGGGCTCCCGCAACGAACGTGAGGGCCGCACGGGCTTCGCGCACCTCTTCGAGCACATGATGTTCAAGGGGTCGCCCAATGTCGGTAGCGGCGAGCACTTCCTGCTCGTCTACAACAACGGCGGCGACATGAACGGCTCGACGAACAAGGAGCGGACCAACTACTTCGAGCGGCTGCCCACCAACCAGCTCGACCTGGCGCTGTTCCTCGAGTCGGATCGGATGCGCGCGCTCGACATCAACAAGACCAACCTCGACAACCAGATCGGCACCGTGTCGGAGGAACGCCGGCAGGGCGTCGACAACCAGCCCTACGGCAGGACGTCCGAAGTGCTGGAGGACCTGGCGTACAGGAACGCGGCCTACCGCCACTCGGTGATCGGCTCCATCGACGACCTGCGCGCGGCGACGGTCGACGATGTGGCGGCGTTCTTCAAGATGTACTACGCGCCGAACAACGCGGTGCTGGCGATCGCGGGAGACGTGAAGACCGCCGAGTGTCTCGAGAAGGTCCGCCAGTACTTCGAATCGATCCCCCGGCAGCCCGATCCGCCCGCCGTTGACATCGCGGAGCCGCCGCAGACCGAGGAGCGCCGCCAGACCATCGACGATCCGCTCGCGAAGCTGCCGCGGGTCGACATCGCGTACCACATCCCGCCGTCGATGACCCCGGATGGCGACGCGTTGTCGGTGGCCGCCACGATCCTCTCCGGCGGCCGCAGTTCCCGCCTCTACGAGAACGTCGTCCGCCAGAAGCAGTTGTCGTCGAGCGTGATGGCGTCGGCGGGTGAAAGCCGCGGGCCGGGGCTGTTCCGCCTCGCCGGAATGGCGAACCCCGGGAAGCCCGTCGCCGAGCTGGAACAGGCGATCGACACCGAGGTGGAGCGCCTCAAGGCCGGCCCCATCGAGCCGTGGGAGATCGAGAAGGCGCGCAACATCGCGAAGCGCAGCCTCGTGGCCAGCCTGACCAGTTCGCTCTCGCGGGCGGTGATGCTGTCGCAACTCGCCGTTTATTACAACGATCCCAACCTCATCAACACCAGGTATGAGCGCCTGTCGGCGATCACGGCGGCCGATGTCCAGCGCGTGGCGGCCAGGTACTTCACGCCGCAGAACCGGACGGTCGTCATCACCACTCCGAAGGCGGCCGCGCCTGCCCCCGGGTCCGGCGTGGCGAAGGGAGGCCTGCGATGAACGCCACCAGAACGCTTGCCGCCGCCGTTGCGGTCGCGGCCATTGGCGCGCTGCCGCTCGTCGGTGCCTCCGCGCAGGTGCCGGCCGGGCAGTCGCCCGCCGCACAGGCCCCGCCGGGCAAGGGCGTGGTCGTCAAGGGCAAGGCGCCCGTGTCGAACGAGATCCTGAAGGTGAAGCTGCCGCGGCCGCAGGAAGCGGACCTGCCGAACGGCCTGCACCTGATGGTCATCGAGGACCACCGGGCGCCGCAGGTCTCGATGCAGATGACGATCCAGGGCGCGGGCGGGCTGTTCGATCCCGCGGATGCCGCGGGGCTGGCCGTCATCACGGCGGCGAACATGAGCGAGGGCACGGCCACGCGTACCTCGCAGCAGATCGCGCAGGAGCAGGAGGCGATGGCGTCGAACGTCTCGGTGAACACCAGCGCGACCAGCGAGTTCGCCGCACTGATGGCCAGCACCCTCACCGACAACCTGGACCGGACGCTCGACCTGGCGGCCGACATCCTGCTGAACCCGTCGTTCCCGGAGGCCGAGCTGGCCCGCTACAAGACGCGCCAGAAGGCGCAGCTCGTCCAGATGCGCTCGATGCCGCAGTTCCTGGCGGCGGAGCGCTACGGCCGCGTGATGTACGGCGACCACCCGGCAAGCCGCGTGATGGCGACGGCCGACTCGATCGACAAGGCCACGCACGACGCGCTGGTCGCATTTCACAACGCGAGGTACGCGCCCGACCAGACGATCGTGGCCTTCGTCGGCGACATCACGATGGCCGAGGCGCGCAAGCAGGTGGAGGCGCGGTTCGGCGCCTGGAAGAAAACCGGCGCCGCGATCGCGCCCGCGGCGGACCCGGCGCCCGCGGGTCCGGGGCGGGTGTCGCTGGTTGACCGTGCTGGATCGGTCCAAACGAGTCTCGTCATCGGCACGCAGGCGATCAACAGGACCAGCCCCGACTACGACGCGATGACGCTGGTCAACACGATCATCGGCGGCGGGCCGACCGGACGGCTGTTCCTCAACCTGCGGGAGGAGAAGGGCTGGACGTACGGCGCCTACAGCGGCCTGAACGCGCCCCGCTTCCGCGGCGACTGGTCGGCGCAGACCGAGATCAAGGGAGATGTGACCGACAAGGCCGTCGGCGAGATCCTCAACGAGGTGAAACGGATCCGCACCGAGCTGGTTCCCGAGAAGGAGTTCATGGACCGGAAGCGGTCGCTGGTGGCGAGCTTCGCGCTGTCGCTCGAGACGCCGGCGGCCATCATGAACAACTACGTGACGTCGCGGCGTTACAACCTGCCGGCCGACTACTGGGACACGTACCCGGAGCGGATGATGGCGCTCACCAGGGAGCAGGTCCAGGCGGCCGCGATGAAGTACCTGGACCCGGCGCGCCTGCAGGTGGTGGCCGTCGGGGACGGCGCGAAGATCGGCGAGGGCCTCAAGCAGTTCGGCGCGGTCGACGTGTACGACCTCGACGGCAAGCGCAAGCGTCCGTGACGCACGCGGCCTGAACAGTCAGGCAGACACGGCGAGGGCCACCGCGATGGTGGCCCTCGTGCTGTCAGGAGCCCGCGCCGTTCACCGGCGTCCGCTCATCACGCGCCCGCGGCGTGGGTGAGCGTTGGCATCGCCATCCCTTCCTTGTTCGGCGCCTCGAAATAGTCGTTGCGCGCCACGCCAGCCGTGGCCGCATCGAGGAGGCCGCGCACGGCTTCCACCGACGGACCTTCCCACACGCACACCGCCTTGCGGCCGTCTGGGGAGGGGAATGTGTGGATGACCTTGTAGCCGGCGGGGAGAGCCGCCGTTGCGGACTTCGCAATGGCCCAGAACTTGGAAGCGTCGCTGATCGCGTGGTTGACGACGACGAACATGAACTCCTCCTTGCGCAGATGGGGCCTGCGCGCCCGGGTGGACGGACGTCGATCGTTTCGCGTAGAGCGTCGTGGGTTACCCGCTTTTCACTCTACCGCAGTCCACTTCGGGCGGCGCAGAATCTCCGGGTGGCGCCAGCCAGGGTGATCGACGCTCAGCGAGGACTGTCCGGTTCGTGAGGCACGTGGCGCGACCACGCTGAACGGACGCGGGGGCCGACCGGCCGCTCCGCCTCTACTTCCAGGTCAGGTTCCACGAGAGGATCGTCGCCTTGTCCACCTGCTTCGAGTTCGAAAGGCTGCGCGTGGCCGCTGCCACCGGGGTTTCCACCTCCCATCCGCCCAGCGAGAGGTTGGGCTTGTCGGTCGCCGACTGCCCGGCCACCGAAATCGCCGTCGATCCCTGGATCTGGCACGGCCCAAGGGTGATCTTCGCGACGCCCTGGTAGATGCCGACGCCGGCATTGCAGCGCGCCTGCCCGTTGGCCGTGGTCGTGGTGGACGCGTCCTTGCCGACGAGCGCGTTCGCGTACGACAGCTGGCATGGCGGCTCGGTGTCGTCGCCCTTCCCGAGCTGGCAGGAGATGGTCAGGTCGATGTCGAGCGTGTAGGGATCGCCATTCGGGTTCTTGCCCTTGTCGTGTTGGGCCGCGGTGGCGCGGATCTCGCCCTGCCATCGCCCGCACCTGGGACCGTCGCCGCCAGCCGAGGCCACGAGCTGCGCGACGAACCGGTCCATCGCCGCCATGATGGCATTGGTGTCGCCTGCGGGCACGATCACCTGGGCGCGGCCGATGGTCTTGGCGTTCGCCCAATCCACCATGCTCCCGCCGATGGCGACGGTGTCGCCCGTCACCGTGACCGATACGCTGCCCAAGTGGCTGGCGCCGACGGCGGACACGATCGCCGCCAGGCGGCTTTCGTCCCGGATTCCCAGCAGATCTCGCCATCGCTCGACGCCGATCATCTGGCCCGCCGCGCTGTCATCGAGATAGTGGATGCAGGGGTAGGCCTTCTTGATCCCGTTGAACATCCGGTTCCCGAGCATCGAGCGGAGGCCCTCGTGGTAGTCCTCGCCGTGCTTCTCGTCCGCTGCTTTGTCCTGCTTCGAGGTGACGTTCACGTAGATGTTCGGGTCGACCTGGGCGTGCGCCGTCGCACCGCCAGCCAGGAGCATCAGTGCCGCGATCACCGCAATCCCCGTCGGCCGCCACCGCACCGTGCTGGGCATGTCTCCTCCATTGGCGCGCGCTCGATTATGACCCCGAGTTCGGCTGTCCTCCTACGGCGTCGGTGCACTGCGGCACCACGAGTCCATCATCTCCGCGTCGAGCGCAGAATCGGCGGCATGCCTTGACGACTCGCCCGCCGTTTCGACGGCATCGACCGTGGCCGCGCTCGAGGAACTGGTTCTGATCCTACTTCTTGAATGCTGTAAATTGGAGATCGACGTGTCCGTCTTCCTGCAGGCCAAACACGTACCCTATCCTGCCCGGTCCTTCACCCGTTGAGCCAGCCGCGGAGAGATTCCCCGGCTTGGCATTCCCGTCTTCTTCCACGCTGAATCCCTTTTCCTTCAACCTGCTCAGATACGCCCGCGCATTCTCCATCGTGACCTTGTCGTAATAGAGCGAATACACGGTCTGGGTCGGGTAATCGATCGTCTCCGACTGGCTGCTGAACACGCCATGCGTAAAGGGAGGAATGACTTCCGGCATCCCGCTCAGCCAGCCGCCGCTCGCCGTCGCAGGTGGTACAGTGACAGCCGCCGATTCGCCCGGGCTCGCGCTCGTTTGTTCCTGGGTGGCGGGAGAAGGACTACAGGAACTGAGGCACAGGACAAGAAACGGCCCCAACAGGATCCGACAAGCCGATTGGCAACAGTCCTTCATCGTTGTCTCCTCTCAGGCGGCCAGGTTGAGCAGGGTGCATCCAGATTCGAAACTGGGGGCTGGTGTCCGAAGGCTCAGTCTAGCTCAATGCCAGGCCGCCTTGCGATGTGGGCTCCGGAAAACTCGGGCGCGCTTCGTTACCTTCCGGGAACGCCACAACGCGGTGCGCGCGCACCAGGCGCTCGAGATGCAGACGCCGGCCAGGGTGTACAACCCCTCGCGTCTTTGCCGGGCAGAAACTCGGCGTGAAGCAGACGGGTGACCACGTCTGGCTGGTCACCTTCATGGACTATGGCCTGGGGTACTTCGACGACGAGACCTGTAGGCTCGAACCGATTGATAGTCCCTTCGGCTCGAAACTGTTACCGATGTCTCCGGAATGATCTGTAACCCATGTGTCCGGAATGGACCCCTGGGACGTGGTGCGCCCGACTCGACTTCGCCACGCTGCGGGTTCGTTCGCCGGTCCTCGCGTGGCTACGTCGAGGTCTGAGGCGCCAATCGCGCCGTAGCCGCGGGAGGAGCGGGAACTCCCCCGGACCGCGGCGGAGGCGGATGGTGCGCCCGACAGGATTCGAACCTGTGGCCTTCGGCTCCGGAGGCCGACGCTCTATCCAGCTGAGCTACGGGCGCACACGAACAAGGCGTTGAATACCAGAACGCGCCCGGCAGGACTCGAACCTGCGACCTACGGATTCGAAGTCCGGCGCTCTATCCAGCTGAGCTACGGGCGCACGGATTCTGATGATAGCACACCGGCCACCAGTTCTTCGGCGAGGAGGACGGCCGCATCTGGATGAGCCCAGCCGAGTTGGCCGCTCCAGGAGTCGATCCCCGGCGCCCAGCAAATGGTGGTGCCTCGCCGGGGGCACGCCATCCGAGCCCCGAGCCCCGAATCCCGAGTCCCGAACCCCGAATCCCGTGGTATAGACTCACTCCGTGGCCACGGAACGCTTCGGAAAGAGCCTGCCGGAAGTCGCACGGGTCGGTTCCGATTCCAGCGACGGCGAGTTTCTGGCGCAAGCTGTTCGCCTTCTCGGGCCCCGGCTATCTGGTCGCCGTCGGCTACATGGACCCCGGCAACTGGGCCACCGACCTCGCCGGCGGCGCCCGGTTCGGCTACACGCTGCTCAGCGTGATCATGCTGTCGAACCTGATGGCGATCCTGCTGCAGGCGCTGGCCGTGCGCCTCGGCGTCGGCACGAGCTACGACCTGGCGCAGGCCTGCCGCGCCTACTACTCGCGCCGGGCCTCCATCGTGCTCTGGGTGCTGGCGGAGATCGCCATCGCCGCGTGCGACCTCGCCGAGGTCATCGGGTCCGCCGTGGCGCTCAACCTGCTCTTCGGCGTTCCCCTGGCGCTGGGCGTCGTCATCACCGCGCTCGACGTGCTGATCGTGCTGTTCGTGCAGCAGCACCGGTTCCGCATCCTCGAGGGCATCGTCGTCACGCTGATTCTCGGGATCGCCGGCGGCTTCGCCGTCGAGCTCTTCCTGTCGAGGCCGGACCTGGGCGGGGTGCTGCGCGGCTTCGTGCCCAGCCCCGAGATCCTGCGCAACCCCGACATGCTCTACATCGCCGTCGGCATCCTCGGCGCCACGGTGATGCCGCACAACCTCTACCTGCACTCGTCGGTCGTGCAGACGCGGATGTACGCCGACACGGATGCCGGCAAGACACGAAGCGATCCGGTTCGCGACCATCGATTCGACGGTCGCGCTGATGTCGGCGCTCTTCATCAACGCGGCGATCCTGGTCGTGGCGGCCGCGACGTTCCACGGCACCCAGTACGAATGGGTGGCCGACATCACCGACGCCTACAAGCTGCTCGCGCCGCTGCTCGGGCACGACGCTGGCGAGCACGCTGTTCGCGGTGTCGCTGCTGTTCTCGGGGCAGAACTCGACGCTCACGGGCACGCTGGCCGGCCAGATCGTGATGGAGGGGTTCCTCAACATCCGGCTGCGGCCGTGGCTGCGCCGGCTGATCACCCGGGGCATCGCGATCGTGCCGGCGCTCATCACGGTCGTGCTGTACGGCGAGAAAGGCACCGGGCAGCTGCTGATCCTCAGCCAGGTGGTCCTGAGCCTGCAGCTGCCGTTCGCGGTGTTCCCGCTCGTGATGTTCACGAGCGACCGCGAAGAAGATGGGGAAGGCGGTCGCGCCGCGCTGGATGCGCGGGCTGGCGTGGCCGGTGGCGGTCCTGATCGCGGGGCTGAACGTCTGGCTGCTCGTGCAGGTCGTCGCGGGGAGTGGCTCTGATGTACAAACGAATCCTCGTGCCGGTCGAACACTCGGATGCCGATCGCACGATCATCGAGCACGTCCGGCCGCTCGCGAAGATGTGCGGCGCCACCCTCGTGCTGCTGCACGTCGCGGACGGGTGGGCCGCCCGGGCGTACGACGAGCTCCAACTGCGCGATTCGAAGGAGATCCAGGAGGACCGCGCCTACCTCGACGAGCTGCGTCGGCGAGTTGCAGCGGGCAGGGCTTCGCCGTCGAGTCACGCCTCGCCATGGGCGATCCGGCGACGGAGATCGTCCGGGCCGCCGAGATCGAGCGGGCCGACCTGGTGGCGATGGCCACCCACGGCCACCGCTTCGTGAAGGACATTCTTCTCGGCGCCACCGTCGACAAGGTCCGCCACGAGCTGAAGGTGCCGGTCCTGCTGCTGCAGCAGGCGCACTAGCGCGCCGACCAGCGCCTACGGCTTGCAGCCCGCGCTCGGCGAGGAGTTGCCGCCTGGCCTCGAGCCAGTCGTCCATCGCCTCGCCGTGCCCGCCGCCGCGGCTCTCGTAGATGCTCCAGGCGCGCAGGGCGATCTCGTCGTGCGTGGGCTCAGCGGCGGAACTGCCGGGCGCCTCGCTGGCCGCCTTCTTCGCCGTCCTGGACGCCGCCTTCCCGGCGTCCAGACGCCGGGGCGGCGCGGCTTTCGTGCGACGAACGACGGGCTTCTTCTCCGCGGGTGTCGATTCGGTCTTTCGTGTCGTCTTCGCCATTTCCTGCTTGTCTTCCTTGCCTTACACCCCGGCCCCGGGCGCGGTTGCCGCACCACCGGCAGGCCGGCGGAATGATGAGTATTCCCCATCATACCATGCGCCACCCGCCCCGCCCGTCCGGCCCGCCCAGCCCGGGCCCGGAACCCCGGGACGGCCGCATCCGTATGAACCCGTAGGCAGTGAGGGTATCCCCATGCGTCTGACCCGTAAGCGGCTCCTCTCGACCGGCATCATCCTCGGCATCCTTGTCATCGGCGGCTCGGCCTGGGCCGTGCTGCGGGGATCGTCAGGCGACATCGACTCGGCCCGCCTCGCCACGGTCGAGCGCGGCGACGTCGCGAAGTCGGTGGTCGCCACCGGCCGCATCGAGCCGATCTCGAAGGTCGAGATCAAGTCGAAGGCCAACGGCATCGTGAAGGAGATCAAGGTCGAGGTCGGCGACCGTGTGACCGTGGGCCAGGTGCTCGCCGAACTCGACAAGGACAACCTGGCGGCCCGCCTGCGCGAAGCCCGGGCGGCGCTCGACCGGGGCCCAGGCCAACGTGACGGCCGCCGAGGCGGAGCACGAGAAGAACAAGGTCGAGGCGGAGGGGCCCGACGTGCCCTTCGCGCGGCGCAACCTCGAGCGCGCGGAGAAGCTGTTCAAGGACAAGCTCGTGTCCCCAGCAGACGCTCGACGACACCCGCAGCGCCCTCGAGATGGCCGTGAACCGCCAGCAGGCGGCGAAGACGCAGCTCGGGGTGGCGCTGGCGAAGATGGCGCAGGCCCGCGCGTCGGTGGCCGCCGCCCAGGCGGCGGTGGAGCGCGCCGAGGAGGAACTGACCAACGCCACGATCCGGGCGCCCATCGACGGCATGGTGCTGTCGCGCCCGATCGAGCTCGGCAGCCCGGTGTCGTCCATCCTGAACCTGGGCGCCAACGCGACGCTCGTGATGGTGCTCGGCGACATCAGCAAGGTCTACGTCAAGGGCAACGTCGACGAGGCCGACATCGGCACGGTCCGGCTCGGCCAGCCCGCGCGCATCAAGGTGGAGACGTTCCGCGACAGGCAGTTCGAGGGCAAGGTCACGCAGATCTCGCCGATGGGCACCGACAAGGACAACGTCATCTCGTTCGAGGTGAAGGTGTCGATCGACAACTCGACGGGCGAGCTGCTCGCCAACATGACGACCAACGCGGAGATCATCCTCGAGGAGCACAAGCACACGCTCGTCGTCCCCGAGGCCGCCATCGTCTACGACGCGAAGCGCAATGCGTCGGTCGACCTCTACCTGCCCGGCGCGAAGAACCAGCGCGAGCGGCGCCCCATCAAGGTCGGCGTCAGCAACGGCACGAGGACGCAGGTGCTGAGCGGGCTGAGCGAGGGGCAGCGGGTGGTGCTGCAGTAGGGGCTAGGGGCTGGGCGCTAGGCGCTGGTATTGATGGAGCCGGGGGGCTTCAGCCCCCCGGGCGAGTCGCGAGCTATGCTCTTCATCACAGACCTTCTGAGCCAGACGTGGGCGAACCTGCGGGCCAACAAGCTCCGCACCTTCCTCACCATGTTCGGCATCGTCTGGGGGGTGATCTCGTTCCTCGTGCTGTCGGCGCTCGGCGAGGGATTCGCCCGCGGCAACCAGAAGGTGCTCGAGGAGCTGGGCAAGAACATCGTCATCATCCGGAACGGCCGGACGTCGATGCAGGCCGGCGGGGCGCGCGCCGGGCGGGTGGTCCGCCTCACGATCGACGACCTGCGCGCGCTGCAGGCCGAGTCGAAGCTGCTCGAGTACATCAGCCCCGAACTCGGCAGGGGCGGGATTCGAGCGAAGAGCGCCTACAACTCGAGCTCCGTCCAGCTGAGCGGCATCTGGCCGATCTACCAGTACATGCGGACCATCGAGGTGGACCGGGGCCGGCCCATCAGCGAGGAGGACTGCCGCCAGGCGCGCCGCGTCGCCGTCCTCGGGTTCGACGCGTCGAAGCAGCTCTTCGCCGACCGCGATCCCGTGGGCGCTCCGGTCACGCTGAACGCCATTCCCTACACGGTCATCGGCCGCGTCCGCAAGAAGCAGCAGGACTCGAACTACCAGGGCGGCGACGACGGGCGGTTCTTCATCCCGTACGAGACGGCGCGCAAGGACTTCCCGCTGCCCGGCGCCGCTGAACACGCCGGACCACCTGTCGACGATCATCGCGGCGCCGTATCCCGCGGTCACCGAGCAGATGCGCCAGCTGATCGAGCACGAGAAGAACATGATCAGCTTCGTCGGGCTCAATGCGCGCGGGCCGGTCGAGGCGGACGTGCGGCGAATCCTCGTCGAAGCGCCACGACTTCGACCCGGGCGACGTCGAGGCGATCAGCTTCTGGAACACCGCCATCGAGGCGGTGATGTTCGACAAGATGATCGCGAGCATGGACGAGTTCTTCCTCGCGGTCGCCGTCGTCACGCTGCTGCTCGGCGGCATCGGCGTGATGAACATCATGCTCGTCGCCGTGCGCGAGCGGACCCGCGAGATCGGGGTGCGGAAGGCCATCGGCGCCACGGCCGCGAAGATCCAGTGGCAGTTCTTCGCGGAGGGCCTGCTGCTCACCGCGCTCAGCGGGCTCATCGGCTTCGTGATCGGGATGGGATTGTGCTCGCTGATCAACCTCGCCCCGATGCCCGAGCGGTTCCTCGGTATGATCGTGACGTGGCAGCGGGGCCTCGTCGCGGTGGCGGCCCTCACCGTGATCGGCGTGGCCGCGTCGACGTATCCCGCCCGCCGCGCGGCCGCGCTGCCGCCGATAGAAGCGTTGAGGTATGAAGCGTGACAGTGGCGAGTCGCTAGTTATGAGTTGTGAGTCTTGAGTTCAAACCCCTCGGAACTCCAGACTCATAACTCATAACTCATAACTACCGAAGAGGAGCACGTGCTTTTCAAGGAAGTCCTCACCCAGGCGTGGGATTCGCTCGTGGCCCACCGGTTCCGGGCGGGCCTGACGATGCTCGGTATCGCGTGGGGGATCCTGACGGTCACGTCGCTGATGGCGTACGGGAACGGCTTCCAGCGGGCGCTGTTCTTCGGCTTCAGCAACGCGTTCTCGAACGGCGTGGCCGTCATCTACGGCGGCCAGACGAGCATGCAGGCCGGCGGCGAGCGCGCCGGCAAGCGCGTGTACCTGAAAGAGGCCGACATCGAGCCGTTGAGGCAGCTCGGCCTCGTGAAGTTCGTCAGCCCGGAGATCTTCGAGACGCTGCCGCTGACGTTCGGGAACCGCGCGACCTCGGCGGGCGTGCGCGGCGTGGCCCCGGAATACGGCGCCATGCGGACGTGAAACGCCTGGTGAAGGCCGGTTCATCAACGCCGAAGACGTGGAGCGCCGACGCCGCGTCGCGTTCCTCGGCACCGAGGTGGCGCGGAACCTGTTCGGCAACAGCCCGGCGGCCGGGCAGACCATCCGCATCAAGGGCCTGTCGTTCGAGGTGGTGGGCGTGCTGGCCGACAAGGCGCAGCTGTCGAGCTACTTCTGGCCCGACAAGCGCAGCGTCTTCATCCCGCACTCGGTGACCGAGCAGCTGTTCCACCAGGACTATCTCGACACGATCGTGGTGCAGACGATCGACCCGCAGTTCCACGACAAGGGCATCCAGCAGGTGCGCGGCGTGCTGGCCGAGCGGCACCGCTTCGACGCCCGCGACGAGCGGGCCCTCGCGATCAACGACAGCGCCGAGATCCGCCAGGTCGTCGGCGGCATGGCGACGGGACTGAAAGTCGTCCTGCTCTTCATCGGCACGCTCACGCTGATGATCGGCGGCGTCGGGCGTGATGAACATCATGCTGGTGTCGGTGACCGAGCGGACGCGCGAGATCGGCGTCCGCAAGGCGCTCGGCGCGCAGCGGCGGCACATCCTGCTGCAGTTCCTGCTGGAGTCGCTGGTCATCACCGGCTTCGGCGGAATCGCCGGCATCCTGCTCACGCTCGTCGTCGTCAACCTGGCGGGCACCCGGCCGTTTCTGGCGCAGCTCATCGGCGACCCGAGCGGCGGCACCGACATCCATCTCATGCTCACGCCCGACGTTGTCGTCGTGACGACGGCGATCCTGATGATCACCGGCGTGCTGAGCGGCCTGTGGCCCGCCATGCGCGCGGCCCGCCTCGATCCGATCGAATCGCTGCGCTACGAATAACCGGTATTCGGGATTCGGGATTCGGGGTTCGGGATTCGGGACTCCCGCCTCCGCCCTGCCAGGGCCTCGGCGAGGCAGCCGGGATCCCGGTGCCGAGACAGCAATAGCCGGGCGGTCGCACCGCCCGGCTATCGCCACAGGAGGAGGTTGAGAGGGAGAGGCCGGTGGGTCAGACCCGCCTCTCCCGGAGGCCGCGGCATGGAGGCCACCACGCCGCCGCCGTCGGTCTGGAGTGCTTTCGCAATCCTCGCGCCTGATGAACGAGCAAGGGGGCTGCCAGCCCGCCCACACTCGCAGCGTTCGCGTAACTGCATCAGCCGCCGCCGGTTCCCAGCGCACGCCCGTGCGGCTCGCGCCGTCTTCCTGACGCCGTCCTCTCCGTTCCGTCAACCCGCTGACAAAACTGCAGGCCTGACCCCTAGTGGACAGCCTGGTGGACGGCGGCGTGGTCTTCGAGGGATTCGAGGTGCGTGACGACCTCGACGTCCTCGTCGAGGACCTTCGCGACGTGCTGCTCGAGCACGGTGGCCCGGCGGTGCGCATCACCGAGCGTGACCGCGAACGGGAAGAGCAGATGGATTTCGACCAGCGTGCGGTAGCCGGTGTGGCGGACGCGCAGGCCGTGATGCGCGAACCCCAGGTCGCGGCAGAGCGGCTCGATCGCGGCCTGCACGCGGCTCGTCCGTTCGGGGTCGGCGTAGTCCATGAGGCCCCCGACGGACCGGTACATCAGGTGCGCGCCCGACCAGACGATGTTCAGCGCGACGGCGATGGCGAGGAGGGGATCGAACGGCAGCCAGCCCGTCAGCAGGACCAGGCACAGGCCTCCGACCACGCCGACGCTGGTCCAGCAGTCGGTCAGCACGTGCCTGCCGTTGGCTTCGAGGATGATGGAGCCCGTGCGCCGGCCCGTGCGCACCAGATACCAGCCGAGCGCGCCGTTCACGACGGACGCCGCGAGGACCAGCAGCATGCCGGTGCCGAGGCGTTCGATCGCCAGGCCGTGCATCCACTTGTGCACGGCGGTCCAGATGATCGAGACCGCCGCCAGCACGATCAGCCCGCCCTCGAATCCGGCCGAGAAGAACGCGATGCGTTCATAGCCGTACGGGAAGCGGCGGTCGGCGGGCTTCGCGGCCATGTAGAGGCTGAACGCCGCGAAGGCGACGGCAAGCACGTGGATGACCGACTCCAGCGCGTCGGAGAGGATGGCGGCCGAGCCGGTCAGCAGGTACGCTGAGACCTTGCCGACGAGCATCAGCACGCCGATGGCCAGCGACAGCCGCATCGCGAACTGATTGTCGTGCCGGGCCTGCGCCCCGCGAGACGATTCGCCCACTGCCTGCGCGCCTTTCCGTCGAGGCTGAAGCCTCGACCTCCATCCCTCGCCCCTCGCCTATGGTGTCACGCCTCTCCCATCGCCTCCATGAGCACGGCGTGTTCGGTCAGGCCGGACGCCGGCCTGGCGTCGCCCAGCCTGCCGCGGTGCATCACGGCCACCCGGTCGCAGACGCCGAGCAGTTCGGGCAGGTAGCTCGACACGATCAGAATCGCCTTGCCCGCCAGCGCCAGCTCGTCGATGAGCGCATAGATCTCCGCCTTGCTGCCGACGTCGATCCCGCGCGTCGGCTCGTCGAGCAGGAACACGTCCACGTCGCGGTGGAGCAGGCGGGCGAGGGCGACCTTCTGCTGATTGCCGCCCGACAGCTCGCTGACGGCCTGGCCGCTCCCCCGGCAGCGGATGCGAAGGCGCTCGATCCAGCGCGCGGCCGCGGCGCGCTGGCGTGAGGGCCAGATGAGGCCCGCCGGCCCGAGGCCGCCAAGCCGCGACAGGGTGGTGTTGTCGGCGACCGACAGCGAAAGCGCCAGGCCCTCGGCCTTGCGGTCCTCGCTGAGCAGGCCCACGCCCTGGGCGAGGCGCTGCCGCGGCGTGGCCCGTCCGCTCCACGCGGCCACGCGCACGGTGCCCCGTCGCACGGGGTCGAGGCCGAACACCGCGCGCAGCAGTTCCGTTCGTCCCGCTCCCATCAAACCGCCAATCCCCACCACCTCGCCGCGCCGCAGCGTCAACGACGCGGAGACGGGTTTGACGACGCCGCCAACGCGATCGAGCTCGAGCATCGTGTCACCGGGCGTGTGCGCCGATCGCGGAAAGAGCTGATCCATCCGGCGCCCGGCCATCATGCGCACGATCTCGGCGCGAGGGACCCCGCGGGCCTCCCCGCTGCCGACCGTGCGGCCGTCGCGCAGCACGGTGAAGCGGTCGGCGACCTCCTGCACCTCTTCGAGCACGTGCGAGATGTACAGCACGCTGATTCCGCGCGCCTGCAGCCGGCGGATGACCGCGAACAGCCGCCGCACATCGTCTTCGGCCAGGCTGCTCGTTGGCTCGTCGAGGATGAGGACGCGGGTGTCGGACTGGGCGAGCGCGCGGGCGATCTCCACCAGCTGCTGCACGGCGACGGGGAGCGACCCCGTGCGCGCGTCGGCCGGGATCTCCGCGCGATCCAGCTGCGCGAGCGCCGTCCGGGCGGCCGCGCGCAGGTCGGGCCGCCGGATGACACCGCCCCGCGACGGCTCGATGCCGAGCAGGATGTTCTCGGCCACCGTCAGGTGCGGCGCCAGCGAGAGCTCCTGGTAGACCATCGCCACGCCGCGCCGGCGCGCGTCCATCGGATCGCGCGGCCGGTACGGGGCGCCGTCGAGCCGAACGGTCCCCGCGTCGGGCATCACCGCGCCAGACAGGATCTTCATCAACGTGCTCTTGCCCGCGCCGTTCTCGCCGACGATGGCGTGCACCTCGGCCGGCGCCACCGACAGGTGCACGCCGTCGAGCGCGGTGGTAGGGCCGAAGCGCTTGCTGACGCCGGCAAGATCCAGGCGCGGGTCGGGCATCGTGAGTGCGACCATCCTACTGCAAGTGGAAGGGGCATGGGGCATGGGGCGAGGGATACGGGATTCGGGATTCGTCTGACGGTGTCCATCCGCATGCGAGCCCCGAGCCCCGAGTTGGGCCGGCAGACCGTATAATCGTTCGCGAGGTTCTTCAGCCATCGACACCAGCACGGCCGCGGCGCGACGCGGCACGTTCCTGTTCGCCGCGGTGTTGCTCGCCATCGCACTGCCTGGCGGCGCGGCGGCGCCCGCCGCGGCGCAGCCCCAGGCGCCGCGCGCCGAGCTCGTGTGGGGCGGCGATGCCGAAGGCGGGTCGCCGTATGTCGAAGCCGACCCGCGCGACCCGTCGCGCGTCGTCGGGTTCGAGGTCGACATCGCCGCGCTCCTCGCATCGAAACTCGGACTGCGGCCGCGATTCCAGCCCGTGCAGTTCACCTCGATCGACGCGTCGGTGAAGCGCGGCGACTTCCTCATCGGCTTGAGCGGCATCGAGGACACGCCGGCCCGGCGCGCCACGCTGGCCGTGACGGTGCCGTACTACGAGTTCCGCGAAGTCCTCACCGTGCGCGCCGCCGACGCATCCCGCTTCCGGACGCTGGCGGACCTCCGCGGCCGGCGCGTGGCCACGCTCGGCGGCACGATCGCGTACGAGATTCTTCTGGCGTCGCAGGCCGATGGCGGGGTGGCGGCGGTCTCGTACGACGATGACGTGCATCCGTACAGCGACCTGACGCTCGGCCGGATCGACGCCGTGCTGCTCGATCACGTCCTCGCGGAGAAGGCGATGCGGCGGGAGCGCGGGCTGGTGACGCAGCCCGGCACGGTGGCAGTCGGACACTACGTCGGCGTGCTCGATCGCCGGAACGCCGGGCTGCGCGATCGCATCGACGCCATCCTCACGGCGGCGATGCTCGACGGCACGCTCGAGGCGATCTTCCGCCGGTGGAACCTCTGGAACGACGATCAGCCGGCCCTCTACGCGCGCGTCGCCGGCGGGGCGGCCGCCTCGGGGGCGGCAGGGCGGGCCTCCTCGGCCGGCGCCGTCCAACCCGCCGCAGCCCCCGCGCCGTCGGACGCCGTCTCGCCGGTGTGGCGGTACCTCCCGGCCCTGCTCCGAGCCGCGCTCGTCACCATCGTCCTGTCGTGCCTGGCGATGGCGCTCGCGGTGGGGCTGGGCGTGTGCGTGGCGAGCGGCCGGGTGTACGGCGGCCGGGCGCTTCGCGCGGCCCTGACGGCCTATGTCGAACTCACGCGCGGCACGCCCGTCCTGCTCCAGTTGTTCGTGCTCTATTACGGGCTCGCCGAGGTCGTGCGCCTGCCGGCGTTCGTCGCGGCGCTCCTGGGGCTGGGCCTCAACTACGCCGCTTACGAGAGCGAGATCTACCGCAGCGCGCTCGAGGCGGTGCCGAAGGGCCAGCTCGAGGCGGCGCGCGTGCTGGGCTTCAGCGAGCGCCAGGTGTTCACGCTGGTGCGCGGGCCGCAGGCACTGCGGCTGGCGCTGGCGCCGATGACGAACGACTTCGTGGCGCTCTTGAAGGATTCGTCGCTCGTGTCGGTGCTGACGGTGGTCGAACTGACGAAGCAGACGCAGATCTTCGCGGCGAACATCGGCAGCTGGGTCGTGCCCGGGGCGCTCTGCGCGGCGCTGTACCTGGCGATGTCGCTGCCGCTGGCCCGGGCCGCGCGCCGCATGGAGGCGAAGTGGAAGGCGCCCACGCCATGAGCGGCCCGGTGCTCGAGGCCCGCGGCATCGCGCTGCGGCGCGGTGCGCGCGAGGTGCTGCGCGGCGTGGACCTGCGCGTCGGCCGCGGCGAGTTCGTGGCCCTGATGGGGCTGTCGGGCGGCGGCAAAACGACGTTCCTTCGCGCGGTGGCCGGCCTCGAGGCGTTCAATGCCGGCGACCTGACGGTGGACGGCGTGAGCCTGCAGGCAGGCGGCCGGCCTCCCGCCGCCGTGCTGCGGCAGCTGCGGCGAAAGGTGGGGATGGTGTTCCAGTTCCACCACCTGTTCGAGCACCTGACCGCGCTGCACAACGTGTGGCTCGCGCCGGTGCACGTGCACGGCGTGGTGCGCGCGGACGCCGAGCAGCGCGCGCTGGTGCTGCTCGACGAGCTGGGCGTCGGCGCGCGCGCACAGGCCCTGCCGCGGGAGCTCTCGGGCGGCGAGGCCCAACGCGTGGCCATCGCCCGCGCGCTCGCCGTCGATCCGCCGCTCCTGCTGATGGACGAGCCCACCGCGTCGCTCGACCCGGCGCGGCGCGGCGAGCTCGGTGAGACGCTGAGACGGCTGACGGCGTCGGGCCGTACGCTGCTGGCCGCGACGCACGACGACGACTTCGTGCGCGACTTCGCCGACCGCGTCATCGTGATCGCGGACGGGCGGGTGGTCGAAGAGGGCCGCGCGGCCGACGTGCTCTCGGCGCCGGCGCACCCGGCGACGCGGCAACTGCTCAGCCAGAAGGTCCGGCCGAGCGAACAAGAGGCCCCGCGATGAGCGGCATCACGGGCCGCGCCATCCGCTGGGCCTACGCGGCCGCGGTCGCGGTCTTCCTGATTGCGCTGCCCCAGTACTACCACCGCAACACCGGGTTCACGTCGCTCATCTCGTTCGGCGAATCGTTCGAGGAGACGCGCCTGCCGGCGGTGCTCGAGGCGCCACACTACGTGCACTACCAGTCGCCGGGCTACGACGGCCAGTTCTACGCGCAACTGGCGGTCGATCCGCTCCTGCAGGACAGCCGCCTCGGCCGCGCGCTCGATGCCGCGCCGTACCGGGCGCGGCGCATCTTCTTCTCGTGGACCGCGTACGTGCTCGGCCTCGGCCGTCCCGCCTGGATTCTGAAGGCGTACGCGCTGCAGAACATCCTCGCGTGGCTGTTGCTCGCATGGGTGCTGCTGCGGTGGTTCCCGCCGGCCGCGCCGCGCAATCTGCTGCCGTGGATCGGGTGCCTGTTCGGCGTCGGCCTCATCGCGTCCGTGCGGTTCGCGCTGACCGAGGGGCCGGGCCTCCTGGTGCTCACGCTCGCCGTGGCGGCGATGGAGCGCGGGAGGCCGTGGCTCGCGTCCGGCCTGATGGCGCTGGTCGGCCTGGGGCGCGAGACGAACCTCATCGCGGGCGGCCTGCTGGCGGATCGCGTGCCGCGGCACTGGCGAAGCGTGCTGGCCCTGGCGGGACGGGGCCTCGCCGCCGCGCTGCCGGTGGCCGCGTGGTTCCTCTACGTCCGGTGGACGTTTCCGCCGATCGCGGCCGCCGACGCGGCGAACTTCGCGCCGCCGTTTTCGGGCTATCTCGCCAAGTGGTCGGTCACCCTCGCGCAGCTGCAGTCGTCGGGGTGGTGGGGCTCCTGGGCGAGGTTCAACCTCGCGGCGCTCATCGGCGTGACCGTGCAGGCGGGCTACCTGCTGGCGCGCCGCGAATGGGCCGATCCCTGGTGGCGCGCGGGCGTGGCGTACTGCGCGCTGATGCCGTTTCTGAGCTATCCCATCTGGGAGGGCGACCCGGGCGCCATCATGCGCGTGGTGCTGCCGATGAGCGTGGCCTTCAACGTGCTCGTGGTCCGCAGCCGCTGGTTCTGGCCGCTCGTCGTCCTCGGCAACCTCAGCGTCTTCCACGGCATCCACATGATCAACGTGCCGTGGCTCGCCACGCTGCTCTGAGCCGGCGGTCGGAGTTGGGCGGATACCTGCGTCGGCCGCCGGCCGCAGTCAGACTAGTAGTCAGTAGCCAGTAGTCAGTATTCAGTAGGAACGCGTGTGAGCGGAACGCCGTTCAACCCTACGGGCTACTGACTACTGGCTACTTACTACTGACCGCCAAGGCCCGGATTCCGACTACGCCCGGTGGAACTCGCCGATCGCCCCACACACCCGCCCGATCTGCTCCTCCGTCAACTCCGGGAACATCGGCAACGACAGGATCTCGTCGGCGATCCTCGTCGTCACCGGCAAGCGGCTGCCGCTCGAGGCCAGTTCGGCGTAGGCCGGTTGCCTGTGGATCGGGATCGGGTAATGGATGCCCGTCTGGATGCCCTTCTCGTGCAGGAAATGCTGCAATGCGTCCCGCCGCGGCGTGCGGATGACGAACAAGTGATAGATGTGCGCCAGTTCGTCGGCCGGCCCCTTCGGTACGACAATCTGCGCGATGCCCGCCAGGCCCTTCTCGTAGGCCCGGGCCGCGCGCCGACGGTTGTCGTTCGCCCAGCCGAGGCGCGGGAGCTTGACGTTGAGGATCGCCGCCTGCACCGTGTCGAGCCGGGCGTTGACGCCTTTCTCGACGTGAAGGTACTTCTTCAGCTCGCCGTAGCTGCGGATCCGGCGCACCTTCGCGGCGAGGTCGTCGTCGTTGGTCGTCACCATCCCGCCGTCGCCCATGGCGCCGAGGTTCTTGCCCGGGTAGAAGCTGAACGCGCCGAGGTCGCCGATCGCGCCGCAGCCGCGGCCCTTGTACCTGGTGCCGTGCGCCTGGCACGCGTCCTCGATCACCTTCAATCCGAACTCGGCGGCGATTGCGACAATGGCATCGAGGTCGGCGGCCTGTCCGTAGAGGTGGACCGGGCAGATCGCCTTCGTCTTCTTCGTGATGACCTGCCGGACCAGGGCCGGATCGAGATTGTAAGTGACCGGATCGCAGTCGACGAGCACCGGCACGGCGCCAATGGCTGACACAGCAAGGGCCGTGGCGATGAACGTGTTGCCCGGCACGATCGACCTCGTCGCCGGCCGTCACGCCGGCCGCTTCGAACGCGAGGCGGAGCGCGTCGAGCCCCGTGCCGACGCCGATGGCGTGCTTCGCGCCGACCATCTGGGCGAAGCCCGCTCGAAGGCGTCGACCTCCGGGCCGAGGATGTACTTGCCGTGCAGCAGGACGTTCTGCACGGCGGCCTGAATCTGGTCGCGCAGCGGGCGCGTGATGGGCGGCGAGATCAACGAACGGCACGATGTCCACGGGTCACCTCTTGATGCCGAGCCCGAGCAGGAACACGGGCCGCAGGATGCTCCACCAGCCCGTGATGGGCTTCATCTTGGTGTAGCCGAGCTCGTGCGGCGGGTAGATCTTCGTGACGGGCACTTCCGTCACCTTGTAGCCGAGGCGGCACAGCTTGAAGAACACGTAGGGCTCGAGCTCATAGCGATCGAGCCACGGCTGGTCGAGATCGACGCGAGGGTCGCGGAGCGCCGAGAGACGGATGGCGCGGAAGCCGTTGGTCGTGTCGGTGAACCGCCGGCCGACGAACAGCGAGAACAGCAGCGGGTGCACGTAGCGCGTGGCGAGCTGGCGGTAGAAGGGCATGTTGCCGAAGTCGCCGCCCTTCAGGTACCGCGAGCCCTGCACGAAGTCGTACCCGCGCTCGGCGATGGGCTCGAGCAGCCGCGCGATCTCGGGCGGCCGGTCCTTGTCGTTGCCCGCCAGCACCACGATTACGTCGAAGCCCTCGGCCATCGCGTACCGGATTGCCGTGCGGATGGCGGCGCCCGCTCCAGATCGCTGCGCGTGCGTGAGAATGACTGCGCCCTTCCCGGCGGCCACCCGCGGGGTCTCGTCCGTCGAGGCGTCGTCGACGACGACGATGCGGTTGACCAGGCCGGGCGGGAAGCGCTCGATCACGCGGCCGATCTTCGACGCCTCGTTGTGGGCGATCGACGCCGCCAGCACGCGGAACGCGGGGCCCGGGGCTGTCACCGTCCCGCCTTCGCCTTCGGCGCGCCCGCCTTCGCGTTCCGCTTCGGCGAGGCAGGCTTCGACGTCGCGTTCCGCTTTGTCGACGCTTCGGCTGCGGCGCGCCTCACCACGCCGCGCGTCGTCACGTAGCGTCAGCCCGCACGCCTTGCACACGAGCTGGCGGCCGCGTTCGGCGAGCGGCTGGCAGCACTCGCACACGAACCCGCGCACCCGCGCCGGGTTGCCGTGCACGACGGCGTAGTCCGGCACGGGCCTGGTGATCGACCGCCCCCGCGCCGACAAACGCGTAGCGCCCCACGTGGCAGCCGCAGACGATGGTGGCGTTGGCGCCAATCGTGGCGCCCTCCTTGATCGTGGTGGCCACCGGCGTCCAGGGGCGCTTGCTGCGCGGGCGGTTGTCGTTCGTGAGCGAGCAGTTGGGGCCGAGAAAGACGCGGTTCTCCACGGTGACGTACTGCCACACCGCCACGCCGTTCTTGATCGTCACCTCGTCTCCGACAATCGCGCCCGATTCGACGAACGCGTGGTCGCCGATGTTGCAGTTCCGCCCGACGACCGCGCCCTTCATGACGTGGGCGTACGCCCAGACGTTGGTGCCCTCGCCGATCTGATCGGATTCGACGAGCGCGGTCGGGTGCCTGATGCCTCCCATGCTATCTGCCCTCCGCGGCGCCCACCGCGACCGGCGCGCCGCCCTTCGCAATCGATTCATTGATGGCGGCGAGCACGCGCACCACCTGCGCGCCCACGCGCCCGTCGCTACGGAGCTTCTCCGGCGAGTCGAGGGCCTCGATGAACGCCTGGGCCTGCATGCGCAGCGGCTCCGCGGGCGGCACGCGGGGCACCGTGACGTCGCCCTCGCGCGTGAGCAGCTGGAACTCGCCGAAATCCGCGTACTCCCGCGGCTTCTTCGTCACGCCCTTGTCGAACATCATCACCGGGCCCAGCGTCGCCAGGTCGTCCCAGGTGGCCATGCGGCGGTCGCCCACCACCGTGATCTCGCGCACCTTCTTGGGGTCGAGCCAGCTCACGTGGATCGAGCCGATCACGCCGCCCGGGTAGCTGAGCGTGATGACGGCCACGTCCTGGATGCCCGGCTGCAGGAACGACTGGCCGACCGCCGACACCTGGGTGGGCACGGCGTCGAGCAGGAAGTTGTAGATCGACACGTCGTGCGACGCGAGATCGAGCACCGCGTTCACGTCCTGGCGAATCGGGCCCGAGGTTCGTCCGGCGGGCGAACAGGTAGTAGATGCGGCTGCCCAGTTCGCCGGTGCGGACCAGTTCCTTGAGCTTCAGGATGCCGGGGTTGAACATGAACACGTGGCCGACCATCAGGCGCAGGCCGCGCTCGTCCGCCAGCGTCACGAGGGCGTCAGCCTCCTCGCCGGTCAGGCACAGCGGCTTCTCGCAGAGGACGTGCCTTCCGGCGGTGAGCGCCTGCCTGCACAACCTCGAAGTGCGTCATCGTCGGCGTCGAGACGACGACGGCGTCGGGCCTGGCGGCGGTCATCATCTCCGCCATGTCGGTGAAGGTGGCAACGCCGGGCACGATCGCCTTCACCCGCGCGAGCCGGTCGGGCTGAAGGTCCGCCGCACCGACGACCTCGGCGTTGGGGAGCGCCGAGAAGTTCCTGACGTGATTCGGCCCCCAGGCGCCGCATCCGATTACGCCAATCCGCCACTTGCGACCCGTTGCCACGCTGGCCTCTCCTTCGGAAGACAATCCCGGAAATCGTAGCATGGCGCCGCAGGGGGAGGGACGGCCAAACCCGGCCCGATCGCGTCTAACCGGTCGAAGCCCCTGGAGGACGAACCATGCGAACGGTGACCCTGGTGACGGTCGTGGCTGTTCTACTCGGCATCCAGGCGGCTGCCCTGGCGGGGCAGGCCGGCAAGGGCACGGTCTACAAGCCTGGCGACGGTGTGACGGCGCCGGTCATCGTCAAGCAGGTGAAGCCTCAGTACACCGCCGACGCGATGAGGGCCAAGATCCAGGGGACCGTCACGGTCGAGTGCGTCGTCGAAACCAACGGGAAGGTTGGCGACGTCAAGGTCATCAAGTCGCTGGATCCGGGGCTCGATCAGGAGGCCGTCAAGGTCGCTCGCCAGTGGCGGTTCGAGCCCGGCAAGAAAGACGGCAAGGCTGTGCGCGTGCGGATCGAACTCGAGCTGACCTTCACCCTGAGATAGCGAACCCCTGCCGTCTGGCAGGGGCGCGGGCGGGTGAGTGGGGTGGGTAACGGGGTTCGAACCCGCGACTTCCGGAGCCACAGTCCGGCGCTCTGCCACTGAGCTATACCCACCACGTCGCGAATCCTCAGTTTACCACAGCGGCGCGGCCCGACAGGGGGCCTGAAGAGCTTGACTCGGCGGCGCGGGGCGCCTACAGTCATGGCACTTCATCGTGCGCATGCGGGCCGGCCCCGGCCCGCGGATAGGAGCCGCCGCCATGCCGCTCGGGAACTTCCGCAAGGGATTCGCCATTCTCATCGCCCTCGCCGCGCTGGCCGTTCCGTGTGCCGGGTGCGGCGGAGGCGCACCCGCGGGCGACACGGACAAGATCCAGGTGGTGCAGTCGACCTTCGACATTTCGGTGACCAACACGTCGGGCAGGGCGTTGTTCGAGGTGAAGGCCGAGATTGAACCCACCGGCCCCGCGTCGCACTTCACGACGATCATCCCGCGGATGGAGAACGGCGAGAAGCGCGTGCTCGCGCACAACCTCTTCTCGGATCGCGACGGCGTGCCGTTCAGCGCGCGCATCGTCAAGGCCAAAGGGGTGATCGTCACCGCCAAGGACATCGACGGGAAGGCCCTCAAGGTGGAGATGGCCTGGAAGAGGTAGGTTCGCGCGTACAATACTGGGCAGTCCGCCGAGTGCGCCCGTAGCTCAGCCGGATAGAGCACCGGCCTTCTAAGCCGGGGGTCCCGCGTTCGAGTCGCGGCGGGCGCGCCAATTCCATCAAGCACTTACAGGTGCCGCTTCCAGGCGGCACGAGAAACTGCAGTGCTTCTTGTCGTGCTACTTCTTGGATGTCGCCTAGCTCACACTGTCCTGAGCGGGAGGCTGGTCGGTGCCAGGAGCCGATGTGACCCTGGCGCTTCGCCATGAGCGCGACGGTTCCCGTGGCCGCGAGGCCGGCCCTCGCTATTGCCTGGCGCCCGCGGCGGCAATCGCCTGCTTCGCTGCAGCAG
This sequence comes from uncultured Acidobacteriota bacterium, assembly GCA_963806085.1. Lineage (GTDB taxonomy): Bacteria > Acidobacteriota > Vicinamibacteria > Vicinamibacterales > JAKQTR01 > JAKQTR01. Next base: position 67,107 of record CAWDWR010000001.1, read on the forward strand.
CAATCAGGTGGCGGTATGACGGCACCACTCCACACTGCTCGAGGAACGGCACCGTTGATGGATCGCCGAGCTTGCCGATGGCCCTGAGCGACTCGGCCCTGACCGCGTCGCTCCCGTCCTTCGCAAAACGTTCCTTGAAGAACTCCAGCAGGGTCCGGTCCTTCAGGTCCCCAAGACCGACGAGGGCCGCGGCCCTGACCGAGGGGTGCGCGTCGATTGCCGCCTTCCTCATGATGGCCGGTCCCTGAGCGCCGGCGGCCCTGGCCAGCGCTTCGATCGCGGCGCGCCGGACCGCCCAGAACCGATCAGTCTCGGCGCTGGCGGCGAGACCCGCGACTGCGGCCGGATCATCCTCGAGTCGCGCCAGTTCCGTCGCCGCGCTCATCCGTCCGATTACATCGTCGTGGCTCAGCTGGTAGAGCAGTTCCTCCCGCTGCTTTGGGAAGGCGATTTCCTTGAGCAGATCATTCCCCGGGTCGAACCTGACGAGAAGAGGTCTGGTCTCGGAGGGGAATTCGAAGGCCTCCTCCCGCTCGCGAACCCACACGCGGCTGGTCGAACGTCCCGCGGCATTGACGATGGCCACGGAGACGGGGACGCGGAACACGGGAATCCCGCGGGCGAAGTCCTGCATCTGGGCAACCTTGAGCACCACGACCTTGCGCGCCGGATCCCACTCGCTGCGCACGTCGAACACGGGGTGGCCCGGCTTGAAGAGCCACTGGTCGAAGAACCAGTCGAGGTTCTGCCCGGTGACGGTTTTCACCGATCGGATGAAGTCGCCGGTGTCGACCGGCTCGAACGCGTACCGATGCAGGAAGTGCTTCAGCGTGTCGAAGAACGCGGCGTCTCCGAGCTGCTGGCGCAGCATGTGGAGGACGAGCGCCCCCTTCGGATAGGTGTGCGAGTCGAACATGTCGCCGGGCTGGTCGTAGCGATCGGACACGATCGGGCGGACGTAGCGGGTCTTCGCTTCACGGAGGTAGGCGTTCAACTTGCCTTGGAGGTTCAGGGCTCCCTCGTCATCACCCCGGTCGTGGCGGAAGTAGAGATAGTCGGCGTAGGTCGCGAAGCTCTCGTTCAGCCACGTATGGGCCCAGCTTCTCAATGTGATCAGGTCGCCCCACCACTGATGCGCAAGCTCGTGCGAGACGATGCCGATGGCGGGGAACTCGGGCTCGTTCTTCTCGTCCACCATGATCCGGTGCGTCATGGCGGTGGCCGACGTGCTCTCCGCGCCGCCTCCCGACGGCACCGAGATCTGGTCGTACTTCTGCCAGGGGTAGTCGTAGCCAAACGTCCGGTTGAAGAACTCGACCATCTCGGGCGTCTTGCCGTAGGTCGGGGCGACCTTCTGCGCATCCTTTGGATACACCCAGTAGTTCACTGGCAGCGTGCCGTACGCGTCTCGCACGACGACGTAGGGGGCCGCCGCGAGGAAGATGAGATACGTCGAGTGCGGCAGGTCCTGCGACCAGTGGTAGGTGACGGTGCCGGCGGCCTTGTCTTCGGTCACCGACACGAGGCGGCCGTTCGCGGCCACCTTCAGGTCCGCGCTGACGGTCGCGACAATCTCGTTGGTCACCTTGTCGTTGGGGTAGTCGAAGCACGGGAACCAGTGGTGGACCCGGTCGGGCCAGGAATCCGAGAAGACGAGGCGCGGGTTGTCGGCCGTCTCGGCGGCGAACCGCAGCCCGGCCTTCGGGTCCCTGCCGTGATAGGTGCAGGTGAACGACCGCGTCTCGCCGCGGGCCAGCGGCCGCGGCATGCGCACCGACAACTCCTTCTCCGACTGCGAGAACGCGAGCGGTTCGCCCCACTCGCTCACCGCCTTCGTGACGGTGAACTCCTCGGCGTCGAGCACCACGGTGTCCAGGCCGTCGCGCAGAGACGTCAGCGTGACGGTGGTCTCGCCGGTGAACGACTTCTCGTCGAAATCCAGCCTGATGGCAATCCGGTAGTGGAGCGCGTCGTACGCGCGGCTCCGCTCAGCCTGCAGGGCTTTCTTCGACCAGTCCAGCTGCTGGGCGGCCGCGCCGGCGGCGCACGCCAGCAGCAGCACGGTGATGCACGCGGCGCGACGAAGGGTGTGGGTCATGGGGTGTGTGCTCGTCGCCAGGGCCGGATCACATGCCGGCTTTCTTGAGGAGTTGCAGGATGCCGTCCTGCTTCATCAGCGCTTCGATCTCGGACACGGTGCGCGGCACGCCGAGCGAGAGGATCTCGTGCCCGCTGTCGGTGATGGCCACCGTGTCCTCGATCCGGATGCCAATCTGCTCATCGAGCCGGAACAGCTGGATGTCGCACGCGAACACGAACCCGGGCTTCAGGACCTCGTCGGCGCCCGCGAACGCACCCATGACATCGTGCGTGGCCAGGCCGATCGAGTGGTTGTAGCCGCCCAGCCGGACGATGCCGCGGAAATCCTGCGCGAACCGTTCGAGGCCCCTGGCCTTCAGATGGGCGTCGACCTGCTGGCCGATCTCCCTGAACGTCACGCCGGGGCGGTAATGCTCGATGCACACGTCGTGCACGCCGAGGGCCGCCTCGTACAGTTCCTTCTGGCGCGGAGAAAACGTCCCGGATGCGGGAAACGTGGTGGAGATGTCGACGTGGTAGTTCTCGTAGTCGGGCGCGGCGTCGAGGATGACGAAGTCGCCGTCGTTCAGCACCCGGTCGTACTGTTGGTAGTGCCCGTACGCGTGGTTCTTGCCCGACATGACAATCGTGTCGTAGGCGAGATCCTGCGCGCCGTCCTTCTTGCAGACGAACTCGAACACCGCGGCCAGCGCCCGTTCCGCGATGCCCGGCCGCGTCGACGCGATGAGCGCGTTGTGGGCCTTCACGCCGATGCGCGCCGCCTGTCGCATGATCGCCAGCTCCGCCGGCGACTTGTACTTGCGGAGGTTCCAGACGATCGGGGAACTGTCGCGCACGTCGGCCTGCGGAAACCGCTCGCGCAGCTGCCTGACGAACTGGAGCTCGCGCGTGAGCCGGCCGTCCCAGGGGCTCAGCGTCATCGACTTCTGCAGCGCGTTGAACTTCTCGTTGCTGTTCTCCCGGCCCAGTTCCTCGGGCTTGAACAGCGTGTAGACGGGGCGGCCGCGGTTGGCGAGGCCGGCGAGCTGCGCGCTGAACTGATCGACCGGCAGCACGCGCTCGATCCCGGTGTACTCGGCTGGCGCGCGGATGAGGTCGAGCGGAATGGCCTCGCCATCCGCCGCAGCTTCGCTCATGGTGAAAAAGAGGACGCTCTCCTTCCTCGAGCCGTCGACGACGAGATACGCGTCGGGGATCTCGACGCCGGTCAGGTAGAAGAAGTCGTGCCCCTGGCGGAAGGCGTTGTCGCTCGCCGGCGTCGGCGCGCCCAGGAAGACGGCGGCGCCGTCCCCGATCTTCTCCATCAGCCGTCCGCGCCGGGCCGCATACTCCGCCTTGTCGAAGACGCCGGCGGACAGGCCCGTCGTGACGAGCACGGCAACGCCAATCACCACCGCCGCCGCCTTCATGAGTTGTGTCATCGCTGCCTCCGGTTCCGGCCTGCCGCCCGCTGCGAGCCTCCAGTCTACGGGATAGCGGCCTGGTACTCACGCGCTGCCCCTCGCATCCGGGGGATCTAACCTATACTGCCTGAGGCGACGCGGCGGCGCCGCGAACGGCGGCGCGCCGGCGATGGAGGAGGCGGCGGGGCTGCATGGCGCTGAGGAATTCCACCGGGCAGGCCGGCCGAGCCGGCGGCGGGATGACCGTGCTCAGCGTGTGCGTCCTGTTCGCCGCGCTGACGGTCGGCCTGACGTGGCCTCAAGCGCTGCATCCGGGGAGCGTGCCCGACAACGTGGACTCGTACTTCAATCTGTGGCGCCTCTCGTGGATTGCGCACCAGTTGCCGCGCGATCCCGTGCATCTCTTCGACGCGAACATCTACTTCCCTGTACCGCGCACGTTGGCGTTCTCTGACGCGGTGCTGCTCGAGGGGCTGGTTGCCGCGCCCGGGATCTGGGCCGGGCTGCCGGCCGTCTACGTCCTCAACCTGCTCGTGCTCGGCAGCTTCGTGGCGTGCGGCCTCGGCGCATTCCTGCTCGCGCGGGAGCTGACCGGCGATGCGGCGGCCGCCTTCGTCGCCGGCGTGATCTTCGCCTTCGCCCCGTTCCGCTTCGACCACTACTTCCACCTGGAACTGCTGTGGGCGCAGTGGATGCCGTTGACGCTCTGGATGCTCCATCGCGCGCTGGCGTCGGGGCGGTGGCTGCATGGCGTGATGGTCGGGATTCTCTTCGCGCTGCAGGGGCTGTCCTCCATCTACTACACGATCTTCTTTGCCGTCGTGCTGGCCGGGGTGGTGCCCGTGCTGTGGATTGGCGCGCCTCGAGCGTCCCGCCGGCGGGCCGCCGCGCCGGTCCTGCTGGGCGGCGTCATTGCGGCGCTGGTGCTGCTGCCGTACCTGCTCCAATATCGGGCGGCGCGGGCGATAGTTGGCGAGCGCGATGATGGTACGGTCAGCATCTACAGCGCGGGACCGCGCCACTACCTCGCCACGGTGCCGGGCAACCTCGTCTACGGCGGATTGACGAGCGGGCTCGGCGTGCACGAGAAGCGGCTCTTCGTTGGCTTCACCGCCGCCGGGCTCATGGTGCTCGGCCTGTGGCCTCCGCTCGATCGGCGCCGCGTGGCGTACGCGCTGGCGCTGGCAATCGCGATCGACGGCACCGCGGGCCATCGAGGGTTGCTCTTTCCCTGGCTGCGGGATCATGTCGACGTATTTCGGGGCCTTCGCGTCCCCGCGCGATTCGGTCAGCTCGTGCTCCTGGGCGTGAGCGTGCTCGCCGGCTTCGGCCTCGCTCGCCTCCGGGGCTGGCTGGTCCCGAGGGGGCGTCGGTTGGCGGGAGCCGTCACCGGTGTGATTGCGGCCGCCCTCATCGTCGAGTACGCGATGCGGCCCATGGCGCTCGTGCCCGTCCAGACCCGTCCGGACGGCGTCGCGCTGTGGCTGCGGTCGCAGAAGCCCGGCGTCGTGGCCGACCTGCCCATGCCCGTCAACACGCTGGCCATGGCGAGCGAGGCGCGGGCCGCATTCCGATCGACCTTCCATTGGAGGCCGATCGTCAACGGCTACAGTGGCTACTATCCGCCGTCGTACGTGGATCTGTGGCCGCCGCTCAGGTCGTTTCCCGACGAGACATCGCTGACGACGCTCCGCCGCCGGGGCGTCACCTATGTGGTGGTGCGTGAGGAAGGGTACGGACCGGCGCGTTTCGCCGCGATCGTCAGGGCCCTCGCATCCCGCTGTGATGTCGTCGGAACCGGACCCTTTCCAGACGCGGCGTCGTCCGCGATGATCTACACGCTGCGGCCGTCAGGAACGGCGTGCGGGCCCTGACGGCCGCCGCGCGCATGCCTACTTCAGCGTGAAGTTGACCGTGACCGTCATCACGACAGGGACCGGCGCGCCGTTCAGGAGCGTCGGCGTGAACTCCCACTGCCGCACGGCGTCGACCGCCGCCTGATCGAGCATCGGCACCGAGCGCAGCACCTTGGTGGCGATGACCTTTCCGTTGGCGCCAATCGTCGCCTCGATGATCACCACCCCGGCGACGCCCGCCGACTTCGCGGGGGCCGGGTAGGCCGGCATGACGTCCTTGATCTTCTTCGGCGGCTTGATCTTGCCTCCAACGCGCACCGCCTCCGCCTGTTCCTTCTCGCGGGCCTCGGCCTCGGCCTTCTCCTTGGCCACGAGCGCTTCGGCCTGCTCCTTCGCCGCGACGGCCTCAGCCGCCGCCTTCTCGCCCGCCGCCTTCGCAGCGGCTACGAGTTCCTTGGCCCTGTCGTACGACTTGAACCACTTGCCGTTCTGGGTGGCGAGTTCGGCGTCGAGCGCGGCCAGGGCATCCTGAGCCGCCTTGATCGACTCGGCGGCATACTGGCCCGACCCCGTGGTCACGGCCTTGTCAACGGCAGCCCTGGCGGCGTCGACGTCCGCAGCGGGTGCCGCCCCGCAGCCTGCGGCCGTGATGGCGAGTGCAAGCGCAATCGCCACGAATCTGACTGTTGCACGCATGGTCTGTACCCCCTTCGGCCGTTGCTCCGACGGCCTTCCCATCCGACTGGCCGGAATCGGCAGGCAGTACGGCGACGCCATGTGCCCCCAGATTCCGTGACGATTATAGGAGCGGCCCATCGTCGCGTCTATGCACTCTTGAACACATTCTGAGGGCTCGGGCGCCGGATTCCGCCCTCGGCGCCAGGGGCGTGCGGCGCCGCCTCGATGTGTCCGCATTGGTACAGCGGCGTCTCCGCCAGCCGGGTCATACTGGCCTCTGGGCCATTCGAGCGCACCCCGCCAACGCGCTTCAAGTGGCGGCGGAAGTGGAGCAGGAACCCATGAACTCAACGGATCACAACACGGGGGGTGCGCGGGGCAACGCCCGTCGCCGTCCGTCAGGCAGGCCATCCGACCGAGACACGCTCGCGGCCATCGCCCGCAGGGCCATGATCGAGCGCGGGCTGGAACCGGACTTCCCGCCGGCGGCGCAACGGGAAGCGTCGGCCATGAGCCGGCCGGGGGAGGCCCAGGGCGAGGTGCGCGACTTGCGCGATCGGCTCTGGGTGTCCATCGACAACGACGACTCCCGCGACCTCGACCAGTTGACGGTGGCGGAGTCCCTCGCGGCCGGGCGGGTCAGGATTCTCGTGGCCGTCGCGGACGTCGACGCCCTGGTACGGAGGGATTCGGCGATCGACGGCCATGCGTCGCACAACACGACCTCCGTCTACACGCCTGCCGCGATCTTCCCCATGCTGCCCGAGGCGCTGTCCACCGGGCTGACGTCGCTGAACGAGAACGAGGACCGGATCGCCGTGGTGGCCGACATGGTCTTCGAGGCAGACGGCTCGCTTGGCGCGTCGGATCTGTACGGTGCACGCGTTCGAAACCACGGACAGCTCGCCTACCGGAGCGTCGCCGCGTGGCTGGATGGCGACAGCGCGGCGCCGCCGCGAGTGCTGGAAACGCCTGGTCTCGACGACAACCTCCGACTCCAGGACGCTGTCGCGCAGCGGCTCGTGGCACTGCGGCACCGCCACGGTGCGCTCAGTCTCGAGACGGCCGAGGCGAAGGCGGTCTTCGACGGCGACCAGCTCTCGGATCTCGATCCGGACCGAAAGAACCGCGCCAGGCAGCTGATCGAGGACTTCATGATCGCGGCGAATGGCGTCACCGCGGCCTACCTCGAATCGAAGGGCTTTCCGTCGCTCCGCCGGGTGCTGCGGTCCCCGGAACGCTGGGACCGCATCGAGGCACTCGCGGCCGGGTTCGGAGACCGGCTCCCCGGCGAGCCGGACGCGCCGGCCCTGGAGGCCTTCCTCGCGCGGAGGCGCCGGGCCGACCCGGAGGGGTTTCCCGACCTCTCCCTCGCGGTGGTCAAGCTCATCGGGAGGGGAGAATACGCCCTCGATCTGCCGGGCGGCGCACCGCCCGGGCACTTTGGCCTCGCGGTGAAGGACTACACGCACTCCACGGCTCCGAACCGGCGCTTTCCAGACCTGCTCACGCAGCGGCTCCTCAAGGCGGCAATGTCGGGAGCGCCGCCGCCCTATACGATCCCGGAGCTCACGGCACTCGCGACGCATTGCACGGCGCGGGAAGACGACGCGACGAAGGTGGAGCGGCGGGTGCGGAAATCCGCGGCCGCGCTGCTCCTGTCGGGGAGGATCGGGGAATCGTTCGACGCCATCGTCACCGGCGCCTCTTCGAAGGGCACGTGGGTGCGGCTCTCCCGGCCTCCGATCGAAGGGAGACTGGAGCGCGGGTTCCAGGGGCTGGACGTCGGCGACCGCGCACGCGTCAGGCTGATCCAGACCGACGTCGAGCGCGGCTTCATCGACTTCGCCCGCGACTGACGCGCCAGCCCTGCTAAGATTGCGGCCTCGTGATGGTCCGGACACCGAGGTGAGCATGGGCAGTGCGCGTACGTCGATCGTCTCCGTCGTGTCCCTGTTCCGCGGCTGCTGGCGCCCGCTCGCGCTCACGGACCTTGCCGCCAAGACCATCGCCTTCGTGCTGCTGACGCCGCTCCTGGCCATCCTGTTTCGCGCCGTGCTGGCGATGTCCGGCAGGACGGTGCTGGCGGACCAGGACATCCTGCTCTTTCTGCTGGAGCCGGCGGGCTTGCTGATCGCCATCCTCTTCGGCGGGCTGCTGCTGGCGATCGTGGCGATGGAGCAGGCGGCGCTGATGGCGGTCCTGTACGCGGACCGTGCAGGACGGCGGATCGACGTGGCCGCTGCGATCCGGTTCGCCGTGGCACACGCCTGGCCGGTGCTTCGCGTGGCCGCGCGGATGGTCGGCGTCACGCTGCTCGCCGCTGCGCCGTTTCTCGCGGCCCTGGCCGTGACGTACAGCACGCTGCTCGGCGGCTACGACATCAACTACTACCTGAAGGAACGACCGCCGGCCTTCTTTCTTGCGCTGGGCATCGGCGGCGTGGTGGCGGCGGCCCTGGCCGGGGTGCTGCTGCGCCTGTTCACGGGCTGGTTCTTTGCGCTGCCGCTGGTGCTCTTCGAGGACGTGCCGCCGGCCCGCGCGCTCCCGACCAGCCGCGACCGCGCGCGCGGTCATCGGGCGGCGCTCCTCGCGTGGATCGCGGGATGGGCGCTGGCGCTGGCGGCGGTGTCGACGGCGGCCACCTCGGCAGCCATCGGGCTGGCTCGTGCCTTCGTGCCGCAAGCCGCGGATTCGGCCGGCCTGCTCTCGCTGGCGATCGGCTTGACCCTCTTCGGCTGGGCGGTGGTGAATCTTGCCATCAACCTGCTCGGCACGACGAGCTTCGCCGCCGTCGTGTTCACGGTGTACCGGCAGCGCGCCGGGGCGGGCCCCGTGGACGCCTCGCGGCTCGCACGGTTCGAGCGCGCCTCACCGGGCGCGCCTGTCATCCTGACCACGCGCCGGCTGGCGCGCTGGGCCGTCATCGCCCTGCTGGCGGCGGTCGGCACTGGCGCGTTCGCGGTGTACAGCGCCCGCCTGGAGGAGTCGGTGCTGGTCGTGGCCCACCGCGGGTCCTCGAAGGCAGCGCCGGAGAACAGCATGGCCGCGTTCGAGCAGGCCATCGCCGACGGAGCCGACTGGGTCGAACTGGACGTGCAGGAAACCGCCGACGGGGAAGTGGTCGTCTTCCACGACAGCGACTTCATGAAGGCGGCGGGCGTCAGCCTGAAGATCTGGGACGCCACGCTCGCCGACGTGCAGGCCATCGACATCGGCAGCCGGTTCTCGCCGGCGTTCAAGGGGGAGCGCGTCCCCACGCTCGGCGCGGTGCTCGATGCGTGCAAGGGCAGGGTCGGCGTGGTCATCGAGCTCAAGACCTATGGACACGGCCGGCAGCTCGAGGAACGGGTCGCCCGGATCGTCGACGAGCGCGGCATGGCGGCGCAGATTGCCCTCATGTCCCTTGACGTCGGCGCGGTGACGAAGATGAAGGCCCTGCGGCCCGGCTGGCACGTCGGGCTGCTGATGTCCGTCGCCGCCGGCAGCCTGCATTCCAGCGGCGCGGATTTTCTGGCGGTCAACGCGGCGTTCGCGGACCGCCGCTTCGTGAGGGCCGCCCACCTCCGGGGCACGAAGGTCTACGCCTGGACGGTCAACGACGCCTCGTCGATGTCGGCGCTGATCAGCCGCGGCGTGGACGGCTTGATTACCGACAAGCCGGCGCTGGCGAAAGCGGTGCTGGCCCAGCGGTCCCTGATGAGTCCGGCCCGGCGATTGCTGCTCGAACTGGCCGGCATCCTCGGAGTGGCGCCCGACATCGGCGATCTGTAGCCCGGCCCGCCGCCGTTGGCGCCGTCTTCGGCGGGAGAGTACACTGGGCGAGAGTGGCGCGGTCCCGCGGGAGACGCCAGAACACTCGAGCCCAGGAGGCTTGCCATGGGGGTTTCGACCTCAACCCGTTCAACCCGGACCGGCATTGTAGTGGTTCTGCTCGCCTTTTCGGCGATGACCCTCGCCGCGTGTGGCGGGAGCGCGCCGGGCACGCCGGCCGAGACGGTCAAGCCGGCGGCTCCGGCGGCTGACCCTGGGGCGCCGGCGCCGGCTGCCGACGACCCGGACGCCCCGCTGCCGCCGCCCGCGTTCGAGACCGCCTTGCCGGAGGGCGTGCGAAACCTGCTGGCCAAGCCGTTCACCGGCGACTTCGACGAGATGGTGGCACGCCGGATGATCCGCGTGGGGGTCACCTTCAACCGCACGTTCTACTTCGTCGACAAGGGCGTGCAGCGCGGCGCGGCCTACGAGTTCGGGAAGGCGTTCGAGGACGAGCTGAACAAGAAGCTCAAGACGGGCAATGCGAAGGTCAACGTCGTCTTCGTGCCGTTGCCGCGGGATGTCCTCGCGGAGGCGCTCTTGAAGGGCAACGTCGACGTCGTGGTGGCGCAGGTGACCGTCAGGCCCGAACTGCAGGCCCTGGTGGACTTCAGCATTCCCACGCGCACGAACGTCAGCGAGGTCGTCGTGACAGGCCCCGGCGCCCCCGCCATCTCCTCGGCCGACGACCTGTCCGGCAGAGATGTCTACACGCGAAAGAACAGCAAGTACTACGACAGCCTGGTCGCGCTGAACGAGCGTCTGAAGGCGAAGGGCAGGCCCGCAGCCGTGATCCGGGACGTACCCGGGCAACCTCGAAGACGACGACCTGCTCGAGATGGTCAACGCGGGCATTCTCCCGGTCATCGTCGTCGACGACTACCTGGCGGGATTCTGGAAGAAGGTGTTCACGAACATCACCGTCCATGACACCGCGACCCTCCGCACGGGTGCGAGCCTGGCGGTGCCGTTCCGCAAGAACAGCCCGCGGCTGGCGGCCGAGGTGAACGCGTTCCTGGCGAAGTACGGCCTCGGGACGGCGTTCGCCAACATGATGGAGCAGCGCTATTTCGTCAGCACGAAGTTTGCCAAGAACGCAACCTCGGAGGCCGAGCGGAAGAAGTTCCTTGCGCTCGTCGAGATCTTCCGGAAGTACAGCGGCCAGTACAAGCTGGACTACCTGCTGATGGCGGCCCAGGGATACCAGGAATCGCAGCTCAACCAGAACGCGCAGAGCCAGGTCGGCGCGATCGGCGTGATGCAGGTCATGCCCGCCACGGGCAAGGAACTGAAAGTTGGCGACATCACGAACGTGGACGCCAATATCCACGCCGGGGTGAAGTACATGCGGTTCATGATCGACCAGTACTTCAAGGACGAGCCCATGGACCAGCTGAACAAGGGGCTGTTCACCTTCGCGTCCTACAACGCGGGGCCGGGGCGGGTCCGCCAGCTGCGGAAAGAGGCGGAGAAACGCGGGCTGGATCCGAACGTCTGGTTCGGCAACGTGGAGCAGATCGCGTCCGAGCGCATCGGCCGGGAAACCGTCACCTACGTGAGCAACATCTACAAGTACTACGTCGCTTACCGGCTGCTCTCCGAGGAGCGCGACAGGCGGGAGGCCGCCAAGGCCGGGTTGAAGACGGGCGTCAAGTAGAGGCGCGGCCGACTCAGCGGAACTGGCGCAGCACCTCGGGCGAGATCGCGCACGAGACCGTCCGCGTCTTGCCGATCATCTCGAGCGTGACGGTGGCGGTGGGCGCGAAGGCGACGTAGTCGAAGGTGACGTTCCCGGTGCCGCCCGACACGGTGCGCACCGCCGGCTGCACCGGCTTGCCGCCGCGCTTCACGACGAAATCCGTGAGGGCGTTCTTCGATCCGGCGACGGGCGAGATGCCGATGGTCACGCGCGTCCGCTGGGCTGCCTGGTAACTGGGCTGCGGGGCCGGCTTCTTCTTGCGCACGGCGGCCCATACCTCGTACGCCACCTGCTTGTAGGCGGAATAGACGGCGAGCGCGAAGTCGTCGTTCTTGCAGAGCCCGGTATCCCAGAAGACGCACGCCGGATCGTCACCGCCCTGTTTCCCGCACTCGATGGCGTGGTAGTAGCTCTCGGCGCTGATCGGGGTCATGCCCTTGTCCCACGCCGGCGTCGCCCCGGGCCTCGCGACGGCCTTGATCTGGGCGTCAGCCGGCACGGACCAGGCTGCGGCACACGCGAAGACGACGATCGCGGCCATGGCGCGAACCGTCTGGCCGAGCATGGGCCGCCGGAATCGGGCGCGCGAGTCCTGATGTGCCATCGTGCCGGGAGTATAGCGCATGAGGCCGCCATTGCTCCCTGTTCGCCGGATGCGGCAGAATGTCGGCGTGCAAAACCCTGACACGCGTCAGCCGCCCCCCGTCAGCCGGCGGCGGTTCCTCGGCACAGCAGGTGCGGCGGCCGCGGGTGCGGCGGCTCCCCTGGTCCTGCCGCGGCGGCTCTTCGGGGCGTCGGCGCCGAGCAATCGCGTGACGCTCGGCTTCATCGGCACCGGGCGCCAGGCGACAGCCCTGAACATCCCGGAGTTCATCGCGGTGCCGGGCGTGCAGGTCGTGGCGGTGTGCGACGTCGACAGCTGGCGGCTCGGCGAAGCGAAGAAGCTCGTCGACGGCTATTACGCGAAACAGCACGCCTCCGGCGTCTATGTCGGCTGCCTCGCCTTCCGCGACTTCAGGCAGTTGCTCGCCCGGCCGGACATCGACGCCGTGATGATTTCGACGCCCGACCACTGGCACGCGATCATGGCCGCGGCGGCCTTGAGAGCCGGCAAGGACGTCGCCGTCGAGAAGCCCATCACGCGCTTCATCAGCGAGGGGCGCGTGATCGCCGATCTCGCCGCGCGCCATCAGCGCGTGTTCCGCGTCGACAGCGAGTTCCGATCGCTCGAGCGCTTCCACCGTGCCGTCGAGCTGGTGCGCAACGGCCGCATCGGCCGGCTGCACACCATCCGGAGCGGCTCGCCGGTCGAGGAGTTCCCGACGGAGTCCGAGGCCGTCACGCCGCCGCCGCCGGAACTGGACTACAACCTCTGGCTGGGGCCGGCGCCCGACGTGCCGTACATCCAGAAGCGGGTGCACGCGCCGCACGACCTGAAGAGCCGGCCGGGCTGGTTCCGCAGCCGGCTGTTCGCCGACGGCATGCTGACGAACTGGGGCGCCCACCTCAACGACATCGCCCAGTGGGGAAACGGCACCGAGCGCACGGGGCCGGTCGAAGTCCGGGCGACGGGCCGGTTCCACGAGGGGCAGGTCTGGAACGTGCTCGAGCAGTTCGATGCGTGGTATCGCTTCGCCAACGGCGTGGAGATGTTCTACACGATGGGCGAACCGCACGTCCGGTTCGAAGGCGGCAAGGGGTGGATCCAGGTCAACTACTTCAAGACCGCCGCCCACGAACTGCTCGAAGCCAGCGACCCCGCTATCCTCCAGGCGCAGATCGGCCCCGGAGAGCTGCAGTTTCCGCTCCGGAGCGAACGCGTGGACTTCATCGACGCCGTGAAGAAACGCGGCCAGACCCTGGAAGACCCGGAAGTCGGGCAGCGGACGATTTCGATCTGCCACCTGGCGTACATCTCGATTCAACGTGGCGGCGCGACGCTCCGGTGGGACCCGGTGACGGAACGCTTTCCCGAAGACGAGGCCGCCAACGCCCTGCTTCGCGGCCCCGCGCCGCGCGCGCCCTGGAGCCTGGAGAAGTCATGATGAAACGCGCCGCCGTCTCGCTGCTGCTCGTGATCCTCGCCGCGCCCCCGGCCTCCGCGCAGGCCCCCAACACGTTGACGCCAGACGAACGCGCCGCGGGATGGACGCTGCTGTTCGACGGCAAGACCACGGCCGGCTGGCGCGGGTTCCAGAAGCCCGCCTTCCCCGCGGACGGGTGGGCCGTGGAGGATGGCACGCTGAAGTGCCTGGGCCGCAAAGGCGGCGACATCCTGACGACGGCCACCTTTACGGACTTCGAGTTCGCATGGGAGTGGAAGCTCTCGCCGAAGGCGAACACCGGCGTGAAGTACTTCGTCGACGAGCGGCGGGGCAACACGACGGGCGCCATCGGCCACGAGTATCAGATCATCGACGACGAGGGCTACGACGCCGAGCCGCTGAGCGCCAAACAGAAGACCGGGGCGTGGTACGACGTGATGCCGCCCACGGCCGCGGCCGCGCGGCCAATCGGCCAGTGGAACCAGTCCCGGATCATCGTGCGCGGGACGCATGTCGAGCACTGGCTCAACGGGACGCTGACGGCGCAGTACGAGACGACCAGCGCCGAGTCGGCCGCCGGCGTCGCGGCGAGCAAGTTCAAGGACGTGGCCGGCTACGCCGACAAGATCGCGACGCCCATCCTGCTGCAGGATCACAACACCGTCGCGTGGTTCCGGAACCTCAAGATCCGCGCGCTGCCGCCGCCCACGCAGGGGGCTTCCGCCGGGCCGCTCGAGGTGCTGCCCGGAAAGGTCTATCACTCGTCCCAGCTTCCCTACAAGGGTGACGAGACCAAGAAAGCGCGGCGCTTCTTCTACGGGCTGGAGCACTCCGGGTTCGCGCTCGAGTGCCACGAAACGGTGCTCGGCCCCGGCGTCGAGACACACCCGCCGCACTCGCACCCGCACGAGGAGATCATCATCGTGATCGAGGGCACGATCGAGGTGTCGATCGACGGGAAGGCCGAGACCGTCGAAGCGGGGTCGGTGATCCACTACGAGCCGAACAAACCGCACAACCTGCGCAATGCCGGGACGACGCCGTGCCGATACTATGTGATCGAACTGAGGGGCAAGCAGGCCTGAGGGCCCGCCACCAGGCCGCAGCGGCCGAACGGGAGCCCCCCTTGCGTTTCTCGTGCGATACGCTAAAATCTCTTACGATTTCTCTCAGAGATAAACCGTGAGCGACGCGTCACGCCCCGCCGCCGATATCCGCGCCCGGCCGGCGGGCACGCATGCCGGCCTTCACGCGCCCGCGGCCCTTGACGGCGCACCGCCCATCCAGACGCTGACAGCCACAGCCCTCGACGCTATCAGCGAGGGCTTCCTCGTCCTCGACCGGGAGTGGCGCGTCGTCTTCGTGAATCCGGCGGCCGAACGATTCATGCGGAAATCCCGTGCCGAGGTGCTCGGTGAGAGCCTCTGGGAGGTCTTCCCGGACGCTGCCAGCCTGAGATTCGGTGTCGAATACGGCCGTGCCGTCGCCGAAAACGTGCCAGTCCAGTTCGAGGAGTTCTACCCTGAGCCGCTCAACGCGTGGTTCGAGGTCCGGGCGTACCCGTCGCCGGAGGGCCTGTCGATCTTCTTCCGCGACGTCACCGAGCGCCGGAGAATCGAGGAGGCGCTGCGCCGGAGCGAAGAACGCTACCGGACCCTCTTCAACACCATGAGCCAGGGCTTCGCGCTCTTTGAGGTCATCTGCGACGAGCACGGCGCCCCCTGCGAATCCCGTTTCCTCGACGTCAACCCCGCGTTCGAGAGAATGACAGGGCTCGAGCGCGCTGACGTCGTCGGCAGAAGCGGGAAGGACGTGTTTCCCGTCGAGCATGTACAGTGGGCCGACGTTTACGGACGCGTTGTCCAGTCAGGCGAGCCGATCACCCTCAGGCACTCCCGGTCGAGCGACAATCGGGAGTACGAAGTGTTCGCCTTCCGGCCGGCTCCCGGGCAATTCGCGGTCCTCTTCCACGACGTCACCGAGCACACGAAGCTGGAAGAGGAGCTGCGGGTCAACCTGACGAAGTACAAGGTGCTCTTCGAGGCTATCCCCCTCGGCATCAGCGTGACGGACGCGGAGGGGCAGGTCCGGGAGATCAATCCGATAGCCTCACACGTGCTCGGGACCAACCCGGAGTCGGTTGTGGGGCAGCGGATCGGCAGGCCGGAATGGCGGATTCTCCGGCCCGATGGTTCGCTCATGCCGCCCGAGGAGCTGGCCAGCGTCCGCGCCATGGAGGAGCAGCGCAACGTCGATGGCGTGGAGACAGGAATCGCGCGCCCCGGCGAGGACGTGATCTGGCTCAGTGTCAGCGCGGCACCGATTCCGCTCGACGGGTACGGCGTAGTCATCACCTATACCGACATCTCGCGTCGCAGGCAGGCCGAAGCTGAGCTTGCGGAGGCCCACCGCAAGGCACTCGACGCCAACGCCCGACTCGAGGCCACGATGGACGCGCTGCCGATCGGGCTCGCCATCGTCGGCGCCGATGGCGGGATCATCAGGTTGAACAGCGCGTTCGAGCGCCTCTGGGGTCTCGCCCGGCCGCTCACGAGCAGCGTGGCTGACTACCACAAGTACAAGGCGCGTTGGGCGGACACCGGCCGCCCGGTGTTGCCGGAGGAATGGGCGTCGTCACACGCGGTTCGGAGCGGAGAGCCGGTGGTCGGGCAGTTCCTGGAGATCGAGCGTGCCGACGGCAGCCGCGCGTTCGTCCTGAATTCCGCCGCACCGATCCGCGACGAGGCCGGCACGATTACGGGCTGCGCGGTGGCCGTGCAGGACATCAGCCGCCTGGTCGAGACCGAGCGCGCCCTGGCGCGCAGCGAGGAGGACCTGCGGGACGCGAACGTCCACCTGGAGGTGGCCAACGCCGCGCTGCGGCGCAGCAATCAGACGCTCGAGGAACGCGTCGACGCCCGCACGCAAGACCTGACCAGGCGCACAGCCCAGCTTCAGGCGCTCGCGCTGGACCTCACGCGGGCCGAAGAGCGGGAACGGCAGCGGGTCGCGGAGGTCATCCACGATCACCTGCAGCAGCTGCTGTCGGTTGCCCGAATCAACCTCGCGGTGGCCCTCGAGCAGGTGACGGCCGACCCCGTTCGCAGTAGCCTGGCCGATCTGGACGGCGCGCTGGCCGAGTCGCTCGAAATCACCCGGACGCTGACCGCCGAAATCAGCCCCGCGATTCTCCGCCGCAGCGGACTGGCGGCCGCGCTGCGCTGGCTCGGCCGCTGGTACCAGGGGCGATTCGGCCTGGAGGTGGCGGTAGAGATCGGAGCGGAGGTCGATCCCGACGACGAGACGCGGGTGACGCTGTTCCGCGCAGCGCGCGAGCTCCTGTACAACGTCGTCAAGCATGCCCGGGTCACCCGCGCGAGCATCCGGCTGAGCCGGACGGTCGATGGCCGCGCCCGCATTGTCGTCAGCGACGAGGGCGCCGGCTTCGATCCCGAGGTGCTCCGCGCGTGGGACGGGAGCGGAGAAGGGTTCGGCCTGTTCAGCCTGCGCGAGCGCCTGGATTCTCTCGGCGGGCAGTTCGAGGTGCAGAGTGCGCCCGGGCGGGGCACGTCGATCACGATCAGCGGACCGCCACGAGGGATCGTGACGCGAGGGACGCCGCCGGCCGCCGCACCGCTGAAGAATGCGGCCCGGAAGCGTGCGGGCGAGCGCCCCAGGCGGAAGCCGAATCGCCAGAAGCCCTGACGCAGGGTTGGAGTCTGCCAGATGGCCATCGCCCAGAAGCCCGTGCGCATCGTCATCGCCGACGATCATCACCTCGTCCGGGAGGGGCTGCGCAAGCTCCTCGATCTGCAGCCGGACTTCACGGTGATCGGCGAAGCGGCCGACGGCGTCGAAGCGCTGCAGCTGGTGAACGACCTCAAGCCGGACGTGCTGCTGCTCGACCTGGCGATGCCCCGCATGAACGGGCTGGAGGTGATCGCGGCGCTCAGCGACACCGTGGACCAGGTGAAGACGGTGCTGCTGACCGCGGCGATCGAGCCTGAAGAGACGCTGCAAGCGCTTCGCCTGGGCGCACGAGCCGTCGTCCTCAAGGAAACCGCCGCCCAGATGCTCTACAAGTGCATTCGCGCGCTCATGGACGGCGAGTTCTGGGTGGGGCACGAGCGGATCAACGACGTGCTGCGCACGCTGCGCGAGCTCGAGCGCGCCCCCGCACGGGAGGAACCGCCGGCTTCGCGGCTGACGCGGCGCGAGCTGCAGATTGTGGGCGCCATCGTCGAGGGCGCGGCCAACAAGGACATCGGGAACGCCTTTGGCTTGAGCGAGCAGACCGTCAAGAACCACCTGTCGAACATCTACGACAAGCTGGGCGTGTCGACCCGCCTGGAACTGGCCCTGTATGCCGTTCACCACCGGCTGCTGGCAAACGTCCCGCAAGAGGGCACGCCCGCGGCGCGCACGAAGGCGAAGCCGAAACGAGCGCCGGCCTCGAAGGCGAGGTAGCACTTCCGTACTGCCGGCCTGCCGCGTTTACCAGTACGCGAGTACCAGGGCTATCGAGACTATCGGGCCATAGCCGCCATCCCGCCCGCGCCCGATACTGCTGCGGAGTCAATGTGAGCACCAGGCGCCGGCCGTGCCGCGCGCACGGGGGGTGTGTGACGAGTGCCGTCGGCAGGACACTGCGGCGCCAGCGAGCCGAGGATGGCGGGCCAATGGGCGGAGACGTCGCGAGTCGTCCTCAGGAGCATCGGCGGGGCACCCGGTTTGCCATCACGACGTCGCTGCTGTATCGCGAGCACGGCACGTCGAAGTGGCACCCGGGGGTGACGGTGAACGCCAGCCACTCGGGCGTGCTGTTCCGGGTTGGCGGGGCGCCGCCCGGCTCCGAGCGTCCCCTCGACTTCATCCTGACACTCCCGCTCAACGCCTCGCCGCCCGCGGCCCATGTGCGCTGCACCGGACACGTGGTGCGAACCGAGCCGGGCCCATTCGCGGGCGCGGGGCACGCCGTGGCCGTGACGATTGACCGCTATGCGCTCGAAGGCCGGCTCCAGGCGTGAGGCATGGAGGTCCGCGGAGGAGGTACGTGAGTACTGGTGGCTGGGGCTGGCCGCCGGTACGGGAGTACAAGGGCGCTGTGGACTATCGGTTCATTGAGGAAGCGCGCGGGATACGAGAGATGGTCACGCGGATGTTCGTCCGTCTGGGGGCGCCAGGACGTCCTGGCCGTAGGAGGAGAGTGAAGATGTTCAGTCTCGGGCACGCACGGCGTGCGGTGTTGCTGCTGATGGTCCTGGCAGCGGCCGTCCTGTGGACGGCGGGCCAGGGCGTCCGCGCCGCCGCAATCGATCGCGCTGAGAAGAGCGCGACGCCAGCCAAGGCCGCCACGACGGCGGTCACCGACACGGCCACCACCACCCCGCCGCCCGCGACGACGGCGAAGGCCGACACGACAGCGGCAACGGCTGCCGAGCCGGCGCCCGCGACGACGGCCGCCGCCGCGCCGCAGAAGGGGAAAGCCAAGGGCAAGGTCACGCGGGACCAGGCCTACGTCGAGAAGTTCAAGCGGGTGGCGCCGTCCGTGCAGAAGCAGGCGGCCCGGCTAGCCGCCAAGCGCGGTCTGAAGCCTGGCAACGCCGGCCTGACCGGCGCCACCGGCGCGGGGATCGCCATGGACGCTCCGCTAGCCCAGGCAGCGGACCCGGGCGGGGTCCCGCATTACTTTGGCCCCTACGGCAACTGGGCGTTCAGCCCGCTGCCCAAGGGGCCCGTCGCATCTGTCAGCGTTGTGGACGGAGGCACCGGGTATTCGGCAACTCCTCTGGTGACTGTCACCGATGCCTACATCACGACCTTTACCCCGGCGACAGTCACGGCGACGGTTGCTGGTGGGAAGATCACCGGCTTCGTAATCGGCAACGGAGGCGCCGGGTACATCGCGCCCGTTGTCACGATTACTGACGCCACGGGCACAGGCGCCGTCGCCGACGCGATTATCGGCGGCACGCTCACGGGCGGCATTCGGAAGTTCGTCGACAAGCTGCCGGGTCTGGGGCCTGCGGGGGTCAACAATCTCGGCCAGTACATCCCGGTTGGGGTTCCCGAGGATTGCGTGTACAGCAACCAGCACGCCGACTGCTACTCTATCGCCCTGGTGCTGTACAGCGAGCAGATGCACTCGGACCTCCCGCCCACCCCGCTCAGGGGCTACGTGCAGCTGGAGACACCAGGGGTTCTGGCGGCTTTGGCGGCCATGAATCCGCCGGTTGTGAGCAAACACGTCGACGTGGGCGGCGGGAAGTTCGCCATCGACAACCCCCATTACCTCGGCCCCACCATCGTGGCCAACGGCAGGGTCATCGGCATGGGGGCAGCGGGCGAAGCGAAGCCAGTTCGCATCACGTTCTACAACCTGCTGCCAGCTGGGGCGGGCGGCAACCTCCTGCTGCCGGTGGACGAAACCGTTCCGGGCTCCGGCGTAGGACCGGCGATACCGGGTGCGGCGGGTGACAAGTACCCCCAGAACCGGGCGACCATCCACCTCCACGGCAACAACACCGTGTGGATCAGCGACGGCAACACGCACCAGTGGATTACGCCGGCAAGTGAAATCACCCCCTACCCGGCGGGCGTCAGCGCGCGCAACGTGCCGGACATGGGCACGGGTTGCGATGCCAATCTGGCTGCTCCAGGGCTTCCCGGCGATGCGGTGGCCCAGAAGAGCAGCGGGTGCATGACGTTCTTCTACACGAACGCCCAGAGCGCCCGGCTGCAGTTCTACCATGACCATGCCCACGGCATCACGCGCCTCAATGTCTATGCAGGCGAGGCGGCCGGCTACGTGATCACGGACGCCGTCGAGCAGGACATGATCAACGGCAGCAACAACTCCGGCGTGAACCCTACGAACGCGAAGGTTCTCCCCGGCCTCGGCATTCCCCTCGTCATCCAGGACAAGACCTGGGTCGATCCGGCGACCCTCTATGCCCAAGACCCGACGTGGAATTGGGGTTCGACGCCAGGGCAAGCCATCGCGGGAGATCTTTGGTACCCCCATGTCTACATGACGGTCACCAATCCATGGGATGTGACGGGAACGAATGCCTTCGGCCGCTGGTTCTATGGACCGTGGTTCAACCCTCCCACCCCCGTGTGCGTCAATGGCGGACCGGTGGGGTGCATCGAGGTCGGCCCCGTGCCGAACCCCTACCATCAGGCCGATTGCGACCTGGTTCCCCCTGGCCCTGGTTGCACGGCGCCGTGGGAACCGCCGCTCAATCCCGGCGTGCCGAACCCCTCCATCCCGGGCGAGAGCTTCCTGGACACGCCGATCGTCAACGGCACGGCCTATCCGTACCTCGAAGTACCGGCCGCGCCCGTCCGGTTCCGCATCCTGAACGCCGCCAACGACCGGGCGCTCAACCTGCAGCTGTACAAGGCGGCCGACAAGACGACTTGGGCTGCGGGCACCGGAGCCGCGCTGCCTGGCAGCCCGACAGCGCTCTGCACGGCGCAGGACGCGCCACTATCGCCGAACCCACTTTGCACCGAGGTCAAGATGGTCCCGGTGACCGTCAACCCGGCGAACCAGTACGCCGACACGCCGAGCGGCATTCCCGATCCGTTGACGGCAGGACCAGAGTGGATCCAGATCGGCACCGAGGGCGGCTTCATGCCGGCGCCGGTCGTGGTGCCGCAGCAGCCGATCGGCTACAACCTTGACCCTGCCTACTTCAATTTCGGCGTCGTCAACCAGCACTCGCTGTTCCTGATGCCCGCGGAGCGCGCAGACGTCATCGTTGACTTCTCGCAGGCGGTCGCCGGGGACACGTTCATCCTGTACAACGACTCGCCGGCGCCTGTTCCGGCGGGCGCGGTGCCGTACGACTTCTACACCGGCGATGGGAACCTGATGGACTCTGGCGGCGCGCCCAATACGCAGCCAGGCTACGGGCCCAACACCCGGACGATTATGCAGATCCGAGTGACCGGCATGACGAACCCGAACCCGATCACGTTGGCCGCGCTTGACGGCGTGTTCGCAAAGACGCCGACGAAGCGCGGCGTGTTCGAGGTCAGCCAGGACCCGATCATCATCCCGCAGGCGGCTTACAACTCCGCCTACAACCAGACGTTCCCGGCGAATGCGTCCCAGTACGTCCTCAACATCGGGGACACGCAGAAGACCTTTCAGCCGCTCGGCTACGACAGCGGCACCAACACCTGGAACCTCCAGCCCGCCGTCACTATCCCCTTCGAAATGAAGGCGATGCACGACGAGATGGGCGGCGTCTACGACACGATGTTCGGCCGGATGAGCGGCATGCTCGGGCTCACCAACCCGACTTCGGCGCTGGGGTTCATTCTCCCGTTCCCGTTCTCGAGCCCGCCCACCGACGTCGTCAAGGGTTCGCTCGAGGCCACGCCGATCGGTGTGCTGGCCGATGGCACCCAGATCTGGAGGATCTTCCATAACGGCGTCGACACTCACCCCATCCACACGCATCTGTTCACGGCGCAGGTCATCAGCCGCGTGGGGCAGGACGGGCAGGTGGCGCCGGGGTCGTTCCCAGCCGGGCAGGCCGTAGACGCCACCGATGTGGGATGGAAGGACACCTTCAAGGTGAACCCCTTGGAGATCACCTTCCTGGCGTTGAGACCGACGGTTCCGACCGTGACTCAGGTGCCCTTCGAGGTGCCGATCAGCATCCGTTTGATCGACCCGACCCTCCCGGAGGGTGCGACGCTTCCGCCGCCAGGGCCGGCGGGATGGTTCGACCCGAGCGGGAACGCCATCCCGGAGATCCTGAACCACTACGTCAACTTCGGCTGGGAATACGTGTGGCACTGCCACATCCTGTCGCACGAAGAGATGGACTTCATGCACGCGCTCGTGTTCGCAGCCCCGCCGAAGGCGCCGGGCACTCCCACGGGAACGCTGACCGTCCAGGGCCAGAATCGGAAGGTCAACCTGAGCTGGCAGGACAACTCCACCACGGAGACCCAGTTCACGATTCAGCGGGCCTCGGACGCCAACTTCACGACCGGACTGACGACGTTCGCGCCCGTCGTGAGCCCCACGCCCAACACGACGGGCCTGAGGAGCTACACCGACTCATCGGTGGCCAACAACACCAGGTACTGGTACCGGGTGATTGCGAACGGGGCCATTGTCGGGGACGCTTCGATGGCGAACTTCCCGACGCTGTCGGCGGATTCCGTGTCCGGCGTGTTCTCGATTCTGGTTGGTGCTGCGCCGGGAACGCCGACGGCACCGACGACCCTGACGGCCACCGCGCAAACCGGGCCGCAGGTGAGCCTGACGTGGCGCGACAACGCGACCACCGAGAGCGGCTTCTCGATCCTGCGTTGCGCAGGGGCGAGTTGCACGCCCACCGTGCAGATCGCGCTGGCGCCGGCACGGAACAACACGGGTAACACGACCTACGTGGATACCACGGTCGCGGCCGGGATCACTTACCGCTATCAGGTGGTCGCGGTGAACGGGACAGGATCGTCAGCTCCGAGCAATACCGTGTCAGTGACCGTGCCTGTGAATTCTCCCGCTCCATCGAACTTCAGGGTGGCGGCAGCCAAGGCCCAAGGCAACAAGTACACGGCCACGCTGACGTGGAACGCGGCCACGAACCCAGCCGGGTTCACGATTCAGCGCGCGAACAACCTGGGCTTCACGACCGGGCTCGCTACCTTCACGGCGACCGCCGGCGCCAGGTCCCTCACCCAGTCGGTGAACAGCAACACCGTCTACTACTACCGGATCCGGGCGAACAACAGCATCGGCGGCTCGTCCGCGTGGACCAACGCCCTGCCGTTCCCCATCCGCACGGGTAACTAGGTAGACATCAGTGGTAGTCTCTTGGGGGAGGGAGCAATCCCTCCCCCCCTTTTTTTCAGCCGACGGGAAGAGCAGCCCATGGGGACGCCCGGAAAAGCACTGGTCGGTATCCTTCTCGCGGCGGTAATCTTCTTTGCCGGGTATGCCGCGAACCGGCAGCCTGCACCCGCCGTCTCCTCGAATCTAGCGAAACAGGCGGCCTCCTACAGTTGCCCCATGCATCCCCAGTACACGTCCGACCGTCCCGGCGACTGCCCGATTTGCGGCATGCGCCTGGAGCCGGCGGCCGCGGGTGATTCCTCCAACAAGGCGGCCTCGGCGGGCCCCGGCATGGTCGTCGTCGGCTCGGGAATGCAGCAACTGATCGGCGTCCGCACGGTTGAGGTCCGCCGCGATTCGTCGTCCCACGTGCTGCGGGTGCCGGGCCGGATTGCCGTGGACGACCAGCGGCTCTACCGGATTGTTGCCGCGGTCGACGGCTGGATCCTCGACCTGGGCCCGAGCACGGTCGGCCGCTCCGTCAAGAAGGACCAACTCCTTGCGTCCTATTACACGCCCAATCTCCAGTACACCGAACGGCTGTTCCTGTTGAGCGTGCCGGCGAACGAACCACTGCAGGCGCAGACGAAAGACTTCAGCCAGGCGTCCATCAGAACGGCCGGGAGCGCGAACCCGCAGTTCCCGATCGACTCGCTTCGCGGCCTGGGCATGAGCGACCTGCAGATCGAGGAGATTCACAAGACCCGAACCGCTTCGCCGCATGTCAACATCTACTCGCCGGTTTCCGGCTTCGTTCAGACGCGGAACATTTCGCCGAGCCAGCGGTTCGACAAGGGCACCGAGCTGTACCGCATCGCCGACCTCAGCCGCGTGTGGGTGATGACCGACATCTTCGAGAAGGACCGGCAGTTCCTGACGCCGGGCGCGGAAGCCACCGTCCTCTATCAGGGGCGCCGGCTCAAGGCGCGGATGAGCGACGCGCTGCCCCAGTTCGACGCGCAGTCGCGGACGCTGAAGACCCGCTTCGAGCTCGACAACCCCGGCCACATCCTCCAGCCCGACATGTTCGTGGACGTCGAGCTCGACGTGTCGATGCCTCCGGCCATCACGGTGCCCGCCGATGCCATCTTCGATTCCGGGCTTCGCAAGACCGTCTTCGTCGATCGCGGCAACGGGAACTTCGAGGCCCGGCGCGTGGAGATCGGCTGGCGGCTCGGCGACCGCGTCGAAGTCCTCAGGGGCCTGATGGAAGGGGAGCGCGTCGTGGGAGCGGCCAACTTCCTGCTCGATTCGGAGAGCCGGATGAAGGCGGTCTCCGCCGGCATCTTCAACGCGGAAATCGACCCCGTGTGCGGCATGGATGTGGATCAGAAGCGCGCGACGGCAGCAGGACGCACGTTCGAGTACGAGGGCACGAAGTATTACTTCTGCTCGGACGGGTGCGTGAACAAGTTCAAGACGGAGCCGGCGAAGTTTGTCACGGCCAGCCACGACCACGCACCCCCCCCGCCGGCGATAAAGGGCCAGGCGGCGCCGATGCCCTCGATGGCGAAGGCCGCGGCCGTGGCCGTGAAGGACGTCGTGTGCGGCATGGACGTCGATCCTAAGGAGGCCACCTCCGCGGGCTTGAAGAGCGACTACCAGGGCAAGACCTACTACTTCTGCGCGAAGGACTGCAAGACGAAGTTCGACGCGGAGCCGGGACGGTGGATTAAGTAGTTATGAGTTTGGAGTTATGAGTTTGGAGTGCTGAGTCGAAACTCATAACTCATAACTACAGAGCTGTACCGCTGCCATGCAGGACTACCACCAACTCGACGTCTGGCAGCGCTCCATGGACTACGCAGTGGCGATCAATGGATTCGTGAAGGAACTGCCAGAGAGCGAGCGCTACAATCTCGTGTCGCAGCTGCAGCGCGCGGCGACGTCGGTGCCGCTCAACATCGCCGAAGGCGCCGGGTCGTCTGCAAGGGCAGAGTTCGCGCGGTTCCTCGGATACGCGTACCGATCCCTGAAGGAGGTCATCACGTGTCTGGAGTTATGCGGGCGGATCCATGCGGCGCAGCCATGCACTCGCCAGGCGCCCGGCCTGATCGAGGAGGGCTCTCAGATCGCCCGCATGACGCGCAGCCTGATTCAGCGACTCGAAGGCGCCCACCGGGACAGCTCGACAGCAGCCAACACTCCCAACTCATAACTCATGACTCCCAACTCATAACTCATAACTCCCAACTCATAACTCATAACTCATAACTCACAACTCCATCCCCGATGATCCACCGCATCATCGACTTCTCGGTCAAGAACAGGTTCCTCGTCCTCCTCCTGGTGGGCGCGGCGGCCGTTGCCGGCGCCTGGTCGCTCCGGCGCGTCCCGCTCGACGCCATCCCCGACCTCAGCGACACGCAGGTCATCATCTATTCCCGCTGGGACCGGAGCCCCGACGTCGTCGAGGCGCAGATCACGTACCCCATCGTCACCGCGATGCTCGGCGCGCCCAAAGTGCGCGCCGTCCGCGGCTTCTCGGATTTCGGCTACTCGTTCATCTACGTCATCTTCGAGGATGGCACCGACATCTACTGGGCGCGGACGAGGACACTCGAGTACCTCTCGGGCGTGCTTGGCCGCCTGCCCCAGGACGCCAAGACGGAACTGGGACCCGACGCGAGCGGGTTGGGCTGGATCTACCAGTACGCGCTCTCCGACACATCCGGTCAGCGCAGCCTCGCCGACCTGCGCTCCTACCAGGACTGGACGCTGCGGTACTACCTCAAGTCGGTGCCGGGCGTGGCCGAGGTCGCCTCGGTCGGCGGCTTTGGACGCCAGTACCAAGTCAACGTCGACCCGAACAAGCTGAGGAACTACGGCCTCTCGATCCAGCGCGTGGTAGAGGTGGTGCGCGGCGGCAACATCGAGGCAGGCGGGCGGCTGATCGAGTTCGGCGGCACCGAGTACATGGTGCGCGGCCGGGGCTACGCGCAGTCGGTCGCCGACTTCGAGAGCATCGTCGTGTCGGCCAGCGAAACCGGGACGCCGATCCGCATCCGCGACATCGGCCAGGTGACCATCGGCCCCGACCTGCGCCGCGGCGTATCGGACCTGGACGGCACGGGCGAAGCCGTGTCGGGCATCATCGTGATGCGCCAGGGCGAGAATGCGCTGGAAGTCATCGACCGGGTCAAGAAGCGCATCAAGGAGATCGAGCCGGGCCTGCCCAAGGGGATGTCGATCGTCCCCATCTACGACCGGTCGGACCTCATCCGGAGCGCCATCAGCAACGTTTCGGAAACGCTCATCGAGGTCATCCTCACCGTCGTCTTCATCGTGCTGCTCTTCCTGTGGCACGTGCCGAGCGCGCTCATTCCCGTCATCACCATCCCGGTGGCGGTGCTCATCTCGTTCATTCCGTTCCGGATGCTCGGGATCACGGCGAACATCATGTCGCTCGGCGGTATCGCCATCGCCATGGGCGAACTGGTGGACGCGGCCATTGTTGTCGTCGAGCAGACGCACAAGAAGCTGGAGGAGCACAGCCGGGCGGGCGAGAAGGTAGACCACAAGGCGGTGGTCATCGAGGCGGTGAAGGAGGTGGCGCCGGCCAGTTTCTTCGCACTGCTCGTCATTGCGGTGTCGTTCCTGCCGGTCCTGACGCTCGAGGCGCAGGAAGGGCGGATGTTCAAACCGCTGGCCTACACGAAGACGCTGGCGATGATCGTGGCGGCGTTCCTGGCCATCACCCTCGACCCGGCGCTGCGCCTGCTCTTCATGCGCGTGCGCAGGTTCGAGTTCAATCCAGCCTGGCTCAGGCGGATGGCGAACACGCTGCTGGTCGGCCACATCCATTCCGAGGACGAGCATCCTGTCAGCCGCTTCCTGAACCGCCTCTACGAGCCCGTGGTGCGCTGGACGCTGCGCTGGAAATGGTCGGTCATCGTCGGCGCTGTGGTGCTCAGCCTCGTGACCGTGCCGGTGTTCTTCAAGCTCGGCTCGGAGTTCATGCCGCCGCTGGACGAGGGCGCGCTCTTCTACATGCCGACGACGATGCCCGGCATCTCGATCACCGAGGCGCAGACGCTGCTGCAGGTGAGCGACCGCATCATCAAGCAGTTCCCGGAAGTCGACCGGGTGCTCGGCAAAGCGGGCCGCGCCGACACGAGCACCGATCCCGCGCCACTGTCGATGCTGGAGACGGTCATCACGCTCAAGCCCCACTCTGAGTGGCGCCGCGTGCCCACGTGGTATTCCGGGTGGGCGCCGGAGTGGATGAAGCCGGTGTTCCGGCCGTTCTCGTCGGACCGCATCTCGACCGAGGAACTCGTCAACCAGCTCAACGAGGCGCTCAAGCTGCCCGGCGTGTCGAACGCGTGGACGATGCCGATCAAGGCGCGGATCGACATGCTGACGACGGGCATCCGGACGCCCCTCGGGACTGAAGATCTCCGGAGACGATCTCCAGAAGATCGAGGACATCGGCACCCAGATCGAGGCGCTGCTGCCGCCCGTGCGCGGCACGCGGAACGTGTTCGCCGAGCGGACCGGCGGCGGGTTCTTCCTCGACATCCAGTGGAACCGCGACGAGCTGGCGCGCTACGGCCTGAGCATGGACGAGGCGCAGGCGGTCGTGCAGAGCGCCATCGGCGGCGAGAACGTCACGACGACGGTGGAGGGGCGGGAGCGCTACCCGGTGAACGTCCGGTACATGCGCGATTTCCGGTCCGACCTCGATGCCCTCGGCCGCGTGCTGGTGCCGGCGTTGGAGGGCCAGCGGCAGATCCCGCTCGGCCAGCTGGCCACGATCAAGGTCGCGACCGGGCCGGCCATGATCCGAAACGAGGACGGCCTGCTGACGGGATACGTGTTCGTGGACGTGGACGGCCGGGACCTCGACAGCTATGTGCAGGAAGCGGACCGGCTGATCCGCGACAAGGTCAAGCTGCCGCCGGGCTATGCGGCGCTCTGGAGCGGCCAGTTCGAGGCGATGGCGCGCGTGCGCGACCGGCTGACTTACGTCATCCCGCTCACGCTGTTCCTCGTGTTCCTGCTCCTGTATTTCAACACCCGCTCGCTCACGAAGACGGCCATTGTTGCGCTGGCGGTGCCGTTCTCGGCCATAGGCGCGGTGTGGTATCTCTACCTGCTCGGCTACAACATGAGCATCGCCGTGTGGGTGGGCCTCATCGCCCTCATGGGCGTGGACGCCGAGACCGGCGTGTTCATGCTCCTTTACCTCGACCTGTCCTACGAACAGGCGAAGAAGGAAGGGCGGCTGACATCGCTGGCTGCCCTCCAGGAGACGATCGTCCACGGCGCGGCCAAGCGCCTGCGGCCGAAGTTCATGACCGTGGCGACGACGTTCATCGGCTTCTTCCCGATCATGTGGGCCACGGGCACCGGGTCGGACGTGTGGAAGCGCATCGCCGCGCCGATGATCGGCGGCATCTTCACGTCGTTCCTGCTCGAGCTGATTGTCTATCCGGCCATCTACGAAATCTGGAAGTGGCACTTCGAGGTCAAGCCGGCGCTTGACGAAATGGGGTCAGGCACCATTTCGGCAGAATCGAGGAATAGTGCCTGACGCGCAGAAGAGGACAAGGACCATGCGATGGATAGTGACGTTGGCCCTGCTGGTGCTTCCGGCGCTCGCAAGCGCGCAGGATGCGTCCGCGCTCAAGACCGAAAAAGAGAAGCTCAGCTACGCGATGGGCATGGACCTTGGCGGCCAGCTCAAGGCCCAGTCGGTGGACATCGACGCGACCTTGTTCGCCGAAGGTCTCAAGGCCGCGCTCGCCGGCAGCAAGGCGCTGATGACGGACGCGGAAGCGAAAGCCGCCATTTCCAAGCTGCAGATGGCCAGGGTGGCCCAGCAGACGGCCGCCCTGCAGGCCGCCAGCGCGAAGAACAAGGCGGAAGGAGACGCGTTCATGACGTCCAACAAGACCAAGGACGGCGTCGTCACGCTCGCAAGCGGTGTCCAGTACAAGGTCCTCTCGCCTGGCACCGGCAAACAGCCGACCCTCGAGGACACGGTGGTATGCCAGTACCGCGGCACCCTCATCGACGGGAAGGAGTTCGACAGCTCCTACAAGCGAGGCCAGCCGGCCACGTTCCCGGTCAAGGGCGTCATCAAGGGCTGGACCGAGGTGCTGCAGTTGATGCCGGTCGGGTCGAAGTGGCAGGTGGTCATCCCGCCGGCCCTCGCCTACGGCGAGCGCGGCGCGGGCGCCGACATCGGCCCGAATGCGACGCTGATCTTCGAGATCGAGCTGGTCGCGGTCAAGTAGCGAACGGCGCGGCCGCTCCAGGACCCGACGCGGTACCATCGTACTAGGACCAGAGAGTACCGACGGGTCGGTTCCTTGGTACGCTCGGGGCATGGACGGGAATGCCGCCCGCGCCAAGACTGGATACCGCCCCCGCCAACAGACGCTCCTGATGCCGGAGGAGAAGCCATGAACGGGGTGGCTTTCGTCGGTAGCCTTCTCATCGCGGCGCTGGCGGGCATGCCCGCCGCGGCCTATCAAGGACCGAGCCCCTCAGCGACGACGCCAGCCGGCGCCGCGGCCAGGCCTGCGGAGTCCCAGGACATCACGGGAAAGGTGGCGGGCGTCGTGAAGGCGCCCGACGAGGCCCGTCTGCCTGGGGCGACGGTGACCATCACGAACCCCGCCTCCGGCTCGTCCCTCGTCGTCGTCACCGCGAGCCATGGCGGCTTCAGCGCGTCGAATCTCCCCCCCGGCG
Organism: uncultured Acidobacteriota bacterium; assembly: GCA_963806085.1. Taxonomy (GTDB): domain Bacteria; phylum Acidobacteriota; class Vicinamibacteria; order Vicinamibacterales; family JAKQTR01; genus JAKQTR01. The sequence goes on from CAWDWR010000001.1 coordinate 97,262, forward strand.
AGTACGACATCAAGGTGGAACTGCCCGGGTTCCAGCCGCAGATCGTCACGGGACTGAGGGTCGCGGCTGGGGAGATCCGCGACGTGCACTTCACGTTGCGCCTCGGCGCCTTGACGGAGACGGTGACCGTTCGGGGCGCGCTGGTGAAGGACAACATCGAGTCCACCGGGATCCGCGACAGCAGCGCCCGGGACATCGGCGAAGCGCTCGGCGGAATGAACGGCGTTTCGTTCGTCCGCAAAGGCGGCATCGCCAACGACGTGGTGCTCCACGGCTACCAGAGCCGCAACCTCACGGTGCTCATCGACGGCGAGCGCATCTACGGCGCCTGCCCGAACTCGATGGACCCCGCCGTGTTTCACGCGGACTTCGCCGAAGTGGACCGCCTCGAGGTGGCCAAGGGCCCGTTCGACATCCGGCACCAGGGCAGCCTCGGCGGGCTGGTCAACGTCGTCACCCGCGCGCCGGGCGCGGGGTTCCACGGGAGCCCGGCCGTCTCGGCGGGTTCGTGGGGCTACATCAACCCGTCGGCCGTGGCGTCGTGGGGCACCAAGGGCATCTCCGCGCTGGGCGGCTACTCGTACCGCACGGCCGACCCCTACCGCGACGGTTCAGGGGCGCCGTTCACGCAGTACGCGAACTACCGTCCCGGCGAGATGGACTCGACGGCCTTCGAGGTCCAGACGGGGTGGACCAGGCTGTACGTCTCGCCCCGGCCGAATCATGCCGCGCAGGTGTCGTACACGCGCCAGCAGGCGGACCACGTGCTGTATCCGTACCTCCAGATGGACGGGCTCACCGACCGCGCGGACCGGCTGAACCTGAGCTACGACGTCGCCCGGGACGGCGGTCGCCTGAAGTCCATCTCCGCGCGCGCGAACTATTCGGCCGTCGATCACTGGATGACGGATGCGCTGCGCGTGTCGTCGGCCGGAATGCCCCGTGAGTACAGCATGGGCACCCAGGCGAACACGGCAACCTACGGGGGGCACCTCGAGGTGGTGTCCGGCGCCGTCACAACGGGGGTTGAGGCCTTCAGGCGGGGCTGGGACGCGACGACGGCGATGGCGGGAAGCAAGTACGTGCCGCAGTACTCGATTCCCGATGCGACCACCGACCACGTCGGGGTGTTCACCGAGTACGAAGGCCGGTTCGGAGACCGGACGAAGCTGGCCGCGGGAGGCCGGTTCGACTATTCGCACAGCGCGGTGGACGCGGCGAAAGCGAACACCAGCCTCTACCTGGCCTACAACGGCACGCAATCCGTCTCGGCCACCGACACGGGTGTCTCGGGCAAGTTCCGCGTGACGCAGCAGGTCGGGTCGAACCTCGAAGTCCTCGCCGGCGTCGGGCACACGTTTCGCGTTCCCGACCCGGTGGAGCGGTACTTCGCGCTGAAGCGCATGGGCAGCGACTGGGTCGGCAACCCGGCGCTCGAGCCGACGCAGGCGACGGGCATCCAGGTCGGCGCCAACTACCACTATCGCCGGGCGCTCGCGTCGATGAGCCTCCATCACGACTGGGTGGCGAACTTCATCACGGTCCACGGCCAGCCGAGGGTCAACGCGGTGCCGGGCGTCATGAACACCACCGCGCGGTCCTATCTCAACGTCGACGCGCGCATGCTGACGGGCGAATTCACGCTGACGGTGCCTGTCAACGACCGGCTGTTCGCAAGCGCCAGCGGCACCTTCACCCGTGGCACGAAAGACGTGAACCCGTCCGCGGGCATCACGAGCCCGTACCTGTCCGAGATTCCGCCGGCCAGCGGAACCGTCAGCCTGCGCTACGACCGCTCGTCGATCTTTGTCGAGGCGAGAGGCGTTTTCGCGGCCACGCAGGAGCGCGTCGACGCCGACCTGCAGGAATCGCCGACGCCCGGATACGGCACGATGGACCTGAGGGTGGGGACCCAGCTGAGGCAGCTTCGCTTCACGGTGGCCCTCGACAATGTGTTCGACCGGCTGTACCTCAATTACAACTCGTATCAGCGAGACCCTTATCGCACCGGCGCGCGCGTCCGCGAACCGGGCCGCAACCTCTACGCGAGCCTGGCGTACAGGTTCTGAGTCCGGCAGCCGGTCGAGGGTATACTGGTTCTGGGAGTTTCTCCGGAGGGTACACATGAAGGCTGTTGTTTCCGTTTGTGTCGCGCTGGTCTTTGTGCTCGGTATGGCCGCCTCGGCCTTGGCGGCCGATCCCGTCACGGTGACGGGCAAGGTCATGTGCGCCAAGTGCACGCTGAAGAAGGCCGACGCCAAGGAGTGCCAGGACGTCCTGGTCGTGAAGGACGCCAAGGGCGCCACGGCGGAGTACTACCTCGTGAAGAACGCCGTCCAGGAGAAGTTCGGGCACGTGTGCACGGGCGAGAAGCCGGCCACGGCCACGGGCACCGTCACCGAGAAGGACGGCAAGAAGTGGCTCGACGCCACCAAGATGGACGAAGTGAAGTAGTCGCGATCGTCGCCGCGCCGGTCGGGCTGGGAGCCCGCCCGGCGTGGCCCTGCTGTCACATCCGCCAGAGATACGACGCCTTCAGGAAGAAGCCCCGACGCGTTTCGAGCAGGTCCCGCCCCGGGACGTACCGGTCCGTCTGCCACTCCAGCTTCTCGTAGAACGAGCCGTAGCCGACGTGGAACACGGTCCCCGGGATGTACGTGAACGACGCCAGGAAGTCCGTGAGCAACTGACGGCGGTACGTGTTGTACTCGCCGATCCCGCGGAAGAACAGATAGCGGTTCCACTGGTACGTTGCCTTGGCGCGGTAGATCCCGTAGTCGTAGAGGCGCCGGCCGTCGCTCGCCTGCGAGAAGCCCGAGTAGGTTCCGCGCACGTCGAAGAGCCACTGCTCCGTGGGCTGATAGAGCAGCACGAGCGAGGCCGAGGTCGAAGTGCCCGCGAAGGGATCCGAGGCGTAGTAGATGGCCTTCTGGTGGGCGAACGTGGCCTGGACCCTGAACTCCTTGGTCAGTTGCCCCACGGCCTGGGCCTGCACTCCCGAGGTGTCGAAGTCCTCCTTCTCGAACACTTCGTTGGACCAGTGGTAACTGGCCGTGAGCCGTCCTGACCTCGGAAGGACGAGACTCAGGCCACCCTGGTACCACTGCTCCCACAGTCCGCTCTCGGCGTCACGGACATAGTCGGCGATGACGCTGGGCTCCACCCGGCGCACCACGGTGCTCTTCGGGTAGAAGCGCGGCGTGACCAGCGCCGACGCCTGGAAGACGCCCGCTCTCGTCAGGTAACCGGTCCAGGTGTCGAAGCCCTGCGAGATGTCGAGGGCCTGGAAGTAAAGGCTCATCTTCCGGTTGTCGTGCGCGTAGTTGGCCAGGACCGAATGGCCATCGGTCGTCCCCTCGCCGTGTGAGCGCGTCGACGACCCGAAGGCATAGAAGCCGAGGGCGCTGGCCCGGGTCACCCGCAGCGACCCGTCTCCGCCGTAGACGCGGTTGAAGGCGCCGCCGTCCTCGCGGCCGGTGTAGAAGCCGCCGAGGTACGAGTCGCCCCTGAGCGCGTGCTTATAGCGGAGGACCGAAACCTGCGCGTACTCGGCGCCGCCCGCCTCGACGGCCGAATCCGGCTGCTCGTCGACGGCGTAGATGGCGGCAATCGAATCGGCTGCCGCCAGCTTGCCGGTCAGGCGTGCGCCGGCAATCGGGTTCACGATCGTCCTCGTGTGCACCACGGACTGCATCGGGCTGTAATCGGCGCCGGCATAATTGAAGCTGTCGCGGCCCTCGAGGAAGAACGGCCGTTTCTCGGGATAGAAGAGCGCGTAGCGCCGGTTGATGTCGACCTGGCCGGCGTCGGCCTCTACCTGGCTGAAATCGGGGTTCACCGCCCCGTCGAACACCAGTTGCGCGGTGACGCCGTACTTCGTGGTCAGGCCGAACTCGGGACCGCTCGATGCGCGCTCGAGGGATTCGCCGGCGCGCTGCAACTGATAGTCGTAGACGGCGTCGGGGAGGATCTCGACGAGCCTGTAATGCCTGATGTCGGCGAACTCGATCGGGATGTTCTGGGTGAGGAAATTCGGCCCGACCTTCGGGTCCAACGGCGGATAGGTGCCGTGCTCCGATCGGCGGCTGACGCGGCGCTCGAAGATCAGGGCCATGCGCACCGGGTTCGTGCCGCCGTAGCGGAGGCTCTTGAAGGGGATCCGAACCTCGACGGTATAACCCCGGTCGTCGATGCGGCCTGCGCTGTACCAGACGGTGTCGAAGCCGAAGTCCTCGCGACCCGCGGCGTACCGGCTGTCGCCCTGGATGCCCAGCGGGTTCACGTACAGCGCATAGAGCGACTGCTGGTCGCCGAACGAGTCGAGGTTGATGCAGATCCAGTCGTCGGCGCCGACGCCGTCGCGCGAGGCGACCGACGCCTTGATGCGGCCAGGCTCGCTGTCGAACGCCCGGAACGCGAAGTACAGGTTCTCGGCGTCGTACGCGTAGTAGACGATCGTCTGGTCCGGCATGTCCTTGCCGTAGTCCGGCATCCATGTCTTGAACCCGGTGACCGTCGGAGCCGCCTGCCAGACCGCGTCGCCGAGATCTCCGTCGATCACCGGAGGCGTCGGCGTCCGGAACGGCTTCAGGGGATCGGCTGCGCGCGCCGTGGGCGGGCACATCAGCACCAGCATGGCGGCGACCGCCAGCGCGCGCGTCAGCATCGCCGGTACGGACGTTGCGGGCATGCCCGAGGTTCCATGGCGAGCGCGAATCATCAGGCTGGCGCCCCTGTCACCAAAGGTTCAGTCCGAGGATCAATGAGGAGTAGGATATAGCCACGCCGCTCGGCATCTCCACTCTCGGGAAGAAGTAGGCCGAGCCCGGAGGCCGCGATGGTCAGGCTACGCCCGGGTGTGAGCGTGTGCGTCGCGGCGCTCGCCGCAATCACCGTCATGCTGGCTGGCCTTGGGGCCACGGCGGCGCAGCAGGCCCCGCCCGCCCCGGCGGCGCAGCAGCGGACGGCTGCCCCGGCCCCCGCCGGCGAGATCGGGAGCACGGGCCGGATCTCCGGCCAGGTCGTGGCGGCCGATACCGGTGCGCCGGTCAAGCGGGCGGCGGTTTCAGTGCAGGGCGGCACGCCGAGGCCCGCGGCAGGCGAGCCCGGCATCAGGGCGTCGGCCGCGCTTTCCTCGACGCCCTTGCCGCCGCCCCCCGGCATGGCCCGGCGCGAGGCCTTGACCGACGACACCGGACGATTCGAGTGCACGGGCCTGCCTCCCGGCCGCTACACGGTGATGGTGAGTCCTTCCGGGGTGCTTCTCCCGTCTTCGGCACAACAGGTCGAACTTGCAGAGGGCGGGTCCGTGGCCGTCACGCTCCGCCTGGCCAGGGGCGGCAGCATCACGGGGCGCGTGCTCGATGACCAGGGCGATCCGATCGTGCGGGCCCAGGTGACGGCGGTCCAGCGGCGCAATATGGGCGGAACCTGGCGCCTCGTCTCCACTGGCTCCGGTGCGTACGCGTCGACGGACGACCTTGGCCAGTACCGGCTCTACGGACTTCCGCCGGGCGCGTACTACGTCAGCGCGGCCTACTCCATCCCCACGATGAGACTCGGCCCAGGCCAGCCGGAAGAAGGGCCGCGGGAGGGATTTGCGCCGACGTTTTACCCCTCCGCCACGAGCGTAGAGAGCGCCCAGCGGGTTGTGGTCGCGCTCGGGAGCGATTCGGGCGGCATCGACGTCACGCTCGCCCGGGCAAAACTGGCGTCGGTTTCAGGGCGTGTCACCGACGCCGCGGGCGCCCCGCTCACCGAACGCCAGGTGAGCGTGAGGCTCATGCAACGCAGCGAGATGCCGGGAGGGGGCTTCCCCGGCGGTCCCGCATGGCGACCGGACGGCACCTTCGTCATCTCACATGTGCCGCCGGGCCGCTACCTGGTGATCGCGACTGTCCGGAACCAATCCCCGACGCCCGATCCGGTCGAGGCAGGGTTCGAGGACGTGACGATCGACGGCAGCGACGTGGCGGTTCAGATCCAGACGAATGCCGGCGCCACCGTGTCCGGCCGGGTCGTCATCGAAGGGACGACCCCCTTACGCGGGACGGCACCCGGAGCGACGGCGGGACCGCCGCGCGTGAGCGTGTTCATGCGCGCAGGAGATCCCGGTTTCTACGTGCCATCGAGCGGCGGACGCCAGGTCTACGCCGGAGAGGACCTCACGTTCACGCAGGCGGGACTGCGCGGCAGGGTGGTCCCCTCGGCGTTCGTGCCGGGAGCGGTGTTGAAGTCGGTGGCGCGCGGCGGGACGGACATCACAGCGAACGGCCTGTGGCTGAAAGGCACCGAGTCGATCGATGACGTCACGATTACGATGACCTCCGACATCGGCGCGATCGAGGGCCGGGTGGTGGCGGCGGATGGGTCGGCGGCAGACGCCTGGGTCCTCATGTTTCCTGACGACCAGGCGAAGTGGTTTCCTGGTTCGCCGTTCGTGCGCGTGTCGAGGACCCGGCAGGCGGCGGCCACGGCGATGGAGACGACCTCGCTGACAGCGCCCGGCCAGATGCCGAAAAGAACAGGCGTGAGCCTGCAGGCCGGAGGGTTCTTCGCTCAAGCGCTGCTGCCCGGCCGCTATCTCCTCGCGGCCGTCCCCGTCGCCGACGCGCCGTACGGCGGGGCGGGGTCGCCGCCGGCCACCGATCCGGAATCGCTGGCGCAGTTGCTGACGGGCGCGATCAAGACAAGCGTCGCGGCCGGCGAGACGGCGACGGTCCGCCTCTCGTTGCGGAAGTAAGCCGTTGCGGGCGCCCGGATCGCCGAGCCGCCTCAGTCCTCCGTGGCGGGCCGCGGAGCGGGCTCCACGTGCCACACCCGCGCGCAATAGTCGCGGATCGAGCGGTCGGACGAGAACCTGCCCATCCGCGCGGCGTTGAGAATGGACATCCGCGTCCAGGCTTCGGAGTCGCGCCACGCGCGGCTGACCTCGGCCTGGCACTTCACGTACGCCTCGTAGTCGGCCAGCACCAGGAACGGGTCGCTCCAGAGCAGGTTGTCGACGACCGGCTTGAACAGTTCGGTGTCGCCACCGGCGAGCGCGCCCGAGGCGATGAAGTCGAGCACCTCGCGCAGCTCCGCGTTCCCCTCGTAGTAGTCGCGCGGCCTGTACCCGAGGGCCTTCACCTCCGCCACCTGCCCTGCCGTGAGACCGAACAGGAAGAAATTCTCCGCCCCCACCTCCTCGCGGATCTCCACGTTGGCGCCATCGAGCGTGCCAATCGTGAGCGCGCCGTTCATGGCGAACTTCATGTTGCCCGTGCCCGAGGCTTCCTTGCCGGCCGTCGAGATCTGCTCGCTGAGGTCGGCCGCCGGGTAGATGTGCTGGGCGTTCGTCACGTTGAAGTCGGGGAAGAACGCCACCTTCAGGCGGCCGCCCACGTCGGGGTCGCCGTTGACCACCGCGGCCGTCGCGTTGATCAGCTTGATGATGCGCTTGGCCATGAAGTAGCCCGGGGCGGCCTTGGCGCCGAAGAGGAACACGCGGGCCGGGATGTCGGCCGCCGGGTCCCGCTTCAGCTTCAGGTAGAGCGACAGGATATGAAGCACGTTCAGATGCTGCCGCTTGTACTCGTGCAGCCGCTTGGCCTGGACGTCGAACAGGGCCGACGGATCCACGCTGACGCCCACCCGCTCCTCGACGAGCGTCGCCAGGGCGCGCTTGGCGGCCAGCTTCACGTCGCGCCACTGCCGCCGGAACTCCGCAGCGTCCGCCAGCGGCTCGAGGCGGCGGAGTTGGCCGAGGTCCTTCAGCCAGCCGTCGCCGATCGCGTCCGGTGATGAGGCTGCGCGAGCGGCGGGTTGCTGACGGCCACGAAGCGCCGGGGCGTGACGCCGTTGGTGACGTTCACGAACTTGTCGGGCCACAGTTCGTAGAAGTCCCGCAGCACCGTCTCGGTGAGCAGCCGGGAGTGCAGCGCGGCGACTCCATTGACGGTGTGGCTGCCGACCGTCGCCAGGTGGGCCATGCGCACGGCCCGATCGCCGCCCTCGTCGATGATCGACATGCGCGCCACGCGCGCCTCGTCTCCGGGGAAGCGCTGCGCGGACCTCCTCGACGAACCGCCGGTTGATCTCGTAGATGATCTCGAGGTGGCGCGGCAGCAGGCCGCCGAGCAGCTCGACCGGCCACTTTTCGAGCGCCTCCGGCAGCAGCGTGTGGTTCGTGTACGCGAGCGTCTTCTGCGTCACCGCCCACGCGTCAGCCCACGGCAGTCCGTGCTCGTCCACGAGCAGGCGCATCAACTCGGCGACGGCGATGGCCGGGTGCGTGTCGTTGAGCTGGACGGCCCAGGTGTCGTAGAACCGCTCGAGCGGCCGGCGGAGGAGCAGGTGCAGGCGGATCATGTCCTGCAGCGAACAGCTCACGAAGAAGAACTGCTGCTGCAGCCGCAGGATCTTCCCCTGCGCGATCTCGTCGTTCGGGTAGAGCACCTTCGTGATGTTCTCCGAAGCCACCTTGTCTTCCACGGCGCGGTAGTAGTCGCCGTGGTTGAACGCCTCGAAGTCGAACGACTCCACCGCCTCGGCCTTCCAGAGGCGCAGCGTGTTGCAGGTGCGCACGCGGTAGCCGAGGATGGGCGTGTCGTAGGCGACGCCCCTCACCACGTCGCGCGGCACCCAGCGCACGCGGAACCGCCCCTCGGCGTCGTTCCACTTCTCGGTGTGCCCGCCGAACATCACCTCGCAGACGACCTCGGGCCGCGGGATCTCCCACGGATTGCCGTTCCGGAGCCACTTGTCGGTGATTTCGGCCTGCCAGCCGTCCTTGATCGTCTGGTCGAAGATGCCGAACTCGTAGCGGATGCCGTATCCGAGGGCCGGGACGTCCAGAGACGCCATCGAGTCCATGTAGCACGACGCGAGCCGCCCGAGGCCGCCGTTGCCGAGGCCGGGCTCCTCCTCCTCTCCGGCCAGCGCGTCGAGGTCCAAGCCGAGCTCTGCGAGCGCCTGGCGCATCGGCTCGACGCTGCCGAGGTTGAGGAGGTTGTTCATGAGGTGCGGCCCGGGCAGGAACTCGGCGGAGAGGTAGGCCACCATCCGGGAGTGCGGCCCGGCCAGCGTCCGGACGGTCTCCACCTCGTGGTCGAGGACGCGGTCGCGCACCGTGAGGGCGAGGGCGACATAGTGATCGTGGCGGGTGGCAAGCTTCAGCCCGCGCCCGAGGGCGCACGCGAGGTTGTCGATGAAGGACTGCTTCAAGTCCGCCACGGTCATGCCGTGACGGATGTCGGAAACGGCCGGCGGGTGGGCGGACGTTGGCGTGATTGGGTCGGTCATGACTTCCATCCTCGAGGGCGACGCCCGGCTCATCGTCGACACGCGCGGGCGCGGGGACTAGAGTATCATCCGGCCGGGCCCGCCTCACACGGACGGGAGGTCGCATCCATGAAGCAGATGGCGTTGATTGCCGCCGTCCTCGCGCTTGCCGCCCTGCCGGCCGCCGCGCAGCCCGACGCCGCCGGGACACCGGATACGCAGGCCGCGGCCGCAGCCATCGACACGCTGCTCGACGGCACGTTCCGAATCGACATCGAGACCATTGCCGTCAGCCTGGACTGGTATCCCGCCTCGGGGCTGGTGGACGGCACCGCGCGGCTGGACTTCCGGCTTCGCCCGGGCCAGAGCAGGGCCGTGTTCAATTTCTCGCCGTTCGCAACGTCGCGTTCGGCGATCCGCCGCTTGACGCTCGACGGACGATCGCTCAGCCCTCAGTCGGACGCCGACGTCAGGATCATCACCGCCGCCGGCACGCGGCAACCGTTTGTCGAGATCCAGCTTCCGCTCGAGCCGGTGCAGCTGCATACGCTGACCATCGACTACGGACTGGTCCTGCCGACTGTCTATCCACGGTTCTCCAGCGATGTGAACGACCTTCGCGGCCAGGGCAACGAGGCGGTCTGGCCGACGCTCAACACGCCCCACGAGCTGGCCCGGCACGTCCTGACGTTCCGCGTGCACGACCGGCAGGCGTTTCGGTTCGTCGGGTCGGGCCAGAGCACGTTCAGCGCAAGCGGTGAAACCCAGCAGTGGGTGCTCGACACCCAGCGTCCGGTGTCGTCCTACTCGGTCATGTTCGTGCTGCTGCCGGCTGCCGACACGGAGTATCGCGAGTGGCTGATTGACGGGGTGACGGTGCGCGCCCTGGCCTATCCGACCGTCAATCTCCTTGAGGCGAAGGCCCGCCTCGAGAGCTGGCTTCCGGAGTTGCGCCATCGGTTTGGTCCGTTCCCGGCGCTCCACGGCCTCAGCATCTTCCTGTTCAACGACGCTGGCGGCGGCATGGAGTATTACGGAGGCACCGTGACCTCGCTCAGCGCCCTGCGCCACGAAGTCCTGCACAGCTACTTCGGCTGCAGCGTCGTGGCCCGCACGTACCCCGATTCCTGGTACGACGAGGCCGTGACGTCCTGGTTCGAGGAGACCATGCGGGGCCAGGGCCACACGGCACTGGCCGCCTCGTACCGGGGCAACTGGGTGGGCGCCCGATCGCCCGTCTCCGTCGGGTTCAGCGTGCTGGCGTACTCCGACGGCGCGTCCATCATGCAGGCCATTGCCGATCGGCTTGGCGGCACCGATCGCATGACCGAGTTCCTGCGCTACGTGGTGGATCGGTACACGTTCGCGCCATTCACGACGCTGGATTTCGCCGGCTTCCTGAAGGACTACTCCGGGGTTGACCTGCGCAGCCAGTTCCTGAGCTGGCTCTACAACGGACGCGACCCTGGCGTCGCGGCCGGCGGATCTCTCGCCGCCGCCGGCGAGAGGAAGTCCCTCGATCTCGACCCTCCCTGGCTGCTGCGACGCCACGGCCCAACCGACGGGCGGTGACACGATGGTCCGCATCCGAGCGAACCGGATCGCGATTCTCGCGGCGCTCCTGGCGTGGCCGCTCCAGGCCGCCGGGCAACCGGCGCCCGCGACCCCATCCACGTGGCAGATCGAGGCCCTGGTCGGTTTCACGCGCGTCTCTCCCGACGATCTAAACGCGCGTGTCGAGTACGACACCGCGTGGCTCGACTACCTGCGGGCCGCACAGATCACGCAACAGCACGAGGGCCAGCTCGCCGGGTTGGGCGACGCCGTTCCGTTCACCGCGCGAGTGACGAAGCGGGTCAGCCGCCACTGGTCGGTGGGCGGCGGCTTCTCGTACTTCTCGAGCCGGCAGACCTCCTCCGCGTCAGCGTCCTATCGCTACACGGTGACCGACCCGACGGCCCAGGAGTTCCAGCGCCTGTTCGACCAGTCGCTCGCGGTCGACCCGGTGGCGCTCGACGTTCGCGGCTATCTGCCGCACGGCGTGCTCGCCTACGACACGGGACTTGGCGCGCGCCTGCGCGTCGGAGGTTCGATTGCGGCCGGCTGGGTCGTTGCCGACTGTGAACTGGCGCGGTCCTCCGTCGCGCGAGGAGGGTTCTACGCCACAGATCGCCGCACCGAGCTGGTCATGACCGGACGGGGCGGCGGCTTCGCCGCCGACGCCCTGATGACCGCCCGCCTGGCGCTTGCCGGGCGCTTCGCGCTGCTGGCGGAGGGCGGATTCGCCTGGCACGACGTGTCCAGCGTGACCGGCACGCTGGAGTCGACGCAGCGTATCCAAGACGGCGAAGCCATCGAGGTGGAACTGGAGCAGACGGCCCGCGCCGAGGGGCGCTGGGTCAATCAGGCGGTCACCGTTCAGACGTCCTCCGGTGCCTGGCGCGGCACGATTCCGTCAATCGGAGTGGAGGGCGCGCCGTTCAAGCTGAACCTCTCCGGCTGGCAGTTCAGAGTAGGGGTGTCGTTCGGGCTGTGATCCGGCGCCCGGGTGCCTCTGGGTGCCGGACCCCCCAGCCGCTGACACGCGTGTGTCTCGGTCGAAGGAGCATTTCTGTCATGACTACGCGTCGTCTGTCTTCCGCGCTGTGCGTGATGTGTGCGGCGCACCTCCTCGCGATTCCCGCGCATCCGCGCGCGCAGGCCACCCCGCCGCCTGAGACGCGCGCCACGAGGGTCGAGAACGTCCTGCTGCCGGGCATCGTGATCGCGGGCCGGCCGCTGCCGGCCAGGCCGCTCGCCGATCGGATGGCCGCGCTCAAGACGCCCGGTGTGAGCGTGGCCGTCATTGGCGGCGGCGTCATCGAGTGGGCAAAGGGCTACGGCGTCGTCGAGGCCGGCCGCGGCGCCGTCGTCATGACCAACGGGGACCAGGGGGGACGCCTGGCATCCGAAGTCCTGCGGGCGGTGGCGGCCGAGTACGACTGGCCGGCGCGGCGGCCGCGGGTGAAAACGGTCGCGACGGTTGATCCTTCGGCCTTGGCGACGCTGGCCGGCCGCTACGAACTGAGGCCCGGCCGGGTGCTGACCGTCGCGCTCGAGGGCGGCACGCTCGTCGTCATCGACGGCATGGACCGCGTCGAGCTCTTCCCCGAATCGGCGACCCGTTTCTTCGAGACCGTCCAGGAATCTGAGATCGAGTTCGTCAAGGGGCCGGACGGGTCCATCAGCCACATGCTGCTCAACGGCCAGCAGCAAGTGCCGAGGCTTCCTCAGCCGCCGGCGATCGCGCCAAGCACGATGTAGGGTTCGTTGCCCGACGCCACCGCCTCCGGCAGCGGCGCGTCGGGCGACTCATGCGACAGATCCTCGCCGCAGGCGTAGAAGCGCACGAGCGACCGGCGTTTCCCCGATCCCTGGTCGCGCATCGTGCCGCGCAGGGCGGGCCAGCGCGCCTCGATCGCGTCGAGCACCGCCCGCTGGGTCACCGGCGGCTCGACGTCCACCGTCATGTCGGTCCCCGTGCGGGCCAGAACCGCGAGGGGAGAAGGCAGCACGACCCGGATCATCGAAGTGCCTGCACTTCGACAGAGAGGACGGCCGGCAGGTCGCGCACGATCGGGGACCAGTGGTCGCCCGCATCGGCGGAGGCGTAGACCTGGCCACCCGTCGTGCCGAAGTAGATGCCGCACGACTCCAGCGTGTCGACCGCCATCGCGTCGCGCAGGACGTTGACGTAACAGTTGCGCTGCGGCAATCCCTCGAGAGCGCCTCCCACTCGTCCCCGCCGCTGCGGCTGCGGTACACGCGCAGCCGGCCGTCGAGGGGATAGTGCTCCGAGTCGCTCTTGATGGGAACGACGTACACCGTGTCGGGTTCGTGGGCGTGCACGTCGATGGCGAACCCGAAGTCCGTCGGGAGGTTGCCGCTGACCTCCCGCCACGATTCGCCGCCGTCGTCGCTGCGCATCACGTCCCAGTGCTTCTGCATGAACAGCACCGAGGGGCGGGACGGGTGCATCGCGATGCGGTGGACGCAGTGGCCGACCTCGGCCTCGGGTCGGGAATGTAGGCGGACTTGAGGCCGCGGTTGATCGGCCGCCAGGTCGAGCCGCCGTCGTCGGTGCGAAACGCGCCGGCGGCCGAGATGGCGACGACGATGGTCCCGGGCTCGCCAGGAACGAGGAGGATCGTGTGCAATCCCATCCCGCCGGCGCCCGGCATCCAGCGTGAACCGGAGCCGTGGCCGCGCAGCCCCGGCAGTTCCTGCCACGTCTGCCCGCCGTCGCTGGTGCGGAAGATCGCGGCGTCCTCGACCCCCGCGTAGACCGTGTCGGGATCGGCCACCGACGGCTCCAGGTGCCAGACGCGCTTGAACTCCCAGGGATGCGGCGTGCCGTCGTACCACTGGTGCGTGCCCGGGTCGCCCTCGTAGGCGAACGTGTTGCCGACCGCCGCCCACGTCTTCCCGCCGTCGTCGGACCGCTGCATCACCTGGCCGAACCAGCCGCTGGACTGGGAGGCGTAGAGCCGGTCGGGATCGGCCGGCGAGCCTTTGAGGTGGTAGATCTCCCACCCCGCGAAATGGGGACCGCTGACGGACCACCGCTTGCGCCGCTCGTTCGACGTCAGGATGAAGGCACCCTTCCGGGTGCCCACGAGCACTCGTACTCCGCTCATGTCTCGCTCCTTCCTGAGTGCTGCGTCACCCGCCGGGCAGAGCCCTCGAGGATGCTGCGCATCGCCCTGGTCGGCTGGGGGCGCGAGACTGATCAGTGTCGACTGTGTGAACCCAAGTTATTGTCGATCGAATCGGCCGGACGTGCCAAGTCCTCCCTACTTGTTCGCGTCGCGGATCTGCGCCGCGAACTGATCGACGTACTGCGTGAGCGCGCGCATCACGGACTCGCCGTGCGTCTTGACCGGGCCGGCCGCCATGCCGCCATGATTGAGGAGCGACACCTGCACGAGCGCCGGCCGCGATCCGTACGACATCGTCGCGGCCGTGTACGAGTAGACGAACGCGTCGTACCGGGAGATGCACGTACCGGCGGCCGCCGCGGCCGTCATGACGCGGATGTAGACGTAGGTGTCCTCGTCGGTGTCGCGCAGGACCTTCAGCCCGGCGGCCGACAGGCTCTTCGCCGCCGCGGCCTCGATCGCCTCCTGCTTCAGGCCGCACGACGCGGCTTCGGCGCCGAGATCCTCCACGACAACGCCGAGGGCGGACAGGCCCTTGAGTTCGGCGCCTGGAGTCTGGTCGAGGTTCGCAGGCGCCGCAGCTCGCCGGGACTGCCGGCGCGAGCGGCCTGGCCGCATCGGCCGGCGGAGGCGCTTGCGCGGGCGGGGCCGTCGCCGGGCCGCTGCGAGGGGAGGGGGATCACTGGCGGCGTCTGCGGTGCGGCGCGGGCGCCGCGGCCGCCGGCTCGGCGGGCGTCGCCGGTTCGTAGATCCGGACAACGTTGTCGCGGCCGCCGCGTTCGAGGAGCTCGGCCTGGATCACGAGCTGCGGCGGGCTGGCCTTGCGCGAGACGGTGTAGCGCACCTCGCGGCCGGGCTCGACCTTGTAGCGGATGATCAGCCGTCTGGCTTCCCAGCGCGCGACCGTCGCCACCGGCGCGGCGTCGAGGGGCGTGAACGCTTCGCGGCCGTCCGGATAATACGTGCGTGCCCGCCCCCGCTCGTCGGTGACGACGATGGCTGCCGCCGCTCTGGGCAATCGTCAGGCTTGCGGGAGGGTTCCTGACCTCGTCGACGAGTTGCCGCGAGTTCTCGGCTTCCTCGCGGCTGGCCGGCCGGTTGGCCACGAGCCCCGGGCTCACGCTCTGGCCGCCGCCCGCCGCGCCCCGGGTCGGTCATCGTCGTCTTGCCGCCGCCGACGACGTCCATGCCGAATCCCAGGTCGCGCGGGAACTGGCTCAGTTCGCGGTTCAGCTTCCAGGAGCCGTCCAGGTCGACCGGCGCGGGTGCGGCCGGTTTGCTCTGGCCCGACATTCCCGCCACGCACGCGGCCACCAGCAGCGCGGCCGCGACTGTGCGTCTTGTCTGCATTGCTTCCCCCATATCGTTCTCCGGCTGGAGCCGGCTCCTACAGGATACCCCGGCGGCGCGCGTGGCGCCTTGTGGTAGGGTTGGACCGTATGAAACTCCGCGCGGCGACGCCCCTTCTCGTGCTGGCCGCGCTCGTGCTCGCCCCGCCGCAGGCTCGTGCTCAAGCCGTGGAGCTGACCGGGTTCGGGGGGCTCAGCTTCGGGGGCGAACTCGTCGAAACGCCAGGCTACGAGTCCGCCCCGCTGCAGGCCGGGCTCCTGTACGGGGGCGCCTTCAACGTCGAGTTCATCCCCCGGTGGCGGTTCGAGGCGCTGGTGATGCGCGAGGAATCCAAGGTGCCCGGACCCGCGCGCGGGATGTACGTCGACGTGAACGTGGACCGCTACATGGCGGGCCTCCAGTCCCAGGAGCCGATCTCCCGGAGGTTCGACGTCTTCGGGGAGGTCATGCTCGGGGCCACGCGCTACCAGCCCCGCGGCTACGAGAGCGAACTCTGGTTTACGCTCGGCGTGGCAGCCGGCGTAAAGGGGTTCGTCACGAGAAACCTCGGCTTCCGGTTCGAAGGCCGCGCCTATTACACGCCCGTGTCCATCAGCGGGGTGGGCGTGTGCGGCGGGTACGGCTGCATCGTCGGCTACACCGGGACGGGGACCTTCCAGGGCGACGTCGCGGCGGGTGTGATCATCGGGTTCTAAGGCCTTCCTGATAAGATCCCTCTACGTTGTCCGACGCCATGACATCCACCGGCCAGCCGGCCGCGGCCGTTGCCGTGCCCGCGCCCGTGCGCTATCAAAGCCTCGACGCCTTCAGGGCCGTCAGCATCTTCGGGGTGGTCTTCGTCCACTTCTACAAAGAGTTGACGCTGCCGATGTCGCAGGATCTCATCGTGCTGCTCCGCGCCCGCGATTGCACCTTTCCCGTCATCGTACTGACGAGCGTCTTCGTCATGGCGCGGTCGCTCATCGCCAACCCTGACCGGACGTTCGGACGCTTCGCGGGACAGCGGTTCTGGAGGTTGGCGGTGCCGTGTCTCGTGTGGTCCAGCCTGTACTGGGTGCTCTGGGATGCCGGCGGGGCCTGGCGGACGGGCGCGCCGGTACCGTGGCCGCCCGCCACGCTCTGGCTGAGCGGGTGGATCCACCTGTGGTTCCTGCCGTTTCTGTTCGCCTGCTCCCTGTTGGCGTTCCCGCTCGTGCGGCGCCTCCCCAAACGGCCGGAGCAGCGCTGGATCACCGTGGGATGTCTGGCGGCAGCGGCCGTTGCCTATGGGATCTGGAGCCGGCCTGACCGCTGTGACCAACTGGTGTCCGTCTGGTTCGATGGCGCGGACTCGAGCCTGCGTATCGCCGCAGGACAGAGCCTGAGGTATGCGAAGTACATCCCGCTCGGCATTGCCGCCGCGCTTGCCGCCGACGCGATCAGCCGGCTGTATGCGAGCCGCGCGGTCGCGGTGATCGCGCTTGCGGGCGGTGCCGCGGCGTTCACCCTGCACGTCTCGGCGGCGGCCCCGGCCGTGTCCCGCATGCTGTACAGCCTGGCGATCTTCGTGGTGCTGCTGGGCCCCTGGACTGGCCGCGCGCTCCGATGGCTGAAGGCGCCAGCGAAGTACTCGTATGCCATCTACATCCTGCACTACGCGGTTGCGCAGGCCGTGCTCGCCGCCCTCGGGCGCTCGCACGTGGCGCCGTCTGTCGCCATGCTGCTCGCCGGGAGCGCCGCGACCTTCCTGCTGAGCTGGGCCGCGGCCGCGCTCGTCAGGCGCTCGGCGTCGGCAGATTGGTTCCTGCCGCTCGTGCCTGTTGAATCCAGCGCCGCCGGCTTCGGACCGCGGCCTCTCCGTCCGGAAAGGACCCAGGAGTCATCATGGCCTTTGTCGCCTTCGACGTCGAGATTGCGAAGCCCGTGCCTGACGGACCGGACATCCTCGCGCACAGGCCCGGGCATCGCGTGCGCGGCCCTCGCGCGGGAGGGCGACGGAGTAGCGTCGATTCTGTTCGATCCGGCCGCCGCGCCGGAGTTGTTCGATCCGGCGACGACGGCGATGACGCGCGAGGGCGCGCTGCGCGTCCTCGCGGCGCTCGAGGAGGCCGCCGGGCGCGGCGACACGCTGGTCACGTGGAACGGCGCGGGGTTCGACTTCAGGCTCCTGGCCGACGAGACGGGCCGCCACGCCGACTGCGTGCGGCTCGTGATGGCGAGCGTGGACATGATGTTCCAGGTGCTCTGCGATCGCGGCCATCCGCTGTCGCTCGACGCGGCGCTCAAGGGCGGCGGGCCTGCCGGCGAAGATGGATCAGGTCACGCTGCGCGGCGGCGAGTCGGTGCACATCAGCGGCGTCGAGGCGCCGCGCTTCTGGCAGGCCGGCGAGTACGCCGCGGTGGCGGCGTACTGCGCCGCCGACGCCGAGCGGACCGCGGCCCTCGCCGCCGCTGTGCCAGCGGAGCCGCCGCCTCGCGTGGATCAGTCAGAAGGGCCGGCCGAACGAGATCTACCTGCGCATCGGGCTGGCTCACGGTGGAGCAGTGCCTCGCGCTTTGCCGCTGCCCGGACACGAGCTGGATGACCAAGCCGATGCGCCGCGAGGACGTCCTCGCGTGGACGAGATCCTACGCGCCCTTGATCTCCTGGATGTAGATGTTGCGGAAGCGGATTTCCGATCCGTGCGTCTGCAGTTCGAGTCTGACCCGACGGCAGCACCGGCTGCGTGCGGTCGAAGAAGTTGTCGAGCACCTGCTCGTTCGACGGTCTGCTGGCCGTTGAGCCAGATCGACACCTTGTTGCCGACCATCCGGATGCGGAGCGTGTTCCACTGTCCGATCGGGTTGTCGGCCTTGACGAGCGGCCACTTGCCCGGGTTGTCGGGGTTGTTGTTCCAGAACGCGCCGGATCCCTTCGCGCGCGCCGTTCGCCGCCTCGCGCGGGTTGCCGGGGTCCCAGATCTGCACCTGCGGGAAGCTGCGCAGGTAGATGCCCGAGTCGCCGTTCGGGCTCACCATCAGCCAGTCGACGTACAGCTCGAAATCGGCGTAGCTCCTTCACGGTGGCCAGGTGCACGCCTTGGCCGTCGGACACGATCTCGCCCTTCGCCGTGTCCACGCGCCAGTGCTTGTCGCGATCGGCGTTCCACTCGGCCTGCTTCGCGCCGAGCTGCTCGGGCGTCAGCTTCGCCTGCTCGTACGGGCTGTAGGTGCCCTGGCGGCCGACCCAGCCGGCGAGATCCTTCCCGTTGAAGAGGCTGATGAAACCGGCGGGCGGCGTGTTGAGCGGGCGATCCTGCGCCTGCCGCGGCGAGGCCGGCGATCAGGAGCGCGAGGACGAAGACGACGAGACGGCGTGACATGGTGACTCCTCCAGAGCGGGGCATCCCCTATCCTCTCAGGTACTTGTTGAAGAACTCGATGGTGCGCTGCCAGGCGAGCTTCGCCGCGGCCTCGTCGTAGCGCGGCGTCGTGTCGTTGTTGAAGCCGTGCTGCGTGCCCGGGTACATGTGCATCGTGTAGGGCACGTTGGCCGCCTTCAGCGCGGCCTCGTACGCGGGCCATCCCGCGTTGATGCGCTGGTCGTTCTCCGCGTAGTGAATCAGCAGCGGCGACTTGATCTTCGCTGCGTCCTCGGCGCTCGCCTGGTTGCCGTAGAAGGGAACCGCGGCGCCGAGGTCGGGCAGGCGCGTCGCCAGCATGTTGGCGATGCCGCCGCCGTAGCAGAAGCCGACGACGCCCACCTTGCCCGTGCACTCCGGGCGGCTCTTCAGGAATCCGTACGCGGCCACGAAGTCCTCGCGCGTCTTCGCCTGGTCCAGCTTGGGGAAGAGCTCGCGCGCCTTGTCCTCGTCGCCCGGGTAGCCGCCGAGCGGCGCCAGCGCGTCGGGCGCGAACGCCACGAAGTTGTCGAGCGCCAGTCGGCGGGCGATGTCCTCGATGTGCGGGTTGAGGCCCCGGTTCTCGTGCACCACCAGCACGCCCGGCAGCTTGCCCTTGGCGCCCGCCGGCCGCACCAGGTAGCCCTTCGTCGTGCTGTTGCCCTGCGGCGACGGGTACGGCAGATACTCCGCCTTGACCCGCGCATCGTCCTTGGGCACCTGCTGGGCCTCGGCGAAGCGCGGGTTGAGGGCATCGAGCATCATCGCCGCCGTCATGCCGGCGGTGGCGTACTTCGACGCCTTGCGCAGGAAGCCGCGCCGGTCGATGGCGCCGTGCACGTAGGCGTCGAACAGGATCAGCACGTCCGGATCGAAATCGCTCGCGTTCTTGCGTTCCATCGCAGGTCTCCTTCCATTCGGCCTGTTCCGGCGGGGCCGGCGGCCGTCGTCATCAATACCGCCAGCTGAGGTCCGCCCCGGCCGGCGCCGTCATCAGCATCCGTTCGATCATCTTCGGGATATACCGCTGTTCCGGCCGCTGGCCAGGATAGTCCGGCGTGCCCGCGAAGCAGTGCGGCTGCCGCTTGCCGATCTCGAAGCTGCCTGCGTAGTACGGATCTTGCGTGCTCTCGAGGAACTCCTGCAGCTTGTAGGTCGCCTCCTCGAGCAGGAACGTGTCCTGGTCGCCCATGAAGACGTGAAGCTTGCCGACGAGCTTCGGGCCGATCGTCTTCCAGTCGCGCTCGACGATGTGGCGAAGGTCGTAGCGATCGCGCCAGTACTCGGCCACGCTCCGATCGATGACGCCCGTCCACTTGTCGTAGAGCAGTTTCGGGTAGCCGTCCGGGCCGACCGGGCCGAAGGTGGCCATGAAGATGTCCATCTGCTCGCCGGATCGGCCCTTCGTGCCCAGCACTTCTTCGTAACGGCTGGCATCGAACTGCGACATCTGCGTCTGATCGTCGAGGCCGCGCGACCAGGGCCGGATCGGCGTCTTCTTCCACTCGCTGTTGGGATAGAACGCGTTCTCGTCCTTGTAGATGTCGATGAGCTGGAAGTAGCGGAAGTCGACCGGGTCGGGGCAGAACGTCCAGGTGCCGTTCAGCCGGTCCGGATAGAAGACCTGCCACGCCAGCGACTCCCAGCCGCCGGTGGAGCCGCCGTAGGTCATGCGCGCCCACGGTTCGGGGATGCCGCGGAACTCCCGCTCGACGCGCGGCACCAGCTCCTGCCACAACGCATCGCCGTACGGGCCGTTGTTCTGCGAGTTCACCGCGTACGAGTCGTCATAGAAAGGCGTGGGATGCTGGATGAGCACGATGATGACGCGGCCCATCTTGCCCGACACCCAGTCCTGGTAGAAGCGGTACGGCGCCGGCCTGCTGGCGCTGCTGGAGCTCGGGCGCCGACTGGTCGGGCGGCGTCTCGCGAATGCCGCCGAAGGTGCGCGGGAAATGGCCGTGATTGTAGATGACCGGGTAGCGCGCGTTCGGGTGTTCGGCCCAACCCTCGGGCAGCAGGGCGATCGCGCCGACGTAGATGTCGGTGCCCCACCACCCGCTCAGGATGTCGCTTCTGAAGCGGATGTGCTTCACGTACTTCGTGTCTGCGCGGCGCGCTCGACGGGCGGGTTCTTCGTCGCGAAGGCGATCTTCATCACGCCGCCCGCCTTCGGATCGATGCGCACCTTCTCGACGTTCGTGACGAGGTTGCCCGGCGACCTCCGGTAGTCCTGACCCTCGCCCTGGTCGAGGTGCACCTTGATCGTGTGGCCGTCGGCGCGGGTGACCGTGGTGTAGACGTTCAGCGTGGCCTGCACGTAGTACTCGCCGGGCGGCAGGTCGCGGAGGCTCTCGACAGGCCACCCGCGGGTCGACGCGTCGATGATGGCCGGCTGGCCGGGCTTGAGGCCGTTCACGTCCACGCCGAACATCGGCTGCGCATTCACGCTGGTCATCTGCGCGAAGCGGGGCTCCGGGCTCTGCCGTTTCGAGATCACCAGGATCACGCGGCCGTCGAGCGGCTTCGATTCGAGCGAGGCCGGGAACGAGACCTCGATGCGGAACGGCGCCGCCGCCCTCGACTCGAGCGACGCGCCGGCAGCGGCCAGCGTCGCGGCCATGAACAGCCCTGCGACGACGCGAGAACGGGACATCGACGCCTCCCGGGAGTATGCTGCGAGCGTACCACACGAAGGGTGGCGGAGGAGAGCGATGAGGGTCCCGCTGACGGTCACTGAGCTGCGCTACGAAGACCTCGCGGCGAAGGCCGCGGGCATCGCCGCCGCTGGCGGCCGCGGGCACCTGCACACGACCCCGCCCGGTTGCCGCATCACCGGGGATTCCCGCCGCGCGATCGTCCTGGAGGCCACAGACGAGGGCACGGCCTATGCCTTCTGCGACGAGGCGCCCATCGAGGATCGGGCCAGGCCCCTCGCGATCCTGCTGCATGGCGCCGACAGCGTGCCCGACGAGGACGAGGTGCTGGAGCCCGCGAGCAGCGCCGTGAACACCATGGCCGACCGCATGCGGTTGGGGAAGGGGCACTTCCACATCCTCAATCCCGCGTGCCTGGCCAACCCGAATCCGGGCCGCTGGACCATCGTGTTCGAGGACGACGATCTCGGCGTCCTCGAGAGCGTGACCGACGAGCGGCCGCTCGCGGACATCCGCCTCGTCGAGCGGCTGATCTACGCCTGACCCGCGCCCGTCGTGAGATCGTTGCCGTCCGCCCGGCCATCGGGTGGGCCTGGCTCGCCTGAAAAGCAGCGGGCGCCCCGCAGGGCGCCCGCCGAACGTCACGCTGACCGTCAATCCGCTAGAAGGGGAGCATCAGGCCGCCAGTGAGGACATGGATGACCCCGTTGCTGGCGCGGATGTCGGTGGCCGCGATCTTCACGTTGTCGATGAAGGCCTGGCCGCCGCGCACGCTGACGTCGGCCCAGCTCCCGTCGAGCATCTTCAGGTTGTCGGCCGCCACGACGTCCTTCGCGAACTGCTCGCCCGCCAGGACGTGATACGTCAGCACCGCGGTCAGCGTCTTGAGATCGAGCTGGGCCACCATCTCGGCGCCATTGCGGAAGTGCAGCAGCTTGGCGGCATCGTCGAACGCCGCGTTGGTCGGCGCGAACACCGTGAACTTCTGTGTGCCGTTGAACACCTGCACCAGGCCCGCCCGGCTGAGCGCCGCGACCAGCGTGCTGAAGTCCGGATTGCCGGCCGCGATGGCGGCGATGGTCTGGTCAGACGTGCTGGCGGGCTTGGCCAGGCTCGGCGGCAGGATAACCGCGTCGATAACGTGCACGATGCCGTTGCTCGCCTGAATATCCGTGGACGTGATCTTGGCGTTCTGGATGTACGGGCTGCCGCTCTTCACGGCAATCGCCGCGGGGTTGCCGTCCAGCATCACGATCTGGCTGGACGCGAGCACGGCCTGCGCACTGCGCGCATCGCCCACCACGTGGTACTTGAGCACCGCCGTCAGGGTGGCGACGTCGAGGGCGGTGACCAGATCCTGGCCGGTCTTGCCGGGGCCAATCAGCGCCGCCGCGGCCGCGTCAAACGCCGCGTTGGTCGGCGCGAACACCGTGAAGGATCCTGCGCCGCTGAAGGTCGAGACCAGGCCCGCCTTGGACAGGGCCGAGACCAGGGTGCTGAAATTCGCGTTGCTCGTCGCGACACCCGCAATCGTCGGCAGGGTAGCCGCACCGCTCAACGACCCTGTGGAGGACGAACCCGACATCGAGGTGGGCGCCGCCGGCGACATGTCGTCGCCGCAGCCGACCACGGTGAACGCCAGAACCGCCACTGCCGCGAAACCCGCATACTTCTTCATGACCTTCTCCTTCTTCCAGTCCAGAGGCCTTGTCTATCCGCCGCCGCCGCGCCCGTGGGAGGGCCCCCCGCGGAGCCCCAGCCGCCGGCGGCCCGGCGGCTTCTAATGTCTAAATACTGAACAGATATTGTCAAGTTGTCGTTTATAACCCCGGCCGCGCGGGGTTTATTCCAGGCCCCCTCGGCCTCGCGGCGGGCGTCAATGGCCGCGTGCTACCGGCGGAATCCGGATAGAATCGCCTCAGGTCATCCCCGTCATGAATGCTGACGATCGCCTCACCCGCGCCATCGGGCCGTGGTCCCTGGGGGCCAATGCCGTCAACCTCTCCGTCGGCGCGGGCATCTTCGCCCTCCCGGCCGCGGTGGCGGGGATCCTCGGGCCGGCGGCGATCCTGGCGTATCTCGTGTGCGGCCTCGCCATCGCGCTGGTGCTCACCTGCTTCGCCGAACTGGGCACGCGCGTGACGCGCTCGGGAGGCGCGGTCGCGTACATCGAGGACAGCTTCGGGCCCCTGGCGGGGTTCGTGGCCTGGGTCGTGTTCACGCTGGGGTTCTGCGCGGCCGCGAACGCGGCTGTGGGGGCGATTCTCATCGACGCCGTCGCGGCCGTCGCGCCGGCGGCGGGGCAGGGGGCGGGGCGCATCCTGGGGCTCCTCGCGATCTATGGCGTGCTGGCGCTCGTCAACATTGGCGGCGTGCGGGCGGGCTCGAGGCTGGCGGTGGCGGCGACGGCCGGCAAACTGCTGCCGCTGCTGCTCATTCTCGCGGCGGGCGCGCTGGCCGTGCAGGCCTGCCGACCTGCGATGGAGCGCGTGGCCTTCGGCCGGCCAGGTTGGCGACGCGTCGCTCGTGCTCTTCTTCGCGTTTGCCGGGGCGGAGTGCGCGGTCACGCCCGGCGGCGAGATTCGCGACCCGTCACGGACGGTCCCGCGGGGGCTCCTGGGCGCGACCGCATTTCTGATCGCGCTCTACTGCGCCGTTCAACTGGTCAGCCAGGGCGTGCTCGGGCCGGCCATCGGCCAGCACGGCGGTGCGCCGCTCGCGGCGGTGGCGGAGCGCCTGTTCGGGGCCGGGGGACGGACCCTGGTGCTCGCCTGCACCGTGCTCGCGACCCTGGGCCTGCTGGCGGGCGACCTGCTGGCGACGCCGCGATCGTTCATCCCGGTCGCTGAGGACGGCATGCTGCCGGCGTCGCTGGCCTCGATTCACCGCCGGTACCGCACGCCGCACGTCGCCATCATCACCTACGCGGTGATCTCGTGTTCGCTGGCGATCTCCGGCACCTTCAAGCCGCTCGCCGTCCTGGCCAGCGTGTCGCTCCTGCTGATCTACCTGGTGGTGTGCCTTGCGGCGCTGAAGATGCGCCGGGCTGGCCCCGCGCCGGCCGCCGCGTTCCAGGCCCCCGGCGGGCCGCTGGTGCCGATCCTCGGCGCGGCGACGGTGGCCTGGCTCCTGGCGCACTCGACACGCCAGGAAGCGCTCGGCCTGGCCGTCACCGCGGGCCTCTCCGCCGCCTATTACCTCGTGAGGCGCCAGGTGCTGCGCGGGCGGCCGACGGCCGTCCGCGCGCTTCCCGACGAAGGATCGTAACCGCGGGGGCGGCGCTACTTCGAGGGCGCCGCCGGCGGCGGCATGCCGCCGTCGAGCATGCCGGACACCCAGTCGAGGTTCACGCGCGCGAGGCGGTAGTCGCGCTGCGCGACGGCCAGGTTCGCGCGCGCGGTGTTCACGTTCTGCTCGGCGTCCTGCACCTCCAGCCGCGTCTTCACGCCGAGCTCGAAGCCCTTCTCGGCCAGGAAGAGGAGCTGTTCGGCCTGCTTGACCGGGCCCGTGAGCGCGTTGAGCAGGGCGACGGCCTCCTGCGCGCTGTCGACTGCGGTCCGCACTTCGAGCGTGATCCCCTCCCGCAGCTTCAGTTCGTCGATGTCGACGCTGGCGAGCGTTGCTCCTGGCCTGCGCGACCTGACCCTTGGTACGCCACCCGTCGAAGATCGGCACCGTCGCGAAGACGCCGAAGTCCCACGCCGTGCCGGTCGAGGAAATGGACGGCAGGCCCATGCGGCGCTTGCCCCAGTCCGCGGCGAAATCGACTCGCGGCTTGCTGCTTGAGCCGGCGATCTTGATCAACTCGCCGTAAATGCCTTGCGTGGTGTTGATTTCGCCCAGTTCGGGCCGGTTCTGGAAGCGCCGTGGCCAGCAGGGCGTCGTAGGACGGCACCGGATCGACCGGCGCTGGCCAGCGCGCCCTCGGCGTCGACCTCCTGCTGTTCGGCGAGCAGGAATCGCAGTTGCTCGCGCGCGGCGCGCACGAGGTTCTGCGTGCGGATGACCGCCGGCCTCGCGCTGTCCAGCTCCACCTGGGCCGCGAGGACGTCGTAGTCGGTTGCCGTCCCGGCCTCCCGGCGCTTCGTGACCTCGTCGAGGCGCCTGGTCCGCTGTGCCACGTTCTCTTCGGCGATCCGGACCAGCTCCCTCGCGGCGAGCACGTTGTAGAAGGCGCCGGTCACGTCCTTGATGACCGCCTGCCGGAACCGGCGCAGCTGCTGGTCGCTGAACTCGAACCCCAGCTTCGCCGCGCGGATGGCCGCGCCGACCTGGCCCCAGGTGAACAGCACCTGCCTCACGCCGAACGTGCCCGTCAGGTTGTCCTGGCGGCCGCCGAAGATCTCGCCGAGGTTGGCGCTGCTGTCGCCGGAACCGCCGCTATCGCCGCCGCCCATGAACCCGCTGAACAGCTTGCTCATCGTGTCGTCGTACGAGCGCGACCGAAGTTCGTCGTGAACGTGCCCTGGGGCAGCGCGGCGGCGCGCTCCTCCACGTACTCGCCCTGGATCCAGTTCTTGTACTCGATGGCCTTCTGGATGTCGCGGTTCTGGGTCGCCGCGATGGCGAGCGCCTGCTCCAGGGTGAGCACCTTCACGCCGGCGGGCGCCACCGCCTTCGCGGCCTGCTCGACCTGCAGCGTCAGCGACGGCGCCGCGCCCGGCGCCGCCATCGAGGCGGCGTCCTGCTGCGCCGATGCCGGCTGCGCCGCGCGCGAGGAGGAGCGCCACCGACATGGCCGCCGTGCTCACGGCCGCCACGGATCTTCTTCCGCCCGAGGAGCCACGCCGCGATGTCGTCGAGGATGGTGTAGACCACCGGCACGACGATCAGGGTCAGCAGGGTCGACGTGATGAGGCCGCCGACGACGGCGCGCGCCATCGGCGCGCGGAACTCGGCGCCCTCGCCGAGGGCGAAGAACAGCGGCAGCATGCCGAAGATCATCGCCGTCGTCGTCATCAGGATCGGGCGGAGCCGCGTCCGCCCGGCCGTGATGATTGCGGTCCGCCGGTCCATGCCGCGCCCGCGCAGGACCTTGGTGTAGTCGACGAGCAGGATGGCGTTCTTGGTGACGAGGCCCATCAGCATGATCAGGCCGATGAGCGACATGATGTTGATCGTGTCGCCCGTGAGCACGAGCGTGCCCGCCATGCCGACGATCGACAGGGGCAGCGAGAGCATGATCGCCAGCGGGTCGATGAACGACTCGAACTGCGCCGCCAGGATCAGGTAGACGAAGATGATGGCGAGCAGGAGGGCTTCGCCGAGGTACCCGAACGACTCGTACATCATCTCGGTGTCGCCGCCCTGCACGAGCTCGTAGCCGGGCGCCAGCTTCACCTGCGACGCCGCCGCCAGCGCGCGGATGCTCGCCGTGCCGAGGGGCACGTTGTCGAGGTTCGCGTCCACGGTCACCTGCCGCTTCAGGTCGCGCCGGCCGATTTCGGCGGGCGACGTCGCGCGCGTGAACGTCACCAGGTCGGTGAGCGGCACGAGGGCGGGCCCGGCCGGCGTGGGCACGGTCATCTTCAGGTCGCCGACCTGCCGCACGTCGCCGCGGAGCTCCTTCGGCAGGCGCACGCGCACGTCGACGGCTTCGCCTTCCTGGTCCTCGTAGGTGGAGACCGCCTGCCCGCCCACGAGCACGCCGAGCGTGCGGGCGAGGGCGCCGCTGCCGAGGCCGGTCGCGGCCGCGCGCTCGCGGTCCACCACCAGCCGGTACTCGGGCAGGTCGTGCTCCATCTGCGCCTCGATGTCGACGATCCCGGGCACCGTGTAGAGCTCGCGCTTGACGGCCTGGGCGTACTGCTTGAGGGTGGCGATGTCCTCGCCCTGCACCGCGATCTGCAGCGGCTTCTGCCACGAATCCGGGTCTTCCTGGACGGAGATGACGAGCCCCGGGATCCGCTCGAGCCGCTGGCGCACGTTGTGGATGAACGGCCGCAGGCCGATGTCGCGCTCGGCCTTGCCGACGATCTTGACGAACACCTGCGCGTCGCGGACGGTGTCGGCGTCGCCCGCCCCGATGGACGCGTACGTGTAGCGGACCTCCTTGAACTCGGCCAGGGCCTTGAGCACCTGCTCGAGGCGCCCGCGGGTCTCGGCCATCGACGCCCCGGGCGCGCTCTTGAGCTTCATCACGAACTCGCCCTGGTCCATCGGCGTCTGGAACTCGGTCTCGAGCGTGGAGAACAGACCGAGGCCGACAACGAACACCGCCACGGCGAGGGCGGCCACCGTCTTTCGATGATCGAGCGCCCAGCCGACCACCCGCTTGTAGCCGTCCGCCATCCGCTCGAACCACTCGTTGAACCAGTCGAGCGGCTTGTGCCACCAGCTCCGCTTCCCGCCGCGCAGGATGTCGGGGTCGTGCCACCGCGACGAGAGCATCGGGTCGAGGGTGAAGGACACGAACAGCGACACGAGGACGGCGAACGCCACCGTGAGGCCGAACTGGAAGAAGAAACGGCCGATGATGCCCTTCATGAACGCCACCGGCACGAACACGGCGATGATCGACATCGACGTGGCGAGCACGGCCAGGCCGATCTCGTCGGTGCCCTTGCGGGCCGCCTCGAAATGGTCCTCGCCGTGCTCCAGGTGCCGGACGATGTTCTCCCGCACGACGATGGCATCGTCGATGAGCAGCCCGATCGCGAGCGAGAGGGCCATCAGCGTCAGCATGTTCAGCGTCATGTTGAGGAAGTACATGACGATGAACGCCGAGATGACCGAGATGGGCAGCGTCAGGCCCGTGATGACCGTGGATCGCCAGGAATTGAGGAACAGGAAGACGATGAACACCGTGAGCAGGGCGCCGAGCACGAGCGTCATCTGGACGTCGGCAACCGCCTCCCGGATGAAGTTCGACGTGTCCCGCACGATCTGGATCTCGACGCCCGCGGGAAGCTCCGTCCGCAGCTGGTCGATCTCCGCGCGCACGCCGTCCACCACGCCCACCGTGTTCGCCTTCGTCTGCTTGATGATGTCGATGGCCACCGCCGGCTCGCCGTTGATGAGCGCCAGCGAGCGCTGCTCCTCGACGGTGTCCACGATCGTGGCGACGTCCGACAGCCGGATGGGGTCGGTGCCGCGCCGGCCGATCACCATCGACGCGAAACCGCCGGTCTCGGCCGGCTTGCCCGAGATGCGCAGCGGCATCTCGGTGTCGCCGAGCGTCAGGCGCCCGAGCGGCGTGTTCACGTTCTCGGACGCCAGGCCGGCGACGACCTCGTCGACGCCCATGCCCAGGGCCGACAGCCGCGCCGGGTCGATGTTGACCTCCACTTCGCGCTTCGAGGACCCGATCAGCTTCGCGCGGGCGACGCCCCGGATGTTCTCGACCCGCCGCTTGATCTTGCGGTCCGCCAGCTCGGTCAGCTCCCGCGGCGGCATCGTCTTGGACCGCACGGCGAGAGAGATGACCGGCATCGCGGCGAAGTCGAACTTCTGGATGACGGGCTCCTTCATGGTCTCCGGCAGGTCGCGGCGGATGGCGTTGATCTTCGCCCTCGCCTCCTGCGAGACGTCGTTGACCTTCACCTCGAGTTCGAATTCGACGATGACCGACGAGAGGCCCTCGCGCGACACCGAGTTGACGTGCTTCACGCCCGAGATCGAGTTGACGGCTTCCTCGATCTTCCGGCTGACTTCGCGTTCGACCGTCTCGGGCGACGCGCCCGGGTACTCGGTGATGATCGACAGGACCGGGATTTCGACCTCCGGCATCATGTCGATGGGCAGCCGCCGCCAGGAGAACAGGCCCACCGTGACGAGGGCGAGCATCATCACCGTGGCGACCACCGGCCGCCTGATGGAGAGGTTCGAGAGAAACATCGCTACGCCCCCTCGCCCTTCGCGACGGTCAGCCGATCGCCGGGCTGCAGCGAGAACCCGCCGCGGACGACCACTGGGTCGCCGGCCTCGATGCCCGAGACCACTTCCACCGTCACGCCGTTCGACTGGCCCGTCTTGACGACGCGCTTCTCGGCCTTGTCGCCGCGCGCGAGGAAGACGTCGGCGGTCTGCTGCTCCAGGTTCCAGTTCAGCAGCGCCTCTCGCGGCACCTGCAGGACGCCCGGCCGGTTGGCCGTGACGATGCGCCCCTTCACGAAGGAGCCGCCCTTGAGCTGGCCGTCGGGGTTCGGCACTTCGACGACCACCTTCGCCGACCGGCTGGCCGCGTCGATCGCCGGGTTGATGAACATCACCTTTCCGGTGAAGGTGCGCCCCGGGCAGCGCGTCGGTGGTGAAGTCGATCGGCTGACCGACCTTGACCGACGAGAGCCGCGAGGACGGAACCGACACCGTGAGGTCGAGAAGCCGGTTGTCGACGATGCGGAACAGCGGCCCGCTGCCGCCCATGTTCTCGACGCGATCGCCGACGTTGACCGCCCGCAGCGCGACCACGCCGTTGATGGGCGCCAGCAGCGTGGACTTCGCGAGCCGGGCCTCGGCCGTGCGCGTCTGGGCCTGCGAGGCCGCCAAGGCCGCCTCCGCCGCCTCGACGGCGCTCTTCGCATCGTCGAACGCCTGCGGCGTGATCAGGCCGAACTTCTGCAATTGCTGCGCGCGCTCGTACTCGCGCTTCGCCCTCGACTCGCCGACCCTCGCCTGGGCCTCGACGGCCTTGAGCGCCGCGATGCCAGCCTCGATTTCGGTGGTGTCGAGTTGCGCGAGGCGATCGCCTTTGCGCACGGGCACCCACTCGGTCACCTAGACCGCCCGTGACCGTGCCGGTGATCT
The DNA here is from genome assembly GCA_963806085.1 of uncultured Acidobacteriota bacterium. GTDB lineage: Bacteria > Acidobacteriota > Vicinamibacteria > Vicinamibacterales > JAKQTR01 > JAKQTR01. The sequence goes on from CAWDWR010000001.1 coordinate 127,331, forward strand.
CCGACTGCACGTCGGCGGAGAACTTCGGCTCGAGCGTGCCCACGATCTCGAGGCTCTCCTGGAAATCCGCACGCGCCGCGGGAGCGACGGAGACGGCGACGGGAGGACGGCCGGTTTCCGTCGCCGCGGCGGCCGGCGCCGTCTCGGCAGGGGAACCCGAGCAGGCGGCGACGGCCATCAGGACCGCGCCGACGATGACGAATGAAAGCATGCGACCGGTCCGATTCATTGCCTCTGTCTCCCTACGCACGCGGCGCGCCTGTCACGCCGTCGAACAACAGATTGACCAACCGGCGCACGCCGTCGGTGCCGACGGGTTCGAACGCCGGGTGCAGCTGCCGCTCGTTGCAGCCTTCGAGAATGCCCATCACCGCCAGGGCGACGTCCCTGGGCGCGAGGTTCCGCAATTCGCCCGAGGCGACGCCGTCGGCGACAATCTGCTCGAGCGCCCCGCGGAAGCGCTCCTCGAAGACCGTCACGTCGAACGGCGGCGCCCCATCCGGCGGGCCGAGGAACACGGCATGGGCAACGCGGGCGATTGGCACGTTCTCGCCGAACAGCCCGTAGATGTCCTCGCACAAGCCGAGGATGCGGTTGCGCGCGGTTCCGCTGCGGGCGACGGCCCGCCCGATCGCGGTTTCGACCTCCCGCTTCGCCTGCTCGAGGATGGCCATCAGCAGGCCCTCCTTGCTGCCGAAGTGGTAGTACAGAGCGGGCTTCGTGACGCCAGCCATCTCGGCCACCTCCCGGACGGAGGCCGCCGCGTAGCCCTTGCGGTCGAAGACCCGGACTGCAGCGTTCAGCAGCCTCGTCCTGACGTGTTCGTCCGGTTCGGCACCGGGCATGGCCGAGGCAGGAGCAGTGGCGGGAGCGGTGGAATCCATATCGTTGTTCTGATCTGACAACCGAGGTTACCTACCGGTAGGTCAGCAATACCTACCGGTAGGTATATCAGACAATACGAAGGAACCGCAACCCGAGTTCGCGGCCATGAACAGAATGGTGCCAGGCACTTGCTCAGGGCGACCCTCGGCCGCCGTAAGATGGACTGGGACCCGTCAATGGACGTCATGACAGGCACGAAACCCCGCTGGGCGGCAGGAGCGATGCTGGCCCTGGTATCCCTCGCCTGCGTGGCAGGGATGCCGGCTTCCGACCCAGGCACCGCTCTGGCATCGAGCCCGCGGCGCGACACGCCCACCGCCTGCGGCCGCCTCAGCACCCGGGGCACCGACATCGTCTGCAGTGACGGGACACGTTTCCAGTGGCGGGGGGTGACCGGCTTCGCCCTGCTGGAACAGATCGCCCACGGGCGAGCCCAGGACGCCGATGCCTTCATGCGATGGGCGCGGTCGACGGGTTTCAACCTCGTCCGCGTGCTCGCGATGGCCGAGGTGCTCTTCGACCTGTCGCCCGAGGAGGGACGCCGTCACCTCGACACGCTGTTCGAGATGGCCGCCGAACGCGGGTTGTACGTCGAGATCGTCGCCCTTGCCGACACGGCGCGCCGGGGGATGGCGCCGGCCGGGCTCCGCGAGCAGGTGACCGCCGTCGGCTCGGCCGCAGCCGCCCACTCGAATGCGGTCGTCCAGATCGCGAACGAGCATTATCACCCGACGCAGGTGCCGGCCCTTCACGACCCGGCCTCGCTCAGGGCACTGGCCGCCCTGCTTCCGGCGCAGGTGCTCTATACCGAATCGGCGGCGGCGGACGACATGGCTGTTCAGCCGCAGGGAGCGTTCATCACGCGCCACCTGTCTCGTGGGGGCGCGCCGGCGCAGATGCTCGAGCGGGTGACGCTGCTGGGCAAGCTCGCCGTGGAGACCGGCAAGCCGGTCGTGAACGGGGAGCCGATCGGGGCGGCGGAGCGGGCCGAGCCGGGGCGCCGCCTGGCCGACCCCGGGTTCTTTCGCGAGCTCGCGCGTCGGACGTCGGCCGCGGGCCTGGCCGGCGGCACGTTTCACTGCCAGGACGGCATGTTCGCCCGCATTCCCGGTCCCGTGCAGCAGGCCTGCGCCCGGGCGTGGGTGCAGGGCGCGGCGATCAGTGCGCCTTCAACGCCGCGACTTCCCTGAACGTGTCGGGCCCGATGTTGAAGGCCTGCCCGAATCCCGCCACGTAGCGCCCCCGGCCGAGCGTCAGCTCGTACAGATTGAAGTCGCCCAGGCTCAACGTGAGCTCCGCGCCGGGGAATCTCGCCACGAACAGGTCCCGCGCCGCCGCGAACGCCTCGCTGTCGCGATCGAGGACGGCGACGGTGGCCTGCACGGTCATGCGCTTCGTCTGCAGGGGGTCGGCATCGGCTGCGTCGTTCTCGTGCACCAGCACGCCGACGTGCGCGCCGGGCTGCAGGCCTTTGGCGTGGCGTGCCAGTCCGGACGCCTGCACGTAGACGGCCGCGAAGTCCGGGCGGAGCGCGTAAGGCAGGAGACTCGCCTCCGGGTCTCCGTCGATGAGCACAGCCAGGCTCAGCACGCGGTGCGTGACCACGATGTCGCGGATTGCCTCGAGTACCTGCCGGTCCATCTCAGCCTCCTTCGGCGTGCGCCTGCCGTCGCCATTCCGTACCCGATCGGCCGGCGAACCAACTGCCAGGCCTTCCCGCAGAATACACGATTCCGGCGCGGGAAAAGGCGTGCCTGTCTAGCTGATCAAGCCGCGCCGGACCGCGTAGAGCACGACTTCCGCAATCGAGTGCAGGTCGAGCTTGTCGAACACGTGGGCACGGTGGGTGTCGACGGTCGCGGGCGAGACGCCGAGCAGGGCCGCGATGGACTTGGTGCTGTGGCCTTCCGCCATCAGCTGGAGCACCTCGCGCTCGCGGTCGGACAGCGACTCGTAGCGGTCGGTGACGCCCCTGCGCGCGAGCGACCGCCGGAACTCGTCGAGCAGCACCGCCGCGGCCGCCGGGCTGAAGTACGACTTGCCCTGGGATGTGGCCGTCACGGCCTTCACGAGCTCACTGTCCGCCGAATCCTTCACCAGGTACCCGCCCGCGCCGGCTTCGACCGCCTTGGTGATGTGCACCTCGTCGGCGTGCATCGAGAGCATCAGGACGCGGCTGTTCGGCAGTTTCTTCGTGATCTGTCTCGCCGCTTCCAGCCCGTTCAAGCGGGGCATGCCGATGTCGAGCACGACGACGTCCGGCTCGAGCTCCGACGCCAGCCTGACCGCGTCGAGACCGTTGCCGGTCTCGGCGACCACCTCCCAGTCCGGCTGCTCCTCGAGGATCCGCCGGAGTCCCTGGCGCACGAGCGTGTGGTCGTCGGCCAGCAGGATGCGGATCACGCGCGGCCTCCTGTGGAGAGCGTGGGGGAGGCCGGGGCGTCGGCAGGACCGGCCTCGCGATCCCCGGGCGGCGGGCCGAGCGACGGCAGCTCGACGGTGATGCGCGTGCCGCGGCCGGGCGCGCTCTCGACCCGGAACGTCCCGCGAGCGTCCATCACCCGCTCCTGGATCCCGAGCAGGCCGACGCCTTCGGACCGGTCCGGCCGCGCGGCATCCGGCTCGAATCCCGCGCCGTTGTCCTCGACCGTCAGCACGACGCTCGAGGGCAGGCGCTGCAGGTAGACGCGGCACGACGTGGCGCCCGGCGTGCCGAGCGATGTTCGTGGTGGCTTCCTGGACCACCCGGAACAGGCACGTCTCGACCTCCGGCGCCGGCACGTTCGTCCATCCCGGAATGCACGAACTCGACCGGGACGCCGGTCCGTTCGGAGAATCCCTTCAGGTACCAGTCGAGCGTCGCCGCGAGGCCGGTGTCTTCGAGCATCGGCGGGTGGAGCAGCCGCGAGAGCTGCCGCGCCGACTGCAGCGCCGAGTCCGTGATCGCGCGCGCCTCGTCGATGGCGCCGGTCTGCCCGTCCGGCATCGACCGGCGCGCGACGGCGAGCTGCATCTTGACGGCGGTCAGCGCCTGGCCGACCTCGTCGTGCAGCTCGCGCGCAATGAGGCGCCGCTCGTCCTCCTGGGCGCGCACCAGCCGGGCCGACAGGCGGTGCAGTTGCGACGGTGTTCTCCGCGTTGGCCGCCAGCTGCGCCCTCAAGCGGCGCTCGAGCCGGCTCACGTGGCTCGACACGAACGCGCCGACGAGGAGACTGAGCAGGAGGGCGGCGCCCCCGGTGATCAGGAACCGGTTCCGCGACTGGCCGTACACGTCCGCCTCCCGCCGCTGCTGCTGCTGGAGGTGCGCCCGGTTGAGCGCCTGAACGTGCGCGACGATGCGGATGACGCTCTCGCGGCGCGGGATGATCCGGTCGTTCAGGATGCCGGCGCAGGTCTGTCGCCCGCCACGCCGGCGGCGGCGCGACGATGGGCAGGACCGACGCCCAGTAGTCGTCCACCTCGCGCGCCAGCGCCGCCAGCGATTCGGATCCGCCCAGCGGGCTGGCCGCTCCGCTCCAGCTCCGCGATGCTGGCGGCGCAGACCTGTTGATACCTGCGCATCTGGGCCAGATAGTAGTCGGTGCGTTCCGGCCCGCCGCTGTCGAGCAGCGCGTCGCGCCAGTCGATGGCGCCGAGCAGGACGCTGGTCCGCAGATCGGCCAGTGCCTGTTCGGAGGCGACGAACCTGTCGGTCAACCCGCCGACCTCCCGCTGGATGGCCTGGTACCGGAAGGCCAGGTCCACGCCCGCCGCGAGCCACAGCACGATGGTCACGCGCGAAGCCCGCGAACAGCACCATCCCCACCCGCGTCCTGTGGGCGCCGCCTGGCCTGCCTTCGAGGAACGGAGCCGGCCGACCTGCGTTTCCCGTCCGGCATACCCGGGATTCTACGTCCTGCCGCCCCCTGATCGTCGCCTACAGGCCTTTTCTGCCGGAAATCCCCCGTTCCCCGGATGGCGGAGCTCCGCCGGGCGCGCCTAACATGGCCGGCGGGGGGACGATGGCCGATTTCTACCAGACTGGCGTGGTGACGACGCTTCACCGGCTGGGGCACGCCAAGGTGGACCAGCTCGAGCGCGATCTCGAGCGATTCACGGTGTCCGAGCCGGTGGCACTGGTGCTGCCGTGCCTGATCGACGAACTGGACCGGCCAGCCCTCCCGCGCATCGTCGAGCACCTGCGCCACGTCCGGTATCTCGACACGGTGGTCGTCAGCCTCGGACGGGCCTCGCTCGAGGGCGCTCTACCGGGCGCGGGACCTGTTCGCGCGTTCGCGCCAGCGCGTGCGCATCATCTGGCTGGACGGGCCGCGGGTCGTGCACAGCCCTCGACCAGCTTCGCGACGCGGGGCTGCTCCCCACCGTCGCGGGGAAGGGGTTCGCGTGCTGGATCGCGTACGGCCTGGTGCTCGCCGAAGCGCGATGCCACGTGCTGGCCGTGCACGACTGTGACGTCACGACCTACGACCGCGAGCTCCTGGCCCGGCTGTGCTACCCGGTCGTGCATCCGTCGCTGGGCTTCGAGTTCGCGAAGGGCTACTACGCGCGGGTGACCGACCGCATGAACGGCCGCGTCACGCGCCTCTTCATGACGCCGCTGCTGCGGTCGCTGCAGGTGGTGGTCGGCCGCCACCCGCTGCTGGTCTACCTCGACAGCTTCCGCTACGCGCTCGCCGGCGAGTTCGCCATGAAGGCCGATCTCGCCCGGGTCAACCGGATCCCGTCGGACTGGGGGCTCGAGGTGGGCATGCTGGCGGAGACGTACAGGAACTGCGCGCTGCAGCGCATCTGCCAGGCAGAGATCTGCGGCAATTACGATCACAAGCACCAGATCGTCTCGGAGGAGGACCGTTCGAAGGGCCTGACGCGGATGTGCACGGACATCGCGCAGAACGTGATTCGCACGCTGGCGGCCGAGGGGATCGTCTTCACGGAAGGCGCGTTCCAGACCCTCCTCGTGCAGTACATCCGCATGGCCCAGGACACGATCGCGCGCTATCACGCGGATGCCGCGTTCAACGGGCTGATCTTCGACCGCCACGACGAGGAGTCGATGGTGGCGGTCTTCTCCGAGGCGCTGCGCACGGCGTACCAGCGCTTTCTCGAGGACCCGCTGGGGGCGCCGCTGATTCCCAACTGGAACCGGATTTCGGCCGCCATTCCCGGACTTCCTCGACCAGCTGCGCACCGCGGTCGACGAGGACTGCCTGGAATACGCCGCGCCGTGAGCGACGAGGTTGCCCATATGCCACTGGTCATCGTGACCGATCTCGACGGGACGCTCCTCGACCACGACACGTACGAGGTCGGACCGGCCCGGGACGTGCTGGTCACGGATCGCCCAGACCGGCGTCCCGCTGGTGTTGTGCTCGAGCAAGACCCGCGCCGAGATCGAGGCGCTCCAGAAGCGCCTCGACATCCACCACCCGTTCATCGCCGAGAACGGCGGCGCCATCGTCGCGCCGCTCGGCTACTTCGATCGCGTCCCGCATGGCGCGGCGGTCGAGGACGGCCGGTTCGTGCTCGCGCTCGGCCGCCGCTACCCCGAGGTTGTGCAGGCGCTGCGCGAGGTCGCCGCCTCGGAACGCGTGAACGTGGTGGGGTTCTCGGACATGACCGTCGGCGACGTCGCGGAGGAGTGCGGGCTGTCCGTCCTCGACGCGCAGCTGGCCAAGCTGCGGGAGTACGACGAGCCGTTCCGCTTCCTCGACCCCGACCCGTCCGCGAAGAGCCGGTTCCTCAAGGCCCTGCACCGCCGCGGCCTGAAGGCCACGTCCGGAGGGCGCTTCGACCACGTGACCGGCGACGCGGACAAGGGCCGGGCCGTGGCGGAGCTGCGCGCGCTCATGCCGGACCGCCTCGGCCCCATCGTGATGGCCGGCCTCGGCGACGGCCTCAACGACGTGTCGATGCTGCGCGAAGTCGATCTGCCGATCATCGTCCGCAGCGACCACAACGGAGCCACCGGCCGGATGCTCCGCAAGGTGCCGACGGCGCACGTCACGAACGCGTGCGGACCGGCCGGCTGGGCCGAGGCGGTCACGTCGCTGCTCGACGGCTGGCGCGAGCCCCAGCCTTCGGCGTGGACGCGATACTGGCCGGGACGCGCATGAGCGCGCCCGAGATCCTCCGGCCCGATGTGCTCGCGCGCCTCGGCGAGCCTCGGCCATGCCGACATCGTCGTCGGGATCCCGAGCTACCAGAACGCCGGGACCATCGGCCACGTCGTCCAGGCCGCGCAGACGGGACTGGCGAAGTACTTCCCTGGAGCGCAGTCCGTGGTCCTGAACTCCGACGGCGGATCGACGGACGGGACACCAGACATCGTGGCGAACACGGTCGGGCCCGATGCCGCCGTCGTCCTGGTGTCGCATCCGGTGCGTCCGGTGCACCGCCTGAGCGTCCCGTATCACGGGTTGCCGGGGAAGGGGAGCGCGTTCCGGACCATCTTCCGGGCGGCCGAACTGCTCGGGGCGCAGGCGTGCGCCGTCGCCGATGCCGACCTGCGCAGCATCACCCCGGAATGGATCCATCTCCTGGTGGAGCCCGTGCTCAACCAGGGTTTCGACTTACGTGGCGCCGTACTACCATCGGCACAAGTTCGACGGCACCATCACGAACAATGTGGTCTACCCGGTGACGCGGGCGCTGTACGGCCGGCAGATCCGGCAGCCGATCGGCGGCGACTTCGGGGTGTCCCGAGCGCTGTTTCGGCACTACCTCGGCCTGCCGGTCTGGGAAACCGACGTGGCGAGGTACGGCATCGACATCTGGATGACCACGGAAGCGATCTGCGGCGACTTCTCGCTTTGCCAGGCGTTTCTCGGCGCGAAGCTCCACGACCCCAAGGACCCGGCGTCCGACCTGAGCGCCATGCTGGTGCAGGTGCTGGGCACGGTGTTTCGCTTGATGGAAACCCACGCCGAACGCTGGCACGCCGTCAAGGGTTCGGCACCGGTGCCCATCGTGGGCTTTCGATACGACGTTGGGCTCGACCCGGTCAGGGTGAACCCGGCGCGCATGATCGATCACTTCAGGCGTGGCGTGCGGGACCTGGAGAGCATCTGGCAGACGCTGTTCGACCAGGCTGACCTGGCGCGAGCTGAAGCAGGCCGCTTCGAAGTCCGGCCCGGACTTTTCGATCGACGACCGGCTGTGGGCCCACCTGGTCTACGCGCTCGCCGCCGCCTATCACCGCCGTGTGAGCGAGCGCGACGCGCTGGTGCGCTCGACGCTGCCGCTCTATATGGGGCGGGTCGCATCGTTTGTCACGGAGATGGCCGAGGCCGACGCCCCACAGGTCGAGGCCCGGCTCGAGAAACTCTGCACGACCTTCGAGCAGGAGAAGGATTACCTGCGCGGGCGCTGGAGCGCAGAACGGTGAGGACTTCGTCCGGCCTGCATGGCCGGCCGCGCCGCGGGCACGAACAGGGGAGGATGACATGTGGCAAGTCGTTCAGCGGGTATTCGCGCAGGCCTGGCAGCAGTTCACCGCCCAGTCCCTCGCGCTGCTCCCGAACGTGCTGGTGAGCCTGTTGTTCCTGGCCATCGGCACGGCCCTGACCGTGCTTGCGGGGCGTGTCGCGAAGTTCCTGCTGCGCAGGTCGGCCGTCGAGCGCCGCGCCAACAAGCTCGGATTGTCGTCGTGGCTCGAGCGCGCGGGGATCCTGAGCGCCACCGCCGTGCTCGTCAGGCTGGTGCAGGTCGGCTTCGCGATCATGACCGCGGCGCTGGTGCTGTACTCGCTCGACGCGGCGCTCGCGTCGGACCTGACGAAGCGGTTCTTCCTCTATCTGCCCAACCTCGTGGTTGGCATCACGATCTTCTTCGTCGGCATCCTGACGGCCCGCGTCGTGTCGCGCAGCGTGCTGATTGGCGCCGTCAACCGCGGACTGCCGGCGGCCAGGCTGCTGGCCACCGTCACACGGGCGGGCATCCTCCTCCTGTCGAGCGCCGTGGCCCTGGATCACGTGGGAATCGGCCACGCGATCGTCCCGTCCGCGATGCTGATCCTCCTGGCCGGCGTTACCTTCGCGCTGGCGCTGGCGGTCGGACTCGGGAGCCGCGAACTCGTGGCGCGCTGGATCGCCGATCAGATCAGCCCCCCCACGCCTCCCGAGGCCGACGAGATTCAGCACTGGTAGGCGCCGTCCCGCCAAACGAACGATGCGCGCGGCGGCGCGTCACTTCGCCAGGCCGGTCCGCTGGCGGATCCAGGTGGTGACGGTGTCGAGCGCCGCCGGCGACATCGTCTCTTCGATCTGCGCGTACTCCGCCGGCAGGCCGGTCTTGGCCGTCTGGAAGCAGGTGGTTGAGGCCCGGCAGTTCGAGGACGGTGTGGTTCTGGTTGCCGCCCTGCTTGAGCGCGGCGCTCGATCGCCGGCAGGTTCTGAGCGGGCAGCACCTGCAGGTCGAGTGCGCCGCGCGATCGCGAGCACCGGGCAGCGGACCTTCGCTCAGCGCGGGCGCCGGGTCGTACATGGCGAAGAACCTGAACCAGGGCGACGAGGACTGCTTCACGAGCGCCGCGGAGGCGTCCTTCGACCCGGGCACGGGGAGCGCCTGCAGCCGCTCGACGATGCGCGCCGTCGTCTTCTCCTCGCGAAGGATCGCGAACACCTGCTTCTGGAGGGCCGTGTTGGCGTCGATGGCGTCCTCGGACGCGCCGCTGCCCTTCATGATGGCCGCGGCCTGGCGCGAGCATGATCTGTTCGCCGGTCACGCCCGTGCCTGCCAGCATCACCACGAAGGCGATTTCGGGATGCGCGGCGGCCAGCATCGGCGCGATGATCCCGCCTTCGCTGTGGCCGAGAAGCCCGATGCGCGTCGGGTCGATCTCCGGCCGTGCGGCCAGGGCCTGCCACGCCGCCCACGCGTCGCGCGGCGAAGTCCTCGCTGGTCGCCGACGCGAAGTTGCCGGTGGACTTGCCGACGCCGCGATCGTCGTAGCGCAGGACCGCGATGCCGTGGCGCGTCAGGTGGTCGGCGAGGACGAGAAACGGCTTGTGGCCGAAAATTTCCTCGTCGCGATTCTGTGCGCCGCTGCCCGTGATCAGCACCACGGCCGGAAACGGCCCCTTGCCTTCGGGCACCGTCAGCGTGCCGGCCAGGACAGCCTGCCCGGCAGTGTTGACGAACGTGATCGCTTCGGAGCGGTAGGGAAACGGCGGTTTCGGCTCTTGCGGCCGGCTCGGCTTGCGTGAGCTTCTCGACCTTCTTCAGGACGAGGGGCAGCGCGCCTGCCCTGGGTCCAGGTGCCCGTGATCTCGGTGCCGGCGTCGTTCAGCCGCCCTTCGAACGACGCCGTTCGCGACGCGCAGCGCGAACGTGAGGACGCCGTCCGCGAAGCTGACGTCGCTGAGCGCAGGCCGTAGGCGCCCTGATCGGGACTGTCCATCGTGGCGCTCAGCGTGCCGTCGGGCTGGACGGTGATCGTCACGCCGATGCGGAGCTTCAGCGCCCCGACGTCGAGCGCGCCCTCCCAGGCTCCAGCCACCGGGAGACGCCGGCGTCTGGGCGAACGCGAGCGAACGCGACGAGAAGCAGCGAGAGCGCGAGCAGATTCCTGTACGCATCGTCGTATCCTCTTTCCCCAGCCCCCAGCCCCCAGCCCCCAGCCCCCAGCTCCCAGCCCCAAGCCCCTCGCCTAGTCCTCGCGCTCCTTCTCCCGCCGCAGCCTCGCCGCTCCCGCCTGTCCGGTGCGCGCGGCGTGGCGGCACGGCGCGCCTTCCAGAAATGCCGCTCGAGTTCGCGCACGGCGAGTTCCTCGGCGTCGGCGGGGGCGTCACGTCCTCGTAGAGCAGTCGCGCCTCCGCTTTCGGCACGTGCTGCTCCGCCAGCGTCCTTGACGACGACCATGCTGGCGGCGGCCCGCGGCCCTGCGTGATGCGCAGCTGGTCGCCGACGTGAAGCGCGCGGTGCGGCTTCCCGCTCTGGCCGTTGACGTCGACCTTGCCGCCCCGGCATGCCTTCTGCGCCTCGCTCCGTGTCTTGAAGAGGCAGGCGACATCGAGCCAGACGTCGAGGCGCACCTCGGCCAGCGGCGGCGGCCCCGTGGCCGCGCCGCCGTCGGGCTTCATCACCGGCAGCCACGCGGGCTGCGTTGCGAGGTGATCGCGCAACTGCCGGAACGCCTGGCCGCGGTGGCTCACCGACGCCTTCTCGTCGCTCGTCGAGTTCGGCCAGGGTCCGGCCGAGCGGCGGGTAGAAGAAGATCGGGTCGTAGCCGAACCCGCCGCCGCCCTGCGGCTGCATCGTTGACGCGGCCCTCGATCGTGCCGCGCGCCTCGAACAGGATGGTCGCGCCGTCGGCGACCGCCAGCGCGCACACGAACCGTCGCGGGGCTCCCCATCGCGCCGCGCGCGCGCAGGCCCGCGTAGACCAGCGCGAACTTCTGCGGGTAGGTTGCGGCCGCCGGGCCGCCGTAGCGCGCCGACTGGACGCCGGGTTCGCCGCCGAGGCCGTCGATCTCCAGCCCCGAATCCTCGGCCACCACGGTCACGCCCAGCGCCGTCGAGTAGTGAATCGCCTTCTGCCGGGCGTTCTCCGCGAAGGTGGCGCCGGTTTCTTCGGGCTCGGCGACCGGCGGGAACTCGTCGAGGCCTCCACGACGACGCCCGTGCCCCTCAGGATGCCGCGGATCTCGCGAAGCTTGTTCGGGATTCGTCGTGGCCACGACCAGGCGCAGGTCCGGCGCCCATCTAGCCGAGCACCTTCTTCTGCATCGCCACGAGTTCCGCGATGCCCACGTCGGCGAGGGCCAGCAGGTCGTACAGCCGATCGCGCTCGAACGGCGTGGTTTCGGCCGTGCCCTGGATCTCGATGTAGCGGCCGTCGGACGTCTTGACGACGTTCATGTCGACGTCGGCCTTCGAGTCCTCCTCGTAGGCCAGGTCGAGCAGCGGCGCGCCGTCGACGATGCCGACGCTGATGGCGGCCACGTGGTCCTGGACCGGGACGTGCGTCAGCACGCCGCGCTGGACGAGCGTTCGCAGGGCGAGCACCAGCGCGACGTAGCTGCCGGTGATCGACGCCGTGCGGGTGCCGCCGTCGGCCTGGATGACGTCGCAGTCCATCCAGACCGTCCGCTCGCCCAGTTCCTCGAGCTTCGTGACGGCCCGGAGCGACCGGCCGATCAGGCGCTGGATCTCCTGCGTGCGCCCGCCGACCTTGCCCGACGAGGCTTCGCGCGTCGTCCGCGTGGAGGTGGCGCGCGGCAGCATGCCGTACTCCGCCGTGACCCATCCCTTGCCGCTGTTGCGCAGGAACGGCGGCACGCGCTCCTCGATGCTGGCCGTGCAGATCACCTTGGTCCGGCCGGCTTCGATGAGCACCGAACCCTCCGGGTGCATCAGGTACTGGGGCGTCATCGTCACGGGACGCAGTTCGCCTGCGCCCCGGTTGTCGCTTCGGGTCATGACGAGCCTTTCTCCACCCAGTTCGGGGCGTTCGGAAGCGGGCGCCGGAGATCGACGTGGCCCGCCAGCGTGTCGACCTCGTGCCCGTCGATCAGGATCTGCACGGACGTGATGGCGGGGAGGTTCACGGTGAGCGCCGACACGATGGCGTACACGGTGAGGATCTCGCTGGCCGACCCGCCCGGGTGGTTCGTGCGCAGGCTTCCGCTGAAGTCGACGTACGCATCGCCCTGGCCGCCGACGAAGAGGCCGCGCAGCGCCGTGCCGGGCGGGATCGCCGACGCCAGGCCCTCGGGTGCCGGCTCGAGCAGCGCCTCGACGATGCGCCTGGCCTGTTCGGAGGCGCCTTCGGCGTACAGCGACGTCGCGCTCCGAGGCGGCGGAGGCGAAGCCCGTCGGCGGCGACGTAGTACAGCGTGGCCTTGATGCGCCGTGCGGCCTCCGGCGCCTTCGCCGCCCGCGGGCGCCGCCGGCGCCCGGCGCCGGCCGGTTCAGATACCGCAGCGTGGCCCACGTGCCGCCGCCGACGGCGGCCGCCGTGATCAGGGTCAGCGCGACGACGCGGGTGGAGCGGCCATGACGCTACGGGAGGCGGCCCGACGCCTGCGCCTCGACCCGGCCGCGGTATCGGACGATGGCGTCGTACAGGGACTGCACGACGCGGTTCTTGAACTCGTCGGACGTCAATTCCGTTTCCTGATCCGGATTGCTGAGGAAGCCCATCTCGACGAGCACGGCCGGCATGTTCGCCGCCACGAGCACCCGGAAGGGCGCCTGTTGCACCGGGTTCGGGCTCATCTCGACGCGGCGCCGCAACTCCTCCTCGACCAGCACGGCGAAGGCCGCCGACTCGTTCAGGTGGCGCGCCTGCGCCATGTCCCACAGGATCAGATCGATGTCCCGCGACCCGCCGCCGAGCACGGGCACCGGTTTCGGTTCCGGGATTCTCCACCATCTTGCGCGCTTCGGCGCCGAGCCCGTCGAGGCTGAGGTAGAACACCTCGGCGCCTTTCGCGCTCCGGTTCGGCGACGAGTTCGCGTGCAGGCTGATGAACAGGTCCGCCTTGTTGTTGTTGGCAATCGACGCGCGCTCGTCGTGCGGCACGATGCGGTCGTCGTCACGCGTCAGCAGCACCCGGACGCCGAGGCGGGCGTCGAGCACGCTCCTCAGCCGCCGCGCCACGTCGAGCACGAGGTCCTTCTCGAGCATGCCGCCCGCACCCCGCGTGCCCTGCTCGTCGCCGCCGTGCCCGGGATCGATCACGATGGTGCGCACGCCCGGACGTCTGCGCGGCCGGCAGCGCGGCCGCGGTCTCGGGCCTGGCGCCCGGCAGCGGGCGGCGGCGCCGCCGGTGCGGGGGGCGGCGCGACTGCGCCCGGGCCAGGCCGGACGGGGCAGGCGCGCCCGCGGCCGTCAGGTCGATCACCAGCCGCGACGAGGCCGCATCGATCGGCACCGTCGCCGCGCGGAACGTGCCGAAGTCCTTGCTGAGCGCGATGGCGAGGGTCAGCCGGGTCGGCGGCCGTGACCGACTCGACGAGACCGCCGCCTGCGTTGATCGCGCCGAGGTCGAGGCCGTCGGCATCGAACTGCACGAGCAGCCGCCGCGGCTCCTGCACGACGGTGAACGCCGCCCGCGGGACGATCTCGATGACGAGCCGCTGCGGCGGTCCCGCCGGGGTCCTGCTGAACGGTAATCCGCGGCACCCGCAGGTCGCCCAGGACGATCAGCCGTGACGCTCTGCGGACATCCGCGCGAATCGCCGGCCATCGGCGCGAGCGCGCGGCTCACGGCGTCGGGCGGCACCAGCCAGCGCGATGCCGTCGCGCACCGGGGCGGCGCTCGAGCGCGAGGATCTTCCCGCCGATCGACGCGAGCCCCTGGTCGAGCGACAGGATGACGGACGCTCGTGCCCCGGGAGACCGCGAGGGCTTTCGCGGCGCGGTCCTCGCGGACGGTCAACTGCAGCATCGGCGCCAGCTCGTCGAGCCGCAGCATCTCCTGCTCGCCGACCGTCACGGCGGAGACGCTGCGCCGGCCCTCGGCGCTCAGCACCGAGTAGGGAGCCGCCGCGCGCGGGGCCTGGGCGTGCGATCCGCGCGGCGAAGCACGCCACGACGCACGCTACGACGAACACCCACGCGAATGCCGGAAGGGAACGGACTCTCACCAGATTCCCATCATAACGCCGATCCGCGCCTCACTCGTGGGCGCTCCCGCCGGCATCGGCGATCGTCGGACGCCACCATGGTGACGATGGCGACGGGGGTCAGGCGGACATGCAGCGGCGAGCCCGCGGCGGCGCTGGCGCTGGGACGCCACGTGGCGCGAGATCTTCATGTGCAGGGTCAGCGAGGGCGAGTGCTGCGGGGCGAGGCGCACGTGCAGGTCGTCGCCGAGCACCACCGCGTCGCGGACGACCGCCGGGAACGTGTTGTCTGCGGCGGGACGGCCCCCGGCTTCGGCCGGCAGCACTTCGGCGTGGCCGATCGCCCAGTCGACGAGCTGGCCCGGGGCGAAGCGGACGTCGAGCGGCGCGGCGAGCCTCACGCCGTGCCAGTCGAGCACGGTGACGCGCCGGCTGCGGTCGTGCGACACGACGGAGGCCCGGAAGACGTTTCCGTAGTCGAGCAGCCGCGCCGCTTCGGACGATTCCGGCCGGGCGAGCACCTCGTGCGTGGGCCCCGCCTGCACGAGGCGCCCCCGCTGGATCAGGCACAGATGGCTCGAGAGCAGCGCGGCTTCGTCCAAGTCGTGCGTGACGAGCATGACCGTGCAGCCGAGTTCGGCGTGCAGCCGCTTCAGTTCGGCGTAGAGGTGGTTGCGCGTGCTGCGATCGACCGACGAGAACGGCTCGTCGAGCAGCAGCACGCGCGGCTGGCGCGAGATGGCGCGGGCGACGGCGACGCGCTGCTGCTGGCCGCCCGACAGTTCGTGCGGGATAGCGGGTCTCGAGGCCGGCCACGTGCGCGCGTGCGAGGGCCGCGTCCGCCTGCGGCGTGCGGCGGCCTCGGGGCAGGTGGAGCAGCGCGGCCTCCACGTTCTCGCGGGCCGTCAGGTGCGGAAACAGCGCGTAGCGCTGCGGCACGACGCCAATCGATCGATCGCGCGGCGGCAGGTTGATGCCGGCGGCGCTCGCGAACCACGTGGCGCCGCCGAAGCTGATCAGGCCCGAGGCCGGCGCCCAGAGGCCGGCCACCAGCCGCAGGATGGACGTCTTGCCGCTGCCCGACGGCCCCACCACGCTCGTGATGGCGCCCTCGGGCAGCTCGAGCCGCAGGTCGAGCGGCGGCCGATCGTGGCGGACCTCGACCAGCAGGCTCATCGGCGCCGCCTCGCGCCGGGCAGCCGGCCGCCGAGGCCATAGCTGACGGCGATGGTCACGAACGACACGGCGAGCAGCAGCAGCGACATGCTGCCGGCCGCGCGGGCGTCGAACGACTGCGCGCGATCGTAGATGGCGAGCGCGACGGTGCGCGTCTCGCCCGGGATGTTGCCGCCCACCATCAGCACGACGCCGAACTCGCCCAGCGTGTGCGCGAAGGTCAGCACGGCCGCCGAGAGCACGCCGGGCCAGGCCAGCGGCAGTTCGATCCGCGCCAGCGTCTGCCACGGCGTCATCCCGCAGCAGACCGCGGCCTCGCGCACGTCCGGGTCGATCGCCTCGATCGCGCGCTGGATCGGCTGGACGGCGAACGGCAGGTTGAAGATGAGCGACGCCACGACGAGGCCCGTGAAGCTGAAGGCGAGCGTCGTTCCCGTGGCCGCCTGGAACCACTGCCCGATCGAGGACGTGCCTCCCATCGCGACGAGGAGGTAGTAGCCGAGCACGGTCGGGGGCAGGACGAGCGGCAGCGCCAGCAGGCCCTCGATCCAGTGGCGCCCCGGGAACCGGGCCGTCGCCAGCCAGCGGCCGAGCACGATCCCGGCGGGCATCAGGACGGCGAGTGTCCAGCCGGCGAGGGTGAGCGACAGCCGGATCGCATCCCACTCCATCAGCAGCTCACTTCGCCTCGGGCAGACTGAAACCGAACCGGACGAGCGTGTCCCGGACGCCGGCCGCGCGGCGCATGTGCTCGTAGAAGGCGGTCGCGGCCGGGCCCGCGCGGGCCGTCAGCACCATGCGCTGACGGAGCGGAGCATGCCACGCAGGAGGGATCCGCTCGAACGATGCCGAGTTTCGCGATCTCAGGCGCCACCGCGAGGGAGAGCGGCACGATGCCGCCCTGGCACGAGCCCGACGCGGCGAACTGCATGGCCTGCGAGGCGTTCTCCCCGATCACCAGCGCCGGCTCGATCTGCTGCCAGACGCCGAGGCGCTGAAGGACCTCCTTCGCGGCCTGGCCGTAGGGGGCGTGCTGCGGGTTGGCAATCGCGAAACGGGTGATTCGGCCCGCCGCAACCGCCGCCCGCAGGCCGGCCAGGTCCGGGTCGAGCGTCAGGGGCGACCCGTGCGGCGCGAACAGGGCTAGTCGGCCGATCGCGTAGAGCGCGCCCTCGCCCTTCGCGAGCCCGGCGCGCTGCAGATCGAACACGTATCGTTCATCTGCCGAGAGCAGGAGTTCGATCGGCGCGCCTTGCGCGATCTGACGGGCGAGGTCGCCGGAGGAGCCGAAGGTGATGCGCACGCGTTGCCCGGTCTCGCGCGTGAACCCGGCGGCGATCTCCCAGAGGGCGAACTTGAGGTCCGCGGCGGCGGCGACGAGGGCCGGGGGACTTGGCGCCCACACCACGTTGCGCCCCAGGCCGAGCCAGGCCAGGAGGCACACGATCACAGCGGCGGCCACTCCGGCCGCGCGCCGGTAGCCGCGCGCGCCGAGGTCAGGGCTCATCCGCTTCCGGCACCTCCACGGGGCGTTCGTTGAGCACGCCGTCGAGCAACGTCCCCAGCGCGGCGATGGCGACGGGGCCGATGACGAGGCCGATGAACCCGAACGCGGCCATGCCTCCGAGCAGGCTCACGAACACCAACAACCCGTGCATCGTCGTCCTGCCGCTCAGGAGGAGGGGACGGAGGACGTTGTCGGCCATCCCGATGACCCCCACGCCGACCGCCACGAGGATGATGCCGCGCACGATGTCGCCGGTGATGAACAGGTAGATCGCCGCTGGGCCCCAGACCAGCCCAGACCCGACGGCCGGGAGGAGCGACGTGAAGGAGGCGACGACGCCCCAGAGCACCGGCGACTGGAATCCGAGAAGGGCCAGCGTGATACCTGTGAGCGCGCCCTGGGTGATCGCAACGGCGAACGTCGAGCCGACTGTCGCCAGCACCAGGTCGTGCGTCTGCGAGATCATGCGATCCCGCCGCGCGGG
Organism: uncultured Acidobacteriota bacterium; assembly: GCA_963806085.1. Lineage (GTDB taxonomy): Bacteria > Acidobacteriota > Vicinamibacteria > Vicinamibacterales > JAKQTR01 > JAKQTR01. The sequence goes on from CAWDWR010000001.1 coordinate 144,953, forward strand.
TTCGAAGGGGAGCAGGTGCCGGATGAGGCTCACGATCCCCTCGCCGTCGCGCAGGAAATAGAACAGCCCGAACAGCATGACGAACAACTGGAACACCAGGCTCGCGACGTTCTGCAGGATCGCGCCGGCGCGGCTGGCGAGATAACTGGCGACAGTCCTGGCGGCGTCCACGACCGAAGACGTCGGGTCGGCGGGCAGCGGAATCGCGACACGCTGCCGCAGGGCGTCGTACCACCGCTGAACGTCGGGCGCCGCCGGAACCGCCAGTCCTCCCGACTGCATGTGCTGGACGACCGACGTGACTTCCGTCGTCAGGATCACCAGCACCGTGATCGCCGGCCCGACGATGCTGACGATGGCGAGCAGGGTGGTGAGCGTGGCGGCCCGCGACGTGCCGAGACGGGCCTCGAGGCGGGCCTGCACGGGATTCAGCACCATGGCGAAGACCGCGGCCCAGCCGAGCGGCGCCAGGAACGGTGCGAAAATCCTGAAGGCGAGGTAGCCGACCAGCAGGAGGACGCCGTAGAAGAGCACCAGCAGGAAGCGATCGCGCTCCGAACCCGCGTTGTTCATCGTGGGACGAGTGTACCCCATCCGTGCGGCTTCGAATCAGGCGCAAGGGACAAGGCCCAGCCGCGCGGCCTCAGCCAATCCGCAACTGCATCCGGAATGGGGTGAATCCCGTCAGGTACACAGACAGGCCATCCCACTTGGGTAGCGCGCCTCTGAGTTGCGTCCACGTGTGTTCCACACGCCCCGGGCCAAACGTGATCGTCTGTCCGCCGAACGTGTAGCGGCCCGCGTCCGCGCGCAGGAGGAAGGCGTCAGGAATCCCCGAGACAGGTTCGACGCCGTCCAGCCGTCCGCCACGGCGGAACGCCAGTTCCAACGCGACGGGCACCTCAGCCGTGCCATCGACGCTGAGCGACAGCGTGAATCCGCCGCCGGCTTCATCGACGATCGCAACGGTGTCGAGCGTCTGCACGTTGCTCCGCCCACGGACGGCGCGGCTGTCCGCGGCCAGCGTGCCGTTGGGCGTGAGCTTCGGCACGACGCCTCCGGCGATCTGATCGGCGGTGAACGGCTGGAAGTACGGACCGTCGAGCGTCTGGCGCAGTGAGTACCGGCCGCCGGACACGTCGAGCCGCGCGCCGGTGAACTGGCCCTTGCCAAAGAACGCGCTCGCCAGGCGCACGGCTTCGAGGGCGGCTGCACCCTTGCGGAGCGAGAACCACGACGCGTTGTCGGCGACGATGGTTGCGCTGAGCGCCTCGCGGCGGATGCGGGCCAGGCTGGAATGCGGGAAGACCCGCGCGTAGTCGGCAGGCACCGGCGCGTCCGGCGGCAACGGCTGACTGAACGCGGGCTCTTCCAGGAATGCCGGCAGGTCGCCCACGAGCGCCGGACGCTCCTCGCGTTCGAGCCGGCGCGCAACGGCAGCGAAACGGCCGTCGTCATCCAGGCGGGCCATGGTTCGATAGGCGTAGTAGTAGCGGGCGAGCGTGCCGCGTTGATACCGATCCTGCCGCCGCGACGCGTCGGTGACAACCTCCCCGTCCGGGTGGACGTAGTACAGCGTCATGTCGAGGTTGCGCCGGACGGGCTCCCGCAGCGCAGGGCGATCGAGGATCCGCGCCACAGTCAGCAGGGCGCGATCGACGACCGGCGAGTACACCGTGGTGCTGCGTTCGGTGTACTGGCCATCCGAGTCGATATCGACGGTCTCGGCCAGCCAGGCATCGATGCGCGAGACGTAGCGGGGATCGGGCGCCAGGGCGTGCGCCTGCGCCAGCGCGGCACACACGACCCATCGATGGTTTGGCGTGTGGACGCCCCCGGTCGTCAGGGCCTCCGCGGCCCGTGCGATGAACCGCCGGAGATCCGCGACGACCGGGGCGAGCGGAGACCAGTTGCTGCGTTCGAGGATCACGCAGGCCCGACAGAGTCCTTCCAGCACGAAGGCCGTGTCGGGCGGTGAGTGGAAGTTGGTCGAATACAGGTCGATCGTGCCGTCGTCGTGCTGGACCTTCAGCAGGAAGCGCGCCGCCTGCTGGAGCCGCCCGAGCAGGTCCGCATCGCGGTAGCCGCGTGAACCCTCGGCGGCGATGGCGCAGGCCAGGGTCGACACGAACCCCGCGGTGTCGCCGGCGGTGAAGATGCCGAACTCGTTCGGCACGCCGCCGGCCCATCGGTGCGAGGCCCCTCGCTCCTGCCGCTCCACCAGCCTGGGAATCCGATCGTCGTTGAGGCGAAGGAGGTCGGCAACGAGCGCCTCCTCACGGCTGCCGGAACCGGCCCGCTGCCGGCTTTCGACGCTGCGCCGCCCCATCCCGGCCACGGCCAGTCCAGCGGTCGTCACGAGAAACGCCCGGCGGTCCAGTTCGTCCATGGTCTCCCCCTCGACGACGGATTCTACACGGCGGGCCTGCCCGGGCGTGGGCCGCTCCTCGCCTGCTCACGGCATGTAGCCGCCGCAGCCAGCCACGCGGACGATGAGGTCGCGGTGCGACGCCCGGTCGGCCTTGGCCTCGCGCCCCCCCGGAATCGCTTCATTGGCCGTGCTGAAACTGGTATTCTGCTGTCCGATGTCGCCAACGGTCTTGAGGGTCGAGCGGTATCGTTTTTTCTTCTTCAGCAACGAGGGTCACGAAGCGCCGCACGTCCACGTCCAGGACGGCGAGAAACTCTCCAAGTTCTGGCTGGACCCGGTGCGACTGGCTGGATCAACCGGGTTCGCCCCTCATGACCTGACCCGCGTCCAGGCCTTGGTGCTCGAGCACCGCGAGATGCTGGTGGAGGCATGGCATGAGTTCTTCGGATCCTGAACTGCGTCCGCTCGCGCGACGGGTCGAAGTCACCGACGATGAACTGCGTGTCGATCTGGCGGACGGCCGGCGGATCATCGTCCCGCTGGCGTGGTTTCCCCGACTGATGGCCGTCGACGCGGCGGCCCGGGCCGGGTGGCAGTTGCTCGGCGACGGCGAAGGGATTCACTGGCCCTCGGCGGATGAAGATCTCAGCGTCGCCGGGCTGCTCGCCGGTTCGCGGAGTTCCGGCACGCGGGCGGCCTGACAAGCCGCGCAGTTCCGCGACCCGCGCAGGACGCCGGCCACCAGGACCAGCCCTCCCGTCTCACGAGACGGCAGCACTCCAGGCCGACGGCTGCGGCGCCCTCAGCGGTCTGCGGTAGCCCCTCTCGCCTCTCGCCACTCGCCCTCAGAACTCCTTGTGCTCCGTCCGCCGGATGATCTCGTCCTGCAGCGCCTCGGACAGATCGCAGAAGTAGTCGCTGTAGCCGGCCACGCGGACGATGAGGTCGCGGTGCGACGCCGGGTCGGCCTTGGCCTCGCGCAGCAGATCGGCGGTGACCACGTTGAACTGCATGTGGTGGCCGTCGAGCTTGAAGTAGGAGCGCACGAGGCTGTGCAGGTTGTCGATGCCGCCGTCGCCCTCGAGCAGGGACGGCGTGAACTTCATGTTGAGCAGCGTGCCGCCGGTCTTCACGTGGTCCATCTTCGAGGCGGACTTCAGCACGGCGGTCGGGCCGTGGCGGTCGGCGCCCTGGACCGGGCTGATGCCCTCGGAGACCGGCTGGCCCTCGCCGCGCCCGTCGGCCGACGCCAGGCACACCTCGCCGAAGTACACGTGGCACGTGGTGGGCAGCATCTCGAGGCGGTAGGCGCCGCCCTTGGTGTTCGGGCGCCCGTCGATCGCGTCGAACAGCATCCGGAACGTCCGCGTCATCAGCGCATCGGCGTAGTCGTCGTCGTTGCCGTACTTGTGGGTCTTGTTCAGCAGGCGCTGGCGCAGCGGCTCCTGGCCGATGAAGTCGGCGTCGAGGATCTCGACGAAGCGGGGGAGCGGCAGGTCGGCGCGGTCGTACGCGAGCTCCTTCAGCGCCGACAGGCTGTCGGTGATGCTGCCGATGCCGACGGCCTGGATGAAGGTGTTGTTGTAGCGGGCGCCGCCGGCGTTGTAGTCCCTGCCCTTCGCGATGCAGTCGTCGGTGATGACCGAGAGGAACGTGTGCGGCATGCGCGTGGCGTAGAGCCGCTCGATGAGCTGGTTGCCGCGGATCTTGATGTCGAGGACGTGGCGGACCTGCGCCTCGAAGGCGGCGAAGAGGTCGTCGAAGGTGGCGAACGACGCCGGGTCGCCCGTGCGCGCGCCGATGTACTTGCCCGTGCGCACGTCGAAGCCGTCGTGCAGGGCGAGTTCCAGCATCTTCATCAGGTTGAAGTAGCCGGTGAGGATGTAGGCCTCCTTGCCGAAGGCGCCCACCTCGACGCAGCCCGAGCAGCCGCCCTCGCGCGCGTCCTCGAGGGTCTTGCCCTGGCGGAGCTGCTCCTCGACGACGGCGTCGGCGTTGAAGAGCGACGGGAAGCCGTAGCCGCTGCGGATGACGCGCAGCGCGTGCTTCAGCACGGCGTCCGGCGTCTTGCGCGACACCTGCACGTTGCTGCTGGGCTGCAGCAGGTGCATGTCGTCGATGATGTCGAGCAGGAGGCGCGTGACCTCGTTCGAGCCGTCGCTGCCGTCGCGCAGCAGCCCGGCGAGGTTGATGTTGGCGAAGTCGGTGTACGTGCCGCTCTCCGCCGCGGTCACGCCCACCTTCGGCGGCGCGGTGTGGTTGTTGAACTTGATGAAGAAGCACTCGAGGAGTTCACGGGCGGAGTCGCGCGTGAGCGTGCCGTCCGCGAGGCCGGCCTCGTAGAACGGGCCGAGGTGCTGATCGAGGTGGCCCGGGCTGAAGGCGTCCCAGCCGTTCAGCTCGGTGATGACGGCGAGGTGGCAGAACCAGTACATCTGCAGCGCCTCGTGGAAGTCGCGCGGCGCGTGGGCCGGCACCCGGCGGCACACGTCCGCGATCGTCGAGCAGTTCCCGGCGCCGCACCGCGTCGGGCGCCGTCGCGGCCTCCGCCTCCGCCAGCTCGGCGTGGCGCTCGGCGAGCCGGATGACCGCGTCGCACGCGATCGACATCGCGCGCAGCTGCTCGCGCTTGTCGAGGGCCTCCGCGTCGCGCTCGAAGTCGAGGGCCGCCTCCGCCGACGCGATGTCCGCCTTGAAGTCGAGCATGCCCTTGCGGTAGAGCTTGCCGTCAGCCACCGTGTGGCCCGGCGCGCGCTGCTCCATGAACTCGGTGAAGCAGCCCGCCGCGTACGCGTCGAGCCACTCCTGCGGCAGTTCGCTGAACATCTGGTCGCGCAGCGAGCGGCCTCGCCAGAAGGGGATGATCTCCCGCTCGTACTCGCGCGATGATCGGTCGGGATCGACCTTGTATTGCGTCTTCGGACGCGAGTCGAGGATGCGCAGGTCCTCCGCGCTGTGGCAGGTGAGCTCGGGGAACGTCGGCACGGCCTTCGGCTCCGGGCCGCGCTCGCCGACGATGAGCTCGCCGTCGCCCATCCAGAGGGCCTTGCGATCGCAGATCGCGTAGAAGTTCATCGCCCGCAGCACGGGGATGCTGTGCCGGCCCATGTGCTCCCGGTAGAACGCCGTGGTGATGGCGGCGCGCTCGGCGCTGATGGACGGAATCGCGTCGAGGCTGGCGCGGCGCAGGCGTTCGGTACGGGCGGTCATGCGTGTCCTCCGATGGTCGTCACAAGGCCCCGGGCGCGGAACGCCGCGGCCAGGGCGTCGAGTCTGCGCTCGTCCGGCGGCGTCGTGCCGTGCAGCGTGTAGTCCAGTCCCGAGCCGGGCGAACTTCGCTTCGCCGGTCGGGTGATAGGGCAGGAGGTCGACCTGCCGGATGCCGGGCACGGAGTGCACGAAGTCCGCTGTCGCCTCGATGTTCGCGTCGTCGTCGTTGATGCCCGGTATGACCGGGATCCGAATCCAGATGGCAGGGTGCACGCCGGCCAGCGCGCGGAGGTTGTCGAGGATGAGCTCGTTCGACGCGCCCGTGGCCGCCTTGTGCCGGGCCGCGTCCATCAGTTTCACGTCGTAGAGCACCAGGCTGGCGTGCTCGGCGGCGCCTCGGAGATCCTGCCACCGGCCGAATCCGCACGTGTCGAGCGCCGTGTGAACGGCCTCTGCGCGCAGCAGCCGCAGCACCTCGGTGACGAACGCCGCCTGCGTGAGGGGTTCGCCGCCCGAGACGGTGACGCCGCCTCCCGACTCGTCGAAGAAGATCCTGTCGCGGAGGAGCCGCGCCACGAGATCGGCGGGCGTGATGTGCTCGCCCACGCCCTGGAGCGCGCCGGTCGGGCACGCTTCCACGTCCTCTTCGTCCCGATCGATGACGACGGCGCTGTCGAGTTCGTGCTCGGTGCACCGGCCGCAGCTCATGCAGAGGTGGCGCAGGCGGACGAACTCGAGCGAGGGCGACTGGCTTTCCGGGTTGTGGCACCAGGCGCAGCAGAGCGGGCAGCCCTTCATGAAGACCGTCGTGCGCACGCCGGGGCCGTCGTGGACCGAGAAGCGCTGCACGTTGAAGACGAGGCCGGTCAGCATCAGGCCTCCTGCGGCCGGCCGGCGAAGTAGTAGGCCTGGATGAAACGTTACTGGACGGCGAAGGACCAGTGGACGTTCTGCAGGTGCGCGGCCGCTTCGTCTACGGCGCCGCGCTCGAGGAGGGCGACGAAGTCCTCGTGCTCGACGACCGAGTGCTGCTCCCACGCCTGCACCATCGTCTCGCGGCGGGGCCAGTCGTAGAGGCGCTGCTTGAGCAGGTGCACCTGCGAGACGAGCCGCGCGTTGTCGCTGCGGCGCAGGTAGACGTCGTGAAACGCGAGGTTGGCCTCGTAGTAGCGATCGAAGTCCCGCGCCGCGACCGCGTCGGCCATGGCCGCGTCGAGCTGGCGCATGCGGGCGAAGTCGGCGGGGCCAAGGGACGCGCCGACGCTGCGCAGCGCGGCGGCTTCGAGGGCGCCGATGATCTCGTAGAAGTGGCGGATGTCATCGAGCGTGAGCGCGTTGAGGCGGAACCCGCGGCGGGGGAGCACGGTGACGAAGCCCTGCGACTCCAGGTGCAGGAGCGCTTCGCGCAGGGGCGTGCGGCTGACGCCGAGGCGAGCGGCGAGCTCGTTCAGGTCGATGAAGGCGCCGGGCTGGAGTCCGCCGCGGGCCATTTCGACGCGCAGGACGTCGTAGACCTGCTCGCGGAGGGAGCGGGTCTGCAACGGACTGGCTTCGGGCCGGAACGTGCCGGCCGTGTCTGCGCGGGAAAGCGTGGCCATCTCCGCCATCAGATATCTAATATATCAGAACTGGTGCCAGGCACCATTCCGCCGTTCGCCTTCGATGGTGACAGGTTCCTTTGCCGGGCTTCTTAGGCGCGGAAGCCGCCGAAATGGGAGCGGTCACCCTCCCCCCGCCAGTGCTAGGATTCGTCATGCGCTGGGCCTTCGCGTTCGTCATCGCCCTGCACGGCCTGATTCATCTGATGGGACCGGCCAAGGCGTTTGGCTACGCCGACCTCCCGCAGCTTACCCAGTCCATTTCGCGCGGCACGGGCCTGGTGTGGCTGGCCGCGGCCGTGCTGACGCTCGCCGCGGTTGTCGCGCTGTTCGCCTGGCCTCGCGGCTGGTGGATCATCGGCGCGATCGCGCTCGTGGTCTCCCAGGGAGTCATCGTCACGTCATGGACCGACGCGAAGGGGGGGACGGTCGCCAATCTCATCCTGCTCGTCGGCGTGGCGTACGGCTACTTCACGCAGGGCCCGGCCAGCTTCCGTGCCCAGTTCGAGCGCGACGTCCGCGGGGGCCTGGCCAGGCCGCTCGACGCGCCGGCGCTGACCGAGGCCGATGTCGCGCCGCTGCCTGATCCCGTGCAACGCTACCTGCGGGCGACTGGCATGGTGGGGCAACCGCTGATTCGCAACTACCGCGTCCGCATGCGCGGCCGCATCCGCAGCGGGCCCGATGCGCGGTGGATGCCCTTCGAAGCCGACCAGCAAAGCTTCGCGGACCACCCCACCCGGCTCTTCTGGATCCGCGCGACCATGATGGGCATGCCCGTCGACGGGCTGCATCGGCTGGCGGACGGCCACGCGACCATGCGCATCAAGCCGCTCGGGGCGTTCTCGGTCGTCGACGCCGCCGGCGTTGAGATGGACCAGGGGGAAACGGTCACCCTGTTCAACGACATGTGCCTGCTTGCGCCGGGGACCCTCGTCGACCCCGCCATCCAGTGGGAACCGGTGGATGCGCGCACGGCGAAGGCGCGGTTCACGCACGCCGCTCATACAATCTCGGCCACTCTCTATTTCGACGACGAGGGGCTGCTGAAGGACTTCGTGTCGGACGATCGGTTCGCCTCGACCGACGGCAAAGATTTCAAGCCCTGGCGCTGGTCGACACCGATCGCGGAGTACCGCGCCTATGGGCCCTACCGGCTCGCCGCGCGGGGCGAGGCCCGCTGGCATCCGCCCGAAGGGGAGTATGTGTACGCCGCGATCGACATACTGGAGGTCGAGTACAACCGCCGGCAGCCGTGACACCGGACCAGGTGGTTCCGACACGCCGGGACGAACCGCCCGAACCGCGCGCCCGTCTCATGGTTCCGGAGAAGCGGGGCGACCGCTTCGAGGATCGCGGAGGCCGGATTGCCAGGAGCGGGTCGTGAGGCGTCCAACCACGGCGGTGCGTGCGGCTCTCGCCGCGTCTGTCTTGGCGGGCGCGGCCGCGATCCTCGCCATGCGCGGGGCCGCGCTCGTCACCGCAGCATCGCAGGCAACGGGCCAGCCGCCCTCGGCCTCGCAGGACGTGTTCGCGTTCGTTCGCGCACTCGACGAGGCGGCGGCGCGCGGCGTGTGGCCGGGGTTCAGCCCGGCGGGCATCCCCGTCGCCCTGTACGACGGAGATCACACGATTCTGTTGCGCCATCCGTCGCCGCCGCCGGAGTTCTCACCGATGCCGGGGCGCCCGGGCGTGCTCGTCGTGAAGGGGCGGCATCCCGGTGTGACGGGCAATTCGACACGCGAGATAGGCGGCGTGCGGACGGCCACGGTGATCGCGACGCCCGCACAGACGGTCGATCGCACGATGCTGGCCGTCGTCGAAGAGGTGTCTCACCTCTTCTGGCTGGCACGGCATCCGTCGTTTCGCCCGAACGAGCTGGCTCGCTACGTGTACCCGGTTGACGATGTGGAGAACCTCGGTCGCCTGATCGCCGAAGACGAGGCGCTCGCCCTGGCGCTCGAGGCGCAGAGCACTGACGGCACAGCGGGCTGGGCGGCTGCTGCGCTCGGGATCCGCCGGGAACGCGTCACGAGGCTGGCGGAAGACGTTGGGGTCTATGAGACGTCACTGGAGATGATGGCAGGCACCGCCAATTAGTGGCCAGGGTTTCGGTCGGAGAGCCGTTATCGCGGACTAGGGCGTGCGCCGTCATCGCCTGCGCGCGGAGCTGGGCGAGCGCCGGGGCGGCCGGGTCATTGTCGAGATCGCGGCGGGCGCCGAACCGTTCCGCGTCCAGCGCTTCGATCCGATCAACCTGATGGTGCTCGGCGCGGGAGCGATGGCCCACGCCAACTACCTGTCGCTGGTCGTGCCGCAGGGGAGCGTCGAACTGACGAACCCGGCCTTCGTTCGCGGCAGTTTCGGCGGGACGGTGAGCGTCACCGAGGCCGCGGGCCGTCACCCGCTGAGCGACATCCGGCGGCTGACCATCGCCGGCATCGAGGGCGCGCCGAAGGTCGGCCGCGACGAGGGGACGGTGAGCGTGGAAGCGCCCGGCGTGCGGCTGACGCTCCGCGATGTGGAAACGCACGTGGATGGCGACCTCGTGCGCATCATCGTCAAGGAGCCGGAGCCATGAGCGTGACCTACCGCTACCACCACGTGGGCATTCCGACGACCGCCCCTGTCGAGGGAATGACGCGCCTCGATCAACTGTGCATCTCCTGCACCGACCACGAGTCCAACCCGTTCGGCATTCAGTGGATGTGCTACGACGCGGACTGCCCGGTGCCGCCGCTGGTGCGCGAGGTCGCGCATGTGGCGTTCGAGGTGGACGACCTCGATCTGGCGCTCGCCGGCAAGAAGGTCATCATCCCGCCGAACTCGCCGTCGCCAGGCGTGCTGGTGGCCTTCATCGAAGAGGCCGGTGCGCCGGTCGAATTGCTGCAGTTCACAGGACCGGTGTCGTGACCTGCGTGAGGCGGTCAAGTGCGGCCCCGAGAACGGGTCATGAAACCGCCGCCAGGCGAGGCGAGGTCAGCCGGGCCGGCGGGCGACGAAGAACTCGTAGCCCTGGACGTGGCTCCACCGCTCGTACATGTCGATCTCGGCGTCGAATTCCGCAATGACGGCGAGGCCGACCGCGTCGCCGCTCCAGGCGCGCCTGAACGCTCCGAGCCGCGCCTTCATGGGCTCGTAGAAGTGGACCGTCCAGGCGTCGCGCGGCAGCGGGAAGTGGCCGAGGACCTCGAGGCCCGCGCCAGTCACGGCTGCGGCCTTCTCGGCGATGGGCGCGATATCCGGGTATTCGGCGTGCCACCAGCGGCGAACCTCGTCGGGCGGCGCGTCGACCGTCCACACCGCCTCACTGGCCGCAACGTACCCGCCCGGCCTGGCCAGGCGCGCGCACAGTTCCAGTCCGTTACGAAAGCCGATGCTGTAGAGCGCGCCTTCGGACCAGACGAGATCGAAGACGCCCGCCGCGAGCGGCGCGGCGCGCATGTCGGCGCACACCGGATCGAGGCGATGCGACAGCCCGGCTGCCCGCGCCGCCGACGCCTGCTGCACGACGAAGGGCGCGTGCAGATCGAGCGCCGTGACGCGGCCTCCGGTGAGGCTCGCGAGGTTCGACGAGCCGGCCCCCGGCCCGCAGCCGAGATCCAGCACGCGGGGCTGCGGGGGCAGATCGACCATCATGGCGAGCGCGCGGCACGTGGAGCCGGGATCGCCCGGCCCGCCCCGGGGAACGCTCTCGAACAACTCGAAGAACCGCGCCCGGCGATGCGGGTCCACTTCGGGCAGCGAGGTCGGCGTTGAGCTGTCCGGCGGCGTCATCGCTCCTTCCTCCGCTTCATCGGACTGCTTCGGCGTGTCCCCGGACCTCTCCGCGACGGGGTCCGCAACGCGCCGCGTCTAGCCGGCGGCGTCGTAGGCCTGCTTCACCCAGCCGATGAGATCCTGGTCGACTTCCCTGGCGTCGGTCACGGCGACCCTGTACTGGCACATGCCGCCGGGAGGCAACTCGACGAGGCGATCGGTGCCCTTGACGCCCTTCATGTTGATCCCGATGTCGACACGGGTCTTCGTGCCCGGCCCGATCATCGCGAACTGCTTCTTGCGCCTGAGGCTGACGTAGCCCTTCTTCGGCGCGCTCTCGAACTCGCCGAACTTCCCGATCTCGGCCATGAACGCGTCGTGAATCGGCCGCAGCGCGGCCTTCACGCCGCCGTAGATCTCAGCCAGCACATCGTCGGTCGACGCGCCCGTTGCGGCCGCGGCGCTCGCGCCGTCCGACTTGAGGACCGTATGGACGAGCGTGTTCGCGTCACCGTGGCCGAGGCCGAGTTCGCGCTTGGCGAAATCACGGAGTTCGCCGTGCTTCCTCAGCCCGCTCTTCCGCAGGACCTCGTCAAGCTGCTCCAATGTCCTTCCGGTCTTCGCCTGGATGTTCTTCAACTGCGTCTCGATGGCTTTGTCGACGATGCTCATTGGGGGGCCTCCATCGCGCATCCCGAGGGCGCGAGGGCGCAGGCGGCACGAGGCGCCCGAGCCCTCCGGATCGTTGTGCCAGGGTGAGCCGAGCGTAGCACGACTGCGGGGACCAGTAGAATGCTCTCCGTGGCCGCACGCCGATGGCAGCCACGCCGAAACGGAGGTTCGCCATGCGTGACACACGATCGCCGGGGTCGAGGGTCCGAAAACCAATCGTCGTGACGACGATGGCCGTGATGGCGCTCGCCGGCGTTGCCGGCGCGGCGGCGCGACAGGCCGCGCAGCCCGCCGCTCAGACCGCCCCGGCCGGCGGTGCCGAACACGTCGTCCGGGCGTTGTACCGATTGGTGACGTTCGACGCCGGCAAGAACGTCGACTGGGAACAGGTGAAGGCGCTCTTCATCCCGGAGGCCGTCATCGTCCTGAGGGCGAGCCGCACGTCGATGAATGTGCTCAACCGGAACACGTTCGTCGACGATTTCGTCCGGTTCATCAGAGAGGCCAGCCTCGAGGACCGGGCCTTCGAGGAGACGATTGTCGCCATCAAGACACAGGAGACCGGCGATGTGGCGCGCTCGACGGTGCACTATGCGGCGCGAATTCCGTCGCGCGACCGGCCCGCGCAGCACGGCATCGACGTCTTCCTGCTCATGAAAGCCGACGGGCGGTGGCGAATCGTCTCCATCGTCAACGAGATCGTCCGTCCGGGAGTCGACGTGCCGGCGGAGCTGCGGAAGTAGTGCGTGCGAGAGTCTCCGCCCGAGCTGGAAGAGAGGAGTGGTTCGGTGACAACCGCAACACGTCTTGCCATCGTCAGTGGACTGCTGATGTCGGCATCGGGTTTGCTGCCCCACGCGGGAACGCCGCTACGCGATCAGCAGACCCGGGCGGTGGTCGCACAACCCGATGACCCCGGGACTCTCGCCGCTCGCCTCCGGCAGCGCATTCCCGAGCTGATGGAGCAGGCCGTGGTGCCGGGTGCGCAGATCGCCATGATCAACGGAGGAACGACGGCGTGGCACGCGTCATTCGGTTTCGCCAACGCGGAAACGAAGGCGCCCGTGACCGACGCCTCGGTGTTCGAGGCCGCCTCGCTCAGCAAGCCCGTTTTCGCTTACGCGGTGCTGAAGCTGGTTGACGCGGGACTCGATCGACCTGGACACGCCCATCTCGAAGTACCTTCCAGGCCGCTATGACGTGGGCGACGACGCCCGGCTCGACCTGATCACGCCGCGGCACGTCCTCAGCCACCAGTCGGGGTTTCCGAACTGGAGGGCCGGCAGCGATCCGCTGAAGATCTTCTTCACGCCGGGGGACCGCTTCAGCTACTCCGGCGAGGGGTTCGTGTACCTGGCGGCGGCTGTCGAACGGATCACGGGCCAGACGCTGGAGGCCTTCATGCGGCGCACGGTCTTCGATCCGCTCGGTATGGTGAGCAGCAGTTACGTCTGGCAGAGCCGGTACGAGTCGTTGAAGGTCTACAACCACGGCCTGCTCGGCGACCTCGCCGGACGGCGAACGCCCTGGCGCGCAAACGCGGCAGCCAGCCTGCACACGACGGCCGGGGACTACGCGCGGTTCGTCGTCGGCCGTGCTGGCCGGCAAGGGACTTCGTCCATCGACGGCCCGCGCGCTGATGTCGCCGCAGAGCAGGCCCGACGAGCGGGGCATCAACACGGCCACCGTGCCTCCCACGGGCCGCTTCGCGCCGTCACTCGCGTGGGGACTCGGCTGGGGCCTCGAGCAGGAGGGCGACGCGTGGTCGCTCTGGCATTGGGGCGACAACGGGACAACGAAGGCCTACGTCGCGGCGTCGCCGCGCCGCGGGATCGGGGTCGTGCTGTTCGCGAATGCGGAGAACGGGCTGGCACTCGTGCCGGAGGTGCTCGCCAACGTGATGGGCGGCTCGTCGCCCGCCTGCGCCTGGCTCAAGCCGCGGGGCCCGACACCGGCGTTCGGCCAGTTCGTGGCGGCGCTGCGCGCGTCGGGCGCGGCGCCCGCCCTCGACGCGTATCGCGCGTCCCGCTCGGCGCGCCCGTCCGATCCCGGAATTGACGAAGAGACGATGAACCGGCTCGGCTACGTCCTGCTGCGCGGCAAGAAGGTCAAGGATGCCATCGAGGTGTTCAAGCAGAACGTTGCCGATCACCCGGACTCGTGGAACGTGTTCGACAGTCTCGGGGAAGCCTACGCGGCGGACGGGAACACGTCGCTCGCGATCCAGGCCTACGAACGGTCCCTCCAGCTGAATCCAGCCAACACGGGCGGGGCCGAGGCGCTGAAGAAGCTCCGCGGCGCCACCGAACGTGGCGGGAAGTGAGACCAGGGGCCGGCGCCGATCTTCCTGGAACTTTCCTGCGCCCAGAACTGAATACCGATCGAGCACGCCGTACCGAAAGGACATGCCTGCCGCACCGCCGACCGATCGGATCCCAGACGACGAACTGCTGAGGCGGGCCGCGGCGGGCGACGCGCAGGCTTTCGCCGAACTTTTCCGCCGGCGCCATCCTGACGTTTTCCGGTTTGCCCTGCACCTGACGGGATCGGCCGCGACCGCCGAGGACGCGGTCCAGGACGTGTTCATGATCGTCGCGCGCGACGGGAGGCGTTACGACGCGGGGCGCGCAACGGTGGCCGCGTGGCTGTGCGGGATCGCGAGAAACCTCGTCAGGCAGCGGCTCGAACGGGACCGCCGGCTCACGCCAGTCGATTTCGCGGACGATGGCGGGCCCTCGGCGGTTGACAGCGGGGCGGTCGATCCGCTGGCGGGCCTGCTTCGCGACGAGCGCATCGAGAAACTGCGCCGTGCGGTGCAGGCGCTGCCCCTGCCGTCTCGGGAAGCCGTGGTGCTGTGCGACCTGCAGGAGATGTCGTACGGGGACGCCGCGGCGGCGCTCGGGTGCCCGATAGGGCACGGTTCGCTCGCGGCTGCACCGCGCGCGGACGATGCTGGCGGCGAGGCTGGCGGCCTCCGCCCTGTCGCCGGCCGCATCGCCTGCGGGCGCCCGCGCCGGGACGCCGACGCTGGAAGCTGGCTGGGCGGAACAGGCCGGCGCGACAGGTACGGGGCGTGGCTGATCACGCGAGGTGGTGCGCATGAGCTGCCGGGAGTACGAGGCCGACATCGTGGACCTGGCCCGCGGGGCCGGCGTGAACGTCGACGCCCAGGCGCGCCTGCGCGGGCACCTCGCCGCGTGCACGGGATGCGCCTCCCGCTTCGCCCGCGAGCAGTGGCTGACGGCCGCGCTCGCTGAAGTGGCCGCCGCCGCGCCGCAGCCAACCCGCTCTGACGCCATCGAGGCGCAGTTGCTGATGGCGTTCGCGGCGCACCACGCCGCTGGGCCGCGCGAGGCGGCTTCGCGGCGCCCGCCAGATCGGCAGCGCCGGCGGAAGATGACGGCGTCCTGCGCTTCGTGTCGCTGCCCACTGCGATCGGGCTGCCAGAACTCGAGAGCGGCCGCATCGTCCGCGTGGAGCTTGCCACCGCCATGCTGCCCGCCTACGGGTTCGACGTGGTTCCGGGCTCGGAGTCGGGTGTGGTCGAAGCCGACGTGCTGGTTGGCCAGGACGACCAGCCCAGGGCGATCAGATTCGTGAACCTCACGACGGATTCCAGGAGAAGACAAAGAAGACGCTGGCCGTTGTTGTACTGCTCGGCTTCGCCGCGACCGCGGGCGCGCAGGTGGTTGTCCACGAGCGCAGCGAGAAGGCCGCGAAAGAGCAGCAGTTGCAGGTGCTGATGGAGAAGGCCGCCGGCACGGCCGTGCACGTGTCCGTGGAGACGAAGCCGGTGAGCGGGGTGCCGTACAGCGCCGAGTCCGTCAGTGAGTCGGTGCAGGTCCTCGCCGACGGGAACCGCATCGTCCGTCGTTCGGCGTCGCGCGTCTACCGGGACGGGAAGGGACGGACCCGCCGCGAGGAACTCGGGCCCGATGGCCAGGTGTTGACCATCGCCATCAGCGATCCGGCCAGCGGAACCAATTTCCTGTTCGACCCGGCGGTGAACATCGCGCGCCGCACCGGTGTTGCGACGTTCGTCTCGGAGGCCGGCGTCGCCGGGGGCACGACGTCGAAGAAGGAAATCACGCTCACGATCTCGGCGGATGCCAAGCCGCACGCGGAGTTGAAGGCCGCGCAGGAAGCCGAGCTGAAGGCCAGGCAGCATGCGGACCAGGCGGCCGCGGCGGCGCACGCGGGCACAAAGCCGCACGTCACCAGTGAGGCAACGACCATCTCCTCGGTGGGCCCGATCACCTGGGTGGCGGCGGGTTCGGCCGGAACCACGTGGCCCGCAACGAAGGAGGATCTGGGCGAGCACGTCGTCGAGGGCGTGACGGCGAAGGGCATCCGGACGACGACCGTGATTCCCGCCGGCGCCATCGGGAACGAACAGCCCATCACCGTGACGTCGGAGGAGTGGCTCTCACCCGATCTGAAGGTGCTGGTGATGACGAAGCACGCCGATCCGCGCTCGGGCGAGACGACGTACCGGCTGACCGACATCACGCGCGGCGAGCCGGACGCGTCGCTGTTCGAGCTGCCGGCCGGCGTGACGATCAAGTAACGCCGCTCACGCTGCAGGTTCAGGCGCTCAGGAGACGGGCCAGGTCGCGCGACCTGGCCCGCACGTCGAACCCGAGCGCACACCGGACCGCGCACGAATCGCATCCCGAGCAGGGAACGACGCGTGGCGTCCATCTCCCCAGCACCTGCCGCGCGTGCTGCGGCCGCCCGTGCCCGACGACGTACATGTAGGCGCGCATGAGGTCGGGCACGTGCACACCCATCGGGCACTGAGGCTCGCAGGCGCCGCACTGCTGGCAATAGAGTCCTGCCAGCCCTTCCAGTTCGCCGAGGCGCAGGTCGCGCTCCTCGTCCGGCCCCAGAGCCGGGCCGCGCGCCACCTCCAGGTCTGCCTCGAGTTCGTCGTAATTCGAGAACGCGGGCACGGTCGAGTGGACGTGTTCGTCGCGGAGCACCCACCTGAGCGCCGCCTTCATGTTGATCTTCTGCCGCCGCCCCGCATCCCAGTACACGCCGGCCTGAGTCTTCATCGCGATAATCCCGAGGCCGGCTTCCGCCGCCTCACGGATGGCCGCGCGCACCTCTTCGCGATGGGATTGCCGGAAGTTAAATGCCGTCAACACGACGTCCCAGACGCCGCTCTTCGCCGCGGCCCGGATGACGGCCGGCTCGTTGCGATGCGTCGCGATGCCGGCGAAGCGGATCTTGCCCGCGCGCTTCAGGCCCTCGTAGGCCCGCATGTACGGCTCGTGCAGGATCGTCGCGGGCTCGCTGATCGACGCCAGGAAGTAGATGTCGAGGTGCGCGGTGCCGAGGCGTTGCAGGCTGCCCTCGCAGAAAGGCGCGATCGTCGACGCGTCGGATCTGGTTCCGAGGTCCTCGGATGGCCCGTTGCCGTAGAAGCGGTACTCGGGAAAGTCCGGGCTGCTGCCGACGAGGAACGAGTCCCGCGGACGTCCCCGGAACACGCGGTTCAGCATCCGCTCGTGGTTCTGGTCGGCGTACGAGCCCGACGTATGGACGTAGGTGAGGCCGGCATCGAGGGCGGCGCTCACGAGGCCGGCTTCGTACGCTGAACCGATACTGACGATGGGCAGCTTGAGGCCCGTGCGTCCGAGGGTACGGGTGACGAGCGGCGCCGGCTCGACGCCGCCGGCGCCGGGAGGACGCGCCCGCGAACACGCGGCGAGCAGTGCCGCGCCGGCCGCGCCGCTCGCGCCGGCCGCCAGGAACTCGCGCCGAGTCGCGCGCCGGACCGATGCCATGACGCCCTCCCGCGCTTCCGCGCGGCAATCCTATCACCGCGCGTCCTCGGACGTCAGGCGGGTGCCCCGGCTCTACAGGTGCGCTTCGCTGTCCGCCTTGAGGCGCACGCCGACGTGCCGCTGGGCGCGGTACGCGAGCGGCGATGGACGAGGTCCAGCCCCGCCGTCGGCTCGTCCAGGATCAGCAGTTCCGCGCCATGCGAGAAGGCCAGCGCGAGCGACAGGAGTTTCTTCTGACCTCCCGACAGCAGCTTCACCTTCTTGAGCGGATTCACCCGAAAGTCTTCGAGGAGCCGGTAGAAGCCCGCACCGTCCCAGCGCGTGAAGTACGGCGCGACGAAACGGGCGTGCCACTCGGCCGTCCGGTTCTCGACGAACACCGGTTCCTGCGGCACGTAGCCGATGCGGTTCTTGAGATCCCGTTCCGCAGTGGCGAAGGACTGGTCCAGCACGCGGAGGGTGCCCGCCGGCACCGGCGTCTGGCCGGCCAGCATCCGGAGCAGCGTGGACTTGCCGGCCGCGTTCGGGCCGAAGATCCCCGCGATCGATCCGTGGCGCACTGCGAGGCTGACACCACGGAGGCGGAAGTCCTCGTAGTGTTTCGTCAGATCGGTTGCCTCGAGCACGGTATCCATGTCAGCCCCCCTCCACCTGCCGGGTCAGCCGGGCGATGTCGTTCGCCGAAATGCCGAACTTTGCGCTGGACCGGACCAGCCGGCGGATTTCCTCCTGGAGTTCGGCGAGTTTCCGCTCCCGGAGGGCTTCGCGCTCGACGGGCGCGACGTACGAGCCCAGTCCGGCGCGCGTGAGAATGAAGCCTTCCGTTTCGAGGTCCTGGTAGGCCCGCTTGATCGTGATGGCGCTGACGTTGAGGGCTTCCGACGATTGTCAAGAGCGGACGGGGCCGGGAACGAAGCCGTGGGCGACGTCGTATCCTCCAGAAGCGATTCCTGTTTCCTCGCCAATCAGTCCCCCCGAGAAGGAGGCGTCACGTGACGCGGCAGATTCTCGCGGCAGCCGCCGTGGCTTTTGCATCAGTCTCTGGCCATGCGCAGACACCAGCCCCGATCGCGCTGGACTTCACCCGGCTCGCCGAGGGGAGGGGCGCCCAGGTGTTCAACCGCGCGCTGACGGTGGCCACTGAAGAAGGCCGCGCCGTGGCTCGCCTCGACGCGCGGGCGGGCGATGGCGGGGTCATCCTGGAAGGGACCCGGCTCGGCGAGGGCGTCATCGAGGTTGACCTGAAGGGCAAGGACGTCGCCCAGCAGAGCTTCCTCGGCATCGCCTTCCACGTCGTCGACTGGACGACGCTTGACGCGGTGTACTTCCGGCCGTTCAACTTCAGGGCCGGCGGCGCCGAGCAGCGATCGCATGCCGTGCAGTACGTGTCGCATCCCGCCAATACATGGCAGCGCCTGCGTGCGGAGCGGCCGGGCCAGTTCGAGCAGGCGATCGACCCGCCGCCTGATCCGAACGCCTGGTTCCATGCGCGCATCGTCCTCGCGGGAGGCAGGGTCGAAGTGTTCGTGAACGGCGCCGCGAAGCCGAGCCTCTCGGTCGAGGATCTCGGATCGGCGAAGAGCGGCGGCGTGGCGCTGTGGGTCGGCAACGGCTCCGACGGCGCTTTTGCCAATCTGAGGATCACGCCCACGGCGCCTGCGGGGCCGCCGCCGGCGAGCACGCAGAACATCTTCCAGGCGTCATCGACGGGGAATCTCGCGCGCGTGCGGGCGCTCGTCGAAGCGGATGCGCGACTGGTCGGCGCGCGGAACCCGAACGGGTTCACACCGCTCCACGCCGCGGCCCTCTACGGCCAGCGCGAGACCGCGGAGTTTCTGGCTGCGAAGGGTGCTGACCTGAACGCCGTCGCCAGGCACTCGGGCACGCCGCTGGACGTCGCCTACGAGGCCGGCCAGACCGAATTCGTCGCGTGGCTGGAGCCGCGGGGCGCGAGGTTCACGCCGATTCGGTTCGACTTCGCGCAGGTGGCGCCGTCGATCCGCCGCGTCGCGTTCCCCTGGGGCATGATGAACAACATCGTCGTCTTCTCGGGCACCGACGGCGCAGTGGTGATCGACACGGGGTTCTCGACGCGCGCGATTCCCGATCTGAAGGCGCTCGTCGCTGGATGGTCGGCGCCCGGCATCACGTACGTCGTCAACACGCACGCGCACGGCGACCACGTGGCAGGCAACGCCATGGCGCCGGCTCCTGGGGCGGTGATTACCGCCGCGACCCTGGCTGCCGGCCATCCGGGCCTCACGGTCGTCAGGGATGCCGAAGCGCTGAAGGGGAGGTCGGGACGCATGCTGCCCGCGCCCTACACGTGGCGCGTCGGAGGCTCGGACATCAAGCTCATCCCGCGGCCCGGCCTGCACTCCGACGCCGACCTCATCGTCTACTTTCCGGCGGAGCGGGTGGTGGACATGGGCGACCTCCAGCTGTCCGAGAGCGTCCCCGCCGTGGATGACATCGCCGGCTACCTCGCGTTCCTCGACGACGTGCTCGACGTGTTTCCGGAGAACGCCACCTTCGTCAGCGGTCACGGGCGCGACCTCGACGCGGCGGGCGTGCGCGCCTATCGCGACACGCTGAAGGCGATGGTCGATATCATCCGGACGAACGTCGCGGCGGGCAAGACCGCTGAGCAGATGGTGAAGGAGGACGTCCTGAAGGCGTACAAGGCGAAGTACTCGCTGCTGGCGTTCCTGGCTCCGGATACGCTCATCCCGCGCGCGGTGAAGGCACTTCAGCAGGGAGCGCTGCAGTAGCCCCGGGCGCCCATCTCTTTCAAAGGCGGCGGGGCGGCAGCGGGAAGAAGGCGCTTGTCGACAGGATGTACTCGCGGTAGCCGGGCTTCGAGTCGCGCAGCGTGGATTCCAGCATGCTGACGCCGCTCACGCGCACGAGGAGGAACGTCATCAGCACGGGGCTGAACACCGTCCACCATGCCCCGGAGGCCGCCGCCACGAGGAAGTGGCCCCACCAGACGGCGGCGTCTCCGAAGTAGTTCGGGTGGCGCGTGTAGCGCCAGACGCCCCCGGTGAACAGCTTGCCCTTGTTGGCGGGATCCGCCTTGAAGCGGGAGAGCTGCCAGTCGCCAGCGGACTCGAAGACGAAGCCGACCAGCCAGACGGCGGCGCCGAGCGCATCGACCCAGTTGAGGGGCCGCTGCAATGGGCTCCCGGCTACCGCCACGACTGGCGCCGCGACGAGCCACATGATGACGCCCTGCAGCACGAACACCTTGAAGAAGCTCCGCCACCACCAGGACGCTCCAGCCTCCTCGCGCCACTTCCGGTAGCGGTAGTCCTCCCCTTTGCCCCTGTTGCGCCAGAAGATGTAATGCGAGAGGCGCAGGCCCCATGCCGCGACGAGCCCGCCCATCAGCCACGCCCGGGGCGCGAGGCCGGACTGCGCCGCCGCGGCGACGCTCACGGCAACCGCGACGAATCCAACGCCCCAGAAGCT
This sequence comes from uncultured Acidobacteriota bacterium, assembly GCA_963806085.1. Lineage (GTDB taxonomy): Bacteria > Acidobacteriota > Vicinamibacteria > Vicinamibacterales > JAKQTR01 > JAKQTR01. Next base: position 165,826 of record CAWDWR010000001.1, read on the forward strand.
GTCGACAATCGAGCTGTCGCCGAGCGCCAGACTGATGAGCCACAACACGGTGACGAATGCGGCCACGGTGGCCGCTGCCACCATCCAGGGGTCGAGGACCATCCCCTCATTATGCCCCTGTCAGACGCTGGCGCCTGATGCGGCCGGCCAAACCATGCCATAATCACCGCTGACCCCTCAGCGGGCTTTCTCGGGAGATGACGTGATGGTTCGGCGCGCGCTGGTTCCGGCTCTCGGCTTCCTGGCCCTCGCATGGCTGCCGCTCGTGGCGGCCGGATGCGGGAATTCACCGTCGACGCCGTCGGACTACGCGGCCTACAGCCAGACCGACCTCGTGTTCGGCGACGGCGCCAGCGCCGAGACGGGCAAGACGCTGACGGTCACCTACAAGGGCTGGTTCTACGATCCGACGGCCGCCGACAAGAAGGGCGTCCTGTTGACGACGTCGGACCTGTCCGGGCCGGCGGTGTTCGTTGCGGGCACCAGCAGCGTCATCGAGGGATGGGAGAAGGGCGTCATCGGGATGAAGGAAGGCGGCTCCCGGCGCCTGGTCATCCCGCCGTCACTCGCGTACGGATCGAATCGCTACAACTCGATCCCGCCGAACACAACGCTGGTGTTCGATATCGATCTGGTGAAGGTCGAATAGCGGGCGCCGCTCGCCCGGCCCTCAGCCGAGGATCCGGATGCGGATGCCGCCGATGAAGTAGAAGACCCGCTGCTCGGTCCTGCCCTCGCCGCCCTGCCTGTCGCTGCCCCGCACGTTGGCCCAGCCGCCCTCGCCGAAGATCAGCCCGCGCTTGCCGACTGATCCTTCCAGGCCGCCGCCGGCGATCCAGCTCCACCCTTGCGTGTACAGGTTGAACGTCTGGGTGCCGCCGGGATACACGACCTCGACATCGTCAATCGTGGCGGTCTGATCGTTGAGCGTTTCGGTGGTCTTCCAGTGCGAGCGGGTGAATGTGAGGCCGCCGAAGCCATAGGGCCGGACGTAGGACATCGGCACGCCCAGCTTCCCGACGATCGTGAGGATGTCCGTCTTGAGCGTCGTGACGTACTCGTAGGCCGTGGTGCCGCCCGTCAGCCTGAGGTCGGTCGGTTTGAGCCAGGACGCCTCGACGCCGAGGAACGGCTTGTACCAGAACGTGGCCCCGGCGGAGAACGTCGCCGCCGTCGATCCTCCCGAGCATTCCTGGGCGCCGCACGCCACGGCCGCAACGTCGGAGATGGAGCTCATGCCGCCGGCCCCGAACCCGTACAGGCCCCGGCTGCCCGCTGAAATCGCGCTTCGCCGCCGGCGGCCGGTCCACTTCGTCGGTGAGCCATGCGACCGGGGCCTTCCCCTGCCGTACGAGCACGGACGGCGCCGCTTCCGAAACGTTGATGACGAGGGTGGTGACCTGACGGACGACGTAACCGCCCGGCACCTCCTTGCGGGGGCACTGGCCGCCCGGATACCCCTCCATGCCCGGCTCGATCAGGATGACCCGGCGCAGACTGTCGCAGTACTCGACGAAGACGTAGGCGTCGGACTCGGTCTTGCCGCCGCGGACCTCGGGCGTGAGGGCGAAGGTCGCAACGCCGGCGCTGTCGGCGGTGACGGTGGCGGCGAGGGTGGAGTTCACGACCAATTCGACCGTCGAGCCCGGCGGGGCCTTGGTCACGATGACGGTCTGGGCCGCGGCGGCGGCGACCACGATCAGGTTCAGCACGGCCGCCATTACGAGCGGCCGCCAGGGTGCCCTCATGCGAGGCTCCTCGAAGACGTCACGTCACGCGCGAAACGCACGTCTCTGCATGTTACCCCATACGCGCACCGCAGCGGTTCCGATCCTGCCGTACAATGTCGGCGCCGGGTGGCCCGTGCACCGGTTTCGATGGAGGGTCCCATGCGCAACCTCGTCGCCGGCGTGGTCCTGGTTCTGTCCGTGTCGGCGCTCGGCGCGCAGAGCGCCGGTCCGGCCCAGCTGCCCGCCGAAACGCCCGCGCAGAAGGAGGCCCGCCTCAAGTGGTGGACCGACGCGCGTTTCGGCATGTTCATCCACTGGGGCCTCTACGCGCTCCCGGCGCGCCACGAGTGGGTGAAGAAGTACGAGCGGATCACCGACGCCGACTACCAGAAGTACTTCGACGCAGTTCAACCCGGACCTCTACGACCCGAAGGAGTGGGCGCGCCGGGCGAAGCAGGCCGGGATGAAGTACGCCGTGATCACCTCGAAGCACCACGAGGGCTTCTGCCTCTTCGACTCGAAGTTCACGGACTACAAGGCCACGAACACGCCGGCGAAGCGGGATCTCCTCAAGGCCTGGGTCGAAGCGTTCCGAGCCGAGGGCCTGAAGGTCGGCTTCTACTACTCGCTCCTCGACTGGCACCACCCGTCCTACACGATCGACCGCAATCATCCGCAGAGCCCCGCGACCGACGCCGAGTTCGACGCCCTGAACAAGGGGCGCGACATGGCCGTGTACCGCCAGTACCTGAAGGACCAGGTGCGCGAGTTGCTCACCAACTACGGCACGATCGACATCATCTGGCTCGATTTCTCGTTCACGGGCGGCGGGCGCGGCAAGAACCGCGACGACTGGGACTCGGTCGGACTGCTCAAGATGGTCCGCGAGCTCCAGCCCAACATCATCGTCAACGACCGCCTCGACCTCATCGACGTGCCTGGCGGCTGGGACTTCCGCTCGCCCGAGCAGTTCAAGCCGCGCGAGTGGGTGACGATGAACGGGCAGCGCGTGCCGTGGGAGACGTGCCAGACGTTCTCGGGCTCGTGGGGGTATTACCGCGACGAGACCAGCTGGAAGAGCTCGGCGCAGCTCATCGAACTGCTCATCGACACCGTCAGCAAGGGCGGCAACCTGCTGATGAACGTGGGGCCGACGGCGCGCGGCACGTTCGACGAACGCGCGACCGACCGCCTGGCCGCCTTCGGGCGATGGATGCAGGTGAACGGCTCGTCCATCTACGGTGCGACTCAGGCGCCGGACACGTTCAAGGCGCCGCCGAACTCGCTGCTCACCTACAACCCGAAGACCAACCGGCTCTACGTGCACCTGCTGGCGTGGCCGATGGGAGAGGTCGTGCTGGAAGGGTACGCCGACAGGGTGAAGTACGCGCAGCTGCTGCACGACGCGTCGGAAGTGCGGATGAGCACGCGCAAGTCCACGACCTGGATCAGCGAGGACAGCCGGGCCGGCGACCTCGTGCTGAGGCTGCCGATCCTGAAGCCCGACGTCGAGGTCCCGGTCGTCGAATTGATGCTGAAATGACGTCCGCCCACCGCGCGCCCACGCGCGACCTGGTCGTGTACGCGTCCGGCGGCGGGATGCGCGGCATCTTCGGCGCCGGCGTGTTGCACGCATTGGCGGGAATGGGCGTGCGCGATCAGGTCAGCGCCGTGTACGGCATCAGCGCCGGGGCCCTCAACGGCGCGCACTTCGCCCTCGGCACGACCATGAAAGCGATGGAGTGGTACCTCTACCACGTCCTCGAGCACGGCATCCTCGCGCGGGCGACGGCCGTGGCCCTCCTGCGCGGCGAGGACATGGTCGACGTCATGGAGGCGGAGCGGGTGCTCGCGGACGAACGCCTGGTCGACGGTGACGCGCTCAGCCGGTGCGCATTCCCCGTGCGCTTCGGCGCGGTCGGACGCGACAGCCTCGAGTTCCAGTGGCTCGACGCCAGGCGGCCTGACGCCATCCACGTGCTGCTGGCGTCGTCGACCGTGTTCCCGTTCGTCCACGACGGCGTTGCCATCGACGGCGTGACCTACATCGACGGCGGGTACCGCGAGGGGGTCTGCTTCCGGCGACTTCGCCGGGAGCACCCCGACGCCCGCCTCCTGCTCGTGCTCAACGACAGCGAGTACGAGTCGGTCGTGCGGCGCGTGACGGTGAGCGCCGCGCTCCGGTTGCGCGACGAGCGCCTGGCGGCGGCCTGGCTCGGCACGTTCGATCGCACGCCCGCCGAAATGGCCGAGGCCCTCGCGGATCCAGGCGCGCTGGTGCTCCGGCCGGACGAAGGATTCCAGGTCCACTTCGCCACCACCGACCCGGCCGTGCTCGCGCACGGATTCTGGCTCGGCTACCGGTCCGTCCTGACGCAGCGGGAGCGGCTCCAGGCGTTTCTGGCGGGGTAGCCGCCACCGGGGTTCGGCGCGCGCCCCATCACCGCCCTTGCCGCGGAAGCGGCCACGCGGCCATACTGAGAGACCAAGGACAGCAGTACCAGACCCCCGTTGTCGGGAGGCCGGCGAGCGGGGCATCTCGACGTGCAGAGGAGATCTGACAGATGAACCACAAGCGCGTGTCTATCGTGGTCGCGGCGCTCGCCACACTACTCAGCCTGGCCCCGGCGGCACAGGCCCAGCCCTCGGTGATGGACTACCGGTGGAGCTTCGACGTGGGCCTCGGGCTGGGACAACAGCATCAGCGGCAACATCAATTCCGGGCGCCATCGGCACGCTCAACGGTCAGACCGTGGTCGTCACGCCCAACTCCTATGCGGACGTGTACGGCACGGGCTTTCACCTCCGCTTCGGCGGCGGGTACCTGATCGACGAGATCTCCGAGGTGCGCGCGGTCTTCACCTATCAGTCCATCGGCGCCGACCTGACCCCCATGGGGGACTACGGGGCGTCGACCCTCTACGGCCAGTACGACGACTACAAGAGCTTCGGCCTCGACGTGGGCTTCCGCCGCTACTTCGACGTGAATCCCAAGATGCGGCCCTACGTCGAGGGCACGTTCGGGCTCGGATTCATCACGGAGATCGACGTGATGCTGTCGGCCCCGGCGGCCAACTTCACCGGGCTCGCCACCGACTTCTACGATCGCACGGCGGCGTTCGCGCTGGCGGGCAATGCGGGCGTCCTGTGGCAGGTGACGGACCGCGTGGGGGCGTACGGCCAGATCGGCCTGCGCTGGATGTCCGGCCTGTCGCAGATCGACAATCTGGCCGGCACCGGCCTCGAGACCATCAACGACGACAGTTCGCGCTGGACGCTGCCGGTGATGGTGGGCATGCGCGTGCGGTTCTAGTTCAGCCGCGCGGGAGGCCGACGCCCGCTGCCGCCAGCGCGGCGATCACGCGGGGATGCACCGGTATCCCGTCCCGTTCGTACTCAGCGCGGGTGAGCCAGCCGCGTTCGCCTGGCAACACGGCAGCCTGTCCCGGCACGCTGGCCCTGAGGTGCGCGACGAGATCGTCCACGCGCGCGCCGAAGCGCGCGCGATCGACAAAGGCACCGATGTCGATCGCCACGAAGAGCTTCGACGTGCCGGCGTCGAGCCCGGACGCGTCGGCGCCGACGACCTCGTGACTGAGCAGGCCGCCGCCGAGCGCGCGCCGTCAGGATTTCCATCATCAGCGCGAGGCCGGCCCCCTTGTGGCCGCCCATCGGCAGCAGGTTCTGCGACGCCAGGATGGCCGCCGCGTCGCCGGGTCGGCTGGCCTTTCTCATCGAGGCCCCAGCCGAGCGGCACCGCCTGGTCTTCCCGCTGCGCCGTCGCCACGCGGCCCAGCGCCGCCTGGCTCATGGCGATGTCGAGCACGATCGGGCGGCGGCCTTCGCCGCGGGGCGCCGCAGATCGCGAGCGGGTTGTTGCCGAGGATCGGCGCCGACGCGCCCGGCACGAGCATGTTGGGGATCGCGTTGGTCGTGCAGATGCCGATGAGGCCCTCTTCGGCCGCAAGGCAGGCGTAGGCGTGCGCGCGGCCCCAGTGCGTGGTCTCCGTCGCGAGGCAGGCGCCGATCCCGAACCGGCCTGCCCGCTCGATGGCCGCGCGCATGCCCTGCACGCCCGACGTAGCGCCCGGGCCCGCGATCGCCGTTCGAGCACGCACACCGCCGCCGCGTCGCGAACCATGCGGACCCGGGGATCGGGATTCGCGCGCCGCTGCCGGATCCCCGCGAGGAGACGGGGCAGCATCAGGAGGCCGTGCGACGGGACGCCGTGCAGCTCCGCCTCGACCATGAGGTCCGCCTCGACCTCGCGGACGTGCGCCGGCACGCCCGTCGCGGGCCAGCGCGTCGGAGATTGCCGCGCGAAGCGCCGCCGCCGAAAACCGCTCGTGCACCACGCTACCTCGTCCAGCGCCCGTTCGGCATGCGCACCGGCCCGGGGTGGAAGAAGTCGGCCGGCATCATCACGCCGTCCCGCTTGAACACCATGCCGTTCTTCATCACGAACGCCACGGTGCGCAGCGCGTCGACGTCGGTCGAGCGGATCGCCCGGCACGGCGATGAGGTCGGCGAAGAGCCCGGGCTTGATCGGGCCGCGGTCGGCGATGATGTCGGCGGCCTTGTAGCCGTTGATGGTCAGCGCGCGCAGCGTGTCGGCCGGCGGGATGCCGGCGGCCTTCCACGTTCGCAGGAACTCGATGGTCAGTTCGCCGCGCGACAGCCACCGGCCCGTCTTCGCGTCCTTCATCCGCTCGTTCCAGTAGTCGAAATCCGTCGAGAAGGTGAGCGGCACCTTCTTCTCCCACGCGTCGCGCAGGTTGTCGACGGCGCGCTTGAAGGCCGCCTCGGTGCCGCGGTACGCCGTGAACGGCGTGTCGGTGCCCGCCAGGAAGATGCCCTTCTCGGCCATCTGGCGGTGGTGCTCCGGCGTCAGCGCGTTGCCGTGCGCGATGATGTAGATCCCCGCGTCAATCGCGCGCTGCGCCCCGGCGGCGGTCTGCACGTGCCCTTCGACCTTGCAGCCGCCGGTGGCCGCCTCGCGGATGGCCAGCTTGATGTCGTCGACCGAGTAGCCCCACGGCTTGCAGTCGATGCACAGCTTGATCGTCCGCGCGCCGAACAGCATGTTCTCGCGGACCGCGCGGACGATCTCGTCCGGGCTGTTCGCGTCGATGTACTCGGGGAACATGATGTTGTGCTGCTTGTACATTTCGGGCGTCGGCCAGAACTGCCCGCCCGTGCTGCCGATCATCGGCCCCGACGGGATGACCGTCGGCCCCGGCAGCCAGCCCTGCTCGATCGCCTGGCGCAGCGCCGCGTCCACGTAGAGCGCGTTGTTGCCGACGTCGCGCACCACGGTGAAGCCCGAGTTCAGCAACTGCATGCCGTTGGACGCCGCCTGGATCGCCCGGAGCGGCGTCGAGTCGGTGATGTACGTCAGGTAGTAGTAGTTGTTCTCGGGCTGCTCCTTGTAGGTGATGCCCATGTGCGTGTGGGCGTCGACGAGCCCGGGCAGCACCGTCAGCTTCGACAGATCGATCACCGTCGCGCCCGGCGGGATCGGCAGGTTCGAGCCGATCGCCTTGAAGCGCTCGCCTTCGATCACGATGACCTGGTTCACCGCCGCCGTGCCGGTGTCCGGATCGATGAGCCGGCCGGCCTTGATGACGGTGATCGGCAGGGGAGCAGACTCCGGCGCCGGCGTCTGTGCCCAGGCGGAGGCGAACTGCGCGACAGTCAACAGGGCGAGGAGCGCGGGCCAGCGTTTCATGATGCGGTGTCCTCCAGGATGGACCGATGGCGACGCTCACTGTAGCACCGAAGAAGTAGCCAGAAGCCAGAAGACAAAAGACGGAAGACGGAAGGCGCACGAGGGACCCTCCTGCCGCGACCGGGCGCGCAGAAGCGGGAGCGCATGAAGCTCGTGTGCGGCACGTGCCACACGAGTGCGTATGTCGCGGCGTTCTATACGCAGTACGATGGCCTTGTCGTGCTCTACAACGAGAAGTTCGGCAATCCGGGCCTGGCGCTCATCAACCAGTTCTACGCCGCCAGCAGTGCGACGCTCAACGCCACGGTCTTCCCAGGCCAACCTCATCGACAGTGCGGATTCCCGGCGCCCGGCACGGCCAGGAACGTGATGGTGGCCGGCGCGAGTTCGACGCGGCCCGCCTGGACGCGAACCGGCTGGAGCGCCGGCAGCCGATCCCCGGGCCCGAGGGCGAGGCCGCTCCCGTTGAGCTGGACGTGTTCGTCGTCGAGCGCCTGCGCCGACAGCGTGTAGCGATCCGCCGGGGCGGCGAGGTCGATGGAGGCCGCACCGGTCTGATTCGTGTTGATGGCCAGCAGGGTCACGGCGCCCGGTGTGCCGGCCGTGCAATGCGCGAAGAGATGGACGCCGGGGCCGGCGGCTCCGGCGTCGAGGACCGTCCGGCCCATCAACCGGCGCCACAGCCACGCCGCCCAGTAGTTGGGGCGCGGCTCGAGCGTTGACTGATCGATGAGGGCGTACTCGCTGGCGGCGAGCGTGTTGTGCATGACGGCGTGCACGCCCTGCCTCGCGAGCTGGCCGAGCTGGAAGAGGTACCGGAAGCTGTCGCGGAACGTCGTCGCCCATGGATTGCCGCCGCAGGCAGCTTCCGCCGTTTCGGTGAGCCACATCGGCGCGCCGGGCGCGAAACGGTCTCGCAGGCCCGCATAGAACGCGCGCACCCGCTCGGTGCGCGACAGCCACTCGTCGGTGAGCGCCGCGTCCGGTGTCGTGCCGAAGCCAGGGCCCATCAGCGAGGCGCAGCGCTGCGACACGGCGCCGTAGAAGTGGTAGGAGAACACGTCGAACGCCGGGCGCGGCGATGCGGCGAGGAGGTCCTCGGTCTTCAGCATCCCCATCCCCGGCGGGATGAGCGCTACACCTTCGCCGGCCGAACCCGGGCCGACGACGAGCATCCGGGGCGCCGCTGCCTTCGCGAACGCCCTGAACACCGCGATGTCGCGTGCGAACGCCGCGGCGTCGTATCCCTGGGGCGCGCCTCCGGCCGAAGGGATCGTGGGCTCGTTGAAGAGCTCCGCGGCGGCAAGGTCTCCGCCGACGGCCTTCGTGTACGCGATCACACTCCTGGCCTGATCCGGAGTCCACGCACCGGCTGCGTCGCGCACGCCCGCACTCACCGCGAACGACGTGACGATCTTCGCGTCCACGGCACGCGCGAAATCGACGACGGCCTTCCATTGGGCGCGAGTCAGCACGCCCTGGAAGCCCGGCGGCGGGGCGGCTGGCGCGGCGTCGTCGGAATCGTGAAAGTAGACCGAGTTGGCCCACGTACCGCTCACCCGCATGTAGGCGGGCCCGAGCGCGGCCGCCAGCGCCCGCAGGCGTGCGTTCGCCAGGTCGGCCGGAGGTCGCGCCGCAAACATGCCCGGGTCGATGCCAACCTGGCCGGGTCGGCGGTCCAGCCCCGCCGGAGGCGCCGGCGTCTTGGGAGCGGCGTTCTTGTCATACGGCTTCCAGAACCTGGCACCGATCACCTCGGCCATCTCGACGTTGTACGACTGATAGCGCGCGTCGATCGTGGCGATGCGCGGCATCGTGGACGGCGAGATGGACGTCTGTGCCGCCTGGGCGCCGGGCAGCCCACCCGTCGCCGCCCAGGTCGCCGCGGCGGCGGCGACAGCAGCGGCGATCATGACGGTCTTGAACGCATTCATCGTCTGTCCTTTCCGAGGCACCGGCCTGTGCATGTCACCCGCGTCGCGCAACTGCGCCCTCAACGCTGCCCGCGAAAGTGCCGTTCCGCGAAGTCGAGGTACTGCTGCCAGTCGTAGGCCGTGATGTCGTGCTTGCCGGTCCGCAGGTGATACCGTACCGTGTCGCCCACCGGCTGGTCCGCCGCGGGCATCGCCTGCGTGCCGAGGCCCTTCCGGCCGAGCAGTTCGTACACCTCGCCGGCGGCGACGGCCGCCAGGAACTCGCCCTTCGGGTCCGCCCACTGATCCTCTGACGCGCTGGCCACGTAGAGCGGGCGCGGCGCGATGAGCGCCAGCAGCATGTGCGCAGTCGAACGGCATCGCGCCCTCGCGGCCGCTGTACTGCTTGTAGTTGCCACAGAACCAGTGCGGGAATCGCTCGTTCAGGTCGGCCACCGTCTCGCCGAAGACCCGCCGGCTGATCGCCGCACCGCCTTCGCCGGAGTCGTTCGAGATGACGATGCCGAAGCGCGCGTCCATGGCGCCCGCCCAGAGCGCCGTCTTGCCGAGCCGCGAGTGGCCGACAAGGGCCAACCGGCCCGCGTCCACATCCTTGTCGCGTCTCGAGGTAGTCCGCGATGCGGCTCAGCCCCCACGCCCACGCCGCGATGGCGCCCCATTCGCCGCCACCCAGCGTCCGCTCTCCAGGATTCAGGTGGGCGCCTCGCACGCCGAGGGGCATGGCGCCGGAGATGTCCGGCTCGATGTCGCCGTAGTACATCGTCGCCAGGCCGAAGCCGCGCGCGAGCATCGTCGTCCACCTGCCAGCGCGCCGCGGCTGCGCCGCGGGAGGACTCGTCGGCCGGCTGCACCTCGATGATCCTCGTCTCCTTGTTCTGGGCCCAGGCGCCGGCCAGGCAGATACCGGTGTCCGCGCTCACGCTCTGGTTCGGGCTGAAACCCAGCCCGACGAATACCGGCACCGGGCGTGCCGCCTTCGCCGGCAGGTAGAGCAGGAGGCGCAGCGACAGACCGCGAGCCTTGATCGACACCTGCTTGCGGACAGCTTTTCCGCCCAGCGCCGCCTTCTCGACCGACTCGACCGCGAAGGTCATGCCGTCGGGGCGAGCTGGCGCGCGTCCGAACATCTGCGTCTCGAGCAGTCCCAGGATCTCTGCGCGCCGTGCTGCCCAGCCTGACGCGCTTCGGACCGGCGCGCCGTCGTTCATGACGAGCAGCGGGGGCAACGTGTAGGCGGGCACCTTGGCCTCGTCGTAGTTCGTGACGGGCGCCTGCGCCATCGCCGCGCAGCCGAAGGCGAGCAGCATCGTGAACGTTCTCATGGTCCCTCCCCGCGGCGTCCAGGGCAGGCCGCGGCGCTCAGGCGCTTCCCGCGCGCGCAGACCCGCGCTATTCTACAGCGCAACCCGGCGGGCGTCTGGCCCGCCCCGGAATGGAGGGACCTCATGCCGGTGCCGACCCGTCCCGCGTGGCTGAGCGGCGTTGTCCTGCTGGCGGCGAGCGCGGCCGTCGCCTCGCTGCCGCTCTTCTCGACCGCGCCCGTCAGCGCGCAAGGTGACGCCATGACCGTCAACCAGGTAATGCAGATGCCCAAGATCGATGCCCATGCGCACATCGGCGCGCCGGGGCCAGGGCACCTCCGTGCCTTCGTCGCATTTCTCGAGAAGACCAACTTCCGGTGGCTGAACATCTGCGTGGGCGGCATGGACTGGGCCCGGCTGAGCCGTCAGATCGGGTCCGCGCAGGCGTTGCACGCCGCGTACCCCGAGAAGCTGGCGTGGGCGACGTCGTTCACCGTGGCCAACTGGGGCGAGGCCGACTGGGCGAAGGCGGCCAACGCCACGATTGACGACGGGTATGCGGGGGGCGCCGTCGCGGTGAAGATCTGGAAGGACGTCGGCATGGTGCTGAAGGACCCCGACGGGAAGTACGTGATGGCCGATGATCCGCGGCTCGACCCCGTGTTCAGCGCTCTCGCGAAGCAGGGCCGCACGCTCGTCGCGCACCTCGGCGAACCGCGCAACTGCTGGCTCCCCGTCGACAAGATGACCGTGGAGGGTGATCGGCGGTACTTTTCCAGGAACCCGCAGTATCACGGCCTGCTGCACCCGGAGGTTCCGGATTACGCCAGCCAGATCGCGGCGCGCGACCGGATGCTGGAGCGGCACCCGGACCTGAGGGTTGTCGGCTGCCACCTTGGCAGCCTGGAGTACGACGTCGACGAACTCGCCAAGCGGCTCGACAAGTATCCCAATCTCGCCGTTGATCTTGCGGCACGCCTCGTTCACCTCCAGATTCAGCCCCGCGACAAGGTGCGGGGTTTCCTCGTGAAGTACCAGGACCGGATTCTGTACGGCACCGACCTCGAATTCGGGCGCGGCTCGGCGGCCGCCGGGAGCGACCCGGCGCCGGCGCTCGCGCGGCTGGCGAGCACCTACGAGTCCGACGCCGCCTGGCTGGCGACGGATCAGGAGATGGCGGCGGACAGCGTGCGGCCGGGGTTCAGGACGCGCGGCGTCGGCCTGCCGGCGACGGTGCTGCGGAAGATCTACTTCGAGAACGCGAAGAAGTGGTACCCGGGGATCTGAGCCCGGGGCTCACCGAGCGCAGACTCGGCCCTTGCGAGGTGGGACACATGACTGCTCATCGCCACGTCGTCAGAGACATCCCGCGCCGGACATTCCTCGAGGTGGGGCTGAAAGGCGGCCTCGCCATGGCGGCGATTCCCGCAACGCTCGAGCGCCTCCTGGCGATCGGCGCGCCGGTGGCGCGACCAGTCCTGCCGGTCCAGATGGAGCCGGCCGTGCTCGAACGGGTGATCCGGAAGGCCCTCGAGAAGGGAGGCGAGTTCGCCGACGTCTACGTCGAGACTCGGACCGCGCGCAGCGTGCTCATGGAGGAGTCGAAGTTCAAGAGCGCGACCCTCGGCATCGGCCGTGGCGCAGGCGTCCGCGTCATCCTCGGCGACAAGACAGGCTACGCGTACACGGACGAGATCTCGGAGGGCACGCTGCTGCGTGCAGCGGAGGTCGCGTCGTTCGTGGCCCGCGGCGGCAAGCCGACGCCGCCTGTCAACGTGCGGACAGAAGCACGCGCGTCCTTCGTGAACGTGAAGCTGCCGCTCGGCGACGTCGCCGATGAGAAACGGCTCGACGTCTGCCGGCGCGCCAACCAGGCCGCGCTCGACTACGACAAGCGGATCAAGATGGCGAGCGTCAGCTACTACGACGAGGTTCGCGGGCGGATCATCGCCAACAGCGAGGGCCTCTACGTGACGAATGAACTGCCGTTGCTGTTCTTCATCGTCCAGGCGCTCAGCGAGGGCAACAACACGCGGCACTTGGGGCGGGAAAGGCTGAGCCGGCATTCGGGCTTCGAGATGTTCGAGGAGGTGCCGCCCGAGCAGGTGGCGCGGGCCTGCGCCCGCGAGGCCATCGCCATGCTCGACGCCACCGACGCGCCGTCGGGCAAGATGGACGTCGTGATGCAGAACGGATGGGGCGGCGTGCTTGTCCACGAGGCCGTCGGCCACCCGCTCGAAGGCGACGGCATTGCGAAGAACCTCGGCGTCTTCACCGGCAGGCTCGGCCAGAAGGTCGCGAGCCCCCTCTTCACGATGGTCGACGACAGCAGCATCCCGAACGCCCGCGGCACGACCAGCTTCGACGACGAGGGCACCCAGGGGCGCCGCAACGTGCTCATCAAGGACGGCGTCCTCGTCCGGTTCATGACCGACATCCTGTCGGCCCGGCAGCTCAAGATGGACCGCACCGGCAACGGCCGCCGCGAGAGCTTCCGGTACCTGCCGATTCCCCGCATGACCAACACCTTCATCGACAACGGGAGGGACAGGCCCGAGGACATCCTGGCCTCCACGAAGAACGGGATCTACGTCCAGGCGTTGAGCGGCGGATCGGTGGACGATGTCAGCGGGGTATTCAACTTCACCTGCCGCGAGGCGTACCTCATCGAGAACGGCAGGAAGACGACGCCGATCAAGGGTGCCACGCTGATCGGCAATTGCCTCGACATCATCAGGGACATCGACGCCGTCGGGAACGACCTCGATTTCGGGCCCGGCGTCTGCGGCAAGGGCCAGGCGGCCGAGGTCAACGCCGGCCAGCCGACCGTCCGCATCAGGAACATCAACGTGGGAGGCACGCGGAGCCGCGGGTAGACAGGTCCGGAACTCGGAGAAACGTCGCGGGCAGGGAGCGGAGACGACGATGGACAACAAGGCACTGGCGGAGCAGCTCGTGAAGACATGCCTGGCCAAGGGCGCCGACGCGGCAGAGGTCTATATCGAATCCTCGCGGGAGCTCAACGTCGAAATCCGGAACGGGGATGTCGAAACCGTTCAGGAGGCGTCGACATCCGGTGTCGGCGTGCGGGTGTTCCTCGGCGGCCGGATGGCCTTCTCGCACTGCAACGACCTGACTGACGCCTCCCTCGAGGCCGCCCTCTCGAGCGCCATCGCCTTCGGGCGCACGACGACCGCCGATCCCAGCAACGGGCTGCCGTCCGAGGCCGGTGTCACGGCGGTCGATGGGCTGTATGACGCTTCTATCGCCAGCGTGCCGATGGACGCGAAGATCAACCTCGCGAAGGCGGTCGAGAAGCTGGCCATGAAGGACCCGCGAATCACGAAGAGCGCGGGCGCCAGGTACGGCGAGGAAGAAGCCGAGGTCTTCCTGGCGAACTCGAACGGCATGTCGAAGACGTACCGCTCGACACGGTGCGGCTTCGGCGTCTCCGTCGTTGCGGTAAAGGGCGACGTGCAGTCGCCCGGCGGCGAGAGCTGCTCGCGGCGCTTCTATGCCGACTTGCTGCCCGCGGCGGCGGTCGCGGCGCGCGCCGAGCAGAACGCGTTGGAACTGCTGGACCCCAGGCCGGTGAAGACACAGCGGGCCGCCGTGATTGTCGATCCGGACGTGGCGGGGGCAATCCTGGGCGGGCTGGTGGCGGCCGTCAACGGAGAGACCGTGCTCCAGGGCGCGAGCTTCCTCGGCGCCATGCTCGACAAAGCGATCGCCTCCGACTTGCTCACGCTGATCGACGACGGCACCAGGCCCAAGGGACTGGCGAGCCGTCCCTTCGACGGCGAGGGAGTACCGACGCAGAAGCGCGTCATCGTCGACCGCGGCGTGTTGAAGGGGTTCATGTACAACACCAGCGTGGCGAAGCGGGCGGGCGTGAAGAGCACCGGCAACGCGACGCGCGGCGGGTACGCCAGCCTGCCGGGCATCGGCCCGCACCAGTTTTCCATGGCCGGCGGTACAACGTCGCCTGGCGACATCGTGAAAGCCACAAAGGTCGGCCTGTGGCTGAAGGACGTCACCGGCTACGGCATCAATCCCGTCAACGGCAACTTCAGCGGTGGAGCCTCAGGCCTTTGGATCGAGAACGGCAAGGTAGCGTACGCCGTCAGGGGTTTGACGATCGCCGCCACCGCGAAAGAGATGCTGAATGGAATCGACCTGGCGGAACGGGATGTCGATCTCAACCGCGGTTTTCCCGCGCCCCTGTTTCGAATCAAGGACATGCAGATCGGTGGGGAGTAGCGGGAGCCCGCTCGCCATCCAACCGCCGCGGCGGGGTTGAGCCGCCGTCAGGCTCAGCACGCGCGTCGCGCGCCGCCCCGCGTCAGCCCTTCGATCGCGCCGACAGGATGGTCGCGGGCGAGTAGCGCAGGTCTCGCACGAACGGGTACGTGGGCACGCGATGCCGGCTCGGCAGGTGCTCGATGTCCTGGTTGACCGCGCCGTCGGTGAGCGCCATCAGGTTGGGGTTCGCGATGGCGGCGATGGCGGGGACCAGGTAGCCCGCCTTGACGACGACGATCGTGAACTTCGTGGGATCGAGGCCGAGCGACGTGAAGTCGACGATCTCATGGAACGGGCGGCGCCTCGCGGTGAGCACGACGGTGATGCCGTCGACCTCGATCACGGCCTGCCGCTCGGCGGGCTTGTCCGTCTTCGCGAGGAAGACGACCTTCGCCGTGACCTCGACCGGCTTGCTGGCCTGCGGGTCGAGCGTGGCGCCGACCTTCAGCGTGAGCGTCCTGCCGACGCCGGCCTGATAGCAGGCGTCGGTCCCCGGCCGATCGGCGATGCCCGCCAGCACGACGTCGCGAACCTTCATCCGCAGCAGTTCCACCAGCGCGTCGGCGCGGTCGCCCGTGCCTCCGCCGGTCGGGTTGTCGCCCGAGTCCGAGAGCACGACCGGCCGCGTGTTCAGTGACTGCGCCTTCGCGAGGACCTCCGCCATCGTGCCCGTGGGGACGCCGAACCTGAACTCCGCGCGGGCATCCCAGTACTGTTGCGCCAACTCCGTCGCCACCTTGTGAAGCGCGGCCGGCTTGGTCCCGGTGAGGACGGCCGCGGCCGTGGCGCGCGCTTCGTCGGCCCAGACGTAGCCCACCAGCAGCGAGACGTCCATCACGCCGTCCTGCGCGTTCATCGCCGGGAGCTGGCCCCACAACCGCTTCGCCGGCTCGTACTCGGTGCTGCTGCGTTCGCCGGGCATGAGGACCGGGATCGGAGCCCAAAGCAGCGTGGGCCGGATGCCCTCGTCCAGGCAGCGCACGAGCATGTCGCAGGCGCGCTTGTGCGTGTCCTCGCGGTCGATGTGCGGCGCGGTCCTGAAGGCCGACATCATATCGAGGTTGTCGATGACGCGCCGGCTCAGGTTGCCGTGGAGGTCATAGCTCGCGGAAATCAAGCAGCGCTCGCCCACGACGGTGCGGACGGCCGAGATCCAGTCGCCTTCGGCATCCGTCATGCCTTCGACGTACATCGCGCCGTGCATGGGCAAGTAGACGCCGTCAAGCGGCAGGAGTTCCCGCAGGCGGCCGAGGAACTCGGTCTTCAACGCGTCGTACGTCCGGCGCTCCACCGGCCCGCCCGGCACGGCGCTCGCGAGGAACACCGGCATGAACGGATGAGGGTAGCGCTTCGCCACGTCGAACAGGCGGTAGTCGGCCAGTTCCTGGCCCCGGCGGACGGTGAAGTCCTCCATCCGAGACAGGATGTTGCCGTAGGTGCTGCACTCGATCTGGATGCCGCCGAAGGCAATCCGCTTCTGGGCCGCGCCCACGCGGGCCACGGAGGCGGCGACGGCCGCCATCGACGCGTGCTTGAGGAAATCGCGGCGCTTCATGGAGCCTCCAGGGGACCGGAATGAATTATAGCGGGACATGGGGCATGGGACAGCGGCCGGACTCACAACCTTACGAACGTGCCCTCGTCGATGACCGGAGGCCCGCCACCCATCCTGACTTCACCGGGCCTGGGCGCGTTGGGGCTTTCCAGTCCACCTTCTCGCGCATTGCCTGGATCGCCTGCTCGTCGAGCTTGACGACGCAGTCGCCGAGCCGGCACTTCCGCAGGTCCTTCAGGTCCTCCTCGGAGAGGCGCACGTCGGCAAAGTCCTCGAGCACGGGAGGCGTGCTGATGCGCCTGGTGACCTTGAAGCCGCCGCCCCGCTCGAATCGCTCGATGTCGCAGACGGCGTCGACATAACGCCGGACCGGCGCGTCGATCCACACCGCGCCGACGACGCCGACCTCCTTCCCTTCGTCGACATCGAGCAGTCTGGTCACCGGCGCGCCGGCCAGGAGCGCCCTGCGCTCCCCGGCCGTGATGGCGACGCTCTTCGTCAGGTACTGCCGTTGTCGCGCCGCGCCGCGAGGCGTTCCCGGGGGCGGCGCCGGCGGGTGATTTGACTTCTCCCGGCAGGGGAGGACAATAAGCGCTGACCAGCCCCGGGAGAGCGAAAGGCCGGGCGTCCGGCCTCTCGCTATCGTCATGGACCCGAATCGTCGCCGGTTCCTGAAGTTCGGCCTCGCGGCCGCGTCCCTTCCCACCGCCTTCCCCGCAGAGGCCAGTCAGTCGCCGGGTCAGGACTCTGCCGCGAACGCACCCGCAGACAACCCCGACCACGTCGGCGTGCTCAACGACACGACGCTGTGCATCGGGTGCCGCGAGTGCGAGGCGGCGTGCAATCGCCGCAACCACCTGCCGCGCACGGCATCGCCGTTTTCGAACCGGGACGTGCTGCGGACGTTCCGCCGGCCGTCGGATACGGCGTTCACCGTCGTGAACCAGTTCGCGGGCAGCCCGTCGCCGGATCAGGCCGCGCTGCAGCAGACCTACTGCAAGGTGCAGTGCATGCATTGCCTCCACCCGTCCTGTGTCTCGGCCTGCATCGTCGGCGCGATGACGAAGGAGGCGGACGGGTCGGTGGTCTACAACCCGACCATCTGCCTGGGGTGCCGGTACTGTCAGATTGCGTGCCCGTTCGAAGTGCCGGCGTACGAGTTCAATGAACCGCTGATGCCGCGGGTCCGGAAGTGCGAGTTGTGCACCGACCGGGGGAAGGGCAGCGGCGCCAACCCCGCGTGCGCCGCGTCGTGTCCGACCGAGGCGCTGGTGTTCGGGCGGCGGGCGGACCTGGTGGCCATGGCGAGGGAGCGCATCGCGCGACGGCCGGACCGCTACGTGAACCACCTCTACGGCGAATTCGAGGTGGGAGGGACGTCGTGGATGTACCTGGTCGGCCGGCCCGTGGAGGAGGTGGGCCTGGTGCGGCTGCCCGACGCGCCGCCGCCGGAGCGGACAGAGGCCATCCAGCACGGCATCTTCAAGTACGGCATCATCCCGGTCACCCTGTACGGCGCGCTGGCCGGCATCATGTGGGTCAACCATCGGAAGCATCCCGAGGAACATCCCGGCATCGGTGAGGCGAGCGAGCAGCGGTCCGGCCATGGGCCGGGAGGGGAGGTGCGGCGATGAGACTGCTGCACCAGGACCGGCCGCACCGGGTCACCAAGCCGTTCTTCACCTTCGGGACGGTCACGCTGCTCCTCATCATGGGCGTCGGGTATGCGTTCGGCATCACCCGCATGCTGCTCGGCCTGGGCCGGGTGACGAACCTCGACAACCACAACCCCTGGGGGATCTGGATCTCGTTCGACGTGGCCTGCGGCGTGGCGCTCGCCGCCGGCGGGTTCACGACGGCCGCCCTTGTCGACATCTTCGGGCGGCGGACGTACAAGGCGCTGCTCCGGCCCGCCATCCTCACCGCGTTTCTCGGGTACCTCTGGGTGGCCATCGCCCTCAGCTTCGATCTCGGCCGGTACTGGAACATCTGGCGGCCGATCTTCAACTGGCAGGGCAACTCGGTGCTGTTCGAAGTCGGGATGTGCGTGACCGTCTACCTGATCGTGCTGACGCTGGAGATGAGCCCGTCGATCCTCGAGGGCCTGAAGGCGCGCATCGACCAGGGCGAACGGGGCGCCGCACTGCTGAGGCGCGTCGAGGGCCCGCTGATGACGCTGTACGCGGCGGTCCGGCTCGTCCTGCCGCTGTTCATCGTCGCCGGCGTCGTGCTCTCGTGCATGCATCAGTCGTCGCTCGGCACGCTCATGCTGATCGCCCCGACCAAGACGCTGCCGTTCTGGGACACGGCCCTGACGCCGCTGCTGTTCCTGATGTCGGCGGTGATGGTCGGCTTCCCGATGGTGATCCTCGAGTCGATTTACGCGAACATCAGCTTCGGCCGGAACCCGGAGATGGACCTGCTGACGCCGCTGGCGCGGACGATCCCCTGGTTCCTCGGCGCGTACGCGATCGTGAAGATCGGGGACCTGGCGTTCCGCTTCGACCAGCTGGACTTCCTGGCGTACCCGGCCGCCACGACGTCGCTCGCGGTGGAGATCCTCCTCGGCGTGGTGGCGCCGTTCCTGCTCCTGCTGAACAAGGCGGTGCGCCGGTCGATGGGGTGGCTGTTCCTGGCGGCGGCGCTCATCATCTTCGGCGTGGTGCTGAACCGGATCAACGTGTTCCTGGTCAGCTACACGCCGCCCTACTCGACCCGCGCGTACTTCCCGTCGGTGGGCGAGATCGCGATGACGTTCGCCATCGTGTCGAGCATCCTGTTCTGCTACCGCTTCTTCGTGACGTTCTTCCCGATCCTGCCGGGCTACCTGCCGGCGACCGAGGCGCAGTTGCAGCGCCTCAGGGAGGAGCGGGAGCGGACCGTCAGCCCGTTCTGGACGCGGGTGATTCGCGGCACGGCGATCCTGTTCCTGCTGGGCTTCGTGGCGCTCTACAACGTGGTCCACGTCACCGCGATCAGCGGGTCCGCGCGGCTGGTCGAGGACGTCCGGCGCGTGAAGTCGGAGGCGCCCGTGTTCGCCCCCGTCGCGGCCGCCGCCTACCCGGATCGCCCGCCTGCCTACAAGAACTTCTACGAGCTGAACAATGCGGCGCTGAACCGGCGGGCCGACGATTACGAGCCCGTCGGGTTCTCGCACCGGATCCACGACGAACTGACGGGCGGCGACTGCGGCGTGTGCCACCATCGCTTCGCGGCGGACACGCAGGACCGGGTGGGACTCGATCTGAAGGAGTACCACGCCCAGTTCAGCGTGAAGCTGGGCGGCGCGTGCTCGACCTGTCATCAGGACATGCAGACGAACCCGCCGCAGGGCTGCCCGCGGTGCCACGGCGCGCCGTACGAGGCCGACTCGCCGTCACGAATCGGCCTCAAGGGCGCGTATCACCGCCAGTGCATCGGCTGCCACGAGCGGCAGCTCAAGCCCGCGTCGGCGCCCACGGCGTGCAACTCGTGTCACCATCCCTGGACGCCCGACCACGCCGTGCTCGTCGCGCTGCCGGCGCAGCCGCGCGCGCAGGACGTGACGCGCGGGTGCCTCTCGTGCCACGCGAAGACCGGGCAGGACATCCTGAACACCGCGCACTGGACCTGGAAGGGCTACTCGCCGACGCTGAAGGGGTACGAGCACCGGATCGACATCGGCCTGACCGTGATGGTGAACAACACCTGCATCTCCATCGGCTCGAACATGCAGGCCTGCGCGTCGTGCCACATCGGCTACGGCTGGGTGGACGCGAAGTTCGACTTCACCGACACCGCCAACATCGACTGCCTCGTGTGCCACGACACCACCGGGATGTACCGCAAGGATCCCGGCCGCGGCGGCCTGCCCGACGCGGCGCTCGACCTGGCGGCGATCGCGCGGAAGGTGGGCCGCCCGTCGCGGCAGGCGTGCGGCTCGTGCCATTTCGCCAGCGGCGGCGGTCACTACACCCGGCACGGCGACCTCGAGCCCGCGCTGATCGATCCGCCCGCGGATCTCGACGTCCACATGGGCGGGCTGAAGATGCGCTGCCAGAACTGCCACCAGACCACCGAGCATCGAATCGCCGGCATGTCCATGAGCGCCCCTGCCGTGGAGGGCCGGGTCGGGTGCGAGAAGTGCCACGGGCCGTCACCGCATGGCGTGGCCGGCCCCTTGAGCCGCCACCTCGACGACCACGTCAGGGCCGTGGCGTGCGAGACGTGTCACATTCCGTCGATCGCGCGGGCGTCGCCGACACTGCTCCGGCGCGACTATTCGGCCGCCGGCGCCGATCGCGAGGTGAAGCTCGACCCCTACGGCATGCCACAGTACGACAAACGTTTCGGCACGCTCAGCTGGGGCAAGGACATCGTGCCCACCTATCTCTGGTCCGACGGCACGCGCAACGCCTCGCTTGTCGGCGACACCATCGACCCGTCGGGCCCCGTCGTCCTCAATGCCCCCGTCGGCGAGAAGCGGAACCCCGCCGCGCGCATCTTCCCGTTCCAGGTGCACGCCGCGGTGCAGCCCTACGACACCGTCAACAAGGTCCTGGCGCTGCCGAAACTGCTCGACGGCTACTGGATCGATTTCGACTGGTCGAAGGCGATTGCCAGCGGGATGGAACAGGTCAAGGTGCCGTACTCCGGGCAGTTCGGCTTCGTGGAGACCCGGATGTACTCGGCGGTCCACCACGAGGTGCCGGCGGCGAAGCAGGCGCTGGGCTGCGCCGACTGCCATGCCGTCGACGCGATCACGTGCACGCGGTGCCACAAGGGCGCGGCGGGGATGGACCTGCCGGAGCACCGGCGCGCCGTCTACCCGCGCGTCACGAAACGGATGGACTTCAAGGCGCTCGGGTATCCCGATGACCCGGCCCGCGTCGGCGGGCGGTTCTACGCGGCAATCGGGCGCGGCACGCCGCCGAGGTAGCAGCGCAGGGCTCAGGCCGTCACGCGATGGAGGGCCGCGCCCGTCACCTCGTCAGCAACTGCTCCAGGCGGCCGATCGACTGGATCATCGACCGCACCGAGTGGTAGTTGATCTTCCACGAGTGGCCCATGTGGGTCCAGATCCGGGTGCGGCCGTCCCGTGACAGCAGCGGCCACCACTCTCCGACTTCCCGGTTGACCATCTTGTCGAACACGAACCGGTGCACCGCCTCGTACGCCCGCCAGTAGGGGTCCGTTCCGAAGACCAGGCACCCGTCCAGCATGCCGATCAGCGTTTCCGCCTGCTGCCAGAATTCCTTCTCCGTGTCGTACGCCGGGCCGCCGTCGTGCGGGCCCTCCACGTACACGCCGCCGTACTCGTAGTCGATGCCGGCTTTCACCGCGTGATCGAGCTGCTTCTTCATGATCGGCTCGTACGGGCCCGACGGCTCGCCGAGCACGCGCAGCGCATGCCGCAACAACCACGCGAACTCCACGTTGTGGCCGTACGAGCGTGTTGTCGTCGGCGTGGGGCTTCGCCCCGCCCTCGGCGAACCGGTCCCAGCCCCAGACGATGTCGAACTTGATCTGGGGGGCCACGCGCCAGTCGGCCCAGAACTGCGGGATGCCCGTCGCGAACTGCGGGTGCAGGATGCGCCCGACGAGCAGCTCGATATCCTCCTGCAGGGCGCGCCGGTGGGCCGCCTGCCTCGTGCACTCGAACAGGGTCGTGAAGGCCTCCATCAGGTGCATGTGGACGTCGAGCGTCTTGCGGTCGCCGCCGCCGCTGCCGGGGCCGCAGCGTGACCAGTCCCGCTCGAACATCTCGAAGTACCCGCCGTGCTCGCGGTCGGCGCAGTGCCGCTGCACGAGGTCGAAGGTGGCCTCGGCATGTTCGCGGCCGCGGCCGTCGCCGGTGGCGAGCGTGTACTCGCTCAGCGCGTAGATCGCGAAGCTGAGGCCGTAGAGGATCTTCTTGTCGATCTGGACATCACCCTTGCGGTCGACCGTCCAGTAGAATCCGCCGTGCCGCCGATCCCACATCCGCTCGATCAGGAAGTCCACGCCGTGACGCGCGAAGTCGGCGCACAGGCCGCCGCCATAGCCGGCCCGGTGCGCGCGCGACATCGTGTAGACGCTCCGGGTCTGGGCGATCAGCGACTTCTGGTCTTCGCCCGTGTCGCGGCCGTGCTGGTCGAAATGCGTGATGAACCCGCCGTGCACCTCGTCCTTGCAGCGCGTAAGCCAGAAGGGCAGCAGCTCGTTGGTGAGATGGTGATGGGCTTCGTTCCGGGCAGCCAGGATCGTGTCACGCGTCATCGTCGTGCCCCATGAGCGCCCGCAGGCGCCCGCCTTGCGAGAAGTCGGGAATGATCAGGTGGGCGCCGGCCTTGACGAGGCGCGCCCGCTTGCCGGGGTCGAGCCCGTAGCGCCGCACTTCGTTGCTGGCGACGCCGATGGCGGCGCCGTGGCGTTTGCGGGCTTCGCGCAGCTCCACGGGGCCGTCGCCGAACACGGCCAGGCGGGAGCCGTCCAGTCCGTTCTCGCTCAGAATCCGCTGGATGACCCGCCGCTTCGCGTGCGCCTGCGCGCGGCCCAGCGCCCCGTAGATGCCTCCGTCGAACAGGTCCGCGTAGCCGAGCGCCTCCGCCTCCCGGCGCACGTCGTCGTGGTCGGTGCCGCTGGCGAGATAGAGCGTTACGCCCATCTCCCGGAGCGACCGCAGGAACGGCACGGCGCCCTTCACGGTGAGGTCGTCGATGTCGAGCTCGCCGCGCCGGTACTTGGCGAGGCGGCCGTCGACGACGGCCATCAGCGCCTCGTTGTAGATGGCCTTGTAGCCGGCGGTGTCGAGGACGTCGCGCGCGGGCACGACCCCGAACTCCCGGACCATGCCCACGAGCGCGTCCATCTGGACGAGGGTCTCGATGCCGGTGGACTTGTCGATGTAGTCCCTCACGCGGTGCGCCACGCGGTGATAGAGGGTCTCCTCGGCGGTCTCGTACCGGCTGCCGAGGATGGCGCGGATCATCATCGGCTCCATGATCCGTTCCCATCCCTGCCGGAGCGTGCTGATCGTGCCGTCGTGATCGAACACCGCGTGGCGGACGCGCGCCAGCGCAGGACGGGGATGGACGCAGGCCTCGATTTCCGTGCCGTCCAGGTACATGGCCTGCCTGATGTCGTCCGCCAGTTCAGGCTGGTAAACGTAGTCGGCGTCGTCGCTGACCGCCATCACCTCTTCGGGAGAGGCCGTGCCGGTCTGGAAGATCTTCTGCACCGTGACCGACGCGGCGAGGTTCGCGAATCCGGCCGCCTCGGCGGCCGAACATCCCGCCCCGAGGCAGAGGGCCAGGGCGGCGGTGACCGTGTCGCCGGCGCCGACGGTGTCGGTCTTCCCGAGCACCTGGATGCCCGGGGCGATGTGCAGGCCCGTGGCGGCTGCCGTCAGGATGCCGCGCGCGCCGCGCGTGACGAACACGGGCTTGCCCGCGGTGGCGTAGAGGCCGGAGGCAAACGCTTCGAGCTCGGGCAGCGACGGGTGGACCCCCGGCTCGAGCGCGACTCCGCCGGGGCGGGCGGCCTCGGCGTCGTTGGTCTTCCGGCAGACGCGCCTGAACCGGGGACCGTAGTGGCGGGAATCGCACAGCACGACCCGGTCGGCGAACGCCTCGAACACCGCGTTCAGGCCGTCGATGAAGGCGTCGCTCAGCCCTCCGGGCACCTGCTGGTTGAAGATTACCGTGTCGCACTGCTCGATGGCCCGCCGCAGGTGCGCCAGCACCGCGGCATCGGTCTCCGCGCTGCGCTCGTTGAAGAACCCGAAGTCGATCCGCGGCTCCTCGCGATCGTCGCCATAGCGTTTGCCGTACGTCACCGTGTCGAACTGCCGGCCCTGGACGACCATGCCGCCCGTGTCCACGCCGAGGCCGCTCAACTGCCGGAGCAGCTCGCGCCCGAAAATGTCGTCGCCGACGATGCCAATCGCCTGGATGCGGGCGGGCTTCAGGGCGGCCAGGTTCGCCACGACGTTCGCCGCCCCGCCGAGCGAGTAATAGTGGCGGCCTACGGCCTGCGCCTGCAGGCCCGTTTCCGCCGACACCTCGCCGCCGCGCGGATTCAGCATCCAGTAGGCGTCGAGGCAGAAGTCGCCGCACACGCCCACGCGGACGCGCGCGATACGGCCCAGGATGTCCCGGACGCGATCCGCGGAGATCGGGTCCTGCTGGCGCGGCGGCGTGTCGTGCATGGTGTCCCGTAGGCTAGCAGCGGCGCCGCGCCGCCGCAAGGCCGTGTCCCTGATTCGCGGCCTCGGCTATAATCAGCCCGCCCTTCCCCGGCGCGCCCGGGCGGAACCACGGGCGGTGCCGATCACGATCCTGAAGCAGGAGGCAGTCACCATGGCAGGCACATCACGCACGCAGGTGTCCATCGTCGCGCTGACGGCGGTGTTCGGCCTCGGCATCGCCTTCATCATCCTCGGCGCCATCTCGGAGGAACTGAAGACGGCGCTCGGCGTCACGAACGCGGAGATCGGCAACCTGGTGCTGACGCTGTTCCTGACCAGCGTCTTCGTGCAGCTGATCGTCGGGCCGATGGTCGACAAGTTCGGCTACAAGCCGGTGGCGATTGCCGGGTTCCTCGTGGAGGGCCTGGCGATGTTTCTCGTCGGCACGTCGTCGAGCCTGGCGACCGCCACCGCGGCGTGCGTGCTGCTGGGCGTGGGCGCGATGTGCCTGAACACCGTGGGCAACACGCTCATTCCGGTGGTGCTCTTCGACGGGAAGGATCCGGCGCGGGCGAGCAACTTCGGGAACGCGTTCTTCGGCCTGGGCTACGTCGTCACGCCGCTGATGTTCTCGCTCCTCGGCAGCGCCGGCATGTCCTACAAGACCGGCGTCTTCATCCTGTGCGGCCTGCTGGTCGTGTTCCTGCTGATGGCGTCGAGCGCCAGCTTCCCGCGCGTCGCGACGGGCTACGAGTTCTCGATGGCGTTCAAGGTGCTCGGCACGCCGGCCGTCATCGTCGCCGCGCTGGCGCTGTTCTGCTACATCTCGCTCGAAGTCAGCATGGGGACGTGGAGCAAGCCGTACATGACGGAGCTGTTCGGCGGCGCCGCGAACCCGGGCGCCGTCGCGAGGGCCGGGCTCATCCTGAGCCTGTTCGGCGCCGCCATGATGGTCGGACGCTTCCTGACGTCGATGGTGAAGAACCTGACGGCGATCGGCGTCAGGCTCATCGCGGTCCTGGCGCTGGTGGCGCTGGCGGCGATCCTCGTGATGATCATGACGAGTTCCTCGGCGCTGGCCACCGCCGCGGTCGTGCTGACGGGGCTCGTGTTCGCGCCCATCTTCCCGACGATCGTCGGAGTCACCTTCGCGAAGTTCGAGCCGAGGCTCTACGGCAGCATCTTCGGCATCATCTTCGCCATCGGGCTGCTCGGCGGCACCTTCGTGCCGCAGATCGTCGGCAACCTGAGCGTCGGGGCCACGATTCAGCAGAGCCTGCTCATCGTGGCGGCGATGGCCGCCGCGCTGTTCGTGATCGCGCTCTTCCTCGGGGTCGGTTCGCAGAAGAGCGCGGGCGCCCGGTAGGCTCCGTGCCGCGCGGAGGACCGTCATGGATACTCCGAACCCTGACGTACGGCTTCGTCGGCGCGGGCTTCATCGCCAGGTTCCAGCTGGCGGCGCTCAGGCAACTGCGCGGCATCGAGGTGGCCGGCGTCACCGCCGATTGGCGGCGCGCCGGAATTCGCGAAACTGGCGGCCGACTGGGGGCTCGGCCAGCACGAGCGTCTTCGACAGCGTCGGGCGAGCTGGCGAAGCACGTCGACTGCGTGGTCATCTGCGCGCCCAACTACGCGCGGGTCGACGATCGTCGAAGCCATCGTCGACGCCGTCAAGGTCGGGCGCGCGGCTGAAGGGCGTGATCTGCGAGAAACCGCTGGGCCGCAACGTGGCCGAGGCGAGGCGCCTGGTCGACCTGGCCCATTCGGCCGGCCTGCACACGGCGTATTTCGAGAACCAGATCTTCATGAAGCCCGTCCGGGCGCAGCTGGCGCAGCTCGAGCCGGTGCGGCGGCAGATGGGGCCGCTGGCGCTGGCCCGCTCGGCGGAGGAGCACGGCGGGCCTCACGAGGGCTGGTTCTGGGACCCGACGCGGCAGGGCGGCGGCGTGCTCTGCGACATGGGGTGCCACAGCATCGCGGTGGGCTGGTACGTGCTGACGCCGACGGGCAAGCCGCTGACGTTTCTCGAGCCCCGGGAGGTCACGGCGGACCTCGGGCCTGCTCAAGTGGGGCCTGCCGGCGTGGCGCGAGAAGCTCTCTGAAAGACCGGGGCGTCGACTACGCGAAGACCCCGGCCGAAGATTTCGCCACCGGCATGATCACCTTCCGGAACCCGGAGACCGGCCAGCGGGTGAAGGCGCAGTTCACCAACTCGTGGATGTTCGAGAAGCAGGGGCTCCGGCTCCTCATGGACGGCATGGGGCCGGGCTACGCGTTCGAGATCAACACGCTGCGTGTCGCCGCTCAGCATCTTCATCGGCGACGTGGCGGCGGAAGCCATCAAGGATGCCGAGTCGGCGCTGGAGAAGGCCACGGCGTCGCGGGGGCTGCTGGCCGTGCAGCACAACGAGGCCGACCTGTACGGGTACACCGACGAGAATGCCGACGCGCTCGAGGCGTTCTGGAACGGCCGCGACGCGCTGCTGCCGTGGAGCTACGGCCTGGAGATCACACGGCTCGTGATGGCCGCCTACCTGTCGGCCGAGAAGAAGCGCGTCATCGACCTGACCGACCCGGCCACCCAGCGCGAACTGGAGACGTACGTGCCGCTGATTCAGCAGGGCAAGGGCGCAGCGCAGCTGTACTGACGATCAGTCGGCGAAGGCGCACAGCGCCTCGACGTGCGCGGCCGACCCGTCGCGCAGCCAGCCGTCGAGCTGCGCCTGCTCCTTGAGCTGCTGGCCCCGCACGTGCGGGACGACGACGAAGCGCGCGTCGACGTCGGCGAGCGACGGTCATGTCGCTCCAGAGCTTCTCGAACTGGGACACCGGAAACACGTCTTCCTGCCCGTGGCCCCAGCGCTTCTTCACGTCCTTCAGCGTGATGTAGGTCGGCAGGCGCGCGGCCAGCGCCGCGCACCGCCGCGGTCACCCGCGCCTCGTCGTCGAGGTCGCTGCGGGTCAGGCCGAACGACCGCGAGCAGCCGGTCGATGTGAATCCAGGTCGTCATCGAGTTGTAGTACGAGAGCGTCGAACTCCTGGTCCTCGCGCGGCAGGGCCAGGCCCTCGACCAGCCGGACGCGCCCGTTCACGCGGGCGAGGCCGCCGCCGCGGTCCTCGACGCGGCGCGGGATGACCTCGAAGGTCAGGCAGGCCCCGGACCGCAGGTGGTGCGCCAGCAGCGCCGGGTCGACGTCCGCACCCAGCGTGTCGATGTTGTGCAGCATCAGCGCCTGCAGGCCCGGCTGGTCCGTCCAGCAGCCGGCGCAGCACGCCGTTGCGGAGCAGGTTCGGCACTTCGTACCAGTGGCCCGACCGGGTGGAGGCACTGCTCGGGCAGGTTGTCGGTGTAGTCGCTGCCCTCGCCGGCCGAGCCTGCGCCCAGTGAATCAGCGCGGCGTCGCAGGCTCTCCCGGACCTTCTGGGCCTGCTCGTCCAGGATCTGGTGCGAGGTCTCCTCCCACGCGAAGCGGAGGTCGCGCTCCATCGGGATCGTGCGCAGGCCAATCGCGCGCCCCGGCGAGACCTGCACCGGCACGTCCGCCGCCGCCGTGCCGTGCGCGCGCAGCCACGACGTCGATCGCGGCTGTCGGTCAGGTGGCTCGTGGTGATCACGTGCGGGATCGGCCGCACCCGCCAGCCGTGCGACGCGGCGGTTCTTGGCCAGGTGCACCTCGAGGAAGCTGCGGTGGCGGCCGGCCGAGCTTCGCGAACGGGTGCAGCGCCTTGACCACGCCGGCCCCCTGCGTCCACCGGCTGCCGGCGCCGGCCGCCAGCGTCACGACCGCGACCGCGCCGCCCGCGATGAGCGCCAGGCCCTCCTCACGCAGCGATCGCCGTCAGCCCGCCGGTCGCATCGACCACGTCGTCCTCGCGGACGTCCTCGATCTGCGTGCTGGCGGGCAGCCGGTTCTGCGCCGAGCCCCACGCGCCCGGCCCGCAGGTCGGCCCGGATCTGCTCGTGCTGCGCGGGATCGAAGCCGTTGGCCTCGAGCAGCGCGCCGAGGCTCTGCCGCGTGCCGCGGCGTCCGAGGCCGCGCGCGGCAGCAGCCGTGTCGAACAGCCGCTCCACCATGCCGCGCATCTCCGGCCTCTCCGCGGCAGGCCGCGCCGAACAGGTCGAGTTCCGCCTGCTCCGCTGGCGCGAGCCGGCCCGGGTCCGCCCGCAGCAGGCCGCGGGACCCGAAGCGCGTAGTAGCCCGGCGACAGGATGGCGGCTTCGCCCTGCAGCAGTTCCGCGCGCGTGCCGTGCTCGTTGACGGCGAAGTCGTACACGACCGGCTCCATCGCGAACGGCAGCGCCGAGTCCATGGCGCGCTTGGTGTCGGCCATCGTGGCCTGGAGGAACGTCCTGCGCCTCGGCGCGGCGTGACGGCTCGAAGATGAAGCCCATGCCGCCGCCCGACATGCCGCCCAGCATCCAGAAGCCCCAGAACGCGTCGCCGAAGTGCTCGCGCACGCGCCCGATGAGCGGTCTCGGTGTAGTGGTTGGTCGCCCACGGGATGATCGTCTGGATCGGGCCGAAGAAGTTGCGGGTGGTCACCTCGCCGACGCGCCGGATGTCGCCCGCTTCGAGCGCCGCCAGCACCTCGTCGAGGATCCGCATCGCCTCGCGCCGGCCCGCCCACTCGGCCTCGGACGCGCAGCAGGTACTTCTCCGTGACCATCTCGAGGATCGGACCGACGTTCTGGGCCATGCCCGCCGTGGACCAGGACGAGGCTGTCCTGGAGGCGCTGCCGCGTCGCCGCGCTGACGGTCACGCCGTCGAGCAGCGTGTGGCGGGGCAGCAGCCGGCCGCGGCTGACGCCGAACTCCGGGTCCCCTGCTTCGGCCACGCGCGCCGCGGATCAGCTTCACGCCCGGCCAGAGCCCGCCCGAGTCCTGCCAGCCGCCGCCGGAGCCGCCGAGCCATTCGCCGAGGATGGCCCGCGCCGCCACCTGACGGCGGTCCGCCTCGTTCGAGCGTGCCCGTGAGCCAGCGCGGTCTGGCCCGTGGCCCGCATGCACGCCGCGATCAGCCCGGCCAGCAGGTTGGTCGAGACGGCCAGCCGCGATCCCTTCGGGATGTCGTTCACCTGGCTGACGATCTCGAGGCCGCGTCCCGGTCCCACCACCTGCACCAGCAGGTCGGCGAGGCTGCGGCCGGAGCCCTCCATGCCGGGCGGCACCAGCCCGGACGCGATGACGGCGGCCTTGAGCAGCCCGAGGTAGTCGCGCGCGAAATCGAACACCTCGGCGAGATTGTCGATCTCGGCCGCCGACCCCAGGTCCACGCTGACCAGGCGCAGCACCGGCCGATCGATCACGCGCAGGCTCACCTCGACCGGCGGGCGCGGCGCGCTGTCGCGGCCATGCACGCCGAGATCGATCGAGACGTTCAGCACCCGGGCGCCCTCGGGGAAGTCCATGCCGAGGAAGAAGATGTCGCTCCAGGCGCTGTGGGAGAGATCCATCCGGACCGGCGTGTGCTCGCGGAGCACCGGGATACACGCCGTCGCGCCGCTCGCAGCAGTTCGGGACGGAGGCGGAGCGGATGGTCGGCGGGGTGGCCGGTGCGGAACATCCACTGGTTGCCGCGGACCGAGCGGACGCTGCGCCGCACCTGGTAGGGCGAGCGTCTGGAACGCCAGCTTGTGGTAGGCCTCGGCCAGCGCGCTGCACGGGCCGGGCCCGGGGCCGGCCGCCCGCCGCACCGCGAGGAACCGATCGATCGCCTCCTCGAACCGCCGGGTGAGCAGCAGCCGGTAGCCGTCGTAGGGCACGTGCCCGCCGGCACTCGGCATCGGCGACGGCCGGCAGGTGGAACCGGTGAATCGCGTACAGGAAGAAGAGGGCCCGCACCCGTTCGTAGAGGTTGTCCGCGCGCCGCCAGAACGCGTCGAGTTCGTCGCAGGCGGCCAGCAGGTCCCGCGCGGATGCCCCGCGGCACGCGGCTTCGAGCGGCGTGTCGCGGACGAGCGGGATCGGCCGACGTGATGATCTCGACGAGGTCGTCTCATGATGCCGGCCCGGCGTCGGGTTCCGAAGCGATCTCGCGCTGGGCCAGCAACTCGACGATCTGCGCGAGGACCTCCTCGCGCTCGCGGCCTTCCATGGCGAGGGCCAGCTGGGCGGCAAACAGGCCGTAGCGCACGCCGAGGTTGTAGCGCCGGCCCGACAGTTCGAGGGCGAGGTACTGCTCACGCCTCGCCAGTTCCGCCAGCGACGGCGAGAGCGACACCGGCTTCCCGCTCCGACGATTCCAGTTCGCGCGCGAGCAGATCCATGACGGCCGGCGTCAGCACGTGGATGCCGAAGAAACAGAGGTAGTGGCCGGCGCGCAGGCCTGGCACGACCAGATGCTGCTCGGCCTGCGTCGGGCGTCGGCTTCTCGAGGACGTTCTCGATTTCGTAGAGATTGCGGCTGCCGGGCACGCGCCGGCCGCCGACGGCGCCGTAGTACGGCAGTTTCGACTCGCGCGTGGCCTGGACCGCCGAGACCGAGCACGCCGCCGCTTCCGCCGCCTCGACCACCTGGCGGGCGCACGACTTCGGGCCCCGGCCGATGAAGAGGTGATCGCTGACGAGGTGCAGGAATGGGTCGCCGCCGACGAACTCGCGGGCGCAGGACAGGGCGTGCCCGTAGCCGCGCGGCTCGACCTGCTCGACAAAGTGCAGCGTCGCCTCGAGGCCGGCCGCCGCCCGTTCGAACGCGTCGCGGTCGCCCGGGCAGACGACGACGCAGATCTCGCGGATGCCCGCGTGCAGGACCTCCTCGAGGCTGATGCGCAGCACCGGCTTGCTCGCGCCGTCATGGTCCACGATGGCCTGCAGCGGCAGATTCCGCTGGTCCCGGCCAGCGGCGGTGATGACGGCCTTCGCTATCTTCACGGTGTCAACCCCCGAAACTCCATCAGACTCTGCCAGAAACACCGGAACTCCGCAACGGCCCGCCATCACGGACAGGTTGCCCTCCGCCGTGCTGTCCCATTACTCTTAAGCCCACTCGCGCTCGCGCTCGCACTCGCATGTTCACGTTCCGGGAAGGACGCCCATGAAGATCGCATCCGCCCAGGTCCCTCACCGCGCTTGCGGCTGCGCTGCTGCTGGCCATGCCCGCTGTGCCAGCCAGCGTCGCCAGGGCCCAGGTGCCGGCAGTGGCGCCGGCGCCGGCGGCCGCCAAAACGGCACTCGACCGTTACGTCGAGACGCCGGACCCCAGCTACCGGTACGAGGTGGCGGGCACGATTCCCGGCGACGGTTACACGGCTGTCGTGCTCGACATGACGTCGCAGACCTGGCGGGCGCCGGGCGAGGTCGATCGCACGGTGTGGAAGCACTGGCTCACCGTCATCAAGCCCTCCGCGGTCAAGCACACGAAGGCGTTTCTCTACATCACCAGCGGCAGCAACAACGCCGCCGCCCCGCGATCCGTCGACGAGAACCTGGCGCGTGTCGCGCTGCTGACCGGGTCGGTGGTGGCGGAGCTGCGCATGGTGCCGAACCAGCCGCTGACGTTCGCCGACGACCGGCGCCCGCGCAGCGAAGACGAGATCATCGCCTACACTTGGGACAAGTTCCTCCGCGGCGGCGACGACGGGTGGCCCCTGCGGCTCCCGATGACGAAAGCGGCCGTCCGGGCGATGGACTCGGTCGTGTCGTTCTGCGCCGGCGAGAAGCTGGCCGTCGACGGCTTCGTCGTGGCGGGCGCCTCGAAGCGGGGTTGGACGGCCTGGACGACGGCGGCCGTCGACAGGCGCGTGGTCGCGGTGGTGCCCATCGTGATCGACCTGCTCAACATCGTGCCCTCGTTCCAGCACCACCTGGCGGTCTACGGCTACTACGCGCCGGCGGTTGCCGACTACGAAGAGATGGGAGTGATGACGCAGTTCACGACGCCGCGGTTCCGCGAACTGATGGCGATCGAGGAGCCCTACGAGTACCGCCAGCGCCTGACGCTGCCGAAGTACCTGGTGAACGCGACGGGCGACCAGTTCTTCCTGCCTGATTCGTGGCGGTTCTACTACGACAGCCTGCCGGGCGCGAAGTCGTTGCGCTACGTGCCGAACGCCGACCATTCGCTGCGGGGCACCGACGCATGGCTCTCGGTGCTGGCCTGGTACCAGGCCATCCTGACCCACGCGCCGATCCCGCAGTTCAGCTGGGACATCGACAGCGACGGCGCGATCCGCGTGCGGACGAAGGACGCGCCCGGTTCGGTGACCCTCTGGCAGGCGACCAATCCCGGCTCGCGCGACTTCCGCCTGAGCACGATCGGCGCGAAGTGGACGGGCACCCCGGTGAAGTCGCAGGCGAGCGGCGAGTACGTCGCCAAGGTGCCGAGGCCGTTCCGGGGGTTCACCGCGTACATGGTCGAGGTGACGTTCCCGAGCGGCGTGGCGCAGGCGCCGTTCAAGTTCACGACGGGCGTGAAGGTGGTCCCCGACGTCGAGCCATTCAAGGACCTGCGCGGCGCGGCGAAGTAGCGCCCGCCGGCCGACGGCGGTCTGGTATGTATCCTGGCGAACCGGCGGAGCATCCTGCGGGGGGAACACCTGTGATCAGCTTCGATGTCGTCGTCCTCGGCGGCGGTCCCGGCGGCGAGCGCGCCGCGATCCAGGCCGCCCGCGCCGGCAAGCGCGTCGCGCTCGTCGAGCGCGAGAACGTCGTCGGCGGGATGCGGGTCAACTGGGGCACCATCCCGAGCAAGACGCTGCGCGAGAGCGCGCTCTTCGTCCACGGCCTGCGGCACAACAAGCTCGACGCGATCAAGGTCGAGATCGCCGAGACGATCACCATCCCGGAGCTGATGTACCGCGAGCAGCGCGTCGTGCAGCGGGAACTGGAGCTCATCAACCGCTCGCTGAACCGCTACGCGATCGAGATCTTCCGGGGCGAGGGCCGGTTCCTCGACGCGCACACGATCGCGGTCCACGGCGTCGACGGCCAGGTCCGGCTGCGGCTGTCGGGCGAGGTGATCGTGATCGCCACCGGCTCGTCGCCCAACCGGCCCGCCGACATCGACTTCGACGACGACACCGTGTTCGACAGCACGACGGTGCTGCGCCTGCCGCGGATGCCCCGCTCGATGATCGTGCTCGGCGCGGGCGTGATCGGCGTCGAGTACGCGTCGATCTTCGCGGCGCTCGGGCTCGTCGGTGACGCTGGTCGACACGCGCGCCGAGCTGCTGCCGTTCGTCGATCGCGAGATCGCCGGCCTCCTGCGCCGGGAACTCGGGCGGCTCGGCGTCGTCTTCGTCTCGAACGACCACTACGCCAGGGTCGAGCGCATCGACGGCTCGCCGCCCATGGTCCGGGTCACGACGCGCAACGGCAACGTGCTCGAAGCCGACGTGCTCCTCTACTGCGTCGGCCGCGACGGCAACTACGCGCGGCCTGGGCCTCGAGGCGATCGGCATCGTGCCCGACGCGCGCGGGCTGCTCACGGTGAACGAGAAGTTCCAGACCGTGCATCCGCACATCTATGCGGTCGGCGACGTGATCGGGTACCCGGCCCTCGCGAGCACCTCGATGGAGCAGGGGCGGCAGGCGATCCGGAACGCCTACGGAATCCCGGGGCCGAAGCTGCGGACCGCGCGCCTGCCGTTCGCGATCTACGCGATCCCCGAGGTGAGCTACGTCGGCGACACGGAAGAGATGCTGAAGGAGAAGGGGATTCCCTACGTCGCCGGGCGCGGGCACTACGAGATGAACCCGAAGGGGCAGATCGTCGGGGCGCCCGGCGGGCTCGTGAAGCTGCTCTTCGAGCGCGACACGCTCGAGTTGCGCGGCGTCCACATCATCGGCCACACGCGCGAGCGAGCTGATTCACACGGGGCAGGCGTTCCTCGACGCCAGGGCCGACGCGGCGCACATCGCCGAGACGCTCTACAACTACCCGACCTTCTCCGACATGTACCGCCACGCCGCGCTGGTCGCGCTGCTGGCGCAGGAGCCGCGGGAGCCTGGCGAGCGGACCGAAGGCGAGCCGGCCTGAACGCCCGCCCCCGGGGTGTTCTTCCCGTCAGCGCACGAACGCGGGGCGCTTGCGGTCGAATGTCCAGCCCGGCACGAGGTATTGCATCGCCGCGGCGTCATCGCGCGCTCCGAGGCCGTGCTGTTCGTACAGGGCGTGCGCGCTGTCGAGTTCGGCAGGGTCGATCTCGACGCCAAGCCCGGGACGATCGGGCACCGCGATGCGGCCTCCCGCAATCCCGAGCGGCTCCCTCGTGAGACGTTGCCCCTCCTGCCAGATCCAGTGCGTGTCAATGGCGG
This sequence comes from uncultured Acidobacteriota bacterium, assembly GCA_963806085.1. Taxonomy (GTDB): domain Bacteria; phylum Acidobacteriota; class Vicinamibacteria; order Vicinamibacterales; family JAKQTR01; genus JAKQTR01. The sequence goes on from CAWDWR010000001.1 coordinate 200,779, forward strand.
TGACGCGCCCGGGCGCCGCCGCGGCGGCGTGGGTCATCATGGCCAGCGAGATGTCGAAGTGGTTGTTCGAGTGCGAGCCCCAGGTCAGGCCCCACGCCTCGCAGACCTGCGCCACCCGCACCGCGCCCGCCATCGTCCAGAAGTGCGGGTCGGCGAGCGGGATGTCCACCGCGCCCGCCTGGATGGCATGGCTCAGCTCGCGCCAGTCCGTGGCGATCATGTTCGTGGCCGTCGGCAGCCCCGCCGCCCGGCGGAACTCGGCCATCACCTCGCGCCCCGAGTAGCCCTGTTCGGCGCCGCAGGGATCCTCGACGTAGGCCAGCACGTGGCGCCGCGGACGGCAGAGGCGAATCGCCTCCTCGAGCGACCAGGCGCCGTTGGGGTCGATCGTGATCCGGGCGGCAGGGAAGCGGCCTGCGAGGGCGTCGATGGTCTCCATCTCCCGCTCGCCGGCGAACACGCCGCCCTTGAGTTTGAAGTCGGCGAAGCCGTAGCGGGCCTGGGCCGCCTCGGCGAGCCGCAGCACCGCGCCGGGCGTGACGGCCTCCTCGCGCCGCAGGCGGTGCCACTCGTCGCGGGCGTCCGGCTCGGCCGCGTAGGCGAGCGGCGTCCTGGTCCGGTCGCCGACGAAGAACAGATAGCCGAGCACCTCGACGGAGGAGCGCTGCTTTCCCTCTCCGAGCAGGGCGCAGAGCGGCACGCCGAGCAGCTGGCCCAGCAGGTCGAGCATCGCCGTCTCGACCGCCGTCATCGCATGAATGGCCACGCGTTGATCGAACGTCTGGTCCCCACGCCCGGCCGCGTCCCTGTCGGCGAACCGGCTGCGCATCGCGGCCAGCACTCTGTGCCAGGCCCCGATCGGCTGGCCCAGCACGAGCCCGCGCGAGTCCTCCAGCGTCTGCTGGATGCGCCCGCCGCCAGGGACCTCCGCCACGCCGTGCCGGCCGGACTCGTCTGTCAGGATCAAGACGTTCCGCGTAAAGAAGGGGGCGTGGGCGCCGCTCAGGTTGAGCAGCATGCTGTCGCGCCCGGCGACGGGGACCACCCGCATCCCCGTGATCCGGGGCGTCCCGCCCGACGGCCCGCTGTGGTGGGCACCGACCGCTCGTTCGAGTTCACTGGGCAGTGGTTCCATCGATAGTCCCCCGGGCAGTTTTCTAGGCCGGCAGGCGCGCGATCTCGATCTGGAGCGCGGCCAGACGCTGTGCCACAAGTTCGCGTTCACCCGCGCGGAACCGGTGAAACGGCTCGGCCATGAAGTCGTCGCAGATGCCCAGGCAGGAGAGCGCGCACTTGATGCCCTTGATGAAGGCGGACGGGTGCTTGCCGATGCGGTACAGCGAGTTGCTGACGCGGATCACCTGGGCGTGCAGGGCACTCGCGCGCGGCTCGTCGCCCGCTCGGCTGGCGGCGCAGAGGCTGACGTAAAGGGCCGGGAACAGGTTGGCGCCGCCGCTGACCCCGCCGTGGCCCCCGGCCAACACCGCCTCCATGAGGCGCTCTTCAGGCCCGATCAGGAGCGACCAGTCCGGACGGCGCGGCAGCAGGCCCGCCGCGCCACGGAAGTAGTCCATGTCCCCGGAGCTGTCCTTGAGGCCGATGATGCGCGGCTCGTCCATGGCGATCCGGACGGTCTCCAGATCGAAGGGCACCTTGGTGAGCGCCGGCATGTTGTAGAGGAAGAGCGGCAGCGGCAGTTCGGGCACGAGATGGTGGAGGTACTCGCGCAGCTCCGGCTGCCCACCAGGCAGGTAGTACGGCGGCGCGGCGACCAGCGCATCCGCGCCCGCGTCCGCCGCGAATCGCGCGAGGTTCAGGGCCTCGACGAACGCGGTGTCGGTGATGCCGACCAGCACCGGCACGCGCGCCCGGACCTGACGGCAGACGCGCTCGATGAGCTCGCGGCGCAGGCGGTAGCTGAGGCTCGGGCCCTCGCCCGTCGTGCCGAGGAGGAACAGCCCGCTCACGCCGCCGGCCAGGACGTGTTCGACCAGCCGCTCGAGGCCGGCGACGTCGAGTTCGTCCCGGCCCCGCATCGGCGTGATCATCGGGGGCACGATTCCGCTCAGAGGTGCGTCAATCACGGGTGCACCCGCCGTTCCTGCCGGGCGAGCAGCAGCATGGCCGCGATGACCAGGGCCGCCGCGATGAGGTAGATGATGCCACCGAACGCGATGGCCTCGCTCATGTTCTCGACCTCGGTGGGCCTGCTGCCGTACTTCGACGCCCAGCCGACGAACACCGGCCCCAGCGCGCCGCCGCCCCAGCCGACCGTGTTCATCAACCCGGCCGCCGTGCCGCGCGCCCGCGGCTCGACGGCATCGAAGAGCGACGCGAAGATGCCGGAGTCGTAGAAGCCCTTGGAAACGCCGAAGGCCGTCATCGCGAGGATGAGGGTAGCCGTCACGGCCGTCTGGCCGACGATGACCACGAACGCCGCTCCGGCCAGCAGCCCGAGCGCCTGCACCAGCATGCGGCCGCCGGCGAAACGGCGCGTGAGGCGGTCGGCGAGCGCCCCTGCCACGGGCACGCTCGCGGCGCTCGCGAGGTGGATGAAGATCGTGCCCGACAGCCCGGCGGACGTCAGGCGGAATCCGAACTTCTCGACGAGGAACGTCGGCGTCCACGTGAGGAAGATCGTCGCCACGAAGTTCGCGCCGACAAACGCCAGCATGAGCAGCGGCACGACGGGCGAGCGGAAGATCAGGCGCAGCGTCTCGCGAGCCGACAGCGGCCCGGCTCCGATGCCGTGCGCCGCGAGATCGCCGGCTGCTTCGTCGGCCGCGCCGCGCCGCGGCTCGCGCAGAAAGGCGAACAACGCGATCGCGAGCACCATGCCCAGGCTGCCGAACAGGTAGAAGCCGTAGCGCCAGCCCACGTGCTCGGCGAACCAGGCGCCGATCCAGCTGCCGAGAATGGTGCCCAGGTACACGCTCGACTGGTGGAACGAGAGCGCGCGCGAGCGGGTGCGCCGGTCGTGATAGTCGCTCATGAGCGACATCGACGCCGGGAAGTAGAACGTCTCGCCGAGGCCCTCGAGCGCCCGCACGGTGACGAAGTGCCAGAATTTCGAGCACCAGCCGGTGGTGATCGTCACGAAGCTCCAGAAGAGGCAGCCGCCCAGGATGAGATCCTTGCGGCGGAACCGGTCGCAGATGAACCCGGCGGCGGGAGCGCCGAACGCGTAGACCCACATGAACGCGGAACCGATGAACCCGAGCTGGACCGTGTCGAACCCGAATTCAGCCTTCAGCGTGGGGAACACGGCGAAGATGGCCTGGCGGTCTGCGTAGTTGAAGAAGCAGACGAACCAGAGCATGAACACCACCCACCACTTGTAGCGGGGCGACACGCCCGGGCCGGCCGGACGCGCGTCCCTGGTGTTCAGGGCGGCGTGCTCCGTCATTTGACCTCCAGCGTGACCGATCCGGCCACGTCCTCTTCGAGCAGCCAGCGCGCATCCACGCGCCTGGCGCGGAGGGGCGCCCCACCGCTGAAGACGCCGCGCGAGCCCGGCGAAGCAGGAAGGTCGACCTGAGCCGTGACGCCAGGCGGCAGCGTGAGCGTCAGCGTGAAGCCGCCCTCGCTGGCCCAGGCGACCTGAAGTGGTCCCCTGGGTGTGGGGACCGTGCCCTGCGCGTGCGTCAGGGTGCCGGGAATGGGGCGGATCCTGGCGCGGCGCCAACCCGGCGCGAGCGGCTGCGCGCCAAGCACGAACCGCGGCAGCAGATTGGCGGGCGCCGCTCCCCACGCGTGGTTCCAGTCCTGGTTGGGCTTGTACTTCTGATCCCAGGCCTCCCACGTGATCGTGGTGCCGCTCTCGAGCATGTGCCGCCAGCTCCGATCGGTGGGCCCGGTGACGAGCGCCAGCGCCTCCGCTCCGGCGCCGCGGGCGAAGAGGCCTTCGAGCAGATACTGCGCCGCGTAGACCGAGCAGGCCATCCCGCGGCGGGCCAGCCACGCCGCCACGCCGGCCGCGTGCGCCTCGGGCACCAGCTTGAAGGCGAGCGGGAAGAGGTTCGCGTGCAGCGACGCGTGATCCGTGCCTTCGCCGTCGCGGTACAGCCCGCTCGCGGGGTCGAACAACACGCGCTGGAACGCGGCGCGCGACGAGCGTTCCCGCGCCCGGTACTCCGCGGCGTCGGCCTTCTTCTCCAGCGCATCCGCGAGCTCCGCCATGAGCGACAGCGAGCGGAGGTGAAAGGCGTTGACCACCGTGTTGACCTGGGTGAACACGTAGCCGTCGCGCTCGCCGGCCGGCCAGTCGACGATGTCCTCGCGCGTGCGGTGCGCCTCGGTGCTGACGAGCAGCCCGTCGGCGCGGGCGCGGTCGAGGAGCAGCCTGGGCTTCAGCGACTCGTAGCGCGAGGCGAGCCACACCGCATCGCCCGTGTGCATCCAGTCGGCGTGGGCCATGAAGATCATGTGGAAGGCCCACTCCGTCGGCCAGGTCGGATGCGTCATCAGATGGTCGAACGTGTCGCGGGCCATCTGCACGTCGCGGTCAGTCGCGTACTGGCTCAACTGGTTGAGGTAGGCGTCGGCCTCGTACGGGATGCGCTCGCGGTCGCCGTCAACGTACACGCCGGCGAACGTGGTGGCCTTGATGGAGTAGCGGCACAACTCCCAGATACGGTCCAGCACGGCGTCCGAAGAACGGAACGCGGCGGCGCCATCGTCCCACGTGCCGGCAAACGCCGCCTGGCGGCTCACGTGCTCGGGGCGGAGTTCCCCGGGCCAGCCCTCGATCTCGACCCAGCGGAACGGCGTGACGACGCCCCATTCTGGCGGCGTGAGGATCGCGGCGGGCTGCCGGGTGTTGCGCGCGTCGGGCGGCGGCGCGGCGACAACGGCGCCGGCACCGGCGAGCGAAACCCGTGTCACGGAGTACCGCACGGAACCAGGCGGCGTGCGGTTGACGCGGCCGCCCGCCATCGCTTCGCCGAAATGAACCGTGATCTCGGCGTTGGCGCCCGCCGGCGGTAAGATGCGGAGATTGCCGAAGGCCACCCGGCCGAAGTCGACGAGCACTAGCCCGGGTGCCACGGAGGAGACGCTGACCGGCGGCTGCAACACCAGGCGGACAGGCGCCGCCCCGGCCGTCCCAGCCGCAGCCGCGGCGACGGCGGCCCATGCGGCAAGACCTGAGAGGCGGCGGGATCGCGATGGCTCAGACATCTGCAGATGGCTCCGGGCCGCGTTCGGCGGCCAACCGCTGCCGTTCGGCGGCCCTGGCGAACGGGTAGTAGACGGCCATGGCGATCAGGATCGACAGCGCACCCCAGACCGCCGCCTTCCAGTCCCCGCCCGTCACCAAGTAGTGGCCGATGATCGGCGGCGTCGTCCAGGGCACGGCCACGAACGGCTTCTGAATCACGCCCGAGCTCATCAGGAGGTACGTCCCGGTGGTGAGCACGAGCGCGTTGATGACGTACGGGACCATGAAGACAGGGTTCAGCACGATGGGGATGCCGAAGAAGATGGGTTCGTTGATCCCGAAGATCTGCGTCGGCAGCGAGAGGCGGCTCACCTGCCGATAGCCGGGTTCCTTCGAGCGCAGCAGGACCAGGGCTAGGCCAATGGTCGCGCCGGTCCCGCCGACGTTCACAAAAGTCGTGAAGAACCCGAGCGCGGTCACGTACGGGAGCGCCTGCCCGTGCGCGGCCGCCTCGACGTTGGCCGCCAGGTACTGGAGGAAGACGGGCGCGACAATCGCGTCCAGCGTGTTGTCGCCGTTGATGCCCACCGACCACAGCAGCGTGACGAGGCATGCGTACATCAGGATGCCGGGCAGGGTGTTCAGCGCGAAGACCAGCGGCGTGAACACCGCCTGCACGACCGCGTTGATGTCCACGCCCAGCACGAAACGGATCAGCCAGAACGCCGTCACCAGGAAGACCATCGGCACCAGCGCGAGGAACGTCTCGTAGACGATGTCCGGCACGTGGCGCGGCAGCGCCACGACCCACTTCCGGTCGGTGAACAGCTTCTGCATCCGCACCGTGATCAGCGCGACGAGGATGGCCGCGAACAGGCCGTTCGACCCCAGGCCGTCCATTGAGAGGCGCTGATCGTCCGGCCGGATCTGGATCATCAGGAACACGAGCGTGGCCATCGCGGCGCTGACGACGGCCTCCTGCTTCAACCGCCTGCCGAGGTCGTAGCCGATCGCGAAGCAGACGAAGACGGCCAGCATGCCGAACGTGGCGGTGACCGGCACCTGAAGCAGGGGCAGGTAAGGGGCCACGGTCCTGTCCCAACCGGCCACCGGGAGAAACGACACCACCATGAACAACCCGCCGATGATCGTCAGCGGTACGACCGACACCATGCCGGCGCGGATCGCGGACAGGTACGTGTTCTCGCTCAGCACGGTGAGCGGAGGCACGACGTACCTGTTCAGCAGCGCCAGGCCTGAAGCCATCGACTACAGCGCCTTTCCCATGTAGACCACGCCGTCCGTGGCCGAGCCGACCCGTATCAGTTCGCGGAATCCCAGCTTCCGGTAGAACGCCTGCGCCGGCTCGTTGCGCACGCTCACGCCGAGGTGAACGCCTGGCGACCCCAGGCGGCGAAGCCTGTCCATGCCCTCCGCCATCATCCGACGCCCGAAGCCCCGGCCCTGCGCGCGATCGAGCAGATCGATGTGCATGTGGGAGGGATACGCCTCGTAGGGCTCAGGGCAGTAGTAGTCGGGTTCGTGGTACCACGAATGCACGGTCTGCGCCCGCGACCACGTGGCCGGATCCCCCTGGGGCATCGGGAAGCTCGCGCACAGCTGCGGGCGCCACTCCGACTCGTAGCGCGCGTAGAACGCCCTGGAGTCGACGCAACCGAAGGCGTACCCGCAGATGCCGTGCTCGTCTTCCAGGATCAGTCCCAGCTGCGGTTCGAAGGCCATGTAGGGACCGACGAAGATCCGGCCCAGGGCGTCCGGGTCGTCTCGGTAGAACGGCTCGCCGTCCCGGCCGTGGTCGCCGGTCTTGAGGCAGATGTAATAGGCGGCTGCCTGATCATCGGGCCGCACGGAACGAATGCTGAAGGTGCTCATGTGCCAGACCGGGATGCGGTGGGCGGGCATTCCGGACGCTGCCCGGGCGCGGAAACGAACGTGCCGTCGCGTTGCTGCGCCAGCAACTGCTGCAGCTGCGCCGCGATTCCGCCTCGATAAGTGCCGGGAAGATGGAAGCCGGAGCGGAAGGGGGCGTCCGGGTGCTCACGCTTGCTGCGCACGTAGCCCAGCAGCAGGTCCATCTCCTCGCGCAGTTCCCAGGCGCGCCGGCCGAGCGCGTGGAACAGCGGCCGGTCGTGCAGCTTCGCCACGCGCGCGCACACATCACGCAGCCGCCCCGCTCGTTGCTGGAACTCGGCGGCAGCCTCGCCCCATCCGGACGGATCGGAGGCGAGCAGTCGCCGCGCGGATTCGAGCAGCGCGACCGCCGCCGGGCCCTCCTCGTACGGCAGGTAGTAGCAGTCGCCCAGCAGGACGAGGTCGTCCAGCGTCATGTCCGGGCCGGAAGTCCGGAAGCGCGGCAGCCACTCGGCCATCCCGGCGAGATAGGCCGCGCGGGCGTCCCACGGCCCGCCGCCGCGGACGAATACGCCGAACGTGCGAATCGGCACAAAGTTCAACGGCCACTCGTTGTTGGGATTGACGAGAATCCCTGCGACCTCGCCCCTCAACTCTGGCGGCCGGCCGGCATAGGGGCCGCAGTAGAAGCGCCGGCCGTCGTAGTCGTTGGCGTGAAGATTGTCCCAGATGAGCGGCGGGCGCCGCAGGACCTGCCCGACCGCGCGCACGTGGGCGACGGTGATCTCGCGCGACACGATCTCCGGCCCCGTCCAGCAGACGTCGATCTCCGGCGCCAGTTCGCGTCCCACCGTCTCGAGGTACCCCCGCCCGCCGAGCTGGGCGTCCGCCATGCGTCCGCAGTAGGGCGCGGGGCAGAAGAGAAATCGTGCGCCGGGCCGGCGCTCGCGGGTCCACAGGGCCAGCGCGTTTGTCACGCCGCAGTGCGCCGAGGCCAGCGACCCCCAACGCGCCGCGTCTTCCGGATGCATCTCATCCGGGATGTCGTCGAAGAGCAGCCCGAAGTGCTCGCATCCCAGGGCCAGCATCTGCTCGACGCGCGCCCGGAGGCAGCCGAGATCCGTCTCTCCGCTGAACCGCATGTCGAGGCCGGGGGCGAGGGCGTAGACGAACCGCAGGCCGCGCCGGACGCAGGCTTCGATCAACGCGCCGAGTGCCTCAGCCTCCTCCGGCGAGTAGGCCTCCCGCCACCGCACGCGGTGCTTGAGGTCGTCTTTGGGAGCGTAGAGATACGCGTTCAGCCCGGAGGCGGCCATCATGTCGACCAGTTCCAGCCGCTCGGACCGGGACCAGGGCGGCCCGTAGAAGCCCTCGATGATGCCGGAGAGGAAACCGGCGCCAGGCGCCTCCGATGCGGCCCTCGGTCCGTCCGTCATGGGGCCGTCACTCGCCGATCAGGAACTTGTGGTGCCGCCCCATCCAGTAGGGCAGCAGGAACGCGCCACCGTCGGACTCGCTCCGGCCGCCGCGGCCCCCGTCGACGACGAAAGGATTGGCGTTCCAGCGCATGACCGGCCGCTCGTCCGGCGGCAGCAGCGTGCGCGCCTCCCGCCGGCCGTGGCGGTCCGGCTCGCCGGTCCACTCGATGCCGGGGCGATGGGAGTTCTTCACGTCCCAGTCGATGAGATCGATCGGCATGCGATAGAGCGTCCAGACCGCGCCCTCCAGGTCCACCTTCGCGTCAGGCCGGCCCGTCAGGTAGATGAACGTCCACAGCGGGCAGAGCTCGCGCTGCATGTTCTGCCACCAGTCGTCGAGCGCGTGCCGGTAGGGCCCGAGCATCGCCTCGTCGCGCTCGTAGCGGAACACGCCGTAGAACGGCAGCATGGCCAGTTCCTCGTCGGAGTAGTTCATCTCCTTCCGCACCTCGTGCAGGCGCAGGATGATCTTCGCGTATCCCAGGTCGTGCGCGACCTTCCGGTATTCCGCTTCGTACCGCTGGTCGCCGGTGACGTGCGCCGTGGTCTTGAGAAAACTGAGCAGTTCCAGCGCGTTGAGCGCCGAGTCCTCGGGGTCCTCGGCGAAGTACTTCGGCGACCACTTCCCCCACGTCGTCGGCTGGCCGTCGACATCCACGAGGTAGTAGCCGTTCGAGACGATGTGGTCCATGATGCGGCGCGTCGCGGCGGCGATGCGCTGCTTGAGACCCGCGTCGGGCAGGAGGTCGAAGGCGATGCCGAACGCGAACATGTGCCCCACGATCTCGTCGGAGCTCGTGTCGCCCTTCCAGTAGATCTGCCCGTCGGCGGTCCAGTGCCATTCACCGCTCGTCGGCATGCGGTCGCCCTTGCGGATGTAGGAGCGGGCGGGGAAGCCCCTGCGCCCCGTGACCTCCTCGAGGAACAGCAGCGCCTCGACGGCCTTGCGGGCGTTCGCGAGCGCCTCCGGCGACGATGTGACGGCGTAGCGGAAACACTCTGCGGCCGCGTAGATCGATGTCCACAGGCCGTTGTTGTCGTTGTCGACGTGCCGGCTGGTCGAGAGATCGCCCGGGACCTCGAGGTGGGAGTCGCCGAGCATCCCGTAGCGGTCGTGCCGCAGCCGCACGTTCTGCTCCATCAACCCGGCCTTTTGCGCGAGCGTCATCGGGCGCAGTTCGATGTGCGAGACGCCCGTGCGCGTGCGCACCCAGACGCCGCCGGCCTGGTCGGGGACGATCCGCAGCACGTCATCGTCCGGCAGGTAGCGCCGGCCGCCGAAGTACTGGAGGCGATCGCGCGCGGGCGCCTTCTCGTCGAGGCGCGCCAGTCCCTGGGGGCCTCCGGACCAGGTTGCGCCATCCGACGCCCGGGCGGCGGCGGGGGCATCACCGGCGTCTCGAAGGGCCGGAGGGACGGCCGGGTCGTCTAACGCATGAAACGTCCGGATCTTCTGCGGATAGGGCGCGAGCGTGACGGGCTCGGCCGCAAGCGCGACGACGGCCAGCCACGCGGCCAGGGCCGCGGTGACGGGCCGGCAGCGGTTGACTCGTGGATGCATGCCTCGCTCACTCCCGACGCCGAGGCGTCAGCTACGCCATCCACTCCCCGCCGTCGCGATGCTGCGAGAAGAAGTCCGCCATCGCGACCGTCTGGACGGCGTACTGCCGCCGGAGGCCTTCCATCTCCGCCGGCGTGAGCGGCGCCGCGAACGCCCGCGCGGCGGCGACGTTCGCGTCGAGGAACTCGAGCTTGGGCATCCCGCAGACAGCGGCCGAGATCGGCAGGCTCCACGCGTAACGGAGCAGCGAGGCTGCGTCCGCCCGTCCGGCACCCAGCAGCTTGTCCTGGGCCGTGACCTTCATCAGGATCACGCCGAGGGTCTTCCTGTTGGCGGCCGGCAGCGCGAGCTCCTCGAAACGCAGCGCCCGGGCGGGGTTCATCGCCATCTGCACGCAGTCGAGGTCATGGCGCTCGATGGCCGTCGCCATCACCGCGCCGTTGGCGTGGCTCGTCATGCCGACGAAGCGCGCCACCTTCTGCGCGCGCAGTTCGTACAGCGCCTTCAGGGCGCCGTCGGCGGCCTCGATCTTCGCGAGGTCCGCCTCGTCGCCGAGCCCGTGGAGGTGCAGCAGGTCCACATGGTCGGTCTGGAGCCGCTTGAGGCTCGCGTCGACTTCCCGCATCGCGGCGTCGCGCGTCCGGGCGGACGGCGGCACCTTGGTGGCGAGAAACACGTCGCGGCGGCGCGTCGCGAGGAACCGGCCCACGCGGGTTTCGCTCTCGCCCTTGCCGTAATCCGCCGCGGTGTCGAGGTAGTTGATGCCCAGGCCGACGGCCCTCTCGAGCACCGACGTCGCCTGCTCCGCGGGGTAGGCCAGGAAGCGGCTGCCGCATCCCATGGCGAGAATCGACACGCTGACGCCCGTGCGCCCGAGCGTGCGCCGCGGGATCGACACGGCCGCCTCTGCCGATCCGGCCGCCAGCAGCGCGGGCACCGCGGCGACGGCGCCCACGGCGAGGCTGCCGCGCTCCAGGAACTCGCGCCGGCTGATCTTGTCGTGGCTCCGCATCATCCGCTCCTCACGCAGGCTTCACGCCCGCCGCCGAGAGATACTCCGCCATCGTCTTCGCGTAGTGCGGGAAGGCGACCTCCGGTGCTTCGATTTCCGGGTGCCACTTCTTCTCCCACTCGAAGCAGTAGAGGCCCTTGTAGCCGGACGCGGCGAGCACCCGGACCTGTTCTTTCACGGGCACCTCGCCTGCGCCAATCAGCACGTAGCGGCGGTCGGCCCCCTCAGGTCTCGAGTCTTTCAGGTGTGTGTGGCGCGTCCACTTGCCGATCTTCGCGAAGGTGGCGGCGGGCTGTTCGCCGGCGGCGACAAACGAGTGGTGCGCATCCCACAACAGGGCGAACTGCGGCGACGCGACGCTTGTCAGGATGTTCTCCAGGTCCGCCGAACGGGTGAAGTCGCCGTGCGACTCGATGAGCACCGTCACGCCAGCCGGCTTCGCGTAGCCGGCCATCGTCCGGAAACCTTCGATGACGCGCTTCATCACCTCGTCTCTCGGCTCCCCCTCGGGGAACTTGTCGCCGAACATCCTCACGTACTTGACGCCCATGGCCTGCGCGAGATCGATGAAGCGCCGGCCCTCGTCGAACTGCGCCGCCCGCACGACGGGATCCTTCTCGTGCATGCGCGCCGAGGCCCCGAGATCGCTCACGGCGATGCCGAGGGCGGCGAGGTCACGCTTCGTGTCGGCGAGGCGCGTGCCGATGAACTCCGGAACCTTCGGCAGGTCCATCTCGCCGGCGATGCCGCGGAGTTCGAGCGCCACGTAGCCGTCCTTGCGGGCGTTCTCGAGGATGGTCTTCCAGCTCCAATCAGGGCAGCCGAGCGTCGAGAAGGCGATCGGATAGCGGGCCGAGCGGGACTGGGCGCGCAGCAGAGCGGGCGCCGCCGCCAGGCCCGTGCCCAGCGTGGCGAGGAACGAACGGCGGGTCAGATCGCTCATGGAGCCTCCGGGAGTGACAGGTCAGCCGGATTATACAGGCGGGATCGCCTGAATCGCGTGGAACGCCGGTGGGCCGGACGCGCCGCTCAGAGTCCAAGTAACCGCGCGAGCCACGACTTCTTGCACTGGCACCGCTCGGCCGGCGGCACGTCTCCCAGGACGGCCTCCACGTGACGGCCACAGCCGATCCACGTCGGCTTTCCGCACTTTCGGCACACAACCCTTTGGCACATCTCAGTCTCTCTCCACACGCTCGGCTGGAGCCGCGTTCCCGGCTGGAATCAGCGCCCGCGCGACATCCGCGTTGAAGGTGCACTTCTCAGCCTTCAGGTTCTCCGCGAGCTCGAGGAGCCCGCGCCGGGCGGCGTCTGCTGACGGGCGCTCGCCCTCGCCGTTCCAGTAGTCGACCACCTTCTTGAAATCGTCCGGCGGCGTCACCGTCATGATGCATCTCGGGTTGCTGACTTTCTTGTACGGCCACCAGGCCCAACCGATCCCGTGCTTCTCGACGAGGGCCACGCACTCCCGGAACCACTCGTTGGTGTTCTCGCCGCTCTCGCCGAGCCAGATGGGCATGCGGTACTTCTCGCGCAGGGCGAGGAACCGCGCGATTGCCTCCTCGGTATTCGGGTTCCAGGTACTTGTGGAAGCTCATGACGAGGTTGTTGTCCCAGGGCTCCGGGAATCCGGCGTAGTTGTTGCCCCAGCCATTGCCCTCGACGATGATGATGTGTTTCGTGTCCACGTCGCGGATGGCCCGGGTGATCGCCTTGTAGAGGTCCCAGATCGGCTGGTTGGACACGTCCTCCCGCCCGTTCTTGTCCTTGCCCTCAAAGGTCCAGTTGGGCTCGTTGAGGATGTCGTAGCCGCCGATCCATGGCTCGTTCGCGTAGCGTTCCGCCAGTTTCCGCCACAGCGCCACCGTCTTCCGCCGGTTCTCCTCGCTCTCCCACAGCGACGGCTTGGCCGGATCGTAGTCGGAGATGTTGGCGTCCTTGCCCTGCCCGCCGGGCGCCGCGTGGAGGTCGAGGATGAGATAGATGTGGTTCGCCCGGCACCAGGCGAGCAGGCGGTCGGTCATCTCGAAGCCCGTTGCCACCCATGTGTCGCGTCCCTTGACCGGCTCCTCTTCGATCGGCAGCGTGAAGAGGTTGTAGTGCATGGGGAGCCTGACGCTGTTGAAGCCGGAGGCGGCCAGCCGATCGACATCGGCACGGGTCATGTGGTTCTGCCGCCAGAGCCGGTAGAATTCGTCGGCGTCTGCCTTGCCCACCAGTTCCGTGATTCGGGCCCTGATCGAGTGCTGCGTGCCTTCCTTCTTGATGCCCAGCATGTAGCCTTCCTGCAGCATCCAGCCGCCGAGGCCCATCCCGCGCAGCAGCACCTCGCGACCCTGGCCGTCGACGATGCGCGCGGCGTTGGTGCGGAGAAATCCCTCAGGCGGCGCGGCGGTAGCGCCCGTGGCGCAAGCCGCGAGCAGGACCAGGAGCCACAGTGTTCTTCTGATCATCGGGATACCCTCCGGAGGCTGTCGAGACGCGTGCCGTTACCGGCCGGTCATCCGTTCAAGGTGCTCGGCCATCGCGATCGCGCCCAGGCGGCCCGACCGGCGTCCGAGGCCCGGGGGCACGATATAGGCGTCGATCCCGTACAGGATCTCCTCAGCGCGCACGTATCCTTTGAGCAGTGCCACGACCTCCCGCCGGATGAGCGGGAAGAGGTGAACCTGCTCCATGACTCCGCCGCCGAGGATGATGCGCTGAGGCGAGAGGGTGCAGACGAAGTTCACGATGGCGAGCGCGAGGTAGTGCGCCTCGAGAGGCCAGGCGGGATGGCCTTCGGGCAAGCTCTCTGCGGGCTGTCCCCAGCGTGCGAGCAGGGCCGGGCCGCAGGCGAGTCCCTCCAGACAGCCGCCATGGAACGGGCACATGCCAGGGAAGGGGTCGGCTGCCGGGTCGCGGGGGAGCAGCAAGTGGCCCATCTCGGGGTGCACGAGGCCGTGCATGGGCCGGCCGCCCAGGAGGCCGCCGCCGCCGATGCCGGTGCCCACCGTGAGGTAGACGAAGCTGTCGAGGCCGCGGGCCGCGCCCCAGCGCGCCTCGCCCATCGCGGCCGCGTTCACATCGGTGTCGAACGCGACGGGCACGCCAAGGTCCCTCTGCAAGCGGCCCGCCACGTCCGTGCGCTCCCAGCCGGGTTTGGGCGTCGTCGTGATGTAGCCCCAGGTCGGAGATTCCTCGTGCAGATCCACCGGCCCGAAGGAGCCAACGCCGATGGCCGCGGGAGTGCCGACCCGGGCGGATTCGGTCCGAAAGAAGTCCACCACCCCCGACAGGGTCGCCTGCGGCGTCGTGGTGGGGATGCGCGATTCCGCCACCACCTCGTCCGGCCCGCGCCCTATGACGCAGACGAATTTCGTGCCTCCGCCCTCGATGCCGCCGAAGAGCGGCGCGTCGGATGGCGGGTGCAGGTCCTGCGGGTCTTCGAGCATACGCATCGATATCACTGTCACTCCAGGGATCGCAAGTTCCCGGCCTGGAGCCAGAACCTCCTGCGCAACTCGGGCCAGGAGGCTGATAGACTGCGCGTCGGTGCGGCGGGCCGGTTGATCGTCGGCCCACAGGAGTGGCCCCAATCATGAACCGACGTCTCTTCCTCTGGTCAGTCGTCTCGGCCCTCGCCGGATTTCTCTTCGGCTTCGACACCGTCGTCATCTCCGGCGCGGAACAGAAGATCCAGGCGCTTTGGGGCCTCAGTGCGGGCATGCACGGCCTGGCGATGGGCGCCGCGCTCTACGGCACGGTGCTTGGCTCGCTGCTGGGGGGCTGGCCGACGGATCGGTTCGGGCGCAAGAAGACGTTGATCGCTCATCGGCATCCTGTACGTCCTGTCGGCGTTCGGCTGCGCGTTCGCCGACGGGGTGGGCACGTTCATCGTCGCGCGCTTCCTCGGCGGACTGGGCATCGGCATCTCGACGGTTGCCGCCCCGCTCTACATCTCGGAAATCGCCCCGCCCGCGTATCGCGGACGCCTGGCGGGCATGTTCCAGTTCAACATCGTCTTCGGCATCGTCGCTCGCGTTCGCGTCGAACGCGATCATCGCGCGCATCGGCGGCGACGACGCGTGGCGCTGGATGCTCGGAATCGCGGCCGTGCCGTCCGTGATCTATGCCGCGATGTGCTTCGGCCTTCCCGAGAGCCCGCGCTGGCTGATCGGCCGCAAGGGCGACCGGGCGGCGGGCCTGGCGGTGCTTCAGCTGATCGAGCCCGAGCTGCCATCCGGCCCGCCTCGAAGCCCACGCCGACGAGATTCTCGCGGCCGTCCACGCCGAGAAGCGCACGGCCTCGCGGTTCTGGACCTGGCGTCTGCGCGTGCCGATCATGCTCGCGATCCTGATCGCGTTCTTCAACCAGCTCTCGGGCATCAACGCGGTGCTCTACTTCGCCCCGCGGATCTTCGAGATGACGGGACTCGGCAAGGAGGCCGCCCTGCTGCAGTCGGTCGGCATCGGCGTCACCAACCTCGCCTTCACGTTCGTGGGCCTGTGGCTCATCGACCGCCTGGGCCGCCGCACGCTGCTCTACCTCGGTTCGATCGGCTACATCGCTTCGCTGGGGCTCACCGCGTGGGCGTTCTTCACGCAGCACTACGGCATCGTGCCGGTCTGCATCTTCGCGTTCATCGCGTCGCACGCCATCGGCCAGGGCACGGTGATCTGGGTGTTCATCTCCGAGATCTTCCCCAACCGCCACCGCGCCGAGGGCCAGGCCCTGGGCAGCTTCACGCACTGGGTCTTCGCCGCCCTGCTGACCACGTTCTTCCCGAAGATGGTCACGGCGTTCGCGCCGGGCTATGTCTTCCTGTTCTTCTGCGTCGATGATGGTGCTGCAGCTCGTGTGGGTCCACCTCGTGGTGCCAGAAACCAAGGGGCGGTCTCTCGAGGACATCCAGCGCGACATCGACGCGTCCTGAGCCGTTCACCGAGGGCCCGGGCGCCGCCGCGTCTGGCGCGCGGAGTCCTGAACGGGCGTTTGGAGCTTTGAGCAAGGCCTCGTCAGGACCTTCCGGTAGAATGCCCCCCGGGGGGTGGCGCGGTGACCATCCCGGCTTGCCGGTCAACAGGAGCCACACTGATGAAGGCCAGGGCTGAACTCATTGCACTTCTCGTCACTCTGTCCGTCGCGTACGTGTTTGCCGCGGATTGGCCGGCGTATCTTGGGACCCAAGCGCGACGGCACCTCCGTGGAGAAGGGCCTGTTGCGCACGTGGCCGAAGGAGGGCCCCAAGGTTCTCTGGACCGTTCCGGTGGGCGCCGGATACGGCGGCCCGGTCGTCAGCGGCGGCAAGGTCTACATGCTGGACAGAGACGACACCGTCGGCGACAAGCTGCGATGTCTGGACTTCGCCACCGGCAAAGAGCTGTGGAGCTTCGCCTACGACGCGCCGGGGAGGTTCGATCATCCGGGCTCGCGAACCACGCCGGCGGTCGATGGCAACAACGTCTACACGTTCGGACCGCTCGGAGACCTGTACTGCATCAACACGACGACGCAGAAGCCCGTCTGGAACAAGAACGTCTGGAAGGACTTTGGCGGCGGACAGCTGCCCAGGTGGGCGTTGACCCAGAACCCTCTCATCTACCGCGATCTGGTGATCGTGGCCTCGCAGACATCGCAGGCGAGCGTGGTGGCCTACGACAAGCTGACAGGCGAGCTGAAGTGGAAATCACCCGTGCTCTCCGGCGGTGCCGGATATGTCAGCCCGTCGCTCGTCAAGGTCGGCGCGAGACGACCACCTGGTGATGATCATGGCCGCGAACGGATTCGGCCGCAGCGCCGGCGGCGGCAGCGTCAACGGCCTCGACCCGCTCACCGGCACGGTCTTGTGGACCTACGGCAACTGGAAGTGCGGGATTCCCGTTCCGAATGCGGTCGATGCCGGTGAAGGGCGGGTCCTCATCACGGGCGGGTACAGCGCCGGCGCCGCCATGATCAAGGTTCAGAAGGCAGCAGACGGGACCTACAACGTCGCCGAGCTGTTCAAGAACGTCGACTTCGGCGCCCACACGCAGCCGCCCATTCTGTACAAAGACCATTTCTACGCCCAGTACACCATCAACGAGCGCAGCGACGGGCTCGTGTGCATGACGATGGACGGCCAGGTCAAGTGGAAGACGGGCGACGAACCGCCGTTCAACAAGGGCGGTGCTGTCCTCGCGGACGGTCTGCTGCTCGCCGTGGATGGCAACAAGACGTTGTATCTCATCGAACCTGACCCGTCCGGCTTCAAGCCGCTCGCCAGCGCGGTGCTGTTGGAGCCGGGCGAGAACTGGGCTCCGATTGCCCTTGCGGATGGCAAGCTGCTCATTCGCGACCAGAAGCAGATGAAGTGCCTGGCGGTGGCCCAACAGAGTCGGTAGAACGGCACTCCTCGGCGCGCTGAACAAGATCGGCGGGCGTCCTCGCCTGGCGCCGCGGCCGACTCGAAATGGAGTGGACTCATGCGCGTGGAACGCGCTCTCGCGATTCTCCTCCTCTCGGGCCTGGTGTCGTTGCCATTGGCGGCTCAGGACTGGCCGATGTGGGGCGGCACCGCGCAACGCAACATGACGTCCGCCATGAAGGCGCTCCCGGACTCCTGGGACGCCAAGAACGGGACGAACATCAAGTGGAAGGCCCCGATCGGGACCTCCTCGAACGGGAACCCCGTCGTCGCCGACGGGAAGATTTTCCTGGGCACGAACAATGGCAACCCGAGGAACCCCGACATCAGCGGCGACAAGGGTGTGCTGATGTGCCTCCGCGAGTCGGACGGCAAGTTCCTCTGGCAGGCCGTCACCGACAAGCTGGAAGGGGACATCGACTGGCCCGAAGAAGGCGTCTGCTCGTCGGCGGCCGTGGAAGGGAAGCGGCTGTATTACGTGAGCAACCGCGGCGAGCTGGTGTGCCTGGACACGGAAGGGCTCATGGACGGCACGAACGACGGCCCTTTCCAGGACGAGGTCTACAAGGGACCCACGGATGCCGACATCATCTGGAAGCTCGACATGCGGATGGAACTGGGGGTGGCCCAGCTCTTCATGGCGGCGTCCGCGCCGGTCGTCTGGGAGGACCTCGTGTTTGTCGGCACGCCCAACGGGCGGGACAGCGCCGACGAGAAGGTGATCGCCCCGAAAGCGCCCAGCTTCCTGGCGGTAAACAAGGCCACCGGCAAGGTCGTGTGGCAGGACAACTCTCCAGGTGAAGGCATCCTGCACGGCCAGTGGGCTTCGCCCGCGCTCGCGACTGTCGATGGCGTTCATCAGGCGATCTTCCCGGGAGGGGACGGCTGGCTCTACGCCTTCAACGCCCGGACCGGGGAGAAGCTCTGGAAGTTCGACCTGAATCCGAAAGATGCCGTGTGGCCCAAGACGCGAAACTACGGCGTCGCCACGCCCGTGTTCAGCGGGGGCCAGGTGTTCATGAGCGTCGGGCAGGATCCCGATCATCCCAACGGCGCAGGACGCACGCTTGCCATCGACCCGGCGCGCCGGGGTGACATCACGGAATCGGGCCGGGTCTGGGCAGTACGACAAGATCGGCCGGTCCATTTCGACCGTGGCGGTCGCCGACGGGTTGGTCTACGCTGCCGACCTGAGAGGCGTCCTGCACTGCCTGGACGTCAAGACCGGGAAGCCCTACTGGACCTACGACACGCTGGCTCCGGTCTGGGGGTCGCCGCTCGTGGCCGACGGCAAGGTCTACCTGGGCGATCAGGACGGAGATGTCGTCGTTCTCAAGGCAGGCACGGAGTTGAAGAAGATCGCCGAGATCGACATGGGCAACTCGGTTTACAGCACGCCCGTGCCCGCGAACGGCGTGCTCTACATCATGACGCGGGCGGATCTCTACGCGATCGCCGCTCCAGCGATCTCAAAGCACTGACCGACGTTCGACGTGCCAGGCTCCGCGTGCGGAGTGCGATGATCTCGAAGGAGTCAAGCCGATGAGGGAGAAGGCGATCCTCGGTGCGGCGGTAGGCGTGCTCCTGGGCGTCGTGCTGGTGGCGCACGCGCGAAGCCAGGGGGCGGGAGACGGCGGGAACTGGCCGTCGTTCCGCGGAACGAATGCGGCCGGAGTCGCTGACGGGTACACGTTGCCTGCGGAATGGAGTGTACCGGAGTTGCGCAACGTCCGCTGGAAGACTCCCATCCCTGGCCTCGGTCATTCGAGCCCCATCGTGTGGGGCGGCCGCGTCTTCGTGGCCACTTCCATCAGCGGCGCCGAAAACCCTGAGCTCAAGGTCGGACTCTATGGTGACATCGGCTCGGTGAACGACACGAGCGTCCACCGGTGGCTCATCTACGCCCTGGATGGAGTCTCGGGCAAGATCCTCTGGGAGAAGACCGCCTATGCCGGCGTTCCGAAGATCAAGCGGCATCCCAAGGCCACGCATGCCAATACGACGCTTGCGACAGACGGGCAGTATCTCATCGCGTTCTTCGGGTCGGAAGGGCTCTACTGCTTCGACCTCGACGGGAAGCTGATCTGGCGGAAGGACCTGGGGGTGCTCGACTCGGCGTTCTACGTCGTGCCGGAGGCGCAGTGGGAGTTCGCCAGTTCTCCCGTGATCTACAAGGACAAGGTGCTGGTGCAGTGCGATGTGCTCAAGGGGTCCTTCATCGCGGCGTTCAGCGTCAAGGACGGGCGGGAGCTGTGGCGCACGGACCGTGACGACGTGCCGACCTGGGGCACGCCGACGGTGCACGTGGACGGCGGCAGGGCGCAGATGATCGTGAACGGCTACAAGCACTCCGGGGCTTACGACGTCGAGACCGGGAAGGAGATCTGGCGCCTCCAGGGCGGCGGCGACATTCCCGTGCCGACGCCGGTCGTGGCGCACGGCCTCGTCTTCCTGACGAGCGCGCACGGCCCGGTGGCGCCCATCTACGCGATCCGGCTGGACGCCTCCGGCGACATCTCGCTCAAGCCGGGCGAGACTTCAAATCGGTTCGTCGCATGGAGCTACCCCCGTGAAGGCTCGTACATGAGCACGCCCGTCGTGTACGGCGATTACGTCTACAGCATCAGGATCAATGGCGTGCTCATCTGCTATAACGCGCGTACCGGCGAGCGCATGTACCAAACGCGGCTCGGCGGGGGCACCAGCGGCTTCTCCGCGTCCCCCGTGGCGGGCGACGGCAAGATCTTCATCGCCAGCGAAGACGGTGACGTCTACGTCGTCAAGGCCGGGCCCGCCTACGTGCTGCTTGCCACCAACACGATGGGCGACGTCTGCATGGCGAGCCCGGCGCTGTCGAAGGGTGTCATGTACTTCCGCACGAAGTCGCAGTTAGTGGCGGTTGCCGCCGCCAGCAAGTAGGCCTGTCGTGCGCATGACGACCCAGGCCAATCCTCCCGGTGCCACGTTCATTGCGCCCGCGATCGGGGTCCTCGCCCTGGCGCTCGCGGCACCCCTTGCCATCGTGCTCTCGGCGCAGGACTGGCCCATGTGGGGCGGCGCCCCTGGCCGCAACATGGTCGCGGCCGTGTCAGGGCTGCCGTCCGCCTGGGACGTCAAGACAAACGCGAATATCCGGTGGACCGCGGACCTGGGTTCGACGTCCTACGGCAATCCGGTGGTCGCGGGCGGCAAAGTGTTCGCAGGGACGAACAACGCCAACCCGAGAAACGCCCAGGTGACCGGCGACAAGGGCATCCTGATGTGCTTCCGGGAATCGGACGGCGCGTTCCTGTGGCAGGCCGTCACCGACAAGCTCGAAGAAGGCAAGGCGGTGGACTGGCCCGAGCAGGGCGTGGCGTCTTCGCCGGCCGTGGCGGGCAACCGGCTCTACTACGTCACGAATCGTGCCGAGTTGGTCGCACTCGACACCGAGGGCTTCACCGACGGCGAGAACGACGGACCGGTGACCGACGAGCGGCTGGCGGGCCCGGCGGACGCCGACGTCGTGTGGCGGCTCGACATGATGAAAGAGCTGGGGGTCCGGCCCCGCAACCTGGCCAACTCCTCGCCCGCCGTCTGGGAGGACCTCGTCTTCATCGTCACGTCGAACGGCCGCGACGACGAGGCAGGGAAGGTGCTGGCGCCGTCCGCCCCGAGCTTCCTGGCCGTCAACCGCCTGACCGGGAAAGTCGTCTGGCAGGACGGCTCGCCGGGCGATCGCATTCTGCACGGGCAGTGGTCGTCGCCGTCGCTCGGCGAGGCGAACGGCGTGATGCAGGCGGTCTTTCCCGGCGGCGACGGGTGGCTCTACGCGTTCAACGCGCGGACCGGCGCGCCGCTCTGGCGGTTCGACCTGAACCCGAAGGACAGCGTGTGGCCCAGGACCCGCAACAGCGCACTCTCCACACCGGTGTTCCATGGCGGACGGGTCTACATGGCGGTGGGCCAGGATCCTGAAAACGGCGAGGGCGTCGGTCACCTCTATTGCATCGACGCGTCGAAGTCCGGCGACATCACCGAGTCGGGCCGCGTGTGGCACGACGACAAGATCCGGCGCTCGATCTCGACCGTGGCCGTTGCCGGCGGCCTGGTCTACGCGGCGGACTTCAGCGGCTTCCTGCACTGCCTCGACGCGGCGACCGGCGCGCCGCAGTGGACGTTCGACATGCTGGCAGCCGTCTGGGGATCGCCGCTGGTCGCGGACGGCAAGGTGTACCTCGGCGACGAGGATGGCGATGTCGTCGTGCTCGAGGCGGGGAAGGCGCTCAAGAAGCTCGCCGAAATGAACATGGGGAGCGCCGTGTACAGCACGCCGGTCGCGGCCAACGGTGCGCTGTACATCATGAACGCCTCCAGGCTCTTCAGCATCGCCGCGCCGCCGGCCGGGGTGCGCCAATGAACGACACGCGCAGGCGCCGGCGGCCCGCATTCGGGATCCTGCTCTGCGGCGCGGCGCTCGCCGCCGCGTTCGCGCAGGCCGCGGACGTCAGCCGAAGCTGGCCGATGTTCCGCGGCTCGCCCGCGCTCGTCGGCGTCGCCGATGCATCCCTGCCCGGTCCGCTCACGCTGCGCTGGCGCTACCAGGCCAAGGACTCGATCGAGTCGTCGGCAGCGATGGACGAAGGCACCGCGTATGTCGGCTCCATGGACGGCCGCGTGCATGCCGTCGATCTGGCGACCGGCAAGGCCCGGTGGACCTATGAGACGGCAGGGCCTGTCGAGGAGTCGTCCCCCTGCGTGCGCGACGGCCTCGTCTACGTGGGCGACCTCGAAGGCCAGGTGCATGCAATCGACGCGGCCACCGGCAAGGCCCGTTGGACGTTCAAGACCGAGGGCGAGATCAAGTCGTCGCCGAACTGCCAGGGCGGGCGCGTCTACATCGGGTCGTACGACGAGCATGTCTACGCGCTCGACGCCCTCACCGGGGCGCTCGCCTGGAAGGCCCGGACCGGCGGACCCGTCCACGCCACGCCGGCAGTCGACGCGGGCCTGGTCTACGCCGCGGGATGCGATGAACACCTGCACGTCCTCGACGCGGCAACAGGCGCCGAGCGCTACGCCGTCGCCCTCGGGGCGTACACGGGCGCGTCGGCGGCGGTGAGCGGCGGCCACGCCTACGTCGGCACCTTCGGCAACGAGGTGGTCGCCATCGACCTGGCGAAGCGCGCGGTCCGCTGGCGCTACCAGCACCCGACGCGCAGCTTCCCGTTCTACTCGTCGGCGGCGGTGACCGCCGACCGCGTCATCGTCGGCGGCCGTGACAAGCTCGTGCACGCGCTGAACCGGCGGACAGGGAAATCCGTGTGGGCCTTCACGACGCGAGCCCGCGTCGAGTCCTCGCCGCTCGTCGCGGGCAACCGCGTCTTCGTCGGGTCCAACGACGGCGTGCTCTACGAACTCGACCTGGTGTCGGGGAAGAAGGTCTGGGAGTTCGTGGCCGGCGCCCCGCTGTCAGCCTCGCCGGCCGCCGCTCGCGGTGCGCTGGTCATCGGATCGCAGGACGGCGTGCTGTATTGTTTCAGTTCGTGAGCCGCGCATGAGGATCGCCTATATCACCGCCGGCGCCGGCCACATGTACTGCGGCAGCTGCCTGCGCGACAACACGCTCGCCATGGCGCTCAGCAGGGCCGGCCACGACGTGCAGCTCATCCCGACATACACGCCGACGCGAACCGACGAGCAGAACGTCAGCTACGGCCGCGTGTTCCTGGGGGGCATCAACGTTTTCCTCCAGCAGCACCTGGCGCTGTTTCGGAGGACGCCATGGATGCTCGACCGCGTGCTTGATTCCCCGTCCCTGCTGCGGCTGGCCACCCGGTGGGGAGTGAGCGTCGATCCGGCCGAGCTCGGCGCGATGACGGTGTCGATGCTGCACGGCCCGGACGGTTTTCAGCGCAAGGAGATCGACAAGCTCGTCCGCTACCTGGCCGACGAGCTGCGGCCGGAGATCGTCACCCTGCCGAACTCACTCCTCATCGGCCTCGTCCCCGCGATCAAGAAGGGGCTGCCCGGTGTGCCGGTCTGCTGCACGTTCCAGGGTGAGGAGCTGTTCCTCGATTCCCTCGGCGACCCGTACAAGGAGAAGTCGCTCGAGATCATCCGCCGGCACGCGGCGCTGGTCGACGCGTTCATCGCGGTGAGCGGGTTCGGCGCCGACCAGATGGCCGGCTACCTCGGCCTCGACCGGGGCCGCATCCACGTCGTCCCCCTGGGCATCAACCTGGAGGGGCACACGAAGCGGGCCGGGGCCGATCCCGAACCGTTTACCATCGGCTATCTGGCGCGCATCGCGCCGGAGAAGGGCCTTCACGTGCTCTGCGAGGCGTATCGCCGGCTCGTGTCGGGCGGCGCCGCGCTTCCGCCGAGCCGCCTGTGGGCCGCCGGTTACCTGGGTCCGGAGCACCGGGGCTACCTCGCAAGCATCCAGCGGCAGATGAGCGATTGGGGACTCTCGTCGCAGTTCCTGTACCACGGCGAGCTGGATCGACCCGCGAAGCTCGCGTTCCTGCAGGAGTTGAGCCTGCTCTCGGTTCCCGGCGACTACGAGGATCCCAAGGGGCTGTTCCTGCTCGAAGCGATGGCGAGCGGCGTCCCGATCGTGCAGCCGCGGCGGGGCGCGGCAACCGAGATCGTCGGGTCTACGGGAGGAGGCCTCCTCGTGGCGCCGGCCGACCCGGACGCCCTCGCCCGCGGCCTTCTCGAGCTGCTGACGGACCCGGCCCGGCGACGGGCGCTCGGCGATCGGGGCTCCGAGGGCGTTCGGGCGCACTACAGCGCGGCCATCATGCGGGACCGCGCGGTCGGGGTCTTTGAGGCCGTCCTGGCGCGGGCAGGCCGCGCGGGCCGCTGAGGAAGCGGGGAGCGATCGTGCTTGACGTCGTCGGCGTCTCGAAAAGCTATCCCGGACCGGCCGGCCCCACCGTGGTGCTCTCGGGCGTCGATCTGCGCCTGGACGCCGGGGAGAGCGTGTCGATTGTCGGACCTTCCGGGAGCGGGAAGAGCACCCTGCTCCATGTCCTCGGCGCGCTCGATCCGCCGAGCACCGGCACGGTGCAGCTCGATGGCGTGGACCCGTACACGCTGGGAGATCGCAACCTGGCCGCCTTCCGCAACCGGCAGGTGGGATTCGTGTTCCAGGATCACCACCTGCTGCCGCAGTGCAGCGTGCTGGAGAACGTGCTGATTCCCACGCTCGTCGCCGATGGGACGGCCGGCGGGTTCCGCAGCCGGGCCCTCGACCTGCTCGACGAGGTCGGCCTCGGCCATCGGCTGCACCATCGCCCGGGTGAGTTGTCCGGCGGCGAGAAGCAGCGCGTGTCGATTGCGCGGGCACTCGTCTGCCATCCGCGACTCGTCCTGTGCGACGAGCCGACGGGCAACCTCGACCACGAGGCGACGGACGCCGTCGCCGGCCTGCTGCTCGAGCTTCACCGCAGCCAGCGGACGATCCTCGTTGTCGTCACCCACAACCTCGATCTCGCTCAACGCTTCGCGGCGACGTACCGCTTGACGGACGGGCGGCTGCACCCGCTGTGACCCGACTCCTGCTTCGCAATCTCCGCTTCTACTGGCGCACCAACCTGGCCGTCGTCGCCGGCGTGGCCACGGCTGTTGCCGTGCTGGCGGGAGCCTTGCTCGTGGGTCATTCGGTTCGCGCGAGCCTGCGCGATCTCGTCGTGCAGCGGCTTGGCGAGACCGACGTCGTGGTCGCCTCGGACCGGTTCTTCCGGGAGGATCTTGCCGACGCGTTCGCGTCAGTTGACGGCGCCGGATCGATCACGAGCTGCCCGATGATCAGGCTGCAGGGCGTCGTGGCGCACGCGCGCGACAGCCGGCGGACGCGCACGGTGCAAGTCTACGGCGTGGATGCACGGTTCTGGCGATTTCACGGAGCCGCGCGCGAGGGGCCGGACGGGCGGGCGGCGTTCGTCGGCGGGGATCTGGCTGACGCGCTGGCCGTGAGGCCGGGCGACGATCTTCTGCTGCGGCTCGAAACCGCCGACTGGATCCCCAGGGAATCGCTGTACGGGAAGCGGGAAGAGACGGGACGCACCCTCCGCCTGACCTGTGACGCCGTCGTGCCCGCGGACGCCCTGGGCGGGTTCGCGCTTCAGCCCTCACAGGATCGGGCGCTCACCGTCTTCGTGCCCCTGAGCCGGCTGCAGCGCGATCTCGCGCAACCCGCTCGGATCAATACCGTGCTCGTCGGTGCGTCGCGGGGCGACGTCGACGCGGACCGTGTGCGCGCGGCGCTCGCGCGGGTGTTCTCCCTGCAGGACGCGGGCGTGTCGATACGCCCACTGCCGTCAGGCGCGGGTGCGGCCGTCGGGAGCGCCCGGATTCTGCTCGACGAGTCGCTTTCCCGCGCGGCCTTCGATGTCGCGCGCGAGGGCGGGTTGGCGGCGTCAGGCGTGTTCAGCTACCTGGCCAACACCATCCGCGCGAACGGCCGCGAGATTCCCTATTCGGTGATTGCCGCGGCGGACCTTGGCGAGGGCGCGCTCACCGCGGTCGGGCGCGTCGACGCCGGTCCCGCGGCGGCGGCGATCCCGCCCGAGGAGTCCATCTGGCTCAACGAATGGGCGTGGCGGGATCTCCGGGCTTCGCCGGGTGACCGCATCGATGTCGAATACTTCCGCTGGCAGGAGGGCGGGCGGCTGTCGACCGAGACCGCCCGATTCCGCCTCGCCGGTGTGGTCTCAGTCGGCGGCGATGTCGACGCGTCGATGGCGCCGGATGTGCCCGGCGTGTCGGGGGTGAGGGACATCCGCGCGTGGGAACCGCCCTTCCCCATGGATCTCCGCCGCATCCGCCCTGCGGATGAGGACTACTGGCATCGCTTTGGGGCCACGCCAAAGGCATTCATCTCCCTCGCCCGGGGGCAGCAACTCTGGGGCAGCCGTTTCGGGCAGTTGACGTCGGTGCGGCTGGCGCCTCCCGCTGGCGCAGCTGCGCCGGCCGATCAGCCGGTTGGAAGACCCGCGGCGGTGTCAGCTGAGTTCGCCGAGGCGCTGAAGCGCAAGCTCAACCCGGAGGCCGCCGGCTTCTCGATCATGCCGGTGCGGGCGCGTGGCCTCGCCGCATCCGAAGGCGCAACGGACTTCGGCGAGTATTTCGTCTATTTCAGCTTCTTCCTGATCGTGGCGGCCGTGCTGCTGGCCGGGCTGTTCTTCCGGCTGGGCATCGAACAGCGAGTGCGGGAGATCGGCACGCTGCAGGCCCTCGGGTTTCCGTCCGCCACGATCCGCCGGCTGTTCCTGATGGAAGGGGCGGTGCTGGCCGGCGCAGGAAGCCTCCTCGGCGTCGCCGGCGCGATCGGGTACGGCGGAGCGCTCGTCGCCGGACTCCGCACCTGGTGGATCGGCGCCACCGGCACGAACCAGGTGTTCCTGCACCTGTCCGCCCGCGACCTGGGGGCGGGCGCGGCGGCCGGTGTGGCCGCGGCCCTCCTCGCCGTCCTGTGGTCGTTGCGTGCGCTGCGACAGGCCCCGGCGACCTTGATGCTGGCGGGCGTCATGGAGTCGGGGGTGGCCCGCCTGCGGCGAGCGCGCGGGTTCGCGTGGGGCAGCGCCCTGACGTTCGCCGCGGCCCTGGCTCTGCTCGGCGGCGCGGCCGCCGGCTCGGTGCCGCAGGTCGGGGCGTTCTTCGCGGCCGGCGTGCTGCTGCTGATCTCGATGCTCAGCCTGACCGCCGTCTTTGTCCGCAGGACGCGCGCGCACGAACTGGGCGGGTCGGGCTGGGTGGCGCTCTTCCGCCTCGGCGCCAGGCACGTGTCCTACCGGCCGGGTCGCAGCCTGCTGTCGGTGGCGCTCATCGCGTTCGCGACGTTCGTCATCGTGTCGGTCGAGGCCTTCCGCAAGGACCCGAGCGAATCGAGCCTCGCACGCAGTTCGGGCACCGGCGGGTTCTCCCTCATCGCTCAGGCGACGTTTCCCATCGTCGGCGACCCGAACAGCGAGGCCAGCCGCGAGACGCTGGGCATCAGCGCAGCGGACCACCCCGCGTTCGCCAGGGTGCGGTTCGTCCCGTTCCGCGAGCGGCCTGGCGAAGACGCGAGTTGCCTGAATCTGTACTCCCCGCAGGAACCGCGGGTGCTCGGCGCCACGCCGGCGTTCCTGCGCGAAGCGCGATTCGGGTTCCAGGCTTCGCTCGCGAAGACCGCAGGCGAGACCGCGAACCCGTGGACGCTGCTCGAATCGGCGCAGCCTGATGGCGTGATTCCGGCGATCGCCGACGCGACCACGATCCAGTACGTCCTCCACAGGGCGGTCGGCGACGAGATCGTCGTGCGCGGGGACAACGGGGCGCCGGCGAGGCTGCGCCTCGTGGCCGCGCTGCGCGACAGCATCCTGCAAGGCGCGCTGATCATCGGCGAAGCGGACTTCCTGAAGGCGTTTCCGGACCGCGAGGGATTCGGGTTCTTCCTGCTGGACGCGCCGGCGGCCGAAGCCGCGGCGCTCGTGCGGCCGCTGGAAGAAGCCCTGGCGGATCAGGGAATGGCTGTCGAGCGCTCCGTGGACCGGCTTGCCGCCTACCACCGCGTCGAGAACACCTACCTGTCCACGTTTCAAACGCTGGGCATCCTCGGCCTCGCGCTCGGCACCGTCGGCCTCGCGGCCGTCGTGCTTCGCAACGTGCTCGAACGACGGCGGGAGCTCGCGCTGCTGCGGGCCGTCGGCTACGACGGCCGCGCGCTCTCGCTGATTATCGTCGTGGAAACGGTGCTGCTCATGGCCGGCGGCGTCGTCTGCGGCAGTGTCTGTGCAATGCTGGCGATCGTGCCGGCGCTCATCGCCCGCGGCGGTTCGCCTCCGCTCGCGGCCGCCGGCGCCATGCTCGCGGCCGTCGTGGCCGCAGGCCTGCTGGCGTCGCTGGCGGCCGCCATCGCCGTGCGCCGGATGCCGCTGTTGGAATCGCTGCGGTCGGAGTAGGCCGGGATTCGGGATTCGGGACTCGGGACTCGCAATTCGGAATGGAGGTCGAGGCTTCGGCCTCGACGGACATCTGCTGCCCGCTGACACGGCGGTGAACACGCAGACTGTGAGATAGCACGAGAGCGGACTACCATGTGCGTATGCGACACCTGACCTGCGGCGTGCTGACGGCGGCGACCGTGCTGCGCTGGCTCATCTTCGACCCAAGCGCCGCGGATGCCCAGGAACGGTGGGATCGCTTCCGCGGCCCGAATGGCACGGGCGTGTCGGCGTCGACCGGCCTGCCTTCCGAGTTCGGCCCCGACACGGCCGTGGCCTGGAAGACCGCGCTGCCGCCCGGGCACTCGTCTCCGGTGCTGACGTCCACGCGGATCTTCCTGACCGCGCACTCCGCCGACAAGGAGAACTACACCCTGTCGGTCTTCGGCCTCGACCGGCGCTCGGGGAAGGTGCTGTGGCAGCGCGAGGTCCCGCGACGCTGGAAGGGCCGCCTGCAGAACGTCAACGGCCCGGCGTCGCCGAGTCCCGTGACCGACGGGAAGAACGTCTACGTCTTCTTCCAGGATTTCGGGCTGCTGGCGTTCTCGGCCGACGGCGCGGAGCGGTGGCGCCTTCCCCTCGGCCCCTTCAGCCAGTACTACGGCTTCGGCGCATCGCCGATCCTCGTGGACGATGCCCTCATCCTGCCGGTCGATCAGGACAGCGGCTCGTACCTCATCGCGGTGGACACCCGGACGGGCAAGGTGCGCTGGAAGGTCCATCGGCCCGGGGTGATTTCCGGCTATTCGACGCCGACACTCTACGATCCGGCATCGGGAGCGAAGCAGGTCATCGTGCCGGAGTCGTTCCAGTTGTCGGCGTACTCCGTCGCGGACGGCTCGCGCGTGTGGTGGGTCCGGGGCCTGCCCTGCGAGATGAAGTCGGTCGCGAGCTACGACCGCGAGTACCTCTACGTCAACGGATGGGGCTTTCCGCAGAACCAGCCAGGCCGGCAGGTCGCGACGGTGCCGTTCGAAGAAGGCCTGAAGCGCTACGACCGCGACGGCGACGGGTTTGTCGGCAGAGGCGAAATCTCCGGTGCGGATCCGATGGACAAGATGCTCGCGCCCTCGTACGGGTTCGACGCCTTCGATCTCGACCGCGACGGCCGGCTCGACGCGAAGGAATGGGACGTGTTCCGCCGGATGATGGCCGCGGAAAACGGCCTGCTGGCGATCAGGCTCGGCGGCCACGGCGACATGACGGACACGGCCGTTCGGTGGCGGTACCAGCGCCCCGTGCCGCAGGTGCCGTCGACGCTTCTCTACCAGGGCACGCTGTTCATGGTGAACGACAGCGGCATCCTGACGTCTCTCGATCCGGCCACGGGAGCCGTGCTGAAGCAAGGCAGGCTGAAGGGCGCCATCGACAAGTACTTTGCTTCGCCCGTCGGCGCCGACGGAAAGGTGTTCCTCGTCAGCCAGGACGGCACGGTGTCGGTCGTCTCCGCCAAGGGGGATTGGGAGATACTCTCCGTCACCGCGCTCGGCGACGAAGTGTTCGCCACGCCCGCGATCGCGGACGGCCGGATCTACCTCCGTACGAGGGGCCTGCTCTATGCCTTTGGGAAGTGAGGCCCCCATGCGCTCGGTGATCATGTCGGCCTGGCTCGTGCTGGCGGCTCACACCGTCTGCGTCGCCGGGAACTGGCCGCAGTGGCGCGGGCCGTTCATGAACGGCGTCGCTGCCGAGCACCCGGGTGCCCGTAACCTGGAGCGCGACCGAGAACGTGACGTGGAAACTCGCGCTGCCGGACCTGTCGGGATCGACGCCCATCATCTGGGGGGACCGGATCTTCCTGAACGTGGCCGACGGCACCGAGCTGTACCTCGTGTGCGTCGATCGAAACACGGGCACCGAGCGCTGGAAGGCCCATCTCGGCACCGGCAACGCCAAGGTACGTAAGCAGAACATGTCGTCGCCGTCGCCGGTCACCGATGGCGCGCACGTCTGGGTGATGACGGGCACAGGCGTCCTCAAGGCATTCGACTTCGGCGGCAAGGAGATCTGGGCGCGCGACCTTCAGAAGGAGTACGGCCCGTTCGGCCTCAACTGGGGCTACGCGTCTTCGCCGCTCCTCCACAAAGACCATCTCTACGTCGAAGTCCTGCACGGCATGAAGACCGACGATCCTTCCTACGTGCTGTCGATCGACAAATTGACGGGCAAGACCCGATGGAGGGTCGAGCGGCCGACTGACGCTGTGTCGGAGTCGCCAGACGCGTACACGACGCCGGCGCTGCTGGCGTACGAGGGCCGGGAGGAAATCGTCATCAGCGGCGGCGACTACGTGACCGGCCACGATCCCGCGACGGGCGCGGAACTCTGGAGAGCCGGGGGCCTGAACCCGGGGAAGGACCGCAGCTACCGCGTCGTGGCGTCCCCGATCGCCGTCAATGGCATGATCTACGTGCCGTCGCGCGTGCGGCCGCTCATCGCGTTTCGCGCGGGCGGCCGCGGCGATGTGTCGTCGTCGCACAAGGTGTGGGCCACGGACCAGGGGCCCGACGTCCCGACGCCGGCCACCGACGGCAAGTACATCTTCATCCTCAGTGATCGGGGTGTCGTCTGGTGCCGGGACGCGAAGACGGGCGCGGAGATCTGGGGAGGCCAGCGCGTGCGCCCGGGAACATACAGCGCATCGCCGGTGATCGCCGGCGGCAACGTCTACGTGGTGTCGGAGGACGGCGTCACCACCGTGTTCGCGGCCGGGCCCGAGTTCAGGATCGTCGCCGAGAACGACCTCGCCGATTACACCCTGTCGTCGCCGGCCGTGTCGGACGGTCAGATCTTCCTGCGGACGACCAAGTACCTGTACTGCATCGGCAAGCGCGCCGACGCGAAATGAGAGGAGCTGCATAAATGTGGGGATCGGGATACCGGAGGCTGGTGCTGGCGTGTGTCACGGCGGCCGTGATTGTGTGGAACCTTCCGGGTGAGTCCGCCCCTGGTCCTGGTGACTGGCCATACTGGCGCGGGCCTGCCGCCGACGGCATGGCGGTTGGCGACGCGCCGCTGCGCTGGAGCGAGACCGAGAACGTCAGGTGGAAGACCGACATTCCGGGCCTCGGGCATTCGAGCCCCGTCATCTGGGACAACTACATCTTCCTGACGACGGCCATCAAGACGGGCACGCCGGCGCCCGGCGGGCCGCCGCCTGTCGAGCCCGCGGCGCAGGGCGGCCGCGGCAGGGGGCCGGGCGGCAGTGGACCGCAGGTGGAGCACAGGTTCGACGTGCTCGCCCTGGACCGCAAGACAGGCAAGATTCTCTGGCAGCGCACGGCGAAGGCCGCCGTGCCGCACGAGGGTGGCCACAACACCTACGGCAGTTTCGCCTCCAACTCGCCGGTGACCGACGGCAAGTACGTGTATGCGTTCTTCGGGTCGCGCGGGATGTACTGCTACGACTTCAAGGGCAATCTGATCTGGGAAAGAGACTTCGGCGTGAAGATGCAGATCAAGATGGCCTTCGGCGAAGGCATGGCGCCGGTGCTCGCCGGCAACAGGCTGGTCCTCGTGTTCGATCACGAGGGTGACTCCTTCATCACCGTGCTCGACAAGAACACCGGCAAGGAGATCTGGCGCGCGGCCCGCGCCGAGAAGACCAACTGGGCGGCGCCCCTCGTCACAACCGTGGGCAAGCGGACCGAAGTGATCGTCGCGGGCAGCAACAAGACGCGGAGCTACGACATCGAGACCGGCAAGGTGATCTGGGAAGTGGCCGGACTGGGCGCGAATACGATTCCTCAGCCCGTCCGCCAGGATGACCTCGTGTTCCTGATGACGGGCTACCGCGACCCGATGCTCATGGCCGTCCGCCTCGGGCGCGAAGGCGATCTGACGGGCACCGACGCGATCGTCTGGTCGCAGACCAAGGGCAATTCCTATACGCCGTCGCCCGTCATCTCCGACAACAAGCTCTACGTGCTGACGGACACGGGCATGGTGAGCTGCTACAACGCTAAAACGGGCGTGCCGTACTATCACCAGACGCGATTGCCCAAGAGCTACAGCTTCAAGTCGTCGCCGGTTGGGGCAAACGGCCGGCTCTATCTGGCCAGCGAGAACGAAGACGTCATCGTGCTGAAGATGGGCGAGACGTTCGAGGTCCTGGCAACGAACACCATGGCGGACCAGGTGTTCATCGCGACGCCGGCCATCGCCGGCGGCGAGATCTTCCTCCGGAGCAAGACCACGCTGTTCTGCATCCGGCAGGGCACTTGAGCGCGTCGCAGGGAGGAGGCAACAATGCCGGGCGCAACGAAGACTCTCCGCGTGGCTGCCGTCGTGCTGGCGGCTGCCGCCTGCGCAGCGGCGAGCGCCGGCCCGGGAGCCGCCCATCAGTCCGGCGCGCTCCAGTCCCCAGCGCTCCCGTCCGGCCCCCTGACGTTCGGCGCCTTCACCGCCACGTTCGCCCAGGGCGGGGCGTTCAGCCTCGAAGGGCAGGGGTGGCCCGCGTTCACGGGCACGTGGACCGCCGCGGGCGACGCGGTGGAGATCACAACGCCCGGCGGGCCGAAGGGCTGCACCGACCCGGGGCGTTACACATTCAAGGTCGAAGGCCGGCGCGTCGCCTTCACGCTCCAGTCGGACGCGTGCGAGCCGCGCCGGATGATCCTGGACCGCAGCACCTGGTCGCCTGTTGGAACACCGGCCGAAGCCGTCACGCGCCGGATCGTCAGGACAGGAGCGGCGCGAGGTCCTCTTCCGAAGGCGGCTCCATCGACCGGCAGTTGGCCGTCGTTTCGCGGTGTGCAAGCCTCGGGCGTCGCCAATGGGCAGCGCCTGCCCGAGCGATGGGACGCGTCGTCCGGCGAAGGCATTCTGTGGCGGGCGCCGTTGGCCGGTCTCTCGCATTCGAGCCCGATCGTCTGGGGCGACCGGGTGTATGTGACGACGGCGGTCAGCAGCGACCCGAAGGCGACCTTTCGAAAAGGCCTGTACGGCGACGGCGACGCCTCCACGGATCGATCCCGCCAACGATGGCTGCTGATGGCGTTCGACAAGCGAACCGGCAAGCCGGTCTGGGATCGCGTCGCCTGCGAGGGCGTGCCGATTGACAAACGGCACATCAAGGCCACGTATGCCAACGCCACGCCGGCCACCGACGGCCGCACCATCGTGGCGTGGTTCGGGTCCCAGGGCGTGTTCGCGTACGACGTGAACGGCACGCTTCGATGGAAAGTCGATCTCGGGCGGATGGACCTTGGCGCGTACGACATTCCCACCTACGAATGGGGGCCCGCCAGCTCGCCCATCATCTGGCAGGACCTGGTCATCCTGCAGGTCGACACACAGGCCGACTCCTTCCTCCTGGCCTTGAACGTGGAGACGGGCGAGACAGTGTGGAAGACCGAACGCGACGAACTGCCGTCGTGGGGCACCCCGACTGTGGCCGCGACTTCCGCCGGTCCGGTGCTCGTGACGAATGCGTCGAAGTTCATCCGCGGTTACGACCCTCACACGGGGAAGGAACTCTGGCGGCTCGGCGGCAGTTCGAAGATCACGGCGCCGACGCCCTTCGTGAGCGACGATCTGCTGGTGGTGGCGAGCGGCCGCGGGCCGGAGCGGCCCATCTTTGTCGTGCGACCCGGCGCGAAGGGAGACCTGACGCTCCGCGACGGGCGGACGAGCAGCGGCGATGTGGTGTGGAGCCGTACCGCGAGAGGGCCCTACATGCCGACGCCGCTCGCGCTGGACGGCGTGCTCTACGTGCTGGGCAACAACGGCGTGTTCGACGCGTATCGCCTGCGGACCGGCGAAGAGGTGTACCGGCAGCGCCTATCCGTGGTCGGGAGCGGATACAGTGCCTCGCCGGTTGCCGCCGACGGGAAGATCTACCTGTCGGGCGAGGACGGTGACGTGCTCGTCGTCGCCGCGGGGCCGGAGTTCAAACACCTCGCGACGAATCCGTTGGGAGAGCCGCTCATGGCCACGCCGGCGTTGTCGGATGGCGTGATGTACTTCCGCTCCCCGTCGACGCTCTTTGCGATCGGGGGGAAGGGCAGGTAGTTGAGTCGAACCCTACTGGCTACTGGCTACTGGCTACTGGCTACTGGCGGCTCAATCCGGACACATAGGTAACACATTCGTCTGGACACATGGGTAACACTTTTCGCCATCGCTTCGCAGGAGGGCGCGATGCCATGGCAAGGAGTGAGTCCTATGGATCTGCGACGGTTGTTTGTCCGCGCGTACGTCGCGGGCGGGTTGTCGATGACCGAGTTGTGTGAGCACTACGGGATCAGCCGCAAGACGGGGTACAAGTGGGCTGCCCGCTTCGAGCACACGGGGCTCGAGGGCCTGGTGGACCAATCGCGGCGGCCGCAGCACTCGCCGCGGGCGACGGGGGGCGCGGTGACGCACGCGCTGTGTGACGCGCGGCGCCGCCATCCGACGTGGGGGGCGCGCAAGCTTCTGGCGGGGCTGCGCCGCACGTGGCCGACGTGGCCGTGGCCGGCGCCGTCCACCGGCAGTGCGCTGCTGAAGGCCCACGGCCTGGTCCGGACGCCCCGCTGCCGCCGACGCGGGCACGCGTCCCCGAGTCCCTTGGCGCCGGCCACGCGCCCGAACGAGGTGTGGACCACGGATTTCAAAGGCGAATTCCGCCTGGGGGATCGAACGTATTGTTATCCCCTCACGCTGCGCGATCTGCACAGCCGCCTCGTGCTGCGCTGTGATGCCCTGCCCGAGAAATCCGGCCGACTGGTGCGGCCGTGCTTCGAGCGCGCGTTCCGCGACCATGGGCTGCCGGAGCGGCTGCGCAGTGATAATGGCGGCCCCTTTGCCGCGCCGGGGTTGACGCGGCTCTCGCACCTGTCGGTCTGGTGGCTGCGTCTGGGCATTCAGCCCGAACGCATTGCGTTGGGCCATCCGGAACAGAACGGTGCCCATGAGCAATTCCACCGCGTGCTGAAAGCGGAAACGGCACGGCCGCCCGCGGCGCACCTCGCGGCGCAACAGCGCCGCTTCCGACACTTCTGCGGCGACTACAACACCGAGCGCCCCCATGAGGCGTTGGGCGACGTCACCCCGGCGAGCTGCTACGCGGCCTCGCCCCGTCCCTATCCCACCCACCTCCCGCCGCTCGAGTATCCGGGGCACTGGGAAGTCCGCCGCGTTGCCAGCACCGGCCAGGTCTCGTGGGCGGGCAACCCGCTCTATCTCACCGAGGTCCTGGGCGGGGAACACGTCGCCTTTGAGGAAGTCGAGGACGGCCTCTGGATGCTGCACTTCGCGACGGTCCGCTTGGCGCGGTTCGAGGCTCGCACCCGCACGCTCACGCCCGTCCCGTATGCGTGAGCGGACCAGGCGCGTGGAGGCTGCCGGCGCCGTGGACCCACACGACGGGTCCACCGGCTCCTTGGAAAACGCCCAACGCGCGTTTTCCACAGCCACCACACGCATCGTCACACTGTTACCTATGTCTCCAGACAGATCTGTTACCCTTCTCTCCGAACGTCCGGGCTACTGGCTACTATTCCCTACGTCGCCGTGCGCAACGGGATGATTCGGGCGGCGGATCCATCCGGCCGAAGCACTGGAGCCGGCGCAGGTTCCGCCGCGCAGGTCCCCACGCCCTTCAACGCGAACGCCCCGGTCGGACAGATGTCGGCCACGCGCCGCGCGACTGCGGGAATCGCTTCGGCGAGCGTCCCTCGGAGGGGCACCGCGACGGCCGCCTCGAATCCGCGGCCGATGATGGCGAGGCCGAGGCGTTCACCAGCATCGGCGGCCACCGCCACGCACGCGCCGCACAGGATGCACTTGCCCGGCTCGTAGACAACGTCGGGGTGCGAGGAGTCGCGTTCGAACTTCCGCCTTGCGCCGGCGAACCGCAGCGGGTCGGCACCGTACTCGGTGGCGTACTGGCGCAATTGACACGTCGTGGCTTTCCAGCACCCGCAGTTCATGCACCGCGCGGCTTCACGCCTGGCGGTCTCGGGTGCGAACGCCGATTCGACCTCGCCGAAATCCTGGATCCGTTCGGCGACGGGGCGCTCCGTCACCGCCGCGCGCGGCGCCTCCTCGACCTCGCGGAAAAACGCCGCAAGCTCCTGCTCGTCGAGCTTCTTCATCACGACGCTGACCATCTCGGGGTCGCCCTGAACGGGGCGGCCGCCGAGGTACTGGTCGATTGAAACCGCCGCGAGCTTGCCGGCCGCCACGGCGCGCACCGCCAGATCGGCACCCGACACCGCGTCGCCGCCGGCGAAGACGCCAGGCAGGCTTGTCGCGAGGGTGGCCGGGTTGGCGACGATCCCCCGGCGCGAAACCTGCAGCGCCGTTGAACGGAGGCCGCCGGCATCAACCGTCTGCCCGATGGCAGCGATGACGCAGCTGGCGTCGACGGTAAACGTCGATCCCGGGACCGGCACGGGCCTCGCCCGGCCGCTCTCGTCGGCTGGTCCGAGTTCCATGCGCACGCACGTGAGGGTGAACCTGCCGCCGGCCGACCGCTCCAGGCCAACCGGCGCCACGAGCGTCTCGACGCCGACGCCTTCGGCCTCCGCGGCCTCCACTTCGGCCATGAGACAGGGCATTTCGCGCCGCGAGCGGCGATAGAGGACCCTCACGCGGCCGGCCCCGAGCCGCACGGCTGTGCGCGACGCGTCCATGGCCGTGTTGCCGCCGCCGATCACGAGCACATCGTCGCCGATGTCGTCGCGGCGGCCGGAAGCCGCGTGCTCGAGGAAGGCAACGGCCGGCATCGCCAGGTCCTCGCCCGGGCAGTCGAGGCCCCGCGACCCCTGCGCGCCAATCGCCAGAAACACCGCGTCGAAGTCCCGGCGCAGGTCGTCGAGCGTGACGCCGGCGCCGAGGCGCGTGCCCATCCGGAACTCGCCGCCGAGCAGGCGGATGACGTCTATCTCCTGCGCGAGCACGTCGTGCGGAAGCCGGAACGCCGGGATGCCGTAGCGGAGCATGCCGCCCGGTTCGTCGTGGGCGTCGAAGAGCACCGCCCCGTGCCCGCGCCGCAGCAGGTAGTAGGCGGCGCTCAGGCCGGCGGGGCCGGCGCCGACGATGGCGACGCGTTTCCCGCTGGAGGCGTCCGTGCGCGGCACGTAGCGCTCTCCCGACGCCATGTCGCGGTCGGCCGCGAAGCGGTGGAGCCCGCCGACCGACAGCGCGGCCTCCGCGTCGCAGCGGTGGCAACGCTGCTCGCACAACCTCGGGCAGATGCGGCCGAGCGCGGCCGGCAGCGCGAGAAAGTCGGCGGCAATCTCGGCGGATCGGCGGTCGCGGCCGCCCGCGACCTCGGTGAGGAAGCCGGGGATGTCGAAGCGCGCGGGGCAGCCGGTCATGCACGGCCCGATGCAGTCGCCCGCGTGGTCCGAGAGCAGCAGCTCGAGGGCCATCTTCCGCGAGGCCCTGATCTCGTCCGTATCGGTTCGGACCACCATGCCGTCGGCCGCGGGCATGGCGCACGAGGGCGAGAGCGTCGCCTTGCCTTCCACCTGGACCGCGCAGAGAAAACAGGACGAGGACGGGGGCAGCCCGTCCACGTGGCAGAGCGTGGGGATGCGGATGCCCAGGGCGCGCGCCGCCTCGAGCACCGTCGTGCCCGGCTCGACCGTCACGGTTCGCCCGTCGATCGTGATCGTCGCTGCGGCCGTCATGCGACCTCGATCGCGTTCTCGGGGCATGCCGTGACGCACATGCCGCAGCGCGTGCACAGGTCGTCGGCGACCTCGTGGCGGAGGTACGGCCTGGCCTCGATGGCGCCGGCCGGGCACGCCTGCGCGCAAAGCGTGCAGCCCGTGCAATTGTCGAGCACCCGGTAGCGGATGAGCGCCTTGCAGACCGCGGCCGGGCAGCGCCGCTCGCGGACGTGG
Source organism: uncultured Acidobacteriota bacterium (assembly GCA_963806085.1). Classification (GTDB taxonomy): domain Bacteria; phylum Acidobacteriota; class Vicinamibacteria; order Vicinamibacterales; family JAKQTR01; genus JAKQTR01. The sequence continues at coordinate 239,055 of CAWDWR010000001.1, forward strand.
GCCTCGTACTCGTCGCGGAAGTAGCGCAGCGTCGTCAGCACCGGATTGGGCGCCGTCTGGCCCAGGCCGCAGAGGCTGCCCGTCCTGACGCGCGAACTCAGCTCGTCGAGCGTCTGGATGTCTCCTTCGACGCCGCGCCCGTCGCAGATGCGCTCCAGGATTTCAAGCATCCGCTTGGTGCCCACCCGGCAGAACGTGCATTTGCCGCACGACTCGTTCTGGGTGAACTGCAGGAAGTAGCGGGCGATTTCGACGGCGCAGTCGCGGTTGTCGAGCACGACGAGGCCGCCCGATCCCATGATGGCCCCGGTGGAGGCGAGGGCTTCGAAGTCGACGGGGGTGTCGGCGAGATGCGCCGGGATGCAGCCGCCGGATGGCCCGCCCGCCAGCACGGCCTTGAACTGCCGCCCCTCGGGCACGCCGCCGCCGATGCCCTCGACGATCTCGCGGATCGTGATGCCCATCGGCACCTCGATGAGGCCGGAGCGCTTGACCTTGCCCGTCAGTGAGAAGACCTTCGTGCCCTTCGACGCGGCGGTGCCGAGCGCGGCAAACGCGTCGGGGCCCTTGCGGAAGATCCAGGGCAGGCACGCCAGCGTTTCGACGTTGTTGATGAGCGTGGGCTTGCCCCGGAGGCCCGACTGGGCCGGGTACGGCGGCCGGAGCCGCGGCATCCCGCGCTCGCCTTCGATCGACTGGATGAGGGCGGTTTCCTCGCCGCACACGAACGCGCCCGCCCCTTCCCGCACCTGTACTTTGAAGCTGAAGGGGGACCCTAAGATGCGATCACCGAGCAGGCCGTGCGCCTCGGCCGTCGCGATGGCCGCGCGGGCGTGGCGGACGGCGATGGGGTACTCGCTGCGGACGTACACAATCCCTTCCGAGGCCCCGACTGCGTACGCGGCAATCGCCATCCCCTCGATGACGCGGAAGGGGTCCGACTCGAGCACGGCCCGGTCCATGAACGCCCCGGGGTCGCCCTCGTCGCCGTTGCAGATGACGTACTTGGGCGATCCCGCCGCACGGCGCGTAAGGTCCCACTTGACGCCGGTCGGGAAGCCCGCGCCGCCGCGTCCTCTGAGGCCCGACCGCCGCACGTGATCGATCACCTCGTCGGGCGTGAGGCGCGTCAGGCAGGTCTCGAGCGCCCGCATCCCGCCGCGATGGCGGTACTCGTCCAGCTTGAGCGGGTCGACCTCGCCGCAGTTCTCGAGGACGATGCGCACCTGTTTGCCGAGGTAGGGCGCCGGGTCGACCGCCAGCGCCGTGATCGGCGTCCAGGCCCGGTCGTCGACGAGACGCGCCCGTACGTCGTGTGCCTCTTCACGCACCTTCCGCAGCAGGCCGGCAGGCGGCACGTGGCGCCGCACGAGCGCCCGCACATCGTCGGCCTCGACGTTGCCGTACAGCACGCGGCTTGCGCCGGCAATCACCTCGACCAGCGGCTCGTGATGGCACAGGCCGCTGCAGCCGACGGCCTTTACCGCGGCGCCGCCGCCGAAGGCGGCCACCGTCTCGTGCAATGCCGCGTGGACGGCGTCCGCGCCGGCCGCCCGGCCGCACGTGCCCGATCCGATGCGAATCTCGACCCTCGGCGCGACGTGCTGGCCGAGATGCGGGTGGAGCGCGGGCAGGGACACCTTGGGAGGGTGGTGTCCGTTTCCGCCCAATGCGACGGCCCGGTCGATGAACTGCCGGAGCGCACCGGACACGGAGAGCGCGGTCAGGTGGCCGTAGATCTGGTCGTCGACGGTGATGACGGGCGCGAGGCTGCACGACCCGATGCACGCCACGCGCTCGACCGTGAACGTGCCGGTTGGGTCGGTGTCGCAGCCGTCCGTCATGTTCAGGCAGCGCCTCAACTCGGTGCGCACCTCGACCGCGCCCGCGACGTGGCACGCCGTGCCTTCGCACACGCGGATGAGGTGCGTCCCGGCCGGCGTGAGACGGAACTGGCCATAGAAAGTCGCGACGCCGGCGGCCTGCGCCGGCGTGATCGCGCCCGCTTCGCACACCTGCCGAAGCGCGGCGTCCGGGAGATAGCGGTAGCGCGTCTGGATGGCCTGGAGAACCGGGAGAATCGAGTCGCGGCGCGTGCCTTCGGCCCGGAGAATCGCGTTGATGGCGGCAGGATCGACGGCAGAATCGTCGGCCGCCCGGCGCGCCAGCAGCGGGGCCAGATCGATGCCGGGCGGGCCTGGCGCTGACGTCGATCCGCCTGGCGCGCGGCGGCCCGGAACTGCGGCGGGCGCGGGATGGCCTCTGGTCCCGGAAAGCCACCGCACCAGCCCGGGCGGCACGCCGACCCACTGCCCCTCGGCCGGCCGGAGCCATCGCATCCAGGCGAAGAACACGCCGATCGAGACCAGCAGCGCCAGCCCTCCGCAGCGGTACGCGTTCCGCCGACGCACGAGTTCCTCGTGCTGGCGATCCCACTCGGGCTTGAGGACCTTCTGGACTTCGGCGTCGGTCTTCGCCTTCTGCTTCAGCTCCTCGACGCGCGCCTTCTCGATCGGGGTGATGTACCGCGCGTAGACGTACTCCGACACGAGCCAGGCCGCCGCGGCGAGCGCCAGCGCACCGGCGGCAAGGCCGAGCCAGGATCGCCCGATCGCGATCCAGCGCGGGCGCGTCACGGGCGCACCAGCCTCGCGAGCTGCGCCTCGGCGCTCGGGCCGCCGCGGCGTTCGATCTCGAACGGGCACGACGCGTAGCAGCGCGCGCACGCGACGCAGTTGGCCCGATCGGCGCGGAGGTCCTTGATCGCGCCGAAGGGGCAGGCATTGGCGCACAGACCGCAGTCCACCTCCTTGTTCGGCGTGACCGACACGTTCTTCCACGCCACACGTGACAGCAGGGCGAGGATGCCGCCATACGGGCAGAGCCAGCGGCAGTAGGGCCGGCCGACGAACATGCCGCCGACGATGAAGACGCCGCCGATCACCAGCATATGGAACGCGCCCGAGATGCGGAACAGGCTGATGAACGGGTCCCACTCGCAGATCACGAATCGGCGGCCGATGTTCACTTCCCAGCCGCCCAGCGAGACATGCAGCCCCCAGCCGGCGAACAGGATCGCGAGCCCGAGGTAGACATAGGGCAGCCAGCGCAGCGCGCGGTCCAGCCGTTCGGGCACCTTGACCGGATTGACGAGGACCAGGTCCTGGACGGCGCCGAGCGGGCAGAGGCCGCCGCAGAAGACGCGCCCGAACAGCAACGTGACCACCAGCGGCAGGAAGAAGAAGGCGATGACCCCGAACGAGATCATGTAGCGGGGATCGACCAGGGACGCCGTCACGTTCTGGATGGCGCCGATCGGGCAGATGCAGCCCTTCCGGTAGAACCCGAAGTAGGCGATGGTGCCGATGCTGAGCAGCATCACGCCGTTGCGCGTCCTGCGATTCAGGATGATCCACGCGCCGAGGCCAAGTCCGGCGGCCAGCATCGCCACGTCGAGGGCGCGAACCCACGATTCGCGCGGCTCGGGGTGCGTCGGCGTCGGGAATGAGTAGACCCCGCCGAAATCCGGCGGCGCCTTCTGGTACTGCGCGACGAGCACGCTCGACGCCAGCATCGCGACGACGAAGAGCAGCGACGCGATCTGGCGGTTCCTGTTCACGTCGCGAGCCCGAGATGGTGCGACTCGGGCGCCACGCCCGGCACGTCGAGACGGAGGATGGCGTGGTCGGGGCAGGCGAGCTGGATGGCGCACTCGTTGCACTCGACGCAGCGGTCGTAGCGGATCTCGAGGCGCAGCGACCCGTTGCCCGCGGGCGGCAGGCACGCCTTGACGCACTTGCCGCAGCCGTCGCACCGCGCCTCGTCTATCGCGTACTCGTAGTAGTTGTTGTTCGGATCGTCCTTGTCCTCGACGCCCACCACGCGCCGCTTCAGGGCGTCCTGGGGACAGATCCGCCCAGTGGGTACGCCCCGCTCATCCGGTTGGCTCGTCACGTCCATGTAGGCCGGACACAGCATGCAGTAGCCGCACTTCGCGAAGTCGTTCACCGCCTTCACGGCCGACAGGCTCAGCACGCAGGAGGTCCGGCACAGGTCGCAGCTCGTGCACTTGTTCGGATCGACCTGGTAGACGGAGTTCGCCGCGGCCCGCTTGGCCAGCAGGCCCGCCGCGCTTCCAATCGCGACGTAGCCCACCACGCGGCAGGTTCGATCGATGAACTGGCGGCGCGTGCTTCGTTCGGTCATGGCTGCACCTCGCCCGCTCCGCCCGGCGCGCCCGCCGAGAACACCAGGACCCGGCGCCGTACAGGATCGGCGGCGAGGATCCGTCCCTTCGTGTCGACCGCGAGGGGGATCTGCGTGCACTTCGGATCGAAGTGCTCCGTGCCGATCACGGCCAGCAGGCGCCCGTCGGGCTCGAACACCTTCACGCGGGCCACCATCTTCTCGGACGTGACGACCTTGCCGTCGGGTGTGGTCGCGACGTTCATCGGATTGCAGCACCCGACGAAGTCGGCCGGGTCCTGCATCCCGAACTTGCCGAACTTGCCGACCGGGCTCCCGTCGAGCCTCCACGCGGTCACCTGGTGGCGGCCGGTGTCGGTGGCCCGCACGACCCCTGCGGCGTCGATATCGAGATCCAGCCTGCCGTTCGGGAGCATGAACGTCTTCGTCTTGCCCTGGTCCCCGATGAGGTTCTGCTGCCGGCCAGCCGCGTCGAAGCGGCGGATGATCCGCGCCGACGCATCGGCGACCAGGATGTCGGTCCCGTGCACCGCGATCGCACTCACGGTGGGCGGTTTGGCGGCGTCGCCGAAGGTGAAGCCGCCCGCCCGGCGGCCGTCGGTCTCGAACATCTCGACCCGCCCCGCCCCGGCGACGTAGATCTTGCGGTCCGCGCCGGCCGTCAGGCACTCGGCGCCGTCGCTCGCGCGCCACTGGCGAACTGGCTCTCCGCCGGCCGTGAACACGCGGACATGGCCGTCGCCCAGGGCGATGACCTGGTCGGCGTCGCCCACGGCAACGTCCAGCAGTGACTCGCGGAACGCGGAGAGCGCGTTTCCGCCGATCGTCGCGGCAAGTGAGTACTCGCGCTCGAGCCGGACCCGGCCGCCGGCGCCTGGCCCGGAGCGCTGGACCTGCAGCAGGTCAGATGGCGCAGAGCCGCCCGCTGGCGCCGTGGCCTGCCTCTTGGGTTCCGGGCGCACGCGCAGCGCGGCGGCCACCAGCGTGACGACTCCGCCGGCGACGGCGGCGGGCGGGAACCAGGACTTGAAGAATCGCTCGCGCAGACTCAACTGCGGCGTCTGGTTTGGGTTCGTCGGATCCATGGACGACCTCGGGGGAGGCGGGGGGCCTGGCGGACTACTTCGCGCCCGCGGAGGGTCCCACCTGCAGGCAGACCATCTGATTCATGTCGCGGATGATGAGCTTGCCGTTCGACAACGCCGGCGGGCCCCACACATCTCCGCCAGAGAGCACCTGGGCGCTCGCCAGTTCCTTGTACTCCGTCGTGCTCGCCTCGATGAGGCGGAGCGCGCCCGACACCCCGTCCAGCACGAAGAACATCCCGTCGGCCAGCAGGAACCCGCCCAGCTCGAACGTCTTCGTGGCCGCGGGGTCGCCCGAGACGACGGGGCTCTGCCACACGGGCTTGCCGTCGAGGCCCAGGCAGGTGAACCGCCCGCGTGTCTTGCTGCCGACCGCGAACAGGTGGTTCTTGTACAGGATCGGCGTGTGCACTTCCGAGTTGAACTGCGCGGCGGTCAGGCCGTAGAGCTTCTTCGCGGTGAACCCGGCGGCGCCTTTCTCGACCTGGATCATCATGCTGCCGGCCTCGTACCCGCTCGTGATGAAGACCCGCCCGTCGCCGATGGAGAGCGGCGAAGGGCAGGCGGCCATCTTCGTGGCGAACGGGATCTGCCAGAGCAGCGCCCCGTCAGCCGCCGCGATGCCGACCACCTTGTTCATCGTCAGGTAGAGGTACTGCTTCACGCCGCCGATGGTCGCGGGCATCAGCGAGGTGTGCGACATCACGTCCTTGCCGGCGTTCGGCGACCGCCAGATTTCCTTGCCCGTGGCCTGGTCGAAGGCCACCGCGAGCGCGTCGCCGCCGGTGGCCAGCACGACGCGGTCACCGTCGAGGAGCGGATTCTGGCCGGCGTACCAGCCCGGGATGGTGGCCTTGTACTCCTGTACCAGGTTCTTCTGCCAGACGAGCTTGCCGGTTTTCGCGTCGAGGACGAAGAACCGGCATTTCGGGTCGAGCGAGAAGACCAGCTTCGCGCTGACGGACGGCACCGTCCTGGAGATCCCGTGGTTCGGGCGGATGTCCACCGGAGCCGGGAACTGCCAGAGGTCCTTGCCCGTGGCGAGCGAGATGGCGCGCACCAGATGCGCCTTCTTCGCCATGTCGTAGTCGTTGACGTACACGACGCCGTCGCGAATCGCGGCACCCGCGTAGCCGTCGGCGACCGTCGTCTTCCAGAGGACCTTCGGCCCGCCGGCGGGCCATGTTCGATAGAGCCCGGTTTCCGCGGACATCCCGTCGCGGGCCGGGCCCCGGAACCCGGGCCAGTCGGCGGCGGAAACCGCGGCGACGAGCGTGACGGCGGCGACAAGGGCTGCGGCTGCGGCGCGAACGGTCACGGCGAGGACACCTCCACCTGCCTCGTAGTTTACCGGAAACCCTTCTGAGGCGTGGGCCATGTTACGGTTAACGGAGTGCGGTTCGGTCGCCTTTCGATGCGGGCTTCGACGCATAATGGATGACAGTTGCTAACTCGATCGCGTGGCGGCCGCGTGCCGCCTGACGCAGATCCTGAATCCGATTCTGGTAGCCATGCCTCCTTTCTTTCTGCTCCCTCTGCTCGCTCAATTCGCGGCGTCCGCTTCGCAGGCAGCGCCGCAACAATCCGTTCCTCCCATCACGCTCCCGACCGTCGTCGTGACCGCGCAGAAGGAGCCCGCCGACGTCCAGCGCCTGCCGGTGAGTGTCACGGCCGTGCCGGCCGACGTCATCGAAACCGCGGGCATCAGGATGGTGAGCGAGGCGGCGGTGCTCTCGCCAAATACCCGTGTCGCAGAACTGTCTGCGCGGCGGGTCAGCAATCCGTTCGTGCGCGGGATCGGGTCGAGCCCGGCGAACCCCGGGATCACGACGTTCATCGACGGCGTGCCGCAGCTGAACTCCAGCTCGTCGAACATCGAGCTGCTCGACGTCGCGCAGATCGAGGTCGTGCGCGGCCCGCAGAGCTCGCTGTTCGGCCGGAACGCCCTCGGCGGGGTCGTGAGCGTGGCCAGCGCCCGGCCATCCCTCGGGAAATGGAACGGACAGCTGCAGGTGCCTTTCGGCAGCGCAGGCGCCCGGGAGGTGCGGGCGGGCGCGTCCGGGCCCGTGACAGGCAAGCTGGCCGTGGGGCTGTCGTACGGCCACGGCGAGCGCGACGGCTTCACGGTGAACGACGTGACGGGGCACCTGCTCGATTCGAGGTCAGCGGACTTCGGCAAGGCCCAGCTGCTGTGGGTCCCGTCGCCCTCGTGGGAGGCCCGCGCCATCGTCTACGGCGAACGGGCGCGCGACGGCGACTACGCGCTCAACGACCTCGGAGAGCTCCGCAGCCGCCCGTTCCATGCGGCCAGAGATTTCGAGGGGCGGACCGACCGTGACCTGTGGTCTTCGACCGTCGTTGTCCGGCGGGAAGGCAAGCGGCTGTCGTTCTCGTCGACGACAGGGTATGTGTCGTGGGACACCAACGAGACGACCGATCTCGACTACTCCCCGATGCCGCTCATCACGCGCGCCAACGCCGAGGACCAGCGCCAGTTCACACAGGAGTTCCGGCTGGCTTCCGCGGCCGGGGCGCCTGCGCGCGTTTCCGACGGCGGCACGATCAGGTGGCAGGCCGGGCTCTTCGTGTTCACCCAGGACTACGCGCAGGATGCGGTCAACTCGTTCGGGCCGTACGTGCTGTCGCCCGCCCTGCCGTTCAGCGTGAGCCAGCACTCTCCGCTGGCGGCCCTCGAGGACGCGGGGCTGGGCGCGTACGGCCAGGGGACGTTGAGCCTGCACGAGGCGTGGGACCTGAGCGCCGGGGCGCGCGTCGACTCGGAGCGCAAGACCGCCAGGCTCGAGACGTTCTACGAACCCGCGCTGGCGCCTCCATCGGTCGTGAACGAGCGGCGCACGTTCACAGACGTGTCCCCGCAGGCCTCGGTGGCCTTCCGTGCGGCGCCAGGGCGCACGTTGTACGTGTCAGCCGCGCGGGGCTTCAAGGCGGGGGGCTTCAACCCGGCATCGCCGCCTGGGAGCGAGGCGTACGGCGAGGAGCATGCCTGGAACTTCGAGGGCGGTCTCAAGAGCACGTGGGCCGACGGGCGGCTCTCGACCAACGCGGCGGCGTTCCACATCGTCTGGGACGACATGCAGCTGCCCGTGCCGAACCCTCAGGTGCCGGCGCAGTTCTACATCGCCAACGTCGGCGGCGCGACGTCGAGCGGGCTCGAAGTGGAAGCGAACGCGCGGCCCGCGGCGGGCGTCGATCTGTTCGCGTCAGCGGGCCTCACGCGGGCGCGGTTCTCCGAGGGCAGCATGTCGAGCGGTGTTGACGTCTCCCGGAACGACCTGCCGAACGCGCCGCGCTACACCGTGTCACTCGGCGCGCAGCTCTCGCGGACAGTCGGCCGAGGCTCGCAGTGCTATGGGCGGGCGGACGTGATCTTCTCTGGCGCCTATCACTACGACGAGGCGAACCTTGAAGGCCAGGCCGCCTACTCGCTGGTGAATGTCCGCGCCGGCCTGAAGGCCCGCGGGTTCGTGGCCGAGGCCTGGATGAAGAACGCCTTCGACACCCGCTACATCCCGGTGGCCTTCGCCTACCCGGGGCTCGCGCCTTCCGGCTACGTCGGCGAGAATGGACGTCCCAGAACGTTCGGCGTCAGCCTCGGGGTCGGCTTCTGACTCCGAGAGACCGGAATGTCCGGGGGCGAGGTGTGGCAGGGCGGGTCACACGAGGACGCCAAAGATCAAGGGACTTGGAAAGCGCGGGGGCCGGCCAACGATGCTACCGGCGTGCCCGGCTGCACGGGTGTTCTACTGCGACCTCGAAAGGAACTCGCGGCGGGCGCCTACGACAGCGTGACCTCGAAGACGCACCGCTTGCTGCCATCGAGCTTCGATGACTTGAGCACCGCCTGGACCGGTCGCCCAAAGACGGTTTCGAAGGATTGCTTCTGGTATCCCACTGAGCAGTTGCAGAAGAACGGCGGTGTTCGCTGGCTGTCAACCAGCGGGCAGCTGCACTCGCCTTCAGCCACGGCGACGGTGACGACGCCCTTCTCCTTGTCCCATGAGAACTCGGTGCCCCAGTTCTTCCGGGCCGTGGAGAAATACCCCTCGGGGTCTCCCTTGAATCTGGTGGAAAGTCCGCCCAGCTTGGCGCATTCCCGGCCCGTGTTCTCGAGGATCTCGGCGCATGCGGGTGCCGTCGGTCCGGAGGCCATATAGCCGACCATCTTCGCCACCTGATAACGGGCGAATGCCAGGCGCTGGTCCGGGGCCTGCGCCGTTGCGGCGGCAGATACGTCGGATGGGTCGAGCGCACCCAGCACGCATCCGCACACGCCGAGGCCGCACGCGTTCTTCAGCAACTCTCTTCGATCCATCGATCCCCCTTCCCGGGTGATGTCGTGAGCCGCCCGGCAAACCGCCCGGCAGGTTGTCAGGGCCTCATGACCCGGGCGCAACCAAGGAATGGCGGTGGCTGGAAGCGTCTTGACGCGACCGCCGATTTGGAACCGCCCTGCCTGCTCGAAGAGGACGTTCAATCACTGTCGCAGGTTCCCAGTGCCGCGAGACTGGGATCGTTCCCGCTCACCGAGACGATGGAGGGGCGGCCGGACATCGGGTTGGATTCGGATTTGGCAACCTCTTCGCCCTGCCCCTGCAGAAGCGAGCCCGCGACCAGCGAGACAGTGTGTTCCTCGGCGACAACCTCGCGCCCTGGCGGAGGACGTCGGGAAGTACCTCGAGCAGGTCTTGAACACCATTCTTCGGGTCGTCAGCCACGGTCAATGAGCCGGCGTAGGCCAGCCTGACAGACCTCCTGAATGACCTGCGGTGTCAGTGCTCTGTACCCGGCGATCAACGCCGCCTCCCGTATCGGGTCGGTGACCTCGTCATACGCTGCCGTCGCGCGCTGAAGTGCTCGGCGTGTCAATCGAGAAAGGGCCGGCCCGATTGACGCCGAAAAGAGCATGTGAAGCGCTTCGAGCGTCGGCGCGAAGAGCTCAATCGTGTCGTGAACGTGCAATACGTCTTTGGCTCGGTCCTCTCGTCTCCGCCTGGCCTCGATCAGAAGTTTCTGAACGATGAAGCTCGCCGGATTGGGAATCAGAATCGTCGAGGGCCGCGCCAGCGGGACGCCCTGTTCCTCACCAATCGTGACGGTCCACGGTTCGACAAGCAGGATGTCGAGATAGCGCAGCTTCTGCGCAGTCACTCCAGCGATCCAGCCATGGTTCGAGCGCGTCGACCAGCCGTGCGAACTGTGCGAGGTCGTGGTCAGTGCTGGTCATGGACTGAGCGGATCATCGGCTTGATGACTTGTCTGAAGATGAGAGTGGCCTGTTCCCGGCCGCGCGCCGGGTGTGATGATACGTCCAGCCAGACCTGGAGCGGATCGGAGACCCGGACGCCCTCGACGGCTACGGCACCTCGGAACACCGACTCCTTCTCTCGCGGGATTCGGAGTATCACGTCCGGCTGCTGACCGGGCAGGACCTCGCCGAGCCCGGCAGCCCGGATGGCGTCGGGTTCGACGGTCTCCGCATATACGTGGACGGGCACACCCTCAACGTGGCCCAGACCGAGCACGCGTGCCGCGGCGAAGAGCCCGAGGCACGCCCGGTCGCCAAACTGCTCCACCGCCTTGCGCAGGTGCTCGTGCTCTCGGCTTCGCAGCACCCACCGTACCGGCCATTCCTGCGGGCTCCGCGCAACCGATGCCTGCCACTGTTCGAGCAGCCGCTCAACCCTGACGAGTCGGATGCTAGCGCCGCTCGACTCCAGAAAGCGCTCCTTCTCGAGCTGGCGGAGCAATCTGAACGCGCTCATGACGGAGACGCCGGCGGCCCGAGCGAGTGCGGTGGCGTTCCGGTATTCGACGCCCGTCGCGGCCTTCGGTTTCAGCCCCGACCGGTGGATGTGCGGGGCGAGCAGGACCTTCAACATCCACTGGTTGAGGTCGGAGAAGAGGTTGACCGGCGGCGCGGGCGCGCGTGCGGTCGATGCGCGGGGGACCCGTGGCCTGACGTTGAGGGATTCGAGGCCCGGCCCGATGAATGCGCGCAGCCCGCGGCCATCGACCATGCCGATCGCCGAGTGCGGCACGTGACATTGATGGAACTCGAACAGGGCACGCAGTACCGCGTCGGAGATCGACGGGGCAGCAATGATGGCCAGTGGGGCCGCTTGTCGGATCCCGCTCGCAAGGGAGTTGGCTTGCAGGATGGCCTGGGACAGCAGACCGACCAGCCGGTCGCGACGGCCCTCCGAGGCGGACGCGAGTTCGACGATGTACCGGTGCTTTCCCTTGGCGACCACAAGGTCGGCTCGGCGATCTCCAACCTGCCGATCGACATCGACCTTCCAGCCCGCGGCGCGAAAGCCCTCCGCCACCAGAACGCCGATTCCACCCCGCTCATGGCGTACTCGCAAGGGGCTCTTGCTGAGTGGCATCGTCTCTGTCTCCCGAGGCTCTGGGCACATATCGTGGCCTAGATAATTAACATGGCCATGATAGCACAGCGTGCCGCGTCGGTGCGACGCGAACAGGGCGGGTGTAGGGGACGGACCCGTCATTACGGGAGGCGGCGGGATTGGAACTCACGTCCGCACCAGGAACCGGGTGCTTTGTTCCGCAAGTGCCGCGCGACCCGCCAGACGTGGCGGTATCGTGCGGAACATGCGCGCTTGGCGTGAGAAGGTGGTGGAGGCGTTCGCAAAGTATTCGAACCGCGTGGTATCTGTCGCTGGAGATGGCGCTGCTGGAGACGGCGGAGCCGCCGGTGTATCAGCGGATCGCGCTCAGGGCCAAGCAGTTGAGCCGGCTGAGGTTGAGCAATGTGCAGATCGGTCGCGCGCTCGGCGTCAGCGACAGGACCATCCGGAAGGCCATCGAGTGGGGAGTCCCTAGCTGCCTCACGCCGCCAGGACCTCCCTGAATGTAGCGAGGGCCGCATCCTCCTGCTCCTGGCTGCGGAACCCGAAGGGGAGCGAGGCGAGGATCACCCGGGCGAGCCGCCGACCCGTGGCCACCCGGGCGAGTCCGCGGACTTTATCCGCGTTCCCCGCAAGGGGCCAGTTACGTCCGGCTCGCATTCCGGCGAGAAGGTCGGCGAAGGCGCTGACATCGATCAGGTCTGGTCCCGCGACCGGGTTCGCCGGTGACCTGGCCAAGCCCCTGTTATAATCGCCGCCGTCGTAATGCCGACGCTGGCGCTCGCCCCGCGTCGGCCATCAACACACGTTCCCGAGACCGGGCTCTTCTGCGAAGGAACCACCGTGAAGACATTCCTGTCCTGCGCCATCGTCTTCGTCGTGTTGTCTGTGTGTGCCGTGCCGGGGACAGCCGAGTCCAGTCCGCAGGGCAACCGCGTGATTCAGTACAGCGCCGTGAGAACGGCCAGCAACCCTGGCTACTACTTCTCTGGCGCCTTGATCCAGATGGGGGTGAAGCTGCGCGCCGGCGATGTGAAGAAGGACACCTTCAGCGCCAAAGCCAGGGTTACCGAACACGATGGCAAGGTGCAGGGCGCGTTCGGGAACTTCGGCTGGGATCCGCAGAAGGAGAGCTACGCGCTCGGTGAGGGCTGGGCCCGATGGAACATCCTGGACGCGTATGTGGCTGACGAGAAGGGGAAGAGGGTTGATGCCGGTCAGTACGTGAAGATCGACATCGAGTGGGCCACCAGAACGGTGGCCAGCGGTGCGAGCAGTGCGGAGCGGTTCGACGTGCCGGCCACCCGGGCGGCGTGGTATACGGCGTCCTCCGGCCCGGGAGCGTCCTTCATCGCCTTCGCGAAGGTGGAACTCGTGCTGACGCAGGAGAAGGCGATCCCCGGCATCGAGGGGGCGACCTACGTTCAGGGCGAGACGCTGCACGACCCGATCTTCCGCATGTTCACGATCGCGGATGCGCCTGGTGGCGGCACGTACGCCCTCTATGCGCCGCCGAACGCCAGCGCGAAGAACAAGCGGCCGATCCTGGTGTGGTTCCACGGCACCGGCGAACGGCACCACGGCGCCAACCCCGGCGGCAATCTGGTCGGCAATCGGGCGCTGTCGTTTGCGGACGAGCCCTTCCAGAAGGCGCTTGGCGGCAGTTACGTTCTGGCGCCGCAGTCGACCACGGCCGGATGGCGCCCGGACCGACTGGCCGACATGGAAGCGCTGATCGCGGAGGTGGTGGCGAAGAACCACGTAGACCCGTCACGGATCTACGTGGGAGGCCTGTCGATGGGGACGGGCATGACCACCCCGCTGATCACGTCGACCACCGCGAACCAGATTGCGTACGCCGCGGCGATCCTCTGTTCCGGCGGCAACATCGACGTGGCACGGGCGCAGGTCATCGCGGGCAAGGGCTTTCCCGTGTATCTGGTGGGCAACGCCTCGGATCGCGCCGCCACCAACCTCCCGGCCTCCTTGCAGAACCTGCAGGCGGCAGGTGTGGCGGCCAAGCTGAAGCTGTATCCGGAGGGCCCTGTCTTCGACGGGACCAACTACTTCGGCGCGCACGACTCGTGGAACTACATCTACAACAACCTGGTCGCGGATGACGCCGGAGAGTCGATCTTCGCGTGGCTTGCGAAACAGAGCCGCCCGAAGACTCCGGCGCAGGCGACCACGCCCAACCCGGCCAGATAGGAACAAGCAGCCGTGTCACCCGCGCTGGCGGCGGTAACGCGCCGCCTTCGCGGGCGACAAGACGCCTCCAGACTGTTCCGACGCAGCTCCTTCCCCTGCGCCGAACCGGCCCGACTACCGCACGAACTCGAACGCGCCCTTGTCGGCGATCGCCGGCAGACGAGGCCGCTTGGCCTGAGGCCTCGCGACGCCGCGCTGGTCGAACGCCGGGCCCGACGCCGTGTCGCCGGCGTCGATCGCCGGGCTGGCCGGGCGCAGCGCGTGGGTCAGTGTCGGGCCACCGTTGTCCGCAAGCGGGAAGAGCCGGGGATTCTCGTCCAGCAGGACGCCGGTGAGATCGCCCGCCATCGTGCATCCGGTGCTCACGCCAATCAGGTTGTAGCCTTCGGACGTCATGGTGCCAGAGCAGTCGTGATGGGCAGCGACTCCGCGCACGCGATTCTTCGCCGCGATGGTATTCACCATCGTGACGGGGACCGCCGCGGCAGGCGGCAGCGGCCTGATTCAACGAACGGGGCCTCCGACGATCCCGTTACGCTTCAGAACTCGACCCCGGTTGTGGAGACATTGTGGAGACGGAAAACAGCGTCGGGCGGGCGCCACTCAACGACTGCTGCTTTCTCCGCGCAGCCGATGTGAACGCGTCGTGTCCGCCCTAGGCAGGAACGTGTCTCCGACCGACGACCTTGCCACCTGCATCGTCGCCGGCAATGCCGGACAACACGACTGGATCGCGGTCGGGGAACTCAGCGACCAGCGAGAGCGTGCCCCCCATCGCCTGGACGGACTTCCGAAGCGTCGACAGGAGGAGATCGCTGCGCTTCTCCAGACGCGACACACCGTCCTGCGTGATGCCGAGCGCCTTGGCCATGCGGACCTGAGTCAGCTTCCGGGCCTGTCGGAGCTCCTGTAGGGTCATCTCCTCGGACACGAGTTGCGCGGCGCGCGCCTCAATCTTCTTGCGGCGCGCGGGACTCAGCCCCTTCCTGATACGTTCGAGGTTCGTCATGGTCATGATTTCCGTCCCTTCACGTTCTGCTTCTTCACGCCAGCCAGGTGCGCGTCAAACCTCGAGTCCGCCCTTGCGACAAGTTGCACGTAGAATCGCTTTCCACGGCCGCCGGACTTGTCGCCCCCGCACAGCATGATGGCCCGTCGGGTCGGGTCAAAGGCAAAGGCGAAACGCCACACACCGTCTGCGGCGTCGAACCTCAACTCCTTCATGTTCGCGTGGCGCGAGCCATTGAGCGTGTCGACTCGAGGTCGACCGAGCAAGGGGCCAAATTGCTCCAGCAGGCGGACGCACGCCAACAACTCGTCTTGAACGTCCCTGGGGAGGGCGTGATACTCCGCGACGAAGTCGCCATGGAAGTCAACGGTCCACGTCACCTTCACATTATGCACCCCAAAACATATGATGTCAAAGACATGTTTCGATCAAGGATCGTCTGCGCCGTAGTGGGCGGCTGAGGACAGCGGCGAGATTCAGCCCATGGGGTGGTGGCGTCCGATAACTGTATACATTCTTCGGACGCTCCCGAATGGCCGGGTCACCCCAAGCGACCTGGTCGCGACTGGTCGTTGGCCCCGCCAATCCGCTCGATAGAGACCTCGAATAGCCGGATCGGCGAGGCGCCCCCAGCGACCGGGACGACCTTCTTCGTGGTTCGGGCCTGATCCAGTTTCATGGCCACTCTCCGAAAGGCGTCCCCGTCATTCGCCTCGGCCTGGTGTCATCAGCCAGATCGTGGGCGGGCCGGCACCCCGGGACCAATCGGACGCGACACCAACAGCCAGTCCGCGGCGAATGACGGCCAGTGCCGGTCCGCCCCAGAGGGTGAAGCCCAGCGAAGACCCGCCATGCGCTGATTCGTCCACCAGTGCGCCGTCTACGTAGATGTGCACCAGCTTGTAGGAGAATCCGGGGCCGCCACCCATGCCGGTCGCCCAGTCGATGTGAATCGACCGCGTGCCGTTCGTTGTCGACGCATGCACATGGCGTCGGCGGTAAAGAAGGCCATCGCCGTCGGCGAGCCGTGTCACGTCGCCGGGACCAACAGACCACTCGACAGACAGCGGCGAGGCCGGCTTCCAGGAGAGACACCGCCGCCTGGCGCGGCGGACAGCCTCGCGCTCCTCGGGCGTCAGATGCTCTCCGCCGGAAGCGCCTCGCGCGAAGACGTAGATCTTCCACGCCGCCCAGCGCGTGCCGAGCGGGCAGGACTCGAGACCAGCAACCGACGGACGTGAATGGCCGATGTCAGTCATGATGCGTCCTGCTCTGGATGTCTGCCTATTCCCCAACGAAGATTCCGCTCCTATACGGCGTGAGCCGACGCCGGGAACGCCACCAGGTGAACGACCTTCCCGTCCACCACCAGGCCGCCGCCGACAATGGAGTCGCCATCGATCCGCACGTCCTCGCCGGCGCCGATCGCGGGGAAGCGCTCCCGGGAAGCCTGCTTCAGGGCCGACAGGAAGGCCTCGGGCCTGGGTCTCACGTCGGACCCGCCTTCGCTCGCTCCAAGATGTCCGCGAGCGTCGGCGTGGTCGAGTGCGTCGAGGCCGTAACTCTGCACCAGCTTCCGCATGGACTTCCGCCAGGTCGCCGGGCTGTCGAAGACGTCGAGGCCGGCGACGATGCCGTTGATGGCGAACAGGGCGCCGGCCTGGCGCGGCACGGCCTCGAGCTCCTCGATGAACCCGTCCAGCTTCGACCGCGAGCGCTCGTACATCGCGGCCGCCGCGTGCGTCGCCGAGCCGGCCTTCATCCGCCGCGACTTCTCATCGATGTCCTGCCACACGTAGCCCTGGTCTGCCTCACGCGTTCCGGAGGTACGCATGGCCCACGAGACCTGTTCCAGCTTCCGCGCCCGGCCCGTGGCGTAGTGCGCCCGCCCGGCCGCGGCAAACTCGCGCGAGCGGCGCGCCCATCGTCCTGCCTCCACACACGAGACCGGAATATGGAGCGTCTGCTGCGCCGCCACGAGAATCGTGAGATTGACGATGCGATTCTGCTTGGCGCCGACGAGCTCTTCGCCGTCCAGGATCAGCACGGGCTTCGCGGCGCCGTTCTTCACCAGGAGCTCCGGCACACTGCCGGACTCCGAGACCTCCGTGACGGACGCGAGCCCCGCGGCGAGCGCTTCGTCGAGGGTGAGATACCCTGGCGCAGACTCCACGGGCAGCAGGAGGGGGTACATCGACAGGTTCGCTGCCGTGAGGGGGGCGCCCAGCTCGAGTTGATCGAGCGCCGCGATAATGGCATCCATGAGTGCTCCTTTTGTGGCCCTCGGGAACGCGCGCCGCCAGTCCTGCTGGCGCGCCGCCCGGGTCTACAGGCAGTCTACGGGCGGGGTGTGACAGGGAAGGTCACGCGAGGAGACGAAGTGGGGCGAGCCCTCGAGACGCCATCACGCGAATCGTGTTGACGTGCAGCCGCTCCGAGACGCCTCGCACGTAGCCGCCCGCAAGGTTGACCACCAGGGGGATGCCACGCCCGCGGGCCTGCTCGATGACAAAGCGGTCGCGTTCGATCAGGAAGGCCTCAGTGACCCCGTCGATTCCGCCCACCGGGTCGTCCTCGAAGGGGTCCATACCGGCCTGGTACTGGACTAGACGGGGCCGGACGCGATCGAGAAACGCTGGCAGGCGATTCAGGGCCTCCCGGTACCCGGCCGCGTCGCGCACGACGTGGTATTCGACCCGATGGTCGTTTCGCACATCAACCCAGCTGCCGCCCGCGATGTCGAAGAGCGCGATCGCGTTGTCGCCGCGAGTCAGCTTGTAGGTGCCGTCGCCGGGATGCGCGTCCAGGTCGACGATGGCCTGGCGCCCGGCACCGTCCTGGACCATCGCCCGAGCTGCTCCGACCAGGAAGTTGAAGGTGCAGAATCCCGAACCACGCGCGTAGCCCGCGTGATGAGCGCCAGATACGGGGTGGAGGACCATGCCCTCGTGCAGCGCTGCGCGGCAGGCCGCGAGGTGGCCGCTCCAGATCCGGGCGACCGCGCCCGCAAAATCCGGCGACCACGTGAAGCCCTGAGATTGCGCGAGGTGGGGCGGGTGGCCGACCCGGACCGCCTCCACGAACGCTGGGTCGTGCACCGTGGCAATGTCCGCCCACGTAGTTTCGGCGTCAATGGGCGCCGCGAGCCGTTCGATCAGACCCTCCGCCTTCGCGAGGTCGACCACCAGGCGCTGCTTGCTGGTGGAGTTCGTGGATGCGGCGTCCGTGCTGTAGGCATCGTTCCAGACTGTCGGTACCTTGTTATTCCCTTCACACCTCCTGTTGAATCGATCGTTCCGTTCCATCACAGGTCTATGGTCGCACGCCGCCGTGACAGGTGGGGTCACGGCGACATCTGACCTGGTCTGTCACGCCTGGCGCCTATCCTGGGCACGGGGTCAGGATGGCGGACAAACGCAGGAAGTCCCAGGAACAGCTGAACAAGAAGCTCGAGGACGACATCGTCGACACCCCGGGTGAGATGGAGGCCGCTGCCGACAAGGCCTGGGCCAAGGAGGATCAGGCCTGGTCCGACAGTCTTCCAGAGGGCCTGCCCTTGCCGGAAACGCCCGGATCGACGCTGGCAGTCAATGGTGAGTGTCCGGACTGTGGCGCGCCGGAGGAGGACCCGGACTGGCTGGACGACTATGAGTTCAGAAAGGACGAGGCGCTGGTGAGTGATATGGTGTGCTGGACTTGGTGCCGGAGACCGGCGATGACGCCTGAGACGGTTCGCGCGATGATCCCGCTGCCGGACGCCGACCTGGTGCCGCCACCGGAGCTGTTCCGCCACCGGAGTTACCTCCACGGCCAGGCGCACGTCGCCCGGGTCCTCGTCCACGGCCTGCGACTCGTGGCGGCCACGGGCGCTCTGCAAGAGACCCCTCGGCTGTGGGCGGCAATCTACCTGCACGATATCGCTCGCGAGCATGACGGACGGTGCAAGCATCATGGCGCCGACTCTTGGCGCCGGTTCGGCACGCTGCCCGATACGCAAGCGCTGTTCGAGCGCGGGGGAGTGGTTCCGACGGACTACCCGGCCATCGAGGCGGCGGTGACCATCCACTGCAACGGCGAGCCGTCGGCGGGGGACCCGCACTTCACCCTGATGGCATTGCTGAAGGACGCCGACGGCCTCGACCGCGTCCGTTTGGGTGACCTCAGGCCCGAGTTGCTGCGCCACGACGAGGCCCGGAGGATGGTGGCGTTCGCCCAGCGCCTGCACGACGAGACGAACTACGCCATCAAGCCCGGGCCCGACTACTTCGCGTGGCTCTGGCCGGAGGCGCTACGCATCATGCGCACCGACACCTCTCCACGGTGACGTCGTCGGTCACCCAGTTGGCGACCAGTCTTTCCACACGGTCTCGCCCGTTCGAACTGCGTGTATCCCCACCCGCACGGCCTTCTCGCCGGTCAGTTCGCTCCATGCGCGGCTGTAGCTGTCTATCTGGGCGCCGTAGCGCTCTAGGAGCGACGCCGCAGGGCGGCCTCCAAGCTGATCCGTCTTGTAGTCAACGATGCACCAGCCACCTTCCGCGCGATAGGCGATGTCGATGACCCCGCTGACGAGCGTCGGCGTGCCGCCATCGCCCTCGGTGGCCAATGTGAACGGGACCTCGACGTCGCAGGCCGCTGACGCGTGGGCATCCTTCCACAGGTCAGACGCCATCACGCGCTGGACAGCTCCCAGAGCCTCCGGCACCGCCGCCTGAAGCTCGGCATCTTCGAACGTCAGCCACATGGCGTAGCGCTCGATAGCAGCCGCGTCGGCACGTTGCCGCATCGCGTGCTCGAGCAGTTGGTGGACCAAATCACCGAACGCCGTTCCAGTGGCGGGCCCTGTCGCCAGCCCCGCCTTTTCTTCCGCCGGAATCTCCCGGTGCGTCGAGCCTGTGACCGACTCCACCGCATACGAGCTGATCTTCGCGCCAGCCAACCGAGCCTTCCGAACTGCAGCCAGCCGGGTCCTGGTCTTCTCCGAGAGGTCCGCCTTCCTTGGTGCGGGCGCGGACGCCCTCCCGGGCACGGCCGGTTCCTCCGCGTCATCGAGGAACTCGTTGAAGGGCCGCCACGGCTGGATGCCGCCCGTCTTCTCCCACCGGCTGATGACAAGCAGTTCCTTCGCCCGCGTGGCGGCCACGTAGCGCAAGCGATCCGCCTCCGCGTTGAGGAACGGCTGCTCGACCTCCGCGTACGACGCCCAATCCTCCGGCTCCGCGATGAGTGTCTTGCGCCGCGTCTCGTCCTCCTCCCTTCGCACGACCTGCAGATGTCCGACTGCGCCCTCGGGACCGCGATCGATCCGGAGCTCGGCCGTGCTCTCGAAGCCGCTGCAGGGATCCGCCAGGAAAACCACCGGCGCTTCGAGCCCCTTTGCCTTGTGGAGGTTCATCACGCGCACGACATCAGTGCGCCCGGGTTCGAGCGGCCACGACTCCACGTCGGCCGACTCCACGTCGTCGCGCAGTGCGTCGGCCGCATCGGCCAGCGTGCCTCCGCCCTCGACCGTCTGGCGGACCCGGTCGACCGCGTGCAGCAGGTCGCCGGCTTCGGCGCCGCCCGGGCTCTTGGCGGCGGCTTGGGCAAGGAGTCCCGTCGATTCGAGCACCCGCTCGACGGCCGCCGGCGCGGAAAGCGCGCGCACGAGTTCCAGCATGTCGCCAAGGGCATGGAGCGCCGTCAGAACCCTGGGATGGCCCGCCTGCGCCTCGCCCGGTTCCGGGCGACTCCGCGGCGTGAACCAACCGCCGGCGTGATGGTGCAGGAACAGCTCGTCGTCGCTGATGCCGAACACGAGGCTCCGCAGCACGCCGACCACGCTCACCGCATCGTCGGGGTCGCCGAGCACGCGGAGCAGTGTCGCCAGCGCGCCGACCTCGGCGGAATCGCCGAAGGCCCCGGCCCCGGTGACCTCCACGGGGACCTCCAGCTTCTCGAGTTCAGCCGCGTATGCGCCGAGGTGCTTCTTCTTCCAGGTGAGAATCAGGAAGTCGTCGGGCTTGCGTTTCCCGGCATCGCACTGGGCTCTGATGTAGCGGGCGATGGCCGCGGCGTCTGCGCCGAAGACGTCCTCCTTCTTGACGCTCTCGTCATGCGTCAGCGTCACCACGCCTCCGCCCCGCTTCGGCTCGACGGGGCTCAGCGCCTCGTACTTCGCCTGGTGTTCAGTAGGCGCCGCAGGGAAGACGCCTTCGAACGTGGCGCTCACCCATTCGCAGATTGCCGACACCGAGCGCCACGAGGTCCACAGCGGCACGACCCGGCCACCTTCGCGCTCGATCACGCCGCGCACGCGGTTGTACACCTCGATGTCGGCACGGCGGAACCGGTAGATCGACTGCTTCGGGTCGCCGACGATGAAGAGGGAGCCGGGGCGGAGGCGGACCTCGAAAGGATCCTTCGCGGAAGACGGTGTGGCGGGATCACTCGCCAGCCACAGCACCACCTCCGCCTGCACAGGGTCCGTGTCCTGGAACTCGTCGACGTAGAGCCAGCGATACTTCTCCTGGAGCGCCCTGCGCACGTCCGGGTGGTCGCGCAGGAGCCGAGCGGCGCCTTGCAGCAGGTCGCCGTAGTTCAACTTCAGCGAGCGGAACCGGACGTCGCGCGCGAACCGCCGTGCGTCGACCATCAGCGACATCGCCAGGCGGTAGACGTACTGCCGCCACTCTGTGAGGAAGGGTTCGACGGTGTTCGTCTTGAAAGCGGCGATGATGCCGTCGGTTTCGGCTGCCAGCCGCTTCTTCTCGGCGGTGTCGTCGGCCCAGCACTTCTGGGTGATCGTGAGGTTCGCTTCCCAGTGCCGCAAGAGCTCCACGAGATCACCAGGACGATGCCGACGGGCAACCCCGAGCCTTGGCACGTCATCCCGAAGCCGCTGCTGGACTTTGCACGTCGTGTCGTCCGAGATCGGCCCTGGGAGCAGTTTCTGCAACGCGTTGAGGAATCTCTCCAGCTCCTTCCACCGCTTCGCGGTGTCGGGTAGCTGCCCGTTCCCCGGCGGGAAGTCCACCTCCTCGAACGTGCAGATCACGCCGAAGGCATTGTCGAGGTCCTGGGGCCGCACGTCGGCGTCGGCAAGTTCCTTCAGGAGCGGCGACCCGAGGCTGCGCTCGCGGGCGAGATAGTCCCGCCACGCCTGCTTCCTCATCTCGGCATCGTCGGCCTCTTCAACCTCAGTGAAGCCCGGAGCGAGCCCGGCCTCGACTGGCCGCTCGCGAAGGAGGCGAGCACAAAACGAATGGATGGTGCCGGCGAAGAACGATTCGAGATGCGACAACGCGTTCGTGATGCGCGCCCGCACCTCCGGGCTGGTCTCTTGCTTGAGTCTGGACTCGAGCGCGAGCTGGAAGCGGCCGCGCAACTCGGCAGCCGCCTTCCGCGTGAACGTGACAGCGGCCATCTGCGACACGTCGTACCCGGCGACGATGCCCGCGACCATCCGCTGGGCGAGGCTTTCGGTCTTGCCCGAGCCGGCGCCGGCTTCGACGAGCAGGTTGAGGCCAAGTTCCGTCTTGATGAACTCGCGCTCGGCGTGGTCGGGAGGAATCGGCCCCTTAGGCATTGTCGTCCTCCTGGAGGCGGCGGTAGGGCTGCAGCGCCGTGTTCGCGGCATTGAGGAGCTTCGCCGCTGCCTGTTTCACCACCGGCATTCCGCCGCACATGCCGGCGAAATCGCAGAACTCGCAGGGCTTCTTGTCCTTGTCGTTCGCCCTTGCCATGAACGCGCCTCCGCCGGCAATGTCGAGCACGGCTTCGACCACGCGCCCGAGGTCGGCGTCCTTGGGCCGCGCGATCACCTTCGAGCGGCCGGCGCCCTTGGCGGTCGGGAAACTGTACCGGCCGGACGTCACCTTGGCCTTCGGATCGTCTTTCTTGCGGAGCAGCGATTCGGCGGCGACTCCGTACAGCGCGTGCTGCAGCAGCCGGCCCTGGCGGAACACCTTGTGGTACTTCGGCCAGAAGAGCGAGCCGGTCTTGTAGTCGACCACCTGGTAGGCGCCGCCGCGCAGCCTGTCGATGCGATCGATGCGGCC
Organism: uncultured Acidobacteriota bacterium; assembly: GCA_963806085.1. Classification (GTDB taxonomy): domain Bacteria; phylum Acidobacteriota; class Vicinamibacteria; order Vicinamibacterales; family JAKQTR01; genus JAKQTR01. Next base: position 261,991 of record CAWDWR010000001.1, read on the forward strand.
GCTGAGGAGGAAGCGGGCACCCGGCAAGCGAACCTCGACAGGGTCGGCCTGGCTCAGCGGCTCTTCCCCCTCGTCGCCCCGGCCCGCGAACCCGACCTCGAAGCCGACCGGCACCACTCCCTCGGCCGCCGCTTTCTCCTCGGCCTTCAGGAAGATCTCGAGGTCGCGGTAGGCGGCGTCCCGCTCGAGGTTGAAGACCTCCTCCGACGGCGGCGGCGTTGCGTCTCGCAGCGCGGCGAGCGCGAGGTCGGCGCGCTCCTTCAGCCACGGCAGGTGGCGCGACAGGCTCGGCTTCTCCTTCTTCGCGCGGAGGTGCCGCATCATCTGCGCGTAGAGGTCGTGGAGCAGCGACCCGCGCGCGAGGGGGTCAAGCCACTCGTCAAGATCCCGGTCGTCCTCCTCGATCGGCTCGAGGCCCAGGCCCGACTTGAGGAAATAGGCGAAGGGGCAGTCGGCCAGTTTCTCGAGACTCGTCGGCGAAATTGCGCCGCCTGACTTTCGCGGGTCGAGCACCGCACCGGCCGAAGGCGCCAGGCCGTCGAAGACCGTAAGCGCGTCCGACTCGCGTGCGGCCTCTGCTTCCATGCCGCGCATCCTATCCGGGAAGGCTTCGTGCACACGCTCGAGTCCCGCCTTTGGCGCGTTCCTCAGGTTCGCCAACCACCAACCCCCGTCGCCGAGCGTTGCATCGGCCGTGGATGGTACCTGCGACACGGGTTCGCCGAGGGCCTTCACGAGATCGCTGAACGTTGCCTCGCGGCCTGGCGGCGTGAGCCGGAACGCCTGCAGCATCAGCGACGAGGGGAACGTCTGACGGCTGTCGCGCAGGTCCTGGCAGGAGTAGCTCAGGCAGATAGCCGGATCCCCCGTGGTCTCGGCGCCGCGCAGTCCGGCCATCCTGGACACCACGCCGTGCACCAGTTCGTCCGTGCGGTCCGCCGACCGCGCGAGCGCGTCGTGCGTGAGCGTGCGCTCGGCGTCGAGGAGCACCGGGTCTTCGAAAGGCGCCGGAAACACCTGGCCCTCCTGCAGGCCGACGATGAACGTGAAGGGCCGGCCGGCGACGCCGGCGTGGGCCAGCGTCGAGACGTGCAGGTGGCCGGGCTTTGGCCGGTGTGCGGCGACGCGGATGCCGCCGAGCGGCGCCCGGATCATGCTCATGGCGGCCGAGAGGCTGCACGACGCATCGCCGAGGAGGCGGAGCCGCTGGAGCGCGCTCTGGACGGCCTTCGCCGCGTGGCCGTCGAGGTCGTTCGTCCTTGCCGCAGCGCGGTCCACGAAGTCCATCGCCGCGGTGACGAGCGCCTGCACCGATATAGCACTGCTCCCGGTTTCCGGGATCACGGCGAGCAGGCTGCCTGTCCAGTCGCGGAGCCGCTCGGCCTCGGCCGCCCGCGTCGCGTGCCGCTGCCGCTCTTCGTCGGCAAGCTCCGGGTCTTCGGCCTTTTCCCGTTCGCCGACCGCGAGGGCGTCCAGCGCGAGCGTGTAGGTACGCCGTCCCCATGTGGGAGCGGCGCGCAGCAGGAGGCGCGCCGCCTGCCCGCTGCCGGGGCCGCCCTCGATGTCCACGCGGATATCCCCCGATGCGAGCATGCGACGCAGCGCGCTTGCGGCAAAGCCGCTTTCGACCCAGTCGCACCACGCCAGAAGCGCCCGCACGGGCCGTGTGACCGAACCTGGCAATCCGGGCTCGAGCGTGACGGGCCACTCGTAGCGCGCCGCCTTCTGCCACACGAGCAGCGCGGAGTCGCTCGACGCGCACGCGATCTCCACCTCGTCCAGGCGTCTCGATCCGCCAGGCGCGTGCAGGATGCGGCGGAAGACCTCCTCGATCTCTGCCTCGGGGCCGCCCGCGCGGATGAACGCGATGTTCGCGCTCGGCCCCGTCTTCTGCTGGTCGGGCGGCGCCATCAGCCGCGCCAACGGGGAGGTGGCCGGCTGCTCGTCACGGCGGGTGCCCGCCAGCCGGCGGGGAAGCGGTACACCCGGCAGCGCCGGCACCTTGTGGGCGGGGTGTTCGCCCGGGAGCGCATCAATGAACTGCCGGACGAGCGGCGACCACTGCGTCTCGAGCACCTCGAGGACGATGTCGCCGCGGCGGACCGGGCACTCGCCAACGTGCTCCAGAGCCGTGCGGTATAGCGCCGCCTGATCCGCGCGGCGTTCCTGCGCCAGCCAGGATTCGTACGCGGCGAGGAGGGCCTGCAGCTCGGCATGCTTGGCCGGGCTGGGAAATGCGTCCGCCTTGAGCGCGCTCGCGCCGACGCCCGCGAGCCGCAGTTCGACGATGGTGGACCAGAGCGCCTCGCCCATCGTCTGCTGGTCGGCGAGGCCGCGGAAATACGAGGGGACCTCGGCCGGCAACTCGCGCAGCAGACGCATCACGAGCGGCGCGCCGAGGTCGTCGCTAATGGGATTGATGCCGGCGTCGACCAGGTGTGGCGCCGCGGTTTCGATGGCCAGGTCCGCGGGAGTCGTGAACCTGACATTGAGCCAGCTGCCCGACTCGCGCGCGAGCCGTTCGGCCAGCGTGTGGCCGAGCGAGTGCGAAGGCACGAGCACCCACTTCGCGCGGGCCGGTTCGGCCCGACAGATTGCGGCTAGTTGGCTGAGCACGTCTGCTCCCACTTAGGTTGCAGGTCCTCGACGAACTTCGCGCTAGCGTGGCTGGCCGCTGCCGCCCGCTCGCGCAGGGCGGAGATTACCACTTCCCGGAACTCCGTGCGGACGACGTGTAGGTGCGGAATCCCCCAAGACCTGGTGTCGAGCATCCCGACCTCCTCCAGCCCCATGATCGCCGGCCCCTATGACAGATCCGGTCACAGTCGGCTCACGCTGGACTGGCGAATCACGCCGTGCCCGGGAGATGTCGAAATGACGATCACGAGAATCAAGCAGCGACCGTACGAGGCGAGCCGACAGTAGACGTGATCCTGTTACACGTTCTCGCTCGGTGAGCATTTCAATTCCCAGTTCGGCAGCCAGTACCTCCACGATCTCGGCACAAGGGTCATCCTTGTCAGCGGCCCGCTCGCGCACGACCGCGAGAACCGCCTGCCGGAAATCAGGGTGGACGTACTCGGGAGTCAACACGTGCCACACGAAGCGGTCCAGCAGCTCCAGGGCGCCTTCCCACGTCTCGGTTGGGCCAGCGAACTTCACAAACGTCCCGGGTTCCTCGCCGCCGGCAACGTCGAGCATCTCGAACGGCGGATGATCGTCGCTGACGACCGTGAATGCCGTCCAGCCGCGGGGTCCGTGTACGGCGGACAGCAGGGTTGACCATCCGTCGTCCAGCGTCCGGATGATCGTCTCGCTAATTGGGCGTGCGCTCGACGGGGTGTCCTGAGTCAAGTTCGTATCTCCCTGCTTCGAGGATGCGGCATGGCTCTGACAGGGCAGGTCACGCTCCTGTGGGCGATTTCCGAGTGTGACCCAGCCTGTCGCGATCCAGAGATATCCTAGCGGTCATCCACATGAACAGCCTGATCATCGCCATCGGCGACCTTCACGGCCACTATCGGGCGCTCGAGCGCCTCCTCGACGCCGTGCAGAAGAGGTATGGAATCTTCAGTGCGGGCGGCGAGGACCGGCTTCGCCCCGGGGTGCAGTTCGTCTTCACGGGCGACTACATTGACCGTGGTCGACATGCGTTGGGGATCATGGTCTGCAATCAGGACACAGGCTACATCGTCGCGCCATTCGGAGCGAGCCTCCACGAGGAACTGAGGGCCCGCTGCGAGCAGACCGATCGCTCACCGGAGGCTTGGGTGCCTACGTTCCGCCTCGCTGCGGCTCCGGGGTGAGTCCCCCTACGTAATACCGGGGCCGCCCGCGATTGGCACGGCGGCGGGCAGCAACGGCTAACTCCGCGACGTTCGCGGAGGGTTGTTAGGAGACCGTGACGTGAGCAGAACCGAGGAGAGGCAGAAAACCCATGCGCACCGCCGAGCCCTCAGCGAAGCGCACGCTGCAGGCGACCTGCCTCAGCCGCCACGAAATCGTCGCGCCCTCGCCAGAGCCTCGCTGAACTCGGCAACCCCAGGTAGATTGCCGTCGCGACGGCTCGGCTGCGGTCTTCATCCCTCTGCCACGCCGCATCCTTCGCGATGGCCTCGATGTCGTCGCGGCGATCACGCGAGCGCGTCACCCAATGCTCGACGTGCTCGGCCGAGGGAAGGAAGTCCCGCTTGTTGTTGTTGCACGCGGGGTGCGCCGCCACGAGGTTGTCCAGCCCGTCGTCCGGGTAGCGCGACCATGGGATGAAGTGGTCGACGTCCGCTCGACCTCGGATAGCGCTCGCGCAGTAGAAGCAGGCATGGTCCTGCAGCTCGGAGAGCGGTCCCCGCACGGCAATTAGCGAGGTGCGTTCGGCCCCGAAGAGAAACCGCTCGAGCTCGGCTTCGGGCAGGCGATTCATGCCGGCCACCATCACCGCCCACTCACGATGGAACAGCGGCCGGAGGAGGCCGTTCAATTGCACGAGCTGTCCGGCGACGCCGGGCAGCAGCAGCAAACGGTTGTCGAAGTCCGATTCCCGGCCGCGCTGGTAGGCGCCTACCGCGGCCTGCCGAATGCCCTGAGTCCAGTTGTATTGATACAGGAAGCGATCCTCATGACGGCCGAGCACCTGCAGCCGGGGAATCGGCATCTCAATGAGCTTCCACTCGACGAAATCGATGAGTCTCGAGAACCGCCTGCCCTGACGCAGGCGCGCGCGGTGGAAGCTGTCGGACTGGCCGTCGGCCCACTCCCGGCGCGCGTCTTCGATCGCACGGAGAATCTCCGCCTGGCTGCCGGCCCGCACGCCGCCCTGTCGAAGGGTTCCGTGCGCTCCGTACGGCGCGGAATGGTTCCAGTAGATTTCGGCCACCCTGAGCGCGAGCTCGCGTGTAGTGAGGCTGGTGGGCGGCCCCCCGTCCGGTTCGGTCTTCTCGATGCAGAGGTCGAGGATCGCCACGAAGAGCGCGAACTTGTATGTCGCCGAGAATGAGCCTTCGTCAAGGATGGCGAGCACACGCTCGGCGAGGGCGATGGGGTCCTGGCCGACGGTCACGATCGGGCGCTCCAGTAGTCGGCCTTGGCGGGCACTACCCGGCGAACGCCACCGCGCGGGTCGGGCACATCTCCCTCGAAGCGCGGGATGACGTGCACATGAACGTGGGCGACGGTCTGTCCGGCGGCTGTGCCCACGTTGACGCCGACGTTGAAGCCCGCGGGCGCGTGACGTTCGTCGATTACGAGTTTGACCTCGGGCAGGAGCTTCCAGATGGCGGCCTGCTCGTCGGCCGTGAGGTCGAACAGGTTCGCTAGGTGGCGGCGGGAGACGATCAGCGCGTGGCCTGGGCTGACGGGAAAGGCGTCCCAGATGGCCACTGCATGCGTGTTGGCGGCCACGAATTCTCGGCCGCCCATTGCGGTGCACAGCGGGCAAGGTGCGTCCATCGGCCGAGATGGTAACACCGGAGGCGCGGCCGCACCCAAGCCGAAGAATCCGCGTCCCTATCAGCTATCATCCTCTCGCATGGCCACGATGTTCCCGACGCCGCTGCCCGCCGCCGTCACCACTGACGCGGGCCGCGAGGCCGAACGAAGAGTCTACGAGGCCCTCGCGCGTCTGCTCGGCCCGGATCACGCCGTTTTTTACAGCGTCGCCTGGCTCACCCGCGCAACCGGCCACGCGGCGCACGACGGCGAGGCCGACTTCGTCATCGCGCACTCGGACCTCGGCGTTCTGGTCCTCGAGGTGAAGGGCGGCCAGGTCGGCCACGACCAGGCCACGGGCGAGTGGCACAGCACCGACCGCCACGACCATCGCCATCCCATCCGCGACCCCTTCGCCCAGGCCACCTCGTCGCATCACGCGCTGGAAGCGAAGCTCAAGGAACACCCGGTCATCCGCCGCTTCTACATTCGCATCGGCCACGGCGTGGTATTCCCCGATTCGGCGAACCCGCACCGTCCGCTCACGCCGAACGCGGAGCCGGCCATCACGGTATTCGCCGAGGACCTGGACCACATCGACGCGTGTGTGCGGCGGATGTTCGACTACTGGGCAGGGAGCATGGGCCGGGCGCTGGCTCCGGCGCCGGGATTCGTGCAGGCGGTGACCGACCTGCTTGCGCCGCGCTTCGAGTTGCCGCGCTCGCTCGGCGCAACCATCAAGGGCGACGACCGCGAATTGCTGCGCCTGACGGAGGACCAGTTCCGCGTGCTCGACGTGCTCTCGCGCCAGCGGCGCGTGGCGGTGTCAGGGGGCGCGGGCACGGGCAAGACGATGCTCGCGCTGGAGAAGGCGAGGCGTCTGGCCGCGGAAGGGATGGAGGTGCTGCTGACCTGCTATAACCGCCCGCTCGCCGACTACCTGCGGCAGGCGGCTGGCCCATGCGAGCGTCTGACCATCGCGAACTACCACACGCTCTGTTGGGACATGGCCAAGGCTGCCGGTCATCCATTCCCGGACACGTCGGCCGCCGACCCGCCGCCGGGCTTCTGGGAGCGGATTCTGCCGGACGCGCTCCTCGCCGCACTCGACGCGCTGCCCACGCGCTTCGATGCCATCGTCGTGGACGAAGGCCAGGACTTCCTCGACACGTGGTGGGACCCGCTGTTGCTCTCGCTCGACGACCTCCACGGCGGCATCGTCTACGTGTTCTACGACGACAACCAGAAGCTCTACCGCCGCACCAACGCGTTCCCGGCGGGCTTGCTCGAGTTCCCCCTCCGGGACAACCTGCGCAACACGCGCCGGATCAGCGCCCTGACGGAGCAGTTCTACCAGGGACCGCCGGTGCGCGCCCTCGGCCCCGAAGGGCAGGAGGTGGAACGCGTCGCCATCCGCGATGCCTCGGAGACCGAGCGGCAGGTGAGTCGCGTGCTGCACCACCTGACCAAGGAGAACGGTGTCGCGCCCGCGGACATCGCGGTGCTGATGGGCTCGGGGCGCGCGTGCCCGCTCAGGAAGGGCCAGCGCATTGGCGCTTTCGAGACCACCACGGACCCAGCCGCGGAGCCGACGAAGGTCCTGCTCGAGACGGTCCGACGCTTCAAGGGGCTCGAACGGCCCGTGATCGTGCTCACCGGCATCGACGACCTGCCGGCCACGGAGGAGACGGCGCTGCTCTACGTAGGCCTGAGCCGCGCGCGAGTGCACCTCGTTGTCATTGCGACGGACGCAACGATGCAGCGGCTTGGACTGGTACCACCCGACCAGGTCTAGTTGCGCGTTTCTGCCACCGAGAGACGCCTACCGCAAGCTCGCCGCCAACTCGCGCGCTACCTTCCGTCCACGCCGAAGTGCCGGCGGGCAAAGGCTCGGTTGAAGCGAGATTCGCGGTTCAGCGCCGCCGTTGGGCGAGTCCGTGGAGCTTGGCCCGTTCTCCAGCGATGAGAGCTTCCTTCTTGGCGGTGGTCCAGCGCTTTACTTGTGCTTCGCGGCGTCGGGCGTCGAGCCGAGTCGGATGTGATTCTGAGTAGGCGAGTGTGATGGGGCGGCGCTGGGCGGTGAACTGCGCGCCACGGCCTTCATTGTGGCGGTGCAGCCTCAGTTCGAGGTCGTCAGTCGAACCGACGTACAGCGAACCATCGTCGCAGCGAAGGATGTAGACGTGGAAGACGGGTGTCTTGGTGCCCTTCGACTCGCCTGCGTTCATGCGCTCGCTCAGGGCACCATTCTCCTCGGTCGCGGTGACGATGAAGACCGGTGCCCTTCGGCTTGCCCCTTACGCCCGCTCGCTCAGGGCACCATGAGCGAGGGAGCGTAGCGACCGAGTCGAATGGTGGAGGCGGCGGGAGTCGAACCCGCGTCCGAAAGCGCGTCGCCGAAGGAATCTACATGCGTGTCCGCTCCTGTTGGTTCGCGCCAAGCGTGAGAGAGCGGCAGAAACCGCCCAGCGCTAGCTCCGAGAACGATTCGCCGCTGCGCGTCGGAACCGCGCGCCTCAGCTAGCCTGCGAAAATGACATCCAGTTCCGCCGTGCAGGCCCGGGCGAAGTGGACGTCGCGGTTATTTAAGCCGCGAGAGCGAGCTGCGTGTCCGCAGTTAGGTTGTTTTCCACCGGTTTAACGAGTCAGCGGAGCTCGGCATGCATCCCTCGATCCAGCACCTCCGTCGAAGCCAATGTCGCCCCCACGTTTCTGGCGGGGGTCAGTCGGCGGACAGTCGGCTGACCAAGCTGCACCTCTCATTGTACGAGGCGATTCATCGGCCGTCAAAGGGCAGTCCGCCAGCCGCCTCCTGTTCGGCTTGCTCGCGCCACCGTGTGGCATAATGCCGCGAGTCGAACATTCCCCCCGCGCGAGGCGACGCGACATGGCACTGGAGCAGCAGATCAAGAGCGCGATCGAAGCCGCGACGGCGCAACTTGCGGGCCAGTTCCAGGAACGGCTGCAGGCGCTGGCATCCGAGTTGGGCCAGACGGCCTCGGCGGAGCATGCCCGTGAGCTGGAAGAGGCCGTCGCGCGCGCCAAGGCCGAACTAGCGCCGCAGCACGACGCGGCGATGGACGCGCTCCGGGCTGACCTCGCGTCTCGACACGAGGCGGAGATAGAGGCGCTCAAGGCGGACCTGGCCTCCCAGCGCGAACGCGCGATGGAGGCGCTCAGGGCAGACCTCACGTCTCAGCACCAGGCGGCGGTCGAAACGCTCAGGGCGGAACTGGCCTCCCGGCACGACACAGAGATGGAGGCGCTGAAGACCGACCTGGCGTCGCAGCACCAGGCGGCGGTCGAAACGCTCAGGGCGGAACTGGCCTCCCGGCACGACACAGAGATGGAGGCGCTGAAGTCCGACCTGGCGTCGCAGCACGAAGCAGCCATCGAGGCGCTGAAGTCCGACCTGGCGTCCAAGCATGAAGCCGCGATGGCAGCGCTGCGCGCCGAGGCCGATGAGCAGCGCGAGCTCGCCGTCTCGATGGCGCGGACCGAGGCGGCCGAACTGCAGGACGCGGCGCTCGCGGCCGCCAGAGCCGAGGCCGATTCCCGCCACCAGCTGGCAATCGACGCCCTTCGGACGGACTTGGGGGTCGAGCACGCGGCGGCGCTCGACGCCGTGCGCGCTCAGCTCGTGTCGGGCCGCGAGGCGGACCTGGAGACCCTCCGGGCCGAACTCCTGGCCGAGCGCGAGGCCGCGCTCGACCAGGCGCGGGGCGAGGCGGAGTCGGAGCGGGAACGGGCGCTGGCCGCGCTTGGCACGGAACTGGCCTCGCAGCACGAAGCGGCGGTCGATGCGCTGAGGGCGGAACTCGCCTCGCAGCACGAATCCGCGACGGCGGCGCTGAGGACCGCGCTCGCCTCCGAGCACGACGCGGCGCTCGACGCGCTCAGGTCCGGATTGACCTCGCAGCACGACGCGGCGGTGGCAGGCCTGCGCAGCCAGCTCGCCGCCGATCACGACGCCGCCCTCGCAGCCGCGCTGGCCGCAGCGGCCGCCGAGGCGTCGCGCCAGCACGAGTCCGCAATGGAGGCCCTGAGGGCCGACGCCGACGAGCGCATCGCCCGCGCGCGCGCAGAGGCGGACGAGCTGCTCGCGCATGCCCGCACCGAGGCCGACGAGCGTCTGGCCGCGGCCAGGGCCGAGGCCGAAGCGGCCCTTGCGCAGACGGTGGCCGCGGCGAAGTCCGAAGCCGACCAGTCTGCCGCTCGCGAACTGGTGGACGCGCGCGCCACGGAGCGCCAAACCGAGCTGGCTTTCGCCGAGCGGCTGCTCGAAGCGCTTCGCCGCCTCGACAGCGCGCGATCTCTGATCGAGGTGCTCGATATCCTGGTCGACGCGTCGGCGCGCGAGGTCCCGCGCATGGCCGTCTTCCTCCTGCGCGGCAACAAGCTCGCGGGCTGGCGTGCGGCGGGGTTCAGCCGCGACAACGACCCTCGCGACCTCGAGCTGCCGCACGACCAGGCGGGATTGCTCACGCGGGCGGTGCGCTCGGCGGCGGCCGTGGCCACGTCGGACGCCCTGTCCGGCGACGCCGGCGCCACGCCCTTCGGCGCGCTGCCGGGATCGAGCGCAGCGGTTGCGATTCCCTTGCGCGTGGGCGGCGAAACGGTCGGCGTGCTCTACGCCGACGACGTGTCGCCGCGGGAGCGCGACGTGCCCAGCGCGTGGCCCGAGAGCATCGAGGTGCTCGCCCGCCATGCGTGCCGCTGCCTCGAGGTGGTGACGATTGCGCGCGTGACCCAGCCCGTGTCGATACCGGCGCCGTCGTCGCCCACGCCCACGCCCCGCCGGTACACGCCTCAGGCGCGCGGCTTCGCGCCGGGCCACGACGACGACGACGACGCGGCGCGGCGATACGCGCGGCTGCTCGTGTCGGAGATCAAGCTCTACCACGAGTCGGCGGTCACCGCCGGCCGCCGGGACCGGAACCTGCTCGAGCGGCTGCGCACCGAGATCGACCGCGCCAGGCGCCTCTATGGCGAGCGCGTGCCCGCGGCCGTGCAGTCGCGCACCGACTACTTCGACCAGGAGCTCGTGCGGACGCTGGCCAACGGCGACGCGTCGTTGCTGGGGACGGCGTGACGGGGCGGGCCACCACACGCGTCACTGCGCTCCTCGTCGTTCGCGGCGCTGGCGGCACCGGCGCCGATGCGGGCCACGGTGGCCCGGCCTCGACAGCCGTCCCGCCCGCCATCCGCGCAGGCCGCGCAGGACCCGGCGGCTCGCCCGCAGCCGCGACCCGACCGAACATCGGCCGCTTCCTTCTGCCCTGGCGGATTACTGGCTGGTGCCGCCTCCCGGCTGGACGGGCGGGCGCGCGGAGGCCGTGTCCGCCGCGCGTGCGCTTGCGCAGGCCGCGCGCCTCATCGACGAAGAGAAGTATGCGCAGGCGCTGACCTACATCAGGCCCTCGGCGCTGGCGAATACGCCGCTCGTGGGTACACGGCCTACCTGACCGCCCTGGCGCAGCTCGAACTCGAACGGATCGACGACGCACAGCGCACCTTGGCCTCGCTGCGCGCCGCGCGGCCGTCCGGATTTCTCGCCGAGGCCGCCGCGCTGCAACTCGCGGAAATCAGCACGACGCAGCGGGATTACGCGGCGGCGGTGGCGCTCTACGAGGAGGTCCTGGCGTCGAAGCCCGAGGCGCCGGACGATGTGCTCCTGCGGCTGGCGCGCGCGGCATCGAGCGCGGGCGACCGGGCGAGAGCGCTCGAGACCTACCAGACGATCTACTTCGACTGGCCGATGAGCGACGCCGCAGAGTCTGCCGCGCTCGAGATGCCGGTTGCGTCGCTCGGTCCGGTGACCGCCGGCACGCCCCGGTTCTCGCGCGAACTGGCGCGCGCCGAGCGGCTGTTCGCGAATCGGCGCTACGCAGAGGCGCGGGAGGGATTCGAGCGCCTCGCGCCCGCAGCCGCCGGCGACGATGCCGAACTGGTCCAGCTGCGGATGGCCGAAGCGGACTACTTCCTGCGGCGCTACAGCCGGGTCCGTGACGATCTGTCGCCCTACATCGAGCGGTCGGCCCGTCGAGCCGAGGCGCAGGTTCTTCTACCTGATGACGACGCAGAAGCTGGGCAGCCGCGACCAGTACATCGCACTCACCCGGGCGCTGGTCGCCGATTTCCCGGACAGCACGTGGTCCGAGGACGCCCTCAACAACCTGGCCTCCTTCCACATCGTCAATGACGAAGACGATCTGGCGGACGCGGTCTTCCGGGAGATCGTCTCCCGGTTCCCGGCGGGCAGATACGCCGCGCGGGCCATGTGGAGGGTCGGCTGGCGCGCGTACCGGCAGCAGCAGTACGCCGAAGCGGCCGATTTCTTCGAGCGGGCGGCCGCGGCCTTTCCGCGATCCGACTACCGGCCGTCGTACCTGTATTGGGCGGCCAGGGCGCGGGAGCAGAGCGGTGATGACGCAGGGGCGGACGCCGGGCTGCAGCTCGTCTTCACCGACTACGCGAACTCCTACTATGGCCGACTGGCAGTGAAGGCACTGGCCGCGAGGAAGACGGCGCGTCCCGCGTTGGCGCCCACGACTCGACCCCCTGGTGCCGGAGCCGCGGCGGACGCCGCCGCACCGACCGCCGATCTCATCCGCTGGCTGATCGCCCTGGAGATGTACGACGAGGCGCTCGATGAGGTGCAGTACGCAGAACGGACGTGGGGCACCTCCGCGCCGCTGGCGGCCACGCGCGCGTGGCTGCTCAACCGGACGGGCGAGCTGCGGCCCGCGATCAACCTGATGCGGCGGACCTACCCGCAGTTCCTGACGGCGGGCGGCGAGTCGATGCCGGCCGAGGTCCTGTCGGTCATCTTCCCGCTCCAGTACTGGTCGCTCATCAGCAAGTACGCCGCGGAGCACCAGCTCGACCCGTACCTCGTTGCGGCCCTGATCGCGCAGGAGTCGACGTTCGACAAGGACATCGTTTCGTCGGCCAAGGCGGTCGGGCTGATGCAGATCCTGCCGTCGACGGGCCGGAGGTGGGGCAGGCGCCTGGGCATCCGGAGCGTGTCGACGCGGCGCCTGACGGTGCCGGAGATCAACGTGCGGATCGGGACGGCGTTGCTTCGCCGATCTGATCAAGCAGTTCGGCAGCGACCACGCGGCGCTGGCCGCGTACAACGCCGGGGAGAGCCGCGTGGCGCGCTGGCAGCGGGAGCGGCCGGGCTTGCCTCGCGACGAGTTCATCGACGACATTCCGTTCCCGGAGACGCAGAACTACGTGCGCCGCATCCTCGGCACCGCGGAAGACTACCGCCGGTTGTACGGGACACGCGAGAAGCCGGCGGGGCCGCCCGGAGCCCCCGCAAAGGCGGCGGCCAAGCCGCCGGCCAAGGCCGCTCCCAAACCTGCCGTCAAGAAGTGACGAGCCTGTAGACCCTGACCTGGTCCGCGGACGCGACCAGCTCCAGCCATCGCGTCGCGCTGAGAGCGGAGGCCATCCCCGCCGCCCGACCTCCGTAAGCGTCGAGATGCACAACGACGTGGGTCACGCCGAGGCGCCGAAGCTCGGCTCGTGACCGATCGCCCGGGAAGTCGCGCAGCGCCTCCGCAATCGCCGGGTAGCTGCGGGGAACGAACCCGCTGTAGCCGTTCACGAGGGGCTTCCAGTACGCGGTCGAGTTCAGGACGTACGGGGCGTTGCGGAACACGTCCTCGGGCCCGAAGAAGGGAAACTCGGCGACGGCGGTGACCGAGGGATCGCGGAGCGACTGGTAGACGCGCGGAATGCCGTCGAAGGGCCTGTACGTCGAGGGGCGCGCGGAGCGCTTCCGCGTTCACGCCAACGACGAGCGCCGCGACGAGCGCAGGCCACCAGGCGCGCGCGCCCCACCGGCCGCGGAGCGCCGCCACGCCGAACCCCGCCAGTATGGCGATGGCCACGAGCGCGAGGAAGCCGAACCGCGCCGCGCCGCGCACGCCCTGCAGCAGCGGCATCCAGCGGTAGAGCAGGGCATAGCCCGGGAGCGCGGGGCCGAAGGACAGCGCAAGCCCGGCCACGCCCAGGGCGGCGGCCATTCTGACGCGCGCATCGCGCAGGCCCGGCGACGAGACGAGGGCGACCGACGCCAGCACCAGGGCGATGCCGCCCGGGAAGAGCGCGGTCGATCCCTCCAGGAAGCGATAGCTCCACGCGGCGTAGTGCACACGGCCCGCGGTCGACAGGTAATCGCGCCAGGTCGAGGAGTACAGCGCGACTTCATCGAGGCTGCGCGTGAGGCCCTGTTCGCGCTGCGTGAGGTAGTAGGGATAGAGGAACGGCGCCAGCAGGAGGGCTGCCACGCCCGCGGCCAGCGCCAGCAGCGCCGCCGTGCGCGCGGGCGCCGGGCGGCGCCATTCGTTCAGCCGAACGGCGAAGCCCACGGCCGCGGCCATCGCGGTGAAGACCAGCAGGTAGTTCGACGTGAGGCCCTGGAGCGCCGCGGCGAGCCCCAGCAGGAGCGCGTCGCGGACGCGGCGCTCGACGAGCACCCGATCGAGAGCCAGCAGCACGACGGGCAGGAACTCCAGGTGGAGCGCCTGCAGGTGCGGCAGCCGCGTGAGCGTGTGCGCGTTGAATGCGAAGAGCGTCCCGGCGATCGCGCCGGCCGCCCGGCTTCCCGTCCAGCGCTCCAGCAGCAGCCACATCGACCACGCCGAGAGGGCGAGACCCGCCATGACGAGCAGGTTGAACGCCAGGAGCGGCGAGCCGCCGAGCCAGCTGACCGGGGCGCCCATCAGTCCCTGCACGGTCATGTGCTCGGAAAACGCCAGCGCGCGAGGCTCGGGATGAAAGATGTTCGCGTCGAACAGGTGCAACGGCGCCCGCGGCGCCTGGTGGGCCACCCACGCCACGATCCACTCGTTCAGCATTGCGTCGGCGTTGTCGTGGCGCGAGAGCACGCCCGGGTTCGCGGCCAGCGGCCACGTGTGCAGCACCGCCAGCGCGAGGCAGGCGGCTAGCGCTCCGGCGGCCAGGCGGCAATCTGAAACAGCCACACCGGGTCCTCGAGGCGAATCGGGCGCAGGTACTCGCGGTACGCCTCGATGCGCGCCTTCACGTCGACGAGCGCGCGATGGTCGTACAGATTCAGGTGAAACACCACGTACTGCGCGCGCAGCTGTTTGAGGATCGCGAACGACTCGGGATTCGGGAACGAACTGAGCGGCACGACCATGGCCCGGAAATCCGGCGGGATGTAGTCGCTGTAGCCGTTGATGAGCGGCCGCCAGTGCGCCGTCGAGTAGAGCATGTACTCGGAGTGCCGGGGGAAATCCATCCGCAGGTAGAAGAACGGGAACTCGGCCACCGGGCCGTACGGCCATCTGCGCAGCGACTCGTACGCGGGCGCCACCGGCCGGGCTTCCACCATGAACAGCGGCACGACGCACACATCCGCCATCGCCAGCATCACGAGGGCCGCCGACGCGATGGCGGCCCGCCGCCACCGGGCGGCCAGCGCCTTCACGGCGAATCCGCCGAGCACGGCGAGCGCCAGGACGACGAGCAGGCCGAGCCGCGACGGCGCGCGGAGCCACGAGAACACCGGGACGGCGCGGTAGAGCCACGCGTAAAGGCCGGCCCCTGGCCCCAGCGAAGACCAGCAGGCGATGATCGCCACGCTGGCGTAGAACCACAGGTGATCCCGGCCGCCACCATCGGCACGGAATCGCTTCACGCCGGCCAGTCCCGCCAATCCACACGCGCCCAACACCGTCGTCACGACACCGGGGAACAGCGCCTCGCCCCACGGATCGAGGTACTGCAGCAGCCAGCGATGGGCCCACGCGCCGGAAGCGATATACGACCGCCAGCTCGCGGACCAGCGGCGCGAGTCGTCGAGCGAGCGCGCGAAGCCCTCGCCCTGCTGGAGTTCCACGTACGGCCAGAAGAAGGGCAGGACGATCGCCATCGACAGTGCGGCGGCGAACGCGGCGCCGGCCCAGAAGCGCCAGTTGCGCCACTGGCCCCGGGACACGGCGTAGAACACGATGCCGTAGCCGACCAGCAGGCCGGCGAAGATCCCGTAGTACCCGCACGACAGCGCCTGCGCCGCGAGCGCGAGCCCGAGCACGCCGGCGCGGCCGGCCGTCGGCCGCTCGACGTAGCGGTGCGCCGCGAGCAGTGAGTACGGAATGCCCGCCGTCATCAGCAGCTGGATGTGCGGGATGTGCGTGAACACGTATGGGCAGAACGCATAGCCGACTGCCGCGACGGAAGCGCCGCCGCGATGGCCTGTCAGGTGACGGACCAGGCTGTACGTGCCCGTGAGCGCGAGCACGAAGGCGAGAAACACCACCGCGTTGTGCGCGAGGTACGGGTTGCCGCCGCTGGCCCAGTAGAACGGCACGGCGAGGAGGCCGGCGCCCAGGTTCGCCTCCGAGTAGGCGAGGGTGCCGCGGCGCGGGTAGAAGATGTTGGCGTTGTACAGGCCCCGCGGGTCGACCACCAGCGTCCGCGCGACCCAGGCCACGTTCCAGATGCTGAACTGGCCGTCGCCGGAGTCGATGCGTCCCGCGGACGCGCCGCGGAGGGCGAGCGGCCAGGTCATCACGATGGTGAGGAGAAGGGCGGCGGCAACGACCAGGACGGCCTCGCCGGCACGGGAGCGCATGGGGCCGTATGGTAGCATGACCACCCATGCAGCCCGCCCGCCTGACGCCCCTGCCCGCGCTGGCTGCGGCGTGCGCGGGCGCGGCCGCGTGGTGTTCGCTGGGCACGATGGCGCTCAGCGATGCCGGCGCGCGCGCGGTGCGGGTCGGCCTGCTTCCGCCGCTCGGGTGGCTGGCCGCGCTCCTGGCCGGCGCCGTGGCGTGGCGTGGGTCCTGCGCCTCCCGGCGGACCGATCGAAACCGCTCTTCTTCAGCGCCGTGCTTCTTCCTGCCGTGGCTGCCGATGCGGCTGCCGCCGGCGCTGCTGCTGTGGGCCGGGCCGCTGGCCTGGCTCGTCTGGGCTGCCATCGCGGCCGCCGTGCTCCTGCCGGCGGGCGAAAGACGTTGGCGGGCCGGCGTGGTTCCGCGCGTTGACGGCGAGCCCGGCACGCGCGCCGTGGGTGGCGTTTGTCTGCGCGGCGGTGGTCTACAACGCCGCCGCCTGGCGCCTCTCGCCCCTCGTGCCCGGCGGCGACGAGCCGCACTATCTCGTGATCGCCCAGAGCCTGTGGCGCGACGGCGACCTGCGCATCGAGAACAACCACCAGCGGGGCGACTACCTGGAGTACTTCGGCGGCACGCTCCGGCCCGACTACCTGAAGCGCGGAACCGACAATCAGATCTACTCGATTCACCTGCCTGGCATCGCCGCGCTGGTCGCGCCGGTGCTCGCCGTCGGCGGCTACGGCGCGGTGAAGGTGTTCCTGGCACTCCTGTCGGCCGCCGCCACGGCGATCGCCTGGCGGACGACGTACCTCGTGACGGGCAGCGTCGCGGCCGCGTGGTTCGGATGGGCGGGCGTCGCGCTGGCGGCGCCGGTGCTGCTGCTGTCGTTCACGGTCTATCCCGACGGGCCCGGCGGGGTCGTGGTCGTGCTGGCGTTCGGTCTCCTGGCCGCGCTCCAGGACGCGGGCGTCGCGGCCGGCATCGTGGTGGGCCGGCGCCGGAGCCCTGGCCGCCCTGTTGCCGTGGTTCCACCCGCGGTTCTGCCGTGCTCGCAGCGGCGCTCGGTCTGGTGTTCGTCCTGCGGGCACTGCGCGACTCGCGGCCAGCGCGCGCGCTGGCCGCGTTCGCCGTCGTGCCCGCCGCGAGCGCGATCGGATGGTTCGGCTATTACCACGCGATCTACGGCAGCGTCAATCCGCGATTGCCTATGGCCACTACACGCAGATGTCGCGCCGGCCGGGCGCCGATCGGGCGTGCTCGGCCTGCTCTTCGACCAGCAGTACGGGTTGATCGTGTACGCGCCCGTGTTCGCCATGGGCGCGGCCGGGCTCGTGCCGCTCGCGCGCCGCCATCGGCGGCTCGCCGTCGAGTGGATGCGCGGTGGTCGTGCCGTATGCGCTCGTGACGGCCATGTATCACATGTGGTGGGGCGGGTTCAGCTCGCCGGCGCGGTTCATCGGCGCGACGCTGCTGCTGTTCGCCCTGCCCCTTGCGGCAGCGTGGGCAGCCGCGACGAGCGCGGCGCACGAGGGCGGTTCAGGCCGTCGCGCTCGGCGTCGGCGCCGCCATCGCGGTGATGCTGCCCGCCGTCGAGCGCGGGGCCTTCGTCTTCAACGTGCGCGACACCGCCGCGCCCTGGCTCGTGTGGGCGTCACAGATGGCGGACCTCACGCGCGCCGTGCCAAGCCTGTTCAGGCACGGACCCGGCACCGCGCTCGCCGAGGCGGCGGTGTGGGCGGCGGCGCTCACCGGCGCGTGGCTCTGGCCCGCGCGATCGCGCGAGGTGCGCGCCTGAGACCGGGCGCCTCGACGCTCGTCGTGGCCTGCGGCCTTGGCCTGGCGGTGACTGCCGCCGTGGCCGGCGTGTGGCGCATCGAAGGTGCGGGCGGCGTGCGGGTCGACCTTCGGTCAGCTGCGCGCGCTTGAAGCCTCGGCTACGGCGCGCGGCGACGCACGCCGTGTCGTGCTCGGACTTCGCGGACGACGATGCCGCCCGGGAGGCCGTCGAACGACTGCGGCTGGCCGCCGAGCCCGCGACCGGCCCTCGGGCGACGTCTGGCTGTCGCTGCCGTTTCTTCCGGCCGGGCGGTACCGGCTGTGGGCCGACCTCTCGACGGCTGCGCCGCTCGAGCTCTCGCTGCTCGGCGGCCGTTCGGACGCCCCGTTCGATCTCCTGGACCATCGCGAGCGACAGCGCCGGCGCGCTGAGCCGCGACATCGTGCTGCCGGTCGGCCTGTCGGGCGTGCGCATCCGCGGACGATGCCGGCGCCAGGTCGGCCCTCCGCGGAATCTGGCTGCAGCCGCGCCCGGCGGTTGGCCGGCTTCCGCCCGTCGTCGACGGGCGCGCGGCGTCGGCACGCCGCTACGGCGCGCGTGATCGTGTACGCCGTCGAGGGCGCCTACCTGGAGCCGGATGGGCTGTGGACAGCCGGCGCGCAGACCGCGGAGCTGGTCGTGCAGGCCGAACCCGGCGGGCCGGCCGCGGCGTTCACCATGCGCGCCGGGCCGGTTGCGACCCCTGTGCGAGTCAGGTCCGGCGACGTTCACGCTCTCGGCCGATCTGGCGCCCGGCGAAGAGCGGACACTCGACGATCCCGCTGTCAGCGGATGGCACAGCGCCGGTCGTGATGACGGCCGGCCGGGGCTTCCGGCCATCGGAGGCCGATGCCGTCCAGCACCGACATGCGGCTGTTGGGCGTCCGCCTGGAGCCTCGATAGGAACGGGTCCTGAGACCACGTTCAGAACCTGACGACACCCCCGAAGTAGATCCCGTCGAACTTGGCGCTGCCGTGGTCGTTCTTGGCGGTATAGGCGAAGTCGTGCGAGCGCCAGCCGACCTGGGCGCCGAGGTTCTTCGTGAAGTTGACCATGCCGTAGATGTCCCACTCGTAGTAGTGGCCACCGTATTCGACATCGATGCTGTCCGGCAGCTTGAACGCCGTGAACTCGCCGGTGATCGACACGTTCTTCGTGACCCAGACCGCGCCCGATGGCCCCGATGGCCGGGATGGGCGCCCGCGACCCGGACGAACTCGGTGCCGATGATACTGTTCATCTCGAAGTTGATGTCGGTGAACTTGGCTTCGAGGATGAAGCCGACGAACCAGCGCGGCTTCGAGAGGAAGTCGTACTCGTACCCGACGCGGTAGGTCTTCCACTCGAGCAGCGTGCCCACCTGCGTGCTCACGGGGAACTTGATGCCGTTGAAGATGATCTCGCCCGTCAGTGTCGTGTCCGCCTCGTACTTCAGCGGGATGTAGTTGAACCGGAACTTGTGCTTCTTGCCGGGGCGGAGCACGAGGCGGAACTCGTAGGTTGATTGCTGCTCGACTCCGAGGTCGGCCTGGACGTCGATGTCCGTGCCCGGGATGCCGAGCGACTCGCTGGCGATCACGATGTTGGGGGTCGGCCCCCACCAGTTGACCGCGAACTCGACGTGGTAGGGCTCGCCCACGGGATTGTTGGACGCCGCGAAATTGCCCGCCGGCAGCGGCCGGTACTGGGCCTGGGCCCGCGCCGGCCGGCGCGGCGATCAGGGCAGCCGCCAGGAACAGGCCGGCAAGGACTCGTGTGGCTGGCACTCGGATCATGAGCTACTCCTCGGCGACACCACGGGCATCGCACCCACCCCCTCTTATCGGCCCAAGCCTGACGCCCGCCCGTCCGGGGCTGCACGCCGTTGCACAGTTCGGCACGGAATTGACGGATCCTGCCGGCCGGTGGCGAGGTGCGGGACGGCTCCGGTATGCTGGAGTTCTCCGTGGCCGCGTCACCCACCCGCCGTCTCGTCGCCTACATGCTGCGCTACCGGCGCGGGTTCGCGCTCGGGCTGGCTCTGCACGCTGCTCTCGACGGTCGCGTCGCTGGCGACGCCGTGGGTGCTCAAGCACGCCGTCGACGACCTCGCGCAGGGGGTGACGGGCGCGAAGCTTCGGACCTACGCCGGCCTCATCCTCGGGACTCGCGCTCGTCGGGGGCGGCTTCCGCTTTCTGATGCGCCGCATCATCGTCGGCGTGTCGCGCCACCTCGAGTACGACCTGCGCAACGACTTCTTCGCGCGGCTGCAGGCCCTTTCGCCGGCCAACTTCCAGGCGCGCGCGCACCGGCGACCTGATGTCGAGGGCGACGAACGACCTGAACGCGGTGCGCATGATGGCCGGGCCGGCGGTGATGTACTCGGCCAGCACGATCATCGTCTTCGTCGTCGCCCTGGTGCTGATGTTGGGCCTGGACGCGCGCCTGACGTTGATCGCGCTCGTGCCGCTCCCGTTCGTGTCGATCGCGGTCCGGTTCTTCGGGGCCTCCATCCACCGCCGCTTCGAAGCCATCCAGGCGCAGCTCGTCCGACCTGAGCGCAGTCGTCCAGGAAGCCCTCGCCGGCGTGCGCGTGGTGCGCGCCTACCGGCAGGAGGCCGCGGAGCTCGAGCGCTTCGAAGCCGCCAATACGGAGTACGTGCGGCGCAACCTCGTGCTCATCCGGCTGCAGGGCCTGTTCTACCCGAGCCTGGGCCTGTTCCTCGGCCTTGGCTCCCTGCTGGTGCTCTGGCTGGGCAGCCGCGAGGTGATGCGGCACCGCCTCACCATCGGCGAGTTCGTCGCGTTCAACGCGTACCTCGGGATGCTCGACGTGGCCGATGATCGCCTTCGGGTGGGTCACCAACATGCTGCAGCGGGGGGCGGCGTCGTGGAAGCGGATGCTCGAGGTGATGGACACGGTCCCGCTCGTGGCCGACGACCCGCGCCCGGCGGGCGACGGGCCGCTGCCGCCAATCCGCGGCGCCATCGAGATTCGCGGCCTCACCTTCGGCTACGACGGAGCTCCGGTGCTGCGCGACGTGTCGCTGCGCGTGGCCGCGGGCGAGACGCTCGCCGTCGTGGGGCCGACGGGGTCTGGCAAGTCCACGCTCATCAGCCTGCTGCCCCGCCTCTACGAGCCGCCGCGCGGCACCATCTTCATCGACGGGGTCGACGTGCGCGACATCCCGCTCGCCGCCCTGCGCGGCGCCATCGGCTTCGTCGCGCAGGAGCCATTCCTCTTCTCGGATACGCTCGGCGCCAACATCGCGTTCGGCCTCGAGCCCGCCGCGGCGCCCGAACGGGCGGGGCCGATCTCCAAGAGCCGGCCGACGCCGGCGCGGCCCCGTCGGTGGTCGCGGCGGCGTCGGTGGCGAGGCTCGACAAGGACGTCGCAGGGATTCCCGCAGGGCTACGACACGCTCGTGGGCGAACGCGGGATCACGCTCTCGGGCGGGCAGAAGCAGCGCACAGCTCTTGCGCGAGCCGTCGCCACCGATCCGCGCGTCCTCGTGCTCGACGATGCCCTGTCGGCGGTGGACACGTACACGGAAGAGGAAATCCTCTCGCGGCTGCGGAGCGTGATGCGCCAGCGCACGTCGGTTGTCGTGTCGCACCGCGTCTCGACCGTCCGGGAGGCGGACCAGATTGTCGTCCTCGATGCCGGGCGCATCGTCGAGCGCGGCCGCCACGAGGATCTCATCGCCCTCGGCGGGGCGTACGCGGATCTGCATCGGAAGCAGTTGCTGGAGGAGGAGTTGGAGGGGGAGAGGTAGGAAGTAGCCAGTAGCCAGTAGACAGTAGGAAGACAGAAGGCGACGGCTAGACGCCAAGCGCGCTAGCCACGCTAGCGCCAGGATCTCGAGGCCTCGGCGGTAGCGCGCCGAGGCCGGGCATGGCGGGTCGGGGCCAGGCGCGAAGGTCGACACGGCCGAGACGGTAGCATGACGGGGCACGACGACGACATCATCGTCGGGAAAGCGTACGACGCCGGGCTGATGCGGCGGCTGATGGGCTACCTGCGCCCGTACTGGCTGTCGGTGCTCGTCGCCTTCGCCGCCATCGTCAGCGGCTCGGTGCTGCAGCTGGCCCAGCCCTACCTGATGAAGCTGGCGATCGACCGCTACATCGCCGCCGGCGACGTGGCCGGGATGAACCGCATCGCGCTGCTGTTCCTCGGCATCCTGCTCGCGTCGTTCGCGCTGGAGTACGTGCAGACCTACGTGCTGCAGCGCACGGGCCAGCGGATCATGTTCGACCTGCGGGCGCAGATCTACGGGCACCTGCAGCGGCTCGACGTGGCCTACTACGATCGCAACCCGGTCGGCCGCCTGATGACGCGGGTGACGACGGACGTCGACGCGCTGAACGACCTGTTCACGTCGGGCGTGGTGTCGGTGTTCGGCGACATCTTCACGCTGGCGGGCATCATGATCGTGCTGCTGGTGATGGACTGGCGGCTGGCGCTGGTCGCGTTCTCGGTGCTGCCGCTCATCGTCGTGATCACGCAGTGGTTCCGGCGGAACGTGCGCGACTCGTACCGGACGGTGCGGGCGCTGGATCGCGCGCATCAACGCCTTCCTGCAGGAGAACATCACCGGGATGGCGACGGTGCAGCTGTTCGGGCGGGAGGCCGCGGAACTTCGGCGCAGTTCCAGCGAGATCAACGGCCGGCACCGCGACGCCAACATCGACTCGATCTTCTACTACGCGGTCTTCTACCCGGCCATCGAGGTCGTCGGCGCGCTGGCGACGGCCGTCATCATCTGGTGGGGCGGCGCGCTGGGTGCTCGGCGGCACGCTGACGCTCGGGTCGCTGGTGGCGTTCATCCAGTACTCGCAGCGGTTCTTCCGGCCGATCAGCGACATGTCGGAGAAGTTCAACCTGCTGCAGTCGGCGATGGCCGCCTCCGAGCGCATCTTCACGCTGCTCGACACGCCGGTGGCCGTCGTGCCGCCAGCGGCGCCGAAGCGGCCCGAGTGGCGCGGGACACGTGACGCTTCGAGCACGTCTGGTTCGCCTACGACGGCGAGAACTACGTGCTGCGCGACGTGTCGTTCGAGGTGCGCCCGGGCGAGCGGGTCGGCATCGTCGGCGCCACCGGCGCGGGCAAGAGCACGATCATCAACCTGCTGCTGCGGTACTACGACGTGAGCCGGGGGCGGATCCTCGTGGACGGCGTGGACATCCGCGACATCGATCTCGGTGAACTGCGGCGCCGGTTCAGCCTGGTGCTGCAGGACGTGCACGTGTTCTCGGGGACGATCGGCGGCAACGTGCGCCTGGGAAACCCCGAGATCGACGGACGATCAGGTGCGCCGGGCCCTGGCGGCCGTGCACGCCGACCGGTTCGTCAACGCGCTGCCGCAGGGCGTCGACGACGCCGGTCGCCGAGCGGGGCGCGACGCTGTCAACGGGCCAGAAGCAGCTGCTGTCGTTCGCCAGGGCGCTGGCGTTCGACCCGCGGATCCTCGTGCTCGACGAGGCGACATCGAGCATCGACACCGAGACGGAACTGCTGATCCGGGACGCCCTTCACGTGCTGATGGCGGGCCGCACGACGATCGCGATTGCGCACCGGCTGTCGACCATCCAGGACATGGACACGATCCTGGTCCTGCACAAAGGCCAGCTGCGCGAGGCGGGCTCCCACCAGGAGCTGCTCGCGCAGCGGGGTCTCTACTACCGGCTGTACCAGCTGCAATACGTCACTTCTTGACGGCCTTCGCCGCGACCTTGTTGGTGATCTTCACGTCGCCGCTGAACGCGTTCACCTCGAGCAGCGCGCCCCCGTCGCCGATACGTGCCGCGCACGCGCTGGCCGGGGCCGCGGCCGGGATGACGGGCGCCTGGCGGCATCGGCGCGTCCGGTGGCGGTGGCGGCGGCGGCATGGCGGCCGGCGGCTCGCCGCCGAACGTCGACGTCGAGCTTCAGATCGCTCGACGATGTCGCCGCTGAACGTGCCGGCCGTGACTTCGAACCCGGTCTTGCCGTCCGTGTAAACGAAGACGTCACCGGAGTGCGACTGCAGCGAGTAGCGGCCGCCCTTCGCCAGCGGGCCGTCGAAGCTCGATGTCGCCGCTGACCGACTTGGCCCGGACGCGGCTCGCACGTCACGTCGGCGAACTCCACGTTGCCGCTGACGCTGTTGGCTTCGATCCCGCGCGCCTTGACGGCTTTCAGGGTCACGTCGCCGCTGACGCTCGACACGCTGACGTCGCCCTCGCTCGCGGCTGTGTCCACGAGGACGTCGCCCGACACCGTCTTCGCCGACTCGAGCTGCCCGGCGCCGTTGATGGTGACGTCACCGCTGACTGTCTCGGCCGTCAACACGCCGTTGATGGTCTTCAGCCTCAGGTCGCCCGACACGGAATGCACGCTGAGGGCCCCGTCGCGGGGCATGGTGACGGTGTAGTCCACCGAGACGCTGATGTTCCGGCGCTCGCGCGGATACTGCGTCCGCACCTCGACGCGCGTGGCGGTGGTCGTCACCTCGATCTGGACCAGCTTGAGGTCTTCGGCCGTGTTGCCGCGCTTGACGGCGTC
Organism: uncultured Acidobacteriota bacterium; assembly: GCA_963806085.1. Taxonomy (GTDB): domain Bacteria; phylum Acidobacteriota; class Vicinamibacteria; order Vicinamibacterales; family JAKQTR01; genus JAKQTR01. The sequence continues at coordinate 286,355 of CAWDWR010000001.1, forward strand.
GATCACCACCTGGTCGCCCGCCCCGCCGGTGATGACGATGTCGCCCGAGATGTTGGAGAGGTCGAGGGACCCGCCCTTGGGCAGGGGCACCGTCTTCGAGAACTTCTCCGTCTGCTGCTGATCGCCGTCCCACGCGGCCGGGCAGGCGGGATCCGTGCCGGCCCACGCCCCCCGGGCTGGCGCGCCCGCGACGAGCGCGGCCACTGCGACGATGCATGCGAAGCGATGTGTGCTGTTCATGGTGCCACCTGTCAGGACTTGCTGAGTCCGCCGAGAATCTTGGCCGCGCCCGCCTGGTCGCCCTTCCGCATGACGTTGATGAGCGCGACGGTGTCTTCGAGCAACGCCACCTTCTGCCGCAACGCTTCGAACAGGCTCGTCTGGGCGAGCTGGCTGTTCGGCTGCGCCTTGATCGCCTCGCGGCTCTCGCTGATCGCCTGGTCGATCACGCCCAGGTTCTTCTGCAGCGTGGCCGCCAGCGCCGGATCCAGCGCACCCTCCCCGCTCTTCACCACCTGCTCGAGGCCGGCGATCGCGGCCCCGTAGTGCTCGTCGGCGATGCGGAGGTGCTCGTCAACGTTTTGGACGAGGTCGCCTTGCGATTGGATTACTCCCGCCGCCGGCGCGCCGGTTTGCCCGGCCGCCGCCTGGGGCGCTGCGGCCGGCGCCACCGGACTGCGCAGGAACCAGACGCTCGCCGTCACGGCAATGACCAGCGTGGCGGCCATCGCCAGGGCGACGCGCGCGCCGGTCCAGAACGGGCGCGGGCGGGCGGCGATCTCGGCCGCGAGGCGTGCCGACAGGCCGGCCCAGACTTCGGGCCGCGGCGTGAAGTCGGGCAGCCCGGCCCCCACCCGCCGCAGTTCCTCCAGGTCGGCCGCGAGCGCCCGGCACGACGCGCAGGACTCGAGGTGCGCGTCAAGATCGGCCTGCGCACCGGCGTCGAGGCGTCCGTCCACGCGGTCGTGGATGAGCGTCAGGAAGCTCGGGCAGGCGGCGTCAGCAGATGTATCGCGTGCCATCACCGTTCTCCAGACCGGCCGGCTTCGAAGGCGGCCACCGCCGCCCGGGCCGGCTGCGCGGCGCCAGCGATCTCGCGGCCGCGCAACAAGGAACGAAGGCGCATCCGGGCCTTGAAGAGCAGGGACTTGGACGTGCCTTCCGCGATGCCCAGCGCCGCTCCAATCTCGTGGTGCTCGAGCCCTTCCACATCGTGCAGCAGGAAGGCCCGGCGGTAGCTCGGCGGCAGCTGCGCGATGGCCCGTTCCAGGTCCATCCGATCCAGCGCCGCCTCCGCGCGCCAGGGGCCCGCGGCGGGGGACTCCAGCGCGTCCAGGTCGTCGGCGGTGTCCGTCACCCGCTGGCGCCGACCCTGCTTGCTCCGCACGAAGTCGAGGCAGGTGTTGATCGCCAGCCGATGGAGCCACGTGCCGAGCGCGGCCTCGCCGCGGAAACTCTCCAGGCGCCGGAACACCTGCAGGAACATGTCCTGCACGAGATCCTCGGCGTCGGCGGCGCTGCCCGTGATCCGGTAGGCGACCGTGTAGAGCCGGCTGCCATACCGCTTGTACAACTCCTCGAAGGCGCCGAACTCTCCCCGCCGGCAACGCTGCACCAGCTCGCGGTCCACGCGGTTCGCCTCTGTTCTGTCAGACGGAGTCATGGCCATGATTGGTTGCCCGGCCAGCCGATTATCCTTTCGGAGGTCGTTTCCCCGGGGATACGGATTCCGGCGCGAGGCGGTTCCCCCGTTCTCCGGCCGGGTGCGGGCCCATCCAGCGGACGAGGCGCCAGTTCCTGATGCGCCCGCCGCTGGTCACCCCGATGCCTTCTGCCGCGAGCAGCGCCCGCTTCATGGCGGGATTCCCGCCGTAGCCGCCGAGCAGGCCTCCTGACGCCACCACCCGATGCCACGGGATGCCGGGAGCCCGGGCATTCCGCGCGATGTTGCCGACGGCCCTCCAGGCTCGAGGGCGGCCTGCGAGCGCCGCAATGGTGCCGTAGGTGCACGCCCGGCCGGGCGGGATGCGCCGGACAGCCAGCAGCACCCGCGCCGTGAAGGGCGTCGTCGCCACAGGCTCGCCGTGATCAAAAGAGGATGCGGGCGGCGAACGCCACCTGCAGCCCGCCCAGCGCCACGTGAGACGGCTGGGTGGACGGCGTGAGCGTCGTCGAGGCGTATGTGTACCGGAGTTCGCCGCCGAGCCCGAGCCGCTTCGTGAGGAGATAGGACACATCCACGCCGGCCGTCGCGCCGACGCCGCCGCCGCTCAGGCTTGCGGTCTCGACCCCCGAGAACGAGGCCGAGTCATAGGGATAGGACTCGGTGAACGTGATCCGCGTGGCCATGTCCTGACGGATGTGGACATACGCCGGGCCGCCGAATACGAACATGTCCACGCGGCGTGTCAGCGCCAGCAGCCACGACAGCTCGAATGCGGCCATCGTCTCGACGCGATCGAGGCCGGATGCCGTGCCTTCCACTTCCCGGTACTGGTTGAACTGGAACGGATGCGGCAGCCGCCCCGTGACCGCGACTGTCTGACTCGCAGACACCACTTCGAAGCCGCCGCCGAGCGCCAGGTTCTTCCAGACCCGAACGCCGCCGCGCGCCCCGAACGCGGGGCCGGCCCCGATCGAGGCGTCGGCGTTCAGCGTGGCGTCTTCGGCGTGCACCTTGAACGTGGCGGTCGAGGTGTAGCCCGGCGCCGCCACCTGCGCCCCCGCGCTCACAACCGCGAAGCCGCGGCCCTTCCACACCTTCGATGTCTGCGGCGGCGCCGGCTTCTTCTTGGGCGGCGGTGCTTTTGCGCCTTTCGCCTGCGGCTGGCCGGCCGCGGGCTTCGCCGCCTGGGTGCCGGCGGTGCGCTTGGGACCGGTCGCCTGGGGCTCGGCCGGGGCGCTCGCGCTGCCCGGCTTGGCCGCAGTCGCCGGCGCAGGCGCTGGCGGCGGCTGCGGACGTCCTGACTGTTGGCTGCCCGACTGGGCCGATGCCGGCCACGCTCCCGCGACGATCGCCGCGAAGAGGAGGGCGCCGAGAAGCCCGTGTCGAACGCGTGTGAGTGTGCCGTTCACCATGCGCCTCGGGAGGTGTCCCATCACTGCACGCCGACGGCCGTCCACGCCTGGCCGATGGCGCGCTCGACGTCGCTTCCCGAGCCGTAAAGATCGCGCGCGGCCTGCAGCGTGGCCGCCCGCGCCATCGAGAAGGTGGCGTTGGCCGGGAGCATCTGGGTGAACCCCCGGTAGAAGACCTTTTCGATCTTCTCGCGGTTCGCGGCCCCGACGCCCTGGACGGAGAGCCCGGAGGTGCGGTTCACGCCGCCTTCGATGGCGAGATAGAAGGCGTTGTTGGCGATGCCCGAGTTGTGGTGCACGCCGCCGTTGTCCGCCGGACCCGTGTAGAGCTTCGAGTAGTGGTCGGGATCACCGTATGCCTGCGGATCCGCCATCGAGCGGAACGGCCTGGCCGGCGCCGTCAGGTCTTCGCCGAGCAGGTAGTCGGCCTTGAGGTAGCCCGAGCCCGCGGGCTGGTAGAAGAACTCGACCGACGTGCCGATCATGTCGGAGAACGCCTCGTTCAGGGCGCCGGATTCGTTGCGATAGATGAGGCCGGACGTGTAGTCGGTCACGCCGTGCGCGAGTTCGTGCGCGACCACGTCGAGCGATCCCGAGAAGTAGTTCCACTCCACGCCGCCGGCCTTGACCCCGGGAGGCAGCCCCTCGCCGTACACCATGATGCCGCGGCCCGCGTAGAACGCGTTGAGGTAGTAAAGATTCAGCACGGCCGCGGGCTGGCTCGCCCAATCTTCCCGGCGGACCGGGTGGACGATGCTCGTCATGGTCAGGTTGCGGTTGTCCAGCCCCTGCCGGGCGAACCGCTTGTAGAGGTAGTCGTACGTCCACCCGGCGTAGGCGTGCGCGTCGACGGCGGCGCTGTCGGTCCACTGGTTGTCGCTGTCGGCGGCCACGTCGCTGTCGTTGAGGGAGACGAAGCCGTTCAGATACAGCTGTGTCCGCGCCAGGTTGCCCTTCAGGTCGTAGGTGTAGATGGCAGGGGGCCGCATGCCGTCGATGGCGAGAAACGTGCCGTTGCGCGAGGTCGTGCTGACCTTCTTCGTGTCGCTGTACACGCCCTGCCCGGTGCCGACCGTCGTCTGCAGGTCGCTGTACTGCAGCGCCACATCACCGGTGCCGGCGTCGATGAAGAACACCGCGAGATCGCCCTCCGTCAGCACGCGCAGCCGGTAGGCGAGCACGTAGCCGCCCTCGTCCCGCGGCAGCACGACCAGTTCGGGCGCGAGCGCCGGGCCCACGGCGGCGCCGGTCATCGCTTCGACGATGTCGGCCGCATCCCGGGGGCTCAGTGCGGGTTCGGTGTCGAGGCGGATGCCGGAATACAGCGAGCCGAACACCGACACCGTCTGTCCCCCGATCGGCCTGGCGCACCAGCTCGCCGCCGAACACCCTGACCCCCTCGTCGTACTGGTCGAGGCGCTCGTGGCTGCGGGCCTCCAGCTGCTGATCGGCCTCCTCGCCGCGCGACTGCAGTTGGCCGTCGCGGAGCATGCGGGCGATTTGCGCGTCCCATGCGCGGACGTCGCGCGCGTCGGACGTCGTGACAATCCGCCGGCCGGGCTCGTTCTGGGCCGACGGGTGGGCGGGACTCAGGACCGCCGTCGCAAGGACGGCGAGGATGACCAGAGCCCGAACGACAGACTGTCGCGTGGAACGCATGGGACCTCCGGGCGGACGCTGTGGCTGAGACTAGGCGACCCCCGCCGCAGTGTCAAGCAATGGACGCCTGCGCCGGGGCGTCGTCGAGGTAGAGCAGCGGGTCGATGTCCGTGTCGGCGGGATCGATCGGCGTCACGATGCGGGGCGGCGGGCCGTCCGGCGCGCCCTCGAGCCAGAGCGGGACATCGCGGGGCCTGGCCAGGCGCGTGCCGTCCGGCGCGCTGATGACGCGGACCATCGGCTTCGACGGTTCGGGCGCGTGGACGCGGAGGACGACCGCCAGCGACCCGTCGTCGAGGCGGACGAGGTTGCCGGCGGGGTAGATGCCCAGCAGCTGGCTGAACCGCCGCACGAGGCGCTGGTCGAAGCGCGAGCCGTCGTTCTGCTGGAGCACCGCGACAATGCGGTCGGTCGGGAACGCCCGCTGGTAGTTGCGCTGCGACCGCATGGCGTCGTACACGTCGGCGATGCTGCACAGCTGGGTGGCGAGGTTCAGCGACGGCCTGGCCACGCCGCCCGGGTAGCCGGTGCCGTCGACCCGCAGGTGATGCTCGAAGGCCACCACCGCCGCCAGCGGCGGCAGTTCGAGGCGCCGCCTGAGCATCTCGGCCCCGTCGACCGGGTGCTTCATCATGACGGCGAACTCGTTCTCGGTCAGGCGATCGGGTTTCGTGAGGATCTCGGCGGGCGTCTTGATCTTGCCGATGTCGTGCATCAGGCCGGCCAGCCCGAACTGGCGCAGCAACGCCCCGTCGATGCCGAGGCTTCGGGCCTGGGCCATCGTGAGGACGCTGACGTTCACCATGTGGGTGAACGTGTAGTTGTCGTACCGGCACAGCGCCGTGAGCGCCAGCATCGCGCGACGGTTCTGGCCGACGGCGCTCGCGAGCCCTTCCACGAGCCCGGTCGCGAGTTCCGGATCGGGCCCGCCCTCGGCCTGCGCCTGCTCCCAGATCGCCTCCGCCCCGGCGACGGCGTTGCGATAGCTCTGCCGGATCGCGCGGATGTCGCTGTGGCCCGACTCCATGCGCTGCTGCATCAGGAGCCGGCCGACCCGGATGTGGGCGGAGGAGAGCGCTGCGGCGTGGTCGTCGCCGTCGGCGTGGCGGCGTGCCTGGGCCGCGGCCAGTTCGCGCACGAACGCCAGCAGTTCGTCGGCGGTCACGCCGCGGTCGAACGCCATGCGCTCGATGCCGATCGCGCGAAGGCGGTCGATCGCCTCTGCCGCGCCATGCACGCTGCCCACCGGGATGCCGTCGACGACGACCTGCTGGTCGACGATGCCGATGACGACATCGGCGGCTTCGACGTGGGCGCGTTCCAGCGTTTCGACCAGCTGGAACACGGCACGCGTCACAATCGGGTGGTCGGGCGCGTAGAGCTGGACCGCCTTCGCGCTGGCCGCGAAGTGACGCAGCAGGTCTTCGGCCATCCGGATGCGTCGCGGATCAGCGCTCATCAGGGGTGTCCTCTCCCGGGCGGGTGATTGGTGAGGTCGGCGAGCCGGGTCCTCGCGGCGGCCCGGTCGAGCCACAACCCGTATGACGCCGTGGTGTCGACCACGGCCACCGCGTCCGGCGTGCCGATCCGCACGAGCGCGTCGATGGCCATCCGGTGAAGGGCGACCATCCGGAACGGCGACCAGAAGCTGCGGCGTTGCAGCACGGTCGACAGGGCGCTGATGGCGGGCTGGCCGCCCAGCGAACCCAGGCGCTCAATCGCGCGCTCGTGGACGCTCCACATCGCGCCGCGGTACGGCGCCTGGAGCACGAGGTGCGTCAGCACCGGTTCGGCGTCCTCGTCGGGCAGCGTCCACAGGACGCCGAGGATTGACGTGCGGGCGCGTTCGGTGCCGCGCTCGAGCGCCCGGATGAGCGTGTCGAAGGCGGACTCGATGCCCAGCATGGCGATGGCCCGCGTCGCCTCGCGCTGCACGTGGGGCTCGGCGTCGTCGAGCAGGAACGCCAGCTCGGGCAGGGCTTCCTCGCCGCCGAACTCGCGCAGCAGCAGCACGGCCGTCCGGCGGACCGCGGCGTTGGGCGACTGGCGCAGACGCTCGACCGACTGGCGGCCGGCCGCGCCGAATCCGATCAGGATGTCGATCAGGTGCTTGCGCGGCCGGCTGCGCTCCTCGCGCGACAGCACCTCGGCCAGCGGCCCGATCGCCACCGTCCCGAGCGCGGCGCAGAAGCGCTGGGCCGCGCCGACCACGTCGCGATCCGACGTGTCCAGGTGCGAGGCGACATGGCGCATCGTCGAGGCCGTGAGGATGTTCGCCAGCGTCTCGGCCGCCGCCGCGTGAATCTCGGGTTCCGAGGCGTTCTCTGCCTGCGACCGCAACGCCTCGGCCAGCAGGGCCGCAGCGGGAAAGTCCCCGACCACCAGGAGGACGCTCACGCGGTGCAGCGCCAGGGCGGCCAGTTCGCGCCACTGCGCGACGTCGCGCTGGAGGCTCATCAGGTCGGCGATGAGGCCGGCGTCGAGCACCCGGAGGCCGCTATCGTCGACCGAATCGCGCCACGCCCCCGTCACCTCTGCGGAGTCCGTGTGGTCCTTCTCGAGATCGACGGCCCGGGTGTTCAGGCGCGAGAGTTCCGCGTTGTACGCATCGGACACGAAGTTCTTGTCCGAGTAGGCGAGCAGCATGTCCTCGGATTCTCGCCAGGCATTCGCCAGTTCAGGGTTGCCGGTCCCGCCCGTGTCTTCGACCGCGTGCCTGGCGAGGGCAAGAATCGCCGAGCGCCGATCGGGGTCCGGCGCGAGACCGCAGAACGCATCGGCCAGGCGGGACGACGCCCCGCGGCCGCCGCGCACCTCGCACGCGATGAGATTGGCGATCGACCCGTCGGTGACACGGCGCACGAGGCCCTGAACGAATCGTGCCAGGCCCGGGCGGAACCCGCCGCCCTTGGGTCCGTCGACGAGGGGGGCGAGCGTGGCGACCGGCAGCCGCGTGGCCGCTTCCGCCAGGGCGGCCATCACGCTGTCGGCTTCGTCGGGCGCGGAGGCCGCCACCAACTGCGCGACGGCCTGCAGCAGCCCGGCGATGACCGCCGGACCCTGGCCGTCGCGGTCCCCGCCTGCGAGGCGCGACTCGACCGCCTCCATCACGGCGACGATCTTGCCGGGATCATTCAGGGTCCCGAACAGCAGCTCGACCATGGCGTCGTCGAGCGAGAAGGCGCTGCCTTCGAGGCAACCGGCGACAATGGCGTCCCAGGTCGCCTGCTCGCCGCGGACCCGCGAACGCAGCAGTTCGTTGTAGTCCAGCGTGCGGATCTCGATGCGGGTCTCGCCTTCCGACGCCCAGAGCTTGCCGAGCCCCCCTCGAAGGCGGGCCTGGTCAGGGGGCAGCGAGAGCAGGGCCAGAAACCGGCGCCAGGTGTCCGCGTCGGTCAGCGGACGGATGGTCAACTGGCCGACCTGGTGATGGTGCAGGATCGCCGCGAGGTCGGCGACCGCCGCATCGGGCCGGGCCATCGCCCGGCCGTCCACGGTCAGCGCGTCCGGGCGGACCGCCAGCGGGAGGAGCGCGTGGGACGTGGCTGCCTCCGCTGCGGCGGTGACGGCGGCCAGTGCCGAGGCCACGACCGGATGCTCCCCCGGGTAGAGCGCGACGGTGCGCACGGCGGCCTTGCAGGCGCGCGCGAACGCCGTCACCCTCGCCGCCAGCTCGGCGGGCATCGGGTCGGGAGCCACTGTCGGCTCAGAGGCCGGCGTCACCATCATCCGATCGGTTCCATGGCCTGCGGGCGGAGGCCAGGGCACACCACGAGCCCGGGTCATGAACCCCCATGTCCCTTGTATCGGCAATTGGCGCCGGGACTTTCGGCACGGGCTGCTATACTTCTGGCTCCTATGCGCGCGGTCGACATCATCAGGACGAAACGCGACGGCGCCGCCCTGGACCGGGCCGACATCGAGGATTTCGTCACCGGCGCCACGGACGGCTCGTGGCCCGACTACCAGATTTCGGCCCTGCTGATGGCGATCGTTCTGCGCGGGATGAGCGACGAGGAAACGGCCTGGCTGACCGAGGCGATGGCCCGGTCGGGCGCCCGCTTCGACCTGCAGGGGCTGCCGGGCCGGAAGGTCGACAAGCACAGCACCGGCGGCGTCGGCGACAAGACCTCGCTCGTCCTGGCCCCGCTGGCAGCCGCCTGCGGGGTGATCGTGCCCATGATGTCCGGCCGCGGGCTCGGGCACACCGGCGGCACCCTCGACAAGCTCGAAGCGATTGCCGGCTTCCGGGTGGACTGCTCGGCCCGTGAAATCGTCGACGCCCTCGCGGACGTGGGCTGCGTGATTGTCGGCCAGACGACCGACATCGCCCCGGCGGACCGCCGGCTGTACCGGCTGCGCGACGTGACGGCCACAATCGAGAGCATTCCCCTGATCACGGCCTCGATCATGAGCAAGAAGCTCGCCGAAGGCATCGACGCCCTCGTGCTCGACGTGAAGGTCGGGTGCGGCGCGTTCATGAAAACCGTGGGCGAGGCGGAGCAACTGGCGCAGTCGATGGTGCGCGCCGGACAGCTGGCCGGGGTGCGGACCGAGGCCGTGCTGACGAGAATGGACGCGCCCCTCGGCCGCGCGGTCGGCAACGCGGTGGAGGTCATCGAGTCCATCGACACGCTCAGCGGCCAGGGGCCGCGCGACCTCACGGAACTTTCGGTGATCCTGGCGGCGCGAATGGTCCTGTTGGCCGGCCGGGCTGCGTCCATGGACGAGGCCGAGCGGCAGGTACGCGAGGCCCTGGCGTCGGGCGCGGGGCTGGATCGGTTCAGGCGGATGATCGCGCGCCAGGGCGGCGATCCGTCGGTGGTGGACGATCCGTCCCGGCTCGCGCTGGCGCCCGGCCGCGACTACGCCCGCGCGCCCCGGGCCGGATACCTCACCGGTCTCGACGCGATGGGGATCGGGCGCGCAGCGGCCGCCCTCGGAGCCGGCCGGGCCACGGCGGAGGACCGCGTCGATCATGGCGTGGGCATCCGGGTGCTGGCGTCGCTGGGTTCGCTGGTCCGGACCGGCGAGCCGGTGCTCGAGCTCATCCACCGTGACGGGAAGGGCCTGCAGGACGCGGCCTCGCTGGCCGTGCAGGCGATTGAGCTCGGCGGAGCGCCTCCGGTCCCCCAGCCGCTCGTGGTGGGGACGGTGGCGTGACCGGGCGCCGCGACAGAAGGTAGAGACGATGACGACACAGCTTGAACGCACGTCCAGCATCTGGCGCTTCACGCGACGGGAACTGACCGTCGTGGCGGCGGGCGCCGTCGTGGCCCTTGTCGCGGTGCTGCTGGCCAGCTTCGGGGGCGTCCCCAAGGCGCAGCCCATCGCCGGAGCGGTCCTCATCCTCGGGATCCCGTACCTGCTCTCCACCAACCGGGGCGCGATCGACCGGAAGACGGTGATGTGGGGCTTCAGCCTGCAGGTCGTGTTCGCGCTCCTCGTGCTCAAGAACGAGTGGGGCCAGCGGACGTTCAAGTACCTCGGCGATCTCATCACGCGCCTGCTCGACTTCGCGAACGTCGGGTCGTCGTTCGTGTTCGGCCCGCTCGGCGAACAAGGAGGCGTGGCCGCGCATCATGCGCGCGGCGCTCGGCGACGAGGGTGCCCAGTACGCGATGATCTTCGCCTTCCAGGTGCTGCCGACGATCATCTTCATCGCCGCGCTCTTCGCGATTCTCTACTACTTCGGCGTGATGCAGCTGGTCGTGCGGTTCTTCGCCTGGGGCATGCGCAAGGTCATGAAGGCGAGCGGCGCCGAGACGCTCAACGTCGCGGCCAGTATCTTCATGGGCCAGACCGAGGCGCCGCTGACCATCCGGCCGTACCTCCCGAAGATGACGCAGTCGGAGCTGATGACGGTGATGACCTCCGGCATGGCCCACATTTCCGGCGGCATCATGGCGGCCTACATCCTGTTCGGGATCGAGGCCCGCCACCTGCTGACGGCGGTCATCATGACGGCGCCGGGCACGCTGATGATGGCCAAGATGTTCGTGCCGGAAACGGAGATGCCCGAGACGATGGGGACGGTGAAGCTCGACGTGGAGCGGACCGACGTCAACGTGATCGACGCCGCCGGGCGGGGCACGGGCGAGGGGATGCACCTGGCGATGAACGTCGCGGCGATGCTCATCTCGTTCCTGTCGCTGGTGGCGCTCCTGAACGCCCTGCTGGGGCTGGCCGGCCTGAGCCTCCAGCAGATCCTGGGCTGGGCGTTCTCGCCCGTGGCGTGGGCGATGGGCGTGCCCTGGCGGGACGCCGCTACGATCGGCAACCTGCTCGGCACCCGCATGGTGCTCAACGAGTTCGTGGCGTACTCGCAGCTCGGGCCGCTGAAGGCGTCGCTCGATCCGAACTCGTTCACGATTGCGACCTTCGCGCTCTGCGGCTTCGCGAACTTCAGCTCCATCGGCATCCAGATCGGCGGCATCGGCGCCCTGGCGCCCACCCGGCGGCACGACCTGGCCCGCCTCGGCCTGCGGGCCATGCTCGCGGGCACGCTGGCCAACTTCATGACGGCCACCATCGCGGGGTTCCTGCTATGAGTGACGAATACGCGCGCGTGCAGGCGGCGGCGGCGTTCGTGCGGGAGCGGATCCCGGCCGAGCCGGAGCATCGCCATCGTGCTGGGATCGGGGCTCGGCGATTTCGCGTCTCATGTGGCCGAGGCGGTCGTGCAGCCCTACGAGGGCATTCCGGGCTGGCCGCCGGCACGGGTGATCGGCCACGCGGGCAAACTCGTGGCCGGCGTTGTGCGCGGCCGCACGGTCGCCGTGCTGTCGGGCCGCGCGCACTTCTACGAAGGGCACCCGATGGCGAACGTGGTCTTCGCGACCCGCGTCATGGGGGCGCTCGGCGTGAAGACGCTCCTGCTCACCAACGCCGCCGGCGGCATCAACACGTCGTTCTCGCAGGGCGCGCTGATGGTGATCGACGACCACATCAACCTGGTGGGCACCAACCCGCTCATCGGCCCGAACGACGAGCGCTTCGGCCCGCGGTTCCCGGACATGACGGAGGTGTACTCGAAGCGGCTGCGGGCGGTCGCCGAGCGCGCAGCCGAGCGGAACGGCCTGTCGCTGGCGCACGGCATCTACGTGGGCCTGCACGGGCCGAGCTACGAGACGCCGGCCGAAATCCGGTTCCTGCGCGCGATAGGTGCCGATGCCGTCGGGATGTCCACCGTCGCCGAGGCCATCGCCGCGCGGCACATCGGCATGGAGGTGCTCGGGATCTCGTGCATCACCAACATGGCGGCCGGCGTGCTGCCGCAGCCCCTCAATCACGCCGAGGTCATGGAGACGGCGCAGCGGGTGCGCGGCGCGTTCATCGCGCTGCTCGAGGAGATCGTGGCGACGATCTAGGGGCAAGGGACTAGGCGCTAGGCGCTAGTCGGGATTCGGGATTCGGCCAGTATCAAGCCGCCAGTAGCAGTATTCAGTAGAAAGGCCCGTGAGCGAGACGCCGAGAGGTGCTACTGGCTACTGACTACTGACTACTGACTACTGACGTGGAGCGACCCATGGCAGATGATGCGACGTTGATCGAGGCGGCGCGGGCGGCACGCGAGCGGGCCGTCGCGCCCTATTCGAAGTTCAAGGTCGGCGCCGCGCTCGAGACCGAGGACGGCACCATCGTCACCGGCTGCAACATCGAGAACTCCACCTACGGGCTCACGCTGTGCGCGGAACGGGTCGCGGTGTTCAAGGCCGTGTCCGAAGGCCATCGCGCCTTCCGGCGGGTGGCCGTGGTGGCCGACACGGCCGACCCGACGCCGCCGTGCGGGCCGTGCCGCCAGATTCTCTGGGAGTTCTGCGGCGACATCGAGGTCATCCTCGCGAATCTGACCCGCGACATGGGGCATCACCGCCTGAAGGACCTGCTCCCGCTGCCCTTCGACCGCCCGCCTGCTCATCGGTATGATAGAAAGATGCTTCCGACGATTGAGTGGCAGGACGATGCGCTCGTGATGGTCGACCAGCGCAAGCTGCCGTCGGCCGAGGTCTGGGTTCGCTGCAAGACCGCTCCCGAAGTGGCGCGGGCCATCAAGACGATGGTCATCCGCGGCGCGCCGGCGATTGGCGTCGCCGCGGCGATGGGCATCGCGCTGGCGATGCGGCGCAGCAAGGCGACCGGCACGCAAGCAGTTCGCGACCGAGTTCCAGAAGACCTGCGACCTGATGGCCGGCACGCGGCCCGACGGCGGTCAATCTCTTCTGGGCCATCGAGCGGATGAAGCGCACGTTTGCCACCGCGGTGCAGGCGGGCGCGTCGGTGGACGAGATTCGCGACCGCCTCGAAGCCGAGGCGAGGGCGATCCACGACGAGGACGTCGCCAGTTGCCGCGCCATCGGGCGCGTCGGCGCGGCGTTCGTGCCCGACGGGGCGCGCATCCTGACGCACTGCAACGCGGGCGCGCTGGCGACGGCCGGCTACGGCACCGCGCTCGGCGTGATCCGGGCGGCGGCCGAGGCCGGCAAGCGCGTGTCGGTGCTCGCCGACGAGACGCGGCCGTTCCTGCAGGGCGCGCGCCTCACGGCCTGGGAACTGGTCCGCGACGGCATCGACACGACCGTGATCACCGACAACATGGCCGGCGCGCTGATGCGCCAGGGCCTCGTCGACCTCGTGGTGGTCGGCGCCGACCGCATCGCCGCCAACGGCGATGTCGCCAACAAGATCGGCACCTACCCGGTGGCCGTGCTGGCCAAGGCGCACGGCATCCCGTTCTACGTCGCGGCGCCGCTCTCGACGATCGACCTCGCCACGCCCGACGGCGCGGGCATCCCCATCGAAGAGCGCCCGCACCGGGAAGTCACGCATGTCGGGCCCGTCCGGCTGACGCCGGAGGGCGCCGGGATCCGCAATCCGGCCTTCGACGTCACGCCCGAGCGAGTACGTGACGGCGATCTTCACGGAGCGCGGCGCGTGCACCGCGCCGCTCGGAGAGTCGCTGCGCCGGATCGTTGCCCGGGACTGACGTCGGGTTGAGCGATGCGCATCCTGGGAATCGAGACGTCGTGCGACGAGACGGCGGCGGCCGTCGTCGAGGAAGTTGACGATGCCGGCGCGGCCGTGGGTGGTGCGGTCGAGCGTGGTCGCGTCGCAGGTCGACATCCACCGCGAGTGGGGCGGCGTGGTGCCCGAGCTGGCCTCGCGCCAGCACATCCGGGACATCTGCGGCGTCGTCGAGCGCGCGATGGGGGATGCCGCCGTCACGGCCGGCGATCTCGGCGCCATCGCCGTCACCCAGGGGCCCGGGCTCGTCGGGTCGCTGCTGGTGGGCGTGTCGTTCGCGAAAGCGCTGGCCGCGTCGTGGAACCTGCCCCTCGTTCCGGTGCACCACCTCGCGGGCCACATCGAGTCGTTGTTCCTGCAGCACGGACCGCTGCCGCTGCCGGCGATGGTGCTCGTCGTGTCCGGCGGACACACCAGTCTCTACGACGTGCGCGCGCCGGGCGAGTACCGCGCCATCGGCCGGACGCGGGACGACGCCGCCGGGCGAGGCCTACGACAAGGTGGCGAAACTCGTCGGCCTCGGCTATCCGGGCGGGCCGGTGATCGACCGCCTGGCGAGGACGGGCGACGACCGCGCCGTGCACCTTCCCGTCGCGCGGATGACGCATCCCGATCGCAACGAGCCGCTGCAGAAAGGGCAGTGGGACTTCAGCTTCAGCGGCCTGAAGACCGCCGTGCTCCGGCACGTTCGTGCGCAGGGCGGAGAGTGGGCGCCGTGCCGCGCAGGAACTCGCCGACCTGTGCGCGAGCTTTCAGCGGGTCGTCGTCGACGCCCTCCTCGACAAGACGTTCGCGGCCGCGCGCTGGTGTGGTTCGCGAAGCGTCGGCATCGCCGGCGGGGTTTCCGCCAACAGCCGCCTTCGCGCGGACGCTGAAGCGGCGGGGAAGCGGGCCGGTCTCCCGGTCTACGTGCCGGCGCTGGCGCTCTCGACCGACAACGCCGCGATGATCGCCGCGGCGGGGCTTCGGCGCTATCACGCGGGAGTTCGCGCGGGCGAAGCGCTGAATGCAGACGCCGCGCTGGCGCTGGGACGATAGAAGCCAGAAGAAGCCAGAAGCCAGAAGCCAGAAGAACGTCCCCTGGCGCAGCGTGCCTTCCTGCTTCTGGCAGCGTCGGCCGTAGGGCCCCAAACCCGCTTGTCACGCCGACGCCGGCCGGCAGGCCGCCTGGCGAAGGCGGAAGCCCCGAGTCCCGAATCCCGAGTTCTTCACTATGTCGTGAGCCGCGGATACCGCCGATCTCCGGTACGGGGGACGTAATCGCCAGGACAATTCCGTGCGGGCAGATCTTCCGTCTCGAGGTCCGCCTCGTGTAACAACGACGCTCGACTCCGTGTAACTCTGACCGGCGGGCGTGCGCGCTGCCGTGGGCATGCCGCGATGGAACCGTCACTCGCGCGGTCCGGCGCGGCGCGCAGGACCGGCCGATTCTCCGAGGCTGCGCGGAACGATGCTTGCTACCAACCGGTCGAGCCACTCAGCTCGGTTCGGCCGGTGTCAGCCCCCGGGTACTGGTCGGATTCCTGTCGGTATCCCTTCCACTGGTCCGCGCCCTCATGCGCGGCAACCCCGGCTGCGGGACACAACTGTCTGCGCACCGGCTGAGGAGGAGTGCGTAATGACCACGACTCGCCGCGACTTTCTCAGGTACTGCGGCATGTCGGCGGCAACCCTGGGGTTGACAGCCACCGATCTGTTCAGGCTCGGCGAGGTGCTGGCCAATCCCAACGGCCCCAGCGTGCTGTGGCTTCAGGGCTCCGCCTGCACGGGCTGCTCTGTCTCGTTGCTGAACCGCGTGTCGGCCCAGGCGCCGGTGACGGCCGGCGATTTGCTGATCAATTCGATCAATCTTGAGTACCACCCGAACCTGATGACCGCGTCGGGCCTATCCGCGGTCGAGGCCCTCGAGGCGGCTTACGCGCGCGGCGGGTACGTGCTTGCCGTGGAGGGTGGCGTGCCGACGGCGTTTGGCGGCGCGGCCGGCTGGGCCATGACCGACGCGTCGGGGCACGAACTGACGATTGCCGAGGCGGTGCAGAAGTACGGCGCGCGGGCTGGCGCCATCATCTGCATGGGGACGTGCGCGTCGTGGGGCGGCATCCCGGCATCCGGAAGCAATCCCGCCGGCATTCGCAGCGTCGGGTCGTTCCTGGGCAGACCCACCATCAACGTGGGCGGGTGCCCGCCGCACCCCGACTGGATGGTCTGGCCCATTGTCCAGCTCATCCTGAACAAGCCCATCGCGAAAGACAGCTTCGGCCGGCCGACCGGTGTCTTCAGGACCAAGGTACATGAGCGGTGTCCGTTGAAGGAGCGCGACGAGGCGAAGTACTGGGGCCAGCCGCAGCGATGTCTCAAGAGCCTCGGCTGCCGCGGGCCTGAAGCGGTGGCCCCGTGTCCGACTCAGCGGTGGAACAACGGCGTCAGCTTCTGCGCTGAAGCGGGCGCCCCGTGCCTGAACTGTACGAGTGCGACGTTCCCAGGCCGGAACGCCTTCCACAAGTTCCCCGGCTAGGCCCGGTTGAGGAGAGAACGATGGCCACGACGATTACCATCGACCCTGTCACGCGGATTGAAGGGCACCTGAAACTCGAGGTCACGGCCGACTACGTCGGCGGGCGGCAGCAGGTTGTCGACGCGCGCGCCGCCGGCACGCTGTTCCGCGGATTCGAGACGATTCTCACGGGGCGCGATCCGTTCGACGCGCCGGACATCACCGCGCGCATCTGCGGCGTCTGCCCCACCCCCCACAACCAGGCGGCCGTCGCGGCGATCGATGCGGCCATGAGGATCGAGGTGCCTGACAACGCCCGCCTGCTGCGCAATCTCGTACTGGCCGCGGACTTTCTCCACTCGCACATCCTGCACTTCTACCAGCTCGCGGTGTTGGACTTCATCGAGCCACCCGCGATGGCGCCGTGGACCCGCGGATGGACCGGCGACACCCGGATCGATTCCGCGACCAGCGCGACACTCGTCGAACACTACGTCGCGGCCCTGGAAGCCCGGCGGAAGGCCCACGAGATGGGCGCGGTGTTCGGCGGCCGGCTGCCGCACACGGCCGCGTTCGTGGGCGGCGGGTTCACCGCGACGCCGACGGCGGCCCGCATCCAGCGGTTCCGCGCGTACGCCGCCGAGGTCGTGGCGTTCGTCCGGGACGTCTATCTTCCGGACGTCGACGCGATCGCCGCGACGTACGGCGACTACTTCCAGATCGGAACCGGGCCGCGCAATCTCCTCGCGTTCGGGTGCTTCGAGGAGGATGCAACGGGGGCGGACAAGTTGCTGCGGCGCGGCCGGCTGGCGGCCGGTTCCGCCGCCATCGCCTCGGTTGACGTGCAGAAAGTCACGGAAGACGTCGCCAGTTCCTGGTACACGGGCAACAACGGCGTCAACCCGAGGTCCGGGACGACATCGCCGACCTACCCGAAGACGAACGCGTACTCGTGGCTCAAGTCGCCGCGCTACGAGACGAGGGTGTACGAGGTGGGTCCGCTGGCACGGATGAGGGTCAACGGCGACTATCACGGCGGCGTGTCCGTGATGGACCGGCATGTGGCGCGCGCGGCCGAGGCGATGAAGATCGGCCTGGCGCTCGAGCGGTGGCTCGACCAGCTCGACCCGTCGGCCCCGTTGTTCGCCGACGGCGCGCTGCCGGAGAGCGCGTCAGGGATTGGCCTGACCGAGGCTCCGCGGGGCGCCCTGGGGCACTGGCTGACGGTGAGCAACCGGACGATCTCACGCTACCAGATCGTGACGCCGACGTGCTGGAATGCCTCGCCGCGCGACGCGCGCGGCGTGCGCGGGGCGCTCGAACAGGCGCTGGTCGGGACGCCCGTCCAGAATGCCGACCAGCCGATCGAGGTGTTGCGCGTCGTCCACTCGTTCGACCCCTGCCTCTCGTGCGCCGTGCACGTGATGCGGCCGGGGGCCGGCGCGCCGGTCTCGGTGTTCCGGGGAGGCGCGTGGGCCAGCCGCGCGGCGGCGCTGGCGCATCGCTGAGTGCGCGACACAGCAGGCTCGAACCGGCATGCCGCTCGTCATCCTCGGATTGGGAAACCTGCTGCTCAGAGACGACGGCGTCGGCGTCCACGCGCTGCGGGCGCTGGCGGCCGATCCGCCCCCGGGTGCCGAACTGGTGGACGTCGGCACGGGGATCTTCAGCGCCCAGGCTGCCGTCGAGCGGGCGACGGAGGTGATCGCGATCGACGCGATCGACATGGGGCAGCCGCCCGGGACGATTGGACGATTCGCGCTGGACGCCGACGGTGCGCCGCCCGTGCCTTCCTCGCTCCACGACTTCGATCTGCCGGCGCTTGTCAGGTCGATGCCTCCCGCCCGCCGGCCGCGCGCCGTGGTGCTGGGCATTCAGCCTGAGCGCGTCGAGCCGGGCCTGGAACTGTCAGCGACGGTCTCGGCGGCGCTCCCGGCCTTGGTGGGGGCCGTGCGGGACCTCGTCGCACGATACCGCGACGACGCCTCGCGACGGGAGGGAACCGCGCGCGCCGATTGAAGTGAGGCGGGCCACCGCGCAGCGAGATCGCGCCCCGAGCGAGCTCCGGTTCAGGCGCCGTTCGCTCAGGCCGTCGCGACCTTCGGCCGCCGGCCGAAGAGGCCGTGCACGATGCGGTCGAGCCCGGCGAACCGGCCGCTGCCGGTGACCAGCACCACCACCAGCGCGCCCAGTTCCACCAGGTTCTTGTTCACGATCAGGTAGCTGCCCTCGGTGGGAATCGAATAGAAGTAGCCCACGAAAGGCGGGTTGCACAGGTAGAAGAGCACGATGAACCCGATCGCGCCGAGGCTCGCGAGGCGGGTGAAGAGCCCGAGGATCAGCAGCAGGCCCACCGCCGTGAGGCCCCACATCGTGATGAGGTCGGCGTTGGCGAGCAGATCCGGCTGCGCGGCCAGCCACTTGAAGAGCCCCGCGAACGGCCCCCGGGCCTGCTTGAGGTAGCCCGCCGCCGACCACGATGGCGACGAGAGCTTCGCGATGCCCTCGTAGAGGAAATGCCACCCGATGAACACGCGGAGCACCGTGATGGCGAGCATCGCCCCGCGCGAGAGCTTTCCGTCTTCCATGTCCAGGCTCCTCTAGATCTTGAAGTCGTCGGGCGTGAACGCCAGCCGGGACTTCGCTTCGATCGCGTCGTTCACCTTGAGCACGCTGACCGCGCTCTCATAGCCGATTTCGGCCGGGCAGTTGAGCCTGGCCTTGCCGCGCACGGCGTCGAAGAAGTTCTGCAGGTGCGGCTGGTGATAGGGGTCGCGCAGCACGATGGGCACCTTGTGCTCGTCCGGCGACACCGACTCGCGCACGTCGGTCACGGCGGTGTCGTCCTTCTCCTTGATCTCCTGCACCTTCGGCGCCGTGATGTAGCCCTTCTGCACCCACGTGTCCCACGCGGGGGCGTTGGTGTCGCGGTAGACCTTGGCCGCGTGGGCTTCCGACTCCGAGATCAGCAGCGTCCCCTGGTCGCCCATGAAGTTCTCGAAATAGCCGAGGCTCCCGTTGGTCGTCTGCGTCTGGTAATACGCCTTCACCGGGCCCGTCGGCGCGTCGTAGTCGTAGATGACCATGGCCGTGTCGTACCACTCGTGCGTTGCGGGGTCATGGTAGAGGTTGCCCCCGCTCGCGATCACGCCCGAGGGGTTCGCGCCGAGGAACCACGTATAGATGTCGATCTGGTGCGATCCGAGATCGACGATCGGGCCGCCGCCCAGGCCCTTGTACCAGCGCCAGTTCCTGAACTGGCGCATGTCCTTGAACCCGTACTGCTTCAGGCGGGCGTCCGGGATCGTGTAGCGCTCCGGCGCCCCGAGGTCCGGCGTCACCGCGCGGTTCCACTGGCCGCTGACGGTCACAATCCGTCCGAGCAGCTTCGCCTCGCCGAGCAGCTTCTCGTAGCAGTGCAGGTAGCGCGGGTTCGAACGGCGCTGATGGCCGATCTGCAGGAGCTTGCCCGTCTCGCGGGCGGCCGCCACCATGGCGCGGGCGCCCTCGAGCGTGTTCGACATCTCCTTCTCGCAATACACGTGCTTGCCGGCCTTGAGACAGTCGACGGCGTGCGGCGAGTGCCAGAAGTCGGGCGTGGCGACGACGACCGCGTCGAGCTCCTTCTCCTTGTCGAGCATCTCGCGGTAGTCCTCGTACACGTTGACCTCGTGCTTGAACTTCTTCATCTGGTTGACGACGCGCTTCTGGTTGTACTCGGCCCAGATGTCGCACACGGCGCGGAAGCGCAGGCCGGGGATGCGGAGCATCGCATCGGTCAGCACCTGGCCCTGGGCTCCGGCGCCGAGCAGGGCCACGTTGATCGGCTGCAGGTCGGCCGGCGCCGCCGGCGCCGCGCTCGCCTCGGCCTTCGCCTGCTGGTACTGGTGCTGCTTGTACCACGCGTAGCCGAAGAGTCCTGCGGCGGGGACCGTCGACAGCCCCTTCAGCACATCGCGCCGATCGATCTTCCTCGGTCCCGCGACCGGAGTTCTGCCCGTCGCCTTGCCCTTGTCGTCCTCGCCAGCCATCGGTGGTCTCCTGGTCTCCCGCGCCGCGGCCCCGGGGGCCTCCCCCGATCCTCCGCCCCTGCACGGTGGGTTGAAAGTATACTCGCGGGTTTTCCCGAGTGCCAGACCAAGGCGCCAGCGACCTCGCGCGCGGCACCTCCCGGCTATGTTTCTTCTCCGGCAGGCGGCGGTTCAGGGACGTCGCCGCCGAAATGAAGCAGGCCGCCCCCTTCTCCGCTCCGGCCGTCCGCGGCATCCGGGAGGAGCCAGGCCTCGAGGCCCGCACTCCGCTCGCACAGCGACTCGACGGCCTCGCGGTCCATGAGCATGAAGGCCGTCGTCAGGGCATCCGCCACGGCGGCGGGGGCGATGCGCGGTCCCTCCCCGGCCCGCGCGCCTGCCTTGGCCGCCTGAGGGCGGGGCAAGGCCGCCCAGGCCGCGCGGCGCCCGCGGACCGGCCCGCCTGTGCGCGGGTCCACGATGTGATCACCCTTGCGCAAACCGGAAGCGCCCAGCGCGGTCTGACGCCGGACGAGGCGGACGAGCACGCGGGCCGGTGAACCGGGGTCGCTCAGCGTAAGAGGCCACCCGTCTGAGTCCGAAGGCGGGTCGAGCACCAGCACGGAACTGAAGCCCCCGTGGACGAGCACGCGCTCGAGGCCCCATTCCTCGAGCAGCTCCGCCACCAGGTCGACGGCGTAGCCTTTGCCGATGCCGCCGAGGTCGACCCGCACGCCGCCGTGCACCGCGCGGACGATGGAGGTGTCGGGATCGAGATCGAGCCACGGCAGTCCCGTGCCGATCGACACGTCGAAGGTGCCGGCAGTGAGGTCGAACATGTGGCGCGCGATAAGGAGGCACTCCATCGCCGCGGGGGACACCTGCGTGGACTCGCCCGCGGCAAGATGGTTGACCCGCTCGACGTCGCTGTTCGGCAGGAACCGGCTCAGCTCGCCTTCGAGACGGTCGACGAGGTCGAACGCGGCCTGGGCCGCCTGTGCCGCGTACCCGGCATCCGGGTGCACGCCATACACCTCGAAGATGGTGGCCATGGCCTCGTGCGAGAAGCGCCGCACGTCGCGGAGCCCGCGAGGCCCGTCGAGATCCAGCCCGCCGTCCGGCTGAGGGGTGCGCACCGCTGTCTGCCGTTCAGCGCGGCAACGGTTTGCGCTGCACCGCCTTCGCGCCGTCGGCCGGAGGGGTCCAGAAATGCTCCGGCCGCAGGTCGCAGGCCCGGATCATCTCGGCGCAGTACTCGTTGCGGCCCAGGTCATCGGCACCGGCGTTGTTGGTGCCGCACGTGAACTTCACGCCGGCCTGCTTCGCGGCCCTGATGAAGGCCGCGCTCGGGATCCGCCGGCGGTTGTTGATCTCCATCGCGACGCCACTTGCGGCCAGGCCGTCCACGATCTTCTTCATGCGCGCCGGCGTCCAGAGGGCGTCGTACTGGGCATTGAGCTGATCGGGGATATAGGTCGAGTTGACGTAGATGTCGACCGGCTCCCGGGCCAGGATGCCGAGCGTGCGGTCCACGAGCGTGTCCATGAACCGCTGGGGATCGGCAATGGCCCCGACCTCGTCCGGCATCCAGAGGCGCATCCGCTTGCCGTTGTCGTCGGTCCACGTCATCGAGTCGGTGAAGATGTAGTCGAATTTCTCGAGGGTGGCCTTCGAGAACATCCCCACCCACTCGCGGCCCTCGGCCTGCATCGCCTTGTAGACGGGCTTGCCATCCAGCTCGTGCAGGAATGCCTCGAGCGCAGCGTCGTTCTGAGCAGGCTGGCCGAGGCCGCCGTTGATGGCGAGCCCGTAGTAGATGCCCGTCTCGCGTGAGCGGCGCAGCGCGTCGTCGACGCTCAGGCCGCCCTTGGGATGGACGTGATAGTCAACCGAGGCCCCGGTCGGGCGGGCCGGGGTGGGAGGCTGGGCCAGGGCGGCAGGCGCCATGAGCAGAAGGCAGGGAAGGGCGCGAAGGAAATTCATGGGGTCAGTGTAGGACATCCGCGAGGCAGTAGCCAGTAGACAGTAGTCAGTAGCCAGTAGGGCTGAACGGCGTCCAGCTCGACAGGCATTCCTACTGAATACTGGCTACTGGCTACTTTCTACTCTTCCGAATCCCGAGTCCCGAATCCCGAATCCCGAATCCCGCTTGTCCCGCCGTAGCCGGCCGACAGGCCGTTCGGCGAAGGCGGAGGTCCCGAGTATGATTCCCCCATGATCGTCCACACCGACTACCTCTGGTTCAACACGAAGCAGCGGCGGGAAACCGTCCGCATCACCGACGAGGTCGCGGCAATTGTGAAGGCGAGCGGCGTCAGCGAGGGCATGGCGCTGGTCTCAGCCATGCACATCACCGCCTCCGTCTACGTGAACGACTGGGAGGGCGGGCTCATCCAGGACATCCAGGAGTGGCTGGAGAAGCTGGCGCCCTCCGGTCTCGATTACCGCCATCATCAGACCGGCGAAGACAACGCCGACGCGCACCTCAAGCGGACGGTGATGGGGCACCAGGTGATGGTGCCGATCACGAAGGGCGCGCTGGACCTCGGCCCATGGGAGCAGCTCTTCTACGCCGAGTTCGACGGACGGCGCAGGAAGCGCGTGGTCGTGAAGGTGATGGGGCAGTGACGGGCACCGGGACTGCCGCGCCGTCCGGCCGGGAGTACCCGTCGCGCCCGATCGTCGGCGTCGGCGGCGTGGTGTTCATCGGCGGGCGCGTGCTGCTCATCAAGCGCCGCTTCGAGCCGCTTGCCGGGCGCTGGAGCCTGCCCGGCGGGGCGCTCGAGCTGGGAGAAACGCTGGCCGAGGGCCTCGCGCGGGAGATGCAGGAGGAGGCCAGCCTCCATGTCGCGGTCGGGCCGGTGGTGGAGGTGTTCGATCGCATCACGCGCGACGAGGCGGGCCGCGTCCGCTTCCACTACGTCCTGGTGGATTTCCTCTGCACCGTCCGGGCAGGCACGCCGGCGGCCGGCAGCGACGTCGCCGAGGTCGCGCTCGTGGAGATGGATGATCTTGCCCGTTACGAGCTGACGCCAAGGACCATCGACGTGATCGGGCGGGCGCGCGGACTCGCCGGCTGACCCTGCTCGCCGGCCGGCGCTACCCGGCGGCTGACGGCGCCTGGCCGGGCGCCACCGCCGCCTTCTCCCGGGCGGCGGTCCGCAACAGGGATACCCCGGTGTAGATGATCACGAACGTCACGAGCCACATCACGTAGTAGAGCGGCAGGCTCTTGACGACCGCCAGCGCCAGTGCGGAACCGAACACTCCTCCGATCGCCATGCCGATGGTCGTCTTCAGGGAGTACCGGCCGGCCCGGATGAACTTGATGCTGGAGATCGGCATCAGGAAGGCGCACGCGCCCATCATGATGGGGAAGGCCACTCTGAGGTTCATGCCGAGCATCGCCACGAGCACCATGCACGGCGCGTAGTAGCCGATGCCGAGCGGCATGATCGATCCGAGCAGGAAGCTCCCCACCAGCCCGAGCGCCAGCTTCGTCCCCGTGACACCGAGGACGATGCCGTCGACGGCGGATGTCTGGACGAAGCCGGACTGGCCGGCGGCCGGCACCTGCACGCTGCTCCATTCGCGGCCCGGGTCGACGAGCTCCAGCGACGTGCCGGGTGGCAGCGTCGCGACCGCGGCGGCCTCGGCCATGGGCCCCGACCTCAGCACGACCGCCTGGCGGCCTGTCGACACCGAGTCGGTCGGCATCAAGCCCGTGACCTTGGCGAACATGAACCCCGCGGCAACCAGCAGGGCGACGCCCATGCCAAGCTGAATCGCGCGCCGGGGCAGGCGGGCCACGATTCCAGCCCCGAACCACGATCCCGCGACGGCGGTGACGATCATCAGCACCAGCGTCCACGGCTCGACGGCAATGAGCGTGATGCCGATGAACGCCTGCGTGATGGTGGGCAGGGCATAGCCCACATTGAGGGAGCCCGGGATGAGCTCGTCCCGGACGAGCTTCCGCAGCCGGAAGTACGTCGTCGTCGTGGCGAAGCTGCCGATGCCGAGGGCGTCGAAGAAGTTGGCGAAGAAGCCGACGGCGATTCGCTCGGCGTCCGGGCGGCCGCGGTCGGGGGTGTCGCCATGGCGCCGCGCGAGTACGGCCCACCCGGCCACGAAGGCGGCGGTGAGGATGCCGAGGGCCAAGAAAAGCGATGCAATCACGCGCGTCCCCCTCTGGAGTTTGCTGGCGGAGGAATATATCATGCACCGCCAGCGGCACTCGGGACTTCGGTCTTCGCCGTACGGCCTGCCGGCCGGCTTCGGCGTGACAAGCGGGGTTCGGGATTCGGCATGAGGGCGCGATGGAGCTGACTCGTGATGCGGCGTGGGCACTGTTGACGGACTTCACGCAGAACGAGAACCTGCAGAAGCATGCGCTGGCGGTGGAGGCGGCGGTAAGGGGGTATGCGCGCCTGTGGGGCGAAGACGAGGAGGCGTGGGGCGTGACCGCGCTCGTGCACGACTTCGACTACGAGCGCTACCCGGATCTCGCGGACCATCCGTTCAAGGGCGCGGAGATCCTGCGCGAACGCGGCTATCCCGAGTGGCTGGTCCGCGCGGTCCTGTCGCATGCGGACCACACGGGTGTCACGCGGGAATCGCGCCTCGAGCACGCGCTGTTCGCGTGCGATGAAATGGCCGGGTTCGTCACAGCCGCCGCGCTCATCCGGCCGTCGAGGAGCCTGCTGGACCTCGAGGCGAAGTCGGTCGTCAAGCGGATGAAGGAAAAGGCCTTTGCCAGGGCCGTGAACCGCGACGACCTGCGCCGGGGCGCCGAGGAGATCGGCGTGCCCCTCGACGCCCATGTCGCGAACGTCATCGCCTTCATGCGCGAGCAGGCGGACGCGCTGGGGCTGCGGGGGAATCTGTGATGACAGTCAGTAGCCAGTAGCCAGTAGTCAGTAGCCAGTAGGAATTCAGGATCACGCTGGAGCGCAGAGAGCCGCCTCGACGCCGTGACGATGCATCTCACTGACTACTGGCTACTGACTACTGTCTACTGTCCCCTGGAGTGAACAAGCGTCATTGTCCGTCCGTATCTAGCTGATGAGCATGAGCGAACCCGCCGCCGAACCGGTCGTCACGATCAGCAGCCTCACCGTCCTGTACGGGAAGCAGCGGGCCCTGAGCGACGTCACCGCGTCGTTCCCCCCGGGGGCGGTTGGCCTGCTCGGGCCGAACGGGGCCGGCAAGAGCACCATGCTGAAGACGCTGCTCGGCTTCATCAAGCCGGCCGCCGGCTCGATGAAGGTGCTCGGTCTCGACGTCGCCGCCGCGCCCGCCGAGATCCGCGCGCGCCTCGGCTACATGCCCGAGATCGACGCCCACATTCCGGGCATGAATGCCGTCTCGTTTGTCGCCTACTGCGGCCAGCTCGCGGGCCTGCCCGCGGTGGACGCGATGCAGCGCGCCCACGAAGTCCTCTACTACGTGGGCCTCGGTGAGGCCCGATACCGCAACGTCGAAACCTACTCGACGGGCATGAAGCAGCGCATCAAACTGGCGCAGGCCCTCGTGCACGACCCCGACCTCCTGTTCCTCGACGAGCCCACCAACGGCATGGATCCCAAGGGCCGCGAGGAGATGCTCGAGCTCATCCGCGACCTGGCCCACAACAAGGGCATGAACCTGATTCTCTCTTCGCACCTGCTGCCGGACGTCGAGTACACGTGCGACCACGTCATCGTGCTGCACCAGGCGAGCGTGGCGACGCAGGGGCCCATCGACGAGCTGAAGGGGCCGCGGGGCAGCGTGTTCGAGTTCCGCATCAAGGGCGATCGCGTCGCGTTCAGCCGGGTCCTGGCCGACGCGGGGCTCACGGTGCACGCGGGCGAAGAGGACGTCATGCGGGTCTTCGTGCCCGACCAGCGCGGCGCCCACGCGCTGTTCTCCCTGGCGGCGGAACACCGTGTGCAGGTCAGGCACCTCCGGCCGAGCCTGCCCACCCTCGAAGACGTGTTTGCCCATGCCGTGGGGGAGGAGTAGACGGTGCCCATCCACGACCAGAGCTACCGGCGGTACGGCGGCGAGCGGGCGCCCGAGGGCCGCGCGTGGACCGTCATCGCGACGGCCGGCATCAAGACCATGCTCGCGAAGCGCAAGTTCCTGGGGCTGCTGCTCGTCGCCTGGCTGCCGTTCATCGTGCGCGCCGTGCAGATGTACATCTCCGCGAACTTCCCGCAGGCGTCGATGCTCGCGCCGACGGCCGAGACGTTCCGGCAGTTCCTCGAGCAGCAGGGCGTGTTCACGTTCTTCATCACGATCTTCACCGGCGCGGGCCTCATCGCGAACGACCTGCGGGCCAACGCCCTGCAGATCTACCTGTCGAAGCCGCTGGGCCGCTTCGAGTACATCGCCGGCAAGTTCGCCGTCCTGGCGTTCTTCCTCCTGCTGGTCACGTGGCTGCCCGCCACGATGCTGCTCATCATCCAGATCGTGTTCGCCGGCAACCTCGAGTTCGTCAAGGCCAACATCTTCCTGCTGCCGGCGATCCTCGTGGCGACCGGCATCGAGACCCTCGTGCTCTCCATGGTGATGCTGGCGCTGTCGTCGCTGTCGAAGAGTGCGCGGTTCGTCGGCATCATGTACGCCGGCATGGTCTTCTTCACGCACGCCCTGTATGGCGTGGTCTTCGTCGTGACGCGGAACACGAAGTTCTCGTGGATGTCCCTCCAGGGCAACCTGCAGCACCTCGGCGATCTCGTGTTCCGGGTGCCGCCGCGCTACGACACCCCGGCGTGGGCGACGGTGCTGGCGCTGGTCGTCGTCGTCGCCGCGTCGGCCTACGTCCTCGAGCGCCGCGTCCGCGGCGTGGAGGTGGTGACGTGACGCCCCTGGTCGTGGCGGAACACCTGTCGAAGTGGTACGGCCAGGTCATCGGCCTGAACGACGTCAGCGTGTCGATCCCGCCGGGCGTGACCGGGCTGCTCGGGCCGAACGGCGCGGGGAAGTCCACGCTGCTCAAGCTGCTCACCGCGCAGCTCAAGCCGAGCAAGGGCACGATCACCGTGCTGGGCGAACCGGTCTGGGGCAACCCCCGGATCTTCTTCCGGATCGGCTTCTGCCCCGAGCAGGACGCCTTCTACGACCGGATGACGGGCCTGGAGTGGGTCGCCGGCCTCGCGCGGCTGAATGGCCTCGGCGAGCAGGCGTCGCTCGCGGCCGCGCGGGCCGCCCTCGAGCGCGTCGATCTGATGGACGCCGCCGGCAAGAAGATCGGCAGTTACAGCAAGGGCATGCGGCAGCGCGTCAAGCTGGCCCAGGCCCTCGCGCACGACCCGGAACTGCTCATCCTCGACGAGCCGCTCTCCGGCATGGACCCCATTGCCCGGCGGCGCACCATCCGCCTGATCAAGGAGTGGGCGCGCGAGGGCAGGAGCGTCCTCGTCTCGAGCCACATCCTGCACGAGATCGAGGCGATGACCTCGTCGATTCTGCTCATCAACAACGGCCGGATCCTCGCCGAGGGCGACGTCCACCAGATCCGGGAGCTCATCGACGAGCACCCGCACACGGTCCACGTCCGGGCGGCGAAGCCGCGCGACCTGGCCCGCGACTTCCTCACGCGCGACGACGTGCTCAGCCTCAAGCTGGAACAGGGCGCCATCGTCGTCGAAACGTCGAAGCCGGACAGCTTCTACCGCTACCTGACCGAACTGGCCGCCGAGGGGCGCGCCGGGGAGATCACGGAAGTCACCTCGCCTGACGACAACCTGCAGGCGGTTTTCAAGTTCCTGGTCAAATGAGCGACACCGCACCCGACCCCGTCCTGCCGGCATCGCCGGGCCACGCCACGCAGGCCGCCGGCCCCGGGCCCGCAGGCCAGGCGCCACAGGCGCCGCCGTTCCTGGCCGCGGCCATGCGGGTGTTCGACCTGTCGCTGGGGCAGATGCTGTGGTCCCGGCGCACCATCTTCCTGGGGCTCATCGTGGGATCGCCGCTGGCTTTGGGCGTGCTGTTCCGCGTGCTCGAGGCCATGGGGCTCGCCGGCTCCGTCCGGATCGAGGGCGCGGCGGTCTCGGGACCGACGGTCTTCGGCGGCATGATCTGGCTGCTGTACCTGCGCTTCATCATTCCCGTGCTCGGGGTCTTCTACGGCACGGCCCTGATCGCCGACGAGGTGGACGACAAGACCATCACTTACCTGTTCGTCAGACCAATTCCCCGCGGGGCGGTCCTGGCCGGCAAGTACCTGGCCTATCTCGTGACCACGGTCTTCGTCGTCCTGCCCTCGGTCGTCATCCTCTACCTGCTCGTCGTGCCGCTCGGCGGCGGCTCGCTCGCGGCGTCGTTCCCGGCCCTCCTGAAGGACCTGGGCCTGCTCGGCGCCGGCCTGGCGGCCTACGGCGCGGTGTTCGCGTTCATCGGGGCGTATTTCAAGTACCCGCTGGTCACGGGGCTGCTGTTTGCCTTCGGCTGGGAGCAGCTGGCCCTGCTCCTCCCGGGCTACCTCCGCCGCCTCACAATTGCTTACTACCTCCAGGCGCTAGTTCCCCATTCCATGCCCCAGGAGGGCCTCGGTGGAGCCCTTCAGGCCCTGTTCCGCGAAGTGCCGCCGGTCTGGGTCAGCCTGGTCTGGCTGGCCGGCTACGTGGTCGTGTTCATCGCCCTCGCCGCCCGCACGGTCGAGCGCAAGGAATACGTCCTCGAGCAGTAGGCCAGGTCGACGGCTGCAACCAGCACAAAACCCTGGGCTTGGTGGAACTTCCCGCCGGAACTGCCGTCTATTCTGAGTGGAGGCGTAAGACGATGAACGCCAAGACGCGCTATTTCCTTTTCGGGTCGGTGATGGTCCTCATCATTGGGCTGTCGATTGGTCTGGTCGCCTACTACGGCGGAGTGCCGGCGGGCCTGTTCTCGCGCGAGCGCGGCCCGGCGGAGCTGAAGTACCTCCCGGCTGACGCCACCGTGGTGGCCTATGCCAACGTCCGCGACGTCATGCAGTCGGAACTGCGGCAGCGGCTGCGCAAGTTCGAAGGCGTGACCGACGAAGGGCGCAGCGAATTCAAGACCCAGACCGGGATCGACATCGAGCGGGACATCGACCACGTCGTGGCGTGCATGGGCGCGCCGGTGGGCGACGCGAAGCATGCGGGCCTGGTGGTGGTGAACGGCCGGTTCGACGCGTCGAAGATCGAGAAGCTGGCGCTCGAGCACGGGGGCAGGACCGAACAGTACAAGGGCAAGCGCCTCGTCCTGGCGGCACCCCACTCGGAGGGCGACGAGGGGCAGCGCGCACCTGAGATGGCCATGGCCTTCCTGGACAATGGCGTCGTCGCGCTGGGAACGGCGGACATGGTGCGTCGCGCGGTCGATCGCGGAGCGGGCGGGAGCAGCGTCCTCGGCAACGACGAGCTGATGCGGCTGGTCGGCGACATGGGCGGCGAGAGCCTTTGGGCGGTGGGCCGGTTCGACGCGCTCACGACGCAGGCGACGCTTCCGGCCGAGGTGAGCCAGCGGATTCCGCCTCTGACCTGGTTCTCGGCGGCCGGCAAGGTGAACGGGGGCCTGCAGGCGGTGGTGAAGGCCGAGGCGAAGGACGAACAGGCGGCCGCGAACCTCCGGGACATCGTCCGCGGGTTCGTGGCCCTCGCGAAGATGCAGGCTGGCAGCAAGCCCAGCATCCAGAAGATGCTGCCGGACGTGCAGCTCTCGGGCGACGGCAAGGAAGTGGCCATCTCCTTCGCGGTGACGAACGAGATGCTCGACGCGTTGGAAGCCGCGCGCGCGGTGGGCGAGCAGATGAAGAAGCAGCAGGAGAGCGCGCCGAAGCAGTAGCGGCGCCTGTCGGCGATTGCGCGGCCCGGGTGCGGCGGCTGGCCGGCCCGGGCCGCGGCGCGTACGGCCGACGTCGCGCGGCGGGACTTCGCAGGCGAAGGCGGGCGCCTTGACTCGGGCGTTCGCGCCATCTACACTGCTGCCATACCCAAGGCTCCTGCGCTACGTCGGCGGCCGCGCCGATAGGTGTGGCGCGCACGACTCCGACGCTTGCCCCGCTGGGAGGTTGATCCACCGGTGACCGACAAGGTCTTCGTCTACGGAACGCTGATGGCGGGATTCGACCGCCGGCGTCGGGCGGGCATCGACACGCGGATGCGTTTCGTGGGCCGCGGCTGGATCCAGGCCGCGCTGTACGACCTCGGCCTGTTCCCCGCGGCCGTGCCGGCGCCGGATTGCCGCGTGGCCGGGGAGCTCTACGAAGTGAGCGACGATCCCTCGGTGCTCGCCAAGCTGGACGAGATCGAGGGCTTCCGCCCGAACGAGCCCGATTCCAGCCTCTACATGCGCGCCCAGACCACGGTGACGCTGGAGAGCGGCGCCCGGGAAACGGCGTGGGTGTACTTCTACAATGCGCCCCTCGGCCAGGGCCAGTTGATCGAGTCGGGCGACTATCTCGCCCACCTTCGCGTCAAGTAGCGCTCGCGACCCGCGGCGGCGCGTCAGCCACCCGCCCCGCGATCGGCTTCCCGCTCGCGGCGGAGATTCTCGAGGTACAGGGCGATGGCCGCGTCGGCGTGCGGAGGCAGGTCCACGAACTCGATGCCCGCCACGTAGCGCACCATGTCGCGGCCGACGTCCGTGATGTGGCACCGCACGACCCGGCCCTTGACGACGACCGACTCGTCATCCAGGTGCAGCCGGAGTTCGTGGGCGCTGCCGAGGATGAGGGGGAAGGCGCATTCGATCTGCGCCCCCGAACGGCTGATGTCGCGGACCAGCATGGGGGCCGGCACGGTGACTTCCCCGGACAGCCGGCCCAGGATCTCGATGCGCTGCGACTCCCGCTTGTCGGGGCTCATCGGCGGGCACTATACCATGCCCCCGGCTTGGTATGATGAAGAACCCCCTGGCGACGAGGTGGTGACCATGAACCAGCCCAGCGTGCCGACCTTCCAGAACCTCATCAACGGCGAGTGGGCGCCGGCGGCCTCCGGCGAGGTGTTCGAGAACCGGAACCCCGCCGACGCGGACGACCTCATCGGCGTGTTCGCGAAGTCCACGCGCGTCGACGCGGAGCGGGCGATCGACGCCGCCGCCCGGGCGTTCGAGCGCTGGCGCCTCGTGCCGGCGCCGAAGCGGGCCGAGACGCTCTTCCGCGCGGCGCAGTTGCTGGCCGAGCGCAAGGAGCGGCTGGCCCGCGACATGACGCGCGAGATGGGCAAGGTGCTCGAGGAGGCGCGCGGCGACGTCCAGGAAGCCATCGACATGGCGTTCTTCATGGCGGGCGAGGGACGCCGCCAGCACGGCCAGACGGCGCCGTCGGAGCTGCGCGACAAGTTCGCGATGTCGATCCGCCAGCCCATCGGCGTGTGCGGCATCATCACGCCGTGGAATTTCCCGATGGCCATTCCGTCGTGGAAGATCCTGCCCGCGCTCGTGTGCGGCGACACCGTCGTGCTGAAGCCCGCCACGCTCACGCCGCTGTCGGCGTGGAATTTCGTCAAGGTGCTCGAGGAGGCCGGCCTGCCGCCGGGGGTGCTGAACCTCGTGACCGGCGGCGGAGCCGAGGTGGGCAACGCCCTGCTCGAGTCGCCGGCCGTCAACGTCGTCTCCTTCACGGGCTCGACCGAGGTCGGCCGCACCGTCAGCACGAAGGCGGCCCCGACCTTCAAGAAGGTCCACCTCGAGATGGGCGGCAAGAACATCATCGTCGTCATGGACGATGCCGACCTGACGCTGGCGGTGGACGGCTGCGTGTGGGGCGGCTTCGGCACCACCGGGCAGCGCTGCACGGCGGCCAGCCGCGTGGCCGTCCACCGGCGGGTCTACCGGGACTTCGTGACCCGCTACGTCGAGCGCGTCCGGGCCCTGACGGTGGGGGACGGCCTCGACCCGAGCGTGCAGATGGGGCCGTCGATCAGCCGCGGGCAGCTCGAGACGGTGATGCACTACGTCGGCGTCGGGAAGGCCGAGGGCGCGACGCTGGCATGCGGCGGACGCGTCCTCGACACGGGCGCGCACGCGAAGGGCTTCTTCCACGAGCCCACGGTGTTCATCGACGTGCAGCCGCAGATGCGGATCGCGCAGGAGGAGATCTTCGGTCCGGTGGTGTCGGTGATGCCGTTCGAGTCGTTCGACGAGGCGGTGGCCATCGCCAACGGCGTCGAGTACGGGCTGTCCGCGTCGATCTACACGCGCGACATCAACCTGGCCTTCCGCGCGATGCGCGACCTGCACACGGGTCTCTTCTACGTGAACGCCCCGACGATCGGCGCCGAGATCCACCTGCCCTTCGGCGGAACGAAGAACACGGGCAACGGGCACCGGGAGGCCGGCGAAGCCGCGCTGGACGTCTTCTCCGAGTGGAAGTCGATCTACGTGGACTTCAGCGGCCGCCTGCAGCGCGCGCAGATCGACACCGAATAGGACGAGCCATGGAAGACCTGGTCAGACAGCTGCTGGTCGAGTTGGGCGAGGACCCGTCGCGCGAGGGCCTGGAGGCCACGCCGAGGCGGGTGGCCAAGTCGCTGAAGTTCCTGACGAGCGGGTACGACGCCGACGTGGACGAGGTGATCAACAAGGCCCTCTTCACCGTCAGCTACAGCGAGATGGTGATCGTCAAGGACATCGACTTCTTCAGCCTGTGCGAGCACCACCTCCTGCCGTTCTTCGGCAAGTGCCACGTGGCGTACATCCCCCGGAACAAGGTGATCGGGCTCAGCAAGATTCCGAGGCTCGTCGACATCTTCGCCCGGCGGCTGCAGGTGCAGGAGCGCCTGACCAGCCAGATCGCCGAGACCATCCGCGACAAGATCGATCCGCTGGGCGTGGCCGTCGTCATGGAAGCCACGCACCTGTGCATGGCGATGCGGGGCGTCGAGAAGCAGCGCTCCTTCGCCGTGACCAGCTCGATGCTCGGGGCCTTCCGCGAGCGTGACCGGACGCGCACCGAGTTCCTCGAGCTCATCCGCCGCCGGCACGATTGACGGGCGCGCGCCGGCCTGTGCCGGTCCCCGCCGGCCGGCTGGTATACTGCAGGCGATGCGCCGACTCATCCTGCTGCTGCTGTTGATCGCATGCCTCGCGCCGGCCCCGGCCGCCGCGCAGTCCAGGACGACGACGAAGAAACCCGCGGCGCCCCCGCCGCCGGCGAAGAAGATCGCGCCCGCGGAAGTGGCCTGTCCGTCGCCGCTGGGCACCGGCGTCGTCACCAAGCGGGTCTTCTGCGACGTGCCCATCGGCCGCACGTCGGAGGACGGCATCGCCATCACGATTCCGCCTCACCGGGGCACGACGGTGCTCACCTTCGATCTCCACAACCGGATGACCTACTCGGAGGACCTCGTGCGCGCGGGCAAGGCCTACGCCCGCCTCACGGCGACCATCGGGGTGATGACGATGGACAACACGCTCATCACCAGGGCGGTGGTCCAGAACGAGTTCCGGACGGCAGCCGACCTGTTCGACCGGATCGGCGGCGGGGCGGGGCCGGGCGGGTTGAAGGCGGTCGCCCCGACGGGGGTGGAACCGATCCGGGTCGAGCTGCCCGCGGACCTGAACGAGGTCTGCGTGCTCGGGGAGAAGCTGGCGGCGAAGCGCCCCGACGCGGACGAGATGTTCTCGGGGCCCGGGCGGCCGATCGCCCTCATCAGCAACGTGATGGTGGAGTACGTGCCCGCGCCGGCGCCGCCGGCGAAGAAGACGACCAAGCCGGCGACGGCGAAGAAAGCGCCGGCGAAGAAGTAGAAGCCAGAAGGAAGAAGGGCCGGTAGGCTGCAGCACCCACCGGCCCTCGTCGTTTCCGGATTCCGACCTCCGACGCCTGAGCCCGACTAACGCCTAGCGCCTAGTCCCTAGCCCCTGGCTTCGCTCTTAGCGTCGCTGTTCTTGAGCGAAGCCCTGAGCATCCCGACCGACACGAGATTGGGATCCTCCTTGAGGACGTGCTGGCGGTAGAGCCGGGCCATCTCCTCGTGGCGGCGCCGTTCCTCCGGCGTCATCTGCTTGCGCTTGCGCGCCTGCAGCTGCTCCTCGCGGGCGTTCTTCGCGATGCCCGCCTCGTCGAGGTCCGTCTGCGCTCCCGCGGCGACCGCCTCGGGGTTGAGCACCAGCGTGTGCTCGGTGGTCGCCAGCGGGACGGGCTTGTTGCCGGCGAAGATCTCGTGGCGGCCGTGCTCGTCGTACCACTTGGTGAGCGTGGCCGTCATGTGCATCTTCTCGACGATCTGACGCCAGCCGATGCCGGTGTTGTAGGCGCAGAAGGAGATCTCGCCCATCTGCGTCGCGTACGGGATGATGCACATCTCCGTGCGGCGGAAGTCGTAGTTGAACAGATCCTGGAACCACATGCCGGCGATGAACAGGAACAGGAACTTGTCGGACCTGCGCTTCTGCACGTCCTCGATCGTCCGGCCGTCGCCCACCTTGCCGTAGTCGCGCTTCGTCGCGCCGAACGCCTTGTCGAAGCGCTCCATCAGGCTGAACACCGTCAGCCTCGACGGCGCCTTGAACGAGTCGTAGTTGCGGGCCAGCGAGAGCGCCATGCCCAGCGCGGACCACACGCGGCCGCGGGCCGTGTCGGTGACGAGCCGCACGTCCCTGGCCAGCTGCGGGCCGTCCACGAACGACGTGAACGCCGCGCGTTCCTTGGTCTCCTTGTCGATGAGGACGGCCGTGCCGATGCCGCAGTTCGGGTGGCAGCCGCAGCTCACGTTGCCGAACTGGGTTTCGGGCCCCTTCACGAGGTCGGCCCAGTCGGTGAACGTGGAGATGAACGAGATCGGGAACCAGTCGCGGGCCGGCTCGCCGATGCCCGTCTGGTTCTTCACGTCGTGCGCCAGGTGCGCCAGCGTGTAGCGCTGGGCCGCGCGGCGCTCGGGCGTGACCTCCTCGTCGCGCCCGGTGAACGACACGGGCTGGAAGGAGAGGAACGAGATCTTCTTCGGGTTGTCGAGGGCGAACTCGATCACCCGGCCGACCTGCTCGTTGTTCAGGCCGTTGACGATCGTGATGACCGGCACGATGTCGATGCCCGCGGCCCACATGTTCTCGATGGCGCGCAGCTTCACGTCGAACAGGTTGCCGACCCGCCGATGCGAATTGGCCGCGTTGCCGATGCCGTCGAACTGCAGGTACGCGAAGCGCAGGCCCGCCTCGGCCGCCTGGCGGCAGAACTCGGGGCTCTTCGCGAACTCGATGCCGTTGGTGGCCGCCTGCACGCTGTTGTAGCCCACCTTCTTCGCGTAGCGCACGGCGTCGAGGAAGTACGGCGAGAGCGTCGGCTCGCCGCCCGAGAACTGCACCGACATCTGCCGGCGCGGCTTGATCGAGATGGCGTTGTCGAGCGCCGTCTTGATGTCGTCCCAGGTCAGCTCGTGGACGAACCCCACCTGGTTCGCGTCCATGAAGCACGGGTCGCACATCATGTTGCAGCGGTTCGTCAGGTCGATCGTCAGCACCGAGCCGCGGCCGTACTTGATGGTGCTGCTGCCGTGGTTGTGCAGCTTCTCGTCGTTGTGCGCCGTGATGTCCCGCCCGGGGAACGTCTCCTCGAGGTGCCGGAACATGGCCGGGTCGATCGACATCACGTCCTCGAAGTGGCCGTGAATCGGGCAGTCCTTGACCATCAGGATCTTGCCGTCGCGCTCCAGGATGGTGGCCTTGATCTCGCCGACCTTCTCGTTCAGCAGCACCGACACGTCCTTCGTGCCGTCGAGGATCGCCTGGCGCGCCTCGCGGACGCACGTCGGGCAGAGCGAGTCGGTCTCGCGGGGGAACCCGAGCACGGGCTTGGTCTTCTCCCACGACTTCTGCAGCGGCTTGTCCGACCACGCCGGGGTGAAGGACTCCTTCTGCATCATCCGGCTCGCCAGCGCATAGCCGTGCCACAGGCCGCCGGCCACGTAGCTGAGTCCTTTCTCGACGTACTTGATGGGGGCGTGAGCCATTCCAGTCTCCTGTTGAGGTTGCGATCCGCAGATACCCGGCACGCCGGCGCCGCCTCGGCAGGGCACGCCCGCCAGCTGCGCCACAGTGTCCGGATGTGACCGCCAGTCTACCGGCTAAGTTGCTGAAAATGATGGGGTTTCAGGCGAGTTGGCCGAATCGGGGCCTGAGTTGGCAAATGCTGACTTGTTTGGTCGGACAGGTCGCCGAGGCCTCGCAGGGCCCCGCCGCGGCAGGCTGACTGATGCGGGGGCTATCAGGGATGTCCGAACACGACTGCGACATCCTGATTGTGGGAGCCGGCCCGGCCGGGCTGGCGGCGGCCATCGCCGCGAAGCGGGAAGGCCTGAGTTGCCTCGTCCTCGACAAGGGCGGACTGGTCGACGGCATCTACCGGTTTCCGCGCAACATGGTGTTCTTCACGACACCGGAATTGCTCGAGATCGGCGGGCTGCCGTTCGTCACGCCGTTCGACAAGCCCACCCGGATGGAGGCGCTGCGCTACTACCGGCGCGTCGCGGACACCTTCGGCCTGGCGATCGCGTTCGACGAGCGGGTGACGGCGATCAGGCGCGAGACGGGCGGCGGCGCACTTTTCGCGCTCGACGTCAGGACGCGCGGCGGCGGCATCGCGCATCGCGCCGCTCGCGTGTCGTCGTGCTGGCCACCGGCTACTACGATCAGCCCGAACCTGCTGGGCGTTCCCGGCGAGGACCTGCCGCACGTGTCCCACTACTACTCGGAGCCGCATCCCTACTACCGGCGCCCCGTCGTCGTGGTCGGCGGCAAGAACTCGGCCGCTGAAGCGGCCCTCGACCTCTACCGGGCGGGCGCGCGCGTGACGCTCGTGCACCGGGACGCCGTCCTGGGCGACTCGATCAAGTACTGGGTGAAGCCGGACATCGAGAACCGGATCGCCGAGGGCTCGATCCCGGCGATGTTCGGGACGAGCGTGCGCCGGATCACGCCGGCGTCGGTGCACGTGGCAGGGCCCGATGGGGAAGCCGAACTGCCCGCCGACGGGGTGTTCCTGCTGACCGGGTATCATCCCGACTGGGCGCTGCTGGAGCAGGCGGGCGTCGTCATCGACGCCGAAGGGGGCGTCGCGCGGTACGATCCGGAGACGCTGGAGACCGACGTGCGCCGACCTCTTCCTCGCCGGCGGCGTGGTCTCGGGCCGGACGGCGCCGCCCGTGTTCATCGAAAACGGCAGAATGCACGGCGAACGCATCGCCCGTGTCATCCGGGGGCGCCTGGATTCAGTGACGGAGGCCGCGGTCCGGCGGATGGCTGCCGGACATTTCCTTCATCTCGAGCAGCTCGATGAGCGCGCTGCAGCGCCTGGCCACGCCGTCCTGTTCGAGAAGGGCCTGCCGCTCGATGGGTTCGAGGTCGAGGTACTGCGCCAGCGCGTTGATCACTTCCTCGTCGGAGAGGTTCGAGGGAAACGGCTGCTCCGGCGTGTCCGCGACTGCCGTCAGGAGCCGCTCCAGCTGATGCCGCTGCCGGCGCACGACCTCGTGGTCCGCCGCCGACATGCGCTCTTCCACGTAGTCGACGGAGGCCCGGCGGTAGGCGCGCGCTGGATCTTCTTCCCGCAGGACACGATACTTCTCGACGCCCCGCAGCACCAGGTTGTAGCGGCCGTCGCTCAGTCCCTCGACGTGGGAGATGAGCCCGACGCAGCCAACGGGATAGATGGCCGGCCGGCCGTCGCTGTCGTGATCCCAGCCGGGCCTGAGCAGGGAGATGCCGATGAGCCGATCGCCCGCCAGACTGTCCTTCACCATCTCGCGGTACCGCAGCTCGAAGATGTGCAGCGGCAGGAAGACGCCTGGAAACAGGACCACGTCTTGCAGCGGGAACACGGGGATGATCGTCGTCAGCATCGTCGGGCCACTCCTATTCTGCTGGATCGGCCGGGCCATGAGAAGATGCGTTGATGCGTCCCTTGGTCTACGCCCATCGCGGTGGGGCGGCCCTCGCGCCGGAGAACACCCTCGTCGCCCTCGCCGCCGGCCTGAACGCCGGTGCGGACGGCATCGAAGTGGACGTCCGGCTGTCGCTCGACGGCGTGGCGGTGCTCATGCACGACCCGACGCTCGAACGGACGACGGACGGCGCCGGCCCCCTCGACCAGCGGACGGCGGCCGAGCTGGCCCGTCTCGACGCGGGATACCGGTTCGAGCGTGACGGCGCGTTCCCGTTCAGAGGCCGCGGCATCGGCGTGCCGTCGCTGAGGGACGTGTTCGATCGCCATCCTCGCGCGTCCATGCTCATCGAGCTGAAAGAGGCGGACGCGCGCCTCGCGCGGGTGGTGGTGGAGCAGATTCATGCGGTCGGGGCTGCGGACCGCGTGACGGTGGGCTCGTTCCAGAAGGGCGCGCTCGAGGCCGTTCGCGCGCTCGACCCGGCCATCCGGACCGGTGCCGACATGGACGACGTGCGAAACGGGTTGAGCGGCGAGACGAGCCGGCCGCCATTCGAGGTATTCCAGGTGCCCGAGGTCTACGCTGGCATGCGCATCGTGACGCCCGAGTTCATCGCCCGGGCGCACGACGCGGGCATCGCGGTGACCGTCTGGGTCGTGAACGCCGAGGACGACATGCGGCGCCTGCTCGACTGGGGCGTCGACGGCCTCATCACCGACCGCCCCGACCTTGCCGTGCCTCTCGTCCGAAGCCGATAGCACGGGTCTCGAGGCACCTGGGCCCCCGGCACCCGGCTTACGTCCCCGGTGTCGATTGCCCCAGGCGCTCGCGCGCCCAGGCGGACAGGATGTCCCGCTTCGAAATCGTGCCGAGCAGGCGCCGCGACTGGAGATCGGCGACGACGGGCAGGCGTTCGCATTCCTGGCGCTCGAACTTCTCCATGGCCCCGAGCACCGGTTCGTCTCTCGTCGTCGTCGCGAAGCGCGTGTTCGCGAGGTCGCCTGCCCGTATCGTCTCCGTCCGCGCTTCGTCCTTCAGCGCGGCGTTCAAGTCGTGGAGATTGACGGCGCCGATGAACCGCTGATCCTCCGTGACCACGTAGAGGTGATTGCGGCGGACGCCGACGAATGTCTCCAGGAGCGTCGTCGCCGGGCAGTCTGGCGGCACCGTGACCTGCTCGGGCCGCATCAGGTCTCCAACCCGCAGCGCCTCCACGCGGCGCGCGCCCCCCGCCTCATCGAGCGCCGTCGCCTGCCGCTCCAGGACCTCGGTGTAGACGGACGCGGCAGAGAACCGCGCGGCCACCAGCGACGCAATCGCGCTGCCGAGCAGGAGCGGCACGACGATGTTGTAGTCGAGCGTCATCTCGAACACCATCAGCGTGGCCGTCATCGGGGCATGCGTCGTGCCCGCGAGGAGGCACGCCATGCCGGTCAGGGCATAGGCGCCGGGATGCGTGTGCAGGCCGGGCATGAGGTACGCGACGCCGGTGCCGAACGCCTGGCCCAGCATCGCGCCGATGAAGAGCGTCGGGGTGAACACGCCGCCCACCGCGCCCGACCCCACCGTCAGCGGCGTCACGATGAGCCGCAGCGCGAGGAGGGCGAGCACCGTCCCGAGGGCCCACTGCCGCTGGAACAGGGCGGCGATGGCATCCCGGCCATTCCCGACGATCTCCGGGAACCACAGCATGACCAGGCCGGACACGAGGCCGGCCAGCGCCATCGCGGCTGGGCGGGGAAGCCGCGAGCGCGAGAACATCGCGGCGCTGGCGCGGAGCGCGAGAAGGAACAGCGCGGCGACGGCGCCTCCCACCACACCGAGTGCCGCGTGGGGGATGATCTCCCAGGGGCTGGCCATCACCAGGGAAGGCACCTCGAACAGCGGGGCGCGGCCGAACGTGACCCATGTCAGGACGGTGGCTGTGACGGAGGCGACGACCAGCGGCGCGAAGATCTCGAGGGCGAAGCTGCCGAAGATGATCTCCATCGTGAACAGCGCGGCGCCGACCGGCGCGTTGTAGGCGCAGGCCAGACCCGCCGCGACGCCGCATCCGACCAGGACCCTGAGCTGGCGCGTGGGCACGCCCATCCGCCGCCCGAGCACCGACGCCGCGGTGCCCGACATCAGCACGATGGGGCCTTCCCGCCCCACCGGCGCCGCCGCCGCCTGCGTGACGATGGCCGACGCCACGCGCACGAGCGTCGAGCGCAGCGAGAGGACGCCGTTCCGCAGCACGACGGCCTCGAGGACGTCCCAGCCGCTCGCCGCCTTCGACCAGCGCAGGCCGAGGGTGAGGACGGCTCCTGCGAGCGCCGCACCGATGATTGGCACCGCCACGCGCCGAACGGGGTCTGCGAGGGCGACGGCCTGAACCAGGTCCGACGCGTGAGGCCAGACCAGGCGGGGCAGTTCGACGATGACGAACCGGAGCAGGAGGGCGCACGATCCGCCGGCCAGCCCCGCGGCGAAAGCCCGGAGCAGGTCCGTGGCTGGAGCGCGCGTATGACCGGACCACGGAACCCGGTGCGGCTCGGGCATCGGTGCGCCTTACGCCATGAGGAGCGGATGTTCCAGGAACCTCCGCAGCGTCTGCAGGAACCGGGCGCCGGCCGCGCCGTCCGTGACGCGATGATCCACCGAGAGGGTGACCTTCATCCGCCAGCCGACCGCGAGGGTGCCGTCGACGACCACCGGGACCTGGCGCACCGCCCCGACGGCCAGAATCGCCGCTTCGGGCGGGTTGATGATCGCCGAGAACTCCTCGATGCCCATCATGCCGAGGTTCGAGATCGAGAAGGTGGCGCCGGTGTACTCGTTCGGCTGCAGCTTCCTCGCGCGGGCGCGTTCGGCCAGGCTGCGCGCCTCCTCGGAGATCTCTTCGAGCGGCTTCAGGTCCGCGTCGCGCAGCACCGGGGTGATGAGCCCGTCCTCGAGCGCGACGGCCATGCCGATGTGCACGCGGGAGAACAGCTTGACGTGATCGCCGGCGAACGAGGCGTTGATATCCGGGTGCTGCCGGAGCGCCAGCGCCGTGGCCTTGATGATGATGTCGTTGATGCTGATGGACGACTTCTGGTCCCGCAGGGCCTTGTACGCGTCCCACACGCGGTCCATGGCCACGTCGATCGTGAGGTAGAAGTGCGGCACGGGACCCTTGCTCTGGACCAGGCGCTTGGCAATCGTGCGGCGCACCGACGACAGTTCGACGTTCCTGGCTCTCCGGCCCCGCGGCGCGGACGGCCACGAGGGAGAGCGACCGTGCGCGCTGCGGCGCGGCCCCCGGAATGGCGGGCGACGCCGCCGGCGCCTGCGAGAGCGCCGCTTCGATGTCGCGCTTGATGATGCGGCCCTGCGGCCCGGTGCCCTGCAGGCTGCCGAGGTCCATGCCGGCTTCGGCCGCCATCCGCAGCGCGAGGGGCGACGCTTTCAGGCTGCGCCCGGTGAGCGCTGGCGCGCCTGAGGCGGGCACCGGGGCCGCGGCCGGCGCGACCGTCGGTGCCGCGGCCCGTGCCGGGGCTGACGCGGGAGCCGGCACTGGCTCCGCAGCGGGAGCCTGGGCGCCAGCGGCCGGCAGCAGTGCCGAGATGTCCTCGCCCGGGGCGCCGATGATGGCGATGATGTCGCCGACCTTCACGAACTGGCCCTCAGCCGTGATGAGCTTCCGGATGGTGCCGTTCGTGTAGGCCTCCATCTCGACGGTGGCCTTGTCGGTCTCGACTTCGGCCAGAGCCTGGCCCGTCTCAACGGCGTCGCCCTCTTTCTTGAGCCACCTCAGGATGCGGCCCTCTTCCATCGTGTCGCTCAACTTCGGCATCACTACACGAGAAGCCATGATCTGATCCTTGTCAGAAGACAGAAGACAGAAGACAGAATCAAGAAGCAAGAAGCAAGAAGCAAGAAGAGCTCACTCTCTCGCCACCCGCTTATCCTCTTATCCCTAGCCTCTAGCCTCTAGCCCCTAGCCCCTAGCCCCTAGCCCCTAGCCCCTAGTCCAAATACAGCACTTCCCGCACCGCCGCCACCAACCGCGCCGGCGACGGCATCACCAGGTGCTCGAGGTTCTTGGCGTATGGCATCGGCACATCGAGCCCCGTGACGCGCGTCGACCGGCGCGTCGAGGTCGCCGAAGGCCGCCTGCTGCACCTGGTACGCGATCTGCGCGCCCACGCCGGCGTACGGCCAACCTTCTTCGAGGATCACGCACCGGTTCGTCTTCCGCACCGACTCCAGGATCGGTCCGTCGTCGAGCGGGCGCAGCGTGCGCGGGTCGATCACCTCGCACGAAATGCCGTCGGCGGCCAGCGTGTCGGCCGCCTTCAGCGCGACGGTCACCATCTTCGACCAGGCCACGATGGTGACGTCCGTGCCCTGCGCGCTTCACGTCGGCGACGCCGATCGGGATGGTGTACTCCTCGTCCGGCACCTCGCCCTTCGAGCCGTACAGCGTTTCGCCTTCCATGAAGATGACCGGGTCGTCGTCGCGGATGGCGCTCTTGAGCAGGCCCTTGGCGTCGTAGGGCGTCGCCGGCGCCACGACCTTCAGCCCGGGCACGCTCGCGTACCACGCTTCCAGCGACTGCGAGTGCTGCGCCGCCAGTTGGTGCGCCGCGCCGCCCGGTCCCCGGAACACGATCGGGATCTTGAACTGGCCGCCTGACATGTACAGCATCTTGGCGGCGCCGTTGACGATCTGGTCGATGGCCACCAGCGAGAAGTTCCACGTCATCATCTCGATGATCGGCCGGAGGCCCGCCATCGCGGCGCCGACGCCGACGCCGGCGAACCCCTCCTCCGTGATCGGGGTGTCGACGATGCGCTGCGGGCCGAACTCCTGGAGCAGGCCCTTGCTCACCTTGTAGGCGCCCTGGTAGACGCCGACTTCCTCGCCCATCAGGAAGACGGCGGGATCGCGGCGCAGTTCCTCGCGCAGCGCCTGGTTCAGCGCGTCTCGGTAGGTGATGACTGCCATGGCGTTACTGTTCGCTCCGGGTGTAAGGGCCGTACGGCTCGCGTAGACATCCTGGTGAGAGCGCGTCGGCGGACGGCTCCAGGCTGGCTTCGGCGAACTGGATCGCCTGCTCCGTGACCGCGCGGGCCTTCCGGTCCAGCTCTTCGAGCATCGCCTGGTCGGCGATGGCCGGCCGCCTTCAGGTGCTCGAAGTACTGCTTGATCGGGTCCTGCTGCTTCTGGTCCTCGACTTCCTCCTTCGTGCGGTAGTGGCCGTGCACCGGGTCGGACATCGAGTGGCCCATGAAGCGGTAGCAGCGGGCCTCGATGAGCGTCGGCAGGCTCTCGCGACGCGCCAGGTCGACGGCGCGGCCGATGACCTCGCGGACGGCCAGCACGTCCATGCCGTCCACGGTCTCGCTCGCCATGTCGTAGGCGCAGGCGCGCTGGGCCACGTCGTAGATGGCCGACGAGCGCTCGATCGCCGTGCCCATGCCGAAGCGGTTGTTCTCGACGATGTAGATCACCGGCAGCTTCCAGAGCGCCGCCATGTTCAGCGATTCGTGGAAGGCGCCGATGTTGACCGCGGCCTCGCCGAAGAAGCACAGCGTGACGTAGTCCTTCTGCTGGTACTTCGCGGCGAACGCCGTGCCGGTGGCGAGCGGAATGTGGCCGCCGACGATGCCGTGGCCGCCGAGCATGCCCTTCTCCCGTCGAACAGGTGCATCGACCCGCCCTTGCCCCGCGAGACGCCGTCACGGCGGCCGAACAGCTCGGCCATCACCCGGCCCGGATCGCAGCCCTTGACGAGGGCGTGGACGTGATCGCGGTACGCCGTGATGATCAGGTCGTCCGGACGCAGCGTGGACAGCGCGCCGACGGCCACCGCCTCCTGGCCGATGTACAGGTGGCAGAACCCGCCGATCTTCTGCAGCGCGTACATCTCCGCGCACTTCTCTTCGT
This sequence comes from uncultured Acidobacteriota bacterium, assembly GCA_963806085.1. Taxonomy (GTDB): domain Bacteria; phylum Acidobacteriota; class Vicinamibacteria; order Vicinamibacterales; family JAKQTR01; genus JAKQTR01. The sequence continues at coordinate 330,368 of CAWDWR010000001.1, forward strand.
AGCGCCGCCCCAGCAGCATCTGGTAGAGCATGTCGACCAGCTGGGCCTTCGGCGTGGCGGCCAGCTGGCGGCTGACGTGATCAGGATTCGCGGGTGTCGTCATGGCTCGTGTGTCTGGCGCCTTCTTCGTACGCGCTGGTTTGCTCGTGGGCATGATAGGAGCTTCTCACCAGGGGACCGCACTCCACGTGGCCGAACCCCATGTTGACCGCCGTGACACGGAGCATCTCGAATTCGTCCGGATGGTAGTACCGGGCGACGGGGAGGTGCGACGCCGACGGGCTCAGGTACTGCCCGATCGTGATGATGCCGACTCCCGCCGCTTGCAGATCGGCGAGCGTCTCGACGACCTCGTGCCACTCCTCGCCAAGGCCCACCATGATGCCCGACTTCGTGGGGATTCGCGGCGCGTACTCGCGGGCCCGGCGCAGCAGGTCGAGCGTGCGCGGGTAGCGGCCGCCCGGGCGCGCCATCCGGTAGAGCCGCGGCACAGTCTCGGTGTTGTGGTTCAGCACGTCAGGCCCCGCGTCGAGCACGGTCCGCAGCGGTGCCTCGTGGCCCTGGAAGTCCGGGATGAGGACCTCGATCCGGCAGGACGGACGGGCCTCCCGGATGCGCCGGATCGTCTCGGCGAAGATCGAGGCGCCGCCGTCGTCGAGATCGTCGCGATCCACCGACGTGATGACCACGTAGCGCAGATCCATGGTGCGCACGGCTTCGGCTACACGCGCCGGTTCCTCCCGGTCGAGTTCCGCCGGCCTGCCGTGCTGCACCGCGCAGAACCCGCAGGCGCGGGTGCAGACGTCGCCGAGGATCATGAAGGTGGCCGTGCCGTGGTGCCAGCACTCGCCGATGTTCGGGCAGTGCGCCTCCTCGCACACGGTGTGCAGGCCCTGCTCGCGCATCAGGCCCTTCAGCCGCACGTAGCCCGGAGACCCGGGAGCGCGCACCTTCAGCCACTCGGGCTTCGGGGGGCGCGCGCGCACGAACTGGACCGGTACCGCGGTGCTCATCGTCTGCCCTGTCACGTCTGGTGGCGTCAAACCCTGATCATAGCATCAAGCCCCGTGGGCGGACGCCCCGGTGGCCGCGGTATACTCTCGCCCGGTCCGGGACGCGGCCCGGGTCTTTCCGCGAGGTGCGCACATGGCGTTGTCCGGTCTCTCGATCACGTGGTTCGGTCACGGGACGTTTCTGCTCCGGTCGCCCGGGCGGGAAGAAGATCGTCGTGGACCCGTGGCTGGACGGCAATCCGTCGTGCCCGCCGCACCTCGCGTCGATAGACGAGGCGGACCTCATTCTGGTGACGCACGGGCACTTCGACCACGTGCACGACGTCGTGCGCCGTCGCCAAGAAGACCGGCGCCACCGTGGTGGGCATCTTCGAGCTGTGCCAGTGGCTCGCCTCGAAGGGCGTCGAGAAGACCTCCGGCATGAACAAGGGCGGCACACAGGAGTGCTCGGGCATCCGCGTCACGATGGTCGACGCGAAGCACAGCTCGAGCTTCACCGACGACGGCGTCATCACCTATCTGGGGGAGGCGGCCGGCTACGTGCTGACGTTCGAGAACGGCCTGACCGTGTACTTCGCCGGCGACACGGCCCTGTTCGGTGACATGCGGCTCATCCACGAGCTGTACAAACCGACGCTGGCCTTTCTGCCGATCGGCGACCTCTTCACGATGGACCCGGCGGCGGCCGCCAAGGCCTGTGCGCTGCTGGGCGTGCGAGACGGTCGTCCCGATGCACTACGGCACGTTCCCGGTGCTGACCGGCCGGCCCGAACACCTGCGGGAGCTCGTCGCGCCCACCGGCGTCGAGGTCATCGAGATGAAGCCGGGCGAGACCGTCGCGTAGGCCGGCGGGGGCTAGCGGACTGTTCCTGACGCTGCCGAGGGCCTCGCTCTGAGCACGAACTGAACCTCGACCGCGTCCTTGACGCGCACGGCGCCGCCGGCGGCCGTCACCGGAATCATTCCGAAGTCGGACTGCACCAGCGGGCACGATCCCCGGGCTGTCAGGCCGCCTGCCGCATCAAAGACCGCGCTGGCGCGGATGGTCATCGGGCGCGTGGTGCCGTGCAGCGTGATGTCGCCCTCGATCAGGAGGTCGGCGGCCGTCGCCGTCCGTCCCGCGACAGAGACCCGCCGCGAGCGAAAGCTGATCGAGGGGAATCGCGTGACGTCCAGCACGCGGTCGCTCAGCATCACGCGCTGGACTTCACCCACGTCTCCGGGCGGCTCATCCCTTCCGGTCACGCGCAAGGCCGCGGCCCCGAATTCGAGCGAGACGCTGGCCCGCGCAAGATCCGCCGGGTCGTACGTGACCTGGCCCCGCACATCGGCCGCGGTGACCTCGTGCGCATGGCCGGCAAAACCGAAGACGCCGGCCTTTCCGACCTGGATCAACACCTGGCTGTTCGCCGTATCGACCGTGAGCACCGTCGGGCCGCTGCCTGCGAGCAGAGCGGCCTGGGCCATCAGCCACGCGGCTATCGAAACGCTTCGCCACGAACCGTGCAACATGGCTCACCTCGGTCATCGTTGTCTGTCGCGCTGCGCGCTGTACGCGTTTGCAGCATGCGTGCCTCCGGATTCGGCCGGCAGGTGCCCGTTGGTCCCCGCGTCGATCCTGAACAGAACCCCGGCGGGGCTTCGGCTTACACGGCCCGTCGAGGTTTACGCCGCTGGCAAGCGCAGTGCGGCGCAATTCGGAGCGTTCCGCAGTTTCAGCCTGCAATGAGGCGGCACCCGAGTTGCGCCGGCACTGCTCGTAGCCACGAAGACGGGCCCGACAGGCCCCCGGAGAACAGAGTATGAACTCACGTCTGACACTCACAATCGGCGGCGTGCTCCTGATCGCGGCGACGGTGGCGGGCTGCGGGAGCGGCGGTATGGGCAACAGCTATTCGAGCCCGTCCTCGCCGACCCCGGCGACGCCGCCTCCGGCGTCGAATCCGCCAAGCCCGGCGTCGGTGACGATCACCATCGTCGGCATGAACGGCAGCAACTCGGTACTCGCCGAATCCCGCGACGGTCAAGGTCGGCCAGACCGTCGTCTGGCGGAATGCGGATTCAATTCCGCACACGGCAACTGCCGACGGGTCGGCGTTCGACACCGGCTCCATCGCGGCCGGTGCGACGAGCAACCCCATCACCATGAATGCGGCGGGCAGTTTCCCGTATCACTGTACGATTCATGGCTTCACGATGGTCGGGACGTTGACGGTCACGCAGTAGACGAGCCCACGCTGGGTCAGGCCTCAGGCGGGACCCCTCGGCCCCGCCTGGCCTGCCCCTGCCACTACCGTGTCTTGAGCTTGACAGCGTCTCGGACAGGCGGTAGTTTGAAGGAGTGAAACACCACTTCCGAAATATGGAAGTCGAACCACTCATGAAGCCTGCCGAAGCATTCGGCGCCAAGAGGCACCACGACGTCGATCGACAAAGCGCTCGAGGTCTGCGAGACCCTGAGCCTGGCGCCGGCCGGGATGGCGCTGACCGACGTGGCGCGCGCCGTGAGCCTGCCGCGGCCGTCGGTGCATCGGCTGCTGGCGATTCTCAAGCGCCGCGGCTATGTGCGGCAGGACGAGGAGTCGCAGCGGTACAGCCTGACGCTCAAGATGCTGGACCTGAGCTTCCGGCTGCTCGGGCGGTCCGAGCTGCGGCTGCACGCGTACCCGGTGCTGCGCGAGTACGTGCTCCGCGGGCGGCCGCGCAGCTTCGTGGCCGTGCCGGCGGCGGGCGAGGTGACGTACATCTGGGCGGCCGGGCCGGACGAGGCGGCCATGCGGACGGCGTACGGCAAGCAGATGCCGGCGCACTGCGCCGAGTATTTCGACGGCGCGAACCCGGGCAGCCGCCGGCTCAGCTGCCTGCGGCTGAGGCGCGCCGGAGACGTGGCCGAGAGCGCCTCGCTGGTGGTCCGGCTGGGTTCGCCGTCGTCGGATGGGGGCCAGCGGTTGTTCTGCACCTGCGCGCCGGTGTATGACTACACGGGACGCGAAGTGGCGCGCGTCGGCGTGTTCGGGCACGGCCCCGACGACAGCCCCATCCTGACGGAGCACAACCGCGAGGCGTGGGATCTGGGGCGGCGGGTGTCGACGAGGCTCGGGCACCTGCCGACGGCGGTACCGGAGCTTCACTGACGCGGGCGGGGCCACGGCGCCCGGCGTCGCGTGACGGAGGAGGACGAAGGTGGCGTACATCATCTGTGAACCGTGCGTCGGGACGAAGGACACTGCCTGCGTGGACGTCTGCCCGGTCGACTGCATCCACCCGCGCAAGGACGAGGCGGAGTTCGCGACGTCCGAGCTGCTCTACATCCATCCGGACGAGTGCATCGACTGCGGCGCCTGCGTGCCGGCGTGCCCGGTGGAGGCGATCTTCGTGCTCGATGAAGTGCCGGAGAAGTGGAAGGGCTTCATCGCGACGAACGCGGAGTACTACCAGAAGTAGTCAGGGCTGCCGCCCCCGCAGCGAGGATACGCCATGGGTGTGATTGATCACCGGTTCGCCGACAACATCATCACGACGAACCTCGACACGGTGCTGGCGTGGGCCCGCAAGAACTCGCTCTGGCCGATGACGTTCGGGCTGGCGTGCTGCGCCATCGAGATGATCGCGGCGGGCGGCTCCCGCTTCGACATCGCCCGGTTCGGGTCGGAGGTGTTCCGCGCGTCGCCGCGGCAGGCCGATCTGATGATCGTGGCCGGCACGGTGACGAAGAAGATGGCCCCGGTGCTGCGGCGGCTGTACGACCAGATGCCCGAGCCGAAGTGGGTGATCTCGATGGGCAGCTGCTCGAACGCGGGCGGCCCGTTCCCGACCTACAGCGTGCTGCAGGGCGTCGACAAGGTCGTGCCGGTCGACGTCTACGTGTCCGGCTGCCCGCCGCGGCCGGAGGCGCTGTTCTACGGCCTGATGCGCCTGCAGGACAAGATCGCCCGGGAGAGCACGGTGTTCCGGAAGGAGCGCTGGATTCCCCTGGGCGGGACCGAACCCATCGTTGTCGAGGACCGCGGCTGATGCTGAAGGACTTCCTGCGCTCGTTCTTCCTGGTGGATCTCGTCAAGGGTCTCTGGGTCACGCTGAAGTACACGCCGCAGCCGGCCTTCACGTTCCAGTACCCGTCCGAGCGGCGGCCCGTGGCGCCGCGCTTCCGGGGCGTGCTCCGGCTGCAGGTCGAGCCCGATTCGGGCGCCCAGGTCTGCATCGTCTGCGACCAGTGCGCCAAGGCGTGCCCGGACGATCTGATCTCGCTCGGCGGGCATCGCGAGCCGGGCATGAAGCTGAAGGCGCTCGACTACTTCGACTTCAACCTGTCGCGGTGCAGCTTCTGCGGCCTGTGCTCGGAGGTCTGCCCGACCAAGCCGATCAAGGCGCTCGTGATGAGCGAGGACTACGAACTCGGCAGCTACAGCCGCGACGCGCAGATCCTGCGCATCGACGACATGTACGACGGGCTGCCGATTACGCAGTACACGCGGTAGGAGCGAGGCGTGACGCGAGAGGCGGTTTCCCGTTTCCTCTCGCCTCCCGATCGGGTATTCTGGCCGGAACGAACCTTAGTCCAACTCGTTCCCAGCGGAGGTTGCATGCCTGCCAGCGCTCGCCCCCCTTTGGCGCTGCTCACGCTGCTCGTCGCCGTCGGCCTCGTGGTGGCTGTCGAGGCCTTCTCGCCGAACGACACGCCTGAGATCCAGCTACAACTCGGAAACCTGCTCTACGCGGACGGGCGATACAGTGAGGCGCTCACGGCCTTCGAGCTCGCCGTCGGCTCCCCGGAGTCGCGCGTGCGCGTACCGGCCCGCATCGGGCTGGTCCAGTCGGCGCTCCGCATCGGGAGCTTCCAGAAGGCCAGGGCGGCCGCCGAGGTACTGCGCGAGGAGCAGCCGTCCAACGCCTTCGCGCTGGCGGTCTTCGGCGACGCGATGTGGTCGGCGGGCCTCTTCGACGAGGCCGAAGCCGGATACCAGGCAGGCGCTGGCCGCCGAGCCCGGACGAGGCACGGGGCCACAACGGCGTCGGCGCGCGTGCTCTCGCGCCCGAGGCCGCTTCGACGAGGCGCTGGAGCACGGCCTGCAGGCGGTCCGGCTCGAGCCCCGCGAGGCGGACTTCCACCACACGCTCGGCAACGTCTACGAGCGGCTCGGCCGGTACGACCACGCCGCCACGGCCCTCGCGAGCTTCATCAACCTGCTCCCGAAGGGCCTGACCGACAGCCGCGGCGCTCTGGGCGATCGCCGAACTCAAGTTCCTGACATCGTTTGGCACGAAGGTGCCGTACGAGTTCATCTCGAGCGCGGAGCCAGGTCTACACGCTGCCGTTCCGGCTCGAGAACGAGAAGATCATCATCCAGGGCCGGATCAACGGCAGCCGGCCACATGACTTCATCGTCGACACGGGCTCGGAGCTGTCGACGCTGTCCCGCACCACCGGCGAGAGGGAAGGCGTGTCGCCGATCACGTACACCGTGAGCGCGGGCGTGGGCGAGGTGGGCCTTCGCGGGCTCCAGCTCGGGCGGATCGACAAGCTCGAGTTCGGCTCCCTGAAGGTGAAGCACGTGCCGTGCATCATCAAGAGCCCGGCGCTGCAGGACCTGCCGTCGCCCGAAGGCGAGAGCTTCTCGCCGCTGGCGATGGGGCTCTCGCTGACCGTCGACTACGCACCGCCGGGTGCTGACGCTGCGCGAAGCGCCTGCCCGACGAGCGGGCCCGCCGACGTGACGATGGAACTCTGGATGAACCGGCTGGCGACGGTGCGCGGGCACGGTGGGCGACGGGCCACCCGCGCAGTTTCGTGGTCGACACCGGCGGCCAGGTCATCTCGATCAGCACGGACACGGCGCGGGCGCTGCCGCCGGTGGATATGCGGAAGATCGCGCTCAAGGTCTACGGCGCGTCAGGGTGGGACCGCGAGGCCTACCTGATGCCCGGCGTGGACCTCGCGTTCAACGACATCCGGTTCTACGAAGATGTCGGTGGTCGTGCTGAACCTCCGGGCGCCGAGCGTCCTGCTCGGCTACGAGCTCGGCGGCATCGTCGGCCACCGGTTCCTGAGCCGGTACCACGTGACGATCGACCTGAACCGGGCCGAGCTCCGCCTCAAGAAATCCTGAGTACGCGGAAACGCCCCGGGGCGCGCGTCACCGCCCCGGGGCGTTCGCTGCCGAGGCGCCGGCCATGCCGGCGCACGCTCTAGAAGTTGAACCCGATCCAGAACTGGAAGCGCGCCTTCCGCCACGCCTCGGCGTTGCCACGGCGCTGCCGAAGTAAGCGTTCTCCCAGTCCTCGTTGAACAGCGTCCGCCACGACCAGTCGAAGTGGATCGGGAACCCGAGGGCCATCGTCTCGAGCCCGATGCCGTACGACGCCCGCCCGTCGACCAGGCGGAACCCGTTGATGGCGACCGGCTCGCCGTAATGGTAGATGGGCAGCCCGGTGATCGGGTCGATGTCCACGCCGGTGACGGGCGTGACGACCTGGCTCTGGCTGGTCGCGAACTTGTAGCCGCTGTTGTCCCACCAGGCGCCGCCGACGCCGAAGAACGCGACACCGCGGACGCCGCCGAGGATGCCGATCGGCGTCGCCATGGCGTCGATCAGCGGGAAGCGGAATTCGGCGTTGCCGTAGACGGCGTTCTGCCCGGCGAACTGGAGGTAGTCGTAGCCGCGCAGGTCGGAGTTGCCGCCGAAGTAGGTGAACGACGGCGTCGCGCCCCAGCTCCGGAATCCGCGGCCGCGGAGCGCCAGGAGGGCGGAGCCGCCGACCTTGAAGTACTTGCGCACGTCGGCGTCGACGGTCTGCCAGGAGAGCGTCTTGCTGCCAAGGCCCGGGGCGACCTCGTACATCAGCCGCATCGTGCTGCCGGAGAGCGGGCCGAACTCGCGGAAGATGGTCGTCTCCTGGACGAAGCTCACCGAGAGCGGCACGTACCAGCCGTTGCGATACAGCGTGTTGCCGTAGACCTGCTGCTGATAGTCGTTCGCGAGCTGCTCGAGCGTCGGGTCGTTGTACTGCTCGCGGATGTAGCCGAACCCGCCCGAGAACTCGAGGCGCTGGTAGCGGTTCAGCGGGTAGATGCCGAACGCCGACGCGCCGCGGTTGCTGCGCGTCGACGTCGCGAGGTCGCGGTCGATGTACGGCGAGTAGATCGGATCGTAGTAGATGCTCGCCGGTCTACCCGTAGTAGAACTCGTCCTGCCAGTAGCCCTGGATCGCGTAGTTGAAGCGGTGCTCCAGGTTGATCATCGACACGCCGTAGACGCGGTACTGGGACATCGACGCCGAAGTAGGCGTCGACCCGGCGATCGCCGAGCACGTCGGTGAACGACACCGCCGTGCTGCCGAAGAAGTTGCCGCCGCTGGTCACGCCCACGTTCAGCGGCGGGCGGCCGTCGAGGAACATCTTGTCCCACGAGCCCTTCTTCACCTTGTTCTCGGAGATGAGCGTGTGGTTGAGCGGGGCCTGGAAGTCGATGACGGGGCCGGGCGCGCCGAAGTCCGCCGTCGCGGCCGTCACGATCGCGTCCTTCTTCTCCACCGCGTGGAGCTCGTAGTCGCCCTTGTAGTAGGTGATGAAGGCGATCTTCGTCGTCGACTCGTCGCGCAGGATCGACCGGGCGAGAAGTTGCCGCCCACCGCGTCGGTGAACTGCTTCAGCTCACCGGTCTTGAGGCCCAGCGTCCAGATGTTGAAGACCTGGCCGTTGCGCGCGACTTCCGGCTCGACCGGCTTGTTGGGGTCGGTCGCCGTCGACGCGAAGATCAGCGTGTCCGCGTCGAGGAACCGCGGCGGCGGCATCGTCGTGCGTGCCGAACGTCAGCTGCGTCTTCTTGCCGCTGTCGAGGTCGAGCTTGAAGAGCTTCTCGTTGCCGCTGATCCGCGCCAGGTAGACCACCGACTTGCCGTCCGGCGAGTAGGCCGGCGCGTAGTTGGCGATCTCGTCCTTCGTGAGGTTGGTCACCGCCTCGGTGGCCAGGTCGACCGTGAAGATGTCGGACCAGCCGTTCTGCATGGCCGAGAACGCCATCGACCTTGCCGTCCGGCGAGAAGGCGGGCGACTCGGGCTCATCGACGGTCTTCAGGTCGATGCGCTTCTCGATCTTCTTGTTCAGGACGTTCTGGATGACGATCGACTTGCCCTTCTCGCGGCGGACGACGTAGGCGAGCCGGTCGCCCGCGGGCGACCAGGCCAGCCAGGGAATCGTGATCCAGCGGTTGCCGGGCGTCACGATGTAGTCGAACCCCATGCCCTGATCGAAGCCCGGGGTGAGGTTGCGGATGACCTTGCCGTCCTTCGCGGAGATCAGGACGATGTCGATCTCCCGGTCGCTCCGGTTGATCGTGACCACCGCGAGCAGGTCGCCCGACGGCGACGGCTCGATCATGATGGCGCCGTCGAACCGGCGTCTTCTCGGGATTGGGCGCGAGGTTGCGTCCGTAGTCGGACGGCGTTTCCTTGTCGCGGAAGGGCTTGAAGCGGGCCTTGAGGTAGCGGTCGAACTGCTGGTCGAACTCCTCGCCCGACAGCTGGAACGCTTCGAGGTAGGCGCTCTCGGCGCCGCCCACGATGCCCTTGCGGAGCGAGAAGAGGAACTGCCGCAGGCCCTCCTTGCCCCACTTCGACTCGATGAACTCGAACGCCGCGTGGCCGAGGTTGTACACGAGCCGCGGGTTGCGACGTCTGACCGTAGCCCTCGAGCTGGCTCATCTTCGGGATCATGTCGGTGACGGCGGCATCGCGGACCGTCATCAGGTCCACCGGCCGCCAGATCCCGGTCATGTAGTCCGAGAGGCCTTCCGCCACCCAGAGCGGCACGGTCTCGCGGATGAGCGACTGCGGCACGATGTCGAACTCGAAGATGTGCGTGAGTTCGTGGACGATGAGCCGGTAGAGCAGGTCCGGCGGATCGTCGAGCGGGCAGCAGCATCCGGTCGCGGTACGGCTCGGCGAACGCGCCGACGCCTTCCGCGCCGCGCCGGGGATGACGTTCTGCTGCTCGAATTCGCTGTGCGTCTTGAAGATGATCAGCGGGACCTTGAACGCCAGGTCGTGCTTCAACTCGGCGCTGATCTGCTGGTAGGCGCTCTCGGCGTACCCCGCCACCCGCTCGAGGTGCTGCTCGATCGACGGGTAGTAGTAGATCTCGAAGTGCTCGGTCTTGTAGATCTGCCAGTCGAACCGATCGTACCGGACCAGGTTCTTGCCGTAATACGGCATGTACGGCGTCTGGGCCGTCGCCTCGGCTGCCGCGCCCAGAACGGTCGCGGCGACGAGGACAGCCAGCCACAGCGCCATGCTCTTGCGCGTCGGGCGCTTGCGCATACCACCACCTCGCGGGCTTCGGCAGGGGCGAACTGACATCACTGTGCCATGTTAGCTTCAGTACGACGCCGCTGCAACGCCTGCGGTTCCGGCGGCGCGGCATCCTCGGGGCCCCGGCCGCAGCGTCCGCCGCCGCCGAGTCCGTCGCCGGCTCCGGCTGGCCTATACTGAAGGGAATATTCCCAGGCGCCCCGGGGTTCATCCTGCAGGCGCCGAGAGATTCACGGTGCCTCGTCACAGTCAGTCGCCCGTCACGCGCCATGGAGCCCGCCGCGTTCGAACAGGACGCGCTTGCGCTGGTGGACCGTCTCTACGGGGCAGCGCTGCGCCTGACGAGGAATGAAGCCGATGCCCAGGACCTGGTCCAGGACACGTACCTCAAGGCCTTCCGGTCGTCCGGGCAGTTCGAGGCAGGAACCAACCTGCGCGGATGGATGTTCACCATCCTGCACAATACGTTCCTGAACCAGCGGCGGGACCGCGGGCGCAGTCCCATCGACGCCGACAGCGAAGCGGTGGAGCAGGCGCCCGACACCGCGCCTGGCGGCGACGAATCCCGAGGCGCTGCTCCTGCGCGACACGATGGATGCGGATCTCCAGGCGGCCCTCGACGGCCTCCCGGCGGCATACCGCGAGGCGGTCTGGCTGCGGGACGTCGAGCAGTTCAGCTACGACGAGATCGCCGGCATCGTCGGCGTGCCGATCGGGACGGTGATGTCGAGGATCTCCAGGGGCCGGAAGGCCTTGTACGACGATTTGGTGTCCCGTTCCGGCGAATACGCCAGGCGGGCAGGCGCCGGGGCCGAAACCCGGGCGAGGCGCGTCTAAGGAGCAAGAGGATCAGTTCATGGAGCCGTGCAGGGACATCAGCCCGCTGCTGACGCGGGTCGTCGACAGCGAGGCCACCGCCGCTGAGCGTGGGCGCGTCGACGGGCACGTGCGCGAGTGCGCGCCCTGCCAGCACCAGCTCCGCGCAGAGCGCGAGGCCAGCCGGCTGGTGCGCGACCGCGCGGACATTCTGATCGGGCACGCGCCGCTCGGCCTGCGGGCGCGGTGCGCCGCGGCGCGCACCCAGACGGCTCCGCCGATGCGTCGCCCGCTGCCGCGGCTGAGCCGCGCCAGCTGGCCGATGGCCCTCGCCGCAACCCTGGTGCTCGCCCTGGCCGGCAGCGCATTCTACGGCCTCGTCATCAACCCGTCGAAGGCCGTGGCCGCGCAGCTGGCGCTCGACCACCTGAAGTGCTTCGCCCTGTTCGAAGAGCCGTCGGGCCTCTCGCCCGCGGCTGTGCAGGCCGACCTGAAGGCGCACTACGGATTCGACGTCGTGCTGCCGTCGGGCGAGGCCGCAGACGGTCTCACGCTGGTCGGCGGACGCCGCTGCCTGTATCTGGATGGCTCGCTCGTGCATCTCTTGTACAGGAAGGGCGCCGTCCAGGTCTCGCTGTTTGTGCTTCCAAGCGGCGCCAAGCTGAGTCAGACTGACCTGGATGTGCTGGGCCATTCGGCGGTCGCCTTCACCAGGGGCGGCCGGACGTGGGTGGCCCTGGCCCGCGCGCCTCACGCGGAAATGGCGGCGATCGCGGCGGCGTTCGCCGGGGTCGTCAACTAGCCGGCCGGCCCTCCTGGCGAGGGCGCGGGTCTGAGCAGGGAACGCATCATGGGCAAGCGATGGATCGTGGCGGCGGCCGCGGCAGCGGGCCTCGCCGCGGTGGCGTTCAGCGGCGTCGGCGGCCAGACAAGGCAGCCCTCAAGCGCGGCGGGCGGGGCGTGCGGCGCCAACGCGAAGCCCGCCAACCTCAACTTCACGCTCAAAGACGTGAACGGCAAGGACGTGAAGCTCTCGTCCTTCAAGGGCAAGGTCGTCCTGCTCAACTTCTGGGCCACGTGGTGCGGGCCCTGCAAGATCGAGATCCCCTGGTTCAACGAGTTCCAGCAGAAATACCAGGACAAGGGCTTTGTGGTGCTGGGCATCTCGGCCGACGACACTGTCGAGCAGCTGAAGCCGTTCGTCACCGAATTCAAGATGAATTACCCGGTGCTCGTCGGCCTCGGCCGCGATGACGTGCAGGAGGCGCTCGGGCCCGTCTGGGGCCTCCCGACGACGCTGCTCATCAACCGCGAGGGCAAGGTCTGCCAGACGCACATGGGGCTCGTGAAGAAGGCCGACTTCGAGAAGGGGATCCTCGGGCTCCTGTAGTATGATCAGTTCGTGGCGTTGAAAGGCTTCTTACACGGGCGTCTCGCCTGCGGGTGCCGCCTGAGTTTCCGGGAAGGCGTGGAGGGCAGCCCCGTCACGGTGATGCTCGACCTCAAGTCGCCGTCCTGCACGGTCTCGTGGCACGTGAGCGGGTTGCCGCTCTACGACTACCGGGAAGCCATCAGGATGCCGACGCGCCTGCTGCCGCCCAAAGAAGAAGGCTACGAAGAAGAAGGATGAGGCCCGGCCGGGACGGCCGGACCCCTTCAGGATCGCGGGCCACCGGATTCCCGGTGGCCCGTTTGCGTTTCAGGGGCGGACTTCAGGCGCCCGGCCGCCTGCAGCGCGCGGCGCAGCAGGAATTCGATCTGCGCGTTCAGGCTGCGCAGGTCGTCGTCGGCCCACCGCTGCAGCGCTTCGTGCAGCTCGGGGTCCACCCGGAGCAGGAACGGTTTGCGTTCGGCCACGTCCGACCTATTGGTACAGCGAGCCCGTGTTGACAACCGGCTGGGCGGCCCGCTCGCCGCACAGCACCACCAGCAGGTTGCTGACCATCGCCGCCTTCCGCTCCTCGTCGAGGTGGACGATGTCCTTCTCGTTCAGTCGCTCGAGCGCCATCTCGACCATCCCGACCGCGCCTTCGACGATGCGCGTGCGCGCCGCGATGATGGCGGACGCCTGCTGGCGCTGGAGCATCGCGGCCGCGATCTCGGGCGCGTACGCCAGGTGGCTGATGCGCGCCTCGATCGTCTCGACGCCGGCCTTCGCCAGGCGGTCCTGGATCTCGGTCTTCAGGTGCGCCGCGACTTCGGCGGTGTTGCCCCGCAGCGACATCTGGTGCTCCACGTGCGAGTCGTACGCGTAGCTGGTGGAGAGGTTGCGCAGCGCGGCCTCGCTCTGCACGTGGACGTAGTTGTTGTAGTCGTCGACCTCGAAGCAGGCCTCGGCGGTCTCCACGACCTTCCACACGACGACCGCCGCGATCTCGATCGGGTTGCCTTCGCTGTCGTTCACCTTCAGCCGCGGGGTCTCGAAGTTGCGGATGCGCTGCGAGATGCGCCGCTTGCTGTAGAACGGGATTGGCCCAGCGCAGGCCGGGGGCCTTCACGGTGCCGACGTACTTGCCGAAGATCTGCAGCACCTTCGCTTCGTTCGGGTTCACGAGGAAGAACCCGGCCCAGCCGAGCAGATCGAGGGCGAACACCAGTACCCAGAAGATGACCATCGGGGCCTCGGCCGGCGGCCGGACCGCCGCGATGAAGCCGTAGACGGCGACCACTCCCAGGACCAGGAGCAGCGGCAGCATCACCCATCCGGACATCGCCTGCTTCTCAACTTCACGGATCATGAACGGACCTCCTTCCATGCTTTCGAAATGATATCACCGTGAAATCTTTATGTCAACCCCCTCCCGACCGGGATGGTGCGAGGCCGCTCCTCCCCTGGAATGGCGCCTGGCGCCATTCGTCCGGCCCCGGGCGCCGTGGAGCGGCGCTCTGCAGGTATGATGGGCGCGTGATGAGAGTGTTCGAACGCGCCAGCCGTGGCGTCGTTGGATGGGCGGCATTGCTGGCCTGGGCGCTGGCCGTGTCCGCCTGCAGCGCGCCTCCTCCGGAGCCCATCACGTTCATCGACCGCGCCATCATCGTCGAGAACCTGACGACGGAGGAGTGGCAGAACGTCGAGGTCTGGCTGAACGATCACTACCGTGTCACGAAATCGCGGATGCCGCCTGGCGAACGTTTCAGCATCCCGTTTTCGGCCTTTGTCGCCGGGTTCGGGCAGCGGTTCGACGCCGCGCGTCAGCCGATTCGCGGGGTCGAAGTGGATGCGACGGGGCCGGGCGGGCAGAAGGTCAGGATCGTCTGGGGCGCCGGGCGCCGGCGGTAGAGGCGAACCGGTCGAGGAGTGTCATCGTGGCCAAGCTGAAATCCGAAATCGAACTGGTCTGCCCGTGCTGCGGCGCCGTCCTGGTCGTCGACAAGAACCTCGACCGCATCGTGTCGCACCAGGAGCCGGTGCGCGAGGACCGGCCCGACCTTGACCACGCCGCCCAACTGGTCGACCAGGAGCGCCAGCGGCGGGAGGCGATCTTCCAGCAGTCGGTGGAATCGGAGAAGACGCGCGGCGACGCGCTGTCGCGGCGCTTCGAGGAGGCGCTCCGCCAGGCGCGGCAGGAACCGGTGACGAAGCCGACGCGCGACTTCGATCTCGACTAGGCGCCGGGGAACGGGCGCTACGCGCGCGGCCAGGGAAACGACACCTGGTAGCCGGGGCGCGTGTACTCGGCCGGCAGCGCGCTCCAGCGATCGCGCCCCGGGTAGCGCACGGGCTTGCGATCGGGGTACCGCGCCTCTGAACGCCCGGTACCACGCCCTCCAGCGTTCGGCCCGCGCCCGGTTGTACGGGCAGCGGGTGATGCGGGAAGTCGATGAGCATCTGCTCGACTTTCCAGACGTTCTTCGGCGACAGCCGCCAGTCGTACGCGCCCATCTCCTTGTTCAGGTCGACGACGGCGTACGCCGTGATGCCCCCGGTCAGATCGACGTAGGGCTCGAAGTAGCTCATCGCCAGGTCGCGCGCTGTCCGGAACACAGGCTTGCGGCCGTGCAGGCCGGGGTCCCGCGACCGGGCGACCGACCCCCACCTGCCGCGGCGCCTGTAGACGAAGAGCACGTGCTCGAGCTTGTCGATCGACTCGAAGCTCAGCACGAGCGGCGGGTAGCCGTGCTGCTCGAGGATGACGGCGGCGGCGAGGGCGGCCTCGAGACAATGGGCGGTGCGGCGGCGCACGACTTCACGGAAGCTGCGCAGCGTCTCGCCGGCCGGTCTGGGCTCGTTGTTGTAAGGCAGGCTGTTGAGCCAGGCCTGGACGCGCGCCGGCGTGTCGAGCCGGCGGATCAGGCGCCGCTCCGCAGGCGTGAACGGGATCATCGATCAGGAGGCCCCGGCGCCGCGCTGCCGTGCCGCGCAGTAGACGTTCAGCAGGCGGAGCGCGCGGTCGGCGGTCCTGAACGTCGGGATGCCGGCCGATTCCAGGGCGCGGGCCATGGGATCGTAGAGCGAGCCGGCATCGACCACGGCTACCCACGGCTTGCCGCCGTCGCGCTTCAGCGCCGCCAGGCGCGCCACGATGCCGTCCTGGCGCGCGACGTCTTCGCGATGACCTGGGGCTGGAGGCAGCGTGTTCAAGGCGGCGGTGAGCGGCACGATTCCGACCACGACGGCATCGAACTGGTCGTCCTCGAGCAGCGCCCGCACGGTGTCGGCGTACGCCTCGTCGCCGGTCATCGGCGTGAGATCGATCGGGTTGTGCACGTCGACGACCTTGTCGATGCGGCTGCGCACGAAGATCGCCTCGAGCGCTCGTGCGGACTCGGCCCCGAACGGCGGGAGCGTGAATCGGCCCAGGCTGTCGGCGATGGCCACGCACTCGAAGCCGGCATTCGACACCGCCGCGAGACGCCACCCCTCGACCGCGCGGTGGCCAAGCGCGGAGAAGAGCACGACGAGGTCTTCGAAGTCCTCGAGCGACTCGGCCACCACCACGCCGGCGGCGGCGCACAGCCCGCGCATCACCGCGTAGTCACCCGCGATCGAGGCGGTGTGACTGGCCGACGCCTGAGCCCCGGCCGGCGTGCGGCCCGCCCTGTAGAGGATGACGGTGCGGCCCTGGTTCGTGATCTCGCGCGCCGCCTCCAGGAACCGCAGGCCGTCGAGCGGCCTGAACCCCTCGACGTAGACCGCGAACAGATCGATGCCGGCATCGTCTTTCAGATAGGTCAGGTAGTCGCCGACGGTCAGGTCCATCTGGTTGCCCAGCGTGACCGAGTACTTCGGATTGACCGTGCTCAGCTTGCTGGCCTTCGACACCGCGAACGCGCCGCTCTGGGAAATGATGGCGAGGCGCGACGGCTGGCCCTTCGGCACCGGGAAGCTTGTACTCCGGGATGAACGTCGTGTCGTACCGGCCAGGCACCGAGCGGATGCCCAGGCAGTTGCCGCCGTTGATGACGGGGCCGCCCCACGCGCTGCGGCGCGCCTGCGCCAGCGCCGCATGCATCCGGGCGACAATGGCCTCGCTCCCGGCCTTCTCCTCGAGGCCGCCGGGAATCAGTACGACGCTCTCGGCCTTCTCCCGTTCGATGATCTCCACCAGCGCCGCCGAGGCCTGGGCGGCGTCGACGCAGAGCACGAAGAGGTCGACTCGCTCCGGGATCGCCGCGATGTCGGGCACGCAGCGGCACCCTTCGATCTCCGCCGTTCCGCCCTTGACGATCACGATCCGATCGCGCGCGAACCCTTCCCGCAGCAGGTTGTTGACGATGATGTGCCCGGGGTTCATACGCTCGGAGACGCCCATGATCGCGGCCGAGCGGGGCTCGAGCAGGCGGGCCAGCTTGGCGATGGGCCGCTCCTGCGGTCCTGGCGCGCCGGCCTGCGCGCGCCGAAGTTTCATCAGGACGTCGAGGGCGACGACACGGCCATCGTCAGCGATGACGAACGGATTGACCTCGAATTCCGCGATTCGGGTGCCGAGCACGCGCCCGAGTTCGAGAAACGCGCTGGCCAGGTCCGCGATCCGGGCGAGCGGGACGAGCGGCGGCCGGCCGCGCAGCGCGCGCGTGGCCAACTGCACGACCGCGACCGCCTGAAGGGCCGCGTCAATCGCGCCGGCGTCGGCCAGCGCCGGCGAGAGCAGCGCCACGTCCTGTCCGGGGCGGAACGCCTTGGCCAGATACTCGGTGTAGATGCCGCCCGCCCCGACCGTGACGACGGGCCCGACGTCGTCGGTCCACCGGAGGCCGACGAGCAGCTCACGCCCGAGGGCCGGCGGGTAGGGGATGAACTCGCTGACGGTGTAGCCGACGACGCCCTGCGTCCCGAGCGCGCCGTCCATGCGGGCCACGGCCGCCGCGACCGCCGCGGCCGTCTTCTCGACGATCGCGACGCCGCCGACGTCGCTCTTGTGCAGAATCTGCGGCGAGATGACCTTCACGACCGCCTTCGTGCCCGGCAGGCGGGCGAGCAGATCCTTGCCGATGCCGGCCCCGCGGCCCACGAACACGTGCGCCGGCGCCGGCAGGCCGAGCGCCGCCAGCAGGTGCAGGCCTTCCGTTTCGAGCAGGACATCCCGCCCGTCCCGTTCCACCGCGTCAAAGAGTTCGTTGATGGCCGTGAGGTTCATGGCTCGATGTCATCAGGACGCAGCATCGCGTCCCGCGTGGAGCGCTTTCAGGTTGATCTCGACGACCTTCGCGCCCTTGCCCGCGAAGATCGTCTGCACGAAATGCTCGATGGTCTCGAACGGCACGGGCAGCAACGGCGACGCCGCGCCGACCATCACCATGTTCGTCGCCCGCGCCGACCCGGCCTTTCTGGCGAGCGATTCCGCGTCGATCGTGAGGGCGCGAGGCAGGCTGCGGATGCGTTCGAGCAACGCGTCGACAGGCGGGTAGTCGGGGATGTTGACGACCGGGTTGCGTCGCCGTGATCACGGTGCCGCCGGCCGACAGGAATTCGAGGTACCGGAGGCTTTCGAGCGGCTCCATGCTCAGGATCATCGCTGCCGTTCCCCGGGGGATGAGGTCGCTGGCAATCGGCCTGTCCGAGAGGCGCAGGTTCGCGAGCACCGCGCCGCCGCGCTGCGACATGCCGTGCACCTCGGACTGTTTCACCGCCAGCCCTTCTTTCATCGCGCTCGACGCGATGATGGCCGAGACCGACAGCACGCCCTGGCCTCCGACGCCGGCGAGAATGATGTCGAATTTCATGGTCGTCACTCCTGCGCCGCGGCCGCGGTCTTCTCCTGCTTGCTGCGCTTCGCCGTCTCGATGCACTCGCGCACGCCGATGATGACCGACAGGCCCCGGTGGTTGACCTCGCGCCGCAGGATCTCGGTGTTCTCCGCCGTCCGCCTCGGGTGGGCCTCGACGACGTGCAGGTGGTCGGGCGGCACGCCGAGCCCGCGCACGATGGCCTCGAGCTCGGACGAGGTCCGGATGGTCGGCTGGCCGCCGGTCATCGCGACGGTCTTGTTGTCGAGGATGATGAGCGTCATCGGCGTGTCGGCCGCCACCGCGTCCATCAGCGGCGTCACGCCCGAGTGCAGGAAGGTGCTGTCGCCGATGACGGCCACGACGGGATGGTAGCCGGCGTCGGCGGCGCCCTTGGCCATGCCCACCGACGCGCCCATGCAGACGCAGGTCTGGATGGCGTTGTACGGCGGCAGCGCGCCCAGCGTCGAGCAGCCGATGTCGGCGGTGACGATCGCCTCGGGGAACGCGGAAAGGGCGTCGGTGATCGAATGGAAGCTGTCGCCGTGGGGGCAGCCCGCGCACAGCTGCGGCGGCCGGTTCGGCAGCGAGAGGCCCGGCAGCGTCACGCCCGTCCGCGCCGGGAGGCCCAGCGCGGCCCTCACGATGTCGGGATTCAGCTCGCCGTCCGGCGGCACTTGGCCGGACTCGCGGCCCTGGATGTCGAGCGCCGCGGGCGGCACGATGCCCCGCAGCGCGCGCTCGACGTACGGATACCCCTCCTCGAGCAGGAGCACGCGCGTCAGCGGCGCGACGAACGCGCGGATCGCCTCCGACCGGGTACGGATAGCGCCGATGTGCAGGTGCGCCGGCCGCGACGGCAGGTCCTCGAGGTTCTCGAGGAAGTAGTTGCGGGCCAGGCCGGTCGTGATGACGCCGACCCCGCCGTCGGCCCCGGCCTCGACTGTGTTGAACCGCGACGCCGCCGCGTATGCGCGGATCTCGCCCGACCGATCGAGCAGGGCGCGCCACTGGCGCCGCGCGTTCCCGGGCAGCAGGATCCACGCCGCCGCCTGCGGGTGCTTGTGCGGCGGGTTCTCGCCGCGCGCTTCGCCCACCTGCACGATGCCGCGGCTGTGCGCCAGGCGCGTCACGAGCCGGATCATCACCGGGATGTGGAAGCGCTCGGAGACGTCGAACGCCTCCCGCGTCATGTCGTACGCCTCCTGGTGCGACGCCGGCTCGAGGCAGACCACGCGCGCGAAGTCGGCGAACACCCGGCTGTCCTGTTCGTTCTGCGAGCTGTGCATGCCGGGGTCGTCGGCGACCGCCACGACCAGGCCGCCGTTGATCGGTGACCAGGGCCGAGTTCATGAACGGGTCCGCCGCCACGTTCAATCCGACGTGCTTCATCGTCACCATCGTCCGCCGGCCGGCATAGGAGACGCCCGAGCGCCGCCTCGTACGCGGTCTTCTCGTTCGCGCACCACTCGGCGCTGCGGGCCGCCGTGCGCCCGGCCGTGGCGAATCAGGTACTCGAGGATCTCGGTCGACGGCGTGCCCGGATAGCCGTAGGCGGCCGTCAGCCCCGCGTGAACGGCCGCCAGGGCCACGGCCTCGTCGCCCAGCAAGACCATCTCGCTCATGTCACACTCCTGCGTTCATCCTGGCGGGGGCTCGGCGACAGGGATTGGGTCGATCGCGGTCTCGGCAGGGGGCCGGGCGAGCCTACTTCACCAATGCCTGCAGGTCCCTGATGACGTCGTCCGGGGACCATTCCTTCCCATTGTATGTCCGGGCGAGCTTCCCGTCCCGATCCAGCAGGGCCGTCCGCAGATTGTGCGTGATGTTCGATCCGCCGGCCCCTTCGCGCAGCACGCTCAGGCCCAGCTTTCCGCCGAACGCGTCGACCTCGGTCGCGCGGCGCCGTCACGAAGTGCCACAGGGCGGGGTCGGCCCCCATCTCCTTTGCCTTTGCGGCCAGCCGCGCCGGCGTGTCGAAGTCCGGGTCGAACGACACCGAGAGCAGGCGGACGCTCGCGCGCCGAGGCGCGGGATCGGCCTTGAGACCGCGCTGCACGGCCGCGAAGTGGGCGTTCATGCGCGGGCAGTAGTCGGGCAGCGGACAGCGGGTGTAGATGAACGTCAGCAGCGTGAACGTGCCGCGGTACGACGACAGCGGCCGCGGCGCGCCGGTCTCGTCGGTGAGGGTGATGTCGGGCACGGCGGCGCCGATCGGCAGGACGTCGGCCGGTGCCGGCGGCGGCGCCGACGCCTGCGCCGGGCTGGCCGGCTGCCCGTCTTCCTGATGCCGGTGAGGTACGAGTCCTCGGCCGTGAGCACGAGCGTGGCGCTGATGAGGTCTCCCGGCGCGAGACCGTCGAGGAGCGTCGGCTCCTTGACGTTGAACCACATGGTCATCGCGTCCATGAAGCCCTTGATCTCGTCGTGCTTCACCTGGACCTCGGACTTGTCCGCCTTGATGGCCAGCACCTCTCCGGTCAGGGGAAACTGCCGGACGTTCGCCGGCGGCGCCGGCGCGCGGCATCCGGCGGACAGCGCGAAGACGAGCAGCGTCAGCGTCGCGGACGGGCGTGTCATGCGTCCACTCTAGCCCCGGCGCCCGCCGGGAGCAACGTCGGCGGGACCTGGCGGCTGACGAAGTCCACGAGTTCGCGCTCGGCCCAGTAGCCGTCGTAGCCGTCGACTGCCTGCTCGATGAACCCGCAGTGGCCGCCGTGGCGGGTGACGACCAGCGTGATCGCGGGGTTGCCGGTGACCTTTGGGTCGCGGAACGGCTCCAGCGCGATGAACGGGTCGTCCTCGGCGGTGATGACCAGCGACGGGCACCCGGATGCGGTCGACGACGCGCATGGACGCGGCCCGGTAGTAGTAGTCCGCCGCGTCCTTGAACCCGTGGTGAGGGGCCGTGAACCGGTCGTCGAACGCCCGCACGCTCCAGATGCGCCAGAGGCCGCGGACGTCGTAGCCGCCCGGGAACAGCCGCGCCTTCTTGCGCATTCGACGCTGCAGGCTCTGCATGAAGTTCCACTGGTAGAGCCGGTTCGAGGGCCGTTCCATCAGATCCATGCACGCGCCGAGCTCGAGCGTCGGCGACACCGCGCAGACGGCATGAAGCCAGGGCGGCGGCGGCATCGCCGTAGCAGGCCGGCGAGCCTGAGCGCGAGGTTGCCGCCGAGCGAGTAGCCGGAGACGACGATCGAGGGCAGGCCGTCCGCCGCCAGTTGCTCGAGGACCACCTGCACGTCGGCGGTCAGGCCCGAGTGATACAACCCCGAGGAGAGGTGCTCGGTGCCGCCGCAGTTCCGCTGGTTGAGCCGGACGACGTTGAAGCCGCGGCGGAAGGCCTTGTCGGCGATGCCCGCGCATGTAGTGGGCGTCGCTCGAGCCCTCGAGGCCGTGCAGCGCGACCAGCGTCGGGCGGGCCTTCGGGTCGGCCTGCCAGTGGCAGTGCGCGAGCACGCGCGTCGCCTGGATCGATCTCGAAGAGCCGCGGCGCGGCTGCCGGCAGCCGCGGGAATGCGCGCCGGCCGGGCCCAGGCGTAGATCGTCATGCGGTGGCCGCCGCGCAGCCACCGCGGGGGATCGAAGTCGCGCATCCCTGCCAGTCTATCGCAGCGGCGCGGGAAGGCGGCTCGGTGCCGGCGGCGCACCCGGGGAGGAGTAGACTATCCGCGCCCGCTGCGAACGAGGAGTGACCGATGAGAGTGTCGAAACGCCTTGCCACGCTGACCATCGTGCTGGCCCTGGCCGCCATGCCCGCGGCCGCGCCCCAGAAGCCCGCGGCCGTTCCGCGCGCCGACCCCGCCGACGCCAGGCTGCAGGCGCTGAAGCAGCAGGCCATCGCCGACATCGACGGGATGGCGGTGCTCACGCAGCAGATGATCGATCAGGTCTACAGCTTCGGCGAACTGGGGTTCCAGGAGGTCGAGACCTCGCGCTACCTCACCGGCGTGCTCAGCAACGCACGGGTTCACGGTCACGGAAGGCGTCGCGGGCATTCCGACGGCGTGGTTCGCCTCGTGGGGGTCGGGCAAGCCGGTCATCGCGCTCGGCTCGGACATCGACGGCCTGCCGCAGACCAGCCAGAAGCCGGGCGTGCCGGCGCACGAGCCGCTGGTCGACGGCGCGCCGGGGCACGGCGAGGGGCACAACTCCGGCGTGCCGATGAACATCACGGCGGCGCTCGCCGTGAAGCGCATCATGGAACGCGAGAAGCTCGCCGGGCACCCTCATCGTGTGGCCCGGCGTGGCCGAGGAACTCGTGGCGGCGAAGGCGTTCTACGTGCGCGACGGGCTCTTCAAGGACGTCGACGTGGTGCTCTTCTCGCACGTGTCGAGTTCGATGGGCATGTCGTGGGGCGCCGCGTCCGGCAACGGCCTCGTGTCGGTCGAATACGCCTTCAAGGGCCAGAGCGCGCACAGCGCGGGAATGCCGTGGCGCGGCCGCAGCGCGCTGGACGCGGTCGAGTTGATGGACGTCGGCTGGAACTTCCGCCGCGAGCACCTGCGGCTCCAGCAGCGATCCCACTACGTGATCACCGACGGCGGCGACCAGCCGAACGTCGTCCCGTCGACGGCGTCCGTCTGGTACTACTTCCGCGAAACCGAGTACCCGCGCATCAAGGAGATGTGGGACATCGGCAACCGCATGGCCGATGCGGCCGCGATGATGACCGACACGAGCGTGACCTCCCGCGTCCTCGGCGCCGCGTGGCCGCAGCACTTCAACAAGGTCGTCGCCGAAACCGCCTATGCGAACATCAAGGCCGTCGGCATGCCGAAGTGGGACGAGGCGGACCAGGCGCTCGCGAAGGCCGTGCAGCGGGAGTTGAAGCAGGCCGAACGCGGGCTCGAAGCGGAGGTCGGCAAACTGGGCGAGCCGGTCCGCGACGAGGACAACCGGGGCGGCGGGTCCGACGACATCGGCGACGTCTCCTGGGTCGTGCCGACCATCACGCTGCGCTACCCGGCGAACATCCCCGGCGCCATCGGGCACCACTGGTCGAGCGGCATCGCCATGGCGACGCCCATCGCGCACAAGGGCTGCACGGCGGGCGCGAAGGTGCACGCCCTGACGATGCTCGACCTGCTGCTGAAGCCCGCGCTCGTCAAGCAGGCGTGGGACTACTACACCACTGTCCAGACGAAGGAGCAGCAGTACACGCCGCTCGTGCGGCCGCAGGACAAGCCGGCGACGTTCCTGAACGAGAAGATCATGGCGGAGTACCGCGCGAAGATGAAGCCGTTCTATTTCGACCCGTCGCGGTACAAGACCTATCTGCAGCAGCTCGGCGTGCCCTATCCGCCGCCCGCGACATCGGCAAGCAAGTGATGCGATTGTTGCGGCGCCGGAACGCTGGCGACTCGGCCGTGGGGCTATGAACGGCCAACTCGCGAATCTCGAATCCCGAACCCCGAATCCCAAATCCCGAACCCCGGGATCAGGGCCGCAGGCGATAGATCGAGAACCGGGCGTTCCGGTAGGCGAGCGGGAGGTCCATCGCGCGCTCGGTGACGAGGACGTCCAGGCCGAACCGCCCGGCGAGCGCGCGAGCCGACGCGGGCGTGAGGGCATCGAAATCGCCGATGGCGCCAATCCGCTCGGCCACGCGCAACGCGACGCGGCGCGAGTACATCGCCATGGCGGTGTCCTTCACTTCCTCGAGGTAGACGTCGCGGCCCGCCGCGACGCGCACGCTGGTCGCGTAGCGCCACGCGTGCGACGGATTGGCGAGCACCTGCGTGTCTGCCGGCTGGCGCCGCAGCCAGTCCATCGCATCCTGCCACTCGTCGCGCGGCAGGCCCGCCTCGACGAGCGGGCGCCCCGGATGCTCCACCCACATCACCCACGCGCCCCGCGCGGCCGCCAGGCAGACGAGCACGCAGGCCACGGCGGCCGCCCGTCGGCTTCCGACGGCGGCGCCTGGCCGCTGGCGCCCGGCGTCGGCCAGCGCCCACATCGCGTAGATGGTGGCCGCGAGATCGAGCATCCAGAACACACGCGAGACCTGGAACTGAACGGCGAGGGCGATGCGAGCCGCGACAAACGGCAGTGTGATGAGAAAGGTCGCTAGCAGCGCCGCGAGGCCGAGGATCATGGGGCCCTCGCGCGGGCGAACGACCCCCAAGCGCCGCCTCGCCGCGAACGCGACGGCAGGGACCGCGACGTACAGCATCGCCAGCGCCCAGGCGCCGGCGTTCCACCCGGTGGCGAACAGGTAGTCCTTGCCTGCCAGCACGTCGAGCCACGCGTCGTCCATGCGCACCACCTGCGCGCTCAGCGGGCCCCGGGCGATGGCCCATGCGGCAACCAGCGCCGCCGCCGCGCCGGCCGCGAGCAGCCACGGCCGCCACCGGGCGTCGGCCGCGATGAGTGCCACGCCCACCCACACCCCGAACCACAAGGCCGTCGTCGGGTGCACGACAAACGCCGCGGCCCCGAGCGCCAGCGCCGCCGCGGGCCGCGCGCGCAGCATCCACACGACCGCGGCAAGCCCGATCGCGAACGCCAGCATGCGCGGGTGCCCGTAGCCCTCGAGCGTATTCACGCCGGTCATACCGACCCGGTGTTTCATGGCGAGCGCCGCGAGCAGGGCGAGTTGCGCCCACGGCGACAGGCCGAGATGTTCTGCCCCTGCGCGCGAGGCCCAGACGAGCAGCAGCAGGGCGAGCAGGTAGATGCCGAGGAACAGGGCAGGCGGCGGGACGTGGAGCGAGCGAACCAGAACGGCCGCGGCGCGGGGGAAGAGGTTGAGCCGATCCTGATCGTCGATCAGCACGCGATCGCGCGGGAACGAGCCCGGCTCGAGATGGCGCTGGATCGCCGGCAGGTAGAAGGCCTGGTCGCCGACGCCGAACCGGTACCCGCCGCTGTTGAGCGTGGCGACGAGGACGAAGGCGAGCGCGGCCAGCCCCCAGACGAGCCGGGGCCATGGCCGCGCGCCGTCGGGTGCCGCCATTGCGACTAGCGCTCGTCGGCGCTGGGGCCGTAGATGCCCGGCACCTTGGAGCCCGTCTGGCGAAGGTAGACGCTCAGCTGCCCTCGATGGTGAATGAGGTGGTTCATGACCCATGAGCGCCACGCCGCCGTCGCGCGGCATGCCGAACAGTTCCTGGCCGTTCTGCTTGAACGTCCAGGTGGCCATCAGTTCGGCGTCGGTCCGCGCCGCGAGCAGGTCGCGGATCGTCTTCACCTGGCCGTCGAACAACTCCAGCACCTCGGCCGTCGTCGCGGCCGTCGTCGGCTTGTACTCGCCGTCGACCATGTTGAATTCCGCCTCGGTGAGGATCGTGTGCCCCCACCGCGGGATTTCCGCGACGTGGGTGGCCAGGCGGCCGAGCGTCATCGACTTCTCGTGGGGCTGCCAGCCGAACTGGGCGTCGTTCACCCGCTCGAGCACCTTTCGGGTCACCGCCATTTCGTGATCGAACTCCGGCAGCAGCGCATCAACGATTGCCATCAGCTGACTCCTTGGTATTGACAGTCTGTTCGCGGCGCGAAAGCGTCCTATCCCGAGCCCCGAGCCCCGAGCCCCGAGCCCCGAGCCCCGAGCCCCGAGCCCCGAGCGCCTGGCGCCTAGCCTACTACCTCCACCCAGCATCCCAGAAACCGGTGGTCGCGGCTTCCCGGCGTTGTCTCGGATGGCCTGAAGCCTCCGGCCGGGCTGATCGTCATCCGCAGGGTGCCGTCGAGTGGCGTCGGCTCCACGTCGAGTTCGGAGGGCACGCCGGCCTCGAGGTGAGCGGTCCACGTATGTCCCGGCGTGTCGAACCGGATGTCGTTCGCCACGGGGCTCCGGAGCCGCAGGCGGACTTTCGTCGTCAGGCGGCCGGTCCGGGAGACGACAGACACCATTGCCCGATTGGCGCCGCGAACCCAGAACCCGCCAGCCTCGGGGTACGACGCGCCATCATGGAACAGGAACACGAACCGGTCCAGCGACAGCGTCGCGAGCACCTCGTACGCGGCGGCGCGATCCAGGTTGGGCACGACCCGCAGCGGACGTACGCGGAGTTCGCCAACGGCCGGCTCCAGCGCGGGCGACGCGTGGAATCCGACGAAGTTCACGTCGACGGGCAAGTCGAAGGTGCCGGTCCAGCGGCTGCCGCCTACTGCGTCAACCTGCCACTCCGTCAGGGTTCCGCCCGTCTGCCCTGCCTGCAGGGCGAGGCGGCCCGACAGGTTCGCCGGCGTTCCCGCGGCCTCCGACGGCGTGAGTTCGAGGGAGTAGCGCCCGGCTGGCAGTGCGAACCGTGCGTTCAGCAGCACCGGCGTCGGCTGCCGCGCCGTGCGGGACCCGGGTCTTGCCGACAGGGAAAACGCCTGAGGCATGGACGCCGCGTCGACGAAGGAGAACGGGTCGTAGCGTACGCCGATCGGCCTCGCATGCGGGTCGAACGACTCCAGCATCTCGATGCGGGCACGATCGGACGGCGCCGGGCTCGGTTTGAGCGAGGCGTTGAGGGCCAGCGGCATGACGAGCGTGACGGCGAGCACGGTGAGCAGCGCGCCGGCGTCGGCGCGGAGGAACGCCAGGCCCCGGCCGGTCCGGGAACTTCCGCGCGCGGCGGTCCCCCGCGCCGCGAGCAGTCCGACCGACCAGGCGCTCAGCCAGATCGCCAGCATCCAGATTCCTGCCTGCATGAGCGCCACCCAGGCCGGCTGCATGATGAAGTCTGGCGCGAAGGCCCACAGGTGCCAGTCCGGGGAGAGCCACTCGAGAAACCGCGAGATGCCGTTTCGACCCAGCGCGAGGGCGGCGCCGTTGCGCACGATGAGGGCCGCGAGCGATGTTGCCAGGCCGATGAGCAGGAGCAGGCGATATGCGGCCCGGCGCTCCGGGCGGTCCGCGGCGTCCCGGAACTCCCAGGCGGCGGGCAGCGTCGTCAGCAACAGCCCCGAGATGAGCATGCGCCCCGGGAACGCCGTCCCGCCCCACCACATCTGGAACGCGCCCACGGTGCCCACGAGCGCCGCGAGGGCGAGTCCGATTTCGATCGCAAGGCCGCGGGCTCGCCCGCCGGATCGCCACATGGAACAGAGCCCGACGAGGCCAATGGCGATCGCCGGAGCGTAGGGCAGGATGCCGTATTCCTGGTCGAGCAGGAGACCCGGAACGCCGCGCGCGAGCGCCCCGGCGCTCATCTGCGTGCCAGCGGCCCCGCCGTACGGCGCCGACGGCCACGGGGAACCCCAGATGAGGTAATGGAACGCGAGCCACGCGGTGGCGCTCAGCGCGAACGGCGCGGCGGCGGCCGTGACGAGGCGTGCGCGCGTCCAGGGCAGAGGCGGACGGTCACGCCAGATGCGCCAGACACCGATGGCGAGCAGGACCGCGGCCATCGCGCTGTACTTCGCGTGCAGCCACGGCAGGGCCGCCGTCGAGAGGCCGAGCAGCAGCGCGCGCCAAGCCCGGGCAGGCGCAGTGGCCGCGCCGCCGCCGTCGCCGAGCCCCACGTCGCGGACGGCCACCGTGGCCGCCGCCATGACCGCGAACGCCGCCGGGATCTCCGGGTAGATCGTGCCGCTGTTGGCGAGGTAGGGAAGCGAGAGCGCGCTCACGGCCCAGGAGAACGTGGCAGCCGCCACGGATCCCGTCACCCGACGAACCCAGCGCCACGCGAGCGCCGCGGCGGCGGCGGCGAGCACGATCATCAGGATGACGACGGCCGGGATAGCCGCCAATCGCAAATGCCGGCACGGCCAGGAACGGCAGGCCGATCGGGTGCACGGAGTACGTGCCGCCATCGCGTCCTGGGGCGATGACGTGCGGGGCCAGGTCGCCGTCGTAGTACTGCCCGTAGTCCCGCTGCGCGTGGTTGTTGTCGATGCGCAGGTCGTGATCCTTCAGGAGGCTCTGCGTGATGACGAGATAGTGGGGCTCGTCGCCCCCCGGGAGACATGCCCGACGGCGCGAGGGCCAGGGCCGCCGCGCCGAAGATCAGGGCGCTCGCCGCAAACACGATCAGGAAGCTCCGCAGCGCCGACCAGTCGCGCATGCGGACGACGATACGGCGCCCGCGGCCCGTGCCGAGCACCGACCACGCGACCTGGCTGACGACGATCAACCAGACGAGCAGCCGGCCCGGGCCCGCGAAGACCCTCAAGACCGGCACCAGGTCCGGCAGCCATGGCAGGTACGGCAGGACCAGGACCGACAGCGCGTACAGCGGCAGGAACGAGTCCCCGGAACCCGGCCGCCCGGCTGGCGGCACTCTGATGGCGGCACCGGGACGTTCGGAAAGGCGCAGGTTGAGCACCGCTCCGGCCGCCAGCGCAAGGACCACACAGGCCACCAGTTGGGCCAGGTTGGGCAGCATCGCCAACCTGACCACCCGCGCGCCTTCCGAGGTGACGTCGAGGGCGCCCAGCGACACCCAGAACGCCACACCGGCAGTGACCCACGCGCCCGCAGTCCGGAGGTTCACGGCAACTCCTCGATGATGGTCTACAATTCTACTCTGCCAGCCGCTCCGGGCCCTGCGCGCGCGAGAAGCCGATGAAACCCTCTCCCTTGCACGACGTTGCGGAATCGGTGCTCTCGACCGGCGCCTCCCTCGTGGTGCGCCCCATCCGGCCGGACGACGAGCCGATGCTGGTGCGTTTCCACGAGGAACTCTCGGACCAGAGCGTGTACCAGCGCTACTTCCACATGATGACGCTCGCCCACCGCACGTCGCATGCACGCCTCGCCCGCGTGTGCGGCGTCGACGGCGACCGCGAGTGCGTGCTGGTGGGCGTCGCCCGGGACGAGGAGCGCGGCGCGCCGGCGATCTTCGGGGTGGGGCGCCTCGAGCGCAGCGGCGACGGCAGCGTCGGGGAGTTCGCCGTGGTGGTGGCCGACCGCCACCAGGGCATCGGCGTCGGCGGGGCGCTGCTGCGTCACATCGTCACGGTGGCCCGCCAGGAGGGCTGTGCCCGCCTGCGCGCGGACATCCTCGTGGACAACGGCCCGATGCGCCGGCTGTGCCGGCGCCTGGGCATCCCCGCGGTGCCGACGGCCGATCCGCGGGTCGTCGAGGCCAATCTCGTCCTCTGATCAGCCGAGCCGCAGCACGACAAACGATCGGCTGCCCAGCTGGTAACTCGGCACGGCGACCTCCGCCCCGGCGAGCAGGCCGCCGCCGTTCGTGTCGACCACCAGCTCCCAGCTCTGCCCGGCCGGCACGGCGGGCAGCGTGAACGACACATTCGTCTCTCCGGCATTCGCGAGGATGAGCAGGGTGTCGTCGTGGATCGGCTCGCCGTGGTCGTCCACCTCCGCGATCGCGTCGCCGATGAGCATGGCGCCGAGGCAGCGCGCGTGCGGCGCGTTCCAGGTCGCGTCGGTCATCTCCTTGCCGTCCGAGTCGAGCCACAGGATGTCGCTCACATCCTCGCCGCGGATGCCCCGGCCCTGAAAGAAGGTCCGGCGGCGGAGCACCGGGTGCGTTCCGCGGAAGTTGATCAGACGCCGCGCGAACGCCAGCAGGTCGCGCTGCTCCGCGGTCAGATCCCAGTTGAGCCAGCTGATCTCGTTGTCCTGGCAGTAGGCGTTGTTGTTGCCGTGCTGGGTGCGGCCGAACTCGTCGCCGGCCGCCAGCATGGGCACGCCCTGGGACGTGAGCAGCGTGGCGAGGAAATTACGCACCTGGCGCGCGCGCAGCGCGAGGATGGCCGGGTCGTCGGTGTGGCCTTCGACGCCGCAGTTCCAGCTCAGATTGCGGGTCTCGCCGTCGCGGTTGCCCTCGCCGTTGGCCTCGTTGTGCTTCGTGTTGTAGCTGACCAGGTCGCGCAGCGTGAACCCGTCGTGGCTCGTGACGAAGTTGACGCTCGCGTACGGGCGCCGGCCGCCCTGGGCGTACAGGTCGCTGCTGCCTGCCAGGCGGCTGGCGAGCTGCGACACCTGCCCGCCGTCGCCCCTCCAGAACTGCCGGACCGAGTCGCGGTAGCGGCCGTTCCACTCGGTCCAGCCCGCCGGGAAGTTGCCCACCTGGTAGCCGCCCTCGCCGAGATCCCAGGGCTCGGCGATCAGCTTCACCTGCGACAGCACGGGGTCCTGCTGAATGATGTCGAAGAACGAGCCCAGCTTGTCGACCTCGAAGAGCTCGCGCGCCAGCGCGCTGGCGAGATCGAACCGGAAGCCATCGACGTGCATGTCGACGACCCAGTAGCGCAGGCTGTCCATGATCAGCTGCAGCACGCGCGGGTGGCGCATGTTCAGCGTGTTGCCGCAGCCGGTGAAGTCCTGGTAGCGGCGCGGGTCGCCGGGCGCGAGGCGGTAGTACGTTGCGTTGTCGATGCCGCGCAGCGACAGCGTGGGCCCGAGATGATCGCCCTCGGCGGTGTGGTTGTAGACGACGTCGAGAATCACCTCGAGGCCGGCCGCGTGCAGCGCGCGCACCATCACCTTGAACTCGCGCACGGCGGCCATGCGGCCTTTCGCGCTGGCGAAGCGGGCGTCGGGCACGAAGTAGCCGAGCGAGTTGTAGCCCCAGTAGTTCGTCAGGCCCCGTTCCACGAGGTGGCGGTCGCTGGCGTGCAGGTGAACCGGAAGCAGCTCGACCGCCGTCACCCCGAGATCGCACAGGTGCTGGAGCGCGGCGTCCGAGGCGAGGCCGAGGTACGTGCCGCGAAGCGGCGCTGGCACGTGCGGATTCCGGCAGGTGAAGCCCTTGACGTGCAACTCGTAGATGACCGTGTCGTGCCAGGGCGTCTGCGGCCGGCGGTCGTCGCCCCACGTGAACGCCGGGTCGATGACGGCGGCGAGCGGGGCCACGGCGGCCGTGTCGCGGTCGTCGCGCACCGTGTCGTCGCCCGCCCGCCCCGGCGCGTAGCCGAAGATGGCATCGTGCCAGCGGAGCTGCCGGCCGATGGCCCGGGCATACGGGTCGAGCAGGATCTTCGACGGATTGAACCGGTGGCCCGCGTGCGGCGCGTAGGGCCCGTGCACGCGGAACCCGTAGAGCTGTCCCGGCCGCACATCGGGCAGGTAGGCGTGCCAGACATGGTCCGTGCGCTCGAGCAGCGGCACCCGGTGCGCCTCGCGCTCGTCGGCGGGTGAGTCGAAGAGGCACATCTCCACCGCGGTGGCATGCTCGGAGAACACGGCGACGTTCACGCCGAGGCCGTCCCAGGTGGCGCCGAGCGGGTGGGGCCGTCCAGGCCAGACACGCATGGCCGCATTGTACGCGCAGCCGGGGTAGAATCCTCCCATGTACCTCCGGGTGATGAAGGTGGGGTGTTTCGGCGGGGGCACCGGCCTGCCGAGCGTGCTGGGCGGCCTGAAGCGGAACCCCTGGCTGGATCTCCACGCGATCGTCACGATGTTCGACAGCGGCGGCAGCTCAGGCCAGCTGCGCGACGAGCTGGGGGTGCTGCCGCCGGGCGACGTGCTCAAGTGCGCCCTGGCGCTCGCGCGCAACGAACGCGAGGCGCGGCGCCTGCTGCTGTCCCGCCTGCCCACGCTGGAGGACTCGCGCCTCGCCGGGCATACCGGCGGGAACCTGCTCCTGTCGATGATGCAGCAGTACAGCGGCAGCTTCCTGGCCGGCGTCGAAGGCCTGCGGGCGCTGCTCGGCTGCCGCGGCCGCGTCTGGCCGGTGAGCATCGAGCAGGCCAGCCTCTGCGCCCGCTACACGGACGGGGCGACGGCGCGCGGCGAGGTGGACGTCGACGCGTACCTCGATCGGGGCCACGCGATCGAGGACCTCTGGCTGGACCCGCCCGTGCAGATTCACAGCGTGGTGGCCGGCGCGATCTCGGAACTCGAGGCCGTCATCATCGGCCCGGGCAGCTTCTTCACCAGCCTGATGCCCATCTTCGCCGTGAAGGGCGTGCCGGAAGCCCTGGCGCAGGTGCGCGGTCCGCTCATCCTCATTGCCAACCTGCTCACGGAAGGGGAGGGCATGAAGGGCTTCACCGCCGGCGACGCCGCGAGGCTGATCGGCCAGGCCGCCGGACGGCCGGTCGACGCCGTGGTGTTCAACGAGGCGCGGCCGCCGGCCGACGTGCTGGCGCGGTACGCCGACGAGCACAAGCATCCGCTCGAACTGGGCGCGCTGCCCTCACAGTGCCTGCTCGTGAGCGGGCGGTTCTGGCGGACGGACATCGCGCGCCACGATCGCCTGCGGCTGGCGTACGCCCTCTGGGCCGTGCTGGCCACGAACCTCGAGCGCCGCTCCCGTCCGCGGCTCTGACCTCCGCCGCACCTCGTCCCAAGGGGCGACCATGACCGATCCCGAGTTACGCACGCTGGGTGTGATCATCGCCGCCCTCGGCGGCGCAGCCATCGGCGTGGAGCGCGAGCGGTCGGGGCATGCGGAAGGCCCGGGCGCGCGCTTCGCCGGCGTCCGCACGTTCACGCTGCTCGGCGGCCTTGCGGGGCTTGCAGGGTGGCTGTGGGCCCAGCAGATGCCGTGGCTGTCGGTGGTGCTGCTCGCCGGCGCCGCCGCGCTGGTGGTGGTGGCCTACCACGCGGCGGCCGCCCGAGATCCCGACGGCACGACGGAGGTCGCCGCGCTGGTGACGCTCGCCGCAGGCGTGCTGGGCGGCCTGGGCCAACTGGAGTTCTCCAGCGCCGTGATCGCGGTGACCGCGCTACTCCTCATCGAGAAGTCTCGCGTGCATGCCCTGGTCCAGCGCATGGACGAGACCGCCGTCCGCGCCGGCATCCGGTTCGCCGTGATGGCGGTCGTCCTGATGCCGCTGCTGCCGGCGGGCCCCTACGGGCCGCTGGGCGGCATCAGGCCGCGCGAACTGTGGGTCTTCGTGCTCTTCTTCTCGGGGATCAGTTTCGTCGGCTACATCGCGCGCCTCTTCGTCGGTGCCCGCCACGGCTACCTGGTGGCCGGACTGATCGGCGGGTTCGTCTCGTCGACGAGCGTGACGCTGTCGTTCTCGCGGGCGAGCCGGAGAGAGGACGAGTCGGTCGGCAGACCGCTGGCGTTCGGTGTGATCGCCGCCTGCACGACGCTGTTCGTGAGGGTCGTGGTGGCGACAGCCGTGCTGTCGTTCCCGCTGGCGCTGCGGCTCATCCCGCTGATCGCGGCGCCGTTCCTGGTCGGCGTGGCCGTCGTGGTGATCGGGCTGCGCCGCCCCCGGCAGGAGCGGCCGGAGGTCAGCACGCTCCAGAACCCGCTGCAGGTCGGGGCGGCGCTGCAGATGGCCGTGCTCTTCCAGGCGGTGCTGTTCATGGTCGAGGTGGTGCGGACGACCTGGGGGGATGTGGGCCTCGTCGTCAGCGGCGCGATTCTCGGCCTCGCCGACGTCGATGCGCTGATGATCTCGATGGCGCACACCGTGGCGACCGGCGGATCGGTGGGAGCCCCGGCAGCCGCCGTTGCCGTCGGGATCCTGTCGAACACGCTGTTCAAGCTGGCGCTCGCCACCTCGCTTTCGCGCCCGCCGTTCAGGCGCACGGCGGGGCTCGGCCTCGCCGCCTTGGCCGCCGCCTCACTGGCGGCGCTGCTGGTCTCCCGCGCCGGTCCTTGACTTCCCTGCGAGGCGTCACTAGCCTGTGGCGCCATGAGCGCTGCACGCATGCCTGCCCGCATCGACCTCAACTGCGACATGGGCGAGGGCTTCGGGGCCTACACCCTGGGGCTCGATGCCGGCATCATTCCCCACGTCACCTCCGCCAACATCGCCTGCGGGTTTCACGCCGGCGATCCGGGGTGGATGCGGGCGACGGTGGCGCTGGCGGAACGGCACGGCGTGGCAATCGGCGCGCACCCGGGGTTCCCGGACATGCGCGGCTTCGGCCGCCGCGCCCTCCAGGCGTCGCCGGCTGAGATTGCCGACGACCTCGTGTATCAGATTGGCGCGCTGACGGCCTTCACCGGGGCCAAGCGACTCCAGCACGTGAAGCCCCATGGCGCGCTCTACAACATGGCCGTCGGCCGCGAGGACGTGGCACGCGCCATCGGCGACGCCATCCTCGCCGTTGATCAGAACCTGATTCTTGTCGTCCTGGCCGGCTCGCCGTGGGAGCGCGTGGCGCGCGGCATGGGGCTGCGGGTGGCGCGCGAAGTGTTTGCCGACCGCGCTTTCGACGCCGGCGGCGCGCTGGTGCCGCGGACGGCGCCCGGCGCGGTCCTCCACGATGCGTCCCTCGTCATCGAGCGGAGCCTTCGGCTCGTCATCGAGCATCGCGTGACGGCGATCACCGGAGAGGATCTCGAGCTTCATGCCGACACGATCTGCCTGCACAGCGACACGCCGGGCGCGGTGACGCTGGCCGCATCCCTGCGCCAGGCGTTCGAGCGCGCCGGCGTCGGCACCGTGCCGATGGCGGCGCTGGTGGCGGCGTAGCCATGCGGCCCGTTCCCCGACTCCTCCTCGCGGGCGACAGCGCGATCGTCGCGGAGTATGGGGACGCGATCGACACGGGCATCAACGCGCGGGTCCGGTCGCTGCAGCGGGCGCTCGAGGCAGCCGCGCACGCCGGCATCGTCGAGACCGTCCCCACCTACCGATCGCTGATGGTGCACTACGACCCGATGGTGCTGTCATATGAGTCGGCCGCCGCCCTGATTGCCGCGACGGCGGAGCGGCTGCCGGAAGAAGCCCGGGAGGCCGCCAGGACGATCGAGATCCCGGTGCTGTACGGAGGCGACGCGGGTCCTGACCTGGAGGATGTGGCGGCCATTGCCGGCCTGGATCCGCAGGCCGTTGTCGATTTGCATGCCGGCGGCGAGTACGTGGTGTTCATGCTGGGCTTCATGCCGGGCTTTCCGTACCTCGGCGGGCTGCCCGCCAGGATCGCGACGCCGCGGCTCGCGTCACCGCGGACCCTCGTGCCGGCCGGATCCGTCGGGATCGCCGGCTCGCAGACCGGCATCTATCCCACCGCGAGCCCGGGCGGATGGCGCCTCATCGGCCGGACGCCCGTGCGCCTGTTCGACCCTCGCCTCCCGCATCCGGCCCTGCTCGAAGCTGGAGACCGGCTTCGATTCCTGCCGGTCTCCGAGCCGCAGTACGAAACGATCGCGCGGGAGGTGGAAGCCGGCGCGGACCGCCCCGCCGTGCGCGTGGAGCCGTGCGGCCCATGACCGCGATCGACGTCCTCGACGGCGGGTTGCTGACGACCGTGCAGGATCTCGGCCGCACCGGCTGGCAACGGTACGGTGTCCCCGTGTCGGGGGCGATGGATCCATGGGCATTGCGAGCCGCCAATCTCCTGGTCGGCAACGGCGAGGGCGCCGCGGCGCTCGAAATCACGCTCGTCGGTCCCGCGCTGCGCTTCGACGGCCCGGGAGTGGTCGCGGTGACGGGCGGGGAGCTTGGGGCATGCCTCAACGGGCATCCGATCGACCTCTGGCGTGCGGTCTCCGTTTCGGCTGGCTCGGAGCTGACGTTCTCAGGGCGGCGCAGCGGGATGCGTGCGTACCTGGGTGTGACGGGCGGCGTTGACGTGCCGCCAGTGCTCGGCAGCCGGTCGACGTTCGTGAAGTCGGCGCTCGGGGGATACGAGGGGCGCGCGCTCGCGGCGGGTGACCGCGTGCCGATTGGAGCCTGCCTGGACGCAGGCGCTCGGGCGGGACGCTGCCTGGCCCGCGAAGCCGTGCCGGCCTACGGGCGCATGCACACGGTCCGCGTCGTGGTGGGGCCGCAGGAGGATGCCTTCACCGACGATGGCATCCGGACCTTCCTGTCGGGCACGTTCACCGTGACGCCGCAGTCGGACCGCGTCGGGTGCCGGCTGTCCGGGCCGCCGGTTCGTCACGTGCAGGGGGCGGACATCGTCTCGGATGGGACGTCATTCGGGGCAATCCAGGTGAGCGGCGACGGCCAGCCCATCGTGTTGATGGCCGACCGGGGCACGACTGGCGGTTACACGAAGATCGCGACCGTCGCCAGCGTGGATCTGCCGCACCTGGCGCAGGCGGCTCCGGAGGACCGTGTCCGGTTCGTGCGCGTGGGCATCGGCGAAGCCCAGGCGCTCCTCCGGGCCGCGCGGGCAAGCCTCGATCGGATCGCAGTCGAGGAGCACTCGAGCGCGCCCGCGCCCGGGATCTTCGAAGAGGACAGCGGCGGGCCGCTCGCGGCTCCGGCCTACGCCGGGCTCGCGGACGCCCTGGCGCTCGACCGTGCCGCCGGCCCGACGCGCGCCGACACGGTGTGTGCAGCCATGCCCGGCCTGATCGTGTCGGTCGCGGTCGTTCCGGGCGACCTCGTCGCCGAAGGGCAGCCGCTGGCCGTCCTCGAGGCGATGAAGATGCAGAGCCCCGTGCGCGCGCCGCGCACGGGGCGGGTGGCCCGCGTGTTCGTGACGCCGGGGGCGCAGGTGACGGGCGGCGCGGCCCTCGTCGAGTTCGACGCCGCCGAACGCCGGGAGGGCTGATCCGATGTCAGCACAGGGGCACGACCGCGGGCTGATGGCGTGGTGGCGCGCCGGCACGCCGGCGGGCCGCAGGGCGCTCGTGGCCGGCAGCCTCGGCTGGATGCTCGACAGCTTCGACGTGATGCTGTACGCGCTGGTGCTGGCCGCGCTGATGAAAGACCTGGGCATGGCCAAGTTCACGGCGGGCTTGCTGGGCTCGGCCACGCTGGTGGCGTCGGCCGTCGGCGGTCTTCTGTTCGGGGTCGTGGCAGACCGTTACGGCCGGACGCGCGCGCTCATTTCGAGCATCCTCATCTACTCCGTCTTCACGGCGGCCTGCGGGTTCGCGCAGACCGTGGCGCAGCTCGCCGTGTTCCGCGTGTTCCTCGGACTCGGCATGGGGGGCGAGTGGGCGAGCGGGGCCGCCCTCGTGTCCGAGACCTGGTCGGCCGAACATCGCGGCAAGGCGCTCGGCTTCATGCAGAGCGCGTGGGCGATCGGCTACGGCCTGGCGGCGCTCGTGGTGGCCGTGGTGATGCCGGTCTGGGGCTGGCGGGCGGTCTTCTTCGTCGGCGTGCTCCCGGCGCTGCTCACCGTCTGGGTCCAGCGCCGCGTCGAGGAGCCGGCGCTCTGGCGCGCGGCAAGAGCGGCGCCGCCGGCCGGCCGGGGCCGGTTGTCCGACGTGTTCCGCGGCGCACTGGGGCGGCTCACGGTCGCGGTCACGCTGATGAACGCGTGCACGATGTTCGCGTGGTGGGGATTCAACCAGTGGATTCCCGCGTACCTGTCGCTTCCGGCCGCGGAGGGCGGCATCGGCCTGAGCACGCGAGTGATGTCGGGCTTCATCATCGCCATGCAGGTGGGCATGTGGTTCGGCTACGTCACCTTCGGCTTCATCAGCGACCGGGCCGGGCGCAGGCGCGCGTACGTCACGTACCTCGTGACCGCAGCCGTGCTGATGCTGGCGTACGCGGTCACGCAGCAGCCCGCTGGCGTTGCTCGTGCTCGGGCCTGTGGCGGCGTTCTTCGCCACCGGGTACTTCACCGGGTTCGGGGCCGTGACGGCGGAGATCTACCCGACCGGGATCCGCGCCACCGCGCAGGGCTTCACCTACAACGTCGGGCGCATCGGGAGCGCCATCGCGCCGTGGGCCGTCGGCCGCCTGGCCGACACGCACGGCTTCGGCGCGGCGTTCTCGCTCTCCGCGGTCGCGTTTGTCTGCGCGGCCGTTCTGTGGATCTGGATTCCCGAAACCCGCGGCCGCGACCTCTCCTGACAGGCGGCTGGAACGGCCGCCCGGCCTACTTGACCGTGCCCGTGCTCTCCGGGAACAGCCTCGCGAGCTCTTCCTTCCGTGGCGGCGGCGTCATCAGGCTGACGACGATGAGCAGGCCGATCGAGATGATGGCCGACGGGTAGATGCTCGGGATGCCCCAGGGATCGGCGCCGAACACCGCCGCCCCGGTGGCGCCGGGGGCCGCTTCGAGCACGCCCGGGGCCATCTTCGGCAGGATCACCTCGAAGAAGACCGTGGCCACGGCACCGCCGACAATCGACGCCACGCCGCCCTGGCGCGTGGCCCGTTTCCACGTCAGCGCGGCAAAGAGCGCCGGCGTCACGGCCACGCCGTACATCGTGTAGGCGAAGTACGCGTACTGCAGCACCGACACCTGCGACTTCAGGTAGGTCGGGATGAAGATCAGCAGGAACGCGCACAGTCCCATGACGACGATGAACACCTTCTGCAGCGCCACCATCTTCGTCGGGTCGGCGTTGGGATTGATCATCCCCTGGTAGATGTCGCGCATCACGTTCGAGCTCGACGACAGCAGGTAGTTCATGCCCGTCGACAGCACGACCGCGCAGGCGGCGGCCAGGAGCAGCATGCCCACCGGGCCCGGCGTCATGTACCGGGCCGCGTTGAGGACCAGCGCGCGGCCGTCCCAGCCCAGCGCGTGCTCGGTGTTGTACGCCGACGCGTAGACCGCGATGCAGATGACGATGGTTTCGACGACGATGGTGCCGACGATCCAGATGGCCACGGCCTTCTTCGCCTCGGCCGGCGACTTGGCCGCGTAGAACTTCTGGTACATCGACTGGACGCCCATCAACAGCATGAGCGTCGACAGGAAGTACGCGAGCGCCTTCAGCGGCGGGTACTTGCCGAAGTCGGCGGGGAACACCTCGAAGCGCGACGCCGGCA
The DNA here is from genome assembly GCA_963806085.1 of uncultured Acidobacteriota bacterium. Lineage (GTDB taxonomy): Bacteria > Acidobacteriota > Vicinamibacteria > Vicinamibacterales > JAKQTR01 > JAKQTR01. Next base: position 369,180 of record CAWDWR010000001.1, read on the forward strand.
GCACCTCGTGGATGTGCGACCACCCGCCGGCGGAGGCGACGACAAACGGCACGGCCAGCAGGCAGGCCGACACGATGATGATGCCGTTGGGCAGGTCCGTGTGCGCCACGGCCACCATGCCGCCGATGGTGACGAATCCGATGACGAAGAGCGCCGCGATGATCTGGCCCGGCCTCGACGGAGATGGCGCCGTCCGAGATCACGTTCAGGATGTACGCCGCCCGCCCGGAACTGGTAGGCGACGATGGTCGTGAACGCGATGATGAGGGCGATCGCGCCGAACAGGCGGGCGAACTTGCCGTAGCGGACCTCGAGGATGTCACCGACGGTGTACTGGCCGAAGGTCCGGATCTTGGCGGCCACGAAGTAGATGATGGCAATGCCGAGGAACGCGCCGGCCGGCTGCCAGACGGCGCTCCACCCCGCGTACGACGCGTACTCCGCGCCGGCGATGAACGTGCCGGACCCGATCCACGTGCACACCAGCGTGAAGACCATCTTGGTGAGCGACAGGCTGCGCCCGGCCACCATGAAGTCGTCCTGCGACTTGATCTGCCGTGAACGGTAGATGTTGTACCCGGTCAGCACCAGCAGGTACGCCAGGATCACGTACAGATAGACGCTCACGGCCCCTCCTCCGCGGATCACGGGAATCGGATGCACGACCCGTTCGCGCGGGCGGATTCGGGCCCCGCACGCAGGTCGTGAAGCCGGTCCAGGAAAAACCGCTGCAGCATAGCACAGGTGCCGCCGGCGTCACGGGCCGGCGGGAGGGGCGGAGCAGAGGCGAGACGGGAGAGGCGGCCGCTACGTCGTGCCGGGCGGCACGTAGTCGGCTGGCAGCGCCGCGCCCTGGCCGAAGAAGAACTCGGTCATCTGCCGCGCCATCAGTTCCTGCGCTTCCTTCTGGAACGGGAGCAGGCGGTACTCGTTGAGGATCATCTTCATCCGCTCTTCCCAGAGCTTCCAGGCCTCGGCCGACACGTTCTCGTAGATGCGCTGGCCGAGTTCACCCGGCCAGGGCGGGGAATCGAGCCCGGGCAGTTCCTTTCCGAACTTCACGCAGTGGACCATACGGCTCATAACGGTTCTCCCATGGCGGCCGCCAATGCCTCAGTGTAACTGTTCCGCGGCCGGCTTCTCGACAGGAAACGCCCGGCCGCGCCGGCTCCCGGTCGCCGGCACCTGCCACGCGCTCCACCTGCACGCGCGCGTCGTTGAAGCACGCGCCGGCGCCGATGTCCGAGAGCGTGTCGGGCGTCAGCGCGTTCGCTGTCGAGCCGTTCAGCGTGTGACGGCTCCAGAGCCCCTTTGGCAGCGAGACGGTGCCCGGCCTGACGGCAGGCGAGACGGCGGCGTGGCAGGTGACCGTGCCCAGATCGTTGAAGACGCGGACGCTGTCGCCCTCCGCGATGTCGCGCGCATGGGCGTCGTCGGGGTGCAGCGTCAGCACCGCCGTCGTGCGGACGAGTTCGTAGAGCGACGACGAGATGGCCTTCTCGTTCGACGGCGAGATGAGCGCCAGCGGATGCCGGTCGGTGGCCGGGTCGGGCTGATAGGTGTAGAGCCCGAGCGGAGCCTCAGCGGTCGAGTTCCTCTGGGAACAGGTGAACCTTGCGCGTCCGGCGTGCGCGGGAAGACGTCGACGAACTGAATCGGGGCGGTGCCGAAGGGCGGCGCCGCGGGCGTGTCGTCGCGGATGGCCTCGCCCGCGCCGTCGGGAAGCCCCTCGATCACGCGGAGCATCATGTCCAGCTCATCGCGCGGCTCGTCCGGCCGGTTCAGGCCCAGCCGCGCCTCGATCTCCGCGAACACGTCGACGTTCGGCCGGGCTTCGCCGACCGCGTCGACGACCGGCCTGCACCATCTGCAGGCTGATCGGGCCGTAGGCCCGCGCGAAGTCGTACTGCTCGAGGAACGTCGTGGCCGGCAGCACGACGTCCGCGTAGCGGGCCGTGTCGGTCATCACCTGGTCGAAGACGACCGTCGTGAGGTCGCTCGCGTTCGAGGCCCTTCCGCACGAGGTTCTGGTGCGGCGACCGTCGCCAGCGGGTTGCAGTTGTAGACGAAGAGCACCTTGACGGGCGGATCGATCGGTTCGGTCAGCATGCGGCCGAGGTGATTCATGTTCACCACGCGCGTCGGCGGCTCGTCGGCGCCGATCCAGGACTTCGAGATGCCCCAGGAGCCCGAGTTGCTGAGCGTGTACCCGCCGCCGCGCACGCCGAACTTGCCGGCCACGGCGGGCAGCGCGAGGATCGCCGCCGCTGCGTTGCCGCCGTTCCGGTTGCGCTCGAGCCCCCAGCCGCACCGGATGATCGCGGGTGACGCCGAGGCGTACATGTCGGCCAGGCGCCGCGATGGCGCCAGGCTCCAGACCGGCCACCGATGCCGCGCGGGCGAAGGTCCATTCCGACGCGCGCGCCGCGCAGCCGGTCGGCTCCCGTCGTGTGCGCCGCGAGGAACGCCTCGTCGGCCAGACCGTTCTCGAACAGGTGGCGGTGAATCGCGAGGGCGACGACGACGTCGGTGCCGGGCCGGAGCGCCAGGTGCAGATCGGCCAGGCGCGCCAGGGGCGTCGCTCGCGGATCGACGACCACCAGCCTGGCGCCGGCACGCTGCGCCTCCCGGATGAACGGCACGAGGTGGATGCCGGACGCCGACGGGTTGGCGCCCCAGACGACGATGAGCTTCGCGTGCGCGTAGTCGGCGTAGGTCACCGACGGCATCTTGCCGTAGAGCGCCTGGTTCGCCGCGCCGGTCGTGGACGCGCACAGCGTCCGGGCCAGCCTCGACGCGCCGAAGCGCCGGAACAGCCGGGCGTCGGTCGTGTCCTGGGTCAGCAGGCCGTTCGAGCCGCCGTAGCAGTAGGGCAGCACCGACTCGGCGCCCCACCGGTCCCGGGCTTCGCGCATCGCGTCGGCGACGCGGGCCAGCGCCTCGTCCCAACTCACCCAGCGGAACTCGCCCGATCCCGGCGGACCGAGGCGGAATCCAGGACGGAGCAGGCGATCGGCGCCGTACATCCGCTCGCCGAAGCGCCGCACCTTTCCGCAGATGTAACCCGCCGTGACCGGGTTGACGTGCCCGCCGTCGAGCGCGACGACGCGGCCGTTCGAGAGGGACACCGACAGGCTGCAGGAATCGGGGCAGTCGAGGGGGCAGGCCGTGTCGACGTGATGTCCTTCGGTCCTGGTCATGACGCCTTCCTGCACGCGCACCGCCTGGCCGTCCTTCAGATCACGCAGCGCCTGGAACGGTCCGGTCACGATGGCGGTGCCTTCGCTGACCCCGGACACCTCGATGTCGAGGCCGCCGATGAGACCTGCCGTGACGGCCTGGAACCGCACGGACCTGCCGTCTGCCACGAACACGCCCGTGCGATCCTTTCCGTCCTTGTCGGGCCTGACGACCACCGCCTGCAGCGGCACGACCAGCACGTTCTGCCGCTCGGCGGTCAGCACCTCGGCATCGCACGACAGCCCGGGGCGCAGCCGCTGGCCGGGGTCGTCGAGGCGCACCTTCACCCTGAATTCGCGGGCGGCGGCGCCGACGCCGGCAACGGGCAGCGCGCTGGCGCCGACCTCCACGACGCGCCCCGTGAACGAGACGCCGGGGACGGCCTCGAGCGTCACCGTCGCGCGCTGATCGAGCTGAATCCGCAGCACGTCCGCTTCCGCCACCTTCACTTCCGCGTCGATGGCGGAGAGATCGGAAATGGTCATGAGCGTCGTGCCGAGCTGGCCCTGAATGCCCATGACGACCATCTCGCCTTCCTGCACCGGCAGGCGGGTGACCACTCCCGAGATGGGGGCGAGGATGTCGGTCTTCGCCAGGACGTCGGCCACCCTCGCCGCGTCCGCCCGGGTTTCCGCGACCCGCCGCTCGGACGACTCCCGGCCCTGCTGAAGGCGCCGGAGCGCGGCCTCCGCGCTCCTGACCTGGGCGGCGACCGTGTCGGCGCCGGCCGTGGCGCTGTCGAGGTCGGCCTGGGGCACCAGGCCGTCCTTGCGGAGGTCGCGCGTGCGCTGAAGCGTGAGCTGCGCTTCCTGCGCGCGCGCGCGGGCGGCATCGAGATCGGCCTGCGCCGACTGGAGCATGTCGGCGGTTGCACGCAGATCGGCCTCCGCGCCTTTGACGCGGGCGTTGGCGGCCGCGGCGCTCGCCGCCGCCTGCACGGCGTCGATGCGGGCCACCACCTGGCCGGCCTTCACCGCATCGCCCTCCTTCACGCGAAGTTCGACCAGGCGCCCCATCACGCTGGAGCCGATGTCGGCATACCGTTGCGCCACGATCTGACCCGACGCGGTCACCGACGATCGAAAGACCGCCTTGCGGGCCGCGGGCTGCGTCTCGACCTCGACGCCACTCCCGTTCCGACGCATCACGAAGACGGTGCCGACGATGATGATGCCGGCCGTGGCGAGGATTCCCACGGTTCGTCGCTGCATACGCCTCACTTTACCACGCGCAATCGCGGCTCCCCGTCCGGGCGCCGGCGGTGTCATTCTACAAGCGTCTCGACGCGCTTGTTTGCTAGAGTGGAGAGTGTCGGCACACGGACCGCATGAGCACGCACCTGCGTTCAATTGTCGAAGGGGTGGCCCAGGGCCACTCCTCGGTCAGTTCCAACCCGCTGCGCGCGGGGCTGGGCGCGGTCGCCGTCGCGGTGGCCGTGGCGACCATCGTGGTGGTGGTGACGGCGCTTGACGGCCTGGGCCGCTACGCCCGCGCTACCGGCGCGCGCGCCTTCGGCAGCGACACCTTCCTGCTCGCCCAGATCGCCACGGCGGGCCAGAGCACACGCCGCGAACTGGCCGACAAGCTGCAGCGCAATCCGGCGATGGGGAGGCCCGACCTGCGGTTCCTCGAACGCCACGCCGGCGACGAGGTGACCTACGCGTCGACGGTGCAGCGCGTGGGCGATGTCACGGCCGGGTCCAGGAAGTACGAGAACGCCGCCGTCAGCGGCACCACGCCGACGCTGGCCGACCTGCGGGACCTGGGCATCGGCCAGGGCCGCTTCCTTCAGCGGCACGAACTGGACCGCGGCGCGCAGGTGGCCGTCATCGGCGCGGATGTCGCCGACACGCTCTTCCCGGGCGGCGACGCGCTGGGCCGGCCGATTCGCGTTGCGGGCCGGCGCTTCGAAGTGGTGGGCGTCCAGCTGCGGCTGGGCTCGTCGGGCGGAACCTCGCTCGACCGGTTCGTCTGGATCCCCCTCACGACGTTCGAGCGCCTCTACGGTCCGGCGCCGACGTTGAGCATCTTCGGGCGGGCGAAGGACGGCGTTTCAACCGGAACCGCCGAGGAACGTGGCCCGCACCGCGCTGCGGGCGAAGCGGCAGCTGCCGCCCCGGGGTGGCCGACAACTTCGACCTGCTGACGCCGGATGCGGCCCGGGACTTCGTCTTCAGGCTCTCCGAGCGCGTCGGGGCGGCCGCCGCTCCCATCTCGGCGATGGCGCTGCTGGCGGCGATCGTCGTCATCACCAACACCACCCTCGTGTCGGTCACGCAGAAGACGCGCGAGATCGGCGTGCGCCGCGCCATCGGGGCGTCGCGCGCACAGATCATGCGCGAGGTCGTCGCCGAGTCCATCATCGTCTCGCTGGCCGGCGGCCTGGTCGGGACGCTGCTCACCGCCGCCGCCATCTGGTTCCTCGCGCGCGCGCTCCAACTCGACATCGTCGTCCGCGCGGCAACCCTCGCCTGGGCGATTGGCGCGTCGGCCCTGAGCGGGCTGGCGGCGGGCTACTATCCGGCGCGGCGCGCGACGCGGATCGACGTGATCGCGGCCGTCAGGGCGGAGTAGGCGACATGAACTGGGCTCAGAGCGGCGCCGAAGCCGGGACACTGGCCCTCGACTCGCTGCGAAGCCAGAAGCTGCGGTCTGCGCTGGCGATTGCCGGCATCGTCATCGGGATCATCACCGTCGTGCTGGTGGCGACCATCCTCGTCGGCGTGCGGAACGGCATCGCCGGGCTGTTCAGGGAACTGGGCACGGAGAACGTGTTCGCATTCCATCGCAACGGCGATCCGTACAGCCCCATGTCCGACGCCGACGCGCAGCGCAAGCCCCTCGAGCCCTGGATGGCGGCGGCCATCGCCGCCGACGCCACCGCGATTCGCGACGCGGCGGCGCAGATCATCGTGCCGGCAATCGTCGGCGGGCAGCCGCTGCTGGCCAGGCGCGGCACGAACGAAAGCGACACGGTGCTCATCGAAGGGGCGACGCCGAACTTCTTCGAGATCGCCGGCACCGAGTTCCGCGCGGGCCGGCCCTTCACCGAGGTCGAGAACCGGCGGGCCGCCAAGGTGGCCGTGCTCGGCGCCAACATCGCGCGGGCGCTGTTCGGGGCGGCCCCGGCGATCGGCAAGTCGTTCACCCTGGCCGGCGACACGTACTTCGTCGTCGGCGAGGCGGCGCCGAGGCGCGGCCTGTTCTTCGGCGAGAACCGGCAGGACAACGTCATCTCGATCCCGGCGGCGACGGCGACCCGGCGGTTCTCCGAGGCGAAGGACACCGTGCTCTACGCCCAGGCGAAGCCGGGGCAGCTTGCCGCTGCCAAGACCGAAATGGAATTCCTCCTGCGGCGGCTGCGAGGGCTGGCGCCCGAGGCGGAGAACGACTTCAACCTGTCGACCGCCGAGCAGATCATCGCGCAGTTCGACCGGATCGGGGCCCAGATCGGCCTGGCCACTTTCGCGCTGGCCGCCGTGAGCCTCGTCATCGGCGGCATCGGCATCGCCAACGTGATGATCATCAGCGTCACCGAGCGCACTCGTGAGATCGGTACGCGGCTGGCGATCGGCGCCCGGCGGCGCGACGTGCTGACCCAGTTCCTGATCGAGGCAGCGCTATTGTCGGGCGTCGGAGGGCTGGTGGGCGTGGCGATTTCGTGGGCGATCGGATTCGTGCTCAGCCTGCTCGCGCCGGCGTTCCCGGCCGTGCCGCCCATGTGGGCCGTTGCCGGCGGGCTGGGCTCGGCGATTTCGACCGGCCTGGTGGCGGGCTATCTGCCGGCGAGCCGGGCGGCCGGCCTCGATCCCGTGGAAGCCCTGCGCTACGAATGAGCACGATGTCCGGCTCCGGAGCGGGCTGGACGGCCTCACTGCACAAGAAAAAGCCCCGCCCGGCGGTCAGCCGGGCAGGGCTTTGAAACGCCCTTCGTTTCCGGACGGTGGATCAGCGCGAGGGGCTCGCCTCGTTCGTCGCCGCGATGACGCCGGCCGTCACGCCCGCGCCGATGCCCACCAGCAGCAGGATGCCGGCCGTGCTGGCAAAGAACGCCCCGCCGGCCGCGGTGGTGGCCGTCAGGGCCGCGACCAACCCGGTCACGGCGCCATTCGCCGCCAGCGCAGCGGCCGCGCTCAGCCCGATCACCCGATCGGAGTCGTCGACGATTTCGACGATGTAGTTGCCCGGGGCCACGCCGGTGAACTGATAGGCCGCATCGGCGCCCGCGCGGGTCTTGGCCACGACTTGCCCGGTGTCCACATTGCGGAGCTGCAGCTTCACGTTGGGCAGCATCTGGCCCTGGGCATCGCGGACGATGCCCGCGATCGTGCCCCCGGGCTGCGCCGCGTCAGCCGCGATCGCCGCGCCGAGCGCGAGGACGATTACCAGCCATCCAATACGTCTTACCATGTGATCCCCGCCTCCGCGGCAACCGGCACGCCCGCCGCCGCAGTCCGAGTGGATACACCCCGGCGTCGCCGGAGCAGCCTGCTGATACTATCGGCACAAGAGCCGCCAAAGTCAAGAGCTCGGTGCGTGAGAGCGCATCAAAACCGCAGCGCGCCTACAATTCGCGCATCCGCCCGGCCTTGCGGTCCCAGAACTCGACGCGGGAGACGTCGATCTTGATGAGCGACAGATCAGGGTCGGACGGCCCGCCGGTAAACCACTGGTTGTAGGCTGGCGACCACATCCCGCCGGCGCGCTCGACATCCCGCACGACCGACGCCGCACCCGACACGGACACGAACCGATCCTCCGGGGCCGACACGTAGGTGACGTTCACCATCGGGTTGCCGGCGATTTCCTGCGCGACAGCCGACGACGTGCGGGTGAAGAACCAGAGCGTCCCATCGAAGGCGTTCTCGGTGGCCACCATCGGCCGGCTCCGAAGGCCGCCTCCGGCGGTCGCCGTCGTGAACATGGCAAACGGAATGTCTTTCACCAGATCGCGGAACTGCTGCGGCGAGTAACTGGCCCGATCGTGATCGTCCATCCGAATCCTCCGTCCGTCTAGCTTAGCACCTCGTGCCTGATCTCCATCCGCCCGGACAGGCACCGGTCGTCCCGCGCGCGCTCGACAGTATAATCCGGCCGGCTCCCCGAGCCGGAGGCGGCCATGAAACGCACGTGCTTGCTGCTGGTCCTTGTCGGCTTTGGTGCGGCCTGCCGGACTGGAGGCGGGAACATGGTGGCGGATCTGCTCATCGTCAACGCCAGGGTGTGGACCGGCGTCGCTTCGCAGCCGGAGGCGGAGGCGCTCGCCGTTGCCGGCGATCGCGTCGTCGCGACAGGGACGTCGGCGCGGCTCCAATCGTGGCGGGGCCCGTCGACCAGGGTCATCGACGCAGCCGGCGCGCGGGTGGTGCCGGGGTTCAACGACTCCCACGTCCACTTCATGGGTGGCGGGATGCAGCTCGACAACGTCGACCTCCGACACGCGCGATCCCCGGCTGACTTCGCGCGATTGACTGGCGAGCGTGTGCGGCAGACGCCCGCGGGGGAGTGGGTCCTCGGAGGCGACTGGGACGAGCAGCTCTGGGACCCGCCGGCGCCGCCGACTCGGCAGCTGATCGACCCCGTGTCGCCGGCGACGCCCGTCTTCGTCAACCGCTTCGACGGGCACATGGCGCTCGCGAACTCGGCGGCTCTGAAGCTGGCGGGCGTGACGGCTGCCACGAAGGAGCCTCCGGGCGGCGTCATCGTGCGCGACGCAGCCGGCAACCCGACCGGGTTGCTCAAGGACGCCGCCATGGGACTCGTCAACAGGGTGATTCCGCCGTTCACGCAGGCGCGGCGCGCGCAGGCGCTGACGCGGGCGCTCGAGCACGCGGCCTCGCTCGGGGTGACCAGCGTGCGGGACATGGGCCCCGACGCCGCCGACCTGGCCACTTACGCCGAGTTCGCCGAACGGCGGGCGCCTGACGGCGCGCGTGTCTGCGGCGCCGCCGGAACTCCAGTGGGCGGACCAGGCGAAGCTCGGCATCCGCCGCGGGTTCGGCACGCCGATGCTCAGGCTCGGCGCCGTGAAGGGGTTCGCCGACGGGTCGCTCGGCTCGACCACGGCGCTCTTCTTCGAGCCCTACACCGACGCGCCTGAGTCACGGGGCCTGTTCGCTGACGAGATGCTCCCGCTCGAGGCCATGCGCGAGCGGCTGACCGGCGCCGATGGGGCCGGCCTGCAGCTATGCATTCACGCCATCGGCGACCGGGCGATCTCGGTGGTGCTCGACCTGTTCTCTGAGATTGCGACAGGCGAACGGGGCGCGCGACCGCCGCTTTCGCATCGAGCACGCCCAGCACGTCGCGCCGAAGGACTTCGACCGCTTCGCGTCGCTCGGCGTCATCGCCGCCGTCCAGCCCTATCATGCGATTGACGACGGCCGGTGGGCCGAGCGGCGGATCGGCCCAGAGCGGATCAAGACCACGTACGCGTTCAGGACGTTTCTCGACCGGGGCGTGCGCCTGGCGATGGGATCGGACTGGCCCGTGGCGCCGCTCAGTCCGCTGCTGGGCATTTACGCCGCGGTCACGCGAGCTACGATCGACGGCAAGCACCCGGGCGGCTGGGTGCCGGCGCAGAAGATCACCGTGGAAGAAGCCGTCCGGGGCTACACCGCCGGGTCTGCGTACGCCGAGTTCGCGGAGGCGGACAAAGGGACGCTCGCGCCCGGCGCGCTGGCGGACCTTGCCATCCTTTCCGACGACATCTTCACGATCGAGCCGGCGCGGATCAAGGACGTGACGGTCCGGACGACGATCGTCGGCGGGCGGGTCGTGTACGGCGCGCCGCGCTGACCTCTCGCTCGCGGTCGAGCAGGGCCTGCTTGACCGGGAGACCGCCACCGTAGCCGACGAGCTTCCCGCTCGCGCCGATCACGCGGTGGCAGGGCACGACGATGGGCAGCGGGTTCCGCCCGTTGGCCAGGCCGACGGCGCGGACGGCCGTGGGCCGGCCGATGGCTCTGGCGATCTCGCCATACGTGCGGGTTTCGCCGTACGGAATGTCCAGCAGCGCGTCCCACACCGCACGCTGGAACGGCGTGCCCTTGGGATGCCGCTTCAGCTCGAACGCCGTCCGCTTCCCCTGGAAGTACTCGCGGAGCTGGCGCTCGACCGCGCGGAACGGCGCCGCCGACTGCCGCCATTCCGGCTTCGGCGCCATGGCGCCCTTGCCGCACTGGAACGCGATGTACCGAAGCCCGTGATCCTCGCAGCCGGCGAGCATCAGCTTCCCGACCGGCGTGTCGATGTACGTGTAGTAGGTGTTATGCGCCTCTTGATTGCTCATCTTGTCCATCCTGTGCGCGTCCGGCCTGGAGAGCCTGCTTCGAAGCGTATGCGCGACGGTCACGTGCCCGCAAGGCCCTTCGCATCCCAGGCGCGGCCGAGCGTCATCCCGACCACGCGAAACGGTGCGATGAGGCAGCCGAGGAACCCGACGATGGCGAGCCCCATGACCAGGTAGGGTCCGCCCGGCACGTCGATCCGGATCCAGGCCCAGAGGAAGGGGAGCAGCGCGAAGGCGCCTCCCACCAGTCCGCCTGCCGCGCACGCCAGCAGGCCGGCCGCGCCCAGTCGGCTGATGCCGAGCGTGCGTCCCGCAAGGGCGCCGGCGAGCGCAAAGGCGGCGGTGAACGGCAGCAGCGTCGCCGCCGCGACTGCGGGCAGCGGCTCGCGCCCCGTCAGGTCCTGCAGCCCGTGGAAGCTGGGAGCCACCAGGGCGCCGACGGCGAGGAAGGCGCCCCCGAGTGCGGCACGCTGGCGAGGCTCCACGCCGAGGCTGCTGCCGGCGAACCACCCGGCGCCGCCGAATCCAGCCAGCGCGCTCAGCCAGTACACCGGTCCGGAGGCGGCGCGCAGAGGGCACCCCGCCGCGGAGGCGGCCCCGAGCAGCGCCGGCGCGGCGAGAAGCCCCGCGAGGGCGATGCGTGCAGACCGCGCAAACACCACGCTGACGTCGTCGCCGCGCCGCACGGGCGCCTCGAGCAGGGAGCGCATCCTGGTGCGACTATACTGCACGCGTGCCCCGCGCCGGTTCCCGCGTCGTTGTCGTCGCCAATCCTGCCGCCGGGCCGTCGTGGCGACGGCGCCCGCCCGACGTGATCCAATCCCGCATCGCGCGGATGCTCCAGCGGCACAGGGTCGACGGGGACGTGCGGCTCACGGCCGGTCCCGGGCATGCCGCAGCGCTGGCGCGCGGCGCCGTGGAGGAGGGCGCCGACCTCGTCGTGGCCTGGGGCGGCGACGGCACGATCAACGAGGTCGCCTCGGCCTTGCTGCACGGCCGCGCGGCGCTTGGCATCGTTCCCATGGGATCGGGAAACGGGCTGGCGAGGGAGATCGGCGCGCCGGCGCGCCACGAGGCGGCGCTCGAAGCGGCCCTGACCGGGGCCGACAGGATGATCGACGCGGGCCGGCTGAACGGTCGCGCGTTCTTCAACGTCGCCGGCATCGGGTTCGACGCGCATGTCGCCGACGTGTTCGCCTCCTCGGCCGGGCATGCGCGCGGGTTCCTGTCGTACGTGTCCGTCGTGGTCCGCGAGCTGCTCCGGTATCAGCCCGGGGAGTTCGAGATCCATGCGGAAGGCCAGCCCGCGCGCACGTGCCGCGCCCTGCTGATCTCCATCGCCAACACTCGCCAGTGGGGCGGCGGCGCACGCATCGCGCCGTCGGCGCTCATGGACGATGAGCGGCTGGACCTGGTGACGGTGCCGGCCCTGCCGCCTCTCGTGGTGCTCGCCAACGCGTGGCGGCTGTTTGCCGGCTCAATCCCGGGGAACGCCGCCGTCGTGACGCAGCGCATCCACGCCGCGACGATCCGCTGCTCGCCTTCGGCCCCGGTGCACGTCGACGGCGAACCGCTCGGCCACCTCGACGCCGTTGAGATCGCCGTGATTCCCGCAGCGCTTCGCGTGCGCGCGCCGCGCTCGCGCTGACGCGGGCGCGCGCGCGTCTCAATCGTCGAACGGCACAAGAAGAAGGCAGAAGCCAGAAGACAGAAGCAAGAAGCAAGAAGAACGCCCCCCAGCTCCAAGGTGCTTCCTTCCGGCTTCTGACAATCGTAAATGGGCCCTTCTGGCTTCTTGCTGCTGACGAAGGTGCATTCCCGGGTCCCGAATCCCGAATCCCGAATCCCGAGTCTGATACCGTAGTCCCATGGCTGAAAGACGACGCATCAGGTTCTCGGCGGTGTGGGAGGAAGCGCGGGCGCTTGTGTGGGCCCACCGGTCGCGGCTCGCGCTCGGCCTGGGGCTGATGCTCGTCAACCGTGTGGTCGGCCTGGTGCTGCCGGCGACGTCCAAGTTCCTGGTCGACGACGTGATCGGGAAGGGCCAGACCGACCTGCTGCCCGTGCTGGCGCTCGCCGCTGCCGGCGCCACCGTGGTGCAGGCCGTCACGTCGTTCTCGCTGTCGCAGATTCTCAGCGTCGCCGCGCAGCGCGCGATCGCGGAGATGCGCAAGAACGTCAATGACCACGTGATGCGCCTGCCGGTCCGCTACTTCGACACCACGCAGACCGGCCAGCTCATCTCGCGCGTCATGAACGACGCGGAGGGCATCCGGAACCTCATTGGCACGGGACTCGTGCAGTTGACCGGCGGCTTCGTCGAGGCCGGGCTCGCGCTCGGCGTGCTGTTCTGGCTCAACTGGCACCTGACCACGATCACGCTCGTCGTGCTCGTGCTGTTCGGCGGCGGGATGGCGTACGCGTTCAAGCGCCTGCAGGCCGATCTTCCGCGAGCGCGGGGAAATCCAGGCCCAGGTGACCGGCCGCCTCGCCCAGTCCCTCGGCGGCGTGCGCGTCGTCAAGGCCTACGTCGCCGAGGACCGGGAGCAGCAGGTCTTCTCGGACGGCGTCTACCGCCTGTTCGACAACGTCCGCAAGACCATCACCGGCATCTCGGCCACCACCGCCGGCGCCACCGTCATCGTCGGCGTCGTCGGCGTCGTGATGATCGTCGTCGGCGGCCGGTCCATCCTGTCGGGCGCAGATGACGCTCGGCGACTTCATCATGTACCTGTTCTTCACGGCCATGACCGTCGGCACCGGTCGTGCAGCATCGCGTCCATCGGCACGCAGATCAGCGAGGCGTTCGCCGGGCTCGACCGCATCCGCGAACTCAAGCAGATGGCCACCGAGGACCAGGAGGACGCGGCGCGCGCCGCCCTGCCGGACCTCGACGGCGACGTCCGCTTCGAGGCGGTCGAGTTCGAGTACAACCCCGGGGTCCCGGTGCTCAAGGGCGTCTCGTTCCATGCGCCGGCGGGCACGACAACCGCGCTGGTCGGGTCGAGCGGGTCGGGCAAGAGCACGCTCATCTCGCTGATCATGACGTTCAACCGGCCCGAAGCGGGGCGCGTCGTCGTCGACGGCCACGACCTGCTCGATGTGCGGCTGCGCGACTACCGCAGCCATCTGGGGATCGTGCTGCAGGACAACTTCCTGTTCGACGGCACCGTGGCCGAGAACATCGCGTATGCGAAGCCCGGCGCCACGCCGCGACGAGATCCGGGCCGTGAGCCGCGTCGCGCATTGCGACGAGTTCGTCCAGGGGTTCCCGGAGCAAGTACGACACGGTGGTGGGCGAGCGCGGCGTGCGGCTGTCGGGCGGGCAGCGGCAGCGCGTGGCGATCGCGCGCGCGCTGCTCGCGGACCCGCGCATCCTGATCCTCGACGAGGCGACATCAAGCCTCGACAGCGAGAGCGAGGCGCTACATCCAGGACGGGTTGAAGGCGTTGAGGCGCGGGCCGCACGACGTTCGTGATCGCGCACCGGCTCTCTACGATTCAGAGCGCGGACCAGATCCTCGTTCTCGAGGCCGGCGAGATCGTCGAGCGGGGCACGCACGCCGAACTGCTGGCGCTCGGCGGACGCTACCGCCAGCTCTACGACAAGCAGCACCGGTTCGAGCTGGACCAGTTCATCAATCCCGGCGAAGACTTCACGCCCGAGCTGCCGAAACCCGAGCTGCCGGCACCCGCCCGGCCGTCGTCGCCGCGGTCGCTGTAGGCGGCGGAGCCTGCCGAGAAGTGAACCGGGGCGGACCTAGCGGACGGCAAACGGGTCGATTGCGGCAGAGAGAGCGCGGTCGCGCGTGACCAGGTCCGCTTCCAGCATGCCGGCAAGACCGAGGTAGCTCGCGTCGTAGGTGGACAATCCCGTTGCGTTGGCTACCATGACGACGTCCAGCGGGTCAGGATCCAGCCAGACGATACCCGCGCGCGGGTCGACCGCGCGGTCGAGCGCCGCCAGCACCTCCCGGGCGTTCGCGGGACGCTGCCGGCACTTCTTCGCAGCGACCTGCTGAAGTTCGTAGCGCATGAGCGTCGGCGCGTAGACGCCCGCCCCCTCGAGTCGGTGAGACGTTTCCGCCCCGCCCGCCTCGTGGAAGACCACGCTGGCGAATGCGGAGGTGTCGACGACGACCCGCCTCATCGTCGGTCCCTGTCCTCTCGAGACCCATCGCGTCGACTCGTCCGGAGACTTGAGGCCGGCAGCGCGCGCGGCTTCCAGCAACTCGAAGGCACGAAACGGCCGCGCCCCGGCATGCGTTTCGAGCATCGCCATCAACTCGCCCTGAATCGAGCGATGATTCCGGCGCGCGCGCACCCTCAGCGACTCGGCCAGGTCGTCCGGGACGTCTTTGATGGAGAGAGTGACAGGCATTGGCACGACTCCAGTATGGATCCATTATGGAGGCATTTTGGAGCCATCGTCAATGGCGCTTTTGGCTGGCGCTGCGAGGGTTCGATGACCCGACTATGCGCGCAGTACCGCCGCGAGCTCACCGGTGAGCGCCGGCGGCGATCCGCTCACGGATCTTCCTCGCGTCCGCAGTCGGTCAGCGTGCGGTCCGGCGCCTGGTAGGTCAGGCTGAACGCCAGGCTGCGCTTGCCGGCGCCGACCTGCTCTCCGGCGTACTCGTCGAAGAGCGTCGCGCCGGCCAGCATGGGCCCGCCGGCAGCCCTGATGACCTCGCAGCACTCGCGCGACCGGCACCGAGCGGTCGAGCACGAATGCCAGGTCCTCCTTGACCGGCGGATACACCGGCACCGGCCGCGTGGGATTCCGCTCGACCGCCTTCGCGAGGATCGGGTCCAGCTCGAGTTCGGCCACGACGACGCCCGGGCCCTGGAGGTCGAAGCGCTCCGCCACGGCCGGGTGCAGCTCGCCGATCCAGCCGACCGGCGCGCCGTCGACGAGCACCCTGGCCGTTCGTCCAGGCCTCAGCGCGTCGTGCTCGCCGGGCTCGAAGGCCAGCCCCGAGACGGCGAGCGCGTCGGCCAGTTCCTCGACGACGCCCTTGACGTCGAAGAAGTCCATCGGCTCGCGGTCAGCCGGCTGCCAGCCCCGGGGCGATCGCGCGCCGGACATCAGGATCGCGAGCGCGCCTCGGCTCGTCCGGCAGCGCCTGGCCCCAGCGGCGGCAGGAAGACGTTGCCGATCTCGAAGAACGCGAGCCGATCGGTGTGGCGGCTGTTCGCGGCCGCGGTTTCGATGATGCCCGCCAGCAGCGTGCGGCGCATCACCACGCGGTCGACGACGATGGGATTGGCGAGCCGCACGTAGGGCACGTCGGCGTCGCTCGGGCGGCGTTGCCGCCTGCGAGCCGGGCCTCGCGTTCGGGCGACGTCAGGCTGTAGGTGACGACTTCCTGCAGGCCGACGCTCGCCAGCACGTCGCGCACCCGTTCCTCGAGATCGAGCTCGCGGTTCGGGTGGGGCGGCGGCAGCACCTCGCGCCAGCAGCGTCTCGGGGATGCGCCCGTAGCCGTAGACGCGGGCCACCTCTTCGACGATATCGGCGCGGCCGACGACGCCGGTGCCGATGTCGAGCCGGTGGTCGGGCGCCGTGGCGCGGATGACGGCATGCGGGTCGGCGTGATCGCCCGACACTTCGCACTCGAACTTGAGCGCCCGCAGGATGCGGACGATTTCGTCGAGCGGGATCCGCACGCCCAGCTGACGCTCGACGTCCGCCGGCGTGATGTCGACCACCGACGGGGTCCGGGCGGCCGGGATACCTGTCGACGAGGCCGCGGGCCACGGTGCCGCCGGTCCACTGCCGCATCAGTTCGAGCGCCCGCACCACGCCCTTCTCGGCGAGGTCCGGGTGCACGCCGCGCGAGAAGCGGTACGACGCTTCCGACGGCAGGCCCTGCGCCTTGACGGTCTTGCGGACGTTGATGAAGTCCCACGCGGCGCCTTCGAGCAGGACGTTCGTGGTGGTGTCCGCCACCTCCGACTCGGCGCCGCCCATCACGCCGGCCAGCGAGAGCGGCCCCTGCCCGTCGCACACGAGCACCGTGAACGGATCGAGCGTGCGCTCGACGCCGTCGAGCGTCGTGAGCGTTTCGCCCGCCTCCGCCCGCCGCGTGATGATCGTCGGCCGCTTCGACCCGGCGCGCCGCACGAGCACGTCCCAGTCGAACGCGTGCAGCGGCTCGCCCAGTTCGAACATCACGTAGTTGGTCGCGTCGACGATGTTGCTGATCGGCCGGGTGCCGACCAGGCGCAGCCGGCGCTGCACCCAGTATGGGCTCGGCGCCACGCGCGCGCCCTCGATGAGGCCCAGCACGAAGCGCGGGTTCAACGCCGGCTCGCGGATGTCGATGCCGACGCGGCCTGCGATCGGCGCGCCGGTGAGGGTGACGCTCAGGGCGGGCGGCCGGAGCGGCGCGCCGGTCAGCGCGGCGATCTCGCGCGCGATGCCCAGCACGCACGCGTTGCGCGCCATGTTCGGGTTGATCTTCACCTCGAACACGACGTCGCCCATGTAGTCCGCCGCCGCCGCGCCCACCGGCGCGTCGTCGTCGAGGATGATGATGCCGTCGTGATCGTCCGAAATGCCGAGTTCCTTCTCGGAGCAGGCCATCGACGTCGATTCGACGCCGCGGATCTTGGCGCGCTTCAGCGTCATCACCTCGCGGCCCGGCTTGTGGCCGTCGAAGAGCACGGCGCCCTCGCGCGCGTAGACGATCTTGAGCGGCTTCGGGAGCGGGCCCGTGCCCTTCAGGTGGAACAGGTTCGGCGCGCCGGTCAGCACGATCTGCTCCTCGCCGCTCGCCATCGTCGACCCGCAGCAGCGTGAGGCGGTCCGCGTTCGGATGGGGCATCACCTCGAGGATCCGGGCGATGACGATGGTGGCGGGGTCCCAGGCCAGGCCCTTCGCCGGCGGGCCGCTGCGGCCCGCGGCCGGCAGCCCCGCGATGGGCCGCGCGGCGGGCGCGAGGCCCACGTACTCGATGTCCTCCACCTCGAGCCCGGCGAAGGTCAGGCGGGAGGCGAGTTCCTCGGGCGTGTCGGTGATGGCGACGTAGTCGCGCAGCCAGGTCAGGGGAACGCGCATGTCAGAACTGCTCCAGGAACCGGAGGTCGTTGGCGAAGAAGTACCGGATGTCTTCGATCTTGTGCATCAGCATCGTGATGCGCTGCGGGCCCATGCCGAAGGCAAAGCCGGAGAACTCCCGCGGGTCGTAGCCGCCGTTCTGCAGCACCACCGGGTGCACCATGCCGCAGCCCAGGATCTCGAGCCAGCCGCTCTGCTTGCACACCGGGCATCCGCGGCCGTCGCAGACGAAGCACTCGACGTCCATCTCGGCCGACGGCTCCGTGAACGGAAAGTGATCCGAGCGGAAGCGCGTGCGGACCTTCGGGCCGAACAGCGCGTGCGCGAACGCGGTGAGCGTGCCCTTGAGGTCGGCCATCGTGATGTGGCGGCCGACGGCGAGGCCTTCGACCTGGTAGAACTGGATCTCGCTGCGCGCGGTGATCTGCTCGTAGCGGTAGCACATGCCCGGCAGGATGACGCGGATCGGCTCCGGGCAGCGCTCGCGCATCACGTGGATCTGGCCGGGCGACGTGTGGGTGCGCAGGATCACGTTCGGCGTCGTCGTGTAGAACGTGTCCCACATGTCGCGCGCCGGGTGATGCGGCGGCATGTTCAGCAGCCCGAAGTTGTATCTCGTCGGTTTCGACGTCGCGCGACCGGTAGACCTGGAAGCCCATCTCCGCGAAGATCGCGTAGATCCGGCGCAGCGTCTGCGTGGCCGGGTGCAGCCGCCCGCGCCCGCGCCGCCGGCCCGGCGCCGTGACGTCGATGGCGCCCGCCTGCGAGCGCGCTGGCCAGCTCGGCCTGCCTGATGCGCTCGCCGGCCTCCTCGAACGCGCGTTCGAGGGCCTGCTTCGCCTGGTTCCCGCGCTGGCCGAAGGCCTTCCGCTCTTCCTTGGGCAGCGCGCCGAGGGTGCCGAGCGCGGCCATGACCGGCGCACTGCGGCCCAGGAACGCGATGCGCCACTTCTCGAGCGCCGCCGAATCGGCCGCGGCCGCCAGCGCCCCGAGCGCGTCTTCCTCAATCCGGTCGAAGTCTGTTGCCATAGGCATGTCCGATGAAACATCTAGCGTACAACGGTCACGCCGCAGGCGCCAGCGCCAGCCGATTGATCGCCGGCGCGGCCTGCACTAACGTAGAACGCGTGATCCGGCCGCTCTTCTTCGTCATCGTGGGGCTGGCGTGCATGGCCGCCGGGTGCGGCCAGAGCGTGCCAGGGCCTCATGCCGTCGACCTCGGCCGCTCGACCTGCGCCAGGTGCGGGCACGTGATCTCGAGCCTGGATGCCGCCGCGCAGATTGCCTACACCGACGGGACGGCCCGGCTGTACGACGACATCGGGTGCATGGCGACCGACCCCGCCGCGCTTCGCGGCTCGGGCGAGCGTTACGTCCAGATGGCCGGCGGCAAGGGGTGGGCGCGCGCCGAGGACGTGACGTTCGCCTCGCCGGCGGGGGCGAGATCACCGCAGGGCTACAACTACTTCGCGTTCCCCGAAGAGGAGTCGCGGCGGCTCGCCCCGGATCACTGGGCGCGCGGCTGGGGCGACCTCGTCACCGAGCTGGGCCGGAAGCGCTGAGCCACGCCCGGCGCTCAGGCGCGCTGGAAGTCCGCGCGCCAGTCGCGGACCAGCCGCTTGATGGCCTTCTGATCCTGGATCTTTTCGTCCAGGACCTTCCGCGCAAGGTCCGGCAGTTCAGCGTCGGCGGCGAAGCGCAGCGCCACGATCTGCTTCACGCCCAGCTCGCCGATGCGCGCCTGAAGGTCCGGCGGCAGCAGGGCGCGCATCCGCAGCGTCTCCTCGAGCCGGATGACCCGGTCCTGCACGGTCAGCGCCATGACCCGGGCGAGAAAGAACAGCAGGATGAGCGCCACTGCCACGCCGAACGCAACGAGGTTCGCCCAGCTGAAGGCCGTCACCGCCTGGTAGAGGGTGAAGAAGAAGTTGACGGCGAACAGCGGGAACGCCACGTAGTGATACGCGGGGAGGATGCGCGCATGGTTCTCGAAGGTCTGCGGCGACTTCTGGGCCATCGGGGTTCTCCTGGGTCAGACCCGGCCGGCGAGGCGGCGGGCGTGCAGCACGAGCGACAAGGCAAGGTAATAGAGCGGAAAGAGCAGTGACGCGTGGACAGCTGGGCGCCACACGACGGGCAGCCGCCAGGTGAAGACCAGCATCAGGGTCGCCCACGCCGTGCCGAGCACGAGCGTCGGCAGCCGCAACGTGATCGTGCGTGACGGATACACGTAGCCGATGGGCACGAAGACCAGCGCGGCCAGTACGAGCAGCACCGCCGCGTTCACCGCGGGGCCCAGACCGAGCAGGTAGAGATAGAGCGCGACGACGTTCCAGTACGACGGGAACCCGGTGAAGAAATGGTCGGGCGTCTTGGCGTCGGTCCGGCTGAATCCGTAGGCGCTCGAGAGCAGGATCGCGGCGACGACCGCCCAGTCGAGTCCCGGGGGCAGCAGGCCCGCGCGCAGCAGGAGGAACGCCGGCGCCACGACGTAGGTCAGGTAATCGACGATGTCGTCGAGGCGCGTGCCGTCGAGGCCGGGCGCCCGCTCGCCGACGCGGGCGAGGCGTGCGAGCCAGCCGTCGACGCCGTCCACCGCCGTGGCCGCGATCATCCAGAGGAAGGCCGCGCGGAAGCCGCCCTGCGCGGTCGCTTCGAGGGCGGCCAGCCCCATGACGGCGCCGCTGGCCGTGAAGGCGTGCACCGCCCAGGCCGCGGTCCGCGATGGTATGCTGCTCATCCGCTGTCACACTACCACGGGACGACCGCGATGGAGGAGTGGGTCATCGCCGCCGACGCCGCTGGCATGCGGCTCGACCTCTGGCTGGCGCGCCACGCCGGCGCGGGATCGCGCAGCCGGGCCGCGGCATGGCTGGAGCGCGGCAAGGTGTTCCTCGACGGCGAGACCGCAGGCCCAGGCGAGGCGGCGCAGCCGGCTGACAACCGGTATGCGAGTCGGCGTGTGGATGGATCGCCCGGGGTCGGCCACATCCGCCGACCGGTCCGCGCACGCCGTCCGGCACCTGCTCCGGATCGTGGCCGAGGACGCGGCCTTCCTCGTCGCCGACAAGCCCGCCGGGCATGATCGTCGAGCCCCTGCCCGGGAGAGGCGGGGAAGAGGTGACGTTGGCCGACCTGCTCCGGCATCAGTTCCGGCACGAACCGCGGGCGGCGCTCTACGTCGTGCACCGGATCGATCGCGACACCGCCGGCCTGGTGCTGTTCGCCCGCACGGCCGAGGCGCGCGACGCGCTGAAAGACCAGTTCGAACGCCGCACGCCCGTTGCGCGTCTACCAGGCGGTGCTCGAAGGCATCGCAGGTTCCGGCGCGCGGCACGTGGAAGCGACCAGTTGGCGTGGGACGCGGCGCAGTTGCGGCAGCGGAAGGCCCACGCGACCGATGCGCGCGGCAAGGAGGCCGTGGCCGACTACGAAGTGCTCGAGCAGTTCGACGTCGGCGGCGCTGGTGAAGGTGTCGCTGGTGACCGGCAAGCGCAATCAAATCCGGGTGCAGGCGGCGCTGCGCGGCCATCCGCTGCTCGGCGAGCGCCAGTACCGGTTCGGCGCGCCGCGCCGGCCCCCGGGCGGGCCGCGCATCGACCGCCAGGCGCTGCACGCCTGGCGCCTCGGGTTCCGCCATCCATCGACCGGCCGGCCAGTGACGCTCACGGCCGACCCGCCGGACGACTTCACACGGCTGCTGGCGGCGTTGCGATGTCGACCTTGATCTGCCGCCACCGGCCCTGGCGGAACCGCAGCACGCCGAGCGCGCACCGCAGGACGTGCCCGATCACGATGGCGGTCCAGATGTCCGCGGCGCGCAGGCCGTGCGTCGCGTCCAGGACGGCGCAGTAACCCAGCGGCACGACGATCTGGCTGACGAGCGAGATGTAGAACGGGCTCTTCGTGTCGCCGGTGCCCTGCAGCGCGCCGTTGTAGACCAGGGCGACGGTCACGAAGAAGCCCGACACGGTCAGGTAGCGCAGCAGCTGGCTGCCGATCTCGAGGACGTGCGGCGTCGCGCATGCCGAAGACGCCCAGCAGCGCGGAGGGGATCGCCACGAACGCGAGGCCGACCACGGCCGCCACGCCGAGGCCGATGCGCGCGGCGACCCAGGCGCCCGCGATGCTGCGCTCGGGCTTGCCGGCGCCGAGGTTCTGCCCGGCGATCGTCGCCGCCGCGCTCATCAGGCCCACCGAGGTCCAGGTGATCAGCGAGAACAGCTCCGTGTAGCCCACCGCGTACGCCGCCTGGGCGGCCGCGCTGTACTCGAGCGACCCGATGAACCGCAGCAGCAGCACGCCCGGCGACGTTCATCGCGATGCCCTGCAGGCCGGTGGGCAGGCCGAACTTGAAGATCGATCGGATGATCGCCCAGTCGGGGGTGAAGCTCAGCGGGCGCGGCACCCGCACGACGTGGCGCCCGGAGAGCACCATCGCGTTGCCGATGGCCGCGACGATCAGATTGGCCGTCACCGTGCCCGAGCGCCGCGCCGAACGTCCCGTACCTCGGGATGAGCAGCACGTTGAACGCCGCGTTGAGCACCGTTGCGGCGATGCCGAGGCGCAGCGGGGTCCGCGCGTCGCCCGCCGCTCGGAACGCGCCGCCGAGCATGAAGAAGACCAGCATCCCGACGTTGCCGACGAACATCGTCCGCAGGAACGGCAGCGCGGCGGCCTTCACCTCCGGCGCGGCGCGGACCACGTCGAGGAGGTAGGGAGCCAGGAAGTACCCGGCGACCGCCAGCACGACGGAGAGGAACAGCGAGGTGAGGAACGCCTGCTGGACGACGCGGTTGACCTTCTCCGGCTCGCCGGCGCCCGTGAAGCGCGCCACCAGCACGCCCATCCCCGAATAGAGCGACGCGATGAAGACGATGACGACGAGGAAGATCTGCCAGCTCACGCCAATGGCGGCGTTCGACGTGTAGCCGACGTAGTGGCCGACCATCGCGTGGTCGATGATGCCCTGCAGGCCGGCGATGACGTTCTGCAGCATGGTCGGCCATGCCAGCTTCCAGACGGCGGAAGCCAGCGGCCCGTCCACGATCGAGCGATCGAACTTCTGCAAGGTCTGTCCATCTTACCCGACGATTGAAATCGCTGTGCTAGGATGCTCGCCGGAGTCCCGCATGCCAGATGTCCTCCGTCGCGCCGTGTTCGGGGCCAGCGACTTCGTCTGGGGTCCGTGGCACACCCCGATCGGCCCCGTGCCCGGGCCGCTGATGATCCTGCTGATTCTCGCCGGCATCTACCTGACGATCCGGACAGGCGTGGTGCAGGTGCGACGGTTTCCCGAGGCGGCCCGCACGATCGTCCCGAAGCAGGCCGCCGGCGCGGCCGGGGCGCTGTCGCCGTTCCAGGCGTTCATGACCGCGCTGGCCGCGTCGATCGGCACCGGCAACATCGCGGGCGTGGCGACCGCGATCGTGTCCGGCGGCCCGGGGGCGCTGTTCTGGATCTGGGCGTACGGGTTCATCGCCATGGCGATCAAGTTCGCAGAGGCGGTGCTCGGCATGAGCTTCCGCGTGGCGCGTGCCGGCGGCAGCTCGTCGGGTCCGATGTATTACCTCCGTGACGGCCTGCGCGCGCCGAAGCTCGCGGCGGTGTTCGCCGGCGTCGCAGGCCTGGCCGCGCTCTTCACGACGCCCTTCACGCAGCCCAACTCGATGGCCGTCGTGCTCAGGAGCCAGTTCAACCTGCCCACGTGGGCGGCCGGCCTCGCCATCGCCGTGCTGACCTGGCTCGTCATCATCGGCGGCGTCACGTCCATCGGCCGCGCGGCGGAGAAACTCTCGCCGCTCAAGGTCGGACTCTACTTCGCAGGCGGCCTCTTCGTGATTCTCAGCCATGCGTCGGCGATCCCCGGTGTCCTCGCGCTCGTCTTCCGCGAGGCGTTCTCGTTCCGCGCGGCCATGGGCAGCAGCATGGGCCTCGGCATCGTGATGGCGATGCGATACGGGCTGGCGCGCGGCATCTACGCGAACGAGGCGGGATACGGCACGGCGGCCGTGGCGTATGGCACCGCGAAGAGCGCCGCGCCAATGCAGCAGGGACTGAACGCGATCATCGAGGTCTTCGTCGTGTCGTTCGTGACCTCGACGATCAGCGCCCTCACGATTCTCGTCAGCGGCGTCTGGCAGTCGGGGCAGACGAGCACTGCGGTCGTCGCGCAGGCGTTCAACACGGCTATCCCGGTCGCCGGCGGCTGGGTGGTGGCCTTCTGCGCGTTTCTCTTCGGCTACACGACGCTCATCGGCTGGGCCTACTACGGCGAGCAGTTCTTCGAGTACCTCTTCGGCCGGCGCGTCGACGGTGCCGTACCGCTGGATCTACTGCCTGCTGATTCCCATCGGCGCCGTCGCCAGCGTGGAAACCGTCTGGGCATGGGGCGACCTGATGAACGGCCTGCAGGTGTTCCCGAATCTCGTCGGACTGGTGGGCCTGAGCGGCGTCGTCGCCGCGGCCGCCCGATCGAAGGTCAGCAGGAGCGGGAGCTGAGGCCCATCAGCAGGGCCTTGAACGCCGCCGGGCTCGGGATCCGGCAGGTCGATGGCCAGCAGCGGGCGCGAGCGCCAGTCGCGTTCCGCCTCGGGAAGATCCGGCTCGAACCCGAGTTCTTCGCGGACAACGTCGGCGAACTTCGCAGGATGCGCTGTCGCCAGCACGACGATCGGCGCCCGGGTCCGGTCGGCACGCTGAAACGTGAGGGCCGCCGACCAGGCGACCGCCGCATGCGGGTCCAGGACGACGCCCGATCGCCGGTAGGCCTCGCGGATGCTCGCCCGCGTCTCCGCTTCCGTCACCGCGATCCCCGCGATCTCTGTTGCCCATCCGCGCGGCGGACGCCGCCGTACAGGGCGGCGAGCCGGGCGAAGTTGCTCGGGTCGCCGACGTCCATCGCGTTCGACAGCGTCGAGATCGACGGCCGCGGCCTGAAGGCGCCCGAGTCGAGGAACTCGGGCAGCACGTCGTTCGCGTTCGTGGCGGCGATGAAGCGCGAGACCGGTAGCCCCATCCGCGCCGCCATCACCCCGGCTGTCAGGTTGCCGAGATTCCCGGACGGGACCGCGAACACCACCGCCTCATCCGGCCGCGCGGCCACGTCGAGATACCCGGACACGTAGTAGAACGTCTGCGGCAGCGAGCCGGCCGATGTTGATCGAGTTCGCCGACGACAGCCGCAGCGTCGCCGAGGTCCGGGTCCAGCAGCGCCGACTTGACGAGCCGCTGGCAGTCGTCGAACACGCCCGTTCACGCGCACGGCCGTGACGTTGCCGCCGATGGTGGCCATCTGCGCTTCCTGGAACGGCGACACCCTGCCTGCGGGGTAGAGCACCACCACGCGCACGCCGGGAACGCCCGCGAAGCCGCGCGCGACCGCGCCTCCCGTGTCGCCCGAGGTGGCGACGAGCACCGTCGCATGGTCGCGCTCCTCGCGCAGCACCTCGCTGAAGAGCCGCGCGAGCAACACGCGCGCCGACGTCCTTGAAGGCCAGCGTCGGCCCGTGGAACAGTTCGAGCAGCCAGAGGCCGTCGCCCAGCGGGCGGACCGGCACAGGGAAGTCGCAGGCGGCTCTGACGGCGCGGTCGAGCACCTCCGGCCCGAACTCGCCCGTCGAGCAGGCGCCCCGCGAGATGCGCGCGCGATCGCCGGAAAGGGCAGCCCGCGCCATGCCGGCAAGGTCGTCGCGGCTCGACCAGCGGCAGATCGACGGGCTGATAGAGGCCACCATCAGGTGCGAGTCCCTGCCTCAGGGCTTCGCGGAACCCTACCGTCGGCGCGCGTCCGATTCGTGCTCGTCAGTCGCATGTTCAGGGAAGCAGATGCGCGCCTTCGCGGTTGACCGGCGAGACCCACGCCTCGCTGCGGGAGCGAGGCCCGGTCCCTGAACGCCCGGCGCATGGCCAGCGCGGTCGCGCCGCGGCCGCCTCGTCGCTGTCGCACAGCGCGAACATCGACGGGCCCGACCCCGAGATCGCGCAGCCGAGCGCGCCGGCGTCCGCGCGCGGCGCCTCGCACCTCGGCATAGGCCGGGATCATCTCGGCACGCACGGGCTCGACGATGCGGTCGTCGAGGCACCGGCCGAGCAGCGCCAGGTCGCCCTGGTGCAGCGCCGCGACGAACGCGCCCAGGTTGCCCGCGTTGGCGACGATGTCTGTCGAGCGCGAACACGCGGCCCGTCAGCCGCGCGCGCGCTTCGGCGGTCGAAACCTCGCAGTGCGGATGGACGACGGCGACGAACAGGCCGTCGGGCACCGGCAGGCGGACCAGGTCGAGCGGGTCGTAGCTTCGGATGAGCACGATCCCGCCGAGCACGGCCGGGGCGACGTTGTCCGCGTGGGCCGTGCCGCAGGCCGCACGTTCGCCGGCCATCGCGCACTGCACGAGCGCCTCGGCGGCGAGCGGGCGGCCGAGGACCTCGTTGGCCGCAACGGCGCCGGCCGCCGCTGACGCCCCGGAACTGCCCAGCCCGCTCTCGAGCGGCATGCCCTTGTGCAGCCACATCCGAAGGCCCGCGGGCCGGCCCGTCCGGCGGCCATTCGCACCACCTCGGCGGCGGCGACGCTCGCGGCATTACGCACGGCCTCGCGCGGCAGCGCGCCGCCCATCGCCTGTCCACGTCCGCGAGTTCGACGCCGGGCCGCTCGATCGTCTCGACCTCGACGACGTCGCCCGGCTTGTACAGGGCGAGGCCGAGCACGTCGAAGCCGGGGCCCAGGTTCGACACGGTGGCGGGCGCGAATACCCGAGTGCGGGAGGTGACGGCTCCACTCATCGCGCCGGCATGTTAGCCCGGAGCCTTCACCAGGATCCAGCCGGCGGGAGACCTGGTGCCGGCACAGAGGGGACTGGCCGGCCGGTTGCCGGAACGTGTAACGTTGACGGAGGTCACAGGGTGTCGTGAGGCGAGGAGAGCGCTGGGAGTACCTCGGCAGCGCGCCGAGGGTCGCGTGGGACGCCATCGTCCGCGGTCAGTACCGCTTCACGTTCGACACGATGCCGATGGCCGTCCGCGGCCTGTCATGGCCGGCGCGCCTGAACCTCCTGGCCGCAGGTGGCAACCTGGTGCACCGGCGTCTGCGCCCGTGGAGCTGGCCGCTGCACATGCAGATCGAACTGACGAGCTTCTGCGAACTCGAGTGCCCCGTGTGCCCGACGGGCATCGGCGCGCTCGAACGCTCGGCCAGCGCCGTCGATCCGGAGTTGTTCGAACAGGTGCTGCGTGAAGTCGGCCCGTACCTGCTCACGCTCTCGCTCTGGGCGTGGGGCGAGCCGCTGCTCTACAAGCAACTGGGCCGCGCGCTCGAAACCGCGGGCCGGTACCCGATGGTCACGCTGCTGTCGACCAACGGGCAGAGCCTCAGCACGCCGCGTGTGCAGGAGGCGCTGCGCGAGCACCCGCCGACTTACCTGATTGTCGCCATCGACGGGCTGACCGACGCGACCAACAGCGTGTACCGCAAGGGCGCGCGCCTCGCACCGGCGCTCGACGGCGTCAGGTCCCTGGCAGACTGGAAGCGGCGGACCGGTGCGCGATTCCCCGTGCTGCACTGCCGGTTCATGGCCATGCGTCAGAACGAGCGCGAGCTGCCGTCGCTGCGCAGCTTCGCCACCGACGCCGGGTTCGACATGGTTTCCCTGCGCAGCCTGTCGATCATCGACTCGGCCGAGGACGCCCACAGGAACATGGTGCCCTCCGACGAGTTGCTGCGCGCGTACCGCTACGAGCGCGGAGCGCGCGAGCCGCGCCGCGATTTTGTCTGCCAGCACGCCTTCAGCTTCCCGACGCTGCTTGCGGACGGCACGGTCGTCGCGTGCGAGCAGGACTTCAACGGTCGTCAGCCCTACGGCGTCCTGAAGGCGGGCGGCTCGTTCCGCGACATCTGGCTGAGCTCCAGGGCCAGAGCGGTCCGCCGCACGATTCGCGACCGCCCGGGCGAACTCAGCTTCTGCCGGAACTGCCCGTACGCCGACCGGCCCATCAGCAGCTGCAGCTTCGACAGTTACGCCGTTCGGCCCTTCGAGGTCTGAGCGGCACGCCGCGCCGCCAGGAACCCCAGCGCGCTGGCGATCTGGGACACCACGACTAGCGCGGCGATGGCCGCGCCCTTCGGCGGCGCCAGTCGCGTCATCGGGCTGAAGACGAGCCGTCTGTAGAACTCCGACGATTCGAGCGTGATCCGGTCGCCGGTCGACCGGGCGTGCCGGCTTCGGAACCGGTACGCGCCTCTGCCGAAGGCATAGTGCCGGCGCCAGAAGCGGCCCAGGCTGCTCGCGGCGGCATGGACCGCCACCGCGTCGGCCGCGTAGACCATCCGCCGCCCGGCAGCGAGCCAGCGCGCGCAGAACTCCCGGTCCTCGGACGTGCGGTACGCGGGGTCGAAGCCGCCGGTTCCGCGGAACGCGTCTGCCGGGACGGCGAGGTTCGCCGTCGAGAGGAACCGCGCGTGTGACGGGTCGGCATTGTAGTGCGCGAACACGACATCGAGAATGGCCTGGTCGGCGGCGCAATACAGATTGCCGCTGCTGCCGTCGACAACGCGCCCGCCGACGGCGGCCCCGGAGTTGGCGACGGACGCCGCAACGAGCCGTGCGAGCCAGGCGGGGTCGGCGAGGGAGTCGTCGTCGATGAACGCGAGGAAGCGGCCTCGTGCCGCCCGCGCACCCGCGTTGCGCGCTTCGGCAGGTCCCCGGTTCTCCGGGAGCCGTACCCACGTGATCTTTGCAGGGCCAGGAGGCGGTTCCAGTTGCCGTTCGAGCCGGTCCGCGTTTCCGTCGTCGACGACCAGCACTTCGAAGGGGCCGGCATGAAACTCGGAGGTCGCCACCGACCGCAGGCAGGCCGCGAGCTGAACGGGCCGCCCGTAACTGGGGATGATGACCGAGACGAGAGGCTGGTCGACCATTGCGTGTTCAGCAGAACGCCACCTGTAGCATACTGCCCGCGATCGATGGCCGCGAGCACGCCTTCCGCCTCGGTCGTGACCCGGGTGGCTCTCGCCGGGTTCTACGACTCGGGCGATTTCGGCGATGATCTGTCGGCCGTGCTCTTCGGCCTCGCCCTCCGCCGCTTCGGGATTCCCTTCGTGGTCTACGGCCTCTGCGAACCCTACGCGGAGCGCTTCAACTTCGAGCGCGAGGCCGACCCCGTTCGGGCGCTCGACGGAGCGGGCGCCCTCGTGTGGGGCGGCGGCGGGCAAGGCGCGTGACACGACGCCTCGACTGCTGTCACGCGTCCGCGCCACGGTGTATTGTCTGGATCTGACCCGCCCCGCGTCGCCGGTGCTCGACCCGGGGTCGATTGTTGCGTGGGACCTTACATCATGATCGAATGGCTGACCGATCCGCAGACCTGGATCGCGCTTGTCACGCTCACCGCCCTGGAAATCGTGCTGGGCGTGGACAACGTGATCTTCGTGTCCATCCTCGCCAGCAAACTGCCGTCCGCGCAGCAGCCCCGCGCGCGGCGGCTGGGGCTGTTCCTGGCGATGTTCATGCGCATCGCCCTGCTGTTCTCGATCTCGTGGCTCATCCGGCTGACGGCGCCGCTCTTCACTGTGTTTGGCCACGAGTTCTCCGGGCGGGATCTCATTCTCATCAGCGGCGGTCTCTTCCTGATTGCGAAGGCGACGTACGAGATCCACGAGAAGCTCGAAGGCGAGGAGGGCCACGAGTCGGCTCGCGTGGCCGCCTCGTTCGCGGCGGTCATCCTCCAGGTGATGCTCCTCGACATCGTCTTCTCCCTCGACTCCGTCATCACGGCGGTCGGCATGGCCAACGACCTCGCCGTGATGGTGACGGCCGTCGTCCTCGCCGTGGGGGTGATGATGGTGTCCGCGACCGCGGTCGCCGGCTTCGTCGACAAGCATCCGACCGTCAAGATCCTCGCGTTGAGCTTCCTGCTGCTCATCGGCGTGTCCCTGATGGCCGACGGCCTCGGCCAGCACATCTCGAAGGGCTACATCTACTTCGCGATGGCGTTCTCGGTGTTCGTCGAACTGATCAATCTCCGGGTACGCAGCCGCGCGAAGCCAATCGAGCTGCGGCATCCGTACACGTCTTAGGGCCAGGGGCTGGGCCCCGGCGGTTTCATCGACGGCAAGGACGCGACTGGCGTCAGCCCGCCCCGCTCGCGCCGCCGCCGGCTGCCCCCGAGGCGCCCCCGGCATGGCCACCCGCGTGCGCGCCCGCGCTCGAGCCCGCCGACAGCACGGCGACCGTCGCCCCGATGCTCGAGGGGCCGTGTATGCCGTCCCGGCTGATCGCCGAGAGCCACGACGGGCCCATCGTGACACCCTGCTTCTGAAGGCGTTTCATCCAGGCGAGCGCCGTGCCGAACGCCACCGCGTAGGGCAGCCAGCGCTCGACGCGCTCGACGCTGGGCACCGCGCCCGACGACTCGCCGGACGCGTCTCCGAGCGCGCGCTTGAACGCCCGCCAGCGTTCGGCCTGCCGATGGCCTTCCTCCGAGAGCGGCGACAGCGAACTGCCCGTGATCATCCCGGTCACGCCGACGGCCAGCAGGGCAATCGGCACCGACAGGACCGGCTCGCCGAACTGGTCGAACAGCGCGACGCTCCCGATGAACCCGGCAATGGACAGGAGCATGATCGTCAGCCCGGCCGTCATCGTGCGGCTTCGCGTGCGCTCGCGGTCGCCGTCCAGGAGTCTCGCGGCGCGGAGGTCGGACGCGATGGCCTCGCGCAGGCGCTTCCATCGGCGCGACGAGGCGAACGTTCTGGCCAGCTCCGAGAAGGTGACAGTCGATCTCGGACCGTGCTTGTCCGTGAACAGCAGGTCCAGCAGGACGCGCTCGTGCGGGGCCGCGTCGGCCGGTGTCGGCCCTCGCGAGAGGCGGACTTCGTTCGACTGGAACAGGCCCGATTTCTCCACGCTCTGGATCGTCAACGCGCCGCGGCGCGCAAGATCCATGACCGCGGCGAGCACGGGGCCCCAGCCCGCCGATGCGCCGGTGCTGATGAGCGCGCCCGCCAGCGCCGGCCGCAGACCATCCGGCGGCGAGGCGATCGCGCCTGCCGTCTCGGTTCGCAGGTGCCGGTGGGTCAGGGCGAAGAAGATGAATCCTCCGAGCCCCGCGAGCAGGATGAGGCCGCCCAGTCCCAGAAACAGCGGCAGGTTCTGGCGGTTTCGCATCGACCGCTGCTGCCATCCGGGAGGCTGGGTTGCGACGCTGCCGGCCGCGAAGTCCATCTCGACCACCCACGAGCGATCGCGATCGAACGGGCAGCGCAGGAACCTGACGGCCCGGCCTTCGACCTGCAGCTCCTGAGGTGGAGGATCGAACCGCGCGCTGCCGAGAGGCTGGGCCGATTCGGGATACTCGACTTCACCCGACGCGCAGGCGATGGCGTATTCGTGCTTGACCGGCAGCAGCGTCCATGCGAGCACGTCGCGGCCCGCGTCCTGCCACACGACTCCCGCGGCGCGATAGGTCACCGTGAACGTGTGCGCGCCATTCGACGTCGCCGGGAAGTGCCAGACGATTCGCCGCCGATTGTCCTCGCGCCTCACCTCGAACTGGCCGGCCGCCTTGCCGCGCTCCATCGGCACCCCGTCCATCGTGGCGGCGACAATCGTGAGGCCGTCGGTCTTCCGGCTCGGGAGGTCGCGATAGACGTACGTGAACGAGTCGGGGCCGAACTCGAATCGAACGGTCTCGGTCACGACGATGGCCCCGCCCGGCTCGACGACGATGCGCGAGTGAAAACGCTCTGCGCGGTAGGACTTGGCCGCCACGGCCGGGATGACGGCCCCGGCCAGCACTGCCACGATGACGCTGATGAGGATGGCGACTCGCCGGACGGACATGGCTGCCTCCAGTGCTTTCAGTATGATATCATTTCGAAATCTCCCTGTCCAGCGCCCAAAACTGGCAGGATTGAAGCGGAGACGGCCGCATGGAGTTCCAGTATCAGCCGGAGATTCTCGAGCAACTGCTGACGCACGGCGTCCGGCCCCTGCCCGGAACCCGCCCGGCGCTCGTCTTCCGCTACGTGGGCGAACTCTATCGCTACGAACTGAGGCGCCTCAAGCGTCTTCGGGCGGGAGGCGCGATACCCGCCGGCGAGTACGGGGACCGCGTGGTCGGCCTGCGCCGCGCGTACCCGCTGGTGTCGGTGCCGGTGAAGTACTGGACCGTGCCCGGCACGCCGCCGGACCCCGAGGACGTCCCGCTGTGCTGACGTCCTGCCGACGGGGTAACATACGGGATTCAATCCGATGGGCGATCTCAAACCGTCATTGAGTGATCTGCGGATCGACGACCAGGCGCGCCATGGAGGCTCGGTGCGGACCGGCATCTGGCTCCTGGCATTCCTGCTCGTCGCGGCCTGGCCGCTGCCGCGCTCTGGTACTGGCTCGGCGCTCCTCGCGCCGTGCCGGTGCGCGTCGCGGCTGTCGTCGAGGCGAGCGGCGCGGGACGCGGCGGCGGACCGATTCTGCTGAATGCGTCGGGCTATGTCACGGCGCGCCGCCGGGCCACGGTCTCGTCGAAGATGACGGGCAAGGTGGTCGAGGTGCTGGTCGAAGAGGGGATGGCCGTCAAGGCGGGCCAGGTGCTCGCGCGGCTCGACGACACGACGCTGCGGCGGTACCTCGAACTGGCGGAGGCCGAGTTGGGCGCCTCGCGGCGCACGGCGGCGGAAACCGAGGTGCGCCTGAAGGAGGCGCGGCAGACGCTCGAGCGCGCTCGCGCGCTCGTGAAGGACGGCATCTCGGGCCAGGCGGACCTGGACAAGGCGGAGGCGGAAGTCGACGCGCTCAGCGCCCGCCTCGAGCTGACCCGCGAGCAGGTGACGGTCGCGGAGCGGCAGGTCGCCGTGCGCCGCACCGACCTCGACGACACGGTCATCCGCGCGCCGTTCGCCGGGATCGCGCATCTCGAAGGACGCGCAGCCCGGCGAGATGGTGTCGCCGGTGTCGGCCGGCGGCGGGTTCACGCGCACCGGGCATCTCGACCATCGTCGACATGTCGTCGCTCGAGATCGAGGTCGACGTCAACGAGAGCTTCATCAACCGCGTGACGCCGGGCCAGAAGGTGGAAGCGACGCTCGACGCGTACCCGGACTGGAGATCCCGAGCCACGTCATCACGATCGTCCCGACGGCCGACCGCCAGAAGGCGACGGTGCTCGTCCGCATCGGGTTCGAGCAGCTCGATCCGCGCATCCTGCCGGACATGGGCGTGAAGGTGGCGTTCCTGGGCGCGGCCGAGCCGGGCGGCGTCGGCGCCCGCCCGACCGCGGCTCACCGTGCCGCAAGGCCGCGATCCGCACCGACCAGGGGCAGTCGGTCGTGTTCGTCGTGATCGAGGACCGGGTCGAGCGGCGCGCGGTGCGCCTCGGGAGACGCGAAGGGCGACCAGGTCGAGGTCGCTGGGCGGGCTCGTGGCCGCGGGAGACCGGGTCGTCGTCGACGGGCCGCCGGCCCTCGCCGACGGCGCGCAAGGTCGTCGTCCGGTAGGCAGGGAGACGCTATGAGCGATGCCGCGCCGGCTGACGGCGTTCTGGTGACGGTCCGCGATCGTGCACAAGGAGTTCCGCCGCGGCGGCGAGCGGATCGACGTCCTGCAGGGGCTGAATCTCGAGATCCCGCGCGGCGACTTTCTCGCGCTGATGGGGCCGTCCGGGTCGGGGAAGTCGACGCTGCTGAACCTGCTCGGCGGCCTCGACCGGCCCACGCGCGGCGAGGTCGAGATCGGCGGCCAGCGCATCGACCAGATGTCGGGCGGCCAGCTGGCGGCGTGGCGGGCGCGCCACATCGGGTTCGTGTTCCAGATGTACAACCTGCTGCCGGTGCTGACGGCCGAGCGCAACGTCGAGCTGCCGCTGCTGCTCACCAGCCTCGGCGCCGCGCAGCGCAAGAAGCACGTGGCGACGGCGCTCGCCGTGGTCGGCCTGACCGACCGCGCGAAGCACTATCCGCGGCAGCTCTCGGGCGGCCAGGAGCAGCGCGTCGGCATCGCGCGCGCCCTGGTCACCGATCCGACGCTGCTGCTGTGCGACGAGCCGACCGGCGATCTCGACCGCAAGTCCGGCGACGAGATCCTCGACCTGCTGCAGGGGCTGAACCGCGAGCACGGCAAGACCATCGTGATGGTCACCCACGATCCGCACGCCGCGCCCGGCGCGCCACGCGCGTGCTCTACCTCGACAAGGGCGTGCTGGTGCAGGGAGCCGGTCGTATGAAGTACCTGCCCGCTCGTCTGGCGGAACCTCATGCGCCGGAAGACGCGCACGACGTTCACGGTGCTCTCGATCGTCGTGGCGTTCCTGCTGTTCGGCATCCTGGCGGCGCTCAACATGGCGTTCAGCATGGGCGTCGAACTGGCGGGCAACGACCGGCTGGTCATCACGCACAAGGTGTCGATCATCCAGCTGCTGCCCGAGAGCTACACCGCGCGGCTCGAGCAGACGCCCGGCGTCGTCGACGTGCTGCACCAGACGTGGTTCGGCGGCATCTACCAGAAGCCGAGCAACTTCTTCATGCAGTGCCCGGTCAATCCGGACCGCCTGCTGAAGCTCTACCCGGAATACGTGCTGCCGGAGGACCAGAAGAAGGCGTGGCTGACGCGACCGCACGTGCGCGATCGTCGGCCGGCAGACGGCCGACCGCTTCGGCTTCAAGGTCGGCGACCGCATTCCCATCCAGGCGACGATCTGGCGCAAGAAGGACGGCAGCCGCACCTGGGAGTTCAACCTCTGCGGCATCTACGACGGCGACAAGAAGGGCGTGGATACGACGCCGTTCTTCTTCAACTACGAGTACTTCGACGAGGCCCGCCAGTTCGGGCAGGGCCTGGTCGGCTGGTACGTCATTCGCATCAACGACCCCGCCGCCGCGCCGCAGATCGCCGAGCGCATCGACGCGCAGTTCGCCAACTCGTTCGCCGAGACGAAGACCACGACCGAGAAGGCGTTCGTCCAGGCGTTCGCGAAGCAGGTCGGCGACATCGGCGCCATCATCCGCGGGATCGTCACGGCCGTCTTCTTCACCATCCTGCTGGTGGCGGCCAACACGATGGCGCAGTCGGTGCGCGAGCGCACGAGCGAACTGGCGCGTCCTGAAGACGCTCGGCTTCTCGCGACGGACTCGTGCTCGCGCTGGTGCTCGTCGAGTCGTGCGCGATCGCGGTCCTGGGCGGCGCCATCGGCCTCGGCCTCGCGTGGCTCATCACGCAGGGCGGCGACCCGACCAACGGCATGCTGCCGGCGTTCTACCTGCCGGCGGCCGATCTCGTCCGCGGCGCGCTCTTCGCCCTCGCCCTCGGCGTCGTTGCGGGCATCATGCCGGCGGTCCAGGCCATGCGCCTGCGCATCGTCGATGCGCTGAGGAGGACGTGACCATGCGGGGGCTGCTCAGCTGGCTCTCCCAGGTCGTCGTGGTGACGCTGCTCAACCTGCGCACCCTCCGGCAGCGCGTCGACCTCGTCGATGGTGGCCGTCGTCGGCATCGCCGGCGTCGTGGCGGTGTTCGTGGCCGTGCTCTCGATGGCCGCGGGCTTCCGGAAGACCATGGCCACCACCGGCTCGCCCGACACGGCCATCGTCATGCGGTCGGGCGCCGACAGCGAGATGGTCAGCGGCCTGGCGCTCGAGGACGTGCGCCTCATCGGCGACGCGGCGGGCGTGCGCCGCGGCGAGAGCGGGCCCCTCGCGTCGGCGGAGCTGTTCGTCATCGTCGACCTGCCGAAGCGCAGCACGAACACGACGGCGAACGTGCCGCTGCGCGGCGTCGGGCCGAACGCGTTCGCCGTGCGGCCGAACGTCCGCATGTCGCGGGGCGGCGGTTCGAGACCGGGCGAAACGAATTGATCGTCGGGCGCGGCGCCGCCGGGCAGTTCGCCGGTCTCGAGATCGGCCGGACGCTCAAGTTCGGCCAGAGCGAATGGGTCGTGGTCGGCATCTTCGACGCCGGCGGCACGATGTCGGATTCCGAGCTCTGGTGCGACGCGGCCGTGCTTCAGCCGGCGTACCGGCGCGGCACGTCGTTCCAGACCGTCTACGCGAAGCTCGAGTCGCCGGAGGCGTTCACCCGGTTCAAGGACGCGCTGACGACCGACCCGAGGCTCAACCTCAAGGTGCTGCGCGAGACCGACTACTTCGCCGAGCAGTCGCAGATGGTGTCGACGCTCATCACGACGCTCGGTGCCGGCATCGCGCTGCTGATGGGCATCGGCGCCATCTTCGGCGCCATCAACACGATGTACTCGGCCGTGGCGGCGCGCACGCGCGAGATCGCGACGCTTCGCGCGCTCGGCTTCGGCGGCGGGCCGGTGGTCGTGTCGGTGCTGGCGGAATCGCTGCTCCTCGCGCTCATCGGCGGCGCGATCGGCGGCGCGCTGGCGTACGTCGGGTTCAACGGGTTCCAGACGTCCACGATCAACTGGCAGACCTTCAGCCAGGTCGCCTTCGCGTTCGCGGTGACACCGGGACTGATCGTGGCCGGAATCGTCTACGCCCTGATCATGGGGCTGCTCGGCGGCCTGCTGCCCGCCGTGCGCGCGGCGCGGCTGCCCGATCGTGTCGGCGCTGCGGGAACTGTAGCCACGGTTCCATGACCCGCCTGCTTATCAGCTTCGTCGCATTCTACGCGTGCTGGTTCGCCTGCGTCGGGGGCGCGGCGCGCGGGCTGCCGTGGGTGGGGCCTGTCGCCGTTGCCGCCTACGTGGCGGCCTATCTGAAGCACGTTTCCGTCCGGCGCCGCACGATCCCGTCAGGCCTGGCTGCTCGGCCAGGCCGGGCTGGCCGGCTATGCGGCCGACTCGATCCTCGTGCTCGCCGGCGTGCTGCGCTTTCCGTCGCACGCCGTGCTCGGCTGGCCCTCGACCGTGTGGATGGTCTCGCTCTGGGTCCTGCAGGCGGCCGTCCTCGGCGGCGTGATGTCGTGGATGCGCGGACGCTTCGCGCTTGCGGCCCTCGTCGGAGCCGTCGGCGGACCAATGGCGTACGCGGCCGGCGAGCGGATGGGCGCCGCCATGCTCGGGCCGTCGCACGCCGCCGCGCTGGCGTCGATTGCCGTGCTCTGGGCGTGTGCGATGCCGTTGCTGGTCTGGATGGAGGCGCGCGCGCGGCGAGGGGTGGCGGAGGACGCCCGGACCGAGCGCTTCGCGCCGTGAGGCGGGCATGCCCCGTCTCACGCGCGAAGCCTATTGGAGGGGTAGCGTGACCTTCGGCACCGAGACGAGCGCCAGGAGCATGGCCGCAATCGCGGCAACCACCAGCGGCTGATATCTTCCCAGCGCGGCGTTGACGCGTCCATCGACCCTGGCACC
The DNA here is from genome assembly GCA_963806085.1 of uncultured Acidobacteriota bacterium. Classification (GTDB taxonomy): domain Bacteria; phylum Acidobacteriota; class Vicinamibacteria; order Vicinamibacterales; family JAKQTR01; genus JAKQTR01. The sequence continues at coordinate 406,074 of CAWDWR010000001.1, forward strand.
GGCATCCACCGAACGGGCACCAACCATGCCCCTGTCTTCAGCAAAGGCGATGCCAGCGCGCAGGGCCGCCGATTCGGCCCGAGTTCTCCGCCTCGCGCGCGCCGCCGCGGCACCCGGGCTGCCGGTCGTGCCTCGATCCCGGACAGGGTGTCCTGAACTCCGGGACACCTGCCCCGAAAGCGGTCTCGCCTCGCCGTGTTCGGCTCCGCGCCGCTGGCGAGGACGCCCCGCGCGCGGGAGCATTCAGGATCGGCGGGCCGCCATCAGGCTGTTGAGGCAATCCGCCAGCCTGGCCACGCCTTCCCCGATCCGTTCCGGCGTTGCGTTCGAGAAGTTCAGCCGCGCGGTGTTGCGGCCGGTGCCGTCGGTGAAGAACGACTCGCCCGGCACGAACGCCACACGCTTCGCGATCGCCGCCTGCAGCACCTCGGCCGCGTCCATCCACTCGGGGAACGTGAGCCAGAGGAACAGGCCGCCCTTCGGCCGCGTCCAGGTGATGCCAGGCGGGAAATCGCGATCGAGCGCCGCCAGCATCGCTGTCGCGCCGCTCGCGGTAGATTGCCCGGATCACCTTCACGTGCTCGTTCAGGAACCCGCCGGACGCCACTTCGTACGCGGCGATCTGGTTGAGCGTGCTCGTGTGGAGATCAGTGCCCTGCTTGGCCTGCACGAGCTTCTGGATGACCTCCGCCGGCGCGATGATCCAGCCCAGGCGTATGCCCGGCGCCAGGATCTTCGAGAACGTGCTGAGGTAGATCACGTTGCCGCTGTAGCGGGCGCCGTCGGTCGACCGGAACTCCGAGTCGAGGTGCACGATGGGCGGCACGTGCTCGCCCTCGTACCGGAGCTGCCCGTACGGGTCGTCCTCCAGGATGGGCACCCCGTAGTGGTCCGCCAGCGCGATCAGGCCCTTCCGCCGCTCGAGCGACATGGTGATGCCGCTCGGGTTCTGGAAGTTCGGCAGCGCATAGATGAACTTCGGTCCGGACCGGATCTTCGACTCGAGCGACGCGATCGACGTACCCCTCGTCGTCGATGTCGGCGGCGACGTACTCCGCCTGGTACGCGTTCCACGCCTGGAGGGCGCCGAGATAGGTCGGGCGCTCGACGAGGATGTGGTCGCCGGGATTGATGAACACCTTGCCCATCAGATCGAGCGCCTGCTGCGATCCGCTGGTGAGCAGGACGTTCTCCGGCTCGACGTTGATGCCGTAGCGCGTCGAGTGCCGCGCGATCAGTTCCCGCAGAGGTGTGTAGCCCTCGGTCGTCCCGTACTGGAGCGCCTTCGCGCCGAGTCCGGTCATGACGGTCTGCACGGCCTGCGCGAAGCGCTCGACGGGAAAGGTCTCGGGCGCGGGCAGCCCGCCCGCGAACGAAATCACGTCAGGCTGCTCGGTCAGCTTCAGGAGTTCGCGAACGGCGGAACTCCGCATCCGCTGCGTCCGCTGTGCGTACCGATCTGCCCATGGGGTCTGCATGAATCTCCTTCGCGATCATCGCCCGGGTAGTACACGCGTTCGAGAAACAGCCCCGCGGCGGGCGCCGCCAGCGCTGCCGATTCGTCCGAGGACTGCGTCGAGCATGCGCCGCACGTCCGCGGGCCGCAGTTCTCGCCGCCCGACGGCCACGAGCACGCCGACCATCCGTCTGACCATCCGCCACAGGAAGTGCGAGCCGACGATTCGGACGAGCAGCAGCGGGGGCTCCTCCAGGATGTCGACCCTGTCCACCTGCACCTTCGACGACGCCTCCTCGCGGTCGTCCGCCGAAAACGACCGGAAGTCCTTCAGGCCGACGAACGCCGACGCCGCCTCGCGCATCGTCTTCAGGTTCAGGTCTTCGCGGACCCACCAGACGTAGGGTTTGGCGAACGCCGTGCGGCGCCGCGCGATCTGGTACAGGTAGCTGCGCGCCACCGCGTCGTGCCGGGCGTGAAAATGCTGCGGCGCGCGCACGACATCGAGCACGTTGATGTCGGCCGGCAGTTCGTCGTTGATGCGCCAGGCCAGCGTCGCGGCGTCCATCCGCGTGTCGATCTGCAGGTGCGCGACCTGCGCCAGCGCGTGGACGCCGGCGTCGGTGCGTCCGGCGCCGTAGAGCTCGAACTGCCGCACCCCGGTGGCCGCCGCGATGGCGCGCTCGAGTTCGCCGGCCACGGTCCGCGCGTTCTTCTGGATCTGCCACCCGCTGTAGCGGGTCCCGGCGTACTCGATGGTGAGCTTGAAGCGCGGCATCGTTGGTTCAGCTATGCTACAGGAACCCGGCCGCCGTGTGCAGGCGCCGGAGGGCCCGCGCCAGGCCAGGAGCTGCCCGCCGCCATGATCGCCCATGTCCGCCGAACCGTCCTTGCACTCGCGCTGCTCGTTGCCGCCGCGGCCGCCCACGCCGCCCCGGCGCCTCCTCCCAGACTGGTCGTCGTGATCGTCGTCGATCAGATGCGCGGCGACTACGTCGCGCGCTACGGGTTCCAGTGGAGAAGCGGCCTCCGCCGGATCGTGGATGGGGGCGCGTGGTTCCGCCGCGCGGCCTACCCGTATCTGACCACCGTGACCTGCGTCGGCCATGCGACCATCTCGACCGGCGCCTTCCCGCGGACGCACGGCATCGTCGGCAACTCGTGGTTCGACCGTGAGCTGGACCGCAGCGTCACCTGCACCTGGGACCCCAGCCGCACGATTGTCAGCTACGCGTCCCCGGTGAGCGGCGGCGAAAGCCCGTGGCGCCTGCAGACGGCGACGCTCTCCGACGAACTGCGCGTGCAGATGCCCGTGCCGACGCGGGTCGTCACGATGTCGATGAAGGAGCGGACGGCCATCATGCTGGCCGGCGATCGCGCCGACGCCGCCGTCTGGTTCAATGCTGCGGCCGGCGGCTTCGTCACCTCTTCGGCGTACACCTCCGTTCCCGTGCGCTTCGTGGCGGAGTTCGTGAAGACCAACCCGGTCACGGCCGATTTCGGCAGGACCTGGACCCGGACGTTGCCCGATGGGCAGTATCTCTTCTCCGACGTGGGCAAAGGTGAGAAGCCGGCGGCGTACTGGTCGGGCGAGTTCCCGCACGCCATCGGAGCCAGGGCGGGCACGCCCGACGCGCAGGCGTTCGAGGCCTGGGAGTCGAGCCCCTTTTCTGACGACTACCTCGGCCGCATGGCCATCGCTTCCGTGGATGCGCTGAAGCTCGGGCAGGGAACAGGCACCGATTTCCTCGGCGTCAGCTTCTCGGCCCTCGACCTGGTGGGCCACGATTTCGGACCGACCAGTCACGAGGTGCAGGACACGCTCGTGCGGCTCGACCGCACGCTCGGCAGGCTGCTCGCTCACCTGGACCGCACCGTCGGCGCCGGCAACTACGTCGTCGCGCTGACCGCCGATCACGGCGCCGCACCGATCCCGGAGCAGGCGGCGGCTGCCGCGCTCGACGCCGGGCGCCTCGATTCCGCCGCCGTGCGTCTGGCCGCCCAGAAAGCGCTCGAGGCCGCCTTCGGGCCGGGGCTGGGCCCCGTGCGCAGCCAGTACTCGGATCTGATCCTCCCGCCCGGCGTTGTCGACAAGCTGCGGCGCGATTCCCAGGCCACCGACGAGGTGCTGCGAGCGATCAAGGCCGTGCCGGGCGTGGCCGCGGCGTTCTTCGCCGAGCAGCTGGAATCACACGCCGCAGCCGGCGACCGCGACGCCCGTGCCGCGCTGTTGAGTTACTATCCCGGCCGGAGCGGCGACCTGATCGTGATGCCGAAGCCATACTGGTTCTTCGTGACCGCCGATGGCTCGCCCCAGCCGGGCAGCGCCACGTCACACGGGACCATGTACGGCTACGACCAGCAGGTGCCCCTCATCCTGTTCGGCAAGGGCATCAAGCCTGGGGAGTACACGCGGCCGGCCACCCCCGCCGACATCGCGCCGACCCTTGCGTACCTGTGCGGCGTGACGCTGGCGCACGCCGACGGAGACGTCCTGGCGGAGGCGCTCGCGGCGCCAGCCCCGTCCGCCCAGCGAGGCAGGTGAATCGTGCAGACCTTTGCGGACATTTTCGGCACCGGGCCCGCAGTTGCCGCGGACGCGCCTGGGCGTGTCAATCTCATCGGCGAACACACCGACTACAACGGCGGCTACGTGCTGCCGACGGTGATTCCCCAGCGGACGCGCGTCGAACTGGTGCCGCGGCCGGATGCCACGGTGCGCGTCTGGAGTGCCAACGTCGACGACGCGCACCGGATGCAGCAATTCGTACTGGGGCGGGAGAGCCAGACGCGCACGTGGATCGATTACGTGCAGGGCGTCACCGTGGCGCTCCGTCAGCGCGGCCTGCACCTTCGCGGCGTGGACATGCGCATCGAGTCCACGGTGCCGGTCGGAAGCGGCCTGTCGTCCAGCGCCGCGCTCGAGGTGAGCGTGGCGCGCGCGCTTCGGACCGCTTTCGACCTCCATCTCGACGACGTCGAGCTGGCGATGGCGGGGAAGTGGGCTGAGAACGAGTTCGTGGGCGCGCCGACCGGCATCATGGACCAGATGGTGGTCAGCCTCGGCACGGCGGGTTCGGCCCTCTTCCTGGACACCCGTTCCCTGCATTTCGACCGCGTGCCGCTGCCGCCCAGCGCCGAGCTCGTGGTGATCGATTCAGGGGTGAGGCATCGGATCGTGAGCGGCGAGTACGCCACGCGACGCGCCCAGTGCGAGGAAGCCAGCCGGCGGCTGGGGGTGCATGAACTTCGCGACGTCCCGCTGGCGAACCTGCCGTCGGTCGACGCGCTCGAGGAGCCCTACCGTCGGCGGGCCCGCCACGTCGTCACCGAAGACGAGCGCGTGCTGCAGGCCGTGGCCGCGCTGCGCGCGGACGACCCGGCGCAGGTCGGCGAGTTGTTCTACGCGTCGCACGCGTCGATGCGCGACGACTACGAGGTCTCGGTGCCGCAGGTGGACGCGCTCGTCGAGATCGCGAGCAGCGAGCGCGACGTCTACGGCGCGCGGCTCACCGGCGGCGGCTTCGGCGGCTCCATCGTGGTGCTCACCCGGCGCGGCAGCGGCCGCGCCGTCGCCGAGCGCGTCGCCCAGCGCTACCACGCCGAGATCGGCGAGACCCCGACCATCCTCCTGCCCGTATAGCGCGCACCGCCGGAACGCAGAAGGGGACTGTCCCGTTTTGCCTCAGGTCGAATGCCAGAGGGGACTGTCCCCCTTTTCCGGGAGGACGCGGCGGACGGCGAAGAAGTACGGGATCGCCAGGGCCGACAGCGCGGCGGCCGCGCCGAAGCCGGCCTGATAACCCGCGACGCCAATGACCCAGCCGGTGACGAGCGAGCCCGTCCCGATGCCGGTGTCGAACGCGGCGATGAGCGCGCCAAAGGCGGACCCCCGGCGCGTCGCGCTGACTCGCTGCAGCAGGTACGCGGCGTAGACCGGGTAGGCGGTGCCGTAACCCGTGCCGAAGATCGCCGCTGAGAGGAGCTGCGTCGGGCGGTTGCCGCCGGCCACCAGCACGAGCACGCCGGCTGAGATCAGCGCCAGGCAGGGGATGAGCAGGCGGACGTAGCCGATGCGATCGGCCATCCGGCCGAGGAACGGCCTCGTCGCGATGATGGCGATTCCTACCGCCGTGAGGTACAGGCCTCTGGGCGTCGAGCCGCTCGCCTCGGCATACATCGCCGCGAAGCTCGTGATGGCGCCATAACTGTAGGAATAGAGCAGGAGCGTTCCGGAGAGGACCAGGACGCGCCACTCGATGATGGGGCCTCCCGTCGCGGCTCCTTCGAGCGATGGGTGCGGCCGTTCCTTCGGCAGCCGCCACGCGATGAGCGCGACGGCGAGATTCAACACGCCCATCGCGCTGCACAGGACCGTCCACCCGAACTGGTACAGCCAGAACCCGATCGTCGGGCCCACGGCCAGCGCGAGCACGGATGCCAGTCCCCAGTAGCCGATGCCTTCCGCCCGGCGCCCTGGCGGCAGGATACCCGTCATGTAGGCCGCCGACGCCGTCAGCACGCCGGACCAGAACAGGCCGTGCAGCACCGTCAGTGCGAGCATCAGGCGGTAGTCGAGTATCACCGCATATCCGGCCGAGAACACGGTGAGCGCGATGCCGCCTACCCGCAGGGTCCGGCGCAACCCGAACCGGTCGGCCATCGCCCCGGTGAACGGCGCCGACACGGCCGAGGCGAACGTCAGGAACGCCAGGAACAGGCCGGCCGCGAAGGTGCTGCCTCCGAGATCACGGACGTGGAAGGGGGCGGTGGGGAACAGCTGGAAGGCCGAGAGAAACACGGCGAACGAGAAGCCGCACATCAGGAAAAAGCGCGGCGTGAAGAGACGTTCGCGCGTGACATCCATGAACGCCTCAGTCTACCATCCGGCTGCGCGGCCGGGCCCCGAGGTCGGGCGTGAAACGCCCGGGGCCGGCCGGTCGTATTGAAAGCGCCGCCCGTGATGTCGGGACCGCCGGGCGGACCCATGCGGCGATCGTCGTCGCCCTCCACGAGAAAGGACCGATCCGCGATGAGAAGACCGATGCGCGCCTTCGTCCTGTCCGGCCTGGTTCTGGGCATGGCCGTGCTCTTCGCCGGCAGCCTCGGCGCCCAGGCGCCCCAGGCCCCCGCGCGGCCCGCGCAGCCGGCAGCGGCCCAGCCGGCGCCCCAGCCGCAAACGCCGCCGCCCGCGCCGCCGATCAACGAGTCGGCCGACCCGGTGCTCAAGGCGTTTCGCTGGCGCTCGATCGGGCCGGCCAACATGGGGGGGCGTATCGACGACATCGCGGTCGTCGAGTCGAACCCGTCGATCTACTACGTCGGCTACGCGACGGGCGGCATCTTCAAGACGGTCAACAACGGGACGACGTTCGAACCCATCTTCGACATCTACCCGACGAACTCCATCGGCGACCTCGCAGTGGCGCCCTCGGACCCGAACATCATCTACGCGGGCACGGGCGAGGCGAACAACCGCCAGAGTTCGTCGTTCGGCGACGGCATGTACAAGTCCACCGACGCCGGCAAGACGTTCGTGAACGTCGGCCTGGTGAACACCCAGTCGATCGCGCGCGTGGTCGTGCACCCGACAAACCCGAACATCGTGTACGTGGCGGCGCTCGGGCACCTGTTCGGCCCGAACAAGGAACGCGGCCTCTACAAGACGATCGACGGCGGCAAGACCTGGATCAATTCCAAGTTCATCGACGAGGACACCGGCTTCACCGACGTGGTGATGGACCCGTCGAAGCCGGACACCCTCTACGCCGCCTCGTATCAGCGGCGCCGCACGGCGCACGGGTTCAACGGCGGCGGTCCCGGCAGCGCGCTGTGGAAGACCACCGACGGCGGCAAGACGTGGACGAAGCTCCAGGGGAACGGCCTTCCCGACGGGATGCTCGGGCGCATCGGCCTCGACCTCTGCCGCACGCGGCCGAACGTCGTCTACGCGCAGATCGAGGTCGGTCCGAGCGGCGGGACGGGCGCCGGCGTCGGCGCCGACGGCAAGCCGGTCACCCCGGGCGCCGGCGGACGGGGAGGGCAGGCTCCGGCGGGCGCCCAGCCTGGCCAGCCGGGGGCCCAGGCGCCTCCCGACCCGAAGAAGAGCGGCGTGTGGCGCTCGGACGATGGCGGCAGGACCTGGCGCGTGGTGAGCAATACCAACGACCGGCCCATGTACTACAGCCAGATCCGGGTCGACCCGGGCAACGCCGACATCGTATTCCTGGGCGGTGCGCCGGCCTTCAAGTCGGTCGACGGCGGCAAGACGTTCCAGACGATCCAGAACCTCGCGCACAGCGACCATCACGCCATCTGGATCAACCCGAAGAACTCGAACCACGTGATCTACGGGAACGATGGCGGCCTCGACGTGAGCTACGACCAGGGGGCCACGTGGGACTTCATCAACACGAAGGCCACGGGGCAGTTCTACGCGATCAGCGCCGACATGCGGAGGCCTTACTTCGTGTGCGGCGGGCTGCAGGACAACGGGTCGTGGTGCGGGCCGAGCGCCAAGCGGAACGCGGTGGGGATCCTCAACTCCGACTGGTACCGCGTGGGCGGCGGCGACGGGTTCTACACCCAGCAGGATCCCGAAGACTGGGCCATCGTGTACGCCGAGTCGCAGGACGGCGCCGTGAACCGGCTCGATCTGCGAAAAGGCACGACGACGAGCATCCGCCCGCGGGCCCCGCGCGCGGCCGGCCAGAGCGGGCCGTCACCCGAACAGCTCGCCCAGATGGCGGCCCAGTTCGGCATGTCGACGCCGAGCACCGCGTCGAACGTGGTGCCCGTGCCGCCGGCGGGAGAGGCGTTCCGCTTCTTCTGGAACACGCCCACCGTGCTCTCGCCGCACAACCCGGAGATCGTCTGGGTGGGCGGCAACCGGCTGTTCAAGTCCTACAACCGCGGCGACACCTGGACGATGTCGCCGGACCTCACGCGCAACCTCAGCCGCTTCACGCGGCCGATCATGGGCCTCGCGGGCGATGCGCCGATGGCGTCGAAGCACGACGGCGTGGCGACGACGTCGGTCATCACCACCGTGGCGGAATCGCCGGTGGTGCCCGGCCTCGTGTGGGTCGGCACCAACGACGGCAATCTCCAGGTCAGCCGTGACGGCGGCGACGCGTGGAAGAACGTGGCGGGCAACGTGAAGGGCGTGCCGGACGAGACCTTCGTGTCGAGGGTCGAGCCGTCGCACTTCGACGCGGGCACGTGCTACGTGGCGTTCGACGCCCACCGCACCGACGACCACAAGCCGTACGTCTACGTGACGAAGGACTACGGCGAGACCTGGACGGCGATCGCGAACAACCTGCCGGCGGGCAACGTCAACGTCGTCCGCGAGGATCCGAAGAACCGCAACCTGCTCTACGCCGGCACCGAGTACGCGATGTTCATCTCGCTCGACGGCGGCAAGGAATGGAAGCGGTTCTCGACGGGGCTGCCGACGGTGCGCATCGACGACATCCTGGTGCACCCGCGGGACAACGACCTCATCATCGGCACCCACGGGCGGAGCATCTGGATCCTCGACGACATTTCCGCGCTGCAGCAGATGACGGATGCGGCCGCGGCGGCCGATGCCACGCTGTTCCCGCCGCGGCCCGCGGTGGCGTGGCGGAACGACATCACGCAGAGCATCACGGTGGGCGGCAACAAGTACTTCCGCGGCGAGAACCCGGCGGCCGGCACCGCGATCAGCTACTACCTGAAGAGCGCGCCGGCGGGCGACGTCAAGATCACGATCGCCGACGTCACCGGCCGCGTGGTGCGCGAACTCGCCGGCACGAAGGAGGCGGGTCTGAACCGCGTCCAGTGGAACCTGCGCGGGAATCCGATCGCTGGCGGCGCCGGCGGGCGCGGTGCGGGCAGCGGCCAGGCTGCCGGGGGCGGTGGCGGCCGCGGCGGCTTCGGCGGCGGGCCGGCGATCGAGCCGGGCACCTACCTGTTGAAGCTCAGCGTCGGCGGGAAGGACTATACGCAGAAGATCGTGGTGGAGGCGGACACGTACTAGGGGCCAGGGATTGGGCGCTAGGCGCTAGTCTGGCACGCAGCGTGCGGCGGCGGCGCGATACGATCTGCACGCCACCGACGCGGCGATAGCCGCGTCAGACTAGCCCCTAGCGCCTAGCCCCCTGTCCCTGCTTCGAGGCGCGAAGCGCGACGATCCGCGCGATGAGCGCCGGGTCGTCGGGCAGTTGACCCGCGGCCGGCAGGCGCGGCACGAGGTCGGCCCAGTAGGGCTCCCTGGCAAAGATGCGCCGGAAGATCGGCGCGGCTTCCGCCTCTCGTCCGACGACCACCAGCGTCACCGCTTCCCAGAACGGCAGTTCGAGAATCTCCGGCGCGAGTTCGCCGGCCGCCTTGTACTCCCTCAGCGCCTCGTCGATGCGCTTCTCCGACACCAGTTCGTCGCCGCGGTTGGCGTGCGCGTACGCGCGCTGCAAACGAACGAGACGCCTCAGTTCAGGGATCGGATCGGGATGATCATCGACCCGCAGATCGAAGACGCGGTCGGCGCCCACCCACGGCCGCCCGCTGGACGTCCCCTTGACGACGAGAATCGCAGCCGACTGCTTGCCGCGAATGTCGCCGCCCGCCGCCTGGCCCGCTTCGAGCGCGGCGAGCATGCGGTCCGCCAGGTCGCCGCGGGTGCCCTCGAACGCCGCCGCCATGCGCCGGCCAGACCTTCGGGTTGGCCATCATGTTGGCCTGCACCGAGAACTGCGCGCCCACGGTGTGGCCGGCGTCCTTGATGTCGAGCGCGCCGGAAAAGGCGTCCACGCGGCCCTGGGCGTCGATCATCGCCACCTGTCGCACCTCGCGCTGGGCGTCGGCCGCCAGCAGCCGCCTCAGCGCCTCGGGCGCGGCCACGCCGGTGCGCATGAGGTCGAGGCCCTTGTAGCCGTAGGACGGATCGATGAACGACTGCGTGGCCACCGCGCCCACGCCGGCCTCGGCCCACGTCACGTTCGAGCCGACCGCGAACCAGTGCGATTGGACGGCGACGCCCATCTCGCCCGTCGCCGGGTCGCGTGCGACGATCGAAAACGTGTGCGCCAGCGGCCCCGGCTTGCCCGCGACCGCCGCGTGTCTGCGCTTGGGCCGCCGACGCGGCGAGACAGGCGCCAAGTGCGACGCCGACAAGGCACGACCGTCCGAGTCTCTCACCACGAAGCCGCGCCGAAGCCGGCCGGTAGGCCGCGCGGCGAAGGCGGGCGAACCCCGAATCCCGTCGTGGTTCCATTTTCCATGCGCATAATATGTCCCAACCCGGGAGGCGCGTCCATGCTGTCGATCGACACCGGCTACATCACCCGCGTGCTGCAGGACCTCGTGCGCATCAACTCCGTCAACCCGGTCCTCGACCCGTCCGCGCCCGGCGAACGGGAGTTGGCCGAGTACGTCGGCGAGGCCATGTCGGCCCTCGGCGCCGACGTGCGCTATCACGAGCCGAAGGCCGGACGCGTGAGCGTCGTCGCCCGTCTCCGCGGATCGACGCCGGGGCGTTCGCTCATGCTCAACGCGCACGCCGACACGGTCGATGTCGCCGGGATGGACGAGCCGTTTTCCGGTGCGCTTCTGGACGGCCGTGTGCTACGGCCGCGGCGCCTTCGACATGAAGGGCGGGCTCGCGGCCATGATGGGCGCGGTGAAGGCCCTGGCCGACGCCGGGTGCCCGCATGGAGGCGAAGTCCTGCTGGCCGCTGTCGCGGACGAGGAGTACGCGAGCCTGGGCACGGAGGACCTCGTGAGCGCACTACCGGCCCGACGCCGCCATCGTCACCGAGCCGACCGCCCTGGACATCTGCCTCGCCCACAAGGGCTTCGCGTGGTTCGAGGTGACGACGACGCGGGCGCGCGGCGCACGGCAGCCGGTTCGACCTGGGTGTCGACGCCAACATGCGGATGGGACGCGTGCTGGCCGAGCTCGACGCGCTCGAGCAGCGAATTGCGCGGCCGACCGCCGCATCAGCTGCTCGGTCCGCCGTCACTGCACGCGGCCACGCTGGCAGGCGGCTCGGGCCTGAGCACCTATGCCGCGGCCTGCCGCCTGCAGATCGAGCGCCGGACGATTCCCGGCGAGACGCGCGAGGCGGTGACGAACGAGATCCGCCAGCTCCTTCGCACGTCAAGTCGAGCGCGACCCGTCGTTCGAAGCCGACCTCGAAGTGCTGCTCGTGCGCGAGCCGTTCGAGGTCGCGGAGCACGCGGCGGTCGTGCGCGCGCTCATGGAGGCGACCACCGCCGTCCTCGGCCGCCGGCCGTCGTTCGTGGGCCAGACGCCCTGGATGGATGCGGCCCTGCTGGCCGACGCCGGCGCCGAAACCGTCGTCATGGGCGCCACCGGCGGCGGCGCCCACGCCAAAGAAGAGTGGGTGGAGCTGGCCTCGGTGCACCAGCTCGCGCGGTGCCTCGCCGATGCCGCCGTCCTTTACTGCTAGCGCCGGAGCTCACTGCGCACCGGGCCTAGACGGCAGGGTCGCCGGGCCAGCCGAGGCGGCGCCGGCAGGCGTGCAGGGCGAGAGCTGCAGCCGTCGCCACGTTGAGGGAGTCGACGCCGGGCGCGAGCGGGATGCGCACACGCTGGTCGGCGGCTTCCGTCGCCATCTCGGACAGCCCGTCGCCTTCGTGTCCCACCAGCACCGCGATGGTGGAGTCCAAGGCCACTGACGCGGCCACCTCATCGAGATCCCTCGCCGGGCTTTGCGGCGTCATGGCGAGCACCAGCGCGCCTGCGGCCCGCATCATGCGCAGGCTCGCCGGCCACTGGTCGTCGATGGCGTATGGCAGTCTGAGCGCCGCGCCCATCGATACCCTGATCGACTTGCGGTAGAGCGGGTCGCAACACCCCCCGCTCAGCAGGAGACCGCCTGCCCCGAACGCCAGCGCGTTCCTGAAGAGCGCACCGAGGTTGTCGGCATTGCCCACGCGCTCGACCGCCACCACCAGTCTGCGGCGCACGGCCTCGCGCCACCATGCATCCACCGCGACGGCCGGCGGGCGTGCGCCGATGGCCAGGCACCCCCGGTGGACATTGAAGCCGACGAGCATCGTCAGCCGCTCAACCGGCATCACGTAGACCGGCACGTCCGGCCGGTCCTCGATCACGTCGCGCAGGCCCTCGAGCGCAGAGGGCGAGACGAGCAGGCTCCGCGTCCTTAACCGGTCCGACGCCAGCAGCAGCCGCACGACCTGCCGGCCCTCGGCCACGAACACGCCGTGGGCACGCAACAGTTCCGGATCAGGGAGGTTTCGGTATTCAGCGAGGCGGGGATCGTCGAGTTCCTCGATTCTTACAATCATGTGGCGCGCAGCTCACCTTACCACACGGGTCAGCTACACTCTGCGCAGAGGTGCCAGCATCTGCCTCGGGCGGCAGCATGACGCGAACAGCATTGAGTCTTTGCGCGGGAGCAGTCCTCGCGGCCTTTGGCGCCCGGTACGGCGCGCGGAATCGGTCCGACTCCAGGTATGATGATGGGCTATCTGGGTCGCGTCGTGCGCACCCCTGTCGCCTAGCCCCTAGGCCCTAGCGCCTAGCCGTGGAGGTCCGACCGTGCATCATCCCGAGAAACTCGCCATCCTCGTGAGCGGAGGCCCCGCTCCCGGCATCAACAGCGTCATCAGCGCCGCCGCCATCCGGAGCGCCCTCGAGGGCGTGAAGGTCGTTGGCATCCTCGACGGCTTCGAGTGGCTCATGCAGGGCGACATCGACCACACGATGCCGCTCACCATCGACGAGGTCAGCCGCATCCACTTCCGCGGCGGCTCGCACATCGGCACCTCGCGCGCCAATCCGACGAGAGACCCGGCGCACCTCGAGAACACCGTGCTGTCGCTCCTGCGCATGGACGTGTCGATGCTCATCACGATCGGCGGCGACGACACCGCGTTCTCGGCCATGCGGCTGGAGGAGAAAGCAGCCGGCCGCATCCGCGTCGTCCACGTGCCGAAGACCATCGACAACGACCTCGGCCTCCCGCCATTCGTCGACACGTTCGGCTACCAGACGGCGCGGCACCACGGCGTCGAGATCGTCAAGAACCTGATGGTGGACGCCACGACGACGTCGCGGTGGTATTTCGTCATCGCGATGGGGCGGAAGGCCGGGCACCTCGCGCTCGGCATTGGGAAGTCGGCCGGCGCCACGCTGACGCTCATACCGGAAGAGTTCGGCTCCGGACCGATTCGCCTGAAGACCCTCGTCGACACGCTCGCGGGCGCGATCATCAAGCGGATGAGCTACGGACGGCGGCAGGGCGTCGCCGTCATTGCCGAGGGCATCGTGCTGGACCTCGACCCGGCCGACCTGAGCGCGATCGAGGAGGCCGAGCGCGACGAGCACGGCAACCTCCGGATCGCCGAAATCAACATCGGCGAGGTCCTCAAGCAGCAGGTCAACAACCGCCTGAAGGAGTTCGGCCTCAAGACGACCATCGTCGAGAAGAACATCGGGTACGAGCTGCGATGCGCGGACCCGATTCCCCTCGACATGGAGTACACGCGGGACCTCGGGTACGCCGCCGCGAAGTTCATCCTCTCGGGCGGCAACGCGGCCATGGTGTCGATGCAGGCCGGGTACTTCGTGCCCATCCCGTTCAACCAGCTGCTCGACCCCGAAACCGGCCGCGCGCGTGTCAGGCTCGTCAACATCCACGCCGAGCGGTACGCGATCGCGCGCAGCTATATGATCCGGCTGAAGCGCGAGGACTTCCACGACCCGCACGAGACCGCCAAGCTGGCGGCCACCTGCGGGATCACGATCGAGCGCTTCCGGGAGGAGTTCGAGTACCTGATGGCCCAGGAGCCGCCGCGCCTCAAGCTGGACGCCAGCAAGGGCGGCTTCATCGAAGACGAGGCGATGGGCGAGAGCGCCGTCAGGATGTAATGAGCGCCGCCACCCGCGCCTGCACGGCATCGCAGGCGCGCCGGGCGCCGGTCTCGAGGGCGGCGGCTTCGGCTGCCGCCCTCGTCTTGTACTCGGCGTCGGCGATCCCGCCCAGGTTGGTGCGCACGTTCAGCGCGGCGCCTTCCACGCCGGCGCGCGCGGCGAGCGCGGCCACGCCGGCATCGGAGGCGGAGTTGCGGTTGCCGAGCTCGGCGGCCTTCCCGGCGAGGCCGATGGCCTCCAGGCAAAGTCGGGCCGTCTGAAGCGGCACCTCCGCCGCCGCCTTGTTGGCTGCCTCGATGGCCCGGGCGCGCTCGGCCTGCTGATCCGGCGTGCCTTTCGGCAGGCGCATCGCCTCCATGACGCGGTTGAACGCGTCGGTGTCTTCGTCGACGGCGCGCGCCAGCGCGTCCTTCAGGGTCTGCCCGCGCTCGGCGATGGCGGCGAGCTCGTCCCACGCCTGCTCGTAGCCCTTCTTGCCGACGGTCAGGTTCGCCACCATCGTCGCCAGGGCCGCCCCGAGGCTGCCCATCAGGGCCGCCACCGAGCCGCCGCCCGGTGCCGGTGATTCCGTCGACACCTCGTCGACGAAACGTGCCGTCGTCATCGACATGAGCGGCGCCGCGGGGGCGAAGTGGTACTCGATGATCTTCTTCGCCGGGTCGAACGGCGCCACCTGGTCCAGCCCCATCGATCGGATGGCGATCTCGACGAGCTCCCGCTCCGGCACGCCGGCCGACTTGCCCTGCTTGCGCAGGAAGTACCTGCCGGCCTCCAGCATCGGGGCGAGCGGCGTCAGCCCGACCAGTTCGGAGCCCGTGACGAGGAGGCCGAGCTTCGTGGCTTCCTCCCGGGCCGTCTCGAACACGACATGGAGCGGCGTGGACTTGAAGTCGAGCAGGTTGATCGAGACCTGCGCCTGCCTGTACTGCTCGATGTACCAGCCGATGGCGCGCACGGCCTTCAGCCGGCCCGGCACCTTGATCGACGTGCCGTCGGCATCGCGGACGATCTCGCCCTTCGCGTCGCGTTTCGCCCGTCCGCCCTCGCGGATGTTGAGCGCGATCTCGTTGGCCAGGCGCCGATCGAGCGTGTTCAGGTTGACGTTGTAGGCGAGCAGGAATTCACGGGCGCCGACCACAGTCGCGCCCGAGCGTGCGTTGAATCGGTCTGGTCCGGCATCCGGCGCCCATGCCGGCTGGGCCAGCTTGTCGGCGAGGCCTTCGTACTCGCCCGCGCGGATGTTCGCGAGGCTGCGCCGCTCCTCGGTGCGACGCCGCGTGCTCGTAGAAATACACCGGAATCTGCAACTCGTCGCCGATGCGCCGGCCGACCGACCTGGCGAGCTCGGCGCACTCGGCCATCGTGATGCCCGCTACCGGGATGAAGGGACAGACATCGAGCGCGCCCATGCGCGGGTGCGCGCCCTTGTGGACCGTCATGTCGATGACGTCGGCGGCCTTGCGCGCGCCCCGAAAGGCGGCTTCCGCGACACCCTCCGGCGGGCCGACCAGCGTGTAGACGGTCCGGTTCGTGTCGGCGCCCGGATCGACGTCGAGCAATTTCACCCCGGAGACGCTCGACAGGGCCTGGGCGATGGCGTCGATGACGCCACGGTCGCGGCCCTCGGAGAAGTTCGGCACACATTCAAGGAGTCGAGCCATGCGGTTCGCCTTTCGTCGACGCTGCCGCGGAGCAACGCCCGCCCAGCGTACGTCTGCTCCGGCTGCGGGGGCAAGGGGGGTATCATGGAACCAATGCCTCATCTCGAGACGTCGGTCCCCCGGAAGGCCTGGGTGCGGTCGCCCAGGCGCTGGCGCTCGCCGGCTTGGGGGTGCTGGCCGTTGCGCTGGGCGCGATCGGCGTCTTCGTGCCCGGCCTGCCGACGACGATCTTCCTCATCATCGCGTCGTACTGCTTTGCCCGCAGTTGCCCGTGGCTCGAAGAGCGCCTGCTGCGCGTGCCCCTGTTCGCACCCTACATGACGTTCATCGACGAGGGCCGCCCCATGTCGACGCGGGCCCGCGTCATCTCGACGACGGCGATGTGGACGTCGGTCCTGTTCAGCCTGACCTGGCTGCGCAGCGCCGGCCGCCTGTCGCCCGTGCTGGCCGGCGTCATCCTCGGCGTGGCGCTCGCCGGGACGGTCGCGGTCTTCCGCTTCCGCCGCGCGCCGCGCCCCGCGGCCACGCTCGGCGAGTCCGGTTCGTCCTGAACGCGGCCGGGGCTACAATGCCCGGTCATGAAGAGACTCTTCCTGCCGGCCATCCTCGTCTTCGCGGCGACGCTCGTGCTGTCGGCGCAATCGAAGCCGTCTGCGAAGCCAGCGGCGCCGCCGCCCCCGTTCACCATCGTCGAGGCCAGCATCGCGGACATGCGGACGGCGATGGAGCAGCGCCGCGTCACGTCGCGCGAACTCGTGCTGCAGTGCCTGGTGCGGATCGCGACCTATGAGGAGCGGCTGAACGCGGTCATCGCGGTGAATCCGAAGGCGCTCGAGGAGGCCGAGGCCCTCGACCGCGAGCGGGCGCAGGGCAAGGTGCGCGGCCCGCTCCACGGCATTCCGATCGCGCTCAAGGACAACATCCACACGACGAACATGCCGACGACGGGCGGCGCGCTCGCGTTCGACGGGCTGATCCCTCCCTACGAGGCGACGCTGACGAAGAACCTGCGCGACGCCGGCGCGGTCATCATCGCCAAGACCGTGATGACGGAGCTGGCGAACTGGGTGGCCAGCGGCATGCCCGGCAACTACAGCGCGCTCGGCGGCTACGGGATGAACCCGTACGACCCGCGGCGCGATCCGCGCGAGGCGACCGGCGACGGCCGGCCGGTGATGGGGACCGGCGGATCGAGTTCGGGCATCGGCACGGCGGCGAGCTTCTGGGCCGCCAACGTCGGCACCGAGACGTCGGGGTCGATCCTGAGCCCGTCGAGCGCGAACATGCTGGTCGGCATCAAGCCGACCGTCGGGCGCATCAGCCGGTACGGCGTCATCCCCATCACAGCCGACCAGGACACGCCCGGCCCGATGGCGCGCACGGTGGCCGACGCCGCCATCATGCTGGGCGCGCTGGAAGGCCCGGCACCCGATCCGAACGACGCCGCGACGAAGACCTGCACGCCACCCGCGGGCCGTGACTACACGAAGTTCCTCAACCCCGCCGGACTCAAGGGCGCGCGCATCGGCATTCCGCGGGCGTTCTTCTACGACCGGACGACGCCGCCTGGCGCGGCCCAGCCGCGCGGAGGCCTGAACCCGGCGCAGGCGAAGATGATGGCCGAGGTCATCGACGTCCTGAAGCAGCAGGGCGCGGTCATCGTCGATCCTGCCGACATCCCGAGCGTCGTGGCGGCCGACGCCGCGAAGAACTTCCTGCTCTGGTCGACGTGCGGCGGCCTCGACAACGCGAAGGGCAAGGACGCCGACTGTTCGGTCGTGTTCAAGTACGGCATGAAGCGCGACTTCAACGCGTGGCTCGCGTCGCTCGGCGCGGCCGCGCCCGTGAAGACGCTCACGGAACTCCGGCTGTGGAACGTGGCGCACCAGCGCGCCGGCGCCATCAAGTACGGCCAGGCGCTGCTCGACATCTCGGACGAGATGGACGTGCGGGCCGACCGGGTGCGGTACCAGGCGGACCGTGACAAGGACGTCCGGTTGAGCGCCGCCGAGGGCATCGACGCCGCGATGAAGGCGAACCAGCTGGACGCGCTGCTGTTCCCGGGCACGAGCAGCGCGTCAATTGCCGCGAAGCCGGGCTACCCGACCGTCTTCGTGCCCTATGGTTTTCAGGAGCCGGGCGGCGGCCGCGGCGGTGGCGCAGGACCCGGCGGCGGTGCCGCCCCGCCCGCGGGCGGGGCCGGGGGACGAGGCGAGTCGGCCTTCCCTGAAGGGTTCAACCCGAAGCCGTCGCCGGTTGGCGTGAGCTTCTCCGGGATGGCGTGCGGCGAGCCGAAGCTCATCGAGATCGCGTACGCCTTCGAGCAGGCGACAAAGAAGCGCGTGCCGCCGAAGCTATAGCCCCATCTCGCGTTTGGCCGCGGCGAAGGCATCGAGCGCCAGCTCGAGGTCGCCCTTGGTGTGGGCGGCGGAGATCTGCGTGCGGATGCGCGCCTCGCCCTTCGGAACGACCGGGTACGAGAAGCCGATCACGTAGACGCCCTTCTCCAGCATGGCGTCGGCCATCTTCACCGCCAGCGCGGCGTCGCCGATCATCACCGGGCAGATGGGATGCGTGCCGGGCAGGACGCGCAAGCCGATCTGCGCCAGGCCCTCGCGGAAGAACCGCGTGTTCGCCTCCAGCGTGTCGCGCAGCTCCGTCGACTGGCTCAACATGTCCAGCACCTTTAGCGTGGCGCCCGCGATGCTGGGGCAGAGCGTGTTCGAGAACAGATATGGCCGTGAGCGCTGGCGGAGCAGTTCGATGATCTCCCTGCGGCCGCTCGTGTAGCCGCCGCTCGCGCCGCCGAGCGCCTTGCCGAGGGTGCCCGTCAGGACGTCGACGCGGTCCGCGACGCCGTGATACTCGGGCGTGCCCCGGCCGCGCGGCCCGACGAAGCCCACCGCGTGCGAATCGTCGACCATCACGAGGGCGCCGTAGCGCTCGGCGAGATCGCAGACGCCCGGCAGGTTCGCGAGGGACCCGTCCATCGAGAAGACGCCGTCGGTGGCCACCATGCGGAAGCGCGCGCCGCTCGCCGCCTGGAGCTTCGCCTCGAGGTCGTGCAGGTCGTTGTTGGCATAGCGCTGGCGGTGCGCGCGGCAGAGGCGGATGCCGTCGATGATGCTCGCGTGGTTCAGGGCGTCGCTGATGATCGCGTCAGGCTCGTGGAGCAGCGTCTCGAACAGGCCGCCGTTGGCGTCGAAACACGATGAGTAGAGAATCGTGTCCTCGGTGCCGAGGAACTCGCTCAGCTTCTCTTCGAGCTGCTTGTGCACGGACTGCGTGCCGCAGATGAAGCGGACGCTCGCCATCCCGTAGCCCCACCGGTCCAGCGCCGCGCGGGCGGCTTCCCTCACCTCCGGGTGCTGAGCCAGGCCCAGGTAGTTGTTGGCGCAGAGGTTGAGCACGGGCTTGCCATCGGCCACCCGGATGGTGCTGCCCTGGGGGGTGATGATCACGCGCTCGCTCTTGTAGGTGCCGGCGTGGCGGATCTCCTCGAGTTGCTGGCTGGCGTGCTGCTGGAACGGACCGTACATGAAAGGCCTCGTCGGAAGGGGTACCCGTCGGACGCCGGGCGCCCTGGTCACAGGGAGCGCTCCTATTCTTGAACGTGTGAGCGGGAAAAGGGAAGCGGCGGCGCGACGTTATCGCGCCGGACGGCGGTCGAACAGCATCACGCCAGCCGACTTGTCCGGCTTCGCATAGGACAGCGCCAATTGACCGCCGACAAACTGTAGCCCGGTCGCGCCGCCCAGCTGCTGCAGGAACCGTTGCTCGACCGTCATCTCGGCCTCGGGACACATCTTGCGCGTGGACCCGGCGGCACCAACCTCGATGTCGCCCGGGGCGCCGCCTGACGTCACCGCTGCGAAGTAGTTGTTGCACCCGGCGTTGCCGACCAGGCGCGACCCGTCGAGTTTCAGCGTCACCGGGGGCGCGAGCGGCGCAGGTTCGTCCCAGGACCACGCGCGAAGCACCCACTCGCTCCCGGCGAGCGTGTCGATCGTGAGGCGGCCTGTCTTCACCGGCGCGCCCTCCTTCAGCATCCCTTCCACGAGCGCCCAGCTCCGTCTCACGAGCTCGCCCGGGCAGCACGCCGCGTCGCCGTCGCCGGCCTGGACCACGTCCAACACGATGCGGCGTGCCTCCACTCGTGCGTCGCGCACCTGCACGCGATCGCCGACCCGCGCCGTGGCGATGTTGCGTAGTGTTCCGCCGGGGCGGCCGATGGCAGCGAGATACGTCATCTCGCCGGAGCCGCCGGCGTTTGCGGCCAGCAGGACAATCGCCTCGTCTGAGCCGTCGCCATCAAGGTCGCCGGTCAGCCTGAAGTCGCGGACGAAGGTCACGGTGGGCCTGGACGCGCCGCCGGGCGCGTACGGTTTGCCCTCCCATCTGCCGTTGGTCAACGTGAACGAATCGCCCGCCTCCTCGACGCCGCGATAGTTGGCGTTCTTGATCTCCTGGAGCGACGGTGCCGACCGACCAATCGCCTGCGCCTTCTGCTGTGCGGCTCGGGGCGCAACGGCTTCAGGCCGCGAACGGCACCCGGGGACCAGCGTCACAAGCAGAGTGACGGTGGCCGCCCACAGGATGGAATGCCGCAGTGCCATCGCGTGATCGGCTCCTCGACTGCGCGCCGGCCGGCATCGGAGGGCGTCTGGTGGCCGAGGCCCGGTCTTGTGGAAGTGCTGGTCGGGGCGACCCTTCGACTGGCTCAGGGTCTGGCCCCGGCGGATTGTGGTCGGGGCGACTGGATTCGAACCAGCGACCCCCTGCGCCCAAGGCAGGTGCGCTACCGGGCTGCGCTACGCCCCGACCTTTACGTCATCTTACCGGGATACCGGGCGATTCGCCAGGGACCCGCTCCCCGACGCGCCGGTGTCCGGCGCGGCGCCGACCGTCACTAGAGCATCCTGCCCTGACCATCGGCCGGACGCTGCACTCCGCCAGGTGAAGCGAATCCGCTGACCGGGGTGCAGATCGCGCGTGATGAGCAACGCGACGTGCAGGCCCAACCCGGTGTCCTCGGTGGCCACGTCCTCTATCATCTGCCAGTCATCCACGCCCCAGTGGACGATGCCGGGCTCCTGCATCGCGACATACAGGTCCGTCGACGGCATGATCCGGCTCAACGGCGCCTGCGGCAGCCAGAATGCGTGCCGCGCCCGGGGGCGCCGTCCCTGGTACCGCTGCCACACCGCAGACGGCAAGTCCAGCGGCCGGCCCTGCTGCCAGGACACGAACAGCTTGATGAATTCCGCGTGCGCCCAGGCGAGCGGCATGGCCGACCCGCTCGGCCGCCCCGGAAGCAGACGACGGTCGGCGAGCGGCGCGGCGTCCCAGACTTGCTCCGGCAGCATCCCGCCGGCACCGCTCATCCGGACCATGGCCTCGAGATACGGCATGGCGTTGCGGCCGGCAGCCAGCTCGTAGTGCCCGCGTTCACCGGTGAGCAGGGGCCACGCGCGGCCCCGTCCCGCGCCGTCGAATGACGCCCCATCCTCGTGCTCGCCGTAGCCGTCGCCGTTGTAGCGGTGCCAGCTCGGGCCGCTGGGCGTGTCCACCTTGAGCAGCGCGTCGACGACTGCGAGCGTGTCCACGACGAGCGGGTCGTCGGCACGCCGCAGCCCGACACGCACCAGCTGGAGGAAGTCGACGCCGACCTGCTCGTCGGCCGGCACGCCTGCTCCCGTCGCCCGATTCTTGATCGGCAGCACTGTCGACAAGGCGCGGTCATCGCCGACCGTCTGCGAGGGGGCGACCCTGACATAGTAGCCGCGCACGCCGAACTGGCTGGCCAGCGCCGTGCCGCTGACCGCCGTCCAGTCCTCCATGCGGGCATTCCAGTAATCAGCCAGTTCCAGCACGAAGTCGCGCGCGGCCGGGTCGAGCAGGGGCGCGCCGGTCACCATCGCCGCGATGCAGACGGCGAGGGTGAACGTGTTGATGCCGGCATCCTCCTCCCAGCGGTCCTGGTCGCTCGACGGACCGTTGCGCACGATGAAGCCGAGCGCGCGCCGTGTCATGTCGGTGATCTCGATCCCGCCGAGGGCGCCGCGTTCCGCCAGGGACTGGGCAAGCAGCACGGGAAACGCCGCCTCGTCGAGCTGCACGCCTTGCCAGTAGGGCGCGCCTCCCAGCCATTGATTCTGGTACCAGTGTCCGTCGGCGTGCTGTGTGGCGATCAGATAGCGGAGGACGTCGCGCGCTTCCGCCTCGCCGCCGAGCGCCAGCAGCGCGCTCGCGCACTCGACCAGATCGCGCGGCCAGACAAGGTGGTAGCCAGCCCGTTCGTCGCGCGTGTTGCCCCACGGGATGCTCAGGCTGGCGACCATCGCGCCCGGATAGGTCTTGTCCTGGTGGGCGCGCAGCACCATCGCCGAGGTGGAAAGTTGCTGGCGAACGGTCGCCGGCACCTCGGCCGCCACGGGCGCGCGCGGGCCGCAGCGGGCGTGCCACTGCTCCCATTGGCCGATGTGGCGCTGCCATGCGTCATCGAAACGCTGCGCCAGCGCCGAGAGCGCGAGAGTGGCAGCCGCCTCCTTGCTGCTGCCGAAGCCGAGGGCGAGCGTCGCCCGGCGCGGCAACTCGCCGAGCAGCGCGACGTTGCCGGGGCCGGCATGCCGGTGTTGCCAGGTCATGGCCCCGTGGCGTGAGAAGTCCTGCCAGCCGTCGCTCACCCCGACCGATCCCGCGCTCGCGCGCCGGATCGCGTCGCGCTGCTGCCCGTCGGCGGCGGCGAGCGCCAGGCCGAACGGGCCTTGCTCGGCCCAGAGCACGCGTCGATGCCGGAAGTCATCCACGGCGGCTTCGTTGTCGCGGCCGCTGCCGCCAAGGTGCGGCGCGAGCAGGGCGTAGGGCCGAAGCGCGGGGTCGCCGTCGAGCTGCAGTTCGACGAGTAGCACGTCCCGCTGCGGGTCCGGCGCGACGCGGAGCGCCAGCGTGAACCGCTCATGGCGATGCACCACGCGAACCGCCGGGATGCCCGCCGAGGGCAGGGCCAGTTCGTGGTTCTCCAGGCGCTTCACCTCCACCCAGAAACCCGCACCGTCGGCGACGATGAAGCCGAGATCCCGGATCTGCGGGAGATCGACGCGCGGGTAATACACCTCGTTGATGATCCCGCCGCCGATCGTGAACCAGAGGCGCGACGGACCGAGGGCGCATCCCACGAGTTCCTTGGCGCTGCTGCACCAGGTGGGGGCGATGCCCGGTGAGCCCGGCGCCTCGTCACCGACGGCCGGGTCCTTCAAAGCGTCCATCTCGAGCCCGCTTTCATCCGTCCCGCGGTTCGGGCCAGTGTCTCATCAGGGCTGCGTCAGCGTCGGCGCGCGTCACGCGCCTTACGCCATCTTCCCTCCGAGGAAGGCCTCGTAGGCGCTCATGTCGAAGATGCCGTGCCCCGAGAGGTTGAAGAGGATCGTTTTCTTCTCGCCCGATTCCCGGGCGATGAGCGCCTGCCGCATCGCCGCGTGCACCGCGTGGGCCGACTCCGGGGCCGGGATGGTGCCTTCGCAGCGCGCGAACTGCACCGCGCTTTCGAACACGGTGCGCTGGTCGTACGCCTCCGCCTCGATGACGCCGGCAGCCAGGAGATGGCTGACGAGAGGGGCCGAACCGTGGTACCGCAGGCCGCCCGCGTGCACGGGCGGCGGCACGAAATCGTGCCCGAGCGTGTGCATCATCAGCAGCGGCGTCGTCCCGGCCGTGTCGCCGAAGTCGTACTCGCGCGGTCCCTGCGTCAGGGTCGGGCACGAGGAGGGCTCAGAGGCGATCGCCCGCAGCGCCGGCCGGTCGCCCTTCAGCTTGTCCTTGAGGAAGGGGAACGTGAGGCCGGCGAAGTTGCTCCCGCCGCCGTGGCAGGCGATCAGGATGTCGGGGTAGTCGCCCGCCAACTCCATCTGCTTCTTCGCTTCGAGGCCGATGATCGTCTGGTGGAGCATCACGTGGTTCAGCACGCTGCCGAGCGCGTACTTGGTGTCGTCGCGGCCCGCCGCGTCCTCGATCGCCTCGGAGATGGCGATGCCGAGGCTGCCGGGCGAATCGGGGTGCTGCTCCAGGATGTGGCGGCCGGCCTGCGTCAGGTTCGAGGGGCTGGCGACGATGTCGGCGCCGTAGATCTTCATCATGATGCGGCGGTACGGCTTGAAGTCGTAGCTCACCCGCACCATGTAGACCATGCACTCAAGGCCCATCAGCCGGCACGCGCAGGCGAGGGCCGAGCCCCATTGGCCGGCGCCGGTCTCGGTGGCCAGGCGCTTCACGCCCTCCTGCTTGTTCGCCCACGCCTGCACGAGCGCGGTGTTCAGCTTGTGGCTGCCGACCGGGCTCACGTGTTCCGACTTGTAGTAGATGCGGGCCGGCGTGTCGAGGAACTCCTCGAGCGCTCGCGCGCGGTAGACCGGGCTCGGCCGGTACAGGCGGTAGATGTCGCGCACCTCGTCCGGAATCTCGATCCAGGGCTCGAGCGACACCTCCTGCCTGATGAGCGACATCGGGAAGATCGGCGCGAGCGCCTCCGGGCCGATCGGCTCCTTCGTGCCGGGGTGCAGCGGCGGCGGCAGCGGCGTCGGCAGGTCCGGTGCGATGTTGTAGAAGTGCGTCGGGATGTCGGACTCGGGCAGCGTGATCTTGGTGTCGGTCATAGGGCTCTCGTGCTGGCTGTGTTACCTGGTGACGGTGACGATGGCGGAGACCCGCACAGCCTTCGCCGGCAGGCAGATGTTGCCGTCGCACGCCTGGAACGACACGTCGATTTCCAGGGCGTGGGGCCCGGCCGGCGCGTCGGCGGCCACCGCGACGGGCAGGCGGAACGCCGCCTTTTCCGTGTACGACGCGGTAATCTGATCGAACGCCTGGTCCATCTCGCGCTCCGGCTCGGGCGCATCGAACGTGCCGGCCGCGCTGAAGACCGGGTTCTTGACGATGGTGAGCTCCACCGGCCGCGGCCCGACATTG
The DNA here is from genome assembly GCA_963806085.1 of uncultured Acidobacteriota bacterium. GTDB lineage: Bacteria > Acidobacteriota > Vicinamibacteria > Vicinamibacterales > JAKQTR01 > JAKQTR01. Next base: position 431,059 of record CAWDWR010000001.1, read on the forward strand.
GACTCGTCCGGCGCATAGACGTGCCAGCCGTCGCCGATGGCCGCGGTCACGACGGCGACCAGCTTCCCGCTGGCCGCAGCCTGGCCGGTCGCGGGCTCCAGCGCCACGGACCACTTCACCGGCTGGGGCCGGCCCTGCTGGGCCTCCGCCCGGCAGGGCGCCAGCGCGGCGATCGCCGCCACCGCCACCGCCACGACGGCGACGGCGCGGCGCGGGAAGGCGTCAGCGGCGCGTGTGGGCATGGCCATATGCTACACGAGACCGGGCGGACGTCATCGAGCTGAACGCGACGAACCGCAGTGATTCTGGTTCCGTCTAAGCTTCCGGGGGAACATGGCGATTCTGCGCCGGCCTGCGTCCCGGCCGCGGCGACGTCAAAAGGTGATCGCGGCGATCGCGGCCGCCTTCGCCCTCACGTTCGTCGGCATCGCGGCATTCGCCCAGGCGCCTCCGGCTCAGCCGGGTCAGGCTCCCCGGGTCTTCCCCAAGCTCACCTTCACCGTCACGCGCGCCGCCACCGAGATCAAGGTCGACGGGGTGCTCGACGAGGACGCCTGGAAGACGGCCGCCGTCGTGCCGCTGCCTTACGAGTGGGCGCCTGGCGACAACGTGCCGCCGCCGGTCGAGACCGAGTGCCTGGTCACGTACGACGCGAAGAACCTCTACGTCGCCTTCCGGGCGCATGACCCCAAGCCCGCCGACATCCGGGCGCACCTCATGGACCGCGACGACACCGACACGCTCATCCAGGACGATCACGTCGGGCGTGATGATCGACACCTTCAACGACGAGCGCCGCGCGTTCCAGTTCCGCATCAATCCCCTTGGCGTGCAGGCCGATGCGATCTTCAGCGAGCAGGACGGCGTCGAGGACTTCTCCTGGGACATGATCTGGAGCGCCGTCGGCCGCATCACCGCCGACGGCTACATCGTCGAGGCCGCGTTTCCGCTCAAGCAGCTGCGCTTCCAGCCCGGCGAAGGCATGCAGACATGGGGTTTCGAAGCGTTCCGCTCCTGGCCGCGCAACGTGCGCCACCGCATCTCGTCGCAGCCCCGCGACCGCAACAAGGGGTGCCTCCTGTGCCAGGAGAACAAGATCTCCGGGCTCGAGGGCCTGGCCCAGGGGCGCAACGTCGAGCTGGATCCGACGGCCACGTTCAGCCGCACGGACGAGCGCGACCTCGCCCGACGACAGCCGCGCTCACGAGCGGCGATCCCGACGCTGAACTCGGGCTGACCGGCCGCTGGAGCGTCACGTCCAGCATGACGCTGAACGGCACGATCAACCCGGACTTCTCGCAGGTCGAAGCCGACGTCGCGCAGCTCGACGTGAACCAGCGCTTCGCGCTCTTCTACCCGGAGAAGCGTCCGTTCTTCCTCGAAGGCATCGACTACTTCACGACGCCGATCCAGGCCGTCTTCACCCGCACCGTCGCCGACCCGTACTACGGCGCGAAGCTGACGGGCAAACAGGGCGGGAATGCCATCGGGCTGTTCGTCACCCGGGATTCAATCAACAACCTGGTCCTGCCCGTCCAACGCCGGGTCCGCCGAAGCGTCGCTCGACGACGACGTCTCCACCGTCGTCGGCCGGTACCGGCGCGACGTCGGCACATCCTCGACGATTGGCGCGCTCTATGCCGGCCGCGAGAGGGAGCGGATACCACAACCGGCAGTTCGGCGCGGACCTCTTCTGGCGCCCGACCCAGTCGGATGCCTTCCGCGTGCAGTACATCCGAACCGACACGCAGTACCCGGACGCCATCGTCGACGGACTACGGCCAGCCGAAGGACGCGTTCGGCGGCAACGGCACGTTCGATCGACTACCAGCACTTCACGCGAGAAGTGGGTCGCCTTCGCGAGCTACGAGGCCTACGATTCCGGATTCCGCGCCGACACGGGGTTCGTGCCGCGGGTCGATGTCAGGACATCTCTCGGGCAGGCACAGCGGCGCTGGTTCCGGGGCGCCGGGGCGTGGTTCAACACGATCGACATCGGGATGCGCGGCTGGCGCACGACCGACGACGACTGGACGCTCTCGGAAGACACGGTGGCGGCGTTCGTGAACTACACGGGGCCGTACCAGACCCAGGCGCAGTTCAACATGCCGCGCGACGTCGTCGTGTACGAGGGCGTGCGCTACGAGTACTACCGGCCGAACGTCTACTTCGGCATCAAGCCGTCCGGCCGGTCTGCGCTCTCGGTTCAGGGCCGGTTCGGCGACGGCGTCGACTACGCGAACAACCGGAAGGCGCACGGCGTGGTGCAGCTGGCGCCGGCGATCGAGTACCGGCCCGGCGTCGCGCGTGAGCCTGCAGCTGAGCTACAACCTCGACCAGCTCGTCGGTCGACGGCGGCCGCCTCTACCAGGCCAACCTCGGCCCAGCTCAAGGCGATCTATCACATCAACGTCCGAACGTTCGTGCGGGCCATCCTGCAGTACACGGACATCACCCGCGACCCCGACCTCTACCTGTACCCGGTGGAGCCGCGCACGCGGCGCTTCTTCTCGCAGTATCCTCTTCTCGTTCAAGCTCAACCCCCAGACCGTGATCTTCGCGGGCTACTCGGACAACGCCGCCGCGCTGCGGGGCAACGACCTGCAGCAGCAGAACCGCACGTTCTTCCTGAAGCTCGGGTACGCGTGGGCGTTCTGAAGAACAGGCGCTAGGGTCTAGGGGCTAGGGGCTAGTCTGGACAGGCGTATCGGGGGCTTCCCGCGAACGCGACGCGTCATACAATCACCATGATGATTCGAGCAGCCATTCTCGCCCTGACCCTGATCGCGGCTGATTGGGACTGTTCCGACGCGTGCCGCTGAACAGTCTAAGCCCGTGGCGCCGCTCGCCGTTGGTGATCCGTTTCCCGCGCCTGGAAGCCGAGTTCCTCACCGGCCGGAAGGCCGTGCTGCCCGATGCGGCGGCGGGGAAGTCAGCCCTCGTGATGATGGGCTTCACCTACGACTCCCGTTTCGACGTCGAGAAGTGGGCGGAGCACGTCCGCCGCGAGTTCGGCGACGAACGGGAACGTCACTTTCTTCGAAGTCCCGGTCATCGGCGGCATGGGCCGCCTGGCGAAGTGGTTCATCGATTCCGGCATGCGGAAGGGCACGCCGAAGGAACTCCACGAGAACGTCATCACCGTCTACGGCGGCGTCCGATCGCTGGAAGAAGGCGATGGGTTTTTCGAAAGCGCAGGAAGACGCGGCCTACCTGGCCCTGCTCGGCCCGGACGGCCGCGTGCAGTGGCTGCACCACGGCGGGTACACCGAAGACGCCGCGCGCGCGCTCAAGACCGCGCTGTCCGCCACCGTTCCGCCCTCCGAGTCGCGCTAAGCCGCTTCCCCCGAACCGCGGCGGAGCGGGCCTGCCGCGACGAGTGAAACCTCCCGGCCCGAAGTTGAATCCCTCATATACACGTATGAGGATTCACATCCGCTCACGCTATCATTCTTGCCGTCCTCGGCGCCGCCGGCCTCGCCGCGGGGCAGGCCGCCGCCCAGTCTCCGCTCACGCTCGATGAGGCCGTCGCCCGGGCGCTGAAACAGAACCCGTCCACTCGAGCCGCTGCCGCTGCCAGTCAAGAGGCCTCCGAGCGGGCCAGGCAAGCCAGGGCCGGCTGGATGCCGCGTCTCGACGTGACCGAGACGTGGCAGCGCGGGAACCAGCCCGTGTTCGTGTTCGGGTCGATCCTGGCGCAGCGCAGTTTCACCGAGGCCAACTTCGCCATCGACGCGCTGAACCATCCCGACCCCGTTTCGAATTTCCGCACGGGCATCTCCGTCGAGCAACTGGTGTTCGACGGCGCGCGCACCCGGTCCGCCAACCGCTCGGCGGCCATCGGCGAGGAGATCGCGGATGCCGGCAGCCGGGAAACCGCCTCCTCGTTGCGGCTGGGGGCCACCAGCGCGTTCGGCGAGGTCCTGATGGCACAGGCGCAACCGCGCCGCCGCCGCCGCTGCGCTTGAATCGGCGGAGGAGGACGTTCGCCGCGCCGAGCGCCGCCGGGATGCGGGCCTCGCCACCGAGGCCGACGTGCTCGCGGTGAAGGTCCATCTCGCCCAGATTCGCGAGCGCCAGATCAGCGCGGCGAGCCGGGAAGCGGTGGCGAGGCTCAAGCTCAACGAAGTGATGGGGGAGCCGCTCGACGCGCGGTTCGAACTGCAGGTGCCCGCGTCGGCGGCAGTCGGTCGCCACGACGGCCGTTGCCGACCTCGAGGCCGAGGCCCTGGCGAACCGGCCCGACGTCATCAGGGCGGCGGCCCAGGAGCGGCTGGCCAAGGAGTCGGTCACCGCGGCGAAGTCGGTGTTCTACCCGCAGGCGGCGGTCCAGGGCGTCTACGAGTTCAACGGCGGGACGTTCGCGGACCGGGTCTCGGCCTGGACCGTCGGCGCCGTGATTCGCTGGAACCTCTTCGGCGGCTTCGCCGATTCGGCGAAGCTCGGCGAGGCGAAGGCGGCCACCGAGCGCGCGAGCGCCGACCGCCAGCGGCAGGAAGCCGCGGCGCGCGTGGACGTCCGCGCCGCCCTGGCCCGTCTCGACGAGGCCCGCGCCCGCCTCGAGGTGGGGCGCCTCGCCGTCGCGCAGGCCAAGGAAAGCCATCGCATCGTCCGGGATCGCTTCGACGCCGGGCTCGCCCCGGTCAACGACCTGCTTCGTTCCTCGACGGCCATGCTGGACGCCGAGTCCAACCAGACGGGTGCCGCTGTCGATGTTCTCATCAGCGCCGCGCTGCTCGAGCGGGCGCTTGGAAGGTAACGCCATCATGAAAGCCATGTTCGTCATTTCGGCCGCGCTCATCGGCGCGGCCGCCGCCGGATGCTCGCACGGAGAGGCCCCGAAGGCGGCTGCCGGACCCACCGTGCCCGTCTCGGTCGCGGCTGCCGCCGAGCAGGACCTCGTCATCCCGTTCGAAGTCGGTGGCGTCGTGCGCGCCCAGCGCGTGGCGGTTGTTGTCAGCCGGATCATGGCCGACGTGCGCGCCGTGCCCGTCAAGGCCGGCGATCGCGTCAGGGCCGGGCAGGCGCTCGTGCTGCTCGACGGGCGCGAACTGCAGGCGCATCGTGAGCGGGCGACGGCGAGCAAGACGGCCGTGACGCAGGCGACCGCGCTTGCGGAGGCCGATCGGCAGGCGGCCGAGGCCGGCCTGGCGCTGGCCCGTATCACGCACCAGCGCATCGCCGACCTCAAGGCGAAGAACTCGGCCACGCAGGGCGAACTCGACGAAGCCGTCGCCAACTTGCGCGGGGCCGAGGCCCGCATGAGGGTGGCCGAGGCGCGTGTGGCCGAAGCCCGAGCGTCAATCGAGTCGGCCGACGGCCGGCGCATCGGCCGCCGACGTGGCGGCGTCCTACGCCACCCTGACCGCCCCGTTCGACGGCCTTGTCACCGAGAAGAACGTGGATCCCGGCAACATGGCGAGCCCCGGCCAGCCGCTCGTCACGGTCGAGGACGACAGGTCCTTCCGTCTCGAGGTGCGCCTGGACGAGTCGCGGGCCGCCCTGGTGCACGTGGGTGACGAGGTGCGTGCGCGCTTCGACGACGGCGCGTCTTCGTTGACAGGGCGCGTGGCGGAGGTGGAGCGGACGCTTGATGCCGGCTCGCATGACTTCCTCGTGAAGATCGATCTGCCGCCCGGTACGCCGCTCCGATCGGGCATGTATGGCCGCGCCATCCTCAAGGGTGCAGCGCGCAAGGGCCTCGCGGTACCCGAGGCGGCCGTCGTGCGCCGGGGCCAACTCTCCAGCGTGTTCGTCGTCGAGGCCGACAACCGCGCCCACCTCAGGCTCGTGAATGCGTCGGAACCGGCCGACGGGCCTGGTCGAGGTGCGCGCGGGGGTGCGAAGCGGTGAGCGCGTGGTCCTGTCGCCGCCGCCCGCGCTCGTGGACGGTTCGCCGGTCACCGTCGGGCCGGCGGCGGCGGGGAGCGTCCGATGACCCGCCCGCACGGCATGGCCGGCCGCCTCGCGGCCGCCTTCATCGATTCGAAGCTGACGCCCCTGTTCCTCGTGGCCGCGCTCGCCATGGGCGCGCTGGCCGTCGTGGCGCTGCCGCGCGAGGAGGAGCCCCAGATCATCGTGCCGATGATCGACGTCATGGTGCAGATGCCCGGGGCATCGCCCGCCGAGGTCGAGCAGCGCGTCACGAGGCCCATGGAGAAGCTGCATCTGGGAGATCCCCGGCGTCGAGTACGTCTACTCGACGTCGAGCCCGGGCCTCTCCATGGTGATCGTCCGCTTCTACGTCGGCCAGAACGAAGAGCAGGCCATCGTCCGGCTCAATCAGAAGCTCTTCGCCAACATGGACCTGATCCCGCCGGGCGTGTCGCCGCCCATCGTGAAGCCGCGGTCGATCGACGACGTGCCGGTGATGGCGCTCACGCTGTGGGGCGAGCGCTACTCGGACGTCGAGCTCCGGCGGGTCGCGGAGCAGCTGCACGACGTCATCAAGGAGGTCCCCGACGTGTCGGAGGTGACCATCGCCGGCGGGCGCCGGCGGCAGGTCACCGTGGAGATCGACCGGGCGCGCCTCTCCTCGTACGGCATCGACCCGCTCGGCGTGCAGCGCGCGATCCAGTCGGCCAACATGCGTCAGCGCGCGGGCGAGATCGTCAGCGGGGGCCGAAGCGAGATCGTCGAGGCGGGGGCCTGGATCGACAGCGTGGCGCGCCTCGACAGCGTGGTCGTCGATGCGCGCGGCGGACGCTCGGTGTGGCTGCGCGATGTCGCCGCCGTCCGCGAAGAGGACGGCGAGCCGACGTCGTACGTCTCCCACTACGCGCCCGACGGCCGCGCCTACCCGGCGGTGACGATCTCGGTGGCCAAGCGCAAGGGCGTCAACGCCATCGACCTCACGCGCCGGATCTCGGCCAAGCTCGATACCGTCCGCGGCGTCCTGGTGCCGTCCGATCTGCAGATCACCGTCACCCGGAACTACGGGGACACCGCCGCCCACAAGTCGAACGAGCTGCTCTGGCACATGTTCCTGTCGGTGATCTCGGTGGGCATCCTGATCTGGCTCACGCTGGGCCGCCGCGAGGCGGCCGTGGTGCTGGTCGCCATCCCGGTCACGCTGGCGCTGACGCTGCTGGTCATTCTATCTCTACGGTTACACGCTGAACCGCATCACGCTGTTCGCGCTGATCTTCTCCATCGGGATCCTGGTCGACGACGCGATCGTCGTCGTCGAGAACGTCGTGCGCCACGCCCGGCTGTCGACGGGGGAGACGGGGACGTTCAGCGCGCTGATCGTCAAGGCGGTCGACGAGGTCGGCAATCCCACGATCCTGGCCACGCTCACCGTCATCGCCGCGATCCTGCCGATGGCGTTCGTCGGCGGCCTGATGGGGCCCTACATGCGGCCCATCCCCGTCGGCGCGACGGCCGCCATGCTGTTCTCGCTGGTCGTGGCCTTCATCGCCACGCCCTGGGCGGCGAAGCGCCTGCTGCAGAAGCCCGGCCACCACGACCACGGCGGAGACGACCGGTTGACGCTCCTGTACCGCCGGTTCATGGTCCGCCTGATCGGCGAGCCGCGCGTCCGGACGGCCTTCCTGGCGGCGATCGCGGTCCTGCTCCTGGCCGCCGTCGCGCTGGTCCCCCTGAAACTCGTCACGGTCAAGATGCTGCCGTTCGACGACAAGAACGAGTTCCAGGTCATCGTCAACATGCCCGAAGGCACGCCGCTCGAGGAGACCGCGCGCGTCACCGGCCTGCTGGCCCGCGAAGCCATGAAGCAGCCGTCGGTCGTTCACCTTCAGAGCTACGTGGGCGCCGCGTCGCCGTACAACTTCAACGGGCTCGTGCGCCATTACTTCCTCCGCAGGGCGCCGCATCAGGCGGACCTGCAGGTGAACCTGCTGCCGAAGGAGGAGCGGTCGGAGCAGAGCCACGCGATCGCCAAGCGCGTGCGCGACGTGCTGGCGCCGCTGGCCGCGAAGGCGGGCGCCCGGATCCAGGTGGCCGAAGTCCCGCCGGGCCCCCCGGTGCTGCAGACGCTCGTGGCCGAGGTGTACGGCCCGGACCCCGAGCGCCGGCTCGAGGTGCGCCAGGTCCGTCAAGGACGTCTTCAGCCGCACGGCCGGCGTCGTCGATGTGGACTGGTACGTCGAGGCGCCCCAGTCCAAGATCACCGTCGACGTCGACCCGCAGAAGGCCGCGGCGGCCGGCGTGAACGCGGCCGCGCTCGCCTCGCTGGCGCGCATGGCCGGCGCCGGCGAGGTCGCCGGGATCCTGCACGACGACCAGGCCCGGAGCGACGTGCCCATCGTGCTGCAGCTTGCCGCGGGCCGACCGCGGGTCGCCTCGACGCGATCAGGAGCGTCAGGATCATGGGGGCGGCGCCCGTGTCGCTCGGGGAGCTGGCGGTCGTCGGCCGCTCGGTCGAGCCGCCGAGCCTCTATCACAAGAACCTCCAGCCCGTGACGTACGTGCTCGGCGACGTCGCCGGGCCAGTTCGAGAGCCCGGTCTACGCCATCCTCCAGATGAACCAGGCGCTGGAGAAGCTCCAGCTGCCGGAGGGGTACCGCTTCGAGATCTTCAACGCCGCGCAGCCGTTCGACAGCACGAAGTACGCGATGAAGTGGGACGGCGAGTGGCACATCACCTACGAGGTGTTCCGCGATCTCGGCATCGCCTTCGCCGCGGCCCTGCTGCTCATCTACATCCTGGTCGTCGGCTGGTTCCAGTCCTTTACCACGCCGATGATCATCATGGCGTCGATCCCGCTGTCGCTGGTCGGCATCCTGCCGGCCCACGCGGGGATGGGCGCGTTCTTCACGGCCACCTCGATGATCGGGTTCATCGCCGGCGCCGGGATCGTCGTGCGGAACTCGATCATCCTCGTCGACTTCGTCGAACTGCGCGTGCGCGAAGGGATGCCGCTCGAAGCGGCGGTCATCGACGCGGGCGCGGTCAGGTTCCGGCCCATCGCGCTCACCGCGGCGGCCGTCGTCGTCGGCGCGGCGGTCATCCTGTTCGACCCGATCTTCCAGGGCCTCGCCATCTCGCTGATGGCCGGGTCCGTCGCGTCAGTGGTGCTCGCGCCGCTGACCGTGCCCGTGCTGACCTATCTGAAGGAGCGGCGCCGTCTCGCGGCCGGCCCCGTGGCGCCCGCCGCGGCCGGGCCCGTCGAGGAGGGTGAGGCCTCGACGTGGGCCTACCCGCCCCGCAAGATTCTCGTGGCCGTCGATTTCGGAGACGCATCCGCACGGGCCCTCCGCGTGGCCGAGGCGTTCGCGGCGCGGCACGGGGCGGCCATCACCGCGCTGCACGCGGAGACCCTCGATGTGCCGCCCTACTTCACCCACGACCAGTTGAAGGACGTGGAGCGGCATCATGCGCAGGACCGCCGCGAGGCCCAGGCGTACCTCGAGCGGTTCGTCAGGCCCCTCGCGCCGTCGGCCGTGGCCTCGATGGTGGACGGGCCGGCCGTCGACGCGATCCTCGCAGCCTCCTCGGGCCACGATCTCGTCATTCTGGGGACCCACGGCCGCCGCGGGCCCAGCCGCCTGTGGATAGGGTCGGTCGCCGAACGCGTCATCCGTGAAGGCCAGGTCCCGACGCTTGTTGTCCGCTCGGAAGCCGCGCCTTCCCCCGGCCAGCAGCCGTTTGTCCGGCCCGTGGCCGTCGCCGGCGCGGAGTCGCGGGGCGAGGCGCTCACGTACGCGCAGGCCCTGGCCGCGAGCTTCGGCGGCGAAGTCGCCGAGAAGGCCGTCTCGTCGCTCGACGACCTGAAATGCGACCCCGCCGCCACGATGATGGTGGTGGCGACCGGGCGACGCCACGGTGCCGCATGGTTTGGCGACACCGCGGAGCGCCTCGTCCGGAACTGCGAACTGCCCATGCTCTTCGTGCCGAAGCAGGGCCAGTAAACACCGGTAACCTGTTGTTGAGGAGTGAGTTATGACTGTTGAGCGTGCGCTGCGCCTGATCGCCGGCGCCTTTGTGGTCGCGAGCGTCCTGCTCGGGATGTTCGTGCACCCTTACTTCTACTGGTTCACCGCCTTCGTCGGGCTGAACCTGTTCCAGTCGGCGTTTACGAACTGGTGCCCGATGATGGCGATCCTGAGGAAAGCCGGCCTCGAGGGATAGCGGCTCCGCCCGGCTGCATGGGTGTATAATCGACCGGATCCGCTGGAGCCGTGAAGCCCCAGCGGGATGCACTCAATACATAGGAGAGGTCCGATGCGTAGTTTGAAGTTCCTGGTTCTCACCCTGGGTCTTGCCCTGACTGTCACCGCGTGCGGCGCGCCGCCGAAGGCTGACCTTGATGCCGCCAAGGCGGCCGTGGATTCCGCCATGACCGCTGGCGCAGGCGAGTACGCCGCGGCATCGATGAAGGCCGTGGAGGACGCCCAGGCCGCCCTGGACGCCGAGCTGAAGGCCCAGGAAGGGAACTGGCTGAAGTCCTACACGAAGGCCAAGGAACTCGCCGCCGCCGTGAAGACCGCGGGCGAGAAGGCCGCCGCCGACGCCGCGACCGGCAAGGAAACCGCGAAGAACGAGGCGACCACCGCCATCGCCGACGCGAAGACCCTGCTGACCGACGCGCAGGCGCTGCTCGACAAGGCCCCGAAGGGCAAGGGCACCGCGGCCGACCTCGAGGCGATGAAGACCGACCTCACGACCGCCGGCACGGCCCTCACCGAGGCCGAGACCGCGCTCGGGGCCGGCAAGTTCCTCGATGCGAAGGCCAAGGCCGAGTCCGCCAAGAACACCGCCAACACGGTGAAGACGGCCGTCGAGGCCGCCATGGCCGCGAAGAAGCGGTAACGTCCCTCGCTGGAAGCCCGCAGGCCGGTGCCCGCACGGCACCGGCCCGGGTTGCCGGCCCTGATTCGCGTGTCTCACCCGACCCCCTCCCTGACGCGCCGACGCGCGTGGCGCCGGGTTGCCATCGGGGTTGCCGCCTTCGCGCTCCTCGCGGCGATTGCCGGGGTCATCCACAGCATCAGCTCGCGCCGGGCCGCGAGCATGGCGGGTGCTGCCGACTCCGCTCGCGCGGCCATCGCCGAGGCGCGCGCGGCCGGAGCCGCCACCTGGGCGCCTCACGAACTCCAGAACGCGGAGCAGCTGGCGCGCGACGCCCTGACCGCCCAGCGGGTCGAGCAGACCCGGCTCTGGCCCATTCCGTCGTCCGCCCGGGTGGTCGACCTTTACGCCGTGGCCGAGCGGGCCGCCCGGGCGTCCAGGGTCGTTGCCACTGAAACGCAGACGAAGGCGGCAGACGCCGCGGCGGCCCAGATCGACGCCGCGCACAAGCTCGTGTCGGCCAGCGAGGCGCTGGCCGGGAGACTGCGCGTCGGGAAGGAGCGCCGCAGCCTGCTGGCGGCGGCGCGCCTCGCCGTCGAGGAAGCGCGCGTCTATCAGCGCGCCGGCGACCACCGCAATGCCTCCGTCAGGGCCATCCGCGCGGAGGAACTCAACGCCCAGGTGCAGGACCATGCCGCCAGCGTCGTCGCGCGGTACGCCGACCCCGAGACGATATCGCAGTGGCGGCGCTGGATTGCCGAGACCGTCGCGTGGTCGAAACGCGAGGGCCGGGTCGCGATCGTCGTGTTCAAGGAATCGCACCTGCTGACGCTCTACCACCGCGGAGCGGCGGTTGCGACATACAACATCGACCTTGGATTCAACTGGACCGCCGACAAGCTGCACGAAGGCGACGGCGCCACGCCGGAGGGCCGCTACCGTGTCGTGGCTCGCATGGGCAAGAAGGCGTCGATCTACTACAAGGCGCTCCTGCTCGACTACCCGAACGCCGCGGACCGGAGCGAGTTCACCCGCGCGAGACGGAGCGGCATCCTGCCCGCAGGTGCGAGAATAGGCGGGTTGATCGAGGTCCACGGCGGGGGCGGCCGCAACCAGGACTGGACCGAAGGCTGCATCGCGCTGGCGAACGCGGACATGGACAGGGTCTTCGAGCGGGCGGGCGTGGGTACGCCCGTCACGATCGTGGGGAGCGACGAGTATGGAGCCATCGCCGAATTTGCCGACCGGCAACGGGCTGGCGGGAACGGCAAGCGGCCCTGACGCGGCCGCACGCCGGCCCCGGTTCACGCGCCGCACGCTCGGGCTCGCGGCGGGCGCCGTGCTGTGCGCCTCGGTGCTGGCGGCGGGAACCGGCTACCGCTACGAGCCATACGTCGAGCAGCCCCTCACCGTGTCGAGCGAGATTCCGTCCGAAGCCGCCCCGCTGCAGCAGTTCACGGCGCGGCTGCGCACGCGCCAGCGGACCCTGACCACCCGCCTCGACGGCCTCGTCCCCAAGGGCGTCTACATCGTCATCGATCAGACCCAGAACCGGCTCTACTTGAAGCGAGGCGGCGAGACACTGCTGCAGGCCGTGTGCTCGGCGGGATCCGGCATGGTGCTGCGTGAAAGCGGCGGCAAGAAGCGGGAGTGGGTGTTCGACTCCCCGCGCGGGCGGTTCGAGGTCCGGACGATGCTGCGCAACCCGGTGTGGCGCAAGCCGGACTGGGCGTTCGTGGAGGAGGGCGAGCCGATCCCCACCAACCCGGCCGACCGGCTCGATTACGGCACGCTCGGCGAGTACGCGCTGTATTTCGGCGACGGCTTCATGATCCACGGCACGCTGTACGAGCGGCTGCTCGGCCGCGCGGTCTCGCATGGCTGCATCCGCGTCGGGCGGGACGATCTGCGCAAGGTCTGGGCGAACGCCAGAATCGGCACGCAGATCTTCATCTATTAGAGTGAAGGTGTCATGAGCGCACGCCGGACCGGTCGAGTCGCCGCGTTTCTCGTCGTGGCCGCCGTCACGGCCTCCGCCTGCCAGCGCAGCGCGGCCCCCGCGGCCGCGGCCGATCCGCGCACGGAGGCCGCGCGCGTGCAGCGGACCAACGCGCAGCTGCAGAAACAGATCGAGCTGGCAGGCGGCAAGGAGTTCTATCTCGTCCTCGATCCCAGGACCGCAGGCCTCACGCTGATGCTCAAGGGCGCGCCCCTGCAGCGCTTCACCGTGCTCGGCCTGCAGGTGGGCCATCCGCGCGCCGCGTGGGTGAGCAAGCGCGACCCCCGGCATGTGCAGAGCGTGATCTGGTCCGGCGGCGAGCTGGATCCGCCGCGGCAAATCGACCGGTTCGTCATCCAGGCCGCGGCACCGGGGAAGGACGCGCCCGAATCGACGCCGCCGCCGGTCCCGCCGACGCCCGAAGAGATGTACCCGGTGCCGGCGCGTTACCACGTGCGGTTCGCCGACGGCCTGTCGGTCGAGATCCTGCCGCGCGAGGCTGACGCGTCGGTCGGCCGGTGGGCCCACGCGCGCGCGGCCGCCGCGGAGAAGTGGCACGACATGATCGCGGCGCTTCGCTCCTCCGGCCGCGACGCGATACGGCTGCGCATCACCCTGGACCCGAAGGAAGCGCAGTCCTTCTACCGCTCGCTGCCGCCCGCGGTGCGCCTCATCGTGCTGGACGGCGAGGTGGAACCTCCCCAGCCGCCTGCCGCGGCGGCCGAACCCGAGCGGTAGCGCCGGAGAGCGTCATGCGGGCAGCCCCCCGAGTCAGTCGCGTCAGCATCCTCAACGACGTGCTCGGTCCCGTGATGCGCGGGCCGTCGAGTTCCCACACTGCCGGGTCCTTCCACATCGCGAAGATGGCGAAAGGCCTGCTTGGCGCCGAGCCCGTGGCCGCCGCGTTCGCGTTCGATCCGGCGGGCTCCTATGCGCAGGTCTACTGGCAGCAGGGCGTCGACCGCGCGTTCGCCACGGCGCTGATGGGCTGGGAGCTGACCGACGATCGATTCGCGGATGCGCTCGACGCTGCCGCGAAGGCCGGCCTCGACATTCGCTTCGATGTCCGCCCGCTGGCGAATCCCGATCATCCCAACACGGTGGAGCTTCAGTTGCGGGACGCCGGCGGCCGCACGCTCGCCGCGACGGCTCGATCGATTGGCGGCGGCGCCGTCGAGGTGCTGGACGTCGACGGATGGCCAGTCCGGATCACCGGCTACACCTGGCAGGCGCTGGTCTGGGCGCCCGCCGTGGCCGCGGACCGGGTGATCTCGATCATCTCGGCAGACGGCCAGCTTGCCGGCGAGCCTCAGACGAGTGCCCGGAGCGGGCTCGTGCTGGTGGACGCCACGCGCCTCGCGCTGCTCGACGCCGGCGCGAGAGCCGCGCTGGAGTCGCTCGGGGCAGCGGTGACCCTTCGTGAAGCGCCCCCAATTGCCTTCGTGAAGCGCGGGCATCAGCTCTTCCAGAGCGCTGCCGAGATGCTGGAGCTGGCGCAGGCGCGAAGCTGGACGCTCGGGCGCGCCGCGCTCGCCTACGAAGCGGAGTTGCTCGGACTGACTGAAGAGTCCGTGATCGCGGAGGTCTCCCGCCGCTTCGATATCATGCGCGCGGCCGTCAAGCTCGGGCTGGATCCAGGCGCTCCGGCGATGCAGCTGCTGGCGCCAAGCGCGCATGCCATCGTCGCCGCCGACGCCGCCGGGCTGCTGCCCCTGGGCGGGTTGCACACCCGGGCGGCAGCCCGGGCGATGGCCGTCATGCACGTCAACGGCGCCATGGGGGTCGTGTGCGCAGCCCCGACCGGCGGCTCAGCCGGCGCGTTGCCTGGCGTGGTTGTCACGCTGGTGGAGGAAAAGGGCCTGTCGAGGCACGGCGCGGCCATGGCCCTTCTGGCCGCGGCCGCCGTCGGCGTCATTCTCGCAGCCCGGGCCACCTTCGCGGCCGAGGTCGCAGGGTGCCAGGTGGAGATCGGTGCCGCCGGCGCGATGGGGGCCGCGGCCGTGGTCGAAGCTGCCGGCGGAACGGCGGCCCACGCGGCCGATGCTGCCGCGATCGCCTTCCAGAACTCCATGGGGTCGGTCTGTGACCTGGTGGGCGGCATGGTCGAGATCCCCTGCCACACGCGCAATGCCGTGGCGGCTTCGAGCGCCTTCGTGTGCGCCGACCTCATCGTCGGCGGCTACCGGAACCCGATTCCGCTCGATGAGACCATCGACGCCGTGTACGCGGTGGGCCGGATGATGCCGACGGAGCTGTTGTGCACGTCGAAAGGGCGGGCTGGCCACGACCCCGTCGGCCCTCCGGCTGGTTTCGAAACCCCGCCGGTAAACCTTCAGTTTCCCCGCGCCCGAGCCGATAAGTGGACGAACGGGAGTGCCGCCGCCGGCACCCCTGTGCCTGCGTGAGCACCCGGATCGGCTTCCGGACAACGGGGTAGACGATGGCAAGCGAGGCGACTGCCAAACGGCCGCTGAACGAGGCGCGGGTCCTCGACTTCGCGCGAGCGTTCCGTTCGGCGGCGCGGGCCGTGGGGTTCTACCCGCCACGCACCAGACCGTCATCGCGGTCGCTCGAACAGCTGACCTCCGCCGCGCGGGCGGCGACCGCGGAGGGGCCGCTGTGCCTGACGATCCTGCCCCAGGCGTTTCTCGCCGGCGGGGTTCCCATGGACTCCACCGAAACCGTCGTCGCCGATCTTGCCGCCGTCTGCCATCGGCACGGTATCGGAGCCGTCATTCTTGACGCCGGATCCACGGCCGCCGCGTGGCATGCCTTGCTCGTGCTCCTGGCCCGCAAGCCTGAGGAAGTGCGGGCGGCGGGCGGGGTTCAGCGGCAGTGGAAGGCCGCGAGGCATCGCAGCCCGGCGATCCTCGAAATCGATTTCGGCGCGCTGCTCCGGGGCCAGGTGGGCGGCGACTTCATCGAGCTTGCCGGCGTCATCAGCCACTACCTGGAAACCGCGGGCGTTGGCGGTTCCATCCTCGACGACCCGTGCGCCGCGCTCCGCCGGGCGATCGACAACGCCCCCGACGAGACGCAGGCCGTCACCGCCGTGCTGCGCGAACTGCGCGCAGCCGCCCAGTTGACATGGACGCAGCCCGAGCAATTCAACGACGTCTTCCGCCGGGCCGCAGCCATCGGCGAGTTCCTGACCGAGGGACTCATGGCCGGCCTCCTGGAGCGTCGCGGCACGCCGGACGCCACCTTCGGCAATCTCGACGTGGTGCGGGCGCTGGTCGAGCGGATGCCGGACGCCACGGTGTCGAGGTTCCTGTCGAAGGCGATGGGCGAGGCGGGCACGGCTTCCGCGAAGCTGACCAAGATGTTCCGGTCGCTCGTCCCGAACGCCGACCGCCGGCGGCTGATCGTGACCGAGGCGCAGGACGTGACGCTCGCGGGCAATGTCGCCGAGCAGTGGGCGGAACTCGCGCGCCACCTGGACGCGTACTCGGACCGGCGGTTCATCTCGGACGAGTACGGCGACGAGCTTCATTCGCTCCAGGACCGCGACACCGACCGGCCGCTGGCGTCCGATGACCCGCCCGAGCGCGTGGCGGAGTGGGTCCGTTCGATCTGCGATGAGGCCGTCCGCGATCTCGACCTGCAGTTGCTCGCGGACCTGGCGCGCGCGGAGTCGGAACCCGCCAGGATGAAGAAGGTCCTCGACATCCTGCAGTCGAGCGTCCTCGATGCCGCCGCCGAAGGCGACTGGGACGCCGTGGCCCGGACGATCGAAGCGATCCAGGGGGCTGCGCACGAAACGGGCGACCACGCGACGAGCCTGCTCGCGGCGGAGGTCCTGCAGAAGCTCGGCGCCTCGCCCGCCGCTGAGGGCGCGCTGGCGGAGCTGGCCGGCGCACCGGCTCCGCTGGCCGGCACGCTGGTGCGCATCCTCGGCACGATGGGCGCCGCGCTCATGCCCGTCATCACGCAGCGCTGGGCGGCCGAGCGGTTGCCAGCGACCCGGTCGAAGCTCGAGGAGGTCGTCAGGGCCAGCGGAAAGACCGGGCGCGACGCGCTGCGGCGCCTGCTGTCGGCCGTCGACGAGGCGCCAGAGTTGCGCGTTGCGGCGATCCGCCTGCTCGAACTCACGCCGGGCACGGAGCATCTGCCTGCGCTCGAAGCCGCGATGACGGACCGGCAGGACGAGGTCCGGACGGAGGCGTTCCGGGCGCTGGCCAGCTCGGCGTCGGACCGCGCGTGCGACATCCTGGCGCGCGGCATCGCGAGGGCGGACGCGGCCACCCAGTCGAGGCTGCTCGAGCGGCTGACGAGCGTGGGGATCAGCCGGGCCCGCCCGGTGCTCCAGCGGCTGGTCCCGCAGATCGACCCGCAGACGGCGGCGCTTCCCGCGTGCCTGTCGATGATTGACGCGCTGGCGCGCGTCGGCGGTGAGGCGGCCGAGCCCTTGCTGGCGTCGATTGTCGCGCGCACCCGCTGGCGCACGCCGCTCCGGACGTGGCGGGTCCGTTCGGCGGCCGGTTCGGCGGTCCGGGCGGTGCGCATGCGCCCGGCGGCCGGCGGTGCGCCGGCCCAGGAAGGGAAGGGGGTCGGCCGATGACGGGCCGCGAGCAGCGGCTGCAGCTCTATACCGACATCGTGCAGCGGATGAGCGGCGCCCTGCGCGCGGCGAACCTGTACTCGATGGCCCACCCGAGCGTGGGGGAACACGTCCGCGCGCTGCTCGACGCCGTTCAGCGGCTTCACCGTGTTGAGTCGTCCGTGCTGGTCGGCTTCATCGGCGGCGAGGTGATTGCCGACGACACGCCGTTGCTCACCGTGACGGCGTACCGGACCGAACTCATCCGGTACATGCAGGCGCTCGGCATCAACCGCGTCCTGTTCGAGCGGGGCGTGACGCCGGACGAAATCAGCGAATTCGTTCGTGCCGTTGCGCAACCCTCCCCGTCCGCGATGCGCGCCGGCAGCGAGGCCCAGGGAGGCGAGGCGGACATCGACTTCCTGAGGCTGGCGCACATCCGCGCCGGGCGCATCCCCGTCGACACGTCCGCCGGCAATTGGGGCTCCAGCGCGGTCACGCTGAAGCAGGTGTACAGCGGGTCGATCGAAGCCGCCCGCATGGTCTGGGAGAGCACGCGCACGGAGGGCACGCCCGACGCGCCGGCCGCGCACGAAGCGGTCGAGCACCTGGCCGAGGCCGTCGACACCGCGCCCGCGACGATGATCGGCCTCACCGGCATGAAGGCCCACGACGAGTACACCTTCACGCACATGGTCAACGTCTCGATCCTCACGATGGCGCAGGCGAGGACGATGGGCATCGAGGGCCGGGCGCTGCGTGCGCTCGGGCTGGCCGCGCTGCTTCACGACGTCGGGAAGGTCCGCACCCCGCTGGACATCCTGAACAAGCCCGGCGCCCTGACCGAGGCCGAGCGCGCCGTCATGCGCCGCCACCCCGTGGACGGCGCGGCGATTCTCAGAGCCTCGCGCGAGATTCCCAAGCTCGCGGCCATCGTCGCCTTCGAGCACCACCTGCGCGCCGACGGGCAGGGCTACCCGAACGGTGTCCGCCGGGCGCCGATCAACATCGGCACCGTGCTGTGCTCGATTGCCGACGCCTACGATGCCATGCGCTCCACGCGCGTGTATCAGCCGGCAACGCCGGCCAACCGGATCATGGAGATCATGCTCCACAACGACGGGTCGCAATTCGACGCGAACCTGGTGCGGCGCTTCATCGGGCTGATGGGCGTCTACCCGCCGGGGACGATGGTCAAGCTCTCGAGCGGCGAGGTCGGTCTGGTGGTGGAAGGCGGCAGCGATCGCCGCGGGCCGGAGATCAACGTGGTGGTCGGCCCGTCGGGCGGGAAGCTGGACGAGCCCGTGCGCCGCCGGCTCGGCCCACGGGAGGATGGCGGCGAGAACGCGATCCGGATCGAGGCCGCCGTCGACCCGGCCAGCTTCGGCATCGAGCCCGAGGCCTGCCTCTAGCCCCGGCATGGTCGCCCTGGCGGCCGCCCGATGCTATTTCTTCGGCGCCGCCACCGGCGCCTGGGCGGGCTTCTTCGCGAGCTGGTCGAGCACTGCGCCGAGCTGCCGGAGTTCGTCGCCGTAGCGCGCCCAGTCGCCGGCCCGCTGCGCCTCCACCGCGCGCCCGTAATGCTGCCGCGCCAGTTCCGCAAGGGCTTCGACCGACTCGTCGCCGGTAAGCGGCGAGGCCGGCGGCGTCTCCTCCCCGGGCGCCGACGGCTCGGCATCGGGCGGCCGGATGACCACGCCCTTGCGGAAGATCTTCTCGATCGCCGCGTCGAGGGTGTTCTCCATCACGATCTGGTTCTGATAGGCCACGATCACGCGCTTGAGCTCGGGGATCTTGCCGCCCGCGGCGCGCAGGTAGAGCGGCCGCACGTAGAGCAGGGACTCTTCGATGGGAATCACGAGCAGCGTGCCCTGGATGACCTCGGACCCCTGCTGGTTCCACAGCGTGATCTGCGGCGAGATGAGCTGGTCCTGGTTGATGCGCGCGACGATCTGCCGCGGGCCGTAGACGACCTTCTGCTTCGGGAACTGGAACACGAACAGCTTGCCGTAGTGCGCGCCGTCGCTGCGCGCCACCATCCAGGCCGCGAGGTTGTCCTTGCGCCGCGGCGTGAACGGCAGCATCTGGACGAACTCGACGTCGGGCTCCTTGGGCAGGCGCATGATCGTGTAGTAGGGCTCCATCGGCGCCGACGCCCGGGCGTTCTCGATGGACGGTACCTCCCACTGGTCTTCCTTGTTGTAGAAGACGGCGGGGTTGGTCATGTGATACGTCGCGAACATCGAGCTCTGCACGCCGAAGATGCCCTCGGGGTAGCGGATGTGCCGCCGCAGGTTCGCGGGCATCTCCGCCAGCGGCCGCAGCAGCCCCGGGAAGATCCTGGCGATGGTCAGCGCCAGCGGATCAGCGGCCTCCGCGAGGTAGAACGTCGTCGTCCCGTGGTACGCGTCGACGACCACCTTCACCGAGTTGCGGATGTAGTTGTACCCGCCCTCGGTGCGCGTCGAGTACGGATACTGGCCGGTGAGGGTGTACGCGTCGAGAATCCAGAACAGGCGGCCGTCCGCGATCACCAGGTACGGATCGCGATCGAAGCGTCAGGAACGGCGCGATCGTCGTGACGCGATCGACGATGTTGCGATGGTAGATGACCCGGCTGTCCGCCGTCAGGTCCTCGCTCAGCAGCACCTTGAACGATCGGAACCGGCTGGCGAACATCAGCTTGCGGACCACCGAGCCGACGGGCACGCCGCCGCGCCCGTCGTAGCTCTCGATACACGTTGTCGTCGCCCTCGGGTAGTGGAACTCGCGCGCCCGGGTGCCGACAAACACGTGGTCGTTCGACAGTTCGCCGAAGTAGATCGACGGCTCCGTCACCTCGAGGTCGACCGACGATTCCGGCGGGATGTTCTTGATGAACAGCACCGGCAGGCCTTCCTCGGTCACCTCGTTGACGGGGCCGAGCGTGAGGCCGTACCCGTGCGTGAAGGTGAGGTGCTCGTTGATCCACGACTTCGACGGGAGGCTCTCCGAGTTCAGCTCGCGCGCCGACAGCATGACCTGCCGGTACTGCCCGTTGATGACGTAGCGGTCGACGTCGACCGACGTGAAGTCGTAGTACGTGCGGATCTCCTGGATCTGCCCGAACGTGTCCAGCAGCGGCTGCCTGGTCCCACAGCCGCACGTTGCCGACGGTGGCGGCGTTCTTCTCGATGTCGGCCTTCGTGAGCAGCGCGTCGCCCGACAGCTCCCGCTCCTCGACGTGCTGCAGCGCGATACGCCTTGCGCGTGGCCGCGATGTTGTGCGCGATGTACGGCGTTTCCTTCACCTGCTCGTTGGGGGTCACCACCAGGCGCTGGAACGCCGAGACGAAGATCAGGCCGCCAGCCCAGGTGGCGCCGTACAGCAGGAACGCGCCGAGCCACCAGCCACCGGCGCCGCGTGAACGCCTGCGTGACGGCCATCACGGCGCCCACGGCGGCGGCGACGCCGAGCAGCCGCAGCGCCGGCAGCTGCGCCGTGACGTCGGCGTACGTGGCGCCCTGGATGATGCCGGCCGGCGACAGCAGCAGGTTGAAGCCGTCGAGCCAGGTGCCGGCGGCCAGCAGCAGCAGGACCGCCGCCGCCAGCAGCGACAGGTGGCGGCGCGCCACGCGCAGCGCCGCAAACGGGCCCCGCCGTTCCGCCGGCCGCGCGGCCCGGCAGCAGGTAGATCAGCGTCGAGCCGGCCAGCGCCAGCAGGAAGATCCCCAGCAGCGTGTCGCGAACAAAGCCGTACCACGGAAGCTGGAACACGTAGAAGGCCACGTCCTGACCGAAGATCGGGTCCCGATCGCCGAACGTCGTCGCATGGCGGAACTGCAGCCAGTGCATCCAGCGGCTCGAACCCAGCACGCCGGCGGCCGCCGCCGCGAGGGCCGAGGCCAGGCTCACCAGGAGCGACACGCCCCGCCGCTGCATCACGATGGGCGTGCCGTCGGCGGGCGACAGCCCGAGCACGATGTAGGGCTCTTCGAAATGGCGGAGGGCCAGGCGGAAGTTCCCGAAGAGCAGGAGGAAGGCCGCCAGCGCCACGACGGCGCCGAGCCCGAGCCTGGTCGCCAGGCTCGTCAGAAAGACCTGCTGGTAGCCCGTCTCGCCGAACCACAGCCAGTCCGTGTAGTAGCCGGCGACCGACGGCCACACGAGGCCGAGCGCCACGACCAGGCCGACGATGGCGAGCTGAATACGGCTCTCGCGTCTCACAGTCCGTGTCTCCCTGAAAACGGCGAACAGCTCATCGTACCGCAGAATTCCGGGCGGCGCACGCCGCCTTCGCGGTATCATGCGCCGCACGCGCCGCCGCGGACGGCCGCGAGGAGACACCCAGATGGACGCCAGCACGCACGAGCAGTTCCCGAAGGTCTTCTGGAGCGCCAATGTCACGGAGCTCTTCGAGCGCGCCGCCTATTACTCGATGGCGAGCTTCGTGGTCATCTACCTCGGCCAGCTCGGGTTCGGCGCGTACTGGCCGTCCAACCTGAACGGCATCCTGTGGACGCTCGTCTACTTCCTGCCGATCCTCTCGGGGACGATTGCCGACCAGGTGGGCTTCCGGCGCTCGCTCCTCGTGGCCTTCGTGCTCCTGGCCGCGGGCTACAGCCTCATGGGCTATCCGGTCTGGTTCGGTGGGGCCGACCTCGCCCCCGTGGTGGGGAAGGCGTTCACGGCGCCGGGCCCGGTGGTGGCGGCCGTCGTGCTCGGCATCGTCCTCATCGGGGCCGGCGGCTCCGTCATCAAGCCGTGCGTCTCGGGAACCGTGCAGAAGACGGCGGGCGCGCGCGCCACGCTGGGCTTCGCCATCTTCTACATGGTGATCAACATCGGCTCGCTGTTCGGGCGCGGCACCGGCTACGTCGTCAGGCGCGGCTACGGCACGCTGACGATCCTGGAGGTGGTGGCCGTGTGCGCCATCGCGGCGGCCGCGCTCGTCTACCTCGTCAACAAGGCTACGGAAGCGAAAGAGCAGGGCCGGGGCGCCCGCATGACCATTCCGTTCCTCGCCGTCATCGTGACGGCGGTGGTCGTCATCGGCGGCATCGTCGGCGGGGCGGAACGCGCGGAAACCGGCGACAGCCTGTCCTACATCTTCGCCGTGGCGGCGTGCGCGTCGGTGGCGGCGTTCTTCGTCGTCCTGTTCTTCTACAAGGAGCCGCCGGTGGCGGCCAACACGCCCGCGAAGCCGCGCCGATCGATCGGCCGCATCCTGCTCGACATGGTGCTCGTCCTGCGCAACGGCCGCTTCACGCTCTTCCTCATCCTGATGAGCGGGTTCTTCTTCGTCTACAACCAGGTCTACAACGTGCTGCCGCTCTACGCGAAACGGGTGATCGAGCCGAGCCCGGCCATGGACCTGTACACGGCCGCCAACCCGTTCGTCATCGTGTGCCTGCAGCTGGCCATCACCCAGTACTTCGGGAAGATGAAGGCGATCCGCTCGATTGTCGTCGGCACGGTGATCATCGGCGTGTCGATGCTCATCAACGTCTACCCAATCTACGCGGCCGGCGGCATGAGGACGATCGTGGCCAACTGGCTTCCGCTCGGGTCCGTCTTCCTGATCCTGACGGTGGCGCTCATCGCGTTCGGAGAGCTGTTCACGTCGGCGCGGATGTACCAGGTACATCGGCTCGCTCGCGCCGAAAGGGCAGGAGGGCCTGTTCCTCGGCTACGCCAACCTGCCGTTGGCCCTGGGGTCGCTCGCCGGGGGGCCGGCCGGGGCCTTCATCTTCAACGACATCATGGCGAGCGGCGCGAGCACCCGCCCGGACGGGCTGCTGGAACTCGTGCCCGCGCAGGCCGCGCTGGGATGGAGCCTGCTCATGGGCATCGGCTTCCTGTCGGCGCTCGCGATGTGGCTGTTCAATCGGTGGCTCGAGCGTCGGCCGGCCCGCTGACGCCGGCATGGCTCCCGCGGAGAACGGCGTGCAGAAGCGTGTCGGGTTCGGCGCCCGGCTGGCGGCCGCGCTCATCGACATCGTGATTGTCGCCATCGTCGGCTTCGGCGCCGGCGCAACCATCGGCGGCATATTGGGAGGCGGGCTCGGCCGCGTGCTCGACGGGGCGTCCGGCGACGCGGCCGCCGCCGGCACGGCTGCCGGCGCGGCCGTCGGCGCCGTACTCGGGGCGATTGCGGCGTTCGGCGGGTTCGTGTTCCTCTACAGCCTCATGGAGGCGTTCACTGGCGCGTCGCCAGGCAAGATGGTCCTGGGTCTCAAAGTGGGCACCGCCGGCGGGCGGCGGGGATGGGCGTCGCTCTACGTGAAACGCTGGGCGATCAAGTACTCGGGCACGCTGCTTGGACTGCTGGGTGCAGTCCCTGGCCTGCACGTGCTCGGCCTGCTGGCCCCGCCGGCCGGCCTCGCGGTGTTCATCGGCTGTTTCCTGGTCCTTGGCGACAAGCGTCAGTCCTTGCATGACCTTGGAGCGGCAACTGCCGTGTTCCGAAGGACCGATCTCGCCGTCTGACGCCGGGTGAGCCGGTTCAGTGGCGGACTGCGCATTACAGGTCATGGGCAGGAGCTTCCGCCTCCTCGCGTCGTGGATCGCTGTTGCCGTGGCCTTTCCAGCCTGGTCGGCCGGGCAAGCACTGACCCCGCCGGTTGACGCCGGCTGGAAGGTCTACCTTTCTGCGGCCGAAGCGCGGATCCGCAGCGAACGTGGACAGCTGATTCCCCGCCGTCCTGGCGTCGAGCGCGGCGAGATCTTCATCGAGCAGGTGAGCGAGAAATCTCCGGGCGGGCGTCTCGAGGTGCCGGACGCCGGTGTCCATCACTGGCGCGGCACCGTCCTCGTGCCCGGCGCACGAATAGACGACGTCGTGTCCCGCCTGGAACGCGAGCCGCCCGACACCCGGCAGGAGGATGTCGTGTCGTCTTCGATTCTCGAGGCCGCGGCCGGGCTGGATGAGGGTCGCCATCCGGGTCAGGCGCTCGCTCATCATGTCGGCGGTGTTCGACACGGAACACGAGGTGCACTTCGAATGGTACGGGCCGGCCCGCGCGGCGAGCTGGAGCACGGCGACGAAGATCGTCGAGATTGCCGAGGCGGGAACCCCGAAGGAACGCCCAAAGTCGGCGGAAGAGGACCGGGACCTGCTGTGGAGATGGAACGCCTACTGGCGCTACGACCAGATGGAGCAGGGCGTGCTGGTGGAGTGCGAGTCCATCACGCTCAGCCGCAGCGTGCCGCTCCTGCTGCGGCCCGTGGCCGGCCCGCTCGTGAGCCATGTCGCGCGCGAGTCGATGGATCGCACGCTCGCCGTGTTTCGCGAGCGATTCCGCAGGAATCAGCAGGCAGAAGAAGCAAGAAGCAAGAAGCAAGAAGCTGGCGCGTGCCTCAGAGCCCTCGCCCCAGCCGCCGATCTCCCCATGCCTGCGCAGATCGGCGATGAGGTCGTCGACGGCTTCGATGCCCGACCGACAGGCGGACGAGGCCGTCGCTGATGCCCGAGGCCTCGCGGTGCTCGCGCGACATGCCGGCGTGCGTCATCGACGCCGGGTGCTCGACGAGCGTTTCAACGCCGCCGAGCGAGACGGCCAGCGTCGCCAGCCGCAGGTTGTCCATGACGGTCGCGGCCCGCCTCGAGGCCGCCCTTCAGGCCGAACGCGATCATCGCCCCGAAGCCGCTCATCTGCCGCTTCGCGAGCTCGTGCTGCGGGTGCGACGGCAGGCCGACGTAGCGGACCCACTCGACCTGCGGCTGGCGCTTCGAGCCACCGGGCGATCGTCAGCGCGTTCTCCTGCGCCCGCTCGATGCGGATCGACAGCGTCTTCAGCCCGCGCAGCACCAGGTACGCCTGGTGGGGGTCCATGTTGCACCCGAGCGTCGTCATCATCGGCCGGAGCCTGCGGTACAGCGCCTCGTCCCTGGCCACGACGATGCCGCCCACGACGTCGGCGTGGCCGTTGAGGAACTTGGTCACGCTGTGCAGGACGACGTCGGCGCCGAACTCGAACGGGCGGTGCAGGAACGGGCTGCAGAACGTGTTGTCGACCACGAGCAGCGCGCCGTGCGCGTGCGCGATCTCGGCCGCGCCGCGGATGTCGGTGACGTCCATCGTCGGATTGGCGACGCTCTCCGTGTACACGATGCGGGTGTTCGGGCGCATGGCCCGGCGCAGGTTGTCGAGGTCGGTGGTGTCGATCCAGCTCGACTCCACGCCGAAACGCGAGAGGTGCTTCTCGGCGAGCAGACGCGACGGCCCGTAGACGCTCGCCGTGCCGACCATGTGGGTGCCCTGGTCGAGCAGCGCCATGTACACGGTCGACACGGCGCCCATGCCCGAACTGGTGGCCATGCCCGCGAACCCGCCCTCGAGCTCCGCCATCTGCCGTTCGAGCGCCGAGATGGTCGGGTTGCCGAGCCGCGTGTAGATGAAGCCATCCGTCGTGCCGGCGAACCGGTCCGCGCCCTGCTGGGCGTTGTCGAACGCGAACGTCGAGGTCTGATAGATGGGGACGGTCGCGCTTCCGTAATGGTCGTGGTGCCCGCCGGCGTGAATGACCTTCGTGTCGAAGCCCAGGTTCTTGGTATCGATGTGCGCCATATGAGTCCTTGTCTCGAAACAGGGGATACCAGTATACGCGGTGCGCCCGGCGCGGGGCGGATGTAGGATGGTGCGGGGGCCGATCCCCGGCCGAGCCATGCCGAGCCGCCGAGCCTTCCTTCGCACTGCCGCGTGCGCCGCGCCAGCGCCGTTCTGGGGCTGGGAGCCTCAGGAGGACGCCGCGCGGGCGCCTCGCGCGCGCTACTGGGTTTCCGGGGCGTCGGCCGGCGCGGACTGCGGCGCCTGCCATCCCCGCCCTGCGGCGCTCGATCGCGCGCACCTCCACGACCGCACGGCCGTTGCCTGCCAGTTGTGCGCCCAGCGCTGCACCATCCGGGATGGGGACTCCGGGCGCTGCCGCGCGCGAAAGAACGTCGGCGGCGAACTGCGCAGCCTGGTCTACGGCCGGCCGGTGGCCGTCCACGTCGACCCGATCGAGAAGAAGCCGTTCTTCCACTTCCTGCCCGGGAGCGCGGCCTACTCGCTCGGCACCATCGGTTGCCCGCTGCGCTGCAAGTTCTGCCAGAACTGGCAGATCTCCCAGGCGCGCCCCGGCGATTTCGACGCCGAGTACCTGGCGCCCGTCCGCCGTCGTCGATGCGGCCGTCCGCCGCGAATCGCCGGTGGTGGCGTTCACCTACAACGAGCCGACGGTCTTCGCGGAGTACGCCCTCGACATCGCCGCCGCCGCGCGCCCGCGCGGGCTGCGATCCGTCATGGTGAGCTGCGGCTTCATGAACGAGCGGCCGCTCGCCGACCTGTGCCGGGCGCTCGACGCCGTCAAGATCGACCTGAAGGGCTTCAGCGAGGACTTCTACCGGACCGTGTCGGGCGCCGCGCTGGCCCCGGTGCTGCGCAGCATCGCGCAGGTGCGGAAGGCCGGCGTGCACCTCGAGATCGTCAACCTCGTCGTGCCCACGCTCAACGACGCCGACGCCTCGCTGACGCGCCTGGTGGACTGGGTGATGAGCGACCTCGGCGCCGACGTGCCCGTGCACTTCACGCGCTTCCACCCGGACTATCAGCTGCGGAACCTGCCGCCGACGCCCATCGCGACGCTGGAGCGGGCCCGCGACGATGGCGATGGCGCGCGGCCTGCGCTACGTGTACGTCGGCAACGTGCCCGGGCATCCGGGCAATCACACGTACTGCCCGAAGTGCCGGGCGCGCGTCATCACGCGGCAGGACTTCTTCGTGCTCGAGTCGTCGTTGAAGAACGGGCGGTGCGGCGCGTGCGGCTACGCCAATCGCCGGCGTCTGGTCGTGAGACGTCCGGAGGAGACAGCCATGCGACTGAACACGGTCGTCCTGAGCGCGGTCATCCTCGCGACCGGCCTGACGTGCCCACCGTGCCGCGAGAACTCGATCGACGGCCGCCACGTCCGTCAGGCCGCCGGCCGTCGCCGGGCAGTTCTACCCGGCCGACCCGGCCGCGCTGCGCGCCGCGCTCGACGGCTTCATGCGCGACGCGCGTGCCGGCCCGAGTCGCCGGCCCGGTGGCGATCGTCGTGCCGCATGCCGGCTACATCTACTCCGGCCAGATCGCCGCCGACGCCTACCGGCAGGCGGCCGCCGTGCCGGTCGACACCGTCGTCATCCTCGGCACGAATCACACCAGCGGCACGTTCCGCCGCGTGTCGGTGTACGACGGCGAGGGCTACCGCACGCCGCTCGGCGTGGCGCAGCGTGGACCGCGAAGCTCGCGGCGGCGCTCGTGAAGGAGGGCGGCGCGGTGTTCGACTCGCAGTCTCCACGAGCGCGAGCATTCGGTCGAGGTGCAGGTGCCGTTCGTCCAGCACGTGTTTCCCGGCGGCCGCGATCGTGCCCGTCGTCGTCGGCGCCCCCGACCCGGAGGCGTGCCGCCGCTTCGGCCGCGCGCTCGCGGCCCTCGCCGCCGGGCCGCCGCGTGCTCATCGTGGCGAGCTCCGACCTGTCGCACTATCCCGAGCAGCGCGTCGCCGCCGACGTCGACCGCCGCACGCTGGAGGCGATTGCCGGCATGAAGGCTCGACGCCCTGGCCGACGATGGAAGCCCGGGCC
Organism: uncultured Acidobacteriota bacterium; assembly: GCA_963806085.1. GTDB lineage: Bacteria > Acidobacteriota > Vicinamibacteria > Vicinamibacterales > JAKQTR01 > JAKQTR01. The sequence continues at coordinate 458,941 of CAWDWR010000001.1, forward strand.
GCGAGCCTCGAGGCGCGCGGCGTCGCCACCTGCGCGTGCGGCGAGGGCCCGATCCGGGTCGCGATCGAGGCGGCCCGCGCCCTCGGCGCCCTGAGGGGCACCGTCGTCAGCTACGCGAACTCGGGCGACACCGCCGTCGGCGATCCCGACCGCGTCGTCGGCTACGGCTCGGTGGTCTTCAGCCGGGGAGAGGCCGGCGCCGATCTCTCGCGCGCTCCAGCCCGTGCCGGCCGACGCCGCAGGCGCGCTCGACGCCGCCGACAAGAAGGTGCTGTTGCGCCTCGTCCGCGAGACCATCACGCGCTACCTGCGCGACCGAAACCGTGCCCCTGCCGCGCGGCGGGTCGGCGAAGCTGCTGCGGGAGTCGGGAGCGTTTGTCACGCTGAAGTCCCACGGCCAGCTGCGGGGGTGCATCGGACGCATCCAGCCCGACGGCCCGCTCATCAGGCTGATCGGCACGCTCGCGCTGGACTCGGCGTTTCGCGACCGCGCTTCAAGCCCGTCTGGCCGCGGGCGAACTGAAGGACATCGACATCGAAGTGTCGGTGCTGACGCCCCTCGCGAGCGTGCCCGGACCGGACGCCATCCGAGCCAGGCCGCGACGGCGTCGTGCTGCGCGTCGGCGATCGCTCGGCCGTCTTCCTCCCGCAGGTGGCCACGGAGCAGGGCTGGAGCCGGACCGAACTCCTCGACAATCTCGCGCAGAAGGCCGGGCTGGCCCCGGGCGCCTGGCGGGACAAGCGCGCCGCGTTCCTGACGTTCCGGGCCGACGTCTTCGACGAGTCCGTCACTGAAGTGACGCTGCTCGCTCGCCGCCGGCGCGTTGTCGATGCTGGCGCAGGTCGTCGTCCTGCGCGAACTCGTGGCGGCGCTCTACGGCGTCGAGCTGCTGTACGTCCTCGCCCTCGGCTCCTGGCTGGCCGGGCACCGCGATCGGGGCGGTGGCAGGCCGCCGCGTGCCGGCGACTGCCGGCGGCCGGCATCGGCGGGCTGCCTCGCGCTGGGGCTGCTGGTGCCGCTGAGGTGGTCATCATTCGGGCCGCCGGACCGCGGCTCGGCGCCGTGACCGGCGCGTATCTGCCGTTCCCCGAGCAGCTGGCCTGGATCGCGGCGGCCACGCTCCCGCCGGCAGCCGTCGTGCGGGCTGCTGTTTCCGCCGCTGGCCGGGCATGGCGGCCGCGGCCAGGGCTGCGAGCGTCGGGCGCAGCTACGCGATCGAGAGCGCGGGCGCCGCCGCCGGCGGGGCCGCCGTGACGCTGGCGATGGGGCTTGGCGCGTCGACGTTCCAGGTTGCGCTCCTGGCGCCCGGCACTCGGCGTCGTCGCCGCGATCGCCTCCGCCGCCGATGGCCGCGCCGCCGCCGGCTCGCGCTGCCGTTCGCTGCCGTGCTGCGGCGCGTCGCCTGGCGTCGTCGTCGCAGGCGAAGCCGTGGGACCTGGCACTGCTGCGCCGGATGTATCCCGTCGCTGGTCGACGCCGAGCGACACGCCGTACGCGCGCGTCGCCGTGGTCGCGCCGCGACGCCCAGGTGGCGGTGTTCGAGAACGGCGCGCTCGCGTTCGACACCGAGGGCACGAGCGCCGAGGCGTTTGCCGACCTCGCCGCCGTGCAGCACCCGCGCCCGCGCGCGCGCGCTGGTCATTGGCGGCGGCGGGGAAGGCGTGCCCGACGCGCTCGGCGCGTCACGGCCTTCCGGTCGATTGACGACGTCGAGGTCGACGAGCGCGCCTCGACCTCGTGCGTGCGCACACCGTCACCGCCGGCGAGGACGCGCGGCGGCCGGCGCGCCGCGTCGCGGTGTTCTTCGAGGAGCCGCGGCGGTTTCTCCGGCGCGCCGATCCGTACGACCTCATCCTCGTCGCGGCCGGGGAGCCGACCTCCGGCGCGTCGAGCCGCTTCTACACCGCCGAGTTCTTCGCGCAGTGCGCGCGGCGGCTGACCCGCGGCGGCGTGGTCGCCATCCGCCTGGCCGCCGCCGAGAACGTCTGGCCCGGCCCCCTCGCGCGGCGCACGGCCAGCGTCGTCGCGGCGCGTCCGGCAGTCGTTCCGCGCCGTCGAACTTGTGGCCGGCGCGACCCTCTACGTTTTCGCGTCGAACAGCGACCTCTGCCGCCGACCCGGCCGTGCTCTCGGCCCGGCTGCTCGGACGCGGCCTCCGGCCTCGCCTGATCACGCCGCCGTACCTGCGATTACCTCTATACGAACGACCGGAGAGACGAGGTGGCCAGGCTGTTCCGGCGACGTCGTCGCCGTGGCGCCGAACCGTGACGCCGCGCCGGTCTGCTACCAGTACGCGGCCATGATGTGGTTGTCGAAGTTCTATCCCGGGCTGGCCGCGGCATCAACGCGGCCGGCGCGTCGTGGCCGGGCTGGGTGTGGTGGAGTGCGGCGGCCGCGGCCATCGCTGCGACCAGCGGTCGTGGGCTGCGCCGCCGCGACAACCGTCGCGTCGCCGCGTCACTCGTCGCTGTCGGCTTCATCGGGATGGTGCTCGAGACGCTGCTGCTGCTCCGCTTTCAGATTCGGAACGGCGTCGTCTATCAGCAGGTCGGGTGGCTGCTGACGTGCTTCATGGCCGGGATGAGCGCGGCCGGGTACGCGGCAGGCGGCCCGCGGCGCGCCGGCGCCCGCGAGACCTGGCTGCGCGGCGCCCTGGCGATCCCGTTGCCTGCGCTTGGCACTTCGCTCGCCGCGCTGGGTGCCGATCGCCTGGTTCCGGCCACGTCCGGCCTGGTCGGGCACCAGCGTGCTGCTGGCGGCTGCCGGCGCGGCCGTCGGCTGCGACCTTCGCAGCGGGCGCCGGGCTCTGTGGCAGGGCCACGCCGCGCGGCGCGGCGTCCGCGCTCTATGCCGCCGATGTCGCCGGCGGCGCGGCCGGCGCGGTGCTCGCAACGCTCGTCCTGGTGCCGGCCGCCGGCCTCGACCGGAGCGCCGCGGCATGGTGGCGTTCGCCGCCGCGCTCCTCGCTGATTATCCCCCGCTCCGGCTCCGCCGGCCGATGACGACACGCCGCCCGTCGTACACCGGCGCCACGCGTGCCCTTCGCCTTCAGATACTCGGTCACGACGTCGAGCCGCGTGCGGCCCGTGCTTCCTGCGAGATGCCCTTCGAGCGCAGACCCCGCGAAAGTAGGAGTTCGTGGCGCCCGTGTAGATGCGACCGTCGTCGATGGGCTGCCCGCCGATGGTTGCCTCCTCGAGCCTGCCGTCCACGAGCCGGTAGCGAATGCCCGAGACGTACGGCGCGTGGCGCGCGAGGATGTCCTTGATTTGCGCGCCGGTCGCCTTGAACAGGACGACCGTGTTGTCGAACGGATCCATCGTGACCAGGTCGGCGCGTGTGATGTCGCCGGCCACCAGCGGCGCCCGCACGCCTCCGCCGTTCTCGAACTCGACCTCGACCCGGAACGTCTCGCGCACCGCGTCTGCGACGAGGTTATAGGGCGCGGCGTCGTCGCCGCGGCTGCTGAAGTCGGCGCTGGCACGGGCCGACCACCTCGCCGAACGGGCCGCAATCGGCTGCCAGTAGCCTGTCGACCACCGCTGCCACCATCGGGTCGGCCGGCATGTCCGGCGGTGATGGGCAGGAGCCTGGCACGGTAACGGCCGACACGCCAGGCGCCCGGTGCTGTCCCGTTCGAACAGCAGGTCCAGCCGTCCCGAGTTCGCCGCCCCACTGGAAGGCCTGGACGATCACCGTGCCGTTCACGTCGTTCTGCTTGAGGTCGTCGCCGCGCCAGACGATCTCGCCGATCGGCATGCGCGAGTGGGAATGGCCGCCGACAATCACGTCGATGCCCGGCACCTCGGCGGCGAGCTTCATGTCGGTGCCTTCGCCCGCGTGCGAGAGCAGGACCACGACAGTCGGCCTGCTTCCGCAGCGTCGTCGACGATGCTCCTGGCCGTCGTGATCTCGTCGAGGATGTCGACGCCCTCCTTGGCCGCGGGATACGTCGCCGCCTCGCGGGTGACGAGCCCGAAGAGTCCCACGCGCACGCTGCCCGACCTTCTCGACGCGCCAGGCCGTTCGCCGAGCGGTTTCCGCGTCGCCCGATCGACCGCGTTGGCGACCAGGACGGGGTGCTTCGTCAGGCGCAGGAGCTTCTGCACCTGCGCGAGCGGGTTGTTGAATTCGTGATTGCCGAACGTCGCGAAGTCGTAGCCCGCCGCGTTCATGGCGGCCACATCCGCCTCTCCCTTGTACTCGGTCGAGAACGGCGTGCCGTCCGAGAAGTCGCCGACGTCGACCAGCCACACCGGGATGCCGCGCCCTTTCTGTTCGGTCCGGATCTTCTGCGCGAGCGCCGCCCGGCGCGCGATGCCGCCGATGTCGCGCCGTTCCGTCAACTGCTCCAGTTCCGATCCCGCCGGAACGATCGTCGGGTAGCTGAACGGCAGCAGGTGACCGTGCGTGTCGTTCGTGTGCAGAATCGTGAGGCGGGCGCTCGCAGGTTGGGCCAGCGCCGGCGCGGGCGACCAGGAGGGCGATCAGGCAGTCGCGATGAACAGGCGTCTTGTCACGTGAACTCCCGCGTTGTGCGAAATGGTGATCAGGACTACCGCGGCCGCGGGCCGCTTTCCGAGGCGCAGCGCCAGCATCGTGGCGTCGTCGGCCGGATCGGCCTGGCCCCGGAACGCGCGGATGGCCCGCTCGACGCTCACGAGGACCTCGTCGATTCCCTTCCGCCGACGCGGCCACCAGCGCCTGCTGGAGCCGGTCGGCGTCGAAGAACTCGCCGGCTCTCGTTTGGCGCCTCGACGGCGCCGTCCGTGTACAGGAACAGCAGGTCGCCGGGCTCAACCGCCACGTTGCGCACATCGAATCCTCGGCCGGGCAGGAGGCCGACAGGCAGGCCCGTCGAGTCGAGCCGCTCGATTCCGCCGTCGGCCCGCAGCAGGAACTGCGGGTTGTGTCCCGCGTTCACGTACTGCAGTTCGCGCGCGGCGGGTCGAGCAGCCCGACAAACAGGGTGATGTAGACCTCCGGCGGCGTGTTGGCAGCGATATCACGGTCGATGCTGTCGGCCAGTTGCGCGAGGTCGGATTCCAGCTGCAGGCCTCGCTCGCAGCGTGGCCTGGATGTTCGCCATCAGCAGCGCCGCGCCGACGCCCTTGCCCGACACGTCGCCGACGAGCACCGCGATCCGGCCGTCCGCCAGCGGGAAGTAGTTGAAGAAGTCGCCGCCGACCTCGCGGGCCGGAATCGAGACGCCGGCGATCTCCGCGAGGCCGAGCTTCAGCGGCCCGTGGGGCAGCATCTCGTTCTGAATCTGCCTGCACAGCTCGAGTTCCCGCGCCAGCCGTTCCTGCTTCACCAGCAACTGGTCGTGGGCCTCGAGCTCGGAGGCCATGCGGTTGAACGAATGCGCGAGCTCGCCGACCTCGTCATTCGTGTCCAGGTTCACCCGTGCCGCGCGATCGCCCGCCGCGAGACGCTGGACGCCGGCGTTGAGCGCCGTCAGGTGACGCGTCAGCCGGGAGGCCAGCGGCAGGATGAGCGCGAAGGCGCCGGCGATGAGCAGCAGCCCCGTCGCGAGGTTTCGCAGCGAGGCCTGGCGCATCTCCCGGAGCGACTCGCGGATTGGCCGCGCCAAGCCGAACGCAATGCCCGGACGGGTCGCGTCTCGCGACGACGATCCAATCCCCCGTCAACTGGGTTGACGATGAGGCGAGCGCCGCGCGCGCCGCCGCGGCAAGGTCCAGATCGCGGACGGTCCCGGCCGCCGTCGAATCCACGGTGTGCAGGCCGCCGCCGGCATCGAGGACGAACGGAATCTCGCCGCGCTCGCGGCGGCCCAGCGACAGCACCGTTTCGATCATGCGGTTGCGGTCGACCGTCGCGCTGATGGCGCCCACCCGCCGGCCGTTCCGCGTCACCTCGAACTGCAGCGCCTCGCCGCGCGCGAGGGCGAGCATGTGCTCGGCCTGCAGCGCTCTGCGGCGTTCGAGCGCCGCCTGCTGGAGGGCGGGCGCGGCAGGGCGTGGCACGATCCGGCCGGGAGCGGAGGCCGCGCCGGCCCCAGCGGGAGGCGGCGGGGCCACCGGCGCATCCGGCGGGCGCGGGGCGTCAGGGGTGGGCCGCACCGATGCGGCGGCGCGGATGTCCGCGTCGCGCTGAGCCTGACGTTGAATGGCGCGCCGCCAGGCATAGACGGCCTCCGGAGAGAGGCTCCCAAGGGCGACGTCGGCCGAACCCGCGGACGCCGCCGCCTGCACGGCCGGCATGTCGATGACGACGTGCGGCATGCCCGGGGCCATGACGGCCACGCCAGCCGGTCCCGGCTCCCCGGGCCCTCCCTCGCCGCGCCCGCGCGGCCGCCCTGGCCGAAGGCCGACTCCCGGACCTTCAGGGGGCGGGCCGCCGCCGGGCATCGCGCGGCCGCCGCCACGCCGGCCGAACTCCGGTCCGGGCATGGGCGGCTCCGGAGGCCCGGGCGGTTCCGCGGGCGAGGTTGCCGCGCCATCGGCGGCGCCGGCAGCCGCCGGCTCGAACTCCAGGCGGCGAACGAGCGGCGCGGCTTCGGCCAGCATCGCCGTGGCGACGACGCGCATTTCCGCGGCGGTTTGCTCGGCGGGCCGTGGGGCGGTTCGCGGCTCCGCGCCTGCCGCCGGCGCGTCGATGCGCATCCGCCAGAGCCGCTCGACCCGGTCGCCCAGGTCCGTCATCACCCACGCCATGCGATCGCCCATCTCGGCGGCCATCTGCTCCGACTGCCCCTCGGCCGCGCGGCGCAGGGCGGCAGCCGACGAGTAGTAGGAGTACGCCGTGACCACGCCCAGCGGGACGACCGAAATCAGGAAGAACGCGAGGGACAGGCGAGTCCGGATGCGCATGCCTGTAGAATAGGGCACTTCGCATGGAACTGCTGCTGACGATCTTGCTCGACGACATCCTTCCGATCTTCGCGGTTGCGACGGTCGGCTTCTTGCTGGCCCGCCGGCTCCACGTGGACGTGAAGTCGCTGTCGCGCGTCACGTTCAACGCGCTTGCGCCCTGCATGGTGTTCAGCCTGCTGGTGACGAGCCAGGTCAGCTCGGGTGAGTTCGCGCGCATCGTCGCGTTCACCGTCCTGCTCGTCGTGTCGATCGGCCTGGTCGCGAGAGCCGTGGCCATCCCGTTCCGGCTCGAGCGGCCCCAGCTCGCGGCGTTCCTGATCGTCGTGATGTTCTCGAATGCCGGCAACTACGGCCTGTCGGTGGTGCTGTTCGCCTTCGGACGAGACGTGCTCGCGCGGGCCGCCGTCTACTTCGTGACGAGCGCGCTGATGATGTACACCCTCGGGACGTTCCTGGCCTCGAGCGGACACCGGGGAGGCCGCGCCGCGCTGCGAGGGCTCGTGCGCGTACCGGCGGTATGGGGGCTCGCGGCGGCCGCCCTGGTGATCTGGACCGGCGTGGAACTCCCTAAGGGCGTCTTCAGGCCCGTCGAGCTCCTCGGGTCGGCGGCGATTCCCTGCATGCTGCTCGTCCTCGGCATGCAGTTCGAGAAGGGCGCCAGGCCCGAGCGTCCCGGACTGGTCGCGGCGGCCGCGGTTCTGGCGCTCGTGGGAACGCCGCTCATCGGGTTCTGCCTTGCGTGGGCCCTGGGCCTGACCGGCCTCGCGCGGCAGGCCGTGCTGGTCGAATCGGCGATGCCGAGCGCGGTGATTACCACGATCCTGGCGCTGGAATTCGATGTCGCCCCCAGGTTTGTCACCTCCGTGGTCGTCGCCACGACACTGGCCAGCCCCATCACCGTCTCGATCCTGATCGCCCTCCTGCAGTCCGGGTACTGACGGCCCGCTCTCGAGTCCGGGCGGGCGGGCCGCGGGTCACCCGAGCGGCCGACTTCGGATGGCCGCCCTGTCGAGCCATAAGTAAGTGTTACCGGAGCGGCTATCATCGCGCCATAAATCCTGTTACCGGCGACGACGTTGATGTTGATGCCGGTTGACGGTGTGGGCGCCCGCGCTTCCGGCGGGCGTCCAACGACCTCGTGGGCGCGCGCTGCGCGTCCACAGGTCGGGCACCGTCTACCGGCTGGGCCCCACGCCCTGGCACCGCCCGGCGATGCGCGAGGGTGTAGACCCGCTCGAGCAGGCGATCGACGCGGGTCGCGAGGACGAAGGGGTCGAGCCGCTTGCGCAGGGCGACCAGCGCGGCCACCTTCGCCCGGTCGGCCTCCGGACACGCCCGCACCCGATCCAACGGTGTCTGGGGCCGGTCGTAGCGGCGGCGCGTCCGCGCGCCGACGCGTTCCTTGCGCACCAGCTTGACCGTCGGCAAGAAGAGATTCTGGAAGAGGCGGAGCTCGGCATAGACCGTGTTCAACGCCGTCACCGCCGCGTCGGTATCGTACCGTTCGTAGCCCACCAGCTTCCGGACATGCGTCCAATTCTTCTGCTCGATGTGGGCGTTGTCGTCTTTCTTGTACGGCCGCCCGCGGGTGAATTGCACGTCCAGGCCTTTGCAGTACCGCACCAAGTGGGCATTGAGGAATTCCGACCCGTTGTCCGAGTCGATGCCCAGGAGCGGAAACGGCAGCCCGTGGCGCATCGCTTCGAGGGCCTGTTGCACGCGGATCTGGCTCTTGCCCAGTACGGCGCGACTTTCGACCCACGTCGTCACGATGTCGGTCTGATTCACGGTGTGCGCAAACTCTCCCTCCGCCCGGTCGCCGCTGTGCGCCACCAAGTCCACTTCGGTCCAGCCCGGCGTGGTCACGTCCCAGCGGTCGGTGCGCAGCGGCACGTGCTGCTTCAGCAACGTCCCCGGTTTGGTGCGGCCGTAGAGGCGCCGCCGCACCTGGCGCTTGTCCGCGTGCAGGAGCCGGTCCATCTGCCGCGGACTGATCTGGCGCAACTGCTTCTCCACGGGCGGCGTCAGGTGCAGATGGGCCCGGGCCTTCGGCAGCCACACCGGGAGCAACGCCTGCAGGCGCACCGACCAGGGATACCCCGCCGCCCGCCACACCGCCCGCAGCGCGTTCACCACCGCCGGCCCATACCGCCGGGGGCGCCCCCGGCGGCGGCGCCGAGGTCCCAGGGGGCACGTGAAGCGGCGGATCAACGCCTTGCGGTGATACCCCGTCATCGCCACCGCGTCATCCAGCAGGGCACTGCGGGCCGCCCGCTTCGCCACCACATACCGGTCTCGCATTTGCTGCAGATACTGCTGGCGCGCCCCTGGACTCACTCGGGTACCTCCCACCTTGTCCTCCTTTCGGCGGGTAACCCGATTTACGGCGCGACGAATCTGCCCCCGGTAACATTATCAATGGCGCGATACGGCCGCTGGCACGGCCCTGGACGTTCCGGTATACTGCCACGATGCTGTTGTCTGGCTAGACGACAGCTACTGCTCACAACTGTGTGCGTGGGACTCGCCGCCTGCTCAGCGGCCGAGGTCGGCGCCCCCGGCGCCAGCAAGACCTGTGTAGTCACAGGAGGAGGATCGAATGGCGTCCCGTACCCTCGCCGTACTGCTAGGCGTTTTCCTCGTTGCGGTCCCGGCGGCCACGGCCTTCGCCCAGGCGGCACAGGCCCCGCCCACCGGCCAGGCGGCCGCCCAGGTCCAGGCGGACCAGGGCGCAACGCCACCCGCGCAGACCAAGCCGGCGACCGGCGAGAAGAAGGGAACCAAGCCGGAAGAGGAGCAGGCGCCGCGCTACGAGGAACAGGTTGTGGTCACCGCCTCCAAGGTGGAGCAGCAGCTGGTGAACGCGCCGGCCACGGTCAGCGTCATCGGACAGCAGGCGCTGGCGAGCAAGTCGTCGCAGGACTTCGCGGGCCTGTTCCGCGCGCTGCCCGGCGTCAACGTGTCGCAGACGTCGGCGCGGGACGTGAACATCACGAGCCGCGGCGCAACCGGCACGCTGTCCACCACCCAGCTCGCGCTGATCGACGGCCGCAGCGTCTATCTCGACTTCTTCGGGTTCGTCGGCTGGGACTTCCTCCCCGTCAACTTCTCGGAGATCAAGCAGGTCGAGGTGATCCGCGGCCCGGCGTCCGCGGTGTGGGGCGCGAACGCCATGACGGGCGTCGTCAACATCATCACCAAGGCCCCGCGCGAGATGCAGGGTACCTCGGTCACGATGGGCTTCGGCACCTTCAACCGTGACGTGGAAGGCCAGGCGGCGTCTCCCGGCAACGGCGGGACGTTCTACACGAACCTGACGCACGCGCAGGCCATCAACGACCGCTGGTCGTACAAGGTCTCGGCCGCGTTCTTCGGGTCGGATCCGTTTGCGCGCCCGGTCGGGACGATCAACAACTCGTTCAAGACGCCGTACCCGGCCTTCGCGAACTCCGGCACGGAGCAGCCGAAGGTCGACGGGCGGGTGGACTACGACTTCGCCGACGGCATGTCGAAGCTGGTGGTGGCGGGCGGCTATGCCGGCACGAGCGGAATCATCCACACGGGGATTGGACCGTTCCAGATCGAGCAGGGGACCAACTCGACCTACGTCAAGGGCACCTACACCCGCAACGCGCTGCGGGCGCAGTTCTTCGTGAACACCCTGGACGGCACGGCGCCGGCGCTGCTGTCGATCGGCGTCGACGGCAAGCCGATCCAGTTCCTGTTCAGCACCCAGACCTACGACTTCGATCTGTCGAACGTGTCGACGCTCGGCACCCGCCACGTGTTGAGCTACGGCGGCAACGTCCGGCACAACGCGTTCGACCTGTCGATCGCGCCGCTGGGCAGCTCGCGCAACGAGCAGGGCGTGTACGTCCAGGACGAGTGGTTCCTCAGCCAGCGGTTCCGCTGGCAGCTCGGCGTCCGCATGGATCACTTCGACGTGCTGAAGGACGTGGTGTTCTCGCCCCGCACGACGTTCATGTTCAAGCCGCAGGAGAGCCAGACGATCCGCGCCTCCTACAACAAGGCGTACCGCGCGCCGTCGCTCACGAACAACTACCTGGACGTCACGATCCTGAACCAGCTCGACCTGGGCGCGCTCAACCCGGCGTTCGCCGGGCCGCCAGTACACGTTCCCCGTCGCTGCCGTGGGCAACAAGGACCTCGGCCAGCATTCGCTGGACGCGTTCGAGATCGGCTACTCGGGCGTGATCAAGAACCGCGCATCGGTGTCGGCGGCGTGGTTCTACAACATCATGGTCGATGAGATGTACTTCACCCAGGTCGCGTCGTACTCGTCGTCGAACGTGCCGCCTGGCTGGCCGCTCCCGCCCAGCGTGCTCGACCAGCTCATCGCCGGCAATGCCTTCGGGCCCGGTCTCGGCCTGCCATCGGGATACTCCTACCTGAACTCGAGCAAGCTCCCCGGGTGCACCGACGTTGCCGACTGCGGCAAGGTGCGGACGCAGGGCCTCGAGCTCGGCGTCGATTTCACGCTGAACAATCACATCAACGCGTTCGCCAACTACTCCTGGCAGAGCAATCCGTCGCTGCCGTCGGGCGAGATCCCCGACCCGCGCGAGACCGGCAAGTCGTCCGAATACAACTTCCCGCCGAACAACCGGTTCAACATGGGGCTCAATGCGACCTACGGCCGCTACTTCGGTGACGTGTCCGTGAGCTACCAGGGTGAAGCCTACTGGCAGGACGTCCTCGATGCCCGCTACGCGGGAACGACCGACCCCTTCACGCTCCTGAACGGCAGCTTTGGGGTCAAATGGATGCGCGGCAAGCTCATCACCTCCGTCAAGGGGGCCAACCTCGCGAACCAGGAAGTGATGCAGCATGTCTTCGGCGACGTCACCAAGCGCGCGATCGTCGGTGAGGTGAAGGTCAACTTCTAACCGGAGTCGCGCCGTCTTCGGATGCGGGCCGCGCGCGGGTGACCGTGCGCGGCCCGTCGTCGTTTTGCTGATCAGTTCCATCGGTGTACGCCTTCCTCCGGCCCCCAGCCCCCAGCCCCCAGCCCCGGGTCTGGCCCGGCCCTTGCACGCATCCGTTGAGTTTCTAGTTCATTCACGGATTCCCGTCACCGGCAGGTTGGGCTCCGGCTACGCCGTCGTCTTCGGCGGGCTGGGGCGGCGGCAAGTGGGGGAGGCATGAAGCCACGGGCTTCCGATTACGTCCACCTGGTGCGGATGGCCGGCCTGTTCCTGGCCGGCGTCACCGCGTTCGTGGTCCTGCGCTGGCTGATGGTGCCCGCCGACTTCGGCGAGTTCGGCCATTACCGCGCGGGCGCGCTGAAGGACAACATGGCGCGCCCGATCGTCTACGCCGGGCAAGCCGCCTGCGTCGAGTGTCATACGGACGTGGCGGAGGTGCGCGCGAAAGGCCGGCACGCCCGCGTGGCATGCGAGTCGTGCCACGGCGCGTTGGCCGCGCACGCCTCCAACCAGGACGGCCCCAAGCCGGTCCGGCCGGATCCCCGGAAGACCTGCATCATCTGCCACACGGCGAGCATTTCGAAGCCGAAGTCCTTCCCGCAGGTCGTGCCCGCCGAGCACGCGCCCGAGGGGTCGTGTGCCGAGTGCCACGCGGTGCACAACCCGAAGATTTCCTGACGAGGCCGCGCCATGGATCAGGACCGACGGACGTTTCTCGGCCAGACGGGCAAGCTGCTCGTGCTGACCGCATCGGCCGCGATCGCGTGGGAGCACGTGCTCGCCGGCCGCCCGGAAGAGTCCCCGAACTACAGGGTCGCCGACCATTGGTGGGGGATGGCGATCGACATCGAGAAGTGCATCGGGTGCGGCACCTGCGTGCGGGCCTGCAAGACGGAGAACGACGTCCCGCTGGAGGATTTCACGTTCCGCACCTGGGTCGAGCGCTATGTGGTGGACACCGAGGACCTCGAGCACCCGCGGGTCACCTCGCCCAACGGCGGGTACGACGGCTTCTACGCTCAGGAGGTCAGCGGCCCGACGCTGAAGATGTTCTTCGTGCCGAAGCTCTGCAACCACTGCGCTCACTCGCCCTGCGTGCAGGTCTGTCCGGTCGGGGCCACGTTCGAGAGCCCCGACGGCGTGGTCCTGGTGGACAAGAGCTACTGTCTCGGATGCCGGTACTGCGTGCAGGCCTGCCCGTACGGCTGCCGGTTCATCGACCCGCGGACGCACACGGTGGACAAGTGCAGCCTGTGCTATCACCGCATCACGAAGGGCCTCACGACGGCGTGCTGCGAGACGTGCCCGACCGGCGCGCGCGTGCTGGCCGACCTGAAGGACCCGAAGGACCCGATTCACGCGTTCCTGCGCGATCACAAGGTGCAGGTGCTGAAGCCGCAGATGGCGACCGGCTCGAAGATGTACTACAACGGCCTCGACGGCTCGGTGCGTTAGGGAGGGTGGCGTATGCCAGGCGTGGAAGGGTTCATCTACCCGAACGAGCTCGAGCTCCAGTGGAGCGTGCTCATCGTCCTGTACCCGTTCATCACGGGCCTGGTGGCCGGCGCGTTCATCCTCGCGTCCCTCGAGCGCGTGTTCAACGTGCAGGCCGTCAAGCCGACGTACCGGCTGGCCCTGCTGACGGCCCTCGCGTTCCTGCTGGTGGCGCCGCTGCCGCTGCAGTTGCACCTCGGCCATCCCGAACGGTCGCTCGAGATGTACCTCACGCCGCACACGCAGTCCGCGATGGCGATGTTCGGCTTCGTCTACCTCTGGTACCTGATGGTCGTCCTCGTGCTCGAGGTCTGGCTCGATTACCGTCGCGACATCGTGCTGAAGTGGCGCGCGAGCACCGGGCCGGCACGGGTGCTCTACGGCGCGATGGCCCTCTGGTCCGACAACATCGGCGAGTCCGCGCTGGCGTTGGACGACCGGATAGGGCGCGCGCTGACGGTCATCGGCATCCCGTCGGCGTTCCTGCTCCACGGGTACGTCGGGTTCATCTTCGGGTCCGTCAAGGCGAACCCGTGGTGGTCGACGCCGCTGATGCCCATCGTCTTCCTTTTCTCGGCGATCGTGTCCGGCATCGCGTGCATCCTGCTGCTGTACTTCGTGACGTGCTGGTTCCGCCGGGTGGCGGTCGACATGGCGTGCGTCGACACCATCGCGAAGTACCTCTACTACGCGTTCCTCGTCGACTTCTCGCTCGAGATGCTGGACCTCATCCACCGGCTGTACGAGGCCGACGAGTCGTTCCGGGCCCTCGACTTCATGGTGAAGACGCGTCTCTTCACCTCGCAGATCGTCGTGCAGATCGTGCTCGGCACCCTCGTCCCGCTCGCGTTGCTCGCCGTGACGCAGCTGTTCTCGCTGCGCGACAGCGCGCGCCGCGCCCTCTACGTGGTGGCCGGAAGCCTCACCCTCGTCGGCATCTTCGCCATGCGATGGAACGTGGTGATCGGCGGGCAGCTGTTCTCCAAGAGCTTCCTCGGCTACACGACGTACAAGATGGAATTCGCGACGCGCGAGGGCCTGCTGCCGGCACTCGTGCTCATGATCCTGCCGTTTGTCATCCTCTGGATACTCATCCGCCTGCTGCCGCCGTGGGGACATGGTGAGGGGAGCCCGGGCAGGCACGTCTAGGGACCGTTGCACGCCGGGTTGTACGGGACGGCCGGGCCCGCGCGCAGGCGCAGGCCACGGCGGGAGGAGGTTCCGTGAACGACAGGCTCGCCGCACTTGAATCCGCCATCGACGACCTGCGGTCCTCGGTGCGCCTCCTCGAGGCGCGTATTTCCCAACTCGAGGGGCGTGCGCTGGCAGGAGAGGACACCGCCGCGGCTGCCGCCGGCCCGGCGCCCGAGCAGGCATCCGTCGAGGCGGCCGCGGGGGGGCGCAGCTGGCGCGACCCGATCGTGGTGCTCTCGCTCATCGGGCGGCTCTTCATTGTCCTGGGCGGGGCCTACCTGCTCCGCGCGATGACCGACGCGGGCACCATCCCCCCGGCCGCAGGCGTCGCCCTTGGCCTCGCCTACGGGCTCGTGTGGCTCGCATTCGCCGACCGGGCCGGAAAGGCCGGAAACCGGCCCAGCGCCCTCTTCCACGGGGCGGGCGCCGCAATGGTGGCGTTCCCGGTGGTCCTCGAGGCGACCACCCGATTCAAGGTCTTTCCCGGGGCGACCAGCGCCGTGGCCCTTGCCGTCCTGACTGCCGGGATCCTGGCCGTCTCCTGGCGACGCCGGCTCCAGACGCTGACCTGGATCGCGGTCGCCGCCGCCATCCCGACGTCCGTCGTCATTCTCGCGAAGACGGGCGTGGTCGTGCCCCACGCGGTCTTCCTGATCCTGTTCGGCGTCGCGACGCTGTGGATGGGGTACTCGCTCGACTGGTTGCTGGTGCGATGGCCCGTCGCGGCCGTGGCCGACGTCGTGGCCGTCGGCGTCACGCTGCGGGCGCTGGCGCCCCAACCTCAGGAAACTCCTGGTGCGGCGCTGGCGGTGCAGGTGGCGCTGCTGGGAGCCTACCTCGCCAGCATCGCGATCCGGACGCTGGTGCGCGGGCGCAACGTCATCCCGTTCGAAGTGGTGCAAACCGCCGCCGCGCTGGTGGTGGGGCTCGGCGGCGCGCTCTCGGTGACGCGGGCCACCGGGGCCGGGGCTGGCGCGCTCGGTGTCGCAAGCGCCGCCATCGGCGCCGCCTGCTACAGCGTGGCGTTCGCCTTCATCGAGCACCAGCAGCAACGCGGGCGCAACGTCTACTTCTACACCTCGCTCGCCATCGTGCTGGTGCTGGTCGGCGTGACGCTCCTGCTGCCGGGCCCGGCCGTCAGCCTGGCCCTGGCGGCCCTGGCCGTCCTGTGCAGCGCGGCCTGGTCGCGCATCGGCCGTCTCTTCCTGCTGATTCACGCGGCCGTCTATCTGCTGGCCGCCGCCCTGGCCTCCGGCGCCGTTGGCTACGACGTGGGCGAGGTGCTGACTGGCGCGGCGCCGCCCTGGCCGCCGCCGAGCCCGGCCATGCTCGCCGTCCTGGCCGCCGCCGCCGCGTCGGCGTGGCTGGCGTCGCGGGAACCGGCGGGCGACGGCAGCCCGTGGGCGCGGGCGCCGCGGTTCGCGATCGTCATCCTGCTGGTGCTCTCCGCGGGCGGCACGCTCGTCGGCTACCTGGCGCCGGCGATTGGCCGCCAGCCGGACGGCTCCATCGACGCCGGCCTGCTCGCCACCATCCGCACCGGCGTGCTGGCGATCGCCACGCTCGCGGTGGCCTGGATCGGCAGGCATGTGCGGTTCCGTGAATGGGACTGGCTCGTCTACCCCTTGCTGGTGGGCATCGGCCTCAAGATGGCGGCGCAGGACTTCATGCACTCCCGGCCTGCCACGTTGTTCGTGGCGCTGGCGCTCTACGGGGTTGCACTCATCATGGCGCCACGGATGCGCCGACGTCAGGCCTGACCGAGCGCCGTGCGGGCGGCCTTCGTCCACTCCGGGTCGTCCAGCATGGCCCGGCCGACGCCGACAATGTCGGCCCGCCGCGAGCGGACGATGAGGTCGGCCATCCTCGGATCGCCGATGCCGCCCGCGACCAGCACCGGCACGTCCACCACCGCCTTCAGCGCCTCGGCGTAGCCGACGAAGTAACCGGCCCCCCGGCCGGGGTCGTCCGAACCCGACAGGCCGCCGGAGACGTCGATGAGCGCCGCGCCGGCCGAGACAAGCTGCGACGCGGTGACACAGGCCGGCGCCAGCGTCAGGCCGCCCGGGCGCTCGTCGTGCATGCCAAGGCGGACGAACACGGGGAAGTCGTCGCCCGCCCTCCGCCGGACGGCCGCGAGGACCTCGGCGTGGAGGCGGCTCCGCCGTTCGTGATCGCCGCCGTACGCGTCGGTGCGGCGGTTCGTCAACGGCGACAGGAACTGCGACAGCAGGAACCCGTGGGCGGCGTGGATCTCGACGGCCTGGAATCCGGCCGACCGGGCGCGCGCGGCGGCGGAGGCAAACGCCTCGACGACGGCACCAATCTGCGGGAGCGTCAGTTCGGCCGGCGCGTCGGGATTGGCCTCGCGCGCCGTCACGACCGGGGAGGGTGCGACGATCGGCAAGCCGGTGACGCGCGACGAGGCCCTCGCCCCCGCGTGCGAGATTTGCAGGCAGGCCACCGCGCCTTCCGCGCGGATCGCCGCCGCCAGCGCCGCCAGCCCTTCGATGCACGCATCGTCGTGCGCCCCGATCTGGGTGCTCGAATGGCGGCCCTGCGGATGCACGAACGAGTGCTCGACGATGATGAGCGCCGTGCCGGCCGCCGCCCGCACCCGGTGGTACTCGACGATGGCCGGCGTGACGAACCCCTCGGCCGTGGCCTTGCCCGACCACATGGGCGGCATCGCCACGCGGTTGCGCAGCGTCAATCCGGCGAAGGACAGCGGCGAAAACAGTGTGGGCATGTCAGTGTCCCGTGTCTCTGTCTGACTAGCGCCCAGCGCCTAGTCCCGAGCCCCTACCGAATGGGGTATTTCGGCACCGGCGGCCAGGTGAACGGCTTCTCTTTGATCTGCTTCAGCAGGATCTCGATGGCCTTGTCGAGCTGGGCGTCCTTGCCCGCCGACGCCGATGCAGGATCGTTGTCGAGCAGGATGTCCGGGTCGAAGCCGTGGTTCTCGATGAGCCACTGGCCCTTGTCGTTGTAGAACGCATTGTTCGACTGCTGCACGGTGCCGTTGTCGATCGTCGTCTGCCCGTTCAGGATGCCGACGAGGCCGCCCCATGAGGGGACGCCGATCACGGTGCCGAGCTTGCGCGCCCTGAAGTCCTCGAGGAACGCCTCGCCGTCGGACCCGTTGTACTCGTTCGTCAGCACCGCGATGGGGCCGGTGGTGACCGATCCCGGATACCTGAACGGCACCATGCCGCGCAGGACGTTCTGGGCCGTCATCTTCCGCTCGAGCTTGTCGATGAGGAAGTACTCGGTCCAGCCGCCGCCGTTGCCGCGCACGTCGATGATGATGCCCTTGCGGTCGCGGAAGGCGCGCCAGTACTTGTCGAACTGGCCCGTGTTGTTGGAGCTCATCGCGGTGATGTGCATGTAGCCCAGGTCGCCGTTCGACGCCTTCTGGACGGCGGCGATGTTGTCGGCAATCCACCGGTTGTAGCGGAGGTCGGTCTCCGATCTGAGCGGCTCGATCTCGTAGGTCTTGGCCCCTGCCGCCGTGGGCGTGCGGTTGACGGAGATGGACACCTTCTGGCCGCGCGTCACCTGCAGATAGCGGTACGGGGTCTCGCCCTTGAGATCGTGTCCGTCGATGGCGATGAGGTAGTCGCCGTCCTTGATGTCGAAGTCGGGCCGCACAAGCGGGCCGGTGATGTCGCGGTTGTAGGCCGTCGGCCCGAGGATGCGTGACAACTTCGGATAGCCGCTCGGGTCCGGCGTGACGTCGGCCCCGAGGTAGCCCGTCGACACCAGCGTTTGCGGCGTCGACGCCGGGCTGAAGTCGCCGCCCGAAATGTAGGTGTGCGACACGCACAGCTCGCCGACCATCTGGGAGAGCAGCCAGTTCAGGTCGGATCGGTTGTTCAGCGCCGGCAGCATCGCCCGGAATTTGTCGCCGATCTTCTTCCAGTCGTTGCCGTGCATGTTGGCGTCGTAGAAGAAGTCGCGGTACCAGCGCCACGTGTCGTTGAAGATCTGCGTCCACTCGGCGACGGGGCTGACGCGGTAGGCCATCTGGTCGAGGTTGACGCGTGCGCCGGTGGTCTTTGAGCTCGCGACCGCCGCGACCGCGCTCACCGAATAGGCGGTGCCCTTCTTCACGATCATGTGCTCGCGGTTGAGCGACAGCTTCCAGTCGCTGACGGTGCCATCCAGGGTCGCGAGCTTCCGGGTCCCCATGTCGAAGACGTTCAGCGTCCACTTGTCCTCGCCCGACGGGGTGAAGACCGTCTCGTACTCGCTCTCTCCGAAAAAGGTGGTGGACGCCCACGTCACGTAGCCCTTGCCGGCCTTGAGGAAGAAGTAGTTCCCCGACGGCACGGGCAGCGGGTAGACGCGCTGCTCGATGCCATCCGGGTCGATCCGGAAAGGCTGCGCGTCCGCCTTGCGCTCCGCGCTCTTGTCGAACGGCGGCGCCTGGCCGGCCCTCAGCTGGACGGCCATCACCTGGACCGGGTTGAGGATGACGTGGTTGTCCTCGAAGATGTCCATCCTCGGGGTGAAGTCGCGGTAGGAGAGGAAGTAGAGGTAGTCGCCGTTCGCGTCGAAGGTCGGGTTCATGCTGTCGTAGAACCCGTCCGTCAGCGGGACGCTCCTGGCCTGCTCGAGGCTGTAGAGGAACACCTTGTTGTTCCGGTTGAACTCGACGAACGAGTACGCAATCCACTTGCCGTCGGGAGACCAGGAGTAGTCGCTGACCTCCCAGAAGAACTCGTCGTTCTTCATCTGGTTCGACGACGCGAATTTCGTCAGCTTCTTCGTGTTGACGTCCAGGTAGAACAGCGAGAAGTCCTTGTTCCCGAAGAGGAGCTTCGAGCCGTCGGGCGACCACTCGAGGTGATAGGCGTAGCGATCGAGCTCGGTGGTGAGCTGCTCCCACGGCTTCTCCCCGGCGGCGTCCGCCATGTAGACCTGGTAGTCGCCGCTCTTGTCGCTGTAGAAGGCGACGCGCGATCCGTCGGGCGACAGCTGTGGGAACCGCTCGCGGCTGCCGGGCATGCGCGTCAGGTTCCGCGGCGGCCGGCTGTCGTCGACGGCCGCCAGGTAGATGTCACCGCGCGCCTCGAAGGCGGCCGTCTTGCCGTCGTTCGAGACGGTCATGGCGTGGATGTAGTCGCGCGGGTTGATTGTCCGGTCCGCCAGCGCGAACCGGTCGCTCGGCATCTCGACGTTGACCCGGCGCACCTGGTTCGTGGCCGTGTCGAGCACGTGGAGCCAGCCGGCCTGCACGAACACGATTGAACGGCCGTCGGTTTCGGGCATCTGCACGTCGAAATCGGCGAAGTCGGTGATCTGCTTCACCTGCTTCGTTGTGAAGTCGTAGGTGTACAGGTTGGCAATGCCGCTCTTCGCCCTGTCGGAGACGAAATACAGCAGGTTCCCGATCCACATCGGGTAGGCGTTCTTGCCGACGTAGTCGGTCACCGGCGCATAGGTCTTCGCCGTGAAGTCGTAGAGCCAGATGTCGGTGTACTGGCCGCCCTTGTAGCGTTTCCAGTAGTACTCCTCGTTCCCCCGGCGGTTGTAGGCGAGCTTCTTGCCGTCGGGCGAGTAGGAGCACAGGATGCCGCGGTCCATGGGCATCGGCTCGGGAAGGCCGCCGCCGGCCGGCACGGTGTAGAGCTTCATGATGGGCCGGAACGTGTTCTCGTGACCGGACCGGAACACGATGCGCGAACCGTCCGGCGTCCAGCCGACCGCCTGCAGGCCCGCGCCCATGTACGTCAACCGTGTCGGGGCGCCGCCCGTCGCGGGGATGACGTACAGATTCGGGCCCTCGTACTGGCCGGAGAAAACAATCTGCCTGCCGTCGGGCGAGAACTTCGGCACGTTCTCGCCGCCGGGGTGCGTCGTCAGGCGCGTGGCCGTGCCGCCGCCGGCTGGCACGACCCACAGGTCGTGTTCCCAGTTGAAGACAATGGTATTGCCCGAGATGTCGGGGTACTGGATGAAGCGGCCCGGCGTCGCGGCGACCACGGAGGCCGCGGGACAGGCGAACGCCAGCACGATCAGCACGACGAGGATTCTTCTCATGAAGAGCTCCGGGGGGAACGTCATCGAGCGCAGGCGGAAGTGTACAACGGCGCAGACGGGACTGGCTACCTGACCTCGGGGCCGTCGATGCGCGGGCAGCCCTGCCCGGTCCATCGGGGCACCGCGCACACATCGGCATGCCCGCCGGACAGCCCGCGCACCCGCTCTACGGGTCTACTCGCCGCCCGGCCGGACCTGCTGCCAGCGCTCGAACTCCGCCTCGAACTGGGGAATCAGGTCGCTCTGGCCGAGCGCCTGCTCCAGCATGTGCAGGACGTCACGGATACGCGCAAGATCCAGCCGCTCGCCGCGCTCGGCGAGTACGCCCCGGATGTCTTCCACATCCTTGGGACGCCCGGCGAGGACCTTCGTGACGATCAGGTCCTCGGCGGTCAGCACGGGCACCGTCACGCCCCCAACATCCACGCGAACCGCCCGCGCCAGGAAGTCTTCCTCCAGTCCAGGGCCCCCCAGCACGATGTCGGCGGCGAGGCCCGATGGCACGTGCACGAGCGGGAGCACCCTGGTCTGCCGGATGAAGTCCTCGGTGGCGTCGATGCGAATCGCGAAGCCGCGTGATTCAAGCGCCGAAAGCAACTCGGGCGGGCCCCCTGGCACGGCGCCGACGGTGACATCGACGTCCGTCGTCAGGCGGGGCCGGCCCCAGATGAGCGCCGCCTGGGCGCCGAAAACGTACCAGGGCACCCGCAGCCGCGCGAGGACGTCTGCGAGGTCGGCGAGAAGGTCAACGAGGCCTGGCGGGGACGGCACGAAGGGCCTCTGTGATGCGTTGGTGGATCGCGAGATCCGCCGCACGCTCGGCGGCGGTCGGCCAGTCGGGACGGACCGCCATCGCGTGCCGGCGGAGCTCGTCTCCGACGGCCAACAACTCTGCCACCGACAGACGGCGTTTCCGCTCCAGCCAAAAGCGCGACTTCGACTCGGCGACCATTGCCCAGTCGCGGCGGGCGAACGCGATGAGATCGTCGCGGTCCATGCCGCGATCATAGCACCGCCGTCTGCGGCGCCGGTGAGGCGGCTGCCTCCTGCGGCCTCGGCGGGCGCAATCAGGGGCGCGTGCGGTTCATTGCGGTGTTCGCCGCGAAGTCGGACAGCCCAGCCGCCAGCGCGTTCCCGTCCGATGCCTCATCGTCTGCCAACGCCGACCAACCGAGCGCGCCCGCGTAGCCAGCCTGCCGGGCGATGTCGAGCACCTCGCCTGGCGCCCAGCGCGATCCCTTCGTCGGGAACTCGCCGAGAATCAACGGGCGGTCGAGGCCATGATCGCTGACGGGGCGGTCGAGGGGAGCCGTGCGATCCAGGCGGTCGTACCAGTGGGCCTGGTAGACGTCCAGCCCGAGCCCCTCGACGAGCGGCAACGACCGCGTCGAGGCCGAGCCGACCGTGGCCGCGTGAGATGTCCAGCGGTGGATCAATCCGGTCGCCTCGCCGATGAACTCCCGCATGGTCTGCCGCGGGACGTCTGCCGCCGACCGAAACCGCCCCTTGCTCCGGGTGACCCACTCCGGTTCGTTGATGACATCCCAGGCGGCAATCGAGGGGTGCCGGCCGTAGCGTTCGAGCAGGGGAGCCACGACCCGCTCGAGCAGCCGCGCTCGCATCGAGGGATCCGCGGCCAGGAGGGCTCGCCCGCATGTCTGCACGCCATCCACGACGGCGGCCGGCTTGAACCAGTGGAAGTCGAGCAGGACGAAGATCACCGAGAGGCCGGCCCGGCCGAGTTCATCGACCGCCGCATCGGCGTCGCGGAACACGAAGTCATCGAGGCCCGCCGGCGCGCCGTCCGCGGCCATGCGCAGACCGGCCCGGCCGTCGCACAGCATGAACCAGCGGACCACCGTCACGCCATGACCGGCAAGGCGGGCCAGCACGTCGCGCACCGCCTGCCGGCGGTCGGGGCGGCCGACCCCGCCGGCCGGTTGCCACCGGTTGGCGCCGAAGTCGCCGCCGTAGGCCAGCCACGGGAGGTTGGCACCGATCCGGAAGTCGTCGTCGGCGGGCCAGCGCATGGTTCAGCGGAAGTCCAGGCGTAGCGGGCGGCGTCTTGCGACCGCGGGCCGCGCGGCGCTACCGGCGCGGCTCGTCCATCAGCCGGAGCGCAATCGCGAAGACCGCGAATCCCACCGCACCCCGCCAGTAGCCCTGAGGAGCGAGGATGAATCCCTGGCCCGTGAACGCCGTGTAGGTGCCGACCACGAACGCCAGCGCCCCGAGTCCGATCAACGCCCAGCAGATGTTCTTCATGGTGCCGCTCCCGGTGCCGCCTGGCCCCTCGCGCCTAGGCCCTAGCCCCTGTTGTGTGCCGCCATGATACCCTCGATCCGTGACCGGTTACGTACTGCGCATCGATCGAGGGGCGACGCACGAAGGGCCGGGGCGCCGGACGGCCGTCGTCCTGAAAGGGTGTCCGCTGCGCTGCTCGTGGTGCGACACGCCGGAGAGCCACCGGATCGAGCCGGAACTGGTGTTCCACCAGGAACGGTGTGTCCGCTGTTTCGAGTGTTTCGACGACTGCACGCTCGGCGCGATTTCCGGGTCCGACGGCCAGCCGGTCGTCGATCTGGACGTCTGCCGGTGGTGCGGCGATTGCGCGGACGGATGTTCGACCGACGCCCGCCGGCAGGCAGGCTCGGTGATGACCGAGTCGCGCCTGCTGGAGGAACTCACGCGCGACGAGGCGTTGTACCGCGAGACGGGCGGCGGCGTCACGTTCACCGGAGGGGAACCGCTGCTGCAGGCCGAGTTCGTGTTCCGGCTGCTCGAAGCCTGCCGGGCGCTCGACATTCACTCTGTCGTGAACACCTGCGGCGCGGCCGCTCCTCACGTGGTAGAACGCGCGGCGGAACTGGCGGACCTCGTGCTGTTCGATCTCAAGCACCTCGATGACGAGGTGCACCGCCGGGTCACGGGGTCCTCCAACCGCGAGATATTCGACAACCTGCGGCAGTTGGCCCGCCTCGGGACCAAGCTCAGGATCCGATTCCCTCTCGTTCCCGGCTTGAACGACGATGAGGCCCACGTGCGCCGGCTCGCAGGATTCGTGGCGTCATTGGGGTTGTCAGCGGTCGACGTGATTCCCTATCGCAGGCCTGCCCCTGGCGCCTACGAGGCCCTTGGCCGCGCCAACCCGTCGGCGGGCGTGTCTGAGCCAGGTGCGGATGCGGTCGCCGCGATCGTGCGCCTGATGGGAGCGTGCGGTGTGACAGCGTCCGTCGTTCGGCGTGCGGTCTAGCGCGAATCCTGAACCCCGCGTCCCGAGTCCCGAGCCCCGAGTTTCATTCCCACTCGATCGTCCCCGGCGGCTTGGTCGTGACGTCCAGGGCGAGCCCGCTGACGTCAGGCAGCGGGAGAATCTGCTCGCGCAGTTCGGCGATGAGGGCCGCGGGAAGCTGCGCCGGCGTGGCCGTCATGGCGCGCTCGGAGTGAATCGGGCGCACGATGACGAACTCGCGGCCCTTGCCATCCACCTCGAGGGGAACTAGCGCCGTCGGGCATTGCCAGATCGAGTCGTAGATGCCATGACGCCGCAGGCCCTCCATCACCAGATGGTCTGCTTCGCGCAGCAGATCGAGCCGCGCGCGCGTCACCGTGGCCGCGAGCGGTCTCACATGCGTCGGCACACCAGGGGCGAGGTTCCAGATGCACCGGTTGACGCCCGGCACGTGCCGGAACAGGCTGGCGGCCATCTCGAGCTGGCGGGGCCACGGTGCATCGCCACTGACCAGCACGGGATGCTCATAGGAGCGAAGATCGGCCTTCACCCCAACCGACTTGATGGGCATCGCCATGGCCGCCACACCGTACCGGGCGGCGATCTCCGCCACCAGCGGCTCGATCTCGGCCAGCCCCTCGCCATGGGCCTCGCCGGTGGAGCAGAGCAGCCGCACGCCGAGACCCGGGCCGGGGAATGGGTGCCGCCACACGAGATCGCGCGGGATGCCGAGTTTCTCCCCGAGTTCACGCACCTCGACCTTGTACAGATCCGCGAGCGGCTCGACGACGCGGCCCTGTTCGATCATGCGCTCGATGACGGGCACGCGGTTGTGGTGCGTCTTGATCGTGTCGGCCCGCTTCGTGCCGCCGGTCTCGATCGTGTCCGGGTAGATGGTGCCCTGGCCGAGCAGGTGGCCCTCGATGCCCAGGCGCTTCGCCTCGTCCTCGAAGACCTCGATGAACGTGTTGCCGATGATCTTCCGCTTCTGTTCGGGCTCGACGACGCCGGCAAGCGCCGAAAGGAACGTGGCGCTGGCGTCGACGAAGTGCAGGTTGCGGTCGAGGCCGAACTCGCGGAACACGTCGAGGACGGAGCGGCTCTCGTCCTGGCGCATCAGACCGTTGTCGACGTGCAGCAGGTGCAGCCGGTCCGGGCCGATTGCCATGCCGAGCAGCCGCGCGGCCACCGTCGAGTCGACGCCGCCCGACGCCAGCAGGAACACCGACTGGTCGCCGACCTGCCTGCGCACCTGATCGATCCGCTCCTCGACGTACCGCTCCATCGTCCACGACGGCGTGCACCCGCAGACGCCCAGCACGAAGTTGGCGATCATCTGGTCGCCGTGCACGGTGTCGTCCACTTCCGGGTGGAACTGCACACCGTAGCGGCGGAGGCTGTTCGAGCCGATCGCCGCGTAGCGGTGCGCCTCGCCCGACTCGCCGAGGGCCGTGTATCCGAGTTCCTCGAACCCCGGGCCGACGCTGGTCACCGAATCGAAGTGGCTCATCCAGACGCGCTCGGTGCGGCCGAGCCCCTTGAACACGGGACTGTCCGCGATGATCTGCAGGTCGGCCGGACCCCATTCCCGCCCGCCGTGCACGACCGTGCCTCCGTAGTGCTTCGCGATTTCCTGATGGCCGAAGCAGAACCCGAAGATCGGCACGTCCAGGTCGTAGATCGCCTTGTTGTAGGCCGAATCTTCGCCGAACGACGCCAGGCTTGGGCTGCCCGAGATGATGATGCCCTTGTACCGGCGGAAGACCTCGGTGGGCTCCTCCGGCTGCCGGATCTCGGCGAGCACGTGGAGCCGGCGGATCTTGGTGGCGATGAGGTGGGCGTACTGCCCCCCGAAATCGATGACGGCGACAGCGTCGTGAGTCATGTCAGTGGGGTATCTTACCCCGGCGATCGGCGGTTTGGAGTACGCACCGGGAGGGCCCGTCCGGCGTGCTAGGATGCGAACCATCCGGGAAGGTGACGTGGCGAACGGGAACATCGGCAGGGTCGTCGCCGTCGGCGCGAGCAACCTCACGCGCGGCTTCCACACGATCGTCACCACCGCCCGCAGCCTCTGGGGCCCGGACGTCGAAGTGATGGCCGCTCTCGGCCACGGGCGCTCCTACGGCGGGCCGAGCACGTTTCTCGTGCGTGGCCTGCCCGGCATCCTGCAATCAGGCCTCTGGCGCGAACTCGAATCGCACTCGCCGGCGCAGACGCGCGCGCTCGTCACCGACGTCGGCAACGACATCATGTACGGGCACCCGCCCGCGCAGATCCTCGAATGGGTCGACGGCTGCGTGGCGCGCCTGCAGCGGTTCACCCCAGATGTCGTCGTGACCAGCCTGCCGCGCGCGGCCACGACGGGCCTGCCGGCGGCCCGCTACGTGCTCCTTCGGTCCGTCTTCTTTCCCCGCTGCCGATTGACGCTCGAGGACATCCTGCGCATCGGCAGGGAGGTCGATCGCGGGCTCGAGACGATTGCCGCGGAGCGGGGCGCGACGTTTCGGAGGCTGAGGCCCGAATGGTACGGGCTCGACCCGATTCACATCCGCCCGCGGATGTGGCGCGCGGCGTGGCAGGAGATCCTCTGCGGCAGCGAGCCGCCGGTCGCCGGCCCGCGCGTGGCGTGGACCGAGGCGGTCCGCCTCTACTGCATGCAGCCCGAGCGCGCCTCCTACTTCGGCGTCGAGCGGCGCACGCGCCAACGGGGCGTGGCGCTGCGCGAGGGCGGACGCGTCTGGCTCTACTGAGGAAGAAGCAAGAAGAAGCAGTCAGTAGCCAGTAGTCAGTATTCAGTAGGAATGCCAGTCACACTGCACGGTGTCGAACTGCTACTGGCTACTGGCTACTGGCTACTGGCTACTGGCTACTGGCTACTGGCTACTGGCTACTGGCTACTGGCTACTGGCTACTGATTTGTCGTTGCCTTCAGTCCCTCCTCGAGATCAGCCATCAGGTCTTCGACATCCTCGAGACCGACCGACAAGCGGACCAGGCCGTCGGTGACGCCCTGCGCCAGGCGCTCCTCACGCGTCACCACGCTGTGCGTCGTCGACGCCGGATGGGTGATGAGGGAGCGCGCGTCGCCGAGGCTCACGGCCAGCGAGCACACACGCACGGCGTTCATCAGCCGCGCGCCGGCCTCGACGCCGCCCTTCAGCTCGAAGCAGACCATGCCGCCGAATCCGCCAGGCATTTGCCGCCGGGCGAGCTCGTGCTGGGGATGCGACGGGAGGCCGGGGTAGCTCACCCAGGCGACGGCGGGATGACGCTCGAGCCAGGCCGCGAGGCGCAGCGCGTTGGCGTTGTGCCGCTCGACGCGCAGCGGCAGCGTGATCGTGCCTCGCAGCATGAGGTAGGCATTGAAGGGCGCCATGATGCCGCCGTAGTACCGGAGCGGCTCCGTGAAGCAGCGTTCGATGAATGCCGCGCGCCCCGCCACGATCCCTCCGACGGCGTCACCATGCCCGCAGAAGTACTTCGTCGCGCTGTGCACGACCGTGTCGATGCCCAGGTCGAGCGGCCGCTGGTTCACGGGCGAGGCGAACGTGCTGTCGCAGATCGTGGCGATGCCCGCCCGCCGGGCCAGGCCGCCGATCGCCTCGAGGTCGCACAGCGTCAGCAGGGGATTGCCCGGCGTCTCCAGGTAGATCAGCTTCGTCCCGGGCCTGATCGCGCGCTCGACGTTCGCCGGGTCGGTGGCATCGACGAACGTCGTCTCGATGCCCAGCGAGGCCAGCTGCGTCGTCATCGCGTGATACGTACTCGGGTAGATCGCCCTCGCCGACACGATGTGGTCGCCGGTCTTCACGATAGTGAGGATGGCGGACGTGATGGCGGCCATTCCGCTCGCCGTGGCCAGCGCCGCCTCCGCGTGCTCGAGGGCCGCGGCCTTGCGCTCGAACGCGGTGACCGTCGGGTTTCCCCATCGCGTGTACACGTACGCCGCCTTCTCTCCGGCGAAGATGGCCGCGCTGTTCTCCGCCGTGCCGAGATGGTACGTGGTCGCCAGGTGCAGCGGCGGCACGAGCGCGCCTGTCGCCGCGTCGGGCGACTCGCCGGCGTGAATCGCGGTGGTCTGCATGCCCATCGGGCGGGCGGGGTCGGCCATGTGCGCGTCCTCCGAACGCTCGAATAGTCCTTTATGCGGTGCGAATCGTCAACCGTTGCGGATATGCTGATGCGCGATGGCCCTGACGATCGTCGGCGCGATGTACGCCGTGTTCCTGGCCCTCGGCTGGTTCGCCGCGCGCAAGGTCAAGGACGGGTCGGCCGACGACCTCATCGTCGCGGGCCGCGCGATGCCGCTCTGGCTGGCCACGCTCACGATGACCGCCACGTGGGTGGACGGCGGGTACCTGCTCGGCACCGCCGAAGGCGTCTACAAGTCGAGCCTGGCACTCGGCCTGCAGGGCGGCCTCTGCTTCGGCGTCAGCCTCATTCTCGGCGGGATCTTCTTCGCCAGGCGCATGCGCGCGAACGGGTTCACCACGCTCATCGACCCGTTCGAGGCGAGGTTCGGACGGCGATGGGCCGCCGTGCTCTCGGTGCCCGCGATGGCCGCCGAGGTGTTCTGGAGCGCCGAGTTGCTCGTGGCCCTCGGGTCCACGTTCGGCGTGCTCCTCGGCGTCGATCTCGGCCACCGCGATCGTCGCGTCGGCTGTCGTCGTCACGACGTACACGATGGTGGGCGGCATGTGGTCGGTGGCCTACACGGATGCCCTGCAGCTGGGGCTGGTGGTCGTCGGCCTTGGCGTCGCGCTGCCGTACGCGCTCGGCGCGGTGGGCGGCCTCGATGCGGCGTGGTTGCACTACGCCGCGGCGCGCGCGGACCGCGGCGGCCTGCTGCCGCCGCTCACGGCACGCGGCGCCTTCTGGACGCGCGAGTCGCTGGTGGGGTGGTGGGACGTGAGCCTCATGCTGACGTTCGGCGGCATTCCCTGGAACTGCTACTTCCAGCGCGTGCTCTCGTGCCGGACGCCCGCCCGCGCGCAATGGCACTCGATTCTGGCGGGCCTCCTGACGATCGCGCTGACCGCGCCGCCGCTGCTGCTCGGCGTGGCCGCGTTCGCCCACGCCTGGCCGCCCGATTTGGCGGCGCAGCTGCAGCGCCAGCCGGCCGACACCCTGCCGCTGCTGCTCAAGTACCTCACGCCGCCGCTGGTGGCGATTCTGGGCATGGGCGCCATCATCGGCGCCGTGACGTCGAGCTTCAGTTCGTCGATCCTGTCGGCCGGCTCGATGTTCAGCTGGAACACCTGCAAGCGGCTGCTCTGGCCCTCGCTGTCGGTCGTCGGCATGAAACGCACGATCCGGATCAGCATCGCCGTCCTCGGCGGTGCGTCGGCCGTCATGGCGCTCAGCGTCCAGAGCGTGCAGGCGCTCTGGTTCTTCACGAGCGACCTCGTGTTCGTCCTGCTCTTCCCTCAACTGGTGTGCGCGCTGTTCGACAGGAAGGTGAACCTCGCGGGTTCGGTCGCGGCGTTTTCGGTGTCGCTCGTGCTGAGGCTCGGAGGGGGAGAGCCGCTCTTCGGCCTGGCGCCGGTCATCCGTTACCCGGAGCTGGCGGCGGCCGTCCTGCCCATCGACCCGGCGCGCTGGTACGACGCCAGCGGTGCGCTGCTCTTTCCCTACAAGACGCTGGCCGCGGCCGCGGGCCTCGTACTGCTGCCCGCGGTCTCCCGCCTCACCGCTCGCTGGAGCCCCCCGCGCGAACTCCGGAACGCCGCCGCGTGACACGCAGCGGCGAGCCCACGCGTTTCTGTCCGAATCCCGAATCCCGAATCCCGACGTTACTTCCTCGGCTCGAGCACCAGCGTGGTGCTCGCGGCCTCGTCGACGGCCAGGCGCGTGAACCGCATCGGCACATACTCGGTGCGGTTCCACGGCTCGAGCAGGTTGGCGTAGCGGTCGCTCCACACGTGCCCGGACTGACCCATGGGGATCACGAAGTGCGAGGAGTCGGCGCCGGCCAGGTCGATGACCTGCCGGTACGACGACACGAAGAGATCGTCGTCGATCGGCATGACGGGCGTGATGGTGAACGCGTCGCCTCCGCGCGCCACGGTCCGGCTGAAGAAGCGCCTGAGGATCGGGACCGCGTCGAGCGGCCTGTGGGGGAAGCGCGCGGCGTTCACCCGATCCCATCGCCACTTCGACAGGTTCGACGTGCCCTGGCGGCCCCCCATCTCGGAAAGCGCGCGCCGGAGGGTCTGGCCGAGCAGGGTCTCGCAGGTCTCCGGTTCCGGCGTCCGCACGTCGTCGCACCAGGACGTCTCGCCCGACTGAATGAGGTTGTCAACGGCCTTCGCCGTCAGGCTGCGCCACGACAGGTACTCGGCGGCCAGATCCTGGCCGAGCTCGTCCTCGAACAGCCCGTGCACGGTGGCGTCGTACCACGCCTCGTACAGCGCGGCCTGGGCGCTCTGTCCATCGAGGGCGCCGTCCCAGTCGCGCAGGGTGTCCATCGCCTCGCGGCCCGCGGTGTCGGCGGGGCGGGCCGTCAGCAGGAAGGGCAGGACGACCTTCACCTGCGCGGACTGCACGTCGCGCTGCATGCGGTACAGGTCCTCCACGGACAGCTTCGACGTGCGCTCGATGAGCTCGGTGATGCGCGCGGCGCGGTACGGGGCCTCCCAGCTCGAGCCGAGCGCGAACGGGAACGAGTCGGGCGCGACCTTGTTGTTGGCCGACGCCAGGTAGCCGCGCGAGGGGTTGTACGCCCACGGCCACTCGCTTTCGTGCAGGTAGCCGCGCCACTCGTACTCCCCGGTCCAGCCCGGGACCGGCCGCGTGCCGTCGCCCGCCGCGCGGACAGGAAACGACCCCGGGCCGTAATAGCCGATGTTGCCGTCCACGTCGGCGTACACGAAGTTGAGCAGGGGCGTGTGCATCCGGCGCAGCGCGTCGGTGAACTGCGGCCACGTCCCGGCGAGATTCACCCGCATGAAGCACTCGGCCGTGCCATCCTCGGGATCGAGCCCGGTCCATCTGAGCGCGAGCGTCGACTGCGGATGCTCGAGCACGTCGGAAATGATCGGACCGTGCCGCGTAATCCGGATGCGGAGCGGGACGTCGGCCCCGCCGCGCACCTTGATGGTCTCCCGCACGATCCTCACCGGCTCCAGCGCGCCGGCGTACTCGGCTTGATCGCGCGCGTTCAGCTTCTCGACATAGATGTCTTCCACGTCGCCGAGCAGCGCGGTGATGCCCCAGGCAATCCGCTGGTTGCGGCCGATCATGACCCCCGGGACCCCCGGCACCGTCGCGCCGATTACATCGAGGCCGCCCCCCGTGACGTGCGCGAGGTACCAGACGGCGGGCGCCTGGCCGGCCAGGTGCGGGTCGTTGGCAAGCAGCGGCTTTCCGGTGATGGATCGCGCGCCGGAGACCACCCAGTTGTTGCTGCCGCCGCCCAGGGGCGGGGCCACGTCGAGCGTATCGACGATGGCCGCGAGCGCCGCAAGATCGGCGGCGGCCTCCGCCAGGCCTCCCGGGCCACGGCCCGGCGTCGGCCCGGGTTCTGACGCGCCGCTCCCGAGGGGGCGGCTGCGCAGCACGGCGTCCGGCGGCAGGATGACCGGGCCGCCGGGTGTGTAGGCCGGCATCAGCTGCCCCGCGCTCTCGGCGCCCACCCTGGCCTCGAGCTGCACGCGCAGGAGCTCCTCGCGCCAGTTCGCGCTCAGCTGGAACGCCATCGTCTTCTGCCATGCCACCACATCCACGCCGGTCCACGGCTCCGGCGACGTGCGCAGCAGCGCGAACTCGACTGGCAGCCCGCCGCCGTGGTGGTCGGCCAGGAACGCGTTGACGCCTGCCACGTAGGCCTCGATGAGCGCCCGCGATCGGCCGTCGATTTTCGGCCAGGCCTCGCGGGCGGCGCGCATCAGGCCGATCGTGCGCAGCAGGCGGTCCGCCGGCAGGCCTTCCGGGCCCACGATCTCCGCGAGGCGGCCCTGGGCCACCCGCCGCTGGAATTCCATCTGCCACAAGCGCTCCTGGGCGTGCACGTAGCCCAGGCCGAACAGCGCATCGGCTTCGTCATTGGCCCGGATGTGGGGAACGGCGTCGATGTCCCGGATGATCTCCACGCGGCCGCGCAGGCCGTCGACGGCCACTGTGCCGCTCGTCACCGGCAGCGGCGCCCGCACGCGCCAGAAGAAGAGCGCGGTCAGGGCTCCGATGACCGCGAGCACCGTGAGCAGCGTGCGCCACAGCCAGCGGCGCCTCGATCGGGTCGGCGTCTTGTTGGGTTCAGGCATAGCGGGTGGGCCTCTGTGACCTGCCTTCGTTCTTGACCGCGTCGACGAAGGCGACGATGTTCTCGAACGGAACCTCCGGCTCGATGACGTGTGTCGGCGCCAGGAACAACCCGCCCCCGGCGCCGACCGTCTCGATGCGCAGCCGGACTTCGCGCCGCACGTCGTCTGGGCTGCCGAAGGGCAGCGTCGACTGGGTCCCGATCGTCCCCCAGAATGACAGCTGCTGGCCGTAGGCGCGCTTCAGCGCCGCCGGGTCCATGCACTCGGGCTGAACCGGGTTGAGGATGTCGACGCCGATCTCGATGAGGTCCGGGATGATGGCCGAGACGTCGCCGTCGCTGTGATAGAAGACCAGCACGTCGGGCCTGACGTCGCGCGCCGCGGCGATGGTCCGCGCGAGCCGCCGCTTGAGCCACGCGCGCCACAGGGGCGCGCTCATCAGCATGCCGCGCTGCGTGCCCACGTCGTCGCCGTAGGCAATGACGTCCGCGCCGCACCGCGCATAGTGCTGCGCCTGCCCGACGCGGCGGTCGGTGATGCGGTCGAGCAACGTGGTGGCGAACGCGCTCCCGTCGGCAAAGTCGAGGAGCAAGCGCTCCATGCCGCGCAGGTACCACGCGCGTTCGAACACGGTGCACTCGAGCATCGCCATCGCCGCGAGCCCGCGGCCGTGCAGCCGCTCGATCTCCGCCCGGACCGGCTCGTAGCGGTAGGCCGCATCGACGTCGGGCAGCGGATACGCGGCCGCGTCGGCCGGTGACTCGAGGTGTCGCATCGGGTGGCGGTAGCCTTCGAGGTGGGCGTGATCGCCCTCCTCACTCGCCGTTGGAATGTGCGCGAGGCCCCACTCGTCGACGACCGTTCCCGGAGGCAGGGGCCCGAGATAGGCGGCGAAATCCGTCGTCAGCCTCGTCGGGCCGGGCCACACCATGCGCGTGTCGGCCTCGAAGTAGTCGCAAGGATCGTCGGCTCCGGTGCGCGCCCGGAACGTCTCCAGTTGAGCGGTGGAGAAGCCGAACGACAGGTCGAAGGGCGGCCGGTCGGGTTGGCGCCGCCGCATCGCGGTGAGCACGCGCTCACGGCTGGTCATGCGGGCCGGCCCATCAGGCGCCGTGCCAGCACCACGGCGGCCGCCGCGTTGTCGGCATAACCGTCGGCCCCGATCTCGTCGGCGAACCGCTGCGTCACGGGCGCGCCGCCGACGATCACCTTGACGGCGCCGCGCACGCCGGCCTGGTCCAACGCCTGCATCGTCGCCTTCATCTGCAGCATGGTCGTCGTGAGCAGGGCCGACAGCCCGATGATGTCGGCGCCGTCGTCCCTGGCCGCGGCCACGAAACGCTCGGGCGGCACGTCGGCGCCGAGATCGATCACCTCGAACCCCCCACCCTGGAGCAGTGCGACGACGAGGTTCTTGCCGATGTCGTGCATGTCGCCCTTGACCGTGCCAATGGCGATGCGCCCTGCCGCGGGGACCGGCGAGCCCGCCAGCAGCGGCGTGATGAGGGCCTGCGACGCCTTGAGCGCGCGCGCCGCGACCAGCAGCTCGGGCACGAAGAAGTCCCCGCACTCGAAGAGGCGGCCAGCCTCGTCCATCGCCGGGATAAGCGCCTCGTCCACCAGGTGGCGCGGCGGAAGGCCGGCCGCGAGGGCGCGCTCGGTGGCGGCAGCCGCGTCCCTGGCCTGCCCGTCGATCACGGCCTGCCGCAGGACGGCGATGAGCGTGTCGGTGGATTCAGCGGTCATGGCGCTCCTCTGTCGATGTGCGCTTCCAGAAGTAGTAGACCGGCACGCCAAGGCCCAGGAACACGAGACCGGCCCAGGCCTGGGCGGGCTTCGAGATCAGGGTCATCGCCACGAACCAGGCCGACGTGCCCACGAAGAACAGCGGCACCCACGGGTAGCCGGGCACGCGGTAGGGCCGCGGCGCTCCGGGCATCTTCCGGCGCAGCACGATGACGCTCGCGCCGGCGAGGGCGAAGAAGATCCAATCGGTGAACACCACGTACGAAATCAGGTTCTCGAACGTCCCCCAGAACAGCACGAGGACCACGGCCCAGAGCGACTGGAACATGATCGAGAACGCCGGCGTCCCGAACCTGGGGTGAATCTCGGCGACCTTTCGAAAGAACACGCCGTCGGCGGCCATCGCATAGTAGATCCGCGGCGCGGTCAGGGTGTAGATCCCGATGACGCCGAAGGTCGAGCAGACGATGGCGAGCGAGATCAGGCTGCCGCCGATCGGGCCGAGAACCGTGCTCACCGCATCGGCGGCCACGCGCGGCGACGCCGCCATCCCGGCCGGCGTGAGCAGGAACATGTAGGCCAGGTTGGCCAGCAGGTAGATCGCCGTGACCGCGGCGGCGCCGAGCGTCATGGCCAGCGGCAGCGTGCGCTGCGGGTTCCGGATCTCGGCGCTGGCGTACGTCGCATGCTGCCAGCCGCCGTACGACCACAGCACGCCGACCATGCCGAGGGCCAGCGCGTTCCACACGCCCCCAGGCGCGGCGCCCAGGGTCAGCGAGAAGTCCGTGGTGCCGGGCGACCCGAGCGCCAGGCCCACGGCCACCAGCCCGGCGAGGCCGATGAGCTTCAGCACCGTGAACACGTTCGAGAACACCGCCCCGGCTTTCACGCCGACGACGTTGACGCCGCTCAGCAGCAGCAGGCTGACGACGGCGACCGCCTTGGAGGCGGCCGGCGCGAGCGGGACGAAGAAGCCGAGGTACGTCGCAAAGGCGACGGCCAGCGCGCCGAGCCCCCCGGCGTTGACGACCACGAAGTACGCCCAGCCGAAGAGGAACCCGACGAGGCCGCCGTATGCGCGCGTGAGGTAGACGTACTCGCCCCCCGCCTCCGGCAGCAGCGCCGCGGCCTCCGAGAACGTGAGCGCGCCCGCCAGCGTGATCAGGCCGCCGAGCACCCAGACCGCCACGATGAGCCACGGGGATCCGACGTCGCGCGCGATGGTCGCAGGCGTGAGGAAGATGCCCGACCCGATGCTGCCGCCAATGGCAATCATCGTCATGTCGAACAGCGTCAGGCTGCGTTTGAACCCTGTCATGCCCGCTCCGGCCTCGCCCGCCCCTCGCGGCGCGACGGCGTAGCGTACCATGGCCGGCCTCCGGCGGGCACCATCAGGACGGGCATTTGCCGAGCCGCGCGCCTCTCTGCGACAATCAGCTCATGCCGGATCAGATCTCCCTGTTCGAGGGTGACGGCTCGGTCCCGAAGCGGCGCCGGGGCGTGTCGGTCTGGCCCGCGCCTGGCTCGGCACTCGAGCAGCGGTACGAGCGCTACCGCGTGCTGGCCGCCAGCCTGCCAGCCGGCTTCAGGATGGGCACCAGCTCGTGGAGCTTCCCCGGCTGGCTCGGCATCGTGTACGCGCGCAAGCGGGCCACCTCGATGCTGGCGCGCGAGGGGCTGCACGAGTACGCGCAGCACCCGCTGCTCAGGACCGTGGGCATCGACCGGAGCTTCTACGCGCCGATCCCCGAAGACGATCTGCTCCGCTACGCGGACCAGCTCGGCGACGGGTTTCCCTGCTGTGCGAAGGCGCCGGCGGCCGTCACCTCGGAAAGCATCCCGGGGCTCAACCGGCACCATCCGAATCCCGACTACCTGTCGGCGCCCCGGTTCATCGCCGAGATGATCGAGCCGTTCGCGCGCAGCTTCGCGCGGCACACGGGCCCGTTCATCTTGCAGTTCTCGCCGCCCGCGGATCGCAAGGCGACCAACGCCGACGCGTTCATCGAGAAGCTCGACGCGTTTCTCGGTCAGCTGCCGCGCGAGTACCGCTACGCGGTGGAAATCAGGGACAAGTGGGCGCTCAGCGGGCCGTACCGCGAGGCGCTCGCGCGGCACGGCGCCGCCCACGTCTACAATTACTGGTCGGCGATGCCCATGCCTGGCGCGCAGGCGCGTTCGCTCCCTCCTGAGGATCAGCCGTTCGTGATGGTGCGCCTGCTGCTGCGGCCGGGCACGTGGTACGAGAACCAGAAGCAGGTGTTCGCGCCGTTCGACAAGCTGGTGGAGCCCGACGATGACATGCGCCGCGACGTGCTCGAGATCGCGCACCGCGCATCGGCCGCCGGCCGCGACGTTTACCTGCTCGTGAACAACAAGGCCGAGGGCTCGGCCCCGCTCACCATCGAGGCGCTCGCCGAGAAGTACGTCGCCGAGTTTCATTAGACCGGCGCCAGACGACAGCAAAAGGGCGGCGCGACGGTCCGAACCGTCGCGCCGCCCTTGTGAGATCAGGCGTCGATGTCAGCCGCGGCTAGCGGATGACGTAACGGAGCCCGGCCCAGAACTGGTAATTGTTCGAGAGACCCTCGCCGAAGGTGCGCGTGAACATCCGGCCCTCCGCCACGGCGTAGAGTTTGTCTTCCTTGGCGTTGGTCCACACCTGCGAGCCGAACTGGATGCCAATCGACGGCGTGACGTAGCTGCCGTGCGTGAAATCCCAGATCCCGAAGCTCGCGCCGACGTAGTTCTTCAACCCGGTCGAGTAGTAGTTGAACTCCGCCTCGGCGAAGAGACTGGTGTAGCTGCTCTTCTCGAAGTTGACGGCAAGCCCGATGGCCGGGTTGATTTTGAAGCTCGGGCCCATCTTGAGCTCGGGACCGAACTTCACGCCGAGCAGCGGCGAGCAGAGGCTCTCGTTCGCCTTCGATGTGGTCGACCCGGTGGTGACGTCCACCTCGCGCGTCCGGCGCTCCTTGCCGAAGAGCCCCGACACGAACCAGTCGAGCTTCTCGTCCTTGATGCGGGCGGCCTCCTCGGCGGCGGCCTTCTCGGCAGCGGCCTTCTCGGCGGCGGCGCGCTCGGCGGCGGCCTTCTCGGCGGCGGCCTTCTCCCTCGCCAGGCGCTCGGCCTCGGCGCGCTCACGCTCGCGGCGCTCGGCTTCGAGGCGCGCGCGCTCGGCGGCCGCCTTCTCGGCGGCGGCCTTGTCGGCGGCGGCCTTGTCGGCGGCAGCCTTCTCGGCGTCGAGGCGTGCCTTTTCGCGGCTCGGCTCGCTCGACATGAGCGCGAGGTTGGAGCAGGGGTGCGGCAAGACGAAGGTGTAGGTCTGGTTCAGATCGTCAATCACGAACGTGAAGGCGGGGAAGGCCTTTTTGCC
This sequence comes from uncultured Acidobacteriota bacterium, assembly GCA_963806085.1. GTDB lineage: Bacteria > Acidobacteriota > Vicinamibacteria > Vicinamibacterales > JAKQTR01 > JAKQTR01. The sequence goes on from CAWDWR010000001.1 coordinate 496,075, forward strand.
GCCCCACTTGACGTTGCGCACGATGTCGGGCTTTCCGCCGCCGCGGCGGAACGCCATCCAGACCATCGTCGTGCCAGGCTCGACCTGCGTTTCCTTCAGCTGGTCCGGCGATGCCTTGGTCAGGATGTCGATGACGGTCGCATTGAGCGACGAGAGGCCGGCTTTGCCAAGTACGTCGGCGATCGCCGTCTGTGTCCGTTTCTTCGCCACCCACTTCTGGACTGCCGCCGCGGTCTTCAGCGGCGGGTCGAAGCGGTTGCCGCCGCCCAGCCGGGTGATCGTCTTGTAGTTGTCCTGGGCCTGGGCCGTCGAGGCAGCCAGGAGATCCATGGCGCCCGCGAGCGCCAGGACGAGCGCAAGCACGGCAACGACTCGAGGAACGGCGGATTTGGAAATCATCTGGACACTCTCCAAATGGGAGCAAGATGGGCCGGCGGCCCGTCGGGCCTGAGCCCGAGCCACACTCCATGAACGAATGCGGCATTATTGTATACCGATTTGCCCGAAGTCGTGCAAGCTGTGCGGATTACCAGTTGTGCGGCGAGGGCCGTCCCCCTCGCTTCCCCTGGAGTGTGCAGCCATGTCACCTGAGGAATCGGCGGTCTACGAGTGCCTCGAGTCGCTCGGCATCCCGTTCGAACGCCACGCGCACCCGCCGGTGTTCACCGTGGAGCAGGCGCTCGAGCACTGGGCCGGAATCGATGCCGTCCACTGCAAGAACCTGTTTCTCCGCAACAAGAAGGGCGACCGGCACTACCTGGTCGTGGCGGCCCACTCGACGGCCGTCGACATCGCCGCCATCGCGGGCCGGATCGGCGAGGGGCGGCTCAGTTTTGCCTCAGCCGAACGGCTGACGGCGCACCTGGGCCTGACACCAGGGGCTGTGTCTCCGTTCGGGCTCATCAACGACGCGTCGAAGAGCGTCCGCGTCCTGCTCGACGGCGGCCTTCGGAACGCTGCCAGGGTTGGCTTTCACCCGAACGTCAATACCGCAACCATTGTGCTCGCGTTCGGTGATTTCGAACGGTTCCTTGCCTCGCGAGGGAATCCGGTGACGTTCATCTGACCGGGCGGGAGGACAGTGGGTCCACGGCCGGGGACGCCTCCGACCGCGGGGAGGCGAGCCGCCGCAGGAAATCCGAGGGAATCGCCGTATGTCCGGCGGGCACCTTCATTGCATCGGTTTCAGTAGCCGGCGCCAGGAGGCGTGTGTCATGAGGAGGACGGTTTCCGCGGGTCTCGTTGTCGCGGCCTGCTTGATTGCCCTGTCGTGGGCCGCACCCGTCATTGCGCAGCCCCACGGGCCAAGGCCCGCGCCCGCTCACGGGCCCATCTACGGCCCGCGCCCGGGCCCCCACTTCTCGGTGGGGCTCTACTACGGCCCTTGGTACGGCCCGTACTTCTACAGCCCGTGGTTCTACTCGAGCTTCTGGTGGTATCCGCCTTACGGGTACGGCTACCCGTACTACTTCGGCGCGGCCGGTGCCAACATCCGCATCCAGGTGCAGCCGAAGAGCGCCGAGGTCTACGTGGACGGCTACCTCGCGGGCATCGTCGATCAGTTCGACGGGATGTTCCAAGACCTCGTGGTGGCGCCCGGCGGCCGTGAGATTACCGTCTACCAGGAGGGCTACAAGAGCATCGTTCAGAAGCTGTATCTGAGCCTCGGATCGAGCTACAAGATCAAGGGCACGCTGGAGAAACTCGCGCCGGGCGAGCCGAACGAGCCGAGGCCCGTGCCCCCGCCTGAACCCGTGACGGGCGCCGTCGGGGTTCAGGAGGCCCAGCCCGCCGCGCCGCCGCCGCCGGGGCCCCCGCCGAGCGCAACGCCCGCGGACGCCTCTCCGGCCCTGGGTGCCGACTCGCGGTTCGGCCAGGTGGCGATCCGCGTGCAGCCGGGTGACGCCGCCGTGACCATCGACGGTGAACCGTGGAAGGGCCCGCAGGGCGCCGAACGTCTTGTTGTCCACCTGCCCGCCGGCACGCACCGCGTGGAGATCCGCAAGGAGGGCTTCGATCCGTTCGTGACTGCCATCGAGATCAGAAGGGGCGAAGTCACCGTGCTCAACGTGAGCCTGTCGAAGCTGTAGGCCGACGGCGGCCCTGAAGGAGTACCACGGCCGCTTCGCCGCGAGCTAGCTGTGCACGCCGGGCGCCTCGTGGCCGGTGCGCGCGACATACTCCACGTACGATCCCGGATACAGGTGCGGGCGCGTGTCGTGCCCGCTCTCGCCGCCGAGCTCGAGCACGCGGTTGCTCAGGCCGCGCAGGAACGTCCGGTCGTGCGAGACGAACAGCATCGTGCCCTCGAAGTCGTGCAGCGCCTCGACCAGCATCTCCTTGGTCGCGAGGTCGAGGTGGTTCGTGGGCTCGTCGAGCACGAGGAAGTTCGGCGGGTCGAGCAGCATCCGCGCCATCGCCAGGCGGGTCTTCTCGCCGCCCGACAGCGACCGGATCTTCTTCTCCACCTCGTCGCCCGAGAACTGGAACGCGCCGGCCAGGTTGCGGAGCGTGCCGATCGACTCGTGGGGAAAGTCCCGCTCCAGCTGCTCCGCGACGGTGAGGTCGGCGTCGAGCAGGTCGAGCGCCTGCTGCGCGAAGTACCCCAGCTTGAGGCTCGCGCCGAGGCGGATCTCGCCGGCGTCGGGGGCGAGGGCCCCGGCCACCATGCGGAGCAGGGTGGTCTTGCCGGCGCCGTTGCGGCCCATCACGCACCACCGCTCGCCGCGGCGGATCGTCATTGACAGGTCCTCGTGGACGACGCGGCGGCCGTAGGCTTTCGACACGCCTTCGAGGACGGCGACCTGCTCGCCCGACCGCGCGGGCTGCCGGAAGTCGAACGCCACCACGCGGCGCTTCTTCGGCAGGGCGATCTTCTCGATCTTGTCGAGGGCCTTCACGCGGCTCTGCACCTGCGCGGCCTTCGCCGCGTGGGCGGAGAAGCGTTCGATGAACCGGCGCTCCTTGGCCAGCATCGCCTGCTGGCGCGCGTAGGCGGCCTCGCGGTTCGCGTCGCGGATGGCGCGCTCCCGCTCGTAGAAGTCGTAGTTGCCCGAGTACACCGTGATCTCGCCGTCGTCGATTTCCGCGATCTTCGACACGACGCGGTTCATGAACTCGCGATCGTGCGACGTCATGAGCAGCGCGCCGGCACGCGCCCTGAGGAACTGCTCCAGCCAGATGATCGACTCGATGTCGAGGTGGTTCGTCGGCTCGTCCATCAGCAGCACGTCGGGGTTGCCGAGCAGCACGCGAGCCATGGCGACGCGCATCTTCCAGCCGCCCGACAGCGCGCCGACATCGCCGTCGACGCGGTCGTCGTCGAACCCCAGGCCGTGCAGCACCTCGCGGGCCTGCGCCTCGAGCGCGTAGCCGCCGAGGTGGTCGTACTCCTCCTGCACTTCGCCGAAGCGCGCCAGGATGCGGTCGATGTCGTCGGCCTGCGCCGGGTCGGCCATGGCGTGCTGCAGGTCTTCGAGTTCGTGGTGCAGCGTTCCCGCGCGGCCGCTGCCGGCGATGGCCTCGTCGAGCACCGACCGGCCCGCCATCTCCTCGACGTCCTGTCGAAAGTACCCGATCGTGGTCCGCTTCGGGACGCTGACATCGCCCTCGTCGGGCTCCTCCTCGCCGGTAATCATCCGGAAGAGCGTGGTCTTGCCCGACCCGTTGGGACCGACCAGCCCGACTTTCTCGCCGGGGTTGAGCTGGAACGACGCTTCGACAAACAGGAGTTGCCTGCCGTACTGCTTGGAGACGGAGCTGAGAGCAATCATGCGGGTTGCTCCAGCGTATCACGAAGGATACAGGGCACTTCCGGCCTTGACCGCACCTGGTTCCGGGCGTAGTCTTGGGCCAACGTCCCTGAACCCTGAGGGCCCAGCCGATGCCTGCAACCGTAGGCGCGCGTTTCGGGCACTATGAGCTGCTGTCTCGCATCGGCGCCGGCGGAATGGGCGAGGTATTTCGCGCGCGGGACCTCGACCTTCAGCGCGACGTCGCCATCAAGTTCCTGCCGGCGCAGTACGCCGCCGACGCAGACCGGCTCGCCCGCTTTGCGCAGGAAGCGCGCGCCGCGTCGGCGCTGAACCATCCCAATATCGTCACCATTCACGAGATCGGCCAGGCCTTCGGCCAGCCATACATCGTCATGGAACTCGTCGAGGGCCTCACGCTGCACGACGTGATCGGCCGCGCCCGGATGGAGCCGAAGCGGGCGATTGATCTGGCGGCGCAGATTGCGGAGGGCCTCGCCAAGGCCCATGCGGCGGGCATCGTTCACCGTGACCTCAAGCCCGAGAACGTCATGGTGACCCGCGACGGGTTCGCCAAGATCCTCGACTTCGGGCTCGTGAAGCTTCGCGTGGATCACGCCTCCGGGGCGGCGCCGCCCTCCGCCGATGCCGAGACGCACGCCGGGCCAGCGACGACGCTGGGGGCCATCCTCGGGACCGTCGGCTACATGTCGCCGGAGCAGGCGGCCGGCCAGGCGGCGGTTCCGCAGTCCGACCAGTTCTCCCTCGGCGCGATCATCTACGAGATGGCGACGGGGCAGCGTGCCTTCGTGCGCCCGACCTCCGTGCAGACGCTGTCGGCGATTCTCGAGAGCGAGCCCACCCCGCTGCAGCAGTTGAGTCCGACGTTCCCGGCGACCGCGCGGTGGGTCGTCGAACGCTGCCTGGCCAAGCGCCCCGAGAACCGATACGCGTCGACCGACGACCTGGCCCGTGACCTGCGCGATGTGCGCGAGCGCTTCAGCGAGGCGGCGTCGGGGATCAGGACCAGCGCCATCCGGCAGTGGGTCGCCAGCCCGCGGGTGCGCAGGCGCGGCCTCATCGCCGCGACGGTGCTGCTGGCCGCGTTCGGCCTGCTGCTGGTGCCGGCCGTCAACGACGTCGCCCGGTCCGCGCTGGGGATCGCCCGGATCCCGGATGACAAGCGCATCGCCGTGCTGCCCATCGAGTGCCGCGGCGGCACGGACACGGAGTTCCTCGCGTGCGAGGGCATGCTCGATTACATCGTCAGCAGGCTGGCGCAGCAGGACCGCTATCAGTCCAGAGGCGGCATTTCGGTGGTGCCCGCGATCGACATCCGTCAGGCCGGCAAACCCACGGTCGACATCGTTCGCTCGCGCTTCGACGCCACGCTGGCCGTGTCGGTGACGGTGGACCGGACAGACGACCGCGTCGACTACGTGGTGAGCGTCATCGACACGGCACAGCACAAGCTGCTGCGCTCCGGGCCCGGCAGCCTGGTGCCTGGCGAACGGACGCTGCTCGATGTCGTCGTCGAGCGCATCGTGGAGCTGCTCGAACTCGCCGCCACCGACGACGCACAGGCGGCGCTGCGGGCTGGGGGCACGCAATCGGCGGAGGCGGCCTCATTGTATGCGCAGGGGGTACAGGCCGTTCCCGTGCAGGCCGGCCGCTCGCTGCTCGAAAGGCAGGACCAGGAACGCAGCCTGGAGAAGGCCATCGAGCTGTTCACGCGGGCGGTGGAGATCGATCCCGCCTACGCGTATGCGCACGCCAGCCTGGGCGAGGCGTATCTGCGCCTGTTCCGCCTCACCAGGAACATGGAGTACTTCAAGCTGGCCGAGGCCCACTGCCGGCGCGCCCTGCAGCTCGACGATCTCGTCGGGCAGGCGTGGCAGACGCTCGGCACCATCCACACCGAGATCGGGCGCGCCGACGAGGCGCTCGAGGACTACCGCAAGGCGTTGGCCCGGCTGCCGCGCAACCCCGAGGTGTACCGCGACCTCGCCGACGCGTATACCCGCCTCAATCGCATCGCCGAGGCCGAGTCGCAGTTCAAGGCGGCCATCGAGGCGCGGCCCGATTCCTGGTCGCTCTACTGGTACTACGGGGGATTCCTCTATCGCCGGAATCGGTACGAAGAAGCCGAGGCGGCCTTCCGGCAGGCGCTGACCCGCGCGCCGGAAAACGCGCGCCTGTGGTCGAGCCTCGGAGGGACGCTGCTCGCGCTGGGGCGGGCCGAGGAGTCGCAGCGGGCCCTGGAGCGGTCGCTCGAGATCCAGCCGACGGCCTCCGGCGCCTCCAACATCGGGACCCTGCGCTACCGGAGGGGTGACTTCCCGGGTGCCGTCTTGGCCTACCAGAAGGCCACGGAACTCAGTCCCCGGGACTACCGGATGTGGCGAAACCTCGCCGCGGGTTACGACAAGGCGCCGGGACAACGGGATCGGGCGCCTGAAGCCTACCGGCGGGCGCTGGGCCTCGCCGAGCAGGAGCGCGCCCTCGATCCGAAGGACGGACGGGTCGTCATCGACATGGCGGACTGCGCCGCCATGCTCGGCGAGAAAACGCGGGCGCTGGCGCTCGCCGCCGAGGCGCTGGCACTGGCGCCGGCGAACAGCGAAGTGCAGTACATGGCCGCCGACATCTACGAGACGCTCGGCGACCGGGCACGTGCGCTGCAGTGCCTCGAGCGGGCCCTGCGCGCCGGCTACCAGCGGACGCTCCTCGAGACGTCACCGACCTTTGCGAGTCTCAGGACCGACCCGCGCTACAAGAAGATGATCGCATCACTGCCGGCGACGCCGGCGAAGCCACACTGACGTGGCCGAGAAAGGAGCGAACCCCGTGGAAGCCCTGTCCCAGAATGCGACCCATGCGAGGTGCGATGCCTATATCATTTCCCACCGTAACGGTCAGGACGTAACTGAGTACCTGGTGAGGCCATCTTTTGTCGTCCTCAACGGGAACGGGTCCCGCAAGTTCAGAATTCGCAATTTGACGGGTAACCCGAATATTTCGGTCGACCTGCAAGGAGAAGAGGATTCCGACGCCGGGCCGCGGGTGCGGGAAGTGGACGGCCAGTATGATGCTTTCGAACTCACCGTGAAGAAGCGCGACGGTCATTTCGAGTACAAGGTGACGGTCGGTACGATTCCGGCAAGGGGCGAGTCAGACCCGGTCATCATCATCGACCCGCCAGGGAACTAGGCCCCGGGACGCGGTTCCGACGTGAACAACCGGGGCCGTGGGTGGCCGGGGCGCTTCCCGGTTGCCCGCGGGCCCTACGCCTCCTCGCCGAGGATGCTGTCGAGCCGCTGCTCGACGGTGTCCTCGAGCGTGAAGCCCATCACCTGCAGGTAGTGGAGCGCCGAGTCGAGCAGCGCGCTCTGCGGCACGAGTCCCACCATTTCGACGCGGCTCACGCCCGAGCCGAAGCGGCGCAGCTCCGTCTTCACGCCCTCGAGGATCCGGTAGAGCGGCGTCTCGCGTGTAGTTGCCCACCGTGATGTTCAGCAGGGCCACGTTGCGGTTGCGGTCGAGGGCTGGGTAGAAGTGCACGCCTGGCATGCCGGTGGCCGGGTTCGACAGGACGTCGGCCACCCAGTCGCGCTGCATCCTCGTCCGGGGTCGTGAAGTACGCCTTGAGGTTCACGATCGGCATGCGCGCGCCGATGATCGTGGCGCCCTTGTCGGGCGGGAAGACGTCCGGTCCGAAGTCGGGCTTCCAGACCGGGTCGGTGATCTTCGCGGCGAACCCTTCGTACTCGCCCTCGCGGATGTTCTCGATGTCGCGCCTGAGCGGCTTGCGGGCCGACTCGGCGAACAGGTAGACGGGCAGCTGGAAGCGCGAAGCCACCTGTTCGGCGAACTCCACCGACCACGCCACGGCGTTCGCGATCGGCGCGTTGCGGAGCGCGACGAACGGGAACACGTCGACCGCCCCGATGCGCGGGTACTCGCCCTGGTGCTGGCGCATGTCGATGTGCGCGAGCGCCTCCTCGTAGAGCAGGTAGCCGCCTTCGAAGATCGCGTCCTTCCGGCCGGTGAAGGAGAAGACCGTCCGGTTGCGCACCTGGTCCATCGAGATGTCCAGCACGACGAGGCCGGGAATCAACCACGAGCTTCTCGCGCAGGGACTCGATGAAGGCCTCGTCACGGCCTTCGCAAACATTCGGGACGACGGAGATGATCTGCGACATGGTGTGCTCCCAGAACTCCTAGAACAACCCGAGGAAGACGCCCGCCGCGATGGCGGAGCCGATCACGCCGGCCACGTTCGGCCCCATCGCGTGCTGCAGGAGGTAGTTGGTCGGGTCCTCGGCCTGGCCGACCATGTGGGCCACCCGCGCCGAGTCGGGCACGGCCGAGACGCCGGCCGCGCCGATGAGCGGGTTCACCTTGTCCTCGCTGAACAGGTTCATGATCTTGGCGAAGATCACCCCGCCCGCGGTCGCCGTGCCGAAGGCCACGCACCCGAGGGCGAAGATCATCACGGAGCGCGTGTTGAGAAACGCCTGCGCCGACGTGGACGCGCCCACCGCGAGACCCAGCAGGATCGTGCAGATGTCGAGCATCGCGTTGGCCGCGGTCTTGGCGAGCCGGCCCGTCACGCCCGATTCCTTCAACAGGTTGCCGAAGAACAGCGGGCCGAGCAGCGGCAGGCCGCCCGGTGCGACGATGGTCGTCACGAGCATGCCCCCGATGGGGAAGGCCACGCGCTCGAACCGCGACACCTTGCGGCCCGGCTTCATCCGGATCAGCCGCTCCTCGCGCGAGGTGAGCAGCCTCATGATGGGCGGCTGGATGATGGGCACCATCGCCATGTAGCTGTACGCCGCGATGGCGATCGGGCCGATCAGCGCGGGCGCGAGCCGGCTCGCGGTGAAGATGGCCGTCGGGCCGTCGGCGCCGCCGATGATGCCGATCGACGCGGCGCTCTGCGGCGAGAAGCCGAGCGCCAGGGCGCCGAGGAACGTGATGAAGATGCCGATCTGCGCGGCGGCCCCGAGCAGCAGGCTCTTGGGGTTGGAGAGCAGGGCGGCGAAGTCCGTCATCGCCCCGATGCCCAGGAAGATGAGTGGCGGGAAGATGCCGGAGCGGACGCCGAAGTAGATCATCCCCATGACGCTGTTGCTGCCGGTGTTGAACACGTACTCGTGCGACACCGGGTCGATCATGTAGACCGACACGCTGTTGAAGATCGACAGCGGCAGCGGGATGTTCCCGATCAGGATGCCGAAGCCGATCGGCACGAGCAGCAGCGGTTCGTAGTCCTTCGAGATGGCCAGCCAGATGAAGACGAGCCCGATGATGATCATCACCAGGTTCCCGTAACTGAAGTTCGAGAACCCGCTGCCCTGGATGATCTGGTCGACGTAGCCCGTGATGTCGCCCGTGCGCACGTCGTGGGCGTAGTAGCTGCGCGCGAACTGCGTCACGAACCCGAGGCTCTCCGCCGAGCCGACGGCGACGACGCTGTAGATCCCGGCGACGTGGCCCGCGGCGTCGTAGAGCATGCCTTTGGCCGCGCGCTTCAGCACGTGGGGATCGATCTGGCCGCTGCCCTTGTCGATCCGGAAGTACGCGCTCGAGTTCTCGCGCGTCAGCGTGATGTAGCCGAGGCCGAGGGCGGGGATCGCCGCGTGGTCGATGTCGGCGGCCGTCCGGCCGTCGGCATAGCCGGTCACGCGCACGATCGTCTCGAAGTCGTCGGCGTACACCGTGACGAAGGTAGCGACCTCGCGGTCCTGCGCGTCGAGCAGCGTGCCGGTGGTCGCGCCGGGGCCGCCGTAGTCGTTCTTGAGCCCGTGATCGGTGCCCTTGGCGATGCGCAGGTACTCGGCCGAGCCGTCGAATGTCACACCGAAGGTCGGGCGCCCGGCCGCGTTGGCCGCAGGAACGAGGGCGGGCAGCAGCAGGATGACGAGCAGGGCGCAGGCGAGTCGTTTCACGTTCGCCTCCTCAGAGCGCCGTCATCTTCGGCCGCGCCACCTCCACCAGGAGGTCTCCCTCGCTGATGCTGTCCCCCTCGCGCACGTAGATCCTGGAGACCGTGCCGTTGTAGGACGCCGTGATGGCGTTCTCCATCTTCATGGCCTCCATGACGAGCAGCGCCTGGCCGGCCTGCACCGTGTCGCCCTCCTTCACCTTGATGGTGAGCACGAGGCCGGGCATGGGCGCCGTGATGCCGCCCTCGCCGCGCGCCGACGGGGCCGGGCGCGGTGCGGCCGGCGCGGCGGGCGCGGGCGAGGCGGCGGCTGGCGCGGGTGCAGCGGCTTGCGGGCTCGCGGCCGCGCCGCCGCCGATGACGGCCCTGACCGCGTCGGCGGTCACCTTCCGGCGCCCGAGCCGTACCAGTTCGACGGCGTATTCCCTGCCATCGACCACCACGACGGCCCGCTCCGGCGTCAGGTCCCGCACCTCGGCCGTATACTCGCGGCCGGCAATTCTCAGCACGTGCTGGTTCATAGGGCTGCTCTCGCTCGGGATCAGGTCTGCAACGCCGGCCGCGGCGGCGCCTGGCGCGCGTCGGGCCGGCTCAGGTACAGCTTGCGCTCCACCTCGACGACCGCCGCGATGACGGCGAGGATGTCGGCGGGCACGGGTTCGGACGGCGTGGCGGCGGGCTCCGGCGCGGCCGCCGGCGCGGCCGCCTGGGTGGCCGCGGCGTGGCCGCCCTCGCCCCAGGTGACGCGCGTCGAGATCCGGCTGAACAGCTGGATGAACGCGACGCACAGCAGCAGGCCGATGAAGACCACCGTCATGCCGAGCGCGGTGACGATCCAGGCTTCACTCTGCGACATGGCCGGGCCTCACAGCGGGATGTTGGTGTGGCGCTTCGCCGGGTTGGCGTCGCGCTTGCCGGCCAGCATCTCGAGCGCCTTGATGATGCGGAAGCGCGTGCCGGCGGGCTTGATGACGTCGTCGATGTACCCCTTCTGCGCGGCGGCGAACGGCGTCGCGAAGCGGCTCGCATAGCGCTCCTTGAGCTCCGCCGCCTTGGCCGCCGTGTCCTCCGCGGCGTCCAGTTCCTTCTTGTAGATGATCTCGATGGCGCCCTCAGGGCCCATCACCGCGATTTCCGCGGTCGGCCACGCGTAGTTGACGTCGCCGCGCAGGTGCTTGGAGCTCATGACGCAGTAGGCCCCGCCGTACGCCTTGCGCAGGATCACCGTCACTTTGGGGACCGTCGCCTCCGCGAACGCGAACAGCAGTTTCGCGCCGTTGCGGATGATGCCGCCGTACTCCTGCGTGGTGCCCGGCATGAACCCCGGCACGTCCTCCAGGGTGACCAGCGGGATGTTGAACGCGTCGCAGAAGCGCACGAAGCGCGCGCCCTTGATCGACGCCGCGTTGTCGAGGACGCCGGCCAGGACCTTCGGCTGGTTGGCCACGATGCCGGCCGGACGTCCGTTGAAGCGCGCGAACCCGACCACGAGGTTCGGGGCGAACGCCTCGTGCACCTCGAGGAAGTCCCGGTGGTCGACGACCGAGTGAATCACGTCTTTCACGTCGTACGGCAGGTTCGCGCTCTCCGGCAGGACCGCGTTCAGCTCAGGGTTGGCCCGGTCGACGGGGTCGTCGCACGCGGCGACGGGAGGGCGTTCCTGGTAGTTCTGCGGCAGGAACCCCATCAGCCGGCGCACGAGCGCCAGCGCCTCGTCTTCGTTCGCGCTGACAAAGTGCGCGACGCCGCTCCTGGTGGCGTGGACGTCCGCCCCGCCAAGCTGCTCGGTCGTCACCGACTCGCGCGTGACCTGTTTCACGACCTTGGGCCCGGTCAGGAACATGTAGCTCGTGCCCCGCGTCATGCCGACAAAGTCGGTGATCGCGGGGCTGTAGACCGCGCCGCCCGCGCAGGGACCGAGAATCAGGCTGATCTGCGGCACGACGCCGGAGTACAGGACGTTCTTGAGGAAGATGTCGGAATAGCCGGCAAGGGCGTCGACGCCCTCCTGGATCCGGGCGCCGCCCGAGTCGTTGAGGCCGATGACCGGCGCGCCCACCTTGGCCGCCAGGTCCATGATCTTGCAGATCTTCTCCGCGTAGGCCTTCGACAGGCTGCCGCCGAAGATGGTGAAGTCCTGGCTGAACACGAACACCAGCCGCCCGTTGACGGTCCCGTGGCCGGTGACGACCCCGTCGGTGAACGGCTGCTCCTTTTCCATCCCGAAGTCCGTGCAGCGGTGCGTGACGAAGGTGTCGAACTCCTCGAAGCTCCCTTCGTCGAGCAGCCGGTCGATGCGCTCGCGGGCGGTGTACTTGCCCTGCCCGTGCTGCTTCTCGATGCGGGCGTCGCCGCCGGCCCGGTACGCCTGCTCGCGCAGATGGGCGAGTTCGAGGATCTTGTGTTCGATGGACATGCAGCGCTCCGTCGGGAGAGAGGCGGTGGCGGTGGAGACCGAGGATACCTGGGGGGAAGTCGGGGCGCCCGGTCGCACCAGGGGGCTGGACGGAGAATGGTAGCACAGGCGTACGGTGAATACCGACCGATCCAGTAATGTTCAGGCCGCTTCGATGGGTTTGCCGAGGATGGGGTCGTGAGTTGGGGCTGACGGCGAGGACGTTGCAGCGGTTGAGCGGCGGGACGCGCGTGAATCGTGGCGGGGCGGGCCGGTGTACCTCTCGGTTCCCCGTTGCGGGTGTGTCTGGCCGGTGAAGCTGCCAGCGTGGTGTCGAGCACCCCTGCACCCGCCGCGCCACTTGTCGATTGGTGTATCGGCCCGTCGCGCCGACACAATAGGGCTTCGGCGATGTACACTCAATTTCGATCCGCCCAGAGGTGGAGCCATGCCGATGCGACTCATGCAGGCCGCCCGACCGTTCGTCCTTGCCGCCATTCTGGCTGCGTCCGTGCCGTCCCCGTTGTCTGCCCAGGCGTCTTCGCCGCCCCCACCCGCGCCTTCGCAGGCCGACCGCATCGCCGAGGTGCGTGCGCGCGCCGAGCAGGGCGATGCGGCGGCTCAGCTCAGCCTGGGGCTGATGTATGCCATCGGCCAGGGGGTCCCGCGCGACTACGGGCAGGCCGCCGCCTGGTACCGGAAGGCGGCGGAACAAGGCAGGGCGCTGGCTCAGCTGAACCTGGGGTGGTGTTACGCGACCGGCCTCGGCGTCCCGCTGGATCTCGTGCAGGCCGCCGCCTGGTACCGCAAGGCCGCCGAGCAGGGCGAGTCTACGGCGCAAGTCAAGCTGGGCAGCCTGTACGCCGCGGGTGAGGGCGTACCCGAAGACGAGGCGGAGGCCGCCGCGTGGTACCGGAAGGCCGCCGACCAGGGGGACGCTACGGCGCAGCTCCGGCTCGGCCTTGCCCTGGCGTACGGCCGCGGCGTGCCGAAAGACGAGGCGCAGGCGGTCGCGGAATTCCGCAAGTCGGCCGAGCAGGGCAAGTCACAGGCGCAGTTCATGCTCGGCGTGATGCTCGAACACGGCCGGGGCGTCCCCCAGAACTTCGCCGAGGCCGCGCGCTGGTACCGCCGGGCGGCTGAGCAGGATGACGTGACGGCGCAGCTGAACCTGGGTGCGTGCTACGAGCTTGGCAGGGGCGTGCCGCGGGATGACGCGCAGGCCCTGGCTTGGTACCGGCGCGCGGCGGATCAAGGCGAGGCGCGGGCGCAGGCGAATCTCGGCCACGCGTACGCGAACGGCCGCGGCGTCGCCCAGGACTACACCCAGGCCGCCGCCTGGTACCGGCGTGCCGCCGACCAGGGCCACGCGCCGTCGCAGCGCGATCTGGGCGAACTCTATGCGCGTGCCCTTGGCGTGCAGCGCAGCGACGTCGAGGCCTGCCGCTGGTTCCTCATCGCCGAATCGCTGGCGCGCTCCGCCGAGGATCGCGCCACGTACGCCGCCGACCGCGAACGCCTGACGCGCCGCATGACCGCTCCGCAGATCGCCGAGGCGCAGCGCCTCGCGCGCGAGTGGCTCGACGCGTTCACTCGCCCGACGAAATAAGACGAAGCGCCTGGCCACCACCATACGGGTGGACAGGCGCTTCGTGTCTCGGCGCGAGGCCGCGACGAGTGCCATCCAACACTGACACGTGGCGAATGTCGCTGCGCCAGTGCCAGGCCGGTCCCGAGGAGGATCAACGGGCCTGGCGAGCGGCGCTGGGCGCGTCCGCAACCGCCAGGTGCTCACGCAAGAGCGGTGCCCGATGCCCGAGCGCGTGAAAGCGCCCGAAGTCACGCCAAACGCGCAGGCCGCGTCTTTGGACGCCGCCCGGAAGTCTCCCCCGCAGATGACCGATCTCTGCCCTGTCGTGGGGACAGGTCAGGCACCGACCCCGCTACCGGAGCGCGCGGGGATCGAGCACGGCGTGCTTGATGCGCCGGCGGTTCCACGTGTAGGTCACGTGCACCAGTCCGTCCTGCGTCTGGATGACGGCCGGATAGGCGTAGCCGTCCGGGATGGGCTCGTCCTCGAGGACCGCGGCCTTGTTCCAGCACACGCCGTCGGAGGACAGCGCCACCACCAGCGGATAGCGCCTCCCGCTGCGCGACCCGGGCAGCGGCGCCGCGTCGTTGTAGACCATCAGGTGCCGGCCGTCCTTGAGCGTGAGCGCGTCGGTGCCCGCGTTGGGGTTCGGCAGGCCCAGCGGCTCGAGCGGGCTCCATGTCCGCCCCGCGTCAGCCGACCACGTGCTGAACACCACGCCGCTCCGGGTGCGCCCCACCATCTGAAGCCGCCGGTCCGGATGGAACAGCACGCTTCCCTGAATGGCTTCGAGGTTCCAGGGGCCCTTGTCAATCGGCCCGATGCGCTCCCAGCTGCGGCCGCCGTTCTCTGATCGCTCGACGTGGACCCGCCAGCCCGTCGGCGAGTCTTCGGTGCTCGACGCGCTCAGCCACGCCCCGTCGGCCAGCACCACCGGCTTGTTCTTGATCGGGCCGAGCAGGGGAGAGGGAAGCCTGCTCGCCTCGCTCCACGTCCGGCCCCCGTCCGCCGACGCGATGACCATGCCCCACCACTCGCGCGGCGACGGGCCGACCTTGTAGAAGAGGCGCAGCGGCTGTCCCGGCACGGCGAACAGGACCGGGTTCCACGTCGGATGGCGGGTCCCGTCGGGTTGCACGCCGGTGGCTGCCTCAACCGGCTCGCTCCACCGGCCGGATTCGAACCGGGTCACCCAGATGCCGACGTCGGGCGCCCCCTCGCGCGTGCCGCCGAACCATGCGGCCACCAGCCGGCCCGGCGCGACTTCGGCGATCGTCGATGCGTGGCATTGCGGGTAGGGCGCGTTGCCGTTCAGCAACTCCGACGTCCGGATTGACGGATGCTGCGCTGTGGCCAGTGCCGGAGCTGTCAGCAGCGCGACCGCACCGGTCAGGGCTCCACGCCACACTCGAGTCAGTGTCATACGGTGAAGTCTACGACAGAAGCAAGAAGCAAGAAGCAAGAAGCCAGACGAGCAGCTCAACCGCGCGGCGTCCACTCGGGGCTTCCGACTAGCGCCTAGCGCCCAGCCCCTAGCCCCGAGTAAGATGCCCCCGATGGGAGGCTGCAGCCATGGGTGTACGTCGACGTGTGATGCTGGCCGGCATGATGCTGATCCTGGCCGGCGCGTTCTGGGTGACTCTCTCCGCCACGCCTGCGGGCCAGTCGGCCGCCGGTCCCGCCACGCTGAACATCATTGCGTTTGGCGCCCATCCTGACGATTGCGACATCCGCGCGGGCGGGACGGCCGCGAAGTGGGCCGCCGCCGGCCATCGCGTGCGCTTCGTGTCGGTCACCAGCGGTGACGCCGGCCACCAGAGCCAGGGCGGCGGCGCGCTCGCCGCACGGCGCCGGGCGGAGGCGCAGGAAGCCGGCCGCCGCCTCGGCGTCGACTACATCACCCTCGACAACCACGACGGCGAGCTGATGCCGACCCTCGAGGTGCGGCAGCAGATCATCAGGCTCATCCGGCAGTGGAAGGCCGACCTCGTGCTCGGGCCGCGGCCGGTCGACTACCATCCCGACCATCGGTACACGGGCATCCTGCTGCAGGACGCCGCCTTCATGGTCACGGTGCCGAACGTGGCGCCCGACACGCCGGCGCTTCGCCAGAATCCGGTGTTCATGTACTTCGAGGACAACTTCCAGAAGCCGAACCCGTTCTCGCCCGACGTGGCCGTTTCGATCGACGACACGTTCGCGAAGAAGATCGACGCCATCGACGCCCACGTCTCGCAGGTGTACGAGTGGCTGCCGTGGCTGAACGGCCGGCTCGACCAGGTGCCTGCGGACCCGGCCGCGCGCAAGGCGTGGATCGCCAGGCAGCGCCAGGGACGCATCACCGAGGCCATCCGCGCGGCGCTCGTGAAGTACTACGGCGCCGAGGCCGGCGCCAAGGTGGAGCATGCCGAAGCGTTCGAGATCTGCGAGTACGGCCGCAGGCCCGATGCGGCCGAGGTGAAGCGGCTGTTCCCGTTCCTGCCGCGGTAGCCGGGCCCGTCCGTGTCGACCCGCCCGAGCGCCCCGATGCCCGACGCCACCATTACGCCCGCCCTCGAGCGGCGCTTCGGCCTGCTGCAGGCCACGGCGCTGAACATGTCGAACATGATCGGGATCGGGCCGTTCATCACGATCCCGCTCCTGATGACGGCGCTGGGCGGACCGCAGGCGCTCCTCGGCTGGCTGGCTGCGCTGATCATCGTGATGGCCGACGGCCTGGTCTGGAGCGAGCTCGGCGCGGCGATGCCGGGCTCGGGCGGCATCGTACCGCTACCTGCGCGAGGGGTTCGGCCGGGAGCGCTGGGGCCGGCTGGTCGCGTTCCTGTTCATCTGGCAGTTCATCCTGAGCGGGCCGCTCGAGATCGCCTCCGGCTACATCGGGTTCGCCCGCTACCTGCGCTACGTCTGGCCGGGCCTGTCGCAGGCCGGCACCGTGGCGGTGGCGGTCGTCGTGGGCGTCGTGAACATCGCGCTGCTGTACCGGCGCATCGGGTCCATCGGGACGCTCACGGTGAGCCTCTGGATCGGCACGCTGCTGACGACGGCCGCCGTGATCGTCACCGGCGCGATGTACTTCGACCCGGCGCTGGCGTTCGACGTGCCGCCGGGCGCCTTCTCGTTCTCCGTCGGCTTCCTCTTCGGCCTCGGCGCCGCTTCGCGCGTCGGGATCTACGACTACCTCGGCTATTACAACGTCGCGTACATCGGCGACGAGGTGACCGAGCCCGGGCGGGTGATCCCCCGCTCGATCCTGACCAGTGTCGTCGTCGTTGCGCTGATCTACGTCGGCATCAACCTGTCGATCCTCGGCGTCGTGCCGTGGCGGGAGTTCGTGCCTGCCGCGGCCCACCCGGAGTCGGATTTCATCGTCTCGACCTTCATGGAGCGGGTGTACGGGTCGAAGGTGGCCACACTGTTCACGGCCCTGGTCCTGTGGACCGCCTTCGGCTCGGTGTTCGCGCTGCTGCTCGGCTACTCGCGGATTCCGTACGCGGCGGCCGTGGACGGGACCTTCTTCAAGTCCTTCGCCCGCGTGCACCCGACGAAGCACTTCCCGCACGTCTCGCTGGTCGTCATCGGTCTGGTCGCCATCGTCGCGAGCACGCTGTCGCTCGGCATGGTGATCGACGCGCTCATCACGACGCGCATCCTGGTGCAGTTCATCGGCCAGGTCGTGGCCCTCACCTTGCTGCGCCGGCACGCGCCCGACATGCCCAGGCCCTTCCGCGTGTGGCTCTATCCCGTGCCCAACCTTGTGGCGCTGGTCGGCTGGATCTTCCTCTTCGCGACGTCTGGCACAGAGGTCATCGTGTTCGGTCTCGGGACCCTCGCCCTCGGGATCGGCGCGTTCTTCGCGTGGTCGAAGTGGACGGGGCGGTGGCCGTTCATCCCGGTCGTCGGCGGCCGCGCCGGCGGTCCTGCCGGCGCCGCGCCCGCGCGCTAGGATGCGCCTGATGCCGCGCGAACATCCCTCGATTGCCGCCGTGGCTGTCGCGTGCCTGGCGGCGTGCGCGCTGCCCGCGCGTGCGCAAGCGCCGCAGCCAATCCGGGAGCTGACGGCCGTCCGTGCCGTGCCGCCGCCGGTGATCGACGGGCGGCTCGACGATCCGGTGTGGGCGTCGGCAGTGCCGGCGGGAGGATTTCTCCAGCGCGATCCGGACGAAGGCAAGCCGGCCACCGAGGAGACATTTGTCCGCGTGGCGTTCGACGACCACGCCGTCTACGTGGCGGCCGAGATGCGCGACCGCGATCCGTCCGGCATCGTCCGCCAGCTGTCGCGCCGGGACGCATCGGTGGAGGCCGACGCGTTCCTCGTCTACCTGGACCCGCACAACGACCACCTGACCGGCGCGCAATTCGGCGTGTCGGCCGCCGGCGTCCAGCGCGACGCGCTCATCTACAACGACAACTTCCTCGACTCGACGTGGGACGCGGTGTGGGCGTCGGCCGTCCAGATCGGCCCTGACGGATGGGTGGTCGAACTGCGGATTCCGCTGTCGCAGCTGCGCTTTCCGAAGGCGGATCGCTACACGTGGGGCATCAACGTGCAGCGCATCATCCAGCGCCGCAACGAAGCCGACTGGCTGCAGCTCGTGCGCAAGAACGAATCGGGGCTGGCGTCGAAGATGGCCCGCCTGGAGGGCATCGCCGGCATCGATCCGCCGACGGCGCTCGAGTTCATGCCGTACGTGACGGCCAAGGAGGAGTTCATCGCGCCAGTCACGCCGGGCTCGCCGTTCAACGACGGCTCGCGTTTCTTCGCGGGAGCGGGCCTCGACCTGAAGTACGGCCTCTCGAGCAGCCTGACGCTGGACGCGACGTTCAACCCCGACTTCGGCCAGGTGGAAGTCGACCCGGCGGTCGTCAATCTCAGCCAGTTCGAGACGTTCTTCGAGGAGCGGCGCCCGTTCTTCACGGAGGGCGCGAAGGTGTTCGGCGATTTCGGGCGCAGCGGCGCCAGCCAGGTACCGGGGGTTCTTCCGGCCCGAGCCGACGCTATATTACAGCCGGCGCATCGGCCGCTATCCGCAGGTCAAGGTGAATGACCGGTACGTCGACATCCCGAGCTGGACCACCATCCTCGGAGCCGCCAAAGTCGTCGGCCGCACGGGCAAAGGGTGGACCGTCGGGCTGCTCGACGCGGTCACCGGGCGGGAATACGCGGAACTGTCGAACGGCACGCAGACCGCGAAGGCCGAGGTCGAGCCCCTCACCAACTACACCATCTTCCGCGCGCAGCGCGGCCTTGGGCGCCGCGCCGCGATCGGCATGCTGGGCACCTCGGTCATTCGGGACCTCAACGAGCCTGCGCTCACGTCGTACCTCGCCGATCGGGCGCTCATGCTGGGCGTGGACGGCCATGTCTTCCTGGACGGCGCCCGCAACTGGGTGTTCCACGGCGGCATCGCCGGCAGCTCGGTGCACGGGTCGACCGAGGCGATCACCCGCCTGCAGAAAGCCGAGCAGCGCTACTACCAGCGCCCCGACGTCACCTTCGTGAAGCTCGACCCGACGGCGACGAGCATGGCGGGCTGGAACGGCCAGGCCAACGTGAACCGCAACAGCGGCAACCTCACGGTGAACCTCGGCATCTGGGGCATGAGCCCGGGGCTCGAAGTCAACGACGCCGGGTACTCGACCCAGACGGACCGGGCCGGGGCCCACGGCATGGTGCAGTACCGCAAGCTGACCCCCGACCGCTGGACGAGCGAACGCACGTTCTGGGTGTCGAAGTGGTGGACGTGGAACTGGGGCAGCGAGTCGCAGGGGGACGGCTGGCAGGCGAACGCGACGCTGCGCTTCAGGAACATGTGGCGCACGTCGGCGCTCCTCACCTATGCCAAGCGCGTGTGGGACGACAAGCTGACGCGCGGCGGGCCCACCGTGATCCGGCCCGGCAACCGCGGGATTCAGCTGGCGCTCGTGAGCGACGCCCGCAAGAAAGCGGTCGTGAGCCTCGGGGGGAGCTACACCAGCCGCGACTACGACGCCTCGACCCTCGCGCTCGACGCCCAGCTCGCCTGGCGGCCGATCCCGGCGCTCACCCTGGCAATCGGCCCCTCGTTCAGGCACAACCTCGTGTCGGCCCAGTACCTGTCGACCGTGGTGGACCCGTACGCGACGCGGACGTACGGCAGCCGCTACGTCTTCGGCGACCTCGGTCAGACGGAGACATCGGCGACGACGCGCATCAGCGTGGCCACGTCGCCCCGCACGTCGCTGCAGGTCTACCTGCAGTCGCTCATCTCGGCCGCCGACTACGGCGCCATCAAGGAGGTCTATGCGCCGCGCACCTACGACTTCCTGCGGTACGGCATCGACGCCGGCACCATCACGCCGTCGGGGAGCCGCTTCATCATCGATCCCGACGCCGACGGGCCGGCCGCGTCCTTCTCCATCGCCCAGCCCGACTTCAATCTGACCTCGCTTCGCGTCAACGCCGTGTTCAGATGGGAGTTCCGCCCGGGATCCTCGTTCTTCGTCGTGTGGACACAGCAACGCCAGAGCCGGCTGCCGACCGGCGATTTCGACTTCAGTTCGGGCCTCTCGCGCGTCTACACATCGCCGGCCGACGACGTGCTCCTCGTCAAGGTGAGCTACTGGTTCGGAGCGAGGCGATAGGCTCGCTTCCCTCGCGGCTGAGCAGGGACCTCCCTCGGTTCTCGCCGGGCCCCGAGTGCCTGGTCCCGAGTCAGGCCCAGCTCGGGTACTTGAACAGCGGCGCGCCTGCCAGCGCCTTTTGCTTGATGGCGAGTGCTTCGTCTTCGTTGAGGGGCGTGAAGCGCATGGCGAGGCCCAGCGCCTGTGTGAACAGCGTTTCGTCGCCGGGAGGAATCGCCGCGGTCACCGGGTGCGAGAGGGTGAAACGCAGCCCCAGCATGGCGTCTCCCGCGTCCGAGAGCGGCTGGTACCAGCACTTCGGATACTGGTCCCGCTTCGCGTCCTTCGGCCACGGCCCGCGGGCCATCGCCTTGAGCGCGAGGATGCCCATCTGCTTGGCCTGCGCCGCAGCAAGGACCTGCGGCCCGAAGTTGCCCGCATGCCAGGTGCCGGCGTTCGTGGGGAAGAGGATCGTGTCGAAGTCGAAGCGGCCGATGAGCGCCAGCGCGGCCTCGACCGAATGCGCCGAGAAGCCCAGGAAGCGGACCTTGCCGGCCTTGCGCGCCGCCACAAAGGTCTCGAGCGCCCCGGCGGGCCCGAAGATCTTCTCCACGTCTTCTTTTGTCGTCACTGCGTGCAGCTGATAGAGGTCGAAGTGGTCCGTGCGCATCCGGCGCAGAGACTGCTCCAGTTCACGCTGGGAGCCTTCCCGGCTGCGCTCCGTCGTCTTGCACGCCAGGAACACGTTCTTGCGGTACGGTTCAAGCGCCGGGCCCAGCATCTCCTCGGCGTTGCCATAGCTCGGCGCGACGTCGAAGTAGTTGACGCCCGCGTCGATGGCCTCGGCCACGCGGCTCGACGCCTCCTGCGTGGTGGCGTTCATGACGACGATGCCGCCAAAGCCGATGATGGAGAGCCGCTCTCCGGTGCGCCCGAGCGCCCGGCGCTCCAGCGTCCCTGCGTCGAACGTCCGCTCGAGGCCGGCGAGCGACGCCGGGAAGCAGGCGAGCAGTGATGCGGCCGAAGTCCTCACGATGAAGTCGCGGCGTTCCATGGGCACCTCTGCGAAATCGGCCTCAGCGCCCGCGCGCGCCTGTTGGATCACGCCGCAGGAACGGCCGCTGAATCCGTCCTCGGGCAAAGTATAGCGCCGGTGGGATATCATCCGCCGCATGAGTGCTGCCCACGCCACTTCCGCAGACGCCGCCGCGCCGGCCGTCGCTCCTCCGCGCCTGGCGTCCCTCGACGCGTACCGCGGCTTCGTGATGTTCCTGATGATGGCCGAGGTGCTGCGCCTCGCGGCGGTGGCCTCGCGCGTGCCGGAGAGCGCGTTCTGGGCGTTCGTGGCGTTCCACCAGACGCACGCGCCCTGGGCGGGTTGTTCCTTGCACGACCTCATCCAGCCATCGTTCTCGTTCATGGTCGGCGTCGCTGTGCCGTACTCGATCGCGAGCCGGCTCGCGAAGGGCCAGACAAAGGGATGGATGACGCTGCACGCGGTCTGGCGGGCGTTCGTGCTCATCGCCCTCGGGATCTTCCTCAGATCCATGGGCCGCGACTTCACGCGATTCACCTTCGAGGATACGCTGACCCAGATCGGCCTCGGCTATCCCGTGCTGTTCCTCCTCGGCTTCCGGAAGTCGCGTGACGCGTGGATCGCGCTGGGGCTCATCCTGGCCGGTTACTGGGCGGCGTTCGCCCTCTACCCGCTGCCCGGCCCCGGGTTCGACTGGGCCGCCGCCGGCGCTCAGCCTGACTGGGCGTACAACTACCAGGGCTTCGCGGCGCACTGGAACAAGAACACGAACCTGGCGTGGGCGTTCGACACCTGGTTCCTGAACCTCTTCCCGCCCGATGGGTGGTTCAAGTACAACGGCGGCGGCTACGCCACCCTGAGCTTCATTCCGACGCTGGGGACGATGATTCTCGGCCTGCTCGCCGGCAGGCTGATGAAGAGCGACAAGACGGCGCGGCAGAAGATGACGTGGCTGCTGGTGGCCGGCGCGGCCGGGATCGCGTCGGGATGGCTGCTCGATGCCACCGGCATCTGCCCGTCCGTGAAGCGGATCTGGACGCCCAGTTGGACGCTCTTCAGCGGCGGCTGGTGCTTCTGGCTGCTGGCGGCCTTCTACGCCGTGGTCGATCTCGCCGGCTGGCGGAAGCCCTTCTTCTGGCTGATCGTGATCGGGACGAACTCGATCGCGGCGTACATGGTCGCGCACCTGTTCGAGGATTTCATCCGCAGTTCTCTGCGCACCCACCTGGGCGCCGGCACGTTCGCGGCGTTCGGAACGGCGTATGAACCCTTCGTGATGGGCTCGGCCATCCTGTTCGGCTACTGGCTGGTCCTGTACTGGATGTACCGGAGGAAGCTGTTCCTGAGGATCTGATTCCCGGCTGCCCTCGCCGGTCGTAAGGAGGTTTCGATGCGCGCCCTGGCAATCCTCGTGACGTTCTTCGTGTGCGCCTGTCCCGCGGGTGCGTCCGCGCAGACGGCGATCCGGCCCGACAAGGTGATTCAGCTCTTCGACGGGAAGACGCTGGACAACTTCTACACGTGGGTGGTGGACTCCCACCGGGAGGATCCGCTGCGCGTGTTCACGGTCGTGGACCAGGTGGACGGCGCGCCGGCCATCCGCGTCAGCGGCGAGAAGTGGGGCGGTCTCACCACCCGCGAGTCGTACCGCGACTACCACCTCATCGTCGAGTTCCGGTGGGGCTTGCTGACGTGGGCGCAGCGGAAGAATGCAACGCGCGACAGCGGCGTGCTGGTGCACGGACAGGGCGCGGACGGCAGCACCGGCCGCGACTTCAACGGGCCGTGGATGCGGTCGATCGAGGCGCAGATCATCGAGGGCGGCGTCGGTGACCTGATTCTGGTCGCCGGGTTCGAGGCCGACGGCACACGCCTGACGCCCCGGATCACGGCTCGGGCCGGAAAGGACCGCGACGGTGAGCCCGTGTTCGATCCGGCCGGCGAGGCACGGGTGTTCGCGAGCGGCCGCGTCAACTGGTACGGCCGCGATCCGGACTGGGCCGACAAGCTGGGCTTCCGCGGCAAGGCCGACGTGGAGAGCCCGTGGGGCGAATGGACGCGCCTCGAGGTGATGGCCGAGGGCGACCGCCTCACGTACCTGGTGAACGGAAAGGTCGTCAACGAGGCAGTGCAGTCGAGCCTGACCGAAGGGAAGATCCTGTTCCAGTGCGAGGGCGCGGAGATCTTCTTCCGGCGCATCGACCTGGAGCCGCTGGGGAAGTGACGGGGCGCCGGGATTCGGGATTGGGGATTCGGGATTCGAGCGAACCCGCGTTCAGAAGCGCGTAGCCAGTAGGCAGTTTCCAGCAGCGGTCTCTGCTACTGGCTACTGACTACTGGCTACTGATTACTGGCTACTGACTCTGAGCCGCTCCTACGCGAACTGGGTGAAGTTGATCTTCGGGTCGTAGACCTCGGTCGACTTCAACAGCTCTTCCCACGTCACCTCGCGGCCCGTCTCGGCGGCCATCCGGCCGAGCATGGCGGAGAGCGCCGATTCCGCGCCCTGCGTCGCCTCGTTCAGGAGGTTGCCCGTGGCGATGCTGCCGATGAACGCGGCCTGCTTGTTGGCGTCCGCATCATCCAGCGCGCCGCTGAAACGGCCCGTGACGGCGGCCTGCTGATCGACCGCCTGCGGCCGGCCCAGGCCCGGGTATTCCCAGGAACTCTCGCCCGAAATCCGCACAGGCGCGTCATACCGGGCTTCCGCGATGCCCCGGGTGCCGTCGTACTGCATGCCGACGCCCCACGCGGCCTTGCCGTACTGCGTGGACGAGAAGCTGATGTGCACGTCCTTGGGATAGGTGAACACGCAGTTGTAGTGGCTGGAGCAGTCGCGATCGTCGGTGCGCCCGGCCCGCCCGTTCTTCCCGTAGGCCTTCTGCGGGTGGCCGTTCAGCATCCAGTTGGTGACGTCGATGATGTGGATGTTCTGCTCGACGATGATGTCGCCGGAAATCGTCTTCTCGTAGATCCAGTTGCGGAGCCGCCGCTCATCGGCCGGCTTGTCGGCGAACGGCGGGCGGGTGATATTCGACGCGAAGTAATGGATCTGGCCCGACACGAACGGGCCGATCTGCCCTTCACGGATGCGCTTCTCGAGCAGCACGTACGGCGACGCGTAGCGGATCTGGAACCCGACGGCCAGGCTCAGCTTCCCCTTCATCTTCTCGCCGAGGGCCATGATGCGCTTGGCGCCCGGCACGTCGACCGCGACCGGCTTCTCCAGGTACACGTGCTTGCCGGCGGCGATAGCGGCCTCGAGATGGTCCGGATGGAAATACGGCGGCGTCGCGATGTACACGGCGTCGATGTCCTTGCTCGAGAACAGCTGCTCGTAGGCCTTGAAGCCCTTGAACATGTGCGCCGCGTCGGCGAAGGGCTTGTTGAGCTTCAGCGAAACCGCGCCGAGCGTCTGGGCGCTCTTCTCCAGGTTGTCCTGGAAGATGTCGCCCATCGCCGTGACGACGGCGTTCGAGTTCCGCAGAAACGACTCGGTGACGGCGGTGCCCCGTCCGCCGCAGCCGAGCACGCCGAGGCGGATCGCCGAATTCGCCTGGGTCCCGAAGGCGGTGCCGGGTTTCAGGATCGTGAAGCCGGCGGTGGCGGCAGCGGCCAGTCCGACGAACTCGCGCCGGCCGACCTTGGTCTCGATGGAATCGTGCATGTCGCTCTCTCCTTGCTCGCGCAGATTGTTCATGAAGGCGCAGGGGGCGAAAGAATCTTAACTCTTTTTGGGGGCGCTTGAGTCGGACGCCGCATCGGAGTAGTCTGCCGCAGCGAGGGAGGTCCTGATGGCGAAGATAGATCGACGGGCGTTTCTGGAGATGACGGCGGCCGCGTCGGCGCTGGCCGCGGTGCGGGGTGCGACGGCGTCTGCGGCCCCGCAGGGTCCGGGGGGCGGCGGCCTGAAGAAGGCCGTGTACGTGTCGATGCTCCCCAAGGAGCTGGGCTACCTGGACAAGTTCAAGCTGGCCGTTGATGTCGGCTTCCAGGGTGTCGAGATCGGCACGATCGCCGATCCGGCGGTGGCGGCCGAGATCAAGGAGGCCGCGGCGAAGGCCAACCTCAGGATTCACGGCGTCATGAACGCGGACCACTGGCGCTACCCGCTGTCGAGCGCCGACCCGGAGGTCGTCAGCAAGAGCGTCGCCGGGATGGAGACGTCGCTGCGCAACGCGAAACTCTGGGGCGCCGACGTGGTCCTGCTCGTGCCGGGCGTCGTCAACCCCGAAACCGGCTACAAGGACGCCTGGACGCGGTCGCAGAAGGTGATCAGGGAGCGCATCCTGCCGCTGGCCCAGGACCTGAAGGTCGTCGTCGGCATGGAGGAGGTCTGGAACAAGTTCCTCATCAGCCCGCTCGAGATGGCCCGCTACGTCGACGAGTTCAACTCGCCCTGGGTGAAGGCCTATTTCGACGTCGGCAACATGCTCTTCTACGGGTACCCGCAGGACTGGATCCGGACGCTCGGCCCGCGCATCGCCCGGGTGCACGTCAAGGACTTCAAGCTCGACCGCAAGGAGAGCAAGTACGCCTGGACGAACCTCGGCGAGGGCGACGTGGATTGGCCGGAGGTGAGGAAGGCCCTCGCTGAGGTCAAGTACGAAGGGTGGGTGACGACGGAGATCAGCGGCGGCGACGCGGCCTATCTGAAGGACGTCGTGGCGCGCCTGGACAGGATCTTCGCGGGGCAGAAACCCCTGGCGCCGGCCTAGCGCACAGGGGCTAGGTACTAGGCGCTGGGCGCTAGTCTGACGCGGCTGTCGCCGCGTAGGTGTGACCTCGCACCGTGACTGACTAGCCCCTAGCCCCTAGCGCCTAGCCCCTGGTTCCCTACAGCGCCGCCAGCACTTCCTTCATCAGCCACTTCGTGCCTTCGATGCCGTCCATCGGCCCGTTCTCCCACTCGAGGGCGATCGTGCCCTTGTAGCGGTGCGCATTCAGGATACGCACGCTGCGGCCAACGTCGTTCCAGTCCTTCTCGGGCGTCTTCCAGCGGTCCCAGTACTTCGCGTGCACGTGCGTGCGCGTGTAGGGCATGACGGCCTCGAGGCCGTGGAAGAGGTGGAACTCGTTCTCCCAGTTGCAGAAGTCAGGCGTGCACTCGCAGTAGGGGTGGTTCACCTCGTCCATGATGATGCGGATGTTCATCGGGTTGGCGCACAGGCCCCAGTGGTTCTCGATGGTGATCTTCACGCCGACGGTGGCGCCGTAGTCGGCCAGTTCCTTGAACGATTCGATGCACTTCTTCAGAAAGACGACGATCTTCTCGTTCTTCGGGTAGCCGGTGGCGTGGTCCTCGGCCTCGGGCATGATCCGCCCGATGGCCGTCCCCGTGTTGGCCCGCATCGTCTTGGCGCCGAGAATCGCGGCGGCGTCCATCCACATCTTCGCGACGCGGATGCCCTCCTTGCGCCGGGCATCGTCGGGATCGGCCAGGAACTGGGGCGCGTTGTTCGACACGTGCTGGCACACGAACTTCTCGTTCGCGATGATCGAGGCCAGCTTCTCCACCCACTTCTTCGACGCGGGCGCGCTGGGATCCCAGCGCCGCATGGTGAACGGCTTACCGTTCCGCTCGACCGTCGTTTCCGTGTACTGCGCCGTGTCGGCCGGGTCACCGAAGACGTCGGACCACAGGTCGAGGTGATAGACGCCAGGGAAGTAGTCCTTCGTCCACTTCGGCAGGTCGTGCATCGTGATCTCGCCGTACTTCTTGCGCAGGCCGATCGTCTCCTCGTTCGGCGTGCCCCGTCCGTACGTCTTGAACAGGTGGCGCTGCGGCCAGCATGTCATCGCCAGGCGCGACAGCTTCTCGGACTCGGTCAACTGGCGCGCGACCGAGGCCTGGGCGGACAGCGTGTCCGACAGCAGGGTCCCGGCGGCGGCGACGCCGAGTCCTGCCTTCAGCAGGAAATCCCGGCGATCGGTGGCGGATTGGTCTCGCGTGTTCATGTGTCCTCCTGGCACGAAACAGGTGCCGCGGGCATGCTACACCAAGGAAGGCAAGGGGTGCAGGGAAGGGGCAAGGGGATAGGGGGAGGCGAGAGGCGAGAGGCGAGAGGCGAGCGCATCGCGATGTGACGCCGCTGTGGCGTTGTGTGAACTTTCGATGGCGCGGCCTTTACACACGGAGTCCTCTGCTATAACGGAGGTGCCTGCGCCTGGGAATTGCGGAGTATCCATGCGTCCGGAGGTTCTGAAGGGTCGAGCCGCTCTCATTCTCATCATCACGGCGGCGCTCAACGCCTTGGCGTGCGGAGACAACAATCCCGCGTCGCCCACGGAGTCGACGACCGCCAGCACGTCCACGGTCTTATACACGCCGAAGATCACAGGCGTCGATCCCGCCAACGGCACCGACGCCGGCGGCACCGTGGTCACGATCACGGGCGAGCACTTCAGCACCAGCGCCGTCGTCAAGATCGGCGGGACAGCCGTGACCAGCGCGGTCTATCTCAGCGAGACCTCGCTGCAGGCGACCACGCCCGCGGGCACGGCCGGATCGGCCGATGTCGTCGTCACCGTGGGCTCCCTGTCGGGCACGCTGAAGGGCGGATACACCTATCTGGGTGCCGTCGACTGCGCCATG
Source organism: uncultured Acidobacteriota bacterium (assembly GCA_963806085.1). Classification (GTDB taxonomy): domain Bacteria; phylum Acidobacteriota; class Vicinamibacteria; order Vicinamibacterales; family JAKQTR01; genus JAKQTR01. Next base: position 523,994 of record CAWDWR010000001.1, read on the forward strand.
ACGTTCACCGTCTACAACCACACCGCCGGCAGGCTCGGATCGTGGGCGGCCACGATGCCGAGCGGGGCGGCGGTGACGCTGGCGATTGGATCTCTTGGGGAGGTCGTCGACGAAGACGGCAACATCGTGCAGTCGGCGATCCCGATCGACTCGGCCGACTCGCAGCGGATGGTGGTCCGGAAGGGGGGAGTCAACGGGCGTGTCGGCGACTTCGTGGGCTACTCCACGAGCGGATCGGTCAGCTTCCAGGCGCCCTTGGCGGAGCAGGCGTCCTACGACATCTTTGTCCTGAACGCGCAGAACGGCACCGACTACAGCGTGGTCGACAGCAGCAGTCTGGCGTACGACCGGAACACGACCATTTCGCGCGGGGCGGACGCCGGCGGCGCGACCGGCCCGGACGACGCCGTCGACCGGCTCGCGCTGGCGCTGTCGGACGCGGTCACCTACCCCTGGATGAACTACGGCCGCGTCGCGAGAACGGCCGCGGACGGGCAGATCTTCGTCATCTACACCGAGCCGAATGCCGGCGCGTGCGTCACGTACACCCGGTCGACCGGCATGCTCTTCGTCAATCCCGAGCGCTGCGCGGCCGTGCCAATCGATCTTTACGGCGTCATGGTGGAAAACGGCATCGAGCTGCTCGCGGGCGTGCGTGACATCGGAGGCTCGGACTCGGCGGGACTCCTCGATTGGGAGGCCCTCCGCCTGACGCCGACTGGCCGCGACCTGCTGGCCTACATCTACCTCAAGGACAGCAAGGGCTGGTAGAGCCGTCTGCCGAAGGCGGCCGTATGGTTGGGCGGCGGTCCTACTGCCGCGCCGTCACCACAGTTCCCACGCCGCCGGAGATGAAGCGGTCCCCATAGGTCTCTTTGAACAACTTGATGGCCTCCGGTCCGGTGCAGTGCGTGGCCCCGACGCGCGCCACGCCCAGTTCCTGGAACGCCGCGACAATCCGGGCGACCTCCGCAGGCGGTGTCTGCAGCAGGTGGAACCCGCCGACCACGGCATGAATCGGTCGGCCCGACGAGGCCTTGACCTGCGTCAGCATAGGCACGATACCGGGATGAGCGCAGCCGACCACGACCACCAGCCCGTCGGGCGTGTCGATGAGCAGTGCCTCCTCCTTGATGGACGTGCCGAATTCATCGCTGGTGCGGATCCCCGCTGACACCTCGACGCCGCTCGAGACCGGCACCAGTTTCGCCCGCGACGCGCCGAGGGCGGCGACCACCGCCGGATCAAACCCCTGGGCATAGAAGACCGGCACTCCCGGCCGCTGGCCCAGCGCCGGAAAGCCGGCCGTGTGGTCGCCGTGGTCGTGTGACAGCACAACGGCAGCGCGCATGCCAGGCCCTCCGTCCGGAGCGGACGCGGCAGAAGGGCACGGCGCCGGGTCCGCGCAGGCAGCAGCCCGATGCTACGCCGGGCCCGCGGCGGCGTCAACGCGCCGAACCGGGCCCGGCGAGCATTCGGCGCCGGCTCCGCACTATACTGACATGTTGTTCGGCCGGCCCGGGTTGCCGGCCCCTGGCCCCACGAGGAGACGGCATGAGCGAGACGACATCGACGATTATCTGGACCGACATCGACGAGGCCCCGGCGCTTGCGACGTATTCGTTGCTGCCCATCGTGCGGGCGTTCACCAAGGGCACGGGCGTGTCGGTCGAGACCAGAGACATCTCGCTCGCGGGCCGCATCATCGCCACCTTTCCGGAGCGCCTGACCGAGGCCCAGCGCATCCCCGACTACCTGTCCCAGTTGGGCGAACTCACGCACAGGCCCGAGGCCAACATCGTGAAGCTGCCCAACATCTCGGCCTCGATCCCGCAGTTGAAGGAAGCCATCAAGGAGTTGCAGGGCCAGGGCTACAACGTCCCCGACTATCCGGAGGCGCCGACGAACGACGACGAGCGGGCGATCCAGGCGCGCTACGCGAAGGTGCTCGGTAGCGCCGTCAACCCCGTGCTGCGCGAGGGCAACTCCGACCGCCGGTCGCCGCTCTCGGTAAAGGCCTTCTCGAAGAAGCACCCGCACAAGCTGGGCGCGTGGACGTCCGACTCGAAGTCGCACGTCGCGCACATGACGGGCGGCGACTTCTACGGCAGCGAGAACTCCACCACGATCGCCAAGGCGACGGACGTGCGCTACGAGTTCGTGGCGGCCGACGGCACGGCGACGGTCCTCAAGCGGAAGATGCCGCTCCTGGAGGGCGAGATACTCGACTCGTCCGTGATGCACGTCGGGGCGCTGCGCCGCTTCTACGAGGAGCAGTTCCAGGACGCGAAGGCCAACGGACTGCTGCTGTCGCTCCACCTCAAGGCCACCATGATGAAGGTCTCCGACCCGGTCATGTTCGGCCACGCGGTCAGCGTGTACTTCAAGGACGTCTTCGACAAGCATGCGGCGACGTTCGCGGAGCTGGGCGTGAATCCCAACCTCGGCCTGGGCGACCTGTATGCGAAACTGCAGCGCCTGCCGGCGGAGAAGCGGGCCGAGATCGAGGCCGACATCCAGGCCGCCTACGCGGCGCGGCCGCCGCTCGCCATGGTGGATTCCGACCGCGGGATCACGAACCTGCACGTCCCCAGCGACATCATCGTCGACGCCTCGATGCCGGTCGTCGTGCGCGAGTCGGGGAAGATGTGGGGGCCCGACGGCAAGCTGCACGACACGAAGGCGCTCATCCCCGATCGCTGCTACGCCACGATCTACAGGACCATCGTCGAGGACTGCAAGCAGCACGGCGCCTTTGACCCGGCGACGATGGGCTCGGTGCCGAACGTGGGGCTGATGGCGCAGAAGGCCGAGGAATACGGCTCGCACGACAAGACGTTCGTCGCCCCCGCCGCCGGCGCCATCCGCATCGTCGACGAAGGCAGCGGCGCCACGGTGCTCGAGCAGAAGGTGGAGGCCGGCGACATCTTCCGGTCGTGCCAGACCAAGGACGTCGCCGTCCGGGACTGGGTGAAGCTGGCCGTGCGCCGTGCGGGCGCCAGCGGCGCGCCGGCGGTGTTCTGGCTCGACCGCAACCGCGCGCACGACGCGCAGGTGATCAAGAAGGTCGAGGCCTATCTGCGGGACCACGACACGGCAGGCCTCGACCTCCGCATCCTGGCGCCCGTCGACGCGATGAAGTTCTCGCTCGAGCGCATCCGCAAGGGCCAGGACACGATCTCGGTGACCGGCAACGTGCTGCGCGACTACCTGACGGACCTGTTTCCGATCCTGGAAATCGGCACGTCGGCGAAGATGCTGTCAATCGTGCCGCTGCTCGCCGGCGGCGGGCTGTTCGAAACCGGCGCGGGCGGATCGGCGCCCAAGCATGTCCAGCAGTTCCAGAAGGAGGGGTATCTCCGCTGGGATTCGCTTGGCGAGTTCTCGGCGCTGACCGCGTCGCTCGAGCACATCGGGGCGACCACCGGCAACGCGCGCGCCGCGCTGCTCGCGGAGACGCTGGACCAGGCTATCGGCAAGTTCCTCGACGGCAACAAGTCGCCGGCCCGCAAGGTGGGGCAGATCGACAACCGCGGCAGCCACTTCTACCTGGCGATGTACTGGGCGCAGGCCCTGGCGGCGCAGTCGAAAGACGAGTACCTGCGCGCCCGCTTCGCCGGCGTGGCGGAGCAGCTGGCGGCCAACGAGGCGAAGATCAACGAGGAACTGATCGGGGCGCAGGGCAGGCCGGTCGACATGGGCGGTTACTATCGGCCCGACCGGGCGAAGACCGCGGCGGCCATGCGCCCGAGCCCGACGCTGAACGCCATCATCGACGCCCTCGCGTAGCCTCAGCGGGAACGCCCTGATGGCCAACGACGCGCTTCCCGTGTTCACGCGATACCGCTGGAGCGCGCTGAACGGGCGTGCGCGCCGGCGCCTCGCCGTCGGCGGGGCCCTGCTGGCCGCCGCGCTGGCCTATGCGTGGTTCGCCGGCGCCCATTTCGCCCGCCGCGGTGCCGACGAAGGGGCGTTCGACCAGCCGCTCATCCGCCTCGCGGTGCGCATGAACCCGCTGCCGGCGCACCTGTTCATGTACGAGCCCCGGACGGAGGGCGAGATCTACCTCGCCGCCGCGTTCCGGGATCAGCGCGACGTGGCCGTCGGCCTGACCGTCTTCGTGCTGCGGATGATCGGCGCGGTCACCGCGGGCGGGTTCGGCCTGATTCTCATGACGGCCGGCTCGATCGAGTGGGAGGTCCGCAGCGAGGCGGCCGCCGGATCGTGACAGACGCCAGCGGCCGGGCGGCCTCCGCAACACAGGCCTCGCGGACGATGGCCCGAGTACGGTAAGATGCGCCCCCTGCCCGGCGGCGACGTTGGATTCGCGATTCCCAGCCGCGAACCCAACCCGCCAAGGCCGTCCACCTACCTGAACAGACGTGGCGCGAACTCGCGCAGGTAATCCCGCCAGACGAGCCACGTGTGGGCGCCCGGGGTCTCCTTGAACTCCGGCTGGAACCCGTGCTTCTTCAGGATCTCGACCGTGGCGCGCGTGCTCGCGATCAGCCGGTCGTCCACGCCCGTCGCCAGCCAGAGGAGCCTCGTGCCCTTCTTCAGGCTCGCGCTGTCGAGGTCCGCCAGGTGCGCCGCTTCCCAGTCGGGCGGCGGCGGAGCAGCGGCTGCGCCGGACGCCGCGCCCCGCCCGCCGCCGAGCTGGGCGCCCGAGCTGTAGACGCCGATGTAGGCGAATTTCGCGAGCTCGCGGAAGGCAATGTCGAGCGTCTGCATGCCGCCCATCGAGAGGCCGGCAATCGCGCGATTCGGCCGGTCGGTCAGCACCCGGTAGTGGCGCTCGACGTAGGGCATCACGTCGGCCAGGAACTCCTGGGTGAACCGGCTGACCACATTCCGGAACGCCGCCTCCGGGCTCGCGAAGCCCGGCGTCGCGCCCGGCACCGCCGGCTGATGCCCGGCCGGCATGACGACGATCATGGGCACGGCCTGCTTCGCGGCAATCAAGTTGTCGAGGATGAACCCCGCGCGCCCGACCGACGTCCACGCATCGTCGGTGTCGCCGGCGCCGTGGAGGAGGTAGAAGACCGGGTACTTTTGACTGCCCGCCTCGTACCCCGGCGGGGTGTAGACATGCATGCGTCTGGTCGCCTTCAGCACTGACGAGGCGTAGAAGACTTCGGCGACCGCACCGTGCGGCACGTCCTTCACCTCTTCGAGGGCGATCCCGGGAACGGAGAAGAGGCTCCACATCGCCGTGTTCGACTCGCTGGTCCTCGTGTTCACGGGATCGAGCGTGCGGACGCCGTCGACCATGATGGCGTAGCGGAAGGCGCCCGGCGGAACCGGCGCTGCCGTCGTGAACTCCCAGACGCCGTTCTCGCCCTTCGTGAACACCGTGGCCCCCGGCGAGCCGGGTGTCTGAGGAACAGGCGTCGCTCCGGGCGGCGTGAAGGTGACCGGGGGAAGGTCGCCGGCGTTCATGAACACCCTGGTCGCGTCCGGCGCGTAGATGCGGAATGTGACGCGCTGGTCGGCCAGCACCTCGGGGGACACGACCGCGGGGGGGCGCGCGGGCTGGGCCTGCGGGGCGGTGCTGCCCGCAGCCTGCGGCGGCGGCGGGGCCTGTGCGTGGAGCGCGGCGGCGCCGAGTGTCAGCGCGAGGGTCGCGGGCAGCAGGATGGTCAGGCGTTTCACGGTGAATCCTCCCGGGGGCCTGAACCGGCCGCGCGTTGCGGCGCGAGGCCCTCATCATACGCGCGCCGGCCTGCGCCAGCCCAGGCGGGCGTCACTTTTCCCGTCTTCGTGCCGTGTCAGGGAGGCCTATCGCGCGGCTGGAACGGAACAGGCGCCGGACCCGGAATCGCGAAACGTCTGCCCGTCAATCGGCACGAACTCCCAGGTGTAGCTCTGCCGCTTCAACGTGAACTTGATGACGCCCCATGTGCGGTTCTCGAACACCTCGCTGTTCGGCTGTCGATGGGCGAGATCGTACAGGCTGTAGCCGCCGGTGCCGACGACGAACTCCCGCATCCCCGAGGAGGTCGCCCGGCCGTCGGCGTCCTGCGGCGCGTATCGTTCGTAGTCGTGGTCGTGGCCGTTGACGACCACCTCAGCGCCATACTGCTGCAGCAACCGCCACACGTCGCGCATCCGGCTCGAGTTGCCGTTGATGCTCGAACTGAACAGCGGGTGGTGCCAGACGGCCAGCATGCACGCGGTGGCGGACGAGGCCAGGTCGGCCTTCAGCCATTCGTACTGCGCCGACCCGGCGTTGGCGGCGATGTTGCTGTTCAGCGCCAGGATGTGCCACGCGCCAGCGTTGTAGCTGTAGTAGCCGATTCCGGGCGCCGACACCGCGCCGAAGTACGCGAAGTAGGCGTCGGCCGCCCCGCTGCTGTCCCAATCGTGGTTCCCCGGGAGCGGGTAGGTGCGCCACATGTGCCGGCCCCAGCTCGGGCCGTAGCACTCCGGGTAGATCGTCGTCGAACCCGCCGGATACACGTTGTCGCCCGCCGTGAAGACGATGCCGGGGATGCGATCGAGAAGTTTGGCCGTCTCAATCGGCGCCTGCATGCCGCAGCCCGCCATGTCGCCGGCGCCGACCAGCACGGCGTCGGGCACCGGCGGATCGACGATCCGCAGAGCCGATTGGCAGCTCCGGACGGACAACGCCGCTCCGTTCGCATCGACCGCCGTCACGTCGAGTGACCATCCGCCCGTGGTGTCCGGGCCGCCGATGTCGACAATGCTGGTCAGGCTGTACGTGCTCGTTCCTCTCGCCGGCACGGTGATGTCTACCGCCTGCGGCGCGGTTGACGACCAGCCCGACGCGCCCGTCACCGTGACGTTGAGCTTCGTGATGCGCGCCGCCTGCCCCGAGGTTTCCTGGAACGTCAGGTTGGCGGGTATGCGGTATTTCGTTTCCGGGTCCGCCGACGCGTGCGCCGCCACCAGCGGGGCCGGTGCCGCGGTAACGGAGAGGGTGGCGGACACGTTGGTGGGAGGCGGCGTTGGGCTTGCCGGCGTGCTCTTGCCGCAGCTCGCGAACACGCCACTCAACGCGCCGAGGAGACACAGCCGCCCCGCCGTCGTGGTTGTCATCGGCGTCACCTGGTGCCGGATTAGAGGCCGTCCGGCGTTCCCTGCGCACCCGCTGCCACGAGGGGGCTCGATGTCTGCCTAGAGAATAGCACTAACGCCGTGTCCCGGCACGCTCCGGACTACCGCTTGCCCGGCGGGCTCGAGACGGGGGTGTAGCTGAGCCCGTGGCCGAACGGGAACAGCGTGTCGGCGGCAGGATAGCCCGGCGCATCAGGCGCATTGTCGACGATGGCTTGCCGGGTTCGCGCCAGCGCGAACGGCAGCTTGCCGCTCGGGTTGAACCGGCCGGTGATGACGTCCATCAGCGCACCGTCGCTCACCCCGAAGCCCGCGAGGATCCCGCCCGCCTGCTTCAGTCCGCTCTCGTCGTCCAGCACGTACGGCTGACGGAAGTAGATGCACAGGATGGTGCGCGCCGGCCCAATCTCCTTCATCACGGCCTGGATGTCGGCGAGCGGCGGCGAGACGGCCCACGATGCCGAGGCGGCCATCGACGTGAACGACAGGTTGCTCGCTTCCCACGGCAGCGAGCCGCCGAACATCAGGCCGTTGTCGAGGCCCGTCGGGTCGTCCGCGCCAAACGGCTTGCCGGTTGCCGGGTTCACATACAACGGGTTGGCGCCGGTCGCGGCGTCGCCGCTCCGGTAGGCCGAGGTCACCGCCCTCGGGTTCGAGACCTCGACGCGAAGGACGGCATAGTGGGCGCCTGTCGCCGCCGGACGCGCCTGGCCCTTCGCGGCGTCGTAGTCGCCGGGCACCACGATGTACCCTCCGTGCTCCGCGGCGCCCGCGACCGCGGCGTTCAGGCCCATCGTATAGAGCCTCACCGGTCCTCCCGCCACGGACTTCGGCAGCGGCAGCACCCGCGCCGCGCCGTTCTGCAGGTTCTGCAGCAGGACGATGGACTTGCGCTGCGCGTCGAGCGCCTTGGCCCGGAACTCGTCCTTGCCCACGATGACGCCGGCCTTCGAGGCGTCGACGTACGGATTCTCGAAGAGGCCGAGCAGGAACTGCTCCTTCAGCAGCCGCCGTGCCGCCTCGTCTGCCCGCGCCTCCGGGATCAAGCCGGACTTGAGGAGGTCGAGCACGGCCTGCTTGTCGTGGAACCCCGAGAGGACGTCGGTGCCGCCGTTGACGGCCGCGGCGATGCGTTCCGCGACGGTCTTCTGCTCGAGGCCCCATGCGCGATCCGTGATGATGCCCGTGTCGGAGTTGACGTATCCCCCGAAACCGAGCCGACCACGCAGCAGATCCGTGACGATCTGCCTGGAGAAGGCCATCCCGAGGGCATCGAACGTCGCGCCGCCGTACGTCAGGTTCACCGGGACGCCGTAGTACGGCATCACGGCGGAGACGCCCGCGTCGATAGCGGCCTTGAACGGTTTCACGTGGTCCGCGAACCGGCCCGCCGGGTACACCTGGTTCTTGCCGAACGTGAAATGCGGATCCAGCCCGAACTGCTGCGGCCCGCCGCCCGGAAAGTGCTTCACCGTCATGGCCACGTTGGTCGCCGGGCTCACCGGCCCGCCCTGGAGGACGGTCACGAGGACCCGCATGATCTCGGCGGCGAGGTCCGCGTCTTCGGTGAAGCACTCGTGCACGCGGTACCAGCGGGGTTCCGTGATCAGATCCGCCATGTACCCGTACATCCCGCGCAGGCCAATCGCCCGCCACTCCTGGCCCATCGTGCGCGCGAAATCCGCGATGAGCGCCAGGTCGCGGGTCGCCGCGAGGCCCGCCTCCTTGGGCCACTCGGAGAACGAGCCCGCCTCGGTGTTGATGCCGAACCTCGCGTTGCGCTCGTAGTGGTTGCGCGCGTTCGACTTGAAGAGCACCGGGATGCCGAGCCGTGTGGACTCGGCGAGTTCCTGAATCTTGTTCGTCCACGTGGCGGCCTGCTCGGGGGTCACCTGGGCACCGGCCATGGCGCCCCGGCCTCCGCGGCCCTCCGGCGCGCCCCTGCCTCCGCGCCCTGCCGGGGCGCTTCTGCCGCCGCGGCCTTCCGACTCGACCGGGTTGGCCGTCACCACGCTGCGGAAGATGAACCGGGTCATCTTCTGGTTGCGAACGTAGTCCTCGGCCGGAGGCGCCACAACGCCGCCGAAGCCCGGGTTCAGCGAGTCGATCAGCATCATCCCGGCCTTCTCGTCGAGGGTCATCCTCGACACCAGGTCGGCGGCGCGCGCGTCGGCGTGAAGGCGCCAGTCCTCGTAGGGATCAAGCTGCCCGTTCCCGTTGGCATCTTTGAAACGCAGACCGTCGACGGTGAGTACGGCCTTCACCCTGGCCCCGATCGCGGGCTGCTCGATCCGCAGGGCGGCGGGGCGGCCCGCCGCCAGCACCAGGCTGCAGGTGAGCGCGGCAACCGCGACGAGCAGGTGCGCCCCGAGAATGTGGCATCGTATGCGTGGCTTCATCGGTGCGGCTCCTGAGCCGGCGGGGCGCCCGGCAGGGCGTAACGAATCTTGAAGTAGAACATGTTCAGGCTGGCCCTGGCCGGGTCGCCGGGCGCAACGTACCACGACTCGCGCGAGAGGTGCGAGTACTGCGCCATGATTTGCAGGCTGCCGAGCTTCGCATCGCGCCAAAACGCGTGGGAAATGCCCAGTGTTCCCTGGCTCAGCGCGCGGCTGTGGTCCGGCGGCGAGCCGGTGTACCCGAATCCCACCTCGCCGCCGGTGGCCGGGTCGACGGCGACGTTCTTCTCGAAGTGCGCGATGCCGTAGTAACCCTGAATCGAGGTCCGCGCCGTCGTCTGGTGCTCGATCCCAAAGAGCAGCGACGACGACCCCACCGTGGACGGGCTGCCATTGCCGCGGATGATCACGTCCGGCCCGAGACCCACGAGGTAGCGGCCCCCACCCCTGCCGTAGAACGAGTTGGCGAAGGCGCGGAAGGTTTTTGCCACCTCGAGGCTGACGTTGAGTGAACCGCCGCCGCCAGAGGTGCCGTAGTCCGCCCCGCTCAGCGGGTTGTAGAACGAGAACCGCGAGAACACGCCGCTGGCTTCGACATGAAGGGCGGCCTTGCCGAACACCGGGTCGAAGGCCGCCTTCGCGATGAAATCCTGGTGGGGGTTGGGCGTCGCGAAGCTCGCCGAGCCCGTGTTCATCTGACTGCTGTAGTAAGGCTCGAGCTCGGACGGCAGCGTGACGCTGCCCAATCCGGCCCCGCCGCCGCCGTACTGCTCGGCGGCCTCGACTGAGAATCCCAGCGCCGTAGCCTCGCCCGCGTGGTAGACGAAGCGCATCTGGGGATTGCGGTTCCAGACCATGCCCACGTGCAGGTTCGGGTCCACGACTTGCGGGAGAAAGAGATCGGCAGGCTGAGCCGACACGCCCCTGCGGTTGGGCGTCATCATGGTGAAGGCCTGGCCCGCGAGGAACTCGAACCGGGTGCTGCTCACGTCCGCCCAGAACTGGCGGAGCCGCAGCGTGTCGCTGTTCGAGGTGACCGCCACGTTCCCGGGCACGATGCCCAGGAAGTCGGTTTCCAGATAACCCCGGACGTGGGTTCCGCCTACTGCGCTGTCGAGCTGCAGCCCGAGCCGGGACGTCTGGGCGCTGAAGCGGTACTCGCGCAGGTTGCCGTTGACCGTGTTTTCGAACGGGATGGACCCGTATGCGGTGGCGATGCCGCTGGCGACATTGCGATCACGGATGACCGCTGCGAATTCCATGTAGCCCGATGGCGTGAAATCCACCGAGCCGATGCGGAAGTTGAGGGGACCCACGGCCGCGTCATCGCGGTGCGCGCGTGCCGGCTCGGCAGAGGGCATAAGCGCCGCGGGCCGCACCGACTCCCTCGTCGCCGTCACTCCGGGTGCCGGTGTCGCCGCCGGCTCGAGTCCCGCGCGGAGCGCCGGGAGGACCGAGGCGATCAGCGCGCGCTGCTCGTCGAGTTGACGGCGGAGTCCGTCGATCTGGATCTGCTGCGAGGCCACCTGCGCCCTCAGCCACTCGAGGTCTCGATCGGTCTTCGGCCCCGAGGCCAGTCCGGATCCTGGGCACGCGAGCAGCAACCAGCCTGCCGCCAGCGCAGCGCCAGCCCTCGTCCGAGTGGCATTCGCGTACATGGACCTTCCTCCCCGCCCCGGATGGCCGGGGACGTCTCCAGCAGCGGCCTCATCGTCCGTTCCAGCCGCCCTGTCTGGCCGCCGTACCCAGATTATGCAGCGGTTCTCCGCCCGAGAGCGGGCTTGCCGTCGGTACTTCGGTGCCGGGCGCGCGCGGGCGTGGTCGCCTCCAAGAGGCCGTCGCCGGGCATGCCGGGCTCCCGCCTCAGGCCAGACCCCACTCCCGCAGCTTCCGGTACAGATTGCGCTCACTGATGCCGAGCGCCTTCGCCGCGAGCATCCGATGTCCGTTGCGCGCGCGCAGCACATGTTCGACGTGTGCGCGCTCGACCTGTTCCAGCGTCAGGATGCCGTCCCCGTCAGCGCCTGCCGGCGCCTCCGGACTCGTCGCGTGCCCCTGAGGGGCCGCGTCGCGACCGGTCCTGACAGAGGCCGGCAGATGATCCGGCCCGATGACGGCCCCTTCGCAGACGACCATGGCCGCCTCGACCACGTGCAGCAGTTCGCGCACGTTCCCAGGCCACGCGTGCGCGCGGAGCACGTCCAGCGCCTCGTCGCTGATGCGGCGCTCGACGCCGAACCGCGCGCTGAACAGCTGCCCGAAGTGGCGGGCGAGCAGGCCGACGTCCTCCGGGCGCTCCCGCAAGGGCGGAAGGTGCACGCTGATCGTGCTGAGGCGGTAATAGAGGTCCTCGCGGAACAGGCCCTGACGCACCATGCCGGTCAGGTCGCGGTTCGTGGCGGCGATCACGCGCACGTCGACGCGAATCTCGTGCGTGCCTCCCACGTGCCTGAACGTCGAGGCATCCAGCACCCGGAGCAGGGCGACCTGCGTCGCCGGGCTCACCTCGCCGATTTCGTCCAGGAAGATCGTGCCGCCCGAGGCGACTTCAAACAGCCCCGGCTTGGCGCGATCGGCGCCCGTGAAAGCCCCGCGCTCGTGGCCGAAGAGCTCGCTCTGCAGCAGGCTTTCCTGGAGCGCGGCGCATTCCACGGTGATGAACGGGCGCGCCCGCCGCGCGCTGCGGGCGTGGACCAGCTTCGCGGCCATCTCCTTGCCGGTGCCCGTCTCGCCGGTGATGAGGACGGTGGCGTCCGTCTGGGCCACCCGGTCGAGCAGCCGGAGCACGTTGCGGAACCCGGGGCTCTCGCCGATGAACGCACCGCCGAGATCGGGCGGCGTGAGGCCGCGCTCGAGCAGGCTGGCGCGGTCCTTCAAGGCCTGGCGCTCGAGGGCGCGCTGGATGCGGATCTCGAGTTCGTCGAGGGGACAGGGTTTCGAGATGTAGTCGAACGCGCCGATGCGGATGGCCTCGATCGCGGTGTCGATCGACCCATGCCCGGTCAGCATCACGACCTCGCCTGGCGCCTGGCGCTCCCGCAGGGTCTTGAGCACGTCGAGGCCGCTGATGCCGGGCATCTGCAGGTCGAGCAGGATGACCTGCGGCTCGGCCTGCGCGCACAGCGACAGCGCGTCCTCTCCGCTGGCGGCGGTGCGGACGTCGTAGCCCGAGCGGGCGAGCTCCGCCGCCATCACGGTCCTGAACGCCGCGTCATCGTCAACCAGGAGCAGCAGCGGCTTCTTCGGCATCACGCGGGCCTTGCCTCCATCACGGCAGCCGCCGGCAGCACGACTTCGAAGGTCGATCCCCGGCCGAGCGTGCTCTCGACGGCAATGTCGCCGCCCCACCGGCGAACGGCGTTGAGCGAGAGGAACAGGCCGAGTCCGGTCCCCCCCTTTCTCAGGCTGAAGAACGGCTCGAAGATGCGCGTCCGATCGTCGGGCGCAATGCCGCAGCCGTCGTCGGAGACGCGGATGCGCACCGTCTGCCCGCCATCGACGGCGACGTCGACTCTTCCCCCCGGCGCGCAGGCCTGGACGGCGTTCAACAGGAGATTGATCAGCGTGTGCTGCAGTTCCGCCTCGTCGGCCCGCAGGTGCAGGCCGGCAGGCACGGGCTGCACCGCGATCGTCACCGACGCGGCGCGCGCCGTGGGCTCCACGAGGCGTTCGACGGCGGCGATGATGGGTTGCAGTTCCACCAGGTCCCCCGGCGACGATTGGCCACGCGAGAGGCGCAGGAAGTGCTGTGTGATGCCCCGGCACCGCAGGATCTGTTCACGCGCCGTCGCGGCGTAGTCGGCGACCCTGACCGCATCGGGCGCTTCGGGCGCATCCGGCGCCTGCGGCCTGGCGTCACGCAGGATCGCCTCGACGCAGGTCAGCACCGTGGCCAGCGGCGTGTTCAACTCGTGCGAGAAGCCCGACGCCAGCATGCCGAGCGACGCCAGCCGGTGCGACTCGGCCATGCGCGCCTCCGCCGCCCGCCGGTCGGTGATGTTCCGCCATACCTCGACCACCTGCACCAGGTCGCCGGAGGCGTTCCTGACCGGCGACGCGTGGACTTCCTCCCACCGCACGCTGCCGTCAGGGTCGCGAAGCTGGCAGACCCGGACCTGCCGGTCTCCGCGTGCGAGGCATGACATGGTCGGGCAGTCGTTCATCGTGCACAGGCCGGGTCCCAGGTCCGTGCAGCAACAGCCGAGGACCTGGTCGCGGTATCGCCCCGTGCGCTGCAGGAACGCGTCGTTCGCGGCGACCACCTTCCGCTGGCTGTCCAGCACGACGATGCCGTCGTCGATGCTGTTGATGACGGTCTCCAGCCGTTCTCGCTGCGTGCGGACCTCGCCGAGGAGCCCGGTGACCGAGTCGGCCATCGTGTTGAACTCCCGGGCCAGGTACGAGATCGTGTCTGACCCCTCGTCCTGCACGCGCTGCTCCAGGTCGCCGCTGACGATGCGGCGGGCGGTCGATTCCACCCGCTGCAGCCGTCTCACCACGACCACCCGGATCAGCAGCGCGATGCCGCCGACCAGCAGGAAGATGAGGGCTCCGGACCCGGCGACCATCCAACGGAAGTCCTGGTTCATCGCCAGCCGCAGCGGCGTCACGTCGAGGTCGAACACCAGGATGCCGTTCACCTTCTGCGCCGGGTCGTGACAGCGGTAGCAGCCGTCGTGGTTCCGGATGGGCACCATCGTGCGCAGGACCGTGCCAGCGCGGGTTTCGATGGCCCGGCTGGCGTTCCGCTCGCGTGGAGGCAGCGCGTGGCAGGCCTGGCAGGTGGGCGAGTCGAGGCTGAGTTCCCGCGGCCCGGGCTCCGGGCCGCTCCTGTACTTCACCGTGCCGAGCCGATCGAGGAGCATCACGTTGGCGACGCCGGGCTGGTGCCCGAAGTCCGTGATCATCTGGCCGATCAGGCTCCGGTCCTTCTCGATCATCTGGTGCTCGAGGGCGGCGCGGATCAGTTCGCCCTGGGCGACGCCGGCCCGCTTCGTGGTGTCGAGGAGGCTCTCGAAGTGGTGGGCGGAGTAGAGGTACGCCGCCAGCCCGGAGACGCCGGCTGCCACCACCGTCACGCCAATGGCCAGACTGAGGGCACTGCCCGCCAGGCGGATTCTCATCTTCGGACCGGACTGCGGCTGATGGCCCGCATCGTATCGGAGCCGGCAGGCGCGGTCAACCGGCCTGACAGCCTGTCAGTGCCCGCCTGACATCCTGTCAGGTGATGTCGACCGCCCTGGGCGGCTCGAGTGATTTCCCTGGGACAAACGCGCATAGCCGACGTGGCACCAAAGCTGCTTTGGGAGCGTGCAAGAGGGGGACCACGACATGGTGATGTTCTTGATGGTGCTGTGCATGAGCGTGTTCGGTCTAGCGGTGTGCAGCCTGGCGTTTGGCGCCGCCACGCGCGGCCTGCCGACTTCGGAAGAGGCTCCGTTGGCAGCCGCCGTCGACGAGCGGCTGGCGGCGGTTCCCGAGCGGTTCTTCGTCCGCGACGCAGCGCCGCAGCCGGCCGCGGCGGCACCCCTCGTTCCGACAGTGCCGATCGAAGTGTTCCTGGCACAGATCGAGCGCCATATCCGGCTCGAGCAGGCTGCCGCCGAGTCGTTCCTGAGCGCGCCGTCCCTCGAATCGCTGCACGGGCGCACCGTGTCTCCGCTCGTTCATTGAAGGAGCGAGGCCCATGAGCATCGAGCAGGCCGACATGCTGCACGGCGTGGCCCAGGCCGACGCGGCCCGCGTGACCGCTCTGGGTTCCCAGGTGCGCGTCGCGGCCGGCGCGCAGCTGTTCGAACTGGGTTCCGAGGCGCACGGCGTGTACCTGATCGAGCGCGGGCGCATCGCGCTGACGCTGCCGATGCGGGTCGGCGCCCGCCAGGAGGACGTGCTCGTCGAGGAGCGGACCGCCGGCCAGATGGTGGGGTGGTCGGGACTGATTCCCCCGCACCGCTTCACGCTGAAAGCCTCGGCGCAGATCGAGACGGACCTGCTCGTGCTGCCGCGCGCGCCGCTGCTCGCGTTCTTCGACGCGAATCCCGCGATCGGGTACGTGGTCATGCGCAACCTGGCGTCGATCGTCGGCCAGCGCCTTCAGGTGTTCCAGGCGATGTGGCTGCGCGAGATGCAGCGATTCGTGGAGTCCCGGTCGTCATGACGCGGCCGCGAATCGGGTGGCAGGCTGGCGTGGTCTGCCTCCTGGTCGCGGCCGTGGCCGTGGCGGGAGGTGCCCGAAGCCAGTCCCCGGCTTCCCGCTCCCAGGCACCTCCCGCCGCCCCCGTCCCATCGGCCCCCGACGAGCGCGTCGAGGTGCCGCCGCCGCCCTTCACCGACGGCATCTTCCCGTGCTCGTCCTGTCACGCCAGCCTGCCGGTCAACCTGTACGCGTCGTGAACTGACCGAATTCCACACCGACATCGTCCTCAAACACGACGAGCAGCACCGCTGGTGCCTCGACTGCCACGATGCCGACCACCGCGACCAGCTGCACCTGGCGAGCGGGGCGCCGGTCTCCTTCGACGAGAGCTACGTGCTGTGCGGCCAGTGCCACGGCGAGAAACTGCGCGACTGGCGCGCCGGCGTGCACGGGCGGCGGTCGGGCCAGTGGAACGGCCACAAGACGTATCTGTTGTGCGCGCACTGCCACAATCCGCATCAACCGCGGTTCAAGGCCCTCCAGCCGATGCCCGCGCCGGTGCGGCCCTCGCGGCCCGGCCAGTGACGCCGCACGGAGAGGCGCGATGAATCCTGACCCACCCGGGACGAAGCCCAGCCGCCGCCAGTTCGCCACGTGCGCGGCCGCCGCGGCGGCCGGGTTCCTGCTGACCGGGTGCGGGCCGCGCCGCCTGCACGAACTGCCGCCCGATCGCCTGAAGGACGCCATCCGCGAGATGGAACGCCGGTACGCGCAGCAGTTCGGCACGCCTGTGACCGTGTCGGACGCGAAGCCGCTCCCTGGCGTCGAGTTCGCCTATGCCCTCGACATCTCGCGCTGCATCGGCTGCAGGCGGTGCGTCTATGCCTGCGTCGAAGAGAACAACCAGTCGCGGGACCCGCAGGTGCAGTGGATCCGCGTCTTCCAGATGGACAAGGGCAAGGGCGTGGACTTCTCGGAGGCCGATCCCTACTACGCCCCGCCCGAGGTGCCGGAGGACGGCCACTTCTACGTCCCGGTGCAGTGCCAGCAGTGCCGCAACGCGCCGTGCACGAAGGTGTGCCCGACCGGCGCCACCTGGACCGAGCCCGACGGCATCGTGGTCATCGACTACGACTGGTGCATTGGATGCCGCTACTGCATGGCGGCGTGCCCGTACGGCGCCCGGCACTTCAACTGGGGCAGGCCGACGATCCCGAAGGACAAGCTGAACACGAAGACGCACGTGCTCGGCAACCGGCCCCGCCCGCAAGGGGTGGTCGAGAAGTGCACCTTCTGTATCCAGCGGTCGCGCAACGGCCGATATCCCGCGTGCGTCGAGGCGTGCCCGGTTGGGGCGAGGAAGTTCGGCAACCTGCTCGATCCCGGCAGCGAGATCCGCTACATCATCGAGCACAAGCGCGTGCTCGTGCTCAAGGAAGACCTCAACACCCTTCCCAAGTTCTTCTACTTCTACGCGACGTGAGGGTACGGATGGACACAGTCCGGCTCTTCTCGCAATTCATCGGAGGCAGCATCCGCCAGGTGCTGCGGGGCCCGGCGGCGTACTGGTCGTGGCTCGCCTTCCTGCTGCTGCTGATCGTCTCGGGCGTGGGGGCTTACCTGGGGCAGGTACACGACGGCCTGATCGTCACGGCCATGCGCGACCAGGTCAGCTGGGGCTTCTACATCGGCAACTTCACGTTTCTCGTGGGCGTCGCCGCCGCCGCCGTCGTCCTGGTGGTGCCCGCGTACGTCTACGAGTGGGGGCCCATCCGCGAGATCGTCATCTTCGGCGAACTGCTGGCCATCAGCGCGATCATGATGTGCCTGCTCTTCGTGCTGGTGGACATCGGGCGGCCCGAGCGGTTCTGGCACCTGCTGCCCCCGGCCGGGCGCCTGAACTTTCCCGACTCCATCCTGGCGTGGGACGTGCTGGTGCTCAACATCTACTTCCTCATCAACTTCGTGGTCGTCACGCACATCGTCTACATGGCGTTCACCGGGCGGCATTACGAGAAGCGCGTCGTCGTCCCCCTCGTGCTCCTCTCGATTCCCACCGCCGTCGGCATCCACACGGTGACCGCATTCCTGTACAACGGCCTCGCAGCCCGCCCGTACTGGAACTCGTCGATTCTCGCGCCCCAGTTCCTGGCGTCGGCCTTCTGTTCCGGTCCGGCGATCCTCCTGTTCGTGCTGCAACTCCTGCGCCGTTTCACCCGGTTCGAGATCAAGGACGACGCCATCTGGAAGATCGCCGAGTTGATGGCGTACGCCATGTTCCTGAATCTCTTCCTGCACGGGGCCGAGGCGTTCAAGGAGTATTACTCGAACACCGAGCACCTCCTCTACACGCGGTACTGGTTCCAGGGGCTGGGCGAGCACAGGACGCTCGTGCCCTTTGCGTGGACCGCCGTGACGCTGAACGTGACGGCGTTCCTGCTGTTCATCGTGCCGGCGGCGCGGCGCAACTGGATCACGCTGAACATCGGGTGCGTCGCGACCTACGCCGGCTGCTACATCGACAAGGGGATGGGATTGATCATTCCCGGCCTGACGCCCGACACGCTTGGCGAGATCTACCAGTACTACCCGTCGCTGACGGAGCTGCGGGTCGCCGCCGGAGTATTCGCCGTCGGGTTCCTCGTCTTCACCCTCATGCTGAAAGTCGCCGTGCCCATCGCGCTGAGCGAATTCCAGATGAGACGGGGACCTGCCGGCGCGCCACGCTGACGCCTGTCTCGGCCGGAACGCTGCCGGGCGTATAATTCGACGCGACGCGCCGCCCCCGCCTTCCGGGAGTCAGCCATGCCATCTCGTGCCGGCCAAGACCTGCGCTGCACCGCCTGCCGCCTCCTGACCAGCGCCGTCGCCGCACTGACGCTCGCCGCGGCAGTCGCTTCGGCCCAGCCCGCCTCCCAGCAGCCGGGAGTGCCCTCGTGCGCCGAACCGCTGCCGACCCTGTTCGCGCGCGTGTCTCCCTCGGTCGTCTCGATCACGGCGATCTCGATCAACGCCTACGACATGAACCACCGGCTCGACCGGGTGATGGGATCCGGCATTGTCATCGATCGCGCCGGGCTCGTCCTGTCGAACGCGCACGTC
Source organism: uncultured Acidobacteriota bacterium (assembly GCA_963806085.1). Classification (GTDB taxonomy): domain Bacteria; phylum Acidobacteriota; class Vicinamibacteria; order Vicinamibacterales; family JAKQTR01; genus JAKQTR01. The sequence goes on from CAWDWR010000001.1 coordinate 542,708, forward strand.
GTGTTCGGCCGGCAGATTCTCACGGTGACCCTCGACGACGGCGTGACGCTGCCCGCGAAGTTCGTCGGGGCGGACCCGGTGTTCGACGTGGCGGTGCTCCGCATCCCCACGCCGACGCAGGGGACGCTGCCGGTCGCGACGCTCGGCGACTCGTCGGGTCTCGTCGTGGGGGAGGACGTGTACGCCATCGGGAGCCCCCTCGGCCTCGACCAGACGCTGACGCGCGGGATCGTGTCCGCCATCAACCGGCGGCTGCCCGGCGCGGTCTGGTCCCTGACGGAGCCGCTGATCCAGACCGACGCGGCCATCAATCCGGGCAACTCGGGAGGGCCGCTCGTCGATGCCTGCGGCCGCATCGTCGGCATCACGACGGCGATGCTGACCGAAGCGCAGAACATCGGGTTTGCCGTGCCGATCAACCTCGTCAGGGACGTCATTCCCCAGTTGATCGAGAAGGGGCGCATCGTGCGGCCGTGGTTCGGCGTCCAGGGCCAGTTCGTCGCACCCGAACTCAAGGAGCTCCTGCGCATCGAGCTCGTCGACGGGTTTCTTGTCGAGGCCGTCGAGCCCGGCAGCCCGGCTGAACAGAAGGGCCTGCAGGGAGGCCTCTTCGAGCTCACCGTGGAAGGGCAGCCGATCCTCCTGGGGGGCGACATCATCACGGGGATCAACGGCACGCGACTCGACGGCCCGGCGACGCTCGCGAAGGTGCTTCGCGAACTGGCCGTGGGCTCGGTGTTGAAAGTAGCGTTCGTGAGGGAAGGCAAGCCGCAGACGGCGGACCTCACGTTGACCGAGCGTCCCGTGCTGGCGTCGGACATCCCTGGCCAGCGCTCTTTCGCGGCGCCTGCGGGGCTCGATCGCCGCAGGCCCGGCGTGATGGGCGCGGCGACGCGGACCTTCACGTTCTGAGGCCGCCGGGGCGCCAGGAGGCGGTTCGTCCTGGCGGCCCCGTGCTCCACCCCGCAGCCACGCGCGCTACTTGGCCCGCCTGCTGATCTTGACCGTGTGGTGCGTGTGCGCTTCCTTGGCGGCGTGGATCAGGAAGCCGTCCTCCCGAGGCAGCCACAGCTCCGACAAGTAGTAGAGATCGCCGACCTTGTCGAACACGATGCGGTCCGCCTGATCCGGCGAATTGACGGCCGCCATTCTCGTCTCGACCAGCGCGACGGTGGCCGCCCCCTTCGTCGGGGTGATCGTCAGCTCCTCCCGGTTCTCGCTGACGCTCAGCCGGTATTCACCTGCCGGGTGGCTCTTGCCCGACACGAGGAACGGGAACGGGACGTTAACCATGAGGACCTGCTGCGCGAACGCCGTGGCAGGACCGACCGCGAGCAGCAGGCTGATCGCGGCCACCGACACCAGGATTCGATGAGTCACGTGGCACACTCCTTTCGTCATCCTGAGCCTCACTTGGCTCTTCCACCCGATGTGCAAGGAGCGGTCCAGCTCGTGGTGGGGAAAGCAGGCGCGGAAGCGAAGCCCCGCGTGGTCCGCGGTGCCGGGGGTGGGGCGCTTTTGCCAGTCGCCGCGCCGATCGCGGGGCAGTCTGGCTGCCACGCCGCGGGACGGATTCCCCCGAAGGCCAGCAGCTAGGCGCCGCGGCTGCCGCGCAGCTCTTCGAGCGTGATCATCTGTTCGATCGTGCGCAGCGTGAGCGCGTCCCTGTCGAGTTCCCGCAGCGGCGCCCAGGCGCGGCGGAGCTCGCGCGACAGCGTGTCGGGCAGCGCGCGCAGCCAACCCTCGATGCGAAGGTCGACGAACTCCCGCTTCTCCTCAATTGTCAGTTCCCGCGCCAGCAGCAGCCTGGCTGCCTCGTCGGCGTCGACGAGCGCCTGGAGCACCGTCCATCGATCGCCGGGCCGCTCGGCGCAGATCGCCGAGAAGGACCCGTTGCTCGTTTCGCGGATGAGCTCGCTCTCGCGCGTCGCCAGGCTTTCGTGCTCCTTGGTTTCGTCCCAGGAGTCGGCATCCTCGGCAACGTAGCGCAGGTACAGCATCGCGAACAGGCTCGTCGGCAGCACCAGCTCCTCGCGCGCACGAGCGTCGGCCCAGATGGCGGCAGCCGCCCGGAGGCACCGTCTCGCCATGATCTCGGCGAACCGTTTGCCGAACACGAGCGCAACCGACTCCCGGACGAAATTCGGCAGCTCGCTCGCGAGAATCTCGCGGTAGCCGGGCAGGTGCCGGTCGAGCAGCACGGCGGCGCGCTTGTCGAGGGCGGCGAGATCGCTCACGACGGCCGGCAGCCCGAGCGTCGTGCACCCCAGGTTGAAGACGATGGCGCGCGGCAGCGTGACGCCTTCCGGCCATGCGTCGCGAAGGTCGCGGTTGTCCGGGAGGGTGGCGCCTCCGCCCCATTCCTCGGGATACTCCGGAATCGACCGGCCGTAGTTGACGGACCCCGTGGCGCGGATGCGCACCCGGGTTTGCGGCACCAGGCCGCCGAAGGGCGCCACCAGCGGCGCGATGGTCAGCAGCGTGGCCGTGTGCGCCCTGACGCCGGATTCGAGCAGCCGGCCCAGCGAGTCGCGATCGGCAGGACTGAGGAGGGGACCCTGCCGCGGCGCGTCGCAGGCGTCGCGGTACTTGGCCGCCAGGCTCGCCGCCTCCTCTGGGGCGTCGGCGCGAATGCCCTGCAGCGTGACGCCGCCCGCCCGGGCGAACTGCGTGATGACGCCGTCGTGGGCCGGATCGAAGCCCCCGCGGAAGCCGGCGCGGCCCGCGCCGACGAGAAACGTCACACGCGGCGCGGGCTCGCCGGCCCGCCGCGCGAGTTCTGCCAGCCGCCGCTCGGCCTCGTCGCGGCCGGCCAGCATGAGCGCGTACGCCGTGTCGGTGGCGATCTTGCCGCTCTGCTCGGCCGTGTCGGACATCGCGACGAACACGCGGACCACCGCGGCCGGTTCGCCGGCGCGGGTGACGAAGCTCGACGTCGACGGCAGGCCCGGCACGCCGCGGTTGCGTTCCAGCATCGCGTAGAACGATTCCAGCAGGTCCGGCAGGTGCGACAGCGCGCCGACGTTCTCGACGAGCGGAACCAGGCGCACCCGGGCGACGCGGGCGATGAGCGCCGCGCGGTCGGCCTCCGGGATGCGCGCCGCGAGGAACTCGTCGATCCGGTCCGGCGTCCCGCCGAACAGGTGATCGATCGCCTGCCGGTAGAGCGTGCCGATCTTCATCAGCGCGCCGAGGTCCGCGCGGGCGTTCACCTGGGGGACCGTGAGCTCGTAGATGGCGTTCTGAGCCGGTTCGAGGCCCAGCCGCCGCGCGGCCAGCAGGAACAGGAAGTTCGTGCGCGCCACGACCGCGAGGATCTTCTCGATCTTCTCCTCGTCCTGCTCCAGCCACGGGTTGGGCACGCGGAACAGGAGATGGCAGTCCGTTCCCGGGACGAGGCCGTGGCGCAGCAGCGCCAGGACGACCTTCTCCGGGACGTCGAGCCACTCGGGGCTGATCTGCCGGCCTTCGAAGTCGAGGAGGACCTCGTTGCACGGACCGAGCAGGTCCCGGATGGTCTCCTCGTACTCCTGCTTGGCCTCGACCAGGGGGTGCCATTCGAGATGGCTGAGGACGCGGCTGGCGCGTTCGTGGTCGGCGCCGTCGCCCGAGTCGATCGCGCGCGCCAGCTGTTCGGCGCGGTGGGTCGTGGAATCGGGGTGCTTCGTGCCGGTGAGCCGCGGCCGGTCGGGCCAGCCGGGCTGGCGCCGTTCGCGGCGGGCCTGCTCGAAGGCCGCGGCGTCGAGGCCGTCGAGCGCTTCGTACCCGACCTCCGTGCACACGCTGTCCACACGCGTGCCTCGACGACGGCGCGTCCCGGTTCGGGCCTGGCCGCCGGCGCGCTCGATCCCAGCCGGCCCTGCCGCTCGATGCGGCGCTTCACGCGATCGATGAAGACCGCGAGCTCGCTGACGTCCTTCGATCCGTACGACAGGCGCTGCCAGGTGCCGAAGCGCGCCGGTTCGTGGCCCGCGAACGCCGTGAACGGGATGCCGCCGACGCCCGCCGTCAGCAGGAAGTCGAAGGCATCGTCGGCCGTCCGCACCGTGGCGCGCTCGCGCAGGCCGTTGCGCAGGCGTTCGAAGCGCTCGCCGACCAGCCCGGGAAACGCCAGCGGCGCGTAGAAGGTGCCGCCGAAGTCGGTGCGCTCGACGCCGAGATCGGCGATGTCGTCGGCGGCGGCCGCCATGAAGTCGCGGCGTTCGCGCATGTACGGCGACGGCCGCCTCAGCGCGGCCAGCGGGCTCTGGAGCGCGGCCAGGGCCCAGTCCTGCGCCAGCGTGGACGGCGTCGCCACGAGCCACGCCGACAGGTTCGCGATCACCTCGCGGGCCCGGATACCGTTCACCTGGATCTGATCGGACATCACCAGCCAGCACGCGCGGGCTCCCGTCGACGCGCCGAACATGTCCATCTTCGACAGGCCGGACAGCGTGACCACCCAGTCGCGCCACTCGGGGCGCGCAAAGGCGGGATTGACGAACGCGCCGATGTAGTCGAGGCGCTGGTAGACCGAGTCGTAGAGCACGTAGGCGCCGTGACGCACCGCGACGTCCACCAGGGCTTCGACGAGGCCGCGCGGGTAGACGCGGCCCGTCGGATTGTGCGGGTTGTTGATGATGACCGACGAGATCCCGCCCGCCGAGAGCAGCCGATCGAGCTCGGCCGGGTCCGGCAGGAACTCCGGGGGCGCCGTCGGGCAGCTCGACGAGGCGCTTGCCGGCGCGCTCCACGAACCAGTCGTACTCCCAGCTCGGCCTCGGGCACCACCACGCCGGTGCCGTCGGCGCCCAGCACCTCGAGCACCATGGCGAGCCCCGACCGCGTGCCCGAGGTGAAGATGACCTCGTCGGGGAGGAACCGCACGTCGGTGGACGGGTAGTCGATGCGGCCGTCGCGGTTGAAGAACTCGGCGATCTCGCTGCGCACGTCCATGCGCCCGACCGCCGGCCCATAGCTGTGGACCGTGTTGCGGGTGATGCGCTGCGCGGCGCGGACCACCTCGGGGTGCGGCGCGAAGTCGGCGTTCTTGTAGTCGCCCTGCGTCAGGTCGAGGGCGCCCTCCTGCTGCACGCGGCGCGCAAAGGCGCGAACGAGCGGCTCGGGCGTCGACAGGGCGCGCGCCGACAGTTGCGGCGAGAATCGATCCATCACATGCTCCTCGACGGTCGCAGGCGGTCTCGGCAATCTCGATGCTGGGAGATCCGCATTCTACCGGAGAGCGGCCGCACCGCCCACGCCGCCCGTTCCCTCGATCGCCAGTGTCGTCGTGCCAGGCCCGAGCGGGCGCTGGACGCCCTTCCAGAGGAATTCGCCCGTGACCCCTGGAGGCAGCGTGACTTCGGCACGAAGCCCGGCGCCGGCGCGCTCGAGTGTCACCGACACCTCGCCCTTCGGATGGGGAACTGAGCCCGAGACGCGGTCCAGCGTTCCGAGGAAGGGCCGGATCCGCACCCGCTGGAACCCCGGCGCGGCGGTGTCGATGCCCAGCACGGTGCGGAAGATCTCGAAGTTCGGGCTCGAACTCCATGCGTGGCAGTCGGAGCGCGACGGGTTCCCGGGCTCCTCGTAGCGCTCGGCGAACGTCGTCAGGCCGCGCGCGAGCATCGACTCCCAGTCGCCCAGCAGGCCCAGGTAGCGGTCGCCTTCGCCGACGACATTGACCGCCGTGTGCACGTAATGGCGGAAGTAATAGGAGCATTGAACGAGCGACGTGTCGGCCAGGATTCTGGTGACGAGATCGCGCGCCTCGTCGCCGGTCGACACGCCGGCCAGCACGGCAAGCACGTTCGCGTGCTGTGAGAACTGCCGGCGCGCCGGGGTGTCGGCGAACAGGCGCCTGGCCTCGTCCCAGTAGAGCGGCCGGATCGCCTGCCGCAGCTGCGCAGCGGCGGCGGCAAACTCGGCGGCCACCGCCCGGGATCCGAGGTCCGTCTCGAGCCTGGCGGCCCAGTCGTACGCGAGCAGGAGCTGCAGGTCCAGCGGCGCGCTCGACCCGTCGGCCTCGCGCGGCGGCACGCCGCTGCGCCACTCGAGCGTCCAGTCCACGTAGTTCCACCAGGGGAGCGGCCCCAGTGAGCCGTTGGCCTTCTGCCGCGCCGCGAAGAACTGCAGCACCGCGCGGACACCCGGCAGCATCTCGCGCACGAAGTCCGGATCGTCCACGTACATGTAGTAGTCGTGGACCATGCCGATCCACCAGAGGGAGAACGGCGGGATGTACTGCTGCTGCCGCGTCGGCGCGCGGCTCATCGTCGCGCCCTCGGCGGTGCGCGAGTCGTTCAGGTGCGCGATGGCGTTCTTCATCAGGCGCGCATCGCCGGCCGTGTACAGCGACACCAGCGCCTGGATGCGCGTGTCGCCGGCGTACTGCAGCTGCTCGTAGTACGGGCAGTCCATGTAGCTCTCGTGCGCGCACAGGCGGGCCGTGCGCCAGCCGACGTCGAGAATCTGCGGCACGGTGGCCGAGCCGGTGTCGATCCGCGACTTCCGCTCGAACGGATAGCCCGTGTAGATGCCGTGCAGATCGTCGATCACGAGCGGCTCCGCCCGCGTCTCGACCGTCAGCTCGAGGTAGCGATACGTGCGCCACCACAGCGGGCTGTAGCGGCGGTTGCGGCCCCCGTCGGAGACGACCAGGTCGTAGTTGCCGACGAACTCCTTGCCCGCCACCTCGTTGCGGTTGCCCTTGTCAGGGCGGGATGTGGCGGTCGCGGGGGTGTAGAGCGCCTCCGCGTAGCCCAGCGTGATCGTGGCGCCTGCGCCGCCGCTGTACTCCAGCACCGGATACGCCGTCGTCAGGTACGACTGGTCGATCAGCAGGCGCGCCCGGGTTCCGGCAGGAACGGTAAACGGCGCCGGCGCCTTCGGGAACGCTGCCGACACGGCGACTCCAGCTGACTGGCGCACGGCCGCCATGCGCTCGCGGCGCTCCTCCATGAGCGGGATCGTCCGCGGCACGAGCAGCCACCGGTTCGGCGCGTCCTGTGACGGCCTCGGTGAGCCATTGGCCCGGCCGTCCGGCACCGCCGGGGCCGCCATTGCCCAGCTCGTGTCGTCGTAGCCGGCTGTTTCCCATCCCCACGGGAAACGCGCAGCCTCGACGCGTTCGCCCGGCCCGACCACGTAGTAGCCGCGCATCTGGGCGTGAGTGAACGGCAGCGGCGCGTAGGCCTGATTGCGGGCCGCTTTCCATGTCTCGTTCGTGTTGACCGCCTGCTCGGCCTTCGTGTCGCCCTGCAGCAGGAAGCCCGTCCGCCAGGTGACCTGCGCCTCGGGCGCCAATTCGCCGTAGTTCCAGACCACGGCTGCGAGCACGTTCCGCCCCGCCCGCAGGTGCGGCGCCAGGTCGACCGTTTCGAAGCGCCAGTGGTTCAGATCACCACGCGCCGGCCCCCACACGACGCGCTCGCCGTTCACCCACAACTGGTACCGGTTGTCGGCCGTCACATGGACGACGAAGCGCGTCGGGCGTTCGGCCAGATCGAGGGACTTGCGGAAGTGATAGACGCCGAATCCGAATGGGTCCGTGCCCGGCGTGACGATCCACGTCGCCTCCCACCTGCGCGCGAGCAGGTCCGGGTTGATCGACCGCGCCGGCTGCGCTGGCCCCGCTGCCGGCGGTGGTGCCTGTGACGCGCCGCCGACCGTTTGGGCCGCCAGCAGGAGCGCAGGGATGATCACTTTCAGCATGGGCGCGCAGTTGTTGGGCATGACAGGACTCCGTGGCACCGATCGCCGTGCGAATCATAGCCCCAACCAACCACGGTGAGCGGATCGGCACGCACCCGGTCGCCTTGCGAAGCCACCGCATCTGGACTAAGGTGACCCGCGGGCGCTGGAGGAAGGCTCGGGCATGGCAACCGTCACGCAGGGGCCATCGGCTGGCATCTCTCAACCGGAACCGGCTGAGCCGCGCTTGGCCCGGCATCCCTGGCGGGCATTCCTGCTCGTGCTGGCGCTGCATGGCGCCGGCTTCGCCCTCGTCGGCCTGGTCCTCTACCGGGTCCTTGGGTTACCGCAGGACCTGTCGAACATCGAGGCCTTTCCTACGGCGACACATTTCACGTTGGGAGGCCTCCTCGGCTACGTGCTCGTGCCCTATCTGCTGCGGCTCCCGAGAGGCTCACGACGCTTCCGGAGCTATCTCGCCGACATCCGGCTGACCGTCGTGACGCCGTTCGCGCCGCTGCTGCTCTTGACGGTGTCCTGCGATCTCATCCTCATCGTGTGCCAGGGAGCGGGTTCCATCGTCTACCGGCTCTCGGAAGGCAAGCCGGTCACCCTGGACTTTGTCGGGCAGGTGTTCAACCTGCTGGCGGTGCTGCCGCCGCAGTCAATGCTGCTGTTCGCGCAGATGTTTTCTTCGCTCGAGGAGGTGCTGTTCCGGGGAGTTCTGCTGACGATGCTCCTCCAGGTGTGCTCGCCGCGGAGGGCGATCGTCTACTCGGCGGCCGCGTTCGGGCTGATGCACCTGCCGGGCGTCTTCGCTGGGACGCCGGCCGTGCTCGTCCTGGGGCAGGTCGTGTGGGCCTTTCTGTTCGGCCTCTTTTACGGGTACATCTTCCTCATGTCAGGCAGCCTGCTGCCCTCGATGGTGATCCACTGGCTGAGCAATGTCCTCCAGGAGCCACTCACGGCCTACTGGGCGGCGGCTCCCGTTCACGTCCGGGCGTTCTACGGCGTGGTCTTCGGGTACGGCCTCGCAGCCGCGCTGATGATCCTGTGGGTGCGGTACTTCTCCGCCCGGTGGCTGCCCCGGCAGGCGTCCGCCGGCTCACCGGCGCCGTCGTAGACTGCCGGCCGCGCCGTGCCGTTCTCGCGAAGGAGCCCTGCATGAAGTTGCGTTACGCGCTTGCGCCGATCGCCCTGCTGGCCGTTGTTGGCGTGTCCGCCGGTGCACTGGCGCCGATCGAGCAGCAGATCCTCGCGGCGATCGACCAGCGGCGGGACGCCGCCGTCGGGCTGCTCGCCCGATCCGTCGACGTCTCGAGTGCCACGGAGAACCACGAAGGGGTGAAGCGCGTCGGCGACCTGTACGCCGAGGAGCTGAGGGCGATGGGCTTCGAAACGCGGTGGGTTGATCAGGCGCAGGTCGGGCGGGCGGGCCACCTCGTTGCCGAACACCGTGGCACGAAGGGCACGCGCCTCCTGCTCATCGGACACCTCGACACCGTGTTGCAGGGCGAGCCGTTCCGGCGCGAGGGTCCGCGCGCGTACGGCAGCGGTTCGGCGGACATGAAGTCGGGCAACGCGATTGCGATCGAAGCGCTGCGGGCATTGAACGCCGCCGGGCGGCTCACCGACCGGCAGGTGATCGTCGTCTTCACGGGAGACGAGGAAGACACCGGCAAGCCGTACGAAGTGAGCCGCGCGGCGCTCATCGAGGCGGCTTCCCGCAGCGAGGTGGCGCTCGCGTTCGAGGGGAACGAACCCGGCACGGCTGTTGTCGGGCGCCGGGGCTTCAGCTCGTGGCGCCTCCAGGTGACAGGGTCGCAGGGGCACTCCTCGGGGATCTTCGGCACCGACCGCGGCGCCGGCGCGATCTTCGAGGCGTCCCGCGTCCTCTCGACGTTCTACAACGAGCTGCGCGAGCCCTATCTCACTTTGAACCCGAGCGTCATCGTCGGCGGCACTGACGTGAAGTACGACGCTTCGGCGTTTTCCGGGTCCGCGACCGGCAAGCCCAACGTCGTGCCGCGTGCCGTCGTCGTCGAAGGAGATCTGCGGTTCCTGGCGCGCGATCAGCTCGACCGCGCCCGCGAGAAGATGCGCGCCATTGTCGCGGCCAGTCTGCCGAAGGCCGCCGCGACGATCAGTTTCACGGATGGCATGCCCTCGATGGCGCCCACCGAGGGCAATCAGGCCCTGCTCGCGACACTGGACCAGGTGTCGAAGGACATCGGCACCGGCCCGGTGGTCGCGCACGATCCGTCGAAGCGTGGCGCGGGCGATATCTCTTTCGTGGCGGAGCGGGTGTCCGGGCTGGACGGCCTTGGCGGATGGGGAGACCTCGATCACGCGCCGGGCGAGTGGACCGACCTCGACGAAATGCTGAAACTCACCAAGCGCGCCGCGTTGCTGATGAACCGCGTGCTGTGGGCCGAGCCGCCCGGGAAGTAGAGCGCAGCCCCGTGCGAACGCGCGGCAGCCTTTCTGCGTAGTACCCTGTACGTTCGAGTCTGCCCGGATTCCCCCCGCTAACCGCACTGGTGACCCGGCTTGGAGGTTGTTAGACATGCGACCTGCCCGACTCGCCCTGTTGATTCTGCTCGCGGCGCTCATCGTGCCCGCCACGGTGTCGACCGAACCCAACACACGCGACACGCGCCTGCTGGCCCAGCCGGCCACGAATGGCACGCACGTGGCGTTTGTCTACGCCGACGACCTGTGGGTAGCGAAACTGGACGGCACCGACGTCCGCCGCCTGACCACGGATGACGGCGTGGAGAGCCGGCCCGCGTTCTCGCCTGACGGAAAGCTCATCGCGTTTTCCGCCCAGTACGACGGCAACACCGACGTGTTCGTCGTGCCGGCCGAAGGCGGCGTGCCGAAGCGCCTCACGTGGCATCCCGGCCCGGATCTCGTCCAGGCCTTCACGGTGGACGGCAAGGGCGTGCTGTTCACCTCCGGGCGTGCCGCGTTCACCGGCGCCTATCAGCACCTCTACACCGTACCCGTCGGCGGCGGCGTGGAAGCGCAGTTGCCCATCCCGAACGCCTACCAGGCGGCCTACTCGCCCGATGGCCGCCGTATCGCGTACAACCCGCTGCCGCCCGCGTTCGACCAGTGGAAGCAGTATCGCGGCGGGCGCGTCTCCCGAGTGTGGCTCTACAACACCGGGGACCATGCGATCGAGAAGGTGCCGCAGCCGGCCGATCGCGCGAACGACGTCGACCCGATGTGGATCGGCGGCACCGTGTTCTTCCGCTCGGATCGCGACGGCGAGTTCAACGTCTACGCGTACGACACCGCGTCGAAGCAGGTGCGCCGGATCACGAAGCACGACGATTTCCCCGTGCTGAAGGCGTCGGCCGGGGGCGGCAAGATCGTCTACGAGCAGGCCGGCTGGCTGCACCTGCTCGATCCCGCCACCGGCGCGGCGAAGCGCCTCGCGATTCCCGTGCCCGCCGACCTCCGGGAGACGCGCGCCCGGTTCGTGAAGGGCGTCGAGTACATCCGCAACGCCCACCTCTCGCCGAGCGGGGCCCGGGCGGTGTTCGAGTTCCGGGGCGAGATCGTCACCGTGCCGGCCGAGAAGGGCGACGCGCGCAACCTGACCGGCAGCGTGGCGGCCCACGAGCGCTCGCCGCAGTGGTCACCGGACGGCTCGCGCATCGCGTACTTCTCGGACGCGTCGGGCGAGTACGAGCTCCACGTCGCGCCGCACGACGGCAAGGGCGACGTGAAGAAATACCGGCTCGACCGGCGCGGGGTTCTACGAGCAGCTGCACTGGTCTCCCGACAGCCAGAAGGTGGCCTTCTTCGACAACTCCCAGTCGGTGTTCTGGCTCGACCTCGCGACCGGCGCGATGAAGCGGATTGGCGGCAACCGCATCTACTCGCCGATCAACCCGCTGGCGATGGACTGGTCCCCCGACTCGAAGTGGATCGGCTACGTGGTCAACACGCAGGCGCTCGTCAACACGGTGTTCGCCTACTCGACGGATCAGGACAAGTCGTTTGCGATCACCGATGGCTTGAGCGAGGTGACCGAGCCGGTGTTCGACAAGGGCGGCAAGTACCTCTACCTGTTCGGGTCGACCGACGCGGGCCCGGTGCAGGACTGGTTCGCGCAATCGAACGCGGACATGCGCCGCCAGCGCAACGTGTACCTGGTGGTGCTGCGGAAGGGCATCGTCTCGCCCCTGGCGAAGGAGAGCGACGAAGAGAAGCCGAAGAAGGCCGACGCGCCGGCGGACAAACCGGCCGATAAGGCCGGCGACATGCCCGCCGCCGGCGGCGAGAAGAAGGCCGATGCCGAGAAGAAGGAGCCCTTCTCAATTGACTTCGACGGGATCGAGAACCGCATCCTCGCGTTGCCCATTCCCTCCGGCGATCTCTTCGCCCTCCAGGCTGGTGACGCAGGGCACTTCTTCTACCAGCGACGCGAAGGCCGTGACGCGTCGCTTAACCATTACGACCTGGCCAAGCGCAAGAACGAAACGCCCCTCGCCTCGGCCGACGGCTACCTCCTGTCGGCCGACGCGAAGAAGGTGCTGTACGTCAAGGACCGCGCGTGGTTCATCACGGCCATGGGCCCGAAGATCACGCCCGGCGAGGGCCGCATCGCCGCGGCGGACATCGAGGCGCGCATCGACCCGCGCGCCGAGTGGACGCAGATCTTCAACGAGGCGTGGCGCATCAACCGCGACTACTTCTACGCGTCCAACATGCACGGCGTCGACTGGCCGGCGATGAAAGCGAAGTACGCGGCGTTCCTGCCCGACCTCGCCACGCGCAGCGACCTGAACCGCGTCATCCAGTGGATGTGCAGCGAACTGTCCGTCGGCCACCATCGCGGCGGCGGCGGCGACCGGCTGGAGCAGGCGAAGACGGTGCCCGGCGGCCTGCTCGGGGCCGACTACGACGTGGCGAACGGCCGATACCGCTTCGCGCGCGTGCTCGGCGGCCTGAATTGGACCCCCGATCTCCGGGCGCCGCTCACCGAGCCCGGCGTGGACGTGAAGGCCGGCGAGTACCTGCTGTCGGTCAACGGCCGTGACGTGCGCCCGCCGGCGAACCTCTACAGCTACTTCGAGAACACCTCGGGCAAGATCGTCGATTTGACCGTCGGGCCGAGCGCCGACGGCGCCGGCTCGCGCACGGTGCAGGTCGTGCCCGTCGCCTCGGAAGCGGCGCTGCGCAACCGCGACTGGGTCGAGGGCAACCTCAAGAAAGTGGACAAGGCCACCGGCGGCCGCGTGGCGTACGTCTACGTGCCGAACACCGCTGCGGCCGGCCACACCTACTTCAAGCGCTATTTCTTCCCGCAGGCCCACAAGGACGCCGTCATCGTCGACGAGCGCTTCAACGGCGGCGGGTCCGTGGCCGATTACTACATCGATATCCTGCGTCGGCCCTTCATTAGCAACTGGGCGATGCGGTATGGCGACGATCTGAAGACGCCCACCGCGTCCATCCAGGGCCCGAAGGTGATGATCATCGATGAGATGGCCGGCTCGGGCGGCGATCTGCTGCCGTGGATGTTCCGCAAGTTCAAGCTCGGCCCGCTCGTGGGTCAGCGCACCTGGGGCGGCCTGGTGGGCGTGCTCGGCTTCCCGACGCTCATGGACGGCGGTTCGATCACGGCGCCGAACCTCGCCATCTGGGTGCCGGGAGAAGGCTGGGTGGTGGAGAACGAGGGCGTGCCGCCGGACATCGACGTGGAGCAGACGCCGGCCGACGTCATCGCGGGCCGCGACCCGCAGCTCGAGAAGGCCATCGAGGTGGTGATGGCCGAGCTGAAGAAGGCGCCGCCCCCGTCCGACAAGCGGCCGGCGTACCCGGTGCGCGGCAAGACGCTGCGCGGGACGTTCAAGAAGTAACCGCGTTGACAGCGGGGCTGGCACGCAACCGTGCGTGCCAGTCCCGTTACGCCGAACGCGCCATTCGTCAGTGCTTCGGGCCCTTGATCTCGCCTTCGGGATCGATCAACGGTTTGCCGTCGAAGTAGATGGTGTACTTATAGTGGCCCAACTCCGCGGTGTCGGTCTCCAGCTTCCTCTTGAGGCCTCGCTGGAATCCGATGACGCTCTTGGTGAAGCGGCCGTTCGCGTGCGGGACGAGTCCTCTGGAGGTTTGCGAGACCCGCGCCACCGGGCTGAGCAACTCAAAACCCCCGAAGGTCACCAGATCGGCGAGTGTCTGCGTAAGGCCCTGGATCACCCACACAATCCTGTCTCGGTGCCGAGCGACAAAGACCTCCGGGGTGATTCTGACCTCGTAGGCCTTCGTGCCTGTCAGCCTGTCGAATTCGACTGTCACGATGCGGTCGACCGGCCTGTAGCGCATCACGTCCTCCAGTCTTGGGTTCCGAGTGTCCGACGGTCAGCTCGTTTCAAGCGGGCGGCTATCCGCTACTGGTTCCGCAGCAGTTCCGCGACCTGCGGCAGTTTCCTGATTGAATCCAGATCCGGATCAGTGCTTGCCCTCGCGCGGCTGTATCCTTTCTCGACCGCCCTGCGGAGCCACTCGACGGCCTCCGCCCGCTGATTCAGCAGCGCGTGAACCACGGCCCGCTTGTACAGCACCGTGTTGTCGTCGGGCGTGAGTTCGACGGCCCGGCGGATGCCCTGGAGTGCCTGCGTCGGTTCGCCGAGCTTCGCGAGGAACACCGCGTGCCGGGCCAGTGCCGTGGTGTCTCTGCCATCGACGTTCAGCTGTTCGGCGGTCAGGGCGGCCGCTCGCCGATACTCCTCCGCGGCGTCCTTCGCCAGCCCGAGCTTCCGGTAGGTGTCGCCAAGGTTGCCGTGCTTGATTGCCGACCTCGGCTCCAGCACCAGCGCCCGCTTCAGCAGGTTCGCGGCTTCCTGGTAGCGCCCTTCGTCGAAGTAGAGCAGGCTCAGGTTCGAGAGCATCGTCGCGTCGAGATCGGAGACGCTCTCGTAGACGGCGATGGCTTTCCGCGGTTCGCCGTTGTAGCTGTATGCGGCCGCCAGGTTGGTTTTCAACCACACGTTGTCGGGCTGAATCTCCAGGCCCTGGATGTAGGTCTGGATGGCGTCTCCATAGCGTCCGGCGTAGAAGTGCGCGTTGCCGAGCGACACGTGGTTGGCGACGTTCGCCGGCCGCAGCTTGATGGCTTGGCGCAGCTCGTTCCTCGCCTCCTCGGTGCGGCCCTGGCGGCCCAGGATCTCCGCCCGCAGCCGGTGCGGTTCGTCGTCGAACGGCCTGTGTTCGATGACGTCGAGGATGGCCTTGTCGGCCTGTTCCGGCTTGCCGGTCCCGAGGTAGATGATGGCGTAGGCGCGCTTGATCGACGGGCTGTCCGGGTCGAGCGCGACGGCGGAGTCGAGCGCCTGGCGCGCGCGATCGACCAGCGTCTGATCCGGTCCCTCGTCGGTGATCGCCGCCCAGAGGGCATCGGCCAGCCCGAGGAGACCTGGCACGCACGCCGGGTCCTTGCCGACGGCCCGCGTGAACGCCGCCTCGGCCTTCGTCCGGTTGCCCGGAATGTCCTTGCGGTTCAGCAAGCTTCGCCCG
Source organism: uncultured Acidobacteriota bacterium (assembly GCA_963806085.1). Classification (GTDB taxonomy): domain Bacteria; phylum Acidobacteriota; class Vicinamibacteria; order Vicinamibacterales; family JAKQTR01; genus JAKQTR01. Next base: position 557,912 of record CAWDWR010000001.1, read on the forward strand.
TCGACGTAGTCCGCGTAGGCATCGGCGCGGCAGGCCGGGACCCTCCTGAGCCGCTCACGGTCCGCACCCGAGAGACTCACGTTGAGCGCGGCCACGATGTCGGCGACGGCCTCGCGTTCCAGCGACGAGACATCCGTTGCCGGTCCCTCGTACGTCCGTTTCAGCAGCACCCGCCCGTCCGGCTGCTGCACGCGAACCACGAACGCGCGGCGCGAGCCCGTGACGACGACGTCCCCGGCGACCACCGCGCTCACGCCGAGCGCGCCTGCGGCCTTGACGCGATCGGGCGAGCTGGCCAGGTAGTCCGCGAAGTCGGGCCTCGACAGCACCGTCACGGCCGAGAGACCCTCGAGCGCGGTCACGAGCGACTCCGAGAACCCGAGTCCCGCCTTGAGCGCATCGGGAGTGTCCTGGCCGCTGGTGAACGGGAGCACGGCGACCGGCACCGAACCGGTGACCGGGGGCGCTGCCTGCCGGGCCCACGCGAAGTAGGCCCACGCGGCCAGCGCCAGCACGACCCCGGCGGCCGCGATGCCTGCGACCGCCCCGGCGACGCGCCGCCGGCGGCGCTGGCGCAGGCGCCGCTCGACCTCGAGAAAGTCGGGGGTGGTCGTCCCCGCACCGCTGCCGGTGACCGTGCCTCGCTCCAGCCGGCGCAGGTCGACTGCCATGTCGGCGGCCGACCGGTAGCGTTGCTCCGGATCGCGCGCCATCGCCTTCGCGACGATGGCGTCGAGGACCGGCGGCACCGCGCCATTGAGCGCCGACGGCAGCGGCACGGGCGACGACAGCATCTGGTAGACGAGATCGGGCGTCGTCTTTCCGCCGAAGGGCCGTCGCGATGTCAACAACTCGAAGAGCAGCACCCCCAGGCTGTAGACGTCGGTGAGGGGAGTGGCCGTCCTCCCGGCGAGCTGTTCGGGGGCCATGTAGGCCGGCGTGCCCGCGAACCGCCCCGGTTGCGACAGCATCGCCTCGCGCGTGGGCATGTCGGCCCCCGCGAGTTCCTCCTCGACGTCCAGCACGCGGGCGACGCCGAAGTCGAGGATCTTGACGGCGCCCTCGGCCGTCATCACGACGTTCGCCGGTTTGAGATCGCGATGGACCACCCCGGCCGCGTGCGCGTGCGCCAGGGCGTCGGCCAGCTGCGCGCCAATCGCCGTCACCCGGTCGACGGACATCGGGCCTCGGGCGGCGATCTTCGCAAGCGACTCGCCCGGCACGTACTCCATGACGATGCAGGGATGCGAGCCGGTGTCGAGGATGTCGTAGATGGCCGCGATGTTGGGGTGGGTGATGTGCGCGGCGGCCCGGGCTTCACGCAGCAGGCGTTCATGCGCCCGCGGCAGGTCCAGCGACGGGTCCGAGAGGTACTTGAGCGCGACCTTCCGGTTCAGGCGCGTGTCGAGCGCCACGAACACTTCGCCCATTCCGCCGCCGCCGAGGCGATCGATCACGCGATACGGCCCGACGGACGACTGGTCCATCAGCACTCCCGCTCTGCCAGGACCCGTGTTATTGGAAGATCGAGCGAAGAATAGCCCCTCTGCCGGCGCCGGTCAACGCGCGCCGTCTGGCCGATCCTACTCGGCCCAGCTCGGGTCGTGCTCGGGCTTCGCGGCCGGCAGCAGCGGCAGCCCCTCGTGGGGCTTGGTGCCCATGAGGCCGACGCGGTGATACACGCGGATCTTGTCGCGCGTGTCGAGGATGTCCAGGTTTCTCATCGTCAGCTGCCCGATGCGGTCCTGGGGCGTGAAGAAGACGTCCGTGCCCTTTTCCATCGTGAGCCGCTCGGGGTGATAGGTGAGATTCGGGCTCGTGGTGTCGACGATGGAGTAGTCGTTGCCGCGCCGCAGCTCGAGCGTCACCTCGCCGCTCACCGCGCGCGCCACCCAGCGCTGCGCGGTTTCACGGAGCATGAGCGCCTGCGGATCGAACCACCGGCCCTGGTAGAGCAGCCGGCCGAGGCGCCGGCCGTTCGCGCGGTACTGGTCGATCGTGTCCTCGTTGTGGATGCCGGTGACGAGCCGCTCGTAGACGATGTAGAGCAGGGCGAGGCCCGGGGCCTCGTAGATGCCCCGGCTCTTCGCCTCGATGATGCGGTTCTCGATTTGATCCGACACGCCAAGGCCGTGGCGCCCGCCGATCGCGTTGGCCTCCATGAACAGCGACAGCGCGTCCGGAAAGGTCTGGCCGTTGATGGCCACGGGCTGGCCGTCGTCGAACCGCACGCTGACGAGCTCCGGTGTCACCGCCACGTCGTCGCGCCACGACGCCACGCCCATGATCGGATTCACGATCGACACGCCGTGGTGGAGGAACTCGAGGTCCTTGGCCTCGTGCGTGGCGCCGAGGATGTTCGAGTCGGTGGAGTAGGCCTTGTCGGCGCTCATCTTGTACTCGAGGCCGGCGCCCTCGAGGTAGGCGGACATCTCGGCGCGGCCGCCGAGCTCGGTGATGAAGTCCTGGTCGAGCCACGGCTTGTAGATCCGCAGGTGCGGGTTCACGAGCAGGCCGTAGCGGTAGAACCGCTCGATGTCGTTGCCCTTGTACGTGCTCCCGTCGCCCCAGATGTTGACGCTCGTCCTCCTGCATCGCCGACACGAGCATCGTGCCCGTCACCGCGCGGCCGAGCGGCGTGGTGTTGAAGTAGAGCTGGCCGGCCGTGGAGATGTGGAACGCGCCGCACTGGAGCGCCGCGATGCCTTCGGCCACCAGCTGGGCGCGGCACTCGATGAGGCGCGCCTGCTCGGCCCCGTACGTCATCGCCTTGCGCGGGATGGCGTCGTAGTCGGCCTCGTCCGGCTGGCCCAGGTGGGCGGTGTAGGCGAACGGGATGCTGCCGCGCTGGCGCATCCAGTGAAGCGCGGCGCACGTGTCGAGGCCGCCCGAGAACGCGATCCCGACCCGCTCGCCGACGGGGAGGCGCTGGAGAATGTTCGACATCACATAAGTATACGTCAAACTGCATATCTATGCGTTTCGCGTGCCGCCTCCGCCGCGCTTGCCGGGGGCGGCCTTTCGCCGTAACATCCGAGCCGTGAGCGCCCCATTCGGCCGCCGGCACCGGAGGTTCGGGGAGCGATGACGCCCATCGTGTCGCTCCGGCGATTCGTCCGCGCACGGCTCCGGCGCCAGCACGAGCGCTGGGAGCGGCGGCCCGGGCCGATCCTCCTCGTCGGCACGGCCGTGGCGGCGGTGCTGATCGGCGTGATGGTCGCGTCGCCCCGGACGCTCAGGTCCACCTACACCTACGACGTGGGCGACTACGCGACGGCGACCGTCCGGGCGCCGTTCGATCTGTCGATCCTCGATGAGCAGGGAACGGCTCGGCTCCGCGAGGAAGCCGCGCGCTTCGTCATGCCTGTCGCCGCCTTCGACCCGGCTCCGGCGACCGTCGTGCCGGCGCGCGTTGCAGAGGTGTTCGCCCAGGCCCGCAAGCGCATCGAGGACGCCGACGCGATCCGGGTGGTGCCGGAGGCGGAGCTGGCGAAGCTGGGGAGCGCGGCGCAGCGCCGGCTGCAGCAGACCAGGGCCCGCGACGCCGAGGAGGCCGTCAGGGCGGCCGTCCAGGATTTCCTGCCGGAGGTCGAGCGGCAGCTCGCCATCGCCCTGACCGACGACGAGCGCCGGGTGCTCGCCGAGGGCCGCTTCGACCGTGCGCTCGAGGACGGCCTGGTGGCCCTCGTGAGAGAAGCGCACGCGAGGCCCATCGCGCGCGACGTGCGTGCCCTGCCGAGACGCCGCCGACCGCGCCCGCCGGCCGGGCGAACCGCCGCGCGTGGCGCTCAGAACGGCTGCGGGGGCGGTCGATCGCGTGCTGTCCGACGCTGCCATGCTCGACGACGTGCCCGGCGCGGCGGCCCGGATGCGCACGCGCGCCGGCCGCCTGCTGCCGAACGTGCCGCCGGCCGACCGGGCCGCGCTGGTGGGGCTCGCCTCCCGCCTCATCGTGCCCAACGCCACGTTCGACGAGGCGGAGACGGCCCGGCGGCGCGCCCAGGCGTCGGCCGACGTGCTCCCCATCACCCTGCAGTTCCGGCGCAACCAGCTCATCGTGGACGAAGGGCGCGAGGTGACGCGCGAAGCGCTGCTCGCGCTGCAGTATCTGCATCAGCAGGCCCTCCCGCAGGCGTTCATCCGCCGCGCCGCCGGGACCGCCGTCATCGCGTGGGCGATGCTGGCTGCAATGCTGTGGCTCCCGCCCATGGTGGGGCTCAGTGGCGTTCCGCTGCGCGATGCGGCGTTCGCCCTCGCCGCGCTGGTGGGCGCGAGCGCGGCGTGCTGGGTCTGGCTGGGCCTGGCCGACGGCCTCGCGGCCGTGGTGCCCGGCATCTCGAGGACGGCACTGGTCCTGCTGTTTCCCGCGACTGCCGTGCCGATGCTGGCCGGGCTCGTCCTCTCGAGGCGGGTCTTCCTGGGGTTGTGCGCCGCCATCGCCATCAGCGCCGGTTCGCTCGCGAACCTCGGCATCCTCTTCACGGCGCATACGTTCGCCATCGGGCTGGTGGCCGGGCAGCTCGTGGTGCCGTGCCGCCAGCGTTCCTGCATCATCAGGGCCGGCGGCGCCAGCGGACTGGTGGCGCTCGTCACGGGGCTGAGCGCCGCCCTGCTCTCGGGCGCGTCGGTCGGCACCGGCGAGGCGCTCGTGTCGGCCGCCGCGGCGTGCGCCGGGGCGGCGATCGGAGCGTTCGTCGCCCTCGCGCTCAGCCGCCCGGTCGAGTGGCTGTTCGGCTACTCGTCGAAGCTCGGGCTGGCGGAGTGGCTGAGCTACGACCACCCGCTGCTGCGCCGGTTCATGGAACAGGCGCCGGGCACCTTCCAGCACGCCGTGTCGACCGCCCTGCTGGGGCAGGCGGGCGCCGATGCCATCGGCGCCGACGCGCAGCTGGTCCGGGTCGGCGCGCTCTACCACGACGTGGGCAAGATGGAGGCGCCCCTCTATTTCACCGAGAATCAGCGTCTCGGGAGCCCTCACGATCGGATCGAGCCGCGGGACAGCGCGCGCGTCATCCTGACGCACGTGGAGCGGGGCGTGGAACTGCTCGAGCAGTATCACGTGGGCGGCCGGATCCCCGACTTCGTGCGGGAACACCACGGCACCAGCACCGTCGTCACGTTTCTGCAGAAAGCCGCCGTGGCCGGCTCGGAACCGGACATCGAGGACTACCGGTATCCCGGGCCGCGGCCGCGGTCGCGCGAGACGGCCGTGCTGATGATGGCCGACCGGATCGAGGCCATGGCCCGCGCGCGCGGCGCGGCGTCCGACGCGGAGTTCCGGGCCATCGTCAGCCGCGCGCTGGACGAACTGCTGGCCGACGGCCAGCTCGACGAGTCCACCTTGACGCTGCGGGATCTCGCGCGGCTGCAGCCGGCGTTCGTCACGGCGCTCGCCAACCTCTACCACACCCGCGTCACGTACCCCGACGTGCCGCGCCCCGCCGACGTCCTACCGATACCGGGCGGCCAGGATCGTGATGTCGTCAGACTGCGGCGCGCCGGCGGCGAACGCCCGCACCGCGTCCAGAGTGCCGCGGACGATGTCCGTCGGCGACACTGACGACGATCCGGCGAGGTGCGCCAGCAGCCGTTCCTCGCCGAAGAACTCGTCGGCGGCGTTCATCGCCTCGCTCACGCCGTCCGAGAACAGCACGAACGTGGTGCCGGCCGAGAGCGCCGATCGACTCGCGTTCGACGGGGTTGAAGGGCATCAGCCCCGCGGGCCGGCCGGATGACGGGAAGGCGAGCCGCGGCGGCTGCCCTGGCGACAGGACGACCAGCTGGTGGTGGCCGGCGCCGGCGACCGCCACCTCCTCCTTCGCGAGGTCGAACACGAGGCATTGGATCGTGACGAACATGCCGCGCGGATTCTGGTCGGCGAGTTCGTCGTTCAGCCGGCGGAGGATCTCGGCTGGATCGGTGATGGTGCGGGCCAGCGTGCGCAGCACGGTCACGGCCACCGCCATGAACATCGCCGCCGGGATGCCCTTGCCCGACACGTCGCCGAGCGCCACCACGACGCGGTCGTCCGCGGCGCGCAGCACCTCGTAGAGATCGCCGCCGACCTGGCGGGCAGGCTCGATGACGGCATCGACCGTCGATCGGCGTGCCGCTGCGTGGCCGCGGCAAGGTCTGCGGGCAGGATGCCCATCTGGATCTCGCGCGCGATGCGGAGGTCGCGGGCGATCGCCTCCCGGATGGCGTCGGTGTAGGCCTTGGCCTTGAGCAGCGAGTGCACGCGCGCCTTGACCTCGAGCATCTCGAACGGCTTCGTCAGGTAGTCGTTGCCGCCCACCTCGAAGCCGCGCGCCTTGTCCTTCACGTCTTCGAGCGAACTCAGGAACATGACGGGAATGTCGCGCGTCGCCTCGCTCGCCCGGACCTGCCGGCACACCTCGTAGCCGTCGATGCCGGGGGGCATCATGATGTCGAGCAGGACGAGATCCGGCGGGTTCCTCTCGATGCTGCGCAGCGCGGCGGCGCCGTCCAGCGCGACGCTCAGCTTGTAGTGCTCGCGCAGCGTCTGCACCAGCACGTCGACGTTCGCCTTCACGTCGTCGACGATCAGGATGCGGCTCTCGGACAGGTCTTTCACGTTCACGACTCCGTGGCGTGCCGTTGCAGCAACGCGCCGATGTCGACGCCCGCGGCTTCGAACTGGTACTCGTCGGCCAGCACCCGCACCCGCTCGACGGCGGCGCGCACCGACCCGGGCAGCGGCATGCCGGCCAGGGCGCCGAGCGCGGCGGCCGTGGCGTCGGGGTCGGCGTGCTCGAGGGCTTCCTGCAGCACGCGCAGCGCGCGGCGCAGGACGGCGGGATCGGCTGGAGGCGCGGCCGGGCCTGCGGGCCCGTTCGCGGCGGCCACCCCAGTGTCGGCCCGGAGCGTGCCAATCGACCGGAACACGATGCCGGCGCGTTCCTCCACGAGCGGCGGCGTGCGCCGCGAGATCGGCGTGCGCCCGCGCGGGCGGCCGTTTCGAGCGCCTTGGCGGCCTCGCGCAGCGTGTCGGCGCCGAGGTTGCCGGCCGCGCCTGCCAGCGCGTGCGCGTGCCGTCGCCGCCGCGCCCGCGTCGCCGGCGTCGACGGCGGCTCGCAGGTCGGCGAGCGTCTTGGCCTGGCCGTCGGCGAACCGGATCAGCATCCGCTGCAGCGCGTCGAAGCCGATGCCGAGGCGCGCGAGCGCCCCGGTGACGTTGATGCCCTGGAGCGCCGGCAGCGTGGCGGCCGCCGGCGTGGCGGGCTCCGCGGCGTCGGCCGGGCCCGCCGTCGCCGGCGGCGAGCCTGGCCGAATCGGGCAGCCACTTGCGCAGCGTCGCCGCGAGCACCGCGCGATCGATCGGCTTGGTGACGTAGTCGTTCATGCCGGCGGCCAGGCAGGCGTCGAGGTCCGGCTTCATGGCGTTCGCCGTCATGGCGATGATGGGCAGGTCGCGCGAAGGCCGGATCGGCCCGCAGCGCGCGCGTCGCGCTCGAGGCCGTCCATCTCGGGCATCTGCATGTCCATCAGGACGCACGGCGTACGCGCCCGGGTTGGCTCGCACCATCTCGACCGCCTCGCGCCCGTTGTTCGCGATGTCGAGCTCGATGCCGAGGCGCGACAGCAGCTCGGTCGCCACCATCTGGTTCGCCTCGTTGTCCTCGGCGAGCAGCGCTTTCACGCCCTGGTACTCGCGCGCGAGCGGCGCTTCATGATGCGGGCGCACGGCCCGCGCGCCCGCGCCCTTCGGCTTCCATGATCGCGTCGAAGAACGACGAGGCCGTGATGGGCTTCGGCAGGAAGACGTTGACGCCCAGTTCGGCGCAGCGGGCTTCCTCCTCCTTGCCGGCGTAGGCGCTGATCAGGATGATCGGGAGCGATGCGAGTCCGGCGGTGCCGGCGGATGCGCTCGGCCGCCTCGAGGCCGTTCATGCCGGGCAGCATCCAGTCGAGGACGACCAGCCCGAACGCGCGCGCCCGCGCCGTTCACGTTCCGGTGCTCGAGCAGCGCCAGCCCGTCCTCGGCGGATCGCCACCAGACGGCATGGCATCGCCCCAGCTCGTCAGGAACAGGTCTCGAGCAGCTCGCGGCTCGTGTCGTTGTCCTCGATGACGAGCACCGGTCGCTCGCGCGCACATCGTCGGTGATCGGCGGGAGGGCGTGGGCGCTGCCGCCCTCCGCGATGCCCAGCGTGAGCGGTGAAGGTGAACGTCGTACCCGACGCCGGCGGCGCTCTCGAGCGTGAGGTCGCCGCCCATCATCCGGGCGAGCCGGCGGCTGATCGCGAGGCCGAGGCCGGTGCCGCCGTACTTGCGCGACGTCGAGGTGTCGGCCTGGGTGAACGCCTCGAACAACCGGCCCTGCTGCTCGGCGGGATGCCGATGCCGGTGTCACGGACCGTGCAGGCGAGGCGGATGCGGCCCGGCGCGGTCTCGCCGCCGGCCGCAGGCGCCTCGCGCCGTGCCACTCTCACCACCACTTCGCCGGCCTCCGTGAACTTGAAGGCGTTGCCGACCAGGTTCGTCAGCACCTGGCGCACGCGCAGCGCGTCGCCGACGAGGCGGTCGGGCACGTCCGGCGGCGACGTGCGGCGATGAGTTCGACGTGCTTCTCGACCACCTTGGCGCGGAACGTTTCGGTGACCTCGTCGAGCAGCGCGCGGAGGCTGAACGGCGCCTCTTCGAGCTCGAGCTTCTCGGCTTCGATCTTCGAGAAGTCGAGGATGTCGTTGATGATCGCCGAGCAGGTTGCGCGCCGAGGCGTGCGCCACGCTCACGTACTGCCGCTGGGGCGGCGTCGAGCGGCGTGTCCGAGCGCGAGCCCCGTCATGTTGATGATCGCGTTCATCGGCGTGCGGATCTCGTGGCTCATCACCGCGAGGAACGCGCTCTTCGCCTGGTTCGCGGCTTCCGCCGCGCGCCGCGCCTCGGCCATCTCCGCCTGCGCCGCCGCCAGGGCCGCGAGGCCCGAGTCGAGCGCCTGCGCCACTTCGCGCAGCTCGCCGCGGCCCCCGGCGACGCCCGTGCGCGCCGTCAGGTCGCCCTTCTTCATGCGCCGGGCCGTGCGGAGCAGGGCGCGGGTCTCGCGCAGGAAGAAGCGCTCGGCCCCAACCCAGGCCAGGGCCGCGCAGCCGACCGCCCCGAGCAGAAGGATGCCGAGATTGCGGAGGAGCGACTCCCAGGCCACCTGCCGGGCCGTGGTGGTGGGAATGCCGATCGACAGGAAGGCTTCCGCGCCCTGGTCCCCGGAGCGCACCTGGGTGAAGGCATGCAGGCGCTCGATGCCATCCACACCCCGCGCCACGGTCGTTCCCGAGTCGAACCGCCTGGTTTTGTCGAAGAACTCCGCCGCGTCGAAGGACCGGCCGACCCACCGCTCGGGGTCGGGCGTTCGCCACAGCACTGTCCCGCGCGGATCAAGAACGAGCAGCACGGCGCCGGCGGGCAGCTTCGCGGCCTTCACGAAATCGGCGGTCCATTCGAGCCCGAGCGTGGCCCAGAGCACGCCGCGTACCGCGCCGTCGGGGCCCAGCATCGGATAGGCCATGTCCAGGCCGGGCCTGGCCGAGAGGGGGTTCCGGTAGAACGGCCCGGTGGCGAACCGTTTCGTCTCGACGGCCTGTCTGAAGAACGCCTGCTCGCCGATCGACGGCGCTCCGGTGAACGGCAGCGCGCTGCTGACGATCCGGCCCGACGCGTCGGCGAGGGCCAGGTTCACGTAGTAGGGCGATTCGCGCAGGATGTCGGCGAGCACCGCGCTGGCCGACGCGTCCATCGCCTGGATGACCGGAAGCCGGACGAGCAGCGAGGATCGCCGCGCCGAGTCGCGGATCTGCATCTCGAGCTGCAGGTCGACCAGGGATGCCTGGCGGAACGCGTCCTCCTGGATCGTGCGGAAGACCTGCTGCCGGAACAGGTACTGATCGTAGACGATGAGCGCCAGAGCCGGCAGGAGCGCGACGGCGACAAGGGCAAGAAGCCGGGCGCGGATCGTGACCATCATCCGCCTTCCTCAACGGGCGAGCGCCGCCGGCGTGACGCAGGTTCCGGTCCCGGCGTCGCGGAAGCTCTGGCCGTCGATCGGGACGAACTCCCAGTCGTAGCTCCCGCTCTTCAGGGTGAGCTTCAGGACGCCGTAGGTCTTGTTCTCGAAGACCTCGCTGTTCGGCTGCCGCGTGCGCAGGTCATACAGCGCGTAGCCGCCGGTGCCCACGACGAACTCGCGGATGCCCCGCGCGTTGGCCCGGCCGTTGGCATCCTGTGGCGCGAACCGCTCGTAGACGTGATCGTCTCCGCTCAGCACGAGGTCGGCCCCGAACTGGAACAACAGGTTGAAGGCGTCGCGCATGCGCGGCGAGTTGCCGTTCGTCCCCGAGCTGAACACCGGATGGTGCCACACCGCGACGGTGCAGGTGGCCCGCGACTCCGCCAGGTCCTGGCGCAGCCACTCGTACTGGACCGAGCCCGCCTGGGCCGGCAGCATGCTGTTCAGCATGACGAGGTGCCAGGATCCCAGGGTGTGGCTGGCATAGCCGAGGCCCGCCGGGCCGGCCGCGGCGCCGAAGTACTGAAAGAACGAGGCGCCGTTGTCGGGCTCGTAGTCGTGGTTGCCTGGCACCGCGAACGTCCGCCAGAGGTGCCGTCCCCAGGTCGGTCCGTAGCAATTCTGGTAATTGGCGATCGTGCCCGACGGATAGGTGGCGTCTCCCGCCACGAAGACCGTGCCGGGGATGCGGTCGAGCAGCCTCGCGGTGTACTCAGGCTCCAGCCGGCCGCATCCGTCCACATCGCCCGCGCCGACCAGCACGGCCTCGGCGACGGGGCGCGGCGGCACCGTCATGGGCACCTGGACCGGCGCGATCGTCACCGGCCTGCCGTCCGCGTCGGCTGCGGTGACATCCAGTTGCCAGCGGGCTGCCGGGTCCGGGGCCGCCGCGTCGAACGTCGTCGGGTGCGTGTAGGCGGCTGTGCCCTTCGCGTCGAGGGCGATGGAGACCTCGGCCGACGCCGCCGAGGACCACGCCGGCGAGGCGGTCGTCGACGATGTCGTCACCTTGAGCGCCGTAATCCTGCAGGCCTTGCCGCCGGTTTCCTGGAACGTGAGGTTGGCCGTGACGCGGTACCGGTCCAGCGCTCCGCTGGCGTCGGAGACGGCCACCAGCGGCGCCGGCATGACGGAGACCGTCACCACCGCCGACGACGGCGCAGGCGTCGGGGCTGTGGGCGTCGAGTCGCCGCCGCACGCGGCTGCCAGGCAACCGATGGCGATGCATGCCATTGACGCGACAGCCCGGGACATTCCGAGGAAGACCACAGGCTCTACTTTACTCCCTCCGCGAGCCGCTCGAGTTCACGCTGCGCCAGGTCGATCACGAGCGCGATCGCCCTGCAGGGCGGCCTCGCGCCAGGGGCCGGGAGTCAGACCCGGGTCTGACTCCGGACCGCGACGGTGAAGGCGGCGGCCGGGTTCGCGACCAGCACCTGCCGGATTTCGTCCGCCGTCCATCCGGCCTGTCGAAGCGCGGGGAGGAACGCGGCGTAGAGTGTGTCGAATCCGCGAAAGCTCCCGCCGCGCGGTTCACCGGGCCTGTACCAACCGGCGTCATGCGAGACCAGCAGGCGGTTCAGGCAGCCGCGGCCCTTCAGCGCCGTGACGCGCTCCACGCACACCGCGAGCGTCTGCTCGCCGATGTTGTCGATTTCGATCCACGCGCCCCCGCGGGCCGCCTCGACGCGCGAGTCCGTCTCCCAGTCGTTCTGGGCGTGGACCCAGATGAACGCATCCGGACGGACGCCCTCGTGAGCCAGCAGCGTCGAGCTGGTCGAGGGCGGCGCGAGTGTTTCCGGTGTGCGAGGCGATGGTGAGACCGGTGCGCCGGTGCGTGCGAGCCGCGGCCTGCACGAGCTTCCGGTCGATCGACGACAGCGGTCCGGCGTCCACGCCCGTCTTGACGAACCCGGGCCGGATGCCGGTGCCTTCGATGCCGTCCGCCCACTCCTGAATCCACCGGCCCGCCAACTGGTCCGCGGATTCGTCGTGCGCGTGGCGCGGCACGTACCGATCCTTTGCCGCGCCGTAATAGCCCGTGTTCGTGAGGACGTGGAGGCCGGCGGCCTTCGCGAGGCGCGCGAAGCAGCCGCGGGTCGCGCCCGAGGTACGCCGGCGTGCACTCGACGAGCGCGCGGCATCCCAACGACTGCGCGGCCCGCAGATAGGGGAGGGCGACGTCGAACGCCTCGTTCGCGTCGTACCGGCCCGGCGCGATCGTGTCCGCGCCAACGAAGTCCACCAGCACGTGCTCGTGCGGCAAGCGTGCTGCCGAGCTCGGCCGGAGCGATCGGACCGAGCACCGTCATCACACGGCCGCCGCCAGGCGCTTCGTCCGCGAAGGCTGGCGCCGCCGCCAGCGTGCCCGCGCACGCGGCCGCAGACAGCCGCAGGAATCCGCGTCGGTCCATCGTCCGCCCGTCCGACCTTGGAGGCAGAGGGTCAGACCCGGGTCTGACCCTACTTGAGCTCCCTGATCTTGATGTTCCGGAACCAGATGGCGTAGCCGTGGTCCTGGAGGCCGATGTAGCCCTCCTTGGCGATGCCCTCGATGAACCCGGGGAACGTCTTGAACTTGCTGTTCTGCGACCATCTCGTCCCACTCGGGCGTCCAGAGCGTGTACTCGACCACCTTCATGCCGTTCTGCGTGTGGGTGACCTTGCCGTCCTTGACGCTGATGACGATCGTGTTCCACTCGCCGACCGGCTTCACGCTCTTGGGGTCGGCCGCGAGCATGTCGTAGAGCGACCCGGCGAGGTGGCTGGGGATCTTGTTGTCGGTGGCGTCCACGTTGTCGAGCACCTGCACTTCGGGCGCCGCGTAGTAGATCGGCTTGCCGGGCACTTCGCGCACGTTGAAGAAGATGCCGGAGTTGCCCGCCTTCTCGGTCTTCCAGTCGATGGAGAGCTCGAAGTTGCGGAACTTCTTGACGCCGTACAGGATGTCGCCGCCCGAGCCCTGGCCCGGCTTCTTGCCCGGGGCGGTGAACACCTTCATGGCCTGGTCTTCGATCACCCAGTTGGCCGGCATCGCCGTGCCGTTGCACTGGCGCCAGCCGTCGAAGTCCTTGCCGTTGAACAGGAGCACCCATCCCTGCTTCTTCTCGGCGGCGGTGAGCGTGTTGACCGCCTGCGCGAGGGCGGCCGTGCTGGCCGCCAGGCTCAGGGCGGCGGCGACGATGATGATGTGCTTCTTCATGATCCTGTTCCCTCGTTCAGTGCGTTCGAGACAGCGAGATTGGCGACCCATGGCGGCCGGGGCCCAGGCCCCGGCGAGGCGACCGTTCACCGGAGAATCGCCTGCCAGTTCAGCATCGCGTTCCACAGCAGCCGGTAGTCCGACCGGTTCAGGTCGCGGTGCATCGGGTTGAAGTTGTACGCGATCACGTGGCCCTTTGCCACCGGAATGTCGAGAATCGCCGGGCGGCCCTCGAGCACGTCCTCACCCTTGGCGCCGCCGCTGACGACCATTGTGCCGTCCTCCTTCGCAGGTGTCTCGGCCGGCGCCTCGGCCGGGTCGCGGTCCTCCTTCGGCGGCTTCGTGCCCCACTGCAGCACGACCCAGCCCCGGTCCGCCGGCCGGACGCGATAGACGCCGAAGCTGCCGCGGAACACCGAATCCACGGGCTTGTAGCCGTACGCGATCGGATGGTCGGGGCGCAGGAACGTCGTCTTCAGCTCGACGCCTGGCGTCCACACGCTGCCGCCGCCGGCGGCGTTCGACACGCCGCGCACCAGGCCTCCCTCGAGGGCAAGCGCCGAGCCGTTTCCGAGCGTGATCAGCAGCCCGCCGCGCTCGACGAACTGCTGCAGGTTGCGCCAGGCCCGTCCACCCGATGCCGCCGGTGATGTCGTCCGAGGCGTCGGGCGTACCGTGCGTGGGGAAGTCGGTCGTCTTCGTGTAGGGCAACGGCGAGTACCGGCGGTCGATGCCGTGAATCTGCTCCTGCAGATCCGACTCGTTCTCCGGCCACACGATCACGTCGAACCTGTCCTCGAGCCCTCCCGCCCTGATGTCGTCGTCGCTGATGTAGGCGTAGGGCACCTTCTGGCGGTCGAGCGTGAGGCGGATCCAGCCCGCCGCCTGCGTGTCGGCCCACGCATGCCAGACGGCGAGGCGCGGAACGGGCGCCGCGTGGCTGGGCACGCCGGCCGGCACCGCGGGCGCCGCGGCGAAGTCGAGGGCGAGTTCGCGCGCCACCTGCACCAGGGCCGGGCGGAGGCCGGCCTGGTCGGGGATCATCCACGAACCGGCGGGATACTCGACGTCGCCGAGCGTGAAGGACCGTTCCGCCACGCTGACGGCTGAACGCGGCCAGCCGCGCGCGGGCTGCGAGCAGCGCCTCCTGGCCGGTGTCCTTCAGGACGTACACCGCGCCTGTGCCGGTCACTTGCACCAGCCGGCTGCGGGTCGGCCTGGAGCAGTTCGACGGCCGCCTGCCGGATGCCGCTCGTCGTCGATGCGCGTGGCCTCGACGCCGTAGTGCACCGGCAGCGCCCAAGAGATGTCGTCGTACGGCTGGTGCTCCGCGTCGGCCGGGAACTTCTGGGGGAGCAGCAGGTCGACCGCGTAGTTGCGGTACGGCTGGTCGAGCCGCACCACGAAGCTGCCTTGCGGAAACGTCCCCTCCTTCACGGTGAAGCCGGCCGTCGCGCGCGAGACCTCGATCTTCTGCGCGCGCAGCAGGTCCACCATCTGCGCCACGCGGCGCCTGTCGCCCTGGCCGTCGGGGATGACAATCGCGTAGGGCTTCTCCTTGACCCCCTTCTGCCACGAGTTGTAGCCCTTGCGGTAGAAGGCCCGCAGCATCTCCTTCGCGTTGTTCGCCGTGTGGTTCAGCACCGAGAGGCAGGCCGTCTGCATGTAGTTCGTGTTGTCGCGCAGCGACCACGTGAAGTTGCGCGGCGGCGGCAGCGGGCCGGTACCACTCGCTCCCCGTGACCGGCCGCCCCGTGTACTTCAGGTCCCTGAGGTTCCTCTCCATCGTCTCGGCGCTCGCGTTGCCGAACGTCTCGTAGCCGCGCCCGATGGCGTTGTGGTTGGTCGCCACCGACTCGGTGTAGTGATGGCCGAACCCTTCGCCGAAGGCCCACGTCCACACGCCGGGCATGCCCGCCGCCGTCAGGTCGCGCACCTCGGCGAAGGACATGTCGAAGAACTCGCTGACGACAATCGGGTCCAGGTTCGGGTTCCAGGGGCCGGTTCCGTTCCAGGTCTGGAGCAGCGGGATCGACTCGTGCAGGTCGTGGAGCGCCACCGGGTGGAACTCGTGGAAGATCTTCTGCACCGCCCGCGTCGTTTCCAGGGCGCGCTGGTGGGCGTCGCGGTTGTTGTCGTGGAAGACGTAGCTTGCCCCAGTAGGGCGGCGAGATCGGCGGCAGCGACTCGTAGTCCGTCTTGCCCTTGAGGTAGCGGTAGAACCAGTCGACGAAACGGTCGCGGCCGTCAGGTTCCGAGACCGGGTTGATCAGCACGACGAGGTTCGAGCGGATGGTCTTGATGAAGGGCTGCTCCGACACCGCGAGCCGGTAGGCCAGCTCCATCACCATCTCGGGGCTGCCAGATTCGCTGGAGTGCAGGCCCGGCGTTGAAGAAGTAGAAGGGGCGCGCCGACGCGATCACGCCCTCGGCCGCATCCGGGCGTCGTCGTTCTCGGGTCGGCCAGCGCCGCCGCCGCCGCCTTCAGCCGAGCCAGGTCGCGGATGCCGGCCTCGTCGGCGATAGCCACGAGCAGGATCTCACGGCCTTCGTCGGAGGTGCCGACCGTCTCGACCCGGACGCGCGGCGTGGCGTTCGCCAGCGCCCGGAAGTAGCCGTAGATCTGCCGGGTCCGCGACAACTCGCCGGGGGCGCCCACGATGTGGCCGAGGTACTTGGTCGGGGATGGGACCGTCGCCGAGTCGGGCACGTAGGCCACCCATGGATTGCCGAACCGCGGCTCCGTCGTGAACTGCGCGATGGCTTCCACCGACCCGGGCTCGGGCTTGTCGGGCGCCCACCGTTCCTGACCCGTCACCGTCAGGCTGCACAGCAACCCCGCCGCTAACGCGCCGGTCCGCCAGCAGCGGCGTGCGGCGCGCGGATTCGAACTCGGCATGCACTCCTCCAGGACATCGGCACGCGGCGCGGCGCAGGTGACCGGCGCGTGCGCGCACTATACCGCGGATGGGACGGCGCACGGCTTCCGGCGGTGCCGCCAGCGATTCAGCGCCACAAACGAGACGCGATGTGATGTAGAATCAAACGCATACTTTGTCAGTCGGAGTTTGCGCACGCGCCGCGGAGACGTGCGTGGCGTGGCGTGTGGCACGCCGGTTGCCCACACAGGCTGGAGCCCCCGATGTCACGTTTCGGCGCCTCGCTGGCCCCGCTCCTGCTGGCGGCGGTCGTCTCCGCGCAATCTCCGGACCCCGTCCCCGCTCCTGCCGCGCGCTCTTCTCTCGGACCGGCGGCCGCGCTTCATTCAGCCGCGCGTTCCGCCGAAGCCGGCCGGCCGTTCGTCCGGAAGTACCTGCCCAGAGAGTACGGCGCGCCCGAACAGAACTGGGCCATCGTCCAGGACAATCGCGGCGTCATCTACGTCGGCAACAACGCCGGGGTGCTCGAGTACGACGGGGCATCGTGGCGCCTGATCAGGATGCCGAACAAGACCGTGGTGCGCTCGCTCGCGGAAGATGCCCAGGGCCGCATCTACGTGGGTGCCGTCGGCGAGTTCGGATACCTCGCGCCGGATGCCGCCGGCCAGCTCCAGTTCGTGTCGCTGCTCGATCAGGTGCCCGCCGAGCATCGCGAGTTCGCAGACGTCTGGCGCACGCTGGCATCCCCCGAGGGCATCTATTTCCAGTCCGCGCAGAGCCTGTTCCGCTGGTCCAACGGCCACATCCGCGTCTGGAAGCCCCAGTCGCGGTTCTACCGCGCCGGCCTGGCTAGCGGCGCCCTCTACATCGGCCAGCCCGAGACTGGGCTGATGAAGCTCACGGGAGATGCCCTCGAGGAGGTTCCCGGGGGACGGCGGTTCTCCGAGGAGACGCGCCCCGTCATCCTCCCGTACGACGAGGGACGGATCCTGGTCGGTACGCGGGCCGAGGGGCTGTTTCTTGCCGATGGCCGCTCGGTGACACGCTTTCCGACGGACATCGACGGATGGCTTCGGACGATGGATGTGTATCGAGGCACGGTGTTGCCGGACGGCACCTTCGCCCTGGCCACCACCGGCGCCGGCACGGCCATCATCGACCGGCAAGGACGCCTGATCCAGCGCCTCGACGCCTCGACCGGCGTCGGCGACACGCACTACTGCGTGTTCGCCGACCGGCAAGGCGCGTTGTGGGTGGGCCTCGACGGCGGGCTTGCGAAGGTCGAGACGCCCTCGCCGATCTCGATCTTCGATCAGGCGTCGGGCCTCACCGGCGGGTCGGTGTCGTACATCCATCGCCACGCCGGGACGCTCTACGTCGCGACCTCCCGGGGGGTGTACTACCTGAGCACGCCCCGCGCCGCCTTGGGCGCAGGCGATGCGCGGCCGGCTGCGGCCGCGTTCACCCCTGTCGCGGGGATCAGCCGCACGATCCAGTGCTGGTGGTTCCTGTCGGTGGGCGATCCCTCTGGTCGGCGGCCGCCGCAGTTGCTCGCGGCCACCGGCGACGGTCTCTATCGCATCGACGGCGACAAGGCCACGCCCGTACGCCAGTCGGTGGCCGGATCGTTCCAGCCCGCTGTGCTGCTCGAGTCCAGGAAGCATCCCGGCCGGGTGTTCGTCGGCTTGTTCGACGGGCTGGCGTCGGTCCGGCTCGACTCGGGTGCGTGGGTCTTCGAGGGGCGAATCAGCGGCGTCACCGACGAGGTCCGATCCATGGTCGAAGACGCCGACGGCCGGTTGTGGCTCGGCACGGCGGCCGGCGGGGTGCTGCGTGTCGGGTTCCCGTCGCCTGATCCCGGACCGGGCCTCCCGCTGACCCCGCAGGTGGAGCGCTTCGGTCCGGGGCAGGGGCTGCCGTCAACGGGCCTCAACGTGACGCAGGTGGCCGGCACGCCGTACTTCCTGTCCACCGACGAGATCTTCCGATTCGACGGGGCGCAGGGGCGATTCACGCCGGATACCACCTTCAAGGTCGTCGACGTCGACGTCAACGGCTCGGGCACCGACGGCTTCCTGCGCGAGGACGCCGGCGGCAACGTCTGGATCAACTTCGGGCGCGAATCGGCGGTGGCGAGGCGCCAGCCTGACGGCACGTACAAGGCGGAGAAGCAACCGTACCTGCGCTTCTCGCAGTTCCCGACCTCCGTCATCTACCCGGACGACGACGGCGTGGTGTGGTTCGGCGGGCGCGACGGCGTGATCCGCTATGATCCCGGCGTGCGCAAGGACGGCGGCGTGCCGTTCGACGCCCTCATCCGCCGCGTGGTCGCGAAAGACGGCGCCGCCATCTACAACGGCGGCCCAGTGGCGGCGGCCGCGCCTCCCGCGCTGACGTACGAGAACAACGCCCTGCGGTTCGAATTCGCGGCTCCGAGCTTCGACGACGAAACCGGCAACCAGTACCAGTACATGCTCGAAGGGCTCGAGCCGGGCTGGTCGGCCTGGACGAAGGAGAACAACCGGGACTTCACGAACCTGGGCTTCGGCGACTACCGGTTTCGTTTGCGCGCGCAGAACCTCTACGGGCAGGTGAGCGGCGAGGCGGTGTACGCGTTCAGAGTGCTGCCGCCGTGGTACTTCAAGTGGTGGGCCTTCCTGCTGTACGTCGCCGCGCTCGCGGGCGCCGTGTTCGTGGTCGATCGCGTCCAGCGGCGCCGCGTGATCGGCAAGGAGCGTGAGCGGTCCCAGTTCCGGGAGGCGCAGCTGCGCGCCGACGCCGCGGAGGCGCTGGCCCGCTCCGAGCGCGAGCGGACGAACAACGTCGAGTTGCTGAGCGACATCGGGAAGGAGATCACCGCCTCGCTCGACTTCGACACGATCTTCTTCCGCCTCTACGAGCGGGTGAACCAGCTCGCCGACGCCAGCGTGTTCGGCGTGGGCCTCTACCACCCCGAGCGGCAGCAGATCGAGTACCGCCTGGCGGTCGAAGAGGGCAAGCGGTACGCGCCGTACACGCGCGACACCGCGGACAAGAACCAGTTCCCGGTCTGGTGCATCGAACACCGCAAGCCGGTGTTCCTCAACGACGTCTCCGCGGAGTACGGGCGCTACCTGGCGAGTTACCAGGCCCGCAGCCGGCTGCTCGAGGACGGGTCAGTGTCGCGGGCACCTGAGTCGCTCATCTACCTGCCGTTGGTGTCGCAGGATCGAGTGCTGGGCGTCATCACGGTGCAGAGCTTCAAGAAGCACGCGTACACCGAGTACCACCTCAATCTCCTGCAGAACCTGGCGGCGTACACGAGCATCGCCCTCGACAACGCCCAGGCGTACCGCCAGCTGAACGAGCAGGAGCGCGAGATCCGGCAGCGCGCGGCGGAGCTGGCGACCATCGACAACATCAGCCGCGCCCTCGCGTCCGAACTGGAGTTGGGGACGCTGATTGCCCAGGTGGGCGAGCAGGTGCGGCAGGTCTTCAACGCCCAGATCGCGTACCTCGCACTGCTCGACAAGGCGACCAGCACGATTCACTTCCGCTATGGGTACGGCGACGAGTTCTCCTCGCTGCCGTTCGGCACCGGCATGACGTCGCGGATCATCCAGACGGGCGAGCCGCTGCTCATCAACGAGGACATCGGTGGCCGGACCGCCCAGCTCAACATCAAGCGGTCGGGCGCGGCGGCGAAATCCTACCTCGGCGTGCCGATCCCGGTGGGCAACGAAGTGATCGGTGTGCTCAGCGTCCAGAGCACGGAGGAGGAAGGGCGTTTCTCCGACGCCGACCTGCGCCTGCTCACCACCATCGCCGCCAACGTCGGCGTGGCGATCCACAACGCGCAGCTCTTCGAAGAGACCGCGCGGGCGCGCGCCGCCGCCGAGGAGGCCGACGCGGCCAAGAGCGCCTTCCTGTCGACGGTGAGCCACGAGCTCCGGACGCCGCTGACCTCCGTGCTGGGCTTCGCCAAGATCATCAAGAAGCGCCTGGAGGACCGGATCTTCCCCCTCATCACTTCTGCCGACGCGAAGGTCCGCCAGACGATCGATCAGATCGGGGAGAACCTGAAGGTCGTCGTCAGCGAGGGCGAGCGGCTGACCAAGCTGATCGACGACGTGCTGGATCTCGCGAAGATCGAGGCGGGCAAGCTCGAGTGGCACATGGACACGGTGGCGATGGCCGACGTCATCGATCGCGCGACGGCGGCCACCTCGTCGCTCTTCCATCAGAAGGGGCTCACGCTCGTCCGCGACGTGCCGGGCGACCTGCCCGCCGTCGTCGGCGACGCCGACCGGCTGCTGCAGGTCGTGATCAACCTCATCTCCAACGCGGTGAAGTTCACCGCCGCCGGCACCGTCACCTGCCGGGCGAGGGTCCAGGACGACGGCATCGCCGTCAGCGTGATCGACACCGGGATGGGCATCGCCCCGACGGACCAGCCGAAGGTGTTCGAGAAGTTCAAGCAGGTCGGCGACACGCTCACCGACAAGCCCAAGGGCACGGGCCTCGGCCTCCCGATCTGCCGCGAGATCGTCGAGCACCACGGCGGGCGCATCTGGGTGGAGAGCGAGCCGGGCAAGGGCAGCACGTTCACCTTCGTCCTGCCGGCCATCCTCGAGGCGAGGCCGGCGAAGGGCGTCGTGACCCTGGAGACTCTCGTCCGGCAGCTCCGCGAGCAGGTCGCGGTCAACGCGCCGCCGACCGCCGGCCATCAGCCCAACGTGCTCGCGGTGGACGACGATCCCCACATCCGCGCGCTGCTCATGCAGGAGTTCTCGGAGGCGGGCTACCGGCTGCGGGTGGCCGCCAACGGCCGCGAGGCCCTGGCGGAAGTGCGGCGGGAACGGCCCGACCTGGTCATCCTCGACGTGATGATGCCGGAGATCAACGGGTTCGACGTGGCCGCCGTGCTCAAGAACGATCCGCAGACGATGGACATCCCGATCATCATCCTGTCGATCGTCGAGGACCGGACGCGGGGCTTCCGGCTGGGGATCGACCGGTATCTCACCAAGCCGATCGACACGGCGGCGCTGTTCCGCGAAGTCGGTTCGCTGCTCGAGCAGGGGCGTTCGAACAAGCGCGTCCTCGTGGTCGACGAGGACGCCTCGGCCCTGAAGCTGCTCTCCGACGTCCTGAAGGACCGGGGCTACAGCGTGACGGAGGCCAACGGCGCCGACCTCGTCGCCAAGGCCGTGGCGATCCAGCCCGACATCATCCTGTTGAATGCCCAGCTCTCGAAGAACGCCGAGATCGTCCGCATGCTCCGGTTCGAGAAGGGCCTCGAGAACGTGCTGTTCCTGGTCTACCAGTAGCCGCCCTGCGCGCCGCGCGCGTGCGCGGCCCGCATCGCAGGCGCGCGCGAAGGAGTGCCGAGTGCCATCGAAGATCCTGATCGTCGACGACGAGGCCCATCTCCGGATGCTCATCCAGCAGGCGCTCGAGGACCTGGAAGACCAGGGCGTCGAGCTGCTCACGGCCTCCGACGGGGAAGAGGCCCTCGCGCTCATCCAGGCCGAGGCCCCGAAACTGGTGTTCCTCGACGTGATGATGCCGAAGCTCAGCGGCTTCGACGTGTGCAGCCGCGTGAAGCGGACGCTCGGGATGAAGGACGTCCACGTGGTGCTGCTCACCGCGAAGGGCCAGGAATTCGACAAGCAGAAGGGGATGGAGGCGGGCGCCGACGTCTACATGACGAAACCCTTCGATCCCGACGCGCTGCTGGAGAAGGCCAGGACCGTCCTGGGATTGTGAGCGCGCCATGGCGAGCGTGACCCTGCAGCACCTGATCCGCAAGCGCAAGGACTTCGCCGCGGTCCTGACGGCGCTTGCCGGGGACCCTGGGGCGGGCCTTGCCATCGAGGCGCCCGGCGGCGAACTGCTGTTTGGCGACCGGCGCGGCGCCGGCGGCCCGCGCTCGGCGGTGACGCTCGAGGGCGAGCCGTTGGGCTGGGTGTCCGGGGGGGCCAATGCGGCGGCGGTGGCCGACGTGCTCGGGTACCTCGCCGCGAGGGAGGTGGAGCGGAAGACGCTCGCCAACGAGGTGCTGCACCTCTACCGCGAGGTGAACCTCATCTACAGCTTCTCCGAGAAGCTGGCCACCACGCTGGACCTCGACAGGGTGGCCCGCCTGACCCTCGACGAGGCCCGTCATCTGATCGCCGCCACCGACGGGGCCGTCATGCTGGTCGACGAGGCGGCCGGAACGCTCCGGCCCGTGGCCTCCTTCGGCGAGGTGTACGCGGCCGACGGGGGCGGGGCCTGGGCGGAGGGCGTCTTTGCCGCCATTCTCACGAGCGGGCAGGGTGAGATTGTCAACGATGCGCACGCCGATCCGCGGCACGTCGACAACGGCCATGCGATCGCCTCGCTCATCTGCACGCCGCTGCGCGTGAAGGAGCGCGTGACCGGCCTGATCGCGTTCTCCAGCGCCGCTCCCGTCAGCTACGCGGCGGCGGATCTGAAGTTGCTGAACACGCTCGCGCTCCAGACGGCGTCGGCCCTCGAGAACGCGCGGCTGTTCGAGCGGACCGTGCAGGCCGCGCGCGACCGCGAGCGCCTGGCGGCGCTGCACCGGGAGCTGGAGGTCGCCAGCCAGATTCAGCACGCGATCGTGCCGAACCGCTTCCCGCCGTTTCCGGATCGCGGGGAATTCGCCATTCACGCGAGCATGACGCCGGCCAAGGCGGTTGGCGGGGACTTCTTCGACTTCTTCCTCATCGACGATGACCGGCTCGGGTTCGTCATCGGAGACGTGTCGGGCAAGGGCGTGCCCTCGGCGCTGTTCATGGCCGTGTGCCGGACGCTCATCAAGGCCACCGCCCACGCCGGCGCCTCCCCTGAGGCGTGCCTCGGGCAGGTGAACCGCGTGCTCGCGTCGGAGGGCGTCGCCAGCATGTACGTCACCGTGTTCTACGGCGTCCTGAACACGCGGACCGGCGACCTCACCTACTGCAATGCCGGGCACAACCCGCCTTACGTGCTGCGCGCGGACGGGTCCGTCGAGCCTCTCGCGCAGGTCGGCGGCATGGTGGTGGGCCTGTTCGACCACGCGACGTTCGAGGCCGGGCACCTGGCGCTCGGCCCCGGTGACGGGCTCTTCACCTACACCGACGGCGTGACCGAGGCCACCGATCTCGCGGGCGAGGAATTCACCACCGGACGCCTCGCGCCCTGCCTGGCGAGATGCCGCGGCATGGCCCTCGACGACCTGATCCGGACCGTCGGCGCCGAGGTGACGGCGTTTGCCGGGGCCGCTCCTCAAGGCGACGACATCACCATGCTCGCGCTCAGATACCTGCCGTAGCCCCGCGTCGTGTACACTCGGCCGTGATTCCGGGTCCATGGGAGGCCGAGCAGATGCCATCCGAGTTGAATCGTCGCGAGTTCCTCTCCACGGCGGCGGCCGCCGCTACCTTCACCATCGTGCCCCGCCGCGTCCTGGGCGGAGCGGGGTACGTGGCGCCCAGCGACAAGGTCACGCTCGCCTGCATCGGGTTCGGCACGCAGGCCATCCGCGAGATTGGCGGCATCCTTGCCAGCCCGGAGGTCGAGGTCGTGGCCGTCTGCGATGTCGACAGGGACGGCGTCGGTTACCTGGAGTGGGGCAAGAACCAGATCAGGGACGGCATCCGGCGGCTGATCGACAACCCCACGTGGCGGGAGAGCGTGCCGGGCGTGCCCGGCGGCTTGGGTGTCGGCAAAGAGATCATCGACACGTACTACGCGAAGTTCGGCGGCGGCGAGCCGCGGAAAGGGTGCGCCGCCTACGTGGACTTCCGCGAGTTGCTGGAGAAGGAGAAAGACGTCACGGCGGTGAAGGTGATGACGCCGGACCACACGCACGCGCCCATTTCGCTCGCCGCGCTGAAGAACGGCATGAACGTGATCGTGCACAAGCCCCTCGCGAACCGGGTGCTCGAGGCCCGCGCCGTGATCGCGGCCGCCCGCGCGGCGAACAAGGCCACGCACTTCCTGCCCGCGAGCGAAGGCGCCGGCCAGAAACAGGCCATCGAGATGGTCGGCAACGGCGCCATCGGCACGCTGCGCGAGATCCACAACTGGTCCGTGCGCCCGATGTGGCCCCAGTTCGCGAAGATTCCCGCGGACGCGCCGCCCGTGCCGCCCGGCTTCGACTGGACGCTGTGGCTGGGGCCGTCGCTCGACCGCCCCTACAACCCCGCTTACACCCACACGAACTTCCGCGGGTGGTACGAGTTCGGCGGCGGGTCGATTGCCGACATGGGGCACTACAGCCTGTGGCCGATCTTCCAGATGCTCGACCTCGACGCGCCGGTCAGCGTCGAGTCGACGCCCACGCACGTGTGCGACGTGAAGGACGAGGATGTCTGCTACTCGATCCGGAACGGCTACTCGTTCCCGATCGCGTGCACGATCCGGATGAGGTTCGCGGCCAAGGGAGCCCGGCCGGCGCTCGACATCTTCTGGTACGACGGCGGCATCAAGCCGCCCGTGCCCGATGAGCTGATGGCGGAGAACAAGGAACTGGCCGACGAGGGGATGCTGTTCGTGGGCGACAAGGGAAAGATCCTGGGCGGCTTCCGCTCCGAGAACCCGCAGATCATTCCCGGGGAGAAGATGCGCGCCTACCGCGTGGCGAACAACATCCCCGAGCCCGCGCCGCCGCAGCCGAGGCAGCGCGGCGAGCAGGACGCCCGCCCGCGGGTGTCGCCGCGCGACCAGGTGTGGATCGACGCATTCAAGGGCGGGCCGCGGACCTACGGCGACTTCCTGCTGGCGGGGCCGATGTGCGACGCGGTGAATCTGGCTTCCATCTCGCTGCGCCTGGGCGGCCGGAGGCTGCTCTGGGACGCCGCGGCGGCGAAGATCACCAACGTGCCCGACGCCAACATGTACCTGACGCGCGAGTACCGGGACGGCTGGTCGTTGTAGGGGAGGGAGAGTGCGATGGCATCACTGTCGAGAAGAGCGTTCATCGAGAAGACCGCCGCCGCCGGCGCAGCCGGGTTCCTGGCCTCGCGCGCTCCGCGGTTGCTCGCGAACCCGCTGGGGCTGCCCATCGGGAGCCAGATCTATCCCACGCGCGCGATGCTCAAGGACTTCCCGGCCTACGTGAAGATGATGGCCGGCCTCGGCGTGACGCGGCTCGAACTCTGCTCGCCGATCGGCTACAAAGGCGAATTCGCGGTGCTGGCGAACGGCAAGGAGGTGCGGGCGATCCTGGCCGATCACGGCATGAAAGCCGAGAGCAGCCACTTCAGCCTGGCCGAGCTCCGGACCTCCCAACAGCAGAGCATCGCGTGGGCGCAGGAGGTCGGCATCAGCCAGATGGTCACCGCGACCCTCGCCGACGGCAACGGCGGCAACGCGCCGACGCTCGACCAGGTGAAGCGCGCGGCGGAGGAGTACAACGGGATCGCCGCCGCGGCCGCGAAGGCCGGAATGCAGCAGGGCCTGCACAACGAGGGGTTCGAGCGCGCCAGCGTCGATGGCCGGCGCGTCTACGACCTGCTGCTGGAGCTGCTCGACCCGAAACTGGTGAGGTTCCAGTTCCAGATGTCCGAGATTACCGCCGGCTTCGTCGGCGCCGACTACTTCCTGAAATACCCCGGCCGCTTCAACTCGATTCACCTGCAGGACATCGACATGAACGCCCCGCTGCCGCCGCCTTCGGCCGAGGGCAGGCCGGCGAGGCGCCCGCAGGTTGCCGTGGGGAAGGGCAGCATCGACTGGGTCAAGACGTTCACGGCGGCGAAGGCGGCAGGCGTGCAGAGCTACTACGTCGAGCAGAACTGGGAGCTCACGCAGCAGAGCGTGGCGTATCTCAAGACGCTGGTAGTGTGACGCCCGGCGGCGTTCAGGTAACCAGGACGACTTTGCCGATGCTGCCGCCGCTCTGCAGGTAACGCATGGCCGCCGGGGCTTCACCGAAGGGGAACCGGCGGCCGATAAACGGCGGGCGCGTGATGTAGCGCGCCAGGCCGGCATACGCCCGCGGCAGGCGGTCGGCCTGGTCCCACAGCCAGATCAGGTTGAATCCCATCACGCTCCTGTTCGCGGACACCATGTTGATGGGATCGATGCGCGGCCGCACGACATAGCGGGCCGCCAGCGTCAGCCAGTTCGTGCGCGTCCCCGAGGGCATCAGGTCGGCCGCGCCGTAGACCACCAGGCGCCCCGCCGGCCTCATCCGCCGATAGGCCGGCTCGAGGAACGGCCCTGCCACCGCATCGAGCACCAGATCGAAGCCGTCCATCCGGTTGACACGCAAGGCCTCGTCGAGTTGCGCCCCGAACGCGCGGCGATCGCGGACGACGATCTGCCGGCGGTCCAGCCCGGCGTGCTCGAGAAGGAACGGCACCTTGCTTTCGTGCCCGACGGCGGCCACCACGCGCGCGCCCAGCCCGCGGAGGATCGCCAGCGCGTTCAGGCCGACCCCGCCGGCGGCCGACTGCACCAGCACCGAGTGCCCTGACCTGCACGCCCCCAGGTCGCTGATCGCATACCACGCGGTGATCGCCTGCACGGGCAGCGCGGCGCCGTCTGCGTCGCTCCAACCCGCTGGCAGGGGAAGGAGGTACCGCACGTCCGCGTTGACGTGCGTCGCGTAGCCGCCGAAGCGCGTGACCCCGATGACCCGATCACCCGGCGCCACCGACGCGACGCCTTCGCCGACGGCCTCGATGGCGCCGGCGAACTCGAGGCCCGGCACGAACGCGCCCCTCGGGGTGGCGGAGTAGAGGCCGAGGCACGCCGCGATGTCCGCGAAGTTCAGACCCACCGCGCCGACGGCCACACGCGCGTGGCCGGGCGGCGGCGCGTCAAGTTCTTCCGACTCCTGCGTCAACCGGTCCAGAGAGCCGGCCTTGTGCATTCGCCACACGCTTCTGATCGGCATTCGATGACCTCCGCGGGTCGGCGCAAGCACCGCCCCCCGCCGCGCTCACCCGTTATAGCACCGGGAACGCCGCGTCGCAGCCGGCCGCCTCTCGTCCGCCGGGCGGGCACGGATCGGCTATCCTTGGGCCCGTGCGCACACACAGGACCGAGGCCGTCGCGCTGCTCATCGTATCTGTCGTCGCCGCATGCGGCCTGTGGCGGTGGACCCGCGTTGCTGCCCCCCCTCGCCTGATCCTGGCCGAGCCGCCTGGCCGCAACACGGTTCCCGCGAGCGCGGCAGGCGGCGCCACGCTCATCAACGGCCGCCGCGTCACTCCCGCCGGACGCGTCGTCCTCACCCAGTCCTACAGCTGGGGGATGGCGCTGTCGCCTGACGAGTCGCGCATCGCCCTGATTCGGCCCGACGCCGTCGAACTGGTGGCGGTCGACGGCGGCGCGCCGAGCGTGCGCATCCCGCCCGCAGGTGTCAAACCCCCGAAAGAAATGGGGGAGGGCACCTACATGGGAGCCGCGTTCTCTGCCGACGGCCGCCGCCTGTATGTCGGCAGCGCCAACAGCGGCGAGATCAAGGAGATCGACCTGGCCACCCTCCGCGTCGCCAGGACCTTCTCGATCGACGGCGGCGGGTACCAGGACAGCTTCGCCGGCGATTTCGTCCTCAGCCCCTCGGGAGCCGAGATCTATGCCCTCGACCAGTTCAACTACCGGCTGGTCACCATCGACGTCGGCAGCGGCGCCGTCGTAAGGTCCGTGCGCGTCGGGCGCCATCCCTTCTCGGTGTCGCTCGCGCCCGACGGCCGGCAGGCGTGGGTCACCAACGTCGGAATGTTCGAGTACCCGCTGCTGCCTGGGGTGACTGAGGAGAACCGGGAGACGGCAGGCCTGTCCTTCCCCGCCTACGGGGTGCCCTCGAAGGAGGCGGAGGAAGGCACGACGGCCGAGGGGCTGCAGATCCCGGGCCTGGGCAGCCCGAACCATCCCGATGCGATGTCGCTCTTCCGCGTCGACCTCCAGGCCGGCGCGGTGACCGCGCGAGTGAAGACCGGCTATCTCGTGGGCGCCGAGCGCGACGGCCTGCGCACCATCGGCGGCGCAAGCCCGGGCGGCGTCGCGGCCGGGGAGCGGTGGGTCTACGTGTCGAACGCGACGAACGACACGATCACCGTGGTCGACGCGGCGCACGCCGGCATCTCAGGCCAGATCAGCCTCGACGTCCCCGGCCTTGAACGCCTGCGCGGTGTGATCCCGTTCGGCCTCGCGCTGAGCCCCGACGAGCGGCACCTCTTCGTCGCGTGCGCCGGGCTGAACGCCGTGGCCGTGGTGGACACTGCCCGGCGCGCGGTAGAGGGCTATATCCCCGCCGGGTGGTTCGCCTCGTCGGTCGCCGTGTCGAAGGATGGGCGCACGCTGTTCGTCTCGAGCGCGAAGGGGATTGGGTCCGGGCCGAACGGGGGGCGCGGGTTCGTCGATCCCGGGCGCGGCCTTCACCCCGGCAACATCATGCAGGGGACGCTGCAGATCGTTCCCGTGCCCGACGCCGCCGCGCTGGCGGTCCAGACGCGCGCCGTCCTCGAGAACACGCTGGCACGGCGTGCGGTGGCCGTGGCGCCGAGCCATCCGCTCGCCGCCGCGCTCGCCGGCGACGCGGCACGCGGCCCCATCCGGCACATCGTGTTCGTGGTCAAGGAGAACCGCACGTTCGACCAGGTCTTCGGCCAGCGGCGGGGCGTCGACGGCGACCCGTCGCTGACGACGCTCGGCCTGGGCATGACCGTCAGGAATGAGGATGGGACCCGGGTGGTCGAAGGCGCGGATATCTCGCCCAACCACCATGCGCTGGCGGACCAGTTCGCCATCAGCGACAATTTCTACTGCGACGCCGACCAGTCGAACACGGGCCACCGCTGGGTGGCGGGCGTTTACCCGAACGAGTGGGTCGAGGTGAACGCACGGTCGCGCATCGAGGCGCGGCTGTTCAGCCCGGCGCCGGGACGCCGCTATGTGTCCGGCAGCAGCGCCGTCGTGTTGCCGGAGGACTACAACGAGGCCGGCGCGCTCTGGGAGCACCTGGACCGCCACGGCGTGCCGTTCTTCAACTTCGGCTTCGGCACCGAGATGCCCGCGTCGCTGGAGACGCAACTCCACAAAGAGACGGGCATCCGAATGGCGGTGTCGTTCCCGCTGCCCAAGCCTCTCTTCGATCGCACGTCGCGGATCTTCGCGACCTACAACATGGCCATCCCCGACCAGTACCGGATGGACATGTTCGAGCAGGAGTTGCGCGAGCGGTGGCTGAGCGGAAAGGAACCCTTTCCGGCGCTCGTCACGATGGTGCTTCCCAACGACCACCTCACCGACGAGCACCCGGCCGACGGGTATCCCTTCACGGTCTCTTACATGGCCGACAACGACCTCGCGCTTGGCCGGCTCGTCGACACGCTGTCGCGCACGCCGTGGTGGAGGGAGATGCTCGTCATCGTGACCGAGGACGATCCGCAGGGGGGCCGGGATCACGTCGAGGCGCACCGCTCGCTGCTCATGCTGATCGGCCCGCACGTGAAGCGCGGCTACGTTTCGCACACGCTGGCGGACTTCGGCTCGATCATCCGGCTGATCTTCACCGTGCTGGGACTGCCGCCCCTCAATCAGTTCGATGCCGCCGCCTCGCTGCCCCTCGACTTCTTCGCCGGCGGGGCTCCCGACCTCGCCCCGTATGACGCGCGGCCTCCCGACCGCCGTGTCTTCGATCCCGGCCAGGCGCTCAAGCCCTTCGACCGGGGCTTCGACTGGAAGCAGCTGGCGGCGTCGCCGCGGCTCGACGACCCGGAGGACATGCGCCGGCCCTTCGAAGAGCCCGGCGCGGCGCTGGCGGGCGTCGTGATGGGGCGGTCGCGGGAAACGGGAAAGACGGCTGCCGCGCCACAGCGCCGGTAACCGTCGTCGGCGCTCCCCGCGCGGGCCTGTCGACCCGGAGTCGCCCCGCCAGGCAATCCCCGGCTGTGTTATCGTCGTTCCATGCGCACAGGGCTTCGCTGGATGGTGTTCGCGGCCACGCTGACGGCTGCCGGCTGTGGAGGCGGCGACGGGAGCTCCGGAAGCTCCGGCAGCGGCGGAAGCGGTTCCGGCAGCACAGGCGGCTCCTGGACCGCGGGCGTGTTCGAGCCGTCGACCAGCTTCCAGAACCAATGCGCCAGCCCGCGCACGGGCACCGACCCGGCGACCGGCAAGCGCTATCCGGACGTTCAGGGGTCGACGCTGACGGAGAACCGCTTCCTGCGTTCGTGGACCAACGAACTGTATCTGTGGTACCGCGAGGTTCCGGACCTCAATCCGGCGTCGGTACTCGACGCCGGACTACTTCAACGTGCTGAAGACCACCGCCACGACGCCTTCCGGCAACCCGAAGGACCGGTTCCATTTCACGTATCCGACCGCCCAGTGGGTGGCGTTGTCGCAGTCCGGCGTGGAACCGGGATATGGCGCGCAGTTCCTCGTGATTGCGTCGAGGCCGCCGCGCTCCGTCAGGGTCGCGTACACGGAGCCCGGCTCCCCGGCGACGACGCCGCCCGCAAACCTCGCCCGGGGGGCGACGGTGCTGACCGTCGACGGGGTGGACGTGGTCAACGCGACCGACAGCGCGAGCGTGGCTACGCTGAACGAGGGCCTGTTCCCGTCACAGGCAGGGGCGTCCCACACGTTTTCCGTCCTCGACGCCGGGGCGAGCGTGCCGCGCACCATCACCATGGTTTCCGCCGACGTCACCTCGACGCCGGTCCAGAACGTCGGGACGATCAACGGGCCCACCGGCAAGGTGGGCTACATGCTGTTCAACGATCATCTGGCGACCTCGGAGAAGGCGCTGGTGAACGCCTTCAGTCAGCTCGCCGCGGCGAACGTCAGCGACCTGGTGATCGACATCCGCTACAACGGCGGCGGCTACCTCGACATCGCCAGCGAGGTGGCCTACATGGTTGCCGGCCCCGGCCCCACCGCCGGGAAGACGTTCGAGAAGACCGTGTTCAACGACAAGTACACGACGCGGAATCCCGTTACGGGGGAGCTCCTCTCGCCGGTCCCGTTCTACTCGACCTCCCAGGGGTTCTCCGTGCCGAGCGGCCAGGCCCTGCCGAGCTTGAACCTCTCGCGGGTGATCCTGCTGACGGGCGCGAACACCTGTTCGGCCAGCGAGTCGATCATCAACGGTCTCAACGGGGTGGGCGTGAAAGTGCTGCAGATCGGGTCGACGACCTGCGGAAAGCCGTACGGCTTCTATCCTCAGGACAACTGTGGCACGACGTACTTCTCGATCGAGCTCAAGGGCATCAACGACCAGGGGTTCGGGGACTACCCGGACGGGTTCTCCCCGGCCAACGCCGCGGGCCCCGTCGGCGTCCAGATGCCCGGTTGCGCGGTGGCCGACGATCTCGACCACGCCCTCGGCGATCCGAAAGAAGCCAGGTTGGCGGCCGCCCTGGGCTACGTGGCAGCCGGGACCTGTCCCGCCGCGTCTGCCGTGCCCACGGCCGTCCCAGAAGGGCAGGCACCCCTGCTGGGCGAAGGCACGCTCTATCGATCACCGTGGCGTGAGAACCGCATCCTTCGGCGGTGACTGACATGAGGCGCTCGACCACGGCGATGTGCGTGGCGGGAACCGTGATCCTGGCGGGTTGCACCCCGCGATTGGCGCCGCCGGATGTCGCGGCCGTGCTCACGAGCCCGACCGCGCAGAGCCACGCGGAGCTGGTGCGCGTTGTGACCGCGGCGCTGCACGGGGCGCCCGTGACCATCGCCGACAGCGCCCTGACGGCCGACGGCATGCTGATCGTCGAGCGGGCCCGGCGCCAGGACGCGCGAGACATGAACCTCGGCGGTCGCGAGACCGTCCGTCCTGAGCACTTCCAGCTCGTCAAGAGCGGTTCGCGGTGCGTGCTGGTGCACCAGGAGACCGGCCGGCGCTGGAAGCTCGAGTCCGCGACGTGCTCGCCGCGGTGAGCGGGACGCCGGAGGCGCGCGCATGATCGTCAGACGCTTCGAAACCAGACAGGCGATGGCGCAGGCCGCGTCGGCGCACGCCGCGGCGTCGATGCAGCGAGCCATCGCCAGCCGCGGCAGCGCTCGCATCATCGTCGCCACCGGGGCCTCTCAGTTCGAGTTCCTCGAAGACCTGACGGGGAACCAGGCGGTGGACTGGCCCCGGGTGACGCTGTTCCATCTCGATGAGTATGTCGGCCTGCCGGCGGAACATTCCGCCAGCTTCCGGAAGTACATCCTCGACCGCGTGATCCGGAAGACGTCGATACAACACTACGTGCTGCTGGACGGCGAAGGAGACCTGCGCGAGGTGTGCCGGCAGGCCGGCGCGGCGATTGGCGCGGCGCCGATCGACGCGGCCTTCGTGGGGATCGGCGAGAACGGCCACCTGGCCTTCAACGACCCGCCGGCCGACTTCACGACCGAGGTCCCCTACCTCGTCGTTCACCTCGATGACGCGTGCCGGCGTCAGCAGGTCGGCGAAGGGTGGTTCGGATCGATTTCCGAGGTGCCCGCGTCAGCGATCTCGATGTCGATCCGACAGATCCTGACGGCGAGGGAAATCATTTGCGTCGTGCCTGACCAGAGGAAGGCGACGCCGGTGAAGTCCGCACTCGAGGGCCCGATCACCCCTGACCTTCCCGCCTCCGCCTTGCGGGCGCACGGAAACGTGACGATGTACCTCGATTCCGCTTCGGCGGCGCTCCTCAATCCGGACACGCTGCGGGCGTTCGCTCCAGCCCCGTCCGACTGAAGTGGGTTCAGCACCCGTTCTCGCGGCCGACGTCAGCCGCTGCACGCGGGTGATGAAACCGGTCCATCAAATCTCGTTGAGCAGGTCGCGGGTCGCCCGCGTGTTCCGGACCAGCGCCAGCACGGCCACGGCTGCGACGAGGGGGACCAGGCTCGCCACGACGAGGATGGGCGCGAACGAGTACCGATCGGCGACGACGCCGGTCAGGTACGTGGCGACGATCGTGCCGATGCCCGCTCCGGTTCCGCTCATGCCGCTCACCGAGGCGACCGAATGGCTCGGGTAGATGTCGGCGGGCAGGTTCAACACCATCGTGGACAGCGCCGCGAAGCTCAGCGTCGAGATCGCCAGGCACGCGGTGATCCACCAGAGGCTGGTGACGAACGCCGCGGCCGCGATCAGGGTCATGCCGAGCGCGCACGCGACAATCACCGCCTTGCGCGCCGCGCCGACGGCCCATCCCCGCTTGATCAACGCGCTCGACACGCCGCCGGCGAAAAAGTTGCCGGCGTCCGCCGCGAGGAACGGCACCCAGAACGCGAACAGGCTGTCTTCGAGCTTGAAGCCGCGGGAGACCAGGAAGATGGCGAACCAGTCCGTGATGAAGAACCACACCGGGTCGGTCAGCGCCTTGGCGATGATGACGCCCCACGTCTGCGGCAGGCGGAGAAGCGTGCGCATGGGAAGGCGCTGTGAGGCGGCGGCCTGGTTCGCCAGCCGGGCCGGCCGATCGGACAGGATGTAGGCCCGCTCTTCGGCAGACAGTCGCGGGTGCGTTTCCGGGGAACGATACAGCCACCGGAACAGCAGGAGCCATCCGAATCCCAGCACCCCCGTGATGATGAACGCCGGGCGCCAGCTGCCGAACGTGTGGAAGATCCAGAGGACGAGCACCGGCGCGACGGCCCCGCCGATCGATGACCCGCTGTCGAAGAGCGCGACGGCCCACCCGCTTTCGCGGCGCGGGAACCACTCCGACACGCCCTTGGTGGCGCCAGGCCAGTTGGCCGCTTCCCCGGCGCCCAGCAGGAACCGGAAGGCGCAGAAGGAACGCAGGCCTGATGCCAGCGACGTCATCATCGCGGCAACTGAGTAGAACGCGACGCCGAGGCTCAGCCCCGTGCGCGTGCCGACGCGATCCAGCACCTGTCCCGCCCCGGTCTGGCCGAACGCATACGCGACGCGGAACGAGATGATGATGAGCGCGAAGTCGGCGTTGCTCCAGCTGAACTCGGTCTTGAGATATGGGGCCAGGACGCTGAGCGTCTGGCGGTCGATGTAGTTGATGACGGTAGACAGGAAGAAGAGGCCGCCGATGTACCACCGGAGACCTCGGATCGGCTTCACGATCACCTCTTCGGAGCCTCTTCGCCGGGAGCCGGATTTTCCTGTATCGACTTGACGTAGCGGATCAGGTTCGCCATCCGGATCTGGCGGTCGCGGACTTCCTGCGGATACAGCTTCGCAAAGAGCGGCCCAAACAGTGGCATGACGGGAACGTCCTCGGCATTCTTCCCCGTGTTCATGGCCTCCACACGCGCGGACGTCTCCTTCATCGTCCTTGGAACGAACTTCCAGCCGTTGATTTTGTCCTCGACGGCGACTGTTTCGAACTTCCCCCCGTTGCGGGCGGCGATCGTCGTCAGATCCGCCGGCGGGACGCGGAGGACTGCCGCCTCGGGACCGTGCCCCTTGCCATCATCGCCATGGCAATAGACGCAGTACGCCTTGTACAGGTCCTTGCCGTTGACCGAGGCGACGGCCCGGAACGTGATCTTCTTCACCTGGGGCTGCTGCGACCACGTGGCAGTCGCGATCAGGAGCAGTACCGACACCAATCCTGCGATGGGCGCACATCGAGATGACATGGGGGCCTCCTCTGGATGTCGACGCCTGATGACGCGTGGGAACTCGGCCAGGGCAAACCTGCCGCACGTCCTCAGCCTACAAGGTGTTCTTGGATGCCGGCTCATCATAACGCCATTCGGGCTGCCCGGCGCGAGTATTCGCCGATTGAGCGGTACGGGCTCGGCGGCGCCGCCAAGGGCGACGGCCACGATGCCCAGCACGGAGGCTCGATGCCGGAACGCGCCGTCGTCCCTCAAGGCTCCTTCCGCGGAAGCCGGTTCTGGACGACGTAGCTGAGCTGAACCCGGTTCTGGACCCCCAGCTTCCGGTGCGCGTTGTAGGTGTGCTTCTTGACCGTCTCGGGTGCGATCGACAACCGCTCGGCGATCTCCTTGTGGCTGAGCCCGGCGAGCAGCAGTTCGACCACGTCACTCTCGCGCGCAGACAGCCCGAGCGCGACCAGGCCCGCCTTCAGATCCGCCGGCAGCGGGTCGGCCGGCCGCACGAGCGCCCGCTGACGCAGGAACCGCCGCACCCAGAGCAATGCGGGATAGTTCGCCCCGACCTGCACCGCCGAGATGACGAGGTCTGGCGTGCGCACGCCCGCCACGTCGCGGACCGCGAGGTCGAAGGCGAGGAATCCGCTCGCGAGGAGCAGCACGAACAGCAGGAGACCACGGCGGTCGAGCGGGTCTTCGATGCGCCGCAGCGTGAGAAGCGCGTACGTGATCCAGCCGTACGTGATGCCCAGCTTGAGCACGGCGGCGACGAGCGACGACGCGACCGACAGCGTCTCCGGCGTGCGATCGCCGAGGAGCGCTCCCGCCATCGAAAGCGCGACGGCTGCAGCACCCCACACACTCCAGTAGGCCACCCTGTACGCGCGCGGCAGTCGCCCGCCTGTCACCTGGGCCATGAACGCGGACAGGAAGTAGAGCGTCACGGCAAGCGTGATGGCAAAGAGCGGCCGCATGGCCGCCGCCACCTGATCCCATTGGGGCTGCGGCAGGAACCAGCCGATCAGCATGTGCTGCACGACGGAGAGCAGGACGAACACGCCCCAGCCCGCGAGGTAGAGGGTGTACGGGAACAGCCACGCTCTGGGGAATTCCCTTTGCAGCCGGTATCCGAGCCACACCGGAAGCGCCGCCAGTACGCTCACGACGAAGAAGTAGGCGACGGTCATGGCGCGCACGGCGAGGTTGTACCACAGCCACGAGATACCCTCAAAGTGGTAGCGGCCACTTTCCTAGTTCCAGAGCATGGCAGCGGTCTCCGGATCTGCGTATGGATATGCGTAGGACCACTGGGCGAACACCGCACCGGATGGTGAGGCCGCCCGGGGCGAACCCGCTAATCCACGGAGGCACGTATGTTCACCAGAATCGGTTTCGTTGCGCTTGTCGTGCTCGCGAGCCTGGCCGGGCCGGCCGCTCAGGCTCCGCAGGACGACGAAGCGGCCTGGCGGGCGTTCATGGCCTGGTTCAAGAGCGCGCCGCCGGTCCGGCTGAATCCCTTCACCGCCTATGCCGCATCGCTGAAGGCCGCCGGCACGCCGGAGGCCGAAGCGCGGCGCCAGACCGGCGTGCTGATGACGATGATGCGCGAGCGCTCGGACTGGGTCGAACTTTACTACGACAAGATCTTCACGATCCCCCTGACGGGGGACCCGGCGTCGGACGGGTTCACCACCGACCCGAGCGCCATCGTGGTGGAGACAGTCAAGGGCCTGGCTCCAGGCACGGCGCTCGACGCTGGCATGGGCCAGGGGCGCAATGCCGTGTACCTGGCCCGAGAGGGGTGGCACGTGACCGGCTTCGATCTGTCGGCCGAGGCGCTCAAGGCGGCTCGTGCCAACGCCGCTGCCGCGGGCGTCCAGGTCGAGGCCGTCAAGGCCAGCTATGCGAACTTCGACTACGGCACCGCCAGGTGGGATCTGATCGTGCTCATTTTCGCGTGGGCGCCCGTCGACGATCCGGCATTCATCGCCCGGCTCCGGACCTCGCTTCGCCCGGGCGGGCGGGTCGTCTTCGAGCACTTCACCGACGACCCTGCCAGCCCGCGGCCGGCGGTGATGCATGCGCTCAGGCCCGGCCAGTTCCGGGCGTTGCTCTCGGACTTCCGCCTGGACCGCTACGAAGAGGTCACCGACCTGGGGGATTGGGGCGGTCCCGATTCACAGCTGATCCGCGTAGTGGCCGTGAAGCGGTAGGAGGCGCAGCCATCCCCAAGCAGGTCGCCACCGTCGACCGCTGGCGTCAGCAGGTCAAGGCCTGGCGGGACCTGCTGCCCGGCCCGTGGCTTTCACGAACGGCCCAGGCGCGGCTCAGCGGCTCCGCCCCGACTCGACGATGCTGCGCATCTCGGCGCGCAGGCGCTCGACGACTTCAGGTTCCCGGGCGAACCGATTCGTCGTCTCGGCCGGGTCGGCGGCCAGATTGTAAAGCTGGCCGGCCGGGTCTCCGATGCCGGCCGTGACCCTCGCCGGTTCCGAGAAGCCGCCCGACCCGAGGCCCTCGACGAGTTTCCAGCGGCCCGAGCGGACCGTCATGAATCCGCCGCCGGATTGCATCACGACCGGCGCCCGCCGGAACGTTCCGCCCTTGAGCGCTGGAAGGAAGCTGAAGCTGTCGGGACCGGCCCCGGCTGGGAGAGCCGTGCCGACGACGTCGGCCAGGGTGGCCAACACGTCGGTGAAGCTGATCGTCTGGTCGCAGACAGACCCGGCGCCGACCGTGCCCGGCCAGCGGACGATGAACGGCATGCGATGCCCGGCCTCCCAGGCGTCGGCTTTCATCCCACGGAGGCCTCCGGCGGAGTCGTGGCCGAAGCGCGCGGTGTCGGCGGGGTACCAGACCGGGCCATTGTCGGACGCGAACACGAGCAGGGCCTTGTCGAGCATGCCGGCGGATTCCAGCGCCGCGAGCACGCGGCCGATCTCATGATCGACCATCATCACGAAGTCGCCGTACAAACCGGCGCCGCTCTTTCCCGCGAACGCGGGCGACGGCAGCCAGGGCGTGTGCGGCGCGGGGTAGGCGAGGTACAGCATCAGCGGCTCTTTCGCACCGCGTCGCCTCTCGATCACCGCGATCGCCTCGTCGGTGAGTCTCGGCAGCACGTCGTTCAGCCTGAGATCGGGGGCAATCCCGCCCGCGCGCCAGAAGGCGCCCTGAATCGGCGACCACCCCGCGCTCTGGCCGGCGTCGATGCGGCCGGTCGGCGGGGTCACGGCCCGGTCGCCGCGGATGTAGAAATAGGGAGGAATGTCCGTCGAGGCGCGGATCCCGAAGAAACTGTCGAAGCCGCGATCGAGCGGTCCGCCGCGCAGCGGCTTCGTGTAGCCGCCCTCCGCGAATCCGAGATGCCACTTCCCAACCATCGCGGTGGCATAGCCGGCGGATCGGAGCATCGAGGGGAGGGTGACCTGCCCTTCGTCGATCAACGGGCGGGCAGGCCAGCGGGACACGTCGGTCCGGAACGGGTAGCGCCCCGTCAGCAGCCCGTAGCGCGACGGATGGCAGAGGGGCCCCGGCGCGTGGGCGTCGGTGAATCGCATGCCCTCCGCGGCGAGACGGTCGAGGTGCGGGGTCGAAATCTTCGAACGCGGGTTGTAGGCGCGCAGATCCCCGTAGCCCATGTCATCCACGAGAATGACGACGACATGCGGGGGAGTGGCGGCCAGGGCCGGGCCGGCGCTGGCCGCCGCCAGGAGCGCGAGCACGATGGCGGCCGCCACAGCGGCGGCAGCGCCGGGTGACCGCGCGAACGTCGTCCGATGGCTCACGACCACCACGCTCCACGCATCGGGTCGCGCTACTCGTTGTGGACCAGGTAGGCCTCGACCATCAGCAGGCTGCGTTCGCCGGATACTTTCACGACCTTCAGCAGGTTCTCCATAGTCGACACTTCCTCGACCTGCTCGGTCACGAACCAGCGCAGGAAGTCCTGCGCCGCGTAGTCTTTCTGCTCGACCGCCAGCGTCATCATCGCGTTGATGCGGGCGGTGACCTCGAGTTCCCAATGCAGCGCCAGCGCGACCGCTTCCTCCACGGAGGCGAAGGCGTGCTGAGGCGCCTGCACGGCCGGGATCTCGACCGAGCCGCCGACTTCGTCAACGTAGCGCACGAACTTGATGGCGTGCGCCCGCTCCTCTTCCGCCTGCTTGAAGAACATGCCCGCCAGCTTCTTCAGCCCGAGGCCGTCGAAGTAGGACGCGATGTTGAAGTACTGGTTCGATGCGAACAGTTCGAGTCCGATTTCCTCGTTGAAGGCGGCGTTCAGTTCCTTGCTGATCAACATGACCATCTCCGTGGAATGTGATGTTGCGCGCTACCGGCCCGTGCGGGCCAGGCGCGGACGCGAGCCCTGCAACCCGTCGCACCGCAGCCCCCGCAGGCTTCCTCGTGACCGGATGAACCAGCTTCCGATGACTTCCCTTGCCGATCCGCGCTTCGACAGCGCCGGCGGCCCGGAGCCTGCGGAGGAGTCCAGGTCATCTCTGGCGACAATAACCCATCGCTCGGCTCTTGTCATGCGCGACTGGACAACTCGGCATCGCGTACGTGTACGCGGACGTGGCGAGGTGACCATGTGTCCTTCTTGAGAGAAGGGTAACACTTCATTCCGGAGACATGGGTGACACTCTAGCCCTCTTCACAAGGGAGGGGGCATGCCTTGGAAGGAGTGTCACGTCATGGACGAGCGCCTCCGGTTCGTGGCCCGGCTGCTCGACGGCGAGAAGATGGCGCCGCTGTGCGCGGAGTTCGGCATCTCGCGGAAGACCGGCTACAAGATCTTCACCCGCTACAAGGGATGCGGCATTGAAGGGCTGACCGATCGGAGTCGGCGGCCGCTGCGGCAGGCCAACCAGCTCCCCGCCGCGATCGAAACGCTGATCGTGCGCCTGAAGCGGGAGTATCCCACCTGGGGGGCGCCGAAGATCCGCGAACGCCTCCGACGCCGGTGTGACCCGGCGCAGTGCCCCGCGATCAGTACGGTCCACGCCGTGCTCGACCGTCACGGGCTGGTCGTTCGGCGCGGGAAGCGGCGGCAGCGGGCCCAGGGGACGGCCCTCTCGTGGCCCGAGGCCCCCAATGCTCTGTGGTGCGCGGACTTCAAGGGCGAGTTCATGCTCGCGAACCGGCGCTATTGCTATCCGCTGACGATCACCGATTTCGCGAGCCGGTATCTCCTCAGCTGTGAGGCGCTCTCGAGTACGCGGGAAGCCTTTGCCTTTGCCGTGTTTGAGCGGGCGTTCAAGGACTTCGGCCTCCCGGCGGGCATTCGGACCGATAACGGCGTGCCCTTCGCCTCGCCGCACGCCCTCTATGGCTTGAGTCGGCTGGCCGTGTGGTGGCTCCGGCTGGGGATTCAGATCGAACGGATCAAGCCGGGTCACCCCGAACAGAACGGGCGGCACGAACGCATGCATCTCACGCTGAAGGCCGAGGCGACCAAGCCGGCCGCTGCGAATCTGCTCCAGCAGCAGGCGCGCCTCGACGCGTTTCTCAAGCGCTATAACCAGGACCGACCGCACCAGGCGCTGGCGATGAAAGTGCCGGCCGAGGTGTATACGCCGTCCTCGCGGCCGTACCGCGGCCTCGCTGAAGTCGACTACCCCCTGCACGACTGGACGGCCACCGTGACGCGGTGCGGCCGCATTTGCTGGAAGCGCCGGAAGATCAATCTCAGTACGGTGTTTGCCGGGCAGAACGTCGGCGTGCGGCAGGTGAGCGACCGCATCTGGCTGGTGAGCTTTATGGACTACGATTTGGGGTACTTCGACGACGAGACGTGTCGGCTCGAGCCGATCGAGAATCCCTTCAGCCCGAAAGTGTTACCTATGTCTCCGGAATGATCTGTTACCCATGTCTCCGGAATAGACCATGTGGCGATGGAGCCGGCGGTCGGACTCGAACCGACGACCTGCTGATTACGAATCAGCTGCTCTACCAACTGAGCTACGCCGGCCGGCTTGGTGAGCGCCCAGGCGACGCTGACGTCACCCGGGACGAACCCTTACTCTAGCACACCGCGAGGCCGCCCGACACGGAGGCAGTCCCTCCGCTACAATTGAGCCCGCCGGCCAGCTCCATCACGGAGGCGCCTTCCAGGGAGGTACCGCCGATGCGCCCGTCCGTCAGTCTCGCGCTCGCGCTGCTGCTCGCGACCGCGGCGCTCAACCCGCCGGCCGGCGCCCAGGCCCCGGCCGTTCCCGTGCGCGGCATCTACGGCGGCCTCCCCCAGGAGATCGTCGACGGCGGCTCCAGCCTCAGGAGTTTCGGCGTCGACGCGGTCTGGCTCGGGTCGGGCAGCTATACCGCCGAGCGCCTCGCGTGGCTGCGCGCGCAGCAGGTGAAGGCCTTCGCCGAGTTCAATACGCTGCACGTGGCGGACTACGTGACGGCGCACCCCGATGCCGCCCCCATCGGCGCCGACGGCCAGGTGTCGCCGCCCCCCGGCGGCTGGCAGGGCATCTGCCCGACCCACGAGGCGTACCGCGCCGAGCGGATGCGCGCGTTCCGCACGCTGCTCGAAACCTACGCCCTCGACGGCGTCTGGCTCGACTACCTCCACAGCCACGCCAGCTGGGAACAGGCCGTTCCCGAAATGCCCGACACCTGCTTCTGCGACCGCTGCCTGCGCCGCTTCCAGGCCGACACGGGCATCAGGCTGCCGGAGGCGCCCACGGCCCGGCTCGCCGCGCGCCTGCTGTCCGCCGACCGCCAGGCCTGGGTGCGGTGGCGACTGGGGATCTTCACCAGCTGGGTGCGCGAGTTCCGCGACATCCGCGATGCGGTCCGTCCCGGCGCGCTGCTCGGCACCTTTCACAACACCTGGAGCGACGAGGACTACGGCGGGGCGCGCCTCGAGAAGCTCGCGATCGACCTCAAGGCCCAGGCCGCGTACATCGACGTCTTCAGCCCGATGCCGTACCACGCCCGGTTCGGGCACGCCGGCGACCCCGGCTGGATCGCGCGCCAGGTGAGCTGGCTGGGCCGCTATCTCGGCGTGCGGGGCGCAGCGGGGGAACGGAACCGGATCTGGCCGATCGTACAGGTCTCCGACTGGGGCGAGCCGGTGCCGGTGGCCGACGTCGACCAGGTGCTGCGCCTCGGCGCGAGCCCCCCGGCGACGGGAGTCATCGTGTTCGCGTGGGGAGGCCTGCGGAAGGATCCGCAGAAGATCGAGGCTATCGGCCGGACCTTCCGCGTGCTGGCTGCGCCACGGTCGGCGGTCCCGCTCCCGCCCCTTCGCTGACGGGCCGCCGCGGGGCGGCCCGCCAGACAGGCTTCCGGGTCAGGCCAGCTTCCACCCGGGCCGGTGCGCGCGTGTCAGGAACGGCTCGGCCTCCGGGGCGTTCGTGGCCCGCATGTTGACGTGGTCCCACTCGAGCTTCTTGCCCACCCGGTAAGCGACGTTGCCGAGGTGGTTCGCCTCGGTCAGCCACCCGGAGTACGAAAACGGGCACGTGGTGGGCGAACCGGTCTTGCACGCGTTGATCCACTCCTGGTAGTGCCCGACGGACTTCGGAATGGATTGCGGCGGTCGCGTGATGTCGGCGAACTTGTCCCCCGGCACCAGCAGCACGTGCTTGCCGTAGTCGGAGATGAGCATGCCCTTGTCGCCGACGAAGAGCACGGCGCTCGGCCACTGCGGGATGTCGCCCTTCTTCCAGATGTCGGGCTTGTTCAGACCCTGATACCAGGTGAGCGTCAACTCCGGCTGGTCGCCCATCGCCTTGTACTCGTACCTCGCCTGCATCGACGCAGGCGCGATCTCGGGGTGCGGCGGCGGCCCGCTGGCCTCGATGGTGGACGGCGCATGCAGCTTCAGCGCCCAGAACGGCAGATCGATCCAATGACTGCCCAGGTCGCTCATCGTGCCGTTCCCGAAATCCCACCATCGGTACCACTTGGGACCGGGCAGGTAGACGTTGCTGTACGGCCGCGCGGGCGCCGGGCCAAGCCAGAGTTCCCAGTCGACGCCGGCGGGAACGGGATCCACCGTCGCCGGGCGGTCCTGCACGAAGACGATGTCCTTCGCCGCGGTGGCGTCGGCCTCGCTCGGCTGCCAGCCCCAGGCGCGCGCCACCCACACGTGGCACTCGCTGATCTTGCCGAGGACGCCGCCCTGGACGATCTCGACCACGCGGCGGTAGTTGTCGCTGGCGTGCACCTGCGTGCCCATCTGCGTGACGACGCCGGCCTTCTCGGCGGCCTCGCGGATGAGGCGCGTCTGCTGCACGTTGTAGGCGAGCGGTTTCTCGCAGTAGACGTGCTTCTTCAGCTGCAGCGCGGGCAGCGTGGCGAAGGCGTGCGTGTGCTCGGTGGTGCTCACGAGGACGGCGTCGAATTCGCCGGGCCGGTCGAAGATGCGCCGGAAGTCGACCTCCTTGCGCGCCTGCGGATACATGGCGGCGGCCTGGTCGAGGGCGTTGCGGTCCACGTCGCAGATGGCGGCGATGTGCTCGCCGGCGACGCCCTTCAGGTTGGCGCGG
The DNA here is from genome assembly GCA_963806085.1 of uncultured Acidobacteriota bacterium. Classification (GTDB taxonomy): domain Bacteria; phylum Acidobacteriota; class Vicinamibacteria; order Vicinamibacterales; family JAKQTR01; genus JAKQTR01. Next base: position 601,028 of record CAWDWR010000001.1, read on the forward strand.
CCGCGGCCGCCGACGCCAATCATGGCGATGCGGAGCTTGTCGCCGGTCTGCGCGCGGAGAATGGCCGGGCCGGTGGCCCAGGTGGCGGCGGCAACGGCGCCGGCCGACTTGATGAATGTGCGGCGGTTGAGTCGATTGGTGCTGGCCATGCCGTGTAAGATACGGCTGCCGCCCGGCGAACGCAACTGGAGACGCCGGGCTCGGGATTCGGGATTCGGGAATCGGGAATCGGGAAGATCAGCGATAGCGCTGCTGTACCTGATTCGGGAGACTCATATGAGACGTATCGCGCTGGCTGGTTTCGTCGCGCTGCTGATCTCGGTGACGCTCGGCGCGCAGGGGCCGGGGCAGTTCCAGAACCTGTTCAACGGCAAGGACCTCGCGGGCTGGAAGAACATCAACGGCGATCCGGACACCTGGGCGTGGCGTGACGGGATGGTCGTCACCACGGGCCAGCCGATCGGGGTGATGTGCAGCGAGAAGATGTACGAGAACTTCGTGCTGCACGTCGAGTGGATGCACATGGTGGCGGGCGGCAACTCGGGCTTCTTCATCTGGAGCAACGCAGACCCGAACCCGAAGAGCAGGCTGCCGGACGGCGTCGAGGTCCAGATGCTCGACCTCGAGTGGGTCAAGCTCAACACGCGCGACGGCAAGGAGCCGCCCATCGCCTACGTGCACGGCGAGCTGTTCGGCGTCGGCGGCGTGAAAATCGTGCCCGACAACCCGCGGGGCGAGCGCAGCATGTCGTTCGAGAACCGCGTCGTGGGCAAGGGTCAGTGGAACACGTACGACGTGGTGGCGGTCGACGGCGTCGTCAAGCTCTCGGTGAACGGGAAGTTCGTGAACGGCATCAGCCAGTCGTCGAGGCGGAAGGGCTACCTGTGCATGGAAGCGGAAGGATCGGAGATTCACTTCCGCAACGTGCGGCTGCTCGAACTGCCGCCGGGGCATGGCGACGCCGGAACAGACGGCACCAGTCAAGCGAGAGGCGGCAGGGGCCTGGGCGACTAGGCGGCGTAGGCGCAAGCGGGAGGCGAGGGCCATGGCACAGACGCGGAGGACGTTCCTTCAGACGGCGGCGATGGCGATCGGCGCGGCGGGGGCGCCGCTGGCGCAGGGCGGGACGCCGCCACTCCGCGGGCGGCCGCAGGGCGCGCAGGGACAGGCCGGCGCGCAACCCGCGAAGCCGCCCAGGCCCGCGACCGAGATCCAGGTGCCGAAGATGCGCTTCGGCAACGTGGAGATCAGCCGGCTGATCGTCGGCTGCAACCCCTTCTACGGCTTCTCGCACTTCAACAACACGCTCTCCCAGGTGATGAAGGAGTACTACACGGCGGAGCGCGTGTGCGACGTGCTGCACCAGTGCGCGCGGTTCGGCATCAACGCGTACAACTACGTGGACCTCGGGCGCGCGGGGCAGGACCTCGACCGCTTCCAGGCCGAGGGCGGCAGCGATGCACCTCGTCGTGCAGGGCATCGGCGACCCGGTGTCCTTCTACAACGCGCGCAGGCCGCTGGCGATGTATCACCACGGCGGGCGCACGGACCGGGCCTGGATGGACGGCAAGATCGCCACGGTCCGCGACTGGTGCAAGCAGGTGCGCGACCTGGGGTGCCTGGTGGGCGTGGGCAGCCACAAGCCCGAGGTGCTGGCGCTCGTCGAGGAGCAGGGCTGGGACGTGGACTTTTACGCGGGCTGCGTCTACAACATCACGCGCACCGAGGACGAGTGGCGCAAGGCGCTCGGCGGCGAACTGCTCGAGATGCCGTCGGAGATCTACCTGCAGAGCGACCCGCCGCGCATGTTCACGTTCATGCGGCAGACGCGGAAGCCGTGCTTCGCCTACAAGATCCTGGCCGCCGGCCGCATCAGCGAGCGCGCGGCCGACGCCGCCTTCAAGACGGCCTTCGCCAGCATCAAGCCGACCGACGGGGTGTTCGTGGGCATGTTCCCGCGCGTGAAGGACGAGGTGCGCGAAAACGCCGAGCGGGTTTGCCGCGTCTCTGGGGAGACGGCCTTAACGGCGGGACCGGCGCCAGGCGTAGAAATACACGGCAACGTTGACGGCCAGCGCGAACGAGACCGAGGGCGACCTGGACGTCGCCGGCTGAGCTCGGGCGGGTAGAGGACCGGGCATCAGGTACCGCTCGACGAAGTCGCCTGAGTACGTCGCGTCGCCGGCGAGGGCCCGCAGCCGATTCTCGAGCGGCGTGAGCGGGCAGATGCGCCCGCTGAACTCGATGAACACGCCCCAGGCGGCGGCCGGCAGGTGGACGAAGGCGATCCACTTGCGCCACAACACCAGCAGGCCGCCGCACACCACGAAGACCACGAACGCCGCGTGCAGGAGGACGACGGCGTCGGCGAGCAGTCGATAGGGCATCCCGGCCGGATCGTGCCACAGAATTCGCCCCGGGGCGCGGAGTGCCGGCGACCGCGGGCAAGCCGGGGTGTATACTCGGGCCCGCAAGCCCCCGCAGGCGATACACGTGTGTCCCGGGGAGTGCGGCCGTGCCAGAGGCAGGAACGCGCCCGGCGCCAACCGATCACCCGCCTGACATCGGCGCCGCGATCGAGACCGCGGTCGCCGACATCGAATCACAGTTCGCGAGCTACCTGCCGCGCCCCGAGCGCGTCGCGGACGCCTGCGAGATCCTCCGGCGCGAGGCTGCCAGTGCGATAGCGGCCGGCCATCCCGACTGGCTCGAGCGGCTGCTGCCGCTTCCCGGCAAGCGGCCCGGCGCCATCGTCGTCCCGCTGTTCGAGTGGCTGGAGGAGACGGCGGAGCGCGCCCACGACGGCTGGCCGATGCTTCGAGGCGATGCTCGGCGTCCAGGAGGCCGCGCTCCAGCGCCGCGCCGGCTCGGCCCTCCGGCGTGCCGTCGAAGCGCGTCGCGTCGTGGTCAGCCCGGCCATCATCGAGACGCTGGCGGAACTGACGCAGCGCGAGGGGAGCGGCCTCGCGGCAGACGAGGGGTTGCGGGAGATCGGGCGCGTCGTTGCCCACGCGGCAAGCATCACCGAGTTGCTGGTGCAGCGCGTGAGCCCGGCGGTCCAGCGCCTGGCCGCTCGCGTGCTGGATCTCGACGGCATGCTGCCGCCGGACCAGGTGGCCCGGCGCGTACTCGGACAGGAGGCCGCCGCCCTGTTCGCGCCCTACCTGCTGTTCACGCGCGCCACGCACCTGGACCTGGTGTCGCTGCGTGCCGGCGGCGCGACGACCCGCAGGTGCTGGAGTCGTTCCGGCGGGCGGCCGAGGTGCTCGGCGAGCGCGTGCTCTGCGACGTCGTCGCCGCGCTGGGATGGCCGCGGGTCAACTTCGGCATCGAGGCGCGGCCGGTCGTCGGCGTCAGCCTCGCGGACTCGTTCCCCTTCCTGCTCTCGGAAGAGGAAGCCTCGCTGGTCGGCGAGGTGCCGGGCGCCCGCCGCGTGTTCGAACGTCACCTCGTGATGGCGGCCGGCGGGGAACGCGGGAGCACCGGGGGCAGCCGGCCGGCTGCGGCCGCCTCGTCGTCGGAGCCGGACACGCTGTCGCGCTTCCGCGCCTACAACGTCGTCCACGCGGACCTGCTCAACGAGATCCTCGACGTGGCGCCCCTCACCCGCGCACGGCTCGAGGGCATCCTGGAGAAGACGGCGCGCCTCGTCTCGGATTTCGACGCGCTCTTCGGCGGTTCGTCCGATCGCGCGGCGCGTGCCGAGGCCGAGGCGCTCGTGCGGGTCCACGCGGACCTGCGCGCCCGCACCATCGAGGCGCTGGGCCGCGCCACCACCGATCCGCTCCCGATGGACGTCTGCCGACTCGTGCAGCCGTTCGAGGATCCGCAATCGGCCGGCGAGATCCGGACGCTCCACGGCCTGAAGCGCTACCTGCACCAGCGAGGCCTGAAGCTCGCCTTCGCGCTGGTCGGCGCCGGCCCGAAGACGACGAAGACGGTCGACCTGGCGGTGGTGTCGCCCGACCGCACGATCGACGTGGGCCGCCACATCGAGTTCGTCGACCTCGAGGGAACGCTGGGCGCCGGAAGCGCGCCGGCCATCCCGCACCCGGTGCGCCTCGTCGCCGATGCCTTCGCGCGGCAGATGCTGCACGCGCAGCCCATCCCATCGCACGTCCGCGTGTTCTGCTACGGCACCGAGGTGCACTACTTCGCGCGGTTCCGCAATCACCCGGCGTTCATCAGGATTGACTACTCGCCGCCCTTGCGGGGCGGCATGATCGACCTGCAGTACCTCGGCGTCAGCAACTACGAACTCGACGTCCACCCCCGCCTCTCCCTCGAGGCCATCCGGGGGTTCTTCGAGCACCTCGACTTCGTCGTCGCGGTCGACGCCACGAGCATCCACGCGCGCTACGACAAGGAGCGCGCGGTCACGCTCGATCAGCTGCACCGCCGTGCGGACCTGCTGTTCCACCTGGTGCCGTACCTGATGGACGTGGACTGGACGATTGGCTCGCTCCAGATGAGCGACGAGGCCCGCGACCTCGTGGGCCGGGCGTGGGCGCTGTTCTTCGCGCGGTGGGGCGTGCTGCCGTACCGGCAGTTCCTGACGAAGGACCGTGCCGGCGTGCTCGCGGGCATCGAGATGGGGCCGGAGGGGGTGCGCGAAGTGCGCTGGAACGCCAAGGCGCCCTACCGCGACCGGTTCACGACGGACGCGACCGACGAGATGGCGTCGGTCCTGCAGGAGCGCGTGCGGTCGCTGGGCATCGAGCCGGCCTCGCCGATCGGCCGCGGCGACCTCCAGGGCCAGCTCGGCCTCGACGCCAAGGTCCTCGCGCCGGTGCGCAAGGCCCTCGCTCGCGGGGAACTCCTCTACGCCCCATCAGGCCTTCGCCGGCGCCCCTCGTCTTGCTTCGAGCGCGTGCACGAAGTGGAGACGTTCGTCGGGCTGCTCGAGTCGGATCCCGGCGCGATGGCGGCCGCGGCGCACCTGGCGCAGGTGGTGCCGCTCATTGAGCGGCACGTACGGTTCCGCGCGAGCGGCAGCGTGAACGGATTCCCGGTGGAACGCGCGCGCATCGCGCTGGGGGATTCGGTGGTGACGCTCTGCGCGCTGCGCGACGCGATGGGGATGCCGCGCCTGGCCTGCGCCACGGGCGACGAGTTCTGGTGGCGGCGGCGGGAGAATCCGTGGGACGACTGGGAGGAGCGCCCCGGGCTGACGGCAGAGGCCGTGATGGCGCTGCTGCGGCGGCACAACGTGCTCGGCGCCGCGCCCGAGCCGCTGGCGATGGACGCGGCCGCGCTCGCCGACGAGCTGCAGCGCACGTTCCGCGTGCCGCGGGCAGGGGCAGGCGCGGCGCACGTCGAAGGCGAGCGGGTGGCGGAAGGCGTGAGCGCGTCGCCGGGGCGAGCCGCCGGCATCGCGCGCCTGGGCGCCGCCGGCCGCGACCCGCGCGATCTGCAGGACGCGGTGCTCGTGGCGGCGGGCCTCGATCCGAAGGACGCGCCGAGCCTGTTGCGCGTGGCGGCGGTCGTGGCCACCGGCGGCGGCATCCTGAGCCACCTCGGCCTGCTCGCCGTCGAGTCGGGCAAGCCCGCGATCGTGGCCGACGGCCGATGGGGCACCACCGCGCGCGGCGAGACGGTGCTGACCTTCGCCACGGAGGCGTACGAAACCCGCGAGCGTCACGCGGGGCCGTACCGGCTCGTCGAGCGCCACCGCCTGCGGGCAGATCGACCACGAGATCCGCGAGGGCGATCTCGTCGTGGTGGACGCCGAGCAAGGCACGCTCGAACTCCTGGGCCACGAGGCCGTGACGCTGGCGCTGCACGAGGCGCTCCGGCAGCACGCGGCGGCATGCGCGCGGCTGGACCGGGGCGAGGAAGACGACGTGCTGGTGGCGCGGGGGCACCACCTGCGCACGCGCCATCAACTGGAAAAGGTGATGGCGCGCGTCTCGGCGCCGGCGGTGGTGCGATTCGCCGTGGAGGAGATCCTGCTCGCGCCGGCCTGGTGCGCCTCGGACATCACCCTCCGCGACGGCGTGGCCCTGCTGCGCCAGTTGACCGAGCGCGATGCCGACAGGCCGGCGCCGCCCGCGCGGCCATGCTGAACGTGACGACGAGGCTGGCGGCGAGGGTGAAGGAGGCGAGGGCAGACGCCACGCAGCACATCCCGGCGGCGGCCACGGCGCACGACGCCCTGGCGCTGCGCCTGGCGGTCTTGAGGCTGCACGACACGCTGGGGCGCATCGCCGCGGCCCTGGAAGGCGGCGGCCTCGACGCGGGCGTCGTCTCGGCCGGCGCTCAGCGCGACCTCGACGCCGTGGTGTGCCGGCGGCTGCTCGACCTGCGCGTGGAACTGGCGCGGAGTCTCGACGACGAGCGCCGCGCGGGAGGGCGGCAGTCCCGGTTGCTGCAGTTGCAGCGGATCGAGCGTGTCCTCGGCATCGAGACGCCGGGACAGCCCGCTCGCCTCCCGCCTCTCGCCTCTCGCCCGGTCCCGCCCCCGTACATCGTCGACGCATCGCGCGCCGGCGTCGACCTCGAGCGACTGGCGGGCACCAAGGCGGCAAACCTGGGCGAAGCGGCGCGCGCGCTCGGAGAGACGTCCGTGCCGGCGTGGTTCGCGGTCACCGATGACGCGTTCCAGGAGGTGCTCGACTCGCCGGCGGACGCGGCCCAGGGGCCGCCGACGCTTCGGGCGGCCATCGAAGCCATCCTCGGGGACGGCTCGGCCACGAACGCCGCGCGGGCCGCCGCGATCCGCGCACGGTTCGAAACCCTGGCCCTGCCGCCTCCCCTCACGGGGCAGGTGATGGAGGCGTGCCGCCGGTTGGGCGCCGACGACGGCTACGTGGCCGTGCGGTCGTCGGCCAGCGACGAAGACACCGAGCGCGCCTCGCGGGCCGGCCAGTTCGACACGTTTCTCTTCGTGCGCGGCGCGGCATCGGTCCTCGATCATCTCAAGCTGGCCTGGAGCGGGCTGTGGACAGAGCGCGCCCTGGCGAACACCGCGTGCCCGGCCGGCGGCGCCCTGGCCCCGCACTGCGGCGTCATTGTCCAGCGCATGGTGCAGTCCCGCGTGTCGGGGGTGATGCAGACGGTGAACGCCGCGCGGTCGCGCCCGCTCGAGATCGTCATCAACGCCGGCCTCGGCCTCGGCGAGGGCATCGTCTCGGGATCGGTGGCGGCCGACCTGATTACGGTCGCCAAGGGCGAGCCGGGCGACCTCGCCCTGCGCTTCCATTACCTGACCGCCGACAAGCGCCAGCGCGTGGTCTTCGACGAGCGGTTCGGGCAGGGCACCGTCCGCGCCGACACGCTGGCGCACCAGCGACTGCGCCCGGCGCTCGAGTACCCGGAGCTGCGCGAACTGGTCGACGTCGCGCTGAGGATAGAGCGGGCGTACGGCCATCCGGTGGACATCGAGTTCGGATTCGAGGACGCGCGCCTGTACGTCCTGCAGGTGCGGCCGGTGCCCGCGAGCATGGCGGTCTGGAACGAAACGCTCGAGAGATTCCCGCTCGGCATCCCGGCGGGGAGGAAAGAGGTGGAGCCATGATCCGGCGGGAGGAAGCGCTCGCGTACCATGAGGGCGACCGGCCCGGGAAGATCGAGGTCCGGCCCATCAAACGGTGCCTGACGGCGCGCGACATGCGACTGGCCGCCCTGCCGGGCGCCGGGTTCCCGTGCGCGGCCATCCAGGCCGACTCGGAAGCCGTGTTCCGCTACACGGCGAAAGCCAACCTGGTGGGCATCATCACGAACGGGTCGGCCGTGCCGGGTCTGGGCGACGTCGGACCCGTGGTGGCGAAGCCGATGCTCGAAGGCGCCGCGGTGCTCTTCAAGCGCCTGGCGGACCTTGACGGCTTCGACCTCGAGCTCGACACGCGCGACCCGAACCGCTTCGCCGAAACGGTGCGCCTGCTCGAGCCGACCTTCGGCGGCATCAACCTGAAGGACATCCGTGCGCCCGAGGGCCTCGACATCTACTACCGGCTGCGCGACGAGTTGCACATCCCGGTGATCCACGAGAACTTCCAGAGCCCGGCGGTCGTCGCGTCGGCGGCCCTCGTCAACGCCCTCGACCTCGCCGGCAAGGCCATCGCCGGCGCGCGCATCGTGCTCTGCGGCGCTGGCACGGTGGGCCTCGGCTGCGCGGAAATGTTCCTGCTGATGGGCGCGGCGCCCGGGAACCTCTTCCTCTACGACGTGCACGGCCTGCTGCACCCCGACCGCGGCGATCTGAACGCGCATCAGCGCCGGTTCGCCCGCACGGACGCGCCGGCTACCCTCGAGGAGGGGCTGGGAGGCGCGGACGTGTTCGTTGGCGCGTCGGCGCCGGGTGTCATCACGCCGGCGATGATCCGCACGATGGCGCGCTATCCGATCGTGTTCGCCCTCGCCACGCCCGAGCCGGAGATCGGGTACGACGAGGCGCGGGCGAGCCGCCGCGACGTGATGGTGGCCACCGCGCTGACCCAGTTCCCGAACGCCATCGCGGACCACTTGAGCTACCCGTACATGTTCCGCGGCGCCCTCGACGCGCACGCCGAGCGCATCACCGACGGCATGCTCGTCGCGGCGGCACGGTCGCTGGCCGAACTGGCGCGCGAGGACGTGGTCGACGAGGTGAGCCGCGCCTACAACTACGAGCGGATGAGCTTCGGGCCCGAGTACCTGCTGCCGAAGTCGATCGACCCGCGCATTCTCATCCGGGAGTCGGCCGCCGTGGCCCGGCAGGCGGCGGCGGATGGCGTGGCGCGGAAGCCCCTCGACGAGGCGGTCTACCAGGAGAGCCTGGCGATCCGCCTCGGACCCGGCCGCGAGATGCTGCGGCGGCTGATGGTCAAGGCCCGCCAGGAACCGCTGCGCGTCGTCTTCTCGGACGGCGCGATCGACGCCGTCCAGCGCGCGGCGGTCATCCTGGCGGAGGAGGGCATCGCGCAGCCGGTGCTGCTTGGAGACGAGGCGCAGGTGCGCGACGGCATCGCGCGGCTGGGGCTCGATCCGTCTGGCCTGACGATTATCGACCCCGCCCGTAGCCCGCGGCGCGAGGAGTACGCGGGGGAGTACCTGACGCTGCGGCGCCGCCGCGGCGTCATGCCGCCGACCGCCGCGCAGCGGCTGCGCCGCACGGAGTACTTCGGCGCGATGATGGTGCACAGCGGCGACGCCGACATGCTCATGTCGGGCATCGAGCAGCACTACGCCGACTCGCTGCGCGTGATGCTCGAGACGATCGGCCCCGAGGCGGGCGTCCGACGCGTGTCGAGCTACTACCTGGTGCTGCTGCCGCGCGAGGTCTACGCGCTGGCCGACTGCGCGGTGAACATCGACCCGGCGGCCGAGGACCTCGCCGAGACGGCGCTGCTCACCGCGCGCACGGTGCGCGTGCTCGGCATCGAGCCGCGCGTGGCGATGCTGTCGTTCTCGAACTTCGGCGCGGTGGACCACCCGTTCGCGCGCAAGGTGCGGCGCGCCACGGAACTGGTGAAGGCCGCGGCACCCGGGCTGGCCGTCGACGGCGAAATGCAGCTGGCCACGGCGGTCGACGGCGAGATCAGGCGGCGTTTCTTCCGGTTCTCGGAGCTCGAGAAGGACGCGACGGTGCTGGTGTTCCCCGACCTGCAGTCGGGCAATCTCGCGCTGCACCTGCTCCAGCACCTCGGCGAAGCCGTGGTCGTGGGGCCGGTGCTCACGGGCACGCGGCTGCCGGTGCAGCTGCTGCAATCGGGCAGCTCCGTGCAGGAGGTCGTCAACCTCGCGGCCGTCGGAGTCGTCCAGGCGGTGGGATTGCGGGCGGTCGCGGGCTGACGGCGCGGGGGGAGATGGCATAGACTGAGAAGCCCGCCTGGACCTGTCTCCGGCGCTGATCAGTCGACGTCATCGTGATGATCCCATTCCTGCTGTGTGTCGCGCTCGCGCAAGATCCCGTGACTGCCGTGCCGACGCCTGTGGCGGCGACCTCGGCGGTCGTCGACGGCAAGGGCTCGCCGGCGTTCACGGTGCCCCGCATCGACGAACAGGCCGTCATCGACGGCCGGCTCGACGAGCCGGCGTGGTCGAAGGCCGCGCGCCTCGGCGGCTTCTCGGAGTACCAGCCGGCCGACAGCCGGCCGGCCAGCGAGCGGACCGAGGTGCTCATCTGGTACTCGCCGAAGGCCCTCCATGTCGGCATCCTCGCCTTCGACTCGGTGCCCGGGTCGGTGCGGGCGACGGTGGCCGACCGCGACAATATCGCGAACGACGACTGGGTGCGTGTCTACCTCGACACGTTCAACGACCGGCGCCGCGCCTTCATCTTCGGCGTCAACCCGCTCGGGGCGCAGGAAGACGGCGTCCAGACCGAGGGTGGATTCAGCGCGGGCATGACGCGCGGCGGCGGGGGCGGCGGCTACTACGGCGGCAACTTCATGTCCGGCCAGGTGGACCTGAGCCCGGACTACCAGTTCGATTCGAAGGGCCGCCTCACCGACGACGGCTACATCGTCGAGATTCGCATCCCCTTCAAGAGCCTGCGCTATCCGGGCGGCGGCCCGATGACGTGGGGCATCAACATCCAGCGGAAGACGCAGCGCACGGGCCGCCAGGACACGTGGACCGACGCGAAGCGCGTGGCGAGCTTTCTCGCGCAGGCGGGCACGATGGAGGGGCTCCACGACCTCCAGCGCGGCGTCGTCACGGAATTGCAGCCGTTCGTCACCGGATCGGTGGATGGCGCGCGCCGCGACGACGGCAGCTACGCGTACGGGACCACGGACGTCGAGCCGGGAGCCAACCTGCGCTTCGGGTTCACCAACATCTCGCTCGACGCCACGGTGAACCCCGACTTCAGCCAGGTGGAGACCGACGCCACCCAGGTGACGGTGAACGAACGCTTCGCGCTCTTCTATCCCGAGAAGCGGCCGTTCTTCCTCGAGGGCATCGAGCTGTTCGCCACGCCCAACCAGCTCGTGTACACGCGCCAGATCGCCGACCCGATCGCCGGCGGCAAGGTGACGGGCAAGGTGGGCAAGACGGGCCTGGCGTTTCTCTCGGCGCCCGACGACACCGGCGACTCGAGCGCATGGTTCAACATCGCGCGCCTGCGCCAGGACGTGGGCAAGGACTCGCTGGCGGGCCTGACGTTCACGGACCGGACCGCCACAGGCGAGTTCAACCGCGTGGTGGCCGCCGACGCGCGCATCGTGTTCAAGAAGCTCTACTACGTGCTCGGACAGGTGGGCGGCTCGTGGACCGAGCGCGATGGCGCCACCCGCTCGTCGCCGATGTGGCAGGCCGAATTCGACCGCACGGCGCGCCGGTTCGGCTTCAACTACAAGCTCACGGGCTTCGGCGAGTACTTCGAAACGCAGTCCGGCTACGTGCCGCGCAACAACATCGTCGAAGGGCGTGCGAGCAACCGCCTCACCTACTACGGCCCGCGCGGGGCGGCCGTGGAGTCGTTCAGCGGGTTCCTCAGCTTCAACCGCCTCTGGGAGTACGCCAGCTTCGGCAGCGCCGGGGCTATCGAGGGCGGCGGATCGCTGAACCTCAACAGCCAGCTGCGCGGAGGCTGGCTCGCGAGCGCGTCGTTCAGCCGCAACTTCGTGCACTTCGACCCCGACATGTACGACGGCTACGAGATCGAGGGGCCCGCCGACGGCCTCGTGCCGTTCGCCGTGCCGGACGGCGTGTCGAACTGGAGCGGCACCTACACGCTCACCACGCCGGTGTTCCAGACGTTCAACGCCAGCGTCAGCGTGAGCTACGGCGGCACGCCCATCTACGCGGAGGCGTCGGACGGCACGCAGTTGCGCACGACGGCGTCGCTCACCATGCGGCCGACGCAGTCGGTGCGCCTCGAGGGCAGCCTGGTGGCCACGCGCATCACGCGCGAGCGCGACGGGTCGGAGTACGCGCAGTCCACGATCCCGCGCCTCAAGCTCGAGTACCAGCCGCGGCGGTCGCTGTTCTTCCGCGTCGTCACGGAGTACCAGTTCAACCAGCGCGACGCGTTGTACGACCCGACGACGGGACAGCCGATCTACGTCGACGGCGCGCCGGTCGAGCGCCTACGAGACCAACGGCCTGCGCACCGACCTGTTGTTCTCGTTCGAGCCGACGCCGGGCACGGTGGCGTTCTTCGGCTACGGCGTGAGCCTGGCCAAGGACCCGCTGCTGTACATGACGCCCGGCTACACCCGCACCACCGACGGGTTCTTCGTCAAGCTCGCGTACGTGTTCAGGCGCTGACCCCGGCGCCGATTCCGGCTGCGCTGAACCCAGCGGCGCTCTCGTGATATTCTCTCCGCGCTGTCCGGCCCCCGGCCGAGGTGACGTCCCATGTCCAGCTGGCTCCGTCCGCGCGCCCGTTTCTCCGCGCTCCTCGTCGATCACCGCCGCGCTCGTCTGGCTGCAGCCGGGGCTGGCCCAGCAGCCGGCGCGGCCGCTCGACGGTGCCCGCCGCGCAGGCCGAACAGTCCGACAAGCAGGTCTGCGAATGCGAGGGCTGCACGAGCATCCTGGTGGGGAAGGCCGCGTCGGTGGACGGTTCGACGATGACGTCGCATTCGTGCGACAGCACGACGGACCGGACGTGGATGGACATGGTGCCCGGCCAGACCCACAAGCCCGGCGAGATGGCCACGCTCTGGATGGATCCGAAGGAGACGCAAGGGGCCCGAACGACCCGGATCGCGTTCCGGCCGGCGAGATTCCGCAGGTGCCGCAGACGTTCAAGTTCCTGAACGCGGCGTATCCCATCATGAACGAGCACCAGCTCGCCATCGGGGAGACGACCTTCGGCGGCAAGCGCGAGCTGAAGAGCGACGTGGGCATCATCGACTGCCCGGAGCTCTACCGGCTGGTGCTCGAGCGCGCGAGGACGGCCCGCGAGGCCATCAGGATCGCCGACGAACTGACGAAGCTCTACGGCTACAACGACTACGGCGAGGCCTTCACGTTCGCCGACAAGGACGAAGTCTGGTTCTTCGAGATCATCGGGCCGGGCCGCGGCAAGAAGGGCGCGGTGTGGGCGGCCGTGCGCATTCCGGACGATGAGGTGGCGGTGTCGGCGAATGCGCCGCGCATCCGGAAGATCGACCTCAAGGACCCGAACAACTACATGGCGTCGGCGAACGTCTACTCGCTGGCCGAGGAACTGGGGTGGTGGAGCGCGAAGAGCGGCGAGCCGTTCGAGTTCTGCACGGTGTACGGCTCGCGCAGCGCCCTGGGCAGCCGCCGCCGCGAGTGGCGCGCGCTGAGCCGCCTGGCGCCGTCGCTGCGCCTCGACCCGAACGCCGAGCACTACCCGCTGTCGGTGAAGCCCGAGAAGAAGCTGTCGGTGAAGGACGTGTTCGACATCTTCCGCGACACCTACGAGGGCACGCCGTACGACATGACGCGGACCCTGCTCAGGGTGGACCGCGACGGGAAGGCCGTGAAGAGCCCGGTGGCCAACCCGTTCATGAACAACGACTACCTCGACCTCCTGAAGGTCCCCTCCGAGCGGACGATCGCCTGCAAGCGCGCCACCTACCTGCTCGGTGACCCAGTCGCGCAAGTGGCTGCCCGACGCCGTCGGCGGCGTCGTCTGGCTCGGCTACGACAACCCGATGACGACGCCGCACACGCCGTTCTACATCGGCATCGACCAGATGCCGGCCAGCTACATGGTGGACGGCCGGGCGAAGTTCCGCCGCGACAGCGCGTGGTGGGCGTTCCGGCAGGTCAGCCAGCTGGCGTTCTTCCGCTGGCAGGACATGGTGAAGGACATCGAGAAGGTGTGGCGGCCCATCGAGGAGAAGGCCTGGGCGGACCAGGCGCAGGTCGAGGCCGAGGCGGTCGCACTCTACAAGCAGGACCCGGCCAAGGCCCGCGCCTACCTGACGAAGTACTCCCACGACATGGCCAACGGGGCCGTGGACGCCTACTGGAAGCTCGCCGACGACCTCTGGGGCAAGTACACCAATCTGTTCTAGGGGCTAGGTGACTAGGCGCTAGGGGCTAGTCAGCCAGCACTTCACGCTTGACGGGGACCTACGCGGCGAGAGCCGCGTCGGGCTAGCGCCCAGCGCCTAGCCGCCTAGCGCCTAGGATCCAGCGCTCCCCGTGTAGACGGCCATGCCCACCACGGCGTCGACGCCCATGGCGTCGAGGGCGTCGAATCTCGTCCCACGTGCTGATGCCGCCGGCGGCGGAGACCCGGCGCGAGGTGGCGTCGCGAACGGCCCTGACGGCGTCCATGTCGATGCCGCCCATCAGCCCCTCCGTGTCGATGTGGGTGTAGAGCATGCCCCCGCACCAGGGCTCGAGCCGGCGCGCGGCGTCGGCGGGGCTGACGGGCAGCGTCTCCTTCCAGCCCTTCACGGCCACCCGGCCGCCGAGCGCATCGACGGCCGCAACCAGGCGCGCCGCGCCGCACGCCTCGGCCACCGACGCCGCAAACGACTCGTCGACGCCGTCGGCGGTGAAGAGCGCCGAGCCGAGAATCACTTCCCGCGCGCCGGCGCCCAGGGCCCGCGTGCGCGGCGTCGGGCGTGCGCATCCCGCCGCCGACGCGGCAGGGCAGCCGCCGGCAGATGCGCGGCGACGAGTGCGCGGTTGTCGCCCGTTCCCAGGGCCGCGTCGAGGTCGATCACCTGCACGCGCGGGAACGTGGCGAACCGCTCGACCCACTCGAACACGTCGTCGTACGCCAGCGCCTCCCGGCGTCCCTGGACGAGCTGAACGACCCGGCCTCCGCGCAGATCAATCGACGGAACGAGCATGACGCCTCACAGCCTGACCGGCAGCCCGTGGTCGCGGAGCCGCGCCTTGACGGCCCGCACGCCGCACGTGCGGTCGTGAAAGATGGACGCGGCCAGGGCGGCGTCGGCCCGCCCGGCCGTGAAGACCTCGACGAAGTGCTCCGGCGCGCCTGCGCCGCCCGACGCGATCACCGGGATGTTGACGGCGTCGGACACGGCGGCGGTGAGCGGGCAGTCGAACCCGCGGAGCGTGCCGTCGGCGTCGATCGAGGTGAGCAGCAGTTCGCCGGCGCCGCGCGCCTCGGCCTCGCGGGCCCACTCGACGGCGTCCCACGTGGTCGGCGTGCGCCCCGCGTGGCTGCACACCGCGAAGCGCCCGCCGTCGCGTTTCGCGTCGATGGCCACGACGACGGCCTGGCTGCCGAAGCGGGCGGCGATCCGGGTGATGAGCGCGGGCTCGCCGAGCGCCGCGGTGTTGATCCCGACCTTGTCGGCTCCCGCGTCGATCACCCGCGCCGCATCGTCGACGGAACGTATCCCGCCGCCCACCGCGAGGGGAATGAAGACGCGGGCGGCGACGGCCGACACCGTGCGGGCGAGGGCCAGCGCGATCCTCGGCGGTGGCGGTGACGTCGAGCACGACCAGTTCGTCGATGCCCTCGGCGTCGTAGCGCGACGCAAGCGCCGCGGGGTCGCCTGCGTCGCGAAGCCCCTCGAAGTTCACGCCCTTCACCACGCGCCCGGCGCGGACGTCGAGGCAGGCAATCAGGCGGCGGGCGAACGCGTCCTGCACGGATGCCGTCACCGGCCGCCTCCAACGAAGGCGCGGAGCACCGCCAGCCCCGCGGAACCCGACTTCTCGGGATGGAACTGCACGCCGCAGACGGGGCCGCGCCGCACGGCCGACATGAACGGCATGCCGTAGACGGTGACCGCGGCGGCGTCCTCCCCTGGCGGCGCCGCGTAGGCGTGCGTGAAGTAGAAGTAGGCGCCGTCCTCGAGCCCCGGCACCGCGCGGCCGCCGCTGGCCGGGGCCGGGATGCGCGCCGTGTTCCATCCGGTGTGCGGCACCTTCACGCGCATGCCCTCAGGCGTGCGTTCGGGAAGCCGCACGATGCGTCCCGGCAGCCATCCGAGTCCCTGCACGCCTGGTGCTTCGTCGCTGCCCTCGAAGAGCCACTGCATGCCGAGGCAGATCCCCAGCAACGGCACGCCGGCCTCGAGGCGCTCGCGAATGGCCGCCCGCCAGCCGGCGTCGAGCGACGCCGTGGCCGCGAAGTGGCCGACGCCGGGCAGGACGATGGCCGTGGCGCTGGCGAGATCGGCCGGGCCCGCCGGCTCGATCACCTCCGCGCCGCACGCGTGCAGCGCCTTGCGCACCGACGCGAGGTTGCCGGCGCCGTAGTCGATCAGCGCGATCACAGCAACTCCTTCGTGCTGGGCAGCACGCGCGCCAGCCGGCGGTCGCGCGCGCAGGCGACACGCAGGGCGCGCGCAAACGCCTTGAACGACGCCTCGATGCGGTGGTGGCTCGACCGTCCGTACAGCACCTTCACGTGCACGTTCGCGCGCGCGCCGAGGGCGAAGCCCTCGAAGAAGTCGGTGACCAGCTCCGACTGCAGGTCGCCGACCAGGCGCGCCCGGACTCCCGCGTCAATCACCGCGTGCGGCCGGCCGCCGAGGTCGACGGCGGCGACGGCCAGCGTCTCGTCCATGGGCATCACGAAGTAGCCCGCGCGGTTGATGCCGCGCCGCGAGCCGATCGCGGCCGCGACGGCTTCACCGAGCGCGATGCCGGCGTCTTCGACGGTGTGGTGTTGATCGACGTCGAGATCGCCTCGAGCCGACATGCGGAGATCGAACCCGCCGTGCCTCGCCACCAGTTCCAGCATGTGATCGAGGAAGCGGATTCCCGTGCTGACGTCATGGCGCCCTCGGCCCTCGAGCCCGAGCCGCACCTCGATGCGCGTTTCGCGGGAGGCGCGAATCAGCGTTGCCCGGCGCATAGCACCTCCTCGAGGGCCGCGACGCAGGCCTTCGTGTCGTCGACCACGCCCGCCGTAATCCGGATGCAGCCCTCGCACCCCGGGGCGCCGGAGCGATCGCGCACGTGAATGCCCCGGGCCGCGAGCGAGGCGCGCACGCCCGGCGCGTCGCCGACCCGGACCAGGACGAAGTTGGCCGCGCTGGTCCAGCAGGGCAGGCCGAGGCGGGCGCACGCGTCGTACACCAGTTGGCGCGACTCCCGCACCTGGCGGATGTACCACTCGACGTGCCCGCGATCGGCGAGGGCGGCCTCGAGCGCCACGGCCGCGAAGACATTCACGCTGAACGGGGCGATCGCGCCGCGCAGCCGCCGGATGATCTCGGGCTGCGCCACGACGCAGCCGATGCGCACGCCGGCAAGGCCGTAGGCTTTGGCAAAGGTCCGTCCGACGATGAGGTTCGGCGTCCGGCCGATGTCGCCGATGACCGTCGTCCCCTCGAAATCGGCATACGCCTCGTCCACGAAGACCGCGGCGCCGGGCGGCACGGCCGCCGCCAGTTGCCTGATCGCGCCGGCCGGCACCAGTTCCCCCGTCGGGTTGTTGGGGCTCGCGACGAACACGAGCCGCGTCGCCGGCGTGATGGCCGACCGCACCGAGTCGATGTCGAATCGAAGGTCCGGAGGCGGACCCGCCTGCACGACCCGCGCGCCGGCCAGCCGCGCGGACGGGCCGAACATCCCGTACGCCGGCTCCACCACGACCGCGTCCGCGTTGCCGCCGCGCGGCAGCATCGCAAGGGCCACGGTCATGATGCCCTCGTCGAGGCCGTTCGTCAGCAGCAGGTGGTCAGGCGGCACGCCGAGCGCACTGGCGCAGCGCTCGGCAGCCCGCGCGTACGCCGGGTACACCGCGAGGTCTTCGCGCGACAGACGGCTGATCGCACGGATGACGGCAGGCGAACAGCCGCCGGTGTTCTCGTTGAGATGCAGCCGCCGGCCGGATGCGATGTCGGGCAGCGGCTCGTAAAGATATCCGGTACTCATCGCACCCTCGCGCGGACCGAGTCGGCGTGGGCCGTCAGGCCCTCGACGCGGGCCATGACGGCCGCGTCCCCGGCGATGCGGCGCAGCCCTCCACGGGTCACGCGCTGCACCGCCACCACGCGCACGTAATCGGCGGTGTTCAGGCCGCCCCTGAATCTCGCGGCGCCGCCCGTCGGCAGCACGTGGTTCGAGCCGGTGGCGTAGTCTCCAGCCGCCGGCGGCGCCCACGGACCGACGAAGATTGTCCCCGCCAGCGGCCGCTGCGCCGCGATCCATTCATCGTCGGTCGCCAGGTGCTCCGGTGCGATGCGATTGACGATGTCCAGCACTTCGCGCCGCGACTCCGCGACCAGGGCCGCGCCGTTGGCCGCGAGCGCGGCGGCGGCAATTCCGGCCGCGGGCACCAGGCGGGCCAGCGCACGGCGCACGGCTTCGGCCTCGCGGCGTGACGTCGTCACGAGGAACGCCCGCGCGTCGGGGTCGTGCTCCGCCTGCGCGAGCAGATCAAGGGCGACCCACTCAGGCCTGGCGCCGTTCGTGGCCCAGACCAGCTCCGTCGGGCCCGCTTCGAAGTCAATGGGGCAATCAGGCGCGACCAGCGCCTTTGCGGCCGCGACGTAGCGGTTGCCGGGACCGACGATCTTGTCCACGCGCGGCACGCGCGCCGTGCCGTACGCGAGCGCGGCAATCGCGTGGGCGCCGCCAACCCGGAACAGTCGAGTCACACCGGCCTCGAGGGCCGCGGCGGCCACCACCGCGTCGACCCGCGGGCAGACGGCGACGACCTCCGGCACGCCGGCCACCCGCGCCGGCACGGCGGTCATGAGCAGCGACGATGGCAGGGGATAGCGGCCCCCCGGGACGTAGCAGCCGACGCGGGCGAGGGGCGTCACCATGAGCTCGATGGCGACCCCCGGCGCGACCGCCACCCGCCCGGGCCGCGGCAGTTGCGCGCGCGCCACCCGGCGGATGCGTCGCGCGCAGGCGGCCAGCGCGCGGCGGACCTCCGCGGGCGCCGTGCCGGCGAGGCGGCGCGCCTCGTCGAGCGGCATCTCGATATCGCCCTCGAGCCCGTCGAACCGGCGTGCGTAGCGGACGAGGGCGGCATCGCCCTGGCGGCGGACGGCACCGACAATCGCGCGGACCCGGCGGAGCAGGACCGGATCGCGCGTCACGCGCCGCTCGACGAGCGCGAGGGCGTCGGCCGACGAAGCGGGCAGCACTCGGAACATCCGGCCCTCCTACAGCACGATCTTGTTGAGCGGATACTCGACGATGCCCTGGCCGCCGGCGGCCTTGAGGCGCGGGATGAGATCACGGGCGGTCTTCTCTTCCAGGATCGTGTTCACGGCCACCCACCCCTCGTCGGCGAGCGGCGACACGGTAGGCCGGCGCAGCGCGGGCAGCAGGGCGAGAATCGTCTCGAGGGCCGCGCGCTCGACGTTCAGCATCAACCCCACGCGGCCGTGGGCCTCGATGGCCGCGCGCAGCAGCAGGGCCAGGTTCTCGAGGCGCGTGCGCTTCCACGCGTCGCCCAGTGCGGCGGGGTTCGCGATGAGCTGCGTGTACGACTCGATCACCGTGTCCACGATGCGGAGGCGGTTGGCCCGCAACGTCGATCCGGTTTCGGTTGCCTCCACGATGGCATCGGCGAGCATCGGGGGCTTGACCTCGGTGGCGCCCCAGGAGAACTCGACGCTCACGCCGACGCCCTGCCTGGCGAACCACGACCGCGTGACGTTCACCAGTTCGGTGGCGATCGTGGCGCCTTCAAGGTCGCGCACCGAGCGCACCGCTGACTCCTCGGGGACCGCCAGGACCCAGCGCACCTTGCCGTAGCTCTGCTTCGCGTAGACGAGGTCGGCCACCGGCACCACCGGCCCGCGCCCGTTCACCTCGGCCTGCTCGGCCACCCAGTCCAGGCCCGTCAGGCCGGCGTCGAGCACGCCGTCGGCCACGTACCGCGCCATCTCCTGCGCCCGGATGAGCATGCACTCGATCTCCGGATCGTCGATGGCGGGGAAGTAGGAGCGCGGGTTGACGTAGATGTTGTAGCCCGCGCGGGCGAAGAGCTGCACGGTGGCGTCCTGCAGGGAGCCCTTCGGGATGCCGAGTTTGAGCGTCACCGGGCACCTCCGTCGAACTCCAGCTCGGCGTTGAAGCAGCTGCGCGCGCCGGTGTGGCACGTCTGGCCGTCGCCGAGGCGCGTCACGCGCACGACGACAGTGTCCTCGTCGCAATCGGTGAGGATGCGGCGCACGGCGAGCTTGTTGCCCGACGTCTCCCCTTTGACCCAGAGCGACTGGCGGCTCCGGCTGAAGAAGGTCATGTAGCCGGTGCGGCGCGTTTCGGCCAGCGCCGCCTCGTTCATGAAGCCCACCATCAGCACCTCGCCGCTCTCATCGTCCTGGGCGACGGCGGGAATGAGGCCGTTGAGTTTCGAAAAGTCCATGGTTGCGTCCCCGATCGTGAAATCCCACTTCGACCCCCCGGCTGCGCCAGCGGTGGCTCGGGCAGGGGGAAAGGCTGCGAGAGACGGAGCGGCCCCGGGTCCGCCGGGTCCGGCGAGCTGTGTGAATCGCGTGAAGGGAAGGGTTAGTTCGTCGTCAGCGCGCGCAGCATCGCCGGACCGCCGGGATGGCGGTGATGATGGTGGCGATGGGCGAGGGGCGCGGTGAACGACATCGAAATTTCAGCATATGTGCGGTGCGTCGAGCGTGTCAACTGCGCGAGCCCCGAGTCCCGGCCCCGAAGCCTCGCCGCAGCCCGGCTCGAACGGAAGCCGGAGCGAAGGCGGGTGTGCTACGATTGCTCATTTAGGGAACTTGTGAACCGTCGCGCCGTGGGACGCACGTGTCGATGGACGAGCAGCCCGGGCCCGAGACGACGGGGATCGTCGTCCGCGGGGCCCGCACTCACAACCTGAAGAACATCAGCCTGGAACTGCCTGCCGGGCGCCTGGCCATCATCACGGGCGTCAGCGGGTCGGGGAAGTCGTCGCTCGCCTTCGACACGATCTACGCCGAAGGGCAGCGGCGCTACGTCGAGTCGCTGTCGGCCTATGCGCGCCAGTTCCTGGAGCGGATGGAGAAGCCCGACGTCGACGCGATCGACGGGGTGTCGCCGGCCATCGCCATCCGCCAGAAGAACAGCATCAGGAACCCCCGGTCGACCGTCGCGACCACCACCGAGATTCACGACTACCTCCGGCTGCTCTACGCCCGGATCGGGCGCACCTTCTGCCGCCAGTGCGGCCAGGAGGTGATGCGCGAGACGGCGGAAGTCGTGGCGTCGAGGCTCGTGGCCCTGCCGGCGGGCACGCGCATCCTGCTCGGCTTCGACGTGCCGGTCGTGCCGGAGGCGCCGGCGGTGCCGGACACCGAGGACGCCGAGGAAGAAATCGCCGACGTCGCTGCCGACGGCGGGGGCGCGCCGCTCGACGCCGGCGGCCCGGAGACCGGCCGCGGCGGCCGGCACGCCCCCGGCACCGGCCTCGTGAACGGAAACGGGCACGCGAACGGCCACGCGAACGGAAACGGTCATGTGAACGGAAACGGGCACGGCAAGACGGCGGCCGTCGTGGCGACGCTCGAGGCGCTGCGCAAGAAGGGCTTCGGCCGCCTGCTGGTGGACGGGCGCCCCACGGCGTTCGACGATGTTGACGCCGCGGCGATGGGGGGGCGGCCGGAGCTGCACGTGATCGTGGACCGGCTGGTCATCGAGCCGGGCATCGAAAGCCGCCTCACCGATTCGATCGAAACGGCCTACGGCGAGGGCGGCGGCGCGGCGTTCGCGGTGGAGCTGCCCGACACGCTGCATGCGTTCTCGGAGCGGTTCGAGTGCCGCGCGTGCGGGATCGGGTACGAAGACCCGCAGCCGCGCCTCTTCTCCTTCAACAACCCCTACGGCGCGTGCGCGTCCTGCCACGGCTTCGGCAACATCATCGAGATCGACATGGATCTCGTCGTGCCGGACCCCGGCAAGACGATCAACCAGCACGCCATCGAGCCCTGGAGCAAGCCGCACTACCGCACCTACCTGGCCGACCTGAAGCGCGCGGCGAAGGCCGCCGGCGTCCGGCTCGACGCGCCCTGGCGCGATCTGACGGCGGACGAGCGGCGCTTCGTCCTCGACGGCGACGGCGAGGACTACATCGGCGTCCGCGGCTTCTTCCGCTGGCTCGAACGCAAGAAGTACAAGGTGCACGTCCGCGTCTTCCTGAGCCGGTACCGCGGCTACCTCACGTGCCCCGAGTGCGACGGCACGCGACTGCGCCGCGAGGCGCGGAACGTGCAGGTGGGCGGCCGAACCATCGACCAGGTGTGCCGCCTCACCGTGAAGGAAGCGCAGCGGTTCTTCTCGGCGCTCGCGCTCGGCGAGAAGGACGCGGCGGTGGCCGACAAGCTGCTCGGCGAGATCCGCCGCCGCCTGGCGTTCCTGAGCGACGTGGGCCTCGACTATCTCACGCTCGATCGCCTGTCGTCGACGCTCTCGGGCGGCGAGTCGCAGCGCATCAACCTGGCGTCGGCCCTCGGGTCGGCGCTGGTCGGCACGCTCTACGTCCTCGACGAGCCGTCGATCGGCCTGCATCCCCGCGACAACCGGCGGCTGATCGACATCCTCCGGCAGCTGCGGGACCAGGGCAACACGGTGCTCGTCGTCGAGCACGACGCCGATATGATCCGCGTCGCGGACCACATCGTCGACCTGGGCCTGGGCGCGGGCGAGCAGGGCGGGCGGGTGATCTTCAGCGGCAATCTCGAGGGCCTGATGCGCGAGCCCCGGTCGCTGACGGCCAAGTACCTGCGCGGCGAGCTGTCGATCGCGGTGCCCTCGGTGCGGTTCCGTGGCGCGGGCCAGCGCCTGCGCGTGTACGGGGCGGCGGAGCACAACCTCCGCGGGATCGACGTGGAGATCCCGCTCAACACCCTGACGGTCATCACCGGCGTGAGCGGGTCGGGCAAGTCGACGCTGGTGCACGACATCATCTACCCGGCCATCAAGCGCTTGAAGGGCAGCGCGGAGCGCCGCGTGGGCGCCCACCGGAAGATCGAGGGCGCCGAGTACGTGAGCGACGCCGTGCTGGTGGACCAGACGCCCATCGGGCGGTCGCCGCGGTCGAACCCGGTGACGTACCTGAAGGCGTTCGACCCGATCCGGGAGCTCTTCGCCGCCACGAAGGACGCGCGGGCGGCGGGCCTGACGGCGAGCCACTTCTCGTTCAACGTGCCCGGCGGCCGATGCGAGGCCTGCGAAGGCGAGGGCCAGGTGCGCGTGGAGATGCAGTTCCTCGCCGACGTGTTCGTGCCCTGCGACGTGTGCGACGGGCGGCGCTTCAAGCCGAAGGTGCTGGACGTGACGCTGAAGGGCAAGAACGTGCACCAAGTGCTCGACCTCACGGTGCGCGAGGCGCTGGCGTTCTTCAGCGCGTCGCCGAAAGTGCTCCGCCGGCTGCACGTGCTCGACGAGATCGGCCTCGGATACCTGCGGCTCGGCCAGCCGGCGACGACGCTGTCGGGAGGCGAGGCCCAGCGCATCAAGATCGCCGCGCACCTGGCGGCCACGGGGAGCGAGCGGCTCCTCTACATCCTCGACGAGCCGACGACCGGGTTACACTTCGACGATATCGCCAGGCTGCTCGCGGCGTTCAGGCGCCTGCTGCAGGCGGGGCACACGCTGCTCGTCATCGAGCACAACCTGGACGTCATCAAGACCGCGGATTACATCGTCGATCTCGGGCCGGAGGGCGGAGACGAAGGCGGGCGGGTGGTGGCCACGGGGACGCCCGAGGAGATCGCGTCGGCGGCCGGGTCGCACACGGGCCGGTACCTCCGCCGGGTGCTGACGGCGGGCCGCCGGGCTGAGCAACTGGGAGCGTTGGCATGAGACTCACGCGCGACAGGAAGAACCGGTGGTTCGTGCTCGCGGCGGCGGCGGCCGCGGCGCTTGCGGCGGCGGTGCCGGCCCGCGCCCAGGACGTGCCGTTCGAAACGGCGGTCGCCGGCCTCAGGAGCCCGGATGCGAGCGCGCGCATCCGCTCGCTCGTGCTGCTGCGGCAGGCCGGCTACCTCGAGGCGGCGGCGGCGATTGCGCCGCTGCTCGCCGATCCCGATCCGACGGTGCAGGGCGCCGCCGTGGAGACCGCCCTGACGCTCTACCTGGTGGACGTGGACTACACCGTGGAGGTGGGCCGGACGATCGTCAAGGAGAAGGGCGTCACGCTGCCGTTGTACGCGTTCGTGCAGGGCCCCGGCGCGACCATCGCCAATCCCGCGCTGCCGGAGATCGTCCGCGGCCTCCTGACGGCGATGGGATCCAGCACGCCGACCGTGCGGTTCGACGCGGCCTACACGCTGGCGGTGCTGGGGCGCCCGCTCATCCTCAAGGGGCTGCTGCCTGACGCGACGAAGGTGATCGACTCGCTCATCGCCATCCTGCGCGAGTCGAACCCGGTGATGAAGGAGGCGGCGACCAACGCGCTGGGCCGGCTCCTCGGCGCCGCGCTGCAGCGGGGCGACCTCGGCGCCGACTTCGAGTCGATCCGGACGGAGGCCGGCGACCTGATCGTCGGCGGCCTGAACGAAGCCGACCAGCACCTCAGGCTGGCGTCGATGAACGCGCTCGGCGAGATGCGGTACGACCGGGCCGTGCAGTCGCTCACGGACCTCTTCAACTACTACAAGAAGGGCCCCGAGGCGATGGCGGCATTCGACGCCGTGTCGAAGATCGGCCATCCCGGCAGCGTCCCCGTGTTCCTGGCGCAGGTCGGCAGCGGCGACGCCCAGGTGCGCCGGATGGCGGTCGAAGGCATCGGCCGCACGGGCGACACCGTGGCGATCGCCCAGATGCGGATGAAAGCCGAGCCCGATCAGTCGGCGTACGTGGGCCACGCCCTCGCGTTCGCCAAGGCGCGCAACACCGATTACAGCGAGATGCCGAAGCTCGTGCAGGGCTTCAAGTACTCGTCGCTGGCCACGCTGACGTTCAACTACCTGGTCGAGCTGGGCCCGGTCGCCGCGCCGGAGCTGGCGGCGTTCTCGACGAACGGCGATCCGAAGGTCCGCGCCGGCGTGGCCGAGATGCTCGGCATCGTCGGCGACCAGACCTCCCTCGGCCTGCTCGATGTGCTGATGCGCGACAAGACCAAGGCGGTGGCCGAGGCCGCGGCGCGATCGCAGAAGCGCCTGGTGCCGCGCCCGGGCGCCACCGGCCGCCTGCCGTGAGCGCGGCGCGCCGCGCCCGGCGCGTGCTGCCGCGCTCGTTCTACCTCCGACCGACGCTCGACGTCGCCCGCGATCTGTTGGGCAAGGTGCTGGTGCACCGCACGCCGGACGGCGGAGCCGCGGGGACCATCGTCGAAACCGAGGCGTACGTCGGGGAAGCCGATCCGGCCTGTCACGCGGCGCCGGGGCCGACGCGGCGCAACGAGCCGCTGTATGGCGAGCCCGGCCGCGCCTACGTCTACTTCACCTACGGGATGCACTGCCTGTTCAACGCCGTGACGGAGCGGCGCGGCTTTCCGGCCGCCGTGCTCGTGCGCGCCCTCGAACCGGTCGAAGGCGCGGCGCTGATGCGGGCGCGGCGCGGGCGCCCGCACGTCGCGGAGCACGACCTGTGCCGCGGGCCCGGGAACCTGGCCCGCGCGCTCGGCATCACGCTCGCGGAGAACCGCCTCAATCTGACGCGCGTGCCCCCGTCAGGCCACGCGCTCTGGATCGAAGACCGGGGGATGGAGGTCGGCGACATCGTGTGGACGCCGCGGGTTGGCATTCGCGTGGGGACGGACCGCTCATGGCGCTGTTACGTGAAGGGGAGCGGGGCGGTATCGGGGCGGAAATCGGTAGTCAGTAGCCAGTAGTCAGTATTCAGTAGAAAGGCCACACAGACCGAACGGCGTCCAACCGCTACTGGCTACTGGCTACTGGCTACTGGCTACTGGCTACTGGCTACTGGCTACGTCCTACTGTCTCGCCGTCCGCTGCCGCATCGCCACGACCGTCGGCCGGAATTCGACCTTCCGCCCGTCCCGGTAGGCGCCCACGGTGACCGTGCCGCCGACGGGGGCGTCGGCGACGAGGCGGAGCAGCTGGCCGATGTCCTCGATCGGCTTGCCGTTGAGCGAGACGATCACGTCGCCCGGGCGGATGCCGGCGTCGTAGGCCGAGGAGTCGCGCGTCATCCGCTCCACCAGCACGCCCTTCGTCACGGGGATCTCGAGGCGCTGCGCGAGGGCCTCGTTGATCTCGCGCACCTGCAGGTAGCCCAGCGTGCCGCGGCGCACCTCGCCATACTTGATGAGGTCGTTCATGACGCGGCGGGCCAGGTTGCTGGGCACGGCGAACCCCACGCCCTGATAGCCCCCGCTCTGCGAGTAGATCGCCGTGTTGATGCCCACCAGCTCGCCGCGCCCGTTGATGAGCGCGCCGCCCGAGTTGCCGGGGTTGATGGCCGCGTCCGTCTGGATGAAGTCCTCGTAGGCGGCGACGCCGACGTTGGTGCGGCCGATGGCCGACACGATGCCGAGTGTCACCGTCTGGTTCAGCTGGAACGGGTTGCCGATCGCGAGCACCCACTCGGCGACTTTCAGCTTGGACGAGTCGCCCCACGGGATCACCGGCAGGCCGGTGGCGTTCACCTTCAGCAGCGCGATATCGGTCCACGGATCGGCGCCCACCACCCGCGCGCGCAGGTCCCGTTTGTCGGCGAGGCCGATCGTGAACTCGGGGCCGTTGTCGCCCACCACGTGGTTGTTCGTCAGCACGTAGCCGTCGCTCGACACCACGACGCCCGAGCCGAGCGGCACGTCGCGGACCTCGCCGCCGCCGAACATCTCGGGCTCCTCGCCGAAGAAGTAGCGGAAGAACGGGTCGTTGAAGAACGGGTTGGCCGTCGTCCGCATGGCCTGCGTGGCCGAGACCTTCGTCACCGCGCTCACGGCCTGGCCTGCCACGCCAGAGAAATCGGCGAAGCCCGCCATCCCGCGCGCGGCGCCGGCGGCCTGCGACGGCGCCTGGCCCGCCTGCCCCGCGGCGCTCTGCGGCGGCGCGATGCCGGCCGCGTCGCTCGACTGCGAGGAGTGCAGCCGGCCGGTCAGCACCAGGCCGGCCGCGAGGCCGAGGGTGACGGCGAACACGGAGAAGAGGAGTCGTTTCATGTCATTCCACGGGAATGCGGCGCGTGGGCGGCGCGATCTTGGGGATGGCGACCGCCAGCACGCCATCGCGGAACTCCGCCTGCACGTGCTCCGCGTCCACCGGGTGGGGCAGGGAGAAGGACCGCGCGAACGGGCCGTGGCCGCGTTCCACCCGGTGAAACTGCGCGCCGTCTTCGTGCTGCATGGCGCGCTCGCCGCGCACCGTGAGGATGTCGTGCTGCAGTTCGATCTTGATCTGGTCGCGCGTCAACCCCGGCAGCTCGATGCTGAGCACGAAGCGGTCGGCCGTCTCGTAGAGGTCGACCGCCGGCGTCCAGCCGGGCGGGTCGTCCGTGCTGAGCCGGTTCATCCGTTCGTGGAGGGCGAGCAGGTCGTGCAGCGGATCCCAGCGTGAAAAGGGCACGGACCGCATCGTAGCACGATTGGCGGCTGCTGCCATATATGCTACGATTATAAGGATTTACGGCTGCCAACCGCCTGTGCAAGGGCGCCTGTGCCCCAACCCGGGGTGAGCGTGGAAGGACGATGAGCTCGATTCAAGCGACACGCCTCAAGAAAGGGAACCTGATCGTGCTGGACGGGGAGCTCTACCGCATCCTCGAGCTGCAGCACGTGACGCCCGGCAACCTCCGCGGATTCGTCCGGGTCAAGTTGCGCAACATCCGCAACGGCACGCTGCAGGATCAGCGGCTGCGCTCCGAAGACGTCATCCAGCGGGCGAGCCTGGACGAAGTCGAGATGCAGTACATGTACAGCGACTCGGCCGGCCATCACTTCATGGACACCAGCACCTACGACCAGATTACGCTCTCGGACGAGGTGCTCGGCGATCTGATCGGGTACCTCGTGCCGGAGTCGACCATCAAGGTGGAGTTCTACGGCGCCGAGCCGGTCGGGATCGAGCTGCCACAGACGGTCGACCTGACGGTCACCGACACGGCGCCGGCCATCAAGGGCGCGACGGCCAGTGCGCAGCTCAAGCCCGCCACGCTCGAGACCGGCCTGGTGGTCTCGGTGCCGCCCTTCATCAACATCGGCGACAAGGTGCGCGTGAACACCGAATCGGGCGAATACCAGAACCGGGCGTAGGCGAGAGGGGCGGATGGAAACCGAACGCACGCGGCATACGGGCTGGATCGAGGTGGTCTGCGGCAGCATGTTCAGCGGCAAGAGCGAGGAGCTCATCCGCCGCCTGCGCCGCGCCCAGATCGCCCGCCAGAAGGTCCAGATCTTCAAGCCCCAGTTCGACACGCGCTACGCGCACGACGAGATCGTCTCGCACAGCGAGATGCGGATCCCGTCGCGGAACGTGAGCTCGTCGGCCGACCTGCTCAGCGTGGTCGACGACGACACCGAAGTGGTCGGGATTGACGAAGGGCAGTTCTTCGACGCCGACCTGCCGGCCGTCTGCAATACGCTCGCAAACCGCGGCAAGCGCGTGATCGTGGCGGGCCTCGACCAGGACTATCTCGGCAAGCCCTTCGAGCCGATGCCGCAGCTGCTCGCGATTGCCGAGTACATCACGAAGACGCTCGCCATCTGCATGGTGTGCGGCAACCCCGCCAACCACACGCAGCGCCTCGTCGTCAGCAGCGACCGGCTGCTGCTGGGGGCGCAGGGCACCTACGAGGCGCGGTGCCGCCGGTGCTTCGATCCGGAGCTCTCCTCGGGAGGAGAGGCGGCGCCGTAACGGCTCACGGGAGGCGGCGTGAACGACCCGCTCGGCACGCTCCTGTTCGCATTCGGAATCGGGTTCCTCGCGGCCAACGTCGTCACGGGCTGGGTCTGCGTCCAGGATTGGCGGCGGCGCCGCGACGCGGTGCTCGCGTGGAGGATGCCTCCGGCCCGGTTCGCGGCCCTGCCCGTGCTGATTTCCTTCGGCCTCGGGATCCTGATCATCTACAAGCTGGTCGTCCTCCAGTGGCCCGTCTGGCGCCTCTTCGGCGAGGCGATGATGCTTGCCTACTACGGGTACTTCTACCCGCTGAGCCTGCGGCTGAAACGCGGCTTCTACGAGCAGGGGATCCGGTTCGACCGCGGCTTCGCGCGGTGGGAGGACATCACGGGCCTGACGTGGCGCCACGAGGGGCCGCCGGTGTTGGTGGCCGCCTACAAACGCCGGCAGGCCGGCCGGCTGACCGTCCCGCTCGATCAGCTCGGGGCGGCCCGTCGGGTGCTCCGCGACCGCATCGCGGCCCACCAGATCCGCTTCACGCCCGGCCCGCTCGACCTCGGGGGGCATGATGAGAGGCAGGACGTATAAGGGGAAGTGGCAGTAGCCAGTAGTCAGTATTCAGTAGAAAGGCCTGCTACGCTGACCGGTGTCAAACGGCTACTGGCTACTGGCTACTGGCTACTGGCTACTGGCTACTGAAGGAGCCACTGCAGAAGACCCTTGCTCTGCATCGCCATCGGGTCACCGAGCCAGGCGGGCGACGTCAGCCAGATGAAGGCGAGGATCAGGATCACCATCACGTCGTACTGCCAGGACCCGCGTTCATAGGTCCAGAACAGGCCGCGCCAGATGACGATCACGGGCAGCTTGACGGCGCGCTCGACGACGCCAGGCTGGGTTGGCGGGATGGGCGGCGGCGCGGTGCCGTTCTGGACCGCGGTCAGGCTGCGGCCGGCCTTCAGCTCGCGCCAGGTCATGTAGATCCGGTCCAGCACGGTCACGGCCGAGAGGATGAGGATCACCCACATCACGGCGGCCATGCGGTTCGTGAACGCGCCGATCATGAACAGGACGATGCGCTCGGGGCGCTCGAGGAAGCCGACCTTGCACTTTTCGATGAGCGACTCGGCCCTGGCGCGCGTGTAGCTGGTCATCACCGCGAACATCATGGCCAGCGACGTCGTCACGACGTAGTCCATGTGGCCGGTGCCGATCCGGTTGTAGAGCGCGATCAGGCCGATGAAGAGCGTGATGTCCGAGAACCGGTCCATCACGGAGTCGAAGAAGGCGCCGAACTGGGTCACCTTGTTCAGGTCCGAGGCCACCTTGCCGTCGATGTAGTCGAAGACGTTGGCGGCGACCATCCAGAACCCGGCTTCGAGAAACCGCGCGTGGGCCAGTTGCCAGGCGGCGATGCAGTTGATGACGACCCCGGTGAACGTCAGGACGTTCGGAGAGATCCGCAACTTCACGCACGTCCAGATGATCGCGCGCAGGGGGAAGTTGAAGATGAAGCCGATCAGTCCTGTGAAGGTCATCGAGTCCGTATAATGGAAAGTAGCCCTGGCCTCAGTCCGAGTGCCTAAGTGTAGTCCATGCCAATTCAGGACCTCAAGCAGGCGATTGCCCACGCACCCGAGCAGCCGGGCGTCTACCTCTTCCTGGGGCGGGGCGGCGACACGATCTACGTGGGCAAGGCGGCGGTCCTTCGTGATCGCCTGCGCAGCTACCTGGGCGCGTGGGGGGCGTCGCCGCGCATCGACGCGCTGCTCTCCGATGTCGAGGCCCTCGAGTACGTCGTCACCGACTCGGTCGTGGACGCGCTCGTCCTCGAGAACAACCTCATCAAGCAGCGCCTGCCCCGCTACAACATCCAGCTTCGCGACGACAAGAACTACCCGTTCCTCAAGCTGACGACGGCGGAGGCCTTTCCGCGCGTCGTGGTGGCGCGGCGGGCCGAGCGCGACGGCCATCTTTACGCGGGGCCGTACCTGCCGGCGAGCCTGGCGCGCCGGACCATCGGCCTGGCGCACCGCCTGTTCGGGCTGCGCTCGTGCAACGAGGAGATCACCGGGAAGCGCGACCGGCCGTGCCTCGAACACCAGATCGGCCGGTGCGTGGCGCCATGCGTCGACACGATTTGCACCGCAGCCCAGTACCAGGAGGCCGTCGACCGGACGCGGCTGCTGCTCGAGGGCCGGACGGCGGACCTCATCGAGCGGCTGGAGCACGACATGCGGCGCTCGTCCGAGGACGAGCGCTTCGAGCACGCGGCGCACCTGCGCGACGCGGTGCGCACGCTCGAGCAGCTGCGCGATCGCCAGCAGCGCATGTCGTCCACGCGCTTCGGCGACCGCGACGCGATCGGGGTGAAGACGGGGCCGACGGGCAGCATCATCCAGGTGTTCCAGATGCGGGGCGGGCGGGTGATCGAGCGGGTCGAGCTCGTGGCGGACTCCGCGACAGGCCAGACCGAGCCTGAGGCGGACGTGCTCGAGGCCGCCATCCCCCAGTTCTACGCGGACCGCGACGTGCCGCCCGAGATTCACGTGGCCTGGCCGCTCGAGGCGGCGCCGGTGCTCGAGGCGTGGCTCTCGGCGCGGGCCGGGCGCAAGGTGGACGTGCTGGTGCCCCGCACGGCTGAGCGGCGCGGGCTGCTGGACCTTGCCACGCGCAACGCGGCGATCGCCTACCAGTCGCGCTTCAGCGGGGGCGAGATCGCGAACTACGAGGCCCTCGACAAGCTGCGGGAGCTGCTGGCGCTGCCGTCGTTCCCCCGGCGGATCGAGTGTTTCGACATCTCGACGCTGCAGGGCACCGACACGGTGGCGTCGCTCGTCGTCTGCGAGGACGGCCGCATGCGGAAGGGCGAGTACCGCAAGTTCCGCGTGCGCGGCGCGTCGCTCGACGACTTCGCCTCGATGCGCGAGGTGGTGCGCCGCCGCTACGCGCGGCTGCTCGAGTCGGGCGCGCCGCACCCCGACCTCGTCCTGATCGACGGGGGCGCGGGCCAGCTCTCGGCGGCGTACGACGCGCTGAAGGACCTGGGCCTCGCGAACCTCGTGGCGGTCGGCCTCGCCAAGCGGGAAGAGGTGATCGTGACGCGGGACCGGGCGGCGCCGATCGCACTGGCCGCGAACCATCCGTCGCTGCTGCTGCTCCAGCGCGTCCGCGACGAGGCCCACCGCTTCGCCGTCACCTTCCAGCGCCACGCCCGGCGCCAGCGGGATCTGCGGTCCGGCCTCGACGAGATCGCCGGGATCGGGCCGCGCCGCCGCCGCGCGCTGCTCGAGACGTTCGGCAGCGTGGCCGGCGTCCGGCGCGCGAGCCGCGAGGCGCTCTGCGCGGCCGTCGGCGCGAAAGCGGCCGACGCCGTCCTTGCGCACTTCGCGCGGGAATGCTAGCGTGAGGGGATTATCCGAGGCGGTGTTGTGACCTCTGTCAAAGCCCGTGTCGTCTCCGGAATGCGGCCCACCGGCCGCCTGCACCTCGGCCATCTCGTGGGCGCGCTGCGCAACTGGGTGCCGATGCAGGAGCAGTACGACTGCTTCTACTTCGTGGCCGACTGGCACGCCTTGACGAGCGAGTACGGCGCCACCGACGACATCGCCGGCTACGCGTATTCGAACGTGGCCGACTGGATCGCGGCGGGCCTCGACCCCGAGCGGTCCGTGATCTTCGTGCAGTCGCTCGTCCCCGAGCACGCCGAGCTGCACCTGCTGCTCTCGATGATCATCCCGGTGCCCTGGCTCGAGCGGGTGCCGACGTACAAGGAACTGCGCGACCAGCTGACCGAGAAGGACCTCTCGACCTACGGCTTCCTCGGCTATCCGCTCCTGCAGACGGCCGACATCATCATGTACAACGCCCACTACGTGCCGGTGGGAGAAGACCAGGTCCCGCACCTCGAGCTGTCGCGCGAGGTCGTGCGCCGGTTCCACGCGTTCTACGGCGAGGTGTTCGTCGAGCCGCAGCCGCTGCTCACGCGCTTTCCCCGCCTGCCGGGCCTCGACAACCGGAAGATGAGCAAGAGCTACGGCAACGCCATCGACCTGGCCGACGACGTGGCGACGGTGCGGACGAAGGTGATGTCGATGTACACCGACCCGGCGCGCATCCGGGCCGACATCCCGGGCAACGTCGAGGGCAACCCGGTGTTCACCTACCATGACGCGTTCAACACGGACGCCGCGGAGGTGGAGGACCTCAAGGCGCGCTACCGCGCGGGCAGGGTCGGCGACGTCGAGGTGAAGCGCAAGCTCATCGCCGCCCTCGAGCGCACCCTCGATCCGATGCGCCAGCGCCGCGCCGAGCTCCTGGCCCGGCCCGACACGATCCGCGACATCATCGCCGACGGCTCGCGCAAGGCCAGGATCGTGGCCCAGGAGACGATGGCGCGCGTCCGCGAGGCGATGAAGCTGTCGTACCGCTGATGCAGCCGCAGCCTGTCGAACCGGATTTCGAGCCGTCGCCCGACGCGTACACGGTCAGGCTCGACCGGTTCACCGGTCCGCTGGACCTCCTGATTCACCTCATCAAGAAGAACGAGGTGAACATCTACGACATCCCGATCGCGCTCATCACGGCGCAGTACCTCGAGTACCTCGGGATCCTCGACGAGTTGGACCTCGACATCGCCGGCGAGTTCATCGTGATGGCCGCCACGCTCATCCATATCAAGTCGCGGATGCTGCTGCCGCGGCCGGACCCCTCGCAGGAGGATCCCGAGGAGGATCCGCGCGCGCTGCTGGTGAACCGGCTGCTCGAATACCAGAAGTTCAAGGCGGCCGCGAACCTCCTGCACGAGCGCGAGGAATGGCGCAGCGCGCAGTGGCAGCGGCCGGACCAGCGCGTGGCCGAGATCGCCGGCGAGGAGTACGAGACGGAGGTCGAGGTCGACCTCTTCAGCCTGATGGCCGCGTTCAAGACCGTGCTCGACCGGGCCAGGCAGCGGCCGAAGATGGCCATCCCGGGCGCGCAGGTCTCGATCGAATCGCGCATCGAGCAGTTGCTCGCGCGTCTCTCGGAAACCGAGGCCTGCGGCTTCGAGGATCTGTTCGAGGATGCCCAGTCGCGGCAGGATCTGATCGTGACCTTCCTCGCGCTGCTCGAGATGATCCGCACGCGGGTCGTGCGCGTGTTCCAGGCGGGGATGTTCGGATCGATACGGGTGTACAAGCGGGCCAGGGGATAGGGGCCAGGCGAGAGGGCTTGCCGCGACGCAGCCGCGGGAGGAAGCCGACGAGCCGGACCGTGGCGTAGTCGGGCGAGAGGGGGCGGCACGTCGTCCCGCCGCTCGAGACGCCGATAGAATCAGGGATCGCATGGCGAGACGGAAGAAAGCGGCGCAAGTGGATCAGGAGACGACGGGCGGAGCGGCCGCCGAATCGGTCGCCCTGTCCGACATTCCGGGCATGGCGATGCAGCTGGCCGACGAGAGCGCGGCGGGGCCGGCCCGCGAGCCGGAACCGGACGGACCGGCGGCGTCGAAGGAGCTCGAGGCCATCATCGAAGCCGTCGTGTTCGCCTCCCCTGAGCCGCTGACACCGAAGGCGCTCTTCAAGCTGCTCGACTCGGAGCCCCGCGAGGACGTCGAGCGGGCCCTGGCCTCGCTCAAGGCGGACTACGGGCCCGAGCGAGGCCTGCAGATGGTCGAGATCGCCGGCGGGCTGCAGATCGTCACCCGCACCGACCTGCACGAGTGGGTGCGCCGCCTCTTCCACGAGCGCAAGTCCACCAAGCTGTCGGTGCAGGCGCTCGAGACGCTCGCCGTCGTCGCCTACCGCCAGCCGGTGACGGCCGCCGAGATCGCGGAGATCCGGGGCGTGAACACCTCGGGCGTCCTCGGCACGCTGATGGAGCGCAAGCTCGTGAAGATCGCGGGCCGCAAACCCGTGGTCGGGCGGCCGTTCCTGTACGCGACCACCCGCGAGTTCCTGATGAGGTTCGGCCTCAACGACCTGACCGACCTCCCGAAGGTCGAGGATATGGCCGAGGTGCTCGGCTTCGAGATTCCTGGCCTGAACGAGGCGGGGCCGGCCGACCAGTTCCTGCCCCTCGAGGTTCCCGACGAGGCCCCGCTTCCGGCGGGTGATGAGGCTGCTGATCAGGCCGCCGATCCGGCTCCGGACGACGACCCGACGGTGAACTGACGCCGCCCGCCGCCTGCTTCAGCATCGCCACCTCGCGCGGCTGTCAGGTCACGATGCATCGCCCACCTTCAGCATGCGGTCCGCGATCGGCCCGAAACGGACGCGCTTCAGCCGCACCACCGGGTGGCCGATCGCCTCGCACATGTCGCGCACCTGACGCGTCCGTCCTTCGTGGAGCGCGATGGAGAGCAGCGTCTGATCTTCGCGGGCGCCCAGGCCCGTGTCCACGCAGAGTGCACGACGGCGGGCGCGGTGCGCCGGCCTTCGATGGTCACGCCGCGGCGCAGGCGCTCGAGCGCGCGCTCGTCGGGCACGCCGCGCACGCGCGCATGGTACTCCCGCTCCACCTCGTGGCTCGGATGCAGGAGCCGCGCTGCGAGGTCCCCGTCGTTCGTCAGGAGCAGCAGGCCCTCCGAGTCGTAGTCGAGGCGGCCCACCGGGTAGATGTACTCGCGCACCTCCGGGCAGCAGGTCGAGGACCGTCGGCCGTCCTTCCGGGTCCTTCCTCGTCGTCATGTAGCCGCGCGGCTTGTTGAGCAGGATGTAGCGGTGGCGCACCGCCACCCGCACGCGCTGGCCGTCGACGCGTATGTCGTCGCGCGCCGGGATCGGCGCGCGTGCCCAGCTCGAGCACGGTGACGCCGTTCACCGACACCCGGCCGTTGACGATCAGCGTTTCCGCCGCGCGCCTCGACGCGACGCCGGCTGCGGACAGGATCTTCTGGAGGCGGTCGCCGGTTGGGGCTGTCGTTCATGTCAGTAGCCAGTCAGTAGCCAGTAGAAGCCAGAAGCAAGAAGGCAATCCCGCTGCGCAACTGCCCGAATCCCGAACCCGTATCATCGCACGCGGGTTCGCCCTGAGCGAGCCGCGGCTGCGGCGAGTCGAAGCGCTAGCGCCTGAGAAGGCTGGCGAAGAAATCCACCAGCTCCCAGATCTCCCACGCATCCTGATCCGAGTTCAGTTCCGCGTGCGTGATGACGCGGCTGAGCAGCGTGCGGGCGCGCGTGCGGCCTTCGAGGTATCGTCCGAGCCACAGCGACTCGACGGCCGGCACGACGTTGTCGTCCGCGCCGTGCAGGATGTAGACGGGGCACCGCGGCGCCGGCGACTGGTCGGGCGAGAGCGCCGGCGAGTGCGACGCCTGGTCCATGAGCGGCAGCAACGTCCGCGCCCAGGCTCTCAACGTCACGGTCGTTCACCTGCATCATGAACGTGCGCGCGGGCTCGGGCAGCGCGTCGGCCATCCGCTGCGCCTCGGCAAACGTCTCCGCGGCCTTGCGCTTGTCGATCAGGTCGTAGTGTGACGCGCGCAGGAACGTGAGGATCGCCGCGCGCAGCGGTTCGACCTGGCCGGGCGGCACCACGCGGTCCGCGGCGCCGAGCAGGATGATGACGACGCCGTAGTCGTGCGGGCGGCGGTACCGCTCGGCGGGCGGCGCCTGGCCGCGGGCGCCGCGCCGGGAGGCGCCGGCTCCATCCCCGTGCAGAGGATACCGCAGCACGCGCTGGAAGTCGGCGTGGCCGCCGAACGAGAAGACGAATGCCGCGCGGTCGCGAAGCGCCGGGCCGGCCCGCCGCGACGATGGACAGGCCGCCGGCGAAGCTGATGCCGACCAGGCCGACGCGGCCGTCGCGCGCGAGGCGCGGCTGCGACGAGAGCCACACGGCCGCGTCCTCGATCATGTCGGTCGTGCGGGGCGTGATGTCGTAGCGCTGCAGGTCGGGCAGTTCGGGCGTCAGCACCGCGACGCCGACGCTCGCCAGTTCGTGCGCGAGGCCGTACAGCCGCGGTTCGTCGATGCCCAGCGCGTTGACGCCCGCCACCAGCACGACCGCGCGGCGGATGTGGTCGGGCAGGTAGAGGCGGGCGCGCAGGGCGCCGTGCCTCGAGGGCACCTGCGTGTCGTACGCCGTGACCGGCTCGCGCTCCCACTCGAGGGCGTCGGCCGACCGGGCCCTGCAAGCCGGCCATGCGCACGACGAGCGCCGCCGACCTGCGTGTACGACCGGAAGAACGGTGCGCCGAGCGCCACCGCCGCCACGATGACGACGCCCACGAGCGGCCAGGGTCCGGAGACGCATGGGGTGACATGTTACACTCACAGGCTGACGGCAGGGACTAGGGGCTAGGCGTCCGACGCGGCTGTCGCCGCGTGAGTGACCTGCAAGCAGGCAGCTTGACTGACTAGCGCCCTAGCGCCTAGTCCCTAGCCCCTGACAACCCATGCACCCAGTCATCGCCATCGACGGCCCCTCTGGCGTGGGCAAAGGCACGGTGGCGCGGGCGCTGGCCGCCGCGCTCGGGTACCGCCACGTCGACACGGGCGCCATGTATCGCGCCGTCGCCTGGCGGGCGCAGCAGCTGGGCGTCGATCTCGACGACGAGGAGGCGGTGGTGAGCGGTGGCGCAGACCGCCGCGCATCGAGGTGGACGGGAGCCGCGTCGTGATCGACGGCACGGATGTGTCGGCCGCGATCCGCACGCCCGGAGATCGACCGGGCCACGACCCGGGTGGCGCGCCTGCCGCGGGTGCGGGCGGAGCTGGTGGCCCGCCAGCGGGCGCTGGCCGAGCAGGGGCCGCTGGTGATGGAAGGCCGCGACATCGGGACCGTGGTGTTTCCGGCCGCGGCGGTGAAGATCTACCTCGACGCCTCGCCCGAGGAGCGCGCGCGGCGCCGGGCCCACGACCCGGCGCACACGGCCGCGCAGACGCAGGACCTGGCCGCGCATCGCCGAGGCCATGCAGCGGCGCGACGAGAACGACCGCACCCGCCAGGCCTCGCCGCTCAGCATCGCCGCCGACGCTACGGTGGTCGACACGACGGGCATTTCCGCCGCGCCAGGTGGTGGAGCGGGTGCTGGCGATTGTCCGGGCCCGGGTTTCTTGACCGGCGCGGCCTAAGTGTCGTACACTCAACTGCTTGTGGCCACACCAGATGGCCGCAACATCCTCAGCCCGCCGGCGCTGAACCCAAGACCGGCAAATCTCGAAGTGCAGGAGGACGCGCAACGCATGGCGAACGAAGACAGCGGTAACAACCCAGACCTGGCCACACAGGCGGGACGTCCCACCGGCCAGGCCCACGGGGCTGGGCCGGTGCGCTCGCTCAAACCGACAGCAGGCTACGCCGAGGACATGGACCCGGCGGAATTTGCCGCGCTGCTGGACCTTTACGACAACAGCTTCCGGAACATCTCGGAAGGCGAGGTCGTGAAGGGCACCGTGCTCAAGGTGACCGCCTCGGAAGTGGTCGTCGACGTCGGGTACAAGTCGGAAGGCATCATCCAGGTCAGCGAGTTCCTGGACGAGAACGGCCAGATCACCGTGCAGCCCGGCGACACGGTGGACGTGCTTCTCGAGCGGACGGAGGACCGCGACGGCTACGTCGTGCTGTCCCGCGAGAAGGCCGAGAAGATGAAGATCTGGGACGAGATCGAGAAGGCCTACGCGGATCGCAAGGTCGTCATCGGTCGCGTCATCGAGCGGATCAAGGGCGGCCTGGCGGTGGACATCGGCGTGCGGGCGTTCCTGCCCGGCTCGCAGGTGGACGTGCGCCCCGTGCGGAACCTGGACGCGCTGAAGAACCAGGAACTGCGGATGCGCGTCATCAAGGTGAACAAGAAGCGCGGCAACATCGTGCTGTCGCGCAAGGTGCTGCTCGAAGAGGAGAACGCCGAGAAGAAGAAGTTCACGCTGGCGACGCTGGCCGAGGGCAAGGTGCTGCGCGGCGTGGTGAAGAACATCACCGACTACGGCGCCTTCATCGACCTCGGCGGCATCGACGGCCTGCTGCACATCACCGACATGTCGTGGGGCCGCGTCGGCCACCCGTCGGAGATCTTCAAGGTCAACGACGAGATCGACGTGGTGGTGCTCAAGTACGACCCGGCGACCGAGCGCGTGTCGCTGGGCCACAAGCAGCTCGTGGCCGACCCGTGGAGCAACGTGACCGATCGGTACCCGATCGGCGCGCGCGTCGCGGGCAAGGTGGTGAGCCTGACCGACTACGGCGCCTTCATCGAGCTCGAGGCCGGCGTCGAGGGCCTGATCCACGTCTCCGAGATGACGTGGAGCAAGCGCGTGAAGCACCCGTCGAAGATCCTCAACCAGGGCGACGCGGTGGACGCCATGGTGCTCGGCGTCGACCCGGCGGCCCGGCGCATCTCGCTCGGCCTCAAGCAGATCGAGTCGAACCCGTGGCACGACCTGGCGTCCAAGTACCCGATCGGCGCGCGCATCGTCGGCAAGGTGCGCAACCTGACCGAGTTCGGCGCGTTCGTCGAGGTGGAGGAGGACATCGACGGCCTCATCCACATCTCGGACATGTCGTGGAGCAAGCGCATCAAGCACCCGTCGGAAGTGCTGAAGAAGGGCGACAAGGTCGAGGCGATCGTGCTGAACATCGACGCCGAGAACCAGCGCCTGTCGCTGGGCCTGAAGCAGCTCGCCACGGACATCTGGGACGAGTTCTTCTCGCAGCACCAGGTGGGCGACACGGTCGAGGGCAAGGTGGTCCGGCTGACCAACTTCGGCGCCTTCGTCGAGCTCGCCGAGGGCATCGAGGGCCTGATCCACGTGTCGGAGTTCGACGACTCGCAGGAAGAGAAGATCGAGCTCGAGGTGGAGAAGACCTACCCGATGAAGGTGATCAAGCTCAGCCCGTCGGAGCGGAAGATCGGGCTGAGCATCCGCGCGATGCGGGTGGACCAGGATCGCGCCGACTGGCAGGCCTACTCCGAGGCGGCACGGGCCGGCCGCAGGCGACGCTGGCCGACCACTTCCGCCAGCAGCAGCGCGACGAAGAGCAGTAAGCGGGCCGCGGCCCGGGGCACTGCGCGTCCCGGGCCGCGCCTTTCTCCCGGGTGGGGCCACCATGACCAAGGCCGAGCTTGTCGAAGAAGTCTCGCGCGTGTCTGACCTCACGAAGAAGCACTCCGAGGTCATCGTCGACACCGTCTTCCGCAGCATCATCGTCGCGCTCCAGCGCGGCGAGAAGATCGAGTTGCGCGGGTTCGGCAGCTTCCGCCTCCGCAAGCGCGAGCCGCGCAAGGGCCGTAACCCGAAGACCGGCGCCCGCGTGGAGGTGCCGCCGAAGCACGTGCCCTACTTCAAGCCCGGCAAGGAACTGAAGGACCTCATCAACGCGGGCGAGGTCGAGGCGCCGCCGCTGGCCGCGGCGGCCGCGCCGGTGCCGGAGCCCGACGGCGCGGGGTCGCAGGGATAGATCCGACGCCGCCCGCCCGTCAGAAGCAAGAAGCCAGAAGAGCCAACTGACGTATCGTCAGAAGCAAGAAGTCGACAAGCTGCACCGGCGCACCATCGTCTGGCTTCTGGCTTCTTGCTTCTTGCTTCTGTCTTCTGACAAGGTTCACCCATGGACCGTCTCTGGTCTCCCTGGCGACTGCAGTACGTGACCAGGCACCGGTGAGCCGCGCGGCTGCGTGTTCTGCGAGGCGCCGTCGTCGCCGACACGGCCGCGCTCGCTCGTCCTGCACCGCGGGCGCGACTGCTACGTCATCCTCAATCTCTTCCCCTACAACTCCGGCCACCTGATGGTGGTGCCGAACCGCCACATCGCCACGCTCTCGTCGACAACCCGCGAGGAGCGCTGCGAGCTGATGGACCTCACCCGGCTGGCCGAAGCAGGCGCTCACCGAGGCGTACCGGCCGCAGGGGCTGAACGTCGGCATGAACCTCGGCCGGTCCGCCGGGGCCGGCATCGTCGATCACCTCCACGTGCACGTCGTGCCGCGCTGGAACGGCGACACGAATTTCATGACGGTGGTCGGCGAGGTGCGGGTGCTGCCGGAGGACATCGCGGAAACGGCTCGCCGGCTTCGAGAGACGTTCGCACGGCTCTCGCGGGATGCAGAAGCCAGTAGCCAGTAGCGAGTAGCCAGAAGCCGGCATTGGGACACCCCGCAGCGAATTCTTCTTGCTTCTTGCTTCTGACTTCTGGATTCTTCCTTCAACCATGAACCTGGATCTGACCCCCGACCAGCGCGCGTTCCAGCA
The DNA here is from genome assembly GCA_963806085.1 of uncultured Acidobacteriota bacterium. Taxonomy (GTDB): domain Bacteria; phylum Acidobacteriota; class Vicinamibacteria; order Vicinamibacterales; family JAKQTR01; genus JAKQTR01. The sequence continues at coordinate 641,745 of CAWDWR010000001.1, forward strand.
GGAGGTCAGCGCCTTCGCGCGGGCGCACGTCGAGCCGGCGTCCGCGCGGATCGACGAAACGCGGCGAGTTCCCGTGGGCGCTGGTGAAGCTGGCCGGCACGCACGGCCTCGCCGGGCATGACGATCCCCGAGTCCTGGGGCGGCGGCGGCCGCGACTACGTCAGCTACGCGCTGGCCATCGAAACCGTGGCGCGGTCGAGCGCCACGCTCGCCACCATCCTCATCGTGAACAACTCGCTGGTGGGCGAGGTCCTGGCGCGGTTCGGCAGCGACGCCCAGAAGGCGCAGTGGCAGCGGCCCGCTCGCGTCGGGGCAGGCCACGGGCGCGTTCGCGCTGTCGGAGGAGCACGCGGGCACCGACGCGGCCAACGTGGAGATGACGCGCCGCAGAAGTCGGACGGCGGGTCGGCCTACGCCTGACGGGCCGGAAGATCTGGGTGGCCAACGCCGAGGGCGCCAACGTGCTGCTGGTGTTCGCGGCCACGCGCCCGGGCCTGCGCGCGCACGGCATCACGGCCTTCCTGGTGCCGATGAGCACGCCCGGCATCGAACGCACGGCCCGCGCCGATTCGCTCGGCGTGCGCGGCCTCGGCTGCATGGACCTGTCGTTCACCGACGTCCGCGTGCCGGCCGACCACGTCGTCGGCGCCGTGAACGACGGTTTCAAGGTGGCGATGTGGGCGCTCGAGGGCGGACGGGTGGCCATCGCGGCGCAGGCGCTCGGCATCGGGCGAGGCGGCGCTCGACGAGGCGATCCGGCACGCGAAGGCGCGGCAGACGTTCGGCAGGCCGATCGCGGAGTACGAGGCCATCCAGTTCATGCTCGCGGACATGGCCACCGAACTCGACGCGGCGCGCATGCTCACGCACAAGGCCGCGGCGCTCAAGGCCTTCCAGGCGAGCATCGCGCAGGAGGCCGCCCAGGCCAAGCTGGCGGCGTCAATCGCCGCGCACAGGGCCGCGGACACGGCGATGCAGATCCTGGCGTCGGCAGGCTACCGGCGAGGGTCGAAAGTCGAGCGGCTCTTCCGGGACGCGCGCGCGACGGAGATCTACCAGGGCACCTCCGAGGCCCAGCGCTCGTCATCGCCGACCACATTCTCGGGATTCCCCGGCACAGTTAGTTTGCCGGGAACGTCCGGGACTCGGGATTCCCGCCTTCGCCTGCTGGCCTGCCGGCCGGCTTCGGCGAGGCAAGCGGGTCCGCGGTTCGCTGCTACCGGCCGGTGTCTGTCCGATCTTCCTCGGTCGTTCGCGTTCTTCGAAGCGCGCGGCGCACGAAGACGACGACCGCGACGGCCACCGAGACAGGCCAGTACAGCACGGCGAGAATCGCGCCAGCCATGGAGGTGCCCACGTTGCCGGGCGCGATCAGCGACACCCAGAACGACGCGAACGGGTTGTCGTTGACGAGGTACGTCCAGGTCGACGCCGGGCCCCGCAGACCGAGCTGCTCGAGGTCGATCCGGCCGCCTTCCGCGCGAAGCGCGCGGAAGCGATCCACCACTTCGTCGCGGAGCCCCTCCATCATCGCCGGCATAGGCGTCGATGATCTGCCGCTGGAACTCGGTCAGCGGATCGCGCCCGCCGTACCGCTGCAGGTGGATGCCCTCGCGGATGTCCTCGATGAGCCGCAGGTGGTCGCTCCAGCGACGGTCGAGCACGAGCAGCGTCAGCCGGTTCTCCGCCCGCGCGCACTTCGTTCGCGCCGGCCGCCTGTGAGAGCGCGGCGTGGTGTTCCGGGGCGTCCTCGGCGCACGCCGTCGGCTCCGACACGTCGTGCAGCAGCTCCTCGCGCCGCGCGTACATCTGCGCCCGCTGCTCCTCGACCATGGCCGAGTACCGCCAGAGGGTGCGCCGGATCTCGAAGTTCTGGCCTTCGATGATGCGCTGAGCCCGGGCGATCTCGCGGGCGACGATGGGATCGGCGACGGGCCCGTCCTGGCGGGCCGGCCGGCGCGTGCGCGGAATGAGGCTCATCACGCCGTAGCGGCTGATGAGGTCGTCCTCGAGGCTGATGAAGAACCGGCTCGATCCCGGGTCGCCCTGCCGTCCCGGCCCGTCCGCGCAACTGATCGTCGATGCGCCGGCTTTCGTGGCGGTTCGTGCCGATGACGTAGAGGCCGCCGAGCGCGGCCACCCGGTCGCGGAGCGCCGGGTCGCCGCCGCCGAGGACGATGTCGGTGCCGCGGCCGGCCATGTTGGTGGAGATCGTGACGGCGCCGGGCATGCCGGCGCGCGCGATGATGGCGGCCTCGCGGGCGTCGTGGCGCGCGTTGAGCACGCGGCACTTGATGCGCCGACCGCGCAGGGCGCGGAACAGCGACTCCGACTCCGCGACGCTCGCCGTGCCGACGAGCACGGGCCGTCCGCGTCGCCTGCACGCGGGCGATCTCGTCGGCCAGCGCGCCGTATCTTGGCGTCGCGGTGCGTGAAGACGACGTCGGGCTCGTCCACCCGCCGGCATGGCCGATGCGGCGGGAAGACCACGGTCGTCAGGCCGTAGAACTCGCGGAACTCCCCGGCGGCGGGCACGGCCGTGGCGGTCATGCCGGCCAGGCGCGGCCAGAGCCGCACGAAGTGCTGAATGGGGATCGAGCCGAGCACCGCGCCTTCCGGGCGGACCTCGAGCGCCCTCCTTGGCCTCGACCGCCGGCTGAATGCCGTGCGGCCAGCGGCGGTTGTCGGCCACGCGGCCGGTGAACTCGTCGACGAGTTCGACACGGCCGGCGCGCACGATGTAGTCGCGGTCGCGCGCGAGCAGCACCTCGGCGTGGAGCGCCACGTGGATCGCCGCGAGCGTCAGGTGCTGTTCCGGGTCGTGCAGCGGGCCGCATCCGAGCAGCGACTGCGCGTGACGGAAGCCGGCGTCGGTGAGCGTGACGTTGCGCTCGTGCTCGTCGACGCGGAAGTCGGTGCCGGCCGCCAGCCGGCGGACCGCCTCGGCGATCGCGCTGGTACGGGATCGGCGGCGCCGCCGTCTCGCCGGCGATGACGAGCGGCACGCGCGCTTCGTCGATCAGGATGAAGTCGGCTTCGTCGACGATGGCGTAGTGAGAACGGCCGCTGGACGACGTGCGCCGGGTCGGTCACGGTGTGATCGCGGAGGAAGTCGAACCCGGCTTCCTTCGCGGTGACGTAGGTGATGTCGGCGGCGTAGGCCGCCTGGCGGCCCTTGCGGTCGAGGTGCTCCGTGACCGCCGCGACCGTGAGGCCGAGGAAGCGGTACGCCGCTGCCCATCCACGACGCGTCGCGCCGGGCGAGGTAGTCGTTCGCCGTCAGCACGATGACGCCGCGGCCCGTCAGCGCGTTGAGCGCCGCCGGCATCACCGCCACCAGCGTCTTGCCCTCGCCGGTCGCGAGCTGGGCGAGCCTGCCCTCGTGAAGGGCGACGGCGGCCATCATCTGCACGTCGAACGGACGCATGCCCAGCACCCGGGCGCACGCCTCGCTGATGAGCGCGTACGACCTCCGGCAGGAGCTCGTCGAGCGGGCGGCCGCCAGGCGGCGTCGTGCCGGGCCGCTTCGAAGCGCGCTTGCAGTTGCGCGTCGGAGAGGCGCGGACGCGCCGACGGCGTCGATGCGTTCGAGCTGGCGCCGGTACGGGCGCAGGTCGTACTGGACGGGCAGGCCCGCGAGCCGCGGGTAGCGCTCCCGGAGGGCCGCGCGCCACGGTGGATCCGGCTGCCATGGCCGGTGCCGTCAGGACGACGACGGTGTAGCCGATGGCGCCGATGCGGGCCTTGATCTGATCGGGGGAGACCCGGGCGGGATCGAACGTGACGGTCACCCTGGCGTCGGCGTGCGACGCGGTCACCTCGCCGACGCCCTCGAGCCTGGCCAGCGCCGCGCTTCACGGCGTTCTCGCACCCGCCGCACGTCATTCCGGTCACGTTGAGCGTGAGTGTTTCCATCATCGGTTGCACCGTACTCTGGATCAGTAGTCAGTAGCCAGTAGTCAGTATTCAGTAGCAGCAGACCGTGAACAGCGTCACAGCTGAACGGCGTCCTACAGCCGACTGGCTACTGGCTACTGGCTTCTGGCTCCTGGCTACTGGCTACTGGCTACTGGCTGCGCTGTGTCTACCCGAGCAGCTGCTTCGCGATCGTCACCAGCTGCATGTTCGACGTGCCCTCGTAGATCTGGCCGATCTTGGCGTCGCGCCAGAGCTTCTCGACCGGGTAGTCCTTCACGTAGCCGTAGCCGCCGTACAGGTTGACGGCCATCGAGGTGACGCGCTCGGCCACCTCCGACGAGTAGAGCTTCGCCATGGCCGCCTCGGTCAGGAACGGCTTGCCGGCATCGCGCAGCCGGGCGGCGTTGTAGACCAGCAGCCGGGCGGCTTCGACCTCGGTGGCCATCCGGGCGAGCTGGGCCTGCACGAGCTGGAAGTCGGCGATGCGCCTTGCCGAACTGCTTGCGCTCCTTCGTGTACTGCACCGCGTGGCCGAGGGCGCCCCTCGCGAGGCCGATCATCTGCGCGCCGATGCCGATGCGCCCCTCGTTCAGCGTTTCGATCGCGACTTTGTAGCCCTTGCCGACCTCGCCGAGGATCTGCGACTTGCGGCACGCGGCAGTCCTCGAGGATGAGCTCGCAGGTGCTGCTCGCGCGGATGCCGAGCTTGTCTTCCTTCTTGCCGACGGTGAAGCCCGGGAAGCCGCGCTCGACCATGAACGCGGTGATGCCGCGGTAGCCGGCGTCCGGCTTGACGTTGGCGAAGACGATGAAGACGCCGGCCTCGTTGCCGTTGGTGATCCAGAGCTTGCGGCCGTTGATGACGTAGTGGTCGCCGTCTTCGGCGGCCCGCGTCGCCAGCGCGAACGCGTCGCTGCCGGAGCCGGCCTCGGACAGCGCGTAGGCGCCCACCGTGTCGGCGGCCAGGCGCGGCAGGTAGCGCTGCTTGACGTCGTCCGATCCCCACCGCATGATGGCGTTCACCACCAGCGTGTTCTGCACGTCGACGAGGACGCCGACCGAGGGGTCGACGGCCGACAGCGCCTCGACCGCGAGCACCGAGTGGAAGAAGCGTGGCGCCGCCGCCGCCGTACTGCTCGGGGATCTCGATGCCCATCACGCCGAGGTCGAACAGCTTCGCGAGCAGGTCCTTCGGGAACTTCGCGTGCTCGTCCATCTCGCGGACGAGCGGCCGCACCTGGGCCTCGGCGAACTCGGCCACGCTGTCGCGCAGCAGGATTTCGTCTTCGGCGAGGCTGGTCAGGGCCGGCAGGGTGTCGGTGTGCTCCACGGTGAACTCCTGGACAGGATCGGTTACCTGGCCTGCGCGGCGGCCGATCGCGGCCGCGGGAACGGGCCGTGGAACCGCGTATGGCAGTCGGGCCGCAGTCCAGCCCTGATGTTATCATCGAAGCATGGGCATCCTCTCCCGATCCGCCCGCGCGGCTGCCTCGCTGCCGCCCTCGGCCGTCGGTGTCGTGGTATTCGCCGACCCGCAGGCAGGCCAGCAGCCGCCGCCGACGCCGCCGGCCGGAGCGCAGGCCGCGCCGCAGGGCCAGCCTGCGGGGCAGGACCCGCAGCAGCGGCCGCCCGTCTTCCGCGCGGGCGTCAACGCGGTCCGCGTCGACGTCATCGTGACCGACAAGGACGGCAACCCCGTCACCGACCTGACGGCCGCGGACTTCGAGGTGCAGGAGGACGGGAAGCCCCAGGAGATCGATCTGTTCAAGCTCGTCAACTCGGACGGCAACGTCGGTCCTGGCGCCGAGCCCCCGCGGCCGATCCGGTCGGAGTACGACCAGGAGTCCGAGGCCGCGCGCGACGACGTGCGGCTGTTCGTGATCTTCCTGGACGACTACCACGTGCGGCGCATCAATGCGATGCGCATGCGCGACGTCCTGGTGCAGTTCGTCAAGACGCAGCTCGGGCCGCTCGACATGGTGGCGGTGATGTACCCGCTCATGTCGGTGCAGCAGGTGACGTTCACGCGCGACCTCGAGGCCATCGGCGCCCAGTTGCGGGCGTTCGAAGGGCGCAAGTACGACTACCGGCCGCGGAATCCCTTCGAGGAGCAGTACGCGAACTATCCGGCGCAGACGGTCGAGACGGTGCGCAACGAGGTCGTGATGACGGCGCTGCGCGGCCTGTCGGTGAAGCTGGGATCGCTGCGCGAAGGGCGGAAGGCCATCATCTTCGTCAGCGAAGGGTTCGCCTCGCTGCTGCCGCCGCAGATGCGCGATCCGAACGCCCAGTTCCCCGGCGTGGGCAACCCGGCCGCGGCGAACCCGGGCGCCGGCAGCAGCCTCGCCGAGGACCGCGCGCGGTTCCGCTCAGACGCGGAGCTCTACAACGACCTGCGCGTCGTCTTCGACACGGCCAACCGGCACAACACGGCTATCTACGCGATTGACCCGCGCGGGCTGGCGACGGGCGAGTTCGACATCAGCGAGAACGTGGGCGGCAAGGTCGACCAGGACTTCCTGCGCGCCACGCAGGACACGCTGCAGGTGCTGGCGCTCAACACCGACGGCCGGGCCATCGTCAACCGCAACGACCTCGACAAGGGCCTGCGGCAGGTCGTCCGCGACACCAGCGCCTACTACCTGCTCGGGTACAACTCGTCAGCCCCGGCCGACGGCAAGTTCCACGAGATCAAGATCCGCCTGAAGCGGCCGGGCGTGCAGGTGCGGTCGCGGAAGGGCTACTGGGCGCCGACGGCCGCGGAAGCGGCCAAGGCCAGCGCGCCGCCAAAGCCAGGCGCCGCCGCCGGCGGTGGAGAAGGCCCTCAGCAACGTCGAATCCCGTCAGCGCGATGCGTACATCTCGACCTGGCTCGGCACCGGGCGAGGCGGCGAGCGGCAAGCACGCGCGTGACCTTCGTGTGGGAGCCGATCCCGCCCATTCCGGCGAGAAGCGCCAGGATGCGGCGCGCGTCCAGGTGCTCGCCACAGGCCGAGGCGGCGAGGAATTCTATCGCGGGCCCGTGCCTGCCGAGGGGGCAGCCCCGCCGGCCGACGCGGCCGCCGCGCCCGCGGCCGCGCCCGCGCAGCCGGCCTTGCGATCGGGCTCGAAAGTGAGCTTCGAGGCGACGCCGGGGCGCATGCAGTTCCGCGATCATCGTGCAGAACGACAAGGGGCAGGTGCTCGACACGTTCCAGCAGGAGATCCCGGTGCCGGACTTCTCGGGCACCGCGGTCCGCCTCTCGACGCCCGCCGTGCTGCGCGCGCGCACCCCGCGCGAGTTCCAGGCGCATCACGCGCGATCCCGATCCGGTACCGACGTCGCTGCGCGAGTTCCGCCGCACGGACCGGCTGCTCATCCGGTTCTTCGCCAACGTCCCCGGCGGAGCCTCGTCCACCGAGATCGCCGTGAAGCTGCTCAACCGGGCGGGGCAGAAGATGGTGGACCTTCCGGCGGCAGCCTCCGGCAGACCCCTCGCAGCCCTACCAGGTCGACTTGCCGCTCGCCGGCTTCTCGCCCGGCGAATACGTGATCGAGATCAAGGCGACGGGCGTGTCGGGCGAGGCCACGGACCTCATTGCGATCAAGGTCATCAGCTGAGGTAGCCCAGCGCCTCGTTTTCATCCGCGTTCATCGCGACCTTCAGCACCTGGCCGCCGGTGGCGGCGGAGACGTCGATCACGCGGATCGCGCGGCCGAGATGGGCGTACTCGGGCACGAGCGCCTCGAACTGGTTCGCGGCCGCGCTCAGGAACGCCAGGTTCAGGAGGCCGCCGTCCTCGCCGGGGTAGAGCGGCAGGTAGCGGATGGCGGATTCGACCAGATCCTGGAAGAAGTGCGTGCCGAAGGACAGCTCCGGCATCGACCCGTCGCGGCGCGACGCGATCTCGATGAGCAGCGCCGTGTTGCTGATGTCCGAGTAGGTGACCGGCACGCCGAGCTTGATGTCGCCGCGGCTGCCCCAGCGTCCCGGGCCCATCAGCACGAACTGGCGCCTCGGCAGCAGCTTGTTGAGCCGGCCCACCGCGCGCGCGACGTCGCGCAGCGCCTCCTCGTGCGCCGAGCGCGGCGTACTGCTCCGGATCGACGAAGACGATGTGCGTGAGGTCCGGCACGCGGCCGTTCGACACGAACCGCGTCGCCGCGAACACCACGTGATCGGGCGGGACGTCCTTCGGGATCGGGACCGGCGACGCAGTCGTCCTGGGCCGATTGCGGCCGGCACTGCAGCAGGTAGAGATCGGTGCCGTCGTGGGCGAACTCGATGTCCACCGGGCCGCCGATCTTCTCGCGCAGCACCCGCAGCAGCGACCGCATCTGGGCCAGGAACGGGGTGTTCGACCGCCAGGCCTTCGAAGCTCGCCACGAGGTTGTCGGTCGTGCCGTCCCAGTCGAAGCCGCCCACCGGATGCAGGCCGTCGGCGTCGACGGCCGAGAACACCTGCTTGAACATCGGGTACTTCGATCCGTACTGCTTGAGCAGATCGCCGATGAGCACGGTGACGAACCGGTTCGCGTCGAGGTTGATGAGGTCCACCCGCTTCGGCGCGTACCGCAGCTGCTCCTCGGGCGTGACCTTCACCCGCAGCCCCGGCTGGCCTGGCGAGAACAGGACGGGATAGTCGTCGCTCAGCCGGTCGACGGCGCGCGTGCCGAGGCCGGGCACGAGCCGCACCAGGCCGTCCTCGCGGGTGATCCGGGGCGACCAGCGGAACTCGTTGTTGCTGAACGCCACGCCGCCGAACGCCGGCAGGAAGTAGCGGCCCACCTGCGTGCCGACCACCTCCTGGATCATGATCCCCATTTCCTCGTGGAGATCGAGCAGGCCCGCGCTCGGCCCGGTACTCGATGGGATCGGGGCTGAACGTGCTCGCGTACACCTCGGCGACGGCGTCGCTGACGGCCGCCAGCCGGTCGCGCTTGCTCCCGCGGTTCGCCAGGAACAGGCTCTTGTACTTGCCCGAGAACGCCGACCCGATGCGGTCTTCCAGCAGGCTCGAGCTGCGGACGATCAGCGGCTTGTCGCCGATGTCGTCGAGGGCGACGGCGAGGCCCTTCAGGACCTCCTTCGGCAGTTCCGAGTTCTTGAACGCCTGGACGATGTGCGGGATACTCCTGGCGGACCTGCTCGACCTCCAGGTACTTGCGGTTGTGGATGTCCTGCAGGTGATTGCGATCGAGGAACGCCAGGAGGCCGTCCGACGTGATGTACCACGTCTTCGGCATCTTGAATCCGCCGATGGCGTCGGCGTACTCGTCGGACCGCCGGACGATGTGGTAGGCGAGCAGCAGGCCGGAGCTCTTGCCGCCCAGCTTGCCCCGCGAGCCCGCCGGCGAGACCACGTGCTGCACGATGCCGCAGAAGTCGTGGACGTGGAGGTAGTTCTTCGCGGTGTTGATGTACTCGAGGTCGTCGGTGAGGAACCGGCGGACGAGCGACACGCGCAGGCCGAGCTGCACCGAGCGCGACAGCTCCCTGTCGCCGAATCCCATCTGCTCGAAGCGCTCGAGGGCGTCGGCGATCTCGGTCAGCGAGGTGCGCTGGTTCTCGACGGCTTCGACGAGGAACCCGCTCCTGTCGTCCTTCACCCACTGCTCGATGACGTGGACGATTTCGTCGTCGGTGAGGTTGCTGGCGGCGACACGGAAGGCCGCGTTCGTCACCCGCATCAGGTCGTCGACGCTCGCCCGCTCGAGGGGCCGGTTCTCGTCGGACGCCTCCCGGTTCCGCTGGTTCGCGCTGAGGTGCTCGAGCAGGCTCTCGGCCTCGTCGACGCCGCCCCACACGAGGTAGTTGATCATCCGCCGCGAGATGCGCGTCAGCAGGTGCGGATCGGTGCGGCGCAGGAACTCGATGATCACGCGCCAGTCGCGGCGGTCGTCGGCGGGCGCCTGCTCGATGGCGTCCTTCCAGTTGCGGGCCATGCCCCGCAGCCGGCGCTCGGTCAGGAACTGGCCCAGGCGCAGGGCGATGTGGTCGAGCAGGCGGCGCTCCTCCTTCAGGAACGGGCCCTCGTCGATCTTCGGGAAGTACTGCTCGTAGAACACCTCGATCGCGCCCGCCGGCTTGCCCATGACGACAATCGGCGCGCGCAGCACCCACGGCGTCTCGGTGCGGTCCGGCGGTTCGTACACCGACGAGTCGACGGTGACCTTCGCCCAGCAGGCGTCAGGGTGCTGCCAGCCCGGCGGGATCACCTCCACCAGATCTCGGCACACCTCGTCAGGCGTCCGGTCCGGGTTCGCCGTTCCGTCCAGGACCTGGTACAGGCAGACCAGTTCCTTGGCGCGCTCGAAGAGCAGGGCCATCAGGTCGATCGAGCCGTCGGCGGGGGAGGACATGGGGACAGAGTACTAGGGACTAGGCGCTAGGCGCTAGGGGCTAGGCCAGGCGGGAGGCGGAAGGCGTGAGGCGAGAGGGGGCAGCGAAAGTGATTAGGGAACAGCGCATAGGGGATAGGGGAGGGTGAAGAGACACGAAAGGCCCGGCGAGGGGTTGCACTCCCCGCCAGGCCCTTCAGTCTCTGACTAGCGCCTAGCGCCTAGCGCCTAGCCCGGAGCCCCTGGCGTCTACACCCACCCCCGCTGCTGGCACGCGCTCGCCACGCGGTTGATCGCGATCACGTAGGCGGCGTCGCGCGTGTAGAGGCTGCTTCGACTTGGCCAGCTCGGCCACGGCGTGGAACGCCTTGGTCATCTGGGCGTCGAGCTTGCTCAACACCTCTTCCTTCGGCCAGTAGAAGTTCATGTTGCCCTGGACCTGCTCGAAGTAGCTGCAGGTCACGCCGCCGGCGTTGCACAGGAAGTCGGGGATCACGTAGATGCCGCGCTCCTGGAGCACCTTGTCGGCCTCGGGCGTGCGTCGGCCCGTTGGCGCCCTCGGCGATGAGCTTCACCTTCTTGTGCATGCGGTTCACGTTCTCGCCGGTCACCTGGTTCTCGATGGCGGCCGGGATGAGGATGTCGACCTCCTGCTCGATCCAGGCGTCGCCCGGCAGGATCTCGTAGCCGAGCGTCTTCGCCTTGGTCTTGTCGACGGTGCCGAACTTGTCGGTGATGCCGATCAGCTCCTCGTACGTCACGCCGGACATCTTGCGGAACGTGTAGGTCTTCTGGTCCGCGTTGTCCCAGCAGGACACGCAGATCACCTTGCCGCCGTACTGGGTGAACAGCTGCACCGCGAACTGGGCGACGTTGCCGAAGCCCTGCACCGAGGCCGTCGTGCCCTTCGGCTCGAGGCCCATCAGCTTGCAGCGCCTCGCGCACGGTGTAGATGACGCCGTAGCCGGTGGCCTCGGTGCGGCCGAGCGACCCGCCGATGCCCGACGGGCTTGCCGGTGATGAAGCCCGGCTCCTTCTGGCCGTGGATGACCTCGAGCTCGTCCATCATCCAGATCATGTGCTGCGGGCTGGTCATCACGTCGGGCGCCGGCACGTCCTGCAGGTAGCCCACGTTCTTCGACATCTGGCGCGCCCAGCCGCGGCAGATCGCCTCCTGCTCGCGCATGCTCAGGTGGTGCGGGTCGCAGATGACGCCGCCCTTGCCGCCGCCGAGGGGGATGTCCACCACGGCGCACTTCCACGTCATCCACGTCGCCAGCGCGCGGACCGTGTCGAGCGTCTCGTGCGGATGGAAGCGGATGCCGCCCTTGTTCGGGCCGCGGGCGTCGTTGTGCTGCACGCGGAACCCGCGGAACACCTTCACCTTCCCGTCGTCCATGCGGACCGGGATGGCGAACTGGAACTCGCGGATGGGCCACCGCAGCAGCTCGCGGGTGCCCTGGTCGAGGTCGAGGATGTCGGCGACCTTGTCGAACTGGGCCTGGGCCATCTCGAAGGGATTGAACGGCTTGGACACGTTGACTTCTCCTCTGGCGCCTGCGGCGCCGCATCGATGTGCGGTTCACGAATAACGTATGAGGCCTTCACGGCGCGATCTTGAACGAACTCCTCCTTCGTCCGGCTCGGCCCGGCTGGATCTCGGGCGCGTCCTCAGGCGTACATGCCGCGCATGCGCGTGACGGTCGCGACCCGGTCGATGGCCACCACGTAGGCCGCCGTGCGCAGGTCGACCCGGTACCGGCGCGCCGTCTTCACCACCGTCTCGAAGGCCGCCATCATCTTGGCCTCGAGCCGCTCGTTCACTTCCTCTTCCGTCCAGAAGTAGCCGTGCCGGTTCTGCACCCACTCGAAGTAGGACGCGGTCACGCCCCCCGCGTTCGCCAGGATGTCGGGGACGATGAAGACGCCGCGCTCGTGCAGCGCCGGTGCGCCTCGGGCGTCGTCGGCCCGTTCGCCCCTTCGATGATCGACCCGCGCCCGCACGTCGGCCACGTTCTTCGCCGTGATCTGGTTCTCGAGGGCCGCCGGCACGAGGATGTCGACGTCCAGCCGGAACAGGTCCTCGTTGGTCAGCGGCCTCCCGGCGGGGAAGCCGTCGACGGTCTGGTACTGGCGCGCGTGCTCGATCATCGCGTCCACGTCGAGGCCGCGCTCGTCGTAGACGCCGCCTTTCCAGTCCGTGACCGCGACCACGCGCGCGCCCATCCGCCGCAGCAGCTGGGCCGAGACCGACCCGACGTTGCCGAACCCCTGCACGGCCACTCGCGCGCCGTTCAGGGCGAAGCCCGCCTGCCGCGCCGCCTCGCGCGCCACGATGCTCACACCCCGGCCCGTCGCCTCGCGGCGCCCGGCCGACCCGCCCAGTTCCAGCGGCTTGCCCGTCACGATGGCGGTCGTCGTCGCGCCGGCGTGCATGCTGAAGGTGTCCATCACCCACGCCATCACCTGGTCGTTCGTGTTGACGTCGGGCGCGGGGATGTCCTTGTCCGGGCCGATGGCGTCCACAATCTCGGCGACGTAGCGCCGCGTGAGCCGCTCGATCTCGCGGCGCGACATGCGCGTCGGGTCGCAGGCGACGCCGCCCTTGCCGCCGCCGAACGGCACCTGGGCCACCGCGCACTTCCACGTCATCCAGGCCGCCAGCGCGGTCACCTCGTCGAGGGTCACGGTCGGGTGGAACCGGATGCCACCCTTCGCCGGCCCGAGGGCGATGTTGTACTGCACGCGATAACCGGTGAAGACCTCGGTCTCGCCGCTGTCCATCTCGACCGGGCAGGAGACGACGATCTGGCGCTTCGGGCTGGTCAGCACCTTCCAGAGGCCGGGATCGAGGTCGAGCAGCCGCGCCGCCGCGTTGAACTCCTCCAGCATGGCGCCGAAGGTGGCGCCGTGGCCGGGGAGTTCCGTGCCGCGAGGAACGCTGGCGTCGGTGTCACTCACGGGAGTCACCATCCGTCGGGGCCGGGCGAGGGGGCGCGGGACGGGCGGACAGCCCCGACAACCAGGGGTCAGCGTACCCATACGGGCGCGGCTAAGTCAAGGCAGGGTATGCGTTAACGGGAAGCAGGTATACACTGTGTGCCATGGATACCCCGACGTCGAAGCTGGGGGAAACCGGGCCCCGCAAACGGCACTACACCGCCGAGGATCTTGCCGCGATCGACTATGCCCGTGACGTGAACGATCCGGGCGTCTATCCCTACACCCGGGGCATCCACCCCACCGGTTACCGGGGCAAGCTGTGGACGATGCGGCAGTTCTCCGGGTTCGGCACGCCGAAGGAGACCAACCAGCGCTACAAACACCTGCTGGCGGCCGGCGGCACCGGGCTGAGCGTCGCGTTCGACCTGCCGACGCTGATGGGGCGCGATCCCGACCACGAACTGTCGCTCGGCGAGGTGGGCAAGTGCGGCGTCAGCATTGCGTCGCTCGCCGACATGGAGGCGCTCTTCGAAGGCATCTCGCTGGCCGACATCACGACGTCGATGACGATCAACTCGCCGGCCTCGATGATCTTCGCGATGTACCTGGTCGTCGCCGAGCGGCAGGGCGCCGACTGGAAGCAGATCTCGGGCACCATCCAGAACGACATCCTCAAGGAGTTCATCGCGCAGAAGGAGTACATCTACCCGCCGCGGCCGTCGATGCGCCTCATCACGGACGTCTTCGGGTTCTGCGCGAAGGAGGTGCCCAGGTGGAACACGATTTCGGTCAGCGGGTACCACATCCGCGAGGCCGGCGCCACGGCGCTCCAGGAGTTGGCCTTCACCCTGCGCGACGGCATCGAGTACGTGCAGTATGGCATCGACGCCGGCCTGGAGGTCGACGAGTTCGTGCCGCGCATCTCGTTCTTCTTCAATGCGCACAGCGACTTCTTCGAGGAGATCGCCAAGTACCGCGCCGCGCGCCAGCTCTGGGCCACGGTGATGAGGGAGCGCTTCGGCGCGCAGGACGAGCGGTCGTGGAAGCTGCGGTTCCACACCCAGACCGCGGGCGTGTCGCTGACGGCGCAGCAGCCCTACAACAACGTCGTGCGCACCGCGCTGCAGGCGCTCGGCGCGGTGCTCGGCGGCACGCAGTCGCTGCACACCAACTCGCTCGACGAGGCCCTGGCGCTGCCGACCGCCGAGGCGGCCACGCTCGCGCTCCGCACGCAGCAGGTCATCGCGCACGAAAGCGGCGTCACGGGCGTCGTCGATCCGCTCGGCGGATCGTACTTCGTCGAGGCGCTCACGGTCGACATGGAGCGCGGGGCGCGCGAGTACTTCGACACGATCGACCGCATGGGCGGCATGGTCGCGGCCATCGAGCGCGGCTTCCCCCAGCGCGAGGTCGCAGAGAGCGCCTACCGCTTCCAGCAGGCCGTGGAGCGCAACGAACGAATCATCGTCGGCGTGAACGAGTTCGTGGAGGACGACGCGCGGCCGGTGCCGACGCTCTACATCGACGAGGCCGCCGCGGGGCGGCAGACTGAGCGCGTCCGCCAGCTGCGCAAGGACCGCGACAACGGCCGCGTCCGCCGCGGCCTCGACGGCCTGAAACGCGTGGCCGAGGGGCAGGGCAACACGATGATCCCGCTCATCGAGGCCGCGCGCGCGTACGCGACGGTGGGCGAGATGTGCGACGCGCTGCGCGACGTGTGGGGGGAGTACGTGGAGACGCCCACGATTTAGGCGAGAGGGCACAGGCGGGAGGCGAGGGGGACGATGGCGAAGATCCGCGTGGTCATCGCAAAGCCGGGCCTGGATGGGCACGACCGCGGCGCCAAGGTGATCGCGCGCGCCCTGCGCGATGCCGGCATGGAGGTGATCTACACCGGCCTCCGGCAGACGCCCCAGCAGATCGTGAGCGCCGCGCTCCAGGAGGACGCCGACGTCATCGGGCTTTCCATCCTCTCGGGCGCGCACAACCAGATCTGCCCCGAGGTCGTGCGCCTCCTGAAGGAGAAGGGCCTCGACGACGTGCTGGTCGTGCTCGGAGGCATCATCCCCGACGCCGACCTCCCGGCTCTCTCCGCGCATGGGGATCACCGGCGTGTTCCGGCCGGGCACCCCGATGAAGGAGATCGTCGACTTCATCACCCGTCAGGCACGGCCCAGAGCCGACGCCCTGTAGCCCGGCGGCCGGACTGATCCGGCTCCGTCTCGGCGCCGATAACCCTCTGTGTTCGCTTGACTTCCTGAAAACCGGTGGCTACGCTTTCCGGGAGACAGCGACGAACCGCGAATCTGCAAGTGTCCAGGTAGCCCAGCTCATGCCGCACAAGCTTCTGCTCGCCGACGACAGCGTCACGATCCAGCGCGTGATCGAGCTGACTTTCGCGGACGAAGACATTCAGGTCATCGCCGTCGGCGACGGCCAGAAGGCCATCGAGCGCATCGAGGCCGAGCGCCCCGACATCGTCCTCGCCGACGTCGGCATGCCCGAGCGCGACGGCTACGAGGTGGCGGCGTTCGTGAAGAACACCGCGCACCTGGCGCACATCCCGGTGCTGCTGCTGACGGGCGCGTTCGAACCGGTCGACGAACAGCGCGCGAGAGCGGTCGGCTGCGACGGCGTGCTGGCGAAGCCGTTCGAGCCGCACATGGTGATCACGCGGGTCAAGGAGCTGCTCGCCAGCCGGCGGCAGTGGGCCGGTGCCCGCGCGCGCGCCGGAGAGCGTCCCGGAGGTCCCTCCGGCGGCCGGCGCGGACGCCGGTGCGGAAGCCGCGGAATCCGTCGCTGCCGCAGTCCCGGCGGAGGGGGACGCGCCGGCCGGAGCCGAGGTGGCGACCGTGATCGCGCCGTCCGTGTCGCCGGACGCGGACGGGTCGCTCCGGTTCGCCCGCCGGACGCCGATCGCGGTGCCCGGGTTCGGCGCGCCCACGCCACCCGCTGAAACGCACGCGGCACTCGACGAATATTTCGACCGCCTCGATGCCGCCTTCGCGACGCTGCAGCAGGCGCCGCCCGCGGAGGCCGGTGCGCAGGTTACGGTGGCAGCGGGCAGCCGGGCGCAGCAGGCGCGCCCGACGCAGCGCAGGCGCAGGCCTCTGACGGCGGCCGAGCCGCCGAGGGCGCCGCGCCGGCCGCCCCGACGCCCACTCCCGCCCCGAGAGCGCGCGGTGCCGGGCATCGCCCAGGCCTTTTCGGCGCTCTTCGCCGCCGAGCGAGGCGAGGCCGTGCCGAACGTGCCGGCCTTCATCGGCCCGGCGGCGCTGCCGCAGGCCTCGATGGACGACCTCGTCGAACGCGTCACCCGCCAGGTCCTCGAACGGCTCAGCGACCGTGTCGTCCGCGACACGGTGACGGACATCGTTTCCCGGGTCGCCGAACGGCTCGTCCGCGACGAGATCGAGCGCGTCAAAGCCACTCTCAAGTAGTCGCCTTGCGCGCCCGGCGAGGCGCGAGCATGCGGCGCGCGGCTTGCTGCCCCGCTGCTGGTGCGGTTACGCTGTACACTTCACGATTTGAAGGAAATCATGTCCGATCTGCCGAAAGTCTTCGACCACCAGGACGTGGATGCGCGCTGGGACAGCTTCTGGGAGTCCATCGGCGCGTTCAGGGCACAGCCCGAGTCGGGCAAGCCCGTGTTCAGCATGGTGCTGCCGCCGCCGAACGTCACCGGCTCGCTGCACATGGGCCACGCCCTGAACCACACGCTGCCCGACATCCTGGCGCGCTGGAAGCGGATGCTCGGCTACGACGTCCTGTGGCTGCCCGGCACCGATCACGCCGGCATCGCCACGCAGAACGTGGTCGAGAAGCAGCTGGCCCTCGAGAAGAAGACGCGGCACGACCTGGGGCGGGAGGCGTTCGAGGCACGGGTGTGGGACTGGGTGAAGGTGTCGCACGAGACGATCACCGGCCAGATGCGCAAGCTCGGCGAGTCGGTGGACTGGTCGCGCGAGCGCTTCACGCTGGACCCGGGTCTGTCGCGGGCGGTGCGCCGCGAGTTCGTGTCCCTCTACCGCGAAGGCCTGATCTACCGCGACAAGTACATCGTCAACTGGTGCCCGCGCTGCCGGACGGCGCTGTCGGACCTCGAGGTCCAGCACAAGGACACCGACGGCAAGCTCTACTACGTGAAGTACGCCGGCGGTGGGGCACGGGCCGGGCGTGACGGTGGCGACGACGCGGCCCGAGACGATGCTGGGGGACACCGCGGTGGCGGTGAACCCTGACGACGAACGCTACCGGCACATGGTCGGCACGCGGGTGAAGCTGCCGGTCATCGGGCGCGAGCTGCCGATCATCGCGGACGCGTTCGTCGACCCGGCGTTCGGGACGGGCGCGGTGAAGGTGACGCCCGGGCACGATCCGAACGACTTCGCGATGGGCAAGCGGCACTCGCTGCCGAGCGTGGCGGTGATCGACGAAGACGGGCGGATGACGAAGGACGCCGGCCCGTACGCCGGGCAGGATCGGTTCAAGGCGCGCAAGGCGCTCGTGGAGCAGCTGCAGCAGGAGGGGCTGCTCGAGAAGATCACCGAGCACCGCCACGCGGTGGGGCATTGCGATCGCTGCGGCACGGTGGTGGAGCCGCTCGTGTCGACGCAGTGGTTCGTGAAGATCGGCCCGCTGGCGGCCGAGGCCATCCGCGCGGTCGAGGACGGGCGCGTGGTGTTCCTGCCGGACAACTGGACCAAGATCTACTTCGAGTGGATGACGAACATCCACGACTGGTGCATCTCGCGGCAGCTGTGGTGGGGCCATCGCATCCCGGCGTGGTACTGCGACAGCTGCGGCCAGACGCTGGTGCTCGAGGAGGACCCGACGGCGTGCGCGTGCGGCGGCGCCCTGCGCCAGGACACCGACGTGCTCGACACGTGGTTCTCGTCCGGCCTCTGGCCGTTCAGCACGCTGGGCTGGCCGGACCAGACGCCCGACCTCGCGCGCTACTACCCGACGACGCTGCTGCTGACCGGGTTCGACATCATCTTCTTCTGGGTCGCGCGCATGATCATGCTCGGCCTGAAGTTCGCCGGCGACGTGCCGTTCCACACGGTGTACATCACCGGGCTGGTGCGCGACGAGCGCGGCCAGAAGATGAGCAAGTCGAAGGGCAACGTGGTGGATCCGCTGTCGGTGATGGACGACATCGGCGCCGACGCGCTGCGCTTCACGATGGCCGCGATGGCGTCGCCCGGCATGGACATCCCGCTGTCGGAGGGACGGATGACGGGCTACCGCCAGTTCATCAACAAGATCTGGAACGCCTCGCGGTTCCTGCTGATGAACATCGGCGACCTGCCGGCGCGGCCCGGCGCTGCCGCCGGTCAAGGAGCTGCACGCTCATCCACCGCTGGATTCTCAGCGGCGTGAGCCGCCTCGCGATCGAGGTGAACGACGCGCTCACGACCTACCGGTTCGACCAGGCGGCCGACCGGCTCTACCACTTCTTCTGGCACGAGTTCGCCGACTGGTACATCGAGTTCGTGAAGGTGGACCTGCAGCAGCCCGGCCCGGTGCGCGACGCGGCGGTGGCGGTGCTCGTCGAGGTGCACGACCGGCTGATGCGGCTGCTGCACCCGTTCATCCCGTTCATCACCGAGGAGATCTGGCAGAAGCTGCCGAAGCGGGACGGGCGAGGCGCCCGCGGTGACGCTGGCGGCGTTCCCGGCGGGCGAGCCGGACGTGGGCCGATGCGGAGGCCGAGCGCGACGTGCAGTACATCCAGGAGGTGGTGTCGACCATCCGCACGGTGCGGTCGGAGCGCGGCGTGCCGCCGTCGAGGAAGATCACCGCCATCATCGACGAGAGCGACGCGGCGTCGGCCGCGATGCTCGCGGCGCAGGCGGCCTACATCAGGCAGCTGGCGGGCCTCGAGACCCTCGAGTTCCGCGGCGGACGTCGGCGCCCGGGCCCGACACGGTGAAGCGCGTGCTCGAGCACGCGCACGTCTACGTCCCGCTGGCCGGGATCGTGGACCGGGCGGGCGAGATCGCGAAGCTGCAGAAGGAACTGGCCGGCGTCGAGAAGGAGAGCGGCGAGCCTCGCGGCGAAGCTCGCCAACGAGCGGTTCGTCGAGCACGCGCCGGCGGCCGTCGTCGAGGAAGCCCGCGCGCGGGCGGCGCAGCTGGCGGAGCGGCGCCAGAAGCTGCAGGCCACGCTGGCGGAGCTGGGCGCGTGAACGCGCCGCCGCTCGACCCCGGTCTCTATCGCGAGGTCGTGCGCCGCGCGCTGGCGGAGGATCTGGGCTGGGGCGATACCGACCAGCGCGCTCGTGGTGCCCGAGGGCGCGCGCGCGACGGGCGTGCTCGTCGCGCGGGCCGAACGTCGTACTGGCCGGGCTCGACGTCGCGCTCGAGGCGTTCCGCCAGCTCGACCCCGCCGTCAGCGTCGACAGGTCTACCGGCAGCGACGGCGATCGCTGCCGGCCGGCGAGCCCATCGCCGCCGTCACCGGGCCTGGCGGCGCCGATGCTGACGGCGGAGCGGACGGCGCTGAACTTCCTGCGGCACCTCTCCGGCGTGGCGTCGGTCACGCGATGGTGCGTCGAGGCCGGCGGCGGGCACGCTCCGCATCGCCGACACGCGCAAGACGCTGCCGCTCCTGCGGGCGCTGCAGAAGTATGCCGTGCGCGTCGGCGGCGGCATCAGCACGCGCCAGTCCCTCGACGAGGGCATCGTCATCAAGGCCAACCACGCGCGGGCGGGCGGCGGCCTCGCCGCCAGCGTGGCGCGCGCGCGGGCGGCGAGGCCTGACGCGCCGGTTCACGCCGAAGCGGCGACGGTCGAGGAGGCCGGCGAGGCCGTCGACGCCGGCGCGGCGGTCATCGTGTTCACCGGCGCGATCGCCCGCCGGAGCTGCGAGCAGGTCCTGCGCCGTCGGCGCGGGCCGCGCGCGCGTCATCGTGTCCGGGCACGTCCCGTTCGAGCGGCTCGCGGCGTTCGCGTCGGCCGGCGCGGACGTCGTGTCGATCGGGGCCATCACCGATTCGGCCCCAGCGGCGGACATCATCTTTGAGCTCAGACCCGAGTGACCTGTTCCACGGCGGTCGAGCCCCCGGCGCGACATCGCCGACGCGCTTCGCGCGCGTCGCGCGAACGCCGCGGGCGGATTCGGCGCGCCGCTGTTCTACTTCCCCGTCGATCGGGTCGACCAACGACGTGGCCGCGCGTCTCGCGGGCGGCGGCGCGCCCGAAGGCACGACGGTGGCGGCCGAAACCCAGACGGCCGGGCGGGGCCGTCTCGGCCGGACCTGGTTCTCGCCGCCGGGCGCAGGTCTCTACGTGTCGATCGTGATCCGGCCCGAGGCGGCATCGGGGCCGCGCCGCCGGCGGCCCGGGCCACGGGCCGGGCCTGCCGGCGGTGCTGACGCTGGCGGCCGGCGTGGCGCTGGCTGAGGCCATCCGGGACGACGACCGGCCTCCCGGCCGAGATCAAGTGGCCCAACGACCTCGTCTTCGAGCGGCGCAAGATCGCCGGCATCCTCGCCGAGGCCTCGGCCCAGGGCGCGGAGCTCGAGTACGTCATCCTCGGGTTCGGCGTGAACATCCGGCCGGTGACCTATCCTGCCGGACGTGGCGCAGCGGGCCACCTCGATCGAGGCGGAACTGGGCCGCCCGATCGACCGCGGCCTGCTGCTGGCGCGGGCGCTCGAGAGCCTGTCGGCGTGCCGCGAGGCGCTGCGGAGCGGCGAGCATCGGCGGCGTGCTCGAGCGGTGGCGGCGCCTGTCGCCGAGCGCCGTCGGCGCGCGCGTCGAATGGCGTGCGGCCGGCGGGGCCGTCGCCGGGACGACGGCCGGCCTCGACGAGGACGGCGCCTTGCTCGTGGAGTGCGGCGGCCGCATCGAGCGCGTCGTCGCCGGCGAAGTCATCTGGCTGTAGGACGCCATCATGCTGCTTGCCATCGACATCGGAAACACCAACATCGTCCTCGGCGTGTTCGAGGGCACGGCGCTCGGCCGGAGCTGGCGCCTCGCCACGTCGCGGGAGCGGACGGCGGACGAGCTCGGCTTGATGGTCAGCGACCTGCTGGAGCGCGCGAAGATCGCGGCCTCGACCATCGACGGCGTCGTGCTGGCGTCGGTCGTGCCGCAGCTGACCGGGCCGATGATGGAGATGTCGGGCGGTACCTCGGCCTCACGCCGCTCAACGTCGAGGCCGGGCATCGAGCTCGGGATGCCGAACCTGTACGCGCACCCGTCGGAGGTCGGGCGCCGACCGCCTGGTCAACGGCATCGCGGCGTACGAGGCCTACGGCCGCGGGCGGGGCGAACCCCTCGTGGTGCTCGACTTCGGCACCGCGACGACGTTCGACGCGATTTCGGCGAAGGGCGAGTACCTCGGCGGCGTCATTTGCCCGGGCATCCAGATTTCGGCCGATGCGCTGTTCCAGCGGGCCGCGCGGCTGCCGCGCATCGACGTGCGGAAGCCGGATCAGCGTGATCGGGCGGACCACGGTGACCTCGATGCAGTCGGGGCTGTTCTTCGGCTACGTCGGCATGGTCGAAGGGCTGGTGCACCGGCTCCGGGAGGAGCTCGGCGGGAAAGCCTTCTGTGTTGCCACCGGCGGCCTGGCCGAGGTGATCGCCCCGGAGACCGAAGTCGTCGACGCGGTCGATCGCGACCTCACGCTGCAGGGGCTGAGGATCGTGTGGGAGAGGAACAGGAAGTAGGAGGCGAGAGGGTCCAGGCGAGAGGCGTGCGCGGCGCGAATCCCGAATCCCGAATCCCGAGCCCCGGAACTGATCACCTCATGGACGTCGACCAGTACTGCCGCGAAATCGAAACGCACCTGTGCCGGCGCAATGGGGGTCACCTCGTGCGCGTGGCCGGGCCGGCGTTCGACATGGTGCGCGGGTGGGCGCAGCGCGGCATTCCGCTCAAGGTGGCGTTCCAGGGCATCGACCGCTATGTCGACCGATCGAACGCGCGGGGCCTGCGCCGGCGGCCGGCCCGCGTCGAGTTCTGCGAAGCCGATGTCCTGGATGCGTTCGACGCGTGGCGACGGGCGGTCGGCATCCATCGCGCCGATGCAGAAGCGGCTGCGGGCGCTGGCGATGGGCGCGCCGAGGAGGACGAGGGCGGCGGGGCCGAGGGACTGCCGCGGAGCCGGCATCGCGAGTCGCTCTCGACGCATCTGGACCGGGTCATCGTCAGGCTGACGTCCTGCGCACGGGGGACGTTCCCGATGCCTGGGACGCAGGTTCTCGACGAGTGCGTGCGCACGCTCGACGCCATGCATCCGGCCGCGCGGCGCGCGCGAGGCGACGGCGCGGGAGCGGATGCTGGCGGAGCTGGCGTTGGTTGACGCCCGCCTGATCGCTCGCGCACGGCAGGTGGCCGGTGCCGACCTCCTCGCCGAGGCGGACCGCGAGGCGACGGCCGAACTCGAGGCGTTCGCCGCGAGGATGTCGCCCCCCGCGTATGCGGCTGCGCACCAGCGCTGCGAGACGCGCATCCTGCGGGAGCGTTTGCGCCTCCCGACCGTCACCCTGGACTGACCGAGGCCCTGTGATGCGCCCGGACGACATCGTCACGCTCGTGCCGGAGAAGGCGGCGGCGGGCGGCCGCATGCTGGCGCGCCACGAGGGGATGGTCGTGCTCGTGGCCGGCGCCATCCCAGGGGAGCCGGTGCGCGTGCGCATCGAGCGCGCCGAACGGTCGCTCGCGTTCGGGCGGGTCGTGGAAGTGCTCGACCCGCACCCGTCGCGCCGCGCGGTTGAAGGCGACCCGCGCTGCGGCGGCTCCGTGCTCGCGCATGTCGCGTACGACGAGCAGTGCCGTCTCAAGGGCGAGATCATCAGGGACGGGCTGGCCAGGGTCGGCAGGATTCCGTTGCCGGTGCCCATTCCGGTGGTGCCGTCGCCGGAGACGGGGTACCGCATGCGCGCGCGGTTGCACCTGCGCGGCGGGCGGGCCGGCTTCTTTCTCGAAGGTACGCACCAGGTTTGCGACGCGGCGATCACGAGGCAGTTGGTGCCGGAGGCGGCGCAGGCCGTTGGCGATCTGGCCGGCGGGCTGGCGGCCGCGGGGTTCACCGCGGATGCCGACATCGAGCTCTCCGAGAACCGCGCCGGCGACCAGCGCGTCCTGCACGTCGACGTGATGGGGGAACCGCCGGCAGACGCCCTGCCGGCGCCCGAAGAGATTGACGGCGTGACCGGACTCACATGGAGCTCGGCACGTGCCGCATCGCTGCAGGTGACATTCGGGCAGCCGTTCGTGGCTGATCGTCGTGCGGGGCGTGCGCTTGCGGCGGCATCCGCAAGCGTTCTTCCAGGGCAATCGGTACTTGATCGACGAACTGGTGTCGTCCGTCGTCGACGCGTGCGAGCCGGGCCCCGTGGTCGATCTCTACGCGGGCGTTGGCCTGTTCGGACTCTGCCTGGCCGCCACCGGCCGTCACCAGGTGATGGCCGTCGAGGGCCACGATGCGTCTGCGGCCGACCTGGAGGCGAACGCGGGTCCGCTCGGAGGCTCGGTTCGCGTCGAGCGGACCAGCGTGGAGCGCTTCGTCGCGAGGCGCCACGCCCGCACGCCCTTCACGCTCGTTCTCGACCCGCCCCGCACGGGCATGACGCGGGACGCCGCGGCCGGCGCCGTCGCCATGAAGCCCGCGCGCGTCGTGTTCGTGTCCTGCGACGTCGCGACGTTTGCCCGCGATGTGCGGAAGTGGCTCGACGCCGGCTACCGCCTCGACTCGGTAAAGGGCTTCGACCTCTTCCCGAACACCGCCCACGTCGAATCCCTCGCTCTGCTCTCCCGTCAGTAGTCGGGGACTGTCCCCTAGGGCATGTGACCTAGGCCGCGCAGGGACAGTCCTGGGGCTATCGGGCGGCGGAGATGAGGCCGGCGAACAGGGGCAGGAACGTGCCGCGCTCCACGAAGTTCTCGGGATGCCACTGGACGCCGACGCAGAAACGGGCGGCCGGAAGCTCCATCGCCTCGATCACGCCGTCAGGCGCCTCGGAGGTGACCGCGAAACCCGCGGCGATGCGCTCGACGGCCTGGTGATGACGGCTGTTGACCAGCAGGCGGCCCTCCACAGCGGCGCCTCCCACCAGCATGGCGAGCTGGCTTCCCGCGGCGATGCTGACGTCGTGCGCGATGGCGTCCTTGGGCGTCGCCACCTGATGCGGCACCGTGGTGCCAACCTGCGACGGGATGTCCTGGATGAGCGAGCCGCCCATTGCCACGTTCATCACCTGCAGGCCTCGGCAGATGGCGAGCACCGGCAGGTCGGCCGCGACGGCGGCGCGCACGAGCGCAATCTCGTACTCGTCGCGCGTCGCGTCGACATCGGTCACCGTCGGATGGCGCGCCTCGCCGTACCGGGCGGGGTCGACGTCCGCGCCTCCCGGCAGCAGCAGGCCGGCGCAGGACTTCACGACGGCGCTCACGGGGTCGGCATGCGTACTTCAACGTCCACGGCTCGCCTCCGGCCAGGCGGACGGACTCCACGTAGTCGGGCATCGTGCGGCACGGGGCGACGGCAATGCGTGGCGGCATGATCAACGACCTCAGGCTGGCCCTTCCTTCGCGCCTCTACATCCGGGAGGGCACGTCGATGCCCATCAGGTCGAGCGCCCTCGTCATCTGCACCCGGAAGTAGGCGACGCCGGCGGCCCGCCAGCGCTTCGCGTCCACGTTCTCCTCGTTCAGCACCGGGTAGCGGTGGTAAAACGCGTTGAACAGCTGCGCGAGGCTGAACGCCCACTTGGCCAGCCCGGCGAACTCGAGCGACCGCACGGCCTGCTGTGCGATTTCGTCCAGGCGCGACGCCTCGAGCACGAGCGCCCAGAGCCCGTGGTCCTCGTTGTCCGCCAAGCTCCGCCGCGTCGAGCCCGCCGAGCGCCGCGATCACGGCCGCCTCGTCGATGCCCTCGCGCTCACGGAGTTTCTGGAGGATGTTCTTCGCGCGGACCACCGAGTACTGGAGGTACGGCCCGCTCTCGCCTTCGAAGCTCAGGGCCTCGTCGATGTCGAAGGCAATCACCTTGCCGCGCGAGAACCGCACCATGAAGTACCGGACCGCCGCGACGGCGATGATGCCCGCGGTGCGCCGCCGCTCGTCCTCCGGCAGTTCGGGATTGCGCTTCGTCACCTCGGCGAGCGCCTTTTCGACGAGCGTGTCCACGAGATCGTCGGCCTTCACGCCGAGGCCCTTGCGGCCTGACACCTCGACAAACGGCCGCCCCGCCTCCTCCGCGTCCGCAGGATAGCCGAGCTGCCGCGCCGTCTGGTGCGACAGGGCCACCATCTCGTACGAGAAGTGGATCGACCGTTCGGCTTCGCCGGGGTGCCCCGCGGCCGCCAGCGCCTGCGACAACAGGCGCTGCAGGTACGACTGCCGTACGTCGATCACGTTGTAGATCGTGTGGCCGCGGCCGAACGCCGGCCGCTCGGCCTCTTCCTCGGGCGTGGGCTGAGACGACGTCGCCCAGAGCGGCCCGTCCTTGCCCTGCTTCGCCGAACAGGCGATAGTGGAAGTCCTCGCCGAGCAGGCCGAACTTCCAGAACTGGTAGGCCATGTCCTTGCCGACGTAGGTCACGGTCCCGTTCGAGCGCACGATGACCTTCTCGGCCTGGTCGTCGCCGCCCCCGGCCTCGTCTCCTGCGGCCGCGGCTTCGGACCCAGCCTCCGCGTCGGCGGCGCGCGCCTCCCTCGAGCGCGTGCTCGATGCCGTCCTCGATGCGCATCACCCAGCACCCGGCAAGGCGCCCGCCGTCCTGGAAGTACACGGTGCCCTGCGCCTTCAGGCGCTCGAACGCCTTGTTCCAGAACTGCAGCCGGAGGATGTCGCCTTCCCAGGTCAGCAGGTCGTACTGCACGTTCAGCCGCGCCATCGTCCTCAGGTGGCACCGGACGATGCGGTCGGCGACGATGCGGCCGATGGCGGCGGCCTCGCCCTCGCCGCGCTCGATCTCGTGCAGCGTCGCGGCGCGCACCGCGAGGCGCTCCTTGTCCTCGTCGTACCAGCCGGTGACCTTGGCATAGAGATCCCAGCAGTAGTAGTCGAACCGCGGCTCGCGGGCCAGCGCCTCGACGTCCGCCGCGCGCCTGCTCTCGAGATGGCGGAAGCCGACGACGACGTCGGCCACCTGCACGCCGGTGTCGTCGATGTAGTTCTGAATCTCGACGGGATGGCCGAGGAACCGCAGCGCGCGCACCAGCGTGTCGCCGAGCGCCGCGTTTCGCAGGTGGCCGATGTGCGCGGCCTTGTTCGGGTTGATGGCCGTGTGCTCGACGATCATCTTCTCGCGCGACGCCCTGGCCCGAGGGGCCGACGCGATTCGACAGGCGGTCGGCCAGGTAGGCCGCCCGCTCGAGGTGCACGTTCAGGTAGCCGTTCGCCGCGCACTCGATGCGCGCCACGCCCGGAATGGCCCCGAGCGCCGCGGCGATCTCCTGCCCGATGATCTTCGGCGCCTTCCGCAGCCGCCGGGCCAGCTCGAACGCCACGGTGACGGCCAGATCGCCCAGGCCGCGGTTCGGCGGGATGGCCACCGGCACGTGCGGCATCTCGGACGGCGGGAGGCCGTAGGTGCGGGCCAGGGCGTCAACCACTCGGGTGCGCAGGTCTTCCTGGGTCGGCAGAATCATGATGTGCGTATCCGTCGCTCGTTGACTCGGCTTCGATCAAGCATCTACGATTGACGACCGGCGTCCGAGGCGGGCCGCGATTCGGCGGCGCGTTCGGCGCGGGCCAGGTCGTCCGCGGTGTTGACGTTGAGCAGCAGCAGCCCGTCCGGGTCGAACGGCGCGATTTCGTCTGGACCCAGTTCCCGCACCCGGACGTCGGCCAGCAGATCGACGACCTTCAGGGCGCCCCGCTCGATGCGCGTCTCCGAAGGGGACCGGCGCAGGCCGGGCGCGTAGTTCGCGCACAGCGGCTGGTAGCCGTCGCGCCCGCGCGGGATCGCGATGTCGGCCTCCTGCCCGGCGTCGATCACGCGGGCCAGGAACGGCGCCGTGACAAACGGCATGTCGCAGGCGAGCACGAGCACCGGCCCGCCGGCGTCGGCGAGCGCGGTGTAGATGCCGCCGAGGCTGCCGCCGCCCGGCACGGCGTCCGGCAGGACGGGCACGCCGGCGTCCGCGAACGCTTCGGCGTCGTTCGCGACGATGACGATGCGAGGCACGACGCGCTGGAGCACGTCGAGCTGGCGCGCCAGGATGGTACGCCCGCCGACGACGAGCCGGCTCTTGTCGCGTCCGCCGAGGCGCCGGGCGCGGCCGCCGGCGAGAATGGCTGCAGTCTGCATGTGGCCGCACGCGGCTCCAGGTAGAAGTAAGGTACGTTAGCAGAAAAATGACGACGGCGGTAATCGGACGGATTCTGGCCACGAGCCTCTACCAGGCTATCTCGGAGCAGCTGCCGCTGCGGGTGGAGTTCTACGAGTCGTGGCTGAGCGCCAAGGGATTTTCGGCCCGGCGCGTCTACGTGGCCGGCGTGCGCGCCGTCTTCAGTTTCCTGAGGCGCGAGGGCACGTCGGATACGACTGCCATCGTCCGCCGCGCCGGCGAACTGGCGGCCACGTGGCTGTTCGACGACCTGCCGCCCATCCGCCGCCGGCTGATGCTGGCGCTGCCGCGGGCGCTGCGCGTGCGGGCGGCCGTCGCCCTCGCCAAAGCGCTCGTGCGGGAGACGTGGGACCAATCCACGGTCAAGGTGCGGTGGCGGGCGCGAGTCGGCAACGCTCGCGATCGGCGGGTCGCTGTTCTGTGACGTGCGCGACGAGGCGCCCGAGGCGCTGTGCGGGTTCTACGCGGCCGGCCTCGAGACGTACCTCCGCCGCCTGAATCTCGACGCCGACGTGCGCATCGATTCCTGCGCCGCGCAGGGCGGCGACACGCTGCACGCTGTCGATCGCGGCGGCACGCCAGGCCGGCGAGTCGGCGCCGGCCGCTCTCCTCGCCCTGCTCGTCGCCGGCGGCCTCGCCGCTGGCGGCCTGGCGACCAGCGCCGCCGCGCAGCCGCCGACGCCCGCCGGGCCGCCCGGGTGCTCGTCATGCCCTTCGACAACGCATCGAAGGAGGCGCGGCTGGCCTGGATGGGGGAGGGCGCCGCGATCCTGCTCGCCGAGCCAGATCGACGCCCTCGGCGCGAACGCCATGAGCCGCGACGAGCGGATGCGCGCGTTCGAGCGTTTCCAGGTGCCGCCCCTCGCGTCACTGAGCCGCGCCACCGTCATCCGCATCGGCGAACTGGTCGGGGCCGTCGACGTCGTGGTCGGATCGTTCACGCTGGACGGCGACACGCTGGTGCTGCGGGCGAGGCGCATCGTCCTGGGTGAGGGTCGGCTCGCGCCCGAAACCACTGTGCGGGGCGCGCTCGCGGCAACGGCGGAGTTGTTCGGCGATCTGGCGGCGCGCTTGTGGGCGGGCGATGGCGCTCGACTCGAGATCGAACGCGGGAACCGGCGGACGCGCGGGCACTGGCGGTGCCGATGGCTGCCTTCGAGCCCTACGTGAAGGGGCTGCTGGCCGACACGCCGGCGGCGCAGGTGCCGCTCCTGACCAAGGCCATCCAGATCAAGCCCGACTACGCCGAGGCGCGCGTCGCGCTCGCGCAGGCGCACGCGGCAGCAGGCGAGGATCGCGCCGCCATCGAGGCGCTCGCGCCCGTCGGTGAGTCGTCGCCGAGGTGGGTGGAGGCGAGGCTGCTCACCGCGGTGGCGCAGCTGCGATCTGCGCGACTATGCCGCCGCGTGGCACACACTT
Source organism: uncultured Acidobacteriota bacterium (assembly GCA_963806085.1). Classification (GTDB taxonomy): domain Bacteria; phylum Acidobacteriota; class Vicinamibacteria; order Vicinamibacterales; family JAKQTR01; genus JAKQTR01. The sequence continues at coordinate 670,661 of CAWDWR010000001.1, forward strand.
ACCGCCCTCCACGCGCGGGCACCGTCGGCGCTCGTGCTGAACGACATGGGCGTGGTCCGGCTGCGATCGGCCGCGCCGTTGCCCGGGTCGGGGCAGCCGACGTGGTACTTCAGCCAGGCCCGCACGCTCGATCCGCTCGATCCGGACTATCTCTTCAACCTTGGCTACGCGTACTGGCTGGAAGGCGACGTCGTGGCGGCCGGGTACTGGCTCCGCGAGGCGGTGCGGCTGAGCCCCACCGACGCCTCGGCGCACGCGCTGCTCTCGCAGGTCCTCCACGCCGGCGGCCACGCACCCGAGGCCGCCCGCGAGCTCGCCCTGGCGCAGCGGCTCTCGGCGGCGTTCGAGGGCCTGGATCTGAAGGGCGCGCCCTCGTCGGCGCCGAAGGGACTCGAGCGGCTCAAAGAGGAGCTCGAGCCGCCGCGCGCGCAGCGGATCGACGCGGCGCTCGAGATGGTGGGCCAGCGCCAGCAGCGCGAACTGGCCCGCTTCTACGTCGAGCGGGGACGCCGCCTCGTCGAGCAGGAGAACGACCGCGAGGCCGAATCGGAGCTGACACGCGCGCTGTACCTCGCGCCGTATGACGCCGAGGCGCACCTGCTGCTCGGGCGCATTTACCTGCGCACGGGACGTCTGCGGGAGGCGATCGACGAGTTCAAGGTCTCCATCTGGAGCGAAGACAGCGCGGCCGCCCGCGTCGCCCTCGCCGAAGCGCACCTCGAGGCCCGCGACCGGGAATCGGCGCTCGCCGAGGCGGAGCGCGCGCTCGCGCTCGACCCCGCATCCGTGCATGCGAAGCAATTGATCGAGCGCCTCCGCCGGTAGGGCACCGCTCAGCTATAATCTAGGCGGAGGCGGTCCCATGTTGCGTTCCCGCCGCGTGCTGGCCGTTCTCCTCTTCCTCGCCGTCCTCGGATCTGGCAAGCCAGCCCGCCGCAGCCAGCGATCCGAAGCCGCTCGTGCTCGTGGCCAGCGTCGACGCGCTGATCCACCCTGTGTCCGCCGAGTTCATGGTCGGAGGCGATCAACCGCGCCGACGCCGAGCACGCGGCGCTGGTCGTGTTCGTGCTCGAGACACCCGGCGGGCTCGTCGACTCGACGCGGACGATCGTGACGCGGATGCTCGCGGCGAAGACGCCGGTGGCGGTGTTCGTGGCGCCGTCGGGCGCCCGCGCCGCGTCCGCCGGGTTCCTGATCACCATCGCGGCCGACATCGCGGCGATGGCGCCGGGCACGCACATCGGCGCGGCCCACCCGGTGTCGGGACAGGGCGAGAAGATGGACGAGACGATGTCGAAGAAGGCCGCCTCCGACGTGGCGGCCTACGCCAGGACGCTGGCGGCCGGGCGCGGGCGCAACGTCGCACTGGGCCGAGCAGGCCGTGAACGAGAGCCGTGCGTTCACCGAGACCGAGGCCCTGCAGGCCACGCCGCCGCTCATCGACCTGGTCGCCGCCGACGTGCCCGACCTGCTGACGCAGCTCGACGGCTGGGTGATCACGCGCTTCGACGGGCGCACCGAAACGATCTGGACGGCCGGGGCCAGGGTCGAGCCGCTCGCGATGAGCTTCCGGCAGCGCGTGCTCAGCACGCTGGCGCATCCCAACATCGCGTACATCCTGCTGAGCCTCGGCATCCTGGGCCTGACGATCGAGCTGTGGTCGCCGGGCGCGGTGCTGCCGGGCGTCGTCGGCGGCATCTGCCTGCTGCTGGCGTTCTTCACATTCCAGGTGCTGCCGGTGAACTACGCGGGCGTGCTGCTGATCCTCTTCGGCCTCGTGCTGCTCGTGCTCGAGATCAAGGTCGCGAGCTTCGGCCTGCTCGGCGCGGGCGGCGTGGTGAGCCTGCTGCTCGGGTCGATGATTCTCATCGACGCCCCGACGCCGGAGCTGCGCGTGAGCCTGGGGCTCATCATTCCCGTCGTGGTGGGCCTCTCGGCCATTCTGCTGTTCCTGGTGCGCCTGGCCGTCATCTCGCAGCGCCGGCCGTCGGTGACGGGCGCGTCGGGCATGATCGGCGCCACCGGCGTCGCGCTGACGCCGATTCCCGCCGGTGGAACGGGGCGGGTGTCCGCGCACGGCGAGATCTGGACGGCCCGGTCGGCCGACGCCGTCGCCCGAGGGTGAACCCGTTCTTGTCAGCGGCCTCGACGGACTCGTGCTGACGGTCCGCCGGAAGACCGGGTCAGGAGGAGCACAGGTCATGATTATCAATCCGCTGCTCATCGTCGCCGTCATGCTCGTGATGTACGTGGTCGGCTCGATCAAGATCCTGGCGGAGTACGAGCGCGGGCGTGATCTTCCGCCTCGGCAAGCTGCTGCCGGAGCCCAAGGGGCCGGGCGTTATCCTCGTGTTCGCGCCGATCGACCGCATGGTGCGGGTCGGCCTGCGCACGGTCGTGATGGACGTGCCGCCGCAGGACATCATCACGCACGACAACGTGTCGGTGAAGGTGAACGCGGTGGTCTACTTCCGCGTGGTGCACCCGCAGAACGCGATCGTGCAGGTGGAGAACTACCACTACGCCACGTCGCAACTGGCACAGACGACGCTGCGGAGCGTGCTGGGCCAGGTGAGCCTCGACGACCTGCTGTCCGAGCGCGACCGGCTGAACGCGCAGCTGGCGCAGATTCTCGACCAGCACACCGACGCGTGGGGCATCAAGGTGTCGGCGGTGGAGGTGAAGCACGTCGATCTGCCCGAGAACATGCAGCGCGCGATGGCCCGGCAGGCCGAAGCCGAGCGCGAGAAGCGTGCTAAGATCATTCACGCGGCGGGCGAGCTCGAGGCATCGGAGAAGCTCGCGCAGGCGGCGCACGTCATCGCAGCGGCGCCCGAAGCCATGACGCTGCGGTACCTGCAGACGCTGACCGAGATCGCGGCGGAGAAGAACTCGACGATCATCTTCCCGCTGCCGATCGATCTGATTCGGGGCATCCTGAACAAACCGTAACGACCCGTTCGAGGCGCATCGATCCATGTCCGACGACGAGTCCCGCGGCGTGCACCTGAGCGACAAGCAGCTCGTCTTCGTCGTTCATGGCGGCGACGGTGGCCGCCGTCGTGGTGTTCCTGTTCGGCGTGCTCGTCGGGCGCGGCGTGCGCGAGGCGCAGGGGCCGATCGCCGACAACGGGATGACCGCCTCGGCGCGATGTCGTGCCTGACGCCGCAGCGAGCGGACGCCCCGCCGGCGGACGCGGCGGCCCGCCAGGGCGGCGCCGGGGTCGGGCAGCGACGCGCTGTCGTATCCCGAGCGCGCCTGGGCAAGACGCCGCCCGCCGAACAGCTGAAGCCGGCGCCGCCGCCGGTCGGCGACGATCGTCGCCGGCGACGTGGCGCCGCCCGACGTGCCGGCCGAGCCGCTGGCGCGACCGCGCCGCCGCCGACCGCGTCTACCCCGGCCGCCGTGGCCGCCCCCGCGGCCCCTACACGGTCCAGGTGGCGGCCGTGAAGCGCCGAGACGAAGCCGACGCCATCGTGAAGCAGTCTGAAGGCGAAGGGATACGACGCGTACGTGTTCGCGCCGGACGGCGGCGACCGCCTCGGCGTGTTCCGCGTCCGGATCGGCGTCGTTCAAGGACAAACGCCAGGCCGACATGCTCGCGGAGCGCCTGCTCCGCGAAGACAAGCGATACAAGCCCTGGGTTACCCGCTAGCCATCCTCTCCGGCGTCCTGCTGGCCCTCAGCTTCCCGCGATTCGGCCATCCCGCCGTCGCGTGGGTCGCGCTGTCTCCGCTGCTGGTGGCGTTGTGCGCAACCGGAGGGCATGCGCCCGCGCCGCGCGTTCGCGCTCGGCCTGGTGGCCGGGCGCGATCTACTTCGGCGGCACGCTCTACTGGACGCCCGACGTGCTCCGGACGTTCGGCGGCATCAGCCTGCCGCTCGCCGTCGCGGCGGGCGGCCTGCTGGTCGCGTACCTTGCGCTGTTTCCTGCGTTTGTGGCGGTCGTGGTGGCGCGCGTCTGCGCGCGGATCGGGCCGCCGGGCGTGCTCGTGACGCCGGCCGTGTGGGTGGCGGCCGAGTTGGCGCGCCGCTGGATTCTCGGCGGGTTCCCATGGGTGCTGCTGGGATCGAGCCAGGCCGGCGTCATCGCCGATCGTGCAGACCGCCAGCCTCGCCGGCGTGTACGGCCTGTCGGCGCTCGTCGCGTTCGTGTCGTCGGCGCTGGCGCTCGCCGTCGCCGGACGGGGCGCGCACGCTGGGCGGCGCCGGCCTCGGCCTCGGCCTCGTGGCCTGGCCCTCGCCGCCTGGGGCGCGTGGCGCGTGCAGGACGGCGCGCTCGTCCGCGGCGGGCAGCCCGTCGCGCGTGGCGCTCGTGCAGGGCAACGTCCTGCAGAACGAGAAGTGGGACAAAGCCCGCGCCACGGAGCATCCTGAACCGGTATCTGGACGATGACGCGGGAGGGCGCCGCGCGCGGCGCCATCGCTCGTCGTCTGGCCCGAGTCGTCGACGCCGTTCATGTTCGAGCACGATGCGGCGGGCCGCTTCGCGATTACCCGGCTCGCGCAGGAACTCGGCGTGGCGATCCTCTTCGGCAGCGACCAGTACGAGCCGGGCACGCCTTCGCGCTTCTACAACTCGGCGTTCCTGGTCGGCCCGGACGGCGAGACGGCCGCGCGTCTACCGGAAGATGCACCTGGTGCCGTTCGGCGAGTACGTGCCGCTCAAGCGCCTGCTGTTCTTCGTGACGCCGCTGGTCGAGTCGGTCTCCGACTTCTCGCCGGGCGCACGAGTCCGTGGTGATGCCGCTCGGCGCCAACCGGCTGTCGACGGCCATCTGCTACGAGGTGGTCTACCCGGACCTGGTCGCCGCGTTCGTCCGCCGCGGCAGCCAGTTGCTGACGACCATCACGAACGACGCCTGGTACGGCCACTCCTCGGCGCCGCACCAGCACTTCTGGCAGGCGACGCTGCGGGCTGTCGAGCATGGCCGCTATCTCGTGCGGCGGCCAACACCGGCATCAGCGGGATTGTCGATCCCTACGGCCGGGTCGTCGTCCAGACCCCCATCTTCGAGCAGACGGTGGTGACCGGCGACGTGCGCTACCTCGATGGACGCACGCTGTACGCGCGCACCGGCGACGCCTTCGCGTACGGCTGCGTGCCTCGTGACGCTGCTCTCGTGGTGGATGGCGCGGCGCCGCTGAGTTCGGGCAGAGGTCCCACTCATTGTATTCTGTGAGTGGGACCTGTTCCCCTTTTCATCGGAGACCAGTCTTTGGCACTCGAGCTCGACGATCTCGTCCGGCGGCATGACGACCTCGCGAAGCGCTCAGCGGAGCTGCGGAGGCATCTTTGAGGCCGCAGGCCCCCGCGAGGAAGTCGAGCAAGCTCGAGGCGCTGATCAGCCAGCCGGACTTCTGGAAAGATCAGGCCGAGGCGCAGCGCGTGCTCCAGCGCCGCCGGCGCCTGCAGGACGAGGTCGACCTGACCGAATCTCTCGCGAAACAGGAAGCGGACCTCGCCGTGCTGGTGGAGTGGGCCGGCGCGGGCGAGGACGTTGGCGCGGATCTCGGAGTCAGGGCTCGAACCGCCTCGAGGAGCAGGTCGAGGCGGCCGAGACCAAGCGGCTGCTCGGCGGCGAGCACGACCGCGCGAACGCGGTCGTGACGATCCACCCGGGCGCGGGCGGCACCGAGTCGCAGGACTGGGCCGACATGCTGCTGCGCATGTACCTGAAGTGGACCGAGCGCCGCGGGTTCAAGCGCGAAATCCTCGACTACCAGCCCGGTGACGAAGCCGGCCTCAAGAGCGCGACGCTGACGGTGACGGGCGATTACGCCTACGGCATGCTGCTGGCCGAGGCGGGCGTCCACCGCCTCGTGCGCATCTCGCCGTTCGACCAGGCGGCGCGGCGCCACACGTCGTTCGCTTCGGTCTACGTCTGGCCGGAACTCGAGGACGATGTCGAGATCGAGGTGGACGAGAAGGACATCCGCGTCGACACGTTCTGCGCGAGCGGTCCGGGCGGGCAGGGCGTGAACACCACCTACTCGGCCGTGCGCATCACGCACCTGCCGACCAACATCGTCGTGTCGTGCCAGAACGAGCGGTCGCAGATCCGCAACCGCGACGCCGCGATGAAGGTGCTGAAGTCGCGCCTCTACGACCTGAAGATCAAGGAGCAGCAGGCGAAGATCGACAAGCTGGGCGGCGAGAAGAAGGACATCGCGTTCGGCAGCCAGATCCGCAGCTACGTGCTCCACCCCTACCAGATGATCAAGGACCACCGGACCAAGACGCAGGTCGGGGACGTGACGCGCGTCCTCGACGGCGACATCGACGTCTTCATCCAGACCTACCTCAAGGCCAAGGCCAACGGCACGCTCGGGCAGGGGGGCGGGGCAGAAGAGTAGGCAGTAGAAGTAGCCAGTATTCAGTAGCACGACAAGCCGCCTCACGGCGTCAAACCGGACGGCTACTGGCTAGGCTACGGCTACTGGCTACTGGCTACTGGCTACTGGCTACTGGCTACTGGCTACTGGCTACTGGCTACTGGCTACTGGCTGACTGGCTACTGGCTACTGTCTTGGAAACCCGATGCCCGGCTGCGTGCCCGCGATGTAAGTCTCGTTGAACGCGCCGGGCGCGGCGGCGTCAACGGGCGCGCCCGTGGCCCGGTCGACCGGCACGAACACGATGTTGCCCGGCGGTTCGAACACCGGCGGGTTCTGGCGGTCGCCGTACGCGGTCGATGTAGCTCTTCATGAAGGACATCCAGATCGGCAGCGCGGCCAGCGCGCCCGTCTCGTTCGGCCCGAGCGGCTTCTTGACGTCGAAGCCCACCCAGACACCGACGGTGATGTTCGGATCGAAGCCGACGAACCACGCGTCGGTGTAGTCGTCGACCGTGCCGGTCTTGCCGGCAAGCGGCCAGTCGAGCGACGCGGCCTTGGCGGCCGTGCCGCGCTCGACGACGCCGCGCAGCAGGCTCACCATGACGAACGCCGTGTCGGCGCGGATGCCCTCCCGCGCGCTCGGCCGATGCTCCTCGAGGACCGTGCCGTCGCGCTCCGCGACCTTGACGATGCTGTACGGCTGCATGCGGACGCCCTGGTTCGGGAAGGCGGAGTACGCGCTGGTCACTTCGAGCAGCGTGGCTTCCGACGCCCCGAGCGCCGTCGACAGGTACGGCTGCAGCGGCGACTCGAAGCCGAGGCGGCGGGCGTAGCTGATCACCTGCGCCGGCGTCAGCTGCTCCATCAGTTTCACGGTGGGCACGTTGCGCGACTGCTCGAGCACGCGCCTGCAGCGTGATGGTGCCCTCGTACTTCCGGTCGTAGTTCTGCGGCGCGTACGGCGGCTGGCCTGGGCCCGCGTTGTAGGACACCGGCGCGTCGACGATGAGCGAGGTGGGCGTGTAGCCCGCGATCGATGGCGGCGGTGAAGACCACCGGCTTGAACGCCGAGCCGATCTGCCGCGGGGCCTGCACCGCGCGGTTGAACTTGCTGCGGCCGAAGTCGAATCCGCCGACCATCGCGCGGATCTGCCCCGTGCGGTTGTCGATCGCCAGCAGCGCGCCTTCGACGAGCGGCGTCTGCTCGAGCGAGACCGCCACGGTGCCGGCCGCCTCGTCGACGGCCGTGACCTCCACCTCGACGAGTCGCCGACCTTCACGACCTCTGCCGCCGATGTGCGGCCCGTCCACCGGAACCGCTGCGGGCCTCTTGCGACGCACGCCCTCGAACCTGCGCCGACGGCGCAGGCCGCGCCGTGCCCGGCGGCCAGCGCCTCCATCACCACGGCGGGCACGATGTCGCCCGGGCGGATGGGCCGGCTCCCATCGGCGCTCGCTGTACTCGGCGGGCGACTTGCCATCGGCGGCCACGTTCTTCGACGGCTTGCGATAGCCCCGGCGTTTGTCCAGCTCGCGAAGGCCCCGATCCAGCGCCTTCGCCGCCGCCGCCTGGAGGTCGACGTCGAGCGTGGTCTGGACCGACAGCCCGGCCTCGTAGAGGGCCTGTGCGCCGTACTGCCGTTCGAGGTGCTGCCGCACTTCTTCGGTGAAGTAGGGCGCCGACGTGTTCGATGGGCCGGGCAGGCCGGCGAGCACGATGGGCTTCTTGCTGCGCGGCGTCGGCCTGCGCCTCGGTGATGAAGCCCTTCTTCGGCCATGCGGCGCAGCGTGTAGTTGCGGCGCTGCGTGGCCCACTTCTGGTTGACGTAAGGGCTCTGGCGCTCCGGCAGCTGCAGGATGCCGGCGATGGTCGCGGCCTCCTCGAGATTCAGGATCTTCACGGGCTTGCCGAAGTAGACCCGCGCCGCGGCCTCGACGCCGTACGCGCCGTGGCCGAGGTTCATCTGGTTGCAGTAGAGCGTGAAGATCTCCTGCTTGGTGTACCGCTTCTCGATCTGCAGGGCGAGCACGACCTCCTTGACCTTGCGCTCGAGCGTCTTCTCAGGCTTGAGGAACAGCTTGCGGGTGAGTTGCTGCGTCAACGTGCTGGCGCCCGCATAGAACAGCCGGCGTTCGTACACGAGGTTGCGGACGACGGTCACCAGCAGGCGCAGCGGCCGGATGCCGATGTGGTGCTCGAACTCGGCGTCCTCGGCCGCCAGGATCGCCTGCCGCATAAGGGGAGGGATTTCCTCGTACTTCAGGACGACCCGCCGCTGCGTGGCGAACTCGCCGATCACGCGCCCGTCGATCGCGTAGACGCGGGTGATGGTGCTCGGCTTGTATTCGTCGAGGGCCGACACCTGCGGCAGGTCCCCGGTGTAGGCGACAAGGACGCCCGTCAGGATGCCCAGCGTCGCCGCGATGCACGAACAGGGCGACGATGGTGGCCTGGCGGGCGAGCGACGCGCGCGACGAGGTCGGACGGGCCATCAATCAGGAGGGCCGCCACGGCCCCGCGGCGGTGGAGACGACGAGCCTCCGCCGCGCGGCTGTGACGCGCCTGAGCCTGGATTGTAGCGCGGAGCGGCAGCCGGTGCCGAGGAACCGCCGGCGCCGCCGCCACGGAAGGACGAACCGGCGGGCATGCCACCACCCCCGCCGCCATCGCGCGGGCGTGCCGCGGGGGCTGACGGGCTGTTCGCGCCGCCGCGGATGGCGGGGCCGCTGTCACGCGTTGCTGGTCGCGCCGGCGGACCGGATGACGAAGGCTCGCCGTACCGCGGATAGGCGCGGCGCTCGACTGTGCCCGCGCTCCCGCCGCCGCTGCGGATATACGGGTTCTCACGCACCGCGGGCGGCGCCCATTGCGTGTCCCCTCCAGCCGGTTCGGAGGAGCGCGCCGCGCGAGGATAGGATCGGGATCGCGCGCCGCTGCCGAACTGCGCAGGCGCCCCGTTGCCGAACTGCGCAGGCGCCCCGTTGCCGAACTGCGCGGGTGCCCCGTTGCCGAACTGGGCCGGCGCACCGGCGCGCGCGCGCGGCTCGGCCGCCGAACCGGGCCGGCGCCTGCCGAACGTGGTCACATCGGGCGCGGCCGAGGGTGCCTGCGGACGCTGGCTGACTCCGCCGTACGCCGGGGCGACAGGAAACGTCCGCCGTGTCGCAGTGCCGGTCGCTCGATTGCCGTCGCCGGCGAGCACGCGCGCCGCCTCACCGGGACTCAGCCGCGGGCGGCTGCCCGGGACGTCACCGCTGCCGCCTCGCGGCGCAGGCGCAGCGCCGCCCCATCTCGTCGCTCCCTGATCTGCGGTTGCGCGCGGCGCGGCGGGCGTCCGGTCGGCCGTGTAGCGCGGCATGGCGATGCCGCCGGCGTTCGGGCGCGGGACCGCGCGGTCGACACCGGGCGCGTTCCGATGCGCCGCGAAGGCGCCGCGCGAGGCCGGATCGAGGCGATGGCCGTCAACCGCGACGCGATGCATGGGGGTGGGCGTCCCGTAATGGCGACGCGGCACAACCGTCCACCCACGCCACGGGTCAACGTGGCTGCCGTAGTAGTCGCCGCGGACGCCGAAGTGGCCGAACACGGGGTAGCCGTACCGGCCGAGCGGGCACCAGCTGACGTAGCCCGGCGAATAGGCCCACGAGACCCATGCGGGCCCCCACACCGTCGCAGGTTTCCAGTACCAGCCGAAACTGAACGAGAAGCCCCAGTGGCCGTAGTGATGCGTCGGCCATCCCCATGGGTCGCCGCCGACCCAGAACGAACCCCACGCGGGATAGGTGCGCCAATACCCGACGGAGTACGGCCGCCAGTCGTCCGACACGGCGGGGTACCAGACGGCGCCCTCGGCCGGGTCGGAGCGCCAGGTGCCGTACTCGTCGAACGTGCTCGCGTACACGGTGAGCTCCGACGGCAGGTACTGCACGGAGACGGCGCCGAGCAGTTCGACGCGCCGGGCGGCGCTCCAGCGGTCGAAGTCATCCCACCGGGCGGAGTTGAAGTACTGCGGGGCGCTGGGCGCGAAGCCGTCGCGCACGAGGGACCGCTCGCCGGCCCGCACGTCCTCGGCGCCGGCGTCGCTGGCCAGCGTGGCCTGCCCGCGGAAGACCGCGAGTTCCACCTCGCGGCCGCGCGCGGTCTCGGCCGCCCAGACGCGGAACTCGCCGGGCCCGCCAGTCTGCACCGACGCCACGGGCGCGTCGATCTGATAACGGACGGCCCGCTGTGGATTCTGGGCGCCGCGCACGATGACGAAGACGCGGCCCTGCAGCAGCCGGAGGAGGTCCGTCGCGAGCACGTCGACCGTCGTGTCGCGATCCAGATGCAGCAGCGATCCGTCCGGCAGGATCACCTCGAGCGCGTCCGTCGGCGGTGCGCAGCCGGTCGCCATCGAGCAGCGGGAGGTTCGCCGACGGCTGCGTCGGAGCGGCCTTCGCGATCGATGAATGCCTGGCCTTCGATGAGGGAGAGGTGGGCTGGCGGCGGGCCTGAGGGCGGCTGGGCCGGATCCGACTGCGCGAACGCGGCCGACGCCGACAGGACCAGAAGAGACGACACCCACAGACTGGCACGTCGGTGGTGGTCATGAGACCCTCGGTGATGCTTCGATGCCCCATGGCACATGGGACCTCGAGTCTGTGGCAGGCATGCTCGATTATAGCACCAGGCCTGACGAAATCAACTGACGGTCAAGGACTTGTGCGTCTCGGCCGTACCCGTGCTTGACCATGATTGACAAGATGGCACTTAGATAATATTCTAATGACATACTGAGGCCTTGGGCTGCCAGACACATGGCTGGCGGGCGGGGCGTCCGGCGCAAAGGACACGAACATGAGCAAAATCATCGGCATCGACCTCGGCACGACCAACTCTGTGGTGGCCGTCATGGAAGGCGGCGAGCCCGTCGTCATCACCAATCCCGAAGGCGGGCGGCTCACGCCGTCGGTCGTGGGTTTCAGCAAGACCGGCGAGCGCCTGGTCGGGCAGGTGGCGAAGCGGCAGGCGGTCACCAATCCCGGAGAACACGGTCTTCTCGATCAAGCGCTTCATGGGACGGCGCTTCGAGGAAGTGAACGAGGAGATGAAGATGGTGCCGTTCCGGGTCGTGCGGGACGGGGACCACGTGGTCGTGCAGGTGCAGTCGGCGGGCAAGGACGAGCGCCTGCCCCCGCCGCAGATTTCCGCGATGGTGCTGCAGAAGCTGAAGAAGGCCGCGGAGGAGTATCTCGGCCAGGCGGTCACGAAGGCGGTCATCACCGTGCCGGCGTACTTCAACGACGCGCAGCGGCAGGCGACGAAGGAAGCGGGCACGATCGCCGGCCTCGAGGTGATGCGCATCGTCAACGAGCCGACGGCGGCGGCGCTGGCCTACGGCCTCGACAAGAAGAAGGAAGAGACGATCGCGGTCTACGACTTCGGCGGCGGCACCTTCGACATCTCGATCCTCGAGGTGGGCGAGGGCGTGGTCGAGGTGAAGTCCACCAACGGCGACACGCACCTGGGCGGCGACAACCTCGACCAGCGCATCATCGACTGGATCATCGCCGAGTTCAGGAAGAGCGACGGCATCGACCTCGGCAAGGACCGGATGGCGCTGCAGCGGCTGCGCGAGGCCGCGGAGAAGGCCAAGATGGAACTCTCCACGGTGATGGAGAGCGAGATCAACCTGCCGTTCATCAGCGCGGACGCCAGCGGGCCGAAGCACCTGCAGATGAAGCTCACGCGGGCGAAGTTCGAGCAGCTGGTCGAGGACCTGCTGCAGAAGACCGTGGGCCCGGTGAAGCAGGCGCTGGCCGACGCCGGCCTGCAGCCCTCGCAGGTGAACGAGGTCGTGCTGGTCGGCGGCTCGACGCGCATCCCGCGCGTCCAGCAGATCGTCCGCGACCTGTTCGGCAAGGAGCCGCACAAGGGCGTCAACCCCGACGAGGTGGTGGCCATCGGCGCCGCCGTGCAGGCCGGCGTGCTGGCCGGCGAGGTGAAGGACCTGCTGCTGCTCGACGTGACGCCGCTCTCGCTCGGCATCGAGACGCTGGGCGGGGTGCTGACGACGCTCATCCCGCGCAACACGACGATCCCGACGCGCAAGAGCGAGGTGTTCTCGACGGCGGCCGACAGCCAGCCGAGCGTCGAGGTGCACGTGCTGCAGGGCGAGCGGCCGATGGCGCGCGACAACCGCACGCTCGGCCGGTTCCACCTCGACGGCATCCCGCTCGCGCCGCGCGGCGTGCCGCAGATCGAGGTCACGTTCGACATCGACGCCAACGGCATCGTCAACGTGTCGGCGAAGGACAAGGGCACGGGCAAGGAGCAGAAGATCACGATCACGGCGTCGAGCGGCCTGAGCAAGGACGAGGTCGATCGCATGATGCGCGAGGCCGAGTCGCACGCGGCCGAGGACAAGCGCCGCAAGGAGGAGGTCGAGACGCGCAACCAGGCCGACCAGGCGGTCTACGGCGCCGAGAAGATGCTGCGCGACATGGGCGAGAAGGTGCCCGCCCCCGACCGGCTGGCGATCGAGACGGCGGTCACCGACGTGAAGAGCGCGATCGAGAAGAACGACGCGGTGGCCATCAAGGGCGCGCTCGAGCGCCTGACGGCGGCCCAGCACAAGCTGGCCGAGACCCTCTACCAGCAGACCGGGGCCGCGGGCGCGCCGGGCGCCGGCGCCGGTCCCGACCCGGGCGCCGCCGCCAGGCGGCGCGGCGCCGAAAGACGACGTCATCGACGCGGAAGTGGTGGACGAGGGAAGAAGTAAGAAGTCAGAAGCCAGAAGCCAGAAGACGGCTGTTCAGCTGAACGGGCCTTTCTTCTGGCTTCTGACGAACGTCAGGGGGCCCTTCTGGCTTCTGACGAGCGTCGAGCTGCCATGGACCTCTACGAACTGATCGGCGTGCCGCGCGACCGCGGGGCTTGAGGAGATCAAGCGCGCGTACCGGCGGCTGGCCCGGCGCCTCCACCCGGACATCAACCCGGGCGACCGCGCGGCCGCCGTGCGGTTCAGGCTCGTCGCCGACGCCTACGAGATCCTGGCGGATCCGGAACGCCGCCGGCAGTACGACGCGTACGGCCTGACGGCGACCGTGCTCGACGGAGCGACGACGTTCGGTTTCGAAGGGTTCGATTTCTCGCTGGAGTCCGCCGGCGGGCACGCGGCGTCGACGTTCGGCGATTTGTTCGCCGACGTCATCCAGGACACGGTCGGCCGCGCCGCGGAGGCGGTCGTCGACGGCGCCGATCTGCACGCGTCGGTCTCGTTGAGCTTCGAGGACGCGGTGCGCGGCACGCAGATCGGGCTTCCGCTCGTCCGCCGGGACACGTGCGGCGGGTGCGCGGGCGCGGGCGTGGTGCCGGTGGCCGAGAGCACGTGTCCGGCCTGCGGCGGCGCGGGCACGATCCGATCGCGCCGCGGCCACATGGTGTTCGCGAAGACCTGCGACCGGTGCACCGGGACCGGGCGGCAGCGTCACGCGGGATGCCCGGCCTGCGGTGGCGCGGGCGTGGTGCCGTGCAGCCAGACGGTGCCGGTCACGATGCCGGCCGGCGTCGCCGACGGCGACCGGTTGCGCGTGGCGGGCCTCGGCCATGCGGGCGCGCGCGGCGGACGCCCGGGGGACCTGTACGTGACGGTGCACGTGGGCACAGCACCCGCTGTTCAGGCGGGAGGGCGACGACCTGCACGTGACCGTGCCCATCGCGGTTCACGAGGCGGCCCTCGGCGCGCGGTTCGAGATCCCGAGATTCGACGGCCCGGTGCGGCTGCGGGTGCCGCCGGGCACCCAGACGGGGCAACGGGTCCGGCTGCACGAGCGCGGCGTCGCCGTCGCGCCGCGACGGCAGGCGCGGCGATCTGGTCGTGGAGTTCCGCATCGTGCTGCCGGCGGTGCTGGACGAGCGGTCGAAGGCCCTGCTGCGGGAGTTCGGCGGCAATCAACGTCGAGGACGTGCGCGCGGCGTGGCGGCGCAATGCGCCCCGGGAGTAACCCGAACGCGGAAGGACGGACCGGCATGGCGACCAGGAAGAGCACCGGCGGCGCCTCGGGCAAGGCGTACTACATGATCAGCGCGGTGGCGCAGAAGTACAACATCCATCCGCAGACGCTGCGCCTCTACGAGCGGGAGGGCCTGCTCAAGCCGTCGCGGACCGACGGCAACACCCGGCTCTATTCCGACGAGGACCTGCAGCGGCTCGAGACGATTCTGTCGCTCACGCGCGATCTCGGGGTCAACCTGGCCGGCGTCGAAATCGTGCTCAACATGCGCCAGAAGATGGAGGACATGCAGCACGAGGTCAACGAGTTCATGGCCTACGTCAAGGGCGAACTCGCGCGCGGCCTCGGCGACTGGGAGCAGCGACTGAACACGGCGCTGGTCCGCACGACCCCGGCCGACATCGTGCGCCAGGCGCCGGCGGCCGGCCCGGGCGCCGCACCTGACGCGTCCCCGGCCGCACCACCGCGCGACGCGGATCGCAGGAGCCGCTAGGCCCGGCGCAGGAGTATCATCCTCCCGTGGCAAGGCGGCCAGTCGACCCATCGGCCGACGCCGAGACGCTGCGCGCGTATCTCGGCGAGATCGGCAAGATTCCACAGCTTTCGCTCGAGGACGAACGCACGCTCGGCGCGTGCATCCGGCAGGGCGACGAGGCCGCTCTCCGGAAGCTGGTCGAGGCCAACCTGCGGTTCGTGGTGAGCTACGCGAAGCGGTACCGGGGCCTCGGCGTGCCGTTCCTCGACCTGATTCACGAGGGCAACCTCGGGCTGATGGAGGCGGCGCGCCGCTTCGATCCGACGCGCAACGTGAAGTTCATCAGCTACGCCGTGTGGTGGGTCCGACAGGCGCTGCTGCACGTGCTCTCGGACCAGAGCCGCATCATCTCGGTGCCTCCGAAGCTGTCGGGACCCGCCTCCAGGCTCGGGCGCCACCTCGCCACGCTCGCGACCCAGCTCGATCGCAACCCGACGCCGCGGGAAGTGGCCGACGACCTCGACATTTCGGAGGCCGATGCGACGGCGCTCATGCAGATCAGCGGCGAGGACGTGTCGCTCAACGACCGGATCGGCGGCGGGCGCGAAGACCGGCGCGAGGTGGAGGACGTCCTCGAGCAGGTGATGATCCCCGCCGTCGACGAGGCGATGGTGCATGAGGCGGTGGCGGACCAGTTGCGCAAGGCCGTGGCCGAGCTGGGCAAGAAGGAGCGCGACGTGATGCGGATGCGCTTCGGCCTCGACGGCGGCGAGCCGAAGACCCTGCAGGAGGTCGGCGACCGCCTCAAGCTGTCACGGGAACGCGTCCGCCAGATTGAATGCCGCGCGAAGGAAAAGCTGCGGCGGTCGACGCGCCTGCAGGGCGTGAAGAGCTCGCTGAATTGATGGTATGGTTAGCAGGACCGGCTTCATCACCTGCGTGCGGCGTCCCACACCGGGCGCGAGAACGGGTGATGAATCCGCTGAACTTCCATGACTTGCCCCGCATGCGACGGTACCGGGTGGAAAGCCCAAGAGCGTGACGGCGTCCGGCGCGTCGAACGCTGCGACTGCTGGCGCGAGCAGGTCACGGCGCGCCTCTTCGCCGACGCGCGCATTCCGCGCCGGTACCAGCACTGCGACTTCGCCAATTTCCGCGACTACAACGAGTCGCTGAAGCGCGCGAAGGCCCGCGCGATCAAACTGGCCGAGGCGTTCCCCGCCGTGGACCGCGGGCTGTTCCTGGAAGGCTCGCCGGGCGTGGGGAAGACGCACCTCGCCGTCGCCGTGCTGCGCCACGTCGTCGCGGCCACCAGCGCGCGCGCCCTGTTCTACGATACGCGCGACCTGTTGCGCGTGATCCGGAGCACCTATGACCCCGTGGTCCGGACGACGGAAGTCGAGGTGCTGCGCCCGGTGATGCAGGCCGATCTGCTCGTGCTCGACGATCTCGGCGCCGAGAAGACGACCGAATGGGTCGAGGAGACGCTGAACCTGATCGTGAACACGCGGTACAGCGAACGGCGCATCACCGTCTTCACGTCGAACTACCCCGACATCCCCGATGAGACCGAGCCGGAGTCGCTCCTCTGCCGGGTCGGCGTGCGCATGCGGTCCCGTCTCCACGAGATGTGCGAGTTCCTCGAACTGCGCGGGGCCGATTTCCGGTTCCAGCCCGCCAACATCACCGACAAGGAGCTGCTCGAGCTGTCGGAGATGAACAAGGACCGCGGAAGGAGGGGCGTGGGCGCGGTGCGGCCCGCGCCGGCTCGCGCCCAGATGCGCGAGCCGCATGCCGATCTCAAGTGGCCGGGCGGGCGCGCCGGCACCTGACGCCGTGTCCGTGCCACCGCTCGGGCTCTACCTCCACGTCCCGTTCTGTTCGGCCGTCTGCCACTACTGCAACTTCTACTCGCGGCCTGCTGGACGAGGCCCTCATGCGCCGCTACGTCGACGCCGTGACGGCCGAGGTCCGCCGCGCGCCGGCACGCTTCCGCTGGCAGCCGCGCCAGGCCACGGTCGACACGATCTTCTTCGGCGGCGGCACGCCGTCGCTGCTCGACGCGGCAGACGTGGCCCGAATCCTCGACGCCTGCCGCGCGGCCTTCGACGTGACCCCCGACGCCGAGGTGACGCTCGAGGCGAACCCGGAGTCGGCGGCCGACCACCTCCTTGCCGGCATCCGGGCGGCCGGCGTCAACCGGCTGAGCCTCGGCGTGCAGTCCTTCAGGCCCGCGGAGCTGCTGCGCCTCGGGCGCATCCATGACGTCGCGCAGGCGCAGCGCGCCGTGGCGCGCGCCAGGGCTTCAGGCTTCGACAACGTCAGCCTCGACCTGATGATGTGGCTGCCCGAGCAGACGGTGCCGCAGTGGCTGGAGTCGGTGGACGCGGCCATCGCGCTGGCCCCGGAGCACTTGTCCCTCTACATGCTCGAGCTCTTCCCGAACGCCCCGCTGCGCGACACGATGGCGCGCGCGCAGTGGTCGCTGGCGCCCGACGACGACGCGGCGGAGATGTACGAGCAGGCGATGGCGCGCCTGGACGCCGCCGGGTATCGCCAATACGAGATCTCGAACGTGGCGCGTCCCGGGCGCGAGTGCCGGCACAACCTGAAATACTGGACCGATGGCGAGTGGCTCGGAGTTCGGCCCCGGGGCCCACTCGACGCTGGCCGCCGTGCGGTGGAAGAACGTCAGCGCCACCGATGACTACGTGGCGCGCATCGCCGCAGGGGCGTCGGTCGAGACCGAGCGCCGCGACCTCACGCCCGTTGAGCGCTGGCAGGAGGCCCTCATCACGGGCTTGCGGCTGCAGGAGGGCCTGTCCCTCGCGGCCGTGGCCGAGCGGTACGGCGTCGACCTCGACGCCCGGTTCGGGCCCGACCTGCGGAGCTTCGTCGAGGCGGGCGTCGCCGCGCGCGAGGGGGACCGGCTGCGCCTGACCCGCCGGGGCATGCTCCTGGCCAACGAGGTGCTCCGGGTTTTCATCTAGGCGGCAGGTACGCTAGAGTAACAACACTCTCATGTGTTCGTCCGCTCATCGGCAAGGAGGCAAAAGCATGCTCTCGAGGTGGACTACTGCGACCGCCGTCCTCCGGCGCATCGGCGTCGCCCTCATGCTCGTCGCGTTCGTGGTGCTGACGTCGGCCGGCCAGGCCGCGGCCCAGCAGGCCCCGGCAGCCGCTCCGGCGCAGGCTGCGCCCGCGCCGCAGGCCCGCGTGTTCACGGGGGACGTCGGCCTGATGTTCAACGTGATCAAGCCCGACAAGACCGCGGACTTCGAGATGGTCGTCGGCAAGCTGAAGGAAGCCCTTGCCAAGAGCGATGATCCGGTTCACAAGCAGATGGCCCAGGGCTGGCGCGTGCTCAAGAACCCCGAGCCGATTCAGGGCGGCAACTACCTGTACGTGTTCCTGGTCGACCCGGTGGTGAAGGATGCCGACTACACGGTGTCGCGCGTTCTCGCAAAGGCGTTCCCGGTCGAGGTGCAGGAGCTCTTCAAGATCTACAGCGCGTGTTTCGCCGGCGGCGTCACGCTGCAGAACTACACCACCGTCGCCAACATGAAGTAGCCTGGCGCCGGAACCGTGCCATTCGAACGGGGCGTTTCCTCCCGGGAACGCCCCATTCGTGTCTCTGGCGCACCTGGGGCGGGAGGGTCGTTGAGCAAGGGACGCTACTACGCCGCACATGCCGCCGCCTTCAGGGCCGAGCTGGCCGCCGCGGTGCCGAAGGGCCTCGTCCGCGACTGGCACCGGCGCCAGCCGGCGCGCCACTTCGCGGTGGCGGCGAGGCAGTTCGTCCTGCTCGGGCTCGTCACCTGGGCCCTGGTCCGCTTCGATCACCCCGCCGTCTGGATTCCGCTGGCCGTCGTGCAGGGCTTCACGGTGTTCAACTTCACGGTGCTCCTGCACGAGGTCGTGCACCACGCCGTGTTCGCGCGCCGGCGGCCGCGCCTGGAGCGGATGCTGGGGTATGCGTACGCGGTCCCGAGCGGCATCTCCGCGGCGCAGTTCACGCGGTGGCATCTGGACCACCACGCGGAGCTCGGATCGTCGGAGGACGACCCCAAGCGCCGCCACCTCTCGCCGAAGGCGAACGCGCGATGGCTGAAGGGCCTCTACTGCACGCCAGCGCTGTTCCCCATCTACTTCCGCGCCGCGAGGCGGGAGACGGCGAACTACGGCGACGGCCTTCGGCGGACGATCGCGCGGGAGCGGGCGGTGTCGACGGCGGCCCACGTGCTGGCCCTGGCCTCCCTCGCGTGGGGCTTCGGCTGGGGCGCGGCGGCGCGCGCGTACATCCTGCCGGTGTTCTTCGTGTTCCCGGTGGCCTTCACCTTGAACCGGCTCGGGCAGCACTACAGCATCGACCCGAAGGATCCCGCCGGGCTGGAGCACGCTGATGCGCGGCCACTGGTTCTGGGACATCGCCTTCCTCAATTCCAACTACCACCTCGAACACCACTACTTCCCGGGCGTCCCGTTCTACCGTTTGCCCGACGTGCAGCAGGCGCTCGCCCCGTACTACGAGCGCAAGGGGCTTCGCTGGCGCAGTTATGGCCAGCTCGTGTGGGGCTGGTTCGTCGAGAACCAGGCGCCGCACACGGACTGGAGGAAGTAGCCAGTCAGTAGCCAGTAGAGAGGCCACACACACCGACCGGTGTCCAAACGCTACTGGCTACTGGCTACTGGCTACTGGCTACTGGCTACTGGCTACTGGCTACTGGCTACTGGCCGGCTACTGGCTACTGGCTACTGGCTACTGGCTACTGGCTACTGACGAATCCCGAATCCCGAGCCCCGAATCCCGACCTCCGGCGTCCCTGTGCTACATTCTGAACACCCATGGACTTCCGTCCCACCGAGCAGCAGCAGGTGCTGCGCCGTGCCGTCCGCGAGTTCGCCGAGACGGAGATCCGCCCCTTCGTGCGCGAGTGGGACGAGGCGCAGGCCTTTCCCGCGGGCGCTGGTCGGGAAGATGGCGGCGCTCGGGCCTGATGGGCATCCAGTTTCCCGAGGAGTACGGCGGGGCGGCGATGTCGGCCATCGAGTACTGCATCTGCATCGAGGAACTGGCGCGGATCGATCCCGGCGGTCTCGCTGTCGGTCGCCGCGCACAACGGGCTGTGCGCGGCGCACATCGCGATGTTCGGCACCGAGGCCCAGAAGCGCCGCTACCTCGTGCCGCTCGCCACCGGCGCGTGGATCGGCGCCTGGGGGCTCACCGAGCCGACGGCCGGTTCGGACGCGGCGCGCATCCGGACGTACCGCGGTCCGCGACGGCGACGGGTGGGTGATCAACGGGACCAAGACCTTCATCACGCACGGGCAGCATCGGCGACGTGATGGTGGTGATGGCGGTGACCGACAAGCCGCGCGCGCGCATCGCGGCATCTCGGCGTTCATCGTCGAGCGCGGCAACCCGGGGATGGCCGCCGGGCCGCAAGGAAGACAAGCTCGGCATGCGCGCGAGCGACACGAGCGAGGTGATCTTCCGCGACTGCCGCGTGCCGGCCGACGCGCTGCTCGGCGCCGAGCACGAGGGCTTCATCAACACGCTGCAGGTGCTCGACGCGGGCCGCATCGGCATCGCGGCCCTGGCGGTGGGACTGGCGCAGGGCGCGTACGAGACCGCGCGCCGCTACGCGCTCGAGCGCGACGCAGTTCGGGCAGCCCATCGCGTCGTTCCAGGCGATCCAGTGGAAACTCGTGGATCTGGCCACGCGCATCGAGGCGGCGCGCCTGTTGACCTACCGCGCGGCGTACCTGAAGGACCTCGGCGTCCGGACCTCGCGGGAGTCGGCGGAGGCCAAGCTCTTCTCGAGCGAGGTGGCCGTGCGCGCGTCGGAGGACTGCGTGCAGATTCACGGCGGGCTACGGGTTCGTGAAGGACTATCCGGCCGAGAAGTTCTTCCGCGACGTCAAGCTGACGACCATCGGCGAGGGCACCAGCGAGATCCAGCGGCTGGTGATCGCGCGCCAGCTGCTCTGGCGGCGTCGGCGTAGCGGCGCATGGCTGACCCGGCGACTCACCCCGGCGGTGTCGGCGCTCGCGGCAGCGCGTCCGCGCCGGCGACGCGCGGGCCATCGCGCGCGCCATCTCCGCTGGTCGAGGACGACGAGCCCGGCGCGGCGGCACTGGTGCGCGAGCTGTTTCCCGCGACCGGCGGCGCGTACCTCGTCGGCATCACCGGGCCGCCGGGCGCCGGCAAGAGCACGCTGGTCGACCGGCTCGTCGCTCGAGCTCCGGCAGGCGCGGCGAGACGGTCGGCATCATCGCCGTCGATCCCACCAGCCCGTACAGCGGCGGCGCCATCCTCGGCGACCGGGTCCGCATGCAGGCCCAGGCCGGCGACGAGGGCGTGTTCATCCGGAGCATGGCGACGCGCGGGCACCTCGGCGGGCTGTCGCGCGCCACGCACGAGGCGGCGTACGTGCTCGATGCGGCCGGGAAGGACTGGGTCGTCATCGAGACGGTCGGCGTCGGCCAGGACGAGGTGGACATCGTCCGCACGGCCGACGTCGCGATTGTGGTGCTGGTGCCCGGCACGGGCGACGAGGTGCAGGCGCTCAAGGCCGGCATCATGGAGATCGCCGACATCTTCGTGGTCAACAAGGCGGACCGCGAAGGGCGCCGACCGGCTCGTGGCGTCGATCGAGGCGATGCTCGCGCTCGGCGACGCCGAGCCGGGCGCGTGGCGGCCGCCCATCGTGCGCACGCAGGCGACGACGGGGCAGGGCGTGCCGGACCTGCTCGCGGCCATCGAGGCGTTCCGCGTGCGCACCGCGCCGGCACAGCGCGAGCGGCGGCGCGTGCGGCACGAGTTCCGGCTGCGCGAACTGCTCGCGGACCGGTTCCTGGCATACGTGGACCGCCGCGTGCTGGCGGCGGGCGAGCTCGACGACCTGCTGGTGCGGATCGCCGAGCCGCGGCCTCGACCCGTACACGGCCGCGAACGGGATTCTCGAACGGGCCCTCGGAAGGGACAGAGACATCGTGAAAGCGACACTGGATCACATCGGCATCGCCGTCGGCGACCTCGCGCAGGCGCTGGCGTTCTACCGCGACGCGCTCGGCCTGGAGGTCGAGCCGCCCGAGGAGGTGGCCTCGCAGCGCGTGCGGGCGCACTTCGTGCCGGTCGGCGAGGCGGCGCTCGAATTGCTCGAGCCGACGGCCCCCGACTCGCCGATCGCGAAGTTCATCGAGAAGCGCGGCCCCGGCGTGCACCACGTCACGCTGCGCGTCGACGACATCCGCGAGGCGCTCGCGCGACTGAAGGCGCGAGGCGTCCGGCTGATCGACGAGGCGCCGCGCGCGGGCGCCGAGGGCGCGCTCATCGCCTTCGTTCACCCCGCGAGCACGCACGGCGTGCTGGTCGAACTCAAGCAACGCCTGAAGGACTGACCCATGGCCAGCGAGATCGGCATCATCGGCGGCTCGGGCCTCTACGACATGGAGGGGCTCACGGACCGGCAGGAGGTGACGCTGGACACCCCGTTCGGCGCGCCCTCGGGCCCGTACGTGACGGCCACGCTGCGCGGGCGCCGCGTGGCGTTCCTGGCGCGGCACGGCGCGGGCCACCGCATCCTGCCGGGCGAGCTGAACTTCCGCGCGAACATCTTCGGGTTCAAACTGCTCGGCGTCGAGCGGATCCTCTCGGCGAGCGCCGTCGGCAGCCTGCGCGACGACTACAAGCCGCTCGACATCGTCGTGCCCGACCAGTTCTTCGATCGCACGACGGGGCGCGCATCAGCACGTTCTTCGGCGGCGGCCTCGTGGCTCACGTCGGGTTCGCGCACCCGGTGTGCGGCGAACTGGCCGGCCTGGCGGTGGCGTCGGCGACGGCGGTCGGCGCGCGCGTGCACGGCGCGGGCACGTACGTGTGCATGGAAGGGCCGGCGTTCTCGACGCTCGCCGAATCGAAGGCCTACCGGTCGTGGGGCTTCGACATCATCGGCATGACGAACCTGCAGGAGGCCAAGCTCGCGCGCGAGGCGGAGATCTGCTACACGACGATCGCGCTCGTCACCGACTACGACTGCTGGCATCCCGACCACGACTCGGTGACGGTCGAGATGATCATCGCGAACCTGGTCCAGAACGCGTCGACCGCGCAGAAGATCATCGCGGAGGCGGTCGGGCGGATGCCCGCGGCGCGCGGATGCGCGTGCGGCCGCGCGCTGGAGCACGCCATCATCACCCGGCCGGAGCACGTGCCGGCCCAGGTCAAGCAGGCTCTCGCACCCATCATCGGCAAGTACCTCCCCACATCATGAGAATCATCGTCACCGGATCGATCGCCTACGACTACCTGATGTCGTTCCCGGGCAGCTTCACGGAGCACCTGCTGCCCGACCACCTGCAGCGGGTGAGCCTGAGCTTTCTCGTCGACTCGATGGACAAGCGGCGGGGCGGCTGCGCGCCGAACATCGCGTACACGCTGGCGCTGCTCGGCGAGCGGCCGGTGCTGATGGCCACGGCCGGGCAGGACTTCGACGACTACCGGCGCTGGCTCGACCGGCGCGGGCATCGACACGTCGCTCGTGAAGCAGGTCGACGACAAGTTCACGGCGTCGTTCTTCTGCAGCACCGACAAGAACGGGAACCAGATCGCGTCGTTCTACACCGGCGCGATGGCCAACGCCGGCGAGCTGTCGTTCCGCGACGCGGGCGGCTGCGACCTGACGATCATCTCGCCCAACGACCCTGGGGCGATGGTGCGCTACGCCCGGGAGTGCCGCGAGCTGGGCATCCCGTACATCTACGACCCGAGCCAGCAGGTGGCGCGGATGGGCGGCGACGAGCTGAAGGACGGCGTGGTCGGCGCGCACATCGTCATCTGCAACGACTACGAGTACGAGATCCTCCGCGAGAAGACCGGGCTCGACGCCGCCGCGATGCTGCACGCACGCCGAGGCGGTCATCGTCACGAAGGGCGAGAAAGGGTCGAGCATCATCCTGCGCGACCGTACCGTCGACACGCCCGCCGTGACGCCGGCCGAGGCGGTGGACCCGACCGGCGTCGGCGACGCGTTCCGCGGCGGCCTGATGAAGGGCCTTGCCGCCGGCGCGCCGTGGGAGACCTGCGGCCGGCTGGGCAGCGTGGCGGCGACCTACGCCCTCGAGCACATGGGCGGGTCGGCGCACGGCTACACCTGGACGCGAGTTCAAGGCGCGGTACGAATCGCAGTTCGGTCCGCTGGAGATTTGACCTCCGCGGGAAGCCTGGGAGACCGCCGATGCGCGCCGCGCGTGCCCTCCTCGTCGCCGCCGCCGCTTCGGCGTGGGCGTGCTGGCTCGCGGCGGCCCCTGCGGTCGCGGCGGCCGAGCCGTCGAGGCCGGCGGCGTGGGCCGCGGCGGTCGACGTACCGGGCTGGCGCCGTCATCTGCCACCAGCAGGATGCGCGCTCCCTGCACGTGCGACGGCGTGCGGATGCCGGTCTGCGCGCGCTGCTTCGGTCTGTATGCCGGCGCTGCGGCGGGAGCGCTGTTCGCGGCGGCGTGGGTCGTCGCGGCGCGCCGGCCCCTGCGGCCTGTCGCTCGCGCGCTGGAGGCGCGCGACGGTGGCGGGCGCGCTGCCGACGATCGCGGCGTGGGCGGCCGAGCACCTCGGCGGCGTCGCGGTGCGGCGGCCCCTGGCGAGCCGTGCTGGCCCTTCCGCTCGGCGCCGCGCTGGCCGCGGTCGTCACGCTCTGGGCCGGCGGCGCGGCCTTCGAGGACACGGCCCGCCGGAGTGGGCTACACTCAACAAGATGGCTGCACGCCCGTCACCCAAGCGTCCCGCCCGCGCCGCGGCCGCGCCGCCGGCCGCGGCACCCGCGGCCAAGCCGCTCGCGCTGGTCTACCTGCTCGGCTGGCTCGTGCCCGGGCGGCGGGCACCTGTGGCTCGGCCGGACGGCGAAGGGCGTCGTCGTTCCTCGTCGATGCTGCCGCTGATGTTCGTGATCGGCCTGGCGCTCGAGGGCCGGCTGTTCCCGTTCACGCCCGGCGATCCGCTGGTGGCGCTCGCGGCCGTCGCCAACGTCGGGGCGGGCCTGCCGTACTTCATCGCCCAGGCGCTCGGATTTGGCGCGGGCCGGCGCTCGCGGTGACGTACGAGTACGGCAACGCGTTTCTCATCACCGTCCGGGCTGCTCAATGCGCTCGTGATCATCGACGCGCACGACATCGCCCTGGGGCGCAAGTAGGACGCCATGAACACGACGAGCCATCTGCTGCTGATGGCGCTGTTCGCCGGCTGCGTGGCGGTGGTCGGCGGCGTGCTGCTGAAGGAGCGCCCCGCGCGAGCAGGCGCGCAGCGCGGCCGAGATCTTCGGCAGCCTGGTCGGCGCGGCCTTCGTGCTCGGCTGGGTCCTCTACTTCTTCCCGCTCTGACGGTCCGCGTGCATCCGGAGCGCCGCGCGCGTCCGTCGTTGGCTCGGCGCTGGGCCGTCGTCGCCGGCTACATGGGCGCGATCTTCTTCGCGTCGGCGGGGCCGGGACGCGAGCGCTGCCGCCCGGGCGGAACGTGGACAAGGTGCTGCACGCCGGCGCGTACGCGCGTGCTGGCCGGCGCTCGGGCCTGGGCGCTCGCGCGCGGCCGCTTGCGCGACGCGACGCTGGCGCGCGCTGCTCGCCGCGTGGGCCATCGCCTCGGCGTACGGCGCGACGGACGAGCTGCACCAGCTCTTCGTGCCCGGCCGTCAGTCCGACGTCTTCGACCTCGCGGCCGACGCGCTCGGCGCCGCGGCCGCGGCGGGCGCCGATTCGGGCGTGGGGTATAATCGCGCGCGGGAGCGAGTGACACGATGCCGTACGAACACCTCCTCGTCGCGGTCGACGGGGCCGTCGCCACCGTCACGATCAACCGGCCGAAGGTGCTCAACGCGCTCAACGCGGCCACGCTGGCCGAACTGGGCGACGCGATGCGCGGCCTGCAGGCCGACGCGTCGGTGCGGGCCGTCATCCTGACCGGAGCCGGCGACAAGGCGTTCGTGGCCGGCGCGGACATCACACGAACTCGCCACGCTGACGCCCGACGCCGCCAAGGCGCACGCCGAGCTGGGCCAGCGCGTGTTCGATCTCATCGAACACCTGGGCAAGCCTGTCATTGCCGCAGTCAACGGCTTCGCGCTCGGCGGCGGCTGCGAGCTGGCCATGGCCTGCACCGTGCGGCTGGCGGCCGACACCGCGAAGTTCGGCCAGCCGGAGGTGAAGCTCGGGCTCACGCCCGGGTTCGCGGGCACGCAGCGGCTGCCGAGGCTGGTGGGGAAGGGCCGGGCGATGGAGACTCGTGCTCGGCGGGGCGATGATCGACGCCGCCGAGGCGCACCGGATCGGCCTCGTGAACCGCGTCGGTGCCGGCCGCCTCGCTGGCCGCCGAGGCGCGCGCGCTGGCGGAGGCCTGGGCCGCGAACGCGCCGGTGGCGATGCGGTATGCGATGGAAGCGATCGCGCACGGCCTCGAGACGTCGTTCGCCGAAGGCAGTTTCGTCGAAGCGTCGCTGTTCGGCCTGGCCTTCGCCACCGAGGACATGCAAGAAGGGCACGCGGGCGTTCCTCGAGAAGCGCGCGCCGCAGTTCAGGGGCCGCTAGCATCATGCACTTCCAGGGCAGCACCGACGCGACAGGCTTGCGGATGGCGATCGTGGTGTCGCGGTTCAACGATTTCGTCACCGATCGCCTGCTCGCGGGCGCCACCGACGCGCTGCGGCGGCCGGCGCGGCGGCCGACGCCGTCGACACGCTGAGCGTGCCGGGCGCGTACGAGGTGCCGCAGGCCGCGCGGACGGCGGCGGCATCCGGCTGCTACGATGCCGTCGTCTGCCTCGGCTGCCTCATCCGCGGCGAGACGCCGCACTTCGAGTACATCTCCGAGGCCGTCGCCCACGGCATCATGACGGCGGCCGCCGAGACCGGCGTCCCGATGAGCTTCGGCGTGCTGACGACCAACTCCGCCGAACAGGCCCTCGAGCGGGCCGTGCCCGGCAGCGCGAACAAGGGCTGGGAGGCCGCGATGGCCGCCGTGGAAATGGCGACGCTGCGCCGCTCCCTGCGCGCCGGCACGGTGGCGTGACGCTGTGAAGCCCGGTCCTCGCCACCACGCGCGGCAGGCGGCGCTCCAGATCCTCTACCAGTGGGAGGTCGGACGCGTCGCGCCAGACGAGGCGATTGCGCGCCACTGGCAGATCGAGCAGGACGAGCCCGAGCTGGCAGGGGCCAGCCGGCAGTTCGCCGAGGACCTGGCGGAAGGCACCGTCGCCAAGTTGCCGGCGATCGACGCGCGCATCGAGGCGCAGGCGCAGCACTGGCGCCTCGAGCGGATGGCGGTGGTCGATCGGCTGATTCTCCGGATGGCGGTGTACGAGTTCCTCTATCGACCCGACACGCCGCGGACGGTCGTGATCGACGAGGCCATCGAGCTGGCGCGAACGTTCAGCGATCCGGACGCGGTCCGGTTCGTGAACGGCGTGCTCGACGGCATTCATCACACCCTGGCCGCGGGCGGGACGGCCGACGCATGAGCGACGACAACGAACTCTATCAGCAGCGCCTCGCGAACCTCGCCGGGCTCGAGCGGCTCGGCGTGGAGACCTATCCCGCGCACCTTCGTGCGCACCGACACCGTCAGCGCGCTCGTGGCGGCGCATGGGGAGCGGTCCGCCCGCCGACCTCGAGGCGCTCCGCCCCGAGACGACGACCGCCGGCCGGATCCTGGCGGTCCGCACCTTCGGCAAGGCGAACTTCCTGGTGCTGTCCGACGGCGTCAACCGCATCCAGGCCTACATCCGCCAGGACAGCGTGCCCGAGCGCGACTTCGCGGTGTTCAAGCTGCTCGACTTCGGCGACTTCGTCGGCGTGCGGGGGCGCGTGTTCCGGACGAAGACGAACGAGCTGACGATCTGGGCGTCCGGCCTCACCTTCCTCGCGAAGTGCCTCCGGCCGCTGCCCGAGAAGTGGCACGGCCTGCAGGACGTCGAGATCCGGTACCGCCAGCGTTATCTCGATCTGATCGTCAACCCCGACTCGCGCCGCGTGTTCGAAATCCGGGCCCGCGTGGTCACGGCGATCCGGCGGTTCCTCGACGCGCGCGGCTTCCTCGAGGTCGAGACGCCGATGATGCAGCCGATGGCCGGCGGGGCGCTGGCGCGGCCGTTCGTCACCCATCACAACACGCTCGACATGAGGCTCTACCTGCGCATCGCGCCGGAGCTGTACCTGAAGCGGCTCACGGTGGGCGGCGTGGAGCGCGTGTTCGAGATCAACCGCAACTTCCGGAACGAGGGGATCTCGACCCAGCACAACCCCGAGTTCACGATGCTCGAGTTCTACCGGGCCTACGCGGACTACCGGGACCTGATGGAGTTCACCGAGGAGATGCTGTCGACGGTGGCCCGCGAGGCCATCGGGTCGGACACGTGCACCTTCGGCAGCGAGACCCTCAGCTTCGCGGCGCCGTTCCGGCGCGTGTCGCTGCGCGAGGCGCGCGCGCGAGGCGGCCTCGAGGCGGCTCGGCGTCGAGGTGGCGCCGGGCGACCTGCGGGAGCGCGACAGGGCCGCGGCGCTGGCCGACCGGCTCGGCGTGACGTACCCGGACGGCGCCGGCGCGGGGAAGATCGCCACGGCCATCTTCGAGGCGCTGTGCGAGTCGTCGCTCGTGCAGCCGACCTTCGTCTACGACTTTCCGACCGAGGTGTCGCCGCTGTCGAAGCAGCGGCCCGACGACCCCGACACGGTGGAGCGCTTCGAGCTCTACATCGGCCGCTTCGAGGTGGCCAACGCCTTCAGCGAGCTGAACGACCCGGCCGAGCAGCGGCGCCGCTTCGAGGCGCAGCTGGCCGACCGGCAGCGCGGCGACGCCGAGGCGCACGCGATGGACGAGGACTACCTCCGGGCCCTCGAGTACGGCATGCCGCCCGCCGGCGGGGAAGGCATCGGGATCGATCGCCTCGTGATGCTGCTGACGGGCAGCCCGTCGATCCGCGACGTCATCCTGTTCCCGCTGATGCGGCCGCAGGCGGAGTGACGTGACGCAGCCCTTCGAAGTCCACATCGCGCTCCGCTACCTGCTGGCCCGGCGCAAGCAGGCGTTCATCTCCGTCATCTCGCTCGTGTCTCGACCCTCGGCGTCATCGTCGGCGTGATGGCGCTCGTG
Organism: uncultured Acidobacteriota bacterium; assembly: GCA_963806085.1. Taxonomy (GTDB): domain Bacteria; phylum Acidobacteriota; class Vicinamibacteria; order Vicinamibacterales; family JAKQTR01; genus JAKQTR01. Next base: position 699,605 of record CAWDWR010000001.1, read on the forward strand.
CTGGCGCTCGCGCTGATGACGGGCATGCAGCGCGAGCTGCGCAACCGCATCCTCGGGGCGACGGCGCACCTGTTCGTCTGGAAGCACGGCGGCATCACCGACTACCAGGCCGAGTCGGCGGCGCTCCGCACGGTGCCGGACGTGACCGGCGCGGCGCCGGCCATCATCGGCAAGGCCCTCATCAGCTCGGGCCGCGGCGAGGCGTTCATCACCCTGAAGGGCATCGACCCCGCGCTCGAGCGCGGCGTCACCGACATCGAGGGGGCGATGAAGAGCGGGCGCCTCGACGAACGTGGCCGCAGGACCCGGGCGACGGCCTGCCGGGCATCGTCATCGGCACCGACCTCGCGCAGACGCTCGGCGTCGTCGAGGGCGACGAGGTGACGGTGCTCACGCCGCAGGGCACCCTGACGCCGATGGGCGTCTACCCGCGCTCGCGGCGGGTGCGCGTCGTCGGGCGGTTCTCGCTCGGCCTGTTCGAGTTCGACTCCGCCTACGGGTTCGTGTCCCTGCCGCTCGCGCGGCGCATGCTGGACCGCGCCGAGGTCGACGTCATCGAGTTGCGGATCGACGACATCTACCGCGCCGGCGACGTCGCGGCCGCGATTCCGGCGACGCTGGGCGCCAAGTACTTCAGCCAGACGTGGGCCGAGCTGAACCGGGCGCTGTTCCAGGCCCTGTGGCTCGAGAAGATGGCGATCTCGATCACCATCGGGCTCATCGTCATGGTGGCGGCGCTGAACATCGTCGCCTCGCTCGTGCTGCTGGTGATGGAGAAGAGCCCGGACATCGCGATCCTGAAGACCATGGGCGCGTCGGCGCGCAGCGTGATGGCGGTCTTCATGCTGCAGGGGCTCGTCATCGGCGCCGTCGGCACGGTGATCGGCGCGTCGGCCGGCTATGCGATGGCGACCATCCTCGATCGCTACCAGCTGATCCGGGTGCCGATGGACGTCTACCAGATCGCGTACGTGCCGTTCGTGATCGAGTGGACCGACCTGGCGGTGGTCGTCGCCATCGCCATCGTGATCTGCTTCCTGGCGACGATCTACCCGTCGCGGCAGGCGGCGAAGCTGGATCCCGTCGACGCGCTGCGGTTCGGGTGAGGACGGCATGGCGTTTCTGACCGTCGAAGGACCTGCACAAGAGCTACACGGTGGCCGGCACGCGGCTGGCCGTGCTGCGCGGGCTCTCGCTGCAGGTCGAGGCCGGCGAGATGGTGGCCGTCATCGGGGCGTCGGGCGTGGGCAAGAGCACGCTGCTGCACCTGCTCGGCGGGCTCGATCACGCCGACGCCGGCGCGATCCGGATTGGCGACGTCGCCCTGCACGGCCTGCGCGACCGCGAGGTCGTCGCGTTCCGGAACCGGCACGTCGGGTTCGTCTTCCAGTTCCACCACCTGCTGCCGGAGTTCGACGCCGTCGAGAACGCGGAAATGCCGCTGCGCATCGCGCGCCTGTCCGCTCGACCAGGCCCGGGGCCGCGCGACGCAACTGCTCGAGCGCGTCGGCCTGGCCGGGCGCCTGGCCCACCGGCCCGCGATGCTGTCGGGCGGCGAGCAGCAGCGCGTGGCCATCGCCCGCGCCCTCGTGACGCGCCCGTCGCTGCTCCTCGCCGACGAGCCGACCGGCGACCTCGACGAGCAGACCGCCGACGCGCTCCATCTCCTCATCCGCGAGATGCACCGCGAGCACGGCCTGACGTCGGTCATCGCCACGCACAACACCAGGCTGGCGGCCGTGTGCGACCGCGTGCTGCGCCTGGCTGACGGCGTGCTGGCCCCTGCCTAGCCTCCGCCGGGCCTCCGGCGCCTGCCGCGGCTTTGCCGTATAATTGAGCGCAAGCACCTTCGCAACTGCCTGTCGTCGACGACTGCCGCGGGTGGCCTGATGTTCGAACGCTACACAGAGAGGGCCCGACGGGTCCTGTTCTTCGCCCGGTACGAGGCAAGCCAGCTCGGAAGCGTGTCCATCGAGACCGAACACCTGTTGCTCGGCCTCATCCGGGAGGGCAAGGGCCTCACCAGCCGGATCTTCGCGCGCTCGGAGGTCGTGCTCGACTCGGTCCGCAAGGAGATCGAGGGGCGCACGGTGCTCCGCGAGAAGGTGTCGACGTCGGTCGACATCCCGTTCAGCGCCGAGACCAAGCGCACGCTGCAGTACGCCGCCGAGGAGGCCGACCGGCTCCTCCACACGTACATCGGGACCGAGCACCTGCTGCTCGGCATCCTGCGCGAAGACCGCTCGCTGGCCGCGTCCATCCTCATCGAGAAGGGCCTGCGGCTGAACACCGTCCGCGAGGACGTCGTGTCGCTGCTCAACGAGAAGAGCGCCGCGCCGCCGAGGCCGAAAGAGGCCCCGCTGCTGGCCGAGTTCAGCCGTGACCTCACCGACGCCGCCTCGCAGGAAGGCGCTCGACCCGCTGATCGGCCGCGAAGAGGAGGTCGAGCGCGTCCAGCAGGTGCTGTGCCGGCGGACGAAGAACAACGCGGTGCTCATCGGCGAGCCCGGCGTCGGCAAGACCGCGATTGTCGAAGGGCTCGCCCAGCGGATCGTGGCCGGCGGCGTGCCCCGGTACCTCGCCGACAAGCGGATCGTCGCGTTGGACATCTCGCTCGTGGTCGCCGGGACGAAGTACCGGGGGCAGTTCGAGGAGCGGCTGAAGGCGATCATGAAGGAGCTGGTCGAGCACCCCGAGCATCATCGTGTTCATCGACGAGCTGCACACGCTGGTGGGCGCGGGGTCGGCCGAAGGGTCGCTCGACGCCGCCAACATCCTGAAGCCGGCGCTGTCACGGGGCGAGATCCGGTGCATCGGCGCGACGACGCCCGCCGAGTACCGGAAGTACATCGAGAAGGACCGGTCGCTCGAGCGCCGCTTCCAGGCGATCAAGGTCGAGGCGCCGGACGAGGCCCGCGCCATCGACATCCTGATGGGCATCAAGGACCGCTACGAGGCCTTCCACGGCGTGGACTACACCGGGGAGGCCATCGAGGCGGCCGTCTACCAGAGCAGCCGCTACATCACCGATCGCTTCCTCCCCGACAAGGCCATCGACCTGGTCGACGAGGCCGGCGCCCGCGCCAAGCTGCGCCATGCCGCCGTCGGGCTGGCCGCGTCCGGAGCGGCGGGCGCCGGGCCCGGCGCCCGCGGCTTCGAGGGCCTGGCGCACGACCGGGAGCCTGCTCCAGCGGCGCGGGAGACCGCGACCGCCACCCGGAGCGTCGCCGGCGCGCCGCATCGTCGTGGGCAAGTCCGACATCGACGAGGTGGTCGCGAAGTGGACGGGCATCCCCCTTGCGTCGGTGACGCAGGACGAGGGGGAGAAGCTGCTGCGCATGGAGGCGGCGCTCCACGAGCGGGTCGTCAGCCAGGACCAGGCCATCTCGGCGCTGTCGCGGGCGATCCGCCGCTCGCGGGCGGGCCTCAAGAGCCCGAACCGCCCCGTCGGGAGTTTCGTGTTCCTCGGGCCCACGGGCGTCGGCAAGACCGAGCTGGCGCGGGCGCTGGCCGGCGTTCCTCTTCGGCAGCGACTCGGCGCTCGTGCGCTTCGACATGTCCGAGTACATGGAGAAGCACGCCGTGTCGAAGCTCATCGGCTCGCCGCCCGGGCTACGTCGGCCACGAGGAGGGCGGCCAGCTGACCGAGCGCATCAAGCGCAATCCCGTACTCGGTCGTCCTGCTGGACGAGATCGAGAAGGCGCACCCGGACCTGTTCAACATCCTGCTGCAGGTGTTCGAGGACGGGCACCTGACCGACGGGCTCGGCAACCGCGTCAGCTTCAAGCACGCGATCATCATCATGACCTCGAACATCGGGGCCCGCTTCATCCAGAAGCGGGGATCGATGGGCTTCCAGTCGCCGGACGCGCACGAGACCGCGCGCAGCGTCACCGACACGGTCATGGGGGAGGTCCGCCGCACGTTCAACCCGGAGCTGCTCAACCGGATCGACGAAATCATCGTCTTCGAGGCGCTGTCGGACGACGACCTGAAGGCCATCCTGCAGCTGCTGGTCGCGCCAGCTGAACACGAACATGAAGGACCGGCGGATCACCGTGGTCGCTGAAGCCGGAGGCCCTCGACTGGCTCATCAACGTGACCTGCCGGGACCGGTCCTACGGGGCGAGGCCGCTCCGGCGGGCGATCCAGCGGTACATCGAGGATCCGCTCTCGGAGGAGCTCATCCGCGGACGGCTCAGGAGCGGGGATATCGAGGTGTACCTCGACGGCGACGACCCTGCGCTACCGGCCGGCCGGGACGGCCGAACCCGGCCACGCGCTGGCCTGAAGCGTCCAAAACCTTGTAGACTAGATGGATCGGGGCCTGCCCCCGGCCGCGACATGGACGCGCGACCGGGGGCGCGCCAGAGCGGCAAGCGCCGGAAAACGGACACGATGCGGATTCGGAGCACGTATCGTACTGGGCGTGGCGGGGGTGTGGCTGTCCGCCTTCCCGGCCGCGGCTCAGCCGCCTTCGCAGGCGGCGCCTGCTTCGGTGAGCCAGCCGCCTTCCCAGGCGTTGCCTGCTTCGGCGAGCCAGTGGGGTGAGGTGCCGGGCACCGGGTCTGCCGTCATCAAGGCGCTGCGGGCGCCCCTGGCCGGCGCGCCGCCTTCGCCGCTGGCGGCGGCTTCGGCGGGCCAGGCCGCGCCGCAGCAGCCGGCCCCTATCCTGCCCCCGGCGGGCTCGCCGCCGCTGCTCCGGTCGATCCGCCTCGAGTTTCCCACGCAGGGCAACGTGTCGGTCATCGAGCCCCAGACGTATCTCTTCTACATCCAGACGCGGCCGAGCCGGCCGAGCGACGGGGTCTGGGTCCCGTATGACGACGCGGCCGAGAAGTCCGTGCTCGAGGACTTCAAGCGGCTCTGGGCCACCAACTTCCTCGACAACCTGTGGATCGAGGTGCGCGACGTCCCGTACGACAACGGGGTGATGGGCAAGGAAGTGCGCTTCAACATGGAGGAGCGCCAGCGCGTCAAGATCGTCGACTACGTCGGGTCGAAGAAGATCGAGCAGTCGAAAATCGAAGAGAAGCTGCGTGAAGAGAACGTGTCGATCCGGCTCGACTCGTTCATCGATCCGGCGCTCATCCGCCGCGTCGAGGGCATCGTCCGCGGCATGTTCTCGGAGAAGGGCTACGAGTTCGCCCGCGTCACGCATACCATCACCGAGGTGGCGGGCGGCCCGAAGCTCGTGAACCTGACCTTCAACCTCGACGAGGGGCCGCGGGTCAAGGTGAAGAAGATCGACTTCATCGGCAACAAGGCCATCTCGGACGGCAAGCTCGAAAGCCAGATGAAGAGCAACAAGTCCGAGTGGATGTGGTCCTGGGTCACGGGGCGCGGCACCTATCAGGCCGCCAAGTTCGAGGAGGACGCCGACCTCATCGTCGAGCACTACCGGAACGAGGGCTACGTCATGGCGCGCGTCGGCCAGCCCGAGCTGCGCTACGTCAACGACTCGACCGACCGGCGCACCCGTTACGTCGAGCTGCGCGTGCCGGTCACCGAGGGCGAGCGGTACCGGGTGGGCGACCTTCACCTTCGACGGCAACACGGTCATCAAGAGCGAAGGCCTGCAGGGCGTCTTCCGGGTCAAGCCGGGCACCTTCTACAGCGAGAAGAAGATACGGAAGTCGCTCGACAAGGCGCGCGAAGTCTACGGCTCGCTCGGGTACTACGAGTTCACGGCCTATCCCGACATCAAGCCGCGCGAGGAGCCGTCTGAAGGGGAGCAGGCCCTGGCGCCGAAGCCGCCGGGCCCGCCGACGATCGACGTGACGATGCGCGTGCAGGAAGGCAAGCAGTACTTCGTCAACCGCATCACGTTCGTCGGCAACACGACGACGCGCGACAACGTCATCCGGCGCGAGATCCGCCTCTTCGAGGGCGGCGTGTTCAACACGGAGGCGCTCAAGTTCAGCATCAAGCGGCTGAACCAGCTCGGCTACTTCAAGCAGCTCGAGGGCGGCGGCAAGGAACTGACGATCGACAAGACGCCCGGCACCGACAACCAGGTCGATGTCAAACTCAAGCTCGAGGAGCAGAACCGGAACCAGCTGACCTTCGGCGCCGGCGTCTCGCAGTACGAAGGCTTCTTCGGCCAGCTGACGTTCCAGACGTCGAACTTCCTCGGCCGCGGCGAGACCTTCACCGTCGCGCTCCAGCAGGGGTCCCGGGCGCGGAACTACCAGGTCGGGTTCAGCGAGCCGTTCCTGTGGGACCGGCCCATCACGCTGGGCACGGACATCCACCGCCAGCAGATCCGCTACCCGTACACCTACACGCAGAACAGCACCGGCGGGTCGGTGACCCTCGGCTTCGCGGTCCGGTCGTTCTCGCGCGCGTTCGCGACCTACGCCTACGACCAGATCACGATTCAGGACCTCAACCAGGCCTTCCTCGGGCCGCCGACGCTGACGCCGGAGAATCCCGACTACGCCGTCCCGCCGCTGGGGTACCTGCCGACCGATCCCACGACGCCGGGGACCGGGAACCCCTACTACGACGACGCGCTGCTGCTCAGCCAGGGCGGGAAGCGCACCGTGAGCAAGATCACGCCCAGCTTCGTGCACAACACGGTGGACAACCCGATCTTCCCGTCGGCCGGCCGGCGGTTCACCGCCTCGATCGACTTCGCCGGGCCCGGCGGGAATACGCGGTACATCAAGCCGATGCTCGAGGGCGTCTACTACAAGCCCTTGTCGCGGCGGATGACCGTGGGCGCCCGCGGGCAGTGGATCTACGTGACGGGGGTCGGCGGCACGATCCTGCCCCTGTTCGAACGGCTGTTCCTCGGCGGCGAGTACAGCGTGCGCGGGTTCGACATCCGCACCATCGGCCCGCGGGACCCCCGCACGGGCTACGTGCTCGGCGGCAACACGAGCCTGCTGTTCAACGCCGAGTACCTGATCCAGATTGCGGGGCCTGTGCGTCTCGTGTTCTTCTATGACGCGGGAGAGGTGCTGCTGAAGTCGCAGAACCCCTCGTTCGACAAGTTCAAGACGTCGACCGGCGCCGAGGTCCGGTTCTTCATGCCGGTCCTCAACGTGCCGTTCCGCCTGATCGCCGCCTGGAACCCGCAGCGCGACGGCGTGTACGACAACCAGTTGCAGCCCCAGAAGGCGTTCACGTTCAGGTTCGCCGTGGGTTCGACGTTCTAGGTTCGGGAATGCGGGGCGCCCGCGGCGTCCCGGTGGTCGCAGTGGTCATACAGAGGAAAGGGACAGGACGAATGAAAGCCTTCACGGTTGCCGTTCTCGCCGGGTGTGTGCTGGTCGCTGGTGGCGCGTACGCGCAGCAGCCGCCGGTGACCAAGACGCCGCCCCCGGCCCAGCAGACGCCTCCTCCGGCGCAGCAGGCGCCCCCGGCGGCCCCCGCCGCCGCGGCTCCGCAGGCGGCTCCGGCCCCGGCGCCGAAGTTCCCCGAGGGTGCGAAGTACGCGTTCATCAACATCCAGCGCATCGCCTCCGAGTCGTCGGAAGGCAAGACGTCCAGCAGCCGGATCGAGGCGCTGCGGGCCAAGAAGGCGGCCGATCTGGCCGAGAAGAACAAGGCCATCGAGGCCCTGCAGGCCAAGCAGCGCAGCGCGGTCATGAGCGAAGCCGCCTCGGCCCAGATCCAGAAGGACATCGACCGCACCCAGGTCGAGATCCAGCGCATGACGCAGGACGCCCAGGCCGAGCTCCAGGAGCTGCAGAACGAGCTGCAGCTCGACTTCCAGCGCAAGGTGGGGCCGGTGATCGAGGCCGTGGCCCGCGAGAAGGACCTCCAGCTCCTCTTCAGCCAGGCCGACTCGGGCCTCGTGTGGGCCGATACGGGCCTCGACCTGACGGCGGAAGTGATCCGGCGCCTCGATGCGGCCAGCGCGGCGGCGACGAAGTCCGCGCCGCCGAAGAAGTAGCCGTGGCCGCCGCCGGCCAGGCGATTGACGTCGCCGCGGTCCTCGACCGCCTTTGCCACCGATACCCCGTCGGGCTCGTGGACGCGGTGTCGGCATTCGAGCCGGGGCGGCAGGATCTCCGCGGTCAAGAACGTCACGATCAACGAGGAGTTCTTCCAGGGGCATTTCCCCGAAGTGCCGCTGATGCCGGGCGTCCTCCTGATCGAGTCGCTGACGCAGGCGGCCACCGTGCTGCTGCTCCATGACGGCGAGCAGGTGCGCAACGCGCGCACGCTGCTCCGCCGCGTGACCGGCACCAAGTTCCGGCGGCAGGTCACCCCGGGCGACCAGGTCACCCTCGACATCCAGCTGCGACGACGCCGCGGCCCGATGGCGCGCCTCTCCGCGGTCGCCAGCGTGGGGGGGCAGGTCGCCGCCGAAGCCGAGCTGCACATCGCGGTGGTCGAGGGGGCCGCCACCATTCATCCCACCGCCCTCGTGCACCCCTCGGCGGTGCTCGGGCCGGGCACGGTCGTCGGTCCGCACGCGACCATCGGGCCGCACGTGCGCCTCGGCCGCAACAACCAGGTCGGCGCGTCGTGCGTGCTCGACGGGCACAGCGAGTTCGGCGACGGGAACGTGCTGTACCCCTTCGGTTCCTTCGGGATGGCGCCGCAGGACCTGAAGTACAAGGGCGAGCCGACGCGGCTCGTCGTCGGGAACGGCAACACGTTCCGCGAGTTCGTCACGATCCACCGGGGCACCGTCGGCGGCCGCGGCGCGACCACGATCGGGCACCGCAACTACCTGATGGCGTACTGCCACGTGGCGCACGACTGCCTCGTCGGCAACGACGTCATCCTGTCGCACGGCACGACGCTCGGCGGCCACGTGGACGTGGACGACTTCGCCATTCTCGGCGGCTACGCCGGCGTCCACCAGTTCTGCCGCGTGGGCAAGTACGCCTTCATCGGCGGGTTCTCGGCGTGCACGAAGGACGTGCTGCCGTACTCGAAGACGGTGGGCAACCGCGCGCTGATCTACGGCCTCAACACGATCGGCCTCGTGCGGCGCGGCTTCCAGCCCGACACGGTGCGGAAGCTCAAGGCGGCCTATCGCTACCTGCTCGTGTCGAAGCTGAACGCCACCCAGGCCCTCGAGCGCATCGACCAGGACCCGGCGGTGGACTGCCCGGAGGTGCGCTACCTCGTGTCGTTCATCCGCGAGGCGAAGCGCGGCGTGGTGCTGAAGCGCCCGAACCGCCGGTCCGGAGAGAGCGCGTCGGACGAGTGAGGGGCGGCGCATGCGTCTCGGCCTGATCGCCGGCAACGGCGCGTTTCCCTTTCTCGTGCTCGACGCCGCGCGCCGCCTCGGCCACGCCGTCACGGTCATCGCCGTCGAGCACGAAGCGTCACCGGACCTCGCGGCGGCGGCCGCGCGTGAGCCGCGCGCGGAGCTCCACTGGGTGCCCCTCGGCCACCTGGGCCATGCCATCGAGCTGATGCGCGCCTCCGGCGTGACCCAGGCCGTGATGGCCGGGCAGGTCAAGCACACGAGCATCTTCTCCGGCGCGATGCCCGACCGGTTGCTCCTGTCGGTGCTGCTCAGGCTCCGCTCGAAGAACACCGACGCGCTCATCTCGGCCGTGGCCGACGTGCTCCGCGACCACGGCATCGAACTGCTCGATTCGACGTCGTACCTGACGCCCCTGCTGGCGCGCGCCGGCGTGCTCACGACACGGCAGCCGACCGAAGAGGAGCGGGACGACCTGGCGTTCGGCTATCGCATGGCCGACGAGGTCGCCCGCCTCGACATCGGCCAGACCCTCGCGATCAAGAGCGGGGCGGTGGTGGCCGTCGAGGCCATGGAAGGCACCGACGCGGTCATCGCGAGGGCCGGCCGGCTCGCCGGGCCGGGCGTGCGGATCGTGAAGGTGGCCAAACCCAATCAGGACATGCGCTTTGACGTGCCCGTGGTCGGCGTGCCGACCATCGAGGCCATGCGGGCGGCTGGCGCGACGGCGCTGTCGGTGGACGCCGGACGCGCCCTGTTGCTCGATGGCGACGAGGCCGTCCGCGCAGCCGACGCCGCCGGGATCTGTGTCGTGGGCCGGGCCCGGGACGCCCAGCCGGGAGGACGGCGTGAGTGAGAAGGCCCTGAGAGCAGCCGTGATAGGCGTCGGCCACCTCGGCCGCCATCACGCCAGGATCCTGTCGTCGATCGAGGGCGCCAGGCTCGAGGCGGTGGTCGACGTGAACGAGCCGCGGGCGCGCGAGGTCGCGGCGGCGGTGGCGCCCGCGCCCTGACGAGCGTCCGCGATCTGGCCGGGCAGGTCGATCTGGTGTCGATTGCGACACCGACGGAGACGCACGCGGAGATCGCCGCGCTGTTCCTGGATCAGGGCGTGCCCGTGCTCGTCGAGAAGCCCCTCGCCCGCTCGGTGGCCGAAGCCGACGCCATCATCGCGGCGGCGTCGCGTGCGGGCGTGACGCTGGCCGTGGGGCATACCGAGCGGTTCAACCCGGCGGTGATCGCCGCGCGGCCGGCGGTGGACAACCCGGGCTTCATCGAGGTCCACCGCCTGGGCACGTTCCCGGAGCGGAGCCTGGACATCGACGTGGTGTTCGACCTGATGATTCACGACCTCGATCTCGTGCTCTCGATCGTGCAGTCGGACGTCGAATCGTTCGAGGCGGTCGGCGTGCCCGTGCTCACCGACCGGTTCGACATCGCCAACGCGCGGCTGCGCTTCTCGTCCGGCTGCGTGGCCAACATCACCGCGAGCCGGATCAGCCGCGACCGCACGCGGAAGATCCGCTTCTTCCAGCGCGACGCCTACATCTCGATCGACACCGGCGCGAAGAGAGACGGAGGTGTACCGCCTCGTGCGGACCGAGGGCCGGCGGCCCGCGATCGAGGGCGGCAAGATCCCGGTGCCGGAGGGCGAGCCGCTCCGCCTGGAGCTTCAGGACTTCGTGGATGCGGTCAGGTTTGGACGCGCGCCGCTCGTGGGCGGTGACGACGGCCGGCGCGCCGTGGCGCTCGCGGCGGCGATCACGGAACGGATGGCGGCATGCACACGGATCTGAAGGCGTTCCTCGACGACCTCGACAGGCGAGGCTGGCTCACGCGCGTCGGCGAACCGGTGAACCCCGATCTGGAGATGTCGGCCGTCATCGACCTGGCGAGCAAGTCGCCAGGCGGAGGCCCGGCGCTGCTCTTCGAGGAGCCGGCCGGCTATCGACATGCCGGTCGCGGCGAACCTGTTCGGATCGCTGGACCGGATGTGCCTCGCGCTGGGCGTGGCGTCGCTCGACGATCTCGGGGCGGAGATCGAGAAGCTGATGACGCCGCCGAAAGCCGCCGGCATCCTGGACGCGATGAAGTTGCTGCCGCTGGTCGGCCGCCTCAGCGACCTGCTGCCCAAGACGGTCAAGGACGCCCCCTGCCAGGAGGTGGTGAAGCTCGACGGCTCCCTCGACGAGATCCCGGTCCTGCGCACGTGGCCCGAGGACGGCGGCCGCTACATTACGTTCCCGCTCGTGATCACCAAGGACCCCGAGACGGGCACGCGCAACATCGGCATGTATCGCATGCAGGTGTTCGACGGCCGGACGACGGGGATGCACTGGCAGCGCCACAAGGGCGGGGCGCAGCACTACCGGATCGCCGAGCGGATGGGGAAGCGCCTCGAGGTGGCGGTGGCCCTCGGCGCCGAACCTGCGCTGTGCTACTCGGCGACGGCCCCGATGCCCGAAGGCCTCGACGAGCTGCTGCTCGCGGGGTTCCTCGCGCGGCGGCGCATCGAGCTCGTGAAGGCGCGGACCGTGGACCTCGAGGTGCCGGCTCAGGCGAACATCGTGCTGGAAGGCTACGTCGAGCCCGGCGAGCGGCGGCGCGAAGGCCCGTTCGGAGACCACACGGGTTTCTACTCGCTGGCCGACGACTTCCCGGTGTTCCACCTGACCGCGATCACCATGCGGAGATCGCCGATTTACCACACGACAATCGTGGGCATTCCACCGATGGAGGACGTCTATCTCGGCAAGGCGAGCGAACGGATCTTCCTGCCGCTCATCCGGAAGACGCTGCCCGAGATCGTGGACATGCACATGCCGCCCGAGGGCATCTTCCACAACCTCGTGCTCATCGCGATCGACAAGCGCTACCCCGGCCACGCGCGCAAGGTCATGAACGCGTGCTGGGGGCTCGGCCAGCTCATGTTCTCGAAGTGCATCGTCGTCGTCGACAAGGACGTGAACGTGCAGGATCCTGGCGAGGTGGCGTGGGTGGCCGGCACCCACGTCGACCCCGAGCGTGACATCCAGTTCACGCGCGGGCCGATGGACGACTTGGAGAACGCGTCGGACCTGCCGGCCTTCGGCAGCAAGATGGGCATCGACGCGACGCGCAAGTGGCCGTCGGAAGGTTTCACCAGGGAATGGCCGACGCGCGTCGTCACCAGCGAAGCGGCTGGCCGAAGGGCCGCGGAAATCTGGTCCCGCGTCGGCGCCGGCGGCCCGGCGCGCGCCGGGAAAGGCTCACGGTGATGGACGACCGGATGGACGGCCTGCTCGATCGGCTGGCGGCGGGGTCGCCGCTCGATGACGATGACGCCGCTGCGCTGGCCGCGACGACGGACATCCTCAGGCTCGGCATGCTGGCGGACGAAGCCCGCCGGCGCCGCCATGGGGCCAGCACGACGTTCGTGAGGGTGGCGGAGCTGGAACTGCCCGGGCCTGGTCCGGTGCCCGCCATTCCGCCGGCGGCGCGCGAGGTGCGGGTCCGGGCCGCGGCGTCGACGCTCGAACCGCGGTTGTCCGCGCTGTACGGCGTGGTGAAGGCTGCCGGCGCCGTCCCGGTGTCGGCCTGCTCGTTGGCCGACCTGCAGGCGCACGCGCGCGCGACCGGCAAGCCGTTGCTCGGCCTGCTCCGGGCCATTCGCGGCACCGGTGTGGCGTCAATCGCCGAGGCGCCGCTGGACCTGCTCGACGATCCGGAGCCGGCCCTCGATGCGGTCCGCGAGGCGGGCCTCGGGGTGGCGCGGCTGACCGTCCACCGGCAGGCCGACGCGGCGGCGCGTGTCGCTCTCATCCGGCGGGCCTCCGAGCTGCAGCATGCCCTGGGCTGGCTGCGGAGTTTCGCGCCGCTGCCGCGGTCGTGGTCGCCGGCATCATCGACCACGGGCTACGAAGACGTCCGGCAGATCGCCCTCGCCCGCCTGTTGGCGGACAACATCCCGTCGATCCAGGTCGACTGGGCGCTCTACGGCCCGAAACTCGCGCAGGTGGCGCTCACGGTGGGCGCCGACGACCTCGACGCCGTGTCGGCCATCGATGACGAGTCGGAGGGCGCCGTCGCGCGCCAGCTCGAAGAGGTCCGACGGAACATCCAGGCTGCCGCGCTGGAGCCCGTGGAACGCGACGGCGACTACCGGCGGATCGGCGGATGAGCCGGATCCGCCTCGGCGCGGTCGAGTATCTGAACGCGCGTCCGCTCGTGTACGGGCTCGACCGCCACGCCGAGCGGTTCGACGTGCGGTTCGACATCCCCGCGCGCTGCGCCGAGCTGCTGCATGGCGGCCACGTGGACTTCGGCCTCGTGCCCGTCCATCGAATACCTCAGGGGCGAGTCGTATGTCGCGCGTGCCCGGCGTGGCGATCGGATCGGACGGACCGGTGGCGTCGGTGGCGCTCTTCAGCCGCCAGCCCGTCGATCGCGTGCGCACGGTCGCCCTCGATGCCAGTTCGCGCACCTCGGTGGCGCTGTTCGCCGTGCTCTGCGCCCGGCACTTCGGCATCGCGCCGGAGGTTCGCGTGATGCCGCCCGATCCGCACGCGCATGCTCGAGGCGTGCGACGCCGCGCTGCTCATCGGCGACGTCGCGCTGCTGTTCGATCACGCGGCGGCCGGCGTCCAGAAGACCGACCTCGGCCTCGCGTGGAAGACCTACGCCGGGCTGCCGTTCGTCTACGCGTTCTGGTTCGGCCGGCCGGGCCTGCTGACGCTCGCTGACATCGCCACGCTCAGGCGACGCCTGCCTCGGCGGCGTCGAGCACGCGGAGGACGTGGCCCGCCAGCATTTCCCGGCGACCCGGCCCGCGCCGCCATCGGGGCCCGGTACCTTCGTGATAATGTGGAATTCGGGTTTGCCGAACGAGAGCTGGCGGGGTTGACCCGCTTCTACCGCGACGCCGCGGACCTGGGCCTGGTGCCGGCGTTCCGCGAGCCCGAGTTCTGCCGACCGAACGCATGACGATCGACGACCTTGCGCAGAAAGGTACGCGCCGGCGGACGACTGTCCGGCGACGAGGCGCTCGAGCTGTACCTCGGCGCGCCGACGCACCTGCTCGGTCAGCTGGCCGACGAGGTCCGGCGCCGCCGCCATCCGGATCGCACCGTCACCTACATCATCGACCGCAACGTCAACTACACGAACGTGTGCGTGGCGCGGTGCTCGTTCTGCGCGTTCTACCGGCCGGTCGGCGCCGAGGGCGGCTACGTGCTCGGCTTCGACGAGATCTTCCGCAAGATCGAGGAGACGATCGAACTGGGCGGCGGGCAGCTGCTGCTGCAGGGCGGCCACAACCCCGACCTGCCCATCGAGTGGTACGAGGATCTCTTCCGCGCGGTGAAGCAGCGCTACCCCGGGTTCAAGCTGCACGCGCTGTCGTCGCCCGGAGGTGCTGCACATCTCGCGGCTCTCGCAGCGGCCGGTGCCCGAGGTCATCCGGCGGCTGTCGACGCGGGCCTCGACAGCATCCCGGGCGGCGGGGCCGAGATCCTCGTCGACCGGGTCCGAAAGCTCCTGCACTGCTACAGCAAGGCCAGCCTCGGACGAGTGGCTCGACGTGATGCGCCACGCGCACCGCGCCGGGCTGCGGACGACGGCGACGATGATGTACGGGTCGGTGGAAACGCCGGCCGAGCGCATCGAGCACATGATGCGGCTGCGCGATCTGCAGGACGAGACCGGCGGGTTCACCGCGTTCATCGCGTGGAGCTACCAGCCGGAACACACGGAGCTGCAGGGCGCGGAGGCGACCGGCGTCGAGTACCTGCGGACGCTCGCCACGGCACGCCTCGTCCTCGACAACGTCGACAACCTCCAGGCCTCCTGGGTGACCCAGGGCGGGAAGGTGGGGCAACTCAGCCTGTCGTACGGCGCCAACGACATGGGCAGCGTCATGATCGAGGAGAACGTCGTCCGGGCCGCCGGCGCGGCCTACTGCATGGACGAGATCGAGATCGTGCGCAACATCGAGGACGCCGGCTACGTGCCGAAGCGCCGGAACATGCACTACGAGATCCTCGGCGATCCGGTGTTCCGGGAGCGCGACATTCCGCGGCTGCTCGAGCTGGCGACGGCCCGCGCTGAGGGCGACACAGCGGTGCCGGTCGAGCTCCTCAACTACGCGGTGCGCAGCCGGGCCGAGCGAGCGCGAAGACAGAACCCGGCGTCATGAAGGGCGTGCGGCGGCGCCGTCGCGGGCCGTCGGGCGGCGCTGACCCTCGTCGGACCGGTGCGCCGCGAAGCCTGCCTGGCATAAGATGAGCCGGGAGGCCGTTCCCGGCCCGGGGCGATGGATATGAACAAGATTGTGGCGAGGTTCGCCAGCGGAGCGATGGTCAAAGGGATCACCGCGGACTTCCTTCCCGGGCGTGAGACCTTCCACGTGAGCGTGGCGCCCGGAGGGCCGGGAAGCGAGACGGTGGAAGTCCGGGTGGCTGACTTGAAGGCGGTGTTCTTCGTGAAGGACTTCGCTGGCGATCCACGGCACGTGCGGAAGAAGGAGTTCGACCCGGCCCGGCCCAGCGTCGGGCGCAAGATCAAGGTCGTCTTCCGCGACGGCGAGGTCTTCGTGGGGACCACTCAGGGCTATCAGCCGGGCCGCCAGGGTTTCTTCGTGGTGCCGGTGGATCCGGACATGAACACGGATCGCTGCTACGTGGTGTCGGCATCGACGCAGGCCGTCAGCTTCCTCTGAGCGGCGGGGGCGCGAGAGCGGCCTGTGCTGGCCTCCGCCCCGGTGCAGGCGCCGCCCGGGGCGCGAGAAGCCGCTGCGAACCGCGGCGCCGATTTCCGCTATCATGGGCCGCATGAACGATCCGCGCTATCCGATCGGTCCCTTCACGCCTCCGGCCGAGTTCACGCCCGAACTCCGCCGCCAGTACATCGACGAGATTGCCGCCGTACCCGAGCACCTTCGTGCGGCTGTGGTCGGGTTGACCGCGGGCTATCTTGAGCACCCTTACCGTGAGGAAGGCTGGACCGTGGCGCAGGTCGTGCACCATGTCGCCGACAGCCACATCAACGCGTACGTGCGCTTCAAGCTGGCGGTGACCGAGGACAATCCGCCGGTGAAGGCGTACAACGAGGCGCTCTGGGCCGGACTGGCGGACGCGAGCGCGCCGGACGTTCGGGTCTCGCTCGACCTGCTGGCGTCGCTGCACGCGCGCTGGGTCGCGTTTCTCGAGAGCCTGGATGCCGCGCAATTCGCCCGCACCTACCAGCACTCGGCCATGGGGCCCGTGACGCTCGACCACGCGCTGGCCATGTACGCCTGGCACGGCCGTCATCACACGGCCCACATCACGTCGCTGCGCGAGCGGATGGGCTGGTAGCCGCTTCGACGGTGCGTTACCGCGACGCATGGCGACGTCACTCATCCGCAACGGGACGGTGCTGACGGACGCGGGCCGCGCAGCCGCGGACGTGTTCATCGAGAACGGCACCATCGCGCGCGTCGGGCCGGGCCTGCCGCCGCAGGCCGACACGGTGATCGACGCGTCGGGCCTGTTCGTGATACCCGGCGGCATCGACGCGCATACCCACCTCGACATGCCGGCGGGCGACATCACCTCGACCGACGACTTCGAAAGCGGCACGATCGCCGCGGCCCATGGCGGCACCACCACGATCATCGACTTCGCAGCACCCGAGCCCGGCGAGAGCGTGCTCGCCGCGCTCGACACGTGGCAGGCGAAGGCGGCCGGGAAGGCCGTCATCGACTACGGATTCCACATGGTGCTGCGCGAATTCAGTGAGCGGACCGCCGGTGACGCGCGCGCGCTCGCGTCCCGCGAAGGCGTGACGTCCTTCAAGATGTTCATGGCGTATCCCGGCAGGCTGATGGCCGACGATGGTGAGATCGCCGCCGCGATGCGGGAGACGCGGGCGTGCGGTGGCCTCGTGATGGTGCACGCGGAGGACGGCCGCGCCATCGAGGCGCTGACGGCCGAGGCGCTCGGCCGTGGCGACACGGGCCCGAAGTTCCACGCCCTGACGAGGCCGCCTCGCGCGGAGGCCGAGGCGACAGGCCGCGCCATCGCCCTCGCCGAGATGGCCGGCGCGCCGGTATTCATCGTGCACCTGTCGTGCGCCGAGGCCCTCGAAGCGGTCAGACAGGGCCGCGGACGCGGCGTGGCGGTGTCGGCCGAAACCTGCCCGCAGTATCTGTGCCTGTCGGATGCGGAGTACGAGCGCGGCGGCTTCGACGCCGCGAAGTTCGTCGTCTCGCCGCCGTTGAGGGCGGGTGCCCACCAGGCGGCGCTCTGGCGCGGGCTCGCGGCGCGCGACCTGGACACGGTCGGCACCGACCACTGCCCGTTCGGCTTCGCCAGCCCGCCGCACAAGCAGCGCGGACGCGGCGACTTCTCGAAGATCCCCAACGGCGCGCCGGGCATCGAGACGCGCCTCGCGCTGCTATGGGACGAAGGCGTCAGAACCGGCCGCATCACGCCGGAGCGATTCGTCGAGGTCACGGCGACCGCGCCCGCCAGGATCTTCGGACTGTGGCCCCGCAAGGGTGCGATCGCGGAAGGGTCGGACGCGGACATCGTGCTGTGGGATCCCGATAAGCGGGTCACGCTTTCCGCGGCCACCCATCACATGCGCGTGGACTACAGTCTCTACGAGGGCCGCGTCGTGGAGGGTGCGCCGGAAACCGTGCTGTCCCGCGGCGAGGTCATCGTTGACCGCGGCGCCTTCGTGGGCCGCAAGGGCCGCGGGCGATTCCTCCGGCGCGGGCCAGCCGGCGGCGCGCCCGCTAACGGGTCACTGCATGCAGGTCTATCGCGCGTCGTGGGTCCTGCCCATCATCGGTGCCGCCAATCCGCGACGGGTGGGTTGCCGTCGAGGACGGCTTCATCGCCGGCGTCGGCGGCGCCGGAGCGTGAGCCGGGCCGTCCCGGCGGGGCCGCCGTCGAGTGCCGTCGATCTGGGCGATGCAGTCATCATGCCCGCGCTCGTCAACGCGCACACGCACGTGGAACTGTCGTGGCTCCGCGGCACGCATCGAAACCGGCGTCGAGCTTTCTGGGCTGGGTGTCGGCCATGATGCGGGAGCGGCTGCAGTCGGCCGACGGGCGCGACGACCGTTCGTGCGATCGGCCATGGCGCGCCGCACTCGAGGAGATGCGGTCCAGCGGCACCGGGCTCGCCGGCGACATCTCGAATTCACTCGCGCATCTCGACCTGCTCGACGAGAGCGGCCTCGAAGGGATCGTCTTTCACGAGGTGATCAAGTTCCGGGCGGCCGACGCCGAGGCGTTCGTCGAGAGGTCGTGCCGGAGCCTCGAGGAGGCGGCCAGGCCGCCGACCGCTGGCGGCTGGCTCTCGCGCCGCATGCGCCGTACTCAGTGTCTCCGTCAGTCTTCCGCGCGCTGGTCGCTGCTCGAGGCCGACTTTGCGCGAGCCTCGCATGTCGGTACACATCTCGGAGTCGCGCGAGGAAGTCGAGTTCATCGGGCGGGGGAGCGGCGGCTGGCCCGAAGTGCTGAAGCGCCTGGGCGCGTGGGACCCGGACTGGCGTGCGCCCGGCTGCAGCCCGGTCGCGTACCTGGATCGGCTCGGCTTCTGGGACGGCGGCGCGCTCGCCGTGCACGCGGTGCAGGCGGGCGACGACGACCTGGCCCTGCTGGCGCAGCGGGGCGTCACCCTGGTCACGTGCCCGCGCAGCAATGCCTGGGTCGGCGCGGGCGCGCCGCCCGTCGAGGCGTTCTACCGGTGCGGCGCCAGGGTGGCCGTCGGCACCGACAGCCTGGCGAGCGTTGACGACCTCAACCTGTTCAGCGAACTGGCGGCGCTCAGCCGCATCGCGCCCGGCGTCACGCCTCGCGACCTGCTGCGTAGCGCCACGCTCTCCGGCGCCGAGGCCCTCGGGTTCGGCGAGACGCACGGCGCCATCTCGCCGCGGCCGGCGCGCCGTGCTGATTGCCGTCGAGGTTCCGCCCGGCATGCCGGATGTGGAACAATACCTGGTGTCGGGCATCGCGCCCGGCAAAGTCCGCTGGATCGACAGCGACCGGCCCGGAAACGCCTGAAGAGCGCCGCTTGCTCAAACGCCTGCTCACCTACGCGTCCTTCGTCCGCGTCTCCCACTCGGTCTTCGCGCTGCCGTTCGCGCTGACGGGTGCGCTGCTGGCGTCCCGGCACGCGCCGCTGACCTGGGACCGGGTCGGGTGGATCGTCGTGGCCATGGTCGGCGCGCGCAGTGCCGCGATGGGGTTCAACCGCCTCGTCGACGCCCGCTACGACGCGCATGAACCCGCGGACGGCGGGGCGCGAACTGCCGTCGGGGCGCATGAGCCAACGGGAGGCGGTCGGGTTCGTGGCGGCAGCATCCGTGGTGTTCGTCCTGGCGGCCTACAAACTCGGCCCGCTCTGTCTGCGCGCTCTCGCCGGTCGCGCTGGCGATCGTGTTCTGGTATTCGCTCGCCAAGCGCTTCACGTGGTCGACCCAGGCGTTTCTGGGTCTGGCGATGGCCGTCGCTCCGGTCGGCGGCTGGCTCGCCGCGGGCGGGCGAGGCGGATGGGAGCCGTGGCTGCTGGCCCTGGCCATCGGCACCTGGGTGGGCGGGTTCGACGTCCTCTACGCGTGCCAGGACCTCGAGTTCGATCGCGCGCACGGGTTGCGATCGATTCCGCAGCGGTTCGGCGTCCCGGCGTCGCTCGCGATCTCGCGCGCCCTCCACGTGGTCACCGTGGCTGCGCTGGCGGCCCTCGGGTGGGTGGCGCCGCTCGGGCCCATCTATCTGGCCGGCGTCGCCGGCGTCGCCGTGCTGCTGGCGTTCGAGCAGTCGCTCGTGAAGGCCGCGGATCTCTCGCGCGTGAAGATGGCGTTTGATCTGAACGGCTGGGTCGGTATTCTGTACCTGGTCATGACTGCTGCCGCCGTGTATGTCCGCTGAATCCGAGAATCGCATGTCCCGATACACGGTCGCCATCACCGGCGCGAGCGGGGCGCTTTACGCCGTGAGGACGGTGGCGGCGCTGCTCGAGCAGGGCTGCGAGCTGGACCTGGTCGTGAGCGACTACGGGCGCAGGCTGCTGGTCGACGAACTCGGCAACGAGGCGGCGTTCGATCGCCTCGAGCGGTACCTCGAAGAGAAGTACGGCGCCGGCGTGCGGCGGGGCCGCTACGCCGTCCTGAGCAACCGCGACCTGGGCGCGACCATCGCGAGCGGGAGCCGGCCGACGAAGGGCATGGTGATCGTGCCGTGCTCCATGAAGTCGCTGGCCGGCGTCGCGAACGGGCTGTCGCGCAACCTCGTCGAGCGCGCCGCCGACGTGATGCTGAAGGAGCGCAAGCCGCTCGTGCTGGTGCCGCGCGAGACGCCCATGAGCCTTCAGCAGTTGCGCAACATGGTGCGCTGCGCCGAGGCGGGAGCGGTGGTGCTGCCCGCGATGCCCGGGTTCTACCATCTGCCCAGGACGCTCGACGATCTGGCCGACTTCCTCGCCGGCAAGATCCTGTCTGCCCTGGGGCTCGAGCAGCGGCTGTGCCCCGACTGGACCGGGCGGATCGAGCGGTGACGCCCGATCACGCCGCGCTCGGCCGCGACAAGCAGCCCGGCCGCATCGCCGGCATGTTCGATGCGATCGCGCCCCGCTACGATCTGCTCAATCACCTGCTCAGCGGCGGCCTCGATGTGCGCTGGCGCGCGAGAGCCGTGCGAACGCTGGCACTGCGCGGCGGCGAAACCGTGCTCGACCTCTGCACGGGCACGGCCGACCTCGCCATCGCGTCGGCCACCGCGTCGCCCGGTGCGGGGTCGGTCGCCGGCGTCGACTTCTCGGGGCAGATGCTCCGGCTCGGGCAGGCGAAACTGATGCAGCGCGGCCTCGCGTCGCGCATCCGCCTCGTGCAGGGCGACGCGATGCGGATTCCCCTGGCCTCCTGTTCCGTGGACGCGGCGACGGTGGCCTTCGGCATCCGCAACGTCGAGGAGCCCCAGGCGGCGTTCGCCGACGTCTTCCGGGTGCTGCGGCCCGGCGGACGTTTCGCGATTCTGGAGTTTGGCGTGCCGCGGCTGCCCGTCGTGCGGCAGGCGTATCTCGCGTACTTCCGCCATGTGCTGCCGCGGATTGGTTCGCTGATCTCCGGCCACTCCTCCGCCTACACGTATCTCCCGGCGTCGGTCGGGTCGTTCCCGAAGCCGGAGGCGATCATGGCCGCGCTCGCCGCCACAGGATTTTCACATGTGAAAGCCGACTCTCTGAGCCTTGGTATCGTCTACTTGTACAGCGCCTCGAAGCCAGATCAGCGCTGACCTGCCCAGCTCTGCCTGTCGCGCCAGCCAGTCCATGCGCGGGTGTTATAATCGATTAAGTTCCTGATGTACTTCAACTTCGACGATCGTCAGCCGGATATCGACCGCATCGACCGTGCCATCTCGTGGCGTGAGGGCTTCCTCCTCTCCCTCCTTGTGCACGTGCTCGGCATTCTGGCGATCGTGCTGGTGCCGGAGGCGCTGCCGAGCCTGTTCGCGGCCCTGGCGCCCGACCCGAGCGCCATCGAACAGCGGATGGCCGCGATGCGCGAACAGGAGGCGAACGAACGGCGCTTCGTCTTCGTGCAGCCCCGGGCCGAGTTCGAGGCGAAGCGGCCGCCGCAGAACCCGGAGCTTTCCGATCGCGACCGCAGCATCACGACCCCGTATCCGAAGCCGCCCGCGCCCACCAACCCGCTGCCGTACTCGCGGGGAAACACCACGGAGCGCGTCGATCAGCCGGGCACGCCGGAACCGCCGAAGCCCGTGGAGCAAGCGGCTGACAGCGGCAGCAGCGCGCGCGAGCCCGGTTCGCCGGCTCCGGGCCAGCCCGGCACGGAGCAGCGGCAGGTCGATGATTCGGTGCTGCCCGGGCTCCGCGGACCTCGCCCCCAGGCGCAGGCGGGCAACAGCGGGACGGGAACGGGCGGCGGCTTGACCAACGCCCTGCGCGACGTCACCCGCTACGTGCCCGAGCAGATGTTCGACAACCCGCAGGGCGGCGGCCAGTTCGGGGAGGCCCTCCAGTTCGACACGAAGGGCGTGGAGTTCGGTCCCTGGGTGCGCCGCTTCCTGGCCCAGGTGCGCCGCAACTGGTTCATCCCGTACGCCGCCATGTCGCTGCGCGGCCACGTGTCGGTGTCGTTCAACGTGCACCGGAACGGCGCGATCACCGACGTCGCCGTCGTCGCGACGACCGGCGTGGACGCGTTCACCAACTCGTCGTTCGGCGCGATCGTGGCCTCGAACCCCACGGTGCCCCTTCCGCCCGAGTACCCCGCGGACAAGGCGTTCATCACGATCACCTTCTACTACAACGAGACGCCTCCCTCACGCTGATGGCGATGCCCACCCGGACACAGCAACTCGGCTGGCTCCTGCTGCTGGGCGCGCTCGTCGTGTGGGCCCTGCTGAAGCTGGCGGGCTTGATATGACCGGCCCCGTCCTCCCGAAGGCCGTTGTCGCCATCCTCGGTCCGACGGCCAGCGGCAAGAGCGCGCTCGGCCTCGCGCTGGCGCGCCGCTTCGGCGGCGAGATCGTGGCGTGCGATTCGACGGCGGTGTACCGCGGCTTCGACATCGGCACCGACAAGGTGTCCGCGGGCGAGCAGGACGGCATCCCGCACCACTGCGTGGACATCGTCGACCCGGTTGCCCAGTACACCGCAGCCGACTACGCGCGCGACGCGATGGCCGCGATCGAGGCGATTCACGCCCGCGGGCGCCTCCCGGTTCTCGTCGGCGGCACGGGCCTGTACTTCCGGGCGCTCGCCAGAGGCATCTTCCCCGGGCCCGGCCGCGACGATCGCGTGCGGCGCCGCCTCGACGGCATGGCGGCGCGGCGGGGGCCGGAGCGGCTGCACCGGCTGCTGGGCCGCATCGATCCGCCGTCTGCCGCGCGGATCCAGCCGCGCGACCAGGTGCGCGTCGTCCGCGCGCTCGAGGTGTATTACCAGACCGGCCGCGCGCTCACCGAGCACTTCACCGACACGCGCGCGCCGCTGGCTGGCTGGACGATCGTGGGGATCGCCGTGCGCCCGGCCTGGGAGGAGATCGTCGCGCGCATCACGCGGCGCGTCGATGCGCAGTTCGCGCGGGGGATCGAGGACGAGGTGCGCGGGCTCCTCCACCGTGGCGTGCCGCCGGACGCGCGGCCCTTCACGGGATACGTTTACCGGCACGTGCTCGAAGTCGTGCGCGGCGAGCGTGACCGCGCGTCCGCGCGCGAGCTCATCGTCATCGCGAACCGGCACTACGCGCGCAGGCAGTTGATCTGGTTCCGCAAAGAGCCTAATCTAGTCTGGATTCAACGAGCGGGCGACGATGATGACGCCCGGCTCGAGGCCGAGCAGCTGATTGCCGATCGGATCGGGCCCGCGTGGTGCGCGCGCCCGGCAGGGGAGCACCCGACGCATGCCACAGACTTCTGACGCGCGGTCCGCCGGTGAGCCCAACGTGCAGGACGCCTTTCTGAACGTGGTCCGCCGCGATCAGCAGGCGGTGAGCCTGCGCCTGATGGACGGCTCGGAGATGGAAGCGCGGGTCAAGGGCTTCGACCGCTTCGCGGTCATTCTCGAGCAGGACGGCGCGGATCATCTCGTCTTCAAGCATGCCATCGCGTCCATCCGGGCGGCGCGCCAGTCACCGCGCTAGGCCGCCGCTTCCGGCTTCCGGGACCGTCCCAGACGCTCACGTCTATGGCCACCTCACCGTTCCGGCGCGTGTTCGTGATCGTCATCGACAGCCTCGGCGTCGGCGAGCTGCCCGACGCGGCGCTCTACGGCGATGAGGGCAGCAACACGCTGGCCAACATCGCCGCGCAGGTTCCGCTGCGCATTCCCAATCTGCACGCCCTGGGCCTGTCGCGCATCGTCCGGCTCGCGGGCCTGCCGCCTGCCGAGCATCCTCGTGGCGCGTACGGCCGCATGGCCGAGGTGTCGCCCGGCAAGGACTCGGTGACCGGTCACTGGGAGTTGATGGGCCTGCAGCTCGAGCGGGCGTTCCCGACGTTCCCCACTGGGTTTCCTGCCGAGGCGATGCGTGAGTACGAACGCCGCATCGGGCGCCGCACGCTCGGGAACACCGTGGCCTCCGGCACGCAGATCATCGACGACCTCGGCCCGGAGCACATCAGGACCGGCTGGCCGATCATCTACACCTCCGCCGACAGCGTGTTCCAGATTGCGGCGCACGAAGACGTCATCCCGGTGCCGGAGCTCTATCGCTTGTGCGAGATCGCGTACGAGCAGTTCGTCAGCGGCATGGGCCTCGGGCGCGTCATCGCCAGACCGTTCGTGGGGCAGCCTGGCGGGTTCCGCCGCACCGCCAACCGGCACGACTACGCGATTCCGCCGTTTGCGGACACGCTCCTCGACATCCTGACCCGTAGCGGAATCCCGGTGCTCTCGATCGGGAAGATCGCGGACCTGTTCGCCGGTCGCGGGATCACGTCCTCCGTCAAGACGGCATCGGACGCGATCGGGATGGATGCCTTCGAGCGTGCGGCCGCCGGTGCGCCCCCGGGTCTGGTCTTCGGCAACCTGGTGGACTTCGACGCGATGTACGGCCACCGCAACGACACGGCCGGCTACGCCGCCAACCTGGAGCGCTTCGACGAGCGCCTCGGGCGCCTGCTGCCGATGCTCCGCGAGGACGACCTGCTCATCCTGACGGCCGACCACGGGAACGACCCCACGACGCCGAGCACCGACCACTCGAGGGAGTACGTGCCGCTCCTGGCGTACGGTGCCCGCGTGCGCGTCGGGACGGCCCTGGGCGATCGCGCCACCTACTCGGACCTCGGCCAGACCATCGCCGGGGTATTCGGCGTCGGCCCTCTCGCGTGCGGGGCCAGTTTCCATGCGGCGCTGACGGGATCCGGCTCGTAGAAACGGAGAGGCCCATGGTCACGATTCGAGAGGACCTGGAGCGGCGGGAGCGGGAGTCGCTGGCGCCGCAGGCCGCCCGCAGCGCCGAAACCAGGGGCCGGCTCCGTCCCGAGCCCGAAGACGACGTCCGGCCGGCGTTCCAGCGGGACCGCGACCGCATCCTGCACTCGAAGGCGTTCCGGCGGCTGAAGCACAAGACGCAGGTCTTCTTTGCGCCGACCGGCGACCACTACCGGACGCGCCTGACGCACACCCTCGAGGTTTCGCAGATCGCCCGGACCATCGCCAAGGCGCTGGCGCTCAACGAAGACCTGACCGAGGCGATTGCCCTCGGGCACGACCTCGGGCACACGCCGTTCGGACACCAGGGCGAGCGGGTGCTCGCCAGCCTCATGCCCGGCGGGTTCGAGCACTACGAACAGAGCCTGCGCATCGTCGACGTGCTCGAGCGCGATGGCTCAGGCCTCAACCTCACCTTCGAAGTGCGCGATGGCATCGGCAAGCACTCGAAAGGCAAGCGCGGGTCGCCGGTCGGCGGGGACGTCCCCGTGAGGGCCGCGACCCTGGAGGGGCAGATCGCCCGCGTCGCGGACCTCATCGCGTACGTGAACCACGACATCGACGATGCGCTGAGAGCCGGCGTGCTCAAGGCGCCGGATCTTCCGGCGGGACCGGTTGCCGTGCTCGGAGCGACCCACTCGGCCAGGATCGGGCGGATGGTCAAGGACGTAGTGCTCGAGACGAGGGCCGCCGGGTTGCGCGACATCGCCATGACCGCGCCCGTCCTGGAGGCGATGCTGGACCTGCGCGCCTTCCTGTTCGCCAACGTCTACGAGAACGAGCTCTCGACCGCCGAGTTCAAGAAGGCGGCGGGCATCCTCGGAGGGCTCTGGGAAAAGGTCCACGAGGCGCCGGAGGCGTTTCTCGACGGCCGGACGGTCCGCGAAGAGGGGGCGGATGCCGCCGCTCGCGATTTCCTCGCCGGCATGACCGACCGGTATGCCGTGGCGCTCTACGAGCACCTCTTCATCCCGAAACCGTGGGTGAACCTGGGCGGTCGCTGGTCCTGACCGGCGCCCCGCCTGACGCAGCACGGCGGCGCCGGCTACGGGTGGACGATTTCGACCGTGTAGGAGGTGGGGTCCGGCACGCCCTTGGAGTCGTAGATGCGGGCGCAGATGTTGCCGGCGGCCGAGACCGTCGCGGCCAGGGTCAAGTCGACGTAGGAGTTGTCGTTGGCCGCCGCCAGCTGGCAGGCGTTGTTGGTCCAGTTGCCGAGGGCGAGCCCCACGATTCTCGTGTTGTCATCGCCGACCGCCGTCAGCTTGGCCGCGATGGTGCCCTTGCCCGACACGACGAACACGTGCGTCGACCCGCCATTCGGATTGAGCGTCCCGGTGAACGTCTCCGTGACGGTGCCGGACGGGCTGGTCTCCAGGTTCGTCAGGTCGTTGCCGCATCCCGCCGCCACGAAGGCGAGCGTCGAGAGGGCCAATCCGAGGGGCAGCAGTCGTCGCACGAGCACTCCTTGCCTGACGCCGGGCTCACGCCCCGCCGTCCAACTTTCCATTCTAGCGCACCCCGGGGCAGCCGGGCCACCCTCTGGCCTTTTGACGACGGCCGGGCCCCGGCGGACGGGGGCGGCGCCCGGGAACCCCGTGGTATACTTAGGGTTCTGTGCCTGCAAGAGAGATGGCGCCAGATGAGTGAGCTCCTGCTTGACGTCGGCCAGATGCGCGACCCGGAGGCCCGGATCGAACGGACCTTCGCGGCGGGCGTCCTGCCGACCGACCAGAGCATCTGCCGGGTCACCGCGCCCGTTGCGCTGAGCGTCGTGGTGCGGAAGGACCGGATGCAGTTCCGGCTGGCCGGGCGGCTGAAGACCAGCATCGAGCTGACCTGCAGCCGGTGCCTCGACAACTACGAGTTGGCGGTCGACGAGCCGTTCGATGTGCTCTACCTGCCCCACACGCCGGCCGGGCCCGGCGAGGAACGGGTGGTCGAGGACGACGACCTGTCGACGGCGTTCTACGAGGACAACGTTATCGATCTCGGCCAATTGATGCAGGAACAGTGCTACCTGGCGGTGCCGATGAAGCCGCTCTGCAAGGAGGAGTGCCTGGGCCTGTGCCCGGAATGCGGCACGAATTTCAACATCGCTTCGTGCGAGTGCCGGCAGACATGGGTGGACCCGCGGCTGGCGGTGCTCGATCAACTGCGCAAGGACAAGTAACGATGCCAAATCCAAAGCGACGACACTCGAAGGCCCGGACGGCCAAGCGCCGCACGCATGACGCGCTCAAGCCCACCTCGCTGGGCGTCTGCCCGCACTGCCACGAGGCCAAGGCGGCGCACCAGGTCTGCCCCCAGTGCGGCTACTATGGCGGCCGCCAGGTGCGCGCGATCAAGGAAGCGTAGTGCCGGATGCGCGTGGCGGTCGACGCGATGGGCGGCGACCACGGCCCGTCCGTGGTCGTGAGCGGCGCGATCGCCGCCGCGCGGCAGGCTGATGCCGGCGTGATCCTCGTCGGCGATGCCGACGAGCCTGCGTGCTGAACTGGCGCGCCATCCGGACGCAGCCGGGCTCGACATCCTCATCGAGCACGCTGCCGATGCCGTGGGCATGGGGGAGCGACCAGCCGAGGCGCTCCGGCGCCGACCCCAGTCATCCATCCGCGTGGCCGCCGAACTGGTGGCCGCAGGTGCGGCCGATGCGCTGTTCAGCGCCGGCAACACCGGCGCGACGGTGCTCGCCGCCTACACGGGCTTCGGGCTCCTGCGCGGCGCCGAGCGTCCGGCCCTGGCGGCCACCGTGCCCACGATCGCGCGGTACGGCCGTCCTCCTCGACGTCGGCGCCAACGCCGACTGCCGTCCCGCCCACCTGGTGGCGTTCGCGGCCATGGGGACGGTGTTCGCCCGCGTCGGCCTCGGCATCGCGGAGCCGGCCGTCGGGATGCTGTCGATTGGCGAAGAGGAAACCAAGGGCAACGAGCTGACCCGCGAGGCGCACCGGCTCCTGCGCGAGACGCCGCTGCGGTTTGCCGGGAACGTCGAGGCCCGCGACCTCTATTCGGGCGCCGCCGACGTCGTCGTCTGCGACGGATTCACCGGCAACGTGGTGATCAAGGTCAGCGAGGGCATCGTCGGGATGGTGGAACTGATGCTGGGCGAGGAACTGGCGGCCATGGCCGGAGACGGCGCCCGGTCGGCCATCGAGGCGTTCGGGCACTTCCGCGCGCGCATCGACTACTCCGAGTATGGAGGCGCCCCGCTGCTGGGCGTCGGGCGGCCGGTCGTCGTCGGCCACGGACGCTCGTCGGCGAAGGCCGTGCGGAACGCCGTCCTGATGGCGGCCCGCTTCGCGCGCGAGGGCCTGGTGCCGCGCATCGAACAGGAACTACTGGCGACGGCTTCCTGACCCGGGTCCGGCGGCGAGGCGCCGCGAGAAGGGGTCATGAAGCCAGGTGTGCCGTTGCAGGGGGCGTCATCGTGATTGCATGCATCTTTCCGGGGCAGGGTTCGCAGACGGTCGGGATGGGCAAGGCGCTCGCCGAGGCGTTCCCGGTCGTGCGCGAGACCATGGCCGAGGCCGACGAGGCGCTGGGCGAGAGCCTGAGCGGTCTGTGTTTCGAGGGGCCCGCCGAGCGCTGGTGCTCACCGAGAACACGCAGCCGGCCATCCTGGCCGTGAGCGTGGCGGTCTACCGCGCTGCTGGCGTCGAAGGGGCATCGTGCCAGCGTTCGTCGCGGGTCACTCGCTCGGCGAGTACTCCGCCCACGTGGCGGCAGGGACGATGACGTTCGCCGACGCGCTGCGGACCGTGCGCCGGCGCGGGCGATACATGCAGGAGGCCGTGCCGGTGGGGGAGGGGGCCATGGCGGCGATCCTCGGCCTCGACGCCGAGAAGGTGGCGCAGGCGTGCGCGGAGGCGGCGCAGGGCGAGCGTGGTCAGCCCCGCGAACCTGAACGCGCCCGGGCAGGTCGTCATTGCCGGCGTCGACGGACGCCGTGGCCCGCGCGTCGGCGCGGGCCAAGGCACTGGGCGCGAAGCGCGCGATCCCGCTGCCGGTGAGCGCGCCGTTCCACTGCGCCCTCATGCGGCCCGCCGAAGCGCGGCTGGCGCCCGAGCTTGCGGGCCCTGACCGTCACCGATCCGGCCATGCCCGGTGGTGGCGAACGTCGACGCCGAGGTGAAGCGCACGGCCGCCGAAGGGCATCGAGGCGCTGGTGAGGCAGGTGTCGTCGCCGGTCCGCTGGGAAGACGTGATGCGTCGGCTTGCATCGGAAGGCGTCCACAAGTATGTTGAAGTGGGTCCTGGGACGGTCTTGACCGGCCTCGGCCGGAAAATCCTGAGGGACGCGGCGTTTGCGAACATCGAGGACCCATCGGGCCTCGACGCCGTCGTCGCTCTGGCGGGTTGAGTGCGCCATGTTCGACTTGACCGGGAAAGTGGCCGTCGTGACCGGTGCCGGGCGGGGCATCGGCCGCTCCATCAGCCTCGCCCTCGCGTCGCGGGGCGCGCTGGTGGTGCCGGCCGACGTGGTGACGCCCGAGCCCGCGCCCGCGAGGGCGCCGGCGGCGGGGCCCGGCCGCGTGACCGACGTCGTGGCCATGAACGTGACCGACGCCGCGGCGGCGGAGGCGGCCTTCGGGCAGGTGCTCGCGGAGCACGGGCGCGCTCGACATCCTGGTGAACAACGCCGGCATCACGCGCGACCAGCTGCTGATGCGCATGAAGCGCGAGGACTGGGACCGCGTGCTGGAGGTGAACCTGACCGGCGCGTTCGTCTGCACGCAGGCGGTGCTGCGGCCGATGATGAAACAGCGCACGGGCCGGATCATCAGCATCAGCTCGGTGGTCGGCCAGATGGGCAACGCGGGCCAGTCGAACTACGCGGCGTCCAAGGCGGGCCTCATCGGGTTCAGCAAGTCGCTCGCCCGCGAGGTCGCGGCGCGGAACATCACGGTGAACGTGGTGGCGCCGGGGCTCATCGACACCGACATGACGCGGGCGCTGCCGCCCGAGGTGCAGGCGGAGTGGCAGTCGAAGGTGCCGCTCAGCCGTTTCGGCACGCCCGAGGACGTGGCCGCGGCGGTCTGCTTCCTGGCGTCCGACGAGGCGTCGTACATCACCGGACAGGTTCTCGCCGTCAACGGCGGGATGTACACGTAGGAGGATGAATGGCTGTGGTTGCCGACAAGGTCAAGAGCATCATCGTGGAGCAGCTCGGAGTCGACGAGGAGGAAGTCACCATCGACGCCTCGTTCGTCGACGACCTGGGCGCGGACTCGCTCGACACGGTCGAGCTCGTGATGGCGTTCGAAGAGGAGTTCGGGATCGAGATCCCGGACGAGGACGCCGAGAAGATCACGCGCGTCAAGGAAGCCGTCGAGTACATCGAGGCCCACTCCAAGAAGAAGTGACCGCATCACCGGAGTCGGGGCCGTCACCCGCGTGCGGCGGCGCGTGCGCCGCGCTGGCAGGGAGCGGGACCGCTGGCATGGAGGCCGCGTGAAGAGGCGCGTTGTCGTGACGGGCATCGGGCTGGTGTCGGCGCTCGGCGTCGGCACCGAGGCGACGTGGGAGGGCTTGTGCGCCGGCCGGAGCGGCGTCGCTCCCATCACGAAGTTCGACGCCGCGGCGTTCGCCGCGCGGATCGCGGCCGAGGTCAAGGGCTTCGATCCCCTGCAGTACGTGGACAAGAAGGACGTCAAGAAGATGGACACCTTCATCCACTACGCCATCGCGGCATCGCAGTTCGCCGTGGCGGACGCGGGGCTGGTCATCGGCCCGGAGAACGCGACGCGCGTCGGCGTGTTCATCGCGTCGGGGATCGGCGGCTTCGGGACCATCGAGCGCGAGCACCAGGCGCTGCTCGAAGGCGGCCCGCGCAAGATCTCGCCGTTCTTCATCCCCGCGGCCATCATCAACCTCGCGGCCGGCCAGGTGTCGATCCGGCTCGGCGCGAAGGGGCCGAATCTGGCCACGGCGACGGCCTGCGCGGCGTCGGCCCACGCGGTGGGCGAGGCCTACGAGATGATCGCGCGCGGCGCCGCCGATGCGATGATCGCCGGCGGGTCCGAGGCGGCCATCACCCCGATGGGCGTCGGCGGATTTGCCGCCATGCGGGCGCTCTCGACGCGCAACGACGAGCCGGAGCGGGCCAGCCGCCCGTTCGACAAGGACCGGGACGGGTTCGTCATCGGCGAGGGCGCCGGCGTCGTCGTCCTCGAGGAGCTCGAGCAGGCGCGCCGGCGCGGCGCCCGCGTCTACGCGGAGGTGGTCGGCTACGGCGCGACCGCCGACGCGTTCCACATCACGGCGCCGTCGGAAGACGGCGACGGGGCGGTGCGCGTGATGGCCGCGGCGCTCGCAGTCGGCCGGCGTGCGCGCCGACGAGGTGCAGTACATCAACGCGCACGGCACGTCGACGCCCGTTCAACGACAAGCTCGAGTCGCTCGCCATCCGCACGCTGTTCGGGGAGCACGCCGACACGGATCGGCGTGTCGTCCACCAAGTCGATGACCGGCCACACGCTCGGCGCGGCGGGCGGCATCGAGGCCGGCATCACCGCGCTGGCCGTGTACCACCAGACGATGCCCCCGACGATCAACCAGGACACGCCGGACCCGGAGTGCACCCTGGACTACGTGCCCTGGAAGGCCCGGACCGCGCCGATCACCTACGCGATGTCCAACTCCTTCGGGTTCGGCGGCACCAACGCCGCCCTGCTCCTTCGCCGTTTCGACGACTGACGCCCGGAGCGTCCCGACATGAAGATCGCCGTTTGCCTCAAGCAGGTTCCGTCGCGCGACTGGCAGCCGCGCGTCAACGACCAGAAGACGTGGGTCCGCGACCAGGACGCGACCTTCGAGCTCAACGAGCCCGACGCCTACGCCCTCGAGGAGGGCCTGCGCCTCAAGGAGAAGCAC
Organism: uncultured Acidobacteriota bacterium; assembly: GCA_963806085.1. Taxonomy (GTDB): domain Bacteria; phylum Acidobacteriota; class Vicinamibacteria; order Vicinamibacterales; family JAKQTR01; genus JAKQTR01. Next base: position 731,584 of record CAWDWR010000001.1, read on the forward strand.
GGCGGGGAAGTGGTGGTCTGCTCGGTGGGCCCCGCCCGCGTGTCCCAGGCGCTGCGCGAGGCGCTCGCCCGCGGCGCCGACCGCGCTATCCACGTCGAGGACGAGGCGCTGGCCTCGGCCGACGCGTTCGCCGTGGCGGAGGCGCTGGCGGCGGCCATGCGCGACGAGGCGTTCGACCTCGTGCTGACCGGCCTGCAGTCCGACGATCAGGGCAGCGCCCAGACCGGCGTGATGCTGGCCGTCGCTGCTCGGCATCGCGTCGGCGACGATCATCATGGAAGTCGACGTCCAGGCGGCCGGCGCTGCGCGTCAAGCGCGAGCTCGAGGGCGGCTGGTTCCAGTGGGTGTCGCTGCCGCTGCCCGCGCTACTCACGATCCAGAGCGGCATCAATCAGCTCCGCTACGCGACGCTCAAGGGCATCATGGCCGCCAAGAAGAAGGAGATCCGGAAGGTGGCGCCTCCTGCCGGCCTCGCGCTCGCGGCAGCAGATCGTCGGCCTGTACGTGCCCGAGAAGCGGAAGCAGACGCAGATGATCGGCGGCAGCCCGGCCGAAGCCGCCAAGGCCCTGGTCGCGGCGCTCCGGGACGAAGCGCGGGTGATCTCATGATTCTCGTCATCGCGGAACAGCAGGGCGGCACGCTCAACAAATCGAGCTGGGAGACCATCGCGGCGGCGCAGCAGGCGGGCGGCCCGGTGACGGTCGCGGTCGTCGGCGCCGACACCGCCGCGGCGGCAGCGCGAGCTGGCGGCGGCCGATGTCGCCGAGGTCCTGCGCGTCGAGGCGCCGGCGTTGACGCCGTACACGCTCGACGGGTTCGTCGCGGCCCTCGGCGCAGGTGATGGCGGCCGAGCAGCCGGGCGACGTGTTCCTGCCGCACACCTACCAGACGCGCGACTTCGCGCCGGCGCTGGCCGTGCGTCTCGGCCGCGCGCTGGTGACCGACTGCGTCGCCGTGAAGCAGGACGACGGGCGGCGCCTGTTCGTGCGGCCGGTGTTCCAGGGACGCCTGCTCGCGGACGTCGCCGTGCGAGGGCCCGGCGCTGGCCACGTTCCAGATCGGCGCCGTGCGGGCCGACTCGGTGGCGCAGCGGCGCGGCCCCGGCGCCGGTCCGGGCCGTCGCGGTCACCGTCGACGCCGGCGCGATCCGCCAGAAGCCGGAGGCGCCCTTCCGGGAGGCGAAGCAGGCGGTCGACCTGTCGCAGGCCGAGCGCATCGTCGCGGTCGGCCGCGGGATCAAGGACCAGGAGAAGGTCGCGCTGGCGCAGCAGCTTGCGGCCGCGATGGGCGCCGAACTCGGCGCGTCGCGGCCGATCTGCGACGCCGGCTGGCTGCCGATGGATCGCCAGATCGGCAGTTCGGGCCAGACCGTCGCGCCGAAGCTGTATCTCGCGCTCGGCATCTCCGGCGCCATCCAGCACCTGGTCGGCATGAAGGGCGCCCGCACGATCGTCGCCATCAACAAGGACCCCGAGGCGCCGATCTTCGAGGTGGCGGACTACGGCGTGGTCGGCGATCTGTTCGACATCGTGCCGGCCGTCATCAAGGAGCTCCAGGGCTAGTGCATCCCACCGAGACCTGGATCTTCCGCATCCTCGTCCTCGGGTTCGCCGCCGCCTTCGCGGCGCAGGTCTGGACGCGCGCGCGGCTCATCCTGCGGGCCCGGAACAACATCCACGTCCGTGACGACGAGACCGGGCGCCGGCTCCTGCGGTTCGTCACCGAGGTCATCTTCCAGTCGCGGACGATCGCGGAGCGCCCGCTCGTGGGCGTGGCGCACCTGGGCGTCTTCTGGGGCTTCACGGCCTTCGCGGTCTACACCGGCGTCGAGTTCCTCGCCGGCCTCGGCATCGCCGACTTGACCGGGTTCGCGCTGGTTCCACCTCTACGCGCTGGCGCTCGTGCCGTTCTCCGTGGCGGTCATCGTCGGCATCACCGGGCTGCTCGTCCGGCGGGCGATCGTCCGGCCCGCGGCCCTCGGGGATCACGTGTCGGGCGAGTCGGTGCTCATCGGGTTCTTCATCCTGACCCTGATGATCACGTTCCTGCTCGCGTTCCGGTGGGAGGCCGGCCTCGCCGCGCGCGTGAACTGGTGGGTGCACGCGCTGGTCATCCTCGGCGTTCCTGGTGCTCATCCCGGACTCGAAGCACTTCCACCTGTGCTGTCGCCGCTGACGGTGTACCTGCGGTCGCCGGTGCTCGCGACGGTGCCGAATCTCGATTTCGAGCAGGAGCAGGTCGGGCTCGAGACGCTGGCGGACGTCGAGCGGAAGCAGGTGCTGGACGCGTTCACGTGCGTCGAGTGCGGGCGCTGCCAGGTGAACTGCCCGGCGCACGGCACCGGGCAAGGTGCTCAACCCGAAGACGCTGATCCTCCAGAACGAGGAGGCGCTGCTGGCCGGCGCGCTCGACAGCGAAGCTCGCCGACATGTTCGACGCGAAGGTGCTGTGGCAGTGCACGACGTGCGGGGCCTGCGAGGCGCAGTGCCCGGTCGGGCGTCGAGCACCTGCCCGCTCATCATCGGCGCCCGGCGCGGCCTGGCGTCGAACGGCGAGGCGCCCGATGCGCTGGCGGCCGTCTACAACCACCTCGAGCGCCGCGGCAACATCTGGGGCCTCGGCGCCGACCTCCGGCAGAAGTTCGTGCAGTCGGCCGGCGTCGAGATCTTCGACGCGGCGCGCCACGAGTACCTCGTGTGGCTGGGCTGCGCGGGCGCGTTCGAGGCCGACTTCCAGAAGTCCCTGCGGTCGTTGTTCGACATCCTGCGGGCGCGCGGCGTCACCTTCGGCGTGCTCGCGAAGGAGCGGTGCACGGGCGACGTCGCGAAGCGCACGGGCAACGAGTACCAGTTCCAGGAACTGGCGCGGGCGAACATCGAGGACTTCACGGCGGCGGGCGTCACGAAGATCATCACGTCCTGTCCGCACTGCCTCCGCACGATGGGCGATCGACTACCGCGAGTTCGGGTTCACCGCCGAGGTGGTCCACTCGGCGAGCCTTCGTGGCGCAGCTCGACGCGCACGATGGCCGTGCCGGGCGCCGGGCCGCGTCACGTTCCACGACCCGTGTTACCTCGGCCGCTACGCCGGCGTCACCGAGGAGCCGCGCGAGCTGCTCGCGCGCTTCGGGGCGACGGTGCACGAGCCCGCGCGCCACGGGGCGAACCCGTTCTGCTGCGGGGCGGGCGGCGGCCTGCTCTTCGAGGAGCACGAGGAGGGACGGCGCATCAGCCAGGAGCGCTTCGAGCAGCTGCAGCGCACCGGGGCCTCGACGATCGTGACGGCCTGCCCCTTCTGTTCGATCATGCTGAAGGGCGCGCAGGCGAGCGCGAACACCCAGGTCGAGTTCGTCGACCTGATGAGCTTCGTCGGACGGCAGGATGAAGAGCGCCGCGCCTGCGGCCGACTCCACGGCCGTGAACGACGAGCCCGGCTGGCGGCAGTCCCGCCTGAAGCGCGTCCAGGTCGCGGCCATCGCCGCGGTCGGCGTATCCGCTGATCGCCCTGCTCGGCGCTCACGCTGCGGCTGCGCATCGACGGCCGCGAACACCTGGACGCCGTCGGCCGCGTCCGGCCGGCCCGTACGTCCTCGCCTTCTGGCACGGGCGCATCCTGCCCATGACGTTCTTCTTCCGCGACCGCGGCATCGTCGTCATCACCAGCGAGAACTTCGACGGCGAGTGGATCGCGCGCATCATCGCCCGCTTCGGCTACGGCGACCGCCCGCGGGTCGAGTTCGCGCAACGCCCGGGCGGCCACGCTGCAGCTGGTGCGCGACGTCCGCGCCGGCCGGCCCGCGGCCTTCACGCTCGACGGCCCCCGGGGGCCGGCGCGCGTGGCGAAGCCCGGCGCGGTGTGGCTGGCCGGCGCGACCGGCGCGCCGCTGCTGCCGTTTCATATCGAGGCCGAGCGGAGCTGGGAGCTGCGGAGCTGGGACCGCGCGCAGATTCCCAAGCCGTTCAGCCGCGTGCACCTCGTGGTCGGCGCAGCCGATCGGCGTCGCCCGCGGGCATCGAGCGACGACGCAGCAGGCGCAGGCCTGCCGCGATCTCGAAGCCGTGCTCGAGCGGCTGCGCCGCCGCGCGTGCGAACTCGCCGGCCGGGAGGCGTGATGTCGGTCCTCGTCCTGAACAGCTCGCGGTTCGGCGACCACACGCCGCCGCCCGGGCATCCCGAACAGGCCCGAGCGGCAGGACGTGATGGACGCCGTCGCCGCGCAGTGGCGCGAGCGCGGCGGGCTCGGTGGCCGAGCCGTCGCCCGCGCCGCGCGAGGCGATCCGGCCGTGCCACAGCGACCGCTTCGTCGAGACGCTCGAATCGGCGGCCGGGCGGGCGGTCATGCTCGACCCCGACACGTTCACGTCCGCGGAGTCGTGGGACGTGACGCAACTGGCCGCCGGGGCGGCGCTCGGCGCCGTTGACGCCGTTCTCGACGGCGGGACCGCGCGGGCGGCCGCGCTGGTGCGCCCGCCCGGGCACCACAGCAACCGCGACCTCGCGCGCGGGTTCTGCCTCGTGAACAACGCGGCCGTGGCGGCCGCCCACGCGCTCGCCCGGGGCCTGTCGCGCGTGGCCATCGTCGATTTCGACGTGCACCACGGCAACGGGACGCAGGAGATCTTCGAGGCCGATCCCGCGGGTCCTGTACGTGTCGACCCACCAGTGGCCGTTCTACCCGGGCACCGGGCCGCGCGGAAGACGTCGGCGTGGGCGCCGGGCGCGGGCTTCACCGTGAACGTGCCGATCGAGCGCGGCGCCACCGACGCGGACGTACGACCTACGTGTTCGACGACATCGTCGTGCCGGTGACGAGCCGGTTCGACCCGGAGCTGGTGATCATCTCGGCCGGGTTCGACGCGCACGAGGAGGATCCGATTGGCGGCATGCGGATGAGCGCGGACGGCTTCGCCCGGCCTGACCGGCCGGCTGTGCGCCGTCGCGGACGCGTGCGCGTCGGGCCGGGTCGTGCTGGTCACCGAGGGCGGCTACCACCTGCGCGCCCTCGCGGCGTCGCTGGCCGCGAGCCTGGCGGCGCATGGACGGCGGCGACGGGGCGTTGCGGCGCCGGTCCGGCGCGGCAGCGGCGCTCCCGGCGCGGCCGCGCCGCGGCGCGGGCGGGCCCGCGCGGTCCAGTCGGCGTTCTGGCGTGGGCTATAATCGTACAGGATATGAGCGAGTACAACCCGCAGGCCATCGAGCAGAAGTGGCAGCAGCGGTGGCGGGACAGCCGCGCGTTCGAGGTGACCGAAGACCCGTCGAAGCCCAAGTTCTACTGCCTCGAGATGTTCGCCTACCCGTCGGGGCACGCCCACGTCGGCCACGTCCGCAACTACATGATCGGCGACGTGATGGCGCGCACGAAGCGGATGCGCGGCTTCAACGTGCTGCACCCGTTCGGCTGGGACGCCTTCGGCCTGCCGGCCGAGAACGCGGCCATCAAGAACGGCATCCATCCGCGGACGTCCACGCTGGCGAACATCGCCCACATGAAGGGCCAGCTCGAGCGCCTGGGCATCAGCTACGCCTGGGAGCGCGAGCTCGCCACGTGCCTGCCGGACTACTACAAGTGGAACCAGTGGCTGTTCCTGCGGATGTTCGAGCGCGACCTGGCGTACCGCCGCCGGTCGACGGTCAACTGGTGCTCGTCGTGCCAGACCGTGCTCGCCAACGAGCAGGTCGTCGAGGGCGGCTGCTGGCGGTGCCACACCCTGGTGACGCACCGCGACCTGGAGCAGTGGTTCCTCCGGATCACCCACTACGCCGACGAACTGCTGAGCGCCATCGACGGCCTCGAGGACTGGCCCGAGAAGGTCCTCACGATGCAGCGCAACTGGATCGGGCGGTCCGAGGGCGCGCGCGTGCGGTTCCCGCTGGTCGATCCGACCGGCACCGGGCACGGGCGCGGACATCGAGGTCTTCACGACGCGCATCGACACCATCTTCGGCGCGACCTTCGTGCTGCTCGCGCCCGAGCACGAGCTGCTCGAGCGCCTGGCGGCCGAGTCGGCGCGACCCGGCGGCGATGCGCGCGGCCGCGGCCGACGTTCCGCCGCCAGGACCGCAGCGCGAGGCTCACCGGCGAGGTCGAGAAGGAAGGCTTCAGCACGGGCCGGTTCGCGATCAATCCCGTTCACCGGCCAGCAGGTGCCGATCTGGGTGGCGAACTTCGTGCTCGGCGAGTACGGCACGGGCGCCGTCATGGCCGTGCCGGCGCACGACCAGCGCGACTTCGAGTTCGCGCGGAAGTACAGCCTGCCCGTGCGCGTCGTGATTCAGCCCGAGGGCGACGGAGCCGCCGCGCTCGACGCGCCGACGATGACCGAGGCGTATTCGGAGCCGGGCCGGTCGTGGACTCGGGCGAGTACACGGGCCTCTGGTCGACCGACGCGCTGCGGATCATGGCGGAGAAGGCCGAGCGGCGCGGCATCGGCCAGCGCACGGTCCAGTTCCGCCTCAAGGACTGGGGCATCTCGCGGCAGCGGTACTGGGGCACGCCGATCCCGATCATCCACTGCCCGGCGTGCGGCCTGGTGCCCGTGCCCGACGACCAGCTCCCGGTCGAACTGCCCGCCGTCGCCGAGTTCACCGGGCCGCGGCGATTCGCCGCTCGCGAGCGTGCCCGAGTTCGTCAACGTGCCGTGCCCGCGCTGCGGCGGCCCCGCGCGCCGCGAGACGGACACGATGGACACCTTCGTGGACTCGTCGTGGTACTTCTACCGGTTCTGCGACGCGACGAACGACGCGAAGCCCTTCGATCCGGCGGCGGTGGCCTACTGGGCGCCGGTGGATTTCTACAGCGGCGGCGTCGAGCACGCCATCCTGCACCTGATTTACTCGCGCTTCTTCGCGCGCGTGTTCCGCGACCTCGGCATGGTGACGCACGCCGAGCCGTTCAGCCCGCCTGCTCACGCAGGGCATGGTGCTCAAGGACGGCGTCGGTCATGTCGAAGTCGAAGGGCAACGTCGTCGATCCCGACGACATGATCGCGAAGTACGGGGCCGACGCGCTGCGCCTGTACGTGATGTTCGTGGCGCCGCCCGAGAAGGAAGTGGAGTGGACCGACGCGGGGCTCGAAGGCGCGTTCCGGTTCCTCATGCGGGTGTGGCGCATCGTGCAGCAGTGGCGCGAGACGGTGGCGTCGGCGCCGGCCGGTCGCCGGCCTCGGCCGGCGAGCTGACCGACGCCGAGCGCGCCCTGCGGCGGAAGACGCACGACACGATCCGCCGGGTGACGCAGGACCTCGATCCGCGCGTGCACCTGAACACCGTGGTGTCGGCGCTGATGGAACTGGTCAACGAACTCTACCAGTTCTCGGACCAGCACACGGCCGCCGGCGCAGCCGCCAGGCGGGCCGAACGGGAGGCCGCCGCGGAGCGGCCCGGGCACGCAGGCCGTGCTCAGGGAGGCCATCGAGGCCCTGATGCTGATGCTGTCGCCGTTCACGCCTCACATGGCCGAGGAGCTGTGGGAGCAGACCGGGCACCCGGGCGGCATCGTGTTCGCGCCGTGGCCGCCGTTCGACCCGGCGGTCGCGAAGGCCGACGAGGTCGTGATCCCGGTGCAGGTCAACGGCAAGGTCCGCGGGCGCGTCACCGTGCCGGCCGACAGCAGCGAGGACGAGATCCGCGACGCGGCGCTGGCCGACCCGTCGGTCGCCGCGCACATCGCGGGCAAGACGGTGGTCAAGGTCATCGTCGCGAAGGGCAAGCTCGTCAGCGTCGTGGTCACGGTAGCGCTGAGCCGTGCGAACTGTCCTGAATCTCCTGATCGTGGCCGCGCTGGCGGTGTCCGGCGCCGGGTGCGGATACTCGCTCGCCGGGCGGGGATCGTTCCTGCCGTCCTACATCCGCGTGATCGGCGTGCCGGAGTTCACCAACCAGACGACCTACCTCGAGGTGGAGCGGCGGTTCACCGAGCGCGTGCGCAGTCCGAGTTCATCGGCCGCGGGCCGCTACCAGGTGCTGGCCCAGGAAGCCGGGCGTGGACGCCGTGCTCCGCGGCACCATCACCGGCCTGTCGATCGTGCCGGCGAACTTCAACGAGAACCAGCAGGCGACGCGCTACATCATCATCATCAACACGAAGATCGAGTTCGTCGACCTGAAGACGAACAAGGCGCTCTGGGAGAACCCGTCGATGGTGTTCCGCGAGGAATACGACCTGCCGGCCGACACGCAGGCCGGCAACCCGTCGGCGTTCTTCGGGCAGGGGTCGAACGCGCTCGAGCGGGTGGCGAACGACTTCGCCCGCTCGGTCGTGAGCGCCATCCTCGAAGCCTTCTAGGCCGGATGACCGCACGTGGCGCACCAGATCACTCCGGAGTCGTTCGAGACAGCAGATCGCCAGCGGGCGGCTCGACCCGGTCTACCTGCTCGTCCGGGCCCGACGGCGCGCTGAAGGCGACGCTCGTCGCGCAGCTCATCGAGACGATCGAGGCCGACTTCCGCCCGTTCAACGTCGACAAGCTGCTTCCCGCCCGACAACCGCGAAGAGGCGCGCAGGCAGTTCTGGAGCGTGCTGCAGCTGGCGCGCACGCTGCCGATGATGGCGCCCCGGCGCGTCGATCGTCGTCGCCCAGGCCGAGAAGCTCATGCCGATCTTCAAGGCGGGAGACGACGAGGTGCCCGCGCCTGCCGAGGAGCCGCCTCGGCACGAAGAAGGGCCGGAAGGCCGTCCAGGAAGTCGGCCGGCGAGGCCGAACTGGAGGCGCTCGAGGAGTACCTGTCGAACCCGTCGCCGGACGCCGTCCTCGTGTTCGTCGCCGGCGACGGCCTGAACCGCACGCCTGAAGCCGGTCAAGCTGCTCGAGAAGCTCGCCACGATCGTCGACTGCGATCCCGCTGCCCGGGGGCAGGGACGCCGCCGCGTGGGTGAAGGCCGAGGCGGCCGGGGAGGGGGTGCGGGTGGAGCCCGCGGCGGCGCGGCTGCTGGCCATCACTGGCCGGCGGCGACATCACGCGCCTGCGCGCCGAGTTCGAGCGCGCGGTGCTGTTCGCCTCCGGCGAGGGCATCATCACCGAGGCGGCCGTCCGGGAGATCGCCAGCGCGCCGACGACGCAGGACCCTGGGCCATGACCAACGCCATCGAGCGGGCGGGCGGCCGGCAAGGCCCTGCGCGAACTGGCCCTGAAGCTCGATGCCGGTGAATACCCGCCGATGATCCTCGGGCAGATTCGCTGGTTCGTGGCGAACCAGCCTGCCGCCCCGGCGCGTGCCGGCCGCCGTCGACGCGCTGTTCCGGACGGACCTCGCCCTGAAGACGTCGGGCGGCGATCCGAGAGTGCTCCTCGAGCGGCTCGTCGTTGAGTTGTGCGGATAGGGAAGGGCGCCGGACGGCGCCCTTTCGGTTCCAGCCGTCGCGGGAGGGCCTACTTCGCGGGCTCGGCGCTCACGCGCTTCTGCAGCCGCGACTTGTAGCGGGCCGCCGCGTTCTTGTGGATGACGCCCTTGGTGACCATCCGGTCGATCAGGGAAATCGTCCCCTTCAGCTCGGTCTTGGCCTTCCCGAAATCGTCCTTGTCGATGAGCGCGCGGATGGCCCGCAGCGACCCGCGGAGCTTCGAGCGCAGCTGGCGATTTCTCTCGCGGCGGACGACGTTCTGGCGGTGCGCCTTCAGCGCGGATGCATGACTGGCCACAGTATCCTCTGAGTCACGTTGCCCACGGGCGAGCCCCATGCCTGCCCGTCGAATCTCCAATCATAGCATTTCACGCCATTTCGCGCGAGCTACAGAAGCGGAAGGCCGCACACCAGATACGTGTGGGCCGGCCATGGCCGGCGGCTGCGCCCCGGTGTGCGCAGCGCCGTAAGGCCCTGCGCAGCAAGGGGAAGCGGCAACGGCCCGCAGGCGCGTGGTACCGGCCTTGCCAGAGAAACGGGAGGAAGGCGGCCGCCGGCCGGGAATGTCCCGGGCAGCCGGCGCCGCGCCAACGGGAGTCCGCATGTTTCAGACCGACTTGGGGCGCGCCGACACCGTGCTGGCCGCCCTCGAGAAGAAGCGGCCGGAAGTGGCGGCGCACAGCCGGCGCGTCGCGGCCTACTCGGTGAGGCTGGCGGTGCAGTTCGGCCTGGCCGACGAGGTGATCGAGACCATCCGTCTCGGGGCGCTGCTGCACGACGTCGGGAAGCTGCTCACGCCGTCGCGCATCCTCGAGAAGCCCGGCCGGCCGAATGCCCGGGAGTGGCAGGAACTGAAGATCCACCCGGAACTCGGCTGCGAAATCTGCCACCGGTCCGGATTCGACGACGACGTGCTGGCCATCGTCCTGCATCATCACGAGCGCTGCGACGGGAGCGGGTATCCCGACCGGCTGGCGACACCCGGCGATTCCCTACACGGTGCGAATCGTGTCGGTGATGGACACGTTCGACGCGCTGACCAGTTCGCGCGATTACCGCGACCGGCTGTCGGTGCCCGCCGCGCGCACGCTGATCGCGCGGTCGGCGGGGCCGAAGTACTGCCCGTGGGTCGTGAGCGGCCTGCTCGCGCTCCCCGTCGAGATGCTGCAGCCAGGCCCGCGCGATGACCGTGGGCCCGCCGCACGCTCGAGGGGCCGGCCGTGCTGCCGATGGCCGGCCTGCTGCACTTCCGAGCGGCCCCTGTCCGGCGCCTTGCAGGCGTCCCTCTGCTGAACCGCGCCAGCGGGCTGGCGGGGTCAGAGCTCGGGTCTGACCCCGCGCTCGGGCTAGCGGAGGATTTCGTAGGGGCCGGAGGCGGGCCGGTGTCGGTGTAGCGCGGCACGGGCTGGCCGTCGACCAGTCTCGTAGGTCTTGTAGATGACGCGCCTGGCGGCTGAGACCGGCTGGGCTGGCGTGATGTTCTTCACGCGATTCACGTACTCGCGCGTCTCCCGGTAGGGCGGGCACGGCGTTGCCGTGGCGGTCGACCGCGCCCGGGCCGGCGTTGTAGGCCGCGAGGGCCAGCGTCTCGTTGCCGTAGCGGTCGAGCAGCGAGCGTCAGGTAGGCCACGCCGGCCCTGGATGTTGTCGGCCGGGTCGTACGGGTTGCGGACGCCGAACTCGGCGGCCGTGCCCGGCATGAGCTGCATCAGGCCCATCGCGCCCTTCGGCGAGCGTGCGCGGGGGTCGAAGCCCGACTCGACCTGGATGACGGCCCGGACCAGGTCCGGCCTGACCGCGTGCCGGGCGGCCGCCTCGTCGATGATGCGAGTCGAAACGGCTGCGGTACTTGTCCGGCGGCCGGACGGGTGGACCTGAAGGCCGATCCCGCCACCGCGAAGGTCTGGTAGTCGGCCGATTGGGACCCGGTCCGAGAAGACTGATGTGGCCGTTGGCGTCCCGCCACGAGTAGATCTGGGCGGCCGCGGGACGGGGGAGTGCCCACCAGCAGGCCCGCGACAATCACCCACGCAATTCTGGAGACAGGCATGGTCTACTCCCCGGATATCGGCACCCGGGGCGGAAAACTTCAGGATCCGAGCATCTGGCGCGATGGCCTCCCGGCTGGCGGCCAGCAGGTCGTCGAGCTTTTCGGGCTGGCGGCCACCGGCCTGGGCGAAGTCGGGCCGGCCGCCGCCGCCGCCGCCGACGATGGGCGCGAGCTGCTTCACCAGCTTGCCCGCGTGGACCCGGCCGGTCAGGTCGGCCGTCACCGAGACCACGAACTGGACCTTGTCGTCGGCCGCCGCACCGAGCACGACCACGCCGCGGCCGAGATCGCGTCTTCAGCGAATCGGCAAGATCGCGCAGCGCGGAGGCATCGAGGTCGTCCACCCGTCGGGTCAGGACGCGCACGTCGCCGATCTGCGACCAGCTCGGCCGTGCCGAACGCCGTCCCGGCGGCTGCCTTCATCTTGACCTGGGTGATCTCGCGGCCGAGGCGCTTGACCTCGGCCTGGAGCCGGTCGATGGCGTCGCCAGCCTGCGCGGGGCTCGACGTTCAGGCGCGCGAGCACGGCGGCCAGGGCTGCGTGCTGCCCCTGGAGGTGACGCAGCGCGCCGAGGCCGGTGAGCGCCTCGATGCGCCGGACGCTCGCCGCCACACCGCCTTCCTGGACAATGACGAACGGGCCGATGTCGCCGGTGGCGCGGCAATGGGTGCCGCCGCACAGCTCCATGCTGAAGCCCGGCACCGAGACCACGCGGACCGTGTCGCCGTACTTCTCGCCGAACAACGCCATCGCGCCGGCCGCCACGGCCTCCTGCTGCGACCGCAATTCGGTCTGCACCGGCGTGTTGCGGCAGACTTCGGCGGTGACCAGGCGCTCGACCTCGTCGATCTCTCCGCGGGTGAGCGGGGCGTGGTGGACGAAGTCGAACCGGAGCCGTTCGGGCGACACGAGCGACCCGGCCTGCTTGACCTGGGGCCCGAGCACCTTCCGGAGTGCCGCGTGCAACAGGTGGGTGGCGGTGTGGTTGCGCCGCGTCGCGTCGCGCAGGTCGTCGTTCACCTCCGCGGTGACCGGGTCGCCCACCTTGAGGCGGCCCTGCTCGACCTGGACCTGATGGAGCCGCGGCCATCCGGTCACCTTGGAGACGCCCGGCACGGCCGCGGCAAGTCCGCCGGATTCCGAGGCGAAGCGCCCCGTGTCGGACACCTGGCCGCCCGACTCGACGTAGAACGGCGTCCTGGCGAGGGCGGCATAGCCCGACTCGCCGGCCGCCAGTTCCTCGACGTCCTTGCCCGCGCCGTCGAACAGGGCGACCACGGGCGCGCCGGCGACGCGCGTGGTCGTGTAGCCCTCGAACTGGTCGCCGGCCATCTCGAGCGCCCGCCGCGTCCGGTCCGACGGCGAAAAGAACTCGGCCTGGTGGGTCCGGTCGAAGCCGCTCTTCGCCCTCGCACGCTCCTTCTGGGCCGTCATCGCGCGCTCGTAGCCCTCGCTGTCGACCCTGATGCCACGCTGCGACGCGGTGTCCTCGATGAAGTCCTTCGGCAGGCCGTAGGAATCGTAGAGCCGGAACGCATCTTCGCCCCTGAGAACGCCGGCCGCGGCCGACTGGTCGAGCAGTTCCTCGAGGCGGGGAAGCCCGTTGGTCAGCACCGCTTCGAACCGGACCTCTTCGCGACTCGACGACCTTCGACACGTAGTCGTGCCCGGACCGCAGTTCCGGGTACGCGTCGCCCATCTGGGCGACGAGCACGTCCACCAGCCTGCACAGGAACGGCTCGGTGAGGCCCGAGGTGGTTGCCGTGGCGCATCGCGCGCCGCATGATCTTGCGCAGCACGTACCCGCGCCACTCGTTCGACGGCACCACGCCGTCCGCGATGAGGAACGTCATCGCGCGGGCGTGGTCGGCGATGACCCGGGCCGACACGTCCGCCGGCTCCATCGTGCCGCCGTATCGGCGGCCGGCGAGCCCGCTGATCGTCTCCAGCAGCGGCTGGAACAGGTCCGTGTCGTAGTTCGACAGCGTGCCCTGCATGATCGCCGTGATGCGCTCGAGCCCCATCCCCGTATCGATCGACGGAGCGGGCAGCGGGCAGCAGGCTGCCGTCCGGCTGACGGTCGAATTCCATGAAGACGTTGTTCCAGACCTCGACGTAGCGGTCGCAGGAGCACTCCACGCCGCGGCAGACCGGCTCGGGGCAGGGCAGGTGGTCGCCGCGGAAGTAGTGGATTTCGGAGCAGCGCCCGCACGGCCCGGTCTCACCCATCGACCAGAAGTTGTCGGCCGCGCCGAGTTCGGCAATCCGGGAGGCGGGGAGGACGCGCAGCCAGTGTCCGTACGCCTCGTCGTCGCGCGGAACGCCGCCTTCGCCGGCGAACACCGTGGCGAACAGGCGGTCGGCGGGCAGCTTCCACACGTCGGTCAAGAGCGCCCACGCCAGGCCGATGGCCTCGTCCTTGAAGTAGTCGCCGAACGAGAAATTGCCGAGCATCTCGAAGAACGTGTGGTGCCGCAGCGACGGCCCGACGTTCTCGAGGTCGTTGTGCTTGCCGCTGACCCGCATGCACTTCTGCGAGGTGGCCGCGCGGCGGTAGTCGCGCTTGTCCCGGCCGAGGAACACGTCCTTGAACTGATTCATCCCCGCGTTGGTGAACAGGAGCGTCGGGTCGTCGCCGGGCACGAGCGGGGCGCTGGCGACCACGCGGTGGCCGTGCTGTTCGAAGAACCCGAGGAAGGAGCAGCGCAGTTCGGAGGACGTCATCTCACCATTCTAGCAAGTGGCGCCGGGATTCGGGGCTCGGGGATTGGAGGCGCATGATCAGTAGTCAGTAGCGAGTAGTCAGTATTCAGTAGGTAGGCCACGCACACCGAACGGTGTCCAACCGCTACTGGCTACTGGCTACTGGCTACTGGCTACTGGCTACTGGCTACTGGCTACTGGCGGCTCAATCCGGACACATAGGTAACACATTCGTCTGGACACATGGGTAACACTTTTCGCCATCGCTTCGCAGGAGGGCGCGATGCCATGGCAAGGAGTGAGTCCTATGGATCTGCGACGGTTGTTTGTCCGCGCGTACGTCGCGGGCGGGTTGTCGATGACCGAGTTGTGTGAGCACTACGGGATCAGCCGCAAGACGGGGTACAAGTGGGCTGCCCGCTTCGAGCACACGGGGCTCGAGGGCCTGGTGGACCAATCGCGGCGGCCGCAGCACTCGCCGCGGGCGACGGGGGGCGCGGTGACGCACGCGCTGTGTGACGCGCGGCGCCGCCATCCGACGTGGGGGGCGCGCAAGCTTCTGGCGGGGCTGCGCCGCACGTGGCCGACGTGGCCGTGGCCGGCGCCGTCCACCGGCAGTGCGCTGCTGAAGGCCCACGGCCTGGTCCGGACGCCCCGCTGCCGCCGACGCGGGCACGCGTCCCCGAGTCCCTTGGCGCCGGCCACGCGCCCGAACGAGGTGTGGACCACGGATTTCAAAGGCGAATTCCGCCTGGGGGATCGAACGTATTGTTATCCCCTCACGCTGCGCGATCTGCACAGCCGCCTCGTGCTGCGCTGTGATGCCCTGCCCGAGAAATCCGGCCGACTGGTGCGGCCGTGCTTCGAGCGCGCGTTCCGCGACCATGGGCTGCCGGAGCGGCTGCGCAGTGATAATGGCGGCCCCTTTGCCGCGCCGGGGTTGACGCGGCTCTCGCACCTGTCGGTCTGGTGGCTGCGTCTGGGCATTCAGCCCGAACGCATTGCGTTGGGCCATCCGGAACAGAACGGTGCCCATGAGCAATTCCACCGCGTGCTGAAAGCGGAAACGGCACGGCCGCCCGCGGCGCACCTCGCGGCGCAACAGCGCCGCTTCCGACACTTCTGCGGCGACTACAACACCGAGCGCCCCCATGAGGCGTTGGGCGACGTCACCCCGGCGAGCTGCTACGCGGCCTCGCCCCGTCCCTATCCCACCCACCTCCCGCCGCTCGAGTATCCGGGGCACTGGGAAGTCCGCCGCGTTGCCAGCACCGGCCAGGTCTCGTGGGCGGGCAACCCGCTCTATCTCACCGAGGTCCTGGGCGGGGAACACGTCGCCTTTGAGGAAGTCGAGGACGGCCTCTGGATGCTGCACTTCGCGACGGTCCGCTTGGCGCGGTTCGAGGCTCGCACCCGCACGCTCACGCCCGTCCCGTATGCGTGAGCGGACCAGGCGCGTGGAGGCTGCCGGCGCCGTGGACCCACACGACGGGTCCACCGGCTCCTTGGAAAACGCCCAACGCGCGTTTTCCACAGCCACCACACGCATCGTCACACTGTTACCTATGTCTCCAGACAGATCTGTTACCCTTCTCTCCGAACGTCCGGGCTACTGGCTACTGGCTACTGGCTACTGGCTACTCCAGTTCCTCCGGCTCGTGCGTGCGCCCCCAGTACAGGCCGCAGAGCGCTGCGGATGAGATCGGCCTGGGAACCCGCGTCGCAGCAGGGCGGCAAAGAGCCGGCGGTAGGCGGCCGCGTCGGGAATGGATCGGCGGCCATGCAGCTTCGCCGCCACCACCTTCTCGAGCACCGCGCGTTCGTCCGCGTCGGCCAGCACGGCCTGGGTCACATCCTGGGCCATCTCCTTCGTGAAGCCCAGCCGCTCCAGCTCCCGCCCGACCCGGTGGCGGCCGCGATGCCTGATCGAGACAAGCGTCCTCGCGGCGGCCTGGGCGGCCCTGCGATCGTCGAGGATGCCGGCACCCGTCAGCCGCTCCACGGTGAGGTCGATGACGTCGTCGGGGAACCCACGCGAACGGAGCCGCTCGCGAAGACGCGCGGTCGACATTTCCCGGCCGGCGAGCATGCGCAAGGCCGCCCCATGGGCGGCCTTCCTGGCGTCGTCGGGGTCGGCCGGGACGGGAGGTGCCGTGCGGGGCACGGGCCCTACTTCCTGGTGAAGCGGGTAATCTCGGGCGCGGCGGGCTGGCTGCCGCCGACGATGCCCCGCGCCATCTGCTCCTGCGCCTCGTCGGAGGCGGTGGCGATCCCCTGCACTTTCAGCTTGAACTCGTCCACGTTGGTCGCCCAGCGCAACGCTTCGTCGTAGCTGACGAGGTTCTTGCGCAGCAGGCCGAGGAGCGACTGGTCGAACGTCTGCATGCCGTACTGCGAGGTGCCGGCCGCGATGGCCGTCTGGATGAGGTGCGTCTTCTCCTTGTCGACGATGCAGTCGCGGATGAACGGGGTGGTGACGAGCACCTCGACGGCGGGGCAGCGCCCCTGGCCGTCGGCGCGCGGCACGAGGCGCTGGGAGATGACGGCCCGCAGCACCGACGCGAGCTGCAGGCGAATCTGCTTCTGCTGGTGCGGCGGGAAGACGGCGATGATGCGGTTGATGGTCTCGGTCGCGTCCAGGGTGTGGAGCGTCGAGAACACGAGGTGGCCCGTCTCGGCTGCGAGCAGGGCCGTCTCGACCGTCTCGAAGTCGCGCATCTCGCCGACCAGGATGACGTCGGGGTCCTGGCGGAGGGCGGCGCGCATGGCGTGGGCGAACGAGCGGGTGTCGGTGGCCACCTCACGCTGGTTGATGATCGACTTGTGGTCCTTGTGGAGGAACTCGATGGGGTCCTCGACCGTCAGCACGTGCACGCAGCGGGTGTGGTTGATGCGGTCCACCATGCCGGCGAGCGTCGTGCTCTTGCCGCTGCCGGTCGTGCCCGTCACCAGGACGAGGCCGCGCTCCTCGTCGGCGATCTTCGAGATGACCGGCGGGCAGGCTCAGCTCGTCGATCGTGCGGATCTGCACCGGGATGACGCGGAGCACCAGCCCGACGGTGTTCCGCTGCTGGAAGACGCTGCAGCGGAAGCGCCCGAGGCCCGCCACGCTGTAGGCGAGGTCCACCTCGGGCGACTTCTTGAACCGCTCCCGCATGCCCGCAGGCACGACGGCCGCCGCCATGGCGATGGTGTCGTCGGGGGAGAGCTTCTTCGCCCCGGGCACCGGCACCAGGCCGCCTGCCACGCGCATCATCGGCGTCGAGCCGGCCTTCAGGTGGAGGTCCGACGCCCCGTTTTCGACGGCCGTCGTCAGCAGGTCGTTGATATGCATGGGTCAGCCCTTGACGGCCGCGGCGTCGGCGGCGATGGCCGGAGCCGCCGCGTCCTGATACACGTACGTCAGCCAGTCGTGCGTGTCGGGAACGGCGCCGTTGATGATGTCGAAGAACGCGCGCTGGATGGCCGTGGTGACGGGCCCGCGCTTGCCGGAGCCGATGACGATCTTGTCGACCGACCGGATCGGCGTGATCTCGACGGCGGTGCCGGCGAAGAAGAGCTCGTCGGCGATGTAGAGAATCTCGCGGGGCAGCATCTCCTCGTTGACGCGGTAGCCGAGTTCACGCGCCAGCGTGATCACCGAGTTCCGCGTGATGCCGGGCAGGATCGCGGCCGCCATCGGCGGCGTGTAGAGCTCGCCGTTGCGGACGATGAAGATGTTCTGGCCGGAACCCTCGCTGACGAAGCCGAAGCTGTCGAGGGCGATGCCCTCGGCGTAGCCGTCGACGAGGGCCTCCATCTTGATGAGCTGGGCGTTGGCGTAGTTGGCGCTCGTCTTGGCCAGCGACGGGAACGAGTCGGGCACCATCCGCGACCACGAGCTCACCTTGACGTCGACGCCGTTCTCGAGCGCGTCGTCCCCGAGGTAGGTGCCCCATTCCCAGAGCATGATCGCCGTGTCGATGGGGCAGGGGAACGGGTTGACGCCGAGCGCCGCGTACCCGCGGTACACGAGCGGGCGGATGTAGCAGGCCTCCATCTTGTTGGCCCGGATCGTCTCGAGAACCGCCGCTTCGAGCTGGGCCTGCGTGTAGGCCGGGTCCATGCGGTAGATCTTCGCCGAGTCCATCAGCCGGCGCATGTGGGCGTCGAGCCGGAAACAGGCCGAGCCTTTCGGGCGTCTTGTAGCACCGCGCCCCCTCGAACACGGCGCTGCCGTAATGGATGACGTGCGACGCGATATGGATCTTGGCGTCAGGCCCATTCGACCAGCTCGCCGTTGATCCAGATCTTCCCTGTACCGGAAAACGCCATCGTGAGCTCCTTGGAGAGCGTATTCTACTGCGCCTCCCCGCAGAACGGACACCGGTCCGTGCGGGCATGAAGCGGCTTGTTGCACTTCCAGCAGAAACGGGGCTGCGGGCTCTCGCGCGGCTTGGACCACGCGGCCTGGGCCGGTGCCGGCTCCGTCGTCTGGCGTCGGCCGCCGGGCGGTCGGCCGTCCGCTTCGGGGCGGTGCGCTCGGCCGCGAGCAGGTCCTCCAGGACGTCGGCGGCCCGCTGGTAGCGCTCGGAGACGTCCGGCGCCATCGCCTTGAGGATGATGTCGTTGACGCCGCTGGGGAATCCGCCCATTCCGCAGCCGCGGGGGCGACACCAGTTCGCCGCGCATCAGCCGCTCGAGGTCGGCCGGGGCGGGCGTCTGGTACGGCAGCGTGCCCGTCATCATCTGGTACATCGTCACGCCGAGCGAGTAGATGTCCGAGGCGAACGTCGCCCGCCCGTGGAACTGCTCGGGCGCCATGTACGGGGGGCTGCCGATGACGGTCGTGCCGATGGCCGCCAGTTCGAGGAACCGGGACGTGCCGAAGTCGGCCACCTTCACGAGGCCGTTGTCGGCCATCATGATGTTGGCCGGGCGGAGGTCGCGGTGCAGCACGCCCTGGCGGTGGGCGTGGTCGACGGCGTTGCAGATCTGGCAGGTGAAATCGAGGGCGCGCGGCATCTCGAGGGCGCCCTCGCGGCCGATGATGTTCTCCAGGGTCTCGCCCGCCACGTACTCCATCACGATGAAGAAGACGTTGTCCTGCTTCTCGGCCGTCAGCACGCGTGACGATGTTGGGATGGTTCAGGCTGGCGAGGAGGCGGGGTTCTCGGAGCAGTTCGCCGAAGTTGGCGCTCTGGCGGTGGGGCACCTTGAGCGCGACCTTCTTGTCGATCCAGGTGTCTTCGGCGAGATAGACCGTCCCGAAGCCGCCGCTGCCCAGGGCCGACAGGATCTTGTACTTCCCGATGGTCTGACCGCGAAAGAACATACGGGTCTGCCGTGGAGTATAGCTCGGCTTGTCTATAATTGCCGCATGGTGCCGCGCCTCTACGTGCCGTTGCTCGGCGCGTCCGACCGCACGATCGACCTGCCCGACGACGAGGCCGGCCACCTCCGGCGCGTGCTGCGCGTCAAGGCCGGCGCGGCAATCCGCCTGTTCGACGGACGGGGCCGCGAAGTCGCGGCGCGGGTCACCGCGGTGCAGCGTGACCGTGTCGTGGCGGAAATCGGCGATCCCGTCGAGGCCGCTTCGGAGTGGAGCGTCCGCATCACGCTCGCGCAGGCCGTCCTCAAGGGCGACAAGATCGACGAGGTGATCCGCGACGCGGTGATGATGGGCGTCGCGGCCGTGCAGTTGCTCGTGACCGCCAGAACCGAGGTCCCGGCCCCCGCGTGGTCGCGGGGACGGCGACTCGAACGCTGGCAACGCATCGCCGTGTCGTCGGCGAAACAGTGCGGCCGGGCGGTGGTGCCAGCCGTGCTCGCGCCGGCGCCGCTCGGAGACGTCCTGACGGCGGCTGAACCAGGAGCAGCGAGACTGATGCTGGTGGAGCCGTCGGCGGCGCCTGCCGGGTCTGCGGCGGCGCTGCCCTCCGAAGCTCCCGCTTCGGCCCTCGTGCTGGTGGGCCCTGAAGGCGGCTGGGCCGATGAGGAGGTGGTCCTGGCGCTGTCGGCCGGCTGTCTCCCGGTGTCGCTCGGGCCCCGCACGCTTCGCGCAGACGCCGCGGCGGTGGTTGCGCTCAGCGTGATGCAGTACGCCTGGAGGCTGGGGGCTAGGGACTAGGCGCTGGGCGCTAGTCAGAACCTGGGCTCGGGAATCAGTAGTCAGTAGCCAGTAGTCAGTATTCAGTAGGTAGGCCACGCACACCGAACGGTGTCCAACCGCTACTGGCTACTGGCTACTGGCTACTGGCTACTGGCTACTGGCTACTGGCTACTGGCTACTGGCTACTGGCTACTGGCTACTGGCTACTGGCTACTGGCTACGGAGGACGCTCTGTCCCGTCGCAGCAGTACGCAACACCATCCATCCGCTTCCGCGCTCCACTCCGCCCTGAAGCCTCGCTCGAAGGCGCGGTACACCGCGTCGCGTTCTTCGACGGTGATGCCGCTGAGGATCAGCGAGCCTCGCGGTACGACGGCGCGCCGGAGATCCGCGGCTCCCGCTGCGAGCATGCCGCCGGTGAGGTTGGCGACCACCACGTCGGCCTCGAGCCCCGATTCCAGACGGAAGTCGGCCTGCCTGAACTCGACGTTCGCCGGGCTGCCGTTCAAGACCGCATTGCCGCGGGCGTTCTCGAGCGCATCCGGATCGACGTCGATGCCAACGACGCTGGACGCCCCGAGCCGGGCGGCCGCAAGTGCGAGCACGCCTGAACCGGTGCCCACGTCCAGCACGCGGCATCCGTGAAGGTCGAGCCGCTGAAGCGCTTCGAGGCACAGGCGCGTGGTGGCGTGGTGTCCGCTGCCGAATCCCATGGCGGGTTCGATGACCACCGTCGCCACGCCCGGCTCATCGGGCGTCGATTCGGTATCCCACGGCGGTGCAACGACAATCCGGCCGGCGCGGATGGCGCGCAGCGACGCCTGGCTCCGCCGCGCCCAGTCCTGGTCGTCGACGTCGATGGGCCGGAGGCTGAAGGCCTCAGGCGACCGGATGGCGTGCAGGAGGGCAACCGCGGCCGCGCGCTCGGCCTCGGTCCGGAAGAACAGTTGCCACTTGTCGGGTGCCGGTTCGGCGATGGCCACGACGTCGACGCCGTCGAGGTCGGCCAGGACGCGGTCCTGGAGCGAGCAGCACTCCTGGCGCATCGGGCGCGGCGCTGGCCGGGAAGACAATCTCGATGGCAGGCCAGGCCGGCATCAGCTGAACAGGTCTTTGACCCGGTCGAACACGCCGCGCTCGTCGCCGGCTTCCTCGCGCGGCCGCGCAGCGGTCTTCTCGGGCGGCAGCACCTTCGCGAGGTGCTCGAGGGCCGCCCGCTGTTCCTTGGTGAGCTTCTTCGGCGTCCGCGGCTGCACCATGACGTGGAGATCGCCCCGCCCGCGCCCGCTGACGCTGGGCATGCCCTTGCCCCGCAGGCGGAACACCGTGCCGGCGTCCGTGCCCTCGGGCACGCGCAGGTCGTCCTCGCCGTCGAGGGTCGGCACCCGGATGTCGCCGCCGAGCACCAGCGTGGGGAAGTTGACGTCGACTTCGCAGAACAGGTCGTCCGCCTTCGCGGCGGAAGAACTCGTGCTCCTGGACCTGCACGACAACGTAGAGATCGCCCGGCGGGCCGCCCAGCGCGCCGACTTCGCCTTCGCCGGACAGGCGAAGGCGCTGGCCGTTGGCGATGCCGGCCGGGACCTTGACGGTCAGCTTGCGCTCGCGCGTCACGTGCCCGGTGCCGCGGCAGGTCGCGCAGGGGTCCTTGATGACGTTGCCGGAGCCGCCGCACTGGCCGCACGTCCGCGACACGACGAAGAATCCCTGCTGGTACCGCAGCTGGCCGCGCCCCTGGCATTGAGGGCAGCGCGTCGGCTTCGTGCCCGGCGCGGCGCCGCTGCCGTTGCAGGTGCCGCAGGGCTCGAGCCTCGGAATCTGGATCGTGGTGTCGACGCCGCGCGCCGACTCGTCGAAGCCGATCTCCAGGTCGTAGCGCAGATCCGACGCCGCGCTGGGGCCCGCCGCGCCGCCGGCCGCCGCCGAAGATGTCGCCGAAGCCGAACATGTCGCCGAGGCCGCCGAGGATGTCCTCGAATCCGGCGAAGACTGTCGGATCGAAGCCCCCGGCTGCGCCGCCGACGCCCTGGTGGCCGTAGCGGTCGTAGGCGGCGCGCTTGTCGGCATCGGCCAGCACGGCGTACGCCTCGGCCGCCTCCTTGAACTTCTCTTCGGCGTCCTTGTTCCCCGGATTGCGGTCGGGGTGGTGCTTCAGCGCCAGCTTGCGGTACGCGCTCTTGATCTCCGGCGTCGGTGGCTGTTCTCGCGACGCCGAGCACGTCGTAGTAGTCACGCTTGCTCACGTTCGTGCGACCTTGACCATCGCCGGCCGGAGCAGGCGTTCGCCAATCATGTAGCCGCGGCGGAACTGCTCGATGACCTCGCCGTCGCGGCGATCGCCTGCGGGCTCGGTCGTCACGGCCTGGTGAAGGTTCGGATCGAAGTCCGCGCCGACCGCGTCAACGGGGATGACGCCGCGCCGGCCGAGCAGGTCGAGCACCCGCCGGTGGATGAGTTCGACGCCCTGCCGGTAGGCGTCTGCGCTGCCGCCGTCCGCCTCGGCGCTCAGGGCCCGCTCGAAGTCGTCGACCACGCCGACCAGGTCGAGCAGGAGCGCCTCCACCGTGCGGTCGGCGAGTTCCCGCCGTTCGCGTTCGGTGCGCTTGCGGTAGTTGTCGAACTCCGCCGTCGTGCGCAGCAGCCGGTCCTGGCAGCGCGCCAGCTCGGCCTTCAGCGCGTCGACGCTCTCAGCAGAATCCTCGGACGCGGGGTTGGCGGGGGCGTTGTCGGGCGGCGCGGCGTCCGGCACGGGCCTGGCCGCAGCCCCGCCGGGCTGCTGTTCAAGGGCTTCGTCGGTCATGCGTTGTTGAATCGTCCACGAATCAGGAGTCTATCGGATGCGTGGAGCGCGCCCCGTGGCTCAGGAGCTTGGACACCGTTCCCGCCACGTGGTCCACCATCGGGATCGCGCGGGAGTACTGCATGCGCAGCGGCCCGATCAGGCCGACGGTGCCGGTGACGTCCCCGTCCGAGTACGTCGAGGCCACGAGGCTGAACTGCCGGAGCGTCGGGTCCTGGTGCTCGTTGCCGATGACCACCGTGAGGCCCGGCCCCGTCGATGTACTCGGTGAGCAGGCGCACCAGCCGGTGCTTCTCTTCGATCATCCGGACCAGCGTGCCGAGGGCCGAGAGCGTGATGCCGCTGTACGGCTCCGACACCTCGTCGACCAGCGACGAGGCGCCTTCGACGAAGAGCGCGCGCGAGGCGCCGACGCCCTCGAGGCTTGCTCGCGCCAGCCGCAGCGCCCGGGCCATGATCCGGTCGTACAGCACGCGCTCGTGCGAGAGCCGCTCGAGGATCGCTTTCCGCACCTCGGCCAGCGGAAGGCCCGAGAACTCGATGTTGAGATAGTTCGCGGCCTGCTCGAGTTCGCCCGCGCTGACGTCGGCCTCCAGGTCGACGACCTTGTGCGATGACCTGCGACGAGCGCGCCACGACGATCACCAGGACGCGGCCGCCGCCGAGCGGCACGAACTCGATCCGATGAAACGCCGCCGGAGACCGATTCGGGCATCAGCGCGAACGCCACCGCATGCGATGCCTGGGCCAGCATGTGCGGCACCGTGGACAGCACGGTCTCGGCGTCGGCGTCGGGCAGGTTCGCGATCTGTTCGAGCACCTGCGCCTCGGCCAGGGCCGCCGACCGGGGGGTCCGCGGGTGCTTGAGCAGCTGGTCGACGTACGACGCGGTACCCGAGGTCGGTCGGCACACGGCCGGCCGAGGTGTGCGGCTGGCGGAGGTAGCCCAGTTCCTCGAGCTGCACGAGGATGTTGCGGATGGTGGCAGACGAAAGGCCGAAGCCTCCCCGCCGCACCAGCGCCTGGGAGGCCACGGGCTCGCCGGATTCGATGTGCTCGCGGACCAGGGTCGCCAGGATCCGTCTCGTCCGTTCGTTCAGAGTCGGCAAGTCGCTGGCCATAAGGTGTTCAACGGGTTACACGAACCCAGCCACCATTATACCAAGTCGAGAGGCCGGCCCGTGGCCAGAAGCGCTGCGGCCTCGGCGCGCGCGGCGGCGGTCGACCTCGGCCGGGTCGACGCGGACCGGGCGGCCAGTCGCGCACCAGCACGGCACCATCGACCACGGTGTGGCGGACGTCGGTTCCGCGGGCGGCGTAGACGAGCGTCGAGTACGGATCCGCCGCCCGGCGCGAGGTGGGGCCGGTCGAGGTCGACGACGATCAGGTCGGCGCGCTTGCCGGGCTCGATCGACCCGATCTCGGACGTCCAGGCCGAGGGCGCGTGCGCCCTCGCGCGTCGCCATCCAGACCGCGTCCCGGGCGGGCAGCGCGCCCGGCCCGAGCCGCATGGCCTGCAGCACCGCCGCGAGGCGCATCTCCTCGAACATGTCCAGGCGGTTGTTGCAGGCCGCGCCGTCGGCGCCAAGCGACACGCGAGACGCCGCGCCGTCGCAGCTCCGCGACCGGCGCGATGCCGCTGCCGAGTTTCAGGTTCGAGCCGGGGCAGTGGAGCACCTTCACGCGGCGGGCCGCGAGGATGTCCTGTTCGCGCTCGTCCACCCACACGCAGTGCGCCAGACAGAGACGCTCGGAAGCGAGTCCGATCGCCTCGAAGTATTCGATGTTGCGTTTCCCGGTCTGCCGCTCGACGATGGCAATCTCGGCCTGCTGCTCGGAGGCGTGGGTATGCACGAGCACCCCGCCGCTGGCCGACAGCGATCCGACCTCCTCCAGCAGGCCCCGCGAGCACGACACCGCGAAGCGCGGCGCGAAGGCCGCGCGCA
Source organism: uncultured Acidobacteriota bacterium (assembly GCA_963806085.1). GTDB lineage: Bacteria > Acidobacteriota > Vicinamibacteria > Vicinamibacterales > JAKQTR01 > JAKQTR01. Next base: position 756,517 of record CAWDWR010000001.1, read on the forward strand.
GCCGCCCGCCTGCGGCGCCGTCCCATCGCCGGTGGAGGTCGAGGCTTTCGTCGATGGCCGCGCGCGCCGTCTGAAGGAGGCGGCGGGGCACCGCCGCATCGGCATCCATCAGGCACTTGCCGACAACCGCGCGCAGGCCCGAGGCTTCCACTTCCTCGAACACCGCCTCCGTGTCGTGCACGGTCTCCATCGTCAGCACCGCGGTGGTGCCGCTCGACAGGAGCTCGCAGGCCGCCAGGCGGGCCGACGCCCGGAGGGACGCGGGCGTGTGGGCCGCCTCCATGGGCCAGATCCGCGTCCGCAGCCAGTCGATGAGCGCGAGGTCGTCGGCGAAGCCCCGGAACAGCGTCTGGCACAGGTGAACGTGCGTCTGGATGAATCCCGGCAGCACCAGGCCGCCGGACGCGTCGAGCACCGAGTCGGGTCTCGGCTCGTCAGGCCGGCCCACGGCCTCGATGCGGCCGTCCCGGATCAGGACGTCGCCCTGGACCGACGTCGAGGCGGTCGTTCATCGTGAGGATCGTGCCGCCGCGGATGAGCAGGGAAGCCATGCTGCGTTGCTACCGCCGGTCCTTCATGGCCGCCGCAGCGGCGGGCGGTGCCACGCCGCGCCGCACGGCGACGAGCTCGGCCACGATGCTGACGGCGATCTCCTCGGGCGTGACGGCGCCGATCTGCAGCCCGATGGGCGCGTGCACCTGCGCCAGCCACTCCGCCGGCGCGCCGTCGGCCGCGAGGGCGTCGAAGATCCGCGCGACCTTGGCCCGGCTGCCGATCATGCCGACGTAGCGGAGCGGACGGCCGGCCAGCGCGCGCATCGCCGCGAGATCGTGCGTGTGTCCGCGCGTAACGACGACGACGAAGGCGGAGGTCGGCAGGTCGGCCGCCGCCAGGAATGCCGCGATGTCCGCCACGGTGACCTCGTCTGCCGACGGAAACCTGTCGCGGTTCGCAAACGCTTCCCGATCGTCGAGGACGTGCACCCGGAACCCGACATCGGCCGCGATTCTGGCCACGTGCTGGCTGACGTGGCCGGCACCCGACCACGATCAGGCGCGGCGACGGATCGAGCGGTTCGATGAACACGTCCATCCGGCCTCCGCAAATCAGCCCGTTCTCTTCGGCGAGCGTGTCGCTGAGTTCGTACCGTGCCACGCCCGCCTGCTTCGTCCTGATGCTCTCGCGCGCCTTGCCGGCCGCGTCGTTCTCGTAGCAGCCGCCGCCGATCGTGCCGACGGTGCGTCCGTCGGCGTACACGAGCATCCTGGCGCCGACGCGCTGGGGCGTCGATCCGTGGGTCGACACGATGGTGACCAGCGCCGCCTCCTCGCCGCGTTCGAGGGCCCGGAGCGCCGCCGCAAACACTGCTTCGTGCACGAGGGGATTATAGACAGAAGCGGGGGCCGAGAAGACAGAATCAAGAAGCAAGAAGCCAGAAGCCAGAAGAAAGGCCCGTTCAGCTGAACAGCCGTCTTCTGGCTTCTGACGAACGTCAGTGGGCCCTTCTGGCTTCTAGCTACTGCCCAGCCTCAGAACCGGTGCAGTTCGCACGCTTCGGTCGGCTCGGTGCCGGCGATGAAGGCCTCGCTGATGATCCTCGGGCAGGCGGGCTGGGCGAGCTTGCCGGTGTCGCGATCGATGCTCACGAAGACGATGCCGGCAGGCGGCGCGAAGCCCACGTTCGGGACGGCCCGCGAGGGCGCCCATCATGAAGCGGGTCCAGATCGGGAGCGCGGCCTGCGATCCGCTGAGGCCGACCGGCTGGTTGTCGTCGAAGCCAACCCACACGGCGGTGAGCAGTTCGGGGGTGAACCCGACGAACCAGGCGTCGCGCAGGTCGTTGGTGGTGCCGGTCTTGCCTGCCGCGTCATGGCTGAAGCCCATGCCGCGGGCCGACGCCGCGGTCCCCTCGTTGATGACGCTCCGCATCATGCTCGTGACGAGAAACGTGGTGTCCGGCGCGTGCGATGCGCACCGGGGGCGCTGCCTTGCAGCGGCAGTTCGGCGCCGCCGCTTTCGAGCCGGGCGATGGTGCGCAGCGGGCGTGTTTCGCCGCCGTTCGGGAACACCGTGTAGGCCGTAGCCACTTCGATCGGCGTGGCCTCGAACACGCCGAGGGCGATCGACGGATACGGCTTGGGCACCGTGCTCGACCCGAGCCGCTTCCACAGCCCGGCGACCTTGTCGAAGCCGACCAGTCTCGGCCGCCCGCACCGTGGCCGACGTTGCGCGACTGTGCGAGCGCGCGGCGCAGGGTGATGATGCCGTCGTACTCGTCCTCGTAGTTGCGCGGCGTCCACTGCCTGATCGTCGAAGGCGAACGTCGACGGCTCGTCGTCGACGAGCGTGGCGGGCGTGATGTCGGTCCGGCCCGTCGGCGGCCGCCGATTCGAACGCGGCCAGGTAGACGAACGGCTTGAACACCGACCCGGGCTGGCGCCGGGCGTTCACGGGGCGGTTGAACTGGGACTGCCCGTATGAGCGGCCGCCGATGTAGGCCACGATGTCGCCGGTCCTCGGGTCGATGGCAATCAGGGCGATCTGGGCCTGGCCCTTGATCTGCTTGCGCGCGAGCTGGGCGTCGATCGCCACGGCGCCGGCCTGCACCGCTTCCTGCGCGATCCGCTGCAGGCTCGAAGTCGAGCGTGGTGTAGATGTCGACAGGCCTGGTCCCGCTCAGCAGACCCGGGTACTGATCGGCCAGCGTCTGGCCGAGGCAGGTCGACGAAGTACGCGGCTTCCGTTTCCAATGCCCGCGCGACTGTCTGCATCGGCTCCCGTCCCGCCCGTTCGGCGGCCGCCTGGCTGACATAGCCCGCATCGGCCATGGCCTGCAGCACGACGTTGCGGCGGTCCCGCGAGCGGGTCGCCGACGAGAAGGGCGAGTGCCGGCCGGGCGCCTGGATGACGCCGGCGATGGTCGCGGCCTCGGCGAGCGAGACGTTGGTGACGTCCTTGCCGAAGAACACCCGCGACGCTTCGGCGACGCCGTGGATGGCGTACGAGCCGCGCTGGCCGAGATAGACGTCGTTCAGATACAGCTCGAGGATCTCGTCCTTCGTCGCCCGCGTTTCGAGGACGATCGACAGGAACTGCTCCTGGAACTTGCGCCGGAACGATTTCTCCGGCGTCAGGAAGAAGTTCTTCACGAGCTGCTGCGTGAGCGTGCTGCCGCCGACGAGGTAGGGCCGGTCGCCCTTCAGGTTCGTGATGATCGCCGCCGACGATGCGGATCGGGTCGATGCCGGGGTGATCGTAGAAGCGGCGGTCCTCGATGGCGAGCACCGCCTGGACCATGTGCTTCGGGATGAGCGTCAGCGAGACCCGCCGTCGCTTCTCGCGCCTCGTCGTGATGAGCGTCGTCAGCAGCGGCCGGTCGAGTTCGACGCGATCGAGCGTGCCGCCGCCCGTCGATCTCGATCTCGCGCCACCGCCTCGGTGGGGACCGGCTTCCCGTCCGGCCCGACCGGGGCCGGCAGGCCCGGCGCCTGGACGGCGATCTGGACGCGCAGCCGCCGGCCGGTGAGCTCGCCGCCCCTCGGCGACGAGCGTGACGGTGTCGCCGAGGCGCGAGAACTCGCCCGGCTGCCGCGGGCGTCGCCCGCTCGGCGTACCCGAGGTCGTTCAGGCGATCGGCGAGCTGCTGCGCCGAGAGCCACTGTCCGCGGTGAATGTCGAACGGGCGCGCGAGCACGCGCGGCAGCGCGCGCACACGCTCGCCCTGCAGGCGCGCGTCGATGATGCGCGCGAACATGACGTAGTAGTAAGAGGTCACCGCGATGGCCGCGAGAAGCGGCAGGCCGACCACGAGCGCAAGCGCCAGGCGGAGGCGGCGCCGCCGCGGGCGTGCGGGGCGGTGGCGGAGCGCGGTGTCGGCGGGTCAGCTGACACGGCGAGTCCTCGCGGCCTATACCGTGACGACCCAGTGCGCGCCCGCGTCGAGGGGCAGTTCGCGGACGAGGTGGTCGACCAGGCCCGGGCCATAGCGGTTGAGGAACGACACGAAGCCGATCGTGCGCTCCTGCGCGTAGCCGTTGGGGAAGGCCTGAGACCGCGTGCGCGCGAACTGGCGGCGCAGCGTCTCGTCACGCCGCTTCGCCGCGTGGATGATCTTCGTGTGGAGCCCCTGGAGTTCGTGATTGATCTTGCCGGCGACCGATCGCGCCGCGCCCTCGAGGGTCGGGTCGATCGCGGGCACCGCCTGCACGAGGGCCTGCATCGGGCCGTCGATCGCCGCCGCGGCCGCCTGGTAGGCGGCATCGACGCCGCCCGGGAGCGCCGCCTCGAGCAGGCGGTTCAGCAGGCTCTCGTCCTGCGCGTGCAGCGCGCCGAGCGCGACATCGTGCCTGGCCAGGAACCGCACGCCCGCCGAGTCGATCAGCGTGGCAGACGCGCGCGGCACCATCAGCGGCATCGGCACGCCGAAGTGGGCGTACACTGGCTTGAGCTGTCCGAGGTAGGCGAGTTCGTTCGGCCCGGCGACATACGCCACGGTCGGAAACAGGGTGTCCTGCACGATGGGCCGGAGCAGCACGTTGGGGCTGAAGCCCGCCGGGTCGGTGCGGACCGCTGCCAGCAGTTCCGCATGCGACCACGCGCGCTCGCCTGCGCGGAACGTGCCGTCCGCGAAGCGGATCGGCTGTCGTCCGCCGGCGAGCGAGAACAGCGACAGCCCGTCGGCGTGGGCGCTCACCTGCTCGTGGTAGCCGAGCCGCACCAGTTCGGCGCCGGCCTCGTGGGCCAGCTCCGCCGTGCGCCCCGGAAACTGCACGTCGCGCTCGAAGACCTCGCGCACGGGCGCCTTGGCGGCGGGGTCGGCGGCGTCATACACGATGAGGCCGAACTCCCCGAGTGTGAACTCGAGCAGCCGTCCGAAGGCCTCGCTGGTGCTCGCCCCCGGCTTGTAGGACGAGCGGAGCTTGGTCATCAGCGACGCGGTGAACTCCGTTGGCGGAAAGACGGCTGCGAGCTCGTCCAGGGCCGCGGCGACGCCGTCGCCGAGCGGCAGCCTGCCGACCGGAGTCGAGCCCGCCCCCGGCGGGTCGGGCAGCCGGACCGTGCGGGGCTGCACGTCGCCATCGAACACCGTGCACGACGCCACTTCGTTCCAGTCGTGATCCTCGGAGTCAATCCAGAAGACGGCGACGGCCGGCACCTGGTGGTCCTGGCGCACCCGGGCCGCGAGCCGGAGCGCGGTGACCGCTTTCAGGAGCGTGTAGAGGGGGCCGCCAAACGCCCCCGCCTGCTGGCCCGTGACGACGGCGACGGTGCCGTCCTGGCGCAGCCGGTCGAGCGCCGCCCGCGCCTCGGGTGGTGCGCCGCGGCGCTGCTGCTGCGCCGCGATCACGTCGGCGACCGCTCCGCGATCGCGCCGGTGCGCCCGAACCCGCTCGATCGCCGACTCCCAGGCCCCGGGCTGCGCGGGATTCCCTTCGTAGAAGGGCGCAAGGGCGTCGAACGCATATGCGTAGTCGCCGGCCAGCCGGCGAATCCCGGGGTAGCGCCGGATGTCGACCGGCACATGGATGGCGGCCGTTGCGTCTGATGCGGGCTGTGGATTCACCGGAACGCTACTCTCATCCATGCCCGCGTGTGGTGTCAAGCGACGCGGGCGGCGTGCGGCGGCATGCTCGTTGGCGATTGCTGCCGCGGAAGTTCCATGTTAGCATCGGCCCCGGAAACACGTGAGGAATTGACGTCAGGCACCTCTTACTCGCCGCCTCCGGCTTTCGGTCGGTTCAGACTCCTGCACCAGATTGGGGCGGGCGTGCTGGGGCCTGTCTTCCGCACGCACGATCCCGACCATGAACGCCTCGTCGCGGTAAAGGCCTTCACCCTCGACCTCACGCCGGAACAGGCCTCGGCCCTGGCAGAAGAACTGGGGCGCCTGGCGGCGCTCGGGATCGACGCGCCATGCGTGGCCGCGCCAGTCGCCGCCGGCATCGAGGAGTTCGTGCCGTACGTGGCCGTGCCCTACGTGTCCGGCGAATCACTCGACGCCGCCATCAGGCAGTACGGGCCGGCCCCGGCCGGCGATGCCATGCGGCTCATCACGCACGTGGCCGAAGCGCTCGACGCCGCGGCCCACGCCGGCGTCTATCACGGGTCGCTGCACCCGCGCGACATCATCGTGACGCCGGGCGAGACCCATGTCACGGGGCTCGGCGTGGCCCAGGCGCTCGAGCGCGTCGGCCTCCACGGACCGGTGCGCCGGCCGTACGTGGCGCCGGAGCGCGAGGGCGGCGACGAATGGGGAGCCGCCGCCGACATCTACGCGCTGGGGGCCATCGCCTACGAAGTGCTGACCGGGAGGCGTGCGCTCCCCGGCACCGACCAGCCCCTGCCAGGCCTGAGCGACATCCGCGTCCACGACCCGGCCGCGCTGCGTGAGATCATCGAGTCGGCGCTCGACGCCGATCCCGGCCGCCGGCCCCCGCGCGCGCTGGACTTCGCGGTCGGGTTCGCGGCTGCGCTCTCGGAAACCGCTGCGGGCGCGGCGCACGTTGAACGGGTGCCCGACCGACGTCCGAGGAAGCCGCGGACGAAGCCGGCGAAGCTGCCGGGCCTCGACGAGCCCCTGGCCGAGGCGGAGAACGTCGCCAGAGCCCGAGCCGGGTTCGAGGCGCCCATCGTTCCGGTTCCATCGTCCCCGGCTCCTCCGGCGGTGACAGCCGTGGCGGGCGAGGTGCGGTACGTTCCCGTGAGTGATCCGGCGGACGCCGGGGAGAGCGGACCCGGACTGTCCCACCTGCCGGTGTCGCTGCCCGACGTGCCCCTCGAGGCCGGACCGGCGCCGGAGCTCGTGCTGCCGCCGTCCACCGACCTGCCGGCAGCGCGTCTCGCCACTGGCCTGACGCCCGATCACAGGCTGGCGGACGAACTGCTGTCGCGTCCCGAGGCGCCTGGCGAAAGCGTGGATGCCGAGCTGGCCGCCACGCTCGACCGGCTGTCGTCCGACCGCGACGCAGGCCCGGCGTCTGCCGCCATCGGGCTCGATATCCTCGGCCCGGGGCCGTCAGAGCAGTCGGCGGTGGAGGCGCTAGCCACCGCAGGCCTCGAGTTCGATTTGGCCGCCGACACGCGGGTCGGCCAGCATATGGCCTCGGACGATATGGTGCTGAATCTGGCCGGGACTTCCGAGTCGGCGCCAGCAGGCCGCCGGGCGGAAGAGCGCGAGCCGGACCTGGACGAGGTGGAGGCGCTGCTTCCGCCGCTGGAGCCCGAGCCGACGCCGCCGGAGGTCGTGCCTGCCCCGGCGCTGGAAGCCAGTCCCACGCCGTTCGCGGAGGCGGCTGCCGCTCCGCCGGCCGCCGAGCCGCCACGGCCGTACGTGCGAGCGAAGGGCAGTGAACGCCGTCGGCCTCCGTCGCGGTACAGCCGCTTCGACACGACGCAGGTGGAGCCGGACAGGCCAGCCGACGAAGACGACGGCGTGCCGCGGGCCTTCGAACCGGCGAGGCCGACGCCGCCCGCGCCTCCCGTCCCGGACTTCGAGTTGCTCACGCGCCCGGCCGCCAGCCGTCCGCCTGTCGTGCCGGTGCTCATCGGCGTGGTGGCCGGCCTGATCGTCGGTCTCGCTGGCGGGTACTGGCTTGGCTCGCGCGGTGCGTCCCCGGCGGCCACGGCGCCGGCTGGAACGATCACGACGGTCCCACCGACGGCCACCTCTCGGGCGCCCGCGGCGGCGGCCGCCTCTCCGGCGCCCGCGGCGACGGCCGCTCCCGCGGACACTCCGGCTCCTGTTGCGGCCGCGCCCGCCGCGCCGCCCGCAGTCGAGCGCTCGCCGCGCGCCGCCGGCGGTGCCGCGCGCGGAGCCATTCAAGTCACGGCGTCGCGGCAGGCGAATGTCTACCTCGACGGAGAGCGCAGCGGCCTCACGCCGCGCAGCCTCAAGAACGTGCCTCTCGGCTCTCACGTCATCCGCGTGACCAGGCCGGGATACGCGCCGCAGGAGCAGACCGTGGTGCTGACTGCCGACGAGCCGTCCGCCACGCTGTCGTTCACGCTCCGGAGCGGCAGTGGAACGCCGCCGGCCGGCCCGGCGCAGGCGCCCGCCCCGAAGTCGGTGCTGACGGTGTTCATCGAGAGCACCCCCCCGGGCGCGCGCATCCGCATCGACGGGCGCGACCTCGCGCCGACCCCGCTGACGGTGCGGCAACTGCGGCCTGGCACCCACAAGCTCGAACTGCGGCTGCCTGGCTACAAGACGTGGTCGCAGACGCTCACCGTTGCCGCGGGCGACGCCCGCCGGATCACGGCGACACTCGAGAGGGACACCGCACGGTGAAGGCCGTTCTCGCTCTGGAAGATGGCACCTGGTTCCAGGGCACGGCCGTCGGCGCGGAAGGGACCGCGACCGGCGAAGTCGTGTTCAATACCGGGTTGACCGGGTACCAGGAAATCCTGACGGACCCGTCGTACGCCGGGCAGATCGTCACGATGACGTGCCCGGAAATCGGCAACTACGGCGTCGCCGCGGCCGATGTGGAATCGCGCGCCCCGCAGGTGGCCGGCTTCGTCATGCGCAGCGAGTCGCTCGTCGCGAGCAACTGGCGCGCGGCCGGGCCGCTCGGCGAGTACCTGGCGGCGTCGGGCATCGTCGCGATCGCGGGGATCGACACGCGCGCGTTGACGCGCCGGCTGCGGTCGGCCGGCGTGATGCGCGGGGTCATCAGGAGCGGCGACCACGATCCGCCAAGTCTCGTCGAATTGGCGCGCCGCGCGCCGCAGATGGCCGGGTCGGACCTGGTGTCCGGCGTCACCTGCGGGGCCCCGTTCGACTGGCCCTTCCCGGGCGCCCAGGCAGGCAGCGACGGCTACCCGCTCGAGCCTGATCGCATGCCGGCGCGCCGCTATCGCGTGGCGGCGTGGGACTACGGCATGAAGTGGAACATCCTGCGCAGGCTGGCGGCCTATGGCTGCGACGTCCGCGTTTATCCGGCCTCGACGCCGGCGTCGGCGCTGCTGGCCGACGGCCCGTCGGGCGTCTTCCTCAGCAACGGGCCCGGCGACCCGGCTGCGCTGCCGTCGGTCGTCGCGAACGTCCGCGCGGTCGTCGCACACGGCACGCCGCTGTTCGGCATCTGCCTCGGCCACCAGTTGCTGGGCCTCGCCCTCGGCGCGCGCACCTTCAAGCTGAAGTTCGGCCATCGCGGGACGAATCACCCGGTGAAACACATCGAGACGGGCCGCATCGAGATCACGTCGCAGAACCACGGCTTCTGCGTCGATCCCGACACGCTGCCGGCCGACGTGACGGTCACGCACGTCAATCTCTACGACCACACGCTCGAAGGGTTCCGCCACCGCCGCCGGCCGGTCTTCAGCGTGCAGTACCATCCCGAGGCCTCTCCCGGCCCGCATGACGCGGACTACCTGTTCGGCCTCTTCATCGACGCCATGGAGCGCGCGTAGATGCCGCGCCGCGACGACGTGAAACGCGTGCTGGTGGTCGGCGCCGGCCCGATCGTCATCGGGCAGGCCTGCGAGTTCGACTACTCGGGCTCCCAGGCGTGCAAGGCCCTCCGGAGCGAGGGCGTCGAGGTGGTGCTGGTCAACAGCAACCCGGCCACGATCATGACCGACCCTGAGCTGGCCGACCGCACCTACGTCGAACCGCTGCGCCCCGACATCGTGGAGGCGATCATCGCGCGCGAGCGGCCCGATGCGCTGCTCCCGACGGTGGGCGGCCAGACGGCCCTGAACCTGGCGATGGCGCTCGCGAAGAGCGGCGCGCTCGAGCGTCACGGCGTCGAACTGATTGGCGCGTCGGTGGAGGCCATCGACGTGGCGGAGGACCGCCTCAAGTTCCGCGACGCGATGCGCGAGATTGGCATCGGCGTGCCCGAGAGCGGGTACGCGCGGTCGCCCGACGAGGCGCTGGCGCTGGTCAGGGCGACCGGGTTCCCGTCCATCATCCGCCCGTCGTTCACCCTCGGCGGCGTCGGCAGCGGCATCGCGTACAACGTCGAAGAGTTCCACGAGATCGTGCGGCGCGGGCTGGCCATGAGCCCCGTGCACGAGGTGCTCATCGAGGAGTCGCTCATCGGGTGGAAGGAATACGAGTTGGAGGTGATGCGCGATGCCGCCAACAACTTCGTCGTCATCTGCTCGATCGAGAACGTCGACCCGATGGGCGTCCACACGGGCGACAGCATCACGGTCGCGCCGGCGCTCACGCTGACCGACAAGGAATACCAGGCCATGCGCGACGCCGCGCGCCGCATCATCGGGCGCGTCGGCGTCGAAACGGGCGGCTCCAACATCCAGTTCGCCGTGCACCCGCGCGACGGGCGGATGGTGGTCATCGAGATGAATCCGCGGGTGTCCCGCTCGTCGGCGCTCGCCTCGAAGGCCACGGGATTTCCCATCGCGAAGATCGCCGCGAAGCTGGCCCTGGGGTATCACCTCGACGAGATCCCCAACGACATCACCCGCCTCACGCCGGCATCGTTCGAACCGACAATCGACTACGTCGTCGTGAAGATCCCCCGCTGGAACTTCGAGAAGTTCCCCGAGGCCGAACGCACCCTGACGACGCAGATGAAGTCGGTGGGGGAGGTGATGGCCATCGGCCGCACCTTCCAGGAAGCGTTCATGAAAGGGGTGCGGTCGCTCGAGATGGGGCGGTCCAGCCTGCTCTTCGACACCGGCGCGTGCCGCGGCGACGATGACGACGGCCTGCGCCAGCGGCTGATGACGCCCAACGACGGCCGCCTCTGGGCGCTCTTCGAGGCGCTCGACCGGGGCTGGACGCGGGAGACCCTGCACGAGCTCACGCAAATCGATCCGTGGTTCCTCGCCCAGTTTGCGGACCTCTCCGCCCGGCAGGCTGCACTGCGCGGACGGGCGCTCGCCGGCCTCGGGGACGACGAACTGCGGGAGCTGAAGCGGCACGGCTTCGGGGACGCGCAGATCGCCAGCGCCCTCGCCACCAGCGAGAAGGCCGTGCGCGAACGCCGCGCGAACGCCGGGATGCGCAATGCCTACAAACGCATCGACACGTGCGCGGCCGAGTTCGAGTCGCTCACGCCGTACCTGTACGGCACCTACGAAGAGGAGTGCGAGGCCGACCCGACGCCGCGGCGCAAGGCCGTGATCCTCGGCAGCGGGCCGAACCGCATCGGGCAAGGCATCGAGTTCGACTACTGCTGCTGCCACGCGGTCTTCGGGCTTCGCGACGAGGGCTACGAGACCGTGATGGTGAACTGCAACCCGGAGACCGTGTCGACCGATTACGACACCTCCGACCGCCTCTACTTCGAGCCCCTCGCCCTCGAAGACGTGCTGAGCGTCATCGACCGCGAGCGGGCGGCCGGCGGCGAGGTGTTCTGCCTCGTGCAGTTCGGCGGCCAGACGCCCCTCAAGCTCTCGACGACGCTGCACAAGGCCGGCGTGGCCGTGCTGGGCACGTCGCCCGACTCGATCGACCTCGCCGAGGATCGCAAGCGCTTCGCCGCGCTGCTCGACGAGCTCGGCATCCCGCAGCCGCCGAGCGGCACGGCGTCGTCGCGCGAGGAAGCGCGGGAGGTGGCGGCCGCGATCGGGTTCCCCGTGGTCGTCCGCCCGTCGTACGTGCTGGGCGGCCGCGCCATGGCGATCGTGTACGACCCCGGGGCGCTCGATCGGTACATGACGACGGCGGTCGACGCGTCGCCGGAGCACCCGGTGCTCATCGACCGGTTCCTCGAAGATGCCTTCGAGCTCGACGTCGACGCGCTCGGCGACGCGACAGGCGCCGTCGTGATTGCCGGGATCATGGAGCACATCGAGGAGGCCGGCATCCACTCGGGCGACAGTTCCTGCGTCGTGCCGCCCTTCCTGGTGCAGGAGCGCCACGTCGAAACCATCCGGCGCTACACGCGCCGCATCGCGCAGGCCCTCGGCGTGGTGGGCCTGATGAACGCCCAGTTCGCGATCAAGGGCGACGTGGTGTACGTGCTGGAGGTCAATCCGCGGGCTTCCCGCACGGTGCCCTACCTGTCGAAGGCTACCGGCGTCCCGCTGGCGCGCATCGCCGCGAGGGTGATGGGCGGGCGGACGCTCGCCGACCTCGGGCTGACGCGCGACCTCACGGTGAACGGCGTCTTCGTCAAATCGCCGGTGTTCCCGTTCGTGCGGTTCCCGGGCGTCGACACGATCCTCGGGCCGGAGATGAAGTCGACGGGCGAGGTGATGGGCGGCGCGGCCACGTTCGGCGAGGCGTTCGCGAAGGCCCAGATGGCCGTCGGCCAGGAGCTGCCCACCAGCGGCACCGTGTTCATCAGCGTGAACAACTCGGACAAGCCGAACGTGCTGCCGGTGGCCCGCGACCTCCTGTCGCTCGGGTTCACGATCGTCGCCACGCGGGGCACGGCCGCGTACCTGCGTGCCCACGGCGTGGAGGCCTCGACGGTCTACAAGGTGAACGAGGGACGGCCGAACGTGGCGGACCAGGTCGTCAACGGCGCCATCCAGATGGTGATCAACACCCCGCTCGGACGGGCATCGTTCTTCGACGATCGGACGGTGCGCCGGGCGGCCATGCTGCAAGGCGTGCCCTGCATCACGACGCTCACCGGCGCGGCGGCGGCCGTCAGCGGCATCCGCGCGCTCGGGGAACACGAACTGAGCGTCCGCGCGCTGCAGGACTACCACGCAGAATCTGCCACGCCTCCGGCGTCCTGATATCGCAGTTCCTGCAAGCCCCGCGGCGCACGCGGCCGGAATCTCCCGTCCTGCAGGCGCTTGGCGGTTCCCGGCCTCGCGCGGATGTGGCACGGGCGTTGCCATGTCCGAGCCGTGCGCTACCCGGCCGTGCCTCCCGCGATTGCGCTCGTGTGCGGGGCGGCCCTCGGCGTTTCCGGCGGTGCCGCCTCCGGGGCGGTGGCGGCAGCGATCGTGCTCGGCGCCAGCCTCAGCGTCCTGGCCTGGCACGAACGCGTGGCGGCCGCCTTCGTGGCCGCAGCCCTTTTCACCGCGGCGGTGGCCGGCTACGCGCTGGCCGCGACCGCGTCCGACCGGGCCACGCACTCGCCACTGCGAGCGGTGCTGCTCGCCGTTCACGGGGCCCGCGCCATCTCGGACGCGCCGGGAGACCCGGTCACACTCCTCGGGACGATCACGGCCGACGCCTCACCTGGCGATGCGGGGGTCCGGCTCGCCCTCGACGTGCGGCAGATCATCCTCGACGGGCGGGCGCACGGCGCCCGCGGCGGCGTGCTGCTCACCATCGCGGGGGAGGCCGATCCCGCCTCGATCGAGGCGTGGCGGCGCGGCAGAACCGTCAGCCTGCCGGCGCACCTGCGCCGCCCCTCGCGCTACCTGAATCCGGGCGCGAGAGACGACGAGCGCGCGCTCGCCCTGCGGGGCACGACACTCGTCGGCAGCGTGAAGAGCGGGATGCTCGTCCGGGTGCTGGCGCTCGGCAGCGCCGCGGCCGAGTGGGCCGCCGCCCTGCGCCTCCATGTCCGGCACATCGTGAACCGCCGGGTGGGCATCCACAGCCCGCGCTCAGCCGCCATCGTCCGAGCGATCCTGCTCGGCGATCGGGCGGGCCTCGACGAGGACACCGAGGAGCGGCTGCAGCAGGCCGGCACCTATCACGTGATTGCCATCTCGGGCGGCAACATCGCCGTGCTCGCCGCCGCCCTGATGCTTCTGGCGAGAGTGGCCGGCCTGAGGCCGGGCCCCGCGCATCTCGCCGTCGCGGGCCTGCTCGCGGGGTATGCGTTCATGGTCGGGGGAGGCGCCTCCGTCGTGCGCGCCACGCAGATGGCGGTGCTGTACCTCGTGGCCCATGCAGCCGACCATCGGGCGAGGCCGTACAATTCCATCGGCGCGTCGGCCGCCGCGACCTGCGCGCTCGATCCGCTCTCCGTCTGTGATGCCGGCGCCTGGCTGACGTACGGCGCCACCGTCGCGATCCTTGCCGGGACGCCGGTACTGCTGGCGCGCCTGCGGCCGGCCGGGATCGTGCTCAAGGCGCCTGCCGGCCTGCTCGCGGCTTCGGTGTCCGCGGAACTCGCGCTCTTCCCGGTGAGCGCGCAGGTCTTCTCGCGCGTGACCGCCGCGGGCCTCCTGCTGAACTTCGCCGCCATCCCTCTCATGTCCGCGGTCCAGGCCGGCGGAATGCTGCTCGTGGCGTTCGACGCCGTCGCGCCGGCCGGAGCGCCGGCCGTGGCGCACGTGACGCACCTGTCGGCGTGGGGCCTGGTGGAGAGCGCGCGGTTCGTGGAGTTCATACCCTGGGCCGTGGCGCGGGTGCCGGCGCCACAGGCGGCAGTCATGGCGGCCTACTACACCTCGTGGCTCGCCTGGTTCGCCGCGCGCCACGTCGCGGTGACGCTACCGCTCCACCGGTGCCTGGCGAGGCGCGTGAAGGCCGCGTCGGCGTCGGCGCTCCTGGCGAGCGGAGCCTGGATGGTCTTCACGCCGCACCTGCGCCTGGGCCGCACCGCGTATGTCGAAGCCACGTGCATCGATGTGGGGCAGGGCTCGGCGACGCTGGTGAGATTCCCCTCCGGCGAGGCCATGCTGGTGGACGCCGGCGGCGCCGGCGGCGGCCGCTTCGACCTGGGCAGGCGGGTGATCGAACCGGCGATCTGGGCCGCGGGCGTGCTTCGGGTGACGCACCTCGTGGCCACCCACGGTGACGCCGACCACATCGGCGGGGCGGCCTCGCTGGTGTCCGACTTCCGCCCCCGCGAAGTCTGGGAAGGCGTGCCGGTTCCGCCCGAACCGCTGCTGCAGCAGCTCGGGGCGGCCGCGACCCGCGCCGGGTCGGCCTGGCGGGTGGTCCAGCGCGGCGATCGCCTCCGCTTCGGCGAGGCGGAGGTGGTGGCGATTCATCCGCCGTCTCCCGTTTGGGAGCGCCAGCGCGTGAGGAACGACGACTCGGTGGCCGTGGAGGTGCGCTACGGCGGCGTCTCGCTGCTGCTGGCCGGCGACGTCGAATCGTCCGCCGAGGCCGAGATCGCGCGGCTCGTTCAGCCCGCCGGGGTCCGGGTAATCCTGGCTCCGCACCACGGCAGCGCGACGTCGAGCACGTGGGCGCTGGTCGAGGCGGCGGCCCCCGACCTGGCCGTCATCAGCGCGGGCCGCGGCAACCGCTACGGACACCCGCACGCGGCCGTGCTGGCGCGCTATCGCGCGATTGGGGCGCTCATTCTCCGGACCGATCTCGATGGCGCTGTCTCGCTGCGCACGGATGGGCGCAGCGTCGAGGTGCGGACGTTCACCGGGCGCCGGCTGACCCTGGTTCCGCGCCCGAAGGCGCCTCGCGCTCCGCCCGCTTGACCCGGCTCCACTCGTCCTCCATCTCCTGCAACGAGAATTCGGAGAGCGGGCGCCCGGTCGCGCGCAGCCGGGTTTCCATGGCGGAGAACCGGCGCGTGAACTTGTCGTTGGCTTTGCGCAGCGCGGATTCCGGTTCGATCCCGAGCTTCCGCGAGAGGTTGGCGATTGCGAAGAGCAGGTCGCCCATCTCCTCCTCCGCGCGCTCGCGGCTGCCGGGAGCCGCGCTGCCGATCTCCTCGCGGAGTTCAGCCACCTCCTCGTCGATCTTGGCCACCACGTCGGCGGGCCGCTCCCAATCGAAGCCCACCGCCGAGGCCCGGATGCCGATCTCGTGCGTGCGCAGCAGCGCCGGCAGGACCTTGGGCACGCCGCCCAGCGCCGTCCGCTGGCCGCCCTTGCTGCTCCGCTCGCGGGCTTTCAGGTCCTCCCAGCGTTCGACGACCTCGTCTGGCGTTGTCGGGAGGGGCCGGCCGTCGGCGCCCGTGCCCTCGTCGTTCGGCCCGAACACGTGCGGGTGGCGGCGGACGAGCTTGTCCGAGATGGCGTGCAGCGAGTCGGCCACGGTGAAGTCGCCGGACTCGGCGCAGAGCTGCGCGAGCAGCACGCCTTCGAAGATGAAGTCGCCGAGTTCCTCGCGCAGCGCGCGGCGATCATCATGGTCGAGCGCCTCGAGCACTTCGTACGTCTCCTCGAGGACGAACGGGCGGAGCGACTGCAGCGTCTGCCCGCGGTCCCACGGACAGCCGCCCGGGGAGCGGAGGACGCGCACGAGCTCCACGAGACGGGCGAACGCGGCGGCGGCGTCTGTCGTTGGGGTCATCGGCCGTATGCTACCATGCGGGTCGGAGGCGGCACGGTGGCGGACGACCAGGACCTGGCGTTGAGTTTCAGCGGTTTCGTGATCTCGCTGACGACGACGGCGGCGGTGCACTTCGGAGACTACCCGGATCCCGCGACGGGGGAGACGAAGGCGCCGAACCTCGAAGCCGCGTCGCAGATGATCGACATTCTTGCGATGCTCGAGGTGAAGACGCGCGGCAACCTGACGGCGCAGGAACGGTCGCTGCTCGAGCAGGTGCTCTACGACCTTCGCATGCGATACGTCGCCGCGCAGCAACAGGCGACCGCGTCCGGGTCGCCCATCATCCTGCCGTGAGCGGGGGCTGCGCGGTCCGGTTTCTCGGCACGGGCACATCGCACGGCGTGCCGATGATCGGCTGCCGCTGCGGCACGTGCCGCTCGACGGACCCCCGCGACCGCCGGAGCCGGCCGTCCATCCTGTTCGAGATGGGCGGGGGCGTCCGAGTGCTGGTCGACACGACCCCTGATCTGCGCAGCCAGGCGCTGGCCCTCGATCTCGATCGCGTGGACGCGATCCTGTTCACGCACTGCCACGCCGATCACGTGATGGGCCTCGACGAGGTGCGCCGGTTCAACGTGCTGCAGCAGGCGGCGATCCCCTGCTACGGCGATGCCCGCACGTTGACGGAGCTGAGACGGACGTTCGCGTACATCTTCGACGGCGCGGACGAAGGCGGCGGCGTTCCCCGGGTCCATCTGTACCCGCTCGGGGGGCCGTTCTCGATCGGCGCGGAGGAGTGCACTCCGGTGCCGGTGTGGCACGGACGGCGGAAAATCCTCGGCTTCCGCCTTCGGGACTTCGCCTATCTCACCGACTGCAGCGGGATTCCCGACACGTCATGGGCCCTGCTCGACGGGGTGCGCACGCTCGCCATCGACGCGCTGCGCCATCGGCCCCACCCGACGCATTTCACGGTGGAGCAGGCGCTGGCCGCCGCGGCCCGCATCGGCGCCGAGCGGACGTGGCTCACGCACATCTGCCACGACCTGCCTCACGAGGCGACCAACGCCTCGCTCCCGGCCGGCGTGGAGCTGGCGTATGACGGGTTGAGGATAGAGATCTGACGCCAGGGCGCAGCCAGTAGTCAGTAGCCAGTATTCAGTAGAAATGCCAGCCAGATGAACGCCGTTTCGCCGCGCACTCTAGCGTGCAGCGTGGCGGGGCGTTTCTACTGGCTACTGTCTACTGGCTACTGACTACTGCGAGCCTCCCAGCCCCGAATCCCGAACCCCGAATCCCGTTCGGATATCATGAAGCCGTGGATCTCATCCGCTATCCAGGCGAGCCGCGTCCGGGCGGCTGGAAGGCGCCCGTACTCGCGCTCGGGAATTTCGACGGCCTTCACCGCGGGCACATGAAGATCATCGAGCGCGTGCGCCGCACGGCCGAGGAGCGGGGCGCGACGCCGGTCGTGCTCACGTTCGACCCGCACCCGACGCGCGTGCTGCGCCCCGACAGGGCGCCGCGCGTGCTGATGACCGAGGCCCAGAAGGTCGAGGTGCTGGCCGCGGCCGGCATGCGCGGCCTCGCGGTGGTCCACTTCACGGCCGAACTGTCGCGCTGGGACCCGGCGACGTTCGTGCGGCTCGTGCTGGTGGAGTGGCTGGGCGTGTCGGAGGTGTGGGTGGGCGCGAACTTCCTGTTCGGGCACGGCCGGGCCGGCACCTTCGGCGTGCTCCGCGATCTGGGCGGGCAATACGGCTTCAGGGCCGACAAGATTGACCCGGTCTGTGTACGCGACGAGGTCGTGTCGAGCACCCGGGTGCGGCGGCTGCTGTCGGAGGGGCGCGTCGGCGAGGCGGGTGTGTTGCTGGGACGCCACTACTACATCGATGGCACCGTGGTGGGCGGGGACGAGCGTGGCCGGCAGCTCGGGTTCCCGACGGCGAACCTCGCCAGCGACAACGAACTGGTCCCCCCGCATGGGGTCTACGCCACCATCGCCGGCACGGCGGACGGGTTCCAGCCCGCGGTGACGAATATCGGCGTCAGGCCGACGTTCGGCGGCGGGGGAGCGATGAGCATCGAGACGCATCTCCTGCAGGGCGGGCTGGACCTTTACGGCAGCCGTCTACGTCTCTACTTCGTACAGCGGCTCCGCGACGAGCAGGCGTTTGCGTCCCCGGCCGCCCTCAAGGCCCGGATCGATCAGGACTGCCGCGACGCGCGGAGACTGTTCGGGCGGATTTCGGTTTAGAATCATGAAGATTCATGGCTGACACAGACGAACCCGCCGGTCCTGCGGCTTTCGCCGCCAGCTTTCCGCCCGAAGCGCGTTTCGTCGCGACGGCGGCAGAGCTCGCCACCCGTCTGGCCTCGAACTGCGGCTGCTCGTCGGAGGCCGTCGACGATGTCCGGCGCGCCGTGAGCCTCGCGTTCAGCCAGGCCCTGGCCTCGGCCGGGGCGGGCAGGCCCGGCATCGACGTCACCCTGCGGACGGATGCCGGCCGATTCGAGGCCGACGTGGCGTGCGGCGGCGAGGTCTTCCTGCATGTCGCGAAGGCCTACTCGTCCTGAACTGACTGCCACGGCACGGACACCATGATGCGCCTCTACAATACCCTGACGCGTCGGGAGGAGGACTTCTCGCCGCTGCGCGACAACACGGTCCGCATGTACACGTGCGGCCTCACCGTCTACAACCGTGGCCACATCGGCAACTTCAGGACCTTCGTGTGCCTCGACGTGCTCCGCCGCGCGCTGAAGTACCAGTGCGGATACGGCGTCCGCCAGGTCATGAACTTCACCGACGTCGACGATCGGACCATCGCGGGGGCCCAGAAAGCCGGCGTGCCGCTGCGCGAGTACACCGACCAGTTCATTGCCGCGTTCCGCGAGGACGCGCGCACGCTCGGCCTCGAGGAGGTCGAAGAGACGCCGCGCGCCACCGACGAGGCCAACCTGCGCGCGATGACGGCCGTGATCACCGCCCTCGAGCGCAACGGGCACACGTACCGCAGCGACGGGTCCATCTACTTCAAGATCTCGACCTTCGAGGGCTACGGCAAGCTCGCCCGGCTCGATCATGAGGGCATCCAGCCCGGGGCGCGCATCGACTCGGACTCCTACGCCAAAGACGATGCCCGCGACTTCGTGCTGTGGAAGGCGACGCGGCCCGACGAGCCGACGTGGGACTACGGCCAGGGGCCGGGCCGGCCGGGGTGGCACCTCGAGTGCTCCGCGATGGCGCTGCGGCTGCTCGGCGAGCCGCCGATCGACCTGCACGCGGGGGGCGTCGACCTCGTGTTCCCGCATCACGAGAACGAGATCGCCCAGAGCGAGGGCGCGACGAACCGGCCCTTCTCGCGGTTCTGGGTGCACGTCGAGCACCTGCTCATCGACGAAGAGAAGATGTCGAAGTCGTTGGGCAACGTGTTCAACGTCCCCGACCTCGTCAAACAGGGTTTCCGGCCCTCGGCGCTGAGGTATCTCTACATCTCCACCCACTACCGCAAGCAGCTGAAGTTCTCGTGGGCGAGCCTGCAGCAGGCCGAGGAGGCCGTCCAGCGGCTGGTGGACTTCCTCGCGCGCCTCGACAGCATCCGCGGCGGAGCGGCGCATCCTGATGTCCAGGCGAAGCTCGCCCGGGCCCGCGCGGACTTCGGCGCCACGCTGGAGCAGGATCTGAACACCGCCGGCGCCCTCGGCATCGTCTTCGACCTGGTGCGCGCGCTCAACACCGCCATTGACGCCGGCGAGGTGGGGGAGCCCGACGTCGCGGCGATCCGGTCCGCGTTCGACGACATCGATCGGGTGCTCGGCGTGCTTTCGCTGAGGCGGGGCGAGGACGCAGCGTCGGGCGTGTCCTCCGAGGACGTGGAGCGGCTGATCGCCGAGCGGAAGGCCGCGCGCAGCCGGCGCGACTTTGCCGCGGCCGATCGCATCAGGAAGGAACTGGCTGACCGCGGCGTCGTCCTCGAGGACAGCGCCACCGGCACGCGCTGGAAGGTCGTGGGGAAGGGAAGTAGTCAGTAGGCAGTAGTCAGTAGCCAGTAGAAGTCAGAAGCAAGAAGCAAGAAGAAGGACACGCGAACAGCACATGGGCCGGCAAGGTGATCAACCCAGCCGGCCCGTTGTTCTTTCGAATCCCGAGTCCCGAATCCCGGGGTGTTCTAGCCGAGCGTTTCAATCGTCTCGAGTATCTTGATGTTCCGCTTCGCGAGTTCGGCGATGTAGTGGTCGTAGTTCGCGCCGTAGATGCAGTCCTCGGGCGCGACGATGCCGTGCTCGGTAATCATGCCGCTCCCCACCATCACCGCGCCAATCGCCGCGCTGTAGCCCGTCACGCGCCCCATCGCGGAGACGCCGTGCGTGGTGTCCGCTTCGTCCCAGAGGTGGTAGGACACGCGGGTGCGCACGCCGTTCTTGATGCCGTCAACGGTGTTGTACATCACGCACACGTCGGTCTCGCCAGGCTCCGGACGCAGGCGCGGCTCGATGCTGGCCAGCAGCACGTCTCGCGGCACGACCTTCACGCCGCCGACCTCGACCTGTTCGAGATCCAGCATGCCGCATTCCTTGAGCGTCTGAACGCCTTCCCAGTGGCCAGGCCACCGGACGGTCTTCTCCGCGAACTCCTTCAAGTGCGGGCGCGTGTAGATGAAACTCGGCATCCCCGGCGTGATCGCGCACTCGAGGTCCTCGCTCCTGCCGAGCTTGTCGAACCGGAACTGCTCCCGGCCGGTCGACGCGTCGACCTCCACGATCTGGCCGTCCCGCATCACGAGCACCTTGATGACGTACTCCCGCAGCACGTGCGAGAACGCCCAGGTGATCATGTAGCGCAGGGGGTGGCCCGCCGCCGCCTCCTTGTTGGGCACGCCGCCCACGCGCGCGATGACCGATTCGGCGACGTCGAGCTTCCGCATGCCCTCGCCGCAGGTCACGTTGCTCATGCCCGGCGCGAAACCGAGGCCGTCGAGGAACGTCACGCGGTTGGCGAGTGCGGTCTCGTGGATCCAGTCGCCGTACTCGTTCAGGCTCATGCCTGCGGGCAGCACCAGGCCTTCCACCTCGTGCGCATCGGGCCGCCGGTGGAACTCCTCGAGGATGTCGACGACGTTGAAACCGCACCGCACGGCCGCGTCGGCAACCAGGTAGCTCGTCCGCCGGTCGGGGAGCGTGTTGACGCCCACATCGTACTGCCCCATCAGCGACGTCAACTCGTCCTTGTCGCTCACATCGAGGTGGTGAATGACCACGTTCGGGTTCTTCAGCCACGCCCGGGCGTTCTCGAGGCCGCTGTAGCTGCGATCGGCGAGGCCGACCTCCCTGACAGCGTCGTTCTTCAGCAGGTCGAACGCCACGGTGGAGCCCATCTTGCCGCCGCCGCCAAACACCAGCACCTTCATGCGAAACTCCCTCTCCCGCGCACGCGCGCGTCATGATTGCGTAGGGTCGTCTGAGCAGGGGGCCTGACCCGGCGCGCTGGCTGCCCCGCGGCCTTCACCAGCGCCGTTTGAACCTCTTATTATACCCTTGCGGAGGTCTTCACACCGGGCGCCGGCGTCGGGCACACGACCGCCGGAACCCGGGGGCAGGCTGGGGGAAGGGCGGCTGATATCAGGGGCTGGGGAATAGGCGTGAGGGGCTAGTCCGACGCGGCTGTCGCCGCGTGGGCGCCGTGTCAGCGTTCCGCCGAGACTGACTAGCGCCTAGCGCCAAGCCCCTAGTCCCTATCCCATGACCTCCACCGTTTCGAGCACGTTGATGTGGCGCTTTTCCAGTTCCTTCATGAAGTACGTGTAGTTCTCGCCGTAGATGCAGTCCTCCGGCGGCACGCATCCCCGCTCCTTGATCATGCCGCGTCCGATCATCACCGCCGCGATCGCGGCGCTGAAACCCGTGACCCGCCCCATCGAGGAGATGCCGTGGACCGTGTCCGCCTCGTCCCAGAGGTGATAGGAGATCTTCGTCTTCATGCCGAACTTCGTGCCGACGACGGTGTTGTACATCACGCAGACGTCGGTGTCGCCGGCTTTCGCGCGCAGGTGCGGTTCGATGCGGGCCAGCAGGAAGTCGCGCGGCGCGGCCTTGCCGCCGCCAATCTCGACGGGCTCGAGATCGAGCATGCCGCACTCCTTCAGCGTCTGCACGCCATCCCAGTGCCCGGGCCACCGGACCGTCTTCTCGGCGAACTCCCTCAGCTGCGTCCGCGTGAAGATGAAGCTCGGCATCCCCGGCGTGATCGCGCACTCGAGCGGCTCGTTCCTGCCGAACTTGTCGAACACGAACTTCTCGCGATCCGTGGCGGCGTCCACCTCGACCAGTTTGCCGTCCTTGAGCACATTGACCTTGATCACGTACTCGCGCAGGACGTGCCAGAACGCCCACGTGATCATGTAGCGGAGCGGGTTGCGGGCCGCCACGTCCTTGCGCGGGATGCCGCCGACGCGGGCGATGGCCGACTCGGCGACGTCCAGCTTCCGGATCGCCTCGCCGCACGTGATGTTGCTCAGGCCCGGCGCGAACCCGATCCCGTCCAGGAACGTGACGTTGTTCTTCAGGGCGGTCTCGTGGATCCAGTCGCCGTACTCGTTCAGCGACATGCCGGCGGGCAGCACGAGGCCCTCGAGCTCGTAGGCATCGGGCCGCCGGTGGTACTCCTCCAGCATGTCCACGATGTGGGTGCCCGCGCGGACCGACGCGTCCACGCCGAGGTAGCTCGTGTGCCGGTCGGGAAGCGTATTGACGGCGACGTCGTATTGCTTCAGCAGCGAGAGGACCTGGTCCTTCTGCTCGACATCGACCTGGTGCAGCACGATGCGCGGATCCTTGAGCCACGCGCGTCCCTTCTCCAGTACGTCCATGCGGCGTCCCGCGAGGCCGATCGTCGTGACGTCGGTCTCACGGAGGAGGTCGAAGGCGACTGCGAGGCCCATCTTGCCGGAGCCCCCGAAGACGAGGATCTTCATGCACTCCTCCTGTTCTGACGAACGCCAGGATGGCGCCCGCGGTCACGAACGACTCCGGAGGTGGCGGGGGCTGCCGGAGGTGGGGCGGGAGGATTATATCCGACAGGCACGCGCCGGAAGGCCGGCGCTGGCCCGGGCCTTGCTCCCCGGAAGGGCATGGGATCACACGCCACCGTCGCCCTGGGGATTTCCGGCGAAAAACTGGCCTGCGAGGAATTGGCCCGTAGGGGGTACGCAATTCTTGCCACCCGCTACCGGACCCGCGCGGGAGAAATTGACATCGTCGCCAGCGACGGCGACACGCTGGTGTTCGTCGAGGTCAAGACGCGGAGCTCCGAGGACTTCGGCATCCCGGCCGAGGCCGTCACGTGGCGGAAGCAGCGTCGCATCGTGGCCATGGCCAGGTGGTACTCTCAGCGAGAAGCGCCTCCACGGGTGCCTGTGCCGCTTCGACGTGGTCACGGTGCTGTGGCGGCCCGGACGGCCGCCGGTCCTGGACGTCGTCAAGAACGCCTTCCTGGCGTCGTGAAGGGGGCGCCGCGGCCAACCTGCTGCCTTGAGTCTCCGCGCGGGGCTGTGCTAACGTAGTGGGATAGTTGGCGAGCGGGAATAACTCAGTGGTAGAGTGCGACCTTGCCAAGGTCGAAGTCGCGGGTTCGAATCCCGTTTCCCGCTCCACTTTCTCCCTTCCAGCGTTGGTCTGGTTAGCGGTCTTTCCCGACAGGGCGCCGTAGCCAAGTGGTAAGGCAGAGGTCTGCAAAACCTCCATTCTCCGGTTCAAATCCGGACGGCGCCTCCACACACTGCCAAGGACTCCGCACGACATCGCCCCCTCGGCAGCGCCTGGTCCGTGTACCCGGCGGTTCCCGGAAGAGCTCTTTCGGGCCCGCTCCGCTGCACAGGCCCAGTCCGACGACGGCGCAGGCGGGGACCGCCGTCGTTTGCCCGGGACCCCAGGTCCTGGTATCCTCTGCGGCCAAGGCTCCCAACGGTCTCCCGGGCCATCACGAAGGGAATCTCGCCATGAAACGTCTGTCGGCCTTCCTCGTCGTCGCCACGTTCATCGGCGCCATGCTGCAGGTGTCGGCGCAGCCGCAGTCCGCCACCGAGTTCTTCAAGGCTTACTGGGCCGCCTACGCGAAGGCCAAGAGCTTCCAGGATATCGCGTCGTTCTACGCGAAGGACGTGGTGGACGCGGTCGCCAAGACTCCACCGGACCAGAACAAGAAGATGTGGGACGAGGCGCGGAAGAGTGACCCGAAGGACGTCAAGGTCGTCAAGGAGACCGTGACCACGACAGGCGCCACGCTGGAGCTGTCGGGCATCGGGGCCCAGGGGCAACCCCTGACCGGGGCCGCTCAACTCGTGAAAGAAGGCGGCGCCTGGAAGCTGGCGGCGGCATTCTGGATGCCATAGCGCCACCGGCCGCGGGGGGTGGACGCGTCCCGGCTGCCGCACCTCAGCGCCTCCTGTGGCCCTCCGTACATCGTGGGTGGCGGTCATCCGCGCCGGTGCTCCGCAATGAAGAAATTACCCGTGGGGCCGCTTCGGTGCAATGACGGCGTTCGCCAATCTCCGGTTCGCCAGCGATTTTCGACGCGCGCCCACAGGTACGGCACTTGCTACTATAAAGACCAAAGGCGCAGAGGACGAGACGGAAAGGCAACACCAGGTCCAGGACGAAGTAACCGAAAGGAGGCGGCTGTGCGAGCCATCAGCACGTTCCTGTTGGGCAGTTCGATCCTGCTGTGCGCGCCGGCCGCAGCATCGGCCCAGGGGTACCTGACCGCGTTCGTGGGCGGGAACTTCGGGGGCGATTCCGGTGTGTCGCTCGACGAGAGCATCGACGACACCTCGAGACTCAATTTCGGCGCACGGCTCGGCGTCCTTGGCGGCGGGATCTTCGGCGGCGAAATCGACATCGGATACACGCCCGACTTCTACGGCAAGGGGACGGTCTTCGATTCGTCAGGCGTGCTCACGGTGATGGGCAACGTGGTCGTCGGGCTCCCGCTCGGCCCTGTGCGCCCGTACCTGCTCGGCGGGATTGGCCTGGTCAGGCGCACGGTCACCTATGTGCCGGGCGAGGGGCAGGGGAGCGTCACGGATTCCCGCGCCGCCTACAGCATCGGCGGCGGCGTGAATTTCTTCGTCAGCGAGCACGTCGGCATCAACGCGGATCTCCGGTACTTCAGGAACTTCTCGACGGGCAACTCGCTCGTCGATCTGTCCGACGACAAGTTCAACTTCGCTCGCGGGTCGCTGGGCATCACCTTCCGGTTCTGACAGTCTTCCCGGCGTCCCTCGCGGGGATGCCTGAGGCCCACGCCACGGCGCTCCCATAGGACCGGGGCGGTCGCCGAACGCCCGCACTCCCGCCGAGATTATCTGGTCGGGCCGCTGTCAGCCTCTGCGATAATGGCGTGGGCATATCACAGAGGCCGAACGACCGCCCAATTCCCCGCGTGGGCTGGGAAAGGCGGGCTTCTACCTCAAAGACCGCACCACGGACGCGTCGTGGTGTCACCGTCTGGGCGGGCCCCACACTCGGAGCGACCATGCTGCCACCGTCAGTCCGCTACCTCGGCCGGGTTGCGCTGCTGACAGCGGCCTACGTGGCGGTGGCAATCTTCGGGTTGAGGTTCGCCATTCCGCCGGGAAACGCCACCGCCCTGTGGCCTGCCTCCGGCGTGGCGGTGGCGGCCGTCTTGTTGACCGGGACACGCGTTTGGCCTGGAATCTGGGTGGGCGCGCTTCTGGCCAACAGCACGACAACGGTGTCCCTCACAGCCGCGGCCACGATCGCGACCGGAAACACCCTCGAAGCGCTGGTGGGGGCCTGGCTGTACCGCCGGGTGGTCTCGCGGGCCGACGCGCCCTTCGAGCGCGTGGAAGAGGCGTTCCTGTTCGCGGCCGCGGCCGGGCTGGCGTCGATCGTCGCTGCCACCGTTGGCGGGGCGACCTTGGTCCTGGGCGGCTACGCGCCGTGGTCCCAATTCCCGGCGAATTGGGCCACCTGGTGGCTGGGCGACGTCGCGGGACTCATGATCGTGGCCCCGCTGGTGTTGACCTGCGCGAAAGCCAGGCCGGGAGTGTGGGGGGACACCCGCCGGACCGAACTGGCGGCCCTGTTGGCCTTGATGGTGCTCGCCAGCCAGGCCGTTTTCGGAGGCTGGCTCTCTGAGCCGGTCGCTGAGCATCTCCTCTACATCCCCTTGATCTTCCTGGTGTGGGCCTGCCTGCGGTTCGAACTCCCCGTCGTCACGCTGTCCACCGCGCTCTTCTCGGCCTCGGTCATCGCAGGGACGTCGGCCGGTCTGGGGCCGTTCCGATTTGAGGCCGGGCAGCGGTCGCTGATCCACCTCCAGATGTTCATGAACGTGTACACGCTGACCGGGTTGGCGTTCGCGGCGGTCGTCTCCGGACGCCGCGCCTCCGAACGGCACCTCCAGCGATCTCATGAGGTGCTGGAAGGCACCGTCCGCGACCGGACAGACGCGCTGACGGTGGCCAACGCGGGATTGCAGCAGGAGATGGCCGAGCACCACACCGCGGAGGAGAACCTGCGGGAGCGTGAATTCCGTTATCGTGAGTTGATCGCGCACCTGCACGTCGGCGTCGTGGTCCATGCCCAGGACACCAGCATCCTGTTGTCCAACGACCGGGCCGCCGAATTGCTGGGCGTCACGACCTCCCAGATGCCGGGCAAGACGGATGACGACCCCGCGTGGTCGTTCGTGCGGGAGGACGAAACGCCTCTGCCCATGGACGAGTATCCGGTGAATCAGGTCCTGCGCACGCGACAGCCGCTGCGGGACCGCGTGTATGGCATCAATCGCCCCGGCACCGGGGATCTCAGGTGGGTGCTGGTCAACGCCCTGCCCGAGTTCGGCGCCGCACGCGAACTGGCGCGCGTCGTGGTGACGTTCCTGGACATCACTGATCGGAAGCGGCTGCAGGAGCTGGAGAAGTTGCGTCTGGACGCGGCCCTGGAGTCGATTGGGGACAGCATCATCATCACCAACGACGCCGGCACCATCCAGTACGTCAATCCTGCCTTTGAACGCCTGACCGGGTACGCCCGCCCGGAGGTCCTCGGACGCAACCCGCGGGTGCTGCAGAGTGCGCAGCATGACCAGGCGTTCTACCGGCGGATGTGGCAGGCGGTCGCGAGCGGCGAAACCTGGCACGGCGAGTTCGTCGACCGGCACAAGGACGGCCGACGGTACGACGCCGAGACCACGATCTCGCAGATCCACGACACGGCGGGCCGCGCGATTGGCTACGTCGGCGTCCAGCGGGACGTCTCCGAACGCAAGCGCGCGGCGGCCGTGACCGAGCAGCTCCGCCTGGCGCGGAGCATCCAGCGGAGCTTCTTTCCGAAGGCGCCGCCTGTGGTGCCCGGCTTCGACCTCGGCGGCGCGTCGTATGCCGCGGAGGAGACCGGCGGCGACTACTACGACTACTTCCAGATGCCCACGGGACGCGTCGGGGTGGCGCTGGCGGACGTCAGCGGCCACGGCCTTGGCCCGGCGCTGGTCATGTCGCAGACGCGGGCGTACCTGCAGGCCCTGCTGCCGCTTGGCCTCGGCGTCAGCGAGTTGGCGACGCGGCTGAACGATTTCCTGCTGGCCGATGGCCAGGAGGCGCGTTTCGTGACGCTCTTCCTGGCGCAACTGGATCCGCGGGACCGCAGCTTCACCTACGCCAGCGCGGGGCACCGGTGCTATCTCCTCGGTCCCGGCGATGAGGTGGAGCCGCTGGACGCGACCAGCGTGCCGCTGGGCATCCTGCCAGGGTGCGTGCCCAGCGCCCCCCGCGGACGCTCCGCCCGGGCCAGGTGGTGGTCTTCGCGACCGATGGCGCCGAGGACACCGAGTCGCCTCAGGGCGTCCCGTTCGGGGTCGAACGAACGCTGGAGGTCGTGAAGGCGAACCGGCACCGATCCGCTGCCGAGGTCGTCGAGACGCTCTACCGGAGCGTCCGCAGTTTCGCCCAGGACGCACCGCAGCAGGACGACATCACGATGGTGATCTTGAAGGTCGAAGCCCCGCCGGGTCTGCCAGGCTGAACTCCCGCGGCAGATCGGCCGGGCGACAGGACGGCGAGCGCCTTTTTCGGCCCGCGCTACTTGCGGGAACCCGCCGGCCGCGCGGCCTCGAGCCGCTTTCCGAACGCGCCGATGCGCGACCGCCCCTCGTCGTCGCTCTTGGCGTCGGCGGCCTTGAACCGATAGCTCTTCGCGTGTGCCTTGATGACGAGCTCGTCGCCGGAGACGGAGGACTGGAATTCGCCGAACCGCAACGAGAACCCGTCTTTCGCCTTGTCCTCTGCCTTCTCCGGCACGTACGCCAAGCCGGCCGAAGTCAAGGTCAGCTGCCCCCGGCATCCTCGCAACGCGTGTTTGTGCAGCGCCGTCAGCCGAGAGATGACCGCTGTCGCGGCCGGGCGCGCCGCCGCCATTGGAGGTGGGGGCGAAATGCCGCCCGGGGCGGCCGGCTGCGGGGTGAGCGGCTCGACAACGCCTGCAACGGGCGCCGTGGACAACGACGGCGCCGGGCTCGCCGTGGGTGCGGAAGCAGACGCCGCAGGGAGGTCGGAACGCGACGAAGGCCCGCCGATGAATCGCGTCAGGAGGCCCGCCAGCGCGACGATCACCGCAGCCGAGACGGCCACGTAGAGCGTCTTCGATCTCCACGATCGCCCGCGTGCGGCCGCCATCTCGGGTAGGCGTTCGGCCTGGGCGACGCCGTCAGGACTGGGGGGCCCCACCGCCTCGGCGAGTCGGGGCGTGAACCCGGTTCGCAGCAGTTCCGCGGCGCGCTCCTTGTCTACCGGCCGGGAGAAGAAGTAGCCCTGCACGTACTCGCACCCGAACGCTCTGACGTGCTGCAGCTGCCCTTCGGTTTCCACGCCTTCCGCGATCACCTCGAGACCGAACTGGTGCGCGAGGCCGGTGACGGCTGCCACGATGTCGCGGACGTCGGCGCGCGTTTCCAGATCGCAGACGAACGACCGGTCCAGCTTGAGCTTGTCCGCCGGGAATTGATGCAAGTAGGACAGCGAGGACTGGCCAGTGCCGAAGTCGTCGAGGGCCACGCGGATGCCCATCGCCCGCAACTGCATCAACAGGCTCTTCGCGGCGGCGGGATTCTCCAGCGCGACGCTTTCCGTCAGCTCGACCACGAGGCTGCGGGCCGGCAGCCCGGTGTCGCGCAGGGCCTGGGCGACGTCGTCAACGAGGGCAGGCTGGCTCAGCTGGGGGCTCGAAAGATTGACCGACACCCAGGCATCGCCGGCGCCCGGCTGGCTCTGCTGCCACGCCGCGAGCTGCAGGCAGGCCTCACGCAGGCTCCAGCGGCCGAGGTGGACGATGAACCCGGTTTGTTCGGCGATGGGAATGAACTCCGACGGGGCTATCAGGCCCCGGCTCGGATGCTGCCACCTGACCAGCGCCTCGAACCCGGCCACCCGATGCGTGGCAAGCGAGACTACCGGCTGGTAGGCCAGCACGAATTCGCCGCGGCCGAGGGCCTCCATGAAGTCCGTGTCGATTTGAAGCGCGTTCTGCGCCGACCTGAGGATGGCCGTGTCGAACACCTCGCAACGCCTGCCGCCGAGGAGCGTCGCCCGGTGCAGCGCCGTGTCGGCGTCGCGCACGACGGATTCGGGGTTGGCGTACCCCGTCGCGCTGACGGCGATGCCGACGCTGCTCGACAGGAACGTCTCGTCGCCGCCGACCATGAACGACGACAGCAGGTCGCCGAGCACGCGGTCGGCGACGACCCGCGCGTCGCCGACCTCGGCGAGCCCGTCGAGCAGAATGGCGAACTCGTCTCCGCGCAGGCGCGCCACCAGGTGATCGCGGCAGAGAGCGGCGCCGCCGTCCCCGGCACGAAGGCAGGTTTCGAGCCGCCTGGCCGCGGCAGTCAGCACCAGGTCGGGCGACTTCGCGTCCGCGTCGTCGTGCGGGGTCCGGCGGCCGAGGTCGACCAGGAGCACGGCGAATCGGTGCGACGGATCGCGCCTGGCCCGCTCGAGCGCCCTCGCGAGGTGGTCCACGAAGAGCAGCCGGTTCGGCAGCCCGGTCAGGGGGTCGGAGACCTTTTCCGAGGTGACGTCCGAATGGCAGCCCATCACGCGGACGGCCTGCCCGGCTTCGTTCCTCACGACGACCATGTGACAGGACGTCCAGCGGTACGTGCCGTCCCGATGCACCAGGCGGTGAGGGAGGTCGAACTCGCTCGCGCCGCCCGCCAGGTGTTCGTCGAGTTGGCGGCGCACTTCACCGAGGTCGTCCGGGTGCACGCGCGTGAGCCACGCGTCCGGCGAGTTGCCCAGGGTGGATCCATCGCTCCCGACCATCGCGATCCAGCGGGGCGAGAAGTGGACCCGGTTCGTGGCCAGGTTCCAGTCCCATAGCCCGGCGTGGTCGCCGCGGGCAGCGAGGCGGTCAGGGTGCATACGGGCTCTTGCGGCGCGCTCGAGTACGAGTGCTCTCCTGAGTCATCGGCGGCTGCCCGTTCCCGGGATAGGGCCGCCCGCTTGCACCGCTTTCGCTGGCGCACTATGCTCACGCTGCCATCATTTCGATGCCGTCATCCTCAAGGGGGAGGTCACCGATGAAACGCCGCGAATTCCTCAAAACGTCGTCGATTGCGGGCGGAGCCGTGCTTTCGTCACTCGCGGGCGCCGACGCCCTGGCCCAGGACGCGGCCGCGCGCGAATTCTACGAACTGCGCACCTACGAGATGCCGACGGGCAACCGGAAGGCGGTCCTGAACGCGTACCTGGAGAAGGCCTTCATCCCGGCGTTGAACCGGATTGGGTGCCGGCCCGTCGGCGTCTTCACGGTCGTGTCGGGCAGCAACGCGCTCAACCTGTTCGTGCTCGTGCCGCATCCGTCTCTCGAGAGCTTCCTCGGGGCGCCGGCGAAGCTGGCAGGCGACGCGGAGTATCAGAACGCCGCCTCGGCGTATCTGACGACGACCATCGACAATCCGGCCTACACCCGTTTCGAATCGACCCTGCTGTGGGCCTTCAAGAACGTGCCGAAGGTGCGGGTCCCGGCGGAAACCGCCGGCAACAAGCCGCGCATCTTCGAGTTCCGCATCTACGAGAGCCACAACGAGCCGACCGCGCTGAAGAAGATCGAGATGTTCAACGAGGGAGGCGAAATCGGCATCTTCGACAAGGTCGGGCTCCGAGGCGTCTTCTTCGGCCAGACGCTCGTCGGCCAGCGCCAGCCGAACCTGATGTACATGACCGTGCATCAGGACATGGTGGCGCGCGAGAAGACCTGGGAGGACTTCCGGAACTCGCCCGACTGGAAGGCCCTGAGCTCGAACCCGATCTACCTGAACACGGTGTCGGCGACGACGGTGATCTTCCTGCGCCCCACGGCGTATTCGCAGATTTGAGGTGGCCATGCCCCGTGTGAACCGGCTCGCGCTCGCCCTGGTGCTCATGCTGACCGGCATGGCGGCGGTCTCGTCCTTTCAGCAGACGCCGGCGCCGGCGTCGGGTTCTCTCTCGGTGGCTGATCTGCGCGCCGAGTACGCGGCGAACCCCCTTGGCATCGACGTCCGCCAGCCTCGCCTCAGCTGGCAGCTTCGTTCGCCCGCGCGCGGCGTGACGCAGTCGGCTTACCAGGTCCAGGTGGCATCGAGCGACCGTGCGCTTCGGAGCGGCAAGCCGCTCACATGGGATTCCGGCGTGGTCAAAGCGGGCGACTCGGTCAACGTCGCCTACGCCGGCCCGGCGCTGCAGTCCGGCCAGCGCTACGTGTGGCGCGTCCGCGTCTGGGATGGCGGCGGCGCGCAGTCCGGCTGGAGCGAACCGGCGCATTGGGAGATGGGCCTCCTCCAGCCCGGCGACTGGAAGGCCAGCTGGATCGAGCCGGATATCCCGGAGGACATCAAGACGTCCGGCCCCTCGCCCATGCTGCGGCGCGAGTTCGCCGTGAAGGGCGAGGTCGAGCGCGCGCGGGCCTACGTCACGAGCCACGGCCTGTACGAGATGGCGATCAACGGGCAGCGGGTCGGCGATGCCGTGCTCACGCCGGGCTGGACGAGCTACAACAAGCGCCTGCAGTACCAGACGTACGACGTCACGCCGCTCCTGCAGAAGGGCCCGAACGCGGTGGGCGTGACGCTCGGCAATGGCTGGTACCGCGGCAACCTCGCGTGGGACGAACGGCGCAACATCTACGGCAGCCGCCTCGGCGTGCTGGTGCAGTTGGTCATCACCTACCGCGGCGGCAGGCAGGAGATCGTCTCCAGCGACGCGGCCTGGAAGGCGTCGACGGGGCCTATCCTGATGTCGGAGATCTACCACGGCGAGACGTACGACGCCCGCCTCGAGAAGCCGGGCTGGTCGTCGCCGGGCTTCGTCGACCGCGACTGGGCCGGGGTGAATGTGGCTGAGCACCGCAAGGACCATCTCGTCGCGCCGGCCGGGCCTCCTGTCCGCCGCACCGGCGAGATCAGGCCGATCAAGATCCTCAAGACCCCGTCCGGCGACACGGTGGTCGACATGGGTCAGAACATGGTGGGCTGGATCCGGCTCAAGGCCGACGGCCCCTCCGGCACCGTTGTCACGCTTCGCCACGCCGAAGTGCTGGACAAGCAGGGCAACTTCTACGTCGAGAACCTCCGGGCCGCGAAACAGACGGTGCGATACACGCTGAAGGGGACAGGGCAGGAGACGTACGAGCCGCATTTCACGTTCCAGGGATTCCGTTACGTGGCCGTCGACGGCTACCCCGGGCCGCTCACGCTCGACAGCCTGACGGGCATCGTCGTGCACTCGGACATGGCGCCCACGAGCACGTTCGAATCGTCGAAGCCGCTCCTCAACCAGCTCCAGCACAACATCGTGTGGGGGCAGAAGGGGAACTTCGTCGACGTGCCCACCGACTGCCCGCAGCGCGACGAGCGGCTGGGGTGGATGGGCGATGCGCAGGTGTTCGCGCCGACGGCGGCGTTCAACATGGACGTGGCGGGCTTCTTCACCAAGTGGCTGCGCGACGTGGCGGCCGACCAGGTGGAGACGGGAAGCGTGCCGCATGTCATCCCGGACATCCTGAGCGCGCCTGGCAAGCCGCAGGCCGGCTCAGCAGCGTGGGCCGATGCCGCCGTGATCATCCCGTGGACGATGTACCAGAGTTATGGGGATCGGCGCATTCTCGAAACTCAATACCCGAGCATGATCGCCTGGGTCGAGTACATGAGGCGGCGCGCCGGCGACGACTTCATCTGGAGCGAGGATTTCACCTTCGGCGACTGGCTCGCGTTCGCGAGCACGGCATCCGACTATCCGGGCGCAACGACCGGCAAGGACCTCATCGCCACCGCGATGTTCGCCCACTCGACGGATCTCGTGCAGCGGACGGCGCGCGTACTTGGGAAGGCGGAGGACGCCGCGAAGTATGCCGCGCTGCTGGAGCACATCAAGGCGGCGTTCCAGAAGGAGTTCGTGACGGCAACGGGCCGGGTCGGCGAGAACACGCAAACGGCCTATGCGGTGGCGTTGCAGTTCGACCTGCTGCCGGAGGGGCTGCGCGCGGCGGCGGCGGAACGGCTGGCGCAGGAAGTGCGGCGGCGCGGGCACCTGACCACGGGGTTCG
Source organism: uncultured Acidobacteriota bacterium (assembly GCA_963806085.1). Lineage (GTDB taxonomy): Bacteria > Acidobacteriota > Vicinamibacteria > Vicinamibacterales > JAKQTR01 > JAKQTR01. Next base: position 790,196 of record CAWDWR010000001.1, read on the forward strand.
TGGGCACGCCCTACCTGTGCCACGTGCTGAGCCGGTTCGGGTATCTCGACGAAGCGTACCTGCTCCTGAACAGGGAGCAATACCCGTCCTGGCTCTACCCGGTGAAGCAGGGCGCCACGACCATCTGGGAGCGCTGGGATGGGCTCAAGCCCGACGGCACCTTCCAGGACAAGGGCATGAATTCGTTCAACCACTACGCCTACGGCGCCATCGGAGAGTGGATGTACCGGGTGATGGCGGGCATCGAGATCGACCCCGCCGCGCCCGGCTACAAGCACATCCTGATTCAGCCCAGGCCCGGAGGGGGCTTCACCCGCGTCAGCGCGTCCCACCTGACGCCGTACGGCCGCGTGAGCTCGGCCTGGAGTCTCGACGGCCAGACATTCGACCTGGTCGTCGAGGTGCCCGCGAACACCAGCGCCACGATCCGTCTGCCCGGGGCGCGCCTGGCCGGCGTCACTGAAGGTGGCCAGGCGTTGTCGGCCGCAGCCGGACTCTCGTCACCCCGTCAGGACGGCCCGGACACCGTCGTCGAGGCTGGGTCGGGAACCTACCGCTTCACTTGCGCGCTGGCGAAATAAGTCAGCGCGCAGCGCATCCGTCACGGATGTTTCACACTCCTGCTCCCGGGGTGTCCCCGGTGCCGCCGTATGTACAGGTAGAAGGCACCGGGACGCCAGACCTCCTGTCGCGGCACACAAGCGACAGGCGCTACCGGCCGCCGGGCCCCGCGGAGGGCGGGGCGGGAGGGTGCGGCCATGACACGCAAACGGACGATGATGTGGATGCTGGCCTCGGTGGGGCTCGTCGCGACCGCGGGCGCGGGCGTGGCGACGCGAGCCTCGACGGCCTCGAAGCCTACGATCACGACGGTCGAGGTGACCAGGGGCAGCCTCGTGCAATCTGTCAGCGCCACGGGCTCGCTGGAGGCCGTGACCACCGTCAACGTGGGCACCCAGGTGTCCGGCACCGTCCAGTCCCTGTACGCCGACTTCAACGACCTGGTTCGGAAGGGCCAGGTGCTGGCGCGGCTCGACCCCTCGCTGTTCCAGACGCAGGTCGAACAGGCGGAGGCGAACGTGGTGCGCGCCGTGGCCGACGTCGAACGGCTGAGCGTGGCGCGTGACGCCGCGAAGCTGGCGCTCGATCGGGCGATCAAGCTGGCCGGGAAGCGGCTGCTGTCGGAAGCCGACCTCGAGGCCGCGCAGGTTGACGTGGCCTCGGCGGAAGCCCAGCTGCGATCGGCCCAGGCGTCGGTCGCGCAGTCGAAGGCGAGCCTGAGCCAGGTGAAGGTCAACCTCGAGCACACCATCATCACGTCGCCGATCGACGGCATCGTGGTGTCCCGTAACGTCGACATCGGCCAGACCGTCGCGGCGAGCATGCAGGCGCCCACCCTGTTCGTGCTTGCGGCGGACCTTGGGGAGATGCACCTGAACGCGAGCATCGACGAGTCCGATGTAGGTCAGATCGAGAGCGGCCAGGCCGTGAGCTTCCGGGTCGACGCATACCCGGACGAGGAGTTCAGGGGGCGCGTGGCGCAGGTGCGGCTGCAGGCGGTGGTGTCGCAGAACGTGGTGACCTACGCGACGGTCATCGATGTGGCCAACCCGGAGCTGAAGCTGAAGCCCGGCATGACGGCGACGGTGACGATCGAAGTCGCGCGGAGAGACGACACGCTGCTGGTGCCGGCGGCCGCGCTGCGATTCAAGCCGACGCCGGCCATGATCGCCGCGCTCGGTGAGGCGACGGCGGGGCCCGCGCCCTCCTGCGGCGGCCAGGGCGGCTGCGGCACGCTCTGGGTCTCCGACGGGTCGGCGATCCGCGGGATAGCCGTGAAGACGGGGATCACGAACGGGACGGCCGTCGAGATCCTTGGCGCACCGATCGCGGAGGGCGCGGCTGCGGTGAGCGCCATCACGCTGGCCCCGGCGTCCTCGAAGACGCTAACCTCGGCGGCAGCCTCCCCGGCGAAGTCCCGAAGCCCGCTCATTGGCTCGATGCCCGGACCGCCTCCTCCGAGATAGCGGTCCTGGCGGGGTTTCAAGGGGGCGGCTGCATCGGTTGTGCTTGCGGAAGAACTCCGGGCCGCAGGACGCAGGCGATGCAGCCGGTCTTGTCGTGCTAGACTGCGCCCCCATGATCGGATTTCTCAAGTCCGCCCCGTCTATCGACCGGCTCCCCGCAGACCACGTCGACCAGGAGTACAGACGACTTCGGCGCCAGGTGTTCATCGGCATCTTCGTCGGATACGCGGCGTTCTATCTCGTTCGCAATACGCTGGCGCTCGCCATTCCGGACATCCTGACAGCCCACCCTGAGTACTCGAAGGCGGCGCTTGGCACGGCGCTGACCGGACTGTCGCTGGCGTACGGCCTCTCGAAGTTCCTGATGGGGTCGATCTCCGACCGCAGCAACCCGCGGTACTTCCTCCCGCTCGGCCTGCTACTCTCGGCGGGCATCATCGCAGCGTGCGGGCTGAACAAGGGCATCTACGCCTCGCTCGCGCTCCTGATTGGCCTGCAGACCCTCAACGGATGGGTCCAGGGCATGGGCTGGCCCGCGTGCGGCAAGACCATGGTGCACTGGTTCAGCACCAACGAGCGCGGCACGGTGGTGTCGGTGTGGAACACGGCGCACAACGTCGGCGGCGGCCTGGTCGCCAACCTGGCCGGCCTCGGCGTCATCCTGTTCGGGGACTGGGGCGCGAAATTCTACTTCAATGCGGCGCTCGCGGCCGTCCTGGCGCTGGTGGCGTTCGTGCTGATGCGCGACACGCCCCAGTCGTGCGGGCTGCCGCCCATCGAGGAGCACCGCAACGACTACCCGCCGGACTACAGCGAGGCGCATGAGCGGGACTTCACGTTCAAGCAGATCTTCCTCGAGCACGTCCTGAACAACAGGTACCTGTGGGCGATCGCCGTCGCGAACGCCTTCATCTACTTCGTCCGGTACGGCGTCGTGAACTGGATCCCGACGTACCTGGAAACGCACAAGCACTTCTCGTTCCAGCAGTCGGCCATCGGGTACTCCCTGTACGAGTACGCGGCGATACCCGGCACCATCATCTGCGGGTGGGTATCGGACAAGGTGTTCAAGAGCCGTCGGGCGCCGGCCACAATCCTGTTCATGGCGCTGACGATGGTGGCCGTCGTGGTCTACTGGCTGAACATCAACGGGCCGCTCTGGATTGACTACGTGGCGCTCGTCGCGATCGGGTTCCTGATCTACGGGCCGATCATGCTGATCGGTCTGCACGCGCTCGACCTCGTGCCTAAGAAGGCGGCCGGAACCGCTGCCGGGTTCACCGGGTTCTTCGGCTACGTGTTCGGATCGGCCATCGCCGGCACCGGTGTCGGCTGGATCGCCGACAACTGGGGCTGGAACGGCGTGTTCGTGACGATGGTCGCCTGCTGCGTATTGACGATGGGGTTCAGTGCGATGACCCTCGGCCACACGGCCACCAGTCACAAGCGCTCGCCGTAACTCCATGCGAGGGTCAGACCCGGGTCTGACCCCACTGGTCACGTCAGGCGGAAGCAGTTCGCGGTCTCTTCGAAGGCCGCCAACTGCCGGCGCTGCCACTCGTCGTCTTCGCCCAGTTCGGCCGCCATCAGCCGCGCCACTTCAGGCGCCATCTCGACGGCCGCCTTCGAGTTGAGGAATAGCGCGCGGCAGCGGCGGGCCAGCACGTCCTCGACGGAACGTGCCATCTCGACGCGCACGGCCCAGAGGACCTCCGCCCTCGTGTAGGGCAGGTCCGGGTGGAGGGGCGCGGCAAGCGGCGGGTGGGCGCGCATCAGATCCTGGATGACCAGCGCGTCGGAACCGTACACGCTGAGCGCCCCGAATTTCTCGGCGTGCGGATGGAAGCCGTGGATGTTCAGCGTCCTCGTCACGCAGGCCTTGTCGGGCAGCCGCGCCAGCATCGCAGCCTGGTTCACCGCGTCCTCCGCCATGTGGCGGTAGGTGGTCCACTTGCCCCCGGCCACCGTCAGCAGCCCGGACCGTTCGATGTGAATCGTGTGGTCGCGCGACAGCGCGGCGGTCGACGCGGCGCCGTCCGCGCGCACCAGCGGGCGGATGCCGACCGACACACTGAGCACGTCGACGCGCGTCGGCGCGCGGTGCAGGTACTGGCCGGCGGTCTCGAGGATGAACGCCACCTCCTCATCGAACGCCCGGGGCTCGAGCACGGGCTCGGCAATCGGCGTGTCGGTGGTGCCGACCAGCGTGTGCCCATGCCAGGGGATGGCGAACATCACGCGCCCGTCCTTCGTGTGCGGCACCATGATCGCGCTGCGGCCGGGCAGGAACGAGCGATCGAACACCAGGTGCACGCCCTGGCTCGGGGCGATCATGGGGGCCGCGCCGGGATCGATCAGGCGCCGGACGCCGTCCGAGAACGGACCGGTGGCGTTGATGACCACGCGCGTGCCGACGCGGAGTTCCCGGCCCGACTCTTCGTCGACGGCCACCACGCCGTCGACGAACCCGTCGGGGCCGACGGTGAAGCCCGTCACCCGCTCGTAATTGAGCAGCGTCGCGCCCTGCTCGGCCGCCGTCTGGACCAGGTTGATCAGGAGCCGCGAGTCGTCGAACTGCCCGTCGTAGTACACCACCCCGCCGCGCAGCCCTTCGGTCTTGATCGTCGGCAGGCGCTCGAGGGTCTCCTCGCGCGACAGGATCTGCGAGTCGCCGAAGCCGTACTTCCCGGCGAGGACGTTGTAGACCTTGAGGCCCACCCCGTAGAACGGCGCCTCCCACCAGTCGTAGTTGGGGACGACGAACGCGAGGTCACCGACCAGGTGGGGGGCGTTCTGCCGCATGAGGCCGCGCTCTTTCAGCGCCTCCATGACGAGCGAGATGTTCCCCTGCTCGAGATAGCGCACGCCGCCGTGCACGAGCTTGGTGCTGCGGCTGGACGTGCCTTTGCCGAAGTCGTGCTGTTCGAGCAGCAGGACGTCGAAGCCGCGCGAGGCCGCGTCCACCGCGATCCCGGCCCCCGTGGCGCCTCCGCCGACGATGACCATGTCCCAGGGTGACTGCCGTTCTGCGGCCCGCTGGAGCATCTCGGCGCGGTTCATACCTGCGCTCCCGCGTTGAGCCAGCCCTTGGCGCGCTCCAGGGCGTCGTGCCAGCGCCCGCGCAGGCGCTCGACATCAGCGGAGGCCATCGACGGCTCGAACCGCCGCTCGGCGGTCCACTGCCGGGCGATCTCGTCGGGCGATCCCCAGAACCCGACCGCCAGCCCCGCGAGGTAGGCTGCGCCGATGGCCGTCGTTTCGGTCACGGTCGGCCGCACGACCGGCACGCCCAGCAGGTCGGCCTGGAACTGCATCAAAAGGTCGTTGCGGGCGGCACCGCCGTCGACGCGCAACTCGCCGAGCGGGATGCCGGCGTCGCGATGGATGGCCTCGAGGAGGTCGCTGACCTGGTAGGCGATGCTCTCGACGGCGGCCCTGGCAACGTGCCCGGCGGTCGACCCCCGCGTCAGGCCGACGATCGTGCCGCGGGCGTACGCGTCCCAGTGCGGGGCGCCGAGGCCCGCGAAGGCGGGCACCAGATAGACGCCGCCGTTGTCGGGCACCGAGGCCGCCAGGCGCTCCACGTCCGAGGACTGCTGAATGAGGCCAAGGCCGTCGCGCAGCCATTGCACCACCGCGCCGCCGATGAAGACGCTGCCCTCGAGGGCGTACTCCGTGCGCCCCCCGGCTTTCCACGCCACCGTTGTCAGCAGGCGGTTGTCGGACGCGACAGGCACCTCCCCGGTGTTCTGCAGGAGGAAGCAGCCGGTCCCATAGGTGTTCTTGGCCATGCCCGGCTTCACGCACATCTGGCCGAAGAGCGCGGCCTGCTGGTCGCCGGCGATCCCGGCCACCGGGACGCCGTCGAGCCCGAGGCCGCCGGTCACGCGCCCGTACACCTCGCTCGAGGCCTTCACCTCGGGAAGCAGGCCGGCGGGAATGTCGAGCATGCGCAGCAGCTCGCCGTCCCACTGCAGCGTGTGGATGTTGAACAGCATCGTGCGCGACGCGTTGCTCACGTCGGTGACGTGCACGCGGCCGCCGGTCAACTGCCAGACGAGCCAGGTGTCGATCGTGCCGAACGCGAGCCGGCCCTCGGCCGCCCTGGCGCGGGCGCCGTCGACGTGATCGAGGATCCACGCCAGTTTGGTGCCGGAGAAATAGGCATCGATGACCAGGCCCGTGCGCTCGCGGACGAGCGCCTCGTACCCGCCGGCCTTCAGGCGGTCGCAGGCCCCGGCGGTCCGGCGGTCCTGCCAGACGATCGCGTTGCAGACCGGCTCTCCCGTCGCGCGATCCCAGACGACCGTCGTCTCACGCTGGTTGGTAATGCCGATGGCCGCAACGTCCTTCGCGGAGATGTGCGCGCGGGCGAGGGCCTCGATGGCCACGGCCATCTGCGAGGCCCAGATCTCCTTCGGGTCGTGTTCGACCCATCCGGGCTGCGGAAAGACCTGCGGAAACTCCCGCTGGGCCACGGCCGCGACCATGCCGGTGTGGTCGAAGAGAATGGCGCGCGAGCTGGTGGTGCCCTGGTCGAGGGCGAGGATGTTGGCCACGGTGGTGCTCCTGGCACGAGAGTGGGGAACGCGGGGCGGAAAACGGCAGAAGCCTACCACACTTCGGGATATACTCTGCGCCCAGTGCGCGCCCCCGGGGGGCGGAACAGGAGAGCGGCATGTCACGAGGGACCTTGCGGGAGGTGCTGGCGGAATTTCTGGGCACCTTCGTTCTGATTCTCTTTGGCGCCGGCGTCGTGGCGCAGTACATCGTCAGCAAGCAGGCGAACGGGAGCTACCTCGCGATCAATCTGTCATGGGGCCTCGGGGTCGTCATGGGGTGCTACGTGTCAGCCGGGGTGTCGGGCGCGCATCTGAACCCAGCCGTAACGCTGGCGGCGGCGGTCTACCGCGGATTCCCCTGGCGGAAGGTGGTGCCATACGCGGTCGCTCAGACAGCCGGCGCGTTCGTTGCGGCGGCCGTCGTCTACCTGGTGTACCGCGAAGGCCTGAACGCATTCGACGGCGGCGTCCGACAGGTGGTGGGCCCGCTTGGCACGGCGGGCATTTTCGCCACCTACCCGCAGCCTTACCTGACCACGTTCCCGGGGGGCTTCATCGATCAGGTCGTGGGCACGGCGATTCTCGTCGGGGTGATTCTCGGGATCACGGACCAGCGCAACTCACCGGCGCCGGCCGGTCTGGCGCCGGTCGTCGTCGGCCTGCTGGTGGTCGGCATCGGCATGGCCTTCGGCGTGAACTGCGGGTATGCGATCAACCCGGCTCGCGATTTCGGCCCCCGCGTGTTCACCTACCTGGCCGGGTGGGGGAGCGAAGTCTTCCGCGCCGGCAACCACTGGTGGTGGGTCCCGATTGTGGGGCCGCTCGTGGGCGGCCTCCTCGGCGGCTGGATCTACGACGCGTTCGTGGGGAAGCGGTTTCCGAGCGCGTGAAGCCGGGGTCTGAAGACCCCGGGCTCCATGACCGAATGGAGTCCGGGCCTTCCCTGGCCTGAGCTTGTCGAAGGCAGGCCCGGCGCGCACCTACTTCGTCCGCGGGAACATGTCGGGGTTGTCGGTAAACAGCTCGTCCACGCCGAGCGTGAAGAGGAAGTAAGCCATCTCCTCTCGCACCGATGCGTACTTCCCGGGCTGTGAGGCGCGGAACGTCCAGGGTGTCACGGTCAGTTTCGCCGCGTGCGCCCAGCCGACGATCTCGGGCGTCTTCTCCAGAATGATCTTGTTCGGGCCGATGCCGGTGGCCCATCCCGCCATCTCCTTCAGCTTCCCGGGCGAGTCGAGCCGCGCCGCGTCCTGCGGCGACACGAGAAATACACGCGGCACCTTCGGCAGGTCCGCCGCCGCGGCTTTCAAAGTCGCCTCGTCGAACGACTGCAGGACGAGCGGCGTCTTCGGGTCCGCCTCCAGGCGGTTCTTCTTGACGATGTCCGAGAAGAGCTTCTCGGGATTCACGCCCCGCTGGCGGTAGAACTCCGGGTCTTTCAATTCGGGGTAGAGTCCCGCCTTTCCCCGCACGAGGTCGATGGCCTCCTGGAACGTCAGGATGCGCGTGCCCGCGAACTTCTTGTCGAAGTAGGAACCCGCGTCGAGCCGCTTGATCTCGGCAAGCGTGAAATCGTTGACGTACCAGTGCCGCACCGGTTTCGGCCCGCTCTTGTCCTCGACGAAACGGTCGGGGAAGACCTCCTCGACGTCCGTCGTGCGCTCGAGGGTGAGATCGTGAATGGACACCAGGACGCCGTCCTTCGTCACGGCGAGGTCCTGCTCGACGAAATCGGCGCCCTGGGCGATGGCGAGTTTATAGGCGTCGATCGAGTGTTCGGGCGCGTACGCGGACGCTCCCCGATGGGCGATGAGGAACTTCTTCGGCGTGGCCGGCTGCGCCTGCAGGATCGCCAGCCCAAGGCCGGTGAGGGCCACGCAAATGGACATCGCGAGAATTCGACAGCTCATGGTGAATGGATCTCCTGAACGGATCAGGGGGCGGCGCGGCGCCGCCCCCTGCGATTCCCCACGAACGAAGCTAGAAGGTGACTTTGACGCCCAGCTGGAGCTGCCTCGCGTCGTAGGTTGAGGTGATGGCTCCGAATCCGGCGGAACTGCGGTTGCCGCTCGGCGCCTGGAAGTTCGTCCTGTTGAACAGATTGAACGCCTCGATCCGGATCTGCAGTCTCGTCTGCGACCCGATCGGAAGCTTAAAGTTCTTCGACGCGACGAAGTCGAGCTGCCAGAACCAGGGCCCGCTCACGCTGTTCCGCTCGGCGTTGCCGAACACCTTGCTCGGGTCCGTGGGGATGACGACGTTGGCCGAGTTGAAGTAGTTCGTGATCGAGTTCTTGTCCCCGTACGGATCCCCGACTACGTTCGGCCGGTAGTTGTTCGACCCGCGGAACTCCTGGTTGATGCCCGAGACCACGGCATTGGCCGCGGGGGTATAGACGAAGGTGACCGGCGCGCCCGACGTCATCGTGTTGATGCCGCTGAAGGTCCAGCCGCCGACGAACGCGTCGAGGACGGCGCTCGCGTCATTCCCCCACCGGCGCCCGCGGCCGAAGGGCAGGTCCCACACGAAACTCGTCGTGTTGTTGTACGGCTGGTTGTAGCCGGAAATCGCGTAGTCGGCTTCGCGGTTGTAGAAGTCCTGCGGCCCGGCGATGTTGCCATTGGGGGCCTCGAGCGATCCGGCGCCGTTGTCCTTCGCCTGCGACCAGGTGAAGGCGTTCAGGAACATGAGGTTGCCCGGCATCCGGTACTCGAACTTGACCTGCAGCGCGTTATAGCGCGATCGGCCGTCGTTGGACGTATAGGTGATGTCGCCGAACTCCTGGATGGGCCGGCGCGCCTGCAGCGACAGCGAACCCGCCGAGTTGTTGGGCACGGCCTGGTTGTAGTTGGCCAGCGACAGCAGATCGTCGGCCCGGTTCCCCACGTACGCCACGTCGAGGAGCATGTTCTTGGCGATCTCGCGCTGGACCGACACGAACCAGCTCTGGACCACGCTCGAGTGGTAGTCCCTCGGCATGTACAAGATGTTGGCGGTGAGTGGGTTGAATTGCGAGGGATCCGCGAACCCTGCCGGATACCCCTGCTGGGTCGTGCGGAACGTCGGCAGGGTGGGATTCGACTGCGAGACGACCGCGTTCACCACCTGCGGACCGTTGATTGCGAGGATGTTGGCCGCGCCAATCCGGTGGAAGTGGATGTAGCTCACGCCCCATCCGCCGCGCAGGACGGTCTTCGGCGTCATGCTGTAGGCTAGGCCGAGGCGCGGGCCCCAGTTGTTGCGGTCCGGATCGATCAGCGCCCGGTCGTACATCGACCCGTCCTTGGCAAAGATCATCGTCTTCGCCACCGGGTCGTAATTCGTCATCTGGTTGTCCGTTTCCCAGAACGGCGTCGCGTACTGGTACCGGAGGCCGGCGTTGAGGGTCAGTTTCTCGTTGAGGCGCCAGTCGTCCTGCACGTACGCGAACTGAAACCGCTGGCGGAGGTTCGCGATGAGGATGCTGCTCAGCGCGTACTGGCTGCGCAGGCCGAGCATGAAGTCGGCCAGGTTGTAGACGTTGTTCGCCGCGACGCCGGTCGGCCGCGAGAAGTTCCCCGTGTAGGCGTCCCGGCCATACAGCGGGTTCACGTCCTGCACCTCGGTCTTGACGTACTGGAACTCGTAGCCCGTCTTCAGCGAGTGGCGTCCCTTCACCCACGTGTAGTTCAGCTTGACGTTGAACATTTCGGGATACTGCCACTGCGGGTTCGTCGCCTGACGGCCGAGGTCCGAGTACCCCGTAATCAGCGTGGTATACAGGCCGCCGGTGATCCTCGGGTCCGTCGGCAATCCCGTGATGCCGTAGGCATCCAGCGCCGATGGGGTGCCCAGGCCCCAGGGGTTCTTGCCGGCTTCCGTGCGTGACCAGCCAAATCGTCCTTCGAGGAGCGACGTGCCCGTGCGCGCCCACGTGAAGCCGGACGCGAACTGGTGCGTCGTCACGTACGTCACGGCGTTGCCGGAGCCGCCCGACGGCAGCGGAATCGGCGGATCATCCAAGCCGTCGACCTTGCGGTAGCCGTACCGGCCGAACGCGGACAGCGACTGATTGATCTGGAAGTCGGCCTTGGCGCCCCACTTGTCCTGGTTGTTCTGGAAGTTCTGCAGGATCTCGTAGTTGTTCGACGTGCCGCTGCGCGTCGGGTCCGGAAGATCGGCGAGGACCTTCTTCGCGAACGACGTCATCGGAATCTGCGTGCCGGCCGGAAAGACCTCCCCGGTGATCGGGTTCCGCACGTCCACCGCCAGGATGCCTTGACGCTGGGCCGCCGTCGGGATCGTGGCGAAGTTCACCAACTGCCGGTTCTGCCTGAACAGTTCCCCATCCGCGAAGAAGAACGCCTTGTTCTTCACGATCGGGCCGCCGACGGCGAACCCGTACTGGTTCCGTTCGAGAATCGGCTTCGTGCCGGACGCGGGCTTGAAGAACCCCACCGCGTTCAGTGCGGTGTCACGGTAGAACTCCCACCCTGACCCGCTGAACCGGTTCGTGCCGCTCTTGTACGCCACGTTGATCGTGGCGCCGCCGCTCCGGCCGTATTCCGCGCTCGTGTTGTTGGTCACGACTTTGAATTCGGCCACCGCGTCCGGCGACGGCTGCACGGTCTGGTTCGAGAAGCCCTGGTTGCTCGTGCCGTAGGCGTTGTTGTCGAGGCCGTCGAGCAGGAAGTTGTTGAACGTGCTCCGCATGCCGTTGACGTTGAACGAACCCTCGCGGCTCGTGACGGCGCTCCCGGTGCTCAAGGCCGACAGCCGGACGCCGGGGCTGAGCAGGGCCAGCGACGAGTACTCGCGGCCGTTCAGCGGCAACTCCACGGCCTGGCGTCCCGTGATGAGCTGGCCGCGCTGGCTCGAGTCGGTCTCGAGCACCTGCACGGCGCCCACCACCTGCACCGTTTCGCTCACCTGTCCGGGCGAGAGGGCGAGGTCGACGCGCTGCCGGGCGCCGACGTTGACCTGGACGTTGTCAGCGACGGCAGTGGAGAAGCCCTGTAACTCCGCCGACACCTTGTACTTTCCGATGCGCACGGTGATGAACTCGAAACTCCCGTTCTCGTCGGTGACCCGCACGATGGCCACCCCCGTGTCGAGGCTCGTCAGGGTGACCGTGGCTCCAGGAACCACGCCCCCCGTGTTGTCCTTGACCGTGCCGACCACGGTCGCCGTGTCGAACTGCGCAAACGAGGGCAGGGCCGCGGCCAACAGGCAGACCGCGGATATGACGGTGACGAGGACGCATCGGCTCTTGAACACGTTGGACACCCTCCGCTGGCGTTGAGTGAGGAGCACGGGCAGTCTGCGGGGAACAGACAGAGTGGGAAGGCTAGACCGCCCTCCAGACGAAGTCAAGCGTCGAGCCAGGGCCGGCACCGGGCGGAGTCCGCCTGACAAAATTGAAATCGCGGGCCCATCCTGGTGAATGCCGGCCCCGGCGCGAGTGGATTTCCTGCTCGAAACGCTCTAGCGGCGGCGCCAATCGGCCCGATAAGAAAGAACACGGGAGTTTCCTGCCCGGCCCCCACGGTCGGCGCAGAGGTTGCACGACGGGCAGTACACATGCGCAAGGCGTTTGTTGAACCGGTCGCTCTGCCGGAGCCGCGCTTCCGCGATGGGCTCGGGATTCGGTACGTCCGTGCCGCTGGCTCGGACGACCCGGTTGAGGTGATGCGTCCGCTCTGGGACGTGGGCGCCATGCAGAACGCGATCCGGCAGCGCGTGGGTCGTCTCCAGTCGTTCCGCCAAGCCCGCTTCGTGCCCCTTCGTACCGCCGAGGTCCCGCGAAACGATCCAAGCACAATCGAAGTCGTCTCCGACTTCGTGGCCGGCCATCGGCTGTCTCAGTACCTCGAAGCCGCCCAGGTCGGGGCCGTCTCCATCGAGACCAACGCGGCCATCTACGTCCTTCGCGAGTTGATCGGCGCCCTCGCCCTGCTGCACGAGTCGCGCGGCGTCACTCACGGCGCCGTCGGGCCGGAGCGCATTCTCGTCACGCCGAAAGGCCGCGTCGTCGTCGCCGACTACGTGCTCGGCCCGGCCATCGAACGGCTCGAGTTCACCCGCCCGAGGCTCTGGCGCGAATTCCGGGTACCGGTGCCATCCGGCAAGGGGCATCCCACGCTCGACGACAAAGCCGACGTGATGCAGGTCGGGATGACGGCGTTGGCGCTCCTGCTGGGCCGTCCCGTGGATCTGGCCGATTTCCCCAACGGGCTGAGCGACCTGGTTGCGACGCTGAACAACTTCCAGCGCACCGCCGTCCGGGTGCCCATCCCGGCGGCCCTCGCGGGCTGGGTGAAGCGCGCGGTCTTCGAGGATCCCCACGGCAGGTTCGCGAATGTGTCGGACGCCCGCCTGTCGCTCGAGGCGGTCGTGTCCAACCAGGACGCCGCCAGCGGCGGCGCAGGCGCGCTGAAGGGGCTTGCCGAGACGTTCGGGCGCTATGCGGCCGACCTCGAAGCCAAGGCCGCCGCAGCCGCAGCCGAATCGGCCCGCAAGGCGGCCCAGGCGGCCCAGGCGGCCGCGATGGATGCCATCCGACTTGCTGCCGTCGACATGGCCGCGCCTGGGGCCAACGTGGTGCCGGCTTTCGAACTGCTGGCCGACGCGCAGGGCGGGCCGGCGGATGGGGAGCCGGCCAGCGCTTCGGCGGGACCGGACGGGCCGCCCGTTGTCGAGGCCGACCCGCCCGTTGGCTGGCGAGTGCCGGAAGCGCCGCCCGTCGAAGACACGCTGCCGGTCAGTCCGCTGCTGCAGATTGACGCGGCCGCGCCGCCGGCCGCGTCCGAGGAGTTCATCGAAGAGGTCCTGGACCTCACCGCGCTCGCCGGCGAGGACGGTGCGGAACCGGTTGTCGAGCACGCGGCCCTCGTGGCGGAAGCCGTGGTGGCGCCGGCCCTCGACGCCATCGCGCAGCCTGTGGTCGCTGACGAGCCCGCACCTGGCACCGTCGTCGAAGTCATTGTCGACCTGCGGGAACTGGAGGCGGCCGTCGCTCCGGCGGAACCGCCCGAGCCGGCGGCCGTCTATACCGAGTCCGCACCAGTCGCCCTCGACCTGGCAGAGGGGGAGACGCCAATCGCCCTGTCTGACGCGATGCCGAGCGAAGCGATTGAGGAGTTCATCACCACGCCGGCTGTTGTGCCCGATGAGGCCGCTGAACAGCGGCAGCCGATGGGTGCCGCGCTGGCCGCGGTGCCGGAAGATGTCGTCGAAGAACCGCCGCCGATGGCCGCCGCGCCTGACCTGGCCATTGACGCGACCCTCGCCGAGAATGTCGTTGCGGAGACGCCGGGCGTCGATGCGGCGCTGGCCGCACTCGAGACGCAGGCGGCGTCCGAGCCCGACCTGCAGCCAGACGCCCTTCCGGAGTGGCGTTTGCTGGCCGATCCTGGTGGTGCGACGGCGCCGACGATCGACGTGGTCGAGCCCAGGGAGACGCTCGACGAGCTGGTAGCCGAGTTCGCGGCCGGCCGGCTTGCCGAGCCTCCGCCCGCGCTGACACAGGACGAACCCGTGGCGGCAACCCAGGCGCCGACCGAGGTCGAAGAGCCGCCGGCCGTCGTCCATGACGCGCTCCCGCCCGCCGCGAGCGAGCCGCTCTACGTCACCGAAGAGCCCGCCGCTGCGAGTACGACGGAGCCGGTCGAGGAAACGCCGAGCATCCTCGATGAGATTCTCAGCCTGCAGGACGCGCAGGCTGCGGCCCAGGCGGCGGTGGAGACGCCAGCCGAGCCGGAAGCGCCCGCACCCGACATCGCGGCGTGGAGCTTCGTCGAGGAGCTCATGCACCGCGACGCGCGTTTCGATCAGCGGTCCCAGGCCGAGGCGCCTGTCGCTGAACCGGCCCCGCCGCTGCCGGCAGATTGGTTTGTTGAAGTCGGACGCCCGCCTGTTGCCCAGGACCGCGCGGCTTTCCCGCTTGCCGTGCCCGAGGCCCCGGCGCGCCCGCAGTTCGAAGCGCCGGCCACCCCGGCTCCTGCGCTGCAGCAAGTCGCGGATGCAGCCGTCGACGAAGCCGTCGAGAGAGTCGTCGAGAGAGTCGTCAAAGAAGTCGCCTCGGAGACTCCGGCGAGCGTGCCGCCAATCGCGCGACGGCCGGCGGCGCCCGAACCTGAGGAGGACCTGAGCGGCCCGGTATTCCCGCGCGTCGCGCCGAGCGTGCAGCGCGTCCGTGCAGAAGCCCGGCGTCGCCGGTGGGCCCGGCTGGGCCGTGGCGTGAGTGACGGGCTGGCGGCGTGTTCAGCCGGCTGCGCATCCGTGGTCGTTGGAGTTGCGCGCGGTACGGCCGGGCTCTTCTCGTCGGCGGGACGCGCGCTGACCTCGGTCGTCGCGGCTGCGGCCTCCGGCACGGCTGCCGCCGGAAGCGCCGTCGCGCGAGGCACAGGCGGCGCGGCTCGAGCCGTCGCATCGGGATTGGCGGCGCTTGTGAAAGGCGCGGCCTCGAGCGTGTCGGCGGTTGTGAGGGGCGTCGCGTCAGGCCTGTCGGCAATCGGGAGAGGCGCGGCCTCTGGCCTGTCGGCCATCACGAGAGGCGCCGCAGCTGCCGGGTCCGCGGTTGCCAGGGGGCTGGCCTCTGGCGGCGCGGCGGCCGCACGTGGCCTGGCGGCGCTTGCCAGCGCGACCGGAAGCGCGGCACGCGTCCTCGCACGCGCAACAGCCCGGGCGTCGGCCGCAGCGATCAGCACGACGGCGGCTGGAGCCAGCTTCACGGGCCGGGCGATGACGACGGCGCTCGGCGCGTCGGTCCGTTTCGGATCGAAGGCGGCTGTCGGCGCAACGCGCGCGGGCGGTGCAGCGATGTCGGCCGCGGCTCACGCGCTGGCAAACGGTTTGCGGGCGGCCGGGCGCGCCGGATCGCACGCGGCAGCGTCGTCGGGACGGGCGCTGGCGGCCGCATCGGCCGGTGTCGGGCGGGCGGGCTCTGCCGCAGGCGGAGTCGCGGGTAGAGGCGCCGCGGCCGCCGGCAAAGGCATCGGCCGCGCGTTGGTGCGCGTCCCGCGGCAGGTGTACTTCGTGATCAGCGATGTGGCCGATCGCCTGCCCAAGCCCGTGTTCCGACCTTGGTATCTCGCCGCCGCCCTGGTGGTCATCGTCGCCGTGGCGGGAGTGCCCTACGCGAAGACGTGGCTGGGCACGCACGCGCCGGCACTCGGCACCAGCCTGATCGAGCCTGCCCCGGCCTCGGCTCCCGTGGCGCCGCCGGAAGCGCCGGTTGCGGCCGCGAACGGCACGGGATCGATCCGGGTGACCGTCGACCCGGCGGGCACGGACGTCCTGCTGGATGGCATGCTGCAGGGCAGCGCGCCGCTGACGATCGACAATCTGACCGAAGGCACGCACACCCTGCTCGTGCGAGACAAGTCGGGGTCCGTGCGCCAGACCGTGCGCGTGCGCGGGAACGAGACGGCCGAGGTCACGCTGAAGATCCGGCCGGGCTGGCTTGCCGTGTTTGCGCCGGTGAAGTTAGACGTCCTCGAGAACGGCCAGAGGATCGGCTCGACGGAGGCGGGCCGGATTCTCGCCGCTCCGGGGCCTCACACCGTCGAGGTGACCAGCCAGGCCGTGGGGTTCCGCGAATCGAAACAGGTGGAGATCAGACCCGGCGAGGTGGTGGCCATCACCGTCCAGATGCCCCCGGTCACGATCGAGATCGTCGCGCCTTCGGACTCGGAGATCCTGGTAGACGGGCAGCCGATCGGACGCGCGCCCCTGGGCCAGGTCCAGATTGCCGTCGGCACGCGAGAAATCACCATGCGCCACCCGGAACTTGGCGAGCGACGCCAGGTCATCACGGTCACCTACAACGGGCCTGCCCGCGTCGTCTTCGAGTAGCCCAATCACTCGCCGCCCGCCTCGGCGGGGACATCGAACGGGTCCCGTTCGCCGAACCCGGGCGCGACGCCCCACAGGATCAGGAGGGAGTCGTCAGGCTGGCCACGAGGCCGGCCACCTGCGCCTGCACCACGGGCAGGCTCGCCTCGACCTCGGGCGAGAGCGTCATCTGCATCGGCTGCAGGTTCGCCACCGAGACGGTCACGAGCAGGACCCTCGGCAGCAGTTCAAGGAGGGCAGCCGACTCGACGAGGTCCTTCAGGCCGATGTCGTGGGCCGACAGCGACCTCGGGAAGTCGCTGGCGTAGCGCGGTTCGATGACCGAGACGGTGCCGGGCGGGCGGCCGTCCAGCGTGGCATCGATCAGGATCAGGACGTCGCAGCCGTTGAAGTGCGACAGCAGGTGGAACCCGCCGGTGCCTCCGTCGAGCAATGACACGTGCGCGGGCCACGGGCCCGCCTCGAGGAGCCGGACTGCGTGCACGCCGACGCCCTCGTCGCCCATCAGGACGTTTCCGACGCCCAGAATGAGGATCTTCGGCGCCGCCACGGCCGGGCTACCGGTGGGGCGGACGCTCGACGAACTTCCAGCCGCCTGCCATCGAGGAGATGACGCCGCGGCCCTCGACGTAGTCGTGGTAGAAGACGAGGTAGACGTGCATCATCGAGAAGATGATGAAGAACCACATCGCCATGTGGTGCCACTGGCGCACCGCGAAGTCGCCGCCCATGAGGGGCACGACCCACGCGAACAGCTGCGGCAGCCAGGCCTTGCTCATCGCGGCGTAGAGGCCGAATCCCGTCACGCACTGGAACAGGAACGCCAGGAAGGACATGAAGTAGGTCCAGCCGGCGAGGGCGTTGTGCCCGATCGACTCGATGGGCGCCTGCCGCGACTGCAGGATGTCGACCTTCCACACGTCGATCGCTTCGCGCCACTGCCGCTGGAGCAGGTTCCGGCCGAGCGGGATGAAGTTGTCCCACCGCGCGAACTGGTTGCCGACGAACCCCCAGTAGATGCGGAACAGGAAGTTGAAGAAGAACACGAATGCGGTGACGAAGTGGACGAACCGCACCCAGCCGAACGAGTAGTTGAACGACGCCTCGCCAATGGCGGGATGGATGACGGGGCGGCCGATCACGAAGCCGGTCACGCAGAGCAGCGCCACGCACAGGGCGTTGATCCAGTGATAGAAGCGGACCGGGAGCTCCCAGACGTAGACCCGATGGAGAACCGTCGGCTCACTCATGGCCGCCTCCTCAGAACACCCGGACCTGGTGAACGTGCCGGCCGCGCTCGTCGTGCAGGTGCACCGCGCACGCGATGCACGGGTCGAAGGAGTGAATCGTCCGGAGGATCTCGAGCGGCCGTTCGGCGTCGGCCACCGGCGTGCCGATGAGCGACGCCTCGTAGGCGGACCTCTGCCCCTGCCCGTCGCGCGGCGACGCGTTCCACGTGCTCGGGACGACGAGCTGGTAGTTGTCGATCTTCCGGTCCTTGATGACGATCCAGTGCGCCAGGGCGCCACGTGGGGCCTCGCTCATGCCCACGCCCTTCGCCTCCGCAGGCCAGCGGGCCGGGTCCCACATCGACATGTCGGCGGTGCGCGAATCGCCGTTCTTCAGGTTGGCGATGAGCTGGTCGTAGAACTCCGTCGCCCAGCCCGCCACCAGTTTGGTCTCGAGTCCGCGAGCCGCCGTCCGGCCCAGGGTCGAGAACAGGGCGGCGAGGGGGACATCGAGCGCCTTCAGCGTCCCGTTGACGATGTCTTGCACCTCCTTGCTGCCGGAGGCGTACGCCACGAGCAGGCGGGCGAGCGGGCCGACTTCCATCGGGTGGCCCTTCCAGCGCGGCGTCTTGAGCCAGCTGTACTTCTGCTGCACGTCGAGCTGCTCGTACGGCGGCTTCGGCCCCGTGTACTTGAGCGTCGTCTCGCCGTCCCACGGATGCCTGGCCACGCCGTCGCCGTCCGAGTACTCGTACCAGGAGTGCGCGATCGATTCCTGGACCTGCAGGGGATCCCTGGCGTCGATTGGCAGCACCTCGTTCAGGTTCCGGTTCAGGATCACGCCGCGGGGGAACTTGAACTTCGACGGATCGCCGTACCCGTGCACGGGCAGATCGCCGTACGCCATGTAGTTCGTCAGGCCGCCGCCGACCGCGCCCCAGTCCTTGTAGAAGGACGCGACGGCCAGGAGGTCCGGGAGGTACACCTGCTCGATGAATTCCTGGCCCTGCTTGAAGAGCTTCCCGACGAAGGCGAGGCGTTCGGCGTTGATGGCGTTGTTCTCGTCGAGGTTGAAGGAGCACGGCGCGCCGCCCACGAGGTAGTTCGGGTGCGGGTTCTTGCCCCCGAACACCGTGTGGACCTTGACCATCTCCTTCTGCCACTCGAGGGCCTCGAGGTAATGCGCCACCGCCATCAGATTCGCTTCCGGCGGCAGCTTGTAGGCGGGGTGGCCCCAGTAGCCGTTCGCGAAGATCCCGAGCTGCCCGCTCTCGACGAACGCCGTGAGGCGCTTCTGGAGGTCCGAGAAGTAGCCGGGCGAGCTGTTGGGCCAGTGCGAGATGCTCTGGGCCAGCTCGGAGGTCTGCTTCGGGTCGGCTTTCAGCGCGCTCACGACGTCGACCCAGTCGAGGGCGTGCAGGTGGTAGAAGTGGACGACGTGGTCCTGCATGTACTGCGCGCAGAACATCAGGTTGCGGATGAGCTCCGCGTTGGGGGGCACCTTGATGCCAAGGGCATCCTCGACCGTCCGCACCGACGCGAGCGCGTGCACCGTGGTGCACACGCCGCATGCGCGCTCGGTGAAGGCCCAGGCATCGCGCGGGTCGCGTCCCTTCAGGATGATCTCGAAGCCCCGCACCATCGTCCCGGAGCTGTAGGCGTCGGCGACCTTGCCGTCCTTCACTTCGACTTCGACGCGCAGGTGGCCCTCGATCCGGGTGACGGGGTCGATGACAACACGGTTCGCCATGACGGTCTCCTTTGTCCTCGCCTGCGTGTCCCTACTTCCTCTCCGGAACCTGCTCGCTGTCGCGGATCTCCTCCGCGATGAGCTTCCGCTTGCGGAAGTTCGTGGCGACGGCGTGCGCCGCGATCCCGGCCGCCGTGACCGCGCCCACGACCTTGCCCACCGTGTCGGCCGTGGTCTCGATGCCGAAGCCGGGGAAGCTCGCCAGGTGCTGGTAGAACGGGCCGTTGTCCCAGAAGTGGGCTTCGCTGCACCCAATGCAGCCATGGCCGGACTGAATGGGATAGCTGACGCCCGCGTTCCAGCGGATGACGCCGCAGGAGTTGTAGGTGACCGGGCCGCGGCACCCCATCTTGTAGAGGCAATACCCGCGCTTCGCGTTCTCGTCGTCGAACGTCTCGACGAAGAGCCCGGCGTCGTAGTTCGGCCGGCGGTAGCACGTGTCGTGCACGCGGCGGGAGTAGAACGCTTTCGGCCTGCCGATGCCGTCCAGCTGCGGAATCACGCCGAAGGTGAGGTAGTGCACGATGACGCCCGCCATGACCTCGCCGATGGGCGGGCAGCCGGGCACCTTGATGATCGGCACGCCCGACACGACGTCCTCGATCGGCGTCGCCTTCGTGGGATTCGGCTTCGCCGACTGGATGCAGCCGTTGGAGGCGCAGCTGCCCCAGCAGATGACCGCGGCGGCGCCTGCGGCTGCCTCCGTGACGATGTCGCGCGCGGTGCGGCCGCCGATGCAGCAGTACACGCCGTCGTCGGCGAGCGGCACCGAGCCCTCGACGAGCATCAGGTACTGGCCCTTGTGCGTGTCCATCGCCGTCCGCAGGGCGGCGTGCGCCTGGTGGCCGGCGGCCGCCTGCAGCGTCTCCGTGTAGTCGAGGGAAATCTTGTCGAGGATGATGTCCGACACGATGGGATGGTTGGACCTGATGAACGACTCGCTGCAGCAGGTGCATTCCTGGAAGTGGAACCACACCACGGTGGGCCGCGGCTTCGAGTCGAGCGCCTCCACGACCCGCGGCACGCCGGAGGCGTGAATCCCCGCGGCCGCCGCGATCCAGCTGCAGAACTGGAGGAAGTCGCGGCGCGAGTATCCCTGCATCTGGGCCTGCTCCCAGATGGTCAATGGCGGCCTGCTCATGGGACCTCCTTGGACGGTCACCCAGCGTGCCCGAGATGGTGGTTGGACGAAAAACCGGCAGCCTACGCCGATTGGTGCAGGACGCAGCAAAGGGTTTGCCAGCTGCCGGTGTGCGATTGGCGGGGGAGATTGCGCAAGCCAGCCACCATCGCCGAGCGGCGCGCTATGGAATTGTCGGAGAACCGCAAGCGGGGTGGTGTGCCTACTCGACGGCTGCGGGCGGGTGGCCGGCGGCGTGGGCCGGGCGCCGCATCAGCAGGATGAGCGGAGTCATGACGAGGAACAGCACCCCGAGGAGCGCGAACATGTCGAGGAACGAGAGAACGGCGGCCTGCTGCTGGACCATGCCCCAGGCGGCCGCGTACGCGCGCTCGGTGGCGGTGGCTGCGTCCGCCCCCCTGGCGATGAATGCGGCCTTCAGGTTCGCCAGCCACATCTGGTTCTGCACGGAGTACGCGTCGATGTGGGCGCCGATCACGCTCGTGTGGAACTGGCGCGAGTTGGCGAGCTTCGTCTCCACGATCGCGATGCCCGCGCTCCCGCCGATGTTGCGCACCAGGTTGAAGAGGCTCGTGGCGTTGCCCATGTGTTCGCGCGAGATGCGATCCATCGTGATGGTGGTCAGCGGCACGAACATCAGGCCGAGGGCGATGCCCTGGTAGAACTGCGGCCAGAAGATGTCCCAGTAGCCCACCGACAGGTCGAACCCCGCCAGCCAGAACATCGTCGCGGCGCCGAGCAGGAAGCCGGCCGCGAGGAGCTTCCGGGGATCCACGCGCGCCATGAGCACGCCCACCAGCGGCATGGCGATCATCGAGCCGAGCCCCCGGGGCGCCATCGCGATGCCCGCCTGCAGCGGGGGGTAGCGCAGCAGCGTCTGGAGCATGATCGGCACCAGCACGAGGCTCGCGAACAGCACGAAGCCGACCAGCGTGATGAGGAGCGCGCCCGTCGCGTAGGTGCGCTCGCGGAAGACGCTGAGGTCGATGATCGGGTCCCGCACCCGGAGTTCCCTGACGACCAGGGTCACCAAACCCACGGCGGCCACGATCGACAGGGTGATGATCAGGTTCGACGAGAACCAGTCCTCCTGTTCGCCCTTGTCCAGGGCGATCTGCAGCGCCCCGATCCCGATGGCCAGGTACGACAGGCCCCAGTAGTCCACGCGCGACACCTGGCGTTTCAGATAGGCCGGGTCGAAGATGTACCGCGTCGTCATCATGACCGCCGCGACGCCGATGGGCACGTTGATGTAGAAGACCCACCGCCAGCTGTAGTTGTCGGTCAGCCAGCCGCCGAGGACCGGCCCGAGAACCGGCGCGACGACGATGCCGATGCCCCAGAAGCCCATGGCCTTGCCGCGCTCGGCGGGCGGAAAGGCCTCGAGCATGATCGACTGCGACAACGGCTGCATCACGCCGCCGGTTGCGCCCTGGATGATGCGGAAGACGATGAGGAACCCGAGCGTCGGCGCGAGGCCGCACAGCACCGATGCACTGGTGAAGCCGATGATCGAGAGCAGCAGCAGCCGCTTCCGGCCGAAGTAAGTGGCGAGCCAGCCCGTCATCGGCAGGATGACGGCGTTGGCCGCCAGGTAGGACGTCAGCGCCCAGGTGGATTCCTCCACGGTGGCCGAGAGGCTGCCGGCGATCTGGGGCAGCGACACGTTGACCACCGTGGTGTCGAGCACCACCATGAACGTGCCCGTCAGCACGGCGAGGGCCTCGAGCCACGGGTGCACGTGGCTGGCCGGCCGCTCGGCAGAGGAGGTGTGCGTCGCCACGTCCGTCAGCGGGTGTAGACCGTTGCCGTCACCGACATGCCGGGCCGGAGCGGCAGGGCCGGGTCCTTCGGGCCGTCGAGCACGATCTTCACCGGGATGCGTTGGACCACTTTCACGTAGTTCCCGGTCGCGTTCTCGGGGGGCAGCAGGCTGAACCGCGCACCGGTGGCGGCGGCGATGCTGTCGACGTGGCCGTCGTACGCGCGGCCATACGTGTCCACCTGGATCCGCGCCTTCTGGCCGGGCCTCATGTCGGTCAACTGGGTTTCCTTGAAGTTCGCCGTCACCCAGACGTTGTCGAGGGGGACAATCGCCAGCAGCGGCTGCCCGGGGGCAACGACCTGGCCGACTTCCACGGATTTCTTGCTGACGACGCCGGCCACGGGCGCCCGCAGCGTGGTGTACGCGAGGTTCAGTTCGGCCTGGGCCACGATCGCCCTGGCCTGGGCCAGCCGCGCGTCAGCCGACGCGGCGCGCGCGCGGATGACGGCCACCTGGGCTGGCGCCGTGCCCGCGCTTCGCAGGTCGGCCCTGGCCTGGCGCTCCGCCTCGACGGCCTGGCTGCGGCGGCCCTCCGCCGCCGCGACGGCCTGCTCGCTTTCGGCGACCGCGGCCCTGGCGGCCTCGACGGAGGCGCGCGCGGCCTCGGCCGCAGCCACGGCGGCGTCGTACTGCTGCTGCGACACCTCGTCTTTGGCGATGAGCTGCGCCATGCGCTCGAGGTCGCGCGCCGTCCGCGTCTCGGTCGCCTGGGCCTCGCGCAGGCGCGCTTGAGCCGCCGCCAGTCTGGACCGCGCGGCGTCGACGTCCTTGCCGGCGATGGCGATGCCCGTGCCCGATCGCTCGACGCCTGCCGTCGCCGTCGCCACCTGGCTGGAGGTGGTCGTCGCCGTGATGGGAATGCCGGCTCTGGCCGCTTCCAGCGCCGCCTCGGCGTCGGCGAGGTCTGCCTTCGCCCTCGCGAGCGCTACCTCGTAATCGCGCGCGTCGATCTGGACGAGCACCGCCCCCGCCTCGACGCGCTGGTTGTCGACCACCTTGACCTCGAGGACCGTGCCCGCCACGCGCGAGGCAACCGGCGCGATGTGGCCGTCGATCTGCGCGTTGTCGGTCGTCTCACGGCTCCGGGAGACCCACCACCACGCGGCGGCCGCGATGACGGCGGCGATGGCGATGACAGCCAGAACGGCCCGCATGCGGCTCTTGTTCACTGTTGTCCTCCGATGAGCCGCTCGGCGGCTTCTTCAGCCATGCCCGTTGCGCGTGCGAGCGCGGCTTTCGCCAGGTTGTGCGCAAAGAGGCTGGCGATCAGGTTCTCGCTTTCCGTCGCCACGGCCTCCTGGGCCTGCACGACCTCGACGTGGCTGGCGACACCGGCCGCGAAACGGTCCTGGGCCTGCGCGAGCTGCTGGTTCGCGAGGTCCGCCGCGCTGCGGGCGACCCGGACCCGCTCGGCAGCGGCCTCGACGTCCAGGTGCGCCGCCCGCACCTCGTACTCGATGCGGGCCTTCAGGTCGGCCATCTGCGCCTTGTCCTGCTGGTAGGCGGCGTCGGCCATGAGGATTCGCCCGCGTTCCCGGCCGGACTGGAAGATCGGCACGCGCACGCTGCCCATGACGGCATACGTGCCCAGGGCCGAACTCCACGAGTTCCCGATGTCCCCGTAGTCGGCAGAGAGGTGCACCGACGGCGCCAGCGTCCCCCAGGCCCCGCGCTTCCGGGCCTCGGAGGCCTTCAGCAGTTCGAGCGCCGCCCTGTAGTCGGCACGGTTCGCATAGGCCTGCGCGAGCGCGGCCTCGAGCGGCATCGTGTCGATGGCCTTGAAGGGGACCTGGTCGGTCAGTTCGAACGCCTGGCCCAACGGGAGGCCGATGGCCCTGGCCAGCATGAGCTTCTGCTTGGAGAACTCGTTCTCGAAGAAGATCACGCGCTGCGTCTGGTTCTCGACCTGTACCTGCGCGCGGATCAGCTCGATGCCGGCAATCGTCCCGGCGTCCTTCATGGCGCGGGCGCGGTTGAAGAGCGCCTCGGCGGTGCGCCGCTGCGCCCGCACGGACTCCACGCGGCTGGCCGTCGCCACGGTCTGGAAGTAGAGGCTGGCGATGGTGACGACGACCTGTTCGCGCACGTCCTTGTAGGCGAACTCCGCGGCGGATTTCGTGGCGGCGCCGGCGCGGGCGTCCTGGATCGCGCTGTAATCGAAGACCGTCTGCTCGAGCGAGATGCGGCGGTCCGACACGTTGAACGGGCCGATGATCGGCGACTCGCCCGGGGCGACCGGGAAGCCGTACGCCTCGAGGTTGATCTGGTTCCGGGCTTGCACGAACGTGGCCTGGAGCGTTGGCAACAGGCCGCTGGTGGCCATCCAGCGGGCGCCGTCCGCCGAGCGGACGCGTTCGCGCCCCATCATCGCGGCCAGGTTCCGGTCCAGTCCGCGGCGGATCGCCTCATGGAGCGACAGCGGGAGCGTCGCCGGCGAGACGTCGCCGGCGGGCACGCCGCCCATGAGCGGCGACTGCAGCGCGACCGCCAGGCTCGCGGCCGCCGGCCCCGACGCCACCACCTGGCCGCCTTCGCTCGACGGTTGCGGCGCGCGGGGCTGGGCGGGCGCAAGTCGTGGCACACAGGCGACCATGGCAACGGCGAGGAGCACACCGATCGGGAGTCGATCACGGGATGGCATGACCAGCGGTGTCCTTTCGACTGCGGTGATGGTGCCGCTATCCAATCTGCAGGACCTTGGCGCCGCGGACGGCCCGCGCCTTCAGGTCGTGCAGCGCCTGGTTGGCGTCCGAGAAGGGGTAAAGCTGCACCTCGGGGCGCAGGCCCATCTCGGCCGCCGCGTGCAGAAACTCCGCCACGTCGCGGCGCGTCACGTTCGCGACGCTCTTCACTTCTTTCTCCATCCAGAGGTGCGTCGGGTAGTCGATCCGGGCGAGCACGTCGCGGTCGGCGTGCTCCTTCCGAATCGCGTTGATGACGAGCCGTCCCCCGGGGGCGAGATGCCGCAGCCCTTCGACGACGGGCCGCCAGACCGGGGTTGTGTCGATGATCGCGTCGAGCGGAACCGGCGGCGTGTCGCCGGTGTCGCCGGCCCACGCGGCGCCGAGCTCGAGGGCGAACGCGCGCTCCGCGTCGTTTCTCGCGAACACGAACACCTCGGCATCGGGATCACGGTGCCGGACCAGCTTCAGCACGAGGTGGGCCGATGCTCCGAATCCCGTGAGGCCGAGCCGCCCGGCGTCCGGGAGGTTCGCCAGCCGCAGCGACCGGTAGCCGATCGCGCCGGCGCAGAGCAGCGGCGCCACCTCGGCGTCGGTCATCGGGCTCTCGGGGATCGGATGCGCGAACTCCTGCCGGACGACCATCAGCTCGGCGTACCCGCCGTTGGCGTCCCGCCCTGTCGCCTTGAATGACGGGCACAGGTTCTCGTAGCCGCGCCGGCAGTATTCGCAGCGGCCGCACGCCGCGTAGATCCAGCCGACGCCCACGCGCGCTCCCGGGCCGAGGGCCGTCGGCCTGGGACCGCACTGCACGACGCGGCCCACCACCTGATGACCGGGAATGATTGGCAGGGAGGGCGGCGGCGTGCGGCCTTCGATTTCGTCCAGTTCGGTATGACAGACCCCGCAGACCGAGACGCGGATGAGCACCTCGCCCGGGCCCGGAATGGGATCAGGCACTTCCGCGAGTTCGAGCGGACGTGCCGAGGCGTCGAGGGCGCCGAGGCGCCGCAGCAATTGAGCCTTCATGCCAGGGGCTCCGTCTCGCGCATGGTACCCCACGCCGCTGCTTGCGCGGCACCCGCCGGCCCGGCGGACCTCAGAACGGCAGCCGGCCCTGCGTCGAGAGGTCGAACAGGGCAGACGATGCCGCCAGCGGTTCGACCTGGCCGGCCGGCGCATAGTGGCGGCGGGCCAGGTCAAGTTCTTCGCGGATCTCCTGCGCGAGGCTCGCGGGTTCCACCACCTGCACGCGGTGACCGAACTGCAGGACGAAGCTGCGCAGCCACACGTCGTCGCACAGGTCCAGTTCCAGCATGAGCGAGCCGTCGGCCCGTGGCGTCATGCGCTGGCTCCTGTGGTACTGCCGCTCGGCGATGACCGGGGCGAGATCGCGTTCGACGTGCAGCATCACGTGCACCGTCGGCCCGTCGTTCGGGCCGAGCGAGCGCGAGAAGGTGTCTTCGGACCAGGCCGCCTCGCCGTCGAAACGCTCCTCGAGCACGGACACGCGCCTGATCCGCTGGGCCGCGAACGTCAGGATCTGTTGGCGCGCCGGGACCCAGGCGCGCAAGTACATCGTGCCCTGCGTGTAGACGAACCGGATCGGATGGATGTGGTACTCGTCCTCCCGCGCGCTCGAGAGCGAGTAGTACCGCATCCGGACCTGCTTCCGGGCGACCGACGCATCCACGAGTTGATCGACCATGCGGGTGTGCGCCGCCGACAGCCGGACCTTGCCCCCGCTGGGCTTCGCGCTCATCACGGACGGCAGGCGCTCGAGATACGCCTGCATCTTGGCCGGGATCTCGCGCTCGAACTTGCCAAACGCCTCGCCGAGCGCGGACTGGAAGGGGATGCCGGTGAGCGATTCTACGAGCCGCCGGCTGAGGTAGAGCGCGCACAGTTCCGACAGCGAGAAGCCCAACTGCGTGAGTTGCCTGAAGGGGTGCGTGTTGAGCTTCCAGTACGTGTGGTTGTCGCGCGACTCGTCGACGAGCGGAAACCCGGCCTCCTGCAGGGCGAGCAGGTCGCGATAGATGGTCCGGATGTGGACGCCGGCCGCGTCGGCCAGGTCGCGCACCGTCAGGCCGTAGTGCGCCGCCTCGATGGAGCGCAGGATGTTCCACTGGCGGATGACCTCGGCGTTTCGGGACACGGTACGTCCTCCCAAGGGCCTTGTTTGTCGCAGAGCGACCACGGCGGCGCAAGGCGCCGGTCCAGCGATGCCGCGCGAACGCGCTACCCGGCCGCGTGATGGAGCAGCGCCGGTGCGGGGGGCTGGGCGCCAAGGTGGCGCGCGACGTGGGCGCCGAGCCGATTGCCCGCCCGGAGGGCGGCCTCGACGTCCCGGCTGTCCAGCCACTCCACGATGAAGGCGGCGTCGAAGGCGTCGCCGGCGCCGGTCGTGTCCACCACCTTCACGGGGTTCGCTGCCGCGTGCCACGCGGCACGCCCTGCATACGCGGAGGCGCCGCCGGACCCCTGCTTGACGACGGCCAGCCGTGCGCAGGCGTCGAGCGCCGCATATGGGCGCCCGTCCCGGAGCACGTCAGCCTCGGCGTCGTTGGCGAGCAGCACGTCCACGGGACCGACGCCCTCCATCAGCCGCTTCACTCCGAACGCCTCGATCAGCGCGAACGACGACGGGTCGAACACGACGGGGATGCGGCGCCCGCGCGCCTCGTCGAGCAGCGGCGCCAGGAACGACGTGCTGCGCGCGAGGAAGATGTCATAGCCGTTGAAAAAGACGGCGTCCGCAGCGTCGAGCAGTGCCGGCGGCGCGTCCCCCTGCTCGAACCGCAGCACCTTGGTGTGGTCGATGACGAAGGAATGCTCGCCGTCGGCGGACACCAGGATCCCGACGCGCGTCGACAGGCCGCCCGGCACGGTCAGCACGTCGCGTCCGACGCCCTCGCGTTCGAGATGCGTGCGCATCAACGTGCCGAGGGTGTCGTCGCCGATCTTGCCGACCAGCGTGACGGCGGCGCCCATGCGCCTCGCCCACACCGCCACGTTGGCGGCCGCGCCGCCCGGCATGACGTCTACGGTGCCCAGAACGTCCGACCCGCGCACGAGGTCACCCTCGGGACGGATGAAGATATCCCAGGCGATGTCGCCGATGACGAGCAGCCGGACAGCCACGGCGTGCTGGCGCGTCGAGCGGGTCCTACCTGACCAGGCTGGCCTTGAGCGTCGTCGGCACCGCCGACAGGGCCTTCGACACCGGGCAGCCGACCTTGGCCTTCTCCGCGTGCTCGAGGAACACGGCCTCGCTGCAGCCGGGGACGTTGCCCTCGGTCTCGAGCTCGATCAGGGTGATGGTGGGGCCGTCGCCCATGTGCACCTTTGCCGTCGTGCGGATCTCGACGGGCGGGAAACCGCTCTTCGAGAGGATCGCCGCGAGGAACATGGAGAAGCAGCCGGCATTGGCCGCGCCGATGAGCTCTTCGGGGTTCGTGCCGGGGCCCGTCTCGAAACGGGACGCCCGCGTGAAGGGGCCTTCCCACGCGCCCTTGGGCAGCTTCATTGTGCCGCTGCCGTCGACGAGATTGCCTTTCCACATCGCGCTCGCGCTGGTAATCGCCATGATACGTGCTCCTCTTCGAGATGACCGTCTATCCTCTTCAGCATACCATCCGCGGTCAGCCGGGCGGCCGCTCCGGCGCCGGGGCGAAGGCGAAGAAGTCCTGCTGGAAGCGCGCCGAGTACTGATCGAGCAGCGCGCGGACGCGGGACTCGTCGTTCGACGCGACGATGAGCCCCGCGTGATGGGCCTTCTTCACGCGGTACACGATCTCCGGATCGGTGTAGCCGGCGAGGTCGGGCCACTCCTGCTTCGCAAGGGTCAACACCAGCCCAGCGTAGCGATCCGCCGCCTGCGGCGCACGGTAAGCGCCGTCCTCGCCGGCGATCTCCAGCTTCGCCCACTCGCGCCAGAGGTTGAGGCCGCTTTCGGCCTCGACCAGGTTCACGATGAACGCGCCGCCGACGCGCGCCGAGGTCTCCAGGAACAGGAACCGGCCGTCGGAGGCGCTGCGAATGAACTCGGTGTGGGTGACGCCGCGCACGATGCCGAACGTCGCCAGGACCTCGCGGTGGATGCGTTCGAGGGCGGCCCACGCCGGGTCGTGCTTCGGCACCGACGTCGTCGTGAAGATACCGCCGCCATGCGCCACCTGGAACGGCGGCTGGCCGTACTGGTGCATCGACTGGAACACGACCGCCTTCTCCCAGACGATGGCGTCGACGTGGAACACGTCGCCGGGGATGAAGCGCTCGAGGACGTAGAACGAGCGCCGATCGCCGAGCGCCTCGAGGGCAGGCCAGAAATCCTCGGCGCGTTCGATCTTCTTCATGCCGATGGCCGCGGCCTGCGAACGCGGCTTCAGGATCCACGGCAGCGGGGTCACGTCGGCGAACGCGTGGACCTGCGCGTCGTTCACCGTATGGACGAAGTCGGGGACCAGGATGCCGAAGTTGCGCGCCTTCATCCGCTCGGCCAGCTTGTCGCGGAAATAGCGGGCCGTTGTCTCGCCCATGCCCGGCACCCGAAGGTGTTCGCGCAGGAGCGCCGCGGTCTCGACATCGAAATCGTCCAGGGCGACGATGCGATCGATGCGGTGCGTCCGCGCGACGTGGCTCACGCCCTTCAGCAGATCTTCGCGGGCGATGTCGCGCGCGACGTAGAAGGTTTCGTCGAGGGCCTCGCGCGGCCAGTCGGCGTCGCGGAGCGCTTCAGTCGTCAGGAGCAGCACGCGGCAGCCCTGGCGCTTGCACTCCTTCATGAACTCCTGGCCTTTTTCGTAGGTGGCGATGCAGAGAATCGTCAGCGGACCCGCCTGGGACACGATGCGCTCCTGTGGTTGATGGCTGGAACAGCTTACAACAGGCCGGACGATTTCCGCGTGAGGGGCTTGGCCGGCGCGAGGAAGCCCGATACGATGGGAAGCCGGATTCAGTGGAGCGCGCACGTATGTGGGACAACGGGGCGGGCACGATGCCCGCCAGCGGGCAGATCGTGGGCAACATCCGGGTGCTGCCGGCGGTGGGCAGCCCGGAACTGGGAAACGCCAGAGACGTCCAGGTCTACCTGCCGCCGTCCTACGAGTCGAGCGGACGGCACTACCCGGTCATCTACATGCACGACGGCCAGAACCTCTTCGACCCTGCGGCCTCTTTCGCGGGCGAATGGCGTGTGGACGATACGTTCGAGTACCTGGCCGCCGAGGGTGTGGAGGCGATCGTCGTGGCCGTGCCGCACATGGGCGTGCGGAGGATTGATGAGTACAGCCCGTTCCGGGACCCCTCGAAGGGCGGGGGCCTGGGCGACGCCTACGTCGATTTCCTCGTCCGGACGCTCAAACCCGAGATCGACCGCCTCTTCCGCACCCGTCACGAGCGCACGCACACCGGGATCATGGGGTCGTCGATGGGCGGCCTCATCAGCCTCTACGCCTTCTTCCGCGAGTCGCGGGTATTCGGGTTCGCCGGCGTGATGAGCCCGGCGTTGTGGTTCGCCAATGGCGCCATCTTCGATTTCGTCGCGTCGCACCAGGACTGGGTCGGCAAGGTCTACGTCGACGTGGGGACCGGGGAAGGCCGGGCGAACGTGCGCAACGCGCGGCTCATGGCGCGGCTGCTGAGGCGCACGGCGCTGCACCCCCGGCTGGGCGTGATGTACGTCGAGGGGCGGGGCGCCGGGCACACCGAATCGGCGTGGGCCGACCGCCTCGAGCGCGCCGTGCGGTTCCTGCTGCCGAGGCGGCCGGGCGATCTGCACTGGTAGCGACGTCCCGGTCCGCGCTACTTCTTCTTCGGCGGAGCCGCCGGCTTGGACGGGGCTGGTGGTTTGGGCGGCGCGAAGTACTTGTCGTACCAGGCAATCGACCGCTCAATCGCGTCGATCGTGTGCCGCGGTTCCCTCAGGCCGTGTCCCTCGCGCGGGTAGCGGACCATCACGGTGTCGACTCCCACGTCCTTGAGGGCGACGTACCACTGTTCCGCCTCGGAGACGGGCACGTCGCTGTCGTTCTCGCCGTGCAGGATCAGGACGGGCGTCTTCACCTTCGCGACGAAGCGGAGAGGCGAGCGCTGCCAGAGCGTGTCCATCGTGCCCGACTCGTGCGGGTAGGCCCCGAACTCCACCGCCAGGTAGTCGTGATAGAAGGCCGTGTAGTTGAAGCTCACCAGGTTCGCGATCCCGGCGGTGGGGATGGCGGCTTTGAATCGATCGGTTTGCGTGACGAGCCAGTTGGCCAGCTGTCCACCGTAGCTGACACCCTCGACGCCAATCCGGGCGGGGTCGAGCCATGCGTGGCGGGCCAGCGCGGCGTCGATGCCGGCGAGGACGTCCCTGGCCTCGTTGCCGTTCTGGTCCTTCGCGATGGCATCGGCGAACTTCTGCCCGTAGCCGGTGGACCCGCGGTAGTTGACCATCAGCGTGGCCCAGCCCTTCGAGGCGTACACCTGGGCTCTGAAGTTGAATGCAGGCCCCTGCTGGCCGTGCGGCCCGCCGTGGATGGCGACGATGAGGGGACGGGCGTTCCCGGCTGACTGGTCCGGCGGCGTCGTGAGGAAGGCTTCGACATCCAGGCCGTCCGGGCCCTTGAACGACAGCGATTCGACGGGCGCGACCGCGCGGGACGCCAGCAGGTCGCGATTGAGATCGGTCAACCTGCGCGGAGCCGCGCCGGGTTCCCGCAGGTACAACTCACTGGGGCTCCCCGGCGTGGTCATCGCGAACGCCACCGTGCCGTCCTTCGCGCGGGACCATGCCCCGACCGTGCCTCGATCGCCGGCTGGCGGGGCGACAACGTCCGGCGTTCCGCCGGACGAGGGCAGTCGGTAGAGGCGCACGTCGCCTCGTTCCTCCACTGTGAAGTAGACCCACGCGCCGTCCGCCGCCCAGCGCGGCGGGCCCTGCCGGTTGTCGATGCCGGCGCCGAGCTCGCGCCGTGCCGAGCCGTCGGCCTTCATCACCCAGACGTGCGTGTCCTCCATGGTCGTCTCGGAGGACGTGAGCGGCCGCGTGGTGGCCAGCATGGCGATGGACCCGCCGTCCGGGGACCACACCGGGTAGTACTCCGCCGACGGCGTGCTCGTGATGCGGCGCACCGTCTGGCGGGCGATGCTGACGGCGAACACGTCGTAGTTGAAGACCCGGTCCGGGTTGGCTTCCCGGTTCGAGACGAACAGGACCTCGTCGCCTTTGGGCGACCAGTCGAGCGAGTGGTTGTAGTAGGTGTCGGCCGTCAGCGGGCGAGGGTCGTGGCTCAGCGAGATCGATCATCTCGATCTGGAGCCGCCGGTTGTCGTTGAACCGGGTGAGCCCTTCCGAAGCGCCGGGCTTGAACAGGTAGCGCGTGATGACCATGGGATCGCCGTCCGCCTCGGCGCCCTCCGGGCCGGGCACGCCGTTGGCGACGGCCACGCGCGAGCTGCCCGGCGACCAGGTGAGCAGGTTGCCCACCGACGGGAGCGGATGATTGGTGCTCAACACGCGTCCCAGGAGGAGCGCCGGGGATCCGTCCAGCCGCTGCACGATCAGTCCCGACTCATCGTCGACCCGGCCGGTGAAGGCTATCGACTTGCTGTCGGGCGACCAGCGCACGTTGGTGCCGGAGTCGCGCTCGCCGCCGAGGCGCGCGGTGGTGCCCGCGGCGCGGTCCCAGATCCAGATCTGTGACGAGGGCCGGCCAGTGCGGCCGTTGGACTGCACCGTGTAGGCGATGCGTGCGCCGTCGGGCGCGATCTGCACCTCGCCCACGGTCTTGATCTTCAGGATGTCGGCGGCGGCCCAAGGCTGCGGTGCCTGCGCCAACCCCTGCCGTCCGGCGGCCGCGGCCGCGATCGCGACTGCGCACGCCAGCACCGTGAACTTGCCCACCCAGCGCTGCATACGAAGGCCTCCGGGGAAAGCATACAGAAGGCGAGGGGCGAGAGGCGAGGGCCAGAGGCGAGAGAGGTGACCTGGAAAGTACTAGCGCCTAGCGCCAAGTCCCCAGTCCCTAGTGCAGCCGCTGTATAAACCTCGCGGCCGCCTCGAGCACTTCGCGCGGCTTCTCCCTGTGCGGAATGTGCCCGCAGCCGTCGAGGATCAGCCTCTCGGCGGGGCCCGAGACGCCCGCAGCGACGGCGTCGACCTGCCCGAGCGTGCCGAAGTTGTCGTCACGGCCCTGGATGATGAGCACGGGGCACCGGACCGCGCGAAGGCGCGGGCGGATGTCCCAGTCCCTGAACGCCGGCTGCAGCCAGTTCTCGGTCCAGCCGAGCACCGTGTCGTCGACGTGATCACCGTGCTGCGCACGCAGCCGCGCCCGCAGGTCGCCGTGCAGGAAGCGGTGGCGGGCGTCCGTGATCCCCTGAACGCTGATGGCCTCCAGCATCACGTGCGCCGCTTCCGAGACGACTCCCCGCACGCGGTCGGGAGCGGCTGCCGCGTACAGCAGGGCGATGGTCCCACCATCGCTGTGCCCGAAGAGCACCGGCCGCTTGACGCCGGTCACGCGGAGCAATTCGGAGAGGACCACACCAGCTTCCCGCTCGAGGAAGTCCGTCGGCCACGGACGTGGCCTGGCATCGGACCCGCCGTATCCCCAGCGGCTGTAGACGAGGTAGCCGCAGTGGGTCATGGCGGCGAGCTTCGTGGGAAACTCTTTCCACTGGCGTGCGCTGCCAAGGCCTTCGTGCAGGAAGACGATCGATGGCCTCTCCGGATCCTCGGGAGGATGGTGCCGGACTTCCAGCCGGTGCCCCGCCACGCGCAGGTCATGCATCGCCGCGTTCATCCTGGCCGCGCCGGAGCGCCGCCCGCTCGGCCTTGAGATACCGGGACGGCAATTCGCCCGGCACGTGCGGCTCGATGAACGTGGAGGCCGCGACAAGTCCTCCAAGGCTGACGCCGGTCTCGATGCCGAGACCGTTCAGCATATACACGAGGTCTTCTGTGGCGAGATTGCCGCTCGCGCCGGGCGCGAAGGGACACCCGCCAAGACCTCCGCACGAGGCGTCGAGCGTGGAGACTCCGGCCTCCAGTCCCGCGAGGACGTTGGCGAGGCCGGTGCCGCGGGTGTCGTGGAAGTGAAGCGCGAGGCGGCCGAGCGGAATCCGGGCCCCCACGGCGTCCAGGACGCGCCAGACCTGGCCAGGATGCGCGACGCCGATGGTGTCGCTGACGGCCACCTCGAAGGCGCCCATCTGCAGCAGCGCCTCGGCCAGTTCCGCCACGCGCGGCGCAGGCACGTCGCCCTCGTAGGGGCAGCCGAACGCGGTGGACAGATACGCCCGCACGCGGACGGCCGACGCCGTGGCTTCTCGAATGACCTCCCGGAAGCCGGCGAACGACTCGGCGATGGCGTGGCCAATGTTGCGCCGGCTGAACGTGTCCGATGCCGCGCCGAACACCGCGACCTCGCCGACGCCGGCCTCCGCCGCGCGGGCCAGACCGCGCAGGTTCGGCACGAGCGCCGTGTAGCGCGTCCCGGGACGCCGGATGATCCGGCGGGCGACCTCCGCGCTGTCGGCCATCGCCGGCACCCGGCGCGGGTCGACGAACGCGCCGATCTCGATCACGGGGAGGCCGGTCTCGGACAGCCGGTCGATGAAGCCCGCCTTGACGTCCGTCGCCGGCGCCGCCGCGACGTTCTGGAGGCCGTCGCGCGGGCCGACCTCGACGACGGTGACGCGGGGCGGCAGGGTCATGTGAGTTCGACCAGCGGCGGGCCGGGCCGCACGAGCTCTCCGGGCGCGCAGTGAACGGCCGACACGATGCCGTCGCGCGGCGCGCGGACAGGCAGTTCCATCTTCATGGCCTCGAGCGTCAGCAGCGTGTCGCCGGCGCGCACCCGCTGCCCGATGGCGACGGCGACGTCGATGACCGTGCCTGGCATCGGCGCCGACAGGGCGCCTTGCCCCGCGCGGGCCGCCGGCCGGCGGCCGTGCCCCTCGGGCTGCACCTCGACGCAGACGCTCACGCCCGCGCACGCCAGCCATCGGGCGTCGGGGGGCCCGGCCGCCGCCACGCGCCACTCGTGCCCGCCGCCCGCAACCACATATTCGCCAGGCGCGACGGCCCGGACGAGGAACTCGTCGCCGGCGTCGCCGACTCGCACCCGGCCGTCGGCGAGCAGGTCCACGGGCGTCGTGTCGTCTCCCAGCCGCACGATGAACCGCCGCGTGGCGCCCACCTCAGCCCCTCCAGCCGCCCAGTCCGGCCCACGGGTCCACCGAGGCTGGCCGCGGATCAGCAGCGACGGGAAGCCGCGCGGCGTCGGCGTGCACGACGGCGGCGGCGAAGGCGGCGGCAGGCATGGCCGGCGCTGCGGCCAGCTCCGCGCCGTCCTCGTCGAGGTACGCGGTGGTGATGCGGCCGGCCCGGAAGGCGGCACTGTCGAGCACGGCAAGGAGGAACGCCATGTTGGTCGGCACGCCGAGGATTCGGAAGTCCGCAAGCGCGGCCCGCATCCGATCGATCGCCGCCTGGCGCGTTTCGGCGTGCGCGATGACTTTGGCGATCATCGGGTCGTAGTGCACGGTCACGTCGCCGCCCTCGGCCACACCGGTGTCGACACGAACGCCGGGCCGAGCCGGCGGGCGGTACAGCAGGATGCGGCCGGCCTGGGGCAGATAGCCTGCCGAGGGATCTTCCGCGTAGACGCGGCATTCAATCGCGTGCCCGCGCTGGTGCAGGTCTGCCTGGGCCCAGGGCAGCCCTTCCCCCGACGCAACGCGCAGCTGCGCGTGCACGAGATCCACGCCCGCCACGGCTTCGGTCACGGGGTGTTCGACCTGCAGGCGGGTGTTCATCTCGAGAAAGTAGAAGTGTGCGTCATCGCCCTCGCCGTCGAGCAGGAACTCGACGGTGCCGGCGCTGCGGTATCCGACGGCCCGTGCGGCCGCGACGGCAGTCTCGCCCATGCGCGCACGGAGCGCTGGCGTCAGCGCGGGCGACGGGCTCTCTTCGATCACCTTCTGGTGACGCCGCTGCGCCGAACAGTCGCGCTCGAAGAGGTGCACGACTCCGCCATGCGCGTCGGCAAACACCTGGATCTCGACGTGGCGGGGCGCGGCGATCAGCCGCTCGACGTACAGCGTGTCGTCGCCGAACGCCGCCAGGGCCTCGTGGCGGGCCCCGGAAATGGCCGCGGCGAGCTCGGCCTCGGCGCGGACCATCCGCATGCCTTTTCCGCCGCCGCCGGCAGAGGCCTTGACGAGCAACGGAAACCCGGCGCGTCGCGCTGCCGCCGCAAGCGACGCGTCGGATTGATCGACCGGCGTCTCGCCGGGCACCACGGGCACGCCCGCGCGTTCCATCAGGCGCCTGGCCGAGATCTTGCTCCCCATGGCCGCGATCGCCGCCGGCGGCGGGCCGACGAAGCTCAACCCGGCGGCCTCGCAGGCCGCCGCGAACGCCGCGTTCTCAGCCAGGAATCCGTAGCCGGGGTGAATCGCGTCAGCGCCGGCGGAGAGGGCCGCTTCGATGATCCGATCTCCCGCCAGGTAGCTGTCGGCCGGCGCCGGCGGGCCGATGCGCACCGCGCGCCGCGCTGCCAGCACGTGCGGCGTCCCGTCGTCGGCATCCGAGTAGACGGCCACCGTGTCGATGCCGAGCTCGTCGCAGGCGCGCATGATCCGGAGCGCGATCTCTCCCCGATTGGCCACGAGGACCCTCCGGATCATCGCCGCCCCCGGTCGTCCCCCGCGTCCTCGCGCCACGCAGCCCGCCGCTTCTCGAGAAACGCGCGCAGCCCTTCCTGGCCCTCCGGCGACACGCGGGCGTCCGCCAGTACTTCAGCGGCGACGTCGGCCGTTTCGGCGGAGGGGCCGCCTGCGGCGCGCCTGATGAGCGCCTTTGCCGCCGACAGCGCGGCCGGCCCGCAGGCAAGGATGCCGTCGATCACCCGTTGCACCTCGCCTTCGAGAGCGTGCTGGTCGACAACCACGTGCACGAGCCCGATCTCCCGGGCACGTTCCGCCGTGAACCGCGACCCGGTCAGGAACAGCTCGCGCGCGGCGGATCGGCCGATCTTGGCGAGGACGAATGGCGCGATGACGGCGGGCGTGATGCCCAGCCGCGCCTCGGTGAATCCGAACGACGCGTCTCGAGCGGCGACGACGATGTCGCAGACCGCGGCAAGGCCTGAGCCTCCGCCGAGCGCCGCGCCGTGCACGCACCCGACCAGAGGGAACGGCACCGTGTCGAGGCGGCTGTACATGCGCGCGAGCGCCTCGGCGTCGCGGAGGTTCTCGTCCCGTGTGTACTCGATCGTCTTCGCCATCCAGCCGAGATCACCGCCGGCGGAAAAGACGGGGCCGGCGCCTCGCAGAACCGCGGCGCGGACGGAGAGATCGGCGTGCCGGGAGATCGCCCACTGCGAGATCTCGTCGATCATCTCTTCGTTGAACGCGTTGCGGACATCCGGACGGTCGAGCGTCAGGTGTTCGACGGGACCCTCGCGGCGTGTCGACAGGTGGGTGAAGGGCATCGCTACATCCGGAAGACGCCAAAGCGCGCCTCGGGAATCGGGGCGTTGCAGGCCACCGAGAGGCCGAGCGCGAGCGCGTCTCTCGTCTGGAGCGGGTCCAGCAGCCCGTCGTCCCACAGCCTCGCCGTGGCGTAGTAGGGGGAACCCTCGCGCTCGTACTTCTCGACGATCGGGCGCCTGATCTCGTCGTCCTCGGCCTCCGTGAGCACCCGGCCTTCGCGCGCGTACTGGTCCCGTTTCACCGTCGTGAGCACGCCGGCGGCCTGCTCCGCGCCCATCACCGAGATGCGCGCATTCGGCCACATCCAGAGCAGGCGGGGGTCGTACGCCCGTCCGCACATGCCGTAGTTGCCCGCGCCGAACGAGCCGCCGATCAGGACGGTGAACATGGGCACCACCGAGTTGGCCACGGCGTGGACCAGCTTGGCCCCGTCCTTGGCGATGCCGGCCTGCTCGTACTGGCGGCCGACGATGAAGCCCGTGATGTTCTGCAGGAAGATGAGCGGGATGCCGCGGAGGTTGCAGAGCTCGATGAAGTGCGTGGCCTTCAGGGCCGACTCCGAGAAGAGCACCCCGTTGTTGGCGACGAGGCCCACGAGGAACCCGTGCAGGCGGGCGAAGCCGGTCACCAGCGTGGGGCCGTACCGTTCCTTGAACTCGTCGAAGCGCGAGCCGTCCACGAGCCGAGCGATGATCTCGTGCACGTCGTACGGGCGGCGGGTGTCGCGCGGGACGATGCCGTAGATCTCCGCCGGGTCGTACAGCGGCGGCTCGGGATTCGGCATGTCCGCCGGCAGCGACTTCGTGGTGTTGAGCGTCGAGACGATCGTCCTCGCCAGCCTGAGCGCGTGG
Source organism: uncultured Acidobacteriota bacterium (assembly GCA_963806085.1). Classification (GTDB taxonomy): domain Bacteria; phylum Acidobacteriota; class Vicinamibacteria; order Vicinamibacterales; family JAKQTR01; genus JAKQTR01. The sequence continues at coordinate 828,582 of CAWDWR010000001.1, forward strand.
CTGTCGTCTTCGGCGAAATAGTCGGCCACCCCTGACAGCCGGGTGTGCACATCGGCGCCACCCAGCGCTTCGGCCGTGACCTCCTCGCCGGTGGCGGCTTTCACCAGGGGCGGCCCCGCGAGGAAGATCGTGCCCGTGCCGGTGACGATGATGGTTTCGTCGGACATCGCGGGAACGTAGGCGCCGCCGGCGGTGCAGGAGCCCATCACGACCGCAACCTGGGGGATGCGCGCGGCGGACATCCGGGCCTGGTTGAAGAAGATCCGGCCGAAGTGGTCGCGATCGGGGAACACGTCGGCCTGGAGCGGCAGGAAGGCCCCGCCGGAGTCGACCAGGTAGAGGCAGGGCAGCCGGTTCTGCAAGGCGACTTCCTGCGCCCGAAGGTGCTTCTTCACGGTGATCGGGAAGTAGGTGCCGCCTTTCACCGAGGCGTCGTTGGCGACGACCATGACCTCCCGGCCGGACACCCGGCCGATCCCCGTCACCACGCCCGCGCCCGGCGCGTCGCCCTCGTACATGTCCCAGGCCGCCAGCGGCGACAGTTCGAGAAAGGGCGACTCGTGATCCAGCAGGCGCTCGATGCGCTCGCGGACGGGCAGCTTGCCCTGCTCCCGGTGGCGCGCGACCTGCCGGGGACCGCCGCCGGCCCGGGCGACCGCAAGCCGCCCGCGCAACTCGGCGATCAGGCCCTCGAAGTGGCGGCGGTTCTCCATGAAGTCGGCGCTGGCCGTGTCGACGTGCGTCGGGAGAATGTCCATAGGGGTAGCGGCGATTATACCGGTTGCGGTATGTTGTCGGCACGCGGCGGTGCGCACCGCGTGAGGAGGCGGCGTGGAAGACCGGGCGCGGGTGTTGATCGCGGGGTGCCTCGGGGCGCTCATCGGAGGCGTGGCCGGGTACCTCTTCCTGACCGAGGACGGGCGCCGCCTGCGCGAGCGCCTCGAACCGGGAATGGACGACCTGCTGCGCGAGATGCGGCATCTGCGGTCGGCGGCCGAAAAGGCACGGCTGGCTGCGGCGGAGGGCCTGCTGACCGTCAGCGAGCTCCGGCGCGGCGTGTCGTCCGCGGTGGAGGACGCCCGGAGCGCCCGCCCGCCGCGCGCGTATTGATCGCAGTCCTTCGGCTTCGAATGTGACTGAGGCCCCGATGACTCCGGTCGGTGTGAGCCGGCTGACCGAGCGCCTCTGGCGCCTGGCGACACAGGCGCGTGAGGGCGCCAGCCTGATGGGGCGGGCCGCCTGGCGCGGGGTCATCGAGGTGGCGTTCGGCAGCGACGACCTGACGCACGCGGCGGCCATCGCGTACTACGCGCTGCTGTCCTTCCTGCCCTTTCTGCTGCTGTCGATGTCGGTCCTCGGCGTGTTCGAGTCCGGACACGGGATCCGCCGCGACGTGCTCGAGTGGGTCCAGCGCTTCTTCCCGGCGCAGACGGATTTCGTGGCGAGCAACGTCGACGCATTCACACAAACGCGGATCCGCCTCGGCATCGGAGGCGCGCTCGGGCTGCTGTGGGCGTCCCAGGGCGTGTTCGGTGCCATCAGTACCGCCGTGAACCACGCCTGGGCCGTCGAGCGTCCGCGGTCCTTCTGGCGCCACCGCTGGTTCTCGCTGCTGATGATGGCGACGGCGGTGATGCTGCTGTTCATCGCCCTGCTCGTGCTGAGCGCGTCGAAGGCGTCCGGCACGCCGTGGTCGGCGATCCTGTTCTCGCAGATGCCGGCGCTGCAGACGCTCGCCGGGTGGGGGAACAAGCTGACGACGTTTCTCCTCTTCGTCCTGATTGTCGGCCTCATCTTCTACTTCGTGCCCAATACGACGGTACGACTCCGCGACGTGTGGCCCGGCGCCGTCCTCACCGCCGTGCTCTGGCGCGGGGCGTACGAGGGATTCTCGTGGTACGTGCGCTCGTGGGCGCGCGCGAGCGTCCACGGCTCGATCGCGACGGTGGTCTGGTTCCTCATCTGGATCTACATCTCCGCCGTCATCCTGCTGTACGGCGTGGAGTTCACGGCAGCCCTCGCCCGCATCCGCCGCGAGCGGCGCGGACCTCCCGTGCCCTTGAACGCGTCATAACCGCACAGTGGCCAATCGCCTCGCACTCGAGAAGAGCCCGTATCTCCTCCAGCATGCCTCGAACCCCGTGGACTGGCACCCGTGGGGAGAGGAGGCGTTTGCCCTCGCGCGGCGTGAAGACAGGCCAATCTTCCTGTCGGTTGGCTACGCCACCTGCCACTGGTGCCACGTGATGGAGCACGAGTCGTTCGAGGATCCGGCCATCGCCCAGGTGCTCAACGCACGGTTCGTCCCCGTCAAGGTCGATCGCGAGGAACGGCCGGACGTCGACCGTGTCTACATGCTGTTCGTCCAGGCCACCACCGGCTCCGGCGGGTGGCCGATGAGCGTGTGGCTCACGCCGGACCTGCAGCCCTTCTACGGCGGCACGTACTTCCCGCCGGACGGGCGATACGGCCGCCCTGGTTTTGCGTCGGTGCTCGAGGAGATCAGCCGCGCCTGGCAGGAGAACCGCGACGGCGTCGTCCGTTCGGCAGCCAGGCTGACCGACCGCTTGCGCGGGTTCGCGGCGTCCGCAGCCGCGGGGGCTTCAGGTGTGCCCGCCGCCAATGTGCTCGCGGCCGCGGTGAGCGAGTTCGAATCGGCGTTCGACGGCCGGCGCGGCGGTTTCGGCGGCGCGCCGAAGTTCCCGCGGCCCGCCGAGCTGTTGTTCCTGCTGCGCGAATGGCGCCGCACGGGACACGGGCCTGCGCTCGAGATGACCGTGCGCACGTTGCGCGCCATGGCGGACGGCGGGATGCGCGATCACATCGGCGGCGGGTTCCACCGGTACTCGGTCGATGCCGACTGGCGCGTGCCCCACTTCGAGAAGATGCTGTACGACCAGGCTCAACTCGCGCTGGCCTGCCTCGAGGCATACCAGGCGACCGGCGACGCGGCCCTCGCCGCTGTGGCGGACGACACGCTTGCCTACGTGTCGCGCGACATGACGGACCCGGCTGGAGGCTTCTACTCGGCGGAGGACGCCGACAGCCTGCCTCCGGAGCACGCCGCGATTCCCGGTGCCGCGAAGTCGGAAGGCGCGTTCTACCTCTGGACCGCGGACGAGGTCGAGTCGCTGCTGGGCCCCGATGCAGGGCTGGCCAGAGCCCGGTTCGGGATTGAGCCGCATGGCAACGCGCCGTTCGATCCGCACGGCGAGTTCGCCGGCAAGAATCTGCTCTACCTCGCGGCCGGCGTCGGCGAGATTGCCGCTGCGCACGGCCTGGATGAGCGCGACACCGAGGTGCGCCTCGCGATCGCGCGCCGGGCGATGGGCGAGGCGCGCGCACGCCGGCCACGTCCCCTGCGCGACGACAAGATCCTGACCGCGTGGAACGGACTGATGATCGCTGCCTTCGCCAGGGCGTACCGCGTGCTGCGGAGCGCGGACCATCTGGCGTCGGCCGCGCGGGCCGCGGCTTTCCTGAAGCGGGTGATGTGGCAGCCGGAGCGCCGCACGTTGCACCGCCGGTGTCGCGAGGGCGCTGTGGCCATCGAAGCGTATGCCGAGGACTACGCTTGCCTGGTGTGGGGCCTGCTCGAGCTGTTTCAGGCCGACGGCGACCCGGCGTGGCTCGAGTGGGCGCTTGAACTGCAGCGCCGGCAGGACGAGCTGTTCTGGGACGATGGCGCCGGAGGGTGGTATGCGACGACGGGTGAGGACCCCAACCTGATCGTGAGGATGAAAGAGGACTACGACGGAGCCGAACCCTCGGCGACATCCGTGGCGGTGTCCAACCTCCTCGTGCTCGCGCACCTCACCGGCGACGCGGCCTGGCGGGCTCGGATAGAGCGGACGTTGCAGGGCGCCTCGGCCCGCCTGACCGGCGCCGGCCGCAGCGTGCCGATGCTGCTGGCCGGTCTCTCGGCGTGGCACGCGGGCACGCAGCAGGTGGCGATCGTGGGGGATGCCCATGACCCGGCGCGGGCGGCGCTCGAGCGCGTCGCGGCGGAGCGTTACCTGCCGTTCACCGTCGTGGTGCCTGTCGCGCCTGGGGAGCGCCAGCGGCGGATCGGCGCCGTGGCCCCCTTCGTCGCGGGGATGGGCGCGCGCGACGGCCGGGCGACGGCGTACGTCTGCCGCGAATTCGCCTGCCAGGCACCCGTGACCGACGCCGAGGCGCTAAGATCGCAGTTGCCATGAGAAGCGCGGCCATCGTCCTCGCTGTGCTGCTGCTGACCGCCGGCACCGACGCCGGCGCGCAGTCCGTTTCGCTTCTGGTTCCGCCCGCAGGATCGGCCCGGGAGGCGTTCCAGGCGCTGGAAGACGGGCGCTTCAAGGACGCCGACGCCGCCTTCGCGCGCGCGCTTGCCGAGCGCCCGGACGACGCTGCGCTGTTGCTTGGCGCGGGCCTGACCGCGCGCCGCCTCAGCAACACGGGGCGTGCCCGCGAACTCCTGACCCGCGCGCTCCAGATCGATCCCGCGCTCACCCCCGCCTCGCAATTGCTGGGCACGCTGCTCTACGAGTCCGGCGACCTCGCGGGCGCCATCCGCGTGTACGACGCCGCTCTCGTGCGCGCGCCCGATCAGGACCGCATGCAGGCGAAGGTGGAGGAGTGGCGCAAGGAAGCCGCCCTGCACGACGGTTTCAGGCGGACCCTGGGCGGGCACTTCACGGTCCTGTTCGAAGGGCCGGCAGAGGAAGAGGCGGCCGCAACGGCCGTGGAGATCCTCGAGGGCGCGTACGGCCGCATCGGCGATATCCTGCGGACGTTTCCGCCAGAGCCCATCACCGTCGTCCTGTATACCCAGCAGCAGTTTCGCGACGTCACGCGGACGCCTGGCTGGAGTGGCGGGCTCTTCGACGGCCGCATCAGGCTGCCCGTTCGGGGGGGGCTGACCGACGCGCGCGAGTTCGAGCGGGTGCTGACGCACGAGTACGTGCACGCGCTCGTGCACAGCGTCGCCGCCGGCGGCGTGCCGGCGTGGCTGAACGAAGGGCTGGCAGCCGCCCTGGAGCCGGGCGGGATGGACCGGGCGCGCCGGGACATTGGTCGCGGGCCGGTGGTCCCGCTGAGCCAGCTCGGCCGGCCCTTCGGCGACCTCCCCGTGTCGGCAGTGCCGCCGGCCTACGCCGGCAGCGCGATTGCTGCCTGGGACATCCTCGAGCGCGCGGGCGCGCCTCGTCTGATGGGGCTCATCTCGGACCTGGGCGCCGGCGCGGACTTCGACCGGGCGTTCACCTCCTGGGTGCAGATGCCGTTCGCCGACTTCGAGCGGGTGTGGCTCGACGCCGTGCGCGAGGCACGCTCCGGCCGCTGACTGGAGACTAGTACTTCGCGATGGTGACGCCGGCGTCGGCCAGCAGGTCGAGCACGAGCGGGTCGTTGCCGTAGTCGACGTGGTACTTGATGACCTGCACGCCGGCGGCCGCCAGGATCTTCGAGCAGCTGATGCACGGGAAGTGCGAGATGTAGGCCGTGGCCCCGGCGACGCTCACGCCCCTCCGCGCGGCGTCGGCAATCGCGTTCTGCTCGGCATGCACGGTGGCCTGCTCGTGGCCGTCCCTCACGTGCGACTGGTGCGGGGTCCCCGGCAGGAAGCCGTTGTAGCCCGCCGCGACGATTCGGTTGCGGTGCTCGCCGCCCGAGACGAGCACGCAGCCGACGTGCAGCCGCCCGCACGCGGAGCGGGACGCCATCAGCACGGCGGTCGCCATGAAGTAATCGTCCCAGGACGGGCGGTCGCCGGACGCCTCGAGCAGGCGGGCCAGCTGATCGACGAACGACGATGGGGAGTCGGCCACGGGCGGTTCCTCTCAGCGCTGGAACTCTCGCGCAGGACGGTTGATGCGGCCGGCGCGAGCGCGGTTCCAGCGTAGCACGGGCGCCTCGCGCTGCCGCTCGCCTTCGCCACCGCTCTTGCTGTAGATTCACCCTGCGGCCCGGCTCACCCGGGCGCGGCAGGAGCACGCGATGATGCGTCCCGCAGTTGTTGTCTGTGCGATGGCGGCCGCCCTGAGCGGCGCCATCGGCTTCGCCCGGTCTCCGGCTCGGGCCCAGGCCCCGGCGACAGCGTCGGACTACCCGGCCGCGCCGCTCCCGATCACGAGCGTCACGTTCTCGGACACGTTCTGGGCGCCGCGTCTCGAGACGGTCAGGAACGTCACCATCGGAGCCGCATTCAGGCAGAGCGAGCTGACGGGCCGCATCAAGAACTTCGAGATTGCTGGAGGCGCGGCCACCGGGGAGTTCTGCTCCCGCTACGCCTTCGACGACTCCGACGTCTTCAAGATCATCGAAGGGGCATCCTACGCGCTGGCCGTGAAGCGGGACCCGGCCCTCGACGGCTACCTCGACACGCTGATTGCCAAGATCGCCAGGGCACAGGAACCGGACGGTTACCTGTACACGGCGCGCACGATCAACCCCGCGAAGCCGATGGCGATGGCGGGCAAGGAACGATGGACGAACGAGGAGGAGAGCCACGAGCTCTACAACCTCGGCCACCTGTACGAGGCGGCCGTGGCCCACTACCAGGCCACGGGCAAGAAGTCGCTGCTCGACGTCGCCACGAAGAGCGCCGACCTCGTGGCGCGCACGTTCGGACCGACGGGATTGCGGTACCCGCCGGGGCACCAGGAGATCGAGATCGGGCTCGTCAAGCTCTTCCGCGTGACGAAGGACCCCAGGTACCTGGGGCTCGCGAAGTTCTTCCTCGACGAGCGCGGCAACCCGGAGGGCCACAAGCTGTACGGCGAGTACTCGCAGGACCAGAAGCCGGTGGCCGACCAGGACGCGGCGGTGGGCCACTCGGTACGGGCGGCCTACATGTACTCGGCCATGGCGGATGTCGCGGCGCTGACGGGCAACGCCCGCTACGTCTCGGCGCTCGGCCGGCTCTGGGAAGACGTCGTGTACCGGAAGCTCTATCTCTCCGGCGGCATCGGGGCGACGGGCGCGTGGGAGGGCTTCGGCCCGGCCTACGACCTTCCGAACTCGGCTTACGCCGAGACCTGCGCGTCGATTGCCAACGCGCTCTGGAACTTCCGCATGTTCCTGCTCGAGCGGGACGCGCGCTACATGGACGTCTACGAGCGCGCCGTCTACAACGCGATGCTGTCGGGCATCTCGCTGAAGGGCGACACGTTCTTCTATCCGAACCCGCTGCTGTCGCTGGGCCAGCACGAGCGCAGCCCGTGGTTTGCGTGCGCGTGCTGCCCGAGCAACCTGCCGCGGTTCATCCTGTCGATTCCGGGTCACGCGTACGCGGTGGGGGGCGGCACGCTCTTCGTCAACCTCTTCGTGCAGGGCCAGGCGCGCGTGGCGATGCCCGGGGGCGACGTGGTCGTCGAGCAACGCACCAGGTACCCGTGGGACGGCGACGTCTCGATCCGGGTGTCGCCAGCGAATCCGGGCCGCTTTGCGCTCTCGGTCAGGGTGCCGGGCTGGGCCATGGATCACCCCGTTCCGGGTGACCTTTATCGCGACCTCACGCCGATCCGCGACACCGTGACGCTGAAGGTGAATGGCCTGCTCGTGCCCATCCGCCTCGAGCGCGGCTACGCGGTGATTGACCGGGACTGGACGGCAGGCGACACGATTGATCTCCACCTCCCGATGCCGGCCCGCCGCATCGTCGCCCATCCGGCGGTGAAGGCCGACGAGGGCCGCGTGGCGGTGGAACGGGGGCCGCTCGTCTACACGGCCGAATTCGCCGACAACGGCGGCCGCGTGACCAACCTGATACTGGACGATCAGGCGCCGCTCGAATCTGCATGGCGGTCCGACCTGCTGAACGGGGTCGTGACGGTGACCGGGAAGGCCACGGCGGTGCGGATGCGCAACGGAGCGCGGGTGTCCGAGACGGTTCCGCTGACGCTCATTCCGTACTACAGCTGGGCGCACCGCGGCAAAGGGGAGATGACCGTGTGGCTGGCCCGGCGGCCCGGCCTCGCGCGCCCGGCGCCCGAGCCCACGATCGCCTCGACCTCCACCGCGTCCAGTTCCGAGGGCGGCAAGGGCCTCGAGGGATTGAACGAACAGTACGAGCCATCCGATTCGAACGATCACACCGCCCTCTACTTCCATTGGTGGCCGAAGAAGAACTCCACCGAGTGGGTGCAGGACCGAGTTTCCGGCCGAGACGACGGTGTCCGAGACCGCGGTCTACTGGTTCGACGACACGGGGCAGGGGGAGTGCCGCGTGCCGCGGAACTGGCGCGTGCTGTACAGGAGCGGGGACCGGTGGCTGCCTGTCGAGACGCGCGACACGTTCGAGGTGGCGAAGGACACGTACAACACGGTCCGCTTCAAGCCCGTGAAGACGACGGCGCTTCGCCTCGAGGTCGTGCTGCCGGCCGCGTTCTCCGCGGGCATCCAGGAGTGGAAGGTCAAGTAGGCATGGGCCGAGGGGGGCAGATGGATCGGGTTCAACTGGAGATCTGTTGCGGCTCGTTAGACGACGCCGTCGAAGCTGGGGCAGGCGGGGCGGACCGGGTGGAACTGTGCTCGGCGCTGTTCCTGGGCGGCCTCACGCCGTCGTACGGGGCGCTGGTCGAGGCGAAGCGGCGGCTGACCATCCCGGTCATCTTCATGGCGCGGCCCAGAGGCGGAGGATTCTGTTACACCGCTACCGAGATGGCGGCGATGGAGCGCGACACCGAGATGGCCGTGGCACACGGCGCCGACGGCGTGGTGTTCGGCATCCTCGAGGCCGACGGACGCGTCGACATTGCCCGCACGAAACGGCTTCGGGACCTGACCGGCAGCAGGGAGGCGGTCTTTCACCGCGCGTTCGACGTGACGCCGGACCCGTTCCGGGCGCTGGACGAACTGGTCGACCTCGGCATCACCCGCATCCTGACCAGCGGCCAGTGCGACACGGTGTGGGAAGGGCTGCCGCTCATCGCGCGGCTCGTGGAGTACGCCGGCGACCGCGTGCAGATCATGCCGGGAGGCGGCATCAAGCCGCACCACGTCGACGAGGTGCTGGCCAGAACGCATTGCCGCCACATCCACGTGGCCGTCTGGAAGTCCCAGCGCGACGAATCGACGAGGCTTCGGCCGGAAGTATTCTTCGGCGGCGCGCTGTATCCGCCTGAGGACCGGTACGACGTCACCGACCGAACGGCTGTGGCCGACATGGCGCGGTGTGTGGCAGGGAGATGAGCGCAGAGGAAGGAGCGGGCAACATGGCGGAAGGGAAGGGAAAGGTCTGTCACTACACCGACGTGCCCGCGGTGGCCGTGGGGGACCAGGGGCCTGGCGCATCGCTGCGTTGGCTCATCGACGACACGCACGACGGGGCGCCCGTCTACGCGCTCCGGATGGTCGAAATCCAGCCGGGCGGCCACTCACCCCACCACCTGCATCCCTATGAGCACGAGAACTTCGTGGTCGAGGGCCGCGGCCGCGTCTTCATGAATGGCGTGTGGCACGACCTGCGGGCGGGGGACGTCGTCTTCGTGCCGGCCGGTGTCGAGCACGAGTACGCCAACGCCGGCGACGCCACGTTCAAGTTCCTCTGCGGAATCCCGGTGACGAGGCTCAGGCCGCAGCCCTAGGAGGCCACATGACGATGCGCGCGGGCGCCCTGCTGCTGGCCGCGGCGCTGCTGGGCGGCATCCCGGCGCCGGCGGGCGCCCAGACCGCTGTTGCGCCCGCGGTTCAGGCGGTGCCGGTCGACACCGCGGCCATCGACAAGATCTTCGAGCGCTGGGACCGCAGCGCGTCGCCGGGGTGTGCCGCGGGCGTGTCCCTGGGCGGCCAGGTCGTCCACAGCAAGGGCTACGGGATGGCGAACCTGGAGTACGGCATCCGCATCTGGCCGAACACCGTGTTCGAGTCGGGCTCGGTGGCGAAGCAGTTCACCGCGGCGGCCATCACGCTCCTCGCGCAGGACGGCCGGCTCTCGATCGACGACCCGGTGCGGAAGTACGTGCCGGAGCTCCCGGATTTTGGCACGCCGATTCTCATCCGGCACTTCCTGAACCACACCAGCGGAATCCGCAGCCAGTGGCCGATGCTCACGCTGGCTGGCCGGCCGCCCGGCATGGCGGTGCACACCGTGCCTGAGATCCTGGAGCTGGTCGGTCACTACAAGGCACTGAACTTCAAGCCGGGGGACGAGTACCTCTACAACAACACGGCGTTCACGCTGCTTGGCGTCATCGTCGAGCGTGTGTCCGGCAAGAGCCTGAACGCGTTCACGCAGGAACGGCTGTTCGCTCCGCTGGGGATGACGCGCACGCAGTGGCGGGAGGACTTCACGGCCATCGTTCCCAACCGGGCGACGGTGTACCGGCGGATGCCAGACGGCACGTTCCGCAGCAACATGCCGTTCACGAACGTGATCGGCAACGGCGGCCTGCTGACGACCGTCGGCGACCTGCTCGTGTGGAACGACAATCTCGACCGGCCGCGGATCGGCGGGCCGGACTTCGTCACCCGGATGCAGACGCGAGGCAGGCTGAACGACGGTTTCGAGATCGAGTACGCACAGGGCTTGAACGTCACGCAGTACAAAGCGGTCCGGGAGGTGAGCCATGGCGGCTCGACGGCGGGATACCAGACGTTTCTGGCGCGGTTCCCGGACCAGGGGTTGTCCGTTGCCGTGCTCTGCAACACCACGGGGACGAACCCGTCCCGCTACGCGCACGACATCGCCGACATCGTGCTCGCGGGCACGCTGAGGCAACCGCCCGCCGTCCGGGCCGTCGAGGTCGCGCCCGAGGTTCTCGAACGGATGGCTGGCCTCTACCGGGAAGCGACGACCGACGCGGTCCTGCGGGTGGCCTGGGACGCCAAGGGGCGCGCGCTTCGGGCGGAAGGCCAGACGCTCGTGCCGACCGGGCCTGGCGAGCTGTACACGCAGGACGGTTCCAGCCGGCTCTCGACCGAGCGAGGATGGCCGGACTCCGTCGCGCCCGGCTCCCTCGTCGAGTCGACGGCAGGGGCGAAGCCCCGCCGATGGGATCTGCAACGGCCGTACGCACCCGACGCGGCGCAGTTGAGCGAGTTCGCGGGCGACTACGAAAGCGATGAACTCGGGGTCACCTACACCTTCTACGTCGAGGGCGGGGCGCTGAAGCTGCGCTTCCGGCCCGCGCAGCGCCTCACGCTGGCGCCGGTGTTCAAGGACGCCTTCGTAGCCGACGGCAACACGATCCGGTTCACGCGGGCGCCGGGCGGCGCAGTGGACGGACTGCTGATCTACGCCGGACGCGCGCGCCACGTCCGGTTCGCGCGGCGCTGATCCCGGAGAAGGAGCAAGTCATGGATCGCATCGGTTTCATCGGCCTCGGGCTCATGGGCAAACCCATGGCGCTCAATCTGCTGAAGAAGGGGTTCCCGCTGACCGTGCACAGCCGGAGCCAGGCCCCTGTCGAGGCGCTTGTGGCGGCGGGCGCCAGCGCCGCGTCCTCGCCGGCCGAGGTGGCCGCGGCGAGCGACGTGATCATCACCATGGTGCCCGACTCGCCGGACGTCCGGCTCGTGATCGAGGGCCCCAGCGGTGTGTTCGAGGGTGCGCGCGAGGGCAGTGTCATCGTGGACATGAGCACGATCGCGCCCGCCGTGGCCCGCGATCTCGCGGCCAAGGCGACGCTCCTCGGCGTCGCGGTGCTGGACGCGCCGGTGAGCGGCGGCGAGATCGGCGCCATCAACGCGTCGCTCTCCGTGATGGTGGGCGGGGACGCCGGCGCCCTCGAGCGCGTGAGACCGATCCTGAACGCCATGGCGAACCCCGACCGTGTCGTGCACATCGGGCCGAGCGGCGCCGGACAGGTGTGCAAGGCCTGCAACCAGATCTGCATCGGAGGCGCGCTGGCGTCGGTGAGCGAAGCCTTCGCCATCGCCCGCAAAGCCGGCATCGATCCCGCGAAGGTGCGCGAGGCGCTGCTCGGCGGGTTTGCCGCGAGCCGCGTGCTCGAAGTCCACGGCGAGCGCATCCTCAAGGGCAACTACGTCCCGGGCTTCAAGACGAAGCTCTACCACAAGGACCTGGGCATCGTGGGACAGACGATTCACGAACTCGACGTGCCGGCTCCCGTCGCCGCCCTGGTGCAGCAGTATGTCAGCGCGCTGATGGCAGCGGGACGCGGAGAAGAGGACTACTCATCCCTGGCGAAGGCGGTGTTCGACGCCGCGCACCTCGACTGACGGGTTCGTGACGATTGGCCTGCAACCCCCAGGGCCCGAGGCTCGTAGTAGTTCAGAGAGAGGACGCAGATGCTTGCACCTGGGTTCCGCACGATGAGGTCGGTGGGGTTCCTGTTCAAGGCCCCGTTCATCCTGGCGCTGCTGTTCGTCATCAACCTGATGACCTCGCCCGGGCATTGGTGGGTGCAGTGGGCGGCCCTGGGCATCGGCATCGCCTGGTTCTTCGCGCTGTTCAGGGTGCTGCGCGCCGTGATCCTGGCGGGAGGGCTCGCGGCCCTCGCGTTCTATCTCTTCAACCGGAGTGCTGCGGCGGGCGGTCAGCGACCCGCGCCCGGGCAGGCCGGACCTCAGCGGCCGCCCGATATTCCTACGGTGCCGTTGAACCGGGAATGACGTTGTTGACGGCGCGCCCCCCGAAACGGGAGGGCTGATCCGGGATGCTCAGCGGGGCGGATGCGTTCCGCGGCCCAGTTCAGCGAGCCGCAGGCCGACGGCCAGGCCGAGATGGAATGCCGCCTCCTGCTGCAGCCAGACGTGGCGCGACTGGTTGTCGACGAGGTCGTCCACCATCTCGTGCTGATCTTCTGCGAGCGCGTCCTTGATCGCCTCGACGTCGCGCTCCTGGCGCTCCAGGTCGACCGGCGCGAACACCTCGTCCTCGTGCAACAGCTGGAGCATCCGTTCGTATTCGTCGCCGCAGACTTCTTCGGCCAGGGCGAATGTGGGAGCGAAGCGGAGATCGGGCGTGAGGTCCAGGCGCGAGGCGGCCGCGCGCGCGATGTCGAGCAGTTCCTCTGAAAGCGGCATGGCTACTCCTCGGTCCAGCCCTGGCGGCGCCACGCCGACCGGGTTTCGTCCGACCTGGTCATGACCGCCTCGAGGCTGGGAAGGGTCTCGCTCGCGAGCAGCTCGCCGCCGGCGCACTCGACGGCGAGCCAGTAGGCCCCGGGCCACTCCGCGACGAAGCAGGTAATCCGGGCTGTGGCGCGCCGGAGACGCCAGAGCGTCACTGCCTCGCCGTTGAAGAGGCCGACCGGCGCCGGGCGGGTTGGCTCGAGGTGCACGCGGCTATTGTAAGATGGGGTCAGGTCCAACAATCCAGCATTCTTTGAGAGCCCGGAGGATGACGTACAACTTCGATCCGGATTGCTGGTACGACAACCAGCGACACGTGCTGGATGCACGGCGGGAGTGCGGCGAGTTGACGGCGGACGACTACCAGGTTGCACTCGACGACCTGGAGCGGCGGTACGACGCGATGGGCAGCCGCCTCGACAAGCCGTTCGACCTCAGCGGTACACCCCGAAACCCAGGGCCGCGGCGCCCAGAATGATGATCGCGGGGTTGATCTTCGTGAACGTCAGCAGCACGAAGGCCGCCGCCGCGATGAGCACCTTGTCCCATTCCTGCAGCAGCCATGACGACGCCGGCTGCTTCACCGCGAAGACGGTCCGGGCCATGTCGTAGGCGGTCCAGAGCAGCAGCCCGACCACGACGGGCCGGACCGCCCGCAGCATGGCCTGCACGGCGGGGCTGTCCTTGACCCCGAAGAACATGACCACCATGATCAGCATCAGCAGGGTGGCCGGGAGCACGGTGCCTCCGGTGGCCGCCACGGCGCCGGGAAGGCCGGCCAGTTTGTAGCCCACGAAGGCCGACACCTGGGGAGCGATTGGGCCCGGCAGGGCGTTCCCGACGGCAACGGCATCCGCGAACTCGGGCGGAGTCACCCACCCTTGGGCGGTCGTCTCGCGCTGCATGAGCGCCAGTGACGCCGGTCCGCCGCCCCAGGAGAACAGGGACACCCGCGTGAAGACGAGGAAAATCTTCCACAGGAGCATCATGGAGGCAGAGGTTATCACGGCCCGTGTTTTGCACGGATCGGGGCAGGCCGGGTGACGGTGTCGGAAACCCGGTGGCGTGCTATGCTGGGGCGTTTTCGCCCCCCGCACCTGCCGGCCCGATCGCCGGCGCGCCAGGTCCAGGGCGCGCCCGCCCGGCGCAGGAGCCGAACCCCCCGCGTCGAAGACCCTATGCCCACCGATTCCAGCCACCCGACTGCGTTCGACGCGCTGACGGCGCCCGTCACGGTGCTGGTCGGCCATTTCGGGGCTGGCAAGAGCGAGATTGCCGTCAACCTGGCGTTCGGATGGCGGGAGCGGGGAGACGCCGTCACCGTCGTCGATCTGGACGTCGTGAAGCCCTACTTCCGGTCGCGCCTCCTGCGCGACGAGATGCAGGCGCGCGGAATCGGGCTCGTCGTGCCCGACGGCGACCGGTTCTACGCGGACCTCCCGATCGTGGTGCCCGAGGTGCGGGGCGCGGTCGGCCGGGCCATGGCCGGGCTGGGCCGCGCCGTCCTCGACGTGGGCGGCGCCGACGTGGGCGCGCGGGTGCTCGGCTCCCTCGCGGGTCTCGACGACCCGCACCTGGCCGACGTCATCTTCGTGGTCAACGGCAACCGCCCCTTCGCCGAGTCGCCGGAGGCGGTCATGGGCATGCTGCGCGAGGTCGAGCGCGTGTCGAAGCTGACAGTGACCGGCCTTGCCGCGAACACGCACCTGATCAACGAGACCACGGACGACACGGTTGTCGAAGGGCTGGCGCTCGCCGACGCCGTCTCACGTGCCTCGGGGCTTCCCGTGCGGTTCTGGGCCATGCTCGCGCACCGGGCCCAAAACCCGGCGGCGTTCAGCCCCCTGCCGTGGCTTCCGCTGACACGACAAATCACCACGCCGCTCGAACCCCGGCCGCACGGCCTGCGCCGCCGGTCGAGTATCGTCTAGAGAGGAGACGCCGTGCCTACGCCGATCATCGACGCCGACCGCTGCAAGGGCTGCGAGCTCTGCGTGTTCGCCTGCCCCGAGCGTGTCCTGGAGATGTCGCCGAACATCAACGCCAAGGGCTACTTCTTCCCCGACGTGGCCCGTGTGGATGACTGCACCGGGTGCCGCTATTGCCTGCTCGTGTGCCCGGACACCGCCGTGCAGGTCGAGAACAAGGGCAGGACGACCGTGCGCACCGAGGGCTTGACCGAGAAGCCAACCACCTACTGCCCGGGATGCACCCACGGCGTGATTCACCGCCTCGTCGGTGAAGTCATCTCGGAGATGGGCGTTCGCCAGCAGACGGTCGGCGTCGCGCCGGTCGGCTGCTCGGTGCTGGCCTACGACTTCTTCAATTGCGACATGCAGCAGGCGTCGCACGGCCGGGCGATGGCCGTCGCGACCGGCATCAAGCGCGGCCGCCCGGACCTGGTGGTGTTCACGTACCAGGGCGACGGCGACCTGGCGTCGATCGGCATGGCCGAGACCGTCCACGCGGCGAACCGCGGCGAGAAGATCACGGTCATCTTCGTCAACAACGCGATCTACGGCATGACCGGCGGGCAGATGGCGCCGACGACGCTGCCGGGGCAGGTTGCGACCACCTGCCCGACGGGCCGCGACGTCTCGCTGGCGGGCTACCCGATCCGCGTCGTGGAACTGCTGGCCACCCTGCGCACGCCGGCGTACCTGGCGCGGGTCTCGGTGCACGAACCCAAGGCCATCATGGCCGCCAAGAAGGCCATCCGGAAGGCGTTCAAGTTCCAGATCGACAAGACCTGCTTCTCGCTCGTCGAGATCGTCTCGACGTGCCCGACCGGCTGGGGGCAGCAGCCCCACGAGGCCTGCGAGTGGCTGGAAGAGAACATGCTCCCGTATTACCCGCTGGGCGACGTGAAGACGCCGGAGGCGGCGCACTGACGCCGGCGCGGAGGGCCTCATGCACAACGAACTGATTCTGGCGGGCTTCGGCGGCCAGGGCGTCCTGCTGATCGGCAAACTGCTCGCGTACGCCGGCATGAAGGCCGGTCTCGAAGTCACGTGGATGCCGGCCTACGGGCCGGAGATGCGCGGCGGCACCTGTAACTGCACGGTCGTGCTGTCGGACCGGCAGGTGGGCTCGCCTGTGACGAACCGGCCGCACGGCGCCATCGTGCTGAACCTGCAGTCCATCGACAAGTTCGAGCCGCTGGTCAGGCCGGGCGGGATCCTGGTGGTGAACACGAGCCTGATCAACCGGCCCGCCGTGCGCACCGACATCATCGTCGTGCCGGTGGCGGCCAACCAGATCGCCCTCGACGCCGGGAGCGCGAAGGCGGCGAACATGGTCGCCCTCGGGGCGTTCCTTGGCGCGTCCGGGCTGGTGAGCCCGGATCTCGTGCGGGACGTGCTCGCCGAGACCTTCGCCGGGCGCCAGAAGATCGTGCAACTGAACCAGGTGTGCCTGTCGAAGGGCTTCGAGATCGGGCAGGCTTACGCGCCGGCGATGGCCGGCCGCTGAGTGCGGAGATCGCGACATGGCAAAGAAACTGATGAAGGGCTGCGAGGCCATCGGCGAAGCAGCCATCCAGAGCGGGTGCCGGCTGTTCTTCGGGTACCCCATCACTCCGCAGAACGAGATTCCCGAGTACATGTCCGGGCGGCTGCCCCAGGTGGGCGGCACCTTCGTGCAGGCCGAAAGCGAGGTGGCCGCCTCGAACATGCTCTACGGTGCGGGGGGCGCCGGGTGCCGGTGCTTCACCTCGTCGTCGAGCCCGGGCATCTCTCTGATGCAGGAAGGCATCTCGTATCTCGCCGGCGCCGAGGTGCCCGTCGTGATTGTCAACATCATGCGGGCCGGCCCCGGCCTGGGCGGCATCCTGCCGTCGCAGGCTGATTACCTGCAGGCGACCAAGGGCGGCGGGCACGGCGATTACCGCGTGCTCGTGCTGGCGCCGTCGACCGTGCAGGAGGCCGCCGACCTCACGATGGAGGCCTTCGACCTGGCCGACAAGTACCGCAACCCGGTGATGATCCTCGGCGACGGCCTGATCGGGCAGATGATGGAGCCGGTCGAATTCAAGCGCCGCGTCGAGCCGGAGGATCTCCCGGAAAAGCCGTGGGCCACGACCGGCGCGGTCGGCCGGGCGCCGAACATCGTCAACTCGCTCTACCTCCGGGCCGAGGACCTCGAGCAGCACAACCTGGCCCTCGGGGCGAAGTACCGCGCGATGGAGGCTGAGGTCAGGCACGAGACGTACCGGACCGAGGACGACCCCGACGTGCTCATCGTGGCGTACGGCACGGTGGCGAGGATTGCGCGCACCTCGATCGACACCCTGCGGGAGAAAGGGCTGAAGGTCGGGCTGTTCCGGCCGGTCACGCTCTTCCCGTATCCCGCTGCCGCGCTCGCGGCCACCGCCGCGCGCAGCAAGCGCGTGCTGGTCGCCGAACTGTCGATGGGACAGATGCTGGAGGACGTCCGCGCGATTGTCGCCGGCCGCGTGCCGATCGAGTTCTACGGGCGCGTCGGCGGCATGGTGATGTCGGCCGAAGAGCTTGCGGAGCAGGTGGAGAAACTGGCGGCCGTGCCCGCGTAGGGCGGCCGTCCTGCGGATGCCAGAGTGGAGCGCAGACCATGAGCGACAACCGTGACGCCATCCTCGAGATCGTCGGCAAGGCGTACCAGATCGAGACCGACGGTTACACCTTCTATTCCATGACCGCTGAGCGGGCCACGAAGCCGGCCGTCCAGGAGCTCTTCTCGAAGCTGGCCTCCGACGAAGTCCAGCACCAGGCGTTCCTGAAGTCGGTGGCGAAGAATTACGACGAGCAAGGGGTCGGCGCCTTCAGGTTCGACACGAAGATGCCGGACGCCCGGGCGATCACCTCGCAGATCTTCACCGGCAGGTTCCGGGAGCAGGCCGCTGGGGCGCAGTTCGAGATCGCCGTCCTGTCCATCGGCATGACGCTCGAGTCGAACGCCATCAAGTACTTCTCGACGGCCGCGAAACAGGCCACCGACAGGGAAGTGCAGGAGTTCTACCAGTTCCTGGCCGAGTGGGAGCAGCAGCACTACGACTCGCTGCAGAACATCTTCAGCATGGTCCGCTCGGACCACATGGCGGAGAGCGGGTTTTCGCCGTTCTAAGGGAAGAAGCAAGAAGACGCCGACAGTAGCCAGTAGTCAGTAGCCAGTAGTCAGTAGGAATGCTCGACTCAACGTCGCAGCGTCACGCCGGACAGCGGCCCTCCTACTGAATACTGGCTACTTGCTACTGACGGCCGGCACGCGTAGCCCCAGTCCCTACCTCGCGGCGAACCGATACACCGTCGCCGACCTGAACGTCCGGCCCGGCTGCAGCACGACCGGCGGGAAGTTCGGGTGATTGATCGAGTCGGGGAAGTGCTGCGTCTCGAGGCAGAACCCGAAGTGCTTCTGGTACGCGACGCCGGACTTGCCAGTGATCGTCCCGTCCAGGAAGTTGCCGGTGTAGAGCTGCACGCCCGGCTCCGAGGTGAGCACGTCCATCACGCGGCCCGACTTCGGGTCGCGCACCGATGCCGACATGGCGACGACGCCGCCCCCGTGCGAGAGCACGTAGTTGTGGTCGTAGCCCCCGGGCGCCGGCCCGGGCACGTCCTTGATGCGCGCGCCGATGGCCGTCGCGCGGTTGAAATCCATCACCGTGCCGCGCACGCTGGCGATCTCGCCGGTCGGGATGAGCGTGTCGTCCACCGGGGTGTAGCGGTCCGCCATGATCGTCAGCTCATGGTCGAGAATCGTCCCCTGCCCTTCGCCAGCCAGGTTGAAGTAGCTGTGATTGGTCAGGTTCACGATCGTGGGCTTGTCGGTCGTCGCGGTGTAATCGAGGTGCAGTTCGTTCGAATGGGTCAGGGTGTACGTCACCGTCGCCGTCAGTGCGCCCGGGTAGCCTTCTTCCATGTCGGCGCTGACATAGGTGAACCGCACCGCGGGCACGCCGCCGACCGAGGCCGGCTGCGCTTTCCAGACGCGCTTGTCGAAGCCCTTCAGGCCCCCGTGGAGGTGGTTCGGGCCGTTGTTGAGCGCCAGCGTGTACTCCTGGCCTCCCAGCTTGAACTTACCCTTCGCGATGCGGTTCGCGACGCGGCCGATGGTCGCGCCGAAATACGGTTGGTCGCTCTCGTACTCTGCCAGTGTCTTGAAGCCGAGGACGACGTCCGCCATCGCGCCGGCCTTGTCCGGCACGCGCAGTTCGGTGAGCAGGGCGCCGTAGGTGATGATCTTGGCGACGACGCCGTTGGCGTTCGTCAGCGTATAGAGATCGACGGCCTGGCCGTCCTTCGTGGTCCCGAAGCTCGACTTCTCCACGCGTCCCCCCTTGCTGGCGGCAGCGACCTGGGCCCAGCCCGGCGCGGCCGCGAGCACGGCGACCGCCACGCAGGCGGTGGCCAACGCTGGCATCCCGTGTCTCATGATGGCACTCCCTGGTTCTCGAACGCCGCGACCGCGACGATCGCCGGCCGCAGCACCTCGCCGCGGATCATATAGCCCTGGCGGATGACGCCCGCCACCATGCCGTCCTGCCGCGGGTCGACGACGGGCACCGTCGTGGCGGCTTCGTGCAGAGCCGGGTCGAACGGCTGTCCGACGGCGTCGAGGAGGCGGACGCCGTGGCCGTCGAGCTTCGCGAGGAACTGCGTGCGCACCATGTCCACGCCCTGGAGCAGCGCGGAATCGGACCCGGCCGCCCGGGCGGCCTCGATGGCGCGATCGAGGTTGTCGACGACGTCGAGCAGGTCGGCGAGCACGGCCCTCGCGCCGCGTTCAACCTCCTTCGCGACGTCCCGCCGCATCCGCGCGCGGGCCTGCTCGAACTCCGCGTTCGCCTCGCGGTAGCGCGCCAGCGTGGCGCGCAGTTCTTCGTCCTTCGCGGCCATCCGGGCCTCGAGTTCCTGGACGTAGGTCGGCTTGTCGAAGGCCTCGACGGGCGCGCCTCCGGACGCGGCGTCGCCGCGGGCCCACCAGCGGCGGTCAACAACGTGGATGTCGCCTTGCGGTTCGTCTGCCATGGTTCAATCGGCCTGTCGAATCGCCGCCCGGCCTCAGGCGGTCACGGGCGCCGGCGGCGGCGCCTCGGCCGGGGCCGCCGGGTCGCACGAGAAGGTCAGCGCGTCGCCGTCCAGCCCGATCTGGACCGTGCCGCCGTGCTCGAGCGCGCCGAAGAGGATCTCGTCCGTCAGGCGGTCGCGCACCTCCGCCTGAATGACCCGCGCCAGGGGGCGCGCGCCGTACACCGGATCGTACCCCTTCGCCGCGAGCCAGACCCGCGCCTCGGGCTGCAGCGTGATGGCGACGCGCCGCTCGCGGAGCTGCGATTCGAGCTGCAGGATGAACTTCTCGACGATCGTCTCCATGACGGCGGGGGACAGCGACTGGAAGCCCACGATGGCGTCGAGCCGGTTGCGGAACTCCGGGCTGAAGATGCGCTCGACTGCTTCCTTCGCGCGCAGCCTGGCGGTCTTCGCGCGCGACGCGCCGGCCGTGCCGGCGCCGAAGCCGATTGTCCCCGCGCTCATCTCGCGCGAGCCGGCGTTAGACGTGAGAATCACCACGACCTGCCGGAAGTCCGCCTTCCGGCCGGTGTTGTCCGTCAGCGTGGCGTGATCCATCACCTGCAGGAGGATGTTGTAGACGTCGGGATGGGCCTTCTCGATTTCGTCCATCAGCACCACCGCGTAGGGGTGCGTCCGCACGGCATCGACCAGCAAGCCGCCCTGTTCGAAGCCGACGTACCCGGCGGCGCGCCGATCAGCCGCGCGACGGCGTGCTTCTCCATGTACTCCGACATGTCGAAGCGAATGAATTCGTTGCCCAGGTGCAGCGCGAGCTGGCGCGCAAGCTCCGTCTTGCCGACGCCGGTCGGCCCGGTGAACAGGAAGCACCCGGCCGGGCGGTCCGGCTGGCCCAGCCCGGCCCGCGACCGCTTGATGGCCGCCGTCACCTGGCGCACCGCGTCGTCCTGGCCGAACACCACGCGCTTGAGCGAATCCTCGATCGTGCGCAGCCGCTCGCGGTCCGAGGCGCTGGCCTGCTTTTCGGGGATGCGGGCCATCCGCGCCACGACGCCTTCGATGTCGTCGGTCGACACCGTGCGCGCCGCCCCGGCTTCCTCCCCGGCCGGCGGGGGCTGCATGCGGAGGCGCGCGCCGGCCTCGTCGACGAGATCGATGGCGCTGTCCGGCAGGCGGTAGTCCCGCAGGTGGCGCTTGGCGAGCTTCGCCGCGGCCTCCAGCGCCTCGTCGGCGTAGCGCACCTTGTGGTGCGACTCGTAGCGCGAGCGCAGGCCCTTGAGGATCTGGACGGTCTCCTCGATGGACGGCTCGTCGACGACGACTTTCTGCAGCCGCCGCGCCAGCGCGCGGTCCTTCTCGATCTGCTTGAAATCCTCGAACGTCGTCGAGCCGACGACGCGCAGTTCACCGGCCGTGAGCACCGGCTTGATGAGCGTCGCGAGATCGAGGGTGCCGCCCGTGGTCGCGCCGGCGCCGACGGTGGCGTGGATCTCGTCGATGAAGAGGATGGGCAGCGGCTTGGCCAGCAGGGCGGCGATGACGGCCTTGAAGCGCTCTTCGAAGTCCCCGCGGAAGCGGGTGCCGGCGAGCAGCGCCGCCGTGTCGAGCGAGTAGACGGAGGCCCCCTTCAGGATGTCGGGCACGTCGGCGTCGAGCAGCCGCTGCGCGAGGCCCTCCGCCAGCGCCGTCTTGCCCACGCCGGCGTCGCCGACGAACACGGGGTTGTTCTTGCGCCGGCGGCACAGGATTTCAAGCGTCCGGTTCAGTTCGACCGCGCGCCCCACGAGCGGATCGAGCTTGCCGGAGGCGGCCCGTTCCGTCAGGTTGGCCGCGTACGCCGTCAGCGGGTCCGGGGCCGCGTTTGGCTCCTCGTCTCCCTGTCGCGCGCCCTCCCCGTCCTGGCCTTCACCCGGCGAGGGCGGCGGCGCCGGCGCCTGGGGCACCTTGCTGACCCCGTGGGAGATGTAGTTCAAGATGTCGAGGCGGGTGACGCCGTGGGAGGCCAGCAGCGTGGCGGCGAACGACCGCGTCTGCTGCATGAGGGCCGCGAGAATGTCGCCGGCGCGGACCTCGTCGCGGCCGGCGCTCTGCACGTGGAGCACCCCCGCCTGCAGCGTGCGCCTGAACGCGAGCGTCTGCTCAGGCTCCTTGTCGGAGCCAGGCGGGAGCTGTTCGACGCGCTCCCGGAGGAACGTATCGAGGTCCCGGCGCAGGCGCGGGATGTCGGCCCCGCACGCCGCGAGGATCTTCTCGCCCTCGAGGTCGTGGGCCATGACGTAGAGCAAGTGCTCCAGCGTCAGGTGCGCGTGGCGGCGCGACACCGCCTCGCGGTACGTGACGTTGAGCAGCATTTCCACAGACTGGCTGAACACGGCAGCATCCTTTCCCGGGTTCTGCTACCAGTATACAAGTGGTTTCACCGCCCGCTCCGCGGAGGCGGCAGGCGCCCGCAGGCGGGCGGCCGACACGGCCCCGGCCGTCAGGCCTTCTCGATGATGGCCCTGAGCGGGAACCCGCGCTCCCGGGCGAGGTCGTGGGTTGCGGCCACCTTGGTTTCGGCGATGTCCCACGGGAAGACGCCGCAGAGGCCCTGTCCCTGCGTATGCACCAGCATCATGATGTGGAAGGCCTCGGCGGGTCCCTTGTTGAACACCGATTCGAGCACCTGCACCACGAACTCCATGGTCGTGTAGTCGTCGTTCAGCAGGATGACGCTGTACAGCTCCGGCTCGCGGGTCTGCGCGCGGGTCTTCTCCAGCACGGACCGGCCGGTCTTGCGCTGTTCGTCTGCCATCGAGATGCAGTATACCGTTCAGGGACGGTCCGGAGGTTCGGGTACAATGCCTCCGCGTTGACTGGAGCGGTTCCCATGCGTGAAGCCCCGGCATGGCCCCATGTGGTGGACCTGCGGTTTCTCGGCGTCGCCCGCCGCATCGCCGCGGGCGCCATCCAGACGCCCGCCGGGGTGTTGATTGTCGACCCGGGGCCGGCCAGCTGCCTTCCGGCGCTGGAAGAGGGCCTGGCCGGGATTGGCGTCACGCCGGCCGATCTGCACGGAGTGCTGCTGACGCATGTCCACCTCGACCACGGGGGCGCGGCGGGGACCATCGTCGGCCGGCATCCGCACGTCAAGGTGTACGTGCACGAACGGGGGGCGCCGCACCTCGCGGACCCCTCGAAACTGCTGGCGAGCGCGACCCGGCTCTACGGCGAGCAGATGGGCCGGCTGTGGGGCGAGTTCGCGGCGGTACCGGCCGCGAACCTCGTGGTCCCCGCCGACGGGGACGTGCTGGACTTCGGCGGCGCCCGATTCGACGTGGCGTACACCGCGGGCCATGCCTCCCACCACGTGTGCTACCGCGATCGCCGCTCGGGCGTGGTCTATGCGGGTGATACTGCCGGCATTCGGATCGGACCGAGTCCCTACGTGCTGCCGCCGACGCCGCCGCCCGACATCGATGTCCGCGCCTGGCAGGGCAGCATCGCGAGAATCCGTGCGTGGGAGCCGGCGGGCGTGTTCGTCACGCACTTCGGCCTGTACCGGGACGTCGGCGCCCATCTGGGCGCGTTGAGCCGCGAGCTCGATGCGTGGGACGAGCTCGCCGGGAAGATCCTCGCCGAGGTGCCTGCGGCGTCGCAGATGCCGGCGTTCGTGGAGTCGGTGCGCGCGCGGGTCCGCCAGCACGTCTCGGAAGACGAAGCCGAGTCCTACCGCCACGCGATCTCGCTCGAGGACTGCTGGAAAGGGCTCGAGCGCTACTGGAGCAAGGTCCGATAGGACCGGCGTCACAGCCGGCGTCTCCGACGGAGGGACAGATGTCCATTGAGGGCGGCGTGCCGCGCGCGGGCGACGGCCGCGGTGCGCGGATGCTCGTCGGCGGCGCGTGGGTTGGGCGCGACGACACCATCGAGGTACGCAACCCCTTCGACGGCCGGCTGGTCGACACGGTGCCGCGCGGGCGGGCTGCCGACATCCATGACGCCGTGACAGCGGCCTCGACAGCTGCGGAGCAGCCGTGGCCCGCGCACGAACGGTACGACGTGTTGACCCGGGCGGCCGCGCGCATCGAGGCCGACCTCGAGGGCTATGCGCGCACCATCGCGCTCGAGGGCAGCAAGACGATCAGGGAGGCGCGGCGCGAGCCCCTCCGATGCGTCTCGCTGCTCCGCCTCGCGGCGGAGGAGGGCAGGCGGCTCGCGGGTGAAACCCTGCCGTTCGACAGCCGGGCAGGCTCCGAAAACCGCGTCGGCTACTACTTCCGGTTTCCGGTGGGCGTCGTGGGCGCGATCACGCCCTTCAACGACCCGCTGGCCATGGCGTGCCACAAGGTTGGCCCGGCCCTGGCCGGCGGCAACGCCGTCGTGCTGAAGCCGGGCACGGCGACGCCACTCTCCGCGCTGCGGCTCGCCCACGACCTCGTCGCCTCGGGCCTCCCTCCCGGCAGGCTCAATGTCGTCACGGGACGCGGCGAGGAACTGGGAGACGCCATCGTCACCGATCCGCGTGTCAGGCTCGTCACGTTCACGGGCGGTGTCGAGACAGGCCTGCGCATCACACGGACAGCCGGCATCAAGAAGCTGTGCATGGAACTCGGATCGAATTCGCCGGTCCTCGTGATGCCGGATGCGGATCTGGACCGCGCGGTGCCCGCCATCGCCGCCGGCGCCTTCGCCCAGGCCGGGCAGAACTGCCTGGGCGTGCAGCGCGTGCTGGTGCTGTCAGAGATCTACGAGACGTTCCGGGAGCGGTTCGTCGCCCACGTCCGGACGCTCAAGGCCGGCTCGTCGATGGATGAGGCGACCGACGTGTGCGCGATGATCTCGGCGGGGCAGGCCGAGCGCGTGGAACGCTGGATTCGCGAGGCGGAGCAGGACGGGGCCCGCGTGCTGACGGGCGGGCGCCGCGACGAGGCGCTGGTCTGGCCCACGGTGCTCGAGTCGGTGCCCGACGGCGCGCGCCTGGATTGCGAGGAAGTGTATGGGCCCGTGGTGTCGCTGTACCGGGTCGGCTCCCTCGGCGAGGCCATCGGCCGCGCGAACAGGGTGGATTACGGGCTCCACGCGGCGATCTTCACCGAGAACCTGCGGGCGGCCTTCGAGGCCATTCGGGGGCTCCATGTCGGCGCGGTCATCGTCAACGACTCGACCGACTACCGCCTCGACGTGATGCCCTTCGGCGGGACGAAGCTCAGCGGCATCGGCCGCGAGGGCATCCGCTTCGCGCTGCAGGAGATGACCGAAACGCGGGTCGTATGCTTCAACGTGTAGAGCGGCGCCCGCTTCAGGTGGCCCGAGTCGCCGCGCCGGTGGAGTAGACTGGCCGCATTCGCCAGGGAGTGGCATCATGCAGGACTTCGAGAAGCTCGGGGTGTTCTATCTCGGCAAGTCGTACGACCTCGCGGCTGGAACGCGCCAGGACGATCTCGTGCTGTACGATTCGAAGGACCTGGTCACGCACGGCGTGTGCGTGGGCATGACCGGCAGCGGGAAGACCGGCCTGTGCCTGGCGATTCTCGAGGAGGCGGCGATTGACGGCGTGCCGGTGATTGCCGTCGATCCCAAAGGCGATCTCGGCAACCTCCTCCTCACGTTCCCGAATCTTGCGCCGGAGGACTTCCGGCCGTGGGTCAACGAGGACGATGCGCGGCGCAAGGGCGTCAGCGTCGATCAGTTCGCCGCGGACCAGGCGGCGAAATGGAAAACGGGGCTCGCCGAGTGGGGGCAGGACGCGGCGCGCATCGCGCGGCTCCGGAGCGCGGCCGACTTCGCCATCTACACGCCGGGCAGCAGCGCCGGGCTTCCGCTCTCCATCCTCCGTTCGCTCGACGCGCCGCCGCCGGCGCTGGTGGAGGAGCGTGAACTGTTCGCCGAGCGGATCAACACGACCGCCACGAGCCTGCTGACGCTGGCGGGGATCGACGTCGAACCGTCGCGGAGCCGCGAGCACACGCTGCTCACGTCCATCCTCACGGCGACGTGGAGCGCCGGCAGAAGCCTCGACCTCGCGGGCCTCATTCAGTCGATACAGACGCCGCCCGTGCAGCGCATCGGCGTGCTGGAGCTGGAATCCTTCTTCCCGGCGGCGGACCGCTTCGGTCTGGCGACGGCGTTCAACAACCTGCTGGCGGCCCCGGGGTTCGACACGTGGCTCGAGGGCGAGCCGCTCGCCATCGACCGGCTGCTGTACACCGCCGAGGGCAAGCCGCGCGTCGCGATCCTCTCGATCGCCCATCTCGGTGACCGGGAGCGGATGTTCTTCGTGTCGCTGCTCCTGAACGAACTGCTCGCCTGGATGCGCGCGCAGCAGGGCACGACGAGCCTGCGCGCGCTGTTCTACATGGACGAGGTGTTCGGCTTCTTCCCGCCGGTCGCGAATCCGCCGTCGAAGACGCCCCTGTTGACGCTGCTCAAGCAGGGCCGCGCGTTCGGGCTCGGGTGCCTGCTCGCGACGCAGAACCCCGTCGATCTCGACTACAAGGGCCTCGCCAACTGCGGCACGTGGTGGCTGGGCCGCCTGCAGACCGAGCGCGACAAGGCGCGGGTGCTCGAGGGCCTCGAGGGCGCCATCACCACAGGCGGAGGCCGGTTCGACCGCGCGTACTTCGACCGCGCGCTGAGCGGTCTCAGCACGCGCGTGTTCCTGATGAACAACGTCCACGAAGACGCGCCGGTGGTGATGGAGTCGCGGTGGGCCATGTCGTACCTGCGCGGCCCTCTGACGCGCGATCAGATCAAGACGCTGATGGGGCCGCGCAAGGCGGTGGCGCCGGCAGCCCCGGCCTCGCCCGGCGCGCCCGTCGGCGCGCCGGGCGGCGAGAAGCCTGTGCCGGCAGCGAAGGCCGGCGCCGAACGGCCCGTGCTGCCGTCAGAGATCCAGCAGTTCTTCGTGCCGGTGACCGTGCCGCAGCCGGGGGCCGCGAGCCTCTGCTATGAACCGAGGGCGATTGGCGTTTCGAGCGTCGGGTTCTCGGACGCGAAGCTCGGCGTCAGCGCCACCCGGAACGCCGTCGTGCTCGCCAGCATCGATGCCCGGCTGGGCAGCGTGGACTGGGCCGAGAGCGTGGCCCTCGCGATCGCCGCGAAAGACCTCGGCGCCGAGCCGGCTCCCGGGGCGGGCTTCCTCGAGTTGGCGCCGGCGGCGGCCAAGGCGAAGTCCTATGAGGCCTGGGGGAAACTGCTCAAGTCGTGGCTCGGAACGTCACAAGCCCTGGAGGTCTTCAAGAGCCGCAACACCGGAATCGTGTCCGCCCCGGGCGAATCCGAGCGGGATTTCCGCGTCCGCCTGCAGACCGTGTCGCGGGAGCGGCGTGACGACGCGGTCGGGAAGCTGCGGGCGAAGTACGCCCCGAAGGTCGCGGCCCTCGACGAGAAGATCCGGCGGGCCGAGCAGGCCGTGGAGCGCGAGTCCGCCCAGGCGTCGCAGCAGAAGCTGCAGACGGCCGTCT
This sequence comes from uncultured Acidobacteriota bacterium, assembly GCA_963806085.1. Lineage (GTDB taxonomy): Bacteria > Acidobacteriota > Vicinamibacteria > Vicinamibacterales > JAKQTR01 > JAKQTR01. The sequence continues at coordinate 856,048 of CAWDWR010000001.1, forward strand.
CGATGGGGGCGACTGTGCTCGGCGCGCTGTTCGGGCGCAAGGCCATCAGCGCGTCGACGCTGGGCAAGGCCACGACCGCCGCGCGCGGCGTGGGCCGGACGATGAAGGAAAGCGAGGACATCGCGCGGGCCAGGGAAACGCTGGCTGCGGCCGAGCAGCTGAAGGCCGAACTCGAGGCCCAGGTGCAAGCCGAAATCCAGGAACTCGGCGGCGCGCTCGATCCCGCGACGGAACCGCTCGATACCGTCACGTTGAAACCGAAGCGCACCGACCTCACGGTGCAGGTGGTGGCGCTGGCCTGGGTCCCGTTCTGGAAGGACGCCGGGGGCCGCCTGACGCCCGCGTACCGCTGAGGACGCGATTCTCTTTGACAAGCGCTATCGGTTCTTCTAGGGTAAGACTAGAAATTCGAAACATGAATACAAATTCATCGAATCGCCGCGCGCGCCACCGGGAGGCTGATCTCGCGGGACTCCTCGAGGCTGCCGAGCGGGTGTTCAGCGAGAAGGGCTACCACGCCACGGCGATTCGCGACATTGCCCGCGAAGCGGGGTTCAGTGTCGGCGGGGTCTACCAGTTCTTCACCAGCAAGGACGAACTGTACCTGCGCGTCGTGGAGAGCCAGTGGGAGTTCTTCTTCGCACTGCTGGATCAGGCACGGCAGGCCGAAGGCTCCCGCGCAAAGCTCGAGGCGCTCACGGCGGCGATGTTCAGGACGTTCGAGGAGCGCCGCGGGTTCTTCAGGCTGTTCCTCTCGGAACGCGGCCGCCTCACGGCATCCTTCTCGGGGCAGATTGCCGAGCGCGTCGGCGCGCACACTCGTCGGCTGCGCGAGCAACTCGTGGACCTCATGCGTCAGGGTGTCGACGAAGGCACCCTGCGCGCGGGCGACCCTGGCATGCTGGCCTCCGGGTACCTCGGGATGGTGCACAACTGCATCTTCGAGGCGCTCGCGTCGGGTGCCCAGCGTCCGACCCGGACGCCGGCCGAGATTCTCTCGCTCTTTCTGGACGGGGCGGCCGGCGGCGCATCGGCGCACGCAACCGCAGCGGGTTAGACGACGACCAGCTCTTCGAGTTCGGGGATCTCGTCCTTGAGCGTCGTCTCGACACCGAAATAGAGGGTCATCTGGGCGCTGGGGCAGCCGACGCAGTTGCCCGTCAGCCGCACCTTGGCCCTGTTGTCGACGACATCCACCAGCTCGATGTCTCCGCCGTCGCTCTGGATGAGCGGGCGAATGCGATCGAGCACCGACTGCACGCGTTCACGTGTCACCATATGAGGGCTCCTGACTGAATAGTATACTACCGGCACATCTGATAAACTGGCCGTGGAATCATCCCTCAGCCCCTGACCCATGGTGCCCGTCGCCCCTTTCACTATCGATGAAGTCGTCGTCGGCCGAAGTCCGCGCATGCGCGCGGTGTTCGACTTCGTGCGCGTCATCGCCGACTCCGACAGCAGCGTGCTGGTCACCGGGGAGACCGGTACGGGAAAGGAGATGGTCGCCAACCTCATCCACCAGTCGAGCGCGCGGCGGAACAAGCCCTTCGTTCCGGTGAGCTGCGCGATCCTCTCCGAGACGCTCATCGAGTCGGAGCTGTTCGGGCACGAGCGGGGCGCCTTCACCGGCGCGATCAAGGACCGGCCGGGACGGTTCGAGCTGGCCCAGGGCGGGACGATCTTCCTGGACGACATCGACGACGTGCCGATGTCGATGCAGGTGAAACTGCTCCGGGTGCTGCAGAACCGCACGGTCGAGCGCCTCGGCGGCACGCGCGCGATCCCGATCGACGTCCGCGTCATCACGGGGAGCAAGCGCGCGCTCAAGGAGATCGTCGCCGAAGGCAAGTTCAGGGACGACCTGTTCTACCGGCTCAACGTCATTCCCATCAGCCTGCCGCCGCTGCGCGAACGCCGCGAGGACGTGCCCATCCTGATGGATCACTTCATCAAGCGGTACTTCCGGCAGCGCAGCGAGGAGCCCCGGCAGATCGCGCCGGCCGTGCAGCAGGCGTTCATGCGTTACCCCTGGCCGGGAAACGTCCGCGAGCTGGAGAACGCCTGCGAGCGCATCGCCCAGACCTGCACGTGCGACACCGTGCGCGTCGGGTGCGTGCCCGTCAGCGTGCTCTTCCACAAGTACGCCGAGGACCAGGAACCGATCATCGAGACGCACGACCACCCGTCGGCGATTTCTCTCGACGACCGGCTGCGGGAAGTCGAGTCCAACCTCATCAGCTGGGCGCTGAAAGTCAGCAGCGGCAACAAGTCGAAGGCTGCTGAACTTCTCAACATCAAGCGTTCCACGCTGGGCGACCGGATCAAGAAGCTCGGTCTGGGCCACCTCGAGTCCGGAGAGTAGCGCCGACCCGGCGCTGCCGCCGAGATTTCGGAAGGAAAACCGCGAGATTCTGGACAACAGGCCCTGCCGGAGGCCTTTTCGGCCGGAATCCTGTCAATTCGGGCTGGCACCCGGGTTGCTCAGGATCGTCGCATGAACACTGGTGCCGCCGTCGGTGCGGGCGCCCCCATGCACTTCAAGGTCCTCGGACCCGATACGGGGGGCGTTTCAGTGACGGACCTCCGGCGCCTCTTCCGGGGCCAGCGCCTCACGCCGGTCCGCCGCAGCCGCCTGGAACAGGGCGGCCGTATCCTCGCCCTCTGCGGGCGCCGAATCGTGGGCCTTGCCGCCTACGATCGCGACGACCGTGAACTCCGGGTGGAGGAGGTCGGAGTCGACACCTCGTCGGCCTGCCCGCCGGCCCAGATCGTCGACGGCCTCCTGGACGCGCTGGAGCTGGGATGCGTGGCCGGCAGCGTGCGACGCCTCGTCCTGCTGCCGAGGGCAGGCCTCCTCGACGAAGTGCTGCAGAAGCGCGGCTACACGGCCATCGCCCGCGCCAGCGCCGGCACGTGGTACGAGAAGCGGTTCGTTTAAGCTCAGCCGCCCTTACGCTTTGCGCAGCTCCGGCGGCGCATCCGGAACGCCGAAGACGTCGCAGGGGAACCCCGCCAGCCTGACGCGCTGAACGATCTCGCGCAGGCGTGCCGCAGGCACCGGCTGGAGGTACGGGAATGCCGGCGTGCGGTCGATGGTGTACACCTGCACCGCCTTCGGGCGGATGCGATCCAGCGCGCCCACCCAGTTGATCACGGTGAGATCGCCGGTGTTGTCGACGCGCCCCGTGCGGTCCTTGACGAACATCGCCTGGATGATGATGTCGGGCACCTTCTTCAGCCCAGCGACCAGTTGCTCGATTGAGAGCGGGGAGCCGTTCACCGAGCGCAGCGTCGCCGTGTCACCCGCATCCAGTTTCATGTAGCGCTCGTCGAGTTCCGCGAGCGCCTCCCGGACGTCGGCCCGCTCGAGCGTGCTGGCATTCGACAGTACGGCCAGGGGCACGCCCGGCACCAGTTCGTCGCGGACCTTCTTCAGCGCCGCGACGACCTCCTTGATCTTCGGGTGCATCGTCGGCTCGCCGTGACCGGCGAGGGTGAGGCGATCGATGCCGTCCCCCTGGGCCGCAAACGTACGCAATGCCACCGTCACCGCCTTGGCAACCGTGGCGGCGCTCGGCCAGTGCTCGAACCCCGGCTCCGCCGCGCGGCGCGAATGCTCCGACCAGCCGTACTGGCAGGTACGAGCAGTTGAAGGAGCAGAGCTTCAGATGGGCGGGAGTGAGGTTGATGCCGAGTGAGCGGCCGAGGCGGCGAGAACGCACCGGCCCATACACGATGCCCTCGTGCAGGGGCATCAGCATCGATGAGGCAGCCGGCCTCGGGTGCGAAGGCGCGGACGCCGGCTTGCTAGCGGGCCTGCTCGCCGGCTTGCCGGCGGGCTTGATAACCGGCACCGCCGTGGCGACCGGCGTGGAGAATGCAGGAGGCGCCGGCTTCGCGGCGGCCGGGCGGACCGGCTTCGCCGCGGGAGCCCGTGAGGCCTTTGCGGACGGAGCCTTCGCCGCGGGCTTTGCTGCTGCCCTGGCTGGAGGCCTGGATGGTGTCTTCGCGCGCGCAACCCTGGCGGCAGCCGGCGTGCGGGACCGTGAGGCGGCCGCTGCCGGCTTGCGGGCCGCGGCAGAAGCAGGTTTCGATGCGACCTTCTTCACGTCAACCTCCACCATTCGGGAGTCCGGGCCTGGCTGCAGAGCCAGACGGCGTGCCCGTCGGGAATCCCGTCTCGTGTTGGACGACGGGGGGCGGACCGCTCGAGCGCCGACAAAGCGCCTTCAGGGCATTATCGCACGTCCGTCGCCTGGGTGACGGCAGGAGACTTGCCGATGGCAGGAGGCTTGGCCGTGGACTAACATGCCTCGCACCGGGTGCCGAGCGGCAGCCCGGCAGGAGTCGGCGCCATTTTCACCGTTCGCTTCCTTCCCGACGACCGGAGCGTCGACCTGGACGGACCCACAGAGGCCTTTCAGGCGGCGGCCGCCTGCGGCATCCTCCTCGAGCAGCCCTGCGCAGGCCTCGCGCGTTGCGGGCAGTGCCGCGTTCGAGTCCGCGGCGCTGACGCCGCGGTATCTGATGCAGACCGCGATGTGCTGAGCGGCGTCGAGATACGGGACGGGTGGAGGCTGGCCTGCGCGCTGACGCTTCAGGGCGCCGCCACGATCGAGGTCCCGGGACTGGCCCGCGTGGCGGCCATCAAGCGCTTCTGGCCAGCGTTGACGCCCGAACCGGGGCGAATCCCTCCGAACGCCGCGCCTTCACGGCCCGGCGGGCGAGCGCTTGGACTGGCGGTCGACATCGGCACCACCAGCCTCGCGGCGGCGATCGTCGACCTCGAGACCGGCGATCTCCAGGCGGCAGGCTCGGCCGTCAACCCGCAAGCCGAATTCGGCGGCGACGTGATGTCGCGGATCCACGCCGCGGGCCTGGACATCCGGCACCGGCAGGCGCTGGCCTCTGCGGTCCGTGGTGCCATCGCGGCGCTGGCGCTGCGCCTCGCACTCGAGGCCGGAGCGTCGATGCGGGATCTCACCGGGGCTGTCGTCGTCGGCAACCCTGCCATGCTGCACCTCTGGCGAGGCGCGGACCCGTGGAGCCTGGGCGTCGCGCCCTACACCGGGCAGTGGACCGCCGCGACAACCCTGCGCGCCGGGGACGTCGAATTGCCTGCTGACGCGTCGGCACCCGTCTACGTGCTTCCGTGCGTGAAAAGTCATGTGGGAGCCGATGCCGTCGCGGCGGCCATCGCGGTCGGCCTCGACCGGGTCGGTTCGCCGACGCTGCTCGTCGATCTCGGCACGAACTCGGAGATTGGTACTGAGCGACGGATCGCGCATCTTCGCGGCATCGGCGGCGGCGGGTCCCGCGTTCGAGTGCGGCGGCATCTCGTGCGGCATGCGCGCGGCAGATGGGGCCATCGACGCGCTGCACCTCGAATCGGATGGGCGCTGGAGCGCGCACGTCATCGGGAACACGGCACCCAGGGGCGTGTGCGGGTCAGGCCTGCTCGACGCCGTGGCCGAACTGCTTTGCGTCGGCGTCGTGGATCCCAGCGGCTACATGCGCAACGCGCTCGAGATGCGAGGGCTCGCGCCTGAAGCGATAGTCGGACGCCTCAGCGCCCCCGGGGCGCGGCGCAGCGTGGTCCTCTTCGAGGCCGACGGCGAACGGCCCGGGCTCCATCTCGAGGCCGCCGACGTCCGCCTCCTCCAGTTGGCCATCGGCGCCATGCGGGCCGGGATCGAGGTGGTGTGCGAGGACGCGGGAGTGACGCCGGGGGACCTGGAGACTGTCTTCGTCGCGGGGACGTTCGGGCAGTACGTGCGGAAGGCCAGCATGCTCCGGCTCGGGCTGCTCCCTCCCGTGGCGCCGGAAAAGGTGCACACGGCGGGTAATGCGGCCGGGGCTGGCGCCGCGCTCGCGCTGCTGGACCTGCGCGTGCGTGAACGGGCCGAGCGCCTGGCCGCGGGAGCAATCCACGTCGAACTGGCTGGCCGGGCCGGCTATCAGGAGGCGTTGACGCGAAGCCTCCGATTCCCGGCGCCTCAGGAGGCGAGATGACACTGATGGATCGGTTGTCGCGCGGCGCGGTCGTGGCCGACGGCGCGATGGGAACACAACTGCAGCGCGCCGGCTTGCCGATCGGCGCAAGCGGGGAGCGATGGAACGTGGATCACCCTGATCGCGTCCTCGCGATCCATCAGGCCTACGTCGACGCGGGCAGCGACCTCATCCTGACGAACACGTTCGGCGCGACCCGTTGGATCCTCGAACGCCACGGGATCGCGGACCGGCGCGACGACGTGAACCGCTCGGCGGCGCGCCTCGCGCGGCAGGCCGCCGGGGCCGACCGCCTCGTGCTCGGCGACCTCGGGCCGACCGGGCAACTGCTCGAGCCGCTCGGTCCCGTTACACGAGCCGAGCTGATGGAGGACGCGACCGCCAGATGCCGCACGCTCCTCGATGAGGGCGTCGACGGCATCATCTGCGAAACGCTCACGGCCGCCGACGAGGCGGCCGCCGTCGTGGAGGCCGCACTCGCGGCGGGCGCGCCGTACGTGATTGCGTCTTTCGCGTTCGACAAGCGGCCGAACGGCCGGGTGCGGACGATGATGGGACTCGCGCCGGCCGAGGCCGCGGACTGCGCGCGCGCGGCCGGGGCGTCGATGGTTGGCGCCAATTGCGGCACCCACCTGGACGTCGCTGACTTCGCCGCGCTGGCAGGCGACCTGGCGGCAGCCTCGGGCGTTCCCGTGATGATCCAGCCGAACGCGGGTCAGCCGAGCCTTGAGGGAGGACTGGCGGTCTACAAGATGGACGCTTCCGATTTCGCGGAGGGGATGAAGGCCGTGCTCTCCGCCGGGACCGCGATCGTGGGCGGATGCTGCGGCACGGGCCCGGAGCACATCAGGGCGCTCCGCGCGCTGATAGGCCAGGGTCAGACCCGGGTCTGACCCTCGGTCGGGTCAGGCGAGGGCCAGCGTCTCGAGTTCGCCGCGGTTCAACACGAGAAATCCGTCCTTCTCGGTGACGACGATCCGCTGTTTGCCCCAGCGGCTCATGATGCGGATGCTCGTTTCGATCGTCGTGCCCGTCATGTCGGCGAGTTCCTGCCGGGACAGCGCGACGGGAATGAACGTGCCCCCTCGGTCGGGGCGCCCCTGTTCCTGCGCGAGCTTGAGGAAGAGGCGCGCGAATCTGGGCTCGACACGCCCGCCGGTGAGTTCGGCGAGGCGGAAGGCCATCTCGGCCAGCCGGTGTGTCAGGCCCGACAGCAGGCCGCGCACGAGCGTGGGATGCTGCTCGAGCAGCGCGAAGAACGCGTGCCTTGGAACGAGCAGGACCTGCGAGTCCTCGATGGCGACGGCGCTGGCAGGGAAGGGATGTCCGTCGTACGCCGCCACCGCGCCGAGCGGGTCTCCGGCGCCGAAGATCTCCAGGATCACGTCCTTGCCGGACGGGGTCATCTTGGACACCTTCACCCGGCCCGTCACGACCGTGCAGAAGTGGTCCGGCGGATCGCCTTCGGCAAAGACCGTCTCGCCGCGGCGATACAGGTGCAGCCGGGACGCCTCGGCGAGCCGGCGACGATCGTCGGCCCCGAGTTTCGAGAACACGTGCGCACGAACGAGCGCCTGGTCGAGCTCGGCAGACACAACTGAGCCTATCGTACTTCCAACTGGCCCCGCTCGCGACGCCACGCTTACAGGTGAAACTCCCGGGCAGCGCCCGTCGTATACGGTCCCAGAGCCCCGCAGCCCTCGTCTGCCCGCGTGCCGTCTTTTCCTGGGGGAATGTCCTGATGCGCCGTCTGCTGGTGTGCTGCGTACCTCTTGATCATCGCATCGGCCGGCCGGGCGGTCGGCGCAGGAGCGGAGAAACCGACCGTCTCAATCGCACGGGTGTCCGAGCCCCCGGAGATCACGCGCTACCTCGACGGGACGGTGACACCGCCCGGCACCAGAATCAGCGGACTCGTGCAGCGCGAACCCGGCGATGGCGTGCCGGCGTCGGTGGAAACCACGGTCTACCTTTCCTACGACGCCCGGCACCTGTACGCGGTGTTCATCTGCAAGGACGATCCGGCCAAGGTCCGCGCGAACATGACCAAGCGCGAAGCGATCATGGGCGACGACGTCGTCGGCCTGCTCCTGGACACCTATCACGACGGGCGCCGGGCGTACGAGTTCCTGGTCAACCCCCATGGCATCCAGCTCGACGGCGTCGCGACCGAAGGACAGGACGACGACTACAGCTACGACACGCTGTGGCAGTCGGACGGCCGCCTCACGAAGGACGGCTACGTGGTCGTGATCGCGATCCCGTTCAAGAGTCTGCGCTTCAGCAACGCGGCCACCCAGACCTGGGGGGTTGCCGTGACTCGCAGCGTCCCGCGCGCCAACGAGCTCTCGTTCTGGCCCTACATCACGCGGCGCATTTCGGGAATCGGACAGCAGCTGGCCACGCTGGAGGGGCTGTCGGGCATCTCTCCCGGCCGCAACCTCCAGATCATCCCGTACGGCGATTTCGCCGCGGCCAGGGTTGTCGATGATGCAGGCGTGCGGGTGACGGAGAACTCGGCCCGCGCTGGAATCGACGGCAAGGCGGTCATCAAGGACGCGTTGACCGTCGACATGACGGTGAACCCCGACTTCAGCCAGGTCGAATCGGACGAGCCGCAGGTCACCGTCAATCAGCGGTTCGAAGTGTTCTTTCCGGAGAAGCGGCCGTTCTTCATCGAGAATGCCGGCTACTTCGAGACGCCGCAGAACCTCTTCTTCTCGCGCCGGGTTGCCGATCCGGGCGTCGGCGTCCGGTTGACGGGCAAGGCCCGTGGATGGGCGTTCGGCGTGCTCGGCGTCAATGACGAGGAGCCGGGGCGCCGGGTGGAGGACGGCGACCCGCGGAGCGGCAAGAAGGCCGGCGTCGGCGTGTTTCGGGCGCAGCGCGAGTTCGCTCGCCAGTCGTATCTGGGAGGCATCTTCACGGACGTCGAATTCGGCGCGTCCGCGAACCGGGTGTACGGCGGAGACGCCCGCTGGAAGTTCAGCGACAACTGGACCGTGTCGGGCCAGTGGGTCGGGAGCCAGACCATCGACGAGACGGGCGACTCGAACAGTGGAAGTTCCTGGATCGCCGAGGTCCGCCGCGAAGGGCGGGGCTTCGACTACATGGGGGCATTCACCTCGAGGAGCCCCGATTTCCGGGCGGACCTCGGGTACATCCGACGGGTGGACATGCGCGAGGTGCTCCAGGAGGCCGGCTACTCGTGGTACCCGAAGAACAGCCGCGTGCTGCGGGTCGGGACCGACGTCGAGGGCGGAGCGTTGTGGGACTATGGCGGGCAGTTGCAGGACTGGCAGGTCGAACCCGGCGTCGAGATGGAACTGCCAGGCGGGACAGAACTGGGCGGCATGTACGTCGCGGCTTTCGAGCGTTACGAGGGTATCGAGTTCCGGCGGGGCGGAGCGATGGTGCGCGCCAACACTGATTGGCTGTCCTGGCTCGGCGTGGGTGTGCAATACTTCCGCGGGAGCGGGATCAACTACTATCCGGCCGAGGGGCTCGAACCGTTCCTCGGCGCGGAACAGAGCGTGGAAGCCCAGGTCACGCTCCGGCCGTTTTCGCGGCTGAGGCTGGACCAGGCGTATCTCTACTCCGACCTGTCGACCAGCGGACGAGAGCGCGCTGCCGGCGGGCGCGCCGCAGGGCCGCATCTTCACCGATCACATCCTGCGCACCCGCCTGAACTACCAGTTCACGCGGGAACTCTCGGCGCGGGTCATCTTCGACTACGAGACCCTTGCGCCAAACCAGGCGCTGGTGGACCTGGAGCACGAGCGCCGGTTCAACGCCGACGTCCTCTTCACCTACCTCGTGAATCCCTGGACGGCGATCTACGTCGGGTACTCGGATGGCTACGAGAACAGGCCTCTGGCGCCGCTCACGACCCCGCCGCCATCAAGGGCCGACCTGCCGCTGACGTCCGTGGGCCGGCAGGTGTTCGTGAAGCTGAGCTATCTCTTCCGATACTGAGCGGCGGTCGCTCCGACCCGCAGCAGGTCATCAGTGCAACGGTACGGGGGGATGTACGTGGCCGATTGCGTGGCCGTTGCTGGCCCGGTGGCGGCGCCTGATCCATAATGGGCCGAATATGGCGCTCAACGCGTGCGAGCTCGAGATCGACCTCTTCTGCCGGGGCATGCGGATTCCCGCCGATGTGTCGCTCGAGGGGGCGCGAGGCATTTCCAGGACCCGCGCCGGGCTCGGTTCGGGCCTCGAGATCACCATCCCGACCGGCACCTGGCTGAAGCCCGAGGTGTGGGTCAACGTGCCCGTGGTCGAGGCGTTCGCGCAGCAGTCGCCCTACGTGCTCTCCGGATCGCCGTCGGCCGGGTACATGCTCACCAACGAGGAGACCCGGGATCGGTATGCGGTGCGCGTGCCCGCAGGAGCCTGCGTGGTACACCCGCCAGACGTCGCGCGACATTCCGATGAATCACGTCGGCGTGCTGCAGGGCACGTACCTCGGCATCTACGTCAACCTCGTCTGCACGTTCTGGAACTACAACCCCGCGCTCAACTGCCGCTACTGCACGACCGGCCAGAACGTCGGCGAGAACGAGTCGGCCGACAAGGACGTCTCCGACGTGGTCGAGACCTGCTGGGCCGCGAAGGAGGAGTCGGGCGTCACCTTCGTGCACCTGAACGGCGGGTTCCAGGGCAGCCGCGGCATCCAGTTCACCGAACCCTACATCCGCGCCATCAAGGAGGACGTCGGGATGCTGATCGGCGTCCAGTTGGCGCCCGAGAAGGACTTCAGCCGCTACGACCGCCTGATCGATCTCGGCGTCGACCATCTCTCGTTCTGTCTCGAGTTCTGGAACCCGAAGTACTTCGCCGAGGTCTGCCCGGGCAAGGAGAAGATGCTGGGCCAGAAGCTCTTCATCGACGCGATGGAGTACTGCGCGAAGCGATGCCGAAAGGGGCGGTGTCGGGCGAGATCATCGCCGGCATCGAACCCCTCGAGGACACCCTCGCCGCGGTCGACTACATCGCCGGTCTTGGCGCGTTCCCGACGGTCTGCGTCTTCCGCCCCACGGTCGGCGCCGACATGGAATCGTGGCCGCCGCCGCGGTACGAGGACATGCGCGCCGTGATGCTTCACGTCTACGAGGCCTGCCGGCAGCAACTGGATCCCGATTGGCGCCGCGCCGAACATCGAGGTCAGCCTCGTCGTGAACCCCGACGATGCGGCGCTGCTCGCGCCGAGGGACCGATCGTTCTGGACCTACGAGGCGTACCGCCGCACGGCGCGGGTCGTGGCCGCGCCGCTGTTCGCGTGGCGGCGCCGGGCCCGGTCACGACGAATTCCCGGCGTCAGTGGCGGCGGGGCGACGGCAGGGCCGGCCCCGCGCGACGGTTCGGCCGCGGCCTAAAGGATAATCCCGTTCTTTTTCCCGCCCGCCCAGACTGGCACTCGTCTTGCGTCGATCCCCGGCAGGTGACGGATAACCTGCATGATCGACCGCGAAAAAGTACTGGCCGTTCTTCATAAGCGATTCCCGGGCTCGACGCCGGAGGAGCGGGCGGCCGCCGCCAACGCCATCGTCGGCCTCGAAGACGAATGGGTCGATGTGACGTCCCGGGAGCGCGAATTGGGGTACAACTCCTCGGCGCACTGCGCGGAGATTTGCTTTCTGGCTGATCAACGGGAGCAGGGGGCTGAGTTGCGGATCCTGATCAGGCGGCAGGCCGGGTTCTGAGATGGCGGAATCCCGGCACGACCTGGCAGGGCTGACGCGAATTGTGCCGAAGAGGCGCCGCCTGCCTGGAGAGAACATGAGGTTTTGTTGGGAATTCGCGTCGGCACTGAAATTGCACACACAAATAGCGCATGGGCCACATTCTTACGATGAAGGGCCCGTGGTGTAGATGACAGGCGTACAAACGCAACGATCTGGCCGCTCGGGAGGCTCGCGCATACGACACCTCTAATACCCACCGCGGTCGGTCAGCCCATGAAACGGCCGACCGTGACGACCTGCTCGTTTTCATCCTTCCAGACCCTGAATCCACAGGGCGAATCTTCCGAGCGGCAGATCAGTTGCGAGAAGCGAAAGACGGCGGCCCCGGGAAGGGGCCGCTGATGCGGCGCCGGTCAGCGCCGCCCGAGGGAGCGCGATGAACACCGAACGGATGCCGTGGACGTGCCGCTGGAGCGAGTACCGCCCGACCTCGCCGGCGCCGATGTGGATGGACGAGTGGATGGCCCAGTGGGTGTGCCTGGCGGAGCGCCAGCGGACCGGCGCCGGCGAACTCGACCGCTGCGTGGACTGCCAGAAGTACGAGGCGCGCGACGAGCGCGCCGGCCAGCCGCCGCGTGATATCGTGCTGTAGAGGCGGCTGCTGAGCCGGCCCCCCGGAAACCGCGTATCCCCAAGATCCTCCATGACACGTCTGCTCCTGAACTGTTGCCGCGTTGTGCTCGCGCTGGCCGCCACCGCCACGATCGCGGCGGCGGCGCCGCAGAAGCCGGCCGCGCCGAAAGCCCCCAGCAACGACGATTGCCTGGCGTGCCACGGCGACGCCGGCGCCGTCGCGCGCCGACGGCCGGTCGGTCGCGGTCAAGCCCGAGACCTTCGCCGAGTCGATCCACGGGATGGGCGGGCTGGCCTGCGTGGACTGCCACGCGGACCTGGCGACGCTGGCCGAGTTCCCGCACGCCGAGAAGCTGAAGCCGGCGCAGTGCGCGACCTGCCACGACAAGGCGGTCGCCGCCTACGACACCGGCGTGCACGCCCAGGCGCGCCGGGCGGGCGGCAACCTCGCGGCGGCGACCTGCGCCGACTGCCACGGCAGCCACGACATCAGGCCCGTCGGCGGACCCGGCGTCGCGGACGCACCACGCGCGGCTGCTCGACACCTGCGGCCGGTGCCACGGCGACGAGGAGATCATCAAGCGCGGCAAGATCGAGATCGGCAACGTCGTCGATCTGTTCAGGGACAGCATCCACGGCAAGGCGCTCATCAAGAGCGGCCTGAGCGTGGCGCCGACGTGCACGGACTGCCACGGCAGCCACGACATCCGCCGCAAGAGCGACCCGGCGAGCAAGGTGTTCCGCAACACGATTCCCGCCACGTGCAGCAAGTGCCACGAGGGGATCGGCCGCGAGTACTGGGAGAGCATTCACGGGTCGCAGGTGGCGAAGGGGAGTCCCCTGGCGCCGGTCTGCACGAACTGCCACACGGCGCACGAGATCCGCCGCTCCGATGTGGAGGGCTGGAAGCTCGAGGTCATCAAGGAGTGCGGGACCTGCCACGAGCACTCGCTCGAGACCTACCGCGACACGTTCCACGGCCAGGTGACGGCGCTCGGATACGCCCGCGTGGCCTCCTGCGCGGACTGCCACGGCGCGCACAACGTCTTCCCGAAGTCGGACCCGCGCTCGACGGTGTCGGCGGCGAAGCGGGTGGCCGACGTGCCAGCAGTGCCACGAGCAGGCGCACGCGCGAGCTTCGCGCAGTTCGATCCCGCACGCCGACCCGGAGAATCGCGAGCGGAACCCGCTGCTGTTCTACACGGCGCAGTTCATGAAGATGCTGCTGCTGGGCGTGTTCTCGTTCTTCGGCATCCACACCGCGCTGTGGCTCGGCCGCGGGATGCAGCAGAAGGCGGCCGATCAGCTGCGCCGTCGCAAAGACGACAACGACTCGACGGAGGACGGCGAATGAGCGCGCACGCTCCGGCGGGCGGCCACGCGCCCGGCCATACCCACTACCGCAGGTTCGACCGGGCGGACCGGCTCCTGCACGGGTTCCTGATGTTCAGCTTCCTCGGCCTGGCGTTCACGGGCCTGCCGCTGCTGTTCAGCCACGAGGCGTGGGCGGCGACGCTCGCGCGGTTCTTCGGCGGGTTCGACGAGCGCGGGCACCATCCACCGCATCTGCGCGATCGTGATGATCACGGTGTTCACGATCCACCTCGAGCCGCATCGTCCGGCGGCTGTTCGGCCAGAAGGACCTCGGCATCCTCTGGGGGCCGAGCTCGATGGTGCCCCAGCCCCGCGACTTCTTCGAGATGGTCGCCCACCTGCGCTGGTTCGTGGGCCTCGGCCCGCAGCCGCGCTTCGATCACTTCACCTACTGGGAGAAGTTCGACTACTGGGCGGTGTTCTGGGGCATGGGGATCATCGGCGGATCGGGCCTCGTGCTGTGGTTCCCGGAGCTGTTCGCCTACCTCCTGCCCGGCTGGATGTTCAACATCGCGACGGTCGTGCACGGCGAGGAAGCGCTGCTGGCGGTCGGCTTCATCTTCACGATCCACTTCTTCAACGGGCACCTGCGCCCCGAGAAGTTTCCGATGGACTCGGTGATCTTCACGGGCCGCGTGACCGTGAAGGAGATGGAGGAGGAACGCCCCGACGAGTACGAGCGCCTGAAGCGGACGGGCCGCATCGACGAGCTCGCCAGCGTCGGCGGCGCCGCGATGGGTCTACCGCCTCGGCCGCACCGCCGGCGGCACGGCCGTCGTCGTTCGGGCTGCTGATGGTCGCCTTGATTCTGTTCGCGGTCCTGAAGTAGCGTGCGGCAGGCGGACGCATTCCTATGACTCCAGCGCAAACCCGTTTCTCGCTGTTCCGGAACGCCATCACGATCTTCGGCGCGGCGCTGACCACGACCGGCGCCGTGCTGTTCCTGGCGTTCTTCCTCCTCGAACTGGTCGGCATGCATGCCAACCCGTACCTGGGGATGCTGTTCTTCCTGGTGCTGCCCGGGGCTCTTCGTGGCGGGCCTGGTCGCTCATGCCGATCGGCGTGTGGCTGGCCCACCGGCGCGACGCGGCCGGACTGAAGGCGTGGCGTCCCACCTGGCCGAAGATCGATCTGAACGACACGGCGCAGCGCCGGGCCGCCGTCGATCTTCGTGGCCTCGACGATCGCCAACGTCCTCATCGTGTCGGTGGCGGCCTACTCCGGCATCGAGTACATGGACTCGCCCGCAGTTCTGCGGCCAGTTGTGCCACGAGGTGATGGAGCCCGAGTGGGCCGGCTACCAGGAAGGGCCGCATTCGCGCGTCGTCTGCGTGCAGTGCCACATCGGCCCCGGCGCGCCACTGGTTCGTCAAGTCGAAGCTGTCGGGGCTGCGGCAGGTGTACGCGGTCACGTTCAACACGCACTCGCGGCCGATTCCGTCGCCGGTGCACGACCTGCGCCCGGCCCGCGACACCTGCGAGCAGTGCCACTGGCCGGAGAAGTTCCACGGCGACAAGATCCGGACGATCCGCGACCTACGCCGACGACGAGGCCAACACCGAGTCGGTGACGACGCTGCGGATGCACATCGGCGGGATCAACCGGCTCGGACAAGTCGGCCACGGGCATCCACTGGCACGTGTCGCAGATGAACCGCATCGAGTACATCGCGACCGACGACAAGCGGCAGGTGATTCCCTACGTCAGGCTGACCGACGGCACAGGGCACCGTCACGGAGTTCTTCGCCGAGGGCGTGACCGACGCGGCCTCGCTGACTGGCGAGCGGCGTGTGCTCGACTGCGTCGACTGCCACAACCGCCCGTCGCACACGTTCGCGTACTCGGCCGAGCGCGCCGTCGACGACGCGATCGCCGCCGGCGGGTTCGACGCGAAGATGCCGTTCATCCGGCGGGAGGCCGTCAAGGTGCTGAAGGCCGCGTACGCCGACAAGGCGGCGCGCCTTCAAGGGGATCGAGGACGGCCTGCGGGCCTTCTACAAGGACTACCCCGATGTGCCCAAGGCGTCGGTCGACCGGGCCGTGGCGACGGCGCAGGCACGTCGTACGAGCGCAACGTGTTCCCCTCGATGAACGTGACCTGGGGCACCTACGCGAACAACGTCGGACACAGCGACCCCGGGCCCAGCCCCTTCCCAGGGTGCTATCCGCTGCCACGACGAGAACCACAAGACGAAGCAGGGGAAGGCCATCTCACAGGATTGCAGCCTCTGCCATACCATCGAGTGATCCAACTCGGCGGAAGTCCGCATCCAGCGTATTGAATCGTCTGCGGTCATAGACTGCCGGCATTTCGGCGACGACGGGCCAGAGCTGACGAGAGTCTGTCAACGTGCTGCGAATTTCTACGAATCGTCGGTCCTACCGTGAGCGATTCTTCGGACTCTGTAACGTTTTAACCACAGCCTGAACGGGCATTCAATTTGCTAATCGTCAGTCGGAACCGGTCTGTTGGCCGGATCCTGTCAGGATTCTACTCAAGGAGCACGCCATGCATTCTTTCTGCAGGACCCTCATCCGCGGGGTGGCGCTGACCGGCCTGGTGGCCGCTTGGCTCGCCCTCGCGGGGACGGCGTCGGCGGCGACGCAGAAGCCGGCACCGGCCAAGGCCCCGGTGGCCACCGAAGCCGACTACGCCGGCCAGGACACGTGCCTGGGCTGTCACGAGGACAAGGCCGCTGCCGCGAAGAGCGGCCCGCACGCGGTGGCCTTCAATCCGAAGACGCCCGCGGCCAAGGCCGGCTGCGAGAGCTGCCACGGGCCGGGCAAGGCCCACGCCGAGGCCGGCGGGGACAAGACGAAGATCAGCCAGTTCTCGAAGATGTCGGCCAGCGACGTCAGCGCGCAGTGCACGACGTGCCACGACCGCAAGACGCACGCCCTGTGGGCCGGCAGCCAGCACGACACGCGCAACGTCGGCTGCACGAGCTGCCACAGCATCCACGCGCCGAAGTCGGAGGTCGGCAACCTGAAGGCGGCCAGCCAGACCGAGCTCTGCGGGGCCTGCCACCGCGCCATCGTGAACAAGCAGAACCGGTTCAACCATATGCCGGTTCGCGAAGGCAAGATGGCGTGCGCTTCCTGCCACAACGTGCACGGCAGCTCCAACCAGAAGCTGCTGAAGGCGGGCACGACGATCGACGAGAGCTGCACCAGCTGCCACACCGAGAAGCGCGGCCCCTACATGTGGGAGCACGCCCCGGTGGCCGACAGCTGCGCCACCTGCCACGATCCGCACGGCTCGAACAACGACCGCATGCTCGTGGCCAAGCAGCCGTTCCTCTGCCAGCGCTGCCACGTGACCTCGCGCCACCCCCCGACGGTCTACGACGGCTACGTGTTGAAGAACTCGCAGAACGCCAACAAGATCTACGGCCGTTCCTGCGTCGTGTGCCACCAGATGGTGCACGGCTCGAACTCTCCGAACGGCAAGGCCTTCCTGCGCTAACTGAGGAGGACTGCAATGCGCAACAGAGTATTGACGGTGACTGCGGCGCTTCTGCTCGCCTCCGCGATCCACGCGATGGCGCAGACGAAGCCCGCCGAGGCAACTTCGGGCACGGGCCCAGGCGGCATCACGGGCACGGCGGACGTCGGGTTCCGCGTGACCGGCACGTCGGGCGACGAGGCCCGCTACGAACGCTACCGCGACCTGCGGGACGGGTTGTACACCAACATCGTCTTCGGGAAGCAGACCGACACGTATCTGTACGACGTGACGGCGAAGAACATCGGCTACCGCGATCAGAAGTACACGGCCGACTACCAGAACAGCAAGCTGAAGTTCTCGTTCGTGTACGACTCGATCCCGCTGAACTACTGCTACAACTGCCTGACCCCGTGGAAGAGCAACGGGGGGAACTCCTGGGTGCTGGACGACGCGACGCAGAAGGCCGTGCAGGACAGCCGGTACCCGTCGCCGGTGAAGCCGTTGCCGCCGGGATACACGTCGATCCCGTCGACCGCCGCCCAGGCCCAGCTGGTCTCGGTGTACCGGCCGCTGGCGCAGCCCTTCGAAATCCAGCAGCGCCGCGACACGACCGGGTTCAACCTGAGCTACGACCTGAACGCCGACACGGCGCTCTCGGCCGGCTTCACGACCACGAAGAAGTCGGGGAACCAGCCCTTCGGCATGTCCTTCGCCTTCAACAACGCGAACGAGCTGCCGATGGAGCTCGACAACCGGACCAACGACTTCGGGGCCGCCATCGAGTGGGCGAAGCCGCAGGGCATGATTCGCGCCGGATTCGACTACTCGGCGTTCTCGAACCAGTTCAATTCGGTCGAGTGGGACAACCCGTTCCAGCTCGTCGACTACACGAACGGCCAGGTGCCGCCGACCGGCCCGTATGACGCCAGCGGCTACAGCAACGGCAACGGCGCGGCCCGGGGGCGGATCTCCTCGTTCCCGGACAACTCCATGGCCGTCGTCAGCTTCATGGGGTTGTACAAGTTCTCTCGCCACACCTCGGTGAACGGCACGGTTCAGATCAGCGACCAGTCGCAGAATGACGGCCTCATTCCCTGGACGACCAACGCGCAGATCAACCAGCCGATCGTGTGGGCGTCGTTTCCCGGACTGGCGGCGCTTCCCCGGGAGACCGCCGAAGCGAAGGTGCGCGGCGTCAACGCTCTCCTGAACTTCTCATCGCGCCCGATGACCAAGGTGGGGTTCACGGCGAAGTACCGTCACAATACGCACGCCAGCACGTCGCGGCCCTTCCCGTACGACGAGAACGTCCGGTTCGACGCGGTGCCTGAAGAGACCCCGGGACTGGCGGCCGAAGGTCACAGCATCATCCGTGACACCTTCGATGCCGCGGTGTCGTTCACGGTGATGCCGTTCTCGACGATCCGGTTCGGGTACGGCTACGACAATTACACCCGCACCGGCCGGGCGCACAACGACATGCGCGACCAGGCGTTCCGGGCCACCTGGGACACGACGGGGAACCAGTTCGTCTCCCTGCGCGTAGGCTACGAGCACGTCGCCCGCAAGGGCTTCGGCTTCTCGGAGATGGCGATTGAAGAGGGCGGCGCCCAACCCGGCCTGCGGTTCTACGACGAGGCCGACCGCGACCGCGATCGCGTCAGCATCCTCGCCACGCTGACCCCGGTCCAGAACGTCGACGTGACCGCGTCGGTGGCCTACGGCAAGGACGTCTACGGCGGCCCGGGCCTCGAGTTCGGCCTGCTCGACAACAACAACACGGCGTACAACTTCGGCGTGAACTTCACGCCGAACGCCACCATCGCGGTGGGCGCCAATTACGGCTACGACACCTTCAGCTCGTTCCAGAAGTCGCGCAACGCCAACCCGCCGCCGGACCCGAGCTGGACCGATCCGAACCGGGACTGGACGTTGGACAACGACGAGAAGGTGAACAACTTCGACCTCTACCTGGATCTGCTGAACGCCATCAAGAACACGGGCATCCGGTTCTCCTACAGCTTCAGCGATTCGGACAACGCGTTCGTGCACGGCGGCCCGCGCATCGCCACGCTGGCGGCCACCAAGGACGCGCTGGGCAACCCGACGTTCGAGGCGCTGCCGAATGTCACCAACACCTGGCAGCAGTTCATGGTGGACCTGAAGTACAGCTTCTCGTCCAAGATCGGCTTCGCGCTGGGCTACTTCTACGAGAAGCTCGACGTGACCGATTTCGCAACGATCAACCTGCCCGGCACGTCCGGGTACGACGCCCAGCCGAGGATCGACTATCTGGGTGGCCTCACGACCGGCTACGGGAACCGGCCGTACAAGGGCAGCACGTTCAACGCGCGGCTGCTCTACACCTTTTAGGCTTCCGCCGCTTCGTCGGTGTGCCGGGCCGGTCACCCTGCGTGGGTGGCCGGCTCGGTTTCGCGTACGAGGGAACGTGGACGATCCGGGGACGCGGCGGCGGCGGACGTGGCTTTCTGATAGACTGAGTTCTGTTGAGACTGAATCTCATTACGGCGTTTCGCCGTGGGTGGGTTCGGTGGCGGATAGCCCCAGAGGACCTGGATGTCCTGCGCCCAGGCTGCAGTTCGCGAACCGGCAGCCGCACCTCTCCTGACGCTCCGCGCGCGCCCGCGCCGCGTCGCGCTCATCGGTAACGCCAACGTGGGGAAGAGCGTCCTGTTCGGACGTTTGACCGGGCAGTATGCCGTCGTGTCGAACTATCCGGGCACGACCGTGGCCGTCACGACAGGCCGCGCGATGATGGGCGGCGAGGTCTGGGAGCTCGTGGACACGCCGGGGGTGACGACCCTGGAAGGCGTCCTCACGGAGGACGAACTGGTCGCCCGCCGCATGCTCGAGAGCCGGAGGGACGGACGTGGTCGTCCAAGTGTCGGACGCCAGAAACCTCCGTCGTGCTCTCATGCTCACGTCGCAGCTGTCGGCGGTCGGCCGGCCGATGGTGCTGGTTCTCAACATGGCCGATGAGGCCCGGGCTCACGGTGTCACCATCGACGTGGCCGGATTGGTGGCGCGGCTGGGCATACCGGTCGTGGAAACCGTGGCCACCGAAGGGCGGGGCGTGACGGATCTCCGGAACGCCATCGCGCACGCGGCCGTCCCATCTTTCGACGGGGCCCATCGAGGCGATCATGCCGGCGCCGCGCACGACCTGGCGGTCGAGTTCCGGCGGCATCGGCCGCGGTCGGCGGCCCGCCTTCAGGAGCGGATTGGCCGGTGGGTACGCGAGCCGCTCACGGGACTGCCGATTCTCGCTCTCGTGTTGTACGTCATGTATCTCGCCGTCGGCGTCTTCGGCGCCCAGACGCTGGTGGGCCTTATCGAGGGCGGGCTGTTCGAAGCAGTTCATCAACCCAGGCGCGGCGGCGCTGGTGAACCGCACCGTGCCGTGGGCGGTGGCCCGTGATTTCCTGGTGGGCGAGTACGGCGTGATCACGATGGGGTTGACCTACGCCATCGCCATCGTGCTGCCGGTGGTCGCGACGTTCTTCTTCGTCTTCGGCTTCCTCGAGGACTCCGGCTACATCCCGCGTCTGGCCATCTTCAGCGACCGGATCTTCCGGACCATGGGCCTGAACGGGAAGGCCGTGCTGCCGATGGTGCTCGGCCTCGGGTGCGACACGATGGCCACGATGACCACGCGCATTCTCGGAACGCCAAAGGAGCGGCTGATCGCCGTGCTGCTGCTCGCGCTCGGCATTCCGTGCTCCGCGCAGCTGGCGACGATACTCGGCGATCCTCGGCGGCGTGTCGTTCCTCGCGCTGGTGACGCTGTTCGGCGTCGTGCTGCTGCAGATGTTCCTGGTGGGATTCCTCGCCGCGCGGGCCATTCCCGGCGAACGATCGGAGTTCATCATGGAACTGCCGCCGCTCCGGATACCGCAGGTCGGCAACATCGTCCGGAAGACGCTGCTCCGCGTGCGCTGGTATCTCGGCGAGGCGGTGCCCCTGTTTCTCGTCGGGACCGCGCTGCTCTTCGGGCTGAGCCGCCTGGGGCTGCTGGCCCACCTGACATCGGCGGCCGAGCCCGTCGTCGCCGGGCTGCTGGGCCTTCCGCGCGACGCCGCCGCGGTGTTCGTGATGGGCTTCCTGCGCCGCGACTACGGGGCGGCCGGCCTGTTCCAGATGTCGAAGGCCGGCGAGCTCGACGGGGTGCAGGCGGTGGTGGCGCTGACCGTGATGACGCTCTTCGTGCCGTGCGTGGCCAACTTCCTCATGATGGTGAAGGAGCAGGGCATGAAGGCGGCCCTCGGGATACTGGGCGTGGTGACAGTGATCGCGCTCGGCACCGGCGCCGTCCTGAACGTCGTCCTACGGGGGCTTCATGTCACCTTCTGAGAAGCCCGACGGCTGTCGAACATGAATCCCGGGTCCAGGGGACGCGTGGTCCGGGTCATGCGCGAAAACCCCGACCGCGCCGATCGGTTGATCGCGCTCGGCGTCACGCCGGGTGCGACCGTCACGGTGCTGCAGCGTTTCCCGGGTGTCGTGTTTCTCTGCGACCACACCGAACTCGCGGTCGAACCTGCCGTCGCGCGCGCCATCGTCATTGACGTCGAGTAACCGTGTCGCGTTCGAGCCCGCCTCGGTTCCGCGCGCATCGCACGTCCCACCCGCGCCTCCGGCACGCAGCTTGCGTGACCATACTCGGCCCCCTTGCCCCTGCCGGAATTCCGCACCGTCGGCCGGTGTAACCCGGTCAGTTCGACCTCTGACCCCCCCCGGTCGCCAGGGGCGGTGTGCGAGGACGGCTGGCCGTCAGATAGTGGAGAGGCGTCGAATGCGATTCCTGAATGTTCTGATGGACGAGCACCGCGGGTTCAGCTCGATGCTGGACGTCCTGGATGCAGTAGCAGGGCGGCTCGAGCGCGGGGCCGACGTGCCGATGCCCATGCTGGTCGACGTGCTCGACTTCTTCGAGAGCTTCACGGATCGCCACCACGACAGGGAAGAGGAGACGCTGTTCCCGTTGCTGGCGAAACACGGCATCGGCCCCGACCAGACGGTGGTGAGCGTACTCATGTCGCAGCACGAGGCGGGACGCGTGTACGGAACCAGGATGAGGCAGCAGCTCAAGCGGATGCAGCAGGGCGACCCGTCGGCGGCAGCGGCGCTCGCGGCCGACGCCCGCGGCTACACCGAACTCATCCGGGAGCACATCCGGATTGAGGACGAGTATTTCTACAAGCTGGCAGACCAGGTGCTGACCGAGGCCGAGCACGCGGCCATCGTCGAGAAGTTCAGCGATAGCGCCGCCAACCGCGCATCGCACGCCGACCGGGAACGGTATCTGCAGATGCTCGACGTGTACCCGGCCGTTGTTGCGGGGTGGAACTCGGCGCGTTAGCGACTCGCGCGCACCGCCGGGGTGCGCGCGCGGCCGCTCACACTCGCTTCCGTTCAGGGGGCTTCTGTGTCCTGACGTCGAGACTCGACGTCGCAGCTGCCGCTCATTCAGGTCGGCACGCCCAGCCTGGGCAGGACCCAGGCGTTCAGCGCAAACCACAACGCCAGAATCGCAATCGGGATGAGGTAGTCCACGCTAGGAGCCCGCCTCGGCGCCCGATCGCCTCGAGGGCTTTCAGTGCCCGGCGCAGCCGTTCGTCGGCCTCGCGCGCCACGTCCTTGAGGGCGGGGTTGCCGCCGACAATGCCCATGGCGGCGATCGGCGCCATGGCCGACACCGCGCTCCGCCCGGCGTTCGTCTCGTAGACGACGACGTTGCAGGGCAGCAGGAGGCCGATTTCGAGCTCGGCTTCGAACGCCCGGTGCGCGAGCGGGGGATTGCACGCGCCCAGAATCGTGTACTTGCGAAAGTCCATGTCGAGCTTCTGCTTGAGCGTCTGCTTGACGTCGATGATCGTCAGGACGCCGAAGCCTTCTTTCTTGAGCTCCTCGGTCGTCCGCTCCAGCGCCTGCTCGTAGGGAAGCGCGACGTCGACGCCCATCCCGTAACGCGATTCCTTCATCGATGTCCTCCAGATGGCCATCTTAGCCGATTCCGGCGCTGCGCCGGGCGTCCAGGCCCGCTGCGCACAGGTCCCTCTCCAAGGATTCGGATTCTGCCGGGAGGTGACAGACGACAGCCGCGGGGCGCGGATCCCCGGCCTGATCGGGCTACAATGACAGGCATTGTGACGAAACGCGCGGAACCGAATCCTTCCAGCAGAGGCCACGACGGCCGGGCCACCGACTACGCGGCGCTGTTGACGGCGGCGCAAGGCGGGAACCAGGCGGCCATGGAGCGGCTGCTGATGAAGGCGCAGGAGATCGCGTACCGCTTCAGCCTGCTGGTGTGCGGCCATGCCGACGATGCCGACGACGCGATGCAGGAGGCGCTGCTCAAGACGTACAGGCATGCGGCCCAGATCAAGGAGCCGGCGGCGTTCCGGACATGGCTCTACCGGACCGTGAAGAACGCCTGTCTCATCAGCCGCAGGAAGCGGGTGGACGAGCCGGCCCGGCTGGACTCGCTCGACGAGGTGGCAGTGGCACCGGACGGCAGCATGCAGCGGATCGACGTCGAGGATCCCGGCCGGCGGCCCGACCAGGTGATGGAGAATTCGCGCCTCCGCCAGTCGCTGCACGTGGCGCTGCAGACCCTGCCGCCCGAGAGCCGGCTCATCGTCTTCCTGCGAGAAGTCGAGGGCCTGTCGACGCGCGACGTGGCCGCCGTGGTCGGCATCTCGGAAGCGAATGTGAAGACGCGCCTGCACCGCGCGAGGCTGAGCCTGCGCCAGCATCTGGAGGCCCCATGAAGACGCCGGCGTCTGATCGCTGCCGCTCGCTGCTCGAGCAACTCTCGAGGTACATCGACGACGACTTGACGCCGGCCCAGCGCCGCTCGCTGACGGCGCATCTGCGGCGCTGTCCCTGCTGCCAGACCATGGCCGACAGCCTGAAACATACGGTCGAGACCTGCAGAAAAGCCGGCACGGCCCGCCTGCCCGCGGACGTGCGGTCTCGCGCCAGAGCGCGCATCGCGACGCTGCTCGCGACGGGGTCCACCGGAAGCACCCGTACGTAGCTTGAGGACCGGGGAGCCTGTTCCGTCCGGCGTATGCCGCCGCGACAGGACCCTCTCCCCAATCCTCAATCCCTCGAGCTGGACAGCTTGACAGCGGGCAGCTCACGCCTAGTCTTCCCTAGCCCCTAGCCCCTAGCCCCTAGCCCCTAGTCCCCTAGCCCCTAGCCCCTAGCCCCTAGCCCCTAGCCCCTAGCCCCTAGCCCCTAGCCAATCTCCATCTGATACGCCGCCAGCACCTTCATGTAGTTGGCGCGCTCGAATGCGGCCGGGTTCGGGCTTCGCTCGAGGCTCATGCTGCCCATGGCCTGCTTGAGCGAGTCGTACTCGTGCTCCTCGAGCCAGGTGCGCATGCCCGTCGACGAGGCGCCTTGACGTGCTCCGGCCCGTTCTTCAGCAGGCTGGACACGACCTGCACGCCGCCTGCGCCCGGCCATGACGGCCTTCAGCGCGTCGACGGGCGTGTGCACGCCGCCGGTGACGGCGAGCGTGGCCTTGACGCGGCCGAAGAGCACGGCCAGCCAGCGGAGGCGCAGCAGCAGGTCGTTCGACGTCGACAGGCTCAGGCTGGGCGTCACCGCCAGTTCCTGCAGGTCGAAGTCCGGCTGATAGAAGCGGTTGAAGAGCACCAGGCCGTCGACGCCCAGCGCGTCGAGCTGGGACGCCAGGTGGGCCACCGACGAGTAGAACGGCGAGAGCTTCACGGCGACGGGCAGCGTGATCGAATCCTTCACGGCCCTGACGATGTCGACCACGCGGCGCTCGACGGCGGCGCCCGTTTCGCGGGGGTCAGCCGCGACGTGATAGACGTTCAGCTCGAGCGCGTCGGCGCCGGCCTGCTGGATGAGCTTCGCGTACTCGAGCCAGCCTTCGGAGGTGGTGCCGTTGAGCGAGGCGATGACGGGAAGCTTCACCGTCTGCTTCACCAGGCGGACCTGCTCGAGGTACTGGTACGGCCCGAGCCGGAAGTCGCTCGGCCTGCGGGAAGTAGGAGAGCGCCTCCGAGCTTCCGTGGTCGAGCAGTTCCATGTGGTAGACCATGCCCAGCTGCTCGCGGGTGATCTGCTCCTCGAACAGCGAGTGCATGGTGATGGCCGCGGCTCCGGCGTCTTCCAGGCGCTTGACCAGGTCGAGGTGGTCCACCATGGGCGAAGCGCCGGGCATGATCGGGTGCGGCAGGTTCAGTCCGAGATAGGTCGTCGAAAGGTCCATTGCCAGGTCTCCATCGCCCGGCGCCTCGTGGCGGCGCCGGGCTGGTTGGTATTGCAGTTCCGGTTACGACTTCACCACCGGGAACGCCATCTTGGCCAGTTGCTCATACACGCTGAAGCGCCTCGTGACCCAGTCCTGCGCGTGGTGCTGGAGCATCTTGAAGCGCGCCGGGTCCATCTGCTCGACGACCCGGAACCTCGTCTCGTTCGCGGTGAACTTCGAAAGGTCGATCTTGGGCGCTGCCGAATCGAGCATGAGCGGGTTCTCGCCGCTGTTGGCGCGGCGCGGGTCGAAGCGGAACAGCGGCCAGGAGCCGCACTCGACCAGGCAGCTTCTGCTGATCGAGGCCCTTCGCCAAGTCGTAGCCGTGGGCGATGCAGTGGCTGTAGGCGATGATGATCGACGGCCCCGGGTACGCCTCGGCCTCCTGGAAGGCCTTCACCGTCTGGATGTCCTTCGCCCCGAAGGCCACGTGCGCCACGTAGGTGTTGCCGTAGGCCATCGCCATCATGGCGAGGTCCTTCTTGCCCGTCGCCTTGCCGGCCATCGCGAACCGGGCGGACGCCCCGAGGGGCGTGGCCTTCGAGGCCTGGCCGCCCGTGTTCGAGTACACCTCGGTGTCGAGCACGAGGATGTTCACGTCGCGGCCCATCGCCAGGACATGGTCGAGTCCGCCGTAGCCGATGTCGTAGGCCCAGCCGTCGCCGCCGACAATCCACACGCTCTTGCGGACGAGATACTCCGCCAGGCGCTCGAGCCGCCGCGCCTGCAGGTGGTCGATGCCCTTCAGCTTCTCCAGCAGCGCCGCGACGCGCGCACGCTGGTCGGCGATGCCGGCCTCGCTCGACTGGTCCGCCGTCAGCAGGCCGTCGACGAGGGTGTCGCCCAGCTGCGCCACCGAGCGCCCGGAGCAGTTCCCTGGCCTGCTCGTCGTGCTTGTCGAACGCCAGGCGGTACCCGAAGCCGAACTCGGCGTTGTCCTCGAACAGGGAGTTGTTCCACGCCGGGCCGCGCCCCTCGGCGTTGACCGTGTACGGCGTGGTCGGCAGGTTGCCGCCGTAGATGGACGAGCACCCGGTGGCGTTGGCGATGAGCGCGCGGTCGCCGAACAGCTGCGTCAGCAGCTTGACGTACGGCGTCTCGCCGCAGCCCACGCACGCGCCGGAGTACTCGAACAGCGGCTGGAGGAACTGCACGCCCTTCAGGTCCATCTTGACCTTGGTCCGGTCGACCTCCGGCAGGTTCTGGAAGAACGCGTAGTTCTCGCGTTCGGCATCGCGCAGCGGCCGCTGCGGGTGCATGTCGAGGGACTTGTGCTTCGGGTTCGCCTTGTCCTTGGCCGGGCAGACCACGGCGCACAGCGTGCAGCCGGTGCAGTCCTCGGGCGCGATCTGGATCGTGTACTTCAGGCCCTTGAACTCGTTGCCCTTGAAGTCGACGCCCTTGAAGGTGGCCGGCGCGTCCTTGAGGAGATCGGACTCGTACACCTTCGCACGGATGGCCGCGTGCGGGCAGACCATCGCGCACTTGTTGCACTGGATGCAGATGGCCGCGTCCCACACCGGGATGTCCTGGGCGATGTTCCGCTTCTCCCACTGGGCGGTGGCGGTCGGCCAGGTGCCGTCGACCGGGAAGGCGCTCACCGGCAGGAGATCGCCCTTGTTGGCGAGCATCAGGGCGGTGACGCGCTTGACGAAGTCCGGCGCCGCGTCGGCGACAATCGGCGGCAGCGCGCGCGTTGCCGTCGCGGCGGCGGGCACCTTCACCTGGTGCAGGTGCTCGAGCGTCGAATCGACCGCGGCGAAGTTCTTGCGGACCACCTCGGGACCGCGCTTGCCGTAGGTCTTCTCGATGGACTTCTTGATCTGCGCGATGGCCTCGTCGCGGGGAAGGACGCCGGAGATCGCGAAGAAGCAGGTCTGCATGACGGTGTTGATGCGCGTGCCCATGCCGGTATCGCGGGCCACCGCGAAGGCGTCTATCACGTAGAAGCGGAGGTGCTTGTCGACGATCTCCTGCTGCACCTCCCGCGCCAGCTGGTCCCACACCTCGTCGGGCCCGAACGGGCTGTTCAGCAGGAAGACGCCGCCCGGCGCGGCGTACCCGAGCACGTCGTACTTGTCCATGAACTCGTACTGGTGACAGGCGACGAACCCGGCCTGCTTGATCAGGTACGACGAGCGGATCTTGCGCGGGCCGAAGCGCAGGTGCGAGATCGTGATGGCGCCGGCCTTCTTCGAGTCGTAGACGAAGTACCCCTGGGCGTGGTTGTCGGTTTCCTCGCCGATGATCTTGATCGAGTTCTTGTTCGCGCCCACCGTGCCGTCCGAACCGAGGCCGAAAAACACGCCGCGGTGCACGTCCTTCGGCTCGATGTCGAGGTCGGCGTCGTAGGGCAGCGACAGGTGCGTCACGTCGTCCATGATGCCGATCGTGAAGTGGTTCTTCGGCGCCGGCTTCGCCAGCTCGTCGAAAACCGCCTTGACCATCGTCGGCGTGAACTCCTTCGAGGACAGGCCGTAGCGGCCGCCAACGACCTTGGGGTCCGCGGCGAACGACGACAGTCCGGTGTCCTTCGCCTCGCGCAGCGCGGTGACCACGTCGAGGTAGATCGGCTCGCCGAGCGCGCCGGGCTCCTTCGTCCGATCGAGGACCGCGATGGCCTTCACGCTGGCCGGTAGCGCCTTGATGAATTCGTCGAGCGGGAAGGGCCGGAACAGGCGGACCTTCAGCACGCCGACCTTCGCGCCGCCGGCGTTGAGCCAGTCCACCGCCTCGTGGGTGACCTCGGCGCCGCTGCCCATCACGACGATGATGCGATCCGCTTCGGGGTGGCCGACGTAATCGACGAGGTGGTACTCCCGGCCGACGACCTCCTCGAAGCGGGCCATGGCGGCCGCCACGTGCGTGTGGCACTCCGTGTAGAAGCGGTTGCAGGCCTCGCGGGCCTGGAAGAACGCGTCGGGGTTCTGCGCCGTCCCGCGGAGCATCGGCCGGTCGGGCGTCAGCGCGCGCTTCCGGTGGGCCTCGATGAGGTCGTTCGGCAGCAACTGCAGCAGATCCTCGTCCGGGATCAGGTCGATCTTGGCCACCTCGTGCGACGTGCGGAACCCGTCGAAGAAGTGCAGGAACGGCACGCGGGACCTGAGCGTGGCCAACTGGGCGATCGCGGCGAAGTCGTGCGCTTCCTGGACCGAGCCCGACGCGAGCATCGCGAACCCGGTCTGGCGGCAGGCCATCACGTCGGAGTGGTCGCCGAAGATCGACAGGGCGTGCGCGGCGACCGTCCGGGCCGACACGTGCATGCAGAACGAGGTCAACTCGCCCGCGATCTTGAACATGTTGGGGATCATCAGGAGCAGGCCCTGCGACGCGGTGAACGTCGTCGTCAGGGCGCCCGCCTGCAGCGCGCCGTGCACGGCCCCCGAGGCGCCGCCCTCGGACTGCATCTCGGTGACCTGCGGAACGGTGCCCCAGATGTTCTTCTTGCCCTTGGCCGACCACTCGTCGGCCCATTCGCCCATGTTGGAGGAGGGCGTGATGGGATAGATCGCGATGACTTCGTTGGTGCGGTGCGCAACGGAGGCGACTGCCTCGTTGCCGTCGATGGTGATGTGCTCCGGTGTCATGTGTGTGCCATCTCCGATTGAAGACCCGGCAGGTCCGTGGAAGTGCCTTCGGTGTGTCCCGGGGTGGGCCTGGTCTGACCCGTGTGTCTTACGCAACCTCCGTGCCCTCCGCAACGTCGCAGGAACACGTGATTTCCTGGACGTTCCGGCGGGGAACGCGTCGGGCTGCCGGTTTATCGGCAACCCCGGCCATCCGGCCGGTCAGACTGCGGTGATGAGCAAACAGGAGCCGGACGGAAGTTCGGAAGCCGCGGCGGGTGATAGAGGGGGCGGGAAGGGGGCCACCCACGCGGGAGCCGGACGCTCACCGACAGCCAACAAACGGTACTACGGGACCGCCCGTTTGTGAAGCGGGAACGGTCGGGCTCGGCGCGGTCCGCCAAGTCTCATTCCCCCCCGAGTGCCGAGGCAAGCGCCGCGCAGACGCCGTGAAGCAGGCCTGGCTCCGGCCGCGGGAGGTGGACGTGGAGCGCCCGTCGCGAGGCCGAGTCGAGCGACGCGAAATCCCCGCTGGCCTGCGCCTGCTCCAGGACGCCGAACGAGTACGACTCGTCTGGCACCGGGAGGTCGGTCTCCGGTTCCGCACTGATCACCAGGAACACGCCCGTGGCTGGCCCGCCCTTGTGCAGTTGCCCGGTCGAGTGCAGGTACCTGGGACCGTAGCCGAAGGTGGTCGCGCAGCGGGTCCGCGCCCGCACCAGTTGGCGGAGCCCTTCGAGGGGCTCCAGCAGGCCAGGTTCCGGCGGCAGATAGGCGAGGATCGCCAGGTAGTCCCCAGGTGACAGCAGCGACAACAGGCGCTCGGGTGCAGCCGTTCCGATGCCGGCAATGGCGCGTCTCGACAGCCAGGCTTCCTGCCCCCCGATGACGCAGGCGGAACCAGATCGGGGCAGTGACCCGCTGCTCCGGTGGGCCTGCAGCAGCCGCTGCGTGGCGTCTTTCGCCTGCTGGACGTTCGGCTCGTCGAAGGGATTGACGCCCAGCCGGACGCCCGCCAGCGCCGTCGCCAGCTCCCATCGGACGAACTCGGCGGCGATGGCGGCCGGCTCCGGCAGCTCCGCCTCGGCGAAC
Organism: uncultured Acidobacteriota bacterium; assembly: GCA_963806085.1. GTDB lineage: Bacteria > Acidobacteriota > Vicinamibacteria > Vicinamibacterales > JAKQTR01 > JAKQTR01. The sequence continues at coordinate 886,175 of CAWDWR010000001.1, forward strand.
GGCGCACCCGAGGCCGCGAGCTCACGCAGACGGTTTCGCGTGGCGTCGTCCGAGCCGCCGCGCACCGACAGGTGTACGAAGACGCGGTCGGCGCCGTACTGGCCAGCGTCACCGAGCGGCTCACCCGCGACGGGGATGACGCCGCGCCCGTTCTTGCCCGTGCTCTCGGCCACGAGCTGATCGATCCAGAGCCCGATCGCGTCGAGGCGCGGCGGCGTGACAATCGTGAGCTTGTCGCGCCCGGCGAGCGCGCCCTCCGCCATCGCGACGCCGAGCAGCGCGGCGGAGTTGGTGCCCATCGGCCGGTCGGGCCCGCACAGCCACAGCATGGCCCTCGCCCAGTCGACCAGCTCAGCGGCGTCGTGTCCCATCAGGGCGGCGGGCACGAGGCCGAAGAACGACAGGGCGGAATACCGGCCGCCGATATCCGACGGGTTCACGAACACGTCCCGGAACCGCTCTCCGGTGGCCAGGCGGTGCAGCGCCGTGCCTTCGTCCGTGATCGCGACGAAGTGGTCGGGCCAGCGCGCCGCGCCGGACGCGTCGAGGCGCGCTCTGAAATGCGCGGCCATGGAGTTAGGCTCGATCGTGCCGCCGGACTTGCTGGCGAGCAGGAACAGCGTGCGCCGCACGTCGATGGCCTCGTCGACGGCGGCGACCGAGCCGGGGTCGGTCGAATCGAGCATGTGGAACGACGGCCAGCCGTGCTTCACGCCGAGCACGGCGCGCAGCACCTCGGGGGCGAGGCTCGAGCCGCCCATGCCGAGCAGCACGACGTGGGTGAAGCCTGACGCGCGAATCCCGGCGGCGAACTGCTGCACCCGTGGCAACGACGGGATCACCCACTCGGGCGACGTCAGCCACCCGAGCCGATTCGCGATCTTGGCCTGCACCGCGGGATCGGACGACCAGATCGACGGTCGTTTCGCGTACAGCCCGGCGACGACCGCGTCGCGCGAGAACTGGGTCATGGCGGCGTCGACGCGGCCGGCCATCGGACCCGCCCAGAGGGCGAAACGGCCATCGAGACGGTCGGCGTACTGGAGAACGCGTTCGCTCGGCTGATCGGATTCAGGGCTCGTCATGCCTATAGGATAATGGAGCAACGGGGTGCACGTGCGACAAGGATTGAAGGCGCGGCGGCTGGCGGCGTTGCTGATCGGTCTCTCCATGACGGCGGCCTGCGCGAAGGACGCGCCGCAGGAGACCGTGCCGCCGGCAGAGGCCGCGAGGCGGGAGGCCGAGCCGTCCGCGCGCGCCGGGCGCGCCAAGATCGTCTTCCTCGGCGACAGCCTGACGGCCGGATACGGCCTCGAACCCGGTGATGCCTTCCCGAGTCTCCTCCAACAACGCCTCCGCGAGAATGGGCTGGACGCCGAGGTCGTGAACGCCGGCGTGTCGGGCGACACCTCGGCGGGCGGGCTCCGGCGTGTCGACTGGTCGCTCGATGCCGACGTCCGGATCCTGGTTGTCGCCCTCGGCGGCAACGACGCGCTGCGGGGCCTGAGCACAGTGGAACTCCAGCGGAATCTGGCTGCGATTATCGAACGCGCGCGCCGCCGTCAGGTCACCGTCGATCCTGGCGGGCATGGAGGCGCCGCCGAATCTCGGCCACGTCGTACACCTCGGCGTTCCGCCGGGTGTACAAGGACTTGGCGGAGCAATACGGCGTGACGCTCGTCCCGTTTCTGCTCAACGGCGTGGCGGGGAACGCCTCTCTCAATCAGGCCGACGGCATTCACCCGAACCCGGCGGGGGCCCGCAAGGTGGCGGACCTTCTCTGGCCTTATCTCGAACGCGCGCTGCGCGAGGCAGGGCGCGATGATTGAGCTTCGGCAGGTCACCAAGACGGTCCAGAGCGGCGGCCAGCCGCTCACCATCCTGCACCCGCTCGACCTGACGGTGCCGCCGGCGCAGTTCCTTGCGATCACAGGCCCCTCGGGCAGCGGCAAGTCCACGCTGCTGGGCCTTGATCGCCGGGCTCGACGCCCCCAGCGCCGGCCGCATCCTGATCGCCGGCCACGACATCACCGGCCTGGGCGAGGACGACCTCGCGAGGCTGCGCCGGTCGACCATCGGGTTCGTCTTCCAGTTCTTCCACCTGATCCCGTCGCTGACGGCGCTCGAAAACGTCTGCGTGCCGATGGAACTCGCCGGCCGCCACGACGCGACAGCGCGCGGCCGGGAGCTGCTGGCCGAGGTCGGACTCACGACCCGCGGGCATCACTACCCGTCGCAGCTCTCGGGCGGGGAGCAGCAGCGCGTGGCCATTGCCCGCGCACTGTCGAACGACCCGCCGATCCTGCTGGCCGACGAGCCGACGGGCAACCTCGATCTCGCCAACGGCCAGCACGTCATGGACCTGCTGCTCGAGATCAGGCGGACGCGAGGGGCCACGCTGATGCTGGCGACGCACGACGCGTCGCTCGCGGCGCGCGCCGACGCGCGGCTGCGGCTGCGAGGCGGGCGCGTCGACGCCGACGGCGCCTGACACCATGTTCGTCGTGCGCATGGCGTGGCGGGAGATGCGGTCGGCCTGGCGGCGCCTGCTGTTCTTCTTTCTCTGCCTGTCGATCGGCGTCGCGTCGATCGTCACCCTCCGCTCGGTCGTGCAGAGCGTCCGGACGGCGCTGCGGGCCGAGGCGCGCACGCTGCTGGGGGCGGACCTGGCCCTCTCGACGAGCCGCGCGCTGGGATGACCGGACGCTCGAGGCCATCGAGGAACGGCTCGTCGCGATCGGCGGTCCACGCGAGCGCCAGCCAGGTCGAGACGCTGACCATGGTCCGGCCGGCCGATCCGGCGAAGGCGGTGTCGCGGCTGGTCGAACTGCTCGGCGTCGACGGCCGGGTACCCGCTCTACGGCTCGCTCGAACTGGAGGGCGGCCAGCCTTACCAGCACCGCCTGCTCGAGGGACGGGGGGCGCTCGTGCGCCCGGAACTGCTCGCGCAGCTCGACGTCGCCGTCGGCGACGATCGTCGTGATCGGCGAGACGCGGTTCACGATCCGCGGCGTCGTCGCGTCTGAACCAGGCCGCCGCGCCGGCGCGTTCAGCTTCGGCACACGCGTCATTCGTCGACCGCCGCGACCTCGGGGCCGCGGGCCTCCTGCGCTACGGGAGCCGTGCGACCTACCGCCTGCTCGTGCAAGATACCCGGCGCCGACCCCGAGAAGCCCGCTCGCGAACTGCGGCAGATGCTTCCGCGACCACTTCGTCTCGGTGCGGACGTATCAGTCAACCGAGGACGACCTCGGGCGAGAGCTCGGGACGGGCGGAGGACTATCTCAGCCTGGTCGGCCTCATCATCGTCATGCTCGGCGGCGTGGGCGTCTGGAGCGTCATCCGCGTCTTCGTGCAGCAGAAACTGCGCAGCGTCGCCATTCTCAAGTGCGTGGGCGGCAGTACGCGGCAGATCCTGGCCGTCTACGTCGCGCAGGTGGCCTTGATGGGGCTGACCGGCAGCGCCCTCGGGGTGGTCATGGCGGCCGGCGCCGTCGCGTGGGTCAGGCCCGCCGTCGCAGCGGCCACCGGGCTCGAGGCCCCCGTGGGGCTCACCGGGAGCGCCGTCGCGCAGGGCGCCGGGATCGGCCTGCTCGTGGCGCTGCTCTTCGCGCTGGTGCCGCTGCTCGACATTCGCCACGTACGTCCGTCCCTCCTGCTGCGCCCGTCCGAGCCTGCACCTGCGCGGCGCGACGCCGTCTGGTTCGGCGCGGCGTCCGGCATCGGCGCCCTGCTGGTTGCGCTGGCGGCCTGGCAGGCCGGATCGTGGCGTGTGGGCGCCATCCTGGCAGGAGGCTTCACGGGCGTGTCCCTCGTGCTGCTGGGCGCGGGCATGCTGCTCGTGAGGGCGATGCGGCCCCTGCAGCGCAGCCGGAGCCTCGCCGTTCGGTACGCGTCGCGGCGCGTCGGACGGCCCGGCAGCCAGGTGCGGCCGGTCCTGCTCGCTGTGGGAATCGGCGTTTTTCTGGTCCTTGGCGTACGGCTTCTCCAGGACGACCTGCTGCGCGCGATGGCGATCACCATGCGGCCTGACTCGCCCGACATGTTCGTGATCGACGTGCAGCCCGATCAGGCCGACGGCGTGCGCGCGTTTCTCCGCGCGGCGGGGACGGGCCGCGAGCCGGCGCTCATTCCGGTGCTGCGCGCGCGCATCACGGCGATCCGCGGGAAGGAGACCACGCTCGACAGCTACGAGGACGTGCGCGGCGCGGGGACGCGGGCTCGGCCGCGAGTACGTCGTGACCTACCGCGGCGAACCTGGCCGCGGAACGAGCGGCTCGTCGCGGGCGAGTTCTGGCCGGCCTCGCCGCCTGCCGGCGCGCAGGTGTCCGTCGAACGAGGGCCTCGCCGGGCGCGAGCGGCTGCAACCGGGCGACGTCATCCGGTTCGACATCCTCGGCCGGGCGATCGAGGCGACGGTCGCCAGCATCCGGACGGTGGACTGGGCCGACGCGCGCGCCGGCGGATTCATGTTCGTGTTCCGGCCCGGCGTGCTGGAGTCGGCGCCCGGCGACGTTCATCGCGCCGGTCACGGGGCCGTCGGATGCCGCGCGCACGGGCCCGGTTCCAGCGCGACCTGACGGCCCGGTTCCCGAACGTCTCGGTGATCGACGTCGCGCGAGATCCTGGCCGGCGTCGACGCGGGTGCTCGGCAACGTCACGCTGGCGGTGACCGTCGTCGGCTCACTGGTGCTCGTCAGCGGCATCCTGATCCTGATCGGCTCGATCTCGATGACGCGCTTCCAGCGCATGTACGAGGCGGCCGTGCTGAAGACGCTCGGCGCGACGTCCGGGCACGTCGCCGCGATGCTCGCCGTCGAGTACGGCCTCATCGGCGCGGCGGCGGGAACGATCGGGTCGGCCGGGGCGTTGGGCCTGTCGTGGGCGGTGGGCCGGTACGTGCTCGATCTGCCCTGGGAGCCCGTCGCTCGGGACGCTGGCGGCGGGCGTCGCGGCGGCGTCCGTCCTGGTTGCCGCCGTCGGCGTGCTCGCCAGTCTCGACGTCCTCCGCCGCAAGCCGCTGGCGACGTTGCGGGCCGAGTAGGGCCCCGGATGCGCAAAAAAGAGACGTGTTATGATGGGATATTGTCCGGCGTCGTCAGGTGATGCAGGAGTAAGCGCAATGTCCGAAAACTACCGCGATGCCCTCGTGCGGAAGAAAGCCGAGATCCTGACTACCGGCGGGGTCCGTCCCCTGGCCGCGACGATGGAGAACAACTCGCGCCAGGGCGACATGGCCGACCAGGCCGACGGCAACAACGAAGTCCACATCCAGCTGAAGCTGAAGCAGACCGACGCCAAGATCCTGCAGGCCATCGAAGAGGCGCTGGCCAGGCTCGACAAGGGCACCTACGGCACGTGCCGGGACTGCGGCGAGCCGATTTCGCCGGCGCGCCTGCACGCGATTCCGTGGACGCGCGTCTGCATCACCTGCAAAGAGAAACAGAACTCGTGAACGCCGACCGACCGCCTCGCCCTGCTCCAGGAGTTCTATCCGCGAGAAGGCGGCGCTCTACCGCCGCCACCAGGCGGGCGCCGAGCGGGTGTCGGCCTACGACAGCAACAACGCCTATCAGTACGTGCTGGCCCGCGAGGACGAGCATCTCGACTGGCTGCGGCGGGCGATCGACGGAGGCCGGGCGGCGCCGCCGACGAGCGGCGGCCGGCGCGCTCCGGCGCCGGCACCGACGCGCGCGCGTGGCCGACGACGATGCCACGTGCGGCGGCGCGAGTTCCTCGCGCGGTGGCAGCCCCGCGTGGCCGCCATGACGCATGCGCGCGACCGCAAGATGCTGGAACTGGTGCTCGGCGAGGTCGCCGAGCACGCAGCGGTTCTTCGCGCAGGCCGCCGACGGCCGGCCCGATCTCCTCGGCCGCCGTCCCGACGGCGCGGGAACCGGCGGCGGCGTGCTCCCGAGCCGCTGGGTCGAGTAACCGCATGACACGGGCCGCCATCGCCCTGGGCAGCAACCTCGGGGATCGGCAGGCGGCGCTGCACGACGCGGCCGCGCGGCTCGCGCAGTCACCTGGACGGCCTCATCGGTCTCGGACTTCATCGACACCGCGCCGGAGGGCGTCGGCCAGCAGCCGCGGTTCCTGAACGGGGCCGCGGTCGGGGAGTGGGACGGGCGACGCACGTGCGCTGCTCGACGCTGCTGCTGGCCATCGAGACGGCGGCCGGACGCGAGCGGCCGTTTCCCGGCGCGCCCCGGCACGCTCGACCTCGACCTGATCCTGTTCGGCTCGGCCATCATCGACGAGCCGGGCCTCACCGTTCCGCATCCGCGGTTCCGGGAGCGGCGATTCGTGCTCGCGCCGCTGAGCGCAGATCGCCCCGGAGCTGGTCGATCCGGTTACCGGTCGGACGGTGGCCGAACTGTACCGATCCCTGGCGATGAAGGGCCGTTTCATGCGCATCGCGCTCGTGCAGCACGCCGCCGGTCCGGATCACGCGGCCAACGTCGCGCGAGGGCTGGACGCCGTCCGGCAGGCGGCAGGCCGCGGCGCGAGGCTCGTGGCGTTTCCCGAACTGGCGTTCACACCGTTCTTCCCGTGCGACCGCTGCGGCGGGCCGCTTCCGCTCGAACTGGCCGAGACGGTGCCAGGGCCGACGACCGACGCCTTCGCCAGGCTCGCGGCCGAACGTCGGCGTGGTCGTCGTGTTCAACCTCTACGAACGCGAAGGCGATCGCGCGTTCGACAGTTCGCCCGTCATCGACGCCGACGGCGCGCTGCTCGGCACGACACGCATGCTGCACGTGGCGCAGATGCCGCACTTCTACGAGCAGGACTACTACACGCCCGGCGACCACGGCATGCCGGTGTACCAGACGGCTGCGGGCCGGGTCGGCGTCGCGATCTGCTACGACCGGCACTACCCGGAAGTGATGCGGAGCCTGGGCCTTCAAGGGGCCGATCTCGTCGTCGTGCCGCAGGCCGGGACGGTGGGCGAGTGGCCCGACGGCCTGTATGAAGCGGAACTCCGAGTGGCGGCGTTCCAGAACGGCTACTTCACCGCGCTGGCCAATCGCGTCGGAGCGGAGCCGGCGATGACGTTCGCCGGCGAGTCGTTCGTCTGCGATCCGGCCGGACGGGTGATCGCCCGCGGGCCGGCGTCGGCGGAGACGATCTTGTACGCGGACCTCGACATGTCGCGCCTGGCCTCTGCCACGCGCGGCAGCTGTTCTTGCGCGACCGGAGACCGCATCTCCTCCCGTCGCTGTTGTCATTCGATGCGTCGAATCCCGCTAGACCCCAGCCCCAAGTGAGTCTCAAGCCATGGCACGCGGTTTCGACAGCAAGTCGGTGGAGTACCAGCAGGAAGAGGCGCTGCGGAGCGGCCCCGGGAAGAAGGAACGGCCGCTGTCCGAGGAGGAGCGCGCCCGGCTCCAGCGTCGTCAGACGCTCGAAGCTGGCTCGCGCAAGGACAGCGGCCGATCTTGCCCGGGCTGCGACGCCCGCCCAGCAGGAGATGCTCAGGCGGGCGCTCGCGTCCCTCGATGCGGAGTTGAAGGCGCTCGGCTAGGCCTTCTTGAAGACGACCTTGCGGGTCGTGTCGCCCTGGGGGCCGCCCTTCATCGCGGTCACCACAATCATGGTGCCGTCAGCCTCGAGGCTGCGCGTTTCCGTGACGTCGACCGTCGTTCTCGCCCATCGTGCGCGAGTACTTGGTGACGAGCTTGCCGCCTTCCCACGCGCTCTTGCTCTTGACTTCGCCACCGCGGCCGCTGGCGTTGACGCTCTCGCTGCCGTCCAGCTTGTAGACGGTCTTCATCACGCCGTTCGGCGTCTCACGCTCGATCGTGATGTCGGCCGCCGTCTGGGTGATCGTCAGGCTCTGGGGGCCCGCCGGGCCGCGTCCGCCCATCGGCGGGTCGCTCTTCTCCATGTCCTGGATCCACTTCCCGGAGAAGTTGGGGGTCTGCGCGATCGCCAGGGCGGGAAGCGCCAGGACGAAGGCGAGGAGGGCAATCAACACGGAACGTCTTGTCATATCGAAACTCCTTGTTGCGGGTTACTCGAAGCGTAAGCGCTTCGATCGGGTCGAGCTTCGCGGCCTTCGTGGCCGGGTAGAAGCCGAAGAAGATGCCGATGAACGCCGAGAAGCCGAACGCCAGGGCCACCGCGTCGGTGGAGATGGTGGTCGGCCAGGTCAGGAACTCCGTGACGCCCCACGAAATCCCGAAGCCGAGCGGCGATGCCGATGGCGCCGCCGAAGAGGCTGAGGACGACGGCCTCGACGAGGAACTGCATGAGGACGTCCGAGCCCCGGGCGCCGATGGCCATGCGCAGGCCGATCTCGCGCGTCCGCTCGGTCACCGACACCAGCATGATGTTCATGATGCCGATGCCGCCGACGAGCAGCGAGACGCCGGCGATGCCCGGCCAGAAGCGCGGTCATGGTCCTCGTGGTCTCCGTCCGCATCGCCGCCATCTCTTCCAGCGTCCGGACCATGAAGTCGTCGGTGTCGCCGGGCATGATCTTGTGGCGGGTGCGGAGCAGTTCGGTCGATGGCGTCTGCGCGTCGCCGACCTCGGTCTGCCGATGCGGCCGAGACGGTGATGCCCTGGATGTGCTGGATGCCCATCAGCTTCTTCTGCGCCGTCGTGTAGGGCACCATCGCCGTGTCGTCCTGGTCCTCGCCCCCCGTGCCGGATCCCTTGCTGGCCATCACGCCGATGACCTTGAAGGGCTGGTTCTTGATCCGGACGATCTGGCCCGATCGGGTCGACGTCCTCGCCGAAGAGGTTGGTCGACGACCACCGTGCCCAGCACCACGACCTTGGTCGCGCTCGTGACGTCCTGCGTCGAGAAGAACGTGCCGTACTTCAGCGGCCAGGACCGGATCAGCGGGAACTCGACGTCGGTGCCCTGGATGCGGGTCTGCCAGTTCTGGTTGCCCGCGATGATCTGGTTGCGCGTGTTCACGCTCGGCGCGACGTACTGCGCGCCGGGCACCGACTGGCGGATCGCCATCGCGTCGTCGACCGTGAGGGTGTTCGAGGCGCCGGATCCCTGGCGGACGCCCATCGTCATGAAGTTGCCGGACATCACGTTGATGATGTTGGTGCCGGCCGACTTGATCTGGTCCTCGATCGACGGACTGGGCGCCCTTGCCGAGCGCCACCATCGCGATGACGGCCGCGACGCCGATGATCATGCCGAGCATGGTCAGCGCCGTGCGCATCTTGTTGCGGTTGAGCGCCTTGAGGGCGACGCGGAGAATCATCAGCAGTCGCATCATGGGATCATCTCCCTGCTGGCTCGTCCGCGACGGGCCTGGGCGCGGTCTTCCGCTTGAGGCCGGCGGAAGCCGTCTCCGGGCCGCCGTTCACGTCGGGCGGCGGCAGTGCGGCCAGTTCGTCCTTGGCCATGCGCCGGTGCTCGTTGACTTCGTCGCGCACGATGTGCCCGTCGCGGAACGCGATGGTCCGCGTCCCGTACTCGGCGATGTCGTGCTCGTGCGTGATGAGCAGGATCGTGATGCCGCGCTCGATGTTGAGGCGCTGGAAGACGTCCATCACCTCGACGCTGGTCCGGCTGTCGAGGTTGCCCGTCGGCTCGTCGGCCAGCAGGATGGACGGGTTGTTGATGAGCGCGCGCGCGATGGCGACGCGCTGCTGCTGGCCGCCCGACAACTGGTTCGGGTGGTGGTGCGACCGCTCGAGCAGCCCGACGATCTCGAGCGACGGACCGCGCCCGCTTGTGCCGGTCCGACGCCTTGATGTGATCGCGGCTGTAGAGGAGCGGCATCTCGACGTTCTCGATGGCGCTCGTCCGCGACAGCAGGTTGAAGCCCTGGAAGACGAACCCGATCCGGTGGTTCCGGACCCTCGCCAGGTCGTCGCGCGACATCGTCGAGACGTCCTGGCCGTCCAGGATGTACCGCCCGGATGTCGGGCGGTCCAGGCATCCCAGGATGTGCATGAACGTCGACTTGCCCGAGCCGGACGGTCCAGTGACGCACACGAACTCGCCCTGCTCGACATCGACGGTCACGCCGCGCAGGGCATGCACCTGGATGTCTCCGACGACGTACGTCTTCTTCAGCTCGCGAACCGAGATGACTGGCATGATGTTAGTGGGCTCCTGGGCCGCCGCGCTGTCCGCCGCCCGGGAACCTCCGTGCCGGCCGCCGGACCGCCCGGCATCAGCGGTGACCGGGTCGCCGCGGCCGCCGCCTGTGCCGGCGTGACGACGGCCGTGACCAGCTCCTGGCCGGGCTGCAGTTCGCCGGAGAGCAGTTCGGTGTAGGTGCCGTCGGTGATGCCCGAGCCTGCACGCGCACCGACTTCAGCTGGCCGTTGGCGTCGAGCCACACGCGGCCGCTGCGTTTCGGTCGGCGGGCAGCGGGCCGAACAGCTGATCGATGGTCTGCGCGCCGGCGCGGTTCGCCGATGCGTCCGGACGGGGCGCGCTGCGCCGGCGCGCCCGGCGCGGCGCCGCTGGCCCGGCGCAGCCGGGTCCGCCGGGCCCGAACCCGCCGCGCCCTGCGCCGGGGTTGTTCGGATCGATGCCGCGCTCGCGCATGCGCGCCTCGAACTGCGCACGTTCTTCGGGGGACATGCTGGCCATCCGCTCCTGGAAGCGCCGGCGCCGCTCCTCGGGGTCCAGTGCTCTGGCCGCCGCCGAAGCCGCCCTGACCGCCACCGCTGCCGCGCTGGCCCTGTGCCATGCCTGGCGCGCCGCCCTGGCCCGCCAGGCTCGGGGGCCTGTCCCTGGCTCGCACGGGCTCCTTGCGGGCCGGCCTGGCCGGGTTGCCCTCGCGGCGGCGCGGATGAGACCGCCTGCTCGCTCCGCGCGCCGGACCGCCCGCCTGGGGCGCGGCCGTGGAGGGCCGCCGCGCCGGCGCGGCGCGCCGCGCCCGCGGCCGCCGTCCAGATGCTCCGGCGGCCGCCCGCGCCTGGCGTCCCGGCGCCGGCCGGGCCGCCCATGGCGCCCGCCGCCCGCGCCGCGCTGCATCTCGGGCGGCACGGCCTGGTTCAGCGCCGCGAACGTGTCGGCGTTCGGCCGGAACCGCAGCGCCGCGTTCGGCACGCGGATCACGTCGTTGCGCCGGGCGATCTCGATGGTGACCGTCGCCGTCATCCCCGGCTTCAGCTTCAGCTGCGGGTTCGGGCACGTCGATGACGGTGGCATACGTGACGACGTTCTGCGTGACGATCGGCTGCAGGCGCACCTGCGACACCGTGCCCGTGAACTCTTCGAGCGGGTAGGCGTCCACGCGGAACTTGACGATCTGCCCGGCGCGGATGCGGCCCACGTCCGACTCGTCCACGTTCGCGTTCACCTGCATCTTCGTCAGGTCCTCGGCGATGATGAACAGCGTCGGCGCGTTCATGCTGGCCGCCACGGTCTGGCCCACGTCGACGTTGCGCGAGATGACGATGCCGTCAATCGGCGCTTCGATGACCGTGTGCTGGAGGTTGACCTCGTTCTGGCTGAGCGACGCCTTCGACTGCGTGAGGCTGGCCTCCGACGACTTGATCTGGGCCTCGGCCGACCGCACGGCGACCTGGGCGGTCTCGAGGTCCTGCGGCGCCACGAGTTGGCGTGCGGCCAGGCTCTCGGTCCGCTTCAGCTTGACCTTCGCGTCGTCGAGGGAGACCTTCAGGCGATCGAGATCCGCCTGCGCGCGGATGACGTTGGCGCGGGCCTGCTCGATCTGGGTCTGGAGCAGCGACGGATCGAGCTCGGCCACGATCTGGCCCTTCTTCACGATCGAGTTGAAGTCGGCGTACAGGGCCTTGATGTTGCCGGACACCTGCGAACCCACCTGGACGGTCTTGACGGCCTGGAGGGTGCCGGTGGCGCCCACCGACTCGATGATGTCCCCGCGGGCCACGGCGAGCTTGGAGATCTTCACCTCCTCGGCCGGGGCCGCGGTACCTGTAGTACGCGCCGACGGAACCGGCGATGACGCCGAGCACGATGAGCGTGATGATGAACTTTTTCATGACTTAGTCACCCGACTGCGATGGCGGAGCCTCGTGGTGGAGGCCGCGTCTTCAGACCCTTCCAGCCTTCTTCGAAGACCGTTTAGACGGTCGGCCAGCGCGAGCCGCGTCGACGTCGTACGCCTGGCCGGTCATCGTCGAGTCCTCCGCTGGCGCCGGATCAGCTGCCGCCGTCTGCTGGACACGCTCGAAGGCGACGAGCGCCTTCTGGTAGTTGAGCGCCGCCCGCAGCTCCGAGATCTGCGCGTCCAGCAGGTCGCGCTGGGCCTGGACGACGAAGAAGTTGGTCGACATGCCGACCTCGAACTTGCTTTGCTCGTTCTCCAGGCGCTTCTCCTGCGAGTTCCCGGGCGGCTCGGGCCGCTTCCATGCTGCGCAGCGTGCTTTCGACCAGCAGCGCGGCGTTGGTGACCTCGGTCGCCACGGTCAGCTCGAGCGCCGCGAATCTGGGCCTGCGACTGCTGGTACTGCAGCTTCGCGCGGGCGTAGGCCGCCTCCTGGGCGCTCTTGCCGAGCGGGTACGAGAACGTCAGCGCCGACGGTCCAGTTGGGATAGTCGAACCGCCGCATCATCGCGAAGGCGTCCGGCCAGCCGCCGGGAAGCGTGCCGACGACTGACGCGCTTTGGTCGCGGATGAACTGGTTGCCGCCGAGGCCGCGCGTGCCCGAGGGTCGCCGTGGCGTTGAGGCCTGGCATCATCTGGTTGCGCAGGTACCGGATGTTGATGTCGCTGCTCGCCAGGTTCTTCCTGGCCGTCATCAGGTCGGTGCGCTGGTCGAGGGCGGTCGTGACCGCCGACTCGAGCTCGATCGTCGGTCGGCTGGACCTGCACCATGTCGATCGGGTCGATCGTCGCCCGCCAGATCGGGTCGTTGGTTTCGCTGACGATGAGGCGCTTGAGCACCAGTTCCGCCGTGCGCCGGGTCGCCTCGGCCTGCGTCAGCGTCTGGCGGCGCGTGGCCGCCTCGGCCTGGGCCGAGATGATGTCCATCGGCGCCAGCGTGCCGACCTCGACGCGGACGCGGTTGTCCTCGATGAGCTTCTCGGCCAGCGAGAGCGACTGCTTCGCGGCGTCGATGGCCCGGATCGCGGCGAGCAGGTCCCAATACGCGTTCTTGGTCGTCGCGGTGAGTGTTCGTGATCCGGGTCCGCAGCGTGATGTCCGTCACCTCGCGCGTGATCGCGCCGGTCATCAACTGGTTGCGGGTGTTGTCGATCTTGAAGTCCCGGAGCAGCGGCTGGGTCAGCGTGGCCGTCAGCTGCGTCGTGAACTGCGGATTCAACGTGGCGAAGGTGCTCGTCGTGTTCGTTCGCGAGTTGTTGAACGCCGCCGTGTAGCTCGTGCCGAACCAGGGCAGGGTCTGCGCGATGTTGACGTTCGCGTTGGCGACCTCGTTGGTGACCCGGCTGCCGCCGTTCAGCAAGCTGGTCGGCAGCGGCATGCGTCGAGTTGGCGTTCACCGTGGAACCCAGCGTCGGCCGGTAGGCGCCGCGGCGTCTGGGCGATCGACAGATCCTGCAACTGGGGGTTGAGCCGCTCGACCGACAGCTCGATGTTGTTCTCGAGCGCCATCTTGACCGCCTGGTCCACCGTCAGCTGGATCACCGGGCGGGCCTCGGCGCGCTCCTCGAGCGTCTTCTGCTGGGGCTGGCGCCGGCTGCGCCTGGCCCTGCGCGTACTTCTCCCTGGCGTACTTCACCAGTTCGTCGACGCGAGCCTGCTCGCCTGCGGCAGCCGGCGGGCCGGACTGCGCCTGGGCGAACGCGCCGGAGGGAACCGCGCAGCCGTCCACGATACCCAGTATGAGTGCAGACTATCCCAATCCTCTTCACGGAACTCCTCCCTGGTGAGGGGGTTATCCTGTCGCGGTTACCTGGCTAGGCTGGCGGCGGACCTGCCGGCGTTCCTGTTCCCAGCGTTCGTGCAGCGCGTTCATCTTCGCCCGCTGGTCGACGGTCAGAATCTGGTGCATCCGGTAGATCATCAGCGTGCGAGATCTTCGCCAGTTCGGCGCGCGAGTGCTCGACCTGGTCGACCATCTTCATGACGTCGCCCTCGGGCGCCACGCCCTCGGCGATGAGCTTCGACAGGCGCCGTTTCGAGCCGGTCCAGTTCTTCCTTGCCCGGTCGTCAGCTTCGGGCGCAGGCCCTGGTACACTTCTTCAAGCCGGGTGATCTGATCTGGCGACAACGCCAAGTCCGTCTTGAACTTGTCGGACTGCCACCATTTGAACCCCTGGGCCCCAGCCACGGCCGGGCACCGCCACGAGCGAGCACCAGACACCACGTCGAACCCGCGCCAGATGGACATGGCGGTCTTACACCTCCGCTTCGCCTGTGAACTACGACCAGCCCGCGCGGAGTGTTTACCGGCGCGCGCCAGGAGGGTCCGCAAACGCGGCGAGTCTTCAGGATCGTGGCGCCGACCAGGTTGTCCGGGGTGGACGCCCCGGCGGTCAGGCCCACCCGGAGGGCCCCCCCGGCGGGCATCCAGCCGCGGGTGGTGAACTCGGCTGTCTGGCCGGCTGGCCGGTGCCGGATCTCATCCGGTGACACCAGGCACGCCGTCGTCGGCGACGTGATACGTGGGCACCCGCGCGGCGCAGATCTTCGCCAGATTGAGGGTATTGCTGCTGTTGTAGCCGCCGATGACGACCATCAGGTCGACGGGGTAGCTCGTCGAGCAGCGCCACGACGGCGTCCTGCCGGTCCTGGGTGGCGCTGCAGATGGTGTCGAACGCCCGATAGTGCTCCGCGATGGCGCGCCGCGCCGTGCCGGTCTGCCATGGCCTGCCGGAACATCTCGCCCGACGTCGAGCGACTCGCTCATCAGCATCGTCGTCTGATTGGCCAGGCCGACCCTCGCCAGGTCGCGGTCCGGATCGAAGCCGGGGGACGCCGCCTCGGCGTAGCGCGCCAGGAACGCCTCCCGGTCGCCGCCTTCACGGATGTACCGGCAGACGTCGGCGGCTTCCTCGCGATCGAGCACGACGAGGTAGGGCGCACTCGGCGGCTTGAGGGCCTGAGACGCCGTCGCCCGCGTCTCCTCGTGGTGGATCTTGCCGTGGATGACGGAGGTGAAGCCGTCCTCCGCGTACCGGCGGACGGCCTTCCAGACGTTCAGCACCGAGCCGCACGTGGTGTCCACCAGCGTGCAGCCCTGCCGATCGAAGGCCGCCAGCTGCGCGATGGTGACGCCAAAGGCGGGCAGGATGACGACGTCGTCGGGCCCGAGGGCGTCGGCACGACTCGCCCGGGTCGTCGAGGAACCGGATGCCGCTCGCCCGGAGTTTCTCGTTGACGTGCGGGTTGTGGATGATCTCGCCCGTCAGGTACACCCGCTTGTCGGGGAACTTGCGGCGCGACTGATAGGCGTAGTCGACCGCGCGATCGACGCCGTAGCAGAAGCCGAACTCCCGGGCCAGATGGAGCGTGAGCCGGCCGGACCGGTAGGTGAAATCGCCCGCTTTGAGCTCGTCGACGAGCGCGCTGCGATAGTCCTGCGCCAGTTCGCCGGCGACGGCGGCCTTGAGGTCGAGGCCTTTCCGGAAGATGAGGGACGGCATGCGGGCGTCAGTGGATGCCTGAACTGGCGTGCAGCGCGGCCGGGTCCACGCCGAGGCGGCGGATGGCCGCTTCCCACATCTCGGCTGGGTTGGTCTCGAAGACGATCTCGGTGGCGACGTCACTGATGAGCCACGACGACTCGGTCAGCTCGCGGTCGAGTTGCTTGGCGCCCCAGCCGGCGTAGCCCATCAGCAGCCGGGCTTTCTCGACCGGAGGACCCTCGATGAGCTTGCGGAGGAGCTCGGCTGACGAGGACACGAAGACCCCGGGGCTGACCTCGAACGCGTCGTCGCCCAGCGGCTCCTCGGGCAGCAGGAGCGCGCCGCGCTGCGGCTTCGACGGGGCCGCCCGTCCAGATCTCGAGGCCGCTGTCGCCCTCGAGCGGCGGCGTGAACTCGATCACGCTGGCGGCAGTCTTGCCCGTCGGGCGGTTCAGGATCAGGCCCCAGGCTCCGTCGGCGCTGTATTCGCAGAGCAGGATGACGGTGTGACGGAAATTCGGGTCCGCAAGCTGCGGCATCGACACCAGCATCGCGGGCGCCAGCGTCGGCCGGTCCGGAGCGTCATCGTCGATCACATCACGATCATACGACAGAACGGCGCGCGGCGCTTACGGCGCCGCGCCGACGGCCGCGGAGCGGCGACTGGCGGCTCAGACGTCGGTCGGCGAGAAGCCGTCCGATGACGGGTTCCGCAGGTACGTGTCGATGGCGCGGGCGGCCTTGCGGCCGGCTCCCATCGCCGAGATCACCGTGGCGCCGCCGGTCACGATGTCGCCGCCGGCGAAGACACCGGCCTTCTGCGTGGCGCCCGTCCCGTCGTCGGCGAGGATGTTGCCCCACTTGTTGACCGGGAGGTCCGGCGTGGTGTTCCGGATGAGCGGGTTGGCGCCCTGGCCGATGGCGAACACCACCGTGTCGACTTCGATGTCGAACTCCGAGCCCTTGAGCGGGCACGGGGCTCCGCCGGCCCGAGGCGTCGGGCTCGCCCAGCTCCATGCGGATGCAGCGGATCGCGCGGACCCGCGACCGCTCGTCGGCGAGGATCGCGGTGGGCGCCGCCAGCATGACGATCTTCACGCCCTCTTCCTCGGCGTGATCGATCTCCTCGGCGCGCGCGGGCATCTCCGCCCGCGTGCGGCGGTAGATGAGGTACGCGTTCTCCGCGCCGAGGCGCAGCGACGTGCGGACGGCGTCCATCGCGGTGTTGCCGCCGCCGATGACGGCGACGTTGCTTCCCGCGGATCGTCGGCGTGTCGGTGGCGGGGAACAGGTACGCCTTCATCAGGTTCGAACGCGTGAGGTACTCGTTCGCCGAGTAGACGCCGATCAGGTTGATGCCCGGGATCTTCGGGAACGTGGGCAGGCCGGCCCCCGTGCCGATGAACACCGCTTCGAAGCCGAGCTCGCTGAAGAGTTCGTCGACGGTGAACGTCTGGCCGATGACGTGGTTGGTCTTGATCTCGACGCCGATCCGCCTGAGGCCGTCGATCTCGCGCTCGACGATCGCCTTCGGCAGGCGGAACTCGGGGATGCCGTAGACGAGCACGCCGCCGGGCTTGTGCAGCGCCTCGAAGATCGTGACCGCCGTGGCCCATCTTCGCCAGGTCGGCCGCCACGGTGAGGCCGGCCGGCCCCGAGCCGACCACCGCCACCTTGTGGCCCGTCGGAGGGCGCCGGCGGCGTGTCGTCGGTGAACTTCACGAGCGCGGCGTAGTCGGCGACGAACCGCTCGAGCCGGCCGATGGCCACCGGCTCGTTCTTGACGCCCGAGCGTGCACTTCGACCTCGCACTGCTCTTCCTGCGGGCAGACCCGGCCGCAGACGGCCGGCAGCACGTTGCGCTCCATCAGCGTGCGGTAGGCGCCCTCGAAGTCGCGTTCGGCCACCTGCCTGATGAACTGCGGGATGTCGATTTCGACCGGGCATCCCGCGATGCAGGGCTCGTTCTTGCACTGGATGCAGCGCTGGGCCTCGAGGACCGCGAGGTCCACGGGGTAGCCGAGGGACACTTCCTCGAAGTTGTGCGCCCGCTCGTGCGCGTCCTGGAGCGGCATCGGGGTCTTGGTCTTCTGGATGATCTTCTTCGCCATGGGTATTGGGCTCGGCTCGGGTGAGGCCGCGCAGTCAGCTGGCCTGGCTGCGGCAGGCGGTGCGCTGGTTGAACAGCCGCAGCGACTCCGCTTCCTGCTCGCGGTAGGCGCGCAGCCGCGCGCCCAGCTCCTCGAAATCCACCTGGTGGCCGTCGAACTCCGGGCCGTCGACGCAGACGAACTTCTGCTCGCCGCCCACCGACACGCGGCAGCCGCCGCACATGCCCGTGCCGTCCACCATCACGGGGTTCAGGCTGACGGTCGTCGGGATGCCGAGCGGGCGCGTCACGTCGACCACGGCGCGCATCATCGGCAGCGGCCCGACGGCGACGACTTCGTCGAAGTGGCGGCCCTCGGCCAGCAGCGCCTTCAGCGCGTCCGTCACCAGGCCCCTGCTCGCCGTACGACCCGTCGTCGGTGGTGACGATGACCTGGTCGACCACCGCGCGCAGTTCCTGTCTCGAGGATGACGAGGTCCTTCGTCCGGCCGCCGATGATGGCCACGACCTCGCCCTGGAGCGCCTTGACGCCGCACGCGATCGGATAGACCACCGCCGTGCCGATGCCGCCGCCGATGCAGCAGACCTTGCGGCCGGGATGGATCTCGGTGGCGCGGCCGAGCGGGCCGGCCACGTCCAGGATCGTGTCGCCCTCGTTGAGAGCGTTCAGCTGTCGCGTGGACTTGCCGACGCCCTGGACGATGATCGAGATCGCGCCCCGCGTCCTGTCGACGTCGGCGATGGTGAGCGGGATCCGCTCGCCGTCCTCGCCCGTCGCGGACGATGACGAACTGGCCCGGTTTGCGCTTGCGGGCGATGTGCGGGCCCTCGATCCAGAAACGGACGACGTCAGGCGCCAGGACTTCCTTGCTGAGGATTCGATGCACGGGTCATGCTCCGATGTTGCAGGCAGGCGCACGACGGCGGGGACTGCCGGGATTCTGGCGGTCCACTCCGGACCGTTCGCAGTGTATAGCAAACCGAGTACCAGCGAACCGCCCGTGGCGGGATCCGGGCCGATCGGCGGCCGCGGCGATCCTGCGATAAGATGCCTGCCGCGGAACATGTCGGTCATCATCAACTGGTTACGGTCGCTGGCGGCGTACGTCGCTCCTGGCGCTCTACATCGCGATCGTGGGGCCGCCCGCGCTGGCCGTTGCCGTCCTCACCGGCCGGGCCGGCCACGTCTTCGCGCTCGGACGCTTCGGGGCCACGGCCGTCCGCAGGCTGCTCGGCATCCGGCTCGACGTCTCGGGACTGGAGCACGTCGTCGGCGACCGGCCGACCCTCTACTGCATCAACCACCGCAGCAACGTCGACGTTGTGGCGTTCGAAGCGCTGTTCCCGCGATGTCCGCGGCTGCGCGGGCTCTACAAGGCCGAGATGGGAAAGCTGCCGGTCCTGGGCCGGGCGATGCGGCTGGTCGGGTTCGTGCCGGTCGACCGCGCGAACCGGGCGAGCGCGATCGCGTCGGTCGATGCCGCGGCCGCGCAGGCTGGCGGCAGGCGACTCGTTCCTGATCGCGCCCGAAGGCACGCGGGCCCGCGACGGCCGGACTGCTGCCCGTTCAAGAAGGGCGGGTTCGTCATGGCCATCAAGGCCCAGGCGCCGGTCGTGCCGGTCGCGCTGCACGGCACGGCCGACGCGATGCCGCGCGGGAGGTTCTGGGTGAAGCCAGGGGTGGTGCGCATCGAGGTGGGCGCGCCGATTCCGACGACAGGACTCACCGTCGACGACCGGGACCGGCTGACGACGACGGTTCGAGAGCGCATGCAGGACATGCTGGCCCGCTGAGGCGGCGGAAACGCTCACGCGCGATGCTCACGCGGGACGCGACGCCGTATCGGTTGCCGAAGTTGTCGTCGTCGGGGTCGTACTGGACCGGGCCCTGGCCGTCGGCAAGGAAGACCAGCGACTGGTGGCTCGGGACCTCGAAGCGGCGCCGGCACGTGGGGCAGGTGACGAGGTCGTCGGTGCGGACCATGTAGTTGCGCAGCTTCGGGAACTGCGCGCGGTCGCGGTCGTCGGCCCCGGCCGGCAGGCGGTCCTTCTTGATCCGCGTCACCCAGCGGATCTGGAACTCGTTGCGCCGCTTGCAGTGCGGGCAGGCGTAGGTGGCGGGCCGCGTCCCCGAGGTTTCGACGTAGAAGTCCCGCTCTTGTAGCGCCATGCACGTATCATAGCAGGGCAGCGCGCGGGGCGGTCCGGCGCCTCGCGGGCGGGCGGGTGGTGACATGAGCCGGATCGGGATCGACCTGGGCGGGACCAAGATCGAAGGCATCGCGCTCGCCCCGGATGGCCGCGTGGCCGCCGGGCGGCGCATCGCGACGCCGCGCGAAGATTACGATGGCACCATCCGCGCGATTGCCGGCCTCGTCGCGGCACTCGAGGCCGAGACGCCGAGTCGCAGGCACGGTCGGCGTCGGGATGCCCGGGCGCCATCTCGCCGGCGACCGGCCTTGTCAAGAACGCCAACTCCACCTGGCTGATCGGCCGGCCGCCTGCAGCAGCGACCTCGAACGGGCCCTCGGCCGCCCGGTTCGGCTCGCCAACGACGCCAACTGCTTCGCGCTGTCCGAAGCATGCGACGGCGCCGCCGCCGGCGCGGAGGTCGTGTTCGGCGTCATCATCGGCACCGGCACCGGCGGGTGGCGTCGTGGTGCGGCGGCAGGTCCTCACGGGACCGAATGCCGTGGCAGGGGAGTGGGGCCACAATCCGCTGCCGTGGCCGGAGCCGGACGAGTGGCCTGGCGACCGCCTGCTATTGCGGCCGGAGCGGCTGCATCGAGACGTTCCTGTCGGGCCCGGGCCTGTCACGCGACCACGAGCGCGTGACCGGCGTGCCGCTCGGCGCGAGGCAGATTGCCGCACGGGCGGCCGCCGGGGACGACCAGGCGGAGGCCGCGCTCCGCCGGTACGAACAGCGGATGGCGCGGGCGCTCGCGAGCATCATCAACGTGCTCGACCCGGACGTCATCGTGCTTGGCGGCGGGCCTGTCGAAGCTCGAGCCGCCTGTACGCCAACGTCCCGGCGCAGTGGGGGCGCGTGGGTGTTTTCGGATCGCGTCGACACGCGACTCGTGCCGCCCCGCCACGGCGACGCCAGCGGCGTCCGAGGCGCCGCGTGGCTCTGGCCGGCGCGAGAATCCATCTGATATGCTTGCGTCGACTGCAGTGTCGGCCGTCGATCGACTGCCCCGCGCATGACCCGGCCGGCGCGTCCACCACGCACTCATTTCTTCCCCGGGACTGCTATGAATACGGATCTCGTCATCGGAATGGCCGGCTCAGGCGGCGACGGCATCGTGTCGGCGGGCGAATCGCTGCTGACCGCGGCCGCGCTCGAGGGCTACCACGGCGTGCTGACCAAGAGCTTCGGCCCGCAGATCCGCGGCGGCGAATCGAGTTTCCGCCTGCGGGTGTGCACGCAGAAGGTGCTCAACCCGGGCGGGTCGCTCGACGTCGCCGTGGCGCTGAACTGGGAGGACTTCCTGAAGTTCGGCGCCGAACTGCCGGTCGGCGGACACACGACGGTCGATCTACGACAGCAACACGAACGTGGCGCCGGACAAGATCCCGCTGGTCGGCGTGACGCCCGCCGAGGTGATCGCGGTGCCGATCGAGCAGATGGCGCGCGAGACCGGCGGCAGCGATCGCGGCGAAGAACACCGTCGTGCTCGGCCTGATGTCGGGGTGGCTCGGCATCGGCCGCGAGGAGGTCATCGCGGGCATCCGGAAGCGCCTGTCGAAGAAGGGCGCCGAGATCGTCGAGCGGGCCGAGAAGGCGTTCCACGCCGGCCTCGAGTACGCCGAGCAGCATCCCGCTCAAGACGAACCGGCTGATGGCGGAGCCCGCCGCGCCGACGGCGAAGTTCGTGGTGGACGGCAACGACCTCTGCGCGGCGGCGGCGATTGTCGCCGGGTGCGACTTCTTCGGCGGCTATCCGATCACGCCGTCGTCGGAGATCATGCACTTCCTCGGCCGCGAGATCTGGAAGTACGGCGGGACGATGATGCAGGCCGAGGACGAGATCGCGGGCGTCGGCGCGGTGGTGGGCGCATCGTTCGCCGGCAAGAAGGCGATGACGGCGACGTCGGGGCCCGGCATGTCGCTCAAGACCGAGATGCTCGGGCTGGCCAGCATCGCGGAATTGCCGCTCGTCTGCGTCAACGTGCAGCGCGGCGGGCCGTCGACCGGGATCCCGACGAAGGGCGAGCAGTCGGACCTGTTCCAGGCCGTGTTCTCGGCCCACGGCGACGTGATCCGCCCGGTGCTGGCGCCGGTCAGCGCGGAGGACATGTTCCCGATCACGATCGAGGCCTTCAATCTCGCCGAGCACTACCAGACGCCGGTCATCATCCTGTCCGACCAGGAAGTGGGGCAGCGCAAGGAGACCGCCGAGCCCATCGACGCGGGATCGATTCGCATCCTCGAACGGCAGACGCCGACAGAGAAGGAACTCGAGCACTACACGCGGTTCCGTTTCACCGAAACCGGCATCAGCCCGATCAGCCACCCGGGGATGAAGGGCGGCAACTACCTCGCCTCGGGCATCGAGCACAACGAGGCCGGGGCGCCGACCGCGAACGGCGAGATGCACAGCCGGATGAACGACAAGCGGCTGAAGAAGTTCAATCCGCTCAAGCAGCGCCGCGACCTGTTCATCGTCGACGGCAACGCCGACGCGCCGCTCGGCCTGATCAGCTGGGGCAGCATGGCGGGCATCGCCATCGAGGCGTTCCAGCGTCGCCCTGAAGCAGGGGTTGCGCGTGAAGCTGCTGGTGCCGAGGCTGCTCTACCCGGTGTCGGAGCAGGTCTACCAGGAGTTCTTCGCCTCCATCAAGCGCGGCCTGGTCGTTGAGCAGAACCACCAGAGCCAGCTGTTCCGGCTGCTTCGCATGTTCGTCGACGTGCCGCGCGGGATCGAGCAGCTCGCCAAGAGCGGATCGAATCCGATCACGCCCGGCGAGGTGGTGGACCGGCTGACGCAGATTTCCCTCGCGCTGCAGCGCGAAAAGCACCAGGAGCCGTCCGGGGTGTAGCCCCGGGGCTGGAGAGGACGCGGGACATGAGCACGCTGACGGCGAGACCCATCGAGGACTACACCGCGAAGGACTACAAGAGCGACCTGAAGCCCATCTGGTGCCCGGGCTGCGGCGACTTCGGCGTGGTGCAGGCCATCTACCGGGCGCTGGCCAACGTCGGCCGGCCGCCGCACGAGATCGCCTTCATCTCGGGCATCGGCTGCTCGAGCCGCATCCCGGGCTACACGACGGCCTACGGGTTCAACACCGTGCACGGGCGGGCCCTGCCGATCGCCCAGGGCATCAAGCTGGCCAATCCCGACCTGCTGGTGCTGTGCGCCGGCGGCGACGGCGACGGCTTCTCGATCGGCGGCGGCCACGTGGCCCACGCCATCCGCCGCAACATCGACCTCACCTACATCGTGATGGACAACCAGATCTACGGGCTCACCAAGGGCCAGCTCTCGCCGACCTCGCGCCGGGGACTGGCCACCGTCTCGTCGGCCCATGGCGCGATGGAGAGCCCGGTGAACCCGCTGCTCTACGTGCTGGGCTACGGCGCGGAGTTCGTGGCGCAGGGCACGCCGGCCGACATGAACGGCCTGGCGAAGGTCATCGAGGAAGGCATCCGGTTCCCGGGCTTCGCGTTCATCAACGTCCAGTCGCCGTGCGTCACCTACGGGCAGGAAGACCAGATGCTCAAGGCGCAGAAGGCGACGATGCAGACGCTGGAGTCGCTGGGGCACGACCCCGCGAACCGGCTGGCCGCCATGGACCTGGCGCAGGCGTACGGCGAGAAGCTCTACACGGGCGTGTTCTTCCGCCACCCGCAACCCGGCCCGACCTTCGAGCAGCTCGCGCGCGAACGCCAGGAGGCCCAGAAGGCCACCGTCAAGAGCCGGGCGGACGTGCTGAACGTGTTCAGGTTGAAGAAGCCGTAGGCGCTGTCAGTCAACCATCACGCGGCGGTACCAGAGCGAGTAGTGTCGGACGCGGCGCGGGGCGTGTGATCCCACCGACGCGAGCACCACGCACGGCGAGCAGCAGCGGCACCCGCTGGTCCCACGCGAACGGGATCAGGCAGAGGAGGCCGAGTTTCGCGTACACGAACAGGGCGCAGACCTGGTGGGCCCAGTGAGCGGTCGGATACAGTTCGATGGCGATCATCGCGGCGCCGCTCGCGATGGCCACCCAGAGCAGCGGCATCAGCCTCTCCGCGTCGGCGCCAAAGACGTGGCCGCCGAGCAGGATGCCGGTCGCGCCGAGATGCACCGTGCGCGCCGCGATGTTCAGCCATCGCGAGTGCGGCAGGCGCCGCCGGGGTTCGGGAAAGAGCAGCGAGGCGAGCGAGGTCATCGGGTCCTCTGCGTCCCTGGGGGCTGTCGCCGGGCAGCCGCCCGGTGATTATAGCGGGAGCGAGCATGCCGGCCGTCACGATCCGAAGGGCCGCGGGCGATGACGCGAGGTGGGCGGCCGGGGTGATGTCCACGTCCGACCCCTGGGTCACCCTCGGGCGAGGCTACGACGCCTGCCTGGCCGCGTGCACGTCCGCCCTGGACGTGCTCGACATCGCCGAGTGCGGCGGCGAGCGCTGCGGCCTCGTCCTGGTGAGGCCGGCGGGCGTCGCCGGCGCGCCGTACATCGTGTCGATCGCGGTGGCGCCGGCCTTCCGGGGCCATGGTGTCGGGGCCGCGCTGCTCGATCACGTCGAGCGTGCCTACCGGGGGCGCTCGCGCCACCTGTTCCTCTGCGTCTCCTCCTTCAACCCACGCGCCAGGCGCTTCTACGAGCGCCACGGTTTCGAATCCGTCGGCATCCTGAAGGCATTCCTCATCGAGGGCGCCGACGAGGTCCTGATGCACAAGCGCCTCGCTCCCGCCGTCGATCGGAACTGATGCGACTAAGATACAGGTTCCCCGCCCTGAACGGGCCGGCCGGACGCCCCTGCCGCGCCGCCATCGAGGCCTGCATGTCCACTGACTTCCGCCGCATCGCGATCGTGAACCGGGGCGAGCCCGCCATGCGGTTCATCCATGCGGTCCGCGAATACAACCTCGAGCACCGGACCGACATCCGCGTCATCGCCTTCTTCACCGAGCCTGACCGCCACGCGCGCTTCGTTCGCGAGGCGGACGAGGCGTTCGATCTCGGCCCCTCCAGCTTCGTCGACGAAGCCGACGGCCTGCGGCGGCCGACGTATCTGGACTACCGGGCCCTCGAGCGCGCGCTGGCCGAAACGCAGGCCGACGCGGCCTGGACCGGGTGGGGATTCGTGGCCGAGCGCCCCGAGTTCGCCGAGCTCTGCGAGCGCGTGGGGGTGACGATCATCGGTCCCGACAGCGGGTCCATGCGGCGGCTGGGCGACAAGATCTGCGCCAAGCGTCTGGCGGAGCAGGCCGGCGTTCCGGTGATCCCGTGGGGCGACGCGCCGGCCGAGACGCTGGAGGCGGCCCTGTCGCAGGCGGAGCGCATCGGCTACCCGGTCGCGCTCAAGGCGAGCGGCGGCGCTGGCGGGCGCGCCATCAGGCGTGCCGCAACGCCGGCGGACCTCGAGGCGGCGTTCGCGCTGGTCCGGCGGGATGCGGCGCGCATCTTCAACGATCGGACGATGTTCGTGGAGCGCTGGATGGCCGGCATGCGCCACATCGAGGTGCAGCTGCAGGCCGACCGCCACGGCACCGTCTGGGCCATCGGGACGCGCGACTGTTCGCTGCAGCGCCGGTTTCAGAAGCTCGTGTCGGAGGCGCCCGCGACGGGGCTCTCCTCCGACCTCGAGACCGCCCTCATGGATGCCGCCCTCCGGCTGGTGAAGGCCGCGCGAGTACCGGGATCAGGCCACCGTGGAGTTTCTCGTCGACCTGTCCGGGCGCTTCCATTTCCTCGAAGCGAACACCCGCCTCCAGGTCGAACACGTCGTCACGGAGCTGACCAGCGGCATCGACCTCGTGAAACTGGAGATCGACGTCGCCCGCGGCGGCCGGCTCGCGCCGCTGCCGCCGTCCGGTTCCGGCCATGCGATCGAGGTCCGCCTCAACGCGGAGGACCCCTACAACGGGTTCGCGGCCTCGCCAGGCGTCGTGACGCTGTTCCGGACGCCGACCGGCCCCGGTCTGCGCATGGACACGGGCATCGCCGAAGGCAGTTCGATGCCCCCGGAGTTCGGCCCGATGTTCGCCAAGCTGGCCGCCCGCGGCAACACGCGCGACGAGGCGGTGGGCCGGCTGAAGCGCGCGCTCGCGGAAAGCGTCCTGGTGGTGTCGGGCGGCCCCACCAACCGCACGTTCCTCCTGCAGGTGCTCGAGCGGGCGGAGGTGCAGCGCGGCATCGTGGACACCGGCCTGCTCGACCGGCTGACGGTCGGCGAACAGTCGCTGCCGGAACGCCACGCGAAGATCGCGCTGCTGCAGGCCGCCATCGAGGTCTATGACACGGAGCACGCCGAGGAGGTGTCGGCGTTCTTCGCGTCCGCCGCGAGGCTCAGGCCGACGGCCCGCGCCGGTGTCGGGCGTCCGGTGGAATTGAGCTACCGCGGGCACCGCTACGAACTGCGGGTGTTCCGGATCGGCGACGGGCGATATCGGATCGCCGCCGGCAACCAGCGCATCGACGCCGACGTCGAACGCGACGGCCCGTGCGAGCGCTGGCTGACCACCGACGGCCGCCGCTACCGCGTTCTGGCCGCGACGACGGGCTACACGCTGCTCATCGAGGTCGAGGGCATCCCGCACGCGATTTCGCGCGCCGACGAGGGCGTGGTGCGCGCCGGATCGCCGGCCGTCGTGGTGTCGGTGCACGTCGAGCCGGGCGACGAGGTCGCGGCCGGCGACCGGCTCGTGCTGGTCGAGGCGATGAAGATGGAGACCGCCGTCGTGGCGCCCTTCGCCGGCACGGTGCGCCAGGTCTTCGTGCTGCCCAACAGCCAGGTTGGCCCGGGCGCGCCGCTGGTCCACCTCGATGCGGGGGCCGAAGGCCGGGCGCGCAAGACCGGTCCGAAGGTGGTGTTCGACGGCGCGCGGTCCGTCGTCGTGCGCGAAGGCGGGCGCCCGGTCTCGAGAGGGCGGGCGCTGCTGAAGGGCGTGCGCGCGGGCCTGAGGGAGTTGAAGCGCCCGGTGTCCGAGCCGGCGCCGGCCGTGCTTCCCGTGATGCGTTCCGTCGTCCTCGGGTTCGACCTCGATGCCGCCGAGGTCGGACGCGTCCTGCAGGAGTACAACCGGCTCGTCCAGTCGCTGCCTCCGGCCGACGAGGGGCTGCTGCAGGGCCGAAGACGATCTGCTCCGGGTCTTCGTTGACGTGCATGCCGTGTTCGGGCGGCAGTCCGCCGACCGACGACGAGGGCGGCACGGCGCTGAGCGTCGGAGCAATACCTCTTCCGCTACCTGCGGACGCTCGACACGCAGGGAGCCGATCTGCCGGCGTCGTTCCTCGACCAGCTGCGCTCGGCGTTGCTGCACTACGACGTGGCGACGCTCGAGCCGACGCCCGCCTTGCGGGAAGCCCTGCTGGCGCTCTTCAAGAGCCACCAGCGGAGCGATCTCCAGGTGCCGGTCGTCCGCGCCGTCCTCGAGCGCCGCCTCGCGGCGGCGAGGATCCTCGCGCCGGGCAGCCCGGCGTTCCTGCGGGTCATCGAGCGCCTGATCGCCGCGGTGCAGGGCCGGTTCCCCGACCTCGCCGACCTCGCGCGCGACGTGCACTACCGCTACGTGGAGCAGCCGGAGTTCGAGCGGATGCGCGGAGCGGTGCAGGCCAGGATGCTCGACCGGCTCGCGCGCCTGGCCTCGAAGCCGGACGGCGCCGACGCGGACGCGTGGCGGGCGGAGCTGGAGGCCTGCCCGCAGCCGCTCCGGACGGTCTTCGCGGCGAACCTCGGCCGGTCGTCGCAGGCGGTTCAGCGCATGACGCTCGAGGTCATGATCCGGCGCGACTATCGCTTCCGGCAGATCGAGCGGGTGCGCCACGCGTCCGGGCTGCCGTGGCCGTTCGTGCTCGCGTCCTATCCCTACGAAGGCCAGACGATTGACGTGATTGCCACCGGCGGGCACTTCGACGATGCGCTGTCGGTGCTCGGCGCGCTGCGCGACGAGGTGGCGTCGTCGCCGGCGGACCACGAGTGCGTGGTCGAGATCTACCTCTGGGACGCCGAGGTGTCCGGGCTCGAGTCGGTCGCCGCGCGGCTCGGCGACCACCTCGAGCGGATCGACTTCGACCGGCCGTTGCGCCGCGTCGTCTTCGTGCTGGTGCCGGCTTCGGGCGACGCCGCGGGTCCCGACCTCCAGTTCCTGACGTTCCGGCCGTTCGGTCCCGGGTTCCGCGAGGACAAGGTGTTCCGCGGCCTGCACCCCATGCAGGGGAAGCAGCTGGAATTCGCGCGCCTGCGCAACTTCTTCCTCGAGCGCCTGCCTGCGGCCGAGGACGTCTACCTCTTCAAGGGCGTGGCCCGCGAGAATCCGCGTGACGAGCGCCTCTTCGCGCTCGTCGAAGTGCGCGAGGCCGCGCCGGTGCGCGACGAGGCGGGCCGTCTCGTCGGCGTCCCGTACTTCGAGCGCATGGCGCTCGAGGCGTTCACGGCCGTCCGCCGCGCCCAGCTGAAGCGGCCGGGCGAGGAGCGCTGGCAGTGGAACCGCGTGACGCTGTTCGTCCGCCCGCCGTTTGCGCTCAGCCGCGCCGAAATCGGCGAGCTCGCGTCACGGATGTCGACCCACGCGGAGGGCCTGGGACTCGAGAAGATCGTCATCCGCGGGACCATGCCGGATGACGGCGGCACGATGGCCGACGGGTCGGCCACCATTGCCCTCGCGGCGGGGCGCGCGCCCGTGCTGCGCTTCTCGGCGCCGTCGGCCGAGCCGCTCCGCACGCTGTCGGACTACGACCAGCGCGTCGTGCGCATGCGCCAGCGCGGGCTGACGTATCCGTACGAGATCGTCCGTCTCATGACGCCCGAGCACGCCGGGCCCTCGGCGGAGATCCCGGCCGGGTCGTTCGTGGAACTCGATCTCGACGCGAGCGGCGCGCTGGTGCCCGTCGAGCGTCCTTACGGCCAGAACACCGCCAACGTGGTGGTGGGGCTGCTGACGAACCGCACGGCGAAATGCCCGGAGGGCATGACCCGCGTCGCGCTGTTCGGGGATCCGAGCCGCGAGGTCGGGTCGCTGGCGGAGCCCGAGTGCCGGCGCATCCTCGGCGCCCTCGATGCGGCCGAGTCGATGGGCGTGCCGCTCGAGTGGTACGCGCTCTCCGCCGGCGCGAAGATCTCGATGGAAAGCGGCACGGAGAACATGGACTGGATCTCCCGCGTCCTGCGCCGCCTCATCGACTTCACCCAGGCCGGCGGGGAAGTGAACATCGTCGTTACCGGCATCAACGTCGGCGCCCAGCCGTACTGGAACGCCGAGGCCACGATGCTGATGCACACGCGCGGGATCCTGATCATGACGCCGGAAGGCGCGATGGTGCTGACCGGCAAGATGGCGCTCGACTACTCGGGATCGGTGTCGGCGGAGGACAACATCGGCATCGGCGGGTACGAGCACATCATGGGCCCCAACGGGCAGGCGCAGTACCTGGGCGCAAGGACCTGCGGGACGCCTGCCAGGTCCTGCTCCGCCACTACGAGCACTGCTACCGCGTGCCCGGCGAGCGGTTCCCGCGGCGCGCGGCGACGGCCGATCCGGTGGGGCGCGACATCCGCGGGTTCCCGCACGACAGCCTCCCGGACGGCTTCAGGACCGTCGGCGACGTGTTCTCGGACCAGACGAACCCAGGCCGGAAGCGGCCGTTCGACATCCGCCGCGTCATGCTCTCGGTGTGCGACGCCGACCACGCCCCGCTCGAGCGCTGGGCGGGGTGGCGCGACGCCGAGATCGCCGTCACCTGGGACGCGCACCTGGGGGGCTATCCGGTCAGCATGATCGGCTTCGAGTCGCGGCCCGTGCCCCGCTTCGGCGTCGTGCCCGCCGACGGCCCCGAGCAGTGGACCTCGGGCACGCTGTTCCCGATGTCGTCGAAGAAGATCGCGCGCGCGATCAATGCCGCCACCCTCAACCGGCCGCTCGTCATCCTGGCCAACCTGTCGGGCTTCGACGGCTCGCCCGAATCCATGCGCCGGCGGCAGCTGGAATTCGGCGCGGAGATCGGGCGCGCCGTGGTGAACTTCAAGGGCCCGATCGTGTTCGTGGTCGTCTCGCGCTATCACGGCGGCGCGTTCGTCGTGTTTTCGAAGACGCTGAACGAGAACATGCAGGTCGCGGCGCTCGAAGGCAGTTACGCGTCCGTGATCGGCGGGGCCCCCGCAGCCGCGGTGGTCTTCGCGCGCGAGGTGGACGGGCGGACGAAGAGAGATGCCCGCGTCAAGGACATGGAGGCGGCGCTGAAGGCCGCCGCGACCGATGCCGACCGCCTGGCGCGGCGGGCGGCGCTGGCCGAGGTGATCAAGACCGTCCGGTCGGAGAAGCTCGGCGAGGTGGCCGACGAGTTCGACCACATGCACAGCGTGCACCGGGCCCTCAAGGTCGGGTCGCTCGATCGCATCATCGCCGCCGCCGAACTGCGGCCGTATCTCATCGACGCGATCGAGCGCGGGATGGCGCGCGAACTGGAGCGCTGGCGCACATGCACACCCCCATCGCGGTGATTCTGGCCCGGGGACTGGGCACGCGGATGCGGCGCGCGGATGACGGGGCCGCGCTCGCCGACGACCAGGCCCGCGTGGCCGACACGGGCGTCAAGGCCATGATTCCCATCGGCCGGCCGTTCCTGGACTACGTCCTGAGCGCCCTGGCCGACGCGGGCCTGCGCGAGGTGTGCCTCGTGATCGGCCCCGAGCACGACGCCGTGCGCGAGTACTACGGCGGGGCGGCCGGGCTGACGCGGGTGCGCGTCTCGTTCGCGATCCAGGAGAAGCCGCTCGGGACGGCCGACGCCGTCGCGTCGGCGGCCGGCGTCGTCGGCGCGCGCGATTTCCTCGTGCTCAACTCCGACAACTACTACCCGGTGGACGCGTACCGGGCGCTGGTGGCGCTTGACGGACCCGGCCTGGTCGCGTTCGAGCGCGACGCGATGATCCGCGAGAGCAACGTGCCGGCGGATCGCGTCAGGCAGTTCGCCGTCGTCCGGATCGCGCCCGACGAGTCGATGCTCGACATCGTCGAGAAGCCGGACGCGGAGACGCTGGCGTCGTTCGGCGACGAGGTCTACCTCAGCATGAACTGCTGGCGGTTCGACACGTCGGTGCTCGACGCCTGCCGCCGCGTGCCGCTGTCGGCGCGCGGCGAGCGCGAGTTGACCGACGCGGTGCGGCTCGCGGCGCCATGAGGCCGGCACGAGGTTCCGCGTCGTGCGCATGAAGGCCGGCGTGCTGGATCTCTCCAGCCGCGGAGACATCGCCGGCGTGGCAGGCCGGCTGGCCGGCGTGGAGGTCCGTCTCTGATGGTGCCCGCCATGCCCGGCGTCGGCGCCTCCGGGCTGCGTGCCGGCGCGGCCGCGTCCAAGGACGCGCTGTTCGGCCGCGCGCGCGCCGGCGCTGGCGCGGACGGCCGCCCGCGCCGCGAAGCGGCGTTCTTCGTGCCGGGCCGCATCGAGGTGCTGGGCAAGCACACGGACTACGCCGGCGGGCGAAGCCTGCTGTGCGCGGCGGAGCAGGGCTTCTGCCTGGTCGCGGCCGCCCGCGGGCGGATCGGCGCGTCACCGTCGTGAACGTCGACGACCGGCGATCGCGCCGACCTCGCGCTCGAGCCCGACCTCGAGCCCGTCGCTTGGTCATTGGAGCAACTATCCGGCCACGGTGCTCCGGCGCGTCGCGCGCAACTTTCCCGGCGGCGGCGACGGGCGCGGACATCGCGTTCGGCAGCGACCTGCCGCCGGCCTCCGGGATGTCCAGTTCGAGCGCGTTCATGATCGCGGTCTTCCTCGCCGCGGCGGCCCTCAACGACCTCGACCAGACGGTCCCGTTCCGCGCGGCCATCGGCTCGACGACCGACCTGGCCGGCTATCTCGGCACCGTGGAGAACGGCCAGACCTTCGGCCCGCTGGCGGGCGACAAGGGCGTCGGCACGTTCGGCGGCAGCGAGGATCACACGGCCATCCTGTGCTGCCGCGCCTGCCACGCTGAGCCAGTACCGCTTCGCGCCGGTGCAGTTCGAGCGTGATGTCCCGATGCCCGCCGGGCACGTGTTCGCGGTGGCGTTCAGCGGCCGTGCTGGCCGAGAAGACCGGCGCGGCGCTCGCGACCTACAATCGCGCGTCCCTCGCGGCGGCCCGCGTGCTGGAGATCTGGCGTGACGCGAGCGGGCGGCACGCGCGCACGCTCGAAGCCGCTCGTCAGCGAAGACCCGCTGCGCCGCCGACGCCATCCGCGTCCGCCATTGCTGCCGTCGGCCGACGCGGAGTTCGGCGGCGGACCTGCTGCGGAAGCGTTTCGATCAGTTCGTCCTGGAGAGCCGGACCATCGTGCCCGGCGCGGGCGACGCCCTGCGCGCCGGCGACCTCGGCCGGCTTCGGCGCGCTCTGGTCGATCGGTCGCAGCAGGCCGTCGAGGAGTGGCTCGGCAACCAGGTGCCCGAGACGGTCTCGCTCGCCCGGGAGGCCCGGCGCCTCGGCGCGGTGGCCGCGTCGGCGTTCGGCGCGGGATTCGGCGGCAGCGTCTGGGCGCTGGTCGCGGAGCCGACGCGGGCAGCGGACTTCGTCAGCGAGTGGCGGCTGTCCTACCGGCGCGTGCATCCGGAGGCCGCCGGCCCGCGCGGTGTTCTTCGAGACCTCACCGGGGCCGGCCGCGTTCCGGCTCGCCTGAAGACGCGCCGCTCAGGCGCCGGGTGGCGAGTAGCGGGCCTTCAGCGCCCGGTAGTCGGTCTTGCCGGTGCCCGAGCACCGGGATCGACGTCGACCGTGATGACCTGCCGCACGTAGTGGAGCGCGCTCAGCCCCGCGTCCTTGATGAGGGCGTTGACCTCGGCGCGGTCAGCCGGCCGTCGCGTGAACAGCACGACGTCGGGCTGCTCCGGGTGGCCGATGGCCTCGACGGCGATCACCGGCCCGTCGTCGTCGGCCTCGCCGAAGTGCTGCTGCAGCACGGCTTCGATCGCCGGCAGCGAGACCATCTCGCCGCCGAGCTTGATGAAGCGCTTCAGCCGCCCCTTGAACGTGATGCG
Source organism: uncultured Acidobacteriota bacterium (assembly GCA_963806085.1). Classification (GTDB taxonomy): domain Bacteria; phylum Acidobacteriota; class Vicinamibacteria; order Vicinamibacterales; family JAKQTR01; genus JAKQTR01. Next base: position 918,957 of record CAWDWR010000001.1, read on the forward strand.
CCCGTTCGGCCGTCAGCGGCCACCAGGTCTCCCGTGCGATACCAGTCCTTGCCCTCGAAGGTGACGAAGGGCGACTCGCCCGCGTGGTTCAAGTACCCGCCGAAGACGCTCGGCCCGCGCACCAGCAGCATACCGGTCTCGCCAGGCGCCACGCGCCGCGTCAGGTCCGAGTTCAACGACCGCGCCTTCGACCGACGGCATCAGCTTGCCGATGGTGCCCGGCACCGGGCTCGTCCATCGGATTGACCGCGACGACGGGGGAGCATTCGGTGATGCCGTACCCCTCGAGCACGATCAGCGACCGGCCAGCGCTCGCGAAGCGTCGCGAACAGGCTGTCGGGGCACTTTTCGGCGCCGGTGACCGCAAGGCGGACGCTCGAGAGCTGGCGGTCGGTGGCCACGCGCACGATGCCGCCGAGGAACGTCGGCGTGCCGAAGAGCACGGTGGCCCCGTAGGCGTCGATGACCCGCGCCAGCAGGGCCGACTCGGTCGGATTCGGGTGGAACACGGTGCGCAGGCCGAGGCACCAGGAGAGCAGCACGGTGGTGGTCAGCCCGAAGGAATGGAACGGCGGCAGCAGCCCGACGGTGATGTCGCGTTCTTCCAGTTGGCCCATCTTGAGGATGTCGGCGATGTTCGCCAGCAGATTGCGGTGGGTCAGCGGAACGGCCTTCGGCAGGCTCTCCGAGCCGCTGGTGAACAGCACGACGGCGATCTCTGGCGGCGACGCGCGTTCGAGCGCGGCCCAGCTGAGACGGCTCGTCACGGCCGCGCGCAGCTTCTCCGCCGGCCGGACCGACGCCAGCAGATCCTCGACGAACAGGAACGTGTCGTCGATGGCCCGACGAGATCGACGCCGCCCGACCCGAGCTTCGCGATGCAGCGCCCGGGCTGTCACCACGGTCGTGACGCCGAGCGTGTCGAGCGACTGGCGCAGCGCGCGCGTGCCTGCCGTCCAGTTGACCATCACCGGCGTCTTGCCGGAGAACAGCGCGGCGAGCAGGAAGACGGTGGCCCCGACCGAAGCTGGCATCATGATGCCGAGGTACGGCCCCGGCAGGCGCTCGAGTCCGGGGCTTCAGCACCAGCACGGCGGTCACCAGGTCGCGATAGGTCCGGGTGCCGCTGGCCTGATCGCGCGAACAGCGGTTGACTCGGCCGGGCGCGCGGCCTGGCGCAGGAACACGGACGTCAGCGTGTCGCCGGGCGGCAGCGTCAGGATCGTCCGGTCGCCTGCCGATCCGAACCAGGCCGACGGCGGCGCCTTGAGGTCGGACGCTTTGGCCGACACGCCCCGGCCCGCGGCGGCGAGCACGACGTCGGCCACGGTGATCAGGCTCTCGGGCGTGTCCACGGAGAAGCCGAACTCCTGCTGGAGCCACGTCACCAGTTCCGCGGCTGCCAGGCTGTCGAATCCCAGGTCCTTCGAGAGGTGGTGGCCGATGGAGACATCCGCGCGTCCCGACTCCTCCCTGAGATGCGCCAGCACCAGGTCGCGCGTCGCGCTCGACACGGTCGAGGCGTCGGCCCGCGGCGCTTCCTGCGCCGGGTCCGGCGACTTCCCGCGTGCCGCCCTCTTCCCAGAACGTATAGGGTACGTACTGGTTCTTCGCGGCGTTCTGCGTTGTAGAAGCGCTCGAGGTAACGGTTGATCTCCGCGCGGGTGCCGGTCCGCGGGAAATCGTCCGGCTCCACCAGTTCGATCGTCACCCGGCGCTTCGGCATGAAGAAGATGCCGTTCAGCAGCAGGTACTTCATGCCGCGCGCGACAACTGCCCCGATGTCGGGCATCTCGCCGGTGAATCCGAGGCTGAAACTGCTGCCCCAGAGGCCGTTGTGCCGCACCAGGACGATGCGGACGTCGGGGACCGCCTTGACGAGGGTCTCGATGCCGCTCGCGCTCCCGATGTCCTCCAGGTACTGGCGCTTCAGGCGGCCTGCCGGATAGAGCAGGATGTTCTCGCCGGCCTTGAGGCCGTCGGCGATCTCCTGCAGCGCCTTGCGGGTCCTATCGCGCGCCCCGGCGCCGCTGCGCTCGAGGTTGGGCAGGATCCGCGACCCGTAGAGCAGGGCGATGTACCCGAAGATGGTCCGGTTGACCTGGTGCTCGTCGGCGAGCGGGCGCAACTGGAACGCCGGATACAGCTGCGCCACGATGAAGGCCGGGTCGACGAGCGCGGCGTGGTTCGGCAGGAACAGAATGCCACGCCGGCCCTTCTGCTTGACGGCGTCCACGCCGCGGACCTCGATCCGATAGCGCAGTCCGATGAACGGCCGGACGAAGTACGCGAACAGGCGCGTGAACACCGACACCAGCGGCGCAAGCATGCAACCTCCAGGGGAACCTGGCCAGAAACGTACTAGAGACGGGAATCCGGCGCAAGCGCGCGCCGGCGCACCAGGCGGCGCATTCGGCGAAGTCCGGTTATGATGAAAGGCTGTGTCCGCGCCCGCGATCATTCGTACGGAGGGTCTGACCCGCACGTTCGGGACGATCCGGGCGGTTGACGGCCTGGACCTGGAGGTCCCCGCCGGCACGGTATTCGGCTTCCTCGGCCCAAACGGAGCCGGAAAGACGACGACCATCCGACTCCTGCTGGGCCTGCTCGAGCCGACGGGCGGGCGGGCGACGGTCCTCGGATTCGACACGCGGGACGGCGGCGGCGGGATTCGCGAGCAGTCTGGCGCGCTGCTGGAGCACCACGGCCTGTACGAGCGTCTGAGCGCCGAGGACAACCTCGCGTTCTACGCGCGCGTCTGGCGCATCGGAGGAGCGGCGCGCGCCGACCGCATCCGCGCGCTGCTGCAGCCGCTCGGCCTCTGGGATCGCCGCGGCGAGCCGGTCGGCCGCTGGAGCCGCGGGATGAAGCAGAAGCTGGCGGTCGCGCGGGCGCTCCTGCACAAGCCGAGCCTGTTATTCCTCGACGAGCCGACGGCCGGCCTCGATCCGGTTGCGGCGGCCACGCTCAGGGACGAACTCGGCACGCTGGTCGAGCGCGAAGGCGTAACCGTGTTCCTGACCACCCACAATCTCGCCGAGGCCGAGCGTCTCTGCAGTCGCGTCGCCGTGATCAAGCAGGGACGGGTGCTCGCGGTGGGACACCCGGACGCGTTGAGAGCACGCAGCGCCACGCGGGCGGACATCATCGGACGCGGATTCAGCGATGACATCCTTGCCCAGCTGCGACGCCGGCCTGGCGTGGTTCGCGCCGACCTCCAGAACGGCCGCATCGTGCTCGAGCTGGCCGACTCCGCCGACACCGCCCCGCTGGTGGGCCTCATCGTCCAGGGCGGCGGGCTCGTGGAGGAAGTGCGGAAAGGGAAAGGGTCGCTCGAAGACGTGTTCCTGACGCTGATGGAGGAAGAGCGGTGATGGCCGACGTGCTCACCGTCGCCTGGAAGGAGTGGCGCGAGCTGCTCCAGCTCGGGGGCAGCCATCGGGGCGGCCGGTTCAGTCTCGTCATGCTGGTCCTGGTCTTCGGCGTGTTCCTGCCGTTTCAGTCGGGTGCCGAGTGGGTGGAGTCGCCCGCCACGGTCTTCTACTGGGGGTGGGTGCCGCTGATGCTCGTCGGCGGCGCCGTGGCGGATTCGTTCGCCGGCGAGCGTGAGCGACACACCCTGGAGACGCTGCTCGCGAGCCGTTTGCCGGACCGTGCGATCCTGCTCGGCAAGATGGCCGCGGCCATCGCCTACGGGTGGGGCCTCGTGCTCGTGATGCTCGTGCTGAGCCTGGTCACGGTGAACCTTTCGGCCCGCACGGGCCCGCTGCTCATGTTCCCGTGGCGTTTTGCGGTCGGCGCGCCGCTGCTCGCGTTTCTTGGGGCGGGGCTCGCGGCGACGGCCGGCGTGCTGGTGTCCCTGCGGGCGCAGACCGTGCGCCAGGCGGCCCAGACCCTGAACGTCGGGGTGCTGCTCCTGGTGTTCATCCCGGTGCTCGGCATGCAGGCGCTGCCGGAGGCCTGGCGGGCGCAGATTGGCGCCTGGACGATGACGACCGGCGTCGACGGCCTGCTGTGGGTCTCGGCGGCGGTGTTGGCGGCGCTCGACCTCGCGTTCCTGGCGGCGGCGCTCGCCAGATTCAGGCGGGCGCGGCTGGTGCTGGACTGACTCGGGACGCCGGTCGGCGTCTCATGATGCTGGAGGTAACCACGATGGTGCGGATGACTCGCGCGGCGATGATGATGATGGCCCTGGCGGCGCTGGCGCTCCCCGGGGCGGCGGCGGGCCAGGCGGTTCAACCGGTGACCCTGGAGTCCTTCGCCGGCAGCTGGCAGGGGGCGGCGCAGACGCCCAACGGCGAGATCTCGCTGCGCAGCGAGTTCAAGGTCGCCGACGGCAAGCTCGCCGGCACGATCGAGTCGTCGATGGGGCCCATCCCTGTCTCGGCGGCGTCGATGCAGGCTGACAAGCTCGTCGTGACGATCGACTTCCAGGGCACGCCCGGCACGCTCGCCTGCGCGCTGAAGGACGCCCGGATCGAGGGCGTGTGGGAAGTCGGCGGCAACAGCGGCACCTTCTGGCTCGCGCGCGGCGGAGCGGGAGCGCCAGCGGCCGGCGTTGGCGGCGTGGCCGGTTCGTGGGCTGGAGAGGTGCAGCTCGCGGGCCAGGCGGTGCCCTTCAACCTGTCGCTGCGCGAGGGCGGCGCGGCGCTCGCGGGGGAGATCGGGTCGGCCGATGGGTCGGTGCCGCTCAGCAAGGCGACGTGGACGGACGGCACGCTTCAGCTGGAGTTCACCTACGTGGGCGGGCGAGCCGGTGGCCATGACGGCGAAGCTCGAAGGCGGCAAGCTGGTCGGCACGATCGACTTCAACAAGGGCGAGGCCGCCGGCACCTGGACCGCCGTGAGAAAGTAGCGCCACCGCCGGCGCGGCCGGCTACTCGGTGAGGCCGGGCCCGGGCCTCGGCACGAGCGCGGCGTCGAGATCGACAATCGCGATGACGCCGAACCCGGGTCGATTGCCGATCGCGAACCGCGCGTCCCGGATGATGACACGCCGTTCGCCGTTCGGCAGCGGCCTCACTTCGTAGCTCGGAAACCGCAGCCACGCGCCGCACGCCCTGCACGAACGGCGCGGCCATGGCGGCGTCGACCGCGGGGTCCTTCGCGCCTCGCTCGAACACCGTCGGCTCGATCTGCGCATCCGGGCCGCGTGTCCAGGTGACGGGGACGAACAGGTACCGGTCACCCGAGACGACAATCACCGTCCGCTCGAGCGGTTCGGCCGGCACGGGCATCGCAGCCACCATCTCGGCGGCCCAGCCCCGGTCGCGGGCCAGTTCCCGCACCTGGCGCTCGGCGAGCCTGCGAGCCGCCGAACATCACGCCGATGTACAGGCTCGCGACGGCAAGCGCCGCGAGGGCAATCGACGGATGGCGGGCGGAATCCGTGCGGGCCCGGGCGAGCGCCCAGATGACCAGGCCGGCCAGCCACACGGCGCGCGCCCACTCCGGCACCATCGGCGCCAGCAGCATGATGGCGGTCGTGCCGAGGCCCAGCGCCGCCGCGGCGACGATGCCGCGCGTGCGGCCCGTCCAGGCCAGCATGACCGCTCCCCCGAGGATGAGCCAGAGCCAGGGGTCCACGATGAAGAGCGTGTCGCCGTAGAACCACCGGTCCGAAAAGGGCATCAGCAGCCGGACGCCGTAGTTGTTCAGCCAGTCGAGAGAGGGATGCGACACGACGCCGGCGGCGGAAAGGCCCAGCAGGGCGATCGGCCTCGCGCGCGCGCGCCCGGGCTCCCGCCGGGCGAGCAGGCGATCGACGAGCAACATCACGGCCGTCAGGGCAAGCGGCAGCAGCGCCATCGCCAGGATGCCATGCGTCCAGCCCCGGCGGAACGCGAAGGCGAGGTCGGCGCTGTGCAGATAGCAGGCGCCGTCCACGTCCGGGATGTTCGCCGCGATGACGAGCGTCGATGAGGCGAGCGGGGACAGGCGCTTCAGGCCGCTTTCGGCCAGGCACGCGCCCGCCAGCGTGTGCGCGAGTGGTTCCATGCGTCGGATCGCCATGATAGCATCTCGAATCATGCCGAGTGAGACGAGCGGAGGGGCAGGGCCCATGTACGTGACGCAGATCGTGTGCCTGTCGGTGGTGGGCGTGTGCGTGGCCGCGGGAGCCGGGGCGCAGAGTCCCGCGCCGGCCGCGGACCCGGTGCGCGTGAAGTCGGACGCGATCCATGCCAGGGTGCTGACGCTCGACACGCACGTCGACATGCGGAACGGCGACTACGGCGTGCTCACGCCCGGGCAGAAGGTCGACCTCGTCAAGATGCAGCAAGGCGGGATGAAGGGCGTCTTCCTGGCCGTGTACGTCGGACAGCGCCAGGCGTTCGACGCCGCGGCCTACAAGACCGCCTACGACGCGGCGATGCGGCAGTTCGATGCGCTGGACACGCTCACGCAGAAGTCGCGGCCCGACATGTGCGCGTTCGCGGCGTCGCCGGCCGAGGTGGAGCGCGTGGCGAAGTCCGGCAAGCGGGTCATCATGACCGGCCTCGAGAACGGCTACCCGGTGGGCGAGGATCTCGCCAACGTGAAGGCGTTCTACGACCGCGGGGCCCGCTACATCTCGCTCACGCACAGCGGGCACAACCAGATCGGCGACTCGTCGAGCGACCGCAACCCGCCCCGCAACGGCGGGCTGTCGGCGTTCGGCAGGCAGGTGGTGGCCGAGATGAACCGGCTCGGCATGATGGTGGACGTCTCTCACTCGGCGGCCACGACCTTCTGGGACGTCGTCAAGGCGTCGAAGGCCCCGATCATCGCGTCGCACTCGGGCTGCAAGGCCCTCACCGACGTCGACCGCAACCTGGACGACGATCAGTTGCGGGCCGTGGCGAAGGGCGGCGGCGTCGTGCAGATCGTGGCGCTGGGCTCCTACCTGAAAGCCGATTCGCCGGAGCGCGCCGAGGCGATCCGCAAGTTGCGCGAGGAGCTCGGCATGCCGGCCGGCGGCCGTGGCCGCCAGGGCGGGCCGCCCTCGGCGCCGGCCACCATGACGCCCGAGCAGCAGGCGGAGGCGCAGAAGCGCCGTGCCGCCTACATGGCGCGGATGCAGGACATCGACGCGAAGTTCCCGCCCGCGACGCTGAAGGACTTTGCCGACCACCTCGACCACGCCGTCAAGGTGGCCGGCGTCGATCACGTCGGCATCGGCACCGACTTCGACGGCGGCGGTGGGATTCTCGGGTTCAACGACGCGTCGGAGGCTCCGAACGTCACGGAGGAGCTGGTCCGCCGCGGCTACTCCGAGAGCGGACATCGCGAAGATCTGGGGCGGCAATCTCCTGCGCGTGTGGCGGGAGGTGGAGAAGGTCGCCGCGCGGGAGCAGAAGGCCGCCAGGTAGGGGACCGGGGGCACGCGATGGACCATCGACTGCTCGGGCGGACCGGGGTGCGCGTGTCGCCGCTCTGCCTCGGCACGCTGAATTTCGGCGGCGGCACCGACGAGCCCGACGCCGTGCGGATCGTGCACGCGGCCCTCGACGCGGGGATCAACTTCGTCGATACCGCCGATGTCTACAACGCGGGCGATGCCGAGCGCATCGTCGGCAAAGCCCTGGCCGGCCGCCGCGACAAGGTGGTGCTCGCCACGAAGGTGCACGGCCGGACCGGCCTCGGGCCGAACGACCAGGGCAACTCCCGCCTGCACATCCTGCGCGCGTGCGAGGCGTCACTGCGCCGGCTCGGCACTGACTACATCGACCTCTACCAGGTGCATCGGCCGAGCCCCGAGATTCCCGTCGACGAGACGCTCGGCGCGCTGACCGATCTCGTGCGGGCCGGCAAGGTGCGGTACATCGGCTGTTCCACGCACCCGGCGTGGATGGTGATGGAAGCGCTCGCCGCGAGCGACCGCCTCGGCCTCGCGCGGTACGTGAGCGAGCAGCCGCCGTACAACCTCCTCGACCGCCGCATCGAGAACGAACTGATTCCGCTCGCGCAGCGCTACGGACTTGCCATCCTGCCGTGGGCCCCGCTCGCGCAGGGCGTGCTGGCGGGGCGGTATCCGGCGGCGGCCCGCTGCCGGCGGATTCCCGCGCGATCCGCCAGCCGGGGCAGGCGAACATCTACGCGGATCGCGTCACGCCACGCGGCCTCGACGTCGGCCGCGCGTTTGCGGCGCTCGCGCGTTCGCACGGCAGGACGCCTGGCCAGCTGGCGTTGCTGTGGTGCAAGGACCAGCCGGGCGTCACCGCGCCCATCGTCGGCCCGCGCACCGAGGAACAGCTGGCCGAGTGCTGCCCGTGCTCGAGTGGTCGCTGTCCTCCGACGAGCGCCTCGCCTGCGATGCGCTGGTGCCGCCGGGCGGCGTCGTGACGAACTTCCACAACACCGCGCCCTGGATGAAGACGCCCGTCGCATGAAGCTGGCGTTCATCGGCACGCACGGCACCGGGAAGACCACGCTCTGCTACGACGTGACGGCCGGCCTCAAGCGGCAGGGCTTCAACGCGGACATGGTGAAGGAAGTGGCGCGGCTGTCTCCGCTCCCGATCAACCGCAAGACCTCGCTCGACGCGCAGACCTGGATCCTCATGACGCAGGTGGCGGAGGAGATCCGCTCGGCGAGCGCCCACGACGTCGTCGTCTGCGACCGGAGCGTCCTCGACAATTACGCCTACATGGTGCTCTCGTGCGGCCGGCAGAAGCCCATCGAGCGTTTCGTCGATCACTGGATGAAGACCTACGACGTCCTCGTCAAGGTGCCCATGATCGCGCCGGCCGCGGAGGACGGCGTGCGCGACACCGACGAGTTCTTCGTCCGGTCGATCGACCAGCTCGTCGACACCCTCCTCGCCGAGAAGAAGATCGCCCATTGCCGTCTGGACGCCGCCAGCCGCGACGGCTGGGTGCCATCGGCGATGGCGGCCGTCACCACGCACCCGAGCCTCGCCGGCCGCCTCATCTGACCCTCGCCCCGCGGCCTCCAGCGCTTGCCGCCGGGCCCCTGGCGCGGCCGTCAACTTGCGGCAGTCTTGGCCTGAACACGTACCGCATATACTCTTGCTGTCGGGAGGTCGTCAGTTGCGCCCGTTGTGGCACCGAATCGCAGGCCGCTGGGTGGCCGCCCCGGATATTCACGAACGGGCGGCCGTCGAGCTCATCATCGCTCGGATGCGGGTCGTCGTGGCGGTGGCCTCGCTGGCCGCCGTGCACCTGGCGCCGCATGATCCGCCGGCCTTCGGCGGAATGGTCGACGCGCTGCTCGCGGCCTACGCGGTCTATTCGATCTGCTTCGCGGGCTATGTCAGCGCCCGGCGGGATACCGCGCGGCTTTGGGGTGGCGCCGTCCAGGGCATCGACCTCGCCTGGGCCACGGCCTTCACGTCGCTGACCGGCGGGCCGAGCAGCCATTTCTCGCCGCCTGTATTCGTGTTCGCCATTCTGGGCGTCGCCTATCGGTGGGGGATTCTCGAGACGATCGCGGCCGGCGTCGCCTCGGCGCTCGTCGTGTTCGCGCAGGCCGCTGCCGCGTCCCTCGGGTACCTGGGCGTTCGTGTGTCGATGGGCGACGTGACCATGCGCAGCGTCTGGCTGCTGCTCGTCGGAGCCCTTCTCGGCCAGCTCGCTGAATGGAACCGCGGGCTGCGGGCGGAAGCGGCGTTTCTCTCGCGCGTGACACGAAACGCCCGGGTCCAGGCCGGCCTCGGCGCGAGCGTCAAGGGGGTGTTAAGGGATCTGCGCGTCGCATTCGCGGCGAAGCAGGTCGTGTTTGTCACGGAAGAGGAGTCCAGCGGCAGGCTCTTCTGCTGGAGCTCGCCAGACAGCGGCGGCGGCTCCACGGCAGCCATCGAATTGGATCGCAGCCGCCGTGACGACTACCTCTTCCCTGTGCCCTCGGAGGTCGAGGCCTTGAGCGCGGTGCGCAAAGCCTCGGACCCGGAAGGGCGGCCGGCGAGAATCAGGGCTCTGGACACTCGCGGGCGCTCGGTGGCCGGCGGCGCATCGATCCCCAAGCGGCTGGCTGATGGCGGGCCCTGGCGGACCCTCTGCGCCGTGTCGGTGGAGGCTGCCAAGGGTTGGAGGGCCCGGCTGCTGTTGATCGATCCGGCGGGTGACGCCGTCGGCGAGCGCAAGTTGCGGTTTCTTCAGACCATCGTACGGCAGGTCGGGCCGGCGTTGGTCAACATCTACCTGGTCCGGCGGCTCCGCGCGAGGGTGGAAGAAGCCGAGCGTGCCCGGGTCGGCAGGGAACTGCACGATGGCCTCGTCCAGACGCTCATCGGGCTCGACATCGAGCTGGAAATCGCCATCCAGGAGACCCGCCAGTCCCCGTCGGCGGCACTGCCGGCGCTCCGTCGCGCGCAGCAGATGTTCAGGGACCAGATCGTCGAGGTCCGGAGCCTGATGCGGCGAATGCGTCCGCTCACGATCGACGGGCGCAGCCTCGTTCCCGCGATGGACGATGCCGTGGCCGCCTTCAGACGGAACTCGGGGATTCAGGCGCGGTTCACGTCGGAGGCCGACGAGGTCGATTTGCGCCCGCGCATCTGCCGCGAACTCGTGCGCATCGTCGAGGAGGCGCTCGTCAACGCGCGGAAACACAGCCAAGCCACGGACGTGGCGGTGGCGTTGAGCCGGCTGGACGGCTGCTGGCGGCTGGTGATCGGCGACAACGGGCAGGGGTTCGACTTCGCGGGACGGCTGTCGCTCGAAGAGCTCGACGCCGCCCACGCCGGACCTGCGGTCATCAGAGAGCGCGTCGAAGCGATCGACGGCCAGCTGTGGGTGCAGTCCGAGCCCGGGATCGGATCGCAGCTCGACATCCGGATCAAGGTCCAGAGCGATGACTGAGCATCTGACGAAGCCAATTCGCATCCTGATTGCCGATGATCACCCGATCGTGCGTGACGGCCTCAAGCGGCTGCTGCTCCTGCAGGAGGGGTTCACCGTGGTCGGTGAAGCGGCCGACGGCATCGAGGCGGTGCGGCGAACGGAGGAACTGAAGCCCGACGTCCTCCTCCTGGATCTGACGATGCCGCGGATGGACGGGCTGGGCGTGCTGAAAGCCCTTGCCGGGGCCCCCTGGGAACCGCGCTGCGTGCTGCTGACGGCGGCGATCGAACGCGAGGAGACCGTGCAGGCCCTGCGCCTCGGCGCGCACGGGATCGTCCTGAAGGAATCGGTCACCGAACTGCTCTACCAGTGCATCCGGGCCGTGATGAACGGCGATTTCTGGGTCGGGCACGAACGCATCAGCGATCTCCTGCAGACGCTCAGGGAACTCGAGCGCGGCCCCCGGCGGACGCCCACTCCGGCGTCGAGTCTCACACTTCGTGAGCGGCAGGTCATCGGCGCGATTGTCGACGGCGCCACGAACAAGGACATCGGCAAGCAGTTCGGCGTGAGCGAACAGACGGTCAAGAACCACTTGTCCCACATCTTCGACAAGCTGGGCGTCTCGAACCGCCTCGAACTGGCTCTCTACGCCGTCCACCACCACCTGCTCGCCGACGGTGACGGCAGCGGCCGCGGGACGTCCGACGACGGCGGCAAGTCCCGGCCGAAGGACCGCGGCGCCTCGTAACGCCCCCGATCCTCGCGGGCGGGCTTGTCTACTCTCGCCGCCGAGCCAGCCTGAGGCCGAGAACCGGGCCGCTCGCCAGGAGCGCCACCAGCGCGGCCATCGCCACGAGGTTCGGCGGATGTGACAGGAAGTCTGGCGAGTAGAAGGACGGCATCCACGCGCGCATGGCGGTCGGAAAGAGGCTGTTCCGCAGCGCAAGGTCAGGCGTGAATTCATTCGTCACCGACATCGGCGCGGGCAGCCACCTGATGGCAAGCGCCACCTGGTAGAGAGCGGCGGACAGCAGCGCCGGGCGAAATATCCGCGCGAGGGCGGCGCGATGCCAACTGAGCGCCATGCCGAGCGGCGCGAGCCACAGCCATGCGGCTGGCCAGGCAAACCGTCCGGACGGACTCGCGCCTCCGAACGGAATCACCTGCAGGGCGTTGGGCAGGATGAGCGAGGCATAGAGCACGCACCAGCCCGCCGCCAGCCACGGACGCCGGATGGCAACGATGCCAAGTGCGGGTACTCCCGCAAGCAGCAAGGGCTGCTGCAGGAAGATCCCCTGCGCCTGGTCGAGGTGAAGTCCCAGGAAGACCATCCACGCCTGGCGCGCGCTCGCCGCGATCTCGCCGGGTCCGCGCGGGCCCATCAAGCTGCCGAACGCCGACAGGTGGTAGGCCGCGAGCAGCGTTGGACCGACCAGGAACGCCGGCGCCGTGCGCACGACGGCCGCGCGGCTGGCGGGCGGCAGCATGGACGCGCGGGCGATCGCGATGAGCGCCAGGATCAGCGCGGGGGCCAGGAACTTGACCATCAACAAGGGGAGCGCTCCGCAGACCAGCCAGAACGCCGCCCAGGCCGCCGGGCGGGCCGGGCGCTCGGCTGGAGACGCGAACAGCAGGATCAACGGCGCCGCCAGAGCGGCCGCCACAGGGTCTGGGTACAGGTGCACCGCGCCAAAGACGTATGGGATCGAAAGCATGGCAGCCAGGGTGAGCCAGGTCGCGTCGCGCGGGCCAAGCAGGCCGTTCAGCCAGACGTAGATCGAGAACGGCAGCAGCGCGGCGAGCAGGCAGACCGAGAGTCGGGCGCCAGTCACACCCCCCGCCAGGAGCCCGGGCGCAATCAGGACGCCCAGGCCGGGGCCATGGATCGAGTACCAGCGGTGGCCCCGTGCGACGACGTGCGGGTCGATCTCGCCGACGTACTGAGGGAACCTGGCTTCGAGCGCGTAGTTGTTCCGCAGTTCGAAATCAGCGTCGCGGGTGATGCTCTCGGCGATGATCACGTAGTGGGGTTCGTCCCCGAACAGACGAAGCCGGTGGCTGTCGACCCAGATCACGGCGAGCACGCAGGCCACGAGCGCGGGCAGCCCCGCGGCGAGGAGCGCTCCGGCGGTGCGCGGATCGAGTCGGCGCCGGACGTTCATGTCCCCGCCCGCACCTCGAGTGTCGGCATGCGTCGTGGCACCCGGCCGGCCCCGCTGTACGCGGTCACCGCCGCCGTCGTCCCGCGCCCGGCGCCCCTGCCGCGCCGTGGCTCGATCCCGGCTGCGCGGGCGCATGCCGATCCAGGATGCTCCGGAACCGCGCTTCCTTTCGCTGCCGGCCATCGGGACCGTGCGCCGGCCCGCTTCTTCCGGCCGGCGATCCCGAAGCGCCTCTTGGACCGTCGTGCCTGGGCCGCCGGGCGGCCCGCGCCGCGGCCAGGCGCTCGCGCACGGGAATCTCGAGGCGCTCGTCCGTCTTCTTCGCGTAGTCGAAGCCCGGCAGCGTCACGCGCGGCAAGCGCCTTCCCGATGGCGCGCTCGATCGCGCGCAGCTCCTGTTCCTCGTCCGGCGACACCAGCGTGAAGGCGTCGCCCGTCATCTCGGCCCTGGCCGTCCGCCCGACGCGATGGATGTAGGCGTCCGGATCGGCGGGAACGTCGAAGTTGATCACGTGGCCGAGCTCCTCCACGTCGATGCCGCGGGCGACGATGTCGGTGGCGACGAGAATCCGCGATTTGCCGGCCTTGAACCCCTGCAGGGCGGCCGTCCGCTGACTCTGGCTGCGGTTGCCGTGGATCTTCGCCGTGGAGATGCCCTGGCGCTCGAGGTAGTCCGCCAGCCTGTTGGCGCGGTGCTTCGTCCGCGTGAAGACGATGGCGTCGGCGACGATGTCGCGCTTCACCAGCTCGGCCAGCAGCGCCGACTTGAGCTCGCGGCCGACCGGGTAGACCGCCTGCGTGATGCCGATCGCCGGCGCGGACTTCCGCTCGAGGTTGATGGTGACCGGGTCCTTGAGCATCTCCCGGGCGAGCGTCGCGATCTCCCGCGGCATCGTCGCGCTGAAGAACAGCGTCTGGCGCTTCGAGGGCAGTTGCCGCAGGATGCGCCGGATGTCCGGCAGGAATCCCATGTCGAGCATGCGATCGGCCTCGTCGAGCACGAGGACCTCGAGACCCGAGAACCGGGCGTACGGGAAGCGCAGGTGATCGAGGAGCCGGCCGGGGGTGGCGACGATCACGTCGACGCGGCTGCGGAAGGCGTGCTCCTGCGGGCCCATGCCCACCCCGCCGAACACGGCCGCGCCGGTGACCGGGGTGTGCACCGCGAGTTCCTCGAGATGCGCGAGGATCTGGGCGGCCAGCTCGCGCGTCGGCGTCAGCACCAGCGCGCGCGTGGTGCCGCGCGGCTTCGCCATCACCCGGTGGAGGATGGGCAGCACGAACGCGGCGGTCTTGCCGCTGCCCGTCATCGCGCAAGCCAGGAGGTCCTTGCCGGCGGCGGCCGGGGGGATCGCCTGGTCCTGGATGGGCGTCGGCCGAAGGAAGCCCAGTTCCTTGACGCCGCGCAGGAGGTCGGCGTGGAGCGGGAACTTGGAGAATGGCATGCCTCAAGCATACTCGCTCGAGGGGCCCTGGCCTGTGCTAATCTGGGCCGCCGTCGTCGTCGAACGGCCCCCAGAACACGTGACGAATCGTCACCCCCTCCACGGAGAAGCGGACATGAGACATCGACGCTTGGTCTCGCTCGGCCTGCTCCTGCTGGCGGCTGCCTGGCTCGCGCCGGTGACCGCCCAGGAGGTCAGCCTCACGGGGCAGGTCATCGAGCGGGTGCTGCCGAACGGCCTCAAGGTGCTGATGGTCAAACGACCCGACGCGCCCCTCATCAGCTGCATCCTGGCCTACCGGGTGGGCGCGGTCAACGAGCCTCCCGGCATCACGGGCGTGTCGCACTTCCACGAGCACATGATGTTCAAGGGCACGTACTCCATGGGCATCAAGCCGGGCACGCTGCAGAAGGACCTCGAGTACGACCGGCAGATCGACGCGCTCTACGCGCAGATCGCCGCTGAAGAGGCGAAGATCACGGGCCGCGACGAGGCGAAGATCGTCGAGTGGAAGAAGCAGGCGAGCGATCTGCTCAACCGCCAGAAGGCCGAGACCATCGTCAGCGAGGAGATCTGGAGCGCGTACCAGGAAGCCGGCGGCACGGGCCTGAACGCGTCCACCGGGCAGGAGATGACGCAGTACTACGTCACGCTGCCGAAGAACAAGATCGAGCTCTACCTGGCGCTCGAGGCGGACCGGATGGCGAATCCCGTGTTCCGGGAGTTCTACTCCGAGCGCGACGTCATCACCGAAGAGCGCCGGATGAGCGAGAACACGCCGGGCATGTTCTTCCAGGAGCAGCTGAACGCGACCTTCTACGCCGCCAGCCCGTACCGCAACCCGGTGGTGGGCTGGATGTCGGACATCAGCCGCGTGACGAAGCAGGAGATGACCGACTACCGCGAGAAGTACTACCGGCCCGACAACGCGACGCTCGTGCTCGTCGGCGACGTCGACGAGAAGACCGTACTGCCGCTCGTGACGAAGTACTTCGGGCCGCTGAGGTCGAAAGGCCCGTCGCCGCGCGTCCGCACCGAGGAGCCGTACTCGCAGTACTACAAGAAGGTGTACGGCGAGAACTTCAAGACGCCGTACATCGAGAAGCGCGTCATCGGCCGGGCGGCGACCAACCCGGCCGTGACGATCATGTTCCACGTGCCGCCGCTCTGGCACGACGACGTGGCGGCGCTCTACGTCCTCGGCCGCGCGATGAGCGCCAGGACGGGGAAGATGTATCTCGATCTCGTGAACAGCAAGATGCCGCACGCGACGAACGTGGCGGCCATGGCGTCGAACTCGATGTACGACGGGGCCTTCCGCGTCTCCGCCACGGCGCGCGAAACGGCCGCGGAAACCACCGCGGTCCCGCTCGACACCCTCGAGCAGGAGCTCTGGCTGTACATCGACGACGCGAAGGCGACGCCGGTCGACCCGCAGGTCCTGCAGCGGGTCAAGAACGCGGTCGAGGCCGAGTACCTCCAGAGCCTCGCCGGCATGGGTATCGCCGGCACGCTGGCCCGCATGGAGACGGCCTACCGGTGGCAGTTCATCGAAGAGCAGTACAAACAGCGCATGGCCGTCACGGCGGCCGACCTCATGCGGGTCGCGAAGAAGTACCTGACCCGCGACAACAGCGTCACCGGCGTGATGGATCGGGAGCGGTAGCTCCGGCACCGAGGAAAGGATCATGACCATGCTGAAACGACTTTCGGCGATCCTGCTGATCGGGGCGCTGGGCTGCCTTGCCGGGTCCCACGTCCTGACGGCCCAGGCACCCGCCGCCAAGGCGGCCGCGCAGACGCCCGCCGGCGTGGCGGCCAAGGGGCCGCGGCCCGATCAGTTCAAGTACCCGCCTCTCGATTTCAAGCCGCCGCAGGCCTCGCAGTTCCGCGAGGTCCTCTCGAACGGCCTCGTCGTGTACATCGCCGAGGACCACGAGATTCCCTGGTTCGAGGCCTCGCTGCTGTCGCCCGTGATTTCCGGCGGCGGCATCGCGATGGGCCGGGGCCGCGGGGCCGAGTCTGAAATGGCGGAGTGGCCGCAGCGCGGCGGCGGCGGCGCCGGCGGCGGGCGATCGTTCCTCGAACCGCCGAACAAGCTCGGGGTGCAGGCCCTCACGGGCTCCATCGTCCGGTCCGGCGGCACGACCTCCATGACGGCGGAGCAGTTGAACGAGCGGATGGACTTCCTCGCCGGCACCGTGACAGCGACCAGCCTCAACCTGCACATCCGGCACGTGGACGAGGGGCTGAAGATCTGGCTCGCCCTCCTGAACAACCCGGCGTTCCCCGAAGACCGGCTGCAGCGGGAGAAGCAGGGCATGCTGCCCGCCATCCGCAACCGCAACCGGAACATCAGCACGGTGGCGAGCCGCACGTTCCAGCGCCTCGTCTACGGCGACGACTCGCCGATCGTGGCCGAGCCGACCGAGGCCACCATCAACAGCATCACGAGAGACGACCTGGTGGCCTGGCACAAGAAGTACTGGGGCGCCAACAACGCCATCCTGGTCGTCGCCGGCGACTTCAAGAAGGCCGAGATGCTGCAGAAGCTCGAGGCGACGTTCGGGAAGTGGCGGACGGCCGACAAGGCGGTGCCGCCGTGGCCGAAGCCCGCCCAGACGACAAAGGCCGGCGTCTACATGGTGCAGCCGCAGGGCATCACCCCCAACCAGGGCATCATCCAGATCGGCCACATCGGGTTGACGCGGGACGACCCCGACTACCCGGCCGTGGACCTGATGAATTACACCCTGGGCGGCGGGTCGTTCTCGTCGCGCATCACGAAGATCGTGCGGACCGACAACGGCCTGGCCTACACCACCAACTCGTCGTTCCCGGCCGAGATTCACTACCCGGGGACGTTCCAGGCCTTCTGCCAGACGAAGAACGAGACGGTCGTCTTCGCCGCGCAGCTGATGCTCAACGAGATCGAGCGGATGCGCGCGGGCGACGTGACCGGTCAGGACCTAGCGTTTGCGAAAGCCGCCCGGCTCAGCGCGTTCCCGGCGATGTTCTCGGACGTCGCGGGCAACCTGCGCAACTTCGCGTCCCTGGAACTGGAAGGGCGCCCGCGCGACTACTACGAGACCTACGTCGACCGGTACGCGAAGGTGACGCTCGCCGACGTCAAGCGGGTCGCGCAGACGTACCTGCAACCGGACAAGCTGATCGTCATGGTGGCCGGCAACATCGAGGAGTGCAAGGCCGGCGCCGGCAAACTGCTCCCGAACCAGGCGACCATCGATGCGATGGCGGCCAAGTTCGGCGGCCGGACCATCGACGGCCTGGCCAAGAAGTACGGCGACGGCACCGTGCACGTCGTCACGTTGAAGTAACAGACGAACGGCCTGGGGGCGCCGCAGGGCTGCGGGCCGCCAGGCCGTTTCTGCGTACCGACGTTCCGGTCTCTTCTACGCCGCCTCTTCAGCCTTGCTGCCCGACCAGAGGCGCTGAACCACGTAGGTCAGAATCGTTCCGCTGACGGCGAAGGTCAGCAGCAGCAGGATCGCCGAGCCGGTCCGGCCGTAGAGGATGCTCCCGACCGCGAACAGGGCCGACCAGATCATCGTGCAGCCCGAGACCCAGCCCACCAGCGCGAGCGGGATGTTGTCGCCCTCCGCGCGCGCGCCGCCCCAGCCTTCTTCCAGGCCGGCGTCCTTGCGGATCTTCACCCAGCCGGGACCGAACGGCCGGGCTTTCTTGTAGAAGTCGATGAGGACCTGCCGATCGGTCTCGGGACCGATGTAGGCCGTGGCCACCCAGCAGACCGTCGTGACGCCGATCGTCAGCAGCAGGGCGACGTGCGTGCTGAAGTGCACGCCGTTCTTCGCCAGGATGAGGAGGATCAGCGACACCAGGAACGAACTCACCATGGCCACGACTTCGCACCACGCGTTGATGCGCCACCAGAACCAGCGCAACAGGTACAGCAGCCCCGTGCCCGCGCCGATCTGCAGGATGACGTCGAAGGCATCCTTCGCCGAGTCGAGGACGAACACCAGCGACGAGGAGAGGATGAACAGGATCACGGTGGCCACCCGGCCCGCCATCACGTAGTGCTTCTCGGGCATGCCGCGCTTGATGAAGCGCTGATAGAAGTCGTGCACCAGGTACGACGCGCCCCAGTTCAGGTGCGTCAGGATCGTGGACGAGTTGGCCGCGATCAGGCCGCCGACCATGAGGCCGATGAAGCCGACGGGCATGAACTTCAGCATGGCCGGGAACGCGGTGTCGTGGCCGATCAGCGTCGGATCCAGGTGCGGAAACGCCGCCTGGATGTCCGACAGGTTCGGGTACACGAGGATCGACGCGAGCCCGGTGATGATCCACGGCCACGGCCGCAGCACGTAGTGCGCCACGTTGAAGAACAGCACGGCGCCGAGGGCGTCGCGCTCCGACTTCGACGCGAGCATGCGCTGGGCGATGTAGCTGCCGCCGCCCGGCTCGGCGCCGGGATACCAGACCGCCCACCATTGCACCGCGATGGGCATGATGAACACCGCCACGGCGATGTCCCAGTTGCTGGTGAAGCTCGGGAAGATGTTCAGGTAGTTGATCCCGTTCGGACCGGGCATCACCGAGAGCTTCTCGACGAGACCGTGGAGGCCGCCCACCTGCGGCAACTGCACCGCGAAGTAGGCCGCCGCGATGACGGCGGTCATCTTGATGAAGAACTGGATCATGTCGATGACGAGCACGCCCCACAGCCCGGAGTGCGTCGCGAACACGACGTTCAGGGCGCCGACGAACGCGAGCGTCTGCCACCGCTCGAAACCGAAGAGCACGCCGGCTATCTTGCACGCGGCCAGGTTGACCGTGGCCATGATCATGCAATTGAAGAGCAGGCCCAGGTAGACCGCCCGGAAGCCGCGGACCACCTTGGCGGCCTTGCCCGAGTACCGGATCTCGTAGAACTCGAGGTCGGTCATCACGCCCGACCGGCGCCACAGCCGCGCGTAGAAGAAGACCGTCGCCACGCCGGTGAGCACGAACGCCCACCACACCCAGTTCCCGGCCACGCCGTTGCGCCGGACGATGTCGGTGACGAGGTTCGGCGTGTCGCTGCTGAACGTCGTCGCCACCATCGAGAGCCCGGCCAGCCACCAGGGGACGGCCCGGCCCGACACGAAGAACTCCGAGGTGCTCTGGCCGGCGCGCTTGCCGAAGAACAGCGCCGGCACGAAGCAGATGAGCAGCGAGACCGCAACAATAATCCAGTCAACGAGTTGCAGGTGCATGTGATCGTGTCTCCGAGCGGGGGACGTCCCTCGATCTGCCCTCAGGCCGGCCCACAATAACACAGACGGACGCCTTTTCGAGCGGCCCGATCTGTCACCCCGCCGCGGGAGACTGACGTAGACTGATGGCACGCCCGCCCTGGCCTGAACGGGGCCCTCGGAGGCAGCATGTCCCGTATCGACGTTCTCCGGCCGTTCATCGAGAAGAACCTGGCAGCGATGCTGGAGACCGAAAAGGTCACGCCGGACGGCGACGGGGAATACACCTTCCCGCACGGCAGCGCCGAAGTCACGCTCCGCCTGCTTGAAGCCCCGATGCCGCTCCTGCAGTTCTCGGCCGTGCTCGTCTCGGGCATGAAGAAGAAGGCGCGGGTGCTGGAGGCGGTGAACGAGGTCAACGCGGCGGAGTTGGGACTCCGGGTGTTCCGTTTCGAGGATCTCGTGATCGCCGCCTGGGAGGTGCCGGCCGACACGCTCGATGCCCGCCAGTTCACCGACGCGTGCCGCCGGTTCGCCGAGGCGGCCGACCGGCTCGACACGCTGCTGGCCCGCAAACTCGGCGGCAAGACGGCCCGCGCCGACGCGGACGACGAGGCCGTTGATGCCTGACGCCCGCGGGTCCGGTCGGGGCGCCGGCCTGCTGGCGCGGTTCAGCCGGGAGATCGCCGACCTGACCGGCCGGGTGCTCCAGGCCACGGTGGCCGTGTCGGGTTCGACGTCGGACGGCGGGAGCAGCGGTTCCGGGTTCTTCTTCGACACGCGCGGCCACATCGTCACCAACCACCACGTCATCTCGGACGTGCAGCCGCCGATCACCATCACGCTGCAGGGAGGGGCCAAGGCCCTGGCCGGCGTCGTGGGCGTGGACCGGATCGCGGACATCGCCGTGCTGAACCTGGACGGCAAGTGGCCCCATGCGCTCTCGCTGCGCCGGTCGCGGGTGCGGACCGGCGAGATGTGCCTGGCCGTCGGAAACCCGCTCGGCCGCTACCCCGAGTCGGTGACGATCGGCGTCGTGAGCGGCCTTGCGCGCACGGCGAGCGCGGGCCCCGGCCGGCCGCACTACGACCTGCTGCAGACCGACTGCGACATCCACGAAGGCAACTCGGGGGGGCCGCTGGTCGATATGCAGGGGCGGGTGCTCGGCATCACGACGCTGCTCGACACCGAATCGCCGTACATCGGGCTTGCGATTCCGGCCGAGACGGTGAGGCTCATCGTCCCGCAATTGCTGGGCGCAGGCCGGGTCGACCGGGCGACGCTGGGCATTTCGGTCACCAGGCGCACCGTGAAGCTGGGTGGCCGCGAGGTGACCGGCCTCGAGGTGGTGCGCCTGCTGCGGCAGCGCGGCCAGGCGCTCAAGGCCGGCGACGTCATCTTGAGTGTCGCGCACCAGCCGGTCCCCGATCCGCCGGCGCTCTTCGCGCTGCTGGGCGGTGACCGCATCGACCGCCCCACGCCGCTCGACGTGGTCAGGGCCGGCCGCCGCGTCTCGGTCACCGTCACCCCCTGGCGCCTGGAGTCCTGACTTCGATGCACAAGATCATCGTCGCGCTCGCGGTCTGGCTGGCGTGTGCCGGCGCCGCGTCCGCACAGCACGAGGACGAACGCTACGTTCCGGAAACCGACCCGCGGGTCGTCGCCAAGCTGGAGCACTGGCAGGACATCAAGTTCGGCCTGCTGATGCACTGGGGGCCGTACAGCCAGTGGGGCGTCGTCGAGTCGTGGTCGATCTGCGCCGAAGACGAAGGATGGTGCAAGCGGAGCCTCGACGACTACATCGAGTACAAGCGCCGCTACGAAGCCCTGCAGAAGACGTTCAATCCGGCGGCGTTCGACCCGGCAATGTGGGCGCGCGCCGCCCGGGATGCCGGCATGAAGTACGTGGTGTTCACGACCAAGCACCACGACGGCTTCTCGATGTTCGACACGAAGTACAGCGACTACAAGGTGACGTCGCCGGCGACGCCGTTCCAGCGCGAATCCGCGAGCCAACATCGCGAGGGCGATCTTCGACGCCTTCCGCGCGGAGGGTTTCCTCGTCGGCGCGTACTTCTCGAAGCCCGACTGGCACAGCGAGTACTACTGGTGGCCGAGTTTCGCGACGCCGGACCGTAATGTCAATTACGACCCGGAGCGGTACCCCGAGCGCTGGAAGGCCTTCGTCGACTTCACGCACAACCAGGTGATGGAGCTGATGACCGAGTACGGCCCGATGGACATCCTCTGGCTCGACGGCGGCTGGGTGAAGAAGCGGTCGAAGGACGAGATCGAGCGGATGTACGCCGATCGACTCGCGGAGAGCCCGTCCGGGTTCCTGAAGTCCCGTGTTGTGAATCAGGAATCCGCGGATGGACGAGCTCGTCGCGAAGGCCCGCGCGAAACAGCCGGGGCTCATCGTGGTAGACCGCGCGGTGTACGGCAGGAACCAGAACTACCTCACGCCCGAGAACCGGGTGCCCGAAAAGGCGCTCCCGTATCCGTGGGAGTCGTGCATCATCTCCGGCGGCGGTTGGTCCTTCACGCCGAACGCGAAGTACATGAGCGGTCGCGACGGCGTTCGCCTACTGGTGGACATCGTGGCGAAGGGCGGCAACCTGCTGCTGAACGTGGCGCCGGGGCCCGACGGGACGTGGCAGCAGGGCGCGTACAGCCTGCTGGCCGAGATGGGCGCGTGGCTGAAGGTGAATGGCGAGGCCATTTACGGGTCGAGGCCGGTTCCGCCTTACGTGGACGGCAAGCTCCGCCTCACGCGGGGCAGGGACGGCAGCGCGTACTTCGTGTACCTGGGCGATGAGGGCGAAACCCGGGTGCCCGGCGAGATTCGTGTGTCCGCAGGCCGGCCCGCCGCAGACGCTCGCGTGACGCTGCTCGGCTCCGCGGCGGCGCTCTCGTGGCGTGCCGAGGGAACCGGATTCGTCGTGATCGTACCGGAACGCACGCGGGCCTCGCTGCCGGCCGGTCACGCGTGGACGATCAAGGTGACCCGGATGCCGTGACGGCTCGCGGCGTGATCCAGAACCACGCCGCCGCCGCCAGAATCGACAGTCCGGCGGCGAGGTGCAGCGCGGGCTCCCACCCGAACATCTCGCCGAGCAACGGCGTCAGCATGGGCGACACGACGCCGCCGATGTTGCAGCCGGTGTTCATGATTGCGCCGCCGGTGCCGCTGCGGTCTCCGGCCAGGCCCGCGACCGTCGTCCAGAACGGGCTCTCGACCGAGAGCACGAGCGCCGTCGCAACCGCCAGCGAAACGGCCGCCAGCCAGTCCGTCGTCGTGTGCGCGCCAATCGAGATGAACACGCCGGCGCCGCCCATGCCGACGATGGGGATGAGCCGCCGTCCCCACACCGGTCCGAGCCTGCCCAGCACGAGGCGGTCCGAGATGACGCCGCCAAGCGGGATCGAGATGGCCGACAGCACCCAGGGCAGACTCGCCACGAACGCGCCCGAGACGAGGCTGAAGTGCCGCACTTGGACGAGGTACAGGTAGAACCAGAAGATGAAGATGTAGCCGACGTAGCCCTGGAGCGTGTAGCTCAACGTCAGCAGGGCGAAGCCCGGCACGCGCAGCAGCCGGACGATCGCCTGGCCGTGAGACTCGTGCCCGCGGGCCTCGAGCGCATTCCCTCCATCGGCCTTCAGCGGCGTCGGTTCGGGATCCCGGACGGCAAGCCAGACAGCCGCGATGACCAGCGCCGGGACGGCCGAGGCCACGATGGCCGCGCGCCAGCCCCACGGCACCATCACCGCCGTGATGAAGGGCGGCGCGATGGCAGACCCCAGGCCGACCGACCCGATGACCAGGCCGTTGGCACGGCCGATCGCGGCGCGTGACGTCCAGCGCGACACGCCCTCGAGCGCGGCGGGGTAGGTGGGGGAGGCGAGGGCGCCCATCACGAACCTGAGCGCGGCGAGCGCGCCGATGACGCCCCATGCAGGCGTGGCCGCCGCGGCAGAGGGGACGGCGGCTTGCAGCATTGTGACGGCCACCCAACCCCAAGCCAGGGTGGCGAGCGTCCGCTTCGCGCCCCACGAATCGGCGAGCAGGCCCCCGGGCAGCATCACCAGCGTGTAGCCGAGCAGGAACGCGCTGAACACCCAGCCCATCTGGGTCTGCGTGAGCCCGTATTCCTGCATCACCAGCGCGCCGGCAACCGAGATGTTGACGCGGCAGAGATACGCGGCGGTGGCTGTTGCCGCGAGCAACAGCACCAGGGCCCAGTGCGTGCGGGTGACGGGCGGTCCGTGCACGGGCGGCTACTCGAGTGCCGGCGAACCGCCGGTTCCCATGCGGTAAAGGCCGATCCGGGACACCGCCGGCGTGCCGCGCGATTGCCCCACGGTCAGCCTGACGCGCGCGTCGCGATGCGCCGGATCGACCTGCACCTCCGGGAACCGCAGGAGGCGCTTGTAGCCGATGGTCGTGCCGCGCGCGAACTCCCGGCAGCCGCTCCCCGAGCAGAGTTCGAGCGTGAACTGCTCCACGCGCTGGCCCTGCCGGATGTCTTCCATGAGCATCGCGACGTCGAAGCGCCCGCCGGCGGCGACGGGGAGTTCATACGCTGTCGTGGCAGCCCCGGCGGATGCCCGCTTCGGGGTTGGCGCCTCCGCGACCGGCGCCGCAAACGCACGTTCGAGGATCGCGCGCATGCCCTGAAGGCTCTTCACATCGGCGTCCGCGATGCGCCCGCGCCGATCGGGCGGCACGTTGAGCAGCAGCACGCCGTTGCGGCCGACCGAGCTGAAGTAAATGTCGACCAGCTTCTCCGGCGTCTTGACCCGCGCGTCCTGCGCCGCGTGGTAGAACCAGCCGGGCCGGATCGACACATCGGTTTCCGCCGGATACCACGCGAGCACCGAGGCGTTGCGGATCGCGTCGCGGCTGCCGAGGTCCGGCGCCGTGAGATCGCCCGGCACGAACGCGTCGTCCAGGGGATGCGGCGAACCGGGGCGCGGGGCGGCCCCGTCGCGCAGCTTCAGCGGCACGACGCTCCACTCGGTCTCCCGGCCGTAGCCCGATTCGGTGCCCACCCAGCGCACGTCCGGGGCCATGCCGAAGATGACCGCCTTCGGCTGCAGTTCGCGCACGACGCGGTAGTACGAGGGCCAGTCATAGACCTGCCGTTTGCCATTGGGCCCCTCGCCGTTCGCGCCGTCGAACCAGACCTCTGCGATCTCGCCGTAGTTGGTGAGCAGCTCCCGCAGCTGCGTCCTGAACAGCTCGTTGTACTTTGGCGAATCGCCGTAGCTCGGCTCATGCCGGTCCCACGGCGACACATAGATGCCGAACGCCAGGCCAGCCTCGCGGCAGGCCGCGGCGACGTCCGCGACGACATCGCCCTTCCCGTCTTTCCACGGGCTGCTCATCACGCTGTGCGTCGTCGTCGCCGTCGGCCACAGGCAGAAGCCGTCATGGTGCTTCGCCGTCAGAATGAGCAGTTTCATGCCGGCGGACTTGAACACCTGCACCCACTGCCTGGCGTCGAACTCGGTCGGGTTGAAGAGCGACGGCGACTCCTTCCCGTCGCCCCATTCCCGATCGGTGAACGTGTTCATGCCGAAGTGGGCGAAGGCGATGAACTCCCGCTCCTGCCAGGCGACCTGGTTTGGAGACGGCACCACGCCGGCGGCCTGTTCGACGATGCGCTCGATCGGTTCGCCCGGCGCAATCGTGACATAGCGCTCGTGCAGCGCCGGCGCAGCGGGCGAGGCCGGCCGTTGCGCCGCGCCCAGCACAAGGCTGCCGGCGGCAACCAGCGCCGCCGCCACGGTGAGAAGGGGAGTCGTGTGTCTGTTCATACGTATTGTCCCGCCACCCAGCCTGACGACCAGGCCCACTGGAAATTGTAGCCGCCGAGCCAGCCCGTCACGTCAACCACTTCGCCGATGAAGAAGAGGCCGGGCACGCCGCGTGCTTCCATGGTCTGCGACGAGAGCGCGTCCGTCGAGACGCCGCCGAGGGTCACTTCCGCTTTCTTGTACCCCAGCGTGCCGCTCGGCATGAGGAGCCAGTTGTTGAGCGCCTTCGCCATCGCCTGCCGGGCGGCTGCAGGGTATTCGTCGAGCCGGCCGGTCCACCCGTGCAGCGCGCACCATCCTTGCGCGAGGCGGCGCGGGAGGACCTCGGCGAGCAGCGTGGGCAGCGCGGCGCGGCTGTGCGCCCGTTCGCCCAGCCATGCGCGCGCGTCCACGCCGGGCAGCAGGTCGAGGGCCAGCGGCGCCCGCGGGCCGGAGCCGTAGGCCTGGGCCTGCCAGTAACTCGAAATCTGGAGGATGGCTGGACCCGAGAGCCCGCGGTGCGTGACCAGCGCCCTCTCGGTGAACCGCGGCGCGCGCCGCGAACCGCCGCACCGCGCCTCGGTCTCGAACGCTACGCCCGAGAGCGGCGCCAGGGCGATCATCGCGTCGGGGGGGAGCGCGAGGGGCACGAGCCCGGGCTGGGGCGGGACGACTGGAATGCCGAACTGTCCGGCGATGTTGTACCCGAACGGTGTCGCGCCCAGCAGTGGAACGGCGAGTCCGCCCGTCGCGATGACCAGCGACGCGCACCTGATGCGGCCGCGGTCGGTCTCGGCCGAAAACCTCGGCGGGCCTTCACGGCCGGTGGGTGCGGGGCCGGCCAGGCGCTCGACCCGGTCCACGCGGCACGGATGCAGGAGCGTCACCCCGGCATCGTCGCACGCGCCCCGCAGCAGGGCGATGACGTCCTGCGACGAGCGATCGCAGAACAGTTGCCCGTGATCCTCTTCGTGATAGGGAATGCCGCGGCGCTCGACCATCGCGACGAACTGCTCCGGCGGGAAACGGGCCAGCGCCGACTGGCAGAACCTGGGGTTGCGGGACAGGTAGTTGTCGGCCGACGCGCGCCGGTTCGTGAAGTTGCAGCGGCCCCCGCCGGACACGCGGATGCGCTCGCCGATCCGGTTCCAGTGATCGACCAGGGCCACGCGGCGGCCCCGGCGCCCGGCCTCGGCCGCGCACATCAGGCCGGCCGCTCCTGCGCCGACGACGAGAACGTCGACTGCCATGCTCAAGCGCCGCCGATGGTAGCACGCAGGTGCGCTTGTCAGGCCAGGGCCCTTCGCGTATTCTCGAAGTACATGCCGGACAACGACGTCTACGCGAACCCTCCCGATCCGGAGGTGCTCGAACTCGAGCCCATCCATCCGGGAATCGGCGACGGCGCCTACGTGGCCAGGCGCCACGAGTTGTTCGCGCGGTGCCGCCAGTACCGGCTCGGGAACCTCGGACCGCCCGTCATCGACTACACCGACGAGGAGCAGCGGATCTGGCGGGAGGTGTCGCCGAAGCTCGACGAGCTGCATCAGCGCCACGCGAGCCGGATCTACCTGCAGGCGAAGCGGGACCTGGGCATCAGCGGGCGCGAGATTCCGCAGTTGCGCGAGTTGAGCGGGCAGCTCGAGCGGATGAGCGGCATGCACCTGGTGCCGGCGGAAGGCCCGATTGCATACAAGATCTTCTATTCCTACATCGCGGACCGCGGATTCCCCTGCACCCAGTTCATCCGGCATGGCTCGAAGCCCGAGTTCACGCCCGAGCCCGACATGATCCACGACTGCCTCGGGCACGTGCCGCCGCTCGTGAACCACGACTACGCCGAGCTGCTGACGATGATCGGCAAGGCCGCCGTGCGGGCGGCCTCGGGAGACCACGTGCTCGCGCTGAAGCGGCTCAGCTGGTTCTCCATCGAGTTCGGGCTGATCGAGGAGGCCGGCGAGACGCGCATCTTCGGCGCCGGCATCCTGTCGTCGACGGGCGAGATCCCCTTCTCCCTCTCGCCGGCCGTCGAGCGGCGCCCGTTCGTGACGAGCGAGGTCGTCGAAACGGACTACGATTGGTCCAGGATGCAGGAGTTGCTGTTTGTCATTCCGTCATTCGGGTTCCTGCGGCGCGAGGTCGCGGACCTCGTGGCCCGCCTGGGCATCGATGTTTCCTAGGATGTACTGCATGACTGTTCGCCGCATGACGCGTGTGCTGTTCGTCGCCGGGCTGCTGCTGGCCGCGCCGGCCGGCACGGCCCTGGCCCGCCAGGCCCCGAAGCCGCCCGCCGCCAGGCCGGCGCCGATGAGCGTGATTCCGCTGCCGTCCGCGTCCGAGAAGGTGCCCATCGATCCGCGCATCACGATCGGCCGGCTGGAGAACGGCCTCCGCTATTACATCCGCCGCAATCCCCGGCCGGCGAAGCGCGCGGAGCTGCGTCTCGTCATCAACGCCGGGTCGGTGCTCGAAGAAGACGACCAGCGAGGGCTGGCCCACTTCGTCGAGCACATGGCGTTCAACGGCACGACGCACTTCCAGGGGCAGGAGATCACGGGCTTCATGGAGTCGATCGGGATGCAGTTCGGGCCGAACCTGAACGCCTTCACGACGTTCGACGACACCACGTTCGTGCTGCAGGTGCCGACCGACCGGGACGACATCCTGGAGAAGGCCTTCCTGATTCTCGAGGACTGGGCGCACAACGTCACCTTCGACGGGCGCGAGATCGACAAGGAGCGCGGGGTCATCGTCGAGGAATGGCGGCAGGGTCGTGGGGCGTCGGCCAGGCTCCAGGACAAGCTGTTCCCCATCGTGCTCGAAGGGTCGCGCTACGCCGACCGGAACCCCATCGGGACGAAGGAGTCGGTCGAGTCGTTTCCGCACGAGCGGCTCAAGCAGTTCTACCGCGACTGGTACCGCACCGACCTGATGGCGGTCGTCGCCGTCGGCGACTTCGATCCGCCGGCCATCGAGGCCCTGATCCGGAAGCGCTTCGGGCCGATCCCCGCCCCCGTCGGGGCGAAGCCGCGGCCCGCGTATCCGGTGCCGGACCACCCGGGCACGCGCTACGCGATCGCCACCGACCCGGAGCTGCCGGCGGCCTCGCTGACGATCTTCAACAAGCTGCCCATCCGCGAGCAGTCCACGGTCCTGTCGTACCGCGAGCGCATCATCGACCACCTCTATGCGGCGATGTTCAACGCGCGGCTGAACGAGCTGAGCCAGCGCGCCGACGCGCCTTTCATCGGCGCCGGCGTGGACCGCGGCATCTTCGTGCGGACGAAGGAAGTGGCGATGCTCTCGGCCATGACGCAGCCGGACCGGATCGCCCGCGCCCTCGACGCCCTCGTCACGGAGGCGGCTCGCGTGGAGCACCACGGCTTCACGGCGTCGGAACTCGAGCGCGAGAAGCGGAACCTGCTCCGCGTGTACGACCAGGCCCTGGCCGAGAAGGACAAAGACGAGTCCGCCCCGCTCGCGGCCGAGTACATCCGGAACTTCCTGACCGACGAGTCGCTGCCGGGCATCGCGTGGGAGCACCAGATGCACGTGCGCTTCCTGCCCGGCATCACGCTGGCCGAGGTCAACGCGCTGGCGAAGCAGTGGAACGGCGACCACAGCCGCGTCATCGCGGTGTCGGCGCCGCAGAAGCCTGGCTTGGCGGTACCGACGGAGGCCGAACTGGCCGCCATCGTGAAGAAGGCCAGCGGATCGGCGGTCACGGCGTACGTGGACAACGTGCCGGACGCCGTGCTCCTGGCCGAGCCGCCGGCGGCGGGCGCGATCGCGGCCGAAAAGGCCATCCCGGAGGTCGGCGTCACGGAATGGACGCTGTCGAACGGGGCGCGCGTCGTGCTGTACCCGACAACGTTCAAGCAGGACGAGGTGTACTTCCGGGCCATCAGCCCCGGAGGCGCGTCGCTCGTGCCCGACTCTGACTACGTGGCAGCGGCCACCGCCGCGCAGGTCGTGTCGGCCGGCGGCCTGGCCGGGTTCGACGCCGTCACGCTCGACAAGGTCCTCGCCGGCAAGGTGGCGACGGTGCTGCCCTTCGTCGAGGAATCGTTCGAGGGGCTGGCCGGCGGCGGATCGGCGCGGGACCTGGAAACGCTGCTGCAGCTCGTCTACCTCCGCTTCACCAGCCCGAGGGCCGACTCCACGGCGTTTGGCGTCATGCAGGAGCAGGTGACGTCGCTCGCGGCCAACCGCCGCTCCGATCCCGACACGCTGTTCGAGGACACGGTCAGCGCCACCCTCTGGCAGAACCACTTCAGGAAGCGGCCCCTCTCCGACGACCTCATCAAGGAGATGAGCCTCGAGAAGTCCCTCGCGTTCTACAAGGACCGCTTCGCCGACGCCGGCGATTTCGTCTTCGTGTTCGCGGGCAGCTTCGATCCCGCCGCGATCCGGCCGCTGGTCGCGCGATACCTCGCCTCGCTGCCGACGACCGGCCGGAAGGAGAGCTGGAAGGACACCCGCATCACGACCGTTCGCGGCGTGGTGGAGAAGGTCGTCGAGAAGGGCCTCGAACCCCAGAGCCGCGTGCGCGTCGTCTTCTCGGGCCCCTTCCGGTGGGACCCCGACCAGCGCGTGCTGCTGCACCTGCTGGGCCAGATCCTCGAGGGCCAGCTTGGCGCCGTCCTGCGCGAAGACCAGTCCGGGACCTACGGTGTGAAGGTCACGACGGCCAGCGACAAGGTGCCCACGCCCGGCCTACATGCTGTCGATCGACTTCAGCTGCGCGCCGGAACGCACCGAGGACCTGGTCAAGAGACTGTTCGTCGAGATTTCCCGGATGCGCATGGACGAGTTGTCGGAGAGCTACCTGCGCGGCGTGCGGGAGGCGATGGTGCGCGAGTTCGAGACCGATTCGCGCGAGAACCGCTGGGCGGCCGCCCGGATCACCGACGCGTACGAGAACGGCGACGACGTGCGGAGCGCCCTGAAGGAGCCGGCGCTGAACCGGACGCTCACGCCGGCGATGATCCAGGAGGCCGCCCGGATGTTCCTCGACACCCGCAACTACGTGCGGGTGACGCTCGTGCCCGAGAAGAAGACTAATTGACCTTGAACGTCGTGTCGCCCTTCTCGAAGAAGTTCACGATCTGGCGCGCGGCGGCCAGGCCCGCATTGATGTTGGCCTCGGCCGTTTGCGCGCCCATCTTCTTGGCCGTGAAGCAGTAGCGGCCCGCGTACTTCGCGGCAAATTCCGCCGCGCACGCCGGCGCCACGTCCGCCCCGTAGAGGAAGTCGGGGCGCGATTCCATCACCTGCAGCAGCCCGGCCTCGTCGATCACCTCGGCCCGGGCGGTGTTGATGAGCGTGCCGCCCTTCTTCATCGTCGAAAGCAGGCCGGCGCCGATCGATTTCACCGTGTCCTTCGTTTTCGGGAGATGCAGGGAGATGTACTCGCAGGTGGCGTAGAGCTCCTCGGCCGACGCCACCGGCGTGACGCCCTCGGCCCTCATCGTGTCGGCCGGCACGTACGGGTCGAACGCGAAGACCTCCATCCCGAACCCTTTGGCGATCAGCGCCACGTACTTCCCGACGTTGCCGTACGCGTGGATGCCGAGCTTCTTTCCGCGCAGTTCGGTGCCGTCCTTGCCCGTGAAGCCCCGGCGCGCCAGCGTGATCATCAGCCCGAACACGAGCTCGGCGACGGCGTTGGAGTTCTGGCCGGGCGTGTTCATGGCCACGACCCCTCGGGCGGCGGCGGTCTTGAGGTCGATGTTGTCGTAGCCCGCGCCCGCCCGGACGACGATCTTCAGCGCCGGCGCGGCCTCGAGCACCTCGGCGTCCACGATGTCGCTCCGGACGATGAGGCCTTCGGCAGCGGCCACGGCTTCGAGATAGTCGGCCTTGTCCTTGTAGCTCTCGAGCAGCATCATCTCGTAGCCGGCGTCGCGGAAGATGTCGCTGATGCCGGCAACCGCCACCTTGGCGAACGGCTTCTCCGTCGCCACCAGTACTGTTCTGGACATGATTCCTCCTGATGTGGGTTGCCCGGGGGCGAATTCGAAGATGCGATCCATCAGCCGCCACTTGGCGCCGGGCGGCCCGCCCGGGACGGCCTGCTGGTAGCGCCACATGAGCGTCTCCCACGCCTGGACCCGAGCATTGGCGGCATCGGCCGCGGCCTTGGCCTCGAAGCTGAACTCGTCGGAAACTTCCATCACCATGAAGAGGCGGTTCTGGAGGCGGTAGATCTGCATCGACAGGATTCCCGCGCCGGCGAGGCTCTCGAGAATCTCCGGCCACACCTGCCGATGGTGCGCCTCGTACTCCGCGATGAGGCGCGGATCGTCCTTGAGATCGAGTGCGAGACAGTAGCGTCGGCTCATCGCGGCGGCCTCAGAAGACGGCGTACTGGCGCCGGATGCGGACCTGGATGGCGTCGGGCACGAATCGGTCCGCCACGAGGATGAGATACCCGCCTCCGCCCGCGCCGCTCAGCTTCCAGCCGTGGGCGAGGCCGCGGTAGGCGTCGATCTGATCGGCGATGGCCTGGTTGGCCATGCGGGGGAACATCGCCACCTGCGCGTCGAACGACGCCGAGAACGCGCGGCCGAACGCCTGCAGATCCATCGCGCGGATGGCCATCCAGCAGTCGTCGGCGGCGGCGGCCAGGGCCCGTGCCCCTTCTGGGGTGATGCGCGTGTCGGCCAGCACGCTGAACTCGGGCGCACGCGGCCCGAGCGGCACCAGGTGCAGGCGCCGCTCCAGCCAGGCCAGCACCTCCTCGTCGTGCACCGACTCGATGGCGTACGGCCAGTAGGCGCTGTTGTACTCCAGGCGGTTGAGTCCCGGGTAGACGATGCCGATGGCGTCCTGCGAGCCCGCAACTTCCTTGGTGCCGGGCGGGTTCTCGTACGCTGAAGAGCACCTTCGCCACCTGCTCCTTGTTGCCCTGGGGCAGGTCGGTCCGCCACAGCTCGATGGCCTTGTTCCGCGTGCTCGACGCCATGCCGCTGCGGTGATTGAATTCGTGCGTCGGCTCGATCGAGATCGTGAGCACCGCGCCCGGGTGGTGGCATGACACCCACGGCTGATCGAGCCATCCGCCGGCCAGGTCGATGCGGAACGGAATCGTGCACGCCGTGCGCAGCGCCGTCGTGCTCCGCGCCGGCAGGCCGCCGTGCGGCAGGCGCCGGAGGACGAGGTACTCGATCCCCATCTCCCGGCACAGTCGGGCCTTGCTCTCGTGGGCGCCGTCCTCGTTGACCACGAACATGTCCGGCCTGACATCGCGCAGTTCGTCGACGAAGTCGAGCAGGCCCATGCCGTGGCTGATGCGGCATTCCTTCACGCACCGCAGCGACTCGATCATGTACTTGCGCTCGTCCTGCGGGTTGACGGGGTACCGCCCCTTCAGCCGGAACACGCATTCGTCGTTGCCGACCGAGACGTAGAGATCCCCGTGCGACGCGGCCTCCGTCAGGAACGCGACGTGGCCGCTGTGCAGCAGATCGAACGTGCCGCTGACGAACGCCTTGCGCGGCATGCGCGGGCTACCGGGACGCGGCCCTGGCCGCCGTGACCTGGGCCGCGATCCAGGGATAGGTGAGCGCCAGGCCCTGCGTCGAGATCCACCTTCGACGTCCAGCCGAGCGAGTAGATGCGGGCGTTGCTGAAGTTGCGCGAGTGGACGCCCACCGGGCCGTCGACGTGCCGGATGGTGATCCGCTTGCCGGCCACCTTCGCCGCCGTGAGCGCCAGTTCGTCCACCGAGACGTACTGCGGGCAGCCGATGTTGGCCGCGCCGTGCAGGTCCGACTGCGTCAGCAGGTAGATGCCGTCGACCATGTCGCTCACGTACGTGTACGACCGGACGGCCGAGCCGTCGCCCCAGACGTCGATGGTGCCGCCGTCCGGGATCTCGGCGATCTTCCGGCACATCGCCGCCGGCGCCTTCTCGCGGCCCCCGGTCCACGTGCCCTCGGGCCCGTAGCAGTTCTGGAACCGCGCGATGCGCACCTGCATGCCGCACCGGCGCTCGTAGGCCTCGGCGATGCGCTCCGAGTAGAGCTTCTCCCAGCCGTACTCGTTGTCGGGGTGGGCCGGGACCGCTTCGGCTTCCGTCATCTCGGGTTCGCCCGGCTGCATGTCGCGGTACACGCACACCGAGGACGAGAAGAAGTAGCGCGGCACGCCAAGGCGCGCGGCCTGGTCGGTCATGTAGATGTTGATGAGGGCGCTGTTGTGCATGATCTCGGTTTCGGCGGAGTGGATGAACCCCATCCCGCCCATGTCCGCCGCCAGCTGGTACACCTCGTCGAAGGTTCCGCCGTCCACCGTGAGCGCCTCGCGGCAGTTCGCCTCGATCCGCAGATCGAGCTGCCTGAACTCGTCCGCCCCGTCTGGCGACCATTCGTGCCGCTTGATGTCGACGCCGCGGACCCAGTAGCCCAGCCCCCGCAGCTTCTTCACCAGATGCATCCCGATGAACCCGCCCGCGCCGCAGACCAACGCTCGCTTCACAGTCGTCCTCCGCGAATCATGCCGTTCAATCCTGTTAGGAGCCGGCCGGCCCCGCGTCGGGGGCCTCGCCGGACCGGTGGGCTTCGAGCAGGCGCTCGTGCCCCAGCTTCAGTTGACCCTGCTCGACCTGGTCGACGCCGGCCGCGCTGATGGCCAGCATCCCCGACTCGAGCCGCTCGATCCAGCCCTTGGCCCGCAGGTACCAGAGGTGGAACTCGACCAGCTCGACGGGGGTGCGGAGCAGGCGCGCGATCTCGGTACTCGCCGATGCCGGGCGACGCCATGCTCCGCCGGCGCTGCACGTAGAACAGCGACAGCATGCGCTCCCGCATCTCGTGATCGTCGTTGAACGAGGCGCTGTCGCCTGACTCCGCCACCAGCTTCCACTTCCGGTTCCAGTACTCGTGGTACGTGGCGTCGTACCCGGCACGCGCCTCGGGGTCCGTCAGAACCCGGTGGGCGTCCACCAGCCGCCGGAACGTGTCGTTGTCAGGCGTCTCCTGGTGATCGGGGTGGTGTTTCTTGGCCAGGTGCCGGAAGACACGCTGAATCGTGTCCTCGTCGGCGTTCGGACTGACCTGCAGCAGCTCGTAGTAGTCAACAAAGGTCGCGGGATCCACGAACCGTCCTCCCTGCACATGCCCGGGCCCGCGGCGTCGGCGCGGGCCGGTTCATCCAAGTATTCGTCGGCCCGCCCGGAAGTCAAGGAGTTTCCGGGGGGCGAAAGGGGGTGTAGACTTGCCCCGAGCAAGCCGCGCGCATCGGCGGGAGGTGAGGCCATGATGAACGGATCATCGCGCCCTGCGATCCCCGGAGCCGTGGATCCGGCGACGCTGATCGATCGGGAGACGCCGCTCTCCTGGTTCGAGGCCGTCGCCGTCGGATGATGCTGAGCGCCATCAAGGCGTGGCGCTTCGCGCCGGCGACGCGCGACGGCCGTCCTGTGCGCTACAGGCTGGCGGTGAGGTTAACCAACCAGTGAGCATAACCGATTTCCTCGGTCCTGCCGCGCGCCGGAACTCCGGCCGCTTCGAGCTCGTCCACGTCGAGAGCGGCGCGGTGCTGGCCTCGCGCGTCATCGTCGGCGGCGACCGGAGCCAGCTCCCTGCCAGTCCGCCGGACTGGAGCCGCGAGGAGGTCGTGCGGATCGCGGCGCGGGCGCGATGGCTGCATACGTTTTCGAGCCGGGCGCCGATTGACGTGGCGTTCGTGGCCGCCGACGGCACGATTCTGGAGATCCGGCGCGCCATGAAGCCGTGGCGGGTGGCGATGGCGCGCGCCGCCCACGCCGTGATCGAGGCGCCGCCGGGGTTCCTCAGGCGGCGCGAGCTCGAGGTGGGCGACCGCGTGGCCGTCAGGGAGGCGCAGGCGGCGAGGCCCGTGAGAGATCTCGTCGTGCCGCCGCGCGAGTTCGAGGCGACGCCCGCCGGCATCCAGGAATTGGACGCCAACGCCGACCCGTGGGACGTCGGCGCGCTGGACGCGCCGGCGGAGCCGGCGGCACGGGAAGCGGAGCAGATCCGGGAAGCGGTACCGGCGCGGACGGAGCCGGAGCCTAGGGCCATACCGGCGCGCCCTCGCCGGGAGGAGCCTGCCGCCGTTGCGGCTGCTCCTGCGCCGGCGCCAGCGCCGCGGGCCGCGCGGCGCCGCGCGCCCGCCCGAGGCGCCACGCTGTCCCAATTGACGGCCGGCCAGACGCCGATCGAGTGGTTCGAAGCCGTCGCCATCATCCAGGGGCTCTGTCAGGTGCTGCTGGAGACTCCGCCGCCAGGCGGCCGGGGTATGCCCGAGGCCGACGACATCGCCATCGGGCCAGAAGGCCACGTCGAGCTCCTGGCCGAGGGGCCCCTGGAGGCGCCGGTGGTGCGCGTCGCGCGGCTCCTGCACGCCCTCGCGGAAGGCACGGCGCTCCCGGTTCAGCTCCGGCTGCTCGTCCTGCAGGAACTGTCGCCATCGCCAGGCTGCAAGTCGGTCCTCGAGTTCTCCACGCGCCTCGCGCTGTTCGAGCGACCCGGGCGTGCGAACCTCATCCGGGAGGTATACGAACGGTTCACGAGGCTCCCTCCGCGCGAGGCCGAGTTCACGGCGCCGGCGCCCGCGCCCGCGCCGGCTGCACATCCCCAGCCCGAGCCGCAGATGTGGCGGCGGCGCCGGGCTGTTGTGGCCGCTGGCGCTGCCGCGCTGGCGCTGGTCGTGCTCTTCGTGGCGGGGGCGTGGCTGCGGAGGAGCACGGCGCCGCCGCCGCCCGGCACCGCCGACCACCGTGGCACCGTGGCGCGCGCCGTCGGTGATGCGGGTGCGTCGGTGGCGAGCGCGGCATCGGAAAGCGCGAAGACGGTCTCCCGGTGGTTCGGAATCGAGCCCGCGCGCGAGCCCGCCGCCCCGGCCCCCGTCGAGATCGCGGCACCCCTGGCGGCGCCGCCCAGCGCGAGCGTGCGAAGGGCCCCCGCCAGGGTCCTGAAGCCGTCGCCATCCGCTGAGGGTACCGCGGCTGCCGAGGACCCGACGCCGGCGGCGGCCGTCGATCCCGACATCTACTCGGCGGCAAGCGCCGACGTCGTTCCCCCAGTGCCCGTCCGTTCACGGCAGCCGTCGAGTCCGCCGCGAGGCGTGCGCGAGGAAGACCTTCCCGA
Organism: uncultured Acidobacteriota bacterium; assembly: GCA_963806085.1. Lineage (GTDB taxonomy): Bacteria > Acidobacteriota > Vicinamibacteria > Vicinamibacterales > JAKQTR01 > JAKQTR01. The sequence continues at coordinate 955,483 of CAWDWR010000001.1, forward strand.
AGTTGAGGTGGTGGTGTCGCCGTCGGGGCAGGTCGAGTCGGTGAAACTCCTCACGACGGACGCCGGGGTCCTGCCGTCGATGATGCTCAGTGCGATCAAGAACTGGCACTTCGAGCCCGCCACCCGAAACGGCTCGCCGGTGCGCTACCGGATGCGCATGCGCCTGACGAACCAGTAGCCGGGTCTGGGGCGAGTCCGCGCCAGGGCGTCAGATGATCGGCCGGCCAACGCCGCCCTTGCGGAAGAGCATCTCGCGCCGGCCGTTCTTCAGCAGGAATGAATCGGCCACGCGCATGCCCTCGAACATCTTGATGATGTCGCGGTTCTGCAGCCAGCCCTGGCGTGCCACCGCGGCCGCGTGCGGGCGCACCCGCAGGTGCGACTCGTCTGCGACGATGAACTTCGTGCAGGGACTGCCGATGTGGCTGGCGTTGCCGAAAAACGCGAGCAGGGCGCCATCGGGCCGCAGCAGCCGGGCCAGCGCGGTCCCGAGCGCCTGCGCGGCCGGCCGGTCCAGGTAGTCGCAGAGATCCCACAGCAGCACGCCGTCCACCGAGGCGTCCTCCACTGTGAAGCGCTTCGACAGGAACGACGGAAGCGCATCGAGGCGGCCCTCGCGGGCGTGGCGGTCGAAATCCTCGAAGAGGTCCTCGATGAGGACCTTGCAGCTGAGCAGCTGGCCGAAGAAGGTCACGTTCGATCCCGAGAACGGACCGAGATCCAGGATGATGGGCGCCGGACGCGTCGCGAGGCACGAGAGGAACTTCGGCAGCACCTTCGACGCGACGATCGGGTCCTCGGACGGCGCCGGATCCGGCACGGCAGCGGGACCCACGCTGTCCGCGCGCCGTTCCGGCGCCAGGCGTGAGAGCCAACTGCGCAAACCGCTCACGGAGTCGCCGCCGGACAAGGGTATGCCTCCAGCCGAGAGAGCGCGAGACGCGCCAGGGCGTGCGCTACGCGCCCGCGACGCGCTGGCTGCCGGGCCCAGGCCCGCCGGCCGGAAGCGTCCCCAGCTTCACCTCGGGCTTCGCAGGCTGGCCAGTCACCGGGGCCGCGACCGGCTTCTTCTGCATGTCCACGCTGCCGCGCAGGTGCGCACCCTCGGCAATGGCCACGACCGGCGACACGATGTCGCCTTCCACCGAGCCGCTGTCGCGGATGTCGAGCTTTTCGCTGGCCGTGACGTTGCCGACGACCTCGCCGCGGACGATGACGATCTTGGCGAACACCTCGGCCTTGATCTTGGCGTTGGGGCCGACCGTCAGCACGTGATCGCGCAGTTCGACCTTGCCTTCAATGGTCCCCTCGATGAAGAGATCCTCGTGGCCGCTCAGCTCGCCCTTGAAGACCACCGACTTGCCGATGTTCAGAACGTCTTTGTCCATGTGGCGCTTCGCCTCGGTTTCCGGTGCATGTAGTACTGGTGGGGGGCTCGGCGGACCCGGCAATTCAGGGGCCGCTGCGCCCGTGACTTCGCGGCCACTGGCAGGCGGCCGCACGACCTCGCCCCGTTTCCACATCGTCATATCATTCCCAACCGTCCGGCAGTCTACCGGGATTCCGCGATGCAGACAACATGCCAAGGCGCCGCCCGGCGCGGCTGGACGGCCCGTGGCCACGACAGGGCCCGCCGATCGACCCCTGGAGCGGGAACCGGGCAGGGGCAGAAGGTGCGGGAAACTCCGGCGGCTGGCGTGAATTGCCTGGGTCCCTACGTAATTGTTACCTGGTGTGTGGCTCACGATGGCGATCGCGTTGGCCTGTTTGTCCGCGGGGAAGCGTAGAATCGGAGTATTCAGTGGCTCGGTTGATTTTCGATCGGCAGGGAACGAGCAGGCTGAGCGTGCACGTCTGCTTCATGGGACACGACAATGGAAAGAGAATTGATCTTCGTCAGGCTCGACCCGCAGGACCGGGCCGGGGAGGCGTGGAAGGAGTCCGCGGCGAGGAACGTGTCTCGCGCGAAGATCCCAGGTGGGTGGCTGGTGTGCCTCGAGAGCGGGAATGTGCGCTCGTCGGGACTGACGTTCGTGCCTGACCCCGATCACAAGTGGGACGGGGGCTCGCTCCCGTAAACGCCGCTCGGCTCTGACGGAAGCCTCTTGCGCCCGACTGCTTTGTGTGGCAAAGTATGCCGCATGGAGCAGCACGTCGCGGCCGAACACCTGCAGGTCATCCGCACGCTGATGGAGCGGTCCGCCCTCTACCGCCGGACGCTCGTCCCCATCATGGCCTACGTGGGCGCGGTGGGAAGCGGGGCGGCGCTGGGCGGCATCGCACTCGGCATCGACGCGCTCCGCGCGTTCTGTGCCTGGTGGCTCGTCGCGGCCCTGGCGGCCGTTGCGGGCGCTTTTGCGATCGCGAGGCGGCAGGCTGGCGAGGACGGAGAGCGCTTCTGGTCGCCGCCCGCCCTGCGGGTGACGCAGGCGCTGCTACCGCCCCTCGCCGCAGGCCTGCTCCTCAGCCTGGCGCTCGTGGTGTTCGCCCCCGACGACGTGCGTGGGCTGTTCGTCCTTGGGAACGCGTTGTTCTACGGGTGCGCCGTGCACGCGGCTGGTTTCTTCATGCCTCGGGGCATGAAGCTCTTCGGGTGGCTGATCATCGTGCTCGCGGCAGCGGCCGCCTTCGCGCGGCTCGCGTTCGCGCCCGGCGCCGCCGCCCCGGTGGACCACGCCCTGATGGGCGGCTTCTTCGGTGCCGCGCACCTGGCGTACGGCGCGTATCTCTTCCTGACGGAACCACGAAAGACCCCGGCGTGAAAGCGGAAACGCTCCTGCAGATCGATCGTGTGATTCACGAGAAGGGACGGCTGGGCATCATGTCGATGCTCGCGGCCTCGCCGGAGCTGTCCTTCATCGATCTGCGCGAGACCCTCCAGATGACGGACGGCAACCTCACCACCCACATCCGCACCCTGCAGGAGGCGGGTTACGTTTCGGTGGCCAAGAGCTACCGGAACCGCCGGCGGATGACCACCGTCTCGATGACCGCCGGCGGTCGCCGGGCCTTCAGCGACTACCTCGCGCTGCTCGAGCGGATCGTCAGGGAGTCCAAACCCCGGTAGGACTGGTGCGCGCGGGAAGGAGTCGATGCCATGCTGGACATTAGCTTTGTAGCACAAAGCACAGAGCAGAGTGCTCGAGGCCGGGAGGGAGGCGATGAAGCGCTGCACGTCGTGCGGGCGAGCCACCTGGGCATGTGTTTCGGCGTCCGCGACGCGATCGCGAAGGTCCTCCGGGCCGCCGCGCGCGGGCCGCTGACCGTGCTGGGCGACCTGGTCCACAACGAGACCGTGCTGGAACGGCTCGCCGACCGCGGCGTCCAGGTCTGCCGGGAGCTAGACGAGGTGGGCACTCCGCGCGTGGCGATCACGGCACACGGCGTGTCCGAGAGGCGCCGGGCAGCCATGCGCGCCCGCGGCCTCACCATCCTCGACGCCACCTGCCCAATCGTGAGGGCCGCGCAGCGTTCCGTGAAGACGCTGGCGCGCGACGGTTTCCACCCGGTCATCGTTGGCACTCCGCACCACGTCGAGGTCCGCGGCCTCACCGAAGACCTTGCCGCCTTCGACGTGGTGTCGAGCGAGGAGGACGTGGAGGCGCTCCAGCCGCATCCCCGGTTCGGGGTCGCCGCGCAAACGACTCAGCCCATCGAGCGGGTGCGTCACCTCGTGTCGGTATTACGCTCCCGATACCCGCGGTCCGAGGTCCAAGTGGCCGAGACGGTGTGCATTCCGACCAGGCTGCGGCAGGAGGCGGCCGAGATGCTCGCGTCGGAATGCGACGTCACGGTCGTTGTCGGCGGCGCCGAAAGCAACAACACGCGCGAGTTGTTTGCCACCTGCAGGGGCCACTGCCGGCGTGTCTTCCTCGTTCAGGACGCCCGGGACCTGCGGCCCGAATGGCTCGAGGGTGCGCGGGTGGCCGGCGTCACGGCAGGCACGTCCACGCCCGACGACGTGATCGCCGGCGTCGAGGCCGGGATGCGGGATGTCGCGCAGATGGGGCGCCGGCGGTGACCGCGATGGCCTCGCGCCTCCTGGAGTTGATCGAGCGCGTGCCCGACGACCCGTTCTACACGCCGCGGCGCCCGCGCTGGCTGCCCGCTGCCCTCGCCGTCGCGCCGGTGCTCGACGCGCACCCGCCGGCCGGGCCGGTGGAGCGGCGGTTCGCCCTGCTGCTCAATCCCTTCTATGCGAAGTCGCCGCACGGCAGCTTCGGCAAGCACGTGCTGACGCCGAGCCTCGCCCTCACGGCGGTCGCCAGCGCCACGCCGCCGGGCTGGAGGACCCGGTACTGGGACGAGAACCTCCTTCAGGGGCCGCCGCCCGTTAGTCCGGTGCCCGAGGTGGTCGGCATCACCGTGCACCTGACGTTCGCGCGGCGCGCGTACGAGCTCGCCGCATGGTACCGCGCGATGGGCTCGAAAGTAATCCTCGGCGGGATGCACGTGCACGCCTGCGAGGAGGAAGTTGCGGCGCACGCCGACGCCATCAGCGTCGGCGACGGCGTGCAGACCTGGCCGGCAATCCTGCGCGACGTCGAACAAGGCGGGCTTCTGCCACGCTACGAGGCCGCATTCGATCGTGAATACGATCTCGACCCGCCGCCGCGGCGCGACCTGCTCCCGCGAGGGTCATTTCTGACCACGACGAGTGTCATCGCCACGCGCGGTTGCCACAATCGGTGCGGGTTCTGCTACCTCGCGACCGGCACCCTGCGGATGCCGTACCGGGTGCGCGACCCGGAGGACGTGGCCCGCCAGATCGAAGGCGAAGGCCAGCCGTACGCCGTGTTCCTGGACAACAACCTCGGAGGGAAGCGCGACTATCTGCGCCTGCTGTGCCGGGCGCTGCGCCCGCTTGGCACGATGTGGAGCGCGGCGGTGACGCTGGACCTCACAGACGACCCCTCGCTGATCGGGGAGATGGCGCTTGCCGGCTGCGCCGGTGTGTTCGTCGGGTTCGAGTCGCTGACGGACGAGAACCTGGCGAGCGCGCGGAAGCGCACACCCCGGGCCGAGGACTACGGCCGGCGCGTCCGCATCTTCCACGAGCACGGCATCAAGGTGAACGGCAGCTTCATCGTGGGCTTCGACGGCGATCGGAAGGACACGTTCATGACGATGGCGCAGTGGATCGAAGGCCAGCGGCTCGACTGCGCCACGTTTCATATCCTGACGCCGTACCCGGGCACGCCACTGTTCCGGCAACTGGAGGCCGAGGGGCGGCTCCTGCACCGCAACTGGGATCTCTACGACACCGCGCACGCCGTCTTCCGGCCGCAGCACCTGACGCCGGAAGAACTCGAGCTGGGCTACGACTGGCTGTACCGGCGGCTGTTCTCGCACGCGTCGATCTGGAAGCGCCGCCCCGAAGCGGTGTCCGAGTGGCCGGTATACTTCGGCGGGGCGTACCTCTACAAGCGCTCGAACAGGTTGTGGCGCTTCCTGATCGCGCGCGGGCTCGTGCATCGCGCATGGCGCCCGCTCGTCTCGCGCGCCGCCGCACGCCACCGCCGCCTCCGCCGGGTGGCTCCCCCGTGCGCCGCGGGAACGGCGGACCGGGCCGCCAACTGCGAGGCGGCGGTGCGCAGGCTCAGCGCGTGAGCCGCGTCGTGTGGCACGCGAATCCGGCGAACGCGCCATGCACGGGTTGTCCCCCCATGAGCGCGAGCAGCGGTCCTCCGAACCCCTCCCTGCCGTTGTCGTAGTAGACGCCCGTCGCCAGAATCGTCGCCCCCGGCAACGCTGCCGTCTGCATCGTCGTCAACGAGGTGCAGTCCGGATTCACCTTCACCATCCCACTCACGGCGAGGCCGTCAAGCGAATGGTCGCGCGAGTACTGCCGGCCCGCCAGCGTTCCGTCGGCCGCCACGTCGAACACAAACAGGGGCAAGACGCCCGTGTAGGCCGGTGGATTCCCGGGAGCGCCCTCGAAACCCTGGCAGCGCATGAGAGCGAGCTTTCCTTAGCGCCGAGTTGCCTGAGTGGGGGAGATCAGCCTCAATCTACGCCCGCGCACGAAGGCGTCAAGAGCGCTACGGCTTGGCCGCGAATGTGTGTGTCAATCTTGCGACACCGCGCCGCCGCCGCGGAACAACGCATCGCGCAGGCCAAACCCTTGCCCGTGTCTCCCAGGTGGCAGATACTGCGCTGCATCAGCGGACATCGGATCGACAGGCACCGGGCGCCGCCGGGGCCCTAATGGAGTCCTGCCATGAATGACGATTTCGACCGGAAGGTCCGCGCCGCAGGCGTTGCCGGATGGTGGACGGTGCTGGCGACCGCAGCAGCGTTGACACTCCAATGGGTGGCCTACCTCGTCGTCATGTCCTCGCGGCCTGCCCTGGTGCTCTCGCTGTGGGGTTCCACCAGTTGGCCTGAGGTGCAGCACAAGTGGTTGCTGGGCACGGTGGTCCTGAAGATCTTCGTGTTCGTCCTGGCCATTGTGTGCCTCTGGCTGACCCTCTGGGCCAGGGAGCTGCGGAAGAAAGGGTAGAGCCAGGCATGAAGGGATATGGGTCCGGGTTCGGCGGCCAGGCCGACGGGTAGAACGGCGGGTACGCGCTCCGCCTGCCGCCGAGCCGGTGCGGAGGCACGGGCCTTGTGGTTCGAGCGCCCACTGCGGCTCCTGTCCTCCGATTCAGTCCTTGTTCACAAAGCAGTAGAGCGTCTCGTAGGTACGGACGTACAGCCTCCCGTCGCCGATGGCCGGAGTCGCTCGAGATCCGTCCCCAAGGTCATTGACCTTCAGGGTCTGCCACTGAGCTCCCGCCTGGATGACGGAGGCCTTTCCCTCTTCGCTCACGACATACAACTTTCCGTCCGCTGCAACGGGCGACGCATAGTAGTCGCCGGGCGCACCCTCGAGCCGGGCCTGTTTCGACACCTCGCCTGTGCGCATGTCATAGGACGTCAGGATGCCGCCCTCCTTCAGCGTGTCACAGCACGCCACGGTACGCCAGGGGAGAGGGAACGTTGGGCAGCGAGCGCGCGTGCTTCCACAGCAGATGAGTCTCGGTGACGTCACCTGTGCCCCCCAGGCGATACGCCCGCAGGCCATTCTCTCCCAGGCGGCGGTCCTGATACTGTTGCCAGTCCCGCGCCTCGAGGTATCCGGTGTGGTCCAGATCCAGGTACTCGTCGAAGCGGTTCTTCGCGCCGGGATCGGTGATTTCGTCCTTGGAGAGCTTCCCGTCCTTGTTGAGGTCCAGCGCGGCGAGCGCTTCGCCGAACGACGGCACCTTCTCCTGGGCGCCGGGGTCGGATTCGCCCGAATACGTGACGAAGTAGACGTTGTCACCTGACACCACGGGCGTCGGTTTGATCTGCCAGGGCAAGCGCCGAATCCACCAGAGTTCCTTTCCCGACCGGACGTCGTAGCCGGAGAGCCTGTACGAGCCAGCCACCAGGACCTGCAGCGTCCCGCCCGAGTCACGGTAGAGCACCGGCGTGGCATAGCCGCGTTGGGCGAACGGGCGCTCCGCGCGCCACAGCACGCGGCCGCTGTCCTTCTCCACGGCGAGCAGGTAGGAGCCGGTGTCCTGATCGATGTTCATCAGCAGGGTGTTGCCCGCCAGGATCGGGGACGCGCCGTGCCCGAATGGGTTGTTGAACGGCCCGAGGGGCATGCGCCACCGTTCCTTCCCGTCTGGCCCGTACGCGAGCAGGCCGAAGTCCTGGAAGAAGACGAAGACGTTCTGCCCGTCACTGACGGGACTCGCCGAGGCCGGTCCATTCGACGGCCGCTCGATGACCTGCGTTCGCGGACGGGGCGCTTCCGCCTGCCAGACGACGCGCCCGGTGTGCCTGTCAACCGCGAGCGTGAGGAGGCGGTCCTTCTCGAAGCCGGTCAGGTAGACCCTGTCACCGGCCACGATCGGCGACGAGTTCCCCATCGGGACCGGCGTCTTCCAAAGCACGTGTTCGTTGGGGCCGAACGAGACCGGGAGATTGGTGGCTTCGGAGACGCCGGAGGCATTCGGTCCACGGAACTGCGGCCAGTCGCTCGTCATCGAGAGCGCCAACGAAAAGACCAGGAGCATCCCGGGATTCCCGCTCATGATGTTCCTCCAGCTGCCGACACGTTACCACGCCTCCGGCGGCCGAACCGGCTTCGCGCGCCCACGGACACGACCGGCGATGCCGCGGGTTGGTGAACGCTGACCTTTTGTGGCATCGACATATCACGGCGTTCTACCGGGCCGCGTGACGACGATTCGCGAAGGCGGCGGCGGCGACAAGGCCGGAATCGATCCGTCGGCTTCAACGTCCGAAGTCTGTCCAGGCGTACAATCAGTGCGCGCGGACGAAACGTGTCCGGTTCCCCTGCCAGCCTGCGGCACCGAGCGCGGAGGTAAACGGCGTGCGCGACCCGTATCGTCAACTCGCTCCGCTCTACGACTTGATGGCGGCCGACCCGGGCATCCAGGCGTTCTATGCCGAGTTCCGGGCGTCGATCCACGAGGCGATCAGAGCACATCACGTCCGACCGCGTGTGGTTGTCGATCTCGCCTGCGGGACGGGCAACACCACCGTGCCGTGGGTGGCCGGGTCCGGGAGAACGGTCATCGGCGTGGACCGGTCGGAGGCGATGCTCCGCGTTGCGCGGCGCAAGTCGGCGCGGGTGTGCTGGGTGCGTCAAAACCTCGAGCGCCTCAGGCTCGATGTGCAGGCGGACATCGTCACGTGCCACTTCGACGCTCTGAATCACGTGCTCGAGGCCGACCTCCTCCAGCGCGCGTTCGTGGGCGTCGCGCGTATCCTCCGCCCCGGCGGCCTCTTCCAGTTCGACCTGAACACGCGTTTCGTGCTGCAGTGGCTGAGTACGAGTGAGAAACTCTTTCATGCTGGACCGCACAGCTTCACGGCCTACAACGCCTTCGACCCGGCGTCGGGCATCGCCACATTCCATCAGTTGTGGTTCGTGAAGCGGGGGAGGAGCTATCGAAAGATTCTGGTGTCGGTACGGGAGCGCTCGTACGAGGACGCGGGATTGCGCCGGATGCTGCGCGCCGCCGGCCTCAGCCTCGAGCGCATCACCGTGCAGCGACGGCTGAAGGGAAGGCCGATCAGGAAGGTCTACCTGGCGATGAAGCCTGCCTCCTGACACGCGGTCATACCACACTGTGGCTTGCCGAGCCGAAGCTCGCACGAGGGTGGTGCAGGCCGAGGGTGAGCGAAGGCTGAGGTGCATGACGAGGGCCACCGCGAGGGTGGCGTGTCACACATGACGGAACACTAAGCGGCACGTTCGACTCTGGTAACACCACCGTTCAGGCATGTTGCGCCACTTGCATAATGTCCCCTTGTTAGCTCGTTAGAAATGTCCCCTACGCCGAGACCTCTTGCCGGAGGTTCGGCGTGGGAAGGACATGGATGAGTGTCAGGGAGCTGAAGCGCGTCGAAGTCTTGGGACGGGTCAAGGCGGGCGACGTGACGCTGCGCCAGGCGAGCGAGCTGCTGGCGATCAGCTACCGCCACGCCAAACGGCTGTGGAAACGCTTCCGGCGCCGCGGCGCGGTGGGCTTGCGACATGGCAGTGTCGGCCGGCGGTCGAACCGGCGGAAACAGGCGGCGTTGCGCCGCAGGGTCCTCGCCCTGGTGCAACGCGAGTTTGCCGGAGATGCGGGGCATGAGCGGTTCGGGCCGACCTTGGCGGCCGAGCATCTGCTCGAGGAGTATGGGCTCACCGTTCATCATGAAACGCTGCGACGGTGGATGCTCGCGTCGGGCTTGTGGAGCCGGGTGCGCGACGCGCCGAAGCATCGCCACGCGCGCCCGCACGAGAGGCTCATGGAGCCCGACGGGCGCCGTCGCGCACGCATCCGTGGCGCCAGCGCTACCAAGGGCTGCACGACGCCGTCTCGCCCGGCGAGAGTATCCCGGGGCGTCCCGGGGCCTGGTCAGTACCACCGGCCGCCTCCGCGGGTCCCACAACCAAGGTGGGGGACCCGCTCGGCGGCCTCGTCGCGCAACCCGACTGACGGGGACATTTCTAACGAGCGAAGGGAGGGGACATTTCTAACGAGCGTTGACACACACCACCGTTCAGGCATTGCAGCCCTGGCCAACTCTCGCTAGACTCCGCGTGTTCTCCTAGTGGTTCGTCACGGAGTCTGTCATGAGAGTTAGGAGCCTGCTGTCGATGGCCGTTCATCTCAGGCACGGCTTCTTGGTAGCGAGTGGCCTTGTGGCTCTGCTCCTGTCCGCTTGCACTCACTTGATGAACGGTCCGGGTGCTGTGACGTTGCCCGATGGACAGGTAGCGATCGTGTACGTCGGGGGAGTGCACTGTTCCATCTGGAACGACATGAGCGAAGGTGATGGGAAGGCCACATCCCTAGTGGGCCAACCTGAGCACGCCGACCGGTTCAGACTCACGCCCGGCCGACATGTCATCGTCTACGAGTGCGTGCAAGGCACCCCTAACAGCCCTCGAACGATCCAACGGGGGGAGGCTGTCGATCTCAAGGCGGGCCACGTCTATCAGGTAAGGAGCAGTAGGAACCCCTTTACGCACAACCCGACCGCGTGGCGAGGATCACAAGACGGGAGAAGTCGTGGCAGGGAAGAAGTGACGGCCTGCTCCTCGTTTCACGCCGACGCTCTGTCTCCTCGACCTGACGGGGTCGGTGAAGGGATCGAGGTGATGATCGGCGGCGAGGCCGACGGGCCGAACGGAGGGATTCCGCCCCGCCTGCAGTGCAGTTGATGGCGGTCTGGGGGTGATGGCTGGATTCCTGGCCGCAGCCTTACGTGAAGTGGCGCTTCGCGAAGGCGCGACCGGAGCCGGTTTTCAAGTAGCGCTCGAAGCGAATCGCAGCCTGCTCGCAAGGCAACTCGATGCTGGCCAGTATGCTCCATGGGCGGTGGGGAGCCGTGAACTCCGAGCCTCCCGAGTTATGCGTCGCTACGCGACGCGCAACGTCGCTGGTTGACCCGACGTATCGCATGCCATTCTTCTCGCTTCGAATGATGTACACGAATCGTCGCTCACCCGAGGTCATGGCGCGTGTTCAAGCAAGTCCTGCTCCACTGTGGGGATGGTCACCGGCGGAGCGTACCTCGCGGAATCTGGGAAGCCGTTTCAAAATCCGCACACTGCTGTACCTGAACCAGTTGCAGGAAATGCACCGCGGGAGGAGTCGTGGGGACGGTCCGCCTTCGCCGCGGCGCGGCTTCGGCGGACAGCCTTCGCATGCAGCTGGCCTGCCAGCCGAAGCTCGCCCGAGGGTGGTGCAGGCCGAGGGCGAGCGAAGGCTGGCGTCCCCACCGGGATTCGAACCCGGGTTTTGGCCTTGAAAGGGCCACGTCCTAACCCCTGGACGATGGGGACGTGCTCGCGTGGCGCGTGCCGCCTGCACTGACGCGAGAACGGCAACCACAAATAGTACCACACGTCGCAACGCCCTCGCCATACGCTAGCCGCGCGGCCAAGCGCCCGCGGCCGTGTCTTGCCCCGACGCGGGCGTCGACGGCGGCGGCAGTATGCCGCTGCGATGTTAGAATCAATCGGTTGTCGCGTCCCCGCCCGTTGCGTTCGCCAACCCGCACTGGAGAGTTTCGATGGAGTCCGTCACGACGCTGGATCCCGTCGTTGCCGCCCGGTTCAAGTCCCTGGAGTACCTGATCGGCAACACGCCGCTGCTCGCGATTCGCCTGACGTACCACGGCGAGCCCAGGGTCGTCTACGCGAAGTACGAGCAGGTGAACATGACGGGCAGCATCAAGGATCGGATGGCGCTGCACATCATGCGGCAGGCCTACACCGACCGGCCAGATCAAACCGGGCGACACCATCGCCGAAGCGACCAGCGGCAACACGGGCATCGCGTTCTCGGCCATCGGCCGCGCACTCGGTCATCCGGTGACGGTGTTCATGCCCGACTGGATGAGCCACGAGCGCATGGCCCTCATCTCGAGCTTCGGCGCGTCGATTGTGCCCGTGAGCCGCGAGCAGGGCGGGTTCCTGGGCAGCATCCGCATGTCCGAGGAACTGGCGGCCCGCGACGGACACGTCTTCCTGCCGTGCCAGTTCTCGAACGAGGCCAACGCCGACGCGCACATGCGGACAACGGGCCCGGAGATCTGGTACCAGTTGCGCCTGCAGGGCCTGACGCCTGACGCCTTCGTCGCCGGCGTCGGCACGGGCGGCACGGTGATGGGTGTCGGGCGCTACCTGCGCAGCAAGAACCCCGCGATCCGCGTGTATCCGCTCGAGCCGGCGGAATCGCCGACCATCAGCACGGGCTGCAAGGTCGGGCAGCACCGCATCCAGGGCATCTCGGACGAGTTCATCCCGGCGCTGGTCAAGCTGCAACGAGCTCGAACCGGTCATCGAGGCGTCCGACGGCGACTCGATCATCATGGCGCAGAAGCTGGCCAGCGTCGGGCCTGGCGGTCGGCATCTCGTCCGGCGCCAATGTCATCGGCGCGCTGAAGGTCCAGGACGCCCTCGGCAAGGACAAGGTCGTGGTGACGGTGCTCAGCGACAGCAACAAGAAGTACCTCAGCACCGACCTGATGCGGACCGAGGCGGTGAAACCCGACTACCTCGCCCCGGACACGAGGTGCTGGGGTTCGACGCGATGAAGCGCGTGTGCGCGCTCTGCTGCGAGGATCCGGAGTGCTCCGAGCACGCCCGAAGTGAGGAGCAGCGCGCAGTGCAGGCGCTGAACCCGGTCCGTATCGTCTGGACCCGGCCGCTCTGGTCGCCCTGCGCCGAGGCGGTCGACCTCGGCCGCGCTCACGCGGTTGAAGTCGCCCGGAATGGTCTGCTTGAGCGCGCTCGCCGCCACCGCGAAGCGCAGCGCCGCTTCGGGCGCGCGCCCGGTGGCGAGGCCGTAGATCAGCCCGGCGGCGAAACTGTCGCCCCCGCCGATCCGATCGACCAGCGTCACGTCGTAGCGCGGCGCCTCGCAGAACTCGCCCGCTCGCGGCCGTCGTACAGCACGGCGCTCCAGCCGTTGCGGCTCGCCGAGTAGCTCTCGCGGAGCGTGATCGCGACCTGCTTCACGCCGAATTCGCGCGGCGACGCGCACCGCCACGTCGCGATAGCCGGCGAGGTCGAGGCGGCCGGCCGTGACGTCGGCGCCGTGCACCTCGAGACCCAGGCACGCCTGGATGTCTTCCTCGTTCGCGATGACGACGTCCACCATCGACGCGAGCGGGCGCATCACCTCGCGCGCACGGTCGGTGCCCCAGAGCTTCGCGCCGGTAGTTGAGGTCGATGCTGATCGCGCGCGCCGGCCGCGCGCGCGGCGTCGAGGGCCTCGCGCGTCGCGTCGGCCACCGCCGGGCCCGAGCGCCGGCGTGATGCCCGGTCACGTGGAACCACGCCGCGCCCGTCGAGCACGTCGCCCCAGGGGATCTCTCCCGGCTTGACGGTCGGCGACCGACGCGCCCGCCCGGTCGTAGACCACGCGTCGACGCGCGCTGGCTCGCGCCGGTCTCGGCGAAGTAGATGCCGAGGCGCGCGCCGCCGCGCTGCACGAAGTCGCGTTCGGACGCCTTCGGCCCGCAGCGCCCGCACCGCGGCGTCGCCGATCGGGTTGGCCGGCACGCGGGTCACGTAGTAGCTGTCGAACCCGAACTGCGCGAGGCTGACGGCGACGTTCGCCTCGCCGCCGCCGAACGTCGCCTGCAGCACGGGCGACTGGAAGAGCCGCTCGAACCCGGGCGGGCTCAGCCGCAGCATGATCTCGCCGAAGGTGACGCACTTCACTGCCCTGCTCATGCGGACGCCTCCCGCGCGCTGCCTGACGCGCTCGACGAAGCGCCTGGCGCGCTCGGTGATGCCGTCGAAGTTCCCGGCCGCGACCAGCTTCGGGATCGACCAGCGCGCCGCCCGACGCCGATGGCGACCGCGCCCGCCCGGATCCAGTCGCCGGCGTTTTCGAGGCTCACGCCGCCGGTCGGCATCAGCCGCACCTGCGGCAACGGGCCGCGCAGGTCCTTGAAGTACGACGGGCCCGAGCGCCGTGGCGGGAAACACCTTCACGACGTCGGCGCCGGCGTCCCAGGCGGCGAGGATCTCGGTGGGGGAGAAGCACCCGGGCATGGCGGCCGCGCCTTCGGCCCGTGGCACGCGCTCGATGACGGCCGGCCTGAACACCGGGCTCGACGACGAAGCGCGCGCCGGCGCCGATCGGCGGCGCGCGCCGTCTCCGGATCGACGACCGTGCCTGCGCCGAGCACGAAGCCCGCGCGGCAGCGTCGGCGCGATCTCGCCGATCAGCTCGATCGCCCGCGGCACCGTCATCGTCACCTCGAGGGCGGTGATGCCGCCCTCGGCGAGCGCGTCGACGACGGCGCGGAGCTTCGAACCGTCCTGGAGGCGGATGACGGCCACGACGCCGCACGGCCTCGATGCTGCCGGACGATCTCGGCGCGAGCGTCCTGCACCACGTCAGCCCTCCATCATCGGGCGAGCCAGCCGCCGTCGACGACGAGGATGTGCCCGTTCACGTAGTCGCTGGCGGGCGACGCAGAGGAACACCACGGCGCCGGTGACATCGTCGGGATCGCCCCACCGGCCGGCCGGAATCCGGTCGAGTATCGCCGGTTGCGCACGGCGTCGGCGCGGAGCGGCGCCGTGTTGTCGGTGCTGATGTAGCCGGGCGCGATGGCCGTTGACGTTGATGCCGTGCACGGCCCATTCGTTGGCGAGCGCCTTGGTCAGCTGCGCGAGCCCGCCCTTGGCTGCGGCGTAGGACGGCACGAGGATGCCGCCCTGGAACGAGAGCAGCGAGCACGTGTTGACGATCTTGCCGCGGCGCCTTGCGCGCGATCAGGCGCCGGCCGACCTCACGGCTCATCCGGAAGGCGCTCGACAGATCGACCGCGAGCACGAGATCCCAGTCCTCGTCGGAATGCTCGGCCGCGGGCGCGCGCCGGATCGTGCCGGCGTTGTTGATGAGGATGTCGATCGGCCCGAGCGCCGCCTCGGCGTCCCGGACGACGCGCCGCCGGCGCCTTCGGATCGCTCAGGTCGCCGACGACGGTCGCCGATCGCCGGCCGCAGCGCGGCGACGGCGGCCGCCGTTGCCTCCGGCGGGCGTCGCACGCTCGTGAACCGCGACATCGGCGCCGGCTTCCGCCAGCGCGATGGCGATCGCCCGTCCCATGCCCGCGGTGGCGCCGGTCACCAGCGCCACCTTGCCGTCCAGCCTGAACTGCGTCGGGCATCGCGATCACCGTCCCTTTTCAAGCCCCGACGGGGCCTGGGCGAAATCGGGGTGCACGTTCACGACGCCGAACTTCCTGTCTTCGCGCTCGCGATCGGCGGCCATCACCCAGAGGAACGAAATCGCGTGCCCGGGGATGGACACGTTCGGGTGGAACCCTTTCGGCATGATGACGACGTCGCCGTCGCGCACCATTTCGATCCGCTCCGGCTCGACCTTGTCGGTGTAGACGAGCTGGATGCCGAACGCTTCCGGCGGCATGTCGTAGTAGACGTACAGCTCTTCGGCCAGGTCCGCGTGTTCGTGCGGCGGCCAGCTGGTCCAGTTGCCCGGGTCCGACCACGTGACGCCGGCCATCAGGCGGCCCGCCTCGACGTTCTTCGCGATGAGCATGTTGAGCGTGCGCGTGCTCGCAGGGCCGCCGGCTTTGAAGTGCAGGCCGGGATCCGCCGTCACGTCGGAGTAGGGGACGTGGCGCAACGGATAGCGGTGCTCGACGGGCGCCCGAAGCTCGACCAGGTCGACCGACGAGTCGGTCTTCACGCCGATGTGCGAATCCCGCGGGATGTACATCGAGTCGTAACGGCCGACGGTGAACGGCTTCCCGTCGACGGTCACCGTGGCGGCGCCCTGGAAACAGATCAGGGCCACTTCCTCCGCGCCGGCGTCGAACGACACCCCGGGCACCTCGGCGTCGAGCCGGATGCGCCCGTAGCTGAGGTGCTTGGTGGCGCTGTTCGCGGGCGTGATGCTGATGTGGCGCCCCTTCTGCGCGTGGGTGCGCCTGAAAACGACCCGGCTGCGTTCGAGCGTACTGGCGGTCACGAGCACACCTCCAAAAAAGCAGCGGCTGCACGACCCGTTCTCGCGGCACGATCCCGCTGCCGCACGCAGGTCGTGAGACCGGTCCTACCGGCGCTGCAGGTCCTGCAGGCTGAGCGTCGCCTTCTCCGCGTAACCGGCGGGCGGCTCGAACGTGCCGGCCGGCGCGGGTTTCTCGACGATCTCGATCACTTCCGTCGTCGTGCGCATCTGCGCGCCCATCACGTTGGCGGTCAACTCGGTGGCCACCTGGAAGCCCTTGATCTTCGCGAACTCTTTCATCGACGCGTCGGTGAGGCGCATCTGACCCTGCAGAAACACCGGCGTCACCTTCGCCGCGAAATCCAGCAGGGTGGCCGGCACGTCGGTCGATGCCCACACCCGCATCGACATCGGCATGCCCATCATCGTCAGGGTCACGTCGTAGCCGGTGCACTTCCAGGACCCGACCATGCGGGTCTCGGCGGTCGGGGTGACCGTGGCGGACATCTGCATCATCGGCGCCTGGGCCGCGACTTCCGGCGGAAGGATCTTCACGATGTCGATCGGGATCGCGAGCGGCACGTACGACTGTCGAGCGGTGATTGACCATGTAGGCCATGTTCTTGCCGAGGTCGACGATGAAGCCGCCGTCGCCGCCTGTCTGGGCGGTCTTGCCGGGGGCATACCACTGTTCTGTGACGGCGTCGCGCGCCGGCTGGGACTGTCCGCCGACGGAGATCGGGTCGCTGTGGGTCTTGACCCTGACGAGGACGTCGGCCGCGAACGCGGGCGAGGCGAGCAGGAGAACGAGAAGGGCCGCAGCAATGCGTTTCATGAGGTCACACTCCAACGTGCTGAGAATAGCACAAAGTGGTTAGACCACATGAGGGGGCGCGACAGCCTTCGCGTGCAGCTGGCCTGCCAGCCGTAGCTCACCCGAGGGTGGTGCAGGCCGAGGGTGAGCGAAGGCTGGTGAGCCGGGTGGGGATCGAACCCACGACCACCGCATTAAAAGTGCGATGCTCTACCACTGAGCTACCGGCCCGCCGTCGCCATTCTACTTCACGCTGAACGGGATCGAGAGCGTCGTGTTCTCCCATTCCATCGTGAGGAGGCCGGCCGCGCCGCCCGTGCCCGCCAGCGTGATCGTGAACTGCTCGACCGGAGCCGCCGTCTTGCCGACCTTGAGGTCCACGCGCGCCAGGTCCTGCGCCTGGTCGTACACCGTGCCCCACTGGCCGGTCTGCTTGTTGATGATGAGCTTCCAGGCGGTTGTCGCCGGGCAGCGTGTAAAGCGTGTAGGTGCCGGCCGGGACGAGCGTGCCGCCGATCTCGATCGCGGCGGAGGTCTTCAGGGTCGTGGCGGCGTTGGCGCCGGTGCGCCACACCTTGTCAAAGGGCACGAGCTCGCCCATGATCTTCCGCCCGCGCATCGACGGACGCGCGTAGTCGATCGTGATGGTGGCGGCGCCAATCGTGACCGCCGCCTGGCCCGGAGGGCTGAGCGGCGGCTTCTGCTGGGCTGCCGCGGGCGCGCCGGCGGCGAACAGCAGGGCGGCAACGAGCGTCAGGGTCGTGAATCGGATCGTCATGGCTTCTGTCTCCTTCAGAGGATTTGCTGGCCGAGGGCCGAGAGCGCGAGCTCCATCGCCAGCGTTGCGGTGGTGTTCTGCACGTCGAGAATCGGGTTGACCTCGACAAGGTCGAGCGAGGTCAGCAGCCGCGAGTCGGCGACCATTTCCATCAGCAGGTGCGCTTCGCGGAAGCCGAGGCCGCCGCGCACCGACGTGCCGACGCCGGGCGCGATGGCGGGATCGCACACGTCCATGTCGAACGAGACGTGGATGCCGGCGGTGCCGGAGCCGGCGGCCGCGATCGCCTGCTGCGCCACCGACGCCATGCCCTGCCGGTCGATGTCCGACATCGTGAACACCCGCACGCCCGACCGGCGGATGTTCTCCTTTTCCTGGTGGTCGAGATCCCGGATGCCGATGAGCACGGTGCGCGCCGGATCGACGGCGGGCACCCGGGACGCGAGGCGGGCGAGTTCCTGCGGCTCGGGCCCGAGCAGGGCCGCCAGCGGCATGCCGTGCACGTTGCCGCTGCCCGTCGACGAGGGCGTGTTCATGTCGCCGTGCGCGTCCACCCAGATGAGGCCGATCGGCAATCCACGCTGCTGCGCCCAGTCGGACGCGGCGGCCACCGACCCGGCGCCGAGGCTGTGATCGCCGCCGAGCACGAGCGGCAGCGCGCCGTCGCGCAGGCTGCCGAGCGCCGCGTGGTGCAGCCGCTGGCAGACGCGGGCGATTTCTCGGATGTACTTCTTCGCCGGATCGCCCGCGTCGCGGGTCTCCGGGATCGGCACGTGCAGATCGCCGCGGTCGGTCACCGCGTGGCCGAGGGCGGCGATTCGCCGGTCGAGGCCCGCGATGCGGAGCGCCGAGGGCCCCATGTCGACGCCGCGCCGGCCCTGCCCGAGGTCCAGCGGCACGCCGATGATGTGCACCGGCTTGCGTGTCACCTAGCGCTCCTGCCGCTTGACCGAGACGGAAATGCCCTCGCCCGACGGCGAGACGATGGCGGAGCGCAGCCCGGGATGGGTGCGGAGCGTCGCCAGGAAATCGCCCATCTCCGAGGCCTTGTTCACGACATTGTGCGCGACGAACAGGCCGCCGTTGTCAAGGCGGGGATAGACCAGGTCGAAGAACCGCTGATAGTCCTTCTTCCAGGCGTCGAGGAAGACGAAGTCGAACGTGCCCGTCAGCCCGGGAATGGCCTTGAACGCGTCACCCGGCACGACGCGCACGATGTCCGACAGCCCGGCGGCCTTGATGTTCGCCTCGGCGTCCTTCGCCCGCGCGGGGTCGTACTCGATGGTGACGAGCCGGCCGCCCGTTTCGCGCAGGCCCAGGCCGATCCAGATGGCCGAGTAGCCGTTCGCGCCGCCGATCTCGAGCACCTGCTTCGCGCCCGAGCTAATGACGAGGAACCGGAGGAAGCGGCCGTCTTCTTCAGAAACGGCCAGCAGGTTGGAGTCGGCGGCCTTGATGCGGCCCAGGACCGCCGCGGCCGGCTTCGGCACGGGTGGGTCGGCGAGCGCCGGAACGGACGCAACGAGCAGGCAAATCCCTGCGAGCAGGGCAGAGGAGAGTCGGCGCGGCATGGGCACCCCGTACAGAGTACTGCCGGAGGAACAGCCGCAGAAACGGAGCGGAGCGTGTTACGCGTGTCCCTCTGGCGCGAGATGCACCATTCTATCAGGGCTCGGCGGGCTCATGGCCAGCGCGCCCGCATCGGTGAGCTCGGCGATGGTCGAGGCCACCTCCCAGAGGTGGGTGCGGCACTGCGAGAGGTCGCGCCGGACGTCGGCGGGGATGCCCGGCCTGAGCATCGCCAGGTCGAGGGTGCCGAGGGCGGCGGCGAGCGGCGCCGAGAGCTCTTCGCACACGGCGCCGGCGATCTCGGTGATGACCCGCAGCCGCTGGTCGTGCAGGCGCGTGGACGCCTCGGCGCGCGCCGCGATGAGGCGGTGCAGGCGGGCGGCCAGCTCCCGTGCGGGCACCGGCTTGACGAGATAGTCGTCGGCGCCGGTCTCGAAGCCCTGCAGCTTCGACGGCGTGTCGCCCAGCCCGGTCAGCATGACGATCGGGATGTCCCTGGTGGCCTCGTCTTCGCGCAGCGCCCGGCACACGGCGAACCCGTCCATGCCCGGCAGCCGCACGTCGAGCACGATGGCGTCGAGGCGGGAATGGCGGGCGGCATGGAGCCCCGTCGGGCCGTCGGGCGCGCACGTCACGCGGAACCCCTGGAACTGCAGCAGCTCCTGGAGGCCGTGCGCGGCCCGCTCGTGGTCCTCGACCAGCAGGACATGGGGCTCGGACACCTGGGCGGTCGGATTGGCAAGGGTGGTCTCGGGCATGTGCAACTCCGGGCAGTGTATCGGCGCATCCTGCCCGTTTCGGTAGAGGACTGCCGGAATCTGCCCTGGGCTGCGTTGGCCTGCCCGGCCCTGCCCCCGCCGGACGCCGCCCTTCGCCGCCGTGACACGCCCGCCCGCGCTGGGTTTTCGTGCTACACTCTATCGCCTTTCCAGCGACGGTTTGAGCGCTTCTGCCCGGAGGAGGGCGCCTTGAGTCCGATCCTCGTACGGCCCGTTCGCGAACAACTCGAGCACGACCGGGTGATCCGCCTGCTCCAGGCCAAGTACAAGCGGCGCTTCACCGTCGGCATCAACCCGGGAACCGAGCAGACGGCCGCCGTCGGCGCGGGCGCCGAGGCGCAGTACCCTGACCTGGTGCTGACCTCTCCGGGCTCGGGCAAGAAGCTGGCCGGCGTGATCGAAGTCGAGACCAGCGAGTCGGTCAATCAGCTCGAGGCGATGGCCCAGTGGGCCCGGTTCGGGAGGCTGCCGGTGGAGTTCATCCTCTACGTGCCCTCGGGTGTGGCGGGGGTGGCCCGAAGGCTGTGCGGCGACCTCGGCATCGGCGTCACCGAGATCTGGACGTACCACACGGTCGGCGACCAGGTGCGGTTCGCCCAGGTGCACCGGGCGCCGCTCGCCGAGAAACTCTCCGCCGCCCGGGCGGCGGCGTCAGAGGCCAGACGGGCGCTCGCCCGTGAAGCGGAGTCCGGAAAGTCCGCCTCCGTAAGAGGGAAGGCCCCGGCGAAGCGCGCGGCCGCGAGACCCGCGGCGAAAGCCTCCGCCAAGCGTCCGGCGGGGAAATCGGCGCGTCCCGCCGTGAAGCGGGCCACGAAGAAGCGGTAGCGCCGGGGCGATCCCGCCGAACCGAGCCCCGGGTCGAGGCCAGCCGTACCCGCCCAGCCGACGTCTAACCAACCAGGCGGCGCCGGTGTGCCCGGCCGGAGGTCTGGCGGCCGGCCACCCCGCGGTCTGCGGTAGAATAGAAGGGCGAAAGAGCAAGAGGTTCATCCATGACGCGCCTTGTCTTTCCTTTGCCGGCGGTGGCATCCGTGCTGCTGGCCGGGTCGGTGCTGATGGCCCAGACCCCTGCCGCGCCCGGGCAGGCGCCGCAGGGCCAGCCGCCCAAGACGGACCAGCAGGGGCAGAAGCCGACCTTCCGGGTCACGGTCGACCTGGTCACCAATGACGTGATTGCCCGCGACTCCAGCGGCCAGTTCGTGGCCGACCTGACGAAGGACGATTTCGAAGTCTACGAAGACGGCGTGCTCCAGCAACTGGCGTCGCTCGTGCTGGTGCATGGCGGCCGGGTGTCGAACCTTGCGCTGCCGCCTCCGGCGGCGCCGCCCGAGGGCATCATCCTGCCGCCCGCGCGGCCAAGCAACGACGCCTCCGGGCGCATCTTCATCCTCTTCATCGACGACCTGCACCTCGACTTCAAGAACACGGCGCGGGTCCGCGACCTGCTGAAGAAGATCAAGGGCACCCTCATCCACCAGGGCGACATGTTCGGTATCGTGTCGTCGGGCACCTCGTCGATCGCCATCGACCTCACGTACGACCTCAAGCGGATAGACGAGGCCTTGAAGAAGGTGATGGGCGGCGCGCTCAAGCCCACCGACATCATCCAGGGGCCGGAAGGGCAGGAGGGCCCGACCGAGGTGCGGTACCGCGCGCACGTGGCGTTCGCGTCCGCGGCCGAGATGCTCGAGAACCTCTCGAAGATCCACAACCGGCGCAAGGCCCTCATCTACGTGAGCAACGGCTACGATTTCAACCCGTTCGAGAAGTCGCGGTCGGGCCAGGCCGAGTTCTTCGAGAACCGTTTCGGCACGCAGGCCAACCAGTCGTCGAGCACCACGAACCCGGACGGGACCACCGACAGCAGCAACAACAATCCGGGCGACATCAACGACCCGTCGCGGTCCGGCGCGAAGTTCGCCGACGCCGACCTGGTGCGTGAGCTGGCCGAGCTGACCCGCTCGGCGAACCGCGCCAACGCGACCATCTATACGATCGACCCGCGCGGGCTGGTGGGGATGCCCGATCTCGACGACAACGTCGACCCGGTGGAGTACCAGGAGTACATCACGAACTCGATCAACAGCCTCCGCGTGCTGGCGGAGCAGACCGGCGGCATCGCGGTCGTGAACCAGAACGACTTCGAGAAGGCGCTGAAACGGATCGACGCCGAGACCAGCGACTACTACATGATCGGGTACTACTCGACCAACCCCGACCCCCTGCGGCGGACGCGCCAGATCGACGTCAAGGTGAAGCGGAACGACGTCGACGTCTGGGCGCGCAAGTCCTACAGCATCAAGACCGGGCCGAGAAAGTAGGCCCCGGCGCCCCGGCCGGCCGACGGCTGGCCGGGAGGGCACGCCTGGGGGCTGCCGCCGGCGGACCCACTACCGGTGGTAGCTCGCCAGTTTTCAGCCACGAAATGCCGGGCTCTGGCGTTTGATGTATACTCGTCAGGCTCGGGTCGGGTGACGGCCGGCGACAGGTGGTTGCCGGCTCCCGCTGCACCCGCCTCCAGCGTTGCGAGTGCCAATCCCAGGGACACTCTATCGGGAGATGAACTGATGCATCAGCGAGTGCGGATTGTGTTGGGTTTGCTCGTGGCCTGCGCCCTGCTGTGGCCGGCCGCCGGCGCGTTCGCCCAGGGCGTGACGACCGGGGCCATCAACGGCATCGTGAAGGACGCGCAGGGGCTGGCGGTGCCGGGCTCTACCGTCGTCGCCCTGCACGAGCCCTCTGGATCGAAGTACGAGGCCGTGACGCGCGAGGACGGCCACTTCTCAATTCCCGGCATGCGCGTCGGCGGTCCGTACACCGTCACGGCGTCGCTCGAGGGCTTCCAGCCTTCCGTGACCAAGGACGTGTATGTCAACCTCGGCGTGTCGAGCGACCTGACGCTCACGCTGAAGACGCTGGCCGTGAGCGAGGAAGTCACGGTCGTGGCGCAGTCGGACGCGGTCTTCAGCTCGGCGCGCACCGGCGCGGCGACGGCCATCTCGCGCGAGACGATTAACGCCTTGCCGACGGTCACGAACCAGTTGAGTTCCTACACTCGCCTGACGCCGCAGGCCGCCGGCACATCGTTCGCGGGCATGGACAACCGGATGAACAACATCACGGTTGACGGCTCGTATTTCAACAACTCGTTCGGGCTGGCGGGCACGCCGGGCGAGCGCACCGGCGTCGCGCCGATCTCGCTGTCGGCGATCGAAGCCGTGCAGGTCAACATCGCGCCCTACGACGTGCGCCAGGGCAACTTCATCGGCGCCGGCGTCAATACCGTCACGCGCAGCGGCGGCAACAGCTTCCACGGCTCCGCGTTCTATCAGTGGAGGAACGACTCGCTGGTCGGCACCGAGGCCAAGGGGCTGAAGTACAATCCCGGCACGTTCACCTTCCACAACGGCGGCGGCTGGGTCTCCGGCCCGATCATCAAGAACAAGGCGTTCTTCTTCTTCAACATCGAAGACGAGGCGAACACCTATCCGGGCACGACGTTCAAGGCCAACACGGGCGGCCAGCCGGTCGGGGGGAACACCACGCGCGTTCTGGCGTCCGACCTCGACGCGCTCTCGGCCTACATGAAGAAGAACTTCAGCTACGACACGGGGCCCTACCAGGATTATTCGTTCGAGACGCCGGCGCGGCGCTACCTGGTCCGCGGCGACTACAACCTGAACTCGACGAACAAGGTCAGCGTCCGCTACAACCAGCTCGACTCGAACACGGACGTCCTCCTCTCGAATTCGTCGTCGCTCGGGTTCGGCAGCCGGCGCAGCAACACGACAGGCCTGAACTTCGACGCGTCGAACTACCAGATCATGGAGAACATCCGCTCCATCATCGGCGAGTGGAACGGCGCGTTCGGCGGCAACAAGTCGAACAGCCTGATCGTCGGCTACACGAAGCAGGACGAGAGCCGCAACGTCCGGTACCCGACCCTGTTCCCCTTCATCGACATCCTCGAAGGCGGGTCGGTCTACACGTCGCTCGGCTACGAGCCGTTCACGCCCAACAACGAGCTGCGCTACAACACGTTCCAGTTGCAGGACAACTTCTCGATCTACAAGAACGCCCACACGTTCACCTTCGGCGGCAGCTACGAGAAGTACCGCTCCGAAAACGTGTTCTTCCCGGGCAAGCAGAGCGCGTACGTCTACAACTCGCTGGCGGATTTCTACACCGACGCCAACGACTACCTCGCGAACCCCAATCGGACGGTCTCGCCGGTCACCCTGCGCACGTTCCAGGTGCGGTGGAACAACATCCCGGGCAGCGAGAAGCCGCTCCAGCCGCTGGAGGTGCAGTACACCGGCGCCTACGCCCAGGACGTCTGGCAGTGGAAGAGCAACCTCTCGGTCACCTACGGCATCCGCTTCGACGTGCCGGTGTTCGGTGACACGGGTTATCAGAACACCGTCGCCGACGCCATGACGTTCATGGACGAGAACGGCAAGATGGTGCAGTACCAGACGGCCAAGCTGCCCGACCCCAAATTCCTCTGGTCGCCGCGCGTCGGGTTCAACTGGGACGTGTTCGGCAACCGTAACACCCAGTTCCGCGGCGGCACGGGCATTTTCACCGGCAAGCCGGCCTACGTCTGGATCTCCAACCAGATCGGCAACACGGGCGTGCTGACGGGGTTCGAGTCGATTTCCAACACCACGGCGCGGCCGTTCAACCCGAACACCGAGCGGTACAAGCCGGCCACCGTGACCGGGGCGCCCGCGTCGAGCTTCGAGCTCGCGCTCACCGACCCGAACTTCAAGTTCCCCCAGATCTGGCGGACCAGCCTCGGCGTCGACCAGCGGCTGCCCGGCGGCTGGGTGGGCACGATTGAGTACATGTACAGCAAGGACGTCAACGGCGTGTACTACATCAACGCCAACCAGACCTTGCCGAACACCACCTTCGCCGGCGCCGACGGCCGCCCGCGCTGGTCTCTCGGCGGCACGAGCAACCGCATCAATCCCACCGTGGCGAACGCGGTCGTGCTGAAGAACGAGAATGTCGGGTCCGCCTGGAACATCAGCGGGAGCCTCGAGCGGACCTACCGGGCCGGCCTCTACGTCAAGGGGGGCTACCGGTATGGCGTCGCGTGGAACACCGTGGATCCGGGATCGATCGCGTTCGGGTCCTGGAACTCCAATCCCCAGTCCTCGAACCCCAATACGCCCGGGGTCGGGTACGCCAGCACGTCGCCGGGCCATCGCGTGTTCGCGGCCGCCAGCTACAGCTTCGACTGGATCAAGGCGCTGACGACGTCGGTGTCTGTCTTCTACGAGGGGTATAGCCAGGGGCCCTACAGTTACTACTTCTCCGGTGATCTGAACGGCGATGGCGGCACGAGCAACGACCTGCTCTACATCGCGCGGGATCAGTCCGAGATGAATTTCCAGGCGTTCACCTCCGGCACCCGGACGTTCACCGCGGCCGAGCAGGCGGCGGCCTGGGACGCGTACATCGCCCAGGACGCGTACCTCAGCCAGCACCGGGGCGAATACGCCAGGAAGTACGCCGTGTTCCTGCCGTTCGTGAATCGCCTCGACCTGAGCGTGTCGCAGGACGTCTTCAAGAACCTGTGGGGGAGCCGGCATTTGCTGCAGTTCCGCGTCGACATCGCCAACTTCGGCAACCTCCTCAACAGCGACTGGGGCGTCGGGCAGCGGTTGGTCAACAACACGCCCCTGATCGTGCCGAGCTCTTCGCAAGGCGGGCCGGCTGACGCGTCGGGCCGGGCTCAGTACCGCATGCGCGTGGTGAACAATGAGCTGATGACGAAATCGTTGGAGACCACCGCCGGCCTGAGCGACGTCTATAAAGTGATGTTCAGCATCAGGTATCAGTTCTAGGGGAAGAAGCCAGAAGCCTGAAGCAAGAAGGCGGGCGGTGGGTGCCACGCGCACTCACCGCCCGTCGTGTTTTCAGGGGACAGGGACATTTCGGCTTGCGCCGCGCCCGCCAGTACGCCGGGGCCGGCACGAGAACCAACGGTCAC
The DNA here is from genome assembly GCA_963806085.1 of uncultured Acidobacteriota bacterium. Taxonomy (GTDB): domain Bacteria; phylum Acidobacteriota; class Vicinamibacteria; order Vicinamibacterales; family JAKQTR01; genus JAKQTR01. The sequence continues at coordinate 981,419 of CAWDWR010000001.1, forward strand.
CGAAAGCAGGGGAGTGGGCGGAAGGGAAAGCTACGCCCACGGCGGACGTGGCCCGTGCGGGCGGTCCGCCAGGGAACTGCGGCAGCCGATCAGGACGCCTGGGCCTGGACGAGCCTGGATGGCGCCGGCGTCACGCGGCTGGACTGAATCGTGTGGTTCCGGCGGTGCCCGTGGGCATCGCAGGTCTGTCCTTTCTCCTCGACGTACGACACTTCGCGGTTGCTGGCGAGCTCGCGATAGCGGCCAACGACGCATCCGCACTGAAGAGTGGTGAAGCCGAGGAGCCGTACGAGGCTCATAACATTCTCCTGCTTTCTCAGCTTTGCAAACTGCGTGCCCTCCCGATCGTCCGTCGTAATCGTGATACACACACCGGATCCCGCGTGGATTTCTTCGTGATCGTGTAGATCCGCCGTGGATTCTTTACACCGCTGCACGCCATTTCCTTCGTCTGGTCTGATCGCTTGGATTTCTCATCCCAACCGTTGGATCGCCGTCGAGAGCTGCCGGATGGCGACGCATCCGGGAGTTGACACAGAGTGTCAACCTCGCGACACTGTGACGTCGCGTTCTGCCGCCGCGAGGTGCCCGTGAGGAACAAGTTCTACAGCATCCCGACGTGCCCGCACTGCAAGACGGCGCGGGAGTTCCTGCTCCAGAAGCGCGTCGACTTCATCGAGTTCGACGTCTCGACCGATATCAAGGCGTTCCGCAACATGCTGCTCATGACCTCGCGCGCTGAGGTGCCGACGATCATCGCGGGCGACAGCGCCGTTGTCGGGTTCGATCCGTCGACGTGGGACGCGCTGCTGAAGAACACCGAACGGCTCCAGGCCCACGACCCCTACAAGCTGCCCGACTCGCTCGGCCCCGATCCCTACGAAGGCGTGGACTGAAGTTTCGTACGCGCCGATCCGATACTCTCCGATAGTGGACGTTTTTCGTTGGCGCGATCGATCCGTTCTGGTAGACTTTCCGACCAAGTGACTGAGCAGCTTGCTGATACGGGGAACCGGCGTGATCGAGGGTAGGCCGGGCCGCATGGCGAAGGCGGTCGGGGCGATATGTGTCGCCGCGGCCGTGCTGGCGGCGTCCGTGTCGCCCGCGTTCGCCCAGAGTTCCTCCAGAACGCCGGCGAAGAAGAAGCCGCCATCGGCGTCCGCCAGGTCGGCGATGGCCGCCAAGCCGCCGGTCGCGAAGTCGACGTCGAAGGCTGCCAGTTCGAGCCAGCGGAAGTCCGCCTATTCGGCCTCAGCGGCGCGGGCGCGCCGCGCGAGGCTCGCCCGTGCGCGCTCGGCGGCGTACCTCGCCCAGCCGCAGTTCAAGACCGACGCGAACGGGGCGACTGTTCCCGATATTCGCGCGGAAGCGGCCATCATCTACAATCCCGAGACCGGCCAGGTGCTCTGGGAGGAGAAGGCCTTCGACCAGCGCTCGATCGCCAGCATCACGAAGGTGATGACGGCGGTGTGCGTGGTGGAGGACGACCCGGATCTCTCCGAGGAGTTCATGGTGGACCGGGCCGACACGCGGGGCGCGTCGGTCACACACCTGCGCGCCTACGAGCGCGTGTCGCTCGAGAACCTGCTGCACCTGGCGCTCATCGCCTCGGACAACGCCGCCGCGCGGATGCTCGCCAGGGTGTCGCCCCGCGGCACCGCCGGCTTCGTCGCCAGGATGAACGAGAAGGCGGCGGAGCTGGGGCTGAAAGAGACGCGGTACGTTGATTCGTCGGGCCTGCTGGCCGACAACGTGTCGTCGGCCTACGACATGGCGCGACTGATTTCCTACGCCGCCGACGACCCGCTCATCTCGGGCATCATGCGGACGGAGACCTACACGTTCCGGACGAGCCGCCGGCCGATCTCGATTCGCAGCACGAACCAGTTGCTCCGGACGGCGAATGTGGACGTCCGCGGCGGCAAGACGGGCTTCACCAGCCGCTCCGGCTATTGCCTCGCGACGCTCCTCCGGCTACCCGACGTCAACCAGACCGTCGCCGTCGTCGTGCTCGGCGCCCGCTCGAACGCCGGCCGGTTCTGGGAGACGCGTCACCTCATGAACTGGATCAACAGCCAGGCCAAGCTGCTGATGGGCGGCGACGGCGGTCAGCAGCCTCACCAACCGTAGTCCCACTCGTTTCGCACCGGAATCCCAATCTGACGGCTAGAGGTCAGGCCTTTAGGCCTGGCATTCTCATGATCACGCCACGTATCCCCGCTGGAGCGCCGCCGCGTCCAGCGGGAGCGTGGCAATCGTGTCGACGTCGAGCATGAACGGACGGTCGGCCTTCCGCGCGTCGAACGCCTTGATGTAGCGCCGGCAGGCATCGCAGCCGATGAGGCGGTAGCGGCCGTCGCGGCTGGCGTACGACCGTCTGGTATCCCGGGAGCCGGTTGTCGCAGTGCGGGCAGGCGTGTTCGGGAAACGGCCAGACGCCCGTGCAGCGACCGCAGGCCAGGCGGGTTTCGCCGGGGCGGAGCAGCAGGGCCAGCTCCGCGTCCCCGCCGCAGAAGGGGCAGTAGGCACGCGTCCAGGGTTCGAGATTGACCCGCTGGTGCAGCGTCTCGACGGTGCGCGCCAGAAACGGCCTGGCCGCCAACGTGAGCACCTGCGAGACGAATTCAGGCTGGGTTGCCGGAGGCGCCGCGCGGTTCGGTTGGCGACTGGCCGTCTCCACGTACCACGCCGCGACATCGTCCCTGGTCGGCCGGCCATCTCGAATCAGCTGCTGCAGATGATCCTGGTCCGTCTGTTCGAGCAGGTCGTATCGGCGCAGCACCTCGGTCACCTGCCGGAACAGCGTGCGGAACTCGCCCCACTCGAACGGGATCTCCTCGAAGCGCAGGATCGGCCGTCCATCGGAGAGCTGGCGCGCGAGCCACACGGCGTCGAACTCGAGCCAGGGTGTGGAGAGCCGGGCCTGAACGCGGTGCTGCATCACCACGAGTTCGACCTGCATGTCGACCGCGCCCGCAAGTTCAGGCTGGGTTGCTTTCAGTTGACGGAAGGCGGCCAGTTCGGGCGAGTCAGCCCGCTCAGGCCGCGGGCGGTGAGGCTGGGTCATCGGGGCAGTGTAGCATCCCTGTACAAGAGAACGCCCCGGGGGAACGGCCCCCGGGGCGTGTGAGTCAGGGCGAAACGCCGGCTAGAAGCTCCAGCGCGCCCCGAACGTGATCTGCCGTGCGCTTGTGACGGCCGTCGGCCCGTCGTAGGCAACGTCGGCAGGCGGCAGGTTGGGATCGTAGTAGATCTGGCGGTTGGGATACCTGGTCTGCCGTCCGGTGACGGTAGACGCGTTGAAGAGGTTCCCGGCGTCCATCCACACGAGGAATCGGTGAGCGCCGACCTTGAAGGACTTGTCGAGCCGGAAATCCATAGCGGTGAGCGTCGGGTATCGGTAAGTCCCCAACGGCTCCAGGTTGGGCCTCAGCGAACTGAACCAGTTCAGCGTGCGTGACGACACGGTGGTCGACGGGACTGGCGTGTACGTTCCGCCGCTGATTGACCGGAAGAACGCGCTGATCCCCACGTCGATCCTGGGAATGTTGTAGCCACCCAGCACCTTGAACTCGTGGGTCCGGTCGTTCGACATGAAGCCGTCCGAGTTGACCAACGCGACGGTTGGATTCTCCCATCCGGATCCGCCGAACCCGGAGCGCCCGCCGTTGTTGATCGAGCCCTTCGTTTCCGACCAGACGTACGAGAACTGCCCCTGCCAATTGTGGGACAGCGTCTTGGCGAGCACGAACATCACGCCCTTGTAATTCCGGGACGGCGTCGGTCCCCCGATGGGATTGTTGTTGGCATCGTAGAACCGATATCCGTCGATGTTCTGGATGAGGTAATCCGCGCCGACGGTCTCGGCCGGCCTGTTCGCCCAGCTGTAGAGCGTCATGTTCTGTTTCGTCTTCGGGTTCAGGTACGAGAAGGGTGACCATCTCGCCTTCGGCAGCGTCGACCCGAGGAAGTTCATGTAGTCGCGCCAGATCCCGGTGACGGTGAATCGCATGTCGCGCCGCAGCTGCTGCTCGAAGCTGATATTGGTCTCATCGAGCCCGAACTGCTTCACGCTCGACGCCATGTTGTAGATCGAGCGTGCTCGAGCGATCGATCTCGGTGAACGTGTTCCCGACCACTTCCCAGACGACGTTGTCTTCGTTGCCGCCGATGGCCATGGAGAACGGGCTGAGAGACGGCCCCTCGTAGTAGCGGCCCCAGAATGCGCGAACGACGCTGTTCCCGGACCCCGTGAGGTCGAAGACGCCGCCGAGTCGTGGCCCGACAGCGAGGTCGGGGCTGTACACGTTCTTCATCCCGGTTCTCGCTGTAGCCGCGGATCGCGTCGAGCCGGAGCCCGAGGTTGACCGTGAGGCGGCCCTTCTTCCACGCATCCTGGGCGTAGTAGGACTCACGCTCGTTCTTGCCCTTGATGTTGTAGTTGAGCCCGCTGTACGCGTAGTACGGCACCCCGCTGTAGTCGATGAAGTAGCAGGGGCCGATCGCCCCGCACGAGCTGTACTCCGACTGGGAATGCGACTTGCTGCGCTCGAACTCGATGCCGAACTTGAAGTTGTGCGTCCCGTACGCCTCGGCGTACTTCGAGACCGAGCACGTTCAGCTGATTGCGGTCGCGGTCGGCGTAGTAGTAGTACCCGGCGCCGCCGGTGTATCCGCCCGTGTCCTGATCGACGTGGATCGGAGCCTTGTTCACCGGGTCGAGGTTGTAATAGCCCCAGTACCCGATGAACTTGGCCTCGAGGAACGTGCTCGAGTTGATGACCTTGCGGTACTGGGCGTTCCACACCGCTTCCGGCGAGTCCTGGCGAACGGTCTGGTCGTCGGTCGAGAAGGTGCCGGCGTAGGCGGTCCGCCCGGTCACGTTGTAGTTGTCGAGCTGGACGCTGCCGATCAGCGTGTCGTTGGGCGTGATGTTCAACGTGAGCTTGCCGTTGTAGCGAGGGCTGATCTCGGTCTGCGTGGTTCGGGGGCCGCTCGGGTCGAGGTTGAAGGAGTAGCGCTGGACGCTCGCCCACCAGAACGCCTTGTCCCGTTTGATCGGACCGCCGAGCTGCACGGTGTAGTCCGTCAGCTTCTTCATCTTGTTGGAGGTCCCGAGCGACGCGTTCTCCTTCAACAATTCGTCGGTGATATTCTGAACCAGCAAGGCTTCCGTTGGTGAACCGCCCCTCGAAGAGGCCCGAGTAGCGGTTGCTGCCGGACTTCGTGATCGAGTTGACCACCGCGCCCGAGAACCCGCCGTACTCGGCGGGGGCGCCGAGGCCGCTGACCTGCACCTCTTCGAGGATGTTGTAGTTGAAGAACACCCAGGCCGAGCCTGCCTCCGGGTCACGCGTGTCCACACCGTCAATCAGCAGCGCGTTACCGTACGACGAGTCGCCGCCGAAGGCCGATGCGCCGTTGATGCCCGGCGCGTAGTTCATCAGCGAGGTCGCGGTGTTGAAGTTGCCGATGTTGATGGGCATCGAACCCAGCAGCTCGGACGAGATCTTGTTCTCGGTTGCCGGGCTGGTGAGGTCGATCGTCGACGCGCTGGTGATGACGTCAACGCTCTCGGTCAGGCCGCCGATCTTGAGGGTGAGGTTCACCGTCAGCGTCCTGCCGAGGCCAACCTCCAGGTTGCGCTCGGTCCTCGGCGCGAAGCCCGAGAGATCCGTCTTCACCTCGTACGTGCCGACGTGAGGCCCATGAAGCGGTACTCGCCCCTCTCGTCGGTGACCTGCGTCATGCGAGCCCTGGCCGCCGGTCAGCGTCACGGTGACGCCGGGCAGCACGGCGCCCTGCTCGTCCACGACCCGGCCGATTATCGTGCCGGTCTGCGTCTGTGCCGACGCGCCCACGGCAACCAGCAGCGCGAGCGCCGCCAGAAGAACGGTCATGCGCGTCTTCATTGCTTGGTCCCTCCGTACGGCACCTTCGGAGAGGTGATGCGATCGTGCGACGTCGAGTAGAGGGCATAGCCCGTGCCCGCCGCGAGAATCACGATCGTGATGATGCCGGCCTTGGACTTGAAGAAGCCCCCGGACGACGTGTCAGCCGGCGCGCTGGCGCCCGCCTGACGCGCGGCCTTCGGGGACACCTTCGCGACCTTTCCCGCCTCCTGCTGCACGGCTTTCTGGATCGAGGCTGAGAGCGTCGGAGAGGTCTGCGGCGGCCCGGCTGGCTCACTGGCCAGGCAGTTCACCGGGGCGGCTCCCACGGCAAGCGCCAGCACCAGCAGCCGCGCTACCGTGCGCCGCCAGGGACGCACCAGGTACTTCACGTTTCCTCCTTTGAGGGATGCGACTCGGCAATGCGGCACAAGGCGGCCAACGCGGCCGACTCCGCATCGCGGGCGAAGTATATCAAAACTCAGGCGTTGACGAGCCCTCCGATCTTCAATCACGATCGCAGGAGGTATGGAGAGCCGGCAGCACGGCCCGGGTCGACCGGGGCGGACACCCTGGGCGGGAATCGCGGGCGCCCTGGTCGCGGCCGGCGTCGTGTCTGGCCGCGGAGGGCGGCGTGGGCATGGCGCGGCCACGCCCGGAGGGCTGCCGCGCCGCTGGCCGGCCGGCCCGGCTGGCCGAGCCCGCCCTGAACCTCGTCATCATCACGCTCGACACGACCCGCGCCGACCACCTGGGCGCCTACGGCTCGAAGGACGTCGAAACCCCTGCCCTCGACCGCCTCGCGCGTGATGGCGTGCTCTTCGAGCAGGCGATGACGACCGCGCCGCTGACGCTGCCGGCGCACGCGAGCATCCTGACGGGCCGGTTCCCGCCTGAACACGGCGTGCGCGACAACGGCGGGTTCTTCCTGGGCGCCGGAGCAGACGACGTTGGCGGAGATCCTCGGCCCGCAGGGGTTCAAGACCGGCGGGTTCGTGGCGGCCTACGTGCTCGACGGCAAGTGGGGCATCAGGCCAGGGTTTCGAAACCTACTTCGACGACTTCGACTTGAGCAAGTCGCGGGGGACGGTCGCTCGGCGAGATTCAGCGGCCGGCGAATGAGGTCGTAGACAAAGCGCTCCCGTGGATCGACTCCGTCAAGGACCAGCCGTTCTTTGCCTGGCTCCACTTCTACGACCCGCACACGCCCTACGCGCCGCCGGAGCCGTACCGCACGAAGTACAAAGGTCATCCCTACCGCGGCGAGATTGCCTTCACCGACTCCCAGGTCGGCCGCGTCGTCGAATTCCTGGAATCGCGGGGATTGCTCGAGAAGACCGTCATCGCGGTGCTGGGCGACCACGGCGAGAGCCTGGGCGATCACGGCGAGGATGCGCACGGGTTCTTCATCTACGAGGCCGTCGACGCGCGTGCCCTTCATCATCCGGGCGCCGGTCGAGTCGGCGCGGGGCCGTCGGGTGGCCGACCCGGTGCGGATCGTCGACCTGTTGCCGACCGCCCTCGACCTGATGTGCGCTGCCGCCGGCGCAGCAGGTCGCCGGCAGGAGCCTGGTGCCGCTCATGACGGGCGCGGCGATTGAACTGGGCCTCGAGGGGTACGCCGAGGCGATGTACCCGCTGCACCACTACGGGTGGAGCGACCTCCGCGCAATGCGTTCCGGCCGGTTCAAGGTGATCGACGCGCCCCGCCCGGAGCTGTACGACATCGAGACAGACCCGTACGAGAAGACCGATATCTACGCGCAGCGCCGCACGGTCGGCGACCAGATGATCGCCAGGCTGCGCACGATGGAGCAGGCGTTCGAGAAGGTGTCGGCGGCGCCGCCGCCGTCCGACGTCGATCCCGAGGTTCGAGCCCGGCTCGCCGCCCTGGGCTACGTCGGCACGTTCGTGGCCACGGCGAACGACCCGCGCACCACCAGGCCGGACCCGAAAGACAAGATCCCGATCTTCAACCTGCTCGGTGAGGCGCGCGACCTGGCGCCGACCAAGGGGTCCTTCCCAAAGGTCACCGCGATCCTGCGAAAGGTGCTGGCCTCGGATCCCGAAGTCATCGATGGGTGGTTTTCGCTGGGCAACGCGTACTTCAAGGAACGGCGATACAAGGAGGCGATTGAGTACTTCCGGAAGGCCCTGTCGCTCAAGCCGGACTACGACCTCGCCGTCATCAACATCGCTGCGGCGTACCGCCAACTCGGCGACGATGACGCCGCCCTCGCGGGCTTCGAGCACTACCTGACGATCGATCCGAAAGACGCCTACGTGCGCTACCAGATGGGCGAGATCTGGCTCGACCGCGGCAACCTCGACCGCGCCGAGAAACTGTTCCTCGAGGCGCTGCAGATGGATGACCACGTGGCGCCGGCCAAGAACTCGCTGGCGGCGATCGCGTTCAAGCGCGGCGACCTCGAGACGGCGTCCCGCCTGGCGAGGGAGGCGTTGGAACTGCGATCCGACGTTCGGCTGGCGCACTACAACCTTGCGCTCATCGCCGAGACGCGCGGAGATCTCGCCACGGCCGAGCGCGAATATCTCGAGGAACTCGACCTTTACCCCGAGACCTTCAAGGCGGCCTTCAACCTCTCGAGGGTCTACGCGCAGATGGGGGAGAAGCAACTCGAGATCGATGCCCTCAGGCAGGCCCTCGACGGGAATCCGAAGTTCGCGGACGGGCATTTCTTCCTGGCCCGGGCCCTGCTCGCCTCGGGCGGCGATGTCGCCGAGGCCGTGCGGCTGGCGCGGGAAGGCCTCAAACTGGCCCCGACCTCCGAGATGGCGCCGCTCGGCCACTACGTGCTCGCCGACGTCTATAATCGGCGCGGCCAGCCGGGAGAGGCGGCCAGGGAGGTGGCGATCGCGCGCAGCCTCGAGGCCAAGCGCCCTGCGGCGAAGTGATGTCCGTCGAGTTCCCCCGGTGGGAGTGGAAAAGATGTTCGACATCCTGATGGTGGTCTCCGAGGCGATCCCGTACTCGAAGACCGGAGGCCTCGGCGACGTGGGCGGCGCGCTGCCGGCGGCGCTCTGCTCACCTCGGGCATCGCGTGACGGTGGTGACGCCGCGCTACCGCGGGATGGAGGAGGGAAAGGAGGTCGCCTCTTTCGCACGCGGCGCGTGGCTCGGCGCGCCCGACTTCCGCGTCCTCGAGAGCGTGCACGACGATGGCGTGCGATTCTGGTTCGTGGATTGCCCCGCGTACTACGACCGCGAGGAGCTGTACGAGAGCCCGGAGGGGGACTATCCGGACAACCACCTGCGGTTCTCGCTGCTCTCGAGAGCGGCCCTCGAGTGCGCCGTCGCGACCGGGATGCGCCCGCACGTCGTGCACGCGCACGACTGGCAGGCCGGCCTCGTGCCCGCCTACCTGCGGGAACGCTTCCGGAAGCACCCCGCGTTCGAGGGCGCCGGCACGGTGTTCACGATTCACAATCTGGCGTACCAGGGCATCTTCGGCAGGGAGGTGCTGCCCGCGCTCGACCTGCCGTGGGACGTGTTCACCGCCGAGGGCCTGGAGTTCTGGAACAACGTCAGCTTCCTCAAGGCCGGCGTCAATTTCTCGGAGATCGTGACGACGGTCAGCCGGCGCTACGCCCAGGAGATTCAGACCGCCGAGCAGGGGTTCGGATTCGAGGGCATTCTGCAGCGGCGCGCCGGCGTGCTCGTCGGCATCCGCAATGGCGTCGACACGGCCCGTCTGGAATCCGCAAACCGACGCGCTGCTTCCCGCGGCGTTCAGCGCCGATGACCTGGCCGGAAAGGCGAAGGTGAAGCAGGCCCTGCTGGTCCGCGGTGCGGACTCGACGGGCCGGGGCAGTGGGCGAGGCCCATCATCGGGATGGTGTCGCGCATGGTGGACCAGAAGGGCCTCGATCTCATCCTGGGCGCCGTCAAGACCGGCGCGCTGCAGGCCCTCGACGCGTCATTTGTCATCCTGGGCACGGGCACGCCCCTCTACGAAGGCATGTGGCGCGAACTCGCCGCGGCCGCATCCCGAGCGGGTTGCCGTCACGGTCGGATTCAGTGAAGAGCTCGCGCATCTCATCGAGGGCGGCGCCGACATCTTCCTCATGCCGTCGCGCTTCGAACCGTGCGGCCTGAACCAGATGTACAGCCTGCGCTACGGCACGGTGCCGGTGGTCCGCGCGACCGGCGGCCTCGACGACACGGTCCAGGACGTCGACGAGGCGACTGGCGAGGGCACCGGCTTCAAGTTCAAGGCGCACACCACCGAGGCCATGATGGGGGCGCTGCACCGAGCCCTGGCCTGGTACGCGCGGCCAGTCGCGTGGCGGCGCATCCAGCTGGCCGGAATGGCGCAGGACAACTCCTGGGAGGCATCGGCACGGGAATACGTCGCGGTGTACGAGCGGGCCCGCGAACGGGCGTCAAGGGGCTGACGGGCCGGTTGAAACCGGATGACGAGAAAGTGAATCATAAGTAAAGGGCCGGCACGCAGCCGGCCCGTTCAACGCGTGACGAGAGGGAATCATGGCTTCTGAGAAAGTACTGACGCTGACCGAGGGCAATTTCGACGCGACGCTGAAGGCGTCGCCGGTGCCCGTGCTCGTGGACTTCTGGGCCGAATGGTGCGCGCCCTGCAAGCGCCTGGCGCCGACCATCGACGCCGTGGCCGCCGAACTGGACGGCAAGCTGGCGGTCGGCAAGGTGAACGTCGACGATCACCCAGGCGTGTCGGCCCGCTTCGGCATCCGCGGCATTCCGACGATGATCCTCTTCAAGGGCGGCCAGGCGGTCGATCAGATCGTCGGCCTCGTCAGCAAGGACGAGCTCAAGAAGATGGTGGCGGGGCATATCTAGGGGCTAGGGACTAGGCGCTAGGCGCTAGTCCGTCCCGCTGCGCCACCGCACGAGGGCTCCACGTGGACACTGAACGCGACGTCATCATCATCGGCTCGGGGCCGGCGGGCCTGACCGCCGCCGTCTACACCGCGCGGGCGAACTTGAAACCGCTCGTCATCGAGGGGCTGTCGGCGGGCGGCCAGCTCATGATGACGACGGAGGTCGAGAACTTCCCGGGCTTCCGCAACGGCATCCTGGGGCCCGACCTCATGGCCGAAATGCGGGCCCAGGCCGAGCGGTTCGGCGCGGAGATCATCGCCGGCGACGTGACGTCGGTCGACGTGTCGTCGCGGCCGTTCCGTGTCGTGAGGCGGACGGCCAGCGCTACGCGGCGAAGTCGCTGATTATCGCGACGGGCGCGTCGGCGCGCCTGCTCGGCCTGCCGGCCGAGCGCGCGCTGATGGGCCACGGCGTGTCCACCTGCGCCACCTGTGACGGCTTCTTCTTCCGCGGCAAGCCCATCGCCGTCGTCGGCGGGGGAGACTCGGCGTTGGAGGAGGCCATCTTCCTGACCAAGTTCGCGTCGAAGGTGACCCTCGTGCACCGCCGCGACGCGTTTCGCGGCTCGAAGATCATGCAGGACAAGGCGCTGGCCAATCCCAAGATCGAAGTCGCGTGGAACAGCGTCGTCGAGACGATCAACGACACGGCCAAGGGCGAGGTCACGGGCATCGTGCTGCGGGACGTGAAGACGAACGCGCTTCGCGACGTGCCGGTCGACGGCGTGTTCGTGGCCATCGGCCACACGCCGAACACGAGCCTGTTCGCCGGGCAGATCGAACTCGACGCCGAACGGCTACATCCTCACGCACGACGGCACGAAGACGAGCGTGCCGGGCGTCTTCGCGTGCGGCGACGTGCAGGACCAGATTTACCGCCAGGCCATCACCGCGGCCGGCTCCGGGTGCATGGCCGCCCTCGACGCCGAGCGGTTCATCGAGAACGGTTAATCGATCCAGCCGCCGCCGAGCACCTCGTCGCCCTGGAAGACGACGGCGGCCTGGCCGGGCGTGACGGCGGTCTGCGGGGCGTCGAACTCGACGGCCATCCGGCCGGCGCCGAGCGGCGTGACACGCGCGCGGGGCCGCCGCGTGGCGGTTGCGGATCTGAACCTCCGCCGACAATCTCGCCGGCCGGCGGCGTTCCCGCCACCCAGTTCACGCGCGAGGCGGTGAGCGATAGCCGCTCCAGCGCGGCCCGCGGCCCCACCTGCACCAGCCGGCGTTCCGCGTCGAGCCTCACGACGTAGCAGCGGCTCGGCGGCGGAGATGCCAAGTCCCTTCCGCTGGCCGATGGTGAAGTGATGCACGCCCTCGTGCTTCCCGAGGACGCGGCCCTCGCCGTCGACGATCGAGGCCGCCACGATCGCCCGGCAGGTGCCGGTCGACGACCGCCGCGTACTCGCCGTCGGGGACGAAGCAGATCTCCTGGCTGTCGGGCTTGTCGGCGACGCGCAAGCCCATGTGCCGGCCGCGATGCGCCGCACCTCGTCCTTCGGCATGCCGCCCACGGGAAACATGGCGCGGGCCAGCTGCGCCTGTGTCAGGGCGAACAGGAAGTACGCCTGGTCCTTGCGGTCGTCGGCGCCGCGAAACAGGTGATACATCCCCGCGCCGTCTCGCGTGACGCGCGCGTAGTGGCCGGTGGCCACGCGATCGGCGCCGAAGCCGGCGGCCTGATCGACCAGCGTCGAGAACTTGAGCTCGCTGTTGCAGTGCGCGCAGGGGATAGGCGTCCGGCCGCTCGCGTACTCGCGCACGAAGTCCGCGACGACGACGTCGCTCGAACCGGCGCTCGAGGTTGACGATGTAGTGGGGGATGCCGAGGCGCGTGCGCCACCCGGCGTGCGTCGTGAAGGTCGTCAATCGTGCAGCACGAGCCGAAGCGATCCTCGCCCTGCGAGGCGTCGTAGAGCTGCATCGACACGCCGACCACGTCGTGTCCGGCGTCCACCAGGAGCGCGGCCGCCACCGACGAGTCCACGCCGCCCGACATCGCGACGACCACGCGCATGCGGGGGTCAGCCACGGCTTCGCCCTTGCGCGCGCAGCCGGGCGACGACGGCCGGCACCACCTCCAGCACCCGATCGATCTCGGCCTCCGTCGTGCCGGCTCCGAGGCTGAACCGAACGGCGCCCTCCACGCGCGAGGGAGACAGCCCCATCGCGCGCAGCACGTGCGACGGCTCGAGCGTGCCCGACGAGCACGCCGATCCGGTCGACACCGCGATGCCCTCGAGGTCGAGGCCGATCACAAGCGACTCGCCTTCGACGCCCTCGAAGCTGATGTTCGTCGTGTTCGGCACGCGCGCTGCCGTGTCGCCGTTGACGACAGCGCCGAGCACTGATGCGAGCAGGCCCCGCTCGAGACGGTCGCGCAGCGCGGACTGGCGTGCCGGCTCTGACGCCAACTGCCGCGCGGCCAACTCCGCTGCCACCCGCAGGCCCTCGAGGGCCGGGATGTTCTCGGTGCCGGCGCGCCGTCCCGCGCTCCTGGCGGCCGCCGAGCGACTGCGCCTGCAGCGCGAGGCCGCGCCGACCCACAGCGCGCCCACGCCTTTGGGCGCCCCGAACTTGTGGCCGGCGAGCGAGAGCAGGTCCACGCCGAGGCCGCCGACATCGACGCCGATGCGTCCGACCGCCTGCACGGCGTCGGTGTGGAAGAGCACGCCGCGCGCGCGGGCCAGGGCCGCCATCTCGCGCACGGGCTGCAGCGTGCCGAGTTCGTTGTTCGCGAGCATCACCGAAACGAGGGCGGGGCGATGCTCTCCCGCGGCGTCGAGCGCGCTGGCAAGCGCACCGACCGCGACGATACCTGCCGGCGCCACAGGCAGCAGCGTCACGGGCCAACCGCGGCGCCCGAGCGCCTTGGCCGCGTTCAGGACCGCCTCGTGCTCGATCGCCGTCGTGACAATCGCCGGGCGTGCCCCCTCGCGCTGCGCCTCCGCCACCCCGCGCACCGCCAGGTTGTCGGCCTCGGTCCCTCCCGAGGTGAAGACGATGTCCGAGGGCTCGGCGCCGATGAGCCGCGCCACCGACGACCGGGCCTCATCGAGCAGCGCCTTGGCGCGCTGGCCGAACGCGTGAATGCTGGAGGCGTTGCCCGGGCAGTCCCTGAGCGCCGCCGACACGGCGTCGGCGACCTCCGCGGGCACGGGCGCGGTGGCGTTGTAGTCGAGGTAGATGCTCACGATGATTCCACGATACCACTCCCGGGTCTGGACTTCTCTCGGACCCGCCCCATATACTGCCCGCAGCAAGTGAGACAGCACGGCGGCCGGCGGGGTGGGCCCGCGGCCCTGCACGCGGCCGGGGACGCGCCGCACGGTCCGGAAGGGAGTGGGCAATGGCATCGGAGACGGGAACTCCAGGTGAGGCCAGGCATCCGGCCGTGGCGAGCGCCGCGCTGATTGGCAAGTCGGTCATCGTCAAGGGCGAGCTCGAGGGCAGCGAGGACCTGACTATCGAAGGCCAGGTCGAAGGCAAGATCGAGCTGCGCGATCACACCCTGACGATTGGACAGGGCGGCCGCATCAAGGCGCAGGTGTTCGCGAAGGCGGTTGTGGTGCTTGGCGAGCTCGTCGGCAACATCAACGCAAGCGAGACCGTCGACATCCGGGAGAGCGGATCGGTGGACGGCGACATCGTGTCCCCCCGGGTGGCGATTGCCGACGGCTCGCACTTCCGGGGCAGCATCGACATGCAGCGCAAGGGTGTTGCGCCGGCCAAAGGCGTGGCGGCCGCGCTGGACGCCCCGTCGCCCTGGAAGATCCCGCCGACCCACGGCGCGTAACGCGCAGGGAGCACGTTGTGTCGGACGGCGAGAACGACCGCTCGCTGGCCGGCCTCTGGAACCGGGCGCGTCGGCACCTTCCCGGGGGCGGCGGCCGCGTTCGGGCCACCTGGGAAGCGGCAGGTGACGGCGCGGTGCGTCCGTCGAGGACGTTGCGGACGTTTCTCGAGGCCATGGCGGGCGTGGAGGTTCCGGTCATCGTCGATCTCGGCCCCGTCATCGGGTCGAACGTCACGTTTCTGGGGTCCCGCCTCGCCTGCAAGCTCCATCCGGTCGATCTGTATCCCGACGTTGACCAGCCCTTCGCGCGCGGCGACGCCGGCGTCCTCGAGGCGGCGCTTGACGCCAAGCTGGGGCAGGCGCCGGGCTCGGTGGATGGCGTCCTGGCGTGGGACGTGTTCGACTACCTGGGCCGGGAGGAAGCGGCGATGCTGTCCCGCCGGCTGGCGTCGCTGCTGAGGCCGGGCGGGCTGATGATGGCGCTGTTCACCGCCGAGCCGCGTCAGGTCGCCGCCTCGTGGCGCTACGTCATCGTCGATGCGGACCACCTGCGGCACCGGCCGGCGCCGGGGGCCCGGTGGGCGCGCAAGGTCTGGCCGGTGCGGGACATCGAGGTGCTGCTCGCCCCGCTCGAGGTGCAGCACACGCACCTGTTGGCGCATCACCAGCGCGAGATGCTGCTCAGGCAGCCGCTCGCGCCGGGAAAGGCAGGGTGAGTCGTCGTGGCGAAACCCATCATCGCGATGCTGACCGATTTCGGCACCCGCGATCATTACGCGGGAAGCCTGAAGGGCGTCGTGCTCACGCTGTGCCCTGACGCGGCGATCGTGGACATCAGCCACGACATTCCGCCGCACGACATTCTCACGGGCGCACTCGAGCTGGCGGCGTGCTACCGCTTCTTTCCGGCGGGGACGATCTTCCTCGCCGTCGTCGATCCCGGTGTCGGATCGGCGCGCCTCGGCATCGCCGCCGAGGCCGGCGACTACCGGTTCGTGGCGCCCGACAACGGGGTGCTGACGGCGGTGTTCGCGGAGACGCCGCCGAAGCGCGTGGTGTCACTCACGGAGCGCCGCTACGCGCGGCCGACGATCAGCAAGACGTTCGAGGGCCGCGACCGCTTCGCGCCGGCGGCGGCCTGGCTGGCGCGCGGGGCCGAAGTGAAGGCGCTCGGCTCGGCGGTGCGCGACTACGTGCGCATCGAGATCCCGCAGCCGCAGCAGGACGCCGATCGCATCCTGGGGGCCGTGCTGCGCGTCGATCGGTTCGGGAACCTCGTCACGAACATCCCGCGCGCGATGGTCGAGCGGCTGGCGGGCCGCGGGCCGATCCGGATCACGGCCGGGACGACGACGATCGAGAGCCTCGTGGAGACCTACGCGGGCGTCGCCGGGGGCGCGATCTGCGCGCTGTTCGGGAGTTCGGATCACCTGGAGATCGCCGAGAACGGCGGCGCGGCGGCGGCGCGGCTGGGGCTGGCCGCGGGCGCCTCCGTCGAAGTGGTCAGGCCTTCAGACGCTGTGCTAGGCTGAGGCACCATGGACTTTTCCTTCACCGACGAACATCGCCTGCTCGAGCAGTCGGTGCGCGAGTGGGGCGCGCGCGAGATCGCGCCGCGCATCAAGGACCTCGACCGGGAGCACCGCTTCGACCCCGACATCCTGCCGCAGATGGCGAAGCTGGGCCTGCTGGGCATCTCGGTGCCGGCGGCGTACGGCGGCGCGGGGATGGACTACATCAGCCTCGGCCTCGCGAGCGAGGAACTCGAATACGTCGACACCTCGCTGCGCGTGATCATGTCGGTGCACGCCGGGCTCAATTGCCTGAGCCTGCTGACGTGGGGCACCGAGGCGCAGAAGCAGAAGTACCTCGTGCCGCAGGCGCAGGGCCAGAGGATCGCGACCTTCGGCCTGACCGAGCCGGCGGCGGGCAGCGACGTGCGCGGCATCCAGTCGGTGGCCGTGAAGCGGGGCGACCGCTACGTCCTGACCGGCGAGAAGATGTGGATCTCGCTGGCCGACGTCGCCGACCACTTCCTGGTCGTGGCGTGGAGCGACCTCGAGAAGAAGAAGCAGCGCGACCCGTCCGGCCTCACCGCGTTCCTGGTGGAGCGCGGTTTCAAGGGCTTTTCGAGCGGCACGATCAAGGAGAAGTGGGGCATCCTCGCGGGCAATACCGGCTACTTCAAGATGGACGAGATGGAGGTGCCCGACGAGAACGTGCTCGGGCGCCCCGGTGAAGGCTTCAAGATCGCCATGTTCGCGCTCGATCAGGGGCGCTACACGGTGGCCGCCGGCGCCACGGGCCTCATCCGGGCCTGCCGCGACGCCAGCGCGAAGTACGCGAAGGAGCGGAAGACGTTCGGCGTGGAAATCGCCCAGCACCAGCTGGTGAAGGCGATGATCGCCGAGATGGAGTCCGACTACCAGGTGTCGCGGCTGCTGTGGCTGCGCGCCGGCTGGATGAAGAACGTGGGCGAGCGCAGCACGCGTGAAACCAGCCTGGCGAAGTGGTACGCCACCGTGGCCTCCGAGCACGCGGCAGGGAACGCCGTCCAGGTGCACGGGGCGAACGGCTACTCGGACGACTACCCGGTGGGCCGCTTCTACCGCAACTGCAAGGGCGCGGTGATTTACGAGGGCACGCGCGAGGTCCACGCGCTGATGCAGGCCGACTACGTGCTCGGCTACCGGGCCGATCGGCCGACGCGCTGCGAGCTTCCGCCGTTCGCCGCGGGAGACGTGGAGGCATGAGGGAGCCCGTCAGGGCTCAGCTCTAGCAGGATGACAGACCGCGCGACGTGGCGGCGGAACCAGTTCGCGGTGACGGCCGCCAGCTTCATGGGGTTCACGGGCTTCACGCTCGTGATGCCCTTTCTGCCCGTCTACATCCACCAACTCGGCGTCGACGACGTCGGCGAGATCGCCCTGTGGGCCGGCCTGAGCCTGGGCGTCACGCCGGCGGTCACCGCCGCGCTGTCGCCCTTCTGGGGGCGGCTCGCCGACCGCTTCGGGCGGAAGCTCATGGTCGAGCGGTCGCTCCTCAGCTTCGTCATCGTGATGTCGGCGATGGCGTACGTGACCGAGGCCTGGCACATCTTCGCGCTGCGGGCGGTGCAGGGCGTCTTCGCGGGCTACGGCGGCCTCACCCTCGCGATGGCTGCCGAGTCGGCGCCGCGCGACCGCATGGCGAGGGCCATCGGCCTCGTGCAGACCGCCCAGCGCCTGGGGCCGGCGCTCGGGCCGGTCATCGGCGGCGCGCTGGCCGAGGTCGTCGGGATCCGGCACGCCTTCTTCGTCACGGCGGGCTTCTACGCCATCGCGCTGGCCGTGGTGTTCCTGCTCTATCGCGGACCCGGTGCGGCGAGGACGCCTCGGCCGGAGGAAGCGGGCGCCGGCGGCGACGTCACGGCGCTCCTGCGCGCGCCCGAGTTCGCCCTGATGATGGCCGCGATCTTCGTGCTGACGTTCGTCGATCGCAGCTTCGGGCCAATCCTGCCGCTCTACCTGGCGCGCGGCGGCCGCGCGCGTCGACGCAGGTCGTGCTGCTCTCGGGCGTGCTGTTCTCGGCGGCCGCCGGCGGGCGCCGTTGTCGGGCAACCAGGCATGCGAGTGGCTGCTCGCGCAGGATGGCGCCGGCGCGGGTCATTGCGTGGCGGCGCGGCGCAACGACGGCGCTCGGGCTCGGCGTGGTTCCTGGCCGGATCGAGCGGCGTCGTGATGGGAGCCGCCCTGCTGCTCTTCGGCGCCGGCGCCGGCGCGGCCATCACCGCTGCCTACACCGCTGGGGGCCGCGTCGTGCCGGCGTCGATCGCACGCCACGGGGTTCGGGTTCCTGACCGGGTCGTCGCTGGCCGGACTGGCGCTCGAGCCCGTGCTGGCGGGCCTGCTCAGCCGGAGACACCTGCTCGCGGTCTTCGCCGTCGACCTCGTGCTGCTTGCGGGCATAGCGGCCTTCACCGTTCGTCGTTCGCGAATCCCGAACCCCGGTGCTGTGCCTGACTAGCGCCTAGCGCCCAGCCCCTAGCGCCTAGAAGAACACGATCGTCACCAGCACGAACGCCGGCACCAGCACGAGCCCGGACCAGAGCATGTAGCCGAAGAAGCTCGGCATCTTCACGCCGTGCTCCTTCGCGATGGACAGCACCATGAAGTTCGGCGCGTTGCCGATGTAGGTGTTCGCGCCCATCATGACGGCCCCGCACGACACCGCCTTGAGCAGCATCGCGAACTGGGCCGCTGCGGGGCCGGGCATGCCGCCGGTCAGCGCCGCCGTCACCTGCGACGACTCGATGCCGAGTTGGCCCAGCGCCATCGCCATGAACGTCAGGTAGGTCGGCGCGTTGTCCAGGAAGCTCGACAGCGACGCCCGACATCCAGAAGTACTGCCACGGACTGGTGAGGCCCGCGACCAGGGACTGCGCGGCGCCTTCCGCGCCGGCCTTCAGGATCATCAGCACCGGGATGATCGTGACGAAGATGCCGAAGAAGAGGTACGCCACCTCCTTGATCGGCTCCCACGTGAACGCGTTGTCGTCGCGGACCGCGCGCGGCGTCGAGGCGATCGACACGAGGCCGATCACGACAATCAGCAGGTCGCGCACGAGGTTCCGGTACTCGAAGTGGACGCCGAACCAGGCGAGGCCCGGCGTGTGCCAGACGCCCGACAGGAGCACCGCGCCGAGAATGCCGAGCAGCAGCAGGAAGTTGTGCGCGCCCTCGATCCGGAACGACGTGCGGCGGTGCGGCGGCTCGTGGCGTCGGCCGCTGCTCGATCTCCCGGCGGATGAGCACGCGTGTCGATCGCCACGAACACCGCGAGGACGATGGCCGAGACGAAGAGGTACTCGGGGAAGAGGCGCAGCGTCCAGAAGAACGGCACGCCGTGGATGAAACCGAGGAAGAGGGGCGGGTCGCCGAGCGGCGTCAGCAGGCCGCCGAGGTTCGACACCAGGAAGATGAAGAACACGAAGACGTGGGCCTTGTGCTTGCGCCAGTCGTTGGCGCGGAGCATCGGCCGGACGAGCAGCATCGAGGCCCCCGTGGTGCCCATCAGCGACGCCAGCACGAGGCCGGCGACGAGGAACGACGCGTTGAGCGCGGGCGTGGCCACCAGCGTCGCCCGCAGGTAGATGCCGCCCGACACGGTGTAGAGGCCCCACAGCAGAATCAGGAACGGGACGTAGTCGACCAGCAGCACTTCCAGCAGCCGGATGGCGGCGAGAATGCCGATACTGGACGAAGAACGGCGCGAAGAACACCAGGGCCCACGCGACGGCCACTTTCTTGTAGTGGTGGTGCCAGAAGTCCGGTGCGAGCAGCGGAAAGAGCGCAATCGAGAGCAGCATGCCCGCGAACGGCAGCCCCGTCCAGAGCGGCAGCGACCGGGCGATGTGCTCGAGCTGCGCTTCGTAGCCGGGCGGCGCCGCGGGCAGGAACCTCGCGGCGACGAAGGCGCCGAACACGACCGCGACCGTGCGAATCGCGGCACGGCTGCTGACCAGCGTCTGCCAGCGATAAGATGGAGGGGAGGAGTGCGTCGACGGTCATGGTGGAAATCCGGGTCGAGGCAGGCCGGCCGGACCGGCACGCGCTGTCACGCGCCGCCGTCATCCTGCGGGACGGCGGCGTCGTCGCCTACCCGACCGACACGCTGTACGGCTTGGCGGCGAACCCGCGCAGCGCGGCCGCGATGGCACAACTCTATCGCATCAAGGGACGGCCCGTCGAACTCGGCGATGCCGCTCATCGCGGCCGGCATCGAGCAGGTCGAAGCGCGCGCGGCGGCGTGCTGGGCGCCGGCGCGCGGCGCCTTGCGGCGGCGCTTCTGGCCAGGCCCGCTCACGCTGGTGCTGCCCGCCTGGCCCGGCCTCGATGCCGAGCGTGCACGCGGGCCGGGGGACCGTGGCGGTGCGCGTGCCGGACCACGCGCGTGGCGCGGCTGCTGGCCGGAAGACGTGCGGGTGGCCAATCACGTCGACAAGCGCGAACCGATCGGGCCAGCCGGCGACCAACGATCCCGGCGAGGTGCGGGCGGCATTGGGCGCCGACCTCGACGCCTGATCGACGCCGGCCCGTCGCCGGGCGGCGCCCCCTCGACGATCGTCGACGCCACGCGGCGCCGTGCCCACGACTCGTCCGCGCCGGCGCCGTGCCGTGGGACCGCGTGCTAGAATGCCTGAAGTAGCCCTCATCCACGTGGTGTGACACCCTGAACTCCCACGAACGCGTCGCCCTGGTTGGACTCGCGCCCGGCAAAGGCGCGCAGGCACGAGGCCGAGCAGTCGCTCGATGAACTCGGCGGCCTGGTGCGCGCGGCGGGCGGGCGTCCGTCGCTCCGGATGATCCAGGAACGCGCGCAGCCCGATCCAGCCACCTTCCTCGGGCGCGGCAAGCTCCTGGAACTCGCCGCCGCGTGCGACGAGCAGCGCATCGATCTGGTGGTGTGCGACCACGAACTGACGCCGACGCAGGTGCGCCATCTCGAGGAGGTGCCTCAGCCTGCGCGTGATCGACCGCACGCAGCTCATCCTCGACATCTTCGCGAAGCGCGCGCGGACGCGGGAAGGGCAGTCGCAGGTCGAACTGGCCCAGCTCCAGTACCTGCTGCCGCGGCTCACCGGCCACGGCACCGAGCTCTCCCGCCTCGGCGGCGGTATCGGCACCAGGGGCCCCGGCGAAACGAAGCTCGAAACCGACCGGCGCCGGATCCGCCGGCGGATCGCCACAATCGCCGCGAGCCTCGCAGGCGATCCGCGACCGGCGCGCCCGGTTGCGGGAGCGGCGCCAGAAGTCCGATGTGCCGACCGTCGCGCTGGTCGGCTACACGAACGCCGGCAAGACCACGCTGTTCAACCTGCTGACCGGTGAAGGCGCCGAGGCGTCGGATGCGCTGTTCGTGACGCTGGATCCGCTGCTGCGCAAGGTACGGCTGCCCGACCAGCGCGAAGTGCTCGTGTCGGACACGGTCGGCTTCATCGACCGGCTGCCGCACACGCTGGTGGCGGCCTTCCGGGGCACGCTCGAGGAAGTCCGCGATGCCGACGTGCTGCTGCACGTGATCGACGCGTCGGCCGAGGATCGCGACCGGCGCGCGGCGGCCGTGCGCGCGGTGCTGAAGGATGTCGGCGCCGACGAGGTGCGCGTGCGTCGACGTCTACAACAAGGCCGACAAGCTGGGCGCGGAAGAGCGCCGCCGTCTGGCGGCCGCCAGCCCGGAGGCCGTCGGTGATCTCGGCGCTGCAAGGGCCAGGGCCGCGCGCGATCTGCTCGAGCGCGTCGTGGCCGCGCTCGGCCTCGACTCGAGCCGCGTGACGCTGCGGTGCGACCCCGACAGCGACGACGGCCGGCGCGGGATGACGTGGGTCTACCGCCACGGACGCGTGGTGCGGCACGTGAATCGCGGCGGGCGCGCCCACATCGAGGCCGAGGTGCCTCGCCGCGAGTTCGCGGCGTTCTGCAAGCGAATGGCCGATGCGCCCCGGGCGGCGCTCAGCATGAGTTCCGCATGATGCGGCACGGCTCTCGTCCTCCTCCTGATCGTCGCGGCGCTGGCGGCCGCGTGCGCGCCCAAGGTCGCCCCGCCGCCACCGGCGGCCGGGGCCCTGCGATACCCGGATTACGTCTACCCGGCACCTCCCGCCCGCGTCGGTGACGCGCGCACGCGGGCGCGCCTGACCGGACGGCTGGAGCCGGCTGCAGGCCGGGGACCTCAAGGGCGCGGAAACGGCGTTCGGCCAACTGGTGCAGCAGCAACCCGACGTTCTACCCGGCGGCCGTGGGGCTCGGCTACGCGTCGCTCGCCCAGGGCAGGCCGAAGGACGCGCTGGCGCGCTTCGATGGCGCGGCGGCCCAGGCGCCGCGCTACGGGCCCGGCGCTGGCGGGCCGCGGCGAAGCGCTGCTGGCGGCAGGCGAGCGCGATGCGGCCCTGCCAGGCGTTCGAGGCCGCCTCGCCGCGGACGCCACCCTCGGCGATCTTCGGCGCCGCGTCGAGGCCCTGAAGCTCGATCGGTTCCAGGACCGCATCGCCGCCGCGAAGAAGGCCGCCGACGCCGGGCGTCTCGACGACGCGCGAGACGGCTACGCGGCCGCGATCGCGCTCTCGCCGGACACGGCGTTTCTCTATCGCGATCTCGGCCTGGTCGAGGTGCGCCGCAAGAACCTCCCCGAGGCCGAGAAGGCGTTCCAGAAGGCCATCGCGCTCGATCCGGCCGATGCCGCGTCGTTCTCGGGCCTGGCGAGCGCGCTCGAGGCGCGCGGGGACGCGGACGGCGCCATCGCGGCCCTGGAACGCGCCTATGCGCTCGATCCCTCGGACGCCCTGAAGCAGCGCCTCGACCGCCTCCGCGACCGAGCGCAGACGAGCGGATTGCCGCCGGAGTATGCCGCCATCCCGGGCCAGCCCCAGGTCACGCGCGGCGACGTGGCGGCGCTCATCGGCGTGCGTCTGCGGACGGTGCTGGCGGCGGCGAAGTCCCGCCCGTCGGCGGTGGCCACCGACGTGCGCGGGCACTGGGCCTCGCGGTGGATTGTCGAGGTGATCCGCGCCGGCGTCATGGACGTCTTCGCGAACCACACGTTCCAGCCGGGGGCGGTCGTGCGCCGCTCGGACCTGGCGCAGGCGGCCAGCCGTGTGCTGGCGCTGGTTGGCGCGACGCCGAGCCGGGCCGACCGGACTCGTGTCGCCATGACCGACGTCGGTCCCGGGCACCTGCGCTATGAGGACATCTCGGCGGCCGTCGCGTCGGGCGTGCTCGAGCCTGGAGAGCGGGGCCTTCCGCCCGTCGCGCGCCGTGACGGGACAGGAGGCGGTTGACGCCGTCAGCCGCCTCGAGCGGCTGACGGCACGGACGCGGAGCGGGAGCCGATAGACACATGGCGCTGACGCTGGCCAATCAAATCACGCTGATGCGCCTGGCGCTGGTGCCGACGTTCGTCATCCTCGTGCTGTACGGCCGGATGGGCTGGGCGCTGGCGGTGTTCGTCACGGCGGGCGATCACCGACGCGCTCGACGGCCTGATCGCCCGGTGGACGAACAAGCGGACCGCGCTGGGCGCGTTCCTGGATCCGATGGCCGACAAACTGCTGCTCGTGAGCGCCTTCGTCGTGCTCTCGCTGCCGGACATCGGCCTGGTCAACCGCATCCCCGTGTGGCTCACGGTGCTCGTGATCAGCCGCGACGTCGCCATCGTGGCCACCGTCGCGATCGTGAGCCTGACGCTGGGGCCGCGGACGTTCCCGCCGTCGATCTACGGCAAGATCGCGACCGCCCTCTACATCGTCACGGTGGCCGTCGTGCTGCTGTTCAACTTCCTGCGGCAGCACTCGGTCGTGGTCGACGTCGTGGTGTGGGTGAGCCTCGCGATCACGCTGATCTCGGGCTTCCACTACATCGTCCACGTGCGGCGCACGCTCAACGAGCCGCCAGCTTCGTCCTGAAGTACTCGATCGTCGTGCCGAGCCCTTCCTCGAGCGACACCTTCGGGCCCCACCCGAGGAGCGTCGTCGCCCGCGTGATGTCGGGCTTGCGCACCTTCGGGTCGTCGACCGGCAGGGCGCGGTAGACGATCCGGCTCGAGGACCCGGTCAGGCGCAGGATGGTCCGGGCGATCTGCTCGATGGTCAGTTCCTGCGGATTGCCGATGTTGACGGGATCGTTCGCGTTCGAGAGCATCAGCCGGATGACGCCGTCGACCAGGTCGCTGACGTAGCACAGGCTGCGCGTCTGCGTGCCGTCGCCGTAGACCGTGACGTCCTCGCCCTTGAGCGCCTGGCCGATGAAGTTCGGCACGGCCCGCCCGTCGCGCACGCGCATGCGCGGCCCGTAGGTGTTGAAGATGCGGACGATCTTCGCGTCGACGCCGTGGTAGCGGTGATAGGCGACGGTCATCGCCTCGGCGAAGCGCTTCGCCTCGTCGTACACGCCCGCGCGGGCCGATCGGGTTCACGTTGCCCCAGTAGGTCTCCCGCTGCGGGTGCTCCAGCGGGTCGCCGTACACCTCGGACGTCGACGCCAGCACGAACCGCGCGCCCTTGGCCTTGGCGAGGCCGAGCGCCTTGTGCGTGCCGAGCGCGCCCACCTTCAGCGTCTGGATCGGCAGTTCGAGGTAGTCGATCGGGCTGGCCGGGCTCGCCCAGTGCAGGACGAAGTCCACGGGGCCGTCCACGTTGATGTAGTTGGTGACGTCGTGCTTGATGAACACGAAGTCCCGGCCGGTGAGGTGGGCGATGTTCGCCAGGTCGCCCGTCAGCAGGTTGTCGATGCCGACGACGGCGTAGCCGCGGTCGAGCAGGGTCTCCGCCAGGTGGGACCCGATGAACCCGGCGGCCCCGGTGATGACGACGCGCGGCTTCGGACATGCCGTTCCTACTGCGCGGGCGATTGCCTGTAGAGGCCCAGCCCCCGCACGAGCGTGAGCCACAGGATCTTCACGTCGAGGTTCAGCGACCAGTTCTCGATGTAGTAGAGGTCGAACTCGATGCGCTTCTCGAGCGAGGTGTTGCCGCGCCACCCGTTGACCTGCGCCCAGCCGGTGATCCCCGACTTCACCTTGTGCCGGAGCATGTAGTGCGGGTAGCGGTGCTTGAACTGCTCGACGAAGTACGGGCGCTCGGGCCGCGGGCCCACCAGCGACATGTCGCCCGCGCAGCACGTTCCACAGCTGCGGGAGTTCGTCGATGTCGAACCGCCGGAGATAGCGGCCGAGCGGCGTGCACCGCGGGTCCTCGTCGTCGGCCCAGACGGGCCCCGGTGACGGCCTCGGCCTCGTGGTACATCGAGCGGAACTTGTAGACGACGAACGACGAGCCGTCGAGGCTCATCCGCTCCTGCCGGTAGAAGACCGGGCCCGGCGAGGTCAGCCGGATGACCAGGGCCACGATCGCGAGCGGAATGGCCAGCAGCGACGAGGCCGACGGACGAGATGCGCGAGATCGATGGCGCGCTTGGCCAGCGCGCTGAGGCCCTGCAGCGGCACGTCGTTGAGGTTGATGATCGGGACGCCGTCCAGGTCCTCGATGCGCGCCCGCAGCGCGATGAACTGCAGCAGGTCAGGGACGATCTTGACGTCGATCAGGCCCTTCGCGCCCGCCTCGATCACCTCGAGCATGCGGTGGTGCTCTTCGAGCGGCAGCGCGACGTAGATCTGATCCACCCGCTCGCGCTGGCAGATCTCCCCGGTCTCGGCCGTCGTGCCGAGCAGCGGCAGCCCGCGGTAGCCGAGGTGGTCGTGCGTCGGCGCGATCGTCGACGAATCCGACCACGTGGTAGCCCATTTCGCGGTGCTCGAGGATCTTGTCGGCCACCAGCCGCCCGAGCTCGCCCGCGCCGACGATCAGGATGCGCTTGAGTCCGATGCCCGCGCGCCAGCGGCGCTCGAACGTCTGGCGGACGACCTCGCGTGAGGCAAAGGTCAGCACGACGTTGAGGCCGAGGAAGAGGGCCCACACGACCTGCGACACCTCGAACGCGCCGCGGTCCTTCATGTCCGCCGGCACGTAGTAGGCCTGGAAGTACAGGGTCGCCACGACGCCGAGGACGACGGCCACCACGCTGCCGACGAAGACCGCGAAGAAGTCGTCCACGCGGGACCGGTTGCGCCGGAGGCTGTAGAGGCCCTGGAAGTAATAGGCGACCGGCACGAGCAGCCCGACGAACGGCACGACCAGGAAGTACTGCTCGATGGGCGGCACGCCCTTCGTGACGGGGATCAGATTCGGACTTGAACCGGAGGAAGTACGCGCCGAGGAACGCCGCGACGCCCAGCAGGGCGTCCGACAGCGACGTAGTACGTCGCGAGCGTCCGTTTGTAGCGTGTGACCATGCCGTTACGCTGAGGCGAGGACGCGGTCGACCTCGGCCTTGATCTCCTGCGCGAAGCGCTCCCGGCCGAACTTCAGGGCGTGGCGCCGGATAGGCTCGGGCGCGAGCCGCGCGTCCATCGTGCGCCGGATGGCCTCGGCCCACGCCTCGGCCGTCCTGCCCGCGCACCAGGGTGCCGGTCACCCCATCCACCACCGTCTCGAGCGCGCCCCCTTCGGCGGTGGCCACGACGGGGCGCCCGCACGCCTGCGCTTCGAGCGGCACGATGCCGAAGTCCTCGACGCCGGGCAGCAGCACCGCGCCGGCCCGCCGGTATGCCTCGCGGATTTCTTCGCTCGAGACCCACCCCGAGAAACGTCACGCCCGGTCCGGCCAACCGCCGCAACCGGGCCAATTCCGGGCCCGTCTCCGATGATCCGCAGCGGGACCCCCGCTCCCGCGCACGCCTCGATCGCGAGGTCGATGCGCTTGTACGGCACCAGCGCCGACACGACCAGCGCTGACGCAGAACGGCGTTGACCCGTCGGGGCATGAAGAACTCCGTGTCTACAGGAGGGTACACCACGTCCGCGCGCCGGGCATAGTACCGCGCGATCCGGGCGGCCACGTAGCTGGATATCGCCACGAACGGAGTCGGCACGGCGGGCCGTGGCGGCATCCCAGCGGGCCAGCCAGCCCATCACCGGCCGGTAGCAGCGCCTCGCCGAGCCGGCCCGTCCTCGCCGCCCCGAAGTACTCGCCGAACTGGTCCCAGGCGTAGCGCATCGGCGTGAGGCAGTAGCAGAGATGCCGGGTGCCAGGCGCGTGGATGACCGCCTTCGCGGCGCAGTGACTGATGCTGAGGACGAGGTCGTATTCGCCGAGGTCGAACTGCTCGATCGCGGTGGGGAAGAGGGGCAGGTAGTGCCGGTAGAACCGCCCCGCCGCGGGCAGCCGCTGGATGAACGACGTCCGGATCCGCCGCGACTCGATGAGCGGCGAGACCGAGCCCTTCACGTGGACCAGCGTGAAGATGTCCGCGTCCGGGTAGATCTCGGCGATGGCTTCGAGCACCTTCTCGCCGCCGCGCATGCCGGTCAGCCAGTCGTGAACGAGCGCCACCTTCATGGCGCCGACGACCGCTGGGCAGCCACGTCCATGTACACCTCGTGGATGCGCCGGATCGAGGCCTCCCAGGAGAAGTCCTTGGCTCGCGCGAGGCCGCGCGCGGCCAGGGTCTGGCGCAGGCTCGCGTCACTCAGCACCTGCTGGATGCCGTCGGCGATGGAGGACGCGCTGTACGGGTCCACCAGCACCGCCGCATCGCCGACCACCTCCGGCAGCGAGGAGCGGTTCGACGTGACCACTGGCGTGCCGCTCGCCATCGCCTCGAGGGGCGGAAGCCCGAAGCCCTCGTAGAGCGACGGAAACACGAAGACCGTCGCCAGGCGGTACAGCGCGGCCAGCGTGTCGTCCGCCACGAAGCCGAGGAAGCGGACGTGCTTGTGCAGTTTGTGCCGGTCCACGGCGCGGCGCAGCCGCGGGAACTTCGAGATCTGGTCGCCGATGATCAGCAGTTCGAGGCGCTCGTAGCCCGCCGCGGCGGACGAGGTCGAACGCGTCGATCAGCCGTTCGAGGTTCTTGTGCGGCTTGATGTTGCCCACGTAGAGCGCGAACGGCCCGTTCAGCTGGTAGCGTTCGCGCACCCGTTCGACGGCCTCCGGTTCGGGAGGCGTCGCGAACCGCTCGTCGATGGCGTTGTAGACGACGATGATGCGCTCGGCCGGCACGTCGCAATAGCGGAGGATGTCGGCTTTCGAGGTCTCGGACACCGTGAAGATGCGCTCGGCACGCCTGGCGGCCGCCCAGAGGTTGGCCCGCGCGTAGCCGTACGCCAGGCGGTTCGGCAGGTACTGCGGGAACATCAGGTGGATGCAGTCGTGGATGGTGACAACCGCGCGGCACGGCACCAGCGGCGGCAGCACGTAGTGCGGCTCGTGCAGCAGGCGTCACGTTCTGCGCGACGAGCCGCGCCGGCAGCATCACCTGCTCGGCGATGGAGTACGGGCGCGACGGCTCGACCACGGCCCGGAAGTTCGGGCCGAGCTGGTCGGCGACCTTCACGTCCTGCGGCCGGCAGAGCAGGACGTACTCGGTCTCACGGTCGAGAGCGCGCCAGGTACTTCAGCAGGTTCCGGATGTAGGTGCCGATGCCGAAGTCGTGCAGTTTCCTGGCGTCAATGGCGATGCGCACGTGGGTGTCTCGTCTCCGGGTTCACGATACCACAGGCGTCTTCGCGGCCGGCCGCGCGGCCCGACTCCGCGCAGGCCGGCCTCGACGCCGGGGCAGTTCGCCGCGCAGGCGAAGGTACGCGCGCAGCAGCGGCGGCCCAGCGCGGATGGTGTTTCTCGTAGAACGCCACCTGGCTGCGGCGGTACGCGCGCTCGGTCTCGGCCGGGCGGGCGCGCCCGGACGCCCCGCGCAGGTGCACCACCTCCGACGTCGGGCGCGAAGAGGATCCGGCGCCCGAGGGCCCGCAGCGCCGCGCAGAAGTCCACGTCCTCGGCGTAGAGGAAGTAGCGCTCGTCGAGCAGGCCCGGCGGCAAGCGCATCGGCCCGCCGCACGAGCAGGCACGCGCCGCTGACCCAGTCCGGATAGTGCCGCGCGCCGGTCATCTGGCGCTCGACCCAGCGCGACGGCGGCCGGCACGCGGCGTTCGTAGAGGCGCCCGAGCGCCTTCTGCCGCAGCTCGCTGAACGGCCCCATCATGCGGCCCGAACGAGATCTCGGGGCGGCCGTCGGCGCCGACCAGTCGCGGGCCCGCGGCCACGGCGCCGGGGTCCGACTCGAGTGCGTGCGACCAGCGCGTCGATCGCACCCGGCCGGCACCAGCGTGTCGCTGTTCAGCAGCAGCACGAACTCGCTGTCGCGCGTCGCGGATGGCCAGGTTGTTCGCCGCCGCGAACCCGAGGTTGCGCTCGGATGCGATGAGCCTCACCCCCGGCCAGTTCCGCCGCAACGCCTCGGGCGTGCCGTCCGACGACGCGTTGTCGACGACGATGATCCGGTGCGGCACCGATGGCGGGGCGCGCCTGCGATCGACGCCAGGCAGGCCTCGAGTTCCGCCCTGGTGTTGAACGACACGATGATGATGGTGACGATCGCGCACGCGGCTACCTGCCCGCCGATTCGAGCGCGTCCATCGTCCGGCGCGCCGCCTCGGGCCACGAGTAGCGGGCCAGGACGCCCGGCGCGTCGCTCAGCACGGCCGCTCGCGCGGCCGGGTTGCCGAGCAGATCGACCAGCGCCGCCGCGATGGCCGGGATGTCGCCGCGTGGGACGTAGCGCGCCGCGGCGCCGCATACCTCGCGCGCGACGGGCGTGTCGAGCAGCACCGGCGGAATGCCGCTCGCGAGGGCCTCGAGCGGCGGCAGGCCGAAGCCCTCGTACTCGGAGAGGAACGCGAACGCGGAGGCCCGGCGGAACGCGTCGGCGAGTTCGGCGTCCGGCACGTACGGACCGGAGTCGGATCCGATCGCCGGCTCCGGAGGCCCGGCACAGCGCCTCGAGATCCTGGTGCGGGATACGTGCGGTTCTCGCCGACGATCTCGAGCCGGGCGTTCGGGCACCGCGCGCGAGCGACGAGGGCGAAGGCCGCGATGAGGTCCGGCACGCGCCGGCGGTTGAAGATCGGACCCGACAAACAGGACGAGCGGCTCGCGCCTCGCGTCCCGACGGGCCGCATCCCGGCCTCGGGCGCCGCTCCCAGCCAGGCAGGCGGGCAGGCCGGCGCCGAGCGGGATCACCTCGATCGCGATGGCCGGCAGTGCCCAGGTGCGTCTGCGATTTCCCCTCGCGAGAACTCGCGTGTCGGTCAGCACGACCGCGGCGCGGCGGGCGGCCAGGCGCGTCAGCACGCCGCCGGCGCAGGCCCTCCCGCCAGCCGAACCACTCGGGATGCGCGAAGAACGAGAGGTCGTGGATCGTCAGCGCGACCGGGCACGGCAGGCGGAGCGGCGCCGTGTACGCCGGCGCGAAGAACACGTCGAGTCGCGTCGCGGGACGCCGCAGCCGGCAGCGTCCGCTGCTCCCAGACCGTGCCTCCCGTCTCCGGCCACGCACGCGCACCGTCGGCCGAAGCGCCTCGATGCGGGCCGAAAGGCCGTCCGGCAGGGGAGCCGGCCCGTAGAGCACGAACTCGTGGCGGCCCGCGACGCCTGGGCCGGCTGCTGCCCAGGCGCCGAGCAGTTCGGCGAGGTACCGGCCGACGCCGGTCGGGCGCCCCGTCAGTTCGCGCGTGTCGACGCCGATTCTCATGCGCGCGCCCCGCGCTTCGGCCGCCGGCTCGAGGCGGTCCGGCCCGAGGGCGTCCTCGTAGGCCCGAAGCAGGGCCCGCACGGACTCGGTCCAGCTGAACTGCCGCGCGCGGTCGATGCCCGCCTCGCGCAGCCGGGCCGCCAGGCCCGGCGTCGTCATGCACGCGACTCGAGGGCGCGGGCGAGGCCCGTCGACGTCCGCCGGGTCGATGAGCAGCCGGCGTCGCCCACGACTTCGGGCAGGGCGCCGACGTTCGAGGCGACAACCGGGATGCCGAGCGCCATGGCCTCGAGGGCGGGCAGGCCGAAGCCTTCGTCGAGCGACGGCAGCACGAGGGCAGGCTCGCGCCGGCGTACAGTTCGGCCCGCCGCTCGTTCGAGACGTAGCCTTCGACGACGACGCGGTCCCTTCGAGCGGGCGGTTTCCGGCGCCTCCGCGACCCAGGCTTCCGCGGCCGGCGTGACCTGTCCAGCGAGCACGAGGCGCGGCGCGTCCGGCCATCGTTCCGACGAGCAGGCGGTAGGCGGCCAGCAGCGCCGGGACGTTCTTGCGCGGCTCCAGGGTGCCGACGAAGAGCATGTGGCCCGGCGAAGCCGGCCGGCCTGGGGGCAAGCCGGCCCGGTGATCCAGGACGGCACGCCGGGCCGGCACACGGCAATCCGCTCCGGCGGCACACCGAGAGCCGCGTTCGATCTGCCTCTTCGAGTACTCCGAGATCGTGACCACGAGGTTCGCCCTCGCGGTGTGCGCGTGGACCAGGACGCGGGAAGTCGCGTCGCATCTCCGCGCGCGTGCGGTCGGGGTGAGAGAGGAAGTCGAGGTCGTAGACGGTGCAGACCCGGAGCCCCGAGCGGGCGGGCAGCAGGAGAGGGGTGGTCGAATGCACGACGTCGAAGCGCCGCGAGGTCAGCGCCTCGATCGGCGGCCATCCGACGCGGTTCCAGGCCCAGGTCAGCGGCCCGACGGGGACCCGCCGATCGACGAACGTGGCGCCGTTCAGCTCCCGCAGCGCCGACGGCGCCGGGCGGTCGCGCCACGAGGAACTCCAGAGCGTCAGCGCGACGCCGGCTGCGGCAGGATCGCCCGCCGCCTTCAGGGCCAGCAGGTTGAGCGCGAGCTGGTGCACCCACTCGCCGACACCGGTCCGGTCGCGCAGGGCCGGCCGGTAGTCGAGGAGCAGATTCATCACGGCGTTCTGTATCCTACCGCGAAAGCCCCGGCGAGCCCTCGCCGCGAATCAGCCGGCGGCGGCCGACCTGTCTGCAACTCGTTGATTGTCAAGAGCTTGACAGCCCATGGACCGTATAGTACTTTCAGGGCTTTTCAGGGCGCGCCCTCATCCCATAGTCTTGAGTGCGCCCGTGGAGACCGACGCACATGAAGATTGCCGTCGTCGGGACCGGCTACGTCGGGTTGGTGGCGGGCGCCTGTTTCGCGGAAACGGGCAACGACGTGATTTGCGTCGACAAGGACGCCGCCAAGGTCCGCACGCTCCGCAAGGGGCGGATGCCGATCTTCGAGCCCGGCCTCGAGGAGCTGGTGCGCCGCAACGTCGCCGAGAAGCGCCTGTCGTTCACCACGCACCTGCCGACGAGCGGTGCGTGCTTCGTCCGTGATCTTCATCGCGGTCGGCACGCCGCAGGGCGAGGACGGCGCGGCCGATCTGCAGCACGTCCTCGGCGTGGCGCGCGGGAAATCGCCCAGGCGATGAACGGGTTCAAGGTCATCGTCGACAAGAGCACGGTGCCCGGTGGGCACGGCCGGGAAGGTGCGCGAGATCGTCCGGCGCGAGACCACGCACCCGTTCAGCGTCGTCAGCAACCCGGAGTTCCTGAAGCAGGGGGCCGCCGTCGA
This sequence comes from uncultured Acidobacteriota bacterium, assembly GCA_963806085.1. Lineage (GTDB taxonomy): Bacteria > Acidobacteriota > Vicinamibacteria > Vicinamibacterales > JAKQTR01 > JAKQTR01. Next base: position 1,013,956 of record CAWDWR010000001.1, read on the forward strand.
CGACTTCCTGAAGCCCGACCGCGTGGTGATCGGCGACGGAGGACGAGAAGGGCGGCGAGATCATGCGCCAGCTCTACGCGCCGTTCACGCGGACCGGCGCGCCGATCATGGTGATGGACTGCGCCAGCGCCGAGCTGTGCAAGTACGCCGCGAACGCGCTGCTGGCGACGAAGATCTCGTTCATGAACGAGGTCGCCAACGTGTGCGAGTTGTTCGGCGCGGACGTCGACGAGGTGCGGCGCGCGGTCGGCTCGGATCGGCGCATCGGGCCGTCGTTCCTGTTCCCGGGCGTCGGCTACGGCGGCAGCTGCTTCCCGAAGGACGTGAAGGCGATCGTCAAGTTCACCGGCCGACAAGGGCTACGACTTCGAGATCCTGAAGGCCGTCGAGCGGGTGAACCACCGGCAGAAGTCGGTGCTCGCGACCGGATGGAGAGAGCACTTCGGCTCGCTGAACGGCCGGACCATCGCCGTCTGGGGCCTGGCGTTCAAGCCGCGCACCGACGACATGCGCGAGGCGCCGGCCATCGTGCTCATCGAGCGGCTGCTGGCTGCCGGCGCCAAGGTGCAGGCGTACGACCCGGCGGCGATGCCGGTGGCCGAAGAGGCTGTTCGGGTCCGGGGTGACGTTGGCGCCGCGCAGCTACGCGGCGCTCGCGGGCGCGGATGCGCTGGCGGTCGTGACCGAGTGGAACGAGTTCCGCGAGCCGGATTTCGCGAAGATGCGCAAGCTGATGAAGACGCCCGTCGTCTTCGACGGGCGGAACATCTATTCACGCGAGCTGATGCGGTCGAATGGCTTCACCTACTACTCCATCGGACGCTGAGGCGCGGCGCGGTTCTGGTCACCGGCGGCGCCGGCTACATCGGCAGCCACGCCGCCAAGGCCCTGGTGCAGGCTGGGCCGCCGGGTCGTCGTGTACGACAACCTGTCGGCGGGCCACCGGGGCGCGGTGCGCTGGTGCGACCTCGTCGTCGCCGACCTGCACGACACGGCCGCGCTGCGCCGGACGATCCGGGACTACCGCGTGCGCGCCGTCATGCACTTCGCCGCGCTGGCCTCGGTCGGGCGACTCGGTCCGGGACCCGTCGCCCGTACTACCGCGAGAACCTCGAGGGCACGCTCGGGCTGCCGAGGGCGATGGTGGACGAGGGGGTCCGGTCCGCTCATCTTCTCGTCGACGGCGGCCGTGTTCGGCGAGCCGACGGAGACGCCGATCACGGAGGCGCACGACACCCGCCCGATCAACCCGTACGGGGAGACCAAGCTCGCCATCGAGCGGGCGCTCGGCCACTTCGAGCCGGGCGTACGGGCTGCGCAGCATCGCGCTGCGGTACTTCAACGCCGCCGGCGCCGATCCGGACGGCGAGATCGGCGAGGACCACCGCCCCGAAGCGCACCTCATCCCGCTCGCGATCGACGCGGCGCGGGGAGGCGAGCCCCGCTCCGCGTGTTCGGCGACGACTATCCCGACCCCGGACGGCACGTGCCTGCGCGACTACATCCACGTGACGGACCTGGCGCAGGCGCACGTGCTCGCGCTGCGGCACCTCGAGACGGGACGGGGCGTCGGCCACGTACAACCTCGGGCAACGGGCAGCCGTTCTCGGTGAAGGACGTGATCGCCGCCGTCGAGCGGGTGAGCGGGCCAGCGCGTGCCGTGGACGCCCGGTGCCGAGGCGCGAGGGCGATCCGTCGGTGCTGTTCGCGTCGAGCGCCCGCATCCAGCGGGAGCTCGGCTGGCGCCCGCGATCTCAGTCGCTCGACGAGATCGTGCGGACGGCGTGGCGGTGGCGCTGACGCGCACCCCCGGCGGCTTCGGGGAGTCGGGCGGAGGGCTGATGTCCAGGCTGAAGGGCGTGCTGGCGGATCCGCTGCTGTCGGTGGTCGTTCCCGTCTACAACGAGAAGGACACCATCGAGGAGATCCTGACGCGCGTGGCGGCGGTTCCCGTGCGCAAGGAAATCATCGTGGTCGACGACTGTTCGACCGACGGCACGCGCGCCATGCTCGGGGCGCTGCAGGCGCGCCTCGGGTTCCGGCTGTTCCTGCAGGACCGGAACCAGGGCAAGGGCGCGGCGCTGCGGCGGGGTTTCGCCGAGGTCGGCCGGCGACATCGTCGATCATCCAGGACGCCGACCTCGAGTACTCGCCGGAGGAGTACCCGGAGCTCATCTCGCTCATCTGCGAGGGCCGCGCCGACGTCGTCTACGGGTCGCGGTTCCTGGGCCGTCACCGGGTGTTCCTGTTCACGCACTACCTCGGCAACCGGCTGCTGACGCTCCTCACCAACGTGCTGTACAACACCATGCTCACCGACATGGAGACGTGCTACAAGGTGATGCGGACGGAGGTGCTGCGGTCGTTCACGCTGCGGTCGAACGGATTCGGCATCGAGCCCGAGCTGACGGCGAAGATCTTCAAGCGCGGGTACCGGGTCTACGAAGTGCCCATCACGTACGACGGGCGCGGCTACGACGAGGGCAAGAAGATCACCTGGCGGGACGGCGTCGTCGCCCTCTGGGTGCTGCTGCGGTACCGGTTCAGCGAGTGAATCCGCTCAGGCGACTGCTTCGCTACGCCGCGCCCTATCGCGGGCGCTTCGCCATCGCCCTGCTGGCCATGCTGGTGTACGGCGCGGCCTCGGCGTGGCTCGCCTGGCTGGTCAAGCCGGTCGTCGACGACGTGCTGATCCGGCAGCAGTCGCTCGCGCGGTGGCCTGGGCCATCGTCGCCGCCTACGTGCTCGAAGGGCATCGGGTCGTATTTCTCGTCCTACCTCATGGCCGACGTCGGCCAGCACGTCGTGCTCGACCTGCGGAACAGCATGTTCCGCCACACCCTCGGGCCAGTCGCGGCGTTCTTCAAGGCCCGGAGCACGGGGCAGCTGCTGTCGCGGCTGACCAACGACATCGGCCAGGTGCAGCAGGTCGCGTCCGAGACGCTGGCGGACCTGCTGCGGGAGTCGCTGTCGGTCATCGGGTTCGCGGCGCTGCTGTTCTACTACGACGCCGGCCTGGCGCTGGTGTGCCTGACGGGCGCGCCGCTGGTGCTGTATCCGCTGGTCCGGCTCGGCCAGCGCCTGCGGCAAGACACGCGTCGGAGCCAGGAGCACCTGGAGCACATGTCGCACGTGGCGACGGAGGCCTTCACCGGGCACCGCATCGTGAAGGCGTTCGGCGCCGAGGACCGCGAGGCGCAGCGCTTCGGCCTCGCCGCGCGGGCCCTGTACCGCGTGAACCTGATGGTGACGGCCACGGTGTCGATCATGCCGCCGGTCATGGAACTGCTCGGCGGGGTGGCCATGGCCTCCGCGCTCTGGTACGGCAGCCGCGAAATCGCGCAAGGGGCGGATGACCGAGGGCGAGTTCACGGCGTTCCTGGCGGCGCTGCTCCTGATGTACGGCCCGCTCAAGAAGCTCAGCCGCGTGAACGCGAACGTCCAGCAGGGCATCGCGGCCGCGCAGCGCATCTTCGAACTGCTCGACACGCACACCGAGGTGGCCCAGGCGCCTGGCGCGCCGCCGCTGGCGCCGATGGCGCGCTCGATCGAGTTCCGCGACGTCAGCTTCGAGTACGAGGACGCCCGCGGCAAGAGCGCGCTGCGCCACGTGTCGTTCACGGTCGCGGCGGGCCAGACCGTCGCGATCGTCGGCCGGAGCGGCGCGGGCAAGACGAGCCTCGTCAACCTGCTGCCCCGGTTCTACGACGTGAGCGGCCGGCGCGATCCTCATCGACGGCATCCGACATCACGCAGCGTGAGCCTGGCCTCGCTGCGCGGCCAGATCGGCATGGTGACGCAGGAGACGGTGCTCTTCGACGACACCGTCGCCAGCAACATCGCGTACGGCCGGCCGGCCGCGTCGCCCGCGGCCATCGAGGCGGCCGCGCGCGCCGCCCGGGCCCACGAGTTCATCGTGGGGCTGCCGAAGCGCTACGACACGGTGATCGGCGAGCGCGGCCAGCGGCTGTCCGGCGGCCAGCGGCAGCGCCTGGCGATCGCCCGCGCGCTGCTCAAGGATTCGCCGATCCTGATCCTCGACGAGGCCACCTCGGCGCTGGACTCCGAGTCGGAAGCGCTGGTGCAGGACGCGCTGGCGAACCTGATGCGCAACCGCACGTCGTTCGTCATCGCCCACCGGCTCTCGACGATTCAGCGCGCGGATGTCATCATCGTGCTGGACCGCGGCCGCGTCGCCGAGAGTCGGCCGCCACGACGAGCTGATCGCCAAGCCGGACGGCGTGTATGCGGCGCTGCACGCCGTGCAGTTCGCGGAGCGGGGCCGGGCGCTGACGCCGGCCGAGGAAGACGGGCGCATGATCAAGAGCATGACGGGTTTCGCGTCGGTGTCGCAGGAAGACGATCGCGCCAGCATCGGCGTGACGGTGCGGAGCGTCAATCACCGCTACCTCGACGTGCAGCTGCGGCTGCCGCAGTCGCTCGGCCAGCTGGAAACGCGGCTGCGCGGCTGCGTGCAGGCGCGGGTGGCGCGGGGGCGGGTCGAGGTGGCCGTCTCGGTGCAGATGCGCCAGGAGCCGGTCCTGAAGATCTCGATCAACGAGGCGTTCACGCGGGCGCTGGCCGAGGCCCTCGACACGGCTCGGAAGGCCGGCCTCGTGCAGGGATCACTGGTGCCCGGCGACCTGCTGCGCTTCCCCCAGGCGCTGACGGTCCGCGAGGAGGCGCCGGAAGTCGACGACGAGGCGCGCGCTGCCCTCGAAGCGTCCATCGTGAAAGCCGTCGACGCCGCCCTCGACGAGCTCGACACGATGCGCGTGCACGAGGGCGCGCAGCTGCACGCCGATCTCGACGGCCGGAAGTGCGGCGTGCTGGCGGCCGTCGAGGACGTGGCGCTGAAGGCCGCCGCCGGCGAGGCGGGGCTGCGCGAGCGTCTCGCCAAGCGCGTCGGCGACCTCGCGGCCGAGCTGGCCACCGACCCCGTCGCCGTGGCACAGGAAGTCGTCCGCTTCGCGGCGCGGTCGGACATCAGCGAGGAGGTGGTGCGCTTCCGCGCACACGTGCAGCAGTGGACCTCGCTGTCCGACGGACCGGAACCGTGCGGCCGCAAGCTGGACTTCCTCCTGCAGGAGATGAACCGCGAGGTGAACACCATCGGGTCGAAGGCCGACGGGCTCGGCATCCCGGAAGCCATCATCGGCATCAAGGCCGAGCTCGAGAAGATGCGGGAACAGGTGCAGAATGTCGAGTAACGTGCCGCCGCGGCCGCCTCTTCGTCGTGTCCGCGCCGTCGGGCGCCGGCAAGACCACGGTGGTGGAGCGCCTGATCGCGAGCGATGCCCGGCCTGCGCCGGTCGCGCTCGTACACGAGCCGGCGCGTCCGCCCGGGCGAGACCGACGGCGTCGACTACAACTTCGTGTCGCGCGAGCGGTTCGAGGCGATGATCGCCGGCGCGCAGTTTCTCGAGTGGGCCGAGTATGCCGGCAACCTCTACGGCACGTCGGTCGTCGACACGGAGCGCGAACTCGAGCAGGGGATCGACCTGGTGCTCGTCATCGACGTGCAGGGCGCGCGCCAGGTGCGCCTCCATCGGCGATCCGTCGGTGCTCGTGTTCCTGCTGCCGCCATCGTCCGAGGTGCTCGAAACGCGGCTCAGGAACCGTGGCGAGGACAGCGAGGACGCAGATCCGGCGCCGGCTCCAGGTGGCGCGCGAAGAGGTGCGCGCCGTCGCGGAGTACGATTACGTGGTCGTCAACGACGAGATCGACGACTGCGTCGATCGCCTCCGCGCCATCGTCGTCGCCGAACGGGCCAAGCCCGACGTGATGGCCGGCGAGGTGGCGTCGATCGTCGCGAGTTTCGGCGGCGCGGCGGCTGACGCGGCACCACGGAAGGGATGGCGTGACGCCATGGCCAGGGTCGCGCTCGGCATCACGGGCGGCATCGGCGCCTACAAGGCCGTCGAGGTGGCGCGCGGCCTCCAGAAACGCGGGCACGACGTCGTCGCGGTCATGACGCGCAACGCCCGCCGGTTCGTCGGGCCGGTGACGCTCGAGGCCATCACCCGCCACCCCGTCGTCACGAGCCAGTGGACGGCCGGCTCCAACGCCGACATCGAGCACATCTCGCTCGCGTCGTCCATCGACCTGCTGCTGGTCGCGCCGGCGACGGCCAACATCCTCGGCAAGTTCGCCGGCGGCATCGCCGACGACTTCCTCTCGGCGCTGTACCTCGCGACCACCGCGCCGGTGCTGGTCGCTCCCGCGATGAACTCGAACATGCTCGGCGCATCCCGCGGTGCAGCAGAACGTCCGCACCCTCGAGGCGCGTGGCGTGCGCGTTCGTCGAACCGGGAGCCGGCTATCTGGCCTGCGGCTGGATCGGCAAGGGCCGGCTCGCCGAGCCCGACGACATCGTGGAGGCCGCCGACCGCCTCCTCCGCGGTCACCGCACCCTCGAAGGCAGGCGCGTCCTGGTGACCGCCGGACCTACGTTCGAGGACCTCGATCCGGTGCGATTCATCGGCAACCGGTCGAGCGGCCGCATGGGGTTCGCCCTGGCGGGCGAAGCGGCCCGCCGGGGTGCGCAGGTCACGCTGGTCGCGGGGCCGACCTCGATCGACCCGCCGGGCGACGCCGACCTCGTCAGGGTGCGAAGCGCCGCCGAGATGCACGACGCGGTCATGACGCGCCTCGACGCCGCCGACATCGTCATCATGGCCGCCGCGGTGGCCGATTACGCGCCGGTGGCCAAGGACGACCGCAAGCGCGCGAAGTCGGACGACGGGATCGACCGTGACGTTGCGCCGGACACCGGACATCCTCGCGGGTGTCGGCGCCTGGCGCGCGGCGCGGGGCGGGGCCCGGCCCGTGCTCATCGGCTTCGCCGCCGAGACCGACGACGCGGTGGAGAAGGGACGGAAGAAGCTCGAGGCGAAGCGGGCCGACTTCATCGTCGTGAACAACGTGCTGGAGCCCGGGGCCGGCTTCGAGGTCGACACGAACGTGGTCACCCTGGTTGGCCCGGGATGGGAGGAGGCGCTGCCGCTGCAGCCGAAGGCATCGGTGGCCGTCGCCATTCTCGATCGCGCGGAACTCCTGCTCGGCGCTCAGGCGGGCGGCGCGGCATGACGGGTGCGCCATGAGCGACAAGGACGTGCGCTCGGAACTCGCCGCGCACCTGCGCCTGTTCGCGGAGATGGGCGTCGAGGGGGTGAGCCGCGACCCGGCGTGGCGGCGGAGACCCGCGGACGCGCAAGCCGAGCCGGCCATCGTTCAGCACGTGGCTGGGCAGGCGGCCGAGGGCGTCGCTCCCAGAGAAACGCTCGAGCACGTGCGCGAGGACCTCGGCGACTGCACGCGCTGCAAGCTGCACCGCCTCGGCCGCCGGCAGATCGTGTACGGCGTCGGGAACCCGCAGGCGGCGCTGATGTTCATCGGCGAGGCGCCGGGGCACGACGAAGACATCCAGGGCATTCCGTTCGTCGGCCGGGCCGGCCAGTTGCTGACGAAGATCATCGAAGCGATCGACCTGAAGCGCGAAGACGTCTACATCGCGAACGTGATCAAGTGCCGCCCTCCTGAGAACCGCAACCCGGAGCCCGACGAGGTCGCGTCCTGCGAGCCGTTCCTGTTCCGGCAGGTGCAGGCGATCAGGCCCCGGGTCATCGTGGCGCTCGGCACGTTCGCCGCGCAGGCGCTGCTGCGCACGAACGATCCGATCTCGCGCCTTCGCGGCAAGATCTTCCACTACGGCGACGCGCGGCTCATCCCCACCTTCCACCCGGCGTACCTGCTGCGCAGCCCGGAGCGGAAGCGCGACGTCTGGGACGACATGAAGAAGGTGCGGGCACTGCTGCGCGGCGACGACGTCGACGGCAGGGCGTAGTGCGCCATGACCCGCCTCGCGTCCGTCGCCGTCCCGGTTCCGCAGCTCGATCTGCTCACGTACCGGGTTCCCGACGGTCATCGACACGCCAGCCGTCGGCGCCCGCGTGCTCGTGCCGGTCGGCACCCGCACGTTCACAGGCTGTGTGACGGCTGCCGAGGAGGTCGCCGACGACGACCCTCGTGCAGCGGCCGAGGGGCTTCGCGACCTCGTTCGACGTGCTCGACGGTGAGCCCTACCTGCCGGCCGACGTGCTCGCGCTGGCCGCGTGGGTCGCCGAGTACTACGCCTGCGGCCCCGGCGAAGTGGTGGCCGCCGCGGTGCCTCCGATGGCCTGGCTGGAGAGCCGCCGGGTCGTCGCCGTCACCGGCGAGCGGGCGTGCGCGCAGCGGCCGAGGGCGCGGCGCCTCCGCTGACCGCACTGGCGCCGGCGCGTGCTCGAGATCGCCGCCGCGGCGAGGAGCCTGCCCGAGTCGACGCTGCGCACCGGCTGGACAAGGCCGCCGCCGGCCCGGCCGAACGCGCGGCCGCCGCTCGCGCACGTGCTGCGCACGCTCGAGCGCCGGGGCCTCGTCTCGGTCTCCCAGGTGCTCGAAGGCGAAGCCGTCGCGTACAAGACCGAGCGCGTGGTGGAGCTGACCGCGCAGGGCCTGGATGTGGCGGGCCGCGCCAGCACGCCGCGGCCTCAGGCTCGGCGCCCGGCAGCGTGAGCTGCTGGCCGCGCTGGCGGCGGCGCCCGGGGGGCTGTCGGCGGCGGCGCTCCGCGAGCGCGGCTTCGACGTGGCGGGGCTTCGGCGCCTGGGCCTGCGCGACCTCGTCAGCATTCGACGCCAGCCCGTCGAGCGGGATCCCTTCGCTGGACCGTGGGGCCGGACCGGACAGGTCCCGACGCGGCCGCGTCGGAGGTGACGCTGACGCCGGAGCAGGACGCGGCGCTCGAGCGGCTGCGGGCCAGCCTCGACGGCGGGCGCGTTCCACGTGGCCCTCGTGCACGGCGTCACCGGCAGCGGCAAGACGGAGATCTACACGCGGCTCGCCGCACACACGACGCGTGCGGGAAGGCGCGCCCTCGTGCTGGTGCCCGAGATCGCGCTGACCCCGGGCGTGGCAGCCAGCGTTCCGCGCGCGGTTCGGCGACCGCGTGGCCATCCAGCACAGCGGGCTGTCGGACGGCGAGCGCCACGACCAGTGGCAGCGCATCCGCCGCGGCGACGTCGACGTCGTGGTCGGCACGCGATCGGCGGTGTTCGCGCCGCTGCCCGACATCGGCCTTATCGTCGTCGACGAGGAGCACGACGGGTCGTACAAGCAGGACGAGAGCCCGCGCTACAACGGCCGCGACGTGGCCATCGTGCGCGGCGCGCCAGCAAGCGGGCGCTCGTCGTGCTCGGGTCGGCCACGCCGTCGATGGAGTCGTATGCCCACGCGACGCGCGGCCGCTACGAGCTGCTGACGCTCGAGCGGCGCGTCTTCGACCGGCCGCTGGCCTCTGTGCGCACCGTCAACATGCGCGAGGAGTTCGCGGAGGTAGGGCCCGACGCGATCGTGAGCCGCGCGCTCGCGCAGGCGATCGCCGAGCGGCTCGACCGGCGCGAACAGGTGCTGGTGCTCCTGAACCGGCGCGGGTTCTCGACCTCCGTGTTCTGCCGGCAGTGCGGCGCCACGCTGGAGTGCCCGAGCTGCTCCGTGTCGCTCGTCGTGCACGGGCGAGGGCGCGCCGTCTGTCACTACTGCAACTACGCCAGGGCGGTGCCGCGTACCTGTCAGAACTGCGGCGGGCCGTTTCTCGAGCTGCTCGGCTACGGCACCGAGCGCGTGGAGGCCGAGGTTCGCGCACTGTTCCCCGCGGCCCGCGTGGCCCGCCTCGATCGCGACACGGCGCGCCGGCGGGGCGCGGCGGCCGAGATGCTCACCCGCTTCGGCGAGGGCGACCTCGACATCCTCGTCGGCACCCAGATGATCGCGAAGGGACACGACTTCCCGCGCGTGACGCTGGTGGGCGTCATCTCCGCCGACGTCGGCCTGGGGCTGGCGGACTTCCGGTCGGCGGAGCGCACGTTCCAGCTGCTGACCCAGGTCGCCGGCCGCGCGGGGCGCGGCAGCACGGCGGGTGAAGCCATCATCCAGACGGTGTTCCCCGGGCACTACAGCGTCGAACTCGCGTGCCGCCAGGACTATCCCGGCGTTCTTCGAGCAGGAGCTGTCCTTCAGGCGCGCGATGCGCTATCCGCCCGTCGTGGCGCTCATCAACGGCGTGGTGAAGGCGGCGAGCGATCGCGACGCGATGACGGCCGCCGGCGATCTCGCGGATCGCATCCGGGCCGCCGCAGCCGGGCAGGCGTTCATCGTGCTCGGGCCGGCCCCCGCGCCGCTGGCGCGGCTGCGCGGCGAGCACCGGGCGCAGTTCTTCGTGAAGGGCCCGCCCGGCCGCTCGCGCCGCGATGCGCACGGCCGTCATCGCCGCGCTGCAGGACCGCCCGGACCTCCGGCGCAAGTCGATCATCGACGTCGACCCGCTGAACATCCTCTGAGGGTCGGCTACTGCGGCCGGATGAGATCGAGCGGCTCGATCGGCGCCGGCGTGAAGCAGACGACGAAGATGACGAACGCCACCAGCGCCAGCCACAGGCGCGTGCGATCGAGCGGCACGTGGTCGTCCCAGGTCGGCGGATGCCGCCAGCCGAAGAACCGAGAGCAGCACCACGGCGAGCCCCGTCCACACGATCCACGACGACGAGTAGAAACACAGGCCGAGCGCGACGGCAATGGTGCCGATCGTGACGTAGAACGACTGCCGGCCCGAACGCCGCGTAGGCGATGTGCCCGCCGTCGAACTGGCCGATCGGAAACAGGTTCAGCGCGGTCGCCAGCAGGCCGAACCATGCCGCGAACGCCATCGGGTGCATGTTGAGCGAGAGGTTGTCGGGCACGTCGCCCCACACCAGCCACGCGGCGGCCTTGAACAGCAGCGGTTCGCCGAGTTCAGCGCCGCTGAACACGGGTGGCAGCGGCGCGAGATTCGACATGGCCAGGCCGATGAGCAATGCCGGGACCGCCACGAGGAAGCCCGGCGAAGCGGACCCGCGATGCCGACGTCGAACAGCGCGGGCTTGGTCGTGATCGGCTGGCGGATCGGATGAAGGCGCCGGCCGTTCCGGTCAGCGGGAATGGAATCGGGAGGAAGTAGGGCAGCGAGGCGTTGATGCGATAGTAGCGGCAGGCCAGGTAGTGCCCGAGTTCGTGCGCGCCGAGGATGGCGAGCAACGTCAGCGAGTACCAGAGCCCGTGGACCGCGAGCCCCCCGAATCCCGCAGCCACCTGGCGGGCGCCGAAATCCGACATGAACGCCACCCAGTGCGACGCGCCGGCGAAGGTGGTCGTGACCAGCGTCAGCAGCAGGAGCAGGACGTGGAGCTCCGTAACGGTCGCGCGGCGGGCGAAGGGCGGCTGGCAGCTCTGGCGGCCACGCGATGCTCGGTTCCGCGGGAGTCGGATGGAAAGCTGGGGATGGCGGCGTGTCAGGCACGGTACGTCAGGGCCGGCGAGGGAGGCAGGGTCATCAGCCCAGATTCTGCAGGTCCTTGCCGGGCTTGAAGCGGATGGTCCGCCCGGGAGGAATGCGAACCTCCTTGCCGGTCCGTGGGTTACGGCCGATGCCGCGCTTGCGGGGCTTCACCTGGAAGACGCCGAACCCGCGCAGTTCGATGCGATCGCCGCGCTGCATCGAGAGGCGCATGGCGTCGAATACCGCGTCGACGGCCAACTCGGCCTTCACCTTCGTGATGTCGGCGGTCCGGGCCACTTCGTTGACGATGTCGACCTTGATCATGCCGGCGGTTACCCCCTCACGGCAAAAGTTGCTAACTATCATAGGGAGAGAGACTTAGCCTGTCAAGGCCGGAAGCGATGCCGCGCGGCGGCCGCACTGGGCGCAATACGCGGGCGTCGTTCGTCAGCCGCGACTTTCCGGCTAAGATCACGAGGATATCTGAGAGGGAAGCGGGGCCGAGGTGCCGAAGAAACTGCAAAGCCGTCGTGCTCGTCGGGCGTCCCAACGTCGGTAAGTCGACGCTGTTCAATCGGATCGCCGGGCAGTCCGGCGCGCCATCGTCGCGCCGATGGCGGGGACCACGCGGGACGTGAACAGCCACAAGGCCGAGTGGGGCGGAGTGCGCTTCACCTGACCGACACCGGCGGGATGTTCGGGGCGAGCGAAGACCCGCTCCACGACCTGGTGGCGGAGCGCGGCCGAACGGGCGCTGGAAGAGGCGTCGGTCGTCGTGTTCGTGGCCGATGCCGTGGCCGGCGCGCTGCCCGGCGGACCAGGACGTCGCCGAAGCGCTGCGCGCCGCCGGCAAGCCCGTCGTGCTCGCGGTCAACAAGTCCGACGACCGCCGGGCGCGGGCCGGCGCCCTCGAGTTCCACCGGCTCGGGTTCGAGCCGGTGATCGAGATTTCGGCCGAGCACGGCAGAGGCATCGGAGACCTGCTCGAAGAGGTGCTTGCAGGCGCTTGGCACCCGGCCGACTCGCGGTGCCCGCTGTGGACGACGGAATCGCCGGCGAAGCGGGGGAGCCCGACGCGTCCGAGGGCGACACGTGCCGCGCGCGACGAGCGCCCCGACGTCACCGTCGGTCGCGATTGTCGGCCGGCCCAACGTCGGCAAGTCTTCGCTGGTCAATCGCCTGCTGCGCGAGGAACGCGTGCTGGTGAGCGACCATGCCGGGGACGACGCGCGATGCCATCGACACCGAGCTGCAGTGGCGCAGGCGGCGCTTCCGGATCGTCGACACCGCGGGCATCCGGAGGCCCGGCAGCGTGGCGCGGTCGGGCGCCGTCGAGCGCGTCAGCGCGATGCAGTCCCGGCGGGCCATCGAGCGCGCCGAGGTCGTGGTGCTCGTGCTCGATGCCGTCGAAGGGCGCCACCGACCAGGATGCCGCCATCGCCGGCGCTGCCGACAAGGCGGGCCGCGGGCTCATCGTCGCGGCCAACAAGTGGGACCTCGTGAAGGAGGGCGGCCAGGAGGCGGCGCGGAAGTTCGACGACGAACTGGCGCGGCAGATGAAGTTCCTCGATTACGCGCCCGTGATTCACATCTCGGCGCGGACCGGCGAGCGCGTGCCGAAGCTGCTCGAGGTCATCGATCGCGTGTCGGAGCGGCGGCGCCGGCGCGTGCCGAGCGCCGAACTCAACCGGTTCGTCCGCGACATCACTGCGGCGAACCCGCCCGCGAGCCCGGGGCGGCGCGAGGTGCGCGTGATGTATGCCACCCAGGTCGGCATCGCGCCGCCGACGTTCGTGTTCTTCACCAACGTCGCGACGACGTTCCATTTCTCGTACGAGCGATTCCTGGTCAACCGGCTGCGGGAGGCGTTCGATTTCCAGGGCTCGCCGATTCGCATCGAGGTGCGCGCGCGGGCGCGGGCGCCGGTGATGGCGCGGGTGGCGCGGTCTTGGTATACTGCGAAGAGGCTTCGTGGCTGAGACGCGCGCGACCATACCGGATCGGGAGCTGTTCAAGGCCGCCGAGGTTTGCGAGATCGCGGGCGTGCAGCCGTACGTGCTGAGGTCCTGGGAACTGGAGTTCCCGTCGATCGGCACGTCGCGGTCGCCGGGCGGCCCCCGGGTCTACCGGAAGGCGGACGTCGAGCGCATCCTGCAGATCAAGGACCTTGTGTTCAGCGAGGGCCTGACGCTGGCGGGCGCGCGACGCCGGCTCGACGAGGAAGAGGCGCCGGCCGAACCCGCTGAAGCGCCGGCGGCGGTTGACCCGGAGGCGCGCGAGAAGCTCGGCGAGATCAGGGACGGGCTTGCGGGCGCTGCTGACCATGCTCGGCGAGGCGCCGCCGCAGCAGGCTGGGGGGTGGCCGCCGGCGGCGAAGGCGAAGCCGAGGCTGCTCGAGTTCGAGGGCGCCGTCGCAGAGGCGCCTGCGCCTGCGGGCAGCGGGAAGCGGGCATCGAGAGAAGAAGCCGGCCGCGCGATAAGGCGCAGCCGTTCGAGTCGGTCGTCGGGATGTAGCGCAGCCTGGTAGCGCACCTGAATGGGGTTCAGGGGGTCGCTGGTTCGAATCCAGTCATCCCGACCAGTTTTTCATCGGGATGACCCTGAGCATAGTCGAAGGGTCATCCCGACCCGTTTTAGAGGCGGCAGGTAGCCGATGAGTAGCCAATGCTCATCGGGGCCTGCCGCCTTCTCCTTGTACAGGGCGCAACGACGGACGCCCTGATCGCCGCGTCGCCCCGCGGGGCGCGTCTGCGGCGTGCTAAGATGCGCGCGCTCAGCAACGCAGTCTCCTGACGAACGAAGGCGGGTCAAGCCATGACGTTCTCCCTCAAGCCCTCCGTCAACTGGCTCTTCGTGTTCATTCCGCTGTCGGTGGCGCTGGAACGCGCGGAGGTGCCGGCGCCCGTGCTCTTCTTCTCGGCCGCCCTGGCCATCATCCCCATTGCGAGGCTCATCGTCATCTCGACCGAGCAGCTCGCCACGTATACGGGTGACGCCATCGGCGGGTTGCTCAACGCCACGTTCGGCAATGCGCCGGAGCTGATCATCGGCCTGGTGGCGCTCAGGGCGGGCTACTTCGACATGGTCCGCGCGTCGATCATCGGCGCGATCCTCGGCAACCTGCTGCTGGCGACAGGCGTGGCCTTCTTTCTCGGCGGCCTCAGACAGCACACCCAGGAGTACAACGCCGGCGTCGCGCGCCTCTACAGCTCGATGATGATGATCGCGGCCATCAGCCTCGGCGTGCCGAGCACGTTCAACCGCTTCCTGTCCCCGGAAGGCACGGTGCCCGCCGAACGGTTGATCAACTTCGGCACGGCCATCGTCCTGCTCTCTGCGTACGTGCTGTACCTGGTCTTCCTGCTGAAGACGCACCCCGACTTCTTCAAGAGCGCGGGAACGCACGAGGACCACGGGCACGAGGGGGCACGCTGGAGCGTGGGGCGGGCCGTTGGCAGCCTGGTCGGGGCATCGGTGCTGGCCGCGTGGATGAGCGAGGTCCTCGTCGGCGCCGCCGAGGCCACGGGGAAGGCGCTCGGCATGTCGGAGGTGTTCATCGGGATCGTGTTCCTCGCCTTGATCGGCGGGGCGGCCGAGAGCGGGTCGGCCATCGCCATGGCCCGCAAGAACAAGCTGGATCTCACGGTGGGCATCGCGATGGGCAGCAGCATCCAGATCGCGCTGTTCGTCGCGCCGGTCCTCGCGCTGGTCAGCCGGTTCATCGCCCCGCAGCCGCTGGAGCTCTCCTTCACCCGCGCGGAACTCGGCACGCTGTTCCTGAGCGTGCTCATCGGCGCGTTTGTGGCAAGCGACGGGCGGTCGAACTGGTACAAGGGCGTCCAACTCGTGCTCGTCTACGCGATGATCGCGATCCTGTTCTACTTCCTGCCCGCGGCGGGCTGAGGAGGCAGGGCCGCGGTCCTCCCGGATCTCAGCGCCTTCCATGCCGCGGCGCTGATGATGATGACGCCTCCGGCGAACGGCCACAGGCCCGGTGCCTCTCCGTGCATCCACCAGGCCCACAGCGGGCTCACGGCGGGTTCGACCAGCAGCAGCAGCGAGGCTTCGACGGCCGGCACGTGCGTGATGGATCGCGTGAGCAGCACGTACGCCAGTCCCACCTGGAACACGCCGAGGTAGGCGACGCCGAGCACGTCGGCGGGGCTGACGCCGGCAAGGGGCAGCGCCAGCGGCAGGCAGACGCCACAGGTCACGATGTTGCCGACGACGGCGGCGTTGCCGGCCCCGCCGGCCATCGACGCCGGGTCGCGCTTCTCGAGCCATCGCAGTCCCAGCAGCGTGAGGCTCCAGCTGCAGCCGCTGAGGACGCCAATCGCGTTGCCCAGAGCTCGGTTGGGAGCGGTGGCCGTGGGCTCGCTGTGTCCCAGGAACAGCAGGACCATGCCCGCCGCGATGACGAACAGGATGGGGATGTCCCGCCTCGGCAGGTGTTCACCGAGCACGAGTGGCGCCAGCACGGCGAGATAGAGCGGCGCGGTCCCCTGGAAGAACACGGTGTTGGCTGCCGTCGTGAGCTGGTTCGCGGTGATGAACGTGATGACCGTTGCCCCGTAGGCGGCGCCGACCAGCAGCGCCGGCACCGAGAAGCGGGGGAGCCGCCGCACCGCGAGGAGCAGGACGATGGCCGCGATGCCCGACCGGAAGCAGGAAATCTGCCAGTTCGTCAACGACACGGCCTTGATGCCGGCGCCGCCGGTCGACATCAGGAGCGCCGTGAGCAGGATCTGGCCGCGGGCGGGGAAGCGAGCCACCGGAGGATCGTACACTGGGCCGTCGCGGGCGCCGGTCCGAAAGTGCTACTCGCGCAGGACGCGGAAGTCGTAGCGGTCGAGAGGCGCCGGCTCCTGGCCCGGTGCGACGCCAGTCAGCCGGACCCAATAGTCGTCTTCCGGGAGCATCCCGCACGGCAGCGTGAGGCGGACGGTGATGCCGCCGTCGCGCGCCGCCCCGGTCAGCCGGTGCTGTGTCCAGATCGGCTCGCCGCTCACGTCGTGGATCGTGGCCGAGTACGTTGCGTACGCGTCGGCACCCGTGACCAGGTCGAGGTGAACGACATCGCAGCCGCGCGGCAGGTTCACGCGCGCGACCCCGGCACCCGCGTCGCGCAGCAGTCCCGGTGCGAGCGCCACCGACAGCGCCGCAGGCCGCCCGGCCAGCGGTGCGGCCCGCCACATCAGTGCGGGCAGGAGCGCGACAACGACCAGCGCGGCCGCGGCCAGGGACCACCGCGGAAGGACGCAGGGCCCGCGGAGCCAGTCCCAGGCGGTGCGCCGGGGCGACCGCTCACTGCGCGCATAGGCGTGAAGCGCGACGGCGAATTCGAGCCTAGCTCGGCGTTCGTCGGTGGTGAGGAAACTCGACTCGAAGGCGCGCCGCTCCTCGGCGTCGAGTGTCTTCGAGGCATAGTCGTCGATGAGATCGTCCTCGACCATCGCCACGCGCTCCCAGAACACGCGGTCTTCCGAGAAGAGACGCCGTTCGATCTCTTCGGCCGCGTCGGGATCGGCGGCGCCCAGCAGGTATCGCCTCAGCACTTCCTGATCGACCTGGTTCATGACGCGCACTCCAGCGCCGGCCAGGCCAGCGCGGCACTCCAACAGGCCGCCGCCGGCACCATCGCAGCGGCCTCAACCGCCACTCTGGGGGCGGCACGTTCGCGCAAACCCAGCGCCGTGAGGGCGGCCTGGTTATCTGCGAATACCCTGAAGACGTGGAGCAGCCCGGCGAGCTCCAGCATCCGCTTCTGCCGGCGTTCCACGCACGTCAGCGCAACCGTCCTGCGTGTCCCATGGACCCGGTTCCGCAGGTCGAGCAATTGCCCGATTCCGGCGCAGTCCAGTTGCCGGACCCCGCCGAGGTCGAGGAGGGCATGGCGCGCGCCCTCAGCCGTCGCCGCCGCGGCCGCCTTCCGAAGCCAGTCCGAACCGGTTTCGGCGGTCATCCGGCCCTCGAAGCGCAGGATGACGGCCGACTCCACGCGTGCCGTCCGGATGTCCATGGCGCCCTCCCGGTGCGCCCCACATCGGATACACCACTGTGGGGCGCTCTCCACTTCTATATGTCGGAGGACGTCGGAACGTTTCGCAATCGCTCGAGCACACACTCCCGAAGCGCCTTGCGCAGCCGGTGCACCTCGATTCTCAGCGAATTGACGCTCTTGCCCGCCTGGTCGGCGAGCGCGCGATGCCGGGCGATCTTCGCCGAGCCCGACTCGCCGTAGTAGCTCAGCAGCAGCTGGCCGGCGCGCCCGCCGAGCTTCGACAGGCACTGCGACAGGCACCGGTCCACCAGTTCGGTGTCGCTCCAGGCCCCCTGGGCCGGCAGCGGCATGCGCAAGAATTCCGTCCGGACCGCCTCGCGGCCGGTTTCGTCGGCGGCGGCGCGGCGCCGCCACTCGTGGAGCACGTTGCGGGCGACGCCATAGAAGTACCCGGTCGGATCGCTGAACCCGGTGCTGTCCACCTCGCGGCACCTGCCGGCGACCCTCAGGAGCGTGTCGGCGGCCAGGTCTTCGGCCTCCGGGCATCCTCTCGCCGAGAAGTAGCACTCGAGCTTGCGCCGGATCTCCGAGCACCTGGCGCTGGCCAGCGCGTCCCGCTCCGCCGCGGACTTCGAGGGCCTGTGCGGATCGAGGAAGTCGAAGAGATCGTCCCACGACTCCGGCTGGAGATTCGCGCGATCGGGGTTCACGCTCATCCAACGCGCTCCGTCGCAGGAGGCCTGCCGGCCGCCCGGCTCGCGGCTACGGCCGCCATTCCCCCTGGAGGGTGAATGCCGCCCAGTAGAATGGCGCCTGCCAGCGCCGCTGCCGCCACACGTCCAGTTGCGCCTGTCTGAGCGCGTCGGTCTGCCGTCGCCCCTCCCTGAACATGCCCTCGTAGAACCGCCGCATCAACTCGCCGGTCGCCTCATCGTCAACCTTCCAGAGGCTGGCGACCACGCGCTTCGCCCCGGCATACATGAAGCCGCGGACGATGCCGACGAGCCCTTCGCCGTTCAGTTGCCCGCCGAGCGCCGTGCTGCAGGCGCTCAGCACCACGAGGTCGGCGGGCAGGTCGAGATCGTAGATGTCGTGCAGCCGCAGGTAGCCGTCGACGGGCGTGCCGCCGCTGTCGAACAGCGAGAGCATGATACCTGACATGCCTGGATTGACGTTGTCGAGAATCCCGTGGGTGGCGAAGTGCACGATTCGGTAGCCGGCAAGATCCCGACTCGTCGCGGTCGCCCGGCTCGCGTCGAACCCCAGGCGCACCAGCGACGTGCCGGGGTCGGCGGCGGCGGCGATGGCATCCGCTTCCACGCGTGTCGCGGCGAGCCGCGCAATCCTCGGCGAAGCGGCGCCTCCGATCGCGGAGACGCGGTCGGGGGCGGGTGCGAACGGCCCGGACGGCGCGAGGTTCGATGTCCGTCCGGGGCGCAGCACGGCTCGGAGCCGCGGGTCATCCGTTTCGAACACGGGATCCGCAAGGATGGCAACGGCGCCGGCTGGGGGCCGGCGGCCCGCGGTCTCGCGCCGGAGGATCGCAAGCGCGGACGCCGACGGAAGAGTAGAGATCTCGTGAGTGACGATAAGGGGCACGCGCTCATCGAGGCGGGCGGGGTCGGGCAGCGCCGCAAACGGCACGTAATGGAGGGCCCCGTCTGGAACGACGACGATCTGCTTGCCCGAAAGCGCCGGAGCCAGTGCGCCGAGGAGCGAACGGCTCAAGGACGCTGCGGATTCCCAGGTACAGGCGGTCCGCCTCGTCGGCGAGCCGCCGGCGCTCCTGCAGCGGACCCGAAAGGCTCAGGCGCGCCGTCAGGTGCGCGTAGACGCGGTGCGCTTCCTCCTCGATGACCGATCGCGCCGGCAGTTCATGCACGGCGTAGCTCGTCCTGGAGACCGCCCAAACGAAGCTCCGGTCTTCGCCAAGCGCGAACTCCAGGAGGACGGTGTCGGCATCGAGCACTGATTGCTGCACCTGCTGAAGGGTAAGCGTGCCCGGGCTCACCAGCGCGGCATAGCGGCGGCTCCGGCTCCGCATCTCGCCCTCGATCGCGCCGTGCCTGGTCTCCAGGTCCTTGAACTCGGCCGCGAGGCGCTTGAGGGTCTCGGGCGTTGCCGGGCCATCCAGCGCCCGCCGCTGGCGAAGCGCCCAGGCGTCGAACTCCGTCTTCAGCGCCTGTTCTCGCCGCACCAGTTCGGGGTCGGCGTCCGCGCCGGGATCGACGCCGGCTTCGGCAAGGCCATCGAGCAACGCCCGCGCCCGAGCCTGCTCGCAGGCGGCGAACGCGGCGGCGGCCAGGCCGGCCCGCGGCCGGACGCGATGCAGCGCCATGAGCACCGCCACCCGCGTCTGGTAGTACCGATAGACCGACGCGAGGTATGACGCCCGCATGTCGCGGCCCGACAGCGTGGCGCGCAGCGACTCCGAGACGGCGATGGCGCGCTCGCTGTGAGCCGTCGCTGCAGCGAGGTCGTTTCCAGCCAGCGCCAGGCGTGCGAGTCCGTCGAGCGCCTGGGCCTCGATCAGGCGGTCCTCCGACGCTCGGCTGAGCGACAGGGCGCGTTCAAACGCGTCCCGCGCCTGTGGCCGGTCGCCGGCCAGCCTCTGCGCTTCGCCCAGCGAGGCGAGCGTTCGCGCCTCGGTTCGGGGATCCCGGATCCGCTGGTAGAACGCCAGCGATCGGCTCAGAAACGCCGTCGCTTTCGCCCAGTCGCCCCGACGGAGATGCACCGTCCCGATGTCTCCAAGCGCGTAGGCTTGCCAATGTTCGTCACCCAATTCGGTGGCGCGGGCGAGGGCGCGCTCGAAGCGCTCGAGGGCCGTCGCCGTGTCGCCCGACTCGAGATACGCCTCGCCGAGCGAGCGGAGCTGATCGACGGCGAAAGGACTGAGCCCCGCGTCGTTGAACCGCGAGAGGGCACGCTCCCAGTAGTCGATGGTCGCCGCCGTCTCTCCGGACCGCATGTAGACGGACCCGAGCGCCGACAAGGCCACGCCCTCCCACACGATATCGCCCACACGCTCGAGGACCTCGCGTGCTTCGCGGAGCCCGTTGAGCGCCGCCTGGTAGTCGCCGCGCCGCTCGCGCATCTTCGCCACGCCCACGCGCGCGATTGCGGCGCCGCGGACGTCGCCGAGGGCGTCGAACGTGTGAATGGCCCTGGCGAAGCACGACTCCGCCGGCCCGTATTCGCTCCGGTCGGAGTACACCGAACCCAGGGCCGCGAGGGCCTCGGCCTCACCGGCGGGGTCGTCCACGCGGGAGGCGATCGCCGCCGATTGCAGATAGTCGTCGAGGGCGCGCTCGCGCGCCCCCTGGTTGTAGGACGCCTCAGCCAGGCAGAAGTACGCGCGGGCCTCGGGCCGCCCTCCGCCAGCTCGCCGCGCAGCGCTCAAGGCCGCCTCGCATCGCGCCCGCGCGAGGCCGAAGTCCCGCTCACGCACGGCGACAAGGGAGCGCGCGACGCCCGCGTCGCTGAGAATCGCGCTTTCCAGCGACAGGTCGCCTGAGGCGGTGGCCGCCTCCAGCGACGCTTCATGAGCCAGCACGGATCGATGGAGCAGGCCGAGCTGCGCATAGGTGAGGCCCGCGCGCTGCCTCGCGCGAGCGGCGCCTCGAAGGTCCTTGCGGCGGGCCCATTCGGCGGCCGCCGCCTCGAATCGTTCCACCGCCAGTTCGCTCGCGGCCTTCTCGTACTTCAACCGCAGGGCCTCGCCCTCGCGGTACAGTTCCTCAGCCGGCGGGCCGGGGCGGCACCCGCTCCAGCCCGCGATTCCCAGCAGGAGGCCCGCTGCCAGGCTGAGACTCCGCTTCTTCACCACCTGCTTTCGAAGGCGTGTCTGCACCGCCTGTGACAGGGACGCGGCACGCAGTCACGGATGCGGCCAACTGGCGGTCCCGACCACGGGCGGCAGATTCTTCACCCAGGACTCCCGGTCGCCTCCGTAACGACTTCGGTCCGTGTAGCGGCTTCGATCCGTGTATCTGCTCCTGTCCGTGTACCGGCTCCGGTCGGTGTATCTGCTCAGATCCGTGTACCGGCTGCGGTCCGTGTACCGGCTGCGAAGGAAGCGCCGCGTCAATTCGCACCCGAGGTCGTCTGCCGCGACGTCGCTCCCGTCGACTCGCCCAGCGATCGCCAGCAGTCCATTCAAGCGCTCTGGGGTGTCAGTCATCCGCAGGAGCGCGACGAGGCGACGGGCGAGTTCTCTGTCGAGCGGCGACAACGTGGGGCCGCCGGCCGACGGCGACGGCTCAGAGGCGGCCCTGCCAGGGCGCTCGCGCGTTGGAGGGGTCTCGCGCAGCCAACCCATCATCGTGGCGATGATGCCAGCGCGGGCGGCGTCGTTCCAGGCCCCGATGACACTCGCCGTCAGTCCAGCGAGGTCGAGCAGCGCGCGGATCGAGCGGTGGGCGGGCACCGCGTACCTCGGATCGCGGCGCGTCTGATGGAGGTGGCTGCGGAGGAAGCTCTCCCACCCTGTGTCCGTTCCAAATGGATGCTGTGGATAGTCCGGGGAGAGGCTTGACCAGGGGAAGTAGATCGACACGCCGTAGGAATACTGAACCGCGTACCCGCTGCAACGCGACACGATCACGCACGCGAGCAGCGCTGCCTCAGTCTGTTCGCACGCCTGCACGACGCGCCCCTGGCCGGGCAACACTCTCTTGAGCTGCCAGACCAGGTCCAACAGATCGACGAACTGGTCTGCCTTGTAGGTCTGCGCGTACCAGTGCGCGAGGAGGACGCTGTCGTGGCGCACGCCTGCGTCACCGAGTGCGGAGACGAGGTTCGTAAACGCAGCGCTGACGGCCCCGAACTGCCCGAGGCGCAGCGCGGCCATGTCGGCGGAGCGCCCTGCCGCGCGGTCATAGTCGGCGTAGTGTCTGGCATATTCGCGCACGACGGTTTCCGCCAGCGTCTCCGGGTCCATCGGTTGCGCGCTCGCCTGGATGGCCGCGAGGACTTTGCGGTAGGGCCACCCGAACGCGGGCTCCAGTCCCTCCGGGCCAATCAGAATGCCCGCGCCGTCGCGCACCTCGTACGCGAGTTCGCCCATGCACATGTAGCACGCATCGAGCCCGAGCACGTCGATCTTCGCTCCGTGCCTGACGGCCTGCTGTTTGAGCACGTCTGTCAGTTCTTCGAAGGTCAGCGCATCGGCGGACGCGTCGTCTTTCATGAAGAAGTCCTCGGTCGTGCCGCTGCCGTGACCGGACAGCACAAGCAGCGTCTGCATGGGCTGAGGATCGTTGGAACCGGAGACTCTCGGTACTTGATCCCAGGCCCAGTCGATGAAGCCGGCAAGTGTTGCCTTATCGCCCGTGCTGCTGTCGATCCCGTCGAACTCGGGGAACTGGAAGTGATCGAGCTTCGGCCGCGCGGCCGCGCCCCCCGCGTAGGTGACGGGCCCTGCACTTGCGGCGCCTGAGAACACGTAGCGCTGGGTCGCGATGCCGGCACCGCCCGGATCGAACTGGGCGACCATGACGTTGCCTTGCTTCGCGCCTTCGCCCATCAGGTCCTGGAGCGCGAGCACCATCTCTTCGGTGAGACTGTTGTCGCCCGCCATGTAGACCATGACGAGCCAGGGCGGGTTCGAAGGGAGTCCGGGCGTTGTTGCGAGCTGTTTCGTGACTGCGCCGGTTTCGGTGGGCACGTGGACCGCTCCTTCCTGGTGACTCGATTCACATCCACGACGAGCGGGACGGGGTGAACCTCCTCTCCTGGCGGGCCGTCGCGAGTTGACGGTCCGGACGCGCCGGTGGCGATTCAGGAGCCAACGTCGCGCCGCAATCGATTGTTCTGGTCGGCCTCATTCTAGCGACGGGCCGATCCGCTCGCAAGTGGGTGAGGCAGCAGGCGGGAGGGCGTCAGGTGGGAGAACTGCCGGAGCGGGACCCGTACAAAGCGCCGGGGGACCCCGTGGTCCCCCGGCGTCTCGAAAACGAGGAGCAGGCCGTTAGCCGTGCATGCTGTGATACTTCGCCTCGAGCGCCTCGCGCGTCTCGGTGTGGTTCGGGTCCACGACGATGCAGCCGTCAACCGGGCAGACGTCCACGCACTTCGACGTGTCGTACGCGCCAACGCACTCGGTGCACTTCGCGGGGTCGATCACGTAGATCGACTCGCCCTGGGTGATCGCTTCGTTCGGGCATTCCGGCTCGCACGCGCCGCAGCTGATGCAGTCCTCGTTAATCCACAGTGCCATTCTTGTTGCCTCCAGTTATTCGAATCCGTTCACATTCGACCGCGTCAACAGGACCAGCGTATCAACCTGCGCACGGCGGCCCGGTTCCATCACAAGGGCGGGTTATGACCCCCTCCTCCTGTATAGCAAAGTCCGATCCGCGCTACTAGGCCCAAAATCGGTCGCATATCCGGTGGCCCCGGCCCGCGTGCCGGTTTCCCGGCGCGGGGGCGTCGAGAAGCCGCTATATCGCGTCCAGCGCCTGGGCGAGGTCCGCAATGATGTCGGTGGGGTGTTCGAGGCCCACCGAAATCCGGACCATGGCCGGCGTGATGCCCATTTCGAGCTGCCGCGCCGGCGGAATGTCCGAGTGCGTCATGGTGGCCGGGTGCTCCATCAGCGTCTCGGTGCCGCCCAGGCTCACGGCGAGCTTCGCGATCTGCAGCTTGTTGAGCAGCCGGAACGCCTCGGCCTCGCCGCCGTGAATCTCGAAGGAGAACGTGGATCCGGGGGACTGGCACTGGCGCTGGAAGAGGGCGTGCTGCGGATCGCCAGGCGCGAGGAATCCGAGGTACTGCACGCATTTGACTTTCGGATGGTCCAGGAGGAACTCGGCCACGTAGCGGGCATTCTTCATCGCGCTCGTCATCCGCAGCTTCATCGTCTCGAGGCTCCGCATGAGCAGCCAGCACGTGTGGGGATCGGAAATCGTGCCCAGGATGGTCCGCATGCCGCGGACCGGCGCGATGGCGCTCTCTGTACCGAGGCAGGCGCCCGCGATGAGGTCGCTGTGGCCGCCGACGTACTTGGTCAGCGAGTAGACGACGAAATCGGCGCCCTGCTGGAGCGGATGCTGCCACAGCGGCCCAAGGAACGTGTTGTCAACGGCCACCAGCGGCCGGTGTCCATTGCCGTCGGTCAACGCACGTGCCGCCTCCGCGCACCGGGCGACGTCGACGAGGCCGTTGGTCGGGTTCGCGGGCGTCTCGAGGTAGATCATGCCGATGCGCCCCAGCCGCTGCGCCTGCGCGAGCGCGTCGTCGAAGGACGGCGAGAGGGTGCCCGACCCGAACCAGACGCGCTGCACGCCGAACTGCGGCAGGATGTTCTCGATCAGGAATTCCGTGCCGCCGTACACCGGCGCGCTGGCGAGCAGGACGTCACCGGGACGGAGCACGCTGAACATGGTGGTGGAGATCGCCGCCATGCCCGACGAGAACACCAGCCCCGCCTCGGCCTCGTCCCAGAGGCCCAGGCGCTCCTCGAGGATTTCGAGATCGGGATTGTTCACGCGGGAGTAGATCAGCCCCGGCTCCTCGGCCGGCCGCTGGTCGCGCAGCCCGTAGGCCAGTTCGAAGAACGCCTTGCCGTCCTCGGCGGTCTTGAAGGCGAACGTCGAGGTCTGGAAGACGGGGCACTTCACCGACCCTTCCGAGAACTGGGGGTCGTACCCGTAGCTCATCATGAGCGTTTCGGGTTTCAGCGCGTGGCCGTTGATGTCGCGGTGGCGGTACTTCTTCGGCGGCTGGTTCATGGGGCGTCCTTCCGGGGGGCGTGGAGGGGGCACGAGCGAGAGCCGTCAGGCGCCGGCGACGACGCCGGCCGGGGGCGGTTCTGGAGCCCGCTCACGCGAAGCACGCAGGCTCTGAAACCCGTCCTATAGCCCCAGGCGCGTGGGGAGGTCGGCGACGACGTATCCCATCACCGCGAGGGCAGCCACGCACCGGGCGATGTCGGTCGGCTCGATCTTGTCGATGGTGTCGGCCGGCGTGTGGTGAATCGTGAAATAGAGCGACCCGTCGACGTCGAGCGACATCGAAGGGACCTTGCCTGCCTGCACGCCCGGGCCGATGTCCGCGCCGCCGCCCGACGCGCCGATGCGCGCCGCGCCGATGCCCGAGAGCAGCGACGCCACCGACGTCACGGTGGCGCGCGCCGCGTCGTTTCCCGAGAACCCGAACCCGAGGGGCCTGAAGACGCCGCCGTCCGTTTCCACCATCAGGACATGGTTCGCCAGCTCGGCCGCGTGCTGGTCCCGGTAGGCGAGGCCGCCGCGCAGGCCGTTCTCCTCGTTGGTGAAGAGCACGGCGCGGACCGTCCTGCGTGGCCTCAGCCCGAGTTTCTTCATCAGGCGCACCGCCTCCCACGAGGCAATGCATCCGCCCCCGTCGTCGGTAGCGCCCGTGCCCACGTCCCACGAGTCGAAGTGACACCCGAGCACGACGACTTCTTCCGGGTGCTCACGGCCGGCGATTTCGCCGATGACGTTGGCCGACTCGGCGTCGGGCAGCATGCGCGCGTCCATGGCGAGGCGGACGACCAGCTTCTGCCCGCGGTCCTGCAAACGCTGCAGGCGATCGGCGTCCTCGTTGGTGATGGCGGCCGCCGGAATCTGCGGCTGGTCCGGCGCGTAGCTCAAGGCGCCCGTGTGCGGCGTGCGCAGGCCGGGCTGGCCGACCGACCGGAGCAGGATGGCCACCGCCCCGTACGCGGCGGCCCGGCTCGCGCCCGCGCTGCGGTAGCGGACGGTTTCGCCGTAGTTGGTCCAGGGGACGTTGTAGACGACGATCTTGCCCTTGAGGGCCGCGCCGCGGGCGGCGAGTTCGTCGAAGCTGCCGACGACGACGGCCTCGGCCTCGAGACCGTCCGGGGGCGTGCCCACGCTGTTGCCGAGGCCGAGCATCACCAGCTGATGGCGCACCGGCGACACCAACTCCGCGCTCTCGCGGCCACGGACCCAGTGCGGGACCATGACCTTCTCGCCGCGCACGTTCTCCAGCCCGTCGCGCTTCATCTCCGCCAGCGCCCAGGCGATCGCATCCTCGAGTGCCCTGGAGCCGGCCAACCGATGGCCGAACATGTCGGTCAGCTCCGCCAGGCGGGTCCACGCCGCCGTGTCGGCCAGCGCGGCGCCGATCAGTCGCGATGCGGGTTCGCGGTAGGCATCGACGCCGGCCGGCGGGGCCTCGGCGCGGCCCACCAGCACCGCACCAGCCGCCAGGGCCGCCACGACCAGCGGAAGCCTGGATCCGAATCGCATCATGGCTGCTCCGTCACCGTTGACTAGATGAGGATCTGGACCTTGCCCTTGGCCTCTCAGCTGGTCCACGAACTCCTGGCTCTTCTTGTCGCGCAGTTGCTGCTTGAGGTAGTCCTCGATCTGCGCCTTCACTTCTTCATAGCTGAGGTCGCGGCCCGCCTTCGTCTCGCTCACGCGGATGATGTGGTATCCGAACGGCGTCTCGACGACGCCGCTGGTCTGGCCGGGCTTGAGGCCGAAGGCGGCCTGCTCGAACGCCGGGACCATCTGACCCTTGCTGAAGAAGCCAAGGTCGCCGCCGTTCGGGGCCGAGCCCGGGTCCTGGGAATACTTCTTCGCGAGGTCGGCGAAGTCGCCGCCCTTCTTCAGTTGCGCCAGCACATCGTCGGCCTGTGTCTTCGCCTTGGCCTTGGCCGCGGCGTCGGCCTTCTCGGGCGTGCGGATCAGGATGTGGCTGGCGTGCACCGCATCGTTCTGGCGGAAGCGGGCCTTGTTCTCGTCGTAGAACTTCTTGCTGTCGGCCTCGGTGACGGCGATCTTCGGCTCGAGCTCGCTCTTGAGCATCACGTTCACGGCGATGGACTGCGCCGTGTCCGCGCGCAGCTGGTCCAGGGTGACGCCCCGCGACTGCAGCATCTGCTTGAACGCGTCCTCGGTCGGGAACTGCTTCTTGATCTGGTCCACCTGGCTGTCGACTTCCCAGGGTGGCGCGATCACCTTGCGGGCCTTGGCCTCCTGCACGAGCAGATGGAAGCCGATGAGGCGATCCAGCACCTGGCGGTAGACTTCGTCGCGCTGTTCGGGTGGGACGGCGCTGCGCGCGCGGTCTTCGAGCGACCGGATGGCCATGTCGAGTTCGGTCTTCTTCACGTCCTCGCCGTTGACGCGGGCCACGACATCCGGGATCTGCGCCGGCACGGGCTTGACGGCGGGGGCCGCGGGCGGGGCGGACGCCGTCTGGCCAGGCCGGGCAGGGGCCGCGGCGGGCGCGCCGGCGGGGACAGCGGCCCTGGGCGGCGGCCTTGTCGGCACCCTTCGAACAGGCGCTGGCGGCGGCGACCAGCAACAACAGGACGACAGTCTTCTTAATCACGAGTGCTCCATGAAGAGGGGACGTCCCACGCTACCAGACGCGTCTCCCGGCGCGCAAGGCGGTGGAATCCCCTGCAGATCCGGCTGTTGCGCGCCGATACGACGGGTCTGGTAGAGTCTACCATCGGCATCAGTCCTGAGCCTTGACCGCCCATCCTGCGCCCTCGCCACGACCGGAATCTCCAGCCACAACACGGCCGACTGCCGTATAACCACGAGGTGAAATAACAGCGTGCCAGTCCGGTTGTTTCTCGGGAATCTCCCCTACAGCGCCACAGAGGCTGACCTGCGCGCGCACGTCGCTGCCGTGGCTCCGCCGCTGTCCGTCGTTCTGCCGATGGACCGCGAAACGGGGCGTCCGCGAGGCTTCGCCTTCGTGGACTATCCGGAGCTCGCGGTGGCCACCGAGGTCATCCGCAGGCTCAACGGGCAGCCTTTCATGGGGCGCACGCTCTCGGTCAGCGAGGCGCGGCCTCGCGAAGAGCGCGGCCCGCGGCCGCCGTTCGGCCCCGGAGGGCCGCCGTCGGGCGGGTCGTTCGGCGGGCCGTTCCGGGCGCCTGCGGCCGTCGGCGGCGACCCTGCAGCGCGGCGAGAGCGGAACTTCGGTCCACCCGCGCCCCCCAAGGGCAGGCGGACGGGCAGTGCGAAGGGCCGCGGCGAAGGCGGGCCCAAGGGCCCGATCAAGGTCCGCGGCGGCGGGCGGGTGGCGGACCTCGACGAGGAGCGCGTCGCCGCCGAGGCCGCGCTCGCGGAGGACTTCGACGATTTCGCCACGAGCCTCCCGAAAGACGAAGACGAGGCCGGCGAATAGCGGCCCCCGGGCCTGCCTGCGCCCTGTCGGGCGCTCGTCGAGGGGAACGATTTCAGTCGCCGGGGCGGCGCGCGGCCGCCCCGGCGCCGCTCGCCGCTCATGATTCGCGCCCTGCGCATGCTCGCCGTTCCCGTCATCGCCATCGCGATCTTCATCGTGCTGCTCTGGGCGGCCCAGCGCTCGCTCATGTATCTCCCGCTCGGGCGCGCGGCGACGCCGGCGGAGGCAGGCTTGCCCGCGGCGGAGGCGTTCACGGTCCGGACGTCCGACGGCGTTGATCTCGGCGCGTGGTTTGTCCGAACCAGCGGCCGGCCCTCCGAAGGCCACCGTCATCGTCTTCAATGGGAACGCCGGCAACCGGAGTCACCGCGCGCCGCTGGCAAACGCGCTGGCCGGCGCCGGATTCCAGGTCTGCCTGTTCGACTATCGCGGGTATGGCGGCAACGGCGGCGCGCCGTCGGAGGCAGGACTGTTCCGGGACGCACACGCCGTCGGCGGCGCAGTCGCGCGCCGGCCGGACGTCGACGCGAACCGGGTCATCCTGCTGGGGGAGTCGCTGGGCACCGGCGTCGCGGTAGCGCTCGCCGCCGACGTGCGCCCGCTGGCGGTCGTCCTGCGATCGCCCTTCACCTCGATGACGGATGTCGCGGCGCACCACTACTGGTTCCTGCCGGTCAGGCGCCTGCTGCGCGATCGCTACGACTCGCTGTCACGCATTGGCGCACTGACGTGCCCCGTCGCCATCGTCGCCGGCGATCGCGACAGCGTCGTTCCCATCGCGCTGAGCCGGCGCCTGTTCGAGGCCGCTTCGGGCCCCAAGACGTTCATCACCGTCAGCGGCGCCGATCACAACGACATCGACCTGAACGCGGGGCCCCGGGTGGTCGGCGCGGTGACCTGGGCGTACGAGGCCGCAACGGGGCGCCGCTAGCCGCGCATCCCGGGAAACTTCTTCCGGCGCATGGCGTATCTCGAGTACATGGGCGTACGCGAGGAGGCGTGATGAAAGCACTTCATGTTCTGTTGCTCGTCGCGGTGATCGCTGCGGCGTGGCTGGCTGCGCCGCTTCGTGCGGCCGAGGACCCGGCCGGGGTGTGGATTGGCACGACCGAGGTGCCCGACCAAGGCACGGACCAGGTCAGGCTGGCCATCACCAGGATCGATGGCGGCTACGGCGGATTGATGACGGACACGCTCCGCGTCGTCGCAGGCGACGCGCTGCGGGATGTGCAGTTCGCCGATGGCGTCCTGACGTTCGGCTTCTCGCTGACCGACGGCACGGCCATGACGATGACGCTCAAGGTGACGGGCGAGAAGATGGCGGGGGAGTGGCACCACCCGGAGGGCGACGCCGGCGCGATCGTCTTCGAGCGGAGGAAATCGCCGCGGGAGTGATAGTCAGACACTCCCCACGCAGGCCGGCGCTCGCCGATGCGGCGTGTTAGAGTCCCAGGACGTGGTGGAAATTCGGTCAGCCGCTGAGAGGCTGGACAGCCAAACGGCCATCGGGGCGGGCGGCATGGTGGAGGTCTACAAAGCCCGCGCGGGCGCCGCCCTCTGGCATCCGCACATCTGCACGCTGCACGACATCGGCACCCACGACAGGACGATGACGGGACGACGCTTCTGGAAGCGTCCGTATCGACTAGAATACGCGTTCAGGACCGGTCCTTCCTGCACCGCTGTAGTCGGACAGGCCGGCCGGGTTTTCCGGTGTGAGGCTGATGACCGCTGGAATTGGGCCTAGGCGGCCCCCGCCGTCACCGTCGACACGCGCTTTTGCCAGCATGGTCCGTGCCCGGGAAAAGAGGCGCGGCCTCCTCGTCGCCTTCGAAGGTCCCGGCGGCGCCGGCACGAGCACGCAGCGCCGGCTCTTCAAGGTGTGGCTGGAACAGCAAGGCCACGAAGTCGTGACGTGCAAGTGGAACTCGCCACGGGCGATCAGGGGGCTGATGAAGGCGCGCGCAGGTATCCACTCCCTCAGCGCCGAGGAACTCTGCCTGCTGCAGGCCGCCGACTTCCGGCACCGCCTGGAGACGCAGATCCTGCCGGCCCTCTGGCAGGGGAAGAGCGTCGTGGCCGATCGCTTCCTGTTCACGTCGCTCGCACATGCATCGGCGCGAGGCCTGGACCTGGAGTGGCTGCTGTCCGCCCACGCGCCGCTGTTCTGGCCGGACCTGGTCTTCTACTTCTCCGTTTCGCCGACCACCTCGACGACGCGCGTTGCGTCGGCGCACGCGCCCAAGTTCTACGACGCCGGGCAGGACGTGACCAACGTCGCTGATCCGATAGCCAGCTACCGTCGTTTCGTCGGACGCATGATCAAGGAGTACGAATCGCTCTCGTTCATCTTCCAGTTCGTGACCGTCGACGGCGAGCAGCCCATCTACGAGCAGCACCGCCGCATGCGCCGCCTGTTCGAGGAGCGGCAGCGCCAGCCTTGGGCCCGGCAGAACATGGAGGCCGTCGTCGAGTGGCTCGCCTGGAGTCCCGCAGCCGCCGAGGTGCGCCGTGGCGCGTCAATCCCCGGATAACGGCCGGCTGATCGCCGTGGAAGGGATGCGCGGGCACGATCTGCGCGAGGCCGACCGCGGACGTGTGGGGACGCCTCGCCGCCCGGAAGGTGCGCGGCGGCATCAGCGCCTGGGATGCGTCCGGCATCTTTTCCGAGCTTCGCGTGGAGAAGCGCAGGGACCTTGCGTTGTCGCCCCGGACGCTGGTGCTCCTCTACGCGGCCGATCTCGTGTTCCGGCTGCGCTGGCAGATTCGCCCGGCCCTCGACCAGGGCCACGTCGTGATCGCGGCGCCGTACGTCCAGACAGCCGTGGCGTTTGGTGCGGCGGGGGGGCTGTCCCGGTCGTGGCTCACGAAGCTGTTCGCCTTCGCCCCACAGCCTGATGCCTGCTACCGGATCAAGGAGCGAGGGAAGGCCTCGCGCCGGAAGGGCAAGCGGCTCGACGGCTATGTCGAGTTCTGCGTCGCGATGCTGGCCGATTGTGCGATCTCAGTCGGGCCCTCCGATCTTCGGCGGAAGACCGTCACCTACCTGGCAGAACTGGAAGGCACGGGCCGGTGCCCTCGCCTCACGAAGCGGGCCATCTCTTCGCTTCCAGCTTGACCGCCCGCCCTTCGCGCGCGCCGGCCTCATGAGCGGGCGCTCTTTCTCGAACGTGTCGGGCGGCTGGCCGGGTTGCCGGCCGCACCGAACAGCGCGTTCAACGGCCTGACGCAGCGGGCGTCGTCGACGACAATGGCCACCTCGCGCCTGAAATCCAGGCTCAGCGCCGACAGCGACAGGCTCCCGATGACGGCCGTCGTCCCGTCGATGACGAGGAGCTTGCCGTGCGGCGTCATGCCGGCGAGGTTGCCACACTTCGACAGCGAGACCTCCACTCCGTCGGCGGCCCTGGCCTTGAGACGGGCCAGGATGCCGGGATCGGTCGCCTCGGGATCGATCAGCATGATGCTCCGGCGGGCGCCATCGATGAGCGCGGTGAACCGCGACCGTGCGTCCTCCGGACCGATGATGAGGCGCTTGCTCAACCCCCGCGGCGCCGTCGCCCCGGGCTTCTGGCAGTCGGCGTCGAAGAGCCGCTTCAGCCCCGAGACGACATTCGGGTCGTACGTGGTCACGACGAAATCGACCGTGCTGGAAAAGCACTTGCGCGTGAGATTGAGCGATGCGACGAGGGCGGGTCCGTCGTCGGCCACGATGTACTTGGCGTGGTACTTGACGACGGGATCGGCGTAGCGATGGAGCGTCGCTCCCATGCCCTCCAGCAGGACCCAGAGGCGCTGTAGCCGCTGTTGCCAGCCCTTCGCGCGGCCCGTGATCAGGATCTCGACCCGCACCTTCCGGCGCAGCGCGTCGGCGAGCCCGTCGAGCACCTCGAGGTCGTCACACCGGAAGACGGAAAGTATCAGCCGCTCACGCGCGGCGCCGATGACGCGCAGTACGGCGTTTCGGCGGTCCTCCTGCGCCACGACGACGTCGTCGGCCGGTCGATGTGCGCCGCGCCCGATGGTCGCTTGTGTGGGTGCCATGGGGTCATTCGCCCTTCCTGAGCACTTCCCAGGACACTAACTTGAACGTCGTCGTGCCGCCCTCCACCAGCGGCTCGCTGAGGCTCTCAAGCGACTGGCCGGGGGGCGGGCAAGGTGCAGACGGCGCCAGACCCGCCGGTGTGGCGTGGACTCCGCGCCATTCTACGCCGCCCACCAGCGCGGCACAACGGCGCGTCCTGTGGCCGAGGCTCCCCGCTGGATCGCCTCGTCGGGTGTGAATGACCTGTGAATGCGGGCATTCCGAACGGTTCACTTTGGCGTACCTCAAATCACAACTACGAAACGCGGGCAGCGCCGACAGCCGTCGTCCGCCTGCGGTGCTAGAATGCCGCCGGCAGCCCATGCCCCTCTCTTCCGGTGCCCGCCTCGGCCCGTATGAGATCGAATCCGCCATCGGGGCAGGCGGAATGGGTGAGGTCTACAAGGCCCGCGACACCCGCCTCGACCGCACGGTCGCGATCAAAGTCCTCCCGACAGAGCTGAGTGCCGACCCCGAGCGGCGCACGCGCTTCGAGCGCGAGGCCCGCGCGGTCGCCGCCCTCAATCACCCCCACATCTGCACGCTGCACGACATCGGAACGCATGACGGTGCGACCTACCTCGTCATGGAGTACCTCGCGGGCGAATCACTCGGCGATCGGCTGCTCCACGGTCCCGTCCCGCTCGCGCAGGCGCTCGACATCGGGGCGCAGATTGCCGAGGCCCTCGACGCCGCACACAAGCACGGCATCATCCACCGCGACCTCAAACCTGGCAACGTGATGCTGACGGGCAGCGGTACAGGGCGGTCGGGCGTGACGACGGCGAAGCTGCTCGACTTCGGGCTGGCGAAGCTGGTCCGGCATGGCGAGCGGCCGGCGCTCGTGTCCGAGACGCACGCGGTGACGGAGGCGGCTCCGGTCACGGCGCGCGGGACAATCCTGGGCACGCTCCAGTACATGGCGCCGGAGCAACTGGAGGGCAGGGAGGCCGACGCGCGGACGGACCTGTGGGCGCTCGGCGCGATCCTCTACGAGATGGTGACGGGCAGGCGCGCGTTCGAGGGCGACAGCCAGGTGAGCCTCATCGGCAACATCATGAACGGCGAGCCGGCGAGCATTACAACCGCGCAGCCACTCACGCCGCCCGGGCTGGATCGGCTCATCAAACGGTGCCTCGCGAAGTCGCCGGACGACCGGCCGGATACCGCGCACGACCTCGCCGACGAGCTGCGGTGGGTGACCGAGACGGCCAGCAATGCCGTACCGTCGGTGATGGCCGGTGCCGCGCCGCCGGCAGCGACACGGACGCTGCGCCGGTGGGTCGTTGCGCTTCTCGTCGTCGCCGCCGCCGCGGCGGCCGCCGTGGCGTACACCGTGGGTCGGCGAACCGCCACGCAGCCGGTTCCCTCGTTTCAGCGCCTTACGTTTCGGCGGGGCTGGGTGAACGCGGCTCGCTTCGCGCCTGACGGACAGACCGTCATCTACAGCGCCGAGTGGGACGGAGGCCCAAACGAGGTGTTCAGCCTCCGGCTCGGCAGCGCCGAATCGCGCCCGCTGGGAGGACATTCGCCGGCGGAACTGCTCGCGGTCTCCTCCACCAGCGAGCTGGCGCTCAGCCTCGACAGCCACGCACGGAGGCACCCTGTCTCGTGGGCCGGAACGCTGGCCACCGTCCCGTTCTCCGGCGGGACACCCCGCCCGCTGGACGAACGGATCACGTTCGCCGACTGGGCGCCGAACGGTACGGACCTGGCGATCGTGCGCGAGACCGACACGGCCGACCGGCTGGAGTACCCGGTGGGCAAGGTGCTGTACACCGCCGGAGGCGGCATCTCCTATCCTCGTGTCTCTCCAACAGGCGACACGGTCGCCTTCCTCGACTCTGCGACTCAGTTCACGGGAACTGCCGTCGCGACCGTGGACAGGGCCGGCAACAAGAGGACGCTAACTGCGACGTACACGAGTGTGATGGGCCTGACGTGGTCGCCCGCGAGCGACGAGGTCTGGTTTACGGCGGCCACGGCCGGGGGCAGACACGAGCTTCGGGCGGTCACCCTTGACGGGCGTGAACGCCTCGTCCTCCGGGGACCGCTGTCGATGCGGCTGCTTGACGTCGCGAAGGACGGGCGGATGCTGGTCGCCCAGGACCAGTACCCGTGCCGATCCTTCGTTCGCACCGAGAAGGATGTCAGCGATCGCGAACTGTCGTGGCTCAGTTCCTCGGGAATCGACTCCCTCTCGCGGGATGGACGCTTCGTGGTCCTCAGCGAGGCCGGCGAGGGAATGGGAGCTGTGGACGATTTCGTGTCCTACATTCGTGAGACCACCGGCGCGCCACCGATGAAGTTGGGACCTGGAACGGCGTTGTTTGTGTCCCACGACGAGCGTTTCGTCGTCGGCAGTGTGAGACTCCCCCGTCCTGCCCTCGTCATCCGTCCGGTCGGGGCCGGGCAGACGCGGACGATTCCAGTCGAGGGAGTCAACCTGATCAATGTCTGGGGCCTGTTGCCGGATGGCCGGACGGCGGTCATCACCGGGAACGAGCCTCCGCACGGCACACGGATCTGGCTGATGGACGTACAAGGGGGCAAGCCTCGCGCCATCACACCTGAGGGCGTCGACGCCCTCAGGCCGCTTCCCATCACGCCAGACGGGAGGTACGTCCTCGGCGTCTCAGGTGCCATGGTCAACGGAAAGACCCTGGCCTACCCTGTCGCCGGTGGCGAGGCCCGGCCCTGGACCGGCTTGCAGGACGGGGAACTGATCGCCGGCTGGGATCCGGGCGGACGGTGGTACTTTCCGTATCGTCCCAACGTCGTCCCTTTGAAGATGTACCGGGTGGATGCGGCGACCGGCGCGCGAACGCTCGTCCGCGAGACCGTGCCGGCGGACCGCGCCGGCCGCCTGTTCGCGATGTATGCTCTGATCACTCCCGACGGGAAGACCTGCGCGCACTCGACGTCCTTCTGGCAGTCAGAGCTCCACCTGGTCGAAGGCCTGAAGTGAGCGTCGCCTCACATCGGGCATGCCAGCACCAGGCGCCCAAACGGTTGATGCCGCTGGCCGCCCACGTGAGTCCGGTCGCGAACTGGTTCGAGGAGCTGAAGGTGCCGGCCGGCGCGGCGAAGTAGACGCGCGCCGGACCGCAGTGGGCGGCCCCGTCACTGAGCGGGAAGGGCGGTTCGGGAAGCGCAGACACGCGCTCGGCTGCTTCCACCGTGCTTCCACGGTTTTCGGGACGACGCCAATGACGCACCGGCGCGAAGCTGCGGAAACCGCCTAGTACCCGTCACGGCTGCAACCTCGTTGCAACCTCATCGGCCCTGCCAGCCCTAGAATCGTCGAAATTGCTAGTGATTTGTGGTGCCGAGGGGCAGAATTGAACTGCCGACACCGTGATTTTCAGTCACGTGCTCTACCAACTGAGCTACCTCGGCACTGAGGTCAACCGCGTGGCGAGAAAGTCAATATAACACGCGGATCGAAGGCGGCCAAGAGGCCGGCCAACGCCTACCGGCGCGACGCAGCCGGCTTCTCTTTCTCGGGCGCCGCGTCGGTTTCCGCCGCGACATCGCGCACCAGGCCGAGTTCCTTCCGCACCTGCGCTTCCATCGCCTTGAAGATCGTGGGGTTGTCCTTGAGGAACTGCTTCGCGTTCTCGCGGCCCTGGCCAAGCCGTTCACCGCCGTAGGAGAACCACGTGCCGCTCTTTTCGACGACCTTGCGGTCCACGGCCAGGTCGAGAAGATCGCCCTGCTTGGAGATGCCCTCGCCGTACAGGATGTCGAACTCGGCCTCGCGGAACGGCGGCGCCACCTTGTTCTTGACGACTTTCACGCGCACCCGGCCGCCCACCACCTGCTCGCCGTCCTTGATGCTCGCGATGCGCCGGATGTCGAGGCGGACCGACGCGTAGAACTTCAGGGCGCGGCCGCCGGTGGTGGTTTCCGGGCTGCCGAACATGACGCCGATCTTCTCGCGCAACTGGTTGATGAACACGAGTGACGTCTTCGACTTCGACACGACGCCGGTCAGCTTCCGCAGCGCCTGCGACATCAGGCGCGCCTGCAGGCCCATCTGCGCTTCGCCCATCTCGCCCTCGATCTCCGCCCGCGGCACGAGGGCCGCGACCGAGTCGACGACAACGACGTCCACGCCGCCCGGAGCGCACGAGCACTTCGACAATCTCCAGCGCCTGCTCGCCGTTGTCGGGTTGCGACACCAGCAGGTTGTCCACGTCGACGCCCAGCTTCTGCGCATACCCCGCATCGAGCGCGTGCTCGGCATCGACGAACGCCGCCATCCCGCCCAGCTTCTGCGCTTCCGCGATGAGCTGCAGCGCCAGCGTGGTTTTGCCCGACGACTCCGGCCCGAAGATTTCGACCACGCGGCCGCGCGGCATGCCGCCGATGCCAAGGGCGTAGTCGAGGCTCACGGCGCCGGTCGGGATCGAGTCCACCGGGAGGATGGCGCCCTTCTGGCCCATGCGCATGATGGAACCCTTGCCGAACTGCTTCTCGATCTGGGACAACGCGACGTCCAGGGCCTTCATGCGCTCGGTGCGGTCGTCAACAGCCATAGCCTCTCCTTGGTATCCGTACGGGCGAATCCCATTGATTCTAGATGCGTGCCGGACTCAAGTCAAGCGAACATAGCTCCCGCAAGAGGCCGTACCCATTTATTATCAGTACTTTGCGGTGATATCCACTTTCGCCCATCTGCGCGGGCGCTTGCAGGATCTGCCATGTCTGCTTGCGACGGCGTGGCAGAGACTGCTACGTTGACCAGGTGCCAAGCCCAGCAGGCCATGTCATTGCCGGCGTCGCGATCGCCTGGGCGGCAGAGGCGCTGGAACCGCTTCGCCGCCCGATCCCGGCCACGGGCCGACGAGGCGCAGCGCTCCCCGTTGTCACGCCGCTGGTCCTCGCATGCGCCGCCCTGGCCGTCGCGCCGGACCTCGACATCCTGCTGTCGAGCCACCGCATGTACACCCACAGCCTGGGCGCGGTGGCGCTGGTGGCGATGCTCTCTGCCGTGGTCGCCAGGCTACTTGGAGCGCCCTCCCTCGCCACCGGGCTCGCCTGCGGAGCCGCATGGGGCAGCCATGTCGTGTTCGACTGGCTCGGACGAGACACCAACACGCCGAGGGGCGTGATGGCTCTCTGGCCGGTCTCGACGGCGTACTTCTACTCCGGGGTGGATCTTTTCGCCGAGGTCTCGCGCCGCTACTGGAAGCCGCAGGAATTCATCGTCAGGAACGCCATTTCGGTGGCGCGCGGAATCGTCATCCTCGGCCCCGTGGCCGCAGCCGCGTTCTGGCTTCGCCGGCGCCGGACTAGCCCTAAGCGCCTAGTCCCTAGCCCCTAGTACGTGTAAAACCCCCTCCCGCTCTTCCTCCCCAGGTGACCGGCGGCCACCATGCGCTTCAACAGGGGACATGGCCGGTACTTCGGGTCGCCCAGTCCTTCGTGCAGGACGTTGAGGATGGCGAGGCACACGTCGAGCCCGATGAAGTCCGCGAGGGTGAGCGGGCCCATCGGGTGGTTCATCCCGAGCTTCATGACGGCATCGATGGCCTCGGGCGTGCCGACGCCCTCCATCACCGCGTAGACAGCCTCGTTGATCATCGGCATCAAAATGCGATTGGCGATGAACCCGGGATAGTCTGCCGCTTCGACGGGCGTCTTGCCGAGCTTAACGCAGAGTTCGGTGGCGACAGCCATCGCCTCGTTCGACGTCGCCTGGCCGCGCACCAGTTCGACCAGCGTCATGAGCGGCACCGGGTTCATGAAGTGCATGCCGAGCACCAGCTCCGGACGCTTCGTCGCGGCGGCCAGCGTCGTGATGGAGATCGACGAGGTGTTCGAGGTCAGCATGACGCCTGGCCTCGCCAGTTCGTCGAGCTTTGCGAACAGCGTTCGCTTGGTGTCGCGGTGTTCGAAAGCCGCCTCGACCACGTAGTCGACCTCCGCGAACCCGTCGAGGCTCGTCGTGAACACGAGGCGCCCGAGGGCGCCGTCCCTGGTGGCGGCGTCGATCTTGCCCTTCTCGACGAACTTCGCGAGGCTCTTTTCGATCGCCGCCCTGCCGCGGTCCAGCGCCGGCTGCGCGACGTCCTGCACCACGACCTGGAACCCGGACTGCGCGAACACCTGCGCGATGCCATTGCCCATCGTGCCGGCTCCAACGACGCCAACCGTCTTGATCATCATGTGTCTTCCTTCCCCCTGCGGGACGAAGGCCGCAGGCTCGTCCGCCGGCGGCGGGCGGGCACCTTGCCCGGCCGGTTGAACTCGAGACGGCTCACCGTGTCGGCGCCAAGCAACGCCTGGAGGCGGCCGAGCACCAGCGGCGCCGAACGCGCCAGCTCATCACCGAACCGATCGTCGTCGACCGTCACTTCGAACACCCCGAACAACCCGGTCAGGCGCACGCGGGTCACGCGAGACACGGCAGGGCCGACCGCGGCGCGCCACGCGAACGCGATCTTCTCGGGCGACAGGGGAGCCGGGCGCACCAGGCGCGCGACGGCGGCCGACATCAGGGATTGAACAGGCTCCATCGCTCCCGTCTCGGACGTGCAGGAAGCGCAAGTGTATCATTCCGGGATGCGGCTGATCCTGGCCTCGGCGTCACCCAGGCGAGTGGACCTCCTGCGGGAGGCCGGCTACGCCTTCGACATCGAGCCCGCCGACGTCGACGAATCCGAAGCAGCCGGCGAACTGCCGCGTGCATACGTGCTGCGCGTCGCCGCCCTGAAGGGCGGCGTCGTCGCGGCCGCGCATCCTGACGCCGTCGTGCTGGCGGCCGACACCACCGTCGTCGTCGACGGCCAGATGCTGGCGAAGCCGGCCGACGATGACGACGCCAGGCGGATGCTGCGCCTGCTGTCGGGGCGGACGCACGAAGTCCTGACGGGCGTCGTGGTGCTGCGGGCCGGTCGGCAGACGTCGGCGATCATCGGGACCCGGGTGCGGTTCCGGCCGATGACGGCGGCGGACATCGACTGGTATGTCGCAAGCGGCGAGCCGTGCGACAAGGCCGGGGCCTACGGCGTGCAGGGGCTGGCGGCGCGCTTTGTCGAGGCCATCGACGGGTCCTACAGCAACGTCGTCGGCCTGCCGGTCGCGGCGGTGCGTGACCTGCTCGGGGCCGAGGGCGTGCTCCCGCAGGACGCGGGCCGGGCGCGCAACTGGGCGGAGCCGGGGCCGTTTGACCGCACCGGCGGGTGAGGGTATTCTGTTTCGGGGGTCGTACTGCCCGTAACTGTCTGCCTATGAAACAGAAAGCTGTCAAGATCGGAATCACCAGCCTCGTCCTGATCCTCGCGGTCGGGGGGCTCCTGTACTCCACGCTCAGCGAGGGCACGGAGTTCTACAAACACGTCGACGAGGTGATGCTCAATCCCGAGGCCTGGCACGGGAAGAACCTCCAGCTTCACGGATTCGTCGTGAAGGACTCCATCCTCCGGAAGCGGGACTCGCTCGAGTACCGGTTCAAGGTCCAGAGCAAGGGCGCCGTCATCGACGCCACCTACACCGGAATCGTGCCGGACACCTTCAAGGACGAGTCGGAAGTCGTGCTGAAGGGCCGGCTGTCCGCGGACGGCTTCCAGGTGGCGCCGAACGGCGTGATGGCGAAGTGCCCGTCGAAGTACGAGGCGAAGAAAGGGCTGACCGGCCCCGGCGCCTGACGTGGGGCCGGGAGTGCGGCCTCCGCGCGTCCTTCCCGCGTTCAACAGCAACCCTACCCGCCAGCGCCGCGCCCCCGGACGGGGCGCGGGCGACGGCGGCCCCTGGTAGGTGCAGGTGATATATGGCCACTCTTGGCTCGTTCCTCCTGATGGCAGCCCTGGTCGTCTCAGCCTACGCAATCGCGGTGTCGGTCGCGGGCGCGAGGCGCGGGTCCCGCAGCCTGGTTGAAAGCGGGATCGGGGCGTTCTACCTCGTGGCGGCGCTCATGACGGTGGCCACGTCGGTCATCGTGCGCGCGTTCGTCACCAACGACTACTCGATCAAGTACGTGCAGCGCTACTCGGACCTGGCGCAGCCGCTGTTCTACAAGCTCACCTCCTACTGGGGCGGGCTCGACGGCTCGATCATGTTCTGGGTCTTCCTCCTCTCGCTCTTCGGGTCGCTGGCGGTCTACGTGAACCGCGAGCGGCACCGCGAGCTGATTCCGTACGTGGTGGCGATCATCTCGGCCGTGCAGTCGTTCTTCCTGTTCATGATGATCGTCCACAAGAACCCGTTCGAGACGTTCCTGGTGCAGGCGCCGCCTGACGGGCAGGGCTTGAATCCCCTGCTGCAGAACATCTACATGGTGGTGCACCCGCCGAGCCTGTACATCGGGTTCGTGGGCATGACGATCCCGTACGCCTTCGGGATGGCGGCGCTCATCACCGGGCACCTCGACGACTCGTGGCTGCGCGCCGTGCGCCGGTGGACGATGGTGAGCTGGCTCTTCCTGAGCCTCGGCCTCACGCTCGGCATGATCTGGGCCTACGAGGAACTGGGATGGGGCGGCTACTGGGGCTGGGACCCGGTCGAGAACGCCGGCCTCCTGCCCTGGTTCACGGCCTCGGCCTTCCTGCACTCCGTCATCGTGCAGGAGCGGCGCGGCATGCTGAAGGTCTGGAACGTGTCGCTGGTCATCGTCACGTTCTTCCTGACCATCTTCGGCACGTTCATGACCCGGTCCGGCGTGGTCCAGTCGGTCCACGCCTTTGGGGAAGACCGCACGCTGACGTGGATGTTCACCGTCTTCATGGTGGCCATCCTGTTGTTCAGCTTCGCCTGGGTGATCCGGCGCCTGCCGCTGCTCAAGCCCCGCTACGACCTCGATTCGTGGATCTCCCGGGAGGCGGCGTTCGTCGCCAACAACTGGATCCTCCTGATCGCGGCGCTGCTGGTCCTGTTCGGCACGATGTTCCCGACGTTGAGTGAGGCGCTCACCGGGAACCGCCTGACCGTCGGGCCGCCCTTCTTCAACCGCTGGATGACGCCGCTCGGCCTCATCCTCCTGCTGCTGACGGGGATCGCACCCCTGCTGGCGTGGCGGCGGTCCACGCTCGCCAACCTGCGCGAGCAGTTCCTGTGGCCGGTCGTGTTCATGGCCGTGGTCACCGGGATCTTCGTCGGCCTGGGTGTGCGCGTCTGGTCGTCGGGCATCTGCTTCGCGTTCTGCGCGTTCGTCGCCGCCACCATCACGCAGGAATTCGTCCGCGGCGCGCGCGTGCGGAAGGAGGCGACTGGCACGGACACGCTGACGGCCGGCATCGGCCTCGTGATGCGCGAACGCCGCCGGTACGGCGGCTACATCGTCCACCTCGGCATCGTGCTGATGTTCCTCGGGTTCGCCGGGGAGGGATTCAAGACCGACCAGCAGGTCCTCCTGAAACTCGGCGAGGGGACGGCGGTGCGGCATTTCACGGTGCGCAACAACGGCGTGAAGGTGACCGACGATGGCCAGAAGCAGATGGTGACGGGGCACATCGCGGTGTCGGAGGACGGCAAGGCGCTCGGCACGATGTACCCCGCGCGGTGGTTCTTCCGCAAGCACGAGCAGCAGCCGACTACCGAGGTCGCGATCCGGCGGACCGTCGCCGAGGACCTCTACCTGGTGATGCCGGCGTACGACATCAACGACCAGTCGATGAGCCTCCAGGTGGTGGTGACGCCCCTGGTGAACTGGATCTGGACCGGATTCGGGGTCCTGGTGCTCGGCACGGGGATCGCGTTGCTGCCGGAGCGTGCCTTCGCGTTCGCCCTCGGGCGCGTGGCGGCCGAAGCGAGTACGACGTAGGTGTGAGCAGGAGTTCGAGGATGGCGCGCAAGCCGACCGAGAGAGCGAAACGAACGGGCGCCGGGCCCCAGGCCGCGCCGGCGGCGGTCGAGACGGCCCGTGACAGCGGTGTCAGGCCCTGGCACCTCCTGCTCGTCGCAACCCTCGTGGCGGCGGCGGCTGGCGTGTTCGCCACGCACGGGACCGGCGCCGTCAATACGGTCGCGATCTGCGCGGCCATCGTCACGGTGGCCTGGGCCGCGGCCGCCGCTGCGCGCACGGTGGCGCCCCTGGTCGCACCCGAACTCGGCGAGCAGACCGAGATGGTCGGCGGCCGCACCCGCGCGGCCCTCGAACGGGAGAAGATGCTGGTGCTGCGGTCGATCAAGGAAGTGGAGTTCGATCGCGCGATGGGCAAGATTTCCGACGCCGACTTCAACGAGATGGCCGGCCGGCTGCGCGCGCGGGCGGCCGGCCTGCTGCGCCAGCTCGATGCGGACAGCACGGGATACCGGGCGCTCATCGAGCGTGAGCTGGCGACCAGAGTCGGCCGCCAGCCGGCGGCTCCGTCCACCGTTTCGGCCGAGACTGTCGAGCCGGCTGCCCCGGTCGAGTCCTTCCCGGCGCCGGGCACGTGCGCCGCCTGCGGCACGGCGAACGATGCCGACGCGCGCTTCTGCAAGTCGTGCGGCGGTAGAATCGAGGCCCTCCGATGAGCATTCGGAAAGTCCTGGCCCGGGCCGCAGTCGCGCTCGGCCTCGTCGCGGGCCTCTCAGGAGCGGCGGCGGCTCAGATGCCGGATGCGCGCCAGATGTCCGGCATCCCGATGCCGTCGAACGACGTGCCGGCCGGGACCGTGTCGGTGCGCCTCGTGCGCGGCGAACTGACGAACAACATCGTCGGGCACCCCGTGGAGTTGCACGCGGGGGCACGCACCGAGACGGCGACCACCGACAAGGATGGCCGCGCCGTGTTCAGCGGGCTGCCAGCGGGCGTCTCGGTCCACGCGATAGCCGAGGTCGACGGGCAGCGGGTCGAGTCTCAGGCGTTCAGCCTGCCGCCCGACGCGGGTGTCCGGCTCGTCCTGGTGGCGGGCGTGGCTGCCGGTCCGGTGGCCGGGCCTCAGATGCCGGCCGCAGCACCCGGCGAGGTGGTGTTCGGCGGCGACAGCCGGATTCAGATCGAGTTCGATGACGACACGCTCGAAGTGTTCTATCTGTTCGACCTCGTCAACCCATCGTCGGCGCCGGTCACGCCGAAGACCGAACTGGCGTTCGAGCTCCCTGAAGGCGCCGAGCAGGCGGCCACGCTGGAGGGGTCCTCGACGCAGGCCACGATCCGTGGCCGGATGGTCAGCTTCACCGGACCCGTGGCGCCGGGCACCACGCCCGTGAGGCTCGCGTTCTCGCTGGCGCCTGCGGGGGCGGAGCGGAGCCTGGTGCAGAAGCTGCCCGCGGTGTGGG
Organism: uncultured Acidobacteriota bacterium; assembly: GCA_963806085.1. GTDB lineage: Bacteria > Acidobacteriota > Vicinamibacteria > Vicinamibacterales > JAKQTR01 > JAKQTR01. The sequence goes on from CAWDWR010000001.1 coordinate 1,057,743, forward strand.
CCCAGGTTCAGGTCATCATGACGAGGGCCGGCGCCGCCCGGCTCAGTTCACCTCAATTCGCCAGCGCGAACGAGATGGCCGGCGACGGCCAGGGCTTCATCCTCGGCACGGGCGGTCCGCTGCCGGCGGGGCAGGATCTCACGCTGACGCTCAGCGGCCTGCCGAGCCGGAGCCACCTCGGGCGCAACCTGTCGCTCGGCCTGGCCGCGCTGATTCTCGCCGCCGGCGCGTGGGCCGCGGCCTCGGCACGGAAGGCGTCAGGCGATGCCTCTCGCCGGGCCGCGCTGGTGGAGCGGCGCGACCGGCTCATGGCTGACCTCGTCCGCACGGAGGAGCAGCGGCGCGCGGGCCAGATCGACGACCGCCGTTACGCCGCCCGTCACACGGACCTCGTGGCGCAGCTGGAGCGGGTGTACGGCGAACTCGACCGGCAGCCCGGCGCCGCCGCAGAGGTCTAGCGGCCGTGGAGTTCGACTTCGAGCGCCTGATTGTCGACGAGGTCTCGCGTCACTTCGGCCGCCGCCGTGCGCTGAACCGCGTCAGCCTGACCTGCGGCGCCGGCACGATCCTGGGTCTGCTGGGTCCAAACGGAGCAGGGAAGTCCACGCTCCTGGCGATTCTCTCCACGCTGCTCGCGCCATCCTCCGGGCGCGTTCGCTACGGCGACCACGACGCCCGCACCGCCGGAGCGGCTCTTCGCGCCCGGCTCGGCCTGCTCGGCCACGACCTCTACCTGTATCCCGAACTGACCGCGCGGGAGAACCTCGAGTTCTTCGCCCGGCTGTACGGCCTCGCCCGCCCGCGGGAGCGCGTGGACAGGGCCCTGGCGAACGCCGGACTGGCCGACAGGGGAGACGACGCGGTGTCGGGGTTCTCGCGCGGGATGCGCCAGCGCCTCGCGCTCGAACGGGCCCTGTTGCACGGCCCGCGCCTCCTGCTGCTCGACGAGCCATTCACCGGCCTCGACGACGCGTCGGGCCACGCCCTGGTCGCCCGTTTGCGGGGGCTCCGCGACGAGGGGGCCATCGTCATCGCCGCGACGCACGATCTCGATCTCGCCGAGGGTCTGCTCGATCGAGGTGGCGATTCTGCGGGAAGGCCGCCTGGTGCGCGTGGCACGCACCGACGGGGCTCTGCGGGAGCGCTACCGCGACGCCATCGTGGCCGCATCCGCCGCGCCGGCCGCGCCGCGCGAGGAGCGTGCCCGATGAGGCAGTTCCTGCGCGTCGCGTGGGTGGTCATGCGCAAGGACCTCACGGTCGAGATGCGCAGCCGCGAGATCGTGTACACGACGGTCTTCTTCGCGGCCTCCTGCGTGCTGGTGTTCGCCTTCGCGCTGGTGAGGGAAGGCCGCCCGCTCGAAGACGCGTCGGCGGGCATTCTCTGGATCTCGATCGCGTTTGCCGGCACCCTGGGCCTCGGGCGCACGTTCGAGCGCGAGCGCCACACCGAGACGCTCCGCGCGCTGATGCTCGCGCCATCGGATCGGCCGGCAATCTACGTCGGGAAGCTGCTCGGCATCCTCGTGCTGATGGCGATTGTCGAGGCGGTGCTGGTGCCGATGATCGGCCTGCTGTTTCACGCGCCGATCTTCGCGAGGCCGGCCTGGCTGGCCGCCCTGCTCGCCGCCGGCACGGTCGGGTTCGCGTCGGTGGGCACGCTGTTCGCGGCGATGCTGGTCCGCGCCCGGAGCCGGGACGTGCTGCTGCCGGTGCTCTTGTATCCCATCACGATTCCGGTCATCATCGCTGGAGTCCGGGGCACCGCGGCGATCTTCCAGTCGACGCCCGACGAACCCATGGCGCGGTTCTGGGCGGCGCTGCTCGTGTTCTTCGACGTGGTGTTCGTCACCCTCTCGCTGTGGACGTTTGAGCCTCTCATGACGGAGTAGCGATGTCCCGCGTGTTCAACCCGCTCGTGCTCGTGGCCCTGGTGATGTTCGGGGCGGCGCCGTTCGTGGTCGCGAACGCCCCGTTCGAGCAGACGATGGGCCTGGTCCAGAAGATTTTCTACTACCACGTGCCGTCGGCGATGCTGATGTTCGTGTCCGCCTTCGTGTGCGGCATCGCGAGCGCGGTCTACCTGTTCCGCCGTTCGGCCGCCGCCGACCGCGTGGCGCTGGCCGCGGGCGAACTGGTCGTGCTGTTTGGCTCCATCGTGCTCGTGACCGGCCCCATCTGGGCGCGCAAGGCGTGGGGCGTCTGGTGGGAATGGGACGCGCGGCTGACCTCTTCGTTGCTGCTCTGGATGATCTTCCTGGCGTACATGCTCGTGCGCCGCTTCGGCGGCCCGGGTTCGGAGAAGCTCGCCGGCGCCATGGCGCTGTTCGGAATGGCCAACGTCCCGTTCGTGTACGTCTCGGTCAACTACTGGCGCACGCTGCATCCCAAGACGAGCGTGGTCATGACGCTCGCGCCCGGGATGCGCGGCGCATTCTGGCTCTGCGTCGCCGCGTTCGTGATCCTGTACGTGCTGCTGCTGACGGTCCGGAAGCGTCTCGAGGATACGCACGCCCAGGTGGAGCAGCTCCACCTGGCGCTCGAGGACTGACGCCCGGGCGCGTGTCGTGAGGCTATGCTCATGAAGAAATCTCTGCTGCTCCTCGCTGTGCTGGCGGTCCTGTCCGCCGCCACCGCCTTCGCCCAGCAGCCGGGCCCGCCGGCCTCGGCGCAGGGGGAGTTCGTGCCCGTGAACGCGCTCCCGCCCCAGGCGGAACAGCTGCCGGCGGCGCCGATGGTGATGGCCGCCTATGCCTTCGTCTGGGTGGCCGTGCTGTTCTACGTCTGGTCGCTCTGGAAACGGATGCGCAGGCTCGAAGACGAACTGGCCGGCCTGCAGCGCAGCATCGAGAAGAGATAGAAGCCGTCAGGCAGCCCGTTCTCGAGGCGTGAGCGGGCCACCGCTCGCAGGCTGCGGGAGGGGGCTTTGGAGCGCATGACATGGGCGAGATGGGCGCGGGACATTTCATCTACATCCCGGCGATGATCCTCCTCGGGGTCGTCATCGGCTGGATTCTCGGTTCGCGGGCGGCGAGGGACGCCTTCGCCGCCGAGTTGCGGCGCCGCGAGGAATCCGCCGCGCGGGCCGCCGCCAAGGCTGCGCGCGCTAGCGCCCGAGACTGATCCGCGTCGCCAGCGCCTCGGGCATGCCCGCCTCGCGGATGCGCGCCTGCGCCCGTTCGGTCGGGTACGCCACCCGGAAGCACGTCACCGTCCGCGCCGCCTCGTCCAGGACGCCATAGGCGGCCCGTGGATCGCCGTCGCGCGGTTGCCCCACGGAGCCGACGTTGACGATCAGATGATCGGCGGCCTCCACGGTCACCGTCTCGCCGCTGCCCGCGCCGAGGAACTCGAGCTCTTCGCCCCTCAGGCGGGCGGCGAACGGCGCATGCGTGTGCCCGAAGAGGCACAGCGGGCGCGACGTCGAGCGGAGGGCATACACCGCATCCATCTCGTCGAAGACGTAGGCGTCCTCGTCGAACGGCGTCCCGTGACAGATCTCGGTGAGCGCGCTCACGGCGAGCGGGCCCGCCGGCAGCCCCTTGAGATAGTCCCGGTTCCGCGCGGTCAGCGCCGCCGCGGTCACGGCCGCGCTCGCGCGGGCCAGCTCGTTGAAGCTCTCGCCGTCGTCGAGGCCGCAGGCCGCGCGGTCGTGGTTGCCGCGGATGGCGGCGGCCACGGGCAGGTCGCGAAGCCGGTCGATGACCGCATTCGGATCGCCGCCGTAGCCGACCAGATCGCCCAGCAGGAGGATCTGCAGGTCGCCATGGCGCGCGGCGTCGGCCAGCACGCCGTCGAGGGCGTCGATGTTCGCGTGGATGTCGCTCAGGACGAGATAGCGCATCGCCGCTAGGCCCCCAGCCACTCGATGACCTCGTCGGCGAGATCGCCGATCGACGCGCGAGAGGCGTCGAGCCGCACGTGCGCCTGCGCGTAGGCGATCCGCCGCGTCTCGTACAGGCTCTCGAACTGCACCCGGTTCGCCGCCAGCGGGCGGCTGCCGTCCCGGGGCAGGCGGTCGATGATCTGGCCGAGCGGCGCGTCGATCCAGAACACCGCGCCGTCGGCCCTGATGAGCGCCCGGAGGTCCGGATCGACGAAGGTGCCGCCGCCGGTGGCGACGACCACGTGGCGAGGCGGCAGGAGGCCCTGCACGACCTCACGTTCGACCGCCCGGAAGTACGCCTCGCCGTCGGCCGAGAAGATCGTCGCGATCGGCCGGCGCTCGAGCGCCTCGATGCGCTCGTCGACGTCCTCCACCTGCCAGTCGAGGCGGCGGCCGAGTTCGCGCGCCAGCGAAGTCTTGCCGGCGGCCATGAACCCGACCAGGTAGAGCTTGTCCGCTCTCACCGGCACAGCTCCTCGAGCGCGTCGAAGAAGCCGGGATACGACACGGCCGCCGCGTCCGCGCCGCGGATGATCGACTCGCCCCCGGCGCCAAGCGCGGCGATGGCGAAGGCCATCGCGAGCCGGTGATCGCCGGCCGCGTCGGCGATGCCGCCCGTGAGGCGCCGCGCGCCGGACACACGGAACCCGTCCTCGAACTCCTGGACGGCGGCGCCAAGCGCCCGCAATCCCGCCGCCAGCGCCGCGATCCGATCGCTCTCCTTTACCCGGAGCTCCCCGGCCCCGGTCACCGAGAGCCCGCCACCGTGGGTGGCGAGGGCCGCCAGCGCCGGCAGCTCGTCGATGAGTCCCGGCACCTCGGCTGGCTGGATGACCGCCGGCCGAAGCGACCCGTGCCTCACGATCACCGCGCCCTGCGGTTCTGCGCCCGCGGCTCCGTCCGGCTGCACCTCCACCACGGCGCCCATCCGCTCGAGGATGCCAAGGAAGGACGTGCGGGTCGGATTGAGGCCCACGCCTTCGATGACGACCGACGCTCCGGGAATCCCTGCTGCCGCCGCCCCCCAGAACGCCGCAGACGAGGGGTCGCCCGGCACCACGAAGCTGGCCGCTCTCAGCGGCCGGCCGCCGCGAACCGACACCATGCGGCCGTCGACAGAGACGTCCGCGCCGAATGTCGCGAGAGCCCGCTCGGTGTGGTCCCGCGTCTGCTGCGGCTCGATGACGGTGGTCGTGCCGTCGGCGTGCAGGCCGGCGAGCAGCACCGCGCTCTTGACCTGCGCGCTCGGGATGGGCATCTCGAACGTGATGGCGCGCAAACGAGCGCCCGTGACCGTCGCCGGGAGGTAGCCGTCGGTCGTGTCGATGTGCGCGCCCATGCGCGCCAGCGGGCCGGCCACGCGCCCCATCGGCCGGCGGCAGAGCGAGGCGTCGCCCGTGAGCGTCGCCGGGAACAGGTGCCCGGCGAGCACGCCCATGAGGAAGCGCGCCGTGGTGCCCGAGTTGACGGCGTCGAGCGGGGCCGTCGGCGCGACGAGGCCCCCGAGCCCGCGGCCCTCCACGTGCCACACGCCGCCGTCGGGCCCCTGCAATTCCTCGATGCGCACGCCCAGCGAAGAGAGACACGCTCGGGTGGACTGGCAGTCGCCGCCCGGAGCGAGACCGCGAATGGTCGTGGCGCCGGTCGCGAGGGCGCCGAGGATGAGCGCGCGATGGGAGATGGACTTGTCCCCGGGCACCCGCACACGGCCTCCGAAACGACGGGCCGGGCGGACCAGACGCTCGACGGCGGGGTTCACGTTTGCACTATAGCATCAGCCGTGTTCTGGGCTATGGTATGGAGACTCACGGAGCCGTCGCCGATAACCTGATCGGTCCATACGGTGATGCCAGACGCAGAAACCACGATCCGGCTGCGGTTCTCGAGCGCCTTCGAAATGCTCGACATGGTGCAGCTCGTCAGCGACCAGATCGGCCGCGGCCTGCAGTTCGACGAAGACGCCCTGACGTGGATGGAGGTGGCGGTCCGCGAGTCCGTGATCAACGCGATCAAGCACGGGAACCGACACGACCGCCGGAAGCACGTCACCGTCGAGTTCACGACGAGGCCGACGCCTTCGCCGGCGGAGCTCGTCATCGTCGTGCGGGACCAGGGCGAGGGGTTCGACGCGGAGGCGATCGCCGATCCGCTCGCGCCCGAGAACCTGCTGAAGTCCAGCGGGCGGGGCATCTTCTTCATGCGCAGCTTCATGGACGACGTCCAGCTCGCCCGGATGCCGGGCGGCGGCATGGAAGTGCGCATGGTGAAACGTCTCAACGCCGAGTCCTGATTTCCCCTCCCTGCGCTTCATGGCCCACGATCCTCGACTGCTCGCCACGGCCATCGACATCGTCCTGCGCGCGGGCGAGATCCAGCTCGCCCATTTCAACCGCGACGTCCGGATCGACATGAAGGGGGCCATCGATCTGGTGACGGAAGCGGATCTCGAAGTCGAGCGGATGTGCCGGCGCGTGCTCGCCGAGCGGTTTCCGTCCCATGCCATCCTCGCCGAGGAGCTCTCGTCCGAGGCCGGTCACGGCCGGCCGTCGGATCACTGCTGGGTGTTCGATCCGATCGACGGCACCACGAACTACGCCCACGGCCTGCCGATCTTCTGCGCGGCGCTCGGCCTCGAGATCGAAGGGCGGATGGAGATCGCCGCCGTCTACGACCCGACCAGGCGGGAGCTGTTCACGGCGGAACGCGGCGGGGGCGCGTACCTGAACGGCGCGCCCCTGAGGGTGTCCGCTGCCGCCAGCCTCATCGAAGCGCTGCTCGTCACCGGGTTTCCGTACAGCATTCACGAGGAATCCGAGGAGATCCTGGGACTGTTCGGCGAATTCGTCCGGCGCGCGCGGGCGGTGCGCCGGCTCGGATCGGCCGCCCTCGACATGGCCTACGTGGCCGCCGGGCGCTTCGACGCCTTCTGGGAAGACAGTCTCAAGCCGTGGGACGTGGCCGCCGCCAGCCTGCTGGTCGAGGAAGCGGGCGGTGTCGTCACCGGCACCGACGGATCCCCGTTCCGCGTGCGCAGCGGGCACGTGCTGGCGTCGGCGCCCGCCCTCCACGACGCGATGCTCGAGACGATCCGCGCGTTCCGGGCCGGGCGCTCACGAAACCGGACGCGTTGATATCTCTGCAGGACATTGGCGCCCTCCGGGCCGATGAATTCCGGCCTGAGTTTCCGGCAGCACCTGGCATCAGATGTGCTGGGTGTGTCGTCAGCTGTCGTCATTGGAGGGCTGTCATGTTCCACAGGACGCTTGTCGCGGCGCTGCTCGTTCTCGCGGTCACGGCCGGCCTGCCGGCGCCGGCGTCGGCGCAGCAGACGGTCTCCGTGCAGTTCGGCGGGTTCTTTCCGAAAGGCGGGGAGTCCCGCGCCGAGGGCGACGTGCTGGTCGTCAACCGGCAGTACCTCCTCTTCGACTTCGGCGATTTCAACGGGTTCCTGATCGGCGGCGACTGGTCGGTGGCGCTCGGTGAGTACATCGAGGCGGGCGCGGGATTCGGCTATTACCAGGCGACGGTGCCCGCCATCTACCAGGAATGGATCAATGAAGACGGGTCGGAGATCGAGCAGGACCTGAAGCTGAGAATCATGCCGCTGACGGCCGTGGTGAAGGTATTCCCGGCCGGCCTGAAGCGGGCCTTTCAGCCATACGTGGGCGGCGGCCTGGGCGTCCAGTTCTGGCGCTACAGCGAGACGGGCGACTTCCTCGCCGACGACGGGAGCATTTTCAGCGACGCGTTCGTCCAGAGCGGCACGGCGGTCGGCCCGGTCGCCGTGTTCGGCATGCGCGGCCGCGTCTCGGAATCGTCGCTGGTCGGCGTCGAAGGCCGCTATCAGTGGGCCACCGGCGACCTGTCGGAAGACTTCCTGGGCGACAAGATCGACCTGGGCGGCTTCAGCATCCTCGCGACCTTCGGATACAGGTTCTGATTCACCGGCGGCGGTAGAGCGCCACGCCTCCGCCTTCCGCGACGCGCGTGTAGCCGGCGAGGTACCCGGGCCGGGCCCGGGCCCTCGCCGCAAGCATGTCGCCCCCTTCGGCCTGCTCTTCGATCAGAATCCACCCGACGTGGGGATCCGGGTGCTCCAGCGCCGCCAGCCAGATGTCCCCGTTGCCTTCGTGCAGGAAGTCACGAATCCGGAAGCCGTCCTGAGAAAGCTCCTGCATGAAGTGGGCAAGCGAACCCATGCTCGCCATGACGGTTTCGCCGTCCCAATGCGCGCGCAGGTAGGCCGCGACTGTCGCCCGGCCCTCGCGGTGGCCGCGGTCCCACTGGGCCTCGACGACCATCGGCGCCGACGCGTCGAGCGGCCGCGGCCCGAGCGCCACGGCGGTGAGCGCGGCCGCGGCGGCGAGCCATCTCACGCGGCCTGCCAGCCCGACGGCGCAGCCGACGCCGAGGCCGAGGGCCGGGATGAGCGGAATCATGTAGCGGATCCGGAACGGGTGCCCCGAATAGAACGCGTACCAGGGCAGCACCGCCACGCCCGCCAGCGCGATGGCCGGAAGCCAGGGGGCCAGCGCGCGTGAACGAAGCGCGCGGACCAGCAGCAGCGCGAGACCGGCCGCGCCGATGAGCTCGAGGGGGTAACTGGTCAGTTGGCGGAGGCCCCACCAGACGGACCCAATCGCGTGAAGCGGCCGGTGCAGGTCCTGGTTCTCGGCAACGAAGAAGCCGGACTGCACGAACCATTCGCCGACCGTCGCCCGGCTGAGAATCGTGAAGGCGAGGAGGGCCGCCGCAGGCGGGACGGCCACGCGCCCGGCTGTTCGCAGCGCCTCCCGCGGGCTGCGCCCGAGTCGAAGGCCCGACACCACGATGAGCACGAGGAGCAGCCCGGCAAAGGGCCACGCCTCGTACCGCGTCATCACGGCCGCGGCGAGCACGGCGCCCGTGCGCCACGCGCGGCGCGCGTCGCCGGAACGCACCGCCTCGACAGCGAGCCAGGCCGAGAGGGCCGTCGTGGCCATCAGCAGCGGCTCCGTCATCGGCGTCGACTGGAGATAGAGAACGTTGGGGTTGAGGCCAACGGCCATCGCGCCGGCCACGGCGGCGACGCGAGACCGCGACAGGTCGGCCAGCAGCCGGGCGACGGCGTAAATGGTGGCCGCGAAGCACGCCACCGAGAGGCCGACGCCGAATGCGCCGGTCCGATAGAAGAAATCCCACTGCACGGGAACGAGGCCGACGAGGTGGGGAAGCGGCAGCCACACCGCCCCGATCTGGACCCAGCCCGGCGTCAGGCTGTCGGCGATCCGCCGGGCGACGACCAGGTGGGCCTTGGCGTCGTAGTGCGACAGCGTCAGGCCCGCTCGCGCGTACCACCACGCGAGGAGGGCGCCGAGCACCAGGGCGGCCGCACCAAGCCCGAGCGGCCACACCGGGCCGCGAATGTCGGGTATAATCGCCTGATTGGGCGAATCGGGATCCGCGTGTACTGGAGCGGGCACCGTGAGCCTCGTGTCAGGCTATCGTATATCACCTCCAGGCAGGGCCCTCCGCGCCTTCACGATGCCTGCCCGACGGAGACGAGAACGGGATGAAGCAGGTCATCGCGTGGGCGCAGGCCTTCGCCCTCAGCATCGGCGGCCTCGGGCTGTTCTTCGTGGCGTTCATCGACGCCTCGGTCCTGTCGCTGCCCGAAGTCAACGACATCCTCATCGTCTACATGGTGACGAAGAGCCCGTCCTTCCTCGTGTACTACGCCGCGATGGCGACGGCAGGATCGATTGGCGGCTCTCTGGTCGTGTACTACCTGGGACGCAAGGGCGGTGAAGCCCTGCTGCGCCGGCAGTTCTCGAGCGGGCAGGTGGATCGCATGCAGGCGCGCTTCGGCCGCTACGGCATGGCGGCGGTCGTGGTCCCGGCGATGCTGCCCCCGCCGGTTCCGCTGAAACTGTTCGTGCTCGGCGCGGGCGTCGCGGGGATGCCCGCGGGCCGGTTTGCCTGGGCCATCGGCATCGGCCGCGGCGTGCGCTATCTCGTCGAGGGAATGCTGGCGTTCTACTACGGCGCCGCGGCGTTCGAGTACATCAAGGCCCATGGCAGCCAGGTGGCGTTCTGGGGCGGCGTTGCGTCGCTCGCCGTGGCCGCCGCGTATTACTGGCGTCGCCAGCGGCGGCGCGCGGCCGCGGTATAATCCCCCCGCCCGTGGCCACGCCCTACCTTTCCGTCGTCATCCCGATCCGCAACGAGTCGGCGAGCATTCCGGAACTCCACCGCCAGCTCACCGCCACGCTGGAGCGGTGGGGGCGGCCCTACGAGATCCTCGCCGTGGACGACGGAAGCACGGACGACAGCTTCGAGCGGCTGGCCGCCATTCAGGCACGCGACTCCCGGGTGCGCGTCATCCGGTTCCGGCGGAACTTCGGCCAGACGGCGGCATTCGCCGCCGGGTTCGCGCACGCCCGGGGCGCGCTCATCGCGACCTCGGACGGCGATCTGCAGAACGACCCCGCCGACATCCCGGCGCTGGTGGCGCTGGTCGAGCAGGGGGCCGACATCGCGGCCGGCTGGAGGAAGGACCGCAAGGATCCCTTCCTCTCGCGCCGGCTGCCCTCGATGATGGCCAACTGGCTGATCTCCCACATCACCGGCGTGACACTGCACGACTACGGCTGTTCGCTGAAGGTCTTCCGGGCCGAGGTCGTGAAGCCGCTGCGGCTGTACGGCGAGATGCATCGCTTCCTGCCCGCGATTGCGAGCGACCTGGGCGTGACGATTGTCGAACAGGTGGTGAACCACCGCGCCAGGCAGTACGGGGCGTCGAAGTACGGCATCGGCCGCACGGTGCGCGTCGTTCTGGACCTGATGACGGTGAAGTTCCTGCTGAGCTACGCGACGCGCCCCCTGCAGATCTTCGGCCTGCTGGGCATCATCATGGGCGGGTTGGGCGCCGTCATCACCGGGTGGCTCGCGTACCTGCGCCTCTTCGGCTACCAGTCCATCGCCAACCGGCCGCTCCTGCTGTTCGGCATCCTGCTCGTGTTCACCGGCGTGCAACTCATCACGCTGGGGTTGCTCGCCGAGATGCAGGTGCGCACGTACCACGAATCGCAGGGCAAGCCGACGTACGTCATCCGCGAAGTCCGGGAAACGCTGGCCGGCTGAGCCCTGGACCCTCGAATCCTATTGAATCTCGCAGACGTCCACGCGGATGTTCGGATACGTTTTCGGCGGTCCCCATCCGGGATCCTGGGCGCCTTCCGCGTCGCCGAGCACGTCGTACTGCCGCTGCGAGGTGCCCTGGCCCGCGCAGATGATGTCGCAGGCGTAGCCGCCGCAGCTGGATCCCCCATCCTTCCGAAGGACACCGAACGGCGCTCCGGAAATGGCGTTGCGGTTGAGCGACTTCGCGGTGGCGCGAAGGAACTCGAGCAACTGGCTCTCGGACATGTGACCGTACTTCGCGCGTTCGCACTTGACGATCGCGTCCGCGCTGCTCGAGTTGCAGGCGCCGCCGGAGGGCGGCGCCGGGCTCGGCGTGGTCGGCGGGGGAGCGACCACGGCGGCCGGCGTGACGAAGCTCTGGGTGAGCGACCAGGGGCTGGCCGTGTTCGCGTCGAATCCGCGCACGCGCCAGTAGTGCTTCGTGCTGGCCTTCAGCTGCTGCGAGATCGTGAACTTCGTCTCCGACGCCTGCTCGGCGAGCGTCACGATGGCAACCATCGCGGAGAAGGCGAGGTCCTCGGCAACCTCAAAAGTGTAGGACATCGCACCGACCGGGCCCGACCGCACGGAGTTGCGCGTCTTGAACTCAGGGCTCCGCGATGACGTCGTCAGGCCGCTCACGGGCGCCAGCGGCACCGGAGACTGGATCTCCGCCAGTGTCACAACGGCGAAACTTACCGCCGGTGAGTAGGCGCTCTCGTTCGCTCCGTCCAGGGCCTTGGCGCGCCAGTAATAGGTCCGGTCGGCCGCAAGGGCATCGGGAAGCCGGTAGCTGGTCTTGCCATCGCCGCCCGGCTCGATGCCTTCCCGCGTGACGACCTTGGAGTTGAACTCGGCGTCGGTTGCGACTTCGAATCGATAACTGATGGTGCGCTGGCCGTTTGTCGTCGAGTTCTGGACGGTCAGCGTGACTGGCTGCTCTTTCGCCGCGATAGTCGTCCCCTGGGTGGGGGCGACCGGCGCCGGCGGCGTGATGTTGACGCCCGCGATCGCACCTGCCACTGACGGACTCGTCGGGTTGGCGCTCTTGGACGCTTCACAGCCGGCGATGGTCAGGGCGGCGGCCGGAATGAGCAGCAGTGCCAGTCGAGGTTTCATCATGACGTGTGCTCCAGCAGTGCACGCTCGGAGGTCCTCGCGTGCAGTCTGTGCGGATCCCCTACAACGATCGTGCCATACCGGGACCGGATATGGCAGTCCCCAGGACTTATCGGTCCATCGCCGGCGGACTTTAGTCTGTGAGGAAACTAGCCGCCTGCCGGTCCCGGTGTGCCGTCGGAGCCCACGGTGCGGGCGCGCTCGGGACCCCTCAGCAGGTACGCCACCGCCCCGGACAGCGAGAAGAGGATGATCAGCGCTGCGCCCATGAACGAGACGACCAGCGCCGACTCGATGGGCAAGCCTATGCGCGAGAAGTAGAAGGTGAAGGTGGCCTCTCTCACCCCGAACCCGTTGAGCGACACCGGCGCCATCTGGACGACGAATGACACGGGCACGATCACGGCCAGGTGCCAGGCCGAGACGGGGATGTTCATGCTGTGCACGATCGCCACGTAAAACGCGACGAGCACCGCCTGGACGAACACCGCGCCGACCAGGCAGGTGGCGAGCGCCCCCGGCGCGTTTCTGAACTTCGTCAACGCGCCCGTCAGCCGGCCGATGCGTTCGCCGACCCACTCCTGGTGAAGGAGGCGCAGGGGGCTGAGCAGGCGCGCCACGCCGCCGGGCATCAGCACCGCGGCGGCAGAGGCGGCAATGCCCGCCGTCAGCGCGAGCCAGAGCATCGAGGCCAGCACCGGCGGCTTGCCCCCGATGCGGCTCGCCACGCTCGATCCGATGGCCGCGATCGTCAGCAGGCCGAGCAGGCCGAGTCCACGGTCCATCAGCACGATCGTGGTGGCCAGCGTCTTCGACCCCGCGCGCCCCGCCGTGTCACGAATCCGGATCACGTCGCCGCCGATGTTGCTCGGCAGGAAGTTGTTGAAGAACGTCGCCACGAGGTACGAATTCAGCAGACGGCCGGCCGGCATCGACACATGCTGCGCCGCGAGCAGGATCCTCCAGCGCCAGACGCTGATCAGGATCATCACGAAATACAGCACCAGGCCGGCGATGAGCCAGACGGGCGAGGCGTTCCGGACGTACGCCCACAGGCGCGACAAGTCGGTCCGGCCGAGCAGCAGGTAGAGCAGGCCGGCGCTGACGACGATCTTGAGCAGGAGCGTCAGCGAGCGCCGAAGCGCAGACGGTGCGCTCTCCTGGGGTCCGGTTCGTTCAGGCATGCTCTCGGGCGCGGCCCCGAAGGGGGCCACAAACCCAGCAGCGTACCATGCGCGCTCATCCAAGTAAATCGCTAACCTCCTCATGGCGCGGCAGTTTTGGACCGGTTCGTTGACGGTGGTCAGCCCCGGCCCCTACAATGCGTTGATTGGCCGTCTGCCCGCGAGGGCGGGAGTGGTGCGCCGGACCGACTCATGCGAATCCTGATGATCGCCCCCGAACCCTTTTTCGAATCGCGGGGCACGCCGTTCAGCGAATACCACCGGATTCGCGCGCTGGCCGACCTCGGCCACACGGTCGATCTCGTCACCTACCCGTTCGGCCGCGACGTGGACCTGCCGGGGCTGAAGCTGCACCGGAGCTGGCGGCCACCGTTCGTCCGGCGCGTCCGGATCGGCCCTTCGCTCGCCAAGGTGCCGCTCGATCTGCTGCTGGCGCTGAAGGCGCTGCACGTCGGCCTGAAGTGGAAGTTCGACTACGTCCACTCGCATGAAGAGGGCGGAGCGATCGGCCTGGTGCTTGCGCGGCTGTTGCGTGTGCCGCATCTGTACGACATGCACTCGAGCCTTCCGGAGCAGCTCTCGAACTTCAAGTTCAGCCGATCGCGGCTGCTCCTGAGCGCCTTCCGCGCCCTCGAGCGGGCGATGGTGAAGCGGTCGACGTCGGTCATCGTGATCTGCCGCCACCTCGAGGACCTGGCCCGGGCGATTGCGCCGGGCGCCCACGTGGTGCTGATCGAAAACGCGCCAGGAGCGGGCGCCACCGCGGGCGCGCCCGGCCTCTCTCGATGTGCGCGCGGCGGCAGGCGTGCCGCCGGGGGCGCCGATCGTCCTGTATACCGGCACGTTCGAAGCGTACCAGGGCCTCGACCTGCTCTTCGCCGCCATGCGGCCCGTGCTGGCGGCCTGCCCCGATGCGCGCCTGGTGATGGCCGGCGGACACGCCGACCAGGTCGAGCGGGCGCGCCGGGAGGCAGAGCGGCAGGGCATCGCGGCCTCCACGGTGTTTGTCGGCGAACGTCCGGCCGGGGAGATCCCCGCGTACCTCGCGGCGGCGGACGTGCTCGTGTCGCCCAGAAGCCGGGGCAAGAACACGCCGCTCAAGATCTACCAGTACCTGCGAAGCGGGAAGCCCATTGTCGCGACCAACCTGCTGACGCACACGCAGGTGCTCGACTCCTCGGTGGCGGAACTGACCGACGCGACCGCCGACGCGTTCGGCGCCGGCATCCTGCGCGTGCTGCGCGACCGCGAGCACGGCGCCGCGCTCAGCCGCGCGGCGCAGGCGCTCGCCGACACGCGCTACACGTACGACGCGTACGTCGAGAAGACGCGAGAGGCCCTCCGGCCCATCGCCGGCGCGGCTGGCGCCGGAGACGGCATGAGCGACGAGCATTACAGCTACCGGCTGTACGCCGACCCCGAGATGGCCGACCGTTTCGACGCCATGCGGTTCAGCGGACCCATCGGGACGCTGCTCGCCGAGGCGCAAGACGAGGTGATCGCGTCGTTCCTGGGGCCGCTCGACGGGCGGGCCGTCCTCGATGTCGGCACCGGCACCGGGAGGGCGGCAATCGGCCTGGCCCGCCGCGGCGCCCGCGTGACGGGCATCGACGCGTCGGCCGAGATGCTGCGGGTCGCCCGGGAGCGGGCCGCCGCCGGCGGCGTCGACGTGACGTTCGACGTGGGCGACGCGCACCGGCTCGCGTTCGCCGACCGGGCGTTTCACGCGGCCGTGAGTCTCCGGGTGCTCATGCACACGCCCGACTGGAAGCAGTGCCTTGCCGAGCTGTGCCGTGTCGCCGACGATCGTGTCGTGTTCGACTATCCCGCGGCCTTCAGCGCGGCGGCGCTTCAGTCGTGGAGCCGCCGGCTGCTGGCCGCCGCCGGCCGGAACGTCGAAGCGTACCGCGTGATGTCGTCGTCTGACGTGAGGCGTACGCTGGACGGCGCCGGCTTCCGCGTCGAGCGGGTGCATCGGCAGTTCGTGCTGCCGATCGCGCTCCACAAGACGATCGGCTCGCGCGCCTTCACCGTGCGGGTGGAGCAGGCGCTCGCCGCGGTGGGCCTGCTGCGGCTGCTCGGCTCGCCGGTCACCGTGGTGGCGGTGCGATGCGCGCGCTAGTCACGGGCGCGACCGGCTTCACGGGCGGCCATCTGGCGCGTCATCTGCTTCGCCGCGGCGAGGCCGTGCGAGCTCTGGTGCGCGCCGAAGACGCGCGGGCGGCCGGGCTTGCCGCGCTCGGCATCGAACTTCGGCGCGGCGACCTGACCGATCGCGGGTCTCTCGAGCGCGCCCTCGACGGCGTCGACATCGTGTATAACATCGGGGCCACGTACCGGCAGGCGGCGGCGAGCAAGGACGACTATTTCGCGATCAACGCGAAGGCCGTCGCGGACCTGGTCGAAGCTGGGGCCGCGGCGGGTGTGACGCGCGTGGTGCATTGCAGCACGGTCGGCGTTCACGGGGACGTCGAACGCCCGCCCGCCACCGAGGACGCGCCGCTGCGGCCAGGAGACGAGTACCAGCGTTCGAAACTCGAGGGGGAGCGCCTCGGCCGCGAGGCGGCGGCGCGGACCGGGATGGACCTGGTGATCGCCAGGCCGAGCGGCATCTACGGCCCCGGCGATCGCCGGTTGCTCAAGCTGTTCCGGGGCGTCGCGCGGCGCAGGTTCGTCACGCTTGGACCGGGCGAGATCTTCTACCATCTGACCTATGTCGAGGACCTGGCAGAAGGGTTCCGGCTGTGCGGCGAGGTGGCGGCGGCATCGGGGCGGACCTACATCCTGGCCGGTGGCGAGGTGACATCGCTCAACGAGCTCGTGCGCAGGATCGCGTCGGCCGCCGGCGTCCAGCCGCCGTCGCTGCACCTGCCGGTCTGGCCGGTGTGGCTCGCCGGCGCGGCGTGCGAGGCGGTGTGCGCGCCGCTTCCGCCTCGAGCCGCCCCTGTACCGCCGACGGGTGGATTTCTTCACGAAGAGCCGGGCGTTCGACATCTCGCGGGCGCGTGCCGAGCTGGGGTTCGCCCCGCAGGTGAGCCTCGACGACGGTATCCGGCGCACGCTGGGCTGGTACCGCGAGCAGGGGTGGCTGTGATGCCAGACATTCCGAAGGCGCAGGACCAGCTGTTCGACGCGCGCAGCTCGGCCCTCGACAAGTACGCGCGCCTGGTCGTCGGCCGAACGGGGTGGCGGGCCCTCGCGAAGCACGAACTGGTCACCCTCGTGAGCCAGTCCGTGCCCGGGGCCCTCGGCCTCGTGCTGCGCAAGGCGCTCTACCCCCTCCTGCTCGGCGCCTGCGGCCGCAACGTCGTCTTCGGCCAGAACGTCGTGCTGCGGCACCCGGGCAAGATCCGCATCGGCGACAACGTCGTGATCGACGACAATTGCCTGCTCGACGCCAAGGGCGACAGCAATGGCGGCATCACGATCGGCAGCGGCGTCTTCGTCGGCCGGAACACCATCCTCTCGTGCAAGAACGGCGACATCGCCCTTGGCGACCGCGCCAACATCGGCTTCAACTGCGAGGTGTTTTCCGCCAGCCGCGTCACGCTCGGCGCCGATGCGCTGCTGGCGGCTTACTGCTACGTCGTCGGCGGTGACCACGACTTCAGCGACACGTCGAAGGCGGTGCTGGAGCAGGGCCGCACCTCGGCTGGCGTCGACATCGGGGACGGCGTCTGGATGGGCGCAGGCGCGAAGGTGCTCGACGGGGTCACAATCGGCGCGCACGCCATCATCGGCGCCCAGGCCGTGGTCAGGGAGCCGGTGCCTGACTACGCGATCGCGGTCGGCATCCCCGCCAGGGTGATCGGACGGCGGCAGGGCGCACCGGGCCCGGAAGGCGTAACCAGCTCATGACCGGCGGCAAGCTGAACGTGCTCCAGATCTGCGACCACCTCGGGTGGGAAGGGTCGCGCATGCACGGCGTGAAACGCCTGTTCGCGTGGATGGTCCCTCGCTTCGACCCGGCGCGGTTCAACGTGTCGCTGGTGAGCCTGCGCAAGAAGGACCTGTCCGAGGAGACCCTCGAGTCGTTCGGGGTGGACATCAGCTACCTCCACAAGTCGAAGTTCGACCCGGCCACGCTGACGGCGCTGCTCAAGATCATCGACCACAAGGCGATCGACATCCTGCACATGCACGGATACGGGGCAACGACGTTCGGGCGCGCCGCGGGGGCGATGCGCCGGCTGCCCGCGATTCTCCACGAGCACGCGAACCTCACCGACACGCCGTGGTTCCAAAAGGTGGCCGACAGGGCCCTGGAACCGTTCACGGACATCGCCATCGCGGTCTCCAGAAGCACCGCCGAGTTCGTCGTCAACGCCCGCCTCATCCCCGCGCGGAAGGTCAAGGTCGTGTACCTGGGCGCACCGTTCGACGAGTTCAGCCGCCCGCGCGGAGCCGAGGAGGTGGCCGCGGCCCGCCTCGAAATCGGCGCGGCGCCCGGCGATTTCGCCATCGGCACGGTCACGCGCCTGCACGACTCGAAGGGGAACCAGTACCTGGTCGACGCGGCCCGTCTCGTGCTCGACGCGAGACCCGACGCGAAGTTCTTCCTCGTAGGCGAGGGGCCGCTCCTCCCGGATCTCCAGGCGCAGGCGGCGCGCCTCGGACTCGGCGACCGGTTCGTCTTCACCGGGTTCGCCAAAGACGTGGCTGCCGTGCTGTCGGCGTTCGACCTGAGCGTGTTTCCGTCGCTGTGGGAGGGGACGCCGCTCACCGCCTTCGAGGCGCTCGCGGCGGGGAAGCCGATTGTCGCCACCGACGCCGACGGCCTGCTCGATATTCTCCGGGACGGCCACGACGCGCGCATCGTGCCGAAGCGGAACGCCAGGGCCCTGGCGGACCAGATCCTGGCGCTCATGGACGCGCCCTCGGATCGTGCGCGCCTTGGAGCGAATGCCCGCGTCACCGGCGCCGGCTACGACATCGGCGCCTTCGTGAAGAAGATGGAGCGCCTGTACGACATCCTGCACGAGACCTCGCGGCGCACGCATCGGCGCGGCGTGCTGGAGCAGGACCTTTCGTTCCTGACAGGGGAGCGCGCGTCGTGACGCTGGCGGCCTCCCATCGGCGCGACCCCGTTCCGGGGCTCGTCGCGGCCGTCCTCATGCTGTGCCTCTACGGCGGCATCGCGCTGTCCGTGGACTTTTCCAGGGTCGCCTTCGGCCTTCAGAGCGACGAGGCGACCTACTACATGATGGGCCAGAGCCTCGCCCAGGACGGCGACCTGGCCTACCGCCGCGAAGACCTGGCCCGCGTCTGGCGCGAGTTCCCCTCGGGCCCGTCGGGCGTGTTCCTGAAGAAGGGCGCCGACCTGGACGTGCGCGTCACCGGCAGCCTCCCGTTTGTCGCCCTCGACCGGCGGCCGGACCCGGACAGCGCCAGGCTGTTCTACGGGAAGTCCTACATCTACCCCCTGGCCGCGTCGCCGTTTGTCGCGCTCGCCGGCACGAATGGCTTCCTGCTGTTCCACGCCCTGCTGCTGGCGCTGGTGACGCTGGCCGCGTATCTCTTCCTCAACGCGAGATCGTCGCCCGCCGTGTCGCTCGTCGTTGCCACGGGATTCCTGATGGCATCGGTCGCGCCGACGTACTCCGTCTGGATTACGCCGGAGCTATTCAACTTCAGCCTCGTGCTGCTCGCCTACTTCTGCTGGCTCTACAAGGAAGTGGCGGCGCCGGAGTCGTCTCCTCGTGGCACGAACTGGCTCTTCCGGCCCGGCTCCGACCTGGCGGCCGCCGCGCTGCTCGGGCTGGCGACGTTCTCGAAACCTTCGAACCTCCTGCTGGTCCTGCCGCTGCTCGGATGGCTGCTCTGGCGTCGGCAGTGGCGCAGGCTCATCCTCGCCGGCGTGCTGTTCGGGGCGGTCGGGGCCGTGCTCCTCGCCGGCAATCTCGCCATCACCGGCGACTGGAACTTCCAGGGAGGCGACCGGCGCACGTTCTACGGCACGTACCCGTTCCAGGAACGCGGCGCCGCCTGGGACGCCGTGGGCCAGGACCGCGCCACCAACCGCGTGCTGTGGGAGACCATCTTCGACAGGCGCGTCTTCTGGACGGTCCTTTCTCACAATCTGGCCTACTTCGTCGTCGGCCGTTACTCGGGCCTGCTGCCGTACTTCTTTCCGGGCCTCTTCGCGATCGTGGCGTTCCTGCTCGCCCGCGGGAAGCGGGCGCCGTGGCAGTGGCTCGTCCTGGCGGCGGCCGCGGCGGAGGTGCTGCTCCTGCTCCTCTGGGTGCCCTATACCTTCAACGGCGGCGGCGGCTCGATCGGGAATCGCTACTTCATGAGCACGTACCCCGTGCTGCTGTTCCTCATACCGCCGATCTCCTCGCTGACGTGGGCCGTGGTGCCGTGGATCGTGGGGAGCGTGTTCTCGGCCCAACTGACGTTCAACCCGTTCTTCTCCTCCTTCAACCCGTCCGAGCAGGCGAAGCAGGGGCCGCTGCGTTGGCTCCCCGTCGAATTGACCCTGGTCAACGACCTGCCCATCAATACGCAGCCGAACCGCGCGCGGGTCTGGTTCGGCGAGGCGCGGCGGTTCCAGATCTACTTCCTGGACGACAACGCCTACGGCCGCGAGGACCTGACCTTCTGGGTGAAGGGCCGATCGACGGCCGAGTTCCTCGTGAAGACCGTCGAGCCCGCCTCGGCGCTGGACCTCGACCTGGCGAGCGGCGAGGTGGCGACGACGGTGACGGTGTCGCGGGGCTGGCGCAGCCAGCGCGTCGAGTTGGGCCCCAACGCCACGGCGCGCATCGGCGTGCCGCTCGACGACGGGTTTCCGTACAACGGCACGCGGGTCTGGCGCGTGTCGATCCGGAGCAGCGCCGGGTTCGTGCCGATGTTCATCTCGGGCGCGTCGGAGGACAACCGGTACCTCGGCGTGCGGGTGAAGCCGGAGCTGCGCCAGTAGCGCAGCCGCGTTGAGGGGCATGCCGTCATGAAGGTGGCCGTCGTCACGTCGAGCCCGCCGCTGGCCGAAGGGGGCCACCTCGTCATCGCGCGGTCAGTGGTCGAGGCGCTGCGCGCGGCGGGCCACGACGCGGGGCTGATGGTCACGCCGCAGAACCGTTTCGGCCGCCAGGCCTCGGCGTACTTCGCTACATGGCTCACCGACGTGGGCGTGGCGCACGACGGGTCGCCGATCGACCACGTCATCTCGTTCAGGTATCCGAGCTATGCGGTGCGGCATCCGCGCCACGTGGTCTGGCTGAATCACCGGATGCGCGAGTACTACGACCTGTGGGATCGGTTCCAGGCGACGCTGTCCTGGAAGGCCCGGCTCAAGGAGCGCGCCAGGCGCGCGGCGATTCACCGCGTCGACACGTACCTGCTGACCCGGCGCGTGACGCGCGTCTTCGCCCAGTCGGCCACAATCCAGCGGCGTCTGCAGCGGTTCGGCAACATTCCGTCGGAGGTGCTGTACCCGCCCGCCGCCGCCCCGGCCGTACCGCTGCGACGGGTACGAAGGCGAGCCTGTTCGCCGTCTCCCGCCTGACGCCGCTGAAGCGGATGGACCTGCTCGTGCGCGCCCTGGCCGACCCGGCTGCGGCCGGCGTCCGGTGCGCCATCGCCGGCGACGGCGAGGAGGCGGACCGCATCCGGCAGCTCGTGCGGCGATCACGACCTCGAGTCGCGCGTCACCCTGCTCGGCGCGGTCGACGGTGCCGCGCTCGTCGCGCGACTCGCCTCGTGCCGCGCCGTGGTGTTTCCGGCGTTCGAGGAGGACTTCGGCCTCGTGACCGTCGAGGCCTTCGCGTCGGGCAAGGCCGTCGTCACCTGCCGCGACAGCGGCGGGCCGGCCGAACTCGTCCGGGACGGCGACAACGGCCTGGTGTGCGACCCGACGCCCGCGTCGCTGGCCGCGGCGCTCGCCCGGCTCGCGTCGGACCAGGCCTTCGCCGAACGGCTCGGCGGAGGCGCCGCCGCCACCGCCAGGGACATCACCTGGCCGAAGACAGTCGAACGCCTGCTGCTGCAGGACGCCCGCTGACGCATGTCGTATCGAAGCACCCTCGAAGCCCGCATCGCGCGCAAGGTGACGCGCGCCATCACGGAGCACCGCCTCGTCGAGGACGGCGACCGCATCATGGTCGGCCTGTCGGGCGGGAAGGACAGCTGGGCGCTGATGCAGATTCTCGACGTGCTGCGGCAGCGGGCCCCGATCACCTTCAGCCTCGTCGCGGTCACGGTCGATTCCGGCTATGAAGACTTCCGCCACGACCTGATACACGAGGCCTGCGTCGCCCGCGGCTGGGAGCACCTCGTCGAGCGCACGTCGATCGGCTCCGTCATGGACGACCTGCTCGACCCCGGCGACACGCCCTGCTCGCTCTGCGCGCGGTTCCGCCGCGGCGTGCTCTATCGGCTGGCGGCGGGCCTGGGCGCCACCAAGATCGCGCTCGGCCACCACAGCGACGATTTCATCGAGACGTTGCTGCTGAACCTGTGCTTCGCAGGCATCGCTGAAAGCCATGCCGGCCAGGCTCGTGTCCGATAACGGCCGGCACGTCGTGATCCGGCCGCTGTTCCTCGTCAGCGAAGACGAGGCGCGCGCCTATGCGAAGAGTTGCGAACTGCCGATCGTGAGCTGCTGCTGCTCGGCGTGCGGCGACCTGGGCCTCCAGCGCCAGCGCGTCAAGCGGCTCATCTTCGATCTCGAGCGGGAACACGGCGGCGTGAAGGCATCGATGCTGCGCGCGCTGTCGAACGTCACACCGGGCCACCTGCTGGACGCGCGCCTCTACCCGCTCGCGGAGCAGATGGCGCAGGCCCCCCTCGGGCCCGACGACGGGCCCGGGCCGGAGATCCCGTGAGAGCGGTCATCCAGCGCGTGAGCCGGGCGCGCGTCGTCGTCGGCGGGGAGACGGTCGGCGAGATTGGCCCGGGGTTCCTGGCCCTGGTCGGCGTGGCCGCGGATGACGGGCCGGCGGACGTCGCGTATGTCGCCTCCAAGATCCGCGACCTGCGGATCTTCGAGGACCAGGACGGCAAGATGAACCGCGCGCTGGCCGACGCCGGCGGGTCGGTGCTGGCGGTGTCGCAGTTCACGCTGTACGGGGACGCGAGGAAGGGGCGCCGGCCGTCGTTCGATCGCGCGGCTCCCGCCGAAGCCGGCCGGGCGCTCTTCGACGCCGTCGTCGCCGACCTGCGCCGCGCCGGGGTCACCGTCGAAACGGGCACCTACCGGGCGCACATGCAGGTGGAACTGGTCAATGACGGCCCCGTGACGATCCTCATCGACAGTCAGAGGGCCTTTTGAGCCGTTACCAGACCCGGTAGACGTCGCGCACGGCCTCGACCTCCGCCGCCAGCCTCTCCGCGTCCCAGCCCAGGGCACGAGCCATGACGGCTCCGCAAGCGGCCACCACATCGTCGCCGGGATGGCCGGCAGCGCCAATCGGCAGACGCCGGACGACGACATCGGTGAGCGTGCAGGCCATTTCGTCCTCGATCGCGCGCAGGACGGCCGCCGCCGCGAACGGAACGTCCGGGACCAGGCGCGACGCCAGCGCGGGGTCTTGTTCGCAACGCGCCACGACGGCCTTCCAGGCCGTGCCGTGTGTCGTGACGAGCATCGCCGCACACTCGGGGTCCAGGGCCGGGGCTGCGCCCGCCCGCGCGCGGTTCACCTCGCCGGCCACGTCGCCGAAATCCCAGTGGGGAAGCCTGACCGTGCCGGTCCGGCAGGGCGGGGTCGAGAGCCCGAGTTTCCTCCCGATGAGATCGACCACCTGTTCCGCGACGCCGCGCGCGGTCGTGTACTCGACGCCCGCCACCGACACGGCGCCCGCCATGCCGTCCCGCTCGTGATCGTGGATGCGGTGGTGTCCCATCAGGCCGAGCACGCCGTGCCGGTTGCGGACGGCCGGCACGACGCCGCGGTGGACGAGCGTGACGTCGCGCTCCGAAAGCTCGAGAGCCGGGAAGGCCGAATTGACCTCGTCGACGAACGCGCGGCAGTTCGTCGCGGCGACACCCGCGCGTCGTCCGGTTCGGCGGGCTGGTCCGAGTGGGACGTGCCCACCAGCATGCGCCCGTGCCACGGCATGATGAGCAGCAGGCGGCCGTCCGAGGTCGGCGCGCTCAACGCCACGGGTCCGGCAGGGCGGCTCGTCACGAGGTTCATCGCCTTGAGCAGCGGAAAGGCCGGGCGCGCGCCGAACCGTTCCATCCAGGGCCGGCATGCGGCGCCGGCGGCGTTCACCGTCAGCCGCGCCTCGATGTCGAGCGCCTCTCCCGAGAGCCTGTCGAGCGACTCGAACGCCCGTCACCCGCCCGTCGCGCACGAGCGCTTCGGTCGCCTCCACGTAATTCGCCAGCACCGCGCCGTGGAGCGCCGCCGCCTGGGCCACGGCCAGCGTGAGGCGGTCCGACTCGGGCATGTGGTAGTCGGACCACTGCGCGACGCCGGTCACGTGGTCGCGAGCGTTGCCGCCGAAGGCCGCGTCGTAGGCGCTGCGCCCGCGGACCCGGCCGGCGGGCAGGCGCAGATGCGGCTCGACGCCGGCATTCCGATCGAATCCGAGCGGCCGCGTCGAGGAGGAAGCCCGCGCGCATCGCGAGCGTCGATCGCGTGAGCTTCCGCGTCGTGCCCATCATGAAGGCGAGCGGGGTCACCAGCGGCGGGGCGATGCGGGCCATCGCGCGGCGCTCGAGGATTGAGAACCGCGCCTTTGCGATGTCGCCGGTCTGGAGGGATCGCAGGCCGCCGTGCACCGTCTTCGCGTGGTTGAAGGAGCTGCCGCTGCCGAAGTCGCCGCGCTCGACGAGCGCCGTGGCAAAGCCACGCTGGGCGGCGTCGTACGCGACGGCGAGGCCGTGGATGCCGCCGCCGATGACGAGCACGTCGAATCGTGTCGCCGAGAGCCTGGAAGTGTCGCGGGTCATGATGCTGGCGGCCCTCGGCGCGTTGCCGGAAGGGCCTGAGTATTCTATAGTACGCGGCCATGCCCGACAGGACCACGCCGCCGCGCGCCGCCGAAGTCCGGGCGTACTGGAACCACCGCATCCACGACCTGGAGATCTCGAAGCACCCGCCGGGCTCGCCGGGGTTCTTCGCGGATCTCGACGAGTACCATTTCGACAAGCTGCAGCACCTGCTCGCCCTCGTCGACTTCAACGGCTACCGCGGACGCCGGGTGCTCGACGTCGGCTGCGGCACAGGCGTCGACCTCGTGCGCTTCGTCAGGGGCGGGGCGGCGGCCACGGGCGTCGACATCGCGGACTCGGCCGTGGCGCTGGCCAGGGAGAACCTGCGGCACCAGTCGCTCTCCGCGTCGCTGTGCGTGGGCGATGGTGAACGGCTCCCGTTCCCGGACAACGCCTTCGACTTCGTGTACGCCCACGGGGTCGTGCAGTACACCTCGGGAGACCGCGCGCTGGTCGAGGAGTGCCGGCGGATCCTCGCGCCGGGCGGCACCGCGTTCTTCCAGGTCTACAACCGCCTCTCCTGGCTCAACGCCCTTTCGCGCGTCATGAAGGTGGGTCTCGAGCACCAGGACGCCCCCGTCATCAGGATGTACAGCCCCGGCGAGTTCCGGAGGGTGCTGAGCGGTTTCTCCAAGCGTCCGGGTCGTCTATGAGCGCTTTCCGGTGAAGTCGCGCCTGCACGGCGGGTGGAAGGGCGCGCTCTACAACCGGCTCTTCGTCGGGACGTTCAACGCCATTCCGCGGCCTCTCGTGCGGCGCTTCGGGTGGCACCTCCTGGCGTTCTGCGAGAAGTAGCGTCTGCACGGGCGGGTGAGGGAGTGGCACTCGATCTGCTGAAGGCCCACGCGTATGGCAACGACTTCCTCTATCTCGAGGCCGGGGATCTCGAGCGCCCGGACGGCCCGGCGCTGGCCAGGACGCTCTGCGAGCGCCACACTGGGATCGGAGCCGACGGCCTCATCCTCTACCAGCCGACTGCCGCCGGCGCCGCCATGCGGCTGTACAACGCGGACGGCAGCTTCTCCGAGGTGTCGGGGAACGGCGTGCGCGGCCTCGCGGCCGTCTGCAGCTGGCGGGATCTTGGAGCTGGCCGGCCGCCCCGGGCTTCGCTCGTGATCACCACCGACGCCGGCGACAAGGCGGTCAGTGTGCTGTCGGCTGAGCCGCCCCTATTCACCTGCCGCACGGCGATGGGCCAGCCCTCCGATATCCGGCGTGCGGCCATCAATGTCGGCGGCACGGCGGTCGAAGCCGTGGTGCTGCGAATCGGCAACCCACAGTGCGTGGTGCTCGAACCATCTCTGGACGAGGAGCGCTACCGCCGTCTCGGGGCGGCACTCGAGCATCATCCGTACTTCCCAGACGGCACCAACGTCGAGTTCGCCCAGGTCGAGCACGCCGGCCTCGTCCGCATCCTGATCTGGGAGCGCGGCGTGGGGCCCACGCTGGCCTCCGGAACCGGGGCGTGCGCGGCGGCCGTCGCGGCCATGAGCTACGGTGGCGCCGCCCGCGATGTGGTCGTCGCCTCGCCGGGCGGTACGCAGCGGGTGGAATGGCGCGACGACGGCCTTTACCTGACTGGCTGGGCCGAGGTGGTGTGGGAGGGCAGATGGATCCGCTGATTCGGAACCGGCAGGAGGCGGTGGAGGCCGTCGAGGCCTACTCGCCGGCCGAGCAGCAGTTCAACCAGCGGCGAAAGACCACCGGCATGGTGCTTGCGCCGATCCTCTTCGCCGTGATGCTCGCCCTGCCGCTGTCGTCGCTGACGCCGAGGCGCACCGCCTCGCGGCGATCCTGGTCCTGGTCGTCGCGCTGTGGGTGAGCGAGGCGCTGCCGCTTCGCCGTGTCGGCGCTGCTCGGCCCGCTGCTGGCCATCGTGATGCACGTGGCGCCGGCGCCGAGGGCGCTGGCGTCGTTCGCCGACCCGATCATCTTCCTGTTCATCGGGAGCTTCATCATCGCGGAGGCGATGTACGTCCACGGCCTCGACCGCCGCATCGCTTACACGGCGCTGTCGTCGAGACTGGTCGGCCGCAGCGCCGGGCGTCTCCTCGTGGTGTTCGGCGGCGTCTCGGTGGTCGTCTCGATGTGGATCAGCAACACGGCGACAGCCGCCATGATGTTCCCGATCGGGCTCTCGATCGTGACGTCACCTCTCGACGCAGCCGATCGCCTCGCACCCGCGCTTCCGGCGCTTCGCGACGACGCTCATGCTCATCACGGCGTTCGGCGCGTCGCATCGGCGGCATGGCGACGCCGATTGGCACGCCCCCGAATCTCATCGGCGTGGGCATGCTGCGCGAACTGGTCGGGGCGCCCGTCTCGTTCTTCCGCTGGATGCTCATCGGGCTGCCAATCACTCTCGCGCTCTACACGGTGCTGGCCGTCGGATTCTGGGTGGTCGGTGCCCGCGGGCTTCGGCTTCCCGAAGGCACCGCCGACCTGGTCCGCCGGGAGCTCGAGCGGCTCGGCCGCGTGTCCCGCGGCGAGCGCAACGTGATGATCGCGTTCTTCACGACGGTGCTCCTGTGGGTGTTCCCAGGCCTGCTGGCCGTCGTCGGGCTGCGGGACGCGCCGATTGGCCGGGCCTACGAAGCGTCGATGCCCGAGGCCGCCGCGGCGCTGACCGGGGCGATTCTGCTCTTCGTCCTGCCCGTGGACTGGCGCAGCGCCGCTTCACGATGTCGTGGGGCGAGGCCGTGCGCATCGACT
Organism: uncultured Acidobacteriota bacterium; assembly: GCA_963806085.1. Classification (GTDB taxonomy): domain Bacteria; phylum Acidobacteriota; class Vicinamibacteria; order Vicinamibacterales; family JAKQTR01; genus JAKQTR01. The sequence goes on from CAWDWR010000001.1 coordinate 1,084,745, forward strand.
GGGGCACCGATCCTCCTCTTCGGCGGCGGTCTCGCGCTGGGGTCCATGGCGTTCTCGACGGGGCTGGCCGCGAGCATCGGGCCAGGCCGTGACGAGTTGGGTGCCGTCGCACCACCCGTTGCCGTTCACCATCCTGTTCACGTGCTTTGCGGCCGCGCTCTCGGAGATGACGTCGAACACGGCGTCGGCGAGCATGGTCGTGCCAGTCGCCATCGCCGTCAGCCGGGCGGCCGGCATCAGTCCCATCGAACCGGCCCTGGGCGCCACGCTTCGGCGCCAGCGTCTGCTTCATGCTCCCGATCTCGACGCCGCCGAACGCCATCGCGTACAGCTCCGGACACGTGCCCATCGGCACGATGATTCAGCTACGGCGTGGGGCTGTCGCTGGTCTCGTGCGTGATCGTCATCATCGCGGTGTCGCTGCTCGGCCCGCTGCTGTTCTGACCGGCGCCGCGGCAATTTCTGCGTACTGGCGGGCCGGCGACGTGTGCAGAAGTCGAAACGGCCCGTGCGCGGAGCCAATGGGCGCCGCCCGCGGCGAACGAACTGCCCCCGGCGCAGTCTCCTGCCGCGCGGATTCACGAAGAACGCCGCCTGCGGAGCCGGACGCCGCCTTCACTCGCGGGGCGCCGGGCTGTCGAGCGCGTTTCTTGCAGGCACTCACGGGGACGAACCCGGCCGGCGGACGTCCTGCCGGCGGCGGAGGGGAAGGCGACTGACGCTCGCGTGCTCGACTGACCTCGCCGCGCGCCTCCGCCTCGCGCGGGCGGTTGCCGCGATGACCGGCGCGGGAATCTCCGCCGAGAGCGGGGTGCCGACGTTCCGGGGGGCGGACGGGCTTTGGCGCACGTACAGCGCGGCCGACCTCGCGACGCCGGACGCCTTCGCGCGCGACCCCGACCTCGTCTGGCAATGGTACCGGTGGCGGCAGGGCATCATCGGCCGGGCGCAGCCGAATGCCGGGCATCGTGGCCCTGGCGCGTTTCCAGTCTCGCCTGCCCGGGTTCACGCTGATCACGCAGAACGTGGACGGCCTTCATCAGCGCGCGGGCAGCACGGACGTCATCGAGCTGCACGGCAACATCTGGCGGGCCCGCTGCGCCGGCGGATGCGGCGTCGTGCGCGACGGACCCGGGCCGGAGCCGCGGCGGCGGGCCTCCCGGCGAGGAAGGCCAGCTGCCGGTGCTGCCCGTGCGGCGCGCTCCTGCGGCCGGACGTGGTGTGGTTCGGCGAAGCGCTCGACGAACCGCGCCGACGCCGGCGCCGCGACGCGCGCCGCCGAGGCATGCGAGGTGTTCCTGGCGATCGGCACGTCGGCGCTCGTCTATCCGGCCGCCGGACTTCCGCTCGTCGCCGGCCGGGCGGGCGCCGTGGTCGTCGAGATCAACGTCGACGACACGCCGCTGACGCCGCACGCCGACATCGTCCTCCGGGGCACGGCCGCCGAGCTGCTCCCCGCGCTGGAGGCCCGCCTGTGACGTGCGACGGCGTCGCGGGACCGGCCCCGGGAGAAGCTCGGGCCGGCTGGGCGTGGCGGCACTCGGCGACAACGAACTGCTCGCGCTGGTGCTCGGCTCCGGAACGCGGCGCGCCGGCGCCCTGGCGCTCGCCAACCTCGTGCTCGAGGCGGCCGGGGGCATTCACGGGCTGCCGGCCTGCACCGGCGACGAACTGCGGCGCAGTTCGCTGGCGTCGGCGAGGCGAAGGCCGCCCAGGTGCTGGCAGCCATCGAACTCGGCCGGCGCACGCTCATGCGGCAGCCGGCCGACCGCCCGCAACTCCTGACGCCCGGCGAGGTCGCCATGCACCTGCTGCCGGAGTTCGGCGCACGCCCCGTCGAGCAGTTCGGCGTCGTGCTCCTCGACACGAAGCACCGCCTCATCCGCACCGCCGTGCTGACGGTCGGCACCCTCGACCGAAGCGTCGTGCACCCCCGGGAGGTGTTCCGCGAAGCCTCCGCCGCACGTGCAGCGGGCATCGTCTTGTTCCATAATCATCCTTCGGGCGATCCCACGCCGAGCGCCGACGACGTGTCGCTGACGAGACGCCTGGTGGCCGCCGGGGAACTGATGGGCATCGACGTGCTCGACCACCTCGTCCTGACGGCCACGCGGTACGTCAGCCTGCGGGAGATGGGCCGGCTCGGGTAGGGAACGGACAGCTCATGGACAAAGTCCTCTTCTTCGACTGCTTCTCGGGCGCCTCCGGCGACATGGTGCTCGGCGCCTTGATCGATCTCGGTGTGCCGCTCGACGGGCTTCGGGCGGCTCTGGCGCCGCTGCTGCCCGCCGGCTGCGAGCTCACGGCCACCAGGGTGTCCCGGTCGGGCATCGGCGCCATCCAGTTCGAGGTGCGGCGAAGCCCGGCACGATCACGACGCCGGCGGGCATGCCCAGCACCGCGGTCTGCACGAAATCCTCGATATGATCGCCGGGGCAGGACTGCCCGAGCGCGTGGCGCGCCGGGCCAGCCTGCTGTTCGAGCGGCTCGGCCGCGTGGAGGCCGAGATTCACCAGGTGCCGGTCGACCGGGTGCACTTCCACGAAGTCGGCGCCCTCGACTCCATCATCGACATCGTCGGAGCTCGGTGTGGGCCATCGACGCGCTCGGCGTCGATCGGATCGCCGCGTCGCCCCTCAACACGGGCAGCGGCACGGTGGCGACGGCGCACGGCCAGCTGCCCGTTCCGGCGCCGGCCACGATCCGCCTCCTCGAGGGCGCGCCGGTCTACTCGAACGGCGTGCAGGGCGAGCTGGTGACGCCGACCGGGGCCCTGCTCGTCACGCGGCCACGCGACCTCGTACGGGCCGATGCCGGCGATGACCATCCGGCGGACCGGCTACGGCGCAGGCCAGCGGCAGCTCCCGGGACAGCCGAACGTGCTGCGCGCGGTGCTGGGCGAGGCCGTCCGCGGCGGCCGAGCACGGCCGCATCCTCGTGCTCGAGTGCAACATCGACGACATGAACCCGCAGTTCTTCGGGAGCCTGGTCGAACGGCTGCAGGGGGCCGGCGCCCTGGACGTGTATCTGTCGCCGGTCCAGATGAAGAAGAACCGGCCCGGGCACGCTCGTCACCGTCCTCGCGCCCGTCGAGCCTGCGTGAGGCTATGCTCGATCTGCTCTTCCGCGAGAGCACCACGATTGGCGTCCGCTATCACGAGGCCGACCGCGAGTGCCTGTCGCGGGAGTGGACCACCGTGACCACGCGCTTCGGCGACGGTGCAGATCAAGATCGCGCGGCGCGGCGGAACCGTGATGAATGCCGCCCCGGAGTACGAGGACTGCGCCGCACGGGCGGCCGAGCACAAGGCCGCCGTCCGCGAGGTTCACGCGGCCGCGATGCAGGCGTATTTCGATCGACCACAGGAGCACAACAGCCATGAGCGCTGACGAATCGCCATCCGTCCACCCGCCCGTATCCGGGCCGGCCCCCGCGGCCGCCGACGCCCCGCCCTCCGGCGCGCAGCCCGAGCGCGTGGGCATCGAGGAGTTCCTGAAGCTCGACCTCCGCGTCGCGCGGGTCGTGGCGGCCGAACGCGTGCCAAAGTCGCGCAAGCTGCTCAAGCTCGAGGTCGATCTCGGCGACGAGCGGCGGACGCTCGTCGCCGGCATCGCCGAAGCTTACGAGCCGGAGGCGCTGGTTGGCCGCGTCATCGGCATGGTGGCCAATCTCAAGCCGGCCATCGTGATGGGGGTGGAGTCCAACGGGATGATCCTGGCCGCGAGCGCGCCTGGCGGGCTGCCGGTCATCGTGAGCTTCGACAAGGAACCGCCGCTCGGCGCGCGCATCAAGTAGGACCGGTTCCAGATGGTCGATTCCCACGCGCACCTGGCGGACGAGGCGTTCGCGGCCGACGTCGACGTGGTCCTGGCGCGGGCGCGCGACGCGTCGCTCGCCGATCTCCTGTGCATCGTCGACGCCTCGGATCCCGAGGAGTGCTCGCGCGCCGCCCGCGTGCTGCCGCTGTGGGATCGGATCCGCACGACCGCCGGCGTGCATCCCCACCGCGCCGCGCCCTTCGGGCCGCGGCCCGCCGAGGCCGCCGCACTGGCCGACGCCAGGATTCGTGCCGAACCCCTCGTGAGGGCGGTCGGCGAGGTCGGCCTCGATTATCACTACGACTTCGCCCCTCGTGACGCACAGCGCGCGGTGTTCGCGGAGCAGATCCGGCTGGCCTGCGACCGCCACCTCCCGCTCGTCGTCCACACCCGCGAAGCCGACGACGACACGATCGCCCTGCTGGCAGGAGAGGGGAAGGGCCAGGCCCGCGGGGTCTTCCACTGCTTCTCGGGCGACGCGAACCTGGCCAGGCGCGCGCTCGAACTCGGCTTCTACATTTCGTTTTCCGGGATCGTCACGTTCCCGAAGGCGGCACACGTCCGCGAGGCGGCGGTCATGGTGCCGCTCGACCGCTTGCTCGTCGAAACCGACGCTCCCTACCTTGCGCCCGCGCCTCATCGAGGCCGGCGAAACGAGCCGAGCCGCGTCGTCGAGGTCGTGCGGGCGCTGGCGGATCTGCGCGGCGCCGGCATCGGCTCGGTGGCGGCGGCCGCGGTCGCGAACTACCGGGATCTGTTCGCGCCGTGACCTCGTCGATCGCGCCGAACCCCTTGTCAGCACGGAGTTTGGCGCGTTGACACTCGTTGGCGGATGTGGTCTGATGGCGTATTGCGTCCTGCTGCTGTGGAAAAGACATCGCCATCCCTTTCGGAGACTCTTCGAACCCATCCGTGACGACCTGGCCCGGGTCGACGCGGAGTTCGTCCGCCATGTCCAGTCGAAGGTCGAACTGATTCCGACAATCGGCAGGTACATCCAGTCGAGCGGCGGCAAGCGCATCCGCCCGGCCGTGCTGCTGATGGCCGCCCGGCTGTGCGGCTACACGGGCGATCGCGCCGTGCTGTACGCCGCGGTGGTCGAGTTCATCCACACGGCCACGCTGGTCCACGACGACATCATCGACGACGCGGAACTGCGGCGGGGCCGGCTGGCGGTGCACTCGCAGTGGGGCAACGACGTCACCGTGCTGCTCGGCGATTACCTCTACATCAAGTCGATGGCGATGGCGCTGACGCAGGACGAACTGGAGATCATCCGGCTGCTGTGCGACGTGACGCTGCGGATGATCGAGGGCGAGCTCTACCAGCTCACGAAGAACGGCGACCCCGACGTCACCGAGGAAGAGCACTTCGAGATCATCCGGCGGAAGACGGCGTACCTGTTCAGCGGGTGCGCGCGGATCGGCGCCATGCTCGCCGACCGCCCGACCGCGGAAGTCGAGGCGCTCGGCGAGTACGGCTTCAAGCTCGGCATCGCCTTCCAGCTGGTCGACGACCTGCTCGACCTCACCGGCACCGTCCAGTCGCTCGGCAAGCCCGTGGCGAGCGACCTGCGGGAAGGGAAGATCACGCTGCCCGTGATCGCGCTGATGCATCGCGCCGACCCGTCGGTCCGTGCGATTGATCACCGACGTGGTGCCGCACGCGCACGCTGACCCCGGAGCGCTGGGAGCAGATCAGCGCGCTGCTCGCCGAGCACCGCACCATCGACTACGCCTACGACCGGGCAGTCCAGCTCGCCAACGAGGCCAAGGCGCATCTCGCAGGTGTTCCCGCCGACCGACGAGCGGGACGCCCTGGCGGCGCTGCCCGACTACGTCCTGTTGCGCGATCGCTGAGCCGGGCAAACGGCCTGCCGTTTCCGGGGTTCGCCATGACCGACGCCGAACGCATCGCGGAGCTTCGCCACGTCATTCGGGAGCACGAGGAGCGGTACTACGTGCTCGCCGCCCCGACCATCAGCGACGCGGAGTTCGACCGGCTCATGGCCGACCTTGCGCGAGCTCGAGGCGCGTCATCCCGATCTCGTCAGCCCCGATTCGCCGACCCAGCGCGTTGGCGGCCGTCCTGCCGAAGGGTTCGCCACGATCGAGCATCCCGTGCCGATGCTCAGCCTCGACAACGCGTACTCGGACGACGAACTGCGCGCGTTCCACGAACGCGTGATCAAGGTCCTCGGCGCCGTCAGGCCCGGCACCCGAAGTGGTGGCCTACGTCGCCGAACTCAAGATCGACGGCCTGAGCATCGCGCTGACCTACGAGGACGGCGTGCTGGTGCGGGGCGTGACTCGCGGCGACGGTGTCCGTGGCGAAGACGTCACGGGAAACGTGCGCACGATTCGGGCCATCCCGCTGCGCCTCAAGGAGGAGGTGACCGGGCGCCTCGAAGTCCGCGGCGAAGTCTACCTGCCGCGCGCCTCCTTCGACCGTGTGAATCAGGAGCGGGAGGACGCCGAAGAGCCGGCGTTCGCCAATCCGCGTAACGCCGCCGCGGGCACGATGCGAAGCCTGGACCCCGCCGTGGTGGCCCGGCGCGGGCTCTCGGCCTTCGTCTACCAGATCGTGGCCGACGGCGAGGAGCGCGGCACGCACGCCGACGCCATGCGCCGCATGCGCGACCTCGGCCTGCCGGTCGAGCCCCACTGGCGGCGCTGCGAGGGCATCGAGGCCGTGATCGATTATTGCCGGGAGTGGGGCGATCGCCGCCACACGATGGGCTTCGACACGGACGGCGTCGTCATCAAGGTCGACGAACTGCCGCTTCGCGCGCGCCTCGGCGCCACCAACAAGTTCCCCCGCTGGGCCACCGCCTACAAGTTCCCCGCGCAGCAGGCGACGACGCGCCTCAAGGAGATCGCGGTGAACGTCGGGCGGACGGGCGCGGTCACGCCCTACGCCGTGCTGGAGCCGGTCTTGCTCTCCGGCTCGACCATCCAGATGGCCACGCTGCACAACGAGCAGGAGATTGCCCGCCGCGACATCAGGCCCGGCGACCTGGTGATCATCGAGAAAGGCGGCGACGTCATTCCCAAGGTGGTCGGGCCCGACCTGGCCGAGCGCCCGGAGGACTCGCGCCCCTGGGAGATGCCGCGGGCATGCCCGGCCTGCGGCAGCCGCCTCGTCCGGCCCGACGACGAGGTCGTCTGGCGGTGCCTCGAACACGTCGTGCCCGGCGCGACTGCGCCGGAGCCTGCTGCACTTCGCCGCGAGGCGGGCGATGAACATCGAGGGCCTGGGCGAGGCGCTCGTCGATCAACTGGTCGAGCGCGGGCCTGGTCCGCGACGCGGCCGATCTCTACGCGCTCGAGGTCGAGCGAATCGCCGGCCTCGAGCGCATGGGCCAGAAATCGGCGCAGAAGCTCCTCGGCGAGATCGCCCGGAGCACGGACCGCGGAGTTCTGGCGCGTGCTGTTCGGCCTCGGCATCCGTCACGTCGGCGAGCGCGTGGCCCAGTCGCTGGCCGCCGGATTCGGGTCGATCGACGCGCTGCTGGCCGCGACCCCTGACGCGATGCAGGCGGTGCGCGACATCGGCCCGGTGGCGGCGGCGGCCGTGCGGGAGTACTTCGACGAACCCCACAACCGAGTCCTGATCGACAGGCTTCGCGCGGCCGGCCTGCAGATCGAGTCGGCGGCGCCCGCGTCCCTGGCCGGCCAGACGCTGGCCGGTGCGACCTTCGTCCTGACCGGGACCTTGACCGGCATGACCCGCGACGAGGCGGCGGCGGCGATTACGGCCCGCGGCGGGCGGGTTGTCCGGGTCGGTCTCGAAGAAGACCACCTACGTGGTGGCCGGCGCCGACGCCGGCAGCAAACTGGAGAAGGCCCGCGAGCTGGGCGTCACCGTGCTCGATGAACCGGCGTTTTCGCGACTTATAATGGGAACGTGACCCGCCGCTTCACCGCACTGACGCTCGCCCTGACGGGCGCCGTTTCCCTGCTGGTCGGCCTGATGCTGGCCGGCTCGCTGGCGCCGGCCTCGCCCGTCACGATCGCGGCCCCCTCGGCTCCCAGGCCCGCCGTGCGGCAGGGCGTGCCGACGCTCGTGGTCGACTTCGCGGACATCGCGGCGCGCGTGAACCCGGCGGTCGTCTATATCGAGGCGGTCAGCGCGCCGCACCGCTCGCAGCGCGGCAACGTCCCGCGCGACGAGGTGCACCAGGGCGTGCCGGCACAGCCCGACGACTCGCTGGAACACAGTGACCGTGATTCCGGCAGCGGGTTTCTGCTGACGCCTGACGGCGAGATCCTCACCAATCAGCACGTCGTCGAGGGGGCCGAGCGACTGAACGTGAAGCTCGCGGACGGCCGAAGCCTGCGCGCCCGGGTCATCGGATCGGACCCGGATACCGATGTGGCGCTCATCAAGGTGGACGGCGTGGCCGGCCTGCCGGTGGCGGAGCTGGGCGATTCCTCCGCGCTGCGGCCCGGCGAGTGGGTGTGCGCCATCGGGAACCCGCTGGCCTACGAGCACACCGTCACGGTCGGCGTGGTGAGCTACCTCGGGCGCAAGCTCTTCGACGAGAGCCTCGACGACTACATCCAGACCGACGCGGCCATCGATTTCGGGAACAGCGGGGGTCCGCTCATCAACACGGCCGGCCAGGTCATCGGGATCAATTCCGCGATCAGCTCCGAGGGCAACAACATCGGCTTTGCCGTGCCGATCAATCAGGCGCGCGACGTCCTCGGGCAATTGCGCAAGCGCGGCCGCGTCGTCCGGGGCTACATCGGCGTGAACCTGCACGAACTGGACGGCGACCTGCAGCGGTCGCTGCGCCTGGGCACCGCCAGAGGCGTGCTGGTCGAGGACGTCACGGCCGGATCGCCCGCGGAGCACGCCGGGCTGAAGCGCTACGACGTCATCACGGCCGTGGACGGCCGGGGCGTGCAGGACACCTCGGCGCTCATCCGCACGATTGCCTCCAGAGAGCCCGGCACGCGCGTCCTGCTGCAGGTCGTGCGCGACGGCCGCGCGCAGGACGTGGACGTCGTGCTGGTCGAGCGGCCCCTGCGCGACGCCGCGAGCGGCGAGGCGCCGCCTGCCCCGGCTTCCCCGGCGGGGGATGCCGACCGGGGCATCGGCCTCAGCGTGCAGGAGCTGACGCGGCTGATTCGCACACGGTGGAAGCTGCCGGCGGCCCTCTCGGGGATCATGGTGACCAGGGTCACTCCGCTCAGCCCGGCGGACGAGGCGGACCTGCGCCACGGCGACGTGATCATCGAGATCAACCGCACGCCGATGCGCACGGCCGGGGACTACCGGCAGGTGGCCGCCTCCGCGCGTCCCGGCGACGTGTTGACGTTGTATGTCTTCGATCCGGTCAGCGGCGAGCGCACCCTGCACACGCTGCGCGCCGAGCGCCAGCCCTGAGCCCCGGCAGCACACGATGAAAGCACGCATCCTGGTGATCGACGACGAGGCCGCCATCCGCGACTCGATGCGGATGATCCTCGAGTATGAAGGCTACGAGTTCCTCGGCGCGGCGACGGGGGAAGAGGGCATTGCCCTGGTCGATCGCGAGCCGGTCGACCTGGTCTTTCTCGACATCAAGATGCCCGGGATGGACGGCCTCGAGGTGCTGGGACGCCTGAAGACCGTGGCCGAGCACCTGCCGGTCGTGATGATCTCCGGCCACGGCACGGTGGCCACCGCCGTCGAGGCGACGAAGCTCGGCGCCTTCGACTTCATCGAGAAGCCCCTCGCCACCGAGCGCATCCTGCTCGCGATCCGCAACGCCCTCGGCTTCCAGCGGCTGCGGGACGAGAACGAGCGCCTGCTGACCTCGGTCGAGCTCCGGCACGACATGATCGGCTCGAGCCCCGCGCTGCGCGCCGTGCTCGAGGCGGTGCGCCGCGCGGCGCCCACGAACGCGACCGTGCTCATCCGCGGCGAGAGCGGCGTCGGCAAGGAGCTCGTCGCCAGGATGATCCACAAGAACAGCCTCCGGGCCCGCGAGCGGTTCGTGCAGGTCAATTGCGCGGCCATCCCGGATGAACTGATCGAGTCGGAGCTGTTCGGCCACGAGAAGGGATCCTTCACCGGCGCCACCGACAAGCAGGTCGGGAAGTTCGAACTGGCCGATCGCGGCACGATCTTCCTCGACGAAGTCGGCGACATGAGCCTGAAGACGCAGGCCAAGGTGCTGCGCGTGCTCCAGGAGGGCGAGGTCGAGCGCCTCGGATCGTCGCGGACGCTCAAGGTGGACGTGCGCGTGATCGCGGCCACCAACAAGGAGCTGGAGCAGGAGATCGAGAAGGGCCAGTTCCGGGAGGACCTGTTCTTCAGGCTCAGCGTCATCCCCGTCTTCGTGCCGCCGCTGCGCGAACGGGCCGACGACATCCCGCCTGCTCGTCCGTCACTTTGCCGAGCAGTTCACCCGGGAGAACAACTTCCGCCCCAAGCGCTTCACAGCGGACGCGCTGGCCGCGCTCCAGCGCGGACGGTGGAAGGGGAACGTGCGGGAACTGCGCAACGCGATCGAGCGCGTCATCATCATGACGCCGGGCGACATCGTCAATGCGTCCGACTTGCCCGATTCGGTCCGCGCCGAACCGCCGTCGCCCGCTGCGGCGCCAGACGACCGGGTCGAGCGTCCGAACACGCTGCGGGAGTTCAAGGAAAGCGCGGAGCGGGCGTTCCTCATCGAGAAGCTCCGCGAGAACGACTGGAACATTTCGAAGACGGCCGAGACAATCGGCACGCCGCGCAGTAATCTGTACAAGAAGCTGGAACAGTACAACATCCGCCAGGACGTGGATTCCTAGGCGGTGACGCTTCCGCCGCAGTCAGCCAGACGACCGCTGTTTCCGGGCCAGGCCCGCGAGGGCCGATCCCCGGGAAGGGAGGAAAGTCCGAACTCCGCAGGGCAGTGCGCCGGGTAACGCCCGGTCAGGGTGACCTGAAGGAAAGTGGCACAGAAAATATACCGCCCTGAGCAAGGCCTTCGGCGGCCGTGGCAACGCGGCCGCTCAGGCCGAGTCGAAGGGTAAGGGTGAAAAGGTGCGGTAAGAGCGCACCGCGCCCGCGGCAACGCGGGTGGCAGGCAAAACCCCGCACGGAGCAAGACCAAATAGGGAGGCGTTACGAGAGCGGCCCGCTCCAGGCCTCCGGGTCGGTTGCTTGATCCCGCCAGCGATGACGGGACCAGAGGAATGGTCGTCGCCTCGCCGAAGCGCCGCAAGGCGCGGAGGCGGGGACACAGGATTCGGCTTACGGCTGGCTGCGGCGGAACTACGCGGCCCGGTGCGCACACGAAGAGCGCGCCGGGCGAGGTGACTCGATGGCACATTACCTGGTGACCGGTGGCGCGGGATTCATCGGCTCCCATCTCGTCGAAGAGCTGGTTCGCCGAGGCGAACGCGTTCGGGTGGTCGACAACCTGGTGACCGGCCACCGGGAGAACCTGGCGGCGGTGGGCGGGAGCATCGAGTTCCTCGAGGGCGATCTGGCCGACGCCGAGGTCGCCGCGGCGGCAGTGGCTGGTGTGGACTACGTGCTGCACCAGGCCGCCATTCCGTCGGTGCCCCGGTCGGTGGCGGAACCTGTCTTCTGCCACCGGGCGAATGTCGACGCGACCCTCAACATCCTCGTGTCGGCGCGTGACGCCGGCGTGAAGCGGCTGATCTTCGCGGGGTCCTCTTCGGTGTACGGCAACATCTCGGTGTTGCCCACCCGCGAAGACCTGCCGCTGGACCCGCTGACGCCGTACGCGTTGCAGAAACTCATGGGGGAGCAGTACCTCGGACTCTTCACGAGGCTGTACGGCCTGGAAACGGTGACGACGCGCTATTTCAACGTGTTCGGCCCCCGCCAGGACCCGTCGTCGCCCTACTCGGGCGTGATCTCGATCTTCATCAAAGCGCTGCTCGACGGCCGTCCGCCGACGATCTTCGGCGACGGCGGGCAGACCAGGGACTTTACGTACGTGGCCAACGTGGTGGACGGCGTCTTGACGGCGTGCCACGTCCCTGGTATCGCCGGGCAGGTGGTCAACGTGGCCACGGGCGGTCGCGTGTCGCTGAATGACCTGTTCCGCACGCTCCGTTCCTTGACGGGCGCCGACGTCGTGCCGGCGTACGGCCCCGCGCGGACGGGTGACGTGCGGCATTCCCAGGCGGACATCGGGCGGGCCCGCACGATGCTCGGCTACAGCCCGACCGTCTCGTTCGAGGACGGCCTGGCCCGCACGCTGGACTGGGCGCGCCAGGCTCGCTAGCACGAGCGCCGCCGGACGGGCGGCCGCAACTCACGTCGACATTCAGCGCACGGATCGCATCCCGCCTTCGCGGCCGCCCGCGGCGCGCGGCGGCCCATCTCGCGCCCGGTCAGACAGTTCACCGGACACTTCCCGCGCATGGCGCGATGGCCGCCGTCTTGCGAGGTTCCAGGCATCGCCCGGCGCTGCCGACGGCGGTGGCGGTGCCCGACCTCCACCGCGCCGCAGCCGGAGCGTCCGGGCCCCACGCGGCATCCCGCCGCGCAAGAGGAAAGGAGCATCCCGTGCGCCATCTGATCGTCACCACGCTCGTTGTGGCCGCCACCGCGCTGGCCCTGGCCGCGCCCGCGGTCGCGCTGCCGCTCCAGGACAAGCCGGCCGACGCCAAGGCCGCCGCGGCCCAGACCGTCAACCTGAACACGGCGCCGGCCGAGCAACTGGAGCGCCTGCCCGGCGTAGGCCCGAAGACTGCGGCCCGCATCATCGAGTATCGCCAGAAGAACGGCGGGTTCAAGAAGGTCGAGGAACTCATGAACGTCCGCGGCATCGGCGAGAAGGCGTTCCTCAAGATGAAGAACCAGCTCACCGTCGCGGCGCCGAAAGCGGATCAGCAGTGAACCGTCCGCACCGCCTCCCCGCGCCGGCTGCCGGCATCGCGCAGCGCCGCGGGGAGGCCGGCACGTCGCTGGCCGAGGCCACCGTCGCCGCGGCCGTCGCCGTCACGCTGGGCGCCGTCTCGGTGCCGGCGCTCTCGGGACAGCGCGACGCCTTGCGGGCAGCCGGCGCCGCCCGGCACATGGCCGCTCTCGTGCACGCGACACGGGCCGAGGCGCTCGGGCGCGGCGTGCACGTGGCCCTCGTGTTCCAGTCATCCGGCCAGGACGTCCGATTCGCGACGTTCACCGACGGCAACTACGACGGGATCCGGCTGGCCGACATCGCCGCCGGCATCGATCGGCAGGTGTCCGCATGGGCCCGCATCACCGACCAGTTCCCGAGCGTCACCTTCGGCTTCGTGCCCGGCGTGACCGACCCGGACTCGGGCTCGACGCTCACGGGGAGTCCGCTGAAACTCGGTGGGTCCGGCGTGTTGTCGTTCGGGCCCGCTGGGAGCGCCACCTCCGGCACGCTGTATCTCCGCGGGAGCGGCGCACAGCAGTACGCCATTCGCCTCCTCGGCGCAACTGGACGCAGCCGGCTCTTGCGCTACATGTTCACGGAACGCCGATGGATCGGGATATAACGCTCAAGGGAGAGCGGCGAGGGCACGCCCGCTCCTGGTTCGCTGCTCGGGCATGCCAAGGTGGCCGTCCGCCTGCGAACCGGGTCGCCCCTCCGCGTGCTCAACACCTCACCCGACGGCATGCTCGTGGAAAGCCCCGCGCGCCTGCTGCCGGGACGCCAGGTCGATCTCGTGCTCCAGACCGGCGTCACACGGGAACAGGCACCGTGGGTCGTGGTGCACAGCCGGGTTGGCTGCATCAGGGGAAGTTCGGAACTGCGCTATCGCGCGGGCCTCCACCGTGCCAGGGGAACGAACTACTCAGCCGCGACGAGCCTCAGACAACCGCGGGCACGAACTACCCACAGGCCGGAATTCCGATCGGCAGGCGCCGGCAGAGAATCAGGGTGAAACGACAACGCCCCTGATGGCATCCGATTTGGAAGACAGGAACGAGCATGAGCCAGCCTCGAAGTCGCACGGCCGTCGCCCTCCCGAGTCGCGACCGTGCCGCCTCGAGGTCGTCATCGCTGCCTCGTCGACGACGTGCTGCGGGGGATGTCGCAGCACGCCGGGGGCGAGGGCCGAAGCCGGCCACTGTCGGAAGCGCTCGAGAGCGCCCTGCGGAGGCAGCTGGGAGCGCAATGGGTTCGGATTCGCGCCCAGCTTGGCCACCAGCCCCAGGGCGTTGGCAAGCCGCAGGTCGATGGCGGTGTCGTGCGAGTGCCGGTGCCGGTCCGCGGGCGAAGGCCTGCGGCTGGATGCTCGAGGTCGGGCTGATGCCCGGCCAGGTGTTCACCGAGGTTCATTGGCAGGCCGTTCGCCGGGCGGTCGGCGTCTGGGAGCTGGCCGTCGAATTCGACCGGAAGGGCGGGTCGCTCCCGCGGCTGGCTGCACGCGCACAACCGTGTCCGCGACGGCGCCGCGCCCCTCATCGGCAGCAGCCTGGCGATGTGCCGGCTCCGCGAGCGAATCGAGCGCGTAGCAGCCACTGACTTCACCGTGCTCATCGAAGGCGAGAGCGGGAGCGGGAAGGAGCTGGTGGCGCGGCAGATTCACGACGTCAGCGCCAGGCGCCGCAACCCGTTCATCGCCCTCAACTGCGCGGCCATCGTCGATTCGTTGCTCGAAGCGGAGCTGTTCGGCATCGAGGACCGGACGGCCACCGGGGTGAAGGGGAGGCGCGGCAAGTTCGAACACGCGTCGGGCGGCACGTTGTTCCTCGACGAGGTGGCGGACCTGTCGCCCTCGGCTCAGGCCAAGCTCCTCCGGGCGATCCAGGAGCGTGTAGTCGAGCGCGTCGGCGCCCACGCCGGCCACGCCGTCGACATCCGGCTGGTGGTCGCGACCAATCGCCCGCTCCGGGACCTCGTGCAGCAGGGAGACTTCCGCTCCGACCTCTTCTATCGCCTGAGCGGCATCGAGCTCAAGGTGCCGCCGCTGCGGAGCCGGCGCGAGGACATACTCGAACTGGCCCGGTACTTCCTCGTGCGGCACGGCGGCATGCGGGCGCTGGGACTCTCGCGCGGCGGCGGAGAACGCCCTGTTCTCCTACGACTGGCCTGGCAACGTGCGCGAGCTGGAACGCATGATGGAGTCGGCGGTCGTGCTCGCGAAGGGGCAGCAGGTCGAGCTTCAGGACCTGCCCGACCGAGGTCAGGGCAGACTTCGCCGACGTGCTCGATCCCTCGATGCGCCAGCACGACACGCTTGCGCGAGTGGAGCACGCGCTACGTCAAGCTCGTCCTGCATCGGTGCGGCAACAACAAGCGCGCGGCCTGCCGGTCGCTCGACATCAGTTATCACACGCTGCAAACGTACCTGAGGGACACCGACGTCGCGGCGCCAGGGAGCGCTGGCAGGAACCGGCGCCCGGCTCGCTGGTGCACGAGCTCGCGCCCGACGTCAGCGGGCAGCCGTTGCCCGCGGGCCCCTGAGCGCCCGGGCGTCAGCCGGGCAGTTGGAAGAGGTCGGCCTGCGCGGGGATCCCGCGCACGTTCACCGGGAGCCTCCGGAAGCACGCTGGCGAGGCAGGCCGGGCCGCAACGGGTCCGGCGAGGTCGCGCGCCGGCGTCGACGCCCGCCGCGGCGGACGCCCAGGCGGGCAGCTGGAGGATGTGTCGTGTCAACGAGTCGTGTCGCGGGGATGCTGCGTGATGGCCTGGGTACTGACCGCATCAGGTTCGCTGGCGGCGCCGTTCGAACCGCTCGACCGCGCACCGGCACCGCGCGAGCGGACGGGGCATCGGCGGCTCGAGCGGGCGGAGGTCGTGGATGCCGGGAGCGGGGCGGACCTCAGGCTCAGGGCCAGGCCGGGCGGCGCCCTGCAGGTGTCGCTCACCTGGATGGACCTGGATGCGGCCAAGGTGGTCCAGCCCAACGGGGACTTTCACGTGCGGATTGCCGCGCGCCAGGACCTGCTCGTGCTGGTTCGCACGGGCAGCCGGCTGAGGCTCACCAGAAACGGCGAGACGGCCGTGCTCGAACTGGACCGCGCCGACGAGGACGGCCTCGACGTCGCGCAGAGCGTGCTGGCGGGGTCGCGCGCCGTTCGCACCTTCCGCGGTGTTTTCCGGAACCTGACCGAGGACGCCCGGGGCTCTGCCCCCGGTGTGGCGCTCGATCAACCTCGACGTGCTGCTCGCGATGCTGCAGGGCGAACCGGGAGCGCTCGACCGCCGTGCTCCGAGGCGTGATTCCGGCCTGGCGCTGTCGAGAGTCGCCTGCGGCGCCGAGGGGACCTGCTACTCGGAGTACGAAGGGGAAGCCATCCGGTCGTGGGACGACTACTCGCAGTGCATCTACGACGTGCGTTGGTACCCGGGCATGCAGGAAGTCTGCGCGTTCACGTGGCTGCTCCGCGTGGAGTCGGCCTGGTTCCGCTTCATCGGCTGTTCGTCGATTCCGTTGAGGGCGGACTAGCATGCGGGCGTGGTTGCGCGAGGCGGCGGTCACCGTCGCGGCGGCCGTCTTCACGGCCGGGGCCGTCTCAGCCGCCGCGCTGCCCCTGCTCCCCGCGGCGTGGCGGAGGCCCCTGGTGGTCTGGGGCATCCTGCTTGCGTCGCTGGTACTCATGGCCGGTCTGCGTCGGGGTCGTTCGACGCGACGGTAGGCCGGTTTGCGTGCGATGAAGGGCCAGCCCGCATCTCTTGACCGGCCCTTGGCGGGCATAGTAGTGTGGGCTGGTCCTTGCCCCTCTCGCGCATCCCATGAGCCACACAACAGACGCTCCGTTGAAGCAGACTCCCCTCAACGCCCGCCACCGCGCGCTCGGCGCCCGCATGGTGCCGTTCGCCGGGTGGGACATGCCGGTGGAGTACTCCGGCCTGTCGCAGGAGCACCTCGCCGTGCGGACCCGGGCCGGCCTGTTCGACGTCACCCACATGGGCCAGGTCGAACTGGCCGGCACGGATGCCCTCGCGGCCGTCCAGTGGATCAGCTCCAACGATGCCTCGCGCCTGAAGATCGGCCAGGCCCAGTACTCGGGCCTCACGACGCCGGCGGGCACGTTCGTGGACGACATGCTGGTGTACCGTTTCGCCGAGGATCACTTCCTGCTCGTCATCAACGCGTCGAACGTCGACAAGGACGTGGCGTGGATCATGGAGCAGACACGGCGGTTCGGTGTCGCCGCGCTCGACACGAGTTCCCGCTACGCGCTCATCGCGCTGCAGGGGCCGCTGGCCCGGCAGGTGATGCAGCGGCTGAGCAACGTGGATCTGAGCGTGATCAAGAACTACTGGTTCGCGCACGGCGAGATTGCCGGCGTCCGGGGCACCCTGTCGCGCACCGGGTACACGGGCGAAGACGGGTTCGAGGTGTTCGTGCCGCCGCAGCAGGCGGTGACCGTGTGGGACGCCATCCTCGAAGCGGGCCGCGACGAGGCGGTGATCCCGGCCGGCCTCGGCGCCCGCGACACGCTGCGCCTCGAGGCGGCGATGCGGCTCTACGGCAACGACATCGACGACACGACGACGGTGCTCGACGCGGATCTCGAGTGGATCGTCGGCTGGAACAAGGGCGACTTCCTCGGCCGTCAGGCGCTGGCCGACCAGAAAGCCCGCGGCCTCACCACGCCGTCTCGTCGGCTTCGAGATGAAGGACCGCGCCATCGCGCGGCACGGCTATGCCGTGGTGGTCGGCGGGGCCGACGGTGGGCCGGGTCACCAGCGGAACGCAGACGCCGTTCCTCAAGAAGGCCATCGGCATGGCGTACGTGCCCGCCGCCCATCGCGGCGCCGGGCACCGAGTTCGACGTGGACGTCCGTGGCCGGCTGGCCCGCGCGACGGTGGTCCCGCTGCCGTTCTACAAACGACCGAGAGGGTGACATGTATCCAGCCGACTGCAAGTACACGAAGGATCACGAGTGGATCAAGGTGACCGGCGACACGGGCCAGGTGGGCATCACCGACTACGCCCAGAAGCAGCTGGGCGACGTCGTGTACCTCGACCTGCCCCAGGTCGGCCGCGCGCTCAAAGTCGGTGAGAGCTTCGGGACGGTGGAGTCGGTCAAGGCCGTGTCCGAGCTCTACAGCCCCGTGTCGGGCGTGGTGACGGCGGTCAACAGCGCGCTCGCGGAGAAGCCCGAGAAGGTGAACAGCGAGCCGCACGCGAGCTGGATGATCGAGGTCAAGCTGGCCAGCGCGGCCGACCTCGACCCGCTGATGACCGCCGAGCAGTATTCGGAACTGGTCAAGTGAGCGTCGGTTCACCGTCCATGAATCCCGACCACACCGGTTCGTTCCAGTCGCGGCACATCGGCCCGCGCCCGGGCGAGCGCGACGCGATGCTGAAGACCATCGGCGCGCCGTCGCTCGACGCGCTGATGGACGAAGCCATCCCGTCGAGCATCCGCCTGAAGCACGCCTCCCTCGACCCTCGACCCGGAGAGCGAGCACGAGTTCCTCGGCCGCCTCCGAGCCGTCGCGCGCCGCAACCGGCCCATGCGGTCGCTCATCGGCCTCGGCTACAGCGACTGCGTGACGCCGTCGGTCATCCTGCGGAACGTGTTCGAGAATCCCAGCTGGTACACGCCGTACACGCCGTACCAGGCGGAGATTGCGCAGGGCCGGCTCGAGGCGCTGCTCACCTTCCAGACGCTCGTCGAGGACCTCACGGCGATGCCGGTGGCCAACGCGTCGCTGCTGGACGAGCCCACGGCGGCCGCCGAGGCGATGACGATGCTGCGCCGCGTGCAGGGCGGGTCGAAGTCGGTGTTCCTCGTGTCGTCCGGGTGCTTCCCGCAGACCATCGACGTCCTCATGTGCCGCGCGGAACCGCTCGGCATCGAGCTCGTCGTCGCCGATCCCGACCGGATGGTGTTCGACGAACGGGTCTTCGGCGTGCTGCTCCAGACCCCCGACGAGCGCGGCGCCCTGCGGATTTGCGCGACGTCATCGCGCGCGCGCACGCCGCCGGCGCGCTCGTCGCCGTCGCCACGGATCTGCTGGCGCTCGTCCTGACGACGCCTCCCGGCGAAGCTCGGCGCCGACGTCGTTGTCGGCAGCGCGCAGCGCTTCGGCGTGCCCGATGGGCTACGGCGGGCCGCATGCGGCGTTCTTCGCCACGCGCGAGCAGTACATCCGGCAGGCGCCCGGGCCGGATCATCGGCGTGTCGGTGGACGCGCAGGGCAACCGCGCCTACCGCATGGCGCTGCAAACCCGCGAGCAGCACATCCGGCGCGACAAGGCGACCTCGAACATCTGCACGGCGCAGGCGCTGCTGGCGACGATGGCCGCGATGTACGGCGTCTACCACGGGCCGGACGGGCTCCAGCGCATCGCCGGGGGCGTGCACGCCCTGGCGCGGGAGCTGGAACGGCGGCTGGCCGCACTGGGATGCGCCCAGCGGAACGCGGCCTACTTCGACACGCTGGCGATCGCCGTGCCGGCGGGCGCGCGCGAGGCCATCAGGGAGGCGGCGCTCGCGGCGGGCTACAACTTCCGCTTCGAGGCGTCGCGGCCCGACGAGGTCGGGATCGCGCTCGACGAAGCGGCGTCGGCCGGAGACGTGGACGCCGTGGCCGGCGTCTTCGCGCGCGCGCTGAAGGCCGCCGAGCCTGCGGGCCGCGCCATCTCTTCGAGCGCGCCCGGCTGGCCGGCGCCGCTGGTCCGGACGTCGGCCTTCCTCACGCACCAGGTGTTCCACCGGTATCACTCGGAAACGTCGATGATGCGTTTCCTGAAGACGCTCGAGCGCAAGGACGTCGGCCTCGACACCTCCATGATCCCGCTGGGCTCGTGCACGATGAAGCTGAACGCCGCCACGATCATGGAGCCGGTCACCTGGCCCGAGTTCGCCGGCGTGCATCCGTTCGCGCCCGCTGATCAGGCGGCCGGCTACGCCGAGGTGATCGAGGGGCTCGAGGCCGTGCTCCGGGACGTCACCGGATTCGCGGCGGTCAGCCTGCAGCCGAACTCCGGGGCCCAGGGGGAGTTCGCGGGGCTGATGGTCATTCGCGCCTGGCACCAGGACCGCGGCGATCGGCACCGCGACGTCGTGCTCATCCCGTCGTCGGCGCACGGGACGAACCCCGCCAGCGCGGTGATGGCGGGCATGAAGGTGGTGGTGGTCGCCTGCGACGCGAACGGCAACATCGACGTGGCGGACCTGCGCGCGAAGGCCCAGGAACATGCCGCCGCGCTGGCGGCGCTGATGATCACGTACCCCTCGACGCACGGCGTGTTCGAGGACGCGGTCATGGAGATCTGCCGCGTGGTCCACGATCACGGCGGCCAGGTCTACATGGACGGCGCGAACCTGAATGCCCAGCTGGGGCTGACGAGCCCCGCGGCCATCGGCGCCGACGTGTGCCACCTCAACCTGCACAAGACGTTCGCCATCCCCCACGGCGGAGGAGGGCCCGGCATGGGGCCTATCGCCGTGGCGGCGCACCTGGCGCCGTACCTCCCCGGCCACGTGCACGTGAAGACCGGCGGCGGCAAGGCGATCCACGCCGTGGCGGGCGCGCCGTTCGGATCGGCGAGCATCCTGCTCATCTCGTACGCGTACGTGTCGCTCCTGGGCGGCGCGGGGATGACGGAGGCCACGAAGTACGCCATCCTGAACGCCAACTACATCGCGTCGCGCCTCAAGGCGTACTATCCGGTGCTCTACACCAACGCCCGCGGCCGCTGCGCGCACGAGATGATCTTCGACCTTCGCGGCTTCAAGGCGGCCGGTATCGAGGAGGGTGACGTCGCCAAGCGGCTGATGGACTACGGCTTCCACGCGCCGACCGTGTCGTTCCCGGTGCCGGGCACGCTGATGGTTGAGCCCACCGAGAGCGAACCGCTCGAGGAGCTCGATCGCTTCTGCGACGCGATGATTGCCATCCGGCGGGAAATCCAGGACGTCGTCGACGGCAAGGCCGATCCGAAGGACAACGTGCTCAAGAACGCGCCGCACACGATGATGGTGGCGTCGAGCGACGCGTGGACTCACCCGTACTCGCGGGAGCAGGCGGTGTTCCCGCTGCCGTTCGTCAGGTCGAACAAGTTCTGGCCGAGCGTGGGCAGGATCGACAACCCGTACGGCGACCGCCACCTGGTCTGCACGTGCCCGCCGATGGAGGCGTACGGGGCGCCGGGCGGAGAGGGCTAGCGCCGGCCGGCGTTAGCGCGGGCCTTCCGGCAGTACGCGTCGAGCAGACGGAGGGTGATCGGGCCAGGCACGCCGGTCCCGATCACCCGGTCGTCTACACGGACGATCGGCACGATCTCCTTCGAGGTGCTGGTCAGGAACGCCTCGTCGGCACCGAACAGGTCGTCGTCGCGCAGGACCGCATCGATCATCGGGATCCCGGCGTCGGCCGCCACTTCCTCCACGAATTCCCGCGTGATGCCCGCCAGCAGCCCGGCGTCGAGCGCCGGCGTATACGCCGCGCCGTCCTTGACCAGGAAGAGGTTCGACTGGGAGCATTCCGCCAGTTCGCCGCGGAAGTTCCTCAGGATGGCCTCGAAGAACGGGCCGCGGCGCAGCGCCTCCTGCATGGCCAGCACGTTGTTCAGCAGGTTGTTCGACTTGATGCGCGGGTCGACCGAGGCCGGGTGATTGCGCACGACCGAGACACAGCGACACCGCCACGCCCTTCTCGTAGGCGGATGCGGGCGGAGGCACGAGCGGCTTGACGATGACCACCAGCGAGGGATGCGGCGATTTCGTCGGGTCGTAGCTCATCTCGCCGATGCCGCGCGTCAGCAGGATGCGCACGAGCACCTCCTGGCGTTCCGCCGGCGCTGCCCGCCGACGCTCGATACGCGTCGATCGTTTCCCGGATGATGCCCTCGAGGGCGATGTCGGTCATCCCGACGTCGAGGGTGATCATCGAGGCCGACGCCCGGAGCCGCCTGAAGTGCCGGTCCAGCCAGGAACAGCTCGCCGCTCGTACGTGCGAATGACTTCGTAGACGCCTTCGCCGTACAGAAACCCGTGGTCGAACACCGAGATCGTCGCGTCCTGCTCGGCGCACGATGCGCCCGTTGACGTAAGCCACTGCGGACATGCTGGCCGTCTCCCGTGAGTGGCCGCGGCGACGTCGCCGGGCCGGACGAGTACCGTACCTCTTGTGGTACAGTGCGCGCAAGCCGCAGGCGCCGCGTTCGCCAGCGGTGCCAGGAGCAGGGCCATGCGCGTAGTGAACGGCGACCAGATGCGCGAAGCCGACCGCCGCACGATCGAGGACCTCGGCGTCCCCTCGGTGGTGCTCATGGAGAACGCCGGCCGCCAGGTCGTGTCGGCGATGGAGGCGGCCTTCGAACGACCTGGCGGAGGCGCGTGTGGCGGTGCTGGCCGGCCGCGGCAACAATGGCGGTGACGGCTTCGTCGTCGCGCGCGTCCTCTGGCAGGCCGGCGTCGACGTCCAGGTGTATCTGGTCGGCGCGGCGGCGGACATTCGCGGCGACGCGAAGCTGAACCTCGACATCCTCGGCAGGCTCGGCCTCGACGTCGTCGAGATCCGCACGCCCCAGGACTGGGAACTGCACGGGAGCGACGTGCTCCGCCGCGACATCGTCGTCGACGCGCTGTTCGGGACGGGCCTGAAGACGCCGCTCGAGGGGCTGGCCGAGACCATCGCGCCAGGATCTGAACGCCAGCGCCGGTGCCCGTGGTGGCGGTCGACCTGCCAAGCGGCCTGTCCGCCGACGATCCGGCGCCCGATCGGCACGGTCGTGGAGGCCGCGCTCACCGTGACGTTCGGCGCGCCGAAGCTGCCGCTGGTGCTGCCGCCCGGGGAGCACGTGGCCGGCTCCGTGGTCGTGGCGGACATCGGCATTCCGCGCGGCGTCATCGACGATCTGCCCGGGCCGCGCATCGAGAGCGTCACGGCGGGCGACGTGCGGTTCTTCGCTCCAGGCCCGGGCGCGCGACGCCCACAAGGGGAACTTCGGCCACGTGCTGCTCGTCGCCGGCTCACGGGGCAAGACCGGGGCCGCGCACCTCGGCGCCGTGGCGGCGCTGCGCAGCGGCGCCGGCCTCGTCACCGTGGCGACGCCCGCGTCCTGCCTGCCGATCGTCGCCAGCATGGGCGCGGAGTACATGACCGTCGCGCTCGACGAACTGCGCCGACGGCACGCGTCTCGCGCTCGGGCGCGCGATGCCGTGATCGGCGGAGCGCACGACGTCCTCGCGACGGGGCCAGGGCCTCGGCACGGGCCCGGACCAGCAGGCGCTTCGTCCTGGCCGCTGCTCGAGCGGTCGGCGATGCCGCTCGTCCTCGACGCCGACGCGCTCACGGTTGCGGCGTCCAGCCCCGCGGCGCTGCACGGCTCGCCCGAGCGGCCGGTCGTCATCACGCCTCATCCCGGCGAGATGGCGCGGCTCATCGGCGCGGCCGCGGCCGACGTCCAGCGGCATCGCCTCGAGGTGGCCCGCGACTTCGCGACGGCCCACCACGTCTACGTGATCCTGAAGGGGTATCGCACGCTGGTCGCGACGCCCGAGGGCATCGTCTACATCAATCCCACCGGGCAATCCCGGGCATGGCCACCGGCGGCTCGGGAGACGTGCTGACAGGGATGGTCGCCGGCTGGCTGGCGCAGGGCCTCGGTGTGACCGCGGCATGCGTGCTCGCCGTGTATCTCCACGGCGCCGCGGGCGACCTCGCCGCGGCCGACCTCGGCGAGGTGGCCATGACGGCGGGCGACATCGTCGCGCAGACTCGGCGCCGCGACGCTCGACCTCGCCTCGCAACACGCCGGAAGCGCACCGCGGCTTCATGATCAGCCGCACGTCGTCGTCACCGAGTCCGAACAGGCCACGACCGACGCGGGCGCGAGCCTCGCCCGGTCGCTCGAGCCGGGCTCGGTCGTCCTGCTGGAAGGGGAGTTGGGCGCCGGCAAGACGGCCTTCGTGCGAGGGCTCGCCGATCGGGCTTGGCGCGCCCGAAGACGACGTGTCGAGCCCGACCTTCACGCTGATCCAGGAGTACCACGGCCGGTGCCGTTCCTGCACGCCGATCTCTACCGCATCTCGGGCGCGGAGGCCGACGACCTCGGCCTCGACGAACTCGGGCAGCGATGGCGTGGTGGCGATTGAATGGGCGGAGAAGCTCGCGCGCCGGCCCTCTGGCGCCGTGGAGGTGCGGATCGAGGATCTCGGCGGCGACCGCCGCCGCATCACCATCGTGCGGCCCTAGCGCCTTGCGCCCTGATCCCTAGCGCCTATTCGGATCGGTAGTTCGGCGCTTCCTTGGTGATGACGACGTCGTGCACGTGACCCTCGCGCACGCCGGCGGGCGTCACGCGGATCAGCCGCGCCTCGGCATGCAGCTGGGCAATCGTGCTGCAGCCGACGTAGCCCATGCCGGCCCGCAGACCGCCGACCAGCTGGTGGACCACGCCCGCGACGGTGCCGCGGTAGGGCACGCGGCCCTCGATGCCCTCGGGGACGAGCTTCTCCGGGCCGCTCCCCGGCGCGTCGAGTTCGAAGTCGTCCTGGAAGTAGCGGTCCCTGGCCCCGCGGCGCATCGCGCCGATCGAGCCCATGCCGCGGTATTCCTTGAAGCTCCGGCCCTGGTAGAGGACCACCTCGCCCGGGCTCTCGTCGGTGCCGGCGAACAGGCTGCCGATCATCACGCAGTCGCCGCCGACCGCCATCGCCTTCGTGATGTCGCCGGAGTACCTGACGCCGCCGTCGGCGATGATCGGGACGTTGGCGGCCTTGGCGGCCTTCGCGCAGTCGAGAATGGCGCTGATCATCGGCACGCCGATGCCGGCGACGACCCGCGTGGTGCAGATGGACCCCGCGCCGATGCCCACCTTCACCGCGTCCACGCCGAGGCGGATGAGGTCGGTGGTCGCCTGGCCGGTCGCCACGTTGCCCGCCACGAGGTCCACGTCCGGGAACCTGCTGGCGCAGCTCCGCCACGGTGTCCATGACCTTCTGCGCGTGGCCGTGCGCCGTGTCGACGACGAGCACGTCCACGTGCGCGGCCACGAGCGCCGCCGCCCGGTCCATCGTCTCCCTGCCGACGCCCGACGGCCGCGCCGCACCGCAGGCGTCCGAGCGTGTCCTTGCTGGCGAAGGGGTACTTGATCACCTTCTGGATGTCCTTGACGGTGATGAGCCCCTTCAGCATGAAGTGCCGGTCGACGACGAGCAGCTTCTCGACCTTGTGCTGTGCAGGATCTCCCGGGCCTCGTCGAGCGTGGTGCCGACGGGCACGGTGATGAGGTTCTCCTTCGTCATCACCGCCGAGATCGGCCGGTCGACGTTGGTCTCGAACCGCAGGTCGCGGTTGGTCAGGATGCCGACGAGGCGGCCCTCCTTCGACCCGTCCTCCGTGATCGGCACGCCCGAGATCCGGTACCGGTTCATCAGGGCGAGGGCCTCGTGGATCCGGTGGGCGGGGGAGAGCGTGATCGGGTTCACGATCATCCCGCTCTCCGACCGCTTCACGCGATCCACCTCGGACGCCTGCTCCTCGATCGGTGAGGTTCTTGTGGATGACGCCGAGGCCGCCGTGCTGGGCCATGGCGATCGCCAGCCGCGACTCGGTGACGGTGTCCATGGCGGCGCTCACGATCGGCACGTGGACGCGGATGTTCCGCGTGACGCGCGTCGAGACGTCCACCTGGGTGGGCAGCACCTGCGAGTGCCACGGCACGAGCAGCACGTCGTCGAAGGTGAGGGCCGTCGGCGGTTCGCCGCCGGCGCGAAGCTCGTTCCGCTGTCACCGCGTGCACATCCATGCGTCGTCCCTCAGGCTTGAGCCCCGTGGCACTTCTTGTACTTCTTCCCGCTGCCGCACGGGCAGGGGTCGTTGCGTCCGACCTTCGGCTCGTCGCGGCGCACCGTCTTCACCGGCGCGTCGTCGCCGCCGGTGCGGGCGGGTTGAGGCGCGCCCGGGCCGCCCGCCAGACGCGGCGTCCTGGCCGGAGCCGAAGAACCGCCGGCGCGCCGCCGTCGCCGGGAGCCGAGAACGTCAACGGCGCCGCGCGGCGCTGGGCGGGCCGCCGCACGGCCGGCGCGCTCTCGTCGGCCGCCGCGCGCAGCCGGAACAGCCAGCGCACCGACTCGTCGTCGATGCGGGCCTTCATGTCCTGGAACAGCGCGAAGCTCTCCTTCTTGTACTCGACGAGCGGGTCGCGCTGGCCGTAGCCGCGCAGGCCGATGCCCTCTTTCAGATGGTCGAGGCTGTAGAGGTGGTCCTTCCACTGGGTGTCGACCACCTGCAGCATGATGTCGCGCTCGACGCGCTCCAGGACGTCGCGGCCGACGGCCGCCTCCTTCTCCTCGTACTTCCGCTTCGCGAGATCCCAGACGACGGCCGCGGATCTGGCCGGCGGTCCTGCCGGCGAAGTCCAGAGCGCCCACCTCTGCCGCCTCGAGCCCGAAGTTGCTTCGCGGCCTCCCGCCGGAGCGCGTCGAGGTCCCAGTCCTCCGGCTGCTCTTCCTCGGGACAGTAGGTGTCGATCAGGCCGTCGAGCACGTCTTCCGCGATGCCGAAGAGGTAGCCGCGCGTGTCGACGACCTCCTCCTCCTCGACCTGCACCCGCCCCTCGAGCAGCTCGCGTCGCAGCGTGTAGATGCTCTCGCGCTGCTTGTTCATCACGTCGTCGTACTCGAGCAGGTGCTTGCGGATGGAGAAGTTCTGGCCCTCGACCTGCTTCTGGGCGCGCTCGATGGCGCGCGTCACCATGCCGTGCTCGATCGGCACGCCCTCTTCCATGCCGAGGCGCTCCATCAGGCCCGAGATGCGATCGGAGCCGAAGATCCGCATCAGGTCGTCCTCGAGCGAGAGGTAGAAGCGCGACGACCCCGGGTCGCCCTGGCGGCCCGGCGCGGCCGCGCAGCTGGTTGTCGATGCGCCGCGCCTCGTGGCGCTCGGTGCCGATGATGTGCAGGCCGCCGAGGCCCACCACGCGCTCGTGCTCGGCTTCGCACTGCGCCTTGAAGTGCGCGGCCCAGCGCTCCCAGTCGGGCCTCCGCACGCGGTAGAAGGCGTCGAGGTGATGGAAATAGACGAACTCGTCGTCGTCGATGAACCGCTCTTCGCCCTTGGGCAGGCGCTCGGCCAGTTCGTCGGCCAGGCACTTCTGCCGCGCCATGAACTCGGCGTTCCCGCCGAGCAGGATGTCGGTGCCGCGGCCGGCCATGTTCGTGGCGATGGTCACCGTGCCCAGGCGGCCGGCCTGCGCGACGATTTCGGCCTCCTGCGCGTGGTACTTCGCGTTGAGGACCACGTGCTTGATCCCCGTGCGGCGCAGCATGCCGGACAGCTTCTCGGACTTCTCGATCGACACGGTGCCGACCAGGGTCGGACGCCCCTGCTCCTGCTGGCTCGTGATGTCGGCGACAATCGCGTCGTACTTCTCCGGCGCCGTGCGGTAGATCGCGTCGGGCAGTTCCTCGCGGCGCAGCGCCCGGTTCGGCGGCACCACGACGACGTCGAGGTTGTAGATCTTGGCGAATTCCTCGGCCTCGGTCTCCGCCGTGCCGGTCATGCCCGAGAGCTTCTTGTACTTGCGGAAGTAGTTCTGGAAGGTGATCGTGGCGAGCGTCTGGTTCTCGCGCTCGATCTTCACCTTCTCCTTGGCCTCGACGGCCTGGTGCAGCCCGTCGCTCCACCGGCGGCCCGGCATCAGGCGGCCCGTGAACTCGTCGACGATGACGACCTCGCCGTCCTTGATCATGTAGTCCACGTCCAGGCGGAAGAGCGTGTGGGCGCGCAGGGCCTGGTTGACGTGGTGCAGCAGCGGCATGTTGATCGGGTCGTAGAGGCCGCCCGGCTGCATGCGGTGGGCCAGCAGCTTCTCGGCCTTGGCCATGCCGCTCTCGGTGAGCGTCACGGTCTTGGCCTTCTCGTCCTTGATGTAGTCGCCCGTCGCCTCGAGCCGCTCGCGGTCCTCGGCCTTGGTGTCGCCGCGCGTGACCGCGCCCGGCGTGAGCTTCGGGATGATCCGATCCACCTCGTAGTACAGGTCCGTCGACTCGTCGGCCGGGCCCGAGATGATGAGCGGTGTCCGGGCCTCGTCGATGAGGATGCTGTCGACCTCGTCGACAATCGCGAAGTTGTGGCCGCGCTGGACGTAGTTCGCCAGCTCGAACTTCATGTTGTCGCGGAGGTAGTCGAACCCGAACTCGTTGTTGGTCCCGTAGGTGATGTCGCAGGCGTAGGCGCGCTGCCGCTCCTGGTCGTTCAGCTCGTGCTGGATCACGCCCGACCGAGAGGCCCAGGAACCGGTAGATGCGCCCCATCCATTCGGAGTCGCGCCGCGCCAGGTAGTCGTTGACGGTCACCACGTGCACGCCGTTGCCGGACAGCGCGTTCAGGTAGGCGGCCAGGGTCGCGACGAGCGTCTTGCCCTCGCCGGTCTTCATCTCGGCGATCTGGCCGTGGTGCAGCACCATGCCGCCGACCAGCTGCACGTCGAAATGGCGCATGTTCAGCGTGCGCCGGCCGGCTTCCCGGACCACGGCGAACGCGTCCACCAGCACGTCGTCGAGGGTGGCGCCCGCGGCCAGCTTCTCGCGGAACAGGACGGTCTGCGCGCGCAGGTCGGCGTCGCTGAGGGCGCGCAGGCCGGACTCGCGCGCGCCGATCTCGGCGACAAACGGCGTCAACTTTTTGAGCGTGCGAGCGTTCTGCGTTCCGAAGACTTTAGCGAGGAGGGTGTTCAGCATGTGAGGGTCAACGACACCGGGGGTATCCGACGATTCTAGGAGAGGGGTATCCGGTCCGTCAAGGAACCGGCGCGCGCTGGAGGAAGCCGGGGGCTAGCGCGCGGCGGCGAGCAGGTTCATCGGGTCGATGAGCTGCCCGTTCGCGAGGATCTCGTAGTGCAGATGGGCGCCGGTGGCGCGGCCGGTCGCGCCCACGTAGCCCAGCAGGTCGCCCCGCTTCACCGCCGTGCCCGCCCTGACGGCAAAGCTCTGGAGGTGCCCGTAGCGGGTCATGACGCCGAAACCGTGGTTGACGACGAGCAGGTTGCCGTAGTTGCCGTTCCACTCGGCGCTTTCAACCACGCCGTCGGCGGTGGCCACGACCGGCCGCCCCTTGTCGGTCGAGATGTCGAGGCCCTGGTGGAATCCGGGCGCGCCGGTGAACGGGTCGGCCCGCTGCCCGAATCCGGCGGACAGCCAGCCTATCGTCGGCCAGATCGACGGGGTCGCCGCCGCGAGCGCCTGCCGGCGTTCGACATCGCTCCGGACGCTGCGCAGGCCCAGCTCGAGCCGCCCGAGCGCATCGCGCAACAGGCCGAAGGTGTCTTCAGGGGCCGCCAGCGATGCCGCAACGAGCGCCGAACGCCGCGGGGACGATTGCTCGCCACCCATCGCGCGGTCCTTGATGATCGCCGGCAGCTTCTGCATCGCGCGGGCGGACGCCGGGTCCAGGTTCGCACGCGCCGCGAGCTCGTCGATGACGCCCTGGAGCGACACGACCTGCGTCGCGAGTTCGCCCGTCTGGGCCTTGTAGCTGGCGTTCTCCATGCCCAGCGCGGAGGCCGCGATGCGGAGCGAGGTGACTTCGGCCACCGTCGCCCAGCGGATGCCCAGGCCCACGAGCACGTGGGAGCGCGAACAGGAACGCAACGGTGGCCAGCGGTCCAGCCGAGGTGGATGGTGGCCCGCCGGCCGACACCCGTGGTGCGGTCGACGAACACAACGGTAAAACGCCGGGACCAGATGCTGGGCATTCGGATTGGGTGTGCTGGACTCCGTCGCCGCGACGCCAACCGTACTGGACGCGGCAGACGTCCGTCTGTCGTCGCGGGCGCCGGATAGGTGACTCTACCACACCGTCGGCGGGGCGAGAAGTGCAAAAATGATACAGGCGAAGACAACGCGAACAGGGTCATCCCAGCCGATACTGCAGCGCCTCGGCCACGTCGTCGGCGGCGACGTCGGCCCGCCCGCCAAGGTCGGCAATCGACCGCGCGACGCGGAGGATGCGATCGTGGGCGCGGCCGCTCAGCGCCAGCCGCTCGACCGCCGAGTGGAGCAGCGCGCGGCCGGCATCGTCGGGCCGGGCGTAACGCCGCAGCATCCTGCCCGAGAGTCGGGCGTTGACATCGGCGCCGGTGTCCGGCCGCGCGCGCCGACTGGCGCACGCGCGCCGCAACCACACGCTCCGCGGATTTCGGCCGACGATTCCTGGGCGCGCTCGTCGCCCAGCACGTCCGGCGGCAACCACGGCACCTCGACGCGGATGTCGATGCGATCGAGGAGCGGGCCGGAGATGCGCGCGGCATAGCGCTCGCGCTGCGGCGGCGCGCACCGGCAGGCCCGCAGCGGGTGGCCGAAATAGCCGCACGGGCAGGGATTCATCGCGCCCACCAGCGTGACGCTCGCCGGGAACTCGACCGATGCCGCCGCGCGCGCGATGCGCACCCGGCCTTCCTCGAGCGGCTGCCGCAGCACCTCGAGCGCGCGCCGCTCGAACTCCGGCATCTCGTCGAGGAACAGCACGCCGGCGTGCGCCAGGCTCAACTCGCCCGGGCGCGGATGCGCGCCGCCGCCAACAAGCGCGACGTCCGAGATGGTGTGATGCGGCGCGCGGAACGGCCGGGCCCGGATGAGGCCTGCTCCTCCAGGCAGCAGGCCGGCCACCGAGTGGATGGACGTCACCTCGAGCGCTTCGGCGGGGGAGAGCGGCGGCAGAATCCCGGCGAGGCTCCTCGCCATCATCGTCTTGCCCGAACCAGGCGGCCCCGTCAGCAGCACATGGTGGCCGCCGGCGGCGGCCACCTCGAGCGCCCGGCGCGCCAGCGCCTGGCCCGCGGATGTCGGCGAAGTCGCCCCAGGCGCCGCCGTCTTCGGCGAGTGTCGCCGCGACACCCCCTCGGTAGCGGCGGCTCTCGTGTCTGTCGCCCAGTGTGGCTCCCGCCTCGTCCAGCGTGGCTACCGGCCAGACGGCCAGCCCCTCGACGACGGCCGCTTCGGCGGCGTTGGCGGCGGGCACGAGCGCGGCGCCGATCCCGGCGCGGGCCGCCGCGATGGCAACCGGGAGCACCCCGCCTGTCGGCCGGATGGCGCCGTCGAGCGAGAGCGCCCCCACGACGACGATATCGGTGTAGTCGCGGGACGGCAGCGCGCCCGTGGCGGCGAGGATGCCGAGGGCGATGGGCAGGTCGTACGCCGCGCCTTCCTTGCGGACGTCCGGAGGCGCGAGGTTGATCGTGATGTGCTGCCAGGGGAACTCGAATTCCGAGTTCCGGATCGCCGTGCGAACGCGGTCGCGGCTCTCGCGCACGCTCGTGTCCGGCAGGCCGACGACGGTGAACGACGGCAGGCCGGGCGACACGTCGACTTCGACGCGCACGATGCGCCCGTCGATGCCGGAGAGGGCGGCGCTGAGCAGCGTGGCGAGCACCCGCCGTGCTGGTGCAAGGGAGACTCCAGGTGTGCTGCCAGAGGATTTTCAAGGAAACCGGCGGGAACCCGCCGCGCGCGCTGCGTTTTCTGCCACGGCCGGCGCGGGCCGAGGAGGCAGAATCTGAAACGTGTCCTCCCGCGGGGCCAGCCCCATCAGCCCGCTGGCGTGCGGGTCGTGTAGACGGTCAGCCGGTCGCCAGGCATCAGGCGGTCACTCCTCAGCTTGTTCCAGGAGCGAAGCGACGCCACCGAGGTGCTGAAGAAGCGCGCGATGGACGACAGCGTGTCGCCCCGCTTCACACGGTAGACGACCCGGTTGAGCTCGCCGGAAGGGCTGGCTGTTGGCGCCACGGTCAGCGTCGATGCGGACGCCGCGGGCCTCACCCTGGCGACGACGGGTTCCGGCCGGTCGGTCTGGGCCGCCAGCAACGTCGTCGGCGCCCGCGGAATGACGAGGCGCTGGCCGGGCTTCACGCGCGCCTTCGTGCTGAGGTAGTTGGCTTCGGCCAGGTCGGTGCGGCGGACCTTGAGCTTGTTGGCCACCGACTGCAGCGTTTCGCCCTTCCTGACGGTGTGCCATTGCAGCGCCGTGAACTCCTCGGGCGGCAGTTCGGCGAGGCGCTGCTCGACACGCGGCCCCGCGCCGGCTGGCACGGCCAGTTCGAACGACGTGGCGCGCAGCGGCGTGGTCCACCGGCGCAGCTCGGGATTGAGGCGCTGCACGTCATCAACCGACACGCCCGCCCATTCGGCGACGCGCCGGAGGTCCACTGGACCGCTGAGCGTCACCCGGTCGGTGGCCGGCCTCTCAGCCGGCGTGAACGTGAAACCGTAATTCGCCGGGTTGCGCGCGATGATCATCGAGGCCAGCACCATCGGCACGTACTCGCGGGTCTCGCGCGGCAGCAGGCGCGGGGACGCAGCGAGGGGCCAGAAGTCGGCCTCGCCGCCTTTCCGCTTCACCGCGCGCTGCACCGTGCCGGGTCCGCCGTTGTACGAGGCGAGCGCGAGATGCCAGTCGCCGTCGAACATCCGGTGGAGCACCTTCAGGTACTTCACCGCGGCTGCCGTCGACTTCTCAGGATTCGACCGTTCGTCGACGTACCAGTCGTACTTCAGCCCCTGTTCGACGGCCGTGCCGCGCATCAGCTGCCAGAAGCCCTTCGCCTTGGCCCTCGACAGCGCATCCGTCCTGAACGCGCTCTCCACGATCGGGATGTAGGCGAGATCGAGCGGCAGCCCTTCGGCGCGCAGGCGCTCCTGAATCATCGGCAGGTAGGCCGCGCTCCGTTGGAGCGACGCCTGGAACCAGTCGCGCAGGCGCCCCTGAAACAGGTCCACGTACGCGAGCACCTTGGGGTTCGGGGGTATCGGCAGGTCGTGCGCGGTGGACTTCAGGTCGCTTTCGACGGCCTCGCGCAGCGAGGAAGGCGCGGCGGGGAAGTCGAACGTCGACAGGTCCAGCAACTCGTCGAGGGACGCCGGCACGCTGGGCCGTTCCGCAAAGCCGTCGCCCTCGGCGAGCGCGCGGATCTCGTAGGCGCTGATCCGATCGACGAGCCGGTCGAAGTGATCGCGCAGCCGCGCGTTCGAGCGGGCGCCCTCCGGGAGTTCGAGCAGCGTGTCGAGCGCCTGGTCGAAGAGGAGTTTGGCCTGCGCGAGGTGCCCGAGGCGCAACTCCTGCTGCCCGCGTTCGAACAGCCCCTGCGACCGCGCGATGACGTCGCCAATCGGGTCGCCCTGCGGCGCCTCGCTGGCGGGCGGTGGCGGCGCAGGCGGGCGTTCGCGGGGCGCTGGTCCCGTCGCCGGACGGGCGACAACGCCCGAGGTTCCGCAGCCGGCGGCGAGCAGGGCCGCGAAGGCTGCGACGGCGAGGACCGGGCCCGTCGCGCGGCTCATGAGCGTCCCGACGTTAGCACGGCCGAATCGGGACGGTCAATCCTAACTCGTGCCGCTGCAACAATAGCGAGCAGTGCGCGCTGCGGCGCCCATTGTCATTTCCAGGGGCTGCCGCTAATATAAACAGATCAGGCGTGCAATTGGTCCGACCATGGCGAGGGCAGGTGCTCTGATGAGATTCCGCTGGCTTCCGGCAATCATGATCGCGATCGTCGCCGCCGCGTGCGGTCGCGGGTCCGATACAGCGGTCCCGTTGGCGACCCCGGCCGTGTCGGTCAATCACACGCGTGTCCCGCTGGGCAGCCCGATCGAGGTGACGTACCGCTTCCAGGTGGCGCCGGGGGCAGCCTTCGCCAAGGACTACCGCGTGTTCGTCCACTTTCTCGACGCCGACGACGAACTGATGTGGACCGACGACCACCTGCCGCCGCAGCCGACGACGTCGTGGAAACCGGGACAGACCATCGAGTACACGCGAACGGTGTTCGTGCCGCTGTATCCCTACATCGGTGAGGCCACCATCGCCGTGGGGCTCTACTCGCAGGGCACGAATGAACGCGCGCCGCTCGCGGGCGAGACCATCGGCCAGCGCGCCTATCGCGTGGCGCGCATCCGGCTCCAGCCTCAGACCGACAACGTGTTCCTGGCGTTCCTCGACGGCTGGCACGGCCCCGAGACCGCCGCGGACAACCAGTCGATCGAGTGGCAGTGGACCCGGAAGGAAGGCGTGCTCCGCTTCCGCAACCCGAAGCGCAACGCCGTGTTCTACCTGCACTACGACGGGCAGCCGTCGATGTTCGAGACGCCTCAGACGGTGACCGTGTCTCTCGGCGCCGAGGTCATCGACACCTTCCAGGTGTCGACCCCGGACGAGGCGATACGCAAGATCCCGATCAAGTCCGCGCAGTTCGGACCCGACGACGTGGTCGCGATCAGGATCGGGGTCGACAAGACGTTCGTGCCGGCGCTGGCCAAGCCCGGCAGCCGGGATTCCCGGGAACTCGGCATCCGGGTGTTTCATGCGTTTGTCGAGCCCCAGTAGGCCGCGGAGCGGGCCGCCGCCGGCCCTGTCCGGCCGGCGCGCGATGGCCGTTGTCTAAAGTACCGCTGGGCTGGCTTCGACCGGGAGGGCGGACCGGAGGGCCTGTTATAATCCACGCGCCAGGCATGGCCCGGTAATCGGCTGACTTTCAGTGGGTTGCGATGGAATATCGCTGCAGGCTGGGTACAGCGACCGGTGAGATCCTGGAGGAGATCCACGTCTCCGACAGCGAGGCCCACCTCCGCCGCGAGCTCGAACAGAAGGGCTTCTGCGTGCTCGGCCTCCGGCCCAAGGGCCTGCTCGGCCAGGTCTCGCTGCCCGGCCGCGTGCGCCGCCGGGTCCCGATGCGCGACTTCCTGGTCTTCAACCAGGAACTGGCGACGCTGCTCAAGGCCGGGATGCCGCTGGTGCAGTCGCTCGACATCCTGCGAAGCCGCGTCGAGCATCCGACGTTCCGCCCGGTGCTCGACGAAGTGTACGAAAAGGTGCGCGCGGGCTCGTCGCTGTCCGACGCCTTCGGCGCGCACGGCGATCTGTTTCCGGCCTCCTACGGCGCCTCCCTGCTGGCGGGCGAGAAGAGCGGCAGCCTCGACGGCGTGCTCCGGCGGTATGTCGCGTACATGAAGGTGGTCGGCGGCGTGAAGCGCCGCACGCTGGCCGCGCTCGTCTACCCGGCGGTCCTGATCATGGTGGCGCTCGTGGTGGTCGCCATCATCGTCCTGAAGGTCATCCCGGAGTTCGCGGCCTTCTACGACAGTTTCGGCGCCGAACTTCCCCTGGTCACGCGGGTGATCGTGAAGGGCGCCACGTTCGTCCGCAGCCAGTTCTTCCTGCTCGCCGGGGCGGCCATTCTCCTGGGCGTTGTCGCCTGGAGCTGGGTCAGGCAGGCGGGCCAGCGCGCCCTCGTGGACCGGTCGATCCTCCGCGTGCCCTGGGCCGGCTCGACGATCCGCCGATTTGCGACGTCGCAGCTGGCGAGGACGCTCTCGACGCTGCTCGGGGGAGGCCTGCCGCTCGTCAACGCCATCGACATCGCCTCGCGTTCGATGAACAATCGATTCCTGTCGGCGGAAATGCGCGCCGTCGGGCAGCGGGTGCGGGAAGGCGAGGCCTTCTCCGCGGCGGCGGCGGCGCGCCGCCAGTTCCCCGACGTGTTCATCAAGATGGCCGAGGTCGGCGAGTCCACCGGCGCGCTGCAGGAAATGATGGCCAGCCTCGCCGATTTCTACGACGAGGAGATCGAAGCCGAGCTCGGGCGGTTCGTGTCGCTGGTCGAGCCGGTGCTGCTGATCGTGATGGGCCTGGTGATCGCCAGCCTGCTGCTGGCGCTGTACATGCCGCTGTTCCAGCTCTCGTCCGTCGTCGGAGCGCGGTACTAGCCGCAGGA
Source organism: uncultured Acidobacteriota bacterium (assembly GCA_963806085.1). Lineage (GTDB taxonomy): Bacteria > Acidobacteriota > Vicinamibacteria > Vicinamibacterales > JAKQTR01 > JAKQTR01. The sequence goes on from CAWDWR010000001.1 coordinate 1,120,172, forward strand.
GAACTGCCATCGTGGAGGACCGCCGTCCCACTCAGGCCGCCACTCAGGCCCGCCGAGCCGTACCTCGAGAGGGGCGCCGACGCCCCCGTCGACGTCGCCGCCGAGCAGGCGGAAGCCCGCCACCTCGCGCGAGCGGTACGGCCTCGAGTACGCCGACCTCGATCACTTCCGCATCGACAACGAGTTGTTCCGGTCGATCCCGGCCGACCTCATGCTGCGGTACGGCTTCGTCCCGTATCGCCGCGACGGCCGGGCGCTGGTCATCGTGGTGTCGGACCCGAGCGACCTCCCGATGATCGACGAGCTGGAGGTGCTGCTGGCGACGCCGCTGCGGGTGCTGGTCGGGCCGCGGTCCTCGATCGAGGCGATTCTCAAGAAGAGCGAGAGCTCGCAGCGCGTGCTGGAGGAAGCCACCGAGGGCTTCCAGATCCAGCTGCTCAAGGACGAGGAGGGCGGCGACGAGAACCTCACGGTCGAGCGGCTGACGAGCGACATCAGCCCGATGATCCGGCTGGTGGACTCCACCATCTTCACGGCGATCCAGCGCCGCGCGTCGGACATCCACATCGAGACCCAGGACGATGCGGTCGTGCGTGAAGTACCGCATCGACGGCGTGCTGCAGGCCGCGATGCGGCCGATCGCGAAGCAGCACCACAGCGCCATCATCTCGCGCATCAAGGTGATGGCCGAACTCGACATCGCCGAGAAGCGGGTGCCGCAGGACGGCCGGTTCAAGCTGCGCGTGCCGGGCAAGACGATCGACTTCCGCGTGTCGATCATGCCGAGCGTCCACGGCGAGGACGCGGTCATCCGCATCCTCGACAAGGAGTCGATCAGCGAGCAGTTCAGCGAGCTTGCGCCTCGACATCCTCGGGTTCCCGGACGAGGAACTGCGGCGCTTCCGCAAGTACATCGCCGAACCGTACGGCATGGTGCTCGTCACCGGCCCCACCGGCAGCGGCAAGACCACCACGCTCTACGCGGCCCTCTCCGAAATCCGGTCACCCGAGGACAAGATCGTCACCATCGAGGACCCGGTCGAGTACCAGCTGAAGGGCATCACGCAGATCCCGATCAACGAGAAGAAGGGGCTGACGTTCGCCCGGGGCCTGCGCTCCATCCTGCGCCACGACCCGGACAAGATCATGGTGGGCGAGATCCGCGACCCCGAGACCGCCCAGATCGCCATCCAGTCGGCCCTGACGGGCCACCTCGTGTTCACCACCGTGCACGCGAACAACGTCGTGGACGTCCTCGGCCGGTTCCTGAACATGGGCGTCGAGCCCTACCAGTTCGTGTCGGCGCTGAATTGCGTGCTCGCGCAGCGTCTCGTGCGCGTCATCTGCACGCACTGCAAGCGCCCCGTCCCGGTGACGCGGGCCCTGCTCGAGGAGTCGGGGCTCGATCCGGCGGCGATGCAGCGACAGGTGTTCTACGAGGGCGCGGGCTGCATCGAGTGCGGCGGCACGGGCTACAAGGGCCGGACGGCCATCTGCGAATTGTTGGATTTGTCGGACCGCGATTCGGGAGATGATTCTGGCACGGCGCCCGACGTCCGAGATCAAGAAGGCGGCGCGCGAGGAGGGCATGCGGTTCCTCCGCGAGTCCGCGGTGGAACGCGTCATGCAGGGCATTACGACGTTGCGCGAGATCAACAAGGTGACGTTCGTCGAATGAAGCTGCCCTCGATGCTCCGCACGCCGCCGCCCGCCGTGGCGGTCGAGATTGCGCCCGCCCGGGTCACGGCCGTGGCCGTCGCCGGGAGCGGCGCCGGCGCCAGGCTCGGCGCGTGGGCCGTGGAACCGCTGCCGGAAGGCTCCGTCGTGCCCTCGCTCACCGCGCCGAACGTGGTCCGGCCGGCCGAGGTGGCCGCAGCGGTCCGCGCCGCGCTCGAGCGCCTCGGGCAGCGGCCGAAGCGGATCGCGCTCGTGATCCCGGACGCCGCGGCCAAGGTGTCGCTGGTGCGATTCAAGGACGTGCCGGCCCGGCCGGCCGACCTGGACGAGCTGGTCAAGTTCCAGATCCGCAAGGCCGCGCCGTTCCGGTCGAGGACTCGCAGGTGTCCGTACGCCCCGGGCGACCGGTCGGCCGAGGGCCAGGAATTCGTCGTGGTGCAGGCGCGGCGCGACATCGTCGCCGAGTACGAGCAGGCCTGCCAGACGGCCGGCGCCGTGGCCGGCGTGGTGGATCTGACCACCTTCGGCCTGGCGCAGTGCGCCCTGCGGACCACCGCCGGCCTGACGGGCGACTGGCTGCTGATTCACGGCGCGGCGGACGGGGCCACCATCGCGATTTACCGCGGCCGGCATCCGGTGTTCTTCCGACGCCGCGGGGCGGACGGCGACGGCGCACCTGGGCGAGCTCGTCCACCAGACGGCGATGTACTACCAGGACCGCCTCGGCGGCGCGGGGTTCGGCCGAATCGTGGTCGGCGGCGTGTCGGCCGCGGCGCTGGCGAGCCCCGCGTGGGCGGGCATCCAGACGCGCCTCGGCGCGCGCGCGGAACCAGTGGCGCTGGGCGGCGGAGCCCAGGTGGAACCCGCCTACGCCGACGCCGTCCCGCCGGCGTTCGGGGCAATCGCTGCGTTGTGGGCCGAGGGATAGCGCCATGGCACGCACCGATCGCATCAACCTGTCGACGCGCCCGTTCTACAACGAGCGCGCCGTGCACGCCGTGCTCGCTCCTCGGGGCCGCGGTCGTCCTCGCTGTCACGGCGTTCAATCTGTGGCAGGTGTACGTGCTCTCCGGCCGGAACGCCGAGTTGCAGGGCCGCCTCGTCGCAGGCCGACGCGAAGACACGCGAGCTGCGCGAGCAGGCCGCGGCGATCCGCCGCTCGATCAACGCCCGCGAGCTCGACGCGACGGTGGCGGCGGCGCGGGAGGCCAACGCTCCTCATCGAGCGCCGCGTGTTCTCGTGGACCGAGGTCCTGAACCAGTTCGAGACGACGCTGCCCGCCGAACGTCCGCATCTCGTCGGTGCGGCCGCGGGTCGAACGCGACGGCACGATGATGGTCGAGGTCGTCGTGCTCGCGCGGACGGTGGAAGCGGTCGACGCGTTCATCGAGAACCTCGAGAAGCGGGGCGCGTTCAGCGGCGTGCTCTCGCGGGAGGAGTTCGTGAACGAGGACGGGCTCATCCAGGCCAGCCTCGAAGGGCGCTACCGGCCCGTCGCGGCGATCGGCCGCGGCACGCGAAGGAGGGGAGCGCCGTGAGCGCGACGCTGCCGCCGTGTCCTCCTCGAACGCCGGGTGATCATCCTGCCGCTGGCCGTGGCCTTCCTCGTCAACGCGGCCATCTTCGGATTCGTGGTGTACCCGTCGGCGGGCCGGGTCGCCCGCGCCGAGCAGCAGGAGCAGGTGGCGCTGCAGGAACTGGCGGCGGCCCAGCGCGAGCTCGCGGCCGCCGACGCGCACGGAGCGCGACAAGGCTCGGGCCGAAGAGGACCTGCAGAAGTTCTATACCGAGGTGCTGCCCGCCAGACATGGCCGGCGCGCGCCGGACCACGTACCTGCACCTGTCCCAGCTGGCCAAGGACGCCGGGCTCCAGTACCAGCGAAGGCTGGAAGAGTCACGGGAGCCGGCGGCGAGCGGCCAGGGGCCCGCGCCAACGCTGGCGCGGTTCGACATCACGATGGTGCTCGAGGGCGACTACGAAGGCGTGCGGCAGTTCCTGCGCGACGTCGAGGCCTCGGACGGGTTCATCGTCATCGACAACATCGGCCTTGCGGAGGGCACGGACCGGAACTCGACCCTCGTGCTGACGGTCGAATTGTCGACGTATTACCGGGTGGCGAAACGTGGAAGCTAGCCGGCGTCAGCTCGTGATGCTCGGCGGCATTCTCGTGCTCCTGGCCGTGGTGATGTACTGGCAGTCGAGCCGGCAGGAGGTCACGCCGGAAGAGTATTCCGCGGCCATGAGCCAGCAGGTCCAGACGGCCGCCGGCGGCGCGCCGGCCGCGCCCGCGGCGCCGCGCCAGGCGCCGGTTCGGATTCCGGCCGTGGCGCTCGGCAGCCTTGGAGCGGCGCAGCCTGATCCGTCCGACACCGGCCGGGACCCGTTCCGATTCGAGTCGGCGCCCCCGTCCGGTCAGCGCGCGGTGCCGGCGACCCAGGGCGCGGCAGCCGCGGCGCCGGCGCTGCCCGCGCTGCCGGCGGCTCCGCAGGAGCCTCCCGGGCCGCCGCCAATCCTGCTGAAGTTCATCGGGATCGCGAAGCAGGGGGAAGGACGGCTCTACGCCGTGCTGCGTGACGATCGTGGAATCTACTACGGCGCGGAGGGCGACGTCGTCGAAGGGCGATATCGGATTCTGCGCGTCTCCGCCGACACCGTCGAGGTGTCGTACGTCGACGGTCGAGGGCGAACGAACATCCCGCTGTCCGGGGGACGGCCGTAGGAACGGCGTCACGGCCCGCAGGCGCGGGCCGCGGCGCCGCCGCCACACTGTGAGGGCGAGGGAGCAGACGATGCGCGTCGGAACACGAGGGATGCGGGCGCGGGGCGCGACGGCCCTGGTCGTGCTGGCGCTGGCGGCGGGCACGTGGTCCTGTTCCGCCGGCCGTGCGTTCCAGCAGGGCAACAACGCCGCGATGCAGCTCGACTGGGACCTCGCGGTCACCTACTACGCGCAGGCCGTCAAGGCGGAGCCGAGACCGCGCCGACTACAAGATGGCGCTCGATCGCGCGCAGCTGGCGGCGGCGCAGGTGCATTTCGAGAAGGCCCGCGAGTACGAGCAGCGCGACCAGCTCGACCTGGCGCTGGTGGAGTACCGGCGCGTCGTCGAGTTCCAGCCCGGCAGCCAGGAAGCCCGCGCCGGCATCCAGCGCCTCGAGCAGACGATCCGCGACCGCATCGAAGCGGCCCGGCCGAAACCGGCCGCCGAGGTCATGCGGCAGCAGGCGCGGAAGCAGATGGAGGAGCCGGCGCTCAACCCCGCGTCGCGCGAACCGGTCGTGCTGAAGTTCCAGAACCGCCAGATGAAGGAGATTCTGGACTTCCTGGGCAACTCCACCGGCATCAACGTCGCGTACGACAAGGATTTCCAGCCGACGCAGCCCATCAGCGTCAACATCGACGGCGTGACGCTCGGAGGCAGCGCTCCAGCAGATCCTCACCGTGAACGGCGCCTACTACAAGGTGCTGAACCCGCGCAGCATCCTCGTCATCGCCGACAGCCCGGCCAAGCGCGGCGTCTACGACGAGCAGGCCGTCCAGACGTTCTACCTCTCGAGCGCCGACGCGGCCGAGATGGAGCAGTTGCTCACCAAGCTGGTCACGACGCAGACCACGGGCGTGCGCCCGACGTTCGCCGCGAACAAAGCGGGCAACTCGGTCACCGTTCGCGGCACGGTGCCCATGCTGCAGATGGTCGAGCGGCTCATCGCTGATGAACGACAAGCCGCGCGCGGAGATCAGCGTCGACGTCGAGATTCTCGAGGTCAACCGCGGCAATGCGAAGCAGTACGGGCTCGACCTGTCGTCGTACCAGGTCGGCCTGGCGTTCTCACCCGAGGTCCGGCCCGACGCGGACACGGCGTCGAGCATCTTCAACCTGAACACGGTGAGCAACGGCGTGAGTGCGGCCGACTTCTACGCGTCGGTGCCCTCGGCCGTCATCCGCTTCCTCGAACAGGATTCCGAAACGAAGGTCATCGCGAAGCCGAACCTCCGGGGCTCCGAGGGCGAGAAGCTCTCGCTCAAGCTCGGCGAGGAACTGCCGGTCCCGTCGACCACGTTCTACAACCCCTACGGCGGCGGGAACATCGCCACGACGCCGCTCACGTCGTTCACGTACAAGAACGTCGGCGTGAACCTGGACCTCGAACCGCGCGTCACCTACGACGGCGACATCATCCTGAAAGTCGCCCTCGAGATCAGCGCCAAGGGCCCCGACCAGAACGTCGCAGGCCAGAACCTGCCGTCGTTCTTCTCGCGCAAGGTCGAGACGCGGTTGCGGCTGCGCGATGGGGAGTCGAACCTGCTCGCCGGGCTCCTGCGGGAGAACGAGCGCAAGACCCTCAAGGGCGTGCCGGGCATCTCCAGCATCCCGATCCTGCGGGACCTGTTCGCGTCGAACGACAAGGAGATCGTGCAGACCGACATCGTCATGCTGCTCACACCGCACATCGTGCGGACGCACGCGCTGACGCAGAAAGACTTCTCGCCGTTGTTCGTCGGCACGCAGGGCAACCTGGGTCTCGCCGGGCCGCCGCCGCTCATCCAGCCGCCGCCAGCCGCCGCGGCAACCGCGCCGCAGCCTCAGGTGCCGACGGGGACGACGGCCGCCGTGCAGAAGCCTCCCACGGTGCCCGCACCCGGCCTGCCCACGCCGCCGGCCCCGGCGCCGGCCGCGCAGCCGGTTGCGCCTGCCCAGGCAGCAGCCCAGCCGCCGGTGACGCCGCCGCAGCAGGCCGCCCAGGCGCCCGCGCAACAACCTCCTGCGACGCCGCCGCAGCAGGCCGCCCAGGCGCCCGCGCAACAGCCGCAAGCGCCGGCGCCGGCTCAGCAGCCGCCAGCCGACGCCGCCCGCATCATCCTGACGCCGCCGGGCGCCCCGCTGATGGTGGCCGCCCAGCCCGCGACGGTTCCCATTTCCGTCTTCGGCGCGTCGCGACTGAGCACCGTCACCCTGTCGCTGCGGTTCGATCCGAAGATCCTGCGGGTCAGGCTCGTTCAGGAGGGCACGTTCCTGTCGTCAGGCGGCGGCACGGTGACCTTCGCGCAGCAGGTTGACGCCGCCGGAGGCCGCGTCGATGTCACGCTCACCCGCACCGGCGACACGACGGGCGTCTCCGGCGACGGCGTGCTGGCGTCGGTGGTGTTCGACGCGATCGGGTCGGGCGTGTCGCCCCTGGCGATGGGCGGCGTCGTGACCGGGCCCGGCGGGCAGCCGCTGCCGGTGAGTTTCGGCAACGCCGCGATCACGGTCCGGTAAGGGGGAAGTGAAGGGGACATGTTCCGCCGGCTGAGGCAGCGCCGAGGGTTCTCGTTCATCGAGCTCCTCGTCGTGACGACGATCATCCTGGTGCTGGCCGGGGCCGTGATGCCGCTGGCGCGCGTCACGATCCAGCGCGAACGGGAGATCGAACTGCGGAGGGCGCTGCGCGAGATGCGCACCGCGATCGACAAGTACAAGGACGCCGTGGACCAGGGCCAGATCGGGGGGACCGACAACCAGCTCGGCAGCGAGGGCTATCCGCCCGACCTCGACACCCTGGTCGAGGGCGTCACGGCCGCCGGCGACGCCTCGGGGCGGAAGTTGAAGTTCCTCCGCCGCATTCCGGTGGACCCGATGACGAAGTCCACGGAGTGGGGCCTGCGTTCCTACCAGGACGCGCCCGACGCGCGGAGCTGGGGCGGGAAGAACGTCTTCGACGTGTATTCGCGGAGCGAAGGCACCGCGCTCGATGGGACGAAGTACCGTGACTGGAACTAGAAACGACGGACGGCGCCGCTTGCAGGCCCGCGGGTTCACGATGATCGAGCTGCTCGTCGTCGTGTCGCTCGTGATCATCCTGGCCGGCATCGGCATGGCGCAATACAAGAGCGGGGTGATTCGCGCGCAGGAGGCGGTGCTCAAAGAGGACCTGTTCCGGCTGCGCGACGTGATCGACCAGTTCTACGCCGACAAGCAGAAGTACCCGCAGTCGCTGGAGGAGCTTGTCGAGGGCCAGTATCTTCGCGCGATCCCGAAGGACCCGTTCACCGGGTCCGCTGACACCTGGCAGCCCGTCGAGGCCGAGCCGGACCCGGCGAACCCGACGGCGGAGCTGGGCATTGTCAACGTGAGGAGCGGATCGGAGAAGACCGCCCTGGACGGCAGCAAGTACTCGGAGTGGTAAAGGGAGTCTGGACGTGATGAGACGACAAGTCGTGCGGAAGCGCTCGTGGCAGGCCGCCGCCGTGCTGGGCCTGGCCTTCTGCCTGACCGCGGCAGGGGTCACGTCCTGCGACAAGATGCCGCTGGCGGCGCCCACCCAGTCGACGATCACGCTGTATGCCAGCAGTACGACGGTCGGCTTGAACAGCTCGGTCGACATCATCGCGACGGTCATCGAGTCGGCCGGCACGCCCGTCCAGAACGGCACCGTCGTCACCTTCACGACGACGCTGGGCACGATCGAACCCGTCGACGCGCGGACGACCAGCGGCAAGGCGACGGTGAAACTGCTGGCCGGCACGAAGTCGGGCACCGCCGAGATCCGTGCGTTTTCGGGCGGGACGGCGGCGGCGGATGCGCTCAAAGTCACGGTCGGGGCCGCGGCGGCCGGCAAGGTGGAACTGCTGGCCAATCCCTCCGCGCTGCCCGCGTCGGGCGGCGTGGTGCAGTTGACGGCGATCGTGAGCGACGCCTCGGGGAATCGGCTGTCGTCCGTGCCCGTGACGTTCTCCACGGATGCCGGCGTGCTGGCGGCGACGTCGGCCACCACCGACGCCAACGGCGAAGCCCGATCCTCGCTCTCGACGACCGCCAAGGCCCGGGTCACGGCGTCGGTTGTCGGCGGCACGAGCGCGTCGCTGACGGCCACGGCGGACATCCCGGTCCGCGTCGGCCCCAGCGTCACCATTTCCGTGCCGGCCGCCAGCCTCGTGCCGGGCGTTCCGGCCATCTTCAACGTCGCGGTCACCGCCGGCGGCGCCGCGGTGCGCAGCGCCACGATAGACTTCGGCGACGGCGGCAGGCAGTCGGTGTCGCCCTCGGGCCAGAGCACGGCCACGCACGTCTACGCCAAGAGCGGCACGTACATCGTCACCGCCGAAGCCGTCGACACCGCTGGCGAGTCGGCGACGGCGACCGCGTCGGTGAGCGTGCAGACCGTGGTGGTCTCGGTGAACATGACCGTGTCGCCCAACCCGGTCCTGCTCAACGCGCTGGCGGAGTTCACGGCGAGCGCGACGACGACGCCCGCCGGCACGACAATCGAGCGCTACGAATGGACGTTTGGCGACGGCACGGTCGCCACGACGTCAGGCAATGCCACGAGTCACGCGTACTCGGCGGCCGGGCGCAAGGTGGCGTCCGTCCGCGTCGTGACCACGAGCGGCGCGTCGGGCACGGCTCAACGCGAAGTCGTGGTGCAGTAACGGCGTCCCGCATGCGCAGCGCCCAGGGCGGTGGCGACGGCGGCTATGCGATGGCCGCGTTGCTGGTGACGCTCGCCGTCATGAGTGTCATCCTCGGCATGGCCCTGCCGGTCTGGCGCACGGTCGTGCAGCGCGAGAAGGAAGAGGAGCTGATCTTCCGCGGCCGGCAATATGCCCGGGCGATCCAGCTCTACCAGCGCAAATACGCGGCCGCGTACCCGGCCAGCATCGACGTCCTCGTCGAGCAGAAGTTCCTGCGGAAGAAGTACAAGGACCCGATGACGAAGGGCGGGGAATTCGAGGTGATCTACCAGGGCACGCTCGCGCAGCGGCAGGCGGCGCTCGCAGGCAGGGGAGCGGGCACGCCGGGGACGTCCTCCGGCCTGCAGGCGGGTGCCGGCCGCGGCGGCATGACGGGCCAGACCGTCACGGCGCCTGGGTCGCCGTTCGGCTCACAGACGACGGGCCCGCAGGGCGGCATGGTGGGGGTGGCGAGCAAGAGCAAAGAGAAGTCGATCAGGATCCTCGACGGAAAGACGGCCTACAACGAGTGGCAATTCATCTGGGTGCCCGCCCAAGCCACGCGCACCGGCCCCGCTGGATCGACCGGGCGCGGTGGCCAGCCCGGCCGGGGCCAACCCGGCCCGCAGCGCGGCAGGGGGCCCGGCGGGGCGTCGAGTCCGTTCTCGCAGCCTCCCGGCCGCTGACGGCCTGTTCGCCGCCTCGCTCATACTTCTGAGGGGGCGCCTTCGAGCAGCGCGTCGTGGAAGGCGCGCCGCACCTGCTGCATCGGCTCGTTCGGGCCCGCCACCGGGTGCACCCGGTTCGTGAGCAGCACGGCGTAGAAGTCGAGGGCCGGATCGATCCACAACGAGGTGCCCGTGAAGCCCGTGTGCCCGAATGCCGAGGGCGACATGCGGCGCCCGCACGACGAGGTGGGCCGCATCAGGTCCCAGCCAAGCGCCCGGGAACTCCCGGGCACGCTCGACGGCTGAAGGAACTGGCGAAGGACGGTCCGGGAGGCCAGGCGCCGCTCGGCGTCGCGGTCGCCCTGCAGCACGCGCAGCACCGTCCGGGCCAAGGCGCCGACGGCGGCGGCGGTGCCGAACAGGCCGGCGTGGGCCGCCACGCCGCCCATCGCCCAGGCGTTGTCGTCGTCGGCCTCGCCGACGAGCAGGCGTTCCCGCGCGTCGCTGACACGCGTGGGTGCGGCCCGGCGCCTGAGATCCTCCCGAGGCACGAAGCACAGGGGTTCGTCCCTGGCGTCGCCTGCCGCGGCGCTCCACAGCCGATCGAACTGCTCGCTCAGTGCGGCCTCACCAGCCCGCTCAAGCGCCGCCCCGAGCACGATGAAACCCAGGTCACTGTAAAGGCTCCGCGAACGCGGTTCGTACTCCAGCGCGGCACGCGAGGCGGCCCCGATGACGGCGTCACGGCCTCGATGATGCGCCCACAAGGGCGCCCAGGCGGAGAGGCCGGAGGCGTGCTCGAGCAGGTCCCGCACGGTGACCCGTTCCCGGTCGGCGCCCCGCCAGCCTGGATCGAGCCTGGAGACAGGGGACGAGACGTCGAGCCTGCCAGCCTCGACGAGACGCATGGCCAGCGTCGCCGCGGCGACGGGCTTCGTCAGCGAGGCAAGGTCATAGACGGTCGCGGGCGTCACCGGCGGCGCGTCCGCCTCGTAACTCAGCGCGCCGACGGCAGCGTGCCAGCGCCGGCCATCCGCGGCACCGGCCTCCGCGCAGGCGCCCGGGAACACGCCGGCCGATGCACCCTCCCTGATGACGTCGAGCGCAAGATCCCAGTGGCTCACGGGTGGATCGTCTATTCCTCGCTGACGAACCGGCTCGCGATCGTGCCAGTCGCGAACGTCGCGACGGAGCCGATGAGCACGTACCACTGCCAGGACGCGAGGCCGAGTGTCCGGACAGCCAGCATCACCGCCGTGCCGACGACGATGCCCAGGAAGGCTGACCGCTGGCGCACGCGCGGGGCGAAGCTCCCGAGGAGGAAGACGCCCAGGATGATGCCGTTGGTGAAGGAGGCGATCCCCAGCACTTCGTCGACCACGCGGTTCGAGAACTGGATCGCGACAAGCGCCACCGAAATCTGCACCACGCCCCAGAACGCCGTCAGCCACCGCGAGACCCGCAGGTAGTGATCGTCGCTGGCTGCGCGCATCGGCATGTAGAAGTCGGCCACGGCCGTCGCCGACGACGAGTTCAGCGACGACGCGAGCGTGGACATCGCGGCGGCGAACACGGCGGCGACGACGAGGCCCACGACGCCAGGGGGGAGGTGACTGACGATGAAGTGCGGGAAGATCCGGTCGCTCAGCATGCGGCCGTTCACCGTGAAGGCCGCCATCTCGGCCGTCGCGTGCCCGGTGTAGTACACGTAGAGCATCGACCCGATCAGCAGGAAGAGCGTGAACTGCGCGAACACGACGGCGCCGCTGGTGAGCAGCGCCACGCGGGCCTGGCGCGGCGAACTCGCGCACAGGTAACGCTGGACCATCAGCTGGTCCGTGCCGTGCGTGGCGGTTGTCAGAAAGGCGCCGCCGATCACCCCGGACCAGAACGTGTAGCTCTTCGTGAGGCTCACCGTGAAGTCGAACACGGTGAACTTCCCGGCTGCGGAACCGACGCGGACGACCTCGGACCACCCGCCCGGAATGCGGTCGAGGAGGATCCAGGCCGCCAGGCCCGCGCCAACCAGGTAGATCACGAGCTGAACGACGTCGGTCCAGATGACCGCGGTCATCCCCCCGAGGTAGGTGTAGACGATCGTGGTGAAGCCCATCACGAGCACCGACGCCACGACGATGGTGGTCGCCGGGTCGAGCCCCGGTACCCACGCCTTGGCCGTCTCCGCCATCCCGGGCATGGCGAGCAGGAGCGCCGCCAGCACGAGGCCAGTCGCGAAGAGCCTGACGCCGTCGGCGAGGCTTCGCGTCACGAGGAAGAGGCCTGCGGCCAGCCGCTTCACGCGCGGATCCGAAGCGCACCCCGAGGATCTGGTACACCGTCAGCAGCTCGCCGCGGAAGTACGCGGGCACGAAGATGATGCTCACGACGATCCGGCCCACCATGTAGCCCATCACGAGCTGCAGGAACGTCCAGTTGCCGGTGAACGCGACGCCGGGGACGCTGATGAAGGTGACCGTGCTCGTTTCCGTGGCGACGATGGACCCCATGATCGCCCACCACGGCACGCTCCGCCCGCCCACGAAGTAGTCCTTGACGTCCTTCTGGCTGCGCGAGAACCACGCGCCGAACACCACGGTGCCCACAAGGTAGATGACGATGACGAGGAGATCGATCTGGTGCATGTGCGGATGTCCCCGGTGAGGCGAATGGACCAGGGTATCGTACGGGAAGCGCAGGGCGCCGTCGACCCCCGGTCGGACGGGGGTCAGTCGTGCGGAACCGGCACCGCGCCGAGCAGTTCCCGCAGGCGGGGCTCGATGTCCTCACCGACGGCGCTGCGCATCAGTCCGTCGGCCTTCCGGAGGCGCGACGCCGCCTTCGGATAGGGCAGCCCGGTCTTCTGCATGACGATCGCCACCTTGACGTTCCCCCGCGCGCGCTTGAGCAGCCTGCCTGCGGCGTCGTAGTCGATGCCGGTGGCGATCATCATGATGCGCCGGGCCCGGTCCTTGAGCTTCTCGGACGTGGGCTGGACGTCCACCATCAGGTTGCCGTACGTCTTGCCGGTGCGGATCATGGTCGCGGTCGTCAGCATGTTGAGCACGAGCTTCGTGGCGCTGCCCGCCTTCAGCCGCGTGGACCCGGCAATCACTTCCGGCCCCACACCCAGCGCGATCGTCAGGTCCACGAACGTCTGGAGATCGGCGCCCGGGTCGCAGGTGACGAAGATGATGCGCGCGCCGGCGTTCCGCGCCGCCGCGAGCCCGCCGCGGACGAACGGCGTCGTCCCGCTGGCGGAGACGCCGACGAAGACGTCGCGCTTGGTTGGCCGCAGCCGCGCGACCGCCCGGGCCCCCGCGTCGTAGCGGTCCTCCGATCCCTGGCGGGCCTGGAGCCACGCCGCCTTGCCGCCGGCCATGATGCCCTGCACGAGCTGCGGCGAGGTGCCGAAGGTGTTCGGCATCTCGGCCGCCTCCAGCACGCCGAGGCGGCCGCTCGTGCCCGCGCCGATGAACACCAGGCGTCCCCCTTTGCGGACGGCCTGGGTGATAATGTCCACAGCGAGGGCGATCCGCTCCCGCTCGCGGCCCACCGCGGCGAGCATCTTCCGATCCTCCGCCAGCATCACGTCGATGATGTCAGCGGACGCCAGCTTGTCGATGTTGAGGCTGGCGGGGTTGATGGCTTCCGTCGGCAGCTGCTGCCACTTGGACTGGAGCGACATGGCGGGGCACCCCGGGTTTGCGAAGACGCGACGGCAGATACTAGCGCCGGGTCCCACCCCTGTCAAACCGCCTGGCGGCGCGGCGGCGCCCCAGCCCGGCGACGAGGCGGAGCGGGTGCTGGACCGGTATCTCGAGCACCTGCGGGTCGAGCGGCGCCTGGCCGCCAACACCGTCGAGAGCTATGCCCGCGACCTCGGCCGCCTGGCCGCGTTCGCCCGTGACGGTGGCCGTTCGCTGGCCGGCCTGTCGCGGCCGGAGCTCGAGGCCTTCGTCCGCCACCTCCTCTCCGAGGGCCTGTCGCCGCGATCGGCCGCCCGGGCCGTCGCCAGCACGAGGGGCTTCTACCGCTTCCTCGTCCGCGAAGGGCAGATCGCGGCGAGCCCGGCCGAAGATCTCCATGGCGGCCGCCCGTGGCCCGCCCTCCCGCGCTACCTGTCGCCTGACGAGGTCGACCGGCTCATCGAGCAGCCCGACACCACCACGCCCCTCGGCGAGCGCGACCGGGCCATGCTGGAGCTGATGTACGCCACGGGCCTGCGGGTGTCGGAGCTGGTGGCCCTCAAGGCCGCCGACATCAGTTTCTCCGGAGGCTACCTGACGACGACCGGCAAGGGCGGCAAGCAGCGCCTGGTGCCACTCGGCGACCGCGCCGCCGCGGCGATCCGCCACTACCAGCAGGAGGCGCGCCCCGCGATCGCGCGCGCCGGCTCGCCGCCGCGGCTGTTCCTGAACAGCAGGGGAGGCGCACTGAGCCGCGTCGGCTTCTGGAAGATCCTGAAGGCCTATGTCCGCAAGGCCGGGCTGCGCGTCGACGTGAGCCCCCACGTGCTGCGGCACTCGTTCGCCACGCACCTGCTCGAGCGCGGCGCCGATCTCAGGGCCATCCAGATGATGCTCGGCCACGCGGACCTGTCCACGACGCAGATCTACACCCACGTGCTCGAAACCCGCATGCGCGCCATCTACGATCAATTCCACCCGCGGGAGTAGGATCGAGGACTGGTGATGCGCTGGCTGTCGCTCCTCCTTCTCGTCGTGCTCGCCTGGTGCGCGTGGGCGCTGGCCACGCTGCCGCCGGAAGCCGCCGCCCTGCGGGTGCCGGCGCCTGCGCCAGGCGACCCGCCCGTCGTGCGCGGCGCCTACCACGTGCACTCGCGAGCCTCCGACGGCACGGGCACCCTCGAGGACATCGCCGCGGCGGCGGGCCGCGCGGGCCTGCGGTTCGTCGTCCTGACCGACCACGGCGACGCGTACCGGCGGGCGCTTGCGCCGCGCTATGTCGGCGGCGTGCTCTGCCTCGAGGCCGTGGAGATCAGCACGCTCGGCGGCCACTACGCCGCCCTCGGCATGAGCCCGCCGCCGTATCCGCTCGCCGGCGAGGCGCGCGATGTCGTGGAGGACGTGGCGAGGCTCGGCGGGTTCGGCGTCGCGGCGCACCCCGACTCGGCCAAGCCCGAGCTGCGGTGGAACGAGTGGGACGCGCCCATCGATGCGCTCGAGTGGTTCAACGCCGACTCGCAGTGGCGCGACGAGGCGCGCTGGCGGCTGTTGCCGGCGCTGCTGCAGTACCCCGTCAGGCCGACCGAAGCGGTGGCCTCGCTGTTCGACCGGCCCGACGCGCTGCTGCGGCGATGGGACGGCCTCGGCTCCCGCCGGCGGGTCGTGGGCCTCGCCGCCGCCGACGCGCACGCGCGGATGGGCCTCGGCGGAAAGACGGACCCGTACGACGAGCTCGTCTACGTGAAACTCCCGTCGTACGAGACCATCTTCCGGGCGTTCTCGACGCGCGTCGAATTGCGCGAGCCGCTCTCGGGCGACGCGGCACGCGACGCCGGCGCCATCATCTCGGCACTCAGGGCGGGCCGCGCCTACACCGCCTTCGACGCCATCGCGGGACCCGGAACGCTGTCGTTCTCGGCCGAGTCGGGAGGGGAGACGACCCGGCAGGGCGAGTCGCTGGCCATCCAGGGGCGGCTCCGGCTGCGCGCCGTGTCGAACGGGCCGCCCGGGACCTCGCTGGTGCTGTTGCGGAACGGCGGCCTGGTCAGCCGGGCCGACGGCCCCGTGCTGGAATGGGAAGGCGACCGGCCCGGCGCCTACCGGGTCGAAGCGCGCCTGCCTGGTGCGCCCGGCGACCCGCCGCTGCCCTGGATCGTGTCGAATCCGGTGTACGCCGGCGTCGCGCCCGGAGCGCCCGCGGTCCCCGTCGCGCCGCCCGCGAGCGCCAGTCTGGTCTGGCCGGCCCAGACCTGGCACATCGAGAAGGACGACGCATCGTCCGGCAGCTGGCGCACCACGGTCGAAGGGGGCGCCATCCGGCACACGGTCCGCTACCGCCTTGGATCGGGGGCGACGAGCCCGTTTGTGGCGTTGGCGACCGTCGATACCGGCGCGATGCACGATGCCGCGCGGCTGGCGTTCCGCGCGGCGTCGGAGCGGCCGATGCGCTTCTCGGTGCAGGTGCGGCTCCTTGACGGCGCCATCGAGCGGCGATGGCAGCGCTCGGTCTACCTGTCGCCGGAGCCGCGCGACATCAGCATCTCCTTCGCGGACATGCGCGAGGCGGGCACCGGCGCGCGCGCCCCGTTCGACCCCACGCGCATCCACTCGCTGCTGTTCGTGGTCGACTCGGTGA
Organism: uncultured Acidobacteriota bacterium; assembly: GCA_963806085.1. Lineage (GTDB taxonomy): Bacteria > Acidobacteriota > Vicinamibacteria > Vicinamibacterales > JAKQTR01 > JAKQTR01. The sequence goes on from CAWDWR010000001.1 coordinate 1,136,269, forward strand.
ACGCCAGGCCCGGCGACGGGGGAGCGCTGTGGGTCGAGGGGATCCGCACGGAGCGCTGAGCGGCCCTCGGACAGATTCCGTCAGGTCCGGACCGTCAGCAGGAGGTACGCCGCCACGGCCGCGAAGAGGATGTTCGGCGCCCACGCCGCGAGCAGCGGGGGAATCACGCCGCTCGCGCCGATCGCCCCGAAGACGCTCATCGCCACCCAGTAGACGAGCGCCAGCACGATGCCGAGGCCGATCCCGTACATCGCGCCGCGCCGGCCGGTCGTGACGGCGAAGGGAAGCGCGATGAGCGTCATGATCAGCGTGACCCAGGGGAACGACACCTTGCGGTGCAGCTCCACCTCGTGTTCGGTGACGTTGATGCCGCTCGCCCGGAGTTCGACGATGTAGCGCTTGAGCTGCGCGTAGCTCATGCGTTCGGCTGGCGTCTGCTCGGTCATGAAATACTGCGGGGGCTCCACGAGCAGGTCCGCGCGCTCCACGGGCCGGTAGGCGCGCTGCGCCTCCTGCCGGTCGAATTCCCGCTCCCAGCCGTCGCGCCCCTGCCACACCACCGTCTGCTCGAACCCCGTGGACTTGCCGGAGAAGGTCACGGTCTTGAAGAACGACCGGCTCTGCAGGCGGCCGGCGCGCGGCGCGAAGCGGAACACGGAGAACCCGCCCAGCTCCGAGCGCTTCGGGTCGAAGAACACGTAGTTGTAGACCTCGCCCTTGCGCCCGAGGATCCAGCGACGGTCCAGGATGTCGAGGGTACGGGGGGCGCCGCCGCGGATGACGCTTCTCAGCTCCTCGGCGCGCCGGTTCGAGTAGGCGAGGACGTTCTCCTCGAACGCGAAGAGCACGCCGCCGGCGGCGACGGCGAACACGAGCAAGGGGAGCGCCGCGCGGTAGAGCGAGATGCCGCAGGCCCGCATCACGATGAGCTCGCTGGTGCGCGTCAGGATGCCGACCGTCACGAGCCCGCCGATGAGCACCGACAGCGGGATGCACCAGTAGATGTACTGCGGCGTCTGGTAGTACATGAACCGGGCCAGCATGCCCGCCGTCGCCTGGCCCTTGAACAGCTTGTCCGAGAGATCGATGAACGTCGAGATCTGGAAGATCCCGACCAGCGCGACGAAGGTGAGCGCGAACACGCGCAGGTACATCTTCCCGATGTAGCCGTCGAGCAGGTTCGGGCGCAGCTGCCAGCCCCGCGTCCACCCGCTGCCCGCGGCCTTCGCGCGCCGCCAGGCCCCGAGGCCCAGGGCTCTTGGCCCCCGCCAGGTCCCGAATTGCGGCCAGGCGGCCCCGGTCCGTGCGCGGATCCGCCCGGTCCAGTTCGTCCAGCGGGCGTTCCGCACGCCGCGGCGCAGCAGCAGGCCGGCCCCCAGCGCGCCCAGCATGATGTTCGGCACCCATGGCGCGAACCATGGCGGCAGCCACGCGCCCTTTGCAGCCGACTGCGCGTTCATGAGGAAGAAGTAGTAGACGTAGATCACCAGGATGCCCTTCACGAAGCTGGCGAACTTGGCATCCCTGCGGTTGGTGAGGCCGAACACCACGCCCAGCACCGCGAAGACGAGGCAGGCGGTGGGAATCGAGAACTTCTTCTGAATCTCCATCACCGGGTTGTGCGTGGAGATCCCTTGCTGCTTCAACGTCACGATGAGCGCCCGCAGCTCCGCGATCGACATTTCGCGGTCGCCCTTGGCCGGGCCGCTCCGGGGAAAGACGGTCTCCGGATCGAGGCTGAGCACGAGCTGGCGGAACCGCGCCACGCTGTAGTCCTGGGGCGCGTCGGCCTTGCTCGTGTGCTGCGTGCCGTCCTCGAGGACGAGTTCCACCGTCCGCCGGGCGCGATCGAGGACCATGTGCCCGCGATCCGCCAGATAGATGACCGGGTTGTGCGGGTCGGTGGAGTCGGCCAGGAAGACGTCCCGCCAGACTCCGCCTCCGGGGGGCACATCGCGCACCAGGAGCACGCGGTTGGGGAAATGGTCGAAGAAGACGCGGGGTTTGATCTCGCCTTCGACCAGCTGGGCGACGACGTTGTACCGGATTTCGCGGGCCGCCTGGTTCGCGTCGGGGACGGCCCAGATGTACACGTAGAGCGCCGCGGCGGTGGCCAGGACCCCGAGCAGGATGGCCGGCCTGAGGACGCGGCCGACGCCGACGCCACAGGCCTGGAGGGCGACCCATTCGCGGTCGCTCGACAGCCGGCCGAATCCGACCAGCAGACCGACGAGCAGGGCCATCGGGATGGTGACGGCGAGGGCCTGCGGCAGCAGCGTCACCATGAGCGAGAAGACGGTGGCGGCCGGGGCGCCCTTGGAAATGAGCGGTTCCGCCAGCTCCATGATGAACGGCAGGGTCAGCATGAAGGTGAAGACCAGGAGCGCCATCAGGAGGGGCGGGATCACGCTTCGGATGACGTAGCGGTCGAGGACTCGGAACATACGCTGGGCGACACGATACCACACGCGGAGACGGGGGCGGGTGCCGGGCCCTTTTGGGCGCCAACAGTTCATCAACAGGGGGTGTTCAGGCGCCGAACTCATGACGTCTGATAATATATGTTATGTTAACCTACACATCGAGCGCCTGCAGAAATCACGCTTCTTCGGCCGCGAGTCCCCTTCGGGCGCCCCCGGGCCGCGACGCTGCTAACGTCCCTTCCGGAGCTCCTGGATGATGGCCTCGAGCGCGCTGATGATCTCGCCGCGATCAACCTGGCTCTTGGCAAACGCGAGGTGCAGCTTGAATGCTTTCGTGGGCGGACGGTAGTTGAAGACGTACGCCCGCGGCCGCCCGCGCTGCGGCCTGGCGGCCGCTTCCTTCCGGAGCTTTTCGCGGGTGGCGTTGCCCTCACGCGCGATCTTCTCGATCATCGCGATCATTTTTGCGTGGTCGCCAAGCCTAACTATCTGAAGAAGCAATGACTTGGAGGAAATGTCGGCCAGCCGACACAGGTTTTTCACGTCGGCGGGCATCTTGTGGAGCGCCAGGCTCTCCGTGATCGCCGTCCTGGACTTTCCAAGCCGTTTGGCCAAGTCCTCGTGGGTGAGGTTTCCCCTGCTCGCCAGCGCGTGCAGCGCGTCCGCTTCCTCGAAGGGGGTCAAATCCTTCCGCTGCAGGTTCTCGACCAGCGCAAGCTCGATCACCTCACCATCGTCCACGTCGCGGACCACGACCGGGAGCTCCTTCAGGCCGACCTGCACGGCGGCCTGGTAGCGGCGCTCGCCGGCGATGATCTGATACCGGCCTCCCTTGACCCTGACGATGATCGGCTCGATCACCCCTTTTTCCGCAATCGACGCCATGAGCTCCGAGAGGTCTCCCATCGCCTGGCGTGGCTGATCGGGGTTCGGATCCACTTGGTCGATCGCCAGCAGCCTGCCAATCGGCGTCCCGGCCGGGGCCGACAGCGTCGCGACGTAGTGCTCGTCGTGCCGCATCCGAATCGATTCGGGCAAACCAGATCGCCTAGGCACGGTCCATGACCTCCTCGCACAACCGGTAGTACTCGGTCGCGCCTGACGACTCGGGCGCGAAGGTGAAGATCGACTCCTTGTAGGCCGGGCTTTCTTCGAGGCGCACGCTCTTGCTGATGACCGTCGCGAAGACGAGGTCGCCGAAGACCGCGCGGATCTGATTCCGGATGTCCCTCGCGATGGCGGTGCGCCGATCGTGCATGGTGATCAGCACGCCCAGCAGGCGAAGGTCCGGGTTGGCCCTAGCCCTGACCTTTTCGACCGTTTCGAGCAGGTCATCGGTGCCCTCGAGCGCGAAATACGACGACTGGATGGGGACCAGCAGATGGCTCGAAGCCACCAGCGCGTTGGCCGTGAGCAGGCCGAGCGTCGGCGGGCAGTCGATGACGATGAACTCGTAGTCCTCGCGGATGGGGTCGAGCCTGTCCTTCAGGCGGAAGTGGGCGTCCATCTCCCCCACCAGCTTGGCCTCCAGCTTGGCGAGCGCGATGCGCGCCGGCGCCACCTGCAGGTTGCTGACGTTCGAATCGACGACGACGTCCGCCAGCGCGCACTGCGCATCGGAGAGCACATCGTACAGGCTGCGCTCGACGGTCCGGATGTCCAGGTAGGACATCGAACTGTTCGATTGCGGATCCATGTCGATGAGCAGCGTCCGCCTGCCGCGCATGGCGAGCGCCGCCGCCAAGTTGATCGCGGTGGTGGTCTTGCCGACCCCACCCTTCTGGTTGGCGATTGAAACAATCATGGAAACTGGCCTGTGGACGGCGCGGCTATTCTAGGGTCCGCCCGAATCGGGTGTCAAGGACAGGGGCCATCCGGAAGGGCCCGGCCCCCGCTGCCCGGCCTACATCTTGTATTTCCCGAGCTCCTCGGGATCGAGGCTTTCAAGCCACTTTTGCAGCCGGTCGGCATTGGCCGGCTCCGGGGAAAGATCGACGGTCTTCGCGCTGTCGATCACGTGGTCTTCCACGAAGATTGGCGCCTGCGTTCTGAGCGCGAGCGCCAGGGCATCGCTCGGCCGCGCATCCACGGCCACCACGTCCTGCCCGACGCGAAGGTAGATCAGGGCATAGAACGTCGTTTCCTTCAGATCCGACACGACGATCTTCTCGACGGCGCCGTTGAGGTCACGGATGACGTTTCGCAGGAGGTCGTGGGTCATCGGTCGGGGCGTGGCGATGTTCTCGATCTGGAGCGCGATCGCATTGGCTTCGAAGATGCCAACCCAGATCGGCAGCACCCGCTCGCCGTCCTTGTCCCGGAGAATCACAATCGGCATGTTGGTGACCGGGTCGACCATCAGCCCCTTGATGATCATTTCGCTCTGCATCGTAATCCTCGCCCGCGCGCAACCGGACGCCCCTCGCCCCGGACTCCGCCCTGCGCGCCTCCGCTATTGCTGACAGGTGAACGCCTCTACAAAGTAGGGCCCGCCTGCGGACCTGTCAAGGACCCGGCCCTCCCCCACAGGCTGTGCGGCCCCGCGCGTTCGATCGCCACCATCGCGAACGTACCGAGCGCACTCGGATCGCCCGGGAAGTTCACGACCGTGTTTCCCGTGGTGCGCCCGGAGAGTTCGGTCTCGCGGCGCCGGCTCACGCTGTCCACCAGCACTTCCACCGTCTTCCCGACAAGTCCGGCGTGAAGTTCCGCCTGGATGCGCTTCTGAAGCTCCTGCAGCGCCGCCAGCCGCCGGTCTTTTTCTTCCTCCGCCACGTCATCCGGCAGTCGCTTCGCCGCCAGCGTGCCCGGGCGTTCCGAGTACTTGAAGGAGAACATCGAGTGGAACCTCGCGGCCCGCACCAGGCTGAGGGTGTCATCGAACTCCTCCAGCGTCTCGCCGGGGAAGCCCACGATCATGTCGGTCGAAAGCTGGATCCCGGGGACGCCAGCTTTCACGGCCCGCACGAGGTCCAGGTAGTCTTCACGCGTGTGCCGGCGCCGCATGGCGGCGAGGACGCGCGTCGAGCCCGACTGCACGGGCAGGTGAAGGTGCTTGCAGACGTGCGGGAGGTCGCGCATCGCCTCGATGAGCCGGGGCGTGACGTGCCGCGGGTGCGGGCTGGCAAAGCGGATTCTACGCACCCCCGGGATGCCGTCGACGGCCTCGAGCAGGCCCGCGAAGGCGCAAGCGGAATCATCGGGCGCCTGGTAGTGGTTCACGATCTGTCCGAGCAGGTGGATTTCGGTCCGACCGCCCTGAACCGCCTCCTGAACCTCCGCGAGGATATCGGTCTTCGGCCGCATCCGCTCGTGACCGCGTGTGTGCGGCACCACGCAGAACGCACAGTAGTCGTTGCAGCCCTCGATAATCGTCACGTAGGCCCTGACCGGGTCCATCCGGCGGGCCATCCCGAGCGGAAACGACACGTCGTCGTACGGGTTGACGTCAATCTGGCGCGCACGGGTTCTGAGGGCCTCGTCCACGAGCACCGGAAGGCGCCGCTCGGCCATCGTGCCAACGACGACGTCAACCGATCGCGCCCTTCGGAACAGGCTGGCCCCCTCCTGCTGAGCCATGCAGCCGGCGACGGCGATGACGGGGGCCTCGCGCCCGAACGTGCCCGCGCTCCTGATCTCGCCGATGCGGCTCAGCACCTTGTCCTCGGCCTTTTCGCGAACGGTGCAGGTGTTGAGCACGATGACGTCGGCGTCGGCCGGCTCCAGCGCGGGCTCGTAGCCTGCCGCCTCCAGCAGGCCGGCCATGCGCTCGGAGTCGTGGAAGTTCATCTGGCAGCCGAACGTCTCGATGAGATAGCGCCTGGACATTACTTCGCTTTCGCCTTTCGCCTTTCGCCCTTTCGCCTTCGCCTCGCCTCGCTTTCGCCCTGCCTCGCGGCCAGCATTTCCCTCGCCGTGGCCCGCGCGCCCTCCGTCACCACCGAACCGGCGATCATGCGCGCCAGCTCGTCGATGCGGGCCGGCCCCCACAGCGCATCGACGGTGGTATGCGTGCGCCCTCCCCGCTCGGCCTTGGCGACCCGATAGTGAGCCTGGCCGCACACCGCGATTTGGGGCAGGTGCGTGATGCAGAGCACCTGGAAGTCCCGGCCCAGCGACTGGAGCCGCTGCCCCACCACGTCGGCTACCCTGCCCCCGATTCCCGCGTCGACCTCGTCGAAGACGAGCGTCTTCCCAGGCGAATCCGTGCTGGCGAGCGTCTTGAGGGCCAGCATCACTCGCGACAGTTCGCCCCCGGAAACGACCCGCGCCAGGGGCCGCACGTCCTCCCCCGGATTCGGCGACACGAAGAACTCGCCCACGTCCACCCCTCGGGCCGTCCAGCGATCCTCGCCGCCATCAGCGTCCTCGAACCGGACCTCGAAGCGTGTGCCGTTCATCGCGAGGCCCGCGAGCTCCGACTCGAGCGCTTTCGCAAACTCTGGCGCCCGGCGCCGGCGCCGGCTCGAGAGGGCCGCGGCGGCGGAACGGTAGCGTTCGGCCGCAGCCGCGAGGCGCGACTCGAGGTCGGCAATGGTCTCCGCCGACGCGTCGAGCGCCGCAAGCTCGTCTGCGCATCGGCTGCGCCGGTCGATCACGTCGCCGAGCGTGGGCCCGTACTTCCTCTTGAGACGCTCGATGGACGCCAGCCGGTCCTCCAGCTCCTGCAGCCGCTCTGGCGCCGATTCGATGCGGGCGCCGTACTCGCGCAGAAACGCCGCGAGGTCTCCGAGCTGGGCCTCGACCGCCTCGCGCGCCTCGAGGTAAGGGGCAAAACGCGGGTCGAGTTCGCGCAACTCCGAAACCCGCTTCCACACCGCCGCCAGCGAGCTCAGGGCCGACGTGTCGTCGTCGTAGAGGCGCCCGTACGCTTCGTCGCACAGGCGGCGGAGCTTCTCGGCATTCGCCAGGAGCACTCGCTCGGCCGCAAGGGTTTCGTCCTCGCCGGCGCGCGGGGCGACCCGGTCGATCTCGCCCTGCTGGAACCGGAGGAACTCGGCACGCGCGTCGCGGTCCCTCTCCCGGGCTTTCGCCGCGGCGAGCTCGGCCCGAAGCGCAGACCACCCTTCATGGGCGCAGGCGACCGAGTGCCGCTGCGCGGAGTGGCCGGCGAACTGATCGAGCAGGTCGAGGTGAAGTTCCGGGTTCAGGAGGGCCTGGTGTTCGTGCTGACCGTGGAGGTCGACCAGACTAACTCCTAAATCCTTAAGAGTTCCCGCCGTCACGAGCTGGCCGTCCACGAAACTCCGGCTTCTCCCCTGGGCCGTGACTTCCCTTCTCACGATGACCTCGCGGCCGTCGTGATCGAACACGGCCTGCACGACCGCCGTCTCCTCTCCGGTCCGGACGATGTCGGAGGAGGCCCGGTCTCCGAGCAGCAACCCGACGGCGCCCACGACGATCGACTTGCCGGCGCCCGTCTCCCCCGTGATGACATTCAGGCCGGGCTGGAAGCTCACCTCGAGGCTCTCGATCACGGCGAGGTTGCGGATGTTCAGGTATCGCAGCATGGGCCAGTCCGGCTCCCGTCAAAACAGGTGTGACGACGCGGAACTCCCATGATATCACGGGTTTGACAGGCCATGCCTCGCATGGTACTCTTGCGGGAATACGCTTGGTGCCGACCGTGATGGAGCCGGATTCACCGACGCCGTCGACCGGCATCGGCGCATCCGAAGGGACGTCGTGTGGGTGCCAATGCCATTGCCGGTGACGGCGTCGTGGACCTGGTTCTCCGGTCCGGCCCGGCCGCCAAGTTTGTCCTCCTCCTGCTCCTGGCGTTCTCGGTGGTGTCGTGGGGCATCATCCTCCACAAGCTGTGGTATCTGCGCCGCGTGCAGAAACAGACGGCGACGTTCCGCGACATCTTCCGGCGGAGCACGAAGTTCTCGGAAGTCCAGGCCGTGTGCCGCACCTTCGAACAGAGCCCGCTGGTGGGGATCTTCCAGGCCGGCTACGCGGAGTTGAACGCGCAGCTCAAGCAGGCCGCCCAGGAGATGAACAGTCCCGGCGCCGCGCCGGGACGTCCTACCTTGAAGAGCCTGCCCGCCGTCGACCGGGCGCTGCTCCGGGCGGCGGCGGTGGAGGTGGCCAAGCTCGAGCGGCGGCTGCCGCTGCTGGCGACGACGGCCAGCATCACGCCGTTCATCGGGCTCTTCGGCACGGTGTGGGGGATCATGACGTCGTTCCAGCGCATCGCGAGCGTCGGCTCGACCAGCCTCGGCGTCGTGGCGCCCGGCATCGCCGAGGCGCTCATCGCCACGGCGGCGGGCCTGTTCGCGGCCATCCCGGCGGTCTACTTCTACAACCACTTCGTGGCCGAGGTGAAGGACCTGACGGCGGCGATGGACGACTTCGCGCTCGAGTTCCTGAACATCTCCGAGCGCAACTTCACGTAGACGCGAGCCGAGGACGCGCGATCGATGCCGAAGGTCAGCCCGACCGACGAAGTCACCACGGGACGCACGGGGCGCGTGCGGCGCGTGACCTCGTCGATCTCCGAGATCAACGTCGTGCCGCTCGTCGACGTGATGCTGGTGCTGCTCATCATCTTCATGGTGACCGCGCCGATGCTGCAGCGCGGCGTCGACGTGAACCTCCCTGTCGCGCGCCGGTCGGAGCCGATCGCCGAGGAGCGCGTGTTCGTCACCGTGCCGCTCTCGTTCCGGAAGGACCGCGCCGTGCGCCTCGGCACCGAGCGCGTCCAGATCGACGTGCTCGCCGAACGCGTCCGCCAGCTTATGGACGGGCGCAGCGAGAAGAAGATCTTCCTGCGCGGGGACGGCGCCATCCAGCTGCAGGAACTACTCGACGTGATGGACCGGCTCAAGGACGCGGGCATCGAGCAGGTGGGCATCGTCGCGCGTGCGCCGGAGGAGCGCTGATCGCGATGGAAGCGGTCACCAGCGTCCTGCTCGAGCGCGCGCGGCACGATGCCGGCCTGCCGCGCATGGTGTCGGCGTCGCTGGTGGGCCACGTGGCGCTTGTCGCGCTGCTCATGGCGGCGTCGGCGATTGGCGGCCGTGCGCGCGGCGAGCAGGAGCGCGACATCATGACGATTTCCCTCGGCGGGGCGCCCGGTCCGAACGCCGGGGGGATGACGATGATGGGCAGCCCCGCGCGGCCGCGCGCCGAGGCGCCGCCTGCCGCGGCGAAGAAACCGTCGCCCGTGGTGCCTCCGCCGGCGGCGGCGAAGCCGGCCATGACGCTGCCGACGTCCACCAGGCCGGCGAAGGCACCGCCGAAGCCCGCCAAGCCCGGCACCGAGGCTGCCGCGCCGGCGGCGCAGGCCGTCCCGGCCGCGGGGCCGCCCGGCGGCGATGCCCTGAACCCGAATCGGGGCCTGGGATTCGGCGGACTCTCGACCGGCGGCGGGATGGGTGCGGGCAGCTATCTCGACGTCAAGAATTTCTGCTGCCCTGATTACCTGGTGACGATGCTGCAGCTCATCCAGGGCCGGTGGGACGCCCGGCAGCAGGTGTCGGGCGAGGCGGTGGTGGTGTTCCGCATCCAGCGGGACGGGCGGCTCACCGACATCGAGCTTGAGCGATCGAGTGGATTCCCGGCGCTGGACCTGACGTCGCAGCGCGCGTTGTTCCTGACCCAGCGTGTCCCGCCGCTGCCGTCGGCGTTCCCCGACGACCACCTGACGGTGCACCTGAGATTCGAGTACAGACGGTGACCATGCGCATCATGCGAGCGATGACCTGTGCGGGCGCGGCAATCGTGGCGTGCGCCGCGCTGACTCCGTGGCCCGGCGCGGCGGCCGGCCTGCCGGGGCAGGCCCAGCAGCAGTCGGAGGTGATCCTGAGCCTCTCGGGCGAGGCCGGCGCGCGGCCGCGGTACGCGGTGCCGGACTTCATCGCCCGCGCGGGCGACGCCGAGACGGAGGCGGCGGCGAAGCTGATGGGGGCGGTGCTCTGGGACGATCTGGCCTTCGAGCGCGAGTTCTACATGGTGCAGCGCGACACCTACCGGACGATCCCGGCGGCGCGCTCGTATGCCGACGTCCCGTTCGACCGCTGGCGCGAGCTCGGCGTGGACGGCCTCGTGATGGGCAGTGTCGAACGGACGGGGCCGGCGTCGTTCCGCGTCGAGGTGCGCCTGTTCGACGTCCGGTCGCGCCGCTCGGTGATGGCGAAGGAGTACACCGGGTCGACGTCGAACCCGCGGCTCTACGCGCACACCGCGTCGGACGACATCCACCTGCAGCAGCGCGCCCTCCGCGGGGCCGCACGGTCGAAGCTGACGTTCTCCTCCGACCGCGACGGCGAGCGCGTGATCAACGCCATCGCGGACCGCGACGTCAAGGAGATCTACATCTCCGACTACGACGGCGCCAACCAGAAGCGCGTGACCGTGACCCGGAAGCTGAACCTCTTCCCGCGGTGGGCGCCCGACGCCCGCGCCATCGCCTACACGTCGTACCGGCGCGACTTCCCCGACATCTTCATCTCGCTGATCTACCAGGGCACGCTCGAGAACCCGACCAACGGCCGCGGCCAGAACTGGCTGCCGGCGTGGTCGCCCGACGGCACGCGCCTGTGTTTCACCTCGACGCGCGACGGCAACTCCGAGCTCTACGTGATGAACAGGGACGGGTCGAACATCGTCCGCCTGACGAACAACCCGGCGATCGACACCTCGCCGACGTGGTCGCCGAGCGGCACCCAGATCGCCTTCACGTCGGACCGGTCGGGTTCGCCGCAGATTTACATCATCGACGCCGACGGCCTGAACCTGAACAAGATTACGTCCGAGTCGTGGTGCGACCGGCCGACCTGGTCGCCGGCACCGTTCAACGAAATCGCCTACGCGTCGAAGACCGGTCCGGGCTACGATATTAGAATCTACGATCTGGCGACGCAGGAACGCCGGCAGATCACGTCGGGCCAGGGCAGCAACGAGAGCCCGGCGTACGCGCCGAACGGCCGGCACGTGGCGTTCATGTCGACGCGGACGGGCAAGAAGCAGATCTTCGTCATGGGCCGGGACGGGGTAGGGCTCAAGCAGATCACCACGGTCGGGAACAATTACACGCCCGACTGGTCAAAGTAGCCGGGGCGAGAAGGGGTCAACCGTATGCGCATCCGATCGGCATCCGTCGCAGTGCTCACCGCAGTCGTCGTGGCGTCGCTGGCGCTCGGGGCGTGTGCCCCCAAGAAGCCGCCGGTGGCCCGGCCGCTGCCCCCGCCGCCGCCGACCACGCCCGAGGCGCCTCCGCCTCCGGCCCCGCCGGCCCCGATCGCCGAGAAGCCGGTGGTCACTCCTCCGCCCGTCGTCGAGGACCCGATGACGACGCGCTCGATCGACGATCTCAACCGCGAGTCGCCCATGCGCATCGTCTACTTCGACTACGACAACGCGGAGCTGTCGGCCGAGGGGCGCGCCGCGCTCGACGCCAACGCCGCGATCCTCAAGAAGTACCCGACGTGGACCATCACCATCGAGGGCCACTGCGACGAGCGCGGCACGGCGGAATACAACCTCGCGCTCGGCGAGCGCCGGGCCGTCGCGGCGCAGTCGTACCTCGTGGCGCTCGGCATCCCGGCCAGCCGCATCAAGACGGTCAGCTACGGCAAGGAGTTCCCCTTCGATCCGGGCCATGACGAGGCGGCCTGGGCCAAGAACCGGCGCGCGCACTCCGTCATCACGGCCAAGTGAGCCGGCGCAAGCGAGACGAGGCCATGATTCGACACCTTGGGCTGTTCTTCGCGGTGGTGCTCCTCCTGGCGTTTTCGGCGACGCAGCCGCTCGAGGCCGCCAACAAGGAGCACCAGCAGATGATGGCGGACATCCGGATGCTGCAGCAGCAGAACACCCGGCTGCAGGCCCAGCTGGCCGCGGTGACCAAGCTGCTGGAGTCGGTCACCGCGCGCCTCGAAGAGCAGGCGGCCGCCAGCCGGAAATCGTTCGCCGACCAGAAGTCCCTCACCGACACGATGGCGGCGGACGTGCGCGTGCTGCGCGAGAAGCTCGACGAGTCGAACGTGCGCCTCGGTTCGCTCTCGGAGGAGGTGGACGCCATCCGCCTCGCGCAGACGGCGGCCCCGCCGGCCGCCGTGCCCGCCGCGCCGGCGGACGCCGGGGCGGCTGTGGCGCAGTCCGCGGCACAGCCCGCCACGCCGCCTGCGCCCAGGCCGGGCAGCTTCGGCGCGTCGCCGTCCCAGGCTTTCGAAACGGCGCGCTCGGACTACTACATGGGCAACTGGAGCCTGGCCATCCAGGGTTTCGAGAGTTTCCTGAAGACGTTCCCGAAATCCGATCTCACCGATGACGCGCAGTACTACATCGGCGAGACCTGCTACATGTCGGGACGCTTCCAGGACGCGCTGGCGGCCTACAACGCCGTGATCGAGCGCTACCCCGCCAGCAACACGCTGCCGGACGCGTACTTCAAGCGCGGGATGGCGCAGAAGGCGCTGGGGCAGATCGCGCAGGCGAAGGAATCGCTGTCGTTCGTGATCAAGAGCTACCCGTCGAGCGATGCGGCCTTCCTGGCCAAGCAGGCGCTCGACCAGCTCAACGTGCCGAAGAAGTGAGGCGGCCCGGGCCGCTGGCGCCCGGTGAAAGGATTCGCATGGCGAACAGCTACAACAAGATCATCCTCGTGGGCAATCTCGGGCGCGACGGCGAACTGCGCGCCACACCGCAGGGCAAGCAGGTGCTCTCGAGCAGCCTGGCGGTGGAAGACCCCTCGAAGAAAGACGAGCGCGGCAAGCCAGGCACCGAGTGGTACCGCATCAAGATCTGGGGGCGCCAGGCGGAAACCCTGTCGCCGCACCTGTTGAAGGGCAAGAGCATCCTGGTGGAAGGCCGCCTCTCCATCCAGACCTGGACCGATCGCGAGGGCCACAACCGCTACACGCCCGAGGTGTCGGTGGACCGCGTGGTGCTGCTCGGCAGCCCCGGCGGCCAGGGCGGCGGCGCGTCGCGCGAGTCCCACGTGGTCGATGAACTCGAGCAGGCGCCGGCCGACATCAACGCGGACGATATTCCGTTCTGACGAAGAACAGTAGCCAGTAGCCAGTAGCCAGTAGCCGGCATAGCCGTAGGAGTGGGACACCGATCGGCTAGACGAGCCTTTCTACTGAATGCTGACTACTGGCTCCTGACTACTTCCCCGCCCTTCCGTACCAATCCTCCAGCCGCACCACATCGTCGAGTTCCGGGGTCGAGACCTCGAAGATGTCGGCGTCCTCGATCGCGGTCACGCGGTGGACGGTGCCCGCCGGGATGTGGAGGCACCCTCCCGGCTGGAGATCGATCGTGCGCAGCGTCTCCCCGTCCTTGATCTCGTACCGCACCTTGCCCGACGCCAGATAGACGGTTTCCGTTTTCACGCGGTGGTACTGCAGGCTGAGCGCATGCCCGGCGTTGACGTGGATGACCTTGCCGACGTACTGCGCCGTCCGGGCCCACAGCAGTTCATAGCCCCAGGGCTTGTCCACGCGAACGACACCCGGCCTCAGTTCTCCATTCACGATTGCCCCTCCATGTGCGGCCGGCCATCGCGGCCGGCCGGCCACTTGGCCAGCGCGGGAAACCGCTCCGCCACCAGCGCACCTATCTCCCGTGACGTCGCCATGCCGACCGCCCGGGCCGCCACCCGGCGCGCGGCGCTCATCGCGACCCGCCGGACGAGATCGCGAGCCTCGGGGATGGCGGCCGGGCTCATGCTGAACTCGGTGACCCCCAGCCCCAGCAGCAGCAGGAGCGCGCCGGGATCCGCGGCCATCTCGCCGCAGAGCGCGACGCGCCGCCCCCGAGGCCGCGCCAGCTGGATGACGGTCCGAATGACCCTCAGAATCGCGGGATGGAGCGGGTCGAACAGGCCGGCCACGCGGCCGTCGGCCCTGTCGACGGCCAGGCAGGTACTGAATCAGGTCGTTGGTGCCGATGCTGAAGAAGTCCGCCTCGGCGGCCAGCAGGTCGACGGTGAGCGCCGCCGACGGCACTTCGATCATGATGCCGATCGGCATGGGCGACAGGCGGCGGCCTCCGCCTTCCACCTCGTGCGCGGCCGCCTGCATCGCGGCCCGGGCCTCGCGCAGTTCGTCGACGCTCGACACAAACGGCAGCAGCACCCGCGCCGAGCCGTGGCGTCCGGCCCTGGCCAGCGCGCGCAGCTGCGTGCCGAACACGTCGCGGCGGCCCAGGCTCAGGCGGATCGCCCGCAGGCCCAGGGGACCCCGTGACAGCCCTGCCTCACGCGCGGGCCGCTCGTCGTTCTGCCCGGCGTCGGCCCCGCCGGACGCCTGCGACTCGTCGATGTCGAACGTCCGGATCGTGACCGGATGCGGCGCCATGCCCTCGACCAGGTCACGGTAGACGCGGTACTGGGCGTCCTCGTCGAACGCCTCGACCGCCCGGCCCCCGAGCAGGAACTCCGAGCGGAACAGCCCGATGCCTTCTGCGCCGGCCTTCCTGGCCGCGTCGACCTCGTCGAGGCGCTCGATGTTCGCGAGAAAGCGGACCGCGACGCCGTCGGCCGTGGCCGTCGGGCCGGAGGCCAGCGGCCCGGGGGCTGCGGCGCTCGCCGAACGCTTCTCGCGGCGCGCGCGCGCCTGATCGAGGAGGTCGGCCGGCGGGTCCACCACCACGGCCCCCGCGTCGCCGTCGACGAGCACGAGGGTGCCTGGCCTGATTTGCCTGGTCACCGCCGCGGCGCCGGCAACGGCGGGAATGCCCAGCGATCGCGCGAGGATGGCCGAATGATGGGTGCGGCTGCCGGTCTCGAGCGCCAGGCCGAGGATCATCGCCGGGTCCAGCTGCGCCGCGACGGAGGGCGCCAGCTCGTCGGCGACCAGCACGGCGGGCGCCGCCAGGTCCGCGAGCACGCGCATGCCGCCTGCCGCGGACGGGAGCAGGTTGCGGCGCAGCCGCCCCACCACGTCGGCGACGTCGCCGCGGCGTTCGCGCAGGTACTCGTCGCCCACCGCCGCGAAGACGCCGCAGAATTCGTCGAAGGCCTGGTCGAGCGCCCACTCGGCGTTCACCCGGTCAGCCTCGACGATGCGAAGCGCCCGGGGCACGAGCAGGTCGTCGTCGAGCATGAGCAACTGCGCCTCGAACAGGCTGGCGAGGTCGGCGCCGGCGTGCTGCGAGACCCGCGCGCGGATGGCCTGGAGCTGCGCCGCGCTGGTCGCCCGTGCCTGGTCGAGCCGGGCGCGCTCGCGCGCCACGTGGGCCGCCGCGATCCCGTAGCGCAGGGCCGGATGGCGCTGCAGCATGAGGGCCGCCGGCCCCCAGGCGACGCCGGGCGACACCCCGAGGCCGGTGATGCGCGTCGTCACGCGTCTTCTCCAAACCCGGATTCCACCAGGCGGCAGAGCGCGCCGAGCGCCTCGTCCTCGTCGACGCCGTCGGCGGAGATGCGGATGGCGATGCCGCGGGCGGCGGCGAGCAGCAGGAGCCCGAGAATGCTCTTGCCGTCCACGCGGCGGTCGCCGCGGTCCTCCCGCATCACCGTCACCCGGCTCTGGAACGCGCCGGCGGCGTGCACGAACCGCGCGGCCGCGCGGGCGTGCAGGCCGAGGGCGTTGCGGATCGTGACGGTGCGATCCAGCATCTCAGGCCTTGGCCTCGGAGCGGAGCAGGTCCGACGCCACGTGGATGGCGTTGCGCCCGGTCTCACGCAGCTCGCGGGCCACGGCCAGCAGCTCCGGCTGCGCGGGCCGCAGGCTCGAAAGCTTGATGAGCATCGGGAGATTGACGCCCGTCACGACCTCGACCCGCTCCGGCTCGACGAAGGACAGGCCCAGGTTCGTCGGCGTGCCGCCGAACATGTCCGTCAGCACGAGCACGCCGCTCTCGCTCTGCAGGCGCGCGATCGCCTGCTTGATCTCCTCGCGCGCGTCGTCGGTGTCGTCGTGCCAGCCGATCGAGACCGCGGCGAACCGCGGCAAATCGCCGACGATGGCCTCCGCGGCGTTGACGAGCTCCGCGGCCAGCTGCCCGTGGGTGACCACCACTACGCCAATCACGTCCGTGCTCCTTGTCCGCGCCGCGCCCCGGCGGTTTCGCCGAGAGGCGCCATGTCGCGATGCCGAACATGCAGCTGCACGCCGCTGATGGACCCGAGGTCGCGGCGGAGTTGCTCGGCCACGTAGACCGACCGGTGCTGTCCGCCCGTGCAGCCGATGCCGACGGTCAGATAGCTCTTGCCCTCGTGCGCGTATTGCGGAATCAGGAACCGCAGCAGGGCCGCGAGGCGGCTGAGCGTCTCCTGCGTGGCCGGGTGGCGCCGCATGAACGCGACGACGGCGCGGTCGCGCCCCGACAGCCGCCTCAGGCGGGGGAAGAAATGCGGGTTCGGCAGGAAGCGCACGTCGAAGACGAGGTCCGACTCGACGGGGAGGCCGTGCTTGAACCCGAAGCTCACCAGCGTCACCTGCATGGGCCGGGCGCGCACCGTGCCCCGGGCGGCCGCCATGAACGCGTCGCGCAAGTCGTAGACGGTGAGGTCCGAGGTGTCGATGATCTCGTCGGCCATGGCGCGGATCGGCCGCAGCGCCCGCCGTTCCTCGCGGATCCCGTCGAGCACGGGCCGGTCCTTCGCCAGCGGATGCGGCCGGCGTGTCTCGCTGAACCGGCGCACGAGCGCGGCATCGCGGGCCTCGAGGAAGATCAACGTCGTCTTCAGCCCCGGCATCCGCCGGATCCGGCGGAACACCTTGGGGAACTCGGACAGGAACGCGCCTTCCCGCACGTCGACGACGATGGCCACCTGCTCGAGGCCGGAGCCCGCGCGCCTGGCCAGTTCCGCCATCGTCGGAATCAGCATGGTCGGCAGGTTGTCGATGCAGAAGTAGCCGAGATCCTCGAGGGCCCGAATCGCCTGCGACTTGCCGGCGCCCGAGAGGCCCGTGAGCACGACGAAGCGCGCCTGCGCCCCGCGGCGCGCCACGGCAGGTCCCTTCGCGCCGGCCATCAGTCGCTCTCCCGCTCCCCGGGCTCGTCCGCCTCGAGCGCGGGACCGGCGTCACCGTTCTGGATGTGCTGCTGCAGGCGGTCGGCAAGCTTCCTCGCGGCGTGGTGGCCCCGCGCGCGCAGCAACTGGTTTCGCGCGGCGACCTCGACGAGGTTCGCGATGCTGCGCCCGGGCGCCACGGGCATCCGGTTCATGGGCACCCGCAGGCCGAGGATCTCGAAATGCTGGTCGTCGAGGCCGAGCCGCTCGTACTCGCGCCGGCTCTCCCAGCGTTCGAGCTGGACGACGAATTCGATCCGTTTCGACGACCGCGTGGAGGCGACGCCGAACAGGTCGCGGATGTTGATGATGCCGAGGCCGCGGATCTCCATGTGGTGCCGCGTGAGCTCCGGGCACGCGCCGATGAGCACCGACTCGGCGCGCCGCCGGATCTCGACCGTATCGTCCGCGACCAGGCGGTGCCCGCGCAGCACCAGGTCGAGCGCGCACTCGCTCTTGCCGATGCCGCTCTCCCCGACGATGAGCACGCCCAGCCCCAGGATATCCATCAGCACGGCGTGCACGATGGTCCGTTCGGCCAGGATGTCCTCGAGGAAACTGGTGAGCCTCGCAATCGCGATGGGCGTCGCCACCGGCGTCCGCAGCAACGGCACGCCGGCGCGCTCGGCCTCGTCGGCGACTTCGGCCGGCAGCGCCTGCCCGTCGGTCACGAGGACGCACGGGATGGGGTGGGCCATCACGCGGGCCAGGCTGGCGGCGCGCGCGGCCGGGTCCTGCCCGCCGAGATAGGCGACCTCGCTGGCGCCGAAGACCAGCACGCGGCCTTCCTGCAGGTAGGCGTCGAAGGCCGCCAGCGCGAGGCCGGTCTTCAGCACGTACGGGCTCGTGATCGCGCGGTCGACCCCGCGCGCGCCGGCCAGGACCTCGAGGTCGAGGCTCAACGCCTCTGCGCGGGCGCGCAGCAGCGCCCCGACCGTGACACGCGGCGGAAAGTCCTTCATAGACGGAAGCGGCCGCGGCCGGCGGGCCTCACACCTTGGGCTCGATCAGCCCGATGTCCCCGTCCTTGCGCCGGAAGACGACGCTGACGGCGTCGGTGTCGACATTGCGGAACACGAGGAACGCGTCCGGGGCCGGCGGCAGCGCGCGCGCCGCTTCGTCGACGCTCATCGGCTTGACGGGATAGCGCCTCGCGCGGACGACCCGGCGCCCGCGGCCCGCGCCGGCCGGCTCCGGGATGGTGCGCTTGACCGGCCTGGACTCGCGCGTGCGCTCCTCCCACTTGCCCTTCAGCCGCCGCCCCTGCTGGACCAGGCGGTCGACGGCCTGCGACATCGCCTCGTCCCAGGACGTGGCGACCGCGCGGCCCTTGAGCATGTGGCCGCCCCTCGCGTGCACGTGCACCTCGACCACGTGGCGGAACTTCTCGGGCCACAGCTCGACCTGCCCGGACACCGCGCGCTCGTTCAGGACGCGCGCGATCCGCGCCATCTTCTTCTCGACCAGCCGGCTGATCGCCGGCGTGATCTCGACGTGCCTGCCCGTCAACGTGAGTCGCATGATGGCCTCAGTAGAAGACCTTGCGCTGGTTGGACGTGGGGATCTTGAGTTCCTCGCGGTACTTCGCGATGGTCCGCCGCGCCAGCACCAGTCCCTCCTTCTGCAGGATGCTGACGATCTTGGAGTCGCTCATCGGTTTGCGTGGATCCTCGCCCTCGATGATCTTCCTGATCCGCTGCTTGATCGTCACCGACGACACGTGGTCGCCGTACGAGCTGCTGATCCCGCTGTGGAAGAAGAACTTCATCTCGAACACGCCCTGGGGCGTGTGCATGTACTTGTTCGTGACGACGCGGCTGACCGTCGACTCGTGCATCGAGATGTCGTTGGCCACGTCCCGCAGCACCAGCGGGCGCAGGAACTCGATGCCGTGGTCCAGGAATTCCCGCTGGAAGTTGATGATGCTCGTGGCGACCTTGTGGATCGTCCGCTGCCGCTGCTCCACCGACTTGATCAGCCACAGCGCCGAGCGGAACTTGTCCTTCACGTAGGCGCGCGTCTCTTCCGGGTTCTCCGAGCTCTTCTCGAGCAGCCGCCGGTACACCGGGCTGATGCGCAGCTGCGGCAGGCCGTCCTCGTTGAGTGCCGCCACGTACTGGTCGTCCACCTTGACCACGTACACGTCCGGGATGACGTACTGCGACTCCCGGCGGTTGAACCGGCTGCCGGGCTTCGGATCGAGGTGGCGGATGGTCTCGATGTGCGGCTTCAGGTCGTCCACCGACAGGCCGAGCTTCTTCGCCAGCTCGGGGATCTGGTGGTTCTGGAGCATGCGCAGGTGCTCGGTGACGATGCGCTCGGCGGGCGTGCCCTCGAGGCCGATGTGCCGCAGCTGCAGCCACAGACATTCCTGCAGGTCGCGCGCCGCCACCCCGATCGGGTCGAAGCCCTGCATCATCCGCAGCGTCGATTCCACCTGGTCCGCCGTCCAGTTGCCCATCAGGGCAATCTCGTCCACCGACGCCACGAGGTACCCGTCGTCGTCGAGGTTGCCGATGATGGCCTCGCCGATGGCCCGGGTCGTCTCGTCGGTGGCCTGCAGCGAGAGCTGCCACTCGAGGTGGTCCGCGAGCGACGAGGTCGTCGACAGCGTGTTCTCGATCGGCGGCAGCTCCTTGACCTCCTGCTGGGCCCGCGGCCGGTAGCCCTCGTCCAGGTAGTCGCCGAAGAAGTACGCGTAGTCGCCGTCGTCCCACCCGTCGACCTTGGCCGCGGCGTCGGCCTCGCCCCCCGGCTTGTCGGGCGCCGCGCCCTCCGCCGCCTGCGCATCGTCGGCCTGGACTTCCTCCAGCAGCGGATTCTCGACCACCTCCTGGTTGAGCATGTCGGCGAGCTCGAGGGTCGACATCGGCAGCAGCTTGATCGCCTGCTGCAGGGATGGGGTCAGAATGAGTTTCTGAACGAGTTTCGTGTGCAGTCGTTGCTGAAGCGCCATGGGTCTTCACCCGGAGTGTAGTGCGTCGTGCCGCGTCAGTCCAGCCGGAAATCCGCCCCCAAGTACACGCGGCGGACCTCCTCGTCGTCGGCCAGGCTGTCGGGTGTTCCGCTCCGGAAAATCGTGCCTTCGTTGACGATGTACGCCCGGTCCGTGATGCGCAGCGTCTCCCGGACGTTGTGGTCGGTGATGAGCACGCCGATGCCGCGCTCGCTGAGGTGCGACACGATGTCCTGGATGTCGGCGACCGCGATCGGGTCGATGCCGGCGAACGGTTCGTCGAGCAGGATGAACCGGGGGGAGATGACGAGCGCGCGGGTGATCTCGACGCGCCGCCGCTCCCCGCCCGACAGCGTGTAGGCCGGCGAGTCGGCGAGGGGCGTCAGGTTGAGCTCCGCCAGCAGGTTCCGCAGGCGCGTCCGGCGCTCGGCGGCAGTCAGGCTGAGCGTTTCGAGAATGGCCAGGATGTTCTGCTGGACCGTCAGCCCGCGGAAGACGGAAGGCTCCTGCGGCAGGTAGCCAATGCCCTTTCTGGCCCGGATGTACATCGGGTCGTGCGTGACGTCGGCGCCATCGAGCAGCACGCGGCCCGAGTCCGGCGCCGTCAGCCCGACGGTCATGTAGAAGGTCGTCGTCTTGCCCGCGCCGTTGGGCCCGAGCAGCCCGACCACCTCGCCGGAGTGGACCTCCACGCTCACGCCGCGGACCACGGTCCGGCCGCTGTAGGACTTCGTCAGGGATTCGGTGCGCAGCGTGGCCATCTACTTCCGCTCCGGAACGACGCAGCCCGGCATCGACTTCACCTGCGTGCGGAACTCGTCGTTCGGCTCGACGGTGATGTTATTGGTCGATCTGTAGAAAGTCAAAGTCCGGCCGGTCGTCTCGCGGCACTCCGCAAGCACCTTGACGGGCGACCCGACGACGACGTAGCGGCCGTCGGCCGCCGTGTACGTCAGGCGGTCACCGACGACGTTCCGAGAGGGGTCGTTCAGCGTGACGGAGCGCTCGGCTTCGACCCGCTCGAGCTCGTTGGCCTCGGTCGCCAGGAACAGATCGATGCGCGACGCCCTCAGGTCCCCCTGCGGGCCCGACACGTGGGCGCTGCCGGTGTAGGTGGCCTTCCGCGTGGCGTCCTCGTACTGAAACTCCTCGGCGCTGCCGATCGAGGGCGTCCGCACCACCTTGCCCGTCTTCTCGTCCTGCTCCTCGATGAGAAACGTGGTGGCCACCTTGCCCGTGCCGGCCAGGTTCCCGGTCGCGTCGTCCACCGTGAGCCGATCCGCCTGGATGGTGGTGTCGCCCTGCCAGAGCCTGGACTGGCCCGGCGCCTCCGCCGTGTAGACCGCGAGGCGCACCGTGCTGTCGTAGTCGAGCGCGGCGGAGGTGGCGTAGGCCGGCTGGTCCTTCTCCAGCATGCCGGCGCGCTTCACCTCTCCGGCGGCGGCCTCGCCGGCCTTCGGCGCGGGCATCATCACGCTGCGCACGTCGCCCCGCGCCGTGATGCGCCTGGGGTCCGTCGTGATCTCGATATGCGCGGCGTCGATGGCGACCTGCCCGTCGGTGACGCGCGGCGCCTGGCCGGTGGTCTGGTCCACGCCGTCGAGCTCGATCCGGCCGCGGTCAACGAGGTACCGGGCCTGGCCCGAGGCCCCGCGGGTCTGCCCTTCCTCGAACCGGACGGCGCCGGCGAAGCGCGCGTCGGTCATGGCCCCGAGCCCGGGCGCCGTGGCGGCGTCGAGCGTCCGCGCGCGCACCACGCGCGGCGGGCCTCCGGGCGGCGCCTCCCGGTACTCCACGTTGTCGACGAACCGGGCGGCCGTCAGGGACGCACCGCCTTCCGCCGTGGCGGTGAGCGTGGCCGACGAGATCGTCCGCGGCGGCTCCTTCGCGCTCGCCGGCAGCGTGAGCGACACCGACTCGCGCACGGTCAGGCCGCTGACCGTGGCCCCGTCCGGCGCGAAGCGGACGTCGACCCACTGGCCGACGATGCGCCGCGCCCCGCCCTCCGCCGCCAGGTCGATGCTCGCCTGGCGGGGCCTGGCGCTCGCGAGGGTGGCCCCAGCCATCGTCTTCCCGTCGCTGGCGAACTCGAGATTGATGTCGTCGGCCTCCATGCCCCGCAGCGCGCCGGCGCCCTCGCCGACGCCCGAGATGCGCGACCGGCCGCGCATCTCGAGGGTCTCCACGCGGGCGCTGTCGTCGGTCAGGTACGCCGTTGCGAGGTCGCTGGTCAGGGTGCGCCCGCCCGACACGAGCGTGAACCCGCGCTCGTACCGCACGTAGTGGTCGGCGCGCGCGAAGTACGCGGAGCCGGAGGTGATGTCGACCTGGGCGCCTTCCGGCCCCTCTGGCGCAATCGCCATGACCGCCTTGTCGAGCATCGCGATCGAGTCGCGCCCCTTGTCGTACCGCAGGCCCACGCACGACCCCGACATCCGGCCCTTGGTGAACGACGCCGGGCCCGGCGCCCGGAGAATCCCTTCGCTCTGCGTGTAGACGGCCGCCTCGGTCCTGGCGACCAGCCCGTCGCTCGACTCGAGCTGGACGTCGCCATCCATCTGGATCCGATCCTGGCCCGCTCCGACCTCGGCCACGCGGGCCCGCACGGCGAAATCCCGTCCGCCGCGGTTCGGCACCCTCACGCGGGCGCCTTCGAGTTTCTGCCGGCCGTCCGGATAGGTGAAGAGCTTGTCGTACTCGAGGCGGAAATTCTCCGCGTCGCGCAGGAGGTTCAGCAATTCGCCGCTCGTGCTCTGCGCGGTTGCGTCCGGGTCCTCTCGCGTGACGCCGGGCGCGCCGGCTTGCGGCCCGGGCGGCCTGGGCGACCGGAATTGCAGGTACAGCAGCGCCAGGAAGGCCGCGCCGAAGACGGCAATCCCGATTCGGAGCCGCTGCTGCCATCTCATCCCGCCACCACTCCCGACGCCCGGATGTCGGCCAGGGTGAGTTCGAGCGACGTCGTCCCGTTGAACGTGTTCCGCTCGATCGAATACGCCACGTCGAGCCCCTCGCGGGCCGCGGCGATCTCGGGGGCGCGTTCGGCCGCGCGCCAGAACACGCCGCGCAGTGGCACGCCGTCATGCCGCAGGCTCATGCTCAGGTGCCGATCCTTCATCCGCCGCGGGCCGTCGGCCAGCCGGGCCGCCGGCGTCCAGAACGTCGGCTTCGGATTGCCGATGCCGAAGGGCGCCATCCGGGCGATGCCGTCGTACAGCCGAGGCGTGATCTGCGCGAAGCCAAGCTGGCCATCGATGCGCAGCCGGGGCCGCAGGTCGTCCGGACCGAGGCGCTCGTCGGCCCACCCGGTCAGGGCGTCGCGAAACGCGCGGATGCGCGACCGCTGAATGGTCAGCCCCGCGGCCATGCGATGCCCCCCGAACTGATCGAGGAGCGACGAGCAGGCCGTCAGCGCCTCGAGCATGTCGAATCCGGGGATGCTGCGGCACGACCCGTGGGCGGTGTCGCCATCGACCGACAGCACGACGGCCGGCCGGAAGAAGGCGTCCACGAGCCTGGACGCCACGATGCCGATGACGCCGCGGTGCCAGCCGTCGCCGGCGACGACGAGCGCGGCGCGCGCGCCGATGTCGGGGTCGGTCTCCACGATCTTGCGGGCGGCCGCCAGGATGGTGCGCTCCTCCTGCTGCCGCCGCTCGTTTTCGGCGTTCAGCTGCCGCGCCAGCTCGCGCGCCTCCTCGATCATGCCGTCGTCGGCGGCCAGCAGCAGCCGGAGCGCGATGTCGGGCGAGCTCATGCGGCCGGCCGCATTGACGCGAGGCGCCAGCATGTAGGACACGTGATAGCTGTCGATCGCCTTGCCCGCGAGGCCGGCGCTTTCGATGAGCGCGCGCAGGCCGGCTTTGTGGGGCCCTTTCGAGAGCGCCTCGAGGCCCAGCCTGGCGATCACGCGGTTCTCGCCCACGAGCGGCACGACGTCGGCCAGCGTGCCGATGGCCGCGATCTTGACGAACGCCGGCAGCCAGTTGCCGCGGCCGGCGCGCCCGGTGAGCGCCTGGACGAGCTTGAGCGCCACGCCGACGCCGGCCAGGTTCTTGTCCGGGTAGGCGCAGTCGCGGCGCTTCGGGTTCACCACGGCCAGCGCCGGCGGCAGTTCCTCGTCCGGCTCGTGGTGGTCGGTGATGATCAAGTCAAGGCCGAGCGCCTGCGCGCGGCGCGCCGCCTCGGCGCCCCGGATGCCGCAGTCGACCGACACCACCACCGCCGCGCCCTCAGCGTGCAGGCGCTCAATGGCCGGCGTGTTGAGGCCGTAGCCGTCGCGCAGGCGGTCGGGGACGAAATGCACGACGTTCCCGCCCAGCAGTTCGAGCGTGCGGCGCAGGATGACCGTGGCGGTGATGCCATCGACGTCGTAGTCGCCGTGCACGGCGATGCGCTCGCCGGCCGCGACGGCCTGGAGCAGGCGTTCGACGGCGGCGCCCATGCCGGCCATGCGCATCGGGTCGTGCAGGTGGTCGAGGCTGGGCTCGAGGAAGCGTCCGGCGGCTGCGGCGTCTGTGATCCCGCGAAGCATCAGCAAGCGGGCGATGGCCGGGTCGATGCCGGCGGCACGGGCCAGTTCGCCGGCCGCGGCCTCGTCGCAGACTTCGTGATCCCAGCGGTACGGCACCATCAGCGCGATCGGGAGGCACGGCCGGCTGGCGTGGGCGCCGGCCCGGCCGGTGCAGCCGTGTCCGCGAAGTCCACGCCGAGCCGCCCCATCTGCCGCAGCCTCCGATAGCGGCGGTCGAGGCGATCCGCGACGGGCAGGGCCGACAACTCCGCCAGCGTGCGGGCGATCGCCTCGTCGACAATGCGGGCCGCCGCCGCCGGGTCCTGGTGGGCGCCGCCGGTGGGTTCCGCGACGATCTCATCGACGATCCCGGCCTTGAGCAGGTCGGGCGCCGTGAGCTTGAGCGCGGCGGCCGCCTCGACCTTGCGGTTGGCGTCGCGCCAGAGGATTGCCGAACACCCTTCCGGCGGGATGACGCTGAAGATGGCGAACTGCTGGATGAGGACGCGGTCGCCGACGGCGATGCCGAGCGCGCCGCCGCTGCCGCCCTCGCCGCACACGACGACGACGATCGGGACCTCGATGACGGCCATCTCGCGCAGGTTGAACGCGATCGCCTCGGCGACGCCGCGCTCTTCCGACTCGATGCCCGGATAGGCCGCCGGCGTGTCCACGAACACGATGACGGGCCGCCCGAACTTCTCCGCCATCCGCATCGCCTTCAGCGCCTTGCGGTAGCCCTCGGGCCTGGCGTAGCCGAAGTTGCGCGCGATCTTCTCCTTCGTCGTGCGGCCCTTCTGGTGGCCGACCACGAGCACGGGGTCGCCGTGATAGAGCGCCATCCCGCACACGATCGCCGGGTCGTCCGCGAAGCGCCGATCGCCGTGGACCTCCACCACATCCGTGAAGAGGCGCTCGAGGTAGTCGAGGGTGCCAGGCCGGCCGGCGTGGCGCGACACCTGCACGACCTGCCAGGGCGTGAGGGCGCCGAACAGCTCTGCGCGGAGCTCGTCCACGCGGCCTCGCAGCCGCGCGATGTCGGCCGCCCGCGCGTCGGTGTGCGGCATCATGCTCAGGGCGTCGATCTCCTTGAGCAGCACCCCTATCGGTTCTTCGAAGTCGAGAAGCTCTGCCGGCATGGCCCTCCTGCGTCGTCCCAATCCTACCGCACCGTCACCGACCCCGGCCCGCAGATCCGCTCGAGGTCCGCCACCAACTGCTCGGACGGGCGCACCCGCACCTGACCGGCGACATCCACGCGCACCTGCAGCGGCGGCTCCGTCCGCGTCGTCACCAGGAAGGCCACGCGCCGGTCGCCCCGGTGCCGCCCGAGCACGTCCGAGACGGCCTCGAAGGTCTGGCGGTCGTGGCGTGCCGTGTCGAGGGCGACCACCACCTCCCGCGCCAGCTGCTCCCGCACCTTCTCGAGCGGGAGGATCTCGGCCGCCAGCAGCCGCGTCGAGTCCTCGTCGCGCTCGAAGCGGCCCTTGACGAGCACCGGCGCGTCGACCTGGATCAGGGACGCCGCCTTCGAGAAGGCGTCGGGGAACACCACGACCTCGACGGTCCCGTACGGGTCGTCGAGGACGAACGCGCACATCCGGTCGCCCTTCCTCGTCTTCAGCGGCCGGATGGACGCGATGATGCCGCCCACCGACACGTCCTCGCTCACGCGCGCAGACGCACGGCCGCCGTTCATGACGGCGTCCTCGTCGTCGGCGGCGGGGGGCTCCTCGGGCGCCGCCAGCAGGTCCTCGAGGCTCCTGGCCCCATACGCCGCGAGATCGGCCTTGTGCCGGTCGATGGGATGGCCGCTCAGGTAGAGACCGAGGGCCTCCTTCTCGAAGGCGAGCTGCTGCGCGTCGGTCCACGGAACCGCCGGCGGCAGCGGCGCGTCGGCGCGCGCGCCCTCCTCGTCGCCGGTCCCGCCGAACAGCTGCGCCTGCCCCTTGTCGCGATCGCGCTGGTGGCGGTTGCCGTACTCGACGGCGCCGTCCAGCACCGCGAGGAGGCGGGGCCGCAGTTTCGCCGACGCCACCGGCCCTCCGCCCTCGCCCGCCACCAGCGAGTCCATCGCCCCGCTCTTGATGAGGCTCTCGAGCACGCGCTTGTTGACGAGGCGCAGGTCGACGTCCTCACACAAGTGGAAGAGCGACGAGATGCGCCCGTGGCCTGCCCGCGCCTGCAGGATCGACGCGATCGCCGACTCGCCCACGTTCTTGACGGCGCCCAGCCCGAAGCGCACCCCCTCGGGGCGCACGGCGAACGCCAGTTCACTGCTGTTGATGTCGGGCGGCAGGATCGGCACGCGCAGTTCGCGGCACTCATGCAGGTACGACGCGAGTTTCGTGGTGTTCTGCGACTCGATCGTCAGCAGGGCCGCCATGAAGTGCCAAGGATAGTTGGCCTTCAGGTACGCCGTCTGGTACGCCAGGAGCGCGTAGGCCGTCGAGTGCGACTTGTTGAAGCCGTAGCCGGCGAACTGCTCCATCAGGTCGAAGACGCGGGTGGCCTTCTTCTCCCCGATGCCCCGGTTCGTCGCGCCCGCCAGGAACTTCTCCCGCTGCGCCTGCATCAGCGCCGGGTTCTTCTTGCCCATCGCCTTGCGCAGCAGGTCGGCCTCGCCGAGCGTGAAGCCCGCCAGCTCGCTGGCCACGCGCATGACCTGTTCCTGGTACACCATGACGCCGTAGGTGTCCTCGAGGATCGGCCGGAGCCGGTCGAGCTCGTAGCGGACCTCGATGCGCCCGTGCTTGCGCGCGATGAAGTCGTCGATCATCCCGCCCTTGATGGGGCCGGGGCGGTACAAGGCGTTCAGGGCGATCAGGTCCTCGAACTTCCGCGGCTTGGCCTGCCGGAGGATCTGGCGCATGCCCGAGCTCTCGAACTGGAAGATGCCGAGCGTCTGGCCTTCGCAGAACAGGTCGAACGTCTTCGCGTCGGTGAGGGGCAGGTCCTCCATCACGAGGCGCGTGCCCGAGGTGGACGCGATCTGCTCGAGGGCGTCGTGGATGAGCGTGAGCGTGCTCAGCCCCAGGAAGTCCATCTTGAGCAGGCCGATCCGCTCGATCTCCTTCATGCCCCACTGCGTCGTGATTTCGTCGCGGCTCCCCTTGTAGAGCGGGGCGAACTCGGTGATGGGCTTCGGGGCGATCACGACGCCCGCCGCGTGCACCGAGGCGTGGCGGGCCATCCCCTCGAGGCGCTTCGCGACGCCGAGCAGCTCGGCCACCCGCGCGTCGCTCTTCTCCATCTCGCGCAGCACCGGGTTCTCCTCGAGCGCCTTGTCGAGCGTCATCTCGAGCACGGCGGGGATCTGCTTCGCGACGCGATCCACGTCGGCATAGGGCATGTCCAGCACGCGCCCGACGTCGCGGACCACGGCCTTCGCCTTCATCGTGCCGAAGGTGATGATCTGCGCCACGTTCTCGCGGCCGTACTTCCGCGTGACGTACTCGATCACCTCGCCCCGGCGCCGCTCGCAGAAGTCGATGTCGATGTCGGGCAGCGAGATGCGCTCCGGGTTCAGGAACCGCTCGAACAGCAGGTCGAACTGCAGCGGGTCGACGTCCGTGATGCGCAGGCAGTAGGCCACGAGGCTGCCGGCGGCGGAGCCGCGGCCCGGCCCGACCGGGATGCCCTGTTCGCGGGCGTACCGGATGAAGTCCCAGGTGATCAGGAAATACCCGGGTACTGCATCCGCTTGATGACGTCGATCTCGTACTGAAGGCGCGTGCGGTACTCGTCGAGCGAATGCCGCAGCGACCCGGCCGCGCGCATCCCGCCCAGGCGCGCCAGGCGCATCTCGAAGCCCTCGCGCACGACGTGCTCGAAGTAGCCCTCCAGCGTGAAGCCCTCGGGCACCTGGAAGTTCGGGAGGTAGGGCCCTGAATCCGACAGGTCCACGTTGCAGCGGTCGGCGATCGCCACGGTGTTGCGCATCGCCTCCGGCACGTGACCGAAGACCACCGCCATTTCCTCGGGCGTCTTCAGGTAGAACTGGTCGCCGAGGTACCGCAGGCGCTCGGCGTCGTTGACCGTGCGGCCCGTGCCGATGCACAGGAGGAGGTCGTGCGGGCGGAAATCGTCGCGGCGGAGGTAGTGGACGTCGTTGGTGCACACCAGCGGGATGCCCAGGTCGCGCGCGAGCGGCAGCAGGCCGTTGTTCACGACCTTCTGCTCCTCGATGCCCTGGAACTGGAGCTCGAGGAAGAAGTTCCCGGCGCCCAGGATGTCCCGGTAGGTCGCGGCCGCTTTCGCCGCGGCCTCGTACTGGTCGGCCCGCAGCGCGCTCGGCACCTCGCCCTTCAGGCAGCTGCTGAGGCCGATGAGCCCCCGGCTGTGGCGCGCGAGCAGCTCCTTGTCGATACGGGGCTTGTAGTAGAAGCCCTCGGTGTAGGCCGACGAGGTCAGCTTCACGAGATTGTGGAACCCCTCGTTCGTCTCGGCCAGCAGGATCAGGTGGTTCGCCGATTCGCTGATCGGCCCGCCCCTCGTGAGCCGGCTGCCCGGCGCCACGTAAACCTCGCAGCCCAGGATCGGCTTGATGCCCCGCTGCCGCGCCTTGTCATGAAACACGATGGCCGAGAACAGGTTGCCGTGCTCGGTCACCGCCAGCGCCGGCATCTTGAGGCGCTCCGCTTCGGACAGCAGTTCGCCGATGCGGCAGGCGCCGTCGAGCAGCGAGTACTCCGTGTGCAGGTGCAGGTGGACGAACTCGGCCATGCTACTCCCACTCGATCGTCGACGGCGGCTTCGAGCTGACGTCGTACACGACGCGGTTGATGCCGGGCACTTCGTTGACCAGGCGCGACGAGATCGCCGCCAGCAGGTCGTGCGGCAGCCTCGCCCAGTCGGCCGTCATCCCGTCCCGGCTCTCGACCGCCCGGACGGCGACGGTGGCGTCGTACGTCCGTTCGTCTCCCATGACGCCCACGCTGCGCACCGGCAGCAGCACCGCGAAGCTCTGCCACAGGCGGCCGTACCACCCCTGCCGCCTGATTTCGTCCACCACGACGGCGTCGGCGCGCCGGAGCAGCTCGAGCCGGCCGCTCGTCACCTCGCCGATGATGCGGACCGCGAGGCCAGGACCCGGAAACGGCTGCCGGGCGACGAACTCCTCGTCGAGGCCGATCGCACGGCCGAGCGCGCGGACTTCGTCCTTGAAGAGCTGCCGCAGCGGCTCGACCAGCTTCAGCTTCATCGTCTCGGGCAGCCCGCCCACGTTGTGGTGGCTCTTGATCGCCGCCGACGGCCCGACGACCGAGACCGATTCGATGACATCCGGATAGAGCGTGCCCTGGCCGAGGAAGTCGAAGCCCCCGAGCCGCGCCGCTTCCTCGTCGAACACCTCGATGAACGCGCGCCCGATGACCTTCCGCTTCTGCTCCGGGTCGGTCACGCCCGCCAGCGCCGCGAGAAAACGCTCGGACGCGTCGACGGCGACGACCGGCAACTGGTACTTCTCCGCCAGGCGGCGTGTCACCTGGGCCGCCTCGTCGAGGCGCAACAAGCCGTTGTCCACGAACACGCACGTCAGGCGGCTGCCAATCGCCCGGTGGATGAGCAACGCGGCAACGGTCGAGTCCACTCCGCCGCTCAGCCCGCAGATGACGCGGCCGGCGCCGACGCGCGTCCGGATCCCCGCCACCGCCTCATCGACATACGCCCCAATGCTCCAGTCGCCGCGGCAGCCGCAGACCGCGTATGCGAAGCGCTGCAGGAGCGCGGCGCCATGGGCGGTGTGCACCACCTCGGGGTGGAACAGCACGCCGTAGCGCCGGCGGGCCCCGTCCTCCATCGCCGCCACCGGCGCATTCGCGCTCGTGGCCACGACACGGAACCCCGGCGGCGCCGACGCGATCAGGTCGCCGTGGCTGGCCCAGACGTCCAGCGCGTCCGGCAGGCCTTCGAACAGCGCTCCGCGCGGCTCCGACGGCGTCACCACCGCCGGCCCGTACTCGCGGTTCGGGGCGGCCTCGACCTGCCCGCCCAGCAGGTCCGCCATCAACTGCATGCCGTAGCAGATGCCCAGCACCGGCACGCCCGCCTCGAGGAGGGCCCGATCGCACCGCGGCGCGCCCGGCTCGCGAACGCTTCGCGGCCCGCCGGAGAGGATGATCCCCGCGGGGGCCCTGGCCAGGATGCGTTCGGCGGGTTCATGCCACGGCACGACCTCGGAATACACCGCGAGCTCCCGGAGCCGCCGGGCGATCAGCTGGGTGTACTGCGAGCCGAAGTCGAGGACGAGAAGGGTCTGGTGCGTCAAGTGGCGTGCCCACACCGCGGGAACAAGTGCTGAAATCGCTTCTAACGTATTATACCGGTGTGGTTCCGCGGGGCGTCAGGAGTTCTTGCCGGCGGCTCGGCGTGCGAGCGCTCTGTCTCACCGCATCGGCGTTGGTCGTTTGCGGGGTGCACGCCGCGCCCACAGGCGAGGAACTCGCCTTTCCCGGCGGTGTGATCTGGCAGATCACCGTCGATCCTCCTCCCGCGCAACTCCCGGCGTTCGACGACAGCAACGCGTACCTCGTCCTCCGCGACGGTCACATCCGCGCCATCGACCATGCCACCGGCGACACGCGGTGGACGTCACCGGCCGCGTCCTCGGTGAGGCCCGCCTCCTCGGGCCGATACCTGGCCGGCGCCGACGGCGCCACCGCGTGGGCGTTGGACGCGGATGCGGGCCGCCTCGCCTGGAAACGTGATCTTCCGGGCAGTGTGTCGGCAACTCCGGCCGTCACACCCGCCGGCGCCGCCTTCCTCACCGCGAGCGGCGACCTCGTGCTGCTCGCCTGGGCCGACGGACGCGAAGCCTGGAGAACGCAGCTGCCCGCGCTGGCATCGGCACCCGTCGTGGCCGGCGCCGATCTCGTCTTCGTCGGACTGGAGGACGGGCGCGTGCTCGGCATCGCCCTGGCGGACGGCGCCACCACGTGGACCAGGACGCTGGGCGCGCGCGTCCTGGGCCTGACGCCCATCGGTGACCGCCTCCTTGCCGGGGCGGCCGACAACTTCCTCTACGCTCTGAAGGCGAAGAACGGCGATGTCGCCTGGCGGTGGCGCACCGGCGGTGACGTCGTTGCCCGGGTCGTCGCCGATACCCGGCGCGTCTACTTCATCTCGCGCGATGCCATGTTGAGGGGCGCCGACCTTCGCCACGGCGACCTGAAATGGCAACGTCCGCTCACGACCAGGGCCGTCGGCGACCCGTTGCTCGCCGGCACGAAGGTGATCGTGGCGGGGGTGTCGCCCGAACTGCGGGCCTTCCGCAGCAGCGACGGCGGCCTGCTGGCCACCGCTCCGGTTCCCGGCCGGCCCCTGCACGGGCCGTTCCTCGCACCGGAAGGGCCCTCCGCCCCTACGCGGCTGGTGTTCCTCACCGCCGGCGGTCACCTGGTGGCCATCGGCCAGACGGTCGAGCCCATGCTCGTGCCGCTCGACGTGCTGCCTGGACGGAAGCTGCCTCCCGAAGTGCTGCCCGAAATCATCAAACGGTGACGACCGGCGACACGTGGCGTTTCCGGTCAGTGCGCGCCGGAAATGGCACCCGTCGATGCTGAGGCTGCGGCCGAGTAGCGGCGGTAGAGCGTGAGGTATGCGCTGAGCGCGCCGAGACCGAGGTACTGGAAGACGAGGCCGCGGAACAGCCATGCCAGCAGCTGAAGCGGGACAACCGCGAGCCCGGCCAGCGGCACGAACGCGATCAGGCCCAGGCTCGTCGTCGCAATCACGGACACGATCGTGGCACCGATGACGAGCAGCAGCACGACGCCGAAGACGCCGAAGGTGAGCGTCGGCTCCGCCCGGAGGAACTTCACGACACGGCGGGTTGCCCAGCGCACACTGCAGTCCTCGACCACGATGACCATTTGAATCAGCAGGTAGACGAAGTTCACCAGCGTGATCCACGCGACCAGCGCGGTCGAGCCGATGCCGGCAATCGCCGTCCAACCGAGTTGCCTGCCCACGAACCAGTCGCCGGCCCGCCACAGCAGCACGAGGTACGCCGCCGCCGACGCCACGTAGATGAGGATGAGCATCAGGCCCAGGCGGAGGAAACGTCTGAAGTACCGCCGGCACCCGGCCTCGTAGCCATCCACCGTGAAGCGTGCGGCCGTCCAGAACGGCTCCAGCCGCAACGGCGGCGCTTCGACCGCCGCTGCTTCCCGCTCCGCGAGGGCAAGAATGCTGACGGTGCCGCCCTTCAGCAGGAACATGAACGCCGACCCCGCCAGGCTGACGATGGCGAACGCCAGCAGGAACGAAATGAGCGCTGGCGGCTCGGCCGCCAGTGCCGTGGCGACGAACGTGGCGCTTTCCCGGATGCCCCCGGAAAGCAGCTCGGGCAGTTCACGGCCCAGGACGAGGACGACGAGCAGAATGCCGCCGATGACGGGAACGCTGAGAAGCATCTTGAAGGTCGACTCGGCCATGAACTGGATCACGGTGACCTGCCAGTTCGCGGCTGCCACGAGCGCGCCCCGCTTCAACAACGTCCGGACGTCGACAGTCGCCAGCATCCCGGCTCCGATTTATAGCACGCTTCGCGGCCGGCCGCCGACGGCCGTGCTTGTCCGGTGCGGCCAGCGGGGCTATGCTGCAGACAATCGTGCGCGTGCCCTTCCAACCTCGACCGTGGCGACTGTTGGCCTCGTTCCTCGCCGCGCTCGGCCTGGTGTGGCTGGCCGGCCGGGCCTACGAATCGCGCACCCTCGGGACCACCGACGAGGCGGGCCAGCGCCTGATCGCTGAGGGCGTGCGGCGCGAGTTCGCCCGATTGAGCGAGGCGCTGGATCGCGCGGCCACAGACGCCTCGCGGCAGCGCGATCTCCTGCTCCGCGCGCCCAACGATCTCTCCGCGGCGCGCGAATTGTTCGCCGCCCTGGCATCCCGGGATCGCGAACAGGTGGCCGTCACCGTCTACGGCGCCAACGGCGTGCCGCTCGCCTGGTCAGGGCGTCCGTCCGAGATCCCGGGCGCGCGCATCGCTGGCCCCGCCGCCCTGCTGGTGGCGCCCGGCGCCTCGGGACTCCGCCTCGTCCATGTGAGGCCGGTGCTGGCCGATGACAGCGACCGGCCGCGGGAGATCGGCGCGGTCGTCGCGGAAGTGCCGCTCCCGACCAGCCGGTCGCCGCAGGGTTTCGGCACCGAGGCGCTCACGTGGACGAGCGCGGCCGTGCCCATCGCCCTCCGCCCCGGATACGAGGGCGGCGGCGCCTTCCGCTCTGCGGAGGCCTTCGTCCTCAGCGACCTCGAAGGCCGATCGCTGCTCGAAGGACAGGTGCGTGCCGTCGATGTCGCGGCGGCCCGGACGGCCGTCCGGGCGAAGACCTTCGCCGCGCTCATTGGACTGACGGCCCTGTTTGTCGCCTGGCTGTCGCTGCCGGTGCTGGCGTGGCGGCGCCGGGCGCGGACGACCCAGTCCATCATCCGCCGGACCGGGCTGGCGGCCCTCGTCATCCTTGCGGCCAGGATCGTGGCATGGGCAGCCGTGCCGATCGCGGGCACGCTCGCTCCGCTGGCTCGCTCGGGGCCTGCAGGCGGGCTGGCGTGGTGGTGGCTCCGCTCACCCGTGGACTTCTTCCTGACCTCGTCTGCCTGCCTCGCGCTCGTCGTGCTCGCCGGCGATCTCGTGAGCCGCGCCAGGATCGGGCTCCGGCGGACGCGCGTCTCGCCCGAGAGGTCATCGCTCCGCGCCGCCACGTTCGTGCTGGCCCATCTTGCGGCCGGCATCGCGGCTTCCGCCGGGCTCGCCTCGTATCTCAGCCTTGGCAGCACACTCTCGGGCGTGACGGGCATCGATTGGCTGCGCTTCTCCCCGTATCCCTGGGACGGACCTCAGGTGGCGGTCGCCGCGGGGATCGTGGGCATGCACGCCGCCGCTGTCTGGGGAGCGGTAACGGTTCTTCGGTTTGCCGCCGCCTGGTGGAGGGTCCGATCCGCCGGCCCGTGGCAGGTGGGCGTGCTGGCGGCCTGGCTCCTGCCCGTTGCCGCATGGGTGGCGATTCCGAAGGCGCTGGACGCGGTCTACCCGGGCTGGGTCTTCCTTCCGCCAGCGCTGTTGGCCGTGGCGCTCGCGTGGCGTTCATCCCGGCTGCTGCACTGGCGCCGGCATTCTTCGCAGGCCGCATCGCTCGTCGCGCTGTTTTTCGGATTTGCGCTGCCGGCCGTGACCTTCTATCCGGCGGAGGTGGCCCAGGCCGACAGGACGAAGCGGCAGGTTGTCGAGACCCGGCTGGCCCCCCAGGCGATCCGGCAGCGCGGTGAAGTCCAGGCCCGCGTCCGCCACGCGATGACCCAGGTGGATGCGGTGCCGGGACTGGTGGACCTGGTCCGGTCGCAGCCCCCTCCGACTTCCGGCCCGGTGCCGACCGATTACGCCTTCCTCGTCTGGTCGCAGACGGACCTGGCGACGTACCGCCTGACGTCGGCCATCGAGCTGTACGGCGAGGGCGGCGCGATCATGAGCCGCTTCGCGCTGAACCTTCCGGAGTACACCCAGGCACAGCAGCGGTGGCAGGAAGCCGGCTGCGGGTGGGAGGTGTTCGAAGAAGTGTCGCCGTTCGGTTCCGAGGAACGGCGGCTGCTGCATGCCGGGCGGGGCCTCTGCGTCGACGAAGGCGGCGCGACCCGGATCGTCGGCACGGTCGTGATCCACGCCATGCTCGACTACGGATCGCTCCCGTTCATCACGTCGCAGAACCCCTATGTTGAGCTGTTCCGCAGCCGTTCCTCGATCGACGACGGAGGGTCGCTCGGCCGGGACGTGGAATTCGTCGTCTACGGGTGGAGCCTGCGTCCCATCTACGCGTCGGGCTCGACGACGTGGACGCTGGACGCCGAGACGTTCCGGCGCGTCTATGCGTCGCGCACGCCGTTCTGGACCGAGCAGGTCGCCGGCGATCGCCGCGACCACGTGTACCTGGCCAACGATCGCGCCGGGGTGTACGCCCTCGGCTACCCCGCCATCTCGGCGGTGGGCCACCTGGTGTCGCTGGCGGAGATCATCACGCTGGCGGGCGCCTTGTTCGTGCTGGTGATGCTGCTGCGCTCGATCGGCGTGGCGGCCGCTGGCGTCGGGGGTGAGCGGGGGCGGGACCTGCTCCACGAAATCCGCGCCAGCTTCTACCGGAAGCTCTTCCTGGCGTTTGTCGCCGTCGCGGTCATCCCGGTGCTGACGCTGGCCTTTGTCACCCGGGTCTACATGCTGGACCGCCTCCAGTCGGACGTCGAAGAGGCGGCCATCCGCACGACCACCGTGGCCCAGCGCTTCATCGAGGACTCGGCGCGCATCCAGGAGCGCGGCGAAGGCGCGGCGATCATGCTCAACGACGACGCAATCGTCGGCATTTCGCGCGTGATCGACCAGGACGTCAACGTGTACGACGGCGCGCGCCTGGTGGCCACGAGCGAGCGCGACCTGTTCGCCTCGGGCCTCCTGCCGACGCGGACGAGCGCCGACGTGTACCGCGCCATCGTGCTCGACCGGCGGGCGACATTCGTCGGTGAAGAACGCTCCGGGCGCTACCCCTACATGGTGGCGGCCGCGCCGCTCAAGATCGCCGGCCTGAAGGGGCTGCTCACCGTACCCATGACGCTGCGGCAGCGGGCCATCGACCGCGAGATCGAGGACCTGAACCGGCGGATCCTGCTCGGCATCCTGGCGTTCATCCTGGTCGGGTCGGCGCTCGGGTACTGGATGGCCGAGCGGATTGCGGATCCGGTGAACCGGCTGCAGCGCGCCACGGCACGCCTGGCGCGCGGCGACCTCGATGCGCGCGTCGCCGTCACCTCGTCGGATGAGTTGCGCCGGCTCGTCGAGGCCTTCAACAGCATGGCCGGCGAACTCCAGCGGCAGCAGGTGGCGCTGGAACGCACGCACCGCCTCGAGGCCTGGGCCGACATGGCGCGCCAGGTCGCGCACGAAATCAAGAACCCGCTCACCCCCGTGCAGCTCTCGGCAGAGCACCTCCGCCGTGTGAACGCCGACCGCGGCGGGCCCCTGTCCCCCGTCCTCGAAGAATGCGTCGACTCGATCCTCGGCCAGGTGCGCCTGCTCCGCCAGATTGCCGGCGAGTTCTCGAGCTTCGCGTCGTCGCCGACGCCGAGGCCGGTGCCCACGAACGTGGCCGAGTTGCTGGCGGAAGTCGTGGAGCCGTACCGCGCCGGCCTGCCCGCCGGGGTCACGCTGACCGTCGATGTGCCGCCGGGCCTGCCCGACCTCACCGTGGACCGCAGCTTGCTGGGGCGCGCGGTCACCAACATGATCGAGAACGCGTTGCACGCCATGCCCCGCGGAGGTGACCTGCACGTCAGCGCGGGGGTGACGACCGGCGGCCGCCGCGTGCAGCTGCAGATCCGGGACACCGGCGTCGGCATGGATCCTGCCGCGCTCGAGCGGATCTTCGAACCGTATTTCTCCACGAAAGCCGTCGGCACGGGACTCGGCCTGACCATCGCCAAGCGCAACATCGAGATTCACGGCGGTTCGATCAGCGTGGAGAGCGAGCCCGGGCGCGGCACGACGGTCCGCGTTGAGATCCCGTTGACGGGAGCCCCACAGCCGCCCGCGGCGTCAGGCTGAGGCGGGCGGACTCCCCCGGCGCCGCACCCGGGCCCAGACAGCCCCAACCAGGCCAGCCAGCAGGTAGAAGTAGGCGAGCGCGAGCAGCACGATGCTCGGGTGCAGCTGGACCACCGCGATGACCAGCGCCACCAGCGCGAGCACCTTGTACGACCGCCGCTGCTGCGTGTCGATGGTCTTGAAGCTGCTGAAGCGGATCGTGCTGACCATCAGGAGCGCGGGCACCACCATGAGCGCGAGCGCGACAAATGCCCACCGCGCGTCCTGGATGCCTGCCGGATAGAAGAACACGGTCGCGGCCGGAAGGGCCGCCGCTGCCGGGCTCGGCATGCCGACGAAATACCGCTTGTCGGTCGGCTTGACGCTCTGGATGTTGAAGCGTGCGAGGCGCAGCGCCGCGGCGCTCACATACATGAACCCGACGGCCCACCCCAGGCGCTGCAGCGGCTGGAGCCCCCACAGGAACGTCAGCACCGCCGGCGCGATGCCGAACGAGATGACGTCGGCCAGCGAGTCGAACTCGACGCCGAAGGCGGTTGCCGTCCCCGTCATCCTGGCGATGCGCCCGTCGAGCATGTCCAGGACGACCGCGACGCCGATGAGGGGCGCGGCCACGTCGAACTCCCCGCGGATCGCGTAGAGCACGCACAGGTAGCCGCAGAACATGTTGCCCATCGTGAACAGGCTGGGCAACAGGTAGACGCCGCGCCGCAGCCTCGGCTTGCGCTCGGCGCGCCAGCGCCGGAAGCTCAGCAGGTCGAACTGCTCGCCTGCCCCGTCATCCTGCTCCGCGCCGCGTTCCGGATTCACCATGTTGCCACGACCGTTTCACCGCTGCGGACCCGATCTCCCACCGCCACGCGCAGCGTCGCGCGCGGCGGCAGGTAGAGGTCGATCCGCGAGCCGAACTTCATGAGGCCGTACCGCTCGCCCGTGCGCACGACGGCTCCGGGGCCGACCCGGCAGACCAGGCGCCGGGCCAGCACGCCCACGACCTGACGGCACACCACCGTGCCGCCGTCGCGTTCGATGTAGATCTCGTTGCGCTCGTTCACGCGGGCCGACTCCGGCCGGTACGCCGCCAGGAACCGGCCTGGCGTGTATTCAACGCGCGTGACGCGCCCCGCAACGGGAATGCGGTTGATGTGCACGTCGAGCGGGGACAGGAAGATGCTGATCTGCTTCCAGGACCCGGCCGGCGCAGACGCCGCCTCCGCATCGCCGGCGACGAGCACCCGGCCATCGGCGGGAGAGACGACGGCGTCGGGTTGTGACGGGATCGCGCGCTCGGGATCGCGGAAGAAGTACACCATGAAGAGGGCCACCACCCCGAAGACGGCCGCCAGCCAGGGCAGCACCGGGATCAGCAGCAGCGCCGGCAACGAGGCCCCGAGCACGAACGGCCACCCGGCCCGATCGATCTTCATAGGATGCCTATTCTACTTCCACCGCACGGAGGGGAGGGACGACATCCCCCAAAGACGCCAACAGCCAGCGCCCGTTCGGGGGCCGCTGGCTGTTGAACCTGCGGGCGCGGGCAACCCCGCGCCGGGCGTCGCTTACGCGGTGCGCTTCTCGGCGGCGAAACGCCTCACGATGTCTTCCATCCGGTCCTTGAGCTGCAACTTCCGCTTCTTGATCGTGGCCTGTTCGAGCTGCTCGGGTTCGGTGAGGTGGGTCTTGTCGGCGAGTTCTGCGAGACGCTGCTCGAGTTCCTTGTGCCGGCTGGCCAGCTGCCGGAACTCGTCGTCGGTCTGGAGAAGCATGGATCGATGGTCCTGCACGTTGACGGTCATGCTTTCCGCCTCCTTGTAAAGGGGCTGTCGAGAAGCGCGTGAGTGAGCCGGTGAAGAAACATGAAGAACCTGGCGGCCCCGGGGGCGGCCGCAGGAGTCAGAATCAGTTCGTTCCCTAGGCGCAACTTAGCACAAGGGCATCATCCATTCAAGCTTCCGGATCCGCTCCAGAAACTTGGACGGGCCTGGTCAGCACCAGCGCGTCCTCCTCAGGGTGGCTGTAGTAGCGCCGGCGCTCCCCCGCTCGCGCGAACCCGAGGCTCAGGTAGAGGCGCTGCGCGGCCGTGTTCGAACGCCTCACCTCGAGCAGGGCCAGGCGCGCGCCAGCCCGCCGCCCGTGATCGAGAGCCGCCTCGACGAGCGCGCGGCCGTAGCCCTTCCCGCGATCTGCGGGCCGGACGGCGACATTGTTTATCTGCAGTTCGTCGAAGACAAGGCGGTATGCGCAGTAGCCCGCCACCGGGGCTGCGTCGGTCCGCAGCACGATCAGGAACGACGACGCGGTCTGCCGCAGTTCCTCTTCGTACATCGCGCGCGTCCAGGGCGCGGAGAAGCTGACACGATCGACGTCCTGGACGCCATCGAGGTCGGCCGGTCCCGCCAGGGGCTCGATCCGGAACGGTGGGTTCACGCCTGGTCCCGCCGCCGATCGCGGGCCAGCTCCGCGTCCGGCCGCCGCACGTAAAGCGGCTTGATCGCATGCGGGAGCGCGGCCTCCCCCGCCAGCGCCCGCCGCTCGGCGACCAGCGCAATGGTGGACGCCAGCGGAGGCGGCGCAATGACGGGAACCGGCGCACCGGCCACGTCCGCCAGCACCTGGCTGTAACGTCTCGCGCCGTCGCCGGCCACCGGGCACCAGCCTGCCGCGAGCAGGCGATGCCATCGCGCGGCGGTCTCCGCGGGCGGGCCCACCGCCGGGCCCTCGAGGGTGCTCAACACGGTTTCCGGCCCGGCACCGGCGATGTCGTACAGCGCCGAGAAGACCTCCTGGCGCTGCGCGTCCATCCAGACACCCAGGCGCCGGCCGGGTGCGAGCTCGTGCGCGCCAGCCGCCGCCAGCGCGAGCGCCTCCAGCGCCGAGACGCCCACGACGGGCTTCCCGGCCGCGAACGCGCACCCCTGGATTGCCGCGATGCCGATGCGGAGCCCGGTGAAGGACCCGGGGCCGATCGCGACGGCGAAGATGTCGACGGCGGCGAGGGTCGCGCCCGCGTGGGAGAGCGAGCGCAGGAGGTCCGCGGGCACGCGCTCCGCGTGCGGCCGGGCGGCATCGCCTTCCAGCAGATTGAGCACGCGGCCGTCCATGGCCACCGCCACGCTCCCGCCCCGAGTCGTCGTGTCGAGCGCCAGCACGAGCATGCTGAGATTGTGCCCCAGAGCGGTGGGGTGATGCTATATTCCGAATCGTGTCTCCTGCCGATCGAGCCGCGTCACCAAAGGCGGTCGCGAGCGCCACGCCCGCGATGCGCCAGTATCTCGACGCGAAGCGCCAGTACCGCGACGCCATCGTCTTCTTCCGGATGGGTGACTTCTACGAGATGTTCTACGAGGACGCGCTGGTGGCTTCGCGCGCCCTCGAGCTGACGCTGACCTCCCGCAGCAAGGACGCCGACGGCGGGAGCATTCCGATGTGCGGCGTGCCTTATCACGCCGCGGAGACCTACCTGACCCGCCTCGTCAAGAAGGGCTTCCGGGTGGCGATCTGCGAGCAGGTCGAGGACCCGCGCAAAGCCACCGGGCTCGTGCGCCGCGAGGTGGTGCGCGTGATCAGCCCCGGCACCTTCACGGAAGGCGGGTATCTCGACGCGCGCGAGCCGGCGTTCCTGATGGCCGTGGCGCCCGTCGGCTGGTTCGCCGACGCGGCGGAGCCGTCCGCGTCCGACCGGGCATCGGGCCCGCAGCCGCGCGCCCCGGAAACGGCCGTGGTCGGCGTCGCGCTGCTCGAGGTGTCGACCGGCGAGTTCATGGCCGCGGAGTTCCCTGGCCGGGACGGGCTGCAGGCCCTCAGAGACGAACTGTCGGTGCTCCGGCCGCGCGAGATTCTCGTGCCGTCCGATGCGCCGCTCGATCGGCTGCTGCCGGCGGCGTCGAGAAGCGGCGCGAGCGTCACGCCGCTGGACGCGTGGGCGTTCGATGCCGACAGCCGCCCGCCGCACGCTGCTCGCGCAGTTCCGGACGCACTCCCTCGAGGGGTTCGGCCTCGAGGGCCACGCGGCCGCCGTGAGGGCGGCCGGCGCCCTGGTCCACTATCTCAAGGACACGCAGAAGACCGACCTCACGCACCTGCGCGGCGTCACGTTCAAGGAGCACGCCGACCGGCTGGTCGTGGACCCGCTCACGCTGAAGCACCTCGAGATCGTCGAGGCGATCGACGGCGGCCGCGCCGGTTCCCTGCTCCACGAACTCGACCGCACGATGACGCCGATGGGCGCGCGCCTGCTCCGCGCGTGGCTCATCCGCCCGCTGCTCTCGCTCGAGCGGATCCGCGATCGCCTCGACGCCGTCGAGGACTTCGCGTTCCGCACGACCGAGCGCGGCAAGTTCCGCGACGCGCTGCGGACCGTGCACGACATCGAGCGGCTCGTGGCCCGCACCGCCCTCGGCACCGCCGGGCCGCGCGATCTCGTGGCGCTGCGCACCTCGCTCGCCGCCGTGCCGCGCCTCCGCCAGCTGCTCGCCGGGTTCCAGGCGCCGTTTGTCGCGAGCCTCGCCGCCGAGCTCGACGAGGTGGCCGAGGTCCGGGACGCCGTCGCGCGAGACGCTCATCGACGAGCCGCCGGCGCTCGCCCGCGAGGGCGGCTACGTCCGCGAGGGCGCGGACCCGGAACTGGACGAGTTGCGGCGCATCTCGACGTCGGGCAAGCAGGTGATCGCCGAGCTCGAGGCGCAGGAGCGCGCCCGCACCGGGATCGCGTCGCTGAAGGTGCGCTACAACCGCGTGTTCGGGTACTACATCGAGGTTTCCAAGTCGAACCTGCACGCGGTGCCGCCCGACTACCACCGCAAACAGACCATCGCGGGCGGCGAGCGCTTCGTGACGCCCGCGCTGAAGGAGCACGAGGAGCGCGTGCTCGGCGCCGACGAGCGGATTCTCGAGCGCGAGATCGAGATGTTCGAGGCCCTGCGCGCCAGGGTGGCCGCCGAGGCGCTCGCGGCTCCAGAACACCGCGCGGGCCGCCGCCACGCTCGACGTGCTGGCCGCGCTCGCGGAGGCCGCCGCGCAGCACAACTACGTCAAGCCGCACGTCCACGACGGCGACGAGCTGACGATTCACGACGGCCGGCACCCGGTCGTCGAGCGCTACAGCCCAGATCCGTTCGTGCCCAACGACACGCAGCTGGACGGCAAGGACCGCCAGCTCGTCATCCTGACCGGGCCGAACATGGGCGGCAAGTCGACCTACCTCCGGCAGGTGGCGCTCATCGGCATCATGGCGCAGGCCGGGTCGTTCGTGCCGGCGCGCGAGGCGAAGCTGGCCGTCCTGGACCGCGTGTTCGCCCGCGTCGGGGCGTCCGACAACATCGCCCGCGGCCAGTCCACCTTCATGGTGGAGATGCAGGAGACGGCGAACATCCTGCACTCGGCGACGTCGCGAAGCCTCGTGATCCTGGACGAAATCGGACGCGGCACGTCCACCTTCGACGGGTTGAGCATCGCGTGGGCGGTCGCGGAGCACCTGGCCACGAACACGCGCGCGAGGCCCAAGGCCCTCTTCGCCACGCACTATCACGAGCTGACCGAACTGGCCGACACCCTCCCCGGCGTGGTCAACGCACACGTCGCCGCGCGCGAGTGGCACGACGACATCGTCTTCTTGCGAAAAGTCGTGGCCGGGCGATCCGACCGGAGCTACGGCATCCAGGTGGCGCGGCTGGCCGGGCTGCCGCCGTCCGTCATCGGCCGCGCCCGCTCGATTCTCGATGCGCTCGAGCAGGATGCGCTGGCCCGGGGCGGCCGTCCGACGGTGGCGAAAGCCGGTCCCGACGCGCGGCAGCAGCTTGCCCTGTTCGAAACGGCCGCGCCCGCCGACTCCATCGCGCGCCGGCTGAAGGACGTTGACCTCAACCGGCTGACCCCGCTCGAGGCGCTGGCCCTGCTGGCCGACCTGCAGCGGGAGGCCGGCGGATAGCCGCCCTGCCGCCGTGACACGATTCAGCGCCAGACTGACGGCCTTGTGCGCGGCCACGATCATCCTCAGCGCGACGGGTGGTCTCGCCGCCGGCCGCTATGACGCGAGCCTGCGCTTCCGGGTGCTGCGCACGGACCACTTCACGATCTACTACCACCAGCGCGAGGCGGGCATGGCCGGGCGCCTCGCCGTCGCGGCCGAGCGCGTGCGCGCCGATCTCTCGGCGCGAACCGGCCTCGTGGCTCCGCCGCACGTGCATGTCGTGATCGTGGACCAGTCGGACATCGCCAACGGGTGGTCGACGCCCGTGCCCTATGACCTGATCGAAATCGCCGCGATGCCGCCTCCGCCCTCGTCGTTCCTCGGCCATCACGACGACTGGCTCGAGACCGTGTTCGCGCACGAGTACGCGCACGTGCTCCACCTCGATCGGGTCGGGGGGGTGATGAAAGGGCTCCGATGGGTGCTCGGGCGGAGCCCGGTGTCGTTCCCCAACCTGTTCGTGCCGCAGTGGCAGGTCGAAGGGTTCGCAACCTGGGCCGAGAGTGCGGTGACCGGGATACGGGCGCGTCCAGGCGGCGGACGTGGCCGGCGTCGTGGCAGCGGCCTCTGCGAGCGGCCGCGCGTCGATTGACCGGGCGGGCGGAGGACTGGTGGCCTGGCCCTCCGGGAACACGCCGTACTTCCAGGGAGGCGTCTTCGACCAGGCCATCGCCACCCTCGCATCGCCGAAGGCGCTCGGCGACCTGTCGCAGGAGACGGCCCGGCGCCTGCCGTTTCTCGGCGGCCCGGCCTACCGCAAGGTCCTCGGCCGCCCGGCGGCCGACGTGTGGCGGGAGGTCTTCGCCGCGCCGCCGGAGCCGGGTGCACCACGGGGCGCCGGCGCCACACGGCTGACGTAC
This sequence comes from uncultured Acidobacteriota bacterium, assembly GCA_963806085.1. GTDB lineage: Bacteria > Acidobacteriota > Vicinamibacteria > Vicinamibacterales > JAKQTR01 > JAKQTR01. The sequence continues at coordinate 1,180,543 of CAWDWR010000001.1, forward strand.
GAAGGGTTCGCCGTCAGCGGCCCGCGCATCGTGCGGCGCCGCAGCCGGGCGGGCGACGCCACCGAGGCGGTGTACTTCAGCGCGCACGGGCCGCATCGCTTTCCCGACATCAGAGTGGTCCCGCTCGCCGGCGGCCCGGCCTCGCACGTCGAGTCGCGGTTCGACGGCCAGGCCCTGTCGAGCGATGGTCGGTGGCTGTTCTACGACCAGCTCGAATTCGACGGCCCGGTGGCGATGGTCTCGGACTTGTACGCGCGCGATCTCGAGTCGGGCCGCGTCGTGCGCCTGTCGCGTGGCAGGCGGCTCAGCGACGCCGACATCGATCCGGCTGGCACCCGGCTGGCGGCGGTGCTCGCGCGAGACGGCCAGAAGCGCCTGGCGATTTGGCCCATGGCGCGATCGGCGGACGGCACGCCGGTGCTCGCGCCGGTACCCACCCTGGTGGCCGGCCTGCCGGGTTGTCAGTACGCCTCGCCGCGATGGGCCCCCGACGGCGCGCGGATCGCCGCGGCGCGCCAATGCCCCGGCTCGCTGCCCGTCATCGTCGAAGTCGAGGCCGCCGACGGCGCGGAGAGGATCCTGGCATCAGGCGGGCGCAACGTCACGCCCACCTGGGCTCCTGACGGCCACAGCGTGATGTTCGCCTCCGATCGCGACGGAGGGCGGTTCAGGCTGTATGCCGTCGAGCGCGACGCCGGTGAAGCGCCCGTGATCAGATCCCGGCCGGTGCTGGACGCGCCGGGCGGTGTGATGTGGCCCGAGGTTGACGCCGACGGCCGCACCGTGGTGTTCGCCAGCTTGACCGCGGACGGGTATGACCTGTTTGCGGCCCGCATCCCGCAACCCACGCCGCCAACCGGCGCTCTGCCTCCGACATCGGAGCCAGGCGACGGACGGGCGGCCCCCGCCATGCCGGGCGAGGACGGCGGCGTGAACGGCGTTCATCAGGCTTCCGATGGCGGCGCGTACTCGCCATGGAAGACGCTGCTGCCGAGAGCCTGGACGCCACAGCTCGCCGTGAATGGCGAAGACGTGGACATTGGCGCCGCAACGGGCGCCTCCGATGTGCTCGGCTACCACCAGTACAGCGCGGCGGCACTGTGGAGGGTGTCCGGGCAGGCGGCCGACATCACCTTCGACGCGCCGCCCGTGAACTGGAGTGTCTCGTACGCGTACAACCGCTGGACGCCATCCCTGATGGTCTCGGCGTGGTCCACCCTCGACACGGTCGCTGTCTCGATGGGAGGGTCGTCCGGGACTCTACTCGCTCAGGAGCGCAGCCGCGGGCTCTTCGCAGGCGTCGTCGTTCCGTGGCGCCGGGTCCGGCTTGCCCAGAGCTGGCTCGCGGGCATGGACATCGATCAGCGGCACCTTCCGGAGGCCGCCAGGGTCGCGGATCGATCCCGCAACGGCGTACGTGCCGGCTGGGCGCTGAACAGTTCCCGGGAATACGGGTACTCGATCAGTGCCGAGGACGGCATCCGGATGGCGCTGAATCTGGAACGGGTCACACCAGCACTCGGCGCGGATGCGGACGCCGTGACGTTCACCGGGGACTGGCGCGGCTACGTGGGAGGGCCGTGGCGCCACCACGTCGCGGCGATTCGCCTCGGCGCCGCTTCCAGCACGGGCGAGAACGGCATGAAGCGGGTGTTCGACCTCGGCGGCAACGGCGTCTCTTCAGCACCGTTCACGCTGGGACAGCGCGCCGTCGGCCTGCTGCGCGGCCTGCCGTCGGACGAACGGCAAGGCACCGCGGTGCTCGTGGCCAACCTCGACTACCGGTTCCCCCTCGTGCGCGTGGAGCGCGGCATCCGGACGTGGCCGATCTTCCTCCGCGACATGCACGGCGCCGTCTTCGCTGACGCCGGTTCGGCCGGGGAGGCCATGAGCAACCTGCCCGCTGCCGCCTGGTCGGTCGGCGGCGAACTTGCCGCCCGCATCACACTCGGTTACAGCTGGAACCTGAGCCTTGCCGCGGGGGCCGCCTGGGTCCGCGATCCCTCCCGCCCCGGCCAGCAGGACCGTGCCGCCGCATTCGTGCGAACCGGCTACGCGTTCTGACGCGCCACGACTTCGCCGCGGTCCGGCTGGCCGACTTCCTCCCGCGGCGTCGTCGCGGCAAGCCCGTGCCCACTGTCCCATGCCCCATGCCCCGTGTCCCTACCAACGGCTACCCGTCCCCCTGTAGAATCCCCCCGATGGCCCACGAGCTTCCCTATCACCCGCAGCTGCCCTTCACCTTCGGCGCGCTCGAGCAGGATGCCGAGTCGTTCGGCCTCGCGAGCGCCGTCATTCTGCCGATCCCGTTCGAGCGCACGACGTCCTATGTGCCGGGCACGAAGAACGGCCCGCGCGAGATCATCGCGGCTTCGAGCCAGGTGGAACTCTACGATGAAGAGCTCGGTCGGGAGGTCTGCGACATCGGCATTCACACCCTGCCGGGCATGGAATCGCCATTCGCTGCGACCGAGGACGCGCTGGCGGAGATGCGGCGGGTGGCCGCGTGGCTCGCCGGGGCCGGAAAGTTCTTCGTCGCCCTCGGCGGCGAGCACGCGCTGACGGCGCCGCTCGTGGCCGGCGTGGCCGACGTGCATCCGGGCGTCACCGTGCTGCAGATCGACGCGCACGCGGATCTGCGGGACAGCTACATGGGCGATCCGTACAGCCATGCGAGCGCGATGCGGCGGGTGCTGGATTACGCGCCGACGGTGCAGGTGGCCATCCGCAACCTGTCGGCCCCGGAGGCCGAGGCCATTCCCGGTCTCAGCACGACGGTGTTCTACGACTGGAACATGCGCAACGATCCCGGCTGGATGACGCGGGTCGTCGACGCCCTCGGCGAGAAGGTTTACGTCACGATCGATCTCGACGGCATCGACCCCGCGATCATGCCCGCGGTCGGCACGCCCGAGCCGGGCGGCTTGAACTGGCGGGAGCTGCTCGCGCTGCTGAAGATGGTGATGACGAAACGGACCGTGGTCGCGGCCGACGTGGTCGAGCTCTGCCCGATTCCGGGCTTCGTCGCGCCCAACTTCCTCGCCGCCAGGCTGGTCTACAAGCTCATCGGCTACCGGTTCTACGCGCGGTAGCTATGCTCCGCTCCCGTCGGCCTCACGCCGGGCGGCGGCCGCGTAGGGCGACTGGGGGAACTCGTCGATCACGCGCTTGAGCGTCTTCTTCGCGTCCTCCGCCTTGCCCGCCAGCGTGTAGGCGCGGGCGAGCTGCATCAGCACGCCGTCGACCGGGACGTCGTCGGACTTCATCGACTCGACTTCCTTGAACGACGCGATCGCCTGGTCGAACTGCCCCGCGATCAGGTACGCCTCGCCGATGCCCATGCGGGCCATGGCCTGGTAGGCACCCTTGCCCTTCTCGACGACTTCCTTGTAGCGCTGGATCCCTTCGGGCGTGCGGCCGACGGCCACGAGGGCGGCTGCGGCGCGGTAGCGCGCCATGATGCCCGCGTCGCTGGCGGGATAGGCGTCGGCCACGGCCATCAGCTTGGGCAGTGCCGCATCCAGACGGGCGCGCTCGGTCGGATACGTCCCCAGGCGCTGCACGGGGGGCTTGCCGCCCTCGCCGGGCGCCGGCGGCAGCACGGGCGCCTCGGCGACCGTGAGCGCCTCGGCCAGCGCGGCGCTCGCCTTGCCGGCGTTCATCTGGCGATAGGCCAGCGTGCCCATCACAGCCACGACGGCAAGCAGCACTGCGACGCCGAGGTAGCCGACCACCTTGCTGTTCGCCTCGTACCAGGTTTTCGCGCCGATCAACCACTCGGCGAATTCGTTTTCCTTCAGGTGATGGCGTTCCGTGCGCTTCATGATCCTGGCGTCCCTTCTGCGTTGCACTCCCGCGCCCGGCCTCCAGCGTTATCGGCGCGGGGCAGGCAAGGTACACGAACCTCTAATTCTAACGGTGAATCCCCCGGGAAGTCGAGATTTGCCCGGCCGGCGGGCCCGGCAGAGCCCGCACGCGAGGGTCAGCGCGTCGCCGCCTGCACCAGGACGAACGGCTCGAAGAGGCCGTAGCCCACCGTCGAGTACTGCGCCCCCGGAGGTGGACCGGGATTCGGCCCCTTCTGGAACATCGAGGGCCACGCGCTCCCGAGGGGCGCGTCGCCGTGGTGCGGCCCGAGCGTGTTCCTGAGGGTGCCGACGACGGTCACCTCGATGGTGTTCGCGCCGGGCGTCATCCACGGCGTGACGTCGACGGACCAGGGAGCCGACAGGATGAACCCTGCAGCCTGACCGTTGACCCGGACGCGGGCGACGCTGCCATACCAGCGCCTCAATTGCACGCGGTACTCGCCCCGCGTCGTCGGAAGCTGGAACGTCTCGGAGTATGCGACGCCCTCGCTGTAGAACGGATGACTCTGCGCGTTCCACGGGATGAGGGTCAATTCCCGGTCGGCTGCAATCACGAAGCCGCGGTCAGCCGCCTCCACGGCGAAATCACCGAGGATGTAGACCGGCTCGAGCTCGTGGTAGATGGTGAAGGGCGACGCCTTGAGGATCAGTTCGTTCTCGCCGATGCGCGCCACCTTCGTGATGTCGATGCGGCCGAAGGCCCTGTCGAGCCACCACTCGCCTGTCGCCGGCTCCACCGGCGCGCCGTTGCAGGTGACCGAGTACAGGTCCGGCCTCTCCACGACGGCCGTCAACCGGGCGGGCACGCGGTCTTTCACCACGAAGCGATACCTGGCCTCCACACCGCTCTCGGGCTGGAATGTGCGCGAGATCAGCTCGTCCTTGAACTGCACGGCGCTGTCCCAGGGGTTGCGCTCCATCCCATTCTTCGCGAACGCAAACTGCGCTGCCTGGTAGAAGTAGGTCCTCTCGCGCGTTTCCCCGCCGGCGCGCACGTCGAGGTAGTCGAGCACGAGCACGTTCGGGCCGATGCGGCGCACGGCCGGCGGCGACGCAGGCTGAACCGCAGACTCGACGATCCTCGCGGCTGGCGCGGGCGTCCGTGGGCCGGCCGACAGGAACAGCAGCAGCGACCCTGCCTGAGGCAGATCGAATGTGACACGCGTGCCGCGCTCCGTCGTTTCGAAGGCGTATGGCTTGGAGAAGCCGGTCGCCGGGTCCCATTGCTCGACGCCTCGCGCCGACGACTCGACCGAGCCCGACGAGGCGGACTCGATGCTCGTGTTCACCAGCAAGAGCAGTGCTCCGTCGTCCAGGCGTCGGCGATGATGGAACAGGATCCCCTGGTCACCGGGTGTCCGCATAATCGCGAAGTCCGGCGCGGCCTGTTGACTGAGCATGGCGGGTACCTGCGCGGCATCGACGGTCTTCCAGCCAGCCTGGCGCGCAAGGGCTTTCCCGCGGTCCGACGCGGCGCCGTCGATGCGGGCGGGCGGCGGGGCGCACGCGAGAACCGTGCCGCCGGCGCGCAGGAACTGCTCGAGGAGGCCGGTCGTCGCACTGTTCAGGTTCTCCGTCATCGGCGGCAGCACGACGATGCGGTAGTCGCGACGCCCCACGCGCAGCGCGCGTCCCTCAACCGAGCCGTGCCGGGCAAGGATGTCTTCGGCTCCGAGGTCGTACTCAACCTGGGCGGACTCGAGCGCGGTCACGAGGCGCTGGAAGGACGTGCCAAGCGTCTCGAGTTCGGGCGGGTTCGTTCCGGCCGCGTTGTACATCCACGCCGTCGTCGTCGGCTCGAGCAGCAGCACGTCGTTCACCTGCTGCCCCGACGACATCGCGACCGAGAGCCGCGCGAAGTAGTCCGCGGAGGTGTGGTACGCGTCCCACCACGGCTCGTGGTAGGAGAACGACTGCGGGTGGTCGCGCTTGCGGGCACCGCGCAGCGTGACGTACGAGAGGTGCTGATCCAGGGTGTTGATCCCGAGCACGTACAGCCAGTCGCCGATCCGCTTCATGTCTTCGAACCGCAGATCCCACCCGCCGGCGCCGTAGCCCTCCGACAACGTGCGGGCCCGTCCGAGCTGGTTGGCGACGCTCGACGACCTCCTTGACCGCGCGCACGTTGCCAAACTGCGCGTGCACGTCCTCCTGGTACTGGTTCATCAGCGTGTCGATGCCCGGCCGCTGCTGCCACGCCGACATCGCCATGTTGTCCGGTACGCTGCCGCTTCGGGGCCACTCGTGCTCCCAGTAGTGCCCGGTGAACTCGAGAGCATTCCGCTCGCAGTACTCGTAGTAGGGCCGCGCCCAGCGATCGATGAACTGCTCCAGCAGGAGCTGGTAGTAGTCGTGCCGGACCTTCTTCCAGTCGCCGAGCGGCTCGCGAAGCGCCGGCAGGTTGGCGATGAGGCTGTATCCCCAGCGCTGCTGGAACAGTTCCGGGAGGCGGTCGGTCCACGGGAGGCCCCCGGCCGGACGCAGTTCCGGCTCATCGGTGAAGACCCCCGGGACGCGCTTGCCGAACTCCCCGCCGATCTCGCGCTTGTAGGCGTCCATCGTGATCGACAGGAACTTCTCCGTCACGCCCGGGTGCAGCAGGTCGACATAGAACTTGCCGCCGTACCAGGGGCCGGGCTTGGCGTGCAGCTGCGAGGCAATCAGATAGCGTGCGGCGGGCAGAGTGGCACCGGCCTTCACGCCCGCGCTGACGTCCTCAAACGTCCCGTCTCCGAGGCGGAACACCGCCAGCGTGTCGCCCGACCACCGCGGCGAGGCGGCCTCCTCGAAGCCCAGGCCACGCCCGCGTGACTCCGGCATCGCGTCCGGCACGAAGCCGCCGGCGAACCCGGACGGATACGAGTTCTCGTCGTAGATCCAGAGCTTCATGTCGAGGCGCGCCGCTTCCGTCAGCGCCAGCTTCCAGAGGCGAAACCACTCCTCGGACAGGTACGGCGTCATGAGACCCGGGCGCGGGTGGACGAATACTTGCTTCACATCCTGCGCGGCCAGGTCGCTGAGCGTGCCGGTCACCATCTCGTCAGTCAGCCGGTCATTCCACACCCAGAGCGGCGCGGTGCTGTACTCGGCGGGCGGCCGGGCGAACAGCGCCCGGATCCGTTCGGAATGCGTCGGCTCAGTCGTTGCTGTGGCCGACAATGCCAGGACGAAGCCGACCAGCGCGAAGGACCTGGTAGGAATCATGACGGCGTCCCTCCGGACACGCGCGCATCTGTGATGTAGGGGAAGGTGTGGTGCCCGTGGCCCGACTCGAACGGGCGGCCTACGGTTTAGGAAACCGTTGCTCTATCCACCTGAGCTACACGGGCACAACGCATAAATGCTAGCACGGGCCGCCCGTCAACGGGACACGCCCGCCGGACGGGCGCCGCGGAACGCCTGCGCCAGCAGCCTCACCGAGATCACCGCGAACCACAGCCAGGCGATCGCGATGACGCTGTACTCCGGCCAGAAGCTGCTCCAGCCGCCTGCGCTCTTGTGCCCGAGACCGTCTCCCGCCGCCCAGGCCGCGGCGGCCACCACCACCAGCGACACCGCGGCCACGACCCGGCGGTGCTTGCGCCACAGCTGGATTGCGAAAATCACGAGCCAGGCGCCCGCGATCGCCAGCAGCGTGTACTCGGGCACGAATCCGGTGGTCGCGTTGTCGGTGGTGATGTCGTCGAGAGCCAGCAACGCGAACAGCATCGCGACCAGAGTCACGCACGCCTCGACGCCAAGCCGGGCGGGGGCCGCCCCGCCGCCGCCAATGGCGCGGCTGTGCTGGTTCATGGCTGCGCTCGGGCTACAGCACCTTGATCCGGATGTTGCGGAACTCGACGTGTGCCCCGTGGCCGAGGAACCCGATGTGGCCCTTGGTGTTCGCAATGCCCCGCGACCCGTCGGGCTTGCTCAGGTCCCGGTGCTCCTTCAGCGTCGCCTCGTCCTTCACATCGTCGAGATTGAAATCCACGATCGTCGTGCCGTTGAGCTTGACGGTGATCTGGCGCCCGTTCGCCGTGATCTCCTCCGAGTTCCACTCCCCGACGGGCTTCTGGAACCCGCGTTTCGCCGGCGCGACCTTGTAGATGGATCCGTGGTACTGGCCCGGCAGCAGGTTGGTGTACTGCGACCCGCTGTCGTCGAGCACCTGGATCTCCATGCCCACGTACGCCGCATCGCCGACAAGCGGCGCCCGGATGCCGATGCCGTTGTTCGCGTTCGGCGTCAGCTTGAACTCGAAGCGGAAGACGAAGTTGGCATACTCCTTCTCGGTGTAGAGATTGCCGCCGTCCTCCTTCGTGGAGTAGATGACGCCATTCTCGATCTGGTAACCCTTGCCGGACTTGTTCTCCGTGCCGTTGGGACGCTGGCCGTAGACCCAGCCGGTGAAATCCCTGCCATTGAAGAGCGGCGTGAAGCCCTCCTCCCTATCTTGCGGAGCCGGAACCGCAGCCGACAGGACAAAGGTGGTGGCCGCGACGAGGCAGGCCATCAGGACAGTGAGCGCGCGTGACGTGGTCATAGTCGACTCCTCGCGCGGCATGATAGCCCGTTTTGCGGGGAATCGTCAGGAGAGCGGCCGCCGGAGCGCCGGCGGCGCCTACTTGGCCGTGATCAGGAAGCTCCCGCGGCGGTTGCGCGCCCAGCACTCTTCCGTCTGCTCGGTGCAGACGAGTTGCGTCTCGCCCACCGCGACCACCTCGATGCGATCGAGCGCGATGCCCTGGGAGACCAGGAATGCTCGCACGGTGTCGGCGCGCCGCATCCCGAGCCCGAAGTTGTACTCGTTGGTGCCGCGGGGGTCCGCGCAGCCGTCAATGCGCACCTTGACGGACGGCCACGTGCGCAACCACTCCGCGTTCCGGCGAAGCGTCGCCTCGGCGTCGGGCCGGATATTCGACTTGTCGAAGTCGAAGTACACATCGTCCAGGGGCTTTTCCTTGTTCAATTCGTCAAGGCTCATCCTGGCGAAGAGGTCCGCCTCGCTCGGCGCGGGCGGCTCGGGCGGCTGCGGCGGCCGGGCGGGCTGAGGGACGACGACCTCGACCGGCAGCGGCGCAATCGCCGCCGCGGGCGGCTGCCACGGAATGGTCGCCGGCACCGGCTGGTCGCCGAAGACGATGCGGTAGAGCGCCCGACCCCGATCCACCTGGGTCGAAGGGAACAGGTACCAGGGAATGCCTGTCGCCACGCCGCGGAGCACGCGGATCTCGAGCCGGCCCGTGTAGGCCTCGTCGGGATTCGCGCCGGTAACCTTCACCTCGTACCAGGTCCAGTCGGCGCGCGAGTAATCCCGGCCGATGAAGCGCAGGAATTCGATCTGACGGATGCGCTTGAACGGCAGCTGGAAATGCCCCGCCGGGCCGTCCAGCCAGACGTACTGCACGCCGCCGTAGTCCCAGACGGTCTCGTTGATGCGGAAATCGTCCACCGGGACGACCAGGTCGGGGTTGCCCCGATCCGGATAGACGAAGGCCCGGTACCCGGCCGCCGCGCGCGCCGGCGCGACGAGCATCAGGACGGCCGCGACGGCGGCAACGAGCGTTCCCCTCCTCATCACGCCGTACCTATCGGCCGATCTGGCCCACATCTGACGTGGTGCGCGCTATTGCTCAATAGTGCAACACGCTGGTCACCTGCTCGCCCGCCAGCTTGTCGCGGCCGTTCAGGAAGTCCAGCTCGATGAGAAACGCGAGGCCGTGCAGCGTGCCGCCGAGGTTCTTCACCAGCGACGCGGCGGCCCTCGCCGTGCCGCCCGTGGCCAGGACGTCGTCGACGACGAGGACCCGCTGGCCAGCCTGAATCGCGTCGGTGTGAATCTCGATCGAATCGGTGCCGTACTCGAGGCTGAACGATTCCCGGAGCGTCTTCGCGGGCAGCTTTCCCGGCTTGCGGATGGGACAGAACCCCGTGCCGAGCCGGTCGGCCACGGCGCCCCCCAGAATGAACCCGCGGCTCTCGATGCCGACGACGATGTCGATGCCGGCGCCGACGAAAGGCGCCGAGAGGCCCTCGATGGCCGCCTTGAATCCCTCCGGGTCGCGGAGCAGCGTCGTGATGTCGTAGAAGTTGATGCCCGGTTTCGGGAAGTCCGGAACCTCGCGGATGCGGCTCTTGAAGAACTCGGCTGCGGTGCCCTGCTGTGGCATGGGTGCGTTCATCCTCTGATGGAGAAGTCCTGGAACCGGCCAGTCGCCGGCCCCGTCTCGCGATTCACGTGGTCGACGCGCGCGCCTCTCGGGCCGCTCGAGATCTTCCACTCGAAGCGGTCGAGCGCCTCCCCTTCGCCCTCGACAACCGCCTCGACGCCGCCGTCGGGAAGGTTGCGCACGAAGCCGGACAGTCCCTCCCGCGTCGCGGCGTCCCACGCGAACCAGCGGAAGCCGACGCCCTGGACGCGGCCCGACACGACGTAGGTGCGCGATTCAATCATGATCGAGCGCCGCCACGGCGAAACCTCGCGATTATAGCTCGCCGGACTTGCCCTGCCTAAGCCGCCGGAGGTACGGTGAAAGGTCATGACCGCCACCCCGACGCCCTCCGCCCTGATCCTGGGTGTGCCCGGGTTCACCTACGCCGACCTCTACCGGCCTGAGCGCCTGCGGGATCTCCACGACGTCTTTCTGCGGGAGGTCGGCGACGCCGATCCGGACCTTCTGCAGCGGTGGGACGCCTATCGAGCCGATCCGGCGGCCCCGCGGCCCGCGTCCGAGGTGTCATTGCTGTACGTGCGGATGGCGCCGCACCTCAGCCGCTTCCTCGCCCGGATGTTCGGCATCGAGGCGGACGCGCGTGCCCTCGCCGCCGCCACGGCCGAGCAGGACGTGCTGTTCCGCTTCAAGGCGGATTTCGTCCGCCGTCGCGTGCTGCCGCTGCTGAAAGGCGGGCAGTCCGTCACCATCACCGCCGACGAGCGCGCCCTGGTCGATGCGCTCCTGCGCGGCCAGCACCCCAGCGACGGCGAGATGGCGGTCGCCCGGGCGGGCTGCCTGCTGCTCGATCGTGAAACTGCCGCTGGCAAGTCGGGTGACGAGGCCGAGAAGGCGGCGGTCTCGTCGGCCATCGACGCCCTGCGCAGGTGGTGCGCCGCGCACATGAACGACGATGGCTATCGGTCGTGGGTCGTGTTCAAGGTCGCCGGCACGGTCGATTACTTCAGGCTCGTGGAGGTCGAGCACCGGCAGGCGCAACTCCCGACCGCCATGACGGGCCCCGAGCAGCACCTCCGCCGGCGCGACGGCTTCACGCTCACCGACCCGCGGATGACGCCCCGGGAAGTGCTCAGCGAGATCAACTACTGCGTGCTCTGCCACGAGCGCGAGAAGGACTCCTGCTCGACCGGCCTCGTCACGAAGGAGGGCAAGACCCTGGAGAACCCGCTCGGCATCCCGCTCGAAGGCTGCCCGCTCGACGAGCGGATCTCCGAGATGCACATGATCCGCAAGCGCGGAGACGCCGTTGGCGCCCTCGCGCTCGTCACCGTCGACAACCCGATGTGCGCGGGCACGGGCCACCGCATCTGCAACGACTGCATGAAGGCTTGCATCTTCCAGAAGCAGGACCCGGTCAACATCCCGCAGATCGAAACGGGCATTCTCACCGACGTGCTGCGCCTCCCGTGGGGCGTCGAGATCTACGGACTGCTCACCCGCTGGAACCCGCTCAACCTCAGGCGGCCGTACGCGCTTCCTTACAACGGCAAGAAGATCCTGGTCGTCGGTATGGGGCCCGCGGGCTACACGCTGGCCCACTACCTCGTGAACGAGGGTTTCGGCGTGGTGGGCGTCGACGGGTTGAAGATCGAGCCGCTGCCCGACGGCATCACCGGCACGGACACGACGCCGCCCGAGCCCGTCCGCGATTGGTCGGCGATCTACAGCCCCCTCGACGAGCGCCCGCTCGAAGGCTTCGGGGGCGTCTCCGAGTACGGCATCACCGTGCGCTGGGACAAGAACTTCCTCACGCTGCTCCACCTGACGCTCGCGCGCCGCTCCACGCTGCGGATGTACGGCGGCATCCGCTTCGGCGGAACCCTCTCCATGGACGACGCGTGGAGGTATGGGTTCGATCACGTGGCGATCGCGGCCGGCGCCGGCAAGCCGACCATCGTCGACATGAAGAACAACCTGCTGCGCGGCATCCGTCAGGCGAGCGACTTCCTGATGGGGCTGCAGCTCACGGGGGCCTTCAAGCGCAACGCCTTCGCCAACCTCCAGGTGCGCATGCCCTGCGTCGTTATCGGCGGCGGGCTGACGGCCATCGACACGGCCACCGAGGTGATGGCGTTCTACCCGCTGCAGGTGGAGAAGGTCCTCGATCGCTATGAGGCGCTCTGCGCGGGCTCCGGCGAGGCCGCGGTCCGCAAGGTGTTCGACGAGGAGGAGCAGGGACTGCTCGACGAGTTCGTGGCCCACGGCCGCGAGGTGCGCGCCGAACGGGCCCGGGCCGCGTCGGCCGGCGCCTTGCCCAACTTCGTCCCGTTGATGAAGCGATGGGGCGGCGTGTCGCTCGTGTACCGCAAGGGCATGCTCGACTCGCCGGCCTATCGGCTGAATCACGAGGAGATTACCAAGTCGCTCGAGGAGGGCATCGCGTTTGTCGAACGCATGAATCCGGAGGAGGCCATCCCGGACGAGTTCGGCCACGTGTCCGCCCTGCGCTTCCGCGAGCAGGTCCACGAGAACGGCAGATGGCGCGACGGCGACGCGGTCGTCACCCTGCCCGCGCGGTCGGTGTTCGTCGCCGCGGGCACGACGCCGAACGTCACCTACGAACGCGAGTACCCCGGCACGTTCCAGATGGACGAGAAGCGGCGCTTCTTCAAGCCGCACGTCGCCGAGCGCGCGGCCGGCGGAGCGATCACGCTCGCCCCCGCGTCCGAGGGGTTCTTCACGTCCTACAGCCGGGACGGGAAGTACGTCACGTATTACGGCGACAACCACCCCAAGTATGCCGGCAACGTCGTCAAGGCGATGGCGTCGGCGCGCGACGGCTACCCCCACGTCGTCGGCCTGTTTCCGGACGCGGCGCGGGCCGCGTCACGAACCGAACAGGCGGAGCGCGAGGCCGGGTGGTTCGAGCTCACCGCCATCCTCGACTACGACTTCCTCGCTCGAGTCGAGCGTGTTGTCCGCCTGACGCCGACCATCGTCGAGGTCATCGTGCAGGCGCCCGCGGCCGCCAGGCACTTCCAGCCGGGCCAGTTCTACCGCCTGCAGAACTATGAAACGCTGGCGCCGCGCCTGGGCGCGGACGGCGCGGGCCCGCGGATGCTCATGGAAGGCCTTGCCCTGACCGGCGCGTGGGTTGACAAGGAACGGGGCCTCCTCTCGATGATCGCGCTCGAGATGGGCGTGTCGAGCCGGCAGTGCGCCTATCTCAAGCCAGGCGAGCCTGTGCTCGTGATGGGCCCGACCGGTTCGCCCACCGAGATTCCGCGCGGAGAGAACGTCCTGCTCGCCGGCGGCGGCCTCGGGAACGCGGTGCTGTTCTCCATCGCGAAGGCCCTGCGCGCGAACGGAAACAAGGTCCTCTACTTCGCCGGCTACAAGAACGGCGCCGACCTGTTCAAGCGCGAGGAGGTGGAGGCCGCCACCGACCAGGTGATCTGGACCACCGACACCGGTGTCGAGATTCCCCCCAGCCGGCCCCAGGACTCGCACTTCCGGGGCAACATCGTCCAGGCCATGCTGGCGTACGCGAAGGGCGAGCTGGCGGCGCCGCTGGTACCGCTCAACACGGTGGACCGCATCATCGCCATCGGGTCGGACCGCATGATGGCCGCGATCAAGCTCGCGCGGCTGACGACGCTGGAGCCGTACCTGAAAGAGGATCACGTGGCGATTGCGAGCATCAACTCGCCGATGCAGTGCATGATGAAGGAAGTCTGCGCCCAGTGCCTGCAGCGCCATGTCGATCCGAAGACCGGCAAGGAGACGATCATCTTCACGTGCTTCAACCAGGATCAGCAGATGGACCGGGTCGACTTCCCGAACCTGTCGGCGCGCCTGCGGCAGAACACCGTGAAGGAGAAGCTGGCCGGACTGTGGTTCGACAAGCTGATGGCCGAGAAGCCGCTGCCGAGCGTGTAGGGTTCGGGGCCCTGCGGATTCATCGATCCGCCGGGCTCGTCGGCTGTTTGTGGCACTTCGCTCTGCCGTTCTCTCCCTCGATCGTCCGGAAGCAGCACTTTCCAATTCGTGATTGACCTCCCGCCCTGCCACCTGGGGCCTGGCTGGCGCAAGAAGGCCGGGTAGAGGCCTCGCCATGAGTGTTTCCGAACAAACCGGAGGTAGACGACCATGACCAATGCCGAGAGAGAGACCATCGTCCGGTGGGACTGCGACGATCGCGTCCCGGTGCTCTACACCGCCGACCCCCGGCAGGCCAGGCGCTGGGCTCGGCTCGGCTACGCCGTCAGCGTCATGGACGCCGCCCGGGATGGGACGCCACGCAGTTGGTCCGCGATGGGCTGCCCAGGGTGCGTCCGGTTCAGGCGGCTGAAGGACGGGGCGATCGTGAAGCGATCCACCGGAGGGCGGAACCTCCCCGTACACGGGCCATCGCGGGGACGGGCCTCGTCGGAGGCCGCCTGAGTCGGTTCCGGTGACTTCGATGCTCCAACCCCCGCTAAATGGGCGATTGCAGAGACGGAATGGGCCCTCTGGCCGGTTTGTGAAGCAGAGGACGACTAGAAATGGAGGCCGCTCATGGTAACCACCCCCATCAACACCCGCTGCGGACGAAGGAAAGGGACGCCGAAGACCGGTGGCCGGCAGAAGGGCACGCCGAACAAGGCCACGGTGGAGGTCCGGGCGTGGGCGCGCGGCGTGGTCGAGGACCCGCAGGTCCACGCGAAGACCCTCGAGATGGCCCGTACCGGTCGCCTCGCGCCGGGCATCCTCATCGAATTGCTCCACTACGCCTACGGGAAGCCCAAGGAGACGACGGACGTCCACGTGCAGGTGTCCCGCATGATCCGCATCATTCCAGCCCCGGAGGTGACGTCGTGACCGAGGCACGGGAGGTGCTGAATCTCACGTTCAGTCAGGCCCAGTGGACCTTCTGGAACGCGACCGACCGGTACGTCAACTTCGAGGGCGCGGTGCGGGCCGGGAAGACGACCCCTGCCCTGCTGAAGGTCATCGACACCTGCCAATCCCACCCGGGCATTCAGTGGCTCATTGCCCGGTGGACGCAGGACGCCACTGACGCGCAACTCAAGGCCCGGTTTCGGGAGCTCTGTTCGCCGGACATCCTGGTGGGCTGGAACGCGCAGGAGCAGTACTTCGAGCTCGCCACCGAGGCCGGTCCAACCAGCCGGGTCTACGCCAGGGGGCTGAAGCCCTCCGAGGATGCGGCGCGCTACGCCAAGTTCGCGGGCGTGTCCCTGGCCGGGATCTACGTGGACCAGCCCGAGGAAATGCCCGAGGACTTCTTCGCGGCCCTCCAGGCGCGGTTGTCGCAGCCGGGCTATCCGCACCAGATGCTCTTGACCCCGAACCCGCCCGCCGAGGACCACTGGCTGGCACGGGCCTTCCCCACCGACAACTCGCGGCCCGGGTACCGCTACATTCGGACCACCGTCTATGACAACCGTCGGGCGCTCGGGGAGGCGTACATCGAGGATCTCGAGGCGGCGTATCCGGCCGGCACTGTCCTGAGACGACGATTTATTGATGGGCTTCGGGGGCTGTCCGTCGTGGGTGACCCGGTGTACGGCGGCTACTTTCAGCGCACGCTCCACGTCGATCCGCACCTCGCCCACAACCGTGAGGCGCCGCTCCTTGAGGGCTGGGACTTCGGGCATGGGCATCCCTGCGTCGTGTGGGCGCAGTTCATGCCGACGGGCGCCTTGCACGTCTTGGGTGGGGTCATGGGCGCGTCGATGTTCATCGAGGACTTTTGCCCGGTCGCCTTGCAGTATCGCGCCCAGTGGTTCCCCGGCGCCCTAGAGGTGCGCTCCACAGGGGATCCCGCGGGCGAGGCGTTCAGTCCGCACGGGGTGGCGACGTCAGCGGCGGACGTGCTGCGCAAACACGACGTGAACCTTGAGTTGTTCTCCAGCGCCAACCGGGTGGACCGCCGCGACATGGCGATTCAGACTGTCGCCGGATACATGCGCCGGTTGACCCCGCAGGGACCAGCGTTCCGGGTGACGCCGCAGTTTGTCGTGGTCACGAAACGGGGTTCGACGGCGACACCGGTGCTGGTGGATGGCTTCGAGGCCGGCTACGTCTGGGACGTCAAGAGTTCGAAGGGCACGACCAATCCGAACACGCGCCGTCCCCTAAAGGACGGCTACTACGACCACGGGCAAAACTGCGTGGAATACATCGCGCAGATGTTCGGCCCGGTCGTACAGGGTCGAAAGCGCACTAAGCCACAACCTGATCCCTACGACAGGCTCTTCTTTGGGGAGGACCGGTCGCACGCCTGGATGGCCTGAGAGACCGCGTGACTGCCGTGCGACCTTGTCTCAGAAAACCCTCTCGTGGGCGGCGGCACTTTCGCCTCGTTTCCGGGCGCGAACGTGGGGGTGAGTTTCTGGATCGCCTGTCTCAGAAATCACATGATTCTTGAGACGGCGGGACCCGCGGCTACCGCGTCGAGGGCACCTTCGCCTTCAGCTCCTCGAACCAGTTCAAGATGAGGTTGACGTGCGTGAACACCGGTGGGAGCGGAGCAGGCCGCGTCCGGGTCGAGAAGAACCGTGGCCCGTCCGGGGCGGCGTCGTACTGCTCATGCCTCCTGTCGCGTGGTTTACTTCACGCTGCCCAGATAGCGGTCCAACCAGGCCAGGGTTTCCCTGACGAGCTGGTCGCGCGGCACGAAGTGGCCGCCATCGTAGATGAGCCACTTCTTGTCCGCGGCGGGCGTCCCGAGCATCATGAACATCGGCTTCTGGGCGGTCTCGACGGGAAAGTAATGATCGTATCTCCCGTTGAGCATGAGGACGGGGATCCTGACCCTGTGCACGAAGTTGAACGGATCCACTTCGGGCATGGACCGCGGAAACCTGAACCCGGCGACGTAGAGCACGGCCACCTTGAAGCGCGTGTCGGCGGCGAGCGCGATGCCCGACAGCCGCCCGCCCCAGCTGTGGCCGAAGTAGGCGAGCTTGCCGATGTCGATGTCCCGCCGCGTCTCCAGGTAATCGACCGACCGCCGGGCCTCCTTGACCCAGGCGACGACCCGGTCTCGGTAAGCGGCCGTTTCGTTCGGCACGGTCGCCTCCAGGCCGTCGCGGCGTTCGTACATGCCCTTGAACACCGGGAACAGAACCGCCCGCCCGCCTTTGACGATGAAGTCGAACATCCCAAGCGTCCCGGGCGTGTCGCTCGTGGCGAGCTGAAGGCCGCCGTCGCCCGGCCACATGAACACGACCTGCAGCGGACGCGCGGTCCCCTTGGGCAGGAAGAGATACGCCAGCATGCGTTCGCCGCCGTAGGCCGCGTCGAAGGTCACCTTCTCCTTCGTCCATCCCTCCGCGCTGGCATCCGTGCCGACGATCTTGGCTTCCAGCGGGGTCGGGTCATACGTGTACTGGCGGAGGAAGACGTCGACTTCTTTGTCGGAGCCCGGCTTCTCCTTGAACAGGTCGCGGAACGACAGGCTGATCGTGCGTGCCGACTTCGCTGTGTCCTGGGTCTCCCCCAGGTACCGGATGCACCGGAATCCATTGCTGACCGAGCGGTCAAGTGGCGGCTGCGTCACCGCGTCGCTGTCGAAGGCGTACGCCGGATCGTTCCAGCCGCCTCCGAGAATGAATCGCTGTCCCTCGCGGGTGCTGCTGTTCCAGCACCACTCGCGCACGTTCCCGGCCATGTCGTAGGTGCCGAACGGCCCAGCGCCCGCGTAGCTGCCGACGGCCGCCGGGCCCGCGCCGCCCACGTTGCTGAGCGGAACGATGTAGGTGCTCGCCCCCATGCCCGCGGCCGTATACCAGTGGTAGATCGTCGGCAGGCTCTTCTCGACGAACTCGGCGAAGGCGGCCGCCTCGTACCAGCTCACGCCCGACACAGGGTAGTCGGCCTGTCCGTCCGGATAGGTGCCGGCCTCCCAGGTGGCGGGACCGGTCCGGCCCGTGCGGTCCTTGAATCGAGCCGCGGCCTCGTCCCACGAGAGCACCCGGCCATCCGACACGAATGGGTGCTTCCAGTACTTCTTGTCCAGGTAGCCGCCGCCGTCCATGAAGCGCTTGAAGGCGCGATTGGTGACCTCGTACTTGTCGATCAGGAAGGCGCCGATGGGCTCCGCCTTCAGGTGGTCCAGCCCCGGAAGCGGCATGTTGAACACGCTCGCCGGCACCCGCACCATGTCCGCCGGCAGGCTGCCGGCCTTGTCCAGCGTCACGGACCTGTCCGCCGCCAGCGACGAGGCCAGAAGGAGGGGTTCGTACCCGTCCTTCTCAACCCTGACCCGGCCGAAGACGGCCGGAATGACCACGCCCGCGAGCGGCGTGCGGCCCAGGCTTCGCCACTCCGCGCCCGTGGCGGAGTACTCCTTCCAGAAGACGGCCGCACCCGCAGGTTCCGAGCGAAGGGTCGCGGCGCGCGAGAACATGGGCCGCAGCTCCGCCAGTTCGCGCGTGTCTTCCGGCAGATAGCGCCTGGCTTCGGCGGCGAGGTCGAAGGCCTCCGACAGCTTCCCCGCGTCGGTGAGGCGGGCAATCTCCGGCACGGCCACGTCGCGCGCCCACTGCGCCTTTCTGCCGCGCTCGAACCGCTGATAGCCGAGATAGAGGGCGCCGGCGATCACGACCGCCGCCGGAAGCGCAAACCAGGGCCGGGCCATACTTCGGCGCGACCGCGAGAGGAACGTCTTCGTCAACGAGAGAGGTTCCGCCGCAGCCTGCTGGAGGAGATGCGCCAGCCGGGACCTGACGTCGTGCGCGGAGCTGCGATCGGCGGGCCGCTTCGCGAGCATGGTGTCGAGCAGGCCCTGCACCTCCGGGGCCACGCGCTCGGGGCGCGCCGACACCGGGGCCGGCGCCTCGTGCACGATGGCGTAGGCCGTGTCGGTGCCCAGGGGCTTCTTGAACGGGTGCGCCCCGGTCAGCATCTCGTAGAGCACGACGCCAAGCGAGAAGAGATCGGACTGGGGCGTGAGCGCGTCTCCCCTGATCTGCTCCGGCGACATGTAAGCCAGCGTGCCCACCGTGATTCCCGCCTCCGTCAGGCGCGAACGCGTCGCCTCCTGGCTCAACTCTCCGCCCTGAAGGCTCTGCTTGGCCAGGCCGAAGTCCATCACCTTGGCATGGCCTTCTGGGGTGAGCATGATGTTCGCGGGCTTGAGGTCGCGGTGGATGATGTTCTTCTGGTGGGCCTTCTCCAGCGCTTCTGCGACTTCCAGCGCCACCTGCAACGCGTCCTGCTGCCGGATGGCGCCCCCTGCGAGCCTCTCCCTGAGCGTCTGCCCTTCGACGTACTCCATGACGATCCAGCTGGTGTCGCCAGCGTCGATGAGCTCGTGGATGCTGCAGATGTAAGGATGGTCCAGCGCCGCCGCCAGTTTGGCTTCCTGGAGCAGCCGTTTCCTCGCGGTGTGATCTTCCCGGAAGCTCTCGGCCAGGACCTTGATGGCCACCTTGCGGTCCAGCAATGTGTCTTGAGCGAGAAAGACCTCTCCCATCCCGCCCTCGCCGAGCTTCCCGGTAATGCGGTAGTGCGAGAGAGTCTTGCCGATCATGGCGACGTCCCTCCCGAAGGCACGGTCACGTCTATCGCGCGGCGACAGATCCGACTAGCGGCCTCTTGTCAACACGAGACGTCATCTCGAACCCCCACTCGCGCCGGTTCCGCGCAGTGCGGCGCCCTTGAGCAACTCCGCTACGACACATGCCTTGGAGCTCGCATGTCGGCGTCGTGGAGCGTGCAGATGTGCGGGTGCGAGAGCGCGGCGATCGCGTGGGCCTCGCGCTCGAAGCGCGCGCGGCGCTCGGGGTCGGCGCCGAGTTCAGCCGGGAGAATCTTGATGGCGACTGTGCGATCGAGCCGCGTGTCGCGGGCCTTGTAGACCTCACCCATGCCGCCGGCGCCGATCGCCGATTGGATCTCGTAGGGCCCGAGGCGAGTCCCGGCGACGAGGCTCATGGTCGTGGCCTCCGGGGCGCATTATACGCCGCAATGTCTCTGTCCTGCGCCTGGCCTGAGAATCTGGCTAGCGTTCCCGAATAAGGCTGTCCTGGTGTCGCGCTCGCCCTCGCCCACGAGGACTGCCATCACTTTCGCCCCCGGTAGGTGTCCCGGAAAACGGATGTTTGTCGGGACACCCGCCCACTCGCGGAAACAGACGGAAGTGGGCCGTCTTTGCGAGCTCCGGCAGTCCAGATCCGGAGAGGTTTTGTGAGACAGCGGGACGCGCGTGGCGGCATCGCACCAACGCTCGCGAGCCGCCGAGCTCCGCAGCCCAATCCGACGCGCTGGTCAGGGTCGACACCGTCGGCAGGAGCGGGCGGCTGGCCTTGCCGGCGGCCGCGCCGACTTCCCAGCCTGCTCGCGCGACCCGCCCCGTGGGCTCGCGGGTGGCCGGGGGGCCGCGAGTGCGGATGTCGACCTCGACCTTCGCGTTTCTGACTGGAAAGCTCTTAGGATAATGCCTCCCGGTCATACCGCCCCAGGCGTTGCCCCAGCCCGGCTACCGACCCGCTATGCTGCGACCGAGAGCACCTCCCGTCGGCGAGACTGTGAGGCCGGCGGGAAGCCTACTTCCCCTTGACGATTTGATACCCCGTGTCCGGCACCGTGCCCACGTAGTTCTCCGACAGCTTCGTCGTGCCGTCCATCAACCAGATCCAGACGTCCCCCTGCACGATGTTCCGCCACAGGATGTCCGCCTTCCCGTCTCCGTCGTAGTCCCCAGCCCCAACGATCTGGTAGTTCGTGTCCGGCACCGTGCCGACGTAGCTTTCCGACACCACCGTCGTCCCGTCCATCGGCCAGATCCAGACTTCGCCGCGCGCCGTGTTCCACCAGAGGATGTCCGCCGTCCCGTTCCCATCGAAGTCCGCCACCTGCTGGATCTGGTACGTCGTGTCGGGCACCGTCCCCACCCAGACCTGGTCGAGCCGCGTCGTGCCGTTCATCGGCCACACCCAGACGTCGCCCGACGCCCCGTGCCAGACGATGTCGGCCCTTCCGTTCCCGTCCAGGTCGCCCACGCCCTTCACCACGTACGTGGGGTGGACACGGTCGATGTAGACCTGCCCGCCCGGTTTCGGCGTGGCCCCGTCCATCAGCCAGACCCAGACATCCCCGAGCGCTGTGTGCCTCCAGAGGATGTCCGATCTTCCCGTCCCCATCGAAGTCGCCCGTCCCGACGATGTCGTACGCCGGATCCACCGTCTCGACGTAGACCTCATCGAGCGGCGTAGTGCCGTTCATCGGCCAGAAGTAGACCTGCCCCGTGACCTTGTTGCGCCAGAGGATGTCGGCGGTGCCGTCGCCGTTCTGGTCGCCCTGGCCGCGGATCTCCCAGTCCGCGTCGGCCACGGTTCGCATATACGTTTCCGACACCTTGACGGCCCCGTCCATCGGCCACAGCCACACGTCGCCCAGCGTCGTGTGCCGCCACAGGATGTCCGCCGTAAGGTCGCCTGTGAAGTCCGAACCCGCACCACCGTACCGGAAGCCCCCCGCCAGCGACGCCTGCGCGCTACCGGGATTCATCACGACAACATCGACGGTCCCCGCCGCATGCGCGCCAGTGGTCGCGGTGATGGTCTCGGTGTTCAGCACGGTCACCTTGGTCGCCGCCACGCCGCCCATCGTGACCGTCGCGCCCTGCAGGAAGTACGCGCCGGTGACGGTTACCACAGTACCGCCACGCGTCGGTCCGTGCGCCGGGGTGACGGAGCTAGCTGCGATCGCCCCGCTAAAGCCGTAGGCGCTCAAGGGGGTCATCGCGATTACGCGTGTTCCGATCCCTAATTGCCCAGTGCTGTCCCAGCCCCAGCACACGACGCCCCCGCTCGTGGTCAGCGCGCACGTGTGATTCCCACCTGCCGCCACCGCCGCCACGCCGCTGGCGAGCCCGCTCACGGCTGCAGGCGTCGGGCGCTGGGTCGTCGTCCCGTCGCCGAGCTGGCCGTGGCGGTTATCCCCCCAGCACAAGACGCCCCCGCTCGTGGTCAGCGCGCAGGTGTGAAACCTGCCCGCCGCCACCGCCGCCACGCCGCTGGCGAGCCCGCTCACGGCTGTAGGCGTCAGGCGCTGGGTTGTCGTTCCGTCGCCGAGTTGACCCAATTCGTTATACCCCCAGCACACGACGCCCCCGCCGCTCGTCAGGGCGCAGGTGTGATAGCCGCCCGCCGCGACCGCGGCTACGCCGTTCCCCAGACCGCTCACAGCCGTCGGAGTCAGGCGCCCTGTCATTGTCCCATCGCCAAGCTGACCCTCAGAATTTCTGCCCCAGCACCGAACGCCCCCACCAGTCGTCCATGCGCAAGTGTGAAACTCGCCGGCCGCAATGCCGAGCACACCACTCCCCAGGCCACTCACGGGCGTCGGCGTCCGTCAATCCGTCGTCGTCCCGTCCCCAAGTTGGCCATCGTTGTTCCACCCCCAGCACACCACCCCACCGCCCGCCGTCACCGCGCACGTGTGATACGAGCCCGCGTCGATCGCCGCCACGCCGTTCCCGAGCCCGCTTACCGCCATCGGTGCCGTGCGCATCGTTTGCGTCCCGTCTCCCACCTCGAAATGCCAGTTGTTGCCCCAGCACACGACGCCCCCGCCCGTTGTCAGTGCGCAAGTGTGGGCCTCGCCTCCCACGACCGCCGCGACGCCGCTCGCCAACTCGCTCACCGCCGTCGGCGTCGACCGCCACGTCCTCGTCCCATCGCCGAGTTGACCCATGCTGTTGTAGCCCCAGCAAGCGGCGCCCCCGCCGCTCGTGAGCACGCAGGTGTGATCGCCGCCCGTCGCGACCGCCGCCACTCCGTTCGACAGCCTGCTCACTTCCGTGGGTGTCGTCCGCTGAGTCGTCGTGCCGTCGCCGAGTTGGCCGTAGTCGTTCCGTCCCCAGCAGACGACGTCCCCGCCCGTCATGAACGCACAAGAATGGCTGGCGCCAGCCGCTAGGGATTCCACGCCGCTCGTGAGCCCGCTCACTGCAGTCGGCGTCGTCCGTTGCGTTGTGGACCCGTCGCCGAGCTCGCCTTCGCCGTTGCCGCCCCAGCATACGGCGCCCCCAGTAGTCGTCAGCCCGCAGGTGTGATAGCCGCCCGCCGCGACCGCGGCTACGCCGCTCCCCAGACCGCTCACAGCCGTCGGAGTCAGGCGCCCTGTCATTGTCCCATCGCCAAGCTGACCCTCAGAATTTCTGCCCCAGCACCGAACGCCCCCACCAGTCGTCCATGCGCAAGTGTGAAACTCGCCGGCCGCAATGCCGAGCACACCACTCCCCAGGCCACTCACGGGCGTCGGCGTCCATCGATCCGTCGTCGTCCCGTCCCCGAGTTGGCCGGCCGTGTTGGATCCCCAGCACAAAACGCCCCCGTCCGTCGTTAACCCGCACGTATGCGTGAGGCCAACTGCGATGGCTGTCACCCCGCTCGCCAACCCGCTCACTGCTGTAGGCGTCAGGCGCTGGGTCGTCGTGCCGTCGCCGAGTTGGCCAGCCCAGTTCCCTCCCCAGCACACGACGCCCCCGCTCGTGGTCAGCGCGCAGGTGTGATAGTCGCCCGCCGCAATGGCCGCCACGCCGCTTCCGAGCCCGCTCGCGGGAGTCGGCGTCGACCGAACCATTGTCGTCGTCGTGCCGTCTCCGAGTTCGCCCTCACCGTTATACCCCCAGCACAAGACGCCCCCGCTCGTGGTCAGCGCGCAGGTGTGAAACCCACCCGCTGCCACCGCCGCCACGCCGCTCGCCAGCCCGCTCACGGGCGTCGGCGTCGACCGAGTCGTCGCCGTCCCGTCTCCGAGTTGACCGTAGTTGTTGGATCCCCAGCACACAACCCCATCCCCAGCTGTCACGGCGCACGTGTGCCAGACTCCCGCCGAGACCGTTGCCGACGGCGCCATGTACGTGTAGCCGCTGGGAAGGACTCCAGATGTTCCACCCGGATTCGTCACGACCACATCTACTGAGCCCGCCGTGTGCACGCCCGTGACCGCCGTGATCGTCGTCGCGTTCACGACAACCACGTTGGTGGCTCCGGCGCCCCCGATCTGCACCGTCGCGCCCCCCGAGAAGTTCGTGCCGGTGATCGTTACCAAAGTGCACCCCGCCGTCGCGCCGGTGGCCGGCGTGATACCCGAGACCGTCGGGGCGACGCTTGGGGCGACGTAGGTGAACGCACCTGCCAAGACCGCAGGCGACGCACTCGGGTTAATCACGACCACATCGACCACGCCCGGCGAGTGTGCGCCCGTCACTGCCGTTATCGTTGTGGCATTCACCACATTCACGCTCGTGGCTCCGACCCCACCAATCGTCACGACGGCGCCAACCGCGAAGTCCGTGCCGGCAATGGTCACCAGTGTGCCCCCCGCCGCCGTGCCATTAGTCGGCGCGATGCCCGTCACCGTCGACGCGGCCGCAAAGACCTGGAAGCTGTGGTAGGGGCCAAACTCACACCAGTTGTCGCGGTCGTTTCTGGGTACCACACGCCAGTAATACGACCACCCCGGATGAAGCGAGGCGGGGATCGTGTACTCCGATTCGGTCACTTCCGTATCGACCACGATGCCGCTGAAGTCGGGCTGCGTGGCGACCTGTAGCCGGTAGCGGTTCGCTTCGGAGACCTCAGACCAGTCAAGTCTCGGGCCCGTTCCGTTGACGAAGTCGCCATTGGCTGGCGTTGTCAGATCCGGTGGCGGGAGCAAAGAGCCTGGGTCACCAGCGCTTCCCGCCGTTATCTCCCAACTCCACTTCTCAGGCAGGTCCGCATAGTCCCACCACACTTCGCCGTACGAGCCGCCACTTCCATTCGTGTAGACACAGATGCCCTCATCGTAGTTTGCCGCGTCATACCCGACTACTGCGACCGCGTGCCCTCCGGAGGCTTCTGGGGAACACGGGTAAGGACCATCCGAGGAACTCCAGCAGAAAGCCGTCGTACGTATGACGACGGGCCTTCCTGCGTCCAAATGCTCCCTAATCGTGCTGTACCAAGCGCCCCCAAATGCCCCGTCCTCGTCAACGGAGAAGTGCAGGTTGTTGGCGAAAGAGGACGCGTTGGTGAACTCCTGAAGCTTGGCACCCGACCGAAATAGAAGGGTCCCGCCGTTGGCAAAGTCGTAATCGACGGCCGTGGCCAACGACTGTAGGAAGGTGTCGATCGCACGTGTGCCCGCGTCGGTGCCGAAGCCGCCATTGGGGTGGGTGCCACTTCCCGTGAATCGAGAGTAATCGACTAGATTCCAGTAGTCTCCGTTGCCGGCTTCGTCATAGTAGGCGAGCACGTCAGCGAACGCCATCACCACGCAGCTGTCCTTAGCGGGGAATATGTTCTCGAATTCCCACTGATTGAAGTCGGGTACATTCGCGAGGACCACCCGCGTCGATGGATCTGGCAATGGATCCCCTTGGGCCTCGGGAGTATCCACGCTAGGACTGTCCGCGCGCGCCCACGCCTTGGCGATCTTCTGCGCCCGGTCGGAGGCCATCCACACAGCGCCGAGACCGCGGTCAGTGCTTCTGGCGGCTATCTCCGCCGGGGAAAGCCGGAAACGCCGGCGCTCTAATGAACCCCTCTCGATGGGAATCAGCCCGGCAGCGAGGTCTAGGTAGATGCGCTCGGGCATTCCTGCTGGTGCCCGACCATCCTCGGTGGCCGGCAGGACTTCTTCCGCTGACGCTACGATGTCTAGCGGTCCGAAGTAGTGGAAGCGAATGGCCGCTCCAGGCCGGGCGCCTGCGCTCCGCAGGGCGCGTTCAACGGGGCGCCGGACCGTGTATGACTCAGGCAGCCCCCGTCGCCACTCGATAATCGGCATGTGGGTGCGGCTTGCTGACACATAAAGGCTATAGAAGGCGTCGCGTTGATGGAGCAGCCGCAACGCCTCGTGTCCGCGTTTCCTCCCTTCGACGACCTTCCAGTAATCACCATCCCGGCCCCCACTGACAATGAGTCCCTTCGCCGCCTCGAACGCCTCACCTGCATCTGCCAGACGATCGAGCAGGGCAGGCTTGGTTTCGCCAAGATAGCCCGGTTCCTGATAGATGAAGACGTAGACCGATGGGACGTCTTGCTCGTCGTAGTAGGTCTCGATGTCGAATAGTGTCTTGTTACCGAATGCCTGTTGACATCGGAGGTCGGCAATGCGTCTGGCCTGGCGTTGAGACACAATGTCTGCGCGTGAGTTCTCCTGCTGCGGAGCGTCGCCGCCAAATGCGATCAGAGGATGTAGCGCGAGGCAGAGCAGCGCCACAAACAAGCGAAATGCCTTAGCCGGATTCATGGCACCTCTCACGAACGTGTAACGAGCGTCGCAGGCAGGAGCGCGACGGGGGAATTGCGCGGGCAATTGACTCACTCGAACCTGCGGGCCATTCTCGACCTCGTGCGCCAGGGTGTCAATGGAAAGGATTCTCGTTATTGAGAACGGTGTATCAAATCAGCGACAGCTGCCGAGTGACCGGGCGACCCGTGTTGGAGAATATGCGCTGTGCGCGACCATCCTGTACAGCTGTTTCCACCGTCGGACGGAGTCTCGCTAATCCCCCTAGATTCTAGGGGTCGGACCTCTCAGGAATTGGCACATCTTCGCAGAGTGACTCTGCTTAGGTTGCGTCTCGACAAACATGGGTTTCTTGAGACACTCGGGGGTCACGTGCTCAGGAGCCGGCAACCCGACCTGTCCTGTGGCGACGTCCGACCTTACCGTACGTCGTCGGGTAAGCCGAGGTCCCGCAGCGCGGTCCTCGTCTCATCCGGCTTCCACTTCGCCTGAGCCGGGGGCACCGGCACCTCGAACCCGACCGTCAGCTTGAGGCCGGGCATCGGGGCAAAGCGCCTGACGACCTTCGTGTAGGAGTTCATCCACTTCTGGGGCAGCACCGCCCCCGACCTGCGGAGCTGTCCCTGCTGCTGGTCCTGAGGCTTGTCCGGACCCTGCTTCGGCGCGATTCGCACGTCGGTCGTCGCTTCGAGGATTCCCGCGACGGCGGTGAGCATGAAGAAGCCCTTGTCGGCTTCGGCGGTGAATCGCCCGGTCTCGTCGATCGTGCCGCCGGAGGCGGTCCAATTCGCATCGGGGACCGGAAATGGCTCGCCGTACTGATCGGCCCCTGCCCTCGATCGGTACCGGGAAGTCGGCCCCACGTCCGCCCCTTCCGATATACTGACGCCGTCATGGATGCGAAGCCGTTTCTCGTCGAAATCGGCCGGCGGATGCTCGAGGTCGGTCTGGACGCCGTCTTGATCGGAAACGCCGCAGCGGCGCTCCAGGGGCCCCCGTCACCACGGTCGACTTCGACTTCTGCTTCCGCAAGACGCCTCGCAATATGACGAAGGTGAAGGCGCTGGCGAAAGCCCTGAAGGCCGAAACTGAGCGGGCCCTGCTCGACCTGATCCGGCGGTGGCAGGCACTGCCGCCTGAGCGGCGGACCCATTTCCTGCGGAAACGCGTCGGCCCTCGAGGGTCTGCGGCCTGACTGCGTGATGCGCGCATACGCGCCGTTGCTGACGTTGTGGCTTGTCGCCGGCGTAATGCCGCAGGCGCAGGACCGCGCCGATCTCACGGCCGGCGCAAAGGCGCTCGGTGACGTAATCGCCTTCGAGAACGAATACGTCCGGGTGCGGTACGCCCTGCTCGAGTTCCCGGCTTCGGCGCGAGCCGCCGCGGAAGTGCGGCCCGTGGTGCTCTTCATCCGGGTGCGCGAGGAATCAGGTATTGAGCACACCCGCATGCTCGAGGCGCCGCAGAACAAGCGCCTGCCCCGGCGGACCGGCTCGGTGTCCCGGGGCGTCATCACGGAGATCCTGAAGCGACCCCCGGCCGTGTCGCCGCTGAGGGATCCCGAGGCGGATCCGCCTCGAGGCACCGTCGAGCAGTTGCGGTGGGAAGGCGGCCGGCTTCTCGTGGCCACCTTCGAGCCGATGCACTACGGAGAGGGCACCGGCTCCGCTCCGTCGGTCACGACCTTTCTGTCGGATGGCTGGCTCGAGGTGTCGAACCACGGCGTGCGCCGGCGCTTCGGCGTCCAGGCGGGCGACGCATTCTGGTTCGACGCGCGGACGAGGCTCACCGTTCTCTCCGACGACCCCGTCGGTGCGGCCATCGTGCAGATCGACGCGCGCTAGGGCCGTCGCGGTAGGGCCGTCGCGGTATTGACAGGCGCCCGGCGCGGGCCGATCATAGGCCGTGCTCACACACACCCTCGTCCCGCTTCTCCTGGCCCAGGCCATGGTCGAGCACGGCCTGCTCGACTCGATCTCGGCCGGCCTGGCGAACGCCAAGTACCAGGTCGAGCTCTACGTCGGCCAGGGCAACGCCGTCTACGTGGTCATTGCCGCCGTGGTGATCCTCGTGCTCACGAGAGTCAGGCGCAGGCATTAGCGCCCGCCTGCTCACCACGAGTAGCCGAACTTCAGGTAGATCCCGTAGTTGTTCAGGTTGCCGTGTGCGAACTCGAAATTGAGCAGCATGCGATCCTCGGGCTTTACGACGAACTGGAGGCCGGCCCCGGCGAACGGATACCACCCGTCGGTCGCCACGAACTGCGTGCCGCTCCCGTAGAGGCAGGCCGCCCCGCCGAAGATCGTCGCGCCCCAGTGCTTCGAGAAGCGCAGCCGTTCCTCCCCCTCGATTGACGCCATGTGCTTCCCGAGGTACTGCTCCATCTTGTAGCCCCGGACCTCGATGGTCGACTCCGCGCTGGTCGGGGCCTCGTGGGTCCACTGGTTGTTCTCGCGCACGGCGAACACGTGCCCCTTTCCGTGCGGCACGAACGCCTTGAAGTCCAGCCGGACCGTGTCGAAGTCGTCCTGGGATCCGAGCCACGTGCGGTTGGCGAGGGCATTCAGGTTCGTGTACCAGCCGCGCACGGGCATGTCCTGGTTGTCGCGCGAGTCGCGCATCAGGACCGGGCCCGCGCCCCCCATCTGAAATCCCGCGAGACCAAGCATGTTGAGCACCTTGTTCTGCAGGTCGGTCTCCCCTTCCACCGAGTAGTTGCCGAACGCCGCCTCCGCCCCGACGAACCACGGGCCCTTGACCCGGTAGAGGTACCGGCCCCCGCCGAGCGTGAGTTCGTCTGTTGTCCGGAACGTCCGGCCCGAGCCCATGTAGTCCTGGTATTCGTTCCGGACAAAGGCGTAGCCGATGATCCCCTCCAGGCGCTGGCTGTCCTCCGCGAAGGAGGTTCGCGCGAACACCGCCCCGACCTGCGACTCCGTGGTGCTGTATTGGTACATGAGGCCGAACATGGAGACCTGGGACTTCGGGTCGAAGTAATGGAGGTAGGAGCCGAGGAAGCCGAACGAGGTCCCCATCTTCGGACTGGAGGAGACGAGCGGCAGCAGCAGCCACGGCGACGGCTTCTTGGGCTTCTGCTGGGCCTCGGCCTCGGCTTCGACGGCTTGGGTGAGGCTGGGCGCGACGGCAGCCGGGGCGCCGGACGGCCCGGGAGGGGCTTGCGCGTTCAGGCTGGCCACTCCGACGAGGAGCCCGGACCAACACACCGCCAGGGATCTCGTCACAGCGTCCTCCCTTCGCGCGGAGGGGGCCTCACCGGGGGAATCCCGCGGGGATCTTACCGTAGATCCGCGGACGATTGTGTGTGTCGCATGTGATTGGCAGTCCCAGCGTACATGCAGCGCCACCGGGCTGCCGTCACCGGGCGGCCTCGCATCGACCGCCGGCGTCAGCGCGACGGGATGGTGAAGAGGCCGCCGTCCTCCGCGAGCAGGCGCTCGAGGAATTTCCGCGCCTTCGGCTGGTCCTCGTACCACAGCCGCCACAGCCTGAAGAGCGTGACGGTGGTCACAACCGCGACGCCCATCCGCTGAAGCACGCCGAGCGCATCAGGAAGCACGGGGTCGGGACGTTCCGCGGGCGGCGTCGCGGGGCCGTTGTTGGGCACGAAGACCACGCGGTCGTTGGCGGAGGCCAACTGCACCGCCCGGAAGGCCTGCGCGAGCTCCTCGTCGGTCTTCTGGACCGGACTGGCCGAACCCGAGACGACAAGCAGCAGGCGATGCGATTCATCGAGCTTCACCGCGATCGGCCCGACGGTGCCGGGCGAGGCGTTTGCCTCGAACTTCAGCGCCTGGAACACCGCGACGACGGCGTCCCTCAGCGGCTGGCCCGACTCCCAGAGAACGCACCCGACGCGGTCCATCGCGTCGAGATCGGCCGAGAGGCGCTCGATTTCCCAGAGCCGGGTCTGGTAGCCGGGCGGCATCTCCGCGCTCAACCACTCGGGGGCTTCGGTAAGGTCCAGCTGCGTTCGTCCAGTCATGGTGACCTCTTCAGGCGGCCCGGCACGGAGCGTGGTCCGGCGCACCGCCGATTCCGGCTAATCGCACGACCGGAGTATCGTCATCTCGAGGGTCACGCTTCAGGGGGCGGCGGGCCGAACGAGACGAGTCCGGGCGAGGACGGCGCCGAGGGGCGCCGAAGAGCCGTGGCTCGACCCGTTTCGTTCGACTCCCGAATCCCGAACCCCGAATCCCGATCTATCTCGCCGCGGTGCTGCGAACCGACGTAGAGCACGCGCGGGTCGTGTCCCCTGTCCAGGCGCCCCAGACTGCCTACATGGCGGCGACGGCCGTCGCGCGGTGCGGCCAGCGAACGTGCATCGGCGCGCTCCTTCTGCGTGAGTCGTTCGATTGTGCCGACGAGTATTGCGCGCCAGGCTGCCGATCTTGCCCCGGTTGCCCGAGTGTGCGAACCTGTCAGACGGGACACCCGGGACACCTCCATGGCAGACAACCCGCTTCGGCTGAGAAGCATCCACCACGTCGAGTTCTGGGTCGGCAACGCGAAGCAGGCAGCCTATTACTACCGCCAGGCCTTCGGCTTCTCGCAGTTTGCCTACGCCGGCCTCGAGACGGGCCGCCGCGATGCCGCCTCCTACGCGCTCCAGCAGGGCAAGGCCCGCATCGTGCTGACCACGCCCTACGGGCCGGACGACCCGATGAACGACCACATCCGCCTGCACGGCGACGGCGTGCGCGACATCTGCTTCCACGTCGACGATGCCGACGCGGCCTTCGCCGAGGCGGTGGCGCGGGGAGCCGAGGCGGTCAGCGCACCTGCCGACCTGACCGACGCGCATGGCACGCTCCGCCGCGCCGCGATCGCGGCCTACGGGCAGACCCTCCACTCGTTCGTGTCCGACACGGACTACCGCGGTCCGTTCCTGCCCGGATACGTGGCGAAGGACGCGCCGGGGCGCGACGCCGGCCTGCTGCGGATCGATCACATGGTCGGCAACGTGGAGCTCGGCCGGATGAATGCCTGGGCCGACTGGTACAGCCGGGTGCTGGGCTTCTCGCGCTACATCAGCTTCGACGACAAGGACATCTCCACCGAGTACAGCGCCTTGATGTCCATCGTCATGTCCGACGACTCGTTCGCGATCAAGTTCCCGATCAACGAGCCGGCGCCGGGACGGAAGAAGAGCCAGATCGACGAGTACCTCGAGTTCTACCGGGGCCCGGGGGTCCAGCACCTGGCGCTGTTGACCACCGACATCGTCAGCACGGTCAGGACTCTCCGCGCCAATGGCGTGGAATTCCTGACGGTGCCGGGCAGCTACTACGACGCCCTCGAGGCACGCGTCGGGAAGATTGACGAGTCCGTCGACACGGTTCGCGAACTCGGGCTGCTGGTGGACCGCGACGAGGAGGGCTATCTCCTGCAGGTGTTCACGAAGCCGGTCGAGGATCGGCCGACGCTGTTCTTCGAGATCATCCAGCGCAAGGGCAGCCGCGGCTTCGGCAAGGGCAATTTCAAGGCGCTGTTCGAGTCGATCGAGCGGGAGCAGGCGCTCAGAGGCAACCTCTAAGGGACGGAACACGATGCCGATCTATCACGCGCTCGGGCAGATCCCTCGAAAGCGGCACAGCGTCTACCGCCAGCCGTCCGGCCGGCTCTATGCCGAGGAGCTCATGGGCAACATGGGCTTCACGGGGCCCGCGTCGCTCTTGTACCACGTGCACCAGCCGACCGCCGTCCTGTCGGTCGAGCCGTTCAAGGAACTGCCGTGGGCCGCGGACCGGGAGTCCACGTTCCGCAACCGGCATTTCCGGACTGCGCAGCTCCCCGCGA
This sequence comes from uncultured Acidobacteriota bacterium, assembly GCA_963806085.1. Taxonomy (GTDB): domain Bacteria; phylum Acidobacteriota; class Vicinamibacteria; order Vicinamibacterales; family JAKQTR01; genus JAKQTR01. The sequence goes on from CAWDWR010000001.1 coordinate 1,212,638, forward strand.
CGAGAAGCCTGATTGCGGACCGCATCCCCCTGCTGTTCAACGCCGACGTGGCGCTGTCGTTCGTCCAGCCGCTCGAAGACGACGAGTACTTCTACCGGAATGCGCAGGGAGACGAAATCGTCTACGTGAGCGACGGCGCGGGCGTGATGGAGTCTCCGCTCGGGCGCCTGGCCTTCGGGCGGGGAGACTATCTGGTCGTCCCGCGGGGAATCGTGCATCGCTACACGATCAGCGAGCGGCCTGCGCGCCTGCTCGTCATCGAGAGCGCAGGGTTCGTCCGGACGCCGCGCCGCTACCGCAACGAGTTCGGCCAGTTGCAGGAGCACGCGCCGTTCAGCGAGCGCGACATCCGCCGCCCGCGCGATCTCCAGACGATCGACCTGAAGGGCGCGTTCCCGATCGTCGTGAAGAAGGAGAACCGCCTGACGAGGGTCACGGTGGATCACCACCCGTTCGACGTCGTGGGCTGGGACGGCTACTACTATCCGTGGGCGTTCAACATCACCGATTTCGAGCCGCGCGTCGGCCGGTTCCACCTGCCTCCGCCGGTCCACCAGACCTTCGAAGGCGACGGCTTCGTCGTCTGCTCGTTCTGCCCCAGGCCGTACGACTTCGACCCGGCGGCGGTGCCGGTGCCGTACGTCCACTCCAACGTGATGTCCGACGAGGTGATCTACTACGCCAGCGCGGAGTTCATGAGCCGCAAGGGCATCGAGTACGGGTCGATCACCCTGCATCCGGACGGCGTGGCCCACGGCCCGCATCCGGGCCGCACCGAGGCGTCGCTGGGCGCGAAGGGCACGGACGAGCTGGCCGTGATGGTGGATACGTTCCGCCCGCTCACCGTGGCGAAGGAAGCGGCCGACGTCGAAGACGCCGGCTACTTCCAGTCCTGGACCGACGCCGGGAGCCCTTCCAGCTGACGGCACGACCATGACGGACCATACGCACAATCCCGGCGCCGTCAGCTGGGTGGCTTCCGCATCCGACGCCGGAACCGACTTCCCTCTACAGAATCTTCCGTTCGGCGTTTTCGCGAGGCGTGGAACGAGCGAGGCGCCTCGCGCCGGCGCCGCAATTGGCGACCTGATTCTCGACATCGCCGCGTGCGCGGACGCCGGCTTGATGACGGGGCCTGCGCTGGCCCCTGCCCGCGCCTGCGGCGAACCGGCCCTCAACGCGCTGATGGCCCTGGGACGCGCGGACTGGACGGCGCTCCGCCACGCGGTCTTCGGCCTGCTCGACGCGGACGCTCCCGGCGCGGACGAACTCCAGGACAGGGTCGCGCCGTTTCTCGTCCCGCAGGCGGACGCCGAGATGTTCCTGCCGGCGAAGGTCGGCGGCTACACGGACTTCTACGCGTCGCTGCATCACGCCGCGAACGTGGGTGCGATGATGCGCCCCGACGCTCCCCTGCTGCCGAACTACAAGCACGTGCCTATTGGCTATCACGGCCGCACGTCGTCGCTTGTGGTCAGCGGCACGCCTGTGCGCAGGCCCTGGGGCCAGGCGAAGCCCGATGGGGCCGACGCGCCGGTCTTCACCGCGAGCCGCCGGCTCGACTACGAACTGGAGGTCGGCGTCTTCATCGGGCACGGGAACGCCCTTGGCGTGCCGGTGCCCATCGACGCGATCGACGACTTGCTGTTCGGCGTGTGCCTCGTGAACGACTGGTCCGCGCGGGACGTGCAGGCGTGGGAGTCTCAGCCGCTGGGCCCGTTCCTCGCGAAGAACTTCGCCACGACCGTGTCGCCGTGGATCGTCACCTTCGACGCCCTGGAACCGTTCCGGGTGCCGCCGCGCGAACGGCCCGACGGCGATCCCGAACCGCTGCCCTACCTCGCCGGAGGCGCGGATCGCCTGCGCGGCGCCATCGACCTGTCGCTCGAGGCCTTCATCCGCAGCGCGAAGATGCGCGACGGCGGGCTCGCGCCGCACCGGCTGAGCACGAGCAACCTGCAGGACCTCTATTGGACGTTGGGCCAGATCGCCACGCACCACGCCAGCAACGGATGCAACCTTCAGCCGGGCGATCTGCTCGCCAGCGGCACCGTCTCGGGGCCGTCCCGGGACGCCCGCGGCTGCCTTCTGGAGCTGACATGGCGCGGCCGGGATCCCCTCACCCTGCCCACGGGAGAGGAGCGCCGCTTCCTCGAGGACGGCGACGAGGTGATCTTCCGCGGCACGTGCCGCCGCCCCGGCGCCGCCACGATCGGCTTCGGCGGGTGCCGGGGCCTCGTGCTGCCGGCACTCGACCTGCCTACTTCTCGTCCAGCTTCCGCCCCGCGTTGAGCTGGTCGAAGTTCAGGATCGCGTTGAACACGAACCCGTAGGTGCCCTGCGTCTCGCCGCGCCACATCGGGTTGTTCGCAAACACGACGACGTGCCCCTTGTCGAGCGGCACGTCCACCACCACAGGGCGCTGGGCGATCTCGTTGCCGTTCTCGAGCAGGCCGGACACGAGCAGGCTGCTCGCGTCGCCGTAGCGCAGCACGACGCGGGGGCGCCCGGCCGGCGGAATCACGTTGAGCGGGTTCCGCAGCTGCTCGTCGGTGACCGGCGCGGCCTGCCACGCTTCAACCTTCGGCTCTTCAGGCGGCGGCGGGATCGCGGGCCGGCCTTGCGGCGTGTCCACGTCGTCGGCGGTTCCGCGCCCGGTGGGACGGCTCGGGCCGGCGTCGGCACCGCGCCCGCCTCCCCGCCCGCCGAGCGTGTTGCTGACGCCCATCACCAGCCCGGGCGCCGAATAGATCGCCACCGTCTCGCCATAGCCATACGCGATGGGGCTCGCGGGATCGACCAGCTTCGCGCGCATCACCGTGCCAGGCGCGTTGAGCCGTGCCGGCGACTGCACCGAGAGCCCTGGCGTCATCCCGTACATGTTCGCGAACAGGGACGTGTCTTCCGACACGATCAGCACGCCGCCCTGGCGGACGAAGGCCTCGAGATTGGCGACACCGGCGTAGCCGAGGCCCGGCCGCATGTCGTCCGTCGAGTCGATCTTCCCGATGTTCGGCGTGAGCGCCGTGGTCTTCCACGGCAGCGGGTTCCGCCACATCGGCATGCCCGCCACGATTTGCTGCGCGCCGCGGCCGACAGGCGGGAACACCAGCACGTCCCATTTCGTGATCAGGCTGGCCTCTTTCGCTATCACCTGCGTGCTGATGTAGTCGTACGGAATCTTCAGGCGGTCGAATTCCATCCGCCACCAGCCCTCGTCCTGCGTGGCGAGCCAGGTGTGGATGTAGCCGATCCGCGGCGCCTTCGCCGGATGCACCTTCACGGACGGCGCGGCGTCGACGGCGTACGCCTGCAGGCCCAGTTCCCGCCCGGCGGCCTGCACGTCGGCGGCCTGCGCGTTGCGCACGATGAACGACCCGCGGCTGAACTTCCGGCCGGCCGCCTCGAACGGCTCCTCGGCCACGTCGAACGCCGCGGCCTTCATCCGGTACCTGAACGCCAGCAGCGACGGGTCCGCGTCGTTGTTGACGATGAAGACCGGGCCGGTGCCCTTGATGTCGCTCGGCGCCGCGATCTCGGCCACCCGCTCCATGGCGGCGTCGAGGACTTTCGTGTCGGTCACCCGCACCACCTGCACGTTGAACAGCTCGCCGAACGTCCAGCCGGTGTCGTCGTACGGGCGCTTCTGCGGATCGCTCGGGCTCCAGGTCCTGGTAGTCGAGCAGCGCGTCCGCGATGCGGCTGTAGGGTTGATCCATGCGGACGATGTAGCTGCCCGCCGGGAACTGCTTCACCTCGGTCTTCGGCTTGTCGTCAGTCTTGGCATCCGGCTTCTGACCTCCCGCCTTCGCTCCGGCTTCGGCGGGCCTCTCGGCCGCTTTCGCCTCCGCGTCAGCGGGCTTGGCTTTCTTCGCCGGCACTTCCACCGAGAATGGCGCCGTCGCGCGCGAGATCTCGACCGCCTGCCGCTGCAGCACGCGCAGCAGCTCCGCCTGCGCGCCCGGCCTCGGGTCGTCGCCCGTGAAGACGTACGCCGCCGGGCCCTCGACCTTCGGCTTCAGCACGGACCGCTTGCTCTTCAGGTAGAAGTTCTTCAGGAACAGCTTGCTGTTGTCGGAGAAGTACGACAGCGCGGTCAGCAGCCCCGTCAGCGTGTAGTTGTTGTTGTTGCGCTGCGACCACATGGTCTTCGGCAGCGGCGGGTTCTGCTTGTACCACGTGCGCGCGTAGTCGTTCGGCTGCAGCTTCCGCTCGACGGTGTCGGCGCCCGCGTTGCCGAACGTCTCGTAGAGCCGGCTGATGCCGTTGTGCATCGCCCCGATGAACATCAGGTAGCCGGGCGACCACGTGTCGAAGGTGCCGTGGGCGAACGCGCCGGGCATGCCGAACTTGGTCATCTCCGACATGTTGTTCCAGCCGAGCAGCTGCCACTCGTCGGTGAGGATGGGGTCCACCCACGCGTTGTACGGCCCGTCGCCGACCGTGTTGTCGTACAGATACGGCACCGACTCGTGCAGGTCGTGCAGCACCTGCACCTTCTGCGCCACCACGAAATCGATCACGTTTCTCGTGAGGGCAAGCGTGGCGGCCATCGCGTCGCGGTTGTTGTCGTGGACGACGTATTTGCCCCAGTAGGCGACCGGCGGCCAGGAGTCTTTCGGATTCGCGAGGTGCCACTTGTAGATGTCGACCTGGCGATCGCGGCCGTCCGTTTCCAGCACGGGCGTGATCATCGTGATGACGTTCGAGCGAATGGCCTTGATGTACGGGCTCTCGTCCACCACGAGCCGGTAGGCCAGTTCCATCAGGGACGTCGGCGCGCCGGTCTCGGGCGCGTGCAGCGCCCCCGCGATGTAGTACACCGGCACCGACGCGCCCACCAGCCGGTCGGCCTCGGCATCGTCGAGCTTGATCGTGCGGGGGTCGGCCAGCTTCGCGAGGCGCGCGCGGTTCTCGTCGAGCCTGGCGAGGACGGGCTCGGCGGCGATGGCCACGGCGATCATCTCCCGGCCTTCCTCGGACTTGCCGATCGAGAACACCCGTACGCGGCCAGGGCTCGCCTTCTCGAGCATCCGCATGTACTCGTGCACTTCCGCCGTGTAGGGCAGCTTGCCGGGAGCGCCGGCGATATCCCCCAGCACCGCCGTCGGCGTCGGCACCGTCTTCGACGCCGGCAGGTAGTCGACCAGCGGCGACAGGAAGAACGGCTCGGTCGTGTATTCCTTGATCTTCTTCGTGTACGTCTCGTCGACGGGCTGCTTCGGGTCGCGGGCGTACTTGTTCGCCTGGGCCAGCACGCCGGCGCTCGTCGCACAGGTCAGCGCCACCAGCACGACTGCACGGAAGATTGAGGCACGTTTCATCGATCACCCTCGTTCCCGGCCGCACCGGCCGGCGGAAGCCTTCGCCCTGCCCGGCCGCCTGGGCGGCCGCGTGTCGCCGGATTCTATCAGCATAGGCGGCCGGCGCGCTGCAGGCCCGCCCGCGAGCTCGCGCGCTCGACGGCGCCGCCCCGATCGGTGTTAAATAGGCGGATTCACCGCCACCGACTGTTCGCGACGGGATGCGCGCGTCAGCGCCGTCCCGGGGGAGGTCTTGCCGTGATCGAGCACCGCCGCGTTGTACGAGTCCTGCTGGCCGTTACGGCCGCCGCCACGTTCATCGCGCACGCCGCGCCCGCCGCGGCGCAGGACCCGGCGCGCCCGGCGGTCGTCCAAACCGCCGGTGAACGTTACATGAACGTCCAGGTGCTCAAGGATCTGCCTGCCGATCAACTGCACGACGTCATGACCTACATGGCGGGCTCGCTGGGCGGCAACTGCATGACGTGCCACGTCCGCGGCGCCGACGGCGCGTTCGCGTACGAGAAGGACGACAACGACCACAAGATGACGGCGCGGCAGATGATTCAGATGGTGCGGTCCATCAACACGCAGCACTTCAAGGGTGAGGAGCGGGTGACGTGCGCCACCTGCCACCAGGGCCGCCGGGAGCCCAGCCCGGTGACACCCCTCGCGCAGCCATTCACGGCGGATCAGATTGCCCTGCTCGCCGAGCGGGCCGCCGGCCGCCAGGGGAGCGGCGCCCCGGCTGCACCGGTCGCGCCCGGCGCCGGCAGGGGTTCGGCCGCGCCGCCGTCCGGCCGCGGGGCGCAGCGGCCAGGCGAGACCGTGGACCAGGTGCTCGATAAGTACATCGCCGCGCTCGGCGGCCGGGACGCGCTGGCGCGGCTGACGTCCCGCGTCCGGCGGGGCACGCTGACGAACAGGGCCGGGCAGGCCTCACCGCTCACGATCGAGGAGACGTCGGCTGGCCTCGTGCGGGTCACGATCGCTTCGACGCCCGGCGTCGTCCGTGCGACGGACGGCGCGTCGGCCTGGACCGAGTCCGGCGACCGCGTGCGGGCGCTCGATCACGTCGAGACGCTCAACGCGGGTCTTCAAGCCGACATGCTGATGGGCCTGCAGGTCAAGGAGCAGTACGTCGCGCTCGCTGTCCGCGCCTACGACCGGGTCAACGGGAAGTCCGTGATCGTCGTCGAAGGCCGGCGGCCGCCGGCCGCGAGCGAGACGCTGTACTTCGATCGCGCGTCGGGCTTGCTCGTGCGGCGCAGCGTGCGCCTGGCCACGCCCATGGGCGAACTGCCCGTGCAGATCGACTACGACGACTATCATCCGGTCGACGGCGTGCAGACGCCGTATGAGGTGAGGGTGACCGATTGGGAATCAGTGTCGGTCGAGAAATTCAGCGACGTGGCGCACAACGCGCCAATCGACCCAGCGCGCTTCAGGAGCCCGTCGAAGTAGGCCGCGGCGTGCCGGCACGCTTGCGCATGCGGATCTCCCGCCCCTTGTCGGCGAAGTGGACTTCGTCCATCAGGCGGTTGATGAGGTAGATCCCGCGGCCGCTCGGCTTGAAGACGTTGTCGACCGCGAGCGGGTCGGGCACGGCCCTCGCGTCGAATCCCGTGCCGGGATCGCGGATGACGATGACGAGCTCGCCGGCCGCGTCGTGAGTCACGAAGCACTGGACGCGCTTGTCCGGGTCCCCGCCGCACCCGTGGCGCACCGCGTTGGCCAACGCTTCCTGCAGCGCCAGCTCGACTTCGATCGCCCTGTCGTCGGGCCATCCCTTGCTGCGCAGCAGTTGCGTCACGCCATCGGTCACGCCCGTGATGGCCGCGGGGTCGGCGGGCATCACCATCGTGAGCTCGCACGCCGAGCAGTACGGAAGCAGCGACGACAGGCGGTCCACGCTGTCGAGGGCGTCGCGCAATTCACCGATGAGGCGTTCCTGATCCTGCTCCGCCTGGTCGCGGGCCGCGAGGGCGCCGGCCAGCTCGTCGAGGCTGAGACGGAGTTCGAGCTGGGCGATGACCTGGCGCTTCAACGCCTCGAGGGCGGCTTCCTGGGCCGGTGTCAGCACGCGAGGCTCCCGGTCGAGCACGCACAGCGTCCCGAGGGCGTGTCCTTCCGCGGTGATGAGCGGCGCGCCGGCATAGAACCGGATGCGGGGATCCAACTGCACCATCGGGTTCTCGCGGAACCGCGCGTCCTCGAGCGCGTCGGGCACGATGAACATGCCGGCTTGCTGGATCGCGTGGGCGCAGAAGGCGACGTCCCGCGGCGTCTGGGTCACGTCGACGCCGACCCGCGCCTTGAACCACTGGCGGTCGCGGTCGACGAGGCTGATCAGCGCGATCGGCGTGCCGCAGATCTGCGACGCGAGCAGCACGAGATCGTCGAACCGCTGTTCGGGCTCGGTGTCGAGAATCCTGTAACGGCGGAGCGCCGCCAGACGGTCTGCTTCAGCCGCAATCATCGCTGCCCTCCGGGATGCCCGGATAACGATACCCCAGATCTTCCCGCGTGCGGGGCGCAGGTCCTCCGCGGTGGACCGACCCGGTCGGGGCCGCCCGGGGCTTCACGGAACTGCACGGATGGTTGTCTCATTTCGAGACGCCCCGCACTCCACGTTGCGCACGGCTGCCCGGCCTCGCCTGCCGTTTCCCGCATCCCCTTCCCGCGCAACTGCTTAGCCGGGTCCGGCCACGCAGTCCCGTTGCTCGCATGCGGGCGCGTGGATTGCAGCACGTCAATGCAAACGCGTGGAAGGAGTCCTATGATGACCGCGCAGTCGAAGTTCATCGCCGCATTGCTGGTGGCCGGCGCCTGCGCACTCGCGCCGGCAGGCGCAGCTGCCGATCCGATTGTTCCGAATGCCAACTTCTCTCTGGGAGCCAGCGGATTCAGCAGCAGCTACGTCTACCTCCCCTATCCGGGCGCGTACAGCCCGGGGCTGATGTACCCGGAGGGCGCGTTCACGGTCGCGTCGAACCCCGCGTTCGTGCATGACAAGTGGTTCAGCTTCGGCGACCACACCGGCAACGGGTCGATGCTGATCGTCAACGGCAACCGGGTCGCCAACATGACGGTCTGGTCGACGACGGTCGAGGTCGACAGCAACACCCTGTACGACTTCTCCGCGTGGGCGGCGTCGACGTTCTGGCTGAGCCCGTCGAACCTCGCCTTCAGCATCAACGGAACGATCCTGAACAGCCCGCTCACCCTGCCGTCGACGCTGGGGTCCTGGCAGCGGTTCGCGGCCGAATGGAACTCCGGCAGTTCCACGACCGCGGTGCTCTCGCTCATCAACCTCAACACGGAGTGGAACGGCAACGACTTCGCGCTCGACGACATCGCGCTGAACGTCAGGCCGCAGGTGAGCCCGATCGAGTACGTCGAGCCGGTCCCGGACGCGGGTTCGACGCTGGCCCTCCTGGGCGCGGCGTTGCTCGGCCTGGCCGGATTCAGGAATCGCGCGCGCAAGAGTTAGCCGACGCCGCTGCGACTGACTGGACGAGCCGATTCTGACCCACTTCGCCCGACTACTATCGACTGTGCACGTAAGGAGAAGAGGCCAGCAGTTGCTGGCCTCTTCGTTCAGATGTGCTGGTCTGGGCGGGACTGACCTAGAATCGCCCGTGCGGAGGCCACGCAACGATGTCGGCAGTCTGTGTCAGTCTCGTGATGATGCTCCTGGCGGCATGCACGGTCTCTGCGCAGGGCGCGATCGCCGGATGCGTGCGCGACAGGCATCGGGGCCGGCTGCCCGGCGTCGAGGTCATCGCGTCGGGGCAAGTGAGCCAGACAAGAGCCGTGACCGACGGCTCCGGGTGCTTCCAGCTCGACGGTCTTCCCGCCGGCAACTACTTGGTGAAAGCCACGCTGGCAGGATTCGTTCCCGCCGTGCGCGAGAACGTCTCCGTGATCGACGGACGTGCCACCGGTGGGGTCGATTTCGAGCTGTGCCTGGGCGCCTTGGAGGAGATTTCGTGGGTGGTCCCGGACTTCGATCAGATGTGGGAGCTGGCGGACGTGGTGGCCCTGGTGGAAATCGATAGGACTGGTCCCGTGCAGTCCGAGCGTCCCAGCCGTGACTTCGAGCACACCGCGACCGTCGTCGAATTGCTGAAGGACCGGACACAGTCACCCGTTGGACGCACGCTGAGGTTCATTCAAACCAACTGGTCTGGCGAACGCATCCCCTACGCACACGGTGCGAGGCTGGTCGTGTTTCTATCGGGCACGGGCGGTGTGTTCTCACGCGCGGCAGGCCCGCTCTCGGTATTCCCCGTGGTCAGGGACCGCATCACGTCGCCGATGCGCAGCGTCCCCGAGCAGCCGCTGGCGGAGTTCTTGGCCACCCTGCGGGGGATGCCGAGGAAGCGGCCCCACGGCTGACACCTCACCGACCCCGGCGATGATGCGCGTGCCCTGCTCATCGCGATATCGGTAGGCACCGCCAGACACCGAGGCGAGCCACGTGCCGAACCGGTACAAAAGAACAGGCCGGTGAAGACCGGCCTGTTTCTTCGATGCGTTGGTCGGGGCGAAAGGATTTGAACCTTCGACCCCTCGGTCCCGAACCGAGTGCTCTACCAGGCTGAGCCACGCCCCGACGTTCAAGTATCTTACCGCACTCTCCTCGTCTTTCCCAAACTCTTATTCTTGGCGGCCACCGAGCCGCGCCGTCCGCCGGTCAAGGCCTTCGGATTCCCGCTGAGGAGCCGCTCGAGGCTCCGCATGGCGCGGTGCGCGGTCAAATCGGGCTGCAGCGGCGTGATCGAAATGTAGCCGGCCCGCACCGCCTGGTAATCCGACCGCTCGTCGGCCTCCCACTCGTCCTGCGCCTCGTCTATCCAGTAGTACGGCCGGTGCTTCGGATCCAGGCGTTCGCTGATGGCCGTCACATGGGTGCGCTTCGCCTGGAGCGTCACCTTGAAACCGTGGGTGACGCGACGCGGCACGTTGATGTTGAGAAAGGTCCTCGGCGGCAGCCCTTCCGCGAGCACCCGCTCGGCCACCCGTGCCGCGGCCCGCGCGGCGTCGCCGAAGTCCATGTGGTCCCGGGACCGCTTCAGCGACACCGCGATGCTCGGCACGCCCAGCAACGCGCCCTCGAGCGCGCCCGACACCGTGCCCGAATACGTCACATCGTCGCCCAGGTTCCAGCCCTTGTTGATGCCGGAGACGACGAGGTCCGGCAATCCCTTGAACACCACGGCCACAGCGATGTTCACGCAGTCGGTCGGGGTGCCGTCCACGGCGTAGACCCGCGGTTCGAGCTGCTCGAGGCGCAGCGGGTAGTGCAGGGTGAGGGCATGGCCGACCGCGCTCGCTTCTTTTGCGGGCGCGACGACGATGACCTCGCCAAGGGGCTCCAGCGCGGCCGCGAGCGCCGCCAGGCCCTCGGAGCGGACGCCGTCATCGTTGGTGACAAGAATTCTCTTCATGGGAACCATTCATTATAGGCGAGGCGCGTCCGCCGTGCGCCGGCCTGCGGGTGCGGGACTGAACGTCGACCGCACTCAGCGGGAGCCCGGCGCGAGGTCGAGGCGGAGGAGGGCGGCCGACGCGCAGAGCGCGAGCGCGGCGCCGAGGGCGAACGCCGCCGGGGCGCCGGCCGCCTTCCACACCCCGGCGAACACCAGGCTGGCAGCCAACGCGCCGACGCCGATGACGGCATGGTAGGCCCCGAACGCCGTTCCCCGCATGCCGGCCGGCGCCAGGTCGGCCACCACGGCCTTCTCGACGCCTTCCGTCAGGCCGTAGTAGACGCCGTAGACGAGAAACAGCGGAATCAGCGTGGCGGCGGTCGACGACAGCGCGAACCCGCCGTAGACCGCGGCGTACATCAGCCAGCCGGCCGCGATGATGCCGCGGCGGCTCATCCGGTCCGAAAGATGCCCGCCTATCGGCGACACGACGGCCTTCACCACGTGCAGCGCCGCCCAGACGAGGGGAATCCACGCCGCGCCCACGCCCACGTCGCTCAGCCTGAGCAGCAGGAAGGCGTCGGTGGAATTGCCGAGGCTGAAGACGAGCAGCACGGCGAGGTAGCGGGAGAACCTGGGCCCGAGCGGGGCCGCCGGCGCGTCCGCCTCGGGCCGAAGCGGTTCCGCGGCCGCGCGCACGTCCGGCACCGGCAGCAGCATCGCGACCGCGATCAACCCGGGCACGAGCGTGAGGGCGAACAGCGTCCGGTACTGCGCGGGAAAGAACCACAGGAAGAGGCTGGCCAGGAGCGGCCCCACGATCGCTCCGGCATGGTCCATAGAACGGTGCAGGCCGAACACGTAACCGCGCGTCGACGGCTCGGCCCAGGACGCGAGCAACGCATCGCGCGGAGCGGTGCGAATCCCCTTCCCCACCCGGTCGGTGAGCCTGACGGCGAGCACGTGCAGCCACGAGGTGGCCAGCGCCACCAGCGGACGGGCCAGGGTCGAGATGCTGTACCCCGCGATCACGAACGGCTTGCGCGCGCTCCACCGGTCCGAGAGGCGGCCCGCCGCGATCTTGAGCACGCTGTTCAGCGCCTCGGCCGCGCCCTCGATGACGCCGAGGTCCACGGCGGTGCCGCCGAGCGTCCGCGTGAGGTAGAGCGGCATGATCGGGTAGACCGCCTCCGACGCCGTGTCGGTGAAGAAGCTGGTCCACGACACCAGCCACACCGGACGCGGAAGGCGCGGGCGGTTGCCGAACATGCTGAACAGGCGCGCCACGATCAGGCCTTCAGATAGACGCCCTTGCGATCCATCACCCACAGCACGACGAACAGCACGGCGAGATTTGCCAGGGCGAAGAGCAGCGACGCGTTGACGGGCTCCGCGAGCGGCACGAACCACCTGGCATAGATGTAGCTCAGCAGCGAGATCGGCGTGCCGTCCGGCCCGGCCACCTTGTGGAAGCTGAGGAACTTGGTCAGCAGGCCAGAGAGGACGAAGAGCGCGATCGCGTTGAGCCCGAGGATCACGAAAGGGCGGCTCCAGGCCTTCCAGCCCCTCACGTCGATGAGCGCGTAGCACAGCGCCAGGAGGACCGCGGCGGCGCCCGCCGTGAACCAGACGTAGGAGCTCGTCCACAGCGCCTTGTTGAGCGGGAACGCGATGCTCCACACGAGTCCGATCCCGATCGCCAGGATGCCCGCGCCCGTCATCCACATCGCCTTGCGCGCACCGGACGCGCGCGACCCGAGCCACAGCCCGGCCACGCCGCCAAGGAGCGTCGTCGCCAGCGCCGGCACGGTGCTCAGCAGCCCTTCGGGGTCCCAGGTCTTCGACTGCGCCCACAGGTGGCGGCCGAAGACCGTCCGATCGAGGTACGCGCCGAGGTTGCCCTCGGGCGTCAGGTCGCCCGCGACGCCGCCGGGAACGGGCACGAGCATCATCACCCCCCAATAGCCGAGCGTGAGGCCGGCCGCCCAGAGCAGCAGCGTCCGCCCGTGCGCCGATCGGCGCTTGTCGTCGCTGCCGTGGTTCGGGGCCGTCCAGCGGAACAGGAAGGCCGCCGCGAGGTAGCAGACGGCGATGCGTTGGAGCACGCCCGGGATGCGGACGGTGCTGAAATCCCAACGCGGATAGAGCGCCAGCAGGAGCCCGAGGCCGAAGATGACGATGGCGCGTTTCACGATCTTCCACGGATCGCCCATCGTGCCCTGGGAGAGCGTGATGGACACGCCCACGATGAAGAGGAAGAAGGGGAAGATCAGGTCCGTCGGCGTGCAGCCGTTCCACTTGGCGTGCAGCAGCGGCGGATGGACATGGCCCCAATCGCCGGGGTTGTTCACGATGACCATGCCGGCCATCGTCAGGCCGCGGAACGCGTCGAGCGACAGCAGGCGCGCGGGCTTCTTCACGCTCATCCTCCCGGTGCTCGCGCCATGATGCCGCTTTCCGGCCGCCGGCGGAAGGGGCAGCTGCATGTCCCGAGTTGCATTTCCGGGGGCGCGGCGCTACAACTGCCTCATCATGAGCACGCTGGGAGAGCTCCTGGCCACCCATACCAGGACCGGCGATCCGGCCTTGTACGAGACGTACGACGGCACGTGGGTCCGCTGCTTCGCGTGCGCCCACGAGTGCCCCATCCACGACGGCGCCTCGGGCGTCTGCAAGGTCCGCGTCAACCGCGGCGGCACGTTGATGGTGCCCTGGGGCTACGTTTCCGGCGCCCACTCAGACCCGATCGAGAAGAAGCCCTTCTTCCACATCGAGCCGGGCTCGCGTGCGTTCAGCTTCGGCATGCTGGGCTGCGACCTCAAGTGCGCGTGCTGCCAGAACTGGGTCACGTCGCAGGCGCTGCGCGATCCGGCCGCGGGCTCGACGATCACCCGAACCAGCCCGGAGGAGCTCGTCCACGCCGCCGTCCGATCCGGCGCCCGATCGGTGGTGAGCACCTACAACGAGCCGCTCATCACCACCGAGTGGGCGGTGGCGGTGTTCAAGGCCGCCCGCGCGGCCGGACTCCTGACCGGATACGTGTCGAACGGCCACGCCACGCCGAAGGTGCTCGACTACCTCGCCCCGTGGATCGACATGTACAAGGTCGACCTGAAGGGCTTCGACGAGCTGCAGTACCGGAATTACGGCGGCCATCTGGAACCGGTGCTCGAGACCATCCGCGGCCTGCACGCGCGGGGCATCTGGGTCGAAGTCGTGACGCTCGTCGTGCCCGGCCTCAACAACTCGGACGATGAACTCGGCCAGCTCACGGCGTTTCTGGCGGGCGTCTCGCCTGATATTCCCTGGCACGTCACCGCGTTCCATCCGGACTACCGGATGACGGACCGCGCCGCCACCACGCCCGACATGCTCGTCCACGCGGCCGACATCGGAAAGCGGGCCGGGCTCCGGTTCGTGTACGCGGGCAACGCCGCCGGCCGCGTCGGCGCCCTCGAGAACACGGTGTGCCCAGGCTGCGGGTCGACGCTCGTGGAGCGGCGCGCGTACTGGATCGGCGTGTGCCGCGTGACGGCCGACGGGCACTGCCCGGACTGCGGGCGTCCGATACCAGGACTGTGGCGGACCGGCGGCAAACGGGCGGACACGGCATAATACGGGTGATGGCGCTTGTCGACACGCTCGGCCGGCCGCTCCGCAGCCTCCGGATTTCCGTCACGGACCGCTGCAACCTCCGCTGCGAGTACCTGCATGCCGGAGGAGGAGTACGTCTGGCTGTCGCGCGACGACCTGCTGCACTTCGAGGAGATCAGCCGGCTGGTGGACGTCTTCATCGGCCTCGGCGTCACCAAGGTCCGCCTGACCGGCGGCGAGCCCCTGCTGCGCCGGAACCTCTGCCAGCTCGTCGAGTTGCTCGCGGAGAAGCCCCTGGCCGATCTCGCGCTCACGACGAACGCCATCCTCCTGGACGAGTTCGCCGAGCCGCTGCGCCGGGCGGGGCTTCGCCGGCTGAACCTCAGCCTCGACACGCTGCAGCCGGACCGCTTCATCCGGCTCACCAGGCAGAACGACCACGCGAGGGTGATGCGCGGCATCCGCGAAGGCGCCCGGCTGTTCGACGGCACGAAGCTCGACGCGGTAATCATGCGCGGCGTCAACGACGACGAACTCGAGCCGCTGCTGGATTTCGCGGCGTCGATCCGCGCCGAGGTGCGGTTCATCGAATACATGGACGTCGGCGGCGCCACGCACTGGTCGGCCGACACCGTGGTGCCGCGGGCGGAGATGCTCGAGCGGCTGCGTTCCAGGTTCGGCGAGGTCGAGGCACTCGAGGAGCCGGGATCGACGGCGCCGGCTGATCGCTTCGCCCTGCCGGACGGCCGCGTCTTCGGCGTGATCGCGTCCACGACGGCGCCGTTCTGCCGGGACTGCGACCGGGCGCGGATCACCGCCGACGGCTTCTTCTACACGTGCCTCTACGCGATCGACGGCCTGGCGCTGCGGCCGATGCTGCGGGGCGGCGATCCGCCCGACGCGATCGCGTCCCGGATCGAAGCGCGGTGGCTTCGCCGGACGGACCGGGGCGCCGAAGAGCGCGTCGAGATGCGCGAGCGGACCGCGTTCGTCCCGGTCTCCGCGCTGCGGGCCGACCCGCACCTCGAGATGCACAAGCGCGGCGGTTGAGCGCCGCGTCCTATCGCGCGGGCCGCAGCACGGGTTTCCATCCAGCCTCGAACCGGGTGCCGGCCAGCAGGCTCACCACCTCGCCGTAGTTCAGCACGCCGCTTTCCACGCGCTGGGATCGAAGATACGTGTCATACGTGCGCCACGCCAGCAGGCGCACCACGTGCACCTCGTCACGCGCGGAGCGAGCCGCCATCGCCCGCAGGTCGGCTCGGACGGCCTCCGGCAGCCTGGCGGAAACCGCTCCCCGCTCCTCCCGCGTCCGCGCGGCCAGCGTCCTGACGAAGATGTCGAGCCACGCGCTGTACTGCGCGCCGGCGTCGCCGTGCAGGCACACCAGCAGACCGAAGAACGACGCGTCGGATTCGCGCGCCAGCCCGGCCAGGTGCCCCCACTCGTGCGCGACGACCGCCGGCAGTTCGAACGGCAGCAGGTTCGAAGCCAGTAACGTCTCGAGGAAGAACGGGTCGGTCATGCCGCTCACGCCCGCGCGCGTGTAGTACACGTCGAGCAGCGTTGTCTTGGGCCGGCCCGCGCGAACCGGGCCCGGCAGCCCGAGGAGGGCGGTGCCCGTCCCGAGCGCCGGCTGCAGGCGGGCGGCGACCTGCGCCTTGTCGGGCCACCCCGCCGCCTCCACTGGCAGGCCGGGCCGCAGCCGCTGGAGTTCTCCGATCGCCGTTTCGTTGAGGGCCGCGACAGCGGCTGTCGTCACGCGGCTTCGATCGAAATCGACCAGCTTCGAGGCAGGCTCGCGGCGGTAATTGCCGCCCCACGCGGCGACGAACCAGAGGTAGACGAGCGACGCGGCGACCACGCCCTGCCAGGCGCGGCGACCGAGCATTCCCAGCCGGCGCCCGCGCGGCGCTCCCAGCACCGAAACGAGCGCGGCGAGCAGTACGCCGCCCGCGGCCACGATCAGGACATCGAGCAGCGCGAAGGGCACGGCGTTCGACAGCGCGGTGAGCGCCCGCTGGGCTGCCGGAAACCACCCGCGGGCATAGCGCTGCTCGACCCACGATGCCGGCATCGGCGCCAGCGCCGCCGCAGCCGCGACGGCCACCACGAGTCCGCCGGCGATGCGCGTTCTCATCGGCGCCATCATACCCGTTGTGCTCGGGCGGACTGGACGCGGATCGGGCATCCCGGATATAAACGCCCCAGGTGGCTGATCACTCCCCCTCCACACCGCTTGACGGGCGCCGCATCGAGATTCGCGGCATCGTGCAGGGAGTGGGCTTCCGGCCGTGGGTGTATCGGCTGGCGGCCTCGAACGGCATCGGCGGATGGGTGCGCAACGACGCGGCGGGCGTCACGATCGAGGCCTTCGGGCCCGGCGCTTCTCTCGACGCGTTCGTGTCGGCGCTCCAGGCCTCTCCCCCGCCGGCGGCGCGGATTGCCGGCTTCACGTGCCGCGCCATCGAGGGAAGGCCGGCCTCAGGCTTTGAGATCGTGGCGTCGGAACCGTCGGCCGACCGGCGCGTCTCGATCCCCGCCGACCTGGCGACCTGCCAGGACTGCCTGCGGGAGATCAACGACCCGGCCGACCGGCGCTATCGGTACCCCTTCACCAACTGCACCAATTGCGGTCCCCGATTCACGATCGCTGTCGACATCCCGTACGACCGCCCGAACACCACGATGGCGCCGTTCCTTATGTGCGCGGCATGCCGCGCGGAGTACTCCTCGCCGCTGGACCGCCGGTTCCATGCGCAGCCCAACGCGTGCCCGGTGTGCGGCCCCCGTCTGTGGCTCGCCGGCCCTGACGGACGCGAACTGGCCTCACCCGACCCGATCGCCGCGGCCGCGGAGGGCATCGCCCGCGGATCGATCGTCGCCGTGAAAGGCCTCGGCGGCTTCCACCTCGCCTGCGACGCGACCAGCGCCGCCGCCGTCGCCGAACTCCGGCTGCGCAAACGGCGCGACGAGAAACCCTTCGCCGTGATGGCCGCGAACCTGGCAGCCGCCGAAGACATCGCCCGTCTGAACGCCGACGAGCGCCATCTGCTGCTCTCGGTCGAGCGGCCCATCGTGCTCGCACGGCGGCGCGCCTCGGCGGCCATCGCCCCCACCGTGGCGCCTGACAATCCGCTGGTCGGGGTCGTGCTGCCGTACACCCCGCTGCACCACTTGCTGCTTGCCGCCGCCGGTCGCCCCCTGGTGATGACCTCGGGCAACCTCTCCGAGGAGCCGCTGGCCTACCGGAACGACGAGGCCACGGCGCGGCTCGCCGGCATCGCGGACCTCTTTCTCCTGCACGATCGCGAAATCGACACGCGCTGTGACGACTCGGTGGCCCGCGTCATCGCGGGCGCGCCGGTCGTGCTCCGCCGATCGCGCGGCTACGTGCCCCGAGGCATCGCCGCGCGCGGTTCTTTTGCAGAGCCGGTGCTGGCCTGCGGCGCGCTCCTGAAGAACACCTTCTGCCTCGGCACCGACGGCACCGCGTATCTGGGGCCGCATATCGGCGACCTCGAGAATCTCGAAACCTTCGAGGCCTATGCCCACGCGATCGATCGCATGGAGCGTTTCGTCGGCGTGCGCCCGGCCGTCATCGCGCACGATCTGCACCCCGACTACCTCTCGACGCGGTATGCGCTCGACCGGCCCGAACCGCTGAAGATCGCCGTGCAGCACCATCACGCCCACGTCTCAGCCGCCATGGCCGAGCACGGACTGGACGGCCCCGTCATCGGCGTCGCATACGACGGCACGGGGCTCGGCACCGACGGGGAGGCATGGGGCGGCGAGATTCTCGTGGCGGACTACACCCGCTTCTCGCGCGTCGCCACCTTCCGCCCGATTCGACTCGCGGGCGGCGATCTCGCCGTCCGGCAGGTCTGGCGCCAGGCGCTGGCGCTCCTCGACGACGCGTTCGAGGGCGATGCGCCCCTCGAACGCTTTCCGCTCTTCAGCGCCGTCGGAACCCGCGAGGTCGCCGTCGTGCGCGCCATGCTCGCCGGCCGCGTGAACGCCCCGCCCGCGCACGGTGTCGGGCGCTATTTCGACGCCGTGGGGGCGCTGGCTCTGGGCAAGGCCGCCTCGACGTTCGAGGGCCAGGTCGCCCTGGAGTGGAACCTTGCGGCGGATCCGGATGAAGATGGGCAGTACGAGTTCGCGGTGTCCGGAGGTCCGGCCCCGTTCGAGCTGGACCTTCGTCCCGCGGTGAGAGCGCTGGCCGGTGACCTTATGGCCGCGGCCTCGCCGGCCCTCGTGTCGGCGCGGTTTCACAACACGCTCGCGGCGGCGACGGCGGCGCTGGTCGCGCTGGCCAGGCGCCGCGCGGGGAACCTGCCGGTCGTGCTCACCGGCGGCGTGTTCCAGAACGCGCTGCTGGTCGAGCGGGTGACCCGGGACGTTCCTCCGGACACGAAGGTAGTCCGCCACGAGGCGGTGCCCCCCGGAGACGGCGGGCTGGCGCTCGGGCAGGCGGTCGTCGCGAGCGCGGTCGTGCGGGAGGGAAGGCTGGACGTGCGGGAGGACACATGTGCCTAGGCGTGCCGGGCAGAGTCGTCGCCATCGATGGCAATTCGGCGACGGTGGATTTCTGGGGAGTCCGCCGGCAAGTGCTCCTCGACGTTGTCGATGAGCCGGTTGCCGTTGGCGACTACGTCTTGAACCACGTCGGCTACGCGATCCGGCGCATCCCGGAGAGCGAGATCGGCGAGACGCTCGCGCTGTTCGAGCAGCTGCTCGCGCAGCAGGACGACGCCGACTTGATGGCCGGCGATGTGCGCGCGGAAATCGCGGGTACGGGAGCGGCGCCCGATGAGCAGTCCTGACCCCGGCGCGGCGTTCCGCGAGCTGAAGTTCCGCGACCCGTCCCGCGCCAGAGCGATGGTGCAGGCGCTGCACCGCCTGACGGCCGACATCGGCCGGCCGCGCGTCTCGCTGATGCACGTCTGCGGCAGCCACGAGCAGGCGATCGCGAAGTACGGCCTGCGGGCGACCCTGCCGCCCGCCCTGAACGTCATCATGGGGCCGGGTTGCCCCGTCTGCGTCACCGACACCCGCGAGGTGGACGACGGGGTGGCGCTCGCCCTCCAGGGTGTGCAGATCGCCACGTACGGGGACATGCTGCGCGTGCCGGGCACCGTCATGTCCCTCGCGGACGCCCAGGCCGAAGGCGCGCGGGTGCACGTGCTCTACAGCGCGGGGCAGGCCGTCGAGCTCGCCGCCCGTCTCAAAGAGCCGCTGGTGTTCTTCGCCACTGGCTTCGAAACGACGGCGGTCGCCACTGCCGCCATCGTCCTCCGCGGGCTGCCGGACAACCTCTCGATTCTGTCGGCGCACAAATTCATCCCGCCGGCCATGGACATGGTGGCCGCAACTCCCGGACTGGCGGTCGAGGGCTTCCTTGCGGCCGGGCACGCGGCGACGATCACGGGGTGGGGCGTGTTCGAAGCGCTGGCCGAACGCCATCGCCTGCCGGTGGTCGTCGCGGGTTTCGAGCCGCTCGACATCCTCGCGGCGCTCGTGAAACTGCTCGAGTTGGTGCGCGACGGCACGCCGCGCGTCGCGAACATGTACCCGCGCTGCGTTACGAAGGAGGGCAACCTCCGCGCCCAGTACGCCCTGTGGGAGGTGTTCCAGCCAGCGTGCGGCCGGTGGCGCGGCATCGCGGACGTGCCGGACGGCAACCTGACGCTGCGCGACAGATTTGCCCACGTCGATGCGCGGAGGCGGTTCGCCATCGACCTCGCGCCGCTCTCGCGACATGCCCCGCACGCCCTCGCCGAGTCCTGCATCTGCGGCAGCATCATGGTCGGGGCGAAGTCGCCGACCGAGTGCCCGCTGTTCGGCGGCGGATGCACGCCGGAGCACCCGGTGGGCGCCTGCATGGTGAGCACCGAGGGCACGTGCAGGATCTGGCATCAGTACGGCGGCTACCCCGACCTCGGAGGCGTGGCGTGAGCCGCGGCGGCATCGACGACAGGATCGGGCTCAAGTACGGCGCGGGCGGCCGGGCGATGCGATCCCTGATCGAACAGCTCTGCGTGCCGGCGCTGCTCGGGGCGCCGGCAGCCGATGGGATCGGCCTCCGCGACATGGATGACGGCGCGGCCATCCCGGTCGGCGATCGATGGCTCATCGTCACCACCGATTCGCACGTCGTCCATCCCATCTTCTTCCCCGGCGGAGACATCGGACGGCTCGCGGTCTCGGGCACGGTGAACGATCTGGCGGTGATGGGCGCGGTGGAGGTCACCGCGCTCACCTGCGCGATCGTTATCGAAGAGGGGTTTCCACGCGCCGACCTCGAACGCGTCTACGCGTCGATTCGCGCCGCCTGCGACGAGGCAGGGGCGCCCATCGTGACCGGCGACACGAAGGTCATGGGCCGCGGGGAGATCGACGGTCTCGTCCTCAACACGGCGGGCGTCGGCTTCTGCCGCCGGCCGGTGCCCGACGCGGGACTGGCCCCCGGCGACATCGTGATCGTGACCGGTACCGTCGGTGACCACGGCATGGCGATCATGGCGGCCCGCCACGCGCTGTCGCTCGAGGGCGACCTGCGGTCCGACGTCGCGCCCATCAACGGGCTCGTCCGGGCGGCGCTCGACGCAGGCGGAGACGCCGTTTCGGCGATGAAGGACCCGACGCGAGGAGGGCTGTCGAGCGCGCTGCACGAGATGGCCCAGAAGGCCCGCGTCGGGATCCTGCTGGACGAGGGCGCCGTGCCCGTGAGCCCGGATGTGCGGGGCGCGTCGGACCTGCTCGGCATCGACCCGCTGGTGATGGCGTGCGAAGGCAAGGCGGTGATCGGCGTGCGGCCGGGCGCCGCGGACGCCGTGCTCGCGGCGCTCCGCGCCCATCCGCTCGGGCGCAACGCGGCGCGCATCGGGCGGTGCCTCGAGCAGCACGCCGGCACGGTCATCCTCGACACCGGCTTCGGGCGCCGCATCCTGGCGGAACCGGAAGGCGAGCCGCTGCCCAGGATCTGCTGAGCCATGCACGAATACTCGCTGATGACCGCGCTGATGGATCGCGTCGAGGAGGAGGCGGCCGCGCACCGGGCGCTCGCCGTTCATCGCGTCCGCGTCCGGATTGGCGAGCTGTCGGGCGTCGAACCCGAACTGCTCGAGAGCGCGTTCGAGATTGTGCGGGCGGGCACCGTCTGCGCCAGCGCCGTGCTGGAGGTCGAACGCATCCCGGCACGCTGGGAGTGCTCCGCATGTCGCCGCCCGCTGGGCGCCGGAGAACGTCTGCACTGCGCCGCCTGCGGCGCGCCGGCGGCGCTCGCGGCCGGCGACGAGATTCTGCTCGGGCAAGTCGAACTGGAGGTGCCCTGATGTGCGAGACCTGCGGCTGCGGGGATCCACATACGGTGTCAGTCGAGATCCAGGAACGGATCCTCTCGGTCAACGACCGGGCCGCGGCCCACAACCGGGAGCACTTCGCCGCCCACGGCGTTCTGGCAATCAACCTCATGGGCTCCCCCGGTTCGGGCAAGACCGCGGTGCTCGAAGCCACCGCGAGGGCGCTCGCCGGCCGGTGGCCGGTGGCCGCCATCGCGGGGGATCTGGAGACCGAACGGGACGCCGAACGGCTGCTCGCCGCCGGCATTCCCGCACGCGCCATCACCACCGGCTCGGCCTGCCATCTCGACGCGACGATGGTGCATCACGCGCTGCACCACGAGAGCGTCCACGGGGCGCGCCTGCTGTTCATCGAGAACGTCGGCAATCTGGTGTGCCCGGCCGTCTACGATCTCGGCCAGGCGTTCAATGTCGTCGCGCTGGCCGTCACCGAGGGCGAAGACAAGCCGCTGAAGTACCCCGTCATGTTCCGGCGGGCTGACCTCGTCCTCGTGACCAAGACGGATCTACTGCCCCATCTCGACGTCTCGCCGGCCGCGATCGACGAGGCGCTCGGCCGCGTCATGCCGGAGCCGCGGGCGTTCCACGTCTCGGCGCGGACTGGTGACGGGCTGGGACGCTGGTTCGGCTGGCTCGAGGACCAGCTGAAGGCCAGGGGCGCCCCTGACGCCCTGCATCCGGCGCACGGTCACAGCCACAGCTGACCTGCCGCCGGGCAGGAGATTCGAAGGCGAGTCTGCCGGATTCCCGGCACGCGCGATGGGAGGTCCGTGAACCCAGGAATCAGGGCCAATCGTATCAACTAGTTACGGCCGTCAGACATCCTGGCAGTCGCCTTGCTGTGGGTCTGTCGGGTGGAGGATTCCGCCGGGCTGGCGTGTGGCCTGGCGAGCCCCCTGCCAGCCTGGCCGGCCCGCCCGTGATATCCCGCCGGCCCCCAATCCGTTGCCGGTGACGCCTCATCTCGTGGATCGTCTATGGTCCTGACGTTTCTGCTGGCCGCTCTTCTGTCTCTGCCGCCCGACCAGGCCGCACCTCCGCAGGCTCCCGACGCGGAGACCTGCCTTTCGTGCCATGGGGACCGGGCGATGTCGGTCGAGCTGCCGAGCGGCGAAAAGCGTTCCTTGTATGTCGACGTCGACACGTTCCGCAAGTCGGTCCACGGCAACAAGCTCGGTTGCACGGACTGCCACCAGGACATGATGTCGGTGCCGCACGAGGCGCGGCCCTTCAAGACGCTGCGCGACTTCACGCTCGCGTACTACGAACAGTGCAAGCGCTGCCACTTCGCGAACTACACGAAGACGCTGGACAGCGTGCACTTCAAGTCGCTCGAGCGGCGCGACCGCATGGCGCCGACGTGCGTCGACTGCCACGGCGCGCACGACATCGCCGCCCCGCACAAGCCGAAGGCGACGCTCTCGCAGACCTGCGCGAAGTGCCACCAGGGCGTGTTCGAGGTCTACCGGAAGAGCGTCCACGGCCGCTTCCTCGAAAAGAGCGACGACGTGCCCGGCTGCACCGACTGCCACCGGTCGCACGACGTGGCGGGGCCGCGCGTCGCGAACTGGCAGAAGCGGACGCCGGAGCTGTGCGTGAGCTGCCACGCGAACAAGGCGTTGATGCAGAAGTACGGCATCTCGACCGCCGTGGCCAACACCTACGTCGCGGACTTCCACGGCATGACGGCGTCGCTGCAGCGATCCGGGACGTCGCGCGAGACGAGCGTCGTCGCCCTGTGCACCGACTGCCACGGCGTGCACGACATCGCCAAGGTGAACGAGCCCGGGTCGCGGGTGCTGCGCGCCAACCTCGTGAAGACGTGCGCGCGTTGCCACGAGGGCGCGAGCGAGAACTTCCCCGCCGCCTGGATGTCCCATTACGAGCCGAGCTGGGAGAAGGCGCCCCTCGTGTACGGCGTGCAGCTCTTCTACGACCTCCTGATCCCGTTCATGATTGCGGGACTGCTGCTGCAGATCCTGCTTCACTTCTGGCGCATGGTCGTCAACCGATGAGCACCTACCTCACGCGATTCTCCGGCCGCCAGCGAACCGAGCACGCGCTCGTGATGTCGCTGTTCATCGTGCTGTCCCTCACCGGCCTCCCGCAGAAGTACTTCGACAGCAGCTGGGCGCGCTGGATGATCGACCTCCTGGGCGGCATCGACCGGATCCGGTGGTTCCACCGCGCCGCCGGCCTGTCGTTCGCCGGGATGACCGCCTTTCACCTGATGATGGCGATCGGCGCGGTCGCCAGCGGCCGGTCGCCCCTGTCGATCGTGCCGAACCGCAAGGACTTCACCGACGCGATTCAGACGCTGGGCTACTACCTGGGCCGCGCGGACGCCCCCGCGAAGTTCGACCGTTTCGACTACCGCCAGAAGTTCGAGTACTGGGGCCTCGTGCTCGGCGCGGTGGTCGTGATTTCGACCGGGCTCATCCTGTACTTCCCGATCCTCTTCACGCGCTTCTTCCCGGGCGAACTGGTGCCGGCCGCGAAGGTGGCCCACAGCAACGAAGGCCTGATGGCGTTTCTCGTCGTCATCCTCTGGCACATCTACAACGCGCACCTGAATCCCGACGTGTTCCCGTTCGACAAGACGATTTTCACGGGCAAGATCAGCGTGGAGCGGATGAAGCACGAGCACCCGCTCGAACTCGAGCGCATCGCGCAGGTCCGGGACCTCGAGGAGTCCTGACGCGGTGAGTGCCGCAGCCGGCCAGGCCATCCTGCACGCGGCGGTGGCCGCCCTCCTGGTCGAGGCGCTGCTGCGGCTGTGGCGCGTGGACGACCCCGGCGAACGCCTCGAGATGCGGTGGATCGCCATTGGCGCCCCCGTCCTGCTCACGGCCGCGTACCTCCTCGTCGCGCCCTGGCGTTCCGAGCCGTGGTTCGTCGAGCGTTGGGCCCTCTTCGCGGGCGCGCACTGGGACCAACTCCGCGTGGGCGGCGCCGGCGTCGCCTCGGCGTCGAGCGTCGCGCTGGCGGTCCTCGGCGTTCTGCTCTACCTGCGTGACGCGGTGCCGTTTGTCGCCGACCGCCTCGCCCGGACAACGCCGGAGGACGGGCTGCCGCACGACCATCCCGCCTGCACACGGGTCCGCCGCGCCGTCGACGCGCTCCCGGCCGCCGGCAGGCCGTCCACCTTCACGGTCCTCGACGCCGACTCGCCGGTTCTGCTCTGCACCGGCGTCGGCCGCACGGCGGTGGTGATCTCGACCGGGACGCTCGGCCGCCTCGACGAAGAGGCCCTCCGCGCCGCGCTGGCGCACGAGGCGGCTCACCTGGCGCATCGCGACCCGCTGACGGGCTGGTGGCTCATGGCCGCGCGCACGGTGCAGTTCTTCAACCCTGTCGTGCAGGTCCTCGCGAGGCAGGCCGTCCAGGACCTGGAGCGCCGCGCCGATCTCGCCGTCGCCGCGCAGGGGCAATCCCGCCAGCTCGCCCTGGCCGTGCATGCCCTGTCGCGCGCGGCGGACGTGCACTCCGACCTCGCCCTGCCGGTCGAGGGCAGCCATCCGGGGGAACGCGTGCTGGCGTCCGCGCACCGCCGCGCGCTCGACGCCCGCTGCCAGCTGCTGATCGAAGGCGTAGTGCCGGCGCCGCAGCCGCTGCGCGCCTGGCGCCTCGGCCTGACCGCCGCTGCGCTGGGCGTGCTGCTGTTTCTCGTGGTGTAGTCACGAAGGCCCTGATGAACCTTCCCAGCACGGCCCAGCTTGCGCCACCAGGCCCGGCGTCCCGGGCGCCGGGCGGCTGGCTGCGCGTCGGCGCGGTCTGGCTCCTCACCGTCGCGGCCGCGGCGCTCGGCCTTCGCGCAGCCGATGCCGTCCCGCTCGCGGCGCTCGGCCTGCCGCGCGGCGTCGTGAACACCACGGACCTGGCAGAGCTCGATCGGATGTCCGGCCGGCGCATGCCGGTCCCGGCGTACTACCCCGACACGCTCGGGTGGCCGCCAGCCGAAACGCGCCTTCATACGAGCGGATCCGCGGCCATGTGGTGCCGCCGGCGCGACGGGCGCGAGACGGCGCTGATTGTCGCCACTGCCCCGCCCGGCGAGCCGGAGGTCGCAGCCGCGGTGTTGCCGCCCTCCGTGGAGCTGCAGCGCGAAGCGGCCGCGCTGGACTCGCGGCCGGCCATCGTTTCCCGGGTGCGCGACGCGGACGGCGCCGTCTGGCAGCAGGTGCAGTGGCGGACGCCGGCGCAGATCATTCTGATCCGGTATCGTGGTACGCTCGACGAACTTGTGAAGATGGCCGGCAGCGTGAACGACTGAGGACGCCGTGAGCCCGTCACGATCCCGCTGGAACATCAGAGGCATTCAGTCCCGGGTCGGCCTGCTGGTCGTGCTGGGCGTCCTGACATCCATGCTCGTGCCGGGCTGGATCGCCTGGAAGAGCCTGGCGTCGTTGGCCGACCAGATTCTGCTCGGGCGCCTCAGCGTCGCCGCTACGGCGGTGCGCCATCTCGACAGCGTGGTCGCGCGCGAGTGGAGCAAGCTGCAGGAGGTGGCGACGGGGCCGGGGATGGCGTCGTTCAGCGGCGATGCCGCCGGGCAGGTGCAGGTGCTGTCGGCGTTGCGTGCGGCGTACCTCCGGGCGGAGGTGATGCACGGCACCTACGTCACCGACGTCGACGGCCGCATCCTCTTCCGGGAGCCCGAACAGCCTGCCTCGGCATCGCTCGTCCTGCCCGGCGCTCGTGAAGCGTTGCAGGCCGGGCGCCCCAGCATCACGGGCCTGGTGAACGGGCCGAACGGCCCCGCCGTCTTCCTCTACGTGCCGGTCCGCGACTGGAGCGGCGGCGCCTCCGGACTGGTCGCCGGCGAAATCGATCCGGCCGGCACCCGTTTCGGGTCCCTCCTGCGATCGCACGACGTCGCCTCGGCGGGATCGCTCGACGTGATCGACGGCGCCGGCGTCATAGTCGCAAGCACCGACGCCTCCCGTCAGGGCGTCGCGAGCGACCACCGCCAGCTGCTGGCCACCCTCATCCGCTCGGGCGGCTCGACGCGCGGCACCTGCCACACCTGTCACGAAGGGTCTGGCGGCCGGACCACCGATCTGATGGCGTTTGCGGCGTCGAGGTCCCTCGGGTGGGGCGTGCGCGTGAGGGAGCCCGAGTCGGTCGCGCTCGCCGAGACCACCAGGCTCCGCACGACACTGCTCGCCCTCGGCCCGGTGCTGCTCGGCCTCGGCCTCCTCTTCGCGTACGGCGCCGCGCAAAGCCTGCTCCGTCCCCTCGGCGTCCTCACGCGCACGGCCGAACGCATCGCGGCGGGCGACATGGAGCCGCCGATTCCCGACCTCGGCGCCGACGAAGTCGGCCGCCTCGGGCGGTCGCTCGAGCACATGCGCACGCAGATCAAGTCTTCGATGGAGGCGACCGAGGAGGCCAACGCCCTGCTCGAGCGCCGTGTCGACGAGCGCACGGCCGAGCTCAAGGCCCTCTACGCGCAGCTCGCCGAGCGCGACGAGGCCCGGAGCCGCCTGCTCCGCCAGGTGATCACGGCGCAGGAGGACGAACGCAAGCGCCTCGCCCGCGAGCTGCACGACGAAACCTGCCAGACCATCAGCGCCCTCAACATGCGCCTCGAAACGGCCGTGGCCAGGCTGCCGCCCGGCGCCGACAACACCTCGTTGCTGGAGGCCCGCGCCCTCGCCGTGCGTACCCTTGATGAACTGCACCGCCTCATCTACGACCTGCGGCCCTCGGTGCTCGACGACCTCGGGCTGTGGTCCGCGATCCAGTGGTACGCGGATCGGCAGCTCGGGCCGCGCGGCGTGGCGGTACACTGCGAATTCAACGACGTCGAGCGCCGCCTGCCGCCGCTGGTGGAAACGGCCCTCTTCCGGGCGGTCCAGGAGGCGGTCAGCAACATCGCCAAGCACGCCAACGCGGAGCACGCGCTCATCCAGTGCGGCTTCGACGGCGACGTGCTGACGATCGAGATCGAGGATGACGGCAATGGGTTCGAAGTGGCGGCGGTGAAGCGCCCGAAGGACGAAGGCCACGGATGGGGCCTGCTCGGCATCACCGAGCGCGTCGAGGCCCTTGGCGGCGCCGTGGTCATCGACACCGCCCCCGGCCAGGGCGCGCGCATCGTCATCACCGTCCCCGTGCCAGCGGAGGCCCCCCATGCCTAAGATCCGGGTGCTCATCGCCGACGATCACGCGATCGTCCGCGAAGGCGTCAAGGCGCTCATCAATATGGCCGAGGACATGGAAGTCGTCGGCGAAGCGGCGGACGGGCGCGAGGCCATCGCGCGGGCGCAGAGCCTCGAACCCGACGTCGCCGTGATGGACATCGCGATGCCGGGGCTGGGCGGCCTCGAGGCGACCATCGAAATCCGCAAGCTCTGCCCGCGCACGCGCATCCTCGTGCTGTCGCAGTACGATGACCGGGAGTACGTGCGGCGGTTTCTCAAGGCGGGCGTCTCGGGCTACGTGCTGAAGAAGTCGGCCGGCTCCGACCTGACCGCCGCGAT
The DNA here is from genome assembly GCA_963806085.1 of uncultured Acidobacteriota bacterium. Classification (GTDB taxonomy): domain Bacteria; phylum Acidobacteriota; class Vicinamibacteria; order Vicinamibacterales; family JAKQTR01; genus JAKQTR01. The sequence goes on from CAWDWR010000001.1 coordinate 1,240,822, forward strand.
CCGATCGGTGTACCGCGGCGGGCTCGTGCTGGACCCCGACGTGGCGCGCGAGGCGATGCTCGATCAGGCCGCGGCGGCCGACGGCTCGCGGCCGGCGGACCCGTACGAGGCCCTGACCGACCGGGAGAAGCAGGTGCTCAAGCTCGTCGCCGAGGGGCGCAGCAACAAGGAAGTGGCCGACGAACTGGGCATCAGCGTGAAGACGGCGATGTCCCACCGCGAGCACATCATGGAAAAGCTGGACCTGCACAGCCGGACGGAGCTCATCCGGTTCGCGATCAAGCAGGGCATCATCCGCGTGGAGTCATAGAGAGGCGCGCATGCATCCATGGCACGACATCTACGTCGACGATCATCTCATCGAGCACGAGTTCCCCGTGGTCATCGAGGTGCCGATGGGGAGCAAGAACAAGTACGAGCTCGACAAGGAAACCGGCCTGCTCCGGCTGGACCGCGTGCTGTACGGCGCGGTGTACTACCCCGCCAACTACGGCTTCATCCCCCGCACGTACTGCGACGACGGCGACCCGCTCGACGCGCTGGTGCTCGGGCAGGAGCCCGTCCACCCTCTGACGATCGTGGAGGCGCGCGCCATCGGCGTCATGCGGATGCGGGACGAGAAGGGCCTCGACGACAAGATCCTCGCCGTCAACACGATGGACCCGGCCGTCAACGGCTACAGCGACCACACGCAGCTGCCGGGATTCCTGACGAAGGAGATCAAAAGGTTCTTCCAGGATTACAAAGTCCTCGAGAACAAACAGGTTGTTGTTGAAGACTTCATCGGTCCCGAGGATGCCATCAAGATTCTCCAGGATGCGTTAGCCCTGTACCGGCAGCTCAGGCGCGGAGAATTGCGACGGGTGTGACGGCATTCTCCAGCGCGAGAATTCCGGCTGGCGCTTTCTGTTGAATTGCTCTACACTTACGCCGCGAACGCCCTCTCCCGGTTGAATGCGCCCCCTGCATTCCCGACGGCAGAACTGAACCGGGCCGCTGCACATGAGACTGCGGCCCGGCGGAGCCTGGAACCATGCCACTCTCCCGCGTGCCCTGGTGGAAGCGCCTGGGTGTGATCCTGCCGGCGGTGATCGCCCTCGGTACGCTCCTGCTGGTCGGCACGGCGGCCCTGCTGTTCCTGCAGGCGCAGGAACGCCACCTGGTGAACGAAGTCCAGCGCGGGGCGGCGCTGTTCAGCGAGACCATCAAGAGCAGCACCTACCACGACATGCTGGCGGACCGCCGGGACAGCGCCTACCTGATCATGGACACGATCGGGCGCCAGGCCGGCATCGACCGCGTCCGGTTCTTCAACAAGGAGGGGCGGGTCACCTTCTCCAGCGACCGGAGCGAAATCAACACGATGGTCGACAAGCGGGCCGAGCAGTGCTACGGCTGCCACGAAGCCGGCCGGCCGCTCGAGCGCCTGACGACGCGGGCGCGTAATCGCACCTACGAGTCGCGCGGGCACCGCGTCCTGGGGATGGTGACGCCGATCTACAACGAGGCCGCCTGCTCGACGGCGGCCTGCCACGCGCACCCGGCCGCAAAGCGCGTCCTTGGCGTCATCGACATCGGCATCTCGCTCGCGGAGATCGACGCGCAGTTTGCGGCGATCCGCCGGAACACGATGCTGGCGGCCGCTGCGCTCGTCCTGGCGCTCGGGGCCTTCGTCGGGCTCGTGGCACGCCGCACCGTCGTGCGGCCGGTGTCGGACCTGGTCGCCGCCACCCGCGCCGTGGCCGCGGGCGACTACGGCACGGAAATCCGGGTGGCGACGCTCGGGGAACTGGGCGCCCTCGAGCATTCATTCAACGAGATGATCGCCGCGCTCGCGAAGGCCCGCGCGGAGCGTCAGACGCTGCTCGAAACGCTCGAGCAGCAGGTCGAGGAACGCACGGCCGCCCTGAAGGAGGCCCAAGCGCAGCTGGTGCAGTCCGAGAAGCTCTCCTCGCTCGGGAGGCTGGCGGCATCGATCGCCCACGAGATCAACAACCCGCTGGCTGGCATCCTCACCTACGCGAAGCTCCTCATCCGGATGCTCGAGTCCGGGCAGGTGGACCAGACGACGCAGGCGGCCAGTGTCAAGCATCTGAAGCTCGTGCAGCGCGAAACCGAGCGGTGCACGGCGATCGTCCGCAACCTGCTCGACTTCGCGCGCCAGCGTCCGCTGTCGCTGAAGGACACGGATGTGGTTGCCGTCCTCGAGGAGGCCGTCTCGCTCGTCGGCCACCAGGCCGCGCTCAAGGGGCTGACCATCACGAAGACCGTGTCCCCCGTGCCGCTCATCAAGGCCGACGCCGGCCAGCTCCGCCAGGCCGTCGTCAACATCATGCTCAACGGGTTCGAAGCCATGCAGAACGGCGGGTCGCTGACGGTGCACTGCGGCCTCGCCGCTGACGGGAAGCACATCGAGCTGGCCTGCGAGGACACCGGTGTGGGCATTCCCGCGGACCGGCTGGCAAAGATCTTCGACCCGTTCTTTTCGACGAAGGAGATGGGCACCGGGCTCGGCCTCTCGGTCGTCTACGGCATCGTGGAACGCCACAGCGGGACGATCGACATCAAGAGCGACGTGGGCAAAGGCACGCGCGTCGTGATCCGCCTGCCGCTCGCCCGCAAGGCCGAGGCCTGAGGCAAAGGGCCCGGACGATGGCGGCGGACGTGCACATCTGGTGGATCGGCGCCGACGCGCCCGACGACCATCTGATGGAGACGGTCCGCGCACGCACGGCCGAGGCCTTCGGCATCCAGGCGCGCCTCTACCGCCACGCCGACCGGCCGCATCACGCCTTCGACCCCCGCCGGGGCCAGCACTCGTCGACGGCGATCCTGAAGTGGCTCGTCGGGCGCGAACACCCGGGCCGCCGGATGCTGGCGATCACCGACGCCGACCTGTTCATCCCGGTCCTGACCTTCGTCTACGGCGAGGCGCAGCTCGGGGGCCGGGCGGCGGTCGTGTCGACGGCGCGGCTGTGGGTCGAGCCGGGCGGGCGGCACGATCCCGCGCTGGTGACCCAGCGGATCATCAAGGAATGCGTGCACGAGCTCGGGCACACCTTCGGGCTGCTGCACTGCGACACGCCGGGATGCGTCATGACGCGATCGGTCAACCTCATCGAGGTCGACGGGAAGTCCATGACGCTCTGCGGCCCATGCGAGGCCAGGTACCGCGAGCTTCGCGAGAGGGACGGACATCATGAGCAAGGAACGCACGCGCATCCTCGTGGTTGACGACGAGGAGATCGTCAGAGAGTCGCTGTCGGGCTGGCTGGCCAAGGACGGCTACACCCTGGCCACCGCCCACGACGGCCCGACCGCCCTCGAGATGCTCCGCCTGGGCCGCTGGTCGATCCTCCTGGTCGACCTGAAGATGCCGGGCATGGACGGCCTGCAGGTGCTCGAGGCGTCGAAGCAGATCCAGCCCGACGTGGCGGTGGTGATCATGACGGCGTACGCCACCGTCGAGACCGCCGTCGAAGCCATGAAGGCCGGGGCCTACGACTACCTCGTCAAGCCGTTCGACCCGGAAGAACTCAGCCTGATGATGGTGAAGATCGTCGCGCAGCAGGCGCTCGTCCGCGAGAACGTGCTCCTCCGCAAGGTGCTGAAGCGCGACTTCCACTTCCGCGACATGGTCAGCAAGAACCCGGGGATGCACCGCGTGTTCGACCTGGCAAGAAGCGCGGCGAAGAGCCAGTCCACGATCCTCGTCCTCGGCGAGAGCGGCACCGGCAAGGAGCTGCTGGCCCGGGCCATCCACGCCGAGAGCCCGCGCCAGGCCGCGCCGTTCGTGGCGGTCTCGTGCGCCGCCCTGACCGAAACGCTGCTCGAATCCGAGCTGTTCGGGCACGAGAAAGGATCGTTCACGGGCGCCGTCGCGCGGCGGAAGGGCCGGTTCGAGCAGGCCAACGGCGGCACGCTCTTCCTGGACGAGATCGGCGACATCAGCCCGAAGCTCCAGCTCGACCTGCTCCGCGTCCTCGAGGAGCGCAAGCTCGTGCGCGTCGGCGGCAGCGAGCCCGTCGACGTCGACGTCCGCATCATCGCCGCCACCAACCGCGACTTGAAGAAGGCCGTGGCGGAGGGGCAGTTCCGCGAGGACCTCTACTATCGCCTCAATGTCATCCCCATCCTGCTGCCGCCGCTCCGGGACCGCCGGGAGGACATCCCGCTCCTCATCGAGCACTTCCTCGAGCACCTGGCCGTGGAAACGGACCGGCAGATCGAGGGCGTCTCCGCGGACGCGCTGGCCGCGCTGATGCGCTACGACTGGCCGGGCAACGTGCGGGAGCTCCGCAACGTCCTCGAACGGGGCATGGTCATCGCCAGGGAGAAGCTGATCCAGCCTGAGGACCTCGGGCTGTCAGGGCCGGGCATCAGACCGGAAGCGTTCGACCCGGGGCTCACCCTCGACGAGGTGGAGCGGCGCCACATCACCGCGGTGCTGCAGCACTCGGGCGGCAACGTGACGCAGGCGGCGCGGACGCTGGACATCGACCGCGTGACCCTCTACAACAAGATCAGGAAGTACGGGCTTCGCCGCGGCGACGACGACGGGTTCACCGGATAGGACCCGGTTCATGACCTGCGTATGGCGGCTGGCTCGAGCCGCATGCACGGGTCAGGCACCCGCCTCCACGAGCTGGTTTACGACGCCGCCGGCAGGTCGAAGCTGAAGCGGCTCCCCTGCCCGGGCTGCGTGTCGACCGCGATAGCCGACCGGTGCGCCGCGACGATCATCTTCACGAGGGCGAGTCCCAGCCCCGTGCCGCCGCGGCGCCGCGTGGACGAGCCGTCGAGCTGATGGAACGGCTCGAAGAGTTCGGGCAGGCGCGCCTCCTCGATGCCGGGCCCGGTGTCGGCCACCCAGAGGCGGACGCGATCGCCCGCGCGCTCGGCCCCAGCCTCGACGCGCCCGCCGGCGGGCGTGTACTTGATGGCGTTGTCGAGCAACTGGTCGAGCACCCAGCGCAGTTTCTCCGCATCCGCCTGCACACAGATGTCGGGCGCCGGAAGCCGGCCGGTCAGCGACAGGCCCTGCGCCTCCGCCCGCTCGAGGTGCGCGGCGACCGCGCGCCCGACGGCCTCGGCCACCGGCACGGGTCCGGGCCGCAGCACCATTTCGCCGCGCGCGCCGGTGGCGAACTGGATCAGGTCGCCCACCAGGCGTTCCAGTTCGCTGACGCCACGCCCCATCACATCGACGGCCTGCCGCTGCTCGTCGGTCAGCGGTCCGAGGTCGCCAGCCGCGAGCAGGGCGTAGAACCCCTTGATCTTCGTGAGCGGCGTCCGCAATTCGTGCGAGACGTTCGAGATGAAGTTCCCCTTCAGCTGGTCGAGTTCGGTGAGCTTGCGATAGGCCTGCTCGAGTTCCCTCGTGCGATCGGCCACGCGCTGCTCGAGCTGGGCGTTGGCCGACCTGAGGGCGCTCTGCAGTTCCTGCACCTGCTCGACGCTGGCCAGTTCCAGCTGCTCGCGGGTCATCACCCGCATCTCCAGCAGCACCTGCCCGAGTGTTTCTCTCACGCCGGTCCCGGCGAGCTCGCGCTGCCGCCCCAGCGCGGCCTCGAGGTCGCGGGCGGTGATGTAGCCCTGCTTCATCAGGAACTCGCCGAACCGCGACAGCATCGCATCCCCCACGAAGGGCGTCCCGGGTCCGGCGGGAATCACGCTGAGCGCCTGGCGCTCGAGCAGCACCGCGGCGAGGGCGACGTCGATGCCGCAACCGGGGCACGCCGCCAGGCCCGCGTCAACCGTCGCTCCACAGCGCGGACACACGACGGAACGTTCCCGGCTGGAGGCTGAAGGCGGCACGTTCGGACTGTCTGCAGGTGGCATGTCGGTTCGACGACCCTCGGAACGTATCGGCTGATGGGCGTCCCGGCATGAGCGAAAGATGTGGAGAGAATTCCAACAACAGCGTTGAATTTCGCAATTCTCAGGCAAACCATTGCTTTTGTTTGACTTATGACCAGCCAAGTCACCCGGAGCAATCATGCCGCTGAAAAGCTCTACGTCCCAGTATCCTGTCGCAGCTCGACTCGCGCTCGAATCACGCCAATATCTTCATCTATTACAATACTTTACAGCCACGCAAGACGCTTGAAGAAGGGCTGGCACCTTCCTTGCTGTCTCCCGGGGTGGACGAAAGGGGCATCAGCAATGTCCTGCCCGTATCTCAAAGAAGTCGTCATGCTCTACTGCCAGGCCTATCCGGTCAAGAAACTGGTCCCGCTCGACCGTATCGCGAGCGCCGACCCGTGCCTGGGCCACGACTACGAGGCCTGCCCGCTCTTCAAAGACGTCCTGACCCGCATCCGCGCGCACAGCCAGCCGGCTGCGACGCTGCCGGCTGCGGCAGACGCGTCGGTCCGAAGGGAGGTATTCCGATGATGATCATCCCCACCCTCGCGCTCCTCGGGCTCTTGCTCGTGGGCGCCTCGTCCCTGGCCGCGGCACTGGGCCGCGCCTGACCCATTGACGCACGACACACTCCACGCGGAGTCACCGAGTATGAAGCTGAACCGACGGACATTCTTCAAGGTTGCGGGGGCCGCCGGGGCCGTGGCCCTCGCCCCCGCCAAGCAGGCCGCCGCCTCGACGGCGGACGCGTCGATTGACGCGAACCGCCGCGGCGTCCTGGTGGACACCACCAAGTGCATCGGTTGCCGGGCCTGTGAGGCGGCATGCGCGGAAGCCAACACGCTGCCGGGCCCGGCGATGCTCGACGACGCGGGGGTCTTCGGCAAGCCGCGCAAGACCGACACGGCGTCGTTCACTGTCGTCAACCGGGCGTCCGCCTCGCCCGCGCGCTTCGTCAAGCAGCAGTGCATGCACTGCGTCGAGCCGGCCTGCGCGTCGGCCTGCCTGGCGCGGGCGCTGGACAAGACGCCGACCGGTCCGGTGGTGTACCACAAGGATCGCTGCCTCGGATGCCGGTACTGCATGGTCGCCTGTCCGTTCGGCGTGCCCAAGTACGAGTACGAGAAGGCGCTGCCGTACGTGAGGAAGTGCACCTTCTGCGCGGAACGCCAGGCCAAGGGCGAAGCGCCGGCCTGCACCTCCGTGTGCCCGAGCGGGGCGCTGACATTCGGCAACCGCAACGAACTGCTCGATGTCGCGCGCGAGCGGCTGTATGCCAAGGGCAGCCCCTACGTGCGGCACATCTACGGCGAGAACGAAGCTGGCGGCACCAGCTGGATGTACATCACGGACATCCCCATCGAGAAGCTGGGGCTTCCGACCGACGTCGGCACCTACGCCTACTCCTCGCTGACCCAGGCGTCGCTGGCTGCGGTTCCGTTCGTGCTCACCCTCTGGCCGCCGCTGCTGATGGGGCTCTACAGCTTCACCAAACGGCGCAACGAGGTCGGCGCGCACGGCAGCGACCCGCGAGAGGAGGCCGAACATGTCTAGCTCGACTGCGACCGTCACCCCCGCGCGGAACTGGGCGACCGAGAAACTCTTCCTGGGCATGTCCTTTGGCGACTACCTGAAGAGCCTCGTCACGCCGGGCAACCTCATCGTCGGCCTCATCATGGCAATCGGGCTGCCGCTGATCGCCTATCGCTTCATCTTCGGCCTCGGCGCGACGACGAACCTCTCGCAGACCAACCCCTGGGGGATCTGGATCGGCTTCGACCTGCTGAGCGGCGTGGCGCTGGCGGCCGGTGGCTACACCCTGGCGACCTCCGTCTACATCTTCGGCCTCGAGAAGTACCACCCGGTGGTCCGGCCGGCCCTGTTGACCGGCTTCCTCGGCTACTTCTTCGCGGTGCTCGGCCTGGCCGCCGACCTCGGCCGGCCCTGGAACCTGCCCGTGCCGATCGTTTACTCGTTCGGCGGCCCGTCGGTGATGTTCGAAATCGCCTGGTGCGTGGTGCTCTATCTCACCGTGCTCTTCCTGGAGTTCCTGCCGTCGGTGTTCGAATGGCTGGGCTGGTCCAAGCCCCGCATGTGGGCCGTCCGCATGACGATCGGCCTCACGGTGTTCGGCGTGATGCTCTCGACGCTGCACCAGTCGTCGCTCGGCGGGCTGTTTCTCATGGCCCCGACCAAGCTGCACCCGCTGTGGTACTCGCCCTTCATCCCGGCCTACTTCTTCATCTCGAGCATCGCGGCGGGCCTCAGCATGGTGATCGTGGAGAGCGCCCTCTCGCATCGCGCGTTCCAGCAGCGCGCCGATCACAAGGTCGACATCGACGGCATCGCCCTCGGCCTGGCTCGAGGCGCCTCGATCGTGCTGTTCGCCTACTTCTTCGTGAAGCTCCAGGGCATCGCCGACGGCGGGCGCTGGCAACTGCTGGCATCCGGCTGGGGCGCTTGGTTCCTGGTCGAGATGCTGGGCTTCGTGCTGCTGCCGTCCCTGCTCTTCGCCTACGGTGCCCGGAACAGCAATGTCACGCTGGTACGCTGGACCGCGGCCTGGACCGTCCTGGGCATCGTCGTCAACCGCCTGAACGTGTCGGTCATCGCGATGAACTGGAACGTGCCTGATCGCTATTTCCCGAGCGCGACCGAGGTGATCGTGTCGCTCACGCTGGTGACGGTCGGGGTCTCCACGTTCCGGTGGATCGTCAACCGCATGCCGGTGCTCAAGCCACACCCGGAGTACCGCGATTCAGAGTCGCACTGACAGGAGCCTCGCATGATTCCGCACGATATCCTCACGTTGTATTCGGCGAAGATGCTGGAGTACGGCATCGCCGTTCTCTTCCTCCTGCTGTTCATTCCCTTCTGGCGCTACGTGCAGGGCCCGACGAAGGCCCCGGCCCTTGCCGCCGCGAAGAGCCGCGTCCCCGCCACCATGGCTGCCGAGTGGTTCCTGACGCCGGCCGACCGCCTCTTCCACAGGGGGCACGCGTGGCTCAAGGGCGCGGACGACGGGCTCGTGACCGTGGGCCTGGACGACTTCGCCGCGAAGCTGGTGGGACCGCTCTCCCGCGTCGCCCTCCCGGCAGTCGGCGCGTCGGTGGGCCAGGGAGAGCAGGCGTGGCGCCTGACGGCCGCCGACGGCCGGTCCGTGGACATGCTGTCGCCGGTCGACGGCACGGTGGTCGAGTTGAACGCGGCGCTCGCGAATGCGCCGGAGCTCGCCGAGCGTGACCCGTACGGCGATGGCTGGGTCATGAAGGTGCGGCCGTCCCGGCTGCGCGCTAACCGTATCAACCTGATGGCCGGCCACGCCGTCCAGCGTTGGATGGACGAGGCCGCGGCGGGATTGCGCGGCCACTTCGCCCCCGGCCTCGGCGCGCTGGCCCAGGACGGCGGCGCGGCGGTTTCCGGCATGGCCAAGGCGATCGATCCCGAGGGATGGGACCGCCTGGCCGCCACCCTTCTGCTGACTGCCGAGGAGGGCTCCGATGCGTAACCTCACGCGACGGGCCGCGGCGGCGCTCATGATGCTGGCCGCGCTGGCGCTGGTCACGACCGTCGCCGGGCAGTCGAAGCTGCCGAACCTGCCGGGGCCGTACGAGTTCAAGCAAACCGGCGACAGCCCGGGCAAGGTCACGTTCAACCATGCCTCCCACGTCGACGAAGCGGCGCCCTCGTGCACGAGCTGCCATCCGAAGGCGTTCAGCATCCTGAAGGCCGGCACGACGGCGGACGGAAAGCCCGTCACGCATGCCGGGATGGAAAAGGGCCAGGCGTGCGGCGCCTGCCACAACGGCAAGAAGTCGTTCGGGTTCGATGATTGCACGCTCTGCCATCGCGCTCAGTAGAAAGTCGAGGACATCATGGACACTCTCTTCACCGCACTCGAATCGGGAGCCGTACTGGTCGCCGGGCTGGCCATCCGGATGGGGCTGCTGCTGGTGGTCCTGGCGGCGCTCTCGGTGCCCGTTTTCGTCTTCCTGACGGGCATGAAGGGCGTTGATGCGGTGCGCCGGCGGCTGCAGGGCGTCATGCGCATCGGGCACCTGTTCTGGAGCGACAACGTGTACTACGCGCCGAGCCACACCTGGGCGCGGCCGGTGGGCCGCCAGCGCGTCCACGTCGGGTTCGACGACCTGGCGCAGCGGCTCTTCCAGGCGCCGATGGGCCTCAAGCTCGCGCCCGTCGGGACCGTCGTCCGTGCCGGGGAACCGGTGGGCGAAGTCCGGACGGCCCGCAGGCGGGCCCAGATCGTGTCGCCCGTGTCGGGCACGATCACCCGCGTCAACCAGGCCATTCGCGAAGATGCGTCCCTGCTGCACCGCGACCCGTACTCGCGCGGCTGGCTGTTCGCGGTCGCGCCGTCGGACGCGGCGTTCGAGAAGCTGCCGACCGGGGCGCGCGCCAAGAACTGGCTGTGGGACGAAGAGCACCGCCTGTCGCGGTTCTTCGAGGCCAAGCTCGGCGCGGCCGCGGCCGACGGCGGCGAGTACGTGACGCATCCGCCTGAGCTGCTCGAAGACGACCAGTGGCAGGAACTCACGCGCGAGTTCCTGGGCAACCGGTAGCCCGGCATCGGCGCGGCGCCGGCTGGCATCCGCGACGTGGGCCAGGCCCGCGGGGAACGACCTCCCCGCCGCCTGGCCCAACGGCTGTACGGCCGCGGGCCCGCCCTACGGCAGCGGTTCGAACCTCGCGGTGAAGTGGCGCAGGGTCTTCGGCGCCGAGACGATGCGGTAGCCGCGCAGGGCCGCGCGCTGCGAGGCCACCTCGATCACGGCCTCGGCTACGTAGTCGATGTGCGACTGCGTGTAGACACGGCGCGGAATCGCCAGCCGCACGAGGTCCATGGGACCGGGGCGCTCGGTGCCGTCCGGACGCAGGCCGAACATGACGGTGCCAATCTCCACGCCCCGGATGCCCGCCTCGAGGTAGAGCTGGTTGGCCAGCGCGATCCCTGGATACGCCAGCGGCGGCACATGCGGCAGCAGCGCACGCGCGTCGAGATAGATCGCGTGCCCCCCCGGCGGCCGGATGATGGGCACGTCTGCCGCGACCAGCTTCTCGCCCAGGTACTCGGTGGAGCGGATGCGGTACCGGAGGTAGTCCTCCTCCACCACTTCCTCGAGACCGCGCGCGACGGCTTCGAGATCGTAGCCGGCCAGGCCGCCATACGTCGGGAACCCCTCGGTGAGGATCAGGAGGTTCCGCGCGGCCTCGGCCCACTCGGCGTTGTTCATCGCCAGGAAGCCGCCGATGTTCGCCAGCCCGTCCTTCTTCGCTGACATCGTGCACCCGTCCGCCAGCGAGAACATCTCCTGCGCAATCGCCTTGGGGGTGCGCCCGCCCTGGCCCGGCTCGCGCAGCTTGATGAACCAGGCGTTCTCGGCGAACCGGCAAGCGTCCAGGAAGAACGGCTTTCTGAACCGATCGCAGAGCCGGCGGACGCCCCGCAGGTTCTCGAGCGACACCGGCTGCCCGCCGCCGGAGTTGTTCGTGACGGTCACCATGACCAGCGGCACCAGGTCGCCGCGCTCCGCCAGCAGGCGCTCGAGGGCCCCGAGGTCGATGTTGCCCTTGAACGGATGAATGACGTGGGGGACGGTGCCCTCGTGGATGACGAGGTCGAGGGCCTCCACGCTCTCCACCTCGATGTTCGCCCGCGTCGTGTCGAAGTGGTTGTTGTTGGGAACGATCTGTCCCGGCTTCAGCACGGTGTGGAAGAGGATGCGCTCGGCCGCCCGCCCCTGGTGTGTCGGGATGACGTAAGCGAAGCCGGTGAGGTCCTTGACCACAGCCTCGAAGCGGTAGAACGACCGGCTGCCGGCGTAGGATTCGTCGGCCTGCATGATCGCGCTCCACTGCGCCGCCGACATGGCGCCCGTCCCCGAGTCGGTCAGCAGGTCGATCAGCACGTCGTCGGCCCGCAGGCGGAAGACGTTGTAGCCGGCCGCGTGAAGGGCCGTCGCCCGGTCCTCCCGGCTCGTGAACTTGACGGCCTCGACCGACTTGATCCGGAACGGCTCGATAATGGTGCGGAAGTTCATCGCAGGCTCCCCGAGGGACGAGTCACTCTAACATAGGGAACAGGCCGTCCTGCGGCCGGACGGGTACCGGGTATGCGCCCGCACGGGAGCCGCGTGAAACCGATCGCCCGGTCCCTGCATCCAGGTAAGGAGGAGCCAGACTATGCCCTTGTTCGAATACCAGTGCAAGACGTGCGGACACCGCTTCGAAGCCCTCGTGGGCGGCGGACGGACGCCCTCCTGCCCGCGATGCCAGAGCGGAGACCTCGAGAAGCAGCATTCGACCTTCGGCTTCGGCGGCCCAGGCCGTGGCGCCGGGAGCGGGTCCTACAGCGCCCCGTCCTGCTCGACCGGAGGCGGTTGAGGGATCTGAACCTGGCCGGGCCGTGTGCCCGGCGCACCGTGTAGAATCGGGGGAACGGAGCCTGAACCCATGAAACGAGCCGTTCTCCTGGTCGCCGCCGCTCTGACTGTCGCCGTTCCGACCGCCGTTCCCGTCCACACCCAGGCGCCCGCCGGCGACGAGGCGCGCCTGCTGCGGTTCCCCGCCATTCACGGCAACCAGGTGGTCTTCACCTACGCCGGGGACCTCTACACCGTCCCCGCCGCGGGAGGGGTGGCGCGGCGCCTGACGAGCGACGTGGGTTTCGAGATGTTCGCCCGGTTCTCGCCGGACGGGAAATCGGTCGCCTTCACGGGCCAGTACGACGGCAACACCGAGGTCTACCTGATCCCGTCCGAGGGCGGGATCCCGAAGCGCCTCACCTACACGGCCACGCTTGGACGCGATGACGTCTCCGACCGGATGGGACCGAACAACATCGTCATCGGCTGGAAGAACGACACCCAGATCCTGTTCAGGTCCCGGCGCACCGAGTGGAACGACTTCCGGGGCCAGCTCTACCTCGCGTCGGCGCAGGGCGGACCGATCGAAGAGGTGCCGCTGCCGCGCGGCGGCTTCGGCAGCTTCTCCCCCGACGGCCGGCAGTTCGTCTACAACCGGGTCTTCCGCGAGTTCCGGACCTGGAAGCGGTACCGCGGCGGGCAGGCCGACGACGTGTGGCTCCACGACTTCGGCACGAAGACCACGACGAACCTCACGTCCAATCCTGCGCAGGACATCATCCCGATGTGGAAGGGGTCGAAGGTCTACTTCGCGTCCGATCGGGACGAGCGCGGCCGGATGAACCTGTACAGCTACGACCTCGGCTCGAAGCAGACGAAGAAGCTGACGACGTTCACGGAATTCGACGTGAAGTTCCCGTCGATGGGCGACGGCGCGATCGTGTTCGAGAACGGCGGCTGGATCTACAGGCTCGACCTGGCCTCCGAGCAGGTCTCGAAGATCCCGGTGCGCATCCGCGAGGACTTCGACGGCGGGCGCAGCGCCATCGTGGACGTCAGCCGCAGCATCACCAACTACGAAATCGCGCCCGACGGCAGCCGCGCGCTGTTCGGCGCGCGCGGGGACGTGTTCACCGTGCCGGCCAGGTTCGGACCCACGCGCAACCTGACCCAGACGCCGGGCGTCCACGAGCGCAACTCCAAGTGGTCGCCGGACGGGCGGTGGATCGCGTACGTTTCGGACGCCACCGGCGAGGACGAGATCTGGATCGCGCCGCAGGACGGCCGCGGTCCGGCCACGCAGATCACCACGGGGAGCCGCAACTACAAGTACGCCCTCGTGTGGTCACCGGACAGCAAGAAGATCATGTGGTCGGATCGGCAGCAGCGGCTGCACATCGTCGACATCGACACGAAGGCCTCAGCGCAGGTGGCCGAGGCGGCGGCCTTCGAGATCACGGACTACTCGTGGTCGCCGGACAGCCGCTGGGTCACGTACGCGAAGCCGGAGGAGCAAGGCCCGCAGCGCATCTACCTCTACTCGGTCGAGACGAAGCAGACGATCCCGGCCACCGACGAGTGGTACGCCAGCTCGGGGCCGGTCTTCAGCGCCGACGGCAAGCTGCTCTTCTTCGTCTCTGCGCGCAGTTTCAGTCCGACGTACGGCCAGACGGAGTTTCAGCACATCTACGCCGACATGTCGCGGATCTACTTCGTGGCCCTCGCGAGGGACACGAAGAACCCCTTCGCGCCCAAGAGCGACGAGGTGAAGATCAGGGAGGAGCCGAAGCCTGCGGACGCCAAGCCGGCGGACGCCAAGGGTGCGGAGCCCAAGGCGGCCGAGGCGAAGAAGCCCGAGGGGCCGCCTGCCGTCAAGGTGGATGCCGACGGGCTGATCGGCCGAATCAGTGTGGTCCCGGCGCCGCCCGGGAACTACCGTTCGTTGACGTCCGTGGGCGCGCGCCTCTACTACGGGCGCGCCAGCACCCGTGAGCCGGCGGCCCTCTACGTCTACGACCTCGAGAAGCAGGCGGAAACCCAGATCGCCACGGGAGCCGGCTACGAGATCTCGGCCGACGGCAAGAAGATGCTCCTCGGCCAGCCCGGCAACCGGTTCGCCATCATCGACACGCCCACGGGCAAGGCCGAGCCGCGCGACTTCCTCGATCTCTCGGACCTGAAGGTGACGCTCGACCGCCACGCGGAGTGGCGCCAGATGTTCAACGAGTCGTGGCGGCAGATGCGCGACTTCTTCTATGCCCCGAACATGCACGGCGTGGACTGGCCCGCCATGCGCCGCACGTACGAGGCGCTGCTGCCCTACGTCAACCACCGCGCCGATCTGACCTACGTCATCGGCGAGATGATCAGCGAGCTCAACGTCGGGCACGCCTACGTCGGCGGCGGCGATCTGCCGCGCCCCGTGCGGACGCCGATGGGCCTGCTCGGCGCGACGCTCCAGCGCGACCCGCAATCGAAGTACTTCAGGATTGCGAAGATCTTCAAGGGCCAGAACTGGGACCCGGCCCTCCGCTCGCCGCTGACGGAGATTGGCGTCGACGCGAAAGCAGGCGACTACATCCTGGAGGTCGACGGGCGTTCCACGGCCGCGATGTCCGACATCTGGGAAGCCCTGGTCGGCACGGCCGGCAAGCAGGTGAGCCTCCGGCTCAGCGCCACGCCGTCGGCGCAGGGATCGCGCGAGGCGGTCGTGATCCCGGTGGAGGACGAACGGGGCCTGTACTACTTCGACTGGGTGCAGGGAAACCTCGCGAAGGTCGCGAAGGCGAGCGCCGGCCGCGTCGGCTACATGCACATCCCCGACATGGGCGTGCCCGGCCTGAACGAGTTCGCGAAGTACTTCTATCCCCAGACCGACAAGGACGCGATGATCGTCGACGTGCGCAGCAACGGCGGCGGCAACGTGTCGCCGATGATCATCGAACGGCTGCGGCGCGAGATGGTCCTGGTGGACATCGCGCGCAACGGCACGCCCCGCACGAACCCGGGCGCGATGATTCTGGGCCCGAAGGTGCTCCTCGCCGACGAATTCTCGGCGTCCGACGGCGACCTGGTGACCTACCGCTTCAAGACCTACAAGCTCGGGCCCGTCATCGGCAAGCGGACGTGGGGCGGCGTCGTCGGCATCCGCGGCGCGCTGCCCCTGCTCGACGGCGGCGTGCTCAACCGGCCCGAGTTCTCGCGGTATGACGTGGCCGGCAAGACCTGGGCGATCGAGGGCGTCGGCGTCGAGCCCGACATCGTCGTCGACAACGATCCCGCGAGGGAATACGCCGGCGAGGACCAGCAGCTCGACAAGGCGATCGAGGTCAGCCTGGACCTCTTGACGAAGCACCCGGTGAAACTGGCGCCGCCGCCGCCGCTGCCGGTCAAGAAGTAACGCACGGCCGCAGGCCCTGCACATCGAAGGGAGCCGGCGGCGCCAGACGCCGCCGGCCCCCGCTGTCCCGTTCCGAGACAGCCTCGCCAGCCGGACTGACCATGATTCCGGCAGCACTTCGCGCCATCCGCCGCGCCGCGCCTGCCGCTGCCTCGCTCCGGGACACCACGCGCCGGAGATGTGCCTCGAAACCTCACACTTCTTGTAGCTTCGGGCCCCTCGAACCCTCACCGGAGGTAGCCAGGCGTCGCCGCGACACGGCCGATTCAGGCCGGATTCTCGCGGTTCTTCACGCGGTGTCTCACTCCGGGCCATGTGGCACGCCTCTTGAGACAGCGGTGGCTGAGGTTGAGGCGCCCGTATGCTGAACCGAACCACGACACCCGCCGTTCCCGGACCGATCGCCGCGCCCGACGCCGCCAGGGCGGGCGCCCACGCGCGACACGCGGTTCACGGCGCTCGTGCAGTCTCCGCTGCGGGCCGGGCTGCTCCGCTATCTCGGCGCCAGGCCGTACGAGAGCTACGACATCGAGTCGCTGATGCAGACGTTCGGCCGCATCCGGGTCGATGTCGCCAACTGCCTCCGCGAACTGGTCAACGCCGGCGTCGTGCGCACGCGTCGGCGCGCACCCGGTGCTCTACCAGTTCGTGCGGCCGGCGGACCCCGAGTTCGCGCGGCTGCTCGACGACTTCCTGACCGACCGGCCCGGCGAGTCGGCCGAGGACCGGTCGCCGTCGATCCAGCGTTTCCGCGAGATGATCGGGCGCGACGAGAAGATGATGGTCATCTTCGAGTCGATCCGGACCGTTGCGAAGACGGACCTGCGCGGTGCTCATCCTCGGCCCCACCGGGTCGGGCAAGGAAGTCGTCGCCCGCATCATCCACGAACTCAGCAGCCGGCACCACGAGACGTTCCAGGCGGTGAATTGCGCCGCGCTGCCGGACTCGCTGTTCGAGTCGGAAGTGTTCGGCTACGAGCGCGGCGCCTTCACGGGCGCGTACGAGCGCAAGCCAGGGCGCATCGAACTCGCCAACCACGGCACGCTGTTCCTCGACGAGGTGGGCGACCTGTCGCCGATGGCGCAGGCGAAGATGCTGCGCGTGACCGAGGAACACCGCGTCGAGCGCCTCGGCGCGCGCACGAGCATCGAGGTGGACTTCCGCCTCATCTGCGCGACGAACCGGCCCCTCGAATCGCTCGTCGGCGACGGCACGTTCCGCGAGGATCTCTACTACCGCATCAACGCGTTCGCCATTCGGCTGCCGGCGCTGCGCGAGCGCCCGGCCGACATCCCGGTGCTCGCCGACCGGTTCCTGGCGCGCTACTGCGCCGCCCAGGGCCTGCCGCTCGACGCGCGCCGCTTCGCGCCCGACGCGATGACGCTCCTGGTCTCCTACCCGTGGCCGGGCAACATCCGGGAGCTCGAAACCACCGTGTCACGCGCCGCGCTGTCGGCCCACGACGGCATCGTGCGCGCCCGCGACCTGCAGTTCCTCCACCCCGTGGCACCCGCCGGCGAAGACCGAACCTGCCGGTCCTGGTGCCGCTCCGCGACGTCGAGCGCGATCACATCCGCCGCGTGCTCGACGCGCTCAACTGGAACAAGAAGCGCGCGGCGCAGGTGCTCCAGATCAGCCGTGAGACGCTGTACCGCAAGATCGGCGAGTTCGCGCTCGTGGAGGAGAAGCGCGCGTGAACGAGGCCGCCCGCCGCCGATCGGGCCTGCACCGGGCATACGTGGCCGACCGTCTTCGTCGTCGGCGTCGCCGCGGTGATCCATGCCCTGTTCGCGCTCCATCGGTCGCCGGTGCCCTTCCTCTGGGTGGGACTCGCGATCCTGGCCATCACCTCCGATTCCCTGCGGGCGTTCAAGATCCCTGGCCTGACGGCCCACGTGTCGCCGTCGGAGATCTTCCTCTTCGTCATCGTCCTCCTCTTCGGCAGCGCCCCCGCGGTCGTGACGCTGGCGGTCGGCGGCCTGACGTTCTCGCTCAGACGCGAACGGATCCGGAAGGACAAGCCGGGCCGTTCCAGTACCAGTACGCCGCCTTCGACCTGGCCGAGCCCGCCCTGTCGATCAGCGTCGCGTCGCACGTCTACTACTGGCTGGGCGGACTCCAGCCCCTGTGGCAGGAAACCGCCTCCATCGCCCGGATCGCCTGGCCGGCCCTCGCGATGACCAGCGTCTACTTCCTGATGAACAGCGGCCTGAGCGCGGTTGCCGAGGCCGGCGCCACCGGCGCGTCGCCCTTCGCGCTGTGGCGCAAGTACTTCCAGGACGTCTTCGTCAACTACGTCAGCAACGCCTCGGTTGCCGTCGTGCTCGTCGTGAACCTGCCGACCCGGGACGCGGTCGCGGGCCTCGAGGCGCTGGGCTCCGCCGGCCTCGCCCTGGTCGAGGTCCTGCCGTCCCTCGCCGGCACCGTCGATCTGTCGGCGCTGTGGCTCATCAACCCGCTGACGGCCGCGGCACAGGTTCTGGCGATCCAGGCCCAGCACGTCCTGCTGGTCTTCGCGAGCGTGCTGGCCGTGGTCGTCCCGCTGGTCATCGCGCCGTACCGCAACCTGGCGCTCTCGACGGCGCGGCTGGCCGACCAGAAGAAGCACCTCGACGAGATCGAGGGGAACAACCTCCGCCTCGTGGAGACGCTGGCCATGATGGCCGAGGAGGCCGACGAGGCGACGTCCCTCGGGCACATCCGGAGCGTCCAGGAAGTACTCGCTGTGGCTGGCCGAGGAGCTGGGCGTGACCGATCCGCGCGCCCTCGAGAACCTCAGTTTCGCCGCCCTGCTCCACGACCTCGGCAAGTCGCGCATCCCCGAATACATCCGCAAGAAGCCGACGCGCCTCACCGATTCCGAGCGACGCCGGATGCAGACGCACGCCGCCATCGGCGCCGAGATGGCCGGCCGCATCGTCGAGCGCTTCAGGACCGGCGTCGCGCCGATCATCCACGGTCATCACGAGAACTGGGACGGCGGCGGGTATCCCGACGGCATCGCCGGCGAGGCGATTCCGCTCGGCGCCCGCGTCGTCCGGTCGCCGACTGCTACGACGCGCTCCGCCGATGGCGCCCCTATCGGCCCGATTGGACCCACGAACAGGCGACTGGCGATGGTCCGCGAGCGCGCCGGGTCGATGTACGACCCCGCGGTGGTTCGGGCGTTGCCTGCCGTCCAGGACAAGGTCGCGGACCGAACCGTACGAAGGCAACTGCGATCTCGAGCGCCGACGATGTCGCCGAGGACGCCGTCGCGGACCGGACGGCCGAGATGTCCGCTCCACCGATCCCGAGCGCACTGTCGCGAATCGGGCCGGAGCGCCCTCCGCAGCTCCTGCAGCACCTGTTCCGTCTCGACCCGGCCAGGCGAGCGTCGAGGTCACTTGCGACGTCGTGTCGGGGTATCTCCGGCAGCCTGACGCCGGCCACGCTTGTCGTGTTCTACCTGCGCGACGCGAGCTTCGGATGACCTCGTCGCCGTGCACGCCGCGGGTACGGCGCAGACCTCGTGCGCGGGCGGCCATGCCTCTCGGCGCGAACGTCAGCGGGTGGGTCGCCGTCAACGGGCAGAGCGTGATCACCGACCCGGTCCTCGATGGGGTGGACAGCCCTCCTCGCACATCGAGCCCCGGTTCAAGAGCCTCTTGTGCGTGCCGCTGCGCCACCGAGGCATCGAACGTCGTCGGCGTCGTCACGCTCTACGCGGGCGGCGAGCACGCCTTCCAGGACGAGCAGCGCCAGGCCCTGGAACTCGTGGGCGCGCCGCTGGCAGAGGCGCTGGTTCGCGCCCTCGAGCACGACGCGGTCACGGCTCGACCTGTTCGCCGAGCAGGAACTGGCGGGCGTCGCCAGCCGCCGGGCGCTCGACGAATTGCTCGCCCGCGACCGCCGCAGGCCGGGCGGCAGCCGGACGGACGCGCGCGGTGCTGTGCCTCAGAGAACGACGGCGACCCAGCGTCATGCTGCACGCGATGATGGCCGTCAGCCAGTCGACGCGTATCGCGGACCTCATCTTCCGGCCCGCCGACGATTCGCTCGTCGTGCTCATGAAGGACGCCGACGCGTCGGCCGAGGAGCTGGTTCTCCAGCGCATCGCCGCCGCGCTGCCGCCGGACATCGTGGCGCCGCCGTCCGAGCAGTCGCCGCTCCGCGTCGGCTTCGCGTGCGGCCCGCGCGACGGCGAGTACTGGAGCGACCTGCTGAACGTCGCGCAGCGCCGCGCCGGGGCGGCGCCGGCGCGCCGCCGCGACGGCCGGGTCCCCCGCCGCCGTCACTGCGACAGAGAGGCTTGCCATGGAAAGCGTGAGCCTCTCTGCCGCGAAGGCGGGTGCGCGGCGCGCGCCGGCGAGCGGGCCGGATTCACCGCCTGCCGCCGCTCGTCCAGGTGGGCGTGGCGCTGGTGGCGGCCGCCGGCCTCGCCGCGACCGTGGCGGGCCTGGCGGCGCCTGCCCCTCGATCGCTGGCCGACGCTCCTGGGCCTGCTGCTGCTCTGCCTGCTGGGCAGTATGGCGAGAATAACGTGGCGTTCGACGCTGCGCGGCGCCGCCCTCTCCTGGTCGTACGTCGCCAACATGCTGTCGGTCGTCGCTGCTCGGCCCCTGGCCCAGCGTGCCGATCGCGGTCGCCGCCGCGTGGGGAGCTTCGGTCTACCGGAGCCGGGACGATGCCGATCGTGGTATCGCACCGTCTTCACGCTGGGCTCCACGGCGCTGAGCGTCGCCGCGGCCGGCCTGGTCTACCGGGGCTGCATCGGCCTGCTCCCGGCGGAGTACCTGGACGAACCTGGTCTCGGCGATGTTCGCCGCCACGGTCTACTTCGGGGTGACGACCGGGCTGGTCGGCCTGGTCATGGCGGCGTCGACCGAAGGCACGACGCGGACCGCGATCGAGGAGCGGCTGCTCTCGAGCGCCCCGGCCTACTATGCGGGCGGGCTGCTCGCGGTGCTGGTCGGCGGAACTGTTCACGGGCGGCCCGCACTGGTGGGCCCTGGCCTTCGCCGTGCCCGCGTATCTCGCCTATCGCAGTTACCGGGCGCATGCGGACCGCCTCGCCGAGGACCACGCGCACGTGCGCACGATGTGCGACGTGCACCTGTCCGTCGTGAAGGCGCTGGCGACGGCGATCGAGGCCAAGGACAGCACCACGGCGGAGCAGGTCGAGCGCATCCAGCGGTACTCCGAGGGACTCGCCCGCGCGCTCGCGATGCCGGAGCCGGAAGTCCAGGCGGTGAAGACGGCGGCCCTGCTGCACGACATCGGCAACCTGGCGGTCCCCGACCACATCCTCTCGAAGCCCACGCCGGCTCACCTACGACGAATACGAGCTGCTCAAGAAACATCCGCGGATTGGCGCCGACATCATCAGCCGGGTGCCGTTCCCGAACCCCGTCGCGCCCCTCGTCCTCTCGCATCACGAGCGGTGGGACGGCCGCGGCTATCCGGCCGGCCTCAAGGGCGAGTCCATCCCGCTCGGGGCGCGGGTCCTGGCCGTGGTCGACTGCTTCACCTCGATGCTCGAGGAGCGGCCCTACCGGCCGTCGCACACCTACGCGGAGGCGATCGCGACCCTCCGCGAGAACGGCGGCTCCACGCTCGACCCTGACCTCGTCGAGAAGTTCATCGAGATCCTCCCGGCCATCGAGTCGCAGCTGCACCAGTCGGCCGCGGGGTGGCAGAGCGGCGCGGCGACATCGTCCCAGGACAGCGCAGCGACCGCCCTTGCCGACATTGCCGTGGCCAACCGCGAAGACCAGATCCTCCGCGAGATGGGCCAGTCGCTCAGCGCGTCGCTCCAGGTGTCGGACGCGCTGTCGCTGATCTCGACCAAGCTCGTCAGCATGATGCCGCTCGACGCCTGCGCGCTGTTCCAGTTCGACGCGCCGTCGGGCCTCTTCATGTGCTCGCACGTCGTGGGCTCGCACCAGGAAGCCATCCGCGCGGTCACAGCGGCCAGCTTCGAAGGACTCGGCGTCGAACTGCCGACCTCTCCGGCGTCGGTGCTGGGCGCGTCGATCCGGCTGCAGTCCCTCTCGGTCGCGCCGCTGGTGACCGACGCCGGCACGATCGGCGCGCTGGCGGTGTATCACGCCGACCGCGGCGTCTACACGCCCGATCACCGCCGCCTGCTGGCCCGCGTGGCGACGCACGCCGCCAACGTCATCGCGAGCGCCATCGTGTTCGAGCAGACCCAGGAGCAGTCGCTCACCGACGTCCTCACCGGCCTGCCCAACCGCCGGTACCTGGATCGCCATCTCGACCAGGAATTCGCCCGTGTGCGCAGGCATGGCGGCCAACTGTCGGTGCTCGTGCTCGACATGGACGGCTTCAAGCAGATCAACGACGAGTTCGGTCACCAGGCGGGCGACGGCGCGCTCCGCGAAGTGGCCCAGGTGCTGCGCGCGAGCCTGCGCGTCTATGACGTGTGCGCCCGCTTCGCCGGCGACGAATTCGTCCTCGTGCTCGGCGATTGCGACGCCGCCCAGGCGGAACGGCGCCGCGCCGACCTGCAGCGCGCGATCGCGGCCATCTGGGTCGAACCGGTCCCGGGCCGCGTCGTGTCGCTCTCGGTCAGCGTCGGCGCCGCGACGTTCCCGGACGACGCCGACACCGTGGACGGCGTGGTCAGCGTGGCCGACCGCCGGATGTACCAGGACAAGGGCCAGCGCAAACGCCTCGGCCCGGGAACCGGGGCCGTGCCGCCGTCCGACTGCCTCTGGCATTGAGCCCGTCGCGCGTCCGCTTGCTGGTATGATCGGCAGGCGGACCGCCCATGCCCCACATCTACGACGACTTCCGGTCCATCGCCGAACGGATTCCCGACGTGGTGGCGGTGGAGTTCTGCCACCGTTCCGGCGTCGACACGACCACTTTCGGAGACCTGATCCGCCTCGCCGAGCGGGCCGCGTCCACGCTCGCGGGCCTCGGCCTCGCCCCTGGTGAGCGTTGCGCGATCCTGGCCGAGAACCACGCGCGCTGGTTCGTCGCCTACCTCGGGATCCTGCGCCTGGGTGCGGTGGCGGTGCCTCTCGACACGGCCTACAGCGCGGCTCAGATCCGGACACTGCTGCTCGACAGCGGGGCCCGGGCCATTGTCGCGTCCCCGCGGTATCTCGAGGCGGCCCGCAGCGCCGCCGAGACGCTGACGCCCGCGCCGCACGTGGTGCTGCACTCCGGTTCGGCGCCCGGCGCCGTCGACCTCCTGCCCCCGGACCTCCCGGCGGCGGCCGTTGCCCGCCTGCCCTGCCACCGAGGCCGATCCGGCCGTGATGCTCTACACGTCGGGCACCACCAGCGATCCGAAAGGCGTGGTCCTGACGCACGGCAATCTCCGGGCCGAGCGGGCGGGAGCCTTCGGCGTGATCAGGATCGACGAACGGGATGCCGTCCTCGCCATCCTGCCGCTCTTCCATGCGCTCGCGCAGATCGCCAACCTGCTGGTCCCGCTGACGGCAGGCACGCGCATCGTCTTTCTCGAGACCGTGAACAGCGCCGAGATGATGCGGGCGCTCAGCGAGCGCCGGATCACGGCGTTCTGCGTCGTCCCGCAGTTCTACTATCTGCTCCACCAGCGCATCCTCGAGCGGGTCGAGTGCCGCGGGACGGCCGGCGCGCGCCGCCTTCGGGGCGCTCATCACCCTGAACACGTGGCTGCGGACATACCTTCGCGTCAATCTCGGGCGGCACCTGTTTCGTCAGGCCCACCAGGCCATCGGCGGCCGTATGCGCATCATGGTGAGCGGGGGATCCAGGTTCGACCCGAAGGTGGGCCGCGATCTCTTCGGGATGGGCTTCAACATCGTGCAGGCGTACGGGCTGACCGAGTGCTCGGGGGCCGCCACCGCCACGCGCATCGGCGACCCCAACGTGGACACCGTGGGCCCGCCCCTCGACGGCGTCGAGGTCCGCATCGCGCCCGAGCCGGGCGGGGCTCGCGACCGCGAATACGAAGACGGCGAGGTCCTGATCCGCGGGCCCATCGTGATGACGGGCTACCACAACCGGCCTGACGTCAACGCCGTGGCGCTCGCCGGCGGCTGGCTCCACACAGGCGATCTGGGCTACCTCGGCCGGGGCGGGCGGCTCGTCATCACGGGCCGCAAGAAGGAGATCATCGTCCTCGCGTCGGGGAAGAACATCTATCCTGAAGACATCGAGGCGCATTACGCCGCGTCGCCGTTCATCAAGGAACTCTGCGTCCTCGGCATCGCGCTGCCCGACGAGCCCTCCGCCGAGCGCCTGCATGCCGTCGTCGTGCCGGACCTCGACGTCATGCGCGAGCGCCGCATCGTGAACTTCCGCGAGATCATCCGGTTCGACATCGAGAGCCTGTCGCTGTCACTCCCCCACCACAAGCGCGTGCTCAGCTTCGACATCTGGATGGAGGACCTGCCGCGGACGACCACCCGGAAGCTGAAGCGGCACGAGATCGAGCGGCTCTACAAGGATCGGCAAGGCCGGGCGGAGGAGCCGGACGCCGCAGGGGAATGGAGCGAAGCCGACCAGATATGGGCCGCCGACGCGCAGGTGGCGAGAATCCTGGCGGTCATCCGGGCGGTCGCGCCGCGCGGCGCGCCGCTCCGTCCGGACTCGAACCTGGAACTCGACCTCGGCCTCGACTCGATGGAGCGGGTGGAGCTGCTGTCGAAACTCGAGCACGAATTCGCCGTGGACGTGCCGGACGAGGCGGTCCAGGGCATCCTGACGGTCCGGAATCTCGTCGATGCCATCGACCCCGCCGCGGCGGCTGGCGCCGCGGCGCCGGCGGCAACGGTCGATCCCTGGGCGCGGGTGCTGGCGGCCGACGAGTCGGACCCGGTGCTGGCCGCAGTCGTTCGCCCCAAGCCGTGGTTCGGTCCGTTCGCCTACGCGGTGGTCAGGACGGTGAACCTGCTCGCCAGGCTCCTGCTCGGGCTCCGCGTCGAGGGGCGCGAGCACCTGCCGGCTGACGGCACGTACGTCATCAGCCCGAACCACCAGAGCTATCTCGACGCCTTCCTGCTGGTCGGCACGCTTCCGTACCGGACCTTCCGCCGGCTGTTCTTCGTGGGCGCGAGCGAGTACTTCGAGACGCCTCTCATGCGGAAGCTGGCCGAGTCGATGAACGTCGTGCCGGTCGATCCCGACGCCAACCTGCTGCGCGCGATGCAGGCCGGGGCGTTCGGCCTCCGGCGCAACCTGATCCTGACGCTCTTCCCCGAGGGCGAACGGTCACCGGACGGAGCTCCGCGGCGCTTCAAGAAGGGCGCGGCGATTACCGCCCTGCAGACGCAGGTGCCGATCGTGCCGGTGGCGCTGCACGGCCTGGCCGAGATCTGGCCCAGGGGATCCCGCGTGCGATGGCGCGCACTCCTGCCGTGGTCGCGTACTCGGTGCACGGTGCGGTTCGGCCGCCAGATTCCGCCCGGAGCGAGCCCGGCGGGCACCGAGGACCGTTACGAGCACCACACCGCGCTCGTCAGGTCCGCGGTGGTCGAGATGTGGAACGCGCTCCAGGAAGAACGGCGGCAGCGCTAGGCGTACGTAGTAACGCCCGGCCGTCCGCATCTATTGCCGGACGACCGGGCTGCTTCGCTGCGAATCCCGAATCCCGAACCCCGAATCCCGAGCCCCTACTTCTCCCAGGGCAGCCCCGGGCGCCCGAAGTGCCCGTAGTTGGTCGTCTTCCTGTAGATCGGCCGCAGCAGGCCCAGCCGCTCGACGATCGCCGCCGGACGGAAGTCGAATGTCTTCACCAGCGCCACCGCCGCCTTCTCGTCGCCGGTCCCAAACGTGTCGACCTTGACGGAGATCGGCTGCGCCATGCCGATGGCGTAGGCCACCTGGATCTCGACGCGCTTCGCGATGCCGGCCTGGACGACCTGGCGCGCGACGTAGCGGCAGAAATACGCACCGCTCCGGTCGACCTTCGACGGGTCCTTGCCGCTGAACGCGCCGCCGCCGTGGCGCCCGACGCCGCCGTAGGTGTCGACGATGATCTTGCGGCCGGTCACGCCGCAGTCGGCAGAGGGACCGCCGAGCACGAAGCTCCCGGTCGGGTTCACGTAGACCTTGACGTCTTTGTCGAACCACTTGCCGAGCACCCGCGGCGCCAGGTCGGTCCTGACGTACTTCAGGATGCCCGCCTGCTTGATGTCCGCCGTGTGCTGCGTCGACACGAGGACGTGCGACACTCTGACCGGCCTGCCGTCCTCGTACACGACCGAGACCTGCGACTTGGCGTCGGGCCGCAGCCACGCGTGCTTGCCAGCCTTGCGGTCCTCGGCGAGCCCGCGCGTGAGCTTGTGCGCCAGGAAGACCGGCATGGGCATCAACTGGCGCGTTTCGTCGGTGGCGTAGCCGTACATCATGCCCTGGTCCCCGGCGCCCTGCTCACGGTCCCGGGTCGCCTTGCCGGACACGCCCTGGTCGATTTCCGCCGACTGTTTGCTGATGCCGATGAGCAGGTGCACGCTGTCGGCGTTGAACGGCTCGGTCTCGTCGACGTACCCGATCTCGCGGATGGCGTTCCGCACCAGGTCCTCGTAGTTCACACGGCCCTTCGACGAGATTTCACCGCCGAGAATGACGAAGTTGTTCTTGCACATCACCTCGCAGGCGACGTGGCTGCCCTTGTCCTGCGCGATGTAGGCATCGAGCACCGAGTCGGCAATGTAATCGCAGACCTTGTCGGGATGACCCTCGGACACGGATTCCGAGGACACGGTGTACGGCAGATGCTTCATAAGTCCTGTGCCTCTCCTGACGCAACAAAGCCCGCTGACATGCGTCGCGGGCCCTCCGCGACTTAGATAGTTCCAGGCTCCGGTCACCATGACCGGGCTGGCGCGGCCCATCAAGTCGGGGAAATCGCCGCCTTCCTATCCTTGGTACTATGGCTGGCGTTGTTGGAGGATGTCAAGCGCGGCGTTTGCTATGATGGGCGGACGGCACGAGGCGCAAGGGGCGCGGAAGGAGAGGGCTTCGGATGCGGAACCGGCGATGGCTTTGGGCGGCGGCGGTCGTGATCACGCTCGCGTCGGCCGTTTACCAGCGGATGAGCGGGCCGACGTATCCCGTGCGGGGGTCGGTCATGCTGGGCGGCGCACCCATCACGCTGCGGCTCACGCGCACGCACCCGGGCGCCGGTGACCAGCCCGTCGTGCTGACGGTGCCCGACAAGGCAGTCTCGGGGCACGTCGCGTGGCGGCGCTATCCGACCAACGATCCCTGGCAGACGCTGAACCTCGAACGGGCCGGCGACTCCCTGACGACCGCTCTTCCGCATCAACCCGTCGCGGGCAAGCTGGAATACCAGGTGCGACTCGAGCGGGGCGCGGAGCGCGCCGTGTTCCCCGAACGGCCGGCCGTCACGCGCTTCCGCAACGACGTCCCGGCGGCGGTGCTGGTTCCCCACGTGCTCGCCATGTTTCTCGCGATGCTGTTCTCCACGGCGGCCGGACTGAGCGCCCTCGGGCGCTGGCCGCAGGCGCGGCGCGAGGCCGGCATCTGCATCCTGCTGCTCCTGGTCGGCGGCTTCGTCCTCGGCCCGCTCATGCAGTGGTACGGCTTCGGCGAGTGGTGGACCGGGGTGCCCTTCGGGTGGGATCTGACCGACAACAAGACGCTGCTCGCCGCCCTCGCGTGGCTGTGGGCGGCGTTCCAGATGCGCGGCGGCCGACCCGCCCGCACGGCCATCATGCTCGCCGCCGTGGTCACGCTGCTGGTCTTCGCCATCCCGCACAGCGTGTGGGGGTCGGAGTTCAAGTGGGATGCGGTCCCGGCCGCGAGGCCGTGAGCATGCCGCCCGACGTACTCACCTCGTATCCCGAGTGCCGCCAATGACCTTGCCGTCGTCGCGTCAGCCGGCCGGCTCCTCGCGGCGCGATCGCCCGCGCCAGGCCTCGCCGGATCGGTTCCCGATGATTCAGACCCTGCTGCGTGGCTATCTGCACGAGGGCTACGCCGCCGAGCACGGCAGCGCCGAGGGCGCTGTCCTGGCGTTCTGCAAGGACGCCTCGCCCCGCGAACTGGAGAAGCTGCTGGAAGAATGGCGGCGGCTCTCGGTCAACACCGCCAGCTGGACGGTTGCCGACATCGGGACGCTCCTGACGAAGGACTTCGGCGGGGCGTGGCTGCCCGAGTCGAAACAGGAACTGGCGCAGCTCTTCCAGGTGATCAGGTCCGCCGCTTCCCGAACGGCAGGCTGATGCGCAGCCTCGCCGGCAAGCGCGCCTTGATCACGGGCGGCGGTTCGGGCATTGGCCGCAGCCTCGCGATCCGACTCGCGAGGGAGGGCGCGGAGGTGCACCTGGCGGACGTCGACCTCCCGGCCGCCGCGGGGGCCGCGCAGGACATCTCGGCCATGGGCGGCCGCGCGAAAGCCTGGCAGCTCGACGTCACGGACTCGTCCGCGGTCGCCGCCGTCCGTGCGCGCCTGCTCGAGGAAACGGGTCCGATCGACGTGCTGGTGAACAATGCCGGCATCGTGCACGGAGGCGCGTTCCTCGACGTGCCGCTCGATCGCCACCAGGCCACGTTCCACGTGAACACGCTCGGCGTGGTGGCGGTGACGCACGCGTTCCTCCCGGACCTCATCGGCCGGCCGGAGGCCCATCTCGTGAACATCGCCAGCGCCGCGGCCTTCAGCGGGCTGCCCTTCGGCAGCACGTACGCCGCCAGCAAGTGGGCCGTGCTGGGCTTCTCGGAGTCGATCCGGCTGGAGATGGCTGAGCAGGGCCGGCGCCACGTTGGCGTGACTGCGGTCTGCCCCGGCTATGTCGGGACGGGGATGTTCGAGGGGGCGCGGGCCCTCCGCCTCACGCGAATCCTCACGCCGGAGCGGATCGCGGACCTGACCGTGCGGGCCGTGCTGGCGAACCGCGAGATCGTGATGACGCCGTGGGTGGTCGCCCTGGGCCCGGCCCTCCGGGGCATCGTGCCGCGACGCCTGTTCGACTGGATCGCCGCGCTGTTCGGCGCGCAGACGAGCATGGCCGGCTGGACAGGCCGCAGCCGCCCGTAGCCTACGCCGGGTCGCGCCGCACGACCTCCGCCTCGACCGATCCCGCTCCGTCCGGCGCGGGGAACTCGGGCGCCTGCAGCCGTCTTGGCTGGTGATCGATGGGCTCCGGCTCCGAGATCTCCTTCCCCGACACGACCCCCAGGTCCTTGAAGCGCCGTGCGGCGGGCAGCACGCGGCTCTCCAGCGATCCGATGGCGGCGTTGTGCGCCTGCACGGCCGAGTCGAGCCGGCGCCGCAACTCGTCGAGGTGCTCGAACATCGTGCAGAGCCGCTCGTAGAGATCCTTGCCGAGCCCGCTGATCTCCTGGGCATGCTCGGCGAGCTTCTGCTGCGTCCAGCCGTACGCGGCCGTGCGCAGCAGCGCGAGCAGCGTGACGGGCCCCGCCAGGAACACCTTGCGCTCGACGCCGTATTCGAGCAGCGCCGGGTCGTGCTGGAGGGCGGCGCTGAAGAACGCTTCCCCCGGCAGGAACAGCACGGCGAAATCGGCGGATTCGGGCACGTGCTCCCAATACCCCTTGCCGGCGAGCTTGGTGACGTGGGCACGCACCTGTGCGGCATGGTCCCGCAGGCGCGCGTCGCGCACGTCAGGGTCTGTCGATTCGACGGCCTCGAGGTACGCCAGCAGCGGCGCCTTCGCGTCGACGACGACGCTGCGGCCGCCGGGCAGGGTGACGATCAGATCCGGGCGCAGCGCCGCGGACTCGGCGGCAAAGGTCTGCTGCACCTCGAAGTCGCAGTGCTCCACCATCCCCGCGAGCTCGACGACGCGGCGCAACTGAATCTCGCCCCAGCGTCCCCGGACCTGGGGCGCGCGCAACGCCTGCACGAGCCGTCGCGTTTCAACCTCGAGGCCCTTCTGCCCCTCGGCGAGGCCCGTCAGCTGGGTCGAGAGCTGGCCGCGGTCCAGCTGTCGGTTCGACTCGACGGCCGCCAGGGTCCGTTCGACCTTGTCCAGGGCGGTGCGCATCGGATCGAGCACCGCCTGAATGCGCTGCTGACGTTCCGCCAGGTCGTGCTGCGCGGCCCCTTTGAGCGCGTCGAACTGGGCCGAGGCCAGGTCGAGAAAGCGCCGCGCGTTCGCGTCGAGGGAGGCCGCCGACAGCGCCTGGAACGCCCGCTCGAGGCGCTGTTCCGCATCCTGATACGTGGCGAGCCGTTCGGCGTGGCTCTGCCGCTCCGCCTGGAGCATGGCGTCCAGCCGTGTGCGTTCTTCCACGGCGGTCATCAGTTCCAGCCGCGCGCGCGCCTCCGCCCCTGCCTCGGCGAGCGCCACGTCGTGCCGGCCGCGCGCCCGCGCCACGCGCCAGCCGGCGAGCCAGCCGACGACTAGCCCCAGAACGAGGGCGACGCCGGCGAGCAGGAGGAGATCCGCCTTGATCATCATGGCAGGTTGATGATGGACCGCGTGCCCGCCATGGTCAAGCCCGTGGCCAAACGCCACGGCTGGGGCAGTTTGCACCACCCGTCGCGACCGGCCAGGCGCGCGGTGGCGCGATTCCGGCCGAAACACCGCAGGACGGCCCCTCGCTGGTGCGGCACGCATCTTGATGCCTGTGGTCGTGTCTGCCCGATGCCCGAGGTCGCAGGCGGGCCGTTCGCGGAGCGGGCACTCCGTGGGGCCTCATCACGAACGGGCACACCCTGTGAGGAAGCCATGAATCGTCGGTCCTGGATTTCGTTCGTCGCCGTCCCCGTGCTCATCGCCGCGTTCGCGGTGCCGTCGTACGCCGCCACGCACACGCCGCAGTCGAAGTCCGTCAGCAAGGCCTCTACCACGGCCGCCAAACCCGCCGCAGCGGCGAAGCAGATGGTGGATGTCAACACGGCCACCAAGGAGCAGCTGGCTGCGTTGCCCGGCATCGGTGACGCATACGCCCAGAAGATCATCGACGGACGGCCGTACAAGGCGAAGAGCGACTTGAAGGCCAGGAAGATCGTGCCCGAGTCGGAATACAAGAAGATCGAGAAGCTGATCGTCGCCAAGCAGGCGGCGAAGTAGCCTCCCGATGGCGGTATCCCCCACGCCCCGAGGCGGCCCCTCCCCGTCCTCGGGGCGTCCGCCTGTCCGCGCGCCCTGCGGCCCATGGGAGCCAGGAGGGTCTACAATGACCGCATGGCGGCGTCCCGGAGGACCGCATGACCCCGTCCGACGAGGTCCGCGTCCCGACAGCAGGGCGGGCCCGCCTGGCCACCGCGCCGCTGTCGATCGGCTGGTCGCTGCGCACGAGGCTGGCGATCCTGCTCGCCCTCGCGATCGCGCTCGTCATCTCGCTCACCACCTACCTCCAGTCGCGGGTGTTCGAGCAGACCGTCGAGCGTGAGATTTCCGAGAGCGCGCGCCTGACGGCCCTGGCGGTGGCAGACGACCTGGAGCTTCGGAACGGCCCGCCCAACGCCGAGGAACTGACGCAGACGCTCCGGGAGTTCGTCGAGACGGCGGCCGAGTTCAGCGCCATCACGGTCGTGAAGCTGGAAGGCGCCGCGCCGGCCGTGCTCGCGAGCACCACAACGGGCCCATCCGTCGGCGCCGTGGACGCGGGCCGGCAGGCCATCGAGCGCCGCGACCTCGTGTGGAGCAGCGACGAGGCGCCCGTGCGCATCCTCGCGATCCCGTACTCGCACAACGGCCGGCCAGCCGGCGCCGTCGCCGTCACGGTCTCGTTCGACGCCCTAATCCGCCTGCGAAACACCGGGCGGGCGATCGCCGCGTGGTCGACCGTGCTCTCGATCGTTTCCCTGTTCGTGCTCGTCGAGTTGCTGACCCGCTGGTTCATCCACCGGCCGATTGACGCGATCCGCGACACGGTCGGCGCCGTCGCCGCCGGGTCGCTCGAACGGCGCGCGCCGGTGATGCGCCCCGACGAGATCGGCGCGGTGGCGACGGGCCTGAACCACATGCTGGACGAGTTGCAGGATCTCCACGGCTCGCTGCAGACCCAGGTGGCACAGGCCACGGCGGAGCTGCGTCAGCGCAACCGGGACCTGCTCGACCTCTACCAGCAGCTGTTCAGGCTCCGCGAGGAGCTCGGCCGCTCGCAGCAGCTGGCCGCCGTCGGCGAGACCACGTCAGCCGTGGCGCACCAGATCGGCACGCCGCTCAACCTGGTGTCCGGCCATATCCAGCTTCTGCTCGAACAGCAGGAGCCCGGGTCGCCGGTGGCCGCGCGCCTGCGCGTCGCCGAGGAACAACTCCGGAAGGTGACGGCCATCGTGCAGGGACTCCTCGATCGGTCGCGGCGCCGCCTCGCGCAGGAGCCCGTCGATCTGTCCCAGGTGATCGACAGGCTCTGCGCGCTCGCCCATCCCGCGCTCGAGACGGCCGGCGTCCGGCTCGTGCACACCGGCGCCGCCGTGCAGCCGATCAAGGGCGATGTGGCGCAGCTCGAGTTGGCGCTGCTCAATCTGGTGAGCAACGCCCTCGACGCCATGCCGGCGGGGGGCGAACTCGGGATTCGCGTGGCTGACAGCGGCAGCCGCGTGCGCGTGGTCATCACCGACAGCGGCGCCGGCATCGACCCCGCGATCCGCGACCGGGTGTTCGACGCCTGGTTCACCACGAAGGCGCCCGGGCGAGGGACCGGGCTCGGGCTGAGCATCGCCAGGAGCGTCGTCGCGGACCACGGCGGCCGCATCGAGTTGACGAGCGAGCCCGGGCGGGGAACCACCGTGACCGTCCTGCTGCCGGCGATGCCGCCGGACGAGAAAGCGAAGCCGAGCCATGCCTGACCTGCTGGTCGTGGACGACGATCGGGACACCTGCCAGTTCATGAGCGAACTGCTCGCCGGCGCGGACCGCCGGATCGCGATCGAGTCGGACCCCGCCCGCGCGCTCGAGCGGGCCTCGTCGGAACCGTTCGACGTCGTGGTGTCGGACATCAATCTCAATGCGAGGGAGTCGGGGCTCGACATCCTCCAGGCCGCCCGGCGCACGAACCCGCGGTGCCAGGTCGTGCTCATCAGCGGGTTTGGCACGCTGGAAACCGCGATCGAAGCGGTGCGCGCGGGCGCGTTCGACTACATCAGCAAGCCCTTCAACATCGCGCAGGTCAAGTCGGTGGTCGAACGGGCGATCGCCCAGGCCGCGGTGCGGGTCGAAGCCCCCGCGGCGGGACCGGCGCGTGAAGTGCCGGCGGGCCTGATCGGCCGCACGGCCGGCATGCTGGAGGTCTACAAGCAGATCGCCTTCGCCGCCGACGCCGTCGCCCCTGTCCTGGTGATCGGCGAGAGCGGAACCGGCAAGGAGCTCGTGGCCCGTGCCATCCACGACCACGGCCGGCGGGCGTCGAAGCCGTTCGTGGGTGTCAACTGCGCCGCCATCACCGAGACGCTGCTCGAATCGGAGTTGTTCGGGCACGCCCGGGGGGCCTTCACCGGCGCCGTCGCCGACGCCAAGGGCCTGTTCGAGCAGGCGACCGGCGGAACGCTCCTTCTCGACGAGATCGGGGAAACGTCGCCGGCGCTCCAGGTCAAGCTGCTGCGCGCGCTCGAAGAGGGCGAGGTGCGCCCGGTCGGCGCGACCCGCCCGGTGAAGGTCGACGTCAGGGTCGTGGCGGCCACCAACGTCGATCTCGCGCGGACCGTCGAGGAGGGACGGTTCCGGCAGGATCTCTACTACCGACTCAGCGTCGTCGTGATCCGGCTGCCTCCCCTGCGGGAGCGACGGGCGGACATCCCGCTCCTGATCGAGGCGTTTCTCGCCAACGCCTGCGTACGGGCCCGGCGAGACCGCCGCCTGTCGACGGCCGCGGCCGACGTCCTGAGAAACCATGCGTGGCCCGGCAACGTGCGGGAGCTGGAGAACACGATCGAGCGGCTGGTGCTGTTCAGCCCTGGCACGGTCATCGACGTCAACGACCTGCCGCCGGGTGTGGCCGGAGGCGCGGCCAGTCTCGAGGAGCAGCTGTTCGCCGGTCTGCCCCGCCTCGAAGAGGTCGAGCGGCGGTACCTCATGCACGTGCTGACCTCGGTGGACGGCAATCGGACCAGGGCCGCGGAGGTCATGGGAATCGATCGGCGCACGCTCTACCGGATGGCCGACCGCTTCGGCATCGACCTCACGGGCGACGGCGAGCGGCAGGACCGGTTTCACAACCTGCGCACGGCGGCTGGTCCCAGCCGTGAGGACGGGTCATGAAGCCGCTTGCAGGCGCGGCTGCGAGTTCACGATTCGGGAGCGGCGCGGAGGCGCCCGCCCGGGACCGGATCCAGTCGCACGCCTCGAGCAGGCGAAGGTCGAACGTGGCCACGTTGCCGGCGAACCGATGATTGGACGCTTCGACGAACCAGAGCCGCTTGGGTTCCTGCGCCCGCGCCATGATGCGCGTGATGATGGAGCCGGGCACGAGTTCGTCACCGGTGGAGTGGATGGCCGCCAGCGGTACGGGCGCCACGCGGTCGATGATGCCCGCCACGCTGAACGTGGGCTCGTCCGGCACTCCCGTCATCCAGTCGATGACGGCGTCCCTCCATCGCCAGCCCAGCTCATTGGTGTCGGGCAGGCCGAGGGCCAGTACGCCGGCGATGGCCGCCTTGGTCGCGGCGTCGGTCGCTGCCAGTACCGCCAGGCCGGCGCCTTCGGACACGCCGATCAGGATCGGCCTGGCCTGCCCGCGTCCGGCCGCCAGCGCGATGAAGGTGCGGACGTCGCCGGGCTCGTCGGCCGGGTTCAGGGTCTGACTGCCGGAGGTGAACGCCGACAGGTACTCCTTGCTGTCGAACCCGACGACGAAATAGCCGGCCTTGGCGAGCACCTCGGCCACGTGGGGGGCGAGGTGAATCCAGCCGCCGTCGCTGCTGGCCAGTACCACGGGCTGCCCCGAGCGGGCACCGTAGAAGCGCACCGTCAGCGCCCGGCCCCGCACGGTAACCGTCCCGACCGGGGGGCGGCCCGGGAGGACGAGCGTGGCCGCGAGCACGAGTGCCGCAATCATGCTGATCGTGGAACGCAATTCGCATGCCCTCCCGAGCGGGGCACGGCAGTAGCGGCTAGGCGCGAGAAGCGGCGCGCGCTCCAGCCCCACGCGATCCGCCGGTGGGGGCTCTGCGGCACGAACGTGCCACGGTGAGGCGGTTTTGAGCTATTTCATCCTGTTTCTCGGCACACTGGTGGAAGCCGATGCGGCGCTCATCACCGCCGCGTTCCTCGCCCACCGGGGCCGGCTGCAACTCGGTACGGTCCTGGCCGTGTGCATCGCCGCCACGCTCGCCGCCAACCAGTTCTGGTTCTGGCTGGGACGCATCAAAGGCCGGGCCTATCTCGAGCGCCGCATGCAGACGGACCCCAAGCTGCGGCGCATCCATGGCTGGCTCGAGCGGCGCGGCGCCCTCGTGATTCCGGCCTCGCGTTTTCTGTATGGGTTTCGCGTGGCGATCCCGGTCGCGTACGGCGCCTCCGGCACGCCGCCGGTCCGCTTCACGCTGCTCGAAGCGATCTCCGCGACCGTCTGGGGCCTCGTCGTCGGATTCGGCGGCTACGCCTTCGGCGGCACGCTCGAGATCCTGCTTGCCGACGTGAGGCGGTACGAGATCGTGATTGCGGTGGCGGTCCTCACGATCGGGGGCATCTTGGCGTTTCGCCGACGCGACCGGTTGCGGGCCGCCGTGGCCGAGCTGAGGCGCCCGGTCGGCTCAGGCGGGGAACTGGCGGTCTCGATGTTCATCGCCGCCCGGCGCGCCGGGCGCATGCTGGTGACGCACCCCCACGGGCGCATCGCCACGGTGGCGGTCGCGCTGGGTGCGATCAACATGCTGTCGGCGCTGGTCGGCACGCGCATGCTCCACCTGCAATGGATGACCGCGCGGCTGCCGTTCGAGGTCACGCGCGGCAGCCGGGCGCTGATGCTCCTCGCCGGCCTCGGCCTCGCCTATCTCGGTCGAGGGCTCGCGCGGCGCAAACAGTCGGCCTGGGCGATGGCGCTGGGTCTGGCCGTGCTGTCGTCGGCGCTCTACGTGCTGCACCATGGCAGCGTGATCCGCGCGGCGTGCTCGGCCGCGTTCGCCGCCGAGCTCTGGCGGCAGCGGCACCGGTTTCACGCGCGCACCGACCCCCTGCGCCTCCGGCACGCCCTGCTGGCCGCCCCCGTCCTCGCACTCGCCGTCACGGTGTACGGACTCGCCGGCCTACACGAATTCGGCCGTCTGCCCGAGAGCATGACCGGGGCCATGCGCGCGGTCTGGCTGACAGCGGGGTTCCAGGAGGATCTGGCCCTGCCCGGCACGCCGGCGGCGGCGTTCGTGTGGTCGCTGCGGCTGCTGTTCGTGCTGTCGGCGGGGTACGTGCTCACGGCGTCGCTCGCGCCTGTCGCCTGGCACCATGCCCCGTCGCGCGCGGACGCCTCCCGTGTCGCCGATCTGGCCTGGCGGCACGGCATCGACTCGATGTCGTATTTCGCGAAGCAGCCCGACAAGCGGCATTTCAGCGTGGACGGGCGCGCCTTCATCGGGTTCCGCGTGCGGCACCGTGTGGCGGTGGTGGCCGGAGATCCGGTCGGCGACGCGGAGGCGATCGCGCCCGTGATCGCCGCCTTTCTCGAACTCTGCCGGGCGAGCGACTGGCTGCCGGTGTTCTACGAGACCTCCGGCCGCTTCCTCGACCTCTACCGCGCGGAGGGCTTGCGGTGGTTCAAGATCGGTGAAGAGGCCGTGCTTCCGCTCCCCGCCTGGTCGCTTGGCGGCGGCGCGGTCGCGAAGGTCCGGCAGTTCATCAACAAGGTCCGCCGCGAAGCGCCCGACCTGGAGGTCGCCGAGTATCGCCGGCACGCGCCGGCCAGCGACATCGACGACCAGCTCGAGGAGATTTCCCGCACCTGGCTGGCGCACAAGACCGGCGGCGAGATGGGGTTCAATCTCGGGGTCTTCTCCGTCGAGGATCTCGCTGACAAGCGCACCTTCATCGCCCGGCGGGCTGACGGCACGGTCGACGCCTTCGTCACCTGGCTGCCCTACCGCGGCGGCCGCGCCGTCGTGCTGGACGCCATGCGCTACCGGTCGGGCGCCCAGCCCGGCGTCATGGACCTGCTCATCGCGGAGTCGGCGCTTCGGCTCAAGCAGGAAGGCCTCGAGGCCGCCAGCCTCGCGATGGCGCCCCTGGCCAACGCCGATGCCGACGCCGCGCTGTCGCCCTACGACCGGGGCGTGAAACTGATGTTCGAGCACCTCTCCCGCGTCTACGGCTACCGGACGCTGTTCCAGTACAAGAAGAAGTTCGCCCCGGCGTGGGAGCCCCGGTACCTGGTCTTCCCCCGGCCGGACCACCTCCTTCGCATCGCCTACGCCCTCGTCGCGGTCCATTTCGCGCACCGCTAGCGCCGGCCCTCCCGCCGCCGGCCGGCTACTTGACACGCTTTGTATCAAGATCTATATTCATCTCATATCCTGTATCGCCACGGTATGACTCAAGACGACGAGCTGTTCTTCATCAGCATGGCGGCGCGGGAGCTGGGCATGCACCCGCAGACGCTGCGGAAGTACGAGCGCCTCGGGCTCGTCCAGCCCACCCGCACGATCGGGAGCGTCCGCGTCTACTCGCGGAGCGAGATCGACCGGCTGCGCCTCATCAAGCACCTCGTCGACGAGGCCGGCATCAACCTCGCCGGGGTGCAGCGCCTGCTCGACGTCGCCGAGGCCGTGCAGCGCATGCGGCCGCTGGTGGACGAGAGCGCCGGCGGGCGTCACGTGGCGCGGCGGCGGCTCGCCCGCGAACTGGATCAGTTGATGGAGATGCTCGGGCTGTAGCGCCGGGGGATGCGGTGGAATTCAAGGACTACTACGCCACGCTCGGGGTCGCCAAGAGCGCGACCGAGAAGGAGATCAAGCAGGCGTACCGGAAGCTCGCCCGGAAGTTCCACCCGGACGTGAACCCGGGCGACAAGACCGTCGAGTCGCGGTTCAAGTCGATCAACGAGGCCTACGAGGTCCTGGGAGACCCGGAGAAGCGGCGCAAGTACGACGAGCTTGGCGCGAACTGGCGCCAGTACGAGCAGGCGCAGCAGCAGGGCCATCCGGGCCCCTTCGGCGACGGCGCCTGGACCGTCAACGTCGGCGGCGGCGAGGGCGGCTTCCGGACCATGTCCGAAGAGGAGATGCGCCGCCTGTTCGGCGATCAGAATCCCTTCTCGGACTTCTTCCAGACCTTCTTCGGCGGCGCGCCCCAGGAGGCGCCCGGCCGGTCCGGCAGGCCGGGCCGCGGGGCCCGCTCGCGCCGCGGCCGGGACGTCGAGCAGGACCTCGAACTGAGTCTCGAGGAGGCGTTCCACGGCACCACGCGACGCTTCGCCGTCAAGCAGGAGGGCCACACCCGCAGCGTCGACGTGCGGATTCCCCCCGGCGTGAACGACGGCTCGCGGGTGCGCGTCTCGGGCGAAGGCGAGCACGGGGCGGGCGGCGCGTCCTCGGGCGACCTGTACCTCCGCATCCACCTGCTGCCCCACCCGCGCTTCGAGCGGCGGGGCCGCGACCTCCACGTCCATGTCCCGGTGCCCGTGACGACCGCCGTGCTGGGAGGCGAGGCCGAGGTCCCGAGCATCGACGGCAAGCACCTGCGCCTGAAGGTGCCGGCGACCACGCAAAACGGCCAGGTGCTGCGGCTCAAGGGCCACGGCATGCCGGCCGTCGGGCGTCAGGAGGATCGCGGCGACCTCTACGCCACCGTGGACGTCCGCCTGCCCCGGTCACTGACGCCGGAGCAGACGCGGCTGTACGAAGACCTGAAACGTTCGGAGGAGGACTCGACCCGATCGACCTCGTAGTGCCTATGACGCTGAACAAGTTCACCGAGAAAGCCCAGGAAGCCGTCCTCGACGCGCAGCAGCGCGCCGAGTCGGCCAGCCACCCCCAGACGGAACCGGAGCACCTGCTGGCGGCCCTGTTCGGTCAGGCCGATGGCATCGCTCCCTCGATCGTCCGCAAGCTCGGCCTGGATCCCCGCGATCTCGCCACGGCAGCCGCGAACGCCCTGGCGAAGGTGCCGCAGGCGCGCGGCGGCGCCGCTCCCGCTCCGTCGGCGCGGCTGCGCGCCGTCCTTGGCGCGGCCCAGGCCGAAGCCGCGCAGATGAAGGACGAGTACGTCAGCACC
Source organism: uncultured Acidobacteriota bacterium (assembly GCA_963806085.1). GTDB lineage: Bacteria > Acidobacteriota > Vicinamibacteria > Vicinamibacterales > JAKQTR01 > JAKQTR01. Next base: position 1,279,549 of record CAWDWR010000001.1, read on the forward strand.
GAGCACCTGCTGCTCGCCGTTGCCGCCGAGGCGGGCCGCGCCGAGTCCGCGCGCGCGCTGCAGGACCGGGGCATCACCCGCGATCGCATCCTCGAAGCGCTCCAGTCGATCCGAGGGTCGCAGCGCGTGACCGACCCGAACCCCGAAGGCAAGTATCAGGCGCTCGAGCGATACGGCCGGGACCTCACCGCACTCGCGCGCGCCGGCAAGCTCGACCCGGTGATTGGCCGCGACGAGGAGATCCGCCGCGTGATCCAGGTGCTCTCGCGGCGGACCAAGAACAACCCGGTGCTCATCGGCGAGCCCGGCGTCGGCAAGACCGCGATTGTCGAGGGCCTCGCCCAGCGCATCGTGCGCGGCGACGTCCCGGAAGGCCTCAAGAACAAGCGCATCGTCGGCCTGGACATGGGGGCGCTGGTCGCCGGCGCAAAGTACCGCGGCGAGTTCGAGGAACGCCTGAAAGCGGTGCTCAAGGAAGTGACCGACGCCGATGGCCAGGTGGTGCTGTTCATCGACGAACTGCACACCGTGGTCGGCGCGGGCGCCGCGGAAGGATCCATCGATGCGTCGAACATGCTCAAACCGATGCTGGCGCGCGGCGAACTGCACACGATCGGCGCCACGACGCTCGACGAGTACCGCAAGCACATCGAGAAGGACGCGGCGCTCGAGCGCCGCTTCCAGCCGGTGGTGGTGGGCCAGCCCACCGTCGAGGACACGATCAGCATCCTGCGCGGCCTGCGCGAACGGTACGAGATCCACCACGGGGTCCGGCTGAAGGACACCGCGCTGGTCGCCGCCGCGGTCCTGTCGCATCGCTACATCGCCGACCGATTCCTCCCGGACAAGGCCATCGACCTCGTCGACGAGGCGGCCTCGCGGCTGCGCATGGAAATCGACTCGATGCCCGCGGAACTCGACGAGATCGAGCGGCGCGTGATGCAGCTCGAGATCGAAGCCCAGGCCCTGCGGAAGGAGACCGACGCCGCGTCCTCGGAACGGCTCGCGCGCCTCGAGCGCGAACTGGCCGACCTGAAGGAAGAGGGCAACCGGCTCCGCAGCCACTGGCAGCAGGAGAAGGCCGCGATCCAGGACGCCCGCACCCGCAAGCAGGACCTGGAGCGCCTCCGCCACGACATCGAGGCCGCCCAGCGATCGGGCGACTACGCGACCGCGTCCGAGCTCCAGTACGGCCGCGTCCCGGAGACCGAGCGGCGGATTCACGAGGCGGAAGCCCGTCTGGCGGACCTCCAGCGCGACACGAAGATGCTGAAGGAGGAAGTCGACGAGGAGGACATCGCGGAGGTCGTGAGCAAGTGGACCGGCGTCCCCGTCAGCCGGCTCATGGAGGGCGAGATCCAGAAGCTCGTCAGGATGGAAGCGCGCCTGCACGAACGCGTGGTCGGGCAGGACGACGCCATCGCGTCGGTGGCGAACGCGATCCGCCGGGCCCGCGCGGGGCTGCAGGACCCCAACCGGCCGCTCGGCAGCTTCCTGTTCCTCGGACCCACCGGCGTCGGGAAGACCGAGCTGGCGCGGGCCCTCGCGGAGTTCCTGTTCGACGACGAGCAGGCGATGGTGCGCATCGACATGTCGGAGTACCAGGAGAAGCACACGGTGTCGCGCATGATCGGCGCGCCGCCGGGATACGTCGGGTACGACGAGGCGGGCCAGCTCACCGAGGCGATCCGCCGCCGGCCGTTCGCGGTGGTGCTCTTCGACGAGATCGAAAAGGCCCATGCCGACGTGCTGAACGTGCTGCTGCAGCTGCTCGACGACGGGCGGCTGACCGACGGCAAGGGACGGACGGTGGACTTCAAGAACACCGTGGTGATCATGACGTCGAACCTCGGCAGCCAGTATCTCGCCGAGCACGGCGGCCGGCCGGGCGAGGCGGTGGCCGGCGAGGTGCGCGAACGGATCATGGACGCGCTGCGCGGCCACTTCCGCCCGGAGTTCCTCAACCGCGTCGACGAGATCATCTTCTTCCACTCGCTCGGCCGCGACCACCTGGCGCGGATCGTCGACATTCAGCTCCAGCGGCTCGTGAAGCGCCTCGAGGCGCGCAAGATCAGCCTCGAGCTGACCGACAAGGCACGGAACCTGCTCGTCGAGGAAGGCTACGACCCGGTCTACGGGGCACGGCCGCTGAAGCGCACCATCCAGCGCAAGCTGCTCGACCCGCTGGCGATGGAGGTGCTGCAGGGCACGTTCGCCGACGGCGACACCATCCGCGTCGAGGCCGCGGGCGACGACCTGGCATTCGCGAGAGCCGGTTCGGCCGACGCCGACGGTGCACGTACGCCCTGACGCCGCCCTGCACGCTCCGGCCGGGGACGGGCCGCGTTGACCCATTCCCATCGACGCGATACGATGCTTGCCGCATCCCCAAGCCCCTCGATTCGAAACCCGTTCTTCCTGGGCGGGGTGCCCGATTGATCTGCACCGGAGGTCCAATGCGAGTGAAAGCGTTCGTCATGCTGGCGTTGTGCATCGCCCTGATGCCCGGACTCGCGTCGGCGCAGCAGACCGGCACGATTGTCGGGAAGGTCCTCGACACGGGCGGGCTGGTCCTGCCGGGCGTGACCGTCGAGGCACGATCAAACGTGCTGCCGACGCCGCGCACCACGGTGACGGGCGGCGCGGGCGACTTCAGGATGCCCGCCCTGCCGCCGGGCACATATACCGTCGAGTTCACCCTGTCGGGCATGGCCACGGTCACCCGGCAGGTCGAGGTCCAGCTCGGTCAGGACACCAACGTCGAAGTGAAGCTGTCGGTCCAGGGCGTTTCGGAAACCGTCGAGGTCATCGCGGCTATCACGCCGATCATCGAAAAGGACTCGACCGCGCTGAAGAGCGGCGTCTCGGCCGACACGATCAAGAGTCTGCCCGTCGGCCAGGAGTACCGCGACCTCATCAAGCTGATTCCGGGCGTCATGTACACCCCTGACGGCACGCGCGGCCCGAGCGCCGGCGGCAGCGGCCAGGACAACACTTACAAGATGGACGGCGTCAATGTGACGATGCCGCTGTACGGCACCCTGTCGGCGGAGCCGGCCTCGCACGACATCGAGCAGATGACGACGGTCAAGGGCGGCGCGAAGGCCGTGGACTTCGATCGCTCTGGCGGGTTTACCGTCGACTCGGTCAGCCGCTCCGGTACGAACCGCTTCCAGGGCCTGTTCAGCTACCAGTTCCAGAGCGACTCGATGTCGGCAGACCTGACCAGCGGCAGTCTGTCGAAGTACTCGAAGAACAGCCAGTGGATCACGGTGAACGGCGGCGGGCCGATCTGGAAGAACAAGCTCTATTTCTATGCTTCATACTATCGACCCGAGTACCGACCGTGTGAACCGTGCCAATTTGTACGGCGACCTGCCCGACTACAACAGCACGCGCAACGAGGGGTTCGGCAAGGTCACGTACACGCCGACCAGCTCCATCCTGATCAACGGCAGCTGGCGGCAGTCGCACACGACGGCAACCGCGTCGGGCTTCTGCTCGGCGTGCGCTCCGACGATCGGAGGCGGAGGCGAGTCGTCCATCAAGATCGGCACGGCCGATGCCTCGTGGGTCATCAATTCGAAGAGCTTCGCGTCGTTCAAGTACACACATTACGAGAACCCGACGAAGAGCAAGGCCGACAACCAGTCGTCCGCGGTGCCAACGCTCACGAACGGCACGAAGATCGATCTGACGGGTCTCGACAAGCTGGGCGCGTTCAACGTGCCGACACCAGTGGCCGGGCAGGATGCGTTCAACGCGTTCATCCAGCCGTTGATAGATCGGTATGGCTACACCTCGAACGGCGTGAAGACCGGCGGCGGCAGCGTGGGCTATGCATCGACGCTGAGCGACGCGGATGACTTCTTCCGCGACGCATTCCAGGTGGCCTACAACCTCTCGCTCGGCGGGGCGTTCCGCCACGATCTGCACGCGGGCCTCCAGTGGTCCAAGGACGCCGAAGACCTGAACCGGTCGTCCAACGGCTGGGGCGTCATCAACGTGCCGGGCGGCCGCTCCGCCAGCATCGGCCTCCCCGGGCAACCCGCCTACTACTACGCGGAGTACCTGATGCGATCGACCGGGTCCAGGCTCGGGATCCGCGGCGAAGCGGAATCGCTGAACATCGAAGCGAACGACACGATGACCTGGAAGAACTGGTCGTTCAACGTCGGCGCGATCTTCAGCCGGGACGTGCTGTACGGCCAGGGCCTCAAGAACGACTCGTCGACGCTGTCGGGATACGTCGCGTCGCCCGGCAGCAAGTACACCATGTACACGATTCCGTTCTCCAAGATGATCCAGCCGCGCCTCGGCACCACGTGGGCGTACAACGGTGAGGACACCATCTACGCGAGCTATGCGCGGTACTACCCTGGCGTGAACTCCCTGCCGCGTGCGGCGTCATGGGATCGGAGCATCCAGAACGCCTTCGTCGACGTCTTCTTCGACCAGACCGGCACGTCCTACGGGTACAGGTTCGTGGAAGGGTCGTCCGGCAAGCTCTTCGTCCCCGACATGACGCCCCGGACCACCGACGAGTTCCTCGTGGGAACGGCGCAGCAGCTCCGAAACGGCCTGTCAGGCCGTGCGTACTTCCGCTACCGCGAGAACACCCACTTCTGGGAGGACACCAACAACACCGCCCGCGTGGCGTACGCTCCCCCGGCGACGATCGGCCCGGACAACACGCCGATCCCGAAGGAGCCCTACATCCCGAACCTGACCGCCCAGCTGGCCCAAATCGGCAGCGGCTCGACCTACGTCATCGCCGAACTCGACGGCGCCTACACGAGGTTCTACGAGGTAACGTTCGAAGGGCAGTGGCGCGGCAGCAAGGCATTCATCAGCGGTTCTTACAGCCACAATCACTACTGGGGCAACTTCGACCAGGACAACTCGACGTCCGCGAACGACGCAAACGTCTTCATCGGGTCGTCGTTCATCGGGGACGCCGCCGGCCGCCAGTTGTGGAACTTCCGCGACGGCACCCTGCGGGGAGACCGCCCGCATATGGTGAAGCTCTACGGCTACTACACGGTGCCGTGGCAGGCCAGCATCGGCGCTTACTTCGTCGCCCAGTCCGGCCAACCGTGGGAGAAGTGGAGCTACGAGCCCTACATCGCCCTCACCACGAGCACGAGCGACTCGTCGCGCTACGCCGAAGCTGCAGGATCGCGCCGGTCGCCGTCACATTACCAACTCGACTTGAACTACACGCAGAGCTTCCGCGTCGGGAAGTGGACGAACCTGCAGGCGGTGGTTGATCTGTTCAACGTGTTCAACAAGCAGACCGGGTACAACTACGACCCGGCCGCACACAGCGCCACGTTCGGGACTCCGCGGTCGTACTATGATCCGCGGCGCCTGCAGGTGGCGTTCCGGGTGAGGTTCTAGGGGAAGAGGTCGCGCTACCGCGCACCGACGAAGAGCTTCTCCCGCGCAATCAGCTCTCGCGTGGTGGCGTCGGCGCGGCGGCGAGCCTGCTCGATGCGCACCGCCGCATCCGACTCGCGCAGCAGGACGCTCACCTGCGCCCGCTTGAAGAGGGCCATCGGATAGGCGGGATGAGAGGCGGGGACGCGATCGAGCGCGGCACGCGCGTCCTCGAACCGCCGGGCTGACAGATACAGCACGCCGAGCTCGAGGTCCTGGCGGAACGCGCTTCCCTGGACGTGCCGCGCGTGCTCGAACGCACCGATGGCCGCGACGGTGCGCCCGACCGCCATCGCCATCTCGCCGAGGCGCACCCATTCCGCCGCCGTGGGCGTCTTCAGGTCATACGCCTGTTGCGTGAGCCTGACCGCGTCCTCCAGCCTGCCCTGCCGGGTGCGCAGCGCCGCCAGCCCCTCAACCGCTGCCAACCGTTGCGGCGACGAAGCGACGATCTGCTCGAGGACCGGCACGGCCTGGGCCCAGTCCTTGCCGCGCGCCAGGTGCAGCGCCAGGTACAGCTTCACGTCCTCGGACGCGGGTGCCAGTTCCCGCGCCCGGCGGAAGGCGTCCATCGCCTTCGCGTCCTGCCCGAGTGCGGACCGCGCGGTGGCGAGCCGGAGCGTCGCGTCCAGGTTGTAGGGGTCCTCGCCGAGGATCCGCTCCAGCAGCGGAATCACCTTCGCGTACTTCGCCTGCACGAACAGGGTCGATGCTTCCTCCAGCGCGTCGAAGAGCGCGACCATGTCGGCCGGCCTCGGCGCGTCTTTCCGCACCACGGGCGCCGCGGTGGCGCTCACGTAGCCCAGGCTCGCGAGCTGCTGGCGGTCCTCGGCGCTCAAGGCCGCCGGTGGGCGTGCCGCCTCGGCCGACGGCACCGGGTAGCCGTCGAGCGCCTGGCGCAACTGCGCCGGCACGTCGGCGCCTCCCGCGAGGTTCCGCAGTTCGCCGCGGTCGGCGACGACGTCATACAGTTCCGTGCGTCCGGCGAAGATGGCCTTCTGCCGTCCCCGCACGGCCATGATCTGGGGCTGCCATCCGTACTCGAGGAACGGCTTCATCGCTTCGCCAAGCACAGCCTCTGACGAATCGGCGCGCAGGCTGTCGGCGGAGCCCAGGCCCGCCCAATCGAGCACCGTGTGATAGACGCGGCGGATGCTGACCGGCGACTCGGATGAGACTGCCGTCACTCCCGGACCGGCGAGCACCAGCGGCACGTGCATCGTCGACTGGTACAGCAGGTTCCCATGCTGCGACTCGCCGTGGTCGCCCAGGCCCTCACCGTGATCGCCGACGAGGATGATGGCGGTCGGCCCCGTCGCCCGCCGCTCGAACGCCTCGACGAGACGGCCGAGTTCGGCGTCCATGTACGCGACTTCGCCCAGATACGGGCTGTTCGGATATGCGCTCTTGAAAGGCTCCGGCGGCGTGTAGGGATGATGCGGGTCCCAGTAGTGCACCCAGAGGAACAGCGGCGCGCCCGCGCTGCCGTCGAGCGCGGCCAGCGCCGCCTCGGTCACTTCCCTCGCCACGCGCTCCTGCCGGCCTTCCGGGAGGTTGTCGTCGTAGAGGTCGAACCCGCGCGCCAGCCCGAACCGCTTCGCGAGGACGAAGCTCGCTACGACGGCTGCGGTCCGGTAGCCCGCGCCTCTGAGCTGTTCGGCCAGTACCGGCGTGGCGTCCGGCAGACGCCGCGCATTCTCGTGGAGGCCATGGCCAGCCGGATAGAGCCCCGTCATGAGAGAGGCATGCGACGGCAGGGTTTCGGGCACCGTCGCGTAGGCCTGCCGGAACACGCGTCCCCGCGCGGCGACGGCGTTGAAGGAGGGGGTCCTGACGCCTGTCGCTTCGGGCCCGATGGCGTCGGCTCTCGTGGTGTCGAGCGTGACGAGCAGGATGGACGGCCGCTGTGCCTGTGCCGTGCCCGTGCCCGGTGGACCGGGCGCCGTGTCGCGGCGGCATCCGCCGGGCCCTGCCGCCAGCGCGGCCAGCACGAGGCTGGCCGCGATGCGGCCGCGGTCACGCACCATCAGGCTGGCCGGTCGGTCGAACCGGGCACCGCGTCCTCGGCGGCCGCAAAGCCCACCCTCGTGTGCGTGCCGTCGCAAAACGGCTTCCGCGTGGAAGCTCCGCACCGGCACAGCGCAAACGGCCGCTTCGGCAGGACGTACTCCTTGCCGTTCCAATCCACCACGGTCACATCGTCACCCTCGACGAGGTAGGAACCGCTCTTCCGGACCGTTATCTTCGCCATTTGCAGTCACCCGCTTCGATCGTCGTCGGTCAGTAGCCAGTAGCCAGTAGCCAGTAGCCAGTAGCCAGTAGCCAGTAGCCAGTAGCCAGGAAGTTGGATGCCGTGCGGCGTGTGTTGTCTTCTACTGAATACTGACTACTGGCTACTGACTACTATCCCATGCGTTGCATCGACGCCAGGAACTCCGCGTTCGACTTGGTCTTCCCCATCTTGTCGAGCAGCAGTTCCATCGCCTCGACCGGCGACAGCGGATTGAGCACCTTGCGCAGCACCCAGATCCGGTTCAGGTCCTCGCGCGGGATGAGCAGCTCTTCCTTGCGCGTGCCGCTCTTCTGGATGTCGATGGCGGGGAACACGCGCTTGTCGACCAGCTTGCGGTCGAGGTGGATCTCCATGTTGCCGGTGCCCTTGAACTCCTCGAAGATGACGTCGTCCATGCGCGAGCCGGTGTCGATGAGGGCGGTGGAGATGATCGTCAGCGAGCCTCCCTCCTCGATGTTGCGCGCGGCGCCAAAGAAGCGCTTCGGCTTCTGCAGGGCGTTCGAGTCGAGGCCGCCGGACAGCACCTTTCCCGACGGGGGAATCACGGTGTTGTAGGCGCGGGCCAGGCGGGTAATCGAGTCGAGCAGGATGATCACGTCCTTCTTGTGCTCGACGAGGCGCTTCGCCTTCTCGATGACCATCTCGGCCACCTGCACGTGGCGCTGGGCCGGCTCGTCGAACGTCGACGAGATGACCTCGCCCTGCACCGAGCGCTGCATGTCGGTGACCTCTTCCGGACGCTCGTCGATGAGCAGCACGATGAGGTAGGTTTCCGGGTGGTTCTGGGCCACCGACTGCGCGATGTTCTGCAGCAGCATCGTCTTGCCCGTCCGCGGCGGCGCGACGATGAGGCCGCGCTGGCCCTTGCCGATGGGCGTCATCAGGTCCATGACGCGGGCCGACAGGTTGTCGGCGGCCGTCTCGAGGTGGAAGCCCTCCTGCGGATAGAGCGGCGTGAGGTTCTCGAAGAACAGCTTGTCGCGCGCCTGGTCGGGCGGTTCGAAGTTGACCGCCTCCACCTTGATGAGCGCGAAGTAGCGCTCGCCTTCCTTCGGGGGCCGGATCTGGCCCGACACCGTGTCGCCGGTCTGCAGATCGAACTTCCTGATCTGGGACGGCGAAACGTAGATGTCGTCGGGGCCGGGCAGGTAGTTGTAGTCGGGAGCCCGGAGGAAACCGAAACCGTCGGGCAGCACTTCCAGCACGCCTTCCGAGAAGATGAAGCCGCTCTGCTCGGTCTGCGCCTTGAGGATCTGGAAGATGAGCTCCTGCTTGCGCATGCCGGTGGCGCCGGCGACGTTGAGGTCCTTGGCCACCTGCGTGAGCTTCTGGATGCTCATCTCCTTCAGTTCGGCGATGGCCAGGCCTTCGCTCGCCCGCTTCTGGCCCTCGACAGGCTGGGCGGGTTTCGCCTGTTCAGTCTGGGGCGGGGCGGGCGCCTGCGGCGCAGGCTGGGTCGGGATTTCGGCCGCAACGGGTTCGACGGCGGCCGGGGCGGCCTGTCCGTTGGACGCACGCTGGGTCTGTGGCTGGCGCTTGTGGTTGTTCGGCATGGGTTCGACTCGGAACGATGTAACGGCTGGTTGAGACGAGTGTTACGACTGCTGCGGGGTGAAAGGTCCCCGCCGCCCGGGCAGACGTGGGGGGTTCGCGGTCTTCCAACTATAGAGCAGGCCTCCGAATCGAGTCAACACGCCAGGCAGCACCGTCCGTTTCCGCGGCGGCTGATGGAAACCGCGCGTGTCACCGTCCTACAGCTCGTGGGGGCTCTCGCCGACGCCCAGGATGCTGCAGGCCACGACGGTGCGGAGGCCCAGGGCGCGCGCGCGGTCGGCGAGCTCGGGGCTGTCGGCCCCGGGATTCAGCCAGACCTCCTGGATGCCCTTCTGCGCCACCTCCTCGATCACCTTCATCCCGATTGCCGGCGCCAGGTACATCGTCGCCATGTCGATCGGGCCAGGCACGTCGAGGACCGACTTGTAGGCCTTGAAGCCCTCGACCTCTGCTTCCTTCGGGTGAATCGGCACCACCGTGTAACCCTGGCGGGCGAACGCCCTGACGGCCTTGTTCCCGAACTTCGACCGGTCCGACGATGCGCCGATGACGGCTACTACTTTGTTCATAGGTACGCTCCGACTGCCCGGCGCGTCGCGATTGTCAGAAGCCAGAAGGGCCAACTGCTTCTTCCCTACACCTTCGGCCCCGCCTTCTCCACTTCGCGGGCCTCGGCCGTGTCGAACTTCTTGAAGTTGTCGATGAACCGCGCCGCCAGCTGGCGATAGCGCTGGAAGTACAGGTCACGGTTCGGCCACGACGACGCCGGGTCGAGGACCTGGTCCGGCACGCCGGGGCAGGTCCTGGGCACCTGGAACCCGAACACGGGGTCGGTCTGGAACTCGACGTCCTTCAGCTGGCCGGTCAACGCCGCGTTCAGCATCGCGCGCGTGTGCCGGATGCTGATGCGCTTGCCGACGCCATACTGCCCGCCCACCCAGCCGGTGTTGACCAGCCAGCAGTCGGCTCCATAGCGGACGACCTTTTCCTTCAGCAGGCGCGCGTAGAAGTCGGGCTGGTGCACCATGAACGGCGCCCCGAAGCAGGTGCTGAACGTGATCTCGGGCTCCTTGCCCAGGCCCACCTCCGTGCCGGCGATCTTCGACGTGTAGCCCGAGATGAACTGGTACCGCGCCTGGTCGACCGACAGCTTCGCGATCGGGGGCATGACGCCGGACGCGTCGCACGTCAGGAAGATCACGTTCTTCGGGTGACCCGCGCGCTTCTCGGGGATCGCGTTGTGGATGAACTCCAGCGGGTACGACGCGCGGGTGTTCTCGGTGAGGGCCGGGTCGTCGAGGTCGATGAGGCGCGTCACCGGGTCGAAGACCACGTTCTCGAGGATCGTGCCGAACCGGTGGGTCGTCGCGTAGATCTCGGGCTCGGCCGCCTGGGAGAGCTGGATGACCTTCGCGTAGCACCCGCCCTCGAAGTTGAACACGCCGTTGTCGCTCCAGCCGTGCTCGTCGTCGCCGATGAGCCCCCGCGACGGGTCGGCCGAGAGCGTCGTCTTGCCCGTGCCCGACAGGCCGAAGAACACCGCCACGTCGCCGCCGTCGCCCACGTTCGCCGACGAGTGCATCGGGAAGACGCCCCGCAGCGGCATGAGGTAGTTCATGACGGTGAAGACCGACTTCTTGATCTCCCCGGCGTACGCCGTGTTCCCGATGATGCAGAGCCGCTGGTCGAAGCTCAGGGTGATGAAGGTGTTGGACCCGGTGCCGTCGATCTGCGGGATCCCCTTGAAGGCCGGGCAGCAGATCACGGTGAAGTCGGGCACGTGCCGCCGGCACTCCTCGTTCGTCTTCAGCGGGATGAACATGTTCCGCGCGAAGAGGCTGTGCCAGGCGTGCTCGGTGATGATCCGCACCGGCATCCGGTACTCCGGGTCGGCGCCGACGTAGCAGTCCTGGACGAACACGTCCCGCCCCTGCAGGAAGCCCTGCATGCGCGAGAACAGCTCGTTGAACTTGTCCGGCGCGAACGGGCGGTTGTACTGCCCCCACCAGACGTGCTCCTCGGTGGAGGACTCGCGCACCACGAACTTGTCGTTCGCCGACCGCGCGGTGTGCTTCCCGGTGTTCATCACGATGGCGCCGTCGCGGGTGATCGTGCCTTCCCGGCGGAAGACGATCTCCTCGTACAGCGCCTCGGGCGCCAGGTTCCAGTACACCCCGCCCAGGCTGAAGAGGCCGTGGTTTTCCAGCCCGTAGTCGCTCTTGAGCGCGCCGGCCTGCGGCTGCGCGGGCGTCTTGATGTCGAGCAGGTTGATCATAGCCAGTCCCTGATGAGGCGCTTGTCGCCGATGTAGATGTCGTTCGGAGAGGTCGGATCGAGCGCCCACTTGATGCGCGCGATGCCCTCGGTCACGTCCTTCACGGTGCCGGCAAAGCTCAGGCGCAGGTGCCCTTCCATGCCGAACTCGCGCCCGGGCACGGTCACGACCAGGGCCTTCTTCAAGAGGAAGTTGGACAGCTCGACCGAGTTGTTGCTGTACGCCCGGAAGTCGGGCAGGCAGTAGAAGGTGCCGTCGGGCTTGTAGGTCTTCACGCCGTTGAACGAGGACAGCTCGCGCATGGCGACGTCGCGGTTGTTCTGGATCGTCAGCCGGAGCGCCTCGACCACGCTCTGCAGGCCCAGGAGGGCCCCTTCCGCGCCGGCCTGCATCACGGGCGACGCGCAGGAGGTCGTCTGCGCCTGCACGTTGTTGATCACCGTCACGATCTTCCGCGGGGCCACGCACCAGCCGATGCGGAACCCCGTCATCCCGTACAGCTTCGCGATGCCGTTGACCACGATCAGCCGCGAGTCCTCGACGTCCTTCGTCGTGAAGCGGTAGCACGGCGGCGCGATGCGCCCGTCGAACACCAGCTTGTGGTAGATGTCGTCCATGATCAGGTAGATCTTCTTCCGCTCGCAGAACTCCACGATCTGGGCGATGAACTCTTCCGTGTAGACGATGCCGCTCGGGTTGTTCGGGCTGTTCACGATGAGCGCCCTGGTTGAGGAGCTCACGGCGCGCTCGATGTCCGCCATCCGCGGGTGGAAGCTGCCGTCCTCGGGCGTCACCACGACCGGGACGCCGTAGACCATTTTCACCATCTCCGGGTAGCTCACCCAGTAAGGGGCGAGGATCACGACCTCGTCCTGGGGATTCAGGATGGTGTACAGGATGTTGAACAGCGCCTGCTTCGCACCGGAGGACACGATCACGTTCTCGGGGGCCACGACCTTGTCGTACGCCTCCTCGGTGTAGCGGATGATGGCCTTCTTGAGCGACGGCAGGCCGTCCGACGGGCAGTACTTCACGTCGCCCTGGCTCAGCTTCGCGGCCGAGCTGAGAATGGCGTTGATCGGCGTCTTGTTCTTGGGCTCGCCGATGCCGAGGTGGATGACCGGTTCGCCGCGCTCCCGCAGCAATCGCGCTTCTTCGTTCAGCCGCAGCGTCGGCGACTCAACGATGGCACTGGCCAGTTCACTGACGCTCATGGTGACTCCTGTCGGTGCGGATGGCGGCGGAATCGGGCTGCACCAGGCCCAGGGGACGATCGGCTCCAATATAGCCTAGTACTTCGCCCGCTTCTCCCGCAGGTGCTCCTCCACCACCTCCGGGACCAGGCCGGCAATCGGCCCGCCGAGGGCGAAGACTTCCTTGATCAGGCGCGAGCTCACGTAGGTGTACTGCTCCGCCGGCATCATGAACACCGTCTCGATGTCGGGGCCCAGGCGGCGGTTCATCAGCGCCATCTGCAGCTCGAACTCGAAGTCGGACACGGCCCGCAATCCGCGCACGATGACCGACGCCCGGCGCTGGCTGGCGTAGTCGACCAGCAGGCCATCGAACGCCTCGACGTCGACGTTCGCGTGCTCGGCGAACACCGCGCGCGCCATCGCCTCGCGCTCCTCCAACGTGAAGAGCGGATGCTTCTCCGCGTTCCGCAGAATCGCGACGATGATGCGGTCGAACAGCCGCGCGCCGCGGAGGATGATGTCGACATGGCCGTTCGTCAGCGGATCGAACGACCCCGGATACACCGCCACGCGTTCGCGGGGCGTACTCATGGAACCTCCGGCGCCGCAGCCGCGCCCTCCGGCGCGCCGCGGTAGAACGTCACGGCGCTGTCGCCCGCCTTCACCTGCCGGACCGCGGCGAACGCCCCGGCCCCGGCCGGCGCCTCGCGCCGCGACGCGTGCTCCAGCACCAGCACCCCGCCCGGCGCCATGCGCCCGGCGGCCGCCTCCACCACCGGGGCCAGATCGGCAAGGTCATACGGGGGGTCCAGCAGGGCGAGGTCGAACCGCCGATCGGCGGGCAGCTGGCGCAGCGCGCGCGTAAACTCGCCGCGGATCATAACATAGCCGTCCGTGATGCGGCAGTGCGCGAGGTTGCGGGCGATGAGCCCGGCCGCCCGCCCGTCCTGCTCCACGAACACGACGCTCGAGGCGCCCCGGCTCAGCGCTTCGATCCCCAGCGCCCCCGACCCGGCAAAGCCGTCGAGCACCCGCGCCCCGTCCAGCACCGGCGCGAGAATCGCGAAGACCGACTCCTTGAGCCGATCCGATGTCGGCCGCAGCCCCGGCCAGGTCGGCGCCGCGAGGCGCCGTCCTTTGAACGCTCCGGCAATCACGCGCATCGCTCGTTCCGCTCCAGGGCCGCCCCCGGCAGGATGCCGGGATCAGCCCACCGACGCCAGGCCGAACCTGCCCGACCAGCACTGCCGGGCCTCCGCCGCGAGCGCCCCATCGGGCTCCCGCTCGAGCGCGGCATCCGCGAGCCGCCTGGCCTGCTCCATGATCCCGCGATCGCGCACGAGGTCGCCAGAGCGCAGGGTCGGCATGCCCGATTGCCTCGTGCCGAAGAAATCGCCGGGGCCGCGAAGCTCGAGGTCCCGCTCCGCGACGACGAACCCATCGGTGGTCTCCACCAGCGCGCGCAGCCGCGCTTCGCCCGCCTCTCCCGGCGGCTCCTGGTAGATCAAAATGCAGGCCGACGCATGCGCGCCGCGGCCGACGCGGCCGCGCAGCTGGTGAAGCTGGGCCAGGCCGAACCGTTCGGCGTGCTCGACGACCATCACCGTGGCGTTCGGCACGTCGATGCCCACTTCGATCACGGACGTGGACACGAGCACCTGCACGTCCCCGGCCGCGAACGCCCGCATCACCCGGTCCTTCTCGTCAGGCCGCAGGCGCCCGTGCAGCAGGGCGAGGCGATACTCGGGAAAGACCGCCGTGGCGAGATGATCAGCCATCTCCGTGGCCGCGCGCACGTCGATCTTCGCCGATTCCTCCACCAGCGGATAGACGATGTACGCCTGGCGGCCGGCCTCGAGCTCGCGCCTCACCAGGGCATGGGCCTCCTCGCGGCGCGATTGCGGAAGCGCACGCGTCTCGATCGGCGTCCGTCCGGGCGGCAGTTCACGGATCACCGACACATCCAGGTCGCCGTAGAGCGTCAGCGCCAGCGTCCTCGGGATCGGAGTGGCCGTCATCACGAGCACGTCCGGATTCCAGCCCTTGCCTTTCAGCACGGCCCGCTGCAGCACCCCGAAGCGGTGCTGCTCGTCGACGACGACGAACCCGAGGCGCGCGAAGGCGACATCCTCCTGCACGAGGGCGTGCGTCCCGACGACCAGGTGGACGCGGCCCGATGCGAGGTCCGCCAGGGCCCTGCGCCGATGCGCGCCCGCGACCGAGCCGGTGAGCAGGGCCACTTCGTACGGGCCCACCGAGAGCAGACGCCGGATGGTGAGGAAGTGCTGCTCGGCGAGGATCTCGGTCGGCGCCATGAACGCCACCTGCAGGCGGTTCTCCATCGCGGCGACCGCCGCCAGCAGCGCGACGATCGTCTTTCCGGCTCCCACATCGCCTTGCAGCAGCCGCTGCATCGGCGCAGGCCGTGCCATGTCTCCCACGATGTCCTTGAGCGCCTGGCGCTGTCCGCTGGTCAGCGGGAACGGGAGCACGGCCCTGGCGGCCGCGCGCACGCGATCGTCGACGACGGGCACGATCGCCTTCCGTTCGGCAACGGCGGCGCGGCGCTTCAGCGCGAGGCCGACCTGGAACAGCAGGAACTCCTCGAGGATCAGCCGCACCTGCGCCGGCGTGCGAAAGGCGTTCAGACGATCGAGCGGGGTGCCGGCTGCCGGGAAGTGCGCCTCCGCGACCGCGGCCCGCCAATCCGGGAGCCCTTGCTCGGCCCGCAGCCACGCCGGCAGCGCGTCGGCGGCGTCCTCCGGCAGGTGCTGCAGCACGTCGAACACGATCGCCCGCTGCACGCGGCACGTCGCACATCCCGCCTTCTCGTAGATGGGCACGATTCGGCCGGTATGGATGGCGTCCCGATCCCGCCGGCCTGGCAGTTCGTACTGCGGATTGGTGATCTGCAGGGGCCCGGTGTCCCGCCGCTCGACCGCGCCGTAGAGGATGATGTCCGTTCCCCTCGTCACGACGTTGGCCATGAACGGCTGGTTCAGCCACACGGCCTTCACCGTGCCGCTGACATCCCGGACGACCGCTTCGAACAGCTTGAAGCCGGCGCGCCTCGTCAGCCGCAGCCCGCACGAGACGACGGTGCCCGCCAGCGTCACCGACTCGCCCGTCGTCACGCTGGCGATGTCGCGGAATCGAGAGCGGTCCTCGTACCTGAGGGGAAACCGGGCGAGCAGATCGCCCACCGACCGCAGGCCGGCCTGCGCGAGGTCCGCCGCACGCTTCGGGCCGATGCCCTTGAGCGACAGGAGGGGCGTGTCGAGCGTCAGGCTCACTGGATGATGATGGCGCGCCCGGCCTCGACCGTGACGGCCCGGATCCCGCCCTGCAGCGTGAAGGGCGCGTCGAGGTTGTACCCGTTCGGATTCGTCGCGCTCCTCGTGTAGTACCCGACCAGTTCCTGGAGGAGCGACTTCGGGACCTCTATGCCGGCCACCGTGGCCGACTCCAGCTCGAACCGGAATTCGCCGTCCTTCGACCTGAGGATACCGGTGGCCGTCACGGGCACGCGCCCCCTCAGCAGCTGCGCCGGGTCGAGCATGCCGCGAGGTTTCGACAGCCGGACGGCATCCAGGTCAACGGTCGCGACACCGGCCACACGGCCGTCACCCAGCGCGAACAGGTACGGCTCGAGGACGCCGACGGGCAGGAGCGTGCTGCGATAGCGCAGGTATCCGTTGATCTCGGGCTCAGTGACAATCGTCTGGATCGGTTTGCGGCGCACGCCAGCCGGCGCGGGGCCCCGCGCCACGACGGCCGCGTATTTCGAGGCGAAGCGATCCCCGTCCGCCGCCGTGAACGGCATCCTGGTCTGACGCGGCGGCGGCGCCGACTGCGAGGCGGCGGCCGCGCACAGGCATGCGCACGCGAGCACGAGCACGGGAGTCACGAATCGAGTCTAGCATGGGCCCGCCGGGCCCTTCAGTCGTTCAGCCCGGGATTGCCGCGCCGCGCCCGCAGCATCAGCTGGAGCTTCCGCCGTTCCATCGACTGCTCGAACACCCGGAAGCGCGCCTGGCGGCGGACGTCCAGTTGCTGGTCGATCGCGTCGTAGGCACGCCGCAACTCCGCCGCCGCCCGGCCCTCCAGATCCTGCAGCGCGCGCAACCGGTCCCGCACGGCGGCCTCGTCGACCGCAGCCACCGACGGCGCGGTGAGGCGCGCGAGGTCGCCGACCAGTTGCACGCGGCCCTGCTCGTTGCGGCGCCGCGTCTCCTGCAGCGACTTCAGCTTCGGCAGGAACTGGCCGAACTGCGCGTCGTCGAGTTGAAGGGCGTCCTGCGCCTGCATCACCGTGTACGCGTCGAACAACCGCTGCAGCTCCCCGATCTCCAGGCGGTCGGCCTGCTGGGCCGCTCTCGCCTGACCCGGCCGGGCGTCCGGGCGCGTCCGGGTGCTGGCCGCCGGAGGAGGCGACTGAGGGTCCTGGGCTGCGGCGGGTGCCACCGCAGTCACGGCAAGCGCTCCGGCGACGATGGCGTTGGTCCAAGGGTGGCGTATCCGCATGAGTTGGTGTCCTTCTGCCGTTGATCCGATTGAGACGCTCGCGGCTGCGCTGTGCGCTGGAGCCGCGTCAGACGCCCGGGCCCGGCCGCTCGACTGAACCCCGGGCGCCGATTTCCTCGCGGAGAATCCTCGCCAACTCCACGCGCTCGGCTGCGTCGAGCTGCGGCAGCGCCTTCTCGGCGCCGCCCGGGGCCGGGAGCACGCCCGATGCTTCCGCGTCTTCGACGCTGACGTCCGCAGACAGGTCGCTCACGAGCATCCAGGATGGATCCTCCGCCGCGTCGCCCGGCAGCCGCGCGTCCTCGCTGGAATCGGCGGCCACGCGTGCGGCGCCCTCTGGCGCGGACGTGCGGCCGCCAGGCACGCCGGTCCGCATCTGCATGCGGACGCCGACCGCCGCCACCAGCAGCGCCGCCGCGGCGAACGGAACCAGTCGTGCGCCCCACCACCGCCACGCCGGGGCGGGCGCGCGCTCGCGGCGCACCGCGCTGCCGACGCGCGCCGCAAGGTGCGGCCAGAACAGCGGCGAGGGTTCCGGCTGCGGGTCGGCGCCGGCGATGCGAATCGCCTCGGCCACCGCGTCGGCCTTCGAGCGGCACGCGCCGCACTCCGCCGCGTGCGCGGCGGATGCGCCGTCGGCGCAGCCCTCGGCGACATCGACGATCTGCGCCGGAGTCAGGTGCGTCATGACTGCCTTCCCGCCTCCTCGCCAAGGAGCTTCCTGAGGTTGCCCAGCGCGTGAAAGAAGTTGGCTTTCACCGCGCCAACCGTCGTGCCCAGCGCCTGCGCGATCTCCCGGTGTGACAGGTCCTGGTACACGCGGAGGATGAGCGTGGCCCGCTGCTTGCGCGGAAGACGGGCGACCGCGGCCCGCACCCGGGCACCCTCCCGCGACCTCGCCAACGCCGCTGACGGGTCCGGCCCCGCAGCCACGAGCGGCGGCGCCGCGTCGAGCGTCGTCTCCGGCGCGCGGCGGGCCGAGACATGGTTCAGGCACACGTTGACGCCGATGCGGTACAACCACGTCTTCAGGTTCGCGTCACCCCGGAAGCGCCGCAGCCCGCGGTACGCGCGCAGGAAGACGTCCTGCGTCAGGTCCGCCGCGTCCTCGTGGCGCCGGACGAACCTGAAGCAGAGCTGATACATGGCGCGCTGATGGCGCGCCACCACGACGTCGAACGCCTCGATTCGCCCGGCAAGGCAGGCGCCGACGAGGCGGCGGTCGTCCCATTCGGCCAGTGGCACGTCCAGTCCGGACTCGTCTTGGGTCGAAGGCACCACGGTCAGCGTCCAGTCCGGTTGCGAGCCACCTGACGGCCACGGGTCGGCGCGGGTCGACATCGGTCGGTCCTCTCGGGTCCCGGGAGGCGGTTTCACGAGGCGGTTACACGAAGATACTGAGCCGCGGCACGCCGCGCATGAAACCGACCCTGGTGATTAGACTGCCGGGCGGAACGAAGGTGACATCGGCTGCGGCGATCCTACACCGGCGCCGAGTTGTATTGACCGCGCGCCGGTTGACTTTCGCCTTTCCTTTGCACACAATGGAGGCGCCGGGCCACCAGGTGCGGCATCCAGGAGGGCGATCCGGTGGCGTTACCACTGACCAAGCGGCAGCGTGAGATTCTCGACTACCTCGGGGAATTCATCCAGCAGCACGGCTACGCGCCCAGCCTCGAAGAGATCGGCCGCCGCTTCGGCCTGTCGTCGCTGGCGACGGTCCACAAGCACCTGACCAACCTCCAGGAGAAGGGCTTCATCCGACGGGCCTGGAACCGGAGCCGTTCGGTCGAGATGGTGCCGACGCGCGGCGGCGGGCGGTCGCTCGAACTGCCGCTGCTGGGATTCGTCGCGGCCGGCGCCCCGATCGAGGCGGTCGCGAGCACCGAGACCATCGCGGTGCCTGACGATCTCGTGGGCAAGCGCGACACCTACGTGCTCAAGGTGCGCGGCGACTCGATGATCGACGAGCAGATCCGCGACGGCGACTTCGTCATCGTGGAGGACCGCAAGTCGGCGGACAACGGCGAGATGGTCATCGCGCTGCTCGGCGGGTCGGACGTCACGCTCAAGAAGTTCTACCGCGAGAACGGCAACGTCCGCCTTCAGCCCGCCAACCCGGCGATGCAGCCGCTGATCGTCGCCGCGGACCAGATCCAGATCCAGGGCGTGGTGGTCGGGGTGATGCGCAAGTACTGATCGCGGAGGGCCGGCACGCATCCCGGCCGAGGAGACGACCGTGGCAGATGAAGCCCGACAGGTGAATTTCACAATCGTGCCGGCCGACGCAGGGGGCATCGATCGGACGTACGCCAACTTCTGCGGCGTCTCGCACACGCCATTCGACTTCACGCTCACCTTCTGCGAGGTCCAGCCGCTCTCTGAGCAGGACATCGCGCTCGCGCAGCAGGAGCACGTCGTGAAGGCCCCGGTCCGCGTGCGGGTCGTGGTGCCGGTGCAGATCGTCCCGAGCCTCGTGGCCGCCCTCCAGGACCAGTTGCGCAGCTACAACGACGCGTACGCGAACGCGCCGACAGCGAAGGGACCGGTGCACTAGGTGAAATCGGCGGCCGACACGCAGTCCGTCATCGAAGCCCTGTCCCACCAGCACCCCGACGCGGACACGGAACTGCACTTCCGCAGCGCGTTCGAGCTGCTCGTGGCGACGATTCTCTCGGCGCAGGCGACCGACGCCGGCGTCAACCAGGTCACGCCGGCGCTGTTCGCGGCGTTCCCCGACGCCCGCGCGCTCGCTGCCGCCCCGGCCGAGGAGGTCGAGCGCCTCGTGCACTCGACCGGGTTCTTCCGGCAGAAGACCAAGTCGCTGCTCGGCATGTCGCACGCGCTCGTCGAGCACCACGGCGGCGAGGTCCCGCGCACGATGGACGCGCTCGTCAAACTTCCCGGCGTCGGACGCAAGACGGCGAACGTCGTGCTCGGCCACGCCCTCGGCGTCCCCGGGCTGCCGGTGGACCGGCACGTGCTCAGGGTCAGCAAGCGCCTCGGGATTGCGGACTCGGACGATCCTGATCGGGTCGAGCAGCAGTTGACGGGCGCGCTCCCGCCGGCGCTGTGGACGAAGGCGTCGGACACGCTGATCCTGCACGGGCGCCGGATCTGCAAGCCCGAGCCCCTGTGCGAACAGTGCGCCGCGGCGCAGGTCTGCGCGTTCTACGCCGAGGCGTCTGGGGTGCCGGAATCCGCGCCTTCGCGCCGCCGCGCCAAAGGGCGAACGTCAGCCGTGGCCAAGCCGGGCAAGAAGACTCCGGCGGCGAAGCGGGCGAAGACGCCCGCCCCGTCACGCCGGCGATGACCCGCGCGCGCTTCGAACAACTGGTCGCCGAGGCGATCCGCACGATCCCCCCGCGCTTCCGCGATGAACTGACGAACATCGCCGTCATCGTCGAGGACGAGCCCCCCGACGAACTGCTCGACGACATGGGCATCGAACCGCCCGACACCCTGTTCGGCCTGTACCAGGGCACACCCCTCACGGAGCGGTCCTGGGACTACGGCAACACCCTGCCCGACCGCATCGTGCTCTACCAGGGGCCCATCGAAGACTCGAGCGAGACCGAAGACGACGTGGTCGTGGCCGTCGGTGAAACGCTCATTCACGAGGTCGGGCACTACTTCGGCCTGTCCGAGGAAGAGCTGGAGGACATCGAAGAGCGGTACTGGAGGGCCCAGGATCATCCGCCGGAGGACGGCGCGTGAGGGCGCGGAAGCGATTCGGCCAGCATTTTCTCGACGCCTCCTGGTCCTCCCGTGTGCTCGAGGCGGCGGCGTTCGCGGCGTCGGACCAGGTGATCGAGATTGGCCCCGGCCGCGGCGCACTCACGATTGCGCTCGCACGAAGCGTCGCGGCGTTGACGGCGGTCGAGATCGACCGCGACCTGGTGCCGGTCCTGCGCGGCCGGCTTCCCCCGCACGCGCGCGTCATCGAGGCGGACTTCCTCGACCTGCCGGCCGACGTGCTGTTCGGGCGCGACATCCCCGGTCCGTGGCGCGTCATCGGCAACCTCCCGTACAACGTGTCGTCGCCTATCCTCTTCCGCCTGCTCGATCTGGCCAGGTCGAGCGGGAGGCTCCGCGACGCGACGCTGATGTTGCAGCGCGAGGTGGCTGACCGGGTGGCCTCGCCTCCCGGCTCGAGGTCGTACGGCGCGCTCTCGATCCTGGTGCAGCTCGACGCGGACGTCGAGCCGCTGCTCACGCTGCCGCCGGGCGCGTTCAGGCCCGCGCCGGAGGTCTGGTCCAGCCGTCATCCGCCTG
Organism: uncultured Acidobacteriota bacterium; assembly: GCA_963806085.1. Classification (GTDB taxonomy): domain Bacteria; phylum Acidobacteriota; class Vicinamibacteria; order Vicinamibacterales; family JAKQTR01; genus JAKQTR01. The sequence goes on from CAWDWR010000001.1 coordinate 1,301,105, forward strand.
CACTTCAGGCCCCCGAAGGTCCCGGTGGCGGACCGGCGCCGCTTCGAAGCGCTGGTGCGCAGCCTGTTCTCTCAGCGCCGGAAGATGCTGGCCAACGCGCTCCAGCCGGCCGCCTCGTCGCGGAACCGGCGCGCGGCGGACCTGCTCCGCGAGGCGGGGGTCGATCCCGCCAGGCGACCCGAGACGCTGCATCTTGAAGAACTGGCGCGGCTTGCGGACATCCTCGATGCCGCCGGCGGGGCTGGTGTGGTATAGTTCGCGGGGAAATACCGGCGAGATCACGCCTGTCGACACGGCTCTCCCAGCAGCCTGACAGGTGCCGATCGGACCGGCGCGTCCGCCGGCTTCCCAATCCGGCGGTGCGGCGGAAACGTGCGGCCATCGCACTGCCCCGCCCGTGTGCCGGCCGTTCCTGATTCGTGTTGTCGTCCCAGCCGCTGGGTCCGGCATCTCAGTGTGCGATGAGTCGTCATCGCCGCGCGACGCGCGCGGGGTGGGGAGCGCGAGGACATCGATGTCCGTGCACCAGGCTGATCCTGCATCCAACCAGCCCCTCCTCGAAGTCGTCCCCCTCGGCGGGCTCGGCGAATTCGGCCTGAACTCGATGGCCGTGTCCTATGCCGACACCCTGATCGCGATCGACGCGGGCTCGATGTTCCCCGAGCCCGAACTGCTCGGCATCGATCTGATCGTCCCGGACTTCACCTATCTGTTCGATCGCCAGGCGAAGACGCGGGCGCTCGTCCTGACGCACGGGCACGAAGACCACATCGGCGCCGTGCCGTACGTCGTGCGGCAGTTCGGGGGGCCGATCTACGGCACGCCGATGACGCTCGCGCTCATCGAGGCCAAGCTGGCCGAGCACGGCATCGACGCCGCCGGCCGCCTCGTGCCCGTCCGGCCGCGCGACCGGATCGTGGTGGGCGACGTGACGCTGGAGTTCCTGCGGGTCACGCACAGCATGCCCGACTGCGTGGCGGTCGCGATCCACACGCCGCTCGGCGTCATCGTCCACACGGGCGACTTCAAGGTGGACCAGACGCCGCTCGACGCCGAGCACTTCGACTTCCACCGCTTCGCGGAGCTGGGCACCGCAGGCGTGCTGGCGCTGTTCTCGGACAGCACGAACATCGAGCGCCCCGGCTTCACGGGTTCGGAGGTCGACGTGGTGCCGGCGTTCGAGGAGATCTTCGCGAGCACGAGGGGCAAGATCGTCGTCACGTCGTTCGCCACCAGCGTGTACCGGCTGCAGATCCTCGTGAACCTGGCGGCGCAGTTCGGCCGCAAGGTCGCGTTCGTGGGCCGCGGCATGGTGGAGATCGTCGCAGCTCGCCCAGCGCCTCGGCTACCTGAAGGTCCCCGCGGGCCTGGCCATCCGCGAGTCGGAGATCAAGTCGCTGCCGGGATCGGACGTCGTGTGCCTCGCCACCGGCAGCCAGGGCGAACCGATGTCGGCGCTGTCGCGCATCGCGATCGACGATCACCGGCACGTCGCGCTGGCGCCCGACGACGTGGTGGTGTTCTCGGCCCGCGAGATCCCCGGCAACGAGCGCTCGATCGACCGGGTGGTCAATCACATCGCGCGGCGGGGCGCGGACGTCGTCAACGAGGGGATCAGGCACGTCCACGTGTCGGGCCACGGCAGCGAGGAGGAGCTGAAACTCCTGCTCTCGCTGGTGCACCCGCGGTGCTTCATCCCGATCCACGGGTCGTTCCGGCAGCGGGCCCGGCACGCGCGCATCGGCGAACGCCTGACGCGCAACCTGCCGAACAAGGTCGAGGTGATCGTGGCCGAGAACGGCGACGTGCTGCACTTCGACCGGGACGGCGGGTGGATCGCCGACAAGGTGCCCGCCGGGCGGGTGCTGATCGACGGCACGTCGGTGACGGGCCCGGGCGACGAGGTGCTGCGCGATCGGCGGCATCTCGCCGAGGACGGCCTGATCGTGCCCGTGCTGGCGATCAACAAGCAGACCGGCATGATCGAGGGTGTGCCGGAAATCATCACCCGGGGCATCGTCGTCGAGCAGGGCGCCGACAGCCCGATGCGCGACGCGGCGCGGCTCATCAGCCGAGCTGCTCGAGTCGGCCAGCCTCGAGGAGCGGACCGACTACGGGATGATGCGCGACAAGATCAGCGTCGAACTGCGGCGCTACTTCCGGAAGCGCGTGGGGCAGCGGCCCCTGGTGCTGCCCGTGATCATGGAGATCTGATCGGTGAGCTGCTTCTTCCGCCCTGTCCCGCCGCGTCAGCGAGTTCGTCGGCGTCCTCGGGTTCGCCGTCGCCCTGATGTGGCTGATTGCGCTGGCCACCTACAACCCGACCGACCCGGCGTGGTTCTTCAGCGCCGGCGCCACCGGTGAGGCCACCAACCTCGCGGGGCGGGCCGGGGCGTTCGTCGCCGAGCTGTCCTTCGAAGTCCTCGGCTACGCGGCCTACCTGTTTCCGGTGCTCGCCGCCGTCATCGGGTGGTGCCGGTTCTGGTGCACGCCCATCGACGCGCTCTACACGAAGATCACCGGCGTGGTGCTGCTGCTCTCGTCCTGCGCCTCGTTCCTCAGCCTCGCCTTCGGCCCGGCGGGCCCCAGGGCGGGCGGCGCGTCGTTCAACCCGGGCGGGTGGATCGGCGACCAGCTGTCGGGCGCGCTGGCGGCGTCGTTCAACCGCACCGGGTCGCTCATCATCATCCTGACGGCCCTCGGCCTCAGCCTGATCCTGACGACGCAGTTCTCCTTCGGCCGCCTGTTCGCCGCCGTCACGGGCTCGCTGCGGGAGCGCGTGTCGACCCGCGTCGCCGCGTTCTGGAACTGGCGCGAGGAGCGGCGCCGCGATCGCCAGCGCCGCGACATCGTGTCGAAGCACGCTCGCCGGGCCGCGGCGCAGGCGGATCCCGCGAAGCCCGCGAAGCCCATCGTGCCCGCGGGCGACCTCGACCTCGAGCTGCGGCCCTCCTCCGCGCCCGCCGCCCGCGCCGCCGGGCCCAGGCCCGGGGCCGTCGAGAAGGCGGCCGCCGGAGGCGCCTCCGGCTGGCTGAGTCCGCGGAAGGAGCCCGGCATCAAGGTCTCGGCGCCCGCGACGCCTGCGCCCGCCGAGAGCAGCGCCAAGTCGCCGGCCGAGCGCAAGCGCGGCGGGTTCGCCTTCCCGCCGGTGACCCTGCTCGACGCCCCGCGCACGGAACGGAAGATCGACGAGCGCGAGCTGATGGAGTCCGCGCGGCTGCTCGAGGAGAAGTGCCGGGAATTCGCCGTGGCCGGGTCCGTCGTGCAGATCCATCCGGGCCCGGTCGTGACGACGTTCGAATTCAAGCCGGAGGCCGGCGTCAAGTACAGCAAGATCACCAGCCTGGCCGACGACCTGTCGCTCGCCATGCGGGCCGAGTCGGTCCTGATCGAGCGGACGCCCGGCAAGTCGACGGTGGGCATCCAGATCCCCAACCAGCATCGCGAGCCGATCTCGCTGCGCGAGCTGCTCGAGTCGGAGGTCTACCAGGCGGCGCCGTCGAAGCTGACCGTGGCGATGGGCAAGACGATCCATGGCGAGCCGTTCCTCGGCGACCTGGCGACGATGCCGCACCTGCTCATCGCGGGCGCGACGGGCACGGGCAAGTCGGTCGCGCTCAATGCCATGCTGACGAGCATCCTCTTCCGCGCGACGCCCGAGGATGTGCGGCTCATCATGATCGATCCCAAGCGCCTCGAGCTCGGGATGTACGAGGAGATCCCGCACCTGCTCACGCCCGTCGTCGTCGACCCGAAGCAGGCGGCCAACGCGCTCACGTGGGCCGTGCGCGAGATGGAGGAGCGCTACAAGACGCTGGCGGCGGAGGGCGTGCGGAACATCGATCAGTACAACCGCAACATCCGCGCGGCGGCGGCCGAGCGGCCGGCGAACTCCGAGGAGCCGCTGCCGAAGCCGCTCCCCTATATCGTCGTGGTCATCGACGAACTGGCCGACCTGATGATGGTGGCGCGCAACGAGGTCGAAGAATCGGTCGCGCGCCTCGCGCAGATGGCCCGCGCCATCGGGATTCACCTGCTGCTCGCCACGCAGCGCCCGTCGGTGGACGTCATCACCGGGCTCATCAAGGCCAATCTCCCGGCGAGAGTGTCGTTCCGCGTGTCATCGAAGGTCGACTCGCGCACCATCCTCGACGGCAACGGCGCCGAGCAGCTCCTCGGCAAGGGCGACATGCTGTTCCTTCCGCCCGCCTCGTCGCGCCTGATCCGGGTGCACGGGCCCTACATCTCCGAGCAGGAGACGGCGCGCCTGGCCGCCTTCCTGCGCAAGCAGGGCAAGCCGGAGTACGACGAGTCGATCACCGCCGAGGAGAAGGGTCCGGATGCCGTCGAGTTCGAGAAGGACGATCTGTACGACGAGGCCGCGCGCCTCGTCGTCTCGACCGGCCAGGCCTCGATCTCGTACCTGCAGCGCCGGCTGCGGGTGGGCTTCAGCCGCGCCGCCCGCCTGGTCGACATGATGGAAGCCGAAGGCATCGTGTCGGCGGCCATGGGAGGCAAGCCGCGCGAAGTGCTCGTGGACAAGGGTTATTTCGAAGAAGTGGATCAGCAGCTGCGGTAGCCGTGATGAGACCACTCAGGTTGCGCCGCTACGGACTCAGCCTGGCATTCCCCGCCGTGATCGCGGCGGCCGCCGCCGCTGCAGCCGTCTGGCTCGCTGCCGCGCCGGCGTCGGCTGCGGCTCCGCAGGCGACCGCGAAGGATCTCTACGTGGCGGCCCAGGCCCGCGAACAGGCCATCCGCGCCGCCCTCGACGCGTCGCCGCCCGATCCGCCCCCGACGCGAGACGCCATGCGGCAGGCCGTGGCCGCCTACCGGCAGGTCGTCCTTCGCTATCCGGCCAGCGGCTACTGCGACAACGCCCTGTGGCAGGCGGCGCAATTGCTGGCCGACACGTTCGTCCGGCACGGCGACGAACGGGATCGCGCCGCCGCACTGCAACTGCTCCTGTCGCTGCAGTCCGAGTACCCCTCGAGCCCCCTCGTGCCGAAGGCGCGGGCCGACAGCGCGCGCATCAAGGGGCTCGCCGCGGGAGCGCCGGCAACGCCGGCAGACGCCAGGCGCCCTGCCCCACCGCCGGCGGCCGCTCCGGCCGCGCCAGACGTCGTCCTGCTGAGAGACGTGCGGCGGCGATCGACGGCCAGGGGCGGCCTTGTCGAGATCGAGCTCGACGGCCCCGTTCAATACCGGGAGGAGCGCCTCTACAATCCATCCCGGATCTTCTTCGACCTCGCGAAGACGCGCACGACCGACGCGCTCAAGGACGCCACGCTTTCGTTCGAGTCCGGCCTGATCAAACAGGTGCGCATCGGGCGCCACCCCAACGCGATGACGCGCGTCGTCATGGATGTGGCGGAGGGGACGCGCTGCTCGTCCACGCTGGCCAGCGCCCCTTACCGCCTGCTGATCACGTGCGGCGGCGACGCCGACGCAGGCGCGGCGGACGACCCTGCTGCCGCCGCGCCAGCGTCCAGTGAGCGCGCGTCCGCAGCGGCGGCCACGGCCGCCCCGGCCCCGGCTTCCCCGCCACTCGTCGCCCCGCCCCTCGCGCCGCCCGCTGCGCCGGTTCAGCCCAGGGCGGCCGCAGACACCGTGCAGCCTGAGGCCGACGCGCCAGCGAAGTCCGCCCCCGCTGAGCCGTCCGCCAACGGCCGCGGCGGGTTCTCGATGGCCAGGCAACTGGGCTTGCGCGTGGGGCGCATCGTCATCGACGCGGGCCACGGAGGGCGCGATCCAGGGGCGCAGGGCCCAGGCTATACCGAGGCGGCGCTGACGCTCGACATCGCGCTCCGCCTCGAACGGCTCCTGGCGAAGGAATCCGGCGTCGAGGTCGTGCTGACGCGGCGCACCGACGAGTTCGTCGCCCTGCAGGAGCGGACCGAGATCGCCAACCGCGAGGGCGCCGATCTCTTCATCTCGATCCACGCCAACGCGAGCCGGAACCGCGCCGCGCGCGGCGTCGAGAGTTACCTCCTCAACTTCGCGTCGACGCCGGACGCCGCGGCCGTTGCCGCGCGGGAGAACGCCTCGTCGACGCTGACCATGAGCCATCTGAACGATCTCGTGAAGCAGATCGCGCTCAACAGCAAGCTCGACGAATCGCGCGACCTCGCGCGCCACGTGCAGTCCGCGATGGTGCGCAGGCTCAACGCCTCGAATCAGCAGGTCAGGGACCTCGGCGTGAAGCAGGCGCCGTTTGTGGTACTGGTGGGCGCGTCGATGCCGAGCGTGCTCGTGGAGGTCTCGTTCCTCACGCACAAGCAGGAGGGGCGGCTGCTCGGCACGGGTGCCTATCGGCAACGGATTGCCGAGGCGCTGCTCGACGGGGTCCGCCGCTACCTGCGCACGCTGAAGCGCGCGACGACCGACACCGCGGACGCTCGGCCGGAGGCCGGAGGCAATCCTTCCGGCGGGCTACAATAGCAGCAGAGCGATGTTTGGCATCCAGCCCGTCACACCGGTCATCGTGAAAGTGGTGTCGGACCCGACGCCCCAGGTCTCGGTCGTGGATGTGCTCGTCGACGCCCTCGGCCTGACGGGCGTCATCGTGGCCGGATCGTTCGTCCTCGGCGGCGTCGTGGGCCTGCTGCTGATCGCGTACGCGCGCTGGCGAACCGAGCGGTCGCCGGACGCAGGCCGGACCGATCACACCTCGCTCGATTTGTCGTCCCCGCTCAAGTAGCCGTTCGCCGGCGGCGTCAGGCCGGTAGCGGCGGCCATTCCGCGGACGTGCACGCGAGCTCGGCCAGCGTCCTCACGGCCGCGCCGGTCGGCCCTTTCGGCTGCCAGGGCTGCGCTTCCTCGGCCCACGCCGTCCAGGCGATGTCGAGATGGGCCCACGGCAGGCCGCCGGTGAACTCCTTGAGGAACATCGCGGCGGTGATGGAGCCCGCAGGCCGGCCGCCGATGTTCGCCAGGTCGGCGATGTCGCTGCGCAGCTGCTCGCGGTAATCGTCGAAGAGCGGCAGGGCCCAGGCGCGGTCGCCCGCGCGGTCCGCCGTCCGCCCGACCAGCGCCACCCACGGATCGGGCGCGCCGAACAGGCCCATGGTCGTCCGGCCGAGCGCGATGCCGATTGCGCCCGTGAGTGTGGCCACGTCGACCAGGTGCGTCGCGCCGACCTGCCGCGCGTACCACAGCGCGTCGGCGAGAATGAGCCGCCCCTCCGCATCCGTGTCGAGCACCTCCACGGTCTTCCCTTCCGCGCTGCGCACGACGTCGCCGGGCCGCATGGCGCGCCCGCCGGGCATGTTCTCGACGAGCGGGACGACGCCGACCACCGCGACGTCGGGCTTGAGGGCGGCAATCGCCTTCATCGCGGCGAGCACCGCCGCACCGCCCGACATGTCGCTCTTCATGAGGTGCATCTTCTCGGACGGCTTGATGGAGATGCCCCCCGTGTCGAAGGTCACACCCTTGCCGACGAGCCCCAGCACCGCGCGCGACGCCGGCCTGGCGGGCTCGTAGCGCAGCACGACCATGCGGGGGCGTTCTGCGCTGCCGCGCGCGACGCCGAGCAGCAGCCCCATGTTGAGGCCCGCCAGCCGCTCCTCGTCGAGCACGTCGGCTTTGAGGCCCGCTTCAGCGGCCACCTGGACCGCGATCTCCGCGAACGTCCGCGGCGTAATGACGTTGGCCGGCTCGTTGGCAAGGGCGCGCGCCAGGTTGCTGCACGCCGCCAGGATGTAGCCGCGGGCGGCGGCGCGCTCGGCCAATGCGCACTCGTCGGCCGGCGCCTGCTCGGGAACCACGATCAGTCCTTCGATGGCGATCGGCCTGGCGTCCTCGTCGCTCTTGTAGATGCCGCTGTAATGGGCTGCCAGGGTCAGGCCTTCCGCCGCGGCCTGCGCCTCATCTGCCAGCGCCAGCACGGACGGCAGCGCGAACGACACCCGCCGCCACCGCCGCTCGCGCGACGCCAGCGCGGCCGTGGCCGCCGTACGGCGGAGCTGGGACATGTCGAAGCGGCTCCGGCTGCCCGCGCCAACGAGCATCAGGCGGGCCGGCCGCCATCCGGGCGCGGCACACGGCGTGACGAACGACGTCCCGGGCTTGCCGGTGAACTCACGGCTCTCGAACGCCGCTGCCACACGGCCGTCCGTGGCATGGTCGAACGAGGCGGCCAGGGCAGCCCCTTCGCCTTCGAACGCGACGGCCACCAGCACGTCCGCCTCGAGCGCCGACACAGGGCCCGACACCACACCGACAGGAAGCGACTGTTCCGAGTAGCGCATGCTCTGATTATGCCCGATGACGGAGCCGGATCAGCAGTGGAGCGGGAGGACTGGGGCCGCACCCGGGTGCGACCCCAGCAGAAGAGGCTGGCGGCTAGACCGGCATCGAGGAGACGGCGCCAGGGGCATCGCGGCGGCCGAAGCGGCTGAGCAGGACTCCGCCGAGGCCGACGGTCCACGCCACGTATTCCACGACGAAGCCGATGGCGAGCACGACGCCAAGCACCATGCTGACGGGCAAGCCGACCAGGCCAAGGAACTTGGCGATGACGGTCAGCGCAAACACCACCGCAAGGCCAACGACCAGCGAGACGAGCAGACCTGGCATGCCGCTGCCGGCCCGCCTGCCGACCCACTGCCCCACCGCGCAGGCCGAGGCGGCGAACCCCATGAGCAGCGCCACCGCCACGGCGAGCAACGCGAACGGCACGAGCAGCAGCAGCGGGATGCCGATGATCGACACCGCCAGCACGACAACCGTGATCACCAGCAACGGCACGAACAGCAACTGGGCCGCCAGGCCGACGAAACCGGCACGCCAGGGTTCCGTCGCCACGCGGTCAGCCACCCGCCGGACCGGGGCGGGCAGCACGGCGATCATCAGCGCAGCCAGCAGGCCCACCAGCCCGACTCTCACGAGCGTTGCCACGAGATCGATCGAGCCGCCGAACGGATTGCGCACCGTCTCGCCGAACCAGTGCCAGTCACGCCATGGATGGAAGTTCATCAGCGGGCCGAAGTTGGGCTGCGCGACCCGGATCTCGTTGATCTGCCCGCTCACGATCGTGCTCTCGGCCCGTTCGACGCTGCCGCCCACCGCCGTGACATCCCCTCGCACGTTGGCCTTTGGCCCGAGGTGGACAGAACCCGCGATCGCGACGACGTTGCCATCTACGCGGCCGTCCACCCGGGCCGACCCGAGGATCGCCACGACGTCATCGCCGATCGCTTCGTCCTCGGCCACCGTCACGTCGCCGCCGAACCGGACCCTGGCGCCGCCGTGGCGGTAGCGGCCAGCCTCGGTCCACCCGCCCTCGCCGGGCTCAGCCGGGGAGGCCAGGGGGGCCGAGGGAGGAGCCGGAGGGGCCGGCGGCGCCGGCGCCGCGAGGGCGCCCGCAAAGAAGGCCCTGCGAGCGGCCGCGTCCAGGAACGACAGCTGCGCCACCAGCTCGGCATCATCGCCCAGACGATCGCGCAGCTCGCGGCCCGTGAGGGGTACGCCGTCGATCGCCACCTGGCCGTCGTTGATGTCGATGGTCCTGACGCGCACGGCTTCGGACCTCGGAATCAGAACCATGCCGCGGCGGACTTCAACGACCTGGAAGCGTCGCTCGGCGCGCTCGCGCAGCTGCTGCAGTTCGGGCCGCACGGCGTTTTCACTCTGTGCAAGCCCTTCAGTCTGGGCGGCGGCGGAACCCGGGCCGATCCCGAACGCGGCCGCCAGAACGGCCATGACCATGACAAGTGTGCGCATGTCAGTTCTCCTGCAGCGCCATCAGCCTGCGCAGCGCCGTAAACGCGCACAGGGCGACGGCGAGATTCAACGCCAGCAGCCCGAGCGGAATGGGACCCATCAACTGGCGTCCGATCACGGCCGCGGCATCCGCCAGCCCGCTCCACAGCGCGAGCCCCCCGGCCAGCCAGGCCCGCCCGAGGACGAGGCCCCGGCCGATGCCCAGGGCGACGACCTGCACGGACGTCAGCGCGGCGGCGATCCAGACGTGCGCCGGCACGAGCGCCGCCACGCCGCCGACCAGCGCCACGCTGGCCGCCACCGCCAGCCTGACCCAGCGCTTCGCATAGGCGTCCTGGACGGCGCGCACGGCGCCGAGCCTGGCCATCACCGCGCTGGTGAACCACGCGGGCACCTCGGTCCGTTCCAGCCTCCGGCTGACGGGCCGGAACCGCACGTCGGCCTCGTCGGCGAGCCCCGCCGCCTCGGCCTCGAGCCACTCCCGGATGTCCTTGTCCACGTGCGTCTTCATGGCCGTCCAGTCCTTCCTACGCGAGTGACCCCTTCCCGGGTTGCAGTCACTCCTGGTCCCCGGGGACATCGGGTCCCCATCCGGCATCGACGAGCAGCCGGCCGAGCGCGGCCCGCGCCCGATGGAGGTGGCTCTTGACCGTCCCGAGGGGCAGGCCCAGGACCTCCGCGATGTCGTCGTACGACATGTCTTCGAGGTAGCGCATGACGACGAGCCGCCTGAACTCCGGCCTCAGGGTCGCCAGAGCCGCCTCCAGGTCCTGCCGGAAGTCGCCCTGCACGGCCCGGTCGAGGGCCGAGGGCTGCCGCTCGTCGGTCAGGATGCCAGCGATCCCCTGGCCCGGCCCTTCGTCATCGATCGACACGACGGGCGGCCTGGACTTGCGCAGGTAGTCGATGGCGACGTTGTGGGCGATGCGGAGCAGCCAGTTCGAGAACTTGTAGGCGGGATCGAACGACCGGAGGGCCGCGAAGGCCTTGACGAAGGCGTCCTGGGCGAGTTCCTCGGCCACGCCCTGGTCGCGCACCATGCGGGCCACCAGGGTGAGGACAGCCCGGCTGTGCCGTTCGACGAGGACACGGCAGGCGTCCTGGGAACCGGCCAGGGCCTGCTCGACGAGCGTCGTGTCCGTCGGGGTCGCAGCCTCATTCGGCCCGGCGCCAGGCCCGGCGCGGCGTGCCTCCATCGCGGCCTCAGAAGACCGGAAGGGGATCGCGTGCGAGGAGCGCCGGTTCGGTGGCCGCCCGCACGGCGTCGATCGTCGTGTCTTCGGCGATCTCCACGAGGCGCAGGCCGTCCGGCGTCACCTCGATGACCGCCAGTTCGGTGACGATGAGATCGACGACGCCGACGCCGGTGAGCGGCAGCGAGCACGCGCGCAGGATCTTCGGCGCGCCCTCGCGCGTCGTGTGCTCCATGGCGACGATGACGCGGCGCGCCCCGGCCACCAGGTCCATCGCGCCGCCCATGCCCTTGACCATCTTGCCGGGGATCATCCAGTTGGCCAGGTTGCCGCGCTCGTCGACCTGGAGCGCGCCGAGGACGGTGACGTCGATGTGGCCGCCGCGCACCATCGCGAACGACTCGGCGCTGCTGAAATACGCGCTGCCGGCGAGCTCCGAGACCGTCTCCTTGCCGGCGTTGATGAGGTCGGCGTCGACCTCCGCCTCGGTCGGGTACGGGCCGACGCCCAGCATGCCGTTCTCGGAGTGCAGCGTGATGTGCACGCCGGGCGGCACGAAGTTCGCCACCAGCGTCGGCATCCCGATCCCCAGGTTGACGTAGTCCCCGTCGCGAAGCTCCCGCGCGACGCGCCGGACGATCCGTTCACGCTTGTCCACCGTCTCGCTCCTCGCCAGATCCTGCGATCAGCCCTTGCGGGTCGTCCGCCGCTCGATGCGTTTCTGGTAGCCGGCTCCCTGGAAGATGTGCCGCACGAAGATGCCCGGCGTGTGGACGTGATCGGGGTCGATCGCACCGGCCTCGACCAGGTGCTCGACTTCCGCAATCGTCACGCGCGCCGCGGTGGCCATCATCGGGTTGAAGTTCCGCGCGGTCTTCCGGTAGACGAGGTTGCCCTCGGCGTCGCCGCGGTAGGCCTTGACCAGCGCGAAGTCCGCCTTCAGCGGCCGCTCGAGCACGTGCGGCACGCCGTCGATGATCCGCGTCTCCTTGCCGTCCGCCACGAGCGTGCCGCAGCCGGTCGGCGTGAAGAACCCGCCGATGCCCGCGCCGCCCGCCCGGATGCGCTCCGCGAAGGTGCCCTGCGGCACGAGTTCCACGTCGAGTTCGCCGCTCAGGCACTGCCGCTCGAACTCCTGGTTCTCGCCCACGTACGTCGCGATGATCTTCCGGACCTGCCGTGATTCGAGCAGCACGCCCAGGCCGAAGCCGTCCACGCCGGCGTTGTTGCTGATGATGGTGAGAGTTGCGCGTGCCCTGCTCGCGAAGCGCGGCGATCAGGTTCTCGGGAATGCCGCAGAGGCCGAAGCCGCCGACCATCACCGACGCGCCGTCGGGGATGAGCGCGACCGCCTCGCGGGCGCCGCTGATGACCTTGTCCATCCGGTGATTATACGGCGTCGGGCCCGGCCGCGGAGGGCACGCCCCCGACAGCGCGGACGAGGTCCTGCACGCGCATCACGGCTCGCAGGCGGACCGCTCACGGCTTCGACGCGCCAGGCACGATCGCGAAAGAGCGCCGCGGACGCGGCGTGAATGCCCCCGCCCGCGCACGCTCGGCCGCCGGCAGCCCTGCCACGAGCGCCAGCCGGTCCGGCAGGCGACTGGGCGCGCGGGCGCGATCGGCGCCGCGGGGCCCAGCACCAGCACGACCGCTTCGCCCGCGATCGCATCGGCCAGGAACGGGAGCACGCCCAGGTTCTCGTCAGCGCCGCCGGCGAGCACGACGAGGTCGGCGTCGCCGGCGATCACGAGGTCGTCGGCGCCGACGTCGATCGGCGTGCATGCGGATGGCCGTTTCGACGACCTCGTGCGGTGTCGACGCCGATGACCAGCGACGCGGGCCAGGCCTCGCGGAGGGCCATCGCCAGCGATCCGCCGACCGCGCCGAGGCCGACAATGGCGATGCGCTGAAACGACGGCGCCGCGCTCGGGCCCTGCGCGCCGCCGACGACGGGCAGGCGCCTCCCGCTCGCGTCACTGCACGCCCCATCCCCGCCGGGCCACCGGTTCGACGCAGATCGAGCGCCCGATCGCCGGAGCGATGATCCGCAGTTCGGCCATCAGCCGATCGAACTGCGACGGGAACATCGTCTGCGCGCCGTCGCTCAGCGCCCGGTCGGGATCGACGTGCACCTCGATGATCAAGCCGTCGGCGCCCGCCGCGACCGCGGCCCGCGCCATCGGCGCCACCTTGTCGCGCCGCCCGGTGCCGTGGCTGGGGTCCACGAAGATCGGGCAGGTGGCTCAGCTTCTTGACGATGGGGATCGCGGAGATGTCGAGCGTGTTGCGCGTGTAGGTCTCGAACGTGCGGATGCCGCGCTCGCAGAGGATGACGTCCATGTTGCCGCCGCCCAGCACGTACTCGGCCGACAGCAGCCACTCCTCGATCGTCGCCGAGATGCCGCGCTTGAGCAGCACCGGCTTGCGCGCGCGGCCGAGCTCGCGCAGCAGCGCGAAGTTCTGCATGTTGCGCGCGCCGATCTGGAAGATGTCCGCGTAGCGATCGACGACCTCGATCTGGGACGGGTCCATCACCTCGGACACGAGCTTCAGGTTGTGCGCGTCGGCGGCGTCGCGCAGCATCCGCAGGCCGTCTTCGCCCAGGCCCTGGAAGGTGTACGGCGAGCTGCGCGGCTTGAACGCGCCTCCGCGCAGCACCTTGGCGCCGGCGCGCTTCACGGCGGCCGCCGTCGCCTGCACCTGCTCGTCGCTCTCGGCCGAGCACGGCCCGGCCATGACGACGACCTCGTCGCCGCCGATGCGGACGTCCCCGATGACGATGACGGTGCCGCTCGGCCTGAAGGCCCGGCTCGCCAGCTTGAACGGCTCGGAGATCTGGACGACTTCCTGCACGCCCTCGAACGTCTCGACCAGCCGCGGGTCGCCCTTGGACGTCGGTCCCGACCACGCCCAGAATGGTGCGATTCGCGCCGGTCGACCGGTGCACCGCGAACCCCATCGACTTCCAGGCGCGCGACGACCCGGTCGACGGCATCCGCCGAGGCGCCTTCCTGCATGACCACAACCACGTCGGCTACTCCCTCTTCAGCAGCGTATCTCCCCCGCCTCAGTCCCGCAACCCGCCGTCGGGCGTCCCGTCACGCAGCCATCGCACGTAGCGCTCGACCCGGGGCACCAGGTCGGAGCGGTCGCCAGCCTCCGCGATGACCGACACGAGGGCGCTGCCGACGACGGCCGCGTCCGCGATCCCGGCCAGGGCGCGGACGTGCTCCGGCCGCGAAAGCCCGAAGCCGACCGCCAGCGGCAGGCGGCTCGCCGCGCGCACCCGGGCCGCCATGCCCGGGAGGTCGTCGGCGAGGCGCTCGCGGGCCCCGGTGACGCCCGCGCGCGAGATCAGGTAGAGGAACCCGCGCCCGAGTTCAGCCGCGTTCCGCATGCGACCGGGCGTCGTCGTCGGGCTGAGCAGGAAGATCGGATCGAGCCCGTGGGCGACAAGCGCGTCGCGGAGCGGCCCGGATTCCTCGACCGGGATGTCCAGCGCCAGCACGCCGTCGACGCCGGCCGCGGCCGCCCGGGCCGCGAACACGTCGAAGCCCATCCGGTAGATCGGGTTCGCGTACGAGAACAGCACGATGGGCGCGCGCACCGAGGCGCGCACGATCCGACCGAGATCGAGGACGCGATCGAGCGTCGCGCCCGCCGCCAGCGCCCGTTCGCAGGCGCGCTGGATGACAGGACCGTCGGCCAGCGGGTCCGAGAACGGCACGCCCACCTCGAGCACGTCGGCGCCCGCGCGGTCGAGGGCGCGCAGGATGTCGGCGCTCCGGTCGAGCGACGGGTCACCAGCGGTCACGTAGGTGACGAGGCCCACGCGGCTCTCCTGGCGCATGCGGTCGAACGCGGCGGCGATTCGCGACATGCGGCCTACTCCCCTTCGACGTGCAACTGCCGGGCGACCGTCTGCACGTCCTTGTCGCCGCGGCCCGACAGGTTGACGAGCACGCTGCGGTCCGGACGGCATGCCCGCCGCCAGCCGGCGGGCCCAGGCCACGGCGTGCGCCGACTCGAGCGCGGGCAGGATGCCCTCGAGGCGGGAGAGCGCGCCGAACGCGTCCAGCGCCTCGCTGTCGGACGCGCTGACGTACTCGGCCCGGCCAATCTCCCGCAGCCAGGCGTGCTCCGGCCCGATGGCGGCGTAATCGAGGCCGGCGGAGATGGAGTGGGTGCCCGCGATGTTGCCGTCGTCGCCCTGCAGCACGGCGGTGTGCGTGCCCTGGAAGATCCCCGGCGAGCCGCCGGCGAAGCGGGCGGCATGATGGCCCAGACCGGGGCCGGTGCCGCCGGCCTCGACGCCGACGAGCCGGACTCCGGGCACGTCGATGAACGCGTCGAACATGCCCATCGCGTTGCTGCCGCCGCCGACCGACGCCACCACGACATCCGGCGCGCCTCCGACGGCTTCTTCGAACTGCAGGCGCGCCTCGGCGCCAATCACGGACTGGAATTCGCGAACCATCAGCGGGTACGGATGCGGGCCGAGCACCGACCCGAGGAGATAGTGTGTCGTGGCGACGTTGGTGACCCAGTCGCGCATGGCCTCGTTGATCGCGTCCTTCAGGGTGCGGCTGCCCCCGTCGACGCGCGTGACCGAGGCGCCGAGCAGGCGCATGCGGACCACGTTGAGCGCCTGGCGCGCCATGTCGTCGGCGCCCATGTAGACCTCGCACTGCAGGCCGAGCAGCGCGCAGGCCGTGGCCGTCGCCACGCCGTGCTGGCCGGCGCCGGTCTCGGCGACGATCCGCGACTTGCCCATCCGCGCGGCGAGCAGCGCCTGGCCGAGGGCGTTGTTGATCTTGTGGGCGCCGGTGTGCGTGAGGTCTTCGCGCTTCAGGAAGATGCGCGCGCCGCCGGCGTCGGCCGAGAGGCGGCGCGCTTCGTACAACGGCGTGGGACGCCCCGCGTAGGTGACGAGGAGGCGCAGCAGTTCGTCGCGGAACGCGTCGTCGCGGCGCAGCGCGACGTAGGCGTCGCGCAGCTCGTCGAGCGGCGCCATCAGCGTCTCGGGCGCGAACCGTCCGCCGTAGCGGCCGAAGTAGCCGCGGCTGTCGGGATCGCGCGCGCCGAAGACGGGTGCGATGAGCGGTGATTTCGGTGTCATGGCAAGTATGCGGCGTCAGCCGCCCGGACGGCCTCGACGAACGCGCGAAGACGGTCCGGGTCCTTGATTCCCGGTTCGCGCTCGACGCCCGACGAGACGTCCACCGCAAACGGGCGAACGCGGGCGATCCCCACGCGAACATTCGACGCATCGAGCCCGCCGGCGAGGATGACGGGCCGCGCGCGCGCAATGGCCTCCGCAAACGCCCAGTCGACGGCGCGCCCGGTCCCGCCGCGGCGCGCCGGGTCGTGGGCGTCGACAAGCGGCCACACCTCGCTGGGCCAGGCCACCACCGCGGGCGCGTCGAACCCGGCTCCCGACGCCGACGGCCTTGATGCACCGGCCCGGCACGCGGCCCCACGAGGCCGGCGGTTCATCGCCGTGCAGCTGGATGGCGCTCAGACCGACGGCAGACGCGATGGTCCGGATCTCATCGAGCGGCTGATCCACGAAGACGCCGACGGCGGCGACCAAGGGCGGAAGCGCGGCGGTGATGGCCGCGGCCTGGGCCGGGGAGACGCACCGGGAGCTGCCTGGCCAGAAGACGAATCCCACGGCGTCCGCGCCGAGTTCGGCCGCGCGCAGCGCATCGCCGAGCCGGGTGATGCCGCACACCTTGATGCGTGTGCGCATCACGCCCCTCCTCCGGAGGGCCCTGGCACGCGTGCCGCTGCCGCGCGAGTCAGCTCCGCCAGTGCCGCGCCCGGGTCCGAGGCGGTCATCAGGTGTTCGCCGATCAGGAACGCGCGATACCCGGAGGCGGCGAGCCGTTCGATGTCGTGGCGGCTCCTGATGCCGCTTTCGGCCACCATGACGCACCCCGCAGGGGCCTCCCGCGCGAGCGCGTCACACACGCCCACGTCCACCTCGAGCGTGCGGAGGTCGCGGCTGTTGACGCCGATGATGTCGGCCCCCGCGCCGGACGCGGCCGCCATCTCCTCGATCGAGTGCACTTCAACGAGGGCGGCGAGGCCGAGGTCGCGGGCGCGGCGGGCCAGGCCCCGGAGCGCGCCCTCGCCGAGCATCGCGACAATCAGCAGGATCGCGTCCGCTCCGGCCGCCCGCGCCTCATAGAGCTGGTACTCGTCGAGCACGAAGTCTTTGCGGAGCACCGGCAGCGAGGTGACGGCCCTGACCTCCTCGAGGTGCTCGATCGCGCCGTCGAAGAACGTCGGCTCCGTGATCACGGAAATGGCCGCCGCGCCCGCGTGCTCGTAGACGCGCGCGATCGCGCCCGGCGCGTAGGGCCGCGCGAGCACGCCGCGGGCGGGCGACCGCCGCTTGCACTCGGCGATGATGTTGATCCGGCCCTCGCGCGCGATGGCCTCACGGAATCGCGCCCCGCCGGGCGTCCGCGCCTCTGCCGCCCGCGCCAGCGCCTCCATCGGCACGCGAGCGCGCCTGGATTCGAGGCTCGTCCGCACGGACGCGGCAATCGCGCCCAGCAGGCCGCCCGGCAGATCGCGGGCCGGCGCCGTCATGACCCCGTCTCCGCGCGGTCCGTGGCCGGCTCGGCCTGCCAGCGGACGAGGGCGTCGAGCGTGCGGCGTGCGGCGCCGCTGTCGATAGCCCTGGCCGCCTCCGCGAGGCCGTCGGACAGGCGCGGCACCCGGCCCGCCACGAGCAGCGCGGCGCCGGCGTTCAGGATGACCACGTCGCGCGCGGGGCCGTGACCGCCGGCCAGCACGCTCCGCACGATCTCCGCGTTCACGCCGGCATCGCCGCCAGCCAGCGCCGACGCCGGCGCCTTCGGCAGGCCCGACGTCCGACGGGTGCACGTAGAACGTCTTCACTTCGCCATCCCGGCACTCCGACACCTTGGAATAGCCCGTGGTCGACAGTTCGTCGAGGCCGTCGGCGCCGTGCACCACCCAGGCCCGCCGGGAACCAAGCAGCGCGAGCGCGCGTGCGATCAGTTCGGTCAGCTCGGGCCTCGGCACCCCGACGATCTGGCAGGCGGGCCGCGTGGGGTTGGTGAGCGGGCCGAGCAGGTTGAACGCGGTCCGCACGCCCAGCTCGCGCCGCACCGACACCACGTTGCGCATCGACGGATGCATCGCGGGCGCGAACAGAAACGCGATGCCCGACTCCTTCAGGCACCGCGCGATCGTGCCCGGTCTTGCCGACGAGATCGACGCCAAGCGCCTCGAACACATCCGCGCTGCCGCAGCGGCTGGAGACCGATCGGTTGCCGTGCTTCGCGACCGTGGCGCCGCACGCGGCGGCCACAATCGCGGCCGCCGACGAGATGTTGAAGCTGCCGCTGCCGTCGCCGCCCGTGCCGCACAGATCGACCGTCACGCCCGGCTCCACGGGAATGTGCACCGCCCGCTCGCGCATGGACGAAGCGAACCCGACGATCTCGTCCGGGCGCTCGCCCTTCATCGCAAGGCCGACGAGCAGGCCGGCCACTTGTGCCGCCGCCACGCGCCCTTCGACGATGTCGTCCATCGCCGCGGCCGCCTCTGGCGCCGACAGGTCCGTCTTGGCCATCACCTTCAGGAGCGCGTCGCGGAACATGTCAGCTCGCGTGCCGGCCGAGGGCCAGGAAGTTGCGAAGCAGGTGGCGTCCCTCGTCGGTCAGCACCGATTCCGGGTGGAACTGGACGCCGTGCACCGGCCAGCGGCGATGGCGCAGCCCCATGACGACGCCGTCGTCGGCGGCCCGCGCAGCCACTTCGAGATCGTCGGGCCATGCGCGCTCGCTCACGGCCAGCGAATGGTATCGGCCGGCGGCGAACGGTGCGCGAAGGCCGGCGAACACCCCGCGCCCGTCGTGCTCAACGAGCGAGGTCTTTCCGTGCACGGGGCGCGGCGCGCGCACCACCTCCGCGCCGAACACCTGGCCGATCGCCTGGTGGCCGAGACAGACGCCGAGCAGGGGCGTCCGCGGCGCGAACACCCGGATGACCTCCATCGAGATGCCCGCCTCCCCGGGACCACCGGGGCCAGGGGAGATCAGGATCCGGTCTGGATCCATCGACTCGATCTCGCCGATGGAGATGGCGTTGTTGCGGAACACCACGGGCGAGGCGCCGAACTCGCCCAGGTACTGGACGAGGTTGTAGGTGAACGAGTCGAAGTTGTCGATGACGAGTACCACGCGCTGCGCCCCCTACAACCCGCGTTCAGCCAGTTCAATCGCCCGCAGCAGCGCGCGGGCCTTGTCACGCGTCTCCTCGTACTCCGCGGCGGGATCCGAGTCGGCCACGATGCCCGCCCCGGCCTGCACGAGCGCGCGCCGCCCCTCGACCACGATCGTGCGGATCGCGATGCAGAAGTCGAGGTTGCCGGCGAAGTCCAGGTACCCGACCGCCCCGGCGTAGACCCCGCGCCGCGTCGGCTCGAGCGACGCGATGATTTCCATCGCCCGGACCTTGGGCGCGCCCGAGACCGTGCCGGCCGGGAAGCACGCCACCAGCGCGTCGAGGCGGTCGCGGCCGCCGGCCAGACGGCCTTCGACGATCGACACGAGATGCATGACGTGGGAGTAACGCTCGAGGGCCATGTACTGCGGCACGCGCACGCTCCCGAATTCCGCCACGCGGCCGATGTCGTTGCGCCCGAGATCGACGAGCATCACGTGCTCGGCCCGCTCCTTCTCGCTGGCTTTCAGTTCCTCGGCCAGACGCAGGTCGTCCTCCGCGCTCGCGCCGCGAGGGCGCGTGCCCGCGATGGGGTGCGTCTCGACGTGCGTCCCCTCGACGCGCACGAGCATCTCGGGCGACGCGCCGACAATCGACGTGGCGCCCATCCGGATGAAGAACATGTACGGCGAGGGGTTCACGTGGCGCAGGGCGCGGTACACCGTGAACGGGTCGGCCGCGATCGTCGTTTCGAAGCGCTGCGAGAGCACCACCTGGTAGATCTCGCCTGCCGCGATCGACGCTTTGGCCGCCGCGACGTGCGACTCGAACGCCTCCCGGGTCAGGTTCGATTGGACGTCGGCCGGGCCGCCGTCGTGCCTGGCTGCGAGCGACAGGCTGCGCTCGAGCTCGCGTTCGAGGAAGGCGATCTTGGCGCACGCGAACTGATACAGCGCGCGCAGGTCGTCGTCCGCCCCGACACGCGCGTTGGCCATCAGCAGGATGCGATGCTGGACGTGGTCGAAGGCCAGCACGGTGTCGAACACCATGAACCCCGCTTCGTCCGCCGCCGCTTCGCCCTCGGCACGCGGGGGCAGCGGCACGGGTTCGAACCACGGCACGGCGTCGTACCCGAGGTAGCCCACCGCGCCCCCGGTGAACCGGGGCAGGCCCGGCACGTGAGGCGACCTGAACGTTGCCATCGTGGACCGCAGGGCGTCGAGGAACGGCGTCTCGGCGACCGTGCATTCTCCGTCACGCTCGAGCAGCGTCCGTCCGTCCCTGGCGCGCAGGATGAGGAAGGGGTCCTTGCCCAGGAACGAGTACCGGCCGACCTGCTCTCCGCCCTCCACGCTCTCGAGCAGGAAGGCATAGTCGGAGTGCTCCGCGATCTTCAGGAAGGCCGACACCGGCGTCAGGAGGTCGGCCATGATCTCCTTGCAGACCGGGACGAACGTCCCGTGCCTCGCCAGCGCCTCGAACTCCTCGAACGTTGTCTGTCTCATGCGCTCTCCGCATGGCGCGCGAGCTTCCACTCGGCCGCCTTCCGCATGGGCTCCGGGTCGGGCCGGAGCCCCGTCCACAACTCGATCTGCAGCCTCGCCTGCTCCACGAGCATGCCGAGGCCGCCGATAGTCCTGCAGCCGTGCGCGGAGGCGTCCCGGAGGAACCTCGTGCGCAGCGGGTTGTAGACCAGGTCGTACGCCGCATCGCCGTCGTAAGAAGACTCGGGGAACGCGGACCGCTCCGTGTCGGGATGCGCGCCTATCGGCGTGGCATTCACCAGCACGTCCCACGATCCCCGGGGTACCGGGCGCACGCCTGCGCCGACGCCGAGCGCCGCGGCCAATGCCCTGGCTTTCACCGGATCGCGGCCGTAGCAGGTGACGCCCGCCCCGGCGCGGCGGGCCGCCAGCGCCACCGCCCGCGCAGCGCCGCCTGCGCCGAGCACGGCGACGCGCCGTCCGCTCAGGTCCAGCCCGGCACACCCGGCCAGGAAGCCCTCCATGTCGGTGTTGTGCCCTCGCCAACCGCCCGGCGCCTGCACGAGCGTGTTCACGGCGCCCGCCAGCCGGGCCTCCTCGTCGAGTGACGCCAGCCGCGTCATCACGTCCACCTTGAACGGCGCCGTCACGCTCACGCCGTTCACGCCGAGCACGCGCGCGCCCTCCAGGAGGTCGTCGACGTCCTCCGCGGCAAGCGGCACGTAGGCCGCGTCGACGCCCAGCTGTTCGAACGCCGCGTTGTGCATCGCCGGCGACAACGAGTGCGCGACGGGACGGCCGGCGATGCCGTAGATCGCCGTGCGCGGCCCAATCCTATCGAAGCGAAACTCTTCTCGCAGGCGCTCGAGGTCGATCTGGCCCGGCGCCACGCCGTCGCCCGCATAGGTCCAGCACGATCCGAACCGCCCGGGCAGAATCCGCGTTGCGGCGCCGGCCTCGCCCATCGCGATCAGGACCAGGCGCCGGCCCGCGTGCCGCGCAGCCAGGGCCGCGAGGCGCCCGCACTCCGAGAGCCGCGACACGGTCACGGCCACTTTCAGGACCTCGGGATCGAGCGCGGCCATGGCGTCGACGCGCGCCTCGAGATCGGCCGGGCACCCGCTGAAGTCGTGCAGCGACAGCACGACGTTGCGCCCACGCCGGAGGCTGACGATGTCGTCGAACCCGTGTGCCCATTCGAGGTCGACATACTCGGCGCCCCCGTCGAGCGCGGCCAGGAGGATCGCGCGCCTGGCTTCTTCGTCGCCGCGGAACCAGCCGCCTTCATCGCGTCGCCGGCACGTCACGACCGTGGGCAGCGCCCGTCCGCCAATCGCGCCGTCGACGTCCGGATCGGCAACCGAGTCGATCCGCACTTCCACCAGGTCCGCCCCGCGCACGGCGTCCCGCCGCGCGCGCAGCTCCGCCGTGTCGCGTCCGATCACCGTCGCGCAGACGAGCGGGCGTGGTGGTTGCATCTGCTCCAGACTCAGACCGGTTTCATGACCCGTTCCCGCGGCCTCGCCTGTCCGCCGCCGCACGCAGGTCATGAAACCGTCCCAATAAAAAAGCCTCTTCAACCAGTGTTGAAGAGGCTTCGTCAGTTGCCGCCGGAACGGGTCGACCCCGGTTGGCCTCTTCAGCGCATGGGCACACGCCACCACCAGAAGGCGGCGGTCGCGGTGCGAATGCCTGCAAAAGAGGTCATACTCAAGGTGAGTCGAGCCTACCAAAGGCGGCCAGGGCTGTCAAACCGGCGTCTGAGTAGACAAGCCGCCTTGACCCGCCGAGTGCATCGTGACTATAAGGGTGACACGTGACCTTTCGACCGCCCGCCGTGTTCGTCCTGGCCTGGATCGCGCTCGCGCTCTCCGCGCCGGCGTCGACCCGCTACATGCCGGTGAACGAGGTGCAGCCCGGCATGACTGGCGTGGGCCGCACCGTGTTCAAGGGCACGGCGATTGAGGAATTCCAGGCGCAGATCCTGGGCGTGGTGCGGTCCACCATCGGCCCGCAGCGTGATCTCATCATCGCGCGGCTCAGCGGCGGCCCGCTGGCCAAGACCGGCGTCATCGCCGGCATGAGCGGCAGCCCGGTGTACGTCGACAACCGCCTCATCGGCGCCGTCTCGTACGCGCTGGGATCGTTCGCGACCGAGCCCATCGCCGGGATCACGCCGATCGAGGAAATGATCGAGGCCACCTCCCGAGGCGCGGCACCCGCCGCCTCGCGCGTCGCGCCCATCCCGATCGGCGCCGGTATCTCCGCGCTCGAAGCGGCCTTCGCCAGCACCCTGCGACCTGCCCGGGCCTTTGTGCCCCTGGCCTGGCCCGCGGGCGCTGGGGCTTCCGGCGCGGGCCACATGGCCGCGCTCCGTCCCATCGCGCTTCCGCTCACGGTCTCGGGCCTGGATCGCGCGTCGGCCGCGGGCGCGCTGGCCTCGTTCGACGGCGCCGGCTTCGTGTTGTCGCCGCCGGGGCCGCCTGGCCGCCCGCAGGACGCCCCGGTGGCCCCCGAACCGCTCCGTCCCGGCGACCCGCTCGGCATCGGTCTCATGACCGGCGACCTCCAGTTCGGCGCCACCGGCACGGTCACCGACGTCGACGGCACCCGCGTCCTGGCCTTCGGCCATCCGCTCTACAACGTCGGGCCGGCCAGCTTCGCGATGACGCGCGCCTACGTGCACGCGGTGCTGCCGAGCCTCAACTCATCCATGAAGTTGGCCTCGATTGGCGACATCGTCGGCACGATGCAGCAGGACCGCTCCACTGCCGTGGCGGGCACCCTCGGCGCCCCGCCGCACGCGATCGCCATGACCGTGTCGCTGAAGCGTGATGGCGCGCCGGATCGCCGGTTCGCGTTCAGTGTGGCCGACCACCCGCTGCTCACGCCCCTGCTCGCCTACACGGCGCTGGTCGGCATCATCTCGGAGCACGAACGGGATCTGGGGCCGGCCACCTACACTGTCCGCGGCCGGGCCACCATCGCCGGGCACGCGCCGGTCGAGTTCGACGACGCCTACGCGGGTGATCAGCCGGGGATCGCGGCCGCCTCATCCGTCGCGATGCCGATCAGCGCCTTGCTGACCAACGGCCTCGAACCGGTCCGGCTCGAATCGCTGCACATCGCGCTGGAGGGAACCGAGCGGATCCGGAGCGCGGCCATCGAGCGCGTCTGGCTCGAGACGACCGACCTCGAGCCCGGGAAGACCGTGCCGGTCAAGATCCTGCTCACCCCGTGGCGGGGCGAACCCTTCGTGCGCACGGTCGATGTCGAGATTCCGCGCAACGCGGAAGGCCCGCTCACGCTGGTGGTGGCCGACGGCAACCGCTTCGGGCAGTGGGAGCAGCGCGAGCAGCGCGTGGCCCTCAAGCCGGTGTCGGTGGACCACATGATCAAGCTGCTGAACGCGTCGCGGCGCGGCAACCGCATCTACGTGCGCCTCGTCGGCCGCGACGCCGGCACGGTCGTCAACGGCGAGGCCATGCCCTCGCTGCCCTCGTCGGTGCTCAGCGTCATGCAGGGCGACCGCGGCGCGGCCGCCAATCCGACGCTTCAGTCCTCCATCCTCGGCGCGTGGGAAATCCAGATGGAACAGGCCGTCGATGGCCTCAGGACGCTGACGCTCCAGCTGTCGAACCGCCGCCCATGATCCACCGTTCGAAAGGGACTCGCGCATGAAGGCTCGCGTGCTCCACCCGCTCTCCGCCAGATGGCTCGCCGCAGGACTGATCGCCGCCGGGGCGATGGCCGGTGCCGACGCGTCCACCGCGAGGTTCTGGCGCGTGTCCTCCCAGGCCGACCTGCTCAAGGGCCAGGCCGAGCGTCTGTCCATCGACTACGACGGCCGCCTGGTGCTCGGCCCGTCGGTCCAGTCCGTCTTCGCACCGAGCTCGCCCTTTGTGTGGTGCCTGGCGCCCGGTCCCGACGGGTCGGTGTACGCCGGCGGGGGCAACGACGGGCTCGTCTGGCACATCGATCGGGCCGGCAAGAGCCGCGTCGCGTTCGACGCCCAGGAGCTCGAGGTCCACGCGCTCGCAACGGCCGCGGACGGGGCGTTGCTGGTGGCGACGTCGCCCGACGGCAAGGTCTATCGCGTCACAGGCAGCGGGCCTGCAACGGTGTTCTTCGACCCGGACGACAAGTACATCTGGGCGCTCGCGGTGGACGCCCAGGGACGCGTCTATGTCGCGACGGGCGACAAGGGCGTGATCTATCGCGTCTCCGCCGACGGCAAGAGCGAGGTGTTCTACAAGACGCAGACCACGAACGTCACCTCGCTCGTCGTGGCGTCGGACGGCCAGATCGTGGCGGGGACCGAGTCTCCCGGGAGGGTGCTGAAGATCACGCCGGCGGGCAAGGCGTTCGTCCTCCTCGAATCGCCCTATCGCGAAATCCGCGGCCTGCGCGCCAGCGCGACCGGCACCATCTTCGCGGCGGCCGTCAACGGCAAGCCGGCCGCGCGCGAGGCGTCGGCGCCTGCGCCGTCCGCGGACACGCCTCGCACGCCGCCGGTGGCCTCCGTCTCTGCCGAGATCATGGCCGTCACCGTGATCGACACATCGTCGGCGGCCAGCGGCGCGGCCCCAACGCAGCCAACCCAGTCCGAGTCCGCCGCCAAGGGCGCGGTCTACCGCCTCGATGCCCAGGGCGGCCACGATCTCATCTGGGAATTCCGCGACGACCAGCCCTTCGACCTGCTCATCGAGGACGGAGGCAGCCTGCTGGTGGCCACCGGCAGCGCCGGCAAGATCTACCGCCTCGCCGGCGACCCGTGGCGGGCGATGCTGCTCACCCGGTTCGATGCGCAGCAGGTCACCACCATGCTCGGCACGGGGTCTCTGCGCTACTTCGCGACGTCGAACCCCGCGCACATCGTGCGTGTCGAGGCGGGCCGCGCCGCCGACGGGCAGTACCTGTCGGACGCGAAGGACGCCGGCACCGTGGCCGCCTGGGGCACGGTGACATGGCAGGCGCTGCAGGCCGGCGCGGGGGCCGTGCAGATCTCGACGCGTTCGGGAAACACACCCGTGCCCGACGACACGTGGAGCGAGTGGGCCGGGCCCTACGAGCGCGCCGACGGCGAGGCGATCAAGAGCCCGCCGGCGCGCTACCTGCAATGGAAGGCCGCGCTGAAGGGCCGGCCCGGCGACACCGCCAGCCCCGTGCTGGTCTCGCTCAGCATCGCGTACCTCCAACGCAACATCAGGCCCCGCGTGACGGCGATCACGGTCCACCCGCCCGGGATCGTCTTCCAGAAGCCGTACCCTACCGGCGAGGCCGACATCGCCGGTCTTGGGGACGCGCCGGCGGAAGCCCGCGTGCCGGTATTCTCCGCGCCGCTCGGCGGGGCGACGCAGCCGCCCTCGGCGGGACCAATCCTCGGCCGCCGCATGTACCAGAAAGGGCTGCGGGCGTTCGCGTGGAAGGCGGAGGACGACAACGAGGATCGCCTCGAATACGACCTCTCCTACCGGCAAGCCGGCGAGCCGGACTGGAAAGTGCTCAGGCGCGGCGTGACGGATCAGATCGTCGTCTGGGACACGATGACGGTGCCGGACGGCACCTACACGGTCAAGGTGTCCGCGTCGGATTCGCCGTCCAACGCTCCGGCCAGCGCGCTGGTCGGCGAACTGGTCAGCGAGGCGTTCGACGTGGACAACGGCGCGCCAGTCATCACGGTGCAGCAGGTCGTGCGCGACGGCGCCGGCACGAAGGTCACCTTCGAGGTGGCCGATTCGTTCTCGCCGATCTCGACGGTCGAGTACCTCGGTGGACACGGGCCGCTGGCAACCCGCGTATCCCGTGGACGGGGCGGCCGACTCACGCCGCGAGCGATTCGAGATCCGCGTGGAAGGCGAGGCAGCCGGGCGGGTGGTGATCAGAGCCGCTGACGCGATGAACAACGCCGGGACCGCCCGGGTGACGGCGCCGGCGGCCGGGCAGGGCCGATAGGCAGTCCCGGCCGCGTCAGCCGCGGACGGCCTCCAGCGCGCGCGGCAGGGAGCTCTGCTTCGGCGTGACCGGCATCTTGGCCCTCACGGTGGTGCGGGCCAGCACGAGCACCGTCTTCACGGACACGGCGGTGCCGCCCATCCGCGCCGGTTCGAACCGGGCGCGCGACATTTCGTCGAGCAGCTGGTTGACCCGCACGCGCTCCGACTCGGACAACTGCTGCGACAGCACCTCCGGGCTCACGATCCTGCCGTTGCGCGTCACGACGGCGGCCAGCGCGAACACCTCGTCCTCTTCGCTGACCAGGCCGTCCATCAGGGGATCCGAATCCGACGGCCGAGGCGAGAGGATGCGGCTGTCGGTACCAATCGCAGGCGCGCCGAGCGCTTCCATCATGCCCGCCAACGAGTCCGCCCGCTCCGGCTGCGGCGCGAAATAGAAGATCCCGACCACCACCATCGCCGACACCAACGTGGCGCCGGTCGAGCACAGCGCGGCAAGCCCGAGGCGCATGTCCTGGAATGCGCGCGAGACGTGAGCCGCGACCGAGTCCTCGCGCTCCGCCTCGAGGCGCGTCATGACGTCCGACTCGAGATCGGCAAGATCGGGCGCGCAGTTGGCGGCCGCGGCCGCCGAACTGGCGCGCAACATGTCGCCAACGTCGCGCAAGCCGGCGAGCTCGTCCGCGCATGGGCTGCACCGCCGCAGGTGGGCGTCCACGGCCACCTGCTCGGCCACCGGCAGTTCACCGTCGTAGAAGGCCGACAGTCGACGCCGTGTGGCGACGCACGAAAGCGGCTTCATACAGACCTCTCCTCGCGCAGCCTCGCCCGCAGCGCCTCACGCGCGCGAGTGAGCCGCGACTTCACCGTGCCCACCGCGATGCCCAGCGAGAACGCAATCTCGTCATAGCTCAGCCCGTCGATCTCGCGCAGCACGATCGCCGTGCGCTGCTCGAAGGGCAGCGCGTCGACCGCGCCCCAGACCCGGTCGGCGATCTCCTTCCGCCTCAGGGCCAGCTCAGGCGTGGCCGACCCGTCCAGCAGCACGTCGTCGCCGTGCTGTTCGACGTGCGCGTCGAGCGACACCTGATCCGACTTGAAGCGCCGCCGCCACCATCGCTGCCGGTTGCGGGCGAGGTTGATGGCGATCCGATAGATCCAGGTCCGAAGCGCGGACTGGCCGCGGAACCGATCGATCGTGCGGAAGACCTGCAGGAAGACGTCCTGAGAGAGGTCGCGGGCTTCCTCGTAGTCGCCGAGCAGGTGGAACGCCAACTGGAAGACCATCCGCTGGTTGTCCGCCACCAGCTCGCTGCAGGCGGCTTCTTCTCCGGCCACGCAGCGATGGACGAGCATCGACTCGCGGTCCGCTACATCGGGCCAACTCAGGGCAGGCGCGTCTTTCACCAGCAGCTCCTCGGCCACCAGACTGTCTCCCCGGACTATAACAAGATCTCCGCGGGCTGTCTGCCGGAAACGCCGGCCCCACGGGCCCGCCGCCCCCGCCTGCACGTCGCCTTCGTTAGACTTAGACACGAAAATGCGGCAAAAGTTCCCTCCGCTGGTAGCATAGAGCCCTGATGACTCGCACCCTCGCCTGGGCCCTGCTGATGACCGCCGTCGTGGGCGGCATCGTCGTCGCCGGCCTCTCGGTGCAGCGGGATCTGCGGTATCAGAACCTGGTGGCCAGCGGCAACCGGGCGCTCGCCACCGACCAGACATTCGCGGCCATCGAAGCCTTCAGCGGCGCCATCGCGCTCCGGGAGGATTCCATGGTCGCCTACCTGCGCCGCGGAGAGGCCTACCGCAGGCGCGGCGAACCCGAGGCCGCTCTCCGCGACTTCCGGGCGGCATCGCGCATCGACCGCAACGCCGTGAGGCCCGCCGAGCTGATGGGCGATGTGGAGTACGACCTTGGCCGGTTTGCCAAGGCCGTCGACGCGTACCGCCGCTGCGCCGCCATTGACGATGGCAACGCTCGCGTACAGGTCCAAACTGGGACTCGCGCAGTTCCGGTCCGGCGACGCCGCGGCCGCCGCCGCGCCGCTGCGCCGCGCCGCCAGCCTCGATCCGCGCATGGCGGAGGCGCGGTACACCCTTGGGCTGAGTCTGCGGCAGGCCGGCCAGCGCGACGATGCCATCCAGGCGCTCGAACAGGCGGTCAGGATGTCGCCCGCGCTGTCGGCGGCCCGCGAAGCGCTCGCGGAACTGTATGCCGAGGCCGGCCGGGCTGCCGAAGGAATCGTGCAGCTCGAAGCCATCGCCGCCCTCGAGCCGGATCGGCCGGAGCGCCAGGCCGCGGTGGCCCTGGCCCAGGCCCGGGCCGGACGAACGGACCTCGCCGTGGGCGTGCTGGGCCGCGCCGCCGAGCGGTACCCGGAAAACGCCGTGATCTACGTGGCGCTCGGCCGGGTGTGGTTCGAGTCGGCCGAACGTGCGAGGGACCGGGTTGGCCTGCGCAAGGCATTGGAAGCGCTCGAGCCGTTCACGCGCGGGCCGTCGGCCACCGGCGAAGCCCTCGCGCTCTACGGGCGCGCGCTGGTCTTGTCGGGCGACGCGGCGCGCGGCGAGGCTGCGCTGCGCGAAGCGGCCGACATGCTGCCGGTCCTGCCGGACACGCTCCTCTGGCTGGCCGACGCGGCCGAGCGCCTCGGCCACTACCCGGTGATGCGATCGGCCCTCGAACGCTGGGCGGCGATCGCGCCTGAAACCGACCCCAACCTCCCCGCCGTCTACGAACGGATCGGAGACCTCGCGATGCGCCTGGGCGACCCGCCGGCGGCCGTCCGGGCGTGGCAGCTGGCCGCCGGCCCGACGGCGTCTGCAGGGCTCCTGGTCCGCATCGCCCAGGCCGAGTTGGCCGCCGGCAACACCGACGCCGCAAGAGCGGCCATCGATCGCGGCCTGGCCCGCGATCCGGGCCACCTCATGCTGCTTGCCCTGCAGCGCAAGATTCAGTAAGGCCGGGCCTCGGCGCCAATCCCCAGCCGCGTGATCAGCTTCGCCAGCCCCTGCCTGGAGACGCCGAGGGCCGACGCCGCTTCTGAACGGTGCCCGCCCGCGCGCGCCAGTGTGGCGCGAACGAACCGTTCCTCGAATCGGCGCCGCGCCTCGGCCAGCGTAAGCGCCTCACCCGCACCAGGCTGGCCGGCGCCCACGATGGCCGCAGGCAGGCGCGCGGGCCCGACGCGGCCGCGCGGCGGGGCGTGAACGGCCAGGGCCGCCAGTGTGTTCTGGAGTTCGCGGACGTTGCCAGGCCAGTCGTAGCGCGCGAGCGCGGCGAGCGTTGCCGGGCTGAGATCCGCCTGCCCTCCGGTGCGGCGCATCGCCTCGCGCCAGAACTCCCTGGCGAGGGGCGGCACGTCCTCCGGGCGTTCCCGCAGCGGCGGCACGGTGATCCGGACAACGTCGAGGCGGTAGAGGAGGTCGTGCCGGAACCGTCCAGCTTTGACGTCATCGCCCAGCGGCCGGTTCGTGGCGGCGACGATGCGCGCGTCGACCCGCCTCGGATGGTTCTCGCCGACGCGTCGAATCTCGCCCTCCTGGATCGCGCGCAACAGCTTGGCCTGCGCCCGGGGCGACAACTCGCCGACCTCGTCGAGGAACAGCGTGCCGCCGTCAGCCTCCTCGAAGAGGCCGGCGCGATCGGAGGCGGCCCCTGTGAATGACCCGCGCGCGTGGCCGAACAACTCGGTCTCGAAGAGATCGTCGCTGAGCGCGGCGCAGTTGACCGCGCAGAACCGGCGCGACCGTCGGGCTGATCCGGCGTGGATGGCTTTCGCGATCAGTTCCTTGCCCGTGCCGCTCTCCCCGAGGATGAGCACCGGGTAGGGCGCCGTCGCCGCGCGTGCGACCTGCCGGCGGACTTCGTCCATGGCGGCGCTTTGCCCGCCAAGATCACCGAGACGGGCGGCCGCGCCCTCCCTCGCGGGCCCTGCGGCGCTGAGGGCCGCCAGCGCGGGGCCGATGGCTGCCGCCGCCGCAGCCATGATGCCCGGCGCCCGCGATTCGTCGGCGCCCTGCGTGCCGGCCGCCCAGCGCAGCGCAATGGCGCCGACCGCCGCGCCGCCATAGCGGACGGGCGCGGCCATCTCGCGGCCCGAGGACGAGTGTTCCGGGCCGACGACGAGAAGCGCAGCCGCGGACCGCTCCGCCAGTTCGGGCCGGCAGGGCTTCTGCCCGGCGCTCGCGGCCAGTTGCGGCGCGCCGTTCACCAGCGCGAACGCGCTGACGGAAGATGCCCCCAGCGCGGTCCTGACGGTCTGGCAGACGCCGCCGATCGCATCGGCTTCGCTCTTCGCGTCATGGCAGTGCTGGAGCATCCGCACGACGGCACTCGCGTCGATGGTGCCGTTGGTCCCGTCCTCTGCCCGCGGTCCCCCGGCGTCGAGGGCGCGCAACCGCGCCGCCAGGGCCTCGAGGCGCAGCCGGGCGAGCCCGGCAAACGCCCGCGATGAGGTGCCGCCGAGCCGTCGCAGGCACGCGGCGGCCTGCGGCCGGGCCCGCGCCTCGACGAGTGCTTCGAGGTGCGCCAGCCGCACCTCGCGCGCGGCGAGTGGAGCGTGGAGACGACGCATCAGCGTGAGGCCGGACGCCGCGGTTCTGGCCACGGCCTGGCCCTCGCCGAGCGCGCTCTGCACGAGGAGGCGCAGCGCCAGCAGGGTTGCGGCATGCAGCGGCCCCTGTTCGGCTCGAGCCTCGCCGGCTGCGGCCAGCCTCCGGGCAGCCAGTCCTGCGTCGCGTCTGGCGAGCGCCGTGCGGACGCCAATCTCCGCAGCCACCGACGACAACCCGGGAGGACCCGGATACTCGGCGTGCGAGGCGCCCCACGCCAGCCCGCCCCCCGAGGCCTCGCGTCCCTCCGCGACGGCCCCTGCGGCGATGATGGGATCGCCGGAATGCGGGTCGTCGAGCTCGACCAGACGCCACGCTTCGTCATGCCTGCCCTGCCAGAACAGGCACCGGGCCAGGAGCAGCCCGGCGGCGCGCCGGAGTTCGCCGAGGCGTGCATGGCCCGCGCCCACCTCGGCGGTGCGCAAGACCGACTCGGCGGCCGGCAGCGCGCCCTCCTCGATGTAAGCGGTACCCAGGTGCAGGAGGGCCAGGACGACGCCGACGGCATCGTGACGCTCGTCGAAGAGGCGCCGGCTCTCGCCGAACGCCTCGCGCGCGGCACTCCAGCGCCCGCGCTCGAGCAGCTGGCGTCCCAACGCCAACTGCACGTTCGCGACGTCGCCCGCCCGACCGCGCCGGCTGAAGTACCCGGTCGCCCGACGGAGCAGCCGCTCGGCCGCGGCATGCCGCCCCCGGCCTGCAAGCTGTGACGCACGGAGCAGCACCGCCGGCGCGTGGCCCCCGTCTTTGGAGGCCTCGAGCGACCCGCGCGTCGGCGGTCCGGCGTCCCGGACAGCCGCCGCTCCGGATCGCGTGAACCGATAGGGCCGCTCTCGTCCGGGCAGGCCAAGCTGGCGCCGCACGTGCACGGCGAATGCCGCCGGCCAGCCTTCCGACAGGCGCAGCGCGCGTTCGATTGCGGCCTCCAGCCTCGCCGCATCGAAGCCTGTGCACAGCAGGCTGCGCCGCAACTGGTCGTCCCGCATGGGCCCGAGCGCGATGGCTGCCTCGCCGGCCGACGCCGTGCCGCAGCCAATGACGGCATGCTGGCGGCCGCCCGCCGTGTCGAGCCGCGAGAGGAAGCGGGCGACGTCGGCTCGGGGGCACTCCGGCGCGCGCGCGCCGGGCGCGTCGAGAATCGCGACGTGACGGTCGCGCATCGCGGCCGCGAGCGTGGTGGAGTCGAGGGCAGGAACCCGCGCCCGAGCCTCTCCGCAGAAGGCACTCGACAGCGGCACGAACCCGCCGAGCCTCGCTTCCCGCGCAATCGCCTCGAAGAACGTGCGCGCTCCGGCACCCGTCGGGGCATCGATGCGGACGCTGCGCGCGCCCGCCCCCGCGGGCGCAGCCAGCAGTTCCGCCACGGCGTCGAGTTCGTCGCGCCGAACGATGATAGTACCTGCGGCCCGGTGCCCGCCGGCCGCAGCGGTTTCTCTGCCACCCGCATCCCGAGACGTCGGCGGCGCGCAGCCTGCCTGCGCCAGCAGCGCGGCAATCGCGGCGTGCGGCAGCGGCGTTTCGCACGCGCAACCGGCGTGGATGTCCTGCGGGTCGAACCGGTACGCCTCGACCCACTCGCCGCGTCCGCTGACCCCGTAGTCCACCAGCGGCGCCAGGCCGCCAATCCGCACAGCCGACCGCAGCGCCGCCCATTGCACGCGGCGCCGTTGCTGCCGGTCATCGCGAGGAACGACAATCTTGAGGTGCACCTGGCTGCCGTCGGCGAGATCGATCGCCTCCGCGCCACCCACGCGCACGAACCGGTCGAGCACGATGTCGAGCCGAGTGGTCACGCCGCCTCCACGCAGAGCTGCTGCGTGGCGTCAGCGCTGCAAGATCGGCGCCGACGCGCGCCCGGAAAAACGGCGCGTAAACGCAGGCGTTTTCGCGACCCGCGCGACGGGCGTGTGCAGAAACTTCGTATAGAATGGCTCCGCGATGCTGCGATTTCTCACAGCCGGTGAATCCCATGGGCGCTCGCTCGTCGTCATCGTCGACGGGCTCCCGGCGGGACTGGCGATCGACGCGGCGGCGCTGGCCCGCGACCTCCGCCGGCGGCAGCAGGGCCACGGGCGCGGACGGCGGATGGCGATTGAAGCCGACGCTGCTGTCATCGTCGGCGGCGTTCGCCACGGGCGCACGACAGGGGCGCCGGTGGCGATGACGATCGAGAACCGCGACTGGGTGAACTGGGCGTTGACGATGCATCCGGATGCAGACGCCCCGCCCGATGCCGGTGGCGCGCGCCGGGCGGCGGTGACCAGACCCCGGCCCGGGCACGCGGACCTGGCCGGCGCCATCAAGTACGGGCACGCCGACATCCGCGACGTGCTCGAGCGCGCCAGTGCCCGGGAAACGGCCGCGCGTGTGGCCGCAGGAGCGCTGGCCCGGCAACTGCTCGGTCAGGTGTCGATCGAGATTGCCAGCCACGTGCTCGCGATTGGTCTCGTCCGTTCGGACGTCCCCGGCGCGTCGTTCGACCTCATCGCGGCGATCCCCGACGACAGCGCCACCCGGTGCGTCGACGAGGCGGCAGCCGGGAGGATGATGGCCGCGATCGATTCGGCCCGCGAGGCCGGCGATACGCTGGGCGGCGTGTTCGAGGTCGCGGCGCGCGGCGTGCCGGCCGGCCTGGGAAGCTACGCGCAGTGGGACCGCCGCCTCGACGGCCGGCTGGCCCAGGCGCTCATGTCCATTCCCGCCATCAAGGCCGTCAGCATCGGCATCGGCGCTGAAGCAGCCGCGCTTCGGGGCTCGCAGGTGCATGACGAGATTCTCCCCGCCTCGGGAGCAGCCGCACCGGCGGTGTTTCCGGCCGTCCGTCCGACCAACCGCGCGGGCGGCCTCGAGGGCGGCGTCACCAATGGGCAGGAACTCCGGGTGAGCGCCTCGATGAAACCCATCGCGACGCTCATGGCCCCGCTGCGATCCATCGACCTCGACACCGGTGCCGAGGCCGCGGCGGCCATCGAACGCAGCGACGTGTGCGCCGTGCCGGCGGCTTCGGTGGTCGGAGAGGCGATGGTGGCGCTGGTGCTGGCCGACGCCGTCCTGGAGCGGTTCGGCGGCGATGCGATCGACGAACTGCGCCGCCGCTACGCCGATTGGCAGGGCCAGATCCGGGAACGGTTCGCGCGCCCGCGGGAGTGAGGGACGCCATGATTCGCCCTATCGTGAAGTACGGCGATCACGTGCTGCACCGCGAAGCGGAACGCGTCGCCGACATCAGCGCCGAGATCGCGGCCCTGGTGCAGGACATGATCGAGACGATGTACGCCGCCCCCGGCGTCGGCCTGGCCGCGCCCCAGGTCGGGGTGCCGCTGCGGATCTTCGTCGTTGACGTCACGGGCGGCAGATCGAAGGACAGCCTGATGGCGTTCATCAACCCCGAGTTCGTCGAACGCGAGGGCATGCAACTGGAGGAAGAAGGCTGCCTGTCGGTGCCCGGCTTCAACGCCACCGTGGCGAGGCCGACGCGCGTCGCGGTGAAGGGCCTCGACCTCGACGGGCGCGAGCGCATCATCGAGGGCACCGAGTTGCTGGCGAGGGCCTTTCAGCACGAGATGGATCACCTCGACGGGCGGATCTTCGTCGACCGGCTCCGCGGCATCCAGCGCGACCTGATCGTGCGGCGGATCCGCAAGCTCAGCCGCACGGGGAAGTGGTAGTGGACGGACGCCCGCTCCGCGTGGCCTTCTTCGGCACGCCCGAGTTCGCCGTTCCCTCGCTTGAGGCCCTGCTCGACTCGCAGCACGCCGTGGTCGGCGCCGTCACGCAGCCCGACCGCCCCCGGGGCCGGGGCCAGCGGGTCAGCGACAGCCCGGTCAAGCGCGTCGCCCTCGCCAGGGGCGTTCCCGTGCTCCAGCCGGACAGGCTGAAGGACGAGGCCTTCCTCGCCGGCCTGCGGGCGTGGAACGCCGACATCGGGGTCGTGGCCGCCTACGGCAAGATCCTGCCCGCCGCCGTGCTCGAAGCGCCGCCACTCGGCCTCATCAACGTGCACGCGTCGCTGCTCCCCCGCCACCGCGGCGCCGCACCGGTGCACCGGGCCGTCATCGCCGGTGATCGCGAAACCGGCGTCAGCATCATGCGCGTCGTCCAGGCGCTCGACGCCGGGGGCGTGTTCGCCACGGCGGTGCGTCCGATCGGGCCCGACGACACGAGCGCCGAGGTCGAACGCGACCTCGCCCACCTCGGCGCCTCGCTGCTGATCGAGGTGCTCGGCCAGCTGGCCTCCGGCCTCGCGATCGAGGTCCCGCAAGACGACAGTGCCGCCACCTACGCGCACCGCCTTCGCAAGGAAGAAGGCCTCATCGACTGGCGAGCCGCCGCCGCCGCCATTCACAACCAGGTGCGCGGACTTCAGCCCTGGCCGATGGCCTGGACGTCGCTTGGCGGGCGCAGGCTGATCATCGTCCGGACCCGGACCGTGACCGGCGCCGTCGACA
Organism: uncultured Acidobacteriota bacterium; assembly: GCA_963806085.1. Taxonomy (GTDB): domain Bacteria; phylum Acidobacteriota; class Vicinamibacteria; order Vicinamibacterales; family JAKQTR01; genus JAKQTR01. The sequence goes on from CAWDWR010000001.1 coordinate 1,336,735, forward strand.
GCGGGCTCGCTCCCGGCTCGGTCGTGCACGCCGGGAGAGAGGCCTTCCGGGTGCAGACGGGATCGGGCCTGCTCGACGTGCTCGAGGTGCAGCCCGAGGGCAGGCGGGCGATGGCAGCCCGCGACTTCGCCGCCGGCCACCTGAGCGGGCACGACGTGCGATTCGATCAGCATCCGGACGGGGCCGCTCCGGAATCGTCCGCAAACCGAGCCTGACGCCATGCCGGCACCCGCGCGCGTGGCGGCCCTCGAAACGCTCCGGCGGGTGCACGCGGGCCACGCCGACCTCGCGTCCTCGCTCGAACGCGGGCGCAGCAGGCTCGCCGACGAGCGAGATCAGGCCCTGGCCGCGGAGATCGCGATCGGCACGCTGCGCTGGCGCGCGGCGCTCGACCACGTGCTCGCGTGGGCCGGCAACCGCAGCGTCGAGGCGTTCGACGCGGACGTGCTCGACATCCTCAGGCTGTCGGCCTACCAGTTGCTGCACCTCGATCGCGTGCCGGCATCCGCCGTTGTCAACGACGGCGTGACGCTCGCGCGCCAGCGGGGCCATGCACGCGCCGCTGGTGCGGTGAACGCGATCCTCCGGCGCGTGAGCCGCGACCGTTCGCGCCTGCCGATGCCTGGCCCGTCCGATCCGCTGGGCCACCTCAGCATCACGTGGTCCCACCCCGCGTGGCTGGTGGAGCGGTGGCTCGCGCGCTACGGATTCGACACCGCGCTCGCATGGGTGCGCTTCAACAACGCGCCCGCGCCGCTCACGCTCCGCGCAAACACGCTGCTCACGACGCGCGAAGCGCTGGCGGAAGAACTCGAGCAACAGGGCGTGCGGACCCGCCCCTGCGTGTACGCGCCGGACGGCCTCGTCGTGGAATCCGGCAAGCCGTTCGCCACCGGGCCCGCCGGCGCGGGTCTCTTCCTCGCGCAGGACGAAGCCTCGCAGCTTGTCGGGGCGTTTGCGGCGCCGCTTCCGGGCAGCCGCGCCGCCGATGTCTGCGCCGCCCCGGGCGGCAAGACGGCTCAACTGGCCGCCGCGCTCGGCCCGGGGGGCCTGCTGGTCGCGGGCGATGTGCGGAGCCGCCGCGTCCGGCTGCTCGGCCAGACGCTCCGCGCGGCTCGCGTGGCGTCGGCGCGCGTGGTGTGCCACGACCTGCTCGCCGGATTGCCGTTCGGCCCCGCGTTCGACACCGTGCTCGTCGATGTGCCGTGCTCGAGCCTCGGGACGATCCGCCGCGACCCGGACGTCCGGTGGTCGAGACGGGAGGACGAGCTCGCCGGTCTCGCGGACCGGCAGCGGCGGATGCTCGACGAAGCGTCGCGGGGCGTGCGCGCGGGCGGGGTGCTCGTGTACGCCACGTGCTCGAGCGAGCCCGACGAGAACGAAGCGGTGGTCGAGGCGTTTCTCGAGCGCCATCCCGCGTTTGCGATCGAGGGCCCTCGCGATGCGGGAGCTGGCGTCCCGAACGGAGTACTGGCATGCCTGGACGAACGCGGCTTCCTGCGGACGCTGCCTCACCGTCACGCCCTGGAGGCCTTCTTCGCCGCGCGCCTGCGGCGCCGCGGGTGATGACGCCGCCGGCGGCGCGAGCAGACGCCCTCCGGCAGGTTCGCCGCGGGTGCGTCGTGTAGTACAGTTTCAGGAGGTATGGCCAGGCATCGGCGCCCGCGGCGCATCGGCCGTCTCGTTCTCCTCGTCACGGCGCTGGCCACGACGTACGGGCTGTTCGCCGTGGTGGCCATGCGCGTCGCCCTGCGCGCCCGCGAAATACCGGTTCCCAAAGTCGTCGGCCTCGAGTTCGCCGACGCCGGCCCCGCCATGGAAGCGGCGGGCCTCACGCTGAAGATCGACGACAGCCATCCGTTCAGCGACACGGTGCCTGCTGGCCGGATTGCCGCGCAAGATCCCCCGGCAGGTTTCGTGGTCAGGCGGGGGCGCAGCGTGAGGGTGTGGACCAGTGCCGGCTCGCGTTCGTCGGTGGTGCCGAACCTGGTCGGCGAGACGGAGCGATCCGCTCAGGCCCGGTCGACCCAGGACGGGCTCGGCGTGTCGGTCGTGGCCGACATCCGGTCCTCCGACTTCCCCGCCGATGCCGTCGTCGCTCAGGACCAGCCGGCAGGCAGCCGCGCGAACCGGGTCGGCGTGGTGGTGAACCGAGGCGAGCGCGCCGCCGGGTACGTGATGCCCGACCTCATCGGCGCGTCGAGCGACGCGGCGCTCGACGTGCTCCGCAGCCACGGGCTTCGAGTCTCGGTGGTGGCGCAGCAGCCTTACCCGGGCGTGCCGTCCGGCGTCATCCTGCGGCAGGCCCCCGCGGCCGGGTTTCAGGTGACCCCCGACCAGCCCATCTCGCTGGAGGTCAGCCGATGAGCGTGCGCATCGCCCCATCCATCCTGGCGGCGGACTTCGCCGCGCTTGGCGCCTGCATCGCGGCAGCCGAGCGCGGCGGCGCCGATCTCGTGCACGTGGACGTCATGGACGGCCATTTCGTCCCGAATCTCACCGTAGGGCCGCCCGTCGTGCGCGCGCTCAAGCGGGTGGCCCACGTCCCTCTGGACGTGCACCTCATGATCGAGGATCCGGACCGCTACATCCCCGCGTTCGTCGAGGCGGGGGCGGGCCTGATTTCGGTGCACGTGGAGGTGCTGCCTCACCTGCACCGCACCCTTGGCCTCATCAAGAGCCTCGGGGCGCAGGCCGGGGCCGTGCTGAACCCCTCGACGCCGGTCGGCTGCCTCGAGGAGGTGGCCGCCGATGTCGACTTCGTCCTGATCATGACCGTCAACCCCGGATTCGGCGGACAGGCTTTTATCCCGCGCAGCACGTCCAAAGTACGCGCGATGCGCGCCCTGCTCGACGGGGCCGGAAACGCGGCGCCCATCGAAGTGGATGGCGGAATCGACGAGCACAACATCGGCCGGCTCGTCGCCGCCGGCGCGGACTGGATTGTCGCAGGCACGTCCGTGTTCGGCTCGAACGATGCGGAGGCGTCCACGAGACGCCTGAAAGCGCTGGCCGTGGAGGCGGCACAGGCGCGCCTGGCCGGGAGCCGGGGGCCGCGATGAGTGCCCACGTGTCGGCGGCGCCCCTGCGGGTCCGGTACGCCGAAACCGACCAGATGGGCTTCGCGTACTACGCCAACTACCTGGCCTGGTTCGAAGTTGGCCGCTGCGAGTGGCTGCGCAGCCTCGGATGGTCGTACCGTGATCTCGAAGCGCGGGACGCCATCATGCTGCCGGTGATCGAGGCGCACTGCGAGTACCGCCAGCCGGCCCGGTACGACGACGAACTGCTCATCCGGGCGCGTGGCGAGCTGGCCTCCCCGGTCCGGATCCGGTTCGCGTACGAGGTGGTGCGGGCCTCAGACGGCGCGGTCCTGGCCGAGGGGCGCACGGTGCATGCCTCCACGGACCTCACCGGGCGCCCGAAGCGTCTGCCCGCGCACGTCCGGGCATTTTTCTCCTAGATCCGGCGCCGCTGCAGTTGGCGGTGCGCCGGCGGGCGCCGGCGAGCTGTCGCGTTGTAGAATGAAAAGTTAGGTTGCCCGGCGAACGTCCTCCCGCCGGGCCAGAGAAGCTGGAATGTGAGCATGACTTGTCGCGTGTCCCGGGTTGTCGTCGCCGCCGGCCTTGTCGCGGTTCTGGCCTCCGCCGCCGCGTGTTCGCGGAACAAGAACGTCGTCCCCACCGGCATTCTCGAAGGGGACAAGTACCTCATGGACCGCGCGACCGAGCTGGTCAACAAGAAGAAGTGGTTCCAGGCGCGCGAGTACTACCGCCAGCTCGTCGACAACTACCCCCAGAGCAACTACCGGCCTGACGCCAAGATCGGGCTCGGCGACACGTATCTCGGCGAGAAGTCGGCGGAGTCGCTCGTGCTCGCCCAGAACGAGTTTCGCGAGTTCCTCACGTTCTATCCGACGAACGCGCGCGCCGACTACGCGCAGTTCAAGCTGGGGATGTGCCATTTCCTGCAGATGCTCGCGCCCGATCGTGACCAGACCGAAACGCGGGAGGCCGTGGCTGAGCTGTCGCTCTTCGTCCAGCGCTACCCGCAGAGCGCGCTCCTCGACGAGGGGCGCCAGAAGTTGCGGCAGGCCCGGTCCCGCCTGAGCGAGTCGGAGTACAAGGTCGGCTACTTCTACTGGCGGAACAAGTGGTACCCGGGGGCGATCGAGCGCTTCAAGGCGCTGCTCAAGTCCGACCCTGAGTACCCCAAGCGCGACGCCCTCTACTATCACCTCGGCGATTCGCTGGTGAAGATGGGCCGGCGTGCCGAGGCCGTGCCCTACTTCGACCGGCTGCTGAAGGAGTTCGAGCAGAGCGAGTATCTGGCCAAGGCCCAGCTCGCCATGAAGGAGCCGGTCGAGGAACCCGTGCCGCCCATCAAGAAGGACGACAAGGGCAAGCAGGCCGACAAGGGCGGCAAGAGCCTGTAGCGGGCGCCGTCCTCAGGACGACGGCGTGGCCCGGGCGTACTTGCGGTAGTAGTCGATGCCCGAGACGACCGAGAGCACCAGCACCACCCACAACGCGGCCTGGCCCAGCACGTAGAACGGATGATAGCCTTCGTGCCCCAGGATGAGGAGCAGGATGGCCACGACCTGGCTGGTCATCTTGGCCTTCCCCATCGCGGTGGCGGCGATGATCGCGCCGCGGGAATACGCCAAGCTGCGGAGGCCGGTGACCGCGAACTCACGGCCGATGATCACGGCCACCATCCAGGCCGGGGCGGCGTTCATCTGGACGAGGGAGATGAAGGCCGCCGCCGTGAGCAGCTTGTCGGCGATCGGGTCCATCATCTGCCCGAGCGGCGTCACCTGCTTGCGCCGCCGCGCCACGTAGCCGTCGAGCCAGTCGGTGAGCGAGGCGAGGCCGAAGATGGCCGCGCCGAGCACCTGGCTCGACACCCCCATGACGGGCCATTCGACCTTGGTCAGGAGCACCACGACCAGGAGCGGGACCAGGAAAATCCTGATCAGCGTGAGGCTGTTGGGCAGGTTCATTCCCGCTCTATTGTAGCGCGCTTGCGATAAGATGGGACGGTTGTCATGAAGGCCATCCTGCTCGCCGGGGGCAAGGGCACACGGCTGCGCCCGCTGACCCTCCACACGCCGAAACCCATTGTGCCCGTCTTCGGGCGCGCGTTCCTCAACTACCAGATCGATCTCGTGCGCGCGGTGCCCGAGATCGACGAGGTGATCCTGAGCCTCAACTACCAGCCCCGCCGCATCCAGGACGTCTTCGGGGACGGACGGGACGCGGGCGTCAAGATGTCCTACGTCGTCGAGCCGAGCCCGCTCGGGACCGGCGGGGCAATCAAGTTCGCGACGGGCGCCTACAAGAACACCGTGGTGGTGTTCAACGGCGACGTGATGACGCAGATCAACCTGGGCGAGGTGCTCCGCCTGCACCGCGAGCGCCAGGCCAAGGCGACCATCGTCCTCACGCCCGTGGAGAACCCGTCCGACTACGGGCTGGTGGAGACGGACGCGGACGGCAACGTGCGGCGCTTCCTCGAGAAGCCCAAGGCCGACGAGATCACCTGCGACACGATCAACGCGGGGGTGTACGTCCTCGAGCCCGAGACCTTCGACCGCATCCCGGACGAGACGGCCTACTCCATCGAGCGCGCGTTCTTCCCGTCGCTGGTGGAGCGCGGCGAGACCTTCGTCGCCTACGTCTACCGCGGCTACTGGATCGACATCGGCACCCCCGAGAAGTACATGCAGGTGCACCGGGACATCATGGACCGGCGGTTCCTCGCCGAGCCGTTCGGCGCGGAAGCCCGGGGATTCACGTGCCTCGGCCCGGACGTGAAGATCGAGGAGGGCGCGATCGTCGAGGGGCCGTGCTTCATCGACGCCGGCACCGTGGTGAAAGCCGGCGCCCGCATCCACCCGTACAGCGTCATCGGCCGCAACAGCGTGATCGAGGAAGACGCGGTGATCGACGGCGCGATCGTCTGGCCCAACGGCCGCGTCTCGCGCGATGCCGTCGTCCGATCCGCGATCCTCGGCCGGCATTGCCATGTCGGCCGGAACGTCGTGATCGACAGCGGCGTGATCCTGGGCGACAAGTCGGCCGTCACCGACCATTCCCGCCTGGCGGCGGGCCTGTGACAGCAGGAGCAGCGATGAGCGTCAACACCGGCATCTTCAAGGCGTACGACATCCGCGGCATCTACCCGGGGGAGCTGAACGAAGCGACGGCCAGGCTGATCGGCCGGGCGTTTGTCGCCTACCTCGGCGCGAAGCGGATCGCCGTCGGCCGCGACATGCGGCTGTCGGCGCCGTCCATCGCGGCGGCCTTCATCGAGGGCGCGCGCGAGCAGGGCGCGGATGTCGTCGACTACGGGATGATCGCCACCGACATGCTGTACTTCGCCGTGGCCCGCGACCGTCACGAGGGCGGGGCGATGGTGACCGCGTCGCACAACCCGAAGGAGTACATCGGGATGAAGCTGGTGCGCGCCGAGGCGTTCCCGCTCAGCGGCGAGGCCGGCATCTCCCAGATCCGCGACATGGTGGCGGGCGACACCATCCCGCCGCCGGCCGCGGCCGCCGGCTCGCTGGCGGCGAACGGCGCCCTGCTCGACGACTACGTGGCGCACGTGCTGAAGTTCATCGACCCGTCCGTCATCACGCCGTTCAACGTCGTCCTCGACGCCGGCAGCGGGATGGGCGGGCTGGTGGCGCCGAAGCTGTTCGAGAAGCTCCCCTGCCGCACGACGAGGCTCTGCTTCGACATCGACGGCACGTTCCCGAACCACGAGGCCAATCCGCTCATCGAGGAGAACCGGAAGGACCTGGTCGAGCGCGTCGTCGCCGAGCGGGCGGACATCGGGATCGCGTGGGACGGCGACGCCGACCGCTGCTTCTTCGTCGATCGCGACGGCGAGTTCATCCCCGGCGATTTCGTGACGGCCCTGCTCGCCGAGGCGTTCCTGATGAAGGAGCGCGGCGCCGCCATCGTCTACGACGTGCGCGCGAGCTACGCGGTGAAGGACACCATCGCGAAGTACGACGGCCGGCCGCTGATGAACCGCGTGGGCCACGCGTTCTTCAAGAAGCGCATGCGCGAGGAGAACGCGGTGTTCGGCGGCGAGGTGACCGGGCACTACTACTTCCGCGACAACTTCTACGCGGACAACGGGTTCATCCCGGCGATGCTCATCCTCGAGCTGATGTCGATCAAGGGCCAGGCCCTGCACCAGCTGCTGGAGCCGCTGCGCGCCAAGTACTTCATCTCCGGCGAAATCAACACCAAGGTGTCGTCGATGGCCCTGGTGGACGAGAAGCTCGCCGGCCTCGAGGCGATGGGCAGACGCGCGCCCGGCGCCAGGGTGTACCGGATGGACGGCGTGTCGGTGGAGGCGCCTGACTGGCACTTCAACGTGCGCGCGTCGAACACCGAGCCGCTGCTCCGGCTCAACCTCGAGGCGACGACCCAGGCCGTGATGGAAGCCAGGCGCGACGAGGTGCTGGCGTTCATCCGGGGCTAGGGGCCGGCGCGTCGATCGGATTTGCTAGAATGGGTTCCCAGCACGGTCCCGACGGGCGGGCTTAGCATAGTGGTAATGCTCTGGCTTCCCAAGCCAGCTAGACGGGTTCGATTCCCGTAGCCCGCTCCACCCCCCATCGTCTGCGTGCGAGGGGGCCAGGACCTCTCCCGGCCCTCAGCCGCCGGCCCGATGTTCTGGTTGACGCGGAACAGGTTCCCCGGGTCGTACTTCTTCTTGAGCGCGACGAGCCGCGCGTAGTTGCCGCCGTACGCGGCCGGCACCCTGCCCTGCTCGTCCTGCGTGAGGAAGTTCACGTACACGCCGCCCGTCGCGAACGGCGCGGCGGCCTCGAAGAGCTGGCGCGCCCACCCGATGCACGCGGCGTCCTTCGCGGGGTCTTCCCACCGGCCGTGCACGTTCATCACGAACTGCGCGTCCCGGTGCGCGTAGGCCGTCGCGTCGGCCGGCACGCGGCTCACCGCGCCGCCGAGCTGGGCGAAGGCGATCTCGGTCTGCGGATCGGGAATGCGGCGGGCGTGCTCGATCAGCACGTCGATGAGCCCGTCGCTCAGCTCGAGGAAGTCGTGCGACTTCCAGTAGTTCCTCATGCCCGGCGTGAGCAGCGGGTCGAGCACCGTCTGCCAGGCGGTGAACGGGTGCGGCTCGATCACGTCGGCGATCGGCTGGCCGAATTCGCGCAGCGGCTTCGCGACGCGCTCGCCGTCGGCGATCGGCGCCCGCGTAACAGACCGCCAGCGCCAGGATCTCCCGGCCGTGCCACTCCGGCGGCAGGAACGGCAGCGGCGGCGCCTTCCGCAGCACGAACCAGCAGACGAACTCGTCGGGCGTCCGTCTTCAGGAAGTCGCGATAGAAGCGCAGCACGCCGGGCGCCTCGTCGAGCGGGTGCACGATCAGCCCCGAGAGCACCTCCGGACCGACCGGATGCAGCCGGAACTCGAACGACGTCACGACGCCGAAGTTGCCGCCGCCGCCCCGGATGCCCCAGAACAGGTCCGGATGCTCGGACGCGCTCGCCCGGACCAGGCGTCGCCGTCCGCCGTCACGACGTCCGCCGAGAGCAGGTTGTCGATCGTGAGGCCGAGGCTCCGGCTCAGCCAGCCGAAGCCGCCGCCGAGCGTGAGGCCCGCGATGCCGGTGGTCGAGTTGATGCCGAGCGGCGTCGCCAGCCCGTGCGCCTGCGTCGCGCGGTCGACGTCGCCGAGCGTGGCGCCCGGGCCGACGCGCGCGGTCGCGCTGTCGGGTCGACGTCGACCTGCCTTCATGGCCGAGAGGTCGATCATCAGGCCGCCGTCGCAGACGGCGTTGCCCGCGATGTTGTGCCCGCCGCCACGCACGGCGACGAGGAGCTCGTGCGCGCCGGCGAAGCGCACCGCGAGCGCCACGTCGTCGGCGGTCGCGCAGCGGGCGATCAGCGCCGGCCGCCGGTCGATCATGGCGTTCCAGATGGCGCGCGCGGCATCGTATCCGGGTGTGTGCTTGAGGCAGGAGTTGGCCGCGGAACGCGGCGGAGAAGGAGTCGAGCGCACGCTGGGGGACGCGCGTCGTGCCGCCCGAACGTGTCCTGACCTGCGGATCTGGCATGGGGGCCTCCACAGTCAAAAACGTTCAGTCGCGAGTTTACCTACGTAAACGTTTAGACGTAGACGCGCGGAAATAGTTGCCGGAGGCCCACATCCCGCCGACCGGGTGCCTACCGCTATTTGTTCCCGGCTTTCCGGCGCGCGTCCCAGTAGCGTTTCATCCGCTCGACACGGCCTTGCGCTCGGCGGCGTTCATCGGGGCACGCCGGCTGCGATGCGGAACGCGGCAGCGCGAGGTTCCGGGCGCGACAGCCCCGTCGGCTGGCCGCCGCGGGGCCGGGTGACGGCTGTGCCTTCAGACCCGGGAATGCCCGTTTCAGCGCGTCGATTTCGCGCTCCAGCTGCGCCAGTTTCGCCGCCGCGCCGAGGCGCGCCAGGCGGTGCATTTCGGCTGCCGTCAGCTTCTTCGCCACACCCCCTCCACCTCCTCCGATCCTACTTCCTTTTGTGTTAGGCTTGCTGCCCTATGGCCTACGAAGCACCGGCGAACGTGATGATTTCGGCCGAGGAAATCCAGCAGCGGGTGAAGGAACTCGCCGACGAAATCCAGCGCGACTACGCCGCCGACGACCAGCTGCACCTGGTCAGCGTGCTGAAGGGGGGGTTCATCTTCCTTGGCGACCTCGTCCGGGCGATGAACAGGCCGGTGACGGTCGATTTCATGGCCGTGTCGAGCTACGCCAAGGGCACGACCTCCTCCGGCGAGGTTCGGGTGCTGAAGGACCTCGATTCGGGCCTCGACGGCCGCAACGTGGTCATCGTCGAGGACATCGTCGACACGGGGCTCACGCTGGCGTACCTGCAGGAGATCCTGCACGCCCGGTCGCCCAAGTCGTTGAGGACCGCCTGCCTGCTCAGCAAGCCCTCGCGCAGGAAGGTCGACGTCAAGGTGGACTACATCGGCTTCACGATCGAAGACCGCTTCGTCGTGGGCTACGGACTCGACTACGCGGAGCAGTACCGCAACCTGCCCTACCTCGCTACGCTCGACTGAGCCGGGGCCGGGGCCACGGCCGCCCGGACCTTCTCGGCCAGTTTCCGGGCATCGGCCAGGACCAGGGACGGATTCAACGTCAGGACCCGCCGGTCGCGCATCACGACGCGCCCGTTCACGATCGTCGTCCGGACGTCGTCACCGCGGGTCACGTAGACCAGGTGCGAGATCGGGTTGTACATCGGCGTCTGGCGCGCCGAGCGCATCGAGACGACGATGAGGTCGGCCAGCTTGCCCGGCTCGAGCGAGCCGAGCCGGTCGGCCATGCCGACGGCGGCCGCACCGCCGATCGTGGCCATCTCCAGCACCGTCTGCGCCGACGCGACCGTCGGGTCCTCTTCGCTCAGCTTGTGCAGAAAAGCCGCCTGGCGCATGGCCTCGAACATGTCGAGGTCATTGTTGCTGGCCGCGCCGTCGGTGCCGAGGCCCACGACCAGGCCGGCCTTCAACGCCTTGGTCAAGGGAGCGGCGCCGCTCGCGAGCTTCATGTTGCTCTCGGGGTTGTGCGACAGCGCCACCCGGTGCTTCAGCAGGATTGCGATGTCGGCGTCGCTGAGGTGCACGCCGTGCGCGGCGAGGCCCGGCGTGTCCCAGAACCCGACCGATTCGAAATACGCCGTCGGGGAGAGCTTGTGCTTCTCCATCGACTCGGTCACTTCGTCGCGCGTCTCGGCCAGGTGGGTCAGCAGCGGCACGCCGTACTTCGCCGCGAGGTCGCGAGTGGCCTTGAGCGTCTCCGCGTCGACCGTGTACATCGAGTGCGCGGCCACCGTGGCCACCACCAGGGCGTCGCCCTTGAAGGCCTGGATGAAGCGCTCGGCGCGCGCCAGGCCCTCCGCGGGCGTCTTCGCGTCGGCCACGGGGAACCCGATGATCGTCTGGCCCAGCACGCCGCGGATGCCGGCTTCCTTCGTGGCTTTCGCGACCTCCTCCTCGAAGTAGTACATGTCGGTGTGGAGCGTCGTGCCCGACTGCAGCATCTCGAGCGCCGCCAGCCGGGTGCCGATCCGGACCATGTCCGGCGACACGGTCTTGGCTTCGGCCGGGAAGATGTACTTCTCCAGCCAGTCCATGAGCTTGAGGTCGTCCGCAAGCCCGCGGTACATCACCATGGGCGCGTGGCCGTGGGTGTTGACGAGGCCCGGCATCACGACCGTGCCGGCCGCCTGGATGACGTCGGAGGCGGCGAACCGCGCGGCGATCGCCTGTGGCGTGTCCACCGCCACAATCGTCTTGCCGTCGATGGCCACCGCGCCCGGCGACAATACGCGCCGCTGGGGATCCATCGTGACCACCGTCCCGCCCGTCACGACGAGCGACGCCTTCCGCTTTGCCGGCGGCGCGGCGCCGGCGACGGCAATGGCCACGACGAGGGTGACGGTGAGGGCGGCGGCGCGGCGACCCGCGCGGTTTGCATGGACGAGTGGCGCAAGCATGCCTGGAATTCTACTCCACGCGCGCGTCCTGCCTGGCGGCCCGGCGGCCTGCCGTACCGCGGTAGCCGCCTCCGCGCGCGTTCGTGTATAGTTTGCGCGTGGCCGTCATCCTGGTCCGTCATCCGCTCGTTCAGGACATTCTCCTTTCCCTGCGCGACGTCAACACGGAGCCGGACGCCTTCAGGCGCCTGGCCGTGCGGGTCAGCGTCCTGCTGGCGGCCGAGGCGCTGCGGGAGCTCCCGTGCAGGGCCGACACCGTCCGAACGCCCATCGCGGACGCGACGGGCCAGCGCGTGGCGGCCGACGTCGTGGTCGTGCCGGTGCTGCGCGCGGGCCTCGGCATGCTCGACGCCGTGCTCGAGCTGGTGCCGGGCGCGCGCGTCGGCCACATCGGGCTCCAGCGGGATGAACTGACGGCGGTGGCGTCGCGCTACTACGCCAAGCTGCCGCCGCGCCTGGCGGACAGCCACGTGCTCATGATCGACCCGATGCTGGCCACCGGCGGCAGCGCGGTCGATGCCGTCACGCTGCTCAAGGAAGCAGGCGCCCGGCGCATCCAGATTCTCTGCATCGTCGCCGCCCCAGAAGGCGTCGCGCACGTCGAACGGCATCATCCCGACGTCGACATTTACACTCCGGTCATCGACCAGGGCCTGGACGCCCGGAAGTACATCGTGCCCGGGCTCGGCGACTTCGGCGATCGCTTGTACGGCACATTGTAGACGCGGGGCTCACGTCGGTTGGCAACGTTCGCCGGCTCGAGCAGGCTGCAGCCTGCGGGCCCCATTCCGGCGCGCACCCGGCTCGAGTGGGCGCCGGTCCAGCGGCACGCCGACCGGGATCGGGGGGCCAGGCCGGCGAGTTTCCGCGTGTTCGAGATGGGCTGCGACCATGAACCACGATCCAGCGACGCCAGACAAGGCGACGGGCGGCAAAGAGCGGCGCCACCGTGCATCCGGCTCCAACGAGTGGGCGACCTCCCTGACGCGCATCGCGCCGAACGAGATCGAGATCCGCGGCTACCCCGTCGACGAGTTGATGGGGCGGCTCATGTTCAGCGAGGCGATCTACCTCCTCCTGCGCGGCGAGCTGCCGACTCCCTCGATCGGCAAGCTGTTCACCGCCGTGCTGCTGTCATCGATCGATCACGGCGTGACGCCGCCGTCGACGATCGCGGCGCGGCACGTGGCTTCGTCGGGGTCGACGCTGTCCGCCGCCGTGGCTGCCGGCGTCCTGGCCTTCGGCAACTACCACGGCGGCGACATCGAAGCGGTGATGCGCTGCCTGCAGGACGGCATCTCGCTTCACCACGGCGGCATGTCGTACGAGGACGCCGCACGCAGGCTGCTCGAAAAGCACTGCGGGACCGGTCCCACGCCTCCGGGCTTCGGGCACCGCATCCACGCCCGGGACCCGCGCGCCGCCAGGCTCCTGCAGCTCGCGCACGAACTCGACCTCGACGGCGAGCACTGCCGGCTGCTGCGGGTGGTGGAGCGCGTGCTCAACGGCATGCCCGGCCGGGCCCAGCATCCGCTGCCGCTGAACATCGACGGCGCGATTGCGGCGGTGTGCGGCGACCTGGGCTTCGGCCCCGAGATCGGGAATGGCCTGTTCATCATTTCGCGCGTTCCGGGCCTGCTGGCGCATGCCGTCGAGGAGAAACTGACGCAGCCGCCGATGCGCAAGATCGACCGCGACGAGGCGTACTACGACGGGCCCGCCCGCCGGCGCCTGCCGGAAACGCGGAAGTAGGGGCGGAAACCGAGGGCCGCCCGGCTCCAGTCTGCCGGTTGCGAGCGTACGCCGGTTTTCGGTAAGATTGTGAGTCTGCACCCCTTGAGTGGGCGCTTGGCTCAGCGGTAGAGCACCGCCTTCACACGGCGGGGGTCAGTGGTTCGAATCCACTAGCGCCCACCACTCAACGGCAACACACCCACGAGTTTTCGAAGGCAGGCCCGACAGGGCTGAGAGCGACGGTCAGACCTGCCTCGGCCCTGCCGTGCCCGTGCGGCATCGTCTCCTGCCTTGTCAGCGCGACTTCGTCGCCTCGGCCAGACCCTTCTGCAGATCTTCGAAGTTCATCACCGGCGAGAGCGTGACCTCCGCGTTCATCCCCAGGAACAGCGACTCGACGATCGGCGGAATCTGCGACGCGTCCTGCATGTCGAACACGTACAGCGCCGAGCGCTTGCCTTCGTCGGGGAAAAAGTACGCCGCCTCAGGCTTCAATCGCTCCACCAGCGCCTTGATCGATCGCGGGAGCGACCCGTCCTTGATGGCCGCGTTCCCCGCTTCTGCCGGCATCCAGACTCTGAGCATCATCCGCATGGCATCCTCCAGTGGAATGGGGTCAACCGTGCCCACGCACGACGTCGCCCGGCCGGTATCCGCGTACGACATCCTCCGGGAGCGGCAAGAAGGCTCCCGTTTGCTCTGGGGCACTGGGCCACTGCCGCTGCAAGGGCCGATCCACGATGGGATTCCTACGGCGAGGCGTATTCGGGCCTGTTTGGACTGACGGACTGTGCGCGGCGGGGCGTTCCTGCCGGGGCGTCGAGACCGCACTGTGGCGGCTGGGCGCGTTCAGGGCGTCCGTGGGCTGACGATGAGGCCGAGGGGGACCGCACGCCAGTTCGTCCACTGCGTCACCGACCTGTCGCGCCGGCGCACGGCGAGCTGGCCCGAAATGCCTCCGTCGAGCAACATGGCCCGCTCGCAGCCCAGCGACTTCATGAAGGCGGCCATCTCCGGCACCGTGGGCCCCCACGGAAACGTCTCGGCTGCGTTGCCCATGCCGGTGAACCGCGTGAGCACGACGACGGCCGACCCGTCGCGGAGGAGGCCGATGGCGAGGCGCGAGTCGCGATGTGCCAGGTCGACACCGCGCCCAGGGGCCTGAATCTCCCAGGGCTCACGGCCGTCGACGAGCAGCGCGGGGTATGACTGGAAAGCCTGGAACGCTCGCGCGCGGGCGGCTGCCAACTCGCCGGGCATGACCAGCGAGGCTCGCCCATCGACATCGACGATGAACGACATGCCGAGCGTGCCCGAGCCGGGCGGCTGCACCTCGACGCCGTCGAGCACCAGCCAGCCCCAGGGCGCGCCGCCGGAAAACTGCCCGGCGTTGAACGCGACTGCCCCAGTCGAGGGCATCCGCTCAACCGACCAGTCGCCGCTCAGGCCGTAGTCGCGGGACCGCCGATCGAGCGTGAACCGCACCTTCGCAGGGTCGATCCGGATCACGACGGCCCGAACGACGCTGAGCGGCCCATTCTTGGCCATCGGCAGCTCTGCGCGCCACACGCCAGGAGTCAGCGCCTGCCACACGATGGCGGCCGCCGCGAGAACGCGCGCCGTTTCCAGATGCACCGGCGCCAGCGCTACCTGGCGGTCTGAACGGGTGCCGTAACCTTGTTCAGCTTCGCCATCACATCCGGGCAGTGCTGAGACAGCACCTGCGCCTCCTCCACGGTATAGACGTACTGGGCGCCCTCACCCTTGACCCTTGTGTACTTGCCCTCGGCCTTCGTGGCCTCCGCGGCGCAGAAAGGGATCCAGCGCTCTTTCGCGATGGCGTACTTCCGACGATAGGGGTGGGCGTCTGCCTGCGCCTCATCCGTCGGCCGCCACGACGGCCCGTGCAGGCCGTCGCCCGCCGGTTCCTCGCTCGCGCCCGCGGCGCCCGACGGCGCGAAGGCGTCAGACGCCTCGGCCTCGATTTCCCTGAGGCGTTCGGCGCGTTTCCCGTCAGACCAGCCTCCGGGATCGCCCCCGCACTTCTTCACGATGAGCGCCTCGATGTCGCGGCTGATCTTCAGCATCGCCTTCTGCATCTCGGCCGGCGTCCCCTTGTCGCTGATATTCGCCATCCCGAGCGCGATCTGCTGGGCCTCAGGCGACATCGACGCCTCGCCCTTGCACTCCTCGTACTCCTCCCGGGGTTTCATGGAGGCCAGCATGGCGCGGAACTCGCCGCGGAGCCGGATCTCCATGTCCAGCGCCCTGGCGAAGCGGGCGGTCGACTCCTCCGTGATCGGTACGATGTCCGGGGCCGAGAGGGCCCTTGCGGCTGCCTCGTCGGCCTGCTGTTGGGCCTGCTGCTGCTGAACCGGTGCCTGCGCCGCCTCCTTCGCCTTCTTCTTCAGGAAGCCGCCGATCTGCCCCTGCGCGGGTTGAGCGACGACGGCTGTCACGCATGCCGCCATCAACACACTGGTAACTCGTGACCTCATGGGCATGGTCTCCTGGCCAGGGGTGCACGCGACGATCCAGCCGCCGGCCGTCCCTGGACATCGCGTTGTGTGATGCTGGACTGTCCTTCTAAGTATCATCGCGGCCGACTCGACGTCAACCTGCCGGCCGCCTGCCAGCCGCCGGTTCAGGGGGACGGCCGCCGGCGCCGGCCTGAAGTAGAATCCGCAGACAGCCTGAGAGACCCGCATGCCCACTGCTCAAGCTCCCCTGCATCGCCGCGCGGCCGCCTTCATCAGCCGCAACGGCTCCCTGCTGGCCGCCTCCGCCGCCGTGTGCGCGGTCGTCGCCGCAGTCGAGTTCTGGATGGGCCGCCTCCCGTTCGGCCCCGACGGCCGCCCGGGCCTGTGGGAAGGCAACATCTGGAGCAGCGAACAGTCGCAGCGCTTTGCCGATCCGTATTCGTTCTCGCATACGATTCACGGCATGCTCTTCTACGCGATCCTGTGGCTGCTCGCCCGGCGGTCGTCCCTACGCGCGCGGTTCCTCGGCGCGCTTGCGCTGGAAGGCGCCTGGGAGATCCTGGAGAACTCCCCCATCATCATCAACCGCTACCGCGAGGCCACGATTGCCCTCGGGTACGTGGGCGACAGCGTGTTCAACTCGGTGAGCGACATCTTCTTCGCGGCGCTCGGATTCCTCTTCGCGTGGCGCGCCCGGCTCTGGGTGACGGTCGCGGTCATCCTGGCGATGGAGTTCGGCACGCTCTTCCTCACGCGCGACAATCTCACCCTCAACATCGTCATGCTGATCCACCCGCTCGACGCGGTCAAGGCATG
Source organism: uncultured Acidobacteriota bacterium (assembly GCA_963806085.1). Taxonomy (GTDB): domain Bacteria; phylum Acidobacteriota; class Vicinamibacteria; order Vicinamibacterales; family JAKQTR01; genus JAKQTR01. The sequence goes on from CAWDWR010000001.1 coordinate 1,353,297, forward strand.
GCAGATGGCGGGCCGGCCACCGCTGTGAGCATGGTGACATGTTGAGCGCGCGGATTCCCGTCCTCTTCGCGGACGAGTCCATCGTCGTCGTCGACAAGCCCTCCGGCCTGCCAACGGTGCCGGCCCCGGACTCGGGGCCGGACGCGTGCGTCCGCGCGCTCGTCGAGCGCCAGCTCGAGGCGGCGGTGTGGGTGGTGCACCGGCTGGATCGTGGCACGTCAGGCGTGCTGCTGTTCGCGCGCACGGCCGAGGCGCACCGCCGTCTGTGCCTGGCGTTCGAGGAGCGGCGCGTCCGCAAAACCTACATCGCCTTCACGCGAGGCGTGCCCCCACAGCGCGAGGGGCGGGTCACCACGCCGCTCCACCCGGCCCGGAAAGGCAAGGTGCGGCCCGCGCTGCCCGGAGAGGCCGGGGCGTGGGACAGTGTCACGAGCTACGTCGTCCGCAAACGCTGGGCTCGCGGCACCGAGACGGCCGCGATGGTGGAGGCCCACCCCGAGACGGGACGGCACCACCAGATCCGCGCCCACCTCCGGTTGATCGGCACGCCGGTGCTCTGCGACCCGGTCTATGGCCGCCCGGCGGGCGGTCCGGCAGGCGCGCCCGTGGCGCGGCTGGCGTTGCACGCCTCGAGGCTTGCCGTGCCAGCCTGGTCAGGCGAGGACGGGCTGCGGAGCTTCGAGGCCCCGCTCCCGGCGGACCTCACGCCGCTGCTGCATTGGCTGGACGAGAACTGGTCGGTGGTGGCCGATCCTACTTCTTGGCCTGGTTGATCAACGCCTGGAGCAGCCGCGAATACAGCGCGTCGGCATCGGCGAAGAGCTTCGCGTACTGTTCGTCGGTCAGCTTCTGTTCCTTCTTCCAGTCGCCATCGAAAATCGTGCGCTTGCCGCCGCGGTCGATCGAGTCGAACGCGGCTCCGTCGGGATGATCCATCTTGAGCCCGTCGGCGCCCAGGTCTTCGATGAAGACCCGCGTGCTGGCCACCGAGGCGCTGTTGAGGTCGATATAGACCTCCTGGTAGTCCTTCTTCGCCAGCTTCTCGTTGAGCAGCACGGCCGGCGTGTACTTCGCCGACACGATGAGCAACTGGCTTCCCGAAAAGTACATCGCCGCCACGAACGCGTCGGAGTCCGAGGGGTCCTTGGCGGCGATCGCCGTCAGCTTGGCCCCATCGAGCAACGTGGTCAGGTCCTTCGTCAGCGCCGTGGATTTCGATTCCTGGGCGGCGGCGGCCGTGCTCATCACCACCAGCATCAACAGGCCGATGAGCAGGTGGGTCGTACCGCGCGGACGTGTGAGCATGAGTATCACCTTCGTAGGGGGCGTGAAGACTGGCAGTTTTCTACCACCGCCATGCACCCGCCGTCAATCTTTCCCCGGCGACGGGCCACCCTCAGCCGGCGGCGGGCGCCGGGATCGCGCCGGCGTCCCCCGGCCTGGCCGGGGCCGCGACGGCCATCGTCACCCGATGAACAGCGGGTCCTCGTCGTCGAACTTCGGCGTCGCCCGACCCGGGCTGCCTCGCCGGAAGGCGCGGATCGCGCCGACGACGCCGCGCACCGCCGCCACGACGGCCAGCCCTTCGCGAATCGGCCCGACGACGGCTCCATGCACGAGCGACATGGTATCGTCGGCGCGCTTCGAGGCGCCGGCGAACAGACGGTCGAGGCGCTCGATCTGGACCGTGGCCAGGGCGGACGCCTGCTGGAGGTTGCCGGCGACCTGCCCCAGCTTCACCGCCAGGGGCCCGAGTTCGCGCTCCACCTGTGCCGAGAGCGCCTCCACCCGCCTCGTCAAACGCAGCGCGGCGAGAAACAACCCGATCTGGACGATGGCCACCGTCACCGTGGCGGCGGCGATGACGCCCAGGAACACCGTGCTCGCGCCGTTCACGCCTGCTCCTTCTCCCGTGCCGCCTGGTAGGCTTCACGCCCGCGCTCGACCGCCGATGCCAGCGTCTCACGCTGGTGCTTCAGGAACTCGCGGGTCTTCTGGGCGCTCTCCCGCGCCTTCCCGCCGATCATCTCGCGGGTGTCCTCGCCCTTCGCGGGCGCGAACAACAGGGCGACGACGGCCCCGACCAGCGCCCCGAGGGTAAAGGCCACGAGGACCCCACCGGCTGCGTTACCGCGTTCGTCTGCCATGGCCATTGCTCCTTTGTCTGCCCCGCGCTGGCGCGGTCCCCGTGACCGGGCCTGCGGCGGCGCCAGCACCATCATACAACCGACGCGAGGGCGCGGCGCGGGGCACCGCCGAATTAGCGGCCGGCGCCGCGCCGGCCGCCGCCCGCGACGAGCGACGCATCATCGACACCGAGGCTCCGGGCGCGCAGCCGCTTGATCTCGTCCCTGACGGAGGCGGCCTTCTCGAATTCGAGGTTCGCCGCGGCGGCCTTCATGTCGCGGCCGAGCTGCTGGATGCGCGCCTCGATTTCGGCGAGGGTCATGAACGGCTCGGGAGCGTCCCGCACGGACGGCACCGCCAGGTAGTCGCGCTCGTAGACGCTGCTCAGCACCTCGTCGATATCCTTCACGATGGACGCCGGCGTGATGCCGTGCTCGCGGTTGTAGGCTTCCTGGATCGCGCGGCGGCGATCGGTCTCGGCGATGGCGGCCTCGATGCTGCCCGTCCTCACGTCGGCGTACATGATCACCGTGCCGTGCACGTTGCGCGCCGCCCGGCCCGACGTCTGGATGAGCGCGCCGGCGGAGCGCAGGAATCCCTCCTTGTCGGCGTCGAGAATCGCGACCAGCGACACCTCGGGGAGGTCGAGGCCCTCACGCAGGAGGTTGATCCCGACCAGCACGTCGAACGCGCCGCGCCGCAGATCGCGCAGGATCTCGACGCGCTCGAGCGTCTCGATGTCCGAGTGCAGGTAGCGCACCCGCACGCCGAGTTCGTGGTAGTACTGCGTCAGGTCCTCGGCCATGCGCTTGGTGAGCGTGGTCACCAGCACCCGCTCTTTCGCGGCGACGCGCGCGCGGATCTCGGCCAGCAGGTCGTCGACCTGTCCCGTCACGGGACGGACGTCCACGACGGGGTCGAGCAGGCCCGTCGGGCGGATCACCTGCTCGACAATCACGCCGGCGGTCTTCTGCAGTTCGTACGGCCCTGGCGTGGCCGAGACGAAGACGACCTGGTGGACCCGCGACTCCCACTCCGAGAAGTTCAGGGGGCGGTTGTCGAGGGCCGACGGCAGCCGGAACCCGTAGTCCACGAGCACCTGCTTGCGGGCCTGGTCGCCATGAAACATGCCGCGGACCTGCGGCACCGTCTGGTGGCTTTCGTCCACGATGACGAGAGCGTCCGGCGGCAGGTAGTCGAGCAGCGTGGGCGGCGGCTCGCCGGCCGCGCGCCCGGTAAGGTGGCGCGAGTAGTTCTCGATGCCGTGGCAGTAGCCGATCTCCCGCATCATCTCGAGGTCGAACATCGTCCGCTGGTGGAGGCGCTGCGCCTCGAGCAGCCGGCCTTCGGCCTGGAGGGCCGGCAGCCGCGCGTCGAGTTCGGTCTTGATGGCCTCGGCGGCCTGCTTCGTCCGCTCCCGCGTCGTGACGAAGTGCGTCTTCGGGTAGACCGAGACGCGATCGAGGCGCTGGATCGCCCTGCCGGTGAGCGGATCGAAGGCCGCGAGGGCGTCGATGTCGTCGCCGAACAGCTCGATGCGCAGGGCCGTTTCCTCGTACGACGGGAACACCTCGACCGTGTCGCCGCGGACGCGGAAGGTGCCGCGCGCGAAGTCGTGGTCGTTGCGCTCGTACTGCAGCTCGACGAGCTTGCGGAGGATCTGCTCCCGGTCCAGCCGCTGGCCGCGCTCCAGGGGCAGCGCCATGCCGTAGTAGGTCTCCGGCGCGCCGAGGCCGTAGATGCACGACACGCTCGCCACGATCAGCACGTCACGGCGCTCGAACAGCGATCGCGTCGCCGACAGCCGCATCCGGTCGATCTCGTCGTTGGTGGTGGCTTCCTTCTCGATGTAGGTGTCGGTGGCCGGGACGTAGGCCTCGGGCTGATAGTAGTCGTAGTAGCTGACGAAGTACTCGACGGCGTTGCCGGGGAAGAAGCGCCGGAACTCCTGGTAGAGCTGGGCCGCCAGCGTCTTGTTGTGCACCATGACGAGGGTCGGGCGGTTCACCCGCGCCACGACCTGGGCCATCGTGAAGGTCTTGCCCGATCCCGTCACCCCGAGCAGGACCTGCCACGGGTCCCCGCGCTCGAGGCCGCCCTGCAGCTCCGCGATCGCGCGCGCCTGGTCGCCGCGGAGCTCGAAGTCGGAGACGAGCGTGAAGCGATCGGAGGAAGACGGCATGGTTCTGGATGTCCGGGCGCGAACGCCGCCTATGGCTGTTTGCGGTACGGGGCGTAGTAGCCCTGGCGGGTGCGCACCCTCACGCCGGGCCGCTTCACCTTGATTTCCACCTTGCGCCAGCCGCCGTCGAGCTTGGGGTTGGTCGACAGGTACCCCAGCGTGAACTGGCCGCGGATCTCCGCCGCGATCTTCTCGTAGGTCGGATCGAGGTCCTTGATGACGGTCGGAAAGAACGCCAGTCCGCCCGTCAGTTCCGCGAGCGTGCGCAGCTTCACCCGCTGGTCCAGTTGGAGCGACTGGGAGAGGTGGGCCAGGAACCCGATCGCATAGAGGGTGATGTCCGACGCGCGCAGCAGGTCCTGGGCCTCGCTGTAGGACATGGAACTGCTCGTGTCTCCGCCGTCGGTGTAGAGCACCAGCGTCCGCCGGCCCTCCTCGGTCGACGCGCCGTCGAGGTAGACCCCCATCGCGTCGTAGAGCGCCGTGTTCCCGTCGGGCTTCCGCTTGCGGATCCGCTCGACGAGCCGCGCAAAGTCGTGCTGGCCGTACCGCACCACGCGCACCTCGGTGTCGAAGTCCACCAGCGTGATGTCCCGGGCCTCCTGGACGGTGTTCAGGAACTTGATCGCGGCGCTGCGGGAGAAGCCGATGCTGTCCTCCATGCTGCTGCTGGTGTCGAACAGCAGCCCGAGGTGCAGCGGCGGCGCCGACTCCACCTCATCGCCCCTCGAGAAGAGGGTTACGGTCTGGGGCTGTCCGTCTTCGCGCACCTCGAAGTCGTCGCGGGTCAGGTCCGTGACGAGGCCGCCCTTCTTGTCCACGACCGTCACGCCGAAGCTGGCGAGGTCGACGCCGCTCCGGAAGACCTGTGCCGCCGGCGCCCCGGGCAGCCAGGCCACCGCCAGGGCCGCCGCCAGCGCGGCGGCCAGCCTTGCTGCTGGCCCGGGCCGCGGAGCCGGGCCGTCTCGTCGCCCCGTGCAACTCATTGGCCCGATCTTATACCGAGGCCGAACCCCGGCCGCCCTCGGAACCGGCCGTTTCCCGGGTCGGGGCCACCGGGCGTATAATGAGAAGTTCTTGTGATGACTCTGGTTGCTCCAGCCGCGCAGGGGCCCCGGGCATGAGATGCCTGGCCATCTGTCACAGTGAGCTGGTCATCAGGACGCTGGCACAGGTCCTGCCGCCCAGTTTCGACGTCGACTTCCTCGTGGAGAGCCGGCCGCTCGCGAGGCGTCTTCACGACGCGGGCATGGCCGTCGCCGCCGGCGACCTCCAGAAGACCGAGACCTACCTCAAAGCCGACCTCGCGGCGAGCACCTGCGTCATCATCGAAGACAGCGGCCGGCGGCGCCCGAACCGCATCCTGCAGGCCCTGCGCGACGCCGGCGCCGCCCTGGTCTACCTCATGAGCATGCCCACCGGGAAAGCCGGCGACGGCAGCGGCAGGCAGTTCGACCAGCTGAAGGCGAAGTATCCCGAACTCGGCATCCTGCCCCTGGCGGACCTCGTCGGCCCGCCGCTCGTGACCGAGATCAGCCGGTCGATGACCCGGGCGCGCGTGCAGCAGTTCCAGCGCTACTTCAACGACGCCGACAAGGTGCTGATCCTGCTGCACAACGATCCCGACCCCGACGCCATGGCCTCCGGCCTGGCGCTGCGGAACCTGCTCCGGCGGACCAAAGCCACCGCCATCATCGGCGCCCTCCAGGGCGTGACGAGGCCCGAGAACCTCCGCATGGTGAACCTGCTCGACCTCCAGGTCGAGCCCATCAAGGCGGAAGACCTGGCCGGCTTCGACCGGATCGCCATGGTCGACGTGCAGCCGCACTACTTCGCGGGCCTCATCGACAAGGTGGACCTCGTCATCGACCACCATCCGGCCCAGCCCGGCTACAGCGCGGTCTTCCGGGACATCCGCCCGGACTACGGATCCACCTGCACGATCCTCACCGAGCACCTGCGGGCCGTGGACGTGAACATCTCCGAGCGCACGGCCACGGCGATGCTCTACGCGATCAAGTCGGACACGCTCTTCTTCAACCGGCAGGCGAATGCCGTCGACCTCGACGCCTTCTCGTTCCTCTATCCGCTCGCCGACGCCGCGATGATCCGCAAGATGGAGGGCGCGGAGCTGACCTTCGATCGCCTCGAGTACGTCACGCGGGCCCAGCAGACCGGGTCGACGACCGAGCAGGTCTTCTGCGCCTTCCTGGGCCGGACGCCGCGCGAGGATTTCATCCCCTACGTGGCTGACTTCTTCCTGCAGGTCGAGGATGTGAAGTGGACGCTCGTCTCGGGCATCGTCGGCGACACCCTCGTGCTGTCGGTCCGGAACCTGGGCTACACCCGCAACGCGGGCGAACTGGTGCGGAAGCTGTTTGCCGAGGTCGGCAGCGCGGGAGGCCACCGGGCCATGGCCAAGGCCGTGATGCCGCTGGCGGCGTTCCGCGAGAAGTTCGGCCTGCTCTCCGACGATGCCATCAGCCTGACGATCAAGAACCTCGCCCTGCAGTACCTGCGCGAGCACGCCGCCAGCGACAAGAAGAAGGACGTCCCTAAACCGTAGGATAGGCGGACGGATCGGCCGCGCCCACCACCGGTTCGATGAACTGGCGGTACGCGTCGGCGTAGCCCTGGCTGATCGTCTCACTCAGCAGCTGGACGCGATCCGATCGCGGGTCGTACGTGCCCACCATGTCGAGGGGGCCAAGCGGGTTGTAGTCGGGGACGATCGTCAGCAGGCAGCGGAAGCCCGGCGCGGCCGCCCTGACGGCGTCCCGCACGGAGGCGGCCCCCTCGGAAGCCAGCCAGGCGCCGATTCGTCCGCGCCCGTCGAGACGGAGGTCCGCGAGCGTATGCGGGTTGCGGTCGGAGGTTGCCGCTGACACGACGATCACCTGCTCCGCCCCGGCGGCCTGGACCTCCTCGAGCAGCCTCGCCACGCCGCCGGGCCGATCGCACCAGCGGTGCGTCTCGCCACGCCAGTAGCTCTCGGCGGCGAACGCGACCGGCCATGGCTCGGTGACCACCGGCAGGGAGAGCGACGCCGCGAGGACGTCCATCGCGTGATCGCGTTCGGCTCCCGCCAGATCGAGCGTCTCGGCCGCGCGCTCCGGAACGGCGGCGACGCCCGCCGCCCGCCGGCCGAAGAACGCCCGGCGATACGGCTCCGTCAACGCCGCCATGGCGATGTCACGCCGCGTGTCGAGGTCGTGGACGGTCACCAGCAGTTCCCGGAAGCCGGGCTGGCCGAGGTTCTCCGTGAGCAGTTCCGCGTACCGGCGCGACAAGTCGACCAGGTCCGGCCGGGGGGCGCGCGCGCCGCCCGTGATCAGACGCCAGAGTGCGCTATGCCAGAAGGAGGCGACGCCGCTCGCGTCGATGGGCGCTCCGAACACCCGCCACCAGAATCGCCCCCGCTCGCGCTTCCGCCCCGCGATCCGCGCGCGAGAAGCGGCGACGGCGAGGGCCGCGAGCACCACGCCCGCGAGGAGCAGCGACGCGCGGGGCACCCACGCCGCAATGCCGCCGGGTGAGAAGGCCTCCCGCACGAGCGCCGCGTAGGAGTCGGCAAGTGTCGGTCCCGCATTGAGCCCGGCAAGGCTGAGGAGGAAGGAGGCCGGGTAGGCAACCAGGCCCCCCGCGAGGCCGGCAAGCGGAACGGCGACGAGCGCCAGCGCCGCCGCCCCGGCCCAGCCGAGGGCACGCAGCTCGTGCCGCCAGCCGTAGAACCCGGAGACGGCCTTCTGCTGCCAGCATCCATCCTGGCCCCACAGGGCGGGGCCCCCTTCGATGGCCGTGAAGATCGCGCCCACGGCGCCCGCGTCCTGGCCGGCGACGAGATCAATCCTGACGCCGGCCTCGGCCAGGGCCCGGAGCACCCCGGCATGGTACGCCCCGGCCGTCCCGGTGCCGGTGAGCACCAGGGCCGTGCGATGCCTCGGTGAGTAGGGCTCCCGCCCGGCCATTACTCGTCGTGGATGGTGCTGAGGCTGATCATTTCGAACCGGCGCACGCCGGTCGGCGTCGGCACGGTGATCTCGTCACCCGCCTGCTTCCCGACGATGGCTTTGCCGATGGGAGAGCTGGTGGAAATCAGGCCCTTCGTGGCGTCCGCGTCCTCGGGCATGACCAGCTGGTAGGTCACCAGCGTGCCGTTGCCATCCTCGCGCAGCTTGACGGTCGATCCGAACGCGGCCCGGTCGGTCGGAAGCCGATCGAGGTTCATCAGCGAGATCTCGGCCATCCGCTTGCGAATCATGCCGACGCGCGCGTGAATGTAGGACTGACGCTCCTTGGCGGCCTGGTACTCGGCGTTCTCGCTCAAATCGCCCAATTCGCGGGCGCGCTGGATTTCCTTCGGCAACTCGCTCCGAAGCTCCCGCTCCAGCCCGTTCACCTCGTCTTCGAGTCGTTTCAGAATCCGCGCCTTCATGCATCCGTCTCCGTCTGCGCCGCCGGAAGCCCCAGTGGGACAAGCCGTTAGTGGGCTAAACTTCACTCTAGCACATCTGGTATCCTCGTCTGGTCGCCCGAGCGCCGTGACGCGAACTGCCGTGATAACGATTACCAGCCGCCACAACCCGTTCGTTCAGCAGTGCCGGGACCTCGCCCGCGGGAGGTCCGCCTCGAACGGCGAGGTGCTGATTGACGGGCTACACCTGCTGTCCGACGCACTGGCTGCAGGGGTGCCCGTGAGCGCCGCGGCAGCGCCCGAGGCGTTCTGGCAGAACCCCGCCGGCGCGCCGCTGGCGGATGCGCTCCGCAGTGCGGGCGCGATGCTCTACACCGGAAACCCGGCCGTCCTCGAGGCGGCCAGCCCGGTCAAGGCCCCGACGGGCATCGTCGCCATCGCGCGCTGGGAGCCGGCCGACCTCCCGCGTGTGCTGGCCACCGAACCGGCCCTGGTCATATGCGCCGTGCAGGTCCAGGACCCTGGAAACGTCGGCGCGATCATCCGCGCCGCGGAGGCCGCCGGGGCGACCGGCGCGGTCGTGACGGCCGGGTCGGCGGACCCGTTCGGGTGGAAGGCGCTCAGGGGTTCGATGGGAAGCGCGTTCAGACTGCCAGTCGCCGCGGGGGCCCGGGCCGAGTCGGTCCTGGCCGAGGCCCGGCAGCGCGGCGTGCGCATCGTCTCGACGTCGCCGTCCGGCGGCGCCAGCGTGCACGACGTTGATCTGACAGGCCCGGTGATGATCCTCGTCGGCGGCGAGGGGGCGGGTTTGCCCGGGCTGCTGCAGGCGTCCGCCGACGTGCTGTTGAACATCCCGATGCGCGCGCCCGTCGAATCGCTGAACGTCGCCGTCGCCGCAGCCGTCATTCTGCTACGAGGCGTACCGCCAGCGGCGCCCGGGCAGGCGGCCATGACGCATCCGGACCTGTTCGACGAACCCGGCGGGCACGCGGCCCGCAGCCGCGCGCCCGCTGGCCGAACGGATGCGCCCGCGGACCTTCGACGAGTACGTGGGCCAGCAGGACCTGCTGGCGCCGGGGAAGCCGCTGCGCGAGGCGATTGAGCGCGATCTGCTGCAGTCGGTGATCCTCTGGGGGCCGCCGGGCACCGGCAAGACGAGCCTCGCGAGGCTTGTCGCGGACACGACGCGGGCGCATTTCATCGCCTTTTCGGCCGTGCTGGCCGGCATCAAGGAGATCCGCGACGTGATGGCCGAGGCGGAGCGCGCGCGGCGCTCCCGGGGCCGGCGGACGATCCTCTTCGTCGACGAGATCCACCGCTTCAACAAGGCCCAGCAGGACGCGTTCCTGCCCAGAGTCGAATCGGGCGACATCATCCTCATCGGCGCCACGACCGAGAATCCGTCGTTCGAGGTCAATGCGCCCCTGCTCTCCCGTTCGCAGGTGTTCGTCCTGCAGCCGCTCTCCGAGGCCGACACCGTGCTCGATTCTGCGGCGCGCGCTCGCCGATGCCGAGCGGGGCCTGGGCGGCCTGCCGGTGGCCGTCGATGAAGACGCCGTGCTCGGCATCGCGCGCTACGCGAATGGCGACGGGCGCGTTGCGCTCAATCTGCTCGAGTTCGCGGCAGCCTCCGCGCCGTTGACCGACGGCGTGGCGCATGTGGACGCGGCGTTTCTCAGACAGTCGATCGAACGCCGCGCGCTGCTCTACGACAAGACCGGCGAGGAGCACTACAACCTGATCTCGGCGCTGCACAAGTCGATGCGCAACAGCGACCCCGACGCCGCGGTGTACTGGCTGGCGCGGATGCTCGAGGCCGGGGAGGATCCGCTCTACATCGCGCGGCGCCTGATCCGGTTCGCGTCCGAGGACGTCGGCAACGCCGACCCGCAGGCGCTGACCGTCGCAGTGGCCGCCAAGGACGCCTGCCACTTCATCGGCATGCCGGAAGGCAACACGGCGCTGACGCAGGCGGTCACGTACCTTGCGACCGCGCCGAAGAGCAACGCGGTCTACAAGGCGTACCTCCGCGCCGCCGAGGACGCGCACAGCGACCGCGCGGAGCCGGTGCCGCTCCATCTCCGCAACGCGCCGACGAAGCTCATGAAGCAGCTGGAGTACGGCAGGGACTATCAGTACGCCCACGACGACCCGGACGCAGTGACCGGCATGGATTGCCTGCCGTCGAACCTGGCTGGCCGCAAGTACTACCAGCCGACCGAGCGGGGATTCGAGAAGGAACTCAAGCGCCGCCTCGACGGCTGGGCCGCCATCCGCAAGCGCCGCTAGATCCGCTGGAAGTTCTTCTCCACTTCGCGGCGCGAGATGCGCAGCATCACCGGCCGGCCGTGGGGACACACCGTCGAGTACGCCGTCTGCCGCAGTTCTTCGAGGATGTGGACCATCTTCTCGTGGGTCAGCGGGTCGTTCGCCTTGACGGCCGCGTGACAGGCCATGGTGGCCGCCATGTTCCTGAGGTGTTCGTGGACGGGCGCGGCGCCGCCCAGGCCTTCGAGGTCCCCGGCCAGCGCCTTGAGCGCCGCCGTGCCCTGCTCGCGGCCCAGCAGCGCGGGCATCGCATCCACCCGCACGCTGGTCGGGCCGAACTCGTCGATCTCGAACCCGCACTGGCGCAACTCGTCTCCATGCGCCAGTAGCGCACTTCTCGCCTCGGGCGGCATCTCCATGATGAGCGGCGTGAGCAGGCGCTGGCTCTCGAGCGACCCGGTCATCAGACGCGCCGAGATCCGCTCGTACAGCACGCGCTCGTGCGCCACGTGCTGATCGATGATCGCCACCCCGTCATCGTCCACCGCGATGATGAACGTGCTGCGAAACTGGCCGAGCGGCATGAGGGGCTTCAGCGCGATTTCCGACAGTGACCCGGGCGGGTTCGCGGCCGCGGAGGTCCCGGGCTGTCCTGGCATGACAGCGGATGGAGGCGACTGCACGCCGGGCATTCCGATCTGCGTCTCGCCGCCGGGAGCGTTCCACGACGAGCCGGGATGCCAGCCCGACAGCAGGCTGGGCAACCCGACGTTGACCGCTCCGGCCGCCGCCTCGGCAGGCGCCGCCAGCCTCAGCTCGGGCGCGCCCCCGCCACCGATGGCGTCCTGCACCGACCGTCGCACGACTTCGTGCACGAGCGACTGGTGGCGGAACCGCACCTCCGCTTTGGTCGGGTGCACGTTGACGTCGACGGTGTCGGGCGGCATCTCGATGAAGAGGTGCGCCTCGGGGCTCCGCTCCCGGGCCATCGCCGTGCTGTAGGCGTCGATCACCGCGTGGGCGATCGTCCGGTCCTTGACGATGCGGCCATTCACGAAGTACTGCTGTGCGCCGCGGGTCGGCCCCTGGTCGGCCAGCGCCGCCACGTAGCCCCTGACGCGCAGGCCGCCGGCCTCCTTGGCCACGGCCACCAGGTCGGGCCGCTCGCCGTACAGCTGGTAGAAGCGCTCTTCGAGGCCGGAGGTCGGCGTGCATCGCAGGATCTGCCGGGGCCCGCTCATCAGCGTGAACCCGATCTCCGGGTACGCGAGCGCCAGCTGGGTCGCCATGCGCGACACCTGCGTGGTCTCGGCGACGTCGGATTTCAGGAACTTGCGCCGCGCCGGGAGGTTGTAGAACAGATCGCCGGCCTCGATAATCGTGCCCGGCGCCATGCCGACCTCGGCGACCGACGCCACCACGCCGCCGTTCACGCGGATCTCCGTGCCGCCCTCGGCCTCGCGGCGTCGCGTCCGCAGGACGAAATGTGACACCGACGCGATGCTCGGCAGCGCCTCGCCCCTGAACCCCATCGTCCGGATGGCCTCGAGATCCTCGACGCGGGCAATCTTGCTCGTGGCGTGGCGTTCGAGGGCGAGGCGCGCATCCGCGGCGTCCATCCCCTCACCGTCGTCCTCGACCCGGATCAGTTTCTTGCCGCCCTGCTCGACGAGGATGGCGATCCGCGTCGCGCCCGCGTCGACGGCGTTCTCGACCAGCTCTTTCACGACGGACGCCGGGCGCTCCACCACTTCGCCGGCGGCAATCTGGTTCGCGAGTTCGGGCGGGAGCTGGCGGATCTTCCCCATGAGCGCTCAGAGCCAGCGGCTGCGCCGGAAGAACCAGAGCAGCAGGCCGGACATGGTCCCCATGATGCCGAGAATCCACCAGAACTGGACGTGTTCGCCGCCGGGGAAATGCACGAGCGGCACGTTCATCCCGTACATCCCGGTCAGGACCGTCATGGGCATGAAGATCACCGAGAAGATGGTGAGGAACTTCATCACCTCGTTGAGCCGGTTCGACACGTTCGAGAGGTGGGCTTCGAGGATCGCCGCGAGACGATCGTGATACAGGAGCGCATCGTCCGCGATGCGGACGACGTGATCGTAGACATCCCGGAAGCGGTACGCGATTTCCTCCGTGACCTGCGGGAACTCCCGCCGTCCCAGCCGGACCAGGACGTCGCGCTGCGGCAGGATGATGCGGCGCAGCGAGGCGACGTCCCGTTTCAGGTCGAGGATCTCCTGGTTGGTGGCCCGCGTTTCGCCCGCGTCGAACACCGTCGCTTCGAGCAGGTCGATCCGCTCTTCCAGCTTGTCCACCTCCGGCCGGTAATGGTCCACCATCGTGTCGACGATGCGGTGCATCAGGGCCATCGGGCCCTCGCCCATCGTCCGGGGATTCCGGTCGCAGAGCGCCTGCATCTCCGGGATCGTCCGCGACGTGCCGTCGGTGACCGTCACCAGGTAGTTCGGACCCGCGAAGAAGTCGGCGTCGTGCGTGGCGAACTCGTGCTGGGACGCCTGGAAATCGATCCCGTGGAGGATGACGTACAGGTAGCCGTCGTAGGCTTCGAGCTTGGGATGGTGGACTTCCGCGAGGGCATCCTCGACGGCCAGTTCGTGAAACCTGAACGTGTCGGTGAGAATGCGCGATTCTTCGGGCGTCGGCGCCGCCAGGTCGACCCACAGGAAAACACCCGCCCCCTCCTCCAGCCAGGCGGGATCGATGCGCTCGGCCCGGGTCGTCTTGCCGTCGCGGTAAACGAGAATGGTGACCATGCGCGGGTCGATCTGCGGGGCCGGCCCGAGGCCGGCCCCGCGTTGTGTGCAGCTTGACGGACTAGCGCCCAGCCCCTAGTCCCCAGCCCCTGGTCAGTCCCCGACCTTCACCGACAGCGCCGCGTGGGCCGCGGCCAGCCGCGCCACGGGCACGCGGTACGGCGAGCAGCTGACGTACTTCAGGCCGACCTTGTGGAAGAAGTGGATCGACGACGGGTCGCCGCCGTGCTCGCCGCAGATGCCGAGCTTGATGTCGGGCCGCGTCTTCCTTCCCTTCTCGACCGCCATCGCCACGAGCTGGCCCACGCCGACGGTGTCGATGGACTGGAACGGGTCGCGATCGAGAATCTTGCGCTCCTGGTAGATGCCCAGGAACTTGCCGATGTCGTCGCGGGAGAAGCCGAAGGTCATCTGGGTCAGGTCGTTCGTGCCGAACGAGAAGAACTGCGCCTCGTGCGCGATCTCATCCGCCGTCAGCGCCCCGCGCGGCACTTCGATCATCGTGCCGACCAGGTACTTGATCTTGACCTGCTGCTCCTTCATCACCTCGGCGGCCACGCGGTCGACAATGGCCTTCTGGTCCTTGAGCTCCTTCACGTGGCCCACGAGCGGGATCATGACCTCGGGCGCCGTCTTGATCCCTTCCTTCGCGAGCTGGCAGGCCGCCTCGAAGATGGCGCGCGCCTGCATCTCGGTGATCTCGGGGTAGGTGATGCCGAGGCGGACGCCGCGGTGGCCGAGCATCGGGTTGAACTCGTGGAGCTGCTCGACCCGGTGCAGCAGGCCGCGCTTCTCGGCGAGTTCGGGGCCGTGGCCGCCGTTCGCCTCGAGCTTGGCGATTTCGACCATCAGGTCCTCGCGCTTCGGCAGGAACTCGTGCAGCGGCGGGTCGATGGTCCGGATGGTCACCGGCTCGCCGTGCATGGCCTTGAGCACACCGTAGAAGTCGCCGCGCTGCAGCGGCAGCAGTTCGGCCAGCGCCGCCCGGCGATCCTTCTCGTTGTCGGCGAGAATCATCCGCTGCACCTTCTCGATGCGGCCCTCGCCGAAGAACATGTGCTCGGTGCGGCACAGCCCGATGCCGCGGGCGCCGAACGCGTACGCCAGCTCGGACTGGTCCGGCTGGTCGGCGTTGGCGCGGATGCCGAGCGTGCGGACCTTGTCCGCCCATCCGAGCAGGGTCGAGAAGCGCCGGTAGATGTCCGACTGCTCGGGCTTCATCTTGCCCGCGAGCACCTGGAGGATCTCGCTCGGCTTGGTGGCCACCTTGCCGATCTTCACTTCCCCGGTGAGGCCGTCGAACGACAGCCAGTCGCCCTCCTTGAGAGTCTGGCCGCCCACGGCGAACACCTTGGCCTTCTCGTCGATGCGCAGCGCCGAGGCGCCGACGACCGACGGGCGGCCCATCTGGCGGCCGACCACGGCCGCGTGGGAGGTCATGCCGCCGGTCGCGGTCAGGATGCCCTGCGCGACCTCCATGCCGTGGATGTCATCCGGCGCGGTCTCCTTGCGGACCAGGAGCACTTTCTTGCCCTGCTCGGCCCACGCGACGGCCTGCTCGGAGGTGAAGACCACCTGTCCCGACGCCGCGCCCGGCGAGGCCGGCAGGCCCTTGGTGGCCACGGGCAGCTTCTTCCATTCGGCCGGGTCGAACACCGGCGAAAGCAGCTGCGACAGCGCCGCGGGCTCGACGAGCAGCAGCGCCTCCTGCGGCTTCATCCGCTTCTCGGCCACGAAGTCGGTGGCGATCACGACCGCCGCGTAGCCGGTGCGCTTGCCGCTCCGGGTCTGCAGCATGTAGAGCTTCTCGTCCTCGATCGTGAACTCGAAGTCCTGGATGTCGTTGTAGTGCTTCTCGAGGCGCGCCGTGATCGTCCGGAGTTCCTGGTACGCCTTCGGCATCACCTCCGCGAGTTCGTCGATCTGCCGCGGCGTGCGGACGCCGGCCACGACGTCCTCTCCCTGGGCGTTGACGAGGAACTCGCCGAAGAACTTGTTCTCGCCCGTCGCCGGGTTGCGCGTGAAGCCCACGCCCGTCGCCGACCGCTCTCCCGAGTTGCCGAACACCATCTTCTGGACGTTGACGGCCGTCCCGATGTGGTCCGGAATGTCGTACATCCGGCGATACTTGATCGCGCGGTCGTTGTTCCAGGAGCGGAACACGGCGTCGCGGGCGGCCTTCAGCTGCTGCACGGGGTCCTGCGGGAACGGCTTGCCCGTCTGCTTCTTGACCAGCGCCTGGTAGCGGACCACCGTCTCCTTGAGTCCGTCTTCGCCAAGTTCGGTGTCGATCTTCGCGCCGTGCGCGCGCTTCACCGCCTCGAACTCGTGCTCGAACTTCTCTTTCGGGATCTCGAGGACGACGTTGCCGAACATCTGGATGAACCGGCGGTAGCTGTCGTAGGCGAACCGGCCGTTGTTCGTCCGCGCCTTGAGGCCCTCGACGGCCAGGTCGTTGAGGCCCAGGTTCAGGATCGTGTCCATCATGCCGGGCATCGAGAACTTCGCGCCCGACCGCACCGAGACGAGCAGCGGGTTGCTGGTGGAGCCGAACTGCGATCCGGCCACCTGCTCGAGCTTGCGCACGTGCGCCATCATTTCGTCCTCGATGGCCTGCGGGAGCTTCCGCCCCTCGGCGTACCACAGGTTGCAGGCCGCCGTGGAGATGGTGAAGCCCGGCGGCACCGGCAGGCCGGCGTTCGTCATCTCGGCCAGGCCCGAGCCCTTGCCGCCGAGCACATCCTTCATCGTCCGGTCGCCGTCGGCCTTGCCGTTCGCGAACGCGTACACGTACTTCTTCAGTGCCTTGGGCGCCTTTGCCGCGGCGGTCTTCTTCGCAGGCTTGCGGGCGGCCTTCACGGGCTTCACGGGCTTCGCTGTCTTCTTGGCCATCTCTGCTTTGACTCCGTCTGTAGTTAGGACTGCACCGTAGGGACAATCTCGGAAATGTCGGCGAGTTCGAGGAGCAGTTCGTGCAGCCGCCGCAGCAGCGACAGCCGCTGCTCACGCAGGGCCGCGTCCTCGACCATGACGAACACGTCGGTGAAGAACCGGTCGACCGCAGGGCGGAAGCCCGAGGCGATTCGGAACGCCTCCTCATAGCGCCGGGCGGTTGCCGCCTCCCGGATCGACGCGGACCGCCGCCCGAATTCCTCCACGAGCGCCCGTTCCGCCGGCTCCGTCAGGCGATCGACCGCGTCGACCGGCGCCCCCTGCAACTCGCGGGACAGGTTCTTGACACGGCGGAACGCCACGGCCAGCGCCTCGAAGTCGGCCGTTCCGCGCACCGCCTGCAGGGCCTCGAGCCGGCGCCGGGTGTCGAGCGGGTCCGGCACGCCGGTCACCCGGCCGAACACGGCGTTGAGTTCATCGTACGCGAAGCCACGCTGCTCGAACAGGTACCGCAGCCGGTCGATCAGGAACGCCGCCACGGCGTCGCGCCACGCGCCGGGAGCCTCGCTCGTGCCCGGCACGTCGCCAACGCCCTGCCGGGCCTGCTCCAGCAGGCGGCCGAACGCGACGGGGATCTCCAGGCCGGTGAGCTCGGGCAGGTCGACAATCGTGCGCAGCAGGCCCTGCGCCTGCCGCCGGAGCCCGAACGGATCGCGCGTGCCCGTCGGGCGCTCGCCTGCAGCGAACAGCCCCACGACGGTGTCGAGCTTGTCGGCGATCGACACCGCCGCCCAGGTCACGGCGGCCGGCCCGAGGTCGGCGCGCGAGGGCGGAGCCGACGGTTCAATCCCGAGCGGCAGATAGTGATGGTAGATCGCGCGCCACACTTCTTCCGGCTGCTCCTGCACGCGGGCGTAGATGCCGCCCATCGTGCCCTGCAGCTCCGTCAACTCCCGGACCATGTCGGTGGCGAGGTCGGCCTTTGCCAGGAGGGCTGCCCGCCGGGCCAGCGGCGCCGCATCGGGTGCGCCAAGCACGTCGGACGCCACCCATCCGGCCAGCGCTTCGATCCTGAGCGCCTTGGCGCGGTAGCTGCCGAGACGCTTGTGGAACAGCACCGTGTCGAGGCGCGGCAGGCGCGCCTCCAGGGTCGTCCTGCAGTCGTCGTCCCAGAAGAAGCGCGCGTCGCGCAGCCGGGCCACGAGCGTGCGCTCGAGGTTCCGCGCGATGACCCGGGCGTCGTCGGGCTCGGTGTTGACGACGGCCAGGAACGCGGGCAGCAGCTGACCGTGGCTGTTCACCACCGGGAAGAAGTGCTGGTGGTGAATCATCGTCGTCGTCAGGACCTCTTCGGGAAGCTGGAGGAACTCCGCCCCGAAGGTGCCGGCGACCACCGCGGGATACTCGACCAGGTCCGGCACTTCCTGCAGCAATCTCGACTGGCTCGCGGCGGCGCTGCTGACGCGGCCGCCGAGGCGGCGGGCGTGGGCATCGAGCTCGCGGGCGATCTTCGCGTGGCGCTCCTCGCGATCGAGCACCACGAAATGCTCGAGGAGGCGCGCGCGGTACTCGTCGAAGCTGCGCACCTTGATGGCCCGCCCTGCCCGGCCGCTGGTCGCGAGGAACCGGTGGCCGTACGTGACGGCGCCCGAGCGCACGTCCTGGACGACGCCGCACTGCGCGGCCTCGAGCCGGCCGATGACGAACGGCACCACGCGCCCGCCGTACAGAAACAGGATCCATCGGATCGGCCGCCCGAACAGCAGCTCGCCCCGCCCGTCGTCGAGCTGGGCGTCCCAGTGCATCTGCTTCGGGAAGGTGAGGTCGCGGAGGACGCCCGCGAGGACCTCGGGCAGCACGTCGATCGCGGGCTTGCCGCGGACCCGCTGGCGGAAGGCCAGGTAGACGCCCTTGGCGTTTTCCACGCGCTCGAGGTCCGCGACGCCGACGCCGTGCTTCCGGGCGAACCCGGCCGCGGCCGGCGTGGGCTGGCCGTCCGGCTTGAACGCTGCGGCGACGGGCGGCCCCATCAGCACCTCTTCCAGATCGGCCTGGCGCTCGCCGATGTGCGCCACGCGCACCGTCAGGCGGCGCGGGGTGCTGAACGTCTCGATGGGCGCCTCGGCTTCGAGCCGGAGTTCCTTCATGCGCGCCGCCGTGGCGTCGCCGATCTGGGCCGTCAGCGGGGGCAGCCAGCTCGCCGGAATCTCCTCACAGCCGAGTTCGATGAGCAGCTCGCGGTCCATACGCCTCTTATGCCCCCGCCGGCGCGGCCGGCCGCAATGCCTGTTCCTCGGACTCGGCGTAGAGCCTCGCGATCGCCACCGCCAGCTGCCGCACGCGCAGGATGTACGCCGTGCGCTCGGTGACGCCGATGCCGCCGCTCGAGTCGAGGAGGTTGAACAGGTGCGAGCACTTCAGGCAGTGCTCGAGGGCCGGCAGGATCAGGCCGCTCTTGATCAGCACCTCCGTGAATCCGTAGTACTTGTCGAACAAGTCGCGGTGCAGCGCGACGAAGGCCTCGCGCGGCATGTCCACCTGCCCGAACGCGTACTTCGACTGCTCCACCTCGTCGCGGAGGCGGACCTCCCGGTAGGACACGCCCGGCGCCCACTGCAGGTCGTAGACGTTGTCGACGCGCTGCAGGAACATCGCGATGCGCTCGAGGCCGTAAGTGATCTCGACGGACACCGGCCGCAGGTCGATGCCGCCCACCTGCTGGAAGTACGTGAACTGGGTGATCTCGAGACCGTCGAGCATCACCTGCCACCCGATGCCCCACGCGCCGAGCGTCGGCGACTCCCAGTTGTCCTCCTCGAAACGGATGTCGTGCTGGCGCGGCTCGATGCCGCAGGCCTCGAGGCTCTGCAGGTAGAGCGCCTGGATCTCGTCGGGCGCCGGCTTCATGATCACCTGGAACTGGTGATGCTTGAACAGCCGGTTCGGGTTCTCGCCGAACCGCCCGTCGTCGGGCCTGCGCGACGGCTGGACGTAGGCGACGTTCCAGTGGCGCGGCCCGAGTACGCGGAGCGTCGTCTCGGGATGCGAGGTGCCGGCGCCGACTTCGAGGTCGAGCGGCTGGTGGATCAGGCAACCCTGCGAAGCCCAGAACCGCGAGAGCGTCGAGATGAGGTCTTGAAGCGTCACACCGGTCCTATGAAGACCCGCGCATCTCCCTGAGGACGCGGGCCGATTTCAGGTCCTTCTCGAGGTGCGCCGCAATCAGCGTGCGGTGCACCGCCTCCAGTTCGCGCAGCGCCCCCGGCGACGGGGCCAGCCGTCCGAGCCGATCGGGGCCGATCCGCGCCGACGCCCGCAGGAACGCCAGCGCGTCGTCCGACAGCGACAGCGCGTCCAGCTGCGTCGGGTAGACGCCCTGCAGCCGGAGCAGCCAGTACCTCGAAGTACCGGGCCAGCGCCTCGACCGGCGCCCCCGCGGCGAGCGCGTCGATCACCGAGCGTCCAAGGCGGTACAGCCGCTCGTCGGCGTCGCCCTCGAGCGCGCACTCGTCGATGAGCTCCGCGAAGTACCCCAGGTGCCCCAGCGCGTCGCCCCGCACCGACCACAGCGGCGAGCTGAGCGGCTCCGCGTAGTTCAGCGACACGAGCTCCCGGCTCTCTTTCTCGAAGTACGTCACCTCGACGCGCGTGAGCGGCTCGAGGGCGCCTCCGAACCGTGACCGCATCCGCCTGGCCCCCTGGGCCACGCCGCGCCGTTTTCCCCGGTCACGGGTCAGGAACACCACGATGCGATCCGCCTCGCCGAGCTTGTACGTGCGGAGGACAATCGCTTCGGTGGTGTAGAGCGGCATCACACGGACCGGGCTCGCAACCTGTGTATTCTATCCTGCTTCCCCTGCGCGCCCATAGAAGACGGCGTCATGGCCCGTTCTCGCGGCAAGCGCAGGCCGCCGCACGCAGGTCATGAAGCCGGTCCTATTCGTCGTCTCGAATGCCGATCTCGTCGAGCATCCGCGGGTCCTCGCGCCAGCCGGCCCGGACCTTCACGCGGAGGTCGAGGTACACCTTCGTCCCGAAGAACCGCTCCAGCTCCTCGCGCGCTTCGGTGCCGATCCGCTTGATCATGGCGCCGCCCCGCCCGATGACGATGGGCTTCTGCGACTCCCGCTCCACGAGGATCGTGCAGAACAGGCGCAGCAGGCCTCGCGTCGCGGCCTCCTCGAACCGGTCGACGAGCACCGCCGACGAGAATGGCAGTTCGTCGCGCGTGTGACGCAGGACCTTCTCGCGGACGATTTCGGCCACGAAGGCGCGTTCGGGCTGGTCGGTGAGGTAGTCGTCCGGGTAGAGCGCCTCGCCCTCCGGGAGGTGGCGCAGGAGGGCCCCCAGCAGCGCGTCCTCGTTCTCGCCCGTCAACGCCGACACCGGGACGATCTCCTCGAACCGCGCCAGCCGGCTCCATTGATCGATGAGCGGAAGCAGGGCCGGCTTGGCCACGCGGTCGATCTTGTTGAGCGCGAGCACGGCCGGGGCGGAGCCGCGCGCGAGCAGCGTCCCGAAATACTGGTCGCCGCCGCCGACCGCCTCCGTCGCATCCGCCACGGCGCAGACGACGTCGGCCTGGCTGATGCTCTGCACGGCCACGTCGACCATCCTGACATTCAGGCGGTGCAGCGGGCGGTGGATGCCCGGCGTGTCGATGAAGACGATCTGGCCGCCCTCGCCGTTGCGCACGCCCAGGATGCGCGTGCGCGTGGTTTGCGGCTTGTCGGAGACGATCGCGACCTTCTGCCCGACGAACCGGTTCAGCAGCGTCGACTTGCCGGCGTTGGGCCGGCCCACGAGCGCGACGAAGCCGGCCTTCACGGCTCCCGGCCCTCGTCGTGCGCTCCGGGCGCCCCGGCAATCGCCGCGGCACTGCCGTCGCGCGGCGGCTTCGACACGCGGACCCGGTGCACGCGGCGGCGCTCGGCGTCGAGGATCTCGACGGTGAGGTCGTCGATGGCGTGCACCTCGCCTGGCGCGGGCACCCGGCCGAGGCGGGCCATCACGTAGCCGCCAACGGTTTCGAACCCGTCCGCCTCGATGTCCACGCCCAGGCGCGCGGCAAGCGCCTCGACGCCGGCCTTGCCGGACACCACGAAGCGCCCATGCCCTTCATCGACGATCGGCTCCGCCTCGACGTCGTACTCGTCGCGGATCTCGCCGACGATCTCCTCGAGGAGGTCCTCGAGGGTGACCAGGCCCGCCGTGCCTCCGTACTCGTCGACCACGATGGCGATCTGCCACTGCTGGCGCTGGAACTCGCGCAGCAGGTCCGAGACCCGCTTGGTCTCGGGCACGACGTAGGCCGGCCGCGCCAGCGTGGAGACGCGGCGGTCTGGCGGCTCGGTCTCGGGCAGGCGCATCAGGTCCTTGATGAACACGAAGCCGACAATGTTGTCGAGCGAATCGGCGTACACCGGGATGCGCGAGTACTCCTGCTCGCGGAAAAACGCGCGCAGCTCCGCCAGCGTCGCGTCCGCCCGGATCGCGACAATGTCGGGCCGCGGCGTCATCACCTCGTGCACGAGCGTGTCGCCGAAGTCGACGATCGACTGCAGCAGCTGGCGCTCGTCGCGCTCGATGAGGCCCTCCTGCTCGCCCGCGTCGAGGTAGGCGGCGGTCGCCTCGGACTGGGCCTCCTCCGACACGGCAGCCGGCGCCGGCGCCGGGCGCTCGCGCCGCGACGCCAGCAGGACCCGGAACGGCGTCACAATCGGCCACACCAGGCCCGCGGCGAGGTCGAACGACGGCAACAGCGCGTTCAGCACTGCCTCAGGGTTGCGGCGAACGATGAGGTACGGGAGCAGGTGCTCGAAGAGCAGGATGAACGCCAGGGTGCAGAGCACGATCCAGATGAGCGCGGCGAAGCCGTTCAGCCAGAACACCGTCGCGAACAGGAGCGTGACGGCAATGTGCATCGCGCCGAGCATCGCGCGCACCGGCAGGAAGAGCTGCACCGGGTCGTCGAGGTAGACGCCGAGCCGGCTCGGACGGCTGCCCCGCTCGGCCAGCAGGCGCAACGAGAGGCGCATGAGCATCGCGAACGCCGCCCCGACCGAACCGAGGTAGACCGTGGCGGCCGCGAGCACGATCAGCAGCCCGGGGAGCATCATCGGCGCCTCCCTGCGCGCTCGATCAGCCCTTCCCGGAGCCCGCCCTTCCGGCGGAGCCGCGCCTCCACCGCCCGCATGCGGCCGCCATCCTCGTCGTGTTCGTGATCGTACCCGAGCAGGTGCAGGAGGCCGTGCAGCGCGAGCACGCGCGCCTCGACGCCAAACGCGTGGCCCGCGCGGCGGGCCTGGCGGCGCGCCACCCCTCCGGCGATCACGATGTCGCCGAGAAAGCGGGGCTCGCCCGACGGAAACGACAGCACGTCGGTCGGCGCGTCCTGGCCGCGGTGGTCCCGGTTGAGCCTGCGGATCGCCGCGTCGTCGACGAACGCCAGCGACACCTCGCCGCGCGCCCCGGCGGGCGCCACCCCGGCGAGCCAGGCCGCGAGGCCGGGCACGCGGACCGGACGCCGCGCGTGGCTCGTGACGGCCACGTCGAGGCCCGCCCGTGCCGGCCGGGGCGCCGCCGTCCTCACGACGCGCCCCCCTGGCCGGCCCCGCCGCGGCTCACGCCGGCCGAGTAGGCTTCGTAGGCCTTCACGATCTGCTGCACGACCCGGTGACGCACCACGTCGCGCTCGTCGAAGTAGACGAACTCGACGCCCTCTACGCGGCCGACGACCTTGATCGCCTCGACGAGGCCCGACGTCTTGCCGGGCGGCAGATCGATCTGGGTGATGTCGCCGGTCACGACGGCCTTCGAGCCGAAGCCGAGGCGCGTCAGGAACATCTTCATCTGCTCGGAGCGTCGTGTTCTGCGCTTCGTCGAGGATGACGAACGCGTCGTTCAGCGTCCGGCCCCGCATGAACGCCAGCGGCGCGATCTCGATCGTGCCGCGCTCGACGAGGCGCTCGGCCCGTTCGGCGTCCATCATGTCGTAGAGCGCGTCGTACAACGGCCGCAGGTAAGGGTTGATCTTCTCCTGGAGATCGCCCGGCAGGAACCCGAGCTTCTCGCCCGCCTCGACCGCCGGGCGGGCCAGGATGATGCGCGTCACCCGCTTCGCCAGCAGGTAGGACACGGCCTGCGCCATCGCCAGGTACGTCTTGCCCGTCCCGGCGGGCCCGATGCCGAACACCACGTCGTTGCGCTCGATCGCCTCGATGTAGCGCTTCTGGTTCAGGCTCCGCGCCGACACGGTCCGGCGCCCGCCGCCGGGGCGCAGCGTGGCCTTCAGGAAGAAGTCGCGCAGGTCCGACGCCGGGTCCTGCATCAGCAGTTCGGCGGCCGTCTTCACGTCGCCGTTCGACAGCTGGTAGCCGTCCTTCTGGAGGGCCAGCAGGCGCCCGACCAGCTGCTCCACCCGGGCCACCGCCGCGGCGTCGCCGCTGACCTGCAGGTCGTGCCCCTGCGTGGAGAGGCGCACCCCGGAGACCGATTCGATGAAGCGCAGGTTCTCGTCGTACGGGCCGAAGAGGGCCTCGACGCTCGCGTCGGGCAGCGCGATGGTGCGAATCGCCGCAGCCGTCTTCGGGTCCACCCGTCAGCCCTCGAAGCGGATCCGCAGCTCGCGGAGCTGCCTGGCGTCGACGGGCGTGGGCGCTGTCGACATCAGGTCCACGGCCTGTGCGGTCTTCGGGAACGCGATGACGTCCCGGATGGAGGGTTCGCCCGCCAGGAGGGCGACCATGCGATCCAGGCCGAGGGCGATGCCGCCGTGCGGCGGCGTCCCGTACTCAAGGGATTCGAGGAAGAAGCCGAACCGCAGCTTCGCGTCCTCGTCGCTGATGCCGAGGAGCGTGAACATCCGGCGCTGAAGCGCTGTGTCGTGGATGCGGATGCTGCCGCCGCCGATCTCGCTGCCGTTGATCACGAGGTCGTACGCCTGCGCGAGCACGGCACCGGGATGCGCTTCGAGCCGGTCCATGTCGGCTTCCACCGGCGCCGTGAACGGGTGATGCATCGCGACCCAGCGGTGCTCCTCGGTGTTCCACTCGAGCAGCGGGAAGTCGGTGACCCACGTGAAGGCGAACTCGTCGGCCTTGAGCCAGCCGCGGCTCTTCGCCACCGACAGCCGGAGCTGGCCGAGCACGATCGAGGTGGCGTCTGCGGGCCCGCAGGCAAGCAGCAGGAGGTCGGCCGCGCCCGCGCCGGCCGCGTCGAGGGCCGCGCGGATCGTCCCCTCGCCGGCCGCCTTCAGGGCGGAGCTCTGAATCGCCTCGCCGCCGCGGCGCGCCCACACCAGTCCGCCCGCGCCCAGCGCCTTCGCTTCCTCGGCCAGCGTGTCGAGTTCCCGCCGCGAGGCCCCCGCCCCGCCCGGTACGACGATGCCGCGCACGACGCCGCCGCCGGCAACCGCGTCGCGGAACACCGAGAAGGTCGAGTCGGCGAACACGGCGGAGACGTCGGCGATGGCCATCCCGACGCGGAGGTCGGGCTTGTCGGATCCGTACTTCGTGATCGCGTCCGCGTAGGACATCCGGGCGAACGGCGGGGTAATGTCGCGGCCGATGACCGCGAACACGTCCTTGATGAGCGGCTCGATCGTGGCGAAGACGAGGTCGCGCGTCGCGAACGACATCTCGACGTCGATCTGGGTGAACTCCGGCTGGCGGTCGGCGCGCAGGTCCTCGTCGCGGAAGCACTTCACGATCTGGAAGTAGCGATCGGTTCCCGCGATCATCAGGATCTGCTTGAACAGCTGCGGCGACTGCGGCAGCGCGTAGAACTCGCCGGGGTGCACGCGGCTCGGCACGAGGTAGTCGCGCGCCCCCTCGGGCGTCGACTTCGTGAGCACCGGGGTCTCGATCTCCCAGAAGCCCTGGCTGTCGAAGTACCTCCGGACGGCCATCGTCACCCGGTGGCGAAGGCCGAGATTGGCCTGCAGCGCCGGGCGGCGCAGGTCGAGGTACCGGTACCGCAGCCGCAGCTCCTCGGACGCAGCGACGTCGTCGGCGATGACGAACGGCGGGACCTTGGCCTCGCTCAGCAGCTTCAGCTCCGCGGCCTCGATCTCCACCTCGCCGGTCGGCATCTTCGCGTTCAGGGCCTCGGGCGCCCGCCGGCGCACCCGTCCCTTGACGCCGATGACGAACTCGGCGCGCAGGTGCTTGGCGCGCTCGCGGAGGGCCTCGGCCTCGAACACGACCTGCGTGAGCCCGTGGCGATCGCGCACATCGAGGAAGACCAGCTGGCCGAGGTCGCGAATCTTGTGCACCCAGCCCAGCAGCAGCACCTCGCGCCCGACGTCTTCCAACCGCAGCTGGCCGCACGTGTGCGTGCGCGCCCAGTCGCCCAGCTTGTCCACCACGGCTGCCTACTCCTGCCCGCCGGCCGCGAGGGCCCGGCAATGGTCGATCACGGCTTCGCGCGTCACGTGCCCCTGCTCGCCGGTCGACATGTTCTTGACGCTCACCACGCCCGACGCCAGCTCGTCCTCGCCCAGGATCAGCGCGAACGCCGCTTTCAGGCGGTCGGCCCGCTTCATCTGCGACTTGATGCTGCGTCCGTCGTACTCCATGTGGGCCTCGAGGCCGGCCCGCCGCAGGTCGCGGAGCAGCGCCAGCGCCGATTCCCTCGCCGCCTCGCCCATCGCCGCCACGAACAGCGGCCGCCGGCTGTGGCCGCCGGCGCCCTCGGGCATGGCCAGCACGAGGCGCTCGATGCCGGCGGCGAACCCGATGCCCACGCGATCCGGCCCCCCGAGCTGCTTCACGAGGCCGTCATACCGCCCCCCGCCAAGGATGGCGTTCTGGGCGCCGATGTTGCCCGCGAGGATCTCGAACGTCGTCCGCGTGTAGTAGTCGAGCCCGCGCACGAGGCGGTGCGACACGCGGTACGGAATGCCGTACATCGCGAGGTGCCGCTCGACGGCGGCGAAATGGCCGCGGCACGGCTCGCAGAGGTAGTCGACCGAGTGCGGGAGCCGGTCGATGATCGGCTGGTCCTGCGGCACCTTGCAGTCGAAGATGCGCAACGGGTTCGTCGTGGCGCGCCGCTGGCAGTCACCGCAGAGCGTGCCCACGTCCTCGCCGAGCGCTTTGATGAGCGCCTCGCCGAAGGCGGGCCGGCACGCCGGGCACCCCACGGAATTCACCACGAGCTCGGCGTTGGCGATGCCCAGCTCGCGGACGAGCGCCCACGCGAGGTCCACCACCTCGGCATCGATGGCCGGGTCGGAGACGCCGAACACCTCGACGTCGAGCTGGTGGAACTGGCGGTACCGGCCCTTCTGCGGCCGCTCATACCGGAACATCGGCCCGAACAGGTACACCTTGGGCGACGCCATCGCCTGCTCGAGGCTGTGCTCGACGAAGGCGCGCACGAGGCTGGGCGTGGCCTCCGGGCGGAGCGTGACGCGCTCGCCCCCCTTGTCGGTGAAGGCGTACATCTCCTTCTGGACGATGTCGGTCGTCTCGCCGGTGCCCTTCGCGAACAGTTCTTCGCGCTCGATGATCGGCGTGCGGACCTCGGCGTAGCCGTAGCGCTCGAACAGCCCTCGCGAGACGGCCTCGACGCGCTGCCACCGCTCCACCTCGCCTGGGAGGATGTCGTGGGTTCCCCGGATGGCTGGAATCATGCGTTTCTCAGGCTCGCCTCACCGCTTGAACAGCGCCATCAGCACCGTGAGCGCGACGCTGACGATGATCGACGTCGTAATCGGCAAGTAGAACGAAAAGGAGTTCCGGCGGACCACGATGTCGCCCGGCAGGCGGCCGATGGGCACACCCCACCAGACCAGCAGCCCGCCTGCCGCGATGAGGAGGCCGAAGCCCACGAGGAACTTGCCGAAGGCCAGTTCGATGTCCCCTGTCGCGGCCTCAGATGAGGTCGATGCCCGCGAAGAAATAGCCCGTCTCGAACGCCGCCGTCTCCGGCGCGTCGGACCCGTGCGTCGCGTTGCGCTCGATGTTCGTGCCGAACTCGGCGCGAATCGAACCCGCCGGGGCCTTCGAGGGATCGGTCGCGCCCATCAGGTCACGCCACTTCTTGATGGCCCCATCGGCCTCCAGCGCTATGACGATGGCCGGCCCGGACGACATGAACGCCGTCAGGCTGGGAAAGAACGGCCGCTCCCGGTGGACGGCATAAAACCCTTCGGCCTCGGCCCTGGTGAGGTGCACGCGGCGCATGGCGCGAATCCGGAAGCCGGCCGCCTCGATGCGCTGGATGATGGGGCCGGCGGACTGCTTCTCGACCGCGTCCGGCTTGATGATCGCGAGTGTACGTTCCATATCCTGTTGATTATACAGCCTGCTGGCCGTAAGCTGTGGGCCGTCAGGCGCCACGGGGCGCCGAGGAGTCATCTATGATTCATCCGCCCGTCATGCATCCCCCGGCTCATCGCGACCAGTACGTCACCAAGGGCACGCTCGAAGGCGACACGCCCAACGAACCGCAGCAGTGCAACTGCCACGGCGCCGCGCTCGACGACGACGGCATGCCGTGCGACATGCTCGCCATCGCGGAGGACGTCGAGGGGGCGGAAGTGGACGAAACTCAAGGTTAGGGGCTAGGCGCTAACCGCTAGGGGCTAGGCGCTAGGGGCTAGTCGGACGAGAAACGAGCAGCAACATAGAAGCCAGAAACTCAACGCTAGGACCACGCCCACAACCGAACGGGCCGGCGGGTAGCACACCCAACCGGCCCGTGCTCTTTCTGAATTCCAACCCGACTAGCGCCTAGCGCCAAGTCCCTAGCCCCTATCGAAGCCTTTCCATAATCTCTTCGAGCGCTTCCGGCCCGGGGCGCGTCTGCGACTCGGGAAGCATCGAGAGCGGCGTCTCGACGACGTTCAACAGATCGATGAAGCTGGGCCGGTCCGGATCGATGTAAATCAGCCCGGTCGCGAACTCGCCCTTGGCGTTCGTCTCGTGCAGCAACGTCAGCGCGGCGAGCTTGTCCCGCGGGTTGTACTTTTCGTCGAGCTTCTTCAGGAACACCCGCGACCCGTCGTGCATCTTCACCTCGGTTGACGTGCCGGCCTCGTAGTCGACGGAGATGTCCTCGAAGAACGGCACGAAGGTGATCTCGCCGAGCGGATCGTCGTGGTCCTTCACGTAGGCATAGCTCTTCGTCGATCCCTCGTGGTCGTTGAAGGTGACGCAAGGCGAGATGACGTCGAGCAGCACCGTGCCCTTGTGCGCGATGGCCGCCTTCAGCAGGGCCGACAGCTGCTTCTTGTCGCCCGAGAACGACCGGGCGACGAACGTCGCGCCAAGCTGGATGGCGAGGGCGCACAAGTCCATCGGCGGCAGGTCGTTCACCACGCCGTTCTTCAGCTTCGACCCGAGGTCGGCCGTCGGCGACAGCTGGCCCTTGGTCAGGCCATAGCAGCCGTTGTTCTCGACGATGTAGATAATGGGAATGTTGCGGCGCATCAGGTGCACGAACTGCCCCGCCCCGATGGCGCCCGTGTCGCCGTCGCCGCTGACCCCGATCGGCAGCAGGTGCCTGTTCGCGAGCACGGCGCCGGTCGCCACCGCGGGCATGCGGCCGTGCACCGAGTTGAACCCGTGCGACCCGCCCAGGAAATACGCCGGGCTCTTGCTCGAGCAGCCGATCCCCGAGAGCTTGATCACCCGCTCGGGCGGCACGCCCATCTCGAAATAGGCCTCGACGATGCGCTCGGAGATCGCGTTGTGGCCGCAGCCCGCGCAGAGCGTGGACTTGCCGCCGCGGTAGGTGGCGAGCTCGAGGTTGATCCGGTTGAGCTTCTTCCCCGGCGCCGCGGCCGCTGCTGGTGTAGGCGTGGTCATCATGGGTCCCTACCTGGTCTCGCGTTCCTGGGCCAGGATCTCGTCCGAAATCGTCCGGGCATCGATCGGCAGCCCCGTGTAGTACACAACGCTCCGCAGCTTGCCGACCTGCCCCGGCGTGAGGTCCAGCTTCAGCAGGCTGAGCATCTGCGCGTCCCGGTTCTGCTCGACCACGTAGACGCGCTTGTGACGGTCGATGAACCGCTCCACCGCTTCGGTGAACGGATATGCGCGCAGCCGCATGTACGACGTCGTCAGGCCGGCGTCGTGCTTCAGCTGGTCGCGAGCCTCCTCGGTTGCCCAGTGGCTCGTCCCGTACGCGATGATCGCCACGTCCGCGCCCGGCTGCACCTCGGCCATCTCGCCCGGCACCCACTTCCGGGCCGTCTCGAACTTCTTCGCGAGGCGGTCGACGTTCGCCGTGTAGTCGTCCGCCCGCTCGCTGTACTGGCCGCGGGCGTTGTGGCCGGAGCCGCGGTTGAAGTACGCGGGCAGGCCGTCGCCGGGCACCGTGCGCCACGGGATGCCGTCGCCGTCCACGTCCATGTAGCGGCCCCAGTCGCCCAGCCTCTTCAGCGTGTCCGCATCGAGGCGCTTGCCGCGGTCGAGCGGCTTGTCCGGGTACTTGAACGCGTCCGCCATCCAGGTGTTCATGCCCAGGTCGAGATCGGTCATGACGAAGACCGGCGTCTGGAACCGCTCCGCCAGGTCGAAGGCCTGCATGGTCAGCTCGTAGCATTCCTCGGCCGACGACGGGATGAGCATGATGTGCTTCGTGTCGCCGTGCGAGAGCACCGCCGTCGAGAGCATGTCGCCCTGCGCCGTGCGCGTCGGGAGGCCGGTTGACGGCCCGAGGCGCTGCACGTTGACGATGACGGCCGGCACTTCGGTGTAATAGCCGAGGCCGGTGAACTCGGCCATGAGCGAGATGCCCGGGCCGGATGTCGACGTCATCGATCGCGCGCCCGCCCAGCCCGCGCCGAGGGCCATGCCGATGGACGCCAGCTCGTCCTCGGCCTGCACGATGGCGAAGGTCGCCTTGCCCGTCTCCTTGTCGACGCGGTACTTCTTCATGTAGTCGATGAGCGTCTCGACTACGGTCGACGAGGGCGTGATGGGATACCACGTGACGACGGTGACGCCGGCCATCATGGCGCCGACGGCCACTGCGGCGTTCGCCTCGATGAGGATCTTGCCGCGCGTCCTGTCCATGCGCTCGACGCGGAGCGCGTCGCGCTTCGGCAGGTGCGCGTCCGCGTACGCGTAGCCCGCCGCGAGCGCCGCCTGGTTGAGCGCCACCGCCTTGGCCTTCTTGCCCAGCTGCTTGCCGAGCGCCTTCTCCATTTCGGCCATCTCGACCGCGAGCAGCCGCGAGAGCACGCCGTCGTAGATCATGTTGCGCACGAGGCGCCGCAGCTTGGCGTCGGGGCAGATCGGCTTGACGATCTCGTCGAACGGCACCGGGTAGAAGACCAGGTCCGACCGCACCTCGTTCAGCTTGAGCGGCTCGTCATAGACCACCGCCGCGCCAGCGTCGAGGGCGAGGACGTCCTCGCGGGCCGTCTCGGGATTCATCGCGACCAGCAGGTCGATTTCCTTCTTGCGCCCGATGTAGCCGTCCTTGCTGGCGCGAATCGTGTACCAGGTCGGCAGGCCGGCGATGTTCGATGGGAAGAGGTTCTTCCCCGACACCGGGATGCCCATCTGAAACAGCGATCGGATGAGCACGAGGTTCGCCGTCTGGCTCCCCGAGCCGTTGACGGTGGCCACCTGGATGCTGAAGTCGTTGACGATCTCGGTCGCGGCCGGTTGCACCGGCTGCGCCAGCGCCGCGGATTCAGATGACATGCGTCGTTCCTGGGGTGAGACGCGCGGGCGCGCGCCGGCGGACCGTCCGCCGGGTG
Source organism: uncultured Acidobacteriota bacterium (assembly GCA_963806085.1). Taxonomy (GTDB): domain Bacteria; phylum Acidobacteriota; class Vicinamibacteria; order Vicinamibacterales; family JAKQTR01; genus JAKQTR01. The sequence continues at coordinate 1,384,682 of CAWDWR010000001.1, forward strand.
CGCAGTCCACGATCAATACTCAGCATGGCTGCAAAAGAAGAAAAGTATAGCACGCGGGATCCGGGGCCCGTCGCGCGGGCTCAGGTTGCCACGTCGGTCAGGCGCATCCGCTCGAGGAGTTCGTGGAAGCGCGGATCGCGGGCGAGGGCCGGGACGAAGAGGTCCGTGTAGACGTGCACCCACGCCATCAGCCCGTCGCGATCCTCGAAGCCGCGGTTGAGCCACGTGAACGCGGTATCGAAATCCCCGAGGCAGGCCGCCACCCACGCGATCGACGCGCACGACACGTCGAGCCGCTGGTGCTGCTCGATCATCCTCGCCAGGATCGCCGCCGCCTCGTCTCGCTTGCCCTCTTTCGCGCGAACGATTCCGAGGATGCAGTCGGCCCAGAAGAGGGTCAACCCCTGCCGCATGCCGTTCTCCACCATCTCGGCGGCCTCGTCGAGACGGCCGAGCGAAGTGCAGGCGATGGCGGCGTGGAAGTACGGCAGGCCGAAGCCCGGGGCCAGATCGACGGCCCGGCGGAAATCCGCGAGGGCTTCCTCGCTCCGCCCGCACGCGGCGTGGAGACCGACGGCGAACCCGTGGAGGATCGGCGAGAGCGGGTCGGATGCGAGTGCCTGGCGGATGGCGGCGCCACAGTCGTCGAACCGGCGCCGGTTCAGGAGGAACCACCCGTGTCGGCCCCGCGCCAGCGCATCACCGGGGTTCAGCGCGAGCGACCGTGTCATGCCGGCTTCCGCAGCGGTCCAGTCCCACTCGTACCAGAGCGCAATCGCGCCGATGGTCTGGTGCGCCTCCGACGAGTCCGGGTCCAGCGCCAGGGCCCGCTCCGCGGCCTCCCTCGCCTTGGGCCAGGCCTCGCCGGGTTGAGCCAGGTTGAACGCCGCGAGGTCACCCCACATGCCGGCGATTCCGGCGTGCGCGGGCGCGAACGTCGGGTCCTTCGCCAGCGCTTCGCCGTAGTAGCGGAACGCGCGTTCGACGGTGTCCGCGCTGATCCGGTGCTGGAAGTACCGGCCCTTCAGGTACAACGCGTAGACCTCGGGGTCCACGGGCCGGTGTTTCCTGAGAGCAGCGCGCTCGCGCAGGTGCAGCGCCACCGCGAGCCTGTCGACAATCGCGGCCGTAATCTCGTCCTGGATGGCGAAGACGTCGCCCGCTTCGCGATCGAAGCGCTCGGACCACAGGTGAAAGCCGTCGTCGACCGTGATGAGCTGCGCGGTGATCCGCAGGCGGCTCCCGGCCGCCCGCACGCTGCCCTCGAGGACGTTGGCGACGTTCAGCACGCGCCCGATCTCGCGCACGTCCAGCCCCTTGCTCTTGACGGCGAACGACGACGTCCGTGCCACGACGCGAAGGCCCTCGATCCGGGCGAGCGCGTGGATGATCTCCTCCGCCATGCCTTCCGCGAAGTACTCCTGGCTCCGCTCGGGGCTCATGTCCGAGAACGGCAGCACCGCGATCGACGGCAGTTCTTCGCGGACCGCCCGCACGGCAGCCGGCGTGTCGCCCGCGCTCACGCGCTCGAGATCGGCCAGCACGTCTGACGCGCTCTGGTAACGCGCGCGCAGGTCGGTTCGGAGGCAGCGATCGACCACCGCCGCCAGCGTGGCCGGCACGTCCGGGCGAAATGCCGTGACGCCGGGCGCGTGCCCGTGGACGATGGCGAAGACGTCCACCTGGCCGCTGGAGGTGGCGAACGGCGACCGGCCCGTCAGCATCTCGTAGATCACGCAGCCAAGCGACCAGATGTCGGTGCGATGGTCCGTCGGCAGACCTTGCGCCTGTTCCGGCGACATGTAGGCGGGCGTCCCGGCCGCGCCGGCGGTGGCCGTGGAGCGCGTGGCGCCTTCGATGCGCGCCAGTCCGAAGTCCGTGATCTTGGCCAGGCGCGGCCCGGCGAGCAGCACATTGCCCGGCTTGATGTCCCGGTGCACGACGCCGCGCGCGTGCGCCGCGGCCAGCCCCGAGGCGATGTCACGCGCGATCGAGAGGGTGTCGTCGATGGGGAGCCGCTCCCTCGCGATCCGCTCCTTCAACGTCGGTCCGTCGATGAACGCCATGGCGATGTAGGCGCGGCCGCCTTCCTCGCCGGCTTCGTAGAGCGTGCACACGTGAGGGTCGTCGAGCGACGCCGCCGCCTGCGCCTCGCGGAGGAACCGCGAGCGGGCCTGCGGACGTGCGGCGATTGCGGACGACAGGAACTTGAGCGCCACGAACCGCTTGAGCCGCACGTCCTCGGCCTGGTAGACCACGCCCATGCCGCCCTGGCCGAGCGTGCGCAGGATGCGGTACCGGCCCGCGAACAGCCCCGCCGCATCGACCGGCGGCTGCGCGAGCACCGTCTCGTCGCCGTCTTCGGCAGGCGGCTGGCTTTGAGCGGGGTCGGCAGGCCAGGGCCGCGATTCGAGAAAGCGCCCCACGCGGGACTCCTGCGCGAGGAGCGTCTCGACTTCGCGCCTCAGATCGGCATCGCCCGCGCAGGCCTCGTCCAGCATCGCTGCTCGCGAAACCGGGTCGCGGTCCAGCGCGGCGAGATAGACACGCTCGATCTGCTGCCAGCGTTCGGCGTTCACCGCGGCGCCCCTCCGCTCGACAGCTCACGGAGCAGCCAGGCTTTCGCCACCTTCCAGTCCCGCTGAACGGTCTCCGCAGACACGCCCAGCACCGCCGCGGTCTCCGCCACGCTCAGGCCCGCGAAATACCGCAGTTCGACGACCTGGCTCTTGCGCGGGTCGACCTGTGCCAGCGCCGTGAGGGCGCCGTCGAGCGCGACCAGCGAGGCACCGCGCTCGGGGGCGGGCAGCAACGACTCGTCGAGTGACACGCGGGGCCCGATGCCCCCGCGCTTGCGCGCCCCGCGCGCCCGGGCGGCGTCGACGAGGATGCGGCGCATCGCCTGGGCCGCCACGCCGAGAAAGTGCGCGCGGCTCTGCCAGCGGACCCGGCGGGTGTCCACAAGCCGCAGGTAGGCCTCGTTGACCAAGGCGGTCGTCTGGAGCGTGCGCCCGGGACTCTCGGCGCGCATCTGGTGGTGAGCGAGGCGGTGCAGCTCGGCGTAGACCTTCGGAACCAACTGGGCGAGCGCGTCGTTGTCGCCCTCGCTCCAGGCAACCAGCAGCGATGTGACGTCGGCGGACGCGGGCAGCGGCACGTCCACTCCTCGCCGGGGGGCAGCGCTGCCCGGATTCTACTCGCACCCGCGTCCGCGCGGTAGCTGAACGTCCCCGCGGCTGTGCGGCGGCGGTACAGGCGTCACCCGGCGCGGCTCGAACAGCCGGCCGGGTGGGTCGCTCGCCGGTGCCGAACGGCTACTTCTCCTTCTTGCCGTACCGGAGCGCGCCTTCGTAAACGGCCGTTCCCGCCAGAGCGTCGACGTAGGACATGCCCTCGCCTGCGGCGAACTGGAAGCGCCCGGTGCCGCCGTTCTGGAACGTCACCTTGTCGACTGCCACCGACTTGCCCGGCGTCCCGGTCCAGTAGAGGAACCTGCTCATCGCCAACAGGTACATCGCCGTTGGCGGCCGTCCAGCGCATGTCAGCGAACCACCCCGCGGGCGCGCGTTTGTTGTTCATGATGGTCCCATAGACGCAGGTGTGGATCTCGAAGTTGCCCGTGCCAAGGTGGGTGCTGACGGCGGGGCCCTCACTGGTGTTGCGCATCAGGTAGCTCATCCCGGCCGGCGGATTCCCGTGGAGGCCCTGGCAGGGGTCGGGAACGCCTCCGTTGACGACCTTGGTCCACGTGATCTCCGAGTGGAACGGCACCTCGACGGTCTTGGCGGCGGGTGCCGCGGCGGCCTGGGAGTCTGACTTCACGCCGGACGTGGGTGCCGCCGGGCTGGCGAGCGCGCTTGGACCGTCGGCGGCCTGTCCGCAACCGGCCAGCAACATGCCTGAAGCCAGGACCGCGATGAGCAGGGCACGCATGGGAACCTCCTGTTCGAGTGGCTTGGAACCGCGCCTCTACTGACAATGGCGAAAAGCGGGGACGGAAACTGTCAGGTGAGGCGAGAGGCGGGGCTCGGGACTCGAAGACAGCACGGGCCGGCTGGGTTCATCACCCGCCGGCCCGTGGAACAGTCAGGATCGTCGTCTGCCTTCTGGCTTCCTACTGGCTACTGGCTACTGACTACTTCTTCAGCTCTTCCACCATCGCCTGGCCCATGTCCGCGGGGCTCTTGACGACGCGGACGCCGGCCGCGGCGAGCGCGGTCATCTTCTCGGCCGCCGTGCCCTTGCCGCCGGCGATGATGGCGCCGGCGTGGCCCATGCGGCGTCCCGGAGGCGCCGTCTGACCGCAGATGAAACTGACGACCGGCTTGGTCACGTGCTGCTTGATGTAGTCGGCGGCCTCTTCTTCAGCCGTGCCGCCGATCTCGCCGATCATGACGATGGCCTCGGTCTCGGGATCCGCCTGGAACAGCTTCAGGGAATCGATGAAGTTGGTGCCGTTGATCGGATCCCCGCCGATGCCGATGCACGTCGTCTGGCCGTACCCGAGCATGGTGAGCTGATGGATCGCCTCGTACGTCAGCGTCCCGCTGCGCGAGACGATGCCGATGGTGCCTTCCTTGCAGATGTGGGCCGGAATGATGCCGGCCTTGGCCTTGCCCGGCGAGATCAGGCCCGGGCAGTTCGGCCCGACCAGGCGCGTCGTCTTCTCCTTGAGCACCGCCGCCACGCGCATCATGTCGAGCGTCGGGATGCCCTCGGTGATGCACACCGCGAGCGCCACGCCGGCATCGGCCGCCTCGAGGATGGCGTCGGCGCAGAACGGCGGCGGCACGAAGATGACCGTGGCGTTGGCGCCGGTCTGCTGCACCGCCTCGGCCATGGTGTTGAAGATGGGCCACCCTTCGTGGGTGGTCCCGCCCTTGCCGGGGGTGACGCCCCCGACGACGGTCGTGCCGTACGCCGCGGCCGCCTTCGCGTGGAACGTGCCCTCGCGCCCGGTGAGGCCCTGCACCAGCAGGCGTGTCGTTTTGTCAATCAGGACTGCCATGTGCCACCCCCTACCCGCGCGACAGCTGAACGACCGTCGTGGCGCCCTCCGCCATCGAATCGGCCGTGGTGAAGTTGAGGCCGCTCTCTCTCAGCATCTTCTTGCCTGTCTCGACGTTGGTGCCCTCCATGCGGATCACGATGGGCGCCGTGACGGAGAGCTCTCTGACCGCGGCGATGACGCCCTCGGCGAGGATGTCGCAGCGGAGGATGCCGCCGAAGATGTTGATGAAGACCGCCTTCACGTTCTTGTCCGACATGAGGATCTTGAAGGCGTTGCGGATCTGCTCCGCGTTCGCGCCGCCGCCCACGTCGAGGAAGTTCGCCGGCTCGCCACCCGCGATCTTGATGATGTCCATCGTCGCCATGGCGAGGCCGGCGCCGTTCACCATGCAGCCGATCGTGCCGTCGAGGCGGATGTAGTTGAGGGAGTATTTCGACGCCTCGATTTCGAGCGGATCCTCTTCGGTGAGGTCGCGCATCTCGCGGATGTCCGGGTGGCGGTACAGCGCGTTGTCGTCGAAGTTCATCTTCGCGTCGAGGGCGAGCAGGCTGCCCTCGCCGGTCACGATGAGCGGGTTGATTTCGATCATCGAGGCGTCGGTGGCCGTGAACGCCTCGTAGATGGCGGCCATCAGCTTGACGGCCTGCTTCACCGTGGGCCCCTCGAGGCCGAGCGCGAACGCGATCTTCTGGGCCTGGTACGCCTCGAGGCCCGCGGTCGGGTGGATGTACTCCTTGAAGATGAGTTCGGGCGTCTCGGCCGCGACCTTCTCGATCTCCATCCCGCCGGCCGGGCTCGCCATGAGCACCGGGCGCTGGGCGGCGCGGTCGAGCACGAGGCCCAGGTACAGTTCGCGGGCGATGGTCAGCCCCTGTTCGATCAGCAGGCGCTGAACGACCTTGCCCTCGGGGCCGGTCTGGTGCGTGACCAGCGTCATGCCGAGGATGGTCCCGGCCAGATGCTGGACCTCTTCCATCGTCCTGGCCACTTTGACGCCGCCGCCCTTTCCGCGGCCGCCGGCGTGGATCTGCGCCTTGACGACCACCGGCAGGCCTAGGCGCTGCGCGATGGCGACGGCTTCGTCGGCGTTGAACGCGACGTCACCGCGGGGAACCGGCACGCCGAACCTGGCGAGAATCGCCTTTCCCTGGTATTCGTGGATTTTCACGGGATGTCAGCCGTGACGGGCCCTGGTCAGGGGATGCGCCGCGCAGGCAGAGGGGCCCGCCGTTCACTCTGCCGCGACGCGTGAGGACCGAGTCGACCCTCGGATGCTATCGGGCTGACGCGGCGGCGTCAAGCCGACCTGCGCCGTCGCTGTTGCGTCACGCGCAGGGCGCCACATACAATCGCGGACAGGACGCTCGAAGCCTTCATCGCGTCCCCCCACTTCTTGCGCCCGGCGCGTGTGGCCGGGCTGGAGATCGACATGGCACCCCGCAGGCAATGGCTGTTCTCGACGGTGGCGACGAAGGTGCTCGTCGGCCTCACCGGGCTGAGCCTGGTGGGCTTCCTGTGCGTGCACCTCGCCGGGAACCTGCTGCTCTACTTCGGCCCGGCGAAGTTCAACGCCTACTCGCACGCCCTCATCTCGAACCCATTCGTGATCCCGATGGAGCTGGGGCTGCTGGCGCTGTTCGTCGTCCACGTGCTCGAGGCGGTGACGAACTGGTGGGCCGATCGCAGCGCCCGGCCCGTGGCTTACCAGGTGAAGCGGGGCGCCGGCGGCCGCAGCCGGAAGTCGCTGGCGTCGACCACCATGATCTGGACCGGCTCGATCATGTTCGTGTTCGTCGCCGTCCACATTGCGACGATGAAGTACGGGGCGTGGTATCCGGCCACGATCCACGGCGAAGAGGGCCGCGACCTCTACCGGCTCGTCCTCGAGGTGTTCCGGAGCCCGGCCTGGGTGGCCTTCTACGCGGCCTGCATGGCAGTCGTGGGCTTCCACGTGTGGCACGGGTTCTCGAGCGCATTCGAGTCGCTCGGGCTGAACGGCCCGAGGTTCACGCCGCGCATCGTGGCGTTCGGCAGGCTGCTGGCCGTCCTGCTCGGGGCGGGGTTCTTCTTCATTCCGCTCTACCTGTTCTTCCTCGGGGGCCGATCATGAACGGCGCACCACGTCTCGCCCCGGCGGGCACCCGCCAGCTCGACGCGAAGATCCCGTCGGGCCCGATCCCGGAGAAATGGGACCGCTGCCGGTTCGAATCCAAGCTCGTGAACCCGGCGAACCGCCGCAAGTTCACCGTCATCATCGTGGGCACCGGGCTGGCCGGCGGCGCGGCGGCGGCCACGCTGGGCGAAGCCGGCTACAACGTGCTGAGCTTCTGCATCCAGGACAGCCCCCGCCGGGCCCACAGCATCGCGGCCCAGGGCGGCATCAACGCGGCGAAGAACTATCGCAACGACGGCGACAGCATCACGCGGCTGTTCTACGACACCGTAAAAGGCGGCGACTACCGCGCCCGCGAAGCCAACGTGCACCGCCTCGCCGAGGTCAGCGTCAGCATCATCGACCAGTGCGTGGCGCAGGGCGTGCCGTTCGCCCGGGAGTACGGCGGGCTGCTCGACAACCGGTCGTTCGGCGGCGCGCAGGTGTCGCGCACGTTCTACGCGCGAGGCCAGACGGGCCAGCAACTGCTGCTCGGCGCCTACCAGGCGATGATGCGGCAGGTCGGCGCCGGCACGGTGAAGCTGTTCCCGCGTTACGAGATGCTCGATCTCGTTGTCGTCGACGGGCGCGCCAGGGGCATCATCGCGCGCAACCTGGTCACCGGCGCGATCGAGCGGTTCACGGCCGACGCCGTGCTGCTCGCCACGGGCGGCTACGGCAACGCCTATTTCCTGTCGACGAACGCGGTGAATTCCAACGCCACCGCGATCTGGCGGGCGTACAAGCGCGGCGCGCTGTTCGCCAATCCCTGCTTCACGCAGATCCACCCGACGTGCATCCCGATGTCGGGCGAGCACCAGTCCAAGCTCACGCTGATGAGCGAGAGCCTGCGGAACGATGGCCGCGTGTGGGTGCCCAGGCGGGCGGGCGACAACCGCCCGGCGACCGAGATCCCGGAGGACGAGCGCGACTACTACCTCGAGCGCCGCTACCCTGCTTTCGGCAACCTCGTGCCTCGCGACGTGGCGTCGCGCGCCGCGAAAGCGGTGTGCGACGAGGGCCGGGGCGTCGGCGAGACGGGCCTGTCGGTCTACCTGGACTTCACCGAGTCCATCGGCCGGCTCGGCGAAGACGTCATCCGCGAGCGGTACGGCAACCTGTTCCAGATGTACGAGAAGATCACGGACGAGAACCCGTACAAGACGCCGATGCGCATCTACCCGGCCATCCACTACACCATGGGCGGCCTGTGGGTCGACTACAACCTGATGTCGACGGTCCCCGGCCTCTTCGTGCTCGGGGAGGCCAACTTCTCGGATCACGGCGCGAACCGCCTCGGCGCGAGCGCCCTGATGCAGGGGCTGGCCGACGGCTACTTCGTGGCGCCGGCGACGCTGCCGCACTACCTGGCGGGCGCGTCCCTGCCGAAGGTCACGACGGAGCACGACGCGTTCCGCGACGCCGAGGCCTCGGTGACCTCGAAGATCGACCGCCTGCTCTCGGTGAAGGGACGCACGACGCCGCGCGAGATCCACCGCGCCCTGGGCAAACTGCTGTGGGACGATGTGGGCATGGGCCGCAACGAGGCGGGCCTGAAGGACGCGCTGGCCCGCATCCCGCACCTGCGGGAGGAGTTCTGGGCGACGGTGTCGGTGCCGGGTTCGGGCGCCGAGATGAGCCAGGTGCTCGAGTACGCCGGCCGCGTCGCCGACTACCTGGAGCTGGGCGAACTCATCGCCCTCGACGCGCTCGAGCGGCGCGAGTCGTGCGGCGGCCATTTCCGCGAGGAGTACCAGACGCCCGACAACGAGGCGCTGCGCGACGACGAGTCGTTCACGCACGTGGCGGCCTGGGAGTACGCGGGTGACGGCGCGCTTCCCATCCGCAACGTGGAACCGCTCGCGTTCGAGTACGTGAAACCGAGCCAGCGCAGCTACAAATAGGGATGACGGCATCATGAATCTCAAGTTGCAGGTGTGGCGGCAGGGCGGCTCCTTCGGTGACGGCCGGATGGTGCCCTACGAGGCCCAGGACGTGTCGCCCGACATGTCCTTCCTCGAGCTGCTCGATGTCGTCAACGAGAAGCTGATAGCCGCCGGCGAGCCGCCCATCGTGTTCGACTCGGACTGCCGGGAAGGGCATCTGCGGCATGTGCAGCCTCGTCGTCAACGGCGTGCCGCACGGCCCGGACCGCGGCTCCACCGTGTGCCAGCTGCACATGCGGAAGTTCAAGGACGGCGACACGATCACCGTCGAGCCGTGGCGCGCGGCCGCGTTCCCGGTGCGGCGCGACCTCGTGGTGGACCGCGGCGCCTTCGACGCGATCATCGCCTCGGGCGGCTACGTCTCGGTGAACACGGGCAGCGCGCCCGACGGCAACGCGATTCCCGTCCCGAAGGACCTCGCCGAGATGGCCATGGACGCCGCCGCCTGCATCGGCTGCGGCGCGTGCGTCGCGGCGTGCAAGAACGCGTCGGCCTCGCTGTTCGTGGGCGCCAAGGTCTCGCAGCTCGCGCTGCTGCCGCAGGGCCACCCGGAGCGCGCCAGCCGGGTCACGGCGATGGTGCAGACCATGGACAGCCTCGGTTTCGGGAACTGCTCGAACGAAGGCGAGTGCGAGGCGGTGTGCCCGAAGGAGATCTCCATCGCGAGCATCGCGCGCCTGCGCCGGGAATACCTGCGGGCGCTCCTGACGGGCCCCGGGCGCTGACGCCGGGACAACTTTGCCTTGACTCCGGTTCGTATTTCGGCAAAATGGTCGGAACGCGTCGCATGAAAGCCCCGTTGGGACTGCTTGCCGTGCTGTGGTTGGTGGCGTCGCCGCCCGGGACAGGTGTCCCGGTGGTCGCCGCTGCGCCCGCGCCCTCCGGCGAGGCGCCTGCCTCCAGCGAGCGCGGCTCCCGTGACGCGCCCGCCGCCCTGCTGAGCCTCAGCGACGAGGAACTGGCCCGGCGCGTCGAACTCGACGTCGCCACCCTGGGCTCCCTGTCGATTGGCGCGCCAGGCAGCGCGATGCTGATCAACCCCGTCGCGCTCGAGCCGGGGCCGTTCTGGGAGATCGCGGCGCGGGCCGCGGTGTACGGCACACAGGAGACGATTGACGCGATTGCGACCGCGCTGACGAAGGTCCGCGAACTGTTCCCGGAGGCGGCGCCGATCGTCGTCGGCGACATCAGCGACGAAGACGGCGGGCGCCTGAAGCGCCACCAGTCGCACCAGGGCGGCCGCGACGTCGACCTCGGGTTCTTCTTCAAGTCCGGCGCCGTCGAGCAGTTGGTGGCCGGCACCGCCGCCAACCTCGACCTGGCCAAGAACTGGGTGCTCGTCCGGTCGCTCGTGACGTGCACCGACGTCGAGACGATCCTGCTCGACACGCGGATCCAGCGGTTGCTCTACAAGTACGCCCTCGGCATCGGCGAGGACAAGGCGTGGCTCGACAGCGTCTTCTACTTCGCGAGAGGCTCGAAGTCGGCCATCCTCAAACACGTCCCGGGCCACCGGAATCACTATCACGTCAGGTTCTACAACCCGGTCGCGCAGGAACTCGGCCGCCGGGTGCACCCGTTGCTGGTCGAGCTGAAACTGGTCGACCCGCCGGTGTACACCGTCCGCCACGTCGTCCGTCCGGGCCAGACGATGGGCCAGATAGCGGCGCGGTACGGCACGTCGGTCGGCGCGATCAAGTCGGCCAACGGCCTGTCGAGCGCGTTCCTGCGGGCCGGCCGGTCGTACCGCATCCCGGTGAGGGCCGCGGCGCCGCCCAGCGCGCCGGTGGTGATCCCGTACCGCCTGCTTCCGCCCACGACGCCCGAGGCGGTGGCCGCCGCCGAGTGGCCCACCCCCGCTTCGTTCGTACGCCGGCGGCGTGAACCTGCGCCTCGAGCACGTGGCGCTCCTCGCCAGCGCCGTGCACCTGTTCTGAGAAGCAAGCCAAGTAGTCAGTAGTCAGTAGCCAGTATTCAGTAGAAGGACTCAACTCCTGCTGTCCAGTCTGACGGCGTCACGGTCCGTCTGCTGGCTACTGACTACTACAGGCCCTCGCGGATAGAATCCTCGTGCCCGGCGCCGCCGCGCGCCGCCACGGAGGGTCCAGATGAGCGTGATCGACATCGTGGTGTTCGTGGCCTTCGTGGCCACGGTGATCGGCGTCGGCCTCTACAAGAGCCGGGGCGAGGCCACGCACGGCGAGCACGGCGCGGCCAACTACTTCCTGGCGGGCCGCGGCCTCTCGTGGTGGCTCATCGGCTTCTCGCTGATCGCCGCCAACATCTCCACCGAGCAGTTCGTGGGGATGAGCGGCCAGGCGGCCAACTGGCTGGGCATCGCCATCGCGAGCTACGAGTGGATGGCGGCCATCACGCTGATCGTGGTGGCGTTCGTGTTCCTGCCCACGTTCCTGCGCAGCGGCATCTACACGATGCCCGAGTTCCTCGAGTACCGGTTCAACGCGTTCGCGAGGACGATCATGGCGGTGTGCACGATGATCATCCTCGTCGGCGTGCCCACGGCGTCGGTGATCTACTCGGGCGCCAAGGTGATCAGCGTGTACTTCGCGGGGCTGACGCTCGTCGGGCTCGACCTCGGGAACATCGCCGTGGGGTGCTGGATCATCGGGATCCTGTCAGCCGTGTACGTGTTCGCGGGCGGGCTGAAGGCGTGCGCGTGGGCCGACCTGCTTCAGGGCTCGGCGCTCATCGCCGGCGGCGCCGTCGTGATGGTGCTCGCGCTGCGGGCACTCGGCGCTGCCGATCCGGCGGCGCTCGTCCAGACGGCGGTCACACCGGGGCTGGACCCCGCCCAGCTGGCCGACGCAGGGGCGTGGGAACGCATCCGCCTGCTGAGCGGCGGCCCCCTGCCCGCCGGGAAACTCCACATGGTGCGGCCCGCGAGCGATCCATCCATTCCGTGGACGGCACTCGTCGTCGGCCTCTGGATCCCGAACTTCTTCTACTGGGGCCTGAACCAGTACATCACCCAGCGGACGCTCGGCGCGCGGACGCTCAACGAGGGCCAGCGCGGCGTCGTGTTCGCCGCGTTCCTGAAGCTGATCATCCCGTTCATCGTCGTGTTCCCCGGGATCATGGCGTTCAACCTGTTCAACGCGGACATGCGGCAGCTTGGCGCCGAGAAGAACCGGCCCGCGCTCGAGGCGTTCGCCCGGGGCGAGGCCATGGTCTACGCGTTCGACGGTCAATTCGCCGCGGTCGCGCCGGACACGGCACGCGCGATGCTCACGGCCAACGCCAGGCTGCTCGGCGTGACGGCCGAGGCGGCCGTCGAGCCGGAAACGATCGCCGCCGCCAACGACAGGCTCGTGTCCGCGGCGGCGGGCCGCACGGTGTCGTCGCGGCTCATCGGCTACGACCACGACGCCGCCTTCCCGCTGCTGCTCAAGCTCCTGCCGAAGAACGGCCTGCTCGGGTTCGTGCTCGTGGCGCTGTTCGGGGCGGTGGTCAGCTCCCTGGCCGCCATGCTCAACGCCGCGTCCACCATCGCCTCGATGGACATCTACCGGAAGTTCCGCAAGCACGCCACGCCGTACGAGCTCGTCACGGCGGGCCGCGTCTTCATCGTGATCTTCGTCCTCATCGCCATCCTGATCGCGCCGCAGCTCGGGCGGCCGGAGTTCGGCGGGATCTTCACCTTCATCCAGGAGTTCCAGGGCTTCATCTCGCCCGGCATCCTGGCGATCTTCGTGTTCGGGCTGCTGGTGCACCGGGCGCCCCGCGTGTGCGGCACCGTTGGGCTGCTCCTCAACCCGGTGCTCTATGGTTCCCTGAAGGTGCTGGCGCCGCAGGTGGCGTTCCTCGACCGGATGGCCATCTGCTTCGCAGCGGTGCTGGCGGTGCTCGGCCTCATCACCCTGCTCAAACCGATGCCGAAGCCCGTGGAACTTCCCGTCAACGCCGCGATGGACATGCGCGTGGACCGCGGCACGAAGGTCCTTGGCGGCGTCGTGGTCGTGCTCACGCTGCTGCTCTACGTCGTTTACTGGTAGGACCCGCCGGCGTGACGGGTCCGCAACGACAGACGAGGATGGCCATGCCGAACCGACAGACCATGGTCGCGGCCGCGCTCGCCGCCGGGCTCGGTGCCGCCGCGGTCGGCGCGCAGCAGCCGGGTGCGACGGGCGCTCTCGGCCCGTCCCTGTACCAGGGCCTGCGCTACCGGGTCATCGGCCCGCACCGGGCCAGCCGCACGGTCGGCGCCGTCGGCATCCCGACGCAGCCGAACGTGTTCTTCATGGGCGTCAACAACGGCGGCGTCTGGAAGTCCGACGACTACGGCCGCACGTGGGCGCCGATCTTCGACGAAGCGCCGACGGGTTCGGTCGGCGACGTCGCAGTCTCGCCCTCGCACCCGGACATGCTCTACGTCGGCAGCGGCGAGGGTCTGCATCGGCCCGACCTTGGCGTCGGCGACGGCATCTTCAAGTCAACCGACGGCGGCAAGACCTGGCGCCACGTCGGGCTCCCCGACGTCCAGCAGGTGGGCCGCCTGGTTGTCCATCCGGCGAACCCCGACATCGTGTTCGTGGCGGGCATGGGCCATCCGTACGGGCCGAACCCGGAGCGAGGTGTGTTCCGTACCGTCGACGGCGGCCGGACATGGGAGAAGGTGCTCTACGTCAACCACAACACCGGCGCCTCGCAGGTCGAGGTCGATCCCGCCGACCCGCGCAACGTGTACGCGGCTTTGTGGGAGCACCGCGAGGGCCCGTGGGAGAACGCCAGCTTCTGGGGGCCGAACACGGGGCTCTACAAGTCGCTGGACGGCGGCCGCACGTGGCGGCGGCTCACGCAGGGGCTGCCGCCGGCCGACCGCGGGGGGCAGGCACTTCTTCGCCATCGCGCCCGGCAACCCCCGCCGCCTGTACACTCTCGTCGGCGGCCGGTCGACGGCCGGGGTGTTCCGCTCGGACGACGGAGGCGAGAACTGGGTGCAGGTCAGCAGCGACCGCCGGCTGGGCGTCGACCTGAAAGTCCACCCGCAGAACCCGGACGTCCTCTTTGCGGCAGGCACCTGCGAGTATCGCTCCGACGACGGCGGCCGGACCTGGACCGCCATCAAGGGCGCGCCCGGAGGCGACGACCCGCAGCGGCTCTGGATCAACCCGCTGCATCCGGACATCATGCTGCTGACCGGCGACCAGGGCGCGGCCGTCACCGTCAACGGCGGGCGGACATGGAGCTCCTGGTACAACCAGCCCACCGCTCAGCTGTATCACGTGACGACGGACAGCCAGTTTCCCTATTGGGTCTACGGGGGCCAACAGGAGAGCGGCGCGATCGGTATCGCGAGCCGGGGCAACGGCGGGCAGATTTCCTTCCGCGACTGGATTGGCGTCGGTGCCGACGAGTACGCCTACGTCGCCCCCGACCCGCTCAATCCCGACATCATCTATGGCGGGCGCGTGCAGAAGTTCAACCGCAAGACCGGTCAGTCGCAGAACGTGGCGCCGGAGGCGCTGCGCTCGGGCAGGTACCGCATCCTGCGCACGATGCCCCTGCTGTTTCACCCGGCTGAACCGCGGATGCTGCTGTTCGCGACGAATGTCCTCTGGAAGACGACGACCGGCGGCCAGCAGTGGGACGTCATCAGCCCCGACCTGTCGCGCGAACAGCCGGATGTGCCCGAAAGCGTCGGCGACTTCCGCACGCCGGACCTCGACGCGATGCCCAGGCGCGGGGTGATCTACGCCGTCGGCCCGTCTCCGAAGGACGTCGACCTCATCTGGGCGGGCACGGATGACGGGTTGATCCACGTCACGCGCGACGGCGGCACGACGTGGTCGAACGTCACGCCTCCTGCGCTACGCGCATGGGACAAGGTGTCGCAAGTCGTGGCCGGGCACTTCGACACGCAGACGGCTTATGCGGCTGTCAATGCGATTCGGCGCGACGACATGCGCCCGCACATCTACCGCACGCACGACGGCGGCGCCACCTGGACGCGCATCGTCAACGGCCTGCCCGACATGGGGCCGGTCAACGTCGTGCGCGAGGATCCGACAACAGCCGGGCCTGCTGTTTGCCGGCACGGAGCGAGCCGTCTATGTCTCCGCGGACGACGGGGACCGGTGGCTGCCGCTGCGGCAGAACATGCCTGCGACGTCGATCCGCGATCTCGTGATTCACGAAGACGACCTGGTGGTGGGCACGCACGGAAGGTCGATCTGGATCCTGGACAACATCGCGCCGCTGCGAGAACTCGCCCAAGCGGCCCGTTCGGAGCGCGCCTATCTCTACGGGCCGGCTCGGGCGACGCGCGTGCGGTGGAACATGTTCTCGGACACGCCGCTCCCGCCCGAGGAACCCGCCGGCGCGAACCCGCCGGACGGCGCGACGATCGACTACTACCTGGCGCGCCCCGCGGCAGAGGTCGCC
Organism: uncultured Acidobacteriota bacterium; assembly: GCA_963806085.1. Lineage (GTDB taxonomy): Bacteria > Acidobacteriota > Vicinamibacteria > Vicinamibacterales > JAKQTR01 > JAKQTR01. The sequence continues at coordinate 1,400,193 of CAWDWR010000001.1, forward strand.
GTCGAGATCCTCGACGGCGGGGGCGCCGAGGTGCGCCGCTTCTCGAGCCGCGACGCCGACGACGTGATCGATCCGTCGACCCTCCCCTACCCCGCTTACTGGTTCCGCCCGCCGCAGCGCATCCCGACCGCGGCCGGGCACCATCGCGTCACCTGGGACTTGCGGTATCCGCCGCCGCCCGGCGCCGAACGCTCGTTCTCGATCGCGGCCATCTACCGCAACACGCCGAGCGGGCCCGTCGGGCCGTTCGTGCATCCGGGCCGTTATCGCGTCAGGCTGACGGCCGACGGCGCGGTGTCGGAGCGGACACTCGACGTGCGCATGGACCCGCGGGTGATCATCGCCGCCGAAGATCTGCAGGCCCAGACCGATCTGTCGATGACGGCCTACCGCGGCCATCTTCGTGCGCAGGAGCTGCGCGACGCCATCGACGCCGCCCTGAAGCGCGGCGACCTTGATCCCAGCCGCCGGTCCTCGCTCCAGGCACTGCGAGGCGAAGGGCTGCCGGGCGATGCGGATGTCATGTACGGCAGCGTCTACGCCGGGCCCGCCGAGACGGAATCCGTCGTCGGACTGCAGGAGAAGTTCCTGTTCATGTTGAATCTGCTGCAGGCTGCCGACGCGAACCCGACGGCACAGGCGCGCGACGCGGTGGGCGCCCTCCAGAAGATGCTGGCCGCGCTGGAAGCCCGCTGGAAGGCGCTTCGCTAGTGCCGCTCACCGCGGCCAGCCGGCCTGCGGCAGCCCGGGCGTCACGCGCAGCGCGTTCTGGTAGTAGAGCTTCTTCAGCACCGCATCGGGCAGGTCCATCCCGTAGAGTTTCCAGAACGCGTGATAGTCGCGGTAGTAGTCGAAGTACTCGTCGGCCGTTTCGAACACGCGCCAGTAGTACGGGTACTCGGTGAACTGGTACGAGTCCTTCCCAAACAGGATGCGGTCCTGGTACTTGATGAAGAACTCGCGCGCCGCTCTCGGCTGGCGGCCGAAGTCGTAGAGCACCGCGCCCACCTCGAGCACGAGGTTCGGCAGCTGATCCAGCTGCTTTCCGGCCCGCGCCAGATCGTTGCCATACCAGTTGAAGTGCGCGCCGATGTAGCGCGTCCGGGGGTTCGCGGCGTACATCCGATCGCGCTCCCCCATCAACTCCTCGAATGTCGGCTCACCGGGTGCGTAGTGCCGGCGGTCGCGGAACAGGGCGAGCTCCAGCCATCGCTCGTTCTGATTGTCGAGCGGCGAGAAGAACTCCTGCGGCTCCGCGGTGTGGATGATGACGGGGATGTTGAGCCGGGCGCACAGATCCCAGATCGGCTTCAGCACCGGGTCGTCGACGTGCAGCCTCGAGCCGTCCGCCTTCTTCGCGAACATGCCGAGGTCCTTGAACACCTTCAACCCGATCGCCCCATTGCGGACCGACTGTTCCAGGTCGGCCACGGCCTTCTCGGCCCAGCCTGGCCCCCCCGCCCCGTTCCAGGCGACGCTCGCAAACACGCGGAAGCGGTCCGGGTACTTGCTGGCGCGGATGAAGTCCACCTTCTGCTTCACGGAATCAGGAGTGCTGCCCCCGCTCAGGTTCACCAGCACCCGGAGGTTGAGCTGGTCCATCTCGCTGACGAGTTGATCGATGTTCGACGCGCTCACCGTCGTGTGGTTGTGGCTGTCGATGACCGGAAACTTCGCCTTCGGCACCGGATGCTGCGGCACGACCAGTGTCGACCGCGGACGGTAGTCGACGATGCTGGGGGGCGGAAACTCTGGTGCCGAACACCGGCCGGGCCGGACTTCAGTGGTGCCGGGCGGGCAGGACTCGCCGGGCTTGACCTGGCCGCCGCCCCGTCCGCCGCCCTGCGCGGCGAGGAGCGCTCCCGCGCCGACCAGTGCCGCCAGCACCATCGCCGTCGTCGTTCGATGAGCTCTCACGCCAGCCTCCACGCGACAGGGGCGCGCCCCCGCGCCCGCCGTACGGGGCGGCGCGGCTCTCAGGTGTACCGGATGCCCTTTAAACCAGACTAGCACGCCTGCACGCGTTCGTTGGTGTACCATCCGGGCACTCACCCGGCCTGGAGGTCGCATGACGCCACTCGGAATGTGCACAACACGAGCCCGCCGCGCGATCGGCGCCGCCCTGCTCCCCGTCGCCGTCGCCGGCACCGTGCTGGCAGGCTCAAGCCTCGCGCAGACGTCGAAGCAGCCGGCCCGGGCCGCCGCAGCCGTCCCTTCGCCCGTCTACTTTCCGGATCGCTTCGACTGGCAGAAACGGAGCCCATCCGACGCCGGCATGGATCAGTCGCGCGTCGATGAGGCGGTTCAGTCCGCCATCGCGAACGAGAGCCCCGGGTCGAAGGACCTGGCGATTGAGCTCGCGACAACGTTCGGCGCCCGCGAGCCGTTCGACACGCCGATCGGGCCCGTGAAGGAGCGTGGCGCCGCCAGCGGCCTGATCGTCCGGCACGGCTACATCGTGGCCGAATGGGGAGACACTTCCCGCGTCGACATGACGTTCAGCGTGACGAAGACGTTCCTCTCCACCCTCGTCGGCCTCGCGTGGCAGAAGGGCCTCATCCGCGGCGTCACCGACCTGGCGCGCGACTACATGCCCGAGCCCGGCTACTTCGAGGGCCACAACGCGACCATCACTTGGGAACACCTGCTCAGGCAGACGAGCGACTGGCAGGGCACGCTCTGGGGGAAACCGGATTGGGCCGACCGCCCCGAAGGCGCCAAGCCCGCCGACTGGCCGAACCGGAAGCTGTCGGAGCCTGGCACGCGCTACAAGTACAACGACACGCGCGTGAACCTGCTCGCGCTGCTGACGCTGCATGTGTGGAGGCGTCCGCTGCCGTCGGTGCTCCGCGACGAGGTGATGGAGCCGATCGGCGCCTCGACCACCTGGCGCTGGCACGGCTACGAGAATTCGTGGATCGAGTTGGATGGCCAGAAGGTCCAGTCCGTGACGGGCGGCGGCCATTGGGGCGGCGGCATGTTCATCAACGCGCGGGACATGGCCCGGTTCGGGTACCTCTTCCTGCGGAATGGCCGGTGGAGGGGCCGCCAGATCGTGTCGCCCGAGTGGATCGCCATGGCCCGGACCGGCGGCCCGGCCAACGCGGAGTACGGGTTCATGAACTGGTTCCTGAACCCCGGACGGAAGCCGCTCCCGGCCGCTCCAGCATCGAGCGTGACCTTCCGGGGCAACGGCCAGAACATCATCTACATCGACTGGGAGAACGACCTGGTCGTCGTCACGCGGTGGATTCGCGGCGGCCCGGCGCTCAACGACGTCCTTGGAAAGGTGCTCGGCTCGATCACGAAGTGACCCGTGCCACGACCATCGTGATGTCGTCGTGCTGGGGAGCGCGGCCGCAGAAGGCTTCGAGTTCGTCGTTGATCAGGCGCTGGAGATCGGCCGCGCCGAGATGACGGTTCCCGACCAGGAGTCCGGCCAGCCTGGCGTCCCCGAACTCCTCGCCGTCCTCGTTGAGCGCTTCGGTGAGGCCATCCGTGAACGTCAACAGCAGATCCCCGGGTGCCAGCACCTCCCTGCCCTCCCCGTACACGGCCGCTGGATCGAACCCGAGCGCCATGCCCGTGGGCCTCAGCCGCGACACCATGGTGGTGCCCGCCCGCAACAGGAACGGCGGGTTGTGGCCGGCGTTGACGTAGGTCAGCGACCGCCCGGCGGAGTCGTAGACCGCGTAGAAGAACGTCGCGAACTTGCTCGGGTCCGTCGACTCGGCCAGCGATTCATTGACGTGCTGCACGAGCAGGGCCGGCGTATCGGCCGACTGTTTTGCGCGGCTCCTCAGCAGGGCCTGCAGGCTGGCCATCAGGAGCGCCGCCGACACGCCCTTGCCGGAGATGTCGCCCAGTGCGAGGCCGAGCCGGCCCCCGCCGAGGTCGAGGAAGTCGAAGTAATCGCCGCCGACCTCGCGCGCCATGCGGCACATGCCGTCGTAGTCGAGGCCGGCCACCACGGGCCGCTTCTGCGGCAGCAGGCCCGCCTGCACGTCTCGCGCGATATCCAGCTCGCGCTTGAGTGCCTCCTGCTCGGCGACCCGGCCGATGAGGCGCGTGTAATCGAGTGCCACCGCGGCCTGCTGGGCGGCCGCCCGCGCGAGGTCGCGGTCCTCGATCGAGTAGGCCTCCTCAGAGAGCTTGTCGCCGAGGACCAGCCAGCCGAGCGTCTTCCCACGCACCGTCAACGCCGCCGCCACGCTCGCGCGGTCGAGCCCGGCACGCACGAGCTCGTCGCGCAGCTGGGCCGGGCGGTGGCCCGCGGAAAGCTGCCTCGCCAGTTCACGCAGGCGCATCGGCGAATCGAGTTCGATCACCGCCGCGCCAGCGGCCGCATCCGCCCACCGTTCGAGCAGCGGAACGGGCGACACCGCCGGCGCGGCCGGCTGCTCGTCCTCCCTGATGGTGGCGGCTCCGGTGTGGCGGTCCAGGACGACGCGCGCCACCATCCGCCCGCCGAGGTGCACCTCGGCGTACGCCGCGTGCAACGCCGCCGCCACGCTGACCGCCAGCGCCGACGCGATGCGCCCGGTGTCGGCCGCCGCGTCCTCGAAGGCGGCGCCGAGCTCCGCCAGCACCTGCTGGGCGTTGTAGGGGTCCCTGAAGAAACGGCGGTCGAGCGCCCCTCTGACGCGCCGGTTCACGTGGCTGAGGCCCAGCACCGCCCCGGCGGCCGCGACGGCGTTGGTGGTGGCGACGCCGCCGGCGCCGGCCTCCGGAAAGGCCCGGACAATCAGCGGCCCGACGCCGAGGTAGAGCGCGAAGAACACCGCCAGGCCCTCGGCAACCAGCACGCCCCTCGACATCAGGGCGTACTGCAGCCCGCGCCGAATGGCCAGCGAGACGCCGAGCACGCGGTGGCGCACGACGACGTAGATGAACGACAGCGGGAAGATAGGCAGCGTGACGATGATGATCGGCGCCATCCACAGCGCCATCGCGGTTCCGCCGGTGAAGAGCACGTACAGCACGATCGCGAGCATCGGCAGCAGCCCAGCGGCGGCTCCCGCGATCACGATCCCTAACCTGCGCCGTTCGTCCGGGGTGGGCGCCGCGAACGCGCGCCACACCCCCGAGGCCAGGCCCAGTATCAGCATCCCGACGGACACCACGAGGTAGGTGATTCCGACGGCCTTGATGCGAAAGACAGATGCCAGCCCCTCCGCAGCCGCCAGAGAAACGCCGGCGACGAGGTCGACCGCGATCGCGAGCCCGGCCAGCAGGACCACCGGAACGAGCAGCGCGTGCTTCAGCCACGGCGCCCGGCGGTCGACCGGTCCCGGCGACGGGAATGTCAGGAAGAACCGCATGAAAGCGTAGGTGAACAGGCTCGACAGGCCGTCGTGCACGACCGCCGCCAGTTCCCGGATGCCTGGCGGAAGGGCCCAGGAGTACATCCCGAACAGCGCCGAAAAACAGAGAAACAGGAGGCCAGCCAGGAACGCGTTGCCGTCGTCCGGCCGCAGGAACCCTATGAGCAGCGCCGTGCCAACCGCAAGCAGCGGCAGCACCAGGCTCAGCGCCACGCGCGTGGCGATCGTTATCGGTCCGGAACGGAAGCCTGCCAGGAACGGCAGCCGCGCCTCGCGCTCAACGTTCCCGTCCCGGCGCATGACGATCATCGCGCCGCCCCCCTGCCGGGGGAGGGTGCGCATGGCATCGCCGACGCTGTTGAGTCCGGTCACGGGGATACGGGTGCCGTCGGCCCGCTCGAAGGCCACAACCGCGTCATCGACCTTGAGGCCCATCGCCGCGCCGAAGCTCGGGCGGCCGTCGAGATCGACAGGCGGCACCGCGGTGACGATCATGCGGCCGCCCCGCAGATCGACCTTGCCGAAGCTCGCGGCCGGGGGGACGCCAGCCAGAGACTGCAGGAAGTCGGCGCCGCGGTACAGGAGCACGCAAGCGGCCAGGACAATCAGGACGGCAAGGCGCTTCGTCATGCAGGCTCTACATGGAGTTGACGGGTGAGAGGCCCCGCGCGTTCCGGATTCTACCGTCGAAACGCCCTCGTCCCTTGCGCGGCCGGGTGTTCCATGACTAGAATCCCGCTGTCCCATGGCGCCCGCTCGGCGCCACTCGCCCCCAGGGACCGGCGCGTCGACCGATCCACCCCGAGGCACCTCTCTGTGTCCGTCATCTCCCAAGGAGGCCCCGCATGGCGCAAAGCCTGACCCACGACGTCCTGATCCTGGGCGCCGGGCTGGCGGGATTACGCGCGGCCGTCGAACTCTCGCACCGGACGGAAGGCCACATCGACATCGGCATCGTGTCGAAGGTCCAGCTGATGCGCGCGCACTCGGTGTGCGCGGAAGGCGGCACGGCCGCGGTCCTCCGCGAAGACGAGGGCGACAGCGTCGCGCTGCACGCCTGGGACAGCGTAAAGGGCTCCGACTTCCTCGCCGACCAGGACGTCGTCTGGCGCTTCTGCAAGGCGATGCCGCGCGAGATCCGGCTGCTCGACCACTGGGGCATCCCCTGGACCCGCGACGCGCAGGGCCGCATCAGCCAGCGCCCGTTCGGCGGGCACTCCTACCCGCGCGCGACGCTCGCGGCCGACAAGACCGGCTTCTTCGAGATGCAGACGCTCTACGACCAGCTGCTGCGCTACACGTGCTTCAAGCGGTACGATGAGCTCTTTATCACCGACATCATCATCGAGGAGGGGCGGTTCGTCGCGCTGGTCGGCATCCATGCGCCGAGCGGCGAAACCGTCATCCTGCAGGGGAAGGCACTGCTCATCGCGTCGGGCGGCGGCGGCACGCTGTACGGGTTCACGACCTACTCCGAGACGGTGACCGGCGACGGGATGGCCATGGCCTATCGCGCCGGGCTGCCGCTCGAAGACATGGAGTTCCTGCAGTTCCACCCGACGGGGCTGGTGCCGTCGGGAATCCTGATGACGGAAGGCTGCCGGGGCGAGGGCGGGTACCTGAAGAACAACGCGGGCGAGCGCTTCATGGAGCGGTACGCGCCGAGCAAGATGGAACTCGCGCCCCGCGACATGGTGTCGCGCGCCGAGATGACCGAGATTCTCGAGGGGCGGGGCTTCCCGGGCCCTGACGGCAAGGACTACCTCCACCTCGATCTCACGCACCTCGGGGCCGACGTCATCAACACGCGCCTGCCGCTCATCAGGGAGGTCTGCATCAAGTTCGTCGGGATCGACCCGATCGAGAAACCCATCCCCATCCGGCCGGTGGCGCACTACTCGATGGGCGGAATCGAGACGGACATCAACGGCCTGACCAGGGTGAAGAACGTCTGGGCGGCGGGGGAAGCGGCCTGCGTGTCGCTTCACGGGGCCAACCGGCTGGGTTCGAACTCGACGGCCGAGTGCCTCGTGTGGGGCGGCATCACCGGCGAGGAGATCGCCCGGGCTCTCCCGTCGCTGCCGAAGCCCAGCCGCCTCTCGGAGCGGAGCTGGCTGGCGCAGCAGGCGCGACTGAAGGCCATCGTGGGCCGCCAGGGCCAGGAGGATCTGTACGTGCTGCGCCGCGAGCTGCGGACGCTCATGGACAACTACGTGGGCGTGTTCCGTAAGGGCGAGGACCTCTCGAAGGCCCTGGCCGAGATTCGCGCCATCCGCGCGCGCGCGGCCCGCGCCCCGATCGCGGACAAGAGCGCGGCGTACAACTCGAACCTGTTCCACGCGCTCGAACTCGACAACCTGCTCGACCTGGCCGAAGTCACGGTGATGGGGGCCCTGACCCGCGAGGAGTCGCGCGGCGCCCACGCGCGGCGCGACTTCGCGGTGCGCGACGACGAGAAGTGGCTGAAGCACACGCTGGCCTGGCACACGCCGGGCGGGCAGCCGAAACTGGACTACAAGCCGGTGACGATCGACACCTGGAAACCGGTGGAGCGCAAGTATTGAGGGCGGAGGGGCCGATGCTCGACAACAAGGGTCATCCAAACAGGCTGGGCGTCTGGGGCTGGCTCGGCGGCGGGAGGTGGGGCTTCGAGCGGTATCTCTACACCCTGCACCGGCTGACGGGCCTCGGCCTGCTCTTCTACTTCCTGCTGCACATCTTCGTGACGTCGGCCCGGGCCTTCGGCTCCGACGCGTGGGCCGCGTCGATGGAGCGCGTCAGCGGGGGGATCTTCGTCGTCGGCGAGTTCCTGGTGTTCTGCGCGTTCGCCTTCCATGCCGCGAACGGCGTGCGCCTCGTGCTGGTCGAACTCGGCTGGGCCATCGGCGCGCCCATCGAGCCAATCTACCCGTACCGCACGTCGGTGCACGAGCAGCGCCCCCTGGCGCTCGGCATCATGGTCGTGGCCGGGATCCTCGTCCTGGCCGGCGGGCTGGACTTCTTCATCCTGCACTGAGGAGCGGACCATGCGCGATCAACGACTGTGGACGTGGCACGTGCTGGCCGGCCTGGTCATCCTCGTGTTCCTCGGCCTGCACATGGCGATCATGCACCTCGACGTGCTGCTCGGCATCTTCAACCCGGCCGACCCGCACCCGATCGCCTGGGCCAACGTGGTGGCCCGGGCCCGGATGGGATTCTTCACGGTGAGCTACATCGTGCTGCTCGGCGCGGCGCTGTTCCACGGGCTCTATGGCCTGCGCAACATCCTCTTCGAGCTCGGGCCCGGGCGGGGCGTGAAGAGCGCGCTGAACGTGGTGCTGGCCGCGGGCGGGGTCGGGCTGTTCGCGTTCGGCGCGTGGGCCGCGTGGACGGCCGGCGCCCTGGCCCGGACGTTGTAGGCGGGCGGAGGAGCGACCATGACGGCACCAGCCAACGTGACCTTCAGGATCCGCCGGTACGACCCGGCGTCCCAGCAGCCGCCCGCGTGGGAGGACATCACCATCCCCTACACGCACGGGATGACCGTGCTCGACGGGCTGCGGGTGATCAAGGAAACCCGCTCCGCCACGCTCGCCTGGCGTTCATCCTGCCGCATGGGTGTGTGCGGATCGTGCGGGATGTTCATCAACGGGCATCCGCGCCTGGCGTGCAACACGCAGATCACGGAGCTCGGCACCTCGCTCGTGACGGTGGCGCCCCTGCCCAACTTCGACATCATCCGGGACCTCGTGCCGGATCTGCGGCCGATGTTCGACGCCCACACTGCGCTGATGCCGCACATCATCCGCGACGACGCGCAGGAGATGCAGGAGCCGACGGGGGAGTACTTCCAGACGCCGCACGAGCTGGAGCAGTTCCTGCAGTTCACCTACTGCATCAAGTGCGGATGCTGCATGGCCGCGTGCCCCACGGTGGCGACCGATCCGGCGTATTCGGGCCCGATGCCGCTGGCCCAGTCGCACCGCTACAACGCGGACAGCCGCGACGGCGGGTTCAGCGCCCGGAAGCAGGTGCTGGCCACGGAGAAGGGCCCGTGGAAATGCCACTATGCGGGCGAATGCTCTCAGGCCTGCCCGAAAGGCGTGGACCCCGCCCGGGCCATCCAGCTGATGAAGCGCCAGCTCGTCTTCGACTACCTCCGGCTCTACAAGCAGCCGTGCCCGTCGAAGGTGGTGGCGAAGCCGACCGAGATCAAGCGGCGCGCGGACGTGCCGGAGGCGCCGGCGGCGACAATTCAGGGGCTAGGGGCTAGGGGCTAGCGGCTGGGGCCAGACAATAGACGCGAACGCCCGGGTTGGCTGCGCAGCCGACCCGGGCGTTGTACTCTCTGAAGAACTAGCGCCTAGCGCCCAGCCGCTAGTCCCTACTTTGTCGCGAGAACCTCGTCCGCCGTCTTCTTCACGGCCTCCACCGACTTCGCGAACGCGGCCTTCTCGGCGTCGTTGAGGTCGATCTCGATGATCTTCTCCACGCCGTTGCTGCCGAGGACGACGGGCACGCCGACGAAGAGGCCGTTCACGCCGTACTCGCCCTCGAGCAGGACGCACGACGGGATGATCTTCTTCTTGTCGTAGACAATCGCCTCGACCATTTCGAGGGCGGCAATCGCGGGCGACCAGAAGGCCGACACGCCGATGAGGCCCACGATCTCGCCGCCCGCCTTGCGCGTGCGGGCCTCGATGGCCGCCAGGGTCTTCTCGTCGACGAACTTGTCGACCGGCATGCCGGCGACGCGGCAGCAGCTGCGGATCGGCACCATGTCGTCGCCGTGGCCCCCGAGCACCATGGCCTCGACGTTCTCCACCGACACGCCGGCGGCCTGGGCCACGAAGTAGCGGTAGCGCGCGGAGTCGAGGGCGCCGGCCATGCCCATCAGCTTGTTCTTCGGCGGATGCAGCTTCTGGAAGAGGCGGAACACGATCGCGTCCAGCGGATTGGCGATCGAAATGACGGTGGCGTCGGGACAGGTACTGCGTGATGGCCGCCGCCACGGCGTCGGTGATCTGCAGGTTGGTCGTCAGCAGCTCTTCACGGCTCGGGTAGGTGCCGTCGGGCCGGACGGTGCGCGGCACACCGGCGGTGTTCACGACGAGATCGGCGCCCTTGATGACGCCGTAGTCCTTGCCCGCCTCGTACCTCACGTCGCTGCCGATGATGGGCGTGCCCTCTGCGATATCCAGGCACTTGCCCTTGGCGACATCCGGCCCCTTGACGTCCACCAGCGCAACGGTCCCCGCGAGCTTGCGCTGGAACAGTTCCTGCGCGAGCACGCCGCCGATGTTCCCTCCGCCGATGAGTGCGATCTTCTTCAGCATGCGATCAGTCCTCCACACTCGGCGCCTTGCGCGGCGCCGGTCCACCCGATGAACGACCCGTCACCCCTCACAATGTCACAATGATAGCCGCCCCCGGACGGGCGGCGGACGATTACTTCAAGCGCCAGGTTCGCCGGACGTGCGCCACCAGGTCTTCCATCTCGACGCTGTCGGCGGTCAAGCCAGTCACTTCGAACCGATCGCCGACTTTCGCGCCGAGCGAGGCCAGGACGAGCTCACTCCCTGCGCGCAGGATGGCCGTCCTCACGAGCGCCTCCCCTTCCCCGGATTCTGCCATGCCCTGGAGCGCGATGTCCGGTTCCGGTTCGGCTGGAGGCGCCGCGTCGGGCGCCTCAGTTGCGGCCGGCGGCGCGGGTTCGGCGACGCCGATCGTCCGGCGCCCTGCGGGCCTGGCCCCGGCGCCGAACCGGAAGGGGTCGCGCAGCATGGCCGGCCGAACGCCCTCGCGGCGTGCATGCGCCTCGAGGCGCTCGGCGGCGGCGAGCAGCGTGGCGCGCGCCTCACCTACCGCTTCGTCGGCCGCCGCCTGGGGCGGCGCCACAGGCTCGGTGACCGCCACGCGGCCGCCGGCCGCCGCGGCCGCCCACACGGCCACTAGATTGACGCCGATGACCATCAGCGCTGCGCGTGACGCGTTCATGGTTGCCCCCGTTCTGGAGGCCAATTGTAGCACCACGCCCGCCGGGCCACGGCCGCCGGTGTGCTATGATTCGCCGTGCCTGCTTCGGCGCCCGGTCCTCGGCCCGATTCCATCCCCTCCCCTCGTGTCTTTGTCGTCATCCCCTCCCGCTGGGCGTCGTCGCGCCTGCCGGGGAAGCCGCTCGCCGACATCGGCGGCATGACGATGGTCGAGCGCGTCTACCGGCGAGCGGCCGCGGCGCGCGGCGTCGGCGGGCGTGCTGGTGGCCACCGACGACGGACGCATCGCGGAGGCGGTGGCGCGCTTCGGCGGTGCATGCGTGATGACGCGGCCCGATCATGCCAGCGGCACCGACCGGATCGCCGAAGTGGCTCGCGGCCTGGCCTGCGACCTCGTGGTGAACGTCCAGGGCGATGAGCCGGCCCTCGACCCGGCGGCGATCGAGGCGGCGGTCGGGCCCCTTGCCGCCGACCCGTCGATCGTGATGGGCACGCTCGGCGCGCCCCTCGACGCGGCGGCCGACCTCCAGAACCCGAACACGGTGAAGGTGCTGGTCGATCAGCAGGGGTTCGCCCTGTACTTCTCCCGCGCCGCGGTGCCCTTCCGGCGCGAGCCCGGCGAGGCGCTCGCCTCCGTGCTGCGGCACGTCGGGCTCTACGTGTACCGGCGGGACTTCCTGCTGACGCTGGCGTCGCTGCCGCGCACGCCGCTCGAGCGCCTGGAGTCACTCGAGCAGCTGCGCGCGCTCGAACACGGCTACCGGATCCGGGTCGTCGAGACGGCCTATACCTCGGTCTCGGTCGATACGCCCGAGGACCTCGAGCGCGTCCGCCGCCTCGCGGCCGACGGTCTGCTCGCGTGAGTTGCGACATGGCACGAAGCGATCAGAACTCGGTCAAGTACATCTTCGTCACCGGCGGCGTCGTGTCGTCGCTCGGCAAGGGCCTGGCGGCGGCGTCCATCGGCTGCCTGCTCGAGGGGCACGGGTACAGGGTCACGCTGCAGAAGCTCGACCCCTACATCAACGTCGACCCCGGCACCATGAGCCCCTACCAGCACGGCGAGGTCTACGTCACCGACGACGGGGCCGAGACCGACCTGGATCTCGGACACTACGAGCGCTTCACCAACACGCGGACGACGCGCAATCACAACTGGACGACCGGCCGCGTCTACCTGTCGGTCATCCAGAAGGAACGGCGCGGCGACTACCTGGGGCGCACGATCCAGGTGATCCCGCACATCACCAACGAGATCAAGCAGTGCATCCTCGGCATCGCCAAGGACGTGGACGTGGTGATCGTCGAGATCGGCGGCACGGTGGGCGACATCGAGAGCCAGCCGTTCCTCGAGGCCATCCGCCAGCTGCGGCAGGACCTGGGCCGCGAGAACACGCTCTACGTCCACCTGACGCTGGTGCCCTTCATCGGCACCGCCGGCGAGCTGAAGACCAAGCCGACGCAGCACAGCGTGCGCGACCTGCGGTCGGTCGGCATCCAGCCCGACATCCTGCTCTGCCGGACCGACCGGCAGCTGCCGGTCGACATCAAGCGGAAGATCGCCCTCTTCTGCGACGTGTCGGAAGAGGCCGTGGTCACGGCCCGGGACGTGGAGACGATCTACGAGGTGCCGCTCTGCCTCGCCGACGAGCACCTCGACGACATCATCCTGAAGTACCTGCACCTGCCGCCCACCGAGCCGCACATGGAGGCGTGGCAGGCGCTGGTCCAGCGGCATCAAGCACCCCGAGCGCGACATCACGATTCACGTCGTCGGCAAGTACGTCGAGCTGACCGATTCGTACAAGAGCCTGAACGAGGCGCTGTACCACGGCGGGTTCGCCCACCGCGCCCGGGTCCGGTTCCACTGGGTCGAGGCCGAGGCGCTCGAGCAGGACGGCGGCGAGCATCTGCTGGACGGCGCCGACGGCATCCTGGTGCCCGGCGGGTTCGGCCTGCGCGGCACCCGCGGCATGATGCGCGCGGCCCGCGTCGCGCGCGAGCGCGGCATTCCGTTCTTCGGCATCTGCTACGGCTTCCAGTGGGCGGCCGTGGACTTCGCCAGGACGGTCTGCGGCCTCGAGGGCGCCGATTCCACCGAGTGCGACGAGCAGGCGCCCGCACAAGGTGATCTACAAGCTGCGGGATCTGCTCGGCGTCGACGAGCTCGGCGGCACGATGCGCCTGGGCCAGTACGCCTGCGACCTGGCCCCCGGCTCGCTGGCGGCGCAGGTGTACGGGGTCGGCGCACGTTCACGAGCGCCACCGCCACCGGTACGAGTTCAACCGGCTCTACGAACAGGACCTCATCGAGCACGGCGCCCGGATCTCCGGGCGGTCGCCGGACGGCAAGTTCGTCGAGATCCTCGAGCTGCCCGACCACCCGTGGTACATCGCCGTGCAGTTCCACCCCGAGTTCCTCTCGAAGCCGCTGCGGCCGCACCCGCTGTTCGCCAGCTTCGTCGGGGCGCCCTGGCCCACCAGCGGCGCGGCCCGCCGGCGGCCCGCGTGAGCCCGGTCCCGGCCGGCCGCGGTCTATAATGACGCCCGTGCATCCTGTGACCATCGGCCCCGTCACGATCGGCGGCGGCCACCCGCTCGTCCTCATCGGCGGGCCCGTGCGTCATCGAGAGCGAGGCCCACGCGGTCGAGCTCGGCGGCGCCATCGCGGACATCGCGCGGCGTCGCGGCGTGCCCTACATCTTCAAGGCGTCGTTCGACAAGGCCAACCGCACCTCGGTGCAGCTCGTACCGGGGGCCCGGCCTCGACGCCGGCCTGAAGGTGCTGGCCGAGGTGAAGGCCCGCGTCGGGCGTGCCCGTCCTGACCGACATCCACGAGCCCGGCCAGGCGGGCCCGCCGCCGAGGTGGCCGACGTGCTGCAGATCCCCGCGTTCCTCTGCCGGCAGACGGACCTGCTGCTGGCGGCCGCCGCGACCGGCAGGGCGGTCAACGTGAAGAAGGGCCAGTTCCTGGCGCCCCAGGACATGCGGCACGCGATCGCCAAGATCACCTCGACCGGCAACGAGCGCATCATCCTGACCGAGCGCGGCGCGTCGTTCGGGTACCACAACCTCGTGGTCGACATGCGCGCGTTTCCGATCATGCGGGGCTTCGGCTACCCGGTGGTGTTCGACGTGACGCACAGCCTGCAGCTGCCGGGCGCCGGCGACGGCGTCACGGCGGGCCAGGCGGAGTTCATCGACACGCTGGCGCCGGCCGGCGTGGCGGCCGGCGTCGACGGCGTGTTCCTCGAGATCCACGAGGACCCGTCGAAGGCCAGGAGCGACGCGCAGAACGCCCTCGCGCTCGACCGCCTCGACGGCCTGCTCCGGCTGCTCACCCGCATCGACGCCGCCCGCCGCGACGCCTCCTGACCTGCGACCATGACCGACCTCGAACTCGCCCGCAAGGTGCTCAGGACCGAAGCCGCCGCCATCCTCGCCCTCGTCGATCGCGTGGACGGCCGGTTCACGCGGCGCCATCGACATGCTGCGCGACTGCCGCGGCCGCGTCATCGTCACGGGCATGGGCAAGTCGGGCATCATCGCGCGCAAAGTCGCCGCGACGTTCTCGAGCACGGGCACGGCGGCCTTCTTCCTGCACCCGGCCGAAGCGGTGCACGGCGACCTCGGCGCGGTGCAGGGCGACGATGTCGTGCTCGCGCTGTCGCAGACGGGCGAGACGGGGGAACTGCTGCGGCTGCTGGAGACGATCCGGCGCATCGGCGCGAGGCTGATCGCGATGACCGGGTCGCCGAACTCCACGCTTGCCCGCGCGGCCGACATCGTCCTCGACTGCGGCGTCGACGAGGAGGCCTGCCCCCTCAACCTGGCGCCGACGGCGAGCACGACGGCCGCCCTCGCGATGGGCGATGCCCTCGCGATGGTGCTGCTGGTCGAGAAAGGGATTCCGGCAGGAGGATTTCGCCAGCCTGCATCCGGGGGGCGGCATCGGCAAACGCCTGATGCGGGTCGGAGCCCTCATGCACACCGGGGACGGGCGTGCCGGCCGTCGCGCACGACGACGCCGATGCGCGGCCGTGGTGGCGGAGATCTCGGCGAAGGGCCTCGGCATGACCTGCGTCGTGGGCGAAGACGGCCGGCTGGCCGGCATCATCACCGACGGCGACCTGCGGCGGCACATGGCCCTGGCCGATCTGCTCGCCCAGCCCGCCTCTGCCGTCATGACCGCCGGCGCCGCAGCACCATCGGGCGGACCGTGCTGGCGGTCCAGGCCCTCGCCATGATGGAACAGCGCAAGATCACATCGCTTGTCGTCGTGGACGCCGAGTGCCCGCGTCGAGGGCGTGCTGCACCTGCACGATCTCTGGCGCACGCAGATGTTCTGATGGAAAGCTACGCCCCGTTCCTCGCCGGGCTCGTCGCGCTGCTGGTCGGCCTTGCGGCCGGCAAGGCCTGGGAGCGGTACAAGCTCCAGGAGGGCCGCTGGATCGACCGCCGCCGCGCGAGGGAATCGCCGCACTACATCCTGGGCCTGAACTCGATGGTGGCCGGCCAGCTGGATCGCGCCATCGGCGAACTCGCCGAGGCGGCCCGGCTCCAGCCCGACGCCCTCGAGATCGAGATGATCCTCGGGAATCTGTACCGAGAGAAGGGCCAGGTGGGACGGGCCATCACGATTCACCAGCAGCTGCTCCAGCGGCCGAAGCTGACGCGCCTGGAGCACGCGTACATCCTGCTGTGCCTGGCGCTCGACTACAAGCGCGGCGGGTTCGTCGATCGGGCGCACGAGGCCTTCAGCGAAGTCCTGCGCTTCGAGCCGCAGAACCCGTACGCGCTGATGAACCTCCAGAAGCTGCACGAGGAGCAGCACCAGTGGCAGCAGGCCCGGGAGGTGCGGCAGCGGCTGGTCGCCATCAGCCCGGAGGCCGAGCAGCCGCGCAACCGTCAGATCCTGGCCTTCATCGAGAACGAGCTCGGCCGGGACTGCGTGAAGCGGGGCGAGCCGTCCGCCGCGGTGGTCCATTTCGAGGCGGCGCTCGACCTCGACCCGCGCAACGTGCCCGGCGTACCTCAACCTGGGCGACGTGCGGCTGGCCCAGGGCAAGGCAGCCGAGGCGGCGCAGGCGTGGGAGCGCGTCATCGAGGTCGCGCCCGAACGCGCGTATCTCGCCTTCGATCGGCTCGAGTCGCTTCTACCTCGCGCAGAAGTCGTCCGACCGGTTCCACGCGATCTGCCGCCGGCTGATCCAGGCGAATCCGAAGGACTGGCGCGCCCACCGGGCGCTGGCCCGCAGCCTCATGGGCGGACGGGCGCACGGCCGACGCGCTGGAGCTGCTGTTCGAGGCGCTCTCGCACAGCCCCCACGCCCTGACGATTCACCAGGACATCTGGCAGGCGCTGGTCTCGTCAGGGCTCGATCCCGCGCGCATCAGCCGCTACACGGAATTGACGCGCCAGTCGGTCTTCTACCTCGATCCCCACATCTGCCAGCGCTGCCACTACCGCAGCACGGAACTGCTCTGGCAGTGCCCGCACTGCCACGAGTGGGACACGTTCGTCGAGGAGCGCATCGCCCCGGCACAGGACGCGCCGCCAGACGAGGAGAACGCGGCTGCACCGCCGCCCTGACCGGCACGCGGCCGCGGGAAGGGTATCAGCCCGCTATCGGATGAAGCCCGGCAGGAAGGGAAAGCCGACCGACCCGTTGAAATCGCTGTCGCACAGCCACCACCGGTTCTGTCGATAGACCGCCGTCGTCTGGTCGGTGCCCTTCACGGTGTACGGCTGCCCCTTCAGGCAAATGGCCGGATCGCTGCTGAGACACGTGGATGTCCACTGGACCGGTACCTGTGCGCAGCCGTCGCCGCTCCTGTCCCGGAAGGGGCACTTGCCGGAGAAATTGACCGTGACCGGAAACGTCGTGGCAACCTGGTACGCGGTGATCTTCCAGTTCTTCTGGTTGTTCTGAACGTCGCTGAGTTCGTCGTTGCGCCCCGGGCAGCCCGTGTAGAAATTGCGGACGATCTGCTCCGGGGGAAGCGCCTGCTGGGAGAACTCCAGCAGGAACTGGTACGACATGTCGCTGATTTCCCTGACCGAATCGTGGAGCACGAGCGTAGATTTCGCCGTCGAACTCAGCGAGCCCGCGCCGCCGGCGGGAGGCTCCGACACCTTCAGCGTGATGGTGACCGCCACGGGCGTCGCGGCCGACGCCGGGGCGCGCCAGCGCACGGACGGCCCCGTTCCGGTGATCGTGCCGAGCGTCGCCGACCACTCGTAGATCAGCTCGCTGACGGGCGTCTGGTCGTCTGTCACGACCGCCGTCGCGGGCACGTCCTCGTTCAGGTCGGCGAAGTCCGGCGGCGCGTTCGGCTGCGTGCTCTGCACCTTCAGGGAGGCAATCACCGGCGGCAGGTTCGGCCCCGGCACGACGTAGGTGAACCCCCTGGCGAGCGTGGCGCTCTGCGCTCCCACCGCAACGACGACGTCGGCCGCACCGGCCGCGTGCGCTCCCGTCACGGCACGGAGGCTGGTCGCGCTGAGGACGGTGACGCCGGTTGCGGCCACCCCGCCGACCGTCACGGTGGCACCGGCGGCGAAGTTCGTGCCCGTCAAGGTGACGGTGGTGCCGCCGGCTGTCGAACCGGAGGACGGCGAGATGCTGGTGATCGTCGGCGGCGCCAGGGACACGTACGTGAACGCGGACGCGAGGGTGCCCGATCGCCCGTCCACCATGACGGTGACATCGGCCTGCCCTGCGGCGCGGGCCCCGGTCGTGGCCTGAAGGCTTGCGCTGCTGACCAGCGTGACGTTGCTCGCGGCCACTCCGCCGACGGTGACGGTGGCGCCGGCCGCGAAGTTGGCGCCGCTGATGTTGATCACGGTGCCGCCGGCTGTCGGCCCGGTATTGGGGGTGACACCCAGCACGGTGGGGCCGATGGTGACCGGAGGGCCGTGGGTCCCGATGGGGTGTCGGACCCGCCGCACGCCGTCAGCGTCAAGGTTGCCAGCACGAGGCCGGCCAATGCACCGCGCAACGTCATAGTCCAGACGAGGCCCCGCGGGCGCCGGGGCGCAATTCCTAGATCCTATTACATTTTAGCACGCCGGGCCAGCGCCTCGTACACCGCGCGCGCCTGCCGGCGTGTCTCGTCGATGGTCCCGTCGGTGCGCGATGACGAAGTCGGCGCGCCGCACCTTGTCGGCCAGCGGCCACTGGGCCGCGATGCGCCGCCGCGCATCGTCTTCGCTGATGCCGGAACGGCCGATGGTCCGCCGCAGCTGCTCAGCAGCGTCGCACGCGGTCACGACGACACAGTCGAAGTCGCCCTCGTGCCCGGTTTCGTACAGCAGCGGGATCTCCGCCACGGCCAGGGCCGCGCCGGCCGCCGCCTGCGCGCCCATCCACGCCTCGATGGCGCGGTAGACCTCCGGGTGCAGGATGGCCTCGAAATCGCGGCGCGCCGTCGATGTCGGAGAACACCACGGCGCCGAGGCGGGCGCGGTCCACGGCGCCGCCTGCGTCGATGACGCCGTCACCGAACCGGCGGCGGATCTCGGCAACCGCGGGGGATCCCGCGGCCAGGGCGTCATGCACGAGCGCGTCTGCGTCGACGACGGGCGCGCCGCACGCCGCGAACTCCGCGAGGACGACGCTCTTGCCGGTGCCGATGCCGCCGGTGATGGCCACGCTCAGCATCGGCAATCAGGCCTGAAGCCGGGCCTCGGCCGCCCGCACGGTGTTGGCCAGCAGCATCGCGATCGTCAGCGGGCCCACGCCGCCCGGCACAGGCGTCATCGCGCCCGCCGTCTCGACGACGCCCGGGTGGACGTCGCCGACGGTGATCGTGCCGTGCTTTGCGAACGCCGCCAGCCTCGGCGAGTCCGGCGGGAACCACGACCGCACCTTCGCTTCGTCGGACACGGGATTGATGCCCACGTCGATCACGACGGCGCCGGGCTTCACGAAGTCGGCCGTCACGAACGCCGGCCGCCCGATCGCGGCCACCAGGATGTCCGCGGTGCGCGCGACGCCCGGCAGGTCCTGGGTGCGCGAGTGGCAGATGGTCACCGTGGCGTGGCGGTGCAGCAGCAGCAGCGCCATCGGCTTGCCCGACGATGTCGCTGCGCCCGATCACGACGGCCCGCGCGCCCTTGAGCACGATCCCGGACCGTTCGAGCAGCTCAATCACCCCCGATGGCGTGCACGCCGTCAGGCACGGCCGGTTCTGCACGAGCAGCCCCACGTTCGCAGGCGTGAATCCGTCCACGTCCTTGGCGGGATCGATGGCGTCGATGACGCGGGTCTCGGCGTCCTCTCCCATGGCCGACGGCAGCGGCGACTGGACCAGAATGCCGTCGATCTCGTGCCGCGCGTTGAGCGCCGCCACGGCGTCCAGCACCTCGGTGACGGGCGCCTCGGCCGTCACGCGGATCAGTTCGGCGCGGATGCCGGCCTCGCCGGCCGTCTTCATCTTGTTGCGGACGTAGATCTCGGAGGCCGGGTCGTGCCCGGCGAGCACGATGCCGAGCCCGGGGGCGCGCCCGAAGCGGGCCTGGAGGGCCTCCACGCGGGGCTTGAGCTCGCCGCGGATGGCGGCCCCGGTCGCCGTGCCGTCGAGTATGCGCGCTGCCATGTTGTCCCCTTTGCTTCACGCCACGGACTGGGCTGCCACCTCGAGTTCACGAAGGCCGTCGGTGCGGCCCAGGACCACGAGCTGGTCGCCGGCGTTCATGACGGCGTCGCCGGGCGGGTTGAACTCCATCTTGCCGGACGTGCGCTGGATGCCGACGACGATCAGCCCGTAGCGCTGCCGGACGTTGGCGTCGATGATCGACCGCCCGTCGAGCGGGCTGCCGCCGCCGATCGCCACCTGCTCGATCGCCAGTTCCAGGTTGCCGGCCCGCGTGGCGAGCTGGAAGAAGTCGACCACGGCGGGCCTCAGCGCCGTCTGCGCCAGCTCCCGCGCGCCGATCCGGTACGGCGACACCACGCGGTTGGCGCCCGCGCGCAGGAGCTTGCGTTCGGCGTCCTCGGTTTCCGCGCGGCCGATGATGTACAGGTCCGGCCGCAGCACGCGCGCCGTGAGCACGGCGTACACGTTCTCGGCGTCGGTGCCGACGGCCGCGATGAAGCCGCGCGCGCGCGCGATGCCGAGGCGCGTCAGCACCTCCTCGCTGCTCGCGTCGGCCTCGACGGCGAGGCCGCCGGCCTCCATCACGGCGAGCACGCGCTCGTGGTCGCGCTCGATGACGACGTACGGCACGTTCTGGCGCCGAAGCTCCTCGACGATGATGGCGCCGATGCGGCCGTAGCCGCAGACGATGAAATGGTCCGTGAGATCGTCCAGCATGCGTTGCCGCCGGCGGCGCGCGAGGCGCGCGTGAATGCCGCCGTCCACGACGAGCGTGGCCAGCAGCGTGAAGGTGTAGAAGGCGGTGCCGACGCCGGCGAGGATGACGGTGGCGGTGAAGACCTCGCCGGCGCGGGAGAGCGGGTGGACTTCCTTGTAGCCGACGGTCGTGACGGTCGTGACCGTCATGTAGAACGCGTCCCACGGGTCCCAGCCCTCGACCAGGACGTAGCCGAGGGTGCCGTAGGCGCAAACGCCGACGAAGAGAGCGACGGCCAGCCCGGGCCCGCGTAGCTGGCCCATCCTGGCGCCCCCGCGCGAGGAATCCTGCAGCGCGCTACCGCCCGCCCGCGGCGATCCGCTTCCGGAGTTCGCTGTGCCGGTACCCATAGCCGAAGTAGATGGCGATGCCGATCGCCATCCAGATGATCAGCCGCTCCCACGTGGGCAGCGGGAGGCTGGCCATCAGGGACAGGGAGACGAGCGCCGACAGGATCGGCACCAGCGGCACGAGAGGCGTCCGGAACGGCGCCTTCACGTCCGGCCGGTTGCGGCGGAGGAAGATGATCCCGAGCGACACGATGACGAACGCCAGCAGCGTGCCGACGCTCACGAGTTCGCCCAGGATGGTGATGGGCGTGAAGCCCGCCGCCAGCGCCACCGCCACGCCGGTCACGATGGTCGTGATGTGCGGCGTGCGGAAGCGCGGGTGGATCTTCTTCGCCCAGGGCGGGAGCAGGCCGTCGTGGGCCATCGAGTAGAAGATCCGGGGCTGGCCGAGCATCATGACCACCATGACCGAGCTCAGGCCGGCGATCGCGCCGAGCTTCACCAGGAACGGCAGGGTGTTGATGATGACCGCCCAGGCCGTGCCCTGCGCCTGCGAGCGGGCCGCGTCGATCGCCACCGCCATCGGCGCCGCGACGCCCAGCTGCGTGTAGGGGACGAGGCCGACCATCACGAGGGACACCGCCACGTAGAGGACCGTGCAGATCACGAGCGACCCGAGGATCCCGATCGGCATGTCCCGCTGCGGGTTCTTGGCCTCCTGCGCGGCGGTGGACACCGCATCGAAGCCGATATAGGCGAAGAAGATCACGCCCGCGCCCCGCGCGATGCCGCTCCAGCCGAAGTCGCCGAAAGTCCCCCTGTTCTCGGGGATGAACGGCACCCAGTTGGCGCGGTTCACGAACGCCGCGCCCGGCCACGATGACCGCCACCACGACGGCCACCTTGACGATGACGATGACCGAGTTGACGTTGGCCGACTCCTTGATGCCGATGATGAGCAGGATCGTCACGAGCACCGCGATGAGCATCGCGGGCAGGTTGATGATCCCGGTCACGTGCGGAAGGCTGGCCGGATTGATGCCCTGGCTGGTCAGCTGCGCGGCGAGGTTCGTCGCCAGGATCTGCCAGTGGCCGGGGGCGGTCTCGACGAGGTCGGCGCCGTAGGGCGCGGTGTACGCCGGCGGGATCAGCAGGCCGAAGTCGGCGAGGAACGATACGACGTAACCCGACCATCCCACGGCGACGGTGGCCGCGCCGAGGGCGTACTCGAGAATCAGGTCCCAGCCGATGATCCACGCGAAGAACTCGCCCAGCGTGGCGTATCCGTAGGTGTAGGCCGACCCGGCAATCGGCACGCTCGACGCGAACTCCGCGTAGCACAGGCCCGCCAGGGCGCTGGCCACGCCCGCCAGCAGCATCGACAGCACGATGGCCGGTCCCGCGTACTGCGCCGCTGCCTGGCCCGTGAGCACGAAGATCCCTGTGCCGATGATGGCCCCGATTCCCAGCGTGATCAGGTTCACGGGCCCAAGCACCCGTTTCAGGCTGTGCTCGCCGGTCTCGGCGGCCTCGGCCCGCAACTGCTCCATGGACTTCGTGGCGAAGAGCTGAGACATCAGTGGTCCTCCTGCGTCACCATCGACCCTCCCCGTGACCGTCATCGCGGGCCCGGGCCGGCGTCACCCGGCAGGGTCGGGGCATTATATAGGGGCTAGGGACTAGGGGCTAGGGGCTAGGGGCTAGGAACAGGGGGATGGCGATGCGTGGCAGACGTCCCTCACGCCGACTCGGCGAGCTTGTCGTGCTTGGCCGGGGCCAGGAAGCGTTCCATGAAGCCCGTGCTCATGCGGCCCGCCCGGAAGTCGGGGTCCGCGAGGATCCGCAGGTGCATCGGAATCGAGGTCTTGATGCCCTCGACCACCATCATCTCGAGCGCGCGCGTCATCCGCGCGATCGGCCTCGTCGCGGTCCCGCCCGTACGCCATCACCTTCGCGATCAGCGAATCGTAGTACGGCGTGACGACGGCCTCCCCGTGCATGGCGGTGTCCACGCGGATGCCCGGCCCGCCCGGCAGGCTGAAGGCGGTGATGGTGCCGGGCGACGGGACGAACGTGTCGGGGCATTCGGCGTTGACGCGGCACTCGATCGCATGGCCCTGGAAGCGGATGTCGCCCTGCTTGAACGACAGGCGCTCGCCCGCCGCCACGCGGAGCTGCTCCTTGACGAGTCGATGCCCGGTCACCAATTCGGTGACGCCGTGCTCGACCTGGAGGCGGGTGTTCACCTCCATGAAGTAGAACTTGCCGTCGCCGTCCATCAGGAACTCGAACGTTCCCGCGTTCGCGTACTGGACCTCGCGGGCCGCCTGGACGACGACCGCGCCCATCTTCTTCCGCAGGCGCGCGGTGAGCGCGGGCGACGGCGACTCCTCGACCAGCTTCTGGTGCCGCCGCTGAATCGAGCACTCGCGTTCGCCCAGGTGCACGACGTTGCCGAAATGGTCGCCGAGCACCTGGAACTCGATGTGGCGGGGATTCTCCAGGTACTTCTCGACGTACACGTCCGGCACGCCGAAGGCCGCCTCCGCTTCGCGCGACGCGGTCCGGTAGGCGCGCGACATCTCCGGCGCCGACCTGACGACGCGCATGCCCCGGCCGCCGCCGCCGGCGGTGGCCTTGATGAGCACCGGGTAGCCGATGTCGGCCGCCACCTTCAGGGCCTGCTCCTCGCTCTCGAGCGTCCCTTCGGAGCCCGGCAGCACCGGCACGCCGGCCTTCTTCATGGCCCGCCGCGCGCGCGCCTTGTCGCCCATCAGGCGGATCACCTGGGGGCTGGGGCCGATGAACTTGATGTGGCAGGCCTCGCACACCTCGGCGAGATACGCGCTCTCGGACAGAAACCCGTAGCCCGGGTGAATCGCGTCGGCGCCGGTGATCTCCGCGGCGCTGATGATCGCCGGGCACGTTGAGATAGCTCTCCGACGCCCGGGGCGGCCCGATGCACACGTCCTCGTCGGCGAACCGGACGTGCAGCGCGCTCTCGTCCGCCTCCGAGTAGACGGCGACCGTCTTGATGCCCATCTCCCGGCACGCCAGGATGACGCGAAGCGCGATCTCGCCCCGGTTCGCGATGAGCACCTTCTTGAACATCAGGACACCTTGATGGCGAACAGCCGCTCGCCGTACTGCACGGGCTGGCCGTTCTCGACGTAGATCGCGACGACCTCGCCCTCGTGGTCGCACTCGATCTCGTTCATCAGCTTCATCGCCTCGATGATGCAGAGCACCTGGCCCTTCTTCACCCGCGCGCCCTTCTCGACGAAGGGCGGCGCGCCGGGCTCCGAGGCGCGGTAGAACGTCCCGACAATCGGCGACGTGACGATGGCCAGGTCGGCGTCCGCCGCCGGGACGGCGCCGTCCCGGGCCGCGGCCGCCCTCGGCGCCGGCGCGCCGCCGGCCAGGGCGATCGCCGGCAGCGGCGCGTACGTCGGCTGCGCCGGGGCGTGGACCACCTGCATCGCGCCCGACTTCCGGATCTTGATCTTCAGGTTGTCGACCTCGAGCTCGAACTCGTGCAGATCGTGTTCCTTCACGAGCGCGAGGATGTTGCGGATGTCGTCTAGATCCATCGTGTCACACCACCAGAAGCTCGCGAGGCACGTCCGTGAGCCACGTCCACCCCGGTTTCCGTCACCAGCACGTCGTCTTCGATGCGCACACCGCCGAATCCCGGCAGGTACGCGCCCGGTTCGATGGTGAAGACCACGCCCGGCTCCAGCCGATCATCGCGCCCGGCCGGCGGCACCCCGGGAATGCCGGACCGCCTCGGCCCCACTCTCGGCTCCTCGTGAATCTCGAGCCCGAGCCCGTGGCCGGTCGCGTGACTGAAGGCGTGGCCGAGGCCGCGCCCCTCGAGCACGGCCCTGGCCGCCTCGTCGACGTCGGTCACGGCCGCCAGACGGCCTGACGGCCGCGACGGCGGCCAGTTGCGCCGCCGCGACGGCATCGTGCACCCGGCGGGCTTCGGCGCCCGGCGCTCCGACGCTGACGGTGCGGGTGATATCTACGCAGTATCCGTCGTAGACGCCCCCGAAGTCCAGCACCACCAGGTCGCCGGCCTGGAGGCGGCGGTCTCCCGGGCGGGCGTGCGGCAACGCGCCGTTGGGGCCCGAGGCGACGATGGTGTCGAAGGCTGGACGCTCGAACCCGCCGCGGCGGATGCGGTCGTCGATGTCCGCGGCCACCTCCCATTCACGCTGCCCCTCCCGCACCCCTCCCAGCACCTGGCGGGCGACCGCGCCGATCAGGGCGCCGGCCCGGCGGAACGTCTCGAGCTCCGCCGCGTCCTTGCGGACGCGGGCGGCCTCGACGATCCGCTCGGCCGGCACCAGCTCCGCTGCGCGCCGCGACGGGGTGTCGCGCAACGCCGCCGTCAGCCCGTCGAAGCGCTTGACGGTCAGGTGCGCCGATTCGAACCCCACGCGCAGGCCGTCGGCCTGCCTCAGCAGCGCGGCCAGCGTGGCGTCGTAGGTCGGATCGACTGTGACCAGCCGCAGCCCCGGACAGCCCGGCGCGACGTGCGCCTCCACCTCGGTCACGTACCGGCCGTCGGTGATGAGCGCGATCTCGTCCGGCGCCACGACCGCGATGGCCGCGCTCCCGGCGAACCCGGTGAGGTACCGGATATTGGGCAGGTGGAATCACGACGAGGGCGTCGAGGCCCTCGCGGCCGAGCGCGGCGCGCACGCGCGCATGCCGCGCCGTCAGGAGATCCGGCGGTGGTTGAGCCATCAGTGAGCGGGAGAATCCCTCACACGGCGGCCGATGTCAAGCCTGCGAGGCATACAGGCGGGCCCGGCGGTCGGTCAGGATGGCCTGCAGCCAGCGTTCCAGGTATGCCAGCGTGCGCCGCGCGGCAGGAGGCGCCGCGCGCGGCTGCGCCGGCGCCTCTCGCCTGACCGAGAGGTCGGCGGCCATCGCGTCGCGCCGGAAACCGCGGACCGCCTGCTCGATGGCAGGGTCCGGGCTGGCCATCTCGAAGGCGGACCGGAACTGCTCGAGCGCCTCCGGGATTTCCCCCTTCTTCCGGTGCACCTCGGCGATGCCCCTGATGGCGCTGAGATTGTCGGGAGCGACCCGCAGGACGTCGTTGAGTTCACGCTGGGCGGCGTCGATGTCGCCGACCTCGAGCAGGGCGCGCCCGAGCGTCACCCGGGCCGAGAGGTAGCCCGGGTGCCTGGCCAGGCCGGCGCGGCAGACCTCGATGGATTCCTGGAAGCGGCCGGCCCGGCGGTATTCCTCCGCCAGCTGGGCGAAGGCGATCGACCCCGGGTCCTTCTGGAGCCGCTTCTTCAGTCCGTCGATTCGAGACTCGTCAGCCACGCCGACATCATACTCCCGTGGCGCGCGGGCCTAGAACCCGCACCCCGTCACCTTGACTTCCTTCGCGATCGTCGCGGTTGCGCCGAGGCTGTCCTTGACCGTCAGGGCGACCACGAACGTCCTGTCCAGAATCCCTCCCGGGCACGCGAACTTGTGCGAGGGCGTGACGCCGGTGTCGGACGCGCCGTCGCCGAACGTCCACGAGTAAGAGGTGATGCCGCCGGGCCCGTCGATGCCGACCCGTTGAAGTAGACGGTGTCGGCCGCGGCCGGTGCCGTGGGCAGGTACGAGAACGACGCCGACAGCGCACCCGACCCGACGGAGACCGTCTTGCTCGTCGTGCCCTTGTTGCCGGCGTCGTCGGTCACGGTGAGGACGACCGTGTAGTCGCCCGGCTTCGTGTAGACCTGCCACACCAGCTGCCCCGAGTCCTGCCGGCCTGAACCGTAGTCCCAGTCGTAGCGGACGATGGTGCGGCCGATCGCGGCCGTCGACGGCGCCGCGTTGAAGAAGACCTTCTCGTTCACCGCCGGCGACGAGGGCGACACCACGAAGTCGGCCTTCGGGGCGGCGGAGAGGGCGACGGCCACGGACTTCGACACCGACGCGGACTGGCTCCGGTCGTCGGTGACCGTCAGGGTGACGGTGTAGCTGCCGGCCGTCTCGAACGCGTGCTTCACGACGATGCCCGAACCCTGGGAGCCGTCGCCGAAGTTCCAGGCGTAGCTCACGATGCGCCCGTCGCTGTCGGTGCTCAGCGAGGCGTCGAAGGTGACGTCCGACTGCGACAGCGGCGCGCTGGGCGCGTAGGTGAAGGACGGCACCGGGGTCCCGTTGGGCGGCAGGATGATGCCGGGCGGCACGAGGCGGATCGAAACCGCGCGCGACGTGGCGTTGCCATAGTCGGTGCCGCCGGGCGTCGCCAGGATCTGGACGACCGTCTGTGTGTCGACCGGATCGGCCGGCGCGGCCGGGGCGGTGTAGGTGGCGCTGGCGCGGCCGTCGCCTCCGGTGACCAGGTTCTTGCCCGACAGCTGGCCGAAGTCGGCCAGCGTGCCGTTGACGGCGATGTCGAGCCGGACTGGCAGGTTCCTGACCGCCTGTCCCTTGCCGTCCTGGGCCTGGATCGTGATCTGCGACTGCGACGCCCCGTCCTGCCGCAGGGTGTCCGGGCTGGCGTAGAGCGTCACGGACGTGCTGAGCTCGGACGGCCCCGACATCTCGGGCGCGTCCTGCTTGTCGACCGTGCAGCCGGCGCCCGCCGTCACGGCGATCGCCACGAGGAGTGCAGTAGCCTTCAGTGTGCGCGTCATGTTCGTGCCTTGTCCTGGCAGCGCCGCCGGGCCGTGCCCGGCGGACGACCTCCAACCCCTACTTCGAGGACGACGACGGGTCGCCCCAGTCCGCGAAGTTCACCGAGATCGATGCCGGTCACCGAAACCGTGTTGCCGTTCTGGTCGGTCCCGTAGAAGGTGACCTCGGCCATCGTCGAGATCACGATCGCGCCGCCGCCGTTGCGCAGGGCCTTCAGCGGGCTCTCGAGCTTGGCCTGCGCGCGCACGAGCACGAAGGTCAGCACGCTGCCGTCGGACCCGATCGTGCCGGTGGCCGCCCCGTCGAAGCCGGTCGGGACGTCGACGCCCGGCGTGTTCCGCCCGTCCGATCGCTTGAAGTCGACGTGGTAGCGGGTGACGGTGACCGAGTTGACCGCCGTCGGCGAGGCGACGGCCGTGCCGTTGCCCCCGTCCTTGAGGGCCATCCGCAGCTTCACCTGCCCGAGGTCCTCGTACACGGTGGGCACGCATCACCTCCTGGCCGCCGATCGTGGACTTCACGTTGGTGACGACGTCGGAGTCCAGCGTGCCGCCGAAGGCCGATGGCGCGGCACCCGACGCGGCCTGGAGCGATTCGACCACCAGGTAGGAGGGCGAGCGCCCCTCCGTGTTCTGCTGCCCGCAGCCGGCGGCCACCGCCGCGGCGACCAGCAGCATCGCCGAGCAAGGTCCCACGCCGCCCGCGCGCGTCTCGAAGCGAACTAGCCAACATAGCGGTTTCTCCTGCCACCTGCCTGTGTCCTAACGCTGGATGCGCGGGGTGATGAAGATCAGCAGTTCGCGCAGTTCCTCGGTGAACGCGTCCCTGCGGAAGAGCCAGCCGAGCAGGGGGATCCGCGAGAGGTAGGGCACGCCGTCCTTCGCGGACGTTTCCTGCGACTTCATGATGCCGCCGATGACCATCGTCTCCGCGTCGTTGACGAGCACCTGCGTGATGGCCCGCTGCGTGTCGATCGGCGGGATGCCATTGACCGACCGGCTGTAGTCGGGCGACGCGTTCTCGAGGGTGATGCTCATCATCACGGTGTTCGACGCGGTGATCTGCGGCTTCACCTTCAGGGTGAGGGCCGCGTCCTTGAAGGTCACCGTGACGGTGTTGTTCGACACGGTCTGGATCGGGATCTGAACGCCCTGCGTCATCTCCGCTTCGAAGTTGTTCTGCATCATGACCTTGGGCTGCGACAGGATCTTGCCCTGCCCCTTCTTCTCGAGCGCCGTGAGCGCGACGTCGAGATTGAAGGACCCGGTGAGCGTCCCCATCGAGATGCCCAATGCGGAGGTGGCCCCGGGCACCGGCAGATTGACGGCGCTCGGCGAGTTCACCCGGGCCGGTCCCATCGGGTTCCCCTGGACGTTATTCGTTCGTCCGCTGACCGAGCTCTGCGCCGGGAACGCGACGGGCGCGGTGTTGCCGAGCTCGGTCGCCATGCGGCCGTTCAGGCCCCACTGCACACCGAGGGCGCGCGCGGTGTCGGTGCTGGTCTGCACGATCTTGGCTTCGATCTCAACCTGTGCTTCCGCCCGGTCCAGGATGCCGATGAGGTTCTCGCACGCGCTCAGCGCGTCGGGCAGATCGTTGATGATGAGCGTATTGGTCCGGTCGTCGACGAGCGCGCTGCCGCGGTTCGAAAGCACGCGGGTGTCCTTGAGCAGTCTCGCGACGTCGCCCGCCCGCGCGTAGCTGAGCGTCTTCGTGAACACCTTCAGCTGGCCGCTCATCGCCTGGGCCTCGACCAGCTTCTGGCGTTCGCCCTCTTCCGCGGCGAGCGCCCTCAGCGGGGCGATCCGCACGACGTTCTGCTCGAGGACGTACCCGAGCTGGTGCGAGCGGAGGATGACCTCGAGGGCCTGGTCCCACGGCACTTCACGCAGCGAGACGTCGACGGTGCCGGGCGGCACGGACGGATCGATGACGATGTTCAGGCCGCTGATCTCCGAGAAGGTGCGGAGCACCGATCGCAGGTCGGCCTGGTAGAAGTCGAACGTGATGAGGTGCCCGGTATACTGTCGCTCCCCTTCGGCGGCCGTCGCCGCGGGTTTCTGCGGGAGTTGCTTCGCCTGCCGGGGCGCCAGCGGAACCGGCTTCGCCTCGGGGGCGGCCGGCTTCGCCTCTGGCGCCGACACCGTGAATCCGGCCGGCGCGGCCTTCGCGGCCGGCGGCGCGACCGCCGGCTCCGGCGTCACCGCCCTGGGCTCGGGTGCGGTCGGTGCCGGCGGCGCGGGCACGATGACCGGCACAGGCGGCGCCGGGGCCTCCGGCCTCGACTCGGGCCTCGGCTCGGTCGCCGTCTCGGGGGTTCGCGGCCGAGGCGCCGCCTCGGGGGCGCCCTGCCCCGCCGCAGACTCCTCGAACACGATGACGACGCCGTTCTCGGACGGCTCGACGCGATGCGCCGCGGGATACTTCAGGTCGATGACGGCGCGCGTGACGAGCGGGTTCACCCGGTTCACGGCGACGCGGATGCGATCGACCGCGCCCTTGCCGACCGGCGTCACGGCCGGCAGCGTGGATCGCAGGTCGGGAAAGTCGACGACCAGACGAGGCGGCAGATCGCGGGCCGGCGCGATCGCACCCGCCCGAAACGAGCCGGTGCCGCTGAAGGCCACGCGCGTGCCGCCAGGGACCGTCGTCGTCTCGACCTTCGTCAGGGACGAGCCCGGCGACACGGCGGCGGGCTTCTCGACCGCGGGAGCGGCGGAGGCCGGCGCGGACGCAGGCGCGGCGGAGGCCGGCGCAGCGCCGAACTCGACGATCACCGCGTTCATCCGGCTGTGGATGGACGGCGTGGCCGGTCTGGCCAGCAGCATGCGCACCCGGGCGATGCTCGCGCCATCGTCGCCCGGACCCGGCTCCACCGACACGCTGGCCACCACGCCGGACGGCGCGGACGGCTGGACGCCGCCCAGCGCGACGTTGCGCAGGTCGACGAGCAGCGTCAGCGGGTCGGGCTGCGCGGCGACGTAGGCCACCGGCTCGGTCGTCTCGATGACGACCGTGGTGCCGGGGCCCTCGGTCTTCGTGGCGACGCCCGTCAGGCGCGCCGTCGGTGTCGCGTGGCCGGCCGCATGCACCCAGGAACTCAGCACCAGCGCGCCGGCCAGCACCCTCAGCAGTCGAGCTGACATCACAGTCACCCTCTCCGCGTTCACTTCGCTTCCGTCACGGCGCGAAGGGTCATCCGGACCTCGCGCTGCTTCGTCAGGGACAACGGGTCGTTCACATCCTGCAGGCAGACGAGCGAATCGGCCGTGATGGCGCGCACGATGCCGTCGAGCAGGCGGTCGTTCACCCGGATGAGATACGTCTTGGCGTCAGGGCCCGGCCACCAGCGCCACGTGTTCGTTGCGGCTCTGCATGATGCCTTTCAGCGTGAGCTCGCTGACCAGGAACGCCGAGATGCCGCCAGCCCCCGGCTGCTTGCCCTGCCGGGCGCGGGCCTCGGCGGCCCGCTTGAGCGAGACTGACGAACGGGTCGCGGCGCCCTTCGGGGTTGTAGACGAACGCGGGCGCGGCCGCCGGCGCCTGCGGCGCCGCGGCAGGCGGAGCCTGGGCCGGGCCCTGCCCCGCCGGCCTGTCCTGGGCCGAAGCCGCCGCGGCGGCCAGCACGATCAGCATGCGCAAGGCGGCCCTCATGACTTGCCTCCGGCTGCCGGGGCCCCCGGCCGCCCGGCCGCGGGCGCCGCGTTCTTGGCGGCGTCCCCGCCGTTCTTCGCGGGCTCGACGAGCACGAACGTCGTCGCCACGCACGCCACCGCGACGCTCGTGTTCTGGTCGGGCTTGTCCTTGGCCTTGATGGACATGTTCCCGATGTTGATGATCCGGGAGAACCGGCTGATGCGGTCGTAGAACAGCCCGAGGTTGTGATAGGTGCCGTCGAGCTCGATGTTGATCGGCCACTCGGCGTGCAGGGCCTTGGTCACGACCGGTGCGGGCTTGAACACCCGGATCGTCAGGTTCGACTGCACCGCCAGCGTCTGCAGGCTGCGCAGCAGGTCGCCGAAGTCCTTTTCCTCGGGCAGGATGGCCTTCAGCCCGTCGAGCCGCGTCTCCAGGTCGGCCACCTGCGCGCGGAACTGGGGCAACTGCTGGGCGACAGCCATGCCCTGGCTGATGTCGACCCGGAGCGCCGCGAGGCGCGTCCGCTGCACCTCGAGGGCCTGATCGGCCGGCACCGCGTACAGGTAGTAGAACGCCGCCACGCCGGCCACCGCCAGCGCGACGAACAGCCCTACCTGGGCGTACCACGGTAGTTTGTTCAGGCTCAGATCCATGGCGTTACCGTTCGTATCGGGGACTGTTCACACCTGCATTAGGGACGCGCATCCGCCCGCCTAGCCGGCCGGTGACACCACCTGGGCCCTGACCGTGAACTTGATGAGCTCGCCGTTCCCGGACGAGCCCTGCTCGACCTGGCTGTCCACGATTTCCACCGGCTTCTTGAACCAGCCCGATCGCCCCAGGTTGTCGACGAAGTCCGAGATGGAGGTCAGGGTCATGCAGCGGCCCTCGATCGTGAGGTCCGCGCCCTTCTGATCGAGCTGGGTGAGCCACAGCATGTCCGGGACGCTGCGGCTGATCGCGTCCAGCACGTGCACGGGGCTGCTCTGGCCGCGGCGCAGCGTCTCGATGAGCGTCACGCGCTCCTGCAGCTG
Source organism: uncultured Acidobacteriota bacterium (assembly GCA_963806085.1). GTDB lineage: Bacteria > Acidobacteriota > Vicinamibacteria > Vicinamibacterales > JAKQTR01 > JAKQTR01. Next base: position 1,432,474 of record CAWDWR010000001.1, read on the forward strand.
CACCTTGCGCGCCTCGAACTGGCGGACCTGGACGATGAGCGTCTGCAGGCGCCTGGTCTCGGCCTCGGCCGCCGTGATGTCGTCGGTCAGCTTCGCGGCCTCCTTGCGGAGCGACCAGTACCACCAGCCGATGCCGAGGGCGGCGAGGGCCAGGATCAGGGTGCACGCGACGGTGATCTTCTGCCCCGAGCCGACCAGCGACGCGGCCGGCACGCGGCGGCGCGGCTTCTCCCGCGCCTGGCTGATGAGGTTGATGCGGATCATCGGTCACCTGCCCGTCGCAGTGCGAGCCCGACGGCCACCACCGCCGTCGACGCGGCCTCGTCGGCGTCCACCCCGGCCCTGCCCGCATCGAAGGCGATGCGCCGGAACGGGTCCAGCGGCTCCACCGGCAGGCCGAAGCGGTCGGCGAGCGCGCCGGCAAAGCCGTGCACGCGCGCGGCGCCGCCGCACAGCATGACGCGGTCGAGGCGGTCGGAGGCCGCCGTCGACCGGTAGAAATCGAAGGTCTTCTGGATTTCGAGCAGCACGTTGTCGCTCACGGCGCGCAGCACGGCGTCGACCTCGTCCGCGCGCTCGTCGCCGGCCATCCCGCGCTTGGTCGCCTCGGCGCGCTCGAAGGTGAGGTTGAACTCGCGCTGCACCGCTTCGGTGTAGGCGTTGCCGCCGATCGAGACGTCGCGCGTGAAGATCGACGCGGCCCCGCTGACGATGTTGATGTTCACGGCGCTGGCGCCCATGTTCATCAGGACCGTCACCGCCGAAGCATCGACGTCGTAGTTGGCCTCGAACGCGTTCTGCATCGCGAACGCGTCGACGTCGACCACGACGGGCAGCCGGCCGGCCTGCGCGATCACGCCGGTGTAGTCGGCGATCTTTTCCTTCTTGGCGGCGACCAGCAGGACGTCCATCGACCCCTTCGCGCCGCCGTCGCTGCCCTGGACGATCTGGTAGTCGAGGTTGACGTCCTGGATGTCGAAGGGGATGTACTGCTCGGCCTCCCACTTGATCGACTCGGCCAGCTCGGCCTCGGTCATCTGCGGGAGGTTGATCTTCTTGACGATGACGGCGTTGCCCGAGAGCGACGCGGCCACGTCCTTGGTTTTCGTGGCGAGGCGCTCGAACACGCGCCGGATCGTGTCGGCCACGCCCGCGCCGTCGATGATCGCCCCGTCGACGATGCTGTCCGGCGCCATCGCTTCGCTGGCGTAGGCGACCACGCGGTAGGACTTGCCGGAGGCGGCGAGCTCGACGGCCTTCACCGCGCTCGATCCGATGTCCAGGCCCACCAGGCCTTTGCTCCTGCCGAACACCTTTGGGTCCTTCCCTTTCCGAGGCCGCGCGGCGCGTCCTCACCAGACCGAAGCGCAAGTCGGGTGCCAAAACCGCCGAAACGGGCCAAACGGCCCGCCTTCGGCCGAAACCCCCTGAATCGACCGGGTTAGGCGGGCTCGCCCGACCCAACCCGCTGGCGATTTCCGGAGGGGACATGCAGAATTGTCATCGGCGTGTTCATGCGGCGATGGCGGATTCTGCAATCCTGATCCCGGCTGGCGCACGACCCGGCCGGGGCACCCGAGCCTGCCGTCTTATCGGCCACGACCTCGCAAGGGGATAGGGAGCGCGTGGCGGCGCGAGCGCGGAGGCCCGCGGAGGGCCGCCGTGCGGGTTGACAAAGCGAAAACGTGCTGGTACGATTTTGGTTTGCCGTGGCTGAAATTGACTCAGGGATAGAGACTTGCAGATGCAGACCCAACCGGCGAACCTGAAGACCCTCGAGCGGCGCTGGCACGTGATCGATGCCAACGGCCTGGTGCTCGGGCGCGTGGCGACACGGGCCGCACGCCTGCTGATGGGCAAACACCGCCCGACGTATACGACCTTCCTCGACACCGGCGACCACGTCATCGTCGTCAACGCGGACCGCGTGAAGCTCACCGGGCGCAAGGAAGAGCAGAAGATCTACCGCCGGCACAGCGGCTACGAAGGCGGGCTGCGCGAGGAGCGCGCGAAGGACGTGCGGGCCCGGCGCCCGATCCGGCTCGTCGAGGAAGCGGTGCGCGGCATGCTGCCCAAGACGACGCTGGGCGATGCGATGTACCGGAAGCTGAAGGTGTATGCGGGCCCGGATCACCCGCATGCCGCACAGAAACCCACCAAGCTCGAGGTAGCGTAACGTGTCATCGATTGAGTACTACGGAACCGGGCGCCGCAAGACCTCCACGGCCCGGGTGTTCCTGCGGCCGGGTACGGGCACCATCACGGTGAACCACCGCGAGTTCGCGGACTTCTTCCCCACCGCCGTCCTGCGGACCGAGATCAAGCAGCCGCTCCAGCTCACCGACACCGCTGACAAGTTCGACGTGCTCGCGACGGTGGCCGGCGGCGGGATCGCGGGCCAGGCCGGCGCGGTGCGCCTGGGCATCTCGCGCGCGCTGTGCGAGTACAACATCGAGCTGCGCCCGACGCTGAAGAAGGAAGGGCTGCTCACGCGCGACGCACGCGCGAAGGAACGCAAGAAGTACGGGCTGGCCGGCGCGCGCAAGCGCTTCCAGTTCAGCAAGCGGTAACGATCGGCCGGCGTCAGTCACAGGGAGGACCATTGAGCGGGATCGCCATCAAGGAACTGCTGGAAGCCGGGGTGCACTTCGGTCATCAGACCAAGCGCTGGAACCCCAAGATGAAACCGTACATCTTCGGGCAGCGCAACGGCATCTACATCATCGATCTGGGCAAGACCGCCAAGCTGTTCGGCGACGCCGAGGCGTTCGTGAACCAGGTGGCGGCCGACGGCGGCACGGTGCTCTTCGTGGGCACCAAGCGCCAGGCCCAGGACGCGGTGGCCGAAGAAGCGCAGCGCTGCGGGATGCACTTCGTGAACCAGCGCTGGCTGGGCGGCCTGCTGACCAACTTCACGACGATCCAGCGCAGCCTGACGCGGCTGCGCGAGCTCGAGGCGATGGAGACCGACGGCCGCTACGAGACGCTGTCGAAGAAGGAAGTCTCCGGCGTCGAGAAGGAAAAGCGCAAGATCTCCAAGAACCTCGACGGCATCCGCCAGATGAGCCGGCTGCCGGACGCGGTGTTCGTGATCGACACCCGCAAGGAGCAAATCGCGGTCGACGAAGCCCGCAAGCTCAAGATTCCGGTGATCGGCGTCGTCGACACGAACTGCGATCCGGAGCAGGTCGACTTCGTGATCCCGGGCAACGACGATGCGCTGCGATCGATCCGGCTGTTCACGTCGCGCATCGCGGACGCGATCGTGGCGGGCCGCTCGATCCGGGAATCGGCGCGCGCCGAGGCCGCCGAAGAGCAGGCCGCCCGGCGGCCGGCGCCGCGGCCCCGCGCCGACGTGCCGCCGCCGGCCGTGCCGCCGGCCGCCCCGCCCGCGTCGGCCTGAGCCCGGCGCCGGGTCGTCCCGGACATGCGCCGGGAATGGAGCGCGCGGGCGTCAGCCCGCGTGGCAGATAAACGAGCGCCGGCCGGGCACGCCCCGCGCCGGCGCAACTTGTGTACAGCGGAGAGCGAGCGAGTATGGCAATCACAGCAGAACAGGTGAAGGCCCTCCGGGAGAAGACCGGCGCGGGCATGATGGAGTGCAAGGCCGCGCTGACCGAGACCGGCGGCAACATGGACGAGGCGGTCACCGTGCTGCGCAAGCGCGGCCTGGCCCAGGCGGCCAAGCGCGCCGGCCGGAACACGTCGCAGGGACTGGTCAGCAGCTACATCCACATGGGCGGCAAGATCGGCGTCCTCGTGGAGGTCAACTGCGAGTCCGACTTCGTGGCCCGCACCGAGGGCTTCCAGCAGCTGGTCAAGGAAATCGCGATGCACATCGCCGCGGCCGACCCGAAGTACGTCCGCCGCGAAGAGGTGCCGGCCGAGGTGGTCGAGAAGGAGAAGGCGATCTACCGGGCCCAGTTCGAGGGATCCGGCAAGCCCGCGCAGGTGATCGAGAAGATCGTCGAGGGCAAGATCGGCAGCTACTACACGCAGGCCGTCCTGCTCGATCAGCCGTCCGTGCGCGACCAGAACGTCACCATCGGCGAGATGGTGTCGCAGGCGATTGCCAAGACGGGCGAGAACATTTCGATTGCCCGGTTCTCCCGTTTCAAGCTGGGCGAGAACGCGGAGTAGTGCCGGCGGCGGCGCGTGATCCCATCCCGGTCGTGCGGGGCGAAAACGCCGCCGTGCGCGGGTGATCCAGCCGGTCCTGCGCTATAATCCGTCCGCGTATGCTCGACACGCCGCCCGCTGCCTACCGCCGAGTGCTCGTGAAACTGTCGGGGGAAGCCCTGATGGGGTCGCAGACCTTCGGGATCGACCGCGCCGTGGCCGGCGAAATCGCGCGGGAGATCGCGGAGATCCGGAGCCTCGGCGTCGAACTGGCGATCGTCATCGGCGGCGGGAACATCTTCCGCGGCGTGAAGGCGAGCGCGGTCGGCATGGACCGGGCCCAGGCCGACTACATGGGCATGCTCGCCACGGTGATCAACGCCCTCGCGCTGCAGGACGCCCTCGAGCAGGAAGGGTGCCACACCCGCGTCGTCACGGCCATCGAGATGCGGGCGGTGGCGGAGCCGTTCATCCGCCGCCGCGCGATCCGGCACATCGAGAAGGGCCGGGTCGTCCTGTTCGCCGCCGGCACGGGCAACCCGTACTTCACCACCGACACCGCCGCCGCCCTGCGCGCGATGGAAATCAAGGCCGAGGTGATCCTGAAGGCCACCAAGGTCGACGGCATCTATTCGGCCGACCCGGTGACCAATCCCGAGGCCACGAAGTTCGACACCCTGAGCTACCTCGACGTGCTCGACCGCCGGCTGAAGGTGATGGACGCCACGGCGGTCTCGCTGTGCATGGACAACAAGCTCCCGATCGTGGTCTTCAACCTGCGCGTGCCCGGCAACATGAAGCGGGCCATCCTGGGCGAGCCCATCGGCACGACTGTGCGGGCCTAGGGTTCGGGCCCAGCCAGAACCGCGGAGAACACCAGCATGGACGTCATCGATCTCAAGTCGCTGTATGCGGACCTCAAGAAGCGGATGGACCAGGTCATCGACCACCTGCGCCAGGAACTGGCGGGGGTGCGCACCGGCCGGGCGACCATCAACATCCTCGACCCGGTGCAGGTGGAAGCCTACGGGTCGCGGATGCCGTTGAACCAGGTCGCGACGCTGTCGATTCCGGATCCCATGACGATCGTAGCGCAGCCGTTCGATCCGTCGCTGCTCGGCGCGATCGAGAAGGCCGTGCGCGCATCGGATCTCGGCCTCAACCCGAACAACGACGGCAAGCTGGTCCGCATCCCGATTCCGTCGCTGACCGAAGAGCGGCGCAAGGAACTGTCCCGCCACGTGCACAAGCTGTCCGAGGACGCGCGCAACGGCGTCCGCGCCGTGCGCCGCGAGACGAACGAGAAGCTCAAGAAGCTCCTGAAGGACAAGCTGGTGGCCGAGGATGATGAGCGCAAGGGCCTCGACGAGGTTCAGAAGCTCACGGACCAGCACATCCAGCTCATCGACGACCTGCAGAAGAAGAAGGACGTCGAGCTGCTGGGCAAGTAGGCACACCCGGGATTCGGGGTTCGGGATTCGTCCGTCTCGCTGCCCCGCTGCTGGCTCCCGACAACCGCCCCGAACACCCGACGGTTCCGTTCCGGAGGAGAGGTTCGTGTCATTCCTGACTCACCTCGAATGCTCCGTGCCGTGCGGGGCTCCGCCTCGCGATCCCCGCGAGCCGCAGCATCTCTGTCCCTGCGGCATGCCGCTCCTCGCACGCTACGACCTGGCGGCGGCCGCCCGGGGCTGGCGGCGCGAGAGCCTGGCCGGGCGGGCGCCGAACATGTGGCGCTACCGCGAGCTGATGCCCCTCAGCGACGGCGAGGAGCCCGTGACCCTCGGCGAAGGGTTCACGCCGCTGGTGCACGCCGCCCGCCTCGGACGCGCCCTCGGGCTCAGCCGCCTCTACATCAAGGACGAGTCGCTCAACCCGACGAACTCCTTCAAGGCGCGCGGCCTGTCGGCAGCCGTGACGAAGGCGCGGACCGTGGGCGCGACGACGCTGTCGGTGCCTTCGGCCGGCAATGCGGCCAACGCGATGGCGGCCTACGCCGCGTGCGCCGGGCTCGAAGCCAAAGTGTTCATGCCCAGGGACGTGAAGGTGCCGTTCATCCGCGAGTGCGAGCTGTACGGCGCGGAGGTGACGCTCGTCGACGGGCTGATCACCGACGCGGGGCGCATCGCGGCCGAGCGCGGCGGCCCTCTCGGCTGGTATGACGTCTCGACGCTGAAGGAGCCGTATCGCATCGAGGGGAAGAAGACCATGGGCTACGAGCTGGCCGAGCAGCTCGGCTGGCGGTGGCCCGACTGGATCATCTACCCCACCGGCGGCGGCACCGGCATCGTCGGCATGTGGAAGGCCTTCGAGGAAATCGAGACGATCGGGTGGGTCCCGCGCGGACGACGTCCGAAGATGGTGAGCGTGCAGGCCGAGACCTGCGCGCCGATCATCCGCGCATTCCACCAGGGCGCCGAGCGGGCGGAAATGTGGCAGAACGCGCGCACGTGTGCCGACGGCTTGCGCGTGCCGAAGGCCATCGGCGACTTCCTGATCCTGCGTGCGATCAGGGAGAGCGGCGGGACGGCCGTGGCCGTCAGCGACGCGGACATGGTGCGGGACATGAAGGCGATCGGCGCCATGGAAGGCGTGAGCGCGGCGCCTGAGGGCGGGGCCACGCTGGCCGCGCTACGAAAGCTGCAGGCCGACGGCCTCGTCAAACCGGATGACTCCGTGGTGCTGTTCAATACCGGCGGAGCGCTGAAGTACTCTGGACTGGTAGCCTGGGGCAGTAGCCAGTAGCCAGTAGCCAGTAGCCAGTAGCCAGTAGCCAGTAGCCAGTAGCGATTCGACGCCGTGCGGTGTGGCTGGGATGCCTACTGAATGCTGACTGCTGGCTACTGACTACTTTTCCTGCCGCCGCTCCCCCGCTCCTGTGCCCAGTTTCTCCAGCTTCCTCGTCTTCATATTGAAGACGTCGCCTGGCGACAGCACCACGTACGGCTTCTCCCAGGGCTGATAGAGGCGCGTGTTGTCGTGGACGGCGACCTTCCACTTCCCCATCACCTCGAAGCGGTCGCCGCTCACGATGATGGCGGTGCCTTCTGACAAACCGATGCCGAGCAGGTCCGGCATCTTCTGAATGACCGGGATGAGGTCGTCCCAGCGGTTCCGCGTGTTGATGTGCTGATCGATGGCGGACCTGCGCAGGAAGTTGAACCCGCGCTCGTGCTCTTTCTCCGGCGTCATCATGATCTCCGGGCCGGCGATTGCGCCGCGCACGAGGTAGTCGCCCTGGATGGTGGCGCCGGCCGAACTGCCTCCAATGACCCCGCCGCGCGCCAGCACCTGGTGGAATTCCCGGTACGTGCGGGTGTTCATGTACGAGTCCACGATGTTCCACTGCCGGCCGCCGTTGAACCAGACGGCGTTGGCGGTGCGCAGGACGCCAGCGAACGCCTCGGTGTCCGCGACCTTGGGATCGTGGGTATGCATCATCCGGACGTTCGTGAGGCCGCGCTTCAGCCACGGCGCGATGACGTCCTCCTCCTTGTAGGCCCGCAGCGTCCCGTCCGGGTTGCTGTTGCCGCCCGCGGTCGGCACGATCACGAAGGCCGCATCCGGCCCGCCGGCCAACTGGATGAACTTCTCGATGATGCCGGTGCCTTCGAGGGTGCCTCCCCCGACGATGACCAGTGTCCCTTTGGGCGGCCCGTACTCGGGCGGGTCCTGCGCGGCCGTGCGCGCGGGCGAACGGGCGAACAGCACGACAAGGGCGAAGAGCACGAGGGCGAGCCGTTTGCGCGTCATGGGACTGGCATTGTTGACCGTCCCGGCGGCGTGCGCAAGGATGCCCTTGGCGTTGCGGCAAGGCGATTGTCCGGTCGTCGCGGCGCGTGGTAGGATAAGAGGATATTGGGCGGCTAGCTCAGCTGGGAGAGCGCCGCGTTCGCAACGCGGAGGTCGGGAGTTCGAGCCTCCTGCCGTCCACCACCGTAAGTCGCACAGGAAGGCCCGGTTACCGCCGGGCCTTTCGTGCGTACACCCCGCACCTTCGGATCGGCGGTTGGCCATGGAGGCCAATGTTGCGGTCCACGTAGTCACGTCCTGGCGGCAGTGGACGAGGCACGGCCTTGCCCAACTCCCGCCACCTTTGCGCCGATTGTCCCCTGTCGAGCGATCAATGGCCCGTTGCGTCGGAGGCTATCCGGCCGTAAGCGTCGGGCTTCGCGGCCGCAGTCACGGGAGCGAAGCTCCATCCCACTGATGCTCGGGGTCGGGGACGAACACCAGTGACGCGCTGTCACCAGAAGTCGTGGCGTACACCAGCCACCCGCCGGGGACCTTGGCCCGCGACAAGGAGGAGGGAGTGGGCGCATACCCGTGCTTTCTCGGAGTCAGGTTCGTGAAGGTCAGCGGGAGTGGGTCTGGCATGGTGTGTCTCGGGTCAGAACGTTGCGCGGGCGCACGTGGTTGTCGGCGAAGTACGCGGCGGCATTCCAACAATCGGCCCGTCTGCCCAACCGCCGGACCCGAGTCTACACCCGCCGTGCGGTGTGCCGGTCCTCAGCTGGGGCTCGATGTCGCGGGACTGATACACCTTTCCCGGCCAGTGCGGGTCCCGTCTGGCTGTCCGGACGGAACCCCTGGAGCGGCACCCGCGACGCAGAAGGGCCTATTCAAGCGGTCGGCATCGAGACGGCTCTGTCGAGCCTACAGCGGTTCTTCGAGAACGCTCGAACGCCTCGGAACGGTCCGGGCGAGAGGATGCGCCCCCCGCCACACAAGATAGCCGAGGCAGGCGCCGGTCAGATTGAGGATGACGTCGTCGACGTCGACCGACCTGCGCGAGGTGCGTGTGAGCAGCAGCGCGAACTGGACGAGTTCGATGCCGACTGAGACCGAGAGCCCGATAGCCGCCGTCATCGCGAACCGCCGGCAGCGCGTGCTGAGCAGCGGCAGAAAGAGCCCGAGCGGCACGAACATGATCACGTTGCCCAGGAGCTGCTGGATGACCAGCCCGGGGAAGTCCCGGATGATCCCCAGGGCGGTGCGCGCCGGGACGAGGTTGACCGACGCCCAGGCGAACCGGGTGTCATCGGATCTCAGCGGGAGCTGCAGGAAAACGATGTAGAGCAGCGCGCCCATGTATCCGGCGAAGAGCGCCTCCGTGGCGGCCCGGCGTACGGGCACTCGCATGACCACTCGGATGACACCCCAAGGCACGGCGCAGATCAGCGCCAGTGCCGGCAAGATCCAGACACGGAACACGAGTCTCCTTCTCCTCGCGCTGCCCAACGTTGTGGCTGACTGGCGCGCGACAGGAGGCGAGCCCGAGTGAACCGAGCCCGACTGAACTGCGCCCGGCTGAGCCGCGTGTCAGCCCCCATCGTACCAGAGCCTGCCACCTTCCACCACGCGATCCTTCGGGACACGTCCCGGTTCTCGCCGGGCCGTTGCGGTGTGCGCGCGTCGCAGATGGCGGGGCTAGACGGGCCGCCTGGGCTGCTTCTCCAGCTTCCTCTTGTCCTCCTGTTTATGCTTCGCGGCGTGCTGCTTCTGATCCTTGTCCTTGTCCTTCTTGCCTTTGTCTCCCATGACCACCTCCTGCGCCTGTCTTCCCTGCATGATCGAGTCCGAGCGACCGGGCCCGAGGCGTACGAATCGCCTCAGCGATTCCATCTCAACGCGGCGTGCGCGGTCACCATCCGCGGCGGGTGCGGACGCTGTCCGCGTCATCGGCGCGGAATTGGTGTCGAAGGCAACAGCGGCAATGACGGCCGCGCGAGCGCCGCGTCGATGAAGAGCTTCGACGCGGCCGCGTGAGTGAGGATTCCATCGACCTGCCCCTGAACCGCGTCGAGCGACAGGAAGACAGGCCGCGTGATCGGCGTCGAGGTCACGAGCGGAGGTAACGCCTGCGCGAGCGCGGCGGTGCTGACAAGAACGGCGAGAGACGTCAATGCGAGGATGCGTCGGAACATAGTCACTTCCCTTCGGGAATGCAGGCGCACGTGTTTGCCAGTGCACGGGCCAGATGAGGCCAAGGGACCGCCTCGACCGGTCTAGGCCCGACTCATCTCTGACAACACCAGCGTACAGGCCGGGTCGAGGCGGGTATGTTCAATATCGCACAGCGGATCAACCCGGGCCGCGGCTCGGCGGCGGTGAGACGTGGCGCGAAGAACTCAGTGCCTGGTCGCTAACTCGCGCGCGACGGTCCGGCCGATGGCGACGGCAGCGTCGGTCTCGAACATGCCGTCACGCGCCATCGACACGCCCACGCGCCGGTAGGCCGCCGCAAGCGAGGCCTCGCATCGAACGTCGGGCATGCCCGCAATCTCCACCGCATGGCGCAGTTCGTGCCCCAGCGTCGCGATAAGGCGCGGCGTTGCGCCGGGAATCCTGAGCGTGACACGGAGGTAGCGGACCGCGGACGTGGCGGCTGCCACCCGTGTGTAGCCGTTCAGCGAATCCGGAAGCGGGCCGGTGACGATGTTCACGATTAGGTCGCTCTGATCCAGCTGCGCGACGAGCCCCGCGACGGTCGGCGACCCCAAAACGGCGCGCCGGAGCACGTCGGCCGCAAGCGGGTCCGAGGCACGGACGCGCGGAATCGTCGCCGCGGCGGGCGTGGCGGCTTCGTCTGGCGCCGGCTGCGCAGAGGCCGCGCCAGCCATCAGCAGCGCGACGCCAACCGCACTCAGCCACGTTCCGCGCGACGTCGCAGCGGCCCTTCGCACGGAGCCAATCTGCGAAGATCAGGAGGGCTCGGAAATGGACCGTGCCTCCCGCGCGCATTGATCGTGTCTACACCGGCAAACGGCCGACAACGCTGGACTTGCCGGCTCGAGTCTCCGCGGGATTCGGGGGCGGATCGGGGCGCCGCCGGCGCCGCCCGCGGCCCTCACGCGCGACGGCGCGTCGCGGACGGTCGACGTCAGGTTGCGGCGTCGGCCGGCACGGTTCTGGTCATGCCGGAGGAGATGCGGACGGAGACCGCCACGCTTCCAAGCCTGACTTCGTCGCCGTCCTTCAGAGCGCAGGCCGCCGTCAACCGCTCGCCATTCACGAACGTGCCGTTCCTGCTGCCAAGGTCTTCGAGGGTGACATGGCCGTCCCGCACCACGAGGCGGGCGTGCTGGCGGGAGATGAGCGCGGAGTCGATCCACAGGGCCGCGCCAGGACCGCGGCCGATGGCGTGCGTGCCGTCGGTGAAGGTGACGGTCTTGCCGTCTGTGACGAGGCGCACGACGGTCGCGGTGAGCCGTGAAGGCGGGCCCGGCCTCCCGAGCGCCCCCTCGGGCCACGACACCCATTCGACGCCGGCGATGAAGCGGTAGCCGCGGCGTTCGAGGGTTTCGACGAATCGCGGACGCTCGGCGGAATCACCGAGCACCATTCGGATCTTGGCAACTGCGTTGTTGAGTCCCTGTTCAAAGTCCACGAACACCCGGTCGGACCAGAGGCGCTGCTTGAGTTCGTTTCGGGTGACCAGATCGCCGGCGCGCTCGACGAGCATCGCGAGGACCTCGAACGGATGTTCCTGCAGGTGCACGCGGATGCCCCGCTTTCGCAGTTCGCCCGTTCGCGGGTCGAGGTCGAACACGCCGAAGCGGGCGAGGCGGGCGGGCGACGGAGACTCGGTCACGGGGCCTCCCTCGACGACAAGCTCTATTTCGAAACGGGCACCTTGGTTCGCAATTCCTCGAGCCAGTTCACGATCAGGCTGATGTGCGTCACCACGGGTGGAGGCTGAGGTTTCGGTACCTGGACGACGTAGAACCGCTGGCCGTCTGGTGCGACGTCGAAGCATCGCACCGGCCCACAGGAGAACTGGAGGACACGTGGGTCGAACGCGAACAGCCGCCTGGGCTGGCCGATCGCAAGCGGGGACGCTGGCTTGAGCGTGACGGCCATCATCTCGTAAGCGACGGGGGGACCTGTTACGCGCCTGAGGTACACCAACTCCCGCCCGCCCGAATGCCACGCCGGGCTGTAACCGCCGTCGATCGAGACCTGTTGCTCAGGGCCGGGACCTGGATACGAGCGGATATACACTTCGTCGCGGCCAGAGACCTTCGACCCGTAGGCGAGCCAACGGCCGTCAGGCGAGAACGCGGGCCACGACTCGCCGTGCGGTAACTGGAGCAGCGGTTCGACACGCGCCCGCCCGTCCTCGAGCGTGGCGATGACGATGTCGCCGAAGCTCCGCGTCAGCGCGGCCAGATGCCGCCCGTCCGGCGCGAATGAGGAGGGGAAGATGCGACCTGGCGCCAGGACTTGCGGCGGGGAGCTGCCGTCGGACGGTTGTGACACGAGCGACCGCCGGCGGTCCGCGGCCCAGGATACACCAGGTGCTCGCCATCGGGCGACCAGACCGGCGCATACATCTCTTCGTTGCTGGCCAGCGGCGTCAACGACCCTCGGCCCAGGTCATAGAGCCACGGGCCGATCTCGGAGGGCAAGAGCACCGACACGGCCAGGCGCCGGCCGTCCGGAGAGAGGCGCACCTCACCGCTGTACTGCCGCGCGGGGGCCGGAAGCGGTGACACGCGCCCGCTCCGATCCACGGTCACCAGCTGCGCCCCCCGAGTCTGCCAGCCCGGGCCGGGAATCCACGCGAGAGATCCTCTCGATGAGACGGCGAACTGTCCCGCGCCCGTGCAGTCCCCGGCGTGGCCACCGTTGACGGCTTGCGCGATCGTCTCGAGGAGAGCCACCGGCGTGCCCCGGATCTCGAGCCGTTCGGCGTCGAATGGCACGGCGAACAGCGTCCCGCGGCGCAGGAACAGCAGATGCCCGGTGGCAACGTAGCGCGCATCGCTCGCGTCCTTCAGCAGGACCTTATGATCCCCGGTCGCCAGCGTGAAGGCGACCACTTCCTCGTCGCCCCACGAGTACTGCCGTGACCGCACGGTGTAGAGGAGCGCGCGACCGCCCGGGAGCGGCCAAGGCAGACTGTGCTTCGCATCGGACTCCCCGCCCGTCGGCACCACAGACGGCGCCCCCGCGCCCGCGGGGACCTGCCAGATGGCTCCTTCGGGCTCTGTGCCGAAGAACAGGCGGCCGCGGTCGTCCCAAGCGAGCCCCCGAGGCGGCCATCTATGGCCCTGCGCCAGCTCCATCGCCGGGCCGCCGTCGGCTGAGACCTTCCAGATTGACGCTTTCGCCCAGAACGCCACCCATTTCCCATTCGCGGACACCGCCGGCACCTGGGCACCCTCGGTGTTGGCAAGCGGGCGCGCCTCGGCGGCGTCGAGCCGCCGCACGTAGAGTTGCTGCACGCCTCCGCGGCGCCCGACGAAGACGAGCGCCTGCCCTTCCGGAGTCCAGGCGAACGCCGTGCGGGACCCTCCTGGCGTGGGGAGCCAGAAAGGATGCACCCCTCCGGCGTTCAGTTCCTCGGCCGGCCCGACGTCGAGGCTCGGCCGGCTCAGAGCCCCCCGGTCCGCCGGCGGACGCATCAGCCACATGGCGCCTGCGCCGGCGAGGGCCATGGACAGCCCCAAAACGGCCAGCCCCGCAAGCCGCCGGGCGCGTCCCCGCCTGGCACCCACGCCGGCTCCCGGTCCCGGGCCGCCGTTCGACTCGCGCAGCCAGCGCAGCTCTCCGGCCAGGTCGTTCGCGTCTTGCCAGCGCGCTTCAGGGTCCTTCGACAAACAGCGCCGCACGATGTGGTCGACCGCAGGCGGCGCCAGCGGTTGCCGCGCGCTGACTGGCGGCGGGTCGTGTTCGAGGATCGCCGCAATCACGCTCGCGGGGCTGCCGCCCTCGAACGCGCGCCGGCCGGCCAGCATCTCGTAGAGCACGGCGCCGAAGGCGAAGATGTCGGTGCGCGCATCGGCCGGCAACCCCTGTACCTGTTCCGGCGCCATGTAGGGCACGGTGCCAAGCACCGTGCCCACGTCGCTGGCCGATACCGTGTCGCGCATGCCGGGCGCCGGCTCGGTGAGCCGCGCGAGGCCGAAGTCGAGCAGCTTCACGCCCGACTTCGTGACCATGACGTTGTCGGGCTTCAGGTCGCGGTGAACGATCCCCTTGTGGTGCGCGGCCGCCAGCGCGTCGGCCATCTGAGTCCCGTACTCGAGGGCCTGCTCGATCGGCAGGCGCCCCTTGCGGGCGAGCAGATCCGCGAGCGAGTGGCCGTCGAGGTACTCCATGACCAGGAAGTGGGTATCCGCCTCGAGGCCGATGTCGTGGAGGACGCAGATGTGCGGATGGTTGAGCGCGGACGCCGCCTGGGCTTCCTGCTCGAAACGGCGGCGGCGCTCGGGATGGGCCGCGAGGGCGGCCGGCAGCACCTTGACCGCGACGGTGCGCCCGAGCCTCGTGTCGCGGGCCTTGTAGACCTCCCCCATCCCGCCGGCGCCAAGCGCCGACTGGATCTCGTACGGCCCGAGGCGCGTCCCCGCAGCGAGCGGCATGGGATCCTCCGAGCGCGTGTTGGTCGAGTGTGGCGGCCGCATTGTAGCACCGAGTTCGCCAGCTGAAGCCCGGGCACGCCAACTCGCTGGAAGCCGTACGCGCGAAAGGCCCGGCCTCGGCCGGGCCTTTCGCGCGTCCAAGCCCCGTCACCAGACGGCTGAATCCACAGGGGAACGCCATCAATCTACGCCGCAGGGCCGCCCTGTCAACGGTCGGCCGGCTGAAAACCCGGGCGGCCCCGCAGATTGTGTATCAACTCCGCGACACCGCGTCGAGGCCTGGAGCGCGGCCCTGCCCGCAGTTGACACCCCCCGATCGGGCCGACGACAATACGGGCTATGGCCGTTTCCCGCATCACCAAGGAAGACCTCAAGCAGCGGCTCGATGGAGACGAGGCGGGCCGTCCCGCCCTGGCCGACGTCCGCCGGAAATACGCGTGGGATCACAGCACGCTGAAGCTGCCCGGCGCGGCGCGCCTGGACCCCAAGGCACCGTCGACGGCGGGCCTGGCGAAGGACCGCGACCTGGTGGTGTACGACTCCGACCCGAACGAGATTACCGGGGTCGAAGTCGCTTCCGGCCTCGCCGCCGCCGGATTCCGCGTGCAGGTCCTGAAGGGCGGCCTTCCCGAATGGGTGGCGGCGAACCTGCCGACCGAGACCAAGGACGCGGTCCGCGCGGTGCCGCCTCCGGCTCCGCCGCCCGCCCCGGCCGCCCCGGCTGCTGCTCCACCCGCCCCGGCGAAAGCCTGACCGCGGGCGGGGGGTGTGCTAACGTTGTCGGCGTGACAGCCGCAAGACCCGTGCGCGCCTCCCTTCTGGCGGCTTCCGCCGTGGCGGCGCTGGCCATGGCGCCCCAAGGCGCGCCCGCGCCGTCGCCGGCCGACCTCGCCCGCGCGATCCAGCAGAAGTACGACACGGTCCGGGACCTTTCGGCGTCCTTCGAACACCGCTATCGCGGGGGCGTCCTCCGCAAAGAGGCCGTCGAGCGCGGCACCGTGCAGATCAAGAAGCCGTCCCGCATGCGCTGGACCTACGAGTCCCCGGAGCGGAAGGTCTTCGTCGCCGACGGGAGCCGGATCTACTCGTACATCCCCGAGGACAGGCAGGTCATCGTGGCGCCGGTGCCGGCCGAAGACGAGGCCACCACGCCCGCGCTCTTTCTCACCGGCCACGGCAGCCTGGTGCGGGATTTCGCCGCCTCGCTCCCGCCGGCGCCCGACCCGGCGCCCGGGACGTACTCCCTGAAGCTCGTGCCCCACCGCCGCGAAGCCGAGTACGACTGGCTCGTGCTCGTCGTCGACCGCGGCACGTATCGCCTGCGCAAGCTCGTCACCGCCGACGCGCAGGGCGGCGAGTCGACGTTCACGTTTTCGAATGTCCGCGAGAATACCGGGATCCCGGACAGTGCGTTCCGGTTTACGATTCCTCCTGGCGTCGATGTGGTCACCCATGGACAAGCTGGCCGGTAGGTCGCGGCGCCTGGTCCGGAACGGATTCTGGTGCGTCTTCCCTGCGGCGCTCGCCGCGGCCATTTCGGGGTGCGCCACCAGCGGTGCGACCGACCGGGCGGTGCAGGCGGAGCGCCAGCAGGACTGGGACCGCGCGGTGGTCGAGTACACGGCCGCGGTCCGGGAGCGAACCCGCAGGACGAGACCGCGCGGCTGTCGCTCGAGCGCGCCAAACTGCGCGCCACGCAGGTGCACGTGTCGAACGGCCGCCGGTTCGCCTCGGTCGGCAAGCTCGACGAGGCGCTGATCGAGTACCAGATCGCCTCCCAGCTGTCGCCGGCGAGCACGGAGATCGACGACGCGGTGCGCAACATCCGCACCGCGCTGCGCGCGAAGATCGCGGTGGCCCAGGACGGCAAGACGCAGCTGCAATCGCTCATCGAGCGCACGCGCGACCTGCCGCCGGCGGGCCTCGATCTGCCGGCCGACGCCAGGATTCCCGACTCCCTCATCTTCCGCGACGCGGGCAGCCGCGACGTGTTCTCGGCGCTGGCGCGCTTTGCCGGCATCAGCGTCGTGTTCGACCCCGCCTTCCGCGATGCGCCGCTCACGATTGACCTGCGCAAGTCGACACTGGAACAGGCGCTCGCGGCGGTCTCGGCCAGCACGCGGAATTTCTACCGCGTCACGGCGCCGCGCACGCTGACGATCGTGCCAGACACGCCGGCCAAGCGGCGCGAGTACGAAGAGGAAGTCGTCCGCACGTTCTACCTCTCGAACGCCGACCTCAAGGAGACGATCGATCTCCTCCGCATCGTCATCGACGCCCGCAAGATCTCGTCGGTCGCCGGCACGAACGCGATCGCGCTGAAAGACACGCCCGAACGCGTGGCTGCGGCCGGCAAGCTCATCGCCGCGATCGACAAGGCCCGGCCCGAGGTCGTGATCGACGTCGAGGTGCATGGAGGTCGATCGCGGCCGGCTGAAGGAATTCGGCCTCCAGATCGCGTCGCCCGGGTCGCCGGGCATCGACGGAGCCGTGGCGATCAATCAGCCCACCCTGACGGTCCGCGACCTGCAGACGCTGACCTCGGCCGACGTGTTCCTGACGAGCTTCCCCGCGCTGTTCTACCGGCTTCTCAAGTCCGACACGAGTTCGCGCGTCCTGGCGAACCCGCAGCTCCGGGCGCTCGAGGGCACGGCGGCCCAGGCCCGGTTCGGCGAGCGCGTGCCGGTACCCAGCACGACGTTCCAGCCGATCGCCACCGGCGGCGTGAACCAGCAGCCGATCACGTCGTACATGTACGAGAACATCGGCGTGAACATCGACATCACGCCGCGCACGCATCACAACGACGACGTGTCGCTGGCGCTGAAGGTGGAGGTCAGCGCCATCTCGGGCGAGGGCTACGGCGGGCTCCCGACGTTCGGCAACCGCTCGGTGAACACCATCATCCGGCTGCGCGACGGCGAGACCAGCGTCCTGGCGGGCCTGATCCGCGACGAGGAGCGGACGTCGCTCGACGGCATCCCCGGCCTCAGCGACATCCCGTTCATCGGCCGCTTCTTCGCCCACAACAAGACCGAGCGCATCGAGTCGGACATCATCATCACGCTGACGCCTCACATCGTGCGCGTGCTCGACCTGACGGAGGCCGACCTCCGGCCGTTCCGCGTGGGCCGCGACACGGGCGGACCGATTCTCGACCTGCTCGAACCGATCCGCGATCAGCAGCCGCGCCGCGCTGCCGAAGCCGATCATCAAGCAATAGGCGCCAGGGACTGGGCGCTAGGGGCCAGTGCGGACGACGGTTCTCGCCGCGTGGGCTGCAATCAAGCAGTTCAGCTGACGAGCGCCCAGCGCCCAGTCCCTAGCCCCTAGGGTTGGAGGGCGGCCAGCAGCTTCGCGTGGATGCCGCCGAACCCGCCGTTCGACATCACCACGACGAAGTCGCCGTCACGGACCTCGCGCGCCAGCAACTCAACGATCCCGCCGACGTCGGGCACGAACCGCGCGCGCCGGCCCGCCGCCGCGAGGTCCTCGACGAGCCGCTCCGGCGACAGCCGCTCGTCGTCCGGCAGCTGCGCGCGGTAGACCTGCGCGATCACGACCTCGTCGGCCGCGGCGAATGACGGCGGCGAACGCCGCCTGGAACACGCGGCGGCACGATGACGCCGAGCGCGGCTCGAACACCGCCCAGATCCGGGCATCGGGGTGCGCGGCTCTGATCGCCGCCAGCGTCTCGCGGACCGCCGTCGGATGATGGGCGAAGTCGTCGAGCACGGTGACGCCGCGCACCGATCCCACCGTCTCGAGGCGCCGCTTCACGCCGGCGAACGCCAGCGAGGCCCTCTCGCATCGGTTTCGGTCTCGACGCCGACTTCGGCGGCGATCGCCATCGCCGCCAGCGCGTTCTTCACGTTGTGCGCGCCCGCCATGGCGGTCCTGAAGACGCCGAGGGTCGAGCCGCGGTGCTGCACGCGGAACGCGACGCCCGCGGCCGACGATTCGAGGTCGTACGCGAGCCAGTCGGCGCCCGTCGGCCAGGCCGAACGTCTCGACCCGCGACCGCGCCACCGCGGCCAGCGCGGCGGCGTCCGGACTGTCGGCGCCGAGCAGCAGCAGCCCGCTGCGCGGCACCAGGTTCGCCAGCCGCCGGAACGCCAGCCGCACCGCCGTCGAGATCCTCGTAGATGTCGGCGTGGTCGAACTCGATGTTGGCGATGACGGCGATGTCCGGCAGGTACTTCAGGAACTTCGCGGTCTTGTCGAAGAAGGCGCTGTCGTACTCGTCGCCCTCGATGACGAAGTCGCGGCCGTGCCCGAGGCGGTAGCTGGCGCCGCGGTCGCCGAGGTTGGCGGCGATGCCGCCGACCAGCACGCTCGGGTCGAGCCCCGCGTGCATCAGCAGCCAGCCGGCCAGCGCCGTCGTCGTGGTCTTGCCGTGGGTGCCGGCGATCACGATCGACCGCGCGCCCCACAGGAAGTGCTCGCGCACGGCCTCGGGCAGCGAACAGTACCGGATCTTGCGATCGAGCACTTCCTCGAGCTCCGGGTTGCCTCGCGAGATCGCGTTGCCCACGATCGACGAGGTCGAGGTCGGTGGTGATGTGCGCCGCGTCGTATCCGTTGAGGATCGGAATGCCCTCCTGCTCGAGGAAGGTGCTCATCGGCGGATAGACGTGCTCGTCGGAGCCGCGGACGGCCAGGCCCTTGCGCTTCAGCATCGCCGCCAGCGTGGCCATCGCGGTGCCGCAGATGCCGATGAGGTGGACTCGGGTCATCCCATCCTCGCGCCTGACGAACCAGGCGCTAGGGACTAGGCGCGGGCGCTAGTCGGCACGAGCTGCGGCGCTGCGGCAATCGCTACTCGCCGGCGACCGCGGACTCCAGGATCTCGACGAACGGCGCCGGGCCGGCCGACGACGCGCGCGCGCACGCCGAGCGGCAGCGTCAGCGCGGGGCCGACGGTGTGGCCGGCTGGCAGGCCCCAGACCACGGGGCCGGGAAAGCCGCGCAGGGCGTCGGCCGACCGCGTCGCGGGCGGTCGCCGACCCGTCGGGTTCGTCGCAGCCCGGGAACTCGCCGAACACGACGGCGCGGGCCCGTTCGAGCACGCCGGCGAACCGCAGCTGCGTCAGCAGGCGGTCGATGCGGTACGGCCGTTCGCCGACGTCTTCGAGAAACAGCACGCACCCTCGCGGGCGGGTCGAAGGCGTAGGGCGTCCCCATCGACGCGGCCAGCTGCGTGAGGTTGCCGCCATGGAGGGGCCCGACGGCCTCGCCCGGCGACCAGGGCCTCGAGCGCGGGCGCCGGCAGCGCGCCGAGCGGCTCGGCGCGCGTGAGCGCGCGCACGAACGTCGACTCATCGTAGCCGGCAGGCCCGCCGTTCAGACCGGCCGCCACGCACGGCCCGTGCACGGCCACCATGCCGCAACGCGTCGTCAGGAACGCGAGCAGCGCGGTGATGTCGCTGTAGCCGACGAGCAGCTTCGGGCGCAGTGCGCAGCGCGTCGACCGCCAGGAACGGCAGCACTTCGGCGCTGCCGTAGCCGCCGCGCGCCGCGATGACGGCCGCGACGGCCGGGTCCTGCCAAGCCGCCAACAGCGCGCGGGCGCGCGCGTCCGGCGCGCCGGCCACGTAGCCGCTGCCGGTCGAACACGCCGGCATCGAAGACCGGCTCGAAGCCGAGCCGGCGCAGTTCCGCGACACCGGCCTCGAACGCATCGCCAGGAAACGGGCTGGCTGGCGCGACAATCGCCACCCGGTCGCCGGGCCGGAGCGCGCGCGGCTTCAGCAGCGGTCCGTCAGGCATACTGGCGGCATCTCCGCCGCGAGCGCCTGGTGCGCCTCGCAGCCGACGACCTCGCGCCACGCCGAGGGCGGGCGGGCGGCACGCGGCGCCGCGAAGCGGGCTTTGAGGCGCGCGTGGCGGGCCACCGACGCCTCGATCTGCGCGAACGGCAGCGTGCCGTCCTCGAAGGCGTGCACCAGCGCCTCGAGCGCCGCCGCCTGCTCGTCGTGATCGGGCTCGCACAGCAGCGCGCCGTCGTGACCGGCCGCGATGGCCGTGACGGTGGCAGCCGGCAGGGCGTATGCCGGGCCGAGCATCCCTTCATGCTGAGGTCGTCGGTGAGGATGAGGTTGTCGAATCCGAGACGCTCCCGCAGCAGCCCCTGTGACGATCGGGCGCGACAGGCTGGCCGGCTCCTTCTCGTCGAATGCCGGCACGAGGACGTGCGCCACCATGATCGCCGGCGACCGACCTGGCGATGGCGGCCCTGAACGGCACCCAGTCCACCGCCTCGAAGCGATCCGGCGGCAGGTCGAGCACCGGCAGTTCGTGGTGGGAATCGACCGAGGCGTCGCCGTGGCCGGGGAAGTGCTTGCCGCAGGCGGCCAGGCCTTCGCCCTGCATCGCGTCGATGATGGCGGCGCCCAGGCGGGCCACCAGCGTCGGCGTCGGCGCCGATGGCACGGTCGCCGATCGCCGGGTTGGCGGCGTTGGTCAGCACGTCGAGCACCGGCGCGAAGTCGAGGGTGATGCCCACCGACGCCAGTTCGCGCGCCATCGCCCGGGCGAACCGCGCGGCGAGCGCCTCGTCGCCGGACCGCCCGAGCGCGGCCATCGGCGGCCACTCGGTGAACGGCCGCCGCAGCCGGGCCACGCGCCCGCCTTCCTGGTCCACCGCGACCCAGGCCGGGCAGCGGATTCGCAGAGGCGGGCCGACTCGAAGGCCAGTCTCGGCCACCTGCTCCGGGCTCTCGACGTTGCGCTTGAACAGCACGATGCCGCCGAGGTCGAATTCGCGGGCGAGCGACGCGCAGTTCGGGCGGCACCTGGAACCCGTCGAAGCCGAGCATGACGAGTTGGCCGAGCTGGCGGCGGAAGCCCGACGGAGACATGAGAATCCCATTATAATGACGCGCCATGGACCCTGTCGCCGAGATCAAGCGCCTCTACTACGCCACGACGCGGGCCACCGTGCAGCGCGACCTCGACAAGGCCGTTGCGCTGCTCAAGACGCTGAAGACCGAGGAGGAACGCGAGCGCGTCTCGGTGTTCATGGACGGGCTGTCGCAGATGCGGTCCGAGTGGGGCGTGCGCCCGGCGAAGCCCGCCGGGCCGGTCACCGTGCGCCCGAAGCCCGGATCGGCGGAAGGCGCCGCGCCCCGCCGGCGGCAAAGCCAGGCGCTGAAGCGTTAGCCGCGCCGGCTCTTGCCCGCCTGGAGCGCCTTGCGGGCGAGGATTTTCACCGGCTCCGCGATGTTCCGGTCGATCGAGAGCATCCGGACGTCTTTCTCGACGAGGCGGCTCACCAGCGTCATCGACACCGCAATCGGCGACTTGGGGTTGAACGCCAGCGAGCGGACGATCGCGTAACTCTTGGTCCACGCGCGGCGTCGTGCCGATCACGCGCAGCACGTCCTCCGACACGTTGGCCATCTTCGCGTAGGACTCGATCTCGCGCTCGTTCACCTTCGGGCTGCTCAGCACGGCGAGCGAGACCAGCTTGTTGGGATCGCGGATCAGGATGTGCGCTCCTCGCGGGACCCGCGCATCGCCGCCTTGATCTTCTCGGAGACGGTCATCAGCGACAGGCGCTGGATCGTCGCCATCCGCCGGGCCTCGCCCGCTTCCTCGGCCGCGCTTTCGTCGCCGTCGTCGTCGCCGGCCGAGGCGTGGGCGCCGTCGGCGTCGAGCAGCGGGGCATCCGTGGAGGACGCCTCCGACGGCACGGGCGCGATCCCGCGCCGCGACGAAGAAATCGACGGATCTCGTGCGCGACGTCGGGCCGCCCCAGGAAGCGGGACAGGTCCGCGGCGGGAATCCGCGCGATGGTCGCCTCGGTCGCCGCCCGGATCGACGGGTCGGCGTCGGTCGACAGCAGCACCAGCAGGCCCAGCTGCTCGTGGGCCCGAGGCGCCAGCATGCCCTGCGCGGCCATCATGCGGATGTCCGCCGCAACCTC
Source organism: uncultured Acidobacteriota bacterium (assembly GCA_963806085.1). Classification (GTDB taxonomy): domain Bacteria; phylum Acidobacteriota; class Vicinamibacteria; order Vicinamibacterales; family JAKQTR01; genus JAKQTR01. The sequence goes on from CAWDWR010000001.1 coordinate 1,454,890, forward strand.
TCCCCTCCTGAAGCAGTCGAGGAGCGGCGTGCGGTAGAGCGACTCCATGAGCGATCTAGCGGAGGAAGCTCTCGTACGCCGACGCGGGCATCGTGGTGGTGACCACCTGCCCGGCCGCGCCGAGCGCGCGGGCCGGCTTGCCGTTCAGCGTCAGCGAGACGGCGCCGGCGTTGCCGACGGTCATCGTGATCGACCGCTGCACGGCGAACTCGAGGCGTTCACCGGCACCGGCCGTCCTCGACGGCCCGCGCGTCCCGTCGACGCGACACCGAGAGCCAGCACGGATCGGTGAACGTCAGCACGACCACCAGCGGCGCCGGCGTGGACGGGGCGCCAGCGGGCTGGGCGCCCGACGCGGCGGCCGCCTCGACTGCGGGCGCGGGCACGATGGCCTCGGCCGGAACGGGTGCCTGCCCGGCGGCGGGCTGTGGAGCATTCGCCGAGCCGGCTCCCTGCATCGCCGCGGGCGCGGGCTGGGGCGGCAGCGGCTGGTTCTGCGGCGGCGGAGGAGGCTCCGAGACCGGGCCCGCCGCGGGACTCTCGACGCGGTCAGGCCCTGCCCCGACAGGGCTGGTCCTGAAACGCGAAAGGTAGATGAACGCCAGGAAGGCGACCAGCAGCGCCACGCCCATCAGCCGCAGGGCGATGCGGATCACGCGGCGCCCCTGCTCGAAGCTCTCGGCTTCGACCGCGCTGGTGGTCGCCGGCATGTCGTCGGCGCCCGACTCGTCGGGAAACGCCGCAACGAACCTGGCGACGGCAGCGTCGGGATCGAGACCGACCTCGCGGGCGTACGCGCGCACGAACGCCCGCGAAAAGATCCCGCCGGGGAGCTTGCTCGGGTCGTTCCGCTCGAGCGACTCCAGCAGGCGCGCCGAGATCTTCGTCGCGACGGCGACCTCCTGCAACGACACGCCGCGCTGCTCGCGCGCCAGGCGCAGAAACGTGCCGAAGTCGACGTGAGCGGTCCTCGGCCATGGTCATCGCCAGCCTGGTCTGTGCTCGCTCATCCCGTGGCATCGGGCCTCATGTTAGGGAACCGCTCAGGCGGCTGTCAAACGCACGCGGCGGGCCGGACACGGCCGGCCGCTCACTTCGACTCGCATGCCGAACAGGGCGGCCAGTTCGGCCATGGCGGCCCACAGGTTGATGATCCCGAGTCCGGACACCGCCCCGCGGACCAGGTTGCTTCGCGTCACCGCGGCAACGGCGGGCCAGAGATCCACGAAGTAGTTGCGATCCCAGAACGGCGACCACGGCACCACGAGGAGCACGAGCCCGACCTCGACGAAGTACGCCAGGAGCAGCAGGCGGCCCACGACGCTCACGGCTGGCCCTTCTCAGGGCCGGCCTGACGGCGCGACAAGGCCGGCGACACGGTCGGCGACGTCGCGGTACCCTGGCGCCGCCGCCTGCAGTTCGATGAAGACGGCCAGCGCGCGGGTGTCTTCCCGCGTCGCCTCCAGGATGTCGCCGAGTTCGTACAGGAGGCTGTGAGAGGCCTCCGTTGTCGGCGCCGGCGCCTCGGCCGCCCGCTCGAGCCACTCGACGGCCTCGCCGAACCGGCGCCGGTCGCGCGCGATGCGCGCCAGCATCGACGCGGCCCGGAACCGGAACATCGGATCCCGCGCCGCCGACTTGAGGCAGTCGGCGGCCTCGTCGATCTCGCCTCGGTTGAAGTGCTCGCTGGCCTGATCGTAGGCCAGCGCCGCGCTGACGCCCTGCAGGTCCCGCCCGCGTTCCTCGCGCAGTTCGCCGAAGAACCCGTCGAGCCCTCCCGGGTGTCCGTGCGCCTCCGCCGGCGTCTCGATCGGCTGCTCGGGTGCTGCGGCAGCGCTGAGCAGGTCATCGAGTTCGCCGCTCAGGTCGATTTCGAACACGTCGCGTTCAGGCGCCGGGGACTCCGCCCGCCCGGACTGGACTGGCAGGATGCGCGTTTCGGCCGTGCCCGCCGTGTCGCGCCAGTCTCGCCCGCTGTCCGCCTCCGGCCGGGCGGTGCGCGGCTCGGGCGGCGTCACGCGGACACGCCGCCGGCACCGCCGCGGGCTGGGCCCACGGCGACGGCACCTCAGGCTTGTCCGCTTCCGTCAGGTCCTCGACGAGCAGGGCCGGAGGCGCCTTCACCTCGGAGAATTCGGCCACATCGCCCGGCGACGTCAGGCGGCGGGCACGCGCCCGCGCCTCGCCTTCCGCGTCCGCGAAGCCGAGGCCGGCCATGCGCGGGCCAGGCGCGTCACATGGCTCGGGTCATCGGGACGCGCCGTGATCAGCTGCTCCGCGAGCGGGCGCGTGCGCTCGAAATTCCCGAGCGCAAGCTGGGCATCGGCGAGCTGCACCTGCGCGCGATACCGCTGGTGCTCGTAGAAGGTCTGGCCGCAGACGTCGATGAGCGCCTCGAGAGCGGCCACATGCCCGGGCACGACGGCCAGGAAGCGCTCGAGGGCGTCGAGCGCCATGTCGGTGTCGCCCCCGGCCTCGGCGAACCTCACCACGGTCTCGACCACCGCGAACCCGATCTCCGGAGAGCCCGGCCCGATGGCGCAGCCGAGTTCGATGCCCGGCGCGACCAGGTCATCGCGGCCCGCCAGGCACCGGCGCAAGGCGCCCCGGCCCGAGGTGAAGTTCCCGGACCGGAACTCGACCTCGGCCAGCGCGAACTGCACCATGGGGTCGGCGCTGGCCGCGACCGGCGCGAGCACGTCGCGGGCACGCGCCAGATCGTGATTGGCCATGGCCGATCTGCGCGAGGTGGACGCGCGCCGCGACGTCGTCGGGGTTGCCGGCCAGCGCCTGCTCTCGGGCGTCGAGCGCCTCGCGGTCGCGGCCGGCCCGCGCATAGCCGCCGGCCACGGCATGCCAGTGGTCGACGGTGCGGGCCACGTCGCGCGCGGCGTCGGGATCACCGCCCTCGATGAGGGCCTTCACCAGCAGGTCTCTGCGAAGCCGCATCGTCGGGATGGTACCGAATCGCCTCCTGCCAGCAACGGACGGCGTCGGCGATCTTGCCCGCGGCGACGAAGGTCTCGCCGGCGGCACGCACCTGGCCGGCGGCCGCGGCAGGGTCGCCGAGGTCGGCGAACATCCTGGCGCTCTCGAAACGGCCGGCGGGATCGGCCGGGTCGACCGCCGCGTAGGCCGCCGCCGCTTCGGCCGCGCCCGGCGCTGTTGCCCGCGCCGCAGCCGCTGCTGGAAGAGCGCCTGCAGCTGCATGCGCGCATCGGCCGTCAGGCCCTGCTGAGCCGACAGCTCCGCCGTCCGCAGCAGCGCCGCGTCATCGTCCGGGTGGATCTTGACGATCTTCTTGTAGAGCGCCGAGGCCTTCGCCACGAAGCCCTCGCGGGCGAGGTGCTCGGCGATCCGCGTGTACTGCGCGACCGCCTGGTCGATCTGCCCCGCCCTGACGTAGAGATCGCCGAGCAGGTTCGCGGTCGTCCAGTCCTTGGGCTGATCCTCGACGAGCGCGGGCGTACTCGGCGATGGCCGCATCGAGGCGGCCCTGGCGCAGCAGCTTCTCGGCTCTCCTGAGCGTCTCGTCGCGGTCCATGGCCCTGGTGATCAAGATGCGGGCGGCGGCTGCGCCGCCCGACGCGATCTTATCAAACAGCGATGCCGGCCGGAACGAACGGCGGTGATGCGGCCGAGTAGCCGAAGCGTTCGAGGGCGAGCAGGTGCTCGCGGTGTGGCGTAGCCCTTGTGCCGGGCGTACCCGTACCGGCCGTCCTGGTCGTGCAGGACCGCCATCAGGCGATCGCGGTGGACCTTCGCGACGATCGAGGCCGCCGCGATGGAGGCACAGAGGCGATCGCCGTGGATGATGCCGCGCTGGGCGACAGCGAGGCCGGGAATCCTGAACGCGTCGACCAGCACGACGTCCGGCTGCGGCGCGAGGGCCATCACGGCGCGCCGCATCGACTCCAGCGACGCGCGGTGAATCGCCATGCGATCGATGTCGGCCGGCCCCACCTCCGCGACGGCCCAGGCGAGCGCGCCGCGCGCGGATGAGGTCCGCCAGGCGCTCGCGCTCGGCCGGGGGCACCAGCTTCGAGTCGGCGAGGCCCCGAATCGGGCGGTCCGGGACGGAGGATGACCGCGGCGGCCACCACCGGGCCGGCCAGGCAGCCGCGGCCGACCTCGTCGACGCCGGCCACGTGGACGAAGCCGATCCGCCCGAGGGCATCCTCGACCAGTCCGCGTGGCCTCCACCCGGCGCATGGGTGCCGTGCCGATCGACGGCCGGGCTACGCCGGGCGCCGGGCTTCCTTCATGCGGGCGGCCTTGCCCTTCAGTTTCCGCAGGAAGTAGAGCTTCGAGCGGCGGACCTTGGCCGACCGGACGACGTCGATGCGTTCGATGATCGGCGAGTGCAGCGGGAAGATGCGCTCCACGCCCTGGCCGAACGACACCTTCCGCACCGTGAAGGTCGCGCGCGCGGACGCCGCGGTGCTGGCCAATCACCATGCCCTCGAAGATCTGGATTCGCTCCTTGTCGCCCTCGCGCACCTTGACGTGCACCCGGACCGTGTCGCCCGTCCGCATCGCGGGCCGCTCGGCCAGTTGCGCCCGCTCAACCGTTTCAATCGCGCCCATGTTCCGCTCCTCTCTCGTCCATCAACGCGCGCAGGATCTCGCGCTCTTCGTCATCCAGTTCCGCCGACGGCAGCAGGTCGGGCCGCAACGCCAGCGTCCGCGCCAGCGACTCGCGCTTTCTCCACCGCCGGATGTCGGCATGGTTGCCCGACAGCAGCACGTCCGGCACCCGCAGCCCGCTGAACTCGGCCGGCCGGGTGAAATGCGGGTAATCCAGCAACCCGCGGCTGAACGAGTCCACGTCGACCGACGCCTCGTCACCCACCGCGCCCGGCAGCAGCCTCACCACCGCGTCGACGATGACGAGCGCCGGCAGTTCGCCGCCGGACAGCACGTAGTCGCCGATCGACAGCTCCTCGGTCGCCAGCGCCGACCGCACGCGGTCGTCGACGCCTTCGTAGCGGCCGCACAGCAGCACGACGCGCCGCAAGCCCGCGAGCCGCTCGGCCTCCCGCTGCGTGAAGCGGCGGCCCTGCGGCGACGTGAGGATGACCGCGTCCACGCCGCCGTCGGCCCTGATCGCGTCCACCGCGCGGAACAGCGGTTCGGGCTTGAACACCATGCCCGGCCCGCCGCCGTACGACACATCGTCAACCGACCGGTGCCGGTCCGTCGTGTAGTCGCGCAGGTCGTGCACCCGCACGTCCACGAGGCCCCGATCGATCGCCCGGCGCACGATGCCCTCGCCGAGCGGTCCGTCGCACAGGCGGGGGAAGATCGTGACCAGGTCGAATCTCACGTCCGCCCGCCCTGCCGCATCCGCCGCGAGCGGGCCGTCTCGTTCAGGCCCAGCAGCCCCTCCGGGCGCCGCGATCACGATCCGCCTGGCCCGCGTGTCGACCACGCGGCACCATCTCGCCGACGAGCGGGATCAGCTCCTCGCCGCGAGGCGTCTCCACGACGAGCCGGCTCGCTTCCCCGCTGCCCTCGACCGCCACCACCTCGCCCACGGCGTCGCCGCCTGACGTCTCGACCCGGCAGCCCGACCAGGTCGTGGTGGTAGAACATGCCCGGCGGCAGCTCGGCCAGTTCGCCGGCGGGGATCCGCAACTCGCAGCCCGCGAGCGTCTCGGCATCGTCGATCGACTCGAAGCCTTCGAAGCCGACCACCGGCCTGGCCTTCATGAACCAGACCGACCGCACCACCAGCGTCCTCGGCCTCCGCGCCCCGGCGCAGCCATCAGCCGGTTGCCGGGCGCGAACCGCTGCTCGGGGAAGTCGGTCTCCAGGTTCAGGATCACTTCCCCGCGCCGGCCGTGAGGGCGCGCGACGCGCGCCACCACGACGAGGTCGTCCCAGGCCGGCATCTAGCGCTGGCCGTGCTCGTCGCGGAACTCGACGCTCACGCGCGTCCCGTCCCGCTCGGCCGTCGCCATCACGAGCGTCCGGATCGCGGTGGCCGTGCGGCCCTGGCGGCCGATGACGCGCCCGAGATCGTCGCCGGCCACCGAGACTTCGATCACCGCGCCGTCGCGGTGCTCCGACTCCGTCACGCGGACCGCCTGCCGGGCGGTCGACGAGCGCGCGCGCACGACGGCCTCGGCGACGTCACGCGCGTGGCTCACTGGGCCGCGACGGTGGCCGCAGCGCTCGCGTCGGCCGCCGGCTCCTTGTACTTCTTCAGCAGGCTCTTCACGGTCGCGCTCGGCTGCGCGCCCGGCTTTCAGCCAGTGCGCCACGCGATCGCGGTCCACCTTCAGCGTCGCGGGCTGCGTCTTCGGGTTGTAGTACCCGAGCCGCTCCACCTCGCGGCTGTCGCGCGGCGTGCGCGCCTCGGTCACCACGACGCGATACGTGGGCTGCTTCTTCGCTCCGATCCTCGTCAGACGGATTACCAGCATGTCACTCCTTCACCGCAGGGCCGTCGGGCCCTGTCTGTCAGGCCGTCAGGCCCCCAGGCCGCGCCCCTTGAGCATGGCCATCGCTTGCCGCATGCGCTTGCGGCCGCCGCCGCCCGCGCCGCCGACCACCTTCAGCATCTTCCGCATCTGCTGGAACTGCCGGAGCAGGCGGTTGACGTCCTCGACGGTCGTGCCGCTGCCTTTCGCGATCCGGCGCCGCCGGCTGCCGTCGATGATCCTGAAGCTGCGCCGCTCGGCCGGCGTCATCGAGGAGATGATCGCCTCGACGCCGTTCAACTGCGCCTCGTCGGGCTTGGCGTCGCCGAGCTGCTTCAGATTGCCCATCCCGGGCAGCATGCCGAGCACCTGCTCGAGCGGGCCCATCTTGCGCAGCGTCTTCAGCTGCGCCAGGAAGTCCTCGAGGGTGAAGTCGTCGCCGCGCAGTTTCTGCTCGAGGCGCACGGCCTCGTCGCGGTCCACCACCTGCTCGGCGCGCTCGATGAGCGAGAGCACGTCGCCCATGCCGAGGAGCCGCGACACGAGACGGTCGGCCTGGAACGGCTCGAGGTCCTCGAGGCGCTCGCCGACGCCGACAAACGCGATGGGCACGCCGACCACCGCCACGACCGACAGGGCGGCGCCGCCGCGCGCGTCGCCGTCGAGCTTGGTCAGCACGACGCCGGTCACGCCCACGTGACGGTTGAACTCGCCCGCGCTCTTGATCGCATCCTGGCCCGTCATCGCGTCGGCGACGTACAGGGCGTTGTCCGGCGCCACCGCGTCGCGGATCGCCGTCAGCTCCTGCATCAGCGTTTCGTCGATGTGGAGCCGCCCCGCGGTGTCGACGATGACGACGTCGAAGCCCAGGTTCTTCGCCTCGGTGAGGGCGCCGGTCGCCCGCGAAACCGGGTCGAGGTTCCCGGCCGGGTCGAACACCCGGAGGCCAGCCTGCCGAGCCGAGCACGTTGAGCTGTTCGATCGCGGCGGGCCTGCGCACGTCGGTCGACACCACGCAGCGGGTGGCGCCCCTGCCGGACCAGCCACTTGGCCAGCTTCGCCGCTGCCGTCGTCTTGCCGGCGCCCTGCAGGCCAAGCAGCAGGATGACCTGCGGGCTCGCCTTCGACGTCCGGAGCCCGCCCTGCGCGTCGCCGAACAGGGCAATGAGCTCGTCGCGGACGATCTTCACCACCTGCTGCGCCGGCGTCAGGCTGCGCAGGACGTCCTGGCCGATCGCGCGCTCACGCACGCGGTCGACGAACGCCTTCACGACCTTGAAGTTGACGTCGGCCTCGAGCAGCGCCATCCGGATTTCGCGCAGCGCCGCTTCCACGACGGGCTCCGACAGCCGCGCTTCACCGCGAAGCGTCCGGAACACCCCCTGGAGTCGTTCACTGAGCGAATCGAACATATGTACAGTCGTACTGTGCCCGGATGCCCGCCCGGTCCGGCAGCCCGCCGCTCGCGGCCCGCCCCCGTTGTCCGGCATCACGCGCTATGGCGCAAACCCTTATGGTAGCGTCGTTTGGCTGGAGGTGTCAACGGCCCGGACCGCTACACCTTCGTCAACCGGTGCCCGAGCTTGTCTTTCTTCGCCTTGAGGTAGCGGCGGTTCGATTCCGTCGGCGGGGTCTCGATGGGCACGGTTTCCGACACCGACAGCCCGTATCCTTCGAGCCCGACGAATTTCCTGGGATTGTTGGTCAGCAGGCGCATCGAGCGCACCCCGAGATCGCTCAGGATCTGCGCGCCGATGCCGTAGTCGCGCTGGTCGGGCTTGAACCCGAGCCGCTCGTTGGCCTCGACGGTGTCGAACCCCTGGTCCTGGAGCGCGTACGCCAGGATCTTGTTGGAGATGCCGATGCCGCGCCCCTCCTGGTTCAGGTACAGGAGCACGCCGCGCTGTTCGGCGTCGATCCGCCGGAGCGCCGACTCGAGCTGATCGCCGCAATCACACCGCGCGGAATGAAACACGTCGCCGGTCAGGCAGCGCGAGTGCACGCGAACGAGGACGTCGCGGCCGTCGCCGATGTCGCCGCGCACGAGGGCGACGTGCGTTTCGTGGTCGATCAGGCTCTCGTACGCGAACACGCGGAACCGCCCGTAGCGCGTCGGCAAGTCGGCCTCCCCCACCCGCCGCACCATGCGCTCGGTGCGCATCCGGTACTTGATGAGGTCCGCGATCGTGATCATGAGGATCCCGTGGCGCTTCGCGAAGCGGCCCAGCTGGGGCACGCGCGCCATGGATCCGTCTTCGTTCATGATCTCGCAGATGACGCCGGCGGGATACAGCCCCGCGATGCGGGCCAGATCGACGGCCGCTTCGGTCTGCCCCGCGCGCACCAGCACGCCGCCGTCGCGCGCACGCAACGGGAACATGTGCCCCGGGCGCGCGAGGTCGCCCGGCTGCGTGGCCGGATCGATCGCGGCCGCCACCGTCGCCGCGCGGTCGGCCGCGGAAATCCCGGTGCTGGTGCGGTGCCGCGCCTCGATGGACACGCAGAACGCCGTTTCGAAGCGGGCCGTGTTCTGCGTCACCATGAGCGGCACTTCGAGCTCGTCGAGCCGCGCGCCGAGCATGGGCATGCAGATCAGGCCTCGGCCGTGGCGCGCCATGAAGTTAATCGCTTCCGGCGTGACGGCCGAGGCGGCGATCGTCAGGTCGCCCTCGTTCTCCCGCTCCGCATCGTCGACGACGATGACCATCCGTCCGGCGCGGATGGCGTCGATCGCGTCCTCGACGCGCGCGAAGAGATGCGCCGGCCTCGACGCCGCCTCTTGGCTGGCGGAGCGCGACCTGGCAGGCGCGCGGCGGCTCATGACGGCGGCGGGAGCGGCGCGCGGCCGCCTTCCGGCCACATGCCGGTCAGCTGCGCGACGCGAACGACGTACTTGCCGATGACGTCCACCTCGAGGTTGACGCCATCGCCGGCGCGGCTCGCCTGGAAGTTGGTGTGCTCCCAGGTGAACGGAATGATCTGGACGTCGAACTCCGCCTCGCGGAGCGTGGCCACCGTCAGGCTGATGCCGTCGACGGCCACGGACCCTTTCGGAATGAAGTAGGGCGCCAGGCCGGGGTCGAACCCGACCGTGATCCACCAGAACTCGCCGTCGACGCGGATGGCCTTGATCACGCCCTTGCAGTCGACGTGGCCGAGCACGAAATGGCCTCCCATCCGCCCGTCCGGCCGCATGGGCCGCTCGAGGTTGACGAGCGCGCCCGGGCGAAGGTCCCCCAGCGTGGTGACCCGCGCCGTTTCCGGCCCGATGTCGGTGACGAAACGGCTGTCGTCGCGCCCGACGACGGTCAGGCACACGCCGTTGACCGCGATGCTGTCGCCGTCGCGCAGCTCTCGCGCGACGCCGGTTTCCAGCGAGAGCCGGTAGCCGCCCTCGATCGGGTGAAGGGCCTCGACGCGGCCCACGTGCTCAATCAGTCCAGTGAACATCGGCTTCGATGATGACGTCGCCCCCGACGGGCTCGACAGAAACGAGGCGCCAGGACGCCCACGGCGCCTCGGCAGGTCCCACCCATGGTACTCCGCCTTCGCCCAGGGCGCGAGAGGCGACGACCAGCCGCACGGCATCGACAGTGCCTTCGCGCCACAGCGCCGCGTGCAGCGTGGGCCCGCCTTCGACCAGCACCGACTGGATCCCCTCCGGCAGGAGCAGGCGCAGCGCGCCGGCCAGCCCGCCCGCGGCCGTCACGACCCGGGCCCCGGCGGACTCGAGCGCCCGGGCCGCCTCCGGCGGCGCTCCCTCGGAGGTGACGACGATCACCGGCCCGCACTCGAGCGTCGCGAACAGCTTCGCCGACGCCGGCGTCCGCAACCGCCGGTCGAAGACAACGCGGGCGAGGGGGCGGCTTCTGTAGACGCCCCGCGCCGTCAGCCGCGGGTCGTCGGCGAGGATCGTCCCCGAGCCCACCGCGATCGCGTCGACTTCGGCGCGCAGCAGGTGCGTGCGCCGATCGGAGGCGGGAGAACTGAGCCGCGTCGGCCCGCCGCCTGCCGCCGCCACCCGGCCGTCGAGGCTGGTCACGGCCTTGGCGAGGACATATGGCCGGCCGCGGCGCACTGCGCTGAAGAACGGTCTCATCAAACGCCGAGCCGCCGTCTCGCCGATGCCGACATCAACCCGGACGCCCGCGTCTCTCAATCGGCGGAACCCGCCCCCACTCCGCGGATTCGGATCCGCGACGGCCGCAACGACCCTGGCAATCCCCGATTGGAGAATCGCATCGACGCACGGCGGCGTGCGCCCGAAGTGGCTGCAGGGTTCCAGGGTGCAGTAGAGCGTGGCACCGCGGGCCGCTTCCCCCGCTTCCCGAAGCGCATGGACCTCGGCGTGAGGCTCGCCCGCCCGCTCATGGAATCCCGCGCCGGCGACCACGCCGTCCGGCGTCACGATCACGGCTCCCACCATGGGGTTCGGCGTCGTCCGCCCGCGGGCCCGGGCCGCCAGCAGCAGCGCCCGTTCCATGTAGGCCGCGTCGCTCAACACCGCGCTACCAGCTTTCTTCGAAGAGGCCGTCCACGTACTCGCGGGACGAGAACGGCACCAGGTCGGCAATGCCCTCACCCACCCCCACGTAGCGGATCGGCAGCTTCAGATCGTGGGCGATCGCCACGGCGACGCCGCCCTTGGCCGTGCCGTCGAGCTTCGCGAGCACGATGCCGGTGACGCCGGCCGTCGCCATGAACTCCCGCGCCTGCGACAGGCCATTCTGCCCGACGGTGGCGTCGAGCACGAGCAGCACTTCGTGGGGAGCGCCCTCGACTTCCCTCGCCGCGATGCGGCGGATCTTCTGCAGCTCCTGCATCAGGTTCGTCCGCGTGTGGAGCCGGCCCGCCGTGTCGACGATGATCGGACTCCGGCCGCGCGCCTTGCCGGCCGCCATCGCGTCGAAGACGACCGCCGCCGGGTCCGTGCCGTCACGCGCGCGGATCACTTCCACGCCGGCGCGACGGGCCCAGATCTCCAACTGCTCGACGGCCGCCGCGCGAAACGTGTCGGCGGCGCATACCAGCGGCAGATCGCCCTGCGACTTGTGCAAGTGGGCCAGCTTCGCGACGGTGGTCGTCTTGCCCGTGCCGTTGACGCCGACCACCATCACGACGGTCGGGGATCCGGCGGCCGGCGGCGCGGCGCCGGTGCCGTCGAGAATCGCGAGCAGTTCGTCCTTCACCAGCTCCCGCAGCGACTCGCCGTGCCGGACCCTGGCCTGGACGGCCGACACGATGCGGTCGGCCGCGGCCACGCCGACATCTGCGGTGATCAGGAGTTCTTCGAGGGCGCCGGCCGTCTCGGCGTCGACCTTTCCAGTGCGCCGCTCGGGCGCGTCGGCCCGCCGCGCGATTTCGTCAAACCGGCCGAACAGCTGCTGCGCCGTGCGGCGCAGCCCTTCCCGCACCCGCCCGAATACGCCCATCACGCGATTCTATCATCCGCCATCGGGCTCATTCCGCTGGGGACGGAGCATGAGGTCCTCGAGCGCCTCGCGCGGCGTCTTGCGCCCGTCCAGCACGGCCGCCATCTGCTCGGTGATCGGCAACTCGACCCCGTGCCGCGCGCCGAGCGCCAGCGCGGCCTCGGTGGTCTTGACGCCCTCGGCCACCATCTTCATCCCGGCGAGCACGTCGGCGAGCCGGCGGCCGTGTGCGAGCTCGATGCCGACGTGCCGGTTCCGGCTGTACGGGCCGGTGCACGTCAGCACCAGGTCGCCGAGGCCCGTCAGGCCCGCGAGCGTTTCGCGCCGGCCGCCGGCGGCGACCGCCAGCCTCGAGATTTCGACCAGGCCGCGGGTGATGAGCGCCGCCTGCGCGTTGTGGCCGAGGCCGAGCCCCTCCGCGACGCCGGCCGCGATCGCGATGACGTTCTTGATCGCGCCCCCGATCTCCACGCCGACGACATCGTCGGTGGCGTAGAGCCGCAGGAACCGGCCGCGAAACTCCGCCTGCACCCGCTCGGCCGCCGCGAGGTCGGTGCTGGCCACCGAGAGCGCGGTCGGCAGTTCCCGCGCGACCTCGACGGCGAAACTCGGCCCCGACATCGCCACGATCGCGTGGCCCTGGCCCGACTCCTGCGCCAGCACCTCCGACATGCGCTCGAGCGTCTCCAGTTCGAGCCCTTTCGCCGCGCTCACGAGGATGGCACCCGGAGCCAGATGCGGGCAGGCGGCGCGGGCGACGCTGCGCATCGCGTGCGACGGCACGACCGCGACGACGATGCCGACGCCCGTGAGCGCCTCCTCGATGCATGCGGTGGGCGCGACCGCCTCCGGCAGCAGGACGTCCGGCAGGTAGATCGTGTTCGCGCGCCGTTCGCGCATCTCGGCGACGACGGGCGCTTCGACCGACCAGATGCGGACCGCATGCCCGACACGCGCCAGGTGCACGGCGAGCGCCGTTCCCCAGCTGCCGGCTCCGAGAATCGCGATGTCACTCGCCACGCTTCGCCTCCGCCAAGCCAGCCGCCTCGTGGCCGGAGCCTCCGATGAAGGGAATGCTGAGCAGTGCGCGGTAGGTGGGCCCCGCCGGCGAGAGGTGGCTCTGGAACAGCGTGCATGCCCGCAGCGGCCACTCCGCCACCGGCGATGATGGCGCGGCAGCAGCCAGGCGGCCCCACTGGAACCCGAGCGGCACCTTTACGCGGCCGACCGTCAGGTGCGCGGCGAACGGGCGCGATTCGGGCGTGAGCCCGGCTGCCCGCAGGCGGTCGCCCAGCACGGCATGGGCCGACGCGAGCGTCCCGGCCCCCTCCATGATGCCGATCCAGATTACGCGAGCCGGCCCATGCGGCGGGAAGACGCCCCAGCGGGCAAGGCCGATCCGCGGCGCGTCGAGCGCAATGGCGGGCGCGAGCGCCTCGCGGAGCGCCGGCAGCCGTGCCTCGTCGACCTCGCCCAGGAAGTGCAGCGTGAGGTGAAGATTCCGGGCCTCGACCCAGGCGACTGCGCGCGTGGATCCTGGGCGTTGCCGTTCAGCCTCGTCGCGGACCTGCGTGACGGCGGCCGCGACGGCTGCTCGCGCGCCCGCGTCGAGGTCGGCGGCGATGAACAATCTCATGATCGTCGGTCGGCGGCCGGGGTGAACACGAACGCGCGCCCGGGCTCCACGCCGAGCAGGACCCGCCGCGCGAGGTCGAGAGCCATCTGCGCGGCAAACTGGCGCACGCGCGCACGGCCTGTGGGAAACCGGTATGCGCGGACGACCCGTTCGACGCGCGTCGTCACCGCGATGATCACCGTGCCGACGGGCTTCTCGGCGCTGCCGCCCGCCGGACCGGCGATGCCCGTCACACCGATGCCGATCTCGCTCGAAGCCCGTTCGCGGATGCCGTCTGCCATCGCCAGCGCCACCGGCTCGCTCACCGCGCCGTGCGCGGCGATGAGCGCCGCCGGCACGCCGAGCACCTGCGTCTTGGCGTCGTTGCTGTAGCAGACGGCGTTGAACCCTGCATAGTCGGAGCTGCCCGGCACGTCGGTGAGCCGGACCGACACGAGGCCGCCGGTGCACGATTCTGCCACACCGATGTGCCACTTCCGCTCGCGCAGCAGGTGGCCGACCGCTTCCTCGAGGGAGCGGCCGTCCGTGCTGAAGACGTCGTCGCCGAAGAGCCCGGCCAGATCCGCCGCTGCGGCGTCGAGCCGCGCGCGCGCGTCCTCGATCGAGCGCGTGCGCACCGAAAGGTGCAGCTCGACCTGGGCCGGGGAGGTGAGCACGGTCGTCACGACGGGCAGCGGCTCCGACAGCCAGCGCGAGTAAACCGGGGCGGCCACCTCGTCGACCTCCGACTCGGTGCGGCCGCAGATGCGCAGCACGCGCCGCTCGAGGCGGCCCGCTGGCGACCGCGCCGCGAGGCGTTCCGCGATCACGCCGTCGGCCATCGGCTGCAATTCGGCCGGCGGGCCCGGCAGCAGAACCAGGACGCGCCCCTCGTGCTCCAGCCACAGCCCGGGGGCGGTCCCCATGCCGTTGGGGATGACGTCGGCGCCAACGGGCACCATGGCCTGCCGTCGGTTGATCTCCGGCATCCGCGCGCCCCTCGCCTGGAAGCGCCGCCGGATGCCCTCGAGGATGGCCGGCTGCTCGCGCAGTTCGCGGCCGGTCACGGCCGCCACGGCCTCGCGCGTGAGGTCGTCGTCGGTCGGGCCGAGCCCGCCGCACAGCACGACCAGTTCGGCGCGCGACAGCGCCGCGCGCAGCACCGCCTCGAGGTCCCCGCGGCGGTCGCCGACGATGGTCTTTGCGCGGACCTCGATGCCATAGTCGTTCAGCCGGCCGGTGATGAAGAGCGAGTTCGTGTCGAGGCGCGACGGCCCGAGCAACTCGCTGCCGACGGCGATGATCTCGGCCCAGTGCAGCGGCGCGCGGCCGGCGGCGTCGCTCATGTCAGCAGTCCCGGGCGCGCCCAGGCGAGGAGTTGCACGACGAGGTTCGCATACACGCCGGCCATCACGTCGTCGGCCATCACGCCCCATCCGCCGGGCACGTGCTCGAGGCGGCCCGCCGGCCAGGGCTTCACGATGTCGAAGACGCGGAAGGCGAGGAACGCTGCCAGGATTACCGGCCACGTCGCCGGCAGCCACAGCAGGCTGACGAACATCCCGACGACTTCGTCGATCACGACCGGACCGGGATCCTCCACGCCGAGCGCCTGCTCGGTTATCCGCGCGCACCACGCGCCGGCGACGACGATCACGCCGCACACCGCGAGTTCGAGCCACGGTGAACCGGCCAGCCGAAGCAGCAGGAAGAACGGGATGGCGACTGCCGCGCCGACGGTGCCCGGCGCGATTGGCGCGAAGCCGACGTAGCCGAACGTCGCAACCGCCACGGCGAGTCTGGAGCGAAGCGTCTGTGCCGTCATGGGTGACCGATCTGCAGGCCCAGGAATGCCGGCGTGTCAGGCGCCGGCGACGCGGACAACGCGCGTGCCGGCGAGCCGGTCGTGCAGCCCGCGTCCGTCGCCGACGAGCCCGGCGAGCCAGCCGAGCCCGGCCGGAAGCAGCGAAAGCACGATGGCTCCGGCGCGCAGCGTCGCGCGCGGCAGGTTCATCTTCTGCCGCCGTTCCGGCACGACTTCGATGGCCATGGCCATCTTGCCGAGCGTCTGGCCGAGGGTCCCCGTGAAGAGCACGGCGTAACCGAGGTTCAAGAACAGCAGGAACCCCGCCATCGGCAACAAGGGGAGGATGCGCAGATCGGCGAAGGTCAATCCGCACAGCGCCAGCGTGAAATGCAGCACGACCACGTCGACGAGCGCGATCAGGCCCAGATCGATGGCCGCCGCCGCGGCGCGGCTCCCGGCCGGCGCTGAAGGCCTCTCATCGCCCAGGAGTCCCGGCGACTCCACCGGCGAAGGCGGATGAGCAACTCCCTCCGGTGGGCGGGCTCCGTCGTCGAGCGCGCCGCCGAGCAACGGCGGCACCTCGGGGGTGGGCGCAGGCGACCTCGGACGGATTCGCGCGGGTGCGGGCGTCGCACGCCGGACCGCCAGCGGCGCCCGCGGCGGCGGCAGCACCGGCATGTCGCCGCGGAACAGCGGCAGGTCGACCGGCGTGCTCGACCGGTTCACGAGCGAGAAGTCGTAGCCGCAGTTCCGGCAGCGATCGCCGCTGTCGAACCCGAGGTACCCGCACTTGGGGCACTTCACCGGCCCACCTCAGCGGGCTTGGCCGGCGGCGCGGGCGACGGAGGTGGTGGCGCGCCGGTAGCAGCGCCGGCCGAGTCGAGAAGGATGCGCTGGAGTTCGATCTTCAGCCTGGCCGCCTCGGGCGCGAGCGGGTCGGCTTGCGACACGCCGTCGAGTGCCGCCAGTGCCGCCTTCACGTGACCGGACCGGTAAAGATCCCGCGCGCGGCCCAGCGCCACCTCCGACGGCCGGGGCGCGGGCAGGGGGTCCGGCGTGGCGGCCGCGCCTGCGGCGGGCGCCTGTCGCCAGTCCCGGGCGATGAAGGGCCGGAGCAGGTCGCGCGAAGCGGCGAAGAGGATGACCGCTCCGACCAGGACGGCCGCGCCGATGATCGGGAGCGCCCGCACCGGCCTGACTGTCGCTGACAGACGCCTGCGGCCCGCGTGCTCGGCGCCGTCAGCCTCCCGCACGGGCGGCCGCGGCTCCCGCTCCTGCGAAGCCGGCGCGATCCGGTCGAGGCGGTCGAGATAGGCGTGAGCCAGATCGTGCGGCTCTCCGGTGGCCACGGCGGTGGTGAGGAACCGGCGCGCCGCGGGGCCGTCCCCGCGGTCGAGGGCCGCGACGCCTTCCTGCACGAGTTCTTCCGTCGTGCGCTGCCGCTCGGCAAGGGCGCCCCGGGCGCGCTCGATGTACGCCCGCGCGCGCAGGTGCCCGCGGTCGAGAAAGAGCACCCGGCCCCAGATGTTGATCGCCTCCTGATACCGCCCGTCGAAGTACTGCTCGAGCCCGGCCAGCAACAATTCGTCGATCTTCGCCTCGCGATCCAGATCGGGCGGGCCGTCGTTGGATCCAAGCGTGTCGATGGAGCGAGGGTCGGCCATGCGGGTATGCTCGGGATGGGATTATACGCCAGACTCAGCCCGCGTCCTCGTCGCGCTCGCTTCCGCGGGGGGCGGCGATCCCGAGCGTCCGCATCTTGCGATAGAGATTGCTGCGCTCGACGCCGAGCGCGTCGGCCGTGCGCGAGATGTTGCCCTGCTGCCGCGCCAGCGCCTTGAGAATGTAATCGCGCTCGAAGGCGTCGCGCGCGTCGTGCAGTGGCTGGATTGCCTCGTCGGCTTCCTGGGGAGCGGGCCTGGCGCCGCCGCCGAGAAACGCGAGGTCCTGCGCGGTGATCACTTCGCCAGGCACCATGATCATCAGCCGCTCGATGACGTTCCGCAGTTCGCGGACGTTGCCCGGCCACCCGTACTGCGCCAGCACCGCCGCCGCCGACGGGTCGAGGCTCTTCAGGCGCCGCCCGTACTCGCGCGCGAAGAGCCGCATGAAGTGCTCGGACAGCAGGGGAATGTCCTCCTGCCGTTCGCGCAGCGGGGGCACGAAGATCGGGATGACGTTCAGGCGGAAATAGAGATCCTCGCGGAACCGCACCGCCTTGATCTCCTCGGTCAGGTCCTTGTTGGTCGCCGCCAGCACGCGCGTGTCCACACGGATGCGGGCGGTGCCGCCGACCGGCTCGATCACCTGCTCCTGCAGGACGCGCAGGACCTTGGCCTGGGTCTTCAGGCTCATGTCGCCGATCTCGTCGAGGAAGATCGTGCCGCCGTCGGCGAGCTCGAACTTGCCGCGGCGATCGGCGACCGCCCCGGTGAAGGCGCCGCGCACGTGGCCGAACAGTTCCGACTCGATCAGCTCCTCGGGGATGGCCGCGCAGTTGACCTCGACAAACGGCCCGCCGCGCCGCCGGCTGAGAGCGTGGATCGACCGGGCCACCAGCTCCTTCCCGGTGCCGTTCTCCCCCGAGATGAGCACGCGGCCGTTGGTCGGCGCCGCCATGGCCACCTGCTCCCGCAACTGGCCCATGGCGTAGCCTTCGCCGACCATCTTGAGGTCCTGATCGACGCGGGCCCGCAGCTGGCGGTTCTCGGCCTCGAGGCGCTGCTGCCGCAGCGCGTTGCTCACGACGTGCACGGTCTTCTCGAGCGACAGCGGCTTCTCGATGAAGTCGAACGCGCCGATCTTGATCGCCTTCACGGCCGATTCGATGTTGCCGTGCCCCGAGATCATGACGACGGGCGTGTCCACCTGGCGGTCCCGCAGCCGCTGCAGCGTCACCAGCCCGTCGATGCCGGGCAGCCAGATGTCGAGCAGGATCACGTCATATGCCGCCCGGGTGAGGCGGTCGAGGCAGGCTTCGCCGCTGTCGACGGCGTCGACCTCGTACCCCTCGTCGCGCAAAACGCCCACGAGCGCCGCGCGCACGCCCGGCTCGTCGTCGACCACCAGGATGGCCGCCTTCACGTCAGCTCCGATCCGGCCGGCAGGTCCGCGTCGCCGCACGGCAGTTCAATGGTGAACCTCGTGCCGCGCGGCTCGTTGGCGCCGACCTCCACCGACCCGCCGTGCTCGGCCACGATGCGCCGGACAATCGCCAGCCCGAGGCCGCTGCCCCGCTTCTTCGTCGAGTAGTACGGCATGAACAGCTTGTCACGCTCCTCGGGCGCGATGCCAGGCCCGTCGTCGGCGACGATGATCCGCGCGAGGCCGGCGGCCGCGTCGTGCTGCGTCTCGACGACGATGAGCCCCTGCTGGTTCAGCGCCTCGATCGCGTTGTCGACGAGGTTGATGACGACGCGCCGGATCTGATCGGGGTCGAGGCGGATCGGGGGAAGCGACACCGCGAACAGCGTCTCGATGCGCACGTCGGCGAACAGCCCCTCGTAGAGGCCCAGCGTGCTCGCGAGCAGCTGGTGGACGTCCGTCGGCACGCGCCGCGGCGACGGCATCCGCGCGAACTGGGAGAACTCGTCCACCAGCGTCTTCAGCGCCTCGACCTCGCCGACGATCGTGCCGGTGCACTCGTCGACCAGCTCGCGCACCGGGTCCGGCGCGCCGGAGAACTGGCGCTGCAGGCGCTGGGCGCACAGCTGGATCGGCGTCAGCGGGTTCTTGATTTCGTGCGCGAGGCGCCGGGCGACTTCGCGCCACGCCGCGACCTTCTGGGCCCGGATGAGCGGGGTGATGTCGTCGACGACCAGGACGCGGCCCTCCCGCTGGCGGCCGTCGCCGTGCAGCGGCGTGGCGGCCAGGGCAAGTTGCACCTCGCGGCCGTCGCGGCTGACGACGATCTCCTGCGCGGGCCAGTCCTTGCCCGCCACGTGGGGGGCGGTCGCCAGATCCGCCAGCGGCTTCAACTCGCCGCCGCTGAAGACGTCGTCGGCCGGCCGGCCCGCGGCGCCCGCGTCGAGGCCGAGCAGCTTCGCCGCGGCCGGGTTCACGATCCCGATGCGCCCGTCCGCATCGATCGTGATGACGCCGGTGGCCACCCGGTCGAGCACCGCCTCGGTGAACCGCCGCCGGTCTTCGACCTCGGCGTGCTTCCGCTGCAGGTCCGCGCTCGACTGCTCGAGGGCCCGTCGGCTGGCCGCGAGCTCGTCGGCCATCGTGTTGAACGAATCCACCAGCGCCCCGAACTCGTCGGCCGTCTCGCGCTCGACGCGGTGCTCGAAGTGGCCGGCGCCGATTTCGCGGGCGGCGGCTGCCAGCGCCTGGACCGGGCGCGTGATGCGCTTGGCGAGGTACAGCCCCATCCACGTCGCGCTGACGAGGATCATCAGCGTGACCATCAGGAAGAACGAGAGGTAGACGCCGGTCAGCGCCGGCTTGAAGACGCGCAGCTGGTTGTACGATTCGTACGCTTTCGTCATCCGCCGCGCCCGCGCCGCCATCTCGCCGGTGAGCTGCACGGAACCCACCACCACGCCGGTGGCGCCGCCGTCCGGCTTGAGGACGACGGCCGCGGCGCGGATGAGCTCGCCGCCGCTCGCGAGGGGCTCGCGCATCCAGGCGTCCGGCTGGCCGCTCGCGGCGCGGGCGGCGAGCCGTTCGGAGGTGTCGCGGGTCGTGATCGGGCGCGCCGCCGCCGACGCCACGTCCACCACCGGCACCGGCTGCGGCTGGCCATCCGCGCCGGGCTCCAGGCGGTAGACCTCCACGAGCGTCAGGCGCTGGTCGGTCACGGAGCCCGCAACCGCGTCGCGCACGACCGGCAGGTCGGAGGTCGCCAGGTCCGCCGCCCCCAGCACGCGCGCCAGGCGCGCCGTCTCGTCCGCCACCTGGCGCTGGCGATCGTGGTAGTAGTCGCTCGCGATGCGCTGCGCCGAATCCAGCATCTCGTCCATCGGCTGGTTGAACCAGCGGTCGACGCTGTTGAAGATGAGCTGGCTGCCGACCAGCAGCACGAGCACGGCCGGGATCACCGTCATCCCGAGCAGCAGCAGGACGATCTTCGCCCGGAACCGCGCGAAGGGCAGGCCGCGCTTCCGCTCGACCAGCATCTTGATGACGCTGCGGGCCAGCACGAACACCAGCCCCACCAGCATCGTCAGATCGACCACCGAGAGCGAGTACAGGACGAACTCGCTCAGGAAGTCGGGCGCGAGCTGGCTGGACCGGTTGAGCAGCAGCATCATGCCCGCCAGCGCGAGCACGAGCGCGAAGATGCCGAGCAGCACCTGGAGGGGGTTGTCGCGAAACGGGCGCCTGCGGCGGGGCGGCCCGGGAGCGGGTGCCGGGGCGCGCGCCGACGTGGGAGAGCCGGGCCTGGTGGCCATCTGTCCCCAGCCCCCTAGGGGATGAACGTGAAGCGCGCCATCCCGCTGGCCGCGTCACGCCCCCACGGCCAGAAGAAGAAGGTCACGCGCGGGCGCGTGCGGACGCGGACCCGCACGTAGTACTCGGCGTTGGGCTCGAGCGCGCTGGCGCTGAACAGGGGCAGGCGATCGAAGCCCAGGGCGAACCGCTTCACGTCGGCCTTGTCTTCCGACACCCTCGAGTCGTCGATCCGGCCGTCGACGCTGCGGCTGAGCTGATAGCGGCGCGTGAGCGTGTCGTACTGGACGCTCGCCGTCACCGTGGCGCTGGCGATCGTGCGGTCGAACCAGATGCCGACCGACTCGCGCAGGTCCGCCTCGTACGCGATCGTGGTCGCGACCCCCGCCTGGATGGGCTCCTCGAGATCGCGCATCAGGCCGTCGGAGGCCGTCGACGACACGTACACGCGGCCGTCGCGCGCGACGGCGCCGACCTCGACGGCGCGGTCGCCGCCGGCCTCCAGGAGCACCGCGCTCAGCACGATCGCAAGCAGGCGGCCCGGCATCATTCCTTGGCGCTGATGAGGTCCTTCAATTCGACCATGAACTCGCCGATGTCGCGGAAGTCACGGTAGACCGACGCGAAGCGCACGTAGGCGACCTTGTCGAGGCGCTTCAGGTCCTGCATCACGATGACGCCGATCTCGCCGGTGGCGATCTCCTTCTCCGGCCGGTCCTGCAGGATGCCCTCGATGCGGTCGGCGATCGCCTCGAGCGCCGACACGGTGACCGGCCGCTTCTCGCACGCGCGAAGCATGCCGGCGATCAGCTTCTGCCGCTCGAAGCGCTCGCGCCGCCCGTCCTTCTTGATCACCATGTACGGGATGTCGTCCACGCGCTCGTAGCTCGTGAACCGCCGGCTGCACTCGAGGCACTCGCGCCGGCGCCGGATCACGTCGCCTTCCTTGCTCTCGCGCGAGTCGACGACTTTGTCGCCCATGTGGCCGCAATACGGGCACTTCATGCCGCGTCCTCCGGCGCGTCCCGCACGGCGAGCCCGCGCACGCCGCTGAGGCTCAGGCCTTCCTGCGCGAGGAAGACCGCGCCGCCGATGGTCACCGGCACGAACGAAATCGCGTGCAGCACGAGCGCCGCGCCCACGGCCTTGTCGTTCGCGACGCCGAAGAACGCCACGGCGCCGATCTGGTACGCCTTGTGGAACCCGCCGACCGAACCGGGCGTCGGCACCGCGACGCCGACGACGAGCACCGCCATCATCAGGAACGCGCCCGGGTAGATCATGTCGATGTGGAACGCCTGCGACGTCGCCCAGATGCCGAGGGCGATCGACAGCCACAGCGGCAACGACAGCAGGCCGGCCACCACCAGCCGCGCCGGCTGCCGGACGACGGCCAGGCCCTCGAGGAACGTGCGAACGAACTGCGCCATCGCGGCCGCGAACTTCGCCGGCAGCACCCGCTCGACATGCAGGGCCCACGCCGCCAGCTTCTCCGGGTGCCCCGCCACCAGCATCATGAAGGCGAGGCCGGCCACCGACGCGACGGCGGCGAGCATCCCGCCCGACTTCAGCGCGGTGAACGTGGCCGAGTGCTCGGCCGACACGGCCGGCGTGTAGAACGCGAGGTAGAAACCGAACAGGAGGAGGACCGTGATCAGGTCGAGCACCCGCTCGAGGATGATGGTGGCAAACGCCGACGTGGCGCTGAAACCGGCGCGCCGCGCGAGCAGGTAGGGCCGCACCACCTCGCCGGCGCGGGCCGGCAGCAGCGTCGAGACGGCGAAGCCGATCACGGTGGTTTTGAAGACGGCCGAGAACGGAGGCCGGCCGAGCGGCCGCAGCAGGTACTGCCAGCGCAGGGCGCGGAAGACGTAGGTCATCAGCGTGATCCCGACCGCCAGCACGAGCAGGCCGACACGCCCGTGCTGGATCTCGCTCCAAACCTGGCCGAGGTCGGCGCCGCGCAGGAACCACGCCAGCATCGCCACCGACAACGCCAGCACGATCGCAGTCCGGACGTGCACACGCATCCGCAAGCGACTCTACTACATCGGTTTCGCCAAGTCCAGCCTGGACAAACAGTTACCGCCGTACTTGAACGCGGGTCTGGCTGCCGGTAAGATGGGCGCCACCCAGCCTCGAGGCCACCCTATGCACGACGCCATTGTCGCAACGACGCTCGAGGGGCTCACGCCCTTCCGCCAAGGCAAGGTCCGCGATCTGTACGAGGTCGGCGAGCACCTGCTGATCGTGGCCACGGATCGGATCTCCGCGTTCGACTACATCCTGGCCACCGGCATCCCCGACAAGGGAGCCGTGCTGAACCAGCTGTCGGCGTTCTGGTTCGGGCTGATGACCGACATCGTGCCGAACCATGTCATAGTCACCGACCCGGCGGCCTATCCCGAGCCGGCGCGCCGGCATGCGGGCGTCCTGCGCGGGCGGTCGATGCTCGTCCGGCGGACGCAGCCGCTGCCCATCGAGTGCGTCGTGCGCGGGTACCTGTCGGGCTCCGGGTGGAAGGAGTACCAGAGGACCGGGCGCGTCTGCGGCATCGACCTGCCGGCCGGCCTGCGGGAATCCGACCGGCTCCCGCGGCCGATCTTCACGCCTTCGACGAAGGCGGAGAGCGGGCACGACGTCAATATCACCGAGGCGGAGGCTGGCGCGGTTGTCGGGGCTGATCTCATCCGGGAGCTGCGCGACCTGTCGATTGCCGTCTACCAGCGGGGCGCGGAGCACGCCGAGAAGCTGGGCATCATCGTGGCCGACACCAAGTTCGAGTTCGGGCTGGTGGGGGCGCCGGGCCAGCCCGCCTCCCTGATGCTGATCGACGAGGTGCTGACGCCCGACTCCTCGCGGTTCTGGCCGGCGGCCCAGTACGCCCCCGGCGGGCCGCAGCCCAGCTACGACAAGCAGTACGTGCGCGACTACCTGGAGCAGATCGGCTGGAACAAGCAGCCGCCCGCGCCGGCGCTGCCGCCCGACGTGGTGGCGAAGACGCGCGAAAAGTACGTCGAGGCCTTCCGCCGCCTGACCGGCCGCGAGTTGGCCTGAAGCCCCGCTTGCCGCGCCGTAGCCGGCCGGCAGGCCGTTTGGTGAAGGCGGGCGCCTTGACAGCCCGCCGGCGCACCCGCCATAATTAGCAGTCGATGAGTGTGAGTGCTAGCGCGCAGATCATCTGAGTGCTGGCTGGGTCAGGTTCTCATTCAGGCAGGAGCAGGGAGCACTATGAAGGTCAAGCCACTTCATGACCGGATCCTCGTCAAGCGGATCGAGGAAGGCGAACAGGTTGTCGGCGGCATCATCATCCCGGACACCGCCAAAGAGAAGCCTCAGCAGGGCAAGGTGGTCGCCGTCGGCGCCGGCAAGATCGACGACAAGGGCAAGCGGGTGCCCCTGGACGTCAAGGACGGCGACAAGATTCTGTTCGGCAAGTACTCCGGGCAGGAGATCAAGCTGGACGGCGAGGAGTTCCTCATCATGCGTGAGGATGAGGTGCTCGGGGTTATCGAAGGCTGAGGCCGCTGAGGTCAAGGAGTTCAACGATGGCAAAGCAGATTGTGTACGGAGAGCAGTCGCGCCAGGCGATCCTGCGCGGCGTGAACAAGCTGGCCGACGCGGTGAAGGTCACCCTCGGCCCCAAGGGCCGCAACGTCGTCCTCGACAAGAAGTTCGGATCGCCGACCATCACCAAGGACGGCGTGACGGTGGCGAAGGAAATCGAGCTGAAGGATCCGCTCGAGAACATGGGCGCGCAGATGGTCCGCGAAGTGGCGAGCAAGACGTCGGACGTGGCCGGTGACGGCACGACGACGGCGACGGTGCTCGGCCAGGCCATTTATCGCGAGGGCGCGAAGATGGTGGCCGCCGGCTCGAACCCGATGGACATCAAGCGCGGCATCGAGCGCGCGGTCGAGACGATCGTCGAGGACCTCAAGAAGCGCTCGAAGCCGGTCAAGGGCCACATGATCGCCCAGGTCGGCACGATCTCGGCGAACAACGACGAGACCATCGGCAAGATCATCGCCGAGGCCATGGACAAGGTCGGCAAAGACGGCGTCATCACGGTCGAAGAGGCCAAGACGCTCGAGACGTCGCTCGAGGTCGTCGAGGGCATGCAGTTCGACCGCGGCTACCTGTCGCCGTACTTCGTGACGGATCCCGAGCGCATGGAAGTGGTGCTCGAGAACCCGATGATCCTGATCCACGAGAAGAAGATCAGCTCGATGAAGGACCTGCTGCCGGTCCTGGAGCAGGTGGCGCGCATGGGCAAGCCGCTGCTCATCATCGCCGAGGACATCGAGGGTGAGGCGCTCGCGACGCTCGTCGTGAACAAGCTGCGCGGCACGCTGCAGGCCGCCGCGGTGAAGGCGCCGGGCTTCGGCGACCGCCGCAAGGCCATGCTCGAGGACATCGCGATCCTGACCGGCGGCAAGGCCGTCACCGAGGACCTCGGCATCAAGCTCGAGAACGTCAAGGTGGAGGACCTCGGCAAGGCGAAGAAGGTCACCATCGACAAGGACAACACGACGATCGTCGAAGGCGCGGGCGTCGCCTCCGCCATCGAGGGCCGCGTGAAGCAGATCCGCGCGCAGGTCGAAGAGACCACGTCGGACTACGATCGCGAGAAGCTGCAGGAGCGGCTGGCGAAGCTCGTCGGCGGCGTCGCGATCATCAAGGTCGGCGCGGCCACCGAGACCGAGATGAAGGAGAAGAAGGCGCGCGTCGAGGACGCGATGCACGCGACCAAGGCGGCCGTCGAGGAGGGCATCGTGCCCGGCGGCGGCGTGGCGCTCATCCGCTCGCTCAAGGCGCTCGAGGGCCTCAAGCTCGAGGGCGACCAGCAGGTGGGCGTCAACATCGTGAAGCGCGCCATCGAGGAGCCGTTGCGCTGGATCGCCCAGAACGCCGGGCATGGAAGGCTCGATCGTCGTCCAGAAGGTCAAGGAAGGCGAGGACGACTTCGGCTTCAACGCGCTGACCGACAAGTACGAGAACCTGGTGGCGGCGGGCGTCATCGACCCGGCCAAGGTCGTCCGCTCGGCCCTCCAGAACGCTTCGTCGATCGCGTCGCTGCTGCTGACCACCGAGGCGCTCATCGCGGACATCCCGGAGGAGAAGAAGGAACCGGCGATGCCCGCGCGGCGGGCCCGGCGGCATGGGCGGGATGTACTAGGGGCTAGGGCGCTAGCGCCAGGGCCAGTAGCCAGTAGCCAGTAGAAGTTACACTGTAAGAAGAACGGCCCGGTTGGCGATCGCCAGCCGGGCCGTTTTCGTCTTTCCGCCTGACTAGCGCCTAGCCCCTCGCGCCTAGTCGCCTACCTGAGCGTGAACGTGAGCTCGATGGTGACCAGCACCGGCACCGGCTGGCCGAGGCGCTTGCCCGGCACGAACCGCCACTGCTTGGCGGCCTTCACCGCCTCCTGATCGAGGCCGAAGCTTGAATCCAGCGAGCGCACGATCTGGCACTCCCCCACCGTGCCTTCCGCGCGTGACCACGCAGTCGAGCACGGCCGTCCCCTGGATCTTGGCGCGCATGGCGTCGGCCGTGTACTGCGGTTTCACTTCGCGAAGCAGCCGCGGCAGCTCGATTCCCGAACCTGGCCGGTAGGCGCCGCCGCCGAAGCCGCCGCCCCAGCCCGGGCCCCAGCCCCGAGCCTCGGTCCGGGCCCGATGCCGGTCCCCGTGCCGGTGCCGGCGCCGCCGCCGCTGCCCGATCCCTGCGACGTGGTGGAGTTGGACGACTTCATGCCGTCGATCACGCCCAACCAGGCTCTGCTCGGCCGACGCCATCGCCTTGACCGGGATGTTCAGGTCCACCTTCGGCAACTCGTCTTCAGGCGACTCGACCGGCTTGATCTCGGGCGGCTTCGTCACCGGCACGGTGAGCTTGTCCTTCCCGATGTCCTTCGCCAGCCGGGGCGGCTCGATGGACTTGTTGCCGCCGCCTCCGCCGCCGCCGCCGGGCCCGGGCTGGTTCAGGAAGATGATCTGGTTCGTCGGGCACGTCCTCCATCGCCTGACGGAGGTCGAGGGGCGTCGGATCGGGCAGATGGGTGGCGATGAACGCCACCGCGATCACGGCGATGGCGTGGAACACCGTCGAGAAGCCGAGGGCGCCTGACATGCGCGGCGCCTGCGTCTCGAAGGAGAACGGCACGTCCTTCGGATGCATGTGCTCGAGGTGCACCGACACGTGACCCACAGACGCCGGCTGCGGACTCGTCACGGTCAGCCTGTTCAGCCATGGACGACGTTCCCACTCCGCCTCAATTGTCGCGCGTAGGCCTCGGATTTGCAAATGCAATAGTGGTGCCGGCGTGAACCCGTCCAATCCGGCGGCGGAAACCGCGCCTGCACGCCGCGTCGCGCCCGGGCCTCGTCCTCCGGCCAGGGGCGCCGCTGTCATCCCGGCTGGACGCCCCTATGAGATTAGACGCGCAACCGCCCGGATTTGGATGCGGTGCGCGCGGCCGGTACGAGTCCCGCGGGCCGAGCGCGTCAGACCCGGTTGCGCCCAGGCGCCGATCGCCGCGTTGCCTCCGCCGTACGACTGCATCACCGCCAGCGCGTCGGCCGCGCGCGGGGCGTCCTCCACGGCGACGAGCACGCCGCCCTTCCCCACCAGCGTCTCGAAGATCAGCCCGTCGTGCGACTGGAACCCGGCGCGCCTCATGGCGGCCGCCATGCCGACCCTCGCCAGGTCGCGGCCCGGGCCGTTCGAGCGTGTCGGTGAGCGGCGCCGCGGGCGACGGCCGCCCCGACGACCGGGAGTTCCAGCGACTCCGGCGCGGCGCCGAAGCACCCGCTCGATGAGCGCGGAGGCCTCCGGCGACGCCTTCGCCGCCACGGTCATCCGCTCGGCCGTGAACCCCTGCCGCTTCGAGCGCGTCGATGCCGCGCTCCGCCCACGCGATGTCCTTGAACACGCCGACCGTGAACAACGCCGATTCGACTTGGGCCATTCCCTGCTCCAGCTCCGGGTTCAGTTTCACCAAGGGGCTCCTCTAACTGTAAGCTTGATGCGCGGCGGCTTCAAGCGCGAAGCCGCGCCATCGCCATGTCGGATTACGACGCGGATGTGTTGATTGTCGGCGCGGGGCCCGCCGGGGCGCTGGCGGCGCGCGACCTGGCGCGGCGCGGCGCATCGGTGCGGCTGATCGACGCCAGCCACCCCCGCGAGAAGCCGTGCGGCGGCGGCCTGACCGAACGCTGCGGTGGCGATGTGCGGCGACATGCTCGCCCGCGTGCCCGCACGTCGCCGATCGAGCGCGTCCGCTTCGAGTCTCCCCCGGTCGGCCGCGACCCCTATCCGCCGGCGCCGCGGACGCCGCCGTCCATCACCGTCGATGTCCCCCGCGGCGGCGCCGGTGCCGCATCCGCGCCGCTGCGTCGTCGTCAGCCGGCGCGCGTTCGACGCGGCGCTCGTCGACGATGCGCGGGAAGCTGGCGCGGACCTGATTCCCGAGCGCGCGGTGGACGTCGGTACGACGGACGACGCGGTCGTCGGTGTCCACGCGGCGCCGCCGGTGGCGCGGCCGCTTCCTCATCGGCGCCGACGGCGCGAACAGCCTCGTCCGGCGGCGCCTCCACCGGCCGTTTCCCGCGTCGCACTGGTCGCTGGCCACCGGCGCCTTCGCGGCCGGCGCGTCGAGCCGCGAGATCGTGTGCGGTTCGTCCGCAGGCCCCCGGGTACATCTGGTCGTTCCCTCGCACCGACCACCTTGCCATCGGCATCTGCGCGCCGGCGGATCGGGGCGGCGCGCCCGAGCTGCGCAGTCACCTCGACCGCTGGCTGGCGCCTTTGCCGCTCACGCGCGGCCTCCGCTTGACGCCCTACTCGTGGCCGATCCCATCGCTCCCGCTTCACGCGTGGGCCGACGGCGTGCCGGTCGGCGACCGATGGCTGCTCGCCGGCGACGCCGCGGGCCTCGTCGATCCGCTCACCCGCGAAGGCATCTACTACGCGCTGCGTTCCGGTGAACTGGCCGCCCAGGCCCTGCTCGGATCCGGCGCGGACCCGACTCGGGAGCTACGCCGCGCGCCGTCCAGACCGAACTCGCGTCCGAACTGGCGCTCTCGGCGAGGGCGAGGGGCACGTTCTTCTCGCCGCTGGTCACCCGCCTGTGGATCGACGTGATTCGCGAGAGCCCGCGCGTGAGGTCCCTGGCGCTCAGGATCGTGGTCGGCACCGTGGGGTATTATCATCTGCGCCGGCGCGCCGTCGCGGCCCTCGAGCCGCGTCGCGGCGCTGCGCGTGGCCCGCGCCCAGGTGGCCCGCTACCTCCGCCTTGCGCCGTGACGGCGGGGACCGAAGAGTGCTACAATCCGGGTATGAACCTAGGCCTTCCCGAGCTCCTCGTCATCCTGGCCATCATCATCCTGGTGTTCGGCGCCAACCGTCTGCCGGACCTTGGCCGGGGCATCGGCCGGGCGATCAAGAATTTCAAGGAAGCCACCACCGAAGGCCGCGAGAAGCACGACTAGGCGTTAGATCACGGTCCGGCTGTCTCCCACCCGCCTCGTCACGCGCTCCCGGTCCAGGTACTCGAGTAGCGGAATCGCGTACTTCCGCGTCATACCGTAGCGCTCCTTGAAGGCCGCCACGTCCAGGTTCACGGCGGCGCCGCGCAGAGGCCTGCTTCAAGGCTGTCACCTCGGCCTTGAGCTGGCCGAAGCGCCACCTCGTGGAACACGAGCGCCGTCGACGCGCACGAGGGTCTTCTGGCGAACCAGCCACGTCACGATGGCCGACACTTGCGCCGGCGTCATCCCGAGCGACTCCGCGAGCGCGGCCTGGTCGGGGGGATGGAGGCCCGCGTCGCGATAGCGCGACGCGACCGCCTCGCGCGCCGCCGACCTCCGGCCCGCCGGCCCCCTCGTTCCGCCCGGCCACGGCCGATGCGGTCGGTCGCCGTCACGCGCCCCTGCCGCACGAGGTCCTCGATCACGCGCTCGAACACGCCGGGTGCCGCGCGGCCGCAGCACGGACGCGCGCTTCCTCGCGCGGGATCCCGTCCTCCGAGCGGATGCTCCGGTGGTAGGCCTCCGCCAGCTCCAGCACCCGGCGGCCGATGTCCTCGAGCTGCGAGCGGCGCGACGAGGACGCGCGCCCACCGCGGCAAGGGCGCCGCGCTCGCGCAGTCGCTCCACCGGCGCCCGCGCGTCGTCGGTCGAGCAGTCCAAGCCGGGCCGTCAACGCGGCGCGCGGCAGCCCCAGCGTGGCCGGCCTCGTGCGGCGAGCAGCAGCGCGGCGCGCTCGGTGGCGCCGGCGCCGTGGCCGCGAGCGAGCGGGTCGAGTTCGGCGAAGCGGGCCCTGCCCGAGCGCCGTGCGGATGCCGCCGCGCGGCGGCTGCGGGATCCAGCACGAGACCGCCGCCAATCGTGTCGGGCGGCGAGTACGCGCGCACGATGAAACGGTCGCCGCGCGTGACGACCACCGGGGTCTCCGAGCCGCAGCCGGGCGTAGGCCGAGCGGCCGGGCGGAATCTCGGCGGCCGGTGCCGGCCTCGGCGCCGTCGTGGTCCGGCGTCCGGCACGAGCGACGACACGGCGACGCGGCCGAGCACCTCGCTCGTGCCCTGGTGGAACCGGAGCCGCGCGCCGTGGCGCAGCGGCGTTGACGGTGTCGAGCAGTTCGAGCCGCACGTCCACGACGCGCGTCGCCGAGGAACGCGCCGGACGGCGCCATCGTCTGTCCCCGCACGAGGTCGCCGTGTCGACGCCGCCCAGGTTGACGGCCACGCGCTGGCCGGCCACGGCGCGTGGCACGCGCTGCGCCGTGCACCTGCAGCCCGCGCACTTTCACCGCGCGGTCGCCGGGCAGCACCGGCGGCCGTGGTGTCGACGTCCGAGGCGGCCGGTCGACGAGCGTGCCCGTCGACGACGGTCCCGAACCCGCGCATCGAGAACACGCGATCGACGGGCAGCCTGGCGGGCCCGTCCTCGCGGCGCCCGGCCGCGGCGGCGCCGATGTCCTGCAGCGCCGACCTCAGCGCGTCGAGGCCATCGCCCGGTCCGCGCCGACACCGCCAGCACGGGCGCGTCCTCCAGGAACGACCCGGCGACGAGGTCCCGCACGTCGGCGCGGACCAGGTCGATCATGCCGGGTTCGACGGCGTCGATCTTCGTCAGGACGACGAGGCCGGCCGGCACCTGCAGCAGGCGGCAGATCGCGAAGTGCTCGCGTGTCTGCGGCATCACCGACTCGTCGGCGGCGACGACGAGCATCACGGCGTCGAGGCCGCCGACGCCGGCGAGCATGTTCTTCACGAAGCGCTCGTGCCCGGGCACGTCGATGAACGCCACGCTCAGGCCCGGGGCTTCCCAGTGCGCGAAGCCGAGGTCGATGGTGATGCCGCGGGCCTTCTCTTCCTTCAGCCGATCGGGGTCGGTGCCGGTGAGCGCCAGGACGAGGCTGCTCTTGCCGTGGTCGATGTGTCCGGCCGTGCCGATCACGATGTGTTTCATGCCGGTCATCGTCTCCGCGCGCGGCCTTGCCCCGCCGAGGCTGGCGCGGGCGCGTGCCGCCGCCGCTCGGACGCGGGCCTCGACGGCCGTGCAGGCGCACGCCTGCGCCCGCGGCCTGCCGTCCAGCATCGCGTCGAGTCTGTGCCGCGAGGCCGAGGTCGATGAGGCGGCGGTCCGCTATCGACGCTGCAGCACCCGCACGCGGACCCGGTCGCCGAGCCGGTAGACCCGCCTCGTTCGCACGCCGTGGATGCACGTGCGCCGACTCGAGGTAGCGGTACTCGTCGTCGGCCAGCGTGGAGAGATGGACGAGCCCTTCGACGAACGGGTCGATCAGCTCGACGAACAGGCCGAACGCGCTGACCCCGGTCACGTAGCCGTCGAACTCCTCGCCGACCTGGTCCGCCATGAAGCGGACTTTCTTCCACTGCACCAGCTCCCGCTCGGCGTCGGCCGCACGCCGCTCACGCTGCGACGCGTGGGCGGCCATCTCGGGCAACGCGGCCTCGAGTGCCTCGCGCGCCGGGCCGCCCAGCTCGTCCTTGTCGCAGTGCGCGCAGCAGCCGGTGCACGACGAGATCGGGGTACCTCCTGATGGGCGACGTGAAATGGGTGTACACGGGCATCGCCAGCCCGAAGTGCCCGGCGTTCACGGTGTCGTACCGCGCCTGCGACATCGTGCGCAGCATCAGCAACGCGACGGGCCGCTCGATCGCCGTGCCCGCGACGCGATCGATGAGCCGCTGAAAATGCTGCGGCCGCACCGCGCCGCCGGGCGCGCCGAGGCTGTAGCCGAGCGTCAGCCACGAACGCCTCGAACACCTCGACCTTGGCCGGGTCGGGCGCCTCGTGGATGCGATAAATCGCCGGCGCGCCGCTGCCGTTCGAGCTCCGAGGCCACGGTCTCGTTGGCCAGCAGCATGAACTCCTCGATCAGGCGGTGCGCGTCGTTGCGCTCGGATGCGGTGATCGCTTCGATCTGTCCCTCTTCGTCGAGCCGGATCTCGGCCTCGGGCAGATCGAAGTCGATCGAGCCCCGGCGCCGCCGCCGATCGCGGAGCAACTCGAAGAGGTCGTGCATGTCCCGCAGCATCGCGACAATCGCCGGGTCGGCGATGGGCTGCGGGTGCCCGACTGCCCGTCAGCACGGCGTTGACGGCCGAGTAGGTCAGCCGGGCGCGGCTTCGAATGACGCCGTCGTGAAACGCGCAACGCACGGGTTCGCCGCGCGCATCCAGGTCGATGACGCACGACTGCACGAGCCGGTCGACTCCCGCGTTGAGGCTGCACAGATTCGTGGCCAGCTCCGCCGGGAACATGTGCACCGCGCGATCGGGAAAGTACACCGAGGTGCCGCGTTCGCGCGCATCGTCGTCGAGGGCGCTGCCGGGCTGCACGTAGTGCGCCACGTCGGCGATGTGCACGCTCAGCGCGTAGCCGCCCCCGCCGCGCCTCGTGACCGACACCGCGTCGTCGAAATCCCGGGCGTCGTCGCCGTCGATGGTCACCGCCAAGGTGTCGCGGAAGTCCGTCCGCCCCTCGCAGTCCTGCGGGCGCACGTCCGCGCCCATCCAGCGGGCCTCGGCCACCGCCGCGGCGCTGTGGGCCTCGGCGATCCCGTGCCGGCGCAGGATGACGGTGGTGTCCACGCCGGGCGCATCGGGCTGGCCCATCACGTCGATGACGCGGCCGACAGGCCCTCTCGTCGCGGTCGGCCAGCGCGTGATCTCGACCTCCACCATGTCGCCCGGCGAGGCGTCCGCGTGCCTCCGCTGGAGGCACCATCACGCGATCGCGCATCCGGCGGTCGAACGGCACCACGTGCACGCGGCCCGCCGGCGTCGGTCTCGACCTGTCCGACCAGCCGCGCTGACCCGCGCTCGACGACGCGGACGATGCGGCCCTCGCGCCGCCGATCGCCGCGGGGCGACACATGCCGCGACGGCGACGCGGTCGCCGTGGATCGCCTCGTGAAGCTGGGATCGCGGGATGTAGTAGTCGCCGGACTGCGGCGTCGTGTTCCGGGGTGACGAACCCGTACCCGTCGGGGTGCGTCTGCAGCACGCCGACGACGTGGTCCGCCGAGCCAGGCAGCGCGTAGCGGTGGCCGCGCAGCGCGAGGATGATCCCTTCGGCCGCCAGCGCGTGGAGCTGCCGCCGGAAGGTGGCCCGCTCCTCGCGCGGAACGTTCAGCCGTTGCTGCAGCTCGCGCGCCGATGCCGGCCGCTCGAGCACCGACTGCAGCGACCGCAGCAATTCCTCCTGCGTCACGGCATCGTCGGCAGCAGGCGGAGGGCTTCGGCCAGGCGGGTGTTCGCGGTCTGATCGAGGCGGCCGGCCATCTGCTGCGCGTCGTCGACGCGGGCGGCAACCTCCCGCGCGGCGGCAGCCTGCTCGGTGAGGCGCAGGCGATCGAACGCCTCCGCCGCCGTCAGCGAGGTCGGCCTTCGCGCTCTCGAGGTTGCGTGACGCGTCGCCGAAGTTCACCTCGAACAGGTCGACCCGCGCGGCGAGCATGTTGCCGCGGGCATTCGACCAGGTGCAGGCCGACGCCGGCCCTGGCGAGCGCCGCCTCGGCGCGGGACTGCCCGGCCGCGCCCCAGATCCAGCCGCCGAGCACCGCGAGCGCGAGCGCCACCAGCATGACGAGGATGGCTTTCAGCGTGACCTTCATTGCGGCTCTCTCCCCGGCGATCATCGACCACCTGGATGTCGCCCACGTTGGTGCCCGTCGGCCCCGTCATGACAAGGTCGCCGAGGGCGTGAAAGAACGCGTACGCGTCATTGTCTCGCAGGAACGCGTCGGGATCATCCGAGGCCGGCTGCCCGCGCCCGATCGACCGTCGTGCGGGTCCACCATCGCGCCGGCGGCATCAGTCGGGTCCGTCGATGCCGTCGGTTCCGACACTGGCGACGACAGCCGGGGCTCGCAGCGCGGCGAGCGGTGCGGCCAATGCGAGGGCAAGTTCCTGGTTGCGGCCGCCCTTCCCCGTCCCGACAACGGTGACGGTGGTCTCGCCGCCGGAGAGCAGGCACGCCTTCCGTCCACGCGCGGCGGTGCGCGCCTCGATCCGCTCGAGCACCGATCGGGCGGCCGCACGTGCCTCACCCGTGAGAGGCGCCGGTTCGACGTCGCACCTCGTACCCGCGTGCGGCGGCCTCACGCCTCGCCCCCTCGATCGCGTCGCGCTGCGCGCCAACGATCATCGTTCGTGTACTGGCCAGTGCCGCCGACCCGGCCTTCGGCGTCTCGGGCCGGAGGCCGTCGCGTCCCTGCGTCAGGGCGTCGATGACGGGGCGCGGGAAACGCGCCGGCGCCGCCGAAACGGTCGATCACGCCAAGGGCCGCGGCATAGGTGCTCGGGTCCGCCACGGTCGGCCCGGACGCGATGACGGCGAGATCGTCGCCAACCACGTCCGAGACCACCAGCGCAATGGTGCGGCCTTCAGCCGCCGACGCCAGCCGGCCGCCCTTGATTCGCGAAAGGTGCTTGCGCACCGCGTTCAGGGCCGCGATGTCGGCCCCGGCCCGGAGCAGGCGCGACGTGGTGGCCTGCAGGTCCGCCAGCGAGACGCCATCCGCTGGCGCTTCGAGCAGCGCTGATGCGCCTCCCGACAGCAGGACGACGAGCAGGTCGCCGGAGGTTGTCGCTGCGGCGATCTCGATCGCGCGCCGGCCCGCGGCGAGACTGCCCGGCGTCGGCACGGGATGGCCGCCCACGATGTGCTCGACGCCGGCGAGCGCCTCGGTCGGCGGCTCCGGCGACACCGCCATCGCCAGCGCGGGCGGGCGCGACACTCCCGCCAGGCACGCGGACGCCATGGGCACGGCGGCCTTCCCCGCCGCAATCAGATGCCAGCGTCGCGACGCCGTGACGGCCCACTCGACCTCCGGAAGGCCGCGTGCCACGCAGGCGCGGGTGTCGGCCGAGGACAGCGCCGCCTGCACGATGGCCAGGGCATCTTGGCGAAGTGTGGCGAGTGCGGACGTCAGTGAACCTTCTTCGGGTCGGCCGCCACCAAGCCGCCGGTGGCCGTATCGATGCAGCGCAGGAGCCGGCTGACCAGCTGGTCTGCGTGGTCGTGCGCGCACAGCGTGTCGATGCGCATGAGGATGAGGTTGAGCGCGGCCTCCGCGCCGGCCACGGCGCCCTCGGAGTAGTACTCCCGCTGCAGACGCAGCTGCGCCTGGCGTTTCAGAAACTCTTCGCGGTAGAAGTCGGCGATCACGTCGAGGGCGGAGCACTGAGGGGCAGGCTGTTGTCCGACACTGGAACTCCGCATGAGGCTCCTGGGTCGCGGCAAGTCCAAGACAATTTCAGTGTAGTTCCGCGACGCGCATGTGTCAACGCACCTGGCGCGCGGCGAGATAGCCGCCGGCGCACCCGACGGCGATGCCGACCAGCACGAGCGAGCGCGGACAGGCCGCCGGGCAGGAACCCGACGACGCCGGCGTCGATCGACGCGCCAAGGACCGCCAGGACGCGGCCCCGCACGAACAGGTAGCCGGCATACAACGCGATCAGTGCCACCAGCGCGCCGCGCTCCGCCCTGCAGCATGCCCTCGACGACCAGCGGTCCGCGCAGCAGCCCGATCGGCGCGCCCATCAACTGCATGATGTCCACCTCGTCGCGTCGCGCGTGCAGCGCGAGGCGGACGACGGTCGCGACGGTGAGCACGGCGGCGACGAGCAGGACGGCGCCAAGGATCCAGCCGGCCCAGCGCACCCCGCCCGCGATCTGGCCGAGGCGCTCGAGCCAGCGGCGGTCGAAGCGGACGTCGGCGACGCCCGCGGTCTGCGTCAACTGCCGGGCGAAGGCTTCGAGTGTCGGCGCCGTCGGCTTTCGCCGGGTTCGAGCCGGACCTCGATCGAGGCCGGCAGCGGGTTCTGCGGCAGGTCGGAGAGGCCCGCCGCCAGGTCGGGGAAATCGCGCTTGAAGCGCACGGCCGCGTCGGCCTTCGACACGTACTCGCGGGACGCGACGGCGGGGTGGCCGCCGAGCAGCGCGTTGAGCGCCACGCGCTGCTCCGGCGTGATCTCGTCGTCCAGGTAGATCGGAGAACTCGGCGGCCGCGCTCCACTTCGACACGGCGCGGTCCAGGTTCACCGTCGACGAGCAGGAACCCGCCGAGCACGAACAGCGCCGCCGCGATGGTGAGGACCGAAAGGACGACCGACACCCGCTGCCGCCAGAGGCTGGCGCGCGCTTCGTCGAGGCAGTAGGTGAGCCAGTGGGCGTTCATGAGGTCAGGACGCCTCTACCACGTGGCCGTGATCGAGCGTGATGGCGCGGCGGCCCACGTGCCGCATCAGTTCGCGGTTGTGCGTCGCGACGAGCACCGTCGTGCCGCGGGCGTTGATGTCACGGAACAGGTTCATGATTTCGAGCGAGAGATCCGGATCGAGGTTGCCGGTGGGTTCATCGGCCAGGATGAGCGCCGGCTCGTTGACCAGCGCCCGCGCGATCGCGACGCGTTGCTGCTCGCCTCCGGACTGAGTTCCAGCGGGTACGCGTTCATCCGGTGCTGGAGGCCCAGCCACTTGAGCACCTGGAAGGTCCGGCGCTGCTGTTGAACCGACGTGGCGCCCAGCACGCGGGGCACGAGCCCGACGTTGTCCAGCACGGTCTTCGACGGGATCAGCTTGAAGTCCTGGAAGACGAAGCCGACGGCGCGCCGGTAGGACTGCGCCTGGCTCGGCGTCAGCTTCGCCAGGTCCCGCCCGGCGACTTTCACCGACCCTTCCGTCGCCAGCTCCTGCCGCAGCAGGAGCCGAAGCAGCGTGGACTTGCCGGCGCCGCTGGGACCCGGTGAGGAAGACGAATTCTCCCTTTTCGACGACGAGCGACACATCGCGCAGCGCGTAGATCCCGCGGCCGTACATCTTCGAGAGGTGCGACGTTTCAATCACGGCAGCCTGGCGATGCGTCGGTCACGGCCCCGAACTGGAAGCGTTGGCAGATGGGGCGAGTATAGCATGCGGCTGGCTCGCACCCGGGCGGCCGAAACCCGGGAATCACGCGTCAGGCGGATCGAGTCGCGCATGGATTAGTCGATCGACCTCAGAGGGATTCGCCCTGCCGCCGCTGGCCTTGATCACCTGGCCCACGAGGAAACCCGCGACGGCGTGCTTGCCGGCGCGGTACTGCGCAACCTGGGCCGCGTGCGCGGACAGCGATCCCGTCGACGAGCGCGCCAAGGGCTTCCGCGTCCGACTCCTGGAGCAGCCCCTCCGCCCGCGCGATCTCGTCTGCCGCGCCGCCGGTGGCCATCATCCGCGCGAGGACCTGTTTGGCGGCGGATGCCGAGACGAGGCCGGCGGCCGCCATGCGGATCAGCGCGCCCAGCCCTTCGGGCGTCACGCGGCTGTGCTCGATTGCGAGGCCCGCCTCGGCGAGACGGCGGGTCAGTTCGCCTCGCATCCAGCGGCAGACGGCTGCCGCATCGCCCGACTCCCCGCCGCCTGCTCGAAGTACGCGGCCATCGCCTCCGTGCGCGCCACGCCGCGGCATCGTCCTCGCCGAGCCCGTACGTCGCCGCCAAGCGGGCCTGGCGCGCCTCAGGCAGTTCCGGCATCGCGGCCGCAGGCGGGCGAGCCGGCCGCTCGTGAGCACGAGCGGCGGGAGATCGGGGTCGGGGAAGTAGCGGTAATCCTCCGAGCCCTCCTTGGTCCGCATGACGATGGTGCAGCCGGCGTCCTCGTCCCACAGCCGCGTTTCGGTGGCGACGGCGCCGCCCGCGTCGAGGATGCTTCGCCTGCCTCGCGATCTCGAACTCGAGGGCGCGCTGCAGCGACCGGAACGAGTTCAGGTTCTTGATCTCCGCGCGGGCGCCGAGCGCGGCCTCGCCGTGCCGGCGCAGCGACACGTTCGCATCGCACCGGAGGCCGCCCTCTTCCATGTTGGCGTCCGACGCGCCGATGGCCACGAGCGTGGCCCGCAGGCGCCGCGCGAATTCGGCGGCGTCTTCGGCCGAGGTGAGGTCGGGCTCGGTGACGATCTCGACGAGGGGCACACCGCAGCGGTTGAAATCGAGGTACGCGGCCTCGGCCGAGTCGGGGAAGCCTTCGTGCAACGACTTGCCAGCGTCCTCCTCGAGGTGCACGCGGACGAGCCGCACCGTGCAGGTCCTCCCCGACGAGGGCCACGACACGGCCCCGCCGATCGCCAGCGGCCTGTCGTGCTGCGTAATCTGATAGCCCTTCGGCAGGTCCGGGTAGAAGTAGTGCTTGCGAGCGAAGCGGGAAACCGGCGCCACGGCGCACCCGAGAGCCAGCGCCGTCATCGCCGCCAGGTCGACCGCTCTCGCGTTCGGCGTGGGCAGCGCGCCGGGCAAACCGAGGCACGTCGGGCACGTGTGCGTGTTCGGCGGCGCGCCGAAGCCCGTGGAGCAGGCGCAGAACATCTTGCTTGCCGTCGCGAGCTGCGCGTGCACCTCGAGGCCAATGGTCACGTCGTACGCGCCGGCTGGATTCGGTGTCGTGTGCCGTCATCGTATCGTCACTGCGGAGTATAGCCGACCGTTTGGGCAGGTTTCACAGCCCGCGCGAAGCGGCCTGCCGATGCCGCGAGAACGGGCTGTCACACCGCTCCTAATGGACCCGGTGCCGGTGACCGATACGTGCAATTGTGAGCAACGCTGCCAGGCCCGTGTCCGCCCTTCTGCGCCGGTGCGCCGGAGCCGCCTCACTCTGTCTCGCGCTCGCCGCGCTCGCCTGGCTGACCTCCGGCTGCGCTTCCCGGCCGGGCCGCGCCCCGGGGAGCACCGGCGCCGGCGGTAAGCCGCCCGCGGGTGGCGCATCGGAGGGACGGCAAACGCCGCGGCTCGAGCTGACGGTGCCTGTGTCGGTGAAGGTGCGAATCAGCGCGAAGAGCGGATCGCGCGTCATGACGCTGCCGCTCGAGGAGTACGTCCTGGGCGCCGTGCGTGCGGAGGTCTTGCCGTCGACGCTGCGCGCGGACCCGGCCAGCAAGGCGCTGGACGTGCAGGCGATCGTGTCCCGTACCTATGCCGTCGCCAACCTGGGACGCCACGCGGGCGAGGGATTCGACCTGTGCGACACCACGCACTGCCAGGTCTACCGGCAGGCGGCTCCGGGAGAAGGGCCCGTCCGACGCGGCCGCGCGTGCGGTCAGCGCCACCCGGGGCAAGGTCCTCACGTTCCAGGGCCGCGTCATCCAGGCGCTCTTCCACGCGGATTGCGGCGGGCACACGGCGTCGGCGGCGTCGGTGTGGGGCGGCACCGACGCGCCATACCTGGAGTCGGTGGACGACTGGTTCTGCGACCCGGCTCGCGGACTCGGGGTGGGCGTTCGCCGCCGAGGACGCGGCGCTCGCCCGCGCGCTCAACGCGGACGCGCGGACCCAGGCCGGCGCGCGCGTCCGTCGCGTGGACGTGGCCTCACGCGACGCGTCAGGACGTGCGCTCGCCATCACCCTCGTCGGCGCGAAGACGATCTCGGTCAGAGCCGAGGTCTTCAGGGCGGCGATGACCCAGGCGTTCGGGCCGCGTTCGATCCGAAGCACGTGGTTCGAGGTCGCGCGCGACGGCGCCCGCCTGCGCTTCACCGGTGTGGGGTTCGGCCACGGCGTCGGGTTGTGCCAGAACGGAACGGCACGCCGTGCCGACGCCAGGCAGACTCCGGCCGAAATCCTGGCCCACTACTTCCCCGGCACCCGGCTGGAGACGGCCCGCCCCGCCCCGGCGCGTCCGGATGTCGCCGCGCTGCTGTTCCCCCGGCTGTAACCTGTCATCCTACAGAACCTTACGAAGAGCGCCAGGGAATCTGGTACCATGGGAGTCACCACCGGATTGCCACGCCGGCGGTAAACGGATCTCGGATCGCGTGGCGTAGACAGGGGCGAAGGCGTTGACTGGTTCGTCAGGTTCGCGGGCAGGCACGCCCCCGACGCCGGTCCGCCACGACCGGGTGGCTGAGACGCCCGGCCACCTCGCGAACCCTGGAAGCGCCGCTTGCCAGTTGTTCCGAGGAGGCCCGCCGCGTCAAGGCGGCGGTCCTGGCGGGCCAGCAGGACGAGGCGCGGGAGGCGTTCGCCGATCTCGTCGGGTTGCACCAGCGGCAGGCCATGCGCCTGGCCCTGTACCTGTTGCGGGACGCGGCGGAGGCCGATGAAGCGGTGCAGGACACGTTCGTGAAGGTGTTCACGCACATCACGTCCTACCGCGAGGATTTGCCGTTCGAGGCGTGGTTCACGCGCATCCTCGCCAACACCTGCCGCGACCGGCAGAAGGCGAGGCGGCGCCGTGAGCGATGGGAAACGATCGGGTTCGAGCGCGCAGACCGGGTCGGATCGGTGGTCGACCTGGCGCACGGCGCCGGGGCTGAACCCCGAGGATGCACTGCTCGGCAACGAGCGACGGCGCGAGTTGATGGGCGCGATTGACACGCTGCCCCGCCGGCAGCGGGACATCCTGCTGCTGTGCCACGTCGAAGGGCAATCGCCGCGTGAAGTGGGCGAGATGACGGGCCTGACGGAATCGACCGTCCGGGTCCATCTGTTTCGGGCGCTGCGGAAGCTGCGCAGCGTCCTGGAGGCCGGCCGTGTTCGCCGTTAAGCGACACCTCGACGACAACCTGCTCATCCGCCGCTACCTCGCGGACCGCGGCCTGGCGGCCCTGGATGCGAGCGACGAAGCGCCGCTGCGGCACCTGGCCCACTGCGCCTCGTGCAACGCGCAGTACCAGGCGCTGCGGGCGACCTTCGACGATGCCCGCGACGCGGCCATCTCGGAGGCCGAGGCGGCCTGCTCCGACGATCGCATGGCTCATCAGCGCGAGCGGATCCTGCGCCGGATCGACGCCCTGCAGTCGGGTCCCAGGGTCCTTCCCTTTCCCGCCGCCGGGCAGAACGGCCACTCGGAGGCGCAGCCTCGCGTGCTGCGCCGCTGGGTAGCGGCGGCCGCCGTTGCAGGCCTCCTGGTGGGTCTGGGCGCGGGGCGGATGGTGTTCGACGGCAGCGACAACGGCTCCACCACGACAGCCGACGCCGGCCGCGAGATCGCGCCGGCCGCGGCGCCGGCCCCTGCGCGGCAGGCGCCGACCATCCGGGCGTTGCACGTCGAGACGGGCGTGAGCGACGACCAGTTCCTGTCGGAAATCGAACTCGCGACGGCCGCGCCGCGCACGCAGGAACTGCGCGCGATCTACGCCTTCACCCTCGAAGAGTCGCGCGATGTGCCACGGCCTGCCGGGAAGGACTGACGCGCGCGCATGGCGGACGGCGTGACGCTCTTCATCGGCCCCAAGGCGCTGGCGACCTCGCTGGCGCAGCACCCGGAGACCCGCGACACCGAACTGCTCGTCTTCGACGAAGAGCAGGTGTGCCAGGCGGTCGAGCACATGGTGCGTCAGCGGCCGCGGGTGGTGGCCCTGCC
Organism: uncultured Acidobacteriota bacterium; assembly: GCA_963806085.1. Lineage (GTDB taxonomy): Bacteria > Acidobacteriota > Vicinamibacteria > Vicinamibacterales > JAKQTR01 > JAKQTR01. Next base: position 1,496,433 of record CAWDWR010000001.1, read on the forward strand.
GGAGAAGTTCGCGATGAGCCCGCGCGGCACCGCGCTCACCCACCGCATCGCCGTCGACGCCCAGTTCGCCGGGACGCAGGTGCTCATGATCGACGGCCAGGGCGTCGCGGTGCCGGTCCCCACGGGCGCGCGGCCAACCTGGCTGCCGCTCGATGCGGCCGGCACGCGGCGGGTGCCCCGCATCAGAATGCGCCAGGGCATCGACATCCAGATCGACGGCGCGACGGCTTCGCTCATCGACCTGTCGACGATGGGCGCCCAGGTGGTGTCGACCACCGTGCTCAAGCCGCGCCAGCGGGTGCGCATCGTGCTCGCGGCGGATCCGTATCTCATCAGGGCCGCGGGGACGGTGGCGTGGGCGCTGTTCGAGATCCCCAAAGCCGGGCAGCCGCCGCATTACCGCGCGGGACTCGAGTTCTCGTCGGCCGATCCCGAACCGCTCCTCCAATTCTGCATCGAGCAGGCCGCCGAGACTGCCGCAAGCTGACTACGACAACGCCGGGCCGAGCCACGCGGCCGCCAGCGGCGCGTTGCGGACGATGGTGTCGTCACGTCCGGCGCCCGTCGAGATGAGGAGCACCGGCACGCCGATGAGTTGCTCGAGGCGCTCGATGTAGGACCGGGCCTCGGCGGGCAGGCCCGCGAAGTCCGTCGCCCCTGCCGTCCGGGCGGACCAGCCCGGCATGGATTCGAGGACAGGCGTGCAGCGCTGAAGCCGGCGCAGATCGGCGGGAAACTCCTCGCAGACCTCGCCGTCGATGCGGTAGCCCACGCAGATCGGGACGGCCGGTAAACCGTCCAGCACGTCCATCTTCGTGATCACGACGGCATCGAGGCCGTTCACGCGGACCGCGTGCCTGACCTGCACCGCGTCGAACCAGCCGCACCGCCGCGGCCGGCCCGTCACCGCGCCGAACTCGTGGCCCTTGGTGCGCAGGGCCTCGCCCTCCGCGCCATGCAGTTCCGACGGGAACGGGCCTTCGCCGACGCGCGTCGTATAGGCCTTCGCGATGCCGAGCACCGCGTGAACCGATCGCGGGCCGATGCCAAGCCCGGTGCAGGCCCCGCCGACGGTCGCGTTCGAGGACGTGACGTAGGGATAGGTGCCGTGATCGAGGTCGAGCATGGTCCCCTGCGCACCTTCGAACAGGATGGACCGGCCCTCCGCCATGGCCCTCGTGAGCGCCACCGACACGTCGCCGACCCACGGCCGCAGACGCGCGCCGAGCGCGCGCGCCTCTGCGAACACGTTCTCCCAGCGCAACCCCTCCTCCCGGGTCAGCGCGTTGCGCCTGGCCACGCCGTCGCGGACGTGCTCTTCGAGCGTCGCGTCATCGGCCAGGTCGCATACGCGCAGGCCCCGGCGGCCGGCCTTGTCCTCGTACGCGGGACCGATCCCGCGCGACGTCGTGCCGATCATCCGCGTGCCGAGACTCGCCTCGCTGAGCCGATCGAGGTCGCGGTGGTACGGCAGGATCACGTGCGCGCGGTCGGACACCAGCAGACGCCCGTTCACATCGATCCCGGCCGTCGCCAGTTCTCCCACCTCGTCGAAGAGCGCCTTCAGGTCGACGACCACCCCGTTCCCGATGACGCAGGCGACGCCGGCGTGCAGAATGCCTGACGGGATCAGGCGCAGGATGAACTTGCGGCTGCCCACGTGGACCGTGTGGCCGGCATTGTGTCCGCCCTGGTAGCGCGCGACAATCGAGAACCGCTGCGCGAGCAGGTCCACGATCTTGCCCTTGCCCTCATCTCCCCACTGTGCGCCGACGACGGCGATGTTCATGAACAGTCCTGGTGTCACGCGTGTGGGCGGTCGGGCCCACGGCCAACGGCGGATGTTAGCACAGGAACAGCAGCGCGCCGGGCCGGCCCGACGCGTAGCCGACGGCAGCGGCTGCGTTACTTCGGGAGGCGTTTCACGTAGGCCAGCATCTCCTCGGCCCGCTGGCGTTCGTTCGGGGTCGTGGCGAGCGCCAGCGCCCGCTCCGCCTCCTTCACCGCTTCGTCCGTCTTGGCCAGCCGGGCGAGGGCGCGGGCCGCGGTGACGTGGTGATGGGACTCGCCCGGCTCGAGCGCGACCGCGCGCCGCGCCAGGCCGAGGGCCCCCTCCGCGTCGCCGAGGTCGATCGTGACGTCTGCGAGGTATGAGTAGTGAGCGAGGCATTCACGTCGCCGCCCCTTGCCACGAGTTCCAGGAAGCGATTGAACGTCGGCAGGTTCGCGCCGTTCTCGCCGAAGGCCAGGTAGTGCACCAGCGCCCAGGCGGAGGCATCGAACAACCTGGAGCGATCCTCGCGTGTGATGTACGGGGACTCGCGATCGACGCTGAGCACCGTGGCGAGGCGGAGGCGCGAGCCGTCGCGCAGCATGTTGAGATGCCAGGGCACGACACGGCCCAGCTGTACGTCCTTCTCGCGCACGATTGTGCTGGCGAACAGGTCGCTGAGGCCTCTGCCGAGCCACATCGGCAGGTCCCGGCCGAACAGCGATCGCAGCGAGATGTAGACGTAGGACCAGTAGCTCGAGAAGAAGGGGTTCGCTTCGAGGCTGTCGGGTTCGTTGAGGTCGGCGCGAATCGCCACGTAGTGCCGGTCGGGGCCGGTCACGAAGAAGCTGGATGGCCGCACGCCGCCCTTCGTCTCCCAGTACTTCGGCGCCAGGCTCTCGAGCGTGTTCTCGTCCCTGGCGACGAAGACGACGACCGGTTTGCCGGTGGTGATGTTCGCGCCCGGCCACAGACGCTGCAGGACGGCCCTCACCTGCTCGAACTGCCAGGCAGCCCTGAGTGCGTCCGTGTTTCCGGCATCCGAGACCACCGTGAAGTTCGGGCTCGTGACCTCCACCCATGTGCGCTCGGCTGCGACGAACGTCTCTGCGGCGACGACCGGAAGCGCGCACAGCGCCAGCCGAGCCAGCCGCATCGAGATCGGGTGTGCGCCGGGCATGCGATCCAGGTGCCGTCCAGGTCGTGATCCCATGCGGTCCTCCGGGTCGTTCGCGGTGGGAATGGAGTGGGCGGGGCATTCTAGATCGAGGCCCGCGGGGGCAACCACGCAAAACGCAATCCAGAGAAATTCATTTCCGCGTGTTGACAAGCTCCGGCTGCCCTCACTATGGTCTAGGGCGCATGACCGAAAACGCCCGGACGCATTCATCATGACTCCAGCATCCGCCCGACCCGTTCGTGCGCCGCGCGGCACGGTCCTGGCCTGCAAGGGCTGGCCGCAGGAAGCCGCGATGCGCATGCTCATGAACAATCTCGACCCGGACGTCGCCGAAGACCCGGACCGGCTGGTGGTCTACGGCGGTTCAGGGCGCGCGGCCCGGAGTTGGGCCTGTTTTGACGCTATCGTCGCGACGCTGAAGGACCTCGAGCATGACGAGACGCTGCTCGTGCAGTCGGGCAAGCCGGTCGGCGTGTTCAGGACGCATCCGGGCGCGCCGCGCGTGCTCATCGCCAACGCGCTGATCGTGCCGGCGTGGGCCACGTTCGAGAACTTCCGCGACCTCGAGGATCGCGGGCTGACGATGTACGGGCAGATGACGGCGGGGAGCTGGATCTACATCGGCACGCAGGGCATCCTGCAGGGCACCTACGAAACGCTCGCGTCCGCGGGGCGCCGCTACTTACGACAACTCGCTCGCGGGTCGGGTGTTCGTCTCGGCGGGACTCGGCGGGATGGGCGGCGCGCAGCCGCTCGCGGCCACGATGAACGGCGCCGCGGCGCTGGTGGTCGAAGTCGATCCGCGGCGCATCGAGCGCCGGCTGGCCACGAAGTACGTCGACGAAGCCACCGACAGCCTCGACGAAGCGCTGGCGCGCGTGGCGCGGTGGCGCCGCGACCGCGTCGGCACGCTCGGTGGCGCTCTGCGCGAATGCCGCCGACGTGCTGCCGGCGCTGCGTCGCGCGGAACGTCGTTCCGGACCTGCTCACCGATCAGACCTCCGCGCACGATCCGCTGAACGGCTACGTGCCGAACGGCATGACGCTCGCCGAGGCCGAGGCGCTCCGCCGCGCGCGATCCCGGCGAGTACGTGAAGCGGTCGGTGGCCGCGATGGCCGCGCACGTGCGCGCGATGCTCGATCTGAAGGCGCCGCGGCGCGGTGACGTTCGACTACGGGAACAACATCCGCGCGCAGGCGGTGAAGGGCGGCGTGGCAGAACGCGTTCGACATTCCGGGCTTCGTGCCGGAGTACATCCGGCCGCTCTTCTGCGAGGGCAAGGGGCCGTTCCGCTGGGCGGCGCTCTCGGGCGATCCGGCCGACATCCACGCCACCGATCGCGCGGCCCTGGAGATGTTCGCCGCATGACGAGGCGCTGTGCCGCTGGATCAAGCTGGCCTCCGAACGGGTGGCCTTCCAGGGGCTGCCGGCGCGGATCTTCTGGCTCGGGTACGGCGAGCGGGCGCAAGTTCGGCCTGAAGATCAACGAACTGGTCCGCACGGGCGTCATCAAGGCGCCGATCGTGATCGGCCGCGATCACCTCGACACCGGCTCGGTGGCGTCGCCGAACCGCGAGACCGAAGGCATGCGCGACGGCAGCGACGCCATTGCCGACTGGCCGATCCTGAACGCGCTGCTGAACGCGTCGGCGGGCGCGACGTGGGTGTCCGTCCACCACGGCGGCGGCGTCGGCATCGGCTACTCGCTGCACGCCGGGATGGTGATCGTGGCCGACGGCAGCCGCGAGGCGGACGAGAAGCTCGAGCGCGTGCTCACGTGCGACCCCGGCACCGGCGTGGCGCGGCATGCGGATGCGGGGTATCCCGAGGCCATCGCCACGGCGCGTGCGCGCGGCGTGAAGATTCCGATGCTGGCGCCATGATCGCTGCGCTCCCCGGCATCGACGCCCGTCTCGTGTCGGCGCTCGCCGAAAGCCCCGTCCCGCATCCCGTGGTGCTCGGGCCGTGCGGCTCGGGCCGGACGCGCGCGCTGCAGCGCACGCGGCGACGCCCTGCCGCCGGGGTCCTGCCAGTACATCGACGTCGAGCGCGTGATGGCGTCGCCCGAGCAGTTCCTCGCGCGCGTCGATCGTCGGACACGCCGCTCGACTGGCCGGCGCCCGCGCGCGCGCCCGCGGGCCCGCGCGAGGCCTACGGCCAGGCGCTGGAGTACTTCACGGGCGCGAAGGCCCGGGACGGCGGCCCGGCCGACGTTCCTGCTCGACGAGGCGCTCGAATTGCGGCTCTTCGAGAGCTTCCCCGGCCTCTCGGAGGTGATGAGCGCGACGCTCGACGCGCTGGCGGCGAGCGGCAACCGGTTCGTGCTGGCCACGAGGTACGAAACGCGGGCGCTGCGCGCGCTTGCGGCAAGGCCTCCGATCGGTTCCTGGTGGTCCACGCCGAGCCGGTGCCGGCCGCGAGCGTCGCGGCGGATCTGCTGCAGATGCCCGGCGCTGCGGTCGGACGAGGCCGAGGAGCATGCCGCGCGCGTCATCGTCGCGCTGACCGACGGTCGGGCCGCGTACGTCGCGGCGCTGGTCCGCGCGCTGGCGTCCGCGCCGCCCGGGATCGCGGGACCCGGTTGCGGCGCTCGCCGGCCCTGCTCGCGCCGGGCGGCGCGCTGCACGCCCGGTGCCGCTTCAGCTACGAGATGCGCCTGCACCGCGCGCGCGGGTACGGCGCCCTCAAGGCCGTCCTCGGGATCCTCGCCGAGGAAGAGCCGCTCACGCTGACGGAGATTGCCGTGCCGCGTCCAGCGCACGCCGGGATCGACGCGCGACTACCTGGGCTGGCTCGAGGACGTCGACCTGGTGCTGCGCCCAGCGGAAGCGGTACGCCTTCGCCGATCCGCTGCTGCGCGTGTGGGTGCGTCTGAACTCGCGGTGCGCCGCCGCGGACACGGACCGGACGCTGGACGAAGTCCAGCGCTACGCCGTGGCCCGGCTCTCGGCCGGGCCTGTCACGCCGCGGCTGAGCCCTTCGAGGGCCTTGCGCGCCGCTTCCCGTTCGGCGTCCTTCTTGGTGCGGCCTTCGGCCTCGGCCAGCACGACGCCGCGCACGCGGACTTCGACCCTGAACAGCCGGCGATGCGCCGGCCCCTCTTCGGCCGTGACGACGTACTCCGGCAGCGGATCGCCGCGGCCCTGCAGCACTTCCTGCAGCGCCGACTTGTGGTCGTCGCCGATCGTCACCGCACCGGCGACGTCGCCCAGCGAGCGGCTCGAACTCGCGCAGGATGAACGCGCGCGCCGCCTCCATCCCGCCGTCGAGGTAGATCGCGGCGATGAGCGCCTCGTAGCCGTCGGCCAGCAGCGCGCGCTTGCGCCGCCCGCCGGTCTTCTCCTCGCCCCGGCCGAGCAGCAGGTGCTCGCCCAGGCCGAGGCCGGCGCGCCTGCCGCGCGAGGGCCGGCGTGGACACGAGCGCCGCCTTCATCTTCGACTTCTGGCCCTCGTCGCGATCCGGGAAGCGGTGGAACAGCAGGTCGGCGATGACGAAGCCGAGCACCGCGTCGCCGAGGAACTCGAGCGACTCGTTGTCGGTCACGCCGCCGGTGACGTCCTCGTTGGCGCGCGACCGGTGCGTGAGCGCGTGCTCGAGGATGCCGCGGTCGCGGAAGCGGTAGCCGGCCGCCTCCTGCAGCGCCTCGAACTCGTCGCGGATGCGCGCCGGCGGGCCGGGCTCGCCGCTCGCGCGGTAGTCCGCGATGAGCCGCGTCGCGGCCTCCGCATCGTCGCCCGCCGACGGCGATGCGCACCTCTCCCAGGCCGTTCACCGTGAGCGGGAACACGGCGTGCGGCACGTCCGAGGCCAGGCTGACCTCGATGCCGTGCGCCTCGAGCAGGCCGCGGACGATGCTGGCTTCGATGTCCGACCAGGTGCGGAAGACGACGACCGGCTCGCTCATGCGGCCGCCTCCGCGCTGGCGGGCACGTCCACTTTCAGCAGGATCATGGTCATGTCGTCGTGCTGCGGCGCGCCGCCGACGAACGCGGCGATCTCGCGGAGGATCCGTTCGCGCAGCTCGCCGATCGGCAGGTGGCCGTGCTCCTCGACCAGTTCCGCCAGTTGCGATTCGCCGAAGCAGTCGGCGCGATCGTTCATCGCCTCGCTGATGCCGTCGGTGAAGAACACCAGCAGGTCGCCCGGGAGAATGCTGAGCGTCGCCTCCTCGAGGAGGCTGGTGAACCGCTCGCCGTCGTCGATGCGCAGGCCCAGCACGAGGCCGTCCGGCGCGAGGATGCTCGCGCCGGCCGCCCGAGCCGTTCCCGGCCGGCAGGTACAGCAGCGGCGTGTGGCCCGCCCGGGCGTAGGTCATGATGCCGGCCGCCGGGTCGATGACCGCGTAGGTCATCGTGATGAAACTGCGGCTGTCGAGGTGCATCGAGATGAGCCGTGTTCGCGCTGATCAGCAGGTCGCGGGGCGACAGGTGGATCTGGCTCAGCGACAGGATGAGCCCCTTGAGCTCGGCCATGTACAGCGCGGCCGACATCCCCTTGCCCGACACGTCGGCGATCAGCATGCCGTAGCGCCCGTCCGGCAGCGCGATGACGTCGTAGTAGTCGCCGCCCACCTCCCTGGCCGGCACGCAGAGCGCGCTGATCGTGAGGCCGGGCACCAGCAGCGGCCCGCGCGGCAGCAGCGACATCTGGATCTCGCGGGCCAGGCGCATCTCTTCCTCGAGACGCTTCTTCTCGGCGGCCTGGCGCAGGAGGTCCTCGATGCTGCCCGTCATCTGGTTGAACGAGTTGGCCAGCTCGCCGAGCTGGTCGTTGGCGAGCACCGGGATGCGGTGCCCGAAGTCGCCCTGCCGCACGCGCTCGGTGCCGGCGAACAGCTCGTGGACCGCGCCCGTGATCGAGCGCGCCAGGGCCAGCCCCATGACCAGCGCGCCGACCTCGATGATGAGGAACAGGCCGCTGACGAACAGCAGCAGCCACGAGCAGCAGGTCGCCGAAGCTGCGCGTGCCGCCCAGCGACGCCTGCGACGCCGACAGCCGCTGGTAGATGGCCGGCACGCTCAGGCCGATGTTCACCGGCAGCGGCTCCGTCTTGCCCGGTGACCCAGTCGACGTGGTCCAGCAGGGCCACCCAGGGAACCGCCAGCTCCGCTCCGAGGCGAGCCGTCGCCCGCGGCAGCGGCGGCCGGGACGGCCGCCTGGCCTGCACGGACAGGGGCGACCCGGTGACGAGGCTGGCGCTGCCCATCGTGATCCCCGTCGCCTCCTCGATCCGGGCCTTGATCGCGCCGGCGACCGGCACGTCGACCACGACGCGCCACGGCCCGGGACTCCGATCGGGGAACACGACCGCCCGCACGAACACGTCGGCGGCCGACGCGCTCGGCTCGCCGGCTGCGTTCCGCCGGCCGGCGCGACGCTAGACGCCAGGACGCCGGCGAACCCGTCGCAGGGCACCCACGCGGGGAGAAAGACCGGAGCCGGCCCCATGCGATCCACGCGCCCGCAGTCGACCGGCGGCCGGCCGCTGGAGCGCGCCGCCGCGCGTCCCGGCTGGGTGCGCACCGCCCGGCCTCGACGGGCACCACGGCCAGGGAGATGCCGGGGAATTCGCCGCCGCGCGGCGGCAGCGCGCCGCTCGAGGACGTCGCGAATCGCCGCCGCGCCGTCGCGCGACTCGAGCTCGACCGCGGCGAGGCGCGCCACCGACATCGCCTCGTCGGCCAGGTCCGTCAGCGACGCGCGAATGAGGTACGAGCTGAGGTTGGCGAACAGCAGCAGCCCCGAGAGCACGAAGAAGGTGACAATCAGGATCGCAGGCACGACGCCGATGAACAGGTAGGAGATGATGAGCTTGCGGCGGACCCGCCAGAGCAGTTGCGTTCGCGCCGTGCGCGCACAACCGCACCAGGAGGATGCCGGCGCCGGCGACGAGCGCGACGCCACCGAGCGTGCTGACCGCGTCCACGCCGCGCGCGCTGCCGAGGCCCGCGGCCGACAGCCCGAGGGTGACGGCCTTGAGCGCCGCGCCCGGCCAGGATCAGGCGGCCGGCCATGGCGCCGAAGCAGAAGCGGCGCGCGGCGGTCACCCATCCGCGGACTCGGTCGGAATCCGGCGCGCCCGGGCATCGCGGTCTGTGTCATGCGCCTCGAGGGGATGATAGCTCAGCCGGCGGTGGACTCGCGCACCCACGCCAGGTACGCGTCGCCGCCGTCGGCCACCGGCAGCACGAGCAACTCCGGCACGTCGTACGGATGGAGCGCGGCGAGGCGGGCCTCGATGGCCGGAACCTTCGCTCGCACCGTCTTCAAGAGGAGTTGGCGTTCCGAGGCGCGCTCGACGGCGCCCTTCCAGCTGTAGACTGAGGTCATCGGCGCCCCGATGCTGACGCACGCCGCCAGGCGCTCGTCGACCAGCGTCGCGCGCGAACGTCGCGGCGTCGGCCTCTGCCGGCAGCGTCGTGAGCACGATGACAACCTCGGAAGCGACGGCACGAACGTCGGAGTCGGCGGTCATCGATTTCCTATGTACAAACGCGGCGACTTAGGGTACAACAGTTGTTCGATGACCGCCACGCCCACGAGTCTGCCGGGACCTCCGGGCAAGCCGCGCACGCGCCGCGCGCGCGGCGGGTTCCGCGCGCTCGTGATCGTGTTCTCGCTGTGCGTCAGTTTCGTCGTCATCGACGCGTTCGTCGGCGACCGCGGGCTCGCGGCACTGGTGCGGACGCGGCAGGAACAGGATCGGCTCGCGGCGGAGGTTTCCGGAAAGCAGCGGGAGAACGCCCGGCTGCGCGATCAGATCCGGCGGCTGAGCGGCGAGGATCCCGCCGCGATCGAAGAGATCGCCCGGCGCGAACTCGGGCTTGATCAGGCCCGGCGAGCGGCTGTTCATCATCCACGACGTCACCCCGGCCAACCAGACGAAGTAGGGGCGTGCCCGCGTGGCGGCGGACGGGGCCTGGACGCGGTCTGCGTGTTTGACCGGTCCCCGGCCGGCGTGGTATCTTTGAGTGGTTGGGTGCCTCGGTGCCCGACGCTGACGCGGGGTGGAGCAGTCCGGTAGCTCGTTGGGCTCATAACCCAAAGGTCGGGGGTTCAAATCCCCCCCCCGCAACCAACGATACTTGCAGGGAGAGGTCGTCAGTTGCTGACGACCTCTTCGTTTTTCCGTTGGCGCCCGAGAGGGCCGCCAAGTCCCCTGTCGATTCGATTCGAAGCGTCTCTCCGCCCTGGTCTGGCGTGAGGACGATCACTTTCACTCGCCGCGCCGATAACGCCAACAGACATCGAACGGGGTCTAACCTCGGTGAAGAGGCGGGGGTGCGGTCCCTGGAACCTCGTGCGTCGGTGCCTGTTCCCGTGGAAGGAATGTCATGGTGCAGCGTCTACTGGGAATCCCGTTTGCCCTGACAACCGCAGCCTTCCTGCTGGGTTGCTCGACACCTCCTCCACCTCCCCCACCGAGGGCGCCGTTCCTTGGGCTTCGCGTCTGGCGACACGAAGGGGGCTGCGACTATGCAACCGAGAACCGACGGTCTAGAGACAGGCTCGAAAGCTCTTCTCGTCAACCACGTTTTGTCGACGTCTTGTCGACTGGCGGGCGGCACCGCGACCCCGTTCCCGTCGGGGCACCTGCAACAGCCAGCCGGCATGGGTTCCGGCGTCTGGACGTGACCCAACGCCGGCCCCGTTACCTCTCGTGCCCCGCGCCCGCCGTGGTCACGGTCAACTGTCCGTGCTTCACGCCCTTCATGCTGATCAGTGCATCGGCAATCCTCTTCACCCGAGCCGCCCGGCCTCGAACGACGACGACTTCCAGGCAGTGGTCGTGATCGAGGTGGACGTGGAGCGTGGACAGCATCGAATGATGGAACTCGTGCTGGAGGCTGGTCAGCTTCTCGCTGAGCGACCTGACGTGGTGGTCATACACGAGAGTCACCGTCCCCACGACGTGCCCAGTAGCCGTCGCCCACTGTTCCTGCACCAGGGCGTTGCGAATCAGATCGCGGAACGCTTCTGACCGACTCGCATAGCTCCGCTTCGTGATCAGGGCGTCGAACTGGCCCAGCAGATCTCCGTCAATCGCGACACCGATGCGCGTGAGCTCACTCATGACGGGAGCCTACTCCCTGACGGCGCGTGGCTCAAGCGGATCCATCGACAGCGGCGCCATCGACGTCCCACCAGATGAATGCCCAGCGCATCGGTTCCAGGCCGATGCGTTCGCCATGTTCTTCGTAATAGCGGCGGAGGGTCGAGACCTCATCGACGCTCAGGTCGCCCACGAACGCCTGGGCCTTCACGAGGAAATCATCGAACCCGGCGCAACCGGCAAACCGGTTGGCATCAGGCAGGTAGTCGAGCCTGGGGTGAATGCCCAGATGATGCAGGATCCCCACCACAGACAGGTAGTCCGGCAGCGGTTCGTGGGGCCGGCCAAGCACGCGGCACACATCGTCACCCACGAAGCGGCCGTGCGCCGGATACGTCAGATACACCCGCCGTCTGGCTTTGCTGACGAGTTTCGCCGCGGCGGAGGCGAAGTCCGGGACGGCCGTGGCCCGGGACGCCACGACGACGTCGCACGTGGGCACGTCCAACCAGTCGTCATCCCAGGCCCGCAGGATGGGCGTGACGGCCGTCAGGCCACGGTCTCGCGCGTGTCGGCTGAATGCCGCGAGCATCGCGGGACTGTAGTCGAGGCCGTAGACGCGCCGCAAGCGACGCGCGACCGACAGTCCGATGGTGCCAGGCCCACACCCGACGTCCAGCAGTGTCTCGCAATCGCCCAGATCCATGCGCGCGATGAACGCCTGCGCGTACGCCGACTGGAACGCGCCTGCGCCCATGGCCGCCGCGCGGCTGTCCCAGTAGGACGGCGTCCGCTCCGGCCGTTTCGTCCGTCGAACCTCTTCGCGGTAACGGTCGGCGAAGTCAATGTCCCCAAGGTTCATGAGATCCCCTCGCGCGACTGCCTCGATTCGTCGAGCGCCGGCGAGCGTAGCACGAATGCCATTATCGTGCTAATATGCGGTCGATTCGTTTATCGGAATCTGGAGACGCCCCCTGGGGATCGGCTTCCCCGACACCAACCGACAGGCCGCGCCGCTCTGCCCCACGACCGTGGTCGCGTCATCGGAGAGCTGATGTTCGTCGTGAGTGCGCTCGCCACGTTGATGGCCGTGACCACGTCCATACCGTTCGACGCTTGGCATGCCGATCCCGCCATCCAGATGCGGGACGCCTATAAATGGATCTATCAGGCCACGCAGGGCGGCGGACACGCCGCGCCCTCGCGGGAGGAAGCGGAACAGTGGCTGCTGCGCGAGTGGGAGGCACTCGGCGCGCCGTCCCGGGACGAGCCCCTGGTGGAACCTCTCGGGGCCAGCGGCGTCGTCCGCGTCAACCTCCGGCCGTACCGTTCGGCCGGTGGCGGCCGGGATGCGCTGCTGGCGGCGTTTCTGTCGAGCGCGGAGGCATTCCGACCCGATCGCCCGGCGTTCGGGCGGATGTGGCTGTCGCTCGGGCAGGGGCCTCGGGCGGGCGCCATCGGGCGCCTGACCAGAGCCGCGTGGGAACAGCTCGACACCGAGACTCGTCCGCTCGGATACCCGGCTGTGCACCACAGCGACACCTACACCCGGACACGACGCCCTGCGTATCGCGTGCTGACCGCAGAAAGGGCTCGAGCCCTTCTGGCCGCGTTGGGCGCCAGCCCGGTGCCCGTCGCGGGCGCTGACGCTCCCGTTTCGGGAGTCATCGTGGCTGAGGTGGTGCTGGCCAGAGGCACATGCGGCGCGAGGTAGGTCAGCCGGCCCCGGTCTCGGACGAACCGATCCCCACCGGAACGAGGTGGCTGGCGGCGCTGACGATCGCGGTCATCGCAGGCGGTCTCGCGTCGCTCACCGTCGGCGCCTATCACGTTTCCATCCCTGACGTGTTTCGCGTCCTGGCCAGCCGCGTCGGCCTCGCCGCCACGGACACGAGCCTGGCGTCCGCCGTGGTCTGGAATCTCCGCGTCCCTCGGCTGATGTTGGCGGTCTTCGTGGGTGCGGCACTGGCGTCGTCGGGCGCGGTGTTCCAGGCATCGTTTCGCAATCCCCTGGTCGAGCCGTACGTCCTTGGCGTGTCGTCGGGCGCGGCGTTCGGGGCGGCGCTCGGCATGGTGGTGCCAAGATTCGCGCTGTCAGTCCAGGTCGCCGCGTTCCTGGGCGCGCTGGCCGCTGTCGGCCTGGTGCACCTGCTGGCCCGCTCACGCGGCGACGCCCCCATCGTCACGCTGGTCCTGTCGGGGCTGATCGTCGGGTCGATGTTCGCGGCCGGGGTGTCGGCCCTGAAGTACCTGGCCAACGAGGCGGCGCTGCGCGACATCGTGTTCTGGTTGATGGGCGGCTTGTACTTCGCCACCTGGCAGGATGTGGCCGTCGTCGGACCGGTCGTCGCGATTGCGGCTGCGGTGATGATCGGAGGTGGATGGACGCTCAACGTGCTGTCGATGGGCGATCAGGAGGCCGAGACGCTTGGCATCGACCCGCGGCGCACCCGGAGCATCCTCCTCGCGACTGCGACGATGGCGACGGCCGTGTCCGTGTCTGCCGTGGGCATCGTGCCATGGGTGGGCCTTATGGTGCCGCACGCCGTCCGCCTGCTGGTGGGACCCGACAACCGGATCGTTGTACCGGGCTCGGCCCTGATGGGAGCCTTGTTGCTCCTGGCGTGCGACACGGCCGCGCGTTCACTGACCGCATCCGAGATTCCCGTCGGGATCATCACGGCACTGGTGGGCGGCCCGTTCCTCGCGTACCTCCTGCGGCAGCGGACGGCCGGGTTGTTCGGGTAACGCCATGCTGGTCGTCCGCGATATCCACTGCTCGTACGGGTCGTTGCCGGTGCTGAACGGCGTGTCGCTCACCGCGAAGGCTGGGGAGGTGTGCGGACTCTTCGGCCCGAACGGCTGCGGGAAGACCACATTGTTCCGGTGCTGCCTGGGTCTCCTCCAGGCTCACGCGGACACGCTCGCCGTGGACGGGCATACCGTAGCCTCGTTGCTGCCGGCCCAGCGTGCCCGGCTCATGGCCTACGTGCCACAGGAACACAAGCCGCCGTTCCCGCTGCTGGTGCGGGACGTCGTCATGCTCGGCCGGACGCCGTATCTCGGCCTCCTTGGGCGCGCCACGGCTGCGGATCGGCGTATTGTGCGCGAGACCATCGACTGGATCGGGCTGAGTGATCTGACGGATCGGCCCTATGACCGCTTGTCTGGTGGCCAGCGGCAGCTCGTGCTGATCGCGCGAGCGGTGGCGCAACGCACGCCGATCATCCTGCTCGACGAGCCGGCCTCCGGGCTCGACTTCCACAATCAGATCCTTATCTGGCAGGTGCTGCGGACGTTGGCGACATCGGGAACCGCGGTGCTCTGCTGCAGCCACGATCCGAATCATGTGGCGTGGTTCTGCGATCGCGTCGTCGTGATGCAAGCGGGATCCGTCGTCGCCGAAGGCCATCCGGCCGATGCGCTCAGTGGCACGACGCTGCAGCGGCTCTATCCGGACCTGTGCACACTGACGACCGCCGGTGGGGCGCCGGTCGTGATGCCGACCGACGTTACCACACGGCACCGGAGTGTCGGGGCATGACGCAGAACCGACGGGCGCTCCTGATAGCAGGCGCAATCACGGGGCTGGCGATGGCGGGCTGTCACGAGTCGGTGTGCACGCGCACCGGCGACCGGGCCGGAGGCCCCGTGAACAGCGTCGGGCAGCGAATCGTGACCGACATGCGCGGCGGGGCCGTCAGCCTGCCGACGCCGCTCTCAAAGGTGGCGACCATTGACGACGGCTTCGTGGAAGCGGTGATGACGCGCCTCGGCACCATTCGAACGCTGGTGGCCGTCGGCTCGTCGAGCCAGCAGCGCACGTGGTCCTATTCGTACCCGTCCAGCAACGGCCGCACCTTCACCGTCGCCGACGGGATGGGCACCATGCGGGTGCTGCACCCGTGGATCGCCGAGCTGCCGTGCGCCAACCGAACCAGCGGTGAGGCGATCAAGTACGAGACCATAGCGGCGGCAAAGCCGCAGGTGGTGATCATGCGCGTCGGTGACTGCACGATTGGGACGTCAACCGAGGTCGTCGCGCGCACGATCGCTGTCTTCGAAGGGATGGGCATCCCCGTCGTGGTGCTGCGATCGCCGGCGGATTTCAGGGGTCAGGGACTCGAGACGCTGCGCCGCGAGATCGACGTGCTCGGGCGGCTCTTCCAGAAGGAAGGCGAGGCCGTGGCGCTTGCCGCGGAACTGAGCACGACCGAGACGATGATCCAGTCGCGCGTGCAGGACGTGCCCGAAGGCGCGCGGCCCCGCGCGCTCTACCTGGGCTTGGCGTCCGGGGCGCGCACCTCCGGCGGCGCCGCGTACGTGTGGGGCGCCGATACCACCGAGTCGTGGATGCTCGAACGGATCATCGGCGCCCGAAACGCCTATCGCGGTCCCGGGGCCCGCGTGCTGCTCAACGCCGAACAGATCCTGGCGCTGGACCCCGACGTGATCTTCCTGCCGACCGCAGCGGGCTACCATCCCCCGCAGGAACTGGCCGAAGCGCCGTACTTCCGCGATCTCCAGAGGCTGCGTGCGGTGCGTCAGCGGCGCGTCTATGCGCTGCCGTGGTCGCCGATGAACTGCGCGCGGCGCCTTGAATACCCGCTCGACCTCTTGATCATGGCGAAGGGCACGTATCCGGATCGCTTTCGCGACATCGCCGCACACGAGTGGGCGCTCGGGTTCTACCGCCGCACGTACCTCCTCGACGACGATCAGGCTCGCGCGCTCAGAAAGGGCCAGTGGCTCGAATGGACGGTTGAAGCGGGATTCTGATATCGGTATCACCGCATCAGCCAATTCACCAGCAGACCGGTCACACAGGCCGCGCTCAACGTCAGCGCGAGGACCCGAAAGGCATCCCCTCGATGGCGGCATCACAGCTCGGTTGGCGCGGCGTTTCGCCGCGCGCTGCGGCCAGCCCTGCCACTGTACATCCGCGTCTCGCGGCGGCGCGCGGCGCACGAGTTACCGCGAGCGAAAACGCACGCGCCAGACACGATGAACTCGACGTCGTCAGCACGGGAGATCTGGCTGACATCGCACCGGAGATCTGGCTCGCATTCCACTCGGACAATGACGGCGACATGCGGGGCGTGAGCGACCCCCCGGGACGGCCCTGTGGCCGGTAGCCGGGGCAAAAAGGGGGGTCGTTCACGCCCCATCCCCCATCGTCTGCTCCCCTCGGTGGCGAACGGCGCGGCGAGGAACGCCGCTCAATTGTGGTTCAGAAGCCTGGCGGCAAGCTGTTGACTGCGTGGGACCAAGTTGAGGCAAGGAATTGGTTGATGCTGTTGCACACCCTGCGGTCACCAACGGTAGGCGGAATCGGCAGAGG
This sequence comes from uncultured Acidobacteriota bacterium, assembly GCA_963806085.1. GTDB lineage: Bacteria > Acidobacteriota > Vicinamibacteria > Vicinamibacterales > JAKQTR01 > JAKQTR01. The sequence continues at coordinate 1,512,780 of CAWDWR010000001.1, forward strand.
GGGGAACAGTGCGCTTTGGAGAATGTTCCCCCACCCGTTCCCCCTGCGTCATCATTTCCACGGCCCGCCAGGCTCCCATCGCTGCTCGAAAACAGACCCTGCGGCGGCCGCCGTAGCCGCCGGCATAACGAAGCCGGCAACCGCGGCTGCAACGTCGTGAAGCGGACTCGGTTGGAGGGCACATTCCGTGCGCCGAAGGAACCCTTGCCATTGCGCCTGCTTGGCCGGATCGCCCACGAATGTGCCGGTGAGCGCCACCGGCACTACGGTCGGCAACGGTGTTCTCCTGCGCTCAAACGTGGCTCCGAAGGCCTGGGCGAGAATGGCACCGTCGAAGGCCAGGGAGCCGGCCATCGCCCACAGATCGTAGAAGTCCTTCATGCGGCTGTTCGCCATCCCGAGCACGACGAGAGCATGGAACTTCTCGGCGACCACAGTCTCGGCCGGATAGGCGCGGAGCTTCGCGCGAGGCATATCGAGAAGTGACGGATATTCCAGATCCAGAACGCCCGGCGTGATTGCATCGCCGTACCCGATGTCCACGTGGATCGCGAGGCGGGCACCCGCGATCATCGCGGTCATAGTCGTCCGTGCCCCTTGGTATTCCTGGTCCTCACGCGCCGCCTCGAGCCTGAGCGTGTCGGCGAGGAACGTGACGCCGTCATCCTCGACAACGACCGAGCAAATCTCTCGGATGGCCCGTGCGAGCAACTGCGGTTCTGGGTCGCCCGAGCCGAGCAGGTCGAGATCCGCGGTCGTGCGGTACGGGGCATCGGCCCAGACGGCAAAAAGCATCGCGCCCTTGAGTACGAATCGTTCCCGATGCCGGGACAGGCTCAGTCTGTAGAGCAGACGCTCAATCGCGTAGCGTGTCATCACGAGTTGTACGTTTGCGGATCGCGATCGAGCTTGCTGAGTCAGGCGCTCGCGAACCGACGCGGCCATGTTGCGCGGCCGTTCGCGACTCGGGCTCATACCATCGCCTCGAGATACGGACGCATCACGTTCCGAACGCGGCAGACCGATGCAAAACGCCAGAGTTCGTCCACGGTCGCGCGCCTGTGCCGGAGGCAATCCCGTAGCGCCTCCATGGCGACGTCGAGCCCGACACGATTCCGGTACTTGAAGCAGTCAGCGACCGTCTTCGCCGGCACAGTGATCGGCACCGACACTCGCTCGATCACGTGCCGCGCGACGCCTGCCGTGAGTGCCTCCCCCCGTGAACGGACAATCTCCAGGGGGACCGGCGGGTTGCGCGGGGTCCATGCTTTCGAACCGATCAGCATCCAGACGGCGCGTGGCAGCTGCGTCGTGAGTTCGTGGAACTGCAGCGCCGACAGGAGGCACACCGTCCCCCCAGGCACGACGCGGGCAATCTCCGCAAGGCTGTGGGCTGCAGACAGCTCAGCATTCGGAAGCTGATAGAGCCCTCTCGCCGTGCGCACCAGCAGGCCTCGATCGCACAGGCGTCGGACGTGGGTGCGCGCGATGCCGGCAGCCGCGAAATCGCGGGTACGCGCGATACCTTGGCTGCGAGCGACGGCGATGGCTCGCTGCTCAGGACTGCCGCGCCGGACTGTTACATTTCCAAGGTCTTTGAGCATAATGACCTATGTATTGTAACACGGACTCGCCCATTCCTCCCAGGGCCCAGCGACCGAAATCGCGATGTCACCATGGTCGGTATGCAACCTGGTAGAGTCGTCTTCCCGCGTCATGCCGTTTCTCGATACATTGCCTCAATTGATGTGAGGGCATATACCTTCCAGCGGTGAACGAAGCCATGACTGCGAGTCACGCCGCGCCGCACCAGAGCTGCAACTACCGTTGGTTGCGGGGGCGGGATTTGAACCTCCTGGTGGCCGCAACCACGGCACCTGCCCGCTCCCGCCGAGGTGGTCATGACGTACGAGTCCGGAGTCAGGTGGAGGACGCTCGGCGGTCTGGTCATCGGTCTGGCCGCACTGGTCGCCACGGCTGGCTGTCAACTGGCCAGCGATCTGATGCCCCGCACGCACACCACCTCCGTGTCTCCCGACGGCCGGTACACGGCTTTCGTTCGCCAGGAGGCCAGCATTGACCCTCCCGATGATCACCTCTATCTCGGACCGAGCGGCGGCACGGCTCGCCGGCTGATGGACCTCGCGCCCGATGCGGACTGGTGCCGCACGATCATCTGGTCGAGCGATAGCAGGAAGGTCGGCTTCCTCATTCGGGATCAGCGACTGGCCGTCTTCGATACCGCGACGAATGAGCTGCTGGCGATCCTGCAGCTCGTGCGGTCGGACGGCTATCCCGGCGGCCAGGGAGCCCGGCACGTCGTCCTGCAGCCGGACGGTGCCGTCGCGTTCGAGCGCTTCGAGCGCGCGACCGACCGCGCGCTGGGAACGGAAACGGCAGCGACACCGGTACGCCGGCTCTCGATGCGAATGAGCTGGGCCGACACGCGTGGGCCGGTGAACGACGCGTGGGTGAGCGTGCGTGTGGCAGATGGAAACGACGTCTCCGTGCGAACCACTCCCGGGGCGGATGGCCTCGTCCGTCTTCCTGCGATTGCCCCCGGCCCATTCCGCGCCGTGCACATCTCGATTCCAGGAATGGGGACCGCCGTCCTGTTGGACGTCCGGATCACCGATCGTCCCCTGGAAGTGACGCTCTCCAGGCAATCGGGCCGGCTCGTCGCTGAATCACGCTAACGAAGGGTTGGCCACCAACGGGCGAGTCCGCCGACGGGTGCGGCGTCAGGCCCGCGTGGGCGCGGCCCGCTGCGACCGGCGGTGCCGGAGGTACTCGACGACGGCCGGCATGACCGAGATGATGACGATCGCGATGATCGCCAGGCTGAAGTTGTTCTTGACGATCGGCAGGTTCCCGAAGAAGTAGCCCGCGAACACGCAGACGAGCACCCACGCCACGCCGCCGATGACGTTGTACGCGAGGAACTTCGGATACGTCATCGCTCCGATGCCCGCGACAAACGGCGCGAACGTGCGGACGATGGGCACGAAGCGCGCGATGATGATCGTCTTGCCGCCGTACTTCTCGTAGAAGGCGTGCGTCTTTCTCAAGTGCTCCGGGTTGAAGAACCGCGACTTCTGGTAGTGGAATACCTTCGGCCCGAGATAGTGCCCGATCGCGTAGTTCACCGTGTCGCCGAGCACCGCGGCGACGCTCAACAGAAGCACGACGGCCCACAGGTTCAGGCTGCCGAGCGCGGCGAACGTCCCCGCCGCGAACAGCAGGGAATCGCCGGGGAGAATCGGCGTGACGACCAGACCGGTCTCGAGAAACACGATGGCGAACAGCAGCGCGTACGTATAGCCGCCGTAGCTGGCTGATCACCTCGGCCAGGTGCCTGTCCAGGTGGAGGAAGAAATCGACGAACCAGCGGACCAGATCCATGCGCGCTCCAGGGGCCGGCCTGCGGGTCAGGCACAGCGATCCATTCTACCCTGCCGGATGAAGCGTCCCCGGTCAGGTGTTGATCGTGGGTTCTTTCGCCAGCACCTCCGCCACGTGCCACACGCGCCGGCCGGTGAGTTGCGTGATCTGCTCGCGGCAGCTGAAGCCGTTGGTCACGATGTACGTCTCCGGCGACGCCTCGCGCACGGCGGGCAGCAGCACGCGCTCCCCAACCGCCTTCGACACCTCGAAGTGGTCGCGCTCGAACCCGAACGCCCCGGCCATGCCGCAGCATCCGGCGTCGAGCACGGTGAGGTCGAGTCCCGTCGCCTTCAGGACGGCGAGGTCATCGTCGAGGCACAGTGACGCGCGTTCGTGGCAGTGCGGGTGGACGATGGCGCGGCCCTCCAATCCACGCGCGGGGACGGCGCCGGACTTCACGAGGAACTCGGTCAGGAAGAGCACCTGCTGGCTGAGCTTGCGCGCCAGCGGGTCGTCGGGAAAGAACCGCAGCAGTTCGTCGCGGAACACCGAGACGCAACTCGGCTCGAGGCCGACGATCGGCGTGCCCGCCTCGATCTCGCCGCGCAGGCTCTCGAGAATCTCAACCAGCCGCCGCCTGGCCGCCGTCAGCATGCCGTGGTCGTAGAGCGGCCGGCCGCAGCACAGGCGCTCGCGCGGAATGTCCACGGCGAATCCGGCGCGTCTCGAGCACCGTCACCGCGGCGTGGGCGACCTCGGGATGGAAGTAGTTGTTGGAGCAGTCGGGCCAGAGGAGAACGGACGGGACCAGGCGCTAGGGGCTGGGCGCTAGGCGCTAGTCCTTCTGTGCTTCTTGCTTCGCGGCTTCCGGCTTCTGGCTTCCGGCTTCTGGCTTCTGACCCTCGACGAACCCGCGCCGGAAACTGCGCGGCGCGAAGAGCGGCAGCCGGCGCTCGGGCGCCACGTCGAGCGCCCACTTGACCAGCGAGCTGAACGGCGGCACCGCATGAAGAAGTTGGCGAGCCAGGGCACGTACTCGGCCATCGCTCCCCAGTGGTTGATGAGGCCGAAGGCGTAGGAGCGCAGCGGCCGGCGGCGTCCTTCGTAGTAGTGCGCGAGGAACTCGGCCTTGTAGGCGGCCATGTCGACGCCGGTCGGGCACTCGCTCTTGCAGCTCTTGCACGACAGGCAGAGGTCGAGCGCCTCCTTGACGGCCTCGCTGCGGAAGCCCTCGGTGACGACCTCGCCCTGCAGCATCTCGAACAGCAGCCGGGCCCGGCCGCGCGTCGTGTGCCGCTCGTCGCCGGTCGCCATGTAGGACGGGCACATGGCGCCGCCGTCGGTCTTGCGGCACTTCCCCACGCCGACGCAGCGCATCGCGGCATCGGCGAGGCTGCCCTTCGACGGGATACGCGAAGTGCGTGCGCACCTCCGCCGGGTGGTACTGCGGCACGCGCAGGTGCTCGTCGAGGCGGTAGGGCGAGATGAGCTTGCCGGGGTTCATCTTGTTCCCCGGATCCCAGATGCGCCTTGAACTCGCGGAAGGCCTGCATCAGCTCCGCGCCGTACATCCGCGGCAGCAGCTCGCCGCGCGACTGCCCGTCGCCGTGCTCGCCCGAGAGCGACCCGCCGAGCTCCACCACGAGGTCGGCGGCCTCCTCGACGAACCGGCGATAGGCCGCGATGCCCTCGGCGGTCTTCAGGTCGAAGTTGATGCGCGTGTGCACGCAGCCCTGGCCGAAGTGGCCGTAGAGCGACCCGGTGTAGCGGTACTCGGCCATCAGCGGCGCGCAGCCGGCGCAGATACTCGCCGAGGCGCGCGGGCGGGACGGCGGCGTCTTCCCAGCCCTCCCAGTTCTTGGCTTCACCGGGCACGAAGGAGGTGGCGCCGAGCGCCGACTCGCGCACGGCCCACACGTGCTGTGTCTCGACCGGGTCGCGGAAGAGCCGCATCGCCGGCGCGCCCGGGCGGCGGCGGAGCCGCTCCATCAGCCGCGAGGCCTGCGCTTCGGCCTCGGCCACGCTGTCGGCGCCGAACTCGACGTAGAGCCAACCCTGCCCTTCCGGCAGCAGGGCGAGCCCCTTCAGGTTCAGGTTCTTCTTGCGGGAGTGACGGACGAGCAGTTCGTCGATGCCCTCGAGGCCGATCGGGCCGGCCGCCGTCACCTCTTCGACCGCATCGGCCGCGAGGAAGATGTCCGCGAATCCCAGGACGAGGAGCGACCGGCACGGCGGGCTGGGGACCAGCCTGGTCGTCGCCTCGAGAATGGTGACGCAGGTGCCTTCGGAGCCGACCAGCGCCCGCGCGACGTTGAACCCGTTCTCCGGCAGCAGGAAGTCGAGGTTGTAGCCCGACACTCTCCGCGGAATCCTCGGGAACTGCGCGCGCACGAGCATCGCCGTACCGGTCGCGGATCGCCGCCAGGCCCGCGTAGATCTCACCAACCCGCCCGCCCTCGCGGATGCGCGCCTCGAGCAGCTCCGGTGGCGTGGCGCCCACCCGCATGCGCAGCGCCGTCGTAGGTGAGAATGTCGAGTTCGTCGATGTTGTCGTCGGTCTTGCCCGACATCACCGAGTGCACGCCGCACGAGTTGTTGCCGATCATCCCGCCGAGCGTGCACCAGCGGTGCGTCGCCGGGTCAGGCCCGAACGTCAGGCCGACGCGCTCGGCCTCTTCGCGCAGCCGATCGAGGACGACGCCCGGCTGCACCCGCGCCTGCCTGCGCGGCGCGTCGATTGCCAGGATCGTGTGGCAGTGCTTCGAGAAGTCGAGGACGACCGCGACGTTGCAGCACTGCCCTGCCAGGCTGGTGCCCGCCCCGCGCGAGAGCACCGGCGCGCCCGGCCTCGCGGCAGGCGGCGACGGCGGCGACGACGTCCTCCGCGTCGCGCGGATACACCACCCCGATCGGCACCTGGCGGTAGTTCGACGAATCGGTGGCGTACAGGGCGCGGCTGGCCCGCGTCGAAGCGCACCTCGCCCCTGACCGTCTGCGTGAGCCCGGCTTCGAGCGCCCGCACGGTTGCGGCGCCGGCCTCGAAGGGTGGCGGGGCGTTGGAATCGGCTGGATGTGTGGCCATGGCGACCTGGCGGGGGCGCTGCACCGGCACAACCGCCGGCGAAGCGGTATCAGCATACACGGGTGCAGGTGGGGTCAGGTCCAACAAACCGGCAAAAGGCCGCGCCGGGGGGTCAGACCCCCCTGGCAGGCGATACGCTGGATTTCGAGGTCTGACCCCGGTAGAAGGCGAAGAGGCGGACCAGCAGCAGCACGGCCAGCAGGATCGCGTAGTTGCGGGGCGGGCGGATGTCCGCCTTCACCAGCCACCAGTAGTGCACGACGCCGAGCGCCGCCGCCGCGTAGGCCAGGCGGTGCAGGCGGCGCCAGGCGCGGCCGCCCAGGCGGCGAATCATGCCGGCGGTCGACGTGAGCGCGAGCGGCACCAGCAGCAGGTAGGCCGAGAAACCCGCGGTGATGAACGGACGCTTGGCGACGTCTTTCACGATGGCCGCCCAGTCGAAGAACTGGTCGAGCCACACGTAGGTCATCAGATGCAGCGAGCCGTAGAAGAACGCGAACAGGCCGAGCATCCGCCGCACGCGGATGATCTCGTTCCAGCCCGTCAGCCGGCGCAGCGGCGTGACGGCCAGCGTGATGAGCATGAAGCGGAGCGTCCAGAGGCCTGTGGCGTGCGTGATCGTCTCGATCGGGTTCGCCCCGAGGCTCCCCTGCCACGCGCCCAGCGAAAGAAAGGCCAGCGGCCCGAGCGAGGCGACGAAGACGAGCGGCTTGAGCAGGCGGGCTCCGCGCACGGCCGTCAGTAGAACTTCTTCAGGTCCATGCCCGGCGTAGAGGCCGGCCACCTGGTCGGCGTAGCCGTTGAACATGAGCGTCTTGCGCTTGAAGAACTCCCCGATGCGCCGCTCGCGGGCCTGGCTCCACCGCGGGTGGTCGACGTCCGGGTTCACGTTGGAGTAGAAGCCGTACTCCTGCGGCGCCGAGGCCTGCCACGACGACACCGGCTGCTTCTCGGTGAACCGGATGCGCGACGATCGACTTGATGCTCTTGAAGCCGTACTTCCAGGGCACCACCAGCCGCAGCGGCGCGCCGTTCTGGTTCGGCAGGACCTTCCCGTACAGGCCGACGGCCAGGATCGTCAGCGGATGCATGGCCTCGTCCAGGCGCAGGCCTTCGACGTACGGCCAGTCGAGCACGCCCACGCGCTGGCCGGGCATCTGCTTGCGGATCGTGCAGCGTGGTGAACTCGACGAACTTCGCGCCGCCCTGGGGCTCGACGCGCTTGATGAGGTCCTTGAGCGGGAAGCCGACCCAGGGAATCACCATGGACCAGGCTTCGACGCACCGCAGGCGATAGACGCGTTCCTCGAGCGCATGCGGCGCGAGAAGATCGTCGAGGTTGTAGTCGCCGGGCTTGTTGACCAACCCGTCGATCTTCACCGTCCACGGCCTGGCGCGGAACGACTTCGCGTTGCGCGCCGGGTCGCCCTTGTCCGTGCCGAATTCGTAGAAGTTGTTGTAGGTGGTCACGTCCTCCCACGGCGTCAGTGCTTCGTTCAGGGTGACCACGCCCTTGCGGACATTGGGCAGCGCGTCCTGCGCGAAGGCCAGCGTCGGGGACAGGCCCGCCAGCGCCGCGACGGCCGGCACCGCGGCGGCCTTCATGAACTCCCGCCGGCGCAGGTACAGAGTCTCGTCGGTGATCTCCGAGGGTCGGATGTCGGGGGCGCGCTTGATGACCATGGGATGCTCCACCAAGGATAACCCGAGCGGGGCCTCAGCTATTCCAGCCGGGACGGCCTCTTGGCGCCGGACGCCCGCGGGCGGTAGACTGCGGCTCATACCCAGGAGCCGCCTGCCGTGCCGAGTTCTGTCACGCCGCGCCGCGAGAGCCGCCAGAGCCGCCCAGCCCCGGCGGCCGTCTTCACCCCGCGCACGCTCGCCTTCCTGCGGGCCCTCGAGCGCAACAACCGCCGGGAGTGGTTCCACGCCCGGAAGGACCGCTTCGAAGCCGACGTGCGCGCGCCGATGGTGGCGCTGGTCGAACGCCTGGCGACCGACTTCGCGCGCTTCGCGCCGGATCTCGTCGCGAACCCCCGCGCGTCCCTCTACAGGCCCTACCGCGACACGCGTTTCTCCGCCAACAAGGCCCCGCTCAAGACGCACATCGGGGCCATCTTTCCGCACCGGCTCCTGCCGAAGCACGAGGGGGCGGGGTTCTACGTGGAGGTGGCGCCGCGGCACGTCTGGTTCGGCGGCGGGATGTACATGCCGTCGGGCCCCGTGCTGTACCAGGTTCGCGAGCACATCGCGGCCGAACACGCGCGCCTGGCGCGGATCGTCAGGTCAGCCGCGTTCAAGCGGACGTTCGGCGCCCTCGAAGGCGAGCAACTGCAGCGCGTGCCCAGAGGGTTCGCGCCCGATCATCCGGCCGCGGTGTTCCTGAAGTACAAGCAGTTCCTCGCGGGCCGCGAGCGCCCGGCGGATTTCGCCACGAACCCCCGCTTCTACCGGGCGCTGCTCGAGGCGTTCAAGACGCTGGCCCCCCTTGTCGAGTTCCTGAACGAACCGCTGGTGGCCGGCCTGCAGTCCGGCGTGCTGGGCCGCGCATGGACGGACCCCGACGCCTCGTAGCTGCCGCAACCGTCCTGCTGGCGCTGACCGCCACCGGGGGCGCGCAGGTCCGCCTGCTGGACGAAGGCGATCGCGAAGCATTCAGGTCCTGGTTCACGTTCATCGCGGATGCGCAGTTCTACCGGCCGACGCCGGACGTCGCCGACTGCGCCGGGCTCGTCCGCCACGCCGCGCGCGAGGCGCTGAAAGCCCACACGCCAGAATGGCGCAGGCTGGCCGCGCTTCCCGATGACGCGCCGTTCCCGGACGTCCGAAGCCGGCCGGCGGGATCGGCGGGCGGCTGGCCGCTGTTTCGAACAGCTTCGGGACACTACGCCGAATTCGCGGATGCCCGCACGATTGTCACCTTCAACGCGCGCCGGATCAGCCGCGACACGGCATCGCTCCATCCGGGGGACCTGCTCTACTTCCGCCAGGACGGCCAGGCTTCGCCGGATCACCTCATGGTGTACCTCGGGCCGTCGCGATTCGAACCGACGGCACAGGACTGGGTCGTCTACCACACGGGCCCCCTCGACGGCGGTCCGGGCGAGGTGCGGAAGCTCCGCCTTGCGGACCTGGCGCGGCACCCCGCGGCCCGGTGGCGGCCCGCTAGCCACAACCCGGCTTTCGTTGGCGTCTTCCGACTGGACTGGCTATGAGTCGACACGCCCTGCCGATCGCGCTTGCCACCTGGATGCTCGCCGCCGCCTCCGCGTGGGCCCAGCCCCCCTCCACCGGCACGAGCCCGGCGTTCAGCCTCTGGAGCAGCCAGGTCTACAGGACGACTGACCAGGCGGCGTTTTCGCTGACCCATCGCGGACTCGACCATCTCGACTTCCGCGTCTACCGCGTCGCAGACCCTGTGGCATTCTTCGCGGCGTTGAAAGACCCGCACGCGCTCGGCAGCGAGAAGCCCGTCGTTCCCCAGGAGCGGAGCTGGATCGAACGCCTCGCGGAGTGGAAAGCGGCCCGGCGCGCCGCGCTGCGGGGCTTCCTGCGCCGGCAGGTCAGCGCCGAGTACCGCGAGCAGCGGCGCGCCTCCCGCGACCGGCAGCAGGTCGCGCGCCGCCAGACGCTCCGCTACAACAGCTTCGCGCAGGTCCCGCTGCTCAATCCGAGCCGGCTCGTCGCCTCCTGGCGCGAGGTGCTGCCGCCGGTGCGTGAGGCGGAAACCCGGCGCATCCCCATCGGGACGACGGCGCCGGGCGTGTACGTGGTGGAAGCGGTGAGCCCGCCGTTGAAGGCCTACACGATTGTCGTCGTCTCCGACATTGCCATTGTCAGCAAGACCGCTCCGGGCCAGTTGCTCGCATTCGTCGCCGATCGCGCAACCGGCGCGCCGCAGCCCGGCTGCGAGGTCCGGGCATCGGTCGATCGCCAGGCGCTCCCACCGGCGACGACGGGCGCCGACGGGACCGCCTTCATCGACGTCCAGGTCGCGAAGCCCGACTCGGTCCTGACGATCGTCCGCTGCGGCACGCAAGTGACCGTTTCGGATCCCGGCAACTGGGCGCTCCAGTCGCCGGCGCGCGACCTGGCCGGCCTCGTGTTCACCGACAAGCCGGTTTACCGGCCCGGCCACACCGTCCGCGTGAAAGCCGTCCTTCGGTGGCGGACACGCGGCACGCTCGGCATGTTCGACGGCCGCGAGGCCGAGGTGTCTATCGCTGACTCGAACGACAAGGTGCTGGCGCGCGAGACCCGGCCGGTCGACGCCTTCGGCGCCGTCGACACCGCGTTTGCCGTGCCGGCATCAGCCGCGCTCGGCGACTACGTCGTCACCGTCGCCTCGGGCGACGACAAGGCCAGCGGCACGTTCGAGGTCCAGGAGTATCGCAAGCCCGAGTTCGAGGTCACGGTGGCCGCGCGCGATCGATTCGCGCTGCAGGGCGGGCGCCTGCCGGTGACCCTGACGGCCCGCTACTACTTCGGGCAGCCCGTCGCGGGCGGATCGGTGAAGTACGTGGTGCACAAGCAGCCCTACTACTCGCCGCTTCGCTGGAGCGGCGACGACGACAGCGAGGAGAGCTGGTGGGGCGGCGGCACCCAGGCCGTCGAGGCCACGGCGCGGCTGGACGAGAACGGGACGGCGTCGGTCAGCATCCCGCTGGACCTGGACGAGAACCGGCGCGACTACACGGCGAGAATCGAGGCGAGAGTCACCGACGCCAGCAACCGCGACGTCGCGGGCTCCGCGCTGGTGCACGCCACGTACGGCCGCTACATGGTGACGACGAGGGTCGATCAATACGTGCAGGCGCCGGGCGCGACGGCGAAGGTGAGCATCCGCGCCCTCGACTACGAGGGCGTACCGCAGGCCGGCGCGGCGCTGACGGCGGCGCTCGAGCGGCTGACGTACGCCGAAGGCCGCTGGTCTGAACCGCAGGTGACGATGATTGCGTCTGGCCAGATCACCGCGGACGGGGACGGGCTGGCCTCCTGGTCCGCCACACTGCCGCCGCAGCCCGGTGCCTATCGCTTCCGCGTGTGGGGCGCGAGCGAGGGTCGGTCGGTCGAAGATACGTCAGGGATCTGGGTGACCGGCAGTTCGAGGGAATACGCCGAGGGCGACGCGTATCTGGAACTGATCGCCGACCGTGCGGCCTACAAGCCTGGGGAGACGGCCCGCCTTGTGGTGCGCGGCGCGGCCGTCACGGCGCCCATTCTCGTGACCAAGGAAGGCCACCAGATTTCGTACTACCGCGTGGCGGCCGCCGATGGCGGGAACGGCATCGAGGTGCCGATCTCCACCGAGGACGTTGGCGACACGTACGTCAACATCCTCTACGTGAAAGACGACAGGCTCTATCGGGCGGAGAAACGACTGAAGGTCCCCGCCGTGTCGCGCCAGCTGCGCGTGGCGGTGGAGGCCGATCGCGCAGTCTCAAAGCCGGGACAACCTGGCGTGTTCACGCTCACCGTGACCGACGCCGACGGCGCGCCGGTGGCGGCCCAGTTGACTGTCGGCGTCGTCGACGAGGCGGTGTACGGCGTCAAGCCCGACACCACGCCGGACCCGCTCCGCTTCTTCTACCGTCTGAACTACAGCGTCGTCGCCACCGACTATTCGCGCGACTACGCGTTTGTCGGCTACGCGGGATCGCAGCCGCTCCAGCTGGCCCAGCGACGCCGGCCGTTCACGCTGGCGGATTTCAAGCGTGAAGGACAGGACCGGCCGCAGGTCCGCAAGAACTTCCCCGACGCGATCTATTGGGCCGCCGACGTCAGAAGCGACGCTCGCGGCCGAGCCACGGTCGAGGTGCCGTATCCGGACGCGCTGACGACCTGGCGCCTCACCGCCCGCGCCGTCACCGCCGACACGCGGGTCGGCGCGGCGGTGGCGCGCACGACCACGACCAAGGACCTCATCCTGCGCGTCGTGACGCCCCGGTTTCTCACCGAAGGCGACACGCTTCAGCTGCCGGTCATCGTGCACAACTACCTGCCGCGGGCTCAGGAGGTCACCGTGACCGGCGAGGTCAAAGGCCTGGAGTTCGCGGACGCGGGCGCCGCAGCGGGAGGACGCCGGCCGCCGCAGTCAATCGCCGTGCAGAGCGGCGGCGAAACGGCGCTGACGTGGACGCTCAAGGCGCGTGGTGCAGGCGCTGCTGCCGTGACGGGATCGGCTGTCGCCGCCGATGACCGCGACGCCGTCGAGTTGCCCTTCCCGGTGCTGCCGTTCGGATTGAAGCGCGAGGCCGGAAAAGCGGGCTCCTTCCCGGCGCCCGGTGAGCAGGCGATCGACATCGACGTCCCCGCAACCTCGAATCCACTCGCGCGCGAGGTTCGCGTGCAGGTGGCGCCGTCGCTGGCCGGTCCCGTGCTCGGCGCGCTCGAGTACCTCACGAGCTATCCGTACGGGTGCACCGAGCAGACGCTGTCGAGCTTCGTCCCGAACCTCGCGGCCCGGCGGACGCTGACCGAACTGGGGCTCCCGCTCACGGAGGGGCTGAAGTCCCTCGACCGCCAGGTGACGGAAGGCCTTGCACGTCTCTACGACTACCAGCACGACGATGGCGCATGGGGATGGTGGAAGACGGATGAGAACCACCCGTTCATGACGGCGTATGCCGTCGACGGGCTGCTCGAGGCCAAAGGGGCCGGGTACAGAGTCGACCAGTGGCGCCTGATGAACGGCGTGCGCGCCCTGCGCCGGCTGTTCCACGAATACCCGGCCGCGACAGCCGAGTTGAAGGCCTACGAAACGTACGTGCTGCTGCGTGCCGCCAGGGCCGGCATCACGGTGCAATACGAGGAGGGAGGCCCGTTCTGGCAGGAGGACACGGCACTGGCCGAGCTCTGGGCGTCGCGGGGCCGGATGAACGCGTACGGACAGGGCCTCCTGCTGCTGGCGCTCGACCTGGCCGGCGACTCGCGCGGCACCGCGCTCGCCAGGGAACTCGAAGCGGGCGTGCAGCGCAAGGGCGATCTCGCCTGGTGGACCACCGACCGGGACCCGCTGCTGTTCGACTTCGTGGACACGAGCGTCGAGGCGACGGCGATTGCCCTCAAGGCCCTGGCCGCGCGCGATCCGAAGAACCCGCTGCTCGAGCCGGCTGTCCGATGGCTGCTCCTCAACCGGACGTTTGGCGCGTACTGGGCCAGCACCAAGCAGACGGCGATGGTGCTGTCGGGCCTGATCGATCTGATGAAGGCCGGGCGGGAAACGGCGCCGGACATGACGGTCCAGGTTTACGTCAACGGTTCGCCAGCGGGCACGCATCGCTTTACTCCTGCCTCGATGACGGCGCCCGACCCGGTTGAATTCACGGTGCCCGCGCAGGCGGGCACGAACCGGATCAAGGTTGTGACGACCGGGAGCGGAACGGTTCACTGGGCGGTGCAGGCGACGTACTTCGATACGCAGGCCGCCGGAGGCCGCACGGGATCACGCGCGCTCGCGCTCCAGCGCGAGTACTTCGCCCTGTCGCCGGTCACGGTCAAGAGCCGCGTCGTGTACCGCGCGGCGGCGTTCAACGGCACTGCACGTCCAGGCGACCTGCTGCTCGTGCGCCTGACGGCGGCCGGCGCGCCTGACTGGCGTTACCTCATGATCGAAGACCCGATCGCCGCCGGCACCGAACCGGTCCAGAACGACGATCTCTACGAACTCGAGCAGGGCCGGCGCCGGTGGTGGGGCAGCCGCCGCGAGTTCCGCGACAGCCGCGTGGTGTTCTTCCAGGAGCGCTTCGACGCGGGGCGCTACGAGTTCACCTACCTGCTGAAGGTCATCGCGCCCGGCGAGTTCCGGGCTTCGCCCGCGAGGATTTCGGCGATGTACGTCCCCGAAGGTTCGGCGTCGAGCGCCGCGGCCTCGTTCACGGTCGCGCCGGCGGAGGCGCCCGGGCCTGGTTCGCCGAAGGGAGGCCAGCGATGATCACCCGCGCGGCCGCGGTTGCCGGCTGGCTCGCTGCCGGTCACGCCGCAGTCGGATGCCTCTACTGGCTGTTCCTGCAGGTTCCGGAATCGAACGCCTGGATGCTTGCGGCCTCGTTTGTCCTGGTCCTGAGCTCCCTCTGGTTGACGGGCGCGATCGAGATGACGGCGCTGCTGGCGCTTGCGGAGGACGGGCCAATGCGCGGCGCGCTCGGCAGGGCGCTCGGCCGCGCCTGGATGATCGTCTTCCCGCTCGGCCTGTTCGCCGCGATGTGGTGGGCGACGGGCGAGGCCGCCGCGTGGCACACGCGCTATTCGGGCCAGATCGACGCGGAGATCATCGCGCGGACAGGGTGGACGCGCACGGCCTGGCTCCACGCGGCCGTCGGCTGGCTGCTGGCTTTCCTGCGATGGGTCGCCGGGCTGTCGCTGGCGGCGGCCCTGGCAGCTTCCCTCGTGAAGGAAGGGATCGCGGGTCTGCGGCCGCGGTGGATGCGGCATGCCCTGCGATGGAAGCCCCTGCTCGCCACGGCGGCCGCCTTCACCCTCGGCCTGTGGCTGCCGTGGCAGGCGGCCCTCTGGCGGCCGGCGTCGCTGCCGGCGAACTGGATCCAGCCGGCGTTCGCCGCAGCCAAGCTGCTCGTGCTGTTCGTCGTGGCGCAGCTGGCGTGGGTCGTCGTGCTGCGATCCGCCGCTCGGCGTTAGCGCAGATCCTGCCACCTGACGCCGGCCTGCAGCGCGCGCGCGACGCACGCGCCCGCCGCGTCATACGCGCGGCGCAGGGCATCCGCAGAGCCGGGTGATCGCAGTGCTTCGTCCGATGGGCATGCAGGCGTGCCGGCAGCCGCGCCACCAGCGGGCCTGCCGTCGGTATGCGGCGCCTCCGCTGCCAGGTGAACAGCGAGTCCTTCCCTGACCCACAAGGGACGACCGGCGAGAACGGAATCGGCAAGCACGTGCGCGATCTCGTGCCGCAGCGTCGACAGCAGAATGCCGCGCGATACGAGCACGGGTCGTGGCAGCACGTCGATGCGCGTGTCCCGGCTCGCGCCGGCCGTCCACCAGGGTTGCCCCGTCGCGCGCGTGTAGGCTTCAACCGTCGCGTGGAACACGATGTCGAGCCCCGGAGGCTCAGGACGGCCGAGCCATGCCGCCAGGTCATGAACGGCGTCGGCGGCCAGCGCTCTCACGTCGCCAAGGTTCTCGCGCTCCCCCTCTGGTAGCGTGATGCGCACCCGCGCGGCGAGCGCGGGCGCGGCTGCGGCCCCGGGTGACGCGGCCCGACGTTCCGCCACCCGCAAGCCGGGGAAATACGCGGCAAGGATGGCGTCTCGCCCGGCCCCCTTACGCGCCCGGCTCATCGCGCCGAACACGCATAACCCCACGCCGTGACCGCCCCCTCTTCCCGTGAGCACATAGCCCGACGCCGTGCGGCTGATGTCGAACATCGTGCTCTTCACCGTCTGCCAGCCGAGCAGCCTCCCAGCCGCCGCCCGGAACGTGCCGGCATCCAGGTGATCGGGCGCCATGCCTTCGACGTCCAGACGCGCCGCGCGCCCGGACCCGTGGCGCGAAGCCACGGTGAATCGCACGGGGCCGTCGCCGCGCAAACCGGCGGCGCGAAGGAGCCGCCGCAGATCCGGTTCGGCGATCTCGGTTCGCCACGCGGGCGCGCCCGCGCAAGCCGGGTCGGGCCGGGCCGGCAGGTACGCAGCGTCTCGCGCGCCCGGCCACACGTTCGACGGCTTTTCCGTGTGCCCGCCGCACGAGGCCGAGTAATACACCTGCGCGGGAGAGCCGCCCTCGACGAGCACCAGGCCCGCGGTCGCCCGCGCCGCGAGGTCGGTGGACGGGCCCGCCGAGCCGAGCACCTGACAATCCGAAAGGTCGCAGACCTCGAACCCCTCGCCCTCATGCCGGCCCCGGTTCGCGTGGAGAAAGGTCCGCGCGGTGATCGCCATCGCCTCGAGCGCGGCGGGCCCTGCGCCGCCTCCCATCTCGCCAGCGACGACCCGCGAGACGTACTCCTCGGCCGCTATCGTCGTGATGTCGTACCCGCCGTCTCTCCGCGCGATGCCGACGCGGACCGTCGCGTCCCGCCTGGGCGCACCATGCCGCCCGAGCAGGTCCGCCGCGATGGCCGCGGCGTCGGTCCCGGCCGCACCCGGCGCCAGCACGATAATCCCGTGCGTCGGAAGCTCCGCGTTGACCACCGCAACCACCAATCCCATCGTCCCACCGCCGGGCATGGGTGCGGTGCCGGTCTTCGCCAGTCCGCTGAATCCGGCGTCACCGATCGCACGGGCCGTTCCGGCGCGTGCCGAGAGCTCCGTTCCCTCTCGCAAGGCCTGCCGCGCGGCCTCCGGCATCGCGGCAGGTCTTGACGAGCCGCCGGTCAGCCGCAGGAACGCCTCGAGCAACTGGATCGGCGTGGCGCGCACGCCGCCCAGGCCGAGCGCGGCGCTGGCGACCGGGGATCCGGGTGCGATTGGGCTGAGCCCGAGCCTGACCAGCACGGCGTCGAGCGACTGGCGCGGCAGTCGCTGCGCGAGTACTCCGAAGTACGTGTTGCAGGAATAGCCGATGGCCTCGGCCGCCGTGAGGGGCCGATGCAGGTCAGGATGGATGCACGCAAGGGGTTTCCCGTCGACGACGACGCGGCGCGTGCACGAAACGCGCACGTCGCCCAAACCCTGTTCGTACAGGGCGACCAGCGTCGCGAGCTTCATGAGGGAACCGGGCGCCACCGGCGTCGCGAGGACGTCGGGTCGGGCTTCGGCAGCAACGCGGCCTGAGGGCAACGCGATCAGGCGATAAGCGGGCCCCGCCACGGGCCGGCTGGCGGCCTGCGGGGCCCCGCCGGCCGACGCGAACCGAGCGACGGCGAGCAGCGCCGCGAGAGCGGCGCAAACCAAGGTGCGGAACGGGGCGGCCGCGGAAGCGGGCGCGCCGCTTACTCGCACAAGCCGAGGAACGGCGCGATCTCCCGCCACATCAGTTCATAGCTCGCCCCGAACTGATGGTCGTCGTCGACCATCCGCAGGGCCATCGAGGGGCGCGCGGCCGCGAACCGCTGCACCATCGCCGGGTCCACGACGGTGTCGGCCCTGCCCTGGAACACGAGCGCCGGCGTTTCGACGAGCGAGCGCGCGCTGTCGTAGCGCTGCGCATCCTCGTAAATCGCGTAGCGAATGGCCCGCGGCCGGTTCTCGGCGTGGTGGAACACCTCGTACCGGTCCGTCTCGCGCCAGGCCACGAGGTCGGCCTCGGTCATCCCGCCGAACGGAATGCGCCCGAACTCGAACGCCGGCGCGAGGAGCACCAGCCGGTCGATGGGCCGGTCCGTGGTCGTGACCCGCCCGCGCGGCGCCGCGTGCCTGAACGCGGTGTGATAGGCCACGAATCCGCCCAGGCTCGATCCAATCAGGGCCACCGGGCCCGGCGGCACCGCGGCCATCGCCGCGTCCACCTGCTCGAGCATCCGCGTCACGGTCATCGTCTCGAAGTCCGGCTCGTTGAAATCCGGACAATGCAGGTCGAGGCCGTGGCGCCGCAGGCGCTCGGCGAGGAACGCCGACTTGCCCGACGCCGGAGAAGAGGCGAAGCCGTGCAGGAAGAAGACGTGCCGCATTCACTGCCCTCCCGAGGCCCGCACGCGCGGGGCACCTATCGTCTGGCCGACTGGACCGGCACCGCGTCCATCACCCACATGCCGCGGCCGTGCGTGGCCGCGACAATCATCCGGTCGCGCGGGTGGATCACGATGTCGTGGACATACGTGGACGGCAGGTTGCCGCCCAGCACATTCCAGCTGGAGCCGCCGTCGAGCGTCACGTAGACACCGATGTCGGTGCCGACGTAGAGGATTCTCGCATCCGTCGGATCCTCGGCGATCACGTTCACCGGCCCCATCGGGATGTTGCCGGCAATGCTCTTCCACGTGGCGCCGAAATCCGTCGACTTCCACACGTAGGCCGCCGCATCGTCGTCGCGCTTGCCGTTCTGCGTGACGTAGAGCGTGCCCTCGTCGAACGCCGAAGCCACGACTTTCGAGATCCAGCGCTTCGGCTGAAGCCCCTTCGTGATCTCCGTCCACGACTTCCCGCCGTCCCTGGTGACGTGGAGGCGGCCGTCGTCCGTGCCGGCATAGAGCAGGCCGAAGCGCATCGGCGACTCGGCCAGAGCGAACACGGTCTGGTAGGGAATGTCGCCGGACTGCTTCGGGTCGTTGTAGCTGAGATCGCCGCTGATCTTCTCCCAGGTGTCGCCGCGGTTCCACGACCGGAACACGTACTGCCCGCCGAAGTAGACGACGTCGGGGTTGTGCACGGACAGGATGATCGGCGACAGCCACTGCCCGCGGAGGTAGCCGTCGGCGGGCCCCAGCCTCGGCGTGATGCTGGTGGCCTGGGCCCGGCCGCGGGCGTCGACCTTCGACAGATCGGCGCGGGTGATGTTGTGGTAGAAGCCGGCGGAGTACACGACATTCGGATTCCGCGGATCGATCGCGTGCCGGCTGCCCTCGCCGCCCGGCGCGTTCTGGAACGCCTGCGGCCGAACCTTGTCGCGTCCGAGGCTCAGGTCGACCGCGGCCCGACGGCTGCCATGGTCCTGGATCGAGCCGAAGACGTGGAACGGCGTGTCCATGTCGTACGACACGTTGAAGAACTGCACGGCCGGCAGGTTGTCGAGGAACTCGCGCCAGCTCCTGCCCTGGTCGTACGAGACCACCACGCCGCCGTCGTTGCCGTTGACGAGGAACTTCGGGTTGTCGGGGTCGATCCACAGCGCATGGTGATCGCCGTGCATGTCGCCGATGGCCTGAAACGTCTTGCCGCCGTCTCTCGAAACGTTCAGCCCGAGCCCCATCACGTAGATCGTGTTCTCGTCGGTCGGGTCGACGCGGATCTGGCCGAAGACCCAGCCGTACGTGCCTGCGAGCCGCTCCATGAACGTGTTCGACTCGCTCACCTTCCGCCACGATGCGCCCGCGTCGTCGCTGCGATAGACCTCGGCGCCCTTGATGACGTCGGCCCGCTGGCGCCCGTACGCGTCACGCTCGCCTTCCTTGGCCTTGCGGGCGATCTCGTAGTTGTCCACGAACGCGTAGAGCGTGCCGGGGCGGGTCCGCGCCACGTCGATGCCGATGCGGCCTCGGGACGCCGCCGGCGGGAGGCCCGTGTTGATCGCCGCCCACGTCTCGCCGCCGTCCGTGCTCTTGTAGATGCCGCTCTCGCCGTAGCCGGGTTCGTTGCGCGGATCGTTCCACTTCCGGCGGATGCGCTGCCAGGTTGCCGCGTAGAGCGTGTTCGGCGATCGACCGGGTCCATCGCAAGGTCGATCGCGCCCGTCCGCGGGCTCACGTAGAGCACCTTCTTCCACGTGGTTCCGCCGTCGGTCGTCTTGAAGACGCCCCGCTCCTCGTTGTCCGTCCACTCGTGGCCCGACGCCGCCACGAAGACGGTGTCCGGATTGGTGGGATGGATCACGATGCGCGCGATGGTGAGCGTGCCGGCAAGGCCCTTGTGCTGCCAGGTCTGGCCGCCGTCAGTCGACCGGTAGACGCCCGCGCCCGCGTTCGAACTGCGGAAGATGTTCGCCTCGCCCGTGCCCGCCCAGACGATGCTGGGATTCGACGGGGCGAGGGTGACGTCGCCAATCGACGTCGTCACGCCCTGGTCGAAGATCGGCGCCCACGTGACGCCGTCGTTGTCGGTCTTCCACAGGCCGCCGGTCGCCGTGCGCGACGTAGATCGTGTAGAACTTGCCGCGCGGCGTGACCACCGCGACGTCCGTGACGCGCCCGCTGATGTTCGTCGGCCCGAGGAACTGCCACGCCAGGCTCTTGAACGGCGACGACTGCCTCATCGCGACGGTGCGCGTCGAACCACTTCAGGCGCAGCGCGGGTCGGTGGCCGTCGAGCCGGCCTGGGACGGGCGCCTGGCCGATAAGCGACGCCCCTGCCAGCGCCATGGCCGAGCACGCGCCGAGGATCGCAAGGACACGCCGGCTACGGATCACGGAAGTCATGGACGTCCTCCAGGAAGGGCGCGCCGTTTATACCACGGCCGGCGCCTACAGCCGGTTCTTGCAGCCGGGCCGGCAGCGGCACGCGATGCCGGCCGTGCCGCCCGTGTAGTAGCGGTAGGAGAGCTCCTCCCCTGCCGCGATGTTCCGCGCGGCGCAGATCCAGATGGTGTCGCCGACGATCGCGCGTGTAGCAGTTCGGCTGACAGTCGTGGTTGATGAAGCGCGCGACGTTGCCGCCCACCTCGGCGTCGCGCACCCATCGGCTGTTGATGGCGAACAGCCAGATGTGGCCCCTGGCCTGGTGCGCGGCCTCGCGGGCCCGGCTTTCACGGGCGGAGATCTTCTCGCCGGCGTAGTGGATGATGCGGGTGTTCTTGGTGATCGGGTCGAGGGCGAAGACGCCCCAGCCGTGGAGCGTGGATCGCCGGCGGACGATGCGCGGATATGACGAAGTCCTCATCCGTTCTAAGATACATCGGACGTGAGGCTGGTGACGCCTCCTTCAGGGGATTCATCGATCATGAAGACCGTGCGACTCGCGCTCGTCGCTGCCGCCGCCTGCACGCTCGGTGCGACGCAGGCGCCTCCGCCTCCCCCGCCGTTCGCGCCGGTCACGGCGCGCGGCGGCCTCGTGTTCGTGTCGGGCATCCTGCCGTCGCCGGCGGCGGGCGATGTCGCCGCGCAGGCCGCGCAGGTGCTCGACGAACTGAAGGCGCGCCTGGCACGGGCCGGCACGTCCATCGATCGCGTGGCGTCCGTCTCGGTGTATCTCTCGAGCGCCGACGACTTCGCGGCGCTGAACGCCGTGTGGAAGCGCTACTGGCCGACGTCGCCGCCGGCGCGGACGACCGTCGTCGCGAAACTGCCCGTGCCGGGCGCGCGCATGCAGGTGTCGGCCGTGGCGGCGGCCCAGGGCATCGAACGGCGCGTCGTGCGGCCCGAAGGGCTGGCCAGCACCGGCGGCGCCGCTCAGCCACGGTGTGCGCGCCGGCGACACGCTCTTTCTGTCGGGACACGTGCCGCGCCGAGGCGCGGACAACACCCTCGTGACCGGCGGCATCGAAGCGCAGACCGCGCGCGGTCTTCGAGAACGCCGAGGCGATCCTCGGCGCCGAGGGATACGCGCTGACCGACGTGGTGTCCGCCAGGGTCTTCCTGACCGATGGCGCGGATGTTCGAGCGGATGAACGCGGCCTACCGGACGCGCTTCCCCAAGGACCCGCCGGCCCGGGCGACGGTGATCACGCCGCTGGTGTCGCCGGACTTCGGGATCGAGATCACGCTGGTCGCGGCGAAGGGCGGCGGCCGCACGGCCATGTCGACGCCGAACGCGGACGGCTCGCCCGGCCGGGCCAATCCGAATCTCAGCTCGGCCGATCGAAGGCCGGCGCGCAGCTGTTCCTGTCGGGCATGCTGGGCGTGCTGCCGGGGAATGCCGCCGACGCCGCCGCGCAGACCACCGAAACGCTGAACCGCCTCGAACGCACGATGACCGCCGCCGGCTTCGGGTGGGCGGACGTAGCCGAGTCGATCGTGTACGTCACCGACATGGACGCGGCGCCGGACGTCTTGAAGGTGTTCGCGGCGCGGGCCGGCGGGCGGCTGCCCGCCGGAACGCTCGTCGGCACCGGCCTCGTGAGCCCGGAGGGCCGCGTCGAGATCATGCTCACCGCGTCGAAGTAAGGGAGTCCGAGATGGCCGCCACGTGCTCGTTCGATGTCACCTCGACCGTCGATCTGCAGGAGGTCGACAACGCGCTCAACCAGGCCCGCAAGGAAGTCGTGCAGCGGTACGACTTCAAGGGCTCGAAGGCCGACATCCAGTTCAGCCGGACCGACAGCACCATCACGCTGGTCGCCGACGACGAGTTCAAGATGGCGGCGCTCTGGGAGATCGTCCAGGGCCGGATGATCAAGCGCCAGGTGCCGGTGAAGAACCTGAAGCTCGGCGAGATCGAGCACGCGGGCGGGGACACGGTGCGCCGCGTGATCACGCTGCAGCAGGGCATCCCGACCGACGCGAGCCGCGCGATCGTGAAGTTCATCAAGGATCGGAAGCTGAAGAAGGTCCAGGCCGCGATCCAGGCGGATCAGCTCCGCATTTCCTCCCCGTCGCGCGACGAGCTTCAGGCCGTGATGCAGCTCCTGAAGGCCGAGGACTTCGGCGTCGCGCTGCAGTTCGGCAACTACCGCGAGTCGTGATGCGCCCGGCGCGCTGGCTCGTCGGCCTCGGACTCGTCACGGCGGCCGTGCTCGCGCTGACGGCCGCGGCCACGGGCGGCCGCGTCTTCCTCGTCGCCGCTGCCGTGGCGATCGCTGCCGCTCCCCCTCTACGTCGGGGTCGTGCTCTGGCTCGACCGCTTCGAGCCCGAGCCGCGCCACATGCTGGCGATCGCGTTCCTCTGGGGCGCGTCGGTGGCGGTGGTCGTGTCGGGCCTGGTCAACGGCCTCATGGACGCCGCGGCCGGCCAGGGATGGTCCGCGATGGCCAGCGCCCCGGTGGTCGAGGAGGCGCTCAAGGCGGCGATCCTCATCCGCTTCTATACCGCCCGCAAGGACGAGTTCGACGGCGTCGTCGACGGCGTGATCTACGCCGCGATGGTCGGCCTCGGGTTCGCGTTCGCCGAGAACGTCGACTACTACGGCCGCGCGCTTCAGCAGGGAGGCGCGGGCGGCCTGGCCCTGATCTTCACGCTGCGCGGCATGATCGCGCCGTTCTCGCACCCGCTCTTCACGAGCATGACGGGCCTGGGCCTCGGCGTCGCCCGCCAGTCGCGCAGCCGCGCGACGGCCGTCGATCGCGACGGCCGCGGGGTTCGTGGGCGCCGTCGCGCTCCACGCGCTGTGGAACGCCGGCGCTTCGGCCGGGCTGCTCTTCTTCGTCGTCTATGCGGCTGGTCATGATTCCCGCGCTGGTCGTGCTGCTGGTCATCGTGGCGGTGTCGTTGAAGTTCGAGGGCCGCGTGCTCCAGGCGCAACTCGCGCCCGAAGCCGCGACGGGCCTGCTGACGTCGGCGGAGTACGCGAGCCTGTGTTCGGTGCGCGGCCGCCTCCACGCGTCAACCGCCGCGTTCCGGCACGGCGGCCTCGCCGCGTGGCGCGAGCGGCGCGCGTTCCACCGCGCCGCGAGCGAACTGGCGTTCCTGCGCCGGCGCGCCGTCATCGATGGCGTCGGACCCGACCGCGCGCTGGAACAACAGTACCTGCGGGAACTGGGCGCGGTCGACGCCGGGCCGCCCTCCAGGTGACGGCTGGAGGTCAGGGCTTCAGCCCTGGCGGACCTTTCCGCAGCAGCACGACGCGGTTCGTGTTGGTGCCGACGCGGTTGTTCGCGACGCCCCACAGGTTCGCCGTCTTCGTGAACGCCTGATCGTTGATCAGCACGAAGACCGGAACGAGGCCGGCGTCGATGGCGGCCGGCATGACCGCGTCTTCGAGCCGCACCGTCCCCTGCTTGACTTCGCCCGACCTCGAACGCCACGCACGCGCCAGTCTTGAGCACGCGGCGGAGCTCGCGGAAGACCTCGGCCATCGCGGCCTGCCAGAGGTCGAGGCGCGCGCAGGTTCGTGATGCGGACCCCGCCGGATCGATGCCGCAGAACCAGCACCGCAGCCAGTTGTCCATCTTGTAGTTGACCACCGTGAGGAACGGCGGCGAGGTGACGGCGAGGTCGACGGAGGCGTCGGCGATCTCCGGCGTGTCGTGCGCCGCCTTCGTCAGCAGGCGCGCCTGCTCAGCCGCCCGCGTCAGGTGGCGCGCGTCGCCGGGTGAGGCCCTTCAGGAGCGCGCGCGACTTCTTCAGCACGATCTCGCGCAGGTCGCGCCGCGGCGGCACCTGTCCACGGGCCTCGTTGATCTTGCGCTGGTTGGGGACCGTCGTCGCCTGGTTCGGGGGCAGCGTGTAGACCGACAGGAACCCCGGTGAGTGGCCCGTCAGCCGGTTGACCGTCACCATCCGGATCCAGCGGTCCACGCCATCGAGGGCGCCGTGGCGTTCACGGTCGAGCAGGTAGTGCCGGAGCGCCGCAATCTCGTTGAGCGTCGCCGGGTGGTAGAACACCTCCAGGTCGTGCGGGGCGCGCACGACGCGGCGGAGGTCGATCTCGTCCAGCCGGAGCCGCACCTTGTCGATGCCGGGCGGCGCGAGCCGGGGCTCGAGCAGCATCCGGCTGAGCGGGTTGATGTCGCACGCGAACGGCACCCGGCCCGCGAGGGCCGCCTCGAGGGGCGTGGTCCCCCGCCCGGCGAACGGATCGTAGACGACGGCGCCGGGCTCCGTGAGGCGATCGATGAAGAACCGCGGCAGCTGCGGCTTGAAGCAGGCGCGGTACGAGATCTCGTGGAGGCTGTGCGCCGCGCGCTGCCGGCTGGTCCAGAACTCGTTCACGAAGGTCGGGACGCGGACGACGCCTCCGCCCCGGCCCTCCGCCACGGTGACGGTCTCGACCGTCGGCCGGTGGTGCCACCGATGGTCGCGCACGTGCTGGAGCAGTTCGTCGGAGGTCATCGGGTTCAATGATAGTGACAGAAGACAGAAGCAAGAAGCCAGAAGCAAGAAGACCGACGAGCGCCTAGCGCCTCGTCCCTAGCCCCTAGTAGAAGTCGTGCGACTGCACGTCGACGGGCACCCCCGCGATCCCTTCCACGCGCTCGGCGCGGACGGCGGTGACGTTCTCCTGGTTCTGCAGGATGCCTTCGACGAGCAGGAAGGGCTCTTCGAGGATCGTGATGCGCTCCCGCGCGAAGACGTCGGGCCGCACGATGATGTTGCTGATGCCGGTTTCGTCCTCGAGCGTGAGGAACACGAACCCCTTCGCCGTCCCCGGGCGCTGGCGCGTGATGACCGTGCCCGCCACGCGGATGCGACGCCCCTGCCGTTCGCGCGGAAGGTCGGCGGCGCGCAACACACCGCGCAGCGACAGTTCGCGCCGGCGCAGGGCCATCGGGTGCGGCCCGATCGTCAGGTTCGTGCCCTCGTAGTCGGCCACGAGGCGCTCGGTGAGGGACATGGGGGGCAAGGGGCAGGGGCTCGTGATCCGGGATTCGGGATTCGGGATTCGGGATTCGGGGTTGTCCCTACTGGCTACTGAATACTGGCTACTGACTACTGACTCCGGTTCGACCTGTCCCTCGAACAGCTCCCCCGCCGGCCTCACCGCACGCTCGATCTGCCACAGCGCCTCCCTCCGGTGATGCCCGAAGGCATTGAGGGCGCCGATCTCGGCCAGCGTCGCCAGTTCGTCGCGGTTCACACCCGTGCGCGCGATGAAATCCTCAATCGAGTGAAACCGTGTTCGGGGTTCGGGGTTCGGCCTTCTGGCTTCTGTCCCCCTACTGGCTACTGAATACTGGCTACTGGCTACTGTCCCCCATCCCAGCGCTTCTATCGCCTGCCCCACCTGCCTCCGCAGCCCGTTGACGAACCGCAGCCCCAGGCGCACGGAGCCGTCCTCTTCGATGTCGCACGCCCAGTTCGACCGCTGCACGTCGATCGGCGTGAAGCGCACGCCGTGCCGCTGGGCGTCCTTCACCAGCGTGGCCGGGTGATAGAACCCCATCGGCTGGTTGTCGAGCAGCGCCGCGTAGAAGGCCGCCGGGTAGTGCGCCTTGAGATACGCGCTGGCGTAGACGATGAGCGCGAAGCTCGCCGAGTGCGACTCGGGAAATCCGTACAGCGCGAACGACGTGATCGACCGGACGACCAGGTCGGCCGCGTCGCCCGTGATCCCGTTGCGCGCCATGCCGTCCCGCAGCTGCCCCTCGATGGCCTTCATGCGCTTTTCCGATCGCTTGAAGCCCATCGCGCGACGCAGCTCCTCCGCCTGCCCGCCGGTGAACCCGGCCGCCGTCATCGCCATGCGCAGCAGCTGCTCCTGGAAGAGCGGCACGCCGAGGGTGCGCTTCAGGATCGGCTCGAGCGACGGGTGCGGGTACGTCACCTCGGCGCGGCCGGCCCGCCGGTCGAGATACGGGTGCACCATCTGGCCCGTGATGGGCCCGGGCCGGATGAGCGCCACTTCCACCACGAGGTCGTAGAAGTTCGCGGGCTTGAGGCGCGGCAGCGTGGCCATCTGCGCCCGCGACTCCACCTGGAAGACGCCCACCGTGTCGGCGCGCTGCAGCATGTCGTACACCTGCGGGTCGTCGGGCGGGATGGTCCACATCGCGACCTGCTCCGCGCCCGCGGGACGGCGCGCGTTGATCGTCGTGAACGCGTCCTGCAGCGCCGCCATCATCCCCAGGCCGAGCAGGTCGATCTTCACGATCCCCATGTCGGCGCAGTCGTCCTTGTCCCACTGCACCACCACGCGGCCCGGCATGCTCGCGTTCTCCAGCGGCACCACCTCGTCCAATCTCCCGCGGCTGAGCACCATCCCGCCGGAATGCTGGCCCAGATGACGCGGCAGATCCTGGATGCGCTGCCACAGGTCCATGAAGAGGCGGACGCGCGCGTGGTCCGGGTCGAGGCCGACCGTGCGCAGGTCGCGCGCCATCGGCGCGTCGTTCGCGTCGTCATCTCCGCCTGGCCCGTGTTCGTGGCCGTGCCCGTAGCGCCCCAGGAACTTCGCGAGCCGGTCGATGTGCTCGGGCGCCATGCCGAGCACCTTGCCCACCTCGCGCGACGCGCTGCGGTCGCGATAGGTGATCACGTTGGCCGTCATCGCCGCGCCGTGCCGCCCGTACTTCTCGTAGACGTGCTGGATGACGCGCTCGCGCCGGTCGCCGCTCGGCAGGTCGAGATCGATGTCGGGCCATTCACCGCGCTCCTCCGACAGGAAGCGCTCGAACAGCAGTTCCATGCCCACCGGGTCGACGGCCGTGATCCCGAGGCTGTAGCACACGGCGCTGTTGGCCGCCGACCCCCGTCCCTGCGCGAGAATCCCCTGCCCGCGGCAGAAATTGACGATGTCCCAGACGATGAGGAAGTAGCCGGCGAGCTCGAGCTTCCCGATGAGGGCCAGTTCGCGCTCGATCTGGGCGCGGGCGCGATCGTGGAACGGCCGGTAGCGCTCCCGCGCGCCGACCAGCGTGAGGGCCTGCAGGAACGACTGCGCGGTTTCGCCGGGCGGCACCGGGTAGTCGGGAAACTTGTAGCCGAGATCCGCCATCGAGTACTGAATGCGATCCGCGAGCGCGGCCGTGGCCGCCAGCGCGCCGGGGTGATCCGCGAACAGCTCCGCCATCTCCGCCGGCGGCTTGAGGTAGCGCTCGGCGTTCGGCGCCAGCCGCCGCCCCGCCTGTTCGATCGTCGTCTTGTGGCGGATGCAGGTCAGCACGTCGAAGAGCGGCCGCTCGGCAGGCTCTGCGAACCGCACGCCGT
Source organism: uncultured Acidobacteriota bacterium (assembly GCA_963806085.1). Lineage (GTDB taxonomy): Bacteria > Acidobacteriota > Vicinamibacteria > Vicinamibacterales > JAKQTR01 > JAKQTR01. The sequence continues at coordinate 1,540,530 of CAWDWR010000001.1, forward strand.
TTGACGCGATGAGCGGCACGTGAAACGCCGCCGCCAGGTCGCGCAGCATGCCGTTGGCCGTTTCCTCTTCGCGCAGGAAGTGGCGCTGCAGTTCGAGGCGCACGTTGTCGCGCCCGAAGACCCCCACCAGCCGGTCCACCAGACCGCCCACGCCGTGCCGGTTCGCCGCGAGCGTTTCCCTGCCGACGATGGCGAGGAGGCCGCTCGTGCAGCCGTCCAGTTCGTCGAAGTCCAGCGCGCCCTCGCCTTTCGGCGCGCGCAGCTTCATGCGCGTCAGCAGGCGGCAGAGGTTCTGATACCCCTGGCGGCTTTCGACGAGGACAGGCAAGCGCCACGTTCGGGATTCGGGATTCGGGATTCGGCCCTTCGACAAGCTCAGGGCCGCCCCGAGCGACGTCGAGGGGCGGGATTCGGGGTCAGGCGCTAGGGACTTGGCGCTAGGCGCTAGTTCGCTCTCGCCTCTCGCCTCCCGCCTACTGGCTACTGAATACTGACTACTGGCTACTATCGTGATCTCACATCCGATAATCGCCTTGATTCCCGCTGCCCGTGCCGCCTTGTGGAAGCGCGGGGCGCCGTAGACGCCGTCCCGATCGACGAGCGCGAGCGCCCGGTAGCCCAGCGCCGCGGCGCGTTCGACGAGCGTCTCGGGCAGCGACGCCGCTGCGAGAAAGCTGAAGGCCGATGAGGTATGTAGTTCGATGAACACAGGCTCGCACTTCTGTCGGCAGAAGCAAGAAGCCAGAAGGGCCTACTGTCGATTGTCAGAAGCCAGAAGTAGGCAAGCTGCAGGTGGGGGGACCTTCTTGCTTCTGGCTTCTGGCTTCTGTCTTCTGGCTTCTGGCTTCTTCCTAATCCACCACCGCCCCCACGAACCACCGTCCCGTGTCGCGATCTTCGAAGATGCGGTACAGGCCGCCGTCGCTGAGGGCCACGTCCCACTCGTCGCGGTTCCAGCCCGCGCGCCGCGGCGGCGTCGACGGCTGCGCCTCTGCCGGGGCGGCCGGCGTCTTCCACCATTCGCCTGCCGTCCGCCATGGTCCCGCCGCCGCCTGCACGCACCCGCCGGCGAGGGCCGGCCGATCCGTCCGCACGCTGATCGGGCGGTTGCCATCCAGCAGCACCCGCGCGGGGATGGGGAGGCGGAAGCGGCGGAGGGCGGGGGCTAAGCCTCCGGGATTCGGGATTCGGCCCTTCGACAAGCTCAGGGCCGCCCCGAGCGACGTCGAGGGGCGGGATTCGGGGTTCGGGAAGCCCCTCTCGCCTCTCGCCTCTCGCCTACTGGCTACTGAATACTGTCTACTGGCTACTTCTTCTGGCTTCCCGCCTTCGCCAAACGGCCTGCCGGCCGGCTTCGGCGAGGCAGGCTGGCTTCTGGCTTCTGGCTTCTGTTCCACCACGAAGGGCTTCATGGCAAACGCTCCTGGCCGATACGAATCCACCGTCACCGGCGAGCCGCAGCTGCCTTCGCCCATGAGCGCCTGCAGGCGCGCGACGAGCGTCGAGACGAGTTCCGGCGCCGGCAGCGCGCGCGTCAGCAGCGACTCCTGGACGATGCGGCCGGGCGTGGGGTCGATGGCGAGCGTGACCGCGTCGATGCCGGCCGGCGCGGGATGCGATTCGAGATCCAGGAGCAGCAGCGTGCGCAGCACTTTCGGATCGCGCATGGGCGCCGGCAGTTGCAGGCTGCGCAGGTGCAGGTCGCGCGTCACGAGGCGCAGGCGCAGGTGCAGGACAGCGGCGCCGCGATCGCGGTGTTCGAGGCGCTGGCACAACGGGTCGAGCAGCCGCGTGAGCACGAACGAGAGCGGCTCGAGTTCCGCGATGGGCCACTCCAGTTCGAGCGACGCCTCGAACGGCTCCTCTTCCGGCGCGGGCACCAGCGGCCCCATGTCTTCGCCGCGCGCGAGGCGCTGCCAGCGGATGCCGTCCTGCCCCAGCCGCTCCGAGAGGTCGGCGGCCGGCAGCGCCGCCAGTTCGCCCAGCGTGCGCAGGCCCCAGCGGGCCACGACGGCGAGACTGTCGGGACTCGGGGTTCGGGATTCGGGATTCGGGATTCGGGATTCGGCGATGGAGGTCGAGGCTTGCCTCCGGCGCTCGGGCTCCTTCTGCCTTCTGCTTCTTGCTTCTTGCTTCTGTCTTTCCACTGGCTACTGGATACTGGCTACTGACTTCTGACTCCTCCTGCGCCAGCACAGCCAGTGTTCGTAGCGGCAGCCCCGCCAGCACGGCCGCTTCTTCTCCTGGCGCCACCACCGTCACCCCCGCGCGCGCGGCGGCGAGCAGCATGGCCGCCGTGCAGGTGCCCGCCACGGCCACGTGCACCGGCGCGATGCCGCGATCCGCCGCGGCCTGGCGCAGGCGTTCGCCGATGGCGCGCGGATCACCGACCAGGCGCTCGAGGCCTTCGACGTCGATGACGACCTGACAGCTGCTGCGCACGGCCACGCGCGGCGACACCATCCGCGCGATGTCCAGCAGCACGCTCGCGTCCGGCGCTTCGCCGGCGGCACCGAAGCACCGCGACTCGCCGACGGCCGCGGCACGTAGAGACAGGCGAACATCGCGCACCCCGCCGTTCAGGCCACCAGCGCCGTGGCCGTCAGGCGCACCGGCGCGCCCATCCCCGGCACCAGCCTCGCGCGCTGAATGCGCACTTCACTCTCCATCACCGGGAACAGTGGCCCTCTGAATGCTGATGTCCGTGTTTCACTCCCCGAATCCCGAACCCCGAATCCCGAATCCCGAGCAAGCGCCAGCGTCACTCCCCCCGCGCTCCGGCTCATGGGCACCGTGCCCGTGACGACTGCGGCGGACTGCTGCCCTTCGAGCACTTTCTGCAGCCGCAGCCAGGTGGTCATGGGAATGCGCCGCAGGGCATGGATGGGCGCGTCGGCCAGGTCGAGGGCCACGAGCGACATGCCGCCCGCCTGCAGGACGAGGTTCGTCGCCTTCAGCGCGCGCTCGATGGCCCGGTCGGCGCCGGGCTGACGGCGGCCGGCGGTGAGCGGCGGAAATGCCGCGGTCGAGGTTTCGCCGCGCACCCAGAGCAGGCGGTCCAGGCGCACGCCGGCGGCCGCCATCGACTCCACGTCGAACATGTCGAAGGTGTCCACGAGCGCCGCCAGTTCGCCCCGGCCCGTCGTGGCCGCCAGCATGGCCATCAGGAGGCTGGTGCGGCCCGAGGAGCGCGGGCCGACGATTTCCGAGAAGTGCCCCAGCGGAAGACCGCCTCCAAGCTGTTGATCCAGAACGGTTAAACCCGTCGGCATCGTTTCGAACTGCCACCGCAGATTCCGCTGCCTTTGGTGACGGGCACCAGGGTGCGGTCGAGTTTTTTCGCGCGGAGCAGCGCTTCGACATCGGCACGGCAGGTGGCGGGCATCGGGACCTCCGGTGTGACTGATTCGGTGCTTCGCTTTATCTTCGCTTACCAGACTATAAACGAATAAAAAGCGAAAGACAAGAGACACCAACCGCCAACCCGCCAGTGCGCTTCCAACGGGAGACTCCCCCGCATTGCGCAGAATTCTTCAAGGGAGCGAACCCTCGCCTTGCGGACGCCTCGAGCGAGTCGGATAATCTGCCCGACCCATGGTAATCAGTCTGCATCGCGGCCGAGCTGCCATGGGGCGGTGCCGGCGCGCGCGCTTCGCAGCGTGTCCGCGATCGTTGGGCGGACGATCCATGAGGGTCCAACTCGCCGTGATGGGTGCGGCGCTTGCGGTGCCGGCCATGATCCTCTTCTCGCCGACGCCAGTGCTGCGGGCTCAGATGTTTCCGCTTCCGGATCAATTGTCGGTGGGTATCGGGGTTGTCGGAGATACCCAGCCGAAACAGAGTGCGTCAACGTTCACGCTCTCGTTGGCGTTCGTTGACAGTGGTACCGGCTATTGGCCGTATCGGCTTGGTTGGGTCCTCGTCGAAGCTGAACTGGGCCCAAGGAGTGACCTGGGATCGTGCCAGGCCCGCGACGCCGGCCCCGCCGACCCGCCAAACTGTGACGACGCCGCCGTCCTGACGGGGCTGCGGTTCCATTTCTTTCATCGGAAGTCCGCGCACCGGCTTCTCCCCTTCGTCAACGTTCTGGTGGGGTCCTATTGGAAGGGCAGCGGCCAGGAAGACGACGATTTCGCATCCGAGCACCTTGCACTTCAGGCCGGAGGCGGGATCGACCTGCGGCGGACTGGCTCGGCTCACGGGCTTCGTCTGGCTGTTGACTACCGCCACGTGTTCGCGGCCGACGCCAGCAGGAATCAGTTCCGGTTTGTCGCCTCGTACACGCTCAGCCCACCCGCACGATGAAGCCGGTGAGAATCGCGGATGTCCGAGTCAGGGGGCGCCACAAACATGGCTTCGGAGAGGGCTTCAGCAGAGGCAGACAACGGGCTGGCCGACATCGGCTTGCAGCCGCCGCTGACCGGCGTGACAATAGGCCGCTGAAGCTGAACCCGCGTGTAGGGCGGACCAGGATCGCATCATCGGAAGTCGCCAACTCATGCATGCTGCCAAGGTCGTCCTGCTGTTGCTGCTGACGCTCGCGGTCATGCGAGTCGCAAGCTGGTCCCTTGGATGGTTGCTCAACCGCTTTGCCGGGACGAAGCGGTTGTGGACTGCCCTTCTGTCTAATGGCGTCGCGTTAATGGCCTTCGCGGGCGTCTTGGTGACCCAGAGGATCCCGGGGGAACTGATCGACGCCTCCGCACTCACCTTCGGCGTCATCGTCTTCGCTGCGTATGCCCTGATCGACATCAGGTGGGCCAGATGGGGAAAGAACGGCACCTCTGTTGTGTCCTCGCCTTCGCGCTGATCGGGCGCTGAACGCCCGCGCCGTTCGATCCGCCGCGGCGACTCGTGGCGCGCGGGCCCTGACGCCACGTGCGCAATCCGATGCATCTGGGCGCGGGCACGGCGCTCGCGGGTCCGCGCTCTACGACGAAACGAAGGAGGAACACATGCCAGATAAGCATGGCATCGTCGCCCTGGTGACCGGCGCAAGCCGCGGTGCCGGGCGCGGCATCGCCGTCGAGTTGGGCGCCGCTGGAGCGACGGTGTATGTCACCGGCCGGAGCGTGACCGGCGGGCCGACGACGGACGGTGTGCCTGGCACCATTGATCAGACGGCCGACGACGTGTCCGCCCGCGGCGGCCTCGGGATCGCGGTCCGGTGCGACCACACCGTGGATGCGGACGTCGACGCGCTCTTCGATCGCGTGCGGCGCGATCATGGGCGGCTCGACGTTCTCGTGAACAACGTATGGGGTGGGTACGAGGACCCCGCGTGCCGGCCGCTGGCGCTCGCGCCGTTCTGGGAGCAGTCCCTGCATCAGTGGGACCGCATGTTCACGGCCGGGGTCCGCGCCTATCTGACAGCGAGTCGCAGGGCGGTGCCGCTGATGCTGCCTCGGGGCCGAGGCCTGATCGTGAACACCACGGCCAATGTCGGCGCGCTCCCGTACATGCCAAATCTCTACTACGACCTGGCGAAGCACACGGTCGCGCGCCTGGTGTGGGCGATGGCGGACGAATTGCGGCCGCACGGCATCGCCGCCGTCGCGCTGGCACCGGGGTTCATGCGGACCGAGCGCGTGGAGGAAGCGTTCAGGCGCGCAGGCATGGCCGACAGGCTTGACGGTCCAGGAGGGCCTTCGGAGACGCCCGCCTACCTGGGCCGGGCGGTTGTCGCGCTCGCCGCCGATCCGCGCGTGATCGAGAAGACGGGTTCGCTGCTCGAAGTCGGCGTGCTCGCCCGCGACTACGGGTTCACGGACGTCGACGGCACGCAGCCGCCGCCGTTCCGCCTGGCGGCGGGGGCCCGGGAGTGTGATCGGACCCGGAAGGCGGAGCGGGATCAGCCGAGAAGACAGCGGAACAGCCGCAAGTTGCCTGGCACTCCGCCCAGCCAGCACGCGTCAGCCGGAAAGGAGAGACCCGCGCGCATGCACCCCGACACCGCGAAGTACAACAACGCCCTGGGCCCGCACGATCGGAAGCTCTGCGATCTCCTGGCTCGCGAGATCGACCACGCGCTGCCGGAGGCCGAAAACAGGATCTGGCACGCCCACCCGGTGTGGTTTGTGGATGGCAACCCTGTTGTCGGGTACAGCCGGCTCAAGGAAAACGTCCGACTCCTGTTCTGGAGCGGTCAGTCCTTCGGGGAGGACGGACTGAAGAAGGAAGGCAGCTTCAAAGCCGCCGAAGCCCACTACACCAGGGCCGACGATCTCGACCTGGGGGATCTGAGGCGCTGGCTGGCGAAGGCCCGCGACATCCAGTGGGACTACAAGAACATCGTCCGGCGCAAAGGCCGGCTGGTGAGGCTGAAATAACGGCGCCGCGAGGCCGAAAGGAGACCCGCCGATGGCGCGCGTGGTGTTTCTCAGGGGCGTGAATGTCGGCGGCCACAGGGTGTTCCGGCCTGGGGTGTTCGCCAGGCAGTTGGCGCATCTCGGCGCCGTCAACATCGGGGCGGCAGGCACTTTCGTGATCCGCGCGCCGGTGGGGCGCGCGGCGTTGAGAGCCGAGCTGGTCCGCCGCCTTCCCTTCGACACCGCCATCGTGATCTGCACGGCCCGTGAGGTCGCCAGGCTGATGTCGAGGCATGCCTTCGGCCGCCGGCCCGCGCGTCCCGGCATTGTCCGGTTCGTGAGCGTCCTCTTGCGGCGCCCTCGACTTGCGCCGAGGCTGCCGGCGAGTTTCCCGCCGCGCGGCCAGTGGCTGCTGCAGGTGCTCGCGCGCGACGACCGGTTCCTGATCGGCCAGTACCGGCGTCGCATGGAGACCATCAGGCACTTCGGCGTGCTGGACCAGATCTGCGGCGTGCCCGTCACGACCCGCAATTGGAACACGATGACCGCCGTTGCCGAAGCCCTTGAAGTCGGAGGCACGGCGGAGGATGGGATGAAGGCACCGAGCGACAAGTCCTCGCCGCAGTCGCCGGCCCGCGCGAAGAAGACCAGTACCAGGCGAAACCCGCCGCGCGCTTGCAAACCGGACCGTTCGGTGTGACGATGGCCCAATACCGCGATCACAGGTTGCCGGCCCCCCGGCCCGACGCCGACCACCGGCGGGTTTCGCCGGAGAACTCCGCGAGGGACTGCGATGCGAGGTGAGAAGATCTACCGAGTACGAACTCGATGTCACGGGCGTGACCGATTTCGGCATGGAGATGGGTGCCGCGCTGTCAGGCCAGTTCCCGCTGCCTCCGCAGGGCATCCGGCTCGACGTGCATTTCGCCGGCCGGGCGTCGGGCCGGTTGGCCGGGCGCGTCCATGGCATTGACCACGCGCGGATGCGCGCCGACGGGCGGATCGATCTCGACATCCGGGCGGTCATCGAAACCGACGGCGGCCAGCGGATTGCGCTGGCGGCCGACGGCGTTGCGACGCCACGCGCGGGCGCGCTGGTCGCCGATCTGTTCGAGAACGTCACCTTGACAACCGCGGCCGTGGATTACGCGTGGGTGAACGCGCGCCAGGTGTGGGGCGTCGGGACCGTGGATTTCGCCGTCGGCAAGATCCGCATCGAGGGGTACCTGCAGTAGGCCACTCGCTGGCCGCGCCGCGGGAGGCCTTCGCGCGCCCCGCCCTCGGGCACCTGCGCGCCGATCGCCCGACGCGGCACCTCGGAGGTTCAGCATGACGCGAGTCACCGGCATCGGCGGCATCTTCTTCAAGTCCAGAGATCCGAAAGCCTTGTCCGAGTGGTATCGAACGCACCTCGGCCTCGACGTCGAGGACTGGGGCGGCGCGGCCTTCCGCTGGGCCACCGACAACCCGACTGGCGCCGGAACCACCATCTGGAGCCCATTCCCCGAAGCCACCGACTACTTCGCGCCGAGCCAGGCGTCCTTCATGGTGAACTTCCGGGTTGCCGATCTGCACGCCCTGCTGGCCGTCCTGCGCGAGGAAGGGTGCGACGTTCAGGACAGGCTCGAGGAATCCGAGTTCGGGAAGTTCGGGTGGGTCATGGACCCGGAAGGCAACAAGATCGAACTCTGGGAACCACCCGCCGGCCAGTAGCGCCCGCGCGCCGCCAGCGCTGATCGCGAATGCGGGTTTTCCCGTACAATTGACGCTACTGCCCAGCTGTCACTCGCGAGCCTGGCGATCCTCACGGCGCCGGTCGGCGGGCCGCGTGGTATCGGATGGACGGGACAGGAACCGACGCACCATGAACGCCATCCACACCCCACGCCCTGTCGTCCGCAGGCGCGCTGCCGCTCTCGCGGTCGTCGCGTGCCTGCTGGCGCCGGGACTCTTCGCGCAGACCCCGGTGACGCCGCCGAAGAACAAGTACACCCCGCAGCAGGACGTGGAACTCGGCCGCGAGGCGGCGGCCGAAGTGCGCAAGCAGTATCCCGTCATCCAGGACGAGCGGATCGCGCGCTATCTCACCGCACTCGGCGATCGCCTCGTGAAGGCCGCCCCGCCGGACCTCAACGAGCAGGTCTACCAGTACTCGTTCACGGCGGTGAACCTCAAGGAGATCAACGCGTTCGCGCTGCCTGGCGGGCCGATGTTCATCTATCGTGGCCTCGTCGACGTCGCGGGAAGCGAGGCGGAGCTTGCCGGCGTCATGGCGCACGAGCTCTCGCACGTGCTGCTGCGGCATGGGACAGCCAACGCGTCCAAGGCGCAGAACCCCTGGCTGCAACTCGGCCAGATCGCGGGCGCGATCGGCGGCGCCGTCGTCGGAGGGGCCAAGGGCGCGGCGATCACGCAAGGCAGCCAGTTCGGGCTGGGCACGCTGCTGCTGAAATACAGCCGCGAGTTCGAAAAGCAGGCCGACCTGCTCGGCGCGCAGATCATGGCGCGCGCAGGCTACGACCCGCGGGCGCTGGCGCACATGTTCGAAACGATCGAGCGCGCCTCGCAGGCCACCGGGGCATCGGGCCCGCAGTGGCTGAACAGCCACCCCAATCCAGGCAACCGGACGCAGTACATCAACCAGGAAGCGGACGCGCTGGCCATCGCTCGCGCCCCCGACACGAGCGGGTTCGCGGCAATCAAGCCGGTGTTCGCCGCGCTGCCGCCTCCGAAGGCGATGGGCGCGACGGCAAGAGCCGAGCCGGCCGCCGGCACGGCGGCATCGGTGGGAACCCCCGGCCAGCCGCTGCCTCCTCCGTCGTCGCAGTTCCGCAATATCAGCGGCGGCAAAGTCTTCCAGGCGTCCGTGCCAGCCAACTGGACGACACTGTCGTCGAAGAGCACGATCAAGGTCGTGCCGGAGAACGGGTATGGCCCGCTCAACGGCCAGACGGTCTTCACCTGCGGCATCGAGTTCGGCATCGTGAAGGCCGAATCACGCGACCTGGCGCAGGCCACGAACGCCTGGGTGAATGGCGTCGCGCAGAACAACCCCGAGATCCAGCCTGCCGGCACGCAGCAACAGACGCGAATCTCGGGCCGCTCGGCGCTTGCGACGCCGCTCGTCAACCCGTCGCCGCTCGGCGGGCGTGAACGCATCGCCGCCTACACGACGTTTCTCGCCGACGGGTCCACGCTCTTTTACTACCTGACCATCGTGCCGGAGCAGGACGCCGGCGCCTTCGAGGGAACGTTCCGCCGCATCGGACAGTCCATCCGGTTGACCGAGGCGCGTTGACGCCGCCGCCACACGCAGCCGGCGGGATCCTTCCTGTCGGACTCCGAGGGCGCCATGTCGCGCGCCGCCGTGGTAGGCTGAAAGTACTCACAAGGAGCCCCCAACCATGTCCACTCCCACGGGCACCGTCCGTCTCCACCGAGTGCTGCGTTCGACGCCTGACCGGGTCTACCGGGCGTTTCTCGATCCGGATGCGATGGCCAAGTGGCTGCCGCCTCACGGGTTCACCGGCAAGGTCCACGACATGGACGCCCGCGTCGGCGGCGGCTACCGCATGTCGTTCACGAACTTCGGCACCGGCAAGAGGCACTCCTTCGCCGGCAAGTACGTCGAGCTCACGCCAGCCTCGCAGATCAGATACACCGACCAGTTCGACGACCCGAACCTGCCGGGCGAGATGCAGGTGACCGTCGCGCTGAAGCCAGTCGCCTGCGGAACCGAGTTGTCCATCGTCCAGGAGGGCATTCCGCCGGCGATCCCCGTCGAGTTCTGCTACCTTGGCTGGCAGGAGTCGCTGACGCTGCTGGCGCAGCTTGTCGAGCCGCAGATTCCGGATGGAGCGTGAGCGAGCGCCGCGCGGAGGCCCGGGCCCCTCGATCCGGCCCGGAACCCCGTGCGCTGTTGTCTAATCCCCTTTCCCCCAGGAGACCACGATGGTGCTGACCAAACCCGAGTTGATCGCCTCCCTGCAGAATGAAGTGCGGATTCTCCTGCATCTCGCCGGCAAGATCGACCCCTCGAAACTCGATTACCGGCCCACGCCGAAGCAGCGCAGCACGATCGAGCTGCTGAAGTACCTCAGCATGATGGGCCCGGAACTGGTGAGCGGCGCCGCGGCTGGAAAGTTCGACGAGGCCGCCTGGACGGCTGCGGAGAAGGCTGCCGCGGCCCGCACCTTCGACGAGACGGTCGCGGTGATCGCCGCCCAGCACGACAGGTATGCGGCGCTGCTTGCGGATGTCTCGGACGCCGACCTGCGCGTCGAGATCGATCCGTTCGGCGCCGGGAAATCGAGCCTGGGAGCCTTCCTGGTCAACCATGTCCTCTGCGGCTGCGCGGCGTACCGCACGCAGCTGTTTCTCTATCTCAAGGCGGGCGGGCGCGAAGAGCTGAACACCTGGAACCTGTGGGTGGGCATCGATGAACCCGCCGCGGCCAAGTAGCTCCGGGAGGCGCGGGGCGGCGATCCTGCTGCTCGCCCTGGCCGCCGGCGCGATGGCCTCCGCCGTGGCCCAGAAGCCCGACGCCGCGCTGAAACAGCGCGGCCTGTCGGGCAACCCGGTCATCGAAGGCTGGTACGCCGATCCCGAGGCCATCATCTATGGCCGGCGAGTACTGGATCTACCCGACCTACTCGGACGATTACCCCGCTGCGCGCGCGCTGGATGAGTCAGGGTTGACGGCCCGCCAGAAGCGCGCCATCAACAAGCAGTACCTGAAGCAGACGTTCTTCGATGCGTTTTCGTCCGACGACCTGGTGCACTGGCGGAAGCACCCGCGGGTGCTCGACGTGAAACAGGTCACGTGGGCGGAATTCGCGCTCTGGGCGCCGTCGGCCATCCACGCGAACGGCAGGTACTACCTCTACTTCGCGGCGAACGATATCCAGAGCGACCAGGAAGACGGCGGCATCGGCGTCGCCGTCGCCGACCGGCCGGAGGGCCCGTTTGCCGACGCCCTCGGCCGGCCCCTCATCGACACGTTCCGCAACGGCGCCCAGCCCATCGATCCGTTCGTGTTCCGCGACGACGACGGGCAGCACTACCTCTATTACGGCGGCTGGCGTCACTGCAATGTCGTCAGGCTCTCGCCGGACCTGCTGGCGCTGGTGCCGTTCGCGGATGGGACGACATTCAAGGACATCACTCCCGCGGGCTACGTGGAAGGGCCGTTCGTGTTCAAGCGCGACGGCAAGTACTACCTGATGTGGTCCGAGGGCGGATGGCAGGGCCCGCGCTACAGCGTGGCCTACGCCATCGGAGACACGCCGACCGGCCCCTTCGTGCGAGTGGGCAAGGTGTTGCAGCAGGATCCGGCCGTGGCCACCGGTGCCGGACACCACTCCGTCATCGCGGTCCCCGGTTCCGACACCTGGTATATCGTCTATCACCGCCGCCCGCTTGGCACGAAGAATGGCAACCACCGCGAGGTGTGCATCGACGAGATGCGCTTCAACCCGGACGGCACGATCCGGCCGGTGAAGATCACGTTCGACGGGGTGAAGGCGAGAACGCTGCCTGACGACCGGCAGCGGCGGCCGCACATGACGGAAACCGAGCGCCCACGCGCTGGGGAGGAGATGTCCATATGGCGCTTCGAGTCGTGAGACTGGGCAGCCCACGTGCGGCCGGCGAGGGCATCCGTGTGGGCACGGTGCGCCGCCCTCCGCGCGGCGTGCCGAAGTCGGAATTCGCGTCGCGGGATTTCTACGACGCCTGGCTGCCGGAACTGGCGCCGTCCGACGCGCTGGTGAAGCAGGCGCAGGGCGCCGCCAGCGAGCGGGAATGGCGGGCATTCGTGAAACGCTACCGGGCGGAGATGGCAAAGCCCGCGGCGGCGCGCCTGCTCGATCTCCTGGCGGCCCTCTCGAAGACCACGTCCCTCTCGGTGGGCTGCTACTGCGCCGACGAGGCGCGCTGTCACCGTTCGGTGCTGAGGGAACTGCTGCAGGAACACGGCGCACGACTGCGGCAATAGGGCCGCCCGGGCGGCGAAGAGGATGCACCATGATCGCCCAGTCCAAGGTCACGGCCCGGACGATTGACGAGTATCTGGCGCCGCTTCCGCCTGACAAGCGCGCGGCGCTCCAATGGCTGCGGAGACAGATCAAGGCGGCCGCTCCAGCAGCCGAGGAGTGCATCAGCTACGGCATCCCGGCGTTCCGCCTCGACGGGAAGCTGCTGGTGCACTTCGGCGCCGCCGCGAAGCACTGCGCGTTCTATCCAGGCGCCGTGGTCGAATCGCACCGGGACGAACTGACGCACTACGACATCAGCAAGGGCACCATACGATTTCAGCCCGACGACCCGCTTCCCGCGCCGCTCGTGCGGAAGCTCGTCAGGGCCCAGATCGCAAGGCGTGCCAGGCCGGGGAAAAGTAACGCCGGCCCCGGCTCGCCCTGGAGGAGACGATGAGTCGATCGGGACTCCTCGGGAGGCTGGACCTGCGCTGGCAGGATCTGCTGGCGTCCTACGCCGGCCTGTCCGACGCGGACCTCCTGACGCCTGGCGTGACCGGCACGTGGTCGGTAAAGGACATCATCGCGCACGTCACGACCTGGGAGGAGGAGGCGTTGGCCCACCTCCCCGTCGTGCTTGCGGGAAAGCGGCCGCCGCGCTACTCGGTCACGCACGGCGGCATCAACGCCTTCAACGCGCAGATGACCGCGAAGAACCGGGAACGGTCACTCGCCGAGGTGCTGCGGCGGCGCGACGATATCCACAACCGCCTCGTCGAGTTCGTTCAGCACGTGCCGGAGTCCGAGTGCGGCGGCGACACCCGTTTCCGCCGCCGGTTGCGCCTCGACACGTACGGCCATTACTCGGTGCACAGCCGGGCCATCAGGGCGTGGCGCGCGCAGCATCCGCGGCCCTGAGCCTCCGTTACGCCTCCGGTTCGGCCACCGCGCGTGCCATCCCGGGCTCAGGCACGGGCTCCTTGCCGTGCGCGGCCTTCGCCTGCGCCGCCGGGCGCTTCAGCAGGCCCATCGCCCGGTCGCGCCACCCGCTCAAGATGTCGTACACGGTCGGGATGACGAGGAGCGTGAGAATCGTCGACGTGACGACGCCGCCAATCACCGCCCGGCCGAGCGGCGCGCGGAAATCGGCGCCTTCGCCGGAGCCAATCGCCACCGGGATCATGCCCGCGATGAGCGCGAACGTGGTCATCAGGATCGGCCGCAGCCGCACGCGCCCGGCCTCGACCAGGGCGGCCTTTCGCGGCACGCCCTGCTCCTCCGCGGCCTTCGCGAAGTCGATGAGCAGGATCGCGTTCTTCGCGACGATGCCCATGAGCAGGATGACGCCGATCATGCTCATGATGTTCAGCGTCGACCCTGTCAGCCAGAGCGCCAGCATGACGCCGATGAGCGACAGCGGCAGCGACAGCAGGATGGCCAGCGGATCGAGGAACGACCCGAACTGCACCACCAGCACGAAGTACATCAGCATCAGCGCGACGCCGAGCGCCACGAGGATGCGCGTGAACACCTCCGCCTGGTCCTTCGTCTGGCCGCCCTGGGAGATCGCGTAGCCCGCCGGCAGCGGGAACGACGCCAGCTTACCCTCGAACCCGCGGATCACCTCCGTCAGCGCGCGGTTCTCGGTATTCGCCTGGATGGTGATGACGCGCTCACGGTCCAGGTGGTCGATCTTCGCGGGACCGCGCCCGCGGTTGATGCGCGCCACCTGGCCGAGCGGGACCGCCACGGGCCCCGCGGGGCCGGTCACGATGAGCGGAAGGCTCTCGAGGTCCGCCACGCTCGCCCTCGCCTCGGGCACGAGCCGCACGGTCACGTCGCGCGTCTTGCCGAGCGGGTCCACCCAGTCGCCGGCATCGAGGCCCGCAAACGCGGGCCGCAGCGACTGCGCCACCTGGCCCACGGTCACGCCAAGCGTCCCCGCGAGCGGCCGGTCGAGCTCGACTTCGATCTCGGGCTTCTGCCCCTTGGTCGACAGGCCGACATCCACCGCGCCCGGCGTCGCCCGCAGCATGCCGGCCAGCTTCGGCGCCAGCCGGTTGAGCTCCTCGATGTCCGGCCCGCGGAGCTGGACCTGGATCTCCTTCTGGTTGCCGAACGTGTCCTTGCTGATCCAGGCGCTCACGCCGCCGATCCGCGCCACGTCGCGCCGCAGTTCCTGCGCGACCACCTCCTGGTGCTTCGCGCGCTCGTGCTTCGGCACCAGGCGGACGTAGACGTTGGCCTCGTCGACGGCGCCGGAGGCGCCGCCGAGTCCGCCCGACCCGCCGATGGTCGCGTACGTGTAGGCGACCTCGGGCCGCGAGCGGGCCAGCCGCGCGACTTCTTCCGCCTTCAGCTTCGTATACGCGATGTTCGATCCCGGGGGCGTCTCGATGATGACGTTGAACTCCGAGACGTCCTGCACGGGAAAGAACGCCCCCCCGACGATGCCCAGGGCGGGAAGCGCCAGGGACGCAAAGAAGGTGAGGGTCGCCAGCGACACCATCGACCACCGGTAGCGGAGCGCCCACCCAATCAGCCGCTTGTAGCCTTCGGCCTGGCGGTTGAACCACGCATTGAACCGCTCGAGCCAGCGGCTGATGAACCACCGCTGCGCGGTGGGCACGTGCGGGTCGCGCCAGTAGGCCGAGAGCATCGGGTCGAGGGAGAACGACACGAACAGCGACACCAGCACCGAGCACGCGATCGTGAGCGCGAACGGCGCGAACCACTGCTCCGCTTCGCCGCCCATGAAGGCGACCGGCACGAACACGACGACGATCGAGGTGGTGGTGGCGGCCACGGCGAGCCCGATCTCGCTCGTGCCCACGTGCGCCGCCGTCACGTGGTCCTTCCCCATCTCCACGTGGCGCACGATGTTCTCGCGCACGACGATCGCGTCGTCGATGAGGATGCCGATCGCGAGCGACAGGCCGAGCAGCGACATCGTGTTCAGCGTGAAGCCGAACGCCAGCACGGCGATGAACGACGCGATGACCGAGATGGGCAGCGCGATGCCGGTGATGACGGTCGAGCGCCACGAGTTCAGGAACAGGAACACCACGAGCACGGTGAGCACGGCGCCCTCGACGAGCGCGTATTCGACGTCGCCCACCGACTGCGCCACGCGCACGCCGGCGTCGCGCACGATGCGCAGCGACGCGTCGGGCGGGAGCGTCCCCTGCAGCCGCGCCACCTCATCCCGGATCGACTGGGCGACGGCCGTCGTGCTGTAGCCCTTCGCCTTTACGATCTCGATCCCGACGGCCTCCGCGCCGTTGAAGATCGCGGCCGACCGCGGTTCCTCGGTGCCGTCGCGCACCACCGCCACGTCGCCGAGCCGCACGAGCCGGCCTCTCGACTCCGACACCACCAGCCGCTCGAAGTCGGCCGGCGCCGCCAGCCGTCCGCGCAGCCGGATCGTCCGCTCGTCGAGCGTGCCGAGCAGCCGCCCGACCGGCGCCGAGAGGTTCTGCGCCTGCAGCGCGCCCACCACTTGCGCCACGCCGACGCCCGCGGCCTGCAACGCCTGCGGCCGGAGTTCGACCGTCAACTCGCGGTCGATGCCGCCGACCACGGTCGCCTGGGCCACGCCCTGCAGGCCGCGAAGCCGGCGGACGATGCCGGGGTCGGCCAGCAGCGTCAGCTCGGGGCCCGAGAGCTTCGGCGACGACAGCACGAGCGACACGACCGGGAGATCGGCGGGGTCGAACCTCGTGAGCACCGGCTCTTCCATCTCCGGCGGCAGATCGTTGCGGATGGCGTTGATCTCGTCGCGGATCTGCTGCGTCGCCTCCTGCAGGTCTTTCTCGTAGGCGAACTGGACGATGAACACCGCGAAGCTGTCGAGCGCGGACGACTGGATCTGCGACACGCCGCTGATCCCCGACACCACGTCCTCGATGGGCTCGATGACTTCGCGCTCGACGTTCTCGGGCGCCGCGCCCGGGTACAGCACCGACACGACAACAATCGGCGGCTGCACGTCGGGGAACTCGTCCGTCTTGAGCAGCAGCAGCGCCGCCAGGCCGAACACCACCAGCGCCAGCATCGCGACGATGGTGATGATGGGTTTGCGGATGGCGAAATCGGAGATGACCATGACGGCGCCCGCCTCCTAACGCAGCGGGGCGGAGGCCGCCCCCGTCACCGTCACCGGCGTGCCCGGCGTCACCGCGAGCGCAGCGCCCGCCAGGAGGACGTCGCCCGCCGCGACCCCCGACAGGATCTCGAGGCGCTCGGCACGATCGTCGCGCACCCCGATCCGCACCGCCACGCGCTCGGCCTTCCCCTCGCGCAGGCGCAGCACCCATGGGCTCTGCCCGCTCGTGTCCACGGCTGTTGCCGGCACGACCACCGCCATGCGGCGCTCGCTCGTCACCGTGCCCTCGGCGAAGAGGCCGGCCACCAGCCGGCCACGGGTATTCGGGACGTCCACGAAGATGGTGACCTGGCGCGTCACCGGATCGGCCGCCGGGGCGATGCGCTCGATGTGCCCCTCGAAGGTCTGGCCGGGATACCCGCGCACTTCGAACTCCACGGGCGTGCCGAGCTTGAGCGCCGCCAGCGCCTCGGACGGCACCGACGCCTCCAGCATCATGCTGGACGGATCGATGATGGTGGCGATCAGCGTGCCGGGCGACACGACGTCGCCCGCGTTCACGGGCCGCCCGCTCACGACGCCGCCGATCGGGGCCGTCACCACCGCGTCGTCCAGTTGCTGCCGCACGGAGGCGAGCCGGGCGCGTGCGTCGGCCAGCTGGGCCTGCGCGCCCGTCACGGCGGAGCGGGCCAGCTCGAGGTCGCGCTCGGCCAGCGCGCCGCCTTTCACCAGGCTCGCGGTCCGCTCGGCCTCGCGCTCGGCGACGGCCAGCGTTTGTTCGGCCGACCGCACCGCGGACTGCGACGAGATCAGCGCGTCCTGCAGCGGCCGCGCCTCGATCCGGGCGATGACCGCACCGCGCTGCACCGCCTGCCCCTCCTCCACCCGGACCTCCAGTACGGAGCCGGGCATCTTCGCCCGCACCGTCGCCTCGCGCGCGGCGCGCAGCGCGCCCGAGAGCAGCGGCCCCGTGCGGATCTCGTCGGTTGCGACGGTCACGACGCTCTCGGGCCCGATCGCCACGCCCGCCGCTGCGGCGGCGCCGGCGGAAGGCGGCGGCGCGGCGCCGGGCCCGCATGCGGCCCCGAGCAGCGCGGCGGCCGGAAGGAGCATCGCGAGGAGGGCCCGCGAAGTCGTGACGGTGTGTAGTGCACGTCCGGTCATATCTATCGAATGCCTCCACCTGAACTGGCTGCCGCGGCGGCCCGCGCGGCGCCGGCCTGCGCGACCGACTGCGCCATCGCTCCGGCGCTGCCGGCAAGCTCGACCGTGGCGTTGCCAAGCGGCAGATCGGGCAGCAGCGACACGCGCGCCCGCGCCACCTGGACGTCGCGCGCGGCCTGCGCGCGATTGACCTGCGCCGACTGCAGCACCAGCCGTGCGTCGAGCAATTCCAGCTGTGTCGAGATGCCCTCGCGATAGCGCAGCTCGGCAATCTCGTACGCGCGCGCGGCCTGCTCCACGGTGCCGGCGCTCGCCGTCCACGTCGCGACGGCGGCGTCGAGCAGCGCCAGCGTCGCCTCGGTTTCGGCCTCCGACAATTCGACGGCCAGCTTCTGGCGGGCTCGCGCCTCGCCGACATCGGCGCCCGCGCTGACCTCCTCCGCCTTCAATCGCCCACCTGTGAACAGCGGGATCTGCATCGACGCGCCCACGGTCCAGTTGGTGCGCCAGTCGTCGAACCCCGGCAGGCCGGCGTAGGCCACCTCGCCGAGGGCCGAGTTAATGGAGACGTAGGGCCGCCGCTGCGACTTCGCGATGCGGAACGCGGCCTCCTGGGCCTGGACGGCCGAGGTCGCCTGCTGGACCGGCACGCGCCCAGCCGCCGTCGTGGCAGCCGGCACGGCCGTCACCGCTGCCAACGGCGCCGCGAATCGAGCCGGCGGGTCGAGGGCAGCGTCGTCGAGTTCCGCATGCACCGTCACGGGCTGCGATGCCGGGATCTCCAGCAGTTGCTTCAGGCGCAGGTACGCGATCGTGCGGTTGGCCTGGGCGCGGATGACGTTGGGGCGCTGGTTGTCGCGCGCCACGCGGGCGCGCAGGGCTTCGAACTCGGGGGAACGCCCGGCCTTGTACGCCAGCTCCACCTGCGCGAGCGTGGCCGCGGCCTGCTGCAGCGCGGCCTCGGCGATGGCCACCAGCCGGTCGGCCAGCGCGGCGTCGTAGAACGCCTGCGTCGCGTCGAGCACCAGTTGGGCCCGCGCGGACCTCAGCGAGGTGTCCGCGACGGTCCGTCCCACGGCGGCCAGCTGCTGCTGGGCGTCGATTCGCCCACCGGCATAGAGCGGCTGCGAGAACGCGAGGTTGAGCCGGAACGCGTTGGGCTGACCGAATGGCAATTTCGAAAAGTCGGCGCCGAAGCCGCCGTCGCCCGACCCTCCCGAGTCGCTGGAGAACACCCCGGAGAACTCGGACCTGAGCGTGCGGTCGTAGGAGGCGCCGCCGCTCAACTGCGGGAGCCGTTCGCTGCGCGCGCGCTGTTCGCCGGCCGCCGCCCTGGCCACGCCGAACTGGGCGATCGCAATCTGCTCGCTGCGCGCCTCGGCCAGGTCGATGACATCGTCGAGCGTCAGCGACCGCGCAGGTGTCTCGGGTGCCTGGAGCGCCGACAGCACGGGCGTCGTACCGAAGGCGCGCTGTGCGCGGAGCGGTTCGGCCGCGGTCGCGACCGTCAGCGCCAGCACGAGCGCGCCGACCCGGCGGGCGCTTACGAGGAAGCGTGGGGGCATTGTCATGTCGAGTTGGCGGGCCGTTTCCATGAAGGCCCACTGACCTATGACTCAGTCTCCGACCGATAAGTTCCAGGAAACCTCGAAGCCCCGCCGAAGCAGGCCGCATGGCGAAGGCGGGCGAATCCCGAACCCCGAATCCCGAATCCCGGACTAAGATCGGGAGACCGTGCCCCTCCACCCCGCCGTCCGGCGCATGGCGAGCGCCCTCACCTACCGCGACTTCCGCGTCCTCTGGATTGGTGCCTTCACCTCGAGCGTCGGCACGTGGATGCAGAAGGTCGCGCAGAGCTGGCTCGTGCTCACGCTGACGAACTCGCCGTTCTACCTCGGCCTCGACGCGTTCCTCGGCGAACTGCCGATCCTTCTCTTCACGCTGCTCGGGGGCGTCGTCGCCGATCGGCGCGACCGGCGGTCGGTGCTGCTTGTCTCCCAGGTGGTGCAGCTGAGCACGGCATTCGCCCTGGCCGCGCTCGTCTACTGGGACGCCGTGAAGGTGTGGCACATCCTCACGCTGTCGTGCATCACCGGGACGGCCCAGGCGTTTGGCGGCCCGGCGTACCAGTCGCTGCTGCCGGTGCTGGTGCGGCGCGACGACATGCCCAACGCCATCGCCCTGAACTCCGCGCAGTTCAACCTCGCGCGGATCATCGGCCCGCTCTTGGCCGGCGTCGCGCTTGCCACGCTGGGGTCCGCGGCGTGCTTCGCGCTGAACGGCGTGTCGTTCCTCTTCGTGATCGTGTCGCTGCTGATGCTGCACCACCGGCACGTTGCGGTGGTGCCGACGCAGAGCATGGCGGGCGAGATGCGGACCGGCCTGTCCTTCGTCCGCCACGATCCCGTGATCCTGACAATGACCTTCCTCGCGCTCTGCACGACGCTGCTGGCCGCACCCGTGCTGACCCTGCTCCCCGTGATGGCGCGCGACGTGTTTCAGCTCGGCCCGGACGGCTACAGCCGCCTGATGGCGTTTTCCGGGGCCGGCGCGGTCATCGGGGCCCTCACCGTCGCGTGGCTCGGCAGGTTCCACGGGATGGGACGCATGGTGCTCCTGGTGCAACTGGCGCTTGGACTGGTGCTGGCGGCGTTCGCCAGCTCGCGGCAGCTGCACCTCAGCTACGGGTTGATCTTCCTCGGCAGCATCGGCCTGATGATGAGTTTCTCGCTGCTGACCTCGCTCGTGCAGCTGGCGGCGCCGAACGAGATGCGCGGGCGCGTGGTCAGCATCTACATGATGGCGTTTCGCGGAGGCATGCCGATCGGCAGCCTCGCGGCGGGGTACGCGGCGGGCCTCAGCTCCGCGCCCGCCACCTTGACGGCGACCGGACTGCTGCTGTCGCTGGTGGCCGCCGCGTTCCTGGCCCGGGCGAAAACGGTGAGGCAGTTCTGAGGCCTCGTCAGTCGGGAGGCGGGCAGACCCAGTACACGCCAGGCACGGCTTCAGCGCCCCCGTCCTGGCAGGGCGATCGCCCGACGTAGTACGTCGACCGCGGACGCTGCTCCACCCATCGGTGATACTGCAGCACCCGCCACACCCCGTCGACGTCGGTCACCACACGCTCCCGTGAGAGGAAGGCCACGCGATAGCCGGTCCAGTAGTCCGTGCGGACGAACCGGATGCGGTGCGCCACGAGGTAGTCGGCCAGCGCACGGGCGTGCGCCGGCGGGGTGCGCCACAGGTACTCGCCGGCGAGACGCGCATGGCCGGCCACGCTGGCCGCGGCCCACACGCTGAGCGCGACGAGCAGTGCACCGCGCAGCCCCCGGCGCGGCTCGAGGCGCAGCCACGCCGCCGCCAGCCCAACCGGCGCCAGGATCGCCAGCAGCATGTACCGCAGCGTCAGCACGTGGAGGTCTCCGCACCGGCCGACGTTGTACGCGGCTGCCGTGATCGCGCCGGTCAGGAAGAGGTAGACGGCGGCGCCCGCCATGGACATGGAAGCCGCGACGCCCCGCCGCGCGATCAGCCAACCCACCCGGAGCAGGGCCGCGAGACACGCCACGCCGAACAGCGGCCATGCCCACGGCGCACCCTGCGCGAGACGAGAGTTCACGAAGAGGTCGGAGAGCGGCGACGGCGTCAGGCCCAGCGGCAACCCCAGGTAGGACCCGAGCAATGTTCCGAAGCCGGCGGCGATCATGCGCGGCTCGCCGCAGACGCGATCGAGGAGGCCCTGGATGTTGTTCGCCGCGCCGGCCACGTCCAGGGCGGTCGTTCCGGGGCCGGCCCCGCTCGAGTACGGACGCAGCGCCCACACGGCGACCCAGACGGCGGCGGCCGCGAAGGCGGCCGTCGCCACGCGGAGCAGGCGCGCGCGGGTGAAGAGCGACCGATCGAGGGCCGCAATCACGAGGAATGCCACGGCGCCGTAGGCCGTGAATTCCCTGTGCAGGAACCCGATGCCCAGGGCGACTCCCTGCCAGACGGGCCGCTCGCGCAGCGTCCAGATCAGGAGCACATACAGGAAGGGCTCCACCGAAACGCCGAGCGCACTCATGAGCTGACCGGCCGTCCCTGGGGGCGCGGCCACGAAGAACGCCGACGCGAGTACCGCGGGGGCGGGCGCCAGGCCGACGTCGTTCCGAAGGACGCGCACCAGGAGCAGCGCCGTCGCCGCGTTCAGGAGCAAGAGCGGCAGCTTGAGCGCAAAGACGGTCGGTCCGAGGATGAGGAAGACCGGCGCCGCGATCCACGCCTGCACGGCCAGGAGGTAGTTCTGCCCGTAGTAGAACAGGGGGAAGGCCCGGCCCTCGCTCAGGTGCTTGGCCATGAGGCCGGTCACAGCCTGATCGGAGTCGAAGGAGGCCTGCTCCCACCAGATGAACACCGCGCCGCGCAGCAGCACCAGACCGAGCACGGTCAGCGACACCAGGGTTCCCGCGTCGCGTGTGGTCCACGCGGCCCGCAGACCGGGGCGGTTCGCGACGGTTGGCTTCGGCGGGTGCACGCGGCTGCGATTATACCGGGCGGACATGCCATAATCTGCCGCGCGCGTTCACGAGGCCCGGTGCGCCGCCGCGCCGGGCGTTGGAGGTGCCGATGACCGCCCGTTGCCGGATTGCGCTCTCGTCTGCCGTCTTGCTTCTGTGCACCGCCGGCGCGGGGCCGGCGCGCGCGCAACCGCCCGCCCCGTTCCTGATGGGCGGCGTCACCACGGCTCCCGGGACGACGGCGTCCGGCAGCATGAAGGTGCCGGGCAGCGTCGGCGACGAAGGCACCATCATTCCGTTCACGGTCGTCAACGGCTCGAAACCCGGTCCCGTGCTGGCGCTCATCGCGGGCACGCACGGCGTGGAGTATCCCCCGGTCCTCGCGCTGCAGCGTCTCCGGACCGCCATCGACCCGCGCACCCTGACGGGGACGGTCGTCCTGGTGCACGTGGCCAACATGCCGTCGTTCCTCGCGCGGACCATCTACTACGGCCCGAAGGACGGGCAGAACCTGAATCGCGTCTTTCCGGGCAGGCGCGACGGCACGCTCTCGGAGCGGATCGCGCACGTCATCACGACCGAGGTCATCGACAGGGCGACGCACGTGATCGACATCCACTGCGGCGACGGCAACGAGTGGCTGCGCCCGTACAGCTACTGGGTCGTCACGAGCGCGCCGGCGGTGGTGGCGGCGAGCAAGGAGTTGGCCCTCGCCTTCGGCCTCGATCACATCGTGATCGACACGGAGCGCCCCAGCGATCCTGCGGCGTCCGTCTACCTCGCCAACACCGCGATGACGCGCGGCAAGCCCGCGCTGACGGCGGAATCGGGCGGCTGGTCGCGCACCGACGAGGAGTCGATTGCGCGGGTCGAACGGGGTGTTGCCGGGGTGCTGAAGCACCTGGGCATGCGCGCCGACGGACCGCCGCCCGTCGCTCACCCGGTGTGGCTCGGACGGAACGAAGTGCTGCGCAGCGGGTTCACGGGCCTGCTCTATCCCATGGTCGAGCCGGGACAGACGGTGGCCCAGGGCACGATTATCGCCAGGGTGACCGACTTCCACGGAACCGTGCTCGAGGACATCCGCGCGCCGTTCGCGGGCGAGATCCTCTACGTCGTCGCCACCCCGCCGATCGCGAAAGGCGAACCCGTCGGATTCGTGGCCGAGCGGGCTGCGGCCGTGCCGTCCATTGGCGGCGGCACGGGTCGGACCGACAGCCTGCATCCAGGCATCGGGCGATGACGAAGACCGCCATCGTTACCGGCGCCTCGCGCGGCATCGGCCATGCGGTCGTGCTGGCGCTGGCAGAGGACGGATTCGACATCGCAGCCCTCGCCCTGCCGGATGCCGAGCGCATGTCGGCATTGGGCCGCCTCGTCGCGGCGGCCGGACGCCGCTTCAAGGCCTATGCGCTGGACATGGCGCACCTCGTGGAGCACGGCCCCGCGCTCGAAGACATCTGGCAGGAGTTCGAGGCGGTCGACTGCCTCGTGAACAACGCCGGGACGTCGGTGCTGCGCCGGGGCGATCTGCTCGACGTCTCGGTCGAGAGCTTCGACCGGTGCTTCGACGTGAACACGCGAGGCACGTTCTTCTGGACGCAGGCCGTCGCCCGGCGCATGGCGGCCACGGACGTGCGGCCGGGCGTGCACCGCAGCATCGTGTTCGTGACCTCGTCGAACGCCGTCGCGGCGACGGCCGAGCGCGGCGAATACTGCATGTCCAAGACGGCGCTCTCGATGGCCTCCAAGCTGTTCGCGATCCGCATGGCGCGCCACGGGATCGGCGTGTACGAAGTGCAGCCGGGGCTCATCCTCACCGAGATGACCGAGCCGTCGAAAGCGAGGTACGACGGCCTCATCGCCGCCGGCGGGCTTGTCGAACCCCGATGGGGCCTCCCCGCCGATGTGGCGCGGGTCGTGCGGACCATGGCAGGCGGGCTCCTGCCCTACACGGCGGGCCAGGAGGTGCGCGTCGACGGCGGCCTCCTGCTGACCAGGTTCTGAACCATGGAATCGGGGCGGTTGCGGGACCTTCGCGGCCGGCTGGATTGGTGCTGCATCAACACGGCCACGCTGGGCTATCGCGAGCCTGTCGCGGTGACCGCGCAGCGCGCGGCGGAGGCGGGCTTCACGTGGATTACGCCCTGGAGGCAGGAGATCGACGAACGCCGGGCCGAGAAGGACGCCGAGGCGATCCGCGCCGCCGGGGTCCAGGTCCGCAGCTATTGCCGCACGGCAGCGCTCGCGCACGACACGGCCGCCGGGCGGCAGCGTGCGATCGATGACAATTGGCGCGGGCTCGACGCCGCGGCGGCGCTGGGCGCCGCGGAATTCATCGCCGTCGTCGGCGGTCTGGCGCCCGGGTCGCGAGACGTCGAGGGCTCGCGCTCGCAGATCATGAGAGGGCTCGAGGCCCTCATGCCCGGGGTTGAGGCCACCGGCGTCAGGCTTGCGCTGGAGCCCCTGCATCCGTACTACGCCGCGGACCGCAGCTTGCTCAACACGCTCGCGCAGGCGCAGGCCTGGTGTGAGGCGCTCGACCCAGACGGCCGGTACTTTGGCATCGTGGTGGACGCCTACCATGTCTGGTGGGATCCCAGCCTTGCTGCGTCAATCGTCGCGGCCGGGCACAGGATCAGGGCGTTTCATGTGTGCGACTGGTTGCGCCAGACGCAAGACCCCCTGCTCGACCGGGGCATGATGGGCGACGGAGTTGTCGATCTCAGGCGCCTTCGGGCGATGGTGGAGTCCACGGGTTTCAACGGGCTCGTTGAAGTCGAGATCTTCTCGCGTGATCGCTGGTGGAAAGAAGACCCCGACGTGGTGCTCCGGACCTGCCGCGAGCGCTTGCAGACGGTGTGCTGACGGCCCCTGAATGAACGGGTGGATGAACATGGAGCAGCAGGTCTTTCTCGAGCGGCGCCAGCGCGGTGACGTGACCTGGGCCGAGATCTGGCTGAACCGCCCCGACAAGGGCAACGCCCTGACGCTGCCGATGCTCGAGCGCCTTGGAGCGATGGCGGCCGAACTCGCCGTCGATCGGGCGCTGCGCGCGGTCGTCATCCGCGCGAAGGGCCGGTTCTTCTGCACCGGCGGCGACATCGAGGCCTGGGGCAAGCTCGCGCCCCACGACATGGGACGCGACTGGATCCTGAGGGGGATCGACGTCTTCGAACGCATCGCTGCCCTGCCCCAACCGGTCGTCGCGGCGATCACGGGGCACACGCTGGGGGGCGGTCTGGAACTCGCCATGGCGGCGGACCTGCGCATCGCCGTGAAGCGGGCCAAGCTCGGATGCCCCGAAGCGTCGCTGGCCATGATCCCGGGCTGGATGGGCACACGACGGCTGGCAGAGCTGGTCGGCCCGGCGAGAGCGCGCCACCTGCTCCTGCTCGCGGCCCCGATTGCGGCGCCCCAGGCGTACGACTGGGGCCTGGTCACGGCCGTGGCCGAAGACGATGCCGATCTGGACGTCCAACTCGACGGATGGATCGATCAGCTGTGTGCCAACGGACCGGCCGCTCTCGCCCTCATCAAGGGCCTGCTCGCCACCATGCACGGGGATCTCCGCCACCATCACGCCAGCGCGGTCGCGCAGGCCGCGGGAACCGAGGATTGCCGCGAAGGCGTTCGCGCGTTCCTCGAAAAGCGCAAACCCATTTACCGGAACCGGTGAGCCCATGGCCGTGACGAGATTCCTCAGCGCCACCGACGCAGCCCTGCTCGTCAAGGACGGCGACACGGTGGCCGTCAGCGGGAACGGGGCTGGCATGATTTCCGCGGAGGCGATCTTCGCCGCCCTCGAGCAGCGGTTCCTCGGGACGGGCCACCCTCGCGATCTGACCTTGGTGCACTCGCTCGGGCTCGGCGACCGCGGGGATCTCGGCACGAACCGCTTCGCGCATGAAGGCATGGTGCGCAAGGTCGTCGCGGCGCACTTCACGTGGTCTCCGCGCATGCAGCAGCTGGTGCGGGACGAGAAGATCGAGGCCTACTGCTTCCCCGGCGGCGTCGTCCAGCACCTGCTGCGCGAGATTGGCGCGGGCCGTCCGGGGCTGTTCACGCACTCCGGCCTCGGGACGTTCGTGGATCCCCGGCAGGACGGCGGCCGGTGCAACGCCAGAAGCCGCGAGCAGCTGGTCGAACTGATGCAAATCGACGGCAAGGAGGTCCTGCACTACAAGCCGTTCAAAGTGGACGTGGCCATCGTGCGCGGCACCTACGCCGACGGGCGCGGCAACATCAGCCCGGAAGCGGAAGCGATCGACATGGACATCCACACGCTGGCCCTGGCCGCCCACAACAGCGGGGGCCTCGTGCTGGCGCAGGTGCGCCAGGTGGTGGAGGCGGGAAGCCTGCATCCGCGCCGCGTCCGGATTCCCGGCATCATGGTCGACGCGGTCGTGACTGCGCCGGACCAGCAGCAGTTCTACGGGCTGGGGTATGACGACACCGTGAGCGGCGCGCGCCGCGCGCGGCTCGATGCGGCGGCTGCGGACCTGCCGTCGAAGCTCGAACGCCGGATCATCGCACGGCGCGCGGCCCTGGAATTGAAGCCCGGCGCGTCGCTGAACTTCGGCTTCGGCATCCCCGGCGGGATCTTCGGGGTGATCGCCGAGCGGGGCATCGGCGGCGATCTCTGGTTGAGCGTCGAGCAGGGGGTGCACAACGGCCGGATGCTCGACGATGCCCTGTTCGGGGCGGCGCGCAACGCCGACGCGATCCTGCCGTCGATCGAGCAGTTCGACTACTACAGCGGCGGCGGCGTGGACATCGCGTTCCTTGGCGTGGGCGAGGTGGACGCGCGCGGCAACGTGAACGTGTCGCACATCGGCGGCGCCCTCATCGGCCCGGGCGGGTTCATCGAGATTGCCCAGAACGCCAAGAAGGTGGTCTTCTGCGGGACGTTCGATGCGCAGGGCACGCAGATGGAGTATGCCGGCGGCCTGCTGCGCATCCTGCGGCCGGGCAAGGTGAAGAAGTTCGTCGAGCGCGTCGAGCGGATCACCTTCAGCGGCGAGGTCGCGCGAGCCCGAGGCCAGGAGGTGCTCTACGTCACGGAACGCGCGGTGTTCCGGCTCGCGGACCAGGGGCTGGAACTGATCGAGGTGGCCCCGGGCGTCGACATCCGCGCGCAGGTCGTCGCGCAAATGGCGTTCACACCCGCGATCGGCGCCGTCAGGCCGATGCCCGGCGAGTGCTTCGCGTAACGGATGGCACGCATGGCCGATGTTCCGCGCGTTCCGCAGGCCGTGCTCGACGCGCTGACCGACGTCGAGATGCCGAGGCTGATGACCGGCCACACGGCGCGACGCGAGCACGCTGTCTCGGGGATGCGGATCCCGGTGCATCAGAGCCAGGCGCTGGTCCTCGGCAGCGGCGCGGCCGGACTCCGCGCCGCCGTCGAGCTCAAGCGCCGCGGCATCGACGTGGTCGTCGCCACGCAGATCCTGTTCTGGGGCACGTCCGTGTGCTCCGGGTCCGACAAGCAGACGCTGCACACGGCGTCCACGGGCCGCCACGGTGACGATTTCGTCGCACTCGCGCGGGCGATTGCCGCCGGCGGCGCCATGGACGCCGACACGGCCTACGTCGAAGCCGTGGGATCCATCGACGCGCTGGCCGGCCTGAAGCACCTCGGGCTGCCGGTGCCCGAAGACCGGTTCGGCGCCGTCCTGCGCTATCGCACCGACCACGACGAGGCCGGCCGCGCCACCAGCTGCGGCCCCCGCACATCGAGGCTGATGGTCAAGGTCCTCGCCGAGGAAGCGGGACGGCTGGGAATCCCGTTCGTCGATCGGTGCACGGGCGTCGCGCTGCTCACGGCGCCGGCCGGACCCGGCAGCGCCGTCTGCGGGCTGCTGGCCGTGAAGACGGACGGCCGCACCTCGGACAACCCGTTCGGGCTCGTCGTCTTCGAGAGTCCCGCGGTGGTGCTCGCCACCGGCGGTCCCGGCGAACTCTACCGCGACAGCGTCTATCCGAAGCACTGCTTCGGCGCGCTCGGGCTGGCGCTCGAAGCCGGCGTCGAACTGGCGAACCTGACCGAGAGCCAGTTCGGCATCGGCACGCGGCGCGAGGAGTTCCCCTGGAACCTGTCGGGCACGTACGTCCAGGCGATGCCTCGCATCTACTCCGTGGACGCGCAGGGACAGGAGCGGAACGTCCTCGCCGAGTACTACCGCACGACACAGGAACTGGCGTCGAACATCTTCCGCAAGGGCTACCAGTGGCCCTTCCACGCCGGCCGGCTGCTCGACTACGGGTCGAGCCTCGTCGACCTCGCGGTGTTCCGCGAAGCCCAGGCGGGCCGCACGATGTACATGGACTTCACCCGCAATCCGCAGGCGGTGCCAGGCGACTTGCCGTTCTCCCTGGACCGTCTGGATGACGACGTGCGGGCCTATCTGGGCAACAACGATGCGCTGCTGGCGACGCCCATCGAACGCCTGCAGCGCATGAATCCGCTGTCGATCGAGCTCTACCGACGCTACAAGCGGGACCTGCGCACGCAGCCGCTGGCGTTCAACGTGAACAACCAGCACATGAACGGAGGCGTGGCGATCGACATCTGGGGCCAGTCCAGCGTGCCTGGCTGCTATGCGATCGGCGAGACGGCAGGCAGCCACGGGGTGACCCGCCCCGGCGGCGCGGCCCTGAACGCCGGGCAGGTGTTCGGCATCCGCTGCGCCAGGCACATTCACGCGCGGCAGCCGGACCGGGCGTCGGGGCCAGGCGTTGAGGCGTGCGCGGCGCAGATCGGCGGGGTCATCGGCCGCCTCCGCGACGGGCTGCGCAATCCGAACGGGCTGTCCGTGCAGGAGGTGCGCCGCGACATCCAGGCGCGCATGAGCGACAAGGCGGGCTTCGTCTGCCGGGCCGCCGAGGTTGGCGGGGCGCTGCGCGAGGCGGCTGCGCTCAACGACGCGATTCGCATGAGAGGCATCTCGATCGCCAGTGCCGAAAAGGCCGGCGAGGCATGCCTGTGGACGCAGATGGCGCTGACGTCGGAGGCCGTGCTGGCGGCGCTGCACCACTACGTGACACAGCGCGGGGGCAGCCGCGGCGCCCGGGTGCTGTGTGCGTCGTCGGGAACCGAGGTCCCGATGACGCGGCGTGGCGCCCTGGAGGAGTTCCGGTTCGTGGCGGAACGCGACGCCGACAGGAGCAGCCAGATCAGAGTGCGCTACCAGGGCGGGCGCTTCGAGGTTCGCGACGCGGCGCTTCGAGGCGTCGGGAGCCTCGAGGACACATGCTTCGAGAAGGACTGGGGCGCATTCCTGACGGGAAGCATCTATGACGAGGGGAAGTAACCGTCGATCATGGCCGATTTGCTCGAATGCCTGATCCAGATCAAGGCGCTGGGCGAGGCGCTCGCGGGGCCGTCCTGCGATTCTTCCGGAGAGTCCGCGGACGGGGAGCTAGCCCGGGTGTGGGAGCGCATGGCGGACGCCGAACGGCGTTACGCGAACGCGCTTGGGACGCGTCTGGCCGGCGGGCCTCCTCCGGCCCGTTCGCAGGAAGGGGCGGCCGCGGCGAGCGTGGTCTTCGCGAGCCTGCGCCGGGCGAACCTGGAAATGCTGGACCGCTGCACCGCCGCGCAGCTCTCCGCCTTGGTCGACTGGCCTGGACGGCCCTCGACCACGGTGGCGGACCTGGTGGCGATCATGCTGGCGCATGACACCGCACTGCTCGCCGTGCTTCGCCAGCGCGGTTCGAAGCGTTGATCGGGACGCTGGCAGCTCGAGTCCCGAGTCCCGAATCCCGAATCCCGAATCCCGATCTGTCTACCTGATCCCGAACAGCCCGAGCACAGCGTAAGTGGCCATCCCGACCAGCGCGGCTGCCGGGATGGTGAGGACCCACGCCCACACGATCTGCCCCGCCACGCCCCACCGCACCGCCGACAGGCGCCTCGTGCAGCCGACGCCGACGATGGCCCCGGTGATCGCGTGGGTCGTGCTGACGGGAATCCCGAGGACGGTCGCGGTGAAGACGGCGGCCGCGGCCCCGGACTCGGCCGCGAACCCGTGCACCGGCTGGAGCTTCGTGATGCGCGATCCCATCGTGTGGATGATCCGCCAGCCCCCCGACAGCGTCCCGAGCCCGATGGCCGCATGCGCGGCGAGCACGATCCAGAACGGGATGAACATTTTGCCGTCCGCGTCCACCACGGCGGCGCGATAGGCCGGCACCGTGAACAGCACGCCGGCGATGATGCCCATCGTCTTCTGCGCGTCGTTGGCGCCGTGATTCAGGCTGAAGAGAGCCGCGGACACGAGCTGCAGCTTCCGGAACCAGTGGTCGACTCGCGCGGGCGTCGCGTACCTGAAGGCCCAGTAGATGGCCACCATCAGCGTGAGCCCCGCGCACAGGCCGATGAGGGGCGAGACCACGATGAAGATCAGCGTCTTCGTCCAGCCGGCCGGGATGATCACCGCCAGGCCCGCTTTCGCGACCGCCGCTCCCGCGTACCCGCCAATCAGCGCGTGAGACGAACTGGTCGGCAGACCGAAATACCAGGTGATGAGGTCCCAGACAATCGCGCCGATCAGCCCCGAGAAGATCACGGCCAGCGTGACGGCGTTGATGTCGATCATCCCCGACCCGACGGTCTTCGCCACCGCCGTGCCGAAGCCGAACGCGGCCACGAAGTTGAAGAACGCCGCCCAGATCACCGCCTGACCCGGCGAGAGCACCCGGGTCGAGACGACGGTCGCGATCGAGTTCGCCGCGTCGTGAAAGCCGTTGATGTAATCGAACGCCAGCGCCGTCGCGATGATGCCGAGGATGATGGCGAATTCCATGCCGGACCCGGGCGGGGGCGGTAGCAGGCTGGGAGCTGCGCCTGCCGTCTGCCCGGAGTCTACCGGGGCCGCGAGCGACGGCGTGTTACGTCCGTGTAACGTTTTGAGCCCGGGCGGAGGCAGAGGCAGAGGGGCCGGAACACCCGGCGTCCCGAGACCCGAGCCATGAGCCCCGAGTCCCGAGCCCCGAGATGGCTATCGGATCCCGAACAGTCCGAGCGCCGACTGCATGGCCATGCCGAGCGCGGCGGCTGCCGGGATCGTGAGGACCCACGCCCACACGATCCGGCCGGCCACGCCCCATCGCACGGCCGACAGGCGCCGGGTGGCGCCCACGCCCACGATCGCGCCGGTGATGGCATGCGTGGTGCTCACCGGGATCCCGAACACGGTGGCCAGGAACACGGCCGCCGCCGCGCCGGTCTCCGCGGCGAAACCGTGGACGGGCTGCAGCTTGGTGATGCGCGAGCCCATCGTGTGGATGATCCGCCAGCCCCCCGACAGCGTGCCCAGGCCTATCGCGGCGTGCGCCGCGAGGACGACCCAGAACGGGATCATCAGCGTGCCCGCCTCGTCGGTCACCATGTAGCGGTAGGCGGGCACCGTGAACATCACGCCGGCGATGATGCCCATCGTCTTCTGGGCATCGTTCGCGCCGTGGTTCAGGCTGAACAGGGCCGCTGACAGCAGCTGCAGCTTGCGGAACCAGCCGTCGACGTTGGCCGGCGTCGAACGCCGGAAGATCCAGTAGATGGCGACCATCAGCAGGAGCCCCGACGTCAGGCCGATGAGCGGCGAGACCACGATGAAGATCAGGGTCTTCGTCCACCCCGCCGGGATGATGGCCGAGAAGCCCGCCTTCGCGATCGCGGCGCCCGCGTACCCGCCGATGAGCGCGTGGGACGAGCTGGTCGGCAGGCCGAAGTACCACGTGATCAGGTCCCACGTGATGGCGCCGAACAGTCCGGAGAAGATCACGGCGAAGGTGACGACGTTGATGTCGATCATCCCCGAGCCGATGGTCTTGGCCACGGCCGTGCCAAACCCGAACGCGGCCACGAAATTGAAGAACGCGGCCCAGACGACGGCCTGCCCCGGCGACAGGACGCGGGTCGACACGACGGTCGCGATCGAATTGGCGGCGTCGTGGAAGCCGTTGATGTAATCGAAGATCAACGCGACGGCGACGAGCGTGACGACGATGACGAGTTCCATGTCTCAACCGTGCTGGCTGGCCGGGTGGCCTACCGGATGCCGAACGTCTTCAGCAGCAATCCCATGCCCGCCCCGAGCAGGCCGGCCGCGGGAATGGTCAGCACCCAGGCCCAGACGATCCGGCCCGCGACCCCCCATCGCACGGCGGACAGGCGGCGCGTCGAGCCGACGCCGACGATGGAGCCGGTGATGGCATGGGTCGTGCTCACGGGCACGCCGAGGGCGGTGGCCAGGAACACCGCGCCGGCCGCGCCGGTCTCTGCCGCGAAGCCGTGCACGGGCTGCAGCTTGGTGATGCGGGACCCCATCGTGTGGATGATCCGCCAGCCGCCCGAGAGCGTCCCAAGGCCAATCGCCGTGTAGGCCGCGAGCACCACCCAGGTCGGGATCGTGAACGGCTCCTTCGCGATGTAGCCGGCCGTGGCGAGGACCCCCGCCATGATGCCCATCGTCTTCTGGGCGTCGTTGGCGCCGTGGTTCAGGCT
Organism: uncultured Acidobacteriota bacterium; assembly: GCA_963806085.1. GTDB lineage: Bacteria > Acidobacteriota > Vicinamibacteria > Vicinamibacterales > JAKQTR01 > JAKQTR01. The sequence continues at coordinate 1,573,088 of CAWDWR010000001.1, forward strand.
GAACAGCGCCGCCGACACCAGCTGGAGCCGCCGGAACCAGTGGTCGACGCGCGCGGGCGTCGTCGCCTGGAAGACCCAGTAGATGGTGATCATCAGCGCGAAGCCGGCGACCATCCCGACCACCGGCGACACCACGATGAAGAGGAGCGTCTTGGTCCAGCCCGATGGAATGATGGCGCCCCACCCCACCTCCACGATGGCGGCGCCGGCGTAACCGCCGATCAGGGCATGGGACGAACTGGTGGGCAGCCCGTAGTGCCACGTGATCAGGTCCCACACGATGGCCCCGAACAGGCCGGCGAAGATCACCGCGAACGTCACCACGTGGATGTCGATCATGCCGGACCCGACGGTCTTGGCGACGGCGGTCCCGAACGCGAAGAACGCGGCGAAATTGAAGAACGCGGCCCAGATAACCGCCTTGCCGGGTGAGAGCACCCTCGTCGACACGACGGTCGCGATCGAATTGGCGGCGTCGTGAAACCCGTTGATGTAGTCGAAGATGAGCGCCGCGGCGATCAGCAGGACGACGACGGCGAATTCCATGGTCGCCTCAGGCGTGTTTGAGCACGACGCCCTGGATGACGTCCGACACGTCCTCGATCGAATCGACGGTCGCCTCGAGGTAGTCGAAAATCTCCTTCCACTTCATGATCGCGATCGGGTCCTTCTCCTCGTCGAACAGGCACGTGATCACCTCCTGGTGGAGGCGATCGGCCTCGTTCTCCAGGCGGTTCACCTCGACGACCGACGGCGTCACGCTCTCGCGTTTCTCCATGTGCGCCAGCGCGCTCCTGATCTGTTCGGTGGCGCTCACGGTGATGTGGCAGAACTTCCGCACGCCGTCCCGGACCCGTTCGATCCGGTACTGCGCGAAGAGGTGCGCCGACGCGTCGATCGCGTCCATCACGTCGTCCATCGCCTTGGCCAGCGCGTGGATGTCCTCGCGGTCGATCGGGGTCACGAACGTGCGATGGAGACGCTGGATGATCTCGTGGGTGAGGAAGTCGCAGCGGTGCTCCAGCTCCTTGATGGCTTCCGTCTTGGCGGCATCGGGCGGATCAGCGGAGATCATCTCCTCGAGGGTGCGCGCCGCCTCGCAGATGTGCTCAGCCATGGCCAGGAAGTCCTGGTAGAACTTTTCCTCCCGCGGGATCAGCCGGAATTTCGCCACGATCGACTCCCTTCAACAATACAAACCTCCGAATTGTACCAGAAAGCCGAAACCTGCCGCCGGAGCCGGCCAGGTTCGTTACACAGACGTAACATCCAGACGGTTGGCCCGCCCCCGGGGCTGGTCTAGGATCGTTCTGCCACACCATGAGCCACATCCTGATTGTCGAAGACGACCGAGACATCGCCGAACTGCTTCAGCGCTACCTGACGCGGGCGGGGCACGTGACCGACGCCCTCGGCGACGGCGGCGAGGCGCTCAAGTCGATCCGGGCGCGCGTGCCGGACCTGGTGATCCTCGATCTCATGCTGCCCGGCGTCGACGGCCTCGAGGTCTGCCGCGCGCTGCGCCGCGCCCCCGAGACCCGCGCGCTGCCCATCATCATGCTCACGGCCCGCACCGAGGAGTCGGACCGCATCGTCGGCCTCGAGCTGGGGGCCGACGACTACGTCACCAAGCCGTTCAGCCCGAGCGAGCTGGTGGCGCGGGTCGGGGCCCTGCTCCGCCGCGCGCAGCGATGGGCCGAGTCGGGGAACGCCGTGCTGGCGTACGGCCCCATCGAACTCGACCGGGAGCGCCACCTCGTCACCGACGGCGGGAGCCCGGTCCGCCTGACCGCCAAGGAGTTCCTGCTCCTGGAGTACCTGCTTCAGCATCGCGGCCGGGTCCTGTCTCGCGACCTGCTGCTCACCGATGTCTGGGGCTATCGCTACACGGGAGGCACGCGCACGGTGGACGTGCACGTGCGGCGCCTGCGGGAGAAGATCCCCGGCCTGGGCGCGGCCATCGAGACCGTCAAGCAGTTCGGGTATCGCCTGGCCAATCCCGCCCGGGGGGGCGAGCGGCAATGATCGCCGGCGGCCTGCGCGGGCGCACGCTCCTGGCCGTCTTCGGCGTGTCGGCGGTCGCCCTGCTGGTGGCCGCGGTGCTCATCGCGATGCCCATGCGCGCCCAGCTGCTCCGGGCGATCGAGCGCAACCTCGTGGCCGAGACGCGTATGGCGGCGGCGCTGCTGGCGGAACGCGCCAACGACGGGTCCATCGCCGCCCTGGATCGGGAGGCCGACGAGATCGGCGGGTTCACGGCCGCGCGCGTCACCTTCATCGCGCCCGACGGCCGCGTGGTGGGCGACTCGGCCGAGGACCTTGCCGCCCTCGAGAAGCTCGACAACCACGCGATGCGGCCGGAGGTCGTGGAGGCCCGCCGGAAGGGCATGAGCGTCGTGCGGCGGTTCAGCGCGACGCTGGGCACGGACCTGCTGTATGTCGCGCTCGCCGTCAACCATCCCCACGTGGGGATCGTGCGCCTCGCGCTGCCGCTGACGGATATCGACGATCAGTTCCGCGCCGTGCGACGGAGCCTTCTCGTGGCGCTGGCGGTGGCGCTGGCCGCGGCGCTGGGCCTGGCCTGGGTGTCCTCGATGCTGCTCGCGCGGCGCGTGGATGCCATCGCGGCGGTCGCGCGGCGGTACGCCGCCGGGGACTTCTCGGCTCCCGCGCGCGACCAGGGCGGCGACGAACTCGGCACCGTGGCCCGCGTCCTCGACGACACGGCGAGGGAGCTGGGCCGGCGGATGACGGAGCTCAGCCAGGACCGCGCGAGGATGGAGGCGATCCTGGCCGGCATGCTCGAGGGCGTCATCGTCGTCAACGCCCAGGGGCACGTCATCCTCGCCAACGAGGCCGCGCGCCGCCTGGCGCAGCCGGAGGGGCTCGTCCCGGGCCGGCACTACAGCGAGCTGGTGCGCCACCCCGACATCGGCGCGATGCTCGGGCGCGCCCTCAACGGCCAGACGCCCGACGGCATCGAGTTCTCGCCCCTGCGCGATCCGAACCGCACCATCGTGGCCCGCGCCGCCCCGATCGCCACCGAAGGCGCACCCGGCGCGGTGCTCGTGCTGCACGACATCACGGATCTGCGCCACGCCGACCGCATGAGGCGCGATTTCGTGGCCAACGTGTCGCACGAGCTGCGCACGCCGCTCACGGCGATTCAGGGGTACGTCGAGGCCCTCCAGGACGAGGCGCCCCCGGAGCCCGAGGAGGCGGCGCGCTTCCTCGAGATCATCGCGCGGCAGGCGAGCCGCATGGAGCGCCTCGTGCGGGACCTGTTGCGGCTGGCGCGCCTCGAGGCCGGCCACGAACCGGTGGAACCGTCACAGGCAGACGTAGAGACCCTGTTCACTGACGTGGTGACGGAGCTCGAGGGGGCGCTCGAGGCGAAGGGCCAGCGTGTCGTCACCGAGATCGCCCCCGACGCGGCCACGCTCATCGTCGACACGGCGAAACTGCACGACGCGCTGCGCAACCTGGTCGAGAACGCCGTCGCGTACGCGCCGCCCTCGACGACGATCTCGCTGACGTCGCGCCGCGACGGTGGCGCGTACGTGATCAGCGTGGCCGACGAGGGCCCCGGCGTCCCGCAGGCGGACCTCTCGCGGATCTTCGAGCGTTTCTACCGCGTCGACAAGGCGCGGTCGCGGGAATCCGGCGGGACGGGACTGGGCCTGTCGATCGTGAAACACCTGGTCGAAATCCTCGGGGGCGAGGTGCAGGCGGCGAACCGCCCGGCGGGCGGCGCGATCTTCACGGTGAGGCTGCCGGCGCGGTAACGGCGCCGGGCGGGCCCCTCCGATCGATCGACCTTTCGATCGACCTTTCGGCTTGCCGCCGGATGAGTGTTCGCCTACCCTATTGGCCATGCAGGACGTCCTCGCCATCATCCTCGGGGGCGGGCGCGGGAACCGGCTGTTTCCGCTCACGCTCATGCGTTCCAAACCCGCGGTGCCGATCGGCGGCAAGTACAGGCTGATTGACATCCCCATCAGCAATTGCCTGCACGCCGGGCTGCGTCGGATGTTCATCCTCACGCAGTTCAACTCGGCCTCGCTCAACCGGCACATCTCGCAGACATACCGGATGGACACGTTCTCGGGCGGCTTCGTCGACATCCTGGCCGCCGAGCAGACGCCGGACAATCCCCACTGGTTCCAGGGCACCGCCGACGCGGTGCGCCAGGCCGCGCGGCACTTCATGGGGTACCGCGCCGACTACTACCTCGTGCTCGCCGGCGACCATCTCTACCGCATGGACTTCGCCGAACTGATCGAGTCGCACATCGAGCGGAACGCGGACATCACCATCGCGGCGCAGCCGGTGCCGACGGCGGTCGCCTCGGAGATGGGCATCTTCCTCTTCGATCGGAAGGGCCAGATCGTCGGGTTCGACGAGAAGCCCAACGCGGAGCGGCTCGCGAAGATCGGCCGCAGCATCCCGGAGGGCTCGGCGTTCGCCGGGCACGACGACGAGAAACCGTTCCTGGCGTCGATGGGCATCTACGTGTTCTCCCGGGACGCGCTCGTCGACGCCCTCGCCACGGGCAGCGCCACGGACTTCGGCCGCGAGATCATCCCCGCCGCCATCAGCACGCGGCGCGTGAACGCCTTCCTCTACAACGGGTACTGGGCGGATGTCGGGACCGTCGACTCGTTCTACGACGCCAACATGCTGCTGACGCGCGACCATCCGCCGTTCCGCTTCTACGACCCGAAGTACCCGATCTTCACGCGCCCGAGGTTCCTGCCGGCGTCACGGTTCATCGACAGCTGCGTCAGCTACTCGATGGTCGCCGAAGGAAGCTACATCAACCGCTGCCGCGTGGAGACCTCGATTGTCGGGATCCGGACGCGCATCGACGAGCGCGCCACCGTGAGGAGGTCCATCCTCCTCGGCGCCGACTACTACGACTTCGACGAGGAGCCGGAGGCCGACCAGGCCGTGCCGCTCGGCATCGGGATGGATTCGACGCTCGACAGGGTGATCGTGGACAAGAACGCCCGGATCGGCCGCGGCGTGCGCCTCGTCAACGAGCGCGGCCTGCAGGAGGCGGACGGCGAGAACTACTACATCCGAAGCGGGATCATCATCGTGCCGAAAGGCGCCGTGGTCCCGGACGGGACCGTCGTCTAGCGCCGGTTCGCGACCCTCGGACGGCGGATGGGCCCGCGCCCGTCCGCCGTCGCGCCTGTACGGCCTTCACTGCCCGAGCGCGCGCAAGGCGCGGGGTGGCAGGAACCAGTGCAGCCGGCCCGCCTGCGCGGGCGGCAGACGGTCGACCTCGATACAGCAGACGGCGCCCTTCTTGAACGGCAGCGGTTCGGCCGCGCCAATCAGGCGGGCGGCGATCGCGCCCATCGACGGCATGTGGCCCACCAGCGCCACCGACCGGTCGTCACCCAGGCGCCCCAGCGCCGCCATCAGGGCGTCATAGCGTCCGCCCGGGCGGAGCGCGTCGACGGACACCAGCGGCGTCTCGCATCCGACGCCGGCCGCGAGCACCTCGGCGGTCTGCGCCGCGCGCAGGAGCGGGCTCGTCAGCACCCGATCCAGCCGGACCCGGAGTTCCCGCATCCCCAGCGCCTGCGTCCGGAGCCGCTCGATGCCCTCGTCGGTGAGCGGCCGGTCTTCGTCGTTCGGGTAGTCGGGGCCCTGCTCGGCCGCCAGGCCGTGACGGACCAGATAGATGAAGTACGACGCCATCAGCGATCCTCCCTTCCGGGTGCCCGCGACCGGCTGCGAATCCGTGGTGCAGGCACGCGACCTGCTGCCGTTGGAGGCACGGCGGGCGGCTGCAGCGAGACCAGCACCCGCCGCACCTCGGTCGATCGCGCGAGCAGAGCGACGATCTGCTCGCGTTCCACGACGAACCGGCCGTGCAGCGCCCGTATCTCGGCGTCGATGTCGGTCACGAGCGATTCGATCTCAGGGCGCCAACGTGCCGGGGCCTCCACCATCGTGTCCCGGGCGAGGCCGCCAAGCACCTGCAGGTCGTGCAGGTCGCCCAGGAGGTTCTGCAGGTTCTTCAGCCGCCGCATCGAGCCCGCCAGCCTGAAACGCCCCAACCGCTCCGCCACCTCGAACGCGTATCGGAATTTCTTGAGCGCGATGCGCACGCCGTGCATCGGCCCTGCGGCGAAGATGAGTCCCGCGTCGACCACGATCCGCTCGAGTTCCGAGGCTCGCCGGCCCAGCCGGGCCGCCACGCGGCGTGCGCACGCGCGAATGGCCGTCGGCGATCCGCTGCGCCCCGCAAGCGCGAGAGTGGCGGCCGCCAGGGCATCGACGTCAATGGCGGAGACGTGCGCGCGCACGTCCTTGCCGGCCTCGGCGCGCGCAGCCACGACTTCGGCGCGGACCGCGGCGGCCGCCGACCCGTGGCCCGGCGCGCGCGCCTCGATGGCCTGCAGCGTCTCCAGCGCCACGTCCAGCTCGCGGCTGCGGCCCAGCAGCCGTGTGACCGCGCGAAGGCCGCGACGGAGCCGCCGCGCCTCTTCGGCGTCTGCCGCCCGCGCGACAGACGGCACCAGTTCGCGGAGCCGCCGGCTCGCCACCCTCACCTGGTGGATGCCCTCGACCTCGTCGACCAGCGCCAGCGGCCATTGGGCCAGCAGCACCCGCACCGGCAGCCTGGCGAGCGCCCGGGGATGGGCGAGAGTCCGCATAGGGAGATTGTATGCGGAGGGGGGCCGCTCGTTGCCACCGGGACGCCAGCTATGCTAGTTTCTCGCCATACTTTGCGCAATACCGGGTAGGAGCCAGGGCGCCGTGCGTCCCGTCCCGGGGTGGCAGGGTTCTGGCGCAGTTGGGAGTGCGGCATCATGCCAGTTCCCACCAGGTCCGAGGGCGACGCACTCATCCTCTCGCCCAGCGGACCGCTCGTCGCGGGCGGGCCGGCCGAGGAATTCGAGTCCAGCATCCAGGCCATCTTCAAGTCGGGCTATCGCCATCTCATCGCCGACATGCGGGCGGTGACGCGCGTCGACAGCGCGGGCATCCGCGCGCTGGTGCGCGGGCTCACCTCGTCGCAGCGTCTCGAGGGCAGCTTCAAGCTGGTGGCGCCGTCCCCCGCGGTGGTCGACGTGCTGCGCATCTCGCAGCTCGAGTCGGTGTTCACCATCCACGATGAGATCGACCCGGCGATTACCAGGCGCCGGCGGGGGTGGGGCGCCGGCCCGATCGTCGGCGGGGCCGTCACGGTGGCCCTGCTCGCCGTGGCGGGCGCGTACCTCGTGCCTGTCGTCCAGGAACCTGCACAGCAGATCCTCAAGGACGACGTGGCGGGAGGGGGCCCCAGACTGACCTGGTGGCAGCCGTTTGTCGAGCTGACCAAGCTCGTGCTCGCCACGGCGATCGGCGTGATCATCACATCCGTGCACCGCCGGTACCGTCGGGAGCGGCCGCAGACGCAGGCCATGGAGCAGGCCCAGGTGCTGCTCTGCGTTTCGGGCGCGCTGATGATGATCATCATCGGCGGATCGGTCGCGCGGGCGTTCGGCATCGCCGGCGCCGCGAGCATCATCCGGTTCCGGACGCCGGTGGAGGACCCGAAAGACATCACCATCCTGTTCCTGCTGATGGGTCTGGGAATGGCCGCCGGCGTCGGCATGTTCGGCGTCGCCGGGCTCGGCACACTGTTCCTCTGCCTCTGTCTCGCGCTGCTGAACCGCATCGGCGCGAAGCGCCCGCGTGCGATGATGGCGGAGGTGGAAGCTGTCGGGCGCGAATTCCCGACCTCGCACGTGCAGGGCGTCTTCGCCCGCAACCACGTGATCTTCGAACCCCGCGAAGTGGCCCAGGGGAAGGCGCTGTCGGTGCGGTACTACACCCTGCTCGACCCCGATCAGTCGCTCGAGAGCCTGAGCGAGCAGTTGATGGCGGGGGGCAAGGCGAGCGTCCAGTCCGTGTCCTGGGAGATGCCCAGGAAGAGCGAGTAGGCCGGGGAATCGTCCCGTAACGGTGGAGGGCTGCTTCATGCTCCTGCGCACGAAGCCCGCTGTGTTCATCGCGGCACTGGTGCTGGCAGCGCCCGCCAGGGCCCAGTCCCAGCCGGCGGGCGCGGGGCCGGTCACGCAGGGCCGCCCGCTGGCAGCCGGCGCGACGGCCGCAGGTGCGCCGGCCGCAGAGTCCCCCCCCCGACCCTGACCACGCAGGAATCCGCGAAGCCCAAGAAGGGTCAGAAGAAGGCCAAGGCCGCCGACGAGCAGGAGGCGAAGAACGGCTTCGTGTGGGCAGACCGGCCCTCGCTGCGCTTCGGCAAGCAGTTCCAGATGGACTTCCGGCTGAAGCTCCAGGCCGACTTCAGGCAGTCGGATCTCGACCTTGCCAGCCGTGGCGGCACGTTCGAGTGGGGCCGCCGCAGGGCCGGCATCAAGGGCTCCTTCCTGACGTACTTCGAGTACGAGGTCGAGCACGACCTTTACGCCGATGGAAAATGGCGGGACGCGTACCTCAATTTCCGCTACGACGCCGCGGCCCAGATCCAGGGCGGCAAGTTCAAGATGCCGTTTGGCTACGAGCAACTGACCAACCCGATGGACCTGGACCTTGTGTACCGCTCGCGGGCGAGCGATGCGCTCACCCCGGGCCGCTCCGTCGGGGGGATGGTGCATGGGCGGGCCTTCAAGCGCGTCATCCGGTACCAGGCCGGGTATTTCCAGGATGACGGGGACAACCCTCCGGGTCTGGACCCGCCGCCGCTGCTGCCCGGCGAGCAGACACTTCCCCGGCAGAGCAGCTGGGCCGGCCGGGCGACGTTCGCCCCGCTGCGGCTGGGTTCACTGCCGGGCCATCTGAACAACCTGGAGATTGGCGGGGCGTTTGTCTCAACGACGATCCCGGAGGGCAGGAACAATCTCAACGGCGAGATGGTGCTCGGCGACAAGTTCTTCCACAGCCGCTACTACACGAACGGACGCCGGCAGCGCGTGGGGCTCGAGTTGAGCTGGGCTCCGGGGCCGTACTCGGTGAGCGCGGAGTACATCCGGTCGAGCGAGGCCAGAGTAGGGGTCGGCGTGGGGAATGAGCAGGGCCCCGACAACACGCTCCCGGATATCGAGGGGCGCGGATGGTATGTGACCGGAGGGTGGGTGATCACGGGCGAGAGAAAGGAGGGCGGAGTCAAGCCACGGCGTCCGTTCCTCCAGGGCGGCTTCGGCGCCGTCGAAGTCGCCGCTCGCTACGAGGTCCTGCGCTTTGCCAGCGCCGGCGCGCAGCAGGAGCCGCCGTCGGACAGCCACCGCGCCGCCAACGTCCTCGGGAACGGTGACAGCGTCCTGACGGCCGGCGTCAACTGGTACCTGAACAAGTGGCTGAAGTTCCAGCTGAACGCCATCCACGAGACGCTCGATGACGCGGCTCTTGGCCCGGTGCCCGGTCAGTCGACGTTCTGGACCGTGGTGACGCGGCTGCAGTTCGTGCTCTAGCCGCGATCCCCGCCGGGTGCGGAAGGGTGCGGCGGTTTCAGACGTGAGGTGATCCATGGCAAGCCGTCGGGTCCTTGCGGGAACGGCCGTGGCGCTGCTGATGCTGACGCATGCGTGGAGCGCCGCCGCCCAGACCTCGGACGATCTCTTCAACGACCAGGCGCTGCAGCGGATCGATCTTTTTGTCAGCACCAGGGACTGGTACTGGCTGCGCGTCAACTACATGGCGAACGACTACTACCCCGCGAACATGAAGTGGAACGGGACGACGGTCACCAATGTCGCGATCCGATCACGCGGGACGGGCTCGCGATCGGGCACGAAGCCGGCGCTCCGGGTGGACTTCAACCGTTATGTGACCGGACGGACGTTCCTCGGCCTGACCGCCATCGACCTGAACAACAGCGTGCAGGACCCGTCCTTCCTGCGCGAGATGCTGACGATGAAGTTCTACCGGGCGATGGGGATCCCGGCGCCGCGGATGGCCCCGGTGGCGCTGTATCTGAACAACACGTATTTCGGACTGTACGTGGTCGTCGAGGAGATCGACGCAGCCTTCCTCACGCGCTGGTTCTCGCAGAACTCGGGCTACCTGTTCGAGTACAAGTGGACGTACTACTACTATTTCGGCTACCTTGGCACCGATCTCACCGCGTACGCGACGCTGTACGAGCCGAAGAACCACGAGACCGAGTCCCTCGGCTCGCTCTACTCCCCCGTCGAGGTCATGACGCGCAAGATCACGGACGCGTCCGACGAGAACTTCATGACCGAGGTGGGTGAGTACCTCGATCTGCTCAGGTTCGTCCGCCTCGTCGCCGCGCAGGCCGTCATCGCCGAGTGCGACGGCCTCACGGGAAACTGGGGCGTCAACAACAACTACCTTTACCGCCTGTCCGGAAGCAATCAGCACCAGTACATGCCGTGGGACGCGTCGAGCTCGATCCACGCGCTGGACTACCCGCTCCACGCCGGGCATGACGAAAGCGTCCTGATGAGCCGCCTCATGAAGTTCCCGGAGCAGCGGGGCTGGTACTACGACACGCTGCTCGAAGGCGCATCGGTCATCAGCCAGACGGATGCGTCCGCCGGGCCGGATCAGCCCGCTCAGGGCTGGCTCGAGCGGGAAGCCACGCGCCTGCTGGCGCTCATCCGGCCTGCGGCATACGCGGACACGGTCAAGCCGTTCACGAACGAGCAATTCGACGCGGAATCTGCCTGGATTCTCACCTTCGCGCAGACCCGCGCCGCGTTCGTGCGGAAGGAAGCCTCACGCTTCGCGCCGGGCACGGCGCCGCTGAACTGAGACCGCGCCCATGCACCTTGCGGCCATCGACATCGGCACGAACTCCATTCACATGATCCTCGTCCGCGTCGCGGCGGACGGCGCCTTCGAGGTCGTCGGCCGCGAGAAGGACATGGTGCGCCTCGGGGCCGGCGGCCTCGAGGGCCGGCCGCTCGGCGAGGGCGCCATGACGGCCGCGCTGCAGACGCTCTCGCGGTTCAAGCGCCTCGCCGACTCGCGGCAGGTCGACGACATCGTCGCCGTGGCGACCAGCGCGGTGAGGGAAGCGCCCAACGGGGGCGACTTCCTCGAAGCGGTCGCGGCACAGACCGGGATCCAGGCGCGCGTCATCACCGGCGTCGAGGAGGCGTCGCTCATCCACCGGGCGGCCGTGCACGGCATCGACGTGGGCGCCGGGAGCGTGGTGGTGATCGACATCGGGGGCGGCAGCACCGAGATCACGCTCGGGACGGCGACCGCCGTGCAGCGGGCGAAGAGCTTCAGGCTGGGCGTCATCCGGCTCGGCGAGCGCTTCGTGAAGAGCGACCCGCTCAGCGGCGGCGACGAGCGACGCATGGTGCGCCACATCCGCCGCGAGCTCGGCGACTATCCCCGCCGGCTGGCCCGCGAGGGCTACACGCGCGTGATCGGCACGTCGGGCACCGCGCTCGCGCTGGGGTCGCTCGCCCTGCAGGTGCCGAGCGACGTCACGATTCACCACCGCCGGGTCAGCGCGAAGGCGATCGGGCACATCCGCCGCAGCCTGTCCTCGACGAGCCTCGCCGACCGCCTGAAGCTGCCGGGGCTCGACGCGCGCCGCGCCGACCTGATCGTGCCCGGCGCCGTCCTGCTCGACACGATCCTGCGCCAGCTCGGCGCCGACGAGCTCACGCTCTGCGAACTCTCGCTGCGCGAAGGCGCGGTGCTCGACTACATCCGCCGCAACCTGGTCCACATCGAGCGCGTCGAGCAGTACCCGGATGTCCGGCGGCGCAGCGTCCTCGAGCTGGCGCTGCGGTGCAACTACGCCGCGGATCATGCCCGCCAGGTGTCCCGGCTGGCCCTCGCGATCTTCGACGACACGCGCGAGGCGCACGGGCTCGACGACCGCGCCCGCGAGTGGCTCGACTTCGCCGCCGTGCTGCACGACGTGGGCGAGCACATCAGTTACGAGCGCCATCATCGGCACTCGTACTACCTCGTGAGGAACGGCGATCTCCGGGGATTCGAACCCGACGAGATCGAGGTCATCGCGCAGTTGACGCGGTACCACCGGCGGGGTGCGCCGCGCAGGGGCCACGAGGCGTTCGACAGCCTGCCCCGCGCCGCCCGCCGCCGCGTCCGGTGGCTGTCGGCGATCCTCCGCGTCGCGGAAAGCCTGGACCGGAGCCGGGCGCAGCTCGTGGAGCGCGTCACCATGCGCCGCAAGGGGCGCCACTGGACGATGCGGGTCGCGGGCCGCGGCGACATGGAGCTGGAACTCTGGGCCGCGCAGCGCAACATCGGCCCGCTCGAAGCGGAGCTCGACGGCACGGTGACCGTGGCCGCCGCGCGCGCGCCCGGCTGACCCCGGGCGAGCGCGCACGCTATACTGGCCCGGTGAGAGGAGCGACGCGTGATTGAACTCTGCACCGGAAGCCGTGCCGCCGCCGCGTGCGTGCTGGCGGCCGTCGTGCTCGCCTGCGGGCAGACGGCCGGGGCCGCTGATCCTTCCGCCTTCGACGGCGGCCGCGCCCTCGAGCACCTGCGCGCCGTCGTCGGGTTCGGCCCGCGGCCGCCGGGGTCGGCCGCGGCCGCCGAGACGCGCGGCTACATCAGGGCGCAGATGGCGGCGTTGGGGGTCCAGGCCACCGAGCAGGCCTTCGAGGCGAAGACGCCCCTCGGCCCCGTCAAGATGGCGAACGTGCGCGCCACCATACCCGGCGCGCGCCCGGAGCGCATCATCATCGCCGGCCACTACGACACCAAGCTCTTCAGGCAGTTCCGGTTCGTCGGCGCCAACGACGCCGGATCGAGCACGGCCTTCCTCATCGAGATGGCGCGCGTGCTGAAGGCGCGGAAGAATCCCTGGACCGTCGAGCTGCTCTTCCTCGACGGCGAGGAAGCGTTCATCGACTGGTATCTCGGTGATGACAACCGGTACGGCAGCCGGCACTACGTGCAGGAGGCGAAACGCACGGGCGACGCCGCCCGCATCAAGGCCATGATCCTGGTGGACATGATCGGCGACCGCGACCTCGTCATCAAGCGTGAGACCACGTCGACCCCCTGGCTCACCGATCTCATCTGGGCTTCCGCGAAGGGGCTCGGTTACGGTTCCATCTTCTCCGACGCGCCGTTCGCCGTCGAAGACGATCACGTCCCGTTCCTCGAGGCCGGCATCCCGGCGGTCGATCTCATCGACCTCGAGTACCCGCCGTGGCACACCGCCGAGGACACCCTCGACAAGGTCAGCGCGCGAAGCATGGAAGTGGTCGGACGCGTCCTGACGGCCGCGCTGCCCAAGATCGAGGGCCGGCTACTCGGGCCGGCTCGCTGACCGCCCGGGCCGCGGCCGCGCCGCCAGCCACGCGGCCAGCAGACCGGCGGCGCCGACGGCGGCCGCCGCCGCGCTGGCCGTCCGCGCCGCCCGGGCGACGCCGGGGTCCATCACCCCGCGGATGGTGACGGCCGCTCCCCTCCCCTGCTGATGCAGGGCCTGCCGCGTGAGATACTCGCGGCCGGACTGGATCACGATCGCGTCGAAGACGACGTTCCAGACCACCACGGCGCAGGCGGCCCACGCCAGCATCGCCGCGCGGCGGAGGCCGCGGCCGCGCGCGTCCCCGCGGCCCGCGTGATCAGGCGCGCCCATACCGGAGGATGAGCACCGTCATGTCGTCGCTCTGGTTGGCGCCGGCCGCGAAGGTCCGCGCCGAGGCCAGCAGCGCTTCGCGCATCGCCGCCGGCGAGGCGCCGCGGTTGGCTTCCAGGCAGGCGATCAGGCGATCGTCGCCGAACTCGTCGCCGGCCGGGTTCTGCGCCTCCGAGATGCCGTCGCTGAACACCACGAGGGTGTCGCCCGGCTCCAGCTTCAACGTCTCCTGGTCGTAGCTCGCGAAATCGAACATGCCGAGGATCATGCCCCCGGTCTCGAGGCGCGACACGGTGCCGCCTTTGAGCAGCACGGGCGCATTGTGCCCGCCGTTGCAGTACACCAGCGTGCCGTCGCTGGTGATCACCCCGAAGAACATCGTGACGAACTTCGATTCGATGTTGCGCTGCTTCAGGCCGCGGTTGATCGTCGAGATCGCGGCGGCCGGACCGCCGGCGTTGCTCGCCTCGATCGTGAACATGCCCTGGACGGCCGCCGTGAGCAGCGCCGCCGGCGCGCCCTTCCCCGAAACGTCGCCCAGGGCGACGCCGACCGAGGTGTCGTTCAGTTCGAGGTAGTCGAAGAAGTCCCCCCCGATCGCCCGGCAAGGCACGCTGGCCCCTGCGACGTCGCAGTACCGCCCCTCGTACTCACCCGGCGGCATCAGCGCCTGCTGGATCTCCGCCGCGATCCGGAGTTCCTGCTCCAGGCGGGCTTTCTCGGTGGCTTCGCGATAGAGGCGGGCGTTCTCGATCGCCACCGCCGCCTCGGCGGCCAGCGCCTCGAGCGCGCCGCGGGTGGCGGGCGACTTCAGCACGCCGCTCTCGCGGCTGTCGAGGTAGAGCACGCCGATGCGCTTCTCGCCGCTGTCGGCCTCGGCCTGCTCGACGTACCGCACCAGCACCAGCGGCACGCACAGGACGTGGCGGATGCCGAGCACCATCGTCGCCGTGTGGGCCTGCGCCTGCACCGCGTCGGCGAAGTCCATGATGCGGGCTTCGCCCGTCGCGAAGACCTCGTCGGGGATCTTGCGCGAGGTCTCGAAGGTGCGGCCCGGGAGCGTGACGCGCCCGCGTCCGCGGCCCATCTTGAAGTCGAGCACGCTGTCGGCCCCGGCGAGCATGATGAAGCCCCGCTCGGCGCCCGTGACCTCGATGGCCGAGTCGATCACCATCGTCAGCACGTCGTCGAGGACGCGGCCCGACCCCAGGGCGCGGAGGCCCTCGAGCAGCGTCGCGATCTGGCGGAAGTCGCTCGACGTCGCGTACGAGCGGGTGCTGCTGTCGGCGCCGGCGGCGATGAACACGATCTCGCACTCGGCGCTCTGCCCGAGCCGGATTTCGTCCTTGTGGCTGAGCACGTGCTCGGTGATCTGCTGGCCGTTCACGAACGTGCCGAACCGGGACCCTTTGTCGCGCAACACGTAGCCCCGGTCCTCGGCCGTGATGTCCGCGTGGTCGCGGGACACGTCGGTGCCCGTGAAGCGCACGGTGCACTCGCTCCGCCGGCCAAGCGTCGTCAGTTCCCGGTCCAGTTCGATTCTCTCGGTGCTCCCGCCCGCGCGGGTGATCACGAGTCGCGGTTTGTTCATGTGCGCCTTCGCCTCAGGATCCGCCAGACCAGCACGACGGCCGCCAGCGCGGCCACCGCGTACGACACCGGGGCGGGAAGGTCGCCCGACGCCGCCCGCGCCATGAAGAGCCCGCCCGCCACCAGCACGAGCAGCGCCGTCAGGGCCAGCCACCAGGGCTGGGAACCCGCCCGCCGGCCGGTCGCCCGCTCAGGGCCCGCCGGCGCCGAGGTGGACTCGCCGCACCGGAAGCAGACGAGGGCCTTCTCCGAAATCTCGGTACCACAGTGTCGACAAATCACGTCCTGTACCCCGAATCACCCGATTATATACTTGCGCCCATGATCCCCGTGCGGGATGTCATCCCCACTCGAACCAGGCCCTTCGTGTCGCTGGCCCTCGCAGCGGCCATGGGCGCCGCCTGCGCCTGGCCAGGCGTGCGCGAGTGGTGGCTCCCGTGGGCTGCCAGTGCCGTTGCGCTCTGGCTCGCGGGCAGCACGCTCGAGGATCGGTTCGGGCACGGCCGCTTCGCGGCATTCACGGCGGCGTGCGCGGCCGCCGCGGTGGCGGCGCCGCTGGCTGCCGGCAGCCGTGTCGACCTGGCCTGGGCCGGGTCCGCGGTTGCGGCCGGCATGGTCACCGCCTACCTCGTCATGTTCCCGCGCTCGCGCGTGCTGATGCTGGTGCCCGTCGTGGTCGGCCTCGAGGTCGCGGACGTGCCGGCCTGGGTGGTCTTCGGCCTCTGGGCGGTCGTGCAGGCGGCCGCCGCGTGGTCGGCACTGACCTGGAACGCACCGGCGGACGCCGGGGGCCTCGCCGTCGGCCTTGCGGCGGGTGCGGCGGCAGGCGCGCTGGGTGGATGGCTGCTGCCCCGTCCCGACCGGATGCGCGTCGAGTGGTGGGATTAGATGAATTCTCGCCAGGTGAAGAAGAGCGCGGCACCCCATCCCTGGAGCATCGCGAAGCCGACGAGCCATGCCACGCGGTGGCGGGCCGGGATGACGGCCGCGAGCCAGAAGAACACCGGGAACAGCGCCGCGGTGACGCGCCCAATCGACAGGAGGCCGCCGGAGGTGAGCGGCGGGATCACGTTGACGGCGATGAACACGCCGTAGGGCACGCCGAACCGCCTCGTCACCGGCCAGATCGCCGCCAGCGCGAGGAGCACGGCGGCGAAGTTGACCGCGTCGATCGGCTGCGACCGCGTGTAGTCGTACAACCCTCCGTAGGCCAGTTCCTGGAACGGCCCGTGCGACACCCAGGTGCCGAACGTGCGCCCCCAGGCCGCGTGGGCCTCCAGCCAGGCGAACGGACGCCCCGTCATCGAGTAGATGAACGCGGAAAACGCCAGCACCCCGGCGAGAGCCGCCGACGCCGCCGCGATCGCGGGCAGCACCTGGCGCACGGCGCCGAGCACGCCGGCGCCGCGGTCGTTCCTGCCGTCCCTCCAGGCTGCCACCAGCGCCGGCCAGAGCGCGACCAGCGTGATCGGCACCGCGAGCAGGAACCCGTTGGGGCGCGCGAACCCGCACAGCAGCGCGAAGGCTGCGGTGCGGACGTATTCCCTCCTCCCGGCGTGATAGAAGGCGCCCGCCGCGCAGAGGAGGAAGATCGACTCCGTGTACACCGCGCTGTAGAACACCGCGAATGGATACGCGGCGAGCAGCGCCACGGCCCACGTCGCGCGCTCGGCGTCTCCCAGCGCCGACCTCGCGAGGCGGAAGATGTAGACGAAGGCCCACAGGCAGGCGGCAAGCACCAAGAGTTGGCCGGCCCAGAGCGGATGCCCGCCGATCAGGCGCCCGCCAACCCGCATCAGCATCGGAAGCGCCGGCATGAACGCGATGTTCTGCTGCCCGCGTTCGGCGGGATCCCATTTGTACCCGTCGACGGCAATGCCAAGGTACCACCCCGCGTCGTAGCGGGCCGGCAGGTCGAGCAGTTCGTTGTTGTACAGCGTGAAGGGCGCGCCGCCCTGCCGGTAGCCGAAGGTGCTCACCGCAAGGAATCCGATCAGCAGCACCGCCAGCCTCGAGGCCATCCAGATCGGCGTCACGGCGCGCACGCTATCCGCGGCCCGCCAGCGCGCCATGCTCCGCCAGGCCCGCATGTAGATCGGCGGGCGGCGCCTGACGGCGTGACGCACCAGCAGGATGACGAGTGCCACCGCGAGCAGCCGCGGGCCGGAGGTGATGGAGACGCGGCTGCCGAACACGTGCACGCGGAACCCGCCGGACCCGGCCACGAGCAGCGCCAGGCCGGCGACGGCCACCGTGAGCGCATCGGCGGCCCGGACCCAGACGGGCAGGTGTTCGGGCGGTGCGTCGGGCGACGGCGGGCGGGAGTCCATGAAGCGTGAGCCGCCGGGGAGTATAGCATCGCAGCCGGAGGCACACGTGAAGGGAGCTTTCCGCTACGATGGAAGGACCCGTGCTCCAGACAGAGGACTGCTCATGGCTTCCCGACCGACCCTCGTCCTGACTGCGTTGCTGTGCTCCTGGGCCGCGGCCTCCGCGCAGCCTGCGGCGCCGAAGGCGCCCGCGTCCGGCCCGCACCATCGCCTCGACATCCGGCTCGACCCCGCCGGCCACCTCCTGACCGCGGCCGACGAGGTGACGTGGCCCGACGGCTCGTCGCCCGCCGCGCGCACGTTCGTGCTCAACGCGGCGCTGGCGATCACGAAGGCCGATCCGCCTGTGACGGAGGTGCCCGCCGCGGGCGCGCTGCGCGAACTGGGCCTCGACGCCTCGCCGCGCGTTCCCCTGAAGGCCTACCGGGTCAGCGCCCCGGGCGGCGTGACGTCCGTGACGCTCGCGTACGAAGGCGTCATCAACGTGCCGCTTTCGGATCCCAAGGAGGAGTACACGCGCGGGTTCCGCGACACGACTGGCACCATTGGTGAGGAGGGTGTCTACATGGCGGGCTCCACGGCGTGGCATGCCCGCTTCGGCCCCGAGTTGGTCACCTTCGACGTGACAGCCGCCGCCCCCGCGGGGTGGCACCTCATCAGCCAGGGCAACGGCACGTCGCGTGGCGACGACGGCAAGGCGCGCTGGAATTCTGGCGGGCCGATGGACGAGATCTACGTGGTGGGCGGCCCGCTCCACCAGTTCAGGGACAGCGCCGGGGCCATCGAAACCCTCGTCTACCTTCACGAGCGCGACGCCTCGCTGGCGGGCAAGTATCTCGCGGCGACGGCCCAGTACATCGAGATGTACCGGACGCTCGTCGGCCCCTACCCCTACGGCAAGTTCGCCCTGGTCGAGAACTTCTGGGAGACCGGCTACGGGATGCCGACCTTCACGCTGCTCGGCCCGCAGGTCATCCGCTTCCCCTTCATCATCAACTCCTCGTACCCGCACGAGATCCTGCACAACTGGTGGGGCAACTCCGTGTTCGTCGACTACGCCACGGGGAACTGGTGCGAGGGCTTGACCGCGTATCTCGCCGACCATCTCATCCAGGAGCAGCGCGGGGCCGCCGCGGAGTACCGGCGCGCGACGCTGCAGAAGTATCGCGACTACGTCCGAACGGGCCGCGACTTCCCGCTCGCCGAGTTCCGCGAGCGCTACAGCGCGGCCACGGAGGCGGTCGGGTACGGCAAGGCGCTGATGGGTTATCACGCCCTGCGCCTGCAGATCGGAGACGAGGCGTTCCGGGCGACCATGGCAAGGTTCTACCGGGAGTTCAAGGGCAGGCGCGCGTCGTTCCGCGACATTCAGCGCGTGGCGGAATCGGTGAGCGGCAAGCCGCTCGGCTGGATCTTCGACGACCTCATCGCGCGCGCGGGCGCGCCCGTCCTCGAGGTGAAGGCGGGGCCGGCTTCGGTCCGGCCCGACGGCGCGGGTTTCGTCGTGGAGGGCGTGCTGCACCAGACACAGCCTGGCGCGCCCTTCTCAGCGGACGTCCCCATCGTCGTCCAGACCGAGCGTGGGGCCGTGACTGCGTCGGTGCGCCTCGACAGGGCCGAGCGGGCCTTCTCGATCGCCACCGACAGCCGGCCGCTGGGCCTGTCGGTCGACCCTTCCTTCGACGTCTTCCGCCGCCTCGACCCGCGCGAAACGCCGCCCTCAATCGGCCAGATCTTCGGCGAGCCGGCAATCATTGCCGTGCTGCCGGCCGATGCCGGCGAACGGACCCTCGCCGCCTATCGGGAGCTGCTGCAGGGGTGGCAGAGCGACGCGCACCGGATCACGGTGGTGCTCGACAACGAGCTGAAGGCGCTGCCCGCGGACCGCGCCGCCTGGATCATCGGACGGACCAACCGCCTGGCGGCGTCGCTGTTCGGCGGGCGCGCCGGGCTTCGCGTCGATGCCGGCGGCGTCGACGTGGACGGCGAGAAGATGCCAATCGCCGGCCACACGCTGGTGGCCACGTTCCGCCACCCGGCAAACCAGGAGAAGGCGGTTGGCTGGATCGTCGCCGATCCGGCGGCCGCGCTCCCGGGCCTCGGGCGCAAGCTCCCCCACTACGGCAAGTACTCGTACCTTGGTTTCCAGGGAGACGAGCCCGCCAACATCATCAAGGGCCAGTGGCAGCAGTCCGACTCGCCGCTCCGCGTGGACCTGCGGCCCGAGCGCGACCGCGCGGCCAAGCTCCCGCCGCTGCCCGCGGACGGACGGAAGGCCCTCGCGGAGCTGCCGCCGGTGTTCTCGCAGCAGTCCCTGCGCGAGCACGTCGAGGTCCTCGCGTCGCCCGAACTGAAGGGGCGCGGTCTCGGCAGCCCGGGCCTCGAGAAGGCCGCGCAGTACGTGGCCGATCGGTTCAAGGCGTACGGCCTGATGCCCGGCGGAGACGGCGGCACCTATTTCCAGCGCTTCACGGCGGCCAAGGGACCGGGCGGCGGGCCGGTCGAATCGGCCAATGTCATCGGCGTCCTGCCCGGCGCGAACGAGGCGTTCACGGATCAGAGCGCCGTGCTCGGGGCGCACCTCGATCATCTCGGCACGGGGTGGCCCGACGTGCACGCGGGTGACGAAGGCAAGGTGCACCCGGGCGCCGACGACAACGCCAGCGGCGTCGCGGTGATGCTGGAACTGGCCAGGGTGCTGGCGGCCGGCGAGCGGCCGCCGCGCACGATCCTCTTCATCGCCTTCACCGGTGAAGAGGCCGGGCGCCTGGGATCGAAGTACTACGTGGCGCACGCGTCCCGGACGCTCGCGAAGACGGAAGGCATGATCAATCTGGACACCGTCGGGCGCCTCGGCGCGCAGAAGGTCACCGCGCTCGGAACGGGCACGGCCACGGAGTGGCAGCACATCTTCCGGGGCGCGTCGTTCGTCACCGGCGTCGAGAGCCGCAGCGTGCCGGAATCGCTCGAGTCGTCGGACCAGGTCAGCTTCACCGAACAGAACGTGCCGGCTGTGCAGATCTTCACCGCGGCTCATGCCGACTACCATCGCCCCACCGACACCGCCGACAAGATCGACGTGGCTGGCCTGGCCAGGGTCGCCGCATTCGTGAAGGAAGGCATCGCCTACCTGGCCGAACGGCCCGAGCCGCTGACGAACACGATCAAGCCGGCCCCGCCTTCGCCGGCGGCTTCGGCGAGCCGCCGCGCCTCCCTCGGCACGGTGCCGGATTTCGCCTATCCGGGCCCGGGAGTGAAGGTCGGCGGCCTGGTGCCGGATTCCCCGGCCGCGAAGGCCGGCATTCGTGAGGGCGACGTGATCATGCGCGTCAACGACGCGGCCGTGGCCAATCTGCAGGAGTACTCGAACCTGCTGCGTACGTTGGCGCCGGGGCAGCGCGTGGCCGTGCTGATCCGGCGCGGCGCCGAGGACATCACGATCGAGGTGACGCTGGCCGAGCGCTGAGCGGCCCTCGCGCCAGGCAGTAGAATGGAACGTTGGAGGAACTTGAATGATGCGATTGTCGCCCGTAGCCATCCTCGTGGCCCTCGCCCTCGCCGTGCCCGCAGCGGGGTTGGCGCAGGACTCGTCATGGAGACTGAAGATCGGTGATCCCGCCAGGCGGGACCGGGAGGTCAACCTCGTCCTCGACGGCATCACCGACACGGCGGCGGGCAAGACGCTGACGACCGGGGAACTGGCGGCCAAACTCGACGACGTGCGCGTGCTCTTCGTCGGAGAGAGCCACACCGACATCGCGTTCCACAGGGTCCAGCTCCAGGTCATCCGCGAGCTGCACAAGCGGGGGCGCGAGGTGCTGATCGGCCTCGAGATGTATCCGTACACCGAGCAGGCGTCGCTCGACCTGTGGAACAGCGGCGCAGTGGGCGAAGACGAGTTCGTGTCGAAGTCGCGGTGGTACAGGAACTGGGGCTACCACTGGCACTACTACCGCGACATCTTCCTGTACGCCAGGCAGAACGGGATCAAGATGTACGGCGTGAACACGCCGCGTGAAGTGGTGTCGGCGGTGCGGAAGAAAGGCCTCCAGAACCTGACGCCGGAAGAGGCGTCGCGCATCCCGCCCAGGATCGACACGGACAACGAGGACCACAAGACTTTGTTCCGGGCGTTCTTCGCCGGCGAAGAGAGCATGATGCACACGATGAGCGCCCAGATGTTCGACGGCATGTTCGCCGCGCAGTGCACGTGGGACGCCTCGATGGGCTACAACGCCGTCCAGAACCTGAAGAAGTCCGGCGGGCCCAAGGCCATCATGGTGGTGCTCATCGGATCGGGCCACGTGGCGTACAACCTGGGCGTGCAGCGCCAGGCCGCGCTCTGGTTCGACGGCAAGATGGCGTCGATTGTCCCGGTGCCGACAGCCGACGCCAAGGGCAAGCCGCAGGGGCCCGTCCAGGCGTCGTACGCCGACTACCTGTGGGGCCTTCCGCCCGAGGCCGACCCGCTCTATCCGTCGCTGGGCCTCTCGACCCGCGAGGGCAAGGGCGAGTTCCCCCTCGAGGTGATCGACGTGCCGAAGACGTCGGTGGCCGGCCTGGCGGGCTTCCTGGTCGGCGACGTGCTGCAGTCGATGGACGGCACGCCGCTCAAGGATCGCGAGACGCTCAACCGCCTGCTTTCCGAGAAGCGGTGGGCAGACGCCACCGTCTTTACCGTGGCCCGTGGCGGCGCCTCGGCCACCGTCACGGCGGTGTTCCGGCGGCAACCCCCGCCGGAGAAGTAGGTCCCGGGCGGCCGTTCGGAACCGTCCGGTCGGCCGCGCGCGTCTCTATGAGAGAATGAGGGCGCCCCGGCGCCCATCGACATGTCGGAACCCGTCACCACGCCGTTGCCGCCGCTGCCTGCCCGACTCCCCGTCATCCCGCTGCGGGGAACGGTGGTCTTCCCGCTCACGCTTCAGCCGCTGGCCGTCAACCGGCCGGTCTCGGTGGACTCGGTGAACCGCGCCCTCGGCGGCGACCGCCTGGTGCTGCTCGTGCAGCAGACCGGCGACGTCGAGGACCCCGGCGCGGACGCGATACGCGAGATCGGCACGGTGGGCGTCATCCGCCAGATGGCGAAGGGGCCGGCAGTCATCCAGATCGTCGTCGAGGGCCTCGTCCGCGCGCGGCTCACCGACCTGTCACGCGCGGGCAACGCGCTCGATGCCGCCGCGGACGTGCGGCCCGACGATGAGACGCGCGAGCTGGAGGTGGAGGCGTACGTCCAGCGCCTGCGCGATCTGAGCGAGCGGGCGCTGTCGTTCGCGAGCGGCCTGCCTCAGGATCTCAAAGCGCTGGTCGCCGGCATCGATCAACCGCTCCGCCTCTGCTACGTCGTCGCGAGCATGCTCGACCTCAAGGGCGACGACAAGCAGCGGTTGCTCGAGGAAGACCGGCTCGTGGCGAAGCTCCAGACCGTGGCCAAGGCCCTGGCGCGCGAAGTGACCCTGCTCGAGCTGAAGGGCAAGATCGAGTCGGAGGCCCAGCAGGAAATGAGCGAGGCGCAGCGGGAGTACTACCTGCGCCAGCAGCTCAAGGCGATCCGCGAGGAACTCGGCGACAGCGAGGGCGCCGATTCCCGCGAGCTCGACGAGCGCATCGAGCAGGCGCGCCTGCCCGAGCACGTCCGCAAGGTCGCCGAACGTGAAGCGCGGCGCTTGGAGCGCACCACGCCGGCGTCGCCCGAGCACCAGATGATCCGGACGTACCTCGACTGGCTCCTCGAGGTGCCGTGGTCGGTGTCCACCGACGACCGCCTCGACCCCGTCGAGGCGCGGCGCGTGCTCGACGAAGACCATTACGACCTGGATCGCGTCAAGGACCGGATCGTCGAGTACCTGGCGGTGCGGAAGCTGAAGGGCGACATGAAGGGGCCGATCCTCTGCTTCGTCGGCCCGCCGGGCGTCGGCAAGACGTCGCTCGGCCAGTCGATCGCGCGCTCGATGAACCGCAAGTTCGTGCGGCTCGCGCTCGGCGGCGTGCGCGACGAGGCGGAGATCCGCGGCCACCGGCGCACCTACATCGGCGCGATTCCCGGGCGCATCGTCCAGGCGCTGAAGCAGGCCGGCGCGGTGAATCCGGTGCTGATGCTCGACGAGATCGACAAGGTCGCCGCCGGCTACCAGGGCGACCCCGCCGCGGCCCTGCTCGAAGTCCTTGACCCGGCCCAGAACCACAGCTTCCGCGATCACTATCTCGAGGTACCGGTCGACCTGTCGCGCGTGCTGTTCATCGCCAACGCCAACCAGCTCGGCACCGTGCACCGCGCGCTGCTCGACCGCATGGAAATCATCGAGCTCGCCGGTTATACCGACATCGAGAAAGCGCAGATCGCCCGGCGGTTTCTGATCCCGCGCCAGATGGCCGAGCACGGGCTGCCCTCCGGAGCCGTCGACATCACGGCGCAGGCGCTCGGCCGGCTCATCGGCGAGTACACGAGGGAAGCCGGCGTCAGGAACCTCGAGCGCCAGCTCGGCACCATCGCGCGCAAAGTCGCCGCGCGCGTCGCCGCCACCGTGACCGACGCGGCGGCGCTGACGCCTGGCGAGGTGGTGGCGACCGTCGACGAAGGCGACTTGCAGCCCTATCTCGGGCCGCCGCGCTTCCGCCGCGACGTGCAGTTCCGGACCTCGCGGCCGGGCGTGGCCACCGGCGTCGCCTGGACCGAGAGCGGCGGCGATGCGCTCTTCATCGAGGCCAGCCTGCTGCCGTCCGGCCACGGCCAGATCACGCTGACGGGCCATCTCGGCAATGTGATGCAGGAGTCGGCGCGGGCCGCCGTCAGCCACCTCCGGTCGGCCGCGGTGGAACTGGGTCTCCCCGCCGACCTGTTCAAGAAGCACGACCTGCACGTGCACGTGCCGGCCGGCGCCATTCCGAAGGACGGCCCGTCAGCCGGCGTCACGATGGCGACGGCCATCCTATCGGCCATCCGCAAGCAGCCCGTGCGCCCGGACGTCGCCATGACCGGCGAGATCACCCTGAGCGGCGCGGTCCTGCCGGTCGGCGGCATCCGTGAGAAGGTCCTGGCTGCCCGACGGTATGGCATCACCACCTTCGTGCTGCCCGAGCGCAACGCGGTTGACATTCCCGAACTACCCGAGGAAGTGCGCGCCGAAATGACGTTCGTGCCCGTGAAAACCATCGATGAGGTGCTGGCGATCGCCTTGCCGCCATCCGAGGCGCCGCCGCTCCCGGCCGACAGCGAGCCGCCGCCGGGCATCGCCGTCGAACCGGCCCCTTCCGACGTCGACGAGCCTGCTCCGGTGGCCGTGCGCGACCCCGGCGCGCCGCACTCGTGACTGGCGGCAGGCCTGGTCCGGCACGCGCGCGTCGCGTGCTGGTCTTCTACATCTCGGGGCACGCCTTCGGCCACGCGTCCCGCTGCATCGAGATCATCAATGCCGTCCTCGCATCCGGCGAAGACGTCGACGTGGTGGTCCGCACGTCCGCCGCCCAATGGCTGTTCGATGTCACCGTCAGGGGCCACGTCGAGTTCCACCAGGTAGTGTGCGACACCGGTGTCGTGCAGCGTGACAGCTTCAACCTCGACGAGGGGCGCACCATCGAGGAGGCGGGTCGCTTCATGGCCGGCCTCGGCCCCCTCGCTCAGGCCGAAGCCGCGTTCCTCAGGCGGCGCGGCGCGACGCTCGTCGTGGGCGACATCCCGCCGCTCGCGTTCCTGGCGGCCCACCTGGCGGATGTGCCGTCGGTGGCCGTCGGCAATTTCACCTGGGATTGGATCTACGCCGGCTATCGCGGCGCGATCGCCGGCTGGCCGCAGCTCGTGCCGGACATCCGCCGCGCGTATGGCCACGCGTCGTTCGCGCTTCGCCTGCCAATGTGGGGCGGCTTCGACGCGTGGCGCTCCCCCATCGTCGACATGCCGTTCGTGGCCCGGCACTCCGCCAGGGACCCCGACGAGGTGCGCTGTGCGCTCGGGCTTCCGCTGGACCGACGCCTGGCCCTCGCGTCATTCGGCGGGCTGGGCATCAGCGGCCTCGCTCTCGGACCGCTGGGCGGGCTGCGAGGCTGGACGGTGGTCACGACGGCGTATGCGCTCGAGGCCGTCGGCCCGGCGCCGCCCGGCGTGCGCGTGATCGAGGATGCCGCGGTCTACGGGGCGGGCTTGCGCTACGAGGACCTCGTCCGCGCAGCCGACGTCGTCGTCACCAAGCCGGGATACGGGATCATCGCGGAGTGCGTCGCCAACGACACCGCTATCGTTTACAGCGACCGCGGCCATTTCGCCGAATACGACGTCCTGGTCGAGGCGATGCCGAGCTACCTGCCGTGCCGCTTCATGCCGCGCGAGGATCTGTTCGCCGGGCGCTGGCAGGATCACCTCGATGCCGTCGTCGCGCTGCCCCGCCCAGCCGCCCGCCCCCGCACCGACGGCGCCTCCGTCACCGCCCATTACCTCCTCCACGGGGACAGTCCCCGTGACACGAGGGACAGTCCCCGTGACGGGAGTGGGGAGCGTCAGCCTGGGTGAGCCGGAGCGAGCGTACGCGATCGAGGTGGGCCGCGCGGCTAGTGCGCGCGACGATGCCAGGTGAGCACCAAGGCGGGCGGCACGTTGCGAACGACCAGTTGGGTGGTGGGCTGGCATCCAAGGCGGGCGCTCAACTCGCGCCGGAACGCCGCGGCAGACTGCATGCGATACGCGTGCACGTACTGGAAAGTGGTGAACGTCCCCCCGATCCGCAGCAACTGGTGCACGCCGTCGAGAATGAGCCGGGTCGTCGCCGGCGGCAACGTGGCGAACGGCAGCCCCGACACGATGTGATCGACGTTCGGCCAGCCGCGCTCCGCGGCGAGGGCCGGCAGGATTTCGGCCGAGGCGCACACGCAGTCGATCCCGGGCCATGCGCCACGAATGCGATCGACGAACGCGCGGTCGACATCGACGGCGAGCAGCGTTCCGCCCTCGCCGTGGCGCGCGATGATCTCGCGGGTGATGACACCGGTGCCGGGTCCCAGTTCGACGACGCGGGAAGCGGGCGCGACGTCGCGGACCATGCGCTGGGCGAGGTTCACAGAACTCGGCGCGATGGCGCCAACGGCGCGCGGGTTCCTGATGAGGGCGCCGAGAAACGCCAGATGCCCCGCACCCTCGGGCTGCCGCTGCCGCTTCTCGCTCATCCGATCGCCTCGATCACACCCGGGAGTGACGAGAATCGACGGCCCGCCGTTCCAGACCGCAGGCCGTTCACCAGGGGGCGCAGGGACACGGTCTCAGGTCTCCAGCCGCTCGTACCGCCAGGTGGCGGTCTCGATCATGAGGTACGACCGGCCGACGGGGTCGAGGCCGATCGAACGGACGCCCTGGCGGACTTCGTCGCTGTACACGTGGTGATGGCCCGACAGGTGCATGCGGGGGCGAAGCGCGGCCAGCACCTCGTTGATGGGCGTCTTCCCCACGTCCTGCCGCCGGCCCCGCACCTCCAGCAGGAACGGGCGCGCGGCCTCGTGCGACAGAAACAGATCGATGTGCCTGAGCCGCTTGCAGGCCTCGACTTCCACTCGCAGGAAGTGCCGGCGCTTGTCGTCACGCGCCAAGCGCGGGAAGTCGCCGTCGGACGCCGGCCCGAGTCTCGGCCGCGGCAGGTCCCCGGGAAGCCGCTCGTACCACGTCGGGGCGAAGGTACCGCCGAGGCCCACCACCGATGTCGAGCCGAGCTTCACCGGCACGCCGTTCGGCATGTAACGCAGGTTCGGCAATCGCCGGCCGCTCTCACCGAGCTCGGCGATGACCTCGAGATTGTCGTTGTTGCCCTTGATCCAGTGCAGGAGGATGGGCGGCGCCTCGTAGGCGCCGTTCGCGTCGGCCAGGTCGCCCACCGTGACCCACCACTCGACGTCCGGGTGCCGCGTCATGATCGTCCGCACCGACGCGAAATCACCGTGGACGTCACCAAGGGCCCCAAGCTTCATGGGCGTCGGGCCCGTCAGCGGCCAGCCGCGGCCGCCGCCTGGGCCGGGACGAGCAGGTCCTGCTTGTCCCAGATGAAGTCTTCCTTGCTGTAGACCGCCAGCTCGTAGTCCTTGCCCATGAAGATGGCCGCCACCGGGCAGGCTTCTTCGCAGTAGCCGCAGAAGATGCAGCGGGTCTTGTGGATCTGGTAGATCTTGGCGTACCGAGGTCCGGCGGCCACCGAGCCGTCGTTCTCCGCCGCCTCGAGGTAGATCGCGTCTGCCGGGCACGCCACCGAGCACAAGCCGCAGGCGACGCACTTCTCCAGGCCGTCCTCGTCACGCATCAGCACCTGCTTCCCGCGGTACTTCGGGAAGACGGGCACTTTCTGCGCCGGGTAGTTGACCGTGATCGGTTTCTTGAAGAAGTGGCGCAGCGTCGTGGCGAACCCGACAAGAAAGGGACGAATCATCCGTCATGCCTCCGCGCCGCGAGCGGCGCACAGGAGAAGGCCCCCAGCAGCCTCGCTGTCACGCTCCCGGTCATGATAACACGTTCATCCTCAGGGGTTTGACAGGCTTCGAGACCGGCCGCTATAGTCGTCGCGTGGGCCAGTCCGGCACAACCCTTTCGCAGCAGCAGTTTCTGCTGGTCACCCTCATCGTCCGCATCGCCGCGGTGTCGCTCCTCGCGGTGATGGTGGTCCGCTACCATCGGTTCCGCGACCTCCTCATCCACGAGCGCCGCGGGTGGCCGATGAAGTTCTTCTTTGCCATCAGCTTCGGCCTGGTCCTGACGGCGGGCGTGGTCGCCCGCCTGCTGGTGCGCTACCTCGGCCTCGACATCACCCTCGAGGGCGCGTTCCTGGCGGGGCTGGTGACCGGCCCGTGGGGCGGGGCGCTGGTGGGGGCGATGCTGGGAACACCCGCGCTCATCGCGCAGCAGTGGGCGGCCCTGCCCTTCGCCATCGGCTGCGGCTTCGCGGCCGGCGGCATCCGGGAAGCCTGCCCCAAGGAAGAGATTTGGCGGTTCTCTCCCTTCGTGCTCGCCGACGTGCCGCGGTACCTGTGGCGGTTCGTCCGCCGGTTCGAGGTCGACTGGCAGCTGGTGCTGCTGGCGGCGCCCCTGGCCCTGCAACTGCTGCAGCAGATCATCTTCCATCGCTGGCCGGCGCGGATCTTCGCGCTGGAGCCTCAGAACACGTTCCAGACCATCATGGTCTACCTCGGCACGATTCTTTGCATCAGCACCCCGATCAAGATCTGGAACGACGCGCGCATCGAGCACCGGGTCCGCGAGCAGGAGAAGCTGCTCATGAAAGCCCGCATCGACGCCCTGACGAACCAGATCAATCCGCACTTCCTCTTCAACACGCTCGCGTCGATCTCGTCGCTCGTCCGCACGAAGCCCGAGGCGGCCCGCACGTTGATCCTCAAGCTCTCGAACATGCTGCGCCG
Organism: uncultured Acidobacteriota bacterium; assembly: GCA_963806085.1. GTDB lineage: Bacteria > Acidobacteriota > Vicinamibacteria > Vicinamibacterales > JAKQTR01 > JAKQTR01. The sequence goes on from CAWDWR010000001.1 coordinate 1,601,960, forward strand.
GCGTCTCCGGCATGACGAGCCGTTCGTCACGCTGCGGGAGGAACTGGCGTCGGTGGACGAGTACCTGGACATCGAGACGGTGCGCTTCGGACCGCAGCTCCGGATCGAGAAGGCGATCAGCCCCGACACCCTCGGCGGCCTGGTGCCGAGCATGATCCTGCAGCCGCTCGTCGAAAACTCGATCAAGCACGGCATCGCGCCCAAGGTTGGCGGCGGGCGCGTCATCCTCCGGAGCCGGCGCCACGACGGCCGGACGGTCATCGAAGTGGAGGATAATGGCCTGGGCATGACCGGCGAGCGGCTCGAACAGGTGTTCAGCGGCACTGACGACGACGGCAGCGGAATCGGCCTCCGCAACGTCAGCGAGCGCCTGCGCGTCATCTATGGTGATCTGGCCGGCGTCGAGCTCACGAGCGAGCCCGGCCGCGGCACCGTGGCGCGCATCGAGATTCCCGACACCGGAGCGGGCGGCGGAGGACCGGCGTGACGCCCGAACTCCGCGCCGTGGTCGTCGACGACGAGCAGCCCGCCCGCGAGGAGTTGTGCTTTCTGCTCGGCCAGTTCGAGGATGTCAAGGTCGTTGGCCAGGCGGACAACGGCGTCAGCGCCCTCGAGGTCATCGGCACGCTCGAACCGCACGTGGCGTTCCTCGACATCCAGATGCCGGGGCTGACCGGCTTCGAGGTGGCCAACCTGCTGGCCGAAACCGGCTCCGTGGCGCCCCGCGTGGTGTTCGTGACTGCGTACGACCAGTACGCCATCGACGCCTTCGAGGTGAACGCGGTCGACTATCTCCTGAAACCCGTCGAACAGCGGCGCCTCGAGCAGGCCGTCGACAAGGTCCGCCAGCGCCTCGCCCTCGGCCAGCCGCGTGACGAGCGCATCGATCACCTCGTCCGGCTGATGGCGGACCGGACCCGCAGGCGTGATCAGCTCGCACTCAAGGTCGGCGACCGGTTCCTGCTCGTCCAAGCCGAGGATGTGGTCCACGCCTCCCTGGACGGGGATACAATTGTAGTGGCGACCGCGCAGGTCGCGGGCACGTCTAACTATAGGACACTCGACGAGCTGCAGGCCCGGCTGGATCCGGACGTGTTCTGGCGGGTCCACCGCTCGCATCTCGTGAACATCAGCAAGATCAAGGAGATAGTCCCTTGGTTCAGCAGGAACTACATGCTCAGGATGAAGGACGGGAAAGGCACGGAGATTCCGGTGAGCCGGTCCCAGACGAAACGGCTCCGGGATTACCTGAAGCTGTAGTCCCCGAGAACCGGCCCATCGGCCCCGAAGCGGTATTTGTCATGCCGTCCGTGTCCTCGCGCCGCTGGGCCATCGTCCGCGCGGAACTGGTGGCCTGGGTGCGCACGCTCGGCTCGGCCGCCGTGTACGCCACCCTCATCGTGACCTTCGGATTCCAGGTTGCGCGGGTCGAGGGCCAGAGCATGGCGCCGACGCTCCAGGACCAGGACCGCCTGATCGTCAACAAGGCGGTCTACAAGCTCACGTCGCCGAGGCGGGGCGACATCGTGATGCTCTACTACCCCGTCAACCCGGACAAGTCGTTCGTGAAGCGCGTGATCGCCGAGGAAGGCGACACCGTGAAGATCACCGACGGCCGCGTGTTCGTCAACGACCTGCCCCTCGACGACAGCTACGTGCCGCCCGAGTACCGGAGCCACGACGACTGGGGGCCGCAGGTGATCCCCGACGGCTACTATTTCGTCATGGGCGACCACCGGAACAACAGTTCCGACAGCCGTCACTGGGGCATGGTACCGAAGCGGTACATCATCGGCCGCGTGCAGGTGCGGTGGTGGCCGGTCCCGGAAGCCAGGCTCTTCTAGAGGGAGGCCGGCTCGCGCGCGTAGAGCTGCTCGATGACCGCCGCCCAGTGCTGCTCGACGATCCTGCGCCTGATCTTCAGCGTCGGCGTGAGCTCGCCGCCCTCGACCGTCATCTCCGTCGGCAGCAGCGCGAACCGCTTGATCTTCTCGAATTGCGCGAGGTTGAGGTTGATCTCGTCGAGCAGGGCCTGGTAGATCGCCTGGACGTCGCCGCGCGTCACCAACTGCTCGCGCGAGCCTGACTGGGCGCCCCGTTCGCGCAGGTGCTCCTCGAGGACCACGAAGTCCGGAATGATCAGCGCCGCCGGGAACTTGCGCCGGTCGCCCACGAGCACGGCCTCCGACACGAGCGGGTTCTCTTTCAGCCGCAATTCGATTGGCGCGGGCGCGATGTTCTTGCCGCCCGAGGTCACGATCAGGTCCTTCTTCCGGTCCGTGATCGTGAGGTACCCGTCAGCGTCCAGATGGCCGATGTCGCCCGTATGCAGCCAGCCGTCGCGCAGAATGGCTGCCGTTTCCTCGGGCCGGTTGTAATAGCCCCGCATGATGTTCGGCCCGCGCGCCAGCACCTCGCCGTCGTCGGCCACCCGGACCTCGACGCCCGGAACAGGGACGCCGACCGTGCCCAGCCGGACCGCGTCGGGCGGGTTGGCCGAGATCCCGGGCGACGACTCCGTGAGCCCGTAAGCCTCGGAAACCGGCAGCCCCACGGCGAAGAGGAACTCCCCCGTCGTGTGGGAGAGCGGCGCGCTCCCCGACACCATCAGCCGCAACCGGCCGCCGACGCGCGCCCGGACCCTGCGGAGCACGAGCGCGTCCGCCAGGGGCCGCTGCAGCGCGGCCCAGAGCGGCGGCTGCTTCCCCGCCAGCCTCGCGCCCGCATGCGCCGACCCGACGCGCATAGCCCAGTGAAACAGCGCCTTGCTGACCACCGGGGCGTCGGCCATGGCGTCGAGCACCGCGTGGTGGAACTTCTCGAACACGCGCGGGACGCCGGTCATGACCGTCGGACGCGCACGGACCAGGTCCCGGGACACGGTCTGCAGAGATTCGGCGAACGTCACCTCGCAGCCGAGCAGCAGAAACATGTACAGGGCCAGCCTCTCGAACACGTGGCTGAGCGGCAGGAACGACAGCGGCTCGTCGTCGCCCCGGATCTGCACGACGGCGTTCACCGCCATCAGGTTCGACAGGATGTTGCGGTGCGTCAGCATCACGCCCTTGGGATGGCCCGTCGTCCCGGACGTGTAGATGATCGTGGCGACGTCGCCTGCGTCAACCCGCTTCGCCTGCTCCTCGTATAGCCGCGCAAGAGACGCGTCGGCGGCGATCCGCGCGCGGGCGTCGGCCACGACGTCGCGCATCGCGCGGACAGCCGGCCCTGCGGAGGTCGTCACCGGAAGCGGCTGGGCCGGCGCGACGACGATGACGGTCGTCAGGGCGGGCAATTCGGGTGCGATGCCCAGGATCTTCGCCAGTTGCGTGTCGTCGGAGACAACCACCACTCTCGCGCCGGCGTCGTCGAGGATGAACCGGGTCTGCGACGCCGACAGCGTCGGGTACACGGGCACGTTGATGGCCCCGCCCGTCAGGATGGCGAGGTCGGCGATGGACCACTCGGGTCGGCTCTCGCAGATCAGGCCGACGCGGTCCCCCGGCCCGACGCCGGCCCCGCGCAGCCCGATGCTGAAGGCCCGGACCTGGTCGACGTATTCGCCGGTTGAGAACGACTCGAAACCTCCGGCGACGCAGCGCCGCAGCAGGACCGGCCGCGCGCGGTGCTCCGCCAGGAAGAACGGCAGTTCGGCCAGCGTGTCAACCGGGGCGGTGTCGGGTTCGTAAGCCTTCATGCGCGAAGGTATCAACGCTAAACCACTTCCCGGCCAGCGTCAACGACGGACTGCCCGCTCGCGGCCTCGACGCCACGTGCCGGACCGGCCGCCCCGCTTCTCCATCAGGCGGATGTCGCTGATGACAACGGCGCGGTCGACCGCCTTGACCATGTCGTACACGGTCAGGCCGGCCGCCGCCACGGCCGTCAGCGCCTCCATCTCCACGCCTGTCGGGCCCGTCGAGCGCACCCGCGCCTCGATGTCGTAGCCCAGGCGTCTCGGCGTGAGCGCCACCTCGCAGTGGCTGAGCGCCAGCGGATGGCACAGCGGGATGATCTCGGCGGTCTTCTTCGCCGCCATGATGCCGGCCAGGCGCGCGGCCTGCAGAGGGTCGCCCTTCGCGATCCGGCCCGACCGGATCAGCCGGATCGTCGCAGGTGCCAGCCGCACGAATCCCCGCGCCACCGCCTCGCGCAAGGTGTCGGGCTTGCCGCTCACGTCGACCATCCTGACCCGCCCGTCGGCGTCGACGTGCGAGAGGCCGGCGCCGGTTTTCGTCGATGCTCCGTGCTTCATGAGTGCTCCACCATCAGCCTGTCGATCGCGCCCCGCAGCATGTTACCTGCGCACGAGGGGGCGGACGCAATGCCTGCGGGGCTCGGCGCAGCCCGCGTCACGGCTCAGCCGCGGGCTCGACAGGAGAGCCGGCCAGCACGCGGCGCAGTTCCGTCAGTTCGGTGACCGCAACGACCCGCGCCCTCACGAGCACCAGCAGGTAGGCGCAGGCGCCCCCGGCAAAGAGCGCGGCGTTCAGCCGCCAGCCGTCGCGCAGGACGACGAGCGGAACGAACACGGCGGCCGCCAGCAAGGCGCGGCGCGCGGGAGCGAGGGCAAACGGCAGTTCGGGGCGGAGGCGCCACGTGAGGAACCAGGCGAACACGACGGCTGCCGGAAACGTGGCCACCGACGCGCCCAGGCTGCCCGCGCGCATCGCGAGCGGAACGCCGAGCGCCAGGAACACCGCCAGTTCCAGGGCGGCGGCCGTAATCAGCGGGCGCGGGCGGTCCAGCGCCAGCGCGAGCAGCCGGCCGACGGCTGCGGCGCCCGCCACGACCAGCGTGCCCATCATCGGCAGCAGGTTCGCCGCGACGGCGGAGTACTCGCGCCCGAGCAGGAGCGGAATGAGGTCGCGCCCCAGGAATACGGCAGCAGCGAGGCAGAGCACCGACGCGGACACGGCATACGCGAGCAGGCGCTCGACCCAGCGGGCCACCGTGTCGCGCCTCCCGGCTGCCACCTGCGCCACCAGGTGCGGCGCGAGTGAGACCACGACCTGCCACAACGCGTGGGCCAGGGTGAGGTAGATCGCGTAGGCCGCGCCGAAATACCCGATCTCTTCGTAGCTGCCCGACGAGAAACGGACCAGCGTTTCGCCGGAACGCTGCGTGAGGGTCAGCAGCAGATTGCCGGCGCCGAAGAGGCTGCCAAGGCGCAGGAACGGAGCGAGGTGCTGCCGGCTCACGTCGAGGAATGCGCGCCCGAGGTACGGCCGCACCCACCAGATGCCGAGACCCAGCACCAGGGCCTCTGACGCCAGCAGGCCGACGCAGGCGCCGCGCAGGCCTCCGAGCAGGAAACCGGCTGGCACCAGAGCCAGGGCCAGCCAGCGCCGGGCCAGTTCCCCCATCCCCCACCGCGCGGCGTCGTTGAGGCCGAGCAGCAGCGAGTAGCCCAGGTTGCCGACCGAGCGGCACAGGACGGCGCCGGCCACCACGGCGGCCGCCGCCAGATCGGGTTCGCCGAGCAGGAGCGTCGCCACCAGGAAGTAACCAGCGGCCGAGCACGCGCCGGTCAGCGCGCGGAGGAGGAAGAGGCTGCTGGCAAGCCGGCGCAAGCCGTGTTCGTCGCCGGCAGCAAGGAAACGCGGGATGCTGCGCGTGAGCATGGACACGGCGCCCAGCCCGCTCAGGAGCGAGAACCACAGCGACACCGACACGAGCAGCGCGTATCGGCCGAAGACCGCTGGCCCGAGCAGGCGCGGCACCAGCACGGCGAACAGCGTGGCACCGGCGACATGGAGGATGCGCTGGGCGACGAGCCAACCCGCGTTGCGCAAGGCGCGGCTAACGTCCGCCGTCACGAGTGGTCCCCGGCGCGCGCGGGGGCTGAGAGCCGTGATGGAGTCCGCATCGGAGGGCGGCATTCTATCCCGGATGCCGCAGCCCGTCGCCCCGGCCGGCGTCCGCGTGCGGGCGGCCGAGGCGTCGTGGACGCCCGGCATCGGGGTCGTGTAAGATCCGCCGCTATGAAGCAGACCTCCGCGTCCTCAGCACCATCCGGCGGCCACGTGCCGTACGTGCCCGACTCGTCCGACCAGCGCGAATTCACGCTCCGGGCGCTCATCCTCGGCCTGGTGATGTGCGTCGTGCTTGGCGCGGCCAATGCGTACCTTGGCCTGCGCGCCGGGATGACCATCGCCGCGACGTACCCGGCCGCCGTCATCGGCATGGCGGTGCTGCGGCTGTTCAAGGGCAGCACTATCCTGGAGGAGAACTTCGCCCGGACGGTCGGGTCGATCGGCGAGTCGGTCGCCGCCGGCGCGATCTTCACGATTCCGGCGTTCGTCATCCTCAACCTCTGGAAGTTCGACTCGGCGAACCTGTGGCACGAGTACCTGGTGTCGTCGGCGCTGATGATCCTGGGCGGACTGCTTGGGATCATGTTCGTCACGATCCTTCGCCGGGTCATGGTCGAGGACCCGACGCTGCAGTTCCCGGAGTCGGTCGCGGCCAGCGAGATACACAAGGCGGGCCAGAAAGGTTCGGAGGCCGCGCTGCAGCTGTTCCGCGCCATGGGCGTGGGGGCGCTCATCCGCATCGTGTCGAGCGCCGGATTCGGCCTGTTCAAGGACCAGAACGAGTTCAGCCTGCACGTCGGCCGGGTGCGCGAGAGCTTCGTGCGGCTGGGGCTGAAGGACGATTCGCCGAAGGTCGCGGCCGGCGGCATCACGACGTTCTCGGCGCCCGATGTGACGCCCGCCTACCTGGGCGTCGGTTACATCATCGGGCCTGAGCTGGGCGCGCTGAACTTCGCCGGAGGCCTGCTGGCGTGGGGACTGTTCGTGCCCCTGCTCGTCTTCTTCCTCGGCCCGCAGCTCATCGACGGCTTCCTGGCCGCCAACGGCGGGAACGAGGAGGCTGCCTGGGCGTCGATGGTGGTGCAGCTCTGGAAGTTCATCGTGCGGCCGATCGCCGTCGGCGGGATGCTGGTCGGCGCCACCTTCACGCTCTACAAGATGCGCGCGAACCTGATCGGCGGCCTGAAGCGCAGCGTCGCCGACGTGAAGAAGTCGGCCACCGCCGCCGCCACCACCAAGCGGACCGAGATGGACCTGTCCCTCAAGGTGGTCGGCTTCGGCATCCTGGCGATCTTCGTCCTGATGGTGACGCTCTACTCGTTCTTCACGGGGACCATCGGGGCGGCCGTCACCGCGGCCGTGGTGATGATTGTCACGGGCTTCTTCTTCGCCGCGGTCTCGGGCAACCTGGTCGGGCTGATCGGGTCGTCGAACAATCCGCTGTCGGGCCTCACGCTGGCCACCACCATCATCGCCGCGCTGACGATGGTCATCATCGGCGCGACCGGCAAGGAGGGGGTCGTGGCGGTGCTCGGCGTCGCGGCCGTGGGCTGCGTCTCGGCGGCGGTGGCCGGCGAGATGCTGCAGGACCTGAAGGTCGGGCACATCCTCGGCGGCACGCCGTGGAAGATGCAGGTGGGCGACATCTTCGGCGTGGTCGTGGCGGGGCTGGTGATGTTCTTCCCGCTCTACATGATGCACAACTCCGACCTGGCACAGTTCGGCGCGGCGGGCGGGTTCGGCGGCAAGACCTACAGCGCGCCGCAGGCCGGGCTGATGGCGGCGCTCTCGCAGGGCATCGTCGGCGGCGAGATGGCCTGGCCGCTCGTCTTCGTCGGCATCGCGATGGGCATCTCGCTGATCCTGATCAAGGTGCGGAGCCCCATGCTCTTCTCCGTCGGGATGTACCTGCCGCTCGGCACGACGTTCGCGATTTTCTGCGGCGGCGTCATCCGCGGCATCGTCGACAGGATCCGCGACAAGCGCGGCTACAACGCCGCGCAGAAGGCCCGCGTCGAGAACGCCGGCGTCCTGGCCGCGTCAGGCTTGATCGCGGGCGAAGCGCTGGTCGGGCTGCTCATCGCGGGCGTCGTCTATGCGCGCACGTCGCACCAGTTCTGGCAGTGGAATGATTTCTTCGCGAGCGATGCGCTGGCGGGCCTCGTGCCGTGGCTCTCGATCGTGGCGGCGGCCGTGCTGGTGTGGTACCTGATCGCCGTGCCGCTCAGGAAGGCCGGCGCCGCCGACGAACCCGCGCCGCCGACGGCGGTCATGTAGGCGCGAGGGCAAAGGCGCGAGGCGAGAGGGAATCGGCCCCTCTCGCCACTCGCCTCTCGCCTATCCCCTACGGCACGATCCGGAACGGCGCCAGCGTTACCACCTGCTCAGCGCCCCGCTTCGACGAGAGGCGCAGCAGGTAGTCGCCGGCGGCCAGCGGCGCGAGCGCGAGCTCCGCGCGCGACCAGCGCACGAAGTCCTTGTCCACCACCGACGCCGTCACGGGCACGGCCAGCGGCTTGCCGCTGCGATCGAGCAGCTCGGCCGTGACCGTCTCGGGCGCCATCGACGCCGACGCCTGCACGATCAGGCGCTCGGTGCGCCTGAACCGGGGGTCAGCCGTCGGCAATTCCTCCGAGTTCGGGCCGCCGAGCCTCCGCGCGTAGAACGGCTGCCCCATAACCAGTTTCGCCGTGCCGGGAGCCGCCGGCACCACGATTCGCGACGTGTCTGTCGTCGGGATCCCGCTGCCCGCCGGCTTCGCGCGCACGCGCAGCGTGTAGGCACCGGGGTCCAGCCACACGTCCTCGGCCGACCGCGGGAAGCGCGACTGGAACCGGTTGGCTCCAGTCGGGATGGGCACCGTGTACCGGACAATCGTGGTGCCGCTCTCGGTCGTCAGCGCGATGTCCGCCTCCCCGCCGTTGATCCACTCCTCACCGCCGCGGGCCTTCGGATCGACCTCGCCGAGGATCCAGAGCGCGGGCTCCGCGCCCTGCGGGGCGCCCTTCACCGGCTCCCCCGCCGGCATCCACCACCCCGCATTGACGGTGAGCCGGAACGCCGCGGCCGGCCTGATGCCTTCGAGCGTCGCCACGGCCCGCTTCACCGCGTCGGCCTCGGGATCGGCCGAGGGCATCGCTTCCGCCAGCGCGGCGCGCTTGGCGACCTCTTCGGCCGTCGGGGCCTGGTAGCCCTTGCGCGCGCGGACGTCGACGCCCGGGCGCTTCACCCGCACCCGGATCGTCCGATAGCGGCCGTCGGCTTTCGCGTTCGTCGACGAGTAGCCGAGCAGGTAGTACGACGACAGGTCGTTGACGACGCGCTGGAGGCCCGCGTTGATGTCGTTCGAGTCCATCACCGCGATGCCGTCCGTGTCGAGCGCCGCGGTCTTGAGCGTTTCATGGCGCTGGCGCAGCATCGCGAAATCGACGTCGATCGGCGGCGGCGGGTTCGGGCCCATGTCGGTGTCGAACACCACGAGGCCGCGCGGCTCGATCGGGTAGAAGCTGGCGTTCGACCGGTTGGCGACGCGCAGAATGTCGAGGTAACGGCGCGAGTCGTCGATGCTGGCCAGCGCCAGGCGGTCCTGGTCGCAGCGGCTGGTGTCCATGCCGACGACCCGGTTGGGGTCGGACGTCGTGATCTTGCCGTCAGGCCCTACGTACACGCCGGGGCGCTGCGGCTTGCTGGATTCGGCGAGGCTCCGGTTCTCCCGGAACAGCAGCCAGCCTTCGCTGACCAGGAGGATGCCCTTCCGTTCCTCCCGCAGGCCGCCGAGGTAGAACACCAGCTCCTCGAGGGCGTCGAGCGTGGCCTTCTCCCGGCGGCGCTGGATCATCTCCTCGGCGATGACCGAGGTCGTGCGCCCCGAGCCGGGCTCCGGGGGGTAGCACTGCTCGTACATCTGATCGATGGGGTCCTTCTTGATGAGCTCGTTGCGCTGGCCCCAGAAGCCCGCGCGATCGATCAGGTCGGCGATCCGGTCCGTGCGCCGGGTGAAGGTGATGTCGCTGGCCGCCATGTCGGGCGTCATCAGCGCGATCAGGTCCTCCGGCCCCGCCAGCCGGTTCAGCATGTTGATGAGCGGCCGCCGGATATTGACCGCAGACGCCTGCCCCACGTGATACGTGTCGAGGAACAGCACGAACACGCGAGCCCGCGGGTCCGCCGCCATCTCGCGCGACTCGCGCACCGTGCGGGGCTCCACGCGGGTGGTGGCGTCGCCGCCGGTCTGGATCTTGACGAGTTCGAACGTCTCGACCTTTTGCGGGTTGCCGTCTTCGGAAACCTCGAAGTCCTCGGCCTTGAGGTCATCCACCGGCACGCCGTTCTTCGTCGCGAACACGTCGACGCGGACGAAGTTCGCCGCGCCGCGGAAGATGGGGCGCTGCTCCTGCGGCGGCGGTTGGCCCGCTGGCGGCGCCTGGGCCGGTGCGGCCTGGGGCGGCGGCGCGGTTTGCGCCCACAGCAACTGCGAGGCGCCAAGGATGCCGGCGAGGACGATTCCGGCGGCAACGTTCGACGCGGCCGCCGTCCGGCGCCCCAACCGCCGCCTGAACGCGCGGACGATGACCGCGGCAAACATCAGGATCAGCCCGAGCAGCGCCACCACCAGCACGAGCGCCGCCACCGGGTACTTGAGCGCCAGCAGTCCGAGCCCCACGACAAACGCATCCTCGCCCAGGCTCAGCGTCCAGTTGGTGAAGGGCTCGGGACTGGTGTTGGCCACCACGCGCGTGCCGGCCTTGGTGACGTGCGTGCTGCCCGCCACCACACCGCCGACAAGCGCGGTCAGCGCCGTCACGGTCGGCGACGCGTCGCCCAGGGTCGTGACCGCAATGAGGGCCCCGCCGAGCGGGCGGATGAAGGTATGCAGCGTGTCCCAGATCGTGTCGACCCAGGGAATCTTGTCGGCCACGAACTCGACGACGTAGAGGGCGAGGGCGGTGTAGATGACCCAGTCGTGGTCGAAGGCCTTGTACTGGGGCGGGAGGGCGACCCAGCCGAAGCGTGACGCGAGGCCGATCAGGGCGACGGTCGCGTAAAGGTTGATCCCGGCAGCGAACGAGAATCCCAGCGTGCGTCCGAGGCCGGCCAGCAGGTCCATACCCGCATCATAAAGGAAAAGGCCCGACCCGGCGGTGCCGGATCGGGCCTGCAGTCGTGCCGGTCGCGTGACCCGGCTAGGACGCCTTGGCGCGCTTCATCGCCGCGACCTTCACCGGGGCGATCTTGGCGGCCTTCGCCTTCTCGATGTTCCGGCTGCGGGCGGCGATGCACTTCGACAGCGCCTGGTCGAGGATTCCCTCGACCGACGTCGCGCCGCGGCTCGTGACCTCCGCGACCTCGGTGATGATGAGGAACCGCGCGCGGTCCAGCATCCGCTTCTCGCGAAACGACAGGCTCTTCGACTTGCTGAGCAGCGTGAGGCTCTTCAGCACGTCAGCCACGTCATAAATCGAGCCCGTGCGCATCTTCTCGGAGTTGTCCTTGAAGCGGCCCTTCCAGTTCTGCTGGCTGTCAATCTTGCCGTCCCCGAGCAACTTGAAGAGCCGGTCCACTTCCCCGTCGTCGATCGCCCGGCGGAGGCCCACGCCGTCCACGTTCGACACGGGCACGAGCACCGTCGTGTCGTTCGCGGCGATGCGCAGGTGATAGAACCCGCAGGTGGTGCCGAGGATGGTCTTGTCTTCGATGCGCTCGACAATGCCAAGTCCGTGATTAGGGTAAATGACCTTGTCGCCGATCTGGAATGTCACAGAGGTCCCCTCACTTTCTCGCGGTGTGATCGGAAGGTCGGAGGGCCGGAGGCACCTACAACGGTACGATTATACGACGGATGCTGGGTGACAATCAACGTAAATACTGAGGTTTTCGGCATAGTTTCGTTATTTGTTCGTCTTTTCGCCTCATGTTCGCCTGCCCGACGGCGGCCTCCGATTTGTGGTCGCGAACGCCCGCCAGCCGTTCCCGATCTTTCCAACCTGTTGAGGCCAGACACGTTGCACGCCGCGCGCCGGTGGCGCGGTCCGCGTATGGCGGGTGTACAATGCCAGCCGTCTACTCCCGGCTGCCCGCAGGTTGCCGTCGCGAGCAGGGCGATCGCTCGCGTCCGCCACGGTCCTGACGCCGACGGCGGCCGGCCTGTGGGCCGCCCCGAAGGCTGACGGCGTGGCGCGCCAGGAGGCTGGTCCCGTGGAGAACCCGTTCCTGCTGATGTTGCTGCTCGGGGGCGTGGCCGCGCTGGCGGCCGGCGTCTTCGTCATGCAGCGGGCCGCCGAACGCCGACGCGCCGACCGGATGCGCGAGATGGCGCCGGCGCTCGGCTTCTCGTTCGACGGCGAGTCGAAGACGCCCGGCGAATCCGGCCTGGATCCCGGCCTGACGTCCTTCGCGCTGCTGAAGCACGGCCGCTCGTCACGGGTCCGCAACCTGATGCGCGCCGCGACGGTCGACGGCGAGGACCTGCTCTTCGAGTTCCGCTACGTCGTCTCGACCGGCAAGAGCTCGCATGCGGTGGTTCAGACCGTGGCGGCGTTCCGGAGGCGCGGCGCGCGCATTCCGGCGTTCCATTTGTCGCCGGAGAGCGTCTTCACGAAGATCGGCCACCTCCTCGGCGGGCAGGACATCGACTTCGACAGCAACGAGGCCTTCTCGTCGCAGTACGTGCTCAAGGGCGAAGACCCGGACGCGGTCCGCGCGTTCTTCGAGCGCCAGGCGGTGATGTACTTCGCCGATCGGCCCGGGTGGAGCGCCGAAGGGGCCGGCGAGTGGCTCATCCTCTATCGCGCGTCGCGGCGCGAGGAGCCCGAGGATCTGCGCGAGTGGCTCGACGAGGTCCGGCGCGCCGCCCGCGCCCTCGACCCGCGGTAGACCCGGCGCGTGCCTACCGAGCCGCGGCGCGTCCGGAGATCAGGAACACCGGGAATTCGCGCCCGTGGCGACGATGGGTGAACGCGGTCGTGTCGCGTACGTCCTCGAAACCGGCCTCGGCCAGCAGCGTCCGCAGGCGCGCCCGTTCGAATCCCAGGTGATGCACGTCCTTCACGTCGGGCGTGTGGAACGTGCCGTCCTCCGCGTCCAGGTCGGCCAGCGCCACATGTCCGCCGTCGCGCAGGAGCGCCCGGAACTCGGCGAAGAGGGCTGGCACGTCGCGCACGTGGTGGAGCGCCATGCTGCTGGTGATGAGGTCGAAGCGGCCCGCCGCGGCGAGCGGCCGCGTCGCGTCGATGAGGTAGGGCGTCACCGAGCCGATGTTCTGCGCGCGGATCTTCTGTTCGAAGACCTGCAGCATGCCGGCGGAGGTATCGGCGCCGGTCACGCTGCCGACCCGCGGCCGCACCGCCAGCGATAGCAGGCCCGTCCCGCAGCCGAAGTCCAGCACGGCGTCCGACGGCGACAGCCGGACGTGCCGGGCGATCTCGTCCGCCACACTCGTCGCAAGGGCCACGCGGCTCGCGTCCTCGTCCCACGTGGCGGCCTTCGAGTCGAATCGCTCCGTGTCGGACATATGTCGTCAGCGCCTCCTATGGTGTTAGATGCGCTGCGGGCGGTTTCGGTCACAGGCCCGCCGCGGAGGCGCGTGTTATACTCCAGATTCCGTCTGCGGGCTTCCATCCTCAACGTGCCGGAGTGGCGAAACTGGCAGACGCGCGGGACTCAAAATCCCGTGGGGTTTACCCCCCGTGTGGGTTCGATTCCCTCCTCCGGCACCAGCCTTCGCTCCCCTCCGGCTTGCCGCTCTCCTCGGGGAGCTACGGCTGGGCAAGCCAGTCTCAAGTGCGAAGGCTGTCCCGCCATAGCACCGCGAAGGAATGATCGGGCTGGAGCGATGCGACGGCGGACCGTCAACACCACGTGACGGCCATCCTCCGAACCGGGGTCCCGTGGCTGAGCCCCTCGGCGGACGGATGGCTGACGCGGCGTAGAGTCTCGCGTGGACTCCTGCTGGTATCCCATCGCCTTCCGCGTCGCATCGCCGCCCACTCCTGTGAACTTGACCCGTTCGACTGCATGCCCGGCGGCCGTTCGCCGGCCCGGACACTCATACCTGACTCGGGTGTAATCTTGTTTGGCGCGCGGGCAGCACGAAGGAGGAAGGCATGGCGAACACCACGCGGCGAGAAATCTTCCGGCACGCCGCCATCGCCGCGGCGGCGGTCTCTGGCCTTGCCGGTACGGACGCGCTCGGCCAGACCCCCAGTGCCAAGGATGAACCCGAGGTCACCGCCGCGGAAGACCTGATGCGGGAGCACGGCGTGATTCGGCGCGCGCTGCTCGTGTACGACCACGTGACGGACGCGCTGCGGACGGCTCCAGGATCCGTGGACGTCGCCGCGTTGCGCGAAACCGCGCAGCTCTTCCGTGCGTTCGGCGAGGACTACCACGAGAGGATGCTGGAGGAGCAGCACATCTTCCCGATCGTGCGAAGGATGAAGGGGGAAGCCGCCAGGTACCCCGACATCCTGGTCGCGCAGCACGCGCGCGGCCGCGAGATCACAGACTATGTTCTCGCCCTCACCGGCGCGGGGCGGCTCGGCGCGGGCGACCGCGAACCGCTCGCGCGCGCGCTCGAACGCCTGGTCCTCATGTATCAGCACCACGCCGCGCGGGAAGACACGATCGTCTTTCCCGCGTGGAAGACGAACTTCAGCAACGCCGAACTCGACCGGATTGGCGACCAGTTCGAGGCGATCGAGCGGAAGATGTTCGGCCGCGATGGATTCGAGGACGCGGTGAGGAAGATCAGCGGCATCGAGGCCGTGTTCGGCCTCTCGGACATCTCGCGGTTCACACCGCCACCCCCACCGAGGCGATAGCGGTCCCGGTTCAGGACGCCGGAGCTCCCCGAACTCGCTCAGGTCGTCGCCCGGCGGCTCTCGGAACCGCTCCGACGGAGTCAATCCGTCCGGGGACGCCAGCGATTGTGTAGTTCGCCATGCCCAGCCTGGCCCAGGCGCGGTCGCCTGCGCCGGGGCCGGAGGTTGAGAGGCTCGGCTGGGATCAAAGGGCCACCCTCGCGGTGGCCCTCGTCGCGTCCGGTCGAATGCGGTGAGGCTGACCTGCGAGGACGCGCCTGACCGCCACAGTGCGGACTGGTCGTCCCTGCAAGAACGCCCCTTCACGCCTTGGCCGTACATCCTGAAAGGGCGGAATCCGCCTCGTCGGGAGGATCGTGTCGTGGACCGGCTTTTGCGACGGCATGAGCCGAGCCCCCGGAGGAAACGTGAGTGCTTTTGCCGCTTCTGGGCGGTGGCGTGCGCATCCGAGTTACAGCGCGCTTCCAAGGATGCAATCTGCAAAATGAGAATCCCGGCCGAGGACGTCGGGCGCACCGACTGGCTGTGCCAGCCGAACGGAACCACGTGAGCCGGGGTCTGCGATGGGGCGGGTCCTGGCAGGAAGGATGAGGTAGACGATGCGTCCACGGAACCTGATCTCGACAGCGTTGCTGGCAACCGTGCTGGTCCTGGGAAACCCGCACCACGCGTCAGCGCAGTTCTACGTCCAGCGAAACCTCGTGTCGGACGGCGCCTTACCAGCGGAGCTCATCGATCCCGACCTCGTGAACGCCTGGGGGCTGGCCGCGAGTGCGACGTCGCCGTGGTGGGTCTCTGACAACGGGACGAGCCTGTCGACGCTCTTCAACGGGAACACCGGCGCCAAAGTCGCGCTCGTCGTCAACATCCCCGCATCGCCCACCGGCGTGGTGTTCAATACGGCCGGCGCCGGGTTTCTCATCCCAAGCGGGGCCGGCTCGGCGCCCGCACGCTTCATCTTCGCGGGCGAGGACGGCACGATCTGGGGATGGAGGTCGGGCACTGAAGGTCACCTCGCCGTGGACAATTCCGGGAGCGGCGCGGTCCACAAAGGCCTTGCGATCGCGACGACGCAGGACGGCACGTTCCTCTACGTGACCAACTTCCACGACGGCACCGTTGAACGGTACGACGAGAGCTTCAAGCGCGTCGCCGGCGGGTTCGGGGATCCGACGACACCGTCCGGATACGCGCCGTTCGGCATCCAGAACATCGGCGGCGTCATCTACGTGACTTACGCGATGCAGGACGCGGACAGACACGACGACGTCGCGGGGATGGGCCACGGTTTCGTGAACGCGTTCGACGCCACAGGAACGCTGATCCGTCGTGTCGCGTCCCGGGGCACGCTGAACTCTCCGTGGGGCCTGGCAATGGCACCCGGTGATTTCGGGTTCTTCAGTGACCAGTTGCTCGTCGGCAACTTCGGCGACGGGCTGATCCACGCGTTCGACCCGACGAAGTTCCGGGTGGACGGAGAGTATCAGCAGCGAGAGATGCTCCACTCGGCCGATGGCAAGCCGCTCCGGATCGACGGCCTCTGGGCACTGGAATTCGGCAACGGCGGCTCGGCCGGCCCGACCAATGTCCTGTTCTTCACCGCCGGGCCGTTCGGCGAGTCGCACGGACTGTTCGGCTCGCTCACGCCGATTGCGCCACAAGACAAGAGACGCTGACGCGGCGGCGTTCATCGCTTGATCCTGGTTCGCGGCCCGTGCGCCACATGGGACGGGCAGGTCCCTTGGGGCTTGTCCGTCGCTTTCATCATCAGTCAGGTCTGCCCATCGAGAAGGCCGTTGCCAGGACGGCGCGAATGGCTCTCAAGATGGGGTCGCGCACGAAAGGCAGTCCGCCTCGACGACGCCGCCGGTGACGGTGACGGCACGCAGTCCCCGCCCGGTCGCCGGACACGTCTGCTATGCGCAGTGGAAGGGGCCTGTGGCGAACGGG
This sequence comes from uncultured Acidobacteriota bacterium, assembly GCA_963806085.1. Lineage (GTDB taxonomy): Bacteria > Acidobacteriota > Vicinamibacteria > Vicinamibacterales > JAKQTR01 > JAKQTR01. The sequence goes on from CAWDWR010000001.1 coordinate 1,618,542, forward strand.
ATGCCGGAACCATCAGTGCGACGAGGCGGGCAACACGCGGCATCCTGTGAAGGTGCCAGTCGCCTCTACCCATGACGGTTCGCTCGTGACGTAGGTGCGACGCTTAATACGGTGAGGGAGAGACATCTCCGTCGCCGGATCGATGCGGTATTCGATCGTCATCTCGTCCGAGAACGGCGCCTCGCCTCTGACCGCAATCGCGCTCCGCACCACGCGGCCGGTCGAGGGGTCGATCCAGAACGAACCGCTGATTGGCAGACTCCAGAGCGACGGCGTCGCCGTCTCGCGGAACTTCACCTCCCACACGGTCAGCCCCTGCAACTCCGTTTCACCAACCTTGCTGAACGCGAAATGCGGCTGGTTGCGGGCGCTGAGAAACCCGGTAGCCCATCGGGGCAACGGCGCGGGAACGTCGATCGTCCGGTCGATGATGGCCGTGAGCCGCTGTAGCGCCTTGATGCTGGGAAACGGCTGGAACGGCCCACGGGACTCGACGTCGAGCACCTCATCCCACGCACCGCTCCCGTGCGGGGATGGCGGCGTCATCGACCACGACGCGACGATGTCCCGATAGGCCAGCGGCCGGGGATCGTAGGAGGGCATCTCCGTGAAGACTGAAGGTAAGTCGACCACCGTGGTCTGCCGATCGTTCTCCTGGCAGACGATGCGGTGGCCGGGGTCGGCAATCGCAGCCGCCGCGGCCGCGGCACGCGCCAGCACATCGTCAAGGCTTGGAGAGGGGCTTGCTGCGGCGCGGAGGCAGAGGGTCGTCGCGAACGCGACGAGGGCCACCGACATGAGCCGGACAGGCACTCGATGGAACACAAGCACCTCCTGTTTGACCCAGACACCCGGCCGGCAACTGGCTGATGATAGCACTGAGCAGATCGCGCGCGGCGCCGCGCGACGCTGCGTGCGGGCCTCTCCCGCTTCGCGCAGGTCCGGGAACACGCGAGGAGCGCGGTAGACTGGAGGAGGTCACGCCCCGGAAGGACAGGGAGGAGGGCACGATGAGCGACGACCAGGTGGCACCTGAGACGAAAGGTGTTGCGGTGACGTTACTGACAACGGTCGATCTTGGCCCTGAAATCGAGGGCATGGCAGACCGCCAACTTCGCATGCGCATGGTGACCATCGAGCCTGGAGGCGTCTTCGGCCCGATTCACGACCACAAAGACAGGCCAGGCACCGTCTACATCCTGCAAGGGACGATCACGGACCATCGAAACGGTGTCGCGACGGACTATGGCCCGGGAGTGGGCTGGCCCGAGGACAGGAACACCCTCCACTGGCTCGAGAACAGAGGATCGATTCCGGCCGTGGAGATCTCGGTCGACATCGTCAGGCAACAGTAAGCCCAGGCCCGACATCTGACACGCTCGGTCCCATTCCTGCGGTAGGATCGGCGGCATTCCATTCGGCTCCTTCAAGCCTGGAGTGACGATGAGATCGATACTTGCTGTGGGGATGATGCTGGCGCTGGCTGGCCACGCCGGCGCGCAGACGGCGCCGCCGGCAACCGCGCGTCCGGTGTCCGAGGACAGGTTCCTCGGCATCGCGACCTATCGGCTGTGGGACGGCGATGCCCCGGGCGCCGTCGGCAAGGCCGACCTGGACGTGCCCACACTCACCGTGTTCCGCCCGCACGGCAAGACCGGCAATGGAACCGCCGTTGTGATCGCGCCGGGCGGCGCCTACCTGGGCCTCGCCGCCAACCTCGAAGGCCGCCAGGTGGCCGACTTCTTCGCCGCGCGCGGCGTGACGGCGTTCGTCCTGAAGTACCGGCTCGGCACCACCTACCTGTATCCGACGCCGCTGCGCGACGCGCAGCGCGCCGTCCGTTTCGTCCGCGCCCGCGCCGCCGAGTTCGGCGTTGCGCCCGACCGGATCGGCATGATGGGCTTCTCGGCCGGCGGGCACCTGACCGCGACGACGGCCACGTTCGTCGAGCCCGGCACATCTGACGCCTCGGACCCGCTCGACCGGGTCAGCACCCGCCCGGACTTCATCGTCCTCGGCTACCCCTGGCTGAACGCGATGTGGAAGAACCCCGACGGCGTCCTCTCTTACTGCTCGGCCCTCAAGCTCGCGCCGGCGCAGTGCACGACCTTCGACCAGGTACTCACCCGACGCGCACGTCACGGCGCAGACGCCGCCGGCGTTCATCTACCACACAACCGACGATGAGTTGGTGCCGGTCGAAGCGAGCGTGGCGTTCTATCGGGTGATGGCCAAGGCCGGCGTGCCGGTCGAGATGCACCTGTTCGCCAAGGGCAGGCACGGCAGCGGGCTTGGGCTGGGCGACCCCGCCCTCGATCAGTGGTCGGGGCTGCTGGAAGCCTGGCTCCGCGGCCGCGGCCTCCTGCCGCGGTAGCGCCCATTGGGTTTTAGCGTCGGGCCCCCTTCGCAACAGTCCCGGGCCAGGAGGAGTCACGTCGCATGACAGCTGCCGCAGCACCAGCCGCGCAACCCGCGCGCACGCCTCCGCGCATCCTCGCGCTCGACATCTTCCGTGGCATGACGATCGCGTTCATGATCATCGTGAACACCCCCGGCAACGACAGCGTGGCCTGGGGGCCGTTGCACCACGCCGCGTGGCACGGGTTCACGCCGACCGATCTCGTCTTCCCGTCGTTCCTCTTCGCGATTGGCACGTCGGCGTGGTTCTCGCTGAAACGGTTCGGGCACAAGCCGGACGGCGCGGCCCTCGCGAAGATCTGGCGCCGGACGGCCATCCTCTTCCTCATCGGCGTGTTCATGTGGTACGTCCCCGGCTTCGTGGCGTCGCTCGTCACGCTCACGCCAGGGACGTTCGTCACCGATCTCGCCGGCAGGATCCGCGTCCTTGGCGTCCTTCAGCGGCTCGCGCTCTGTTACGGCATCGGCGCGACGCTCGCTCTCTATCTATCGCGGCGGATGCTGGTTGCGGCGGGAGGCGGAATCCTGCTGCTGTACTGGGTGCTGATGTGGGCCTTCGGCCAGGGTCCCGATCCGTACTCCCTGCAGACGAACGCGGCCCTGCGGCTGGACATCTGGCTGCTCGGGCCTGCGCACCTCTATCACGGCGAACGGATCGATGGCGTCCGGTTCGCCTTCGACCCGGAAGGCCTCCTCAGCACGCTGCCGGCGATCGTGACTTTCATCATCGGGTACCTGACCGGCCGGTTCCTCGACCTGACGCGTGACCGCCGGCAGGCGCTCGTCGACCTCCTGCCCGCTGCGTGCCTGCTCATCGCGGCCGGGTTCATCTGGAGCGAGTGGTTCGGCTTCCCCATCAACAAGAAGCTCTGGACGAGTTCGTACACGCTGTATGCGGGCGGATGGTCGATGCTCGTGCTCGGGCTCGTCATGTGGGCCGTCGACGTGCATGGCAAGGCGGGGCCGCTGACGTTCTTCAACGTCTTCGGACGGAACCCGCTGCTGGCGTACATCACGTCGGAAGTCGGGGCCGTCTGCCTGTGGATGATCCGCGTGACCGGGCCGGACGGGAAGCCGCAGTCCCTGTACGAGTGGGTGTATCAGCACGCGGCGGTCCCGCTCGCCGGCGACACCGCCGCCGGCTCGTTCCTGTTCGCCGCGGGCTTCATGCTCGTCAACTGGATCGTGGCGTGGGCCTGCTATCGGCGAGGCGTCATCATCAAGGTGTAGCGACGCCGTGCCGAGTGCGCCCCTGTCAGCAGACCTGAACGGCAGAGCCGAGCATCACCTCGACCTCGAAATAGGCGCCGTAGTAGCCGGGGGGCTCGAGGGCCACGTCGTCGTCACCCCGCAGCGTCCGAATGAACGCTCGTCCTGACCGGTCCCGCTCTCGTCGGCGTTGCCTTTCGGCCCAAACGAGTTCGGCGTGATGCCCCCGGTGTTCCCCGGAGTGTTGTTCGAGACAGCCACGATGCTGTACACCGTCACGGCAGCCGAAATCACGACCTCAATCACGTGGGTCCCCGGCGTCAAGGCACCCGTCCACGTCAGCGTGTCGGTCTCAGCCGTCGTGCCCGCATGGCGACAGACGGCGCTGCCGTCGCCCGGCCCTGCGCCGGTCTGGACCCAGATGTAGTACCTGTCGATGTCCGGCACGCAGGGATGGCAGGTGTACGTGAATCGAATCGTCACGTTGGGACTGGCCACGGGCGTCTGAAACGGCGTCGGGGCCGCCGGAGATCCACCGCCACCATCAGTGCCGCCGCACGCCGACACGAACAGCAGCCTGCACACCAGCGCTGCCGCCGCGATGCCTGCGTTTCTGGTCAACTTCACGTGCTTCCTCCTGGAGTGAGAACAGGGGCCGGCCTAGTTCGAGTCCAGCTTGTGGCTGTCGCGAATGTCACGGAGGGTGCGCCGCATCTCCTCCATGATCCGCATGCCGTCGAGCGTCGCTTCCAGCGACTCGGCGGTTGCGTGTACCGCGGACATGGTTGCGTCGCGGGCGGCTTCAGCCGCGGCTCGTGCCCCCTCGCCCGCAATCCGCGCCTGCTCCCCGACTTCCCGCAGGCGCTCCCGCTCTTCCCTGACGGCTTCGAGCGCCTCACGGTGCTGGTCGCGGACTTCCCGCACTTCCTCGGCCAGTCGCCTGAACTGTTCGGCCTCGTTCCTGGCAGCCTCCGCCGACGTGCGGTGTGCCTCGACGGACTCGTTGGACCGCTGCGCATCCTGGCGGTTGGGCTCAGCCGGCATGGGGATCCCTCTCCTGATCGCGCGAGCGTCGACGCGTCAAAGGTCCGACCTCTTTCGATCAGCTGCAACTCACGGTACCAGAGGGGACCGGACGAGACGTGTCCCGGATGGAACAGGGACCTGCTTTCGCGCGGGGATGGCGTGAAGCGAGGGCCGACAACCCGGGGTTGTCGGCCCTACTTCGGTGCGCCGGTCGTTCGTGCGGATTCGGATCGCTGGTATGCGGCGCCTACCGCTTGATCCGGACCGATCGCAGCATCTGGTGAAACGCGCCTTCGTAGCGCTGGACTTCACGCTCAGGGGCCGTGAACACCAGGAACAGCAGACCGTCGGGGCGCTCCAAGGTGACCAGCCAGTCGGTCTCGCGCCCGCCGACGGGCGAGTCGTTCGAGAGGTACGTGGAGAGCGCCCGATCGCCATCCACGCTGATGGCCTCGCGGTACCGAATCACGCGCATGTTCCGGTTCGACAGGCGCATCTCCTGGACCAGCTGATCGGTAGACTGGTCCAGGCGCATCGCGGCTTCGTCCGCAGAACCCTGACCGTACCCACCGCCCTGCAGCTGCTGGCCGTAGGCGCCCGGGCGCGGCTCAAAGATGTTGACGAGCACGCCGTAGGCCAGAGCCTGGTTGCCTTGACCGTCGTCGACGCGACCTTCGCGGGGCGTGATGGTCAGCGCGTCGCCCTGCCCGCGGGACTGCCAGGTGTCGGGGTGGCTGATGCGCAGTGCGGGTTTTCGACGCTGACGAGGCGTTCCGACCGCCAGTCGGGTGCGGGGCCGTTTCCTCCTGCGCCTTCCCGTGCCTGCTGGGTGGTGGGAATGGTCACGCGCTGATTCTCGTGGACCGTGACGTCGTACTGCCGGCCGGCCCAGTCATACGTGAGTCGAAGCGCCTCGGCGACACCCCGGTTGGGGTCGCCGCCCATGGAGGAGTCGTCCACCTGCAGGTCCAGCCGGTCGTTGACGACGCGAGATTGCAGGCGCTGACGCACGTCGATGAAGCGATTCCCGGCACCGTAGCTGGCGGTCACGATCCGCAGGTCCCCTGCGACAGGCTGACCGCGATTGTCGCCGGCCGTCAGTTGGCCGCTGGCGGGCGGCCCCGCCAGCGCCTGAAGGGAGTGCGTGACGTCGTCGAACTCCCTGGAACCGGTCTGCGAATCGCGCGGCGCCCCGCCGAGCAGGTCCACTTCCTGGTTCAGGCGTTCGATTCGATGGTCCGGGCTCGGGTGGTTGGAGAAAGACTCCACCTGGCCACTGCCCCGTTGCTGGGCCTCGAGCTTCTCAAAGAACTGCGCCATGGCCCGCGGGTCGTACCCCGAATCGAAGAGAATCTGGGCACCCATGAGGTCTGCCTGGCTTTCGGCCGCGCGCGAGTACTTGAGCAGGATCGAATTCACCTCAAAGCTCGCGCCGAGCTGGGCCAGGACGGACTTGGTGGAATTGCTGCCGATCATGCCGCCCAGGATTGCGAGCGGCATCTGCGCTGCCGAGGCCTTGCTGGCCTGGTTGGTGCCGTGGCGAAGAGCCACGTGCGAGATTTCGTGTGCCAGCACGCTCGCCACCTGCGCTTCGTTGTCGGCCGATTCAATCACGCCGCGGTTGAGGTAGATTGGCCCGCCGGGGAGCGCGAGCGCGTTGATTGCGGGATCGTTCACCACCTTGAACCGATAGGGGAACTCCTCGCCAGGCGCGTTCGCGGACAGCCGCCGTCCCAGGTTGTTCACGTAATTGTCCACGCGGGAGTTGTTCAGCATCCGCAGCTGCCGCTCCGCATCCGGCGCCACCTGCTGCCCCACCTCGACGTCCTGCTGCGGCGAGAACATGTTCCATCCCGGTTTCAGCACCGTGCGGCCATCGGCCGCCCAGACGCCGGCGGTCAGGGCCAGCACCATCACGAGCCTCGTCGCGTGCCTCCGGTCTCTGCCGACGGAGCGGATCCGGGCGGCGGTGCGCCGACCAGGCAACGTGTTGTGCTTCATTTCTGCCTCCGTGGGAGCCACTCGGTGGATACGCTTCTCCCGGCAGAAACCTTGTAGACATCTTCAGGAAACGCGTCTGTCCGCTTGTGAACACGACCGACGGCGTGCGCGTGGCCCGCGCGGGCCAGGATTGGTCCAGCCTGGCCCGACTGCAGCCAGCTTGCCCCGGCAATTCAGCGCATGGTATAAGCGAGGCAGTCCAATCGCACAGCGGTCTCGTGAACGAGATGGCAGAAAGCGCCCGGAACCGTGCGTCGGCAGCCAGCGCTTCGCTGAAACAGGTCCAGGCGTTTCAGCAGGCCGTCGAGGACCATCGTTTCCTGTCGGAGTACGTCGCGAACGTCCAGCAATCGACGGCGCTCTTCGAGGAGCCGCATCCGCAGAAGCGAATCGCCGCCATGAAGGCCTTTCTCGCGGAGCATGTCATCGGACATTTCGCGTTCGAGGAGAAGCACGTCTTCCCTCAATTGCTGGCGAGTGAGACCGCCGTGGCGACCCGCCTGGCGGTGCTGGAACTGGTCGACGAGCACACGGCCATGAGAGCCGACGTCAGCCGGCTCCGGCGCAAGATGAGAGACGTCCGCGCAGCCGGCACTCCTCAGGCGTTGACGCGCCTCGACGAGGCGTTCCGCGCCTTCCTGGAGCTCCTGCAGGCGCACGCGATGAAGGAAGACAACCTCCTGCTGACTGTGAAGCAGTCTCGCCGGCGGTCTGGCGCCCGACCCGCGCTTACTTGATCGTCAGGGGCGAGTCGAGGCGGACACGGAGCACGGTTCCGGCAGCCAGGTTCACGTCCTGGCCTTCCGTCGCAGCGATCACGCCGCCGCCGCCGATGAGAACCCCGGCCATTGCGCCCTTGAAACCGCCGAGGATGCCGCCCAGGATCGCGCCGACACCGGCCCCTGCCGCGATCTTCCCCGCGTCCTGCCGATAGCCTCCGCTCTGCAGCGCCTGGGTCACGGTTCCGTGAATCGGGTACGCCTGCCCCTTCACGGTCACCCGGTCGAAGGACAGCGTGAGCTTGCCCGTGCGTTCCACGCGTCCCGCTTTCGCGACGCCGGTCACGATCGCTCGGACCGACGAGCCGGCGGGGATGAGCAGCGACTCGCCGTTGTACAGGTCTGCGATCGTGGTCGCCGTGAACCGGTCCTCGAGCGCCGCCGTCTCCGAGCTGAGCGGTGCCTCGAGCCGGACGTCCAGTTCGGTGCCGGCCGGGATCTCGTTCGGCCGCGTCGTCGTGCCCTGACGCGCGATCTTCTCAACCGGCTCGTTGCGAGCAGGGGCCGGCACCCCGGCGCGGTCCGGGACGGGAACCAGGCTGCGGGCCTCGATGCGGATGTCGTCGATCTGGTCGCGCAGCGCGCCGTAGTCGGATCGCGACGCCCCTTCCTTGCGCAGCTTGACCTTGAGGTAGATGACCTCGTCGCTCAGATCGTCGAGCCGCGCCTGCAGGGCTTTTGCCCGCTCGGCGTCGTGGCTGCGCAGCCGTGCGATCTCGGTGTTGGCGTCGAGGACGGATTCCTGGAGTCGCTGAACGTCGGCCGCGGTCAGCTGCGCCGCCGCCGGTTGCGTCACCTGCGCGGCGGCCGGGACGGCGAGCGCGAGAGACGCGAGGAAGAGACCGCACGACACGAATCCTCTTGCCGGCCTCGTAAAGGTCGTCATGGCTCCCTCCCAACGGTGAAATGGCTACCCGATGGTTCGAGTATAGCCCACGCAGCGACGGCGGGTGTGTTGTAGCATCAGCCATGCGGCGTCGGAGCCAATCCGGATTGCCGCCCTTCCCGGAACAGGGCGCGTTGCTCGTAGCGGCCTGGCTCAGCGCCGTCGTGCTTCAGGCTGCCGGCACGCGCGCCGCCCCGCAATTCGCTTCCGCGGTCAACCTCGTCGAGGTATACGCGACGGTCAGCGATCGCACGGGAGCGCCCGTCCGGGGCCTGGGGTCCGCCGACTTCGACGTCTTCGAGGACGGCCGCCCCCAGACGATCCAGGCCTTCGCCGCCGGGGACTTCCCGCTGTCGGTGGCGCTGGGCATCGACCACAGCGCCAGCATGGCCGGCTCCCGCCTGCGCCTCGCCGCCAGCGCCGCGACACGCTTCCTGGGCCGGCTGCGTCCCGAGGACCAGGTGATGATCCTCGCCGTGTCGAGCGACGTGGCGGTGGTGGCCCCGCTTTCCAGGAACCGCGCCGCGCAGGCGCGTGCGATCGACGGCCTGCGGCCGTGGAGCGCCACCAGCCTCAACGACGCCGTCATCGCCGGGATCGATCTGATCCAGCCGGCGCGGGGCCGTCGAGGCCTCGTCATCCTGTCCGACGGGGAGGACCGCTACAGCGAGGCGCAACCGGCTGAGGTCCTGGACCGCGCCCGGCGCGCGGACGTGCTGGTGTACCCGATCGCCGTCGGCCAGAACGCGCCGGCGCTCTTCGCCGAACTCGCCGCGCTGACTGGCGGCCGCTCGTTTCACCCGCGCGACGGGGAGGCGATCGACCGGGCGCTGGCCGACATCGCACTGGAACTGCGCACGCAGTACCTCCTCGGCTACGCGCCCGCGCGGCACGCCCCCGCATCGCCCGAGGCCCGCTGGCACACCATCGAGGTGCGGGTGCGCACGAGCGGTCTCCGCGTCAGGGCGAGAGACGGCTACTTCGGGTCATAGGCGCTGGCACTCGAGGCGGGGACGTCGTCCGGGTCGCTGGCAGCGAGTCCCATGGCTGACGGATGGTGCGATAATTTGCTGATGAAGCACAGAGCCCTGCCATACCTCCGGCTGTCCAGCGTCCTGCTCTGCGCCCTCTGGGCTGTCGCATGCGCCACCAACCCGGTCACCGGCAAGCGGCAACTGGCCCTGATCAGCGAGGCGCAGGAAATCGAGATGGGCCGCGAGGCGGACAAGGAGGTCGCCGCGTCGTTCGGCCTGTACCCCGACGAGTCGATGCAGCGCTACATCCAGAACCTGGGCGCGAGGCTTGCCGCCACCACCGAGCGGCCCGCGCTGCCCTGGACGTTCCGCGTGGTCGACGATCCGGCGGTGAACGCGTTCGCGATCCCCGGGGGCTTCATCTACGTGACGCGCGGCATCATGACCCACCTGAACTCCGAGGCCGAACTGGCGGCCATCCTGGGCCATGAAATCGGGCACGTGACGGCGCGCCATTCGGTCAGCCAGATGAGCAAGCAGCAACTGGCCCAGGTCGGGCTCGCGGCCGGCATGATTGTCTCCCCCGAGTTCGCGCAGTTCGGCAACCTGGCCTCGGCGGCGATGGGCCTGATGTTCATGAAGTTCAGCCGCTCCGACGAATCGCAGTCGGACGCGCTGGGCCTGAAGTACATGATGGCCGGCGGCTACGACCCCCGGACGCTCCCGAACGTCTTCGGGATGCTCGAGGCGCTGAGCCAGCAGTCCGGCGCGGGCCGGCTGCCGCAGTGGATGTCCACGCATCCGGACCCGGAGAACAGGCGGGTCTGGGCGACCAACGCGGTCGCCGGCCTGCAGCGGGACCTGTCGGGCCTGGCGGTGAATCGGGCCTCGTACCTGAGGCGCCTGGACGGCATCATGTTCGGCGAGAACCCGCGCGAGGGGTTCTTCCAGGAGGGGACGTTCCGCCACCCGGACATGGCATTCCGGATGACCTTCCCGCAGGGATGGAAGGGCAGCAACGAGAAGCAGGCGGTCGGCGCGATCAGCCCGAACGAAGACGCGGTCGTCGTGCTGCAACTGTCGGCGGCTCCGAGCGCGCAGCAGGCGGCCCAGAAGTTCTTCACACAGGAGGGTGTCGAGTCGGGAGAAACGTCGCGCCGGCAGGTCGGCGGTTTTCCCGCGGTGATGTCGACGTTCCGGGTCCAGACCGAGCAAGGCTACCTGCGCGGGCTCGCAGGCTGGATCGAATACCGGGAGCGCGTGTTCCAGATACTCGGGTATACCCCCGAAGCGCGCTGGAACCAGTACAGCAACGTGTTTGCCGCGTCCATCGGCAGCTTCAGCCCCGAAACCGACCCGGCCGTGCTCAACGTGCAGCCGCGCCGCCTGTCGATTGTGGAGCTGAACCGGCCGGCGTCGTTGGAGACGCTGCTGCGCGAGTATCCGTCCACCGTGGACGCTCAAACCGTGGCGCTCATCAACCATCTGCAGGGCGCCGCGACGCTCCCGGCCGGCGACCAGTTCAAGCGCGTCGTCGGGGGGCAGGCTCGATAGGGCAGGGACGGGATGATGGCCGGACGCCGATCGCGGTAGGATGGGGTACCGTCCATTTTCAGCAAGGAGGCTCCCATGCGCCGATCACCCGGCCGCCCGATGCTCAACTCCTCCGTGTTGCTGCTCGGATGTCTGCTGCTGACGAGCGCGTCCTGCTCGAAGCCGCAAGAGGAAGCCACGCCGGCGGCGTCGGCCCAGACGGCGGCGTCGGGACAACAGGCGCCGGGGGGCGCCACGGCGCCAGCAGCCGCTCCTGGCCAGCCGCCGGCCGCAGCCACGGCCGGGCCAGCCGCCGCCACGGCCGGGCCGGCGGCCGCATCCGTTCAGCCGGTAGCCCCGGCGGCCCAGCCTGCGCCCGCGCCTCCGCCGCCGCCACGCACGTTCACACTCGCCGAGGGCATGGTGCTCGTCATCGAGACCAGCACGGCGCTCTCGACCGACACGCTGTCCGCGGGTGACAGGTTCGAGGGCACCCTCGTCGAACCGATCGTGAAGGACGATTGGGTGGTCGCGAAGGAAGGCGCCGCCGTCGAGGGCACGGTCGTCGAGTCGACCAAGGGAGGGCGAGTGAAGGGCTCGGCTCAGCTCGCCGTGGCCCTCACCGCCCTCACGTTGTCCGACGGCCAGCGCATCCGGCTCGAAACCGCGATGAAGGCGGCCGCCGCCAAGTCGGAGCAGAAGAAGGACGTGGGCAAGGTCGCCGTCGCCACGGGTGCCGGCGCCATCATCGGGGCCATCGCGGGCGGCGGCAAGGGCGCCGCGATCGGGGCCGCGGTGGGCGGCGTTGGCGGGACGGCGGTCGTGCTGGGCACCAAGGGCGGCCCGGCCGTCATCCCGGCCCGCAGCCGGCTGCACTTCGCGGTGACCAGGCCCGTGGAGATCACCGAAAAGCGGTAGCAGGGCGCGGTTCGTCCGCCTCGCCTACTCGAAGCTCCGGGCGCCGCCCTGGAAACCATTGGCGGCCAGGCTCAGCACGAACTTGGCCACGCGCCGGTCGTCGTAGCAGTGGCCAAGCGTGTGGTTCAGCGTCGAGAAGCAGTTGCGCTGGCACTCGCTGCGCATCGCGTCGAGCTTGTCGTGGTCGAACGCGGGCTTCTCGATGTGCCCCCAGTCGAGGGGGGTCGAATAGAGCGTCATGCAGGGCCCCAGGGTGCCGTCGGTCCTGATGATGAGGGCGTTGCGCCCCGCGCGGCAGTTCCACGGCTCGACCTGGCCGCGCATGAACGCCTTCATGTCCTCGAGCCGCTTCACCGAGTTCACCATCGCATAGCCGTCCCGGTTCTTCGCGATCAGCCAGTCGATCGTGGCATCGACGGCAGGCCAGTCGTCCGGCCGGATGAACGTCGGGTTCTCCTCCATGTGCCTGAAGTGGGCGTGCTCGTACATGGGCGACTCGCACACGTGGTAGTCGGTGGCGATGCGGCACTCGTGCGCGATCTCGGTCAACGCCCGGACAGCGTCGAGGTTGTTGCGGCAGATGCAGATGTTGAAGAACACCAGGTAGCCGTACGAGAACTGTTTCTTCAGCAGGTACTCGAACGTCGGCCGCATCCGGTTCAGCGCCTTCGGCAGGCCAGGCGTCTCATCGACGACATCCATCGCCAGATTGAAGACGGAGAGGCCGGCGTCGCCGAGGCGGTCGATGAGATCGGGCGTGAGCAGCCGGCCGTTGGTGCCGATGTAGGTGAAGAACCCGCGGTGCGCGGCGTAGTCGGTGACCTTGTGCACGAACGTCGGCCTCACCAGCGGCTCCCCGCCGAAGATGGCGAGGGCGCGGCACCCGGTGCCATGCAGCCAGTCGATCGAGCGGCGGGCGATGTCCTCGGTCATGCCCGGGACCCGGTTGTTCCACGACGGGCAGTAGTGGCAGTCCAGGTTGCACCGCCAGTCCGTGAACAGGTACGCCAGGAGAGGATGGAACTCCCCTGGCAGCACCCGCGACTTGACGTAGGGGACGAGCCAGCTCCGCGCCCTCTCGTAGATCTGGCACCCGGTCCAGTGGCGCTCCTGGACGGGCGGCGCTCCCGCGGCGTCCCCGCGTAACTCCGGATGACGCGGGAATGCTGGCTCAGGCAGGCTCTGCGGCCCCAGCGGGTGCGGCGGCGGGAGGACCCGTAACGCATGGTCCTTCGTCAGGCGCTGCATCCAGCCGTCGAGGCGCAGCGGTGCGACGGGGTTCTTGGCTGGGAGCAACGACACGTCTGACATCGGCCACCTCCACAGGAACTCGGGAGCGATGTGACTGTCGTGTATCTGGGATCGTGCCGATTATAGCCCGGTCTGGAGCGTGGGGAGAACGTGCGGCCCGTCAGAACTGCGCGGATGCGGAGACGTCGAGCTTCGCCTCGGCTCCCGGCCGCAGCACGAACCGCCCGGGGACGACGAGGTTCGGCCCGGGCCCGAACCGGTCGGTCAGCGCGAACGCCCTCGTCGCCTCAATCTCGCAGGAACCGCCGTCTGCCGCCTCAGGTGCCGCCAGGCAGGCCCAGCCGGCCTCCGCCACGGACGCGCCAGCAGCCGCGCCCACGGCGACCGCCGTTCTGACCCAGCCGCTGCGATCGATGGCCAGCGGCAGGCGACCGTAGTGCGACCAGTGGCGGCGCCCGGCGCGATCTGTCACCCACGCCACGGCCACGGCACGGTCGAGGCGCAAGCGGGCCTCCAGAAAGATGTGCGTCAGCGGGTCGGGCGCCACCCGCGGCCACCGGTCGTCCAGCGGCGCATCCGCCACGATCCGGCCTTCCGCGGCCAGCTCGTTCTCCATGACGCGGTAGACCCATGGCCGTCCGTCCATGGTCGATTCCCGCGTGGCCCGGCTCAGATCGACCACCGCCGGCACCAGCCGGACCGCGGCAAGGCTGCGGCCGCGGTCGATCACCATGTTGTTCATCGTCGCGACAAGGAGCACCGGCGCCTCGCCCTGCCGGCGCCCGGTGAACGCGCGAATCACGTGGTCGGGTCCCTGAAACGCCTCGCGCGTGACCCTGCCGGCGATCGTGCCGACCTCGTAGACCTGCTCGATGTCCGTGGTGCGGCCCCACCGCGCGAGCAGCGCCCGCGTGGGCGTTCCCCCGTCTTCGTTGCTGAACACGACCGAATACCGCCAGACCGATGCCGAGTCCTCCTGGTCGCGCTCGGCGTAAGCGTACAGGGGCAGATCGGTCTGCTCACCGATGGTGTCGGCGCGCAATTCAATCACCGGCGCGCGGCGGTATGCGTCGTGCTCCTGCGTTCCGGCCGCCACGACGGCCGGCTCGACGCGCTGCACCGACAGGCAGTCCACGGGCTTCCAGAGCTCCGAGGGCCGAAGCTCGACCGAGTGGCGCCCTTCCGTCAATGGGCCGATGAGCGAGTCGTAGTGCGTGAGGCCGGTCCCTGGAAACAGTAGCAGTTCGTGGCCGCGGATTCCGTCGACCACGACGGTCCATGCCGCCACCCGAGGCTCCGGCACAGGCGGGCACGTGTCCAGCGCCGTCACCGACAGCACGCCCATCGCTCCCGCTCCGGACGAGAAGGCGGCGTGGAGCCGGCCGCGCTCCCCACAGCCCGGGGCGGCCAGGCTCGCAAGCGCAAGGACGGCGCAGACAGCTCGGCGGGCGGCCACGGCGCTCAGGCGCCCGGGCCTGCCGGCCCCTGGTGGTCGCGATGGAACCACGCGAGGCGCTCGTTCAGAAGGTGGAACTCGGACCGCTGGATGAGCGAGGTGCACGCGCGCAAACCCTCCGTGCGCCCGCTGCCTGTCGTCTCCAGGGCAATCGCGCTGACGCCGTAGTACATCAGTTCCCGCAGCAGGGCTTCGCCGGTGAGGCCCGGATAGGAGAACGTGAAGTAGAAGCCGTCGGCAATCGGCGCGTCCAGGTCCATGTCGTAGACGATGCGGAAGCCGTTGTCGGTGAACATCCGCTTCATGATGTGCGCCTTCTCGCCGTACTCGCGCACGCCGTCGACGTAGTTCAGCTCGCCGTCGTTGACGGCCTTCAGCACGGCCGCCAGCGCGTACTGCGCGGAGTGCGACGTCCCGGACGACAGGGCGTAGATCGCGCCGAACACCAGCGCGTAGCCGAGCAGGTCGGACGGATAGTACCGCCTGAGGTCCGGCGCGCGCTTGTTCCAGATCGTGTCGGACACGACCAGCATGCCGATGCGCTCGCCCGCGTAGCTGAAGATCTTCGAGCTCGAGATCAGCAGGATGAAGTTCTTCGTGTGGTGGGCGACGGACGGCTGGAACGGGGGAACGCCCGGGCGGGAGTAGTCCTGGCGGAAGTCCATGCCGAAGTACGCCAGGTCCTCGATCACGACGACGTCGTACTCGTCGGCCAGCCTGGCGATGATTTCGAGCTCGTGCTCGGTGAGGCAGATCCACGCCGGGTTGTTCGGATTCGAGTAGAGGATCGACGAGACCTTGCCCGTCTCGAGGTAGCTCAGGAGCTTGTCGCGCAGCTTCGGGCCGCGGTAGTCGTACACGTCGAAATTCATGAAGTCGTGGCCGAGCACCCGGCACTGCTGCTTCTGCACCGGAAACCCGGGGTCGATGAACAGCGTGCCTTCCCGGTCCGCGTGCATGCGGTTGATCGTCATGAAGCAGGCCATCGCGCCCATCATCGAGCCGACCGTCGGCAGGCAGTGTTCCGGGTCCACCTCGACGTTGAGGAAGCGCTTCACGAAGCGGGAGATCTCCTGCTTCACCGGCGGGATGCCCTGGATGTCCGGGTACACGGCGGCCACGCCCCGCTTGAGCGCCTCGATCTGCGCCTCGACGGCGATCTGGCTGGGGGGCAGCCCCGGGATGCCCATCTCCATGCGGATGTACCGCTGGCCGGTCTCCGCCTCGACGGTGTCGATGAGTTTCTTGATTTCCCTGATGGACGCCCGGGACACGCTCGCAAGCCCGGAACGCTCCAGGGCGCGGGTGACGGCGTCGGCGTCGATCGGGGTGCGTCGGTTGGCCACGGCAGCTCTCCCGGGGGCGGTCGGCAGCAGGGCCATCCTAACCCAGATCGCTGCATCCTTCTCCCGGGAACCCGCGTCGTAGTATGGTGCGCCTGAAACCGCACCGCCGGCCGGGCGGCGAGCGCCCGGCCGGGCGGCCGCGGCTGCAACTGTCCCGGGTGATGAGCGGGGTGAATGTATGCCAGCGGAAGCCGCAGCGACGTTGGGGCTCGGACGAGCAGTCGGCATGTACTTCATCACGCTCCTCATTTTCTTCGCCATCGATCTCGTCTGGCTGGGCGTGGTCGCGAAGAACTTCTACCGGCAGCACATCGGGCACCTCATGAGCGCCGACGTGAGCTGGCCGCCTGCCCTGCTCTTCTACGCCGTCTACATCGCCGGCATCGTCTTCTTCGCCATCAAGCCCGCGTTCGAGGCCGGAAGCGCGTCGCGTGCGCTGGCCTATGGGGCCTTCTTCGGCTTCATCGCGTACGCCACCTACGATCTGACCAACCAGGCCACGATGAGAAACTGGCCCGTGCTGGTCACGGTGATTGACCTCGCCTGGGGCACCATCCTCACGGCGACCGTCGCCTTCCTCAGTTACCAGGTGTCGAGCCGGATCCTCTGACCGGTTTCCACATCGGAGCTCACGCCGCCATCGAGGGCCTGACGCTGCTCACCAGGGGCGCCACGCGCGATCGCACCTACTTCCCTGCCCTCCGCATCATCGCGCCGTAGCGGCGCCCGTCAGTGGTAGACTGCTGCCCGTTCCGGCCCTTCCCAACGGGCCCGGCAGGAGGTCTGCCCTTTGAGACGCAGAGACTTCATCACCGCCAGCCTGGCCTCCGCGGCCGCGCTCGCGGCCACCCGCATCACCGGCGAGGCGCGGGCGGGCGCGCATCCGCAGGCGCCGGCGCCGTCTGGCGGCAGGCGCTTCCGCCTCAACTATGCCCCGAGCTTCGGCCAGTTCAAGGCCCATGCGGGTACGGACCTCGCGGCCCAGGTCCAGTTCGCCGCCGACGAAGGCTTCACGGCGATGTTCGACAACGGCCTGATGAACCGGCCGGCCGCCGACCAGGAGACGATCGTCCGCGAGATCCAGAAGCGGAACATGAAGCTCGGGCCGTTCGTGCTGCTCGCCGACTTCAACAACAAGAACTTCGTCCTGCGCGACAAGGACACGCGGGCGATGCTGCTGCAGAAGATGCGCGACGGCATCGACACGATGAAGCGGACCGGCGTCGCCCAGGCGCTGGTCGTCCCGGGCCGTTTCGACGAGAGTCTCGCGTGGGAGTACCAGACGGCCAATGTCGTCGAACACCTCCGGGCGTGCATCGACCTGTGCCAGCCGGCCGGCCTGGTCCTCGTGCTCGAGCCGCTCAACCCGAAGAACCATCCCGGCCTCTTCCTCACGCGGATCCCTCAGGCCTACCAGATCTGCAAATCGGTGAACAATCCGTCCTGCAAGATCGTGAACGACATCTATCATCAGCAGATCACCGAGGGGAACCTCATCCCGAACATCGAAGCGGGATGGGACGAGATTGGCGCGTTCCATGTGGGCGACAACCCCGGACGGAAAGAGCCGACCACGGGCGAGATCAACTATCGCAACGTGTTCAAATTCATCCACGACCGCGGCTACCAGGGCGTCCTGTGCATGGAGCACGGTCAGAGCAAGCCGGGCAAGGAGGGCGAACGCGCCGTCATCGACGCGTATCGCGCGTGTGATCAGTTCTAGGGGGAGCGAGATGAGCAACCAGCACGAGACGTCAGTGACCCGTCGCGATTTCGTCAGGACAGCGGCCGCGGCTTCGATCGCGGCCACGTTTCCCGCCAGCTTCAGCGTGTTCGCCCAGGGCTCGGACACCCTCAAGGTGGGCGTCATCGGGTGCGGCGGACGCGGCACCGGCGCGGCCATCGATTGCCTGAAGGCCGACCCCGGCGTCGAGATTGTCGCCCTCGGCGACCTGGTGTCCGATCGCGTGGAGAGCAGCCTGGCCAGGCTGACGAAGGAGTTCCCGAACCGCGTGAAGGTGCCCGCAGGGAACCGCTTCACGGGCTTCGACAACTACAAGGGCGTCCTCTCGGTGCCGGGCGTCAACCTCATCCTGACGGCCGCGCCTCCGGGGTTCCGGCCGATCCACGTGAAGGCCGCCGTCGAGGCCGGCAAGCACGTGTTCATGGAGAAGCCGGTGGCGGTCGACCCGGTCGGCATCCGCTCGATCATCGCCACCTCCGACCTGGCGGCCCAGAAGAAGCTCGCGCTGGTCGCCGGCACGCAGCGCCGGCACCAGAAGCGCTACCTCGAGATGATGAAGCGGATCCAGGACGGCCAGATCGGCGAGATCGTCGCCGCCCAGGTCTACTGGAACCAGGGCGACCTGTGGGTGAAGCAGCGCGAGCCCACGATGTCGGAGATCGAGTGGCAGTGCCGCAACTGGCTCTACTTCACCTGGCTCTCGGGCGACCACATCGTCGAGCAGCACGTCCACAACATCGACGTCGCCAACTGGGCGATGGGCGTGGCGCCAAAGAACGTGATGGGGATGGGCGGGCGGCAGGTGCGCGTCGGTCCCGAGTACGGCAACATCTTCGACCACTTCGCCGTGGAGTTCGAGTACCCGAACGGCGTGCGCGTGAGCAGCATGTGCCGGCAGACCAAGGGCTGCAACGACCGCGTCGAGGAGCGGATCGTCGGCACGAAGGGCGTCGCCTGGAGCACGTCGAGCGCCACCAAGATCACCGGGGCGTCGCCGTGGACGTTCGAGGCGGAGGAGACCAATCCCTACGTCCAGGAGCACATCGACCTGATCGCGTCCATCCGGAAGGGCGCGCCGCTCAACGAGGGCCGGCAGGTCGCGGAGAGCACGCTGTGCGCGATCATGGGCCGCATGAGCGCCTACACGGGCCGGGCGCTCTCGTGGGACTGGGCGATGAACACGTCGAAGCTCGACCTGTCGCCCGCGAAGTACGAGCTCGGCCCGAACCCGGTCGACGCCGTCGCCATCCCGGGCACGACGCCGCTCGTCTAGCTGCCAGCCTCCGTCGAGGGTCAGACCCGGGTCTGACCCTCGATGGGCGCGTCGGTTCGAGGGTCAGACCCGGGTCTGACCCTCCGGGCCGGCGCGGCCCCGTCACCCCGGCCGAGGCGCGCCGCTCATGCAGTTCTGGGGCCTCCACATCGTCGACCTGTGCATCATCGCCGCGTACCTCGCGGCGGTGGTCTGGATCGGGAGGCGCGTCGGACAGGCGTCCGAGGGGATGGACGACTTCTTCCTCGCCGGCCGCAAGCTCGGCAAGGTCTATCAGTTCTTCCTGAACTTCGGCTGCTCGACCAACGCCGACCAGGCGGTTGCGGTGTCACGCGAGGTCTACCGCCAGGGCATCGGCGGGATGTGGATCCAGTCGCTCGTGCTGTTCCTGACGCCGTTCTACTGGATCAGCACGATGCTCTTCCGCCGCGTGCGCCTCACCACCATCGGCGACTACTACGCCGAGCGGTTCGGCAGTCCGTTGCTGGCGGCCTCCTACGCGGTCTTCACGCTCGCGCTCTCGGCGTTCATCGGCGGCGGCATCGGCATGCTCGTGGCGGGCAAGACGATGGTGGCGATGACGCCGAAGGCCATCGAGCAGTGCACGCCGGCCGAGCGAGCCAGCATCGAGGAGTTCCAGGAGTTCCGGCAGCTCGACGCGGCCCGGGCGGCCGGGCTCGCTCCGGCGCAGGAGGCCCGATGGGACCTGCTCAGGCACAAGCAGCAGCGCGGCGAACTGCGTGCCTTCGTGTCGCACGTCGACCCGTTCTGGTTCTTCCTGATCTATGCCGTTGTCGTCGGCGCCTACACGATGATGGGCGGGTTCCGCGCGGCGGCCGTGACGGACGGCATCCAGGGCGTGCTGATCATCGTCTTCTCGGTGCTCCTCGTGCCGGTCGGCCTCGCACGGCTGGGCGGGTTCGCGGGCCTGCACGCCGCCGTGCCGGCGCACATGTTCCAGCTGTTCGGTTCGGCGTCGCTGAGCGAGTATGCGTGGTACACGGTCCTGGCGATGGTCCTCGCGAACCTCGTGTCGATTGTCGCGGTGGTGTCGGGCATGCAGACGGCGGGATCGGCCACCAACGAGTTCGCGGCGCGCATCGGCATGATCGGCGGCATGTTCACCAAGCGCCTCCTGATGCTCTGCTGGGCGCTGGCGGGCCTCATCGCCATCGGCCTGTATGCCGGAAAGCTGCACGACCCGGATCTCATCTGGGGCGTGATGACGCGCGACCTCCTCCCGCCGGGCGCCATCGGCCTGATGCTCGTCGGCGTGCTCGCGGCCAACATGTCCACGCTGGACGCGTCGGCCGTTTCGCATGCGGCATTGTTCATCCGGAACCTCTACAAGCCCCTCGTGCCGGACAAGAGCGACCGGCACTACATGATGGTGGGGCGCGCCGTCATTGCCGTGACGCTGGCCGGCGCCATCGTCGTGGCGATGACGGCGGAGAACCTGCTGGAGCTGTTCCAGTACATCATCTCGGTGCCGGCGATCTTCGGCGCCTCGATCTGGCTGGGCTTCGTGTGGCGCCGGGTCACGAGATGGGCCGTCATCTGGCAGGTGGCGATCTGCATCCTCCTCTATGCGGCCATCCCCACCGCGTTCCAGGGCGTCGACGCGGCGCGCCGCCATCAGGCGTGGCTGCTGGAAACGGCGCCGCGGCAGGTCCTTTCAACCTCGCCCGCCACGAACGAGGACGTCGCCGCCGGGCGCGCGCCGCGCGCAGGCGACCTCGTGACCCGGACGCAGACCATGCCGCCAGTCGGCGTGTTCTTCGAGAAGGTGGTGCCGATTGACCCGGCCAACCCGCAGTCCGGGAAGGAAGGACTCGGCCGCTTTCACGCAGAGCTCTGGGTCCTGAGCTGGCTGGGCATCGACTTCGCGGGCTGGTCCAAGCCGCAGCTGGTGGCCGCGCGGTTCTATTTCGACGCCCTGTTCCCCTTCGTCGCCCTGGTGGTCTTCTCCTGGTTCACGCGCCCCGAGCCGCGCGACGCGCTCGACCGGTTCTTCGCCAAGGTCCACACGCCGGTGCAGCCGACGCCGGAGGCGGAGGCCGCCGCCCTCGCAGCCGCTTTCGCAGACCCCGCGCGATTCGACGCCGACAGGGTCTTCAAGAACAGGAATTGGGAGATCCTCAAGCCGGCGCCGAGCGACTACCTCGGCTTTTTCGGGACCTGGGCCCTGGTGGGCGTGGTCATTGCCCTGCTGTGGCTGATGGTGACCGTGCGATGACCGCCGGCGCGCAAGAGCGGAGATGGCGTGTCGGCCTCGACAACTACGGGCTCTTCCCGCTCGATCTGTCTCCGCTCGCCACGCTCGAATGGGCGGCCGACCGCGGGGCGGACGGCGTGTCGTTCTCGGGGCTGACGCCGGAATGGCAACGCCGCACGGACGCCGCCGCGCTCGCGGATCTCCGCGCGTTCGCGGCCAGTCGCGGCCTGTACCTGGAGTGGGGCGGAGCGCAGCACATCCCCCGCGACATGACGTCGTGGGCGCGGAAGGACCTGTTCGAGATCAACAGGCGAGCCGCACAGGAGGCCGCGTCGCTGGGGGCGACCGTCGTGCGGTCCTGCTCCGGCGGTCTGATGCGCTGGGACGCGGCCAACCCGCCGACGGACCTCCTGCTCCGCGAAACGGCTGACGCGCTGCGCGCTCAGGCGCCCATGCTGCTCGATCACGGTGTTGTGCTCGCCATCGAGACGCACTTCGAGTTCACCTCGTTCGAGCTGCTGCGCCTGTTCGACATGTGCGGGGCGGAGCCAGGCGGGTGGCTCGGCGTCTGCCTCGACACGATGAACCTGATGACGATGATCGAGCACCCGGTGATGGCGGCCGCGCGGCTGCAGCCGTGGGTGGTGAGCACGCACATCAAGGACGGCGGCGTGTTGAGTTCACCGGGGGGGCTGACGACGTTTCCCGTGCCGCTCGGCCAGGGCGTCGTGGATCTGGCCGCGATCATCCCGATGCTCGGCACGCCGGATCAGCCGGTCCACCTGTCGGTGGAGGATCATGGCGGCAGCTTCCTGCTGCCGATCCACGATCCGGGCTTCCTGTCGCGATTCCCGGACCTTCAAGGCGCGGAGTTGGCGGCCCTGATGGAACTGGCCGAGACCGCTCGTGCCATGCCCGCGTGCCGCCCGCTCGATCGAGACGCGTGGCCGGCCGTGTGCGAGTCACGAATCGCCGCGGACTTGCGGGCGCTCCGCGCGCGTGCCGCCGTCCTCGAGCCGGGGATGGAGGTGCGATCCTGAACGCCCAGCCTGTTGCCGACCGGTTCAACTTCAAGACGGCCGACGCCCTGCGCCGGAAAGCCGGGGAACTGGGCGTCACCCTGCCCTTCGACGACGACGTGCGGGTGCTGCTCGAGGCCACCGCCGTCGGCGCGCGGCGGGTGCCGAACAGGATCGCGGCGCACCCGATGGAGGGCTGCGACGCCACGCCGGAAGGCGCCCCCTCCAACCTCACGGTGCGCCGTTACCAGCGTTTCGGCGCCGGCGGTGCCGGCCTGATCTGGTTCGAAGCGACAAGCGTCGTGGCCGAGGGACGGGCGAGCCCGCGGCAGCTGTTCATCACCCCGGATACGCAGCCGGCGTTCCGCCACCTCGTCGACATCACAAAGCAGGCCTCGCGCGACCGGTTCGGTCCCGCGCACGAACCGTATCTGGTGCTCCAGCTGACGCATTCGGGACGCTACAGCCGGACGGCCGCGCCTGGCGAGCGCCGCGTGGCGTGCCACAACCCGTATCTTGACAACTCGGAGCTGCCGGTCTGGACCGACGGACAGCTCGACGCGCTGGTCCCCGCGTTTGTCGCCGCCGCGCGCCTCGCTGCCGGGGCCGGGTTCCACGCCGTCGACATCAAAGCCTGTCACGGCTACCTCGTTCACGAACTGCTCGGCGCCCGGATGCGCCACGGCAGCCGGTACGGCGGCCCGTTCGAGCACCGCGTCCGGCTGCTGCTGGACATCGTGTCGGCCGTTCGCGCCGAGGTGCCGGAGATCGCGATTGCCGTGCGGCTGAACGCCACCGACGGCGTGCCGTTCCCGTACGGCTTCGGCGCGCCGGCGGACGGCAGCGACGGCGTCGATCTGGACGAACCCCGGCGGCTCGTGCGGCTGCTTCGCGACGCGGGGAGCGCGTTGCTGAACGTCACGGCCGGGATCCCCGTGTACGACCCGCATGTCAACCGCCCGTTCGATCGCCCGGTTGCCGGCACCGTGCCGTCGCCTGAGCATCCGCTGCTCGGCGTGTCCCGGCTGCTCACCTTGGGGGCCGCCCTCCAGGCCGAGGTCCCATCCGTGCCGGTGGTGGCCACCGGGCTGTCGTGGCTCCGGCAATTCTGGCCGCCGGTGGCGGCGGGCCTCCTGAAAGCCGGCGGCGCGCAACTGGCCGGCCTCGGGCGGGGAATGTTCGCCTATCCCGACGCGCCGGCCGACCTGATTGAGCGCGGCAGCCTCGTGCCCGTGAAGTGCTGCATCGCCTGCTCGCGGTGCACCGAACTCATGCGCATGGGCAGCACGCCGGGGTGCGCCGTGCGCGACCACCCGCTCTATTCTTCCCTGCACCGGGACGCCGCGAAGGCGGCCCAACGATGATCCTCGGATGAGGCAGGAGATGCGACGTGACTGATTCCCCTGTGGCGCTGATAACCGGGGCCAGCCGCGGCATCGGCCGGGCCATCGCGCTGGCGCTCGCCGCCGAAGGCTTCGACATCGCCGCCACGGCGCGCCCGCCCCGCGCGCCGGGCGGGGCGCATCCGCTCGACGAGGTGGGTGCGCGCGTCACGGAGCACGGCCGCCGCTGGGTGCCTATCGAGGCCGATGTCTCCGACCTCGACGGGCACGCGGGGGTGATCGATCACCTCGATCGGACGTTCGGCCGCCTCGATCTGTTCGTCAGCAACGCCGGCGTCGCGCCCGAGCAGCGGGCGGATGTGCTCGAGATGACGCCCGCGAGCTACGACCGCGTGATGGGCATCAACCTCCGCGGCGCCTTCTTCCTCGCGCAGCGTGCGGCGCGCTACATGCTGGACCTCCGCGCGGCGGCGCCGGGCCTCGCGCCGCGCCTCGTCTTCATCGGCTCCATCTCCGCCGAGGCCTCGTCGACCTCGCGCGCCGAGTACTGCATGTCGAAGGCGGGCCTGGCCATGGCCGTGCGCGTCTTCGCCGACCGCCTCGCCGCCGACGGCATCCCCGTCTTCGAGGTCAGGCCGGGCATCATCCGCACGGACATGACCGCGCCGGTGAGCGGGCGCTACGACGCCGCCATCGCCGGCGGCCTCGTGCCGCAGCGGCGCTGGGGCGAACCCGAGGACGTCGCGCGCGCCGTCGTGGCGCTCGCGCGCGGCGAGTTCGACTATTCGACAGGGCTCGTCGTCGACGTCGGCGGCGGCCTCATGATGCCGAGGCTCTGACCCCATGGTCGACGTCGCCGAGCACGTGTACGACGATGACCCGGGACAGGGGCACCCGGACGCCCGCACACGGCTTGCCGGCGTGAATTACTTCCTGCTCGGCAACGGCCTGATTCAGGCCATTGTCCAGCACGCCCCCCGCGGCGAGGGCACGGGCCTCGGCCTCCTCATCATGGACCCCGAGCGCCTCCGCAAGAAACGCGAGGCTCTGACGATGCACCCGACGTTCGGTCTCGAGACCGCCGTCGTGCACCTGGTCACCGCCACCTCCGATGTGAGCCCGCTGCTCAACGCGCTCACCGTCGCCTGGCAGGCCGACGCCGCCGTCCCGACGGTCGTCGCGTCGTGGGGCGCGCGAGGCTTCACCGTGCAGGAGCGTTTCTATTGCCCCTCCGCGTCGCGCGCGCGCCTGGCCCGGGAAGTCACGATCACCAACCGCGCCACGGAGGCGCAGGTGGGCTGGGTGCGCACGAGCGTGCCGGGATCGACCGTGATGCCGCGCTTCTCGGTGAAGCCGGGTGCGCGAACGCGCGTCTGGCTGGTCTACGACCTCGACCCCTCGACCGGCGCGCTGCGCCTGACCGCCACGCCAACCGACCCGGTGGAAGCGGACGCGCGCGCGGCGCTGGCCGGCCTCGCCGACGTGCGGTTCGATGACACGACCCTCGACCACCTCTTCCGGGCCAGCCGCTGGCAGCTGCCCGCAGCGGTGTCGGCGCACGGCCGGATCGACGGGAGCATCTGGCAGTACAACCGGGAATGGGTGCGGGACCAGGCGTGTGTCGCGATCGCCCTGGCGCAACTCGGCGCTCGCGCACTGGCGGCGACGATCCTCACCCGGCTGGCCACCGACTTCGTCACCGCCGACGGCGCCACGCTCGATTCCAGCGAGGTGCGCGGCCGCGACGACGTGGAACTGGATCAGAACGGCATGCTGCTCGTCGCGCTGGAGCAGTACGTCGCGTGGACCGGCGACCTCGCGCTCGTGACGCGACTCTGGGATCGCATCGTCGCAATCGCCGAGTATCCGCTGCGCTCCGAGTTCCGCCATGAACCGAGCGGCATGCTGAGCGGGAACCGCGAGTTCTGGGAGCGGCACGCGGCGCACGGCATCGAGCCCGGGCTGGAACTGGCCCACCAGCTGTTCACGTCGCTCGGGCTCGAGAGCGCGGAGCGCCTGGCGGCCCTCGCGGGCAGGGCGGCCGAGTCGTCGCGCTGGAAGGCGAAGGCCCGCGAGTTGCGCGACGCGATGCTGGCGCACCCGGTCTATGCGCTGTGCGACGCGCGAGGGTTCGTCAAGCGGCGCCTGCTGGACGGCGCGGTGCAGGAGTCGATCGTCGCGCAACCGGGATGCGGGCTGCCGCCCGGCGTCCCGCTCGCCGCCGAGGGCCCTCACCTGCTCAATCCGGACACGTGCGGCGTTCTGCCGATCGTGTTCGGCGCGGTCGACGCCGCCGCGCCCGTCTCGCGCGCGACGCTCGACGGCATCGAGGCGCTCTGGAACCAGTCGTGGGAAGGCGGCGGCTACGGCCGCTATCACGTCAGCTCGGAACCCGACTCTCCCGGCGCATGGCCGTTCGCCTCGATCTTCGTCGCGAGGGCGCTGGTGGAAGCCGGCGACTCGGCGCGCGTGTGGCGGATCCTGCGGTGGCTCGCCACGACCGACGGCTCGGCGTCGGGCGCGTGGTTCGAGTTCAACGGCCCTCGCGCCGCGCCGCCGTTCCCGCAGGTGGGCATCATCCCGTGGACCTGGGCCGAACTGATCCTGCTGTTCGTCCACCACGTCCTCGGCATCAGGCCCGGCCCCGACGGCATCCGCGTCAGGCCGCGACTGCTGCCAGGCGTCCGCGGCGTCGACGCCCGGATACCGGTGAGGGACGGGTGGCTGAACCTCGAGTTGCGCGCCGATCCGGCGGCGCCGGCTGACGCCTCATTCCTGGTGCCCTACCGGAGCGGCGACATGACGCTCATCGCCCGCGTGAGGGCGCTCTCATGACGCCGCCGCCGAGGCTCGTGCTCGTGTGCAATTCGCACATCGACCCGGTCTGGCTGTGGCCATGGGAGGAGGGGCTCGCGGCCACGCTGGCGACATTCCGCGCGGCAGCCGACTTCTGCGACGAGTTCGAGGGCTTCGCGTTCTGCCACAACGAGGCGCTGCTCTACCAGTGGGTCGAGGAGTACGAACCGGCGCTGTTCGCCCGCATCCGCGACCTCGTGCGGGCCGGACGCTGGCACGTGATCGGCGGATGGTACCTGCAGCCGGACTGCAACCTGCCCTCCGGCGAGTCGTTCGTCCGCCAGATCACCACGGGCCTGCGCTACTTTCGTGACAGGTTCGGCGTCCGCCCGCGCGTCGCCTTCAACCCCGATTCCTTCGGCCACAGCCGCGGACTGGT
Source organism: uncultured Acidobacteriota bacterium (assembly GCA_963806085.1). GTDB lineage: Bacteria > Acidobacteriota > Vicinamibacteria > Vicinamibacterales > JAKQTR01 > JAKQTR01. Next base: position 1,645,168 of record CAWDWR010000001.1, read on the forward strand.
GCAACTGCTCGCGCAGGCCGGCTACACCGGCTATCTCTTCTGCCGTCCAGATGCGCAACACCTGCCGCTCGCCGCAGACGACTTCGTGTGGGTCGGCTACGACGGCTCAACCGTGCTGGCCCATCGGGCGCCGGAGCACTACAACTCGGAGCAGGGCCAGGCCCGCGCCAAAGTCGAGCGGTGGCTCGCGGCGCACGCGGCCGACGCAGACGGCCTGCTGCTGTGGGGCGTCGGCAATCACGGCGGCGGCCCCTCCCGGGAGGACCTGCGCGCGCTGGCCTCGCTCGCCGGTTCCGCGGGGCGGGCCATCGTGCATGGCAAGCCGGAAGACTACTTCGAGGGGTTGGCGGATCGCGCGGCATCGCTGCCGAGGCACGAGGCTGATCTCAATCCCTGGGCGCCCGGCTGCTACACCTCGATGTCCACCGTGAAGCGTCTTCACCGGCGCCTCGAACATCGCTTCTATTCGACCGAGAAGATGCTCGCCAGCGCGGCCATTCAGCAACTGCTTCTCTATCCCCACGCCGATCTGGATTCCGCCCTCGACGCGCTGCTTTTTTCCGAGTTCCACGACATCCTGCCCGGCACATCGGTGGCGGAAGCCGAGGACCAGGCCCTTCACCGCCTCGGCCGCGGCCTCGACATCGTCGACCGGCTTCGCGCGCGGGCGTTCATGGCCCTGCTTGCCGGCCAGCCGCGCGCGGCTGAGGGCGAGTTCCCGCTGTTCGTCCACAATCCGCACCCCTTCCCCGTTGCCGCCACCATCGTCTGCGAGTTCCAACCTCCCGAGCCGAACACGGATGCCGCGAGACGCCTGATGCCGGACCTCGCGCTCTCGACCGGCGCGCGCATCCCGCTGCAGGTGGAGAAAGAGAGCTGCAACATCCAGGCGGATCAGCGGAAGCGTGTCGTGTTCCACGCGGAGTTGCCGCCGTCGTGCACCGCGCGTTTCGCCTGCAGGCTCCGCAAGGTCCCCAGACCGCCGGCGGAGGGCCAGCGGGCTGTGACGGGCCTCCTCCGGCACCGGTCGAACGGCTGCGAGTTCGACATCGACGCGTCGACGGGCCTGCTCGTGGGATGCAGGCTGAACGAGGTCCCATTCATCGATGGCGGTGCGTTCCGTGCAATCGTCATGCGCGACTCCGCGGATCCCTGGGGGATGAAGGTGCGCGGGTTCAGGGACCGCGTGGGCGAATTTGCGCTGATGGCGCCGCACGACGCCGCGGCGCTGGCCGGCGTGAAAGCGCCGGATCTCGAACCGGTCAGGATCATCGAAGACGGGCCGGTCAGGACCGTGGTCGAGGCCGTCTTCGGCCACGGGCGGTCCGTCCTGCGGCTCCGCTACGTGCTGCCGAAGTGCGGCGCCGAGCTGGAGGTGGAGGCCCGGGTGCTGTGGGCCGAGACCGACGCGATGCTGAAGCTCTCCATTCCGACCGCCATCCGCGGCATGCGCGTGCGCGGCCAGGTGGCCTTCGGTGTCGAGCACCACGCACGCGAAGGCGAGGAACTCGTCGGTCATCACTGGATTGCGTGCGTCTCGCCGGACCACGAGCGCGCGCTGACGATGGTGACCGACGCCACCTCAGGCTTCGACTACGCCGGCACCGAACTCAGGATTTCCTGCCTCCGGTCGCCGGCCTACGCGGGTCACCCGGTCGACGCCGTGACGCCCGTGGTGCGCCAGGACCGCGTCGAAACGCGGGTGGATCGGGGCGAGCACGTGTTCAGGTTCTGGCTGACGGCGGGCCCGGCAGCCGACCGCCTCGCCGCCATCGATCGCGAGTCGGCCGCGCATCTCGAGCCGCCGATCGCCCTGGTCGCATTCCCGCCGGGAGGCGGGAACGCCGCCCAGCCTGGTGCGGTGTTGTCGGACGCCGTGATCCAGATGCCGGCCATGAAGCTGGCCGCCGACGGGGCGAGGCTCGTGGTGCGCCTGTTCGAACCGACCGGGTCCGCCCGTCACACGGTGTTGAGCATTCCGGCGCTTGATGTGCACGTGCCCCTCGCCTTCAGGCCTTTCGAGCTGAAGACGCTGACCGTTGATCTCGCCTCACGCGCGGTCCGCGAAACGGACCTGCTGGAGGAGGAAGACCGTACACCCGCATGACCGAGCGCGAGCCGACGCCAGTCCGGGTGTTGATGGTCGCCATCGGCGGCTATGGCTCTCACTATCTGCACGCCCTGCTGAACGAAGTGCCGGCGCGGCAGGCAGCGCTCGCCGGCGTGGTGGATCCGGTCGCGACGGAGTCGGCGGCGTGGCCTCGGGTGGCCGGACTCGGCGTTCCCGTTGTGAGCGACGTGGACGCGTTCTTCGCGTCCGGCCATCGGGCGGACCTGACGGTCGTGTCGTCGCCGCCGCACTTCCACGTGCCGCAGTCGATCGCGGCGCTCGCCGGAGGGAGCGACGTTCTCTGCGACAAGCCCGTTGGGGCGGCCTTGCCCGACGTCGACAGGCTGATCGCGGCCCGGGACCTGGCCGGCCGGTTCGTCATGATCGGCTACCAGTGGTCGTTCTCCGACGCCATCCAGTGGCTGAAGCGCGACCTGATCGCGGGGATGTACGGCCGGCCGCTGCGGCTCGCGACGCTCTGCGCCTGGCCGCGGCACGCGGCCTACTACCGGCGCAACACCTGGGCCGGCCGCTTGCGCGACAGCGCCACCGGCGCGTGGGTGCTCGACAGCCCGGCGAACAACGCCATGGCGCACCACCTCCACAACGCCCTGTTCCTGCTCGGCCCTGACATGGAGTGCAGCGCGCTGCCCGCGGCCGTAACGGCCGAGCTGGCCCGCGCCTATCCGATCGACAGCGCCGACACGGCCGCCTGCCGCATCATCACAGACAGCGCGTGCGAAGTGCTGTTCCTGGCATCGCACGTCACCGAGCACCGGATTGACCCCTGCTTCCGCCTCGAGTGCGAGCAGGGTGTGATCGTCTTCGGGGAAACCAGCCGGCGCATCGAGGGCCGAACGAGCGATGGGCGTTTGACCGACTACGGCGATCCCGACGCCACGCACCAGTTCCGCAAGCTGTTCCTCGCCGTGGAGCGCGCGCGGCAGGCCGGCCCCACCGTGTGCGGCGTCGAAGCGGCAGCCGCGCAGACGGCGTGCGTGGTCGCGATGCACGAGTCAGCGAGAGGCATCGGGCGGTTCCCACGCCTGCTCCGGTGCGGTGAACCCGACGATCGCGTGTGGGTGATGCGCCTCGGGGACGAACTGCGGCGCTGCTACCAGTCGGCCGTCCTGCCAAGCGAGATCGGATGCCCCTGGGCCGAAGCCGGCCGGCTGGCGCTGCCGACGCTGCCGTCCTGCTTCGTCGATGCCGGGCCCGCCCTGCCGGCGGCGCCCGGGGGGAGCGCCTCATGACCTCGCGCGAGCTGGTCCGCCGCACGCTGCGCTTCGAGAAGCCGCCCCGGGTGCCGCGGCAGGCGTGGGTGCTGCCGTGGGCCGAACAGCGGTACCCGGAGTGGGTGGCGCGCCTCCGCGCGCGGTTCCCCGACGACCTGATGGCGGCGCCGCAACTGTACCGTGTCCCCCTGCCGGTCACCGGCAGCCGCTACGAGAAAGGCCTCTACGTCGACGAGTGGGGCTGCCGGTTCCACAATATCCACGGCGGCGTCATCGGCATCGTCCACGAGCCGCTGATCGCCGACTGGTCCGACCTGGACCGGTTTCGTACGCCCGAAGCGGTGCTCAGCGTCGACACCGACGCCGTGCGGGCGTTCTGCGGCAGCCGCGGCACGTTCACCCTGGCCGGCACGCTCGTGCGCCCGTTCGAACGGCTCTGCTTCCTCCGCACGATGGAGCAGGCGATGGTGGACCTGGCGGAGGAGCCCCCGGAGCTGGTCGAACTGCTGCGGCGGATGCACGAGCACTACCTGCGTGAAGTCGAGGTGTGGGCGCGCACCGATGTCGACGCCATCGTGATCATGGACGACTGGGGCACGCAGCGCGGAATGCTCGTGTCGCCGCGCGTATTCCGCCGGCATTTCCGGCCCATGTACCGAGGACTACGTCGCCATCGCCCGGCGGCACGGGAAGTTCGTGTTCATGCACTCCGACGGGAACATCCTCGACATCATGGAGGACCTTGTCGCCATCGGCATCGACGCGCTCAACAGCCAGGTGGCGTGCATGGGCATCGCGGAACTGGGACGGCGCTTCGCCGGCCGGATGACCTTCTGGGGCGAGATCGATCGGCAGATTCTCCTGGCGCGCGGCACGCTGGCGGAGATCGACGCCGAGGTGCGCGCCGTGCGCGAGCATCTGTATGCCGGCGGCGGCGTGATCGCCCAGTGCGAATTCGGCCCCGGCGCGATCCCCGAGAACGTGCTGCGCGTGTTCGAAACGTGGACGTCGCTTGACGGAACAGCGGAAGAAGACGGAGTCGTGTCATGACGTGCGCAACCCGATTCGTGACGCTCGCCCTCGCCGCCGGTTGCAGCGCATGGCTGCTCGCGGCGGGCACCGACGGCCCGGCATCCCCGTCAACGCAGGCCGCGGCGCGCCAGGCCAGGGGCGCCGCGCCGGCTCAGGCGCCGGCCTCATCGCGGTACCTCGAGTACGCGCGCGCGTCGGCTGATTACGCGTGGGACCACCGCGAGGAGTCGCTGGCGCGGTGGCGCGCGCAGTTCGACCCGGAGAGCCCGTTCGGCTACCGGCCGCCCGGGAACCTGCTCGAAACCGCACTGATCTACGCGTACCTGTTCGAAAAGGAGCGCACGCCGCGGTACGCCGAACGTGCGCGAGAGATCCTGCTCACCTACGGCAACTACCGGTCGGCGTTCCCGGACTGGGCCGCGAAGAAGCGGCCCGACTACGACCATGGCGTGCCGGCCCTTCCGGACTTCTTCGTCGTCATGCGCTACCTGCGGGCCTATGACGCCCTGCACCGCCTGGGCAAGCTGTCGCCGACCGAGGTCGCAGCCGTCGAGGAGATGGTGGGCCATTCGATCGACTACCTGCTGCAGACCTCCGAGTGGGGCGCGATGAACCGGACGATGCTGCGCGCGGAATCGCTCGCCTGGGCCGTGCGCGCGCTGCCCGATCACCCGCGGGCCGCCGTCTGGGAGAAGCAGCGGAAGGCGCTCGGCGACGACAACTGGGGCAACTGGGAAATCGAGGACGCGACGATCTATCACGGCGTGTGGCTCTACGCGCTGATGGGCTATGCCGACGCGATCGGGAAGCTGGATGATCTGTTCAAGACGCCCGAGGTCTACTACTACGCCCACTACTTCCTGAACCTGATGTCGCCGGCCGGCGTCGTGCCCGACTTCGGCGACGCGGCGTGGACGCAGAACTGGCAGCACTTCCTCGTGTTCTTCGAGGCCGCCGCCGCGCGACTCAACGACCCCGCGCTGGCGTGGGCGGCGCAGCGGATCGCGGCGAAGTTCATCGACTTCTCGACGCCGACCAGCGTGGGGCTGGCCTGTTTCCTCCTCGACAGCCATCGCTGGGGCGGCGCCGACGTGCAGCCGGCCGAACCCGCGGGCCTCAGCGCCGAGGTGATGGAGGATGTGCAAGGCAAGAAGATCGTCTTTCGCAATGGCTGGCAGCCGGACTCGACCTATCTCCTGCTGAACTACCGCGACGAGGGCGACGGCGGCCTGAACTTCCGCGACTACCTGCGCGACTCCATCCCGGTCGAAGAAGAGAAGATGACGCACGGCCACGCCGACGAGAACAGCATCGTGCTGCTGATGTCGGGCGGCTCGGTGCTCCTGCGGGACGGCGGCTACCGCGACTACATGCCGAGCGGGCCGTTCGGCGCGTACCGCCAGGACTACTTCCACAACCGCCTCGTCGTCCGGCCGGAGAAGATCTTCATGGGCCAGGACAAGGGCGGCCAGCGCTACAGCACGAAGGACGCCGTGCCGTCGCAGCCGGTGCTCGAGTTCCTGCGCAACGCAGGCTCGTACCGCCCGATCCGCACGCGCAAGGTCGACTTCCTGTCGCTGCCGGAGTTCGACTACAGCCGGACCCGGCTCATCGACGACGGGTGGGGCTACGACTACGACCGGGTCGTCGCGTACGTGAAGGACCCGGGACTGTTCGTCGTGTTCGACATCTTCAAGTCGCGCACCGACGAGTTCTTCACGCTGGCGAACCTGTGGCACACGCGCAGGATCTACGCGCGCGGCGAGCACTGGTACGACACCGGGTACGACGTCATCGGGCAGCAGGCCCTGCCGGACGCGGCGCGCCTGCTCGTGCTCTTCCCCGCCACCCACTTCCGCCTCGAGGGCGTCGAACCGCAGAAACGCAACTACCAGGACGAACTGACCATCCACCAGACCACGGCGCACCATTTCGAGCAGGGGCACACCGAAGGGTTCGTCACGGTGCTCGTGCCGCACGGCAAGGACGTCGACCCCGCGGCGCTCGTGCCTCGCGTGAAGATCGTCGACACCGCCCCTGAGCGCTCGGGCCTGGCCGTCACCATCGAAGCCGGCTCGCGGCGCATCACGGTCGCCGTCAAGCAGGACCTCCGGATGGACATCGCACGCGACGACAGGCGTCCGCGGTATACCTTCGAGAAGGGCCGGATCGCTTACGGCCCGCTCGTCACCGATGGCGACTTCGTGTTCGCCAGCCAGGACGGCGGCGCGCTGGCGTACACCATCGTGAACATGACCCGCGCGCAGTATGGCGACCAGGTGCTGTTCCAGTCGGGCCAGTCGTTCCACGGTCTGCAGTTCGACGGCACATCGGGTGCCGCGGGCGTCGACAAGGTCCGCTACTGGCGCGACACGGTGCAGGTGAAGGCCGATGGCCGTTGAGACGGCGGTCCGCACCGGCCGCCGCGAGTTCGACGGGCTGTTCCCGCTCGTGCGGCAGTTCCTGGAGCGGAGCGTGCTCGACCTCGCGATCGACGGCCGGCGCGTCCGCGGCTACCGGACGCCGGACGCGCGGTCGTTGTGGATCCGCGACCACAGCGACATGATGCGGGCCTTCCGGCACTTCGAGCCCGACCTGACCAGCGCCGTGCAGCATTTCGCCGACACGCAGGCGGCGAACGGCCGCGTGTTCGACTACGTCACCACGTTCCCCGAGAAGCCGCCCTGCGAGCGCGAGAACTGGACGAAGTACGTCCGCGTGCCGGTCGAAGCCGATGTCGAATACCGGTTCGTCAAGGCCGCGTACCTGGCGTGGCAGGCCTCGGGAGACGATGCGTGGATCGCCGCGCTCCTGCCGAGCCTGGAACGCGCGCTGCGGTACGTCATCGACGCACCCGTGGTACTGGGACGCGCGCCGCGGCCTGGTGAAGCGCCCGTACACCATCGACACGTGGGACTTCGCCTACACCGCCGGCCGGCACGACTGGCTGCAGTTCCAGATCACGGACGACACGTTCTGGGGCTACATGCACGGCGATCTGTCGGGCTACGTCGAGGCGTTCGTGCTGATGGCGGCGCTGCATGCGCGGTTCGGCGACGAGCGCGTGGCACGTCTCTGGGAGCGCCGCGCCGCCGGCCTGCGGGCGGCGATGAACGACGTGTGCTGGAACGGGCGGTTCTACACGCACTTCGTGAAGATCACGCCGGTCGTCATCGAAGGCGTCGACGAGGCGGAGCAGTTGAGCCTCAGCAATCCGATGGCGATCAACCGCGGCGCCGCGGACCACGGGCAGGCGGTGGCGATCATCCGCGAGTACCAGCGCAGGGGCGCCGAGGGCCGGGCGTTCGCCGAATGGTTCTCGATTGACCCGCCGTTCCCGGACGGCATCTTCGGCGATGCCAGGCTGGTGCGCGGCGCCTACGTCAATGGCGGGATCATGCCGCTGGTGGGCGGTGAACTGGCGCGCGCCGCCTTCGAGCACGGGTGCGAGGAGTACGGAGTCGAGATCCTGGCGCGGTACCACCAGCTGATCTCGCAGAACGGCGAGGCTTATCTGTGGTACTTCCCGGACGGGCGGCCGAGCAGTGTGGAAGCCAGCACGAGCCCGGAGGCGCAGCCGACCGACGGCTGGGGATCGAGCGCGATGGCGTGGGCGCTCCTCGAAGGGCTCGCCGGCGTCGTCGATCGGGGCCGGACGCTCGACGCGATTCGCCTCTCGCCCCGGTGGGAGGCTGCCGGGATCGCCGACGCCGAGGTCTCGGTCGGCTATGGCGCCTCCGGAGCGTCGCTGCGGTACGACTATCAGCGCCGCCAGGACCGGATCAGCCTCGACGTGCACGCGGCCGGCGCCGACGTCGACTGGCATATCCTGCTCCCGCCAGGCCATCGCGCGGTTCGGGCGCGGTGCGACGGGCGCGAGACGACGGTGGAGAACGTGCGCGTCGAATCCAGCCCGTACGCGGACGGAGCCTGCCGCGTGCGTGGTTGCGTGCGCATCGAGATCGACATCACGACGGCATGACGAGGCCCTGACATGACAGTGCGAGAAGCGCTTTCGCGCGTTGCACGAATCCAGGTGCCGGCCGGTTCTCCGCCGGCTGCGGGGTCGGCGGCTGCGGTGATCGCCGCGCAGACCGGCGCGGCAATCGACGAGGTCGATGCCCTCGACCCGGCTCCTGAGGCGGGGGTCTTCCAGCTGGAGGCTCCCGCGCACGCGTCGCGCCAGGGAGCGCTGGCGGCGGCACGCATCGACCTGCGCCTGCGGCCGGACGGCTCGGGCCGCCTGGTGAGCGCCGGCGGCCGACTCCTCTACGCCGCCGCGCGCCAGCTCGTGGACGTGCTGGCCGACGACGACCTCGGGGCGCTCGAACAGGGTCTCTCGATCACACCGTCGTTCGCATGGAACCGCTCGTGCTACGACGTGTTCCTCACGCAGGAAGGGCGAATCCAGCACGGCCTGGACGTCGAAGCCTACGTGCGCCAGCTTGCGGCCTGGGGCTACACGCACGTCGAGGTGAACGCCCTCGCCTACCCGATGGGGCTCGAGACGGGCCCCAAGGGCGAGGTCTACCCGATGTTCTACACGTACTGCCCCGCGCTGGATCAGTTCGTCTACTCGTCGCTCAACAAGGGGCTCTATCCGTTCTACTACCTCTCCGCCAATCTCGCCGTCCTCAAGCGGAACGCAGCGCTCGCCCGGAAGTACGGTCTCGTGCCCGGCCTCCTGTCGTTCGAGCCGCGATCGGTACCCGAAGAATTTTTCGCGCGCTACCCGATGCTGCGCGGCCCGCGGGTGGACCATCCGTTCCGGTCCTTCCGCCCGCGGTTCACGATGACGCTCGCCCACCCGCGCGTCCGCGACCACTACGCCGAGATGATGACGGCGCTCCTGCGCGAGGTCCCGGACCTGGGCTTCCTGTCGGTCTGGTCCAACGACAGCGGGTCGGGCTTCGAGCACACGAAGTCGCTCTACGTCGGCCGCAATGGCGGCCCCTACATGATCCGCGAGTGGAACGACGATGCGGAGATCGCGAAGACCGCCGGTGCGCACGTCGTGCAGTTCCTGGCGCTGCTCCGCGACGCGGCGCGCGCGGTGAATCCGGAGTTCCGCGTCATCACGCGGCTCGAGTCGTTCTACGGGCGAGCACGACACCGTCTGGGCCGGCCTCGGCAACGGCCTCGACGTCGAGACGACGTCGCTCATCGCCCGGGGATGGGAGATGCCATACCGTCATCCCCGCTACCCCGACTCGAACGTCATCAACAGCGGCTCGGTGTACCAGCTCGAGTTCGCGCCGCGCGAGCGGGAACTGGGAACGGAGCTGCGCGCGAAGGATGCCGCGGCGCACCACTACTTCTCGGCCGGCCCGCACCAGATGTTCGCGCCGCTCCTCGGCATCCCCTACCCGACGCTGACCTGGCGCCGGCTGAAGCTGCTGCGTGACAACGGCGTCGACGCCATCGCCAACGTCGGCGGCACCTGCCCGCCTGGCCTCGTGCCCTTCAACGTCAATCACGAGATCCTCCGCCGGTTCCAGTTCGACGCCGGCATGGACATCGACGCGGCCGTCTCGGCCATCGCGGAGCGCTGGGCGGGAGCAGGCGTTCGCCCCCTTCCTGCAGGAGGCCTGGGCGCTCGCCGAAGAGGCCATCCTCGCGTTTCCGAACACGACGACGCTGTACTCCACCATCGGCTTCACGTGGTACCGGCTCTGGGTGCGGCCGTTCGTGCCGAACATCGAAGCCATCCCGCGGGCCGAACGGGCGTACTACGAAGACTTCATGTGCACCACGCCCCACAACCCGAACAATGTGGACCTCAGCCGCGACGTGCTCTTCACCCTGCTCACGCCCGAGAAGAGCGCCAGGGACCTCGAACGCATCGACGCTGGCGTGTGGACGCCGCTCGATCAGGCCATCGATCTGCTGGCGTCGAGCGTTGCCGGCGCGGACGCGCAACCGGGTTCGCCAAACGCGATCGCGGACCAGTGCGTGCGCCTGCGGGCGCTGCGCTGCTGGATCATGACGCACCGCAACGTGTCGGCGTGGGTCGCTGGCGTCTACGGCTGGATGGGCGCGGCCAGCGCATCCGAGCGGGCGCGCTGGCGGGCGGTGCTCGACGACATGATCGCCCAAGAGATTGCCAACAGCCGCGATCTGATGGACCTCGTCGATACCGGGGTCGAGTTCATGGCCACCACCGGCCTGGGCGAGTCGCCGCTCATGCACGGCCGCAATCTGAAGGACCTGCTCGCCCGCCGCATCGCGCTCATGGAGCGGCACGCCACGGACGATCCGTTCATCGACCCCGGCTACATGGAGCGGATGGCCGGCGCATGACATCGCGCGCACGACTGCTGACGGCCCTGGGGCGCGGCGTGCCCGATCGTCTGCCGGTCACGACGCACCACCTGATGCCGGCGTTTCTGCAGGCGGCAGGAGGACTCAGCGAGCGCGAGTTCTTCGACCGCTACGGGTTGGATGCGATCCGCTGGACCACGCCTCTCTACCCGGCGGATGGGTGCGAGACCGACCCGCTGTCGAACAGCGTTGTGGAATCCTGGTCGCACGTCTCGGACGCCTGGCGTGTTCGGCGCATCCCGGTCCCCGGCACCAGTTTCCGGACGGTCCGCTACGAGATCGCCACGTCGCGTGGCTCGCTCTCGATGGTCCTCCAGGACGACGGGCGGACGACGTGGGTGGCGGAGCGGCTGATCAAACAGAAACGGGACATCGAGACCATCGCGGAGCTTGCGCCGGTGCCGCGCTGCCACATCCCGGCGGTGACCGCCGCGCGCGGCGATATCGGCGATCGCGGCATCGTGCGCGGCGCCATCCCGGGCTTTCCCTTGTACGGCCAGCCCGGCTGCTGGCAGGACGCCGCGGTCCTCGTCGGCATCCAGGAACTGATCCTCGAAACGTACGAGGACCCGGCGTGGGTGCTGGCGCTGCTCGAAGTCCTCCGTGACAGAAAGCTCGCGTTCGTCCGGTCCACGGCAGGCGCGCCGTTCGACCTGCTCGAACTGGGCGGCGGCGACGCGTCATCGACGGTGATCTCGCCGAAGATCTTCGACCGTTTCGTGGCGCCCTTTGACGCGGCCATCGTGGCGGCGGCCCACGAGGCTGGCCAGCGCATCGTCTACCACACGTGCGGAGGGATGATGCCGCTGCTCGAGCGGATCGCCGGGATGGCGCCGGACGCCATGGAGACGTTCACGCCGAAGGCCATGGGCGGCGACACGCGGCTGGTCGAGGCCAAGGCGCGGGTCGGCTCGCGGGTGTGCATGATCGGCGGATTCGACCAGTTCCACTTCTTCACGGGATGCACATCCGTCGAGACGCGCCGCGCTGTGCGCGACGCCTTCGAACAGGCCGGGCGCGGCGGAGGGTTCATCCTCGCACCCTCGGATCACTTCTTCGAAGCCGAGGACGCGCTCCTCCGGGCCTTTGCAGACGAAGCCCGCTCCTGTCGGTATCGGGGTCAGGCCCCGGTGTTCGACGAGGATCAGGCTGGCCCGAGACCGGGTCCCGGGGTCTGACCCCGGAGGAACCGGCGGTGCAACGAGAAGGTGTGGCCGAGATCGCGGACGGCCTGATCGAAGATGGCCTGCAGGTCTCGATAGCGCGCCGTCTCCTGCGGATGCGGCACGACCCTGGTGGCATCGTCCATGGCCACGAAGTCGCTCGCGATCTCGGCGATTGACCGACCGGCGCCGTTCGCGTGGCCCCACACCCAGAGCGCGTGCAGCGCCGCGCCGTAGGCCGCCCCCTCTTCACTGACCGGGCACACCACAGGGCAATCGAACACATCCGCCGCGATCTGGCGCCACACCGCGCTGCGCGACCCTCCTCCCGTCAGGCGGATCTCCCGCGGCGCCAGCCCGAGCGCGCGCATCCGGTTGAGGCCGTAGTTCAGGCCGAGCGTCGCCCCCTCCATCGCCGCGCGGGCCATGTGGGCCGCCGTCGACGTCCGCGGCCTGACGCCGAGCCACACGCCCGTGCCGTCCGGCACGTTCGGGGTGCGCTCGCCCTCGAAGAACGGGATCAGCAGCAGCCCGTCGGCACCCGTGTCCACCGAGGCCGCGGCCGCGGAAAGCGCCGCGTGATCGAGGCCGAACAGCGTGCGCACCATCTCTGTTGCGACGGTGACGTTCATGGTGCAGACCAGCGGGAGCCACTGGCCTGTCGCGTCGCAGAACGCCGCGACTTCGCCCCCAGGGTCCACGATCGGCTGCCGGGCGCAGGCGTAGATCGTCCCCGACGTCCCGAGGCTCGCCGTGACGATGCCGTCGGCAACGTTGCCGGTGCCGATGGCGCCCATCATGTTGTCTCCGCTGCCCGAGACAACCACGCCGCCGCGGAGACCGAACTGGCGGGCGACCTCGGGCCGCACGACGCCGGCCGGTTCGCGCGGGTGTGAGAGCGGCGGCAGTTTCGAGGCGAGACCCGGATCGATCGCGGCAATCGCTTCCGTGCGCCAGGTTCGCGTCCGGACATCCATCAGCGCCGTGCCGGAGGCATCGCCCCATTCCATGTGCGCGCGGCCGGTCAGCCAGCAGGCCAGATAGTCGTGCGGCAGCAGCACCGTCGCCAGGCGGGCGTAGTGCTCCGGCTCGTGCTCCTTCAGCCAGAGGATCTTCGATGCCGTGAAGCCGGGTGGAATGCCGTTGCCGAGCTGCTCGATGGTGCGCTCGAGGCCGCCGAGGCGGGCGATGAGCGTGTCGCACTGGGGCGCGGTGGAGGTGTCGCACCAGAGCTTCGCCGGGCGGATGACCTGCCCTTCGGCGTCGAGGGGGACGAACCCGTGCTGCTGGCCCGAGATGCCGATGGCCGCGACGCGCGAGGCGGCGTCCGCGCCGGCGGCGCCCAGCACGCCGGCCATCACGGTGGTGGCGGCGCGCACCCAGTCGGCCGGATCCTGCTCCTTGGTGCCGGGCACGTCGGAGGTGAGCATGTCGTGCGGCGCCGAACTGGAGGCGAGGACGCGCCCGTCCCTGCCGTCCACGAGGATGGCCCGAGTGCTCTGCGTGCCGCTGTCGATGCCGATGAAGAGTTGAGACATGATGGTCCCTCGCCGTGACATGGATATCACGGCGAGGGGCCGAATGCCAGAGGCGGGCGGCTAGCGCTCCAGGTCGAGGGCGCTGCCGAGAGACGCCGGCCGGGGGTTCCGGCTCAGCCAGACGTTGCTGTAAATGGCGCCGGCAATCGACGCCGACTCCGCGCCGCTGGTCGCCACCGGCGCTCCCAGATACGCGTAGTGCGGGCTCGGGTTGTACGCGCCTTTCGTCGACGGCACCCCGACGTTGTAGAACGTGTTCCCGGTCACGCCGCCCTCCCGGACGATGACGCGGAACTCGCTGCCCCACGTCGCCTTCCAGTAGTACTTGGTCGCGGCATTCAGCAGGTACACCGAGGCGAATCGCGTCGCGGTATCGGGCTCGTACCGCACGCTCAAGTCGGTGGCCGAGCCGTACAACGCGCGGAACGTAATGGCGTTGGGTGGGAAACCGCTCGAACCGCGGTACTGGATGTCGACCCGGTACTTGTTGTCGGTGAAGTTGGTGGTCCCCTCCTGCATCGAGAAGACCTTTCCCTTGTCGCCGGGCGCATTCGCGTACAGCCCCTCGACGTCCATCGAGAACTCGCCGGTGCTCACCGTCTGCGGCAAAAGGTAGCGCACCATGCTCGCGTTGTTGTCGATCCGGATGCCCTTCCCCGCGATGAACGTGGTCTGGCCGACGCGTTCACCGACGGTCTCACCGAAGATCAGCGGGTCGTAGAGCTCGCCCGGGCGGTTGTAGCCTTCGAGCTTCGTCTTGAAGCTGCGCACGTCCGACCACTCCGAGTTGGTGCCGCCCTGCACCAGGCGGGCGCGCCAGTAGTACTTCGTCGTGGGCTGCAGGTCCTGGGCCGGGGTGTAGCTGGTCTTCCCGCTCGAGCCTTCGGCAACGCTCGTCGCGGTCACCGTGATCGCGAACCACGCGTTGAACGACGCCGTGGCGGTGAAGGCCGCGTTGTCGGAGATCTGGAACTCGTAGGTCTTCGCCGCCGAGGGCTGGTTCGACGTGCCATTGGTCACCGTCAGCGTCGGCCGCTTCGTGTCCAGCTGCAGGCCGTCCGCAGGCGAGTCGGGCGCGGGCTTGGTCAGCGTCGGCGGGGTCGAGGGAGTGCTGGACGAGGGGCTCGACGGGCTGCTGTCGTTGCCACAGGCCCACGCGCCCGCCAGGACGGCAGCCACCACCGCCAACTTCACTGCCTTCATGCGATTCGATCCTCCGGAGACGACGCCCTTCAGGGGCCCGGTTGTCGATGCGCAGGGACCCCGGTACAGGCCAGGACTCCGGCGCGGAGATTAACTCTCAATTTTTTCACAATTAATCGATTCCGCCAAGCCTAATCGAGGCGGGACTACTTGATCTCCATCGACGTGTCCACGCGGAACCTCCGGAAGTTGGAGTACGTCGCCCTGCCCTCGAGTATTTCGTCGCCCGAATCCCGCCGCTCGGCCATCTCGCCCGGCACGAGCAGTGCCAGCGCCGGTTCGTAGCGAAACGTGACGTCAAGCGTGTTCACCCCACCGCCCGGCCGGGTTTCGAGCAGCGTGCGCAGGATCCGGCCATCGGCTGGATCGATCCAGAATCGCCCTGTCGACGGAACGTCCTTGTCGTTGAGGCCGGCGATGAGCGTCGGCGACGAGGTTTCGAGGTACTCCACCACGGCCGTGTCCGTCCCGCCGAGGCGCTCCCTTCCCTTCGACTTGTAGGTGAATCGGCCGCGCCATTCCTGCGTGAGGATCTGGAGCGCAAACGTGGGGACATTGGTGTCTCTCGTGCCGCTTCCGATGTTGTACCGACTGCTTTCGCTGCGAATCCGAAGCGCCTGTTGGTAGGCGTCTGGCGGCGCTTCGATGAAGAGCTTCAACAACCGGTCGTTGCGGTCCCGAATGAGCACGCCGTCGACCGAATACACATCGCGGAACGGCATCCACTCACTCGAGCCGGCCACCAACACGAGCAGATAGTCCGAAAGCAGCGTTCGGGAACCGACCGGGTCCATCCTGCCCTGGTAACCCTTCCGGGTGAGGTGCTGCTCGTACCGCTCCTCACTGACGACGGAGGAGAGGGCCTTCACGTAGGCGGCGAGGTAGCTCGACGCCTTCATGAGCACCCCGATCACGTCGGTCGCGGGTGCTGCGACCTGTGAGGCCGGAGCGCTCTGCGAGACAGATAGCACACACCACGCCACCGCGATCGTGGCGGCCAGGAACCTCCATCGCGTCGAGGTGGACATCGCGTCTGACCCGCCGCAGTCCCTGCAGCTATCCGGCGAACATGCTCCGGACGACGAACCACACGTTGGCCGGCCGTTCGGCCAGGCGCCGCATGTACCACGGGAACCAGTAGGCGCCGTACGCGATGAGGACGCGGACAACGGCGCCATCCCTGACGAGGCGGCCCTGCTCCGCCCGCTGGATGCCGTACAGCATGTGCACTTCGACGTCGCGCGCCGCCAGCCCGGCCCGCTCCGCGTGCGCGCGGATGCGGTCGATGATTCCGACATCGTGTGTGCCGAACACGGGCCGGAACCCGTTCTGCCGGCCGAGCCCCTCGAGCATCGCGACCGAGAGCGCGAAGAAGTTCGCGTCGACGTCGGCCTTCTTCGGGTACGCCACGTCCGGCGGTTCCTTGTAAGCGCCCTTCACGAGGCGGACGCCAATGCCCCGTTCGATGAGCGGCGGCAGGTCATCCTTCGTGCGGTAGAGATAGGCCTGCAGGCACACGCCGACGCGGGGGAACTCGGCCTTCAGGCGGCGCGTCAGGTCGAGCGTGACATCCACGTAGGACGACTGCTCCATGTCGACCCACAGGTAGTTGCCCGTCGCGTGCGAGCGCTCGGCCAGGGCCCGGAGATTCGCGTACGCCTGCTCCGTCTCGAGGTCGAGGCCCAGTTGCGTCAGCTTGATGGAGGGCTCGGACCGGATGCCCTTGGCGGCGATCGCGTCGAGCACCTCCAGGTAGTGGCGCGTCACGGCCGATGCCTCGGCGGCGTCGGTGACGTTCTCGCCAAGCCTCGTGAACACGGCGTCGATGCCGAGCGGCCGGAGCTCGGCCGCCGCCCTCAGCATGTCGTCGAACGCCTCGCCGGGCATGAACTTCCGGGCCGCGCGGCGCACGAACCAGAGCCTCGGCCCGCGCTCCCGCATCCACCGGTTCTCGGACACCGCGAGCAGCACGCTTCGCATCACGCTCATGCCGCCGATCCTAAGGGGTCGGGACGATTCATGCAACGCGGCTCGGGACGAATTCGGAACTGTCATGCGGAGCGCCCATCGTCTGCCTCGAGACAGCGTGGCCGCTCGCAGGGGGCTTGCGCGCGTAATCGATCCCGCCCCCCGCATCGTCAGATCCAACGCAGGAGACACTCGATCGCCGAAACGATGGCGACGATCAGCCCGTGGAGGAACCGTTCAGCGGGTCGTCCCGCCAAGGCGACGGCCACGGCGCCCGGGTCAGTCAGGATCAGCCAGATTGTGGCGCCGGCGAGTACCGTGGACGCCAGAGCCACCGATCTGGCCAGGGCCGCGCTCACCTTGCCGACGGTCATCTTCGTCATGACATCCCGGCCGCGAATTCGCGGCCGTCCTCTCGGTCAGAACTCCCGCGTGCGATGCGCACGCACCGCAAGCGCGGCTGACGCGGCCAGCAATCCGGCAACTGCCGCCACGACGGCGAGCGAGGCGGCGGCCAGGCCCCAGGTGTCGGCCATCGTCACCACGGTCCGCACCACGAGGCCGCGCGGCAGCCCGCCCGCGCCGGGCGCCAGCCTGGCGAGGGTGTCCGCCTCGTTGCCGATGGCGTCGCCGGCGATGACGAGGCCGGCCAGCAGCACCGCCGCGGCGACACTCCCCCGGCCGTAGCCCCAGCGGAAGTAGCACGGCAGGTAGATGGCGATGACGATGGCCATCACGACGAGGTAGGCGAGTCCGACGTCAGGCGAGAACCACCGGGGCCAGGCGGCGCCGGGCGGCGCCGTCGCGAGGGCGAGCACCATCCCCGCCGCGGCGCCGATGCCGAGCACGACAGCGGCGAGCGCGATGGCCGTGCCGTAGCGGGCGCGCACGACGTCGGCGCGCGTCACCGGCAGGCTGTGAATGAAGCGGTCGGCGCCGCTTCGGGCCTCCAGCAGGCACACGCTCACGAGGGCCGCGGTGGCGAAGGCCACGTTGACCCAGAAGATCATGCCGCCGGCCCTGGACGCCGTCATCACGGGGACGAGGTAGCTCGGCGCCACCAGCCACGCGAGCAGCCAGCCGAACCCGGCGACCACCCGCAGGTCCTTGCGCATCAACGTCAACATGACCGCCCCGCGTAGTACATGATGTCCTCGAGCGTGGCCGGCTCGATCACGGCGTCCTCGCCCGCCAGCCGGCGGCGCAGCGATGGGGCGTCTGAAGTCAGTGCCGTGACGCCGTGCGGCCCGGACTCGAAGCCGGCCAGCAGGTCGCGCGTACCCGCGTCGAGCAGCGCTGGCCCGCCCCGGACCGTGGCCCATCGCCCGGCGAGCTCGTCCCGCGTGGCTGACAGCACGACCCTCCCGGCGCGCACGTAAGTGACGAAGTCGGCGACGCGCTCGAGGTCGCTCGTAATGTGCGTGGACAGCAGCACCGACGATCGGCCGTCCGAGACGTAGGCGGCCAGACGCTCGATGAGCGCGCGCCGGAAGACGGGATCGAGCCCCGCCGTAGGCTCGTCGAGGACGAGCAATTCGGCCCGGTGACCGAGCGCGAGCGCCAGCGCGCCCTTCGTGCGCATGCCCCGGGACAGGCTGCCGAATCGCTGGCGCGGCGGCAGGTCGAATTCCCGGAGCAGCGACGCATACAGCGCCGCATCCCATGTCGGGTAGAAGCCTCCGATCATCGAGCCGATGGCCGCGAGCGACAGGTGTTCATAGTACCGAGGGGACCTCGTGCACGAACCCGATGCGCTGCTTCACCGCGACCTCGTGCTCCGCCGGGTCCTCGCCGCCCACCTCGATGAGGCCGGCATCCCGGCGCACGAGGTTCAACAGCAGCTTCACAATCGTCGTCTTGCCCGCGCCGTTCGGCCCGATCAGGCCGCCGATGTACCCTCGCGGGAGCGTGAACGACACGTCCTCCAGCGCGAAGCCCGGGTAGCGCTTCGACACGTTCCGGAAGTGCAGCAGCGGTTCCATGACCCCGCCCCCGTCACCCGGCGCGCC
Source organism: uncultured Acidobacteriota bacterium (assembly GCA_963806085.1). Classification (GTDB taxonomy): domain Bacteria; phylum Acidobacteriota; class Vicinamibacteria; order Vicinamibacterales; family JAKQTR01; genus JAKQTR01. The sequence continues at coordinate 1,663,747 of CAWDWR010000001.1, forward strand.
CGGGTTCACAGGTCCCTCCGCGCCACGAGCCAGACCGACGTCCAATACGACACCCATCCGGCCACGGCGACAGCCGCCAGAACGAGGGCGGCCAGGGCCGGCACCGACAGGCTTGCGTACAGGGTCCGAATGGAGGACTCCACGCCGCCGAACGCGGCGCGCATGGGCTCGCGCAAGCCGAACACGCTCGAGAGGAAGAACAGGCCGACGCCGGCCACTTGGAGGACGGCGAAGAAACCCACCACTCCCATCAGGCCGAAGCGGAGCGCCAGGGGCAGCAGCAGGGCCGTGCTGGCTCCCACGAAGACGACGGCCATCAGCACGCTCCGCGCATCGAAAATCGCGGACATCGGGTGCGGCGACCACGGCAGCACCGCGGCCAGCAACGCCGCCGTCACGAACGCCGCCCCGCCGGCCGCGGCCGCGAGCGCGTAGCGCGACAGCACCAGCGTTCGCCGCGCCACGGGCAGGCTGGCCAGCAGGGCCGTCGCGCGAAAGCGATCCTCGCGGGCGGCCACCGTCGACGCGGTGGCGGCACCCATCAACGCGCTGATGGTCGTCAGCATGCCGACCGGCGCGCCGTCTTCCCGCACGGCATAGGCGATCCAGGCGAAGAACGGCAGGACGCCCCAGAACAGGTGCGGGTTCAACTGCAGATCCTTGACGAACAGCTTACGCAGCATGGCCGCCCTCCCCCGCCATGAGCACCATGATGTCCTCCAGTGACGGCCGGTCGATCACGGCCGTCGGCCCGGCCGTGCGCGCGGCCTGCCGGGCGTCGGACACGAGGACGTCGGTTCCGAAGCGGCCCGCGCGCCGGCCCCGGACGATGGCTGAATCGATGCCCCGCAGCGCGGCCGCGTCGCCGCGAACCACGCCCCAGCTGTCGAGCAGCTCCGTCCGGGGCAGCGAGAACGCAATCTCTCCGCGCCGGACGAAGGTCACGTAGTCGGCGATGCGGTCGAGGTCGCTCGTGATGTGCGTCGAGAACAGCACCGTCTTCCCTTCGTCCTGCAGCAGGCCCGCGAGCGCCTGCAGGAACTCGCGGCGGAACACCGGATCGAGACCCGCCGTCGGCTCGTCGAGGATGAGGAGATCCGCGTCGTGCGACAGGGCCATCGCCAGCGCGAACTTCATCTTCGTGCCGCGGGAGAGCTTGCCGAAGCGCTGGCCCATCGGCAGGTCGAACCTGGACGCGAGGCGATCGAACGTCGCGTCGTTCCAGCTGGGATAGAACGGCCCCAGCACCGCGCGCTGGGCCCGGAGCGTCCGGTCGTCCCAGAAGCCAGGCGTGTCGTACACGAACCCGATGCGGGACTTCACCGCGACCTCGTCGCGGCGGTTGTCGAGGCCGAACACCCGGATGTCGCCGGCGTCGCGCCGGACCAGGTTCATGATGAGCTTGATGATGGTGGTCTTCCCGGCGCCGTTGGGACCGATGAGGCCGCACACGTAGCCGCGAGGCACGCTGAACGTCACGTTCTTCAGGGCGAACCCCCGGTAGCGTTTCGTGACGCCCTGCAGTTCCAGCGCGGGTTCGGATGTCATGATCCCTCCTCGCACAGCAGGCGCAGCATCTCGCGCAATTGCGGGTATCCGAGCCCCATCAGCTGAGCCTCCGACACCGCCTCCGCCAGCTTCTCTTCGACGACCTTCATGCGTTTCTCGCGGAGGAACTCGGCGTTCTGGGCGGCCACGAACGTCCCCTTGCCCGCCACGGTGTCGATGAACCCCTCCGTCTCGAGTTCGTCGTAAGCCCGCTTGGTGGTGATGACGCTGATCTGCAGGTCCTGCGCGAGCCTCCGTATCGAGGGCAGCGGCTCGCCTTCGCGCAGGTCGCCGGCGATGATCTGCGTCTTGATCTGCCGCATGATCTGTTCGTAAATCGGGTCGGGCGATGAGTTCGCAATGAGAATTCTCATGTGCATTCCATATCTACTGTTTATATACGTTATATACACTTTGAAGGTTCCGTCAAGGCTTTTCTCCACGGGCTCGAGGCCGCTGGAGTCTGATATCCTCGGCCTGCCAAGATCGTTTCCGGCCCCCGCCAGGTGCTCCAGATGCTGAGTCCGCTCCTGCTTGCCATTTCGGTGGCGGCGTCTCCCCAGGCGGCGCCAACCGCCCCGCCCACCATGACGGTAGAACAGGCCGTCTCCACGGTGCTGGCCAGGTCTCCGAGCCGTCAGTCCGCGGCCGCGAGGCTCGAGGCCGCCCGGAAAGCCGCGGAATCGGCGGGAACATGGCCGAATCCAACGGTGGAGCTGCGCTCGGAGAACTGGACGTTCGGGTCGTGGTACTGGACGCCGCGCCCGGACCCGGGGTCGCCGCCGGGCCTCGACTTCTTCACGGTGCTCACGCAGCCGGTCGAACTGGCCGGCCAGCGCGGCAAGCGCATCGGCATCGCCGACGCCGAGCGCGCCGAGGCCGAAGCGGCCGCGGCGCAGGTTGACCGCGGGCTCGTGATGGAGACCGTCCGGCTGTTCATGGACGCGGTGAGGAGCCGCGAATGGCTGCGCGCCCTCGACAGCAACCGCGAGGGCCTCGACACGCTGCTGCAGGCCATGAAGGCGCGCGTGCGCGAAGGCTATGCCGCCGAGGCGGACCTGGCGAAGTTCCAGGCCGAGTCGGCCCGGGTGCAGACGCAGCTCCTGCGGGCGCGCCTCGAACTCACGCGAAGCCTCGCGATGCTCGGCTCGTTGATGCACGAGCCCCTGCCGCTGCGAGCCGAGCAGTTGGCGGAGCCGGCACCCCGGCAAGCGCCCGCCGGCGACCCGGCTGTGCTGGCGGCGCAGGCTGCCGCACGGGCTCCCGAGGTGCTCGCCGCCAAGGCCAGGTCGGCGCGGGCGGCACAGGCGCTGTCGCTGGAGCGCGCGCGCAGGGTGCCCGATCTCAACGTCTCGGGCGGGTACAAGCGGACGGCGGGCTTCGACACGGCCGTGGCGGGCATCCTGGTCGCCATTCCGCTGTTCGACACGAACAAGCGGGCCGTCGCCATCGCCGCCGGCGAACAGGCGGCCACGCTGTCGGACGTCGCCGCCGCCGAGGCGCGAGCCTTGGCGGAGGCGCGCGTCGTGTTCGACGCGGCCGCGACGCTCGGCGAGCGCGCCGCCAGGGTCGATGAGGACCTGCTCAAGCCGGCAGAGATCGTGCGGACGGCCGCGCGGTCGGCATTCCGCGAGGGATCGACGGACATCCTCGTGCTCGTCGACGCCGAACGGGTGTACGTCGATGCTCGCCGCGAGGCGGTGCAACTGAAGCTGGACGCGGTCGCAGCGGCGCTCGAGGCGCGGCTGCTTCTCGGAGAGGAGATCGTGCGATGAACGCGGAAGCCCCGGGCCCCAGGAGCCTGATCCGGCCGGTTCTCATCGGAGGCGTGCTGCTGGCGGTCCTCGCGGCCGCCTACTTCACGCTCCGCGCCCCGGCGCCGGCGCCGGAAGCGGCGGCCGCACCGAAGGCGCCAGACGGCAGCGTCGTGCTCGCCGACGCGGCGGCGCGGGAAGCCGGCCTCGTGGTGGACGCCGCGAAAAGCGTCACCCGCCGCGAACAGCTCGAAGCGCCGGGCGTGCTCGCGATCGACGAGCGGCGGACCGCGCGCATCGGGTCGCCCGTCGACGGCAAGGTCATCGAGGTCTTCGTGGAGATCGGCGACCGCGTCGGGCAGGGCAAGGAACTCGCGCACATGATCGGCCCCGTCGTCCACGACGCATGGGCCGCGTACCGGAAGGCGGTTGCCGAGCGGCGCAAGACCCAGATGGACCTGAAGATGGCCATCCAGGCCGACGAGCGGGCCAGGCGCCTCTTCGCGGACAAGGCGATCTCCGAGCAGGAAGTGCAGCGGGCGAGCGCCAGCCGCGTCTCCGCCGAGGAAGCCCTCAACATCATCGAGACCGAGGTCCGGCGCTCCGAAGAGGAGCTCGAACACCTCGGCATCACCAACAGCGAGGATCCCTCGGGCGAAGCGGGCGAACAGATCCCGGTGACGGCGCCGCTGAGTGGCGTCGTGCTCGAGAAGCTCATCACCGAAGGCACGGCGGTGACCCCCGGCACGCCCCTCTTCGTCGTGAGCGACCTCTCGAGCCTCTGGGCGCTGGCGGAAATCGACGAGACGGCGATCTCCCACGTGAAGGCGGGTTTGCCGGTGGAGGTCTCCGTGTCCGCGTACCCGGGCGAGGCGTTCACGGGCACGATCACCTGGGTGGCGGACATGATCAATCCGAAGACGCGCCGGGTGACCGTGCGGTGCGCCCTGCCCAACCCGCAGGGCCGCCTCAAGCCGGAGATGTACGCCACCGTCATGCTTGGCGAGGGTGAACCGAGGCCGGTGGTCGTGGTGCCCTCCTCGGCCGTGCAGGACATCGACGGCAAGCCGATCGTGTTCGTGGAGGAGTCGAAGGGGCGGTACCGGCGGCGCGACGTTACCGTGGGGCCGGAGCGCGACGGCGCGCTCGAGGTGAAGACGGGGCTTCGGGCAGGCGAGCGCATCGTCGTGACTGGCGCTTTCCTCCTCAAGTCCGAGCTGCTGAAATCGACGACGCCGGAGGGCTGAGGTGGGCGCCATTGAACGATTCGTCGCGGCCGCCCTGCGGCAGCGGTTCTTCGTGCTGCTCTGCCTCGCGGCCCTCGTCGCCACGGGCGTGGTGGCCTACCGGGACCTGCCTGTCGAGGCCTTCCCCGATCTCACCAACAACCAGGTGGTGGTGGTCACCGAGGCGTCGGGACTGGCGGCGACCGAGGTCGAACAGCGCGTGTCGTACCCGATCGAGACCGCGGTGATGGGCGTGCCCGGAGCCCAGCAGGTCCGGTCGGTGTCGAAGGCCGGGCTCTCGATCGTGAGCATCATCTTCGACGATGCGGTGCCGGTCTACTTCGCCAGGCAGCTGGTCAACGAGCGCATGCTCGAGGCGCGGAGCCGCATTCCCGACGGGATGGAGCCGACGCTCGGGCCGGTGGCCACGGCGTTCGGCGAGATCTACCAGTACCTGATGGAAGGCGACTCGACCGACGCGATGACGAAGAAGACGATCCACGACTGGGACATCCGCACGCGCCTCCGCTCGGTGCGCGGCGTGAGCGAGATCAACTCGTGGGGCGGCGAGACCCGGCAGTTCCAGGTCCTGGTCGATCCGCGGCAGCTCGACCGGTACGGGCTGACGCTGCGGCAGGTGTTCGAGGCGCTGGCCGACAACAACGCCACCTTCGGCGGCGGGTTCATCGAGCATCGGTCGGAACGGTACACGGTGCGCGGGGTCGGCCTCGCGCAGTCCGTCGACGACCTGAAGAACATCGTCGTCTCGGCCACCGAGGGGACGCCGATTTACGTCCGCGACGTGGCGGCGGTCGACGAGGGCGCCATGCCGCGCCAGGGCGCGGTGACCAGGGACGGCAAGGGCGAAAGCGTCGCCGGCATGGTGATCATGCTGAAGGGCGAGAACGGCAAGGACGTGGCCGACCGGGTCAAGGCGCGCATGGGAGAGATTGGCGCCACGCTGCCGTCCGGGCTCTCCATCAAGCCGTTCTACGATCAGACGGAGGTCATCGATCGGACGGCCCACACCGTCCGGAAGAACCTGCTCGAGGGGTCGCTGCTCGTCGTGATTGTCCTGTTCGTGTTCCTGGGCGATGCCCGCGCGGCGCTGCTCGTGGCCGCGGTGATCCCGCTGTCGCTGCTGGTGGGGTTCATCGGGATGCGCTACTTCGGCGTGTCGGCGAACCTGATGTCGCTGGGCGCCATCGACTTCGGCCTGATCGTGGACGGCGCCGTCGTGATGATGGAGAACTTCGTCCGGCGCCGCGGGGAGTACCGGCCGCCCCCGGGCGCCGATCCGGCCGAGTCGCGCCTCGCCCTCTTCTCGTCGGCCGCCACCGAGGTGGCCCGGCCGATCCTCTTCGGCGTGCTGATCATCGTGGCCGTGTACCTGCCCATCTTCGCGCTCGAGGGCCTCGAGGGGAAGATGTTCAGGCCGATGGCGATCACGGTGTGCTCGGCGATCCTCGGGTCGCTGCTGCTGTCGCTGACGGCGGTGCCCGTGGGCGCGTCATTCCTGCTGAAGCTCGGGGGCGGCCACCACGAAGGCCCGTGGTTCGAGCGGCTGAAGCACTTCTACACGCACCATCTAGCCGTCCAGATGGACCACCGGCTGCGGACCATCGCCGTCTCCGTCGTGGCCGTCGCGATCGCCCTCGGATCGCTGCCCTTCATCGGCACCGAGTTCATGCCCAAACTGGACGAGGGGTCGATCCTCATCGAGACGCGCAAGCTGCCGTCGGTCTCGCTGCCGGAGTCGGTGGCCATCTCGACGCACGTCGAGTCGATTCTCCGGAGGTTCGACGAAGTGAAGCAGGTCGTGACGAAGATCGGCCGGCCCGATCTGGCCACCGAGGCGATGGGCATCTACCAGGGCGACGTGTACGTCATCCTGCACCCTGTCGAGACGTGGAAGAGCGGCCGGACGAAGGACGACCTGATCGGCGCGATGTCGGAGGCGCTCGCGTCGCTGCCCGGGGTGCAGTTCAACTTCACGCAGCCCATGGCGATGCGCCTCGACGAAGTCGTGTCGGGCGTGAAGGCCGACGTCGCGGTCAAGGTGTTCGGCCCGGACGCCGCCGTGCTCGAGCGCCTCGGCAACCAGATCCAGGCCGTGCTCGGCGAGGTGCCCGGCGCGGCCGACTTGCAGGTGGAGGTCCTGTCGGGCGCCGCGCAGCTCGAGATCGTGGCCGACCGGCCGAAGATGGCGCGCTACGGCATCAACGTCGCGCACCTGCGCGAGCTCGTCGAAACGGCGGTGGGCGGCGCGATGGCCACCGAGGTGCTCGATGGGTCGAGGCGCTTCGACGTGGTCGTGCGTTTCCCAGACGCGGTCCGCAACAACCCCGAGGCCATCGCGAACCTCCTCCTGACGGCGCCCGGCGGGGAGCGCGTGGCGCTCGGGAACGTGGCGAGCGTCGCCCTGGTGCGCGGGCCGGAGGCCATCAACCACGAGAACGGCGAGCGACGGCTGGTCGTGCAGACCAACGTGCGCGGGCGCGACGTGGGCAGCTTCGTGGCCGAGGCGCAGCGGCGCCTCGAGGGACGGGTGGCGATCCCCGAGGGGTATCACATCACCTGGGGCGGCCAGTTCGAGAACCAGCAGCGCGCCATGCAGCGCCTGGTGCTCGTCATCCCGCTCTCGCTGGCGATCATCTTCCTGCTGCTGTTCATCACGTTCAGCAACGTCCGGCAGGCGGGGCTGGTGATCCTGAACGTGCCCTTCGCCCTCGTGGGCGGCATCGGCGCGCTGTGGGTGCGCAGCCTCAACCTCAACCTGTCGGCGTCGGTCGGGTTCATCGCGCTGTTCGGCGTCGCCGTCCTGAACGGCGTGGTGATGATCGCCGCCATCAACCGCTTGCGCGAGGATGGCCGCGCGATTCGGGACGCCGTGCTCGAGGGCGCGAGCACGCGGCTGAAGCCGGTGCTGATGACGGCGCTCGTGGCCTCGCTGGGCTTCATCCCGATGGCCATTTCAACCGGCGCCGGCGCCGAGATTCAGCGGCCGCTCGCGACGGTGGTCATCGGCGGCATCGTCACGTCCACGCTGTTGACGCTCATCGTGCTGCCGACGTTGTATGAGCTGGTCGAACGCTGGGTCGAGCGGCGCGGCGAACAGAGCAGCCCGCGCACCTGGAAATGGCCGGGGATGGGGTAGAAACTGGGGGCTGGGGGCGGGGTGGGGGTTAGGTTAGAGATAAGGCGAGCGGCGGGAGGCGGGAGGGGCTGCGCGCCTCTCGCCCCTCGCCGCTCGCCCCTCGCCGCTCGCCCCTCGCCGCTCGCCTGTTCCCTGCGGTTACTGCAGCGTGAAGTTGACGGTCACCGTCATGATGACCTTCTGAGGCACGCCGTTGAGCAGGGTCGGCGTGAACACCCACTGCCGGACGGCGTCAACGGCCGCCTGATCGAGCTGCGGGATCGAGCGCAGCACCTTCGTCTGCTCCACCGTCCCGTCGACGCCGAGCAGGACTTCCATAATCACGACGCCCTGGACTCGGGCGTCCCTGGCGTCGGGCGGATACACCGGGTTCACGTTCACGAGTCTGGTCGGCGCCTTGATCCCCTGGCCGATCCTGACGGCCGCCGGATCGGAGAGGCCCTTGCCCTCTCCAGCCGGCGGAGGCGGGGGTGGAGGCGGTGGCGGTGGAGCGTCGAACGCCCCTGCGGCTCCGCCGGGCACTCCCCCGGCGACGCCGGAGATTTCCTTGGGCACGAAATTCACCGTGACGGTCATGACGACGGGCACGGCCGCGCCGTTGAGGAGCGTCGGCGTGAATTCCCACTGCTTGACGGCCTCGAGCGCCGCGGGGTCCAGCATCGGAATCGACCGGCGCACCCTCGCCGCGCGGACCTTGCCGTCTTCCCCGATCACGGCCTCGATGATGACCACGCCGGCCACGCGCGCGGCGAGCGCGTCGGGCGGGTAGACCGGCGACACGTGCTTCGTCTTCGCCGGCGGCTGAATCCCCCCGCCGATCCTGAGGGCATTGGCCGGAATCGCGTCCCACGCCTCCCGGGCCTCCTTGAGCTTGATTGCCTGGTCGCGCAGCTTGTCCGCTTCGGCGATGAGCTCCTGCTTTACCGCGTCATCGGCCTCGGTGCCCGCCTGCAGCCGCAGCAGCAGGTTCTTGTAGGTGAGCGCCTCCATGTAGTCCGGCTTCATCTGGATGGCGCGGTCGACCTGGTCCATGCCCTTCGCGATGACGTCCCGCTTCGCGGCGGTCGTCAGCGTCGAGTCGCGGTAGGCCTTCTCCCAGTAGTAGGTGGCGAGCGTATAGGGCCCTTCGGGATTCGCTGGTTCGAGCTGGGCCCGCTTCTCGAGCGCCGTGATCGTCTTGTCGAACTGGCCCTGCCGGTTGTAGTAGCCGGCCAGCTGCAGGAACGCCTTCGGATCCTGCGGCCGCGCTTTCGTCAGCTCGAGATAGGTCTTCTCGGCGTTCTTCAGGTCGCCGGCACCTTCGTACCGGCTGGCCACGGCGACGTAGCTCGCCACGGACCCGTCGATGGCAGGAAGCGCTCCGGGCGTCGCGGCCGTGACGCCGACGCTCGGCTTGACCTGCGGCGGGGGGGGCGGCGGCGGCGGAGGAGGAGCCGGCGGCGCCTGGGTGAATCCAACGGCGAGTGGCACGGACGGCAGCGCGGCGAGCTCATATGCAGCCGTCAGGGGAAACGCCTGCACGACGGCCCACCCGCCGGCGGCCAGCACCGCCAGGACGATCACGAACGAGGACACGAGGCGTACGCGCGACATGGACACCTCCCGCACGAGCAGCGCCACCCGCTGGGCGAGGTGGCCGTGCTTCAAGAACAGCGACGCGGGCTGGAGCATGGGCGTGGGGCCGGCCGCGGCCAGCTTCAGCAGGGCTTCGAGGTAGGGCTTCCGCGCGCCGACCAGGCGCACGACGTCGCGGTCGACGAGCTGTTCCGTGCTCAGGCGGATCTGCTCCACGAGCCACCAGAGCACCGGGTGGAACCAGAGGACCGCGAGCAGCACCTCGTCGCCGAGCGTGCGGAGCCAGTCCCGTCGGGCGACGTGCAGCAGCTCATGGACGGCCACGGCGGTCTGCTGGCCGGGGTCGAACGACGAAAAGCCGGGCGCGACCAGCACGACCGGGCGGCGAAGGCCGAACGTCACGGGACGCACGACTTTCGGCGACACGAGAAACTCCGCGCTCGCCCCCACCAAGAGCGACGCCGCCTCGACCGGCCCCGGAAGCGGGCTGAGCGGCACGGCGAGCCGGCGCAGCCTGGCCAGCGAGCACAGTCCGAGAGCCAGCCAGAACAGCCGGGCCACGACGCCAGCCAGGTAGACCACCGGGACGATGGCCTCGACCGGCCACCGGCGGAGCGAGAAGCCGCTCGAGGTAACGGCATCCGCCGGCTGGGCGGCCTCGCCCGGGGCTCCCGAAGCCCCCGGCAGCGCGTCCGCGGCCTGAGCGCCCGCCGGCTCGATGGCCGGCGCCTGGACGGCCGGAGCCGCGGCGGGAACCCATGGCTGCAGCAGCGGCAGAACCAGGCAGACGAGGAGCAGCACCCGGAAGTGCACCAGGCGGGCCCCGGGAGACGTCACGCGGAGGAGCGACGGGAGGAGCACGCCGGCTCCGGCCAGGGCGGCCACCTGCAGGGCCCATGCCCACACGTTGCCGAGGGACAGCTCGATCATGTCAGGCCTCTCGGATGGTCCGGGCCAGCTCTTCGAGTTCCTTCTTCGTTAGACGCCGATCTTTCACAAGATGCACCAACAGCGGGTGCGCGGCCCCGTCGAACAGCCGGTCGACGAACTCGCGGACCATCCCGCGGACGACGGCCGCCTCGGGGCGGGTGGGCCGGTAGACGTAGGCCCGGTCGTCCTGGCGCTTCTTGAGGTGCCCCTTGCCTTCGAGCACCTTCATCATGGTCATGACGGTGGTGTAGGCGATCTTGCGGCGCTCCAGGAGGTCTTCGTAGACGTCCCGGACCGTGGCCTCGCCTTTCTGCCAGACCACCTTCATGATCTCGAGTTCCTGGGGCGTGAGCGTGGCGGTTGCGGGTTTCATGACTACTAATAACTTAGTAGGTAGTAGATAGTCTGTCAAGGCCCTCGCGAAAAAAAACGCGATCGGGCCGGGGCCCGGGATTCCCGCCTTCGCCAGACGGCCTGCCGGCCGGCTACGGCGAGGCAAGCGGGGTTCGGGATTCGGGAGGCGACGCTGGCGGCTCCGACCCGTGATACATTCTTCGCCGCTCGCCCCCGCCGGCACCCAGGCCCGTGATTTCCGTCCATGAGGTGAATCCATGCGCATACGCCGGCATCCGGCCAGACTCCTGCTCGCCGCGCTGCTCTTCCTCCCGCTCGGCGTCCCTGCAGCCGCCCAGGCGCCGGCCCCGCGCCCCGCGGCCGCGCCGCCGACCGCCGACGAGCGGCTGCTCGCGACGCTGCACACCATCTCCAGCAACACGATCCTGGAGTGGGTCAAGGAGATGGTCTCGGACAAGTACGAGGGCCGGCTGACGGGCACGCCGGGCTACGACGCGTCGGCCGCGTGGGCCGCGGATCTGCTGAAGACCTGGAAGCTCAAGCCGGCAGGCGACGCCGGCACCTACTTCCAGAAGTTCCCGAACCCCTACACGCTCGTGAAACCCGGCGCCGAACTGAAGCTGCACGTCCCGGTTCCCGGCGGCGGCGCGATCATCAAGAGCTACGTCTTCGAGGACGAGTACTACCCGGGATCGACCTCCGATTCGCTCACCGCCACCGCTGAGGTCGTCTACGTGGGCTACGGCATCACGGCGCCCGAGCTCAGTTACGACGACTACAAGGGCGTCGACGTGAAGGGCAAGTTCGTGGCCTTTGAGCCCGAGGTGCCCATGGGACCGGAACCGGACGCCGAGCTCTTCAAGAAGTGGCGCCCGTACTCCTTCCACGACTACAAGATGAAGAACGCCGCCGCCCACGGCGCCATCGGCGTCGTCTACGACTACTTCATCGTCAATCCCAACGCGGTCTTCATCAGGGGGCTGCAGTGGGCCGCCGTGAGCCGCACCGTGATGGAGGACCTGTTCGCCGGCACCGGGAAGAAGCACGCCGACGTCGTCGCCCAGATCCGCAAGACGCTGACGCCCGCGTCGATGCCCCTCGGCAGGACGATGACGATGAAGAACGTGACGGAGCATCATCCGGAGGGCGTGGGCATCAACGTGATGGCGTGGATGGAGGGGACTGATCCAGCTCTGAAGCAGGAGGCGGTGATTGTCGGCGGCCACCTCGATCACCTGGGCCTGAATCCCGTGATGATGCCCGGCGCGCACGACAACGCGTCCGGCGCGGCCGTGGCGCTCGCCGTGGCGGAGGCCCTCTCGAAGGCGGCGGTGCCGCTGAAGCGATCGGTCGTCATCATCCTGTTCGGCGCCGAGGAGCAGGGCGTGAAGGGCTCGGAATACTACGTGGCCCACCCGGTCATCCCGAACGCCAATGTCACCGCGTTCCTGAATCTCGAAAGCGTCGGCCGGGGCGAGCGGATTGGCGTCGGGTCGGGGCGCAACTACCCGCAGATCTACGAGGTGATGGAGAAGATCAACGGCCAGTTCATCCATCGCCCCATCAGCGCGAGCCAGAACGCGAACCTCGCGCGGCCGAGGCAGGACGCGGCCCACTTCCTGTGGGCGAAGATCCCGACGGTGTCCATCGGCACCTCCGGCGCGCCCCCGCTGCCCTACGCCAGCTATCACACGACGAAAGACCGATGGGAGATCCTGACGCCCGAAATCATGGAAGACCTCGCGCGGCTCGTCTTCCTGTCCACGGTGGAACTGGCGAACAGGTAGCGACAGGGGGGATGTTCATGTCACGTACACCACTCGCCGCCTTCGCGTGCGCCATCCTCCTGACCGTCGCGGCTCTCGCGCCCGCGGCTTCCGGACAGTCCCCGGCGCCCGCGGCCGATACCGGCTCCTATCTCTACCGCTTCGTGATCATCCAGGCCGCGCCGGGCAGGCTGTTGGATCTGATCGAGCTGTACCGATCGCGGATGCCCGTGATCGCCGCCGGGGGCGACGAACTGCCGTTCATCGTCCGCCACTCGCAGGGCGATCACTGGGACCTCTGCATCATCTATCCGAGCGGAAGCTTCACGGAGTACGACAGCCGCGAGCGCGTGGCGAAACGGACGGCGGCCGCGGACGCGTCGGGCGTGCCGAACGCCGAGTTCGCCAGCCGCTTCTACTCGATGGTGGCCTGGCACGAGGACCTCTATGCCGAGGGCCCGCCGCTCGAGGTCTTCAAGGCGCACATCCGCGGCGCCGGACTGGCGCACTTCGAGATGCTGCTCGCGTTGGCCGGCAAACGCGGCGAACTCATCAAGGAACGCCAGATGGAGAACGCGTTCAACCGCGAGCGCGGGCGCAGCGGCACGCTGATCTTCGTGCACGACCAGGGCGCGGCGTGGGACGTGATTACGCTCGGCGTGTATCGCGACTGGCGGCACTACGCCGAACAGGAAACCATCCCGGCCGAGGTCAGCCTCGCCGCCGCGAAGCAGGCGGGCTTCGTCGGCGCAGACGCTATCGGGCCCTATATGCGCACGCTCATCTCCACGCACCGCGACACGCTGGGACCTATTCTGCCGATGGGTCTGGCGGCGCGCTGACCCTGGTCCGCAACGAGACCCGTTGCATCGCCGGCCACGATCTCCCAGGCAGGCCGGCGGTATAATCGCGCCACGGTCAGCCATGACGACACCACCCACGTCGGCCCAACCGATCGTCGAGCGGCGCCTGTCGCGCGTGCGCCGCGTCCCAAGCCTGTTTCTCGCGCACGGCTCGCCCATGTCCGTAATGGACAAGGACTTCGCGAAGGCGGTGCACCGGTTCACCTCCCGGCAGCAGAAGCTCCGCGCCATCGTCGTCCTCTCCGCGCACTGGCAGGCGCCGGGCGCCATCCGCGTGACGAGCAACCCGAAACCGTCGCTGATCTACGATTTCGCCGGCTTTCCCGGCTGGCTCTACGAAATCGCGTACCCGTGTCCGGGCGATCGCGCCGTGGCCCAGATGGTGGCCGTCCTGCTGGAGCGCGCGGGGCTCGAGGCCAGGCTCGATCCCGATCGCGGGCTCGACCACGGCGCCTGGGTCCCGTTGAGCCTCGGATTCCCGGAAGCCACCGTCCCGGTGGTGCAGATGTCGCTGCCGCTGTCGTCAACGCCGGCGATGATGCTGGCGATGGGCCGCGCGCTGGCGCCGCTGCGTCACGAGCACATCCTGCTCGTCGCGACGGGCGGCATCGTCCACAATCTGGCGCGGCTCCAGCCCGACCAGGACACGCCCTATCCGGAACCGTGGGCCGCCGAGTTCGATGGATGGGTGCGGGAGAAAGTGGGCGCGCTCGACGCCGACGCGCTGGCGGCCTACGCACGACTGGCGCCGCACGCGGGTGCCGCCGTGCCGACGTCGGAGCACTTCGACCCGCTGCTGTTCACGGCAGGAACCGAGCTGCCCGGCGACGTCGTGTACGACATCTACGACGGCTTCCGCTACGGCACGCTGTCGATGCGATCGTTTGCGCTGACGGGCCGCCGCCGCGAAGACCGCGGATTCTGAAGGAACGCCGCGTCAGGTGCGGGGCACCGGAGCGGCCGCGTCGATGGCGTGCACGATGCGCCTGGCCATCGCGGAGCACGTCAGATGGGGCTCGGTCTCTCCGGCGACAAGGTCGCGCGTGCGAGCCCCCGCGTCCAGCGCGTCACCCACCGCGGCCTCGATGGTGTTCGCTTCGTTCATCAGGCCGAAGCTGTGGCGGAGCATCATGGCGGCCGACAGGATGGCGCCGATCGGGTTGGCGGCGTCCTTCCCGGCCAGTGTCGGCGCCGACCCGTGGACGGGCTCGTAGAGGCCGATTCCCTGGCCCAGACTCGCCGACGGCAGCAGCCCGAGCGACCCGACGACTGCGCCCGCCTCGTCGGACAGGATGTCGCCGAACAGGTTCTCGGTCAGCACGACGTCGAACCGGCGCGGGTCCAGCGCGATGGCCATCGCGCACGCATCGACGTACATGTGCTCGAGCCGCACGCCGGGAAAGCGGGACGCCACCTCCCCCACCACCAAGCGCCACAACTGCGAGGTTTCGAGGACGTTGGCCTTGTCCACCGATGTGACCAGGCACCGGCGCTGCCGCGCGAGGCTGAACGCGACTTCGGCCACCCGCTCGACCTCGGCACGCGAGTAGCGCAGGGTGTTGACGGCTTCGCCGGTCCGGTAGTCGAGGCTCCGGGGCTCCCCGAAGTAGAGCCCGCCCGTCAGCTCCCGCACGAAGCAGAGGTCCGTCCCCGCCACCCGCTCCTGCTTCAGCGGGCCGGCTGATTCGAGGGCCGGCCACACCTTCGCCGGCCGGAGATTCGCGAAGACGCCGAGCGCCTTGCGGAGGGTCAGCAGCGCGTATTCGGGCCGCTGCTCCCGAGGCGCGCTGTCATAGGCAGGGTCGCCGACGGCACCGAGCAGGACGGCGTCCGCTCCAAGGCAGGCGTCGAGCGTGGCCTGGGGCAGTGAGGTGCCGGAGCGGCGGACCGCGGCGCCGCCGATTTCGGCGGGCTCTAGATCGAACGCGTGCCCGTGGAGCCGGGCGACGGCCGCCAACACCGACAGCGCGGCGTCGACGACCTCGGGGCCGATGCCGTCTCCCGGAAGGACGACGATCCGCTTGTTCACGTCTACACGCCGTGGCCGTAGCCCGGCTCGGTCGCCGTTCCGTGCAGGTCGGGCCTGACGCGCGGCGCCGCCGCCGCCTTGGGCGCCGTGGCGCCGGCCGCCTCGCTCGCCTTCACCTCGCCGACGATGATCCGCAACTGGGCGTCGCTGACGTGCTTGTGGGCGTCGGCGTAATTCACCATCTGGCGGTAGACGCGGTCCAGCTCGAAGCGCGTGAGCGCCACGCCGAGCTGCTCGCACCGTTTCTGCACGGCGTGCCGGCCCGAGTGCTTGCCGAGGACCAGCGTCGTGGACGGGACGCCGACGTCCTCGGGCCTCATGATCTCGTAGGTGCGCCGGTCCTTCAGGATCCCGTCCTGGTGAATGCCGGCTTCGTGCGCGAAGGCGTTGCGGCCGACGATGGCCTTGTTCGACTGGACGGCCTGCCCGGTCAGCTCCGTCAGGAGCTGGCTGGAGGCATAGAGGGCGCGCGTGTCGAGCCCGGTGTCGTAGGGATGCCGGTCCGGCCTGACGCGCAGCACCATCACCACCTCTTCGAGCGACGCGTTGCCGGCCCGCTCGCCGATGCCGTTGATCGTGCACTCGACCTGCCGCACGCCGGCGCCCACGGCGGCCAGGGAATTGGCAACGGCGAGGCCGAGGTCGTTGTGGCAGTGCGTGCTGAAGACGGCCTTGTCGGCGTTGGGCACGCGCCCGATGATGGCCGTGAAGAATTCCGCGATCTCGTCCGGCGTGGAGTAGCCGACCGTGTCCGGCAGGTTGATCGTCGTGGCGCCGGCGTCGATGACCGCCTCGACGACGCGGCACAGGAAGTCGGTGTCGCTGCGCGTCGCGTCCTCCGCCGAGAACTGCACGTCGTCGGTGTAGCGGCGGGCCTGGACGACGGCGGCGGTGGCGGCGGCGAGGCAGGCCTCCCGCGTCATGTTCAGCTTGCGCTCGAGGTGCAGGTCGGAGGTGGCGATGAACGTGTGGATGCGCGAGCGCGCCGCGCCCCGGAGGGCCGCGCCGGCCTTGTCGATGTCGCCGGCGCAGGCGCGCGCGAGGCCCGCGATGACCGGGCGCCGCACGGCCGCGGCGACGGCCTTCACGGCCTCCGCGTCGGCCTCGGAGGCGATGGGGAACCCGGCCTCGATGATGTCGACGCCAAGCGCGTCGAGCTGCTTCGCCAGCCGGACCTTCTCGTGGATCCGCATCGAGAATCCCGGCGCCTGCTCCCCGTCGCGCAGCGTCGTGTCGAACACCGTCAGGCGGTTGCGTGCCATGGAGGCCTCCACAGGACCGGCATCACGACCTGCGTGGGGCGGCCTGGTCCGGCCGCGGGCACGGGTCGTGGAGCCGCTGCTGATCCCGTTTGTACGATGGCGCCGGGGTGCCGGGCAAGGTTATAATCCTTACAATTTCATAAGGAGTGTTAATCAGTGAACATCGCCGAGCTGCAGGTGTTCCTCGCGGTGGCCTCGGAACGCAGTTTCTCGAAGGCCGCCCAGCGCCTCCATCGCACCCAGTCCGCGGTGAGCCAGGCTCTGCGCCGGCTCGAGGACGAACTGGGCGAGCGGCTCGTGGACCGCTCCACCAAGGACGGCCGGCTGACCGAGGCCGGCCGCGTGCTGCAGGACTACGCCGAGCGGCTGATGCGCCTCGCCGACGAGGCCGAAACGGCCGTGCGCGAACTGGCCGACCTCCAGCGCGGCCGCGTGCTCATCGGGGCCAACGACGGCACGGTGCACAGCCTGCTGCCGCTCATCGCGGGCTTTCACCAGCGCTGCCCGGGCATCCACGTCGACGTCAGGCGCGTCCACGCGCGCCGCATCGGCGCGGAGGTGGCGACCGGCAGCCTCGACTTCGGGATCCTCACCTTCCTCCCGACCGAGCGCGGCCTGGGCACGGTCGTCGTCGACGCGGACGACCTCGTGCTGCTCGTGCCGCGCTCGCATCCGTTCGCCAGGCGCCGGGCCGTCCACATGGACGAGGTCGGCCGCCAGCCGATCGTGGCGCACAACGACCCCTCGCCGGCGCGGGACCGCGTCCTGCGGATCTACGAGCAGCGCCACGAGCCGCTGAACATCCGGGTGTCGCTGCCGAGCCTCGACGCCATCAAGCGCGCGGTGAGCATGGGGCTGGGCATCGCCATCCTCCCGCAGCGCTGCGCGGTCGCGGAGCTGGCGCGCGGGGAACTGGTGGCCGTGAACGTGCCGGAGCTCCACCTCAAGCGCCGCCTCCGCCTCGTCTACCGGAAGACGGGAGCGCACTCGCACGCCGCGCACGAGTTCCTGCGAATCGTCCAGGAGTCGACCGCCGACATGTAGGCCATGAGCCGAGCGCCCAGCGGTCACGAGCGCCCTGAGGCGGTCAGGGCTGCCGAGGCGTGAATCCCGCGATGTACGGCAAACGGGCGGCCGCGGCGCGCACGGCCTCGAAGTCGGCCATCAGCAGGGCCGTCGCGTCCCAGGTGCCGGCGAGCAACGCGCTCCGGGCGGCCGCCGGCATCGTGCAGGCCGCCTCGACGCCGCCGCCCCGCACGATCATGGCCTCGAGGTCCACCGTCACGGCGCCGGCCGGATCGCCTTCGACCATCGCCATCAAGGCGCGCACGGCGTCGGGTTCCACCGTCACGCACGGCACGCCGAGCGCCGTCGCGTTGCTGAAGAAGATCTCCGCGAACGACTCGCCGACGATGGCCTTCACGCCCCAGCGCGCCAGGGCCTGCGGCGCGTGCTCGCGCGACGACCCGCAGCCGAAGTTGCGGTTCACGAGGAGCACGGCGGCGCCCGCGCCCGCGGGGCCGTCGAACGGGTGGCGCCGGCCGGCGGCCGCGTCGGCCCGCCGGTCGTCTTCGAAGACGTGCGATTCGAGGCCGTCGAAGCTCACGGCCCGCAGAAACCGTGCGGGCATGATGCGGTCCGTGTCGATGTCGTCGCCGCGCAAGACCACGGCCCTGCCGGTGATCGTCATGAGCCGCTCCCCTGCCTCAGCACGTGCCGCACGTCGGTGACCTCGCCCGCCACGGCCGCGGCCGCCACCATCGCCGGGCTCATCAGCAGCGTCCGGCCGGTCGGGCTGCCCTGCCGGCCCTTGAAATTGCGGTTCGACGAGGACGCGCACATCTCGCGCCCGTCCAGGCGGTCGGGATTCATCGCGAGGCACATCGAACAGCCGGCCTGCCGCCACTCGAACCCGGCCTCCCGGAACACCTCGTCGAGCCCTTCGCGCTCGGCCGCGTCGCGGACCCGTTTCGAGCCGGGCACGACCAGTCCGCGCACGTGCGGCGCGATCCGCCGCCCGCGCACGACGCGCGCCGCTTCGCGAAGGTCCGACAGCCGCCCGTTGGTGCACGACCCGATGAACGCCACGTCCACCTTCGTGCCCGCAATCGGCGCGCCCGCCTCCAGGCCCATGTAGGCGAGGGCGTCGGCCACGGCGGCCCTCTCGCCATCCGCGACGTCCGCGGGGGCGGGCACACGCTCGTCGACGGCCGCCGACTGCCCGGGGTTCGTGCCCCACGTCACCATCGGGCTCAACGCCCCGCCATCGATGCGGACCTCGTCGTCGTAGGCGGCGTCCGGATCCGACGCGATCGACCGCCACCACGACACCGCCCGCTCGAAGTCGCCGCCAGCGGGCGCGAACCGTCTCCCCTTCAGGTACGCGAACGTGGTGTCGTCGGGGTTCACGTATCCCGCCCGCGCCCCGCCTTCGATCGACATGTTGCACAGCGTCATCCGCTCGTCCATCGTCATGCGCTCGACGGCGGGGCCGGCGTACTCGTAGGCGAACCCGACACCGCCCTGCACGCCGAGCCGGCGGATGATCGCGAGGATGACGTCCTTGGCGTAGACCCCGGGGCGGAGCTCGCCTCCGACCGAGATGCGCCGCACCTTGAGCGGATCCATCGCGAGGCATTGCGACGCGAGCACGTCGCGGACCTGCGACGTGCCAATCCCGAAGGCGACCGCGCCAAACGCTCCGTGCGTCGAGGTGTGGCTGTCGCCGCACGCGATGGTCATGCCCGGCTGCGTCAGCCCCAGCTCCGGGCCGATCACGTGGACGATGCCCTGGTCGTCGCTGCCGAGGCCGAACAGCGGGATGCCGAACTCGCGGCAGTTGCGTTCGAGCGCCGCCATCATCTGCTCGGCCATCTCGTCGGCGAACGGCCGCGGCTGCCCGTCGGTCGGCACGATGTGATCGACCGTCGCGAACGTGCGCTCCGGGAAGGCGACGCCCTGCCCGCGGAGGCGCAGCATGTCGAAGGCCTGCGGGCTGGTCACCTCGTGGACGAGGTGCAGGCCGATGAGAAGCTGTGTCTGGCCAGTCGGCAGGCGGCGGACGGCATGAAGGTCCCAGATCTTCTGGAGGAGCGTGGAGGCCATCTCGATCTGGATTGTAGCTCAGCCGAGCGGCCGGGTCAGGATGAGGGCGTCTTCGACGACGCGGCCGCCGATGAGGTGCTCCTGGATGATCCGCTCGAGCACCGGTGGATCGCAGTTGCCGTACCACGCGCCATCGGGGTACACCACGGCCACGGGCCCCGCCGTGCAGATACGCAGGCAGTTCGCCTTGGTCCGCTGCACGCCGCCGGCCTCGGAGAGGCCGAGGTCGGCCAGCCGTGTCTTGAGGTACTCCCAGGCGACGAGTGACCGTTCGCGGTCGCAGCACTTCGGCGTGGTCTGGTCGCAGCAGAGGAAGATGTGGCGCCGCGCCGCCGTGATGCCCTTGCGCCGGGCGGCGTCACGCGCCGCGGAGAAGTCGGGCGCGGAATGCCCGCTCGTCGAGGTCTCGCTCATGCGTCCATTCTACCGTCTGGGATAGAATCCGGCTGCAGCCGCGGCCTGCCCGCCGCGCACCAGGAGTCCCGCATGCCCGAACCCACGCCACGCAGCCGGTTCCCGCGCACGTTCTGGGTCGCCAACGTCATGGAGCTCTTCGAGCGGGCGGCCTACTACGGCATGAACTCCGTGCTGGCCGTCTACCTCACGGGCTCCGTCGCCGACGGGCGGCTCGGGTTCGCCGAGCAGTCGGTCGGGTTCCTCCAGAGCATCGTCTACGCGATGACCTACGTGCTGCCGATCCTGGGCGGCGCGCTGGCGGACCGGTACGGCTACCGGCGGATGCTGATGGTGGCCTTCTCGTTCCTCGCGGCCGGGTACTTCGCGACGGGCTTCACGTCGACGTACGCCCTGGTCTTCCTCGGCGCTGCTGGTCATGGCGACCGGCTCCGGACTCTTCAAGCCGATCATCTCGGGCACGATCGCGCGCACGACCGACGACAGCAACTCCGCCTTCGGCTTCGGCATCTACTACTGGATGATCAACCTCGGGGCCTTCCTCGCGCCGCTCGTGGTGAGCTACCTGAAGGGCTTCTCCTGGCAGTACGTCTTCATCGCCTCGTCGCTCTACTGCGCGCTGATGCTGCTGCCGACGATCTTCGTCTACACGGATCCGCCGCGGCCGGCGAGCACGAAGACGCTGAAGCAGGTGCTCCTCGGCGCGGCCGAGGTGCTCGGCGACTCGCGCTTCATGCTGATGATCGTCGTCTACTCGGGCTTCTGGATCCTCTATTTCCAGAACTTCGGGTCCGTCCTCTGGTACCTGCGCGACTTCATCGACGGCGCGCCGGTGAGCGCGGCGATGACGAGCCTGCTCGGCGCCATCGGCATCAACGCCGCGTTCAAGTTCGACGCCGAGCACGTGACGGTCATCAACGCGGGCACGATCATCCTGCTGCAGGTGCTCGTCAGCCGCATCGTCAAGGAGAAGCCGGCGCTGCCGACCATGGTCACCGGCATGCTCATCGGCGGGATCGGGTTCCTGCTGCTGGCCTCGTCGCACAACGCCTGGATCTTCGTGCTCGGCATCGCCGTGTTCTCGATCGGCGAGATGACCGCGCACCCGAAGTACTACAGCTTCGTGGGGCTCGTGGCGCCGGCGGACCGCAAGGCGGTCTACATGGGCTACGCGTTTCTCTACGGCGTGTTCGGATCGCTGCTCGGGTCGAACCTCGGCGCCTTCCTGTACGCGCGGATGCTCAAGCCGGTCATCGGCACGCCCGAGGCGTTCGCCACGACGCGCACGTTCTGGCTGATGTTCGCCGTGCTGGACGTCGTCGCCGCCGTCGGCCTGATCCTCTTCGCGCGGGCGTTCACGGCCGACACGCCGGAGACGAGGCGGAAGGCGAAGGCCGTCATGAGCGCCGTCTATGTGCTGGTGCTGTTCATCGGCGTGGCGTTCTGCTACTCCGCCTTCTCGTCGTCTCCGATTCAGTACCGCACGCTGGTGCAGTCGATCATCTTCCTGGCCCTCGGCGCGGGCGGCCTGCTCGTCGGGTGGAGAAGAGGCAACGCATGACACGCCGCATCGCACGGATCACGCTCGCGGCCGCCGGGCTGCTCGTCGCTCAGCGCGCCGGCGCCCGCCCAGACGCTGCCGAAGGGCCATCTCGTGGTGGTCGGCGGCGGCGGCGTGCCGGAGGTGATTCTCAAGCGCGCGATTGAGCTGGCGGGCGGTCCCGCGGCGCCCATCGTCGTGTTTCCGCAGGCGTCGGAACTGGCGGAGACCGGCGACGTGGCCGTCGACATGTGGAAGCAGGCCGGCGCCACCAACGTGCGCTGGCTGGCGCTCTCCGACCCCGCGGCGGCTCGGCAGGCCGTGGAATCTGCCGCACTCGTCTGGTTTCCCGGCGGTGACCAGGCCAAGCTGATGAAGGCGTTCGAGGGGACCGGCGTGCCCGAGGCGATCGCCCGGCGCTACCGCGACGGCGCGGTGGTCGGCGGCACGAGCGCCGGGGCCGCCGTGCATGTCGTCGATCATGCTGACCGGCGACGCGGACCTGCAGAGCATCACCGTGGGCGCCACGAAGACGGCGCCGGGCCTGGGTCTGTGGCCGGAGGTCATCGTCGACCAGCACCATCTGAAGCGCCAGCGCCAGAGCCGGCTGATCAGCCTCGTGCTCGAGCACCCCGCGCTCGTGGGCGTGGGCATCGACGAGCGGACCGCGGCCATCGTGTCGGGGTCCCGCTTCGAGGTCATCGGCGAGAGTTCGGTGCTGGTCGTCGACGCCCGCCGGGCCAGGATAGAAGCCAGGCCGCCGGGCGCGCTGTCGGCCGCAAGGGACATCACGGTTCACGTGCTGACGGCCGGGATGGGGATGGAGATCAGGGACTAGGGGATAGGGATTAGGGGTGAGGCGAGAGGCGGGAGGCGAGAGGGAGGGCGAGGCAGGATGCCGGGCGGCGATTGGTGGCGGGGACAGCGGGGCGAATGGTACGTCGTGCTCCAGTTCGTTCTGCTTGCACTCGTGGCCGCGGGACCCGTGACGTGGCGGGGCTGGCCGCCGTGGGCGTTCCCCGGCGGCCCCCTGGTGTCGCCGGCCGGCGCGGCCATGATGGCTGTGGGGCTGGCGTTCGCGTGCTGGGGCGGTCTGCAGCACGGCGGAAAGCTCCAGGCGCTGCCGATCCCGCGTGAGGACGGCACCGTGATCGTCACGGGTCCCTACCGCATCGTCCGCCACCCTATTTACTGCGGGGTTTTCTTAGCGGCGATCGGATGGGCGCTCTGGCGCCACGGCTGGCTCACCCTGTCGTATGCGGGGCTGCTGTTCCTGCTGTTCGACGCGAAAGCGCGCCGCGAAGAACGGTGGCTCGTCGAGAGGTTCCCGGCGTACACCGAGTACCAGCGTCGCGTGCGCAAGCTGGTGCCCCTGCTCTACTGACCCGCCTCTCGCCTCTCGCCTGATCTCTACAAGTATCTGAGCTCGATCGCCTTCTGCTCGAGCTCGGCCCTGAACTCGGGCGCCGCGATGTCGATGAGCGCCCGCGCCCGCTGCCGGAGCGTCTTGCCGTACAGGCTCGCGATGCCGTGCTCGGTGACCACGTAGTGCACGAGGTAGCGGCTGGTGACCACGCCCGCGCCCGGCTTGAGCATGGCGACAATCTTGCTGAGGTTCTCCCCCTTGACGACGGCGGTCGACGGCAGCGCGATGATGGGCAGGCCGCCCTTGCTCCGCGACGCGCCGTAGATCATGTCCACCTGGCCGCCGACCCCGCTGTAGATGCGCGGCCCGATGCTGTCGGCGCACACCTGGCCGGTCAGATCCACCTCGATGGCCGAGTTGATCGCCACCATCCGGTCGTTCTGCGCGACGATGAACGGATCGTTCACGTACTCCTGCGGGTGCATCTCGATGATCGGGTTGTCGTGCACGAAGTCGTAGAGCCGCTGCGTCCCGACGATGAACCCGGCGATGATCTTGCCGGGGTGCAGTGTCTTCTTCTCTCCGTCGATGACCCCCCGCTCCACCAGATCGATCACGCCGTCCGAGAACAGCTCCGTGTGCACCCCGAGGTGCTTGCGGTCGGTCAGCAGCCGGAGCACCGAGTCCGGCACCGCACCGATCCCGGTCTGCAGCGTGGCGCCGTCGGGAATGAGACTCGCCACGTTTGCCGCGATCCGCTGGGCCAGTTCCGAGGTGCCGGCCATCTGGATCGACGGCAGCGCATAGTCGACCTCGACGATGCAGTCCAGCTTGGAGACGTGGATGAAGGCGTCGCCGAGCGTGCGCGGCATCTGCCGGTTCACCTCGGCGATGACGATCGTCGCCGCCTGCGCGGCCGCCTTCGTCGTGCTGATCTCGACGCCGAACGAGCAGAACCCGTGCTCGTCCGGCGGGCTCACGTGCACGAAGGCGGCGTCCAGCGGCAGGATGCCGTCGCGTGAACAGGCCCGGCACCTCCGAGAGGTAGCACGGGGTGAAGTCTGCCCGGCCCTCGTTGACGGCGCGCCGGTGCTCGTCGCTGATGAACATCGTGTTGATGCGGAGGTGCCCGGCCATCGCCGGATCGGCCGCGGGCGGCCTTGCCGAACGTCAGGATGTTGCAGATCTCGACGTCCCTCAGGTCCAGGCGCCCGGGCGACGAGCGCGTCCATCAGAACCTGGGGCACCGCGCAGTTGCCCGTCATGAACACCCGCTGGCCCGACTGGACGCGGCTGACGGCCGCCTCGGCAGTCGTCACGCGCTCGCGGTACACGTCCATCCAGCTCACAACGTCACCTCCGGCAGGCCCAGGTGGAAGGCCAGTTTCGCGTTGACCACACGCCCCTGGTGCGTCGCCACGCCGCGCTTCAGTGCGGGGTGGCTCGCGAGCGCGTTGTCGAGCCCGCTGTCGGCCACCGCCCTGACAAACGGCCAGGGCCGCGTTGGCTCAGCATCTGCGACGCCGACCGCGCCACGACCGACGTCATGTTCGGCACGCAGTAGTGGATGACGTTCTCCGCCACGAACGTCGGATCGTGATGCGTCGTCGGCCGGCTCGTTTCGACGCAGCCGCCCTGATCGATGGCGATGTCCATGATCACGCGAGCGCGGCTTCATCGACGCCACCATGTCGCGCGTCACGACCACGGGCGCTTTGGCGCCGGGGACGTGCATCGCGCCGACCAGCACGTCGGCGAAGCTGACGGCCTTCCGGATGTTCGATTCGGTACGCCACCATCAGGACCGGCTGCCGGCCGTGGCCGAGGTGCTCTTCGAGGATGTGCAGGCGCGCGAGATCCTGGTCGAGCACGGTCACGCTCGAGCCGAGGCCGAGGAACACGTCGGCGGCCGCCGTGCCGAAGGTGCCCGCGCCGAGAATGGCGATCTCCGCCGGCGGCAGCCCGGCGAGACCGGAGAGCAGGATGCCCTTGCCGCCGCGGTCGTTCTGCAGCAGCGTGCCGGCCACCTGCGGCAGCATCATGCCGGCCAGCCGGCTCATCGCCGACTAGCACCGGCAGCGACCCGTCGTCGGCCTGGATGGTCTCGTAGGCGATGGCGGTCACGCTGCTTGGCCAGCAGCGCGTCGATGCGGTCGCGCCGGCCGGCGGCGAGGTGCAGGAAGCCCATCAGGATCGGCCCCGTCGTTCAGCCATTCCACTTCTTCCTCGGTCGGCTTCGAGACCTTCAGCACGAGATCCGCGCGTCCATAGGCCTCGTCGCCCGAATAGACGATGCGGCCGCCCGCCCGCTCGTACTCGAGATCGACGAATCCCGCGCCCTCGCCGGCGTTCCTCTCGACGAAGCACGCGTGACCGGCCGCGACGAGCAGCTCGACGGCCGACGGGCGTCAGTCCGACGCGGTGCTCGTCCGCTTGCCGCTCGCGTGGAACACCGATGTTCATGGAACCTCCTGATGTCGCGGCCGCATTCGACCGGCTCGAAGCGCCGGCCGGGATCGGGGGGCTGGAGCCGGGGAACGTGCCGAACCCCGCGGGTTGCGTGCCGGGCAGATCCGCCGGCGGCCCTGGAGGCCGGCTACGAACGCCGGGCCAGCAGGTCTTCCACTTCGGCCAGCGACGGCACGCCGCCCATGGCACCCGCCTTGGTGCAGCTGACGGCGGCGGCCGCGTTCGCGAACCAGAGCTGGCGGTCGAGCGACCATCCCTGCACGATGCCGTAGATGTAGCCGCCCCGGAAGACGTCGCCGGCGCCGGTCGAATCGACAACGGTCACCGGGAACCCGGGCGCGGCCAGCAGGCTGTCTCCGTCGAGGGCGATGGCGCCCCGCTCACCGACGGTCACGACCAGCCGTCCGGGATGCATGCGGCGGAGCGCCCGCAGCGCGCGCTCCGGATCGGTCTCGCCGGTGAGCTGCGCGGGAACGGTCTCGGCAAAGACCGGATGGCTCACCAGCTGCAGCAGTTCTCTCGTGCCCGGTGTGACGTGATCGATGTCGCAGGTGACCGGGACGCCGTGCGCACGCGCGACGCGCGCCGCTTCGATGGCCGCGGGCACGTCGACGTCGTCGACGTGCAGCACACGCGCGGCGGCGATGACGTCGGCCGGCAGGCGCGCAGGGCGGGTATCGGAGCGCGGGGTCGCGATGCCACAGCACGATGCGGTCGCCGGTGGCATCGAGGAGAATCGTCGCGGTGGCGGACGGCGCGTCGCCGACCTCGAGATACTGCAAGTCGATGCCCCGCGCGCCGAGCTCGGCCCGGATCCTGCGGCCGTCCTCGTCGTCGCCGACGGCGCCCAGATAGGTCGCGCGCAGGCCGAGGCTCGCGCAGGTGGCGAGCGCCGTGGCGATCTGCCCGCCGCAGGTGCGCGTCTGCGCCTGCATGCGGACCTTGGCCAGCGGCCCGCCGGCTTCCGGGAACACCGGCAGGCGGCAGACCTGGTCGACACAACTTGCTCCGACGCCGACGACGTCAACACCCATCACGCCTCCGCCCGGGGTCTGACCCCATCAATAGCCTGCCGCCCCTCCATCCACGTCGCGGTGGTCGTTGCCGGCGGCCAGCTTGCCGCTGCGCGGCTCGAGCACGATCACCTCGGCGATGCCCTGCACGGCGATCGGCTCGAGCTTGTGGCCGCGGGCCCTCAGCAGCGCCAGGGTGTCGGGCGAAAGCCCGTAGCGCTCGTAGTAGACCGTGTCTGGCAGCCACTGGTGGTAGAACCGGGCCGCGTCGACGGCCTCCTGGGCGTTCATGCCGTGATCGATCACATTCAGGATCGTGTGCAGCACGGTAGAGATGATCGTGCGCCCGCCCGGGCTGCCGGTCACCATGAACAGCCGTCCGTCCTTCGCGAGGATCGTCGGCGTCATGCTCGACAGCATGCGCTTGCGGGGTGCGGCGAGGTTGGGCTCGGTGCCGATCAGGCCGTCCGCATCGGTCAGCCCCGGCCCGGCGTTGAAGTCGCCCATCTCGTTGTTCAGCAGGAAGCCCGCGCCCGGCACGACGATCTTCGAGCCGAATCCCGCTTCGAGCGTGTAGGTGAGCGACACCGCATTGCGCGAGGCGTCGACCACCGAGAAGTGCGTGGTCTCGCTCGA
The DNA here is from genome assembly GCA_963806085.1 of uncultured Acidobacteriota bacterium. Classification (GTDB taxonomy): domain Bacteria; phylum Acidobacteriota; class Vicinamibacteria; order Vicinamibacterales; family JAKQTR01; genus JAKQTR01. Next base: position 1,690,754 of record CAWDWR010000001.1, read on the forward strand.
CTCGGGCGGCCACTCGAACGATGCCGGCGACGACACCGACGCGCGATCCGGCCTGATCGTCGCCCGAAGCGATGCGGCATACGCCTTCGAAATGAGCGTCGCGATCGGCATCGACGGGTTGAAGGCGGGGTCGCCGAGGTAACGCGCCCGGTCCGCGTAGGCCCGGCGCATGGCCTCGATCGTGACGTGTGAGTTCGCGGCCGATCCCCAGCCGTTCGCCGCGAGGTCGTAGCCCTCGAGGACGTTGAGCATCTGGATGAGCGCCGTCCCGCCGGAACTGATGGGCGGCATCGAGAGAACGTCGTACCCCCGGTAGGTGCCGCGCAGCGGGGCGCGCCGCTCCGGCCTGTAGGCCTTCAGGTCCGCGCGCGTGATGAGGCCCCCGTTCGCCGCCATCTCCCGCTCGATGAGCAGCGCGGTTTCTCCCTCGTAGAAGCCGGCGGGGCCCTGCGCGGCGATCCGGGCGAGCGTGCGGGCGAGATCGGGCTGCGCGAACACCTCGCCGGCGGCGTACGGCACGCCGTTCTTCGAGAACTGCGCCACCGACGCCGGGTATCTCTTCATCGACGGCAGCACACGGGCCAGCGAGGCGGCCAGCGATTCGCTCAGCGGGAAGCCGTCGCGGGCCAGGGCGATGGCAGGCCCAAGCAGCCGGTCCCACGGAAGCGACCCGTGTTCCTTCCACGCGAGATGCAGGCCGGCGACGGTCCCGGGCACGCCGACCGAGAGATGACTGTCGTGGTGTTTCGCCGCGTCGTACTTGCCGTTGGTCAGGAACATCGTCGGCGTGGCCGCCGCTGGCGCGATCTCGCGGAAGTCGTAGGCCACCGGTTCACCGGATGCCGGACGGTACACGATGAACCCGCCCCCGCCGATGTTACCGGCCGTCGGGTGCACGACGGCGAGCGCGAAGGCCGTCGCGACGGCGGCGTCGATGGCGTTGCCGCCGGCCTTCAGCACGTCCACGCCGGCCCTCGACGCGACGGCTTCCTGCGAGACGACCATGCCGTGGGCCGCGCGCAGCGGCTCAGACGAGGTGAAGACGGTGGCGGTGGCCGCCGCGGCGGCCAGCACGATCAGCAGTACGCGGGCGACGCGTGGTCTCATCGAAGCGTTCCTCGCAGGCGCGCCGTCAGCGGGCGGGCCGGTATGCCGGGCCGTAGAGAACCTTGCCAGGCCGGGCCGGCGTCATGGCGCCGTGCTCGAACACGATCTGGCCGTTGACGATCACCGTGTGCACGCCCGCGGCGTACTGGTGCGGCTGCTCGAAGGTCGCCGTGTCGGCAATCGTGGCGGCGTCCCAGACGGCGATGTCGGCCTTCATGCCCGGGCGCAGCACGCCCGCGGTCGAGCAGGCCCACGCGTTGCGCGGGGAACGACGTCATCTTGCGCACGGCCTCGGCCAGGGGAATGACGTGCCGTTCCCGCGCACGTAGCGCCCCAGCACGCGCACGAAGGTGCCGTAACTGCGCGGATGCGGCGAGGCCTTCCCGAAGACGGGCACCTCGCCGTCGGAGGCAATCATCGTCACCGGGTCCTTCAGGATGCGCTCGAGGTCCGCCTCGTCGATGGCGTGGAAGATCCCCGATGCCCCGCCCTGCTCGACGATCCACATGGCCGTTTCGGCCGCGTTGTCCAGCGTCGGCTCGGCGCCGCGCGCCTGCGTGATGTCGGCCAGGGTCTTCCCGGCGAGGGACGGGTCCCACGGGCACGAGGCGATCTGGACGTTCTTCGCGTCGCCGCCGCCCCGGTCGTACATCAGGGATTCGACGATCGCCTTCTTGATCCTGGCCCGCTGCGCCGCGTCCCGCAGGCGCGCCACGATGTCGGCCTGTCCCCCTTCGAGCGCCCAGGGCGGCAGCAGCGACGTTGATGCCGGTGCTGGAGGCTGTGTACGGGTACTGATCGATGGTCACGTCGACGCCGCGCGCCCGCGCCTCGGCCACCAGCCTCAGGGTGTCGACGCTGCGGCCCCAATTGGGAGTGCCGATGATCTTGTGGTGCGTGATCTGCGTGGGCATGTGCCCCTGCTCGCCCACGGCGATCGTCTCCTTCACGCTGTCGAGCACGCCGGACGCCTCGTTGCGCATGTGCGACACGTGCATGCCGCCCATCGCGCCGGCCACCGCCGCCAGCGCGATCACCTCGTCGGTGGGCGTGAAGATGCCCGGCACGTAGAACAGGCCGGTGCTCAGGCCGAACGCGCCGTCCAGCATGCCCTCGCGCACGAGGGCCTTCATCCTCGCGATTTCGTCCGCGGTCGCTTTCCGGTCGACGCGGCCGATGACGGCTTCGCGCACCGATCCCTGGCCGATGAACATCCCCCAGTTCGGGGAGATGCCGAGCGCCGCGATCTTCTGGAGGAAAGGCTTCAGCGGCACCGGCGAACTGCCGTCGGGACCCTCGAAGATCGTGGTCACGCCCTGCCGCACGTAGTTGTCGGCGGTCGGCACCTCGAAGATCCCGCGGCGCGCATGCGTGTGCGTGTCGATGAACCCGGGCGAAACCACCAGCCCGCGAGCGTCGATCTCGCGCCGGCCCGTGCCCGCGAGGCCGGGCCCGATTGCGGCAATCGCATCCTGCCTGACGGCCACGTCCGCGACAACCCAGGGGTTGCCGGCCCCGTCGAACACCCGGCCGCCCCGGATCACGAGGTCGTACGCTTCGGGGGCCTGCGCGGCCACGACCGCGGCCAGTGCGCTCGCGGCGGCAGCCAGCATGGCCCCGCGGAACAGTTTCCTCCGCATCGTTCCTCCCGCCTCCGCCTCGAAACGCGGCGTCACGACCCGTGCTCACGCCGCTGAGCAGCCGCGTTGTCCAGGTGATGACGCCGCTCCAGGCGTCGGGCCGCGATTATAGCAGCCGCACGGCTGGACCCGGCGTCGGCCTGTACCGCACAATGGGGCACGGACGGGAGGCGTCATGTACGCGCTGGCCATCATTCGCTATCGCAGACCGCTCGAAGAGGTGCTGGCCCACTACGAGGCGCATCGCGCCTATCTGCAGGGCCTCAAGGCACAGGGGGTGCTCGTCGCATCCGGCCCCCTCGAACCCCGCTATGGCGGCGCGCTGTTGCTGAGGGTACCGGACGATGCCGTGGAGGCGACGCTCGACGCGGTCCGGGACGGCGACCCGTACTGGCAGGCCGGGGTGGGCCAATACGAGCTGCTGGCGTGGAACGTGCGCACCGGCCGCGAGGATCTCGACCGCGCGTAGAAACGGGAACAGTCCCCTTTTCTACAGGCGCAGGCGGGTGAAGATCGAGCCGCCGATGAACTCCCGCAGGATCGAGTTGTCGGGCACGTGATCGGGTTGCGCGGGCCGGAACCACGTGCAGGAACGACAGCAGCCGGTTCGACTCGACGAACTCGGGCGCGTCGGGACGCACCTGCAGCAGGAGCGGCTCGGCAAACGGCCGCAGCACCGCCAGTTCGTGCACGAGAGCCGAGTTGAAGACGGCGTCGGCGTTCTCCTGGAACCGGAAGATGTGCTGCTTCTCCCCTCTCACGACCGAATCCCACCGCTTCAGGGTGGCGGTCGCGTTGTAGCCGCGCGTCGCGGCATCCCGGACCACGCGCCGGATGAGGCGGCAGTCGGACGTCGCCACCCGGTTGTGCCGGTCCAGGTTCAACTGGGTCAGCGCCGACACGTAGACGCGGAAGACCGACTCGGCCGGCAGCCCCTTCGCGAGCGCCGGATTCAGGCCGTGGATGCCCTCGACGATGATGACGTGGTCGAGGCCGAGCGTCACGGTCGGTCCCGCCTCGCGGCGGCCGGTCAGGAAGTTGTAGCGGCGGCATCGGCGTCGGGCGCCCGGCGATGAGCGACCGCAGGTTCTCGCCGAACAGGTCGAGGTCGAGGGCGCGGATGGTCTCGTAGTCGTACTCGCCCTTCTCGTCACGCGGCGTCTCGTCACGGTCGACGAAGTAGTCGTCGAGGCCGAGGGGCATCGGCCTGATTCCGTTCGCGAGCAACTGCACGGCCAGCCGCTTCGAAAAGGTCGTCTTGCCGGACGAGCTCGGGCCGGCGATGAAGACGACGCGGACCCGGCCGCGCGTCTCGGCGATGCGGCCCGCGATCCTCGCGATGCCCGCTTCGTGGAATGCTTCGGCGACCAGCGACACCTCGCTGAGGCGGTCGGCGGCGATGGCGTCGTTCAACGCGCCCGCGCTGCGGATCCCGAGCCGGTCGAGCCAGTCGCCCGCCTGCTCGAACACGGCGAACAGCTTCGGGTACGGCGTGAGCGGGGCGATGACCTCCGGCTGGCGCTGGTGCGGAAACTGGAGCATGAACCCCGTCGGCAGCGCGTGCAGCGCGAAGTGGCGGACGCAGCGCGTCGACGGCACCATGTAGCCCTGGAGGTAGTCCCTCCGCTGGTGGAGCCGGTACAGCGTGAACCACTCCCTGTCGCGGTGGAGCAGGAGGCGGGCCTTGTCGGTCTCGCCGCGTGACTCGTAGACGGCCATCGCCTCGTCGCGGGAGACCCGCGCCCGGGTGATGGGCGCGTCCTCGGCCACGATGTCCCGCATTCGGCGCTCGACCGCCCCCAGTTCGTCGGCCGTGAACTGGCGCCGGCCGCGCACCTCGCAGTAGTAGCCCGCGGCCGACGCTGCCGAGTGTTCGATGAAGATCTCGCTCCCCGGGAACACCTCGTCGAACGCGACGAGCATGAGGAACGACAGCGAACGGCGATAGACGCGGACGCCGTCGGCCGTGGAGGCGTCCAGGGGCGTGACGGCCGCGTCGCCGTGGAGCGCGAACGTCAGCTCGCGCAGCCGCCCGTCGACGATGGCGGCCAGGTAGGGGCATTTCGGCGGTTCGTAGGCCGCGCGGAGCACGTCGCCCACCAGGGCGCCGATCGGCGCCTCGAAGACGCGCCCGTCCGGCAGCGCGGCCAGCAGCTTCGTCCGGGGCTGGGAGGGCCGGATCTCGCCAGAGCTGTCCTTCCCCACTACTCCACCTTCCTGGTCGAATCCCACCACAGGTACGCGCAGACGCCGAGGAACATCGCCGCCGACACCAGCTGCGAGACCGCATCGTGCTCGAAGAACGGCGTCTTGACGAGGTCTTCCGCGAACCACGGGAACAGCCGCAACGACGCGCCCAGCACGCCGCCGAGGGCGCCGCCGGCCATGAACCCGGAGGCGATGATCACGCCGCGCTCGCGCATGATCCGGCCTCTCGGTTCGCCCGCCGCCGTCGCGCGCTTCCCGAGGTAGTGCGCGATCACGCCGCCGACCAGCGCCGGCAGGTTGAGTTCGAGCGGCAGGTACATGCCCAGCGCGAAGACGAGGGCCGGCACGCCGAGCATCTCCATGATGACCGCGATCATCATGCCCGATCCGAACAGCAGGTAGGCCACCGGCTGGCGGCTCATGAATCCCTCGACCAGGGCCTGCATGATCGACGCCTGCGGGGCGGCCAGCACCGGCCTCATGTCCCCCGCCGCCGCTTCGCCGAACTGGTACGTCTGGGCCAGCATGACGATGGCCAGCCCGGCTGCAGCGGCCGCGGCCACGACCCCCAGGAACTTCACGCGCTGCTGGGCGGCCGGCGTCGATCCCAGCCAGTAGCCGGTCTTCAGGTCTGTGATGGTCTGGCCCGACACCGAAAGCGCCGTGCACACCATGCCGGCGATGGCCATCACGAAGAACATGCCGGTCTGGCCCTCGAGGCCGAAGCGGAGCAGGACGACCGACGAGAAGATGATCGTCAGCATCGTCATGCCCGACACGGGGTTGCGCGCCACGGTGGCAATCGCGTTGGCGGCCACCGAGGCGAAGAAGAACGAGAACGCCAGCGTCAGCGCGGCGCCGAGCAGCAGGATCGAGATGGACGGCTCCAGGCTGCCGAAGAACGCCGCGACCGCCGAGGGCGGCCACGATGACGCCGACCAGGATGGCCATCAGCGGGATGTCGCGGTCGGTGCGCTCCTCGGTGCCGCCCTTGCCCGCCCGGAACGCCTTGATGGCGATGCCGAACGACCCCGCGACGATCCGCAGCGACTTGATGATGCCGAAGATGCCGGCCGTGGCAATCGCGCCCACGCCGATGAAGCGGACGTAGCCGCGGAAGATCTGGTTCGCGGTCATCTCCGCGATCGGCACCGCGCCAGGCGCGACGGCCATGCCGGGCAGGTGCTGGCCGATCATCCAGATGAGCGGCACGAGCACGAAGTTCGCGAGCACGCCGCCCGCGACGAGGACCATCGACGAGCGCAGGCCCATCACGTAGCCGAGGCCGAGGATGAACGTCACCGCGTCGAAACTGGTGGCGATCCTGCGCCTTCTCGGCCAGGGTCTTCACCACGGGCACGAACTGCAGATCGATGTACTCCTTCCACACCTGGAACGTCGTGACGAAGAAGTCGTAGACGCCGGCGATGGCCGTGGCCTGCAGCAGCAGCTTGGCCTGCGACCCGCCCTTCTCGCCGGTGACGAGCACCTCGGTGATGGCCGTGGCCTCGGGGTAGGGGAACTCGCCGTGCATCTCGCGGACGAAGTAGCGGCGGAGCGGGATGAGGAACAGGATGCCGAGGCAGCCGCCGGCCAGGCAGATGAAGATCGTCTGCACCGGGTGCGGGTTCAGCTGCATGCTGTACAGCGCCGGCAGCGTGAAGATCGCGCCGGCGACCACCGCGCCCGACGTGCCGCCGATGCTCGTGATGATGACGTTCTCGAGCAGCGTCGACCGGCGCCGGTAGACCCGGGCCAGTCCGATCGCCAGGATGGAGATCGGGATGGCCGCCTCCATCACCTGCCCGACCTTCAGCCCGGAATACGCGGACGCGACGGTGAAGATGACGCAGAGCAGCAGCCCCCACAACACCGAGCGCCACGTGGTCTCGGGCACCGTCGAGGCCGGCGGCACCAGCGGGCTGATAGGCCTCGCCCGGGCCGAGCTTCTTGTAGGCGTTGTCGGGCAGGGCGCTCGTCGCCGGGGTCGCGTGGCCAGCGGTCATGCGGCATCCTCCAGTGTGCCCGCACCCGCGGGCGCAGCCGAGTTTACTGCATGTCGCGCAGAAGCAGACCGCCCCGATAGAGCAGGTAGAGCGACGCCATCTGCACCACGTGAAACAGGTCGTTGTGGTTGAAGCGCGGGTGCGGGGCCAGGCGGGCCCACTGGATGACCCCCGCCACGGCCGCCACGGCCACGGCGGCCGTAATCCACCCCGCGGCGGGCGTCAGTCCGCTCGGCCGGATGAACCACGCGGCCAGCAGCACCGCGACGAGGGCGCTGCCATAGTCGACGATGACCAGGGTGAACGAGTCTCTGGCCATGATGGTCCACGCGTAGACGATCAGCTTGGCGATGACCAGGCCGAGGAGGGCCATGCGCAGCGGGCCGGCGGCGGCGCCCACGACGGCCGCGGCCAGCAGGCAGGCGCTGCCGAGCCCCGTGGCCAGCAGCGTCCCCTTCCACAGCAGGCGCGCCGTGGCACCCGGCATCCACTCGATGAAGCCGTGATACGTGCCGCCGGCAAACGCCGCCGATCGCGGTCATCAGGAGTGCGGCCGCCCAGAGCTGGACCGGAAAGCTGGCGCCCGGCCGCGCTGTCGCCCATGAGCCGCACCGCGAGCACGAGGGCGAGCGCTCCCATCACGTAGTCGGTGATCGTCGTCATCGGCTCGGTGATCCGCACGCGTCCTCCTCGTCAGCGCCGGGAGGGGCCGAGGCCGACGACGATGCTGGTGCCGGTGCCGGTGTCGATCCTGGGGCCGGCGGCGAGACCCGCCTTTGCCATCCAGCCCCGGATTTCGCCTTCGGTGAACGTGTCGCCGTGATCGGTGGCCACCAGCATGTTGAGCGCGAAGAACGCGCCCGCAGGCGGCCCGACCCGATCGTCGTCCATGACCCAGTCGACCACGGCCACCCGGCCGCCCGGGTTCAGCGCGGCGGCGCACGAGGCGATGAGGGCGGCGTTCTGCTGGGCCGAGTTGCTGTGAATCACGGCCGACAGGAAGACGAGGTCGAACCCCTCGGGCAGCGGGTCGACGAGGTAGTCGCCGACGGCCGTGGTGACGCGGCTGCTGAGGCCGGCCTCGGCGATGTACTCGCGGGTCAGGGGCAGCACGTTCGGCAGGTCGAAGACGACCGCGACGAGGCCGGGCTCCCGCTCGGCGAACGCCATGGCGAAGGCGCCCGAGCCGCCGCCGACGTCGAGCACCCGCGCGACGCCGTCGAGGCCGAGGAGCGCGGCGATGGCCGGCGCCTGCTGCGCGGCCCGGTAGTGCATCGCCGCGATGAACGGCTTCAGCCACCCGTCGCCGCGCTCGTTGATGGCCGCGCGTATCGCGGGCCTCCCCTCGCGGACCGCGTCGGTGAGCCCGCTCCAGCTGTGCCACATCGACGCCGTGTGCCCGAGCCCGGCGGCAAACTCGGGGCTGCTGTCGTCGAGGAAGCGGCGGCTCTCCGGCGTGTTCAGGAAGCGGCCTTCACGCTTCACGAGGAGCCGCATCGCGCAGAGCGCGTTCAGCAGGCGGTCGGTGGCACGCGGGTCGCACGCGGCCCGGCCCGCAAGCTCGGCCGAGGTGAGACTGCCGCCGCCAATGAGGCTGAAGACGCGCAACTCGACCGCAGTCAGCAGGATCCTGCTCGACTGAAAGCCCGTAGCGACGTCGCGGATCGCGCCGGGCGTCCACGCCCGCGCCGTGTCCAGTTGCTCGGCCATGCGTCCTCCTGCCTGCACTATCATAGGACCAACCGGGCCGCTTGCCGGTCAAGGGATGCCGATGACCGACCCCGCCACCACGTCCGACCGCCGCGCCTTCCTGCTGCGCGTGCTGCGCCTGGGCGGCGCCAGTGCGGCCACGCTCGGCCTCGGGACGTATCTGGCGGGCCGAAGCCTGCGCCCGGCCGAAGGCGCTGCCGCCGACGTGGACATCGATCACCGCGTGGCGGAGCGGCCGGACCTGCCGGAGTTGGCCGTCGCCCAGGGCGAGGCGGCCGGCCCGGCCGCCCTGGTGGAGCGCGCGCTCGCGGACCTGGGCGGCATGGCGCGCTTCGTGGCGCGCGGCGACACCGTGGTGGTCAAGCCGAACATCGCGTGGGACCGGCTGCCGGAGCACGCGGCGACGACGAACCCGGAGGTGGTCGCGGCCCTCGTCCGGCTGTGCCTGGCGGCCGGAGCGGGATCCGTCATCGTCACCGACGTGAGCTGCAACGAGGCCGAGGCCTGCTTCGACCGCAGCGGCATCGCGGCCGCTGCCCGCGCCGCCGGCGCCGAAGTCGTGCTGCCGCAGACCGCGCTTCTTCAAGCGCGTCAATCTCAAGGGCGACACCCTGGGCGAGTGGCCGGTGCTCGAGCCGTTCCTCGACGCGACCAAGCTCATCAACGTGCCCATCGCGAAGCACCACAGCCTGACGGGCGTGACGCTCGGCATGAAGAACTGGTACGGCCTGATCGGCGGCGACCGGAACCGGCTCCACCAGCGCATCCACGAGAGCATCGTCGACCTGACGTCGTTCGCGAAGCCGACGCTGACGGTGATGGACGCCTACCGGGTGCTCGATGCGCAACGGCCCGACCGGCGGGGACGTCGACGACGTCGAGATGAAGCGCACCGTCGTGGCCAGCGTCGACCCGGTGGCCGTGGACGCGTACGCCGCCCAGGCGTGGTGGAACCTGGCGGCGCCCCGGTTGCGCTATCTGCGGCTCGCGGAGGAACGCGGCCTCGGAAAGATGGACTTCGCGTCGCTGCGGTCGGTCACGGCGACGCTGTAGCGGCGCGGCTACTTCCGGCGGAACGCACTCTTCACCATCGCCGGGGTGAAGAAGCGTCCCGGTCTCCCCTTCCGCGGCATAGCGGTAGACGGCCGCGGCATAGATGCCGCTCAGCGCTGAACTCACCAGCGCGATCGCCACGAAGGCCAGCGAACAGGCAGACCGCGACGAAGATGATGAGGAAGGCCGATTCGGTGGCAGCGGCCGCCACGAGCAACGCCACGCCGGCCGCCAGCGTGCCGAGGCTGATGAGGCCGAACACCAGGCCCATCCCGAGATTGCCGACAATCTGCTCGCCCCAGGTCCGCTTGAGGTAGGCGGCGCTCTGCCGGATCGCCTCGATCGGCCCGACGTCCTCGACGACGAGCACCGGCACGACCAGGAACGTGGCGAGGTTCCAGGCGAGGCCGACCAGCCCGACGACCAGGCGCCCGAGCAGGCCGCTCCGCTCGGAGATCGCGCGCAGCACCATGCCGACGGTGGCCGCGATGAGGGCGTAGCCCAGGATGTCGCCGGCCGCGCGACGCCGCGATGCGGAAGCCGTCTGCCACCGTCGGATCGCCGCCGCGCAGGCGGATCAGCGCCGCGCCGACCAGCGCCGTGTTGCAGAAGAAGATCACGAAGTACTGCACCACGTAGAAGAGGAGGATCGCCGCGTAGGCCGTTCCGGACATCACGACGCCGTCTTCCAGACCCGGGACGAACACGCCGGCCAGGAACGCGGGCACGAAGAACGTGACGACGACGAGGAGCGACAGAACCGCGGAGATCACCGGAAAGAGGAGCAGTTCCTTGTCGGCCCGAAGCACCGCGGCGCTCGCCTTGACCAACTCCCAGCTGTTCGACAGCTTCTCAAACACATCGCCCTCCTCTGTTCTTCTACGTGGCCCGGAGCTCCCCGGTTGCGCCCGGCGCCGCTACTCGCGCGCCGCGAGCGTGCGCTCGATTCGCCGGTCGGGTACAAGCCACATGAGGGCCACCAGCGCATACACCAGGAGCGCGAGCCAGCCGGCGAAGAACGCCAGCGCCAGCGCGACGGCGTAGAGCGCGATCGAGGCCTTGCCCTTGACGTCGCGGCCGATGGCCCGCGCGAGCGCCGAGTTCCTGCCGTTCACCGCCACCAGCGCCAGTTCGAGAATGAAGTACGCGATGGCGGCCAGCAGCAGCACGACGCCGTAGAGCACCGTCGGCCACGACGCGAAGTGATTCTCCCCCATCCAGCCCGTGGCGAACGGCACGAGCGAGAGCCAGAACAGCAGGTTCATGTTGGCCCACAAGCACGCGGCCATCCACCTTGGACGACGCATGGAACATGTGATGGTGGTTGTTCCAGTAGATGGCGATGTACAGGAAGCTGAGCCCGTAGCTGACGAACACCGGCGCGATGGGCCACAGCGCCGCGAGCGACGCGTCGCCGTGCGGCACCTTCGCTTCGAGCACCATGATGGTGATGATGATCGCCAGCACGCCGTCGCTGAACGCCTCGAGCCGTCCCTTGGTCATCTCTTGAACGCTCCGTGCAGGACCCCGACCACTATCTTAGTGCACGGTGACGCGCGACTGGCCGGCCCGGCCCGGCTCTTCATCGTCGTCGGCGCCGTCGTCATCGTCGCCGTCCGCGTCGGCCTCGTCTTCACCTCCGCCCCCACCAGCACCCCCGCGGCCGCCGGGTGTGCCCGGTGATGGCGGAGCCAGCGCGAGGCGCAGCATCTCGACGGCGCGCTCGCGCATGTGCGCCCAGACCCGGATCGTGGTCAGGAACCAACGCACCGTCGTGCCCGTCACCACGTGGTCCGCGATGAACAGCAGGTCCCCCTCGTCGTCGCGGAACGTCCGGCCGAAAGGGCACTCCCGGACCATCGCTTCGAGTTCTCCTGGCGACAGGCCTCGCCCGGCCGGCAGCGGGGTGACCAGGCGCATCGCCTCGTACGTCGCCGGCGCCTTCGTCGCCTGGCCGCGCATCTCGACGACGAACGGAAAGGGCTGCGCGACGTGGATGAGCCGCAGCTTGACCCCCGGACCCACCGGCCCTGCGGGCTCCGCATCCACCACCTGGCAGCCCGCAATGCCAAGCATCCGCTTCACATCGTCGACGGTGAGGGACGGGAAGACCCGCCCGGGTTCCGACCGGCCCTCCGAGCAATAGACCATGCCGAGCGGCCGCTGCCCGCGGTAGCCGAAGATCTCGACGAGGATCGACAGCAGTTCCTCCGCGAGGGCGCGGGCGTCGGCGAGCGGAGAGAGGGTCCAGTGCTTGCGGTAGTTGCGGGCCCGGCCGCCCACCGCGTATCCGAGCTTGCGCAGCGCGGCCCGCTGGGGCGCTCTCACGTACGGCCTCGCCGTCGGGTTCCATGCGCCGGAGCAGGCCTCGATAAGGACGGGCTCGCCAGGCTCGGACCAGATCTGCACGTAGAGGCTGACGTCTTTCCGGGGCCCGAAATCGAGCACCAGGAAGCGGAAGTCGCCCACGTCCCAGTCCGTCATGGGCTCACCCCACTCGCAGGTCCGGGCGACGACGGCCGCCACGCGGTCGATGGCGTGGGCGCGGGCCCCGGCGGGGGACAGCTTCCTGCCGGCTGATGGCACCAGCTGATGTTCCACCTGGCCATCGGTCTTGTGGGGGCACAGCCGTCTGGCCAGCGTCTCGAGTTGCGCTCCCTGCGTGCGTGCTGCCATTGCCACCCCACCCTTCTACGGGCCCTTCCCACGGCCCGCACATTGATCATGCACGGCGGGTATGACAGGTCGGGTCACGCTTGGCGCGGGGTCCGTCCAGGCGCCCGGGGAGACAGGCGGGCAGGCGATTGCTGCAATCGCTAGGAACTGTGCTATACTTTTGAAGTTCCGCTTTGAGTCCCGCCGCCGACGGCGCGCCATGTGGCTCGCCGCTCCCGACATACTTCAAAGCTACAGGCTGTTCGACGCGATCTACCCTCTGCGCATAGCAGCATCGATTGCGACCTCAACCGGTATGTGAACGTTCACACGGCGCCGCTCGCGGCGTTGGGGCGGGTATCGGTTCCACGAGAGGTCAGGTAACGACAATGGCAATGAACGGCACGATCAAGCGCATGGTGAGCGACAAGGGTTTCGGTTTTGTCGCCGCTGAAGACGGCAACGAGTACTTCTTCCACCAGTCCGCGTGCACCAGCACGCCCTTCGACAGCATGCACGAAGGCCAGGCGGTGACGTTCGAGCGCGGCCAGGGCCCCAAGGGTCCGCGCGCCGAGAACGTGAAGCCGGCGTAGTCGGTTTCGCATCGGTTGGAGGCGGTCTCACTGCCTGCACGACCGGCCCGTATGTGGCCGCGAGCATGGGCACTGATTCCGGCCGTCTTCTGGCAAGGCCGCCCCGCGCGATCACCGCGCCGGGCGGCCTTTGCCGTTTGCGGGCGTCCGAAGGCTACCCGACGAGCGCGAACTCCGCCGCGGCTTCCGCGTGGATGGCGGCCGTGTCGAACAGCGCAACCGGCGCGTCCTCCGGCTTCAGCAGCAGGCCGATCTCCGTGCAACCAAGGATGACGCCCTGCGCCCCGCGCTCCACGAGGCCGTCGACGACCTGCCGGAACGCCGAACGCGAACCCTCCAGGACCTGCCCCAGGCACAGCTCACCGTAGATCACGCGGTGCACGAGATCGCGATCCCCCGCCGGCGGCGTCAGCACCGACAATCCGTGCCGGGTCTCGAGCCTGCCTCGGTAGAAGTCCTCCTCCATCGTGAACCGCGTGCCGAGCAGGCCGACCCGCGTGACGCCCGCGCCCTTCACCCGCGCGGCCGTCGCATCCGCGATGTGCAGCAGCGGAACGTCCACGGCCGCCTCGATCTGCGGCGCCACCTTGTGCATCGTGTTGGTGCAGAGCACGATGAAATCCGCGCCGGCGCGGCGGACCGCCCGCGCGGCATCGGCGAGAATCTCGCCGGATTCCTCCCACTTCCCTGCGTGCTGCAGTCTTTCGATCTCGTCGAAATCCACGCTGTAGAGCGCGACCTTGGCCGAGTGCAGCCCGCCCAGGCGCCGGCCGACGGCCCGGTTGATCGTCTGGTAGTACGGGACCGTCGATTCCCAGCTCATGCCGCCGATGAGGCCGATCGTCTTCATGGCGCCTTCCCGCGGGCCGCAGGCCTGGCAAGCGCCTCGAGCGGCGGGATCTTGCGGCCGCGAGCCGAGCAGTCGATGAGAAGTCCCAGGCGCCTTGCGCGCGTCTCGTCTTTCTTCGCGCTCATGATCCAGTGGGCCATCAGGCGGCGGAACCCGGGCGCCTGCCCCTGGAAGAACGCCCACGCCGCCTTGTTCGCGCGGATGGCTTTCACGTACGCCGCCGTGAGTGCCGGTGGCTCCTGTTCGAACGAATAGACGCCCGTGCGGTGCGCGTTGCGCGCCGCGTACGCCGTCAGTCCTGCGGGTGCCATCCGCCCGGCCTTCTTCAGCCGCTCGACATGCTCGATGTTCCGCCGGCTCCAGGTGCTGCGCGGCTGGCGCGGAGAGTAGCGCTGGCTGAAGCTGTCCTCGTCGAGCCGATGGATGACGCCGTCGATCCAGCCGAAGCACAGCGCCTCGTCCAGGGCCTGCTTGTAGGTGAGCCCGCGATGGGCCGCATGCACCTTGAACAGCCGGAGGACCAGCTCGGTGGCGCTCGCGTGGTTCTTCTCGAGCCAGGCGCGGAACGCCGCCGGCGTGCGGAAGGCCTTCGGCGCCGGCGCCGCGGTTCGCTTCGCCATGCCCTACAGGTCCTTGCGGAAATGAATCGTCTCGGGCTGGTAGCCGAGGCTGTCGTAGAAGGCCCTCGCGCGCGCGTTGCGGTCGAACACGTTGAGCGTGACCCACTTGTATCCGCGGCGCTTCGCCCACTGTTCGATGGCGTCCATCAGGGCCCGGGCGACGCCCCGGCGCTCGGCCTCGGGGGTCACCGCGATGACCTCCACGTGGGCGTGCGCCGCCCGCGTGAAGTAGTCGTGCCTGGTCGTCGCGAACACGTATCCCGCGCGTTCACCGCCCGGCGAGAACTCCGCGATCAGGATCGACGCGTGCTCGACCCTCCCGTGCAGCGCGTCGAGAAGGATCTGGAGGTCTCCGCGCGCGATCTCCTCCGCCGTCCGCCACGCCGGCAGGGGGAAGTCAGCCAGGCGCGGCAGCAGGCTCAGAAGGAACGCTTCATCGTCGTGGCGCGCGGGCCGGATCGTCAGGGGGAGAGAGTCCTGGCTCATGTGTCTCGTCACTCCTCCCGAATCCACACGATCGACGTCGGCGGCGGCGGCGCGGGACGGGGCGCGGGAGCCGATCCTGCCGGCGCGGGTGCGGACGCCTGCGCCGGGGGCGCGGGAGGCGGCGCGGGCGGGTTGCGGTTGCAGCGCGCGTAGTTCGGGATGGCCAGCATCGGCTTGCCGTCAGCGAATCGGCCGCTGATGACCTTCACGCCTTTGAGCAGGTCCGGCCGCCATTCCGCCGAGAGAGGCGCCGTCGGCGGCAGCACCCCCGTGATGTTCTGGTCCACCTGCTCGATGTTGTAGACGAGCGGCCCCATGCGCAGCGCGACCTTCCCCTTCACCGGAGACGGGCGATCGCCTCCAGCCACGATGCGGTCGCTCCCGTGGACGCGCTGGATCGGCATCGGCAGCGTGAACGCGATCGTGTCGCCCCGCTTCCAGACCCGGGCGACCTCGAGGTAGCCATTTGCTTCGGCCGCGCGCACCTCGGTGCCGTTCACCGAGAGCCGCGTGATGCCGTCCGCCAGAGGTTCTGCGCGGTAGAGGCTGCTCACGTCGCGCTTCGGCGCCCGGATGCGCACCGCGAACCGTGCCGGCGCCTTCGGATTCAGTGTGAGCGTGACCGCGCCGTCCCACGGGTAGCCGGTCGCCTGCTCCACCTCCACGTCGGTCCCGCCCACCTCGCCCACGTTGATCCGGGTGCCCGCGAAGAGGTTCACGTAGAGCGCGTCGGCGCTCTTGGAGTACATCCACGTGGGCAGCATGAGCAGCGTCCGCGCGATGTTGCCTACGCAGCACGGGCAGTTGTGCCAAGGCGTGCGCTGCTGGTTCGCATCGAGCGGGTTCGTGTAGTAGAACGCCGTGCCGTCGAGGTCCATCGCGCCGAACAGCGCGTTGTAGAGCGTCTGCTCGTACAGGTCGGCGTATTGCGCGTGGTGATACGCGAGGTGGAGCTTCCACTGGAAGAAGATCTCGCCGCAGCTCGAGCAGGCCTCGCAGTAGGCGTTGTTGCGCAGCGAGTAGTTCGGCCCGAATCCTTCGGACGTCTCGCCGCTGCCCACGCCGCCTGTCAGGTAATACTTCTTGTGGACGATGTTGTCCCAGAGCGACTTGACGGCGCTCTGGTAGTCGACATCGTGCGTCTCGACGGCGACATCAGCCATGCCGGAGTACGTGTAGACCGCGCGGACCGCATGGCCAACCGCCTCGTACTGCTGCTGCACCGGCAGATGGCTCTGGTCGTATTCGGAGCCGCCCTTGCGGCAGTCGAGCAGGAACTTTGCGAGGGCTACGTAGCGGTCGCCCGGGCCTGCGGCTGCGCCGCGGGGCCGTTCCACCTCGTTGACGAAGCGCCCGAAGCGCACGAGCGCCTGCTCCATCTCCTGATGCCCGTCGAACCACTCCTGTTTCGGGGGGGGGCCGATGTGGTCCGCCCAGCAGTCCGCCAGCCGCTTCGCCGCGTCGTAGAGCCGCCGGTCGCGGCCTTCCGTCATCATGTAGTGGTTGATCGCCGACTCGATGAAGTAGCCCGCCACGTACCCTTCGTGGTTCGGGCGCGCCGATGGCGACCAGGGGGCCGTCCACGGGGCCTTCGACGCCGCCGGATAGCCTGCTGCCGGCGCCATGTCGCGCAGTGTGAACGCCGTCTGCAGGTAGCCGTCCGGGTGCTGCGCGGCGAGGATCTTCGGGATCCAGTCGTCGAGCGTCGCGCGCATCTTCACCTGCGCCGCCAGCATGTCCTTGTCGCCCTGCGGATCAACCATCAGCGCCAGGCAGATCGACTCGACCGTCTGGTGCACCCAGGCATTCGAGAACACGTAGCCCTTGTGCGGGCCGTGCGGCTCGCCGCGCAGGGCCTTGCCCGCCTCGATGAAGTTGTCGATGCCGCCGTCGCCCTGGCCGGCGGGAATGTCGGTCCGCTCGATCTGCTCGATGCAGTGCGGAATCCACGAGGTGATGAGCGCGCGCGCCCTCGAAGCCCAGAACGCGCTCGTGATGGTGTGGGAACGGGTGACGACGGGCGCGAGCTGCTCCCGCGGCGGCGGCAGTTCCACCTTCACGAGCAGGGTCGACGAAGCCGTCGCCGGCCCGTCCTCGGCCGAGAACTCGAGCACGTACTCCCCCGGCTCCGAGAACACCGCCGTCGTCGTCTGTGCCGCCGTGTCGGCGAAGGTTACCGTGCCCGGACCCGAGCGCTTGGCCCAGCGGAGTGTCGCGCCTTGCCCGAGCGGCGGCGGCACCGGCTTCTCGGTGCCCGCGCTAGGCCGTCGACCGCGCTGCGGCGGGGCGCCGTATCCCGCCCAGGCCTGCAGATACGTCTTGCCGTGGCGCATCACCACCCGGTCGACGCCGGCGATGGTTGCGAGCGGCTGAGTTGACGCCTGCGGCGGTGCGGCGGCGGACTGCGCGCCCGACGCGAGATCCACCAGCGGAGCCGCCATCGCGACCACGGTGGCCTTGCCTGCCGTCGCGAGGAGCGTGCGTCTTGTCAGCGTTTCGGCCGGATGCTTCGCCATAGGTATCCCCGACACGTCGTGCGCCGATGATACCCGAGGTGCGGGCCCGCGGCGTGGGCTTCCCTCACATCTTCGCCTTCCGGTCGTGAAGTCCCCTTACCTCCTCGCCTTCCCGTCCGGCATCCGGTTCATGCTGATGCTGTAGGACTGGAAGTAGCGCACCTTCTGATCCTTCGCGTTCATCGAGTGCTCGTAGGCCGCCACGTCGCCGCGCAGGCCTTCCACGATGGCCTTCAATTCGGCGTCGCCGCCCGCGTAGGCGTCGATGCGCCGGGCCGTCTTCTCGAGCACCGCCCGCGCCTCCTTGTACTTGCCCTCGCGGTTGAGTTCCAGGGCCTCGGCGCGCGCGCGGGCTGCGTAGAGGCGTGCCACTTCGCGGTCGACGATGACCTCGCGGGGCTGGGCCTTGTGGGCGCGGTCGGCCGCGTAGCTCCAGCCGATGGCCTGCGGCGCGGCTGCCACGGCGCCGCTGCGGTCCGAGAGTCCGAACTGCACCGCCACCGTGTCGCCGGTGTGACCGGCCGGGAACTGCAGCGCGACGACCACGTCCAGTTGCTGGCCCGACACCAGGTCGCCCAGGCGGATCTGGATGCCGCCCTTCACGCCGGTTGTCTCGAGGGTGTTGAGCGGCGCCGCCTCGACGCCCTTCGGCAGCTGCACCGTCAGGCAGGCGTCGCGGGCCACCACCTCGAGCAGTTCGCCCAGCTCGCTCGTGAGCAGGTCCGGAATCTGCTCGGGGCGCTCGATGTAGTAGAAGCGGCCGCCCGAGGCGTCGGCCATGCCGCGGCAGCAGGCGCTCGTCGAAGTCCTCACCCACACCGAACGTGCTCGTGGCGATCCGCCCCGTCTTCCGCGCCGCGCCAGCAAGCGCCGCCAGCTCCGCCGGGTCCTGGATGCCGACATTGGCCTGGCCGTCGGTGAGCAGCAGGCATCGGCCCAGAGGCTGGACGCCCAGATGAGTTGCGAGTTGCTCGCAGCCGGCGCGCCAGCCGCCGTGGAGGTCCGTGGACCCGCGAGCGTCGATCCTGGCGAGCTTCGCGATCGCGTTCCGGCGGGCCTCGGCTGTTGCTTTCGTCGACTCGACCACCGTCGCGATCTCATCGTCGTAGGCGACCAGCGAGAAGCGGTCGGCCGGGCGGAGGGCCTGCAGCGCCAGGCGCGCCGCCTCGCGGGCCAGCACGATCTTCTGGCCTCCCATCGAGCCCGATCGGTCGAGCACGAACGACACGTGGAGCGGCTCGCGGCCCGCCTTCGGCGGGGCCTGGGGGGCGACGGTGGAGACCAGGGCGTAGCGGATGCTGCCTCCGGCGGCGCGGATGAGGTGGCGGTCGATGCGGATGCTGTAGTCCATAGGTCCTCCCGCCAGGCGTTGTCTGGCCGCGCCTGGCTGGCTGGATTCAGGATACGGGGTGGGTGCGACAGATCAGGTCACTCGCCTATGGGGACAATGCGCCGGGAGCCGCGAGCGGGTCGGCGTCCGAATTGCCAGGGTTCGCCGGATCCGACAAGATGGGTACTTCACGAGGAGCACACTGTGGCCGAGCCCGAAGAAGATTTCGCGACGATGTTCGAGGCGTCCCTCCAAGCGCGGCGCTTTGAGCGGGGAGAGACGATCGAAGGGACGATCATCGCCATCGGCCCGGAGGTGGCGTTTGTCAACGTCGGCGGGAAGGGCGAGGCCGAGATCGATGTCGACGAACTGAAGGACGCCGATGGCCGGCTCGAGGTCGCCGTCGGCGAGCGCATCCAGGCCATGGTGGTGTCGACCGAGGGTGGGCTGACGCTCTCGCGGAAGCTGGCGCGCGGGGCCGCGACCGACCAGCAGCTCGAGGACGCGTTCCGCGCCGGGCTGCCCGTCGAAGGCAAAGTCGAACGGGCCGTGAAGGGCGGATACGAAGTGCGCATCGGCCGGCAGCGCGCCTTCTGCCCGTTCTCCCAGATCGACATCGTCCGCAATGCGGCGCCCGCGGATCACGAAGGCCACGTCTACACCTTCCGCATCATCGAGTACAAGGAGGGCGGCAGGAACCTCATCGTGTCTCGGCGGGCGCTGCAGGAAGAGGAGCAGCAGGCGCGCGCGGCGGAAATCCGGCAGTCGATCGTGCCTGACGCGGTGATGACGGGGCGCGTGGTTTCGGTGCGTGATTTCGGCGCGTTCGTCGAGCTGGGAGGCGGGATTCAAGGCCTGCTGCACATCTCCGAGATGGGATGGTCCCGTGTGGCGGACGCCTCGCAGGTGGTCACGCCCGGCCAGGAGATCACCGTCAAGGTCCTGCGCGTCGAGGCCGACGGGCAGAAGATCGCCCTCGGGCTGAAACAACTGAGCGCCGACCCGTGGTCCACGGTGCCGGACCGATACGAGGTGGGTCAGGTGCGCCCCGGGCGGGTGACGCGGGTCGCAGACTTCGGCGCGTTCGTCGAACTGGAGCCGGGCGTGGAAGCGCTGGCCCATGCGTCCACCTTCGCTCCGACCGGCCGGGCGGGCGGCTGGGCGGCGACGGTCCCGCCTGGCACGACAGGCGGGTTCGAGATTCTGAGCCTCGATCTCGACAAAAAGCGGATCGGCGTCGCGCTCGTGATGGAAGGTCTACGGCCGGAGGGCGGGACAGCCGCGCGCCAGCGCGAGATAGCCGTGGGCGCACGCCTCACCGGCAAGGTGGAGCGGCACGAGGCGTTCGGCGTGCTCGTCTTCCTCGCGTCAGGCCGGACCGGCCTCATCCCCATGCGCGAGACGGGCCTGGAGAAGGAAGCCGACGTGGTGAAGGCCTTCCCTGTCGGGAGCGACGTCGAAGTGGAGGTGCTCGAGATCGACCCGGCGGGCCGCCGCATCCGGCTGAGCCGCAAGGCGGTTCTTGATGCCCAGGGGCGCGACGAGCTGCGCGACTACGCCGAGCGCACGGAAGCCGCCGGCTCGCAGGCTTTCGGCGGGTCGCTCGCCGACAAGCTCCGCGGGGCGCTCGATCAGCGCAAGAAGTAAGTCTCGCGCCGCCGAGGCCTGGCCAGAATCACGTCCTCGAACACGCCTCCTCGATGGCCTGTTCGACGTCCGCGATGAGGTCGCCGGCCTCCTCGATGCCCACCGAGAGCCGGACCAGGTCGTCGCCGATGCCCAACTGGTGCCGCTCGGCCTCGCTCAGCGCGCGGTGCGACGAGATGGCCGGATAAAGGAGCTGGCTGTAGATATCCCCCACCGTCGTGCCCACGCAGCACAACCTGAGCGCGTCCATGAATCGGAACACCTCGGCGCGCCCCGCATCACGAAGGGCGAACGACACGACCGCTCCCGACAGCCCCCCGCGCAAGAGGCGTGCGGCGATGCTGAAGTCCGGGTGGGACGGCAGCCCGGGGTAGTGCACGAGCGCCACGCCGGGATGCCGCGCGAGGCGCTCGGCCACCTGACGCGCGTTCTCGCACTGCTTCGTCATGCGCAGCGACAGCGTTTTCACGCCGCGCAGGGTCAGGTACGCCTCGAACGCCCCGAGCACGCCGCCCACGAGCTTCGAGACCTGGCGCAGCGGCGCCAGCGACTCGGCGTTCGCGCAGACGACGATGCCGCCCGTGGCGTCGCCGTGGCCGTTCAGGTACTTCGTGGTGCTGTGGACGACGAAGTCGGCGCCGAGGGCGAGCGGGGTCATCAACAGCGGCGAGGCGAAGGTGGCGTCGACGATGGTCTTCGCGCCGGCACGCCGCGCCATCGCGGCAATCGCCGGCAGATCGACGACGCGCAGCAGCGGGTTCGAAATCGTCTCCACGAACACGACTCGCGGCCGGGCCGCCTCGATTGCGCGCTCGAATGCCGGCAGGTCGGTGGCGGGCGCGTAAAGCGTCTCGATCCCGAGCGGCGTCATCACGTCCCGGAAGAGCGCCTGTGTCGCGCCATAGAGATCCCGGCTCGACACCACGCGGTCGCCGCTCCGGACGCCGGCCGTCAGCATCGCGCCGTGAAGCGCCGCCATGCCGGAGGCGAACGCGATCGACCCGGCCCCGCGCTCCAGCTTCGTGATCGTCTCCTCGAGCGCCTCGCAGGTGGGGCTCCCCTGCCTGGCGTAGCAGTAGCCTCGCAGGGTGCCCTCGAACACCTGGTCGAGCTCCGCCGCGGACGGCGACTCGAAGGCGACGGCGGTGTAGATGGGCGTCGTCACCGGTCTGGAATCGAAGGGCGCGAGCCGTTCGCCGGCGTGCACGGCAATGGACGAGAACCCGAGTTGGTCGAGCGGCGGCAAAGGCCGAGGCGTTGGGGATGCCATCGCGGAGTCTCCGGCGGCGAGATGTCCTCGAGTTCGCCGCAGAACGGTTTTGTGGTTCGAGGTCACGCCGACTATAGCAGACCGGCAGAGGCGGGCGATGCGCCAGCGGACGGTCGGATTCCGCTTGCAGGACAGCAAGCGCGGCGCGAGACTGTCCGGGAAGGAGGGCGTCGCCCATGTCACTCGCTCAGCAGGCTGTCGCCGAACTCAGTGCCGCTCACGAGTTCTTCAACCGTTCCACGCGCAACCTCACGGAAGCGCACTCGTCGGTGATGCCGGCGGAGGGCATGATGACGGCCGCGCAGCAGGTGGCCCACGCCGCTCAGACGGTGGAGTGGTTCATGGAGGGCGCATTCCGGCCCGAGGGATTCGACCTCGACTTCGAGAAGCACGCCAAGGCCACCGAGTCCTGC
This sequence comes from uncultured Acidobacteriota bacterium, assembly GCA_963806085.1. Lineage (GTDB taxonomy): Bacteria > Acidobacteriota > Vicinamibacteria > Vicinamibacterales > JAKQTR01 > JAKQTR01. The sequence goes on from CAWDWR010000001.1 coordinate 1,712,858, forward strand.
ACGTCGCTGGCCGCGGCGCGTGACTGGTTCGAGCGGGCGATGGCGGCCGCGAAGCAGCGCGTGGGGACGCTGACGGATGCCGAACTGCTCGCGCCCCTGCCCGAGGGACCGGTCATGGGAGGCCTCCCGCGCATGGCGATCTTCAGCTCCATCACCGACCACACGGCCCACCACCGAGGCGCCCTCACGGTTTACGCGCGGCTTCAGGGCGTGGTCCCGCCCATGCCGTACGGGGACATGTAACGCGAAGGCGACGGCTCACGCGGCCACGCCACTCTTGATCTCGTCCTCGCGCCGCACGGGCATCTGACCCTCGCCGAGGCGGCGGGGATGAAGCGGTCGAGCGTCACGGTGACGCGAAGTTGGCGGCGCGTCCGGCCAGCAGGGCGCGGTAGGTTTCTTTCGCCTTGTCGGTGAGCGGCACTGCATCCACGAGTTCCTCGGCGCGGGGCACCGCAGCCGCCACGTCGCCGAACACCCGCTCGATCACGGCCGGACGGAGGCCGCAGTAGTCGCCGAACGCCGCCCAGTCGGCTCGCGTCAGCTTCGACTTCTACCCGTTCACAGGCAGCGCGAGGTCGTCGTCTTCGACAACGAGGCGGGTCAAGGCCCGGGGCTCCATGTCCGTCGCCTCGGTCGCCAGATGCGGGATTCTCACGCGGGGATCATAGCGCCGCCGTGTGACAGCCGGGGTCACAGGAGCCTCGGCAACCTCCAATCGCTCAACGGCGCAATCGCTTCACACACGCGGGCGTGCCCAGGGTGCAGATTCTGCAACGCGCGTTCCTCGTCGCCGACGATTCGTCGCGTCAAGTCGTTCCCCCGGAACAGCTTCGGGGCCAGAGGCGCCTGAAGCGATTCTGGCAGGAATCATGCAAGCGGGCCATGTATACATCGCCCGCTTGACGTATGTGTAAGACTCAGCAATCCTTACACATCGAGGGAGCGATGCGCACGAACATCGACGTGGATGATGAGCTGATGAAGCGGGCCTTGCGCGCGACCGGCGAGCCGACGAAGCGTGCCGTCGTGCATCGCGCGCTGCGGCTGCTCGTGGCAACGGAGGCGCAGGCCGGCATCCGGCGGCTCAAGGGTCGCGTGGGCTGGACTGGCAACGTGGCGGAGAGCCGCCGGGGACGTGTCGTCGAACGGTGACGCGATGGTCATTGTCGACACAACGGTGTGGATTGATTACCTCAGAGGGATCAGCACGCCTGAGGTCGCGTGGCTCGACGAACACCTGACGCAACAGCGGTTCGGCCTGCTCGACCTGATGATCTGTGAACTCCTGCAGGGGCTGGCCACGGACTCGGAGGCCGCCCTCGTCGCCCGCGAGCTTCGGCAGTTCCAGGTGTTCGAAACCGGCGGCGTTGCGCTGGCGGTCGAAGCCGCCCGGAACTACCGTTTCCTGCGGTCGCGCGGGCGTACAGTCCGAACGACGATCGACTCCCTGATCGCGACCTTTTGCCTCACGGGCGGCCATTCCCTGCTTCATCGCGACCGCGACTTCGACGCGTTCGAGAGGCACCTGGGACTGCGCGTCGTGCACCCATAGTCGCTGTCGCAGAGGCCGCACAGCCGCGCTGACCCGAAACCCGCCGCAGGACGACGGTTCCCCGGGCCTGCCCTCGACATAGCTCGGGCCAGGGAAGGCCCAGGGACCCATCTGAGACCCGTGACCCCGAGGCTGCCCTCGACACAGCTCGGGCCAGGCAAGGCCCGGGGCTCCATCGCCCTTCCCTCGGGCGGGCGGCGGAAGGGCCAAGCCGCTACGCGCTCAAACGGACTTCGAAGTCGGGCTCCTGCGACGGCGCGTCGCACAGCTCGGTGCACCGCTGCCTCGCGTAGTCCCAGGCCGAGAAGCCCGGCTGCGCCTCGGCTTCCTCTGCGCCATGCACCAGGAACGGGTCCCGGCCGAACATCATGTAGCGGAAGTAGAGGGCGCTGGCCGGCATCCCGGGCACGTGCTCGTGGCGCAGGAAGCGGTCGACGATCTCCTTGCACGCTCCGAACGCCTCGGCGTACATGTCGAACTCGCCCAGCACGCGCCGATGGTTCTCGTCCATGTAGTGGAAGTTGTCGTCGATCAGCACGCGATAGCTCATGGCCTCCGCTGCCCCCTCGCCTGCGAGGGTACGTCCTTCGTGTGACAGGGGAGGTCACGACCCGGCGGGGAAACCGGCCGCACCCGTCGGCCCAGCGCGCCGCGCGGCGTCGCCGGGCAATGGAGAACGCAGCGTCGCGTCCGCTAGAACGCCGGGATCATCCAGGTCAGCACGTAAGCCTGCAGCATGGCGAGCACGCCCATCAGGGCCGTCAGCAGCAGGCTGTGCCCGACGACGCGGCGGAAGATCTCGCCTTCGCGCCCGACAGCGCCGACGCCGGCCGCGCCCACCGACAGGTTTTGCGGGCTGATCATCTTCCCCATCACGCCGCCCGAGCTGTTGGTCGCACCCATCAGGATCGGGTCCAGGCCCGACACCCTCGCCGTGGTCGCCTGCAGCGGACCGAACAGGGTGTTCGACGAGGTGTCGCTGCCGGTCAGGAAGACGCCGAGCATGCCCAGGAACGCCGAGAAGAACGGAAACAGCCACCCCGTGGACGCCAGCGCCAGCGCCATCGACGAGGTCATGCCGGAGTAGTTCATGACGGTCGCGATCGACAGGATGAACGCGATCGTCACCACCGGCAGGCGAAGCTGGGCGACGGTGGCGCGGAAGGCCGTCCCGAACGCCGATCGCGGCACGCCGCGGAGCAGCATCACGACGAAGGCGATCACGCCGGCGATGAACACCAGCGTGCCGGCGGACGCCAGGAAGTCGAGCCGGTACGTGAGCGGATAGGGCGTCACGGCGGCGGCCACCGGCGGCGCGCGGCGGATGAGCGGCACCGGCCGGCCGTCGGACGAGGTGTACGACCCGGGCCACTGGAAGTCCCACACCGGGAACCGGAAGCCCTGCGGCGCCGCGGTCACGGACTCCCCCACCCAGGGGTCGGGGCACTGGGTGTTGCCGGGCTGACCGCACCTCAGGAGGGCCGTCACATTCGCCGGCGGCGGCAGCGTGCGGATGCTGCCGAAGTTGCCCGACTGGCCGACGAGCACCACCAGGACCAGGATGCCGTAGGTGGCGAACGCGCGAGCGACGCGACCGGGCGAATCCGTGGTCTCCGCCGCCGCGACTCCAGACCCCCGCGAGGCCGGTCCCTCAACGGCCGCGACATCGCGAGGCCGCCACACGCGCAGCAGCAGCGCGAGCGCGCCGATCGAACAGAGCGCCGCTATCGTGTCGGTGAGTTCCGGCCCGAGCGTGTTCGATACGACGAACTGCGCGGCCGCGAAGCTGCCGCCTGCGACCAGCACCGCCGGCCATACGCCGAGCATCGCGCGCCAGCCCGCGAGAAGCACCACGAGGTACGCCGGGATGACGACCGAGAAGAAGGGCAACTGGCGCCCGACCATGGCCGACAGCGCCCTCGTCGTCGACTCCACGTCCCGCCCCAGGATGGGCGCGAGGAGGCCGCCCAGGGTGGTGACGGGGATGCCGAGCGATCCGAACGCCACGGGGGCCGTGTTGGCGACCAGCGCCAGCACCGCCGCGCTGATGGGCTCGAAGCCGAGCCCGACGAGCATCGAGGCCGTGATGGCCACCGGCGCGCCGAACCCGGCAATCCCCTCCACCAGCGCCCCGAACCCGAACGCTACGAGCAGCGCCAGCAGCCGCCGGTCCGTCGTCAGATGCGACAGCGAGCGGCGGATGACGTCGAAATCGCCGCCGGCCACGGAGAGGTTATAGAAGAAGACGGCGCTGAAGACGACCCAGCTGATCGGCCACAGCCCGAATGCCATGCCCTGCGTCACCGCGGCAAGGGTGAGCCGCGCCGGCATGCCCCACACGGTCCATGCCAGTGCCGCGGCGGTTGCGGCCGCTGCCACCGCCGCCTGCCAGGGCGGGCGGCGCCACACCGCGAGCATGAGCGCGATAACGATCAGCGGCACGGCCGCCACGAGTGCCGAGGCGAACACGCTGCCGGAAACGGGATCGTAGACCTGTTGAAAGAAGTCGGGCACTCAATCACCTGCGCTGGCGGACCATTCTGTCCGGACCGCCCGCGCGGGTCAATCCGAAGCCGGCCCTCGGCCGGCCGCGACACGACCTGTCGCTAATGGCCGCCGCGGTCGGGAACCGGTTGCCCTGGATGATCGGTTGCGTCCTCGACGCCCTTCAGGATCTCCGCCTCGTAGTCCTGCCCCGAAGCGGCGAGTTCCCGGACGCTCTGCTCGGCCGCCTCGACGGCCCGCGAGAGGCCTTGCGCGTCACCCGACTGTTCGGTGCTTCCCAGTCCGCTTTGGCCCGACTGGTCGCCGGCCTCAGCCAATTGCTGGTTCTTCTCTCGCAGTTGCCGCGTCATGGTAAAGGTCCCCCCCGTCGTCTGCTGACCGCGCTGTCGCATGGTGCTCTCTTCCTCCTCGATCATCGGTCAGGACGTCGTGGCAGGACTGTGCAATTCGCGACAGTGTCGACGAAGGGCTTGGCGGACGCGGCGGGGCGAAGGGCCACGACGGCAGCGAGCCTGATAGAATCCGGCCACCATGAGCCGAACTTGCCCGCTCCGCCCTTTCCTTGCTCTTCCGGCCGCGATCATCGGCGGCGTCATCGCCCTCGGGGCAACGGCCCAGCAAGGCCAGGCGCCGTCACCCGGCACGCGAGCCACGACCGTCTCCATTCAAGCGGACAACGTCCTCATCAACGGCCAACTCACGCTGAAGGGCGTCGCGTGGCGCGGGTACAAGCTGGAGGGCCTGCTGCCCAACTCGCGGATGGTGCAGGGCGTCTTCGACGACCTGAATGCCGAGACGCGCGGGCGCTGGGCCTACCCGGACACGAAGGCATGGGACGCGGATCGCAACACCCGCGAGTTCGCAACGGCCATGGCGGAGTGGCGTCGGCACGGCCTGCTGGCGTTCACGCTCAACCTGCAGGGCGGCAGCCCCGAAGGCTACTCGCAGGGCCAGCCCTGGCACAACTCGGCGATCACGGAAGACGGCGCGCTACGGCCGGCGTTCATGGCCCGTGTCGAACGCGTCCTCGACGAGGCCGACCGGCTCGGCATGGGCGTTATCCTGGGCCTCTTCTACTTCGGCCAGGACGAACGGCTCCGGGACGAGCAGGCGGTCGCGCGCGCAGTCGACGGCGTGGTGGGATGGGTGCTCGAGAAGGGTTACCGAAACGTCCTCCTCGAGATCAACAACGAGTGCAACGTGCGGTACGACCACGCGATCCTGCAGCCTGCCCGCGTGCACGAGCTCATCGCGCGCGCCAAGGCTGTCACGCGCGGCGGACGCCGGCTGCTCGTCAGCACGAGCTACGGCGGCAACACGCTGCCCGGCGAGGCGGTGCTGGCAGCGTCCGACTTCGTGCTCCTCCACGGGAACGGCGTGTCGAACCCGAACCGCATCGCCGAAATGGTCCGCCAGACGCGGCAACTCGCCGCCTACACGCCGAAACCGATCATCTTCAACGAGGACGACCACTACGACTTCGAGAAGCCGTGGAACAACTTCGTCGCGGCCGCGAGCGAACATGCCTCGTGGGGCTTCTTTGACTTCCGGCGCCGGGGCGAAGGGTTCGAGGACGGCTATCAGAGCGTGCCGGTGAACTGGGGCATCTCCTCCGCCCGCAAGCGCGGGTTCTTCGGCCTGCTGCGCGAGATGACGGGCGGGCGCTGACGGCGGTGCGGCGCCGTCCTGCGGTATCATGGCGCCGACATGCGGAACGCTACGCTGCGCCGCCTCCGCCTGGCGTCGCAGATCTTCTTTTTCGCCCTCTTCGTCTTCCTGTTGATCCGCACCGAGTTCCCGGGCGCGATCCGATCGGCGGCGCTCGACGCACGCATTCCCTGGCCGGTCGGCTGGTTCCTGGAGGCCGACCCGCTGGTGGCGCTCGCCATGGCGCTCTCCACGGGCACCCTCTACCGCAACCTCCTCTGGGCCATTCCATTCGCGCTGCTCGCGATCCTCGTGGGCCGCGCGTTCTGCGGGTGGATGTGCCCGCTCGGCTCGCTGCACCACTTCGTGAGCAGCCTGAAGTCGGACGCCAAGCGCGGCGCGAAACTCATCGAGTCGAACCGCTACAAGCGGTGGCAGGCCGTGAAGTACCACCTGCTCGCGGCGGTGCTGGTGATGGCCGTCTTCGGCTCGGTCGCGGGCCTCCTGCTCGACCCGCTCTCGTTCCTCGTGCGCTCCATGTCGACCGCCGTGCTGCCGGCGTTCAACGCGGCCCTCCGGGCAGGGCTCGACACGGCCTACGGCTGGCCCCTCGGACCCGGGCAGGCCCTGGTCAACGGCGCCGGCGTCGTGCTCAACGCCACCATCCTGAGCTTCAAACAGCCGCACTTCCACCAGGCGTTCCTCATCGGCACGCTGTTCGTCTTCGTGCTCGTGCTCAACTCGCGCGTCACGCGCTTCTGGTGCCGGGCCATCTGCCCGCTTGGAGCCCTGCTGGGCGTGTGCTCACGCTGGTCGCTGGTCCAGATGCGGAAGCACCAGGAGAAGTGCGACGATTGCCGCCGCTGCCTGCTGCACTGCCAGGGGGGCGACGATCCGATTCCGGGAGCGGTCTGGCGGAAGGCGGAGTGCCACCTCTGTCTGAACTGTCTCAACGACTGCCCCACCGGCGGCATCCATTTCGCCTGGTCTACGTCGCCGTCCCCGGCGAAGCAGACGCGGGAGACGCCAGAGCTCAAGCGCCGGGCCCTCTTCACGACCATGGCGGCCGGAGCCGCCATGGTGCCGCTCATGCGATCGGGGCCGGGCGTGAAGACGCCGGCCGGCACGTTCCTCATCCGGCCGCCGGGTTCGCTGGATGAATCGCACTTCCTCGGTCGCTGCATCCGCTGCGGCGACTGCATGAAGGTGTGCCCGAACAACGCCCTGCATCCCGCCACGCTCGAGGGCGGCGTCGAGAGCCTCTGGACGCCGGTGCTCGTGCCGCGCATCGGATACTGCGAGCCCAACTGCGTGCTCTGCTCGCAGGTGTGTCCCACCGGGGCGATCTGGGATCTCGCGGTCGCGGACAAGAACAAGAAGGGCTCGCCGGTTCGCATCGGCACGGCGTTCTACGACCGCGGGCGTTGCCTGCCCTGGGCGATGGGCGTCGAGTGCATCGTCTGCGAAGAGTGGTGCCCGACGTCGCCGAAGGCGATCTACCTCGTGCCCGCCGAGGTCGCGGACCGGAACGGCGAGACGAAGACGCTCAAACAACCCTACGTCGATCCCAAGCTCTGCACGGGCTGCGGCGCGTGCGAGTACGCCTGCCCCATCAAGGGCAGCCCGGCCGTCTACGTGACCAGCGCGGGCGAAACGCGCTCGCGCACGAACCAGTTCCTGCTGAAAGAAAACCAGCCCCGCCCGAGTCAGCCATGAAGAAACCGCAGCGCTACCAGCCCATGCCGACGTCGACCGACGTCACCCGCCGCGAATTCGTGAAACTCGGCGCCGTCACCGCGGCGGCCAGCGGCATCGTGCTAGGCGTGCCCTCGTTCACGGGTGCGCAGGACCGCACGCCTCCCCCGGCGCCCGAAACCAACATCAACGACTTCATGAAGGTCCCGAAGGGCAAGCATGCGCTTCCGGGACCGTTCCCCGGCCGCGTGGTCGAGGTGAAAGACCCGCGGTCGCTCGTGGACGACAAGATCGACGGCAAGGTCGTCGCCGGGATGTTCGAGCGGGGCGTGCGCACGCTCACCGGAAAGGACATGAAGGAGAGCTTCGCGCTCTTCTTCGAACCGGGCGACGTCGTCGGCCTCAAGGTCAACCCGGTGGGGCCACCGCTCATCAACACCCACGTCGAGCTCACCCAGGCCGTCGTGAAGTGGTTCGTCGACAACAAGGTGGCGCCGGACCACATCGTCATCTGGGACCGCTTCGATTACATGCTCAAGGATGCCGGCTACACCCCGGACCAGTTCCCGAAGGGCGTCCGGATCGAAGGCCTGCAGACGATGGACGAGACGGGGAATACGTGGAAGGACGCGAGCGGCAACCACGTGAGCATCGACAAGTTCGACAAGGACGTCTACTACTTCGCCAAGGGCATCGTGGGCAAGGGTGTCAAGGGCTACAAAGACGACGAGTTCTACCTGAACCAGCACGTGTACAACGGGGAGTATTCCTACTTCGGGACGCTCCTGACGAAACAGTTGACGAAGATCGTGAATCTGGCCGCGTACAAGAACACCGGCGCCGGCATTTCGATGGCGACGAAGAACATGGGCTACGGGTCCCTGTGCAACACCGGGCGGCTCCACGCGCCGCTGTTCTTCAACGTGTGCACCGAGGTGCTCGCCGCGCCCGTCGTCCGCGAGAAGCTCGTGCTGAACGTCACCGAGGCGATCCGCGCGCAGTACGACGGCGGCCCCGACAAGAACGCGCAGTTCGTGTACGCGAATCATGCGCTGCTGTTCGCGACCGACCCGTTCGCCCTCGACATGATCTGCCACCGCCAGCTCGTCGCGAAGCGCAAGGAGATGGGCATCGCGGTGAACGAGAATCCGCGGTTCACCGACTACCTGCTACTACGCGGAGCGGCTGGGGCTGGGGGTGGCGAATCCGGAGAAGATCACGTACGTCAGGGGCTAGGGGCTAGGGGCTAGGGGCTAGGAAACGAACTGATGTCACGCTGCAGATCGGTCTGTCACCATCACGCTGCTGCTTGCGCTCCTTGGGCTTCTGCCTCCGCGTGCGGCTGCGCAGAAGCCGGCCGCGGGGGACGCGACGTCTGCTGCCGGCGGACGGGTTCTCGGGGGCGTGGAAGAAGAACGGCCCGATGAAGGTGTTCACCAGCGAGGACCTCTACGGCCACATCGACGGCGGCGCCGAGGCGTTTCTCGAGCTCGGCTTCGAGCAGCTGACGGTGCAGAAGTACAGGGACGGCGCGAACGAACTGTCGATCGAGATCTACCGGATGACCGACGCCGACCGCGGCGCGCGGCATCTACCTCGCCCGGTGCGGCAAGGAGACGCCGGACCCGGCGCTCAAGGAGCGCCACACGGCCAGCCGCCAGCAGATCCTGCTGCAGCGGCATCGCTACTACCTCGTGCATCTACAATACGGCAGGCGGCGCGGCGAACGCCCCCATCCTGGTGAAGGCCGCGCAGGCGATGGCGCCGAAGATGCCCGGCCGACACGCCAGGTCCCGGTGCTCGACCTGCTGCCCGCGGCCGGGCTCGTGCCGGGTTCGGCGCGGGTCATCCGGGGACCGGTCGGCCTGCAGGCGCTCTTCACGCTCGGCGATGGCGACATTCTGCAACTCGGCGGCACGATCACGGGCGTCGGCCGGCGACTACAAGGACGCCAGCCGGCTCAACCACCCTCATCGTGGTCGACTACCCGACTCCGGCGGCGGTGGGCGCGGCGTTCAAGCACCTCACGGCCAATCTCGACACGTACCTGAAGCCGACGGCGGCAACCGACGGCCGTCTCGTCTTCCAGGACTACGAGAAGAAGTACGGCGTGGTGACGGTCGCCGGCAGGCGGCTGCAGGTGCGGCTGCACCTCACAAAGCCGCCCGAATAAGAGCCGGGGCTCGGGACTCGAGATTCGGGGTTCGGGATTCGGCCCTTCGAGGGCCTCGGGGCCGCCCTGAGCCACGTCGAAGGGCGGGGTTCGGGGAACCCGCCCGGCCGCTGCCTCGTCCTCTGGTACGTGCCCGTCATTTGCGGCCAGAGGGCCGCAGTCGTACAATCCCTACCCAACACACCATTGGCAGTCCCGATTCCTCCGTGGAGCGGCGCCAGGAGGCGCCGGAGCGAGCCGACATGAACGACAAGAAGGGCTGGGGCGCAACCGTGCTCGGGTGGTTCGTGGTGTCGGACGATGAGGAGGGCCAGGCGGCCGAGGGTGGCGACGCCAGACGACGAGGGCGGCGAGCCGGCCGCCGAGATGCCGCAGGTCTTCCTGAAGGACCCGCCGGCAGCGCCTGGCGGCCAGGTGGACTTCACGGCGGTGTTCGAGGCTGCCGGCATCGACGAGGAGCAGGCCGGCCGGGTCTCCCGTGCGCAGGAGCTGCTGGCCAGCCTGCCGACCGAGACGCCGGCGAGCGTGAGGAAGCAGATCGTCGAGGCGTCGCTCAACGCGTTCGGAGTGCCGATCGACAAGATCATCGAAGGCGGCGTCGCCGAGATCCAGGCGCTCGAAGGCTACATCCGGACCGGCGCCGCCGACACCCAGACGCTGCTCGCCGAGTCGGCCGCGCGCATCACGAAGTTCGAGGACGAAATCCAGCGCATCCGCACGGTCATGGACCAGCGGGTGCAGGAGCAGCAGGCCGTGACGAAGGCCTGCAACGAGCGGAAGCTGGGCATCCAGCAGATCCTGGAGTTCTTCGGGCAGGAGGCGGTCGCGCGCGTCGTGCAGGCCGCCTCGACACGCCGGGCCGGGGGCGAGGGCACGGCCGGACCTGTTTCTCGCAAGGAGAGGTGACGAGCATGGCTGGAGGTGGGTTCTTCGCGCGGCTTGGCAACTTGTGGCGGGGGTTCCTGTCGCTGTGGATCTCCGACGTCGAGAAGCAGCACCCGGAGATCGCGTACGAGAACGCGATCAACTCGATGATCGCGAAGTACACGAAGCTGAAGACGGCCACGGCGGCCATCATCCGGCGCCGCGAGGACATCGACGCGCGCAACCAGAAAGCCAAGAGCGACCTGGCCGAGGTGGAGGGCCAGCTGGCGGCCGCGCTCGACACGAGCCAGGACGACCTGGCCGTGGTGCTCATCCAGAAGAAGAACGCGCTGGAGAAAGAGCTCGCCGAACTCCGCGACGAGTTGAATCTCGCGCAGAAGGACGCCGACTCGGCCAAGTCTTCCCTGATCACGGTCCAGTCGGAGATCAGGAAGCTGAAGTCGGAGCGCGACTCGATGCTCGCAAAGATGCAGTCGGCCCAGGCGCGCATCAAGATCCAGGAGCAGCTCGACGGCCTGTCGGTGGACGCCGAGGTGAAGGCGCTCGACAACGTGCGCGAACACATCAAGACGACGATCGCCGAGGCCAACCTGGGCCGCGAACTCTCGGAGTCGTCGCTGGACTCGCGGCTCGACGCGCTGAGCAACCAGGCGGGCGACGTGCAGGCCCGGCAGCAACTGGCGGAGATGAAGGCGAAGCGCGCCGCCCAGCAGGCCGCCCAAGGTCAGAAAACGCTCTAAGGCGGGTCAGGAGCAGAGGTCATGAAGCTCACACCATTCGCGAAGCTGTTCATCACGGTCGTCATCCTCGCCGTCATCGGCTACGCCGCGTACTACTACAAGGGCGCCGACATCCGGAAGTGGGCCGTCGGCGACAAGGCGGCGGGCCCGCCGGCGTCGCAGGACGTCAACCGCGGCGATTTCGACGCGCTGGGCAGCGCGCCGGCCGACCCGGCCCGGAACGCCGGCGCGACGGGCGTCACGGGCATGGCGCTCTCGGGCGCGGGCAAGCTCAACGCGGCCGCTGGTGGTCGGCATCAACACCTGGGCCGGCCACGCGCCCGGCGTGGTGTTCAACGCCGGCCTCGACGTCAACCCGGCGTCGAACTACCGGAAGCGCTTCGGCTTCGACGTGAAGTTCGTCCTGCTGGAGGATCCGGCGGCCAAGCTGGCGGCGTTCCGCAACGGCGACATCGACGTGATGTGGAACACCGTCGACAACTGGGCGCGCGAGGCGTCGATCCTCGCCGAGCAGAACCAGAAGGCGAAGTCGATCATCATGCAGGACTGGTCGCGGGGCGGCGACGGCATCGTCTCGGTGGCGACGATCAAGTCGATCGAGGACCTGAAGGGGAAGAAGATCGCGTGCACGCAGTTCACGCCGTCCCACTTCCTGCTGCTCTACCTCCTGTCGCAGTCGGGGCTGTCGGCGGAGGACCGGGGGGCGCTCGAGAAGAGCATCATCTTCACCCAGGATGCGCCGGCGGCCGCCGCGATGTTCAAGGCGAAGCAGGTGGACGCGGCCGTCACGTGGGAGCCGGACCTCTCAGGGGCGGTGACCGCGCGCGGCGACGAGGCCCACGTGCTCGTGTCGACCACGGCCGCCACCAACATCATCGCGGACACGCTGTGCGCCCGCCAGGACGTCATCGACCGCGCCCCGGAAACGCTTGCGCGACTTCGTGCACGGCTGGTTCGAGGGCATCGAGATGATGAAGGCCGACCCGGCGGCCTCGTACGCGGTGGTCGGCAAGGCCCTGAAGCTCGACAGCGAGACGGTGTCGGGCATGCTGTCGGGGCTGAAGCTCACGCCCTTCGCCGACAACGCGCAGTTCTACGGGCTGACCGGCGGCAAGGCGCACTACGAGACGCTGTTCGACACGGCCTTCGTGATCTGGCGGAAGAAGGGCCTGGTCACGCGGCCGGTCGACGCGAAGGACTGGGCCGACACGCGGTTCATCTCGGCGCTCGCGCAGGCCTACCCCGGCCAGGGCGTCCAGGAGCCGGCCCTCGCGGCCCGGGCGGCCTCCGCGCAGGATCGTGCCATCATCAACAAGCAGATCCAGATCCACTTCACGCCGGGCTCGGACGTGATCATGGAGGGGTCGTACTTCGTGCTGGACGCCCTCGGCGAGACGATGACCTCCTTCGGCAACACGTACCTGCGCGTCGAGGGCAACACCGACTCGACCGGGTCGCCGGGCGCGAACCTGACGCTGTCGGAGCGCCGCGCGCTGGCGGTGAAGAACTACGTGCTGAAGAACTTCCCGAACATCCAGCCGGCGCGGTTCCAGACGATCGGACGGGGAGAGGAAAACCCGGTGGCGCCCAACACGACCGAGGCCGGGCGGCAGCTGAACCGCCGCACCGACATCAAGGTCGTCCTGGCCGCGCAGTAGCGACGATGGCCAGGCGTCCGTCGCCCCTGTTCGCGCTCAGGTCTCCCCTGCCGCGCATGACGGGCCTCTTCCTGGGGCTCGTCATGCCGGCCGTCGTGCTCGGGGCCTGGTGCATCGCGTCGTACGGCGGCCTTGCGCCGCCCGACTTCCTGCCCTCGCCAAGCGAGGTGGTGCGGGGCACGCTCCAGCTGTTCCTGGAGCACGACCTGGCGCACGCCATCCTCGTGTCCACGCAACGGATCGGCATCGCGTTCCTGCTCGCGTCCGCCCTCGCGCTGCCCCTCGGCGTCCTGATGGGCGCCTTCGAGCCGGTCGAACAAGCTGTTCGAGCCCATCATGGCGCCGCTGCGCTACATGCCGATCTCGGCGTTCATCCCCCTCCTGATTCTCTGGTTCGGGATCTACGAGTCGCAGAAGATCGCGTTCCTCTTCCTGGGCGTCTTCGTCTACCTCCTGCCGGTCGTCGTGACCGCCATCCGGGCCGTCCCGGAAGAACTGGTGCAGACCGGCCTCACCCTCGGCGCCAGCCGCTGGCAGGTCGTCCGGACGATCCTGCTGCCCGCCGCGCTGCCCGAGATCTTCGATTCGTTCCGCGTGATGAACGCCATCGCGTGGACGTACGTGATCCTGGCCGAGGCGGTGAACGCGCAGGGCGGCCTCGGCTACATGGTTCAACTCGCCTACCAGCACCAGAAGGCGTCGTGGTCGTTTGCGGGCCTGCTGGTGATCGGCGGCATCGGCCTGCTGACCGACGCCATGATACGGATGATGTCCGGCGTGCTGTTCCGGTGGCGGGAGAAGGCCGCATGAGCGACGAGAAGCGGAAGGACGCCCCGGCGGCGAGCCGGCACCGTGGCGTCACGGTGAGGCCGAAGGCGGCGGCGCCGACTACCGGCCGACTGCGCGTGGCCGACCGCGTGACGTACGTCGACAGGACGGGCCAGAAGACGGAGGCCGTCCGCGACGTGTCCTTCGACATCGAGGACAAGCCCGGCGCGGGCGAGATTGTCGTGTTCCTGGGGCCGTCCGGCTGCGGCAAGTCCACCATCCTCAAGGCCGTCGCCGGTCTGCTCCCGCCGACGAAAGGCGAGATCCTGGTGGACGGCAAGCCGGTGGCCGACGCCGGACGCGACCGCGGCATGGTGTTCCAGGCCTACACCTCGTTCGGCTGGATGACGGTGCGCGACAACGTCGAGTACGGCCTCCGCCTGCGCGGCGTGCCGGGCGCCGAGCGCCGCACCCTGTCGGACAAGTACCTCGCGTCGGTCGGGCTCGCCGAGTTCGCCGACCGTTTTCCCAAGGACCTCTCGGGCGGGATGAAGCAGCGCGTGGCCATCGCGCGCACGCTCATCAACGAGCCGCGCGTGGTGCTGATGGACGAGCCGTTCGGCGCCCTCGACCCGCAGACGCGCTGGGGGATGCAGGGGCTGCTGCTCGACGTGTCCCGGGCCGTGGACAACACGATCCTGTTCGTCACCCACGACGTGTCGGAGGCCGTGTACCTGGCGGACGCGATCTACGTGCTGACGGCGCGGCCCGCGCGCATCCTGCACAAGGTGAACGTGCCGTTCTTCGCCAACCGCGACATCGCGCTCAAGTCGGCGCCGGAGTTCCGGGCGGTCGAGAAGCGCCTGCTCGACCTGCTGTACGCGCCGGCGGGCGCAACCGCGTAGAATACGCGCATGGCTGCTGCGGACAAGCCCGGCCGGCGGGCCACCGAACCGTCCTCCCCGCTCCGGCAGGCTCCCGAGCCGCGCCGCGAACTGCCGCCGGTGGTGGAGGCCGTCGTCTCGTCGGCGCGCGACGCGATCCTCGAGAAGCGGCCGTACCTGAAATTCGCCTTCGCGAACCCCTACAACCTCTCGCTTTTCGGCGGCGCCCTCGCGGCCGCGGGCCTCACCATGAACCCGCTGCTGGCCGTGGTGGCGATCGGGGCCGAAGCCCTGTGGCTGCTGTACGCCCCCGAGTCCGCCCGGCTCAAGCACCTGCTCTGGGACCCGCGGTTCGCGAAGGTCAGGGAGCAGGCCGAGCGGGAGGCCCGAGCCGAGCGCATGCGGCTGCTGGCCACGCCCGATCGCGAGCGGGTCGATCGGCTCGTCGCCCAGAAGCGCGACATTCAGGTCCTGGCGACGCAGAACCCCTCCTTCACCGCCGACCTGCTGCGCGGCGAGCTCGTCAAGACCGATCGCCTCGTCGAGGCGTTCCTCGACATGGCGGTCACCTGCGCCCGCTACGAGCAGTATCTCGACTCGGTCGACATCGCCGGCCTCGACAAGGACCGCGACCGCTGGGACCGGGCCATCCGCGCCGGCAAGGAGGGCGAGGCCCAGACGGAGATCGCGAAGAAGAACCTCGCCGTCATCATGAAGCGGTTCGAGAAGGTCCAGGAGATCCGGAAATACCTCGGCGTCGCGCGCGGCCAGCTCGACCTCATCGAGAACTCCTTCAGGCTGCTCGCCGATCAGATCGTCACCATGCAGTCGCCCCAACAGCTGTCGGGCCAGCTCGACGAACTCCTCGATGGCGTGCAGGCCATCAAGGACAGCACGGCGGACACCGAGCGCCTGCTGAACAGCCTCGGCCTGGCCTCCAACGTGTGACCGTCCCATGAACGAACCCCGCCTGCTTCCGTCCTGGGCCGAGGACCTGCGCCGGCGCTACCTGCGCGGCGAAGCCTCGATGTTCGTCCTCCACGGCAACGTCTACGACGCGGTCGTGCACGGGCAGACGAGCTCGAGCCTCGTCGACTTTCTCACCGACGTGCTCCTCAAGGACACACGCGAGAGCATCGCCGTCTACAACATGGCCACCGGGCCCCGGTTCGCCAAGCGCGCGGCCGGCGCCGCCGCGCTCGACGACGCGCTCGGCGAGACGCAGAAGGACAAGGTGCTGCCGGCGCTCGAGCGGCTGCTCGTGGGCTCGATGCGCGCGGCGGTCATCCTGGAGTACGCCGAGTCGCTCGCCCCGGCCGGCGATCCCACGTTCCAGGCGGACGCGGATCGCGCCGCCATCATCATGCTGCACCGCTGGTCGTCGCTGCCGGCCATCGAGAAGGGCGACAACATCATCCTGCTCGTCGCCGAGAACCTCAGCGATCTCGCGCCGAAGATCGTCTCCAACCCCAGGGTGGCCGTCGTCGACATCCCCATGCCCGACCGGGCGACGCGCAAGGCCGTGGCCCGCATCGCGGACCCGCGGCTGAGCGAGAAGGACGCCGACCGGTACGCGGAAGTCACCGCCGGGCTCAAGGCCGTGCAGATCGCGTCGATCCTGGCGCCGCCGCCGGCGTCGGAGGCCGAAGCTGCCCAGCGCGAGGCCTTCATCGCCGGCATCCTCGGCCCGAGCCCGGACGTGCCTGCCCGCGCCAAGGCGCTGGCCGCCCTCACGGCGGGAATGGCCCCCGACGACATCCGGCGGCTCATCGCCCCGGGCGCGTCGGCGGCCGTGACCGATGCGGCGGCCGTCGCCGATCGCGCGCGCCAGGACGTGGACCGGCTCATCGCCCGGCGCAAGCGCGACATCCTCGAGCGCGAGTGCTTCGGCCTTGTCGAGTTCGTCGAGCCCGAACACGGCTTCGACGTCGTCGGCGGCATGGAGGAAGTGAAGAAGGACCTCCGGGTGATCGCCGAGAACATCCGGGACGGCCGGACGAGCCGCGTGCCGATGGGCATCCTGTTCACCGGCCCGATGGGCACGGGCAAGACCTTCGTCGCGGAAGCGTTCGCCAAGGAATGCGGCCTGACGACGATCAAGCTGAAGAACTTCCGGTCGAAGTGGGTTGGCGCGACGGAGGGCAACCTCGAGAAGATCCTGACCGTGCTCCGGGCGATCGGCCAGGTGGTGGTCATCGTCGACGAGGGTGACCGGGCCTTCGGCAACACCGAGAGCGAAGGTGACGGCGGCACGTCCTCGCGGGTGATCGCGCGCATCAAGGAGTTCATGTCGGACACGTCGAACCGGGGCCGCATCCTGTTCCTCGTGATGACGAACCGGCCGGACAAGCTCGACGTCGACCTGAAGCGCGCCGGCCGTCTCGATCGGAAGATTCCCTTTCTCTACTCCCAGACGGCCGAGGAGGTCGAGGAGGTCGCGCGCGCCGTCATCCGCAAGAACAAGGTGCGCACGGAGGTCGATCTCGCGGGCATCCGTGCGACCTTTTCCAAGAAACTCATCGGCTACAGCAACGCCGACGTCGAGGCCGTCGTGCTGATGGCGAACGACGATGCGGCGAGGGACGCGGGCGCGGAGACGGCCGTCGAGGCGCGGCACTTCGAGCGCGCCGCGGGCGACTATTTCCCCAGCCGGGATGTCGAACTGCTCGAATACATGGAGCTGCTGGCGGTGTTCGAGGCGTCCAGCCGGCGGCTGCTGCCCGCGAAGTACGCGTCGATGACGCCGGAAGAGCTCGACCTGCGGCTTCGCCAGCTGCGGATCGCGGTCGGCAGCCGGCGGTGACGTCGGCCCTCCTCAGAACCCCTCGAGCACGCGCAGCGTGACGCGCGACGCGGCATCCGGCGACCGGTAGACGCGTTGCGTCGCCGCCTGGAAGTCGGCGGCCGTCGCGGTGTTGATGTTCACGAACGTCTGCGGGTTCAGATTGACGAGCGGGAACCACGTGCTCTGGATCTGGATCATGATCCGGTGCCCGGCCCGGAACGTGTGAAACACGTCGGGCATCACGTACTCGACCTTCGTCACCTGCCCCGGCACGAACGGTTCGGGCTTCTCGTAGCTGTTGCGGAACTTCCCGCGCATCGCCTCGCCCCGCACGAGCTGCTGATACCCGCCCATGCGCGCGGCGGCGCGTTGCGCGAGGACTGGGTCCGCCGCCTGGCCCGCCTGTGGAACGATGTCCGGATAGACGTCGATGAGCTTCACCACCCAGTCCGCATCGGTGCCCGTCGTTGACACCTGCAGGCTGGGCCGGATGGGACCGGCCACCGTCACGTCCGATTCCAGCACACCGGTCATGTACGTCAGGACGTCCGGCCTGCGCGAGGCGAAGCGCTGGTCGTCGACCATGTGTTCACGCGTCATCCCGATCGCGACGTGATTGATGTAGGGCACCGGCCTGGCGGGATCGCTCACGTACTGATCGAACGCCTCCGGCTCAGCCGGCGGCTGCCACGTCAGCGTGCCGTCCGGGCCCCAGGAAGAGATCCCGGGCGACTGCCGCCGGAGGCGGCCAGGCGTCCATGCGCCGCCACTGGTTCCGGCCGGTCTCGAAGACGTACGCCTCCGGCAGCTTCGGGTCGGCCGCGTCCTTCAGGTGGTGCGAGAAGAACGGAAACTCGATCTGGTCTCGGTAGAACTCCGCGGTCTTCGCGCCGAAGCGCACGTCGCCGAGGAAATCGCCGTCTCCGCGCGCCCAGCCGCCGTGGGCCCACGGCCCCATGACGAGGGTGTTCGTGGCGCGGGGGCTCTGGCGTTCGACGCTCTTGTACGTCTCGAGGGCACCGAACAGGTCTTCCGCGTCGAACCATCCGCCCACCGTCAGCACGGCCGGCTTGATGTCCTTCAGGTGCGGGCGCAGGTTCCTCGCCTGCCAGAAGGCGTCGTACGTCTCGTGCGCCATCAGGTCGTTCCAGAACGCGATCTCGCCCTTGAAGTGGCGCGCGTTCACGTTCGGCATGGGCCCGAGCGCCAGGTAGAACTGGTAGCCGTCCTCCGTGCCGTAGTCGAACCTCGACCCGGAGCTGGTCGTCGGCTTCGGCCGCGGCCGCCCGAACCCGGAGAAGAACGAGAACGCGTGCGGCAGGTAGAGCGCGCCGTTGTGATGGAAGTCGTCGCCGATGAACCAGTCGGTGATGGGCGCCTGCGGCGACGCCGCCTTGAGCGCCGGGTGCGCGTCGATCATGCCGGCCGAGGTGTAGAAGCCGGGGTACGAGATGCCGTACGAGCCCGACGCGGCCGTTGTGGTTCGACACGTTCCTGAGCAGCCACTCGATCGTGTCGTACGTGTCGGTGCTCTCGTCGATGTCCAGCGGGCCGGCCTTCACCGCCAGGTGCGGCCGCATGTCGACGAACTCGCCCTCGGACATCATCCGGCCGCGCACGTCCTGGTACACGAAGATGTAGCCGTCACGCATGAACCGGTCCGATGGGCCCAGGCTGGCTTTGTAGGCGTCGATGCCGTACGGCGCCACGCTGTACGGCGTGCGCGTGAGCAGGATGGGGTACGTTCTGCCCGCCATCCTTCGGCACGTAGACCGCCGTGAACAGCTTCACGCCGTCGCGCATGGGGATGCGGTACTCGAACTTCGTGTAGTTGGCGCGCGCGTAGTCGGCGCTCTGGCCGCCGGCCATGCCGGTTGCCGCGACGATCCCGACCGCGACGCTCGCCGCGGCCCGGACGCCGGCCCATCTTGCCTGCCTCATCACTGCCTCCCTCGTGGCGTCAGGTCCAACAAGCCAGCATTGTGCTGGATTGCCGGACCTGACCCCATCAGCGGCGGTACCCGCGCAGGGCGGGCGTCCTGCCGGCCACCCACGCCGTCGCCAGCAGGCAGCCTGCCCCGCCGCTGATCACGGAAAAGGGGGCGCCCCACCAGTTGGCGACCAGCCCCGCCTCCAGCTCGCCGAGCTGCGGGCCGCCCATGAAGAACACCATGTTGATCCCCGTCATGCGCCCGCGCAGGTGGTCCGGCGTCTCCAGCTGGCGGATGACGTTGCGAAAGACCATGCTCACCGTGTCGGTCAACCCGGTGAGCGCGAGGCACCCGAACATCAGCCAGAACGAGCGGGACGCCCCGAAGGCCACCGTCGCGAGCCCGTAGCCGGCGACGGCCCAGAGCAGCACGACGCCGCGCCGGTCGATCCGGTCGACGAGCCGCACCATCGCCGCGCTGGCCACGAGGGCGCCAATCGAGGGAGCGGCGTAGAGCCAGCCGTACCCGTGCGCCCCGACGCCCAGGATATCCTGGGCGAAGATGGGCAGCAGCGCCGTCGCCGACGAGAAGAACGTCGCGAAGAAGTCGAGCAGCATCGACGACCGGATGAGCGGCTGCGAGAATACGAAACGGAGGCCTTCCATCGCCGCCCCCAGGCTCAGCGACCCGGGCGCGCCTTCTCCCGCCGACGCGCTGCCTCTGCCCTTGACGTCCCGCATCATCAGGAGGGCGCCAATCACGAACAGGAACGACGCCGCGTTGCACAGATAGGCGGCGGCCACGCCGCCGGTGGCCACGACGAGCCCCGCCGCCGAGGGTCCCGCGACCGCGGCGGCCTGGAACATGATGGTGTTGAGACTGATGGCGTTCGCCAGGTGCGCGCGGGGCACAAGGTTGGGGATGAGGGCGTGCCGCGCCGGGCCGTCGAAGGCCCCGGCCGCCGACGAGAGCGCGGCCACGACGTAGATGGGCCATGGCGTTTGCAGGCCGCGGAGCGTGAGCCAGGCGAGCAGGCCCGCCAGCAGGGCCATCGCCGACTGCGTGAGCAGCATCACGCGGCGGCGGTCGAAGGCGTCGGCAACCACGCCGCTCACGAGCGAGAAGCCGACGATCGGCAACACCCGCACAAGGCCCACCAGGCCAAGGGCGATGGCTTTCTGGCCGGGCGGCGCGACCAGGGCCACGTGCCACAGGATGGCCGCCGACTGCATCATCGAGCCGGAGACCGACACCATCTGGCCGATCCACAACAACCGGAAGTTGCGATGGCGAAGCGCCGCGAAGGGCGAAGGGCCGCCGTCCATCACCGCTGCGGCGCGGCGGGGTCCGCCTCGGCCTCGTCGTAGAGCACCCGCGCGATGCCGGCCATGAGCGCCGCGCTCTGCTTGAGATCCTCGATGCCGCGCGTGAGCACGACGAGCACGAACGGCCTCGGCGCCAGCACGACAGCGGCGTCGTGGTGGATCTTCGTGATGCTGCCGGTTTTGTGGGCCACCGGCGTGCCGGGCGGCAGGCCCGCCGGGATGGCGTCGTTGAAGCGCTGCCGCTTCAGGATGTCGAGCATCTGCCGGCTTGCGTCGGCGTCCACGGCCTCGAGGCGCGCAATCCGCTCCATCAGCACCATCAGCGCGCGCGCCGTCGTCGAGTTGTTGAGGCCCGCGGCGAAGGCCTTGCCGTCCTCGACGCCGCGCCGCACGATCATCCCGCCCGCGCCCATGCCGTCGACGGTGCGCTGGACGTTCGGCGCGCCCAACCGCTGTATCAGGAGGTTCGCCGCGAAGTTCGAGCTCACCGTGATCATCGGCTCGCACAGCTCGACGAGCGTCATCGTCTGCCCGACCCGCTTGTAGACCTCGGCGTCGGAGTCGTCGCCGGTGCTCAGCGTGTACGGGCTGCCGTCGACGATGCTGGCGAATTCATTCTTCACGAGGAGCGGCTCGTCGAGCTTCACCAGGCCCGCGCGCGCCTGGCGAAAGAGCTCGATCATGACCGGCACCTTCATCGTGCTCGCGGCGTGGAACTCCGCGTCCGGCTGGATGAGCAGCTCGAGGCGAGGTGACGCGCCCGGCGGCTGGTCGATCGTGCGGAACGCCACCGCCACGTCCGCGCCGCTCTCCCTGATGATCTGCTCAACCGCCGCGCGAGCCTTCACCGACCCGGGTTGCGCCTCCGCCGGCGCTGCACACGTCAGCGGGAACACCACCAGGAGCGAGACGAAACAGTCGATCAGCACGTGGAGCCGCCGGCCCGTCGGCCGCGGGTCCTGTCCGGGCCGTTTCCATCTGTGCTCGGGTGACCTTCGCTCGTCCTCCCTGCGCGCAGATGGAAAGCGCCCCGGCCACCCACGACCGACGGTCCCGAACCGTCGTCGCTCCTCACGAACGAATTGGCCAGCTCGCATCACGGCGATCTCTCCGCCAGAGCAGAAGCGAACGGCCCGAAGCGCCTTCGCACCCCGGGCCGTCCAACTAGCGCCTAGCGCCTAGTCCCTAGCCCCTAGTATCTGTAGTGCGCCGGCTTGTACGGCCCCTCGACGGGCACGCCCAGGTACTCCGCCTGCTCCCGGGTGAGCGTCGTCAGCTTCACGCCCAGGTGCGGCAGGTGCAGGCGCGCGACCTCCTCGTCGAGCTGCTTCGGCAGCATGTACACCTTCTTCTCGTACTTCGCGTTGTGCACGTGCAGCTCGAGCTGCGCCAGCACCTGGTTCGAGAACGACGCCGACATCACGAAGCTCGGATGCCCCGTGGCGCAGCCGAGGTTCAGCAGCCGGCCCTCCGCCAGCACCATTACGCTGTGGCCGTCCGGGAAGCGCCACTCGTCGTACTGCGGCTTGATGTTGATGCGCTCGATGCCGGGCACCTTCTTCAGGCCGGCCATGTCGATCTCGTTGTCGAAGTGGCCGATGTTGCCGACAATCGCCTTGTCCTTCATCCGCGACATGTGATCGGCCGTGATCACGTTGAAGTTGCCGGTCGCCGTGATGAAGATGTCCGCCTTGTCGACCACGTCCTCGAGGGTCGCCACCTCGTAGCCTTCCATCGCGGCCTGCAGCGCGCAGATCGGGTCGATCTCGGTGACGACCACGCGCGCGCCCTGGCCGCGGAGCGCCTGGGCGCAGCCCTTCCCCACTTCGCCGTACCCGAACACCACCGCCACCTTGCCGCCCATCATCACGTCGCTGGCGCGGTTGATGCCGTCCACGACCGAGTGCCGGCAGCCGTAGATGTTGTCGAACTTGCTCTTGGTGACCGAGTCGTTGACGTTGATCGCCGGAAACAGCAGCGTGCCAGCCTCGACCATCTGGTAGAGCCGGTGCACGCCGGTGGTCGTCTCCTCGCTGACGCCCTGGATGCCCGCAGCCACCTTCGTCCAGCGGCCCTTGTGGTTCGCCAGTTCGTCGCGGATGAGATCGAGGATCACGCCCCACTCTTCGGGTTCGGAGTGCGCGTCGAACGCCGGCACCGATCCGGCCTTCTCGTACTCGGCCGCCTTGTGCACGAGCAGCGTCGCGTCGCCGCCGTCGTCGACGATCTGGGAGGGCCCGCTGCCGTCCGGCCAGAGCAGCGCCTCGCGCGTGCACCACCAGTACTCCTGCAGCGACTCGCCCTTCCAGGCGAACACCGGGATGCCCTTCGGCGCCGCCGGCGCGCCGCCCGTGTCGGGCCGGCCCACGACGACCGCCGCCGCGGCGTGGTCCTGGGTCGAGAAGATGTTGCACGACGCCCAGCGGACGTCGGCGCCGAGATCGGCGAGCGTCTCGATGAGCACCGCCGTCTGGACCGTCATGTGCAGGCTGCCCATGATCCGGGCGCCTGCCAGCGGCTTCTTGCCCGCGTAGCGCGCACGGACCGACATCAGTCCGGGCATCTCCTGCTCGGCCAGCCTGATCTCCTTCCGCCCCCACTCCGCCAGGGCGAGGTCCGCCACCTTGAACGGCGCCCGGCCAGCTTTCTCCGCCGCCTCGTACGCATGCACTCGCTCGATTGCCACGCTCATGCCTGTCTCTCCCTCACACCCGCGCCCTCCCCGGAGAGGCGGGTTTCTGGACGATTCTCTCGACACCGCAATCCGCCAATTGTACTCGGGCCGGCGGGAACGCTGCAACGCGGAGGGCCCTGGCCCCTTGCGTCGCACCGGGCGCCCGCGCGGACGCTACCGGCCGGAGCGTCCAGTCTGGATGAACGCGGCCCAGCGATCGACGAGCGCCAGCCGGGCTCCACCAGTGGCCTTGTAGGCCCCGGCATACTTCGCCGCCCGCGCGGCGTCCTCGGCCTGGGTCGTGACGACCCCTCCCCTGGCATGGGCGTCGTAGAGGATGCGCATCGCCAGAAACCACGCGTTCGCATCAGCCGGATGCTGATCGAGATACGGTTCCAGCGTGACGAGCGCCTCGGCGCCTCGCTGCTGCAACGCCTCGGCCGCCGAGAGCCTGGGGACGAACCGGTCGTCGTCTGGCCACTGGCCGATCGCCTCCCGGAGAATCACCTCCGCCTGCTTGCCGTCTCCGAGGCGGAGGAGCGCGTCCGCCAGGACGTCATAGACGATGCGTGCGCTGCTTTCCGAGACGAGCGAGGTCTGCCAGGCGCCCGCCGCTTCGCGGTCGCGCCCGCCGGCGGCGTAACACGCGCCGAGGTAGAAGGCCGCCGGCAGGAACTCGGAATCCACGCGCAGCGCCTCGCGGAACTGGGCCGCCGCCGGTTCGAGCTCTCCTCTGCCGAAGAGCGCGAGTCCTTTCAGGAACGGCACCGACAGGCGTTCCTGCCCGGCCTCAGCCAGCGCGGCGATGGCCTGGTCGAACTGCCCGCCGCGAAGCGAGGCCACCGCCGCCGACACCGGCTCGCTGGCGGCCCCATCCGCCTGCTTCAAGCGCGCGAGGAAGTACTCCAGCGCGTCGGGCGTCATCGCATCCTGCCGGCCGAACGCGCGGACCATTCCTCCTGATTCGGCCACGCCGAAGACCGCCCGGGGCCCTCCCGCCCCCGCAGACGCGGCCGAGAGGTCGAGCCTGAACGCCCGGCTGACGGTCCCCAGCTTGGTCTCGCCTTCGAACGCCGTCGCCACGACGACGTAATCGCCGGGCGGAAGCAGCGCGACGTCGACATCGGCCGCCGCCGTCCAGCGGCGCCCTCCTTCAGCCGACACGGGCTTCGCGCGTACGCCCACAACCGACGGGCTGTCGGGCCGGTCGGCGACGTCGAACGACACGGAAGACACCGCACGGCCGCGCACGGGATACGTCTCGAGGTAGACGCCCAGGGTCGGCCCGACGACGCGCCCGTCAACCAGGGTCGCGAGCCCCGATTCGGCCGGGCGCATCGGGTCGAGGATCAGCACGTCGCTCAGCGCGGCGCCCTCTCCGGGTCTCAGCTTCGCGTCGATGTCGTACTCGACGCTGCCCACCTGCCCGTCCGCCCCTGCCGCGGCCATCCTCACCGTGTAAAGGCCCGGACGGAGGATCAAGGTGTTGACGTAGGACCACGATGCGTCAGCGCCGCTGCCCCGGGGCTGGAGGCGCATCCGGTCGATCGCCCCGCCCAGCCGCCGCCCGGTCCTGTCCGTGAGCGCATATCCCACGCGCAGGTCGGCTGGCCCCGCAACGCCGCGACCCAGATTCGCGGAGAGGAGCACCCGCATCTCGCCGCTCTTGGGGTCCCGCAGTGTTTGCGCGGTGAGCCTGATCGGCAGGTCCCTGGCCAGCCGGCCGGGTTTGAGCGCCGCGACGACGGCCTCCTCCGGGCTCGACGGCGCCGGCGTCGGAGCGGGGAGGGTGAACGAGGCGCGGCTGCGCACGGTGGTGTTCGGCACACGGACCCGCACCTGGATGCGGTGGGACTTGCCGTCGCGGTCGGCCGGCTCGGGCTCCAACCCGAGGATGTACGCGGCGGAGGTTTCCCTCGCGACGCGATCGAAGGCGTTGTCCGCGCCGGCCATCACGGTGAAGAGCGTTCCCACGCTCATGCCGGCCAGCATGTTGAGGCCGGACGACAACGACGCCTCATCCTGGAACGCCGTTGCCGGCGCCTGCCGTTGTTCGACGGAAAACGCCTGGAGCACGCTCGTCGCCAGATACAACACGTAGATGCGGACATTGGCGGCCGCAGCGGTCTCGGCAACGGCCTGGATCTCCGCCCGCACGTTGAAACGGGGCGATCCGTCAGGGATGAGGCCGGCGCTGATCAGGACGAGCGTCTTCGGCCCGTCGATCCCGCCAATCGCATCGACGGCCGACTGGAGCCCGTTGACGCTGCGCCTCGCCTCCGTTTCCTTCTGCTGCACCAGAATCGGGGCGTTCGCGTCGATCCGCCGGATGCACGCCTCCAGGCCCGAGTACATGCCGGGTTCCGAGGCGGCCCGTTCGCTGATGCACTCGCGTTCGATCACCTGCTGCCGGGTCGTGCTGTCGCCGCGATCGATCGCGAATGCCTCGGAGATCGAGATGTACGGGCGCACCTGCTGCAGGATGTCGGCCATGCCCAGCACGCGGCCGAGCGCCTCGCGAACCGCGGCGTGATCGATGGTTGGCGCGACAGTCGGCCCGGGGCTGGGGAATGCCGCCAGCCCCACCCGATCGGACGGCTGAAGCTTGTCGAGGTACCTGCGGGCGCTTTCGATGGCCGCGCGTCCGGCGCCAGGCGGAAAGCTCATCTGATCGACCGCAAGGACAACCACGCGGCCGCGCGTCCCCGGCCGCGCTTCCTCCCGCTCGTTCGAGCTGAAGCTGCTGTCGATCCGAAGCGGCTCCGCGACGGCCAGCGGAGGCTGCCCCTCGGCCGCGGCGTCCGACACGTAGTCGAGGAACGTCGCCGACGCCACCCGCCGCGGTCTGCCATCGACGGTGACCTCGAACTGCTCCGCGGTCAGCCCGGACACGGGCTGGCCGTTCCGGTCGACTACGTTGACGTCGACGGCGACAAGATCGACACCGGACTTGAAGGTCGGCGGTCGCTGGCCAGCCGCGCCGGGAGGCTGGTCGTGCCAGCCCGCCAGGCTCACGCCGAGCGCGACCATGCCCGCCAGCCCCGCCCTCAGCTTCATCACAGCCTCTCGTTCCGCCGTCTACTTCGCGACCGCGCGGTAGCCCTGCCGCGCCCGTACGCGAACGTTCTTTCCGGGGACTTCGACGCGCAGCGTCCGCCAGCGTCCGTCCCGCGTGAGGTCCCTCGGCACGTAGCCAAGCAGGTACTGGTTCGACAACTCCTCGAGGATGTCGGCGAAGACGGCGTCGAGCTTGTCGACGCTGTCGCCGAAGAATGCCCGCCCGCCACTCTTCCGTGCGAGGCGCTCCAGCACCGTTCTGAGGCTCGCCAGCCGCGGCGCCCTCCCCTGGCCGATTGGGTACAGCACGGCGTCGCTCGCCTCCAACCGCCGCTCCGCGACCTCGATGGGCACGCGGCTGTTGAGGTCCTCGCCGTCGGTGAACACGACGAGCGCCCGTCGTCCCGTCTGACGCCCGAGCAGGTCGAACGCCTGCACGATCACGTCGTAGAGCGCGGTGCCGCCCCACGGCGCGAGGCGATCGACCGCCCGCAGCCGCGTCGGCAGGTCGACCGTCGGACGGGCCAGCGTGAAGACGGTGTCGTTGAACCCGAGGAGCGTGACACGATCGGTCGGCCTGATCGCGGTCAGGAACCGCTTCACCGACTCCTTCACCTTCGGCATCGCGTCCGTCATGCTGCCGCTGACATCGACGGCGACGATGAGCTCCAGCGGGACGTTCTCGGAGACGAACGTCGTCAGCGCCTGGGACTTGCCATCCTCGTAGAGGCGGAAGTCCTGCCGGGTGAGCCCGCGCACGAACCGCCCGGCGTTGTCGGTGACCGTGACGGTGACCTGCACCACGTCCACGTCCACCTTTTCGGTGTACTCCACGCCCTTGGTCCGGATGCTGCGGGCCACCCTTCGGCCATCGGGCAGCGTCGCGACGGCGCGCAGGACGTGTTCCACCACGTTGGGACCGGCGTCCCACGGGCATTCGAAGGGCGGCTGCTCCAGCGTGCAGACCAGCCGGCCGTCCGCGAACAGGCTCACGTTGCTGAGAAGCGCGTCGGCGGGGGTGACGCGAATCCGGATCGGCGTCGGGCCGCTCGCGTAGCCCCCGTCCTCGGGGGAAACGAACTCCAGGGCGACCTCGGGCGCCTGAGCCGCGAGCACCAGGCACGACACGAGCAGTGCGGCAACCAGCGCCGCGTGCCGGCCTCGAACGCTTTTACCGTCGGACATCCTCCGAACGCTCCCGATCGTCTGGGACCAGCGGCCCGCCTGCTGTCAGCGCGCCAATGTAGTCCACGAACCGACGGTCGGACAGGCGATGCACGGCCGTCATCAGCGGAATCCAGTCATCAATATACGCTGGCTGGTGGACTTCCAGCACGTCTTGAGCCGCCAACGCCATGACGGACCGTGCCAGACGCGCCGGCAGGTGCAGGTCCGAGAGGGCCTCGGCGACCCGGAGCGGAAGATCGACGAACTGCTCGGTGACCAGCGGGCTGCCTGTCCGCCCGGCGAGCAGTTCCCGGTCGCCGGGCCGCGGGTAGCGGAGGCAGATGCAGCCTTCGGTGTCGAGCCGGGCCGCGCCCCACGCCTCGGGCTGGGGGGCGGGAGCGGGCGCCGCGCCGATGCGAGCGAGGTCGGCCAGCGAGAAGTAGTCCGGCACGCGCTCCGGCTCGTGAAGCAGGGCCCACGCCAGCGCGCGCTGCCACCATTCGTTGACGCGCGCCGCGCTCACCAAGCCGGGGAAAGTCGCCGGATCCCTCGCCGCGTCTCCAAGGCGTTGCCGGCCCTGCCGGACCGCGACGCTCAACGCATCGCGCTCCGCGTCGGACATCGCGAAGGGATGGCTGAGCGCGACCGACGCCGCCAGCGCGCCACGGTCGATGTCGTTGCCGCCGGGCGGCGGAGGCAGGCCGTCAGTCGGGAGCCTCCTCAGCACCAGCGTGGCGAGCCCGACGTCCAGCCCCAGCACTGATCCCGTGACGTGCCAGCCGCCGGACACCCCCAGCGTTCGCTGCGGCATGCGCCACGGGTTGATGGCGCGGACGTCCGCAATCCGCTCTTCGAAGCCGAAACGGTGACGATCGGCCGGGTCACCGGCCAGCAGCTCGGGGCCCTCAGCCTCGCCCAGATGAGGCGTGTACGCGATCGATGACAGTACACGGGCGAGCAACAGGTCGCCGGCCCGCTGAAGGGGGCGGTACTGGCGCCTGAGATTGTCGGCGTTCCGGGGCGTCTTGACGCGTTGAAGCTCGTCGAGCACCTCGCCGAGGAGATCGCGCAGGCGGCTGTTGACCGCGACGGAGACCGCCGAGGGCGCGGACTGCTCGAGCAGCGCGCTCACGTTCGCTGCAAGCGCGGCGGCGTGCGGCGGCGCGTCAGCAGGCGGGTCGTTCGCGGCGGCGAGGCGGGCCACCTCTCGCGAGAGCCCCAGCACGGCATCGAGGCCGTATCCCCCCTGCTTCCGCCGGACCCGCACCATGCGCGCGAAATCGGCCGCGCCGACATCCACCCGATAGCTCAGCCCTTCCCACTCCACCTCGGGCAGGGCCGCCCCGGCCGAGAGTCCTGCCATCGCGGCCAGCACCGTCGCCTCGGCGGAGCCCGGCGCGTTCACCGTCGGCACAACTCGATCGGGAATCGGACCGAGGGCGGGCAGGAGTTGCGCATCGAGCCAGACCGCGATGCCGCCCAGGTATTCGTGACGATCGACCAGCGGCACGCCGGCCAGCGATTGGACGAGCCGGAGGGCCGCATCAGCCGACACGGCCCGGCTGAACCGGATGCGCTCGACAATCGCCAGGGCTCCCTGGAACTGGCCGAGCGCGGTGGCAGCCGCCTCGCGGTCCCCAATCTCGCTGAGCCTCTGGGCGTGGCGGACGGCACCGGCATAGGTCGCCGGGTCGGTGACGCCGATCCGCTCGAGCGTCAGGAGGAGCATCGGGAAACGGATGACGCCCTTGATGGCGACGAGCGCCTGCGGCAGGTCGGCCGGCGCCAGGCCAGGGAACGCCCGCTGCCCGAACAGCCAGGCCTTGAGCAACTGCTCGCGTCGCATCGGCCTGTCGACGCAGATCTTCTGCACGAGCCACGCGGCATCGACACTGCTGTCCGGCTCGCCGGGCCTCACCAGCCGTTCCGGCTCATCCGGCAGGTCCGACCCCGAAAGGGCGGCGTCCCAGAACCGCCGGCCCGACGGCGGCGGCAGTTCACCGGAAGGCATGACGTGGGTCGCCGCGAGGAGGTGAACCGGATCGTAAGGCATGCGCTTGAACGGCCGCGCCGCCGGATCCCAGCCCGCGAGCGACGTGGCGCAGGCATAGTACAGCGCCTGGAGATACTCGGCACGAGCGCCCCGATCCGGCATGTGGAGGCCGAGCGCGAAGGCCTGGCGCGCAGGGTCGAGATGGTCGATGGCGTCGTAAAGCAGCGCCGCCCGGCCGCCGTCCTTGTCCAGCAACTCGAGCGTGAACGGCTCGGGCTCGGTGACCTTCTGGCCGAGGAGCCCTTCCCACGCGGGCTCGAGGGCGGGGCCGCCGGGCACATCGATGCGGCCGCCGCGCACACGGATGCCGCGGCCGAGCGTTGCGAGGATCGCAGGCCTGTTCCCTTCCGAGAGCGCGTCCAGGAAAGCCGGGTGTGCGCCGACGTACGTGATCGTCTCGCGGTCGACGCTCATCAGCCCGTAGTAGAGCAGCGACGCGCGACGGTCGCTGAGCAGTGCCGTCAGCAGGTTTCCAGGTGCCGCGCTGCCGGACGGGACGAAACGGGCCCAGGTGTCGGCGTCCAACGGAAGCGGCACCTCGTCTCCCGGAATGGCAAGCGCGACCGAGGCCCCGCCGTTGAAATCGCGCTCCACCGACGCCACGTCGAGACCGGCGGCTTCCAGGCTCTGCCGGCGCCGGCGCGAGTCCTCATCGTCGCGAAGCGCCAGCCGGCACGCGGGACCCTGCTGGTCGATCTGGCCGCCGACCGCCGCGGCGAGATCGGCGACTGCGCGCCGTGACGCCTGCGAGAGGGCCAGCGCCGCGCTGATCCGGCCGCCGGGAAGCGCGTCGCGCGCGCGGAGGAACCCGGCCAGGTCGGCGAGATAGGCGCGGAACGGCTCGAATCGACGGTCCAGCGCCGGACTCGCGCCGACGGGCGCCTCGTGAACCGCGCGGATGATCTGGAGCAGCACGAGGCCGCGGGGCGTGGCGGCGCCGACGCCGGCAAGCCTGGCCAGCGCGGCCGTGCCGCCCGGCACGGACAGGCTCGAGAGCCCGCCGGTCGATGACTGCACCGGTGTAGGGCGTCCTTGCGCGGTCGCGGCCGCGGCCGCCAGCAGCCACACGGCCGCGCCGAAGGCCCACGCCGCCGCCCGCGGGGTCAGCGCTCCGTGCGCACCAGGTTCAGTCCGCGAGGACGCCATCGGGCCGTCGCCAATCTGCCAGAGCCGCGAGTTCCTGTTCGAGGCGGGCCACCAGTCCGTCGAACCGCGTGATGACCGCCTCGACGGTTCCCGGCTCCCGCAGGTCAACGCCGGCGCGCCGCAACTGGTTCATGGGATAGTCGCTGCCGCCCGACTTCAGGAGGTCGAGATAGCGATCGACGGCCGCCGCCCGCGCCGCGGGCTCGTCCTGGAGGATCTGTTCGGCCAGCCACGCGGCGGACGCGAAGCACGTGGCGTACTGATACACGTAGTAGGGGGACTGGTAGAAATGAGGCACGCGGGCCCAGGTCAGGCGCGCCAGCGGCTCCTCGTCGAGGGCGTCGCCGTAGTAGTCGGTGAGCAGCTGCCCGTACAGGCCGCTCAGGATCTCGGCCGTGATCGGCTGGTCCGTCTCCGCGAGCCGGTGGGCCTGCAGCTCGTAATCGGCGAACAGGACCTGCGCGAAGAAGGTGCCGGCGATGTTCTCGATGGCATGCTCGAGCAGCACGATCCGCGCGCGGGGGTCGGTGGCCCGGGCCAGCAGGTAGTCGAGCAGCAGCGCCTCGCTGAACGTCGACGGCACCTCGGCCACGAAGATCGTGTAGTCCGAGTACACGAACGGCTGGTGGGCGTGCGCCAGCACGGTGTGCATGTTGTGGCCCATCTCGTGCGCCAGCGTGAACACGGCGTCGAGCGTGTCGTTGTGATTGAGCAGCATGTACGGGTGCACCCCGTAGACGGGCGCCGAGTACGCCCCGCTCCGCTTGCCCTCGTTCTCGTAGACGTCGATGCTGCGGTTTGCGAATCCGCTCCGGACGCGCTCCCGGTACGCCTCGCCGAGCGGAGCCACGGAGGCTTCCACCCACGCCCGGGCCTCGTCGTAGCTGTAGGACCGGTCGGCGTCGACAATCGGGATCTGGATGTCGTAGATGCAGTACCGATCGAGCCCCAGGGCCCGCCGGCGCAGGCGGTGGTAGCGCTGCAGCGAGGAGGCGTGGGCGCGAGCTACGGCGATGAGCGTCTCGACCACCGACGAGGGGATGTTGTGGACGTGCAGCGCGGCGTCGAGCGTCGCCGCATAGCCGCGCGCCTGCGCCGCGAACCAGTCGCGCTGGCAGACGCCGTTGTAGAGCGCCGCGTAGGTGTTGCGCGCCGTCGCGAACGTGCCCAGGTAGGCGCGGAACGCGGCCTCGCAATCGGACTGCCGGCGCGCCGTCGCGAGAATGGATCGGAACTCGCCGTACGACACCGTCACCGCGCGCCCGTCGCTCAGCGTGATGGTCGGGAACGCGGCGTCCGCCGTCGAGAGCGCCTCGTAGGCATCCGAGGGCGCCCCGTCGAACCGGCTCACGAGCGACATCAGCCGCTCGCCCTTCTCGTCGAGCACGTGCTCCTGGAGCCTGAAGAGGTTCTCGATCGCGAAGCGGTAGACGGCGAGCGGTGCGCTGGCGTCCATCCACGCGCGGACCCGGTCGAGCGGCAGGCCCAGGAGCTCGGGATTGAACCACGATGTGGCCTGCTGCCAGCGGGCCATGAGGATCTGGACCTTCTGCCGCCGCGCGCCCACGTCGTTGTCGCGTTGATCCTCGTCGTGGGCCAGCGAGGGGTAATAGTAGACCGCATACGCGAGCTGGCCGAGTTCGTCCATCGCCCCATACGCCTCGAGGAGGGCGTCCGGCCCCGACGCCAGGGACCCGCGGCGGCCGGCAAACGCGGTGACCAGCAGCTCGAGCCGGCTGAATGCCCCGTCCCACCGGTCCCAGGACGGGAAGATGGGCGACAGAATCCCACTTGTACTCGGCCGGGATCTCCGATCGGACGCGGGTCTGGGGCTTCACGCGGGGCCCGCTCCCCTCTAGCGGCGCGGCGGCCCCGACGGCCGCCGGTGCAGATCGAACTGCTTGAAGAAGCGGTGGCACGCCTTCTGGAACCGCGCCTCGAGCTCCCGGCCGACCGCGTCGGGCACCGGTCCGAGTCGGCGCCACGAGGCCTGGGCCCTGCGCACCTCGTCGGCCGCGTTCCGCCACCGCGCCTCGTCATCCGCGCGGCCGCCGATGGTGTTCGCCGCCAGCGCTTCGCGGAGTTGGGCCGCCAGGATCGCGGCCGGCGACATCTGCGCATCGGCCTTCTCGTCGCCGGCGAACCCCTCGACGATCTGGCAGAGCTGCTCCATCCGCTTGCGGGTCGCCTCCGGGTCCAGGTCCGTGCCCCTGAAGGCGGCCGGCCTCGCGTCGATGACGGCGTTCATCGCGTTGGCAAACCGCTCGACGAGGGGTTCGGCGTGCTCCCTGGTCACGGCCGGAGACTGGTCCCACTGCCGCTTGAGCGCCAGCACCTTCTTCACCAGCGCTTCGTCTCCGATCGCCTCCTCGCCTTCCGGCGGCGTGAGCGCGGCCTCGAGCTCCCCGCACAGCCGTTCGCGGGCCGCGAGCTGCTGCGCGACCTCGTGGTCGTTCCGGTGGGCGTAGCGGTCGAAGAACTTCTCGCAGGCCGTGTGGAACCGCGCCAGGAGGGCTTCCGACCGGTTGCGCTTCACCGGCCCGACCTGGCGCCACTCGGCCTGGATCCGTTTCACCTCGGCCAGGGCGTGGTCCCAGTCCGTGCTTTCGAGCAGCGCTTCCACCTCGGCGCAGATGGCCTCCTTCTTCTTGAGGTTGGCCAGCCACACGTTCTTCCGTTCCGTCAGGTCGTTCTTCCGCCGCGTGAAGAAGCGGTCGCACGCGGCACGGAACCGCTCCCACACGGCCTTCTCGTGGCCGGGGGTGACCGGGCCAATCGTCTTCCATTCGGCCTGGAGGCCCTTGATGGTCTCGGCGGTCCGGATCCAGTCGGTGGAATCTGCCAGCGACTCCACCTGTGCGCAGAGCGCCTCCTTCTTCCTCAGGTTCTCGACCCGCTCGACGGCGAGCTGCTGGAAGAACGACTCGCACCGCAGGCGAAGTTCGCCCTCGATGATCTTGTAGCGCTGCCACAACTCGCGGCCCTTTTCGCGAGGGACCGCCCGCACCTTGTGCCACTCGTCCTGCACGACGCGCAACTGCTTGGCGACCACGGCAGGATCGGCCTGGTCCCGCAGCGACTCGAGGCGCGTGATCAGGGCCTCCTGCACGCCCGCGTTGGCCCAGCGCTCCCAGCCGTCGGCTTCACGCAGGTCCTGCACGCGCGGGAAGATCTGCGACTGCACGGCCTTGAGCCGGGACACGATGGACTGCTGATCCTGGCGGGACGGCAGCGGCCCCGGCGCGTCCAGCGCCGCGCGGATGTCGCGCAGCACCCGCTCGGCATCGCGCAGCGTCAGGTGCTCCCCCTGCGCGAACTTCTCGGCCTCGTCGCACAGCTGCTGCAGGCGCGCCAGGTTGTCGTGCTGGTGCCGCGTGCGGGCCTCACGGACCGCCGCGTCGCGCGCGTCGATGCGCGCCTCGATGCCGGCCAGCCGTGACGCCGCCGGCTCGTCGAGCGGGAAGCCGGCGACGAGCGCCGTCCATTCACGCCGCAGGGCGTTCCAGCGCGTGCGCGCGTCAGGGAGGTCCGTGGCCGCCAGCACCTGCTCGGCTCCGTCGAGGAGTTGCGTCAGCCGGGCCATCTTCTCCGCCCGCTCTTCCGGGGAGAGCGCTCGCTCGACGGGCGGAGGCGACGGCGGTGCCGCCTCGGCCGGCACCGCGGGCGCGGCCTCCGGTGCCGCCGGCAGTTCCAGCGCGTCAGCCGGCTCGGCGCCGATCGGCGTCTCGGGCGAGGGCTCGGCCACGGGCTCGGGCTCGGGCAAGGGCTCGGGGATGCTCGGGTGTTCCGGGGAGGGCGGCTGAACCTCGTCGTGTTCTGGTGCCACGGTGCTCTCGCGCGCCTCATCGCACATGCCGGAAGGGAGCGCGTCCCGACCTGGCGACTGGCGGATCGGGCTCGGCGTGCAGGCGCCACAGGGCGCGGGCCCGCCGGCCGCGGATTCGTGTTCGGCCCGGCCGCTCCGGCCGGGCCACGATCAATCTACTACGGCGTCGTCGTCATCGTTTCCTGGCGATCCCGAGTTCACTGAGCTTCGCGACCAGGTCCTGGCCCGCGGTGGCCGGGCTGACCTGCTTTTCGATATAGAGAATCTTGCCGTCGGTCCCGATGTAGAACGTCCAGCGAAAGGCGACCTGGCGTTCCGGCGTGACGACGCCGTAGGCGGAGGCCACCTTCTTGCCCGGGTCGCTCAGGATCGGAAAGTCGAGGCCGAGCGACTCGGCAAACTTCTTGTTGTCCTCCGGCGAGTCGACGCTGGCCGCGAAGTACGCCACATCGTAAGCCTTGATGAGGTCGCCGCTCTCACGGAGCGACTTGCACTCGGCCGTTCAACCACCGGTGAAGGCCTTCGGAAACCAGGCCAGGACGACCGCCTTCTTCCCCGTGAAGTCGGCCAGCGTGTGGGTGGCTCCGTCGGATCCCGGCAGCGAGAACGCCGGCGCCGCGTCGCCCACCTGCGCTCCGCCCGCCGGCGCCTGCGCCTGCGCCATTGCGACCGCGGCGATGGAGAGGCCCGTCACGATCATCGTCGCTATCATCATTTTCATTACGAGCACCTGTGGACGTTGTTCAGCTCTTCGTCCCGAATCCCGAATCCCGAGTCCCGTCCATCCAGCGCCTAGTCCCTGGCGCCTTCTCCGTGCCCCTGCCAGCGCGCGAACGCGGGGTGGCCCGGCTTGACAGCGACAAACGTGCCCCGGCAACTCGCACGCTGGGCGCCATCGGCCTCGAGCGTCGCCTCGACCACCGCCCGGTCGTCGGTGGACTCGACCACGCGCGCCCGCAGCCGAAGCGGCCCGCCGCTCGGGGTCGGCCGGCGCAGCTTCACGGCGTAATCGGCCGTGACGGTGAAGGGCGGCACGGATTCCCCGGCGCGCCGCATCAAGTGGTACGCCGCCGTCCAGTTGCAGTGGCAGTCGAAGAGCACGCCGATGATCCCGCCGTTGACGAATCCCGGAAACGCCTCGTGGTGCGGCTCCGGCGTCCAGTCCAGCACCACCTCGTCGCCCTCCACGCGGCTCTTGATGCGGAGCCCTTTGGAGTTGGCAGGCCCGCAGCCGAAACACGTCGTGTCGGGAGCGTAGCGGTCCTGCAGGCTCATCTCGGTCACACTCTACCCCCGGGCTCACCCGGCCTCGCCATCCCGGCCCGGCCCTAGTCGAGGTTGCGCAACTCTTCGTCGATGCGCTCCGCCTCGTCTTCGCTGGGCTGAGCGGCGGCCCGCTCGGTCCTGGCCGGCGCCGGGCCCACGGCCCGCAACCGCCGGACGACCACCACCACGAGGCCGACGCTCACGACCAGGAAGACCCACGGCGCCACGTAAATCAGGCGGCTGAATCCGCGGGCAGGCGGCTCGGCCAGGATACGGTCGCCGTACTCGGCCACGTAGATGTCGAGGATCTGATCGGACGTCTTGCCTTCCGCCAGCAACCGGCGGATGTTCTGCTTGATTTCGTCGGCGGCCGGCGACTGGTGCAGCGAAACCTGCTGGGCCCAGCAGCACGGCGCCATGAGTTTGGATTCGAGTAGCTTCGCCTCGCGCTCGAGGGCCTGCGGGTCGGCCGCGGCGGCCGCCAGCCACAACGCGAGCGCCATCTGCATCAGCGAGCCCATGGGATGGTCCCTTCGGATTCGGCGGGCGCCCGTACCAGGACGCCCGGGGGCAAACGTTGAGTGTACCGCAGCCGTCAGGCTCCAAACAACTGAACCAGCTCCGGCTTGACCACTTTGCCCATGGCGTTCCGAGGCAGGGCTGGGACAGTCGCGAGACGGCGCGGTAGCTTGGGGCCTGAGAATCCTGGCGCGAGCCCAGTCCCTGAGCTCCGGCAACGAGAGCGACGCGCCATCGCGCAGCGCCACGACCGCGGCCACGCATTCTCCCCACTCTTCGTCCGGAAGGCCGACGACGGCGCAGTCGGCGATGTCGGGGTGTTCCCTCAGAACGGCTTCGACTTCGAGCGCCGAGACCTTTTCGCCGCCGGTCTTGATGATGTCGATCGACAGGCGCCCGAGGATCCGGAATACCCCGCCTTCGCGCGTCGCCACGTCGCCGGTGCGAAACCATCCGCCGTCGGCGAAGGCCGCTGCCGTCGCATCAGGGCGTCCCCAGTACTCGCGGAACACGCCGGGGCCTCGCACCAGGATCTCGCCGGGCCGGCCAGCGTCGACGACCCGGCCGTCTTCGTCGACCAGGCGCACGTCGACTCCCGGAAGGGGCATGCCCACGACACCGGGGCGGCGGTCGCCGTGCAACGGGTTCGACAGCGCCATGCCAATCTCCGTCATGCCATAGCGCTCGAGCAGCGCGTGTCCCGTGATGACGCGCCACTCGTCGAAGACCGGCGCCGGCAATGCCGCCGAACCGGACACAAAGAGGCGCAGGCCCGCGGCGCCCCTGGACCAGGCGGCCTGCACGTCCGGAGGCGCGTCGTGCCAGGCGCGGATCAGCCGGGTGTAGATGGTCGGCACGGCCATGAACACCGTGATCTCGCTGCTGACCAGACGCCGCCACGCATCGGCGGGGCTGAAACCGTCCGCGAACTCGCAGACGGCGCCATTCCAGAGCGCGCACGCCAGGATGTTGATGACGCCGTGCGTGTGGTTGAGCGGCAGCACGTGGAGCGCGCGATCGTCGGGACTCCACTCCCAGGCTTTGGTGAGGCACTCGGCCTGCGCCGCGAGGTTGGCGTGGGTGAGCACCACGCCTTTGGGCCGGCTGGTGGTGCCGCTCGTGTAGAGCATGAGCGCGCGTCGCCCGGCTGCGACGGCCGGGAGCGGGTCGCTGTCCGAGGCCGTCCCGGCGCCGGCCTGCAGCGCACCGGCGATGGTGATGCGAATGCGGCGTGCCTCAGCCAGCGGACGGAGAGCCTCGCGAAATTCCGGGACGACGATGACGTCGGCCGCGCCGCTGTCGGCGAGGATGTACGCCCACTCGTCAGGTGTCTGATGGGGTGCGAGCGGCACGGAGACGCCGCCGGCCATCCACGTGCCCCACTGCCCCGCCGCATAGGCCAGGCCCGGCGGCGCCAGCAGCGCCACTCGCTCCTCCGTGAGATCCGCGCGTCCAACGAGCAGGTTGCGGGCGACGCGGGCGGCACGATCGAGCAGGTCGGCGTACGCCCATCTGCCGGCGGAATCGACGATGGCCAGGCGTGCGCCGAAGCCGGCGCCGCGGCGGACGAGTTCGGGCAGGCGATCCGCAATCATCCCCGGTACGATAGCGCGCCTCGCGGGCCGGGCCAAAGTCCGCTATAGTTCCCGGCGCGGCCGCGTCACTCGCGCGCCGGTGGCCTGATCCTCTGGGGGATTCCGATGCGCACATCCCGTTTCGTACTCGCGGTCCTGCTCGGTCTCTGCGTCGCCGCGTCCGGCCCGGCGGTCTCGGCCACCGCCGGAGCGCAACAGGCCCTGGCGACACCCGAGCAGTTTTTCGGCTTCCGCATCGGCGCGGACACGAAGCTCGTGCGGTGGGACAAGATCCTCGACTACTTCAAGCTGGTCGAGGCGGCGTCGGACCGCGTGCGCGTGCGCGAGCTCGGCAAGTCGACCGAAGGCCATCCGTTCGTGGTCCTGGAGATCGCGTCAGCCGAGACGATGAAACGGCTCGACTACTACCGCGGCCTCCAGCGCCGGCTCTACTTCCAGGACGGCGAACCGACAGCGGCCCAGCGCGACGAGATCTTCCAGTCGGGCAAGGCCGTCGTAGTCGTCACGTGCAACATCCATTCGAGCGAGATCGGCTCGTCGCAGATGGTGCTGGAACTGGTCCATCGCCTGGCGACGGACTCGTCGCCGCGCGTGCGCCACGTCCTCGACAACGTGATTTTCCTCCTCGTGCCGAGCCTCAACCCCGACGGCCAGATCAAGGTGGTCGACTGGTACACCAGGAACCTCGGCACCGAGTTCGAGAATTCGCCGATGCCGTGGCTCTACCAGAAGTACGTCGGCCACGACAACAACCGCGACATGTACATGTTCACGCAGGTCGAGAGCCGGCTCACGGCGACGCTGCTGTGGCACGAGTGGTTTCCTTCCGTGTGGCTCGACGAGCACCAGCAGGGCATGACCGGATCGCGCATCTTCGTGATGCCCGCCACCGATCCCATCAACCCGAACGTGCACCCGCTAATCTACCGGTGGAACACGCTGTTCGGGCAGTCGCAGGGCGCGGCGCTCGAAGCCGCCGGGAAGGACGGGATCATCTACAACGCGACGTACACGAACTTCTGGCAGGGCGCCATGGCGTGGAGCGGCTGGTGGCACAACCAGGTGGGCCTGCTGACCGAGCTCGCCTCGGTGCGCGTGGCGTCGCCCACCGAGCAGCAGCGCGCGGAACCGGGGCGCCCGGCGCCGCCCGCGCCTGAGGGCGGCCGCGGCGGCGGGAGGGGCGGCGAGTCCGCGCGCGGCGTGCTGCCTCCGCCAGCCGATGTCATGCCTCGCACGGAGTACCCCCGCCCGTGGCTCGGCGGCCGCTGGACGCTTCGCGACATCGTCGACTACGAGCTCATCGCGACGATGGCGACGCTCGAGTTCGCCGCTGATCAGCGCGAAACGCTGCTCCGGCAGGTCTACGAGGTCAACCGCGCCACGATCGATGCCGGCAGGAAGGGCGACCCGGCCGCCATTCTGATCACGCCGGACACGCAGCCCGATCCGCTGGCGGCGTACCGCCTCGTCGGGCTGCTGCAGGTGGGCGGGGTCAAGGTCTACCGCGCGGATGAGTCGTTCACCGCCGACGACAAGCCGTACCCGGCCGGGACCTTCGTCGTGCCGATGACCCAGGTGTTCGCCCGCTACGCCAAGGACCTGCTCGAAAAGCAGACCTACCCCGAAGTCCGACGGGTGCCGGGCGCGCCGCCCGAGGCGCCGTACGATGTCACGGCGTGGTCGCTTGGGATGCTGCTCGGCGTCGACGTCACGTTCGTGA
Organism: uncultured Acidobacteriota bacterium; assembly: GCA_963806085.1. Taxonomy (GTDB): domain Bacteria; phylum Acidobacteriota; class Vicinamibacteria; order Vicinamibacterales; family JAKQTR01; genus JAKQTR01. The sequence goes on from CAWDWR010000001.1 coordinate 1,752,432, forward strand.
AGAAGCCGCTGCCCCAGGGCGTCGGACTCACCGAGGTCCCGCCGTCTCCGACGCGCGCGGGCGCGGTCACCGGCACCGGCGCCGTCTTCTCGTTCGACTACACCGGCCCCGACGGCGCCGTCGCCATCAACCGCCTCTTGAAGGCCGGCGCGTCGTTGGCCATGTCGCGCGCGGCGCTGGCGGGGGGCCGCGGCACGATGATTGAGGTGTCGGGCCTGCCGGCGAAGACCATGCAGGAGGTCGCCGCCGCGCTGGGACTGCAGGTCCGCGCCTCGGCGAAAAAGGCCGCCGGCCCCGCGGCGGCGATCAAGGCCCCGCGCATCGGCCTGTATCAGCCGTGGACCGCCAGCATGGACGAGGGCTGGACACGCTGGGTGATCGAGCAGCACGAGTTCCCGTACACCTCGCTCCACAATGCCGACATCAAGGCCGGCAAGCTGCGCGATCGGTTCGACGTGCTGGTCTTCGCCGATCAGCAGCCGAACAGCATCCTGACCGGCAACGAATCGGCGGGCACCCGTCTCGAGTATCGGGGCGGCATCGGCGAGGACGGGGCCGATGCCCTCGAGGCGTTTGTCGCGGCGGGCGGCACTCTCGTCATGATGGGCAACGCATGCGACCTGGCGATCGAGCGCTTTCCGCTGCCCGTGAAGAACCTCAAGCGCGGCCTCACGCGGGATCAGCACTTCGCGCCCGGGACCATCGTGAAGCTCGAGGTCGACACGGCCCATCCGCTCGGCGCCGGGATGGCGGCCAGCACGTACGGGTTCTACAACAACAGTCCGTTCTTCGCGCTGACCGAAGGCTTCGCGTCGCAGCAGGTGACGGTCGCGGCCCGTTATCCGAACACCGGCATCGTCGCGTCCGGCTGGCTGCGGGGTGAGGAGTTGATGGCCGGCCGGGCGGCCGTGGTCGCCGTGGATCTCAAGCCCGGGCGCATCGTGCTGTTCGGGCTGCGCCCGCAACACCGCGCGCAGACGCAGGCGACATTTCCGATGCTGTTCGATGCGTTGTACCTTGCGGCGAGCCAGTAGGCAGAAGAAGCAAGAAGCCAGAAGGGCCCACTGACGATTGTCAGAAGCCAGAAGGGGGGCCAGCTGCTCCGGTGACTGTGCTTCTTGCTTCTTACTTCTTCTTCAACTGATAGAAGTTCTTGATCGCCCTCGCCAGGATCTTCCCCTGCCGCTTCTTCTCGAGTCCCGCGCGCTCGTCCTGCCGCTCGGCCAGCGTGTCCTGCTCACGCCTGAGGTCGAGGTAGCTCTGAAGGCGCCGTTCCTCCAGCCGGCCGTCGGCGACAGCCGCCTTGACCGCGCAGCCGGGCTCGTTGTCGTGGCGGCAATCCCTGAACCGGCAGCCCGGGGCCAGGGCCTCGATGTCGTCGAAGGCGGCGCCAAGCCCTTCCCCAGTGTCCCAGAGCTGCAGCTCGCGCAGGCCGGGCGTGTCGATGAGCAGGCCGCCTGCCGGCAGCACGATCAGCTGGCGGTGGGTCGTCGTGTGCCTGCCCTTCTGGTCGCTCTCGCGCACCGCGCGCGTCCGCTGCAGGTTGTGGCCGACCAGGCGGTTCACGAGCGTCGACTTGCCGACGCCCGATGACCCAAGCAACGCGACGGTGCTGCCGGGAGCGACGAACCGTTCGATCGCGGCCAGCTGCGCGTCGAGCTTCGTGCTCACCGCAATCACCGGCGCCCCGCCTGCGGCGGCCTCGACCTCGGCCACGCGCGCCGGCACGTCGTCGCAGAGGTCGGACTTGTTGAGAACCACGATCGGGCTTGCGCCGCCTTCGTGTGCGGTGGCGAGGTACCGCTCCATGCGCCGCAGGCTGTAATCGGCGTCGAGGCCCATCATCAGGAACACGATGTCGATGTTCGCCGCGACGATCTGCTCGTCGGTCTCGTCGCCGGCGACCTTTCGCGAGAACTTGCTGCGGCGCGGGAGCACCGCGTGAATCACGGCCCGCCGGCCGGCCACGAGCGCGCGAAGCACCACCCAGTCGCCAACGGCCGGGTATCCCGCCGCGAGACAATGCGGTGCCGGAGGCTGCCGGACACCGTGGCGAGCAGGTCCGAATGGCCGGTGTGGATGGTGTAGATGTGCTGGTGCTCGAGGGTGACGCGCCCGGGCACGAACCCTTCAGCCGCAAACGGCTGGAAATCGGCCGCGAACCCCTCGTCCCAGCCGAGCCCTTGAAGCTCCACGGAATCGAGCGTACCACAGGCGGCCAGGCGGGCCGTGCGGACGGGATCCTCGGGAGCACAGGCAGCGTCGAACCAGGGTGGGAGCGCCGGAGGCGCGAACGACCGGTCCCTCGATCTGGAGGCTCGCATGTTTCGAACGTTCGTCGTCGCGGCCGGCCTGTTCCTGGCTGCCGCATCTCAGGTGCAGGCGCAGGTGTGGACCATAGACCCGGCGCATTCCGCCGCGCACTTCGCGGTCCGCCACATGATGGTCTCGACCGTTCGTGGTGACCTGGGCAAGATCGCGGGCACGGTCACCTTCGATCCGGCGAAGCCGTCGGCAGGCTCCGTCGAAGCCACCATCGACGCCACCGGCATCGACACGCGCGAGCCCGGGCGCGACAAGCACCTCAAGAGCGCCGACTTCTTCGACGCGGAGAAGTTCCCGACGATCACGTTCACGTCGACGAAGATCGAACCCGCGGCGGGCGGCGGCTTCAAGGTCACCGGCGACCTGACGATGAAGGGCGTGACGAAGCAGGTGGTGCTGGACGTCGAACCCCTGCGGCCGGCGATCAAGGACCAGCGGGGCACCGCGCGCACCGGCACGGCGGCCACGACGAAGCTGAACCGGCAGGACTTCGGGATCTCGTGGAGCCGGACGCTGGACGGCGGCGGCGTCGTGGTGTCGGACGAGGTGTCGGTCACCATCGACGTCGAATTGGTCGCCGCGGCGCCTGCCGCGAAGTAGCCTCACCTATCTGAGCGGCGGCGTGCTCGCCGGCGGACGCCGGTGGCGCGTCGCCTGCTCGTACGCGTAGGCCAGCCGGATCAGCACCGGCTCGGACCACGCCCGGCCGAAGAAGGTCATCCCGGCCGGCAACCGCCCGCCCCGCGTGTACCCCATCGGCACCTGGATCGCCGGAAACCCCGTCGTCGGCGAGAAGAACTGGCTGTTATCGCCATGCGGCGTGTTGAGATCCCCGATGAGGCGCGGTGGATTGCTCCACGTCGGGTACACGAACGCGTCCAGTTTCTGCGCGTCCATCGCCTGCGTCACCGCGGCGCGAACGGCGTCGCGATAGGCGCGGTCGGCCCCGCACGCCGGTGAGTCGGGACCGTTCTCCGGACCGGCTTCGGCCTGTTCGAGCCGGCGCTGCACGCTGGGATGGAAGCGCCCGCTCTTGACGATCTCCGCCAGGCTCTTCACCGGGATGCGGTCGCCGTGCGAGGCGAGGTACCGGTTGATGTCGTGCTTGAAGCCCATGCAGGGCCCGGCATCGCGAGGGCGCTGGATCGCGTCGAGGCCCTCGACCGGAGCCGGGTCGACAATCGTCGCCCCGGCCCGCCGGAGGTCTTCGAGCGCGGCGAGAAACACCTGCACCACTTCCGGGTCCGTCGAGTCGCGCTCGTAGGCCCGTCGGAGCACGCCGATCCGCGCGCCCTTCAGCCCGTCGGCGACGAGCGCCTTCCCATAGTCCTGCGGCAGATGATCCCGCGCGGCCGCCGTCACCGGGTCCGCGGGATCCTCCCCTGCGACGACCTGGAACACCGCCACCGCGTCGGCCACGGTGCGCGTCATCGGGCCCGCGATGTCGGCAAGCGTGGAGAGCGGCATCACCCCGCCCCTGCTCGTCAGCCCCATCGTCGAGCGGATGCCAACGAGCGACTGGTGCGATGACGGCCCGCGAATCGAGTTGCCGGTGTCGCTGCCGAGGCCCGCCGCCCCGAAACTGGCGGCGACTGCGGCAGCCGTTCCGCCGCTCGAGCCCGCGGTCACGCGGTCGAGGGCGTACGGGTTCTTCGTGTAGCCCGGCAGGATCGAACTGACGGTCTCGTACGGCGTGAACGCCCACTCCGCCATGTTCGACTTCGCGAGCACGATGGCGCCGGCCTCCTTCACGCGCTTCACCTGGAACGCATCCTTGTCGGACACGAAGCCGGCCAGCGCCAGGGAACCGTTCGCGCTCTGCAGGCCGATGGTCTCGAAGTTGTCCTTCACGATCAGCGGCACGCAGTGGAGCGGACCGACGGCCCCCCCGGCCGCGTACCGGCGGTCGAGTTCGTCGGCCAGCCTCAACGCCTCAGGGTTGGTGACGACGATGGCATTGATGGCGGGGCCGTTCTTGTCGAAGGCCTCGATGCGGCGGAGGTACTGCTCGACCAGCGCGCGGCACGTGAGGCGGCCGGCCCGCATCTCCTGGTGGATCTGCGCGATCGTCGCCTCCTGCGCCTCGAACGCGGGCGGGGACTGGGCCGAGGGCGTCGCGATGACCGCCAGGGTCGCGATCATGACCGCCGCAACCAGTGCGGCGGCGATTCGGGTCACCGGCATGCGTGTCCTCCGCGCTACCACCGAAGCGCCGCGAGCAGCGCGGCATAGGTTTCGATCCCGCGCCAGAAGTGGCCGAGGCGCAGGTTCTCGTTGTGCGAGTGCTGACTGTTGTCGTAGTTGACGATGGGCACGGCGATGACGGGCAGGCCGAGTCGGTCGAAGAGGTGCATCGGGACGCTGCCGCCGAGCGTCGGGGCCTTGACGACATCGCCCCCGAACGCGCCGTCGATCACGCGCGCCACCGCCACCGAGACCGGGATGTCCATGGACGTGCGGGTAGCCGGGTAGCCGCCGCCGTAGTCGATCCGCGCGACGCGCGGGCGGGCTCGCCGCTCCTCGGGCGTGGGCTCGCGGTCGCGCACCACGAAGTATCCCTGTCTCTCGATGTGGGCGACGACGCGGGCCATCTGGCGATCCGGGTCGATGGTCTTCACGAGCCGGACGTCACACGACGCCTCGGCGCGGTCGGGCACCACGTTCTGGGACTCGTCGCCCACGTATGCGCTGCGAAGTCCGCGGATGTTGAGCGACGGCTCGTTGATGAGCTCGGCGAGCTTCCGGCCTCCGCCTTCCGGCTCGCCGAACTGCAGTTCGCGCATCAGCTCGGCGTCGTTGAACGGCATCGCGTCCACGGCGGCGCGCTCGCGGGCGGTCAGCGGCACGACGTCGGCGTAGAAGCCGTCGATCGTGACACGTCCTGTGGCGTCCTTCATCGAGGCCAGGAGCTGGGCCAGGTGCATCGCCGGGTTCGGCGCCCAGTTCCCGTAGTGGCCGCTGTGCAGGCTGCGCACGGGGCCGTAAACCGTGAGATTGAAGTCGAGGACGCCTCGGTTCCCGTAAGAGATGAGCGGGCGCCCGGACTGATGCACGGGACCGTCGCCCGTGACGAGCACGTCGCCCCGCACGAAGTCGCGGTTCGCGGCGAGCGCCGCTTCGAGGCCGGGCGACCCTCTCTCCTCTTCGCTGTCGAGCACGACCTTCAGGTTGACGACGCGAGGAATGCCTTTCGCGGCCAGGGCATCGACGGCAGCGAGCATGGCAACGATGGGTGACTTGTCGTCCGAGGACGAGCGCGCGTAGATCCGCCAGTCGTCCTGGTAGGGCGTGCCCGCGTCCGGGAACGCGCGAGTCGTTCCGCCCGCCTCGATACTGCCGGTTCGGAGCGCGGGTTCGAACGGCTTCGTTCCGGTCCACGCCGCTGGATCGACCGGCTGGCCGTCGTAATGCGCGTAGAACATCATCGTGCGCGCGGCGCCAGGAGCGGGAAGTTCGGCGAACACGATGGGCCCGCGCTTCGGCACGCCGAAGAATCGCACCTGGAAGCCGCGCCGCTCGAACACGGTCTTGAGGAGTTCAGCGTTCCTGCGGATGTTCGGCTCGTCCGAGGCGATGTTGGGAATCGAGAGCAGGCCGACGAGTTCGGCGACGATGGGCTGCTCGTGCGCGAGCCGGTACTCACGCACCGCCTTCGCGACGTCGGCGGGTGATGGCGGAGCCTGGACAGCCCCGAGGCTCAGGTGGACCCCAACTACCAGAACTGCGGTGAGCGACCGTGGCCGAATCATCTGCAGGGCACCTCTCTGACCTCGATGATCGCCGCATCAGGAACGTAGAGTCCAGTTTGAAGTGCGTGGAGGGCCAGGAGAGATGAGGCTGCCGGAGCCTTCCGTACATGACCCGGGCTGCCTTCCGCAGGCAGCCCGGATCTTTGTGGAGTCCGGTGTGACGGGCCCGCACGGCCCGCACGTGTCCTACGGCGTCAAGGCAGCATACTCAGCGCGACGTCGGCTCTCACGAGACCGTAGCCACTCGCGCTGGCTCCCCAGCATACCGGATCGGTTCCCCCACCGGAGTTCGGCACACTTCGGCAGCCTGCCCCGAGGGGCAGCGCCGAATTCCTGATGATAGTCTCCGCCTCGCCAGGCAAGAGCGAGGCGTCTTTCTGGAGCAGCAGCGCGACAACTCCCGCCACGTGCGGGCTCGCCATGCTGGTGCCGCCGAGGAAGTAGTAGGACGTCTTCCCGCTGTCAAGTTGGTAGGGACCGACAACCCAGGAGCCTGGAGCCGCGACGTCCAGCTCTTGGTCAGTGAGGAGCCGGCTCGAGAAGTCGGCGATACAAAAGTCAGCAGGATTCGTCGGGTCCGGGACGTTGCCGGACCACCACCACATCGCGCCGGTCCATTCACCGACCCATCCCGCTGCCGCAACGGAAATCACAGGCGCATACGCTCCCGGGTAGCCCATCCCGTCTTCGCCTTCGTTTCCCGCCGATGCCACGATGATCACGCCCTTGTCGATGGCGTAGTCGATCGCCGCCATTTCGCGCGCGTCGAGCGCTGGTCCGCCCAAACTCATGTTGATGACAACAGGAGCGTTCTTCAGCGGCCCCGCTTTGAGATCTGCCACGTATGTGATTCCGCGCGCGATCACGGACGACCAGCCGGACCCGTTCTGGTTCAGGACCTTGACCGGAATCACGGTTGCCTTCGGGGCGACGCCGTTGACTGGCGTCCCGTACCGGCTGTATCCCAGAATCGTGCTGGTGACATGGGTGCCGTGCGAGTTCTGGTCGTGCTCCCACTTGTTCGGCTGCGTCGAGACGTTCTCCTGATCCCCTCCGCCGCCGCCGAACGACTTCGCGTACCCGGTGGCGATGCGTTCCTGTGGGAAATACTGCCGCCAGGAATCCAAGAGGCCGGTGTCCAGGACCGCGACGTAAACGCCGGTGCCGTCATACGTGACCTGACGGTTTTCGAGCCCGAAGTCTGTCACATTGATCGCGTCCATGTCCCACGTGCTCAGCCAGTCCATGAAGTCCGTGGCTGCCACCGTGTCCACCGGCGCCCCTTTGCGCTCGGCATCGGGAGAGGCCGACGCGACGATCGAGAGCGCCTGGATGGACGCCAACTCGCTCGCGCGCGCCTGCAGCGTCACCGCGTTCAGTTCGGGAATCTGATCCCTGACCCGCCCGAACCTGCCGAGTTCGGCCAGGGCGGCCTTCGTGATGGTGGTCTTGAGCACCACGTTGACGCCAATCATCCTGTCCTGCGGCGCCCCCGACACGAATACGCCGCCCGCCACCAACAGAGCCGCCACGACGAGAGCCGCTGCGCGTTTCATGAACTGGCCTCCTCTGCCGGCCTCCGCTGACCCCGACGGCGTGGGGATGCCGCGCAATCGTGTGCAGAAACATGCACATCAATTCACCCGCTCCGCGAGGTGTCAAGCACACGCTGCAGGTCGCGCGACCTTCTCGCGCCTTGCGGAGTTGAGACTCGTAGCCATACAGTGGGAGTTACATCAGCTACGGAGAGCAACGTAATGACTCAGGAACATCGTGTCGCCCTCGTCACCGGCGGCTCCAAAGGCATCGGCCGGGCGATTGCCGCGGCCCTTCTCGACACGGGCACCCACGTGTTGATCACCGGACGCGACCGCGCGGCGCTGGCGTCCGCCGCGGGCGACCTCTCGCTGCGCGCGCAGCCGTCGGGCGCGCAGGTGCAGTGGTTCGCCGGCGACGTGAGGCGAGAGGCCGACGCCAACGCCATGGTCGCCGCGTCGGCCGAGCGCTTTGGCGGCCTCGACATCCTGGTCAACAACGCTGCGGTGGGCATCCTCGTGGAAGCGGCGGACATGACCGGCGATCAGTGGCGCGAGACGATCGAGACGAACCTGAGCGGCGTCTTCTACTGCACGCACGCGGCGATTCCGCACCTGCGCGCGCGCGGCGGCGGCTGGATCATCAACATCAGCAGCCTCGCCAACCGCAACCCGTTCCCGCGCGGCGCGGCCTATTCGGCCACCAAGGCCGGCCTCAACGCGTTCAGTGAGGCGCTGATGCAGGAACTGCGCTACGACGGCATCCGCGTCAGCACGATTTGTCCCGGTTCGGTGCGGACCGGGTTCTCCGGAGCCGACGCCGGCGCGGGCGCCGATTGGAAACTGGCGCCCGAGGACGTGGCGCAGGTTGTCGTCGACCTCATCGCCCATCCCGGGCGCAGCCTGCCAAGCCTGGTGGACATCCGGCCGTCGATGCCGCCGCGGAAGAAGTAGGACACACCGGGAACTGACGCATGGATTTCGAAGCTTACGGCCTGGTGCTCGCCCTTCATTCGACGCTGCGATGGGTGGTCCTTGGAGCGGGACTCGTCGCCGCGGCGGCGGCGTGGGCCAGCCGCCTTGGTTCCCGGTCGTGGGCCGACACCACCCTGGCCACGGGCCGGGCGTTCGCCATCGCCATGGACCTGCAGTTCGTCGTCGGGCTGACTCTCTACGTGGTGCTCAGCCCGACGGTGGCGTCCGGCTTCAGCAATGTGACCGGGGCGATGGCCGACGCGCAGCACCGCTTCTGGATGGTCGAGCATCCGGCCGCCATGATCGGCGCGCTGGTGCTCGCGCACATCGGCGTCGCCAAGGCCAGGCGCGCCGGCCGCTCCGACGGCCCCGGCCCGGCGGCCTGTTACTTCACGCTGGCGATCCTGCTCGTGGTCGCCGTGCTCCCGTGGCCGTTCCTGGACTACGGCCGGCCGCTGCTGCCAAGTTGGTGACGCCATCGGCCGACGGACCGGCACGGCGCGATGCTATCTCGCCGTCACGCGCGCGGGAATGCCGATTTTCCGCATCAGTGCCTCGAAGCGCGGATCGTCGCGCATCCCGTCGAACGCCGGGTCGGCGGGGACGTGGAGCAACTGCGGCAGGCGGACCGCGTACGCCTTCTCGAGCCACACCATCGCCGCGTCGGGCTCCCCCGCGTCCGCGTAGGCCGCCGCCACGGCCATATAGTTCGTGACCGCGCCCGCGGACGCCGGCGCCAGCTGATCCGCGCGCGCTTTCATGGCCGCGCGCGGCCCGCCGCGGCGGAACGCCTGCTCGAACGTCTGCCACGCCTCGGAGCCGCCGCCGAGGCTGAGCCGCTGTTCGGCAAGCGCCTCCTCGTAGCGATGCTGGTACCAGAACGCGTCGGCCCGCGGGCCATGAGCCCAGGTTGCGTCGGGAAACAGCTGAAGCACCCGCCGGGTCTCCGCGATCACGTCGTCGTACCGGCGGGTGGCCAGCGTGTGGAACATCACGACCATGTTCGCCAGCCTCGACATCGGGTCGTAGCTCCTGCCGAGGTTGACCTGCTCGAGGCTCTCGTCGAGCCGGCCCTGAATCATGAGGTAGTCGGCGTACAGATGCCGCACCATCGAGTTGTGCGGGTTCAGCGGCACCGCGCGCTCGATGCGGCGTCGGGCGGCCTCGAAGTCCCAGTCGAAGTACAGCTCGATGCCCCCCAGCACGGCGTGCGCCTGGCCGTCCGATTCGTCGATGGCCAGTGCCCGCTGCGCCGCCTCCCGTCCGGCCCGCGCGGCGTCCGGCGCCGGGGTCCGTCCGAAGATGCCCGAGAGCAGCGAGCAGGCGGCCAGGCCGCTCCAGCCGCTCGCGAAGCCGGGGTCGAGTCTCATCGCCTCCTCGAAATGCCCGCGTGCCTCCGCGACATTGACCGCAGAGGGTCCCTGGTTGATCACGTACTGGCCGCGGAGATACGCCTCGTACGCCTCAGGCCGGACCGGCTTCGCGATGGGGCGCGCGGGCGGGTCCGGCGGCGCGGCGCCGCCGAGGTTCGCCTGGACTTCGCGCGCGATCGCGCCGGACACCTCGCTGAGCAGCGGCAGCACGTCCTGGAGCTCGCGGTCGTAGCTGTCGGCCCACACGTGCGCGTCGGTCGCGCCGAGGATGAGCTGCGCGGTGATGCGCACCTTGGTTCCCGCGCGCAGGACCGACCCCTCGATGAGCGCATCGACGCCAAGCTCCCGCGCGAGGTCCTTCATCGACCGCGCCTGGCCCTTGAACCGCATCACCGAGTTGCGCGAGATGACGTTCACCGTGCCGAGCCTGGCGAGGTCCGTGATGAGCGCCTCGTGAATGCCGTCGACGAAGTACTCCTGCGTGGCATCGCGCATCAGGTTGTCGAACGGGAGCACCGCAATCGAGCGGATGGCCGTGCCGCTTCCTCTCGACGGACCGGCCGGCTGCGGGGGAAGGACCAGGGTCCACAGGACCACGGCGGCAACGACGACGGCCGCCGCCGCGCCGATCGCGCGCCACACCCTCCGCCGCGGCCTCGCGGCCGTCTGCAGGGCCTCGGGGATCGCGGTGGCGCCGGCGCCTGGCGGCGGGCCCGGGGATGCCCCAGGCCCCGGTGCCGGTGCGCGTTTCGCTTCGTCGGCGACCTCCTGCAGGTCGTTCCGCAGATCGAGCGCCGACTGCAGGCGATGCCGGACGTCCTTCTCCAGGCAGCGGCGGACGATGCGGGCGAGACCCGCGGGTACGCGCGGCGCGATCGTCTCGAGGGGCCGGGCTTCCGTGCCAAGGACGGCCGAGGCGACGTCGACAGCCGTTTCGCCCCTGAACGGGCGCACGCCCGCGGCCAGTTCGTAGAGGAGTACCCCGAAGGCGAAGAGATCGGCGCGCGCGTCGACGCGTTCACCCCGCAGTTGCTCGGGGGCCATGTACGCCACGGTGCCGAGAACGCTGCCCTCGACGGTCATCCCCTCCCTGGCGACCGTCGTCCCGTCACCGGCGAGTGGGGCCGCGCGCTCCGTCGCGAGGCCGAAGTCCAACACCTTCACGCGGCCGTCATCGCCAAGCATGATGTTCGCGGGCTTCAGGTCGCGGTGGACGATGCCCCGCTCGTGCGCCGACGCAAGCGCATCCGCCACCGGCACCATGAGTTCAAGGATGCGGGACGGCTCCAGCCCGCCGGTTTGGTCGATCACGTCCGCCAGCGTGCGTCCCGTCACGCGCTCCATGACGAGGAAGCGAATGCCGCCGGCCTCCGCGACATCGTGCAGCGTGACGATGTTGGGGTGGTTCAGGGACGCGATTGTCCGGGCTTCGCGCTCGAAACGCGCCAGGCGCCCAAGGTCGCCGGCCACCTCCGCCGGCAGCACCTTGATGGCGACTTCACGTCCGAGGCGGGTGTCGCAGGCGAGATAGACCTCGCCCATCCCGCCCGCACCAAGCATGCCGAGGATCTCGTAGGCTCCCAGCCGCGCGCCAGCCGCAAACGTCATCATGGACCTCAGGTGCGTCCAACCGCCCCGGAGAGGCGGCCTACCTCGCGGGCCCCGAGTACTGCCACTTCTCTTCCTTGAGCATCCACATCACGTCGTCGATCGTGGCCGGCAGTTCGCGGTCGAACCCCTTCAGCTCGTCCTCGGGCGTGTTCTCGGCCCACACGCCCGCCGGCCCCATCGGCGAATCCCCGTCCTGCGCCCGCTGTCTTCCGTCCTCTGTCTTCCGGTTTCCGGCTTCTGGCTTCTGACTTCCTACTGACTACTACTCCCCTTCCCCAGCATCCTGTCCCGCCTCGCCTTGAACTCGCTGCCGGGCTTCCACTGGGGCCATGTGTCCGTCGAGGCGGCCCTGGCGCCGAGAGCGTAGTAGATCTGCAGGTCTTCGAGCGCGCCGCTCAGGTCCCAGTCCGGTCGGATCTCGTCTGACGGCTTGTGGTAGTGCTGCGCCGTGTAGGCGTCCGCCACCTGCTGGCCCCATCCAGCCGGCCGGCCGATGTAGTCGTCGCCGCCGCCGGCGTTGATCGCCGGCACGCCCTGCTTCGCGAACGGAAAGTGGTCGGACCTGAAGTAGCCGCCATTCTCCGGCTTCGGATCGGCCCGGAGCACGCGTCCCTGGGCGGCCGCCGCCTCGGACGCGTAATCGTCGAGGTCGGATGCGCCCAGCCCCACGACGGTGAGATCCTTCGTGCGGCCGTAGATGTTCAGGCCGTCCATGTTGATGACGGCGAGCGTCTTGTTCAGCGGGTAGATCGGGTGCCGCGCGTAGTAGTCGGAGCCCAGCAGGCCCTGCTCCTCGGCCGTGACCGCCAGGAACAGCAGCGACCGCTTCGGCGCCGCCGGGGCCGCGGCGAAGGCCCGGGCCACCTCGATCATGCCGCCGATGCCCGTGGCGTTGTCGAGGGCGCCGTTGTAGATCTTGTCGCCGTTGACCTCGGGTCCGATGCCATAGTGATCCCAGTGCCCCGTGTAGACGACGTACTCGTCCTTGAGCACAGGGTCGCTGCCCGGGAGCAGCCCGACGACGTTGCGGGAGTCGAGCGTGCGGATGCGGCTGTTCAACGTCATCGACGCCGTGACGCCCAACGGCACGGGCGCGAACGCGCGGGTCGCCGCGCGCTGTTTCAGCGCATCGAAGTCCAGTCCCGCCATCGCGAACAGCTTCTTCGCCTGGTCCAGCGTGATCCAGCCCTCGATGGCGGCGCGGCCCCGGTTCCCGTCCGGCGTCACCAGGTCGAACTGCTCGGTCACCTTGCTCTGCACGACCGAGAACGGGTAGGCCGCCGGCCCGGTTTCGTGGACGATGAAGACGGCGGCGGCCTTCTTCTCGGCCCCCATCTCGTACTTGTAGGTCCAGCGGCCATAGTAGGTCATGGCGCGGCCGCCAAACGTCTTCGGATCGAGTTGCGACGGGTCGGCGGGATCGGGCACCGGCGGGTCGTTGACGAGCATGATCACGGTCTTCCCGGCCAGGTCGACGCCCTTGTAGTCGTCCCACTGGAACTCGGGCGCCTGGACGCCGTAGCCCATGAACACCACGTCGGAGGCGTCGATGCTGACGCGCTCCTCCACGCGCTTCGTCCAGGCGACCACATCGTCCTTGAACGCCAGCGTCTGGGTGACGCCACCCTTCCTGAAGGCCAGCGCCGTGGCGGGATCGGCGGTGATCCCCACCATCGGCACCTTCTGGACGTACGTGCCGTCGCTGTTGCCCGGCTTGAGCCCCACCTTGCGGAACTGGTCCGCGATGTAGGCCACCGTGAGGTCTTCGCCCTTCGTGCCCGGCGCGCGCCCTTCGAACTCGTCCGACGCCAGCACCTTCACGTGCGCCATCACCGCGTCGGCGGTGAAGGCCGGCGGCGCCGGGGGCGTCGTACCCTGGGCCGCCGGTTGCGCGCCGACCCAGCTGGATGCCAGTAGAAGACAGATGCCACACCCGGCGTGAACCACTCGAGTCATGCGTGCTCCTGTCGATCGGCGCACTGCGCCATATTCACAGCCCGAATCCCGAGTCCCGAACCCCGAATCCCGTGTCTGACCAGCGCCTAGCGCCCGAGCCGGTCACCGGTCTGCCCGGCTCGCCCTGAGCGAGCCGACCCTGCGGCGAGTCGAAGGGGCGCCCCTACGCCCCTACCTCCTCGAACACCCCCGTCTTCGTGTTCTTCCTGACCCTGTCCCACGGAAAGTAGCGGCCGTTCATCGCCACGTAGACGCCGGGCGGCAGCACCTGGGCGAACGACAGGGCGCTGCCGAGGTTGAACAGCCCGTCCGAGCTGCCGAAGGCGTACGGCACCATCGCGCCGGTCAGCACCACGGTCTTGCCCGCCACGCGCGAGGCGATCACGCGCGCCGTCTCCACCATGGTGTCGGTGCCGTGGGTGACGAGGATGCGATCCTCCGGCGCCTGGGCGCAATTCCGGGCGATGAGCTCGCGGTCGGCGTCGCTCATGTCCAGGCTGTCGACCAGCATGACGGTGCGGATGGCCACCTCCACCCGCGACCGGCCGAGGCGCAGCATGTCGGGCACCTGCGACTCGGTGAAGTGGAGCCGGGCGCTGATCTCGTCGTACCGCTTGTCGAAGGTCCCGCCGGTGATGAGGATGCGGATCATCGGGGCGATTGTAGCCCGGTTTCCCGGCGCCGCGGCGCGCCCCGCCGGCTTGCCATTTTCTATCACGCTATATAGATTTATAGATATGAATGAGGCCGCCTCGCTCTACCGCCTGCTCGGCGAAGCCGTCCGGCTCCGCCTCCTCCGGGTGCTGGCCCGCGAGCGCCTCAACGTCACCGAGCTCACGGCCGTCCTCGGCCTGGCCCAGTCGGGCGTCTCGCGCCACCTGGGCCTGCTGAAGGACGCGGGCCTGGTCGTGGAGGCGCCGGCCGGGGGCTTCACGTACTACCAGCTCGACACCGCCGCCGTCCACGGCCGCCTCGCAGGGCTCTGGGCCCACCTCCAGGCGCAGTTCGACGAGGCCGCCTCGTCCCCGGCCGCCCGGGCCGACGAGGCGCGGCTGCAGGAGGTGCTGCGCCAGCGCCGCGAGAACTTCGAGACCCACGGCACCGATGCCGGCCAGCTCGTGCCCGGCCGGAGCTGGGCGGCCTGGGCCCGCGCCCTCGGCCACCTCCTCCCGCCCCTCGACGTGGCCGACATCGGGTGCGGAGACGGGCACCTCGCCATCGAAGCGTCCAGGTGGGCGCGTCGGGTGTACGCGATTGACCGCTCGGCGGCGGTCCTCCAGCGCGCCCGCGCCCTCGCCCGCAAGCACGGCGCGGCGAACATCGTGTGGAAGCGCGGCGAGATCGAGCGGATTCCGCTCCCGGCTGCGGCGGTGGACGTGGCGCTCCTCTCCCAGGCGCTCCATCACGCGGCCGACCCCGCCGCCGCGCTGGCAGAGGCGGTGCGGATCCTGCGGCCCGGCGGGCGCGCGCTCCTGCTGGACCTCAGGCCCCACGATCAGTCCTGGGTGAAGGACCGTCTGGGCGATCACTGGCTCGGGTTCTCGGACGATGCTCTCGACGGGATGATGCGCCGGGCGGGGCTGCGGGACATCAGGCTGCAGCTCGGCGCGCGCAAGGCCGGCGGCCCGTTCACCGTCACCATCGCCAGCGGCGTCAAGGGCCGCGCGCGGGCCGGCGCCCGCGCCAGGCGCGAGGAACGATAAGGATTCACGATGGCAGACCAGCGCACCGCCGACCTCCTGGACACCCTCCTCCGCGACCGGATCCTCGTCCTCGACGGGGCGATGGGCACGATGGTGCAGCGGCACGGCCTGACCGAAGCCGACTTCCGCGGGGAGCGGTTCGCGGCGCATCCGCGCGACCTGAAGGGCGACAACGACCTGCTCGTCCTGACGCGCCCCGATGTCATCAGCGGCATCCACCACGCCTACCTGGAGGCCGGCGCCGACATCATCGAGACGAGCACGTTCAACGGCACCGCCATCGCGCAGGCCGACTACGGCCTCGAGCACGTGGTGCACGAGATCAACGTGGCGGCGGCGCGCCTGGCCCGCGACGCGGCCCGGGTGTGGACGGCGCGGACGCCCGAGCGCCCGCGGTTCGTGGCGGGCGCCATCGGCCCGACGAACCGCACGCTGTCACTCTCGCCGGATGTCAACAACCCGGCGTACCGCTCGGTCACCTTCCAGCAGGTCAAGGACGCCTACGCGGAACAGGCGCGCGGGCTGCTCGACGGCGGCTGCGACCTCCTGCTGGTCGAAACGATTTTCGACACCCTCAACGCGAAGGCCGCGCTGGTGGCCATCGAAGAGGTCTTCGAGGCGCGCGGCGCCCGGGTGCCCGTCCAGATCTCGGTCACCATCACGGATCGGAGCGGCCGCACACTCTCCGGGCAGACGGTCGAAGCGTTCTGGGTGTCGATCGCCCACGCGCGGCCGTTTTCGGTCGGCATCAACTGCGCGCTCGGCGCCCGCGAGATGCGCCCGTTCCTCGCGGATCTCGCCCGCGTCGCCGCGACGCGCGTGAGCTGCTATCCGAACGCCGGCCTGCCGAACGCGTTCGGCCAGTACGACGAGGCGCCCTCGGAAACCGCGGCGCTCGTCAGGGAGTTCGCCGAGGCGGGCCTCGTCGACATCGTCGGCGGCTGCTGCGGCACGACGCCGGATCACATCCGCGCCATCGCCGGGGCCGTGGCCGGCATCCGCCCGCGCACACGCCGCCAGCCGGCGCAGCCGGACGGGCCTGGAATCGTGCACTCGCGCTACGCCGGCCTGGAGGTGTTCACGATCCGGCCGGACAGCAACTTCACGATGATCGGCGAGCGGACCAACGTGTCGGGCTCGGCGCGGTTCCGGCGGCTCATCAGGGACGGGAACTTCACCGAGGCCGCCGCCGTGGCCCTGGACCAGGTGCGCGGCGGCGCGAACATCATCGACGTCAACATGGACGAGGGCCTGCTCGACGCCGAGCACGCGATGCGCGAGTTCCTGCACTTCATCGCGACCGAGCCGGAGATCGCCCGCGTGCCGGTGATGATCGACAGCTCGAAGTGGCCCGTGATCGAGGCCGGCCTGCAGGCGATCCAGGGCAAGAGCATCGTCAACTCGATCAGCCTGAAAGAGGGGGAAGCCGACTTCCTCCACAAGGCCAGGCTCATCCGCCGCTACGGGGCGGCCGCCGTGGTGATGGCGTTCGACGAGACCGGCCAGGCCGACACGGTGCAGCGCCGGGTCCAGATCCTGCAGCGCGCCTACGGCCTGCTGACGCGCGACGCGGGGTTCGATCCCACCGACGTCGTGCTCGATCCGAACGTGCTGGCGATCGGCACTGGCCTCGAGGAGCACGCGAACTACGCGGTGGACTTCATCGAGACCACGCGCATCCTCAAGGCGACCTGCCCGGGCGCGCGCGTGAGCGGCGGCATCTCGAACCTCTCATTCGCGTTCCGCGGAAACGACGTCGTCCGCGAGGCCATCCACTCGGCGTTCCTCTACCACGCCATCCAGGCCGGTCTCGACATGGGCATCGTCAACGCCGGCCAACTGGTGGTGTACGAGGATATCGAGCCGGCGCTCCGCGAGCGGGTCGAGGACCTGATTTTCAACCGCCGGCCGGACGCCACCGAGCGCCTCGTGCAGTTCGCGGCGTCTGTGAAGGGCACCGTCGAGCACCGCGGCGCCGATCTTGCGTGGCGGCAGGGCACGGTGGAAGCGCGCCTGGCGCATGCCCTCGTGCACGGCATCGTGGACTTCATCGAGCAGGACGCGGAGGAGGCCCGTGTCACGCTGGGACAGCCCTTGAAGGTGATCGAGGGCCCGCTCATGGACGGGATGAAGACGGTGGGGGATCTCTTCGGCGCCGGCAAGATGTTCCTGCCGCAGGTCGTGAAGAGCGCGCGGGCGATGAAGCGGGCCGTGGCCTACCTCGAGCCGTTCATGGAAGAGGAGAAACGGCTGGCCGGCGGCGCGGCCCAGGAGCGCGGCACCATCGTGCTGGCGACGGTGAAGGGCGACGTCCATGACATCGGCAAGAACATCGTGGGCGTCGTCCTCGCCTGCAACAACTACCGAGTCGTCGACCTCGGGGTGATGGTGCCCGCCGGGCGCATCCTGGCGGCGGCGGTCGAGGAGCGCGCCTCCATCGTCGGGCTCTCCGGGCTGATCACGCCCTCGCTCGACGAGATGGCGCAGGTCGCCGCGGAGATGCAGCGGCGGCAGTTCACCGTGCCGCTGCTCATCGGCGGCGCGACGACGAGCCGCCAGCACACGGCCGTGAAGATCGCCCCCGAGTACGGCGGCCCGGTGGTCTACGTGCCCGACGCGTCGCGGGTGATCGACGTCGTGTCCGGCCTGCTGAGCGAGACGAGGCGCCCCGCGTTCGAGGCCGAGAACCGCGCCGCGCAGGCGGAGCTCCGCGACAAGCACCGTGCGCGCGTCGCGAGGCCGCTCAGGCCCTATGCGGAGGCGCTGGCCAACCGCCTGCGGGTCGATTGGGCAAAGGAGGAGATCCCGACGCCGGCGTTCACCGGCCGATGCGTGGCCGCCGACGTCTCAATCGGCGAGCTGGCGGAATTCATCGACTGGACGTTCTTCTTCTCGGCGTGGGGCCTCAAGGGGCGCTTTCCCGCCATCCTGGATCATGCCGAGTACGGCCCGGCGGCCCGGGACCTCTACGACCACGCCAGGCGCGTGCTCGGCTCACTGGTCGAAGAAGGCTCGCTGCGGGCGCTGGGCGTGTACGGGTTCTGGCCGGCCGGCTCAGACGGAGACGATCTGCTGCTGTACGGCGACCCCCAAAGGCGCGCCGAGATCGCCCGTTTCCCGATGCTGCGGCAGCAGGAAGTCATCGAGGAAGGCCGTCCGCAGCTCTCACTGGCCGATTTCGTCGCCCCGGCCGATGGCCCGTGGACGGACTACATCGGCGCGTTCGCGGTCACGGCCGGACTGGGCGCCGACGAACTCGCGGCCCGCTACGCCCGCGACCACGACGACTACAACGGCATCATGGTGAAAGCGCTGGCCGATCGCCTGGCCGAGGCGTTCGCGGAGTTCCTGCATGCGCGCGCGCGGCGCGAGTGGGGCTACGGCGCCGGCGAGGCGCTGGGCCGCGACGACCTCATTGCGGAGCGGTACCGCGGCATCCGTCCGGCGTACGGCTATCCGGCCTGCCCCGATCACACCGAGAAGGGTCGCCTGTTCGACCTGCTGGAGGCGCCGGCCATCGGCATGACGCTCACCGAGTCGTATGCGATGTCACCGCCGGCGAGTGTGAGCGGCCTCTACTTCTCGAGCCCGCACGCGAAGTACTTCAGCGTCGGGCGCATCGGCCGTGACCAGGTGGACGTCTACGCCGCGCGCAAGGGCATGACCGTCGCCGAGGTGGAGCGCTGGCTGGCGCCGAACCTCGGCTACCTGCCCTCGTAGAGCACCTTGCCGCCGACGATCGTGTAAAGGACACGGGCTGACCGGATCTCCTCGTCCGGGACGGTCAGAATGTCCTTCGAGAGCACTGTCACGTCCGCCAGCTTGCCGGGCGTCAGCGATCCCTTGATGCCCTCTTCGAACCCGGCGTAGGCGCCGTTGATCGTGTACGACCTCAGGGCCTCCATCCGCGACATTTTCTGGTCGCCGAAGAACACCGAGCCGCCCTTGAGGCGGCGCGTCACCGTCGAGTAGTAGCTCTCGATGGGATTGACGTCCTCGACCGGCGCATCCGTCCCGTTCGAGATGACGGCGCCGGTCTTCATCAGCTTCTGCCAGACGTAGGCGCCCTCTTCCGCCCGCTTCGGCCCGAGGCGCGCCAGCACGTACGGTGCGTCCGACGTGCAGTGCACCCCCTGCATGGCGGGGATGACGCCGAGGGCGGCGAACCGCGGGATGTCGGCGGGGTTCAGGTGCTGCGCGTGTTCGTCGCGCCAGCGGAGCGCCCGGGTGTTCGGGACGCCGGCGAACGCCGCCTCGTAGAGGTTCAGCAGTTCGCGGTTCGCCCGATCGCCGATGGCGTGGATGGCGAGCTGGTAGTTGTGCTGGAGGGCCAGCCGGGCCGTTTCCCGGGCCGATTCCATCGGCGTCGTGTTCAGGCCGGTGCTGGTCGGCAGGTCGGCGTAGGGCTCGAGCAGCCACGCCCCGCGCGGCCCGAGCGCGCCGTCGATCGAAACCTTGATGGTCCGCAGCGTCACGTGGTTGTTCGCGAACCCGACCGTGCGGTACTTGGCGAGGTTGGCGGCCAGGCTGGCGTTGCCTTCCCGCACCATGACGTAGAGCCGGACGCCGAGCTTCCCTTCCTCCGCCACTGTCTTGTACAGGTCGACGGTCCTGAACGACACGCCGGCGTCATGGAACGACGTGATGCCCTTCCTGAGGCATTCGTCGACGGCCAACTGGATCACCGTGCGCGCCTCGGCGTCGAGCTCGGCTGGCGTCATCTTCTCGCGCGACGTCCGTTCGGCGCGGCTCAACAGGCCCGACGCCGTCTCGCGGAACAGGCCGATCGGGTCGCCGGCGGCATCCTTCAGGATCTCTCCGCCCGGCGGGTTTGGCGTGTCCTTCGTGACGCCGGCAAGCGCCATCGCCTTCGCGTTCGCGAACGTCGCATGGCCGCTCGCGTGCGTCAGCACGACGGGATTGGCGGGCGATACGCGGTCGAGGGACGCATGCGTCGGAAAGCCCTCGACGTTCGGCTCCGGCCGCTTCGTCCATTTCTCCTGGTGCCATCCGCGCCCAACAATCCACTCACCGGGCTTCGCCTTCTTTGCGGCCTCGCCGACCATGGCGACAATCTCGTCCCAGCTCGTCGTCGGCATCAGTTCGAGGCCCAGCTTCGCCTGACCGATGCCCTGGAAATGGCCGTGGCTCTCGATGATGCCCGGCAGGGCCAGCGCGCCCTTCAGGTCGACGACCTTCGTCGCGGGCCCGATGTACGGCGTGATGTCGGCCTCGCTGCCGACGGCCGCGATGGTCTCGCCGCGCATGGCCACGGCCCGCGCCTCGGGCCGCGCCTCGTCGACGGTGACGATGCGGCCGTTGCGGAGCACCAGCGTGGCGGGCTCCACCCGGGGCGGAGCCTGAGCGCCAGGCCAGACGGCCGTCCCCAGCACACTGGCAAGGGCCGCGACAACGAGAACCCGCACGGAACGACGCAGCTTTCTGCGCACAGCACGCCTCCCCGGGCCGCGAGGCCCCGCGCTCCGCCGGGCGCGATGCCTGCCCGGCCGGCACTCGCCGCATGTTACCATCCGGAGGTGTCCTGATTCCGGAGGGAGATTTATGTTCCGACTCATCACTGTGATTGCCGCCGCGGTGGCCGTCCTGGGGCTGACGGCCGCCCCGATACTCGCCCAGCCGGCCCCGAAACCCGAGGACCTCAAGGCCTCGGTGCCGGCGCTGGATGCCATGCACGAGGTCATCATGCCGCTGTGGCACGACGCCTGGCCGAACAAGGACGTCAAGGCCATGGCGGCGATGCTGCCCGACATCGAGAAGCACGTCGCGGCCGTCAACAAGGCCGAGCTGCCGATGATCCTGCGCGACAAGAAGGCCGCCTGGGTGGCTGGCGTCGACAACCTGAAGCAGACGATCGCGGCGTACAAGGCCGCGGTGACCGCCGGCGACAACGATGCCCTGCTGAAGGCCGCCGAGCGGCTGCACTCCCAGTACGAGGCGCTGGTCAAGATCGTCCGCCCGGTCCTCAAGGAGATGGAGGACTTTCACGCGACGCTCTACGTGCTCTACCACTACCAGATCAGCCCGTTCCAGTACGACAAGGCGGCCGAGTCGATCCGGGCGCTGCAGGCCAAGATGGCGGCGCTCGACAAGGCCGAGCTGCCCGAGCGGCTGAAGGCCAAAACCGAGGCGTTCACCACGCAGCGTGCCAGGCTGAGCAAGTCCGTGGACGAACTGGCCGGCCTGCTCGACGGCAAGGACCGGACGGCGATCCTCGCGGCCATCGAGATGATGCACGCGCAGTACGAAAGCCTGGAACAGATCTTCTGAGGTCCGGATCGGGAAGCCTGCAACAGATTGCAGGCTTCCCGATCGCAATTCCTGCCACCGCTCTGCACACCCACGCGCCGGCGGCGGCCGCCGCCGGCCGTGCACCATCGGGCAGACCTGCGCCACAGTGTTGACTCGCAGGCACTTGCCTGCCACCGCGTTGACGTCGAGTGGCTCACGCCTGCCCGCGCCCGCACGGTTCTGCACACGACGTCACCCGGCATCGGTCTTGCTCATGCGGATCGTGTGAGGCGCCGGCATCCGGCGTCACCGAGGTGGACATGTCGACGACCGCTGCGTACGCCAACGCCCCCGAACTGGCCGTCAGGACGCTCGCCTGTGCCGTCATCAAGCAGGCCCTGTCTGACGCGCTCGATCCCACCACATCGCCAGATCTCCGGCGCGACGCCGAGCAGTTTCTTGCCGGCGACGCGTGGTTCCGCCGCTGGTGCGTGGCCGCGGGCCTGCAGCCGGTTCGCCTGATCTCCCGACGCCACGCCGCGTGACAGCCGCCTGACGCCGATTCGCGATCCCGGCCGCACATCGGCTACACTCCCGGCCGATGCCTGCGCTGCGGACGCTCCGCACCGTCTGCCCACGCAACTGCTACTGCACGTGCGGCATGCTCGTCACCCTCGACGAGGCCAACCGCATCGTTTCGATTGAAGGCGATCCCGAGAACCCGGCAACCGGCGGCCATGTCTGCGTGAAGGGGCTCTCGTACGCCCGCCGCGTCGCCTCAGCCAATCGCCTGCTGAGGCCGCTGCGGCGGAGGGCAACCGGCGTCGGCTTTGAGCCGATCGCCTGGCACGACGCGGTCGGCGAGATCTGCGACCGGCTCACGCAGGTGCGGGAGCGGTATGGTCCCGAAGCGGCGCTCTACTACGAAGGGTCAGGGTCGCACGGGGCCCTCGGCGGGTTGGCAATGGCCTTCTGGCGCCAGTTCGGCGGGTGTACCACCACCTTTGGCGACCTGTGCTGGCCGGCAGGCCTCGAAGCGACGCGACTGACCTACGGCGACAACCGCCACAACCATCCGACCCAGACGAGGCAGAGCCGGGTGATCCTGCTGTGGGGCCACAATCCCGCTGAAACGAACGTCCACCAGTGGCGGTTGATCCTCGATGCCCAGGCGCAGGGCGCGCGCGTCATCGCGATCGACCCGCGGCAGACCGACTCCACCGACGCCGCGGACGTCCATCTGCAGCCCAGGCCCGGCACGGACGCGGCCCTGGCACTCGGCATCGCCAGGCTGATCGTCGACGAAGGCTTCCATGACGCGGCCTTCCTCGACACGAACGCGCACGGGTTCGAAGAGTATCGCCGCCGGCTGGAGGAGTTTCCCCTCGATCGCACGGCGTCGATTACCGGGCTCGATCCGGAGGACGTTCGCGCGCTGGCCATCGCGTACGCCCGCACGAAGCCGGCGCTGCTCATCGCGGGCTTCGGGCTCCAGCGCCACTCGCGCGCCGGCCAGACTATGCGGGCCGTCGCGCTGCTGCCCGCGCTGACCGGGAACGTCGGGCTCGCGGGCGGAGGATGGCAGTACGCGAATCTCGCCAGTCACTGCCTCCGTCCCCTGCCTCTGCCGCCCGAACCGGCCGCGTCGCGATCGATTCCCGTGTCGCAGGTCGCCAGGCACCTCGAGTCGATCGATGCCCCCCCGATCCGCGCCGCCTGGATCGAGCGGGGAAACCCGGCCGTGCAGAACCCGGCGGCACACCGCCTGCGCGACGCCCTCGCGCGCCTCGATCTCGTCGTCGTGGTCGATCAGTTCATGACGCCGACCGCCGAACTCGCCCACTACGTCCTTCCCGCGAAGTCCCTGTTCGAGGAGGAGGATCTCGTCACCGCCTACTGGCATCCGTACCTGCAGTGGCGCGCGAAGATCCTCGACCCTCCAGGCAACGTGCGGCCCGAGACGGAGATCTGGCGGGCGATGTGCGCCCGCATCGGCGCCGACACGAGCTGGTTCCCGACCGACCGCGAGGCGTTTCTCCAGGCGCTGCTGCCGGATGGGTGCACGGGCGTGCTGAGCGATCTGAAGGCCCGGCCGCTCGACCTGTCGGGCAACGGGGATGTGGCGTTCGCAGACGGGCGCTTCCCGACGCCCTCCGGCAAGGTGGAATTCGCCTCGGACGCCGCGGCCGGGCGATGGGGCGTCGATCGGGTGCCGGACTACCTGCCGCTTGACGAAGGCGCGGCGTCCCCGGCGCACGAGCGGTTCCCGCTGCAGTTGCTCTCCTGCAAGACGCGCGATCGCATCCACTCGCAGTTCGGCAATCTCGACTGGATCCAGGAGATCGAACGGCCCCACGTGCTCGACATCCATCCGGACGATGCAAAGGCGAGGGGCCTCGGTGATGGCAGCGGGGCGGTGGCATGGAACGACCGGGGCCGGATCGAATTGGCGGTCCGGGTCACGCCCGGCATCCGTCCGGGTGTCGTGCACATCCTTGAGGGCTGGTGCCACGAGGGCGACCCCGACGTGAACGCCCTGACGGCCGAAGGCATGACCGACATGAACCACGGCGCCACGTTCTACGAGTGCCTCGTGGAGGTGGCGCGGGCATGAGTGGCGCTGGTTTCCTGCTCGATCTGCACCGCTGCGTCGGATGCGGCGCGTGCGTCCTCGCGTGCCGGGTTGAGAACGGGCGCGCGGAGACCGCTGCGTGGCGGCGTGTGCTTCCCCTCAACCTGCGGCGGCATCCGGCGGGTCCCACCTATTTCCTCTCGGTCGCCTGCCACCATTGTGAAGAGCCGGCGTGCCTGAAAGGCTGCCCCTCGAGCGCCTACGAGAAACGCTCCGATGGCATCGTCATCCATCGCGAGGAGCTGTGCCTCGGGTGCCGGTACTGCGAGATGACATGCCCGTTCGGCACGCCGCGGTACGACGCCGCGACGGGCGTGATGTCGAAGTGCCACCTCTGCGCGCATCGGGTAGATGCCGGCCGGCCGCCGGCCTGTGTCGCGGCATGTCCGACCGCGGCGCTGCAGTTCGTGCCTCAAGGTGCGCCTCCAGACGGTACGCGGCGACTCGTGCCAGGATTCATCGACCCTGCACCGTGCCGGCCCGCGCTCTGGTTCGTGCCGCCCTCGGGCTCGCGGCGGGCGGGACTATTCAGGTCACTCGAGGAGACGTTGAAGAAGTGAGTGATCGCACGGGGCATCGTTCGCTCGTTGCCTTCACCACCCTCGCCATCGCGGGCGCGGGACTCGTGGCGGCGTCCGCGTATTTCGAACTCGTCCACGGCCTGGGCGCGGCACGAACCATCGCCGCCGGGGCCGCCCTGCTTGCGGCCGGCCTGTTCGTCTCATTCGCGCACCTGGGTCAGAAGCAGCGAGCCCTGCTCGCCACGCGTGGCCTGGGGCGCAGCGCGCTCAGCAACGAGGCGCTCGTCGCCGGGCTGGCGCTCGCTGGGGCGGTGGTTGCGGCGGGCGTCGGCCTGTTAGCGGGCGTGCCGTCGGCGGTCGCCACGGGGGCGGCCGGGATGCTCAATGTCGCGCTGCTGGTGTCGATCGGTCTCGTCTATCGGATCCGGGGCCAGTGCACCTGGCTGGGCTTTGCGGTCGTCACGCCTCTCACGGCGGGCCTGGCCTTCGGCGCCATCGCGGTGCAATCGGCGGCCGCCGAAGACGGCGTCTTCCAGGTCACGCTGCTCGTCATCGCTATTGACGCACTCCTGTTCTCCCAACGCTGGCGGGAAGTCGTCAGCATTCCGTTCTCCGAGGCCATGCTGGCGGACAGGTGGCACGTCAGGCGCACGCAGCTGCTGGCGGCGCGGTTCTTCCTGCTCGACGCCGTGCCGTTCATCCTGCTCGCCGTCTCGCCCACGCCGCTGGCGGTGCCGGCAGCCGCTGCGGGCCTGTTCCTCGATCGGTTCGGCTTCTACGCCCTCGCCCTTCAGCACACGACGGAGCAGGAAGTCGCCGGCGTCGAGGCGCGGCTCGTCGTCCCGGACCACCCGCCGGCAGACTGATCCCGTCCGCCCGGCCTCAGCGACAGGGAGTCAGAGGTTTTGGCTTTCGCTCCGGATCTGGCTACGATCGCATCCTGGAGGGAACTGGAGTGTCGATGAACCGCGTGCTCGCAGGATTGTCGATCGTCGCGTGTGTCGGGACGGCGCAGGCGCTGACAGCAGGCGCCGGCAGCCCGCAGGCGGCGGCCCACCAGGCCGTCCTGAGGCTGGCCACGACGACCAGTACCGTGGACACCGGGCTCTTCAAGGCGATCCTCCCCGCATTCGAATCGCAGTGCGGCTGCCGCGTGGATGTCGTGGCGGTCGGCACGGGGCAGGCCCTCGAACTCGGCCGGCGCGGCGACGCGGACGTCCTCCTCGTCCACGCGCCTGAACAGGAATCGGCCTTCATGAAGGAAGGCCACGCGGTGCGACGCGACGACGTCATGTATAACGACTTCGTCATCGTCGGCCCGGCAGCCGACCCGGCGGGTGTCGCGAAGGTCTCGATGGCAAAGGACGCCTTCCAGAGTATTCAGGCCGCCTCCGCCGCGTTCGCGAGCCGCGGCGACAGGTCGGGGACGCACACGAAGGAACTGGCGTTGTGGAAGGCCGCCGGCATCACGCCGGCTGCGGGCGCGCCATGGTATCTCTCGGTTGGCCAGGGCATGGGCGAGACGCTGACGTTCGCCAATGAACGCCGCGCCTATGTCTTGACCGACCGCGCCACGTGGACGTCGATGAAGGAGCGCCTGCCGAACCTGCGCCAGGTCTTCGGCGGAGCCTCAGCCGACACGAATCCGGATCGCGACCTCCGCAACCAGTACGGCGTCATCGTGATCGACAAGGCGCGGCACGCCGGTGTGAACACGGCGCTTGCCCTCCGATTCGCCGACTGGCTGGTGTCGAAGCCGACGCAGCAGCGGATCGGCGCGTTCGGCCGCGACGGCGCCGGGCACTCGCTCTTCTACCCGGACTCCGACGAGTTCAAGGCCACGGACCAGATCCGGGTCGTGATCGGAGCGAAGACACGCACCTTCACGCTGGACGACCTCCGGAAGGCCAGGCGGGCGACGCTGGCGGGCGTCGAACACATCGGCGTGAAGAAGGGTGCCCTCGGCAAGTACACGTGGGTGGGGGCGTCCCTGAAAGACGTCCTGCTGTCGGTCGACTCCGAGCTTGCCGCTCCGTCCCGGTCGGCCTCGACCATCGACGTGATCAGCAGCGACGGCTGGGTGGCCAGCCTGACGTGGCACGAACTGTTCGGCCAGATCAGCCGCGGTGAAGGCCTCTATCTGGCAAAGGGCTGCAATGAATGTCACGGGCTGCGCGCGGAAGGCACCAGCCCCGAGGGCAAGCGGCCGGCGCCGAAGCTGATGGGGCAGGCGTTCCCGGTGGCTGACACCACGTCGATGATCCGGACGGGAACGGGTCAGCACCAGGGCATCTCGGCGTACACCGAGGCCAGGCTTTCGGACGCCGACCTGGCGGCCATCCTCGGTTGGCTCGCGAAACCGGCACGCACCGGCAGCGCCGACGTGTTTGTCGTGCCCGAGGCGCGGCGGGCGATCGTGCTGGCCTACGAGCGCGACGGCAAGCCGATGACCGGACGCGATGGCCTGATCCAACTGGTGGTCGGCGCGGACGAGTTCGCGTCCAGGTATTCGCACTGGGTGTCTGAAATCCGCGTCCGCTAGACCGGGGGGTCTGGACGAGAGGTCCGCCATCGACAGCATCCTGCGCGCGCTCGGCGATCCGGCCCTGCTGGCGATCGTGTCGCTCACGTTCCAGGTGACCGGACTCGCGCTCGTGATCGCCACCGTGATCGGCGTGCCTGTCGGTGCCCTGGTCGGCCTGACGCGTTTCCCCGGCAAGCAACTCGTCACGCTCGCGTTGTACACCGGCATGGGCCTGCCGCCCGTTGTCGTCGGCCTCGTGGTCTACATGCTGCTGTCGCGCAGCGGCCCCGTCGGGTCGATGGGCTGGCTCTTCACACCGCCGGCAATGGTCGTCGCGCAGACGATCATCGCGTTCCCGCTCGTCGCCGCGTTGACGATGAGCGCGGTGGAAGGGGTCGATCCGGACTTGCGCCTGCAGGTGCGGGCCCTTGGAGCCACGCGCTGGCAGACCGGCTGTACCGTCCTGCGCGAGGCCCGGATTGGCCTGACAGCGGCCATCGTCGCCGCCTTCGGCGGGATCATCTCCGAGGTTGGCGCGGTGATGCTGGTGGGCGGCAACATCGAAGGCCAGACGCGCGTGCTCACGACGGCCATCGTGCTCTCGACGCGTCAGGGCGACTTCGCGCTGGCCATGGCGCTCGGCATCGTGCTGCTGGCGCTCGCGCTCGGCGCCAACGCGGTGCTACTGCAGTTGCAGGGACGGGCGAAATGACCCCGCAGCCGCCCGCCTTCGAACTCGCCGGCGTCCGCCACAGGTATGGCGCGAGAACCGTGCTGAGCATCCCCCACCTCTCCATCCACAGGGGCGAGACCCTGGGCATCATCGGCCCGAGCGGTGCCGGCAAGAGCACGTTGTTGCGGCTGCTCCAGGGACTCGAGCGGCCGGCCGAGGGGACCATCAACATCGACGGCGAGCCCATGCCCGATCCGCTGCCGCTGGCGCTTGCCCGCCGTGTCACGACGGTGTTCCAGCGGCCGCTGATGCTCGACCGGCGCGTCCGCGACAACGTGCTGTTCGGGCTCCAGGTGCGCGGACGGAAGGACCGCGCGCCGGCCGGTCCTCTGCTCGAACGCCTGGGCCTCACGCACCTGGCAGACGCGCAGGCCCGGCGCCTGTCCGGCGGCGAGGCTCAACGCGTCGCGCTCGCCCGCGCGCTGGCCATCGAGCCCGATGTCCTGCTGCTCGACGAGCCCGCGGCGAACCTCGACCCGGCGAACGTCGCCCGCGTCGAGGCGCTCATCCGCGACGCGCAGGCGCGCGGCACCACGATCGTACTCGTCACGCACAATACGCACGAGGCCCGCCGCCTGGCGCACCGGACGCTGCTGCTGATTGAAGGGGCTGTCGTCGAGACAGGGCCGACCGTGGCGTTCTTCGAGTCGCCGGCAGAAGCCCGGACGCGGGCCTTCCTCGCCGGCGAATTGGTGTACTAGGCACCCGCTGGTCTGAACACGTCGCGCAGGCGGATCTTCAGCCCCGGAAAAAGCCGCGACTCCAGAACGTGTCCGCTTGTCAGCGCAAGAACGGACATTTCCGTGAGCCCGCCGCCCGGCCCCGGCCGGCGCAGCACGGTAATCGACTCGGCGGCGGGGTCGACCAGCCAGTACTCCTGAACGCCCTCTCGGTCGTAGACGGCCCGCTTCCGCCCCAGGTCTCGCCGGCGCGTGCCGGGGGACAGGATCTCCACGGCCAGATCCGGCGCGGCCGTCGCGTGCTTCTCGTTGACGGTGCGCGCAAAGCGGCCGGCGGTGAAGTAGACGAGGTCCGGCACGAGGACGGTATGAGCCGACAGCTTCACGTCGAACGGCGCGAAGAGCACCTCGCCGCTCCGGTGGCGTTCAGCGTGGGCGTTGAGGACGACGAACAGCCGCTTGAGAATCGTCTGGTGGGCCGTGCTGGGTGATGGCGTCACGAAGTGTTCCCCGTCGATCAGTTCGTGCCGCAGCTGGTCGTCGGGCAGCGCGACCAGGTCGCTGTACGTCCACGGACGGTGCGTCTGCTGCGCGGAACTCATGGCATGCTTCCGGGAAGCCATCACGCGGCGATTTTACCATCGTCGCTGGCGCCCCTCAGGACCTCCCGGGTGCGAAGAGCGCGCCAACCGTCAGATGCGGACAGCCCGTTCAGATCCGCTTGTCCAGTAAGCAGTTAGGGGATGAGGCGAGCGGCAGCGGCGGCGGATGGTTGCAGTTTCTGCCATCCGGACCGGTTCCAGGCCGCGCAGGAACTGCCGTGAACGCGAGTGCGCCGGGTCTAGCGGAGGCGGTAGGTCAGCGACGTGATCATCGTGTAGGCCGCGGGGCCGGCGACGACCGGGCTGTTCTCGATCGGGCTGCCGAAGGCCTCGCGGCTGAACAGCGCAAAGAGCGACCAGTTCTGCGTGAGGCGGATGTTGGCGCCGAGAGTCAGGTCCCAGTTCCACGACGAGGTGCCGCGGTACTCAGGGCGGTCGGGACGGGCTTCAGCCTCGCTGACACCGTAGTAGTAGTCGACCCGGGTCGCGCTGACCCATCGGGGGCCGATGCCGGCGAGCAGGAACGATCCGCGGCCGAGCGGCGCACCGGTCACGGCCTGCAGGCTGACCTCCTGGCCGCTGTTCCGGCCGAGGATATCGGACAGCATGTTGAAGCGGAACCCGACCGGCCGGGCACGATAGACGATTTCCGTGCCGGCGTCGGCCGACATGCTCCGGTTCGTCATGCCCTCGAGATACGGGCTGTCGGTCGATTCGAGGCCTTCGAAGTTCGCCTGCAGGTAGGCGTTGCCGGTCAGTTGCCCGGACTTCAGGAACTGGTATCCGCCACGGATCCCCTCGACGAACAGGTTCTTGTAGCGGACGTTGACGACGGGAATCGGGATGACCGCAGCGCTGGCGCCCTCGTAGGGCCGCGGGGCGAAGATGACGCCCCCGCCAACCGAAAGATCCAGGTTGTCGGGTGCGCTCGGCGGGGCTTCCTGCACGGCCGGGGCCTTCACCGGGCCATCGTGGGCGGACGCCCATCCGGGCGCACACGCCAGCAGGCTCAACGTCAGAAACGCTCCAACCAACGGCCGGGACCGAGGCCCACGCACAGTCATGCTCCCTCCAGGGCATGACCTTGCCGGAATCAGCCCTCGCGTATAGAACAGTCGACGCGGCGGATTTATTCCCGAGCGCGTTCTACGAGCGGCCCAAGTGCTTCTCGAGGAACGGGGCGATCTCAGAGGGCGATTCGTAGGCCAGCAGCCGGGCCCGCGAGTCGTCCATGCCGCTGATGAGGCGCGAGACGCTGCCGCGGCGCGAGGCGTCGTACAGCACGAGCACGCGCTGACCGGTCTCGGCCGCCCGCCCCAGCGTGTAGCCGACCTCGAACCCAACCCCGTAGCTGGAACCCGAGGCTTCGGCGACGATGGCGTCCGCCGACTCGACCCAGGCCAGGTCCCGGAGAAACACGTCTCGGTCTCCCAACCGGCTC
This sequence comes from uncultured Acidobacteriota bacterium, assembly GCA_963806085.1. GTDB lineage: Bacteria > Acidobacteriota > Vicinamibacteria > Vicinamibacterales > JAKQTR01 > JAKQTR01. Next base: position 1,783,041 of record CAWDWR010000001.1, read on the forward strand.
TCCGCGGAGTCGACATCGTCCTCGAGCAGGTGCCCGGTAAGGACCTCGTGGCCGAGGCGGACGAGGCAATCGTGGATGTGGCGGGCGGTGGTGAGCGTGCCGCGGTCGCCGCGAACGGTGCAGGCCAGGTAGATGCGCATAGGCGGACACCCGATCAGGGGCTAGGGGCTAGGCGCTAGGCGCTAGTCACGATCAGAGACAATACCGCAGCCGCGGGCTTCAGTGCTCGAATCTCTGTCACGCTGGGGTCGGGCGATGGCGCGCCGAAACGGTTGAACCAGATCGGGCGGATGCCGGCGGCGCGGGCGCCGGCAACGTCGGTCTCCCAGGCATCGCCGACCATCACGGCCTCATCAGACGTGCGCTTCAGTTGCTCAAGCGCCATCCTGAAGATGCGCGGGTCGGGTTTCGTCACGCCCGCCTCTTCCGAAATCACGACGGCGTCAAGCAGCGGCCCAAAGCTGCATGCAGCGATCTTCTGCCGCTGCTCGGCCGCGACGTTGTTGGTGACGACGCCCGTTGCGAGCCTGCCGTGCACGGCGGCCAGCAGTTCGAGCGCGCCCTCCACTGGACGCCAGTGCGCGAGATACGCGGCGCGGTACGCGGCGGCCGCCTCCGCGGCCGCAGCCCCATCGGCGGTCCCGCCCGCCAGCGCCAGCAGCTGCCGGAAGCGCTCGACGCGGGCCTCGTCGACCGTGAGGGCCCCTGCCAGCACGCGAAGGTGCAGCGCTTCGAGCAGGCGGCGGTGTTCGGTTTCGACGAGCGCAGCGGGCAGACTGTCGAGCGCCGGGAACCGCCGGCGCAGGTCTGTAAGCGCCGCGCGCGTGCACGCCCAGTGGTCGAAGAGCGTGTCGTCGAGATCGAAGAGGACCGCGGTGACGGCCAGGCCAGGTTCGGACATCAGCTGCTTCGCTGCCGGTCCGTCCACGGGTGTGCGGCCGCGAGAGCCGCAACGGCGTCTGCCGCCGTCTCGATGTCCCCGCGCGAGATGCCGCGGTAGGTCACGAACCGCACGATGGTGCCCATGCCCGGCAGGCCGCGCACGCCGCGCTCGCGCAGGTGCGACGCAAAGGTCGCGGCGTCGATGCCGAGTCCTCCCACGTCCACATTGACGATGTTGCTCTGCACGGTCGAGAGGTCCACGGCAAGCCCCGGCAGGGCTGCCACCCGCTCGGCGAAGCGCCGGGCGTGCTCGTGGTCCTCCTGCAGCCGCGGAATCATGGTGCGCAGGGCCACGAGGCCCGGGGCGGCGATGATGCCAGCCTGGCGCATGGCGCCGCCCAGCGACCGACGCACGCGGTTCGCGCGATCGACGAATGCCTTCGTGCCGGCAACCAGCGACCCGACAGGCGCCGAGAGCCCCTTCGACAGGCACACGGAGACGGAGTCGACCGGCTTCGTCAGTTCGCGGACATCCACGCCGAGCGCCACGGCGGCATTGAACACGCGGGCGCCATCGAGGTGCACCGGGAATCCGGCCTCGTGGGCGGCGTCCGCGATCGCCTCGATCTGGCCTGGCGCCAGCACGGTGCCGCCGGCGGCATTGTGCGTATTCTCGAGGCACACGAGGCCCGGCGCCGGGAACATGGTCTTCGCCTTGCGGACCGCCCATCTCACGCCGTCGAGATCGGGCGCGCCGTGACGGCCGCGAACCGGCATCACGAGCAGCCCGCACGCCGACGCGATCGCGCTGTATTCCATTCCATAGAGGTGCGCCGATTCCTCCACGATTGCCGCCGCCCCGGGCTCGGCGTGGGTGCGCAGCGCCACGGTGTTCGACATCGAGCCGCTCACCGTCAGGATGGCGGCCTCTTTGCCGAGGATCCGGGCCGCCTCGGCTTCGAGTTCGAGCACCGTCGGATCACCGTCACGGGAATCGTCGCCGAGCCGGGCCGTCACGATGCTCTCGAGCATCTCCGGCGTGGGCAACGACAGGGTGTCGCTTCGCAGATCAATGAGCGCCATACGTGATGCCGGGCCTCCCGCCTTCCATTCTACTTCCGCGCGCCGCGGTGTTTGCCGCGCGCGTGCTGTCTGGTAGCATCTGCCCCATGCGGAATCCAGCTCATCGCACCGTTCGCGCCGCCTGGCTGATCCCAGCGGCCGCGCTCGTCGTGGCGTTTGCCGGCGTGCGCGCGCACCAGGCGCCTCCCTCGTTCGACGTCCTCATTACTGGCGGTCGCATCGTCGATGGCACGGGAGCTCCGTGGTTCAGGAGCGACATCGCCATCGCCGGCGACCGCATCGTGGCGATGGGCCAGCTGGACGGGCGGCCCGCGCGCCAGACCGTCGATGCGACGGGGCTCGTCGTCGCGCCCGGGTTCATCGACATGCTGGGCCAGTCCGAGTTCAACGTGCTCGTCGACGGCCGCGCCGCGTCGAAGATCATGCAGGGCGTCACGACGGAGATCACCGGCGAGGGCATGTCGATCGCGCCCGTCAACGATCGCATGATCAGAGAGGGCAAGCCGAACTGGGACCACTTCAAGGTGCTGCAGGACTTCACGACGCTCGCAGGGTACTTCCAGCGCCTGGAGACGCGCAGCCGCCCCGCGATCAATATCGGGACGTTCGTCGGGGCCGGCGGCGTGCGCGACTACGTCATCGGCTCGGACAACGTGCCGTCGACGCCCGCGACGCTCGCGCGCATGAAGGCGCTGGTTGCGGAGGCCATGAAAGACGGCGCGCTGGGGCTCAGTTCGTCGCTGCAGTACGTGCCCGACCGGTTCAACACCACGGAGGATCTCGTCGAACTGGCGAAGGTGGCGGCCGGTTACGGGGGCGTCTACCTGACGCACCTCCGCTCAGAGAGCGGTCAGATCGACGAGGCGCTCGACGAAACGTTTGCCGTGGCCGAGCGCGCGAACATTCCGGCGGAGATCTGGCACCTCAAAACGGCCTACAAGGCCAACTGGGGCCGGATGCCGGCGGTGCTGAAGCGGATCGAAGCGGCGCGCGCCCGCGGCCTCGACGTCACCGCGAACCAGTATCCCTACACGCGCGCGTCGAACGACCTCGACTCCTGCCTGCCGCTCTGGGTGCGGGAAGGCACCACCGAGCAGATGCTCGCCCGGCTCAAAGACCCGGCGCTTCGCGGGCGCATCAAGGCCGAGATGGACGATGCCGGGACGACGGGGTGGGAGAACCAGTGGTACGGGTCGGGGGGCGGCGACGGCGTGATGGTGGCCTCGGTGCTCAACGCCGACCTCCGCAAGTACGAAGGCATGACGCTGACGCAGATCGGCCAGGCGATGGGAAAGGATCCGCGCGATGCGCTGATGGACCTGGTGATCGCGGACCAGGGCCAGACCGCCTGCATCATCAGCATCATGGCGGAGGAGGACGTGCGGGCGGCGCTGGCCCATCCCCTCGTCTCCATCGACACCGATTCCGGCGCCAGGGCCGAGGACGGGCCGCTGTCGGAGTCGCGGTCTCACCCGCGCGCCTGGGGCACGTTCGCGCGGATCCTCGGCAAGTACGTCCGGGAGGAAGAACTGCTGACGCTGGAGGAGGCCGTGCGCAAGATGACGTCGCGGCCTGCAGCGCGGGTCGGGCTGCACGACCGCGGCATTCTCCGCCCCGGCATGGCGGCCGACGTCACCATCTTCGATCCGGCGACGATTCGCGACGTCGCGACCTTCGAGGACCCGAACCACTACTCCGTCGGCGTCCGGCACGTCTTCGTCAACGGCCGCGCGGTGGTGGCAAACGGCGCCGTCACCAGCGAGCGTCCGGGCCGCCCGCTGCGGGGGCCGGGGTACCAGCCGCCGGCCGTGAAGTGACGCGCAGGGCACGTCGGGCGGCGGCCGCAAATCCCTCTTTCGCGCCGCGCGTTTCTCGGTATGATGAACGGCGTGAGCATTTCCGCCAGCCGTTTGAACCGCACGTGGCGCGTCGGCGATCCGTGGAGCATCGCCGAGGCGTCTGAACTCTACGAGATCGCCCGATGGGGCGCGGGCTACTTCTCGATCGGCGAGAGCGGCAACGTCCACGTCCACCCGACGAAAGAGCCCGGGCGGTTCATCGACCTGAAGGATCTCACCGAGAACCTCGTCCGCCGCGGGATCGACGTCCCGGTGCTGATCCGGTTCAGCGACATCCTGCGGCATCGGGTGAAGGACATCCACGACGCGTTCCAGGCGGCCATCGCGCAGAACGGCTACCAGGGCAAGTACGTCTGCGTCTACCCCATCAAGGTGAACCAGCAGCGGCGCGTCGTCGAGGAAATCCTCAACTACGGCCGGCCCTTCGGGTTCGGCCTCGAGGCCGGCTCCAAGCCCGAGCTCATCGCCGTGGCCGCGCTCGCGTCGAACGACTCGCCGATCGTGTGCAACGGCTTCAAGGACGCCGAGTTCATCGAGATGGCGATGCTCACGCAGAAGGTGGGCCGCACGGTGCTGCCGGTCGTCGAGAAGTACAGCGAGCTCGGCCTCATCCTGGAGTACTCGCAGAAAGTCGGCGTGCGCCCGACGATCGGGATGCGCGTCAAGCTGGCCTCGCGGGGCAGCGGCAAGTGGCAGTCGTCCGGCGGCTATCGTTCGAAGTTCGGGCTCACGGTGTCGGAGGTGCTGAAGGGCTTCGAGGAGCTGAAGGCCCTCGGGATGCAGGACTGCCTCAAGCTCCTGCATTTCCACATGGGCAGCCAGATCCCCAACATCCGCATCGTCAAGGCCGCCGTCAACGAGGCCGCGCGGATCTACGTCGAGCTCGTGAAGGCCGGCGCCGGCCTCGAGTACCTCGACATCGGCGGCGGCCTCGGCGTGGACTACGACGGTTCGCAGACCAACTTCGAGTCCAGCGTGAACTACACGCTCGAGGAATACGCGGCCGACGTGGTCTATCACGTGCAGACGGTGTGCGACGACGCGGGCGTAAAGCATCCGACGATCGTGTCGGAGAGCGGGCGCGCGATCGCCGCGTACCACAGCGTGCTCGTGTTCAACGTGCTCGGCGTCACCGGCTTCCGCGAGCAGGAGATCAAGGCCGTCGGGCCTCACGACGAGCAGGAGCAGCCCCTCATCGACCTGCGCGAGACGTACCAGAACCTCTCGATCCGCAACGCGCTCGAGAGCTATCACGACGCCCAGCAGGCGCTCGACATGGCGCTGAACCTGTTCAACGGCGGCTACCTGCCGCTCGACCAGCGCTGCGAGGCGGAGACGCTCTACTGGGCCATCTGCGCCAAGCTGCAGCGGATGATCCAGCAGCTCGACGAGGTGCCCGAGGACCTGCAGAGCCTCGACGAGATGCTCGCCGACACCTACTTCTGCAACTTCTCGCTCTTCCAGTCGATGCCCGACAGCTGGGCCATCAAGCAGCTGTTCCCGGTGATGCCGATCCACCGCCTCGACAAGCCGCCGACGAACCACGCCGTGCTCGGCGACATCACGTGCGACTCGGACGGGAAGATCGACCAGTTCATCGACCGCCGCGACGTGAAGCGGACGCTGCCGCTCCACACGCTGAACGGCGACCCCTACTACCTCGCCGTCTTCCTCATCGGCGCGTACCAGGAAATCCTCGGCGACATGCACAACCTGTTCGGCGACACGCACGCCGTGCACGTCACGCTCGATGGAGACGGCGGCGTCGTGCTCGACGCGGTGATCAAGGGCGACACCGTGCGGGAGGTCCTCCAGTACGTGGACTTCGACACGAACGCGCTGGTGAACAAGCTGCGCGCGGACGTCGAGAGCGCCGTGCGGGACAGCAGGATGACCTTCGAGGAGTCCGGCCTCCTGCTCAAGTTCTACGAAGAGGGGCTAGGCGGGTACACGTACCTCGAATAGAACGTGTCCGGGATTCGGGAGTCGGGGCTCGCCTTGGGTGACTGGCCTTCTACTGGCTACTGCCTACTGAACACGGACGTGCTCCCGGCTGCCTCCCTCACACCAGCCGCATCTTCCTCAGCAGCGCCTGCAGGCGGGCGTCGCCGCGAACGGGATCGAGGAACGGGAAGCTCCTGATCGGCATGATGATGGGGTCCCGGCCCTCGACGGCCCTGTCCATCCACTCGAATGCCAAGTCCCAATCGCCGAGACCGATCGCGCAGAACATGAACGTGGAGGGTGGCACGTAGCCGGCGAGCGCCATCTGCTCCGCCTGCCCACGGAGGCGGAGCACGTCCTCATGCAGCCCCGCCCGCCCGGACACCATCGCCAGAAAGCCAAGCGTGAACGGGATGCCGCCGGATAGCTCGTGCGCTCGGCGGAGGGCCTCGACACCATCGGACACCGCATCGGTGTCGTTGAGGCCTATGCCCAGCGCCCAGTGCCCGAGGAAGTGCCCCGGGTCGAGGGCGATCATGTGCCGCCCTTCTGCGACCGTGCGCTCCGGCCTCCTGGCCAGGTGCGCGAGCACGGCCATCCACCATCTCGCGAGGATCGACAGCGGATCCGCCTGGAGGATCGCCTCGACTTCGCTCATCGCCGCGTCGTTGCGGGCGTGGGGCAGGAGACCGCTGATGGCGTAGCGGAGGCGCACAAGTGGCGATTCGCGGTTCAGCTCCAGCGCGCGCTGGAGCTCGCGGTCGACTTCCGGCCAGTTGTAGTCCAGTTCTTTCCGGAGCATTCCCAGCAGGGCGTGCGTCTGGGCGAGGGAGTCGTCGATCTCGAGCGCGCGCAGGGCGTGCCAGGTGCTCTGCGAGAACGCCTCGCGCGGAGGAACGCCGCCGAAGAAACCAAGGTACCAGTGCAACTCCGCCATCGAGTCGTACGCAAGGGCCGATTCCGGGTCGAGCGCAATGGCTCGCTCGAAGCATGCTCGCGAGCGCATCAGCGCATCGGGTGTGCCGCGGGCGAAGAAGTAACGTCCCTCGAGGTAAGCGGCGTGGGCTTCGGGATCGATCGGCCGAGGTGACCGCCGGGGCGGCCCGCCGGCCAGCTGCACGCGCAGACGCTCCGCAATCGCTGCCGCGATCTCGTCCTCGAGCGCCAGCACGTCCGTCAACTCCCGGTCGTAGCGCGCGCTCCAGAGGTGGCTCCCGTCGCTCGTGCCAATCAACTGGGCGGTGACGCGCACCCGCGCGCCCTCCCGGCGCACGCTGCCTTCCAGGATGTGGCCGGCGCCGAGCCTCGCACCGGCCTCCCGCACATCGAGGCCCATGCGGGCGACGGCGAACGCCGAGGTTCGCGCGATCACCCTCAGCCCGGGGATCTCCGTCAAGGCGTTGATGATCTCCTCCGCGAGGCCTTCACAGAGGTAGTCGTCTTCCACGGCACCCGTCATCCGGGTGAACGGCAGCACCGCGACGGAGGGCGGCCCGGTTGCCGCGGCGGCTGCGACGCCCGATACGGCTCGAGCTGTCGCGCAGTCGAGAAGGGCGTCCCTCAGTTCGGCGGCCGACTGGAATCGCTCGGCGCGATCCTTCCGCAGGCACCGGCCGAGCAGCCGCTCCGCCCCGGGCGTGATCCCGCCAATCGGGGCTGGCTCATCGCGGAGGATGGCGGCGAGCGTGCCCGCGGCGGAGTCGCCCTCGAATGGTCTTCGACCCGCCAACATCTCGTAGAGGACGATCCCCAGGCTGAACAGGTCGCTGCGCCCATCGACAGCCCGGCCGGCAGCCTGTTCCGGGGACATGTAGGGCGTCGTGCCGATAACCGCTCCCTGTTCCGTGAGCACGCCAGCCGTCTCTCCCGTCGCGGAAGCGGCGACGGGCTTGGCCAAGCCGAAGTCCACCACCTTCACGCGGTCGCCGGCAGCCACCATGATGTTCGAAGGTTTGAGGTCGCGGTGAACGATGGACTCCGCGTGTGCGGCCTCGAGTGCGTCCGCGATCTGGGCAGCAATGCGAAGGGCCCGGTCTTCGTCGACCGGACCGTTCCGCAGGAGATCGGCCAGCGTTTCCCCAGCCACGTACTCCATCGCGATGTAGTCGAGGCCAGCGGCGGTGCCGATTTCGTAGATGGTCAGGATGTTCGGGTGATTGAGCGCGGATGCAGACTGCGCCTCGCGGATGAAGCGCCGCCGCCGTTCGGGGTCGGCCGCCCAGTCGCCCCGGATCACTTTCAGCGCGGCCAAGCGGCCGAGGCGCGTGTCCCGGGCCTTGTAGACCTCCCCCATGCCCCCGGCGCCGATCAGCCCGAGGACCTCGTAGGGACCCAGCCGCGTGCCCGCGGGCATGGTCATACAGGGCTTCTCCTCATCGTCACTTCACCACGTCGGAACCGTCTTCCAGCCCGGGAAGGGGCCGACATCGATCGTCCACCGCGCTTCCGACGCCTGGTCTCTCACCGCTCGGAGGTTCGTCAGCGACTTCAGTTTCGCCACTAACGCATCGTGAGGCAGTGTGTGCAATGGCGGCCTGCTGAGGTCGGGCATCGGCCACAGTCGGAGCGTGTTGTCCTCCCCGGCCGAGGCGATCCAGCGGCCATCCGGGGACTGCCCCACCGAGAAAACGGGGCCGTTGTGGCCGAGCAGTTCGTGCGGCTCGCCCGATCCGGCTCGGCCGACGCGGATCACGCCGTCCACGTCTCCCGTCACGACGATGCTCCCAGACGGGTCAACCGAGTAACTGCGCACGCAGTCACCGAACTCCGTGAGCAGCCGTGCGGTTGACCTTTCGAGATCCCGCAGCGTCACCGTCGCACACTGGTCCCAGTTCACCAACTGGCGATCGATGGTCAGCGCCCTGCGACCTCCGGCTCCGAAGTCCGCGACCGTCATCGCGTCCGCGGGATTCGCGGCGACGACGTCGTAGGTACCCTTCTCAAGCTGCCACCGCAGGATCCCCGCTTGCCCTGCGGTGTAGACGACATCGTCGCTCGCGAAAGCAACCCGATGCACACCGCCCGCGTACCCGGAGTTCGGCGACGCTGTGTCCGGCGACGAGGCCTCGACGCCACCTGGAAGCGGGAAGGACCGGGCGTCGCCGGATTCGAGATTCCAGACTCGCAATACCCTGGGACCCTTCCCGAACTGAAACGCCGTTGCGACTCTGTGCCCGGTGGGTGAAGCCGCCACCGTCTCGAGCAGGGTACCCGAATCGAACCCATCGAGCCGCCTGGGATTCCCCCCGGTGAGCGGGTAGACCGTGACATCTCCGGCAGTCGTGGCGGCAAACACGGACCCTCCCCGAGGATCGAATGCAAGTGCCGCGATGCAGTCCGGAGGGCGTGTCGCGTCGAAGATTCGGGCTTCGCCGGTGCCGTTGAGCGAGACCGGCCAGAGGTGCAGCTTCCCATCGGACCAGCCTGTCGCCAGCCAGCGCCCGTCCGGGCTGAACGTGATGGGCCTGCGCGCCGCCGCGTAGCCCTCGATGACGTTCAAGAAGGGCCTGCCGGTTGGCCAGAAGGTGACCGATTCTGTCCCGTGTGTCGTAACCGCCATCCAGTCGTCCCTCGGGTGCATGGTGCCCACGGCGAAGTACCACGAACCAGCACGGCGAAGCGTGAGAGGCAAGGCGCCAGGTAGGCCCGGGACCCCCCAGATTGGAGCCCTGGCGCTCTCGAGCGGCCGGCCCACCAACCAGCGTCCCAGGGGACTTGGCCCGGTCTCCGCCCCCGCACCGGAGGGCACCAATACGCCGGCAGCCGGCTTGTAGTCCCCTTCAGCGTTCGACCAGCGTGTCAGTCGGCCCGAGTGATCCTTCGAGAGGAACTCCCCTGGACGTTCGGATGGCATCACCGTCGTATCCGAAGCATGGCGCGCCAGGAGGATGTCCGACCGAAACGCGCCGGCCCGGAGCGGACGAAGATAGAGACTGGAACCTCTCGTGTAGATCCACGACGGTCCTGCCGGATCGAAGCAACTGCTCGACGGCTTCATCGTCTGCCACTCGATCCGGCTCAGCGTCTCGGGCTCCCCGCCATCAAGCCGCCAGGCGCGAAGGGCCACCACCTCGGGTCGATCCGGCGTCCCGCGCTCGATGACCTCGGCGAACAGCGTCGCGGCGCCCAATTGCCAACGGCCGCGGCCGCCCAGCTCTATAGTCCGGACTCGTCGTGCTCCCGGGAAAGACCATACGTGAACACGGTCCGCCATCCAGCCGCTGAGGCCTGTGACCAGAAGCTCGTCGGATGCCCACCTGGGGACATTGGGACTGGCGGGTGTCTGCTCATGACCCGGAAGCAGTACCCGGTCCGCTCCCGTCGTCGGACCAGACCCTGCCGTAGGCGTTGTAGCCCGCCACGGCGAGCCGGCTGCCGTCCGGACTGAAGGCCGGATTCCGCAGATCGGTGTCCCCAGCCGGCATCTCGATGGCAGGGGGCGCATCCCACAACGCCCGAAGGGCAAAACGGCGGGCTTCGGTCGTGTCCACCATCTCGAGGCTCGCCGTCGCCAATGCGAGGGCTTCGGTTGGATCGTCTGCCAGTCGTGCCTGCGCGAATGCGAGCAGCTTGGCGGCTTCAGCCCGTCGCGCGCTCTCGATGGCCGACTGGCGCGAGATTCCGATGGCAATCGCCACGGCGCTCAAGCCCACGATAACAGTGGCGACGGTGGCCGAGAGCAGCAGCTTCTTGCGTTTCGCCCGCGTGGCCATAGCGGCCGCGAACGCCTCCTCGACGGCCGTGAGGGGGGCCCCGTACCGCTCGCGCCACAGCGCGTACTCGCGATACGCCGTCCCGGTCCACAGCAGGTCGGACGTGCGCCCCTTCTCTGCCCAGAGGTGCGCGGCCTGCTTCAGCTGGTCGCGCAGCTGTGCGCCGTCCTCGTCCTGCATCTGCCACCGCACCAGGCGGGGCCACGCCTTGAGCAGCGACTCGTGCACGACCTCGATGCCTTGGCGGCCCGCCTCGCCGCCGTGTCTCTCGGCCTCGTACGACGTCAGCAAGCGCGCGTCGACGAGGTCGCGCAGCACCGACTCGGCCGACGCGCGGTCGGGGAAGGCCGAGAGCAGTTCGTCGCGATCGACGACGGACCTGGTGCCGTGAGACGTGACGAGGTTGCGGAGGATGTCACGGACGAGGTCCTGCCTGGCCGCACCGATCCGATCGAGCGTTGCCTCGGCGTGCTGGGCGAGGGCGCCTGCGACGCCGCCGATGTCCTCGTACGCGGCGCGGGTGAGCGTCTTCCGCTCGCGATCGCGCCGTTCCCAGAGACGTGAGACGGCGAAGGCGAGCAACGGCAGCGCCGCGCGGGCACCCTCCACACACGCCACCATGTCCTCGACCAGGAGCGGGTCTGCGAACCGGTACCCGAGCCTGGCCGCGGGCTCCACCAGCGCACGGCGCAGGCCGTCCTGGCTCAACACGCCTAAGGGCGTGAGCTCGTCGAAGATCGGCGCCAGGCAAGTGTGCTCATGGCAGCGCATCAGAAAGTCGTCGCGCAGCGAGAGCACGACGTGGACGTCTGCCTCGTCAGCGAGCCGCGCGAGCAGGCTGGCAAAGCGCGCCTGCATCTCCGGCGGGTTCAGCGTGAACAACTCCTCACACTGATCCACGATCAGCAGTGCATCCGGGTGAGCCTGCCGCCAGCGGGCCACCAACGCGAACGCGGTGTGGGGCTCCTCGAACCCGGCGAGCCGGCCCAGCGCCTCGGAATCTCCGGCGAGCGCAGGCCCGAGCGCTTGACCGAGTGCCCGCAGCGGCGCCGTGCCCGGGGTGCAGACGATCGCCGCCCATTCGTCGGGCCTGGCCGGTGCGATTCCGGCACGCAGGAACGACGTCTTGCCGGCCCCCGACGGCCCGATCACGCCGAGCAGCCGCCGCGCCCGGATGCGCGTCCACAGCGCCTCGACTTCCGACTCGCGCCCGAAGAACATCCGGGCGTCCTTTTCCGTGAACGACCGAAGTCCCGGATACGGGCTGCGCTCTTCGACATCCTGCAACGAGACGGCGTCCGACGGCAGCCGCAGTAGCGCCTCGAGTGCCGCGACGATGTCGATCGCGCTCGCGAAGCGGTCCGACGGGTCTTTCTCGAGGCACCGGCGAACCACACCGTCCAGCGCCGGAGGGATCGAACGGTTCACGCTCGAAAGAAGCGGCGGCGTCTCGAGCATGATCGCGGTCAGCGTGGAGGCCAGCGTCTCCCGTTGGAAGGGATGCTGCCGCGCGAACAATTCGTACAGCACGACTCCGAACGAGAAGACGTCGGAAGGCAAACCGACCGGCCGCCCCTGGGCCTGCTCGGGCGACATGTACGCGATGGTCCCCATGATCACATCGCGAGCGGTCACGGCGGTCGTCCCGGTGTCCATCGCGTCGCTGGTCCCGGTGTGCTTGGCGAGGCCGAAGTCGAGGATCTTGACGCGGCCGTCCGTGGTGACGAACACGTTGTCCGGCTTGATATCTCGGTGGACAACGCCCGCGCGGTGCGCGGCGGCAAGGCCGTGCGCAGCCTGGACGGCGAGCGCGAGAAGTTGCCGGTGCGTGGGGATACGCCTTGAGAGCATCTCCCGCAGGGTCTCGCCCTCGAGAAGCTCGGTGACAACGAACGACGTCCCACCTTGCGAGCCCACATCGTGAACGGTGAGGATGTTCGGGTGATTCAGGGCGGCGACCGCGCGCGCCTCGCGCTCGAACCGGCGCAACCGGTCGGCGTCGCCGGACACATCGTCGGGGAGCACCTTGATGGCGACGGTGCGGCCGAGGCGCGTGTCCCGGGCCTTGTAGACCTCCCCCATGCCCCCGGCGCCGATCAGCCCGAGGACCTCGTAGGGACCCAGCCGCGTGTCCGCAGCCAGTGGCATGCTCGTTCCCGGCGCGAATTATAGCGCCGGGGTGCCTTCAGGCGGCCGCCAGCCTTCGATCTGTGTATCAGTTTGATGACTTGACGTCCGAGTCCGGATCCCGAATCCCGAACCCCGGCTACTCGTACCGCATCGCCTCCACCGGCGACAGGTTCGCGGCCTTGAGCGCCGGGTAGGTGCCGAACACGAGTCCCACCAGGATCGCGGCTCCCATCGCCACGGCCAGCGTCGGCCACGTCACGGCCGCATACACCTGCGCCATCGTCTGCGTGCGCATGATCCAGGTCACGAGGTAGGCGCCGGCGATGCCGAGGATGGCGCCGATGATGGCGCCTGCGAGCGAGATCACCACCGACTCGGCCAGGAACTGCACGATGATGTCGCGCCGGCGCGCGCCGGCGGCCTTGCGCACGCCGATTTCCTTCGTGCGCTCCGCCACGGCCGCCAGCAGCACGTTCATAATGCCGATGCCGCCGACGATGAGCGAGATGGCGGTGAAGGCGCCCATCAGGATTTTGAAAACCAGGATGCCCTGATTCATCGCCACCAGGCGGTCGAGCCCGGTTGAAGCGACTGTCACCTGGTCCTTGGTGCGCCAGTCTGGATTGCGCTTGTCGGCCCAGGCCTCGGCCTTCTCCTTGAGCGCAAGCACATCCTCGACGCGCGCCGCATTGAGGGCGAGGGTGCGCGCCCGGGGCGTGGTGGCCGCCGCCATCATTGACTCAGCCCTGGACAACGGCGCCGCCACGTTCAGATAGGGCCGGTCTCCGACAACCGATTCCTGGATGCCGATGATGCCGACGCGCTGGCCCTGGCACGTAATGTCGGTGCCGATGGCGGACTCGGTCGGCCGGCCGGCCGTCAGTTCCGCGGCGAGCCTGTGCCCGATGACGGTCACGGGCGCTCCGGTCGCGAGTTCCTCCGGCGTGAACAGGCGCCCGCGCCACAGGCGCAGCCCCATCTGCCGGGCGTTGGCCGCCGCGATCCCCAGCACCAGCGCCGCGCGCTCCTTGCCCGCCACCGTCAACATGCCGCGGCCCTCGGACGACAAGATCACCTCGGTGTCCGGCGGCACGAACGCCGCGAGATCGCGGAGGTCATCGGTCGTGAACATCGGGACGTCGGTGCGCGGCACCTGCAGGCCGTCGACCGTGTCGACCGTCTTCGCCACGATGGCGACGGTCTGCAATCCCCGCCGTTCAATCTGCCCGCGCGCGAAGCGTTCGGCGCCATCGCCGATAGACAGGACAGCCACGAGGGAGGCGGCGCCCATCACCACGCCGAGCGTGGACAGCACGGTGCGCATCGGGTTGGCGCGAAGCGTTTGAACGCCCACGCGTACGGAGAGCGGAAGGGTCTGCCGGCTCATGGTCCTGAGAGAGGGTGACGAGCGGCGCACGCGGGATGTTCCCGCGCGGCCGGCACGTCACCGGGTCGCGATGCGCTGGAGGGCCCGTTCGACTGCGGCCCGGAGCTCGAGGTCCGCTCCGCCGGGCGGCAACTCCAGGACCTCGCGCAGCGCTTCGCCGTACCACTTGCGCCATGCCGCCATGACGGCCGCCTCCGTGGCCTCCGCGGCCGCCTTGTCCGGCGCGGCGCTCACGAGCGCGGCGCCCTGACGGCGCTCGAGCGCCAGGCGTGCGAGGGCCGCCTGCTCGATGAGCTGCGTGACGTCGATCGCGTCCCGGGGCGTCGTGCCGGCAAGCAGCAACGCGGCGGCGGCGACGTTCACGCCGACGCGCTTCATCTCGGCCGGGTCGGTCATGCCGGGCCGGTCGAGGCTGGAATGATAGAAACGATCCGGAAAGTGCCACGCGAGCACCGACGGCACACCGGCGGCGAGGAACACGGAGTGATCGCTGCCGCCCTCGTAGGGGTTGGTCTGCACCTCCCACGCCGAGCGCTGGCAGACCGCAAGGAAGACATCGTTGAGCAGCGTCCCTTTCAGGGAATCGGCGCTCACCGGGCTGCTGCCCCACTCGGTGTGCGGGTCCGAGGGCCGGCTCCAGACGGCCGTGGGGTCAGGCGCCTTCTCGATGAGGAACGGCGCGCCGGTGAGGCGGGTGTTCTCGCCCGTCATGTCGAGCGAGAACATGTAGCGCACCTGCTTCGCCTCCGCAGGATGATCCTGCATCCACTGACGGCTCGCGCGGATCTCGTCGCCCCAGATGAACGTGAGCGTCCGGCCGGGGGCCGGTATCTTCTTGTCACGGATCCCCTGAAGGACAGCCCTGGCCAGTTCCACGAGGGTCGCGCATCCGCTGGCGTTGTCGTTCGCGCCGGGTTCCTGGACGTGCGCCACCAGCAGCACCCGCTCCTCCGGCTTCATCGCGCCCGGAATCTCAGCGACGAGCGACCGCACGGGCCCCGGCGAGAAGCTGGACGCGATCTCCACCCGCACACGCGCGGGTCCCTCCGCGAGGCGCGCCCGGATGCGGGCGGCGGCGCGCGGAGTGGCCGTGAACCCAAACCCGCGTCTCGCCTCGTCGTACGGCACGCCGCCCCACTGGAGGACGTCCCATTCGCTCCTCGGTCTCGCGTCCTCCTTCGACCCAGGCGGGCCCGGCCGGATGTAGTCCTCCAACGCCGTGGAGACCACGCCGATCGCGCCGCGTTGCACGACGGCCATCTGCCAGAGCCGGCCCGGGCCGGCGTCGCCAAGCACGACCGCGTCGCGGACATCCTTGCCTTCGTAGTCGGCGGCGGTGCCCTGCCCCACGTCGACAATTGGCGCGACGATGCCACCGGGCGGCGTCGGAAACGAGTTCATGCAAAGCGCCACGCGATGCTGCGCGCGCGAGAGCAGCACATCTTCGGCCTTCGCGCCGTCCGCTGCAAAGGCGAGCGTGCCGACGCTGTAGTCCCAGCCGTTTGCGCGGCCGAACTGCTCGATCCACACCGACGGCCCGTCGGCCGGCCCCGCCGCGCGCACGGCAAACCCGCCCGTTGCCAGGCGGTGCTCGATTTCGTCGATGGAGGCGTTGAACCCTGCGTTCCCGGCGTTGCGCCAGTACCCGTCCATGAACGTCACCAGTGCCATGGCGGCCCGCTCATCGAAGCGCCCGTCGAGGTAGCCCGCGGCCGACGCCACGGCGCCGGGGAGGTCCCGGCTCAGGAGGGACCCCGGCGGCATCCGCAGTTGGCGGACAGGCGGCAACTGCCCGGTAGCCGAGGTCCCGGCGTCTCCCGCCGCTGCAACGGCCAGGCAGACGGCGCCGGCCAACACCCCACGAGCCATGCGCATCAGAACCCGCCTCCTCCCCCGCCGCCGAACCCGCCGCCCGAGAACCCGCCGCCGCCCACGCCCGAACCTCCGGAACTGCGCGGCGCCGACGTCATCGCCGTGCCCGCATGGCTCGACAGGTCGGCCAGCGACGCGGCGAACACCCGCGGACCGAAGCTCCCGGGATGCGTGCCCACGTACCAGTCCGGCTGGCTCGTATAGATGCCTTCGAACGCCTTGGCCCAGTTCCGCTCGACGCCGAGGGCCATCGCGAACGGCAGGAACTTTTCGAACATCGCCGGGGTCTTCACGATGCGATCGAAGCGATCGCTTTCGACGCGGCCGAGGAACTCCTCGAACCCCAGCGCACCTTCGAGGGCCCGCGCGCCTCCCACGGTGCGCGCCGGCATGAAGTGGCCGAACACACCGATGATGAGACCCGAGAGGATGCTGGCGACGAACGGCGCGGCGCCGGCCTCCGCGATGCCGCTCAGCACCGAGCCGCCGATCGCCACGATGCCCGCGAGCACGAAGTACAGTGTCTTCACGCGATCGGGGCGGCTCCTGTAGTAGCCGCGGTCGATGAGCTGGCTGAATATCCGCTCCCGGATTTCGGGCACGTGCTTGTAGAAGCGGTTCTTGAGATCGCCGATCGTGACCTCGTCGATGACGGCCTTCGCGTCCACCGCCGCCGGCGCGGCCCCGCTCGTCCGGCCGAACAGCGCCCGCAGCAACGCCTCTTCGTGGCGGCGAAGGTCCTTCCACTCGCTGTCGGACCGGATGAGCTGGAGCGCGTACTCCGTCTTCGTGCCGAGGCCGAGGAAGCGGTCCTCGCGGGTCTCCTTGATCCGGAGATAGCCGCGCACGGCGAGATCGACGATGGTCGCTGTGATGTCGCGCATGTCCGGGCTGTTGTCGACGAGCGTGCCGACCTCGGCTGGCGTGAGCGCGCCCGGCGGATCGTACTGGACCGCCACGGGCTGGCGCTTCGGATCCCGGCCGTGCCGGCTCCACAGCCAATACATGAATCCGAACACGAAGAACGGGATGAGCAGCGTGACGTTGGCGAGCAGGAACTCCCGCGCCCGATCGACGCTCGTGGGCCGCGTGACGATCCCGGGGTCCCACGCGATGGCCACCGTGACGCCCTCGCGGAAGTTCAGCGCACGCGTCGTCTCGACGGTCAGCGTGGTGCCGACGGCCGTGATGCGCGCCGCCGACTCCTGCGAACCGTAGCCGCCCGTGAAGGCGTACGACTTGACGCCCGTGACGCCTGCCGGCAGCCGGATCACGGCGCGCGCCCGCTCGATGGGGACTTCCCACTCGTCGCCGGTCACGTTCCAGTAGAGCTCGTCGTGTTCCTCGAAGAACTTGAGGCCGTTTCGCACGCGGTAGCGCACGACAACGGTCTTAACGGCGTCCACGGCGCCGGGCACCCAGATCTTGAGCTTCCGGTAGTGCCGCTCGCGGCTCGAGTCGAACCGAAGCGGCGCACCAGCCCCGTCGGTCACGGACTCCACGTCCAGGCGAAGCTCGTAGGTGAACCCCTGGGGCGTGCGGTACTCGACGGGAATCGTCCGGTACACCCCGTTCCACTGCCCGGTGAACCGCGGCTGAATCGTCTCGGTGACGGTGAGGACGCCGTCGGTGCCGACCTCGACATCGGCGGCGAAGTCCTGGATGACGAGGGATCGCTGGGCGGCCGCAGCCCAGGGCTGTGCCAGCAGGCACACGGCGACGATGGCGAGCCGCAGGGCGGTCATGGCCTGCGCTCCTCTCAGCTGAATTTCACTTGCGGTGTCGCGCGCTCGGTCTCGTCGGCGACCTGGAAGAACTCGCGCGGTGTGAAGTTGAACATGGACGCGAAGATGTTCCACGGCACCTGGGCGATCTTCGTGTTGAAATCGCGCACGACGGCGTTGTAGTACCGCCTGGCGTTCTGGACGGCTTCCTCGATTTGCGCGAGCGAGCCCTGAAGCTGCGAGAAGTTCTCGGCCGCGCGCAACTGCGGGTACGCCTCGGCGAGGGCGAACAGCTTGCCGAGGGCGGCCGTCAGCCCTTGCTCGGCGACGCCTCTCGCTTCAGGGGTCTGCGCCGACATCGCCGTCGAGCGGGCGGCCACGACGGCCTCGAAGGTGCCCTTCTCGTGCGACGCGTATCCCTTCACGGTCTCGACCAGGTTCGGAATCAGGTCGTGGCGCCGCTTGAGCTGCACGTCAATGTCCGACCACGCGTTGTCGACCATCACCTTGAGGCGAACCAGGGAGTTGTAGAGGGCGATCCCTCCGACCACGACCAGCGCGAGCACGCCAAGTAGGATCAACATCTGCCTGCTCCTGTCTGCGACGGCTGCGTCACGCCGAATGGACCCACACCAGGATCTACGATGGGAACGGGCTTCGTGGTTACAGCGCTACTGTACAACGAGGAGCCAGCCCTTCCCCGGCTGCACCGGGATGGCCTCGCCGGCGCCGAACGACCGCGCGTCCTGGAACCCGTCAATCCCCGGCGCCGTGATGCGCGCCTGCGCCGGGTCGATCCCCAGCGCCTTCCAGTCGATCACGAGACGGAGGTCCACCGCCTCCCTGGACCAGCTCGCGAGCGCGATCATCGTTCGGCCATCGCGGACATATGCGGTCGCGAGGACGTCCTCGCGGCCGGTCGTGACGGGATTGGCAGGCACCCAGAACCCGATCATCCGGCTGCCGGCGAGCCCGAGCTGGTCCCACGCCTTCCACATCGGTCTCGGGTTGCCGGCCCACGGCAGCCGGCCCGTCATGCCGAACACCATCCCGCGCCAGGGGTTCCCGCCGTCCTGCAGCATCTCGCCCATCAGGCCGAACGGGATGCCGGAAATTTCGGTGAGCCAGTAGTCGGGCGCCGAGTTGTAGTCAAAGTATTCGCCGAACCAGAGCCGGTTCAGGTAGGGTAAGTGCTCGAGATAGAGGTTCGCGCTGCTCGCGAACCCATCGCGGACGTTGTACTGGTTGGCCGAGTGCAGGTCGATCAGCGCGTCCGGGCGGTTCCGGTCCAGCACCTTCCGCACCCGCTTCATCGTCAGCCGGTCGAACGCCACGTCGTCGATGTAGAGGCCGTCGATGCCGACGTTGCGCGCGAGCCAGTCGAGCCCCTCGATGTAGAAGTTGTGCCAGCGCGACACGCCGCTGTTGACGATGGCCGCATCCTTCAGCTCGGGCACGAACCACGCGGCGATGTAGTTCGAACCCAGGTGCTCCTGCAGCCACGAGTACCCGCCGCCCGGTCCCGGCGCGAAGATCTCGTCGCCGAGGCTGCGCAGCGCGAACACCTCGGGCGCGCGGTTCGCCAGTTCGCGGACCGTGTAGTAGATCTTCACGCGCAACCGCTCCGCGTGCGCCCGGTCGATGTAGGCCTTCATCTCGGCCGGCCGGAAGAACGGGTAGTTGATGTACGGATTGATCGGGTTCGCGTGGTGCACGTTGACGACGTTCGCGCCCTGCTGCAGCACCTCCTCGACGGGCTTGAACGCGTGGAAGTAGCGCGTGCTGAACTGCGCGGCGGGGTCGATCGGCTTGAACGGCGTCAGCAGCAGGCGGAAGTTGAAGAAGAGCGGCGCGCCGGGCTGCACCGTGCGCGCTCCGCTGTAGCACGACACCCGGTAGACGGCCTCATCCGCGGCCAAGCGGCAGCCGCCTTTCCCGCCGTTGAACCACGATACCGGCATGACGAGGGGTTTCAGCGTGTAGAAGTTGGTGTTGAGCGGCCTGACGTACTTGTCGTCCTTGAGCGTGAACTGCAGGCCGGCGTTGATGTCGCCAACCCACGCCGAGTCCTGGTTGTTCTTGACGTCCCACTTCCAGTCGAAGCGCATCGGGCGCGCACCGCCTTTGAAGCCGAGGCCCATCAGGTAACGGGCGACGCCGCTCGCGATCGGGATGTCGAGCCGTATGTCGTTCACGCCGGTCGGCTTCGAGGCTTCCAGCCTTACGGTGAACTCGATGTTGCCGTCGAACTCCATCTGGGCATCGAGGGCCATCGACAGCGGGCCGGCGCTGTTGCGGGCGCGCCAGGCGGCTGCTCCCGGCGTCCGTTTCGTGAACGCCACACCGCCACCCGTCCAGCGCCTCGCGCTCGGATCGGGGCTGTCGACGACGATCGAGATCGGCCCGTTCAGGACCTCGCGCGGCCGATCGGTCAGGTGCGTCATTTCGATCGCGAAGCGGCTCTCGATCTGCTCGGGGAAGCCCAGCGCGTTCAGCGTGACCGTGCGGCCCAGAACGCCGACTGTCCGGCCGCTCACGGTCACAGGGGTGTACGGCTTGACGACCTGGTCGTCGACCGCGAGCGTCGAGTTCAGCCAGCGGAGGCGGGACAGCCGCCACGGCTCGTTGTCTCCGTGCGCAGGAACGACCGACGGCGACACCCGGATTGTCATGGGCACGGCTGCCGGCGCCGTTCCCCGCGCAGAAACCGTCGCCGTGCCGGTGTAGTCGCCCGCCTGCGCCGCCTCGGGCACCTGCACGCCGCACCAGAGGGCCTGGACCTGTCCTTTCGGCACCGCGATCGCGCGGGTGAACGGCCTTGCCGCCGAGTCGATGCCAGCAAGGTTGATGCAGGAGAACGCTGATGCGCCGATCTCGCCGCCGCCCTTCCGCTTCACACCGCTGAAGGTGACATTGACGTCGGCCAGATCCTGCCTGGCCGCGAATACGCCGATCTGGAACGGGTAGTACTCGCCGCGCATCGCGTCGCCGACAAACGGCGCGCCTGCACCACGGCGGACCCACCGGAGCGGCAGGTCGGCCGCCATCTTGATGGGCCGCGTGCGGTCTTCCGCGAAGACGAAGAACGCCGCCGCGGGCTGCGTCGCCACGAGGCCCGCCACTTCGCCCTCCGTGGCGACGACCTGCATGGGGAAGAAGCTGTGAAGCGGCTCAATCGCCTGAAACTCCACGACCGCCGCAGCGGGCATGGCGCCGGGCGCCCATGGGCCGTCCGCCTTCGCGTCGAGGCCGTGCGCCTTCAACCACGCGAGGTCAGCCGTCGGCTGCGGTGCAGGATACGTGACCGTCGGGTAGTTCGAGCGGCCGGTACCGGTCGTCGGCAGGTAGTAGACGTAGTAGTCGCCTGCCGACGGCGCCTCGAACACGATGTCGCCGTACTCCCTCGTGACCCGAACGCGTTCGACGTTGAGGATCTGGCCTCCCGACGCCCCTTCCACCACCACCAGGTGGCGGTCTTCCGGCCTGGCGTCAGGCCGCCGCCACGGGATGTGCGCGAAGACCGCACCCGCCGGGGTGGCCACGCGCAGGACGGCGCGGTGATTCCCAAAGCGGTCCGCATCCCACGAGCCGATGGTGTACGGCACGTCGGCGTCCTGGACGGGCACAACACCGCCGCACGCGGATTTCACGCCGTCAACCAGCCCTCGCAGTCTCGGCTGCGCCAGAATCGGGTCCAGGCCGTCTTTCGTGAACGCGAGCGACGCCACCGGCGCCGCGAGTCCGTTGACGATGCCCATGGCGCGCGCGCAGTCACTGGCCCCGGCGAGCGCGGCAGCCCGCCGGGCGCGCACCTCCAGCCAGATCTGGCGCACGTTGATCCCGCCCTCCTCGCGCGGGAAGAAGCGCCCCTGGAACTGCGCCTCGGCCTCGTCGAACCGGCTCGCCTCGGCCAGCGCGATCGCGAGCTTGTACACCAGTGACGCCGGGAGCGCCTTCTGGTCCGGAAACGCGAGCATCGCGTCCGCCCGCTCGGCCGCCGGCCGCCCGGCCCGCGTCAGCGCCTGGTCGAGGCCCGTGTAGATGCCGACGTTGGCCCCGTCGTACTTCATACCCTCGCGGAACACCGCGATCGCACGATCCACTTCGCCGGCGGCGAGCCGCGCGTAACCCATGTTGCGATGAAGCGTCGGAATCGCGGGGTTGAGCGCCCGGGCCTGCTCCCACGACGTCATCGCCGCGTCGGTCATTCCGCCGGACAGGTAGAGCGAGCCGAGCAGGAAGTGCGCGGTGGCGTCGTTCGGATTGACGGCCACGGCGTCCTTCAGCACCGTGATCGACATCGGGCGGTGCGGAAACACGTACGTCGTCGGCAGGCGGGAGGCGCTCGCATAGTCGGCCGCCCCGTCGTGCGACAGCTGTTTCTGGCAGAAGCCGCGATAGTAGGCAATCAGCGGATAGGTCTCTGGCCGCGGCATGCCCGGCTCGGACACCACGGACGGGCCCGTCGGGTACTCGGCGCCGAGCAGCGCGATGGCGTCGGCGTAGAGGCCGAACGTCATGTAGTCGACCGCCAGTTCAAGAATGCGTTCAGGGTCTGCGGCGAGGTGGGCCCACAACGCCGCGTCGCTCGGGCCGAGGCGGCCGGCTTCGAGTCGCAGCAGCGAGTTCATGGGGTCGATCGCGCGCCAGTGGGCCAGGCGCTGGCGCGCCCGCTCGGTCTCGCCCGACACCCGCAGCAGCGCCACTTCCATCCCGCCGGCGCGAACGGCGCCGGGCTTCGACGCGATGGCACGGCCGAGCAGGTCCAGCGCCTCGTCGGGCTTGCCCCCGCGCCACGCCTCGGCGGCGAGATTGAAGAGCGCCGCAGCCCGGTGCGTGCCGTACTGCTGCGCAATCTCGAAGTTGACCGTGGCCGCCCGCACGCGGCCGGTCGCGTGCTGGGCGATCGCCAGGTAGTACGCCGCCTCGCGGTCGTTGCTGACCCGCGCGAGCGCGCGTGTGAGCAGCGGCACCGCGGCGTCGTACTGCTTGAGCGCGACCATCAGCCGGCCGGTCGAGCGCAGGAGTTCGAGGCTGTCGGGATGCCGCGTCAGGCCATCGCGATAGGTCGCCAGCGCCACCAGCAGCTGGCCGTCGAGTTCCTGCTGCATCCCGGCGGCGACGGCATCGCCGTCGGTGCCGCGCCCGGCCGGCGGGGCCGGCTGCGGCGGCTGCGGACCCGGCCGCGTCTCGCTGCGCGGCGCGAGGTCGTAGACGCCTTCCGTGTGTTCAAGGGCCGCCACACCGGACGCGTCGGTGACGCGAACCGTGTAGGTGCCCGCGGCGATCTGTCCGCGCAACTGCCGGCGCCAGGTCGCCGCCGGCAGCAGGTCGGCCCGCTCGTCCAGCACCCGCCGGGCACCGTCGGCGATTTCGATCCGCGCGCCCGGCATGGCCCGCACCACGTTCAGCGCCACCTCCAGCGTCACGGCCCCGACGCCGTCGGGCGTGCGGCTGATGTTGAGCAGGGCGTCCGCCGAGGCCCGCGCCAGCCCGCCAAGATCCAGCATCGGCATCCAGTACTCGCTGAACTGCAGCGTCTGCTGCGGCTCGAGAAAGCCGTAGGTCTCCTGGTTGCGGAAGGGGCCGGCCTGAATCTCGACGTACGCGCTGTTGTTGTCCGAGAGCGCCCGGCGCCAGTCGAGGCCGTCGGCATCGCTGCTCCACGACCAGAATTTCTTCGCCGGCAGATCGGTCGGCGGGGAGAAATGCACGACGCCCGACCTGGTGCGCGGATGGTAGACGCCCATGTACGGTTCCCGGCTGCCGTGCGTGAACCGCGACACCGGGCCGTACTTGTGATTGCCGACGATGCTGACGTCGTGGCCGGCGGCGTCGATCGGCCACGTGTCGACGAACGTGAACCCGTGCGACGCGGTGAATTCCGTCGGGTACAGGATCTTCGTGTCGTCCCACACCTCGACGCCGGCGTTGGTCCACCAATAGAAGCGGTGCCGCACGTCGCTGCGGTTGTACAGCGACGTATGCTGTTCGAGCACCGCGCGGCCAGGCCGCAGCGTCAACTGCACGCGCCACTGCATCCCGTACGGGCGGTCGATGTTGCCCACCCAGACCGACGCGCTGCCGTCGGCCCCGGTTGTCGTCGCGAAGTCCACCGGCGACACCGTCATCCAGTTGTGCGACACGGGGAAGTTGAATTCGATGCCGAATGCCGCCCACGCTCCGCGATAGGCGATCGCCGCCAGCTTGATCGACGGGTTGGCGTAGAACATCTGCTGCCCGTTGCGCTTGTCGGTGCAGCTGTAGAGGTGCCCCCCGAGGTCGGGCAGCACCAGGCACTTCAGGTACTCGTTCTCCAGCCAGAGGGCCCGCCACGCCCTGTCCGCCCGCGTGTTGCTGAGGTTCGTCCTCAGCGTGTACGGGTAGTTGAACCGGCCGGTCTGGAAGAGGTCGAACGGCGGGTTGGGGTCGGGGGGACCGTCGGCGTAGGCGGGGATCGTGATCGTGTCCTGCCATGCGCGCGCCGGCTGGGCCGTCGGCGGCTGCGCGCCGGTGCTTTGGGGTTGCCGCGCTGAGATCGAGGCCGCCAGCGCGAGGCCCGCGAGGGCGGCCAGGGCGAGCCGGGCGGAAGTGGATCGGAGGATTATGGCCATGGCGGGGTAACTGTAGTGTGCGCTGCGTTCCGAGGTAAAGTGCGTTGATGGACGCGGTCCGCTGCCGGGCGCTGACGAAGCACTACCCGTCGAAGTCCGGCCCGGTTGTCGCCGTCGATGGCCTCGACCTGGAAATCCGCAGCGGCGAGTGCTTCGGCCTCCTCGGCCCAAACGGGGCCGGCAAGACCACCACCATCGAGATCTTCGAGGGCCTGCTGGCGCCGACCTCCGGCGACGTCGAGATCCTGGGCCGACGCTGGGGCCGCCACGACGACGACCTTCGACAGCGGCTGGGGATCTCGCTCCAGGAGACGCGGTTTCCGGAGAAGCTGTCGGTCCTCGAGGTCCTGACGCTGTTCCGCAGTTTCTACCGGCACGGCCTCGAGCCCTCGCAGGTGATGGCGTCGGTCGGTCTGGCCGAGAAATCGTCGGCCTGGGTGGGCAAGCTGTCGGGTGGGCAGCGCCAGCGGCTCGCCGTCGCCTGCGCGCTCGTCGGCGATCCCGAACTGCTCTTCCTCGACGAGCCGACAACCGGCCTCGACCCGCAGTCCCGGCGCCAGCTCTGGGAAATCGTCCGGGCGTTCGCGCGCCAGGGCCGCACGATTGTCATCACGACGCACTACATGGACGAGGCCGAGCGGCTGTGCGACCGCGTGGCCATCGTCGACCGGGGCAAGGTGATTGCCCTCGGCACGCCGAAGGACCTGATCGCCTCGATGGGCGGCGCCCACGTCATCGAGTTCGCCTGCGCGGCGGGCGCCGAACTCGGCCCAGCCGACCTGGCCGCGCTGCCGTCCGTGCAGGGCGTCGTCGCCGGCGCCACCGAAACGGCCCTCACGGTGTCCGAGCCGCACCGGGCGATTCCGGACCTGCTGGCGCTCCTGCAGGCGCGGCGGCTCGATCTGATCCGGCTGACAACCCGGCACGCCAGCCTCGAGGACGTGTTCATGCACCTCACCGGAAGGCACCTGCGCGATGACGACGTACCGGCCGCTTAGGGAACTCACCCTCGCACGGCTGCGCGAGTTCCTGCGGGAACCGGAGGCCGTCTTCTGGACCTACGGATTCCCGCTGCTGCTCGCGGTCGGGCTGGGCATCGCGTTCCGCGACCGGCCGGTCGAGATCGTCCACGTGGACGTGCAGCAGGGCGCCGGAGCGCCGGAAGTCGCCGCGCGCCTCGCGGCGCGCGACGACCTGGTCGTCGCCGTGCGCACGCAGGCCGAAAGCCGAGAGCGCCTGCGCATGGGCAAGGCCGCGCTGGTGGTCGTCCCGGGCGACCCGGTGACATTCGTGTTCGATCCGAGCCGGCCGGAAAGCGCCCTCGCGCGGTTGCGGGTGGACGACATCCTGCAGCGGGCGGCCGGACGGCAGGATCCCCTGCCGACGTCCGACGCCCGCGTCATGGAACCCGGGTCCCGCTACATCGACTTCCTCGTCCCGGGCCTGCTGGGCCTGAACCTGATGGGCGGCAGCATGTGGGGCGTCGGGTTCGTCATCGTCGACATGCGGGTGAAGAAGCTCCTGAAGCGCCTGGCGGCCACGCCCATGGCCCGCACGGACTTCCTGTGGTCGCTCGCCGGGGGCCGGCTCCTGTTCATGGTGCCCGAACTGGTCGTGATCATGGCGACGGGCGTGCTGCTGTTCGGCATGCCGGTGCGGGGGAGCTGGTTCGCGATTCTCGCGCTGGCGGTCCTGGGCGCCGCATCCTTCGCGGGCCTGGGCATGCTGGCCGCGTGCCGGGCGCAGCGCATCGAGACGGTGTCGGGCCTGATGAACGTCATCATGGTGCCGATGTGGCTGTTGTCGGGGACGTTCTTCTCGTCGGAGCGGTTCCCCGATCTGCTGCAGCCGCTCGTCCAGGCGCTTCCGCTCACGCAGCTGAACGACGCGCTGCGGGCGGTGATCCTCGAGGGGGCGCCGCTGCCGTCGCAGTGGTGGCGCATGCTGGCGCTGGCCGCGTGGGGCGTGGTCCCGTTCGGCCTGTCGCTGAAGTGGTTCCGTTGGCACTGAAAGACCGGTTTTCGGCGCCTGCGTGCGGCGGCCTGTCGGCACCGCGAGAACGGGCCCTGAAACCGCGTGTAGGGTAAGCTACGCGGCAGGGCCGCGGCAGGGTGCCGGCGTCCGGCGGTGCGAGGAGGGCTCGATGAGCGACCTGCGGGCGAGGTTCGGGAGGCGTTTGCGGCTCGGCATGATCGGCGGCGGGCCCGATTCGTGGATCGGGCGGATGCACCAGGGGGCCGCCCAGCTCGACGGCTGGTGGGAAGTCGTGGCAGGCGTCTTCTCGAGCGATCCGGCCCGGTCGCGCGCGGCCGGCGCGGCGCTGGGCGTTGACTCCGCCCGGAGCTATGGCGATGTCGCCGAGATGATCGCGAAGGAGCTGGCCAGGCCCGACGGCATCGACGGCGTCGCCATCATGACGCCGAACGACACCCACTACCCCTTCGCCGCGGCCGCGCTCGACGCGGGCCTCGACGTCATCGCCGACAAGCCGGTGTCGCACGACGCCGCACAGGCGCGCGACCTCGTCGCCCGAACCCGCGCCGCCGGGCGGCTGTTCGCCGTCACCCACGGCTACGCGGCGTACCCGATGATGCGCCTCGCGTCGCGGCTCGTGCGAAGCGGCGAGATCGGCGCGCTCCGCCTCGTGCAGGTGGAGTACATCCAGGGTGGACTGGCGGCGAAGATCGAGGACGGCCCGCAGACCACCCGGGTCCGCTGGCTGTTCGATCCGAAGCGCAGCGGCCTCGCGCAGGTGATGAGCGCGATTGGCTGCCACGCCCAGCATCTCGCCTGCTTCGTCACCGGACACGACATCGCGCGAGTCGCGGCGGAGGTCGGGACGGTCGTGCCCGGCCGCCGGGTCGCCGACCACGTGTCGGCGCTGGTCGAGTTCGACGGCGGCTGCAAGGGGACGTTCACCGCGTTCCAGGCAGCGGCCGGCGCCGAAAACGACATCCGGCTGCGCGTCTACGGCGAGCGCGGCATGGTGGACTGGTCGCATCGCGAGTGCAGCTACCTGAGGCTCTCCATGCACGGCGAGCCGGCGCGCGTGATCGGCCGCGGCGACCCGGGCCTGCCGCCCGAGATCCTCAGGGCCGGGCGGTCGCCGCGAGGGCACCCGGAGGGACTGCTGCAGGCGTTCGCAAACATCTACGGCGAGGTCGCGCAGGAGCGCATGGCGGTCACGCTCGGCGACGAGCGGCCGGCGTTCGTGTACCCCCAGATCGAGGACGGGGCGCACACCATGGCCTTCATCGAGGCGTGCCTGGCGTCGCACGCAGCCGGGCGATGGGTGGACGTCGAGCGGTAGCGCCGGTGGCGAGGAGGGACGATGGCTTCGTGTGATCGGCGCGAGTTCCTGTCGTGCGTCGCGGCGGGAGTGGCGGCGTCGGCCGCCAACGGCGGCGCGGCTGCTCCCGATGCCGCGCGGGAGCAGATCGCGGCGGCGCCGCCGGCCGGAGGCCTCGCGCCGCTCGCGTTCACGCCCCTGCCTCTCGGCGCCATCCGCCCCGCCGGGTGGCTGCTCCGGCAGCTGCGCATCCAGGCGGACGGCCTCACCGGCCACCTCGACGAGTTCTGGCCGGACGTCGGCCAGAGCCAGTGGTTCGGCGGCACGGCCGAGGGCTGGGAGCGCGCGCCGTACTGGCTCGACGGCGCCATCCCGCTCGCGTGGATCCTGAACGACGAGCCGCTGAAGGCCCGCATCACCCGCTACGTGGACTTCATCGTCACGCACCAGCGCCAGGACGGGTGGTACAGCCCGTATCCCGAGGACGCCGTCGCGAAGCGCTACGACCTGTGGGCCATCCTGCTCGCGAACAAGGTACTCGTGCAGTACCACGAGGCCACCGGCGACGCACGCGTGTTCGACGCGGTCGTGAAGAGCCTCAAAGCGCTCGCGGCCGGGCTCGACCGGACGCCGCTCTACGGCTGGGGCAAGTTCCGCTGGTACGAGGGGCTCGTGTCGGTGTTCTACGTGTTCGAGCGGACGCGCGAAAACTGGCTGCTCGATCTCGCCCGCAAGCTGCGCGATCAGGGCGTCGACTTCGAGGCACTGTTCAAGACGGACGACCTCGCGCGGCCGACGCCGCGCCGGGGCCTGTGGAAGTGGACCAAGCACGTGGTCAACACCGGCATGGCGGCCAAGGCCGCCGCGATGGTCTGGCGGCTGGAGCGGAGACCGGGCGACAAGGCGTTCGCGACGGCGATGATCGAGCTGCTCGATCGCGCCCATGGGCAGGTGACGGGGATGTTCAGCGGAGACGAGTGCCTGGCCGGGCGGAACCCGCTCCAGGGCACCGAACTGTGCGCCGTCGTCGAGTTCATGTACTCGCTGGAGCACCTGTTCGCGGCCTTCGGCGACGCGGCATTCGGGGATCGCCTCGAGCGTGTCGCGTTCAACGCCCTGCCGGCCACGTTCGCGCCCGACATGTGGTCGCACCAGTACGACCAGCAGGTGAACCAGGTGCAGTGCACGATCAACCCGGATCACCTGTGGACCACGAACGGCCCCGAGTCGAACCTGTTCGGCCTCGAGCCGAACTTCGGCTGCTGCACGTCGAACATGCACCAGGGCTGGCCGAAGTTCGCCGCGCACCTGTGGATGCGGACGCCCGACGAGGGCATCTGCGCGGCGGCGTACGCGCCCAGCCGCGCCACGTTCCAGGTGCAGCGCGTGCCGGTGACCGTCGCGCTCGACACGGACTATCCGTTCCGCGATCGCCTCACCATCACGGTCGAGCCCGGCATCCGGAACAGCCGCGTGCGGTTCCCGCTCGTGCTGCGAGTGCCCGCGTGGGCTGACGGTGCGACCGTGCGTGTCGGCGGCCTGCCCGAACGCCGGCTGACGCCGGGGTCGCTGCACCGCATCGACCGCGAGTGGAGCGAGCGCGTCGACATCGTGCTCCGGTTCCCGATGAAGGCGAAGGCCGCGACGCGCTACAACGAGGCGATCGCCGTCGAGCGCGGCCCGCTCGTGTACTCGCTCAAGATCGACGAGACCTGGATCCGCGTGAACGCGGACAAGCCGCACCGGGAACTGCCGCACGGCGACTTCGAGGTGCGGCCCACCGGGCCCTGGAACTACGGCCTGGTAGTGGACCCGGACCAGCCGGAGCAGAGCCTGCGCTTCGAGGAGCGGACCGTCGGCGAGCGGCCGTTCTCGCCAGACGGGGCCGGCATGGCCGCCAAAGCCACCGGGCGCAAGATCCCTTCGTGGAAGATCGTCAATGGCTGGGCCGCCGAAATCTCCCCTGCCGACGTGGCGTGGTCGGACCCGACGCGGGTGGTCAGCGAAGAGCCCGACAAGGAGGTGACGCTCATCCCGTACGGGTGCACGAACATCCGGGTGACGGAATTCCCGAGGCTGAAGCCGAGGTAACATTAGAAGAATGCGCCAGTGGAGCCGCGCCGGGTCGTGGGGTCTCGCTCTGGCGGCGGCCCTGGCTGCCGCCGCGTGCGGCGAGAGCCCCACCGATCCCACGCCGCCGCCGGCGCAGCTGACGCTGACCTGCCCGACGGCGCAGACGGCTGTCTCTCCGGCAGGTCAGCCCGTTGCCGTGACGTGGCAGGGCCCTGTGGCCCAGGGCGGAACGCCGCCCATCAACACGACCTGTTCGCCCGCGTCTGGCGCCGAGTTCCCGGTCGGCACGACGTACGTGGGCTGCGCGGCCACCAGTGCGGCCGCCGGCCAGTCGGCGAGCTGTTCGTTCACCGTCACCGTCACGCGGGCGCCGCAACTCGCGGTGACGAAGTTCATGCCGTTCGGCGACAGCATCACGCACGGGACGAAATCCGATCCGGCGCCGTTCCTGGCGTTCCCGGTGCCTCCGCCGGTGTATTCCTATCCCAGCCAGCTCCAGCCGATCCTGTCGTCGCGCTACCTGGGCCAGACGATCACGGTGGTCAACGAAGGCTGGCCGGGCGAACTCATCGCCACGGGCCTCGCACGCCTGCCTGGCACGCTCACGACGAATGCGCCGGAAGTCGTCCTCCTGCTCGAAGGCGCCAATGACCTCTCGGCGAGCCCGAGCAGCGCGACCACCCAGTACATCGCCGACAGGCTGCGCGACATGGTGCGCACGTGCAAGGCCCGGATCGCCGCGAACCGGGTGCTGCTGGCGAACTTCCCGCCCCAGTTCGTCGGCACGTCCCCGGGCCGGGGCTCGGGATGGGCGTTCGTGCCCGAGCTGAACGGGCGCATCGCGTCGGTGGCCTCGAGCGAGGGCGCGACGCTGGTCGACCTCTACACCCCGATGTCGGCCGACGTGAAACGCTACATCGGCCAGGATGGCCTGCATCCGACGGAGCAGGGCTTCACGCTCATGGCCCAGACGTTTGCCGCCGTCATCCAGCAGAAGTTCGAGATCAAGGCCACCGCGCGCTGACGCGGCATGCGGGAGAGATCATGGCGATCACCAAGATCGGAGTCCTGACCAGCGGCGGAGACGCGTCGGGCATGAACGCGGCTGTGCGGGCGATCGTCCGGACGGCGCTGGACAGCGGCATCGACGTCTGCGCGATCTGCGAAGGCTATCGCGGCCTCATCGAAGGCGGCGACAAGATCCGGCCGCTCCAGTGGTCGGATGTCGGGGGCATCATCCAGCGCGGCGGAACCATGATCGGCTCCGCCAGATCCGACGAGTTCCGTACGCGCGAGGGCCGGGCGAAGGCCGCCCTCAACATGCTGCGGCACGGCATCGACAGCCTGGTCGTAGTGGGCGGCGACGGGTCGCTCACCGGCGCGGACACGTTCCGGCGCGAGTGGCCGGGCTTGCTTGAGGATCTGGTCGCGCGGGGCGAGATCGGGGCCGAGGTGGCCGCGCGGCATCCGAGGCTGACGGTGGTCGGCCTGGTGGGCTCGATCGACAACGACGCCGCCGGCACCGACATGACCATCGGCGCCGACACCGCGCTGCACCGCATCACCGAGGCGATCGACGCCATCGGCAGCACGGCCTCGAGCCACCAGCGCGCTTTTATCGTCGAGGTGATGGGCCGCCATTGCGGCTACCTCGCCCTGATGGGCGCGCTCGCCACTGGCGCCGATGCGCTGTTCATCCCGGAATGCCCGCCGGGGGACCAGTGGGAGGCCGACCTGATCGCCACGCTCAAGGCCGGGCGCGCAGCCGGGCGGCGCGATTCCATCATCGTCGTGGCCGAAGGGGCGCTCGACCGGCAGGGCGGCCCGATCACGGCCGAACGCGTGCGCCAGGCGCTCAGTGCCTGGCTCGGCGGCGAGGTGCGCATCACGGTGCTGGGGCACATGCAGCGCGGCGGGGCGCCGAGCGCGTACGACCGCAACCTCGGGACGGTGATGGGGTACGCCGCCATCGACACCCTGATCTCCGGAGCCGCCGACGAGCAGTCGCTCGTCATGGGGATGCGCGGCAACCGCGTCGTCCGCATCCCGCTGGAGGAATGCGTCGCCGATTCGCGCCGGGTCAACGAAGCGCTCGCGGCGCGCGCGTTCGACCAGGCCCTCGAATGGCGGGGCACGAGCTTCAACGACGCGCTGCGGACGTTCAACACGCTGCAGAAGGCCCTCCCCCACCCCCCGCCCGGCGGCCAACGCCGCCTCCGGCTGGCCATCCTCCATGCCGGCGCGGCCGCCCCGGGGATGAACGCCGCCGTTCGCGCGGCGGTCCGCCTCACGACCGACGATGGCCACGTCGCGCTCGGCATCCGGCGGGGCTTTCACGGCCTCGTGGCGGGTGATCTCGCCGAGATGGACTGGATGAGCGTGAACGGCTGGGCGCCGATGGGCGGCGCGGAACTCGGCACGTCGCGTGACATCCCGTCGGGCCCCGATTTCTACGCCATCGCCAGGACGATCGAGCAGCACGCCATCGACGGGCTACTGGTCATCGGCGGGTGGGAAGCGTACGCGGGCGCGCACCGGCTGTTCGACGAGCGCGCGAACTTCCCCGCGTTCAATATCCCGATCATCTGCCTGCCGGCCACGATCGACAACAACCTCCCGGGCACCGAGCTGAGCATCGGCGCCGACACGGCGCTCAACAACATCGTGCTCGTCGTCGACAAGATCAAGCAGGCCGCCGTGGCCGAGCAGCGCTGTTACGTCGTCGAAGTGATGGGCCGGCGCTGCGGCTACCTGGCGATGATGAGCGGCCTCGCGACCGGCGCCGAGCGGGTGTACCTGCACGAGGACGGCGTGACGCTGAAGGGCCTCGTCGCGGACCTCGAACTGCTCGTGCAGGGCTTCACGCAGGGCCGGCGCCTCGGCCTGATGATCCGCAGCGAGCACGCGAACGACGTGTACGACACCGCCTTCATGTGCGCGCTGTTCGAGGAGGAGGGCGGCGGCCTGTTCGACGTCCGCCAGAGCATCCTCGGGCACCTGCAGCAGGGCGGCGACCCGTCGCCATTCGACCGGATCCAGGCGACGAGGTTTGCCAGGCTCTGCATCCGCCGGCTGGCCGGGCATGCTGCCGCCGGCCTGGCGCCGGCCGAGTTCATCGGCATGAAGTCGGGGTCGGTCGAATTCGGGTCCCTGGAGGACTATCCCAGGCTGATCGACGCCGCGAACAGGCGGCCGAAGCAGCAGTGGTGGCTGGGCATCAGGAAGATCAACGAGACGCTCTCCCGCCCCGCCCCGCGCGGCATCGCCGGATAGACGAAGAGGGCCAGACAGGCCCGGCCGAGTGCGCCGGGCCTGTCTGGCCCTCTTGACGTTTCCGCAGGGAGGTTCGCGGCGTTCCCTGCAGGCTAGAAACGGATGCGGATCCCGCCGCCGATTTGGAAGCCGCCGACCTTCACATCCGAGGTCGCGTCGCTGCCGGTCGACCCCAGCGTGACCGTCGCCGTCGAATACCGCACCATGCCGCCCACGCCGAAGTTGTTGGCGAAGCGGAACGTCAGGTCGGCTCCCACGTTGAAGCCCATTTTGCTGGCCGTCAGGGTGCTCTGCGCCACGGTCATGTTCACCGTCGTGTACGGCGGCCCCACTTCCGTGATCTGCGGGGAGGTCACGACACCCTGCGTCAGGCTGAACCAGCTCGGGCCGCCCGAGATCATCACGTCGACCTTGTCGGTAATCGGCAGCATCCAGAGCGCCTGGAAGTGATAGGCGTTCTCGGTGTGGTCGAGGGCGTTCAGCGAGGCGGTGGCGGTGCGCGGCTGGTCGTAGTAGATCGGGCTCGGCACCTTCGCCACGACTTCGGCGGTGCCGGTGACGTTGAGACGGCTGTACGCGAACCCGACGCCGAAGTTGCCGGCCACCCGGAAGCCGCCGCCGAAATCCAGGAACGGCGCCTGCTTGTCGATGGCCTGCGTCGAGGTCACCGTCCCTGTCTCGTCATATAGCTGGAAGCTCGCGCTGGTATTCGCGGCGTCGTCCGCGATCACCTGGATCCCGAAGTTCACGTTGAGGAACCCGCGGCCCTCCCACGGAAGCGCCTGCGCGGACGCCTGCGACCCGAACGCCGAGGCCATGACCACGAACACCGCCAGTCGGAACACCTGCTTCATCATGCGCACCCTCGCGTGACCGGAATACTCGATACTAGCACAGGACCCAGCCCCTATTTCTGTATCGCGATCAGCTCGACGTCGAACACGAGCATGCCCATCGGCATCCCCTGCTGGCCGTCGTAGGCCAGGCGCTGCGGGATCCAGAACCGGGTCTTCTCGCCCTCGACCATCAACTGCACGCCCTCGGTCCAGCCGGGGATGACCTGGTCCAGCGGGAAGGAGGCCGGCTGCCCCTTGGCCACAGAACTGTCGAACATCTTCCCGTCGGTCGTCCAGCCCGTATAGTGGACCGTCACCTGGCTGCTCCGCTTGGGGTGCTCGGTGCCGGTGCCGGCCTTCAGCACCTTGTAGGCCAGGCCGGACTTGGTCTTCTCGGCGTCAGCGGGCGCCTTGGCAACGTCGTCCGGCGCGACGGGCATCGCCTGCACGTCGACGAGCACGAGGTCGAACACCAGCATGCCCTTCGGCTTGTCCTCACGGCCCTTGTAGGCCAGCGCTTCGGGGATCCACGCGCGGCGCTTCTCGCCGACGACCATCAGCTGCACCGCCTCACCCAGGCCGGGCATCACGCGCGCGACCTGGAAGGGCGTGTCCTTCGCCCGGGCGTAGGACGTGTCGAACATCTTGCCGTTCGTCGTCCAGCCCGTGTACTTCACGGTGACGATGTCCTCGGGCTTCGGGTGCTCCTGCCCCGTCCCTGGCGTGATCACCTTGGTGTAGAGGCCTGACGGCGTCTTGACGGCGTCTGCGGGCGGAGCCGCGACGTCGGGCGGTGCGACATACACGCTCACGGCCGGGGCAGCGGCCCCGGCGGCGGGCGGCGACGGCGGCTGCGTCTGCGCACTGGCGGTGGCGGCGAGAGCCGCCACGAACACGGCGGCACACATCACGAATACAGCGGGTCGAGGGTGCGAGAGGATCATTCGGTCTCCGTGGTCTTCTTCCTGCGCGGAGTAGCCGCGCGCGCCCGCGGCTTGCGGGCCGTAGTGGACTTGGGGCGAAGGGCTGCCGTCCCGGCCTTTCGGCGGCGGCGTGGCGTGCCCTCGGCGGCGGGTTCGGCCGCGTCGGGTCCGCCTGTGTCGGGAGTCTCGGAAACGGCCGCGGCCGCATCGGCCTGCGCGTCGCCGGGCTCGACGGGCGGGGGGAACCCGGCCGCGAGTCCGAATCCGGCTGCCTCCGCCGGCGCGGGCGCCGGGGGAGCCGCAGGCTCGTCCATCTCGACGGCGACGTCGAGCGGCTCCTGCGGCGGGGCCACCGGGATGCGCAACTGCGGGCCCTGGAAGACGCGCAGCACGCCCTGGCGATCGCGGTCGAGGCGCACCAGGCCGTCGCGCTGGACCGCGCGGAGGATTTCGACCAGGTTGCCGTGCTTGCGCTCGTCGAATCCCGGGTCGGCCGCGCGCATCGCCTGCTTCACGTTGCGGACGTACATCGGCCAGCGGGCGATCGCGCCGGGCGTGGCGAGCACGCGGTGCAGCAGGTGAATACCGTCGACGATGGACGTCTGCGGCGCCTCGCCGCGCGCGTCGGCCGGGCTCTCGGCCTCGGCGGCGTGAGAGGACGCCGGCGCGGCAACGGCGCCCTCGGCATCCGGCTGCGGGGCCTCGGCCGGCTCTGCCGACCCCGCGTGTTCCTTCAACTCGACCAGCACGCTGCGGCCCGAACTGCGCAAGGTGACGAGGCCGGCCTCGGCGAGCTTTTCCGCGAAGTCGCGGAAGCTCGACGCGCCGTAGTCGCGTTCCGAGAAGGTCGAGTCGAGCTGCAGGAGCGTGCTCTTGAGCAGGCCGAGCTGCGGGGTGACCTCGCGGTCGACGAGCAGTTGCAGCGCCCGCGTCACGAGCGCGAAGGCCTTGCTCACGGGGGCGGTCGACAGCGGCGCGGGGGCCGCCACGGACGGCCCGCCGCCCCGTTCCCGCGACTGCGAGGCGGGCTGGCGCCGGCTCGGCTGGCGGATGAGGTTCTCGTACGCGATGAACTCGTGGCAGTTCTTCTGCATCACGGCGCCCGTGAACTGCCGGCCGCCGACGACGAACACCTTCTTGTCGTACTGCTTCAGCTTCTCGACGAGGCTGATGAAATCGCTGTCGCCGCCGACGATGACGAAGGCGTTGATGTGGTCGTGGGTGAACGCCATCTCGAGGGCGTCGAGGGCGAGGTTGATGTCGGCGCCGTTCTTGTCGCCGCCGGGCGTCATGTTGCGCTGCACCATGCGTACCGCGTGCTGCGTGAGCATGCGGCTGTAGTCGCCGGCGCGTTTCCAGTCGCCGTAGGCGATCTTGGTGATCACCTCGCCGCGTTCCTTCACCGCGTCGAGCACGGCGCCCACGTCGAACTCGCGGTTCAGCGTGGTCTTCACGCCGATCTCGATGTTGTCGAAATCGATCAGCACGGCGATCTTGAGGGAGTCTTCTGATGCTTGCATGGGTCCTTCTTGGCTACACGTCCAGCTCGCGGGCCTCCTCGGCGCGCTCCATGATGAAACGGAAGCGTGCGGAGGCGTCCTTGCCCATGAGCTCGTTGATGATCCGGTCGGTCACGATGTGATCGGCGACTTCCACGCGCAGGAGCCGCCGGGTCTTGGGGTTGAGGGTGGTTTCCCAGAGCACCTTCGGCATCATCTCGCCCAGGCCCTTGAAGCGCGTGATCTCGGGCGTCGCCCGGCCCTTCGCGTGGCGCTCCAGGATCTGCGCCTTCTGCCCATCGTCGAGGGCCCAGT
This sequence comes from uncultured Acidobacteriota bacterium, assembly GCA_963806085.1. GTDB lineage: Bacteria > Acidobacteriota > Vicinamibacteria > Vicinamibacterales > JAKQTR01 > JAKQTR01. Next base: position 1,819,456 of record CAWDWR010000001.1, read on the forward strand.
GGGTCTCCTTGCCGATGTCGATGCGGTAGAGCGGCGGCTGGGCGAGGTAGACCCGCCCCGCCGTCATGAGCGGCGTCATGTGGCGGTAGATGAAGGTGAGCAGGAGCGTGGCGATGTGGTTCCCGTCCGAGTCCGCGTCGGCCAGGATGATGAGGCGGCCGTAGCGCAGCCGCGTGATGTCGAAGCTCTTGCCGATGCCGCAGCCCAGCGCCGTGACGAGATCCGACAGTTCCTTGTTCTCGAGCACCTTCGACAGGGACGCACTCTCGACGTTGAGCACCTTGCCGCGCAGCGGCAGGACCGCCTGCCGGGCGCGGTCGCGCCCCTGCTTCGCGGAGCCGCCGGCCGAATCGCCTTCGACGATGAAGAGCTCCGAGTCCTCGCGGCCGGACGCCGAGCAGTCGCTGAGCTTGCCCGGCAGGTTGAGGCGGTTCGACGTGGCGCTCTTGCGCGTCACTTCCTGCTGCGCGGCCCGGCTGGCCTCGCGCGCGCGGGCCGCGAGGATGATGCGCGCGACGATCGCCTCGGCCACGCTCAGGTTGTGGTTCAGCCAGTGCTCGATCGCCGGGCGTACCGCCGAGTCCACCGCGGAGAGCAGCTCGGGGTTGTTCAGCCGGTCCTTGGTCTGGCCCTGGAACTGCGGCTCGGCGATGAAGATGCTGAGCACGCCGACGAGGCCCTCGCGGATGTCGTCGGCCGTGAGCGTCACGCCCTTCGGCGTCAGGTTGTGCGTCTCGATGAAGTTCCGCACGGCCTTGCCGATGCCCGCGCGCAGGCCGTTCTCGTGGGTGCCGCCCGAGCCCGTCGGGATGCCGTTCACGTAGCTGCGGATCTGCTCGTCGGTCCCCTCGGTCCACTGCATCGCCAGGTCGATGCGTAGCCCGTTGTCGCGCGCGAGGACGAAGGCCGACTCGTGGACGGTCTTCGCGCTGCCGGCCGCCAGCAGCGTCTTCAGGTACGCCTCGATGCCGTCCGCGTGCTCGAAGACCTCGCGCGACTTCGCGGCCTCGTCTTCGAAGACGACCTTCACGCCCTTGTGCAGGTAGCTGGCGACCTCGAGGCGCTCGCGGATGACGGCGGGGTCGAACTCGACCTTCGGGAAGATTGTCGCGTCCGGCCGGAAGAACACCGTCGTGCCGGTGCCGCGCGCGGGACCGAGCTTCTTCACCGGGCCCTGCGGCACGCCCTGCTTGAAGCGCTGCTCCCACAGCGCGCCGTCGCGCTTGACGGTGACCAGCAGCTCTTTCGACAGCGCGCAGACGACGCTGGCGCCGACGCCGTGGAGGCCTCCGGCCGTCTTGTAGCTGCCCTGCTCGAACTTGCCGCCCGCGTGCAGGACGGTGAACACCACCTCCAGCGCGCTCTTCTTGCTTTGCGGGTGCCTGTCCACCGGGATGCCGCGGCCGTCGTCGGCGATCGTCATCGACGAGCCGTCGGCGTGCAGGGTGGCCGAGATGTTCGAGGCGTACCCGTTCATGGCCTCGTCGATGGCGTTGTCCAGGATTTCCCAGGCGAGGTGGTGGAGCCCCGTGCTGCCCACCCCGCCGATGTACATGCCAGGGCGCTTCCGGACGGGCTCGAGCCCTTCGAGTACGGTGATGTCCTTGGCGGTGTAAGACGACATCTACGGCTAGGTTCTAGGGACTAGGCGCTAGGCGCTAGTGGGGCCAGGTGCCACGAGGCACCGGGTTCTAGGGACTGCGCTTGGCAGCGGCGGGCGTCCAGCGCTCCGAAACAAGCCCCCCGGGCGACCGGGACGAGCCAAGAGCACAGGCCGCGCGCCAATTCGTTGACGCCATTGTACTTCGTTTCGCCTCTGCTCCGCCACCCATCCATGAATTGGGGTCAGGCACTATTTCTCACTAAGGGGCCCTTATTCAGAAATAGTGCCTGACCCCATTTTCATGACCGGCGTCATACGGAGAGGCGTGGGCGGACTGGTAGGCTGGCAGCATGGTCGGGTCCGGAGCCGTTCGCCCAGCAATCCTCTACCGCGCCGCTGATCTCGGGCGCGCCGTCCCCGCGTTACCGTCCCCCGCGTCACCATCCCCCGCGGCATCGGGCAGGAAGTCATTCACGAGGCGCAAGCCCGATCGCACGCCGTTCGTGCGCCGCACCTTCCAGGCCGCCTTCATCCTGCTCAACCTCTGGATCGGAGCGCGGTTCTACTTCTTCGTCCGTTATTACGAGACCGGCGGCGGGACCGCGTTGGTCGGCCGGCCGCCTGGTGTCGAAGGGTGGCTTCCGATCGCCGGCCTGATGAACCTGAAGTACACCTTCCTGACGGGTCTCGTTCCCGATGTCCACCCGGCGGCGATGTTCCTGCTGATCGCCTTCGTGGCCATTTCGTTCGTGGCGCGGAAGGCGTTCTGCAGTTGGCTGTGCCCGGTCGGCACGGTGTCTGAGTGGCTCTGGGAAGGGGGGCGCGAAATCTTCGGCCGGAACGTCCAGGCTCCGCGCTGGCTCGACATCCCGCTCCGCGGATTGAAGTACCTGCTGCTGGGCTTCTTCGGCTACGCGGTCGCAGGGATGACGGTGCCCGACCTCCACGGGTTCATCACGAGCCCCTACGGTCTCGTGGCCGACGTCAAGATGCTCAATTTCTTCCGTCACATCGGGACGATGGGCGCGGCGGTGATCGCCGTGCTGCTGGCCGGCTCGGTCCTGGTGAAGAACCTGTGGTGCCGCTACCTGTGCCCCTACGGCGCGTTGGTCGGCCTCGTCGCGCTCTCGAGCCCCACCCGGGTGCGCCGTGACGCAGCGACCTGCATCGACTGCGCCAAGTGCGCGAAGGCCTGTCCCTCGCTGCTCCCGGTCGACAAGGTCATCTCGGTGAAATCCGCCGAGTGCACGGGCTGCCTCGAATGCGTCGCGGTTTGCCCCGCCGAGGGCGCACTGCGCCTGTCGGTGGGCCGGTCGCGGGCCATTCCGACCTGGGCGGTCGCGACGATCATCGCCGCGATCTTCCTGTGCATCGTCGGCTACGCGCAGCTGACCGGACACTGGCATTCGGACATCCCTGATGCGATCTATCGCGAACTCGTTCCAGCAGCCGACTCGTTCGCTCACCCTCAGTAGCCAGAAGCCAGAAGCCAGAAGCCAGAATGAGACGCGCGCCGGGAGGCTCGGTTCCCCCGACCGATTACCTGCCTTCTGGCTTCTGACAATCGTCAGTCAGCCCTTCTGACTTCTGGCTTCTGATTAGCGGCGGCTCTGGCCCCAACTCCCGCCCTATTGACACCCCCCCGTGCTCCCCGTCACAGTACCGGAATGCCGACGATCGACTTCGCCTCGCTGTCACTGCAGGACGCCCTCGACCTCGCCATCCTCATCGAGGAGGAAGCGAAAGAACGTTACGAGGAGTTCGCCGACAACCTCTCGCTGCACCACACGCCCGAGGCCGCGCACTTCTTCACGACGATGGCCGGGAACGAGGCGAAGCACGGCGCCGACCTGCTGATGCGCCGTCAGGCGATCTTTGGCGACGCGCCGACGCGCGTGTCGCGCGCGATGCTGTGGGACGTCGAGGCGCCGGACTTCGACCAGTCGCGCATGTTCATGTTGGCGCGACAGGCGATGGAGGTCGCGCTGGCCTCCGAGGTGAAGGCGCACGACTTCTTCGACTCGGCGCTGGCCTACATCAGCAATTCGGATGTGCGGGTGCTCTTCGAGGAGCTCCGGGCCGAGGAAATCGAGCACCAGGACATGGTGAAGGCCGTGATGAGCCGGATGCCGAACGGCGACGAGGCGAACGGCGCGTTTGACGAAGACGAGCCGGTGGGACAGTAGCCCGCCTTCGCCGAGCGGCCTGCCGGCCGGCTTCGGCGCGGCTTTGGCGCTAGGGGCTAGGGGCTAGGGGCTAGGGGCTAGGGGCTAGGGGCTAGGGAACGACGATAGTAGAAGCCTCGAGGGACGCAAAACGCGGCCCGACTGGCGCCCAGTCACGAGCGCCTGACGGTGAGTTCCCCGTACGACCCCGCGATCCGGGCGTTCGGCTTGATGTCCAGCTCCCGCTGCAGTTCCTTCATCAGCGCCCGCGCCTGCGGCATCCCCTCGGTGACGACCACCTCGATCTCGATGAACCGGCCGACACGTTCAACCGTGTCGAGGTGGATTCGCGCATTCCTGTAGAGCCACACCTCGCGACGCTTGCGGACGCAGGCGCGCGGCCCCAGCATCCGGTCAAGGAGCCTCCGTGTTCCGGCGGCATCGGGCGCGGGCATACGCTGGAACTCGCTCGTGCGCGCGGCCGACTTGTCCGGCCTGAGATAGGCGATGAGCTCGCCGCCGCGGGACGCGCCGACGACGCGCAGCTTCAGCCGCCCCTTCGGCACGCGGAAGTACCAGTCCGTCTGCGTCAGGCTGGCATGGCGGGCCGCGCCCGGGAGCGCCCGCAGCCGACGCTTGGTATCTGCCAGGGACGCCACGGCCGCTTTGATCTCGAGATTACGCATGCGCCACCTGCCGCGCTCGTCCAGCGCTGCGAGTCGCGCGGCGCCAACAGTTTACTCCGCGCGCCCGCCGGGTTCGAACTCGCGGCGCCCCAACGCGCCGCAGGCCGAAGGGTATAATGTGGCCATGGATGCGCACGAGTGCCACCGCATCGTCGACGCCGTGGGGCGCTTCTTCACACTCCACCGGGAGGGCGTGCTCGCCGCCTATGTGTTTGGCAGCGTCGCGCGTGGTGAGGCAGCAGCGGGCAGCGACGTTGACGTCGCCGTGTTGTTGTCGTCCGAGTCGCCCCGAACGCTCGAGGGCCTGCGTCCCGACCTGCGTGATGGCCTGGCAGAGCACCTGGGCCGCCGCGTCGACGTCGTGGTCCTGAATCACGCGCCGGCGGACCTCGTGCATCGCGTCCTGCGGGATGGCATTCTCGCCCTGGACACGAAACCCGCAATTCGCCGGACGTTCGAAGTCAGACGCCGGAACGAGTTCTTCGACCTCGAGCCTGTCCGCCGCCAGTACCGCCGCCACGCGTCCACAGGAGCCGCGGCGTCATGAAGGACCGGGACCTCGTCGAGAAGCGCCTCTCCGTGATCGAGACCTGCCTCAGCGATCTAACGCGCCTCGCCCGGCCGGAGTTGCTCAACTTCGACGTTCGGGAAGAACGCTTCATCGAACACACGCTCCAGCTCGCGATTCAGGCCGCGCTGGACGTGGCCTCTCACATCGTGTCCGAGCGACGCCTCGGTGAGCCGCGCTCGAATCGCGAACTGTTCACGTTGGTCGCGCGCGACGGCTGGATTCCGGCGGACCTGCAGGAGCGCCTCGCCGCCATGGCCGGGTTCCGCAACATCCTGGTCCACGGCTATGACGACGTCGACCTGGCGATCGTGGCGGATGTGCTGGCCACTCGACTCGGGGACCTCGTGTCGTTCGTCGCCGCGGTCAGGCGGAATCTGGCGTCGGACCCCGACCTTACGTAGTCGTTCGAGCAGGAGCTGCCGGCCGGCAGTCCGCCGATCCGGCGTCGGTCTTCTTCAGACCCGCGTCAGGTGCTTGCCGGCGAGTTCCTCCGGCGAAAACGGGCGCTTGGGTTTCTGCCGGCGGTGACTCCTGGCGTCGTGTGGCGGACCCGTCTTGAACCCGCATACGCGGCAGGGCTCATCCTTCCTGCGTCGGCTAGCCTTCTTGCCGATCGGGCGACCCGAGGGCGGGCGAGGCGTTTCAGGCCGAAAGCCCAGTTCATCGAGTTCCCGGAGCAGCTCTTCCCGCCGGCGCTCTTTGGCCGTCCGGATCTCGGTCTCCAACGCTTCCAGCCGCGCGTTGGCGCACGGCCGACGCCGGTCACTCTGCCTGGTTGCGGCGGGAGACCAAGGACCGATCCTGCCACTCCAGGGTCGTGACTCTGCGAGTGCACGATAGGCCTCTTCTCTCCCCGCGAACCGTGCGTCCGGCTGCGGCTGATCACCGCAGCAACCTCCGGTTCCACGTCTGCGTCGCCCCGACTCATCGATAAAGGTATCGGCGGCTCACGCCTATCAGGCCGTGCAACCTGGGGGGCTGAGCCATGCGCCACGACCACTCCGAGCGCGCGCACCACTACTTCCGCGAACTCGCCTACGACTGCTGGGGCACGATCCGGACGCTGCGCCGGTCGCGGCGGGGCGGGCTCTATCTCATTGACGCCGGTGCTTTCGGATTCCCCGACTTTGACACCGCTCGAGCGGATTCAGACGGCCATCGGCGCGTCAGTTACCGCCGGATGTGCCAGTCCGGGCGATTCACGCCGACCCAACTCGACACGATCCGCGCGCTCGCCTTCGAGCGCCTGACCATCGCGGAGCTTGCCGGGCGCGAGCGGTGCACGCGCCAGGCGATCGTCTCAAGAGTGCTGGGAAACTCGCGCGGCCAGGGCGGCATCGCCCGTTCGGCCGAGCGGCTCCGTGAGTTGCTACTTGCGCGCTGACGACAGAACAGAGGGACGCAAGTGAGCGCAGCACATGAGTCGTCGTTCGTGGCGCGAGTGGCCGAGCCGGCCGCGCTGCGCGACGCGTGGCGGCGCGTCGCTATCGCCCGAGGGGGCCCGGGCGTCGACGGCGTTGGTGCTTCTCGATCAGTTCGGGCCCGGCTTCTCGCCGGCGAGCTTCGCGTACCGGCCAGGCCTTGGGCCGCGGCGCGCCGCCGAGGCGCTCGCTGCGGCGCTCCCCGCGACTGGCTGGGTCGTACTCGCCGACATCGAGAAGTTCTTCGACAACGTCGATCACGCGATTCTCTTCGCACAACTGCGTGCAGGCGGCCTGGACGACGGTGGCGCTGAACTGCTGCGGAGGTGGCTGCGCGCATCCAGCGTGATCGCGGGGCACTCCCGCGCGCAGGCCGTGAAGGGACTGCCCCAGGGCGCGCCGATCGCGCCAATGCTCGCCAACATCTATCTGACGCCGTTCGACCACGCCGTAGAACAGGCCGGCTGGACGCACGTGCGTTACGCGGACGACTTCGTCGTCGTCGCGGGTTCCGAGGCGGAAGCCACGGTCCAGCTCGACTTCCTCCGCCGATGGCTCCGGAGTGACCTGAACCTGGCGATCAAGGATGCCAAGACGCAGATGGCGAGCGTCGCAGACGGGTTTCCTTTTGTCGGATTCTGGCTGGACGGCGGAGGACTGAGTCTGCCGGCGGACAGGGAGCGCCGGTTCAAGGCGGCCATCGGCGAGATTCTGGCGGCGCCCAGCCGGCAGAGGTTCCCTGCTGCCGCGAAGCGGCACAACCACGTCGTCGCCGGCTGGCGCAACTACTACGGCGCAGCCTCCAAGCGCCTCGACTACCAGTTTCGCGCGCTCGACGCGTGGAGACGGTTGGCGTGCACGACGTTCCTCAAAACCGCCCAACTCGACGACGGCCTCCTCGACCTCGGCTTCGAGAGCCTCGCACCACAGGCACCGCTTGAGAGTCTAGGCGGGTACCCGGAGTGGCAAGCGGCAGCCGACGAGCAGGGAGTGAGTATCGAGGTGCTGGCTGGCACCGGACTGGTGAATCTTCCCCGGCAATCGGCGCCGGAACGACGAGCGGTCTCGACGTCTTCGTCGTGTGCCAGCCTGCGGGTCGCAGAGCGGGCGCTGAGGCAGACGCCGGTGATGTTCGATGATGGCGAGCTTCGCGTCCCCGCGCACGGCTCGTACCTGACGATGGCCAGGCAGGTGCTCGTCGTGAGGCTCAAGAAGCGGACGGTCTTCGAATGTCCGATGAACCTCGTGGATCACGTGGCGATTGAGGCGTCCGGCGTCGCGGTGTCGAGCCGGGTCGTCAACGCGTGTGCGACGAACCGAATCCCGATCGTCTTCTGCACGAGTCGCGGACTGCCAACGGCCCGCCTCGTTCCAGCTAGGACCGGTGTCCGGCCCGGGCTTGTCGACGCCCAGGCGGCCGCCAGGGGCACGGCCCTGGGTACGGCGATCGCCGCCGAGATCATCGCGGCGAAGATCCGCAATCAGCGGACGGAACTGCTGCGTGCATCCAAGTACCGTGGTCGAGGCGCCGGCGCGCGGGAGAGCCTGAAGAAGGCGGCTGACACCATCTCGCGACTGGGTACGGTTCCCGTCGACACGCTCGGCGAGCCCCTGCCTTCGGCGCGCGCCGCCTTGCTGCTCCGTGAGGCGAGAGCCGCGGCGTGGTACTGGCAAGCCGTCGCGACGCTGGTGCCGGAGCGCCTGCAGTTCGACCGCCGGCGGGGCCGCGGCGCTCGCGATCCTGTCAACATCCTCTTCAACTACACCTACTGGCACCTGTTTCAGCGCGTCTGGCGCGCCGTTGAGCGCTGTGGATTGAACCCGTTTCTGGGCCTGATCCACACGGGCCGTCGAGAAGCGCCGGGGTTGGTGCTCGATCTGATGGAGGAGTTCCGCCAACCGGTGGCAGACCGTGTGGTGCTCGCGGTCGTCGGGAGGGGCACGGTCGTTCACACCGACGCCGAAGGCCGGCTGAGCCTCCGCTCGAGAAGGCTGGTGACGGACGCCTTCGTGCGGGCCCTCGCCCGCCGCGATCGCGGCATCACGTTCGCTGATCGCGTGCGACATCAGGCCGCCGTGTTCGCCCTTGCGGCTCAGCAACGGCAGCGCTACATCGCGTACCGGTCGAGGTGGTGATGCGACTGGTCGTATTCGACATCGCCCGGAGCGATTCCCGAGGACTCCTCCAGAGGGTCCTCCGCGAGTACGGCTTCGTGACGCTCTTCTCGAACGTGATGTGGTCTTCGAACGCGCCGTCCGCGTTCCCTCGCCTCGGGCAACGCATCCGGGGCGTCCTCCGGCGGGTGCCCTACCGCATCGTGCTCTTCGACATGACGCCGCACGAGGCCGGAGCGGCCCGCTGGCTCGTCAGCGCCATCACAGGAAGGAGCGCCAGTCATGGTCCTCAGAGTCGTCGCCATCTATCCGGGCAGCCTGCCCGGCTTCGAGGGTCTGCCGTTCGTGCGTCCGCGCGGACGCGGCGAGCGCACCTATACCCAGGTGGAGTGTGACCTGGTCACGGAGGGCGACGTCACGTCGGCGCGCCCGAAGCACGTGCCGCCTCCGGGCACGCCGTCGCCGAGCTTCCGCATTCAGGTCGAATCGGATCGTGTTCTGGGGTCGGGGCAAGGGGCGGTTGCGTTGGTCGTGTATCCCGGGGATTCCCGGGGACCGGCTGACCCTGAGCAGCGCCTGCTCGCCCCCCTCTACAACAACGGGAAGAAACTCATCTTCGAGTTTCAGAGGGGAGAGGTGATCCATGCGGCCCGCTCGGGCGACATCCACGCGCGGTTCATCGCCGTTGATCAAGCGACCGGACGCGTTGGAGCAACCGAACGATTCCGGCTGAACAGCCGCTACGTTCCGCTCCTCGCCCGGTGCCTGGCGCACCTCGAAGGCACAACGGACCTGTTCCCTGTGCAGAGCCGCCCGGAGCGGTTGTCACAGCCCGTGCCACTCGGCGCCGCCGATCTGACGTTCGGCGAAACCCGGCCGGCGATGGACCGGACCGGTGAATGACCGCGGCGGCAGGCCTGGCGGGGCTCCGCGCACGCAGGGACCGTCTCGTACGTCGGTGGTTCGCGTGTTCCTGACGAGTCGGCGCCCGCGTCGCGGAGCTTGACGGCGGGGACACCTCCGGCCAGCCGGACTGACGGCTACGATCCGGGCTCGTCGAGCGCGGGCGGCGCGGCGAGGCCCTGCGGCACGATCCGCGTGAACTGGCCCCGCTGCAACAACTCCCGCCCCTTCCCGCCCCGGCTGGTGATCTCGTATTTCGTCGTGCTGATGGTCTGCTCGGCGCCCCGGCTCGTCTCGACGGTGAGCAGGTCGCGGTCGCCGACTGACGCGATGAATCCGAGCACCCGGTCTTCCTTCGGCTTGATCTTGATGAGAATCACGCCCTTCCCCGGGCCCGAGAGATAGTTGATCTCATCCACCTTGCACAGCATCGCCCGGGCCTGGGCGGTGGCGGCGATGATGGTCTCGCTGCCATCGATCTTCGCGACGCCCACCACCTCGACGCCCTCGGACGGCCTCGCGAAGCGCCGTCCGGCGCGCGTGCTCGGCTCGATGAAGGCCTGGAAGCCGAACCGCAGGCTGTACCCGTCGCTCGTCACGGCCACCGCGTGCGTGCGCGGCACGTCGCCGTCCTTCTTCGGCTCGATGCCGGGCGTGACGCGCGGGTCGAGACTGAACGCCGCGATCACGCGCTCGCCGTCCTTGAACTTGAACAGGCGCTGGATCGGCTCGCCGTACCCGGTCGACGCCGGCACGTCGGCGATCCGCGCGCTGTAAGCGACGCCGAAATTCGTCAGGAACACGGCCGTCGCCCTCGTGCTGCCCGGCAGCACGGCCAGCACGGCGTCGCCCTCGCGAAGGCGCGTGGAGCCCAGATCCTTCACCTCCTTCTGGCGCTTCACCCACCCGTCCCGCGACACGATGACGACGTTGTCCTCCTCGACAATGAAGTCGTCGGCGGAGTATTCGACTTCCTCCACCGACTCGATGAGGGTGCGCCGCGCGTCCAGCTTCCCGTGCCCGTGCGCCTTTTGCAGCGCCTCGATCTCGTCGCGGACGATGCCCCACCGCTTGACCTCGCTGTTGAGCAGCACGCCGATCTGCTTCGCGCGGGCCCGGCGTTCTTCCAGTTCCGTGCGGATGGCCAGGATCTCGAGACGCGCCAGCCGATAGAGCTTCAGCTCGAGGATGGCATCGGTCTGCTCGGCGTCCAGGTCGATGCGGGCCATGATCTTCTTCGCCGCGTCGGCTTTGCCGTCCGACCTGCGGATGATGCGGATGATCTCGTCGAGGAGGTCGAAGACCTTCTCGAACCCTTCGAGGACGTGGATGCGACGACGCAGCGAGGCCAGCTCGTGCTCGAGGCGGCGCGTGACGACGTCCAGCCTGAAGTGGAGGAAGTGCCAGAGAATCGACTTGAGATCGAGGCGTTCCGGCTTGCCGACCTCGGGGTTCTCGGTCGGGACCAGGCACGTCAGGTTGACCGGGAACGTCGTCTGGAGCGGCGTGTGTTTGCACAGATACGCCATCACCATCTTCTCGTCGGCGTCCCGCTTCAGCTCCAGCTGGATCCGCACATCGTCGGTCGACACGTCCTTCACGTCGACGAGCGGCGGCAGCTTGCGGCTGACCACCACCTCGGCGATGCGCTCGACGAGCTGCGCCTTGTTCACCAGGTAGGGGATGCTGGTGACGAAGATGGTCTTGCCGCCGCGGGTCGTCGGGCCGTCCTCCCAGGTCCCACGCACGCGGATGGTGCCCGACCCGGTCCGGTAGAGCTCCTTGAGCTCGTCGGCCGAGTTCAGGATGTGGCCGCCTGTCGGGAAGTCGGGGCCCTTGACGTAACGGCACAACTGCACGCTCGTGAGGTCGGCGTTGTCGAGCAGCTTGAGCAGCGCCGTGCACACCTCGCCGAGGTGATGCGGCGGGATGCTGGTGGCCATGCCGACGGCGATGCCCGTGGCGCCGTTCACGAGCAGGTTCGGCAGGCGGGCGGGCAGCACTACCGGCTCCGTCTTCGTGCCGTCGTAGGTGGGCCGGAAGGCGACGGTGTCCTGGTCGATCTCCTCCAGCATCTCGTCGGCGATGCGCGCGAGGCGGCATTCCGTGTAGCGCATGGCGGCAGCGGCGTCCCCGTCGAGCGAGCCGAAGTTGCCGGAGCCGTCGACGAGGGGGTAGCGCAGCGAGAAGGGCTGCGCCATCCGCACGAGCGTGTCGTAGATGGCCGTGTCTCCGTGCGGGTGATAGCTCCCCATCACGTCGCCGACCACCTTGGCGCACTTGCGGAACTTCTGGTCGGCCGTCAGGTTCTGCTGCCACATCGTGAACAGGATGCGGCGCTGCACGGGTTTGAGGCCGTCGCGCACGTCGGGCAGGGCGCGCGACGTGATGACCGAGAGCGCGTAGTTGAGGTACTTCTCCTGCGCCGCTTCGTGGAGCGCGACGATCTGCTCGCCGCCTCCCCGTCCGGCGGGCCGGTCGCCGCCGCCTGCCGGCGGCCAGTTCCCAGCCGGCGGCCACGCGCCACCGGCTGGCGGCCACGTGGCGCCTTCCGAGGCGGGCGTTCGCTCGATGATGTCGAGCAGCGATTCTTCAGGGGTCTTGCGGCGAGGTGACAACGACGACTCTCCTTATCCAGCGCACGAAGCTGGATGGCTGCGGGTCCTGCCCGCGCCGTTCCCATCTGTGCTCGGCTGACCTTCGCCTGTCCTGCCTGCGCCCTTCGGCCGAGCTCAGGGCGCCCTGAGCTTGTCGAAGGGCGCGCAGATGGGAAGCGCCGCGGTCACCCACAGCCGCCCGGTCAATCGGCGGTGGGTTCAATCTGAACTCCGAGGACCGCCGCGAATTCCGCCAGCACCATCGCGGTGGCGCCCCAGACCTGTTCGCCGTCGAAATCGAAGAACGGCATCTCGAACTCGTACCCGTCCCGCGCACGGTTCACGCGGTGGTGCCGGCGCGTGTCGAGCAGGTCGCCGACCGGGGCCTCGATGATGCGCTCGACTTCCCCGGGTTCGGGCCGCATGGCCGGCCGGGCCGCTGCCACGCCTACGACCGGATGCAGCACGAACCCGCTGACCGGAATGTGCAGCGGCGTCAGGCGGCCGATGATCCGGACATCCGCGCGGGCGAGGCCGACCTCTTCCTCGGCCTCGCGCAACGCCGCCTCTTCAATCGACTCGCCGGGATCGACCGCGCCGCCCGGCAGCGACACCTGGCTGGCATGATTCGGCAGGTCCGGCGAGCGCTTCGTCAACGGGATGACCGCGTGGCCGCCGACCGGATACATCAGCAGCAGGGCCGCCGCCGGCCTGGCCAGATCCGGCGCGAATCCTGGCTTCCAGCCGCCCCGCGGCTGGGGAGCCATCCTCAGCTGGGCCTCGACGCCGGGCAGGCGCGCGAGCCCCGCGGCCACGGCGGCTACGACATCGTCAAAGGCCCCGGCGGTCATCTTTTCAATGTTACCGCGAGAGCCGGGTGGCGGTGCCAGTCAGAAGCCAGAAGGGCCTACTATCGATTGTCAGAAGCCAGAAGAAGGAGCACTGCACCGGGGCTTCTTCTGGCTTCTGGCTTCTGGCTTCTTACTTCTTCTCCGGCGGCTTCGCCGCCGCCTCCTTCTCCCGTTCCGCCGCGGACTTCTTCAGGTTCGCCCGCTCCTTGAGGTGGTCGTCCATCTCGAGGCGTGGGACGCCGTCAGTCATCCACTTCGGCGCCGGCGCGCCTTTCAGGTAGTGGTCGAAGAACTCCTTCATCCGGATCGTGTAGTCATACCGGTTCGCCGGCTTGACCAGGCCGTGGTTCTCGCCGACGTACTCCAGCATGATCACGTTCTTGCCGAGGCGCCGGAGCGTGTTGTAGTACTCGACGCCCTGGGTGAAGTCCACCGCGCCGTCCTTGTCGTTGTGCAGGATGATGAGCGGCGTCTTCACGTTCTTCGCGAAGTTCACCGGCGAGTTGCGGACGTATGCCTCCCAGTTGTCGGAGTAGCTGCCGAGGAACCTGCCCTGGCTGCTCTCGAAGATCGCCTGGTTGGTGCCGCCGGAGTTCTTGTAGATCAGGCTGTACATGCTGACCATGTTGGTCAGCGGCGCCCCGGCGACGGCCGCCGCGAACATGTCGGTCTGGGTCACCGTGAACGCGGTCTGGTACCCGCCCCACGAGTGGCCCTGCAGGCCGATGCGCTTCGGATCGACGACGCCCGTCGCAATGGCGGCCTTCACGGCCGCCGTGATGCAAGCCACCGCCGAAACGCCCGGGTCGTTCAGCGCGTACGTGATGTCGGGCTGGAGCACGGCGTAGCCGTTGCTCGTGTAGACCGACTTGTTGAAGCCGTTCGCCGTCGGCGTGGCGAACTGGTTGTGGCCCTGCGTCAGCCTCTCGTAGATGTAGACGACCGTCGGGTACTGCTTGCCCTTCTCGTAGTTCGCGGGAAGCGACAGCGAACCCTGCAGCTTCTGCGGCCCCTTGGCCTTGTTGAGCGTGAACGCATACTCGACGAGCATCTGCCCGCTCGACCAGGTGAAGGCCTTCACCTGCTCGTCGGCCGACGTGAGCTTCTTTCCCGGTTTCAATGACGCGTCGGTGGCGTAGTAGTCAGGCGGGTCCTTGTACGTCGACCTGGAATAGAGATAGACGTCCGCCTGCTTCGCCTTCTGAAGCCCGAATCCCGCATCGTCCCAGAGCAGCGGCTGAACACCTGGCTTGCCGGGATCGAGCCGCGCGATGCCGCCCTTCTTCGTGAATTCGCCAAAGGCGGAGACATAGCGTGGCGCGGACAGGTCAACCCCCTTCTCGTCCGGATCAAGCCGGTAGATCGTGCGGTACCGGATGCCGTCCTTCTTGCCGATGCCCGTCAGGTTGACGGCGGGCGAGCCCGTCACGGGCACCTTCCAGATGTCCCAGCCGTCGGAGAGCAGCAGCGCGCTGCTGTCGCTCGTCCACCCGAGGGCCGGCCGCGGCGGCTTCACGACGTTGGTGTCGTTGTCGGTGTCGATGAACGACGCCGGCACGAGCTTCGTGAGGTTCGCCGACTGTCCGGTGGCCATGTCGTAGACGAAGTAGCTGCCGTCCTCGTAGTAGTAGAACTTCGTGCCGTCGATCGAGGGCTGGCCGGGGTTGCGGGCCTTCTTGAGCGCCAGCTTGCGCTCGCCTGTCTGCATGTTGATTACGTAGACGTCCTGGTAGCGCCGGCCATCGAGATTGCTCATCAGCTCGTACTCGCGAACGTCGAATCCGATGGCGAACTTCTCCTTCGGCGCCGAGCTCACGGTGCGGAGCGACTCGTCGGCGAGGCGGATGAACCGGTTCTCCTTCACCCGGTAGACGGACAGGTAGCTGAAGTTCTTGTCCGTCTGCTCCTGCACCTGCTGCTGCGACTGAAGACGCGGGTCCCTGTAGTGCCACAACACCAGGTCGACCTTCTCTTCGTCCGGCGTCTCCGGCGCGGCAGGCGCCGCTGGCGGCTCAGGCTTCGCGGTCGGATCCGCGCCCGCCTCGCCTGGCTTGGCGGCGTCGGGCTTCGCCTCCGACTTCTTGAGCGTGCGGATGCCGAATACGATGGCCGACAGATCCTCGGTCCACGCCGCGCTGCGGTTCGGGCTGATGGACATCCCCTCGGGGAAGGTCTTGTCCGAGGCGGGGTCGTAGATCGCCCGCTCGGGAACGCTCGCGGCGCCGAAACCGGTGAACCCGACGGCCGCGTAGACCTTGTCGGCATAGCGCTTGTCCTCGGTGCCCTTCAGCACGGCGAGGCCGTCGCCCTTCTCGGTCCAGGTCAGCCGCTCGTAAACGGCCTTGTCGCTGTCGAGCACCGAGACGACGCCGGTTTCCATGTCGCGGAACTGAATGCCGTTGCCGGCCTTGTCGGGCGCGTCGATCACGAGCGCGAGGTAACGGCCCGATTTGTCGAACGCGAACTCGGCGACGTTGCCGATGTTGAAGTCATGCCCAGTGGCCAGATCGCGCAGGATCAAATCGGTACCCTTCGGCCGGTCGCTCGCCGCGCCCGTGCCTCCGCCGGCTCCGCCGCCCGGAGCCGCTGCCGGCGCCGATCCCCCGCCTGGGCCGCCGCTCGTCGCCGGCGCCTTCTGCAGCGCAATCCAGCCCCCGCGGTCACCTGCGAAGGCGAAACGCCGGACGTTCTCGACCGTGACGTCCTTCCCTGACGTGAGATCGAGGAGCTTGACCTTCGTCTGGACCGGGCGACGCTGACGTTTCAGCCGCGCGGTTTCTTCCTTCGTGGGATACACCATCAGGGCAAGCCACTTCGAATCCTCGGAGAACCTGAGCGTGGAGGGCGGAGGCCCGCTTTCGCCTGGACCGCCCGGGCCGCCGCCCGGCGTGGGCAGCTCGCCGGCCACGAACCTGTGGAACCGCGGGCCGTCCACCTCTCGCACGAACACGTCGCTGTCACCTTCGATCGGCGACATGCGCCAGGCGAACCACTTCCCGTCGTTCGAGATCGCCGTCGCGGCGAGGTTCTTCCACGCGATGATGTCGGCCAGCTCCATCGGGCGTGGCGCGGCGGCCGCGGCCGGGGTCACGTCCGGTTTCTGCGCCGGCGCCGCGGGGGCGGCCTGCGCGGCGGGTTTCGTCGCCACCTGCTGGGCTGCGATCGGTACCAGCGCCAGCACGCCCAGGGTGAAGAGGATGAGCAGCGTCCGTCGCATCACTGTCTCCTTGTCAGTCGGGTTGCGTCAGCAGATCCAAGAACACGTCGGCGGCGGGCCGCACCGCGAGTGGCGGGCCGAAGGCCTGACGGAACATCTCCACGCTCAGCACGCTCGTGACATCCGGTTTCGAGAAGAAGATCCTGTTCAGGCTCTGGTGCTGCGTCCGATGCGCCCTCAGGGCGGCCGCCTTACGCGTCGCGAACGCCGACACGTCGATCACGAAGTCGGCGCCGGGTTCGAGCGCGGGTTTCGCGCGGCGCATGACCTCCCACGGGCGCACGGGCAGCGTCCAGAGCAGTCGCGTAACCTCATGCGGCGCGCCGAGATCGGGGAACCATCGAGCGTCGCCCGCCGCGGCCACCGCGTCCGCCGAGAAACGGCTGATCGCCACGTGGTCCGGATGCAGGTTCGATCCGTTCGGGTCGAACGTCGCCACCACCTGCGGCCGCACGGCGCGGATGACCTCGACCAGTTGACGCCGGATCGTGTCGACGGGCGCCGATGCCAGCCCCCGGTCCGGGTATCCCAGTACACGCACGGTGCGGACGCCGAGTTCGGCGCAGGCCGCCATCAACTCGGCCTGGCGGGTCGCTCCGAGCTGCTCGCGCGCGCACACCGGCGGGTCGCCGACCTTCCCGTGCTGGCCAGGCGTCGCGGTGCACAGCGCCACGAGGCCGCCCTCCGCGGCCGTCTGGCAGGCCAGACCAGCCGCGAACACGGACTCGTCGTCCGGGTGGGCGAACACGAGGAGCAGGCGTCGTTGGGCTGACTCGGTCATCGGCGATCTGCCGGAGCTTATCACGGGCCGCTGGGCGCCAGGGGCTGGGTGCTAGGCGCTAGGGACTGGGCGCTAGGGGCTAGTCAGTCGCGCTGTCACGCTGCGGGGCCACCATCGTGGCGATAGCCGCGTCGAACCAGCGCCTAGCGCCTAGCAGGCTGCTGAAAAAGTAAGCTCAGGGGATCGACAGATCGATCCCGTTGTACTACGATGGCCGCGACCACCATTCCTGGAGGGCGCGTGCGCGGCAACGACCAGCAGACGGGGCATCTCTTTAGTTACCTCTCGCCCGACGAGCGGGTGCCGGCGAATCACCCCCTGCGGGCGATTCGGCAGATGACGGACGCGGCCTTGGCGGACCTCTCGGATCGCTTCGAGTTGCTCTACGCCCGGGTGGGCCGACCGTCGGTGCCGCCCGAGAAGCTGCTCCGGGCCTTGGTGTTGCAGATCTTGTACTCGGTCCGGAGTGAACGGCTGCTGATGGAACAGCTGCAGTACAACCTGTTGTTCCGCTGGTTTGTGGGCCTGAGCATGGATGACCCGGTGTGGACGCCGACCACCTTCACCAAGAACCGTGAGCGGCTGCTGGCGGGCGACGTGGCGCAGGCCTTCTTCGCCGCGGTCACGGCCCAGGCACGGGACGCGCGGTTGCTGTCGGACGAGCACTTCACGGTGGATGGCACCCTGCTGGAAGCCGCGGCCGGCGTGAAGAGCTTCCGGAAGCCGGACGCGCCGGTGCCCCCGCCCGACGACCCGAGGAATCCCACGGTGAATTTTCATGGGGAACGACGGGCGAATGCGACGCACCGATCGACCACCGACCCGGACAGCCGCTTGTTGCGGAAGTCGCAGGCGCAGGAGGCCAAACTGCAGTATGTCGGTGGGCTCCTGATGGAGAACCGCCATGGGTTGGTCGTCCAGGCGACGGCGGTGGTGGGCGACGGGGCGGCCGAACGGGAGGTGGCCATCACGCAGGTCGCCGCCCTGCCGCGCGGACACAAGACCGTCGGCGGCGACAAGGGCTATGACCAGCGGCCGTTCGTCGAGGCCGTCCGCGCCGTCGGCGCGACCCCGCACGTGGCGGCCAAGGCGGCGTGCGGGGCGATCGATGCGCGCACGACGCGGCATCCGGGATACGCCGTCAGTCAGCAACGCCGGAAGCGGGTCGAAGAGATTTTCGGGTGGATGAAGACGGTGGGCCTGCTGCGCAAGCTGCGCCACCGCGGCGTGGCGCGGGTGCATTGGACCTTCGTCTTCACCGCGGCCGCGTACAACCTGGTCCGGATGCGAACGCTGGCCGCCCGCCCGGCCTGAGGTCGTGACAGACCCGGGCCACGCGCGCCGCGGCGACGCCACGCAGAACCCGCGGGTCAGGCTCCTCGGGTGAACGATGAAGAGAGAACACATCGTTAACAACGGTTTTTCAGCAGCCTGCTAGTACCGACTCTGTTAGATCAATCGCGTGATTCTGGAAGGAATCGCGGCGATCGACGGTGATCACTTTTGAGGTCATTGTACAAATCCGGGGGTTTTGGTACGCTGCGCGGCAGTGCACGACGCGCCTGCCTGGCTGACGCGGTTGACCGACTGGCTCGAGGTCTTCGAGCCGGCCTTCAGCCACCGCGCTCAGCGGGGCGGCTTGCGGCGCTATGTCGAAGGCGTGCTGAGCGACAGCCGCCGCAAGTCGATGGAGGCCATGTGGGCGCGGCTGCGCGACCCGGGCAGCTATCAAGCGCTGCAGTATTTCATCACCGAAGCCGACTGGAGTGCGGACGGGCTGTGGCGGCGCCTGCGGGCCGCGATCCCGGTGCGCGCCGGGATCCTCGTGCTCGACGGCACAGGCTTTCCCAAGCAGGGCCGGGCGTCGGTCGGCGTCCAGCGGCAGTATTCGGGCACGTTGGGCAAGATCGGCAATTGCCAAGTCGCGGTCACGGCGGCGCTGTGGACGGGCGTGCACGCCTGGCTCGTGGGTGCGCAGTTGTACCTGCCGCCCTCGTGGTTGACGCCGGCGCAGCGCGCCCGTGGCCGCATTCCGGCCAAGGTCCTGTTTCAGGAGAAATGGCGCCAGGCCCTCACGTTGCTGCGGCAGGTGCGCGCCTCGGGGATCACCGTGACCGCTGTCGTGGCGGATGCCGAATTCGGCGACTGTACCGCGCTGCGCCGCACGTTGCACACCATGGCGCTGCCCTACGCCCTGGGTGTGTCCTCCCATCTCACCGTCTTTGTCGGTACACCGCGTACCCAGTCGCCGCCGACGCGGACGGGCCGCGGACGCCCGGCCTCGCGGCCGCGCCTCGCGCCGGGCGTCTTGCCGGTCAAGGTCCGCGACCTGGCCGCCCAGCGGTCGGCCCGCGCGTGGCGAACGGTCAGCTGGCGCAATGGCTCGCAGGCGCCGTGGCGCGCCCGATTCTGGGCCTGTCGCGTGACCCCCGCCCACGACTGGCGGACGCGCCGCGTCGCCCCCGAGATTTGGCTGCTCTGTCAGCGCGATCTCAGCGCCACGCCCGAGACCAAGTACTACTTCGTGCACCTGCCGGCCACGGCGTCGCTCAAGGCGCTGGTCCGGTTGGCCCATCAGCGGTGGGCGATCGAGCAACAGTACGCCGAACTGAAGGACGAACTCGGTCTCGACCATTTCGAAGGGCGCTCGTTCCACGGCTGGCATCGACACGTCGTGCTGACCGCGATCGCGTACGCGTTCATCCAACGCGAACGCCAACGCCGAGGACGCCACCCCCTGACATTCCCGCAGGCCCGGGCGGTCATCACCGACATTCTGACGGCGCACTATTTCTTGTCGCATCGACGGCATCTACAGATGCTGCTCAAACTGGCGGAAATACCGCTACGGATCTAACAGAGTCGTACTAGTCCCTAGCCCCTGAGTAGTAGACTGTCCCGATGATCCGCCTCGTCGCCATCGATATCGACGGCACCCTGCTGGACTCGCGCTGGCAGCTGCCCGACCGCAACCGCGAGGCGATCTGCGCGGCTGTCGCCCGGGGCGTCGAAGTCGCGCTGGTGACCGGGCGCATGTACGGCTTCGCGCAGCCGATCATCGGCCTGCTGCCCTGTCCGGTCACCGCCATTGTCAGCAACGGGGCCCTGGTGCGGACGTCCGGCGGCTCGACGGAGCTGCGGCACGCGCTGCCGCACGAGGTGGCGCGATCGGTGCTCTCCGCCGCCACCGGAGACCACGACCAGGCCGCGCTGATCTTCGACAGGCCGCGTGACGGCCAGATGGTGATCGAGCGGATCGATCGGTCGGATCCGCTCCGGCGCGCCTACGCGGAGCGCAACCGCGCGTTCGTGCGCGAGGTCGAGCCGCTCGATGCGGCCCTGACCGAAGACCCCCTCGTCGTCATGTTCAACGGGCCGGTGGCCGCCATGCACGATCTGGCCGGGCGGCTTCGCCGCCTGCCGACCTCCGCCTCGTTCACGGTGAACCTGACGGAGTACGAGTCCCGTGACGTCATGTTCGTCGACGTGCTGGCGGCGGGATGCACGAAGGGCGCCGCGCTGGCCGAGTGGGCCGCGCTCCGAGGCTATGCCCGCGACGAGGTGATGGCGCTCGGCGACAACCTCAACGATCTGGAAATGCTGGAGGCCGCGGGCCTGCCCGTGGTGATGGGCAACGCCGTTCCGACGCTCCTCGAACGCGGCTGGCGCGTCACCGGGACCAATGACGAGGCCGGCGTCGCGGCGGCCATTCACCGGTTCGTGCTCGGCACCTCCGCCGGATAGATTTCCCCTGTCAAACGCGGTATCTTACGCGGGCCGTCTTGCCGGGATTCACCCGGGAGAGAGGATGCCCCGATGCGCACGCGCCGAATCTGTGTTCTCGCGCTGTTGCTGCTGGCCCCGATGCTGGCGGCGCCCAGTGTCCACACGCAGTCGAAGATCACGCCGCCGCAGTTCACCGTCGGCGCCAAGACCTACACCGCCGGCGACGACTACTTCCTCGCCAACTACACGCAACTGCGCGAGTACTTCGCGAAACTGGACCAGGAATCCGATCGGATCAAGGTCGTCGAGATCGGCAAGACCGCCGAGGGCCGCCCGATGATCATGGCGATCATCACGTCGCCCGAGAACCACAACAACCTTGCCCGCTACAAGGCGATCGCGAACAGGCTCGCGCGGGCGGACGGCCTCACCGACGACGAGGCGCGCAAGCTCGCCGCCGAAGGCAAAGCTGTCGTGTGGATTGACGCGGGCCTCCACGCCACCGAGTGCATCAACTCGCAGGGGCTCCTCACCTTCGCGTTCCAGATGGCGAGCCAGAGCGACCCGGAGACGCTCCGGTTCCTGAACGACGTCATCATCCTGCTCACGCCCGTGAACCCGGACGGCATGGAGCTCGTGTCGAACTGGTACATGCGCGTTCCGGACGAGAAGCAGCGGTCGACGGCCAGCATCCCGGTCCTCTACGAAAAGTACGCGGGCCACGACAACAACCGCGACTCGTACATGAACAACCTGCCCGAGACCGAGGCGGTCAACCGCCAGCTCTACGTGGAGTGGAACCCGCAGATCATGTACAACCAGCACCAGACCGGCCCGGCCGGCACGGTGCTCTTCGCGCCGCCGTTCCGCGACCCGTTCAACTACAACTACGACCCGCTGGTCCCGATGGGCATCGACCTGGTGTCGACGTCCATCCACAACCGCTTCGTCACCGAGGGCAAGCCCGGCGCGACGATGCGGTCCGGGGCGAGCTATTCGACGTGGTTCAACGGCGGGTCGCGCACGACCACCGGCTTCCACAACATGGTCGGCATCCTCACCGAGATCATCGGCAACCCGACGCCTGGCACGGTCAGCCTCGTGCTCGACAACCAGTTGCCTCGGCAGGACCTGCCGATGCCGATCCCGCCGCAGACCGTGTGGCACCAGCGCCAGTCCATCGACTACGT
The DNA here is from genome assembly GCA_963806085.1 of uncultured Acidobacteriota bacterium. Lineage (GTDB taxonomy): Bacteria > Acidobacteriota > Vicinamibacteria > Vicinamibacterales > JAKQTR01 > JAKQTR01. Next base: position 1,841,282 of record CAWDWR010000001.1, read on the forward strand.
CATGACGGTGAACCGCGCGATCATCGACATCGCCTCGAAGCACCGCGAGGACTTCCTCTACCGCATCTACAGGATGGGCCGGAACTCGATCGATCGCGGCAGCCGCGACAACTGGACGATCCAGCCCGACTGGATTGACCAGGCCAAGGCCCAGGCCGCCGCCGACGCCGGGCCGGCAGCGGCGGCGGCGGCGGCGGGAAGAGGCGGCGGCCGCGGCGGCGCGGATCCCAAGTACTACGCGGGCATGCTGACACCCGAGCGTCGCGATCCGCGCGGCTACATCATCCCGGCCGACCAGGCCGACTTCAACACGGCGACCCGGTTCGTCAATGCGCTGATCAAGGGCGGCATCGACATTCACCGCGCAACAGCCCCGTTCACGGTGGCGGGCAGAAACTACCCCGCCGGCTCCTACGTGATCAAGGCCGCGCAGGCGTTCCGGCCGCACCTGCGCGACATGCTCGAGGCGCAGGATCACCCGAACGACTTTCTCTACCCGGGCGGGCCGCCGCGGCCGCCCTACGACGTCACCGGGTACACGCTCGCCTACCAGATGGGCGTGCAGGTCGACCGGATCCTCGACCCGTTCGACGGCCCGTTCGAGAAGCTGCCGCTGACGCCGATCGCACTCGGCGGCGGCAAGGTTGCGGCACCGTCCAAGGGCGCGGCAGCCGGCTACTTGCTGAGCCATCGCCTCGCCGACGCGTTCACCGCGACGACGAAGCTGCTCGCCGCCAAGGAAGATGTGTACTGGTTGAAGGCGCCGTTCACCGCGGGCGGCAAGACCTACGAGGCGGGCACGATCTACGTGCCGTCGAAACCGACCACGAAGGCGCTCGTCGAGAAGCTGGCGGGCGAGCTCGGCGTCCGGTTCGATGCCACCGCCGTGAAGCCGGCCGGCGAGGCGTTGAAGCTCAGCCCGGTACGCATCGGGCTGTGGGATCAATACGGCGGATCGATGCCGTCGGGCTGGATCCGGTACATCTTCGAGCAGACGCATCCCGTGACGTTCGACGTGGTGTTCCCGCCGACGCTCGACGCGGGGAACCTCGCCCAGAAGTACGACGTCCTTATCTTCCCCGCCGGCGCGATCCCCGCGCCGCCGGGCGAGGCTCCGGGCGGCGGGCGCGGCGACTTCGGCGGCGACATGCCGGCGGGCGCGGGCGGGCGCGGCGGCCAGGCCGGGCCGTCCAATATCCCCGCGGAGTACCAGGGCCGCCAGGGGCGCGTCACCGCGGCGACGACGATCCCGATCCTCAAGAAGTTCGTCGAGGACGGCGGCACGATCATCGCGATCGGCTCGTCGGCCAACATCGCCGGCCACCTGGGGCTTCCGGTGTCCAGCGGCCTCGTCGAAATCGTCAACGGCGTCGAGCGCCGGCTGCCGAACGACAAGTTCTACGTGCCGGGCTCGGTGCTGTCGATGGACGTGGACCCGGCCAACCCGCTGGCGTACGGATTCGACGACAAAGCCGACGTCATGTGGGAGAACAGCCCGGCACTGAAACTGGGCCCGGATGCGGCGCTCAAGGGCGTCAAAACCGTCGGCTGGTTCAGCACGGACAAGCTGCTCCGCAGCGGCTGGGCCTGGGGCCAGCAGTACCTGAAGGGCCTGGCCGCCGCGCTCGACGTGAGCTACGGCAAGGGCAAGGTGTTCATCCTCACGCCGGAGATCACCTTCCGGGCGCAGCCGCACGCGACGTACAAGTTCCTGTTCAACGGGATCTATTACGGCCGTGCGAAGGCGGTGACGCTGACCAAGTAACGGGCGCTAGGGGCTAGGCGCTAGGGGCTGGTCGGACGCGGCTGTCGCCGCGTGAGTGTCTGTGCAACGTCGCGGTGAGGCTGACTCGCGCCGAGCGCCAAGCCCCTAGTCCCTACTTGCGCGCGTATTTCGTCGCGACGTAGTCGTCGACGAGCGCGCGGAAAGCTTCCGCGAGTTCTTCGTAGGTACCGCGAAGCGTCGTGTGGTGCTGGCCGTCCACGTAGACGGGGCACGTCGGGGCTTCGCCCGTGCCGGGCAGGCTGATGCCGATGTTCGCCGCCTTCGACTCCCCGGGGCCGTTCACGACGCAGCCCATCACCGCCAGCGTCATCGTCTCGACGCCGTCGTATTGCGTCTTCCACTCGGGCATCTTCTCGCGAATGTAGCCCTGGATGCGCTCGGCGAGCTCCTGGAACGTCGTGCTGGTCGTGCGCCCGCATCCCGGGCATGCCGTCACGCTCGGCGCGAACGCGCGCAGGCCCAGCGCCTGCAGCAGCTCGCAGGCGGCGTACACCTCTTCGCGGCGATCGCCGCCGGGCTTGGGGGTCAGGGAAATGCGGATCGTGTCGCCGATGCCCTCGCTGAGCAGGACGCCCATGGCCGATGCCGACCACACGAGGCCCTTGATGCCCATGCCGGCTTCCGTCAGGCCGAGGTGGAGCGGCTGCGTGGTCCTCCGGGCCAGGTCGCGATAGACGGCAATCAGGTCGTTCGGCCTCGAGACCTTGCACGAGATGATGATCTGATCGGCCCGGAGGCCGGCTTCCTGCGCCAAGGATGTCGACTCAAGCGCCGAGATCACCATGCAGTCGTTGATGATCTGCTCGGAGGTGAGCCCCAGATCCCTGTCGGTGTTCTCCTGCATCTTGCGCACGACCAGGTCCTGGTTCAGCGACCCGCCGTTGACGCCGATGCGCACCGGCTTGCCTTGGTCGACCGCGATCCGGCATATCGTCGCGAACTGCTCGTCACGCCGCTTCCCGGTACCGACGTTGCCGGGGTTGATCCGGTACTTGTCGAGCGAGGCGGCGCACTTCGGGTATTTCGTGAGCAGGATGTGCCCGTTGTAGTGGAAGTCGCCGATGAGCGGGGCCGTGCACCCCGCCAGCAGCAGCCGGCGCTTCAGCGACGGCACGGCCTCGGCCGCCTCGGGCAGGTTCACCGTGACGCGGAGCATCTCCGACCCGGCCTGCCACAACTCGAGGCACTGCTCGAGGGTGGAGTCGACGTCCGCCGTGTCGGTGTTGCACATCGATTGGACGACGATGGGTGCGCCGCCGCCGACACGCACGCCGCCGACATCCACTCCGGTCGTCTTGTGACGCTCTGCCGCCGCCATGGTGCGCGTGGATTCCTTCCTGATCGGCTCGTTCTATCGATATTATCATTTGGGACTCGGGGTTCGTCCGCCTTCGCTGGGCGGCCTGCCGGCCAGCTACGGCGAGACAGGCCCGGCCCGAACGGCAACCGGGCCTGGAGGAGCGTATGAAAGCCATCTGCGTCCGGCGGACAGGCGGGCCGGAGGTACTCGTGCTCGAGGACATTCCCGACCCGGTTCCCGGCGACGGTCAACTCGTCGTGCGGATCCACGCGGCTGGCGTCAATCCGGTCGACGCCTACATCCGATCGGCCGCACAGGGCCGCAATCCCGTCCTGCCCTACGTGCCTGGCATGGACGGCGCAGGAGTCGTCGAGGCCGTCGGGCCGGGAGTCTCTCGTGTCGCCGCCGGTGACCGCGTCTACCTGAGCGGCACGGCGCCGGCGCCGCTCAGTGGCACCTATGCCGAGCGGGCGCTGTGCACGGTGGCCCACGTGCACCCGCTGCCGGCACATCTCACCTACGCGCAGGGCGCCGCCGTGAACGTCGCCTATGCCACGGCGTATCGAGCCATCGTCGATCGCGCCCGATCGCAGCCCGGGGAGACCCTGTTCGTCCACGGCGGAAGCGGCGGCGTCGGCATCGCGGCCATCCAGATCGGCGGCGCGATGGGCTTGAGGGTCCTCGCCACCGCGGGAACGGCCCGGGGCCGGGCTCTCGTCGTCGAACAGGGCGCGCACGAAGTCTTCGATCACCACGCGCCCGACTACCTGGCCGCGGTCCTCGCGGCCACGGGTGGCCGCGGCGCCGACGTCGTCATCGAGATGCTGGCCAACGTCAACCTCGACAAGGACCTGGGCCTGCTCGCGCGCAACGGCCGGGTGGTCGTCGTGGGCAACCGGGGGCGCGTCGAGATCGACGCCCGTCAGACCATGGGCCGGGACGCGGCGATCCTGGGCATGACGCTGATGAACGCCACGCCGGAGGATCGCGTGCGCATCCACGCGGCGCTCGATGCCGGCCTGGCGAACGGCACGCTCCGACCGGTCGTCGGCCGCGAGTTTCCGCTCGCCGAGGCTGCCGCCGCACATGTCGCGGTCATGGCAGGCGGGGCGTATGGGAAGATCGTGCTGATCACCTGACCGCCGGGATTCGGCCCTTCGACGCGTGCTCAGGGCCGCCCCGAGCAACGTCGAGGGGCGGGACTCGGGATTCGGGATTCGGAAGAGATGATGCGATTCGAAGACAGGATCTTGGGCCGGACGGGCGTGACGGTAGGGCCACTGGGCATCAGCGCCTCGTACGGCGCGCCGGCAACTGCAATCGAACGGGCCTTCGAAGCGGGCATGACGTACATGTACTGGGGCTCGATGCGCACGCCCGCGTTTGCGCAAGCCCTGCGCCGGCTCGCGCCGAGGCGCGACCGCCTCATGCTGGTCGTGCAGTCGTATTCGCGCGTCGGCCTCGCGCTCACGTGGAGCGTCGAGCGCGCGCTTCGGCGCATCGGCTACGATCACGCCGACGTCCTGCTGCTCGGCTACTGGAACCACGGCATGCGGCCCCGAATCCTGGACGCCGCCCGCACGCTCCAGCGGCGGGGCCTCGTGAACTTCGTCGCCGTTTCGAGCCACAGCCGGCCCGTGGCCGCCTCCCTCGCCGCAAGCGGCGAGTTCGACATCGTCCACCTCCGCTACAATGCCGCCCACCCCGGCGCCGAACGCGACGTCTTTCCTCGACTGGACGCCGCCGGAAACCGGCCTGGCATCGTGTCGTTCACGGGAACCAGCTGGGGTCAATTGATGAACCCGAAGTACACGCCGGCCGGGGAGCGCACCCCTGCCGCGAGCGACTGCTATCGGTTCGTTCTCTCGCATCCGGACGTCGACGTATGCGCGACGGGGCCCGCGTCGGCCGACCACGTCGAGCAGGCCATTGCGGCGCGCGAGATGGGCCCGATGTCGGATGATGAACTGGCCTGGATGAAGCGGGTCGGCGCCGAGGTCCGCCGCCGCGCCTGGCTGAAACAATAAAGACGGGTCCGGCCCGCACTTTTTTATGCCGACCGGAACAATCGGCATTAGAATACCGACGATCCCAGGTATCGCGCACGAGTTGCGCCACTCGACCGGAGGACACATGGCCTCAGTTCCAACGGGCGCGCGCTGGATTGCGCTCGCCGCCGTCTGCCTCCTGCTCGCCGGGACGGCTCTCGGCATCGCGCAGTCCGGTGCGGAGCCCCAGCCGACCGACGTCAAGCACCTCTACGACACCTCCTGCTCCAACTGCCACGGCACGGACGGGCGCGGTCACGGACCGGCGGCCGATCCCCTCAATCCGAGGCCTCGAGACTTCACGCGCGGCTGGTACAAGTTCCGCTCGACCGCCGCGGGCTCGATACCGACCGACGACGACCTGTATCGCACGATCGAGGGCGGATTGGCCGGCACGTCGATGCTGGGGTGGAAAGGGATCCTCAGCGAGGCGCAGATGCGCGCGCTGGTGGTGTACGTGAAGCAGTTCTCGCCGCGGTTCGCGAGCGAACGGCCGGCTCCCGTGGCCGCCACCCGTCAGATTGCCACATCGCCGGAGAGCATCCAGAAGGGACGGGCCGCGTATGAGTCGCTCGGGTGCGGTGCGTGTCACGGCGAAGGCGGCGCAGGCGCCGACGCCGGGCCGCTGAAGGACGACTGGGGCAACGACGTCTATGCGCCGAACCTGACCGAACCCTGGGCCTTCCGGGGCGGCCGGTCGGCGGCCGACGTCTATCTCCGTCTGAAGACCGGCATCAACGGCACGCCGATGCCGTCGTTTGCCGACACCGCCAAGGACGAGGACCTGTGGCACGTGGCCAACTACGTCGTCTCGCTGGCGCGGAAGCCCGTGTGGAAAATGACCGCCGACGAAATCAAGGCGCACTACGCCAGTCAGGCGCAGAAGGACGCGGCCAACCCCGTGCTGCGCGGCCGCTCCCTGGTGAGCACGATGGCCTGCGGACATTGTCATACGCCGATCGATCGTGAGGGGCGGGCCCTCCCGGGCCTGACGCTGGCGGGCGGCGCGAAGTTCCGGATGGTGGTGTGGGGGGACATCGTTACGCCGAATCTCACCTCAGACAACGAGACGGGCCTCGGCCGCTACGGCGACGATGACATCAAGCGGGCGTTCACGAGGGGCATCAAGCACGACGGGTCGCGCATGCTGCCATTTCCGATGGGGTGGGCCGCGTATGCGCACCTGACGCCCCAGGACCAGGACGCCATCGTCGCGTATCTCCGCACGGTTCCCCCGGTCAAAAACCAGATCCCGCCGCCGGCGCGGCTTGGCCTCCCGGCGTTTCTCGTCGCGAAGTTCCAGATGCTGATCGGAGGCAAGGACTTCCCGATCGTCGTTTTCCCGGGCAACGCCGGGTCGGCCGGGAATCCCGCCGCGAGCCCGGCAGCCGCGCAGCGCTGAAGGAGATCATCATGAAGCGCATATTGAAATGGGTCGCCCTGGTGGTCGTCGTCCTCGCGGCCTGCGGATTCGTCGCGTTCCTCTACTTCATTCCGCCGCTGATGAGCATGGCGCCCGAGGAGTTCATCAACGGCGAGGGAGCGATGGCGCCGCCGGTGGACGGCATCGCCGACCCGGCTGTCCGCGCGATCGCGGAGCGTGGGCGGTACGTGCTTCTCACAACCGAGTGCACGGGCTGCCACGTCACGCCGGGACCGCAGGGTCCGATTCCTGAGATGTACCTCGCGGGAGGCAGGACGTTCGTGACGCCCACCCATGGCACCGTGGTGTCCCGGAACCTCACGCCGGACAAGGAGACCGGGCTGGCGAGGCGCACCGACGAGGACGTGAAGCGCGTGCTGCGCAGCGGGGTCTATCCGGACGGCCGTCCCATCTCGCACGCAGCGATGCCATGGGCGCAGTTCTCGAACTGGAGCGACGAGGACCTTTACGCGGTTGTCGTTTACCTGCGTCACATCAAGCCCGTGCGGCACGAGATCCCGCCGCCGGCGCCCGGCACGCCTGACGCGATCGTGCCAGGCGCGGTAGAAGTCGTGTACGGGTCTGACGCCGGCAAGAAGTAGGGCGCGCCGGTTTTGCGGTAGCGGTTCCTGGGCGGTACACTAGCGCGGTTGTGGCCGCCCCGGAACTCCTCTCGATCCTCGTCCCGGTCTTCAACGAATCGCGCACGGTCGCGTCGGTCATCGACCGCCTGATGACCGTCGATCTGCCCGTACCCCGGGAGATCATCGTGGTGAACGACGGGTCCAGCGACGGCACCCGGGACGTCCTCGACGCGTTCCCGGGGCGGGGCGATGCCGTGAGGATCCTGCACGTCGACGAAAACGCCGGGAAAGGCGCCGCGATCCGGCTGGGACTGCAGCACGCCCGCGGAACGATCGTCGCGATCCAGGACGCGGATCTCGAACTGGATCCGGCGCAGTTGTCCGCGCTGGTGGCGCCGATTGTTGCCGGCGACACCGGGGTCGTCTACGGATCGCGCTTCCTCGCGGGCCGGCCCGACGCGCCGTGGATCACGGTGCTGGCGAACCGCACGCTCACCGTGCTGACCAACCTCCTCTTCGGTGCACGCATCACCGACATGGAGACCTGCTACAAGATCATGCGGACCGATATCGCCCGGTCGCTCGGCCTCGAGTCGAACCGGTTCGACATCGAGCCCGAGATCACGGCGAAGCTGCTCCTCTCCGGCCATCGCATCCAGGAGCTTCCCGTGGTGTTCAAGCCCCGCCAGCGCGCCGAAGGCAAGAAGATCGGCTGGCGCGACGGCTTCCGCGCGTTGCGCGTGCTCGCCGCGTACCGGTTCGGCGGCTGGCGCCCTTCGAGCTCGTCAAAGGCCTGAGGCCGTGGCGGCTGCACCTTCCCCATCGCGTCACCGCGTGATCGTCCCCGCGTGCCTCGCCGTCACGGCCGCGGCCATGGCGATGACGGCCTTCGTCGGTGTGCGCTGGGGTGCGTTCGCCATCGGCGGATCCGATTCGCACTGCTACGCCGGCCAGGCCCGGATGTTCCTCGAGGGGCGCACGTCACTGCCGCCGCCGCTCGCGCCGCCCGTGCCGTGGCCGAACGCCGCGGCCACGTTTGCGCCGTCCGGCTTCGCGCCAGGGTCCGACCCGGCCGGGGGATTGGTGCCGCTGTGCGCCGCCGGACTGTCAGTCGCGATGGCCGCCGCGGTGCGCGTGGCCGGCGAGGGGGCGCTGTTCGCCGTGGTGCCGCTGCTGGGCATCCTGGCCGTCTGGAGCACCTGGCTGCTCGGCCGCCGCCTCGCGGGACCGGTGGTCGGAGCCGCGTCGGCGATGCTCGTCGCCTGCAGCCCGGTCTTTCTCTACCAGGTCGTCCAGCCGATGAGCGACGTGCCGGCCGCGGCACTGTGGACCGCGGCGCTGGCCACGGCCCTCGGCCCTGACGAGACGAGGAGGCCCGGCGTCGCCCGTGCCCTTACCGCGGGCCTCATTGCCGGTGCCGCGATCACGATGCGGCCGAATCTCGCGCCGCTCGCGGTCATCCCGGTGCTGCTGGCCTGGCCGTCGAGGGCCGCGGCAGCCTCCGCGGCGGTCGGCGCGATTCCAGGGATTGGCGCGGTCGCGATCCTGCAGGCCGCCATCTACGGCTCGCCGTTCAGATCCGGCTACGGCGACCTGGGCCAACTGTTCAGCCTCGGCTACGTCACCACCAACCTCGCGAACTACCCTTCGTGGCTGGCCTTCGCACATACGCCGGTCCTGGCGCTCGGGGTGCTCGCGCCAGCCGTCGCGGTCCGCCGCCGCGTGGCGTGGGCGCTGCTGGCCTTCGTCACGGGAGTCTTTGTCGCATACCTGCCGTACGTGCCGTTCACCGACTGGTGGTACGCGCGCTTCATGCTCCCGGCCGTGCCCGCGTTGATCGTCCTGATGGTGACCGTGATGGAGCGCGGCGCGCGCCGCCTGCCCGCGCGCGCGGGACTGGCCGTGCTGACGGCGGCAACGATCGTGCTGGGCGGCTGGTGGCTCGAGCGGGCCGACGACCTGGCGGTCTTCCGCGTGAAGGGGCTCGAACAGAAGTACCCCGAACTCGGACGGCTCGCATCGCGCCTGCCGCGCACAGCCATCGTGCTGGCGGCACAGCCCGCAGGCAGCATCCGCTACTATGCGCGCCTGCCGACACTCTCGTGGGACGCGATCGACCCGGCGTGGTTCGACCGGGCGCTCGCGGAGTGCCGCAATCGCGGCCTCACGCCCTATCTCGCCGTCGAGGCCTGGGAATTGGACGCGTTCAGGTCCCGCTTCAGGGGCCGCAGCCCCGCGGCCGATCTGGACTGGCCGCCGCGCGCCACGCTGGGCAACGTGGTGTTCCTGTACGACCTCGCGGATCGCGACCGCTATCTCGCCGGCGAGCGGATCCCGACCGACATCATCACGTGGGGAATGCGTTAGAGTCGAGAAATTGACCCCGCGCCTGCCGGGGCGCTACTGTTCCCGCAGCGTATGATCACCAGACTCGTCTGCATCGCGTGCGGCCGCTCGTATGCGCCCGGGGATCACCAGACCTGCGGCGTCTGCGGCCTCGGAGGAATCCTCGACGCGCGGTATGACTACGACGCGGCGAAAGCCGTCCTGACCGCCGATGCGCTGACAGCCCGCAGCGCGGACATGTGGCGGTACAGGGAATTGCTCCCCGTGCCCGAGGGCAACAGGCGGCCGGATCTCCAGCTGGGCTGGACACCCGTCCACGAGGCGCCGCGGCTGGCGGCGGCCGTCGGCGTGCGGCGGCTCTTCCTCAAGGACGAAGGCCGCAATCCGACCAGCTCGTTCAAGGATCGGGCGAGCGCCGTCGGTGTGGCCAAGGCCCTCGAGTTCGGTTACCAGGCCATCGCGTGCGCCTCGACCGGCAACGCCGCCTCGTCTCTCGCGGGCATGGCCGCATCGTTGGGCCTCCCGGCCTACATCTTCGTGCCGGAGCGGGCGCCGGAACCGAAGATCGCGCAATTGCTGATGTTCGGCGCCACGGTGTTCCGCGTGCGCGGCAGCTACGAGCAGGCGTTCGACCTCTGCCGCGCCGCGTGCGAGCGCTTCCGCTGGTACAACCGCAACAGCGGCACCAATCCGTACCTGGTGGAGGGCAAGAAGACGGCCGGTCTGGAGATCGCCGAGCAGTTCTCGCAAGGCCGGATGCTCGACGGCGCGCTCCCCGACTGGGTGGCGGTCTCCGTCGGCGACGGCTGCACGATTGGCGGCATTGCCAAGGGCCTGCATGAATTCAAGCGGCTGGGCCTTGCGCGCGTCATGCCCCGGATGCTCGGCGTCCAGGCAGCGGGCGCGAATCCGATTGTCCGCGCGTTCGAGGCGAAGGCCGACGTCGTTCCGTCGGCGGCCGCGACGGTGGCCGACAGCATCGCCGTCGGCACGCCGCGCAACTGGCGGCGCGCGCTGGCGTGGGTGCGCGCCTCCCAGGGCGCGATGATCGACGTCCCCGACGAGGCGATCCTCGAGGCGATGCGAACGACGGCCAGGCTGGGCGCCGTCTTCGCGGAGCCGGCCGGCGCGGCGTCGGTCGCCGGCCTGCGCGCGGCCGTCGCCGCGGGCCTCGTGCCGCCCGACGCCACCGCGGTCGCCGTGATCACGGGCAACGGGCTCAAGGACATCCGCACCGCGACCAGCGCCGCCGGCCAGCCGCACGACCTGCGGCCGGACCTCGCTGCCGTCGCCGAGATCGTCGAGAGGTGACGCCATGCTGCTGAAAGGCGGGACCCTCGTGCGCCTGCACCCGCCGGCGCTCGCGCGCGCGGACCTGCGGATCGAAGGCGACACGATCGTGGCGCGCGGCGCCAGGCTCGCGCCGAAGCCAGGCGAGGCGGTGGAAGACTGCCGGGGGCGGTTCATCCTGCCCGGCCTCGTCTGCGCGCACACGCATATGTACTCGGCGCTCGCGCGCGGCATGCCGGGGCCCGCCGCCGCGCCGTTATCGTTTCCCGACATGCTGCGGCGCGTCTGGTGGCGGCTCGACCAGGCGCTCACCGATGAGGCGGTCTACTACTCGGCCATGGTTGGCGCGGTGGAAGCCGTCAGGGCCGGCACGACCACGATTGTCGATCACCACGCCTCACCCAACGCCATTCCGGGCTCGCTCGGCATCATCCGCGAGGCGTTGGGCGTGGTCGGCGTCCGCGGCGTGCTGTGCTATGAGGTCACGGACCGCGGCGGACTCCGGCGCCGGGACGCCGGGCTGGCCGAGAACGACCGGTTCCTGAGCGCCACGCGCGCCGACACGCAGTTCCGGGGCCTGGTCGGCGCCCACGCGTCCTTCACGCTGCGCGACGCCAGCCTGGCCGCGCTCGGCGACCTCGCGCGGTACCATCGGGCCGGGCTCCACCTGCACGTGGCGGAAGCGGTCGACGACGAAGCGCGCACCAGGAGCCTGTACGGAGCCGGCATCGTCGAGCGGCTCGAGCGGCACGGCCTGCTGGATGACCGCGCGGTTCTGGCCCACGGCGTGCACCTGTCGGAGCGCGACCTCGCTCGGGTGACGGCTGCCGGCGCATGGCTCGTCCACAACCCGCGGTCGAACATGAACAACGCCGTCGGTCACGCGCCGGTCGAGAAGTTCGGGGATCGGGCCGCGCTCGGCACGGACGGGTGGCCGGCCGACATGCTCGCCGAGCTTCGCTTCGCGCACTTCCGTGAGCGTGAGCATCTGGGACGCCGGCGTTCTTACGCGGCCGCCGCGCTGCTCCAGGGCGGACAGTCGCTCGCGTCGGAGATTTTCGGCGTGCCGTTCGGGACGCTTTCGGCCGGCTCGGCTGCTGATCTCGATCGTGTGCGGCTACGTGCCGCCGACGCCGATGACGGAGGCGAACCTGCAGGGACACCTGTTGGCCGGCATCGACCCGTCGATGTTCACCGGGGTGATGGCGGCCGGCCAGTGGGTCTGCCGGAACGGCGTGCCGGTCAACATCGACGTCGACGCGGTCTACTGCCGGGCTCGCCAGCTGGCCACCGCGCTCTGGAGGCGGATGCGTGGCTGAGCTCGCGCCGGTGCCGCTGCGCACCCTGTTGAGGCGCGCGCACGACGAGTACCGGCGGCGGCGCGCGATCTTCGACCTCCCTGAGCGAAAGTTCCGCCGCCCGGCGGGCACGTCAGGCCCGCCGCTCGATCTCTCCGTTCCCTATGCGGGCACGCGCGCGGCAAGTCCCATCGGGCCGGCCGCCGGGCCCCACACGCAGCTCGCCCAGAACATCGCCCTCGGCTGGCTGGCCGGCGCGCGCGTCTTCGAGCTGAAGACGATTCAGGCCAACGACCGGCTCACGCTGTCCCGCCCATGCATCGACATGGCCACGATCGGCTACAACACCGAGTGGTCGCAGGAACTGCGGCTCGAGGAGTCGCTCAGGGAGTACGTGAAGGCCGGGATGCTCTTGGAAGTGCTGGGCGCATCCGGCGTACTCGAACAGAACCGGGATTCGGGATTCGGGATTCGGGATCCGCATGTCACGCCGCCCGAGCCGTTCGTGTTCGACATCAGCGTCGGGTACGACCTCGAGGGGATTCGCAGCCGGAGGGTGGTGGCGTGGCTCGAGTCGATGCGGAACGCACGCGGCATTGTCGACGAGCTTCGTCGCGAGATTCCGGACGAGTTCTCGGCGTTCCGGGACTATCCGTTCCGCACCTGCCTGGCCACCGCCATCACGCTGTCCACGTTCCACGGCACGCCTGCCGGGGACATCGCGCGGATCGGCGAGTTCCTCATCGGCGAACTCGGCTTCCACACCGTCATCAAGCTGAACCCGCCCATGCTCGGCCGCGAGCGGGTGGCGGACATCTTGCACGGCGTGCTCGGGTACACGGATGTCATCGTGAACCCGGACGTCTACGAGCGCGACCTGCCGTTTGACGAAGCCGTCGACCTCGTGCGGCGCCTGCAGGCCCTCGCCGAACGCCGGGGGCTCAGCACCGGCGTGAAGTGCGGCAATACGCTCGAGGTGCTCAACACGGGGCGGTTCCTCAAGGGACCCGTGCAGTACCTGTCGGGCCAGCCGCTGCACGCGCTGCATGCGGCCCTGGCGGCGCGCTGGCGTGACGTCTTCGGGGCCGGCCTGCAGATCTCGTTCGCCGCGGGCGTCGATGCGCACAACGTGGCCGATTGCGTCGCCGCCGGCCTGGTGCCCGTGACGACCTGCACGGATCTGCTCCGCGCCGGCGGCTATGGCCGCCTCTCCCGGTATTTCACCAATCTCGAGGAGCGGATGCGCGCGGCCGGCGCGGCGACCATTCCCGAATTCGTGCTGCGCAGCGCCGGCGAGACCGGCTCGCCAGCCGGCTCGGCCGACGTCGCGTTTGACGCCGCCGTGCGCCTCAACACCCAGGCGCTCCTCGACAAGGCCTTGAGCCACGAGCGGTATCGCGCCTCGCAAGACCGGAAGCCCCCGCGGAAGCTCGGCACGCACCTCCGGCTCTGGGACTGCCTGTCGTGCTCGAAGTGCATCCCGGCGTGCCCGAACGACGCGGTTTTCGAAGTCGAAATCGATCCGTTCGTCGGCGAGGTGCCGGTCGTCGCCGCCGACGGCGACGGGCTGGCGGGAAACCGGCCGTCACCTCTACCATGCGCTCAAGACGACACAGATCGCCATCTTCGCCGACGCGTGCAACGACTGTGGGAACTGCGACGTGTTCTGCCCCGAGGACGGCGGCCCGCACCTCGAGAAGCCGCGCTTCTTCGGGAGCCTCGACTCCTGGCGTCGCGCAGCCCCGCTCACGGGCTTCGTGCTGACGAAGGAAGACGGCGCGTTCGTGCTCCACGGGCGGATGCCTGAGGGCGAGTTCGCCGTGAGGCACGCTCCCGGTTCGGGCGAAGCGCAGTTCGACAGCGGGAGCGCAGTCGTCGTCATCGATTGGACCTCCCATGAGGTTCTGGCAGTTCGACAGCCCGAATCCCGTCCCTCGACCTCGCTCGGGGCGGCCCTGAGCGCGTCGAAGGGCCGAACCCCGAATCCCGAATCCCGAACTCCGGCCGTCGTCGACCTGTCCTCCTACCTGACCCTCCGTCTCCTTCTTGGTGCGATGCTCGACCCGTCGCGGGTACACTTCGTCAATGCCCCCTTCCTGGAGTGATCCCGTGACACCCGACCCGCCCGCGCATCCCATCACGTTCACGCTCAACGGTGCGCCGTTCACAGCCCGGGTCGACGCCGGGATGTCGCTGATGGAGGTGCTGCGCGAGCAGGCCGGTTTGATCTCGCCGAAGAACGGGTGCGCGCCGCAGGGATCGTGCGGCTGTTGCACCGTGCTCGTCGACGGCCGGGCGCTCTCCTCCTGCGTCGTGCCGGCACGCCAGGCGGCCGGGAAGCATGTCGTCACCCTCGAAGGGTTCGATCCGCGCGAGCGCCACATCTTCGCCCACGCGTTCGCGGTGACCGGCGGGCTCCAGTGCGGATTCTGCATCCCGGGCATCGCCGTGGCGGCCAGGCATCTGATCGCCCACACCCCCGATCCCACACGCGCGCAGATTCGCGAGGCCCTGAACAACCACGTCTGCCGCTGCACCGGGTACGTGAAGATCGTCGACGCGATCGAACTCGCGGCGCCGGGCGTTGCGGGGGGAACCGATTGCCAGACGGGGACTACAGCGGCCGGATTGGCACCAGCCTCCCGCGCCAGGACGCCGAGCGGTTCGTGCTCGGCGAACGTCCGTTCGTCGACGACCTGCGGGTGGACGGCATGCTGCGCGGCGCCTTTCTCTTCTCGGCGCACCCGCGCGCCCGCATCCTGCGCATCGACACCACCGACGCCGCGCGGCAGCCGGGCGTCGTGCGCGTCGTCACGGCCGCTGACGTGCCGGGCGAGCGCTACCAGGGCCTCATCTAGCGCGACTGGCCGCTCTTCGTCGCCGAGGGCGAGATCACGCACTGCATCGGTGACATGCTGGCGGCGGTCGCGGCCGACACCGAGCGGCAGGCCAGGCACGCGCTGGAGCACGTCCGCGTGGAGTACGAGCCGCTGGCCGGCGTCTTCTCGCCGGGGGCCGCGCTGGCGCCGGGCGCGCCGAGGGTGCATGCCGGCCGCGACAACCTGCTCTCGCGCTCGGCCATCGTCCGCGGCGACGTGGACGCGGCGTTGGCGGCCTCGGCGTTCGTCGAAACCAGGACGTTCACGACGCAAGTGATCGAGCACGCGTTCCTGGAGCCGGAGGCGTGCCTGGCCGTTCCCCGTCGGGATTCGGGGTTCGGGGTTCGGGACTCGGAGACGGGGCGACAAGCGAACTACCGCCCAGCGCCGAGCCCCAAGCGCCTAGTCTCTCGAAGTGTTCTCCCAGGGCCAGGGCGTCTTCGACGACCGGCGGCAGATCGCCTCGTTTCTCGGCGTCGACGAAGGCGCGGTCAAGGTGACGCTGGTGTCCAACGGCGGCGCCTTCGGCGGCAAGGAGGATCTGAGCATCCAGGGCCAGACCGCGCTGATGGCCTGGCTCACGGGCCGGCCCGTCAAAGCGACGCTGACGCGCGAAGAGAGCATCCGCCTGCACCCCAAGCGCCACCCGATGACGCTGCACTACACGCGTGGGGTGCGACCGGGACGGCCATCTCACCGCCCTCCGCGCGCGCATCGTCGGCGACAAGGGCGCGTTCGCGTCGGTCGGGGCGAAGGTGCTCGAGCGGGCGGCGGGACACGCGGCCGGGCCGTACAAGGTGCCGGCGGTCGACATCGAGTCGCTGGCGGTCTACACGAACAACCTGCCGTGCGGCGCCATGCGCGGGCTTCGGCGCCAACCAGGCCGCCTTCGCCATCGAGAGCATGCTCGACATCCTGGCGGAGCGCGCCGGCATCGACGGCTGGGAGATGCGCTGGCGCAACGCGCTCGACACGGGCGACACCTTCTGCACGGGCCAGGTGCTCGAACACGCCGCCGGGCTGAAAGACACGCTGCTCGCCGTCAAGGACGCGTACTACGCCTCGCCTCGCGCCGGCATCGCCTGCGGCGTCAAGAACGTCGGCATCGGCAACGGCATGCCCGAGGCCGGCCAGGCCGTCGTCGAGATCACGGCCGAGCGGGCGGGTCGTGATTCACACGGGCTTCACCGAGATGGGCCAGGGCTTCTACACCGCGATGGCGCAGTGCCTGTGCGACATCACGGGCATCGACGCGCGCCTGGTGCGCACTGAGGTCGACACCGCCTCACCCGACCCCGTGCGGCATGACCACCGCGTCGAGGGCGACGGTGCTCGGCGGACGCGCGGTGCAGGACGCCGCGCGGCAAGCTGAAGGCCGATCTCGATTCTGGCGCCGGCCTCGCGGGGCTTGCCGGGCGCCGCTACGCTGGGCGAGTATCGCGCCGGGGACACGACGCCGCTCGGCGCCGGCACGCCCGCGCCCGCGCACCCACCTGACGTACGGCTTCGCGACCCAGGTGTGCATCCTCGACGACCGCGGCAGGGTCGAACGCGTTCATCGCCGCGCACGACGTCGGGCGGGTCATCAACCGCCAGATGGTCGAGGGCCAGATCGAAGGCGCCGTGCACATGGGGCTCGGCTACGCGCTCACCGAGGAGCTGCCGCTCGTCGACGGCGTGCCCGAGTCGTTCAAGCTGCGCTCGCTCGGTCTCATCCGCGCCCGCGACATGCCCGAGGTCACGCGTCATCCTCGTCGAGTCGAACGACCCCGAGGGCCCCTTCGGCGCGAAAGGGGTGGGCGAGATCGGCCTCGTGCCCACGGCCGGCGCGGTGGCGAATGCGCTCGCGCGGTTTGACGGCGTGAGGCGGTACGCGCTGCCGATGAGAGACAGCGCGGCGGCGAGGGCGATGAGTGCAGGCGCTAGGGGCTAGGCGCTAGTGGGAACGGCTGTGGAGCTGGGCGACTGGGGGCTGGGCGACTCGGCGCTAGTCAGGCAGAGGACCATGGCGAAGGATCGAATCGTACAAAGACCTCACGGCGTGGCAGAAGGCGATGACGCTCGCGGCCGAGTGCTATCAGGTTCACTGCCGCCTTCCCGACGTCGAGGAGCGGTACGGCCTCACCGCACAGATCCGGCGAGCCGCGGTGTCGATCGCCTCGAATCTGGCGGAAGGCCACAATCGGCGCATCGCGGCAGGCATTCGCCAACCACGTGCAGCATCGCACTCGGTTCCCAGGCCGAACTTGAGACCCAGCTCGCGCTTGCAGTCAGGCTGGAGTTCTGTCGTCTGAGAGCCGCCGCAGCGCCGGTCCTGGCGCTGACCGCCGAGGTCGGGAAAGTTGCTGCATGGCCTCGTCCGTTCGCTGGAGGACGCCGACTAGCGCCTAGCGCCTAGTCCCTAGCCCCTGCAGGAGACACCCCGATGCCCATCAACTGGACCGCCGCCCGCCGCTACCACCGCTCCATCTTCGACGCCATCGGGCGCACGCCGCTCGTGCAGCTGAACCGCATCCCGGCCGCGGCCGGCGTCAAGGCGAAGCTCCTCGTCAAGGTCGAGTACTTCAGCCCGTCCGGCAGCCTGAAGGACCGCATCTACTGGAACATGTTCGAGCGCGCCGAGCGCCGCGGCGCCCTGAAGCCGGGCATGACCGTCCTCGAGTGCTCGACCGGCAATGCCGGGATCGGCTGCTCGTTCGTGTCCGCCGTCAAGGGCTACCCCTGCATCATCGTCATGCCCGAGGGCATGTCCGAGGAGCGCAAGAAGCTCGACGTGGCCTACGGGGCCCAGATGGTCTACACGCCCGGCGGCGAGAGCGACGTCGACCTCGCGCTCGAGAAGCTCGAGTCGATCCGGCGGCAAGACCCCGAAGCAGTACTTCGTGCCGGCCCAGTTCGAGAACCCCGACAACGTCGACGCGCACATCAGGACCACGGCACCGGAGATCTGGGAGCAGACCGGCGGGCGCGTGGACGCCTTCATCATGACCCAGGGCACCGGCGGCACGCTGACCGGCGTGGGCCGCTACATCCGCAAGCGGAAGAAGGCGCTGCGGCTCTTCGCCATCGAGCCGGCCGAGTGCCCGCTGCTCTCCCGCCGCGAGTGGGGCCCGCACGGCATCGAGGGCATCGGCGACGGGTTCGTGCCGAAGAACCTCGACGTCAGCCTGCTCGACGGCATCGTGACGACGACGACGGACGAGTCGATGGAGATGGCGCGCCGGCTGGCCAGGGAGGAAGGCATCTTCTGCGGCGTCTCGTCGGGCGCGAACGTCGCCGGCGCCATCAAGCTGGCCAAGGCGCACCCGGAGCTCAGGATGATCGTGACGCTCATCTGCGACACCGGGCAGCGCTATTTCTCGACGGAACTGTGCGGCAACCCGAAGCACGTCGAGATCCCCGAGCGCGACCACCCGATGGACGCCTACACGACGCGCCAGCTGAACAGGTACCAGAAGGGGTGGGAGATCATTGACTTTGAGAGCGACAGGGGCTTGACGTGCAGGCGAAGAGGCTGCTCGCTCTCTCTGCCTTCTGGCTACTGACTGCTGCTCGGACATGACCATGTTCGACCGCATTCTCGAGCAGGCCCGCAGCACGAGCGCGACCTCGCGCGCTTCCTGCGCGACCTCATCGCGATCAGGTCGCTGAGCGCCAGGAAGGCGATGTCATCCGCCGCGTCGAGGCTGAGATGCAGGCCTGCGGGTACGACGAGATCCGCATCGACCCGATGGGCAACATCCTGGGCCGCATCGGCAACGGGCCGCGGGTGCTCGCCCTCGACGCCCACGTCGACACGGTCGACGTCGGCAACCGCGGCCAACTGGTCGCGTCGATCCCTTCGAGGGCGACGAGCGCGACGGCGTCGATCTACGGCCGCGGCGCGTGCGACATGAAGGGCGCGCTCGCGTCCATCGTGTACGGCGGGCGCATCGTCAAGGAACTGGGCCTCGAAGGCGACGTGCACGCTCTGGGTCGTCGGGCAGCGTGCAGGAAGAGGACTGCGACGGCCTCTGCTGGCAGTACATCATCAACGAAGACGGCCTGACGCCCGAGGCGGTCGTCATCGCCGAGCCGACCAACCTCGGCGTCTACCGCGGCCACCGCGGCCGCATGGAGATCGAGGTGCGGACGCAGGGCGTCTCGTGCCACGGCTCGGCGCCCGAGCGCGGCGTCAACGCGGTCTACAAGATGGCGCCGATCGTGGCCGACATCGAGCGGCTGAACGACCGCCTCGGCGGCGAGCCCTTCCTCGGCAAGGGCACGGTGACCATCGCCGCGATCCGGTCCGACGTCGCCGTCGCTGTGCGCGGTCGCGGACTCGGCCGACCATCCATCTCGACCGCCGCCTCGCGGCCACCGACACCCTCGAGTCGGCGATCCGCGAGATCGAGAGCCTGCCCAGTGTGAGGGCCGCCGGCGCGGAGGTGGTGCGTGCTCGACTACGCCGTGCCGCGCTGGCGCGGACTCGACGTATCCGACGAAGAAGTACTACCCGACGTGGCTGCTGCCCGAGGATCATCCCCTCCTGCAGGCCGGCACCGACGACCTTCCGGCAGTTGTTCGGCGAGGCGCCGGAGGTCGGACGCTGGGTGTTCAGCACCAACGGCGTGGCCGTGATGGGGATGCACGGCATCCCCTGCATCGGCTTCGGTCCGGGCAATGAAGTCTTCGCGCACATGGCCACCGAGCAGATTCCGGTCGAGCACCTCGTGAAGGCCGCGGCCTGGTACGCCGCGTTCCCGGGAACCTTCGCCGCAGCCGTCCGTACGTGAAGGCGGGCGGCCGGCTGCCGCCCGCGTTCCCCGCCGACGATGTGCGCGCCGTGTGTCAGGCCTGCCCGCCGGCCCTCCGGCGCGCGGCCTGCTGCGCCTGGATGGCCGTCAGGTTGATCGTGAAGACGATGTCCTCGACCAGGCAGCCGCGCGACAGATCGTTCACCGGCTTGGCCAGGCCCTGGAGCATCGGCCCCATGCTCACCACGTTGGCCGACCGCTGGACGGCCTTGTAGGTCACGTTCCCGGTGTTCAGGTCCGGGAAGATCAGCACCGTGGCCTTCCCCGCCACGGCCGATCCGGCGCCTTCAGCCGCGCGACATCCGGCATCACGGCCGCGTCGTACTGCAGCGGCCCGTCGAGCGCGAGGTCGGGGCGCAGTTCCCTGGCGATGCGCGTCGCCTCCTTCACCTTCTCCACGTCCTCGCCGGTGCCGCTCGTCCCGGTCGAGTACGACAGCATCGCCACCCGCGCGGGAATGCCGAACGCGATGGCCGAGTCGGCGCTCTGGATGGCGATGTCGGCCAGTTCGGGCGCGGTCGGGATTCGGCACGACCGCGCAGTCGCCGAACACGAGCACCTGCTCGGGCAGGCACATGAAGAAGATGCTCGACACGAGGTTGCAGCCCGGCACGGTCTTGATGATCTGGAGCGCCGGCCGGATCGTGTGCGCCGTGCTGTGGATGGCGCCCGACACCAGGCCCGGCCGCCTCGTCGAGCGCGAGCATCATCGTGCCGACCATGATGGGATCCTGCAGCTCGATCGCGGCGCGCTCCGGCGTCATGCCCTTGGCCTTGCGGCGCTCGACGAGCGGCTCGACGTAGCGCGGCGGCCACCGCCACCGGGTCGACGATCTCGACCGAGCCGGGCAGCGTCACGCCCTGCTTCGCCGCCACCTCGCCGAATCTCGTCCGGGTTGCCCAGCAGCACGCACCGGGCGATGCCGCGGTTCTCGACGATCGCCGCGGCGGCGACGGTGCGCGGCTCGGCGCCCTCGGGCAGCACGATGCGCTGCAGGTTCGAGCGCGCCTGCTCGATGAGGCGGTGCCGGAACGCGGGCGGCGACAGCCGCGGCACGCGCGTGCGTGGCCGAAGCCCTTGACCCACTCGACGTCGATGCGATCGGCGACGAAGTTCATCGTCCGCTCGATGCGGTCCGGGTCGTCGGCCGGGAATCTCGGTGTTCATGCTCGCCACGTGCGTCGCGGCGCGGTAGCTCGACTCGTCGACGGCCAGCACGGGCAGCCCGGTGTCGAGCGCCTTCCGGCAGAGCCGCACCACGCGCGGATCGGGGTCGTGGCCGCCGGTGAGCAGCAGGCCGGCCAGCGGCGTCCCCGACTGGACGCTCAGCGCGGCGGCCATCATGATGTCGCTGCGGTCGCCGGGCGTGATGATCAGCGCGCCCGGCCGCATCGCCCGCAGCGCGTTGGGCACGTTGGCGGCGCACAGGCCCACGTCGCTCACCCGCCGCGTGCGGATCTCGCCGGCGAAGACGACGCGGGCCTTCAGGGCCTGGGCGACGTCGAGCACGCGCGGCGCCGCGAGGTCGATGCTGCACGGCACGATGGCGAGCGGCCGCAGCTTCACCGCCTTGAGCGACCGTGCGGTGCGACGCCTCCATCTCGGTGAACGGCGCGACGCCCTCGCAGTCGGCGCAGCCCGCCCTGGGCCTGGCCGATGGTCTCGGTCTCGGCCTGCTGCCCCGCCGCGCCGATGCACACGCGGTTGAGGATGCAGCTCACCTGCCGGCCCTCCGGCAAGGGCGCCGTAGCCGCGCGCCGCGATGGCGATGGCGTCGGCGACTTCCGTCGGGTTCTGGCTGCGCGGCGCCGCCACCAGCACCAGCTCGGCGTCGAGCGCCTTCAGCATCAGCTCGTTCACGCGGCTCGCGTGCACGATGCCGCGGCTCGGGGTTCATGCCCTCGACAATCAGGACGTCGGCGCCGACGCCGGCCTTGCCCGCGATCTCGACGACGTGCTCCATCAGCGTCTGATCGTCGCCCGCCGCCAGCAGGTCTTCGGCCGTGTGGATCGGCACGGACTTCACGGGCAGGATGTGCGCGCCGAGGGCCATCAGCTCGGCCGACTGGCTGACCTCACGGTTCGCGATGGGCTTCACGAACGACGACGCGGACGCCCTGGCGATCGAGGGCCCGCACGAGGCCGAGGCACGCGGTCGTCAGGCCGACGCGCCGGCCGGCCGGGGCAACAAGGATGGTCGTAGGCAACGTTTCCTCCGCAGCAAACAGGGATGACGGGCAGACTCAGGACCGGCGCGCGATCTCCGCCGTGTCCAGGGCAATCATGAGCTCTTCGTTGGTCGGCACGACCAGCGCCTGCGGCCGGACCTCCTCGGTGATCCGGCCGTTCTGGCCCCGCCCGTGCGCGGCGTTGGCCGCGGGGTCGATGGTGAGGCCCAGGAACCCGAGATGCGCCACGGTCCGTTCGCGCACCGCCGACCGAGTTCTCGCCGATGCCGCCCGTGAACACGAGGGCGTCCAGCCGGCCCAGCGGCACCACGAGCGCCGCGATGGCCTTGGCCAGCACGTAGCAGAAGATGTCGAACGCGAGACGCGCGCGCTCGTGTCCTTCCGCGGCCGCGGTCTCGATGGTCCGCATGTCGTTCGACAGCCCCGACACGCCGAGCAGGCCCGACTTCTTGTTCAGGGCGTCCAGGATCTGCTCGGCCGACTTGCCGAGCGCCCCGGCCAGGTGGCCGATGATCGCGGGGTCCACCGATCCGCTCCGCGTGCCCATCATCACGCCCTCGAGCGGCGTCAGGCCCATCGTCGTGTCGACGCTCTTGCCGTCGCGCACGGCCGCGCAGGAGCAGCCGTTGCCGAGGTGGGCCGTCACCAGGCGGTGGTTCTCCGGCGACAGCCCCGTCAGCTGCAGCGCCTGCCGCGCGACGAAGCGGTGGCTGGTGCCGTGGAACCCGTAGCGCCGCACGCTGTGCTGCTTCGAGCCATTCGTGCGGCACCGGGTAGGTGTACGCCACCGGCGGCATCGTCTGGTGGAACGCGGTGTCGAACACGCCCACCTGCGGCAGGCCCGGGAACAGCTCCTGCGCGATGCGGATGCCGACCAGGTTCGGGGGATTGTGCAGCGGCCCGAGCGGGATGCACTCCTCGACCTTCGCGATGACCTCCGGCGTGATGGCCATCGAGCCGGAGAACTTCGAGCCGCCGTGGACCACGCGGTGGCCGACGCCGATCAGCTCGTCGGTGAGCCCCAGTTCGTTGAGCAGTGTCGCCGACGGCCCGCAGCGCCTCTTCGTGGCCCGCGCCCGGGATGGGCCGCGACTGCTTGGCGCCGTTCCGCTTCCAGTCGAGCGAGGCGTCGGGCGAGCCGAGGCGCTGCGCGATCCCGGACACTTCTTCCTTCGAGGTGGCGGGGTCGATGACGGCGAATTTCGCGGAGGATGATCCGCAGTTGAGCACGAGTACGTCCATGGTCGTCCCTGGTGAAGCGGTTTCAGCACCCGTTCGTGCGGCCCCGGTTCGTCCGCGTTGCGCAGGTGATGAAACCGGTCCTGAAGACGTCCGGCGTGGCGGCGGGGGCTGGGTGCCAGCAGACGGCGGTTATCGGGGGCGGTTCCGTCACCCGCCTCCGCGACCTCCGGGGGCGTGGGTGACGCAGGCGGCTCGAGGCACACGAACCGGCTAACGACACCTATAGTATCGATTTCGGGTCAAGTACACCAGCGCGCGCCCGGCGCCCGCGCTGAACCGGCGCGGGCCGCGTGGCTAGTATTTCGACAGCCGATCGATCAGCGTCTGGCCACCCGGCGGGACAGGCGTGTCGCCGGTCACGATGTGCCCTCGTGTCGAGGCGCTTCCCGTACAGGTCGAGGTTCGCGTCGGCGTCGCCTCGCAGCGTCGCTCCCTCGAGGGCCACGCCCGCGAACACCCCGCGGGATCGCGACCAGGACAGGATCTCGGCCGTCATGGCGGCATCGGTCTGCGCCGCCGCTGTCCGGCCGATCGGGCCGGCGGCCACCGACGCGTCGGCGCCCAGCGTGAACTGGTTCGAGAGCAGGCGCTCCACGCCGCGCTTGTTCATGATGGCCAGGATGACGTCGATCTCGGTGCCGCCGATCTGGAACCCGACGCTGCCGCCTTCCATCGCGGATGCCCGCCGGCGCCGACCAGCCCGAGTCCGTCCGGCACGAGACGAAGCCGCGCCCGAACTTGGCTCCGACGACGAAGGCGCCCTTCTTCAGGCCCGGCACGATGGCCACGCACTGCGCCTTCTTGAGCAGGTCGACGGGAATGGACTTGTCTCCCATCGTCATCACTTCGTCGAACACCGCCACGGCATGCTCGATTCGGGCCACGGTCTGGGCTTCGGCCGGCGCCACGCCGGACGCCGACAGCAGACCGATGGCCAAGACCGCCGCCAGTCCTGTCCTTGTGAATGACATGCTGTCCTCCGATTCCTCAAGCCTACCGCGTTGACTTCCGCGGGGCAAATCGACGTAGACTTCCGGCATATGCCGAGCCGACTGCCCAAGCTGCCCGACGCCGTCCGCGGCCGGGACTACATCGAGACTCGCGACTGGAGCGACGAGCAACTCGAGCTGCTCCTCACGACCTCGGCCGGCCTGAAGGCGGCCTTCAAGGCCGGGAAGCCCACGCGGTACCTGCCGGACAAGACCGTGTTCCTGTTCTTCTTCGACAAATCGACCCGGACGCGCAACTCGTTCGAAGCGGGCGCGACCCAGCTTGGCGCGCACGCCCACTTCATCGCGGCCGAAACCTCCCAGGCGGCACACGGCGAGTCCCCGAAGGACATGGGGATCATCCTGTCGAGCTACGGGCACGCGATCGCCATCCGCCACGACCTCGTGCCGGGCGAGGGCAACGCGTACATGCGCGAGGTCGCCGTGCATGCGAGCGTGCCCGTCTACAACATGCAGTGCGACGTCGACCACCCGTTCCAGACGCTGGCCGACCTCATGACGATCCGCGAGGAGTTCGGCCGGGACCTCCGGGGACGGAAGATCGCCGTGACCTGGGCGTACGCGCCGAGCTACGCCAAGCCGATGTCGGTGCCCCAGGGCCTCATCACGCTGATGCCCCGGTTCGGCCTCGACGTGGTCGTGGCCCATCCGCCGGAGTGGAAGCTCATGAGCGGCCCGATGGCCGCCGCGCGGGCACAGGCCAGGGCACACGGCACGTCGTTCGACGTCACCGACGACATGGACGAGGCCTGCCGTGGCGCGGACATCGTCTACGCCAAGTCGTGGGGCATCGAGGAGCTGTTCCACAAGCCCGACGAAGCGCTCCGGCTGTCGAGACAGCATATGGGCTGGATCTGCGACCAGCGGCGCATGCAGCTGGCGAAGAAGGAGGCGATCTACATGCACTGCCTCCCGGCCGACCGCAACCACGAGGTGACCGACGCCGTGCTCGACGGTCCCCAGTCGCGGGTGTTCCCGGAAGCCGAGAACCGGCTCCACACCTGCAAGGCGGTAATGGCGCTGACGATGTAGGGCAGGGGCAAGGGACAAGGGGCAAGGGGCAAGGCCTGCCGCGACGAAGCCGAGGGAGGAAGGTACCTGGCCGGACCGAGGCGAAGTCGGGGGCCAGGGACCCGGGATTCGGGGTTCGGGACTCGCACGATAGACTGGTCATGGGAGAACACGACGACATGGCATCGACCCGCAGCGTGGCCGCCACCGTTCTGCTGGCATCATCGCTGGCATCGGCCGCCAGCGCCCAGCCGGCCTCCGGCACACCGCCGGCGCCGATGGCTGCCGCGTTGGACGCGCTGCATGCACGCCTCGACAAGGCAGCCGAGACGGTCATGCCCAAGGTCGTCGCCTGGCGGCGGGATCTGCACGCGCACCCGGAACTCGGCAACCAGGAAGTGCGGACGTCGGCGTTTCTCGCAGACCAGCTCCGCAAGCTCGGGTACGACGTCCGCACCGGCATGGCAAAGACCGGCGTGGTGGCCCTGCTCAAGGGGGGCAAGCCTGGCCCGGTCGTGGCGTTGCGCGCCGACATGGATGCCCTGCCGGTCACCGAGGACACCGGCCTCCCGTTCGCGTCGAGGGAACGCGGCCAGTACAACGGGCGCGAAGTCGGCGTGATGCACGCGTGCGGGCACGACTTCCACATGTCGATGCTGCTCGGCGCCGCCGAAGTGCTCGCTGGCATGAAGGCCGATCTTCCCGGCTCGGTGAAGATCGTCTTCCAGCCGGCCGAGGAAGGCGTGCCGGGGGAGCCGGGCGGCGCGGAAGTCATGGTCAAGGAAGGCGTGCTCGAGGATCCGAAGGTGGACGCCATGTTCGGGCTCCACGTCGGCATCACGCCGCTCGAGGCCGGGTCGATCACGTTCAGGCCGAAAGGGCTCATGGCCGCCGGCGACACGTACCGCATCGTCGTCAAGGGACGGCAGACGCACGGCGCCATGCCCTGGGCTGGCGTCGATCCGATTGTCGTCGCGTCGCAAATCGTGCTCGGCCTGCAGACGGTCGTGAGCCGCCAGATCGACCTGACGCTCGCTCCAGCGGTCGTGACGGTGGGCACGATTGAAGGCGGCAGCCGCCACAACATCGTGCCCGACGAGGTCCGCATGAGCGGGACAATCAGGACGTTCGACCCCGACATGCGGAAAGACGTCCTCGCCCGGGTGAAGAGGACGGCGGAGAGCATCGCCGCGGCCACCGGTGCGACGGCGGAAGTGGTCCTCGACGAGGGGTATCCGGTCACCTGGAACGATCCGGCGCTCACTGAGCGCATGACGCCGTCGCTTCGCCGGGTGGCCGCCGGCACCTTCAATGCGAACGCCCAGCCGACGACGACGTCCGAGGATTTTTCGTTTTACGGGCAGAAGGTGCCCGCACTGTACTTCTTCCTTGGCGTGGCGCCCAAAGGGGCGGATCCCGCCGCATGGGCCGCGAACCACTCGTCCCGGTTCAGCCCGGATGAGGCGGCGCTTGTCACGGGCGTCCGCGCCCTCGCGAGCCTGGCTGTGGACTACCTGGCGGGGACGGGAAAGTAGGTATTCGGGATTCGGGATTCGGGGTTCGGGGTTCGGGGTTCGTCTGTCCCGCCGCAATCCCTCTCACCTTTCCGCTGTGCCCTATCCCCTTCACTCTCGCCTCGCGCCTCTCGCCTGCAGTAAGATGTCTCAGCGTCGTGCCGCGGCGCAGCGCCCCCTCCCGTCGGTTCCCTCCGGCTGACACTCCCTGTTACTCCGGGCCGCACGGAACCGCACGTACGTCGAGACCCGTTGAGGAGTGATCCCTGTGGTCGAGTATCGCATCCGCCAGCACCCGATCCTGCCGGTGCCCGCCCGCGAGACCGTCGAGTTCTTCTGGAACGGCCAGCCGTGCACGGGATTGGCCGGCGAAACGATCGCCTCGGCGCTGTTCGCCAACGGCGTGCGTGTCTTTGGCCATCACCACAAGGACGGCGCGGCGCAGGGGATCTTCTGCGCCAACGGCCAGTGCGCCCAGTGCGCCGTCGTGGCGGACGGCCTGGCGGTGAAGTCGTGCATGGTGCCCGTCAAGCCGGGCATGCGCGTCGAGCCGCTCGAAGGCAGGCCAGCGCTGCCGGATGTCCAAGGCGGGCACGAGCTGCGCGACATCCCGACGGTCGACTGCGAGTGCCTGATCATCGGCGGCGGGCCGGCGGGGCTCACGGCCGCCATCGAACTGGGACGCGCGGGAGTCCGGACGCTGATCGTCGACGACAAACACCGCCTCGGCGGCAAGCTGGTTCTGCAGACGCACAAGTTCTTCGGGTCGATCGACGCGTGTTATGCCGGCACGCGGGGCATCGACATCGCGACCCGGCTGGAACGCGACGTGCGCCTGTTCGAGAACGTCCGCGTGTGGCTCAACAGCACGGCGCTGGCGGTGTTCTCGGATCGCCGCGTCGGCATTCTCCGCGACGGCCGCTACTGCATCGTGCGGCCCGAGATGCTGCTCGTGGCCGCGGGCGCGCGGGAGAAGTCGCTGGTCTTCAAGGGCAACACGTTGCCCGGCGTGTACGGCGCGGGCGCGTTCCAGACGCTGGTCAACCGCGATCTCGTCCGCCCGACCTCGCGCCTCTTCATCGTCGGCGGCGGCAACGTGGGACTCATCGCCGGGTACCACGCCCTGCAGGCAGGCATCCAGGTGGTGGGCCTGTGCGAGGCGCTGCCCGAGTGCGGCGGCTACAAGGTCCACAAGGACAAGCTCGTGCGGATGGGCGTGCCGATCTACACCTCGCACACCGTGCTCAGCGCGAACGGCACGGAGGAGGTGAGTTCGGTCACCATCGCCAGGATCGACAAGGGGTGGAAGCCGGTTCCGGGCACGGAGCGGACGTTCCAGTGCGACACCGTCCTGGTGGCCGTCGGCCTGGACCCGGTGAACGAGTTCATCGCCAAGGCCAGGGAGTTCGGCCTGCCGGTGTTCGCGGCCGGCGACTCGGAGGAAATCGCCGAGGCATCGGCGGCCATGTTCACCGGGACGCATCCGCGGCCTCGAGCTCGCCCGCGCGCTCGGCCGCGACGTGGGCGAGGTGCCGCCGGAATGGCACCGGACGGCTGAGGTGCTCAAGTCGCGCCCCGGCGCGACCATCGCCGAGGACCTCCCGCCGGTTGCGAGCGGGGCGTTCCCGCTCTTCCACTGCTCGCAGGAGATCCCCTGCAACCCGTGCACCTCCGTCTGTCCGCACCACGCCATCCGCATCGAGGACGGGGACATCATGGGGCTGCCGGAGTTCGTCGGCGACCAGTGCGACGCCTGCGAGAAGTGCGTCGCCATCTGCCCGGGGCTCGCGGTCACGCTGGTCGACTTCCGGAAGGACGCCGAGTATCCCGACCGTCACGGTCCCCTACGAGTTCACCTCCCAGTCGATCAAGCCAGGGCGACATCGTCACCGTGCTCGACACGGAGGGCGCGATGCTCGGCAACGTCGAGGTGACGCGCGTACGCGAGGCGAAGGCCAATGACCGCTGCCTGATGGTGAAGGTCCGGGCGCCGCGCGAGATCGCCTCCCGCATCGCGGGCATCCGCGTCCAGGAGCCCTGGGTGACGGAGCCCTCGGAACTGCTCGTGCCTCCCCTCGACGACGAGATGATCGTCTGCCGCTGCGAGCGCGTGACGGCCGGCGAGATCCGCGGGCTCATCCGCGCCGGCGTGCGGGACATGAACGAACTGAAGGCGATCACCCGGGCCGGCATGGGCGCGTGCGGAGGCAAGACGTGCCCGAGCCTCATCAGGCGGCTGTACCGGGAGGAAGGCGTGCCCGACAGCCAGATCATCGACCTCACGAAGCGGCCCGTGTTCATGGAGGTGCCGCTCGGCGCGTTCGCGGGCGTCGTCGGTTGAGGGGGCGCCCCCCGACGAGGCGCCAGTCAGGCATGCCACCGGCGCGCACGAAGGAGGGCTCTGATGGGCACGGACGCCTTCGATGTCGTCATCGTCGGCGCGGGCAGCGTGGGACTGCCGACGGCCCTGTTCCTGGCCGAGCAGGGGATCCGGCCGCTCGTCATCGACCAGTTCGCCAGCCCCGGCCAGGGCAGCAACAAGGCCGCCATCGGCGGGATCCGTGCCACCCATTCGTCCCCGGCGAAGATCCACCTGTGCCTGGAATCACTGCGGATCTTCTCGACCTGGGAACACGCCTACGGCGACAACATCGAGTGGGCCCAGGGCGGATACACGTTCGTGGCGTACCGCGAGCAGGAAGAACGGGCCCTGAAGGACCTGCTGAAGGTGCAGCAGCGCGCCGGGCTGAACATCCGCTGGCTCGGCCCGCGACCAGATGCGCGACCTCGTGCCCGCGCTGAACCCCGAGCGGCCTGCGCGGGGGGACGTACTCGCCCGAGGACGGCTCGGCCTCGCCCATGTTGAGCGGCGCACGCGTTCTACAGGCACGCCGTCGAGAAGGGCGTGCAGTTCCGGTTCCAGGAGCGCGTCACCGGCCTCATGCGCCGGCGCGGCATGGTGGTGGGGGTGCGGACGGACAAGGGCGGATACGCGACCGAGACCGTCATCAACGCCGGCGGCGCCGTGGGCGAAGGCGGTGGCCAACATGGCCGGGCTCGATGCGCCGGTCGTGCCCGACAGCCACGAGGCCGGCATCACCGAGCCGGTCGCGCCGTTCCTGACGCCGATGGTGGTCGACATCCGGCCCGGCGGAAGGATCGACGAACTACTACTTCTATCAGCACAAGCCAGGCGGCGTCGTGTTCTGCATCACGCCTGACCCGCCGATCGTCGGCACCGATCGGCGCGAGACATCGACCTATCTGCCGATGATCGCGCGCCGCATGGTGGGGCTGATGCCGAAGCTCGCCAACATCAAGGTGCGCCGCACCTGGCGCGGGCTCTACCCGATGACGCCGGACGGTTCGCCCATCATCGGGCGCGCCTGGGAGCTCGAGGGCTACATCCACGCCGTCGGGATGTGCGGGCAGGGCTACATGCTCGGCCCCGGCGTCGGCAGACTGCTCACGCGCATGCTGACCGACCAGGAGACCGAGGCCGACGCCGCGACGCTGAAGGAGTTGACGCCCGACACGGACGTTTGGGGGAACGGAAGCGCTCAGATGACTGCGGGGCCGCCTTCGACTTCGCACAGGCCAGGGAAGCCCGGGGCCCCACGGAACAGGTCACCATCCCAGGTACGCGGCCAGCGCCGAGACCCGCCGCCAGCAGACTGTTCGTCGCGAGATTCCAGATCACGTTGCCGGCCATCGCCGGGATCGGCACGGGCTCGTGCGGCCGCGGTAGCTGCCCACCGGACCGCCGGCACGGCAAACCAGAACGGCAGGCAGCCGATGAGCGCGAGGGGCGGGAGCCACTGCGCCAGCGACGGCCGCCAGCGATCGACGACGGGGTCGCCCACCGCCGCGGCGATGTAGACGAGCGCGGCGCGCCGCCGGCCGAGCAGCAGCACGAGGTTGAGCCGGCCTCCGGCGCGATCGGCCTTCTCGTCCGGGAATTCGTTGAGCAGCAGCAGGTTGAACGTCATGAGGAACGCGGGCACGCCGGCGGCCCAGGCCGCGCGGCCGATCGTCCCCATGCTGCACCAGCGCGGTGCCGATGACTGGCAGCAGCCCGAGCCCGAGGCCCGCGAAGACCTCGCCCACGCCGGTCCGCGCGAACACTTCCGTGTAGATCAGCACGGCCACCGCGCCGAGCGCCATCACGGCCGCCGAGCGGCCACCAGCCGATCCGCGTCACGAAGTAGACGCCGATCGCGCAGACCGATCAGCGGAGCCCGCCACGCCGACGCCCACGGCCGCCGCCGACCGGCATCGCGCCCGACGGGAGCGTTCCGCTGCCGCCGCTGAACGGCGTGCGCGCGGTCTGCAGATCGATGCCCGAGCGCATGTCGCTGGCCTCGTTGAACGCGTTCACCGCCGCGTGCAGCGCGACGAGGCCGACCAGCGCGAGGACGGTGGCCAGCGCCGACGCCCGGTCGTCGTAGGCAGCCGCGGCCGCGCCGGAGGCGACAAGGGTGACCGGCAGCAGCAGGAACGGCGCGCGCGCGACTCCGGCGTAGGCGGCGAGCTTGGACATGGGCAGATTCTACAGGGGCTAGGGACTGGGAAGCGAGGGCCTCCCCGACCCGCTCGCCTCGCGCCCACTGTGAGATGATGCCGCCAATGCGCTCCGGCATCCGCGACGAACTGAGGCCGATGGTGAGCCTCGCCGTCCCCGTCATCCTGGCCGAGATCGGCTGGACGACGATGGGGCTGGTCGACACGCTGATGGTGGGCCCGCTCGGCCCGGCCGCGATCGGGGCCGTCGGCCTCGGCAGCATCGTCTTCCTGTCGGTCGGCATCTTCGGCATGGGGCTGCTGCTGGGACTCGACACGCTGGTCGCCCAGTCCTTCGGCGCCGGGCCGGCTGGACCGGTGCCAGCACTGGCTGCGCCAGGGGATGTACCTCGCCCTGATTCGGTCGGTGCCGCTCTCGCTGCTCGTCGTTCGGCGTCACGCGCCACGCTGCCGCTCTGGGGCCTGAACGCTGACGTCCTCGTGCTCGCGTCGCCGTACCTGAACGTCGTGACGCTCAGCGTGCTGCCACTGCTCTTCTACACCGCGTTCCGCCGCTACCTGCAGGCCGTCAACCTGGTGCGCCCGATCACCTTCGCCCTGCTGTCGGCGAATCTCGTGAACGTCGCCGTCAACTGGGTGCTGATCTACGGCAAGCTCGGGTTTCCGGCCCTTGGCGCGACGGGGGCGGCGTGGGCGACGGTGTTCTCGCGCGTCTACATGGCAGCCGTGCTCGTTCGTCGCAGTCCGGGAGACACAGCGCAGGCGCGGCTCCACTGAACGGGTCTCGCGCCACGTCGACGCGGACGCCATGCGGAAGCCTGCTGTCTCTGGGCGTCCCGGCGGCCCTGCAGATCCTGCTGGAGATCGGGCGTGTTCGCAGCGGTGACCGCGTTGGCCGGACGGCTGGCGCCGGCCGCCCTGGCCGCGCATCAGATCGCGATGAACCTCTGGTCGTTCGTCTTCATGGTGCCGCTCGGATTGAATGCCGCGGGCGCCGTGAGGGTCGGGCAGGCGGTCGGCCGGCGCGACCGGGAGGGCGTCTGGCGATCGGGGTGGACGGCGCTGGCCTGGCTGCCGGGTTCACGGCGTCGTCGGCGGTCGTCTTCTTCGTGGCGGCACGCCCGCTCATCGGCGCGTTCTCACAGCGACGCGACGGTGCTCGCCATCGGGCCGTCGCTCCTGGCCATCGCCGGCGTGTGCCTGGTCTTCGATGGCACACAGGGCGTCTCGACCGGGATTCTGCGCGGCCTCGGCGAAACCCGCATCCCGATGTTCGCGAACTTCGCGGGGCATTGGCTCATCGGGCTGCCGCTCGGCTACGCGGCGTGTTTCTGGTGGGGATGGGGCGTGCAGGGCCTGTGGCTGGGCCTTGCGGCCGGCCTCACGGCCGTCGGGAGCGTCCTGCTCGCAACGTGGTAGCCGGCGCGCCAGGAGGGCGCTGCCGCCGGATGCCGGACTGCCGGCAACGGGAGCCTAGGACCGGCCCCTGCAGCCAGCCCCACGCTCAGACGCGGCCGAGGCACTCCCGCGTTTCGGTGTTGACCTTCACCTTCTCGCCCTCCTTGATGAAGAGCGACACGCGGACCTCGATCCCGGTCTCCAGCTTCGCCACCTTCGTCACGTTGCCGGATGCCGTGTCGCCGCGGGCCCCGGGCTCCGCGGAGGTCACCGTCAACTCGACGTGCTGCGGCAGCTGAAGGCCGATGGCGTGGCCGTTGAACATGAGGAGCTGCACGAGCTGGCCGTCCACGAGGAAATCCAGGGCGTCGCCGAGCATGTCGTCGCGCAGCGTGATGGTCTCGTAGCTTTCCTGGTCCATGAAGTGGGACCCGAGGGCGTCGCTGTACAGGTAACTGGCCGGCGACTGGACCAGGTCGGGCTCCCTGAACTTCTCCCCCGCCTTGAACGTCTTGTCGAAGACGGCGCGCGTCTTCAGATTGCGCATTTTCACCCGGACCAGCGTCTGCCCGCCGCGCGCCGTCGGCGTCGAGCGCTCAACGTCCAGGCACAAATACGGGGTATCTTCGAATTCGAAGAACATCTTGCGCTTGAGATCGATCGCTTCGATGTACGCGGCCATGGAACTCCTCGGAGGGCTGTCGGCGCCCGGCGGCCCGGACGACGACATCTCGATCTGTTGATTGTAGCGCAGGCGTCCCGCCGGGCAGACCGAAACCGTCTGCCTGACGGTGCGGCTACCAGGCCCAGTGGAAGGTCGCCCGCCAGACGACGTCGTCTTTCGGCGTTGCGGCACCATCCGTTTTCGGAGCGCTGTAGGCCACCCACTCGACGTTCGGGCTGAAGCGCACCGAGGGATGGATGTAGTACTCGACGCCGGCAAGCGTCAGCGTGAATGGAGCCGAGGTGTCGAGTGGAAGGTAGGCGATGCCCGAGCAGTCCGGGCAGGGGTCGTCGTTTCGATCGACCCTGGCGAAGACCGAGAGCTTCCGCGGCTTGAGATTCACCACGCCGAACCCCGAGTAGACATCCAGACCGAGGTCCGGTGCCGTCGAGCCTTCGACGGCATGCCGCTCCTGGTGGGAGTAGAGAAAGCCGGCCCGCGCCGTCTTCGCGCGGTACGCCGCGAACACCTGGGCCGTCGTCCGACTCGCAGCCAGGTCGTGGCCGAGCCGTGTGAACATGCCTTCCACCGTCAGCCCCTCGGTCCCCTGGTAGCGGGCGACGGCGCGAAATGCCCTGTCTCTGTCGATCTCGGCGTAGTCGCTCGGTTCGGTGCCGAACTGGACGCCGTAGCTGAACGTGCCGGCCCCGTTCAGCGGCCCGCCAAGCGTGAGGCCCGTGTCGCGCGACGAGTCCCACCTGTAGAGGTCCAGAGGGGTCTTTTCGATATGGCGGAGCCCCCAGACGGACTCGACGAAATCGATACTCAGCGACGGCTCGATGCCCAGCGTGAGCTGCTGGCGCCCGTAGTAGGTCCAGCGCAACCAGGCGTCCTTCACGTATGGAGTCAGAGAGCCGCCCTCGAGTTTCCCGTCGCTGTTCGCCTCGAGCCGGAACCTGGTGGTGAGCTCCGGCGAGAGCGTGTAGTCGAAGGTGAAGTAGATCCGGCGGAACCAGAACGCCTGCTGCCCTTCCCAGGCCGGGTCGTGGCTCTGGCTGAAGTAGTAGAAGTCGCCGAACATCAGGCCGCTGAACTTGTACGGCGGTTCAGGCGCCGCGGACGCCGGCGGCGGCGGAGTTTGCGCGGACGCAGCAGTCGCGGCCAGGGCCACCATCACGGCAACCCCCAGCCGCCCGAGCGCGCGCCGCGCCCGCATCCGCCAGTTCGTATCCGGATCAGTCCGGCCGTCTTCTAGGCTCAGTGTCCCTCCAGGGCTCGCCTGCGCCATTGTAGCGTTGCTGCCGCAGTGTTTCGAGCGCGTAAACTTTCGCGTGGACTCTCGCAGCCCGCCGGCGATTCCGGCAGCCTGCGCCAGCGGCGCCTCAGGAATTAACCTGCCGGCAACAGTCCTGCCACGGCTCCGAAACACCTCCGCCATAGATTAGCTTGGTCGCTATCACCTGGAAGATCGGTTCAGAGGTTTCGGAGGTTCCTGTATGCCAGCGTTTCGCAAGAGTTTCACCGCGCTGCTCGTCGGTCTGGCGCTCCTGGCCGCGGCCGTGCCCGCCGCTGCCCAGCTCACCGAATCACGCATTACCGGAAGAGTCACCGACGCGAGTGCGGCCGTGCTTCCCGGCGTGACGGTGACGGTGACGGCCACCAAGACCGGGGCCGTCCGGACAGCGGTGACCGACGCCGGAGGCGCATTCACGGTGACCAATCTCGGGCCGGGCACCTATAGGGTGCTCTTCTCGCTCGACGGCTTCGCGGCGTCCGAGATGACGGTGACGCTCGGCGTCGGCGACACGAAGCCGGCGAATGCGGCGCTGTCAATCGCCAGCGTCAGTGAAACGGTCAACGTGTCGGCCGAGGCGCGGGTGCTGGACGTGCAGGGCGCCAAGATCGGGGTCAATGTCACGCCGGAGGAGGTGCAGAGCCTCCCGGTGAACGGTCGCAACTTCGCGAACCTGATGACGCTGGCGACGGGCGCGACCTCCGACGGCAACGGCGGTTGGTCGTCGGTGCGGTTCAACGGCAAGTCGAACCAGCAGAACTACCTGAACTACGACGGCGTCGACGGCACCTACGTGTGGGACGCGAGCCCGAGCTACCTGAGCGCCACCGGGTCGCAGTTCCGCCTGCAGACCTCGATGGAGTCGGTCTCCGAGTTCCGCGTCGCGTCGGGCCTGGCGCCTGCCGAAAGCGGCCTGGGCGCCGGCGGCAACATCACCGTCGTCACCAAGAGCGGCGGCAACGCGTTCAAGGGCTCCGCCTTCTGGTACGGCCGGAACGACGCCCTGGACTCGGCCAGCCCGTACGACGATGTGAAGCAACCGCTCGAGATGAACCAGTTCGGCGGATCGATCGGCGGTCCGATTGCGAAAGGCCGGACGTTCTTCTTCACGAGCTACGAGGGTCTCAAGCAGCGCACCGGGTTGAGCTTCACCGAGGCGGTGCCGAGCGATGAAGCCCGGCGGCGGATTCTCGCCGGCGAACCGGTCGGGTCGGGTGCCGGACAGAACCCCGCTCGCACGCAGGCCGTCGCGCCGCTGCTGAACGGCTTCCCGCGCGGGACGACGCCGACGTCCAATCCGCTCGTGGCCCTGCTGACGGTCAGTTCGACGGCGGAGCAAACCGAGAACACGCTCTCGGGACGCCTCGACCATCGCT
The DNA here is from genome assembly GCA_963806085.1 of uncultured Acidobacteriota bacterium. GTDB lineage: Bacteria > Acidobacteriota > Vicinamibacteria > Vicinamibacterales > JAKQTR01 > JAKQTR01. The sequence continues at coordinate 1,877,252 of CAWDWR010000001.1, forward strand.
TCAGCGACAACGACTCGTTCTACGTGCGCTACCTCTACAGCAAGGGCGACGTCGACACCCCGGACCGGACGGTGACGCCGCGCCGCGTGCGCGCGAAACAGCAGCCGCAGAACCTCATGGCCAGCTGGCAGCGGATCATGGGCGCGAACCTGGTCAACGAGGCCAAGGTCGGGCTGAACCTGCCCTACTCGAACGCGACGGCCTTCGGTCCGGCCGGGTACGACCCGGTGGGTGTGTCGCTCTCCGGATCGTTCACGTCCTCGTCGATTGACGCGCGCGGGACGACCGGCATCGCGCGCAGCGGCCTGCTCATCCGTGCCTCGAGCGCCTCGTCTACGGTGGGGTCGGTGTTCGAGCCGCAATCGCTGTCCTTCAGCGACGCGCTGACGTGGAACACCGGCCGGCACACGATGAAGTTCGGCGCGGAGTACCGGCGGATCCAGTCGGACTTCCAGTTCCTCGGCAGCACGGAGATCAGTTACAACGGCATCAACGAGTTCATCGACAACCGGCCGAACACCTACGCCGTCACCGAAGACTCGCCGATGTTCCGTCCGCAGCAGTTCTACCTGGTGGGGTATGCGCAGGACACCTGGCGGCTGAGCGAGCGGCTCACGCTCGACCTCGGCGTCCGGTACGACTACTACTCCGTCGTCAAGGAAGCGGATGGCCGCGCGAAGCCGTTCTTCGTCGAGGAGAACCAGTTCGGCGCCGATCCGAACGCATTCTACGACCAGGACACGAACAACATTGCGCCGCGCCTCTCGGCGGCGTACATGCTGACCGGCAGGACCGTCCTGCGCGGAGGGTTCGGCTACTACTACGGGCCGGGCCAGTTCGAGGACCGTATCCAGCCGATCGAGAACTACATCACGCGTAACCGCGTGCAGGCCTCCGACGTGCCGAACAACGGCCTCGCGTACCCGATCGACTCTGCGCAGCTGAAGAGCCTGCTGTCGATCCGCGGCTACACGCACCACTACCCGGCCGAGTACAACATCCAGTACGGCGTGAGCATTCAGCAGGAACTGCCCGGCGCCTTCAACCTCAGCGTGGGCTATACGGGCAGCGAGGGCCGCGACATGTTCCTCCGGGGCGTCGGCAATGTGCTCGACCCCGTGACGCGTGTGCGGCCCGTGCCCAGCTACGGCCAGATCGACTTCAAGACCGGCGGGTGCGTCGACGGCCTGAAACTGGCGGGCATTTACGGCACCAGCGGTTGCGGGACTGCGAAGTACGACGCCCTGCAGGTTGGGGTAACCCGGCGGTTCCAGTCGGGATTCACCGGCGGGTTCCAGTACCAGGTACTCCCGCAACAAGGGCACGACCCAGGGTTCGAATGAGGCGGGCACCACCCAGAACACCTTCGATTTCGATTCGGAGTACGGGATCAATCCGCAGGACATCCCGCATACGTTCAACGGATCGCTGGTTTACCAAATCCCGGGGTCGGGCGCGTTCACCGGCGGCTGGCGCGTGGGGGCGATTGTCAATGGCCGCAGCGGCGTGCCCGTCAACGTGACCATCAGCCGGCCGGACAACGTCACGGTCAACGGCGTGACGGTGACCAACATCCCCGGCGGCAACAGCCGCGGCACGCAGCGGCCGGACCTGGTCCCCGGCGTGAACCCGTACCTGAAGGACGGCGTGCGGTGGCTCAACCCGGCGGCGTTCGCCACGCCGCAGCCAGGGACCTTCGGCAACCTGCCGCGGAACTTCCTGCGCGGCCCGTCGTTCGCCCAGGTCGATCTGATGGTGTCGAAGGACGTGAGATTCACCCAAACCCAGAGCCTGCAACTGCGGCTCGAGGTGTTCAATGTCGCCAACCGGCTCAACTACGAGAACCCGGCGACGGTGCTGCCGAACGGTGCGCCCGGCGCGTCGTTCACGGACGCGCAGGCAGGGACATTCGGCTACATGCTCGGCCCCCTGAATCGGACGGTGGGACTGGGCACGGCGCGCCAGATTCAGATCTCCGCCCGGTATCTCTTCTAGCTGGAATGGGCCGTGCCCGCCCCGGCGGGCACGGCCGCCCATCCCACCTGCCGCCCGTCGCCTCCGCAGACACTGCGACTCGCAGAAATCAGGGAACCTCAGCTTGACGGAGTCCGTATATTTTGATAGTTGTAGAATTATGGTACGAGAGAGCACCGTCGACGTCGCCCGGCTCGCGGACATGCTTGCCGCCATGGGTACTGAACCCAGGCTGCGCATCATGCGGCTCCTGCTCTCGGCCCACCCCGACGGGCTGGTGGTCTCGGACATTCAACAGGAACTCGGCATCCCGGGCCCGACGCTCTCCCACCACCTCGAGAAGCTGCGGATGAATGACCTGGCCGTGAGCCGGCGGGAGGGCACCTTCTTGCGCTACACGGTCAACACCGAATCGTTGCGCGAACTGCTCGGGTTTCTCTACGCGGAGTGCTGTGGACGCAACAAGCCCATGTCGCCGGAGGACGTCCTTCGGCAGTGCGAGTGTTAACGCGCGGCGGCGCCGCGCGGATCGAAAGGGAGGGCATCATGTCGGACATCACGAAGGTCGTCAAGGAGCGATACGGAAAAGCGGCGCTGCAGGTCATGAGCGGTACCGCGGGCAGCTGTTGCGGTTCGGCGAGCCAGGCCGGCAGTTGCTGCGGCCCGAGCCCGCTCGTGCCGGGTGCGGTCGATCCCATCACCGTCAATCTCTATGACGTGGAGCAAACCACCGGCCTCCCGGCCGAGGCTGTCCTTGCCTCTCTCGGATGCGGAAACCCCACGGCCCTTGCGACGCTTCACCCGGGTGAGGTCGTGCTCGATCTCGGATCGGGGGGCGGCATCGACGTGCTGCTGTCAGCCCGCCGAGTCGGCCCCACGGGCAAGGCGTACGGCCTCGACATGACGGACGAAATGCTGGCGCTCGCGCGCGAGAACCAGCGTAAGTCGGGCCTCGACAACGTCGAGTTCCTCAAGGGACAAATCGAGGAGATTCCGCTGCCCGGGAACACGGTCGACGTGATCATCTCGAACTGCGTGATCAACCTCTCGGCCGACAAGGACCGCGTGCTGGCCGAGGCCTTCCGCGTGCTGAAGCCCGGCGGGCGCCTGGCGGTGTCGGACGTCGTCGTTCGCGGCGAGATTCCCCCGGAGATCCGCCGAAGCGTCGAGCTGTGGGTCGGCTGCATTTCGGGCGCCCTCGACGAGTCGGTCTACGTCGAGAAGCTGACGCACGCCGGGTTCGTCGACGTGTCCATCGAACCCACGCGGGTCTACCGGGCGGAGGACGCGCGGGAGTTCCTCAACGCCCAGGGCATCGACATCGACACAATCGCGCCCCTCGTCGACAACAAGTTCTACAGCGGCTTCATCCGCGCCACGAAGCCGGGCCGGTAGCGGTCCTGGAACGCCTGGGCATCCTACTTCGCAGCGGGGCGAGGTCCCAGGCGTTTCAGTTCAGCCTCTGACGCGCGGTAGCCCCACGCGGGCGAGTAGTCCGAGGCCACCGAGCGCTCGAAGTACTCGCGGGCCTTGGCCTCGCGGCCGTTGAGCAGGTGCCAGATCCCGATGGTGTACCCGGCGGTGGCTTCTGAAATCGGGCCCTCGGCGGCCATCGTCGCCGCAACCTGTGCCTCTGTTCGCGCGCCCTTGAGGAGGAGGAGACGGTCGAGGTAGTTGCCGGGATGTCCCTCCATCTGGGCGGCGGGCAGGGTGGCCAGCAGCTTCTTCGCCTCGTCGTTGCGCCCCGACCTCAGGAGGCTGGGCAGCAGCCACGCCTGGCATTCGACCTTCCCCGCGCCGTCGGAGGAGTTGGAGGCACAGGCCTCGTACGCTTTCGCGGCCCGCGTGAAATCACCACTGAGATAGTAGGCCAGCCCCAGATGGTAGTAGACGCCGCGGTCCCGGCTCGTCAGGGATTCCGCCTTCTGCAAGTCTGCCAGCCCAGGCTCGACGTGTCCCAGGTTCAGCTGGTAGTGACCGCGGTCACGGAGGACTTCCGCCTGATCAGGGCGCAGCCGGAGTGACTCCGTGCACGCAGCCACTGCCTCCTCGTGCCGGCGCAGCCCAGCGAGCGATCGGCACTTGAGCAGGTAAGCGTCGGCACTCGCAGGATCCGCAGCAATCGCCCGGTCGAATGCCGCCACGGCTTTGTCTTGCTCACGACGCCGCTGGAGGACGGCGCCCTCAGCAATGGCAGGAGCGGCCAACGACGCCGCCTGGGGGTCCGGCTGCGGGGCGGGCCGCGGCGGCGGGTTGACGGCCTTCAGGGCGGCGTGCGCCCTAGCGGCCATCCCCTTCTGGAAGGCCGCGAGTTCCGCCGGCGCGGGCTTCTTGCGGAGGAACGTTTCGGTCTCCAGCACGATATCGCGCTCGACCGCGATCAGACCAGGCAACCAACCCGTGCCGGATGCGTTGTCGAGCCGCGTCAGGTCGAGGTATTCAGCGCGTTCCCGCGCCTTCAGTGGCCGCAGCAGGGCCTTCAGACGAAACGCCTCGGTCGTGATGGGGGCGTCCTTGCCCTGCCACAACTCGTCGGGAGGAGCTCCTGCCGCGATCCACAGCGGGACGGCAATTGTCGTCACCGGTTCACCGAGCGCCACCCACATCGTCGTGTGCGCGGGATCCTGGCCGGGTGGCACACCCTGGATGACCACCGCCGAGGCGGTGCTCGGCCGGTCGATCGTGTAGTTGGTGTGAATCCAGTAGGGCCGGTCGGCCGGCAGCGACGCCCAGGTGTTGCGGGCCGGGTGCTGGAGCAGGGGATGGCCGAGATCGCGTGACAGCACACGGAACACGGTGCCGGCGTCGAGCGACTCGGGCGGTACGGTCCGCAACAACTCGCTCTCCCGGTCGAATCTCAGGTAGCCGGAGCCATCGTTCTCGCCGCCGCTGCGAGAGTAGTTGGTGTTCGCCAGCCGTTGGCCCGGGAAGGTCGATGCCTCGTAGCGCGTGTAGCCGTGGTTGTGGGTCTCGATGATCACGGCGCCGCCGTCGGCGTCGATGGCGAAGAAGTTGGTACGGACGCCGAGGCGCTTCCCCTGCCGTCGCTTGATGAGTTCCTCGAGATCGCCGACAGTGCGGCAGGTCCGCAGCGCTTCGGCCATCACGACGCCTTCCTGTTCCTGCAACTCCCCTGTCGGCTGAGGCAGGTTGTAGGAGGCGGAATTGGCGATCCCGAACCCCACGGCGTTGACGCCCGCCCATGCGGCCCGCCCGGCCGTGTCGTCAGCGTCGACGAGCGCCAGGAAGCTGTACGGATGCTCCGACACGAGGATGACCTTGTTCGACAGGGTTCCCGTGTCGCGGTTCTTCCAGAGCAGCGGCCCACCGCTGGGCGTCGCGGCGCCGGTCGCCACGAGGGTCGTACACTCCTCGGAGCCCGAACCGGCCGAGAGGTGGATGACGAGTCCTGACGCAATGACGGCCATCAGGGCGATTCGACTGCCGGGTCCGCGCTTCATATTCTCTCCTCGGGCGGCGCGCCATGGCCGTGCCGCCGCCGCACGCCTCAGCGCGCAGCGCTGGTTGCGAGCGGGTCCTCACGAATCTGGAGCACGCCCTCGACGCGCGCGCCGCCTGCCGTCAGCGATAGCCGGTAGACGCCTGGGCCTGCCGGCACACCCGGCGGCGGCCGGAACGACGCCAGAAACGCGGATTCGCCGGCGGGCCGAGGCGGCGGCGCGCTCCCCGCAGGCGGGTCGAAGCGGCCGTCCCATGCGAACCGGGTGATGCCGGACTTGGCCGGCGCGCTGATCGTCCTGGTCAGCTTCCCATCCACCGTCTGGATCGTCAACGAGACCGGAGCCTCGGAGGGCCGGCCGAGGAACCACGTGATGACCGGCGTGTTGACGATCTTGGCGCGGTCCCTGGCGGTGCCCGGCGCCCGGACCGATGGCGGGTTCGCGCCGCCGTACGTGTCGTCGCCGTACTGGCCGCCCCGGCTCTGGTCGACCCAGAGCGTGGCCGTGCGCTGCTGAAAGAGATGTACGCCCGACGCCAGCACCTCGGGCTTCAGTTGCTGCAGGGCCGTGATGTCATCGAGCACGTAGAGCCCTCTTCCGTGGGTACCGGCGATGAGATCGTTGTCGCGCGGATGAATGACGAGGTCGTGGACCGCCACGGTTGGCATGCCGTTCATCAGCGCGCGCCACGACGCCCCGCCGTCCAACGAAACGTGCACGCCGAACTCGGTCCCCACGAACAGCAGCCGGGCGTTCCTCCTGTCCTCCGTGAGGACGTGCACGGGCTGGTCCGCGGGCAGGCTCCCGCCGAGGTTGGTCCACGTGGCGCCGAAGTCGATCGTCTTGAAGACCCACGTGCCGAAGTCGTCGCTGCGGTGGCCGTCGAAACACACGTACGCCGTGCCCGGCGCGTGGGCCGACGCGTCGACATCGCTCACCCACAGCCCGGCGGGAACGTCGAGAATCGCACCGCTGACCTTCGCCCACGACGCGCCGTCGTTCTTCGTCACCCACACGTTGCCGTCGTCGGTACCGGCCCACACGAGCCCCGGGACCACTGGCGATTCCGAGAGCGAGACGATGGTGGCGTGCGTTTCCGCTCCGGTCGAATCGGGCGTCAAGCCGCCCGTGTCGAGCCGGGTGGTCTCAGGGTCGTTGTTCGACAGGTCGGCGCTGATGATCCGCCACGTCGCGCCCCCATCGACGGACTTGAACAGGCGGTTGCCGCCAAAGTAGATGGTGCGCCCGTTGTGGGGCGAGACGATGAACGGCGTCTGCCAGTTGAAACGGAAGCTCCGATCGGCCCGCATCTGCGCGTAGAACGCAGCGAGGTCCCCGGTGGAACCGGGGGCGGACGGACGGGGCTTGCCCGTCGCCTCTTCGAAGTTCACGATATTCGCCGGGTTCGGCCGCCCCATCACCTCGGCGTAGGTCTGCGGGTCGTACCGACGGAAGCTCCCGTTCTCGGCCTCCGTGTAGACCTGCCTCCAATTGTCAGGATTGGCGGCGGCGTGCATGCCATCGCCCCAGTGCATCTTCCACGTGTCGTCGTTCCGGATCCCGTACGCGTCTCGCGTGAAGCTGCGCGTGCCCCACGACCCGTTGTCCTGCAGCCCGCCGTAGATGTAGTACGGGTCCCGCATGTCGACGCCGATGGCGTAATACTGCGCCACCGGGAGGTTGTCGAAGAAGTGGAACGTCCGCCCGTGATCATGCGTGACGAAGAACCCCTTGTCCTGGCCGAGGTAGTAGCGATCGTGCTGATTCGGGTCGATCCACATCGCGTGGAAGTCGTACCCGAATTTCCGCGCACCCTGCTCGAGCGTCCGTCCTCCGTCCTTCGACTCGTAGAAGTTCACATCGAGCACGTAGACGTGCTGGTCGTTGGACGGGTTGATGCGGATCTGGCTGAAGAAGAACGGCCGCACGCTGTGCCGGTTCAGGTACGTCCAGGACTCTCCGCCATCCGTCGACCGGTACACGCCGCTCCCGAGCCGGCTCATGTCTTTGTACGCGGGGTCGTTTTCGTTCGGGTTGAAACCGTGTTCGACGATGGCCGTCAGGATCCGGGGGTTCTTCCGGTAGATGGCCAGGCCGATGCGCCCCAGGTCACCGGTGGGCAGCCCCCTGGTCAGCCGCCGCCACGACTTGCCGGCGTCCGTCGACTTGAAGATCCCGCTGTCCGGTCCGCCCGAGTCGAACCGGTACGGGCGGCGCAGGCGCTGGTAGAACGAGACGTAGAGCGACTTCGGGTCGGTCGGGTCCATCACGAGGTCGTTGGCGCCGGCCCGGTTCCCCGACGGAAGTCCCTGCTTGCAGCTTCTGCCATGTCTTCCCGCCGTCGATCGTCTTGAACAGCCCGCGGTCGCCCTTCGCGCCCCACAGGTCACCGACCGCCGCGACATAGGCCGTCAGCGGGTCAGCCGGATGGAGCACGATCCGCGCGATCTGGAACGTGTCCTTCAGGCCGACGTTCGTGAAGGTGGCGCCTCCGTCGGTCGACTTGTAGACGCCGTCACCCCAGCCGACATCGTTACGGTTGTTCGCCTCGCCCGTGCCCACCCAGATGATCGTCGGGTCCTTCTGGTTCACGGCCACGTCGCCGATCGAGCCGGTGGCGTAGCGGTCGAAGATCGGTTCGAACGTGGTGCCGCCGTTCACGCTCTTCCAGACGCCTCCCCCCGCCGTGGCCACGAGCACGAACCGTGGGTCCGCGTCCAGGCTCTCGACATCGACGATGCGTCCGCCCGCGCTGCCTGGCCCGATGCTGCGCCACGCGAAATCCGTGAGCAGGCCGTCCTCACCCGGCGCGGCGTGGAGCGCGAAGCCCGCCCACGCGCACGCGATGAGGGTGAGAACAGCCAACACGACGCTGCACTGCTTCATGAGACGCCTCCGCCAAAGGCTCGACCGGGGCGAGTCGGGCGCGCAGATGGGAACGGCGCGGGCGGCCCTTGTGGGCCGCCCACGCTCGAGCCGCTAGAAGGTGTAGCTGACGCCCAGCCTCACTACGCGCGGCGGGATGATGCTGGTAATCTGGCCGAAGCTGGCACCAGACCGCGTCGTCACGCCCAGTTCGGCGTTCGTGTTGGTGACGTTGAACAAGTCGAACTGGAATGACGCGGTGCCGGGGCCGATCTTCTGGCGTTTCTCGACCCTGAGATTCAGTAGATTCTGCGTCGGGAGACGATTCGCAGCCGGGTCCTCCATGAGCAGCACCAGCGCCGTGCTCCGAACCAGGCCCGTCGTGAAACGTGCATCTCGCGCCCAGACGTCGCCGCTCTGGCTCGTGAAGGTCCCGGCAACCTGGATCTGGTACGGCAAGTCGTAGCTGCCGGCCAGCTTGTACGCCCACTGCCAGTACTTGGCCTTCGGATAGAAGAACTCCTCGTTCGGCGTCTCCGGGACGCCGGTGCGCCACTCGTCCACGTGCGTGGCCAGCACGGAGGTCACCAACTGCCACTTGTTCGACAGCCGCTTCTGCGCGGCGAACTCGACGTTGTGGTAGCTGTTCTCGTAGCCGGGCAGGTTCAGATCCACGTTCTGGATGAACGCGGCCCCGGCGTATGCTGCCGTGTACTCGTAGTAGGTCAGGGGTCCGCCGTCGTCCGCCGTGCCGGCCGCGCCGTCTGGCCCGGGGTCGACGTTCGGGATCGCGATGCCGTAGGCCTCGTACGGCCTGAGGACGTTCACGTTCTGGTAGCGGTCCACTTCGCGCCGGTAGACGTAGCTGGCGCGCGCCGAGAAGTTGGAGGCGACCTGGCGTTCGAGCGACGTCGTGATTTCGTGGGTTTTCGGCTGCTTGAGGTCAGCGTTGACCGCGGCCTGACTTGCGCCGGTCGCCGTCACGAACGTCCCGAACTCACCGTCGTCGTAGTCCCTGTTGCCGTTGAGGTCGTTCCAGCGATAGGTCGTGGCGGCGGAGGCGTTGTTGTTGTATGCGTCGGCGTAGTTCGCCTGGGTGGCGTAGTTGAACCAGCCGTAGGTCGCCTTCACGACTGTCCGGTTGCTCGCGTCCAGGGGATAGGAGATGCCGACCCTGGGCGCCCAGTTCCGCCACCTGAGGATCTCCGTCTCGGGGTAGTCGCCCGCAGGGTAGAACCGCCCGGCAGCCTTGGACTGTGCGGGCAGGGTGATGTGATAGCCCTCGTAGCGCAGTCCCAGGTTCAGTGTCGCGCGGTCGCCGAAGCGCCAGGCGTCGCGGATGTACGCCGCCTGCGTCGTCATGTCGTTGATCGTGTAGTAGGGGTAGTTGTAGGCGACCACCTGGTAGGGCACGCCGTTCTGGAAGCGGAGCTGATAATCCCGGCCGCCGGACTTCGCCGGCGCGTCGTAGTACCGCCCTTCGTCGGTGAACTCCAGCCCGGCCTTGATGTCGTGACTGCCGCCCCACAGGTTCGGGACGAACTGCGTCACGCTGCCGTTGTACTGCCAACGGTCGCGCCCGCCGACATATGGCGACGTGAGGAACCTGCCCCAGTAGCGGAGCGTGACCGTGTCGTACGCCGGCGCGTCCTCCGTCCGGTTAATCGCGTCGGTGTCGTACTTCCAGCGGCCGACGAAGGCATTGACGTACGTGCGATCCGAGACCACCCATGACCACTCAGCCTTGCCGGCCAGGGGCTTGAAGATCTGGTGCCACGTCGATTCCTGATAGCGGAACGCGTCGGCGTTGCGCTCGGGATAGTCCTTCTCCTGGGCCTGCACGAATCCGCTGAAACGGTGGTTCGAGCCGATCTGACCCGTCAACTTGCCCGTGATGTTCGTGAGCGTGACCTCGTAGTAGCCGGGCACGTCGTCGGAGGTGGCGGGCAGGTTGTCGGGGCCGGGCGAGGCGGAGTAGCCCAGCACGCCCTGCTTGATGTACTGGTTCCGGTAGGAGCCGTAGAACCAGAGTCGGCGCTTGAGGATCGGCCCGCCCAGATCCGCGTTGCCGTCGCGGTAGGCTTCCAGGGGATTTCCGTCCTTCACCCCTTTCGCCCGCAGTTCGTCGGTGACGTTGTCGCTCTGGAGGCTGGGGGTCTCCCAGGCGAAGTAGCCGGACCCGTGGAACTGGTCGCCCCCGGACTTCAGAATGCCCATGAACTGGGTCCCGGGAGTGGCCATCTCGGCGTCGTTCCCCATCGCCTTGATCTGCACCTCCTGGAGGGCGCCATAGTCGTAATAGAAGCCGGCCCCTGTCGCGTCCTCACGAGTGTCCACGCCATCCAGCGTCGGTTTGTTGCCGCCGCTCGACGTCCCGTAATTGGCGTATCCCTGCTGCGTGCCGACCGCCGTCCCGCCGACATCCGCGCCGGTGACCCGAAGGCCCGGGGCGAGGTTCATCACCTGCCACATGCTCCGGGAGGTCGGGAGTTGCTCGAGGGCCTCCTTGCCCAGGTTCGTACTGACGGCGGTCGTCCGGATGTCGACCACGGGCGACTCCGCCGTGACCGTCAGCGCCTCCTGCATGCCGCCAACCGACATGGTTTCGGTGAGCGTTGCCACGAACCCGGTATCGAGACGCACGTCACGCTTCTTGACATCGAAGCCCGTGAGTTCCAGTGTCACCTGGTAAACCCCCGCGGGCAGGGCCGTAAACCGGAACGCGCCCTCCGCGTCCGTGACGGTGGTCCGATCCCCACCTAGGAGCGACGGGCTGGCGATCGTGACGGTGACACCGGGCAGCACCCCGCCGCCCTGGTCGGCGACCTTGCCCTCGATTCCCGACCGGTCGGTGGTTTGCGCCTGGACGGCCCACGGGGCCGAGAGCACGACCGCCAGCACGGTCACTCCGACGATCCAAGACCGCATCTGCATCGCTGTCCCTCCGTCAGTCCGAATTCCCATCCCGCCAGGCGTCAGGGCGCCAGACTCCCTTGGGGGCCGCCGCGTTGACGCCGCCTGCCGCCAGGCAGGATTCCCCCCGGTGCGTAACATGTCGTCTGTTCGAATGGGCCGCAAGCGGCATCACGCGGCAGAGGCCCCGTGTCGTGCAATGCCGCGATCGCGGGGACATCTCGATGACTGCGGGAGCTTGGGGGTAGAATGAACTCGACCATGCCATCAGTGCCCGCAAACCCCGCCGGCAGCGGGGAGAACCAGAGGGAAAAGCCCGGAGTTCCTGCCGGCGCCCGTCTGGACGGCTGGAAAGCCATCGCCGGGCACCTGGGCCGCGACATCAGGACAGTCCAGCGCTGGGAGCTCAGCGAGGGACTCCCCGTCCATCGCCTGGAGCACAGGCAGCGCGCTACCGCCTACGCATTTACCGGCGAACTCGACGAGTGGTTGGCGAAGCGGACCCCGGCTGAGAATGAGGTCGGGCCGTCTCCGCCGGTTGCTGCACCGAGCTTCCGCAGGTGGCGCACGGCCGCATCCATCCTGGTCGTCCTGGGAATCGTCGTCGCGGCCGTGCTGGCCGTCCGCACACTTGGCCCCGGTCTGGGCCCGTCAGAATGCAGACACGAAGGACCCTCAGGCCTACTCCGCCTTCGCCGAAGGCAGCGCGCTGTACGCCGCGCGGCAGTACAGAGACGCGGCCATCGCGCTCGAGCGCGCCGTGTCGCGCGACCCGAAGTACGGGTACAGCGTGGGCCTGGCTTGGCAAGACGTACGGCCGATTGTCGCAGCCGATGTGGGCCGGGGGGAAGGCGGCGAGCGACCGTGCCGCGGAAGCCGCCGCTCGCGCGGCGAGCCTGGCCCCCGGGACCGCAGAGACGCACATCGCGCTGTCGCTGGCCGCCCGGTCACGGGGTGACGTCAATGCCTGGCGCGCCGAGGCGCGCCGCGCGCTCGAACTGGATGCCCGGGCGGCCGAGGCGATCGCGCTGCTGGGAGACTCGTACAGCGCGTATGTGTACGCCTGCAATCGGGACCAGGACCCGGAGCTGGCCGAGACCTACTACCGGCGGGCCATGGAGCTCAAGCCGAACCTGAGCACGGCGGCCAGCAACCGCGCCCACAACCTCCGGCGCATGGGGCGATACGCCGAGTGCGTCGAGTTCATGAACAAGACGATTCGGGCGTTTCCCGACGCGACGCCCATGCTGGCCGAACGCGGTGCGTGTCGCTTGTTGGCGGGCGATGTTGCCGGCGCGGCGGAGGACATCCTGCCCCTCCGCAGCAATCCGAAGATCGCGCCTGCGGGGTCGTTGGTCTATCTCGGACTGTTCGAGCTGAAGAGCGGGCGGATCGAGGAGGGGGTCCGCGACCTCGAAGCAGTGCTGCAGCTCGATCAGAGTCCGCGGGCCGAACTCATCGTCGCCGAGACGTACGGCCTGGTCGGCGACGTAACCCGCGCGAGCGTCCACCTCAAGCGCGCGTTCGACCTGGATGCGTCCTGCGCGACGATGGTCGCCAGGTCCGTGGCCTTCGCACCCATCCGCGACGCCGCGCCCGTCAAGTCGTTGCTCGCCCACTACCAGACGCGCTGACGCCGGTCCCCGCTCGGGCCGGCGCTCGAGCGGGTCTCCGGCCTGCAATACCTCCGCGCCCCGGCGTCAGTACCCCCGCGGCTGCCCGTCGTGCTGCGGGTCGGACACCCCGACCCATTTCCCGCCCACGCGCTTCACAAGATACAGCCTCGCGTAGCCGGAGGATTCCGCCAGGGGCTCGTATCCGCGCGCGCGAATCTCCAGAAGGGTTTGCGGCGGGAACCCGTGCGCGAGTTGCACGCGGGTGTTTCTCGTGGCGGGAAAGATCCGCGGCATCCGCACGGCGTCGAGGGGGTCGAGGCCGTAGTCGAGGATGTAGACCATCACCTGGAAGACTTCCGTGGGGATGCGCCCGCCCCCGGGCGCACCGATGACGAGGTCGACGGCGGTCCCCTTCAGCACGATAGTCGGCGAGATCGTGGTCTGGCGAATCCGCCACCGACTCTTCGACGGCGCCGAGATGTTCTCGTCCGTGAAACGGAAGCCCGAGTCGTTCAGGAAGAACCCGGCCGCGAACCCTCCCGATCCCCAGACGCTGCTGTTGGTCTGCGTGAGCGCCACGGCGTTGCCGTCCTTGTCGACGACCGAAATGTGGGTGGTTTCCCCACGTTCCTCGCTGGCTCGTTCTCCTGCCGAATCGAAGGCCGGGGACGGGGCGGAAGGCCCAGGGGAGCCGGGCACGACCGGCGCGGTGGGATACGGATCATACAGCCCGCAGGCGCCAGGCGGCATCGCGCCGTCGAAGGGCCGCGCGTCGGCGGCCTCGACGGTCGCGGGCGCTTTCGGCGCCGCAATCAGAGCGCGGCGCGTCGCCGCGAATTCCGCCGACGCGATCCCGCGCGCCGGCACCTCGACCCAGTCCGGATCGCCGTTCGACCGCGACACCGACTGGCCGGCCCGCATGGCCGACACCAGCGCGTCGAACGCCGCTGCGGAATGCGTCGGGAGCCCCATCCCCTTCAGGTCGAGGGGTTCGAGCAGTTCGAGACCGTGCAGCACCTGCATCCCGCTCTCGGGAGGCGGCGCCGAGAGCACCGTGTAGCCCCGGTAGTCGGTGCAGACCGGCCGCCTCCACTGCGGTTCGAATGCGCGCAGGTCTTCCAGCCGGACCGGGTGGCCGCCGCCGTTGAGCGTCTTGATCAGCGCCTCTGCCGTCGGCCCCTCGTAGAATCCCTTCCGGCCCTCGTTCGCGACCCTCCGCAGCGACTCCGCCAGCGCGGGGTTCCGCAGGAGCTGTCCTGGCTGGAGCGGCTTCCCGTCCGGGAACAGCAAGGCGTAGGCCTCGGGGAACGGCTTCACCTTCGCTTCGGCGCTCGCGACAAAGCCGGCGAGGATCTGGCCGACCGGGAAGCCCTCCTCGGCGAGTTTGATCGCCGGCGCCATGACGGCGGCCAGCGGCAGCTTCCCGTATTTCCCATGGAGCGTCAGCAGGCCGGCCACTTCCCCCGGTACGGCCACGACACGAAGGTCGCCGGGCTTTCGAGGCCCCGGTCCGCCCGGCTCCTGGCCGGGTGCCGGCTCGGCCGGAGACTGCGGCTGCGCTGCGGCGGGCTCCGTCTGACCGCGCCAGGCATCGACAGGCTGCGAGGAGTAGAAATCCAGGTAGACCGGCTGTCGCTCCCGCTGGAGCCAGACGTTGGCGACCCCTCCGCCCCCGAGGCCCGACATCTGCGGCTCGACAATCCCGATCGCGAAGGCGGTGGCGACAGCCGCGTCGACCGCGTTGCCGCCGGCCCTCAGGATGGTCACGCCGGCCTCGCTGGCGAGGGCATTGGCCGACGCCACCACACCGTTCGCGCCTTCGACCCGCCGGCCAGCTTCAGCCGGAGGCGTCACGAAACCGGACACCAGGCGCTCTTGCCCGACGGCGCCAGCCGAGGCCAGCGCGCCCAGTGCCGCCACGACGAGGCCAGCGCGGGTGAGTCGGCCGGCTTTCGTCGTTGCGCGTGTCAGGTTCGCCATTGAGCCCCCCATGGAAACGCAACATGCCAGGAGTTCGATGTCATGGCAAGCGACATTACGCGGCGAGCCGTCCGTGCCGCGTGATGTCAGGTGCAAGGATCGCGTTCCGGCCGCGGCCTTCCGCCAGTACTCTCCCCTGGATTGAATCGCGGCAAGAATGCCCGCTGGAGGGAGGCATGAAACCTTCGCTTTGTGGCGATGTTCTGCTTCTCGGTTTCGCGGTGCACGTCCATGCTCAAGTCGTCACGGAGATGACGCCAGAGCTTGTTCAAGAGGCGATCGCCAAGGGCGGTTCCGGCATCTACAAACTCCAGGAGCGAACGATCTGGGGTGACGGCCCGGTAATTGGTTACTTCACGACCCCGTATTCACGTGTATGCGACGTCACAGGCCATCTACGGCTACAGGAACAGAGTCGCCCACGGCTGACGCTGTGAATGCGTCAATCTTCTGAATTGGTCCGGCTACTTCTCGAAGACCGCGCGGTGAAAATCGCGCCGGGCACTTGACAAGAACGCGTTTGGGGCGTACATTCTCAGATGTGAGTGAGCACACACTAACAAACGACCGCCAACGATCCTCGCGCCTTCCTGCCTCGGTACGCCGCGACCAGATTCTCGACCGAGCGAGCGAACTGGCCACTGACGCGGGACTCGGCCAGATGACAATGAAGCGCATCGCCTCGCGCGTGGGCTTCTCGGAAGCCGCCATCTACCGGCACTTCCCGACCAAGGAGGCGCTCCTGCTGGCCCTGATGGACCGCCTGGAGGTTCACCTGCTGCATCCGATCCGCGCAATCGCGGAGGCCACCGGCGTTCCCCCGCTGGTGCGCCTGCAGCAGATGGTACAGCATCACCTCTCCCTGGTGCTGGTGCGCCACAGCCTGTCCATCCAGTTGCTGGCCGAAGCCTCGGCGTCCGGCGACCCGGCCCTGCTGGCGCGGATGCGCGCCATCATGCGCGGCTACCTCGACGCGCTGATCCGCGTGTCGAAAGAGGCGATGAGCAGCGGCGATCTCGCGCTCGACGTCGATCCCGCCGTCCTGGCGGTATGGCTGCTCGGCGGGCCCGCCGCAATGGCCATCGAGAACCGGCTGCGGCTCGATCCCGAGCTCGAACGCCGCGTCGAGGGCCAGTTGGTTCCCGCCATGTTCCGACTACTCGCCGGGCCGGAGCGAACCACCTGAAGAAAGCAGACCTGTATGGCCACTGAAGATCCGATTGACGACACTGAGACCGTCGAGAAGGCGCCCGCGCCGCGCCGCCGGATGCCCTCCGGAGCCTGGCGGGTGGGATTCTCCCTCGCCGTCATCCTCGTTCTCATGCTCTGGATCCTGGGAGTCTTTCGGAGGGGCGTCATTCCCGCCGGCCAGCAGCCGGTTGCGGAGGACTCGGCGGCAGGCCTGCTCACCCAGGTGATCGCGTTGCAGACGCTGCCGGCCACCACCGAGGTGGTGGGCACGGTCCAAGCCGAGCAGACCGCCACGGTGACCTCCCGCGTGGTCGCCGACATTCTCGAACTGCGCGTCTCGGCCGGGCAGCGGGTGACCAGCGGCACGACGCTCGCCGTGCTCGACGATCGGGACCTGCGGCTACGTGTCGAACAGGCGCGGGACGCCGTGCAGAGCGCCGAGGCCACACTCGCGCAGGCGCGGGCCGACTACGCCCGCGACAAGCCCCTGTTCGAGCAACAGGTGATTACGCCCTACGACTTCGAGCACACCAAGACGGCGCTCGACGTCGCGGACGCGAACCTGCGCCGCCTGCAGCAGGCCGCGCGCGAGGCCGAGACAGGCCTGTCGTACGCGGTCATCCGCAGCCCGTTCACGGGCACCGTGGTGGACAAACTGGCGAACGTGGGCGACCTGGCCGCGCCGGGGAGACCCCTGCTGACGATGTACGAAGCGGGCCGGCTGTGGTTCGCCGCCAACGTGCCGGAGGACCTGCTGGGCCGCGTCCACATCGGCGACACGCTGACGTTCCGGATCGATGCGCTCGGCCGCGACCGGCAGGGGCACGTCGTCGAGATCGTGCCCTCGTCGGACCCGGTGAGCCGGACCGTCGTCGTTCGGCTGCACATGACCGACACGACGGACGCCCTGCCGGGGATGTTCGGGCGCCTGCGGATTTCCATGGAGCCGGAACAGGTGCTGGCGCTGCCCGCGGCGGCGGTGATTCGCGCGGGCCAGCTGACGATGGTGGACGCAGTCCGGGGCGCGCGCGTCGAGCGGAGGACCGTGCAGCTGGGGCGCCCCATGGGTGACGGGTTCGAGGTGCTCAGCGGCCTCGCGGCCGGCGAAACCGTTGTCCTGCGGGGCGGCGCCGGTTCCCCGCAGGGGAGGGCGGTCCGATGACGCCCCCGCACGACTCCCTCACGATCCGGATCGTCCGGAAGTTCCTGGACTCGAACCTGTCGGTGGTGTTCATCCTGGTGTCGATCGCCCTCGGCGCGCTCGCGCTGGTCGTCACCCCGCGTGAGGAGGAGCCGCAGATCACCGTCGCGGCGGCGAACGTGATGGTGTCGTTCCCGGGCCGCAGCGCCGGGGACGTCGAGCAGCTCGTGTCCACCCCGCTCGAGAAGATGCTGTATCAGATCCCCGGCGTGGAGTACGTCTATTCCCGCTCCATGCCGGGGCAGAGCATCGTCACGGTGCGGTTCTACGTCGGGCAGCCGCTCGAGCCCAGCTACGTGAAGCTGATCCGCAAGCTCAACGAGAACATGGACCGGATGACGCCGGGCGCGTCCGGATGGGCCGTGAAACCGATCGACGTGGACGATGTGCCGATTGTCACCTTCACGCTGACCAGCGGCACGCGAAGCGATTACGAACTGCGGCGCATGGCCGACGAACTCGTCGTGCGCCTGCAGGGGGCGGACAACGCCGGCGTCGCCTACGTGGTGGGCGGGCGCCCGCGCGAACTGCTGATCCGGCCGTCCGCCACCCGGATGGCGTCCTACGGGATTGCGGCGCTCGATCTGAGCCGCGCCGTCCAGGCCTCCAATTCGAGCCTCCTCGCGGGCGCGTTCGACCGCAACGACCGGAACGTGCGCGTGCAGGCCGGCCAGTTCATCGCCGACGCGCGGGACCTCGGCGGCCTCGTGGTCGGCGCGTGGAGCGGCCGGCCGATCTACCTGCGGGACGTGGCCGAGATCAACGACGGCCCCGGCGAATTCGCGGATTACGTGCGCTTCCACCGCGGGCCGGCCTGGGACCATCCCAAGGAAGCGGGGGCCGCGGGCAGCCTGATCGGAGGCCCCGGAGCGACGGCGCCGCCGCCGGGAGCCGAGCAGCCGGCGGTGACGATCGCCGTCGCCAAGAAGCACGGCACGAACAACGTCTGGGTGTCCGAGGACCTGCTGGCGAAGATGGCCGAGTTGAGGACGGCGATTCTGCCTGCCGACGTGGAGGTGGTGGTCACCCGCAACTACGGCGTCACCGCAAACGAAAAGGTCGGGGAGCTGCAGGAGGGCCTCGTCGTCGCCATCGTGGTGGTGATGGCGCTGCTGGCCATCGGGCTCGGGGTCCGGCAGGCGCTGGTGGTGGCCATCGTGGTGCCGTGCGTGTTCGGCCTGACGCTCATCGTCAACTACTTCCTCGGCTTCTCGATCAACCGCGTGTCGCTGTTCGCGCTGACCGTGTCGCTCGGCCTGCTGGTGGACGACCCGATCGTGGACGTCGAGAACATCCACCGCCACTTCCAGCTGGCGGGGCGGGCCACCGCCGATATCGTGCTCGAAGCCGTCAACGAGGTCAGGCCGCCGCTCATCGCCGCCACCTTCGCGGTGATCCTGTCGTTCCTCCCGCTGCTGTTCGTGACCGACATGATGGGGCAGTACCTGCGCCCGATGGCCGCCAACGTGCCGGTGACCATGCTCATGTCGCTGGCCGTGTCCTTCACGATCACGCCGTGGCTGGCGTACCACCTGCTCAAGGGCCACGCCGCCGGCGGGAACGCTCACGAGGCGCCGAAGGCGGGGGCGTCGGGCCCGCGCCGCTTCTTCAACCGGACGCTCCGGCCGCTCATCGAGCGGCCCCGGCTGGGCCGGCTGTTCCTGCTTCTCGTGCTCGTGCTGTTCATCGGGAGCGTGCTGCTGGTGCTGACGCGGCGCGTCCAGGTGAAGCAGCTGCCCTACGACAACAAGGACGAGGTCCTGCTCGTCCTCGACATGCCGGCGGGCACGACGCTCGAGCGCACCGACGCCGCGGCACGCGAGTTCGAGCGATACCTGACGTCGGTCCCCGAGGTCACCGACTTCGAGGCCTACGTCGGCACGACGTCCCCGGTGGACTTCAACGGCCTGATGCGGCAGTACTTCCTGCGCCGGGCGCCCAACCGCGCCGACATCAGGGTCAACCTGATCCACAAGACCGAGCGGGCGGCGTCGAGCCACGCCCTCGGGCTGCGCCTGCGCGCGGACCTGACGGCCATCGCCGCGCGCAACGGCGTCAAGCTGAAAATCGTCGAGCTGCCCGCCGGGCCGCCGGCGATGGCGACCCTCGTGGCGGCCGTCTACGGCAGCCCGACGCAGTCGTACGAGGAGTTGATCGGGGCAGCCTCGATCGTCAAGGCCCGCCTGCGCCACGAGCCGGGCGTGGTGGACGTGGACGACACGGTCGAGGAGGACCAGACGAAGCACGTCTTCGACGTGGACAAGCAGAAGGCGGCGCTCAACGGGATCTCGAGCGACGAGATCGCCCGCACGATGGCGCTCGCGCTGGGCAGCCAGGCCGCGGGCATCGCCCAGGTGCCCCACGAGCGGGCGCCCGTCAGGATCGCGCTCTGGTTCCCCCGCGTCGAGCGCTCCAGCCTCGTCGATCTCTCGCGGATCTACGCCAAGGGCGCCGCGGGCAACCTGGTGCCGCTGTCGGAGGTCGGCGCCTGGCGCACGACGATCGAGGACAAGACGATCTATCACCGCCAGCTCCAGCGCGTGGTGTACGTGCTCGGCGAGATGGCGGGGCGCCCGCCGGTCGAGACCATCCTCGACCTCCGGGCCGACCAGGCGCAGACCGGCACGCGCAGCTTCGTCGACGAGCAGGCGACGCCGGTCCCGCTCGGCCAGCGGACGATGTTCCGCAAGGGCGGCGGGGTGCCGTGGGAGGTGGCCCGCGGGACCGCGATCGGGTGGTGGGACGAAGGCGAGATGTACATCACGATCCACCTGTTCCGGGACCTGGGCTTCGCGATGCTGGCCGCGCTCATCGCGATCTACATCATCCTGATGAACCAGACCGGGTCGTACGCGCTGCCCCTGACGATCATGCTGGCCATCCCGCTGATGGTCATCGGCGTGCTGCCCGGCTTCTGGATCCTGAACCACGTCGGGACGCACCAGGTCGGCGCCTTCCGGGACCCGGTGTTCTTCGGGGGCCCGGCGTTCATCGGTATGATCGCGCTCGCCGGAATCGTCACGAGGAACTCGATCATCATCGTGGATTTCATCCAGCTCGGACTGATGCGCGGCCTCTCGCTCGAGGAGGCCATCCTCGACAGCGTGTCGATCCGCCTGCGGCCGATCCTGCTGACGTCCGGAGCCGCGGTGCTCGGCGTCCTGCCGATCACGATCGACACCGTGTTCGGCGGCATGGCCTGGTCGCTCATCTTCGGGCTGCTCGTCTCGACGGCGTTCTCGATCTTCGTGATTCCGGTGACCTATTACCTGGTGTACGCAAAGGCGCCCGGCCACGGCCTTCCCGACAGCATCCGGCGGAAACTGGCCGTCAGCATGGGGCAGGAGCCATCCGGCCGCGAGTGATGGCCGGCCAAGGGAACGATCTATGAAACCGTGGATAACGCTCGTCGCGCCGTTCGTCCTCTGGCCGGCGCTGGCCCCGGCCCAGGAGCCGCCTCCCCCAGCGGCGATGACCCTGCGGGACGCCGTGACCTACGCCCTCGAACACGCCCCGGAGCTGAAGGCCTCGCAGGCCGAGGTCCGGCGCCGGGAGGGAGTGGCCACGTCCGCGCACGCGGGCCTCATGCCGCAGGTCGATCTCGCCGCGGATGCGGCATGGACGCACCTGGAGCACGGGTACCCGTTGGGCGCCGCGCCGTCCACGCTGCGTTTCGATGACGCGCTTTACACCGGCAGCGCCGACGCGAGGTGGATGGTCTGGGACTTCCATCGAACGCAACTCGAGCTGGACGCCGCGCGGGAGCGGGTCGAATCCGCCAGCGCCGGCGTGGACCGCCGCCGGCAGGAGCTCGTGTTCGACACCGCCCGGCTGTACCTGCAGACGCTGGCCTACGCCGATCTCATCGACGCCGCCGACGCGCGGGCCGCCAGCCTGCGTTCATTGCTGGACCGGACGAACCAGCTCGTGGCCGCCGGACGCAGCGTCCCCGTCGATGCGCTGAAGATCCAGACGCGCCTGGCGGAGGTCGAGAGCAGCCTGGCCACCCTTCGCTCGGCGCGGCGGTCGTCGCTGAGCGCCCTGGCCGCCGTGATGGGATTCGAGGGAGACCTGCCGACGTTGGTCTACACGGCGGCAGCGCCCGAGCTGCCGCCGCCCGCCGCCGAGGGCGACGCCCTCCGGGACGCCGCCGCGAGCCGGCCGGAACTCGCGTCGCAGGAACACGAGATTCGCGCCGCCGAACAGGCTGAGGCCGCCGTCCACAAGTCCGCGTGGCCCCGCATCGATCTGCGCGCCGCGGCGGTGCAATACGGCTCGAACGACCCCATGGGCTTCGCGCAGTTCATCAGCAAGCTGCTGCCGTCCGCCCCGGCCGGCGTGCCGGCCGCGAGCGGCGGGGCCACCGACTGGCTCGTCGGCGTCCACGTCTCGATGCCGCTCTTCGACGGGGGCCGCCGCAAGGGCCAGATCCTGGCGGCCGAGGCCCAGGCCGAGCAAGCCCGCCTGGCCCGCCAGCAGCTCGGGCTCCGCGTCGCACGCGAGGTCCGGACGGCCCTGGCCGACCTCGACAGCGCGGAAAGCCGCGTGCGCGCCCTGGGCGACTCGGTCGCCGAGGGCGAACGCGTCCTGCGCGACGAACGGCTGAAGTACGAGGCGGGCCGAAGCGTCGTCAACTTCGTCCTGGACGCCGAGTCGGCCCTGCTGACGGGCCAGTCGCTGCTGTCCCAGGCCGAACGCTCCGTCACGACGGCGGCGCTCGCGCTGGATCTCGCCACGGGACGGATCGACGTCACTCGACTGCCGGAATCACGATGACGGTCGCGGGCGGGACCGGCTGGATTCAGAGGCGCACGGCCAGCGGCACGACATGAGGAGGAAGGCCGCCACGGTCACGAATCCCGCCACCACGAGGATCAGGTTCCGACCCCACAGCAGAGACGAGGCGTACCAGAGAGGGAACGGCAGGAACAGCACGAGAAGGATCTTCACGCCCTCGGGCGGCAGCAATTGCGCGAGACCGTTCAACATGCGCACAACTCCGGCGCCACACGCCCCCCGCTCCGTCGCGCGGCGCGAGGAGGGCGGAGGTCGCGGGCAGGCATGAACCGGCTGCGCTATAGTAACGCGGGCGCGCTGGAGAACGCGCAGCTGGTTGCACGGAGGTCAGCGGATCGCTGGTCCGCTGTCGCGTGACGACCGCCTCGGCGCTGGCGGGAAGGAGAGCCCTATGACCCCGGCGACAAGGACCGCTGGCGGAACGCCTCTCCAGACTATGCCCGCGCCTGCCAAGGCTCCAGACATTGCCTCCGCGTCGATCCCCGACACGCTCGCGACGCTCCAGGTGGACCCCGGAATCGGACTCACCCACGAGGAGGTCGAGGCCCGCCGGCGGGAGTACGGCTACAACGAAGTGGCCGAGCAGCCACGCCACCCCGTCCGCATGTTCCTCGGGAAGTTCTGGGGCCTGTCGGCCTGGATGCTCGAGCTGATCATGGTGCTGTCGGCCGTCCTCGGAAAGGTCTCGGATCTCGTGGTGGTCGGCGCCCTGCTGATCGTCAACGCTTTGCTGGCTTTCATGCAGGAGCATCGGGCTGCCGGCGTGGTCGACGCTCTGCGGCGCCGGCTGCAGGTCAGCGCACGTGTCCGACGCGAGGCTGCCTGGCAGGTGATCCCCGCCCGGGATCTGGTGCCGGGCGACATCGTCCGCTTGCGCGCGGGCGACATCGTTCCTGCGGACGTGAAACTCCTCACCGGGTCGTTGAGCGTCGATCAGTCGGCGCTGACAGGCGAGTCGAAGGACGCCGACAAGGCGCTCGGCGACGTGGTCTCCTCGGGATCCGTCGTCCGCCGGGGAGAGGGCAACGCCGTCGTGATGCTGACTGGAGCAAAGACCTTCTTCGGCCGCACCACGGAGCTCGTGCAGCAGGCGCGGCCGAAACTCCACATCGAGGCGGTGGTGGCCAAGGTCGTCCGCTGGCTCTTCGTCATCGTCGGCGCCCTGCTGGCCGTCGTGATGGTCCTCTCGATCATCCGCGGTGCGCCGCTCCTGGAGATGGTTCCGCTGCTGCTGGTGCTGTTGATGAGCGCGGTGCCGGTGGCCCTCCCCGTCATGTTCACCGTCAGCATGGCCGTCGGGGCGAAGGAACTGGCGAAGCACGGCGTGCTGGTCACCCGACTGAGCGCCGCCGAGGACGCCGCGACGATGGACGTGCTGTGCGTGGACAAGACGGGCACGATCACGATGAATCAGCTGGCCGTCACCGGCGTGATTCCGCTGGACCGTTCGACGGAAGCCGACGTGTTGTTCGCGGGCGCCCTTGCGTCTCGGGAAGCCAACCACGACCCGATCGACCTTGCATTCCTCGCCGCGGCGACGCAGAGGCGCGTCTACGACGGCAGGCCGGCGGTCACGCCCGTCACGTTCGCGCCGTTCGATGCCAAGAATCGCCGGACCGAAGCGGTGGTCGAACTCGGCGGGAAGCGCTGGCGCGTGATGAAAGGAGCCGTGAGGACCGTTGCCGAGGCCTGCGGACTCGAATCCTCGGCGATCGAGTCCCTGGAGGCGCGGGTGAGCGAGTCGGCGCTGAAGGGATATCGGACGCTGGCGGTCGCGCAAGGCCCTGGCGAGGCGGCGTCGGCCACGAAGCCGGCTGCGCCGGCATTGCTCGGCTTGGTGACGCTGTACGACCCGCCCCGGCCGGATGCGAGGCAATTGATCGCCCAGCTCCTCAACCTCGGCGTTTCGGTGAAGATGCTCACCGGTGACGCCCTGGCAGTCGCGAGTGAAATCGCGCGCGGCGTCGGGTTGACTGATATCCGGCGGGTGGCCGACCTGAAGGCCGCGAGCGCGCAGCCCGGGAATGAGTCGCTCGACGTGTTGGCGGGCGCCGACGGGTTCGCCGAGGTCTATCCGGAGGACAAGTACATCGTCGTGCAGCGCCTTCAGGCCGCGGGGCACGTGACCGGCATGACGGGCGACGGCGTCAACGACGCGCCCGCGCTGCGTCAGGCCGAGGTGGGCATTGCCGTCAGCAGCGCCACGGACGTGGCCAAGGGGGCGGCGAGCGTCGTGCTGACCGAACCGGGGCTCACGAACATCGTGGCGCTGGTCGAACAGGGTCGGACGATCTACCAGCGCATCCTGACGTGGATCATCAACAAGATCAGCCGGACGATGTTGAAGGCCGCCTTCGTGGCCATCGCGTTCGTGCTCACCGGGAAGTTCGTCGTCTCCGCGTTTGCAATGCTGCTGCTGGTGTTCATGACGGATTTCGCGAAGATCTCCCTGGCCACCGACAGCGTTCGACCATCCAGGCAGCCGGAGACGTGGAACATCGGCGGCTTCGTGATGGTCTCCGTGGTGCTGGGCCTCGCGATGCTCACGGAAACGCTGCTGCTTCTCTGGGCCGGTTGGTCCCGCTTCGGCCTCGCGGCCAACAACGATGCCCTCTACACGTTCAGCTTCCTGACGCTGCTGTACTTCGCCGTCTTCTCGATCGTGTCGGCGCGGGAACGTCGGTGGTTCTGGGCGACGCTGCCGAGCAAGACCTTCCTGGCCGCGCTCGTCGCGGACGCGTCGGTCGGCACCCTCCTGACGTTCGTGGGCCTCCCTGGACTGATGCCGCTGCCCTGGTGGCAGGTGCTGACGATATTCGTCTACGCGGTGATTTCGTGCCTGGTCGTGAACGACGCCGTCAAGGTCGCGATGATCCGCTGGCGCGTTCCGAAGGCGGCCGCGTAGGGACCGCTCGGTAGGCCATAAAGGCCCGGGCCAGCGCGGCGATATGCCCGCCCTCCGTATTACAGCATCCGCCCAGTACGCGAAGGTAACAGCGCCCGGTGCGGCAGGGCGAGAGCCTGGCCCCAGAAGGTCTTCTCCATGAGGGTCTTGCCGAAGGTGGCTCCCGTCGCCGCGCGGTGGTTCATGCAGGTCTTGGCGCCCTCGGGCGAATTCGAGCGCAGAATTCCATCGGGGTCGGAAGCGCTTTGTCGTTCAAGTTCAGCATCCTTTCTTGGGTCCGTCTCGGGTCCTGTTTCGAGTGGCGATGTGGCCACGCTCGCACTTGCTGTTCAAAAAAAAGAGAGGGCCGCGCCCCAATCACGCCCGCTCGTTCAGGACCTGCGTCGCGCAGGCGAAGATGTTGACCACACAGGGTGTCAACAACTCGTAGAACACCACGTTGCCCTCGCGGCGGTCCGCGACGATCCCGTGTGCCCGCAACACCGCGAGGTGCTTCGACACCGTCGTGCGGTCGGACCCGACGAGGCCGGTCAGTTCGCCGACGGCGCATTCGCCTCTGGCCAACCGATTGACGATCTTGAGACGAGACTCGTTTGCCAGCGCCTTGATGATCTGTGCCTGGCGCCTGAACGGGTCCTTTGCGTTTCTGGGCACTTCAACCTCCCCGATCTGCGGCCCAATCATGTGGTCACATGGCCACATTGTCAAGCCATACTCACGTCACGAGTCCTCGCCGCTACCCATGATGCGTCCTTCATGAACCACGAACACTCTCACGGACCTGGCGCCTTCAATCAAGCGTTCGCACTCGGCGTCGGACTCAACCTCGCCTTCGTGGCTGCCGAGGCCGCGTCCGGCGTCATCGCCGCGTCGACGGCCCTGCTGGCCGACGCGGCGCACAACTTCAGTGACGTCCTGGGGCTTCTCCTGGCGTGGGGCGCGAGCCATCTGGCGCGGCGGCCGCGCTCGCCGCGCCGCACGTACGGCTGGCGCAGCTCGTCCATTCTGGCGGCGTTGCTGAACGCGATCGTGCTGCTGGTGGTCGCGGGCGGCATCGATCCGGAGGCCGTCGAAGCCTATCTGGTGGGCCTGGCTGGCGTGACGGCCGTCCACGACGTGCACATCTGGGCCATGAGCACAACGGAGACGGCACTGACGGCCCATCTCGTGAAGCAGGACGCGCAAGACGATGAAGCGATTATCGCGGAAGCGACCCGGGCGCTGCACAAACGGTTCGGGATCGCGCACACCACTCTGCAGTGGGAGCACGGCCCGGACGCCTGCTGCCCCCGGGTGACGAGGTAGGGCTCCCGGGCGCGCCGGCCGGTGCGCGGCGCACCGCCGGCGTCGTTTCCGGGCGATCAGCCTGGCGGCTCGAGGGAGGCCCTGGCGCGATCGTCACGGCGTCGGCCGGATCTTCGCGTGAAGCGCCGGCAGCGCGGTGCTGTACGCGGCGGTGACGCTCTCCTCGATGGCCTGGAGAGGCCGGACCGGAATCAGGTCCATCACGGCGGCCGGAGTCATGCCGCTCCGGAGCAGCGTCGCCTGGGCACCGTCGAGCATGTGTTGCAGGGCCTCGTCGGCGCTTTTGGGCGACAGGCCGAACTGGACGGCCACATCCCGCAGGGCCTGCCACTGGTACCAGTAATACGTTGGGCCCATGCCCGTAAGGATGGCGTAGGCCTCGAGATCACGTTCCGGAACCTCCGGCCACTGGCCCCAGGGCGCGAAGAGCGTCGCCAGGCCCTCGCGCGCGGCAGCATCGAAACCGCCGCCGAAGGCCACCGGGTTGTACCCGCGCCCGATGATCGACGGCGCGTTCGGGATCATCCGGACCACCCGCCCGGTGCCGAGGCCCGCCGTCAACGTGCTGAGCGGGATCTTGGGCGCGAGCGACACGACGACCGATTGTCCGCCGAGGCATGCGCGAAGCGCCGGCAGCATCGAGCCGAGGACCGGCGGGTGGAGCGCCGCGAAGACGACGCCGGCCGCTGCCGCGTCTTCCATGGATGAACGCCGGACCTCTGGGCACAGCTCCGTGAGCCGCGCGAACGCCGCCTCGTCGGGTTCGTTCACCAGGACCTCCGCCGGGACCTTCCCCGCGTGACGCCACCCGCCAACCAGAACGCGCGCGACACGACCGCCGCCGATGAACCCGACTCGCTGCTGTGTGTCAGTCATGATGCCCTCTCCTTGGGGGTCTGTGTTCTCTGTGGTCTCCGGCCGATCAGTCTCCTGCGCCGCTCATCGCCGGGAGTATGTCCGCTTGCCCGGTTACCAGTTCCAGGTGGCCTGCGTCATCAGCCAGACCGCGTCGCGGGCCTGGCCGGTGCGCGTGACGAATGTCCCCGGACTGAAGTATCCCAGCCCGGCCATCAACTCGACGCTCGGGTGAATGCGATAGACCGCCCTCACATCGATCTCGCCGCCCAGATCGGTTCCCGACATCCCGCTCGGGTCCCTGCGCACGGTCGAGAGCGACGTGCTGTACCAGGCGTCGCGGGCGGAGGCCAGCGCGAAGTCGTGCGCCTGCACGTACAGGTCGAGCCGTCCGGCTGGCCGCAGCAAAACCTGGACTTCCCGGTCCCAGAGGTTCGCCCAGAAGAACAGATTGCAGTAGCCGTAGAACGCGATGTCGGCGCCGCCCACCACGCCGTCGAAGGTCCCATGGACGCCGTCGTGCGGATCATGGTCCCCCGATCCCCACGTGATGACGGCGCGGATGCGCGGCTGCCAGGGGGCCTTCGGGCGGACGCCAAACGTGGCGCTGGCGCCACCGGCCCGAATCTCGTCCTGCGCCCAGTCGCCCCGCTGCATCACGCCCGTCAGGGCGTAATCGACCCGCCCACGCGTGCCTTCCGTCTGGAATCCCAGGGAATGCGAACGTAGCCTCCCCACCCCGGTCTCGCCTGCCGTGGTGCCCGACCCGTCGCCTTTGTGCACATAGAACACATCGAGGCGCATCGGCAATTTCAAGGCCCGCGCGTAGATCGTGGCTACAACGGGCTCGGGAACGCTCGCGTTCGGCCAGCGGTCGGGCCGGTTGCGTACGGGCCGCCCCACCCACACGTCGGCATCGATGCGGGAGCTCTTCACGTTGACCAGCGCCGCATCCCACGCCCATCGACCGGTGTTTCCCCATTGGCCCGGGCCGAAGACGCGCTGGTCGCCATACGAGATCTGCTGGCGCCCCAGGCGGACGCTGACGCCGCTGCCGGCCAGGTCGAGCCCCTCGTAGAAGAGCTGGCGGATATCGAGCGTATCGGAGAACGGGTTATTGCGCGGAAAGTCCTGCTCGTCGAGGTACGAGCCAGCCTCATGGGCGTCCCGCAGCTCGAGGAAGACGCGCTGGCGGGGTGACAGGCGCACCGCGGCGTCCAGCATGACGCGGCTGAGCAGGAAGCGGTCGTCGGCCGCGGGCCTGTAACCGCGCACGTCGAAGGCGTGGTCGTCTTCGAGCCGCAGGCGCACCTGGCCTCCCAACTCGACGGCGACCGAACCTAGGCTGAAGTGCACGCCCTCGGCGGGCTGGGCGCCGGCACGGGCGCCAGACAGGATGAGCGCAGCGAAGGTGGCGACGAGCCAAGTGCTGCGGCGTTCCATCGAGTGCATACCTCCCGGCGCCTTGAGCTACTCGTCCCGATCCGAACCGATACGCCGGCGCAGGCAGATTCAGCGTTGCGACGGCGATCCAGACGGCGCGTCCCGGTCGAACATCACTTCCAGCCGGCGCCGCAACTCGTCGCGCGTGCTCCGGAAGGCGTCGGCTCTCTCGTCTTCGGACCCGCCCACGGCCGCCGGGTCCGGCAGCCCCCAGTGCAGGCGCCGAGCTTTGCCGAGGAACACCGGGCACTCCTCTTCTCCGCACAGCGTGATGACCGTGTCGACCTGGTCCGCGGGAATCTCGGATACGGACTTCGATCGGTGAGCGGTGATGTCGATGCCAATCTCGGCAAGGGCGGCGATCGGCTTCCGGCCTGACGCGCGTAGGCTGCGACCCCGCCGACCAGACGGTCACACCGGGCGGCGCAAGAGCGCGCGCAATGCCTTCGGCCAGTTGACTGCGCGCCGAGTTCGCTACGCAGAGGAAGAGCACACCGCGCGGAGCACAGTGCCCGCAGCACGGCCGCCTCGAGCAGCCACTCAGGAGGCACGCCGGCGCCCCCTTCGTAGGTCCGGCACGAGAGCCGCCCCGCCGACGTCGCCTTCCCTTCGACGTCCACGCCGTTGACGCGCAGCGACGGGGAACCCAGGAATCCCAGATCCGCAGCTCGCTCGGCGGTATCCACTTCGACGCGCTCGACGCTGATGCCGGGGCCGAGCCGTTCTGCGACGGCGTGCGCCAGCTGCATCGCCGCCTCGGCGTGCGGACAGCCGTCGAAGACCAGCACCTCTATTCGCGCCGTCGGTTCCGTGCTCACCTCGCTCCTCCGTACGTCTCAGGCCGTGTAGATGAGGTAGACGCCCCCGGCCAGCACCAGCACACCGGAGGCGTACCGCAGGTACGCCGCGCCGCGCGAGGCGTCCGTCCACCGCAGGTAGCGGCCCACCCAACTCGTCGACGCGCCGGCCAGGACGATGATCGAACAATGGCCGATGCCGTAGGCGGCAATCAGCAGCATGCCGTAGAGCACCTGCGTGCCAGCGACGGCAAACGTCACGCCCAGCATCGGCGCCATGTAGGCAAAGGTGCACGGCCCCAGCGCCACGCCGAAGATCAGCCCGAGCGCGAACGCCGCGAGCAGTCCGCGCCCGCGGAAGCGAGTCGAATCCGGCGTGCTCCATCCAAGCGGCAGCACGTCGAGCAGGGAGAGGCCGACAACGAAGAACACCCCGGCGACGAGCGTAGTTGGCCCAGGGTCCGACCTGCCCCATCAGGCGGCCCGCGGCGGCCGTGATGCCGCCGATGACGCCGATCGTCGTGAACAGGCCCAGCGAGAACAGCCCCGCGATGGCCGCGCCGCGCGCGGCTGTCGCCTGCCGCTGACCGTGCACGAAGCCGACGACGAGTGGGATGGAGGCCAGGTGGCATGGACTGAGCAGCAGGCTCGCGACGCCCCACGCGAAGGCGGCCGCAAGGGCGACGGCCGGCTGGCCCTCGACCGCGTGCGACAGCGCGGTGAACAGCGTGTCCATCGGCCGGCTCAGCTTCGCGGCGCCGGCGCGCCGGAGGCGCTGAAGTCGTAGCCGAGCCGCTTCCAGGTGGCGAGGATGTCCTCTTTCGAGATGAACCCCTCGTGGCGGGTCAGTTCCTTCCCGTCTCCGTCGAAGAAGATCTGGGTCGGGATAGCGTAGATGCGGTACGGGTCACCGGCGCTGGGGTCCTTCCACACGTCGATGAAGTCCACCTGCAGGCGCCCGGCGTACTCGGCGCGCAGCTCGACGAGGATTGGCGCCATGGCCTTGCACGGGATGCACTTGTCCGCACCGAGGTCCACGAGACGAGGGATGCCAGCTGGCTGCGCCGACGTGCCGTGGCTGACCATCGGCGCCGGAGCGGCCGCCGGACCAGCCCCGGATGGAGCAGGGTCGCGCCCAGGCTTGGTCGCGAAGACGACGATGACCGATGCTGCCAGCAGGAGCGGTACAGCGACCCGCCAGAGGCGTCGGGGTGAGGGGCGGGACGGCCTGTCGGCCTCGCGGGACGACGAGGCCGCTCCACGCGGCTCAGAACTCTTATGTTGCGACATCAGTGACACTTTCCGCGACAATGGCGCCTCACGGGCAGAGCACGATGCCCTGCGCCCACAGGCACTCGCTGCACGCCGGAAACGGCGTGCCGAAACAATCGCGCTCGTTGGTCTCCGAAATGTCACACCCGCCGCAGCTCAGACACGGCGACATGTCGAACTCCCGCAAGCGCGCCCGCAGCGCGATCGGAATGGCCGGCTCGCGCCAGATGTCGCGGAGCGGTGTGCGCTCCGACGTGCCCGACATCGAAGGACCGCACGGTCTTGTCGCGCCCTCCCAGATGCTCGTTGTGCGTGTAGAGCAGCGACAGGCAGGGGGTCACCCGCCCGTCCCATGAGACGGCGACGACCCCGTCGCGCGACGAACCGGCACCGGTTGTGCCACTCCCCACGGTCGAGGGCTGGCGGCGGCACGATCGGCAACTGTCGAAGCAGCGCATCCAGCAGCGGGCGCGTCGACTCGTTGAAGTCGAAGCGGCCGACGGTCAGCGCGAGGACGCCAGGTGCCCGGGTCCATGTTGGACACCTGGCCCGCGTAGGTGAACAGCGCCTCGTCGGCCATCTCGCGCGTGTGCGGCACGACGTTGCTGATCGACACGAAGTCGAGCTTGAGCCTCTGGGCCGTCGCGATCAACGCGGGCAACGACGTGACCGTTCGCCGTGTGGCCACGCACGCCACGCCGACGGACATGCGATGCGGGCCGCGCCGGGCGTGCTCGCGCAGCCGGGCGACGGCGTCCAGGGCGGCGTCCCTGTCTATCCCGCGCATCGCCGAGTACGCCTCGTCGCTGCCGCCGTCGACCGACACGGTCACCTGCGCCACGCCCAGGGCCGCGAGGTCCTGCGCGAACTCCCCGGTCATGGTGGTGCCGTTGGTGATGAGCTCCACGCGGCATCGCGCCTGGCGCGCCTGAGCGACCATGTCCAGGAACCGCGGGTGGACCGTCGGCTCGCCAAAGCCTCCGAACGCCAGCGTGAACCGGTCCGGCGGGACGTCAGGCAGGCCGGACAACAGGGCGTCGAAGACCTCGGCGGTCATGTCGCCGGACCCGGCGGCCCAGGCCTGCCGGGGGCACATGGCGCATTGCAGGTTGCACCGGCCGGTGGCTTCGACGTAGACCTTGCGCAGGGAGTCGGACCGCACCACGACGCCGTCCCGCGTCGGCTCGGCCCACAAGTCGTCGCCCGGACGAAGGTCCCCCGCCGCGGCGATCGAGTCGGGGATGTCCCAGAGTCGGCCCATGGGTTCGCTCCAGCGCAAGCCGTCCCGGGCTAGACCGCCGCCATGCGGGTGCGGGACCGGCGCGCCGCCGGCGCGCTGGGGGAGCAACACAGCCTGCCGCGCCCCGTGGCCGCGGCCAGATCGAATCCGCCGCCGCTCACCGTCTCGACGGGCAAGGCGCCGGACATGGCGTACTGCCGCCGCATCCGTGTCGGCCTGGTGATCGCCGGCCAGCAGCGTGAGGGCGTTCCGGATGACCGCCGACAGCTCGGGATCGTCAGCCAGCCGGTAGTGGACCCACTTCCCTTCCTTCCGCTCGTGCACCAGCCCGGCCGCACGCAGGTCGGCCAGGTGTCCCGACACGGTCGAGGCCGCAAGATCCAGCACGGCAGTCATCTGGCAGACACACAGCTCGCCGGTCGTGAGCATGGCCGAGCATCCGCAGGCGAACCGGATGGGCCATGGCTTTGAGCGCCCGCACGACGTGGGGCAGGTGATGAACTGGAGCCTTGGTCGAGCGTGTCATACCATTCACCCCCATGCAAGCGCGGCGCCTTCGTTTCAGGCGTCCGCGATCTCAACCCGGTCAGGCCGACGCCAGGATGTCCTTCAACGCATCTACGGTCGGTACTCGTCCTGCCACCTTGACCGTGCCATCGACGGCCAGCGCCGGCGTGGCCATGACGCCGAACGCGATGATGGCCGTGATATCGGTCACCTTCTCGAGGCGGTAGTCCATGCCGATGGCTCGCGCGGCCTGCTCCGCGTGGTCGGTCAGCATGCGGCACTTCGGGCATCCGGTTCCCAGAATCTGAATCGTCTTCATCCCGCTCCTCCGTTAGAACCAGGCGCCGAACGCCAGACCCGCCAATGTGGACATCACGACCACGAGGCTGACGTAGACCAACGTCTTGCGCGTTCCCAGCACGCTCCGGATCACCAGCATGCTCGGCAGCGACAGCGCCGGGCCAGCCAGCAGCAGCGCCAACGCCGGGCCGCGTCCCATGCCACTGCCGACCAGGCCCTGGACAATCGGCACTTCGGTGAGCGTCGCGAAGTACATGAACGCACCGACCACCGCAGAAAAGAAGTTCGCCAGGAGTGAATTCCCGCCGACGGCCGTCGCGACCCAGGTCGACGGGATCACACCCTCGTGCCCGGGACGGCCGAGCAGCAGGCCGGCCACGAGGACACCGCCCAGCAGCAGCGGTGTGATCTGCTTCGTGTACTCCCAGGTGGCGGCGAACCACTCGCCCGCCTCTCCCCCGGTCACGCTGGTCGACGCGCCCAAGCCCACGAGGGCCACGGCGAACGGAAACACCGGATGGCCCGGCGCCAGCAGCGCCGCGGCGATCGTGGCCAGGGCCGTGCCACCAACATACAACGCTTTCACGCGATACCAGCGGACAAGGACGACCGCCAGCGCGGCACCGGCGAGCGCGGTCAAGAGCCACTTGAACCGCGCGACGGCCGCCCACGCGGTTCCGCCTTCTGTCGTTTCGGCCCAGTTCGCGAAGACCAGGATCGCAATCAGCAGGGCGAAGAAGATCGCCTGCTGTCGGAGCGGCCGGCCGCCCTTGGCCTGCGGAGCGGGCGGCATCGCGTCCTGGCGCCGCGTCTCGTCCCGGCGGAACAGGACATGCATCATGAGGCCGATGAGGACACTGAAGGCGATCGCACCGACGGCCCGGGCGGTGCCGATGCCCGCACCGAGCACGCGCGCGGTCAGCACGATGGCCAGCACGTTGATTGCCGGCCCGGAATACAGGAACGCGGTGGCCGGGCCCAGGCCGGCGCCGCGCATGTAGATGCCGGCGAACAGCGGCAGCACCGTGCACGAGCACACGGCCAGGATGGTGCCGGAGATCGAGGCGACGCCGTAGCTCATCACCTTGCTCGCGCCGGCGCCCAGGTACTTCAGGACGGCATCCTGGCTGACGAATACGGTGATGGCCCCCGCGATGAAGAACGCCGGGAGCAGGCACAGCACCACGTGTTCGCGGGCGTACCACTTGAGCAGCTGGAGGGCCTCCACAAGCGCGTTGTCGAACCGGGCGGCCCCGACTGGCAGGTAGAAGACGGCAAGAAAGCCTGCCGTGCCGAAGACCAGCCACTTCCACTCGTCTTTCCAGCGCATCATCACCTCGTGAAGCGCTCGAAGGGGCCAACGGGCTCGTGTTCGTCACTTCGAGTTATTGCGAAGTGTATACATCGCCGGGTCCGTCGGTCAAGTCGCGTGGCGTCGCTCGGCCTCCCTTGACAGGGCCAGCCGGCAGCGAATATCGTTAATCGACGATTGCCTATGGCTTCAAAGAACCGCCCCGTCCGCCTGGATGCTTCCGACCCGCTGTGCTGCCTGCCGGCCGAACCGGACGTGCGCACAACTCGCGCCCGTCGAATTGCCCGTCGACGACGCCGTGGCCAACGAGGAACTCGCCGTGTTCGCCAAGGCGTTGGGCCACCCGACTCGGGTGCGCATCCTGCGGATGCTCGCGAAGAAGGAAGCCCGCATGTGCAGCCTCATCGTCGACGAACTGCCGCTGGCGCAGTCGAGCGTGTCGGAACACCTGCGAATCCTGAAGGCGGCAGGGCTCATCCGTGGCCGCGAGGATGGCCCGCGCGTCGCGTACTGCATCGAACCGGCCACGCTCCGGCGAATGAAGGCGCTGCTGGAGGCGCTCTGAAGAACCCGGCTGTGCATAGATTACCCGACCAAATCACCACCAGCGAGAACGAAAGGACTTCAACCGTGCCTCCAGGTTCTGCGATCGATGTCTTCGATCCCCCGATGTGCTGTTCGACGGGCGTGTGCGGCCCTGTCGTCGACCCTCAATTGACGCGGTTCGCGGGCGACCTTGATTGGCTCGCCGCGCAGGGTGTGGCCGTCAACCGATTCAACCTCGCTCAACAGCCGCAGGCGTTCGTGGGGAACACGCTCGTCCGCGCCGCGCTCGAGCAGGACGGCGAAGCGTGCCTGCCGCTGGTCTTCGCCGGCGAGCGCATCGTCAGCCGAGGCACCTACCCGTCACGCGAAGCGCTCGCGGAGGCGGCGGGCCTGACCGTTCCAGCGGCAGCCCCCTCGCTGTTCACCGACGCCGTCGCCGAACTGGTCGCGATCGGCGCCTCCATCGCCGCGAATTGCGAACCGTGCTTCAAGGCGCACTACGATCGCGCCCGCAAGCTCGGGGTGTCGAGCGCCGACATGATGCGCGCGGTCGAGACCGCGCAGGCCGTCAAGGACGCCCCGGCCCGCGCAGTGCTGGCCCTGGCCGATCGCTACCTGCGCCAGCCGGTCGGCCGGGAGCCGGCCGCAGTCGCCACTACCAACCGGAGTACCCTCCTGCAGATGGCCGCTCCCGACGGCGACTGCTGCACTCCAGGCTCGGGGTGCTGCTGATGCGACTGAACTTCGAGCCGACGCGGGTGCTCTTCTTCACCGGAAAGGGAGGCGTCGGCAAGACG
This sequence comes from uncultured Acidobacteriota bacterium, assembly GCA_963806085.1. GTDB lineage: Bacteria > Acidobacteriota > Vicinamibacteria > Vicinamibacterales > JAKQTR01 > JAKQTR01. Next base: position 1,912,529 of record CAWDWR010000001.1, read on the forward strand.
TCTCTTGCGTGCGCCACAGCCGTGAATCTGGCGGATGGCGGCCGCCGCGTCCTGCTGGTCTCAACCGACCCGGCGTCGAACCTCGACGAGGTGCTCGACGTGCCGCTCTCCTCGACACCAACTCCCGTGCCGGGAGCCGAACGCCTCTTCGCGCTGAACATCGACCCTGAAGCGGCCGCTCGTGCGTATCGCGACCGCGTCGTTGGACCGGTCCGCGGGGTGCTCCCAGCGGCGGTTGTGGCGCGCATGGAAGAGGAGTTGTCGGGGGCGTGTACGACCGAGATTGCGGCGTTCGATGCGTTCACTCGCCTGCTCGCGGACCCGTCGACGACGGAAGGGTTCGATCACGTGATCTTCGACACGGCGCCGACGGGGCACACGCTTCGGCTGCTCAGCCTGCCGACCGCCTGGGAGGGGTTCCTCGCCACGAACACGTCCGGGACTTCGTGCCTGGGACCGCTCGCCGGCCTTCAGCAGCAGCGGGCGGTCTATCAGGCCAGCCTCGCTACGCTCGCCGACGCCGGTCAGACGAAGGTGGTGCTCGTCGCGCGGCCCGACAGCGCGGCGCTGACCGAAGCCGAGCGCACCCGCGGCGAACTGGCGGACCTTGGGATCCGCAACCTGCACCTCGCGGTCAACGGCACGTTCGTGGCGCGGTCGGCCGCCGACCCGATCGCCGCCGCGCTCGAAGCCCGTGGACGCGAGGCTATGGCGTCGATGCCCGCCGGACTTCGAGCGTCTCTCCCAGAGCGAGGTGCCGCTTCGACCATGGGCCCCGATCGGCGTGGAGCACGTGCGTGCCCTCCTCAACGGCCGCGTCGTGCAACCGTCTATCGCGCCGTCCGCGCCCGGCCGCACGTCTTACAGCGGCTCCACGCTGGCCGCGCTGGTGGACGATCTTGCGCGGGCCGGCCGCGGCGTCATTCTGACGATGGGCAAGGGCGGCGTCGGCAAGACGACGATCGCCGCCGCCCTGGCGGCGGAGCTGGCCCGGCGGGGCTTCCCGGTGCATCTCACCACGACCGATCCGGCCGCGCACGTCGCGGCGGCGATGGGCGATGCCGACGCCGGGCGTGCGTGTCAGCCGCATCGACGCCGTTCACGAGACGGCCGCCTATGCCGACGAGGTCCTGGGGGCGGCGGCGGGCCTCGATGCCCGCGGGCGCGCCCTGCTCGAGGAGGACCTGCGGTCCCCGTGCACCGAGGAGGTCGCGGTCTTCCGGGCGTTCGCGCGGGCGGTCGCCGAGGGCGAGCACGGGTTCGTCGTGGTCGACACGGCGCCGACCGGGCATACGCTGCTGCTGCTGGATGCCGCGCAGGCGTATCACCGGCAGGTCGAGCGCACACAGGGCACCCTGCCCGATAGCGTGCGGCACCTGCTGCCGCGCCTGCGCGATCCGGCGTTCGCCCGCGTCGTGCTGGTCACGCTGGCCGAGGCGACGCCGGTGCACGAGGCGATGGCGCTGCAGGACGATCTCCGGCGCGCCGGCATCGCCCCGTTCGCCTGGGTGGTGAACCAGAGCTTCGCGGTGGTGGACACGGACGACCCTGTGCTCCGCGCCCGCGGCGGCCGCGAGCGGCGCTACCTGGAGGAAGTCCGGGAATCCTCGCCCCGAATGGCGGTCACGCCCTGGGTGCCGATCCGTCCCGTCGGCCAGTCCGGTCTTCGCGCCTTCATTGACGCGTCGGTGGCGGCCACACCAGACGCCTGTGTTTCTTCATCACTGAGGCAGACCCATGACTCACGTCTTGTCCAACTCCGAGTCCCCGTCCAGGCGCACCTGGCGCCGCCGCGCCTGCGCCCAAGCGGCTCAACCTGTTCGAGCGGTACCTGAGCCTCTGGGTGGGGCTGTGCATGGCGGTGGGGATCCTGATCGGTCGCCTGGTGCCGGCTGCTACCGACGCCCTTCGCAGGATGGAGTTCGGCGCCGGCAGCCAGATCAACGTCCCGATCGCCGTGCTCATCTGGCTGATGATCATCCCGATGATGATGAAGGTGGACTTCGGGGCGATTCGCGAGGTCGGCCGCCGTCCGCGGGGCCTGTTCGTGACGCTGTTCGTGAACTGGCTCGTCAAGCCGTTCTCGATGGCGCTGTTCGCCTGGCTGTTCTTCCGCTACGTGTTCGCGGCCTGGATCCCTCCCGCGGATGCCGATCAGTACATCGCGGGCTGCATCATTCTCGCCGCCGCGCCGTGCACGGCCATGGTGTTCGTCTGGAGCTACCTGTCGGACGGCGACCCGGCGTACACCCTCGTGCAGGTGTCGGTCAACGACCTCATCATGCTCGTGCTCTTCGCGCCGATTGTCCGGTTCCTCGTGAGCGGCGCGTCTTCGCTGGAGGTGCCGTTCATCGTCCTGCTGTATTCGGTCGTGGTCTTCATCGTCATCCCGCTGACGATCGGCGTCGCTGCTGCGCCACTGGTTCATCTCGCGGCGCGGGAAGGCGTGGTTCGAACAGCAGTTGCTGCCGCGGTTCGCGCCCGTCAGCATGAGCGCGCTCCTGCTGACGCTCGTGTTCATCTTCGCCTTCCAGGCCGACAACATCACCAGCAAGACGCTGCACGTCGCGCTGATTGCCGTGCCGATCCTGATCCAGGTCTACTTCAACTCGTCACTGACCTACGGCCTGATGCGGCTCTTCCGCGTGGAGTACGCGGTGGCGGCGCCCGGCGCCCTCATCGGTGCCAGCAACTTCTTCGAACTGGCGGTGGCCACCGCGATCGCGCTGTTCGGGCCCGAGTCGGGTGCGGCGCTGGCCACGGTCGTCGGCGTGCTGATCGAGGTGCCCGTCATGCTGTCGGTCTGCGAGGCGTGCAACCGGACGCGCCACTGGTTCCCGGCGGCGGCGCAGACAACGTAGGAAGCGAGGAACAACTGATGGCAACGGTTGCGGCGCGGAACACGGCCCTCGTGGCGACATGCGAATCGTTCGCGCAGGGGCTGGCCAACACGCCCGAGTACGAGGAATGGCGGGCGGCACGCGCCGCCCGGGAGAGCGACACGGAGCTGGCCTCACTGAGTGCCGATCTGAAACGCCTCGGCGCCGACTTCCGCCTGGCGCAGGCGAGGCTCGACCCGACGGTGGGTGCACTGGAACAGCGCTACGCGGAGCTGCAGACACGGTTGCAGACTCATCCGGCGTCGGTTCGGCAGCAGGTCGCGGCCCAGGCCATGATCGAGATGCTGCGCGAGGCGAACACCCTTCTTAGCGTTGCCCTGGGCGTGGACTTTGCAGCGACGGCTGCGCATCGGCAGGGAAGCTGCTGCGGGTGACGGATCGGCGCGCCGCGACCGGCACCGAGTGTCCCGTCCCGCGCCAGTTGGTCAGAGCGGCAGACTCGCGACGCGTCTCGCCCGGGAGGTGCCTCATGACGATCATCACCGTCTTCCGCCACGTACCGCCGCCGATCATCGGCACCTGCGGCGTCATCCAGGACAGGACGTTTGAGGTCTTCGAGGAGGAGCTCGACTGGCTCGAAGCCTGCGGGACCTTCGTGGAGCGCTTCGATCCCGCCACGGACCCATCCGAGGTGGACCGGCGGAAGGCAGTCAAAGAGACATTGGCCGCCGAGGGCGACCGCTGCCTGCCGCTGATTCTCGGGGACGGCACGATTGTTTCACGCGGCGCCTACCCCAGTCGCACGCAGTTGGCCCACCTCGTGAGCGTCTGCGCCCGGACCCGTGAGGCCGCCGCTCCGGCACAAGGCTGACGCGAGACGAGCACGACGCGGGCCGGCGTCACGAGGCGCGCGGCTGTGCCCGGTCCGCTCATCCCTCCGCCCGACGAATCTCGGCCATCGCGTGCTCCGAGCAGGTCGGATCGTCGCAACAGAGCGCGCACACGCGCTTGAGCGATTCGAATCCGAGGATCTGGACCTCGGGCGACAGGTAGCCCGGCTTCGCCGGCTCTGACCGCATCAGGTCCGTGCTCAGGTACTTCTTGTTGCTGTCGCTGAAGGTGGTCGCGACGATCGCGCCGGCGCCGATGTCGTCCTGCACCTTGAGCGCGCCAATGAGGTTGGCGCCCGACGAGATGCCCACCGCCAGCCCGACCTGCGCCAGCTTCTGCGCCATCAGAATCGAATCGCCGTCGGATGCCTCGATGATGCTGTCCAGCTCGTTGAGCTTGACGATCGCCGGGATGAACTCGTCGGAGATGCCCTGGATCCGATGCGTGCCCACCTTGCTCCCGGTGCTCATCGTCGGCGACTCCGCCGGCTCGAGCGGGTGGACGCGCACCGCGGGGTTCTTCGAGCGGAGAAACCGCCCGACGCCCATCACCGTTCCGCCCGTGCCGACGCCGGCCACGAACGCGTCCGGCGTCAGGCCGGCGCCGCGCAGTTGATACCAGATCTCCGGCCCCGTGCTCGTGACATGCGCCTCGGTGTTGGCCTCGTTCGAAAACTGGCACGGGAGGAACACGTCCTTCTGGCGCGCCGCCAACTCCTCCGACAGGCGGATGCTGCCGAGAAACCCTCCCTGGGCGCGGCTGACAAGGACAATTGACGCGCCAAAACTCGAGATGAGCGCCATGCGCTCACTGCTCATCCAGTCGGGCATGAAGATCGTCACGGGATGACCGAGTGCGCGGCCGACCGCCGAGAACGCGATGCCGGTGTTGCCGCTGGTGGCCTCCGCGATGGTGTCGCCCGCCTTGATCGCACCGGAGGCGTACGCCTGCCGGAGCACGTGCAGCGCCATCCGGTCCTTGATGCTGCCTGTCATGTTGGCTTGCTCGTACTTGGCGTACACAACGCGTGCCTGACCGCGATAACGGAGCTGGATCGCGAGCAGCGGCGTGTTGCCGATCATGTTCGACAGGCCCTTGAAGCGGGCGGCGATGCCAGGATCGAGTGCGGGCACGGCAGAGGTGGTCATGAGATGCTCCAGTCGTCGACTCGTCTCACGGGTGGTCCCGATGGCGCACTACTGCTTCTGCTGTTGCTACTGCGCGCGCTCGGTGGATGGCGGCACGTAGCCCCTGATCTGCACCCAGACACCGTGGTGTGGAACTCGGCGGCCTCGCGACCAGCCGCGGCGACGGGGCCCTCGTCCGGGCCTTCGCGTTCTTAGCTGAGCCCCGCTCATCGCTGACCGTACTGTGCTGTCGACGTCCGGCGGTGGCAAGCGACATCACGCGGCACAACGCCGTTGCCGCGTAATGCCGCGATGTCGAGGTGGGGGGCGCGGTCGAGGGAGCCGTTTACGACGCCGCCTGGATCCAGCCCTTCGCCTCGTCGATCGTCGGGATCTTGCCCTGCGACACGAGGCGGCCGTCGATGGCGACGGCAGGCGTCGTCATGACGCCGCGCAGGGCGCCGGCCCGCATGTCTTCGACCTTCTGCACCATCGCGTCTTCACCCAGCTTCCGTCCCAGCTGTTCCAGCGCAAGCTCCATGACCTTCGTGGTCTGCTTGCAGCGGGCGCAGCCCGGCCCGAACACTTCGATCATCATCTGAGTCCTCCCAGCCGGCAGGCCGCGCACGCCCGCCTGGTCTTCATCTCCTGCGGTGGATTATCGTCGATTGCGGACCGCTTCGCAGACGCAGCTCCGGTTCGGCCGGACACACACACGAATGGCGACGACCCCGCTGAACGACGCGAGATCGCCGCCACCCTCTTTGATGAGCACGCCAGCCCATGAAGCCGCATACCGTCGGGCCGCGCGGGAACGTAGCCGTGCGTCTGACAGCGGCCGTCTCGTCCGGCCAGCGCCAGCAACCGGACGAAGCGAGACCTTTCTCGAACGTTACGGCGTCGCCGACCTTCAGGTCAGCGGCCTTCTTGACCGTCACCACGATCGTGAACGGCTTGGCGTCGGCCGCGGACAGTTCGACGATCTTGCCGGGACCGACCTTGAACTTCACGGGACCGTTCTTCTTGATCCAGTCCGGGCGCTCGCCCTCGATGGCGATGGTGACCTTGGTACCGTCGATGGCCGTGATCTTGCCGGTCGCCGTCTTGGCTGCCGCCATGGCCGACACCGCGACCGCGGCGACGAGGATGAGTGCTGCCAGGGTTCGTTTCATCATGATTCGTTATCTCCTGTCCGGTCCATCACCGTTCTAGAACACGCCAACCTGCAGCATGACCCGGAAGCTGCCGTAGTCTTTCACCTTGTCGATCGGGGCGCCCGTCACGGGGTCGACTCGCCCGCCGATGAACGGGGTCGCCGTCCCGAACTCGGTGTCCAGGTATTCCGCCGTCAGGCGCACGTTCTGCCCGTAGATGTAGTAGTTGATGCCGCCGCCCGCCTGCTTGATCGTCTGCTCGTTGATCCCGAGCAGGTGCGCGAACTTCCAGTCTTCGTAGAGGAAATAGGGCTGGAGGCGCCCCTTTTCGCCGAGAGTCATCGGCAGCATGTAGGCAGCCTTCACGTAGTAGCCTTCCTTCTGCCCGTTGAGCCCGGTGATGTTGGTCAGGCGGTCTCCCGCGTTGAAGTTGGTCTTGTAGGCGTCCTCGAAGTCCGTCTTCAGGTACTGAGCCGTCGCGGTCACCATGCCTGCCTTCTCGGTCGGGTATTCGAACATCATGTCGGCGGCGAACGCCGAGTAGTTGACGGTCTCGTCGTTCAGCACGGCACCCGTCGGCGACACGTTCTTGTAGACCGCGTTGGCCTCGTACGCGAAGCCGGCACCGATCGTGAAGACCTTCAGGTCACCGAGGTACGAGCCCATGTAGCCGGAGCCCGGTTCGGCATCGAGGAAGGCGTAGTGCGCCCGTCCGACGTACTCGAACGAGCTGCTGGGCTCGATGGAGGACGTGACGGTGGCACCGGTGAGCGGATGGAGCGTTCTGACGACGCCCTCGCGCCCCTGGAAGGCCCCGATGAAGTAGCGCAGCTTGTCGTCAGTGAACCCGCCCCACGCGACGGCGCCGAAGTCCCGGCTGAACTTCGCCGGCGAACTGCCGTAGGCGCTGTAGACGAACATCGACCGATCCTGCGAAAGCGGGCCGAAGCAGTCGTCGAGGTTGGCCCGCGTCAGCGGAAGCTTGGTCAGGCCGACCTTCAGCCGGAACTGTTCGGAGAAGTCCGCGATGGCGTACCCGTCGATGATGCGGATGTCGCGGTCGTTCCAGTCGGCATCCTGCGCGGTCAGGCCGTAGCCCAGCGCGCCCTGCTTCGAGGTGCCGCAGTTGCCGCACGTCTGGAACTTGAAGCCCCACACGTCGTTGTACTTCCCGGTGGCCACGAACCGCAGCCGCTGGAAGTGGATGTCGGTCCGGCTGCCCTGCCGGTCCTGCCCGGTGCCGAAGTCCGTCGTTTCCAGGAAGACCTGGCCCTTGATCTCGAACTTGATGTCGAGGTCCTGCGCCCGGGCCGGCCCGGCCCACGCCAGCGCAAGGGCCGCCACGGCCGCCCAGCGCACCAGGCGCCATCCTCCTCGTATCGAATGCATGTAACCCCTCCAGAGATGACGTGTGTATGAGGTACCGGCCCGATCGGCGGGTCTGCGCAGGTCCCGTCTTCGCCCGTGCGAGCGGAGCCCGAATCATGGTCGGCCCTGGCGAGTGTTGAAGTAAACTGAGAAGGTCGCATGCGGGCCATAACAAACCGTTATGGCCCTGTTTTCGCAAGGAAACCGGCGTGGAATCCCTCTACCTGAAGACCCTGGTCGAAGTGGTCCGGTCGGGCAGCCTGTCACGGGCGGCTGACGTCCTCCACGTGACCCAGCCGGCGGTGTCGCGCCGCGTCAAGTTCATGGAGGACCAGTACGGGTGCGCACTCCTCGACCGGTCCGGCAGCGCGCTGAGGCCGACGGAGGCCGGCCGGCTGGTCTACGAGAAAGCGAAGGCGCTGCTCGAGATCGAGGCCGACCTGGTGACCGGCCTGCATCGCCTCGACGGCAGGACGAGGATTTCCTTCAGCTGCACGCCGTCGTTCGGGATCGCCCACCTGCCGGCGATTCTGAGGGAGTTCATGCTGGCGTGCGCCGAGACGGCGGACTTGAAGTTCATCTTCAACACGCCGGATGTGATGTTCAAAGGGCTCGGCGACGGGACGTTCGATCTGGCGGTGATGGAGACTGTGCGAGCGGTTCGACCTGTCGCACGTTCCCGACGTTCCCGCTGCCCGGCGACGAGATGGTCTTCGTGAGCAGCCCGCGCCTGGGGCTGAGCACCGACACGACGGACCTCGAGGCGCTCTTCGCGCTGCCGCTGTTCGCCCGGCGCGAGGGCTGCTGCTCCCGCATGCTGCTGGAGAAGAACCTCGCGTGCGTCGGCCACGAGTTCCAGGAGTTCCGCAGAGGTCATCGTCTTCGACGACCTCCACGTGATCATGCAGGCGGTGCTCGACGGTGAAGGCATCGCGTTTCTGTCGCGCGACGTGCTCGGCGATCACCTGACGAGCGGGCCGCCTCGTGCCCCATCACGTCCCGGGTTTCACCCACGCCCGCGATCGGGCCCTCGTGCTGGGCCCGCACGACTCGCTCGCCGGCCCCCTGCTCCAGTTCGTGAGGTCACTCTTCGACCATTTCGGCCAGCCGATGCCCGAGGCGCTCGCAGGGTCTCGCGGCACCCGGCGCCTCGGCCGATGCAACTGCGCCGCTCCCGTTTTCGTCCCGCGCGCCTTCCTGCCCAAGCGGCGGCGAGCGGTCGAACGGCCACGCGGCGGCCGAAGGGTTCGCTGTCCGATCGGCGCAGCCCGGTGCTCTGAGGCCAGCCGGGATCCGGCCTTCACGCGGGACGGGGTAGAATCCTCGGCATGGTCACCCGGGGGCACCATGCGTCCTCCTCCCGTCACCCGCACCACAGCCGAACAAAGAGTTCGCGCCGGCGTGTTCTGCGGCGGATTCTCGGCTTCGGTCTCGCCCTGCCTTTTCTGGGCGCGCTGGTCGCCATGGTGCGCCGAGTCCAGGCCACCGATGTCCCGGCTGATGTGACCGTCCCGCCGGACGTGCCCGTCGGTCTCTCGGTGGTCGAGGCGGTGATCATCCATGCGGGAATCGAGCGGCATCGTGCGCGCGTACTCGGCACGGTGCACGCACCTGGGCTGCCGGATCGACCGGGTCATCGGCGACGAGGCGGTGTGCCCCTGCCACGGTTCCCGGTACCGCGAGGACGGCACGGTCGCGTCCGGTCCCGCCGCGCGGCCGCTCACAGCCGCTTCGGGTCGAACCGGACGCGGCAACCGGAGGCTGGATTGCCCGTGCCTCCTGAGCGCCCCGGGCAGGGGCCCGTCCTCACGCTTCCCTGGGGCACGATCGGCGACCTGGCGACGGCCGCCTTCGTCGTCGCGGCCGTGTCGGGCGTGGCGGTCGCCGTGCCATACGACACGCAGGACGCCCTACGGGTCGATCGCGGCCATGCTCCTCGCCAATCCCGCGGGAGCGTTCTTCCGCAACGTGCACTACTGGGCCGGCCAGCTGTGCCTGGTGCTGACGCTGGTCCATGTGTGGGACCACCTGCGAGCGAGCACCGAGCATCGCGTGAGCCGGGGCGTGTGGCTGCGCCTCGCGCTGACGCTGCCGCTGCTGGCCTTCATCATGCTCTCGGGGTTCATGCTGCGCGGCGATGCCGACGGCCCGTCAGGCGCTGCGCATCCTGACCGAGGCGACATCGCAGATTCCCCTGCTTGGCCCGCTCGCCGCGACGATGATGTTCGGCGCGGGCGAGCGCCTGGAAGTGGTCTACGTGCAGCATGCGGCCACGGCGACGATCGCGGTCTGGCTCTTCGTCATCGAGCACGCGCGCCGGGGCGTGTGGCCCCGCCCGTCGGCCTTCGTGGCCGTGACCGTGGCCGCCAGCGCGATCTCCCTGGTCCTGTCGCCGGGTCTGCACGACGGGCTCGAGCCCGTCGTGAAGGGACCGTGGTACTTCCTCGGCCTCCAGGAGATCCTGCACTGGACGCCCTGGCCGCTGGCCGTCGTGCTGGCAGGCTTCGCCGTCGTCGGTGTGCTCTATGCCGTGCGGCGTCATCCCGGCGTCGCGCGCGGCCTGGTCGAAACGCTTCCTGCTGGTGCTGGCGGTCGTCTATCTCGGCCTCTGCGGCGTCGGCGCGTTCCTGCGCGGCGAGAACTGGGCGTGGGATCCTGCGTGGCCGGGCGGCGCAGGCAACGTGCGCGTCGGGTGGCTGTTTGGCCCGACGCCCGACGCGCCGAGAGCTTTGCCCTCGCCGCTGCCTGTGGTTCTAGGACGACCGGAAGGCTGCCTGCTCTGCCACGAGGGGGTCACCGGCCTCGGCAACTCGCACCGGCCGGAGGCCGTGGGGTGCGCGTCGTGTCATGGCGGGGACGTCTTCACGCTCGACAAGGCTCGCGCGCATGCGGGCATGGATCTCATCCCCGGCAACCTGGCCTCCGCCCGGCTCGGATGCGGGCAGGCCGCATGTCACGCGTCCATCGTCCCTCGCGTGGAACGGTCCCTGATGGCCACGATGCGCGGCATCATCGCCGTCGATCGCGCCGTCTTCGGCGAGCCTGCCAGGCCCGCCGCCGAGGCTCCGCCTCACGTGCAGCAACTCGGCCGATCGCCGGCGGACACGCACCTGCGGCAGTTGTGCGCCTCCTGCCACCTTGGCGCGAAGAAAACCGCGCTGGGCCCGAATGACGAAAAGTCGCGCGGCGGCGGGTGCAACGCGTGCCACCTGTCGTACAGCGCACCGGCCCTCGCGGCGTTGACCCGATACGAACAACAGAAGGCGCGCGGTGCAGCCGAGGCGCCTACGGTTCATCCGGCGCTCTCGCTCGACATCGACAACGGGCAGTGCTTCGGGTGCCACAGCCGGTCAGGACGCATCTCGACGAGCTACGAAGGCTGGCACGAGGTCCACGAGCCGCCTGCCGCCGCGTCCGACCCCGGCAGGCCGGCTCCATCCCGGTTCCGCGCCTTGCAGGACGAGCGGGTGTTCGAGCGCGTCCTGCCCGACGTCCACCAGCAGCGCGGCCTCGACTGCATCGATTGCCACACATCGACCGAAGTGATGGGAGACGGCATCGCGCACGGGCGCAAGAGCGATCAACTGCGCGTCACGTGCGAGGACTGTCATGGCGCCCTCGTCCCGGACCTGCCGGTGATTCCGGCCGGCGCCATCGACCCCGAGTCGCGGCGCATCCTCTCGGTGCGCGCGTGGCCCGGGCCCGCTGCCAGTCACTTCGTCGGGACGGCGAGGGGCGACGCGCTCGTGAACGTCGTGCGCGACTTGGCCGGAGCGCCGGTGCTCGTCCGCAAGCGCACGGGCGAGCGGCGCGCGATCAAGCCCCGGATCGCCGTGTGCGTCGAGGGCCGGGGCCACGCTCGCCTGTCCTGCGGGAGCTGCCACACGGCGTGGGCCCCTCGATGTCCGACGTGCCATACGTCGTTCGACCCCGCGGCGGAGGCGTACGACTGGGTTGACGACTCGAACACCACGGGCGCCTGGAAGGAAGAGCCGGGCCCGTTCTCAGCGGGTCCGCCAACGCTCGGCGTTCGGCGTCTCACGGGCGACGCTCGTGGAAGAGAGGACGTCATCGAGACGTTCGTGCCCGGAATGATCCTCCGGATTGATCGCCCCCCTGCCCCGGGATCGCAGCCCGTCGCGCTCTTCCGCAGGCTCTATGCGCGCATCGAGCCCCACACGACCCGCCGGGAAACGCGGTCCTGCGTGTCGTGCCACAACGACCCCGTGGCGCTCGGGTATGGACGGGGAGTCCTGCTGTATCAGCGTGCGGGAGCGGGCGGCCGCTGGACGTTCAGTCCCGCCGCGCCGCCGCTCGCGGAGGACGGTCTGCCGGCCGACGCGTGGATTCCGTTCCTGGGCGCCCGGTCCGGCATGGTCTCGACCAGGAACGACGTCCGGCCGTTCGACGTGGAGGAGCAGCGCCGGATTCTCCGGGTCGGCGCGTGCCTGACCTGCCATGACGCGGCGTCGGAGGCGATGCGCGACTCCGTGCGCGACTTCGAGTCCGCGCTGGCCAGGCGCAGCCCACGCTGCGTGCTGCCGGCCTGGGAGTGACCGCGTCCTCCCCGGTGGCGGCGGTTGACGCTGCGGCCCGCCTCGTTCGGGGTTAGAATTGCCCCAGCACCAGCCAGAAGAATGGAACCTGAGTGCCGCCGGCCTGCGGATGCGCGTCCGGCGGCGGTGAGGAGCCCATGACCAGAGAGGACATGCTGGCGTTCTGCCACCGGCGGGTCGAGGCGTGGCAACGGCGCGACCCGGTGGCCCTCGCCTCGGACCACACCGAGCGCGGCACGGTGCTGAGCCCCATTTATTCGAAGGTCGTGGGGCGCGACGCCATCCGGAAGTCCTACGAATCGCTGTTCCAGTCGTTCCCGGACTGGTCGATGAACAACGAGCCTCCCCTCATCGACGGAGACCGGGTGGCGGTGCCCTTCGTGGCGAAAGCGACCCACGCCGGGCGGTTCATGGGGCTGGATGGCACGGGCCGCCGGTGCGAGATTCACGGCGTACTGCTGATGCAGATGGCGGACGGCCTCATCGCCGACGAGCGGCGCGTCTACGACTTCACCGGCCTGCTCATCCAGTTGGGCGTGCTGCGGAGCAAGCCGGCCGTCTAACAGCCTTCTTTCTTCTTCTTCGCGCTGGCGGCCTTCGCGCCGCCCGGCGGCGAGGGCGGGGCGACCGCCTTGGGCAGGAGCGGTGTTGCAGGCGCCGCCACGCCGGGCATGGCGTTCGCACCGGCCGCCACGGCTGCCGCGCTGCGCGGCTGGCCGCCGAAGAACGCACTGATGGAACGGAGCCGCTCGTCGCGCGCCCGTTCGGCTGCCGCGGCGTTGTCGGCGAGCACGGGAAACACGACCTGGTCCTTCCACGCGTCGAGCCCGCCCTTCAGCATGGAGACGGACGTGTAGCCCTGCGCCCGCAGCAGCATCCACGCCTGCGCCGAGTGGATGCCGCTATCCGAGTACAGCACGAGCTTCTCCTGGCGTCCGAGCCCGGACTCCGTCAGGACGTTCATCGGGATGTTGACCGCCGTCGGGATGTGGTACTGCTCGAACTCCGCCGGCGTCCGCAGGTCGATGAGCCGGTAGTCGGCGCGGCTTTCGATGATCCAGGCCGCCAGTTCGGTGGCCTCGACATGATCGGCCTCCGTGCCGACGATGAGGGCGAGTTCCTTCGCGTCGAGCGTGACCCTGGTGCCGGGATAGGGCGAGGCGAAGAGGGCGGCGGCGCCCAGCAGCAGCGCGGCGGCCGCAAGTTTCTGATTCAGCGTGAGTCGGGAGAACCAGCCGGGCATCGCCTACTCCCCCGCCGCCGCGAACTTCCTCTCGAGAAGCCCGGCGCCATAGAACCCCCCGATCGCCATCAGCACGACGGCGAAGACCACCACGCCGTACGGCAGCCCGAAGGTGCCGGGCAGCGTCAGCGCCTCGCCGGATCCGCTCAGATAGAACCCCTTCAGCCACGGGTAGATCTCGGCGAAGGTGAACATGCCGGCGAAGATGCCGAGCACGTAGAGCAGCCCGTCCACCCGGCCGGTCGCGGTGGCGGCGACCGACGTGCCCGGACAGTATCCCCCGACGACGAAGCCGGCGCCGAGGATCAGGCCGCCGACAACCTGCGGGAGCAGGTAGGTCGGCACGAGGTACACCAGCGAGAGGTCGAGCCAGCCGATCCACCCGAGGTAGGTGACGCCCAGCATCGCGGTGACAATCGCCGTGAACATCACTTTGAAGACGGCGAGGTCGTTCAGGTAGAACTGCGACACCAGCTTGCGGGCGCTGCCGAAGCCGGCCCGCTCGAGGAAGAAGCCGAAGCCGATGCCGATGAGGAACGCGAGCGACGAGGCTGGTTTCCTCGCCGAACATGCCGTACTTGAAGAACGGTGCCATCATCGCCATTGCCACCTTACGAAATACGCCACGGCGTACGCCCCGGCGAACACCATCATCATGAAGGCCCAGCTCCCGAGGTTGAGGAGCGCGCCTCCCGTGAGCGCCTGGCCGCTCGTGCAGCCGCGGGCGAGCGCCGCGCCGAACGCCATCAGCACGCCGCCCGCGAACGCCATCGCGAGCCGCGTGCGCACAGTGACGCGCGGCCCCTTCTCGGTCATCACCTTCGCGCGGCCGGCGAGCAGCCCCGAGAACATCGCGCCGGCGAAGACGCCCACGACCTCGAACAGCAGCCACGACTTCAGCGGAGACGAGGTGCCGTCTCCCAGGTAGCCGGCGATGAATTCGTTGCGCTGCGCGTGCGCGGGGGCCACCGCATTGACGGCCCAGGCGATCACCGAGTTGAAGGCGCCCGAGGCGCCGAGGCCGCGGCCGACGAGGACGAACGCGGCCAGCAGGACCAGGCCCAGCCCGATCCCGGCCAGGTACGGGTTCATGTACGGCGCGGGCGCCGTCCGACAGTTGTTGTACTCATATCACTCCGTGCCTTCTGTCCCGCGAATCCCGAATCCCCAATCCCGAATCCCGAGTCAGTGCATCCTCATCGCCCCATGCGCCCAGTGGCTGTAACTGGCCCGCGGACACGATCACCCACCTCAGGGCCAACCCTCCCGCCATCACCATGATGGGCGCGATCGGGGTGTGCTGAATCCAGTGGCGGACCGCCAGCAATTGAATGACGAGCGGCAGCACGATGCCGAGCCCGATCACGAAGACCCAGAAGGGCGCCGTGTATGGGCCGCCGAGGAACAGCCTGGCCGCCTCGACCTGCGGTGCGCTGCCGGCCAGCAGGCCGAGCACGAACAACGCGAGGACGCCCAGCTCCGATGCCAGGACCACGTTGTCGATGCGCACCGTCAGCGCCCGCTCGTCGGGGCTGTGCGTCACGAGGTGCCCGAACGCGGCCGCCGCCGACACGCCCGAGGCCAGGAACAGCACGCCCAGGGCGCCGCTGTTCCACAGCGGCCTCGCGCCGAGCGAACTCAGCAGGACGCCCGTGTAGGCGCCGAGCGCGACGCCGAGGACCATGCTGCCGATGCCGATCATGCGGACGATATCGCGCCTCGCCTGAAGCGTGGTGGTGATCCGCTCGACCGTTTGGCTGAGATCTTCCAGCACGATCGGCGGGCGCACCATCCACGTCAGGATCAGCACGGGGTAGACCAGCAGCAGGATCCACGAGCCCCAGGACATGGGCGACGTCCACTCGAACGTGGTGTACAGGCGCCACACGTACCACTTGTGTTCGAGATCGAGGAACAGGGCGAGCATGCCGAGGCTGAGCAGGGCGAGGCTCAGTCCCGGCAGGGCCGAGAGCAGCGGTGACCGGCGCGTATGCCGTCCGCCGAGCATGAAGTAGCCGGTGAGGATCATGTTGCCGGCCACCCACCCGCCCAGGAAGAGGTAAATGGGGATCTGCCAGGCCCAGACGTGGACGAAGGGGTCGATGAGGTGATTGTGCCGCGTGATGAACAGTTCAGGCGTCATCGCGTCCCCCTCAATCCAGATAGAAGATGCGCGGCCTGGTCCCGGCCGCGGGGAGCAGCGGGTGCGCCTTGCGCGATGCCAGCTTCCGGCTGATCGCGCTGTCGGCGTCGTCGAGGTCACCGAAGGTGAAGCAGTGCGTCGGGCATACCGACACGCAGGCGGGTTCGAGGCCCTCCTTCACCCGGTGCACGCAGAACGTGCACTTGTCGGCGTACCCGTCGGGGTGGACGAACCGCGCGTCGTACGGGCACGACGCGAGGCACGCCTTGCAGCCGATGCACTCGTCGTGGGTGATCTCCACGAGCGCCCCGAACTCCTCCACGTGGCTGGCGCCGGTCGGGCAGCAGGTGACGCACGGCGGGTTGTCGCAGTGGTTGCAGCGCTCCGATCGGATCTCCTGGTGCAGCGTGGGAAACGTGCCGACGGTCTCGTACGCGATCCAGTCGCGGTTGAAGCCCTCGGGCACGCGGTTCTCGGTTTTGCACGCCACCACGCAGTCCATGCAGCCGACGCAGAGGCGCGTGTCGATTGCCATGCCGTATCGTGCCATCGCCTACGCCTCCGCCTCGACGGCCACGAAGTTGACGTTCATGGCCGTGCCGCCCATCAGCGGGTCGGTCCGGTACTGCGTCACCAGTTGCGTGTCGTTCGCGCCCTTGCCATACGCCCGGCGAAGGCGGACGGCCGTATGGCCGAACCCGTGCACCATGAAGACGCAGTCCGGCCGGATGCGCTGCGTGGCTTTCAGCTTCACCCGGTTGCTGACGATCCCGTCCTGGTTGCGCAGCCGCACGTACTTGCCGTCCGCGAGCCCCATCCGCGCGGCGACGTCGGCGTTCAGCCACACCTCGTTTTCCGCCATCATCTCGTGCAGGATGGGGTTCGATTGCGTGCGCCCGAACGTGTGGACCGGCGCCCGCCCGAACAGCAGGCGGAACATGCCCTCGGGCGGCTCCGCCGGCCTCGTGTACTTCGGAACGGGGTCGAACCCCTTGTCGCGGAGCGCCGTCGAGTAGAAGTCGATCTTCCCCGACGCCGTCGGGAACTCCGGCGTCACCCCGTCCTCGTAGTAGATCGGCTGCGGCTGCCCGTGGATGATGCCCTTCTGCTTCAGCTCGGCGAAGCTCAAGCCGGCCTTCGTCAGGCGGAAGTCGAGAAACTCCTCGATCGTCTTCCACGGGTAGTACGACTCGAGGCCCAGTTTCTTCGCCAGTTCGCGGGCGATCCACCAGTTCGGCTTCTGGTCGTGGGGCGACGGCACCACCGGCTGGCGCAGCGCCACGAAGGGCTCGCGGAAGAGCTCCGGGTTCAGGTCGTCGTAGCGCTCCAGGTAGATCGACTCCGGCAGGACCACGTCGGCCCACCCGGCCATCTCGCTCGGGATGACGTCGATGACCACCAGCAGATCGAGATTCTGGATGGCCTTGATCGTCTCCCGCTCGTCTGGCAGCGCCAGTATCAGGTTCGTCGCATAGGTGAACCAGCCCTTGACCGGATAAGGTTGTCCCGTGAGGGTGGCATCGCGAATCCCTGTCGTGATCGTCTCGAGCGCGAACGGGTACTTCCCGCCGGGGTTGTCGACCTTCCCCTTTTCCGGCTTCGGATACGGCGGATAGGGATACCCGGGGATGTCCATGGACGCGGGCGTATAGAACCCGCCCTTCCGTCCCCAGCTCCCGAGCAGGGCGTTCAGCAGCGCCACCGCCCGTGCCCGCTGCGTGTCGTCGCCGTACCAGGTGGCGTGGCGGCCCGGGTGCACCAGCGTCGCCGGCCTGTAGCGGGCCATCTCACGGGCCGTTTCCCGGATCACGGCCGGTTCGATGCCCGTTTCCGGGTACGCCCACTCGGGGGTGAACGGCGCCAGTTCGGCGGCGAAGGCGTCGAAGCCGAACCCGTGCCGGGCGACGTACTCCTTGTCGTACAGCCCCTCGGTCACGAGCACGTGCATCCACGCGAGCACGAGGGCCAGGTCGGTGCCGGGCTTGATCGGCAGGTAGTGCTTCGCCTTGCCCGCGGCGATCGAGAAGCGCGGGTCGACGACGATCAGGCTCGCCCCGTCATCCATCGCCTCGGCGAACTCCTGCACCTGGGTGTTGTGCATGTTCTCGCCGAGGTGCGAGCCGATCAGCACCAGGCACTTCGCGTTCCGGATGTCGGTCCGCTCGGGCGACCCGACTTCCTCGCCGAACGTCAGTTGGAAGCCGACGTCGCGCGGGCCGCGGCACTGGGCGAACGACGGCGCCGCGATGTTCGGCGTGCCGTACGCCTTCATCGTGTGCTTCAGGACGTTGCCGCCGAGGCCGTGCGAGAACAGCGCCACCGCCTCGGGGCCGTACTGCGCCTTGATGGCCTGCAGCTTCTCGGCGATGTGCGTGAGCGCCTCGTCCCAGGTGACCTGCGCCCAGACGTCCTCGCCCCGCTGCTTGCCGCCGGATGAGCGGCGCCTTGAGCCGCTCGTCGTCGAAATGCGCCCCCACGCCCCCGGTCCCGCGCGGGCAGAGGCGGCCGCGGCTCAACGGGTCGTCGGGGTTGCCTTCGAGCTTCCAGAGCTTGCCGTCCTGGACGTAGGCGATGGCCCCGCACTTCCAGAAGCAGAGGTCGCAGAACGTGGGGGTCTTCTGGAGGCCCTTGACGGCGACCCCGTCAGCGGCGGGCCCGCCGGCGAGCCTCGCGACGCCGGCCGTTGCCGACGTCGCGGCGATGGTGGCGGCGGAGATCTGCAGAAAACGACGACGGGAGAGGGAGTCCATGCGGCCTCTCGTTCCAGCGCTCCGCCGCGGCGGCGGGTACTCGAGGCCGGGAGGCATATGAATGAGAGCGTTCCGGATGCCGGCCCACGAGCGGGAAGCCTCGCTGCAGACCTCCCCTTTCCGAAGATTCACGAATCAGTCATCGGTGACAGCCGCCAGCTCCTAAGCTGTTTGATATGCGACTCTTACGGTCCGGCATCACGATTCGACCCACAGGGGAACGACTTCCATCCTTTCCACATCGACCAGGCCCTTGTCGGTCACCTTCAGCGCCGGGATCACCTCGAGCGAGAGGAAACTCATCGCCATGAACGGGTCGTGCAGCCGGGACCCGAGCGCATGGGCCGCGGCGACGGCTGCCTCGACCTGGGCCTTCACCGCTTCCACCGGTTCGGTGCTCATCAGGCCGCCGAGCGGAAGGGGCACCTCCGCAAGCACCCGCTCGCCGCTGGCGACCACCATCCCGCCGTGCAGCGCGCCGACGCGCCGCGCCGCGGTCATCATCGACACGTCGTCGGCGCCGGCGACGACCAGGTTGTGATGGTCGTGGGCGACAGACGAAGCGATCGCGCCCTCGCGGAGCCCCAACCCGCGCACGAACCCCCTGCCCATCGCACCAGACGCCATGTGGCGCTCGAGGATGGCGATTTTCAGAAGGTCGCGCGAAGGGTCCGCGAATGCCTCGCCGGCGCGGATGGCCGGCTCGTCGACCAGGGCTTCCGTCACGAGGCAGTCGGCCAGCACGCCGATCACCCGCGCGCGGCGTCCCACGGCGGGAATCCTGAAGTCGACGCTGTCCCAGGCCACGTTCATCGTGCTGCGCAGCGTCCGCGACAGCGGCCGGGGCGGAACGGCCATGCGCCCGTCCCGCGCCATGAGCGCGCCGTTGCGGAACACGAGCCTGGGCCTCGGCGCCCGCAGGTCGTCGAACACCACCAGGTCCGCCCGGCGGCCGGGGGTGATGGCGCCGCGCTGGTGCAACCGGAAGTGCTGCGCCGGGTTCCACGTCGCCAGGCGGATGGCCGACACCGGGTCCATCCCCAGGGCGATCGCGCTGCGGATGGCGTGATCGATGCCGCCGCGTTCGACCAGGTCGGATGGCTGGCAGTCATCCGTGCAGAAGCAGAAGCGATGCTGGTTGGCGGGCGTCACGATCGGCACGAGCGCGGCCAGGTCGCGCGCCACCGTCCCTTCGCGGATCATCACCATCATGCCGAGCCGGAGCTTCTCGAGCGCTTCGCCCGCCGTCGTCGATTCGTGATCCGACTGCACCCCCGCCGCCACGTACGCCTGCAGCCCGACGCCGCTCAGCCCAGGCCCATGCCCGTCGATCACGCGATCCTGGAACGCCCCGATCTTCTCCAGCACGCCATCATCGCCGCCGATGACGCCGCGGTAGTTCATCACCTCCGCCAGGCCCAGCACCCACGGATCGGACTTCAGGGGAAACAGGTCGTACCCGTGCAGCACGGCGCCGCTGGTGGCCATGGCCGTCGCCGGCACGCACGACGACGCCATCACGTACATGTTGAGCGGGCCGAACTTGGCGCTCTCGAACATGAAGCGGATGCCCTCGAGGCCGAGCACGTTCGCGATCTCGTGCGGGTCGGTGACGACCGTCGTCGTGCCCCGCGGCACGACGGCGCGGGCGAACTCGGACGGCGGGACCAGCGCGCTCTCGATGTGGACGTGGGCGTCGATGAACCCCGGCGCGACGAACGCGCCGCTGAGGTCGATCACCTCGCGGGCCGCGTAGTCGCCGAGGCCGACGATGAACTCGCCCGCGATGGCGACGCTGCCCTCTTCGACCTGCCCGCTGAGCACGTTGACGATGCGCCCGTTGCGCAGCAGGAGGTCCGCGGGCTCGTCGCCCCTGGCGTGGCGGATGAGGGACTTCAGGTCCATCACGGCTCCTGGAGCTCTTCAGTAGCCAGTAGCCAGTAGTAAGTAGCCAGTAGGGGGACGGCGTCCGGCGCGACGATCCTTCTACTGAATACTGACTACTGTCTACTGACTACTGTCAATCTTCACTTCGCGTAGCGCTCCCTTATCGTCGGAATCAGATACTCCGAAAACGCGCGGCGGAAGTCGTACTGCGGCGCCCAGCCCCAGTCGGCGCGGGCCGCCGCATCGTTGACGTCAGCGGGCCAGGAATCCACGATGCCCTGCCGCTTCACGTCGTTCGTGTACGTCGAGATCGGCCCCGGGGAAGTTCTCGAGCACGACCTGACGGACTTCTTCGGCCGACGGGCTGAACGCGCCCACGTTGTAGGCGGTCTTCGACAGGCGCTCGCGCGGCGCGTACGCCAGCTTCAGCAGGACCTCGACGCCGTCGGGCATGGCCATGAACGGGATGCGCGTGTCGGGCCTGACGAAACACGCGTAGGCCTCGCCCTTGGCGGCGGCATGAATCATCTCGGGCGCGTAGTCGGAGGTGCCGCCGGAGGGCACTGTGACCGCCGAAATGAGCCCCGGGAACCGGACCGCGCGGAAATCGACCTTGCCGGCGAGCGGCTCGGCCGAGAGCTGCTTGTAGTAACGTGCGTAGTAGCGCCCCAGCAGCTCGCAATACAGCTTGTTGCACCCGTACATCGTCGTCGGCGTGTTGAACTCCTCCTCGCGGACCTTGCCGGCCTTGGCTTTCGTTTCGAGATCCGGCAGCCCGTAGGCGGCAATCGAGGACGGATAGAGAAAGACCACGGGGCGCCCGTGCGACTCGGCCTGCCGCTGGGCGAACTCGAGGAGGTTCATGGTGCCTTCGACGTTCACCTGGTGCGCGGTCACCGGGGTGAATTCGCTTCGGGTCGAGAGATACGCGGCGAGATGATAGACGTGATCGATGTCGAACTCGGCGAGGATGCGGTCGAGCGCGGCAGGATCGGTGATGGACCCGAGGACCTCCCGGTGGACCATCTTGCCGAGCGCCGGCTCGAGGGCCCGGACGTCCAGCGTGACAATAGTCGTAGCGCCTTCCGCCGCGAGGCGGGTGATGAGCCCGTGGCCAATCTCGCCGCTCGCGCCGGTGATCAGAACTCCAGGTCGTCGCACGGTGCACTCCGTTGAATGAAGGAACGGCTATGAATACCTGTCGCCCGGGATTATATGCCGGGCGGGGTCAGGAGCTCGGGCATCGCTGTCAGGCGCTAGGGACTAGGCGCTCGTCAGTCTCAGCGCGATGCCGGCAAGCCACCCACGCGGCGACAGCCGCGTCCGACTAGCCCCTAGCGCCCAGCCCCTGGCCCCCTATCTCGTGAGCTTCCTGTACTTGATCCTGTGCGGCCGGTCGGCCTCGGTCCCGAGCCGCCGGTGCCGGTCCGCTTCGTAGTCCTGGTAGTTCCCCTCGAACCACTCCACGCGGCTGTCGCCTTCGAAGGCGAGCATGTGGGTCGCAATCCGGTCGAGGAACCAGCGGTCGTGGCTGATGACCACCACGCAGCCGGCGAACGCCAGGATCGCGTCCTCGAGCGCCCGCAGCGTGTCGACGTCGAGGTCATTGGTCGGCTCGTCGAGGAGCAGGAGGTTGCAGCCCCGCTTGAGGAGCTTGGCCAGGTGTACGCGGTTGCGCTCGCCGCCCGACAGCGAGCCGACCTTGCGCTGCTGGTCGCGGCCCTTGAAGTTGAACCACGACACGTAGGCCCGCGACGCCACTTCCCGCTTGCCCAGCACGACCTCGTCGCGGCCGTCCGAGATTTCCTGCCACACCGTCTTGTCCGGGTCGAGGGCGTCGCGCGACTGGTCCACGTACCCGACCTGGACCGTGTCGCCGAGGCGCAGCGTGCCCGCGTCGGGCTGCTCCTGCCCGGTGATCATCCGGAACAGCGTCGTCTTGCCGGCGCCGTTCGGGCCGATGACGCCGACGATGCCGCCGCGGGGCAGCGTGAAGTTCACGTCGTCCATGAGCAGGACGTCGCCGTAGCCTTTGCGAAGCCCCCGCGCCTCGACCACGACATCACCCAGCCGCGGGCCAGGCGGAATGTAGATTTCGGCCGACTCGACGCGCTGGGCGGACTCCTCGGACAGCATGGCCTCGTACGCGTTGAGGCGCGCCTTGCCCTTCGCCTGCCGCGCGCGGGGCGACATGCGGATCCAGTCCAGCTCGCGCTGGAGCGTGCGCTGGCGCCGTGCCTCCTGCTTCTCCTCGAGCTCGAGGCGCTGCTGTTTCTGCTCGAGCCAGGACGAGTAGTTGCCCTGCCAGGGAATGCCCGAACCCCGGTCGAGCTCGAGGATCCAGCCGGCCACGTTGTCGAGGAAGTACCGATCGTGGGTGACGGCGACCACCGTGCCGGGATAGTTCTTGAGGAACTGTTCGAGCCAGGCGACCGATTCGGCATCGAGGTGGTTGGTGGGCTCGTCCAGCAGCAGCAGGTCGGGCGATTGCAGCAGGAGGCGGCAGAGCGCCACGCGGCGCCGCTCTCCGCCCGACAGCGTCCGGACGTCGGTGTCGGGCGGCGGGCAGCGCAGGGCGTCCATCGCCAGCTCGAGCTTCGAGTCCAGCTCCCATGCGCCGACGGCATCGATCCGGTCCTGGAGCGTGCCGAGCTCCTCGAGGACTTTTTCCATCTGGTCGGCGTCCAGCGGCTCGCCTAGCCTGCCGTTCAGCTCGTCGTACCGGGTCAGCAGCGCCTTCGTCGGCGCCACCCCCTCCTCGACGTTGCCGAGCACGGTCTTCGAAGCGTCGAGCGCGGGTTCCTGGGGGAGGTAGCCGATGCTGGTGCCCTCGGCCGGGTAGGCTTCGCCCAGGAACTCCGTCTCGATGCCGGCCATGACCTTGAGAATGGTGCTCTTGCCCGCGCCGTTCAGGCCGAGCACGCCGATTTTCGCCCCGGGAAGGAACGAGAGCCAGATGTCCCTGAGCACGGTCTGGTCCGGGGGATAGACCTTTCCGAGCCCCTTCATCGTGAAGATGTACTGCGCCGCCATACGGACTCTAGCCTATGCTGTGTGGGCAGCCGACTCAAGGGGACGCCATGGTGGACGAGCAGCAGGTGGAACTCGACCGGGGCGCCTGGGTGACCGCCAGGCGGTACGGGAGCGTCCCCGCGCCGCTGGCCACGCTGGTGCTCGCCCACGGCGCCGGGTCCAGTCAGTCCAGCGAGTTCATGGTGACGTTCGCGACCGGGCTGGCCGAGCGAGGGCTCCGCGTGGTGACCTTCAACTTCCCGTTCACCGAGCGCGGCAAGAAGCTGCCCGATCCGCAGCCGGTGCTGGAGGCCTGCTACCGGGCGGTCCTCGCGCAGATCGCCGCCGATCCCGCCGCCGGCCGCCTGCCGCTCTTCATCGGCGGCAAGTCACTCGGCGCACGGATGGCCTCGCACGTGGCGGCGGCTCGCGACATCGAGGGCGCGGCCGCCGGAACCTGGTGGGACCGTCTGCGGGGCCTCGTCTTTCTCGGCTATCCCCTGCATCCGCCCGGCAAGCCTCAGCAGGTCCGCGTCTCGCACCTGCCGCACATCGTCCATCCGATGCTGGTGGTGCAGGGGGCGAAGGACGCCTTCGGCACGCCCGCGGAGTTGCGGCTGTTCTTCGATGTGCTTGAAGCGCCAACCGAGATCTACGTCGTCGACCAGGGCAACCATTCGCTCGACGTGCCGAAGCGCTCTGGCATTCCCCAGGCCGAGGTGACCCGCGCGGCCCTGGACCGGATCGCGGCGTGGATCAGCGAGCGCCTCGGGTCCGCCACGCATGGAGGATCACCGCACCCGCGGTGATTGCCGCACCGGCGGCATCCGCGAGCCCGGCGGGATAGAACAGCAGCGCGCCGCCGGCGACGGCCAGCGCCCGCTCGGGCAGGGTGGCGGCGCCCCTCATCCAGCCTCCGAGTCCTGCCGCCAGCGCGGCGACGCCGAGGGCGGCGGTGCCGGAGGCCCAGAGGATGTCGGACGCCGGCCCGCGAAGCAGGACGCCCATCCCCCGCGGATCGAGCGTGAAGACGAAGGGGACGAGAAACGCTGGCAGCGTGTACTTCCACGTCAGCATCATCGTCTTGAAGGGATTGCCTCCCGTCAGCGCGGCGGCCGCGAAGGGCGCCAGCGCCGTGGGAGGACTGACCTCCGACAACACCGCGTAGTAGAAGATGAACATGTGCGCGGCGACGGGCGCGACGCCGACGCTGACCATCGCGGGCGCCACCATCACGGCCGCTATGATGTAGGACGCGGTCACCGGCACAGCCAGGCCGAGCAGCCAGACCGCGATCGCGGCATAGGCGACGGTCAGGAACAGGTGCCCGCCGGCCAGGGCGACAATGAGGCCGGCCACCTTCAGGCCGAGGCCGGTCAGCGTCACGATGCCGACAATGATTCCTGCCGTGGCCGTCGTGGCGGCCACCGACAGGATGCCCCGGCCGCCCGCGTCGAGGGCGCCGATCAGGCGCCGAGGCGTGAGGGCCGTGTCGCGGCGCACGAAGCTCACGGCGAACGCCAGTACCGTGGCCCAGAACACGGCGCGGAACGTGCTGACGCCGGCGACCAGCAGGACCGCGACGCTGACGAGCGAGATGAAGTGATACCAGCCGCGCCTCGTCAATTCACCGAGTGGCGCAACGGCGTCGGCGGCGGGCATCGTGCCGAGCCTCCGCGAGTCGGCCTCGATCATCAGGAGCGCCGACAGGTAGTACAGGAGCGCCGGCACGATGGCCATCGTGAGCACCTGAACGTACGGGATTCTTCAGGAACTCCGCGATGAGGAACGCCGCCGCGCCCATGACCGGCGGCACGATGATGGCCCCGATGCCCGCCGCCGACAGGACGGCGCCGGCGGTGTCCTTCGGATACCCTGCCCGGCGCAGCATGGGCCACGCCACCGATCCGAGCATCACGGTTGTCGCCACCCCGCTCCCGGACACGGTGCCGAGCAGGCATCCCGCGAGCGTCACCGCCCGGCCCGCGGCCGCGCCCGAGTGCGAGCGGCCGAGCGCCGCGCGGGACCAGTCGAGGAGAAACCGCGTGGCCCCGGATCGCTCCAGGACCGCGCCGAAGACCGTGAACAGGATGATGTACGTCGACGCCACGTCCAGCGGCACGCCGAACACGCCTTCCAGCGTCATGTAGAGGGTGCCCACGATCCGGTCGAGGCCATAACCCCGGTGCGCGACGATGCTGAGTCCGACGAGATCGAGAAACGGCCCGACCCACGCGTACGCGAGGAACCCGGCGGCAACGCCAGTCAATACCGGGCCCGTGGTGCGCCGCGTCGCCTCGAGCACCAGCACGAGCAGCGCCGTGCCGAGCACGAGATCCGTGACCGTGGGTTCGGTCGCCCGGTAGATGAACTCGTCGAAGTCGACGAGCGGCCAGACGATGGACGCGACGGCGGCGGCGATGAGCAGCCAGTCGGTGACCGGCACGCTCGTCCGATGCGTGCCTCGCCTGAACGGGTAGAGGATGAAGGTGAGGACGAGACAGCCGAGCAGGAACCGCAGCCGGTAGCCCTGGGGCTGGACGATGGCGACCACCCAGTAGAGGGCATACAGCGCGAGGCCCGCCGCAAGCGCCGTGGCCAGCGTTCCGGCTGCGCCTGCCAGGGGCGGGGGCCCTTCGCTGTCGCGGGGCGGGATCCCGTCGCTCACTTCGCCCAGCTTCCGCGCTCGCGGTAATAGCGAATGGCACCGGGGTGGAAGGGCGCCGGCGACGGCGTGCGCTCGCTGGCGGGCTTCAGCTGCGCCGCCTCGCGATGCACGGCCACGAGGTCGCCCTGGTGCTCGAACAACAGCCGCGTGATGTCGTGCGCCAGCTGCTCGGGCATCTCCGCGTGCACGACCAGCAGGTTGGCGACGCCCACAACGGCCACATCGCCCGGCAGGCCGGGGTACGCGCTGCGCGGCACGATCAACCGGCTGTAGAGCGCGAGCCCGTAAGCCGTTCGCAGCGCGCCCAGCGCATCGTCATTCGGCACCAGCCGCCAGTGGACCCCCTGCGAGCTCGCCAGATCCAGGACCGAGGCGGTCGGCACGCCGCCGCTCCAGAAGAAGGCGTCGATCTTGCCGTCCTTGAGCGCATCGACCGACTGCGCCACGCCGAGGCTGACCGGCGTGACGTCGCGGGCCGGATCGAGGCCGGCCGCGCGAAGCAGCCGCGTGGCGATCAACTCGGTGCCGCTGCCGGCCGCGCCAATCGAGACGTGCTTGCCCGCCAGGTCGGCGATCCGGGCGACGCCGCTCGGCCCGCTGGCCACCAGGTGCGTGTAGTTGTCGTAGAGCACGGCCAGCACGCGGGCCGACACGGGCCCTTTGCGCGCGAACGCGCCTCGGCCCGCGACCGCGTCATCGAGCGTGTCCGCGAGCGAGAACGCAAGGTCCGACTTGTGATCCCGGACGAGCTTCAGGTTGTCGACCGACGCCGCGGTGACCTCGGCCGTGGCTTCGACGTTGGGCAGGTGCTCGGTGATGACGCGGGCGATGGCGCCGCCGTACGGGTAGTAGACGCCGCCGGTGCCGCCGGTGGCAATGGAGAGGCGCGTCCTGGCCCCTGCCCGACGCGCCAGCTCCTGAGGATTGCAGGCTGCCGCCACGGCGGCGGCAGCCAGGATGGCAGCGACGCTACGCCACGGAAAGCCCACCGAGCACTTCCTCGATGAGCCCGTGCACGAGCGGGACCTTGTAGCCGTTGTGCTCGAGCGGCTTCGCCCCGACCACCGCCGCGTCGGCCGCTCTTGGCGACGAGCTTCGCGTCGAGCTTCTGGCCGACGAGCAGCTTCTCGACGGCCGGCAGCCGCCACGGCGCGGGTGCCACGCCGGAGAGCACGAGGCGCGCGTCGGCGATCTTGCCGGCCTTGAGCGTGATCGCGTGCGCCAGGCCCGCCATCGCGAAGTCCCACGATCCGCGCGCCCGGACCTTGCGGTACCCGCTCTTCTGCCCCGCAGCCGTGGCCGGCACGAGCACGCCCAGGCACCATCTCGCCGGGCTCGAGCACGGTCTCGCGCGTCGCGTCCTTCTCGGGCAGCACGTAGAACTGCTCGAGCGGGATGACGCGCGCGCCCTTCGGTCCGACGAGCGGACCTTGGCGTCGAGGGCGATGAGCGCCGGCGCCGTGTCCGACGGATGGACGATGACGCAGGCGCCGCCGCCGAAGATGCAGTGGTACTGGTTCTCGCCGCCGACGGCGTAGCACATCTCGCCGCCCTTGCGCGTGCAGTGCGTAGTCGCCGCGGAAGTACCAGCAGCGCGGCCGCTGGCAGAGGTTGCCGCCGATGGTGCCCTGGTTGCGCAGCTGCGGGCTGGCCACCACCGACGCCGCCTGCGCCAGCGCCGCGAACTTCTCCGCGACGACCGGGTGCGCGGCGATCTCGGCGATCGTGGTCAGCGCGCCGATGCGCAGCTCGCCGTCGGGCGCCACGGTCGATGCCGCGGAGCTCGTCGATCTTCGCGAGGCTGACGAGCTTCTGCGGCCTCGAACACGCCGTCACGGAGACAGCCGAGGAGATCGGTGCCGCCGGCATGGATCCGCGCCCCGCGCTCCTCGAGCTGCTTCAGCGCCTCGCTGACAGAGCCCGGTCGAACGTAGGCAAAGGTCCGCAGCATCACGCCCTCCCCTTCTGACCCGCCGGGGCCGGTTTCTGAGCCGCCATCGCGCGGAGCACGCGCGCCGGGCTCATGGGCGCGTCGGTCAGGCGCAGCCCCGTCGCATGGAACACCGCGTTGGCAATCGCCGGCGCCGTCGGAATCGTCGCGGGCTCACCCACGCCCTTGGCCCCGGTGTTGCTGAACGCGTTGTCGTGCGGGTCGACGATCACGACCGTCTTGTCGGCCGGCGCGTCGAGCGCGGTCGGCATCTTGTAGTCGTGCAGGTTGACGGTGAGCAGCTTGCCGAGCTGGGCGTCGTCCATCACGCGATCCTCGGTGAGGCCGAACCCGATGCCCATCGTGACGCCGCCGAACACCTGGTTCCTGGAACATCTTCTCGTTCATGATGCGGCCGCTGTCGTGCGCCGCCAGGAACCGCAGCACCTTGATCTCGCCGGTCTTCGTGTTGACCTCGACTTCGGCGAACTGCGCGCCGAACGGGTTGGTCGCCTTCCCGGGCGGGTTCGGCACGCGATAGCCGATCCCGACGATCAGGCCGCGCCGGCCGAAGGCCTGGATCTGGCCGAGGGCCACCTTCTTCGTGGCATCGGTCTTCGAGACCACTTCCGCGCCGCGCAGTTCGAGATCCGCGGCGGGGAGCTTGAGCTGCTCGGCGGCCATCGCGTAGAGCTGCTGCTTCACGTCGAGGGCTGCCGAGCGGATCGCGGGCGATTCGGTGGGCACCGTCTTGCTGCCGCCGCTCGGCGTGGCGAACTGCGTCGTCCCGGTGTCGGCGTGCTCGACCGAGATGCGGTCCATCGGCACGCCGAGTTCCTCGGCCACGATCTGCGCGCCCCAGGTCTTCGTGCCGCAGCCGATGTCGCTCGCGCCCATGTTCAGGTTCGCGCTGCCGTCGGCGAAGAGCTTGACGATGGCCGTCGACGGCGGGCTGCCGCCGCCGCCCTGCCACATGCCGCCGGCCACGCCGACGCCGCGCTTGATGTGCAACGCCGCGGGCTTGCGCGCCCGCGCCTCGGCCCACCCGAACGCCTGCGCGCCGTTCTTCAGGCAGTCCGCGAACCCGGTGCTGGTGTACGGCGGGTTGCCGTTGCGCGACTGGCTGACGAGCGAGATGTTCTTGAGGCGCAGCGCGATCGGATCCATGCCGAGCTTCGCGGCCAGCGCGTCCATCATGATTTCGAGCGCCCACGCGCCCTGCGGGTGCCCGGGCGCCCGGAACGGCCGCTCCGGCCCTGCGTTGATGTAGACGCTCTGGTTCTCGCAGCGCACGTTCGGGCACGCGTAGAGCTCGCGGATGACGTAGTCGACGCTCGCCCGTGCCGCCGTCCGAGTAGGCGCCGCCCGACCCGACGACCTTCGACTGGAGCGCGACCAGCGTGCCGTCCTTCTTCGCGCCGGCCTTCAGCGTGATGGTGTTGCCAGGCCGGTTGCCCATGCTCAGGCACACCTGCTCGCGGGTGAGGAACAGCCGCACCGGGCGGGCGGTCTTCTTCGCGAGCAGCGCCGCCATCACCGAGTACTTGCCGTGGGAGAGCTTGGCGCCGAAACCGCCGCCCATGTAGTGGCCGATGACGCGGATGTTGGCCAGCGGAATGTTGAGCGCGCGCGCGACGCCGGTCTGCACGCCATAGACGCCCTGCGTCGACTCCCAGATGGTCAGGCGCGGGCCGTCCCACTTGGCCACGCACCCGTGCAACTCCATCGGGTTCTGCAGCTCGAACGGCGTCGTGAACGTGTGCTCGAGAACGACGTCGGCCGTCTTGAAGCGCCGCCTCGACGTCGCCCGCGTGCGTATGGCTGCCCCGGCGGGATCACGTTGCCGCCGTCGCGCACGGCCGGCGCGCCGGGCTTCATCGCGTCCGCGACCGACGTGACCTGCGGCAGGACGTCGTACTCGACCTTGATCGCGCGCACGGCGTCCCAGGCCTGGTAGATCGTGTCGGCGGCCACGACGGCGACCTCGTCGCCCTCGTAGCGGCAATGCGTGTCGAACAGGCGGCTCGAGAACCCGCCGCGGCCCGAGAACCACGGGATGTTCGTGCCGACGTCGCCGTCCTTCAGGATGGCCCTGACGCCGGGCATCTTCTCGGCCGCCGACCGCGTCCACCTTCTTCACCATCGCGTGCGCGTGCGGGCACGACAGGATGGCCGCATGCAGCATGTCCGGCAGGATGACGTCGGACGGGTACTGCGCCGAGCCGCTGACACGGTCGTAGGCGTCGATCCGCGTGATGGGCTTCCCGACGACCTTGGTCTCGCCCCACGGCTCGGGCGCCGCCGCCGGCGCGGGCGCCTGCGTCTCAGGAAGCGGGCCGTTCCAGAAGTAGAGTTCCTCGTCCTTCATGGCTCACCTCCCCTGCCGCTTCAGGTCGGCGGCCTTCGCCACCGCCTTGAAGATGTGGGCGTACGTCCCGCACCGGCAGATGTTGCCCGCCATCCCCTGCCGGATCTGGTCGAGGTTCGGCGACGGGTTCGTGCGCAGCAGTCCCTCGGCGGCCATCACCTGGCCCGGCGTGCAGTAGCCGCACTGGAACGCGTCTTCCTCCGCGAACGCCTGCTGCGTCGGCCCGAGGTCTTCGCCGTTCATCAGGCCTTCGACCGTCGTGATCTCGTGCCCGTCGGCTTCGACAGCGAGCGTCATGCACGCGTAGCGGGCCTTGCCGTCGATGAGCACCGTGCAGGCGCCGCACTCGCCGCGCTCGCACCCGACCTTGGTGCCGGTCAGGCCGAGCTGATCGCGCAGCACGTAGCAGCAGCGACCAGCGGGCTTCGACGAGCATCTTCTGCTTGCGCCCGTTGACCGTGAGCGTGATGGCGCTCACCTCGCCGGCCTTGACGGTCTCCGGCCTGGGCCTGCGGCGGCGCGCCTTGCACGAGTGGCGCCGGCAGCCGCCACGCCGATGGCTCCGGAGCCGACCGACGTGATGAAGCCGCGGCGGCTGACGCCTCCTGTCGCCGCTGCGGGTTTGTCCTTGTCCTCGTGGTCCATGCACACCTCCGGGGGGTCGGGGGGGATTTTACTAGGCGATAGGGGCTAGGCGCTAGGCGCTAGTCGGTTGGAAATTGGGACTCGGGCGGTCGGAGTTTGGCACCTGACGATCCTCAGGAGCTAGAAGCCAGAAGCGCCCAACCAGAAGCCAGAAGCCAGAAGGGCCCACTGACGATTGTCAGAAGCCAGAAGGAAGCACGCTGCAGCCAGGGAGCGTTCTTCTTGCTTCTTGCTTCTTGCTTCTTGCTTCTACTTGACCACGCGGACGCGCAGCAAGTCCACGCGCGTCCGTGGCGTCTCCCCGTCGCACGGCACCTTCTCAATGGCCTCGACGACGTCCATGCCGTCCACGACGCGGCCAAAGGCCGTGTACTTGCCGTCGATGGCCGCCGCGCGCGCCGTAACGATAAAGAAGGAGGTGCTGGCGCTGGCCGGGTCGTCCCCTCGGGCCATCGACAGCGATGCCCTTGTCGTGCGGCGTGTCGTTGAACTCGGGTTCCAGCGCGCCGACCAGCTTCTGCTGTGCTTCGTCCATCGCGATCTGTTTCGACCCGAGATACCCGGTCTGGATCATGAACCCCGGCACGACGCGGTGAAATGCCGTCCGGTCGTACACGCCGGCCGCGGCGAGGCGCAGGAAGTTGCGCACGTGGTTGGGCGCTTTGTCCGGCGTGAATTCGAGGGTGATGTTTCCGAGGCTTGTCTCGAGCACCGCGCGGTACTGCGCCAGTTCGGCGGGAGACTCGGTCGAGAACGGCTGGACACCCGCGGGCGGGGCGTCGCGGATCGTGACCGACGTCATCTCGATCCGCTCCGTCGCCTTGCCGGCCGCGTCGACCGGCGCTTCGGAGATCTGCGTGACGACGCCGATGCCCTTCCACGACGCGGGCGAACACCGTGTACTGCCCGTCGAGCGCCGGCTGCGGGGTCACGCAGATGAAGAACTGCGACGCCCGCGCTGTCGCGGTTGCCCGGCACGAGCACCGACGAGACGGCTCCGCGCACGTGGCTGCCGGCGCCGGGTTCGAACGCCAGCATCTTGAGGCCGCCGGTGCCGTACTGCGCGGACCTGGCCGGGTCCTTGGACAGCGGGTCGCCGCCCTGGATGATGCCGTGCTTGATGAGGCGATGGAACGTCGTGCCGTTGTAGGCGCCTTCCTGGGCCAGCTTGATGAAGTAGCCGACGTGGTTCGGCGCCTGCTCCGGCAGCAGATCGATGCACGATGCGCCCGGCCGTGGTTTCGATGACGGCCTGCTTCCCGCTCATCTGCTCGAGCGTCAGCGGCGTCGTGAACAACGCCGCCGGCGCGGCGGGCGCTGGCTTGGCGGGCTTGGCCTGCCCGGCCGCAGTCGCGGCACAGAGGGGCGCGAAGACGAGCACCCAGACAAGAATCCCCATCCGGTGATGCATAGGCGCCTCCGGATGGGGATTATAGCGGCTGGCCGACGGTCCGGCCCGGTCCTATTCTGCCTTGACCGCCTCCTCCGCCAAGGCCTTCGCGCGCCGGTCCGCGTAGATGAGCCACGCGCCGGCGCCAACCAGCGCGAGCGGCCACCACTGGGCGAGCCAGTCGAGCGGGACGTGGAACATCGTGTTCAGAAAGAGCGTCACGCCCACGGCAACCAGCAGCACGCCTCCGGCGAACGAGCCCATCGGCTGAGGCGCCTTGCCGTCGTCGGGCAGGTCCATCGGCCTCAGGCCCGCCAGGGCCTGGTTGTAGAAGCTGGCGCGCCGGCCGGCATCGACGACGTTGTGCAGCCAGTAGAAGGCGAGGAACAGGGCGACGACCGGCTCGAGGCGATGCGCCGTCCCGCTGGCCAGTATCGCAATGAGGCCGCAGACGACGAGGATGTTTCGAAACGCCAGGTCGTAGTACCCAACGTACATCTGGCCGAGGCCCGGCATGGCGGAGAGCACCATGGCCAGGAACACGGACTTCTTCCGCGGGTCGTCGACGAAGCGGTCGCGGCGCTCGGTGCGCACGTAGGGCGCGGCGTCCGGTCCGGCCGATGTCTGTTCGATGTGCTCGGTGTCGCGGGTCATGGCAGTTCCTCCAACGGGGTCACTGATGAGAACGCGCGGGGTCCGCCGGAGGTTCGGTCGACGGCCGGGGTTCCTGGTCCTCCGGGCTGCCGAACTGTCCGGCGACGGCGTCCCAGGCCCGCGCGATCGCGTCGATGAGCGACGACGACACGCGGCGCACCCAGTCGGCCGCGGCCTGCCAGGCCTGCATCACCGGCGGCACGCGCTCCGCCGGCCAGCTGGCCGCGCTGTCAACGGCGGGCGACGGTTCCGGCGCGAGCCTCGCGCGCCACGTTTCGAGGTCGCCGCGAAGCTCCTTCACTGGCGCGCTCAGGCGCTCCCGCGCAACCGTGCCGATGTTCGCGGCGCTCCACTCGATGGCGCCCACCGGGTTGCCGAAGAGCAGGACCCAGCACACGGTGGCCACGTAGGCGGCTTCCCACGCGAAGCGCGGGCGGCGGACCAGGTTCCGCCACGTGCCGGCGACGCGGGCGCGCCAGCCCTCTGGAACGGGCTGCTCCGACGTCGCCAGCAGGACGCGCTCGGTGAATCCCGGGCCGGGGTCCATGTCCGCCAGCAGCGGCAGATCGCGCAGGACCGCCTCGACGCCGGACGTGCGGGCGATGACCTGTTCGGTGAAGGCGTCAGCCGCCACCGACGCCCACGCCTGCGCCCCGGCGGCGAAGGCGTCCAGCCAGTCCTGGCACGCGGAGCACTGCCGGATGTGCGCGGCGATCTCCGGCCGGCGCGTCCCGCCTCCCGGGTCGCGCGCCCGGGTCGAGGACCGCCACGCGAACCTGATCGCAGGTGATGGCGCTCATGTTTCACCCTGTCCGCGCGACAGCGCGAGCACCCGCTCCGCCAGCTCGACGCGGGCGCGGCTCGCGCGGGATTTCACCGTGCCAAGCGGAATCCCGAGGATCGACGCGACCTGCTGGATGCCAGCCCGTGCACGTCGCGGAGGACGACGATTTCCCGGTTGATCGCCGAGAGCCCCTTGAGGGCGGCGTGGAGCAGGCTGCGGCGGTCCGCCTCGATCGCCTGCGCTTCGGCGCCGGGCGCGGAGTCGGGCAAGTTCGCCGATCTCGGCCTCGTCGACGGCCACGGCCGGCCGGCGGACGCTCCGCCGCCGCAGGTAGTCGACGGACCGGTTCCGCGCCACGCGGAACAGCCACGGCAGGAATTCGTCGCCGGACGGCCAGTGGCTGCGCGCCTCGTAGAGGCGCACGAAGATCTCCTGCGCGAGGTCGCGGGCGTCCTCGCGGTCGCCGGCATAGCTGTAGGCGAGGGCGAACAGGCGCCCCTGCAACTGGCGGACGAACGCCTCCCAGGCCAGCGCGTCTCCGGCCCGGCAGCGTTCGACGAGCGGGGTCAGATCGGTGGCGTCCAATTCACTGAAGGAAACGCATGGGCCGCCCGGAAGGTTCCGTCACTGCGCCGCGGGTCCTGTCCGGGCCGTTTCCGTTTGTCCTCGCGTGACCTTCGCCTGTCCTCGCTCCGGGCAAACGGAAAGCGCCCCGGCCACCCGCGGCCTCGCTTCAGATGAGCAGCCGGCCGTCGTCCATCACGAGCCGGTCGTCGAACCAGACGGTCGGCCGCGTGATCAGGCCGTCGAGATGGCTGGCCACGCGCACCGTCCCGCCCATCGACTTGTTGTCGCCGAAGGCGATGTGAATCGTGCCCATCACCTTCTCGTCCTCGAGGATGATGCCCGGTGAGGATGGCCTTGTCGTTCGTGCCGATGCCGAACTCGGCCACGGTCCGGCCGTCCTTGCCGTGCGGCTCGAGCAGGCCGACCAGCTTCCGCGCCGAGGCGCCGCCGGTGATGTCGGTCGCGTAGCCGTCCTTGACCACGATGCGGATGGGCTCGTCGACCATGCCGACCGAGGCCATCGAACCGTCGACGACGACCACGCCGTTCGACCGTCCCTCGAGCGGCGCGAGGTACGCCTCGCCCGTCGGCAGGTTGCCCCACAGGCCCTTCTCGCGGAAGACGCCCGAACTGGCGTGGGCCTCGCGGCCCTCGACGGGCATCGTGATGTCCGTGCCGGCCGGCGCCTTCACGCGGATCACCTTCGTGGTGCGCATGACGTCGCAGATGCGGAACGTGCGCGCGGCGATCTCCTGATAGTCGGCGTTCATGCAGCGGACCATGACCTCTTCGGTCACGCCCGGCAGCGTCGCCACGCGGACGCCCTTCGCGCTGGCGTTGCGCCGCGAGTCGGTGTGCGTGAGCGACTTCGACGTCGGGCACAGCACGACGTCGAACTGCAGCATCAGCGCGGCCACCTCCGGCGGCGGCTCTTCGCCGTTCGTCGTGCGGGGCGGCATCTCGACGAGGAGCGCGTCGTTGCCCAGGCTGCGGGCGGCCTCGAACGTCGCGTAGCCGATGGTGCGCAGCGGCGCGTCGGTGACGACCAGCACGCGCTCGCCGGGCTGGACACCCATGCAGTCGCGAACGGCGATGAGGGCGGCGGAATGGAGTTCGGGAGAAATGGTCATGGCGCATTCTAGTAGGGGCTAGGGACTGGGCGCTAGGCGCTAGTTCGTCTCACCATCTCGCGGGCGCGCCATACACGCGGCGACAGCCGCGTCCCACTAGCCCCTAGCGCCTCGCCCCGAGCCCCTGTGTGTTACAGTCAACTGCCCCGCGTGGCAAAGGAGCCGGTCTTATGCCGAATGCGATTGACGGACTGAAACCCGCCGGACTGTGGAAGTACTTCGCCGAACTCTCGAAGATCCCGCGCCCCTCGAAGCACGAGGCCGCCGCGGCCGCGTTCGTGGTCGGCACGGCCAGGAAACTGGGCCTCGAATGCGCCCAGGACGCGGCCGGCACCGTGGTGGTCCGGAAGCCCGCGTCGAAGGGGTACGAGAGCCGCCCGATGGTGTGCCTGCAGGGCCACCTCGACATGGTTCCCGAGAAGCGGCCCGACAAGAAGCACGACTTCCTGAAGGACCCGATCACGCTGGTCCGCAAGGGCAACACGATGATGGCCGACGGCACGACGCTCGGCGCCGACAACGGCGTGGCGGTGGCGACGAGCCTGGCCATCATGGCCGACACGTCGCTCGCGCACGGACCGCTCGAGTTCCTCTTTACCATCGACGAGGAGACGGGCCTCACCGGCGCGCACAACCTGCAGCCCGGGATTCCTGAAGAGCCAGATTCTGCTGAACCTCGACTCCGAGGAAGAGGGCGCCCTCTATGTCGGGCTGCTCGGGCGGCCGCGACACGATGGGCACCTGGGCGCTCGAGACCGAGGCCGCGCCGGCCGGCACGGTGGGCCTCGAGATCAAGGTGGGCGGCCTGCGAGGCGGCCACTCGGGCCTCGAGATCGACAAGGGCCGCGGCAACGCCATCAAGCTGCTCAACCGGGTGCTGCTGACGCTCGGCGC
Source organism: uncultured Acidobacteriota bacterium (assembly GCA_963806085.1). Classification (GTDB taxonomy): domain Bacteria; phylum Acidobacteriota; class Vicinamibacteria; order Vicinamibacterales; family JAKQTR01; genus JAKQTR01. The sequence goes on from CAWDWR010000001.1 coordinate 1,948,530, forward strand.
CGCTCGGCGCCCGGCTCGCGCGCATCGACGGCGGCAACAAGCGCAACGCCATCCCGCGCGACGCGGCGGCGCTGGTCTTCGTCCCCAAGAAGACACGCTCGAGCGAGGCCAAGGCCATCGTCGACGGCGATGCACGACACCTGCCGCGCCGAACTGTCGGCGTCGGTCGACCCGGCGCTCGAGATCACGGCCGCGCCGTTCAAGGGCCGCGGCAAGGTGCTCAAGAAGGGCGTGCAGAAGAAGCTGACGATGGCCCTCGCCGGGCTGCCGCACGGCGTCGTCAAGATGAGCGCCGACATCCCGGGCCTCGTCGAGACCTCCACGAACCTCGGCGTCATCACGACGGACAAGAAGGACATCGCGGTCGCCGACGAGCCAGCGCAGTTCGGTCGCCTCCGAGATCGTCGAGATCGCCCAGGGGGTCCGCGCGATCTTCGAGCTCGCCGGGCGCGACGGTGACCGGGTCGGACGGCTATCCCGGCTGGAAGCCGAACCTCGATTCGCCGATCCTGAAGACCGCGATCGCGACCTACAAGGAGCTGTACGGCAAGGAGCCCGAGGTGAAGGCCGTCCACGCCGGCCTCGAGTGCGGCATCATCGGCGAGAAGTACCCCGGCATGGACATGGTGTCGTTCGGGCCGACGCTCGAGGGCGTGCACTCCCCCGACGAGAAGATCTACATCGACACGGTCGAGAAGTACTGGGACTTCCTGATGGCGATTCTGAAGAACGTGAAGTAGCCGGGATTCGGGATTCGGGCCTTCGATGAACTCAGGGCCGCGCCTGAGCAAGGTCGAAGGGCGGGATTCGGGATTCGGGATTCGACCGTTCAACAGCAGGGGCGGGTCGGCTGACGTCCCGGCCCGCCCCTATGTCGTCTCGATGAGCCGCGCCTATCCGCCGGCAAAGAGCGAGAGCCCGTGCAGGATGGACGCGGCAATCGACAACAGCGTCACGAGCACGCAGCCGACGGCCATCGCCAGGTGGTCCAGCCGCTCGGGCTTGAGCGGGTCGAGGATCTTGGCCATCAGCCAGCCGCCGGCGAAGCCGCCCGGCGTGCGCCCAGTTGTCGATGCCCGGCATGATCAGGCCGAACACGCCGAGCATCAGCGCGTACTGGAGGCCTTCGCGCCGTGCCATGCTGCTGCCCGAGCGCTGGCCGTAGAGCACGATCGCGCCGAGCAGGCCGAAGATGGGCGCCGACGCGCCAACGGTGAAGCCGGCGCCGCCGAGAATCGGGATGCCGCCGAAGAACAGCCACGCAACCGAACTCGCCGCGAACCCGGTCACCCCCGCGACGGTGTAGATGATCGACCATCCGGCCCGCGCCGTAGAGCTCGGCGCACACCGGGCCGAGCTGACGCACCCACATCATGTTGAAGAGGATGTGCAGGATGCCGCTGTGGAGCCACCCCGCGCTGAGGACCGTCCACCACCGGTCGTACCGGAAGACCGGCGATGCCCGCCGCTGGCGCCGAACAGGAACAGGCTCGGCGTGCTCGGGGCGAGGAACGAGAACATGCCGTCCATGCGGATGCCGCTGCCCGACATGAGCAGCATCGCGACGTACAGCCCCGTCGATCCCCACATGACCAGCGGCACGAACCCGAGGTCGTTGCCGAGCCGCCGCAGCAGCGGGGCCGAAGCCCCACAGCCCCGGGTTCCTGCGCCCGCAGTTGTAGCAGGTCTCGTCGTTCACGCCCACCAGGCGCCCGCACGACGAGCACACCACCGATCCGGTCGTCTGTCGTCCGAACATGAACCCTCGCCTGGGGATTATACTGCGCCGGTCCGGGGCCCTCGCCCCGTTCACGGAGGCTGATCATGCGCCGCGTGCTGTTGGGAACCGCAATCCTGGCCGGAGTCCTGGCCGTTGGAATCCCGCTCGGGTCCGTGACGCCGTACGACGCGGCGTTCACCGGCGAGACGATGCGCGTGGACTATCTGCAGACCGGAGGCCGGGGCATCGAGGCCGTGGCCCTGGACCGGATCGTCAACGACGGACCTTGGCCCGGGAGCCGGACGAACCTCATCGACGAGACGAACCTCGGCAAGTACCTGTTCGAAGTCATCGACCGCGGCACGAACCGGGTGATCTACTCCCGCGGGTTCGCGAACCTGTACGGCGAGTGGGAGACCACCGCCGAGGCGCGCGAGATCCACCGGACCTTCTCGGGGACGCTGCGGTTCCCGTGGCCAAAACAGCCGGTGCAGGTCGTGCTGAAGAAGCGCGACCGCCTGAACGCGTTCCACGAGTTCTGGTCGGCGATCATCGACCCCGACTCCCGCCAGGTGAATCGCGCCCGCCTGGCGCCGGCCGGCAGCGTGCTGACGCTCTGGGAAAGCGGGCCTCCGGAGGCGAAAGTCGACCTGCTGCTCATCGGCGACGGGTACACCGAGCGGGAGATGGCCAAGTTCGAAGCCGACGCGAAGCGCCTCGTCGACCGGATGTTTGCCCTGGAGCCCTACAAGGGCCGGCGGGGCGATTTCAACGTGCGCGCCGTCGCCGTGCCGTCCGCCGAGAGCGGCATCCACAACCCGCGCACGCGCGAGATGCGCCGGACGCGTGTGGGCGCGGAGTACAACGTCTTCGACAGCGAGCGCTACGCCCTCGCGCTCGACAACCGCAATTGGCGTGACATTGCGTCGGCGGCGCCGTACGACGCCGTCGAGATCCTGATTAACAACCGCTATTACGGCGGCGGCGGCATCTTCAACGACCACGCGGCGGTCGCCGTCGACAGCGGATCGGCCGACTACATTTTCGCCCACGAGTTCGGCCACCATTTCGCGGGGCTGGGCGACGAGTACTACACGTCGGATGTGGCGTACGAGACAGGCGCGGCGGAGAAGGTCGAGCCGTGGGAGCCGAACGTCACCGCGCTGCACGATCCGGCCATGCTGAAGTGGAAGGACCTGGTGACACCGGGGACGCCGCTGCCGACGCCGTGGGAGAAAGAGGCCTACGAGAAACGGTCGGCGGAGATCCAGGCCGAGCGCCGCCGCCTCCGCGCGGCAGGCGCCCCCGAGTCGGCGATGGACGCGCTGTTTGCCTCGCAGAAGGCCTGGGAAACGAAGTTCCTGTCGTCGATGGCCCACTCCGGCAAGGTTGGCGCGTTCGAAGGCGCGTCCTACGAGCCGCGAGGCCTCTATCGCCCCGAAGCCGACTGCATCATGTTCACCCGCGACGAGGTGGGGTTCTGCCGGGTCTGCCGGCGGGCCATCGAGCGGGTCATCGACCTGAACGTTGGCAGGCCGGCCCGCTAGCCCCTGGCCTGCAGTGCGGCCACCTGCGCCTGGATGGCGTCGAGCCGGGCCAGGATCTCTTCGTGCCGCCGCACCCTGGTGGTTTCCGCTTTCGGCACGAACGTGAGGGTCCCGCCCGTTTCGAGCACGACCCGCTCGGCGTCGTCGAGGGACAGCAGGCCATTACGATGCGCCGCTGCCCGGAGTTCGTCGGGGGTGACGAGTTCGGCTGCGAGCGCCTCCTCGTTGGCCACGCCGTGGTCGACGAGCACGGTCGGCGTGCCTTCGACCAGCCGCTCGACCCGCGGGTGATGGAACGTCCACCGCACCACCAGCCAGTTGACCACCAGCAGCGTTGCGGCGCCCACCAGCCCGCCGAGCAGGCTGTTGTCGTTGCCGATGATGGCGTTTTGCACGGTGTTGGAAATCGTCAGCAGCACCACGAGGTCGAACGGATTCAGCTGTGCGAGCTCCCGCTTGCCTGCCAGGCGGAATCCGACGATCAGGAACAGGTACACGAAGACGGGCCGCAGCACCTTCTCGGCGATCGAGATGCCCGGCACCATCATGTCGGACCACACGTTCGCATCCATCACACCACCTCTTGCGTCTACTCTCTTGCCTTCGGCCTCATGTTCGCCGCGAGGACGCGCTTCCGTACCCGGATCGACGTCGGCGTCACCTCGACCAGTTCGTCGTCGTTGATGAACTCGATGGCCTGCTCGAGGCCCAGCACGCGCGGCGGCACGAGTCGGATCGCCTCGTCGGCCGTCGACGCCCGCATGTTGGTCTGCTTCTTTTCCTTCGTCACGTTGACGTCGAGGTCGTTCGCGCGGGCATTCTCGCCCACGATGAAGCCCTCGTAGACCGGCGTGCCCGGGCTGATGAAGATCTCGCCCCGCTCCTGGAGGTTGTAGATCGCGTACGCGGTGCTCACGCCCGCGCGGTCGGCGACGAGCGCCCCGGTGGCGCGGGCGGGGATCGGGCCGAACCACGGCTGCCACTCGTGGAAGAGGTGGTTCATGATCCCGGTGCCGCGGGTGTCGGTCAGGAACTGCGAGCGGAACCCGATCAGGCCGCGCGTGGGAATCTCGAACTCGAGGCGGACCCGCCCGCTGCCGTGGTTGACCATCCTGGTCATCGTGCCGCGGCGGCTGCCGACCTGGGCAATCACCACCCCCTGGTGGACCTCCGGGACGTCGATCATCAGGCTCTCGACCGGCTCGACCACCTTGCCTTTCACCTCGCGGGTGACGATCTCGGGCCGCGACACCTGCAACTCGTACCCCTCGCGGCGCATCATCTCGATGAGGATCGAGAGCTGGAGCTCGCCGCGGCCGATGACGCGGATCTGCTCGGGCGAGTCGGTGTCCTCGAGGCGGATGGACACGTTCCCGAGCAGCTCCTTGTTCAGCCGGTCCCGGAGCTGGCGCGAGGTGACGAACTGGCCGTCGCGGCCGGCCATCGGCGAGGTGTTGACGCCGAAGATCATCGACACGGTCGGCTCGTCGATCGCGAGCGGCGGCAGCGGGTCCGGATGCTCGGCGTCGGTGATCGTCTCCCCGATCGTGATGTCCGCGATCCCGGCGACGCAGACGATGTCGCCCGCCGCGGCCTCCTCCACGTCGATGCGCTTGAGTCCGTCGAAGGCGAACAGCTTGGTGACGCGCGTGGGCTGCAGGACGCCGTCCACCTTGCTGATCGCCACCTGGTCGCCGAGTCTGACCCGGCCGTTGAAGATGCGGCAGACGGCGATGCGGCCGACGTAGTCGCTCGAATCGAGGTTCGCCACGAACATCTGCAGCGGCGCGCCGGCGTCGCCCGCCGGCGGCGGCACGTGGGCGAGGACGGCGTCGAAGAGCGGGCGGAGGTCCGACGACGGGACGTCGAGGTCCGTCGTCGACGTGCCGGCCCTGGCGTTCGTGTAGAGCACGGGGAAGTCGAGCTGCTCCTCGGTGGCGTCGAGATCGATGAACAGGTCGTAGACCTCGTTGAGCACCTCCTTCGTCCGGGCGTCCTGGCGGTCGATCTTGTTGATGACGACAATGGGCGAGAGGCGGCGCTCGAGGGCCTTGCGCAGCACGTAGCGCGTCTGCGGCAGCGGGCCCTCGGAGGCGTCCACGAGCAGGAGCACGCCGTCCACCATCGAGAGGGTGCGCTCGACCTCGCCGCCGAAATCCGCGTGCCCGGGCGTGTCGACGATGTTGATCAGCACGCCGCCGTAGTGCACGGCCGTGTTCTTGGCCATGATCGTGATGCCGCGCTCGCGCTCGAGGTCGATGTTGTCCATGGCGCGCTCGGCCACGCGCTCGTTGGCGCGGAACGTGCCGCTCTGGAACAGCAGGGCGTCCACGAGCGTCGTCTTGCCGTGATCGACGTGCGCGATGATGGCGATGTTGCGGCGGGCGGGGTTGGCCACGGACGGCCGGGCCGTTCGGTGTTCAGGCATCCTTCCAGTATAGCGGCTGCGCGCCCCGGCTTCCCGGCCTTCGTGTAGACTGGGCCGGATGAGCGACGCCACGCCTCCGCGCACCGTCCTGGTCACCGGCGCCTCCGCCGGCATCGGCAAGGCCATCGCCGAGGTCTTCGCGCGCGAAGGCTTCGACCTCGTGCTCACGGCGCGGCGGCAGCGACCGGCTCGAGTCGCTCGCCGGCAGATCTCCGCCAGCGCTTCGGGCGGCGCGTCACGACGATCGCCGACGACCTGGCGGACCCGGACGCGCCCGCGCGCATCGTGGAGGCGGTCGCGAAGGCCGGCATCACCATCGACGCGCTGGTCAACAACGCCGGGTACGGCGTCCCGGGGAAGTTCACCGACACCACCTGGGAGGAGCAGCGCGACATGGTGCAGGTGATGGTCATGGCCCTCGCCGAACTGACCCATCGCCTGCTGCCGGGGATGATCGAACGGCGCTACGGGCGGATCATCAACGTCGCCTCGGTCGCGGGACTCGTGCCGCAGTCGGCCGGCCACCCGCTCTACGGCGCCAGCAAGTCGCTCGTGATCCAGTTCTCGCAGTCGATCGCCCTCGAAGGACTGCCGCACAACGTGTACACGACGGCGCTGTGCCCGGGCTTCACGTACAGCGAGTTCCACGACGTCAACGGCATGCGCGCGCAGGTCAGCAGGCTGCCGTCGTGGATGTGGATGGACGCGGCCACGGTGGCGCGGCAGGCGTTCGACGCGGTGATGGCCGGCCGCATCATCTACGTCAACGGCCGGGTGAACCGCGCCATGGTCTTCTTCGCGCGCTATCTGCCCCGGTGGCTCGTGATGGCCGTCGTCAAGCGGGTGTCGGGCACGTACCGCAAGGTGTGATCGACTGACGCCGTGGCCCTGATCCTCTCTGCCGCGCTTCTGGCCATCCTGATGGCGTTCCTGCTGTGGGAGCGGCGCGCGCGCGACAGGGCGCTCGCCGCCATCCCGATCCGCATCCACGTGAACGGCACGCGCGGGCAAGTCCACCGTGACGCGGCTCGTCGCCGGCGCCCTTCGGGAAGCCGGCATCCGCACCGTGGCCAAGACCACCGGGACCGCGCCGCGGATCATCCTGCCGGACGGCAGCGAGCGGTCCGTGCGGCGCCGCGCGCCCGCCAGCATCCGCGAACAGCTCTGGCTGCTGCGCGAGGCCCACCGGCTCGCGGGCGGAGGCGGTCGTCGTCGAGTGCATGGCCGTCGACCCCGACCTTCAGGCCGTGTGCGAAGCACCAGATGATCCGTTCGACGATCGGCGTCGTCACCAACGTGCGCCTGGATCACGCGGAGGTCATGGGCCGCGACTCTCGACGAGGTGGCGCAGGCGCTCGCGTCGACGGTGCCGCGTGGTGGGACGCTCGTGGTCGGTCCGACGGCCGGCGCCGGGTGCCTCGGCGGTGTCGCCGCGTCACACGGCAGCCGTGTGGTGCACGCCGCGGCGGACGATGGGACGCCGGACGCATGGGCAGGCCAGCCCTGGATGGCGGACAACGCCGGCGTCGCCCTGGCCGTCGCTCGGGCGTTGGGGATCGGTGACGAGGTCGCCCGCCGCGGCCTGCTCGAAGGCGAGCCCCGATCCGGGAGCTCTTCATACGAGCCGCATCGAGATGGCCGGCCGGCACATCGACGTCGTCGACGCCACCGCTGCCAATGATCCCCAGTCGCTCGGCCTGATTCTCGGCACGCGGCGCGAAGGCGCGGTGTTCGTCTTCCAGCACCGCGCGGATCGCCCGGGCCGGCTCGCGCAGTTCAGCGACGCGGCGCCGTGGTCCCGGGCCGACGATGTGGTCGTCGTCACCGGCGACCGGCCGGATTGGGCCACGTGGCGGAGGCTCCGGCAGCGGATGCCGGGCGGACGGGCGGTGTTCGCGGCGCGCCGCGCGCTCGCCCGCGAACTGCGGCGCCGCCTGGCGGCTCCGGCGGCGCCTCCGATCCTCGTGTTCTGCGGAAACACGAAAGGCATCCGCGCCGACGCGATCGTCGCCGCGCTGCAGCAGACCTGACATGGTTGAACTCGCACTCGGACTCGGAATCGCGCTGAACCTGCTCTTCACGGAAGTGCTGGGCCTCATGTCCGGCGGACTCGTGGTTCCCGGGTATCTCGCCCTGCACATCACCCAGCCCTCGCGCGTGCTGGTCACGATTGCGGTCGGCGGGATCACCTACGCGGCGGTGCGGTACGGATTCATGCGGCTGGTCGTCCTCTACGGGCGCCGCCGGTTCGGCGTCACGATCCTCACCGGTTTCGTGCTGCACGGGCTCTGCACGCTGGCGCTCTCGTCGGCGCCGGCGCCCGCGGACCTCCGGGCCATCGGCTACATCGTGCCGGGCCTCATCGCCAACACCTCCCTGTCACAGGGCTTCTGGCCCACCGTCGGCACCACGCTCACGCTGGCGCTGCTCGTGCGGCTGCTGCTCGCGGCGCTGGGCCCGCTGGTGGCCTAGACTGAGGGGATATGGCCTCGCGTCGCGGGCTCGTCCGGGTGCCGTCGTGGCTGACGCAGGCGACGGGGATCGCGCTGACGCTCGGCCTGGCGCTGGCCGCGGCCGGCGCGCTGGCCCTCCCTGGATGGCGCGCGCCGCTCTCGCCCCGCACCCCGGCCGATGTCGAGCGCGCAGCCTCATCGGCCGAAGCGGTCTGGCGGCAGGCGGCCGGGGCGATCGCGGCCGCGAGGCACGTGGCCGCGGACGAAGCGCTGATCGGCAGCGAGGTCACGCCGCTGGTCACGACGCTGGGTGAGCTCGAAGCCAAGCGGGTGAGCGTCTCGCCGGCGTGGCCACGCGCGCTCGTCCACGAGTTCCATCGCGCCGGCCTGCGGCGCGGCGACGTCGTCGCCGCGTCGTTTTCGGGATCCTTCCCGGGCATCAACCTCGCCGTGATGAGCGCCGCGCAGGCCATGGGCCTGGACGTGCTCGCCGTGTCGTCGGTCACCGCGTCGTCGTGGGGCGCGACGGACCCCGGGTTCACCTGGCCCGAGATCGAGGCCAGGCTCGTTGCCGCAGGTATCCTGCGACGGGCGTCGGTGGCCGTCTCGGCGGGCGGCGACGGCGATCGTGCGCTCGATCTCGACGAAGACGGGCGCGAGCTGGCCCGGGCGATCGCCGTGCAGTGTTCCCGGCAGCTGCGAGCCGCGCTGATCGAGCCCGGCAGCTTCGACGAGGCCATCCGCGCCAGGCTTGACGCGTTCGACGCGGCGCGGACGGGCCGGCCGATTGCGGCGTTCGTGAACGTCGGCGGCACCTACGCGGCGCTGGGCCGCTCCACCGCGATCCTCAGGGTGCGAAACGGCTGGCTCGCCCCTGTGCCGTTCGACACCTCCCCTGGACGGGGCCTGGTGGCGCGCATGGTGGAACAACGGGTTCCGGTGCTGCACATCCTGAATGTCCGCGACCTCGCGGTGCGCTGGGGGGTCTTGTGATGCGCCGCGCATGGCGATCGGCGTGCGCAGCGGGCATCCTCTCCGCTGCGCTGCTGGGCCTTGTCGCGGCCCGCGGAACGGCGGGCTCCTATCGTCCTGGCCTGACCTACATCGGCCGCCATGCGTACGTCGAGTTCCGCGCGGGCGACCTGCCGATCGTGATTAGCGCGGCGCACGGCGGTTCGCTGGAGCCGGCCGAGATCCCGGACCGGACCTCCGCCACGACCGTCACCGACGTCGCGACCGAGGATCTCGCGCGGCTGGTGGCGGACGCCTTGCTGGCGCGCACGGGCCGCGAACCGTCGCTGGTGGTCTGCAAGCTGAAGCGGACGAAGATCGATGTGAATCGGGAGATCGGAGAAGGCGCGCAGGGCAACGCGCCGGCGGAACAGGCCTGGAACGAGTATCACGCGTTCCTCGATGCGGCACGCGCCGCGGCCGCAGCCCGGCACGGCCGGGCGCTCGTCGTCGACCTGCACGGGCACGGACACCCGAAAGGCCGCATCGAGATCGGGTACCTGATCGGCGCGGCCGACCTTGCCCGTCCTGACGCCGGACTCGACAACCCGGCGCTGGCCCGGCAGAGCAGCATCCGCACGCTCGCCGCCGGGAGCGGCCAGCGCTTCTCGGCGATCATTCGAGGGCCCGCCAGCCTCGGAGGGCTGCTCGAGCGCGCCGGATATCCATCCGTCCCGGCTCCCGCCGTGCCGAAACCTGGAACGGACCCGTACTTCGAAGGCGGATACATCACGCGCCGGCACGGTTCCGCAGACGGCGGGCCGGCCAGCGCGATTCAGCTGGAAACGCCGTTTCCCGGCCTCCGCGACACAGCGGCCGCGCGTGCGCGGTTCGCCGGAGCCCTGGCGGACGCGCTGCTGGCGTACCTCTCGACACACCTCCGCATCAGCTTGTAACCGCCGGCGCGCAAAGGGAGGATGCGGCGGCGCGTCAGCGTCCGGACGCCGTCGGCGCGTCCTCGAGCGTCAGCACGGCCTCCAGCCACCAGCGCGGCCGGTGGCGGATGAGCGTGGGCACGCCGGCGAGCGGCCCCTCGGTGGCGTACTCGAGTTCGAACGTGGTGCGGGAGCCCTTCGTCCGATTCAACGTGCCGAACTCCGCGTGCACGAGGCCGGCGCCCGGCGGGCCGCCGCCGGAACTCCGGACGGTGTCAGCGTCGGTGAGTTTCAGGTCGTAGAGCCTGCGGCTGTAGATGTATGGGATGGTGCGGCCCTTCAGGCGCTGCAGCGCCTGCTCACCGCTCTTCCGCGCCGCGATCGTGTCGCTGCACCAGTTCCGCGACCGCCAGCAGAAACCCCTGGCGCACCCCGTCCGGAACCGGCGCCTCTCTGACCACGCCATCCCGCAGCTTCTGTTCGATGCGGCCGACAATGACGTCCTTCTCGCGCACGCTGAAGTCGCGCTCGGTCTCGATGGTCTCGGCGGCCGACCGGCTGACGCCTGCCGGCGATGCGGGCGTCGAGGCCCTTGAAACGACCTGCGGACTGCGCTCCGGCGGGCCGGCTGGTGACGTCGCTGATCGTCGCTTCGTCGGATGTCGTCATCACGCCGAGGATCCGCGTGACCGACGGCCTGGCGTCTTCGAGGAGATAGCCCCACCGGTTGATGCCGCGCGGCGCCTTGGCGGCGTCGGTGCCGATGAGCAACTCGTACGCCACGGCACCCTCCCCGCCGCGCCACACGATCTCGCCCATCCCGACATCCGTCGCGGCCGATCCAGAAGAGCAGCGGCCGGACGCGCCCGGCCATCTTGTAGCGGTGGAGGCGCAGCAGGGGCGAGCTCACCGTCCGGCGCGCCCGGGCTCGACTGCGACAACGGGGCTTCCGGCTGGCGGCCGGGCGTGTGAGCCGAGCCTGAGCCGACGCCGGCCATGGCCGCCACGGCGACGCCGCGACGCAGCGCGCGATGAGCCTTCATCTGTCCCCCGCCCTCGGGTCGGCGCCATCCCGCGCGCCGCGGGCCGCCGCGCTCAGGCGGCCGACTCGACCGCCTCCGCGGCCGGAACCTTCAGGTCGGGCATGGGCGTCCCCGCGAACAGCCGCTGCAGCGGCGCCGCCAGCCACCGCGACCACCTCACCGACCGCGCCATGCGGCCGCTGTCGGTGGTGATCCCCGTGTTGGCGTACATCTGCCGGTAGAGCTTCGACACGAGAATGAACGCGAGCCTGCGCCCTCAGCGACTTCACGCAACGCGAACGCCGCCACACCGACGGCAGGCTGTAGAACTGATCCCAGGTGCGCTGCGTGTGCATCCGGATCTCGTCGGCCGACATGACCGGGTGATGCGCGTAGACGTGCGGCCGGCGATCCCGCGGGATGAGCCAGTGGCGGCTGTACGGGATGCCGTCGACGTTCTTCCCCTCGCCGTCGACGCTCTTGGCCCACTTGTCGAAGTCCACCGTGCCCGGAAACGGCGTGAGCATGACGAACTGCGCGAAGGTGATGTCGGCCTTGCTCGCGAGCGCGGCGGTCGCGGCGAAACGTCTCGGGCCGATCGCTCGGAAGACCGAAGATGAAGGACCCGAGCACGTGGATGTCGTGCGCCCTGAAGGTGCGGAGGCGCGCCACGAGGGCGTCCCCGGTGGCGTTGAACCCCTTGTACACCTCCTTCAGGCCGTCGGGCGTGATCGACTCGACGCCGACGAGCGCGCCCTTGATGCGGGCCTCGCGCATGGCATCGAGGAATTCGTGATCCTCGGACGCCTCCATCGTGATCTGCGTGAAGAACACCATGTCGGCCGGCAGCGCGGCCAGCCGCCGCATCAGGTCGAGGCGGTCGTGGCGCATGGCCTCCAGCTCGAGGAACCTCGTGCGGTCCTGCCGCCGCCCCGCCTGGGCGAGGTCGGCGTGCGTGACGGGGTAGAAGTTGTCGTCGGCCAGCGCGATGAACCGGAAGCCGAGGCGGCGCAGCTGCACCACTTCTTCGACCACGGCCTCGTTGCCGCGCAGCCGCGGGTGCCTGGCCGTCGGTCCGCCACACCGAGCAGAACGAGCAGTGCTTCGGGCAGCCCCGCACGGTTTGCACCGACGCCCACATGTACTTGCCGCGCTGAATCAGATCCCATCGCGCCTGGACCATCTGGTCGCCGGGCACGCGGCCGGCGGCGTACATCCGCTCCGGGGCGTGCTTCGCGCAATCAGCGAGGACCGCCGGCCAGATGACGTCGCCGTCGCCGGTGACGACCGCGTGCGCGGCGCCGACCGTGTGCGGCTCGTCCGGGAAGAGCGTGGCGTGGATGCCGCCGTACACGACCCAGGCTCCGCGGGCGCGCGCAGCCTTGCCGACGTCGTAGCCTCGGAGGGCGTTCCCCGTGTGGATGCTGATCCCCACGACGTCGCCGGGCTGCACGGTGGAGGGATCGAATGGTTCGAGCGACTCATCGACGAGGACGGGGTCGCCGTAGGTGCGCGGTGTCGCACCTGCGAGCACGAACAGCCAGCGCGGCGTGATGACGGCAACGCCGAACGACGCGTGGCTTGGATTGACCAGGTGAGACTCGCATCCGACACTCCTCGGGATTGGGGGTAGTTGCTTACCTATTCAGCAGCTGAGGCACGCGCGATCCGATTCGCGCGAAGAACGACGCGGTCGTGCGGCCGGCGGCAGCGCCCGCACCGCCTGTCGGCGTCGCCGAGCGCCGCGGGACCGCTCCACCGGCGCGCGGCGCCGGCTCGGGGCGGGAGCGTTCCTGGGATGACCGCGGCCACCGTCACGCCGGGAGCGCCGGCCCCGGGCAGGGAGCTCGCGGCGAGCGGTTGCGTGCTGGTGGCGCCGGCTTGCTCGGCCGGCACGTCTTGCCTCATCGGCGCCTGCGCCAGAGTTGCGGGCGCGGCAGGAAGAGACTCGCCGGTCCGGCCCGCAGGCCCGCCGGAGGATTCGCGCGGAGCGGGCCCGCGTGCGACGCTCGGCTGGCCCCCGGATGCTGGCCGGCCGGACGACGCTTCGAGCGTCTCGCGCGCGGCTGGCTCAGCGGCGGCGACCCTGGCCGCGGCGGGCTCTGCCGCCTCGCGCAAGCGCTCGACGACGAACACCGGCGGCAACTGCAGCAGCCCCGCGGCGACCGCGCACGACGGCTACGGGAGCCAGCCATGCGGCAACCGCGACAGCGCGCGCGGCAGGCGCGCGGTTCAGCGCGAGCACGCCGACGATGCGCCGGCGAAGCGCGCTGGGCCGGCCGGTCACGCCCGCCGCCAGCCTCAGCCGCCGCACGTTCGCCCGCAGACCCGCCGACCTCCGTGAGGCACGTCGCATACGCCACCGGCGCGGCGGTCTGCCGCACCACCCATTCATCGCACGCCATCTCGCGCGACAGCGACAATTCCCGCGCCATCCAGGTGCACGACCGGATTCACCCACGCCAGGGCAACGATGATGCGCTCGGCCAGGGCCCACCAGTCGTCGCCGCGGCGGACGTGAGCCAGTTCGTGCAGGACGACGAGGTGACACTGCTCGTCGCGACAGGGACGACACTTGCGAGCGCGGCAGCGCGATGACGGGACTGGAGAATCCCAGGACGGCCGGAGAGTCGAGCTGGTCGCACCACGCCAGGCGCGGCGCGCGGCTGAGGTCGACCGGGAGAGACCCGAGCCCATCCGCGCGTGCTCCTCCGCGGTGAGCGGCACGGTCCGCCGTTTCAGGCGCACGACGCGCCACACATCGCGCGCCGAGCCAACGCCAGCCCCGCGGCTGCGCCAAGGGCCCAGACCCAGCCGAGCCACCAGGACATCCGGATGACCGACACCGGAAGCACGACGGGAGCGAGCGAAGCCGCCGCATGCAGCGCCGGCTCGCGCCGACTGCGGGATCCGGGCGCGGGAACGGTCGCGGCAGCAGCCACGAGCGGCCACGCGAGAAGCCCGGCGCAGAGGAACGAGGGCCGCGGCCCAGGCGACGTGCCTCGCGGCCGCGCTCGACCGGCAGCCCGGCAGACGCACGAACGCCGCCGTCAGCGCGGCAAGCGCCGCGCTCTGGCCAAGCCACGTCAACGCCCAGACGACCGTCATCTCCACTCGTGGCGCTGGATCAGCTCGCGCAACTGCCGCAGTTCCGACGCGGGCACGTCCTCGTGCTCCAGCAGGCTGAGCACCAGGCGTGCCCGGCGAATTGTCGAAGAAGCGATCGAGCACGTGGCGGATCGCGTTCTTCCGCGCGTGCGACTCGTCGACGAGGGCGTGGAACACGAACGCCCGTCCGTCCTTGCGGTGTGACACGAAGCCCTTCCGCTCGAGGATCCGCATCATGGTCTGCACGGTGTTGTAGGCCGGCGGACTGTCGCTGGCGACGACGTCGACGATCGCTGCGACGGTGGACGGCCCCTGCCGCCACAACACGCGCATCAGTTTCAGTTCGCCGTCGGTCAGCGTCGGCGATGGTTTTCGCGCCACATGAGCTGCTCCCGCGCAGCGCTGTGTCTCCGAATAATTAGGACTGCAATTCAAGTTACGTCGTCAGCCGGGGATTGTCAACTAATTCTTTCGGAGATGAGCCAGCGCGGGCGCGCCGCCGCACGCGCGGTGCCTGAAACACGACACGAGGTGGTCGTTCACCATCCCGGTCGCCTGCATGAACGCGTAGCAGATGGTCGGCCCGACGAAGCGGAATCCCCTCGCCGCGAGGTCCCGGCTCATCGCGCCGGATTCCGCCGTGCGCGCCGGCACGTCCTTCATCGTGCGCCAGGCGTTGACGATCGGCCGGCCGTTCACGAACCGCCAGAGGCACGCATCGAGGCTGCCGAACTCCGCGGCCACCTCGATGGCGCGCTTCGCGTTGTTCACGGCCGCTTCAATCTTCTGCCGGTTCCGGACGATGCCGGAGTCGGCGAGCAGGCGCGCAACGCGCGCGGGCGTGAACCGGGCGACGCGCCGCGGATCGAAGCCGTCGAACACCTCGCGGTAGCGGTCGCGCTTGCGGAGGATGGTGATCCAGCTGAGTCCCGCCTGGGCGCCTTCGAGCACGAGCATCTCGAACAGCCGCCGGTCGTCGTGCAGCGGCGTGCCCCACTCGCGATCGTGGTACTCGAGGTACAGCGGGTCGGTCCCCGGCCAGGGGCACCGGGCGGGGGCGGTCATCGCACGGCGGGATTCGCGCGGCCGGTGGCGGCCTTGACTCCCGCAACGGCCGACCGCTCCCCGCGGCGGTGGTACGGGTGCTCCACGAGCTCGAGGCCCGGGGACGTGCGGCCGCAGTTCCGGCAGCGGAGGCAGACCCGGGTTCCCAACGACGTGATCTCGTCGTCGTGCCCGGTGAAGCAGCAGCACAGGCGCTGCCAGAGCGACGTCGCCATCGGCTCTCCTGCCATCAACCCGCCGGCCTCGCGCCGGCGCGGCCCGCGGGACGGGCACGCCAAGGGCCGCGAGGCCCTTCTGCGCCAGGGTGTCATCGACAATGTCGAATCGAGCGGCCGTCCGGTCAAGGGTTTCCGGCGCGCGTCCGCATGATTCAGTGCAGAAACGCGAAACCCCGTGCAGGCGCCGCTACGCGATCGTCTCGCGGATGTCCCACCCGCGCGCGCGCCCTCGGCGACCACGAGGTCGCCCGGCACGCGCTCGACCGGAATGACGCCGGCCGCCGAGCTGCCCGCGCACCGCGAGTCCGAGGCAGATGGCGGCATGCCACCCGGTCAGGCGCTGCATGGCCGTGAAGCCGGTGGCCTCGTCGTAGCGGTCGACGAGCTCGATGACGGCCTCTGGCGGGCCGTCCGGCGCGTTCCCCGCGGCCTCGACGCGCATCACGCACACGTCGCGGACGGGTTCCGGGCCCGCGCCGATGTGGGGCTCGAGCAGCGCGTGGAACACGTCGCGCGGAACGACGGATGAGCCGCCCGACCGTGAATGGCGCCTGGCCGAGCAGCCCGAGGTCCCGGTACGCGTTGAAGCGCGCGCAGTGCCCCGGGTATCTCAGCGTCTTGTTCTCGAGGCGGTCGAGCGTGCCCTTCCAGGTCCACGGCGCGGTCGACAGGCCGCCCGAGGTGACGAACGCCTCCAGCGTGCCGATCGGCGTTCGTCGAACTGCAGCGTCTCGAGGTCGTCGAAGGCCGGGACCTCGACGATCTCGCCGCCGCGCAGGAAGTACGGCGGACGCCGTCGTACTCGTTGGTGAGCCCGCTCATCGAGAACGTCGACACGTAGTTCCACGGCTCGCGCGGCTGCTGCGGAAGCCCGCCGTCCCAGATGAGCACGTCGCGCGGACGATCGAGCATGCTCATCGCGTACGCGGCGAGCGACACGTTGAGCCCCGGCCCCATGCCCGTGTCCGGCACGACGGTGATGCCGGCGCGGCGTGCGTCGGCATCGAGCGCGTGCTGTTCGCCGGACGACGCCGGTGTGGCCGCCGAGGTCCACCATGTGCGCGCCGATGCCGGCGGCGACGCGCGTGAGCGCCGAGATTGACGTTGTAGTGCGCGGCGCTGAGGATGCCCTGCGTGCCGGCGAGCTGCGCCGTCATGGCGCGGCGCATCCGATGCGTCGCCGCGCTGCGCCGGCGGCGACCTGGCGGCCGGCGAGCGCGTTGACCCTCGCCGCCGCGCTCGGGCTCGCGGCGGCCTCGTCGAGATCGACGAACAGAATGCGGGAGGCGTCCCCGCGGACGGCGAGATCATAGGCGGCGGCCACGCCCTGGCGGCCCGCGCCGACGACGGCATACGTGAACGACATGGGACCTTCTCCTTCCTGACTGCGCCGCCTCGCGGCGCACACCGGCTGCGACGACAGGAGACCGGCTGGACGGAGAGGTCAGAGACCGGCGGTGAGGGCGCAGAGCCGCCCGGGCGTCCACGTGAACCGGCGCAGGCGCCGTCACACATGCGGCGTCTCCGGGAGCGGGTACGCGGGCGCGTCGGCGAATCGCGACCTGCGTCAGCGCCTCGGCGGCCCGGTCCTTGGCGAGACGCGAACCCGTCAGACAGCCGTCCATCTTCGCGCGCATGCGCATGAACGGCTCGAGGCCTTCGGTGTTGGCGCACGGCCCGGCCTTGGCCTGGTGCGAGCCGTCGATCTCGACCACGTCGCTGTAGAAGCGCGCGGTGGCGGCGATGCCGGGAATGACGTCCTCGAGCGCGTCGAGTTCGTCGGCGACGTAGCAGGTGGCGCCGATCCGGACCGTCCCACGCGGGATGACGGCGATAGCCGAAGAGCAGTTCCGTGCAGACGCGCCCCACTTCCCCGGCGGTTCGCGCCGCCTGCACGTGGCACAGGTCCATGAGAAACGGCACGACCTCGGCCGCCTGCGCGGCGACGGCGGCGCTGGACGGGCCGGCCTGCTCGAGTTCGACCACATCGAGGATCTGCTGGCGCGCGGCGAGCAGCCACGCCAGCGTGTCGGCGAGCGGGAACGTGACGCCCTGGCGGGAGCTCTGGTAGAGCTTCGCGCCGGACGGGTCGGTGGCGGACTGGAGATGCTGCAGCGTCCAGAGCCACATCTGCATTGCCGTCGCCAGCGTGCACGCGCCCGTGCCGGGCCGCGCCGACGACAGGCGCCGCATCTCGTCGAGCCACAGCCGGTACTGCGCCAGGAACACCGGTGCCGTCATCGCGCTCGACAGCTGGCGGCGCTGCACGGCTTCGGGCCCTTCGTAGGTCGCCTCGAGCTGCGCGTCCATCCACTTGTAGCCGAGGAAGCCCGGGACAGTCCTCCGTGATGCCGTGGCCGCCCATGAGGCTGACCGCCTCGCGCATCACGGTGGCGCCGTGTCCGGTGTTCCAGAGCTTCACCGCCGGCCCCAGCACCGACGCGACGGCGTCGAGCAGGACGAACGCGGACCAGCGGATCCGGGGCGAGGTCCGCCATCGAGCGGCCGTGCGCCGCACGGCTTCGGGCTTGCCGAGCTCGGCGAGGTACTCCAGGGCGCGCTGCTCGGCCGGTTCGAGGGCCCGCCACTTGGCCCGGCCCGGCGCGACGCCCTGCTCGGCGAACTGCTCGTCCGACCTGGCCGCTCGAGCGGATCGAGCTCGTCGAAGACGCGGGCGGCGGCGAACCCGAGCGACGCCGCCGCTTCGCCCGTCGCCCAGACGTCCACGAGGCGGTGGAGCGCGTCCTCTTCCTGCTGCAATCCGAGTTCGAACCGCCGCGATCCGGGCTGGGCGGCGTCACCGCCGCGGAACCGGCCGCGGTGGTAGCGGATCACGGGCTCGACGGCCGACAGCATCTTCGCCGCCGTCATCAGGCCGACGGTCACCCGTGTCCGGCGGAAGACCGCGTCGATGATCTCGCCGTGGGAGCAGTTGGGGACAATCGCGCCGTCCTTGACGCGTGTAGCCGCCGATGATGCGGCTGGCCGGCACGCGGACGCTGAACACCGGGTCGCGGGCGGACGCCAGCTGGTGCACCAGCTTGCGGGCCCGCACGCCCGGATCGAACGTGCCCGTCGTCGGCCTTCTCGAGCAGGACGAACGCGGTGCCCCTGATGCGGTCGTCGGCCGACGCCACGGCCGCCGCCACGAAGTCCGCGTGGCCCATGCCCGTGATGAACCGGCCGCGCTTGTCGATCTGCAGGATTGGCTCTTTGCCGGCCTTCCACTCGGCGATGCGCATCTTGCCGTCGAGGACGCCCGATGTCGACGCCGACGTGCGGCAGCGGTTCGGTCAGCACGAACGCGCCGTGCCACGGCTCGCGCGCTCTCGCCGGCCCGGCCCGGGGCGACCAGCCCCATGTAGCGCGCGCGCTGCTCGTCGGTGCCGCGCTCGTGGATGGGCGCCAGGGCGAGGACGTTGCCGAGCATCGTGGTGGCCGCGCCGGCATCGACCCAGGCGAGCTCGAACGCGGCGAGCGCGATGCCGAGGTTCTTCGGCCCGTCGATCGGCCCGCCGTGCTCCCGTCGGCCGCGAGCACGGACAGGCCGGCGGCGTCGAACGCCTTCACCAGGCGGCTTTGTCGGGGGTCCAGGCGTCCGAGTGCCTGGCCCCGCGGGCCACGAGCCGGGCCACGGGCCCCCGCGCCACGGCGCGCGAGGCCTGCACGATGCGGCGGAGATCGTCGCGAGCGGCGAACCGCCACTGAATCGCCCGCACGTCGTCGTCGGGCAGGCGTCGAAGCATCGGCAGCGTCCTTCCGTCCGAGCTGAGCCCGGGGCCGGGCGACTAACGTACTTCCGGTGGCCGGGCGGACGCAATGCCGTCCGCCGCGTGCTGGCGGGCCGGCGCCGGGCGCCGGCCCTTCCAGCCGGCAGTTCCAGCCGGCAGTTCCAGCCGGCAGTTCCAGGTTGCCGGGACGAGCCGCCGGAGGTATGGTGATCCGACTGGAGGATTGCACGATGGCCGACGACCTGACCCGACGCGAGTTCGTGAAGCTCGGCGTGACCGGCGCGGCAGCCCTGGCGTGGGCCCTGGGCTCGCAACGGCGGCGCCGCCGATGCCCGAGCGCCCGCTCGGCCGCACCGGGCACATGGTGCGGCTGTTCAGCCTGGGCGGCCAGGCCTCGATCGAGCAGCCCGACAAGCACGACGTGTCGATCGCCATCATCAACCGCGCGATCGACCTCGGCGTGAACTACATCGACACCGCCGCCGCCTACGGCCGGGCCCGCGCCACGGACACGCCGGCGTGGGAGCGGAACGGCATCAGCCAGACGTACATCGGCGAGGTCATGGCCACCCGCCGCAAGGAGGTCTTCCTCGCCAGCAAGACCGACGACCGGACGCGCGACGGCTCGCTCAAGCTGCTCGAGCAGAGCCTGAAGCTGCTCAAGACCGATCACCTCGACCTCTGGCAGCTGCACAACGTGCAGCGCGACGACCAGGTCGAGCAGATCTTCGCCAAGGACGGCGCGATCGAGGCGCTGCTGAAGGCGCGCGACCAGAAGATGGTCCGCTTCCTCGGCATCACCGGCCACTTCGATCCGGCCGTCGCTCTGAAGGCGCATCGAGCGCTTCGAGTTCGACACGATCCTGATGGCGCTCAACCCGGCCGACACGCACCGCCTGCCGTTCCAGACGGACCTGCTCGCCGCTCGCCAACAAGAAGAAGATGGGCGTCATCGGCATGAAGATCCCGGCGCGCGACCGCCTGCTTCCGCCCGGACGGCGTCTCGACGATGAAGGACGCGATGGGCTACACGCTCACGCTGCCGGTCAGCACGGTGATCATCGGCTGCAAGACGGTCGAGCAGCTCGAGGAGAACATCAGCGATCGCCAGGAACTTCACGCCGCTGCCGGCCGCGGAGATGGCGCGGCTCGAAGGGCTCACGGCAGGCTACGTGGCCGACGCGCAGTGGTTCAAGAAGCCGCCGGTCGCCGGCGCACCCGTGGAGAACGATCAGAACACGGACTGACGCTCGGTGGAGCGACGGAGTCAGAAGTCTGTAGTCAGTAGCCAGTAGGGCTGAACGGCGTTCCGCTCACAGGCATTCCTACTGAATACTGACTACTGCAGCCGTCAGCTGTCGTACCACCCCGCCTCTTCGACCGCCCGCCGCAGCTGCAGGACATTCTCCGGCGGCGTGTGCGGCGCCACGGAACACGCGCTGCTGAGAATGTAGCCGCCGCGCGACTTCGCGGCGGCGATCCTCTCGAGCGCCGCCGAGAAGCACGACTCGGCGCTGCCGTTCAGCAGCGTGCGCCACCGGGTCGAGATTCCCCTTGATGAACAGCCGCTGGCCCAGGCGCGCCGTTTCGCGTCGGCGAGTTCCACGGTGCCGAGCGGCGGCGGGTCCAGCGTGTCGATGCCGTCGGTGCCGGTCTCCTCCATCAGGTCCAGCCGATCGCCAATCGCTCCGCACGTGTGCGTGTAGACCGGCAGGTCCGGGTACGCGCCGCTTCACGCCGTCGACAACCGCGCGCTCGAACGGCAGGACGAACGTGCGGTACTGCCGCCGCGAGATGAAGCCCGCCCCGGCGAACGCCGACGAGATCAGGACGGCGTCGACGCCGGCAGCGGCCTGGCCGCGCGCAAGCGCGGCCGCGCCCTCCGGCGAGCCGCGCGAGGCACGCCGTCACCTTGCGCGGGGTCCTCGACGAGCGCCATCAGCGCCTCGGCGTGATCGAGCCATTCGAGCCACTGCGAGAACGGCGAGAAGACCTCGCCGTGCACCGACACGTCCGGCGCGCGCTCGCGCACGTAACGAATCGTGTCGAACTGCCAGGGCGGGATGCCGCCGGCGCTCGATCAGCGTCCGCGCCGAACTGGCCGTGCGGCTCGACGTAGAAGAGCCTGCTCGGGATCGACGGTCGGCGGCCGTGCGGCCCCGGCGCGCCATCCAGGCCCGGGGCCCGCACGTGCGGGTTGTCGTCGGGCGGCACCGTCGTCACGGCGCCGTTCGCCCAGCGGAGCACGGTGTCCCGGCCTCGCTGCTCCACCGCCGCGAGCGCGCTGCGCCAGCCCGGATCTCGTCCCGGGCAGGTTCACCAGGATGCCGTCGAATCCGTAGCGCTGCTGCAGCGCGCAGGAGGGCGTCGCCGAACGCCGGCGGTGTCGTGCCAGATGTCGACCGCGCTGCCGCCAGCGTGCAGGAAGTAGTGGCCGAGCGAGAGCTGGCACATGACCGGCACGCGGTCCGGCACCTGCCCCGACGCGCGGCCGCATGGCCCTGTTCATCCGCTCGCGCGACGTCATCCCGGCCAAGCGTAGCAGACCCCGGTGGTATGCTGTGACCGCGTCATGAAAGCCATCGTCCTGCGTGAGCTGGGCGGGCCCGAGCGGCTCGTCCTCGAAGCAGGCCACCGACCCGGAGCCGGGCCCGGGCGAAGCCGTCGTGGCGCTGCGGGCCGCCGCGCTGAATCACCGCGACGCCTGGATCCGCAAGGGCCTGTACGCCGGCATCAAGCTGCCGATCATCCTTGGCTCGGATGGCGCCGGCGAGGTGGCGGCCGTGGGAGACGGCGTCGACGCCGTCGTGGGTCGGCCGTCACGTCGTCGTCAACCCCAGCCTGGCCTGGGGCGACGACGCCCGCGTGCAGGGGCCGTCGTTCAAGATCCTCGGCCTGCCCGACGACGGCACGTACGCGGAGCGCGTGAAGGTGCCCGCCGACAACCTGTTCGCGAAACCCGGCGGCGCTCTCGTGGGAGGCGGCGGCGGCCATTCCGCTGGCGGGCCTCACGGCCTATCGGGCGCTGGTCACGCCGCGCGCGGGTGCAGCCCGGCGAGACGGTGCTCATCACGGGCATCGGCGGCGGCGTGGCCACGATCGCGTTCCTCATCGCGCGGCACCTCGGCGCGCGGGTGATCGTCACCTCGAGCAGCGACGCGAAGCTCGCCCGGGCCGCGCACGCTCGGCGCGGACGGCGGCGTCAACTACAAGGATGAGACCTGGGCCAAGCAGGTGCAGGCGCTGTGCGACGGCGGCCCCGACGTCATCGTCGACAGCGCCGGGCGCGACGGCTTCCCAGCCCTGCTCGACATCGTCAAGCCGGGCGGGCGCATCGTCACCTTCGGCGCGACGACCGGATCGACGTCGACCATCGAGGTCCGGCGGATCTTCTGGAAGCAGGTCAGCATCCTGGGCAGCACGATGGGCACGCCCGCGGAGTTCGCGGGAGCTGCTGGCGCTGTTCGACGGCCCCTCGCGCCGGTCGTGGACCGCGTGTTTCCGCTCGCCGCCGCGTCCGACGCGCACCGGCGGATGGACCAGGCCGATCAGTTCGGGAAGATCGTGCTGGGGATCGCGTAGGCGGGCCTGTCCCCTACTCTCGTCCGCGGCGCCATCCGCAGCACGATCAGCCCGGCCGCCAGGACGATCGCGGCGGCCAGCGTCGGCTTCCATCCGAGATATGCCTGGGTGCCTGCGCCGAGCGCGACGGCCAGCGGCTTGTGGTAGACCAACGTGGCCGCGATGCCGTTGTTCAGCGCGTGCGCGACGATGCCGGTCCAGATCGAGCCCGTCTTCCACACCAGCCACGACAGCAGCAGGCCGATGAAGAACGTCGGCAGCAGCCGGTAGACGGAGCTGTGCGCCACGCCGAACAGCAGCGCGCAGGTGACGAGCGCGGGCCACAAGCCGAGGCGGCGCAGCCCCGACAGCACGAGGCCCCTGAAGAACAGCTCCTCGCAGAGCGCGGGCGTGACGGCGATGACCAGCCACACGAGCCAGAGCGGAGCGGGTGCGCCGTCGAGCAGCAGCAGTTGCTCGAGGGCCCGGACGAGCGACTCCGGCGGCGGCAGCAGCCGGATGAGCAGGCCGGCGGCGACGGCCCACGCGGACGACGCCGATGAGCACCGCCGCCACGAGGCCCAGGAGCGGGGGCCGCCGGATGGCCAGCGTGCGCGTGAACGCGAACCCGAAGCCGGCGACGAGCAGCAGCGTGGGCGCGAGGAAGAACCCGTACTCGGTGACGAGCAGCGTGACGATGGTGCCGGCGGACTGCAGGAGCAGGCTGCCGTAGAAGGTCGAGCACGAGCACCAGCGCGAACGCCGTGAGCGCGAAGGCCGGCGCGGGCGTCGGCGCCCTTCTGCCGCGTCGAACCCGAGCAGGCTCCGCAGCGATTCACGCCCGCCGA
Organism: uncultured Acidobacteriota bacterium; assembly: GCA_963806085.1. Taxonomy (GTDB): domain Bacteria; phylum Acidobacteriota; class Vicinamibacteria; order Vicinamibacterales; family JAKQTR01; genus JAKQTR01. The sequence goes on from CAWDWR010000001.1 coordinate 1,972,117, forward strand.
GCAGCACCTGTTCGCGCGCGAAGACGCGCGCCGCCAGCATCACGGCCATCGCCGCGTACGCGGTCGACGAGAGCAGCGACAGGAAGATGAGATCGGGCGCGGCCTCCGAGATGAGCAGCGCCTTGATGAGCAGCGCGATGTTCACGACGGGCACGAAGGCCGTCCACGCGTTCAGTTCGATCCCGCGCAGCATCGTGACGCCCGCCGGCAGCGCGAGCAGCATGTACACGGGCGTGAGGAAGTTCTGCCCGTCCTTGAAGTCCTTGGCGAAGGCGGCCACGGCGAGGAAGACGGCCGTGATGAACAGCGTGACCGGCAGCAGCATCGCGAACGCGAGCAGCAGCGTCGACGGCGACACGCTGATCGTGTCGCCCGGCAGGATCCGCATCACCGTCGCGCCGAGCGAGACGACGTTGGCGAGCGCCGCGATCAGGCTCGTGATCCAGACGGCGATGTACTTCCCGGTGACGATCTCGACCGGGCTGACGGGCGCGCAGAGCAGCGTCTGCATCGTGCCCCGCTCCTTCTCCCCGGCCGTCAGGTCGATGGCCGGATAGAACCCGCCGAGCAGCGACATCGTCACGAGCAGGAACGGCAGGAAGAGGCCGAGGATCTGTCCGGATCGCCGCGCCTCGGGCGCGACGTTCGGTCGACCGGATGTCGAGGCCGAGCGCGAAGCCCCGGCGAGGCCCAGCGCGCGCTCGCGCGCCGCCACGAGTCAGTCCGGAACGCGTCAAGGCGCGTCTCGAGCCTCGACTGCGCCTCCAGGGAATCCTCGCGGACCGAGTCGAAGTAGATGGACACGTTGCCGACCCCGAGGTCGGCGAGCGCCGTTCCCGACGTCCGGCCAGACACGAGCACCGCGTCGATCGTCGGCGCGCGGACACGGCGGCGCGCGCGGCATCGAGCACGGGGCTCGTGCGGCTCGCGGCCGTCATTGCCCGCGCGCCTCGGCGCGGGCCTGGTCAAGGTTCCGCGCTCCAACCCGCGCCGCACCGCGTCGGGGGCATGACGCCGCCAAGGATAGCGACCTTGCCGTCGCGCGTGATGGCCTCGCGAAGGCCGGCGGGCGCCGCGCCCCAGAGCGCGATGCGCGAGATGCCGCTCCTCGGTCGCCTCGCGCTGGGACACCTGGAGCTTGCTGAACCCGATCATGAGCAGCGGGTAGAGCAGCACCGGCAGCGCGACCATCATCAGGAGCGTGCGCCGGTCCCGCAGCGTCTCGGTCAGCTCCTTGCGGAGGATCTCCAGCACAATGCGCAATCTCATCGGCTCACCGCCCGGCCCCGCGCCCGACTCGCAGCAGGAACGCGTCCGTCAGGTTCGAGCAGCCGGAGCGCGCCAGCAGATCGTCCAGCGCGCCCTCGTCGATGATGCGCCCGCGGTGCAGCAGCAGGATGCGGTCGCACAGGTACTCGGCCTCGCTCATGATGTGCGTCGAGAACAGCACGGCGCGCCCCGCCTCGCGCTGCCGCCGGATCGACTCGACGATGAACTGGCCGGAGATGACGTCGAGCGCGACCGTGGGCTCGTCGAGGATGAGCAGTTCGGGATCGTGCAGGAACGCCCGCGCGATGTTGGCGCGCTGCTTCTGCCCGCTCGACAGCGTGCCGCAGGGCCGGTCGGCGAACTCGCCCATCTCGAGTTCCTCCACCAGCCGCGACGTCCGCGTCGTCGATGAGCGCGCCGGCGCATGCCGTAGAGCCGCCCGAAGTACCGCAGCACCTCGCGCGGCGTCAGACGCTGGTACAGCTGGGTGTCGCCCGAGAGGAACCCGAGGCGCCTCTTGGCGTCGAGCGGCCGGTCGTGAAGGTCGATGCCGCTGATCGAGACGCCTCCGGCGTCGGGCGTCAGAATGCCCGCCAGCATGCGCAGCGTGGTCGTCTTGCCCGCGCCGTTCGGGCCGAGCAGGCCCACGACTTCGCCCGCCGCGACCGTCAGACTGACACCGTCCACGGCGGCGACCGGGCCGAAGCGCTTGACCAGGCCTTCCGCCACCATCGTTGGAGCCATCGTCACCTCAGGTTAGGCTATCCTACCAAAGCAGGAGACCGCCCCGTGCCACATCCTCACCTCTTGGCGCCGCTGACTATCCGCGGCGTCTCGTTCCGCAATCGTATCGGCGTGTCCCCGATGTGCCAGTACTCGAGCACCGAGGGCTTCGTGAACGACTGGCACCTCGTTCACCTGGGCAGCCGGGCGGTGGGCGGCGCCGGGCTCGTGCTGACGGAGGCCGCGGCGGTCGACCCGCGGGGCCGCATCAGCCCGTCCGATCTCGGCATCTGGGACGATCAGCACGTGCCGGGCCTGCAGCGCCTGGTCGTCGTTCATCCGCGCGCAGGGCGCAGCGGCCGGCATCCAGCTCGCGCACGCGGGCCGCAAGGCCAGCACGTCGCCGCCGTGGGAAGGCGGAGCCCCGGTGCCCGCGCCGCGCGGCGGCTGGCAGCCGGTGGCGCCATGCGCCGAGCCCTTCGACGCGCGGTCCCCCGTCCCCGAGGCGCTCGATCGCGACGGCATCCTCGAGGTGATTGCCGCGTTCCGGCGCGCGGCCGCGCGTGCGAAGGCGGCCGGGTTCCAGGTGATCGAGATCCACGCCGCGCACGGCTACCTCGTGCACGAGTTCCTGTCGCCGCTCACGAACCGCCGCACCGATGAATTCGGCGGGTCGTACGACAACCGCACGCGGCTGCTGAAACAGATCTGCAGGGCGGTGCGCGAGGAGTGGCCGGCCGATCAGCCGCTGTTCGTGCGCGTCTCGTCGACCGACTGGGTCGAGGGCGGCTGGCGCGCCGAGGACACCGTGGCGCTGGCCCATCATCTGTCGAGCGTCGGCGTCGATCTCGTCGACTGCTCGTCGGGCGGCATCGCCCCCGGCATCTCGATTCCGTCCGGGCCCGGCTACCAGGTGGTCTTCTCGCAGCGGATCAAGGACACGACGCCCATGCTGACGGCCGCCGTCGGCATGATCACGTCACCGGCGCAGGCCGATCAGATCATCCGCGACCGAGCCAGGCCGACATGGTCCTGCTCGCGCGGGAGATGCTGCGCGACCCGTACTGGCCCCTGCACGCCGCCCGCGCGCTGGGGCAGGAGGTGGCGTGGCCCAACCAGTACCTGCGCGCGAAGTGAGGTGCCCGTCATGACTGCCCGGCCCGCTCGCGTGCAACTGTTCGCCACCTGCCTGGTCGACCAGTTCTTTCCCGAAGTGGGACACGCCGCGGTGGAGATGCTCGAGCGCTGCGGGATCGAGGTCTCTGTGCCGCCAGACCAGACCTGCTGCGGGCAGCCCGCGTATCAACGGCGGGTTCGCCGAGGACGCCGCCGCCATGGCGAAAGCCACGATCGACGTGCTGTCGCGCTCCGACGACCCCGTCGTCGTGCCCTCGGGGTCGTGCGCCGACATGATCGTCAACCGCTACCCGGATCTGCTCGCCGGTGACAGCGTGTACGGACCGAAGGCGAGGGCGCTCGCCGCCCGGACGTACGAGTTCAGCCAGTTCCTGGTTGACGTCCTCGGTGTCGAGCTTCCGGCGGCGGCCGGGCCCAGGCTCGCCTATCACGCGTCCTGTCACGGCCTGCGCGGCCTCGGCCTGCGGGAGCAGCCGCGCCGGCTGCTGCGTGCCGTCGCGGGCGAGCGATGCGCCGACCTCCCCGACGCCGAAACGTGCTGCGGCTTCGGCGGCCTGTTCGCCATCAAGATGGGGCCGCTGTCGAGCGCGATGCTGGACGCGAAGATCGACGCCATCGAGCGCAGCGGCGCCGACGAGGTCGTGGCCACCGACGTCAGCTGCCTGATGCACATCGGCGGCGGCCTGCACCGCCGGGCCAGCCGCATCCGGGTGCGGCACATCGCCGAGGTGCTCGCCGGTGACGGCCATGACTGACGCCGCCCTCGCGTTCCATCGCCGGATCGACGCGGCCCTCGCCGACGCGGGCCTGCGCAACGCGCTCGCCTTGACCACCGGCCGACTCGCGAGCGGCCGGTCGGGCGCCTTCGGCGCGCTGGCCGACTCGGAAGCCTGCCGCGAGCAGGCGAGGCGCGCTCGCGCCGTCGCCGTGGCCCGCCTCGACTCGTACCTCGAGCAGTTCGCCCGCGAGGCCTCCGCGCGGGGCTGCACGATCCACTGGGCGGAAACGGACGACGACGCGCGCCGGATCATCACGGGCATCGCGCGCGAGAACCATGTCCGGCTCGCCGTGAAGTCGAAGTCCATGGCGACGGAGGAGGTCGAGCTCAACGAGGCGCTGGAGCGCGCGGGCGTCCGCGTGGTCGAAACGGACCTCGGCGAATTCGTCGTCCAGCTCGGCGGCGACCGCCCGTCGCACATCATCACGCCGATCATCCACCGCAGCCGGCAGTACGTCGCCGCGCTGTTCCGCGAGAAGCTCGGCGCGACAGCGGACGAGGTGGCCGACATCCCGGCCATGACGGCGTTCGCGCGGCGCGTGCTCCGCGACGAGTTCCTCCACGCCGGCATGGGCATCAGCGGCGTCAATCTCGCCGTCGCCGAAACGGGCAGCATCTGCATCGTCACCAACGAAGGCAACGGCCGGCTGACGACCACGCTGCCGCGCGTGCACGTGGCGCTGATGGGCCTGGAGCGCATCGTGCCGACGGCCGCCGACCTGGCGGCGGTGCTGACCGTGCTGGCGCGCAGCGCGACCGGCCAGGTCGTCGCCCGTCTACACGAACGTGATGACCGGGACCGCGCCGCGCCACGGCCGCGCCGGGGGCAGGGCCGGCCGGCGAACCGGACGGGCCGGAGGAGCTGCACATCGTCATCCTGGACAACGGCCGGAGCCGGATGCTCGGCGCGCGCGCTCGCGGAAATTCTCTACTGCGTGCGCTGCGGCGCCTGCCTCAACGCCTGCCCGGTCTACCGCGTGATCGGCGGCCACGCGTACGGCGGCGTGTATCCGGGGCCGGTCGGATCGGTGGTGATGCCCGGGCTGCACGGCGTCGAGGAATGGTCGGAACTGGCGCACGCCAGCAGCCTCTGCGGCGCGTGCCGGGACGTCTGTCCGGTGAAGATCGACCTGCCGCACCTGCTGCTGGCGGTGCAGACGGGAGGCCGCCGCGGCGCACCTGGCGCCCCTCTGGCTCCGGACCGCGATGCAGCTGTACGCGGCGGTTGCGACCAGGCCGCGTCTCGTACCGCTGGGCCGGCCGCGCGGCCGCGCGGCTGGCCGGCGCAGTGCAGCACGAAGGGTGGATTCGCCGGCTGCCCGGGCCGCTCGGCCGCGTGGACCGCGTCGCGCGACTTCCCGGCTCCGGCATCCCGTTCGTTCGTCGAGCGCACATCGCGCGCGAAAGGCGGGCTGCGAAATGACCTCGCCCCGCGAACGCATCCTCGCGTCGATTCGAGAGGGATTGCTCCGGGCCCAGCCTGCCGGCGCTCCAGGCCGCGCCGCCCGCCAGTCCTGAGCAGCCGGCGGACGCAGCCGGCGTGCGCGAACTTCGACGAGCAGTTCTCCACCGTGCTGACCGCGCTCTCCGGACACGTCCATCCGCGCGTCCGGCGCGGCCGACGCCGCCGACGTCATCGCCGGCATCGCGCACGCCCAGCAGTCGGCCTCGTTCATCAGCTGGGACGAGGAGCAACTCCGATGCCCGGGTCTGCTGGCCGCGCTGTCGTCGCGAGGGCTGTTGCGCGTCGCCTGTGACGTGAGCGGCGATCCCGAGCGCCGGCAGCAGGACGTGGACGCCCTGGCAGGCATCGGCCTCGGCGTGACGGGTGCGCATGCCGCCCTGGCGGACAACGGCGGGCTCGTGCTCGTGAGCGGGCCTGGCCGGGGGCGGCTCGCGTCGCTCCTGCCGCCGGTGCACGTGGCGATTGTCTCCGAGCGGCGGCTGCGGCCGTCGCTGGCGGCGCTGCTGCGCGAGGAGCCCGGCCTGCTCGATGAAGGCAGCAACGTCGTGGTCGTCGCCGGCCCGAGCCGCACGGCGGACATCGAGATGACGCTGACACACGGCGTGCACGGGCCGAAACACGTGCATGTGATCTTCACTGCATGATGGACCTCATCCTGCCCGGTCTCGGCGTGATTCGGCGCAGCGACGGGCTCGTGCCCCTCGAGGCGTGCAGCGACGGCCGGTTCCGCGTGGGCCGCGACGGCGTGCGCCACGTGCTGACGCCCGCGGATCGGCGCGTCGAGTTCGTCGTGTTCGACGAGCGCACGCTGGCGTTCGTGAACTCGTCGCTCGGGTATCCGGCCTATTACCCGGTGCACCCCGTCGCCATCGAGCGCCCCGTCCGCGCGGTGCTGATGGATCTTGACGGCACGACGGTGCGGAGCGAGCCGTTCTGGGTGTGGATGATCGAGAAGACCGCGGGGAGCCTGCTCGGCGACCCGGCGTTCACCCTCGACGACCGCGACCTGCCGTACGTGTCCGGATTCAGCGTGTCGGAGCACCTCCAGTACTGCATCCGGAAGTACTGTCCCGGCCGCACCGTCGAGGAGGCCCGGCGGTACTACTTCGAGCACACGCACCGCGAGATGCGCGAGATCCTCGAGGGCCGGGGCCGCGCGGACGCGTTCGTCCCGGCGCCCGGGCGTCAAGGAATTCCTGCTGGCGCTGAAAGCGGACGGCATCCGCATCGGGGTGGTGACGTCCGGCCTCCACGAGAAGGCCTGGCCGGAACTGGTGGCCGCGTTCAGGACGATGGGGCTCGGCGATCCGAGGGCGTTCTACGACGCCATCGTCACGGCGGGCTTCCCGATGCGGGCCGGAGAGCCCGGCACGCTTGGCGAGCTGTCGCCGAAGCCGCACCCGTGGCTCTACGCGGAGGTCTGCCGGGTCGGCCTCGGCATCCCCTTCGAGGACCGCCATCACGTGATCGGCATCGAGGACAGCGGCGCCGGCGTGTGCGCCGTCCGGCTCGCGGGATTCGCCGCCATCGGCATGGCGGGCGGCAACATCCCCGAGAGCGGCACGCGCCCGCTGTGCCAGCACTACTGCGAGTCGTTCGACGAGGTGCTCGCCATCATCAGAGGCTCAGACGCATCGTAACCTGTAGCCAGTAGCCAGTAGGAAGGCAACGTCTCACGGGCAACCGGACCTTGGCATCGTGGGCGCAGTTTGATCCTGCATTTCTACTGACTACTGACTACTGGCTACTGACTACCGGTCGAGCCTCTTGTCTCCCCCGCTTCCCCTGCACTACGATCGCCGCGCCCCTTCGTGCCGGCCGCCGGCTCCCCTCATTCATGCCCTCGAGGTCCTCCATGAACGTCATCCTGCTCGGTGCGCCGGGTACGGGCAAGGGCACGCAGGCGCAGACGATTTGCCGCGTGCTTCGGATCCCGCAGGTGTCGACCGGCGACATCATCCGCTCGGCGATTCGCGAGCAGACTGCGCTCGGCCTCGAGTTCAAGACGTACGCCGACGCGGGCGCCCTGGTGCCCGACGACCTGGTCAATCGGCTGGTCGAGAGCCGCCTCGCCCAGTGCGACTGTGCGGGCGGGTTCCTGCTCGACGGCTATCCGCGAACCGTCGCGCAGGCCGAGTGGCTAGACGCCGCGCTCGCCGGGAAGGGCGCCGGATCGACCGCGGTCATTTCGTTCGACGTCGACGACGCCGTCATCCTCGAGCGCATCACCGGGACGGCGGTCCGATCCGGCCACCGGCCGCATCTATCACCTGACGTTCGACCCGCCGCCCGCGGAAATCGTGCACAGGCTGGTGCACCGCTCCGACGACACGGAAGCGGTGCTCCGGCGCCGGCTGGCGGAGTACCGAGACAAGACCGCGCCGATCGTGCCCTTCTACGAGCGACCGAGGCCTGCTTCGCCGCGTCAACGGCGAGGGCGCCGTCGGTGGACGTGCAGCGGCGCGTGCTGGACGCGCTGGGGGTCGGGGAGGCGGCGCTGGCGCTGGCACGGCGGAGGCCTATTCCAGCGAGCGCATGTACTTCCACCGCTTCGACGCGCCGCGCCCGCGCGCGGGCGGCCTCACGGCGGTACGCAGGCCGCGCGCGTGCGCCGCGGTTGCGCGGCAGCCGGCGCACGGCCGCTGGGCGAGGTCGTCGAGGGTGTAACGGTCGAGCACGCCGCGCAGCTCCCCGGTCAGGTTCACCCACATCGCCCGCGACGTGCACTTGTTGCTGTGCTCGCAGATGTCGGGCTTGTCGACACAGTCCATCAGCCGCACCGGCCCCGACGTCACCTCCATCACCTCGCGCAACGTGATGCGCGACGGAGGCTTGACCAGACGGTACCCGCCGGCGCGCCCGGGCCGTCCCGCGATGAGCGACGCCTTCCTCAGCGGTCCCGCGATCTGTTCGAGGTAGCGCCACGGCAGCCCCGTCGTCTTGGCGATGTCCTTCAGGCCGACCGGCCTGGTTTCGTCGAGATGACAGGCCAGCTGCGACAGCAACTGCAATCCGTACCGGCCGCGGGTATTGAGTCGCACGAAAACCTCCGCCTTAATTCCTACTCCTCGCATCGGATTCCGTCAAGGGGCTTTTGTGGCGGCACCCGAGATCCTTGATTGGAGCCCTCGGGATTCGATCGGAATCGCCCATTGACTTCACCTGCCGTGGCCCATACGCTTTCCCTGAAGGCCCCCCGAAACACGCCCCTTTCTGGCCGCCCCCGCGCGCTGCATACCTCTGCGTAAGCGCATCCTCGGGGCATACAGCGCCGCCAGAACACGCGCCCCCAACTGAATCGCGACCCCGCCCATCAGCTCAGGAGGTTCGCCGTGCGAAACGGGACGACGCACTGCCGGTATGCCGAGGATGTGAACCCGGCATTCCCGGCGGAGATCATGGCCAAGCCCGGTGGCGAAGCGCTGCGCGATTGCATCCAGTGCGGCACGTGCAGCGGCGCGTGCCCGATGTCGGTCCACATGGACCTCACGCCGCGGCGGATCATCGCGCTCACCCGCGCGGGCCTCGAGCGTGACGTGCTGGAGTCGGCCACGCCGTGGCTGTGCGCCTCGTGCTACGAGTGCCAGGTGCGGTGCCCGCGGGAGATCAAGGTCACCGACGTCATGTACGCCCTCAAGCGCCGCGCGATCGAGAAGGGCATGTACCCGAAGCGCTTCCCGATCCCGGTGCTGGCCAAGGCCTTCTACAACATGGTGGCCACGCACGGGCGCAACTCGGAGTCGAGGCTCCTCATCGAGCTGGCGCTGCGCACGAACCCGTTCAGCCTGCTGAAGATGGCGCCCATCGGGCTCAAGCTTCTGCGGACGGGGCGGATGGCCCTGGGCCAGGAACACATCAAGAATCCCGAAGGAGCTCAAGGCGATCCTCGACGCGATGGAGGAATCCTGACATGACGGGCTACGCCTACTATCCGGGCTGCTCACTGAGCGGGCTCGGCAAGCCGTACGACGAGTCGTTGCGCGCCGTGTTCGGCCACCTCGGCCTGGGGCTCGAGGAGATCCCGGACTGGAACTGCTGCGGCGCCACCTCGTACATGTCGATCAGCGAGGACAAGGCCGTGGCCCTCGCGGCGCGCAACCTCGCGCTCGCCGAGCGCAAGGGCGCCGAGGTCGTCGCGCCGTGCGCCGCGTGCTACCTGGTGCTGACCAAGGCACAGCACATGATGGCCGAGTATCCCGCCCTCGCCGCCAAGGTCCACAAGGGGCTCGAGACCGCCGGCCTCACGTATCACGGGCGCGCCGTCGTGCGGCACCCGCTCGACATCCTGGTGAACGACGTCGGCCTGGACGCGATCACGGCGAAGGTCACCCGTCCGCTCACCGGCTACCGGGTGGCGCCCTACTACGGCTGCCAGGTCGTCCGGCCCTACGGCGCGTTCGACGACCCGCTCCGGCCGCAGACGCTCGACCGGCTGCTTGGAGGCCGCTCGGGGCGCACGTCGTGGACTACCCGCTGAAGGCGCACTGCTGCGGCGGCTCGCTGATGGGCACGATGGAGGACATCGGCGTCCGCCTGAGCTTCCTGCTGCTGAAGGAGGCGAAGGCGCGATCGGCCAACGTCCTCGCCACGGTCTGCCCGCTCTGCCAGTACAACCTGGAGGCGTACCAGGACAAGATGCGCCGCACGTTCGGCGAGGACGTCACGCTGCCGATCGTCTACTTCACGCAACTGGTCGGCCTGGCCTTCGGCCTGGCGCCGAAGGCCCTGGGCCTGCAGCGCAACTTCGTGACCGCCGAGCCGCTGCCGGCGATGGCCTGAGGGGGATGCCATGCCCGCGAACGATACCTGCCGCATCGGCGTTTACATCTGCCACTGCGGCCTCAACATCGCCAGCAAGGTCGACGTGCAGGCCCTGGAACAGTACGCGGCCACGCTGCCGAAGGTGGCGCTGGCCAAGACGTACAAGTTCATGTGCTCGGACCCGGGCCAGCAGCTCATCAAGGACGACCTGGCGGCGCACAAGCTGACGCACCTGGTCGTGGCGTCGTGCTCGCCGCTCATGCACGAGCCGACGTTCCGCGCCGTGCTGCAGGAGGCGGGCGTGAACCCGTACCTCTACCAGATGGTCAACATCCGGGAGCAGGTGTCCTGGGTCACGAAGGACCTGGACCGCGCCACGCAGAAGGCCAAGCTGCTGCTCACGGCCGCCGTGCGGCGCGTGGCGCTGCACGACGCGCTGCAGCGCTCGACGGTCAGCGTCAATCCGAACGTGCTCGTGGTGGGCGCCGGCATCGCGGGCATCTCCGCCGCGCTCACGCTCGCGTCGGCCGGCAAGCAGGTGTACCTCGTCGAGCGCGAGCCCGAGCATCGGCGGCCACATGGCCCACTTCGACAAGACGTTCCCGACGCTCGACTGCGCGGCCTGCATCCTCACGCCGAAGATGACCCAGGTGGGCAAGCACAAGAACATCCACCTGATGGCCTACAGCGAGGTCGAGGAGGTCAGCGGCTTCATCGGCAACTTCACCGTGAAGGTCCGCCGCAAGGCGAGCTACGTCGACACCGACAAGTGCACCGGATGCGGCACGTGCTGGGAGAACTGCCCCGGGCGCCGGATCCCCGCCGTGCGGGTGATCCGCAAGGACAAGCAGGTCATCGGGCGCACGGCACGCCGCCGGCGGCGCACGCGCCGGCGCATGAGCCACGCATGAGCGGCACGGCGGCAGACGGGGGTGACGCGCCCGGGCCGGCGCCGGCACGCCAGGCCGGCTGACGCTCGCGGAGGTCCGCGCCGCGGTCAACGGCGTGGTGCTCTGGTGCCCGGACGACTCCCCCGCCGTCACCGGCGTCGTCGCCGCCGACCTGATGAGCGACGTGCTGGTCGACGCCCGTCCGGGATACGTCCTGGTCACGGGCCTCGTGAACGTGCAGGTGATCCGCACGGCGGCCATCGCCGACCTGGTCGCGGTGGTCTTCGCGCGCGGCAAGGCGGTGCCGGCCGACGTCGTCGACCTGGCGCGGCAGATGAACGTGCCGGTCTTCGCCAGCCACGACACGCTCTTCGAGGCGGCGGGCCGGCTGTACGCCGCCTTCGGGAGCGGGCCGGCGGAGGCGGGCGCGCGGCGGCAGGCATGACCGATGCCGAGTTCGTGCGGGCGTACGAGATCGCCGGGGCGGACTTCACGAACGCCGGGCGCGCGTCGACCGGCATCAAGGAGACGCTGAAGAACATGGGGCTGCCCTCGGCGCTCATCCGGCGCGTGGCGATCGCGGCGTACGAGGCGGAGATGAACATGGTGATGTACGCGCGGCGCGGCACGATGACGCTGCACGTCACGCCGGCGGACGTCACCATCGACGTGCGCGACGAGGGGCCGGGCATCCCCGACATCGCGCTGGCGATGCAGGAGGGGTATTCGACGGCGACGCCCGAGATGCGCGAGATGGGGTTCGGCGCCGGCATGGGGCTGCCGAACATCAAGCGGAACACGGACCGAGCTGGCGATCACGTCCGAGGTGAACCGGGGCACCGCGCTCGTGATGACGGTGCACGTGAGCTGACGACATGGCCGAAGCGCACTACCACTCCATCCGCTTCGACGACAGCGCCTGTCACGGCTGCATGGCGTGCATGCGGGTGTGCCCGACCCAGGCCATCCGGATCCGCCGCGGGCACGCCGCGATGCTCGAGGACCGCTGCATCGACTGCGGCGAGTGCATCAAGGTCTGCACGAAGAGCGCCGTCGTGCCGCTGACCGCGTCGCCCGCCGGACTCGGCCAGTTCGACTACACGGTCGCCATCCCGTCGCCCGCGCTCTACACGCAGTTCGATCTCGACGTCACGCCGGGCACGATCCTGCAGGCCCTGCGCAACAGCGGCTTCGACGCCGCGGCGACCCTCTCGTGGTCCTGCTGCGCCGTGACGCACGCCATCGACCTGTTCCTGGCAGATTACCGCGGGCCCGGGCCCGCTCATCTCGTCGTTCTGCCCGAGCGTCGTCCGCCTCGTCCAGATCAAGTACCCGGAACTGGTCGATCAGCTGCTGCCCGTGCTGTCGCCCCGGGAGGTCGCGGCGCGCGAGGCGAAGCTGCGGGCGTCGGCCGACACGGGCCTGCCGCTCGACCGCATCCACGCCGTCTACGTGACGCCGTGCCCCGCGAAGATGGTGTCGATTGTCGACCATCCCGGCATGGACGCGTCGTACATCGACTCGGCGGTCGGCATCAGCGACCTGTTCCCGCTGCTGGCGCCCGGTCATCCGCGAGGTCCAGACCAGCGGGGCGAAGGTGCCGGAGACGGAAACGGCGGCCGGCCTGGGATGGGCGTTCTCGATCAGCCTGCCGAGCACGCTGCCGGCGGAAGACACGATGTCGGTGTGGGGCCTGCCCAACGTGCTGCGCATCCTCGACGACATCGACAAGGGCAAGCTCCAGCGCTACACGTTCATCGAGTGCCACGCCTGCTTCGAGGGCTGCGTGAGCGGCGCGCTGACGGTCGAGAACCCCTACGTGGCCCGTGCGCGCGCCCTGCGCCTGCAGCAGTCGCTGCCCAAGCGCGACCCGGTCGATCCGGCCGACATGCGGGCGCGCCACGAACGCGGCGAGTTCCGGACGACGGTGCCCTTCGCCGTCCGCCCCCCGCGGCCGCTCGGGCCGCGACATCGTCACGGCGATCACCCGGATGCAGGAGCGCGATCGCATGGCCGCCAGGCTGCCCGGCATCGACTGCGGCGCCTGCGGATCGCCCACGTGCGCCGCCTTCGCCGAGGACGTCGTGATCGGCGACGCCGACCAGGCGCAGTGCGTGGTCCTGCGGCAGGGCCAGCTCGAGGAGCAAATCGCCCGGCTGCTGCCTGCCGGAGCGGCCGTCCCGGGCATCAGCGGCGTGGAAGCAAGGAGGTCCGGCGATGACCGTCACTGAGCTCGCGCGCCTCGCTGGACGGGGCGCTGGTCGGCCCGGCCGACGCGGGCCGGCGCGAGGTGCGCGGCGGCTACGCGCTCGGACCTGCTGTCGGACGTCATGGCCAACGCGCAGGACGGCGATGCGTGGATCACGATGCAGCGGCACGTGAACACGGTGGCCGTCGCGCAGCTGAAGAACCTGGCGGCCATCGTGATCGTGAACGGCCGCGCAGCCCGAGGCGGAGACGGCCGCGCGCGCGGCCGAGCACGGCGTGGCCATTGTCACGACGCCGCTCGCGGCCTTCGACGCGGCGGGCCGGCTGTATGCCGCGGGCGTGCGGGGAAGAAGGGCGTCCTGAACGTGTTCGCCTTCGACATGCACGTGCACACGTGCCTATCGCCGTGCGGGGAGCTCGACATGCACCCGTCGGCGATTGTCCGGGCCGCCGCCGAGGCGGGCCTCGACGGCATCGTGATCTGCGACCACAACGCCGCCGACAACGTGGCGGCGGTGGGCCGGGCCGCGCGGGCCGCCGGCTGCGTGGCCGTCGCCGGGCATGGAGATCACGACCGAGGAAGAAGTGCACCTGGTGGCGCTGCTGCCCGACGCCGCGGCGGCAGGCGTGCTCCACGCGCGCGTGGCGGCAGCGCTCCCGGGCCGGAACGCGCCGGCGGCGTTCGGCGAGCAGGTGATCGCCAACGAGCACGGCGAGGTGCTGGGCTTCAACGCGTCGCTGCTGGCAGGGGCCACGTCGTGGAGCGTCGGCCGGACGGCCGACGAGATCCACCGCGCCGGCGGGCTGGCCATCGCCGCGCACGTCGATCGCGAGCGGTTCGGCATCGTCGGCCAGCTCGGGCTTCGTGCCGCCCGGCCTGCCGCTCGACGCGATCGAGGTGTCGGCGACGACCGCCTACGACGTCGGCCGGCGGCGTTACGCGGACCCGCTCGGGCTGCCGGCGGTCACCGGATCCGACGCGCACGAGCCCGGCGCGATCGGCCGCGCGCTCACGTTCCTGCATCTCGACCGCGCGGAGGCGGCCGAGGTGCACCGCGCGATCCGGGCCGAGGGCGGCCGGGCGGTGCTCGGTGGAGGGCGGCCGATGGAGGACCTGGCGCTGCACATCCTCGACATCGCGCGCAACGGCGCCGAGGCGGGCGCGACGCGCATCGAGATCCGGGTCGACGAAGACCCGGCGGCCGACACGCTGCGCATCAGCGTCACCGACAACGGCCGCGGCATGGATGCCGACACGGCGGGCCGCGCGACGGATCCCGTTCTTCACGACGCGCCGGACGCGCGTGGTCGGGCTGGGACTGCCGCTGCTGCGCCAGGCGGCCGAGGCGGCCGGCGGCGGCCTCGATCGTGACCTCTGAACCGGGCGCCGGCACGCGCGTGGAGGCCGTGTTCGGGCTCAGCCACGTCGATCGCGCGCCGCTCGGCGACCTGGAAACCACCGTCCTGGTGCTGCTGGCGTCGCACCCGGACGTCGACCTCGACTGGACGCACCGGCGCGGGTCGCACGAGTACAGCCTCGCGACGGCGGACCTGCGGGCCGCGCTCGACGGCGCGCCCCTCGCGTCGCCGGCCGGGCTGGCCCTGCTGCGGTCGGCCGTCCGTCACGGCGAGCAGTCCCTCGCCGGCGCCGCGGGCAGCCGGCCTCGAATGGAGAGCCAGCCATGACCGATCTCACCAAGGTCGAGCAGATCGTGGACCGCCACGGGCGCAACCGCGACACCTGATCGCGATCCTCCTCGACTGCCAGGAGGAGTTCCTGCACCTGCCGCGCGAGGTGATCGAGAGCGTGGCGGTGCGCGTCAAGGCGCCGGTCGCGCCAGGTGCTCGGCATCGCCACGTTCTACCGGGGGTTCAGCCTCAAGCCCGTCGGGCGGCACCGCATCCACGTGTGCATGGGCACGGCGTGCCACGTGCAGGGCGCGCCGCGGCTGCTCGACGCGGTCAGCCGCGAGCTGGGCATCCAGCGGGGCGAGACGACGCCGGACATGGAGTTCAGCCTCGACACGGTGAACTGCCTCGGCTGCTGCGGGCTGGCGCCGGTGGTCACCGTCGGCACGGACGTCCACGGGAAGCTGAAGCAGACCGGCATCCCGCGCATGCTGCGGAAGTACGTGAAGGACTACAAGGCCAAGACGCACTGAGGCGCCGGAGGCGCACGATGCCGAGACTCACGATCGACGACCTGAAGAAGATGCGGGAGCAGACCGCCGGAGCCATCGCCCTGCGCGCCGGGACGGCCCGGGCCAGGGTGACCGTCCACATGGGCACCTGCGGCATCGCCGCGGGGGCGCGCGAGGTCATGGCGGCGCTGCTCGGCGGAGATCGAGAGCGCAGGGCGTGACCGACGTCATGGTGACGACGTCGGGCTGCGCCGGCCTCTGCAGCCGGGAGCCGATGGCCACCGTCGAAGTGCTCGGCCAGGCTCCGGTGAAGTACGTGAACCTGACGCCGGAGAAGATCCAGGCAGGTGTTCCGGCGGCACGTCCTCGGCGGCGAGGTGGTGACGGAATCCGCGCTGGCGGCCGGGTGCGAGACCACCGGCTGAGGCCGCAGGGAGGCGACGGTCATGGCGTTTCGCTCACATGTGCTGGTGTGCGCCGGGACGGGATGCGTCTCGTGCGGCTCGTTCGAACTCGGCGCGGCGATCGAGTCGGAGATCGCCAAGCGTGACCTGGCGGGCGAGGTCCAGGTGGTCCGGACCGGCTGCCAGGGGTTCTGCGCCGAGGGGCCGGTGCTCATCGTGCAGCCCGACGACGTGTTCTACTGCGGGCTGAAGAAGTCCGACGTGCCGACGCTGGTCGAGGAGCACCTGCTGAAGGGGCGGCCGGTCAAGAAGCTGATGTACACGCCGCCGGCGGCCCCGGCGCCGGTGCCGACGCTCAGCCAGATCCCGTTCTTCGCCAAGCAGAAGCTGGTGGTCCTGCGGAACCGCGGGCTGATCGATCCCGAGCGGATCGAGCGACTACATCGCCCGGGACGGCTACGCGGCGCTGGCCAAGGCGCTCGGCGAGATGACCGCCGGAGCAGATCATCCAGGAGATCAAGCTCTCCGGCCTGCGCGGCCGCGGCGGCGGCGGCTTCCCCGACCGGCGTCAAGTGGGCGACGTGCCGGCAGGCGGCCATCCACCGCGGCGTCGAGCCGATCGTCGTCTGCAACGCCGACGAGGGCGACCCCGGCGCGTTCATGGATCGCAGCATCATCGAGAGCGACCCGCACTCGGTCATCGAGGGCATGATCATCGGGGCGCGGGCCATCGGCGCGCAGCAGGGATTCGTCTACATCCGCCACGAGTACCCGATCGCCCGCGAGCGGCTCGCGCAAGGCGCTCGACCAGGCGCGCGAGTACGGCCTGCTCGGCACGCGGCATCCTCGGCACGAAGTTCGACTTCGACATCGCGGTCGTGCAGGGCGCCGGCGCGTTCGTCTGCGGCGAGTCGACGGCGCTGATGGCGTCGCTCGAGGGCAAGGTCGGCGAGCCGCGCGCGAAGTACATCCACACCGTCGAGTACGGCTACAAGAACCTGCCGACCAACCTGAACAACGTCGAGACCTGGGCCAACGTGCCGCTCATCATCAACCGCGGGCGCGGCCTGGTTCACCTCGATGGGCACGGGCGACGTCAGCGACAACCCGTGGAACGGCAGTTCGGGCACGAAGGTGTTCTCGCTGGTCGGCAAGGTGAACAACACGGGCCTCATCGAGGTCCCGATGGGCATCACGCTGCGCGAGATCATCTTCGACATCGGCGGCGGCATCCCGCGGGACCGGGCGTTCAAGGCCGTGCAGACCGGCGGGCCGTCCGGCGGCTGCCTGCCCGGCGACCCACCTCGACATGCCGGTGGACTTCGACAGCCTGACCGCCGCCGGGCTCGATGATGGGCTCGGGCGGCATGATCGTGATGGACGACCAGACCTGCATGGTCGACGTCGCCCGGTACTTCATCGCGCTTCCTGACCGAGGAGTCGTGCGGCAAGTGCATCCCCTGCCGCGAGGGGCTGCGGTGCTCGCTCGACGTGCTGACGCGCATCACCGAGGGCAAGGGCGAGGAGGGCGACGTCGCGCTGCTCGAGGAGATGGGCGGCGTCATGCAGGACGCCTGCCTGTGCGCCCTCGGGTCGTCGGCGCCCAACCCGGTCATGTCGACGCTCCGCTACTTCCGCGACGAGTACGACGCGCACATCCGCGAGCACCGGTGCCCGGCGGGCGTGTGCAAGGCGCTCATCCACTACGAGATCGACCAGGCGAAGTGCGACGGGTGCCATGCCTGCGTGACGGCATGCTCGACCGGGGCCATCACCGGCCAGGTCAAGTACCCGCACCTGCTGAACCAGGACCTGTGCATCAAGTGCGGCGCCTGCGTCGACGCGTGCAAGCGCGAGGCGGTGCTGCGGGCGTAACGCCCGGTCCCTGAGTGCTGGAGGCCGCGATGAAGCTCGTGACAGTCACGATAGACGGCATCAAGACCGAGGCCGAAGACCGCACGCCGCTCGTGCAGGTGGCGCAGAAGGCCGGGGTGAAGATCCCGACGCTCTGCCACCACCCGCTGGTCGAGCCGTACGGCGTCTGCCGCATCTGCACCGTCGAGGTGCACATGCGGGGCCGCGTGCGCCTGGTGACGGCGTGCAACTACCCCGTCACCAACGGCATCGAGGTGTTCACCCAGACCGACCGGGTGCGCCGCACGCGCAAGCTGATCCTCGAGTGGCTGCTGGCCCGCTGCGGGCACGTGCCGGTGCTCAACGCGATGGCCGCGGAGTACGGGATCACCGAGCCGCGCTTCGGCCGCGGCGACGACACGTGCATCCTCTGCGGCCTGTGCGTGCGCGTCTGCTCGGACGTGGTCGGCGCCAACGTCCTCGGGTTCTTCAACCGCGGCACGACGCGCTACGTCGGCACGCCGTACGACGAGCCCTCCGACAAGTGCATCGCCTGCGGCGCCTGCGCCGAGGTCTGCCCCACCGGCTGCATCACGATCGACGACGAGGCCGAGCAGATCCGCGGCGAGCTGCCGCTCGGCCCGATGACGGCCATCTACATCCCGACGATGCAGGCGGTGCCGCACCAGCCGGTGATCGACTACGACTCCTGCATCCACTTCAAGACGGATGCCTGCCGCGTGTGCGCCACCGTCTGCGAGGCGAAGGCCATCGACCACGGCCAGCAGGACCGCCACGAGGAGATCCAGGTCGGCTCGATCGTGGTGGCGACCGGGTTCCAGCCGGTCGACGCCGCCGAAGGTCCCGCAGTACGGGTACGGCCGCTACCCGAACGTGTTCACCGCGCTCCAGGTGGAGCACATGGTGAACGCGTCCGGCCCGAACAACGGCCAGGTCCTCCTGAAGGACGGGACGCAAGCCCCAGGCGGTCGGCATCATCCACTGCGTCGGATCGCGCGACAAGAACACCCACGAGTACTGCTCGCGCGTCTGCTGCATGTACTCGCTCAAGCTCGCGCACCTCGTCCACGAACGGAGCGGCGCGAAGATCTACAACTTCTACATCGACATGCGCAGCGCCGGGAAAGGCTACGAGGAGTTCTACAACCACCTGCTCGAGGAAGGGTGCGAGTTCATCCGCGGCCGCGTGGCGGAGGTCTCCGACTGGGCCGTCACGCCCATGGAGAAGGACAAGCTGGTCATCCGCGTCGAGGACACGCTGGCCGGCCTCGTGCGGCGCATCCCCGTGGACATGGTGGTGCTCTCGACGGGCCTCGAGGCGCGCGAGGACGCCGGACGACGTGCGGCGGATGTTCAACATGTCCTGCTCGAGCGACGGCTGGTTCCTCGAGCGGCACCCGAAGCTCGCGCCGGTCTCGACCTTCACCGACGGCGTCTTCATCGCCGGGTGCGCGCAGGGGCCGAAGGACATCCCCGACACCGTGGCCCAGGCCGGCGCCGCGGCGGCGGAGGCCATGGCGCTCATCGACACGGGCCAGGTGGAGCTCGAGGCCTACACCGCCTGGATCGACGGAGGAGCGCTGCTCGGGCTGCCAGATCTGCGTGCCGCTCTGCCCGTTCAGCGCCATCGAGTTCAACAAGGAGAAGAAGGTGTCCGCCCTGAACGAGGCGCTCTGCAAGGGCTGCGGCACCTGCGTGGCGGCGTGCCCGTCGCACGCCGCGCAGCAGCACCACTTCACCGACGCCCAGATCATGGCCGAGATCGAGGGCGTGCTGGTGCGCTAGGAGCGAGGAGCCATGGCAACCACCGCGTTCGAGCCCCGCATCGTGGCGTTCTTCTGCAACTGGTGCACCTACACCGCGTCCGACCTGGCGGGCACCGCGCGCCTCGCCTACGAGCCCAACGGCCCCGGTCATCCGGGTCATGTGCTCGGGCCGCGTCGATCCGCAGTTCGTCCTGAAGGCCCTGCAGGAGGGCGCCGACGGCGTGCTCATCGGCGGCTGCCACCCGGGCGACTGCCACTACCAGGAGGGCAACTACAAGGCGCTGCGCCGGTTCCGCCTCCTGAAGCGGGTCCTGACCCAGTTCGGCGTCGACGACGCCCGGGTGCGCCTCGAGTGGATCTCGGCCAGCGAGGGCGACCGGGTCCAGCACGTGATCAACGAGATGACGGACCAGCTGCGCACGCTCGGTCCCTGGCACGCGAGGAGCTGACCATGGCGGACAAACCGAAGGTCGCGTTCTACTGGTGCGCTTCCTGCGGCGGGTGCGAAGAGGCGGTGGTCGATCTCGAGGAGCAGATCCTCAAGGTCGTCGACGCGGTCGACATCGTGCTCTGGCCGGTCGCCATGGACTTCAAGCGGCGCGACATCGAGGCGATGCCCGACAAGTCCATCGCCGTCGCCTTCATCAACGGCGGCGTGCGGATGTCGGAGCAGGAGGAATGGGTGCACATGCTGCGCCAGAAGGCGCAGATGGTCGTGGCCTTCGGCGCGTGCGCCCACCTCGGAGGCATCCCGGGCCTCGCCAACCTCAACAACCGCCAGCAGGTGTTCGACACGGTCTACCAGAACGTCCCGTCCCAGGACAACCAGGCGCGCACGATCCCCGGCGAGCACTCCCGGATGGACGGCCACGACCTGGAGCTGCCCCGCTTCTGGGACGAGGTGAAGGCGCTGAACCAGGTGATCGACGTCGACTACTACCTGCCGGGCTGCGCGCCGCCGCCGGCGCTCATCTGGGGCGCGATCGAGGCCATCCTCACGGGCGCCCTGCCGCCGAAAGGCGCGGTGCTCAGCCCCAACATGGCCTGCTGCGACGACTGCCCGCGCAAGGACAGCAAGCCGGACAAGATCGAGCTCACCGAGATCAAGCGGCCCGCCACGCACATCGCGGACCCGGAACTGTGCTTCCTCGCCCAGGGCTTCATCTGCATGGGCCCGGCCACGCGCTCGGGGTGCGGCAGCCCCTGCATCGAGGGCAACATGCCGTGCCGGGGCTGCATGGGCCCCATGGACGATGTCTTCGACCAGGGCGCGAAGTTCCTCTCGGCCTTCGCCTCGATCCTCGCGCCGAAGACCGAGGCCGAGATCGACAAGCTGCTCGACCAGATCCCGGATCCCACCGGCACCTTCTACCGGTTCTCGCTGCCGACGTCGCTGCTGCGCCGGCGGCACACTGGAGCGACCGTATGAGCCAGCGCATCACCATCGACCCCATCACGCGCCTCGAAGGCCACGGCAAGATCGAGATCTTCCTCGACGACTCGGGCGAGGTGGCCAACGCGTACCTGCAGATCCCCGAGCTCCGCGGCTTCGAGCGGTTCTGCATCGGGCGCGCCGCCGAGGAGATGCCGCGCATCACCCAGCGCATCTGCGGGGTCTGCCCCTCGGCGCACCACATGGCGTCGGCTCGCGCCCTCGACGACCTGTACCACGTCGATCCGCCTCCGGCCGCGCACAAGATCCGCGAGCTCTTCTACAACCTCTTCATGTTCGAGGATCACACGCTGCACTTCTACTTCCTCGGCGGGCCGGACTTCATCGTCGGCCCGACCGCGCCGGCGGGCGCCAGGAACATCGTGGGCGTCATCGGCAAGGTGGGCCTCGAGATCGGCGGCAAGGTGATCGAGGCGCGCAAGATCGCCCGCGAGTTCATGGCCGAGATGGCGGGCAAGGTGATCCACCCGGTGTTCGGCCTGCCGGGCGGCGTGAGCAAGCCGCTCAAGGCCGAGATGGTCGACCGCCTCAAGGCGGCCGCGCCGCACCTGGTCGACTTCGCGCAGTTCTCCCTGCAGGCCTTCCACGACATCGTCCTGGGCAACCAGGCGTACGTGGACACGATCCTGGCCGACTACTACGCCCACAAGACGAACTACATGGGCATGGTCGACGCCAACGGGAAGAACACCTACTACCGCGGCAACCTTCGCGTGATCGATCCGACCGGGAAGCGCCTGGCGGAGTTCCCGCCGCAGGACTACCTCGCAGCACATCGCCGAACACGTCGAGCCGTGGTCGTACATCAAGTTCCCGTTCCTCAAGACGCCGGGCTGGAAGGGGTTCGTCGACGGCGCGGACAGCGGCCTCTACCGCGTGGCCCCGCTCGCGCGCCTCAACGTGGCCGACGGCATGGCCACGCCGCTGGCGCAGGGCCACTACGAGGAGTTCTTCAAGACGCTGGGCGGCAAGCCCGTCCACAGCACGCTGGCCACCCACTGGGCGCGGCTCATCGAGGCGCTGCAGGCGACCGAGGTCATCCAGGCCCTGGCGAACGACCCGGAGATTCTGAGCCCGGTCGTCCGGAAACTGCCGGAGGCCCCGCCGACGGAAGGCATCGGCATCGTCGAGGCGCCGCGCGGGCACGCTGATCCATCACTACGCCACGGACCCGAACGGGATCCTCACGATGGTCAACCTGATCGTGGCGACGGTGCACAACTCGGCGCCGATCCAGATGTCGATCGAGCAGGGCCGCGAAAGGCGTCATCCACGGCGGGAAGGTCGACCAGGGCCTGCTGAACATGGTGGAGATGGCGTTCCGCGCGTACGACCCGTGCTTCGGCTGCGCGACGCACTCGGTGCCGGGGGAAATGCCGCTCAGGGCCGTCATTCGCAACTCCCGCGGCGAGGTGGTGGAGGTGGTGGAACGGCACAAGGGGCTAGACGCTAGGCGCTGGGGGCTGGGGGCTGGGGGCTAGGGGCTAGGGGCTGGGGGCTGGGGGCTGGGGGCTGGGGGCTGGGGGCTGGGGGCTGGGGAAGGATACGTGACCACTCGACCCGCGGAAATCGAGACGCTCGCAGGCGACTCCCCGGGAGGCGCGAGCACGCTGGTTCTCTGCCTCGGGAATGACATCCTCCGCGATGACGGCGTCGGCTGGGCAATCGCTGAGGCACTCGAGCCCCTCGTGCCCCATCCCCCAACCCCCAACCCCCAGCCCCCAATCGTCGTGAAGCGCAGCGCCCTGTCCGGCTTCTACCTGCTGGACGAACTGACCGGGTGGGATCGCGTGCTCGTCGTCGACGCGGTCCGGACGGGCCAGCATCCGCCGGGCACGGTGCTGTCGTTTCCCGTTCGAGGCGCTGGGCACCGAGGCCGGGCCCTCGCCCCACGCGGTCGGGCTCCCGACGGTGATCAGGCTTGGGCGCCAGAGCGGCGTGCCGCTTCCGTCGTGGATTCACATCGTCGCGATCGAAGCGGAGGACATGGAGTCGTTCGTCGAGGGCCTCACACCGGCGGTCGAGGCGGCGGTGCCGAAGGCGGTGGCGGTGATTCGTTCGGTGCTGGCGCGCACCACTGCCCCTGCGGGGGCGCCCGCCTGACACGGGCCGGCCCCGCCTGTTCCCCATGCTCCACGGACATTCAATGACGATGAACACCAACGAGGAGACCGCGCAGACCGCCGCAGCTTCCGGGGCGCGGTGGTCGGCGCGACTGCGGGCGTGGTTCGGGGGGACCACGATCCAGGGGAGGCTCGTCCGCAACTTCGCGCTGGTCATCCTCGTGCCAGCGCTCCTGACGGCCGTCGTCGGCGTCGGGATGATCCGCCAGCTCGTCTTCGCCCAGGCCCAGACGCAGGTGAACGCCGACCTGGAAGCCGCCAAGGAGATCTACCAGTCCACCGAGGACCGGCTCGAAGACGCCATTCGGATCCACGCCACGCGGATGGTGATCTACGGGGCGCTGACGAGGCGCGATACGACCGGCCTGGCCGAGGAGATGGATCGCATCCGGCGCGCCGAGCATCTCGACGTGCTGACGCTGACCGATGCGGACGGGCGCGTGTTCTACAGGTCGGGGAATCCGGAAGCCCCCACCGGAGGCGAAGCCAACGACAGCCTGGTGGCGCTGGCCCTGAAGACCCTCGAGCCGGCGGCAGGCACGGAGGTCGTCGACGCCGCGCGTGCTGGAGCGGGAGTCGCCCGCCCTCGCACGGCAGGCGGCGATCACGATCTCGCCCACGCCCCGGGCCCGTCCGACCGCGACCAGCGAGGTGCGGTCCGGCATGATGCTGCGTGCGGCCGCGCCGGTCTCGACCCCGGCCGGGCGCCTGCTGGGCGTCCTCGACGGCGGCGTGCTGATCAACCGCAACTACGAGATCGTCGACAAGATCCGCCGCACGGTCTTCAAGGAAGAGGAGTACCAGGGCCGGCCGGTGGGCACGGCCACCATCTTCCAGAACGACGTGCGCATCTCGACCAACGTCCGCTCGGCCGACGGCACGCGCGCGATCGGCACACAGGCGTCGGCCGAGGTGGCCGACGCGGTCCTCTCGCGCGGCGAAACCTGGCGGGGCCGCGCCTTCGTGGTGCAGGACTGGTACCTGGCCGCCTATGCCCCGATCCGGGACGTCTCCGGGCGCCACGATCGGGATGCTCTACGTCGGCGTGCTCGAGCAGCCCTTCACCGACAGCCTCTGGCGCACCCTGCTCGTCTTCCTGGGGATCGCGGCCGGCGGCGTGGCGCTGGTGTACCTCGTGGCCGTGCGGGTCGCCCGGCGGATCTCGGAGCCGATCCACGGCATGACCGTGGCCGCGCAGCGCATCGCCCAGGGCGACTACTCGCAGGCGGTGACGGCGGCCAGCGACGACGAACTGGGCTACCTGGCGCACAGCTTCAACACGATGACGGCGGAGCTGCAGCTCGCCCACCAGGCGCTGCGCGAGAGCGCCGACGAGCTCGAGCGGAAGGTCGAGGAGCGGACCGACCGAGCTGAAGCGCATGCAGGCGCAGATGATCCAGTCGGAGAAGATGGTCGCCATCGGCAAGCTGGCCGCCGGCGTCGCCCACGAGATCAACAACCCGCTGACGGGCGTCCTCACCAACAGCAGCCTGATGCTCGAGGACCTGGCCGACGACCACCCGTGGCGGGAGGACATCCAGACGATCGTCAACGAGACGCTGCGCTGCCGGAAGATCGTGAAGGGCCTCCTCGACTTCTCGCGCCAGACCAAGCCGCAGCGCACGCTGCTGGACCTGAACCAGGTGGTGGAAGACACCCTGGCGCTGGTCCGCAACCAGACGGTCTTCCGCAACATCCGGATCGTCTACGACCTCGATCCGCATCTGCCCACGGTCCTCGCCGACGCCGACCAGATGCGCCAGGTCGTCCTCAACATCGTCCTCAACGCGGCCGAGGCCATGGTGCAGGGCGGCGAACTGCGCGTCGCCTCGTCGGCGAACCTCGGGAAGAAGGCGGTCGAGCTGCGCATCTCCGACACGGGCCCGGGCATCCCGGACGAGGTGCGCGCGCGGATCTTCGAGCCGTTCTTCACGACGAAGAAGACCGGCACCGGCCTGGGCCTCGCCGTGGCCTACGGCATCATCGAACGGCACCACGGCGAGATCCGGATCGACTCCGCCCGCGGCAAGGGCACCACGTTCATCATCACCGTGCCGATCGGAGGGACGGCCGACGATGACTAGCGCCAACGCGCCGCGGGTGCTGGTGGTCGACGACGAGCCGTCGATCTGCCGGAGCTGCGAGAAGATCCTCGTGCGCGAGGGCTACGAGGTGAAGACCGTGCTCAGCGGGGCCGAGGCGCTGGAGCTGCTCGGCCGCGAACCGTTCGACCTGGTGTTCACCGATCTCAAGATGGCCGAGATGGGCGGCATGGAGCTGCTCGAGGCGCTGCGCAGCCAGTACCCGGACATCGTGCCCGTCGTCATCACGGGCTTCGCGACGATCGCGTCGGTGGTCGAGACGATGAAGGTGGGCGCCTTCGACTACCTGCCCAAGCCGTTCACACCCGACGAGATGGCCGCCGTGGCGCGCAAGGCCTGGGATCGCCGGCAGCTGCTGCTGCGCAGCCACGGCGGACCCGCCGCCCGCGAGCGACGATCCCGGCCATCTTCGCCGGCATCGTCGGCTCGAGCCCGAAGATGCAGGAGGTGTACCGCAACCTCCGCAAGGTGGCGACCACGTCGAGCACGGTGCTCATCATCGGCGAGACCGGCACGGGCAAGGAACTGGTGGCGCGCGCGATCCACAACCTGAGCCCGCGGAAGCACGAGCGGTTCTTCGCCGTCGACTGCGGCGCGCTGACGGTCACGCTGCTCGAATCGGAGCTGTTCGGCCACGTGCAAGGGATCGTTCACGGGCGCGACCAGCGACAAGCGCGGCATCTTCGAAGTCGCCAACCGCGGCACGGTGTTCCTGGACGAGATCTGCAACGTCGACGTCGAGGTGCAGGCCAAGCTGCTGCGCTTCATCCAGGAGCGCGAGTTCCTGCCGGTCGGGCGCGACGCAACCGCGCCACGTCGACGTGCGGCTCGTCTTCGCCACCAACCGCGACCTCGAGAAGATGGTGCGGGACGGCACGTTCAGGGAAGACCTCTACTACCGGCTCTACGTGTTCCCCATCCAGCTCCCGCCGCTCCGCGAACGGCGGGAGGACATTCCGCTGCTGGCGTGCCACCTGCTGGCGAAGTCGCGCGAGCGGTGCGCGAAGCACGTGGCCCGCTTCTCCGAGGACGCCCTCAAGCTCCTCGGGCAGTACGACTGGCCCGGCAACGTCCGGCAGCTCGAGGCCTTCGTCGAGCGGGCCGTGATCGCCTGTGACGGCGACGTCGTCGAGCCCCGGCACCTGCCGAGAACGCTGGCCCGCCAGACCCTGCCAGCCGACCTGCAGATCCCGACGACCAACAAGGAGTTCCTCGCGCTGAAGAAACGCCTGCGCGAACAGGCCGTGAACGACCTGGAGCGCGAATTCGTCCTCGAGGCCCTGCAGCGGAACGAGTGGAACGTCACCCGGGCCGCGGCCGAGGTCGGGATCCAGCGGCCGAACTTCCAGATGCTCATGCGGAGACACGGCGTCAGAGGCGGCCATGGGCCCGACGCCGACGGCGCCGTCGTGGGCATGGGCGAGATGAGCGAGGTCTCCGAGGCGGACTGAAACTCCGATCGTTCCGCATTGTATATATCAGCCCTCGTCGTGCATGCGTTTCGTATGCAGCCTGGTTCCAGCCGGGGGGGTTGTGGGTCTGGCTGCTCTGGCTCGATTTCGCTAACGATTCCGACTGTCAGATGAGGAAGCGCCCGGATCGGGCGACTCTGCTCAACCCTCGCGGTCGCCCCCCTGCCTTCGCAGCGTATGCACATCGGGCTGTTCCCTTTGCCAGGCCGGCTGTGATCGACTGCGCGCAAGTTGATTTGAATCCGCGTCTTACGGGCGATTCTCCCGGACGGCTCCATGGCGGCACGGGACTTGCTTCTCAATGGGTCAGCGTGGAGAGGTGAGCACCATGATGACCCAGACGAAAGTGATGCGAGTGCTGGTGGTGGATGACGAGCGGATCGTGTGCAGCGGCGTGGAGAAGATCCTGACGCGCAAAGGCCACACCGTGGAGCAGGCACTGTCGGTGGCCGACGCCGTGAAGGCCGTCGAGCGCAATCCCGCCTTCGACATCATCCTGGCCGACCTGATGATGCCGCAGGCTGGCGGCCTCGACATGGTCCGGATCGTGAAGCATCGGTGGCCTGGCATCCCGGTCATCATCATGACGGGCTACGCCTCGATCGGGTCCGCGATCGACGCCACCCGCGCGGGCGCGGCGGGCTACCTCCCGAAGCCGTTCACGCCCGAGGAACTCGAATCGACGATCGAGCGGGTCGTCGATCGTGATGACGTCCAGGCCGGCGGCGAAGCCGGCGCCCCGGCCGCTGCCGAAGGCGAAGGACATCATCGACGTCGACATGCCGTTCGACGCGGCCGAAGTGGCCGCCGCCACCTCGCCCGAGTACGTGCAGCATCTCACTCGGTCGGACGTCGCGCTGGTGGACTACTGCGACCTCGGCGAGCGGTCCTGCAAGCGGTTCAAGACGAAGGGCGCCTGCCAGCAGCCCGAGTGCCCGCTGGTGGTGGCCGAGCGCAGGAAGAAGGCGCCGGCGCCGATGGCCGCCCAGGCGAACGACTTCATCGACGTCGACATGCCCTTCAGCTTCGCCGAAGTCGCGGCGGCCACCTCGGAGGCCTATGCCGACGCCCTCGGCCGCAGTGACATGGCCGTCGCGGGCCGGTGGAATCCGGACAAGGCCACGGGCCGCAAGGTCCTGGTCGTCGACGACGAGGTGGTGGCCGCCAACAGCGTGCGCCGCACGCTCACCCGCCGCGGGTTCCGCGTCGACGAGGCGTTCTCCGGCCGCGAGGCGCTCAACCGCATCCTGAACGAGATGTACGACCTCGTCCTGCTCGACATGCGGATGCCCGACACCAACGGGCTCGAGCTGCTGCCCACGATCAAGAAGCACCGCCCGACGCTGCCGGTCGTGATGGTCACCGGGTACGCGTCCATCGACACGGCGGTTGAGGCCATTCAGCGCGGCGCGACCGACTACGTCGCCAAGCCCTTCACGCCGGAAGAGCTCTTCAGCGCCGCCACCAGGGCCATCCGGCGGGCAGCGGTCTGACGCAGCCGGGCAGTCCCAGCGCCGAGAGACCCGGGGCCAGTGCCCCGGGTCTGCTCGCGTACGGGCTATAATCGCGCCAACCTCGACGAGGTGGCCTGATGCCGACGCGGCGGTCGTTTCTCAGACGCTCTTCGATGGCGGCCGGCGCCGTGCTCGTGCCGGCGGGCACGTGGCGGCAGTCGCCGGGCGCCCGCACCGCCGGCGCCAGACCGCGCATGGCCCTGCGGTTCCGGCCCTACACCCTGCAGCTGAAGCACGTGTTCACCGTCGCCGTGAACTCGCGGACGACGACGCCCGTGGTGCTCACCGAGATCGAGTACGACGGCACGGTCGGCTACGGCGAAGCGTCGATGCCGCCCTACCTCGGCGAGTCGCACGACACCGCCACGAGCTTCCTCTCGAAGGTGGACCTGAGCCGCTTTGCCAGCCCGTTCGATCTCGAGTCCATCCTGGCGGCCATCGACGGGCTCGCGCCCGGCAACCCGGCGGCCAAGGCGTCGGTCGACATCGCCCTGCACGACCTCGTCGGCAAGATGATGAGGCAGCCCTGGTACAACATCTGGGGCTACGACCCGGCACGGGCGCCGGTGACGACGTTCACGATCGGCATCGACACGCCCGACGTCGTGAAGCAGAAGACGCGCGAAGCCGCCGAGTTCAAGGTGCTGAAGATCAAGCTCGGCCGGGACACGGACAAGAGCATGGTCGAAGCGATCCGATCGGTCACCGACAAACCGATGAGCGGCGACGCCAACCAGGGTTGGACCGACCGGCAGCAGGCCCTCGACATGATCGGCTGGCTCAAGGAGCGCGGGTTCCTCTACGTCGAGCAGCCACTCCCGAAGGAGCGCGTGGACGACCTCGCATGGCTCACCGAGCGCAGCCCGCTGCCGATCATCGGCGACGAAGGCGTGCAGCGGCTCCCGGATGTCCGCAAGGCCCTGGGCGTCTACACCGGCATCAACATCAAGCTCATGAAGTCCACCGGCATGCGCGAGGCGCAGAAGATGCTGCAGCTTGCGCGCGGCCTCGGCATGAAGGTCATGCTCGGCTGCATGACCGAGACTTCGTGCGGGATCTCGGCGGCGTCGCACCTGTCACCGATGGTCGACTGGGCCGACCTCGACGGCGCGCTGCTCATCTCGAACGACGTGTTCGACGGCGCGAAGGTCGTCGACGGCAAGGTCGTCATCCCCGTCAGGCCCGGGATCGGGGCGGTCAAGCTGGGGACTCGGGACTAGGGGCCGCCGTCTTCTTGCGTCTTGCTTCTTGATTCTTACTTCTTCTTCCCGTCCCCGATGCGCGGCCACATCGCATCACCCTTGACCGTGATCAGGTCGCCGGCCGCACCCCAGACCGCGTCGTCCGAGGCGGTGCTCTGCGCCCGGCTTCGGCGCGCCGACGCGACGGAGGATCTCGGCGGCCGACGCGGGCATTGCGGGCAGCAGCAGGATCGCGGCAATCCGCAGCGCCTCGGCGACCTCGTAGAGGATCTGCGCGACGCGAGGGGCGTTGGCGTCGTCTTTTGCGAGTTTCCAGGGCTCGGTCTCGGCGATGTTCCCGTTTGCGGCGTCGATGATCCGGTAGGCGGCCGCCATGCCGTCCTGGAGGGCGAAGGCGTCCATCGCCGCCAGGTACGAGTCCACGGCCGCGGCGGCCACTCCGGCGAGGCGGCCCGGCGCGGCGGAGGGCACTGGCCAGCCGCCCGCCGCAGTACTTGTCGGCCATCGTCACGATGCGGCTGACGAGGTTGCCCAGGTTGTTGGCGAGGTCCGAGTTGTAGCGCTCTTCGAACCGCTCCCACGAGAAGTCGCCGTCCTGACCGTAGGCGAACTCGCGCACGAGGTAGAGCCGGAGCGGGTCGGGCCCGAACTTCGACGCCGCGTCGAGCGGATCGACGATCGTGCCGAGCGACTTGCTCATCTTCTCGCCCTTGAACGTCACGAACCCGTGGCCGAACACGCGCTCGGGCAGGTCGAGCCCGGCGCTCATCAGCATCGCCGGCCAGATGACGCAATGGAAGCGCGTGATGTCCTTGCCGATCACGTGCAGCGAGGCCGGCCACCACCGCCTGAACGCCGCGTCGTCGCCGCCGCCGAATCCCAGCGCCGAGATGTAGTTGATGAGCGCGTCGAACCAGACGTAGACGACGCTCTGTGCGTCGAACGGCAGCGGTATGCCCCACGCCTGGCCCGCGCGGCTGATCGAGATGTCCTCGAGGCCGCCCTCGATGACGTTCAGGATCTCGTTGCGCCGGACTTCGGGCTCCAGCGCCTCGGGATGCCGCGCGTAGTGGTCGAGCAGCGGCTGCTGGTACTTCGACAGCCGGAAGAAGTGGTTCCTTCTCCTTGATCCAGTCGGGCTTGGTCCGGTGCACCGGGCACAGGCCGTCGACCAGGTCCTTCTCCTGCTTGAACGCTTCGCAGGAGTTGCAGTACCAGCCCTTCGTAGTGCCCCTCGTAGATGTCGCCCGCCGCCTCGATGCGGCGCACCAGTTCGGTGACGCCCGCCCGGTGCCGATCCTCGGTGGTCCGGATGAAGTCGTCGAACGACACGTCGAGGCTCCGCCAGACGTCGCGGAATTCCCGTTCCATCTGGTCGCAGTAGGCCCTTGGATCGAGGCCCTGTTCCTTCGCGCGGCGGAACACGTTCAGCGAGTGCTCGTCGTTGCCCATCAGGAAGTGCGTGGGCACGCCCGCGAGCCGCTTGTACCGCGCGATGATGTCGGCGGTGATCTTCTCGTAGGCCGTGCCGAGGTGCGGCCGGCTGTTGACGTAGTCGATGGCGGTGGTGATGTAGAACTTGGACATGGTGGATGGGAGTTATCGTATCAGGTCGGAGGCCCAATCAGGCCCCGGCCCTGCGGTATACTGCGGTCATGCCGCTCTTCGAGTACACCTGCGCCGATTGCGGGACCCGGTTCGAAGTCCTCATGCGGGACGGCGTGACGCCCGTCTGCCCGGGGTGCCGCGGCGAGCGCGTCGAAAAACAACTCTCCGCCTTCGCCGTCGGGGCGGGCGCGCCGAAGGCCGCGCCGATGCCCGCCGGCGGCCCGTGCGCGGGCTGCCAGAACCCGGCCGCCTGCGGCTTCGGCGACAACTGACCCCCTCGGCTCACGGCCAGCGTGGCGCGTGAAACAGGAGGCGGACGAGCCGAACCCGCCGCCCGTCCCGAACGAGCGCATGCGTGGCACGGCCTGTCCGAGCCCCGCTGTGCGCGCGCCTTTCCACGCTGCGGGTGTCGACGCGCCCGCGCCGGAGCAGGTCTTCCACAAACGCGCGGCTCGCGTGCGCCGGCGGCGTCGCGGCGAGAGACCCGAGGTCGGGGGCTGCCGACGCGGCGGACCAGCGGGCCGCGCCGAGCGGCGCTTCGACGAGCAGCCGCCGGAACCTGAGTCCGTAGGTGCGCCCGTCAATCGGAACCTCGATTGTCCGAAGGCGATCCGGGCGGCGGCCCGGCTGCCGCGCGGCGCGGCGCGGCCGGCCCTCCGCGACGGCCGCCGCGGACGACATCGACAGGATCCCGCGGCCCACGAAGGCCCGGCGGATCGCGGGATGGTATGCGCCCTTCGTCAGCCGCTCGTCCGCGCTCAGGAGCCCGGCCGCGATCTGCGCGAAGTAGTTCGACGCGATCCGCGCCGTGCCGGCGGCACCCGCAAGCAGCCTGCCGGCGTCGAGGGCTGCCGCCGCAAGCGCCGTCCGCGCCCGTCCCGCGCGCCTCCAACATGCCGGCCAGCGACTCGAGCCACGCCGCCGTGAAGACACGGCTGAAGGAGTGCGGCTCCGACGACAGCGCGCTCGCCGGCGCCATCGGGCGGCAGCTGCTCCGGCTGGCGGTAGAAGAACGAGTTGACCGCGTTGCGCAGGCAGTCGGCGTCCACCGCGTCGGGATGCGACTGGCGAATGGCCCAGCCGAGTTGCTCCGCCAGCCGCGACACGCGCGAAGCGCGCGAGATCCTGCCGGCGGTGGCCGCCAGCACGTCGGCGCGGACCGACGGCAGGTCGAGGGCCGACAGCATCGCGCTGATGTCGCCGAACGCCTCGTGGAACGACGCCACCTCGATGCTGGCCGCGTTCCAGAGCTGCGGCCGGATCGCGTCGAGCAGCGCATGCCCGAATTCGTGGCAGAGGACGTCGGGGCTCTCGCCCGAGTAGACCGTGACGCCCCGCACGGTCGCGTGGAAGAAGCACAGCTCCTGCCGGTCGTAGTAGGCATTGAGGTCGTCGCCGGCGTCGAGGTCCACCGAGAGCGGCCGCCGGATGTGCCAGCGGACGCCGTCCGGCACCACGCGGCTCCAGTAGCCGACGGCCCGGGCAAGCGAGTCGGCCGCGTGACCAGTACCGGAAACCGGCTGAACCGGCTGGATAGCGTCGGGCGGCAGGCTGCCGGCCGACGATCGACGAGCGCAAGCCCAGGATGGTCGAGAGCCGGAACGGGCCGTTCGACGGGTTCAACGGCGGACACTGACTGCGGGTCGTCCTCCCAGGCGGCGATTCCAGGCATGAGCAGCCCTCCTTGGGAGCCAAGGGTAGAAACTACTCACGCTGCCTTCAATGGGTTTTGCACTGGAAAACGGGCCCAACGTCCGGATTCTGTGCAATCTGGGAGGAGTCAGCTGCTGCGCGTGCGGGCCCACTCGATGTGCTCAGCCACCATCGGGTCGTCGAGCGATGGCCGCCGGCGGTCAACAGAGGTGCCTGGCGCTTTCTCGGGGAGCAGGGCGGAGGTCAACTGGCGGCCGGCGTTGCCGATCGCGACGGCGAGGTTGCGGCGAAGTCCGCGGACGCCGGCGCGGCGAAGCGCCGTTCCCTCGATCGCCCGCGCGAGCCCTGTCATCGTCGATGGCCCACAGTGCGGCGAGCCGGGCGTCGCGCAGCGCCGCTCCCGGCTGCCAGCAGGCGTCCCCTGCCGCGGGCGCGGCCGCGTTGTACGGACAGACGTCCTGGCAGATGTCGCATCCGAAGATGTGCGCTCCGACATCCCGCCGCTGCCCGTCCGGAATGCTCCCTCTGATTTCGATGGTCAGATAGGACAGGCACCGCCGCGCGTCGAGCACGTAGGGCTCGACGAGAGCGCCGGACGGGCAGGCGTCGACACAGAGCTGGCAGGTGCCGCACTGATCGACGGACGGCGCATCCGGCTCGATCTCCAGGTTGCACGCGAGGATGCCGAGCAGGATCCACGACCCGATCGCGGCATTGATGACGCACGTGTTCTTGCCGATCCACCCGAGGCCGGCCTGCCTCGCGTAGACCTTCTCCTGCACCGGGCCGTCGTCCACGCACCAGCGCGCCTCGAACCCGGGCCCGGCCGCGCGGCGCATCCCATCGGCCAGTTCAGCGAGGCGGCGGCCCATCACGTCGTGATAGTCGTCGCCCCACGCGTAGCGCGCGATGCGCGCCCGCGAGGGATCGGCCATCTCGACGTGGTGGGGATGGTCCGTGTTGTAGAGGTTCGCGACGACCACGACCGACCGCGCCGACGGCAGCCAGCGGCGGACGTCGGCCCGCACGCGCGCGGTGCGGTTGAGGTAGGTCATGCGGCCGCCGAAGCCGCGCGCGAGCCACTGCGGCAGCCGCGCCAGTTCCTCGACGCTCGCGCGACAGGCGCGATGCCGCACAGATCGAACCCGAGGAGCGACGCCCGCTCCTTCACGAGCTGGCGAGGTCAGCATGGGAGCGGGCTCCACAAGCGTAGCCAGTAGCCAGTAGCCAGTAGCAGTCCGACGCCGTGCGGCCAGACACGTCTTCTGCTACTGAATGCTGACTACTGGCTACTGACTACTTCTTCTTCAGCAACTGCCTCAACACGTACGGCAGAATGCCGCCGTTGCGGAACGCGACGAGCTCTTCGGGCGTGTCGATCCGCACGCGCGCCTCGAACGCCTTGAGCGACCCATCGCCGGCCGTCGCGTTGACGCGTCACGGTGCCTGCGCGGCGCCAGCGCGTCGGCAGCGCCTACGATTTCGAACGTCTCGTGCCCGGTCAGCCCCAGTGCCGCCACAGACTCGCCGGGCAGGAACTGCAGCGGCAGCAGCCCCATGTTGACGAGGTTGCTGCGGTGGATGCGCTCGAAGCTCTCGGCGATGACCGCCTTCACGCCAAGCAGCGCGGTGCCCTTGGCCGCCCAGTCGCGCGACGAGCCCGATCCGTACTCCTTGCCGGCCAGGATGACGAGCGGCACGCCGGCCGCCTTGTACTTCATCGCGGCGTCGTAGATGGGCATCACCTCGCCGCCCGGGCAGGAACGCGGTCACGCCGCCCTCGGTGCCGGGCACGAGCTGGTTCTTCAGCCGGATGTTCGCGAACGTCCCGCGCATCATCACTTCGTGGTTGCCGCGCCGCGCGCCGTACTGGTTGAAGTCGCTTCGGCTGCACGCCGCGCTCCTGCAGGTACTTCCCTGCCGGGCTGTCGGCCTTGATGTTGCCGGCCGGTGAGATGTGGTCGGTCGTGATGCTGTCGCCGAGCACCGCCAGCACGCGGGCGCCGGCGATGGGCTGGGGCGGCGGCGGTTCGAGCGTGAGCCCGTCGAAGTACGGCGGGTTCCGGACGTAGGTCGACGCGTCGTCCCACGCGAAGCGGTCGCCGGCCGGGGGCGCGATCGCCTTCCACCGCGCGTCGCCCTCGAAGACGCCCGCGTACACGCTCGCGGTACATCTCGGCCGTGATCGACCCTGCGATGCACTCCTGGATCTCGCGCTCGGTCGGCCAGATGTCCTTCAGGTAGACCGGCGCGCCGGCCGTGTCGGTCCCGAGGGGCTCGGTCGTGAGGTCGAGCGCCATCGTGCCGGCCAGCGCGTAGGCGACCACCAGCGGCGGCGAGGCCAGGTAGTTGGCCCTCACGAGCGGCTGAACGCGGCCTTCGAAGTTGCGGTTGCCGCTCAGCACGGACGCGACGATCAGGCCGCGCGCCTCGATCTGCGCCGCCACGTCCTCGGGCAGCGGGCCGCTGTTGCCGATGCAGGTCGTGCAGCCGTAGCCCACGAGGTTGAACCCGAGCGCGTCGAGGTACGTCGCGAGGCCGGCCTTCTCGAGGTACTCGGTGACGACCTTCGATCCCGGCGCCAGGCTCGTCTTGACCCACGGCTTTCGCGTCAGGCCGCGCTCGACCGCCTTCTTCGCCAGCAGGCCGGCGGCGACCAGGACGCTCGGGTTCGACGTGTTGGTGCAGCTGGTGATGGCCGCCACCACGACGGCGCCGTGGTCGATCGCCGGCCCTGGACCCTCGGGCGCCGCCGCGGGCGGCGCGCCGCCGGCTTCTTCCGCTCGGCCAGCATCTGGGGCAGCGCGTCGGCGAACTTCGACTTCGCGGCCGAGAGCGCCACGCGGTCCTGCGGCCGCTTCGGCCCGGCGAGCGACGGCTCGACGCTGCCGAGGTCGAGCTCGATCACCTCGTTGTACGTCGGCCTCGGGCGCGTCCTCGTCGGCGAACAGGCCCTGCGCCCGCGCGTAGGCCTCGACCAGCGCCACCGCCGCCTCGTCGCGGCCGGTCAGCCGGAGGTAGTCGATCGTCATCGCGTCGATCGGGAAGATCGCGACCGTCGCGCCGTACTCGGGGCACATGTTCGACAGCGTCGCGCGGTCGGCCAGCGTCAGGCTGCGCCAGGCCCGGACCGAAGAACTCGACGAACTTGCCGACGACGCCGTGCTTGCGGAGCCGCTCGGTCACGGTCAGCACGAGGTCGGTCGCGGTCGTGCCCGCCGGCAGCGTCGCCGTACGAGCCGGAAGCCGAGCACCGGCGGAATCAGCATGGAGATCGGCTGCCCCAGCATCGCCGCCTCGGCCTCGATGCCGCCCACGCCCCACCCGACGACGCCCAGGCCGTTCACCATCGTCGTGTGCGAATCGGTGCCGACCAGCGTGTCCGGATACGCCCACGCGACGCCGTCGCGGTCGGCGCGGAACACCACGCGCGCGAGGTACTCGAGGTTCACCTGGTGGACGATGCCGGTCTCGGGCGGCACGACGCGGAAGTTGGCGAACGCGTTCTGGCCCCAGCGGAGGAACGTGTAGCGCTCCTTGTTGCGCGCGTACTCGAGGTCCGCGTTCAGGTGGAACGCGCCGGGCGTGCCGAAGTAGTCCACCTGCACGGAGTGATCGATGACGAGTTCCATCGGCTGGAGCGGGTTGACCCGGTTCGGATCGCCGCCGAGGCGGGCCATCGCGTCGCGCATGGCCGCGAGGTCGACGACGGCCGGCACGCCCGTGAAGTCCTGGAGCAGGACCCGCGCCGGCGTGAAGGCGATCTCCTTCTCGATGTCCGTCGAGTGATCCCAGTTGGCCAGCGCCTGGATGTCGCCCGGCTTGACCGCGCGCGCCGTCCTCGTGGCGCAGCAGGTTCTCGAGCAGGATCTTCAGCGAGTACGGCAGGCGAGCCACGCCGGGAAACCCCGACTGCTGGAGGGCGGGCAGGCTGTAGTACTTCGCGCGAGCCCCCGCGGAACTCGAGATCCCGCACGACGCCAAATGAGTTCTGGTATGCCATGTGATCAGTGTCTCCCGGGAATCCGAGTGCAGTATTATGCCGCGATTCAGACATCGCTCCCGCCCGCGCTATCAGTCCCGCGCCGCGACGCCGCGCCTCGCAGACGGCCAGCACCTGCTCGGCCGCGCGCCGGCTGGCCCCACCGGTCGCCGAGCCTGGCCCGCACGTCGGCGAGCGCGGCGCGCGTGCGCGCCGCGTACGCCGGATCCTCGAAGTACCGAGCCGTCTCGTCCGCCACCGGCGTCGGGCGTGAACGCGTCCTGGATGAGTTCCGGCACGATGCGGCGCCCGGCCACGAGGTTGGCCATGCCGTACGTGTCCACCGTCACGAAGCGCTTCCCGAGCCGGTACGTCAGCGGCGACAGCCGGTAGACGATCGACCATCGGGCCGTTCGTGAATCGCGGTCTGCACCGTCGCGGTGCCCGACGCGGTGACGACCACGTCGGACGCGCTCAGCACATCGTCGGTGCGCCCGGCGATCTCGGCGACCCGGCTGCCGCGGACGTCGCGGAGCGGGCTCGAACAGCCTCGTCGGGCAGATTCGGCGCGCGCGCCACGATGAACTGCACGCCGGGCACCCGCGCCGCGATGAGCGGCACCGCCGCCGCGAGCGTCGGCAGCGTGGCGCGCAGCTCGTTCGGACGGCTGCCCGGCAGGAGCGCCACCGTCGGCGCGGACGCCGTCGAGGCCCCACTCGGCCGCCAGCAGCGCCGCGCTCCGGCGGAGACCGGCGTCAGGTCGAGCAGCGGGTGGCCGACGAACTCGACCGGGATGCCGGCGTCGCGGTAGATCGCCGCTTCGAAGGGGAAGATGACGAGGGCGCGGTCGACCAGCCGCTTGAGCACCGACAGCCGCCCCGGCCGCCAGGCCCACACCTGCGGGCACACGTAGTAGACGACGGGGATGCCGAGGCGGTGCAGGCGAGCCGGCCAGCCTGAAGTTGAAGTCCGGGAAGTCGATGACCACCAGCGCGTCCGGCCGGTCGCGGCGTGGCCCGCTCGACCAGCGCGCGGTGCATGGCCCACGCCCGCGGCAGCACCCTGATGGCCTCGACCAGCCCCGTCACGCTCAAGCCGCGGTAGTCGCCCGACCAGTTCCGCGCCGGCGCCGCGCAGGTGCTCGCCGCCGAGGCCGACAATCCGGATGCCAGGACTCAGGCTGCGCAGCTCCGCCGGCCAGGGCGCCCGCATACAGGTCGCCCGACGGCTCGCCGCACGAAATCATCACCGAGGGCATCGCAGGCGCCTACTGAAGCTTCTGGAAGAACGCCGGGAGGGAACGTCACGTTGATCTGCACGTCCGTGAGCGTGCGCTCGAGCATCAGGCTGTCGTCCCGCCGGACGACGGCCGTGAACGGGATTCGGATGCCCTTTACGTCGCGGTAGTCGTCGAAGCTCTCCTTGACGGTCACCCGTCCGGCCGGGCCTGCGGTTTCGTACGAGATCCAGGTGAGCAGGTGCGTCTCGGCGTCGATGGCGACGCGAACCGGCGCCAGGTCTCCGGACCACACCTCCACGACGCGCAGCGGCCGGCCCGCGAGGCCCTTTTCGTCCGGGCGGGTCCGGCCCAGCACGCGATTGTCGGCGACGGCCAGGATGAGCGCGATCCAGTCGCGCCGCAGGCCCTGGGCGAACTCGGCGCGCATCGCGTCCGGCGCGTCCCGGACGCCCCTCGGCGTCCTTGAGCCACGCCTGGCCGTCGATGTAGCCCTGCACGACCTCGCCGGCCGGCAGCGTGGCGTCGACGCGCATGCGATCCGGGTACTCGACGTAGGTGCGCGTCGTGGCACGCATCGGCCCGGCCGGTGTCTGCATCACGGTTCGCGCCGTGGCGCGGAGCGTCTTCACCGCGCGAAGCGCCTCGAGGCCGCCGGCAGCGGCCGCCGCGGAGTCGACCACCGCCCTCACCTTCTCCCACTCTTCGCGGGACATCCCCGCCGCGGCCGACACCGGAGGCCCCGCCGGCGCGAGCGGGCCGGTCGGGCGCCGCAGGTCGGGGGCGGCGACGTCGAGGTCCTCCAGGCGGATGACGTCGCCGCCGCGGAA
This sequence comes from uncultured Acidobacteriota bacterium, assembly GCA_963806085.1. Lineage (GTDB taxonomy): Bacteria > Acidobacteriota > Vicinamibacteria > Vicinamibacterales > JAKQTR01 > JAKQTR01. The sequence continues at coordinate 2,010,710 of CAWDWR010000001.1, forward strand.
CCCCAGGCGGCCCAGCTCGCTCATGATGTATGGCGCGTAGCCGACGAGCACGATCGTGAGGCGGTCTGGCCGCAGCCGCTGGGCGGCGACGCGCTGGATCTCGTCGGGCGTCACCGCGTTCACGCGCTCGCGGAACGAGGCAAGGTCCGAGAGCGGCAGCTCGTAGAAGAGCGTCGTCAGCACCTTCGTCGCGATGTCGTCCGGCGTCTCGACGCTGAGCGGGTAACTGCCGGCCAGATACGCCTTCGCCTCGTCGAGTTCGCGGACGCTCACCTGCTCCCGCTGCAGGCGGAAGAACTCGTCCACCATCACCCGCAGCGCCTCGCCGGCCGCTTCGGGACGCGTCTCGGTCTCCGCCATGATGTCGCCCGTGCATCCGGTACGCGTTCAAGCCGGCCGACGCCCCGTACGCGAGGCCGCGCTGCGTGCGCAGGATCTGCTGGAGGCGGTTGCCGCCGCCTCCGCCCAGGATGCGCACCGCCAGGTCGGCCGCCATGAAGTCGTCCGACTTGCGCCTGATGCCGAGATGGCCCGCGCGGATTTCGGTCTGCACCGCCCCGGGCATGTCGATGACCACCACCCGGCGCGCCGGCGCGGGCGGCCCGAGCTGCAGTATCGGCGCGACGGCCCGGGATTCCCACCCGCCGAAGATCCTCTCGACGGCGGCGAACGCTTCGGCCGGGACCACGTCGCCGGCGACCGCCAGGATGCAGTTGCGGGGCACGAAGTACCGCTGGTGATACTCGACCAGGTCGGCCCGGGTGATGCGCTCGATGGAGGCGGGCGTGCCGGTGCCCGGGAACCCGTACGGGTGGAACCCGTAGACCAGCCGCCTGAATACCAGCGAAGCCAGGTAGTTCGGGATCCTGGTAGCTGACCCTCAGCGCAGACCGCCACTGGCCGCGCTGCCGCTCCAGTTCCTCCGGGGCTGAACGCGGGTGCGCGCACGATGTCGGAGATCAGCTCGAGGCCCGAGCGCCGTGCTGTCCTTGAGAACGGTGAGGTACGCGAAGGTGACATCGGTGCCGGCTCCGATCGCGAGGTTTCCGCCGATGGAGTCGACCGCTTCCGCGATCTGCTGCGCCGTCCGTGTGGCGGTGCCCTGGGCGAGCAGCGATGCCGCCATGTTGGCGACGCCGAGTTTCGGCACGGCGTCCTGAGCGCTGCCGGCGCCGATCAGCATGCGCAGGCTGACCAGCGGCTGCTCGTGGTGCTCGACCACCACGACGCGAAGCCCGTTCGGCAGCGTGCGAACCTCGTACGGAGGAAACACCACCGGCCGCGCCGCCAGGGGCTTCGGCACGGCCTCTGCCGGCCAGTCCCGGAGCTGCGCCCGGGCCGGCACCGCCCATGCCAGCGCAGCCACAGCAAACACCAGCGCCCGGCGCCAGGGACGCGTCACTTGAGGCCTCCCTTCGCCATCGTCGGGTTCACCGTGATCACGAGGCGGGTGCCGGGGGCGAAGTACGTCTGCGCCACGCGCTGGATGTCCGCGGCTGTGACGAGCTGGAAGAGGTCGTACTCGGCGTCGGCCGACTCCACGTCACCGCGGTGCAGCACCGACGCGCGGCCGAGGATGCTGGCCTTCTGCTGGACCGTCTCCCGGCCGAGGACGTAGTCACGCGTGAACTGGTTCTTCGCCCGCGCCAGTTCCCGCTCCGACACCGGCTCGGTCCGAAGGCGATCCAGTTCCCCGGCCAGTGCGCGTTCGGCCTCGTCCGACGTGTGACCGGGCTGCACCACGGCGTACGCGTAGAACACGTTGGGATGCTCGGTGAGAGGGCTGACGCTGGCGGCCGCGAGCGCCATGCCGGTCTCGTACACGAGCTTCCTATAGAGACGCGAGCTCTGCCCGTCCGACAGGATCTTCGACGCCACCTGCAGCGGGTAGGAGTCCGGGTGGCCGTCGTTGGTGGCGTGGTGGGCCACCACCACGACCGGCAGCGGCCAGCTCTCTTCGATCACGAGGCGCCGCGGAGACGTCGGCGGCGGCTCCGCGGGGATGTCGCGAGGCACCCCTCGCCCGAGGCGCGGAATCCTGCCAAGGTACTTCGTCACCAGCTCGAGGGCCCCGGCGCGATCCACGTCGCCCGCGATGACCACGGTGGCGTTGGCGGGCACGTAGAAGGTCCGGTAGAAGTCGCGCACGTCCTCGATCGACGCCGCCTCGAGATCGGTCATCGTGCCGATGGTCGTGTGCTTGTACGGATGCACCGTGAAGGCATGGCCGGTGACGATCTCCGACAGCCGGCCGTACGGCTGGTTCTCGACGCGCATCCGCCGCTCTTCCTTCACCACCTCCCGCTCGCGCTCGAACCCGTCGCGCTCGATCCGCAGCGTCGCCATGCGGTCCGCCTCGAGCCAGAGCGCCATCGGCAGGAACTGGGACGGCACGGTTTCCCAGAACACCGTCACGTCTTCGGTCGTGTAGGCATTCGCTTCGCCGCCAACGCCTGACACCAGCGACGCGTGCTGCTCGGGCTGCACGTTCTTCGAGCCCTTGAACATCATGTGCTCGAAGAGATGGGCGAACCCGGTGCGGCCGGGCCGTTCGTTCTTCGACCCGACGTGGTACCAGACCTGCACGTTGACGATGGGCGTCGAGTGGTCCTCGTGCACCACGAGACGGAGCCCGTTCGGCAGGGTGGACACGGCGTAGTCGAGGCGGGGCGGCCTGATGTCCGTCACGGCGCGCGCGCTCACCGCCGCGACGGCGGCGAGCGACGCCAACAGGCACAAGGCCGCGCCGTGCCGGGATCGCCCGGGGCGGATCACGGCACGCGGACGCGAGGCGAGACCGACCATGGCCGGATTATGGCACGAGCTACTCGTGCGGGGGCTCGGGACTGCCTCCGAGCCTGGCCTCGACGCCGTCGAGGCGCTTCTCCAGGGACGCGAGGGCCTTCTTTATCTCGGGCAGGCGGCGGAACACGGCCGACGACTTGAGCCATTCGCGGTTCCCGATCGCGGGATAGCCCGAGACGAACGACCCGTCGGGCAGCGAGTTCGGAATCCCGGTCTGCGCCGTGGCCTTCGTCCCCTTGCCGATGTGCAGGTGCCCCGCGACGCCGACCTGTCCGGCGAGCATCGTCGAGTCGCCGATCGTCGTGCTGCCGGCGATGCCGACCTGGGCCACGAGCATCACGTTGCGGCCCACCCGGACGCCGTGCGCCACCTGCACCAGATTGTCGATTTTCGAGCCCGCCTCGATCCGCGTCTCACCGACGGCGGGACGATCGATGGTGGTGTTCGCCCCGATCTCGACGTCGTCTTCGATGACCACCGGCGCGGTCTGCGGGATCTTCTGGTAGGTGCCGTCGGGCTTCGGCGCGAACCCGAACCCGTCGCTGCCGATGACGGCGCCGTTCTGGACAATCACGCGGTTGCCGAGGCGGCACCGCTCGCGAATCGACGCGTGCGCATGGATCACGCAGTCTTCGCCGAGATTGACGCCCGGATAGATCACCGCGTGCGCGTGGACGATGGTCCGGGCGCCGATCACGGCACCTGCCCCCACCACCGCGAAGGCCCCGATGTGACAGTCCTGGCCAACCGAAGCGCCGGGATCGACCTGGGCCGACGGTGACACGCCGGGCGCGGGCCGGTCGTTCGGCGCCAGCAGGGAGACGGCCGCCGCGAAGGCCAGGTACGGGTCGCCCGCCCGCAGCATCGCGCACGGCGCCGGCTCGACGTCCTCGCCGAGGATCACGGCTGACGCCTTCGTCGCCGCCAGTTGCGCCGCGTATTTCGGGTTCGAAAGGAACGACACGTCGCCGGGAACGGCGGCCTCGAGGGTTGACACGCGCCCGATTTCTATCGAGCCGTCTCCTTCGAGGCGGCATCCGAGACGTGCTGCAAGTTCGCGAAGGACCAAGCGCCGCGAGTATATCACGGGCCCGCGAGGGCCATCCGCGCGATGAAGCGGTCGAGGTGACGCAGATTGAGGCGCGAGGAGACGTCGCGCGCGAGCGCCGCCTGATCGGCCGGCGTCATGCCCGGCAGCCGGCGCAGTTCGGCCAGCGGGGCCGACGCCGCGTACCGCCAACTGACGTTGCGGAGGCCGTTGCGCGCGCCTCCCCACGAGAGGAAATGCCCGATGGCGCGAAACGAGAAGTAAAGCGACAGGACGTTCGGACCGGGAAGCGGCGTCAGCGGCAGCGACGCCACGTAGATGCCGGCGTCCACGAACATCCAGAGCAGGTGCCGCCGGCTGTCGCGGCGCAGTTCGCTCCGCACCCAGCGCTCCGCGTCGTCGGCCAGCATGTCGTCTGGATGGTGCGCGGTGGCCGCCTGTTCGCTCCGCAGGAACCAGAGCAGGCGCTGCTCCGCCACGCGCTCCGCGAGCCAGCCGAGGGCGCGGTCGCGGATGCGCTGCAGGTACGTCCGCCGCACTGCCGATGCCGCCTTCTCGAGGCGCCCGCGCCGTTCTTCCTCCAGGAACGCGAGCCCCCGGTAGAAGTGCCTGCTGATCGCCGCCCGCCACCCGGCGCGCGTCTCGCGCGCCGCGCCCTGGCGCCGCTCTTCGACCTCGCAGTAGAGGCCGTAGTGGCTCCGGCCGGCGGGGACGAGATAGATATCCATTGGGAATGCGGCGACGCGGCTAGCGGGCGCCGCGCCCGCGGATCCTCTGGACGGGGCGCGGAAGCGGTGTCGTCAGGTCGGGCCTGCCGGCCTGTTGCCAGGCGCCGAGGATCACGCCGGCCACCGCCGTGATCGCCTCGCTCGTCCGACGCTCCAGGACCGGCTGGGTTGCAGCGAAGAACGCCTCGTAGTACCCGTCGTCGTACTCGGCACGACCCTCCGCAGCGCGGCGGTCGGCCGCGAGCAGTCCCTCGGCGAGCGTCGCGCCGGAAGCCAGCGCGTCGAACACCGTGTCGCGGGTGTCGAGGATGGGCTTCGGGGCCGCCGGCGAGTACGTCAGGCGTGCAGCGAAGCGGGTAGGCAGGTCGTCTTCGAACCGCGCGTGGATGCCGTATTGGTTCGTCAGCTGGCCGTCGTAGTTCAGGACGGCGTGGAAGGGCTGATGGGCGTCGGCCACGTAGTGCGCCAGCACAGCCGTCAGGTAGACCGCGTTCCCGAGCCCGTACCGCTGCCCGCTCGCGTGGGCTTCGAATGCGCGAACGAGGCGTCCGCGCATCTCCGCCGCCCGCCATGGCAGCAGCCCGTTCTTGGTGACGGTCTCGGGCCCGTACTTCTCGACCGCCGCGCCGAACTCGCGCGGCAGGGCGCTGAACGGGGGCGGCCCGTAGGCGTCGATGTCGAGGAAGTGCCGGGGCGCCTCCTCCTCGAAGCCGGCCGTGCGCCAGAGGTCCGGGTCGCTCGCGTGCGCCAGCAGGGTCGTGCGGTCAGCATCGAACGCCGACCGCAGCTCGGGCGGCAGCAGGTCGATGGCGCGTTCGAGGATCAGGCGATGACCGCCGGCGCCCCAGGCGCCAACGCGGACAGGGCCCGCGATCCCGACCACCGCCACAACCGCCACCGCCGCCGCGAGTCGTCGAGTCACGCGCGCCTCCACGCCGCATCGGCGTCGTCGAACACTTCCGCTTCGAATCTGCTGACGGTCGCGCCCTGCTTCCAGGCGTCGGGCGGCAGCCCGGCCTTGCCGCAGGTGCGCGCCAGGAACGCCTCGCGGTCCCACCCGTACTCGGTCGCCACCTGGGGCAGCAGCAATCCGCGCCGCCAGCCCTGCTCCGCGATGAGCCCGTCGCGGCCGACGACGATGTCGCCTGGGTCGCGCACCACCGTGATGGGCCCGAGTACCGAGATCTCGATCACGCACCGCGGGAGTTCGGCGGCCGAGATCGGGTCGAAACGCGGGTCCCCCGTCGAGGCCGACACCGCGCACTGTGGGACGACGGCGGCCAGCGTCTGGTTCCCGTCGGGGTGTCCGATGCAGCCGCGGAGGTCGCCGTCGAGGTGGAAGGAGACGAAGACGCCGGCGCGGCGCGCGAAGACGCCGACGGGCGCGATGGTCCGGGGCGGGCGGCCCGCCAGCGCATCCGCGACCGCGGCACGGGCCGCGGCGAGCAGGCGGCCCCGATCCTCGAGCGAGAGTTGTGTCTCCACGCCGGCCTCCTCCGCTCAGACCACCGGTTCGAACGTGCCGAACACCGCGGCGCAGTACCCCACGACCGCGGTGGTGTCGCCGGAGACGGCGCCGGAATCGGCGTAGCAGAGCACGCGCGCGTCTGCCGCGCCGAGCGCGCGAGCCGCGCGCATCACCGAGACGATGGGCCCGCCGCCGCACGCGTGGCCGGGATCGCGCGCCAGGGCGCGCTCGACGGCTTCGGGATCGAATCGGTCCACCGCGTCGACGATCACGCGGTCGAGCAGCGCGGCCTGGCGCGAATCATGGTAGTGCGAGAGGTCACTGCTCGCCACGAGCAACGCGCGCCGGGACGCCATGGCCGACGCGAGCCCCTCGGCGAGCGCCGCGATCGTCGCGCGTGACTGGTGCCCCATGACCAGGGGCACGATCGGCACGCCCGGCAGCACCCGCTGCAGGAACGGCAGCTGCATCTCCAGGGAGTGCTCCCGCCGGTGCGCCGCGGGCAGTTCGCACACGACCGGGGCCGACGCGATGATCGCGTCGGCGTCGGCGCCCGACACCTCGACGTCGCCGAGCGGCGTCTCGAACACGCCGCGCGCCATGATGGCCACGCCCTCGAACCCGATGTGATGCGAGGGCCCGACCAGCACGATGACGTCGTAGGCGCGGCCCTCGAGCTGGCGGTACGCATGGGCCGCCACGGGGCCCGAGTACATGAGCCCGGCGTGCGGGGCGACCAGCGCGGTGATGTCGCCGGTCACGGATTCCGTGACGTGCCCGAAGTACTGGTCGATGGCGGACTGGAGCGTGACCGGATGGCCCGGATACCACGATCCGGCCACCGCGGCTGTCCGGCGTGTCGGTTGCGGTGCCATGATCGTGAATGTTAGCATCGGCCATGCCCGCCGAGCGCGAGGACTTCCCGATTGCTCGCATCGCGGCGCTGGCGCGCCTCCGGCTCTCCCCCGCCGACGCCGCCCTTTACCAGTCGCAGTTGGCGCAGATCCTCTCGTTCGTGGACCAGGTCGCCGCGGCGGCCTTCGACGCGCCCGCGGCTGAGGACGCGCCGGATCGGGATGCCGTCCGAACCGAACGGCCGGACACCGTCCGCCCGTCGCTCCCGGCCGATGCCGCACTCGCCAACGCCCCTGACACCATCGCGGTTCCCAGCCTGGTTCGCGTCCCGAAGGTCATCGGCTGATGAACGCCGTTCCGGACACGGCCGAAGCGCTGCGGGCGGCGTTTGTCGAGGGCGCCACCACCGCCACGGCCGCGTGCGAGGCCGCGCTTGCGCGCATCGCCGCGCACCGGGATCTTGGCGCCATGCTCGCCATTGACGAGGCTGCCGTGTTCCGCCGCGCGGCGGCCCTCGACGCGCTCGCGAGCCGCCGGGACGCCGGGCCGCTCGCGGGAGTGCCCGTCGCGGTCAAGGACAACATCTGCACGGCCGGCCTCACGACGACGGCCGGGTCCGCGGCGCTCGAGCGCTTCGTGCCGCCGTACAGCGCGACCGCCGTCGAGCGCCTGGAACGCGCCGGCGCCATCGTGATCGGCAAGACGAACTGCGACGAGTTCGCCATGGGATCGTCCAGCGAGCACTCCGCGTTCGGGCCGGTGCGCAATCCCTGGGACCGTTCGAGAACGCCTGGAGGCTCGAGCGGCGGCTCAGCCGCAGCCGTGGCGGCCGGCCTGGTCCCGGTCGCGCTGGGGTCAGACACCGGCGGGTCCGTGCGACAGCCAGCCGCGCTGTGCGGATGCGTCGGCGTGCGACCGACTTACGGCCGCGTCTCGCGCCACGGCCTCATCGCGTTCGCCTCGTCGCTCGATCAGATAGGGCCGCTGGCCTTGACGGTCCGGGATGCCGCGACGGTGCTCGGCGTCATCGCCGGCCTGGACCCCCTCGATGCCACCACGGCGGACGCTGCGGTCCCCGACTGGAGCGCGGCGCTCGACGGCGACGTGCGCGGCTGCCGGATCGGCTTCCCCATGCACCTCCTCGACACCGGCGTCGACGAGGAGGTCGCCCGCGGCGTGGCAACAGCGGTGGCCACGCTCGCGTCCATGGGCGCCGAGGTGCGCGACATCCGCGTTCCGCACGCGGACCTGGCCGTGCCGGTGTACTACCTGGTGGCAACCGCGGAGGCGAGCTCGAATCTGGCCCGTTACGACGGCGTCCGCTACGGTCATCGCGCCGCGGGCGAGGACGGCCTGCGCGCCATGTACGAGCGGTCGCGCGCCGAGGGGTTCGGCGCGGAGGTCAAGCGGCGCATCATCCTGGGTACGTTCGTGCTGAGCGCGGGCTACTACGAAGCGTACTATCTCACGGCCCAGCGGGCCCGCGCCCAGATCACCGCCGCGTTCACCGCGGCCCTCGGCGAGGTCGACCTGCTCGCGCTGCCCACCAGCCCCACCCCGGCATTCCCGCTCGGCGAGCGCCTGCAGGACCCGGTGGCGATGTACCTGTCGGATGTATTCACCGTCGGCGCGTCCCTCGGCGGCTTACCGGCCATCTCGCTGCCGTGCGGACTCACGCGCGGCGGCCTGCCCATCGGCCTGCAACTGATCGGACGGCCGTTCGACGAGGCGGCGCTCTTGCGCGCCGCCGATGCCTACGAACGCGAGACGGGATTCTGGCGGCTGCGTCCGTCAGGCGCGCGTCGCCGCAGCGGGGCGTGAGAAGCGCTTCACCAGCCCCCACACCAGCAACCCGGCCACGATGAGCGGCAGAATCGGCACGAGAAGCCCGAGCAGGGCCACGATGCCGAACCCGACGATGGCGAGCACGCCGAGCACGAGGAACAGCGGCAGGAGCAGCACACCGACGAGCAGCTTCAGGAGCAGGCCGAGGGCGATGAACGGGAGCGCCAGCAGCTTGAAGGCCAGCCGGAACGGGAGGAAGAGGAGCCAGAAGACCAGCTTGAGCAGGCCGCCGACGAGGCCGACGACCAGGAGGCCGAACAGCAGGAGCGTCCCCAGCGCCAGCAACTCGAACATGACTTCCTCGCCTTCCTGCCGCGTTCCGGCGCGGCGCCAGCGCGTGCGCCGCCGGCTCGAGCCGGCTGCAAGCGCCGTCACAGGGATCTACGAGGAAGAGCCCGGTACAGGTTCCAGGAAGGCCGCGCCCGAGTCAGGCGGCGCGCTGGGAGTTGTTGAGCTGATCGGTCGTGCCGCGCGGCGTGTCTGGCGGCAGGTACGACGCCGGCCTGCCAAGCGCCTCATCCAGGTTCCGGATCGTCAGCGACTTCGGACTGCTCGGCCGCAGCTTGAAGACGTCCAGCAGCAGCGACGCGCCAATCATCAGCACGAGGATGACCACGGCCGCGACACCGGCGGCCTGAAGCGTCGCGACCAGGAGGGCACCCGCCTCGGCAAGGCTCATGGAAGTTCCTCGGGCTTCGAGGGGACGACGGCCTCCTCGCCCAGCGAGTACTGGATGAAGCCCCGGCGGACTTCTTCCATCGCCAGGCGCTCGGGCTTGTGGATCGGCAGAGGCGTCTCCGGCACGCCGGCCTCCGCCACGGGCGCCAGGCGGTTCAGTGCGCCGCGGCGCAACTGCTTCGCGCGCTGCGCGGCCACCTCGACGAACAGGAAGCGGCTCTCGTTCGGATTGAGGGCGAACTTCTCGTCGGCCTCGGGCCGCTCGGGAACGGACGTCTGGACGTCAGCTTCTTGGTTCACAACCTTTTACCGTATACCACGCCAGACAGGCGATGCAAGCAAGAAAGGCCGGCGCGCGAGGGCCCCGAACGGCACCCCCCGCGCGCCGGCGGATGGACCGACCGCGCCAGGCGTTATCCCTGCACCTGGACCTGGATCTGCTTCGGCTTGGCTTCCTCCCGAACCGGCAGCTTGATGGTCAGCACGCCGTTCTTGTAGTCCGCCGAGACCTTCGAGGTGTCCACCGTGGTCGGCAGCGAGAAGGACCGGCTGAACGCCCCGTACGTGCGCTCGATCCGATGGCAGTATTCCTCCTTCATCTCGTTGTCCATCTTCTTCTCGCCGCGCAGCGTGAGCATGTTGTTCTCGACGGTGATCTCGATGTCGTCCTTGCTCATGTCGGGCAGCTCAGCCTTGATCACCAGCTCGTGCTTGCCCGAGTCGAAGATGTCCACCGGCGGCGCCCAGACGCCGCGACGCATCACGTCGTCGTCGGCCGTGCGGTAGGCGTCGCTGAACAGGCGGTTCATCCGCTCCTGGACGGCATTGAGCTCACGGAAAGGATCCCAGCGAACGATAGCCATGGTCATACCTCCTCGTTACCTGACTGGATTCAAGACAGCGCGCCCTGGCGCAAGTTGCCGGACGTCATGCTCGCTGTCCACATCACCAAGATAGGGCAATACATGATGTTTGTCAAGTAATATTATCTTAGTGGTCAACACTAATATTATTGGACTGGCAGTTGGACGCGGCGAGATGCCAGCCTTCCCTGCCACTCCCCATGTCCCATGTCCCATGCCCCATGTCCCATGCCTCCCCTGCCCCCTGCCCCATGCCCCCTGCCCCTAGCCCCGGCCCTCGAGTCTTGGTATCCTGTCAGAGCCCCTCGGCGCGGCGTTCTGGCCGTGTCGTCAGGACCCTTCCGCTGGTCCCGCCGTATGTCCAACGCTCCCTGCTGACGAGGATGGTGAAGCATGTCGCGATACAAGATTGCCTGGCTGCCCGGTGACGGCGTCGGCGTGGACGTGATGGATGCCACCCGGATCGTGCTCGACCGGCTGAAGCTCGACGCGGAGTACATTCACGGCGACATCGGCTGGGAGTTCTGGTGCGCGGAGGGCGACGCGTTCCCGGCCCGGACCATCGAACTGCTGAAGCACGTGGACGCCGCGCTGTTCGGCGCGATCACGTCGAAGCCGGTGAAGGCGGCCGAAGCCGAGCTCGCGCCGTCGCTGAAGGGCACGGGCCTCGTCTACCGCTCGCCGATCGTGCGCATGCGGCAGCTGTTCGATCTCTACATCTGCCTCCGTCCGCTGCAAGGCGTACCCGGGCAACCCGCTCAACTTCAACGACGGCATCGACATCGTCGTCTTCCGCGAGAACACGGAGGATCTGTACGCCGGCGTCGAGTTCAACCCGGTCCCCGATGCACCTGGCCGACACGCTGACGGCAGCTCTCGAAGCCGTTCTCGCCACTTCGCCGGCCTCAAGGGAGACGAGTACGCCGTGTCGTGCAAGATCAACACGCGCAAGGGCTCCGAGCGCATCATCGACGCGGCCTTCGCGTTCGCGCGCAAGCACGGGCGCAAGAAGGTCACCATCGTGCACAAGGCGAACGTGGTGCGCGCGACCGACGGGATGTTCCTCGAGATCGCGCGCGAGGTCGCCGCGCGCTACCCCGAGATCATCTTCGACGAAGCCAACGTCGACGCGATGACGATGTGGCTGCTCAAGAACCCGCTGAACTACGACGTGCTCGTCGCGCCGAATCTCTACGGCGACATCGTGTCGGATCTCTGCGCGCAGATGGTCGGCGGCCTCGGCTTCGCCTGTTCCGGCAACATCGGCGACGAAGCTCGGGGTGTTCGAGCCGTCGCACGGATCCGCGCCGAAGTACGCGGGCCAGTACAAGGTCAACCCGATCGCGACGATTCTCGCGGCCAAGATGATGCTCGACTGGCTGGGCGAGCTGGAGATGGGCGCGCGCGTTGAACGCGCGACCGCGGCCGTCATCAAGCAGGGACAGGTCCGCACCTACGACATGGGCGGCACCAACACTTCGCTCGAGATGGCCGAGGCCATCGCGCGGGAGCTCTGATGAGCGGCGTCATGATTCACGAAGTCGGGCTGCGGGACGGACTGCAGATCGAAACGCAGGCCGTTCCGACCGACCTGCAAGCTGCAGTGGATCGCGCGCCTCGCCGGCTCGGGCCTGCGGATGATCCAGGTCGGGTCCTTCGTCAACCCGCAGAAGGTCCCGCAGATGGCGGACACCGACGAGCTGTTCCGCCGCCTCGCGGCGGACGGGCGCCCGCCGGGGGTCGTGTACTCGGGCCTCGTGCTGAACGAGCGGGGGCTCGAACGCGGGCTCGCCTGCGGCGTCGACTACTTCTGCATGGGCGTCTCGGCCAGCGAGACGCACAGCCGGAAGAACACGGGCATGAGCACCGACGAAGCGGCCGGCCGCATCGTCGCCATGGGCCAGGCCGCAGCCGCGGCCGGCAAGGGCGTGCAGGTGTCGGTGCAGTCGGCGTTCGGATGCGGCTTTGAAGGCGCCGTGCCGCCGTCGCGCGTACTCGATCTCGTGCGCCGCTTCCTCGACGCGGGGCTGACCGCGATCAGCCTCGCCGACACGGCCGGCCACGCCAGCCCGGCGCAGGTGGAGACGCTGTTCGGCGCCGTCCGCACGCTGGACGACCGGTTGACGATGACGTGCCACTTTCACGACACGTACGGGCTCGGACTGGCAAACGTGTACGCGGCCTTCCGCGCCGGCGTCACCTGCTTTGAGTCGGCGTTCGGCGGCCTCGGCGGCTGCCCCTTCACGGCGATCGCGGCGGGCAACGTCTGCACCGAGGACCTCGTGCACCTGTTGAGCCGCATGGGTGCGGACGCCGGCATCGACATCGCGGCGGTGTCCGGGGTGACGCAGGACGCGGCGGCGTTCTTCGGCCGCACGCTCCCGGGCATCGTCCATCGGACGGGCCCCATCCCCTACCCTGCGGCCTGAGCCGCGATCGAGGCGCGAACGACATGAAACTGCTCGACGGCGTGCGGGTGCTCGACCTGACCAACGTGCTGGCCGGCCCCTTTGCCACCATGCACCTGGCGCTGGCCGGCGCCGATGTCATCAAGATCGAGAACCCCGCGGGCGGCGATCTCGCGCGCAAGCTCGGCAACGTGCCGAAGCTGAACCAGGAGCTGATGGGCACGAGCTTCCTCGCGCAGAACGCCAACAAGCGGTCGCTCACCCTGAACCTGAAGTTCGACGAGGGCCGGGACGTGTTCCGCCGCCTCGCGGCGGCGGCCGACGTCGTGGTCGAGAACTTCAGGCCCGGCGTGATGACGCGCCTCGGCGTGGGCTACGAGACGCTTCGCGCGCTGAACCCCCGCCTCGTCTACTGCGCGATCTCCGGGTTCGGCCAGACGGGCCCCGACGCGAACAAGCCCGCCTACGACCAGATCATCCAGGGGCTGAGCGGCGTCATGGACGTCAACGGCGACGAGCGCCTGCACCCGCTCCGCTGCGGCTTCCCGGTGTGCGACACGGTGGGCGGCCTCAACGCGGCCTTCGCCATCATGGGCGCGCTCTACCACCGCGAGCGCACCGGCGAGGGCCAGTTCATCGACATCGCGATGCTCGACTCGATCATGCCGCTCATGGGCTGGGTGGCCGCCAACCTCCTCATCGGCGGAGTGCCGCCGGTGCCGATGGGCAACGACAACTTCACGGCGGCGCCATCCGGCGTGTTCGTCACGCAGGACGGCTACATCAACATCGCGGCCAACCAGCAGGAGCAGTGGGAATCGGTCTGCGACGTCCTCGGCGTGCCCGAGCTGAAGACCGACCCGCGCTTCGAGAAGCGGGACGTGCGCAAGGCCAACCGGAAGCAGCTGACGCCGCTGCTGGAGGCGAAGCTCGCCGGGCACCCGACGGCCCACTGGGTGGAGGTGTTCAACAGGAAGGGCGTCCCGTCGGGCGAGATCCTCGACCTCGGGCGCAGCGCTGTCCCAGCCCCAGATCGCGCACCGTGGTACGATCCAGACCGTGCCGGAACCGGGCATCGGCGATCTGCGCCTGTTCAATCTCACCGCGAAGTTCGAAAAGACCCCGGCGTCGATCGACGCGCCGCCGCCGCGGCTCTCCGCGCACACCGACGAGATTCTCGGCGGCCTCGGCTACACGCCCGAGGCCATCGCCAAGCTCCGCCAGAAGGGAGTCGTCTGACCCATGGGCATGACCGTCGTGCAGAAGATCCTGGCGCGGGCCTCGGGCCTCGCCTCCGTCAACGTCGGCGACGTCGTCGAGCCGGCGGTCGACATGGCGATGTCGCACGAGAACACCGCGCTCGTCATCAACCAGTTCCTGGAGATCTTCAAGGGCACGGGCCTCGATCCGACGGTCTGGGACCCGTCGAAGATCGCGATCATCTTCGATCACCGCGTGCCGGCGGAGTCCGCGAAGACGGCGACGAACCAGAAGAAGGTGCGCGAGTTCGCCGCCGCCCAGGGCATCGTGAAGTTCCACGACGTGCGCGGCGACGCGGGCGGCATCTGCCACCAGGTGATGGCGGAGGAAGGCTACGACCGGCCCGGCGCCGTCATCGTCGGCGCCGACAGCCACACGACGAGCCACGGCGCGCTCGGCGCGTTCGCCTTCGGCGTGGGCGCCACGGAACTGGCGTCGGTCTGGACGCTCGGCCGCGCGGTCAACATCCAGGTGCCGGCCACGATCAAGGTCGTGCTCAGCGGGCGCCTGGGCCCGGCGCGTGACGCCGAAGGACATCATTCTCCACCTGGTCGGCCTGCTGACGGCGGAAGGCGCGAACTTCAAGGTCATCGAGTTCCACGGCGACGCGATCGCGGACATGCCGACGTCTGGCCGCCTGGTGCTGTGCAACATGTCGGTCGAAGCGGGCGCCACGTCGGGCATCGTGCCCGCCGACGCCGAAACGGTCCGCTACCTCCGGGAGGAGGCGGGCGTCACGGATGCGCTCGATCTCGTCCAGCCGGACCCGGATGCGGCGTACGACCGCGTGATCGAGATCGACGTCTCGGCGCTCGGGCCGCAGATCGCGTGCCCGCACACGGTGGACAACGTGAAGGGCGTGGGGGCGGTCAGCGGCACCAAGGTGCATCAGATCGTGATCGGCTCGTGCACCAACGGCCGGCTCGACGATCTCGAGGAGGCGGCGCGCCGGTTGAAGGGCCGGAAGATCGCGAAGGACGTGCGCATGCTGGTCTTCCCGGCCTCGTGGAAGATCTACAAGGAAGCGATGAAGCGCGGCTACCTCGCCGACCTGATGGAGGCCGGCGCCGTCATCATGAACCCGGGGTGCGGCTGCTGCCTGGGCGTGCACGAGGGCGCCCTCGGCGACGGCGAGACGGCGCTGTCGACGACGAACCGCAATTTCCACGGCCGGATGGGCAACCCCAATTCCGACGTCTACCTGTGCTCGCCGGCCGTCGCCGCGGCCAGCGCCGTGAGCGGCGTCATTACCGACCCGCGGAAGGAGAACTGAGCGACATGGCCACGGTTGTCTACAAGGTCGGCGACGATGTCTCGACCGACGCCATTTACCCCGGCCGCTTCATGGCCACGGTGCTGCCGTCGGAGACGCCGCAGTTCTGCTTCGCCGACGACAAGGCGTTCAACACCGCGCTCCAGCAGAAGGCCGTCGCCCCGGGCAGCGTCATCGTGGGCGGCCAGAACTTCGGCTGCGGGTCGTCACGCGAGCAGGCCGCGTCGACCATCAAGGGCCACGGCCTGGTCGTCGTCGCCCGCGGCTTCGCGCGGATCTTCCTGCAGAACTCGATCAACCTCGGCCTGCGCACGGTCATCTGCCCCGCGATCGAGGCCGAGGTCGGCGACGATCTCGAGGTCACGGCGACCCACGTGCGGAACGTGACGAAGGGCACCGGCTTCCCGATCGTGCCGCTGCCCGCGGCCCGGCAGGCCATCATCGACGCCGGCGGCCTGATCGCCTACACGCGCGCGCGGCTGGTGGCGTCTCGGCCGGCGTAGCCCTATTCCGGCCCGCCGTATAGCGGCCCGCCGGGGTCTGTGCAATCATGGAAGGCATGCGCCAGATCGACGCGATGCTGCCGCTCGCCGAGGTGCGCGATCTCGCCGATGAGGTGCGCCGCCTGTTCGACGACCTCGACCGCGCGAGGCCGCTCGACCGGCGGCTGCTGCCCGGCGTCTTCTCGCCCACGCTGGATGCCCAGGAGACGGCCGACGCGGTCGAGATCGTCGTGGACCTGCCTGGCGTTTCGCTCGACGACATCCGCATTCTCATCAAGGGCAGCGTGGTGATCATCGCCGGCGGCAAGATGCCGCCCAACCCCGGCGAGCGCGCCGAGGCCAGCTTCCACCTCGTCGAGCGCGACTTCGGCCGCTTCGCCCGTGCGGTCCGCCTGACGGGCGCCTTCCAGACCGCGCGGGCGTCAGCCACCGTGGCCAACGGGGAACTGCGCGTCCGCGTGCCGAAGCTCGAGGAGCGCCGCGGCTGCGACATCGCGGTGCCCATCCGGCGCGGTCCGGACGCCTGAGGCGGGACCGGGCACCGGTTTCCTCCATGCGGATCCTGTTCATCGGCGATGTGTTCGGGCGGACCGGCCGCGATCTCGTGCGCGAGGGGCTGCCGGTGCTGGCCGCGCGCTATGGCCTCGACGCCGTCATCGCCAACGTCGAGAACGCGGCGTCCGGCGCCGGGATCACGCGCGAAACGGGCGAGGCGCTGCTGAAGGCCGGCATCGACGTCATGACCACGGGCAATCACGTGTGGGACAAGCGCGAGGCGCTGACCTATATCGGCGTGGAGCCCCGCCTGCTGCGGCCGCTGAACATGTCGCCCGCCGCCCCAGGCCGCGGCGCGTTCGTCACACGCCTTGCCGACGGCCGGCCGCTCGGCGTGATCAACGCGATGGGCCGGGTGTTCATGCCGCCGGTCGACAATCCGTTCGAGGCGGTCGCCGCCGCCGTCGATCGCCTGTCGCGCGAATGCCCGCGTCATCGTGGTCGACATGCACGCGGAAGCCACGGCCGAAAAGATCGCGATGGGCTGGCACCTCGATGGCCGCGCCGCCGCGCTGGTCGGCACGCACACCCACGTGCAGACCGCCGACGCCCGCATCCTGCCAGGCGGCACGGCGTACATCACCGATGTCGGCATGACCGGGCCGCACGACTCGATCATCGGCATGGAGCGGGCCGAGGTGCTCGCCCGGTTCGTCACCGGCCTTCCCGCGCGGATGGAGCCCGCCGACGCGAATCCGCGCCTGCAGGCGGTGCTCATCGACGCCGACGATCGCACGGGTCTGGCGCGCGAGATCGATCCGCCTCGACTGGTCGCGGCAGGAACTCCGCGACGCGCGCCGCGTGGAGGACGATGAGCAGCCTGTTTGACCTGCCGTTCGACGACGACGGGGACGCGCAGGCGGACGGCGGCGCCGCGGCGCCGCGGGTCTACACGGTGTCGGAACTCACCGCCGAGGTCCGCGCTGCTGCTCGAATCGACGTGGGCGGACGTCTGGGTCGACGGCGAAATCTCCAATTGCCGCGTCTGGAACACCGGGCACGTCTATTTCTCGCTGAAGGACGCGGGCGCCCAGCTCCGCGCGGTGATGTTCAAGAACGCGGCGCGGCTGCTGAAGTTCAAGCTCGAGGACGGGCAGCACGTGCTCGCCCGCGGCCGGATCGGCGTGTACGAGCCGAAGGGCGAGTACCAGATCGTCTGCCACGAGATCGAGCCCAGGGGGCTCGGCGCCCGGCAACTCGCGCTCGACCAGCTCAAGCGCCGCCTGCAGGCGGAGGGCCTGCTCGACGCGTCGCGCAAGCGGCCGCTGCCCGCGCTGCCGCGCAAGATCGGCATCGTCACGTCGATTGACGGCGCCGCGATCCGCGACATTCTGAAGGTGCTCGGGCGCCGGTACCAGAACGCGCACGTGATTATCGCGCCCGCGCGGGTCCAGGGCGACACGGCCGCGGCCGACATCGCGCGCGCCCTCGGCGAACTGGGCCGCGTGGAGGGCGTCGACGTCGTCATCGTCGGGCGCGGCGGCGGATCGATCGAAGATCTGTGGGCGTTCAACGAGGAGCCCGTGGCGCGGGCGATTGCCGCCTGCCCGGTGCCGGTCATTTCGGCCGTCGGCCACGAGGTCGACGTGACGCTGGCGGACCACGTGGCCGACGTCAGGGCGCCCACGCCCTCCGCCGCGGCGGAGATCGTCGTGGCGGCGAAAGACGAGTTCACCACGCGCATCGACGCCCTCGCGGACCGCGCGGCCGCCGCTGCGCACCGCCGGGTGCAGCGGGGGCTGCAGGCGCTGCAGCGGCTGGAGGCCCGGCCCGCGATAGCGGGGTTCCCCGGCCGGCTGGCGCTGCGAGGCCGATACGTGGCGGAACTGCTGCTCGATCTGCAGCGCGGCGGGCGCGGCCGCCTGGCCAGCCGCCGGCGCGCGTTCCAGGCGCTCCGCCTCCGCCTCGACGGGCTCGACCTGAGGCGCACCATCGCGCGGATCAACACGCGGCTGGCGCAGGCCGAGGCGCGGCTGCAGGCCGCCGCCGTCCGGAAGTACCATGGGGCGGAGGCTCGGCTCGGCTCGCTCGCCGCGCGCATCGAGACGCTGAGCCCGCTGGCCGTGCTCGGCCGCGGCTACGCCGTCTGCTGGGACGCGGACCGGCGGCAGATCGTCAGGGAGGCCGCCGCCATGAACGACGGCGACGCCGTGCGCGTCACGCTGCACCGCGGCGAACTCCGATGCGTGATCACGGGCCGGGACCTTCCGCGTGAAGAGGCGCCATAAGGCGTGCAGGACCAGACAGCCATGGATGTGAACATCAAGGACTTCGAAGGCGCGATCGCCGAACTCGAATCGATCGTCCGCAAGCTGGAAGAGGGCGACCTGGCGCTCGAGCAGTCGCTCGAACTCTACGAGCGGGGCGTGCGGCTGTCGCGCTACTGCCACGCGCGGCTCGAGGAAGCCGAGCGCCGCATCGAAGTGCTCGGCGAAGGCGGCGAACTCGCGCCGGCGCCGGCGTCGCTCTCCACCGTTGGCGAGGACGATGGGCGGGCCCCATCCCCGGAGCCCGCGCAGAAGGGCCGGAAGGCATGAGTGCGCCCGACGCGCCGCTTCGTGACTACCTCCGGTCGCGCCGCGTCGAGGTCGACGAGGCGCTCGCGAGTCTGCTGCCTCCCGCACAGGGACGGCTGGCGACGATCCGCGACGCCATGCGGTACAGCCTGCTCGCGGGCGGCAAGCGCCTGCGGCCCGTGCTGGCCCTGACCGCGGCCGAATCGGTCGCGCCGGGAGAAGCCGCCGCGCCCCGCCTGGCCATGCCTGCGGCGTGCGCGATCGAAATGATTCACACCTACTCGCTCATCCACGACGACCTGCCCGCGATGGACAACGATTCGCTGCGCCGCGGGAAGCCCACGCTCCACGTCGTGTACGGCGAGGGGATGGCCATCCTGGCGGGCGACGGACTGCTGGCCGAAGCCTTCGCCCTGCTCGCCCGCGAACCGGACGACGCCCGGCAGCCGGGCCTTGCGGCGAGGAAGCTCGAAACCATCCGCCGGGTCGCCGAGGCGGCGGGCGCGGCGGGAATGGTCGGCGGCCAGGCCATCGATCTGCAGGCCGTCGGCCACAGCCACGGCGCGGATGCGCTCGACGCCGGCGCGCTGAAGGACATGCACGCCCGCAAGACCGGCGCGCTCATCCGGGCGGCGACGGTCGCGGGCGCGATCATGGCCGGCGCGCCGCCCGAGCGAGTCGACGCGGTGGGCCGCTACGGGGCGTTCCTCGGACTCGCCTTCCAAATCGTCGACGATGTGCTCGATGTCGAAGGCCAGGATCTCGGCAAGACCGCCGGCAAGGACGCCGCGGCCGGCAAGCCGACCTACCCGGCCCTCTTCGGCCTGGACGTGTCGAAGCGCATGGCACAGGAGGCGGCCGACTCGGCCGTCGAGGCGCTCGCGGCGGCGGAACTGGATCGCAGCCGGCTCGCCGAGATCGCCCAGTGGGTGGTCTCGCGCACGTCCTGACGCAGCCGCAACATGCCCGCTCCAGCACGCACCCGGTTGGACGTGCGCCTCGTGAACGACGGCCTGGTCGCCTCGCGTGAACGGGCGCGCGCCCTGATCCTCGCGGGGCGGGTGAAGGTGGACGGCGAGGTGGTCAGCAAGGCCGGAGCAGCCGTGCTCGACGGCGTGGCGATCGAGATCGCGGAGCCCGACTTCCCGTGGGTGGGCCGGGGGGGCGTGAAGCTGGCGCATGCGCTCGATGCGTTCGGCATCGACGTCGTCGGCCGCGAGGGCCTCGACATCGGCGCCTCGACGGGCGGGTTCACGGACGTGCTCCTCCAGCGGGGTGCGCGGCGCGTGGTCGCCCTCGACGTGGGCCACGGACAATTGGACTGGCGGCTGCGCGAGGATCCGCGGGTGGTCGTGCTGGAACACCGCAACGCCCGTCAACTCGAACGCGGCTGGCTGCCGGCGCCCGTCGACGTGGTGACGATCGACGTGTCGTTCATTTCGCTGCGGCTGATCCTGCCGGCGCTGCCGCCCGTGCTCGCGCCGGGCGCCGACATCGTGGCGCTCGTGAAGCCGCAGTTCGAGGCAGGCCGCGGCGAGGTGGGGCGCGGCGGGCTGGTCAAAGACCCCGCGGTGCACGAGGCCGTGCTGCTGCGTGTGACGGAAAGCGCGGCATCCTGCGGCCTTGTGCGCCTCGGCATGACGCCCTCCCCCATCACGGGCGCCACGGGCAACCAGGAGTTCCTGCTGCACCTGCGTCTGGGATGAGACGCGGCGCCGGGGAACGCTGCTTCACGGCGGAGTCTCGCTGAAGCCGGCGGGCTCGTGGCACAATAGCCGGATGATGAACACCCTGTTGACGCCCGTGCGCCCCTCCCGCCTGATGATCCTGTTCACGCTCGCGCTTGCCGGCGCCGGAGGCGCGTGCCAGTCGAAGCCGGCCGCCCCGCCCGTGTCCGCCAACGCCTGGGCGGTGGTGAACGGCCGCGAGATCACGCGCGATGACGTCGAGAAAGCCTACCAGCGCATCCAGCAGAACTCGCAGGCGCCATCCGAGGAAGAGGCGGCCGCGGCGAAGCTCGAGGTCCTCGATCAGATCATCGTGCAGGACCTGCTGCTGACGAAGGCCCGAGAGCTGAAGATCGAGCTGCCCGACACCGAGCTCGACGCGGCCTACGTGGAAGCCCGCAAGAACATCCCTGACGACGCCTTCGCGCAGGAACTGGCCAAGCGGAACCTGACCGTCGCCGACATGCGCGAGGGGCTGCGGCGCGACCTGCTCGTGCAGAAGCTGCTCGAAAAGGAAGTCACGTCCAAGGTCACCGTCACCGACCAGGACGTCACGGCGTTTTTCGAGGCCAACCGGGCGCAGTTCAACCGTACCGAGGACGCCTACCGCATCGCGCAGATTGCCATCACCCCCGTTCGTGAAGCGCGGATCGCCAACCGGACCGGCAACGACGCCGGGACGCCCCAGGAAGCGGCGGCCAAGGTGCAGATGGTGATGGATCGGCTGAAGGCCGGCGCGTCGTTCTCGGAACGTCGCAGCGGACTTCTCGGAGGATCCGGAGTCGGCGCCGCGCGGAGGCGACCTCGGGTTCGTGCCGCTGTCGGCGCTGAACCAGGCCCCGCCGCAGCTGCGCGACGCCGTTTTGAAGGGCACGCCGGGGTCGGCGAAGGTGGTCGGCGCGAATGGCGCCTACACCGTGGTCCTGCTCGTGGCGAAGGACACGGCCGGCCAGAAGGACCCGAGCATGCCCGAGGTGAAGACAGGCGATCACCCAGGCGCTGCGCAACCGCCGCGAGGGACTGCTGAGGGCCGCCTACCTCGGCTCGATCAGGAACGACGCGGTCGTGGTCAACCTGATCGCGAAGCGGCTCGTCGAGACCCAGGGCAAGATGCCGAGCGTGACGCCGGCGGCGCCGGGCACGAAGTAGCCCGGCTCACAGCGGAAGCCAGGTTCCCAGCCCTTTCGCCACGGCGAGGCGGAAGACCTCCGGCGCCACCGCCATGTCGTCCAGGGCCAGGCCCAGGTTGACGGCGAGCGTCCGTTCGTCCGCCCGCTCGCGCCCCGGCTTGAGCCCGGCGACGATTTCTCCGAGATCCGCGCACGGCTCGGGCGTCTGCCGGAAGTACCCGATCGACCGGTAGTAGTCAAACTGCGCGATGTCGTCGGTGGTCACCTTGTCGAAACCCGCGAGCGCCGCGCCGCTCCAGTAGCTGTCGAAATCCACCGCGCTGGCGAAGCTGCCGGGGCGCAGCCAGCCCGCCTGAATCGTCGGCTCCGGGTGCTTCAGGATCGGCCCGGAGGTCACCACCAGATCGCTCTCGACGACGGCCGCCTTCGGTTCGGCGACGCCGATCGCCTCGACGCCATACCGCGCGCGGGCGAAGGCGACGAAGCGCTCCTGCACGTCCGGCCGCACGTCGTACGCGAAGACCCTGGCCACCGGGAAGACGGCGGCGAGCGCTTCGAGGTGGCTGTGTCCCTGCACCCCGCAAGCGAGGATGCCGACGGTGCGGCTGTCCGGGCGGGCCAGGTACCTCGCTGAGAGCGC
The DNA here is from genome assembly GCA_963806085.1 of uncultured Acidobacteriota bacterium. Lineage (GTDB taxonomy): Bacteria > Acidobacteriota > Vicinamibacteria > Vicinamibacterales > JAKQTR01 > JAKQTR01. The sequence continues at coordinate 2,033,012 of CAWDWR010000001.1, forward strand.
CGAGGCCGCGGCCGTGCGGTACGCGGTGATCCAGGTGCAGTCCATCACGGCGTACGGGAGGCCCGTGTCGACGTCGTTCAGGACCAGCAGGCCGGTGATGTACGGCAGGCCGCGCGTGTGGTTATCCGGATAGCCGCCCACCCACTTGATCCCGGCCGCCTGCATGGCCGGGATGTAAGCCGGCATGGCATGCAGGAACGCGTCGGGCCGCGTGTGCACGCCAGGCTTCGGCGGCATCTCGATGCGGCCGTGTCCCTTCTCGCGGAACGCGGTCTCGAGCAAGCCGATCATGGCGCTCACGCCCAGGCCGGCGGAGGCGACCTCGGCTCGGGAAAGGTAGAGGAACCGGCCTTCAAGACCTGGCATGGGCATCGCTCACCGCACAGGCGGATTCTGAATCGCCTCCCAGAGCAGCGCCTTGCGGTCTTCCGACCCGGTGAAGACGTCGGACGGCACTTTCCGGCAGGCGAGAATGTTGCGGTAGATCAGGTCGCCGACGCGCAGGTTCACGCCCATGCCGGCCAGGTACTGCAGGCGCAGGCTGATGTCCTGGTTGATCACCGCGTCGGCCGTCCAGCCGCGGAGGTTGGGCGCGTCGCCAGCGTAGGTCGACAGGAGATCGATGAGCGACGCGTAGCCAACTTCCCGGAGAGAGGCGGCGACCGGCGCGTACTCCGGCTGGTCGAGGCGCGCGGCGAGCGCGTCGAGGTCGAGCGGCGCGGGGTCCCGCTGGCCGAGCAGCACCAGGTCGTACCCGGCGCCGTTGTACGTGTTGCCGAACACGATCCCCTTCGGGAACGCCTCGAAGAAGGTCGCGATCTCGCTCTTCACGGCGTCCTCGTTGCTCGAGTAGAGCTGGACGAAGAGGGTCACGACGCCGCCGGGATTCAGGCGCCGCTTCACGAGGTCGAAGAACTCGCGCGAATACAGCATCGCGGCGCCCTTCACCCACGGGTCGAGGGGGTCCGACGTGATCGCGTCGAACCTCTCGCCGGTCGTCAGCAGGTAGTGCCGCGCGTCGTCGATGCGAATGGTCACCTTCGGGTTGTGGGCGACGTCGAAGTTGTGCGCGCTGAAGTAGCGGGAGACCGTCGTCGGCACCAGCGGTTCGATCTCCGCGATCGTCACGCGCTCGACGCGCGGGTCGATCGACACGGCCCCGGCGGTCACGCCGGCGCCGAAGCCGATGACGAACACGGACGCCGGCCGGTCCGGCACGATCGTCGTCAGGTGGCCGAGCATGCGCTGCAGGCGCATGTCCTGCGGCTCGCTCGAGGCCTGCACCTTGCCGGCGTTGTGGTAGTTCAGCACGCCGCTCGACAGCCTCGACACCGCCACCGACGCGTTGAGGCCCTCGCCCACGTAGATGAATTCCGCCTGGTTCACCCAGGTCGCCGCGAACCGCCCGTACCCGACGAGCAACCCGGGCACCGGAGGAATCGCGCGGCCGAGCAGGACGGCGCCAACGCCCAGGCAGAGGACGAGCGCGCCGGCGGCGAACCCGGCCGCCCGCCGGGCTCGCGGCCGCTGCGCCCAGGCCTGGCAGCAGCATCAGCAGGGCCGAGGCGGCGGCCACGGCGATCATGAACTGCTGCGTGTGCTGGCTGCCCACCCACGCGACGAGCGCGCCGGCCCCGAGCGCGCCGATGATGGCGCCCAGCGTGTTCGCGGCGAAGAGCCTCCCGACGATCTGGGCCTGGTCGCCGCCGACACGCGCCACCGCCGCCAGCGCCAGCGGGAAGCTCGCGCCCCAGAGCACCGCGCCCGGCAGCACCGTCCAGAGACAGCGCGCCACGTCGAGCTGGAAGTTGAACCAGGGGCTGGTCGAGATCGACGGGTCGATGGGCCAGTACGGCATCGAAGCGCTGACCATGATCCCGGCCCAGGCGACGGCCGCGCACACGCCCGGCCTGACACCATCCGAGGGCCATGGACGGCCGCGCGAGACTGCGCGCGAAGGCCGACCCGAGGCTGCTGCCGATGCCGAGGCCGAGCAGGAAGCCGGCGAGGATCAACGAGAAGGTGTACGTGGTGCCCCCGAAGAGCAGCGACAGCAGCCGCGTCCACACCACCTCGGCCGAGAGGGCCGTGAACCCCGAGAGCGCAATGGCGAGGTACACCGTCCGGCGCTCGACGCGCAGCGACTCGGCCGCGGCCGGCCCGGCTTCGGCGAGGCGCCGGGCGTCCGGGTCCGCCTGGAAGCCGGTGGCCTGCATGCGCTCAGGATCGTAGGCGACTGGCCGACGCCACCAGGAACGCCGCGGCGGCGACGGCGGCATTCAGGGCTACGGCCACGAACGTGGCTGTCGCGAGGTCGGACACGCGGAGCAGGTAGAAGCCGGCCAGGACGCTCCCGACGACGGCACCCGCCGTGTTGCCCGCGTAGAAGAAGCCGAGCCACGACACCCCGCGCGGCGTCATCTCGATCCAGCGGGACAGCGCCGGCAGCGTGGCGCCCATCAGGAGCGTCGGCGGAAGCAGGCAGATCGCCGGCGGCGACGGCGCGCAGCACGATTCCCAGCGTTCCCGGCCCCGCCCAGCTCGAGTACGCGCTGCCGACGACGGGCACGCCGACGAGCACCAGCAGGCCGATGACGCCGATGGCCGCCTCGAGCAGCGCATACATGCGGAGCGGATGACGGCGGGCCGAGGCGACGCGGGAGTAGCCGAGGCTGCCGAGGCACAGCCCGCCCATGAACGTCCCGAGCAGGACCGCCAGCGAGATCGACGACGAGCCGATGACCAGCTGAAGCAGCTGGAACCAGACCACCTCGTAGATCAGCGCGGCGCAGCCGCTGCCGATGAACAGCAGCAGGAGCACGGGAAGAAAGCGGCGCGAGTGCATGGTCGGGACCCTCTCTGCGAGGGGCGGGCCCCGTCGCAAGGCATGGGCGCAGTCTATGGGCTTGATGGCCGCGCGGCAAGCGCTTCTTGGATAGAATGGCGCAGCACGCCCGGGAGCACCAGATGATCAAGCGCGTCGGAATCGTCGCCAAGCCGCGGCTGACCGCCGTCAGCGCGGACCTGCCCGCCATCGCGTCGTGGCTGGAATCGCGGGGCGTCGAGCCGGTGTTCGACGAGGCCACGGCGGAGCTGGCCGAGCAAGGCGGCCTGCGGCGCGTGACACGAGACGACCTGCCCCGCCATGTCGACCTCATCCTGCTCCTCGGCGGCGACGGCACCCTGCTCGGCATGGCCGACCGGGCCGCGAAGGCCGGCCTGGAAACGCCCATCCTCGGCGTCAACTTCGGCGGCCTCGGGTTCCTGACCGAGGTCACGTACGACGAGCTGTATGCGTCGCTGGAAGCCGCACTCGCGGGCACGGCCCCCATCGAATCCCGCCTGATGCTGCGGGCCGTCATCGAGCGGGACGGCCGGCCCAGGGCCGAGCACTACGTGCTCAACGACGTGACCGTGACCGGGGGGTCGCTCTCGCGGGTCGTCGAGTTCGCCGTGAGCGTCGGCGGCGAGTTCGTCGCCCGGTTCCTGGCGGACGGCATCATCATCGCCACGCCCACCGGGTCGACGGCGTACAACCTGTCGGCCGGCGGCCCAATCGTGCACCCGGCCGTGCACGCGCTCGTGCTGAACCCGATCGCCCCGCACACACTCACGAACCGGCCGGTGGTGATTCCCGCGTCGCAGGACGTCCTGGTGCAGCCCCATCCGCGCGGCGACGGCTCGGAAGCCTACGTGACCTTCGACGGGCAGGCCGGGGAACGGCTCGAGTTCATCGACGCCGTCCGGATCCAGCAGGCCGCGAAGCCCGTGCGCCTGGTGCGCGCCTTCTCGCGCAGCTACTACCAGGTGCTGCGGGAGAAGCTGAGGTGGGCGGAGCGGTGACGGCGGGACGGTTCGAAGTAATCAGTAGCCGGTAGCCAGTAGTCAGTAGCCAGTAGTCAGTAGCCAGTAGAAAGACAGCGTCTCGCTTTCGAGCCGGATCGCAGCGCGACAGGCATTGCTACTGAATACTGACTACTGACTACTGGCTACTACCTGACGTCAGCCTTCCTCTTGAAGAACTGCACCTGGTACTTCTGCACATTGCGGTTGTGGTCGGCGAGCGTCGACGCGAAGGCGTGCGTGCCGTCATTGCGGCTGACGAAGAACAGGTAGTCGACCGCCGCCGGCCGGACTGCGGCTTCGAGTGAGGACCGGCCGGGCGCAGCGATGGGCCCGGGCGGCAGCCCCCGATACCGATATGTATTGTACGGCGAGTCGATCGTCAGGTCGGCCTTCGTGAGGTTGCCGTTGAAACGGCCGCGCAGCTCGAGCGCGTAGATGACCGTGGGGTCGCACTGGAGCCCCATTCGCAGCCTGAGGCGGTTCCGGTAGACGGCGGCGACGACCGGCCGCTCGCCCGGCGCGGCCGTCTCCTTCTCGACCAGCGACGCCAACGTCACCGCCTGGCGAACGGAGAGGCCCGCATCCGCGGCCGCCTGTCGAACCTCGGGCGTCATCACCGCCTCGAACCGCTCCACCATGCGCTGCACCAGGTCGTGAGCCGAGGCGCGGCGCGGCAGCGCGTAGGTGTCGGGAAACAGATACCCCTCGAGGTTCCGCGCCGATGGGTCGTAGGACGCGACCAGCCGCTCGTCGCCCGCGGCTGCGACGAAGTCCTTCGCCGCGCCGAACCCGGCCTGTTCGTAGATCGCGGACATCTGCCGGATCGTCAGGCCTTCGGGAAAGGTGATGCTGCGGACGTAGACGTCGCCGTTCGCAAGTTTCGCCACGACGGCGGCCGGCGACATGGCCTCCCTGAACCGGTACTCGCCGGCTTTGAGCGCCGTGGACGTCCCGCTTCTCCAGACGGCGAGCCGCCAGGTGACCGGGTCCGAGACGACGCCGGCGTCGACGAGCAGCCTGCCGATGGCTTTCGTCCCGAGCCCGCTCGGCACGTCCACGAACTGCTCCGCTCCTTCGTACCCCTTGTACGGTTGATCGATGCGGAGATACTGCTCCCGTGCCAGCCAGACGCCGGCGCCGATCAGCACGAGTAAGAGAATGGCGAGGATCCGGCGCATGGGCAGCTAGACACGCTCTTCTGACTTCTGACTTCTGGCTTCTGGCGGCTCAATCCGGACACATAGGTAACACATTCGTCTGGACACATGGGTAACACTTTTCGCCATCGCTTCGCAGGAGGGCGCGATGCCATGGCAAGGAGTGAGTCCTATGGATCTGCGACGGTTGTTTGTCCGCGCGTACGTCGCGGGCGGGTTGTCGATGACCGAGTTGTGTGAGCACTACGGGATCAGCCGCAAGACGGGGTACAAGTGGGCTGCCCGCTTCGAGCACACGGGGCTCGAGGGCCTGGTGGACCAATCGCGGCGGCCGCAGCACTCGCCGCGGGCGACGGGGGGCGCGGTGACGCACGCGCTGTGTGACGCGCGGCGCCGCCATCCGACGTGGGGGGCGCGCAAGCTTCTGGCGGGGCTGCGCCGCACGTGGCCGACGTGGCCGTGGCCGGCGCCGTCCACCGGCAGTGCGCTGCTGAAGGCCCACGGCCTGGTCCGGACGCCCCGCTGCCGCCGACGCGGGCACGCGTCCCCGAGTCCCTTGGCGCCGGCCACGCGCCCGAACGAGGTGTGGACCACGGATTTCAAAGGCGAATTCCGCCTGGGGGATCGAACGTATTGTTATCCCCTCACGCTGCGCGATCTGCACAGCCGCCTCGTGCTGCGCTGTGATGCCCTGCCCGAGAAATCCGGCCGACTGGTGCGGCCGTGCTTCGAGCGCGCGTTCCGCGACCATGGGCTGCCGGAGCGGCTGCGCAGTGATAATGGCGGCCCCTTTGCCGCGCCGGGGTTGACGCGGCTCTCGCACCTGTCGGTCTGGTGGCTGCGTCTGGGCATTCAGCCCGAACGCATTGCGTTGGGCCATCCGGAACAGAACGGTGCCCATGAGCAATTCCACCGCGTGCTGAAAGCGGAAACGGCACGGCCGCCCGCGGCGCACCTCGCGGCGCAACAGCGCCGCTTCCGACACTTCTGCGGCGACTACAACACCGAGCGCCCCCATGAGGCGTTGGGCGACGTCACCCCGGCGAGCTGCTACGCGGCCTCGCCCCGTCCCTATCCCACCCACCTCCCGCCGCTCGAGTATCCGGGGCACTGGGAAGTCCGCCGCGTTGCCAGCACCGGCCAGGTCTCGTGGGCGGGCAACCCGCTCTATCTCACCGAGGTCCTGGGCGGGGAACACGTCGCCTTTGAGGAAGTCGAGGACGGCCTCTGGATGCTGCACTTCGCGACGGTCCGCTTGGCGCGGTTCGAGGCTCGCACCCGCACGCTCACGCCCGTCCCGTATGCGTGAGCGGACCAGGCGCGTGGAGGCTGCCGGCGCCGTGGACCCACACGACGGGTCCACCGGCTCCTTGGAAAACGCCCAACGCGCGTTTTCCACAGCCACCACACGCATCGTCACACTGTTACCTATGTCTCCAGACAGATCTGTTACCCTTCTCTCCGAACGTCCGGGCTTCCTACTGGCTACTGACTACTTCTGGCGACTGGCTACTTTCCAGCTGTCCAAGTACTCCTGCAGCATCACCGCCGCCGCCGCCGCATCGAGGCGCTTCTTGCGGACGCGCCAGTCGCGCTCCCGCAGGGCAAGCCGGCTCTCGGCCTCGCGGCTCGTCAGGCGCTCGTCCTGCAGGACCACGTCGCGGCCCGTCAGGCGCCGCAACTCGGCGGCCAGCGCGCGGGCGTGACCGGTCTGATCGTTCGGCGTGCCGTCGAGGCGCAGCGGCAGGCCGACGACGATGGCGCCAATCGGTTCGTCGCCGGCCTCGAGCCGCGCCAGCGCCGCCGCCACCTCGCGGGCGGCGGCGGCAGGATCGTCGTGCCCCGCCACGGTCTCGACCGGGCGCGCCAGCGTGCCCGTCGGATCGCTCACGGCAAGCCCGATGCGCCGCCGTCCGTCGTCCACGCCCAGGAGTCCGCATCCGTGCTGGAGCGTACTATCATCGCGGCCCGTCTCCAAGGGCGTGCCCGCGCGGCGCCGCCGGCGGTACGCTATACTTTTTCGACAGCCGCAGGTACCGGTTATACCTGCGTTCGGCGAGCCTGCGCCGCAAGAACGGGTCGTGAAGCCGTCCACCGGACACAAAGAGAGATCACGTGAAGTCGTACAGCGCCCTGTTGCTCGCGGCCGCCCTCGCGCTTGGCGCCGTGTCCTGCCAGAAACCGGCTCACCGCCGTCGCAGGTACTCGCAGAAGATCGTCATCCTCGGCTTCGACGGGATGGACCCCGAGCTGACCGAGCGGTGGATGGCCGCGGGCCAGCTGCCCGACGCTCGCGAAGCTCGCGGCCCAGGGCGGGTTCTACCGCCTCGAGACGAGCCATTCGCCGGAGTCCCCGACGTCGTGGGCGTCGTTCGCGACCGGGTCCAACGCGGGCAAGCACAACATCTTCGACTTCCTCGTGCGGGACCCGAAGACCTACATGCCGGACCTCGGCATCGTCAAGAAGGCGCCGCCGGAGTTCCTGTTCAACTACCTGCCGATCAAGAAGCCGGTGATCACGTCGATCCGCGGCGGCACGTCGTTCTGGGTCACGGCCGGGCAGCACGGCGTGCGGTCGAGCCTGCTCACCGTGCCGATCACGTTCCCGCCGGAGGACGTCGAGAACGGTGAATTGCTGTCCGGGCTTCCGCTGCCCGACATCCGCGGCACGATCGGCACCTTCTACTACTTCGCCACCGACCTGTCCCGGTACGAAGAAGGCAACACCGAGATGGGCGGCATCCTGAAGCGCCTCGTGATGGACAAGGGCGTGGCGCGGACCGAACTGGTCGGCCCGCCCAACCCGGTCGTCAAGGCGCAGCAGCGGGCGATCCTGGCGAAGGGGCCGTCGCTGCTCCGACGCCGACAGGGCGGCGCTGGCCGAGCTCACCGCGCGCGAGGACATCCGGCTGCCGATCACGGTCCACTGGAACCGCCCGGAGCGGCGCGCGACCATCGAGATCCAGGACCGCAGCGTCAGCCTCGCCGAGGGCGAGTGGAGCAAGTGGGTCACCCTCGAGTTCCGGGTGAACTTCCTCGTCCGCCTGCACGGCATGGTGCAGCTGTTCCTCATCCGGGCCGACAAGGAGCTGCAGCTCTACATCTCGCCCGGTGAACTGGCGGCCGGACAACCCGCCGGTGCCGATCTCGTCTCCCGCGTCGTTCTCGTCCCAGATCAACGACCGCCTCGGGTTCTTCCGGACGCTCGGCTGGGCGGAGGCGACCTGGCCGCTCAACGAGGACCGGCTCGACGAGAAGGCGTTCATGGACGATCTGTACCGCGCGTTCGACGACCGCGCGCAGGTCGATCCTCCACCGCCTCGACGCGCGGAAGTGGGACCTGCTCGTCGGCGTCACCGAGTCGACCGACCGCGTCCAGCACATGATGTGGCGCTTCATCGACAAGACGCACCCGATGTACAACGAGGCCGACGCCGCGAAGTACGGCGACTCGATCCTGCGCGTCTACCGGCGCGTCGACCAGTTCGTCGGCGAGGTGCTGGAGCACCTGCCGCCCGGACACGCAGGTGATCGTCATGTCGGACCACGGGTTCCACTCGTTCCGCCACGCGGTCAACCTCAACACGTGGCTCGTCAACGAGGGGTTCCTCGCGATCAAGGGCCAGCGGACCGAGATGAAGGGCATGAACGAGATGTTCCTCGGGTCCGGCCAGTTCTGGGAGAACGTCGACTGGTCGCGCACGAAGGCCTACGCGATGGGCCTCGGCCAGGTGTTCATCAACCTGAAGGGCCGCGAGGGCGACGGCGCGGTCGACCCCGCCGAGTACAAGGCGGTCGTCGACGACCTGGCCTCGCGCCTGATGGGCATGACCGACCCCAGGAACGGCGCGCGCATCGTCAGCAACGTCTACAAGCGCGACGACATCTACAGCGGCCCGTTCCTCGAAAGACGCGCCGGACCTCCAGGTCGGGCATGGTGGACGGCTACCGCGTGTCCTGGCAGACGACGCTCGGCGGGTCGCCGCCCGGCGACATCGTCTATCCCAACACCCGCAAGTGGAGCGGGGATCACTGCGGATTCGACTACAAGACGATCCCGGGCCTGCTCATCTCGAACCGCAGGATCGACGTGCAGGACCCGCGGGTGATCGACATCGGCCCGACCGTGCTCAAGTACTTCGGCGTGCCGGTCCCGAAGGAGATGGACGGCAAGCCCCTGTTCTGACGCCCATGCGAAGGCTCCGCCGACGCCTCCGGCCGCGTCCCCTTCGCCGCCCGCGGGACGCCCGGCGTGGCCGGCCGGCGGCGGCCGGCGGGGGCGCTGCTGCTCGGCCGCGGCCCTCGCCGGGCCGGCGGCCGGCGCGCAGGACCCGGCGAGCGCCGAGGCGCATGGCCGCCAGGGCGGCGGCGCGCATCAAGTCGCTCCAGCAGGAGGCCGACAGCCTCGCCTCGCGCGAGCGGACGCTGCTCGAGGACCTCAGGAAGCTGGAGGTCGAGCGCGACCTGCGCGCGGAGGAGTTCGCCGCCAGCACGCTCGACCTGCAGCGCATCGAGGGCGAGATCGACGACACGGCCGGCGCGGATCGCCGCGCTCGAGCGGACGGCCGAGTCGCAGCTGCCCGACCTCGACGGCGCGCATGGTGGAGCTCTACAAGATCGGCAACGGCGGCTACCTCCGCCTGCTCATGAGCGTCGACGACCTGCGCGAGCATGGGCCGCGCGTACCGGTTCGTGTCGGGCCTGCAGGGCCTCGACCGCCGCCGCGTCGCCGAGCATCAGCGGACGCTGGCGGACCTGCGCAAGGCGCAGGCGGCGCTCGGAGAGCCGCCGCAGCCAGGCCGAGCCTGGCCCAGGCCGCCGTGGCCCGCACCCGCGACGCGGCCGCCCAGGCGGTCGCGGCGCACAGGGACCTCATCACGCCGCATCGACGCGCGCCGCGATCTCGCCGCGCAGCTGGTCGGCGAGCTGGAAGCCGCGCGCCAGCGCCTGCAGCGCACCATCGACGACGCCGCGCGCGGACGTCCCGCCGAGGCCGGCGCGGTCGTCGGGCTGCCGCTGCGCCCCTTCAAGGGGGACCTCGACTGGCCCGTGACGGGCACCGTCACCGGCGGGTTCGGGCGGCAGGTCAACCGCAGGTTCCACACGTCGGTCGTCTCGAACGGCGATCCGGATCGCGGCCGGCGCCTCGACACGCCCGTCACAGCCGTCCACGAGGGCGTCGTCGCCTACGCCGACAACGTTCACGGGCTTCGGCAAGCTCGTGATCGTCGACCACGGGTCGGTGACCTTCTCGCTCTACGGCTACCTCGCCGACATCGACGTCGTGTCGGGCGAGCGCGTGGCGCAGGGCCAGCGGCTGGGCAGCGTGGGCACGTCGCTCGACGGCGAGCCGTCGCTCTACTTCGAATTGCGGATCGACGGTAAGCCGGTCGATCCACTACAATGGCTGAAGCGGAAGTAAGCCCCATCCATGACCACCCGCACGCGATTCGCCATCATCCTGATCACCGCGCCGGTCCTCGCGTTCGCCCTGGTCGGCGGCCTGCTCGGCAAGACGATGGGCGGCCAGGAGACATACCCGCACCTGCGCGTGTTCGACGACGTGTTCAGCCTGACGACGGGCAACTACGTCGAGGAGGTCGACGTCGATCGGCTGATGCACGGCGCGATGCACGGGCTGGCGGATGCCCTCGACGCCGACAGCGCCTATCTCACGGCCGGAGCAGACGAAGCTGCTGCAGTCCGGCGCCGCGGCCGGGCCTGCCGACGTCGGGCTCGACCTCACCCGCCAGTACTACCTGCGGGTCGTCGCCGCGCGCGAGAACTCGCCCGCCGCGAAGGCGGGGCTGCGGCCGGGCGATTTCATCCGGACGATTGGCGACGGCCCCGACGCGCGAGATGTCGGTATGGGAAGGCATGCGGCAGCTCCGGGGCGCCCCGGGCACGTCCGTGAGGCTCGTCGTCCTGCGCGGCAACGCCGCCGAGCCTCACGAGGTGGAGCTGACGCGCGAGGTGCCGCCCGCAGCGGCGCCCGGCGGCGCGGCTGCTTCGGCCGACGATCGGCTACGTGCGCGTGACGGAGTTCGCCGAGCGGCACGGCGGCCGCGATCGGCGCAAGGCGGTGGCCCAGCTGCAGCGGGAGGGCGCGAAGGCGCTCGTGCTCGATCTCCGCGGCACCGCCCGCGGGCCGCTCGACGCCGGCATCGCGTCGGCACGGCTGTTCGTGCCGGGCGGGACGCTGGCCATCCTCGAGTCGCGCGGCGAGAGCCCGGCAGCACCACGAGCGCGGCGCCGGGCGACGGCGAGATCACGCTGCCGCTCGCGGTGCTGACCGACTTCGGGACCGCCGGCGCGGCGGAGATCTTGGTCGCGGCGCTCGCCGGCAACAAGCGCGCCGAGACGATCGGCGAGCGCACGGCAGGGCGGGCGGCCCTCCAGCGCCTGTTCCCGCTGCCCGACGGCGGCGCCCTGTGGATGTCGCACGCGTGGTACCTCACGCCGGCCGGCACCGCGATACACGAGCGCGGCCTGCAGCCGGACGTACCGGTGCCCCAGCCCGATGTCGAATTCGGCTCGCCCTGCTCCCGCCGGGGACCCGACCCTCGAGAAGGCGTCGAGCGGCTCAGCGGCCGCCTCCCGTCGTGAGATCGTCGGGACGACCTCGCCAGGAGCTGCGTGAATCGTCTTGACAGGCTTCAGACCGTTGCGTATAAACGCGACGGTGCGCATGCGGGCGCTTCCCGCAATGTCAGCCGCAACGTCGGAGGAGGACGCATGAACAAGCAGGAACTGATCGAGAAAGTCGTGAAGGACACCGGGGCCACCAAGGCCCTCGCCGGCAAGGTGCTCGAATCGGCGATCGAGAACATCGGCAAGACGCTGAAGAAGGGCGACACGATCACGTTCGTCGGCTTCGGCACGTTCAAGACGTCGGTCCGGAAGGCGCGGACCGCGCGCAATCCGCGCACGGGCGAACCCATCAAGATCGCGAAGCGCCGCGTGCCCCGCTTCACGCGCCGGCAAGGCCCTCAAGGACCTCGTCAAGTAGACCTCGGTCTTCGAGCAGGACGGCTGTCCGGTCCTCGCCCCGGGGGGGCACTCCCCCGGCGAGGCCGGGTTCTCTGGCTCCGACGTGCCGGCGCGTTGACGCCCGCACGGACCCGTTGCTATACTAGGGGGTCCGGTACGTCTTGTCTGGTCGCGACTTAGGCGCGTAGCTCAGCTGGTTAGAGCGCCTGCTTGACACGCAGGAGGTCAGCGGTTCGAGTCCGCTCGTGCCTACCACTTCCCCGATTCCCGAAGGCAGGTCGGTTGGGGTGGGAGTCAGTGCCCGCCGGAGCCGGACCTGCCGTGTGCCATGGGTCAAATCGCCATCACGCTTCCCGACGGTTCGGTCAGGGAGCGTTGAACAGGGAACTCGGGTCGCCGAGGTCGCGGCGGCCATTTCGCCGCGCCTGGCGAAGTCTGCCCTCGCCGGCCTCGTCGACGGCCGCCTGGTCGACCTGTCGCACGCGCTCGACGCCGACGCGTCGGTCCGCATCGTCACGCCCGAGAGCCCCGAAGCCCTGGACCTCTACCGGCACTCGACCGCGCACCTGATGGCGGCGGCGGTCGTCAACCTGTTTCCCGGCACCCAGTGCGGCATCGGCCCGGCCACCGACGACGGGTACTTCTACGACTTCGTCGTGGAGCGGCCCTTCGTGCCGGAGGATCTCGAGGCGATCGAGAAGAAGATGCAGGAGTTCGCCTCGCGGGATCTGAAGTACGAACGCCGGATGATCCCGAAAGACGGAGGCGAAGGCGTACTTCGCGGCCCGCGGCGAACCGCTCAAGGTGCAGCTCATCGACGAAAAGGGCGGCGACGTCGTGTCGTGCTACACGATTGCCGACGTCTTCATGGACTTCTGCACGGGCCCGCACGTGCCGTCGACGGGGCGCCTGAAGGCGTTCAAGCTGCTCACGACGTCCAACGCCTACTGGAAGGGCGACGCGCAGGACCAGCCGATGCAGCGGGTGTACGGCACCGCCTTCTTCAGCGAGGCCGACCTGAAGGCGCACCTGCAGCGCCTCGAGGAGGCGAAGAAGCGCGACCACCGGCGGCTCGGCCGCGAGCTCGGCCTGTTCACCTTCCATCCCGTGGGCGCCCGGGCGCGGCCTTCTGGCTCGCCAAGGGCACGACCGTCTACAACCTGCTCGCCGACTACATGCGGCAGGTGCTGTTCCCGGCCGGCTACGTCGAACTGAAGACGCCGCTCATCTACAACAAGGCGCTCTGGGAGACGTCGGGGCACTGGCAGCACTACCGCCAGAACATGTTCCTGGTCGAGGCCGAGGGCGAGCAGATGGGCGTGAAGGCCATGAACTGCCCCGGCCACATGCTGGTGTTCGGGAGCGAGGGCCGCAGCTACCGCGACCTGCCGCTGCGCTATCCACGAGCAGACGCCGCTGCACCGGAACGAGGCGTCGGGCGTGCTGTCCGGCCTGACCCGCGTGCGGCAGTTCGCCCAGGACGACGCGCACATCTTCGTGATGGAGTCGCAGATCGGCGAGGAGGTCGAACGCCTGCTGCGCCTCGTGCAGCGCGTCTACGACGACTTCGGCCTGGCGATCGCGATGAAGCTGTCGACGCGGCCCGCGGAGTTCCTGGGCGAAGTCGCCACCTGGGATCACGCCGAGACCGAGCTGAGGCGCGCCCTCGAGGCGGTGGGCCTGGCCTACACCGTGGACGCGGGCGGCGGTGCGTTCTACGGCCCGAAGATCGACTTCGACGTGACCGACGCGCTCGGCCGCAAGTGGCAGTGCGCCACGATCCAGCTCGACTACCAGCTGCCGCAGCGGTTCAACCTCACGTACGTGGGCGCGGACAACGCCGAGCACCGGCCGGTGGTCATCCACCGGGCGATCTTCGGCAGCTTCGAGCGCTTCATGGCGCTGCTCCTCGAGAACCTACGCCGGCGCGTTCCCGCTCTGGATCGCGCCCGTGCAGGCGGCGGTGCTGCCGATCGCCGATCGCCACGCCCCGTACGCCGCCGCCGTGCGCGATCGGCTCGCGGCGGCCGGCCTGCGCGCAGAACTGGACGACCGGCAGGAGAAGATCGGGTATAAGATCCGCGAAGCCCAGTTGCAGAAGGTGCCGTACATGCTGGTCGTCGGCGACCGCGAGATGGCCGACGGGACCGTGTCGGTGCGCAGCCGGGCGGCGGGAGACCAGGGGCCGAGCACGGTGGACGCGTTCATCGGGGCCGCCCTCGAGGAAGTCCGGCGCAAGGGACGCGAGTCCCGGGAACAGTAGGAGGCTGCTATCGCATTCGATCGCTTCGGCCCACGCCGCGAAGAGCGCACGCGCGTCAACGAGCGCATCCGTGTCCGCGAGATCCGCGTGATCGACGACACCGGCGCGCAGTTGGGCATCATGCCGCCCGCGCAGGCCCTCGCGCTCGCGCGCACCAAGAACCTGGACCTGGTCGAGGTGGCGGCGACGGCGACCCCTCCCGTCTGCCGCATCATGGACTTCGGGAAGTACCAGTACCAGGAGCAGAAGCGCCAGCGCGAGGCCCGGAAGCACCAGAAGGTGACCGAGGTCAAGGAGATCAAGTTCCGCCCGAAGGTGGACGAGCACGACTACCTGTTCAAGAAGAAGCACATCCAGCGCTTCCTCGCGGACGGGGACAAGGTGAAGGCGACCATCTTCTTCCGCGGCCGCGAGATGGCCCACCCCGAGATCGGGCGGCGCATCCTCGAGCGGCTGCTGGACGAACTGGCCGACGAGGCGGTCGCCGAGAACATGCCGCGCAAGGAAGGCAACACGATGCACGTCATCCTCGCGCGGAAGCCGGGCTACAAGCCCCCGAAGGCCGCCCCGAAGCCGGCGGCGGCGGGCGGGCTGGCGGGTCCGGCGGCGGCGGACGAGGATCGAGCCGGCGGAGGAACTCGAGCCGCTCGACGATCTCGAGCCGTTCGACGAAGAGGAAGTTGCCGGGGACGCCGGCGACGACGACAGCGAAGAGCCGGGCGCGTAACGCGATCGGCCCAGAGGAGTAGAAGCACGTCATGCCCAAGTTGAAGACCCATCGCGGCGCCGCCAAGCGGTTCAAGAAAACGGCGACCGGCAAATTCGTCAGGAATTCCGCGTTCAAGCGTCATCTGGCGTCGAGCAAGACGACCAAGCGGAAGCGCCAGCTCGGCAAGGCCAGCGTGGCCTCGCCGGCCGACGCGGCCACGCTGGCGCGGATGCTGCCCTATAAGTAGGGGCTAGGGCTGAGAGCGGGATAACCCGTCACGCCGCAGGGCGCGGAGGCCTGGGACCCGGGGATGCCACCCCCCGGTGATCGGCTCCGCCGCCGGAACAGGGCGCACAGGCGCCCCCACTGAACGTCGAGTGGCCGTGGAGTATCGAACATGCCGAGAGTGAAGCGTGGCACTGTACGGCGAGCCAAGCGCAAGCGGCTCCTGTCCCGTGCCAAGGGGTACTACCTCAACAAGAGCAAGCTGTACCGCGAAGCCAAGCAGGCCGTCGACAAGGCGCTCAACTACGCCTTCGTCGGCCGCCGCAACAAGAAGCGCGATTTCCGCCAGCTCTGGATCGTCCGCATCAACGCCGCCGCCCGCGAGAACGGCTTCACGTACCGGGAGCTGATGCAGGGCCTGAAGCTGGCCAACATCGCCCTGGACCGCAAGCACCTCGCGGACCTGGCCGTCAACGACGCCCCGGCGTTCACGAAGGTCGTCGAACAGGCGCGGCAGGCCGTGGCCTCGGCGGCCAAGGCCTAGACGGCGGCGAAGCCGGGAGCACGTATGCTGAAGACGGCACGGCCGGTCGACACCGAAGCCCTCGATCGGCTCGAAGAGAAGGTGAAGCTGCTGGTGGCCCTGATCGGCCGCATGCGCACCGAGCAGGCCCGGCTGGCCGACGAGCACCAGAAGGTCTCGAAGGAGCTCGAGGCGGCCCGGGCCCGCCTGCAGGAGGTGGAAGGCGCCACCGCCGAAATCGCCACCTTGAAGGACGAACGCGACCTCATCCGGGCCCGCGTCAGCTCCCTGTTGGAGCAGCTCGAGGGACTCAGCCTGTAGCGCCCGACCATGGCCGAGGGGCTGGTACCGGTGCAGATTTTCGGGCAGCGCTATCCGATCCGGAGCGCGCTCGACCCTCAGTACGTCCAGGAGCTGGCCAGCTACGTGGACGAGCGCATGCGGGCGGCTGCCGACCAGTCGCCCGCCGGCGACTCGCTGCGGCTGGCCGTCCTGGCGGCCCTCAACATCGCCGACGAGGCGTTCCGCATCCTGGACGCCGAAGACGGGCGGCCGGCGTCGCTCTCCTCCCGGCTGGCCGCCATCGAGCGCCTGATTGACGAGGCGCTGGCGGGCGCACCGGCTTCGCTTGACCCACCCCAGCCCTCGTTCTAAGATCAGCCCGAGAAAACTGACGGTTCCCTGCTTTGCCCGTGATGGCGCGGAGGCTCGTTTGAGCCAACGTCAAGTCAACGGAGCTGCGATGCCGTGCGGTGTGCATGCCTCCGAGTCGAGGAAGCCTGAAGCACGGCTCATAAAGCGGTTCCACCTGCGCTTAGCAGGTTCATCGACCTCCCCACACGGCAAAGCGGGGCCTTTACCCGGCGGCCTGTCCGGCCGCCTTTCCCCGCCTTCGGCGCCCTGGCTGTCGACCCCGGCCGGCTGATGTTCCCGCGGGCCAGGCCTGATGCCAGCGCGTCGAGAGGACGCGGCATGACAGGAACCTACGTGGTTTACATCGTGAACGCCCTCATCACGGCCGGCGTCGGTGCGGCCGTGTTCTTCGTCTGGATCGCCAACCGCAAGCGACTCGCCCGGGAGACCGTCGGCCGGGCCGAGGAACTGGCTGCCCGCCTTGCGAAGGACGCCGAGCGGGACGCGGAAACCAAGAAGAAGGAGGCGCTGCTCGAGGCGAAGGAGCGCGCCCACGAGATGCTCGTCGACGCCGAGCGCCAGGCGCGCGAGCGGCGGCAGCAGCTGAACGCCCTCGAGCAGACGCTGACGCGCCGCGACGAGAAGCTGACCGAGCGGCTGGGCGCCATCGAGCAGCGCGACAAGGAGCTGCGCGCCCAGGAGCAGACGCTCGCCAAGCGCGAGAAGGCCACGGCGGAGGCGGCCGCCAAGTACGAGCGCCTCGTGGCCGATCAGCAGCGCGAGCTGCAGCGGGTCGCGGGCCTGACGGCCGACGAGGCCCGGGACTCGCTCATCAAGCAGATGGAGGCCGACGCCCGCCGGGACGCGGCGAACCTGGTGAAGCGGCTCGACGCCGAAGCCCGGGAAACGGCCGCCCAGCGCGCCCGGCAGCTCATCACCGAAGCCATCCAGCGCAGCGCCGCCGAGCACACCACCGAGACGACGGTGTCGGTGGTCGACCTGCCGAGCGACGACCTCAAGGGGCGCATCATCGGCCGCGAGGGCCGCAACATCCGCGCCCTGGAAATCGCCACCGGCGTCGACCTGATCGTCGACGACACGCCGGGGGCGATCATCCTGTCGGGGTTCGATCCGTACCGGCGCCAGATCGCCAAGCAGGCCATCGAGCGGCTCATCGCCGACGGCCGCATCCATCCCGCGCGCATCGAGGAGGTCGTCGAGAAGGTCAAGCGCCGAGCTCGACGAGGAGGTGCGCAAGGAGGGCGAGGCGGCGGCGTTCGAGCTGGGCCTGCACGATCTGCATCCCGAGGTGCTGAAGCTGATGGGGCGGCTGCGCTACCGCACCAGCTACGGCCAGAACGTCCTGAACCACTCGAAGGAGGTGGCCTTCCTCGCCGGCACCATGGCGCGCGAGCTGGGCCTCCAGGCGAACGTCGCCGTGCGCGCGGCGTTCCTGCACGACATCGGCAAGGCCATCGACCGCGAGATGCAGGGCACGCACCTCGAGATCGGCCTGGACTTCCTGCGCAAGCACGGCGAGCAGCCGCCCGTGCTCGACGCGGTGGCGGCCCACCACATGGACATCGACTGGCCGTCGCTCGAGGCCATGATCGTCCAGGCCGCCGACGCGATCTCGGCGGCCCGGCCCGGCGCGCGCCGCGACATCCTCGAGTCGTACGTCAAGCGCCTCGAGAAGCTCGAGGGCATCGCCGACTCGTTCAAGGGCGTGTCCAAGGCCTTCGCGCTGCAGGCCGGCCGCGAGATCCGCATCATGGTCGAGAGCGAGCGGATCACCGACGAGGAAGCGGTCTGGCTGTCGAAGGACATCGCCCGGCGCATCGAGAACGAGCTCGAGTACCCGGGGCAGATCAAGGTCACGGTGATCCGCGAGACGCGCGCCGTTGAGTACGCCAAGTAGCGTCGCCGACGTCGGCGAGCACGCCCTCATCGCGCGCGTGCGCGCGCGCGTGCCGCCGGCGCCCGCCTGGGTCGCCATCGGCCTCGGCGACGATGCCGCGGTCGTCGAGCCGGCGCGGAACCTGCTCGAGGTGCTCACCACCGACGCCCTGGTCGAGGGCGTCCACTTCGACCGCGCGTTCACGCCGCCGCGCGCGATCGGCCATCGCGCGCTGGCGGTGAACCTGAGCGACCTGGCGGCCATGGGCGCGTCGCCCCGCTCGGCCCTGCTGTCGCTCGCGCTGCCGCCGGCGCTGCCGCTCGCCGACTTCGAGGCCGATGGTCGACGGGTTCATGGCGCTGGCCGCCGCCCACGGCGTGGCGCTCATCGGCGGCAACATCACGCGGTCGCCCGGGCCGCTGATCGTCGATGTCACGGCCATCGGCACCGTCCGCCGCCGCCGCGTGCTCTCCCGGGCGGGCGCGCGGCCCGGCGACGAGATCTGGGTGAGCGGCGAGATCGGCGTCGGCCGCCGCCGGGCTGCAGTCGCTCTCGGCCGGCGGGCGCGCCGGCGAGCCGATGGCCGCCTGCGAGGCGGCCTTCCTCGAGCCGCAGCCGCGCGTCCGGCTCGGCACGCTGCTCGGCCGCAACCGGGCGGCCAGCGCGTGCGTCGACTTGAGCGACGGCCTCGCCGACGGCCTGCACCAGCTGGCCGACGCGTCGGGCGTCGGCCTGGTGGTGGACGGCGCCGCCATGCCCGGTGTCGGCCGGGGCCCGCGGCTGGTTCGAGGCCCGCGCACGCCGACCCGCTCGCCGCGGCCATCACGGGCGGCGACGACTACGAGCTGCTGTTCACCGTGCGGCCGCGAGGGCGATCGCGTTTCGAGACGGTCCGCCGGCAGGCCCGCGGCCTGCGGCTGACGAAGATCGGGACGGTCCGGCGGGAGCCGGGCGTGCTCATGACGCGCGGAGGGATGAGCGGGCCGGTGCCATCCGGCTACATCCACTTCCGATGATTCACCTGACGCGCTCGCTGGTGCGCAAGTGGCTGGACTCGCTGCTCCACGTCCACGACTCGCCGCAGCGCACGGCGGCCGCGTTCGCGGTGGGCGTCTTCTTCTCGTTCTCGCCGCTCCTCGGCCTGCACACGGTGCTGGGGCTGCTGGTGGCCTTCCTGTTCAATCTGAATCGCGTGGCGGTCATCCTGGGCGTGTACACCAACCTGCCGTGGTTCGTCGCGCCCTACTACACGCTGACGACGATGGCCGCGGCCGAAGCGCTCGGCGTGAAACTGCCTGCGCATTTCGCCCACCGGCTGCGGGCCGTGTTCGACCTCTCGCTGTTCAGCCGGGAGTTCTGGGCCAGGCTGGGCGAGCTGCTGCTGGCCGCTGCTCTGGCCGTTCACGCTGGGGTCCCTCGCCGGGGCGATCGCGCTGAGCGCGGTCGCCTTCGTGCTGGCACGGCCCGTTCATCGAGGCCGAACGGCGGCACGTGCACCTGCACGGCCATGCGCGCCACCGTCCCCCGGAGGCGCCATGATGCAGGTCACGGCGCGCTGGCATCACGTCGTGGCCACCTCAATTGGCGCGATCGTGTTCGCCCTGCTCTACCAGGTGACGGCTGTCGATTCGCGCTACGCCGCTCGGCAGGCGGTGCTGCGGGAGACCTCCGCCGTGCCCTCGCCAGGCGCGCGGCTGCGCTTCAGCGCCACGGCCTACTGCAAGGGCGACGTCACCGCGTCGGGCGTCTGGCCGCGGACGGGCGTCGCGGCGGCGGACCCCGCGCTGCTGCCGGTCGGCTCGGTGATCCAGGTGACCGACCGGCCGCCGTACACGGGCATCTACACCATCATGGACACGGGCCCGATGGTCCAGGGCAGCCACATCGACCTCTACATGTGGAGCTGCACCGAGGCGCTGGCGTTCGGCCGGCGGGCGGTGGACGTCACCGTGCTCCGGCTCGGCTGGAACCCGCGGACCAGCACGTCCGGGCCGCTGCCCTCGCGCCCCCTGCCGCAGACGACGCTGCCCACGCCGAAGTAGGGAACTAGAGCACCATCACGTCGAACTGCTCGTGGTGCAGGTGAGGGTCGGACCTGATCGACACCTTCTTGCCGACCGCGGCCTGCATCTCGCGCAGGACGGCCGGCTCCTCCTCCCGCAACGCGCGCGCGATGTCGGGGTTGACGCGCACCTGGACGCCCGGACCGTCGAGTTCGTGCGCCGACCTTCCGCACCTCGTCGAGGATCTCGTAGCAGATGGTGGCCGCCGACCGGATCACGGCCGTGCCCGAGCAGTACGGGCACGGCTGGGTCATCACGCGTTCCAGGCTCTGCTTCACGCGCTTGCGCGTGATGATGATCAGCCCGAAGTCCGACACCTGCACGGCCTTCGACGGCGACCGGTCGCGGCCGAGTTCCTGGTCGAGCGCCTGCGACACCTTCTGGCGGTTCTTGCGCTCCTCCATGTCGATGAAGTCGAGGACGATGATCCCGCCGAGGTCGCGCAGGCGAATCTGGCGCACGATCTCCTTCACCGCCTCGATGTTGGTCTTGACGATGGTGTCCTCGAGGCGGTCGTTGCGCTTGCCGACGAAGCGGCCGGTGTTCACGTCGATGGCCACCAGCGCCTCGGTCTGGTTGATGACGATGTAGCCGCCGGACTTGAGCCAGACCTTGCTGCGCAGGGCCTTGTCGATCTCGGACTGGACGCCGTACTCCTCGAAGATCGGGAAGTCCTTCGTGTAGTGCTTCACGCGCGGCGCGAGTGCGGGCATGAAGCGCTGCACCATGTCCTTCACGCGCCGGTACTCGGCCTCGTCGTCGATCCGGATGGCCGAGTACTCGTCGGTGAGCAGGTCGCGGACGAGCTTGGCCACCAGGCCCTGCTCGCGGTACACGACGGCCGGGCAGCGCGACGACTCCATGTTCCGCCGGATCTCGTCCCAGATGCGCTTGAAGTACACGAGGTCCGCCACGATGTCCGCCTCGGGCCTGGTCGCCGCGGCCGTCCGGATGATGACGCCGCCGGTGAAGCCTTCCGTCTCCCGGAACTGGCGCACGATGCTCCGCAGCCGGCTCCGCTCCTCGCGCGCCTCGATCTTTCTGGACACGCCGACGTGGTCCACCGTCGGCATGAACACCAGGTAGCGCCCGGCCATCGTCACGTGCGACGTGAGCCGCGCGCCCTTGGTGCCGAGCGGCTCTTTCACGATCTGGACCAGGATCTCCTGGCCCGCCTTCAGCAGCGTCTCGATCTTGGGCTGATCGCCCTTGCCGCGCCCGCCGCCCTGGTCCGCCGCGTCGCCCCCGCCCTCGTCCTCGTCGTCGCCGCCTTCCATGCGCTCGAACGTGTCCATCGTGTCGATCACGTCCGAGACGTAGAGGAAGCCGTCGCGCTCGAGGCCGATGTCGACGAAAGCCGACTGCATGCCCGGCAGCACCTTCGAGACGCGCCCCTTGTAGAGGTTGCCGACCACGCCGCGCTGGCGCTCGCGTTCGACCGAGACCTCGACCACCTGGTCGTCCTCGAGGATGGCGACCATGGTCTGGTGGCCGTTCGAGGTGACGATCATTTCCTTGTTCATCAGTTTGTGAATCTCCGCATCCTCACGTTGAGGATGAGCCCGATGCCGGCCAGGGTGGCGATCACCGACGAGCCGCCATAACTCATGAGCGGCAGCGTCAGCCCCTTCACGGGGGCGAGGCCCGCCGACATCGAGACGTTGTACACCACCTGGAACGTGAAACTCGCCAGGGCCCCGATGACGAGGAGGGTCCCGAGCCGGTCCCGCGCGAGGCGGGCCGTTTCAATCGTCCGGAGCACGATGAAGGCGTACAGGCCGAGCACGGACAGCACGCCGATGAACCCGTGCTCCTCTGCGAGCACGGAGAAGATGAAGTCGTTGTGGGCGACGGGCAGGAAGCCCTGCTGGCCCTGGGTGCCCTTCATGAAGCCCTTGCCCCAGAGCCCGCCCGAGCCGACCGTGATGCGCGCCTGGAGTTGCTGGTAGCCGGCGCCGAGCGGGTCGCGCGACGGATCGACGAACGTGAGGATGCGGCCCTTCTGGTAGTCCTGGAGGCCCACGCTCCACACGACCGGCGCCGCGACGATCGCGACCGCGAGCAGGATGCCCGCCACCTTGAGGCGCATGCCGGCCACGAAGGCGATGGCCGCCAGCACGGGCACGAGGGTGGCGGCGGTCCCGAGATCCGGCTGCCTGGCGATGAGCAGGAGCGGCACGGCGGTGAGGGCGCCGCCCAGGGCCAGGTCGCGGCCGCTCGGCGTCCGGTTCCGGCTGTCGCCGAAGAGCCGCGCGAGCACGAGCGCGAGCCCGATCTTTATGAACTCGGACGGCTGCAGGTTGAACAGGGGCAGCGAAATCCAGCGCCGGCCGCCGCCGCGCACGACCCCGAACGCCAGGACGTACACGAGCATCAGGACGATGACCCCGTAGATCAGGTGCGACCGGTCCGCGAGCGACCGGTAGTCGATGGCGAGGCACACGGCGAGCGCCACGGTGCCGAGCGCAATGGCCGCCAGCTGCGTCAGGTACAACCGCGAGCCGCCGCTGGCGCTGTAGATCATCACGACGCCGATCGCGCACAGCAGATAGACGGCGCCCACGAGCAGCCAGTCCACGTAGATATAGAGGCGGCGTTCGAACATCTCGCTCCAGCCCGGCTAGCGTCCCGCCGTCCCCGCGGGCGGCACCGGCGCCGCGACCACCGGCACGGCCGGCGGTGTGAACACGGGGTACGGCTTGATGCCGGCCTTCTTCGCGAAGTACGTCTCGATTACGTGGCGCGCGATCGGCGCCGCGTTCGACCCGTGCTCGCCGTGCTCGGCGAAGATGACGCCCGCGATCTCCGGATTGTCGCGCGGCGCGAAGAAGGCGAACCAGCCGTGGTCGCGCAAGTCCATCTCGGTGCGCCCCGCGGCGGCCTTGCCGCCCTGGAGCGAGATGACCTGCGCGGTGCCCGTCTTGCCCGCGACGTCCCGACCGGCGACGCGGCCGCGCCCGCCGGTGCCGGCGCCGTTCACGACCATCCACAGCCCGTCGTGCAGCGCCGCCACCGTCTCCGGCTTCAGCCGCACGCCCCGGGGCGCCGGCGGTTCGACCGCCTTCCACCCCTGCCCATCGTCGCTCGCCAACAACAGGTGCGGCGGGTAGTGGAGCCCGCCGTTCGCAACGGCCGCATACAGCGACGCCAGGGCCAGCGGCGTCACCGACACCTGCCCCTGCCCGATCGCGACCGAGATGGTTTCGCCCGCGTACCACTTCTCGCCGGTCCTGGCCTTCTTCCAGGCGCTCGACGGGACGAGGCTCTCGGACTCGTTGGGCAGGTCGATGCCGGTGCGGCCGGTCAGACCGAGCAGTTCGGCCCACTTGTGGATGCGGTCGACGCCCACCATGTTGCCGATGGTGTAGAAGTACGTGTTGCACGACTTTTCGATCGCGTGCCGGAGGTCCACCGTCCCATGCCCACCCTTCAGGTGGCACTTGAAGAAGCGCCCGTAGAAGGTGGCGCCGCCCCGGCAGGTCACGGTGAAGTCCGGCGTGATGACGCCCTCTTCCAGCGCCGCGACGGCCACGACGGCCTTGAAGGTGGACCCCGGCGAGTAGCGGCCCTGGATCGCGCGGTTCTGCAGCGGGCGGAGGCGGTCCGTGTTGAGCTGGTTCCACGTCGCCCGGTCGATGCCGGTCGAGAAATCGTTGGGATCGTACGCGGGGAGGCTGACCAGCGCGAGCACTTCGCCGCTCCGGGGGTCGAGGATGACGGCCGCGCCTTCGTAGCCGAGCCCGTGGAACGCCTCCTCCGCGGCCTGCTGGAGATCGTAGTCGATGGTCAGCCGGACCCGCCGGCCCTCCGACGCGGGCACTTCGTCGAGCGTCGAGATCTCGCGGCCGACGCTGTTCACCATGACGCGGCGCTCGCCGTCGCCACCCATCAGCATCTTGTTGTAGGCCTTCTCGACGCCGGACTGCCCCACCACCGACCCGCTGCGCAGGCCCTCGGCCGCCATCTGCGCCTCGCCCACCTCGCCCACGTAGCCGAGCACGTGGGCGCCCAGCCCGACCGCCGGATAGCGCCGCGTCGGCACACTCTCGACCATGACGCCGGGAAGTTCGGCGTCGAGCCGGCGCGCGAGCACCGCCGACACCTGCGCGAGCGTCGCATCGTCGATGACCACGATGGGCCGGAAGCTGGGTTCGCCGCGGTGGCGCCGGATCGTGTCGCGGATCTGCTGCTCGTCGACGCCGGTCGCGTCCGCGAGCCGGCGGACGGTCTGGTCGAGGTTGGTGCTGTGCTCGCGCAGGACTGAGATGGTGAACGCTTCCCGGTTCTCGACAAGCAGCGTTCCGTCGCGGTCGAAGAGCACGCCGCGCGGCGCCCGGAGCGCGAGCTTGCGCACGTGGTTGTTCTCCGCCAGGCGCACGTAGGCGGCGTTCTCGACGACCTGGAAGTACCAGAACGCCACGGCGAGCGCACAGAGCACCACGACGACGGTCACCGAGAGCGCCGTCAGGCGTGCCGTCGTCGTCCGCCGATCGGTGACAGGCGCGTCGGCCATCAGTGGTACCGCCGTTTCCGCCGGCGCTCGAGCAGGGCGTTCCATTGCTCGCGCGCGGTCGGCATGAACTCGATGAGATAGAACAGCAGGACGCCGACGGCGGCGTTGACGGCCGCCTGGGTGATCACCTCGAGAAGCGGGTTGTCGTAGCGGCGGAGGCCCAGCAGCACCGAGAGCCCCATGAAGAAGGCCGAGTTGAGCACGCTGGCTCCGAGGAACAGGAACCCTCGCGACAGCCATTGCGTCACGATGAATTGCGTCCCGGCGACGCCGGCGATGTAGCCCGCCACGCACCGGCCAAGGCCGCTCAAGCCGAGCATCCCGCCGCCCAGCGCGTCCTGGAGCAGCCCGGCGGCCGTCCCCGTCAGCAGGCCTGCCACCCTGCCGTGCAGCAACCCGACGGTCACAACAGCCACCAGCACGAGGTCGCCCGGGGCGCTGCCGCCGGACCGCGCGAGCGCGCCTTGGACGAGCACCGCCGCCAGCACGAGCGCCGCCATCCGCAGCGCCGTCATCGCTCCGCCTTCCCGCCCGGCGCGGCGAGGGGCGGGGCCCAGACCGGGGCCGGCGACGTCAGCACCAGCACGGTCTCGAGGCGCGAGAAGTCGGCGAATGGCCGGATGACGACCTGCCGGTAGGCCGGGCCGGCCCGCACGACGCGCTCGATGAGGCCGACGCGCAGGCCGGGGGGATAGACGCCGTCGATGCCGGCCGTGACCACGGTGTCGCCCTCGGTGACATCGGCGCTGGCCGACAGATACTCGAGGCGCAGCGTGCCGTCGCCGTTCCCCATCGCGATGCCTTCCGTGCGCGTGCGGTCGATCCGGACGGCGGCGGCCGCGCTGCGATCGATGAGGAGCTGCACGGTGGCCGTGTTCGCGGCGGGCTGGGCCACCCGCCCGAGGACGCCGGCGGCGTTGATGACCGCCATGTCGCGCGCGAGGCCGTCGCCGAGGCCCTTGTCTATCGTGACGGCGCGGAAGTCGGGCGAAAGGCTGCCGGCGACCACCTCGGCGCCGGTGGTCTTCCAGGGCAGGTGCGGCCGCAGCTCGAGCAGCGCGCGCATCTGATCGGCCCCGGCCGCGTTGGCCCGGGCCTGCTGCAGCTGCACGCGCAGGTCCGTGTTCTCCTGCGCCAGGCGCGCATTGTCCTCGCGGACGCCGCGCAGCGCGGCATAGCCGTCCCAGACCGTGTGGATCACGGCGGCCACGCGCCAGCTCGCCTCCTGGAACTCGGTGACCACCGCCACGACGGTCGTCCGCAGCAGCGACGGTCCGGCGGGCGTCGCGACCTGCGCCGAGATGAGCAGCACGTGGCCCAGGACCACCGCGACCAGCAGGGAGCGGGCACGTCTGCCGGCGTCCGCGCGAGCCATGCGTCAGTCGATGGAGATCTTGCGCAGCAGGTTGAAGTCGGCCAGCATCTTGCCCGCCCCGAGCACGACCGACGACAGGGGGTCCTCGGCCATCGCGAGCGGGAGCCCGGTTTCCTCGCGAAGGCGCTTGTCGAGGTTGCGCAGGAGCGCCCCGCCGCCTGACAGCACGATGCCGCGGTCGACGATGTCGGCGGAGAGCTCCGGCGGCGTGCGCTCGAGGGCGACCCGCACGGCGTCGACAATCACGCTGACGGTCTCCGCCAGCGCGTCGCGGATCTCCTCGTCGGTGATCGTGATGGTCTTGGGCACGCCTTCGACGAGGTGGCGCCCCTTGATTTCCATGCTGAGCCGCTGGTCCAGGGGGAACGCCGACCCGATCTCCATCTTGATCTGCTCGGCCGTCCGCTCGCCGATGAGCAGGTTGTGGTTGCGCTTGATGTACTGGATGATCGCCTCGTCCATCTCGTTGCCGGCGACGCGCACGGCCTTCGAGTAGACGATGCCCGCCAGCGAGATCACGGCGATGTCGGTCGTGCCGCCGCCGATGTCGACGATCATGTTGCCCGTGGGCTCGGTGATCGGCATGCCGGCCCCGACGGCGGCCGCCATGGCCTCCTCGATCAGGTAGACCTCGCTGGCCTTCGCGCGGTACGCGCTGTCCTTCACGGCGCGCTTCTCCACCTGCGTGATCTCCGACGGCACGCCGATGACGATGCGGGGGCGCACCCACATGGCGCCGTTGTGCGCCTGCTTGATGAAGTAGGTCAGCATCTTCTCGGTGACTTCGAAGTCCGCGATGACGCCGTCCTTCATCGGCTTGATCGCCACGATGTTGCCCGGCGTGCGGCCGAGCATCTCCTTGGCGGCCTTGCCGACGGCCTCGACCTTGCCGTTGATCTTGTTGATGGCCACAATCGACGGCTCGTTGACGACGATCCCGCGCCCGCGCGCGTACACGCAGGTGTTGGCCGTGCCGAGGTCGATCGCGAGGTCACTCGAGAACAGGGAAAAGAGGGAACGAAACGCCAACGCCGTTACTCCTTACGGCCCGCCTCACGCGCGCGTGGCCAGGATGACATCATTCTTGCCGCGTTCCTTGACGCGGTACATGGCCTCGTCGGCGGCCCGCAGCAACTCTTCGGGCACGAGCGTCACGTCCGGCAGGACCGCGATTCCCACCGACGCCGTGAGGCGGACATCGTGATGCAACGCCTGGAGGAACGTCTGTGCCGCCAGGCGGTCGCGCACGCGCCGGGCCACGACCATCGCGCCCTCGCCGGGCGTGTCGGGCAGCACGATGACGAACTCGTCGCCGCCGTAGCGGGCCACGACGTCGCTCTCGCGCGCGCAGGAGCGGATGACGGTGCCGACCTCCACCAGCGTGCGGCTGCCGCACAGGTGGCCGTGGGTGTCGTTCACCCGCTTGAACCCGTCGAGATCGACGAACAGCACCGAGAGCGGGCGGCCGTAGCGGACCGCGCGCTTCGCCTCGCGGTGCAGGGCGTCGCGCAGGTAGCGCGAGTTGTGCAGGCCCGTGAGGTCGTCGGTCACCGACAGCGCTTCCGCCTGCTGCAGCAGGACCGCGTGGTCGAGCGCGAGGGCCATCACGCCCAGCAGCGATTGCAGCAGCGGCGCCAGCCCCGCGGCGAGCCGCGGCGCCTTCGCGCTCGGCCGGCGATCGAGGCCGACCAGGGCGATCGGGTGGCGACCGCCGCGCCCGAGCGGGAACGCAATCGCCGACGCCGGCGTGGCGGCGGCGACGCGCGGATCCTCGCTGAGGTTCGCCGAGAGCAGCTCGCGGCCGTCGGCCGTCACCCGCGTGGCCACGGCGGAGAGCAGGGCGTCGTCGGTGTCGGCGCGGCCCTGCGCATGCAGGAGCGTGAGCTGGCCCGTGGCGTCGGTGGCCAGCAGCGCCCAGGCGTCGAGCGGAATCCAGCCGGCGGCGCAGCCCACCAGCATCCGCGCGATCCGGGCGGGATCCATGTCGGCGTACGCCTCCCGTACGACTTGCTCAAGCGCTTCCCGCCGGCGCAGCTTCGCGCGAAGCGGTGCGCCGGCGAGCCTGAGACGCTCGGCCAAGTCGAGCGGATCGCCGCTCGCGCCACCCGGAAGCCCGCTGGGAGACACGTCTGTCGTTCCCGCTAAGTTCCTCAGTTCTCAGCAAATATAGCACAGCGACTGGCGCGCCAGCCGGGGGATTGCGGGGCCCGTCTGGCGCCTCGTTGCCGCCCGCGGGGCAGCCAGGGCCGCTCTCGGACGCCGGCGCGGCCTGCGCATCCCGCCTGTTGCCATTGCCGCACGCGGAGCGGTAGACTAAGAGTTTGCTCTGGATGGAGATACAGGCACCATGACGATGCTCGACCGTATGCGGCGTCACAAGGGCTGGCTCAAGTGGAGCCTCGGCCTTGTGGTGGTGGCGTTCATCATTCTGTACATCCCGGACTTCCTCCGCGCGAAAGACCCCGCCGGCGGCGCCCTGCCCAGCGATCAGATCGCGCAGGTGAACGGCCGGGGCGTGAGCGTCCTCGAGTTCCGGACGGCCTACCAGCGCCAGGTGTCCGCGTACCGGCAGGCCTACGGCGCCAACGTGAGCGACCAGCTGCTCAGGCAGCTCGGCTTCGAGCAGCAGGTGCTCCAGCAGCTCGTCAACGAGCAGGCGATGGTGGCTGAAGCCGAGCGGCTCGGCATGACCGTCACCGACGGCGAGGTGCGGCAGCGAATCATGGCCATGCCCGAGTTCCAGCTGAACGGCCAGTTCGTCGGCGAGGCGCAATACCAGGCGATGCTGAACTCCGCGCGCCCGCCGATGACGCCCGGCGAGTTCGAGAGCGGCCTCCGCCGCCAGTTGCTCGTCGAGAAGCTCCGGGCCGTCGTGACCGACTGGGTCGCCGTGACCGACGCCGAGGCGGACGCCGAGTACGCGCGCCGCAACGAGAAGGTGAAAGTGCAGCTGGTCCACGTGCCCTCGTCGGCGTTCCTCCCGCAGATGACGGCGACCGACGCCGAGGTGGCCGCGTACTTCGACGCCCACAAGGAGGCCTACCGCATCGGCGAACGCCGCAAGGTGCGCTACCTGCTGGTCGACGTCGAGTCGCTGCGCCAGGGCATCGTGGTGCCGTCGCGCGAGGTGGAGCGGTACTACAACGACAACATCGAGCTCTTCTCGACGCCTGAGCAGGTGCGTGCGAGCCACATCCTGTTCAAGACGGAGGGGAAGGACGAAGCCGCCGTCAAGGCGCTCGCCGAGAAGGTCCTCGCGGAGGCCAAGGGCGGCGCGGATTTCGCGGAGCTCGCCAAGAAGTACTCGGAGGACGAGTCGAACGCGAAGCTGGGCGGCGACCTCGACTACTTCGCCCGCGGCCGCATGGTGCCCGAGTTCGAAGAAGCGGCGTTCGCCGCGCAGCCGGGGCTGCTGCCCAACCTCGTCAAGACCGGTTACGGGTTCCATATCATCAAGGTCGTCGACAAGAAGGCCGGCACGGTCCGGACGTTCGACGAGGTGAAGGCCCAGATCCGCGAGCAGCTCGTCGGCGAAAAGGCGCAGCGCCTGGCGGACACCCGCGCCGAGGAAGTGGGCAAGGAGATCAAGGCGCCGGCCGATCTCGACAAGGTGGCGAAGGCGCGCGGCTGGAAGGTGGAGGAGACGGGATTCTTCACGGCCGACGAGCCGATCCTTTCGCTCGGGGCCTCGCCCCAGGTGTCGGCCGCCATCTTCGCGCTGAAGGAGGGCGAGGTTTCGGCGCCGCTGCGCGTCGGCCGGGGCTATGCCATCGCGGTGCTGTCGGGCAGGCAGGATTCGTCGCTGCCGAAGCTCGACGAGGTGAAGGACCGGGTCCGGAACGACGTGCTGCGTGAGAAGGCCGGGAAGGCCGCGTCCGAAAAGGCGGCCTCGATGGCCGCGGCGCTGAAGTCGGCCGCCGACTTCGTGGCCGCCGCGACGAAGGCCGGCTACGAGGCGAAGTCGAGCGAGCTTGTCGCGCGCGGCGCGGCGTTGCCCGAGATCGGCGTGAACGCGGCGGTCGAGAAGGCGGCGTTCGCGCTGCCCGCCGGGCAAGTCAGCGATCCGATCAGCAGCGCCGACGGCGCCTCCATCGTCAAGGTGATCGAGCGGCAGGACGTGAAGCCCGCCGAGATGGCGGCGTCGCGCGAGTCGATCCGGCAGGATCTCGTCGGCGAACGCCGGACGGACTTCTTCACCGCTTACATGGTGAAGGCCCGCCAGCGCATGAAGATCGAGTTCAACCGCGAGGTGCTCAACAACATCCTCGGGTAGGCAAGGACAAGGGGCTAGGCGCTCGGCGCTAGTCCCTAGCCCCTAACGAACGTACCCGAACGGCATCATCGCCAGCGGCTCGCCGCGCCGGAACAGGCGGATCGGGGCCGTCAGCGCGCCCACCGCCCGCCTGTCGCGGACGCCGAGCAGCGACGCCAGCTGCGCCCGCTCGTCCATCCCCGAGACCGACGACATCAGCAGGTCGTAGAGGTTCCGCTTCGGCGGATAGACGACCAGTTCGACCTGCTCCGCCGCCGGGATCTTCGCGCGATCCTTCGCGATCGCGATGGCCGTGTCGAGCCCGCCGAGGGCATCGACGAGGCCCAGGTCTTTCGCCTGCCGCCCGGTCCAGACGCGCCCCTGGGCGATGGCGTCTATCTCCTCCGGCTTCTTGTGCCGCGAGGCGGCGACCTTCTCGATGAACTGGTCGTAGAACGCCCGCAACTGCTCGTCCAGTTTCGCGCGGTCCTCCTCGCTGTAGGGCCGCACCGGCGAGTTCATCTCCGCGTGCCTGCCGATGCTGACCGCTTCGATGTTCATGCCGAGCTTGGCGTACGTGCCCCCGGTGACGATCTTGCCGCCGAAGATGCCGATCGAGCCGGTCAGCGTGCCGGGTTCGGCCACGATGTCGGGCGCCGCCATCGCGATGTAATACCCGCCGGAGGCGGCCAGGTCCGACATCGACACCACCAGCGGCCTGGCGCCGGGGCCGGTGCTGGCCTGCACGAGTTCCCGCCAGATGACGTCGGAGGCCACCGTCGAGCCGCCGGGGCTGTCCACGTGCAGCACGATCGCTTTGATCGATCGGTCCTTGCGCGCCTTGCGGATGTACTCGACGAGCGTGTCGGAACCGACCACGGCGCCATTGAGCGGGTCGATGCCGCTGCGCCCGGAGTTGATCACGCCGTAGGCATTGATGACGGCGATGCGCGATCGGCCCGCCAGCCCGACCGACGCCGCGCGCACCTTCGCGTAGTCGTCGTCTTTGAGACGCACCCCGGGCTTGGCGCCCGGCCGGACCTTCGCGTCCACCTCGTCGTCGTACGCGAGGTCGTCGACCAGCCCGACCCGGACCGCGTCCTCGGCGAGGAACGGCCCGTCGTCGACCAGTTGACGCACCTCCTCGGGCGACTTCTTGCGTCCGCCCGCGACGGCCTGCACGTACTGCTCGAAGAGGTCGCGGTTGAGCGACTCGGCCATCTCGCGGTGCGCCGGCGTGAACGTCTTTTCGGTGAACTGGTTCGGCGCGGTCTTGAAATCGCCGATGTGCACGAAGTCCGGGTACGCGCCGATCTTGTCGAGCGTGCCGCGGAGGAAGACCTCGTAGGACGCGAATCCGCTCACGTCCAGCGGGCTCGTCGGCAGCAGGTACACGCGGTCGCACGCGGTGGCCACGAAGTACTCCCGGTCCCCGCCGTACTCGAGGTGCGCCACCGCCGGCTTGCCCGACGACCTGAAGTCGACGATGGCGTCGCGCACCTCCTGCAGCCGCGCCCAGTAGGCCGAACTGAGGCCCGCGGGCCGCACGATGATGCCCGACACGCGCCGGTCCGCCTTGGCCTTCCGGAGGTTCTCGACGATGGCCCTCGTGCCGTTCCGCCGCGCGCCGATCACGGATTCGAACACCGTGTCGGACGAGGCGTCGGCCAGATCGCCCTCGACGCGCACGACCAGGTACGCGTTGGACGGCACGGCGGGCTCACGGCCCACCGCGAGCATCAGGACGACCATCGCCGCCATCGAGACGAGCACCGCCAGCAGGAGGATGGTGAACACCAGGCCAAGGCCGCGACGTGTTGCCACAGCAAATCTCCCTTCTTGCAGGCGCGAGTATATCAGCCCGCCGGGCGCCGAACCCCGTCGGGGCCCTCTCCGTCCAATCCGGTGAGGGGTCCTGCCAGCCGTCGCGAGTGGACGGGAGCGGCCCGCGAGGCGACATGCATACCAATCCGTCGGCCACCCCGGACAAGCCGCTCTGGGACACGATCAAGCAGGACTGGCGTTATGTGCGAGACGACGTGCGCCCGGAGTGGCGAACGACGCTCCGCACGACGCTGGCGGAGGTGAAGGAGTTCTACCTCACGCCCGAGCATCGGCAGCAGCTCGCCGCGATGAGCGCGTTCAGGCGATGGGCGTGGCTGGGCTGGTGGCTGCTGAAGAGCCTGTTCCTCAAGCTCACGCCCCTGAGGCGGTTCGTCTTCCTCATCGCGCTCGTCCTGCTCGTCTCGTCGCCTCGCGTGACGACGGGCAGTGAAACCAGTGTGACGGTGGACGGCCAGCTGTTCGGCACCTTCCTGCTGCTGTGCCTGCTGCTGCTCGAGCTGAAGGACAAGCTGCTGGCCCGGCACGAACTCGAGGCGGGCCGCGCGGTCCAGCGGGCCCTGATGCCCGAGCGTTGCCCGAACCTGGCCGGGTGGGACGTGTGGCTCTACACGCGGCCGGCCAACGACGTCGGCGGCGACCTTGTGGACTGCCTCGAACTGGGACCGGGGCGCGTCGGATTCGCGCTCGCGGACGTGGCCGGCAAGGCGCTGCCGGCGGCCCTGCTGATGGCCAAGGTGCAGTCCACGCTCAGGGCGCTCGCCACCGACGCGCCGTCGCTGAGCGACCTGGCGGCCAAGACCAACGACATCCTCTGCCGCGACGGCTTGTCCAACCGGTTCGCCACGCTCGTCTATGTCGACCTGCGCAGCAACGACGACGCCGTGCGTCTGGTCAACGGCGGCCACATGCCGCCGGTGCTCGTGTCGGGGGGCGGGTACCACGAACTGCAGCGCGGCGACATGGCCCTCGGCATGGTGCCGGGAGCCGCCTACCACGAGCAGCGGCAGGACGTGAAGCCTGGTGAGATGCTGGTCGTGTATTCGGACGGCCTCACGGAAGCGCTCAACGCGGCCGGCGAGTTCTACGGCGAGGATCGCCTGCGGATGGGCTTCGCGGGCCTGTCGTCCCTGTCGGCGAAGGAGGCGGGCGCCCGAATCCTGGACGCGGTCGACGCCTTCATCGGCACGACGCGGCCGTACGACGACCTGTCGCTCGTCATCCTCAAACGGATTTAGCGCCCACGGCGACGCTTTACCCGCCACCGACGCCCCACCCGGGCCCGTTCGCGAGGTATCCTGCTCAGACCATGTTCCGACGCACGCGGCTTCGGTCCGGATCAGCGGGCCTCCTTCGGACCGTGATGCTCGTCGCCCTGGCCGTGATCTGCTCAGGCGAGCGTGCTCGCGCCCAGGGAGGCGGAGCGGTCAATCCTCACGCCGCTCAGCCGGAACGCCCGACCGTCGCCACTCATGCGTACACCGTGGCTCCGGGCTGGATCGAAATCGAAGCCGGCGTCCAGCGCCAGCAGGAAGGCGCGTTGGCCGATCGGATTGCCGTTCCCCTCCTGTTCAAGATCGGTGTCGGCGAGCGCATTCAGTTCGACGTGGCGCCCGCGTGGCAGCGCGACGCCCAGGGCGGGAGCGCGCAGCAGGGGCTCACCGATCTCCTCGTCGGGTTGAAGTGTCGCATCGCGGACCGCGCGCCTGTCGTCGGCGCATTGGCGATCCAGGGGACGGTGTCGCTGCCGACCGGCTCTGCCGAGGCCGGCAGGGGGTCGGGCAAGTCCGCGGTCAACGTGCTGGTGATTTCGAGCCACCGGCTGGGGCCGCTCTCGCTCGATGTCAACGCCGGCTACACGAGACTCGGTGGAGAGAGCCCAGTGGCGCCACGCGGCAGCACGGTATGGGCTGCCGCCACGGGACTTCCCATCGCCGGGCCTCTCGGGTGGGCGGCCGAGGTGTTCGGCTTCCCGGGCACGAGCGGACCGAACGGACAAGCTCCAGTGGTGGCCGTGCTGACGGGGCCGACCCTCGCCCTCCATCCAGCCCTCGTCGTGGACGCCGGCGTGATCCTCGATGTCGTACGCTTCGGCGGCACTGCGGCGTATGCGGGCGTGACATGGAACATCGGACGCCTGTGGCGTTCGGACGCCCGGCCGTCACGACTCTCCGGCCACGGTCCGGCCCCCCGTGAGGCCGGCGCCCCGCGGTCCGTGAAGCGCCCACACCCTTGACTCGGGGTAAGATGCGCGCCGGAGGCGGAGCGATGCGGAGAACGGCGACGGCGGCACTGGTGATCACACTCGGCATCGGGTTCGCGGCAAAAGGCTGGAGGCCCGGGACGGCCGTTCTGGCTCAGGCGCCCGGCCCGCTCGAGTGGCAGGACCCTGCCGTCGTGGGCGTCAACAAGGAACCCGCGCACGCCACGTTCACGGTGTACCCGGACGAGGCGCTCGCCAGAACCGGCACGCGGGAAGGGTCGCCCTTCTACAAGTCGCTCAATGGCGACTGGAAGTTCTTCTGGGTGCCAAAGCCTGCCGATCGCCCTGTCGACTTCTTCCGCCCGACATTCGATGACGCCGCCTGGAAGACCATCCGCGTGCCCTCGAACTGGCAGTTCGAAGGGTACGACGTCCCGATCTACGTCAACATCAAGTACCCGTGGGGGGTGCCGGACCCGCCGCGCATCCCCGCCGGCAACAACCCGGTCGGGTCGTACCGCACGCGCTTCACGGTGCCGCCAGCGTGGGCGGGGCGCGAGGTGTTCATCACCTTCGACGGCGTCGAGTCGGCCTTCTATCTCTGGGTGAACGGCCAGCGCGTGGGCTACAGCGAGGACAGCCGGACGCCCGCCGAGTTCGACATCACGAAGTACCTGAAGGATGGTGAGAACCTCCTGGCGGTGGAGGTCTATCGCTGGTCCGACGCGTCGTACCTCGAAGACCAGGACTTCTGGCGCCTGAGCGGGATCTTCCGCGACGTCACGCTGTGGTCGGCCGGACCGCTGCACGTCACCGATCTCCAGATTCGCACCGACCTCGACGCGGCGTACAAGGACGCAGACCTGAGAGTCGCGGCCACGGTGCGGAACGGCACGGCGGCGGCAGCGGCCTTCAACGTGCGCGCGGCCCTGCTCGATGCCCGCGGCGTGGAGCTCGGCCGCGCAACTGCGAGCGTCGAGGGCGTTCCGGCCGGGCAGGCGGCGACGGCGGACGTCGTGCTGGCCGTCGGCGCGCCAAAGAAGTGGACGGCCGAGTCCCCGTATCTCTACACGCTGATTCTGTCGCTGCTCGGCGATCAGGGGCAGGTGCTGGAGGCGATTCCCCAGAAGGTCGGCTTCCGGAAGGTCGAGATCAAGGACGGGCAGTTGATGGTGAACGGCCGGCCGATTCTCATCAAGGGCACCAACCGCCACGAGCACGATGCCGACACCGGTCACTATGTGACCGACGAACAGATGCTCCGCGACGTGCGCTTGATGAAGCGCTACAACCTCAACGCCGTCAGGACGTCGCACTACCCGAACTCCCCCGCCTGGTACGACCTGTGCGACCAGTACGGGCTGTACGTCATCGATGAGGCCAACATCGAGTCGCACGGCATGGGTTACTCGCCGTCGCGCACGCTGGGCAACAATCCGGCCTGGAAGATCGCGCACATGGACCGCACCGAGCGGATGGTCGAGCGCGACAAGAACCATCCGTCCATCATCATCTGGTCGCTCGGCAACGAGGCCGGCGACGGCGTCAATTTCGAAGCGACCTACGCCTGGGTGAAGCAGCGCGACCCGTCGCGGCCGGTGCAATACGAACGCGCAGAGCTGAGGCCGCATACGGACATCTTCGTGCCGATGTACATGAGGCCCAGGGCCGTCGCGCAGTACGGCTCGACGCCACAGGCGCGGCCGCTCATCGAGTGCGAGTACGCCCACGCCATGGGGAACAGCACGGGCAACTTCCGCGAGTACTGGGACCTTTTCTACAGCAACCCCCGACTGCAGGGCGGCCTCATCTGGGACTGGGTCGACCAGGGCATCCGCACGCGCATCCCTCCGGCAGGCGCACGCCAGGAGCGGCCGGAACGGACACTGCTCGGGGGACCCGAGTTCCAGATGGGGTTCCGGCGCGTCGACAAGGCGGGCACGTATCTCGCGTACGGCGGCGACTTCGGGCCGCTCGACGTGCCGACCGACTACAACTTCTGCATGAACGGCCTGGTGGACGCCGATCGGAATCCTCATCCCGGCCTGCTCGTCGTCAAACGCAACTACCAGTACGTGCACGTCAAGCCCGTGGATCTCGCCGCCGGCAAGGTCACGGTCACAAACTGGCACGACTTCACGCCTCTCGACGACGTGCTCGCGGGCCGATGGACCGTGCAGGCCGACGGCGCCACGGTGGCGAGCGGCGCGATCCCGCCGCTGAAGCTGGGGCCGCGCGAAGGCCGGGAACTCACGCTGCCCCTGCCGGCCATCGCGCCACGGCCCGGCGTCGAGTACTTCCTCGACGTGTCGTGGACGTTGAAGGCTGACGCGCCATGGGGCGGCCGCGCCGGCGACGAGATGGCGTTCGATCAGTTCAGGTTGCCGATCGGACGGCCCGCGGCGCCCGCGCCGCCGGTGGCCGGCGCGACGCTCACGCTGAGCGACGGTCCTGATGCCGTAACAATCACCGGCCAGGCCTTCACCGTGCAGTTCGACCGGAGCGCGGGCGCCATGACCTCGCTCACGTACCGCGGCACGGAGCTCGTTCGGCAGCCGCTGATGCCCGACTTCTGGCGCGCGTGGACCGACAACGACCGGGGCGCGACGCTCCAGACCAAGCTCGACGTGTGGCGCCTCGCGAGCGCGTCGTGGGAGGTCAAAGCCGTCACGGCCGCGAGTGCGGCCGACGGCTCGGTGCGCGTGGCTGTCGACGCCTCCATCCCCGTGATCGCCTCCGCCTACAAGGTCTCCTACACGGTCTTCCCCTCGGGCGACATCGTCGTCGAGGCGTCGTTCACGCCGGGACTCGAGAAGCTGCCGATGCTCCCGCGCTTCGGCATGCAGATGGCGATGCCGGCCGGGTTCGAGCAGGTGGCCTGGTTCGGCCCCGGCCCCGAGGAGACGTACGCGGACCGCAACGAGGCACGCGTCGGCCGGCACGGCGGGACAGTCGACGCGCAGTGGACCGAGTACTCGAAGCCGCAGGAGAACGGCAACAAGGTGGATGTGCG
This sequence comes from uncultured Acidobacteriota bacterium, assembly GCA_963806085.1. Lineage (GTDB taxonomy): Bacteria > Acidobacteriota > Vicinamibacteria > Vicinamibacterales > JAKQTR01 > JAKQTR01. The sequence continues at coordinate 2,070,516 of CAWDWR010000001.1, forward strand.
GTGGATGGCGATCACCAACAAGGCGGGCGTCGGCCTGCTGGCCGTCGGGATGCCGCGCCTGAGCGCCGCCGCACGGCACTACACGCACGACGACATCTGGAGCGCAAAGCACACGTACGAACTGACGCGCCGGCCCGCAACGTTCGTCAATCTCGACTACGGCCAGATGGGCGTCGGGGGCGACGACAGCTGGGGCGCGCTCGCGCACGAGCCGTATCAGCTGCCCGCGAAGGCCTACAGCTATCGATTCCGCCTCAGGCCGTTCTCCATCGCCCTCGACGGGGCACCGGAGGGCCTGGCGAAGAAGGCGCCGGCCGCCGCCAACGCTGCGGCCGCTCCCGTCAGCGCGGGCCGGCGGCGGACTCGCGGGTGATCTTCTCGGTCGCCAGGACGACCCGGTGCGGCACCGGTTCGCCCTTGAGGATGCGCGCCGCCAGTTCCACCGCCTGGCGCCCGCCCGTCGGATAGACGAACGTCGCGTCGAGTTTGCCGTCGGCGACCGCCTGCCGGCCGCCGTCGAGGCCCGGCAACGCGTCGATGCCGATGAACTTCATCTCGCGCTCACGGCCCTTCGCTTTCGCCGCCAGGTAGGCGCCGACGGCCATCGGATCGTTGTGCGCGTAGACGAGGTCGATGTGCGGGTGCGCGGCGAGCGCCATCTCCATCTGCGCCATCGCTTCCTCGCGCAGCCAGTTGGCGACCGGCGCGTGGATGATCTGCAGGCCCGGATGCGGGGCGATGGCGTCGTGCATGCCCCGGCTGCGGTCCACGGCCGGCGGTGAGCCGGGCAGTCCGCGAATCTCCACGATCGACCCCCTCCCCCGCAGCAGCTCGACGATGTGCGCGCCGGCCTGGCGGCCGATCTCGTAGTTGTCGGCGCCGATGAACGTTGTGTAGCTGTCGCCCTCGATCCCGCGATCGATCACGATGATCGGGACGCCCGACTTGAACGCGCGCTCTACGACCGGCGTCAGCGGCTTCGCCTCGTTCGGCGAGATCATGAGCAGGTCGACACGCTGCCGGAGGAAGTTCTCGACGTCGGCCACCTGCTTCGCGTTGTCCTGCTGCGCGTCGGCGAAGACGATCTCCAGGTCCGGAAAGTCCTTCGCGCGCGCAGCCACCTCGGCGTTCATCGCGACGCGCCACGGCTCGCCGAGGTTGCACTGTGAGAAGCCGACCAGGTGCTTCGCCGGCGAACGCGGCCCGCAGGCGGCGGTCGCGATCGCGGCCCAGACTGCCGCGGCGACCGCAATACGCGCGCTGAACCGCCGGGCGTGGGTGGCCGGGGCGCTTTCCATCTGCGCGCAGGGAGGACAGGCGAAGGTCACCCGAGCACAGATGGAAACGGCCCGGACAGGACCCGCGCCCCGCTCGTCACGCCGGTTCGCGCCGCGACTGGAGCCAGACCGCCGCCAGGATGATCGCGCCCTTGAGGATGAGCTGCAGGTTCGCATCGACGTTGTTGAGCCCCATGCTGTTGTTGATGATGCCGATGATGAGCGTGCCCGACGAGCGTGCCGCCGACCGTGCCGACGCCGCCCGACAGGCTCGTGCCGCCGATGACCACCGCCGCGATCGCGTCCAGCTCGTAGCCGACGCCGTCGTTCGGGTTGCCCTGCTCGAGCTGCGCGCAATGGATGATGCCGGCCAGCGCCGCCATGGCCGGCGCAGAGCACGTAGGCCGTCGTCTTGTGCAGGCCCACGCTCACGCCGGCGAGGCGCGCCGTCTGCTCGTTGTCGCCGATCGCGTAGAGGTAGCGCCCGGCCCGCGTGCGCGACATCAGGAGCCAGACCGCGCCCACCGACACGAGAAACAGCACCGCCGGCACCGGGACGAAGGGCACGAGCGGGGCGGCCAGCGCGCGGAACGACTCGGGCGCGCCGCCGTCGCCGAACCCCAGCGGAATCGCCGCGCCGCCGCTCAGGTAGCGGGCGATGCCCGCGGGCCGCGCTCATCGTCGCGAGCGTCGCGATGAACGGCTGAATCCGCCAGCGGGCCACGACGAAGCCGTTCAGCAGGCCGCACAGGCACCCGGCCGCGATCACGAGGGCGAGCGCCGGCCACACGCCCAGCCCGCCGCCCATGAGCAGCGAGCCGGTCAGCGTCGCCGCCAGCGCAAGCACCGATCCGACCGACAGGTCGATGCCGCCCGAGATGATCACGGGCGTCATCCCGGCGGCGAGGATGCCCTTCTCGGCCACCTGACGCAGGATGTCGGTGAGATTGCCGACGTCCAGGAAGACGGGACGCCCGCTCCGCATCGGCGACGTGACGATGGCGAGCAGCAGGACGGCCGCGAGCCCGACGAGGCCCGACAGGCTCGGACCGAGCCGACGCGTCACACGCGATACTCCTCGGCCTGGTGCGCGCCGATCTCGTCGTCGATGTTGCCGCACAGGTTGACGCGGATGCCGAGGGCCTCGGCCATCCCGGCCTTGACGGCCAGCAGGCGGCGGGCCGCCGGCGCGTCGGGCGCGTACACCACCTGGATGTGATTGGCCTGGTGCTTCGCCATGAACTGGTCGCGGGTGACCCCGTACAGCACCGCGTGCATCATCGGCCACTGGGGTGTCGTCGCCGCCCAGCGCCGGGCGGTCTCCTCCTCGGGCAGGCGCAGCGCCCCGCCGCGGCCGATGTCCATGTGCAGGGCGTCAGCCTCGACGTAGATGCGGCTCCAGACGATTTCGCCCGGACGGCTGACGCCCTTGATCGTGGCGCCGCCCTTCGGGAAGTACATCGGCGGCTGGCGCTCGCCCCGGGCACCGCGATAGCCGCCGAGCAGGTGGCTCGGGCGGGACTGCGCCGGAGATCTCGAAGAGCCAGACGAACTCGTTCACGCCGTGGCCGTCGAAATGCGCGCCCCAGCGCACGTCGTGCAGGGTCGTGGACGGATCGAGGCCGGCGTCCATCCAGACGCGGTTCGTGATGATCGCGTCGAGGCCGGCGCACTCGTCGACTTCGTTGAAGTGCGGCACGGCCTGGCCGTCGAACAGCACGTCGCCGTCGTCGCCCGTGACGGGCGGCCGGTCGGGCGTGTTCAGCAGCCCCTCCGTCAGGTCGGACGCGACGCACAGGTCCTTGAGGCCCTGCTGGTACTGGATGCCGATGGCCGCGCAGCCGAAGGCCGCCGCGAGCCGCACGGCGGCGTCGTACATCTTGAGGCCTTCGAGCACCTGTGCCTCGGTCAGGTCCACGGCCGGGTCGGGGCCGAACTCGAACGTCATGCCCCGCAGGCGCAGCCACGCGTAGTGGTGCGCGGCCGTCTCGTCGCTGACCTCCCGCATCGCGGCGTAGAGCGCCGACTGGCTCAGCCGCTCCTTGAAGACGCCCGTGGCGTGCAGCAGGTGGTCGGGGATGATGGCGTTGTACATCCCCATGCAGCCCTCGTCGAAGATGCCCATGACGGCCTGCCGCGTGCGCAACTGACGGCCGAGCGCGGCGCCGTGCAGCGCCGCGCGCCGCAGTTCGTCTCCGATGGTCCGCTCCTCGAACCTGCGCGCGTGGCTCGTGTCGTGGTCGATGCGGCCCGTCGGCCAGCCACTGCGCCAGGCCCCAGCGCGCGAACTCGTCCTCGAACGTCTCACTCCAGAGCGTGCTGTAGCGGCACGCCCGCCTTGGTGAGCGATCCGTTCAGGTTGAGCAGGCCCACGAGCCCCGGCCACTGCCCGCTCCAGTTCGCCAGCGTCAGGATCGGGCCCCGGTGCTTCGTCAGGCCCGGCAGGACGTGGCTCGTGTACTGCCAGACCGCCTCGGCCACGACCAGCGGCACCGAGGGATCGATCTGCGCGGAACGCCTCGATGCCGTGGATCTGGCTGTCGAGGAAGCCGTGCTGCGCCACCGGGTCGTAGGGATGCCCGCGCACGATCGTGCAGTCGAGCTCCGCAAAGGCGCGCGCCACGGCGGCCTCGAGGGCCTCCTGCGCGGGCCAGCACACGCGGTTGGCCGGCAGCCGGGAATCGCCGCTGGCGACGAGACAGATCTCACGCGACATCGGCAGGTCCTTTCGGGCGAGCGCCCCGCTCCGCCGAAGCCGGCCGGCAGGCCGTTGGGCGAAGGCGGGCCGCACGCGCACCGCTTCGTATAGGCCCCGCGGCAGGCCCGATGTCAAGGCGCGGCCGTGCTATGCTCCCGCCCGCAGGAGGCCATCATGGACCATCGATTGGGTTGGCTCGGCTGTGCGCTCGTCGCATGTCTGCTGTCGGTCGCCGCTCCTCGCCCAGAAACCTGCCGGCGATCCGATGGGCGGCGGATGGGCGATCTCTCGCGCCTGTCGCGCGCGAAGTCGCGATCGATCAGCCCCGAGAACTTCACCGGCGAGAAGGGCAAAGCCGGCATGGCCACCACGGGCACCGGCGAGCGGGCGGCGCGCGAGCTCGGCCAGGGTTGGAAGGTGTCGCCGTCGGTGCGCATCAAGGCCGGCGAGACGTTCGTGCTCGGCGAGATCACGGGCTCGGGCGCCATTCACCATATCTGGATGACGCCGACCGGCAACTGGCGGTATTCCATCCTGCGGATGTACTGGGACGGCGAACTGCAGCCGTCTGTCGAGGTCGCCCGTCGGCGATTTCTTCGCGTCCGGCTGGGGCACCTTCGCGCAGCTCACCTCGCTCGCGGTGTGCGTGAATCCGGGCAGCGCGTTCAACAGCTACTGGGAGATGCCGTTCCGCAAGTCGGCCAAGTTCACGATGACGAACCTCGCCGACGCCGACATGACGCTGTACTACCAGATCGACTACTCGCTGGCGGACATCCCGGCCGACACCGGCTACTTCCACGCGCAGTTCCGCCGCGTGAATCCGCTGCCCTACAAGACCGACTACACCATCCTCGACGGCGTGAAGGGATGGGGGCACTACGTGGGCACGTATCTCGCCTGGGGCGTCAACAGCACCGGCTGGTGGGGCGAGGGCGAGATCAAGTTCTTCATGGACGGCGACACGACGTTTCCGACGATTTGCGGCACGGGAACGGAGGACTACTTCTGCGGGTCCTACAACTTCGAGAACCAGGAAACGAAGCAGTACCAGGTGTTCTCGACGCCGTACACCGGCCTGCACCAGGTTATCAAGCCGGACGGGCTCTACAAGTCGCAGCAGCGCTTCGGCATGTACCGCTGGCACCTTCGCGACCCCATCCGGTTCGAGTCGGACTTGCGCGTGACGATCCAGGCGCTCGGCTGGCGCGCCGACGGCCGGTACCTGCCGCTGCAGGACGACATCGCGTCGGTGGCCTACTGGTATCAGGCCGAGCCGCACGCGCCGTTCCCGAAACTGCCGGACCGGGATACGCTGGAGGTGAAATAGGGACCCGGGACTCGGGATTCGAGGCTCGGGGCTCGGGCCTCGGAACTCGAATGGAACTCGAGGCATCAGCCTCAACGTGCTCGTGCCGGTTGCCTGCCCCCGCCCGCCGCTGGTATACTTTTTGTTCCTGCCAGTCTCTTCGAGTGCGGAAGTGGCGGAATTGGCAGACGCGCAAGCCTCAGGAGCTTGTGGCCGCAAGGTCGTGGAGGTTCGAGTCCTCTCTTCCGCACCAGCCTTCGCTCCCCTTCGGATTGCCGCTCTCCTCGGGGAGCTACGGCTTGGCAAGCCCCCGTCATGCGAAGGCTGTCTCGCCGTAGCCGAGCGAGGAACGGCTGCTCCCGGAGCGAGGCGAAGGCGGACCGCTCGGCAAACCCGTCGCCGACACCCTGCCAGACACGTCGCGGGAGCCGGCTTGGGCTCAAACCCGTGTTGCCAGCACCTGCCAGGCGCAGCCGCCTTCCAATCCGCCGACCTCGACGCCGGTGTGTCGCATTAGGGAGACACATCCTGTCGCAGAGCGCCAACGTCTCGTTGACGCCTGCCATGCTCGGGCGTAAGCTGAGCCACCTTCTCAGTCAGTTCGGCAAACCGGCGCACTCGGGAGCGACGCGATGTGCCGTCTATATTGCTGTTCCGCCGATGGCACCGCCGCAGCCGTGGTGGCCTCGCCCGACGCAGCCCACGCCCCCACACCTGCGACCGACCTACCACCCTGCCCCATGGCAATGGCCATGCCCCCAAGAGGAGTTGATCCGATGAAGGCTGTCTCTTCGTTGCTGCTCGTGCTGGCGCTCGTGCCACTGTCAGCCTGTGCGCCCAAGGTGAACGACCCCGCTGACGTGCAGGCGGTGAAGCAGACGATGGAGGCCTACACCAAGGGCATCGTCGCCAACGACGCCCCAGCCTCAGTCGCCATGATGACGGACAAGACGGTGTACTTCGAACCGCACAGGCCCGCGATCACTGGCAAGGATGCGGTGGCGAAGTTCCACCAGATGCTCTTCGACCAGTTCGACGTGGAGATGACGACGGTCGTCGCTGGCGTGCAGGTCGAAGGCAACCTCGCGACCATGCACGGCACCTTCGCGAACAAGCTCACCCCCAAGGCTGAAGACGCAGCAGCGATGCCGGACAGCGGGAACTGGACGGTCGCGGCGCGGCGACAGGCGGACGGTTCGTGGAAATGGGACTGGATCATGGGAGCCAGCGACCAGCCCATGCCCGGAACGACGGCAGACGGGGCCGAGGAGCAGGCGGTGATGCAAGCCGAACGGGAACTCGTCAGAGCGGTGGTGAAGCGCGACATCCCCGCTCTCCAAAAGTACCTTGGGAAGGAGTGGACGCCCACCAACGACGGCCAAGTGCTCTCCGGCGCACAGGTTCTGGCGGAGCTCAAGTCGGGGGCCTACAAAGTCGAGTCGGACGCGATCCGCGACCTGAGTGTGCACGTGTTCGGCGACGTGGCGGTGGCCACGATGATCCTCGACACGAAGGGCACCTACAAGGGCGCCGACTTCTCGAGCGTAATGCGCAGCACAGACTTCTTCGTGAAGCGCGACGGGCGCTGGCAGGCCGTCAACTCGCAGAACACCACGGTCAAGTAGCAGCACCTGCAGAGGGAGCTCAGTATGGACCTCCGCGAAATCGCCAGCGCTCTCATCGCGGCGTTCAACGGCCATGACGCGGAGCGGTTGGCCAGCCTCTACACGGACGATCAGGTGACGGTATTGCCCGGTGCGCCGGAACCCGTTCGCGGTCGGAAGAGCAAAGAGGAGATGGTTGCGGGATACTTCGGCGCATTCCCCGACCTGACGCTGGAAATCCCGCTGGTCCTGGTCTCCGGGAACCACATCGTCTGCGCGGGGCACATGGCGGGGACGAACACAGGGCCACTTGCCTCGCCGGAGGGCGAGATGCCGCCGACCGGGCGCCGCGTGGAGATTCGCATAGCGTTCATCCTGCGGGCCAGGCCGGACGGGCTCATCGAGGAAGACCAGACGTACTTTGACGAGGCGGAGTTCCTGAAGCAGTTGGGGGTGGCGTAGAGGCGACCGTCCGACCCCTCCCACCCAAGTCAGGGCTGGGTGGGGCACCAAGGTCAAGTAAGGTTCAGAGGAGCCTCCGATGAAGCGGTCAGTTCTCATTGTCCTCTCGTTGGTATCAGCCGTCCCGAGGGGAATGTCTCCCCCGGCAAGGCCAAGTGAGGAGCATCGGCAAACCAACAGCAGGTGCTAGCGCCGCCGAAGCTCGAAGAGCGAAGGCGCGAAGGCTGTCTCTCCGTCGCAAAGCGAGGAGCGTGTCCCTCCGGAGCGGGCGCCGTGTCGGCGGCGCCGCGGTGGCAGCCCGCCACCTGTTGAGGTAGAGTAAACGTTTGGCCGGGACCCCGGCTGACCTCACGACGATCGATACGGATTGGAATGACGTCCATGAACAGGCTGGTAGGGGTGAAACAGGGACCCCTCGTTGTCGCGGCGTGCGTGCTCGTCGGCTCCCTGGTGCACGCGCAGGCCACGGGCAGCGTACAGGGGACGGTCGTCGCCGCGAACTCGGTCCCCGTGGCGGCAGCCACGGTCAAAGCGCGGCACACCGCCACCGACACGGTCTTCACGGTGACCACGAACGACCGTGGCGAGTACAGAGTGGATCTCCTGCCGCCGGGCACGTATCAGGTCACGGCCGAGGCCCCCGGCTTCGGGCCGGCGATCGTGACGGTGAACGTCGCGTTAGGGGCCACGGCAACGGCGAACTTCGATCCGTCAACGCCAGGCCCGTCGAAACGGCCCGTTGAAACCGGCCTCAAGGCCATCCATTTCGAAGGCAGCGGCCGCGTGGGCTGGACCTTCGCGGACGGCGTCAGCGCGTCCAGCCCCGTCACGGCGTCCGACGGCAACGTCTACAACCGGGTCGATCCGGCTGACTCGATGTCGTGGGGCTTCACGCTGGGCATGTTCCTGACCAGGAGCTTTGAGGTCGAGTTCATCTTCGACCGCCAGCGGACCACGCTGGAGGCTTCGGGCACCAGGACGGTGGAGGTCGACTCGCTGGATATCGGGAACTACCACGGCTCGCTCGCCTACAACTTCGGCCGCGAGGACTCGTCGGTGCGGCCCTACTTCTTCGGCGGCGTGGGCGCGACGTCCTACTCGTCCCTGTCGTTCGTGGGCGCAGACGGCAAGGCTCGCGACATCGCCGGGCAGACTCGGCTCTCGCCAACGTTCGGCGGCGGCGTGAAGGTTTACAGAGGACGGATCGGTGCGCGCGCGGAAGTGCGCATGACGCCTACCTACATCAAGTCGGATGCCACCGGATGGTGGTGCGACCCGTACTGGGGCTGCTACGTCACGTCGAAGTCGCAGTACGCGGGGCAGCTCCAGATGACGGGCGGCGTCACCGTGCGATTCTGACCTCGCGCGCGGCATTTCCCGCGGCTCGAGAAATCCGGCTGAAGCCGGGCGAATACCGGGCGAATGCCAGGGAATGCCCTTGACTGCCCGGCCGCAGGAGCCATAATGAACTTTTGTGCCCAGGCGCGGGACAGTCTGCGCGTGTATCGACGGTGGGTGAGCTGCCTGGGAAGCGACCCTGCGTTGACCTGGCGATCGGATACTGCGCCTATCCAGCCTGTCGTCCCTGGTTTCTGAGAGGTTCCTGGAAATCGAGAGTACTTGGGAATTGATGAGAAGAGTTCTGTTGCTCGTGTGCGCACTGTTGTCCTTGAGGCCGATGGCTGTCGGGTCGAGAGGATTCAAGGGCTTCAGCCCGGAGGCGCCCGCGGTCAACGCCATCCCATCCAGAACGGACGGCGCCGTCACCGGCTCGGAGTTCGCCCGCCGCACGGCCGACATGTCAAGGGACGATCGGGAAGAGGCGGCGCTCGAGGAGCTTCGCAGCGGCAACATCCCGGGGTTTCTCAAGCACCTGAAACCGGTCACCCTGCATCTCACGTCACCCCATGCCGAAGCGACCGCCACGATATGGGTGATGCCCGATTATCTGGCCATCGGATCGGACGACGATTTCCTTCGCATCCCCCTCTCCTATGACGCCGCGACGGCGATAGCCAGCGAGTACGGATTCGCGCTGCCGACGCCGAAGATGGTCGATGCCATCTACGCGCAATCCGCGTTCCACCTCGAGCCCCAGCCGCTGCCCGCCGGCCGGATGATGTGCTCGAACTGGTACTACCTGAACCACCAGACGATGATTCAGAAACAGCTCCGGGGGCAACCTCAGGATGCGCTGGTCGCCGGTCACAAGAAGGATCTCGTGCTGACGAACCGGCTGCGCCGGAATCCGCACCGCGTGGCGATTTACGGCTGGCATCGCCGGGACGGGAAGCCCATCCAGCCGTTGAGTACCGTGCACCAAGCCAGTTATGCGGATTACAGCCACGGCATCCGCTTTGTCAGCACGACGGTGCAGATCAACGGCACGCCCAGGTCGATTTACGACGTCCTCGAGGATCCCGGCCTTGCCCCGCTCCTGACCGACGAAGGGATGATCGCCGGAGCCTGCGGCCTCATGCATTGCCGGAAGTGACCGCCGCCTCTCACCCCGAGGCCTTCTTCCCGATCGTCTTGCAGCAGCGGAACCCCAGGTGGTAGTTGCGGTGGCTCTGCGGGTCCATGACGCGGCTGCCATGCCAGAAGGGCGCGCGCCAGCGGCACCAGTCCTCGTGTGCGCGGTAGGCGTCGAAGACGAACCAGCTCCCCTTCATCTCCGTGTAACCCAGCGCCTGGCTCCCGCGGCTCGACATCTGGCTCTCGTCGAGAGGCAGGTTCATGTGCTCCGCCGCGTTGCCGTTGATGTCGTAGACGCCGAGGGGACTGTGGCAGTCCGGGAAGGAACCCGCCGGGAACGTGTTGGAACCGCACTGCGCCCAATTTCCGCCGTCGCAGGCCGGGCTCTTCCGGCTTGAAGTGGCGCAGACGCCCGTCCTGTAGTCGGGGCCGTAGCTCCACCGCTTGCTGGGCGCGAACTGCCGGTTGTGCGCCTGGCGCATCTGGTGGATGGCCGCGTCCGGGCTCAGGTTCCGGATGGTGCTGAACTGGTAATCAGGCTCCAGCAGTTGGCCGTCGCACGCGCCTTCCCATTCATGCGCGTCGCAGAGGCGTTTGCCCTCAGCCTCGCAGATCTCCGCGGCCTCCCGGGCGCGCACCCAGACGACCGGGTACGTGCACGGGATGTCGGGATACTCGAACTGGTCGATGCAGGCCGTGGCGTCCTCGGGCCGTTCGGCGCCGGGATTGTACAAGGGCGCCATGTATCTCCCGCCGCAGATCTTCGCGAAGGCCGGGTTCTCGTAATCGGTCCCGCTGCGCTGAAGTTTCGCCCGGCACTCCTCCGGGGTCATGGGGTGTTGCGTGATCGCCGGGTTGCCCTGGCCCATGAATGTCGATCGCGCGAAGATCGCCCTCAACGCGTCGACCTGGTCTGCAGAAACGTTGCGGACTTCTCTGATCTGGCGCAGCAGCGCCTCATTGCGTCCGGCAAGCGTCTGCGGCGTGCGGGAGGCGGCACCCTGAGCCGCGGCGACGCCGAGGCCCGCCATCACGAGCAGGCTCATCACGTTCTTCTTCATCGTCAATCCTTCTTCAGGACGTAGAAGAAGTCGCGGTTGTCCGCGTAGCCGACAAACCTCGGCACGAGGACGCCCTGGTCGGACTTGTCCAGGACGCTCATCCCCTTGATCAGATACTCGACGCCGGCCTGAGCGCCACGCCTCGGATACAGCGCGAGGTACGTGTGCTCCAGGGCGTTCATGTCCAGATGCATGGCGTACTTGCAGTGATACGCCCCGAACACGCGCGCCATGGCTGACGGAGTGGCTGCCGAAAAGAAGCCGTAGATCAGAAAGCGTCCATGTTCGCTCTCGTCCAGGCAGAGGCCCGCGCGCACCGTTCGGAAACTCATGTCCTGCGCACCCGACCAGTTGCCCAGGCGCGACTTGACATAGGCTCCCGGCGCAGAGACGCGTGTCTCCTCGTCGTAATCGATGACGGGAAGCCCGTCCTGCCGGGCGTGCCGGACGGTCTGCAGGCCGGCGTCGTCTTTCTGGGTCCAGGTCTTCAGATCGACCCTCCCGTTGTCATAGGCGACGAAGGTCGCCAGGCCAGGCAGCAGTTTGCTCATCACCACGCCGTTTTCCACGAAGCCATAGTGGCTGCCGTGATTCCTCAGGGCGAACTCCGTGTAACTGAACGCTCCGTGATGGCGTTTGAACCCGCCCGCGAAGGTCGCGATGACGCGCTCGGACTTGTACGGGGCCAGCATCCCCGTGTTGACCACCGGCGCCACGTCTCCGATGCCGTCCGGGCCGGGAAGCTGATTGTTCCGGGCACCCGGCAGGACGCGCTCTGACCAGCCCACGCCGGGATTGACCGTCCCCATCGCGAACCCGGCGTCGAATTGCGCGAGGTTGAATGCCACCAGATGGGCCAGAGCCCCGGATTCGACCTGGTCCAACTGGCTCACCAAGCCTTGCTGGCTCTTGATGACATCATCCGAGACGAGACGGGGTTCGATCGTGGCGACGAAGACGCCAGGCAGACCCCGGGCCCGGTACCAATGACCGACGAGGAGCTCGTCCTGGGATGCCTTCTCCAGTTCGATGCCCAGTTCGGTCGGCGCCAGAAAGGAGGTTTCAAGGGCCGGATTGAGAAGAGGGTGCTCGGGCGCATCGGCCGGATGCGGACCGCCGTCCGTCTGTTGGGCGTTGGCCGCAATGACGTCGGAGGTATTGAGGAAGGCATCGTCGAAGAAGTTGGCCTTCACGAAATTGACGATGCTCTCGCCGCCCCAGATGTTTCTCCGCAGAAACTCCGCGGCCCACTCCTTGGAGGTCATGCGCCCCTGGGTCGGGCTTCGCAGGTAGACCCGGCCCTCGCACAACGCCGAATACGGTGAACGTGCGGTCCTGGCCCGAGACAGGTCGGGAGCCGATGAGCCGGACCACAGATCACAGGGATGCCTGCCATCGCCCGCCTCGATCACGATTCCATCGGGATGGCCGGCGTCGAGGACGATCCGCTGGCTTTCGGGACTCGCGTTCTCGAGGTGGTACGTGTCGCCGTTCTGGCCGTCGGCCCAGTCAAGGCGCAGGAGAAACCAGGCATTGATGCGTGGATTCAGATTGATGAGGGTGGCGACGCCTTGCCTGGCGTCCTTCTCCCGAATCCGCATTGAGGCGGTCCGGCGGAACTGCTGGAGTTCCACGATCGACTTGGGACGCTCGGCGTTGTATTCGTCGGCCTGGGACTGCGGCGTGCTGGAATCCCTCCCAGGCAACGTCGAGATCACCGGCGGATCGGAGGTGTCCGTGTGCGGGGCAATCGGGGCCACGAGCGGGACCGGCGGTGCCGAATGCCCGGCCGCGTGTATGGCGCCCGACCGCGACGATGTGTCTTCGGTGTCCTGGAGAAGAAAGTAGGCAAGAATCGAGACGCACAGGAGGCCGACTATCGAACCGAGGAACCAGTAGCTTCTTCGCATACTCCAAAGACGCCCCGTCAAGTGAAGATTCACTTCCCGGATTGCTCGTCTCCAAAATCCACGTCGTCAGGGAGCTCGTTCTGGTCGCGAGGGCCCTGGCTGGGAAAGTGAGCCGCGAGCTGGCTGCCCGCCTCGGTGATGCCAAGGACGAGGCCGCCGGTGAAGTCGCGGTCCCTGAACCGTGCAGACATCGCCGCCGCCACGGAGTCCCAGAAATCCTGACCCACCTTGGCGTGGATGCCCTCGTCGCCCAGCACCACGAAGGTCCGGCGGGACGGAACCACGAAGAAGAGGACGCTGTTGCGCTGCGCGGTCCGGTTCATACCCAGGCGCGCGAATGCCCGCTCGGCCGTGCGCCGTACGTTGCCCCAGAAGAACGTAGAAACCGTCACGCGGATCTCGCCCGACGTGCGCCGCTCCGCCTGCTCGATGGCCCGCTTGACCGCCTCCGCGTCAACGAGTCGTCTCAGTGCCCGCCTGTGCATGGCGTCCCCGTTCCTGCATGGTGAATCCAGCGCGCGTCTACCACCTCCCCGAGGCGCCCCCGCCGCCGGAGGACCCGCCGCCGGCCGAGAACCCGCCGCCGCCGCCTCCACCGCCCCTCCCCCCGGAGAGGATGCTGAAGAGGAGGTACATCGCAAGGCCGGGGTTGGTGACCAGCAATACCAGGAATCCGAGGACGGCGAGACCCACCAGGACCATCTGGAGGTAGCTCATGGGGCGGGCCCTCGATCCCTCCCGGGACGAATCCTCGCTCTGGTCGGCCGGCGTCCCTGCCGCAGTGATCCCGCCGGTGCCCCCCGAGATGGCGGCCAGCAGGGCGTTCACGCCAGCCTGGATCGCCCCGTCCCGGTCACCCGCCGCGATCCTCGGGAGGATCACGTCGTTGAGGATACGCGAGGCGATGGCGTCGGGAACCTTGCCCTCCAGCCCGTAACCCACTTCGATCCGCGCGCGACGATCGCCGGCGAACACGAACAGGACCAGACCGTTGTCCAGTCCCTTGCGCCCCACCTTCCAGCGCGCGAAGGCCCTGACCGTCCAGTCCTCCAGCACGGCGTCGCCCGTGGTGCCGCCGATCCAGACCAGGACCTGGGTTCCCGTCGCCCTCTCGAAGTTCTCGAGCGTCCTGTCCACGGCCTGGAGCGCCGGCGGGCTCATGAACCCTGCCGTGTCCGTGGCCCATCGCGTGGGCGTCGGCGGGATGGGGACCTCGGCGGCGCGCGCGGCGACGAGCGCCACGCATACGAGCGCGCAGGCGAGGAGAGCTCGCTTCATCTACTTGAAATTGACCTTGGGAGCAGTTTCGGCTCCAGCCTGGGACTTGAAGTACGGCTTCTCATTGAAGCGGCTGCCAAAGAACCCGGCGATGAGCACCGTGGGGAAGCTCATGCGCTTGGTGTTGAAGGCCTGGGCTGTCTGGGTGAAACGCATGCGCTCCACCGCGATCCGGTTCTCGGTCCCTTCCAGCTGGGCCTGGAGGTCCCGGAAATTCTGAGTGGCCTTCAGGTCAGGGTACCGCTCCACAACCACCATGAGGCGAGACAGCGCGGAAGAGAGGCCGTCCTGAGCCTGCTGGAACCTGGCGAAGGCCTCGGGGTTGTTCGCGATGTCTCCGGCGCTCACCTGGCCAACCTTGGCGCGAGCCTCTGCGACTGCCGTATACGTGTCCTTCTCGAACGCCGCCGCCCCCTTTACCGTTTCCACCAGGTTGGGGACCAGATCGGCGCGCCGCTGGTACACGTTCTCCACCTGCGCCCATTGGGCCTGCACGCTCTGATCCAGCGTGACAAGGGAGTTGTACGTCGAGGCGCCAGACGCGCCGGCAACCAGAACGAGCACGACGATGCCGATGCCAATCCACTTGCCCATGGTGTCCATCCTCCTGTTGTGCCCCCGGACGCCGCGTTGGCGACGGCGTGCTCTGGCCTTGGGCCACACGCTCCTGTCAGTATAGGACTGAAAGCGGAGAGTCCGCAGGCAATCGCGCTCCCGCGGCACATGATCGACGAGGGTGTGCTCGGGGTGGCCGTCCTCCAGCATTGGATCTTCGCGGACGCGTGCCCCGGCATCTCGACGGGACGTGGCCGGACCGTCTCGAATCGCCGTCGGACGCGCTGTCGGACGGGATCATCAGGCAGTTCCCGGAAAGATTCTGAGGACGGCCGTGGGGCGTGGACCAGTCGGGATCGTCGGAACCGTCCCGAACAGCGGTCCCGAGGCGTCATAGGCTACAGGGAGGAGACGACACGATGAAGGCACGACTCATCAGGACCGACCAGGTGGCCACAGGCACGGCGGGTTTCACGTTCGAGCCGGAGGATCCCTTCACGTTCGAGGCCGGGCAGACGTGCGACATCACGATCACGTCCGCGCCGTACCAGGACGAGAAAGGCTCGAGCCGCACGTTCTCTATCGCCTCGTCGCCGGCCGACGCTCCCCGCATTCTCGTTGCGACGCGTCTGACCGGCAGCGCGTTCAAGCGGACGCTGCTCGAGGCCGCCGCGGGCTTCGAAGTCGACGTCGACGGCCCGTTTGGATCGTTCGTCTTGCACAAGAACGCCGCCAGGCCGGCGGTGTTCTTCGCGGGCGGCATCGGGATCACGCCGTTCCGCAGCATCATCAAGGACGCCACAGAACGTCGCCTGCCGCACCGGATGACGCTGTTCTACTCCAACCGGACCGCGGCGAGCACGGCCTTCCTGCCCGAGTTCGAGGCCTGGCAGGCCGCCAATCCGAACTTCCGGCTGGTCGCCAGCATCGACGAGCCGCCGGCCGACGGGCAGTGGCCCCATCACATCGGCGCGATGGACGTCGCGTTCATCGAGTCCTCTCTGAATAGATCGGCGGACGGTGTCTGCTATCTCGCCGGGCCGCCCGGGTTCGTGAAGGCGATGCGATCGGCACTCGACCGGCTCGGGTTCGATCCCGACAACATCCGCACGGAGGAATTCAGCGGCTACTGACGATCGTCCGCTGCCGGGCGGGGGCTCGAGGCGCCTTCGGCGGCGAACTGGCCTTGGACGGTGTGAGGTTGGCGGCCAGCGGTCCGGGCGGTTGTTCGAGTCCCGCCGGCCGAGCTATATTCGGATCGGGATCTGACCAGTGACCGAATCGTGGAGGGCCGCGGCCGGCGAACGCGCCCGACCGCGCGTCGTCATCGTTGGCGGCGGGTTCGGAGGGCTGTACGCGGCGCAGGCGCTGAATCGTGCTCCTGTTGACGTGACGGTTGTGGACCGGACCAACCACCACGTCTTCCAACCTCTCCTCTATCAGGTCGCGACGGCGAGCCTCGCCGAGCGCGACGTGGCGTATCCGATTCGCGTGGTGTTGAGCGGCCAGCGGAACACGACCGTGTTCCTGGCCGAAGCTACGGCCGTTGACACCTCGACGCGACGCGTGGCGCTCAAGGACGGATGGCTCGCCTACGACTATCTGATCCTCGCTCCCGGCGCGCGCCACTCCTATTTCGCGCACCCGGAGTGGGAAGAGTACGCCCCGGGGCTCAAGACGATGGAAGACGCGGTGGAGATCCGGCGGCGCGTCCTCCTCGCCTTCGAGCAGGCCGAGCGGGAGCCCGATGCAGAGCGGCGCCGCGCGCTGCTCACCTTCGTCGTAGTGGGTGGCGGCCCGACCGGCGTCGAACTCGCGGGCGCTATCGCCGAGATGGCCTGCAAGGTGATGGTGAAGGACTTCCGGCACATCGACTCGCGCGGGACGCGCACGATCCTGGTGGAGGCAGGCCCTCGCATCCTGCCGGCGTTTCCCGCGAGCCTCTCGGAACAGGCGGAGCGCTCGCTCCGGCGGCTCTGCGTGGAGGTGCGGACCGGCGCATCCGTCACGGACGTCTCGTCCGGTGCCGTGACGATCGGCGAGGAGCGCGTGAGCGCGGCGACCATCCTCTGGGCCGCCGGGGTCCAGCCGTCGCCGCTCGCCCAATCGCTCGGCGTCCCGCTCGATCGCGCCGGCCGGGTGATGGTCGGCGTCGATCTCGCAGTCCCGGGGCATCCAGAGGTCTTCGTCGTCGGCGACCTGGCGGCGTGCAATGGTCCCGACGGCCGGCCGCTCCCCGGGCTGGCGCCAGTCGCCGTGCAGCAGGGCCGCCACGCGGCGTGCAATATCCTCCGCGCCACGCGGGGCCAGGCGCTCGCGCCGTTTCGCTACCGCGACCGCGGGATCATGGCGACGATTGGGCGCGCGGCCGCGGTTGCCGACATCCGTGGACTGCGGCTGTCGGGCCTTCCGGCCTGGCTGGTCTGGTGCTTCATCCACATCCTGTGGCTGATCGGGTTCCGCAACCGCTTCGCGGTGATGTTCGAATGGGGCTGGGCCTACTTCACCAGACAGCGTTCATCGCGACTCATCGTGGGCGACGCGCGGACCATCCCCTCGGACGCAACCCGTCAGCGCAGCCGATAAGTGAAGAGCCCGCAGACGTTGAACAGGCCGTCGTTCTGCACGGGCGAGCCCAGGCTGCGCTGGACCGACAACGGCGAGTAGAAGACATCCACGCCCAGAGACAGCCGGGGCGTCATCCGATAGCTGACGCCGCCGCTGAAGGACGCGGTCACGCCATGAGAGAGATACAGCGTGTGATCGATCATGTCGAAGGTCAGGGCGTCGACCTGGAACTTCACGTTCATGTAGTTGATCCCCACAGCGGCGTGCGGTGAGAGTCTGTGCATGGCGTCGGGCCGGTAGGCGGCGCTGGCTTCCCCGCCCACGTAGCGCAGGGTGGCCGTGTCGGACGACGCCGCCTGGCAGCCGTCGATGTTGCCGGGCGTTCCCGGCTCGAACGCCAGGGCCTCCGCCGGGCACGTGTAAGACCCCTGGACCGTGCCGACCTGCCCGTACGCGCGCAGACCGACAGCCCACGACGGCGTCTCGTAGATTGGCCGCTGGATTGCGAGCGCCAGCAGTTTCGGCGTGATGCCGAACATCTTGACGGGTGGCACGAACGCCACGATCAGAGACAGCCTGCCTGGCAGGCCGAGTTCGACGTTGGGCCTCACGAAGAACGGCGCCTTGTTCAGGTCCTGCGCCTCCGTGCCGTAGTACCCGACGAGTTGCTGGGCATCGGTGAGCGGGGGCAGCCAGCCCGCCTCGAGCCCGATCGACACCGCGCCGGGTTTCTGCGTGCGCGGCGACTCCAATCCGCTCAGCAGCGTGGCCGGGGTGAAGTACTTGAGCGCCCACGACTCGGGCCGGTCGAAGGGAAGCTGGTAGGCCGGGCTCATGACCATCTGGGCGGCTGCTGGCGAAGGCACGCCGAGGAGAACGGCCGCGCCGGCGGCTACGGAAGCTGCACCCCCCAGTTACTGAGCCGACGTCTGAGACTGGCACGCGGTAGTCGGTGCATCTGATGGCTTCATATCCGTCGCAGAAGCCGATGCCGTGTGCGGCTGCAAGAGGCATGCCTCGGGCTGTCGGTCGGAGGTGGCCCTTTCTTGTGGAAGAAACCGGTGTCGCGCTACGCGGCGCGTAAGCGCTTACGAAGGCCGTCGGCGCGGCCCGGCCGGACCACGAGCGTCGGCATGAACGGCGCCAACTCGTACGCACCGAACCCGACAGCGGTGCAGGTCGGCCAGACCGTCGGGTGGCGCAACGCGTCCCAGTTCTGTTCGAGGTTGGAGACGATCCGGGGCCAATCAGTCAGCGCAGGAACACCTTCACCCCGATGAGGGTGCGCCAGGGTGTGCCTGAAAGCTCGAGGGGTTGGCCGGACAGCGCCGCCGCCGCGTCGGAAAGCTCGGGCACCCATGTGCTCTCGCCGGGGTCGACCAGATCCACCACCTGGATTGGCACGGTCCGGCCTGACGTCAGCCCAACGCGGACCCCGGCCATGATGGCAAGCCGCCTGGCGATCGCGACGTGCACGTCACCGCCCACATAGGGGCGGTACGAGCGTCCGCCGTCCGTCGGAGCGACGCGCACGCGGTGCGTCGCGGAGAAGAGCGTGGAGTGGCCGCCCAGGATGAACTGCGTGTAGCCGAGGCTTTCGATCTCGCCCGAGAGCCACTCGATGTCGACGCCGCCCGCAAGCGTGCCGCCAACGCGTCCGGTGGGCGTGCGCCATCGCACGACGCCGCCGATGGCAAGCGAGCGGCACTCGAGCGTGCCCGTTGTCGCTTCCCATGGCATGGACTGTTCGGCGGTGACCTCTCTCGGTTGGTAATCGGGCGGCGGGATGGAGATGTACCGCAGGAACGTGTGGTAGTCGCCGTTGATCCCGCTGAGACCGGCCGATGTGGCCGTGAATGCCCCCTGGATGCCAAACGCGCGGTTGAAGAAGATGTTGGCGCCGAGGTCGATGCCGTAGCCGGCGGCCGCCTCGATGTTCAGCACCTGGCTCGCGCCGCTGTCGAGCGGCGTGCCGCCCAGGCGCATCGGAGGCTCATAGGCCGACTCCAGGGTGCCGTCGCCAATCGGCGCGGCAATCGCCCATGCGCCCCAGATCTCGGCGCGGGGCGGCGTGACCGCCTGGCCTGTCTGGGCCGCGGCAGCCCACGGCAGCCCAAGCGCAGCCAGCCCGGCCATGATGGCGATCGTGACGCGACAGGTGTGCCGCACGGTGGTTCCCCCCGCTGGACGGGGTCCCGGGCCCGGCAGGCGTGAGAGACCCGGGAGGCCGGCGTGCGAGATCCCCAGCAGTCTACACCGGCCACGCTCAGCCTGGTCTGGTCCTGACTCGAACGGCCAGCATCGGCGATAATTGGACGCGAAATGGCCGTACAGTCGTACAGTGCTCAAGGCCCTCTGCTTGGATTCTAGGCAAGGAGACTCTTCATGATTCACGTCCGACCGATCGCCTGTGTGTTCATGATGGCCGCCCTCATCGCGTCCGCATCACCATTGCATGCCGCGCGCCAGGCCAAGGCACCGGATCTCAAGGGCTGCACTGATCACCCGCTCCTGACCCGCATGGAGAACATGCGCATCAAAGGGTGCAGGACCGTCGAATTCGACCGGTTCGTCTTCAAGACCGGCAAGGCGACGACGGTTCCTGTCGAGGGCAAGCTCTTCGAAATCAGGTACGAGGCCCAGGCGGGCGCCAATGCGCCCAGCCCGCTCGCCATCATCCGCAATCACCAGCAGGCCATTGCCAAGATCGGCGGGACCGTTCAGTTCGAAGACCCTCGTTACACCGTGCTGAAGGTCTCCAAGGACGGCAAGGACGTCTGGACGCAGGTCGACACGGCGTGGGGACGGGGGTACGTGCTGACCATCGTCGAACAGCAGGCGATGGTTCAGGAAGTGGTGGCAAGCGCCGAACTCTTTCAGGCGGGCCTGAAGAGCACCGGCCACGTGGAGATCCCGGGCATCTTCTTCGACACCGGCAAGGCCGAGCTGAAACCCGAATCGGACGCCGCCGTCGCCGAGGTCGCCAAGCTGCTCAAGGCGGACCCCGCCCTGAAGGTCTACGTCGTCGGGCACACCGACAACGTCGCATCGCTGGACCTGAACACGAAGCTGTCCCAGGCCCGCGCCGACGCCGTCGTCCAGGCGCTCGTGGCCAAGCACGGGATCTCCGCAGCGCGCCTCATCGGCCGCGGCGCCGGCCCGCTGGCCCCGGTCGCCAGCAACGACGCCGAAGAGGGCCGCGCCCGGAACCGCCGTGTCGAACTGGTGAAGCAGTAGCAGGGGTGTCGGCGCCCGTGCCGAATTGCCGGCAACTGTGTAGCTCCTGCACGGTCTTTCCCAGTTCTGCGCACCGCTGACGGCCGCTTCATCCTCGCCTGAGGCCAAAGAAACTGGCGTTTCTCAATCGTACTGACTGGCATGAGGTTTGCTTATTGTAGACTAAGTTCGGCGATGACGCCGACTTTCATCCGGCGACGCGGTGTTCCGAGAACGCCCGCACGATGTCATTCAGAACGCCACGCCGCCTTGGCGGCTTCGCACTCGTCGCCCTCCTCGCCAGCGCCTTCGCGCTGGCCTCCCCTTCCCCGCTCCGCGCCCAGGTCGTCAACGACCCGCGGATCGCCGAGTTCGACCCGTCGCCCGACCACTGGGCCCTGCTCGACAGCGGACAACCGGCCGTGATCCGCTATGAACTGGGGATGTACCTGCTCGGCGCCTCGGCGCCGTTCATGACAGTGGATATGGGCAAGCCCTCGCCCGCCCAGGACGGAAAGATTCGCTACGACTTCACGGCAGCCGTCGCGGGCCTCCTCATGCCGAGCGGCGAGTACGAGGCTCGCGTCAGTGCCGTCGGGCCCGAGGGATCGGCGCTCAGCGACGCGTCGAACCCCTTTACTTTTTCTGCCAGTTCCACCTGTGCGGTCGCGTTGAGCACGGCCAGCGTGGAGGTGCCGGCCGCCGGCGGCCAGTACGCGGTGAGCGTGTCCACCAGTGCCGGGTGCAGGTGGGCGGCCACGACCTCTCAAACCTGGGTGACGCTGTCGGTCACCGGGGGGTCGGGCAGCGGGAACGTTGCACTTCAGTTCCGCGCCAACGCCTCGACCTACAGCCGCACCGCCATCGTCGCGATCGGTGGGCAGGCGGTGACGGTCTGGCAGGCGGCAGCCGCGTCCGCGGCAGCCGCGAATACGCCGACGCTGTCGTGGCCGACCCCGCTCCCCATCTCCCAGGGCACACCGCTCAGCTCGATTCAACTCAACGCCACGGCCAGCGTGCCGGGCACGTTCACCTACACCCCGCCGGCCGGGACCCTCCTCACGACGGGCACGCACACGCTGACGGCCACGTTCGCGCCGGCGGACACGGCGCTCTACAGGAACGCGGCCACCTACACGACCCTCGTGGTCGATACCGCGATGTACCGTCTCACGGTCGTGCGCCCCGCTGGCGGGACCATCAGCGGCGCCGGCATCAATTGCGGCACCGTCTCCAATGTCTGCCAGGTGACGATGCCGGCGAGCATGACGCTTGGGATGCAGGCCGCGGCCGACAGCGGCTACGTCTTCTCCGGGTGGACAGGGGACTGCTCCGGGACGAACCTGGGCTTCTGGCTTGCCCTGAACGGCGTGAGGTCGTGCGGCGCGACATTCTCGGCGCTCGCTGCGGCGCCGCCGGCAGGCACGACCGCGGGCACCGGAGGCTCTACTGCGGGCACGCAGACGTGGCCGACCGGCGCGCCCTACACCCTGACCATCGTGCGGCCCTCGGGCGGCACCGTCAACGGCGCCGGCGTCAATTGCGGCACCGTCTCCAGCGCCTGCCAGGTGACGATGCCGGCGAGCATGACAATCGGGATGCAGGCGACAGCCGATGCCGGCTACGTCTTCTCTGGGTGGTCGGGACACTGCGCAGGCACCAACCCCAGCTACTGGCTGGCCCTGAATGGCGCGCGCACGTGCAGCGCCGCGTTCTCACCTGTCGCGGCGCCCACGGCGGGCACGTCGGGGGCGTCGACGGGAAGCGGAACGGCGTCGACGGGACCGCCCTACACCCTGACCATCGTGCGGCCCTCGGGCGGCACGGTCAACGGTGCCGGCATCAATTGCGGAGCCGGCGGGAGCTTGTGCCAGGTGTCGATGCCCGCCACGATGACACTCGGGATTCAGGCAACCGCGAGCGCCGGCTACGTGTTCTCCGGCTGGACCGGCGACTGCTCGGGCACCAACCCCAGCCACTGGCTCGCGCTGAACGGCGTTCGCAGCTGTGGTGCCGTCTTCTCACCCGTACCCGGGGAGAACCACTAGGATCCTCACCCGCGGATCGAGAGCACGATGCGCCGCGCGGCCGACCTGTGCGATAGTGGACTGGCCCGTCCGCAGCCATGATTCGACGCACTGACGACCTCCGCATCCGCGAGATCCGGCCGCTCATCCCGCCGGCCGTGCTCCTCGAGGAATTGCCCGTGACCGGCCGGGCTGCCGCCACGGTCGCCCGCGCCCGCGCCGCGGTGGCGGCCGTCATCCGCGGCGAGGACCCCCGCCTGGTCGCCGTCGTCGGACCGTGTTCCGTCCACGATCCCGCGGCGGCGCTCGAGTACGCGGACCGGCTCCACGAGGTCGCGGTCCGGCTGTCCGACGATGTCATCATCGTCATGCGCGCGTATTTCGAGAAGCCGCGTACCGTGGCCGGCTGGAAGGGACTCATCAACGATCCGGACCTCGACGGGAGCTATCACATCAACAAGGGGCTGCGGCTGGCGCGAACGCTGCTGCTGGCGGTCAGCGAACGCGGCCTGCCAACCGCCTCGGAATTCCTCGACACCCAGGTGCCGCAGTACCTGGCCGACCTGACGTCGGTGGCGGCCATCGGCGCGCGCACGACCGAGAGCCAGGTGCACCGGGAGCTGGCGTCGGGCCTGTCGATGCCGGTGGGATTCAAGAACGGCACCAGCGGGAACGTGCAGATGGCGGTGGACGCAGTGACGGCGGCCGGGCGGCCGCATTGGTTCGTCGGCGTCACCAAGCAGGGCATCGGCGCCATCCTCCAGACGACGGGCAACGACGACTGTTTCGTGATTCTCCGCGGCGGCACGCGCTCGGGGCCCAACTTCCACGAGCGGGCCGTGGAGGACGCGTGCCACAGGCTGGCGGGGGCGGGCCTGCCCGCGCGCGTGATGGTCGATTGTTCGCACGGGAACAGCGGCAAGGATCACCGCCGGCAGGCCGACGTCGCCGCCGACGTCGGTGCGCAGGTTGCCGCCGGTTCGCCTCACGTGATCGGCGTGATGCTCGAAAGCCATCTCATGGAGGGCCGCCAGGACGTGCGGCCCGGATCGGCGCTCGCGCGCGGCCAGAGCATCACCGACGCGTGCCTGTCGTTCGAGCAGACCGTGCCGGTGCTCGAGCGTCTGGCGCAGGCGCGCGCCGCGGGCGCGAGGGCGCGGCGGCGCCATTGAGGGACAGAGGAGGACGGCATGCCAGGACCGCTGACGCCCAGACAGGAACGGCTCCTCGTGTTGTTCAAGGTCGCGATCGCCCACGAGCGTGAGGCGCAGACGATGTACGCCGAGATGGCCGAACACTGCGACGACGCCGAACTGGCCGAGGTGATCGCATCGCTGAGGGCTTCCGAGCAGACTCACGAAGAGACCCTCCTCGACCAGTACGCCGCGCTCAAGCGGACGTCGGGATTCAAGGAGTAGGGTGACCCCGCCCCTTCACTCACGGGAGGCATCCTCCATGCGCCGTTCACGTGTGCTGCCATCGCTCCTGCTGGGCCTGTCGTGCACGACAGGGCTGGTGCTGGCGCAAGTCCCTTCGAACACGCAGGCGCGGCCGAAGCTGCAGCCGAGCGCCCAGGCGCCGGCCAGTCCCCTCCCGGCGGCCGCTGCTGAGTCGCTGGGCTTCTCGAGCACGCGCCTCCAGCGTCTCGACGAAGCCGTGAGCGGAGCGATCGACGCGAAGGAGCTCGCCGGCGCCGTCACGGCGGTGGCCCGCCACGGCAAGGTGGTCAGCTTCAAGGCCCAGGGGTTCCGGGACATCGCGAGCAGGACGCCGATGCGGACAGACACGATCTTCCGCATCTACTCCATGACCAAGCCGATCACGGGCGTGGCCATGATGATGCTGTACGAAGAGGGGAAATGGAGCCCCTCGGATCCGCTCGCGAAGTTCATCCCGGCGTTCGCCTCGCTCAAAGTCTTCGCGGGCATCGACAAGGACGGCAATCCCGTCCTGCAGGACCCGGCCCATCCGCCCACCGTGGGAGAGCTGATGACGCACACGGCCGGCTTCACGTACGGCGTGTTCGGGGACACGCCGGTCGACAAGCTGTATCAGAAGGAGAACCCGCTCCGTTCAGGTTCGCTGCAGGAGTTCGTCGACAAGCTGGCGCGGCTGCCGCTCGCGTACCAGCCTGGCGAGGCGTGGGTCTACAGCGTCTCGGTCGACGTGCAGGGCTATCTCGTGGAGAAGCTCTCGGGGAAACCGCTGCCGGACTTCATGCGCGAACGCATCTTCGACCCGCTCGGGATGAAGGACACAGGTTTCGCGGTGCCCGAGAGCAAGCTCGGCAGGCTCGCCACGATCTACACCGCCGATCCAAAGACGGGCGAACTGCAGCCGCGGCCGCGCGATCCGAACATCACCCGTGTGCCGGGAATGGCCTCGGGAGGCGGTGGCCTGTATTCGACGGCGGGCGACTACCTGCGGTTCGCGCAGATGCTGCTCAACGGAGGAACGCTGGAGGGCGCACGCCTCCTCGCCCCGAGTTCCGTGGAGCTGATGCGATCGAACAAGCTGCCCGAGCGGCTGATGACAGGCAAGTTCGGCATCGGCCTCCAGACGATGCGGCCGGGGTTCGGATTCGGGTACGACGTCGCCGTGTTCACCGACCCGTCCACTGCAGGGACAACGGCCGGCAAAGGGTCCTACCTCTGGGACGGGGCGGCCGGCACCTGGTTCCTGATCGATCCGTCCAACGACGTCGTGTTCGTCGGCATGATCCAGCGGATGCTGGCGCCGGGCATGCGCGACTACGAACACCTCTCCCGTGCGCTGACCTACCAGGCGCTGGTGGACCCGAGGAAGTAGACGCTCCGCGCGCGTCGGCACGGGCGGCGGGTGCCCGCGCTCCGCCTTGGTGTACGATGTGCCGGCATTCGGGCCAGTCGGACGGACGGCGGCCGGCAGGCCACCTGCTTCTGCACCCCGGAGACACGATATGACAGGCCAGGGCAAGCGCCGGCGGCACGGGATCCGCGCCCTCGCAGTTGCGGCTGCGCTCTTCCTTGCAGTCGAAGCGACCGCGCCGGCGCAGTCCGGCGAGACGCCGCTGAATCTGTACGGCCGCGGCGCAACGGGTGCCAATGGCGTGGTAGCGGCGGCGAAGCCCGAGGCGTCGCAAGTCGGCGTCGCGATCCTCAAGATGGGCGGCAACGCCGTCGACGCGGCCGTGGCCACGGGATTCGCGCTCGGCGTCCTCGAGCCGAACGCCTCGGGAATCGGCGGCGGCGGATTCATGGTGGTCAAGCTGGCCAGCATGAAGGAGGCCGTCGTCATCGACTTCCGCCCGACGGCGCCTGCGGCCGCCACGCCGGACATGTACCAACTGGACGAGCGCGGCCGTGCGATCGGGAACGCGTCGATCGAGGGAGGCCTCGCGTCGGCGGTGCCCGGCGAGGTGAAGGGACTGCTGTACGCGCTCGACAAGTACGGCTCGAAGAAGCTGACCCGCGCCCAGGTCGTTCAGCCGGCCATCGACTGGGCCGAGCGCGGCGTGCCCGTGACGGTGAACCTCGCCCAGATCATCAAGGACAACTTCGGCAAGCTGAGCAAGTTCGAGCACGGCCTCGCGATCTACGCGAAGGACGGCTTTCCCGCCGGAGGTCGGCGACACGATCGTCAACAAGGACCTGGCCGGCACGCTTCGCCTCATCCAGGCGCGAGGCGCCGACGCCATTTACACCGGCGACGTCGCCGCGAAGATCGTCGCCGAGAACCGCAAGCGCGGCGGCATCCTGACGCTCGAGGACCTGGCCAACTACACGGTGAAGGTGCGGACGCCTGTCGCGGGCTCCTATCGGGGCTACACGATCCTCACGGCGCCGCCGCCCGCAGGCGGCGCGCACGTCCTCCAGTTGCTCAACATCGCCGAGCAACGCGACCTGAAGGCCCTTGGCGAACAGAGCGCGGCATCGGCTCATGTCTGGGCCGAGGCCTGCAAGCTCGTCTTCGCCGACCGCGCGAAGTACTCGGCCGACCCGGACTTCGTCACCGTCCCCTACATGGGCTTGATCTCCAAGGACTATGCCAGGATGCTCGCGGACCAGATCCGGCCCGACGCCGTGCTGAAGGACCCGCCAGCCGGCGACCCGTCCCGGTACCAGTCGGGCTCGACGACGCACTTCAGCGTGATGGACAGGGACGGCAACATGGTGGCGGTCACGAAGACCATCAACATGTTCTTCGCGTCGGGCGTGGTCGTGCCGGGCACGGGCATCATCATGGGCGACGACATGGACGACTTCGAGCTGAAGCCGGGGTCGGTCAATTCGATCCAGCCCGGCAAGCGCATGCTGTCGAGCATGAGCCCCACGCTCGTCCTCGATCCGCAGGGCCGGCCGTTCATGGCCATCGGCTCGCCGGGGGCGACGCGCATCATCCCGACGCTGGCGCAGGTGATCTCCAACGTGATCGACCGGGGCATGCCCATCCAGGCGGCCATCAGCGCCCCGCGCCTGTACCAGGGCCGGACCGGCAATCTCTCGATGGAGGGGCGGTACTCGATCAACGCCTACAACGGGCTGGTCGCGCTTGGCCACCGCGTCACGGTGGCGCCTGACTACGACGCGGCGTTCGGCGGCGTGCACGCGGTGCTGTTCGACTACGCGGCGAAGCGGCTGCACGGCGGCGCCGACCCGCGCCGCGACGGCCAGGCCGCGGGCTACTAGGCTCGTGACAGTTCTGCTGGGAGGACACGAACGGTGAAGACACGCTTCTCGCTTGCCTCGCTTGCGGCACTCGCCACGCTCGCCGTGGCCGGCGCCGCCTGGGCCCAGTCCGCCGCGCTCAAGGGCCCGATCGCCGCGAAGCCCGCGTTCCTGACGACCGTCGGCCAGAGCGCCGATATCGAGATGGTCAAGGTGCTGCTGGATCGAGCCGCCGTGCCCCACAAGGACAATGCCCAGGCGAAGGCCGGGGACCTGGCGCCGTCCGGCGCGAAGACGCTGGTGCTCGTCCTCGGCGGCAGCACGAAGGGGCTGGGCGCCGCCGGCATCTCGGCCGACGCTGAACTCGCGCGCGCGAAGGCCCTGCTCGCCGAGGCGAGGAAGCTCGGCATGACGATCATCGGCGTGCACGTGGGCGGCGAAGCCCGCCGCGGCCAGCTTTCCGATCGGTTCATCGAGGCCGCCGTGCCCGCCTGCCAGTACCTGGTCGTCGTGGCCGACGGCGACAAGGACGGCTTCATCACGAGACTCTGCGGGCGCGTCCATTCCGATCGACAAGGTGGAGCGCATGTCCAGGGCCGTCGAGCCTCTCCAGAAGGCGTTCAAGTAAGGGCCGCGGATGAACACGCCCGACGCGCTGCTGCTCCTGCTGACGGCCGCGTGCTTCGTCGCGCTGGTCCTGGCGGCGCGGCTGCCTGTCTCCCTGAGCCTGGCCGCGACCTCCGTTCGTGCTGGCGCTCGCGGCCGGGACGCGGGTTCCCCCTCTCCCACCTGGTCGAGGGGATGTTCAGCTACCTCGACGTCTCGCTCGTCCTCCTCACCGCCATGGTGTTCATGAAGGTGATCGAGGCGAACGGGCTGCTGGCGGAACTGACGCAGGGCCTCATCGCGCTGCTCGGCGGATCGCGCGCGTGCTGCTCCTGGTCGCGCTGACGATCGTCATCATGTTCCCCGGCATGATCACGGGGTCCTGCACGGCGTCGGTGCTGGGCACCGGCGTCATCGTCGCGCCGGTGCTGATGCGGATGGGTCTGCCGCGCGCGACGGCGGGCGCGGTGATGTCGAGCGCGGCGGTCTACGGCATGATCGCGCCGCCGGTGAACGTGCCGGTGATGATCATCGGCGGCGGCATCGACATGCCGTACGTCGGATTCGGCCTCGGTGCTCGACCGTGCTCACGGTCGTGCCCGCCATCCTGACGACGATCTGGCTCGCGTGGCGCGGCATCGATCGGGCCAGGCTGGCCGACGTCGTGGCGCGGAGCCGGGCGGAGCTCGCGCGCCAGCACCGTTCGCGGCGGCCGCCGCCTGTTGCTCTACCTGCCGCTGGCCGTGGTGATCGTCCTCATGGTCGGCCCCAAGCTCGCCCCGCAGTGGCTTCCCGGATCCGCGCCTGCCGCTCACCTTCCTCATCGGCAGCCTGCTCGGCACCGTCGCCGGGCGGCGCGTGCCGCTGCTTGCCGCCGCCCGGGCCGGCGTGCAGCGAGATCCTGCCCGTCGTCGGGCATCCTGGTCGGCGTCGGCATGCTGATCGAGATGCTCACGCTCACGGGCCTCCGGGGCGCCATCGTCGTCGGGTCGCTCGCGATCCCGAGCGCGTTCCTGTTCGCGAGCATCGCCGTGATCCTGCCGCTGTTCGGCGGGATCTCCGTCTACGGCGGCGCCAGCGTGCTCGGCGTGCCGTTCGCCCTCGCCCTGCTCGGGCGCAACCAGGTCGTCGTGCTGTCGGCCCTGTCGCTCATCGGCGCGATGGGCAGCTACATCCCGCCGGTGGCGTTCACGCCGGTCGTGACGGCCGGGCCTGCTCGGCGAGCCCTACATGCCGATCGTGCGCCGGTGCCTCGGACCGGCGGTGGCGGCCGTGATCCTCGGCACGATCATCCTGATCTACGCGAACCCGATCGCCGGTTCTTCGGAGTGTGAGCATGATCACCGTGCTCTATCGCGGCATCGTCGCGCTGGCCGTCCTGCTGGTGGCGGCGGAACTGTTCTCGCAGCGCAGCCTGAAGCTCAAGATCAACGCCGGGCTCGTGCTCGTCCCGCTGATCCTGCGCGCGCTGATGGTGTCGTAGATGACGCCCGCGCGGAACACCGTCGTGTCGCTCGTCATCCTCGCGCTCGCGCTCGGCGCGGTCGCGTCCGTCGTGCCCGGCTACACGGCCGCCGAAGCGGGACGAGGTGATCCGGAAGGGGCCGGGCGTCTCCGAGATCCGGCAAGCTGTCGGCGTGGTTCCCGGGTATCGCCGGCACCAGCGGCGACACGGACGTCTACGTGCTCGACTCCGGCAAGCCTGGCGCCACGGCGCTGATCCTGGGCGGCACGCACGGCAACGAGCCGGCCGGTTACCTGACGGCGATCGTCATCGTCGAGAACGCGATGCCCGCATCGGGCCGGCTGCTGGTCGTGCCGCACGCGAACCGGTCGTCGGTGACGCACACGGATTACCAGGAGGCGTCTCCCCGCGTGCTGACGTTCCAGGGCGCGTCGGGCCGCCGCACGTTCCGGTACGGCAGCCGGGCCACGAACCCGACCGACCAGTGGCCGGACCCCGACATCTACGTGCACGCGGCGTCGGGCCAGCAGCTGTCGGGCGCCGAGACGCGCAACCTCAATCGTGCGTACCCGGGCCGCGCCGACGGCACGTTCACGGAGCGCGTGGCGTACGCCATCACCGCGATGATCCGCACGGAGCAGGTGGACGTCGTGATCGACCTGCACGAGGCGTCGCCGGAATACCCGGTCGTCAATGCGATCGTGGCGCACGAACGGGCCATGCCGGTGGCGTCCGCGGCCGTGCTGAACCTGGAGTTCGACGACATCACGATCGGCCTCGAACCGTCGCCGAAGAACCTGCGCGGGCTCTCGCACCGCGAACTCGGCGACGCGACGCAGGCGCTGGCCATGCTCTGCGAGACGTCCAACGTGTCGCAGGGCCGGCTGCGCGGGGCGACCGACGCCCGGCAGGTGATCGAGGGCACCGACGACAAGTACCTCCGGGCGGCGCGGCTCGGGCGGCTGTCCGTGCCGTTCGACGAGAAGGGCTGGCCCCTGAAGCAGCGCGTGGGCCGCCACGCCGCGACGGTCGCGGCGATCCTCGCCGCGTTCACGTCGGCGCATCCCGGGAAGCCGATTACGCTGATCGGGCTCCCCTCCTACGCCGACCTGATGACGAAGGGCCTCGAACCGTTCCTGTAGTGGACCGTCGGGGTTCTCTTGCGTGCGGCCGCGCCTGGCGATAAAGTACCGCCGCCTGCCCATGATGCGTCAGCCTGCCGGCGCGTCTGCGCGCCAGAGGTTCATCGTCGCCCTCGCCGTAGGCGTGTGCCTGCTCGCATGCTTCAACGTCACGTTCCGCCTGCACCGGCACCCCGTGGCCGAGTGGGACGAGTCGCTTTACGCGAACTCCGCGTGGGAGATGCTTCAGAGCGGCCAGTGGATCGCCCACACGTTCCGCGGGGAACTCGACTACTACAACACGAAGCCGCCCCTGAACTTCTGGCTGCTCGCGCTTTCGTTCAAGGCGTTCGGCGCCGGCCTCGTCTCGATGCGGATCGCGTCGGTGACCGCGACGATGCTGACCGTCGTCGTGACCATGTGGTGGGCCCGGAGGCGCTTCGGCGCGCCGACAGCGGTGCTCGGCGGCCTGGTGCTTTCCTCGATGTTCGCCTTCTTCTACGTCCACGGAGGCCGTTCGGCCAATACGGACGGCGTCAATACGCTGCTCGTCGTGCTGGCGGTCGTGGCCGTCTCGGAGGCGCGCGAGGCCCGCTGGCGGATCCTCTGGCTCGGGCCGATCCTGGCGGCGGTATTCCTGCTGCGCGGCATGGCGGTCCTCATGCCGGCGCTTATCGCGATCACTGCTGCTGCCTGGAGCCGGCAATGGAGACGCGACCGCCTCGCGCCGGCCGCCGGCGCGCTCGTCCTCTTCGCGATCCCCGTCGGCGCGTGGCTGGTGGCGCGGTGGCGCATCGACGGCTGGCAGTTCATCGGGCGCCTCTTCTGGTACGACTTCGTGGCCCGTTCGACGGGCAATATCGAGAACCACCCCGGTTCGGTCTTCTACTACCTGAACATCCTGGTAAAGCACCACTACGACTGGATCCTGGCCGTGCTGGTGGCATGGCTGCTCTACCCGGTCCCGGCCGCGAAGCTCCGGGCGGCGCTGGCCTCCCTGCGCGCCGGCTCGGGCACCCTGCCGATCCTGGCCGCGTGGGGCGCCGTGGCCTTCACCATCCCCACCCTGATGTCCACGAAGCTCGCGTGGTACCTGCATCCGTTCTACCCCGTCTTCGCGATCGCCGCCGGCGCCGTTCTCGCGCACGCCGCTTCGGTGGCGCTGGAGCCCGGTGCCGCGCGGTGGAGGCGGGTCGCGCTCATCGGGATGGTCGGCCTCGCGGTCGGCGTGGCCGAGGGCCGGATGATTTACTACTCCTACACCTACCGGAACACCTCCCGGGACCTGCAGGGTCTGCTGCTCGAAGAACGTAAGGCTCTGGAGGGCCGGCAGGTGTTCCGCGCGCGCTGGGATCGCGCGGAGATCTTCGTGGCCGAGGCGGTGGTCGGCGCGAAGTACCGTCTCGCGTCCGACCTGGCCGACTTCCTGCGAAGCAGCCAGCCCGGCGACTTCTACTTCACCCGGGGCGTCCCCGAACACCCGTCGATTGCCCTCGTCCGGTCGAACACGCGGGACCACCTCTACAAGCGGATCGAGTAGCCGCGGCATCGGTGATACGATGCCGTATACCCACACGAGACGGCGGAGGGCCCCACGATGAAGCGGAACTATCACTGCCCGAAGTGCTACGGGATCCTGAATCCCAACGTGAAGATCATCCTGAAGACCGAGTGCGGCGGCCGGACGGCGCTGCTGCTGTTCAGCCCCCAGCCAGGCAACTACCACGTCATCGCGCCCGAGTCGTTCCCGCTCAAGAAGAACGACGAGGTGCGGTTCCTGTGCCCGATCTGTTCCCGCGATCTCACCTCGAAGCGCGACAAGTCGATGGCCGAGATCACCTTTGCCACGCCAGGCGGCCAGAGCGGCCGCGTGGTTTTCTCGCGCATCTACGGCCACCAGGAAACCTACTTCGTCACGAAGGAAGAGGTGCGGAGCTTCGGCCGGCACGCCGACCGCGGCGACATCAACTTCTGGGGTGCGGGGCCGAAGGAGTAGCCACGAGGTGGCCCGTGTAGCCGCGGGCCGCCAGTTCCTCCCATGCCGCCCGCACATCGGCGGGCATCGGCTGGGGCACCTGAAAGCCGCGATCCGCGTACACCTGCATCCGCTGCACGTCACCGACGAGGATGTCGATGACGAGGTCGCGCGGAATGTCGGGGGTCGGGTACGCGTCGTAGGGAATGGGCGGTGAGGTCACCCGCAGGTCGGGTTCCGGCCAGCGCCGCTTGAAGGTGGCCCAGGCGCGGCGTTCCATGTAGGGCTTCTGCACGAGGATCACGCGCGACGGCGTCACGCCGCGGGAGGTCAGCAGCGCGCGCGACAGGTCGATGTTCTCGCCGGTGTTGGTGGATCGATCTTCGAGGAGGATCGCGGACCTCGGCACCCCGAGGCGGACGGCCGCGTCGGCGAACGTCTCCGCCTCGCTCTTCTCGAACCGGCCGGCGGTCAGCCGCCCGACGTGGCCGGAACACACGAGCAGCGGCGCGAGCCCGCGCAGGAAGAGCCGCGCGGCGTGCTCGCCGACGCGCACGTCGTTGCTGCCGAGGGCCAGGATGACGTCCGCCGGCGCCAGCTCGTGGCCGAGCAGCATGTAGTTCCACAGGACCCGGGCCAGATCGTCGGTCGTCGTCTCCATGTGCGGTCACTTCGCGCCGGGCGCCGGCCCGTGGTCGGACGGGTAGAACCCCAGCACCTTGTAGGATACGCCCTGCGCGCCGAGCGCCGAGAGCGCGCGGGCGACGTCGTCGTTGGCCGGGTCGCCCGCGAAGTCGATGAGAAACGTGTAGCTGCCCCGCCGCCCGGCGACCGGCCGCGACTCGATGCGCGACAGGTTCACGTGGTGATCGGCGAAGGCGCCGAGCGCCTGCATCAGGGCGCCTGACCGATCCTCCGTCGTCAGGACGATCGAGCCCTTGTCGGCCGGACCGGTGTGCAACTGGCGCGAGAGCACCACGAAGCGGGTCTCGTTCGCGTGGTGGTCGGCGACGTCCTCGGCCACGATCTCCAGGCCGTAGAGCCGGGCCGCAAGCGGGCTGGCGATGACGCCGACGCCGCGCGCCCCGTCGAACATCAGCCAACGGGCCGCGCCGGCGGTGTCGTGGTACGGGTCGGCCGGGATGTGGTGGCGCGCCAGGAACCCGCGGCACTGGACGAGCGCCTGGGGATGCGACCGGACCGACCGGATCTCGGCCAGGGACGTGCCGGGCAGCGCCATCAGGCACTGCCGGAGCGGCAGGCGGACCTCCCCGACCACGGACAGCGACGTCCCGATCAGGAGGTCGGTGACCTCGTTGACCGCGCCTCCCAGCGAATTCTCCACGGGCACCACGCCACGGTCGAACGCGCCCGACTCGACGCCGTCGAACACGTCGGCGAACCCGCGGCAGG
The DNA here is from genome assembly GCA_963806085.1 of uncultured Acidobacteriota bacterium. Classification (GTDB taxonomy): domain Bacteria; phylum Acidobacteriota; class Vicinamibacteria; order Vicinamibacterales; family JAKQTR01; genus JAKQTR01. The sequence continues at coordinate 2,104,182 of CAWDWR010000001.1, forward strand.
CGACCGGGACGAGGGTCGGGTCCCAGCGGTCGACGGCCATTTCGCTCCACGCGCCATGCTCGCCCTGGAAGGCCCCCAGGCGTGGGCGGCGGGCCTGCAGGCGCTTGCTCTCCTCGATGATCGACGCGTAGAGGCCCTCGACGAACGGCTCGCTGATCAGGCCGCACGCCGCCGCGCGGACTCGGCTCCGGACCTCGTCCTCGCGGCCGGCGTCGGCGATCGACGGCTTGAGGCGGGCGGTCTGGAGCGCGTACTCGATGCGCTGGTCGAGCAGCCGGAGCAGCTTGCGGTCCGTGTCGTCGATCTGGGCCCGCAGCTCGGCCAGCCTCGCGGCAGCGGCGTCCGGGGGCCCGGCGGGTGTCGTCGGGTGGTCCATCTCCACACGATAGCGCGGCGCCCCGATCCTCTGTCATTAGAATTAATGATGTTGTATTCATAATTATGAACTTCGTTGATTCCATGAGGATCCGCTATAAGTGAGCCATGCCTACGCGACGCGCCCCCCGGCGCAGTGCCGCCCTGACCGAGGGCCCTCACCGCGCGCCGGCCAGGGCCATGCTCAAGGCCGCCGGCTTCTCCGACGAGGACCTCGGCCGGCCGCTCATCGGGGTGGCCAACACCTGGATCGAGATCGGCCCCTGCAACTACCACCTCAAGGACCTCGCGGCCGACGTCAAGGCGGGGATCCGCGACGCTGGCGGCACGCCGCTCGAGTTCAACACCGTCTCGATCTCCGACGGCATCACGATGGGCACCGCCGGCATGAAGGCCTCCCTCGTGAGCCGCGAGGTGATCGCGGACTCCATCGAACTGGTCGCGCGCGGCAACGCCTTCGACGGCCTGGTCGTGCTGGTCGGCTGCGACAAGACGATCCCCGGCGCCGTGATGGCCCTGGCCCGCCTCGACATCCCCGGGACGGTGCTCTACGGCGGCTCGATCGCGCCCGGCCGCTGGGAAGGGCGCGATGTCACGATCCAGGACGTCTTCGAGGCCGTCGGGGCCCACGCGGCCGGCCGGCTGGACGATGACCGCCTCAAGGCCCTCGAGGACCACGCCTGCCCGGGCGCCGGCGCGTGCGGCGGCCAGTTCACGGCGAACACGATGGCGGCGGTCTGCGAGTTCCTGGGCATCGCCGCCATGGGCAGCGGCAGCGTGCCGGCGGTCGACCCGGCGCGGCGCGAGGTGTGCGGGCGGATCGGGCGCCTCGTGATGGACCTCGTCGATCGCGACCTGCGGCCCAGCCGGATCCTCACGCGGCAGGCGCTCGAGAACGGCATCGCCGGCGTGATGGCCACCGGCGGGTCGACCAACGCGGTCCTGCACCTGCTCGCCATCGCCCGCGAGGCGGGCGTGCCGCTGTCGATCGACGACTTCAACCCGGTCAACGACCGCATCCCGCTCATCGCGGACCTCAAGCCCGGCGGCCGCTACGTCGCAAGCGATCTCTATCGCGCCGGCGGCACGGCGCTGGTCGCCCGGCGCCTGCACGAGGGCGGCCTGCTGCACGGCGGCGCGATCACGGTCACGGGGCGGACGATTGGCGACGAAGCCGCCGCGGCCGTCGAGACGCCGGGCCAGGACGTTGTGCGGCCCCTCGCCTCGCCCATCAAGCCAACCGGCGGCCTCGTGATCCTCAAGGGCAACCTCGCGCCCGAGGGCTGCGTGGTGAAGGTCGCCGGCTACACGCGCCTCGCGCACACCGGCCCGGCGCGTGTCTTCGACAGCGAGGAGACCGCCTTCGCCGCCGTCGACGCCGGCGGCATCCATGCCGGCGACGTCGTGGTCATCCGCTACGAGGGCCCCGCCGGCGGCCCCGGCATGCGCGAGATGCTGGCGGTCACGGCCGCGCTGGTCGGCGCCGGCCTCGGCGATTCCGTTGCGCTCCTGACCGACGGCCGCTTCTCCGGCGCCACGCGCGGCCTCATGGCCGGCCACGTGGCGCCTGAGGCGGCCCGGGGCGGTCCGATCGCCGCCGTCCGCGACGGCGACCGCATCACCGTCGACATCACGGCGCGCGAGCTGCAGCTCCACGTGGCCGACGATGAGCTGCAGCGGCGCCTCGCCGCCTGGGCGCCGCCCGCGCCGGCGTTCGCCTCCGGCGTCATGGCCAAGTACGCCCGCCTCGTCTCGTCGGCGTCGGAAGGGGCGGTGACGGGATGAGCCGGAAACCTGCGCGCCCCGCGGGCCGCCGCCCCGAGCCGAAGCCGCTCACCGGCGCGAACATCGTGTGGGAGTGCCTGACGCGCGAAGGCGTCTCGCACGTCTTCGGCTATCCGGGCGGCGCGATTCTGCCCGTGTACGACGCGATGCCGGCCTACCCCGTTCACCACGTGCTGGCGCGCCACGAGCAGGGCGCCGTGCACATGGCCGACGGCTTCGCGCGCGCCGGCGGCGGCGTCGGCGTCGCCATGGCGACCTCGGGTCCGGGCGCCACCAACATGGTCACGGGCATCGCCACGGCCATGATGGACTCGTCGCCCGTCGTCTGCATCACCGGCCAGGTGTCGAGCTCCCTCATCGGCTCCGACGCCTTCCAGGAGACCGACATCACGGGCGTCACGATTCCCATCACCAAGCACAACTACCTGGTGACCGAGGCGGAGGAGATCGCACCCGCGCTGCGCGAGGCGTTCTACATCGCGCGCTCGGGCCGGCCAGGCCCGGTGCTGGTCGACATCACGAAGGACGCCCAGCAGGCGTCGTGTCTCTTCGACTGGGACGCGGCCGAGCCGAAGCCGCCCGGCTACCGGCCGGATCACCGCCCGCGCACGAGCGACATCCGCCACGCCCTCGACCTCATCAACGGCGCGTCGCGCCCGGTGATGCTCGTCGGCCACGGCGTGATCCTCGGCGGGGCCGAAGACCTGCTGAGGGCGTTCGCCGAGCGCACCACCATCCCGGTGGCGATGACCCTGCTCGGCATCGGCGCGTTCCCGGGCTCGCACCCGCTGAACCTCGGAATGATGGGCCTGCACGGCGAGGCGTGGGTGAACGAGGCGGTCCAGCAGGCCGACCTGCTCATCGCCCTCGGCATGCGCTTCGATGACCGCGTCACGGGCAAGCTCGCCGACTTCGCGCCCAACGCCCGGAAGATCCACGTCGAGATCGATCCGGCCGAGGTCAACAAGATCGTCCCCGTCGACGTGGGCCTGATCGGCGACGTGCGCGACGTGCTCGAGGCGCTGCTGCCGGGCGTCTCGCCGAACGACCACTCGGCCTGGCTCGCGCGCATCGACGACCTGCGGCGCCACGCGACGGCGCGCAGCATCCAGAACTTCGACGACGACGGCCACCTGTACGCGGCGCACGCCATCCACGATCTGTGGCAGGCCACCCGCGGCCGCGCGCTGGTGGTCACCGACGTCGGCCAGCACCAGATGTGGGAGGCGCAGTACTACCGCCACGAGTCCACGCGCTCGCTCATCACCTCGGGCGGCCTCGGCCCGATGGGCTTCGCGGTGCCGGCGGCGATCGGCGCCAAGCTCGCGCGGCCCGAGGCCGACGTCTGGGCGATTGTCGGCGACGGCGGCTTCCAGATGACGATGGCCGAGCTCGGCACGCTCATCCAGGAACGCGTGAAGGTCAGCATCGCCATCATCAACAACGGCTGCCTCGGCATGGTGCGGCAGCTGCAGGAGTTCTTCTACGGCGCCCGCTACCACGCGACGCCGCTCGTCAACCCCGATTTCGTCACGCTGGCCAGCGCCTACGGGATCCGCGGCATCCGCGTGACGGACCGCGCGGGCGTGGCCGCCGCGGTCGAGGACGCCGCGGCCCACGACGGCCCGGTCCTGCTCGACATCCGCGTCGAATCCGACGACGCGGTCTACCCGATGGTTGCCGCCGGCGCTGGCCTCGACCAGATGATCCGGCGGCCGGCCCAGGAGGCAATCCGATGAGTTCCACCTTCGTGGTGTACGTCGAAGACAAGCCGGGCGTCCTCACCCGCGTGGCCTCGCTCTTCCGCCGGCGCGCGTTCAACATCGAGTCGCTGACCGTCGGCCACACCGACACGCCCGGCGTGTCGCGCATGACGATCGTCGTGGGCACCGACCGGGACGGCGCGCGCAAGGTCGAGGCCCATCTCTACAAGCTCGTCAACGTCCTGCGGGTCGACGACGTGACGTCGACGCCGGCGGTGTACCGCGATCTCGCCATGATCAAGGTGCACGCGACGGCCGAGACGCGGTCGCACATCATGCAGCTGGTGGACGTCTACCGCGCGCGCATCGTCGACGTGGCGCCCGACTCGCTGATGGTCGAGGTGACCGGCACCGAGGACAAGATCGACAGCCTGCTCGACGTCCTGCGGCCGTACGGCGTCATCGAAGCCGTGCGCACCGGGCGCGTGGCGATGGCGCGCGGCGCCGCGCGCACGCCGCGCGTGCGGGGCCTGTCGTCGGCGCTGCGGGGCTCGATCCGGAGAAGCCCGGGCGAGCCCGCCCACGCCGGTCCGGTGCAATTGTCAGCCTGAGGATCAACGGGGTCCGACCCCAATCGCGCGAAGGAGTTGGGGTCTGACCCCGATGACGGCGATCACGAGGACATCAATGGCCAAGATTTACTACGACACGGACGCGAACCCCGACCTCATCAAACAGCGGAAGGTCGCGATCATCGGCTACGGATCGCAGGGCCACGCGCACGCCCTCAACCTGAAGGACAGCGGGGCGACCGTCACCGTCGGCCTAGCGCCCGGGAGCCGGTCGCGCGCCAAGGCCGAGGCGCAAGGTCTTCGCGTGACGGACGTGGCAGAGGCGGCGGCATGGGCCGACCTCATCATGCTGCTCGCGCCCGACACGAAGCAGCCGGCGATCTACAAGGCGTCGGTCGAGCCGCACCTCTCAGCCGGCAAGATGCTGATGTTCGGCCACGGCTTCAACATCCGCTTCGGCACCATCGTGCCTCCGGCCGACGTCGACGTCACGATGGTGGCGCCGAAGTCGCCCGGCCACCGCGTCCGCGAGGTGTTCCAGGAAGGCGCGGGCACGCCGGGGCTGCTGGCCGTCCACCAGGACGCCACCGGCCAGGCGCGGGCCGTTGCGCTGTCGTACGCCAGAGGGATTGGCGTCACCAGGGCGGGCGTGATCGAGACGACGTTCAGCGAGGAGACCGAGACCGATCTCTTCGGCGAGCAGGCGGTGCTGTGCGGCGGCGTGAGCGCGCTCATCAAGGCCGGGTACGAGACGCTCGTCGAGGCGGGCTATCAGCCGGAGATCGCCTACTTCGAGTGCCTGCACGAACTGAAGCTCATCGTCGATCTCATCTACCGCGGCGGGCTGAACTACATGCGCTACTCGGTCAGCGACACGGCCGAGCACGGCGACTACACGGGCGGCCCCCGCATCGTCACCGACGAGACGCGCCGCGAGATGCGGCGGATGCTGGCTGAGATCGTCGACGGCACCTACGCGAAGGCCTGGATTGCCGAGGACCGGGCGGGTCGGCCGTGGTTCACCGCGACGCAGCAGGCCGAGCAGCAGCACAGCATCGAAGCCGTCGGCGCGCGGCTGCGGGCCATGATGCCATTTCTCGACGCCGTCACCCTCTAAGCCGAGCAGCCCGCGGCCACCGCAACGCCTACTTCCGGTAGTCGAGCGGCGGTTTCAACGGCGCCAGCGTCGAGTACTTGAAGCCCGGGCCGCGGCGCCGGTCGAGCTCGCTTTTCGCCGCCGCGAGGGTGCCGGGATCGCTGTAGAGATCGACGACCGTCAACGCCATCGCCTTGGCGGCGACGAGCATGCCTTTGGCGCCGATCGACGAGCCGGCGCACGCCACCGCCTGCCAGCTGTGCGCGGGCACGCCCGGCACGAACGTGGCAGCGTCCACTTCGGCCGTCGGCACGTTCCAGCTGATGTCGCCGAGGTCGGTCGACGCGCTGCCGACGGCGCCGGTCCGCATCGGCTGCACGGCGGACTGAGAGCCCATCGGCGTGACCGGGCTGATGAGCGTGGCCCGGATCTTCTCGGCAAACGCCTGCTCCCCGGCCGTGTACTCGACGCCGCCCACCTTCGTCAGGTTGCGATGCTGCAGCGCGGCGAGCACCTCGTTGGGCAGCACGTTCCAGTACGACATCGTCACCTCGTGCTCCACCGTCGTGCCCGTGCCGAGTGCCGCGCCTTCCGCGGCCTTGACGATGCGCGCCCAGATGTCCCGAAGCACGCGCATGTCCGGATGCCGGGCCTGGTATTCGCCTTCGGCGAGGTCGGGCACGATGTTCGACGCGACGCCGCCCTTCTTGATCACGTAGTGGATGCGCGTCTCCTGGGGCACGTGCTCCCGCATCAGGTTCAGCATGTAATCGAAGGCCTCGAGGCCGTCGAGCGCCGACCGGCCCTTGTCCGGCGCCGCGGCCGCGTGGGACGCCGATCCGCTGAACCGGAACGTCGCGGCAATCGTCGCCAGCGTGCTGGCGGCATCCGCGCGGTTCGAGTCGGAAGGATGCCATCCAACGGCGGCATCGACGTCGTCGAACAGGCCGTCGAGGAGCATGTACACCTTGCCGCCGCCGCCTTCTTCCGCGGGTGTGCCGTAGTAGCGCACCGTGCCGGGACGGCCGCTTCGTGCCAGCCACTCCTTTGCCGCGATGGCGGACGCCGCAGACGCCGTGCCGAGGAGGTTGTGGCCGCAGCCGTGCCCGGGCGCGCCGGCCATGACGGGCTGCCGGACCGCTTCGCCTGCCGCCTGCGACATGCCCGGGAGCGCGTCGAATTCCCCGATGACGGCGATCACCGGCTTGCCGCGGCCGTACGACGCCGTGAAGGCGGTGGGCATCCCCGCAACGCCCTTCACGATCGTGAACCCTGCCTCGGCGAGCGTGGCCTGCAGGAGCGCGCTGCTTCGCTCTTCCTGGAACCCCAGTTCGGGGTGGTCCCAGATCTGCGTGGCGATGGCGGCGTACGCGTCCTTCCTGGCGTCGATCGACGCGACAACCGCGCCGGCAGGCGTGGGCGCCTGGCTGGCCGCCCATCCGGTGCCGGCAAGAGCGATCACGAGAGCGAAGGCCGCGGCGTGTCTGGGCATGGCTCCTCCAACGCCCCGATTCTATCCGAGGGTGTCGCTTGACGCGCCGCCCGGTAAGAGGGAACATAGGCCATCTTTCGAGCGTCATGGGATACACAGATCGTTGTTTGTCCGCAGCCCTCGGTGGGCTCGCGCGGGCGATGGTGCGGTCATCTCCATTCGGGAGGTTGCGTATGAGGCATGCACTGGCAGTCGTCGCGGTGGCGGTCGTCGTGTCGCTCGTCTTGGCCCCGGTGGCCATGGCCCAGACAAAGTGGGTCCGCGGAACGGTCGTGAGTGTCGCCGGCGACACGTTCGTCGTCAAGGCGGCCGGCAACGACATGACGTTCAAGGTCGACAAGACGACGCAGTTGACCGCCCGCGGGGCGGGGACGGCTCAGCGGCGCGCGGAACAGATGGGACAGGCCGGCGTGAAGTTCGCGGACTTCGTGAAGCCTGGCGTGGGCGTCGAGGTGCACTACAAGGACGTGGGCGGCGTGATGATGGCCGTCGAAGTGCATTCCGGCCTCCCGCCGACCGAGTCCTCCGCTCCGGCCGAGACGGCTGGCGGCAGCGCGCGTGGCACGATTTCGGCCATCAGCGCCGCGTCGGTGACGGTGAAGGCGGCTGACAAGGAGTGGGTCTTCGAAGTCGACTCCAAGACGCTGGTTCTGGGCGAGGGGATGGGCACCATCACCAGGCAGTTCAAGGAGCAGGGCAAGATGCCGACCATCACCGACCTGCTGAAGGTGAACGACCAGGTGGTCGTGTACTTCAAGGACGCCGCGAACGCGAAGCGCGCCAGCGAGATCCGTGTGATGCAGAAGGCGGTGAGATAACGCCCCGCGCCTGCGCCGGCGCAGGCGCTCGTGATGCGTGCGATGCCGGGCGTGCGGCCGGCCTGCCTCGAGGCGGGCCGGCCGCACCGACGTACGGTGGTGTTAGCATGGTGGGCGCGTGGAGCGCCGATGACCGCCAGCGAACACGACGTCTACCTCTGCTGCCGCGAAGACGGCGATCCGGGCATGGTGTCGGAGGTGGCATCCGGGCTGGTGCGCCTGGGCTTCCAGGTGCACGTCGCCGGCCGTGGTCTGCGTGCCGAACAGGGCTCCGAGCGGCGCGCGGCGATCGAGAAGGCGTCGGACTTCGTCCTCCTGTCAGCCCCGCCGGCAGCCGGCGCTCCCGGTGGCGCGGCTGATCCTCGCGCGGCGGATTTCGCGCACGCCTTCAAGACCCGGCGCAACATCCTGGTGCTGGCCGACGCCGCGCACGGCGACCCGCTGGCTGCGGCAGACCTGCCGGGGCGTCCCAAACTGGCGGCGTGGCAGCGGGTGGCCTACGACCCCGCGCGCTCGCGCGAGTCGATTGCGCTTGTGGCCCACAGGCTCGTGAGCTCATCGGAGGTCGAAGACCGGCGGTTCATGCGCAGCGTGAAGCGGGCGGCGGCGGCCGTGGCGATCGTGCTCGTCATCGCCGTTGCGCTCCGGGCCGTGCCCGCCGCGGTGAAGTGGTGGAACCAGCCGACGGCGCCGCCCCCGCTACCCCGTTTCACGCTCTACTGGACGGCGTTCGGGCAGCGCCTGGACAACGGCCAGCGGACGCCGTTTCCCGTCACGGACGAGAGCGCGGTGGCGGGTGGCGATCAGATCCGCCTGGTGTTCAGCGCCGGCAGCGACGGGTACGCGTACGTCGTAGCGCGGGACCCGCAGGGCGGGCTGTCGCTGCTCTTCCCGGGCGCCACGGTGCGAGGCGCCAGCCGCGTGCGGGCCGGTACCGTGTACCACGCTCCCGGAGAGGGCCACTGGTTCACGGTAGATGCGCGAGCCGGCCTCGCGGCGATCTACCTGATTGGCGGGCACGACCCGCTCGAGAACCTGGAGGAGCTTGCCGAGGAAAGCGACGAGCGCACGTCGCCCGCCGCCCGCCTCGAGTTGTTGAGCTCCACGGTGGCGGGACTGCTCGACGGGAAGCACGCGGCCGTTCCCCGGCCGGTCCGTACGCGCAGAGGCCGGGAGATCGTCGACGGCCTCGCGCCGGCGCCGGCCCCGTCCGACTGGCCTGCCGCGCCAGGCGGCCACTCGAGCGAAGCGCTGAAGCCTGCGGTCCAGACCGGGTTGGTGAGCGTCGTCGTAGAAATCAGGTTCCGGTCAGAGACTTCGCCCCGGCTTCAAGAGTAATATTCCGCCCATGCCCGCGGCCGCGGTGCCTCCGGACTGGGCGGACCTGCCCGACGAGCAGTTGCTCGACCTCCGCCTCTGCGATCTGCCCATCCGCATCGAGGGCAGCGTCGTCGAGGGCCGCATTGCCATGCTTCGGGAGGAACTGCGCGCGCGCGGCCTCGATCTCCCCCTGCACTTCTACCTGTCGGAAGAGTGGTTCACGCCGGACGGCGCGTCCGCGATGGCCGTGCCGTTCTACCTCGCGCACCCCCGCCTCGAGAAGCTCGAAGAAGCGCAGATGCTCGAAGTGGAAGGCGGCGATTACGACTGGTGCATGCGGATCCTGCGGCACGAAGCGGGCCACCTCGTCGACAACATGCACGGCCTGCGCCGCCGCCGCCACCGGCGCGAGGTCTTCGGGGCGTCCTCGGAGCCCTATCCCGAGTTCTATGCGCCGAAACCCTACAGCAAGAGCTACGTGCTTCACCTCGATGCGTGGTACGCGCAGAGCCATCCCGACGAGGATTTCGCCGAGACGTTCGCGGTGTGGCTGACGCCCGGCAGCGACTGGGCCCGGCGCTACGAGGGCTGGCCGGCGCTGCGCAAGCTGCAGTACATGGACCAGCTGATGGCCTCGATCGCGGGCAAGCCGCCGCGGCTGGTCCACGCCAACGAGGTTGACGGCCTGGGCCGGATCCGGCGAACGCTCCGCCAGCATTACCGGCGCAAGCGGCGGCACTACGGCGTCGACCGGCCGGATTTCTACGATCGCGACCTGCGGCGGCTCTTCTCGGACGCGCCGGAGTTCGCGGGCAACATGACGGCCGCGGCGTTCGTCACGCGCACCCGGCGCCAGGTGCGCCGGCTCGTGGCCAGCTGGACCGGCATCTACCAGTACACCATCGACCAGGTGCTGGAGGACATCATCGTGCGGTGCCGAGACCTGAAGCTCCGCCTCGCGGTGCCCGAGGACACGGCCCGCCGCGAGTTCACCGTGCTGCTCACGGTGCAGGCCATGAACTTCCTGCACAGCGGGCGGCACCGGCTGGCGCTATGAAGAAACTCCGCATCCTGGCGCTCGTGCACAAGCACCTCGTGCCCCCCGACGACACGACGGGCGTGGACGTGGTGAACGCCGAATGGAAGATGGAGTTCGACGTCACCGTCACCCTCGAAGGAGAAGGCCACGAGGTCCTCATCGCGGGCGTGCACGACGATCTGACGCCCATCCGCTCGTCCATCGACGAGTTCAAGCCGGACATCGTGTTCAACCTGCTCGAGGGCTTCGCCGACATCAACACGTTCGACCAGAACGTCGTCAGCTTCCTCGAGCTCCTGCGGATCCCGTACACGGGCTGCAACCCGCGGGGCCTCATCCTCGCGCGCGACAAGGCCCTCGGCAAGAAGCTGCTGACGTACCACCGCGTGCCGGTGCCCGACTTCATGGTGGTGCGGCGCGGGCACGCCGTGCGGCCGACGAAGCTGCGCTTTCCGCTCATCGTGAAATCGCTCGTGTTCGAAGCGTCGATCGGGATCTCGCAGGCGTCGGTGGTCGAGAACCACGAGCAGCTGGCGCGCCGCGTGCAGTTCGTGCACGAGAGCCTGGGCACGGCCGCGCTGGTGGAGGAGTTCATCGACGGACGCGAACTCTACGTCGGCGTGATCGGCAACGAGCGCCTGCGCGCCTTCCCGGTGTGGGAGATGTCGTTTGCGCAGATGCCCGAGCGCACGTGGCACCTGGCCACCGAGCGGGTGAAGTGGAGCGCGAAGTACCAGAAGAAGCACGGCATCATGACCGACGAGGCGAAGCTGCCCGAGGCCGTCGCCGCGCAGATTCAGCACACGGCCAAGCGGGTGTACCGGGCGCTCGACCTCAACGGCTACGCCCGCATCGACTTCCGCATGGACCACGAAGGCCGGTTCTACGTCATCGAAGCGAACCCGAACCCGCAGCTGGCGTGGGGCGAGGATTTCGCCGAGTCGGCCGAGCGCGCCGGCGTGATGTACCCGGCGCTGCTCGAGCGCATCGTGTCGCTCGGCCTGTCCTGGCAGCCGGAACGGGTGCGCTAGGGCGGGACCGGCTTCAGCCGCGCGGGCGGTCCGGCTTGACAGTCCCGCGCCGGGTTACTAGAGTCAATCGATCCGCTCGGGTCATCCGCCTGGGCAAGCGGTCCGCTCGATCCGCCCCGTGGTTCATTTGAGGGTATCTTCATGACAACACGCAAGTTCCTCGTTCCGTTCATCGTGCTGGCCGTCGTGGTCGGCGCGCTCGGCGTGGTGCCCCGCGCCGAGGAAGGGTTCTGGCCGTACAACCTCGTCCCGAAGGCGGCCATCAAGGCGAAATACAAATTCGACGTCACCGACCAGTGGCTGAAGCACCTGCAGCTGGCGACGGTGCACTTCGGCGGCGCCACCGGTTCGATCGTGTCGGCCAAGGGCCTGGTGCTGACGAACCACCACGTCGGCCTCCGCTCGCTGCAGCAGCTCAGCACGAAGGAGAAGGACTACGTCAAAGACGGGTTCTACGCGCCGACGACGGCGGACGAGTTGAAGGTGCCCGGGCTGTCGCTGCGGGTCCTGCAGGGCATCGAGGACGTCACCGCCAGGGTCGCCGAGGCGGTCAAGGCGGGAATGACGCCGCAGGAAATCTCCGCCGCGCGGCAGAAGGCGATCCAGGCCATCCAGGGCGATCCGCAGGCGGGCGTGAGCAAGCAGGTTGTGGCGCTCTACGCCGGCGCGGTGTATCACCTCTACACCTACAAGGTGTACAGCGACGTGCGCCTCGTGTTCGGGGTCGAGTACCAGACCGGCTTCTACGGCGGCGACGCGGACAACTTCACCTATCCGCGCTACAACGTGGACGTGTCGATGTTCCGGCTCTACGAGAACGACAAGCCCGCCGACACGCCGAACTTCCTGAAGTGGTCGCCGAAGGGCTCGGCTGACAACGAGCTGATCTTCACGACCGGCCACCCCGGCTCCACGCAGCGCCTCAATACGCTCGCGCACTTCAAGTACCGCCGCGACCTCGCCCTGCCGTTCTCGATCGCCAACCTCGAGATGCGCGAGGCGGCCGTGAAGAAGTGGATGGCCCTGAGCGCCGAGAACGCGCGCCAGGCCACGACGGAGCTCTTCGGCATCCAGAACAGCCTGAAGTCGCAGCGCGGGCAGCTGAAGGGCCTGCAGGACCCGGCCGTCATGGCGCGGAAGGAAGCCTCCGAGAAGCGGCTGCGGGCCGAACTCGCGAAGAACCCGGACAAGCAGAAAGAGCTGGGCGACGCGTGGGACGTCATCGAGAAGTCGCTCGAGGTGGCGCGCCAGATCGACGCCGAGCGCAATTACGTCGCCAACGCCGCGGGCCTGAACTCCACGCTGTTCGCCCAGGCGCGCATGATGGTGCGCAACGCGTACAACCCGCCGGCGGCAGGCGCGGCCGGACGCGGCGGCGCGGGCGGGCGCGGCGGCCAGGCCCCGGCGGGCATGCCTCCGGGCGGGCCGGGCGGCGGCCGCGGCGGCGCCCAGCCGGCCATCAACCTGGCGCGCGAGAAGCTCAACCTCACCGAGTCGCTCGCGTTCATGCAGAAGCAGCTCGGCCCCGACCACGCCATCGTGAAGCGCATCCTCGCGGGCAAGACCCCCGAGGCGCGCGCGGCGGAACTGGTGGACGGCACGCGGATCACCGACTCCGAAATCCGCAACCTGCTGACGGCCGGAGGCAAGGCCACGATCGACATCTCCACGGACCCGATGATCGTGCTCGCGCGCTCCCTCGAGGCGGACGCCCAGGCCGTCACGAAGCGGTACGAGGACGAGGTGGCAGCCGTCCAGGCCGCCGCCTACCCGAAGATCGGCCAGGCCGTGTTCGCCGTCGACGGCGCGAAGGCGTACCCGGACGCCACCCTCACCCTGCGGCTGTCGTACGGCACGGTGAAGGGCTACTTGGAAGACGGCAAGAAGATCCCGCCGTATACCTACGTGGCCGGCCTCTACGAGCGCGCCGCCCAGCACCAGGGGCAGCCGGACTACGCGCTGGCGCCGAAGTGGGCCGAGGCCAAGGCGGCCCTCGATCCGAAAACGCCCTTCAACTTCGTCAGCACCAACGACATCGTCGGGGGCAACAGCGGGTCGGCGGTGGTCAACAAGAAGGGCGAAATCGTCGGGCTGATCTTCGACGGCAACATCCAGTCGCTGCCGGGCTACTTCATCTACGACGAGGCCGTGAACCGCGCGGTGTCGGTCGACTCGCGCATCATCCTCGAGGCGCTGCGGAAGGTGTACAAAGCTGACGCCCTCGCGAACGAGATCGCGGGCGCGCCGGCGAAGAAGTAGGAGAGGGCCGGGGTCAGAGTCGACTCTGACCCCGGTCATCCTCTAGGGAAGGTCTTCGTCACCAGGATCGGGGTCGAGGTCCTGGGTACGGCCCGAGACGGCCGGCGTCTGGCCGCAGCAGCCCGCGGCCATGCACTCGTCGCACAGCGTCTGCCCGCACAAGCCGCAGTAGTCGAACATCTCTGCGCCGGAAGGCCCTGCCCCGCATCGTTCACACTGCATGGCTGCGCCTCCTTCCGTGAACCTCGGATTGCGCGTAACCCTGCCCGAGCCCGACTCTAGCGCTGAATCCCCGCCGGCACAAGCGGCACGATGAACCGGGGCGTCCGAACCGGCCTACTGGCCGACCGCGACCCACGAGATGGCGATTTTCTTCCGCCCGGTCTTCTGGACGAACGCCAGCCGGCTCCCGTCCGCCGACCACGCTGGCAGGAACGCGTCCTTCACCTCCGGCACCCGCTGGCGGTGCTTCTGGCGGTCGAAGAAGATCAGTTCGCCGTGCTCTCCCAGGTAGACCAGCGCCCCGCTTCCGGCCGGGCCCCAGCTGAACTTCGCGCCCGGGTACGGCCGTTCATTGACCCAGACGGCGATGTCCTCGCCAACGAGTTTGAGCCTGGTCACGTTGGCGTTCTGGTTGCCGTGCGCGCCGTCGGCGAGGCTGGCCACGCTCGGCGTGCCTCCGGCGACGGCATCCGGGCTGGACTGGCGGTCCAGGACGCCAGCGGCCCCCACGCCCGACTTCAGCGCCTCGATGCCCTGCGAGACATCGATGACGAGCGAGGGCATGCCGGGGGCCGTCCGGTCCTGCTTGACGGCCCAATACTGCGCGGCCCAGTCCGGTTCCCGGTCGGCCGGCACGGGTACGCCGCCCGCGGCTTCAATCGTGTAGTGGCGGATCTTCTCGTCAGGCGGCTTGCCCTCAGCCGTCTGCAGGTAGAGCGTGGTGCCATCAGGCTCCCACGCCAGGCGCTTGACGTCCCCTTTGAGCTTGGAGGTGTCCACCTCGGCGACGAGCACGGGGGGACCGCACGTCAGCCTGGACACGTCGATCGCCGGCCCCTGAACGGCCGCCCACGACGCCAGAGAGACCAGAAACAACAGAGGCGGCATGCCGCACCTCCACGCGGGCGCGCCGCCGCGCACGGACGCGGGGCCGCCACGCCGCGGGTAGTCTACCAGACGTTGTGGTACCATGCGCCGCGTTGTGTGCCTTCTCAGGAGCGTGCGCATGAAACGACTCTTCTTCGCGACGGCCGGCGCGCTCGCGCTGGCCGCCACGGCCATCCTCAGCGCCGGGCAGGGCCCTGGCGCGGCGTCCGACCGGCTCACGGCCGACGTGCTCAAGGGCATCGAACTGCGGAGCATCGGACCGACGCTCGCCACCGGCCGCATCGTCGACGTGCAGATCGATTCGAAGAACCCGAACGTGTGGTACGTCGCGAGCGCCTTTGGTGGCCTCTGGAAGACCGTCAACCGCGGCACCACGTTCACGCCGGTCTTCGACAACGGCGGGTCGTTCACGCTGTGCTGCATCGCCATCGACCCGAAGGACTCGAACATCCTGTACCTCGGCACGGGCGAGGGCAACAGCCAGCGCAGCGCGCACTTCGGCGACGGCGTCTACAAGTCGACCGACGCCGGGGCGACGTGGAAGCACGTTGGCCTGGCCACCTCCGAGCACATCGGCAAGATCCTGATCGACCCGCGCAACTCGAACGTGGTCTACGTCGCCTCGCAGGGCCCGCTCTGGTCGCCCGGCGGCGAGCGAGGCCTGTTCAAGACCACGGACGGCGGCGCCACGTGGACACCAGTCCTGACGATCAGCCCCGACACGGGCGTCAGCGATGTCGTGTTCGATCCGAAGAACCCCGACATCCTCTTCGCGTCGGCCTACCAGCGCCGGCGGGCCGTCGGGCAGATGATCGGCGGCGGGCCCGAGGGCGGCATCTTCAAGAGCACCAACGCGGGCAAGACGTGGACGAAGCTGACGAAGGGCCTGCCCGCCGGCGACATGGGCCGCGTCGGGTTCGCCGTCGATGGCCGCAAGACGCCGGCCACGATTTTCGCCATTGTCGACGCGAAACGCGAAGAGGCGGGCTTCTACCGCTCGGATGACGGCGGCAACTCGTGGGCGCGCATCGGGCGCATGCCCCCGCAGGGCCGCGGCGGCGGGACCGGCAGCGCCCAGGCGGCCGCGCAGCCATCCGCGCCTCAGGCCGCGCCTCAACCGGCCGCACCCCAGCCCGCTCCCCAGCGGGGCGGGCAGGCAGCGCCGGCGGCGCCAGCGGCCGCGCAGGCCCCGCCCGGCGGGCGGCCCCAGCCGGCTCCCGCCGGCGTTCCGGCCGTTGACGACTGGTACCGCGGCGGCGGCGCGCAGTACTACCACGAGATTTTCGTCGACCCGTACCGGCCCGACACCATCTACTCGATGAACGTCAACGTGGAGCGCAGCACCGACGGCGGCCGGACGTGGGGGCGCACGAACTGGGAGAGCTACGGCGGCAACGGCCTCAATGTCCACGTCGACCACCACCACCTGACGTTCGACCCCGCCGACAGGCGCCACATGCTGCTCGCCAACGACGGCGGCCTGTACGAAACCTACGACGAGGGCGCGACCTGGCGGTTCTTCGCCAACCTCCCGATTTCGCAGTTCTACCGCGTGTCGGTGGACAACGCGAAGCCGTTCTACAACGTCTGCGGCGGCACGCAGGACAACTGGTCGTTCTGCGGCCCGTCGCGATCGACGAACCGCTGGGGCGTGCGCACGAGCGACTGGTTCATCGTCGCCGGCGGCGACGGCTTCCAGACGCGCAACGACCCTGAAGATCCGAACATCATCTACGCGTCGTCGCAGGACGGGAACATCTCGCGCTACGACGTCCGGACGGGCATCTCGAAGTCCATCCGCCCGCCGCAGTCCCGCTCGGGCCGCGGCTTCGGCGGCGGCGGCGACGATGCGATGGCCGGCGGCGTGCCTGCGGGAGCGCCGCAGGGGGCCGCGCCCCAGGGCGGGCGGAGCGGCCAGGCCGGCGCGGGACGCGGGGGCCAGGCCGGCGCGGCCACCGGTGGCGACCGGGCGAACTGGGACGCGCCGTACATCATCAGCCCCCACGCACCGAAGCGCCTGTACTGGGCGAGCAACCGCCTCTACCGCAGCGACGACCGCGGGGACACGTGGACGGTCATCAGCCCCGACCTCTCACGCAACCTCAACCGGGACGAGATCCCGATCATGGGCAAGCTGTGGCCGGCCGACTCGATCGCCCGCAACACCTCGACCACGGCCCTCAGCAATATCGTCTCGCTCGATGAATCGCCGCTCTTCGAAGGGCTCATCTACGCCGGCACCGACGACGGGCTGGTGCAGGTGACGGAGGACGGCGGCAAGAACTGGCGCCGGGTCGAGGACTTCCCGGGCGTGCCGAAGTGGACGTACGTCACCGACGTGTTCGCGTCGCCGCGCGACGCGGACACGGTGTTCGCCACGCTCAACAACTGGCAGCGCGGCGACTACGCGCCGTACATCGTCAAGAGCACGGACCGCGGCCGCACGTGGACGAACATCACGGGCAATCTGCCGGCCCGTCACGACGTGTGGTCGATCATCCAGGACCACGTGAACGGCGACCTGCTGTTCGCGGGCACCGAGTTCGGACTGTTCGCGTCGTTCGACGGCGGAACGCAGTGGGTGCAGCTCAAGGGCGGCATGCCGACCATCCAGGTGCGCGACATGACGGTGCACCGGCGGGAGAACGATCTCATCCTCGCGACGTTCGGCCGCGGATTCTACATCCTCGACGACTACAGCGCACTGCGCGACATCTCGGCCCAGGCGCTCGCCGAGGATGCCCGGCTCTTCCCGCTGCGCGACGCGCCGTTCTTCAACCTGACCGGCTTGGCGCCGGCGGGCACGGCCGGCATCGGCCCGCTCGCGGGCAACTGGACGGCGCCCAACCCGCCGTTCGGCGCGGTGTTCACCTACTCGGTCGCGAAGGAACCGGCGGCCGACGCCAAGCTCGTCCTGACGATCACGGACGAGACGGGCAAGCAGGTGCGCAGGCTCGATCTGGACAAGACCGTCGGGCTGCGGCGCGTCGCGTGGAACCTCCGCGGCGACCCGCCGGCGCCGGCGTCAGGCGCAGGCGGCGGGCCCGGCCAGGCGGCCGGAGGCTTCGGCGGCTTCGGCCGGGGCCAGATGGTGCCGCCAGTGCCGGCCGGCCGGTACCGCGCGACACTCGGCACGCTGGTTGGCGACAAGGTGACGCCCATCGGCCAGCCGCAGTCGTTCCTGGTGACCGTGAGTCCGCAGTAGGCGGGACACCTTCAGCCGGCCGCAGAACAAACAGGGCCCGGGGGCCGAGCAGCCGCTCGGTTCCCGGGCCCTTCGGCTTCGAGGCGGGCTGGCGTCAGACAGGCCGGCGCACGAAGAGCGGCCGCGCGAGCGCCATCAACAGCAGCGCCACGCCGAAGGTGCACACGATGGTGGCCCCTGTCGGAAAGTCCAGCACTAGCGACAGGTACACGCCCACGCCCGAGACGATGGTGCCCATGGTCCAGCCGATGGCGAGCCGGACGCCGATGCGCTCGGAGTAGAGCATGGCGGCCACCGACGGCACGATGAGATAGCAGAAGACGAGCAGCACGCCGGCAATCGACACCGACGACGTGACCACGAAGCCGAACGAGGCGTAGAAGAGGAAGTCCCACCAGCGCACGCGCAGCCCGGTCCGCTCCGCGCGATCGTGATCGACCGATATCGCCAGGAACTGCTTCCGGAAGACGTAGTGGAAGGCCCCGACGGCGGCGTAGAGGGCGGCCGTCTTGAAGACCTTCTCCCACGACACCGCCAGGATGTTGCCGACGAGCATGTCCTTCAGGTGCTCGCTCTCGGAAGGGGCCTTGCTCATGGCCAGGATCGACGCCGCCGACGCCACCGCGTAGCAGATGCCGATGATGGCCTCCTGGGGGATCCGCGAGCGATGCGTCCGCACCGTCGCGAAGACCGCCGCCCCGACGAACGTGAATCCGAGGCTCATCCAGTAGACGAGCGCGGAATGCTCGCCGTGCCCCCCTCCGGCTTCGAACGCCAGCGCGAGCGTGGCGCCCAGCACGGCGATCTGCGCGAGCGAGAGGTCCACGAAGATGACGCCGCGCTCCACCACGTGCACGCCGAGGTACGCGTGGATGCCGGTCAGGATGAGGCTCGCCGCGAAAGGCGCGGCCAGAAAACTCAGGATCGTCGCGTCCATGCCGGCCCTACTTCCCTGCGGTCGCCTTGATGGCGTTGGTGAGCAGCGTGACGTCGTAGTCGAACAGCGCGAAGAAGTCGGTCGCTTCCTTGACGCCGCCGACCGAGGGCGGCATCACCAGCACCTGTCCACCCGTCGCGCGCGCCATCGACTGCGGCGTCGCGAGGTCGAAGTACGGCTCGACGAGGATCAGTTTCACGTTCTGCCGCTTCATCTCCTGGATGAGATCCAGCGTGTGGCCGGGGCTCGGCGGGATGCCCGGCCTGGGCTCGACGTAGCCGATGATGTCGAGGCCGAAACGGTCCGCGAAGTTCGGAAACGAGCGGTGGTAGGTGACCACCTTCGTCCCTTTGTACGGCGCCATCTGGGCCGTCCACTTCTGCACCGCCGCGGTGAGCCGCGCGTTGAAGTCGGCGAGCCGCTGCTCGAAGAAGGCGCGATCGGCGGGCCTGAACTGCGAGAGCCTGTCGCACACGGACTTGGCGATAACCCGGGCGTTCTCCGGGTCGAGCCAGTAGTGCGGATTGCCCTGCGGGTGCACGTCGCCCATGGCGCGGGTGACCTGGCCGGTCGGGATTTCGAGGATCCGGACGCCCTGCGACGCGTCGAGGTACCCCTCGGCGCCGACCTGGACCTTCGCGTTGCGGCTCTGCTGGATGAGCGGCGGCAGCCAGCCGATTTCCAGTTCACGGCCGACCACGATCAGCAGGTCGGCCTTTTGCAGCTTGAGGATGAAGCTGGGCTTGGCCTCGACGAAGTGGGGATCCTGGTAGCCCCGCGCGATCGATTCGACGGTGATCCGATCGCCGCCGACCTCGCGGGCGATCGACGCGAGGTCTTCGGTCGCGGTGACCACGTTCAGCTTCTGATCGGCGGCCAGGACCGGTCCGCTGACGGCGGCCACCGCCACGGCAAGGAGCGCGATGATTCGTGTGTACATGGGCATGTGCTTCCTAGAACGGATGCGCGCCGTGCGCACCGATGGCGAACTGGAGCTGGAAGAGGAACTCATTGGCGGTCTCGCTCTGCGCGTACCGCGTCCGCCGGTACATCCCGCGGAGCTGGCTGAACTCGCTCGGCCAGAAGGTGAGCACGGCCGCCGCCCCCGTGTCGAGCACCGAGGAATTGTCCGCGCGGTCGGAGCGATCGTAGCGCAAGCCGGCGTACCAGCGGCGCGCGAACTGATAGTCGCCCGAGACGAAGTAGCCGAACGCCGGCTGCACGCCGTCGAACTGCTGGCGGCGGCTCCAGACGAACTCGGTCCGGCCGATGAACGACCGGTAGATCGACCGCCTCAGCGGCCTGTATCGCACGGTCGCATCGACGCCATAGAGCCGCGTCGTGAATCGCCCGAGATCCACGCCGTCCTCGACGCCCGCGTCGTTGTGGCCCATCGAGAATGAGGCGCCGATGTCGACGTTGGTCGATTCGCTCACGTCCTGGTAGGCCCGGAGCCGCGCGAGGTAGTTGAGATCGCTGGCCTCGCTGGCATGGAATACGTTTCCCTGATCGCCGCGGTAAACCTGGCCGGTGGCTTCCAGGAAGAACCACGGATTCGATATCAGCTTCGCCACCGACACGCCGGAGTCGTCCAGGCCGTCGTCGCCGCCCAGGAGATTGCGCATCACGAGAGGCTTGTCGGGCCACGGGAGCGTGTGGGGATGCTGGGGGTTGATCTTGCCGAATGCCGTCCGCAGCTGACCCGCCTTCACCAGCAGGCCCCCGGGGATGGTCGGAAACGTGATGTACCCCTCTTCGAGGCTCACCTCGTCCTGGCCGAACGACACGAAGAAGTCGGCCCGCGCGTACGGATCGACCACCGCCTGGAAGGACACCTCCGCTTCCTTGAGCTGGATCGCAGGCGATGGCGACACGGGGTTGGACCCGGCGGTTCCCAGCAGATTGCCGATGACGGCGATGTCGGGGTTGAACACCTTCGACGAAGCGGCAGACTCGGCCGGCGGCGCTGCAGCCGGCGGAGGGGCCGCCGCGGCCGCCTGCTGAGCGGCAGCTGCCGCCGCCACCTGCGCCTCGAGCGCCGCCAGGCGTTCGTCGTAGCCCTTCCGGACCTCTTCCAGTTCCTTGCGCAACTGCGCGATTTCCTTGAGCAGCGCCTGGGGATCAGGCGCCGCCTGAGGCGCCGCCGGCGCGGGCGCGGGAGCCTGCGCGGAAGGAGCGTCGGCCAGGGTGACGCCGCGCGCCAGGGCCGTTCCAGGTCCGCCCGCGACAAGCACGACGGCCATCAACGCGATCGAGCTCTTGGCGTCCGGCAGCGAGAGTCGCATGCAATCCTCCGGGCACGGGCAGGCGCGCGGCGCGAGGGCTGAAGGCCCCGGCAGCAGTCCCGCTGCGCCGAGTCGGCAGATGGACAGATGGTACGCCTGCGGAGCCTGTTCGAACAACTCCGCCGCCGCACGGCGCGCCACCAGCGCCGCCGATTGAGTGCGACCAGCCAATTGGTCGGTCCTATTCGGCTTCGCTTGCTCTATGGCAGTTGTGCGACCAGGAGGCGCCCGTGGAGGTTCGAGGCACGCCACTTCCTGCACAAGTCGCTATGTTCAATGATGTTATCGAGGCCTGTCCTCGGGCTTGACAGCCTGGGTCTCGGGCGAATAAGGTGTGCGCAGTGGACTTGCCTGTGGGCAAGCACACCGGTTGCGGTAAGACCAGAGAGGTTTCCATCCGGCACCTCCAGCCACGTCACCCGGCCGCGTCAGGCGGCTGAGGGAGAGCGTCATGACCGTCGCACAACTCGAGCGCCCCAACGACTTCACGGGCCAGACCATCGCCATCACCGGCGGCACCGGCGTGCTCGGCGGCGAGATGGCGTGCGCCCTCGCCTGTCTCGGCGCGAACGTGGCGCTGCTCGACAAGAACGTCGCGCGCGGCCCTGCCCTGCTCGAACGCATGGGCCCGCACGCGAGCCGCGCCGCCGTCATCGAGACCGACGTGCTCGATCCCGCGAGCGTCGGCCGCGCGCTCGTGGAGATCCTCGAACGGCACGGCAAGATTGACGCCCTCATCAACGGCGCCGGCGGCAACCACCCGAAGGCCACGACCGGAGCCGCCGCCTCGTTCTTCGATCTCCCCCCCGACGCGCTGAGGTGGGTCTTCGAGCTGAACCTCATCGGCACGATCCTGCCCTCGCAGGTCTTCGGCCGCCAGATGGCCAAGGCGGGTGAGGGCATCATTCTCAACGTGTCGTCGATGAACGCGTTCCGGCCGCTCACGCGCATCGCCGCCTACTCGGCCGCCAAGGCCGGCGTGAGCAACTTCACCCAATGGCTCGCCGTCCACATGGCGCAGGAGTACTCGCCTCGCATCCGCGTGAACGCGATCGCGCCAGGCTTCTTCCTCACCGATCAGAACCGCTTCCTGCTGACCGACGAAAAGACCGGCGAACTCACGGCCAGGGGCCGTTCGATCATCGGCCACACGCCGATGGCGCGGTTCGGGCAGCCGGACGATTTGCTGGGCGCCGTGATCTGGCTGCTGTCGCCCGCGTCGGCCTTCGTCACCGGCATCGTCGTCCCCATCGACGGCGGGTTCTCGGCCTTCAGCGGCGTCTAGCGCCGGGAGCGTGAATGATGGTCACCGGACAAGGGGATACGTCCCGCTATCTGTCAGAGGCGGACGTGCGCCGCATCGTGGCCGACGGGTTTGCCGCGGCGCCAGTCGATGGCAAGCGCCTGCTCGTGCTCATCCCGGACGCCACGCGGACGATGCCGATGCCGCTCATGTTCGAGGCGCTCGGCGGGACCTTGGGACCGCGCGTGGCGGCGCTCGACTATCTCGTCGCGCTGGGCACGCACCAGCCGATGTCGGACGAGCACCTGGGCCGCCTGGTGGGCCGCCCCGTTGTCGGCGGGCAGGCCGGCAGCAGCCGCGTGTTCAATCACCGGTGGGATCTCGACGGCACGTTCGCCGCGCTCGGCATGATCCCGGCCGCTGACATCGCCGGCCTCACGGGCGGGTTGCTCAGCCGCGACGTCCCCGTGGCGCTGAACAAGCTGCTCCTCGACTACGACCATCTCGTGATCTGCGGCCCGGTGTTTCCGCACGAGGTGGTGGGGTTCTCCGGCGGCAACAAGTACCTCGTGCCTGGCGTCGCGGGCCCCGACATCATCAACTTCACCCACTGGCTCGGCGCGGTCATCACCAGCAGCGCCGTGATCGGGGCGGGCTACACGCCGGTGCGGGCCGTCATCGATCGCGCGGCGGCGATGGTCGACCGCCCGATGACGTGCGTCAGCCTGGTCGTGACGCACGACGGCATCGCGGGCCTCTACGTCGGGACGCCGAAGGAATCCTGGGAGGCCGCGTCCGCCCTGTCGGCCCGGACGCACGTCATCTGGATCGAGAAGCCGTTCACGCGCGTGCTGTCCATCATGCCGACGATGTACGACGACCTCTGGACGGCGGCAAAGGGCATGTACAAGCTGGAGCCCGCGATGGCCGCGGGCGGCGAAATCGTGATCTACGCGCCGCACATCACCGAGGTCAGCTACACCCACGGCCGGATCATCGACGAGGTCGGCTATCACTGCCGCGACTACTTCCTGGCGCAGTGGGATCGCTTCGCGCATTACCCCGGCGGCGTGCTGGCGCATTCGACGCACGTCAAGGGCCTCGGCACCTACGATGCGGCGGCCGGGGTCGAGCGGCCGCGCATCCAGGTCACGCTGGCCACGGGCATCCCGGAGGAGCGCTGCCGCCGGATCAACCTCGGCTACCTGGATCCGGCGTCGATCCGCGTCGAAGAGTGGAAGGGGCGCGAAGCCGACGGCGTCATCGTCGTGCCGCGCGCCGGGGAGATGTTGTACCGCCTGGCCCCCGCTGCCACAGGAGCGTCTCATGCAGTGTGACATCGGCGTCGTCGGCTTGGGGGTGATGGGGGCCAACCTGGCCCTCAACATGGAGCGCAACGGGTTCCGCATCGCGGGCTACGATCTCGAGGCCGCCAAGGGCCAGGCGTTCGTCGCCGGCCCGGCCGCGGGGCGTCACGTCGATCTCGCGGCGTCTCCCGACGCGTTGATGGCGATGCTGAAGCGGCCGCGCCGGGTCCTGATGATGGTGCCTGCCGGCGCCGCCGTGGACAGCGCGATCGCGCACCTGAAGCCGCATCTGCAGCCCGGCGACATCCTGATTGACGGCGGCAACTCCTGGTTCCTCGATACCGAGCGCCGGAGCAAGGACCTCGCTGCCGGCGGCTTCCACTACGTCGGCACCGGCGTCTCCGGCGGCGAGCAGGGCGCGCTGTGGGGCCCCGCCATCATGCCGGGCGGCCAGCGGGAAGCCTGGGAGGCGCTGGCGCCCATTCTCCGCGCCATCGCGGCGAAGGCGGACGATGGGGAGCCGTGCGTGGACTACATGGGCCCCGGCGGCGCCGGGCACTACGTGAAGATGGTCCACAACGGCATCGAATACGGCGACATGCAGCTCATCGCCGAGGCGTACGATCTGCTGTCGCGCGGGCTGCGGCTGCACGCCAAGGAACTGAGCGAGGTCTTCCAGCAGTGGAACGACGGGGACCTGCGCTCGTACCTCGTCGAGATCACCGCCGAGGTCCTCGCGCGGACGGACCCGGAGACCGGGCGGCCCCTGGTGGATCTCATCCTCGACGAAGCCCAGCAGAAGGGCACGGGCAAGTGGACGAGCCAGCACGCCTTCGACATCGGCGCGCCCATCCCCACGATCAACGCCGCGGTTGAAAGCCGGATCCTGTCGGCGCTCAAGGCCGAGCGTGTTCACGCCAGCCGCATCCTGCGCGGGCCGTCGCCGCACTACCACGGCAAGAAGGAACGGCTGATCGACGCCGTGCGCGCGGCCCTCTATGCGAGCAAGGTGACGTCGTACGCGCAGGGATTCGGCATGTTGAAGATCGCGTCGGCGGAGTACAAGTACGACCTGCAGCCGGTGAACATCGCCCGGATCTGGCGGGCGGGCTGCATCATCCGCGCGTCGCTGCTCGGCGACATCATGGCCGCGTTCCAGCGCGACCCGGCCCTGCCCAACCTGCTGCTCGACGAGGCGTTCCGGCAGGCGGTCGAGAGCCGGCAGGGCTCGTGGCGCTTCGTCGTGCAGGTGGCCGTCGAGATGGGCATCCCGGTTCCGGCCATGAGCGCGTCG
The DNA here is from genome assembly GCA_963806085.1 of uncultured Acidobacteriota bacterium. GTDB lineage: Bacteria > Acidobacteriota > Vicinamibacteria > Vicinamibacterales > JAKQTR01 > JAKQTR01. The sequence continues at coordinate 2,129,053 of CAWDWR010000001.1, forward strand.
CTCGCGTACTTCGACGCGTACCGCAGCGAGCGGCTCCCGGCGAACCTGACGCAGGGGCAGCGCGACTTTTTCGGCGCCCACACGTACCGGCGCGTCGACAAACCAGGCGTCTTCCACACCGAGTGGTAGACGCTCCGATCAGGGCGGAGGGAGTGGGAGCGATGGCACACGGGCTGACGATTCGCGCCGACGGCGCGCTGGATTTCCTCTCGATCGGGGCGCTGGTCCACCGCCTCGATCCCGGCATCGTGCCGTTCCGCAAGGCGAATGCCTGCTCGATTCACGTGAGCGGCGGCGAATTCAACGTCGCCGCGAACCTGGCGGACTGCTTCAGGATGAAGTCGGCCGTGGCGACGGCGATGGTCGACTATCCCATCGGCGATCTCATCGCCGAGCGCGTGCGGGCGATGGGCGTCGTCCCCTACTACAAGCGGTTCGCCCACAACGGCGTGAACGGCCCCAACATGGCCACGGTGTACAGCGACCGCGGGTTCGGCGTCCGGGCGCCGGTGGTCTTCTACAACCGCGCCAACGAGGCGGCCGCCTTGCTGAAGCCCGGCGATTTCGACTGGACGAGCATCTTCGCGGGCGGCGTGCGCTGGTTCCACAGCGGCGGCATCTTCGCGTCGCTGTCGGAGACGACGGGTGAGCTGATTATCGAGGGCATGAAGGCCGCGAAGGCGGCCGGTGCCGTCACCTCGTTCGACCTCAACTTCCGCGAGAAACTCTGGAGCATCTGGGGCGGCGCGTCGCGCGCCGCCGGCGTCATCGGCCGCATCGTCGAGCACGTGGACGTCCTGATCGGCAACGAGGAGGACCTGCAGAAGGGCCTCGGGATCCCCGGCCCCGAGGTTCACGCCGCGTCGAAACTGGACCCCGCGACGTTCTTCGCCATGATTGACGGCGTCATCGAGAAACACCCGGGTGTGAAAGCCGTGGCGACCACGCTGCGCGAGGTGAAGACGACGAACCGGCACCGGTGGAGCGCGGTGGCCTGGGTCGACGGCTCGACCTACGCTGCGCCCGCGTGCCGGCTCGACGTCTATGATCGCGTTGGAGGCGGCGACGGATTCGCCGCGGGGTTCATCTACGGGCTGCTGTCGGGCGAATCGCCCGAGGAGGCCGTCAAGCTCGGCTGGGCGCACGGCGCGCTGCTGACCACGTTCCCCGGCGACACGACGATGGCGACGGTCGAGCACGTGCGCGCGTTCGCCAAGGGCGGCTCCGCGCGAATCCAGCGCTAGCCGCTCAGCGGAAGTTCAGCGGCGTCGTCACGCCCCAGGCGACCCGCGCCTGGAGCCTCGTCCGCGCAGCACGCGCGGGCACGCGGACCAGGCAGCCATCCATGAACCCATTTCGGCATGGTTCGGCCGCCGCCAGCCGCGAAACGGCTGCGCCGTCGGTGAGCGCCGCGAAGCTGAGCGCACCGCCGCCGCGCTCGACCGTGGCCGTGCTGTCCGTGACGCTGATCTCCGAGGGCTTCTCCCCGTCGGTGCCGAGCATGGGCCAGCACTGTCGAACGGCGCCGACGTCCCCGTCCACGCGGTGCTCCATCTCCGCGCGTCCGTCCTGGAACAGCAGCCGTTCACTCACGGCCGTGGCGCCTCCCCGCAGCCGCCCGCGGTAGGTCAGTTGCAGTTCCAGCCGCGTCGGCGCCGACCTGAGGACAGCGAACTCGGTGGGCGCGAGGTCTCCCCCACCGTGGGCAGCGAGGGCATGCCAGGCCCCGGCGCGGTCCTGCCACTCGGGCCCCAGTGCCAGGAACCGGGTCGGCTTGGACGGCAACCGATAGGACGCCGCTTCGCTGACGCCGTCCGCGAACGTCTCGGGCACGACACCCCGGCAGTGTACGCGAAGGATGCCCGTCGGGTTGTAGGGCAGGTCGGCGCCGATGTCGATCTCGAGGTGCCATTGGCCCGCCTTCACAAACACCTTGTGGAACGCAGGCGCCAGGGCGAAGGCATAGCGCCCGACGTCGTCTGCCGGCGAAAACGCCATGTCGACGCGTTCGTCGGCGCGCGTCCAGGCGATGGCGAGCATCGCCGCGGTCAGCAGGTTGTACTGCGAGTGGAACGAGTACGATTCGTAGCCGTGCCTCGCGGCGGGGTCGATACGGTTCTTGACGACCCACAGCTCGCCGGACGGCCTGGTCCAGCGCCCGATCGACCACAAGGAGAGGTTCGCGCCTCGCTTGCATGCTCCGGCGGCAGCCGTGTCGCCGCGCCTGGCGAATCGTGACGCCCACGACTCGAACGTCACGGCCTGCTGCGCCTCGTTCCACTGGTGGTGGGCGCTGCGGCCGCCGCAGGGCGCGTCGCCGTTCGGCGCCTGCATCAACAGCGACATCCACGCGCCGCGCTCGAGGAGTTCCTCCAGCGCTGCCGCGTGGCGGCCGCGGTAGCCCTGGTCGAGCAGGTCGAGCGCCCACAGGCGCGCGAAGTGGTCGTACGGCAGGGGGTCGTGGGGGTCGCGGTACATGCCCCACGGCGTGAACAGGCCCATCTGCCGGTCGAGCGATGCCTCGATCCATGGCATCGAGTCGCCGAGGCCCGCCTTCGTGCGCATCCACTCGCCGGCGACCGCGACGAGGTTCCAGTTGTTCGTCGTCGCGTCCGTCGGCTGGCGCCGGTAGATTCTCTCCGGGACGATGCGAGCCAGGTCACGGCGCCAAGCCGTCGAGGCCGACTCCGGTACCAGCGGCGCCAGCAGGCGGTCGGCGTGCATCAGCAGCACGGTGTAGAAGTCCGCGTGCCCGTCCGCGGCATCGCCGTCCGCGAGTGACGCGCACGCGAAGGCCATCGCGCGAACGACGGCGGCCACCGGGGCGCCGTCGCGCTTGGCCGCGCAGAGCGCGGCGCCGGCCAACGCGAACGCGGGCGTGGAGTACTGTCTCTCGACGCGTTCGTACGGATCGACGATGGCGCCGCGCGCGTCCTGCCAGGCCGCGAAGAACCTGACAATGCCGGCAGCGATCGTCAGGTAGCCGCCGCGCGGCGCCCCGAGGCCGGCGTTGCCAAGCTGCCCCCGCCGCGCCTGGTCGGCCCGGAACTGATGCACGATGGCCGCGAGCGGGAACTCGCCCAACCGCTCCTGGACGGCGTCGGCGGCGCGCAGGCGGGCGCCCAGGCTCAAGCCGGCCGCGCCGGTCGCCACGCGAGTCACGAACCGCCGCCGTGTCCACTCCATACCCAGGCCTCCGCGGCCCCCATTATGGCCGATTCGCGCGGGCTTGATAGAATGCCGGGGCGCGGCGCATCCGGCGCCCTGCCATCGTGCGAGTGGATTCATGGACATCGAAATCGCCGTCGTTCCCGTGGCCGGCCTCGGCACGCGCCTGCTGCCGGCCACCAAGTCCCAGCCGAAGGAGATGCTGCCGGTCGGCCGCAAGCCGGTCGTGCAGTACGTCGTCGAAGAGCTGACCCGCGTGGGCACCAAGGAGGTGCTGTTCGTCACCGGGCCCGGCAAGACCTCCATCGAGAACCACTTCGACCTGAACGCCGAGCTCATCCAGACGCTCCGCGAGACCGGCAAGGAGGAACTGCTCGCCGAACTTTCGTTCGAGCGGTCCGCGGTGCGGTACTTCTACACGCGGCAGCGGCAGCTGCTCGGCCTCGGCCACGCCGTGCTGTGCGCGAAGTCGTTCGTCGGCCGGCGGCCGTTCGTCGTCGCGCTCGGCGACTCGATCATCGGCATGCACGCCGAAAGCGACGTCGTGCAGCGCATGGTGCGCTGCTTCCTCGAGCGGGACGCCGTGGCCGTGATCGCCTTCGAGGAGGTGCCGCGCGAAGAAGTCTCGCACTACGGCGTGGCCTCCCCGGTGGCCCCGGGCGACATCTTCGAACTGGCGGACGTGGTCGAGAAGCCGTCGCCCGAGGAGGCGCCGAGCAACCTTGCGATCGCGGCCCGCTACGTCTGTCGCCGGCCGTCTTCGACGCGCTCGAGAAGACCCAACCCGGAAAGGGCGGCGAGATTCAGCTGACCGACGCGATCCGCGCGCTCATCCGCCAGGGCGGGAAGGCGTATGGCGTCCGCCTGACGGGCGGCGAGCGGCGCTACGACATCGGCAACTTCGACGCCTACTTCCAGGCGTTCGTCGAGTTCGCCCTGTCCGACCCGAAGCACGGCGAGGGGCTGCGCCGCCACCTGGAGGACCTGCTCCATGTTCCTCACGCGTAAGCGCGCGTACGCGCGAGCCGGGCTGCTCGGCAATCCGTCGGACGGCTACCACGGCAAGACCATCTCGTTCAGCGTGCGCGACTTCTGTGCCGAGGTCGTGCTCTACGAGTGGGACTCGGTGGACATCGTCCTCGCCGAAGGCGACCGCGCGCGGTTCAACTCGGTGCAGGACCTGGCGCGCGATGTCCGGCTGCACGGCTACTACGGCGGCCTTCGGCTCATCAAGGCCACCATCAAGCGGTTCGTCGAGTATTGCCACGCGCAGGGCATCCCGCTGCACGACCGGAACTTCTCGATCCGCTACCAGACGACGATCCCGCGGCAGGTCGGCCTCGCCGGGTCGAGCGCGATCATCGTCGCCACGCTCCGCTGCCTGATGGAGTTCTACGGCGTCGAGGTCCCGATCGAGGCGCAGCCGGCGTTCGTGCTGAGCGTGGAGCAGGAGGAGTTGGGGATCACCGCCGGCCTGCAGGACCGCGTGATCCAGGTGTACGAAGGCCTCGTCTACATGGATTTCAGCAAGGAGCGCGAGCGGATCGTGGCGGGGCTGCCCTGCTACCACTACGAGCGCCTCGACCCCGCCCTGCTGCCGCCCGTGTACGTCGCCTACCACATCAGCATGGGCGAGCCCACGGAGGTCTTCCACAACGCGATCCGCGAGCGCTACAACCGCGGCGAGGCGCTGGTGGTCGACGCGATGACGCACTTCGCGTCGCTCGCCGAGCAGGGCCGCGACGCGATCATCGCCCGCGACGACGCGCGGCTGTTCGCGCTCATCGACGAGAACTTCAATACGCGGCGCCGCATCTACAACCTGGCGCCGTGGCAGATCGCCCAGGTCGAAACGGCGCGCCGGTGCGGCGCGAGCGCGAAGTTCGCGGGCTCGGGCGGCGCGATTGTCGGCACCTACCGCGACGCGGCCATGCTGGCCGACTTGAAACAGGCCCTCGCCGCCATCGGCTCGCGCACGTTCGTGCCCGAGATCGCCTAGACGCCGTCCGCGGCCTTCCCCAGCGGGAAGCCGAAGTAGTCGCGCGCGTTGAAGAAGCAGATGTTGCGGACCATCCGGCCCAGCAACTCGCGGTCGTCCGGCAGGTACCCGCGCCGCACGTCCTCGCCGAGGAGGTTGCAGAGCAGGCGGCGGAAGTACTCGTGGCGCGAATACGACACGAAGCTGCGCGAGTCGGTCACCATGCCGACGAACCGCGACAGGAGGCCCATGTTCGAGAGGGCGTTCATCTGGTCCGTCATGCCGTGGAGCTGATCCAGGAACCACCAGCCCGAGCCGTACTGCATCTTGCCCGGGACGGTCCCGTCCTGGTAGTTGCCGATCATGGTGGCCAGCAGCGCGTTGTCGCGCGGATTCAGGTTGTAGAGGATCGTCTTCGCCAGCTGGTTCGTGTCGTCGAGGCGGTCGAGGAACCTGGAGAGCGGGCGCGCGACCTCGAAGTCGCCGATCGAGTCGAAGCCCGTGTCGGGTCCCAGGGTACGGCGCATCCGGGTGTTGGTATTGCGCAGCGCGCCCAGGTGGAACTGCTGCACCCAGCCGCGGGTGTGATCGAACAGTGCCAGCTTGTAGAGCAGCGCCGACTTCAGCTTGAGCGCCGCCGCGCCGCCGGGCGCGCGGCCCGCGCGAAGCGCGTCGAAGGCCGCGTCGAGCTCGGCCGCCGCAGCCGGCTCGGACCACAGCGTCTCCAGGCCGTGGTCGGAGGCGCGGCAGCCCATCGCGTGGAAGGCATCGTGGCGCGACTTGAGGGCATCGAGGAGCGACGAGAAACGCCCGCTGACGGCGATGCCGGAGGCGCGCTCGAGGCGAGCCACGTAGGCGTTGAACGCCTCCGGGTCCTCGACCGCGAAGATCTTGTCGGGCCGCCACGTCGGATACACCCGCGTGAAGGGATCGGGGCGCTCCGCGAGGCGCTGGTGATGGCGGAGGTCGTCGGCGGGGTCGTCGGTCGAGCAGACCACCGCGACGCGGAACCCGCGCAGCAGCCCCAGCGTCGTGAACCCGTCCTCCTTCAGGCGCTCATTGCAGCGGTCGAAGATGCCCCGCGCGGTGGCGGGCGAGAGCAGCTCGTCGACGCCGAACGGCCGCCGCAGCTCCATGTGCGTCCAGTGGTAGAGCGGGTTGCGAAGCGTGTCGGGCACAGTGCGGGCCCAGGCCTCGAACTTCTCCCACGCCGACGCGCCGCCGGTGCAGTACCGCTCGTCCACCCCGTTGGCCCGCATCGCGCGCCACTTGTAGTGGTCGCCGTCCAGCCAGATCTCGGTGATCGACGCGAACCGGTGGTTGTCGGCCATCTGCTCCGGAGACAGGTGGCAGTGGTAGTCGATGACGGGAAGATCGGCGGCGTAGCGATGGTACAGATCGACGGCCACCGGGCTCTCCAGCAGGAAGTCCTCCGACAGGAACCGCGTCATGCCCCCACTCCTTCCTCTTCGGCCTGCGTCCGAAACGCCCGCTCCAGGTGCTCCCGCATCGCCCGGCTCGCGCGCTCGGCGTCGCGCGCGCGCAGCGCCACGTAGATCGAGCGGTGCTCGTCGGCGGCCTGCTTCAGATCGTGAGCCTTGTCGATGCTCCGCTGCCGCTGCTCGCGGAACTGCTCGGCCACCATGTTGACCAGGGCCGACAGCACGGGGTTGCCGCTCGCCGCCGCCACCGCCCGGTGAAACGAAATGTCGTGCCGCAGGAACGCCTGCGGATCATCGAGGGACGCGAACATGCCCGTCGCCTCTTCGCTGACGGCAATCATGTCCTCCGGTGTGGCGTTGCGGGCGGCCAAGCCGGCCACGGCCACTTCGAGCACCTGCCTGGCCTGGAACATCTGGTCGCGGGTGAACCCGTGAAGGGCCGCCTGGAACCGCAGCGCATCGGTGCCGAACGCCGGCGGGCCGCCGGCGATGAACGATCCGGCCCCTGGCCGGATGATGACGATGCCCATCTCCGCGAGGGAGCGCAGGCCGGCCCGCAGGCTCGGCCGGCTCACGCCCAGCACGCGGGCCAGTTCGCGCTCGGCGGGCAGACGGTCGCCGCCCTTGAGCTCTCCGCGGTCGAGCAGGCCGCGCACGTGCGCCACCGCCAGTGCGCTCGCTTCGGATCCCCGTGGTTCACGCATGGATTCAAGCCCTCTCAGGTCAGACCAGCCGGCTCCAATTTCGTGACCACAAGTAACACCGCGCACCCAAGCTGTCAAGCAAAAGGCTCTATCGAAGCCATGCTGCCCTGACCCCTGGTAGGGGTGGTCTTACCGACATCGGCGTCGGCCTGACCGCATCGCTCGCGGCCCCGCCCGCAACCGCTCAACCCGGTCCTACTTCAGCCCGCGCTTTCTGAGCAGCGGCTCCACGCTCGGCTCGCGGCCGCGGAACGCCTTGTAGAGCGTCATCGGGTCGTCGGAGCCGCCCTTTTCGAGGATCGTGCGGAAGCCGCGCGCCGTCGCCTGGTCGAACAATCCCTTCTCGCGGAACGCCTCGAACGCGTCCTGGTCGAGGACCTCGCTCCAGATGTAGGCGTAGTAGCCGGACGAGTACCCGCCGCCCGGTCCGAAGATGTGGTTGAAGTAGGTGCTGCGGTAGCGCGGCACGATGTCGCGCGGCAGCTGGATCTTCGCCATCGAGGCGTTCTCAAAGGCCGTGGTGTCCTTCGCGGGTCCGGCCGGCAGCGTGTGCCAGTCCATGTCGAGGATGGACGCGGCCAGGTATTCCACCGTGATGAAACCCTGGTCGAACTGCTCGGCCTTCTTGATCTTCTCGACGAGCGCCACCGGGATGACCTCGCCCGTCCTGAAGTGCGTGGCGTAGACCTTCAGCACGTCCGGGTGCAGCGCCCAGTTCTCCATGATTTGCGACGGCACCTCGACGAAGTCGCGCGGGAAGCCGCCCAGGCCCCGGTACGGGCTCCTCGACAGCAGCGAGCTCAGCGCGTGGCCGAACTCGTGGAACAGCGTCCCGACTTCCTCGAGCGTCAGCAGCGCCGGCTCGTCGCCCGCCGGCCTGGAAAAGTTGCACACGTTCACGACGACGGGGGTGATGCGCTGCCCGTCCTTCACGCGCGTGCTGCGGAACGAGCTGCTCCAGGCGCCGACGCGCTTGCCGGGCCGCGGGTGGTAATCCGTGAAGAACACGCCCAGGTGGGATCCGTCGGCGTCCTTCACCTCGAAGGCCTGCACCTCGGGGTGGTAGGTCGGCAAGTCGGGCCTCGGCGTGAACGTCAGGCCGTAGAGCCGGTTCGCCACGTGGAACGCGCCTTCCCGCACGCGGTCGAGCTTGAAGTACGGCCGGAGCGCCTGCTCGTCGAGGGCGAACCGCTGCTGCTTGATCTTCTCCTGGTAGTAGCGCCAGTCCGCCGCCTCGAGCGTAAACGTGCCGCCCGAGGCCTTCACCAGCGCCTGCTGGTCGGCTGCTTCCCGGAGTGCCATCGCCCGGGCCGGCGTCCACAGCTGGTTCAGCAGGGCGAACACCTTGTCGGGGGTCTTCGCCATGTTCTCCTCGAGCACGAAGTCGGCGTGCGACTTGTAGCCGAGCAGCTGCGCCCGCTCGGCGCGCAGCGCGGCCTGCCGGGCCGCGTTGGCCTTGTTGTCGTACTGGTCGCCGTGATCGTTGCGCGTGGTGTAGGCCCCGAGGATCTGCAGGCGCAGGTCGCGGTTGTCGGCGTACTGCAGGAACGGCCAGATGCTCGGCGCCTGCAGCGTGTACACCCACTTGCCCGCGAGCCCGGCCGCTTTGGCGGCGTCCGCGCCGGCGGCGACGACCGACGGCGGCAGTCCCTTCAGATCCGCCTCCCTCTCGATGACCAGCTTGTAGGTGTTCGTGTCATGGAGGAGGTTGTCGCCGAACTTGATCCCGAGACTCGACAGCTCGGCGTTGATCGCGCGGAAGCGATCCTTCTGCTCCGGCGAGAGGTTCGCCCCGCCGCGCACGAAGCCCTTGTACTGCTCGTCGAGCAGCCTCGCCTGGACCGGCGTCAGCTTCAGCGACGCACGCGCCTGCCACAGCGTCTTCACGCGCGCGAACAGCGCGGGGTTGAGGCGGATGTCGTCACGCAGGGCCGTCAGCAGCGGCGCCACCTCGCGGTTGATGGCCTGCAGTTGCTCGTTCGTGTTCGAGGACTGCATGTTCGAAAAGACCGGGCTGACCTTCGCGAGCAGTTCGCCGGCGTTCTCCATCGCCTCGATCGTGTTGGCGAAGGTCGGCGCCTCGGGATTGCCGGCGATCGCGTCGATCTCCTTGCGCTGCTGGTCGACGCCCGCCTTGATCGCGGGCAGGAAGTGCTCCGGCTTGATCTCGCCGAACGGCGGCACGCCGAAGGGCGTGGTCCAGGGCCTGAGCAGCGGGTTCGACGCGTCGGCGGGCGCGGGCGGCTGCTGCCCCGAGAGCGCCGTCGGGAGGGCCGCCAGGAGCAGGACGAGGATGGACGTGCGCGCAATCATGACTCTCGCCTTTCGGGATGACCTGTGGTGGTCGGACAGCGGTGGAGGCTCACAGAATCTATCCCTCGCCCGCCGGGCGGTCAAGAGCGCCGGGTGTAGACTACGGCCGTCCCCGGCACATGCTCGGAGGTCCCTCGGTGAGCGAGCCCTATCCCGACCTCATCGCGCGTTTCTATGACGCCGTCTACGCGAAGGTGCGCGACGGGGTCGACAACGACTGGTACCTCGCCCGCATGGCGGAGGCGGGCGGGCCGGTGCTGGAGATCGGCGTCGGCACGGGCCGCCTGTTCGCCGAGGCCCGCCGCCGGGGCATCGACGCCTGGGGCATCGACCTGAGCCCTGCGATGGTGGCCAACTGCCAGACGAAGCTGGACCCCGAGGACCGCGGGCGCGTCTCGGTGGCCGACGCGGTCACCATGCGCCCGGACCGCCGCTTCGCCCTGGTCTGCGCGCCATTCCGGGTGCTGTCGCACGTCCACGAGACGGCGGATCAGCTCCGCCTGCTCGACGCGGTGCACGACTGCCTGCCCCCGGGGGGCGCGTTCATCTTCGACCTGTACGTGCCGGACCTGAAGATGCTGGCCGAGGGCGTCCCCGAGCACGCCGATTTCGACGGCGAGTACGCCCCGGGCCGCCGCCTGCGCCGGTTAGTGACGGCGGCTCCCGGTGACCTCTCGCGCCAGCGTAACCGCGTCCGGATGGCGTTCCGCTGGGACGAGGAGGACGGCGAGCACCAGGGCGAGTGGAGCTTCGAGATGCGCTTCTTCTTCCGGTTCGAGATCGAGCATCTCGTCGCGCGATCGAAACTCGGGCTCGAGGCGCTCTACGGCGATTTCGCGGGCGGCCCGCTCACCGCCGTCTCTCGCGAGTTCGTCGTCGTCTGCAGGAAAGCGGCGGCTTGACGGCCCCCGCCGGTACGCCGGATACTGAGACCCGGCGTTCACAAGAGTTGACCGAAGGATTCCGGCTGATGGCGGAGTTGTACCGCGACACGGCGCCCCTCCCTCCCGACGCCGCCTACCGCGTGGCGAGGACCGACGCCCGCCCGGTGACGCTCCTGCCGGGCCACGACAAGGCCTGGAAGACGGCGGAGCGCATCGGCTGGGGCCCGGCCAGGTACCGGACCGTGTTCCGGGCGCTCTGGAACGAGAACGGGCTCGCGATCCGGTTCGACGCCTGCGACGATGGCCCGTGGCACACCATGTCGCGGCTCGACGATCCGATCTGGGAGGAAGAAGTCGTCGAGATCTTCATCGACCCCGCCCGGCTCGGGCGCCACTACGCCGAGGTCGAGATCAGCCCGGTCAACGTGGTGACCGACCTTCATATCGTCGAGCCGTTTCCGAACCTGAACGGGGACCGATCCTGGAACTGGGCCGGCCTGGAGAGCACCGGTGGTCCCGGGAACGTGCGGCGGCCTGGCGCCCGGCAGCTGGGTGGCGCTGGCCTGGCTGCCGTGGAGTGGCCTCGGATCGATGGCTCCCGAGGTCGCCCGCGCGGTGCCGCCCTCGCCCGGCGCCACGTGGCACTTCAACGTGTTCCGCATCAAGCGGCCGAACGGGCCGTCGGAACCCGAGCGGGGCGCGGTCTATGCGGCGTGGTCGACGCCCTCGGGTCCGAGCTTTCACGAGCCGGCGGCGTTCCGCCGGATGGAATTCCTTCCGGACAGCCACGGCCCCGTCTCGCCGTAGCGCGTCGGGGGCAGGCGCCCCCGCCGATGCGCGCAGGCGGACGGATTCGGCCAATCCGCCTCCGTCATGTTAAGATAAGAGGGTCAGGTGGAAGCCCGCCTTCTGTAGCATCCGCGTTGAGAGCCGAATCGAGTCGCCTTCGACTCGCTCCTGCCGCGTAGGTTCCGCTCAGTCACGAGCTGCCATCGAGGGGCGATTTGTCTGAAATCGCCGAGTGTGAATGACGGCCGGGAACGCCGGCCGTCCAGAGTCTCGTGAGAAGAGACGAGGAGCAATCGCAATGGGTAGAAAGCTGTATGTCGGCAACCTTCCTTACACGACGGGCGAGCAGGACCTGCAGGACCTGTTCTCGCAGTATGGGGCGGTTGACTCGGTGAGCGTGATGCGCGACATGGCCACGGGCCGTGCCCGCGGGTTCGCGTTCGTCGAGATGGCGACCGACGCCGACGCGCAGAAGGCCATCACCGAACTGCACGACAAGCCGTTCGGCGGCCGCAACCTGACGGTCAACGAGGCGCGTCCGCGCACCGAGCGGCCGGGCGGGTTCGGCGGAAACGATCGCGGCGGCCGCGGGCCCCGGCGCGAATCGCGCTGGTAGCGCGCTACCCTCTGACGGCAACGGGGGGCCGGCGTCCAGCGCCCGCCCCCCGTTCGTCTGTCCCGATTGGCCGTCGCCGCGCCGGCTGGCGCGGCGGCCCCAGCACATGGAGCCCACGTGAACAAAGCCCGGCCCTCTTTCCAGAAACGTGAACGGGAAAAGGCCAAGCGCGAGAAGCAGGCTGCCAAGGCCGTGCGCCGCGCCGAGGCCAAGGAACGCAAGTCAACCGGGTCCGGCATGGACGACTCGGACCTGGCCGCCATCGTTCCGGGGCCCCAGCCGAAGCCCTGGGAAGACTGACGCCCGTCCCTACCGCGCGACTACGACCAGGTCCGTGGAGTCGTGGTCTGCGTACGGCACCTGCGCCATCGTGCCGGAGAGCTCCCGCGCCTTGAAGCCCGCCGCGTCCAGCGCGGCTTCCATTTCGGCCCGCTTCCATCCCCGTAACGGCACGTTGTGGCTCGTGATGACCTCGAGCGCCGGGTCGCCGTCCTTGCGGTAGCGCAGCAGCGAGGGCGTGAACGTGACGCTCCCGTCCTCGTGGTGCGTCATCACCCGCAGGAAGATCGCCTCGCCCTCTTCGTCCTGGATGAACGTGAGCGGCAGGCACCGCTGGCCCGTGTGCACGAGGCGCTCGTAGTTGAGCACCTGGATGATCGAGCGGCGCGCCAGGCAGCAGGACCGCGCGCACGCCCTTGAAGAGCTGCGTCAGGGCCTCCTGGTCCATGATGTGCGCGAGCGTGTTGCCGAGGCAGACCGCCCCGCCGAACGTGCCCGTCACGACGGTTTCGACGTGAAGCAGGTCGCCGCGGAGGATACTGGACGCCCGCCGGGATGCCGTCCTCGTTCGCCCGCGCGAGCATCGTGTCGGACACGTCGACGCCGACGACCTCGAACCCCTTGCCCGCGAAGTAGCGCGCGTGCTCGCCGGTGCCGCAGCCGAGGTCCAGCAGCCGCTTCGATGGAACCGTCCCGAGCGGGCCCGAGAGAAATGCCCACTCGCGCTCGAGGCGCTTTGGCCACGCGATCATCTTCCGGTAGTCGATATGTGCGTAGTGATTGGTCGAACTCATCAGGCCCCCCTGAGTCCGACTCTACGGCCGGCGGTGCGCCGGCGTCAACACTCGGGATTCGGGATTCGGGGTTCGGGATTCGGGGTTCGGGATTCGGGGCCCGGGAGGCGCCTGCACGCCTGCGACGCCCCCGGGCCCGCGTCGCGGCGGCCTACCGCACGCTGAAGGCCGCCGTGAAGGTGCGTCCGCGCGCCGGCGCGAACTGGAACTGCTCCCGGTAGTACCGGTCCGCCAGGTTCTCGACGGCGAACACGAGGCCCAGCCGGCCGCCCGCCGGGCGGAAGTTCACGCCCCACGCGACGCGCTGCACGGCGAAGCCGTCGAGCCCCAGCAGGTCCTGGGGGATCAGGTACGGCGAGTCGAGCAGCGTGACCGCCACGCGCGTCACGTCGGCCTGCGACGCGCACGCCGTACTCGACCCACCACCGGTCGCGCGCGTCGTTGAAGCGGACGCCGACAATCGCCTTGAGCGGCGAGATGTTGTCCTGCGGCGTGCCCGCGAGCGACGCGCCGGTGAGCGGATTCGTCCCCGACAGCACCGTGCCCCGCGTGAAGGCGGCGTTGCCGAAGAACGTCACGACGCCCGGCCTCGATCACGATGGGCACGTCGATGTCGCCCTCGATGCCCTGGATGCGGACGTCGCTGAAGTTGATCGCCTGCGACATCGGCCCCGCGGGCGTCGTCGCCACGATCTCGGTCGAGATGAACCCGTCGTACGAGTTGTGGAAGTACGACACCGAGCCCGTCACGCGGCCGGCTCGCACGCGTGAGCCCGATGTCGATGTTGTTGCCCGATCTCCGGCCGCACGGTCATGTTCGGCACGATCGCGCCCACGGTCGCCGGCCCCGAGAACAGCAGCTCTTCGAGGTTCGGGTGGCGGTAGCTGCGGCCGTAGCGCGCGCGCAGGTTCACCGTGTCCGGTCAGCCGGTAGCACGGCGCCGATGTCGCCGGTCACGCGCGGTGCGCGAGAGCGTCGAGCCGTTCGCGTCCGGCAGCGTCGCCGGGTCGATGGGCGGCTGCGGCGCCCTGCGTGAGCGACAGCACGTCGTAGCCCGGCGTCGTCCGGCGTCGTGACGCGGTAGCCGTCCACGCGCAGCGCCGGCGACGAGGCGCAGCGCCGAGGCCACCGCCCACTCGTCCTGCGCGAAGACCCCGATGTCGCGGAACGACGCGTCGGGCACGCGCACCGGGTGCGTCGTCGACGCGCGGGCCGAGCACGACGGGCGCGGCGAACACGTTGGCCGCCGGCCCGCGCGCGCCCATCGCCACGTTGCCGATGATCGTGCGTCTGCGACGTATTCGTCCGCGTGTCCTGGCTCCGGTCGGTGTAGAGCATCATGCCGGCCGTCAGCAGGTGGCTGCGCGCCGGCACGAAGGTGGCCTGCACGTCGAGGCCCGGCGTCTGCACGTGCTGCTCGGTGTCGGTGAGGAGGTTCAGCCGGTAGACGTTGATCGGGAAGAACGCCGGCGACGGCACCGGGAACTGCACCGGGAACTCGTTGCGCAGCAGGCGCCGCTGGTCCTGGAAGTAGCCGGTGACCTTCAGGTTGGTGAACCAGGGCGTGAGGCCGCGCGCCTCGTAGCGGGCCGAGACGCGGTCGAGATTGTTGTACGGCAGCGTCGATGCGCTGGAAGAACATCGGCTGCTCGAAGTCCGGGAAACCGACGTCGTCCATCTGGCGCCGGATGTACTTCACCTGCAGGGTCTGCGTGCCGGTGAGCGCGAAGAGGCCGCTCGCGTTGAGGCTGTTGCCGCTGGCGCCCGAGGTCGGGATCACGCGCCGACGTGCGCACGTACGGCGCGTTGAACGGGTCCGGAAACGCGTTGAAGTGGAACCCGAAGTTGTCGTCGATCGTGTCGACGTTGCTTGATCTGGCCGCTCGCGAAGAACGGCGCTGGTGTCCTCGTTCCTGCCCGCCGCGCCCGCCCGGTAGTCGTCGTACGCCTCGGCGCCGGCGGTCACCTGCACCGCGAAGCGGCGGCCCGGTGGCGCCGAGGGTCACCGTGCCGCGGCGCCCGTTCTCGTTCGAGCTGAAGTAGCCGTCGAAGCCGTAGGTGAGCCGCAGCGCGTCGCTGAACCGCGGCTGGTGCGTCAGGATGTTGATCGTGCCCGAGAGCGCGTCGGTGCCGTACAGCACCGACCCGGCGCCGCTGACCACTTCGAGGCTCGCCACGCTGTTGAGATCGATCAGGCCCACCTCGGTGCCGGCGCGGTCGGTCGCCGTGCGCGCGTTGTTGAGGCGCTCGCCGTCGACCAGCACGAGCACGCCGCGTCGAATCGAGGCCGCGCAGCCGCGGGCGCACCTGCATCGGGCCGCTGCCGACCGGCGTCACGCCCGGCGCCTGGACGAGCGCGTCGCCGACCGAGAGCGGCGACTTCTGCGACCAGCGCGTCGCGCCCGATCGTGTCGGTGCGCAGCGGCACCGCGGCCGCGTCGCGCTCGCTGCGCGTCGCCGTCACCGTGACCCCCATCTCGACGCGCCCGGGAACGAGGGCGAACGTCACTTCGACGGGCGCGCCGGCGTCGGCGACGGTCACCGTGCGCGAGTCGCGCGAGAACCCCGCCGACTCGACCGTCACCAGGTAGCTGCCGACGCGGATGCCGGCGAACCGGAACCGCCCTTCGAGGTCGGCCTGCGCGAACTGCTCCTCGCCGGTGGCGAGGTTGCGGAGCGTGACCTGCGCCGCCGGCAGAACGGCGCCGGTCGCGTCCGCGGCGGTGCCGACGATGTCGCCGGCGCGACGCCGCCGCGCCGCCGCGAGCAAGCGCCAGGATGCGCCATCAGCCCGACGCCGAGGCCAGTGCACGTCTGAACATGATCGAAACCTCGTCATGCGAAACAGGCGCGCCCTGGGGCGCCGCCGGCTGTCTATCCAAGGCACCGGCCCGGGCTCGCCGACGATCGCCGCCGGCGCGGGACGCCACGCGCACATGCGCTCCCCGGCCCAGATGAGCACGAGCCCGATGAACTCTCCGACGTAGAGCGCTTCGACCACGCCGGCCTTGGCCATCGCCCCGCCGATGCCCGGCAGCAGCGCGCCGACGGCAATGAGCGTGTTGCCCGCGGCACGGTTGCCCGCGCCCGCGCGCTGCCAGAACCGCCACGCGCTGACCGCGGCGCCGCCAATCAGGAAGAACGCGGCGTAGGCGTTGATGAACGGCGTCATCAGCCGCACCCAGTGCCACGCGAGCAGCGCGCCCGACGGCCGATGCGGCTCGAGCCGCGCAGGTCGACCGGCGAGAGCACCACCAGCAGCGCTGGCGAGGATCACGAAGGGCAGGCTGACGAGCCGTGGCCCGGTTGGCCGTGCGCCGCGAATACGACAGGTACAGCGACCCCTGGGCGAGCGGATAGCCGCCCAGGATCGCGCCGGTGATGTACCAGGCTTTGGTCAGGAAGACCGTGTTGCCGGTGAGCGTGATGGTCGATTCGACGAGCGTGCCGAGCCCGTAGAACGCCACCCCGAACGCCCACCACCAGAGGTGGGCGACGGCCGCCGGCGGTACTTCGCGAAGAGCGACGCGCTGAACGCCGCGGAAACGATCGTCGTGAGAATCGGAAGGTAGTGCACCCAGACCACGGGGGCGTCGTGTGACATGACACGACTCCTCACGCGACAACACAATCACGCCCGGGCGGCGGCGTGATCCGCCGCGCGGGCTACCTGTTCTCAGTCCGAAGCATCTGGCGCTGGGTTAGGCGAGCGGAGGCGGGCGGGGCGAGAAGAGGAAGACGAAACCGTTCGACGGCAGTCCGGCGATGCGCGCCGGAACGCCGAATGCCGGACGGAGACGTGCCGCCAGGCGCATGGCCCGGGCGAGCACGGCGGAGAGCGCCGCGGCGACGAGCACAGCGGCGGACAGTTGCGCCAGCGCCGTGACGGACTCGGGGATCGCGCGGTCGAGCGCGGCGGCGGCGCCGCCGTCCCACGCCGCGCTGCAGTGGATGACGACAACGAGCAGCCACAGCACGACGGCACGACGGCCGGACAGCAGCGGGAGGCCGCGCCGGCTGAGCGCGCGGAAGCCCGCGAGCACCAGCACCGCCAGCATCCAGCGGACGGCGGTCGCCGGCTCGAAGGCCCGCCCGTCAACCAGGTGCGCGCCCAGCAGCCAGGCGTGGAAGACGATGAGCGCCGCAAGCCCGAGCCGGCCGAGCGCACCGAGGGCCGCCGCGACAAGGTTCGCGGGACTCGTGGCAGAGCGCAGGCCGGAGGTGGGGGCGCAGGTCATGGGCTGTGACTCTGGTGGCAGCCGCCGGAGACCCGGCAATCTGCTGGCACCGTTCAAAATTTGAGCATGATCCGTACCAACTGGGCAACTCCCGGATTCCCTCCGTATTTCGAGGAATCCGCGTCCAGTTCGATGGCCTTCCCCCTCTCGAGAAGGTAAGAGTTACGTACCAGACGAGCACGACCGGCGCCGTTGGTGTACAAGTGTAGGGCGCTGTGCCAGGTGGAGGGCAGATGGACACCCCGGTCCGCATCGAATCCAAGCTCCCGGATGTCGGCGTCAGCATCTTCGCCGTCATGACGCGGCTGGCCAACGAGCACGGCGCCATCAACCTCTCGCAGGGGTTCCCCGACTTCGCCTGCGACCCCGAGCTGGTCGACGCCGTGCACCGGCACATGCAGGCGGGCGACAACCAGTACGCCCCGATGCCCGGCGTGCTCGCCCTCCGCGAAGCGCTGGCCGCCAAGATCCACCGCCTCTACGGCGCCGAGTACGACCCGGCCACCGAGATCACGGTGACGTCTGGCGCCACCGAGGCGCTGTTCGACATCATCTCGGCGTTTGTCCGGCCGGGCGACGAGGTCATCCTCTTCGAGCCGTGCTACGACGCGTACGTGCCGGTCGTGCGGCTGAACGGCGGCACGCCGCGGTTCGTCACGCTCCGCGCGCCCGACTATCGCATCGACTGGGCCGAGGTCCGCCGCCTGCTCTCGCCGCGCACGCGCCTGCTCGTCGTCAACTCGCCGCACAACCCGACCGGCGCGGTTCTGCAGGCCGACGACCTGCGCGCGCTGGCCTCCGCGCTCGACGGCACCGGCGTCATCGTGCTGAGCGACGAGGTGTACGAGCACATCGTGTTCGACGGCGCGCGCCACGAGAGCCTGGCGCGGCATCCCGCGCTTCGCGCGCGCACGTGCGTGGTGAGCTCGTTCGGCAAGACGTATCACACGACGGGATGGAAGGTGGGATACATCGCCGCGCCGCAGGCGCTGACGACGGAGATCCAGCGCGTGCACCAGTTCGTGACGTTCGCCACGAACACCCCGGCGCAGCACGCGTACGCGGAGTTCACGAGGCGGCGCGCGCACTACGACGATCTCGCCGCCTTCTACCAGGAGAAGCGCGACCGGTTCCTCGACCTGCTCGACGGCTCGCGCTTCACGCCGGTGCCGAGCCGCGGCACCTACTTCCAGATCCTCGACTATTCGGCGATCAGCGGCGACGGCGACGCGGCGTTCGCGATGCGGCTGCTGACGGAGCACGGCGTGGCGTCGATCCCGACGTCGGCGTTCCTCTACGCCAGCGAGGCGCCGCGGGTGCTGCGGTTCTGCTTTGCGAAGAAGGATGAGACACTCGAGCAGGCGGCGGCGCGGTCTCGCGCCGTCTGACGGGCGACGAAACGGAGGCGGGCATGGCAGCGGGTCCGGTGGTCATCGGCGTCGCGGGCGGTTCGGGATCGGGCAAGACGACGGTCGTGCGCCGCATCGTCGAGAGCCTCGGCAACTGACCAGGTGACCGTGCTCGAGCACGATCGGTACTACCGGTACCGCAGCGACCTGCGCCTCGAGGAGCGCGCCGCGCTCAACTACGATCATCCCGACTCGCTCGAGACGGACCTGATGGTCCGGCACCTCGAGCAGTTGCGGGCGGGCCAGCCCGTCGAGGTGCCGCTCTACGACTTCGCGCGCTACGCGCGCCTCGCCGGCCACCGATCTCGTCCAGCCGCGCCGGGCCATCATCGTCGAAGGCATTCTCATCTTCACGGACGCGGCGTTGCGCGGCCTGCTCGACATCAAGGTGTTCGTGGACGCCGACGACGACATCCGGTTCATCCGCCGCCTGCGCCGCGACGTCGCGGAGCGGGGCCGCACGATGGAGTCGGTGGTCGAGCAGTACCTGAGCACCGTCAAGCCGATGCACCTGGACTTCGTCGAGCCGAGCAAGCGCTACGCGGACGTTATCGTGCCGCAGGGCGGGCACAACACGGTGGCCATCGACATGCTGCTGACGCTCATCCGGAGCCTGGCGGGCCCGAAGCAGACACCCGGCAATAACGTGTAGCGTCGCAGTCGGAGTTCCGGCAATTCCTCTGGACAGGACCTGATTCCCGGCTCTAGTATCTCGCCAATCATTCGCGGCAATCCGATTTCCACCGTTCAGAGTTCGAGCCGGTGAGTTCCAGGCTTCGCCGGGAAGCGTCCTCACGACCCGCCGGAGCTGAAAGGCACAGTGAGGGGGAGGCCATATGCATTTCAGAAGTCGGGTCTGGGCACTGGCCATGGTGCTGGCTGTCGGTCTGGCTGTCACCGCCTCGGCGCAGGAGCAGTCGGGAGGGATTCAGGGCATCGTCAAGGACTCGTCCGGAGCGGTCCTGCCCGGTGTGACGGTCGAGGCGCGCAACGTGGCGGGCTCGGGCGCGGCGTCGGCGGTCACCGACGACAGGGGCATCTACCGGTTTCCGGCCGTCCCGCCCGGAACCTACGAGATCACCGCGACGCTGCAGGGCTTCAAGACGGCGAAAATCGGCAACGCCGTCATCGAGCTGGGCAAGCTCCTCACGGTCGACATGGTGATGGACGTCGCGGGCCTGGCTGAGACGGTGCAGGTGACCGGCGAATCGCCGCTCATCGACGTCAAGCAGAACGCGTCGTTCGCGTCGATTCAGAAGGAGACGCTGGACCGGATCCCCAAGGGCCGCGACTTCACCAGCGTGGTGTCGGTGGCGCCCGGCACCAACAGCGAGGCGTACGC
Organism: uncultured Acidobacteriota bacterium; assembly: GCA_963806085.1. Taxonomy (GTDB): domain Bacteria; phylum Acidobacteriota; class Vicinamibacteria; order Vicinamibacterales; family JAKQTR01; genus JAKQTR01. The sequence continues at coordinate 2,149,010 of CAWDWR010000001.1, forward strand.
CGGCGGCATCCAGATCGACGGCGCGAGCGGTTCGGAGAACAAGTTCATCGTGGACGGCATGGACACGACGAACATGCGGAGCGGCACGTCGGGCAAGACGGTGCAGGTCGACTTCATCCAGGAGGTCCAGGTGAAGTCGTCGGGCTACAACGCCGAGTTCGGGGGCGCGACGGGCGGCGTCATCAACGTCATCAGCAAGTCGGGCACCAACGCGGTCCGCGGGACGGCAGGCGTGTACTACACCGGTCAGCCGATGCGCGGCGAGGTGCGTCCCACCTGGCGCATCAACCCGTGGACCGACGTGGGCGGCAACTTCCCTGGCGAACTCGAGGAGGTCTACGGCCGGGACAACGACAGCTGGAACAACTGGAACCCGGTCTTCGACATCGGCGGCCCGGTGATGAAAGACAAGCTGTGGTTCTACGCCGGGTTCTCGCAGAACCAGAACGACTACACGCGGACCGTGAAGTACATGTATTCGAATCCCGTCGGGATCGCAGAAGACGTTCGACTGGTTCGATCAGCCAGCGTTATCTGAACTGGAACGCCACGACGCAGCTCGGCAGCAGCCTGCGCGTCAAGGTGTCCGGCGTGAACCAGTGGAACACGAGCCGCCGGTCCGCGCCCGCGTTCCAGTCCGAAGGGTCGACCTTCAAGGGCCTGAGCGGCAACCAGGCGGTGCTGAACGGCCAGTCGACCAGCGGCGGGTGGACCAGCGCCACTTACTACAACGACGAGCTGATGAAGCAGAACTACGAGCTGACCGGCTCCGATTACGTCAACCAGCTCGTGTCGGGCAACGTGGACTGGGTGATTGCGCCGAGCTTCTTCGTGAACGCCACCGCCGGCTGGATGATGTACAACACGACGCAGCCGGAGAACTTCGCGACCGCGGAGCCCATCCGCGCCTACGGCTCGTCGAACCTCACCTACCTGCCCGGGGAGATTCCCGACAGCCTGCGGCAGGCCAACGGCTGGCAGAATTTCTCGAAGTCCACCAATCTGACGAACCGCGCTTACTACGCCCGGACGTTCCTCAATCTGAACACCATCTGGTACAAGCAGATGGGCGGCCAGCACACGTTCAAGTTCGGCGTCCGGTACGAGAACATCGCCAACGAGATGTTCGACGGGGCGCAGTACCCGACGTTCACCTACTACTGGAACAGTTCCTACAACGACCAGCGATGGCCGCAACCTGCGCGGCAAGTACGGCTACTGGCGCCAGCGCCAGATCACGACCAAGGGCGAGGCCACGTCGAACAACTGGTCGCTCTGGGCGCAGGACAGCTGGAGCATCGGCAGCAAGCTGACCGTGAACGCCGGCATCCGCACCGAGAACGAGACGGTGCCCAGCTACTCCGGCGGCGCGGGCATCAAGTACGGCTTCAGCGACAAGTTCGCCCCGCGCCTCGGCTTCGCGTACGACGTCAAGGGCGACGGCAAGTGGAAGGCGTACGGGAGCTTCGGCTGGTTCTACGACGTGATGAAGCTCTCGCTGCCGATCTCGTCCTTCGGCGGGGACAAGTGGATCGACTACTTCTATGCCCTCGACACCTACGACATCTACGCGATGAAGTGCGATCCGGCGAACGACGGCATCTCGGGCAACTGCTCGCCGGGAACGCTCTACGAGTCGTACGACTACCGGTTCAACTCGAGCATCGCGGACCCGCGCCTCGCGGACTACTTCGGCGGAACCCCGCACAACACGATCGACGCCCAGCATCCGTACAAGACGGACGAGTTCACGCTCGGCCTCGACCACGAACTGACGCCGACGATCTCCCTCGGCGTCCGCTACGTCCGCAAGCGGCTGATCTACGCCATCGAGGACGTGGGCGTGCTGCTGCCCTCCTCGCCCACGAATCCGGGCGGGATCGAGGTGTACTTCATCGCCAACCCGGGCTACGGCGTCACGCAGGTGCTGCTGCCCGACTACCCAGACTACAAGACGCCGAAACCTCGGCGCGACTACGACAGCGTCGAGTTCCGCATCCGCAAGCGGCTGGCGCAGAACTGGTCGCTCAACGCCAGCTACACCTGGAGCCGTCTGTACGGCAACTACTCGGGCCTCGCCAGTTCCGACGAGAGCGGGCGCACCGACCCGAACGTCAGCCGCTATTTCGACGCGCCCTACATGAGCTGGACGTCCGTCCCCGGCACCCCCGAGCAGCGCCAGAACGAAGGGCCGCTCTACACCGATCGCCCGCACGTCGCCAAGGTTCAGGCGACGTACGACTTCAACTTCGGAACGTCCGTGGGACTGAACGCGCTGTACCAGACCGGGTCTCCGGTCGGCGCGCTCGTCACCTGGCAGGGATACCCGGTGTTCATCTCCACCCGGGACAGCCTCGGCCGCACGCCGTTCCAGCAGCGGTACGACCTGTACGCGCAGCAGGAGTTCCGCTTCGGCAAGACGCAGCGGCTGATGGTCGGCGTGAACATCGACAACCTGTTCGACCTCAAGACCGTGACGGACTTCAACCAGACCATCAACCGCAACAGCCTGCGGCTCGGCGACGACGTGTACTTCTCGCCGAACGGCTTCGACCCGTGGGCGCTCATGAACCAGGTGCGGGCCTCCGGGACGAGCATGCGCTACAACCCGCTGGTCGTGAACCCCGACGGCACCTACAACACCAAGCCGTACAGCTTCATGGGACGCCGCGCGTTCCGCTTCCAGGTGCGGTACAGCTTCTAACCGGCCGCTACACCGCCGCTCGAGGCTCGGCGCCTCGAACTGGGGCCCCCGGGGCCGTTCCCCGGGGGCCCTTTCTTTTTAGAGTGGGCGCGGTCGAGGCTTCAGCCTCGACATCTGTGCAGGAGGGAGCCCGGAGACGTCCCTTCGACGAGGCTCAGGGCAGGCAGTCCCAGGGTTGCAGCAGCAGTTCCCGCACCCGGCGCTGCCGGAAGCGGAAGATGCCGTCCAACTGGCGGCGGATCAGCGGGTGCGCAAGACGGCCGACCGGATCGAGCGGCAGGCGGTAGCGCACCTCGTCTTCAATGATCGTCCCTCCGTCGTCCGAGGCCCGGAACCGGTGCGTGTGAATCCACTGCGCGTACGGCCCTTTCACCTGCTCGTCCACGAACGCGTCGGGCGGCGACCAGCGTGAAATGAGCGTCCGCCACTTCATCGGGATGCCGTTCAGCGCGATCCGATAGTCGATGAGCGCCCCCGGAGCCATCGGGATCGGGCCGGGCGTCAGGATGCTGAACTGCAAGGCCGCCGGCGTGATGGTTTCGAGGTTGCGGGCGTCGGAGAAGAAGGCGAAGACCTCGGCGCGCGGCTTCGGCAGCCTCATCGACGCCCTCAGGACATAGGTGCCGCGCTCGCCCTCTGCCAGTTCGTGGATGATGCGATCGTCGTGCATGGTACCTGCTGCTATGACGCCCTTGAATGAGCCCCGGGTCCCGCGAGCGCCGTCCCGAGTCGCAAGCGCCGAGTGCTAGAATCACCCTCGCCATGCATGTCATTCACGTTCACATCCATGTCCGGCCCGAGGCGGTCGACGCGTTCCGGGAGGCCACCCTGCTCAACGCGTCCCACAGCCTCCGGGAGCCCGGCGTCGCGCGCTTCGACGTGCTCCAGCAGCAGGACGATCCGGCGCGGTTCGTGCTGGTCGAAGCCTACCGCACCGCCGACGCGATCGCCGCCCACAAGGAAACCGCCCACTACGCGGCGTGGCGGGACGCCGTCACAGCGATGATGCTCGAACCGCGCTCGCGCGTGACGTTCATGAACCTGTTTCCCGGCGACGAGGCATATGGCGTGCGGCCGGCGGACGAGCGGCCGTGACGGCCTTCGAGTTCACCACGGCCGGCCGCATCGTGTTCGGCGCCGGCTGTGCCGCGTCCGTGCCCGGGTGGGCCCTGGAGTTCGGCTCCCGGGCCCTGGTGGTCACCGGGCGCGACCCGGGCCGCGCAGAGTGGCTGGTCGAGGCGCTCGAGCGGCAGGGCGCCGATGTCGCCCTGCTCTGTGTCGACGGCGAACCGGAACTGGCGTTCGCCGGGGGCGGCGCGCGTCTCGCCCGGCGGCGGTCGATTGACGTCGTCGTGGGCATCGGCGGCGGCAGCGCGCTCGACGCCGCCAAGGCTATCGCCGCGCTTGCGACGAACGAGGGCGAGGCCCTCGACTACCTCGAAGTCGTCGGCATCGGCAAGCCCGTCGTGAACGCGCCGCTTCCCGTCGTCGCCGTCCCGACCACCGCGGGGACCGGCTCCGAGGTCACGCGGAACGCGGTGCTGACGGTGCCGGAACGGCGGCTGAAGGTCAGCCTTCGCAGCCCGCTCATGCTGCCGCGCGTCGCGGTGGTCGACCCATTGCTGACCCACGACGTCCCGCCGCCGGTCACGGCCGCGACGGGCCTGGACGCGCTGACCCAGCTCATCGAGCCGTTCCTGTCCACGCGGGCCAATGCGATGACCGACGCCCTCTGCCGGGACGGCATCGGCCGCGTGGCGCGGTCGCTCGAACTCGCCTGGCGCGACGGCCGCCATGCCGCCGCGCGCGCCGATCTGTCGCTCGCCAGCCTCTTCGGCGGCCTCGCCCTCGCCAACGCCGGACTGGGGGCGGTGCACGGGCTGGCGGCGCCCATCGGCGGCCTGTGCCACGCGCCGCACGGCGCCGTGTGCGCGGCGCTGGTCCCGCACGTCTTCGCCGCGAACGTCGGTGCGATGCGCGACAGTGGCATGCACGCGGGCCTCGATCGCGCCGCAGAAACGGGCCGCCTGCTCGCCGGGGAGGCAGATCCCGACGCCGCCGCGGCGTGGCTCGCGCGCATCGTCGAACGCCTGGGCGTGCTGCGCCTCAGTGAGTTGGGCGTCGGCGTGAACGACTTTCCGGCCATCGCCGAGCAGGCGCAGCAATCGAGCAGCATGAAAGGGAACCCGGTCGCACTGAGCTCCGGGCAGTTGATCGCGATCCTCGAAGCGGCGCACTGAGCGGCGCCGCCGAACGTCAGACCTGCAGCACCAGCCCGTCGCGGGCCGTTTCCACGGAGAGGCTGGCGGCGCGCGCGAGCATGTCCGCTGCCATGTGCGTGAGCAGCAGGCGGCGGCACGTCAAGGCGGGCCGGTGCGCATCGAGCGTGACGTAGTCCAGGTGATGCGGCGGCGCGCTGCCGTAACCCGTGCACTCGCACAGGAAGAGGTCCGCGCCGGCTGACAGGTCCGCGAGCGCGTCGGTCCACTCGGTATCGCCCGAGAACGCCAACACGCGCCCGTCCAGTTCCACGCGCAGTCCGTAGCACAGGATGTTGGTGGAGTGCCGGACCAGGTACGGCGTCGCCCGCGCCGGTCCGGTCTCGGCGGCCTGCCGCTCGCTCCACTCGAGGTAGGCCACGGGAAACCGCGGCACGAGACCGCCCGACCCCGGGAACAGCACCTCGAGCGCGCGCGCCACCGCCTGCTCGACGCCGGGCGGCCCGGCAATCACCAGCGGCCGGTCGCGGCCGGCGGCGTAGTGCGCGTCCATCAGCAGGAACGGCATGCCGCCGAAGTGGTCGCCGTGCAGATGCGTGAGGAGGACGGCGTCGACGGTGTTCGGGTCCAGCGCCTCGCGCCGCAGCGCCGCGAGCGTGGACGTTCCGCAGTCGACCAGCACCTCCCCGCCCGCCGACCTGAGCAGGGTCGCGGCCTGGAGCCGGCCGCCGCTGCCGAAGGCATCCCCGGTGCCGAGGCACCGCACTTCGACGCCGCTCATCAGGTTCTCCCTTCCCTCGCCGCCCTACGCCAGGAAGGCACCGTCAGGCCGTTTCCGATCCAGCTGCGAGGATGGCCACGGCGGCCACCGCGACGCGGACCGCGTTCGACTCGCCGAGGTCGAGGCCGGCCTTCGTCACGGTCTCGCTTCGCTCGCGGTTGACGACCACGCCAGCCACGCACCCGCCGCGCAGGCCCATCGCGGACGTCAGCGTCAGGACCGTCGACGACTCCATCTCGTAGTTGAGGACGTGCAGCCGGCGCCACTCTTCGGTGGCGCCCTGGAAGCGGCGCGGCACGTACTTCGAATACGAGTCGTACCGTTCCTGCCCCGGATAGAAGGTGTCGCACGACGCGCTGACGCCGGTCCTGAACGGGACGCCGAGCTCCCGCGCCGCCGCGGCTGCCGCCTGCACGACGTCCGGGTGCGCCACGGCGGGGTACTCGATGGGAGCGTAGTGCGTGGAGGCCCCGTCCAGGCGCACGGCGCCCGTCGTGATGACGACGGTCCCGAGCTCGATGTCGGCCTGGATGGCGCCGGTCGTGCCCACGCGCAGGAACGTCCGCACGCCGAGTTGCGCCAGTTCGTCGATCGCGATCGACGCCGACGGCCCGCCGATCCCGGTGGAGGTGACGAGGACGGGGACGCCGCCCATGTACGCGATCCAGGTGCGGTACTCCCGCTTGTTCGCGAGCTCGCGCCCGCGCTCGAAGGGCGGCGTGAGGGCCAGGGCCTGGACGCGGCCCGGATCGCCGGGCAGGAGCGCCACGGTGGCGCCTTCGAGCTGCCCGGAGTCGATGTTCAGGTGATACACGGTCCGTCCTGCCATGCCGTCCTCCTCACCGCCGGCCGTCCGGCCGCTCACGTCCCGAAGCGCGCGTCGGACCCGAGCGCCCGCGCCAGCGCGGCCAGGTACTCGTCGCGGGGAATCTCCGTGGCGCCGAACGACGCGAGAAACGGCGTCAGCCACTGGACGTCCAGCAGCGTGAACCTGCGCTCGCGCAGCCGCTCGACCAGAGCCCACAATGCGATCTTCGACGCGTCGCTCACCCGGTGAAACATCGACTCGCCGAAGAAGGCGCCGTTGAGCGACACGCCGTACAGCCCTCCCGCCAGCGCGCGGCCATCCCAGACCTCCACGGAATGCGCAAGACCGCGCTCGTGCAGGGCGCAGTAGGCGTCGAGGATCTCGCCGTTGATCCAGGTCCCCTCGTCGCGATCGGCGGCGCAACTCTCCATCACGTCCCGGAACGCGCGGTCCACCGACACGTCGAAGCGGCGCGATCGGATCACGCGGAGCAGGCGGCGCGGCGCGTGAAACCGATCGAGCGGCAGGACCCCGCGCGGATCGGGAGAATACCACCGGATCTCGCCGTCATCCATGGCCATCGGGAAGTACCCGGCCTCGTACGCGGCGACCAGCAGCGCAGGTGCGAGCATCCAGCCTGACTCTGTGCCAGCCGTCGCGGCGTGTCAAGGCGGCGCGCGGGCGCCCGCGGTTCGCGCTACACTGGCCGGGCAACGTGGCTGCCCTCCGTACTGGAGCGATCGATGTCGACGCCGTCGATGTGCACGAACGAGGACCCGCAGCGCAGCACCCGACGCCTCCGCGGCCTCCGGGCCGCCAGCGTGCTGGTCGTGCTGCTGGCGGGCGCCGGCGCGGCAGCGCGGCCGGGTGCGGTCGCGCATCAGGCGGCTTCCGACGCCACGCACGACGCGGTCGCGACCGATGTCGCCCGGGTGCTGGCCGGGCTGGCGCCGTTCGACGCCGCGCGCTATCAGACCGCCACGTCCAGGCCGGCGTGGCAAGCGTACCGCGAGGAAATCGGCCGGAACTGGTCGCGGCTGGACCGCGAGCGCCTCGCGCCGATGCGCGCGTGGAGCGGTCGCGAGGTCGCCGCGGCGGCCGGCCCGTGCGACACGCTCTTCTACCCGTTCGGAGGCCCCGATCTCCTGAATGCGTACGTGCTCTTCCCGGAATGCAGCCGCTACCTGTTGTTCGGGTTGGAGCCGGTCGGCACGATGCCGTCGCTCGAGGGCGAAGACCCCCGCGGCGTGGACTCGCTCGTCACCGAACTCCGCACGTCCCTGTCGGACGTCTTCGTCCGCGACTACTTCATCACGCGCGAGATGATGACCGAGCTGAAGACGCAAGAGGTGAACGGCACGCTCCCGCTGCTCCTCGCCTTCCTGGCCCGCCTCGACGCGCGCATCGTGGATGTCCGGATGGAGAGCCCCTGGGCCGAGATCACGGCCGTGGCGAACCCGGCGCCGGTCCAAGGGCCGTCGGCCGGCGCGCCGCGAAAGCCGCCTCAGCGGCCGACATCGGTCACGATCAGGTTCACCACGGCGAGCCTCGAACCGGGTCCAGACGGTGTCCTACGCGCGCGTGCGAATGGAGAACGCCGAGTTCGCCAGGCAGGAGGCGCTCCTGACGTATCTCGAGCGGCATGCGCCCTATACGACGCTCCTCAAGTCGGCGTCGTATCTGCTTCACGACAACCAGTTCTCGAAGGTGCGTCGGCGGTGCTGGAACACTCACGGGCGGTACTGCAGGACGACACCGGCGTCCCGTTCCGGTTCTTCGATCGGAACACGTGGCAGTTGACGCTGTTCGGGAAGTACAGTTCGCCAGTGAAGGACTTCAACTACGGGGCCCAGCCGGACCTGGAAGCGGCCTATCGCGAGCAGCGCCGACGTGCGCGCCCTGCCGTTCTCGTTCGGATACCACTGGCGGCAGGGCACCTCGAGCGTGATGCTGGCGATCAGGAAGGCATCAGCTCGCCGACCAGCGGCTGCGAACGGCCCCCAGGTGGCCGGGTCCTGCGCCGCGAGCGTCAGGAGGTAGACCCGGACATCTGCCGGCGGGAAACGCGGCCAGCAGGGCTGCCGCGGCCTCGCGCAGCGCGGCCGCGTCGGGCGCGGCCTTGGCGCCCTCGGCGATCAGCCCGTCTTCGTGCGCGATGCCCAGCGCGTGTCGAGAAACGCCTCGAGCATGGCACGCTTCGTGGTGAGGTGGTACACCACGAGCGCGCGGCTGGCCAGCGACTCCGACACCGCGCGCAGTGACGGCCAGGTGGCGCACGCGCTTCTCGAGCGGTAGCTTCAGCACGCTCTGCGGCCTGAAGTGGAGCTGACTGGCGATGGCCTGCACGGCTTCGACCTGCTGATGCATGGAGTCGGAGTCGGACCACAGGGCCGCCGGCGGCGGCCAGGCGCTGCTCCGCGGTCATCTCACGCCAGATGTGGGCGGGAGTCATGGGCGCATCGTGTTGGGACACCGGTCGCTCCTCGGGGCCTGCCCGCCACCCGGCGGGCCATTTCTCTGAGCTTAGCATGTAGCTTAAGATGCCGTCGTACAGCCGCTGCGCGTGCCGCGAGGAGATCCGATGAGCCTGTCTCGATGGTGGCGGGAGTGGCAGTTCGAACGGTCGTACCGACAGCTCCATCCGGCCGGACCTGGCGCGCATCGGCAAGGAGTACGAGGCGAAGTTCAAGCTGCTGTCGGCGGGCAACGACTTCGACGCGGCCATGACCGCGTATCTCAAGGCGTGCCGGCTCCCCGATCTGCGCCTCGAAACGCTGCGCAGCCGGCGCTCAGGCGAACGGCCGACGCCTGCGGCGTCGAGCTGCCGCGAGAGTGGTGGGAGCACGACGAGGAGCACGACCTGTGGTTTCTCACGCCCGACGGACGGCGCCAGGCCAGGCGGCACATCCACGCAGGAGCGCATCTGGGCGGTGAAGCAATGGCTGCAGATCCTCACCCCGGCCGTCGCGCTCATCGTCGGCCTGGCCGGCGTCGTGATCGGGCTGCTGAGCATGTGGAGATGGCCGTAGCTAGGGGGCAGGGACTAGGCGCTAGGCGCTAGTCAGACAGGGGCAAGGGGCAAGAGGAGGAGATGATGCGACTGACACAGCACAACCTCCCCCGTTGCACGTTCGCCGGCGCGTGCGCCGCCGTCACGCTCCTCCTGTTCGCCAGCGCTGCCGCTGAAGCGCCCCGTCCCCGGGCGCGTGAGATGGGCGTCGCGCCGGGCGTCTTCCCGCCGGGCCCGCTCAACGCCATCACGGACGTCGCCGGCGTGCGCGTCGGCCAGGTGACGCTCATCGAAGGCGACCGGGTCCGAACCGGCGTCACCGCTATCGTGCCGCACGGCGGCAATCTCTTCCAGGAGAAGGTGCCAGGCGCGGTGTTCGTCGGCAACGCGTTCGGCAAGCTGGCCGGCTCGACGCAGGTCGACGAGCTCGGCACGATTGAAACGCCCATCGTGCTCACCAACACGTTGAGCGTCGGCGTCGCCGTCGCCGCCGCCGTCCAGTGGACGCTCGCGCAGCCGGGCAACGCGGAGGTCCGCTCGGTGAACGCCGTGGTCGGCGAAACCAACGACGGAGGCCTGAACGACATCCGCGGCCAGCACGTGACGAAGGACCATGTGCTCGCAGCCATCGGGGCGGCGCGCGAAGGCCCCGTCGAGGAGGGCGCGGTCGGGGCCGGAACCGGCACGCAGTGCTTCGGATGGAAGGGCGGCATCGGCACCGCGTCGCGCGTCGTGCCCGCGGGCGGGACGCGTTTCGTGCTTGGCGTGCTCGTCCAGACCAACTTCGGCGGCGTGCTCACGATCGACGGCGTGCCGGTGGGCAAGCTGCTGGGCCGTTACGCGTTCGGACCGCCAGTTCCGGGTCAGGCCGGCGCGGGCAGCGCCGACGGCTCGTGCATGATCGTCGTCGCCACCGACGCACCGCTCGACGCGCGCGACCTGAAGCGGCTCGCCGCGCGCGCCGTCTTCGGGCTGGCGCGCACGGGTTCGTCGTTCAGCCACGGCAGCGGCGACTACGCCATCGCGTTTTCCACCGACGCCGGGCCTGCGGACCCGCACCGCGGGTCGGGCGCCGGCGCCGCGCACCATCCTGCCCGTCCGACGGCGTCTCCCCGCTCTTCCAGGCCGCGCTCGAGGCCACGGAAGAGGCGGTCTACAACTCGCTGTTCCGCGCGACGACGATGAGCGGGAACGGGCGGACCGTGGACGCGATCCCCCTGGATCGCGTCCGTGAGCTCCTCGCGAGGCGCGTTCGCTAGGCCTGCGCAGGGCGGTTGGGGTAGAGCGGCTCGCAGTCGAGCGACTGCGGCCCCTGCTCGGTGCACACGGCGTACTTCGACGGGAACATCGAGACGCCGGCGAACTCTCCCTTCGCGTTGAGCGATGTAGAAGATGATCTGGAAGTGCGGCTCGCCCGTCGGCGCGAGCAGGCGCTTCTCCACCGTGTTGGCCCGGATGCGCTTGAGCGCCTCCATCCCGGCGTCCTTCGGCGCCAGCCCGCGGCGCATGTTGCTCGACGATGAGGAACGAGCAGAGATTGTAGAGGTTGGCCTCTCCGCGCCCGGTCGAACCCGCCGCGCCGACGTCGCCGTCGACGTAGAGGCCCGCGCCGAGAATCGGCGAGTCGCCGACGCGGCCCGGGAATCTTCCACGCGAGGCCGCTCGTCGTGGTCACGCCGCAGATCTCGCCCTTCGGGCTGATGCCGTCGCAGTTGATCGTGCCCCAGAAGTGGTCGAAGTCGATGAGGCCGTCGCGCACCATCTGGAGGCCGGCCTCGGAGCCCGCCGCCGACCGCTTGATGGGATCGAGGTAGTGTTCGGGGTCCGCCCGGCGCTTCCATTCGAGCCACAGCTTGCGCGACCGCTCGGTGTTGAGGTCGGCCTCGATGGCGAACCCCATGTTCCGCGCGAACTCCTGTGCGCCCGCTGCCGACCAGCAGGTGATGGTCGGTGTTCTCCATCACCGCCTTCGCGACGAGCGACGGCGTCCGGACGCCCTCGAGGCAGGCCACCGCGCCGGCGCGTTTCTTCGGCCCGTGCATGCAGGACGAGTCGAGCTGGACGACGCCGTCGGCGTTCGGCAGGCCGCCGTAGCCCGACGCTCATGTCGGCGGGTCGAGTTCGCACAGGTTGACACCGGCAATGAGGGCGTCGAGCACGTCCGAGCCCCCGATGATCAGGTTGAAGGCCTTCGCGACGCCGGTGACGTCGCCGCCGTTCTTGTAGATGTTCCCGTTGTTCGAGGAAATCACGACCGGCTTGACGGTCTTCTTCACCATCATGGTCGGGGCCTGGGCCGGCCGGCGGGCCTCACGCCGGCGGCCACGACGGCGGCGGCCCCCGACAGGACGAACTCGCGACGGTTCACTCTCTTCGCCATGCGTCTCTCCCGCGTTGATCGGTCGCGCCGATTGTACTCGGGCGCGCCGGCGCTCACAACGCGGCCGGCAGATCGGGCGTTGACGCCGCCCGCCGCCCGCCGGTACGATGACACCTTTGCGTGACTCGTCACCGGAGACTTCACTGGCATGACCGCCTCGTTTCCAGGACTGCCCGACCGAATCAAGGACCTCGGCGATCTCGCGTCGGACCTGTGGTGGAGCTGGCACTACAGGGCGCGGGACCTTTTCCGCCGGATCGACTATCCACTCTGGCGCTCGTCGGCCCACAACCCTGTGGCCATGCTCCGGCAGATCTCGCCGGAACGCCTCGAAGCCGTCAGCCGCGACCGGGCATTCCTGGCGCTCTACGACGATGCGGTGCGCGACCATCGCGCGGCGCGCGCCTCCCGCGAGTCCTGGTGGAATCGCACGCATGCCGACGCCGCCAGCGCGGGCATCGCCTATTTCTCCGCCGAGTTCGCCCTGCACCAGTCGTTGCCCATCTACGCGGGCGGTCTCGGGGTCCTCGCTGGAGACTTCTGCAAGGAAGCCAGCGACCTCGGGATGCCATTCGTCGGCGTCGGGTTCATGTATCCCCAGGGGTACTTCCACCAGAAGGTCACCGCGGACGGCTGGCAGGAGGAAACCTACGAGATCCTGAACTGGGACGACACGCCGACAAGGCCGGCGGTGCACCCGGACGGGTCGCGCTGCATCGTCACCGTGCCGCTCGGCGCGCGGACCGTGTCGGCGGCGGTCTGGCAGGTCCGGGCCGGCAAGGTCCGCCTGTTCCTGCTGGACACCGACATCGAAGAGAACGCGCCGTGGGATCGCGGCCTGTCGGCGCGGCTGTACGGCGGCAACCAGGAGTTGCGCCTCCAGCAGGAAATCGTCCTCGGGCTGGGCGGCGTGCGGGCGCTGAAGGCGATGGGGATCGAACCCATGGTCTGGCACCTCAACGAGGGGCACGCCGCCTTCGTCGCCCTCCAGCGCATCTGGGACCACATCGAGCAGGGCGCCTCCTTCGATGCCGCGCTCGCGCACGTCCGGGCCTCCACCGTGTTCACCACGCACACGCCGGTGCCCGCCGGGCACGACGCCTTCCCGTTCCAGCTGGTCGAAACGCACATGGCGGGCGCCTGGGGCAACCTGGGCGAGTACCGCGAGCGCTTCATGGCGCTCGGCTCGCACGACAGCGGCATGGGGCCGCAGTTCAACATGACGGCCCTCGCGATGCGCACCGCCTCCGGCGTCAACGCCGTCAGCCAGCTCCACGGCGAGGTGACGAGGAACATGTTCACCTCGATCTGGCCGGGCACGCCCAAGGAAGCCCTGCCGATCAAGGCCGTCACCAACGGCGTCCACGCCAACACCTGGATTGCCGCCCACATGGGCAAGCTGTTCGACCAGTTCCTCGGCACCGAGTGGCGCGCCCGCGTGGACGAGCCCGACTTCTGGGATCGCGTGCTCGACATCCCGGACGAGGATCTCTGGAACGTGCGCATGCGATGCGCAGCGACCTGTTCCGCTTCATCCGGGATCGCGCCCGCGAACGCTGGACGACCGACCGGGTCAGCGGCGCGCAGGCCGTGGCCATCGGGACCCTGCTCGACCCGTACGGCGCTGACCATCGGCTTCGCCCGCCGCTTCACGGCCTACAAGCGCCCGGACCTGATCTTCAGGAACCCGGCGCGCCTGGCGGGCATCCTCTCCGCCCTGCGGCGGCCGGTCCAGCTCGTGTTCGCCGGCAAAGCGCACCCCGCGGACGAGGACGGCAAACACCACCTCCAGCAGGTGTACCGGCGCGCCACCGATCCGGCGTACGGCGGCCGGGTGGCCTTCGTCGACGACTACGACCTGCACGTCGCGCAGTACCTCGTGCACGGCTGCGACGTGTGGCTCAACAACCCGCGCAAGCCGCTCGAAGCGAGCGGCACGAGCGGCATGAAGGCCGCCATCAACGGCGTGCCGCACATGAGCATCGGCGACGGCTGGTGGGCGGAAGGATTCACCGGCGCCAACGGCTGGCTGATCGACGGCCACCGCTCGGGCGACAACCACGACGAGGTTGACGAAGCCGACGCGAACGCGCTCTACACGCTGCTCGAGGAGCAGGTGGTCCCGGCCTTCTACGACCGCGACTCCCGCGACGTCCCGCGCGTCTGGCTGCGCACGGTGAAGGAGGCCATCCGCACGGTCATGCCCATGTTCACGACGCGGCGCATGATGAAGCAGTACGTCGACGAGCTCTACCTGCCGGCCATCGCGGCGACAACCCGCGTCGGCCTGGGCGACTGACGGCGCGGGCAGAACGGGGCGCGGGTCCTGTCCGGGGCGTTTCCTTCTGTCCTCGGGTGACCTTCGCCTGTCCTCCCTGCGCCCTTCGACGGGCTCAGGGCGTCCTGAGCTTGTCGAAGGGCGGGCAGAAGGAAAGCGCCCCGGCCACCCGCATCCCTGGCCCGCGGGTCAGGTCGTTCCGCTGATCGGCGGATGGTGGATGATCTGGACGCGGTTGCCGTCCGGGTCGCGGACGTAGCAGGACCGCGCGCCGTCGCGGTGGGTCTTCGGCTGCATGTCGAGCGTCACGCCGTTCGACTCGAGGAACGCGGCCCACTCGTCGACCAGGCCGGCGGACGCGACAATCAGCCCGAGGTGGTCGAGCGCGCCCCCTCCTTCCTCGCCGGCCGCCTGCCCGCCCGCCGCTTCGTGCAGCGCGAGGTTGTCGCGGCCCGATGTCAGGTAGACGTTCTGCGCGTCCGGCTCCCACTCCACCTGAAAACCGAGCAGCCCGACGTAGAAGGCCCTCATCTCCGCCATGCGGCGGACGTTGAGGGCGAGGTGCCGGAGGCCGAGATGCGAGGGGCGGGGCATGGGGACATGCTACTAGCGCCAGGGGCTAGGCGCTAGGGGCTAGTGGGACACGGCTGCCGCCGTGTAGGTGGCACGCCCAGATGTACATTGATGCGCCCGCGCGAAGCGCGGCCGACTAGCGCCTAGCGCCGAGTCCCTAGCGCCTGATAAGATCCCGCGCGATGTCGTCCAAGAAGACTGCCGATCGGCCGCGGTGCGCGCTGTGCGGGTCCAAGGACGTCGCCGAGCCGCGCGGCGACGAGCGCTACTGCCGGGACTGCTGGGACAAGAAGATCGCCGTCGAAGAGATCGTGGCGAAAGAGTTCGCCCTGAAGCGCTACATCCGCGCCCACAGCGCCGAGAAGTACCTGATCTACCACTCGACGCTCAAGCGCCCCTGCGGCCAGCTCATCGTCATCGACGACGGATATGATCTGTTCCTGACGCTCTCGCTCTATCCATCGTTCGCCTGGGACGACCCGGCGTACCACCTGGAGAGCGACCCGGAAGTCCGGACCTTCGCCGAAATCCTGGTGGATGTCGTCGTCACGGAGGTCATCGAACCCTGGGGCGGCGGAAAATGGCACCTCGAGGTGCACCGGTCGGCGACCCCTGACCCCGAAGAGTGGAGTGGTGAGGTATAATCCTGCCGGTTATCGCGGACCTGCTCGGTCTTATTGGCCCCCCGGAGGGTGTATGACGCGCCTAGTCAAGGTGGTATTCACAGTTGTGGCAGTCGTGGGAATCGGCGCCGGATCACTGCTGGCCCAGGCGAAAGTGGCCACGCCGATACGCGGCGATGCCGAGATTGGGTACCTCAAGCCGGTCACCTCGGTCGACCACAAGGCCAACCTGGTCAAGACGACCATCAAGGTCAAGAACCTTTCCACCACCGGCTCGATTGCGGGCCTGAAGGTGGAAGAGTTCTGGTACGACAAGGACGGGAATCCCGTGACCGGGTCGAAGTTCCGGCTCCAGAAGCCGCTGCAGCCGGGCGAGGTGGCGGAACTGAAGCTCGAAACGCCAAAAGACCCGAAGATGAACCGGAACAGCTACACCTTCACGCACGCCAACGGGAAGATCCGTACGAAGGCGATGAAGGAGTTCTAGGGCTTAATCCGAATCTGCACGTCGCGCGACACCTTGGCGGTCCCGCCCAGCGTCGACCGCGCCTCGACGGTGAGCACGTAGAGGCCGGGCGCGAGACCTTTCAGCGGGATGCGGTTCGTGTAGCCGTAGCCCCCGCTCGGGCCGCCAAGTTCCTTGCTCGATCGCGTCTCCGAGTTCGAGAACACCTGCACCCGGCCTTCCGCCCTGAGCGTCGTGGTGATGTCGACCGAATGCGGCAGCGCGCCCTGGTTGTCGTAGACCTCGGCAAGCAGCAGCAGCTCGTCACCGCTTCCGAAGGTCCGGCTGGTCGTGGGAGGGGCCTTGAGCGCGTCTCCCAGCTCGGGAATCGCGCCCACGGTCGGAACGGCGCCGGCCGTTGCCGATGAGAGCAGGATGCCGCTGACGCTCAGGGGCTCCTTCGCGAAGTCCGGGACGACCAGGTCGTAGTGAACCGAGCCGATCCTGCCGTCGCTTTGCCGCGCGGCCACGCGAAGCTGGTACGCGCCGGGCTGCAGGTCCAGTCGAGGTCTGCACCCGGATGCCGGTCTCCATCACACGCGCGTGCGTCTCGGGCTTCAGGGCGAGATCCACCGAATCGCGCTTGCCGCCGGCCACTTTGCCCTGCTTGTTGACGGCCGTGTACGACATCTCGAGGACGTTGGCGAACTTGCCGTCCTTCTGGGTGAACGTCAGGCCGCGCCCCACGAACTGGGTCACGACGGCGACGGTGGCCTTCTGGGCCGGCCCTTTCACCGGCGCTGCGAAGACGGCGAGCTTCAGGTCCGTGAGCTGAAGCGGGCTGTTGACCGCGTCACGCAGCTCCTTCGACCCAGCACCGCCCGCATCGGCCTTCTTGTCGGCCGCGGGCTTGCCCTTCGGCGCCACGTAGCCCTTGCGGGCGTTGACGCTGAGGCCAGGCCGTTTCAGCCGCACCTCGATCTTGCGGAACCGGCCGTCCCGCTTGTCGTTGGTCGCGTAGTAGCCGAGAACGTAGTACGAGCTGTTCTCGTCGACGATCCGCCTGAACGCGGTCGAGAAGTCGTTGCTCGACACCGAGGCGAACCCGCCGGTTTCCTCCGCAAGCGTGCGCAGGCTCTGCTGCTGATCGCGGAGTTCGTTCTGGAGCGCGCTCATCCCGAGCCCCAGCACCTCCGCGTCGGGGGGCAGGCCCGTCAGATCGATGGCGTCCTCTCCCGCCATCGCCAGCCCCCGCGGGTCGATCGCATAGATGTTGACGTTGGCGCGCGTGGCGGCGGCAATCGCGTCCTGCGCCCGGCTGATGAGGATCGTGCCGTCCCCGCGCCGGAGGGCGTCGTTCACATTCGACGGCGCCCCGCCCGGGACCATGCCTTCCCAGATGTTGTAGTCGATGCCCTCGCTGAAGAACACCACGGCCTTCCGCCGGCCGTGGATGCCGGCGAGCCAGTCGGAGAGGCTCCCGAGCGTCAGGAGCACGCCCTCGGCTTTGTAGAGGCGCTCGGCCTGCTCCGGGTCGGTGGCGCTCCCGCCGGTGACGCCGCCCCGGGTGAGGTTGTAGCTATCGATCTTGTTCAGCGTGGCGGATCGCAGTTTGCGCCCCATGAACCTGTCCACGGCCTGCGATCAGCAGCCGGCGGCTGTTCGTGAAATCCTGCGAGGCGTCCGTGCGGCCGCTCGTGTTGACGACGGCCGCGAGATCGTTCGCGCCGAGGTTGCGCTCGATGAACTGCTTCGCGGCCGCCCGTACGCGATTCGTGCGCGTCGGGTTGGTGTTGACATCGTCGAGGAGCAGCACGTAGAGGCGCCCGTCCGGCCCGGAGTCGTTCGACCGGACGTCCGGCTCGATGTCCGCGGGCAGGAACAGGGCGCGCTCCGACAGCGTGACGGGGATGTCGATCAGCGAGAAGGCCGTGACCCTCTGGGGCACGCCGTCCTCGAGCACCTGGAAGTCGCCCTCGCGGAGGTCGCGCACGAAGTTGCCCTGCGCGTCACGGACCACCGCGTCGACCTCGACGTAGTTCACCTCCGACCGGAAGGTGATCGGCGGCATCTGGGGATCGGGCTGCTGCGTCGGCCCCGGGGGCCCTGCAGGCGGCGCCTGCTGGGCGGCGAGCGCGACCGAGGACAGGGACACGGCAATGGCGAGGAAGCGGTTTCGGAGCACGGTGGTTCTCTTCGGCGAAGGCCCGAGGCAGGACCCGTCCTTCACCCGAGGTTTCTGGTACAGGCTCGGCGCTGGCAGCGGGAGCGGCTCCCGTCATTATAGGGCCTTACTCTGCTATGACGCCGGCAGGGCGCAAACGGGTGTCGCTGCGGGAAGCCCAGTCAGTAGCCAGTAGTCAGTAGCCAGTAGGGCGGAACGGCGTGCGACTCACGGGCATTCCTACTGAATACTGTCTACTGGCTACTGGCTACTACTTGATCGCCACGTCCCTTCTGTCGACGCCGCCCCTCGTCGACGCTGCCGAAACCGTGGCGGTTCCGGTGCCCTTCACCTGCCACGTCACCGTCTTCGACTCGCCCGGCCTCAGCCAGCCGAGCTCGATGGTCGCGCTCTGGGTCTTGCCGTCGGCGCGTCTTCACGAGTTCCTGCCCCGCCGCCAGCCGGATGGAACAGGCATCCGGCCGGACGATCTTGACGCGCCTGGCCACCTCGAGCGCCGTCGGGATGAGGCCCTCGTTCGTCACCGTGGCCTTCACCTCGAACACACCTGCGCCCGCCTTCGACGGCGCCGCCGACACGGCTGCGACCTTCACCTGCGCGAGTTGCTGCGCGAGGTAGAGGTTGAACATGGCCTCGTTCTTCGCCCAGGTCTCGATCATGTCCGGCGGCGGGTTCTGGCTCCAGAACTTCGGGTTGAAGCCGCCGATCTCGACGTCACCGAGCTGCGGGTGCTTGAACGGCGTCCACGCCTGGAAGTCGCCCCTGCCCGGCCGGTTCTCGTCGAGCCACCTGAGCGTCTCGACCTCGTCGACGCGCCCGTCCTTGTCGTAGTCGGTGAAGCGGCCGCCGTTCCAGATCTCGTCCCCGTACCAGATGACGCCGTAGTACGAGTAGCCGAAGTCCGGTCCGTGGCCGAAGATCGGCTCGTCGCGCGCGGGCTCGCCTGTGAACGGATTCACGCCGCCGCGCGTGGCGTACACGTGATACGTGTCGCCGGCCCATGGGTAGCCGGTGATTTCCATGCCCTTCTTGTCGAACTTCACCGCCAGCGCCGCGTCTTCCGGATACATGCCCTCTTCGGACGATGCGGTGGAGGGCCCGCGGAGAATCATCGGCACGGCGGTGTCGAGCGACTGGGCGAGGCCGACGTTCGGGTGCGTCATCAGGAACAGGAAGACGGCGCGGGTCTCGGGCTCGGACAGCGGGAACTCGCCCGACCCGCCCTGGGCGTACCCGCGCCCGGTCGCCTCACGCATGGGCCGCCAGTTCTCCGGGTAGTTGCGGTGAAGGTCCAGGCCGCCGATGCCGTCCTCGTTGTAGCGGCCGTCGAGGTCGTTGTCCACGCCCTCCGGGAACGTCTCGTAGTCGCCCTGCCCTTGCGGCACCCGCCGCATCGCCCGGCCCTGCGGGTCCTTCGGGTCCTTCACCGCGTTGCCCTTGCCCGGGCCGACGAAGCGCCGCATCTGCCGGATGAAGCCGTCGCCGTCGAGGTCCTCGCCGGCGTCTTCGTCGAGCAGGCCGTCGTTGTCGGAGTCGTACGGCCGCACCGTGCTGCGCAGCGTCTGGGCCGTGAGGTGGTACAGCGTGTTGCCGTCGGGATTGTTGTTCGGCCGCACGTACAGCGCCTTCGTGTCGACCAGCGCCGTCAGCGCGGGGTCCGTGCCGTAGCCCGAGAGCACGTGGTTGATGAAATACAGCGACGTCTCGATGCCGCTGATTTCACCCGGCATGCCGCCCGCCCTCAAGGTAGAAAGCCGGCTTGTCGGTGTCTTTGCCGGTCTTCTTGTTCGTGATCGTGAGCTGCCAGATGTCCCGTCCTTCGAAGGATTGGCCCGCCGAGTAGAGATCGACGAGATCCGGGCACTTCGCCGCCCACATCTTCAGGAGCGCCGCGGTTTCCTCGTACGAGTGGTAGTGCTTGAAGTCCACTTCGCCGGCCGCCAGCGGCTTGAGTTGAGCGTAGTCAACCTTCGGGAACACGGAGATCCCGTCGCGGACGCCGGCCACCCGGTGCATCGGCGTCGTCCTGGCGGGCGGCCCTCCCCTGCCCTCACGCTGCATGCCCTCCTGGGCCACCAGCAGCTGCCCCGAACGCACCGGCGACGAGGAGGGCCGTAACGAACCGGTGAAGGCGAGAGTCCCTGAGCATGACGACCTCCCTGCGAGGGGCGACAAAACTTGTTGGGCGAAAGCGGCGTCAAAGTATGTGAGCGCCAGCGGCTGGCGCGTATACTACTAGATTGGCAGCCGGCCTTGGAGCGCTTCCGTGCCGCCTCGGGCAGTGTCGCCCGCCACCCGGCTTGCTGTGTGTTGGAGGAGAGGCAATGTCCAGTCGTAAGACCACCCTGTTCTATGCCGTGCTCATCGCCGTGGCGTCGCTCGCGGTGGGAATGGTGCTCGCGTCGCGTCTCGACCTCTCGCCGCGTTCGGAGGCCGTGACGCTGACCCCCCAGGTGGGGACCAGCGCCCCGGTGACCGGGGCCATCGACGCCGCAGACGTTCCGGAACATCGCCAAGGCGGTCACGCCCGACGGTCGTCAACATCCGGACGACGGCGAAGCGCCGCGCGCAGGACCTGTCGGAGTTCTTCGGCGGCCAGGACGATCCGCTCGGACGGTTCTTCGGCATGCCGCAGCCGCGAACCGCCAGCCGCGCGAGGAGACTCACGCAGGCGGCGGGCACCGGGTTCGTGATCAGCAAGGACGGCTACATCCTCACCAACAACCACGTCGTCGAGGGCGCGACGAAGATCGAGGTCGCGTTCTTCGGCGACGAAGACGGTGACGTGTACGAGGCGAAGATCGTCGGCCGCGACCAGTTGACCGACAGCGCGCTCATCAAGCTCGATCCAGATGCCGCGCACCCGCTCCAGGAGGCCAAGCTCGGCGACTCGACGCAGATGGCGCCCGGCGACTGGGTGATGGCCATCGGCAATCCGTTCGGCCTCAGCCACACGATCAGCGTCGGGCGTGGTGAGCGCCGTCGGACGGCCGCTGCCGATGGCCGACCTGCGCACGCAGGACGTCATCCAGACCGACGCCGCCATCAACCCCGGCAATTCCGGCGGGCCGCTGCTCAACCTGCGCGGCGAGGTCATCGGCATCAACACCGCGATCTACACGAACGGCCAGGCCCAGACGAACATCGGCATCGGGTTCGCGGTGCCCATCAAGGCGGTGCGCGACATCCTGCCGCAGCTCGAGAGCGGGCAAGGTCGTGCGCGGCCGCATCGGCGTCGATCGTGCGCGACGTGCCCCGCGACGCCCTCGCAGAGTTCGGCTTGAAGGAGCGCAAGGGCGCGCTGGTCACGAGCGTGCCGGCAGCGGCCCCGGCGCGAAGGCCGGCGTCGAGCCCGGCGACGTGATCATCGAGCTCAACGGCAAGCCGGTGACTGGCCGGAACGCGCTGGTGGAGATGGTGATGGCCACCAAGCCCGGCACCACCGTGCCGATGAAGGTGCTGCGCGACAAGGCTGAGAAGAACCTGTCGGTGACGATCGAGGAACTCAACCTCGAGACCGAGAGCGGCGGCGGCGCCAGCGAGGAGGCGCAGCAGGAGGAGGCCGGCAGCGGCTTCGGCATCACGCTCGGCCCGCTCGGGCTCCGAGATGGCGCGGCGCCTACGGGTGCCCTCCGGCACGCGGGGCGTGCTCGTCACCGAGGTCGATCCGGTGTCGGCCGCGGCCCGCGAAGGCGTGCGACCGGGCGACGTCATCCTCAAGGTGAACGGCCAGGCGGTCGAGACCGTCCGCGACGCCAGCCAGGCGCTGCAGGCGATCAAGAAGGGCGGCGCCGCGCGGATGCTGCTCTGGAAGCAGGGCCAGGAGACCTTCGTCGTCGTCACGAAGGAGTAACCGGTTCCAGCCGGCCGTGATGGCCCCCGACTGCCGCGCGCTCGTCGCCGAACGCATCCGCCAGCGGGGCCCCGTCACGGTGGCCGAGTTCATGGACCTCGCGCTCTACGCGCCCGAGGTCGGCTACTACGCCCGTGCGGCCCAACGGTCGGGCCGCACGGGCGATTTTTTCACCAGCGTCGACGTCGGCCCCCTCTTCGGCGCGCTGCTCGCGGAACGCTTCGCCGCGTGGTGGCGGTCGCTCGGAGACGGGGCGCGCGGCCCCGAGCGCATCGACCTGGTTGAAGCCGGCGCCGGCAACGGCCGCCTCACCCGCGACATGCTCGATGCCGCGGCGCGCCGCGACGCTGGCTTCTATCGCGCTATCGCGGCTCATCTCGTGGAGCGCAGCGCCGAGGCCCGCGCCGCCCAGCCGCAGGTGCTCGGCGCGCACCTTGCGCGTCTCGCGCATTCGGGCGGCGATCTTCCCGCACAGATCGACGGCGTCGTGGTCGCCAACGAACTTCTGGACGCGTTTCCCGTTCATCTCGTCGAAATGAGCGCCGCCGGCCTCGGTGAGATCTACGTCGATCTCGAGTCAGACCGCCTCGTTGAACGGTCCGGCCCGCCCTCGAGCCCCGCGCTCGCCGAGTACCTCGCGGATGTGGGCGTGACCCTGGCCGCCGGCGCGCGTGCGGAGATCAACCTGGCCGCCGTGGCCTGGATGGCCGATGCCGCGGCACGGCTGCGACGCGGGTTCGTGGTCATCGTCGACTACGGCCACGAGGCGGCTGAGTTGTACTCGGAAGCCCGGTCGCGCGGCACGCTGGCCACCTACCACCGGCACCTGGTCGACGCGCCCGGTCCGGACGGGCACAGGGGTCCCGCGTGGCTGGCCGACCCGGGGAGCCGCGACCTGACGTCGCACATCGACTTCACGTCCATCCGGCGCGCCGCCGAGCGTGCTGGACTCGAGACCGTCGCCGTTGTCCCTCAGACGCGGTTTCTGCTGGACATCCTGGAAGGCAGCCCGCTGGTGGCCGAGCTGTCCGCGCCCGACCGGCTCGCGGACCGCCTCGCCCTCAAGACCCTGCTGATGCCCGGGGGACTCGGCAGCACCCTCACCGTGATGGTCTTCGCAAAGAGGTAAACTGGGAGCCGCCGGCCCGGGACCGGCTTCCATGAGTGCGACGTTCGAGCGGGAGATCAAGCTTCGCTTCAGGAGCGCGCAGGAGGCGCGGGAGGCGGTGCTGGCCATCGGCGCGAAGGTCGATCCGCGAGCGCCGCTTCCAGGACGATGCGCTCTTCGACAACGAGCGCGAGGAGTTGCGCCAGCGCCGATGCGCGCTTGCGACTGCGGCGGGAGGGCGCGCGCAGCTTCCTGACGTTCAAGGGGCCGGTCCAGCCGGGCCCGATGAAGCTCCGCGAGGAGCTCGAAACCGCCGTCACGGACGCCGACGTGCTTCAGCGCGTCCTGGAGCACCTCGAGCTGCGTGTCTGGTTCCGCTACCAGAAGTACCGTGAGGAGTTTGCGCTCGACGGCGTCGTGGTCGCGATCGACGAGACGCCTATCGGCACCTTCGTCGAACTCGAAGGCACGGAGGCGGGCATCACCGCGGCGGCCGCCGCGCTCGGGCGCACGACGGCCGACTACATCCTGGATTCCTACTGCGGCCTGTTCATGCGGTATCGCGAGGCCCTGGGCTTCCGCGGCGCCGCACATGATCTTCGACGAGCCCGATCGCATCACGTGAGCGAGATGCAGCCGCCCCGCCCCTCCGTCCCGGCGCCGTGGCCGGCCATGGTCCTGACCGCCGGGCTGGGCACGCGCCTGGCGCCGCTCTCCGGATCTCAAGGCCAAGCCCGCGCTGCCGGTCGCCGGCGTGCCGCTTGCGGGACGCATCCTCCGCTGGCTGGCTGGCGGCGGCGTAGCTGACGCCGTGCTGAACCTGCATCACCGTCCTGACACCGATCACGGCGGCCATCGGCGACGGCAGCGCGTTCGGCGTGCGCGTGCGCTACTCGTGGGAGCCGCGCGTCCTCGGGAGCGCAGGCGGGCCCGCGCGGGCGCTGCCGCTGCTCGACGCGGAGCGGTTCTTCCTCGTCAACGGCGACACGCTGACGGACCTCGGACCTGGCCGCGCTTGCGGCGCGCCACGCGGCGTCCGGGGCCACGGTGACGCTGGCCGTCGTCCCGAACCCCGACCCGCTGCACTACGGCGGCGTGTCGGTGGACGCGCAGGGCCGCGTCACGGGGTTCAGCGCCGCCGGGACCCGGCGAACCGCGGCTGGCATTTCATCGGCGTCCAGGCGGTCGAGGCTTCTGTGTTCGCCCCGCTCGACCCGCGGGAGCCGGCCCACACCATCGGCGGGATCTACGACGTGCTCGCTGCGGCGCACCCTCGGCGCCATCCGCGCGTTTACCAGCCAGGCCGCGTTCTTCGACATCGGCACGGCCGCCGACTACCTCGAGACGTGCCTGGCCATCGGCCGCGCCGAGGGCCGCGGCGACCCGCTCGCCGGCTCGCGCACGGTCGTGCATCCGGGCGCGAGTGTCACGCGCTCGGTGCTGTGGGATGATGTGGTGGTCGCCGACGGCGCCGTGCTCGACGAGTGCGTGGTGGCCGACGGCGTGCACGTCCCCGCCGGCCTGCGCCTCTCGCGGCGCGTGGTGCTGCCGCGCGGCGCCCGTGCCACCGGCGCCGGCGGGACGGGTGCCGGCGACCTGTGGCTGTCTCCGCTCGACGCCAATCGGCGCAGGGCGCCCTGAAGGATTCCGTAACGATGACCACCTTGAAGTCGACGCCCGATGCCGCCCTGCCCGACCCGGTGCTGCAGTATCTCGAACGCACCAGCCTCCAGGCCCCGCGGGCGCTCGTCCTTCCGCTGACCGGCGACGCGTCGGACCGCCGCTATTTCCGCGTCCTGCCGCGCGGCGGAGGCAGCTTCGTCCTCGCGCTGCACGCCGCGCCGTTCTCGTTCGACGCACTGCCGTTCGTCAACGTCGCCGGCCTGCTCGCCAAGGTGCCGGTGCCCATCCCGGCGATTCTCGGGCACGCGGAGGATCTCGGCATCCTCGAACTCCAGGATCTCGGCGACGTCACGCTGCAGGCCCATCTGGGATCGGCGGCGGTCTCGGAGCACACGGCGCTCTACCGGGAAGCCATCCGGCTCATCGCGGCCATCCAGCGCCGCGGCCGCGACCTGGCCTCGGACCAGTACATCCCCTACGGCATCGCGTTCGACGTGGCGAAGCTCACGTGGGAGATGGAGTTCTTCCTCAAGCACTTCGTCGTCGGCTACCGCGGCGCGGAGATCACGCGCGGCCGACCGCGAGGCGCTCACGGCGGAGTTCGCCGCCATCGTCGCCGAGCTCGCCGGCGAGCCGCGGGTGCTGTGCCATCGCGACTATCACAGCCGCAATCTCATGTGGCGTGACGGCCGGCTGTTCATCATCGACTTCCAGGACGCCCGGATGGGGCCGGACACCTACGACCTGGTGTCGCTGCTCAGGGACTCGTACGTCGACATCGGCGAGGACGCGCTCGAGGACTACATCGCCTACTTCCTGGCGTTCCGGGGCGGCACCCCGTCGTCGGAGGAGCGGCGCGAGTTCCGCCGGCGGTTCGACCTGATGGCGCTTCAACGGAACCTCAAGGCCCTCGGGCACGTTCGGCTATCAGACGGCGGCGCGCCGGAACCCGGTGTACATCCAGTACATGCCGCGCACGCTGCACTACGCGCGGACCAACCTGGCGAAGTACCCGCGCTTTGCCGGCCTGCGCGACGTGCTGGGCCGCTACGTGGAGGAGCTGCGCGGCTGATCGCACGGGGCATGGGGTAGAATAGAAGTTTCACCCCGAACCAGGAGCAGCGTCCGTGCAGTTCGGCGTCTCAACCCAGCTCTATCACGCGCAACGCCTGCGTCGCGAGCACCTCGCCGAGGTGGCCGCGCACGGGTTCAGCGCCGTCGAGATCATCGCCACGCGGTCGCACGTCGACTACCACGATCCGGCCGTCCTCGACGTGCTGGCCGGCTGGCTCGACGGAGAGCGCCTGCGCCTGCACAGCCTGCACGCGCCGGTCATGGAGCGCTTCGACGGGCGCTGGGTTGGCCCCCTGTCCATCGCGGCGCCCGACGAGGCCGCCCGGGACCTGGCGGTGCGCGAGACCAGGGCGGCGCTGGAACTGGCGCGCCGCGTGCCGATCTCGGTGCTGGTCCTCCATCCCGGGCTGCAGGATTCGCTCCTGTCTCCTGCGGTGCAGAACAGCCGCGACGCCCTCCGGCGCAGCGTCGAGGAAATCCTGGCCCTGGCCGGGCCCCTGGGCGTCCGCGTCGCGCTCGAGGTCATCCCGAACGCGATGTCCACCGCCGGCGCCCTGGTGGCCCTGCTGGACGAACTGGACCTCCCCGAGGTCGGCGTCTGCCTCGACTTCGGCCACGCCCACATGCAGGGCGACGTCGTGGACGCCGTCGAGACGCTCTCCGGGCTGCTCGTCGCGACGCACGTGCACGACAACCACGGCCAGCGCGACGACCACCTGGCGCCGTTCGAGGGCACGATCGACTGGACCGGCGCCCTCATGGCCCTGCAGAAGATCGGCTACGACGGCACGATGATCCTGGAACTGGCCGGCGCGGAGCCCGCCGCGCCGGCGCTCGAGCGGGCGCGCCGGGCGGCCGCGCGCCTCGAGGACGCAGCACGGAGCTGGACATGACACACGACGGCACCCTCGCTTACATCGAAGACATCGCCCGCACGAAGGCCAGCGGGTCGTCATCCGGGGCTGGCTGCACGCGCGGCGGTCGAGCGGCAAGATCCACTTCCTGACCATCCGCGACGGCAGCGGCTTCATCCAGGGCGTCATGTCCAAGGCGGCCGTCGACGAGGAGACGTTCCGGCGCGCGGATCACCTGACGCAGGAAACGTCGATCATCGTGTCGGGGACGGTCCGCGCCGACACGCGCGCGCCCGGAGGCTTCGAGCTCGACCTCTCGACGCTCGAGGTCGTCGGCCAGTCGGTCGACTACCCCATCACGCCGAAGGAGCACGGCGTCGACTTCCTGATGGACCGGCGGCACCTCTGGATCCGCAGCGAGCGCCAGAGCGCCGTCCTGCGCGTCCGCGCCGAGGTCATCGCGGCGGTGCGGTCGTTCTTCGACGACCGCGGCTTCATCCTGGCCGACACGCCCATCTTCACGCCCGCGGCCTGCGAAGGCACGAGCGACGCTCTTCCCGGTCCAGTACTTCGACGAGACCACGGCGTACCTCACGCAGAGCGGCCAGCTCTACAACGAGGCCAACGCGATGGCGCTCGGCCGCGTCTACTGCTTCGGCCCGACGTTCCGCGCCGAGAAGTCGAAGACGCGCCGCCATCTCTCGGAGTTCTGGATGGTCGAGCCCGAGGTGGCCTACGCGAAGCTCGACGACGTCATCGAGCTGGCCGAAGACCTCGTGGTCTCCGTGGTGGGCCGCGTGCTCGAGCGCCGCCGGACCGAGCTCGCGCGCCTCGATCGCGACATCTCGAAGCTCGAGCTGGTGAAGAAGCCCTTCCCGCGGATCACCTACGACGAGGCGGTGACGCTGCTCAACGAGAAGGGCCAGCCCTTCGAGTGGGGCGGCGATTTCGGCGCGCCCGACGAGACGCTGCTCGCCAGCAGCTTCGACCGGCCCGTCGCGGTCACGCGGTACCCGTCGAAGGTGAAGGCGTTCTACATGGAGCCCGACCCGCAGCGGCCGGACGTGGCGCTGTGCGTGGACGTGCTGGCGCCCGAAGGCTACGGCGAGATCATCGGCGGCAGCGAGCGCATCGCGAGACTACGACCTGCTCCTGCAGCGGATCAAGGAGCACGACCTGCCGCCCGAGGCCTTCGAGTGGTACCTCGACCTGCGCCGCTACGGCACCGTGCCGCACGGCGGCTTCGGCATGGGCATCGAGCGCGTCGTCACCTGGATCTGCGGGCTGGATCACCTCCGCGAGGCGATTCCGTACGCGAGAACGCTGAACAGGCTGTATCCGTAGGACAAAGAGGATTCGTAGTCAGTAGCCAGTAGTCAGTAGCCAGTAGGGTTCCAACACGGCGTGCGCGCGTGCACAGGGCATTTCTACTGAATACTGGCTACTGGCTACTTCCTACTGACAAGCAACGTGAAAATCGGCTTCGTTTCCCTCGGCTGCCCGAAGAACCTCGTCGACTCGGAGGTGATGATCGGGCTGGTCCAGCAGGCCGGCCACGACGTCACCTCCGACGCGTCGAGCGCCGACGTGATCGTCGTCAACACCTGCGCCTTCATCGACTCCGCGAAGCAGGAGTCGGTGGACACGATCCTGGAACTCGCCGAGCTGAAGAAGACCGGCCGCTGCCGGAAACTGGTCGTCACCGGCTGCCTGGCCGAGCGCTACCGCGGCGAACTGCAGGCGCAGATCGGCGAGATCGACGCCGTGCTCGGCACCGGCGAGGTGCCCGACATCGTCCGGGCGGTGATCGGCCCCGGCTGCCGCGCGGCCGGATGCCGGCGTGCCGATGCGCCTGTTCCGGAAGGCGCCCGCCGCGCCAGCGGCCGCGAGCGGCGCGCCGCGCGCTGCCGGAGTACCTCTACGACGCCGACACGCCCCGCACACTGGTGACCCCGAAGCACTACGCCTACATCAAGGTGGCGGAGGGCTGCGACTACACGTGCGCGTTCTGCATCATCCCGACGCTGCGCGGCCACTACCGCAGCCGCACGCCGCAGTCGATCGTCACCGAGGCGCGCCACCTCGCGGATCGGGGCGTCCGCGAGCTGCTGCTGATCTCCCAGGACACGACGTTTTTCGGGTGGACCGGGGCGAGCGCGGCGCCCTCGCCAGGCTGCTGCGCGACCTGAACCGCGTCGACGGCCTCGAGTGGATCCGCCTGCTCTACCTCTACCCCACCACCATCACCGACGACGTGCTCGACGCGATGGCGGAGAGCGACAAGGTCTGCAAGTACGTCGACCTGCCGCTCCAGCACGCCGCGCCGGGCGTGCTGAAGCGGATGAAGCGGCCCGGCACCGGCACCACCTACCGGCGCCTGCTCGACCGGATCAGGACGCGGGTGCCGGGCGTGGCGCTGCGGACCACGCTCATCGTCGGGTTTCCCGGGCGAGACGGCCGCGGAATTCGAGGCGCTCAAGTCGTTCGTCCAGGACGTCCGGTTCGACCACCTCGGCGTGTTCACCTACTCGCACGAGGAGGGCACCGAGCGCCTACGCGCTGGCCGACGACGTGCCCGCGCGCGTGAAGCGGCAGCGGCGCAGCGCGCTGATGAGCGTGCAGAAGCGCCTCGTCCGAAAGGCCCAGCGGACGCGGGTCGGCGAGCGGGTGCGCGTCATGGTCGACGGTCCGTCGCCCGAGCACGGCCTGGTGCTCAGGGGCCGCCTGCGAGCCAGGCGCCGGACATCGATTCCTGCGTCTACCTCACCGGCGCGGACCCGAGGCGGCCGTCCCCGGGCCGCCTCGTGGACGGCACCATCGTCGGTTCCCGCGAGTACGACCTGGTCGTCCAGCCGTTGCCCGCCGTCGATTGCGGGTGATATACTGAATTACTTCGGAAGTCCCATCTGAGACCGTATGAAGTGGGTTCAGGCCCACTTTTGTCGTTTCAGGGGAAGGCGCGCGGTGGACACGACCGGGGAAATCGGGCGTCTCGAGAGGATCCGGGCCATCGCGGAGCGCGTCGCGCGGTCGCGCGGGCTCGAGGTCTTCGACGTGCAGTTCCGGCGCGAGGCGCACGGGTGGATGCTCCGCATCTACCTCGACAAGCCCGACGCGCCGGTGCACGCAGGGCGGGCCGGGACGATCGAAGGCGAGGGCGTCACCATCGAGGATTGCCAGTTCGTGAGCACCGAGGTGGGCACGCTGCTCGACGTCGAGGACGTGGTCGGGCACCGGTACACGCTGGAGGTGTCGTCGCCCGGCCTCGACCGGCCGCTGCGGGGCCCGGCCGACTACCGGCGCTTCGCGGGCTGCCTGGCCCAGGTGGTCCTCGTCCGAGCCGGTCGACGGACAGACGCACGTGCGCGGGCGGCTGCAGGGCATGGACGGCGACGACGTGCTGGTGGCGGTCGGGAAAGACCAGGTCAGGCGGATACCGGCCTCGCGCGATCTCGCGGGCCCGGTTGGAAGTGGAGTTCTGAGCATGGCAGGCAGCAGCAATCCGGTTCAGCAGACGATCGAGGCGCTCGCCAAGGAGCGCGGCATCGACCCCCAGGTCGTGATCGCCGCCATCGAGGACGCGGTGCTGACGGCGTCGCGGAAGGTCTTCAGGGACGGCGAGAACCTCAAGGCGCGCTTCAACCCCGAGACCGGGCACGTCGACCTGGTGGCCGTGCGGACCGTGGTCGAGACGGTCGAGAACGCCGCGACCGAGATCTCGCTGGCCGAAGCGCGCGAGACCTACACCGAGGCGTACGGCGAGGAGGTGGCGGCGAGCATCGAGCTCGGCGACGAGATGGAGTTCCCCAAGCCGACCGAGGGATTCGGCCGCATCGCCGCCCAGACCGCCAAGCAGGTGATCTTCCAGAAGGTGCGCGAGGCCGAGCGCGAGAACATCTTCGCGGAGTACAACGAGCGCATCGGCGAGGTCGTCACCGGGATGGTGAAGCGCTTCGAGAACGGCGACATCATCGTCGAGGTCGGACGGATCGAGACCGTGCTGCCGCGCAAGGAGCAGTCGCGCGCCGAGAGCTACGCCCCCGGCGACCGCGTCCGTGCCGTCATCAAGGCCGCGACACGCAACACCAAGGGCCCGCAGATCGTGCTGTCGAGGACCGACCCCGCGCTGCTCACCAAGCTGTTCGAGCAGGAAGTCCCCGAGATCTACGACAACACCGTGATCATCAAGGGCGCCGTCCGCGAGGCCGGCGATCGGGCGAAGGTGGCGGTGTTCTCGCGCGAGCGCGACGTGGATCCGGTCGGCGCGTGCGTGGGCATGAAGGGCACGCGCGTGCAGGCGATCATCCGCGAGCTGCGCGGCGAGAAGATCGACATCGTCGAGTGGTCCGAGGACCCGGTGCTGTTCGTCACCAACGCGCTCAGCCCGGCGAAGGTGCAGCGCGTGACCATCGTCGACGAGGAGGAGCGGGTGATGGAGGTCGTCGTCGAGGACCGCCAGCTCTCGCTCGCGATCGGGAAGAAGGGCCAGAACGTGCGCCTGGCGGCCAAGCTGACCGGCTGGCGCATCGACATCAAGAGCGAGGAAGAGAAGCGCAAGGAAGTCGAGCTGCAGTTCGAGGGCTTCGAGACGCCGGACGGCGGTGTCGCCGAGGGCGCCACCGGGCTGCTCGTCCTGCCCGACATCCACGACGAGGTCGTCGGCGTGCTTCGAAGCGCGGGATACCAGTCGGCGGCGCAGGTCGCGGACGCGGATCCCACGGCGCTGGTCGCGTGCGGCCTCGATGAAGAGACCGTGCAGGCGGTGCTGGAGTCCGCCAGGGCGGTGGTCGAGGCGAGCCGGGCCGCGGCGCCAGACGCCGCGCCCGACGCGGCGCCCGAGACGGCGACCGAGACGGCGCCCGAGGCGGAGTCAGAGTCGGGTTCATAATCGCATTCGCAGAGGTTAGGCGTTGGCCACTGTTCGGATTTACAAGATCGCGGAGTTGCTCGACACGTCGAGCCCTGAAATCGTGGCGCTGCTGAAGCGCGACCACGGGATCGACGTCAAGAGCGCGTCGAGCACCGTCGAGGAGATGGTCGCGCGGCAGTTCGTCGAACGACTGGCCAAGAAGCGCGGCATCACGCTGCCGGGCGGGGACATCTTCGCCGAAGGCGCGGCCGCCAAGGTCAAGAAGGCCGCGGCCGCCAGGAAGGCGGCGCCGGCACCGCCGCCGCCCCCGCCGAAGCCGTCGCTGCCCCCGCCGCGCCTGGTGAAGACGCACAAGGCTCCCGTCGCGGCAGCACCGTCAGCGGAGGGCGAGGCCGAGGCAGCGCACGAAGCGCCGGCCGTCGAGGCAGAAGCGCCCGTCGAAACGCCCCACGTCGTCGAGGCGCCGGCGCCAGAGCACGTCGAAGTCGCCGCGCCCGAGGTCGTCGAAGCACCCGCGGCGCCGCCTGCTGGCGAGGAAGCGGCGGCCGCGCCCGCGCCCGTGCCTGAGGCGGCCGAGGCGCCAGCTCCCGCCGCCGTCGTGGCGCCCGAGGTCCACGAGGCCCCGCCGGCGGCCGCCCCCCGCCCGCCGAAGCCGAGGAGGCGCAGCCCGCCGCTGCCCACGCGGCCGAAGCGCCGGCCCGTCCCGCTGGCGTGCCCGCGCCGACCGGCCGCCTGGTGCCGCCGACGCTGAGGCTCAGGGTCGAGGAACCGCGGAAGTTCTCGTCCGCGCCGCCCGCAACCACCCCGTCGCGCACGATCGTGCTGCCCAAGCCCGTGTTGCGAGCCAAGGCGCCGGCCACCCAGCCTCCAGCAGGCGCCGGGGCGCCGCCCAGGCCTGGCGTCGCCGGCCGGCCAGCCTCCGCGGGCACACGGCCCTCGGCGCCGCCGTCGGCGCTTCGTCCGCCGGTGACCGGCGGGCCGCGGCCGTTGCCGTCACAGCCCGTGCCGCCCGCAGACCGGGACCGCCTATCGCCCCGGCGCGCCGACCGCGCCGCCGAGGCCCGCGGTCGGCAGGCCCGCGCCACCCCCGAGGCCCATGGGCCGCCCCGGCGCCCGCGGCCCTCGCCGGGACTACGGCCGGGACGTCATCGCCCGGCCCGTCGGCCGTCGAGGCGCCGCCGCCCATCACGCGGACCATCACCTGGCGGAAGGCATGACCGTCAAGGAGCTCTCCGAGAAGCTCGACGTGCGGGCGAAGGACATCCTGAAGAAGCTCCTCGACCGCCGCATCATGATGACGATCAACACGACGCTCGACACCGAGATGGCGACGTCGCTCGCCCGGGAGTTCGGCGCGGACGTGAAGCTGCGGAGCTTCGAAGAGGAACTGGTCGACGTCGGCACCGACGACTCGAAGCCCGAAGACCAGGTCCTGCGCGCCCCGGTCGTCACCGTCATGGGCCACGTCGACCACGGCAAGACGACGCTGCTCGACGCCATCCGCGCCACGAAGGTCGCCGAACGCGAAGCCGGCGGCATCACCCAGCACATCGGCGCGTACCAGGTCACGGTCAACAACCGCCCGGTGGTGTTCCTCGACACGCCCGGCCACGAGGCGTTCACGCTCATGCGCGCCCGCGGCGCCCGCGTCACCGACATCGTCATCCTGGTGGTGGCGGCCGACGACGGCGTCATGCCGCAGACCAAGGAAGCGATCGATCACGCCCGCGCGGCGGGCGTGCCGATCATCGTGGCGATCAACAAGATCGACAAGCCGGACGCCAACCTCGACCGGGTCATGAA
This sequence comes from uncultured Acidobacteriota bacterium, assembly GCA_963806085.1. Lineage (GTDB taxonomy): Bacteria > Acidobacteriota > Vicinamibacteria > Vicinamibacterales > JAKQTR01 > JAKQTR01. The sequence goes on from CAWDWR010000001.1 coordinate 2,182,201, forward strand.
GGACCTCGGCGATCTCGGCCTGATGCCCGAACAGTGGGGCGGCCAGACGGTCACCGTCCCCGTCTCCGCGAAGAAGAAGCAGAATCTCGACCTGCTGCTCGAGATGATCCTGCTCGTCACCGACATCGGGGAGCTGAAGGCGAACCCGAAGGCCCCCGGGCACGGCGCCGTGCTGGAAGCGAAGCTCGACAAGGGCCGCGGCCCGGTAGCCACCGTGCTCGTGCAGAACGGCTCGCTGCGCGTCGGCGACACCGTCATCGCGGGCTCGGTCATCGGCAAGGTGCGCGCGCTCATCGACGACCGCGGCCACGGCGTGAAGGTGGCCGGGCCGTCGACGCCGGTCGAAGTGCTCGGCCTCGCCGGCCTGCCCGCGCCGGGCGACACCTTCCAGGTCATCGCCGATCAGGCGAAGGCGCGGCAGGTGGCCTCGTTCCGGCAGACCCAGGCGCGCGACATCGCGCTGGGGGCCAAGGGCGCCCGCCTGACGCTGGAAGGCCTCAAGGACAAGATCGCCGAGGGCAGCGTCAAGGAGCTGCCGATCCTCGTCAAGGCCGACGTGCAGGGCTCGGCCGAGGTGCTGGCCGCCACGCTGGTCAAGCTGTCCGACGAGAAGGTCAAGGTCCGGATCATCCACTCCGGCGTCGGCGCGATCAACCTCTCCGACGTCCTGCTGGCGTCGGCCTCCGACGCCATCATCATCGGCTTCAACGTGCGGCCGGACCGCAGCGCCTCCGAGCTCGCCGAGCGCGACGGCGTCGAAATCCGGCAGCACTCGGTCATCTACCACGTGACCGACGAGATCAAGAAGGCGATGGCGGGCCTGCTCGAGCCGACCTTCCGCGAGGTGCGGGTGGGCACGGCCGAGGTCCGCGAGACGTTCCGCGTGCCGAAGTTCGGCACGATCGCCGGCTGCATGGTCACCGACGGCCGCATGGCCCGCACGGGCGACATCCACGCCCGCCTCATCCGCGACCACGTCGTGGTGCACGAGGGCAAGATCGGCTCGCTGCGCCGCTTCAAGGACGATGTGAGCGAAGTGAAGGCCGGCACCGAGTGCGGCATCAGCCTCGAGCGCTTCAACGACATCAAGGTCGGAGACGTGATCGAGGTCTACACCATCGAGAAACTGGCGGCGGTGCCGACGGCCTGAGCCGCCGGCGCCGCTGCGCCTCCCGCTGCCGCACGCGGGGGACCGAGCGTCCAATGGCCACAGGGACACCGCCCCGATCGCCTCGGCGATCAGATCCGAACCGAGACTCAGCGACATCCTCGCGCGGGAGGTGCATGACCCGGGCGTCGGGTTCGTCACCCTCACGCGCGTGAGCCTGACAAGCGACCTCCAGATCGCCCGCGTCTACTACACGACGATGGCCGCCGGGGCCGCGCGCAAGGACACCGGCCGGGCCCTGCAGCGGGCCACGCCGTTCGTGCGGCGTCAGCTCGCCGGCCGGCTCGGCCTGCGCCGCATGCCCGAGATCGAGTTCCGCTTCGACGAGTCGGTCGAACAGCACGCCCGCATCGAGGAGCTCATCCACGAGATCCACGAGCAGGACGCGGCCCGGAGCCCCCGACGCAGAAGGCGGCGCGGACGGCGGCGCGGACGACGGGAAGACGCGCGAGCCATGACGCCCATCCAGACCGACCCCGGAGCCTGCCGCCGGGTCTGCGAAGCCCTGCTGCGCTACCGGCGCATCGTCGTGACGTCGCACATGCGGCCTGACGGCGACGCGATCGGTTCGTCGCTCGCGCTCGCGTGGGCGCTGCGCGAGGTCGGCACCGACGCCCGCGTCGTGCATCATGACCGCCCGCCGGTGCAGCTCGCGGAGTTCCCCGGCATCGGCGGACATCGTGGTCGGCGACACGGTCCCGGCCGGCACCGAGGCCGTCGTCGTGCTCGAGTGCGGCGACCTCGCGCGGACCGGACTTGCGGGCATCGACGGGCTGCCGGTCATCAACATCGACCATCACCCGGGCAACACCGGCTACGGCGACGTCCGCTGGTTCGACGGCACCGCCGCCGCGTGCGGCGAGATGGTCTTCGAGATCATCGCCGAGCTCGGCGTGCCGCTGACCGCCGAGATGGCCACGCAGCTGTTCGTCGCCGTGGTCACCGACACGGGGTCGTTCCGCTATCCTGGCGTGTCGCCGCGCACGTTCTCGATCTGCGCGCGGCTGCTCGAGGCGGGCGCGGATCCGGTGAGCGTCGCGCGGAAGCTGTACGACAGCCACATCCTCGGGCGGCTTCGCCTGCAGGGCGCCGTCCTGCAGACGCTCGAGGTCGACCCGAGCGGCCGGCTCGCGATGCTCATGCTCACCGACGCCACGCTGGCCGCCTCCGGCGGCGCCCCGGACGAGACCGACGGCCTGATCAACCTGCCCCTGAGCGTGAAGACCATCCAGGCGGCGGTGTTCTTCAAGGAGGCCGAGGACGGCCGCTGGCGCGTGAGCCTGCGGTCGAAGGGCGACATCGACGTCGGCCGCGTGGCCCGCAGCTTCGGCGGCGGAGGGCACAAGAACGCGTCGGGCTGCACCCTGAAGGGGCCCCTGGAGCGGGCGCGCGCGGAGATGCTCGAGCGAATCCGCCCGAAGTCCCGGAGGCCTGCCGTGCCGGCTACGCCCCGTGCGTGGATGACACCGGGCCCGCCGGCCGGGGCGGCGTGCTCGTCGTCGACAAGCCCGCCGGACCGACATCCCATGACATCGTCGCGGTGGTGCGCCGGCGGTTCCGCGGAGCGAAAGTCGGCCACACCGGCACCCTCGATCCGTTCGCGACCGGCGTGCTGCCCGTCGTGATCGGGCGGGCCACACGCCTCGCGCGCTACTTGAGCGGCGCCGAGAAGGAGTACGACGCTCTCATCCGGCTCGGGCGGACCACCGACACCTACGACGCCACCGGCACGATCGTCCGTTCGAGACTCCCGACAGGCTCTCCGCTCCCCGCGGCCGGCGCGATCGCCGACGCACTCGACGGCTTTCGCGGGACCTGGATGCAGACGCCGCCGGCGTATCTCCGCGAAGATGGCGGGCGGCGTCCGGGCCTACGACCAGGCCAGGCGCGGCAAGCCGGTCGAGCTGGCGCCGGTCGCCGTCACGGTGTCCGACCTGGAGCTCCTGTCGGTCGACGGGCCCCTGGTCCGCGTCCGGCTCGTGTCGTCGGCGGGCTTCTACGTGCGGGCCCTGGCCCACGACCTCGGGCTGACGCTGGGCACCGGCGCGACGCTGGAGAGCCTCCGGCGGCTGCGCAGCGGGCCGTTCGGCCTCGGCGACGCGGTCACCCTGGACGTCGTGTCGTCGAGACCGACGTCGCGGCGAGGATCCTGCCCCTCGAGGCCCTCCTGACGGACTGGCCGTCGGTGAGCGTCACGCGGGAGGGCGCCGACTGGATCGCCCACGGCCGCGAGCGTGGGCCCGGCGCAGTGCGCGGGCGGGCCGTCCGGCGCGCCGGCGGGCGCCGAAGTCAGGCTCCTCGAGCCCGACGGGCGCCTGGTGGCCATTGGCGAGGCCATGCCGGGGGGCGTTTTGCGTCCGGCCGTGGTACTGGTGTAACATTAACGTTTTGCAGGGGTTGTGAATTTCGTGACGGCGGGACCGGGCCGCAATAGGGCGGTGCTGGACCGTGCGTGGAGGCAACAAGACGTGGCACTGACCAAAGACCGCAAGTCCGAACTCATCAAGTCGTTCGAACGGCACGAAGGCGACACCGGGTCGCCGGAAGTCCAGATCGCGATCCTGAGCGAGCGCATCAACTACCTGACCGAGCATTTCAAGGTCCACGCCAAGGACCACCACTCGCGCCGCGGCTTGCTGATGCTCGTCGGACAGCGCCGCCGCCTGCTCGACTACGTGAAGAGCAAGGATCAGAAGCGGTACGCCGCCATCATCGAGCGCCTGGGCATCCGCAAGTAACAGCCCGTCGGGCGCAACGACCGGACATAGAGGCAGGATCATGCACAAGCGAGAATTGACTCTCGGCGGCAGCCACGTTGTCGATTGAGACCGGCCGCCTGGCCAAGCAGGCCAGCGGGTCGGTCTTCGTGCGCTACGGCGACACCGTGGTGCTCGTCACGGCCTGCTACGCGCCGTCCGAGCGGGAGGGCATCGACTTCCTCCCGCTGACGGTGGACTATCGCGAGTACGCGTACGCGTCGGGGCGCATTCCCGGCGGCTTCTTCAAGCGCGAGGGCAAGGCGACCGAGAAGGAAGTGCTGACCAGCCGGTGCATCGACCGGCCGCTGCGGCCGCTCTTCCCGTCGGGCTGGCACCACGAGACGCAGGTCATCGCGCTGGCGCTGTCGGCCGACGAGAACTACGACCCCGACGTGATCGCCATCACCGGCGCGTCGGCGGCGCTGGCCTTCTCGGCGATCCCGTTCCAGAAGACGCTGGCCGGCGTCCGCGTCGGCTACGTCGACGGCGCGTTCGTCATCAACCCGAGCTACGCGCAGCGCAAGGTCTCGGCGCTCGACATCGTCGTCGCGGGCAGCAAGGACAGCCTGGTGATGGTCGAGGCCGGCGCGAATGAAGTCGGCGAAGACGTCATCGTGCAGGCCCTCGAGGCCGGGCACGCCGCGATCAAGTCGATCGTGGCGGTGATCGACGAGATGGCCGTCGAGATCGGCAAGAAGAAGGTGCAGGTCGCGGAGAAGGCCATCGACCCGGCCCTCGTGAGCGAGGTCGAGGCGAAGATGTACGGCCCGCTCGCCGAGGCGATGCGCATCAAGGACAAGCTCGAGAACTACGCCCAGGTCGACGAGGTCATCGACGCCTACCTCGGCGCTCGTTCACCGAGGAGGAGGCCGAGAAGAAGGCGGCGGCGAAGAAGCGTCATCAAGGAACTGAAGGAAAAGGTGCTGCGCGACGAGATCCTCGATCGCGGGAAGCGCCTCGACGGGCGCGCCTTCGACGAGATCCGCCCGATCTGGACCGAGGTTGGCGTGGTTCCCAGGACCCACGGCTCGGCGGTCTTCACGCGCGGCGAGACCCAGGCGCTCGTGTCCACGACGCTGGGCACCTCCGACGATCAGCAGAAGATCGAGAAGGTGGATGGCGAGATCTACAAGCGGTTCATGCTGCACTACAACTTCCCGCCCTTCTCGGTCGGGGAGGTGGCGTTCATGCGGGGCCCCGGCCGCCGCGAGATCGGTCACGGCGCGCTTGCCGAGCGCGCGCTGGCGCCGATGATGCCCGCCGAGGAGGAGTTCCCGTACACCGTCCGCGTGGTGTCCGACATCCTCGAGTCGAACGGCTCGTCGTCGATGGCGAGCGTCTGCGGCGGGTCGCTGTCGATGATGGACGCCGGCGTGCCGATGAAGGCCCCGGTCGCCGGCATCGCCATGGGCCTCGTCATGAACGAGCAGACGGGCAAGTACGCCGTCCTGACCGACATCGCCGGCGCCGAGGACCACTACGGCGACATGGACTTCAAGGTGGCGGGCACGCGTGAAGGCGTGACCGCGCTCCAGATGGACATCAAGGTGACCGGCGTCACGGCCGAGGTGCTGCAGAAGGCCCTCGCCCAGGCGCGCCAGGGCCGCCTGCAGATCCTCGACACGATGGCGGCCGACGCTGGCCGAGTCGCGCGCCGACGTCTCGCTCGTACGCGCCGCGCATCGTCACCATCAAGATCCCGGTCGACAAGATCCGCGACGTCATCGGGCCCGGCGGCAAGATGATCCGCAGCATCATCGAGCGGACGGGCGTCAAGATCGACGTCGAAGACGACGGCCGCGTGAACGTGGCGTCGGCCGACGAGGCCTCGGCCAAGAAGGCGATCGCGATCATCATGGAGCTGACCGCGACGGCCGAGCTCAACAAGACCTACATGGGCAAGGTGCAGCGGATCACCGATTTCGGCGCGTTCGTCGAGATCATCCCGGGCACCGACGGCCTGCTGCACGTGTCCGAGATCGCGCGGCACCGGGTGCAGGACGTCCGCGACGAGCTGAAGGAAGGCGAGCAGCTGCTCGTCAAGGTGATCAGCATCGATCCGTCGGGCAAGATCCGGCTGAGCCGCAAGGCGCTGCTGGCCGAGGAAGAGGGCGGCGAGGGCGGTGGCGAAGCCGCGCAGGGGGATCAACCGGCCGAGCACGCGCCGCGCCCGCATCGCCCGCACGGCGGCGGCGACCGCGGCCCTGGCGGCCGGGACGGCAGGCCGGGCGGGCCCGGCGGCCGCGACCGCCGCCGGTAGGTTGGTCGAATAGCGCGTCACGACGCGGGGCGCTACGAATGGGGGTACGAGCCCATGTGCGCCCCGCACGTGCGTACAGGGCGGAGGAGGGACCGGGATGCCGTCCACGAATCGCCAAGCGCCGCGTCTTCGTGTCCGTCGCGCTGCTGCTCGCGGCTGCCGTCGTCTTCAGCGTCGCGTCGCTGGCGCAGGAGCAGGGGCGGCGCGAGATCACCCTCACGGCCAAGCGCTACGAGTTCTCTCAGACGCGCATCGAGGTGGCCGCCAACGACGTCGTGAAGATCACCCTCGTCGCCGAGGACATCCCGCACTCGTTCACCATCGACGAGTACCGCATCTCGAAACGCGCCGCGCCCGGACGGCCGGTGACCTTCGAGTTCCGCGCCGACAAGGCGGGGACGTTTCCGTTCTACTGCAATCTGACCATCGACGAGGGCTGCCGCCAGATGCGCGGCGAGCTGGTGGTCATTTCCCGCCGGCCCTGATGCCGCCCGCCGGCGCCCGCGCGGCGCCGGCCCGGCCTCCCTGTTCCGCCGCCCTGGCTGTCGCGAGCGCGATGCGTTCGTCGACGGGGGGATGTGTGTGAAAGAAGAGCCTCGTCAGCAGCGGCGGCGAGGCTTCCGCGAGGTTCCGCGCCCCGAGGCGGCGCATGGCGCTGACGAAGGCGTCGGCGTTGCCGGTGAGATCGAGGGCGGTGCGGTCGGCCCTGCGCTCGTGCGCGCGTGACACCGCGTTCTGCACCGGCGACAGCAGCCACGCCGCCGCCGTCATGGCCAGGGCGGCCAACGGCAGCCCGGCCGGGTCGGAGAGGCCGTCGAGGCCGGCCGGCCCTGCCGCCGCCCGCAGCGCCGCGTCGGCCGCGACGAACGCCAGCAGCCCGGCCGCCGCGTCCACTGCGAGCCCCTTCCAGATGTCGTGGTGGACGTGATGGGCCACCTCGTGGGCCAGCACCGCCTCGACTTCCTCGGGCCTGTAGTCGCTCAGCAGCGTGTCGGAGAGGATGATCCGCCTGGTGCGGCCAATGCCCGTGAGCGCGGCATTGGCCCGCGACGTGCGGTCGCTCGTACGCCACTCGAACACGCCGAGCGCAGGCACGCCGGCGCTGGCCGCCAGCGCCATGAGCCGCTGGCGCAACGGGCCGTCGGTGACGGGCACGAAGCGGAAGAACAACGGCAGCAGCACGACCGGCGCGGCCCACGCCGTGATGACGCCCGCCGCGACGACGCCGGCCCATGCCGGCAGCCACCACAGACCGGGAGCGGCGGCGAGCCAGACGTAGACCCAGACGGCGGCCAGGCCCGCGAACGCCAGGCTGATGGCGGACGCCTTGAGGTGGTCCCGGAGCCACCTCGCCGCTGGCTGCCGCGAGAGCCCGTACCGCCGTTCCAGCGTGAACCCGGCGAAGAAGGTCATGGGCAGCGCACCGAGATCGTGCACGACGACGACGGCGGCGGCCACGCCCAGCACTGTCAGCGGAAACTGGAGGAACACGGGAAACGCCCGGGCGGCCGAGGCCGCGCCGTCACGCAGCGCCTGCGCCAGACCGGACGCGATGAGGATGGAGAGCAGGAAGACCCGCCAGACCGCCGCGAGCAGGATGGCGCGGCGCCGGAGCCGGTGATAGCGGGTGGCCTTGTCTTCGTTCATCCCTCAGGAACCCGGGCCCTCGTTCGCCCCGCGCCGGACCCGGGTGCCTGGCCGGGCCGGGCCTAAGTGGCGCCGCCGACGCGGATGCTGCCGTTGACCGTTTCGAGCCGCAACGCGGCCCCGCCGCCGTTGATGGCGCCGTCGAGCTTCCGGCGCGAGCCTTCACCCGACTTCTCGAAGGGGAGGTCGGCCACCTTGATCCCGCCGTTCACGCACCGTGCCGACAGCGTCGCCTTGGCGTCGGACGGCAGCCTGAGGTCGATGCTGCCGTTGGTCGTTTCGAGCGACACGCCGTCCCCGCCGAGCGCCGCCATCTTGAGCTTGATCTCGCCGTTGGTGGTGCTGGCCACCACGCTGCCGCCGAGCCCTTCGCCATACACCCCGCCGTTGGTCGTCTCGGCCTTGACCGCGGCGAACGCCCCGTTGACCTGCACCCGCCCGTTGGTCGTCTCGAGCGACAACTTCGCCGACTTCGGCGCGCGGATGGTGTAGGCCACTTCAATGCCGCTTCGGCCAAGCTCGCGCGGGTACTTCGCCTCCAGGCGGACCCTCGACGCGCTCGCCTCCTCGGCCATCTCGACCTTGTCCAGCGTCTTCTTGGCGTCCTCCGGGGTGGCGCCCCGGGCGGTGATGATGGCCTCTACAACCAGGGTGTTGCCCTCGCCAGGCTCCACCTTGATCGCGCCATTCGTGTTGAGAATCTCGACCGCGGCTCCGCTGGCGTCGAGCGTGTACGACCGGGTCCATGTCTGATGGGCCTGCTCGCGGCCACCGCCGTGCATCGTGTTGACCATGACGTCGCAGGCCGAAAGGCCTGCGGCCGCCGCCAGAATCACCGCTGCGCGGGCGACGAACCGGGTGCGCTGAATGTACCGCATGCATCCCTCCCCACCCCGGTTTGACGGCGGCGTGGAGGCGGAAGTTCCTGCGTTCCCGAACATCTAGTTGAGCCGCACCGAGATGAGCTTCGACACCCCCGGCTCTTCCATGGTCACCCCGTAGAGCCGGTCGGCGATCTCCATGGTCTTCCGATTGTGCGTGATGAGGATGAACTGCGTCTGCGTCTGCAGTTCCCGGAGCATGTCCAGGAACCGGCCCGTGTTCGCATCGTCGAGCGGCGCGTCGATCTCGTCGAGGAGGCAGAACGGGCTCGGCTTGTACTTGAAGATCCCGAACATCAGCGAAATGGCGGTCAGGGCCTTCTCGCCACCCGAGAGCAGCTGGACGTTCTGGAGGCGCTTTCCGGGCGGCTGCGCGATGATCTCGATGCCGCTCTCGAGGATGTCCTCCTCGTCGATCAGCGTGAGGCCGGCCCGGCCGCCGCCGAACAGCACGCCGAACATCTGCTGGAAGTTCAGGTTGATCGCGTCGAACGCCTCGCGGAAGCGCTGGCGGGTGGTCTGATCGATCCGCTTGATCGCTTCGCCCGTATCCGCGATCGACTCGATGAGGTCCTTGCGCTGCGCGGTGAGGAAGCCATGGCGGACCTCGAGCTGGTCGAATTCCTCGATCGCCATCATGTTGACCGGGCCCAGACGCTCGATCTTGCGCTTCAGTTCCTCGATCGCCTCCTCGGGCGTCACCGCTCTCGGCGCCGCGTCGGCCGCCGCCGGGGCCTCTGGCTGGGCTTCCGCGGCCGGCGCGCCTTCCGCCAGTCCCTCCGCCGCGGCCTCTTCGTCAGGCTCCTCGGCGTAGATGGTGCGCCAGTCGGGGCTGACGTCGCCGTCGCGCTCCATCTGCTCGACCTCGGCGATGACCGCCTCGAGGCCGCAGGCGAGCGTGTCGACGCAGGTGGCCTCGAGATGGGAGAGATCGCTCGTCGCCTTGGCGCGGGTGACCTCGGCCTCGGCGCGGGCCTCGCGCACCGCGTCGAGCGCGCGTCTCGCCTCGCGGATGGCGGCCTCGGTGCCGTCGTTCTTCGCCCGCAGCTCGTTGACGGCGTCGTCGACGAGGCGCACCTGCTCGCGGGCACGGTCGAGGGCCTCGGCCTCCGCGTCGAGGGCGCGCCGCGCGTCCGCCACGGACTGTTCCAGCCGCGCCCGCTCCGCCGAGATCTGGCGCTGTTCGTCCTCACGGGCCGACAGGCGCGTCTCGATTTCGCGCTGCGCCTCCTCCGCCCTGGCGGCCTCGAGGGCGAGCGCCGCAGCGCGCTCCAGCAGCCGGGCGTGCTCCGTCATGGCATCGCGCACGCGCTCGCTGCGCACGCGGGCGTCTTCGCGCGCCTCGAACAGGCGCCGCTGGGCGGCGGCCAGCCGCTCGTCGACCGAGCGCTGGTCTTCGGCCAGGCGGAGCACCGAGGCGCGCGCGTCGGCCTGCCGCAGATCGAGGCCGGCGATCTCCTCCTCGGCCCGCCGCCCGTCGAGCGCTACCAGTTCCTGCTTCTGCCCGATGCGCGCGATGTCGTCGTCGGCCTGCGCGATGCGGAGCTCGAAGCCGACCGCGGCCATTTCCTGCCGATGGATCTCGGCCGTCATCGATTCGATCGCGGCAAGCCCGGCGGTGAGGCGATGCTCGAGGTCGGCGGCGGTCTCGACCAGCCGGCTTACCGTCGAGCGCTCGGCCGACAGCCGCTCGCGCAGGTCGCGAAGGTCCCGCTTGGTGCCGAGGATGCCCCGGCCCTCGTCGCGTCCCGAACCGCCCAGCACGACGCGCGGGCCATGGCACACGTCCCCGTCGGGCGTCGCGATGGGCGCGTCCGTGATGGCGGCTGCCGCCACTGCCTCGGCGTAGGTCGGCGCCAGCCAGGCCCGGGACACGAGGGGCCTAATTGCGTCGGCGTACGGCCCGGTAACGGAAACCACCGAGGTCAGGGGCTCGAGGCCAGGCCGCGGAGCGCCGGTGCCGGGGTCCTCCGCCGCATCGCCGCCGGCCACGACGAAGCCGCAGCGGCCGGCCCGGCGCTCGCGCACGAAGGCGAGGCCGCGGGCCGCTTCTTCGTGGCTCGGCACGACCACGTACTGCAGCGCATCTCCCAGGCAGGCTTCGACAGCGCGCTCGTAGCCGGGCGCGACGTCGAGGTAGTCGGCCACCGAATCCGGCCTGCTGCACGGCGCCGCCTGAATCGGCGAGCACCATCCGCGCCGCATCGCCGTAGGCCGTCCGTGCCGTCTCGAACTCCTCGAGCGACTTCAGCCGGGCGGCGGAGTCGGCCAGTTCCTGCTCGTGCTCGCGCAGGGTCAGGGCCAGGCGGTCGCGCTCCGCCCGCAGCGACGACACCTCGGCGTCGCGGCCGGTCCGCTCGCGCATGACGGCCTCGAGCTGCGCGCGCACGCGTTCGAGGGCCGCCGAGCCGGACGCCCGTTCCTCCCGGGCGCGGGCGGCCTCGACCTCGAGGTCGGCGGCCTCGGCCGACCAGCGGGCCAGGTCGCGCGACACGCGGTCGCGCGCGCTCAGGGCATTCTCGATGGCGTGCTGGAGCGCGGTGGCGGCGCTGGCCGCCGCGTACTGTTCGGCGCGCACGGCCTCGACGTCGGCCTCGAGCCCGTCCAGCGTCGCCTGGGTGGCGGCCTGCGCCTCGTTGGCAGCGGCGAGGGCCTCGGCCGCCCCGTCGCGTTCGTGCGCGGCGAGCGACGCCTCGCGCTGCCTGGCCGCCAGCTCCTCGGCCGCCGGGCCGCTGCGCCCCGCCAGGGCCTCGATCTCGCCGGCGATGTCGGCCGCGCGCCTCGCGAGGGCGGCCTGCTGGGCCTCGTCGCCCTGGATGCGCTGCTCGAGGCGCCCGATTTCGACCTCGTGCGCGTGGGCGGCTTCCCGCTTCTCGCGGCCGTCGCTCTCGAGCCGCGCGATCTCGAGGCGCACGCGCTCGACGTCAGCCTCGCGCTCGGCGACGCGCGCGGCGGCGAGCGGCCTCCTCGGCCTGCACCTCGACGATGCGGGCCTCGGCCGTGGAGATGGCCACCGCCAGCACGCGCTGCCGGCGCGCCAGGAGCACCTTCTCCCAGCGGCGCAGCTCGTCGCGCAGCCGCCGATAGCGCCGCGCCTTCGCCGCCTGCCGCTTCAGCGTGCCGCGCTGCTTCTCGACCTCGAAGACGATGTCGTCGATGCGGGTGAGGTTCTGCTGCGCGGCATCCAGCTTCAGCTCGGCGGTGCGCCGGCGCGCGCGGTACTTCGTGACGCCCGCGGCCTCTTCGATCAGCTGGCGCCGATCGGTGGGCCGCGAGCTGAGAATCATGCCGATCTTGCCCTGCTCGATGATCGCGTAGGCCTTGGCGCCGAGCCCCGTGTCCATCAGCAGCTCGTGCACGTCGCGCAGGCGGCTCACCTCGCCGTTGATGAGGTACTCGCTCTCGCCCGACCGGTAGAGGCGGCGCGTCACCTCCACCTCGCGCACCATCGGGCGCCCGTCGTCGTCGATCAGCTCCTCGCCCGAGCCCGCGCCCGACTGCACCGACACCGGCACGCCCGCCAGCATCAGGCGCACCTCGGCGGCCGCGTTGGGCTTGCGCGCGTCGCTGCCGCTGAAGATGACGTCTTCCATCCGGTCGCCGCGGAGGCTCTTGGCGCTCTGCTCGCCGAGGACCCACACGATGGCGTCGGCCACGTTGCTCTTGCCGCACCCGTTGGGCCCGACAATCGCGGTGACGCCGCGGTCGAAGGCCAGCTCCGACCGATCGCTGAATGACTTGAATCCGGTGATTTCCAGCCGCTGCAGACGCATCGTTTCGAAGAGTCTCAGTAGGAAGTGGCGCCGCGGGACGCGCGTCCCTTGGCCGCCTGCACCAGCCGATCCGCCTCGTCGAAGCAGGTGAGGGCCAGCTGGGCCTGCGGGTCGATGGTGATCAGGTGGCGCCGCGCGTCTTCCACGGTCCACAGGTTGAGGTCGATCTCGTAGCGGATCATCGCCGTGATGAACGGGAGGTCCTGCGCGAACGCCGCTTCGTCCATCGTGACCCGCTCCGCCTTCAGGTGCGCGCGGAACGCCTCGAGCATGGCGGCGTCCACGGTGAAGTCCTTCGCCACGAACATGCGGTCCCGGCCCTCGACGGCGATGCGCGTGTCGCCGACCGCCGAGAACTTCTGGGCGAAGGACGCGAACACCTGGCGCGCGAACAGCAGGCGGGCGAAGCGACCCGGGTTGAAGCCTTCGACCGGCCCTTCGAGGCGGTGGTCGGGCTCGATGCCGCCGCCGCCGTACACCTTCCGCCCGGCGTCCGTGTACTTCAGCTCCGACGCGGTGTGCTCGCGCGGCGCGCTCTGCGACCGGGCGGTGTAGGTCAGGTACTCGTCGAAGGTGCCGTCCCACGGGCGCTGGATCATCCGGCCGCTCGGCGTGTAGTACCGGGCGGTGGTCAGGGCCAGCGCGGCGCCCTCGCTGATCCGGTAGACCGACTGGACCAGCGCCTTGCCGAACGTCGTCTCCCCGACGATGACCGCGCGGTCGTGATCCTGGAGGGCGCCGGTCACGATCTCGGACGCGCTCGCGCTGTTGCGGTTGGCGAGCACGACCAGCGGGCAGATCGGTGTACTTGCCCCGCTCGGTCGCCCGGTAGTCCTGATCGGAATTCGGCACCCGGCCGCGCGTGTAGACGATCATCTGCCCCTGCTGCAGGAACTCGTTCGACACGCGGATGGCCTGGTCGAGCGGCCCGCCGGGGTTGCCCCGGAGGTCGAGCAGCAGCCGGCGCATCCCTTTCGCCGACAGGCGCTGCAGGGCGGCGGCGAGGTCGTTGCCCGTCTGCTCGGCGAAGTCCTGCAGGCGGATGTAGGCCGTGCGGTCGTCGATCATGACGGCGGCGGCAATGGTCGGGATGTTGATCTCGTCGCGCGGCACGTCGAGTTCGATCAACTGGTCGTAGCCGCGGCGCCGGAGCGACACGCGCACCGTCGTGCCCTTGGGGCCGCGCAGGCGCCGCGCGGCCTGCTCGCTCGTCCAGCCCTTGGCGTCCTCGCCGTCGATCTTCGCGATGACGTCGCCGCGGCGCACGCCCTTCTTGTAGGCCGGCGACCCTTCGAACAGGCTCACGGCGGTGATGTCGCCGTCGATGACCTGGATGGTGATCCCGAGCCCGTAGTAGCGGCCCTGCTGCCGCTCGCGCATCTGCGCGTAGGTCCGCGGGTCGAGGAAGCTCGAGTGCGGGTCGAGCGTCTGCAGCATGCCGGAGATGGCGCTGTAGACCACGCGGTCGCTTTCCGTCTTCTCGACGTAGTTGGTTTCGACCAGGCGCACCGCCGTCGTGAACGCCCGGTAGCGCTCCGGCAGGCGTTCCTGGCTCGACGCGACGCCCCGCCCGAACACGCTTCCGACGATGGCCGACACGACGAGCACCGCGACGACCACGAGGGCGAGACGAGCTGACCGCATGAATCCCATCGTACCAGATAACCTATGGAGCGGCAACGAGTTCGCGGCGCAGCAGCGCCTGCCGATCCTTGACCGTGCGCGCCCCGAAGCCTATGATGCAGGAGGCCCCCTCCGGGCCATGGGCAGGTGTGCCGGCTGGTGCCGGCGCGGGCCCGGGGCGAGCGTGACACCGTTCACGCCTGCCGCCCCCGGACGGCGGGTGCCACGGGAGTGACACACATGTTCGGTTCCATCGGCATGCCCGAGCTGGTCATCATCCTGGTGATCGCGCTCATCATCTTCGGACCGCGCAAGCTGCCCGAACTCGGCCGCTCGCTCGGCCGCAGCATCGGCGAGTTCCGCCGCGCGTCGAACGAGCTGCGCAGCACGCTGGAAGAGGAAATCCGGGTGGAGGAGCAGAAGAACACCACCGCCCAGAAGCCCGCGTCGACCTCGTCGGAGACCCCGACGGACCCGCCAGCCGAGCCCACCGCCGGCTCCTCGTCGGGCACGTGGCGCTAGGCCCGCTCGCGAAACTCGCGGCGTTCCGGCGCCGGAAGCCGCCGGCTTCCACCGAGATCGGCCCCGCCAGCCCCGCTCCGCCTCGAGCGGCGTGGGCGACGACGATGTCGAGGACGACGAGGGCGGCGGCCGGATGTCGTTCCTCGATCATCTCGACGAACTGCGCCGGCGGCTGGTGGCGTCCGCGCTCTCGCTGGCCGTCGGCACGCTGGTCGCGTTCTTCTTCATCGACCGCATCTTCGACGTTCATCATGCGGCCGCTGTACGAGAAGCTGCCGCCAGGCTCGAAGCTCATCTACACCGAGCCGACCGAGGCCTTCATGCTGAAGCGTGAAGATCGCGCTGCTCGCGGGCGTCGTGATCGCCGCGCCGCTCATCATGCTGGCAGCTCTGGCTGTTCATCGCGCCCGGGCCTGTACGCGCACGAGAAGCGCTTCGCGCTGCCCTTCATCCTCATGGCGTCGGTGTTCTTCGTCGGCGGCGCGGCCTTCAACCACTACGTCCTGTTCCCGATCGCGTGGGTGTTCCTGGCCGGCTTCACGCACCGACTACATGATGTTCATGCCGCGCATCGCGCCGGTCTTCTCGCTCTACGCGATGCTGATGCTGGCCATGGGCCTCATCTTCGAGATGCCGGCGGTCATCCTCGTGCTCGCGCGCATGGGCCTGGTGACCGCCGGGTTCCTCTGGCGCAACATCAAGTACGCCATCCTCATCATCTTCATCGCTCGCGGCCGTGATCACGCCGACCGGCGACCCGATGACGCAGTCGCTGATGGCCGGGCCGATGATCGCCCTCTACATCCTCAGCATCGGCCTGGCCTGGGTCTTCGGGAAGACGCCGGCGCCGCGCGGAGGAGTAGGCCGTGGCGATCCGCAGGTCGGCCGCGGCCGAGATCGAGGTCCTCCTCGCCGACCTGTGCGGCGACGACGCCGTGGCGCGCGAGACGGCCGCGGCCAGGCTCACCGTGATCGGGCGTCCGCGCGATTCCCCACCTGCATCGTCGCCTTCGACCGCTCGCCGTCGGCGGCGGCGCGGGCTGCGATCCTGAAGGTGCTGGAAGCCACGCCCGATCGGCGCAGCGCGGAGCTGGGCGCGGAACAGCTCGAGTCGGACGGCGCCGACCCGGCGGTGCGCGCGGCGGCCGTCGGGCTGCTCGGCGCGTACCTCGAGAGCCCCGAGAGCACGCGGGTCCTCGACACGCTGACCGCGTTCATCCTCGACGCCGAGCGGCCCGACGCGCTCCGCCTGCACGCGCTCGACGCCATCGAGCGGGCGCTGCCGGACGTGCTGAAGCCGCTCCGCGCAGGCTGGCTGAAGACCCGAGCTCGGCGATCAGGGCCTGGGCGTCGGCCAGCGCGTCGACCGGCACGCCCGTGATCGATCCGCGGCTGGCCATCGAGGCCGCAGCCGCCGGCGAACCCGCCGACCCGCGGTTCCTGAGCGAGCTGGTGACCGGCCGGCGCGGCCGACGCCCCGCTGCCGACGCTGCACCGGCTCGTTGAGGTGGCCCGGGATCGCGAAGCGGGCGCCTGCAGGCGCCGCCGAGCGCGACGCCTGGCTCGCCGTGCGCGGCATGGTCCATCTCGCCCTCGCGCGCCGCGCCAGCCGCGTGGCGGTGTACGACCTGCGCGAAGCGCATCGCGCGGGCCGACGGGGCCGCTGCCGGAGGGATTTGCGGAAGCCGCCGGCACTGGTGGGCGACGCGGTGTGCCTCGAGTCGATCGCCGAACTGCTCGCGCGGCCGCCCGCGGCGCGCCGACGGCCGGATGCGCGCAGTGGCGCGACGAGCTCGTGCAGGCGGGCCGGCTGATTGTCGAGCGTGAACGGCTCACCCGCCGCCACGCGGTGATGAAGAAGATCGCGCGGCTCTCGCCCGAGGTCGCCGCGGCGCTGCTCGCAGTTCCCGCCAAAGTAGAACAGGCCGGGTCCGGGGACCCGGCCTTGAATCGCAGCCGGATGGCGCTCTGCCTTCTGCCTGCTACTGGCTGCTGTGCTGCTTGCTTCTGACTTCCGTCAGTACGCTTTCGCGAACCACGCGTCGGCCACCGACGGCCGGCCGCACTTGACGCACGGCGCGCCGGTGGCCGGCCGCCGCGTCCATCGGCAGGTTCCGGATCGTGGCCTGCGTGGCTGCCTTGATGTCGGCCTCGCACACGGCGTCGCCGCACCACGGCGACACGACGAAGCCGGGCCGGCCCTCCATGATCTGGGTGAACTCGTCCCACGTGGCCGCGCGGCTGGTGTGATCCAGCTGGAACGCCAGCGCGCGGTCGAACAGGTTCTGCTGAATCGCCGCGAGCAATTCCTGCACGCGGCCCGCGAGGCCGGCCACCGGAGTCGGGAGCTTCTCGCGCGTGTCCCGGCGGGCCAGCATCACCTGCTGCTTCTCGATGTCCTTCGGCCCGATCTCGAGGCGGAGCGGCACGCCGCGCAGTTCCCACTCGGAGAACTTCCAGCCCGGCGTGTAGGCGTCGCGGTCGTCGAGCATCACGCGCACGCCGGCCGCCACGAGCGCGTCCCTGATCTGCCGGGCGTGAGGCAGGACGGTCTCGCGCCAGTTCCCGCGGGGAATCGGCACGATGACGACCTGGTACGGGCGCGACCCGCGGCGGCAGCACGAGGCCGCGACTCGTCGCCGTGCACCATGATGACCGCGCCGATGAGCCGGGTCGTCATCGCCCCACGACGTGCCCCAGATGTACTGCAGCGACTTGTCGCGGGCCTGGAACTTGATGTCGAACGCCTTGGCGAAGTTCTGGCCGAGGTTGTGCGACGTGCCGGCCTGCAGCGCGCGGCCGTCGCCCATCAGCGCCTCGATCGAGTAGGTGCGGCCGGCCCCGGCGAACTTCTCGCTCTCGGACTTCCGCCCGGCGATGACGGGCATCGCCAGCTCGGTCTCGACGAACTCCTTGTAGAGCGCCAGGATCTTGAGCGTCTCCTCTTCCGCCTCTTCCGCCGTCTCGTGCGCGGTGTGGCCTTCCTGCCACAGGAACTCGGTCGTGCGCAGGAACAGCCGCGTCACCTTCTCCCAGCGGACGATGTTGGCCCACTGGTTGATCAGGACGGGCAGATCGCGCCACGACTGGATCCACTTGGCGTACATCGTGCCGATGATGGCTTCCGACGTCGGCCGCACGACCAGCGGCTCTTCGAGCTCCTCGGTGCCGCCCTTGGTGACCCACGCCACCTGCGGCGCGAAGCCCTCGACGTGCTCCGCCTCCTTGGTGAGCAGGCTCTTGGGGATGAACAGCGGGAAGTAGGCGTTCACGTGCCCGGTGGCCTTGATGCGGTCGTCGAGGCCGCGCTGGATGAACTCCCAGATGGCATACCCGTACGGCCGGATCACCATGCAGCCCTTGACCGGCGAATAGTCCGCCAGTTCGGCGCGGCGCACCAGGTCGGTGTACCACCGCGAGAAGTCCTCGGACTTGGGCGTGATCTCGGTGATGACGGGTTCCTTGTTGTCGTCTTTCTCGGCCATGATCTGTTCCTGCTGCCCTGCCGAAGGCCGGCCACGCGGGGCCGGCGCCAATCTGTTATCGTATCATCGACGGGCAGACGTCCCGGCCCGAGCCCGCGTCGTCTCGCGACCGCATGACCCACACGCGACCGCTCCGCATCGAGATTGCCACGCCGTCGCGCGCCTATCCGGTGCTGGTCGGCGCCGGCACGCTCGCCGCAGGTGCGGAGCCGCGCTGGACGACGCCGGCATCGGGCCGTCGCCGCTTCGTCGTGTCGAGCCCGACGGTCTGGGGATTCTGGGGCGAGCGCGTTCCACGACGCGCTGCCCGAGGCGGCGCCGATCATCGTGCCGGACGGCGAGCGCCACAAGACGCTCGGCGGGCGCCAGCCGCATCTACGACGCGCTGCTCAAGGGCGGCGCCGACCGGTCCGCCGCCCTGATCACGTTCGGCGGAGGCGTGATCGGCGACATGGGAGGCTTCGCGGCGGCCACCTACATGCGCGGCATCCGCCTCGCCCACGTGCCGACGACGCTGCTGGCGCAGGTGGACGCGGCGATCGGCGGCAAGGTGGGCGTCAATCTGCCCGGCGGCAAGAACCTCGTCGGCGCCTTCTACCAGCCGTCGCTCGTCGTCATCGACCCGGCCGTGCTGTCGACGTTGCCGCGCCGCGAGTTCCGGGCGGGCCTGTACGAGGTGATCAAGTACGGCGTGGCGTGCGACGCGCGCGCTCTTCGACCAGGTGAGCCGCGGATCTCGGGCCGTTGACCAGGCGCGATCCCGCGCGCGCTGGCGCCCGTCATCGCCGCCTGCTGCCGGGTGAAGGGCGCCATCGTCGCCGCCGACGAGCGCGAGACGGGTGCGCGGCGCGTGCTGAACTTCGGCCACACCGTCGGCCACGCCCTCGAGGCGGCAACCCGGTACCGGCGGCTGCTGCACGGCGAGTCGGTGGCGTACGGCATGCTGGCGGCCTGCGCGATCGCGTCAGCGCGGGGCGTGCTGGCGGCGGCCGATCGCGACACGATTGCCGGCGGCCATCGCGCAGCTGGGGCCGCTGCCGCCCGTGAACGACCTGTCCGCGGCCGCGCAACTGGAATTCATGCGCCACGACAAGAAGGTGCACGAAGGCCGCCTGCACTTCGTGCTGCCGACCGGGATCGGGTCTGTCACGGATTGTGACCGACGTCTCGGAGGCGGAGCTCCTCCGGGCGCTGCGGGACTGGGACTCGGCGAGTAGGCGGCTATCGCAGCCAGCCCGGCGGGATGTTCGCCCGGCGGGCCTCTTCCTCGATGTCCGCGATCTTCTTCTCGAGCTCCACCTGGTGCCTTCTTCATGCGGTCGAGCTCGCGCGAGCGTCTTGCTGGCGCTCGAGCTCGATCTGCGCCCGCTGGTAGGGGTCGTCCCTCGCATAGAAGTCCGTGGTGAGGCCGTTGATCCGGCTCTGGACGGCCTCCAGCAGGAAGGCGTTGCGGTCGCGCGCCTGTCGCGCGTCGGTGATGCGCTTGCGCCAGTACTCCGGGTCCTTGGTGGGGTCCGGCGCCTCGGCGGCTTCTCCTGGGCGCGGCCTCGGCCAGGCGGCCCCGGCCGGGGGCGCCGGCTGGGCTCCCGGTTCGGCCGGGGCTGACCGGAGGGACCGCGGGCGGCACGACCTTGAGGTTGTCGTTCGTGAAGACCTTCGCCGGCGCCTTCACGGCCTTCCGCCGCGCGGCCTCCTTGCGTGCCACGTCGGCCAGCGATTGGGCGCCTGGCCGACAGGACCGACGCGCAGATGGCCGCCGCCGCGATGAGGACGATCCGCGCTGTCTGTGTTCTTCGTCATGGCTACCGGCACCCCCGAGGCAGAGGGCACACTCCCCCGGCTCCTCGTTGTATCGGCGGTTCCCTGAACTGACTTTAGGCCTCCCGGCGCAGTCAATTCAAGCGCCCGTCAGGGACACGCAGCCTGGCGTCCCGGCGCCGCAGCCTGGAGGCGGGCCAGGCGGGCCACCGTCGCCACGACGGTGCGGTGGGCAGAACCTGCGGACCGAACGCCTCGGCGCGCACGGCCAGGACGCAGCCCTCCGGGACGCCATTCCCCGCCCGGGCCGACGCCGCTGTCGGTGAGCGGGTCGCCGTCGAGTTCAGCCGGGTCGTCGGCCACCCACACCACGATGGCCACCGGCGGCAGGCCGTCGCCCTGCGGGACGAGGCGGTCCAGGCGGGCGTGCCCGAACACCCTCCACTGAGGGTTGTTCGGGCCCCACGGGCGAGCGGCCGTGAAGGCGCGGCGGTCGCTGTCCGAGCAGGCGACCGGCCGGCCGCAGTCGGCGCGAGCCGTCAGTTCGTC
The DNA here is from genome assembly GCA_963806085.1 of uncultured Acidobacteriota bacterium. Classification (GTDB taxonomy): domain Bacteria; phylum Acidobacteriota; class Vicinamibacteria; order Vicinamibacterales; family JAKQTR01; genus JAKQTR01. Next base: position 2,202,626 of record CAWDWR010000001.1, read on the forward strand.
CAGGCCCGCGCTCGAGCCGTCGGGGAGGTTCACGGTGACGGCGCCCCTGTCCAGCACGGTGGACGTCGCCGTGCCGGCCAGCGCGGCGTTCCAGTCGGCGATGCCCGCCAGTTCATGAACCGCGACGGCGATGCCGGCCTCCGCCGCCAGGCGCGCGACGCGGTTCGCCTCGAAATTGGCGGCTGCCGCGGGCTCGAGGCTGGTCGTGAGCGCGAGGCCGAGCCCCATGGCGGCGACAATCGCCATGACGATCAGCGCGGCGAGCAAGGCGACGCCCCTATCGGTTGCGAAGCGCGGCATCGGTGCGCACCTCCAGGTCGGGCACCAGCCGCGCCGACTCGCGGGCGGAGCCGGGCTGGCCGAACAATTGCGCGTCGAGCCCGCGCACCGCCGGCGATTGCGCCTGGACGCGCAGCGTGATGCGCACCAGGCGGATGCGGAGCAGGTCGGCGTCGTAGCGATTCAGCGACGCGCCGTCGGGACACCATGGGCCGTCCACAAACACCTTCAACGGCAGACGCGCGAGGCCGCCCGACTCGATGGGCAGAGGCGCCTGGCGGGCAGAGAGCGCCCCGGCGACGCGCAGGAACTGGCAGTTCTCACCCGGCGGCCACGCGTCGAGAGGATCGTCGACGCCGGCGGGGGGCGGCAGCGGCCCGTACGAGGTCCGGCGCCGCAACGGATCGCCGTCGTCGATGACGGCGGGAGGTTCGGCACGGCCGAAGTATTCGAATTGCAGGACCGTGAGGTGATCCAGAAACGGCATGTCCGCCGTGCCGTCTGCAGAGCGCTTCAGCTGCGACACATGCGTCGCCGGGTCGACCCGCAGGCTGTAGGCGACGGTGCCCGTTTCGGCGACGATCGCACCAGCCGCGTAGAGGCGCGTGACTGGCGAGCCCGCGTGTTCGAGCGTCGTGCCGTCGATCGAGACTGCTGTCAACTGCACGAGATCCCAGGCGCCTGAACCATCTGCCACGATTGCGCGGCCATCGTCGTGGAAGCGGCAGGCCGGCTGCGTGAGGGCGCACGCAGAAAGCGCGGCCACGCCGATGGCGCCTCCCGTTGTTGTGAGGTCCCCGGCGACCAAGGCCTGCGGGGCGGCGGCGGGCACGGCCAGCAGCGTGATTGCGCCGGGCTCCGCGCAGGCGATCGCGCGCGTGGCGAGCGGTTCGCCGGCCCAGCGGCACGGGAGGACCGCAGGCCAGACCGGCCCGGCGCGGGCGGCCCATCCCAAGACCGGTCCCGCCCCTGCTTCCACGATGTCGTCGGCCAGCGCCTGCGCCGCTACGCGCAGACGCTGCTGGGCATCGACGGCTTCGGGCAGCGTGTGGAACGCCACCGACACCGGATGCAGCAGGCTGACCGCCAGGCTGAGCGCCACGATCGTGACGGCCGTGGCGACGAGCAGTTCGGCCAGTGTGAAGCCGTGACGAGCACGCAGGTCTACCATACGCTCCTCGATCGCACGCTGACCAGGCGCGTGTGCGAAACGGCATCACCGCACCGTGATGCCCCGGGCAGGGTTCGACACGCCGCCACGTCGACCTGGATGGCTACGAGGTTCGCGTCCGCCGGCAGCGGCGTCACCGCCCAGCGGCGCACGTAGACGCCGCCGCGGCCGCCGAGCGGCCGGCCGTACGCATCGAGGAATTCCACGTGGCCCGGCGTGTCGACGGCCCACGCGTTGGCGGCCGACAGCGGGAGCGACGAAGCGTCTCTGCAGAGCTCCTCCATCTTCTGCAGGGCCAGGATCGTGGCCGTGGATCGCTCCCGCGCGATGCCTGCGCTTCGAATGGCGACAGACGAGAGGCTGGCCAGGCTCACCACCGCGCCCGCGAGGAGACCGATGGCGACAATGGCCTCGACGAGCGTCGTCCCCTGCTCCGTCTGCATGTTCCTCATGCGCAGGGATAGAGCAACATCGGTACCGACGGCGGCCGTCAGGACACGCGCTTTTCAGGCGTGATCCTGGTCAGTTTGAAGAGGCGGCGATTGGGCGTTGCAGAATCTGCGACCGATCCGGCCCGCTGGGATATGAGAAATCGCAGCGCCCGGCGCTTCAGAGCATCGGAGGATGTGCAACGCTGGCGCCGCAGTGCGGACGTTGAGTCTGGACATGTCCTTGACACCCTCAGCTATACTGCCTGTCCATGTCCATCCGGCCCGGCCCGCGCACGGCGGTCATCATCCCTTGCCTCAACGAAGAGATGACCGTCGCAGAAGTGATCGCGTCATTCCGGTTGGCGCTGCCCGATGCGCAGATCGTGGTCATCGACAACGGATCGAAGGATCGAACCGCTGCGATTGCCGCTCAACACGGTGCTACCGTACTGCGGGAGGAGAGGCGTGGCAAGGGCAACGCCGTCCGGAAAGCCTTCCGCGATGTCGAAGCGGACATCTACGTGCTGGTTGACGGCGATGCCACGTATCCGTCGGACCGCGTCGCCGACTTGATGGCGCCGCTCCTCGCCGACTCGGCCGACGTGGTCGTCGGAACCAGGCTCGACCCTGAGTCCGGGAGCGATTTCAGGACCGTCAACAGATTCGGGAATTGGCTGATGTTGGAAGCTGTCAATACAGTGTTCGCAGCCAAGATCACCGATCTGCTGTCGGGCTACCGAGTCATGACCCGGGAGTTCGCGCGCCAGGTTCCCATGCTCGCTTCCGGTTTCGAAGTGGAGACTGAGTTGAGCATCCTGGCCTTGGAGCGCGGTTTCAGGACAGTGGAGGTCCCGGTGCGACTGGTGGCCAGACCGGAGGGCAGCCGCTCGAAGATCAGGGTGATCCGGGACGGGTTTCGCATCCTGTACGCCATCCTCACGCTGTTTCGCGACTACCGGCCGTTCGCGTTCTTCGGCGCGCTCGGGTTCATGTCGATGCTGGCGGGGTTGGCGCCCGGGGTCTGGGTCAGCATCGAGTTCATCGAACGCGGCACGGTGAGGATTCCCACGGCGGTGCTCGCGACCGGGCTGGAAATTGTGGGATTCTCGTTGGTACTGACAGGCGTGGTGCTGGCCGCGCTCACTCGGCGCTTTCGCGAGCTCGACTACCGCCTCGACCGGGTCCAAGCCGCCGTCGACCCGCGTCCGGCGACCAGGCTTCGCGGAGGGGACCGGGCGCGATGACGGCTTCCCCTTCGACTGCGCGCCGCCGTCTCGTCCGATCGAGGTCGACGGTGTTCGATCCCGCCTGGCTTCTGGAACGTCACCTGACCCGCGACATTGCCGAGGTGGTCTCCTCGCTGACGCGGGGTGTGGTGATCGATATCGGGTGCGGTGGCCGTCCCTACGAGGAGTTCATTCCCAGCGGCGGGCGCTATTTCGGGTTCGATCTGACGCCCACGTTCGGAAGCCGGCCGGACTGCTGGGCACGTGCCGATGCCGTCCCTATCGCCGACGGCGCCGCGGCCCTGGTGCTCTGTACTCAGGTCCTCGAGCACCTTCCTGATCCCCATCGGTGCATCGCTGAGATCGCCCGGGTCCTCGCGCCCGGCGGACGGCTCGTCCTCACGGCACCCCAGACCTGGAACCTCCACGAGGCTCCGCACGACTACTATCGTTTCACTCGTTACGGCCTCGAGCACCTCTGCGTCCAGGCCGGCCTCGATGTCATCGACGTCCGCCCGCAGGGCGGGCTCGGCGCCGTGCTCGGCCTCTCTATCCTGATGTACGTGGGCACGAAGGCACTCGGCGGTGATGCACAGATGACAGAGGAACTTGGCCGGTCGTGGCTCCGCGCATTGCTGCGATGGCCGCTCGTGCTGCACAACGTCGCTTTCGCCCTGCTCGACGGTTGGCGCGGACGGGGGCTCGGCGCTGGTATTTTCGCCGTGAATCATCTGATCGTCGCGACCAAACCGGTGGCGGCTGGCCAGACCGGCCGGGAAGCTGGGGGCACGGGTGCGTGAACTCCTGCACCCGTCGGGCCACCGTTGAAACTCGCCACGATCGCCCGAGCCTCCAGCGGGCTCTTGACATAGGCCTGCGCTCCGCCGGGCGGGGGCCGATCCTCGACGTTGGGTGCGGGACCGGGCCGTTCCTCACCTATGCGCGCGATCAGGGGTGGAGCGACCTTACCGGGCTCGAGATCTCGCCACACGCGGCGGCAGTGGCGCGCCGCGTTTCGGGCGCGGACGTGCGCGAGACCACACTCGACGCGGCCGACCTCCCTCCGGAGCATTACTCGATCGTCGCCCTGTGGGACGTGGTCGGGCACCTGTGCGAACCTCGCCGGGCGCTCCGGAGGATCCGCGACCTCCTGCGGCCGGGCGGCATCATCGCCGTCAGCACGCCCAACCGTTTTGGCCTCGCGGTCCGGATCTTTGGCCGGCGTTCTGTGGTCGTCTGCCCACCGGAGCACCTGTTGATCGCATCGAGGCGAGGGCTTCGGGCGGCCCTGCAGGCGGCGGGTTTCTCAGTCGAGGGACTCTGGAGCGAGGACGTCCGCATCCGCGAATGGACCAGGTGGCTTGGAGAGGCGAAACCCGAGGATACCCGGCGAGAGAGCTATCGCGCCGTGCAGGGACGGCTTACGCGCTCGCCCTGGTTCGACGGCGCCCGAAGGGTCGCCAACATCGGCCTGCGGGCCGCGCGTCTAGGCGACCAGTTGTTGGCGGTCGGGGTCCGGCAGCGCCCGTGAGGGCGTCCATCACACGAGCGACGCGAGAACCCTCTGGTACTGGGCGATCATCCCGTCCCGAGTCCAGTTCGCCTCAGCGAAGGCCCGGGCCGCTGCGGCCAGGGCATGCCGGTGTTCGAGGCCGCGGAGCAGTGCCGCATGCAGCGCTGGAGGCGTGCGCGCGGCCGTAAGGCACGCACCGGCGCTCCGCAGTGGTGCGGCGTAGACCTCGTCGTCCGAGATCACGACCGGCAGCCCGCAACTCAACGCCTCCTGGACGACGAGCGGGAGCCCCTCGCCGCGCGAGGGAAGCAGGACGAGGTCGGCCGCGGCGTATAAACTGCGCATCACCCGCGCGTCCACCGCACCCAGCCAACGGACGTTCGAGCCCGCGCGGCCGAGGACGCTTCGAAGCGGGCCGTCGCCCGCGACCACGACGTCGAATTCCGTGGCTCGCGACGCCGTTTCGAGCACCAGCACGACGCCCTTCTTCTCCACGAGCCGTCCCGCGAACAGCACGATCGGACGCTGGTCCGCGAAACCGAGCGCCGCCCGTGCCGCGGCACGTTCCGATGCGGAGGCCGGGCGCAGCGCGTCCGTATCGATCCCGATCGGGAATGACGACGCCCAGGCAGGCACGCGTCCGCCGTACATGCCGCGCACCCACGCCTCAGCGGTGGGTGTCGCCAGGACGACGTGGGACGCCCCTCGCAGCACCGCTCGGCCGAGCGTCTGATAGGCCAGGTGTTCGACGGCCCGCACCCATCCGCGCTCGTAGGGGATGAAGCCGACGTTCTGCGACAGCATGACCGCCTTCCGGCCGGCACGCGCGACGGCCACCGCCATCGCGCTCGAGAAGTACAGGCAGTCGAGGACGTGGACGGCGTCGGCCCATTTCACGAGCGCCCGAAGATCCCGGATGGCGCCGGGCCCCCACACCGGCACAGGCACTCCCATCCAGTCCTCGGCGGCGTTGAAACAGGGCGTGCGAATGATCGCACCGTCGCGCGCGGGCAGATCGCGGGGCACTCGGCTCGTCAGGCAGCGTACTTCGTGGCCTCGCGCCGCGTAGCCCTCGAACAGATGCTGGGCGATTGTCTCGATGCCGCCCAGGTGCGGCGGCATGAAGCTCGTGACCAGGGCAATGCGCATCGTGACGTCGTCCGCTGCACCGCCGCTCGAATGCAGCAAGGAGGGCCGTGGTGCGGCCGCTACAGTTTCTTGAACGCGGGCAGGCACGACTCCCAGGTCATCAGGTATCCCGCCCGGCCCGGGAAGTAGCTCATCAAGGCGAGATCCTGGTCCCGGCCCAAATCGTTCACCCAGAGCACGTCGTTCGTGAGCCCCGGGTCGTTGTTCGGTCGGAAGAACACGAAGTGTCGGGTCGGACTGATGCACGATTGGGGGGTCCACGGCCTCGGCGTGAAGACGACCGCGCGGGTGAGGCCTGCGTCCGCTGCCGCGTCCAGCGGAACGTTGACGTTGGAGGCGATGACCTTCACCGTGTGCAGCCGGACGGGCATGAACCCCATCGCCGACACGAGGATGAGCGACGCCACGACGGTCGACGGCCACGCCTGGTAGCGTTCGGGCCGCCACTCGCGGGCCCGCTCGGTGAGTCGCCCGTACCCGATTCCCGCCAGGACGATCGCCGGCAACGCCAGCTCGAAGAAGTGCACCGGGCCGAAGGTGTCGATGCCCGAGTCGCCGATCGAGAAGTGCACGACGACGAAGGACAGCGCCGACCACCAGACGACTCGCGCCGGCGTGAAGCCCCAGGCAAGCCCCACCAGGACGAGGCAGAGCGGCGCCCCGAACAGATCGAACACGAAGCGAACCAACCCGACAGTGGTTCTGGCGAGCGACTCCAGCAACTGCCCATTTCCCAGGATGTAATCGCGAATCGACGGCGTGGAGGGAGACCAGCCGACATTGATGAAGTTCACTTCGCGCATGTACTGCTGCGAACGGACGTAAGAGACCAGCCAGGGCGAGCCGTTCTGTGCCAGGTTCACGGCCAGGAACACCGTCACCATCGCCAGCGCGGGAAGTGCGAACCCGAGGAGCGCCCGGCGTCGCGTCGCCGCCGGCAACCGCACAACGCCGATGAACCAGTACGCGAGGACCGGCAACCCGACGCCGATGATCGACAGCGGGCGGATGAGGAACCCAAGGCCGAAGGCCAACGCCACACCCGCATGCACCCACCATCGCGAGGGTTCGTCGCGGGATCGGAGGGTGAGGTAGAGCGCCCACGCCGCTGCCATCAGGCACGATGTGTGCGACAGTTCCGTCGCTGCTCCCACGAGCAGCATGGGCGAGAACAGGCAGAGCAGCGTCGCCACTCGGCCGGCGGGTGCGCCGGCGAGTCGCCGGACCGTCAGGTAGAGTGCCGGGACAGTCAAGGCGGAATAGACGGCGTTCATGTACCCGGTGACACCGAGGTACACTCCGGGGACCATCAGTGCCGGCCAGCCGATGAAGTACTGCCCGTAGAACCGGCCGTCGTTGATCATGAAGATCCGGTCGAAGAACGCCTTCATCGGGTGCGACTCGATCGCGAGGCGGCCCGTTGCCAGCACCTGCGCCATGAAGCGATAGGCGCCTTCGTCGTCGGTGAGGGGCGCGTCGCGCAGCAGGAATGCTCGGACGGCGCTGGGCAGCAGGAACGCCGCCGCCATCATCATGGCCAGCCACCGGCCATCGCCGGCAGTCCCGTTGCCGGCGTCGGGCGTTCCGGTTTCCGACCTGTTGAGCCGCATGAGCCCTGTGTGCAGGAAGAACGCGGCGAGCGAGCCCATCACGGACCAGTAAAACAGAAAGTACGTGTGCCTGACGGCCGGCAGGACCAAACTCCCGAGATCCAGCGAGGACCAGGTACAGGAACATGTTGCAGACTGCATAGAAGGCCACCAGCGTGCACGCGCACGCGATGACGGGCGATAATGCCTGGAACACCCCCGATGGCGGCCGGCGCCACACCATACTCATCCTTTCGCGTGAAACGAGCCCGGCTCCGGCATTATCGCCCTCAGGTTCGCGCCCGGCGACGATCCGCGACGCGGGTCGTTTTCCTCTTATCGGCGGGATGGCCCCCGAGAACTAGTGCCGCGGTGTGCGAAGTGTGGCGGTGGTGCCCAGTTCCTGCCGCCTACCTGTAGAACGCCATGTACCGCTGCACGAGCGGCTCCCCTGCTGCCGCGGCGAACAACGCGGCGATGGCGAGGAACGTGCCGAACGGCAGCGCGGACTTCATGTCGCCCCGGCGCGTGAGGATCATTCCGACGCCGACGAGAGAGCCCAGAATCGACGCAAGGGCGAGTGTCAGGAGTACCAGCTGCCACCCCAGGAAGGCGCCGATGAGCGCGAGCATCTTGACGTCGCCCATGCCCAGGCCCTCGATCTTGCGCAGCCGGAGGTACGCCTCGGCGAGCAGCAGCGGAATCAGGCCTCCGATCACGAGGCCGATGAGCGACGATACCCAGCCCGGCGCCGTCACGAAGCTGAGGATGAAGCCGACGATCGTGCCGCCGACGGTGATGGGGTTCGGCAGGATCCGGTGCCGCAGGTCGACGAAGAAGAGCACGATCAGCATGCAGCCGAACAGCAGCCGCGAGACAAACAGCCAGCCCGGCCCGTACTGCCACACCGCCCACGCGAACATCGCCCCGGTGAACAGTTCCACCAGTGGATAGACGACTGAGATCTGCGCCTGGCAGGTCCGGCATCGCCCGCGCAACGCCAGCCAGGCCAGCACCGGCACGTTCTCGAACCAGCTCAGCTTGCGGTCGCAGCTCGGGCAATGTGATGCCGGGAACACGAGCGATTGATCGAGGGGCAGCCGATAGATGCAGACGTTGAGGAAGCTCCCCACCGCCAGCCCGAGCAGCCCGGAGAGCGCCACCAGCCAGGACGTCGTCATGTCTTCGGGCCTGCCTTCCTCAGGAACTGTGGCGGCAAGGGGCTCAGGCTCGACTTCTCCGACAGCGCCACGCCGCCCGGGGCGTCCGGCTTCAGCTCGTAGGGCGTTCCGGAGGGATCACGAGGAATGCCGGCGATCCAGCGGATGGCCACGAGTTCGTTCCAGGATCGCGGCGGCACTCCGCGCAGCTGCGCGTAACGGCTGACGATGGCGGCCAAGGCATCGATGTCGTCGAGGGCCTGGAGCTGCGAGAGCTTCAGCTGCGCGTTGTTGCGCACCCATGTGTCGTCGACGGTCTCGTAGATCCGCTGCCACATCTCCCGCGAGGACGCCCGGTCGCCGCCCTCGGCGAGGGTGCTCGCCGCCATCGAACGCAGCCACCATGGCGCGCCCTCGATGCGTGACGCGCGGTCGAACCACTCGGCCGCCGTCTTGTAGTCCTGCCGGTACCAGTAGTGGACGAACCCGGCGTCCTGCGCGTACTGCCACCGTTGTGGATCAGCGGCGAGGCCTCGTTCGAGAAGCGAGATCGCGAGATCGGTACGTCCAGGTCCCGCGGGATACTGCTCGGAGAGGAAGAGCGCTCCAAATCGGTACGCGATGTTGAAGTGGGGGTCGAGCGTCGTGGTCAGATCGAGCAACGGATACAGCAGTCTGTAGGTCTTGTCGCGCTCCTCGGCCTTCCTCGTCCCGCCAAAGTGCTGAATCGCGCGGATCCAGTAGATATCAGCGAGCATCGCATCGAAGCCGAGCGCGGCCCGCGACACGGCCGCCCCGCCGCGGAAATACAGGATGTCGCTGCTGACCTGCGGCAGCGGATGCCGGACTTCGCGGTACGCCTGGAGGGACAGCGCCGCGCCCCACAGCAAGGCCGCCGCGGCGAGCAGCGGCAGGGCTCGCACGCCTACCTTCCCGCCGGCTGGCGTCCCTCCTGGCATCGCTACTTGAAGTCCCGGCGCGAGAACACGAGTACCGCGAGCGTCACCATGACGCCCGCATAGAGCAGCCCGTACCCCGTCGTCAGCACCACATACGCGGCGGACACGGGTTGGCCGTGAACCACTGCCGCCTTCACGTCGAACGGTGCGAGGTTCGGCAGGATGTAGTACAGCGCCTTGCCGAGCCAGGCGGCCGCCTGCGATTTCACGACATTCTCGAAGTGTGCCAGGTCGGCGTTGAAGTGGCCGACGATATAGAGGCCGAACGTGAAAGCGGCGGAGAGCATGGGGCCGCTGTACGTCGAGAAGAAGAGCGCCACCGATGTCACCACGAGCAACTGCACGTAGAGCAACGCGAACGCCTTCAGGAGCTGCGCGTCGAGGACCGGCGCCTCTATGGCCACTTTCGCGAGGCCGGGCTCCTGCCAGAGCATCAATGCGAGGACTGCATAGAGCGCCGCCGCCATCACGCTGATGTTCACGAACAGCGTGAGCGCAAGACCTGCGAACTTGCCGACGATGAACTCGTGACGGCGGAGCGGCTTGACCAGGAGGTTGTAGACGCTCCGGCGATCGACCTCTTTCCAGACCAGGCCGACGCCAATGAAGACCGCGATGAACAGGCCAAACAGCGACGAGGCGGCCAGGCCCAGGTCCTTGATGATCTTGACGTCCTGGCCCGCCGTGAGCTGGCCGATCAGGTACGAGGCCCCGATCATCAGCACCGCGAAGAGCACCAGGTTGTAGAGCACCTTGTCGCGGACCGACTCCTTGAAGACGTGGTACGCGACCAGGCCGATGACGCGTCCCATCATCCCTCCGGCATCGCGCGTCCAGGAGGCGGCGCGGCCCTCCGCGCGGTTACCTGCTGAACGAAATAGTCCTCGAGCGTCGTGCGCACGGGATTGAGCGACACGAACCGCCCGCCGGCCGCCCGCAGCTCGCCCACCAGCCGCTCGGGCTCGGCGTCTGGCGCCAGCTCGATGCTGTAGCGGCCATCGCTGATGCGCGTGACCTTGCGTGCCCGGCCGCCCAGTCCGGCGACGATCTCAGGCGCCAGGTCGGACATCATCAGCTCCCATCCCGACACCTGGAACGCGAGGATCTCCGAAAGCCGACCCGAGGTAACCAGCTGCCCGCCGACGACGATGGCGACGCGGCTGCAGAGCGTTTCGGCGTCCGACAGGATGTGCGAGCTGAAGAACACCGTGCAGCCCCTGTCGCGCAATTCCAGAATCAGGGCCCGCACGTCTCGCCGCCCGAGCGGGTCGAGGCCCGACATCGGCTCGTCGAGGAACACAAGCTCGGGCTCGTTGATGAGCGCCTGTGCCAGGCCGACGCGCTGCAGCATGCCTTTCGAGTACTTCCGCAGCGGAAGGCGCCGCTCGGCCCCGATGCCCACCCTGTCGAGGAGGGTCGAAACACGCTTGCGCCGCTCCTCGCCGCGCAGACCGAACAGACCGCCGAAGTACGTCAACAGCTCCTCGGCGCTGAGGTAATCGTAGAAATACGGCGCCTCGGGCAGAAAGCCAACGCGACGGCGCACGTCCGGATGGCTCGGCGGCCTGCCGAGCACGGCGATCCGGCCCGATGTCGGGTAGATGAGTTCGGTCAGCAGCTTGAGCGTGGTGGTCTTGCCGGCGCCGTTCGGCCCGAGGAATCCGAAGACTTCGTTCGTCTCGACGCGCAGCGACAGGCTGTCGAGCGCCCGGTAGGGGCGCGGGCGCCAGAACCCGACGGCGTAGTCCTTGGTGAGCTGCTCGGTCTCAATCGCTCGCATGGCCTACTGAGTCTTGCCCGCCTTCTTGAGCTCGAGCTGGATCGCGAGCTCGAAGTACTGCGGGGGCAGCGCGCCTTCCAGCTTCACCCCGTTGATGTAGAACGTCGGCGTCACCTTGACGCCGAGGATGGTCGCGAGTGCGATGTCGCCCTTCACGGTGTTGATCAGCGACTTGTATTGCGCGTCGAAGTCGGTGACGCCGCCGACGTCGACCGCGGCCTGCCGCACGGAGGCCGGCGTCAGCAGCGCGGAGTTCGTGTAGAGCCAGTCGTCCATCGCCTCGCCGCGCCCCTTGGCGTGCGCGGCCTTGGAGGCTGCCGCCGCCTCGCAGGCGGCCATGTGAATGTCGCGAGGCAGGCCGGTGTTGCACTCCGTCTCGAGCGGAAAATCCTTCTGAACGAGCTTGATCGCGCCAGGATACTGGGCGGCGTACCGCGCAAGTATCGGCTTGTAGTCCCGGTACGTCGCCGCGCAGGACGGACACTGGTAGTCGGAGAAGCGTACGATCACGACGGCCGCCCCGTCGGACGCCACCGGGACTTGTGTGCGCGTCTGGGCGTCCCACCAGCGGACGAATTCGCTCGTCCGGTCCGCGGACCCGGCTTGGGCCGCTTGCGGTGCCGGGCCGACTCCCCCGTTCGGGAAGAACGCGACGGCGGCCGTGGCGCCGGCGATGAACACGAGGATGAGCGCCAGGGCGCCGGGACTCGCCAGAGCGGCCTTCGCGTCCTGCAGGAGGCGGCGGGGAATCGTGATCATGGGGTACGACGTCCTTGTTCCCGAGATGATGAACAGCGCGGCCACGACGACGTACGTGACCACGCACATCAGGCAGACGATCTTCAGCAGCACCAGAGAAGCGTAGGCCATGTACAGGACGAACCCGAGGCCCGCCGTAGACAGCAGGAACACGTAGCCCGCGGCGTTCTCGCGCAGACTCGGCCAGCCCCACTGCCCTCCGGCGAGAAGCAGGAGCGCGGCGAGGTACCACAACGCCCCGAGCAGCGCCACGGGCACACCGCCCAGGTAGGCGTATCGGCTCTGGTAGACCTGCGTGCAGCTGACCGTGGCGTTCACGTCGCAGAAGCTCAGGTAACCGGGTCGAGTCAGCATCTGGTAGTGCACGTAGAGAGACGCAAGGGCCGACGCGAGTCCTGCCAGGGCCAGGATGGTGAGCAGCAGGCGGACGTTCTTGGTCATGAGCGGACGGGCCAACTCAGCCAGTTGTAGCGGCTTCGGCCCGGAACGTCAAGCGGCGACTGGCCGCCGACCGGCCGCCGCGCCCCGGCGGGTGGTCGCCGTTATTGCAGCGGTTGGCCGCTCGGCACCAAGCGGTCGGTGATGGCGATGGCCGCCGGGATGACGGTGAAGTAGATCGACCCACTCGTATTGGTCCCGAATTCTCGCGTCCCGGCGCCGGCCAATGGCACCGCTGTGGCATGGTAACCCGTGCCGATCACGCCGCCGTTGCACGTTGGCGGAATGCCCCCGGGCGCCGGCGCGTCGGAACTCATCGTTACCGTGTATGCGCTCTTTATCACGCCCGTGCTTGCCAGATCGGGCCCGACGAACGGGCTGCCGCCTGGAGGCGCGAGCGACAGGTCTTCCAGCGCCTGGGCGTAGAAGCCCCAGCCGCAACTGGCCGCGTAGGCGGACTGCGCGCTGCTGATTGACCGCATCGAGCCGATGGCAGACGCTTCATTCGCGGACTGGCGAGACCTCAGAAGTGAGGGGATTGCGATCGCCGCGATGATCCCGATGATGGCGACGACCATCAGCAACTCGATGAGCGTGAAGCCGTCGTCTGATCTACGTCTCATCTCTGTTGAACCCTCCAAGTGGGGGCCTGTCATCGTTCTGTGGATGCAACTTCTTTACCAGCGCCCGGCCATACGCCGTCTCGTGAACGGGCCTGAACTTGCGGTGTTCTCGCGCCTCTGCCACCATCGGCGAACCCGAGGTGACAATTGTCGGCGGCGCTCGGCCATTGGGTCCAGACACTTCGTGGCGCCAGCCAAGTAGAAAGGGGCGCGGCCCGCAGGCCGCGCCCCCTGGAAACGCCGGCCCGTGGCCCGGGCCAACCCTGTCGTGCCGTTACTGAAGCGGCGTGCCGACGGTGGTCGAGTTGTCGGTCATCGTCATGGCCGCGTTGTTGAAGAAGATCGTGCCCGAGGTGTTCGTGCCGAAGTAGCGCATGCTGGTGTCGGCCGGGGTCGCGGTCGCCCAGTAGCCCGAGGTCGATGCGCCCGCAGCCACGGTGTTGCAGGAAACCGGCGAACCAGAGGCGGCCGTGCCACCCAAAGCCATCGTGTAGGTGCTCTTGACCGGCGCCGCCACGAGGCCCAGATCCGGACCGATGAAGGCCGTGCCGCCCGTCGGGGCGCGACCAAGGTCCGGATAGGTCGGCGCATAGAAGCCGTTGCCGCAGCTGGCGGCGTACGTCGCCTGGGCGCTGTTCGTCGAGCGCATGGACCCGATGCCCGACGCCTCGTTGCCCGACTGCCGCGCGCGCAGCAGGCCCGGGATCGCGATGGCTGCGATGATGCCGATGATCGCCACGACGATCAGCAGCTCGATCAGCGTGAACCCCTTGTTCCTCTTCATTTCGTGTGCTCCCTCTGGTGGTCGAACCGACCGGTTGATAAGGTGACCGCGTCTGCCGCAGTCAACCGGGGATTCCCCACCGCGATGACTGCCGTGCACCACTACGGACAGCAAGGCCGATGCCAGGGGCCTCCCGCGGCCGTTCGTCGTCGCAAGTGCTTGCGTTTGCACGAGCTTGCACGAAGAGGCGACGGCGCAGGAGCGCGCGCGGCGCCAATCAAGTGACAAGGGGTGTCAATGAAGCGCGCCGGGAATTGTCAGTGGCCCCTCGCAGTTCGATTCCTTAAAGCACCTGCAGAACGGCGACGATATACAGGAGAGCGCCTTCGGTTCCCCACAAGAACGGACTGGTCCGGACCAGTGATGCCAAACTCCCTTTCGGCCCCCGACTCTCAAGCGAGCGTTGAGTGCGCCACCGCTCCGGAGCGTCGTTCCTTGAGGCGCCAGCGAGCCTGGGCTTCACTGGCCATGCTCGTGGCCTTCCTGCCGGTCTCCGGCGCCTTCACGCTCGGCAAGATCTTCTACCTTCGGGATCTCTCGTATAGTTTCTGGGATCGGCATCTCTGGCTCCGGCGCAGCCTGTTCTCGGGTGAATGGCCGCTCTGGGACCCCTACCTGGCTGCGGGACAGTCGGCGGCGGCCGACGCGCTCCACCAGATGTTCCTCCTGCCGGTGCTGGCGGTCCGCCTGTTCGGAAGCGAAGTCGTCGGCTTCAATCTCTGGGTGGCGCTCCCGTACCCGCTCGCCGCGCTCGGGGTGTACGTGTTCCTTCGCTCACGACACTCCCAGGCTTCTGCGGCCCTCGGCGCGGTCGCCTTCGCGGCCTCGGGCCCGGTGGTCTCCACAGGCAGCTTCCCGAACCTGTCGTGGTCGGTGGCGGCGATGCCCTGGGTGCTCTGGGCGGCGGATCGCTGTGAAGGGCCGCGGATCGGCCGTCGCATCAGTGCCCTCGCGCTCGCCGCGGCATTCCAGGGGACGGCGGGCGAACCGGTCACGATGGCGGCCACGTCCGCGGTGGCGCTCGCCATGAGCGTCGCGGTCGGCACACGGGGTGAACAGCCATCAGGATGGCGCACGCGCGGCGCGTCGGTGCTCGCGGTAACCGGCGGCCTGGCGCTCGGCATGATCATCGCGGCCGTGCAGCTGCTGCCGATGGCGCACGCCGCCGAGCATTCGGCTCGCCCGTTCCTTCCGTTCAAAGACTTCTGGTCACTCCATCCGCTGTCGCTCGTGGAGGTGATCGCGCCACGCATCTTCGGCGACTACTTCCAGACGTCCATGCTCGGGGAGGCTCCCTGGCTGGGCGCGCTCAACAGCGGCCGTGAACCGTTCTTCTACTCCGTCTATATCGGTGTGCCGGCCCTTTCTCTCGCCGGTGTCGGGGCGGTCGCTGGTGCGTGCCGGCGGTGGAGCTGGTTCTGGGGTGCGGCCGGCCTCATCGGCCTCTTCGCGGCATTCGGCGGGCACACGCCGGTCTACCCCCTCCTGCGCGACTACGTCCCGGTTCTCGGTTCGTTCCGGTTCCCAGTCAAGTACCTCGTCACCTCGGTCATGGCCGTCTCGGCTCTCATCGCCGCCGGGTGGGATGCGATCGCACCTCTCGCTCCGGAGCCAGCCGTATCCTCCCGGAGGCGGAGCGCGAGGAGTACGGCCGTCCTGCTGCCGCTGTCACTGGGGCTGTTGGCAGCCGTCGGATGGGTGGCCGTGCAGGCGGCAGGCGCGGCCACGGCCCGCTGGTTTGCCAGGTTGGCGGCGTGGGTCGGAGTCGAGAGTCCAGCGGATGCGGCTGCCTACCTGATGCGATCGATCGACGACGACCTCTGGAAGGTCGCACTCCTGGCCGCGGGCGCGACCGCGCTGCTGGCAGCGGCACTCAGCCGGCGGCCTGTGGCACAGGCATCGCGAGCCGCGCTGTTCGGCGTGGTGCTCCTCGACCTGCTGCGTGCGGCATGGGGCCTCAATCCTACGTGTCCCGTGGAACTCCTCGAACCGCCGTCGTGGGCCCAGGTCGTGAAGGCGCACCCCGAGAGTCGTTTCTACCTGGGAGGCAAGGCGGAAGGGGCGATCATCACGTCCGATCCAGATTCCCCGAGCCGCTTCGTTGTGCCCCAAGTCCTTCCGCTGATGGTGTTCCGCGCGGTCCTGGCGCGTCACACGCTGTTGTACCCCGCCGGGGTCGGCGCACACGAGATGCTGTCCTACGATCTGGCGGTCTTGTGGCCGAGAGTGTTCGCGGTCGTGCAAGGCAGGTTCGCCGGTGAGAGCGCCGAAGGCCGTGAGCGGTTCCTATCCCGCACTGCGGTCCGCTACCGGCTGCTGCCCCCATCGAAGGGTGGCGGGCGACCCGCGACGGCAGCCGGAGCGTTCGAAGGCGTTCAGATGTACGACTTCAGTGGCGCGCGCACGCGGGCGTTTGTCGTGCCGGACGCCGTGGTCGTCTCCTCTTACGACGCCCAACTGGACGCGATGTTCGGGGCGTCGTTCGACGACCGTCGCTCCGCCATGCTCGCGCGCGAAGCCGGGCCGGCCGATGGACGGGCGTCGGCGCCGGTCGAGCCTTTCGCGCGGTTCGTGGAAGACGAGAGCAACCGCGTGACGATCGACGCGGGAGCCGGACCAGCCGGCGGCTTCCTCGTGCTCCTGGATTCCTATTCGCCGGATTGGGATGTCACCGTCGACGGCACCCCCGGCAGGCTCTATCCCGCCAACCTGTTGTTCCGCGCGGTCCGCCTCGCTCCGGGGCGGCACACCGTCGCGTTCCGGTACCGGCCCCAGATGGTCCTCGCAGGCGCCGCATTCTCCGCAGTCGGCCTGCTGGGTGCCCTCTTGATCAGCCTGCGGTCGGGCCGGTCCACCCGATCATGATCCGCTCCCGAGAAGGCGTCGCGTCGCTGTTCCAGCGAGCGCCTGGCTGGCTCTGGGCGGCGCTCGCGGCCGTGGTCGCGATTGTGCCGTTTGCCGGCGTCTTCACACTGGACAGGGTGTTCTACCTCCGGGACCTCTCGTTTTGCTTCTGGGACCGGTATCTCTGGCTCAGGCGGAGCCTCGTCTCTGGCGAGTGGCCGCTGTGGGATCCCTACCTGGCGGCGGGACAGTCGGCGGCGGCCGATGCGCTCCATCAGATGTTCTTCCTTCCGGGTTTGGCCGTACGCCTGATCGGGAGCGAAGTTGTCGGTTTCAATCTGTGGGTGGCCCTCCCCTATCCGCTGGCCGCGCTGGGCGTGTACGGGTTCCTTCGGTCACGTTTCTCAGCGCCTGCGGCGGCGCTCGGGGCGGTGGCGTTCGCTGTCTCGGGCCCGGTGGTATCCGCCGGGAGCTTCCCGAACATGTCCTGGGCCGTGGCGGTTATGCCCTGGGTGCTCTGGGCGGCTGACCGCTGTGACGGGCCACGGCTCGGCCGACGGGTCGGGATGCTGGCGCTCGCCTTCGCGCTCGAGGGCACTGCCGGCGAACCGGTCACCATGGCCGCGACAGCCGTGCTGGCGGTTGCGATGTCGCTGGGTGCGGGAACACGGGACGGGGCTTCAGCGGGGTGGCGCGCACGAGGAGTCGCCGCGCTGGCCGTGGTTGGCGGGCTGGCACTCGGCGCGCTCATCGGCGCCGTGCAGTTGGTGCCGATGACGGCCGCCG
Source organism: uncultured Acidobacteriota bacterium (assembly GCA_963806085.1). Taxonomy (GTDB): domain Bacteria; phylum Acidobacteriota; class Vicinamibacteria; order Vicinamibacterales; family JAKQTR01; genus JAKQTR01. The sequence continues at coordinate 2,220,117 of CAWDWR010000001.1, forward strand.
TGCAAGATTCCTATCGGCCGCTGATCCGCACGAAAGACTTCTGGTCGCTGCACCCGCTGGTCCTCGTCGAGACGGTCGCACCTCACCTGTTCGGGAACTACTTCGAGGCACCGTCGCTCAGCGCCGCGCCCTGGCTGGGAACCCTGAACAGCGGGCGAGCGGCGTTCTTCTACTCGGTCTATCTCGGACCCGCGGTTTTCGCCCTTGCTGCGGCCGGTGCGTTCGCGGGCGCACGCCGTCGATGGGGCGTGTTCTGGGTCGCGGCCGGCCTGGCCGGGGTGGTCGCCGCGTGTGGCGGAAACACGCCGATCTACCCGTTCGTGCGGACCTACCTCCCGGTGCTGGGGTCGTTCCGTTTCCCGGTGAAGTACCTGGTCTTCTCGGTCATGGCGCTTGCGGCGCTGGTCGCCGCAGGATGGGAAGCGATTGCGGTTAGCAATCCGCGGCAGGCTCCCTCACGCCGCGATCGGATGGCCCGATACGCCGGTGTGATGCTGCCGCTGGCCCTCGGGCTGGGGGCCACCCTCCTGGGGGTAGTCGTGCAGACATCGGGTTCGTCGGCCGCCCGCTGGTTTGCGGACCTCGCATCGTGGGCCGGCGTCCCGGACCCGCCGAACGCGGCCGCGTTCCTGGTGCGCGCGGTCCGCGGCGGCCTCTGGAAGATGGCGCTCCTGGCGCTCGGCGTCAGCGCGCTCGTGGCGGTCGCCGTCAGCCGCAGGCCTGAAGCGCGCCTGGCGCATGCCACACTCTTCGGTGTCCTTGTGCTCGACTTGCTCAATGCGGCGTGGAGCCTCAATCCCACGTGCCCGGTGGCGCTCCTCGACGCGCCGTCGTGGACGCACGTCGTGCAGGCGCATCCAGAGAGCCGCTTCTACTTCGGAGGGAGAGTGTCGGGTCTCATCGACCCGCGCGATACGCACGCGCCGGCCGGCTTCACGTCGCCACCGGAGTTGCCCATGATGCTGCGACGCGCGATCATGGGACGCCAGAGCGTCTTGTACCCGGGAGGCGTCGGTGCCCGCGAGATGATCTCGTATGACCTGCCGGTGCTGTGGCCGCGGATCTTCAACGCCACATGGCAACGCTTCGGGAAGGCCCCACACGACGAACGCGAGCGGTTCCTCTCCCGGACCGCGGTTCGCTACCGGCTACTGCCCGAGTCCAAGGGCGGGGGCCGTCCCGCGACGGCGGCCGGTGCATTTGTCGGCTTCAAGATGTACGACGGTGGCGCAGCCTACACGCGGGCGTTCGTCGTCCAGGGCGCAATGACCGTACCAACACCGGAGGCGCAACTGGAGGCGATGTTCGGTCCGGAGTTCGATGATCGCCGCATGGTCATGCTCCTGCGCGAGGCCGGGCCGGCCGATGGACGAGCATCGTCACCAGTCGGGCCGTTCGCGCGGTTCGTGGAGGACGCGGCCAATCGCGTGACCATCGACGCCGCGACCGGACCCGCCAGTGGGTTCCTCGTGCTCCTGGATTCCTATTCCCCGGATTGGGAAGTCACCGTCGACGGCACCCCTGGCACGCTCTATCGCGCCAACCTGCTCTTCCGCGCGGTCCGCCTCGCACCCGGCCGCCACACCGTGGAGTTCCACTACCGGCCCAGGAGGGCACTTGCTGGCGCCGTGCTCTCATGCGTCGGCGTCATGGGACTGTGGCTGGTCGCGTCGAAGGTACGGCGCACCCGCCGGCCGTGACGCCGGGGACGGGCGTCGCCTCCCACCACGCTGTCCTGGCCGACTCCTGACGGGATTCGCGGCCGCGATCTCAACGCAGCGCGTACTTGTCGAGCAGGTAGCGGAACTGGCGGGGCGAGATCGCGAGGAGCTTCGCGGCCTTGTCGTGGCGCCCGCCGCTCTGCCGCAGGGCCTGCGACACGAGCTCGCGCTCCTGCGACTCGAGGTGCCTGGGCAGGTCGAGGCCGTTTTCCGGCAGTGCCGCGGGTTCGGCCGACGCCGCGGCCTCGCGGCCGTGCACTTTGGGGCCGTTGCCGTTCGGCAGGCTGCTCAGCTGGATGAGCGGTCCGCGTTCGAGGGCGACGGCGCGCTCGATGACGTTCTCGAGCTGGCGCACGTTCCCGGGCCAGTCTGCGGCTTCCAGCCAGCGCAGCGCCTCCGGCGTCAACCCGGTGACGGGTTTGCCCATCACCTCGCGGTACTTGGTCACGAAGTGCTCGGCGAGCGGCGTGATGTCCTCGCGGCGCTCGCGCAGCGGCGGCAGGTGGACCGGGATCACGTTGATCCGGTAGTAGAGGTCTTCACGGAACGCGCCGTCGGTCACGGCCTTGGCCAGGTCCCGGTTCGTGGCGGCAATGATGCGGATGTCGGCGTCGATTTCCTCCGTGCCGCCCACGCGCCTGAACTTCCGCTCCTGGAGCACGCGCAGCAGTTTCACCTGCATCATCGTGCTCATCTCCGAGATCTCGTCGAGGAACACGGTGCCGCGCTCGGCGGCTTCGAGCAGGCCCTTCTTGGTCGTCGCCGCCCCGGTGAACGCGCCGCGCATGTGGCCGAACAGCTCGGACTCGAGCAGCGTCTCGGGCAGCGCCGCGCAGTTGAGCGCGACGAAGGCCTGGTCGCGCCGGAGTGAATTGGTGTGCACGGCGCGCGCGACCAGCTCCTTGCCGGTTCCGGACTCTCCAGTCACGAGGATCGTGCTGTTGGTCGGCGCCACGGTTTCGACCAGGTCGAACACGTCCTGCATGGCCTTGCTGCGGCCGATGATGTTCGAGAAGGCCGACGACGACCTGAGCGCGCGCTTGAGCAGGACGTTTTCCTGGCGCAGCGTCCGCCGCTCCAGCGCATTTCGCACCTTTGCCTTGAGCTCCTCGACGTCGAAGGGCTTGGTCAGGTAGTCGTACGCGCCGAGGCGCAGCGCTTCGACGGCAGTGTCGGTGGTCGCGTAGGCCGTGACCATGATGCCGACGATGTCGGGATCGATCCGTTTCGCCTCGCGCAGCACGTCGACGCCGGTCATGCCGGGCATCTTGATGTCGGAGATGAGCACGTCCACGGGCTCGCGCTCCAGCTCGGCGACGGCCGCGCGGCCGTCCTCGGCGAGGCGGACCAGGTGACCCTCCCGGCGCAGGACGATTTGCAGCAGCTCCCGCATCGACCGCTCGTCGTCGACGACCAGGATGCGCCCGCAGCGGCTCTCGATCGGGGCCGGAGTGCCGTGCGCCACGACGCTGCTCATGCGGCCACCGCCGCGCGCGCCGGCAGGCGCACCTCGACCGTCGTGCCGCTCCCTGGCTGTGACTTCACGCGGATGTCGCCGCCGTAGTCGTGCACGATGCGGTGGACGATGGCCATGCCGAGGCCGCTCCCTTGTTCGAACGCGCCGTGAAACGGCTGGAAGATGGCGTCGAGCTCCGACTCGGGAATGCCGACGCCTTCATCCTGCACCACGAGCACGCCGGCCGCGCTCCCCGGCTCGCAGCGCGCCCCGAGACGCAGGCGGCCTCCGTTGGGCATCGCCCGGAGGCCGTTCGTCGCCAGGTTCCAGACGACCTGCCGCACCTGGCCCTCGTCGGCTTCGCACCACACGGGCAGCGCTGGCACGTCCACCTCGACGAGGTGGTCCTGCCTCACCTCGGCGCTGTTCCGCAGCAGCAGGGCGGTATCGTGCAGCACCGGCCGCAGGTCGAGGCGCGCGATGGCGAAGCGCTGGGGGCGCGCGTAGGCCAGGAAGTTGTTGATGGTCTGGTTGAGCCGCTCGGATTCCCGCAGCACGATGTCCATCAGCTGCGACTGCTCGCCGTTGAGCGACAGTTCCTTCCGCAGGATCTGCATCGATCCGGAGATCGAACCCAGGGGGTTTCGGATCTCGTGCGCGATGCCGGCCGCCATTTCGCCCACGGCCGCGAGGCGCTGCTGCATGCGGGCGTCACGTTCGAGGCGCCTGATTGTGGTGACGTCCTGGAATGTGAACAGGAACCCTGACGTGCCGGCGGAGGTCTCGAGCGTTGTGGCGCTGAGTCCGAGGTCGATCTCGCTCCCGTCGGGCCGCCGATAGCGGTAGTCGGCGCGCCGGCTTCCGGAAGGGGGCATGACCGCATCGAGCGATGCGGCAAACTCGTCTGGCAGTCCAAGGACGTCCGAGGCAGGCCTGCCCGCGGCGTCGCTCCTTGCGTGCCCGGTGATGGTCTCTGCCGCCCGGTTGAACGTCAGGATCCGGCCCTCGAGGTCCGTCGTGACCAGCCCCATCGTCAAGCTGTTGATGATGTGCTCGCTGTACGCCTGGAGGTTGGCGATGGCCGTCGAGGCGTCGGCGAGTTGCGCGTCGGCCGCCCGCACGCGCTCCGCGAGCGAGCCGGAAAGGAGCCCGACGGCCAGGAAACCCAGCAGGTGGACCGCCACTGTGTATTCGCCCACCAGGCCGTGCGGCAGGGAGAGCGCCGTCTCGGGCTCCCAGACCGACCACGGCTGGAACGGCGCCTGCGCGTACTGCGCGGCGGCCGTGGCGCTGTAGAGCAGCATGCTGAGCGCCGTGACCCGCAGCGCCCCGCGCCGGAAGTGCACGGCGCTTGCGGCCACGACTGGCAGCACGTAGATGAACGAGAAGACGCTCAGAATGCCGCCGGTCACCCAGACGAAGCCCGCCACCGTCAGGGCATCGAGCGCCAGCTGCACGTCGACGATCCAAGACGCTCGGGCGATGAACCGCAGGCTCAGCGCGTAGCCCGCCGAAAGAGCGTAGGTGCACGCGATCAGGACATAGAGAGGGCCGGGCTGGGCCGTGGCCTCCGTGGTGAACTGGATCGCCGCCGCCGAGCCGAGGAGGATCGTCGTGATGACCAGACGCCAGATCATCAACTGCACGACGCGACGGCGGACGTCGACTGCGCTCATGCCCGGTCCGTGTCAGGTCAGCTTGCTGATGAGCGAGAAGATCGGCAGGTACATCGCGATCACGATGCCGCCGACGACGACGCCCAGGAACGCGATCATCACCGGTTCGAGCAGTTGCAGCAGGCCGGCCACCGCCGCGTCGACTTCCTCTTCGTAGAAGTCCGCGATCTTGGCGAGCATCGTGTCGAGGGCGCCCGTAGCCTCGCCGACGCCGATCATCTGGCTCACCATCGCCGGAAACACGCCCGTGCCCTTCAGGGGCTCGGCGATCGTTTCGCCACGCTCGATGCTCTTGCGCGTGGACATAATCGCGTCTTCCACGATCGCGTTGCCCGAGGTCTTGGCGGTGATTTCGAGGCCGTCAAGGATCGGAACACCGGAACTGATGAGCGTGGACAGCGTGCGGCAGAACCGGGCCACGGCGATCTTCTTCAGGATGAGCCCGAGGACGGGCGCCTGCAGCAGCATGCGGTCGATCGTGTGGCGGCCGTTGTTGGTGGCGTAGTACTGCCGGATCCCGTAGACGCCGGCGCCGACACCGATCACGATGATCGGCATCAGCTTCACGACGGCGTTGCTCATCCAGATGACGACCTGAGTCGGCAACGGCAGTTCAGCGCCGAGCCCGGCGAACAACGCGGCGAACGTGGGGATCACCTTCCAGAGAATGACTATGACGACGAGCGCGGCGATGGTGATGACGGCGATCGGGTACGTCATGGCCGACTTGACCTGCGCGATCAGCTTGACGTTCTTCTCGATGTAGGTGGCGAGGCGCTTCAGGATGGCGTCGAGGATGCCGCCCGCCTCGCCGGCCGCCACCATGTTCGTGTACAGCGAGTCGAAGGTGCCGGGGTGCTTCTTCATGGCGTCGGCCAGCGCCGCGCCGCTTTCCACGTCGGACCTCGTCTGAAGGATGACGCCGGCGAAGTTCTTGTCCTCCTCCTGGCCGCCGAGGATTTCGAGGCACTGCACGAGCGGCAGGCCCGCGTCGATCATGACCGAGAACTGGCGCGTGAAGATGGCCAGGTTCTTCGCCGGCACCTTCTTGTTGCTGCGCACGGCTTTCACCGCCGCGCCGCCCGCCTTCGCCTTGGCCGGCGCGATGCGCGTGATGACCAACTGCTCGCGCCGCAGTGCGGCCACGGCGTTTTCGATCGAGTCCGCGGCGCGCTCGCCGGTGACGACCTCGCCGCTGCGTGTCCGGCCGGTATAGGCAAAGCTAGGCATCGTTCCCGTCCTTTAGAAGCAGTGTCTGCCGCCGTTCGCCGTCATCGGCGCGCTCCGCTGTCCGCGGGCTGCCGGCCAGGCGCCGCTCCGGCGGCCCGCCCCATTCCCGCGCCAGCCACCACGCCGACGCCCCGGTTGACCATCTCCATCAGCTCGTCGCGGAACGACGAGGTCTGCCGCGCCGTTTCCATGGAGATCGCCCCGGCGTAGTAGAGGCTCGCCAGCGACTGATTGAGCGTCTGCGTCCCGATCTTCTCCTGTCCCGCCTGCATCAGCCCGTAGATCTGGTGCACCTTGTCGTCGCGGATGAGGTTGCGGATGGCGGGCGTCGGGATGAGCACCTCCACCGCCACCACCCGCCCCCGCCCGTCGGCCTTCGGCAGCAGCGACTGGCAGACGATGCCTTCCAGCACCATCGAGAGCTGCGTCCGGATCTGCGTCTGCTGGTGCGCCGGGAACACGTCGATGATGCGGTTGATCGTCTGCGCCGCCGAGTTCGTGTGCAGCGTCGCGAAGGTGAGGTGCCCGGTCTCCGCGATGCGCAGGGCCGATTCCACTGTCTCGAGGTCGCGCATCTCGCCGATGTAGACGACGTCGGGGTCCTCGCGGAGGGCCGACCGGAGCGCCGGCGCGAACCCGTGGGTGTCGCTGAGCACCTCGCGCTGGTTGACCAGGCACTGCTTGTGCGGGTGGATGTACTCGATGGGGTCCTCGATGGTGAGGATGTGCTGCTTGCGCTCGCGGTTGATCTTGTCGATCATCGCGGCCAGCGTGGTGCTCTTGCCGCTGCCGGTCGGGCCGGTGACGAGCACCAGGCCCCGCGGCCGGTCGGCCAGGGTCGCCACGACGTCGGGCAGCGCCAACTCCTTGAACCCGCGGATGTTCTCGATGATCACCCGGTAGACGGCGGCCACCGCGCCGCGCTGGTTGAAGACGTTGCAGCGGAAGCGGGCCAGGCCCCGGATGCCGAACGAGAAATCGAGCTCGAGGGCCTCCTCGAACCGCTTCTTCTGGGCGTCGGTCAGCACGCTGTAGGCGTACTGCTTGGTGTCGGTGGGCGTCAGCTCCGGCAGATCCAGCCGCTGGAGGTCCCCGTGGACCCGGATCTGGGGCGGCGACCCCGCCGTCAGGTGCAGGTCCGACGCGTTCATTTCCAGCGTGCGCCGGAGGAGATCCGGGAGCGTTGGCATATCTGGCCTTCCTTCCCTGCCCGTGCAAATCCCGGGCCTACATGACGGTCTCGCGCAGCACTTCCTCGACGGTGGTCACCCCGTCCTTGATCTTCTGCAGCCCGCTCATGCGGAGGCTGATCATCCCCTCTTCCAGGGCCTTCCGGCGCAGTTCGAGCCCGGACGCCCCGACGAGGACCAGCTCCTTCAGGCTGTCGGTCACTTCCATCACTTCATAGAGGCCGACGCGGCCCTTGTAGCCCGTGCCGTTGCACTTCTCGCAGCCCGTGCCGTGCATCGGCACGACGGTGCGCGCGTCCTCCGCGCCGAACCCGATCTTCGTCAGCGCCGCCGCCGGGGAGGGGTTCTCCTGCTTGCAGTTCGCGCAGACGCGGCGCACGAGGCGCTGGGCGCAGATGAGGTTCACGGAACTCGACACGAGGAAGGGCTCGATGCCCATGTTCATCAGGCGGCTGATGGTGCCGGGCGCGTCGTTCGTGTGCAGCGTCGACAGCACCAGGTGGCCCGTGAGCGCCGCCTTGACGGCGATCTCGGCCGTCTCGAAGTCGCGGATCTCGCCGACGAGGATGATGTTCGGGTCCTGCCGGAGGAAGGCGCGCAGCGCCGCCGCGAACGTCAGGCCGATGTTCTCCTTGATCTGCACCTGGTTGATGCCGGCCAGGTTGAACTCGACCGGGTCCTCGGCCGTCATGATGTTCGTGTCCGACTTGTTGAGGCGCGCAATCGACGAGTAGAGCGTGTTCGTCTTGCCGCTGCCGGTCGGGCCCGTGACGAGCACCATGCCCCACGGCTTCTGGATGGCCGCCTCGTAGCGCTCGAGCGGCTCCGGCTCGAAGCCGAGCCTGGTCATGTCCAGCATCAGCTTGTCGCGGTCGAGCAGGCGGAGCACGATCTTCTCGCCGAAGAGCGTCGGCAGCACCGACACGCGGAAGTCGAGCTCTTTCGACCGGCCCTGGTCGTTGAAGCGGATCTTGATGCGGCCGTCCTGCGGCAGGCGCTTCTCGGCGATGTCGAGCTTCGACATGATCTTCAGGCGCGACGCGATCGCGTCCCTGAACTTCATCGACGGGTTCATGATGTTGTAGAGCACCCCGTCGATGCGGAACCGGACCCGGTACTCCTTCTCGTACGGCTCGATGTGGATGTCGCTCGCGCCCTTCGAAATCGCCGACATCAGCAGCACGTTCACGAGCCGGATGACCGGCGCCTCCTCGCCCTGCTTGGCCAGCGCGTCGACGCTGATCTCGTCGAACTCCTCGAGCACCTCGACGTCGGCGTCGCTCACCCCGGGCATGTCGTCCAGGGCCTTGGTCGCCGCGTCGAGCGCGCTCGGCTCGTTCGACTTCGGCAGCGCGTAGTACTTCTGGATGGCCTCCTGGACCGCCGTGTCCGACGCCACGACCGGCTCGATGTTGTAGCCCGTCATGAACTTGATGTCGTCCATGGCGAACACGTTGGTCGGGTCCGTCATGGCGATCGTCAGCGTGGCGCCGACGCGGCTGAGCGGGACGATCTGGTACTTCTGCGCGGTTTCGAGGGGGATGAGCTTGACGATGGCCGGGTCGATGTCGAATTGCGTCAGGTTGATCGAGGGCACGCCGTACTGCTTGCTCAGGAGGCCCGTGATGTCGTCGTCGCGGACGAAGCCGAGCTTCACCAGGGCGGTGCCCAGCTTCCCGCCGTGACCCTTCTGGAAGGTCAAGGCCTCCTGGAGCTGCTCCGGGGTGATGCGCCGCTCCTTCAGGAGCAGTTCGCCGATGCGCAGTGCCATGTTCCTCGGACCGGGTTGATGGGCAAGGACAATTCCTGTCAGCCGTACACGAAAAACGTCAACCTGACGCCGCCGGACCGCACGTCAATCCGGGCGCCGGTCGGCATACGGCCCTCCCGCGCGCGGGTTTTCGGTCAAATGCCCAATTACGACGCCAGACCATTCCGCCGCGCGCACCGATGCCGCATCCGACTCCCTACTTGTCGGCCGTTCCTGCGCCCGGCATCAGGTCCGGGGTGCGCGATTCGCGGGCGGACGCCCCTCCGGGACATGCGAGAGTCTCGCCAACCTCAGCCGCCGCTCCGCTGGAACACGGCGTGCCCGGAAATCGTCTAAACTTGGAGAGTTATGCCCTTCCTCTCCTGCGGCGCCGTGGCGGCCCATGCGAGGAGGTCGCAGTTTCTCCCACACGAGGCTTGACCCATGAGTGAAGCGCCTGCCACCTTGTCGCCCCAGGCTGAAGTACGCGGCATGAGCCTGCCCGCCCGCGTCGTGGGCATCCTGACCTCTCCCCGTGAGACCTTCGCCGACGTCGTGGCCCGGCCGCGCTGGTTCGGCATGATGGCGCTCGTCCTCGTCGTCACGGCGCTGTGCTTCGGCGTGTTCTTCTGGACGCAGGTCGGCCAGACGGCCTTCCTCGACCAGGCCGTCGAGCAGGCCCGCAAGGCGGGCCGGGAGATTCCGGAGGCGCAGTGGGCGGTCACCCAGAAGATGGCCACCTACATGTGGATCATCTACCCGGTCGCGACCTTCGTCTTCGCGCCGGTGTTCTGGCTGATCGTCTGCGGCCTCCTGTTCGCGGTCTTCAACGCGGCGCTCGGCGGAACGGCGACGTTCAGGCAGCTGTGGGCGGTGTTCATCCACTCCACGGCCGTCTCGGTCGTGCAGCAGCTGCTGGTCTGGCCCATGAACTACGCCAGGGAGTCGATGTCGAGCGCCACGAACCTGGCTGTCTTCCTGCCGATGCTGGACGAGAGCAGCTTCCTGGCGAAGTTCCTGGGCACGATCGACCTGTTCCTGATCTGGTGGATCGTCGTGCTCTCGATCGGGCTCGGCGTGCTCTTCAAGCGCAAGACCGGGCCGATCGCGGCCGGGTTGCTGGTTGTTTATGGCGTCATCGCCGTCATCATTGCGGCGTTCTTTGGTCGCGGGGGAGCGTAAGCGTGAACCGGAAGAAACTCATCATCGGGGCGCTCATCGTCGTCCTGGGGGGCGCGCTGGTCGGCGCCAACTTCTACTTCAAGCGCGAGAAGGGCATCGAGGTCCAGGTCGAGAAGATCAAGACGCACGACCTCGAAGCCATCGTCTCCGCGTCGGGCAAGATCCAGGCGCGCACGACGGTCAACATCAGCTCCCAGTCGATGGGCCGGGTGACGAGGCTGGCCGTCGAGGAGGGCGACCGCGTCAAGCAGGGCCAGTTCCTCGTCGAGATCGACCCGCGCTCGCTGAGGACGCAGGTCATGCGCGGCGAAGCCGGGCTGTCGGCGCAGCAGACCGCCGTGGCGCAGGCCCGGGTCCAGCTCGAGTCGGCCAAAGCGTCGCTGCAGCTCGCGAGGGACACCTACAAGCGCCAGCAGGACCTCTGGAAGGAGCAGCTGACGACGAAGCAGGACCTCGACCGGGCCGCGAACGACGTCGAGCTGCGCGAGCGGGAGGTGGAGGCGCGCGAGGCGGCCATCAAGATGGAGTCGACCCGCGTCCGCCAGACGTCGGCCGACCTGGATAACGCCAAGTACAACCTCGGCCTGCTGTCGATCGAGTCGCCGATTGACGGCATCGTCACGCGCCGGAGCATCGAGCTGGGCGAGAACGTGATGATCGGCACGATGAACAACGCCGGCACGGTGCTGATGACCATCGCCGACATGTCGATCATCGAGGCCGAGCTCGAGGTGGACGAGACCGATATCCCGAACGTGAAGATGGGCCAGACCGCCAAGGTGACGATCGACGCCATCCCGGACAAGACGTTCACCGCCAAGGTGACCGAGATCGGCAACAGCCCGATCCAGGCCGCCGCGTCGGCGGCCACGCGGGCGATCAACTTCAAGGTGGTGGTGACGATCGATGGCGAGATCCCGGAGGTGCGGCCCGGCTTCACCTGCACGGCGGACATCACCACGTCGACGCGGAAGGGCGTGGTGGCGATCCCGATCCAGGCGACGACGGTGCGCGAGCTCGTCTTCGACGAGAAGGGCAACGTCGTGAAGCCGCCCGAGGCCGACAAGAAGACGCCGCAGCGCCCGGGGGCGGCCGCCGAGGCCGCGGAGCTCAAGCCGGGGCAGACGAAGAAGGAAACCGAGGGCGTGTTCGTCATCAAGGACGGCAAGGCCGCGTTCCTGCCGGTCAAGACCGGCATCGCCGGCGAGAAGTACCTCGAGGTGCTGTCGGGCGTGAAGGAAGGCCAGGAGGTCATCGTCGGGCCGTTCAACTCCGTCCGCGACATGAAGGACGGCGACCCGGTGAGGCTGCAGGCCGCCGCCAAGAAGTAGGAATCGTGGGCCGAATCCTCGAAGGCGTCCTCATCGCGCTCCGGGCCATCTGGAGCAGCAAGCTGCGCTCGTTCATGAGCGTGCTGGGGAACATCGTCGCCGTGACGTCGATCATCGCGGTGGTGTCGCTCATCCAGGGCCTGAACGCCTCGGTCACCGACGCCATCGTGTCGGACGTGGGCGCCGACTCCTTCGTCGTGGACCGCTTCGGCATCACGCAGAGCGACGAGGACTTCGAGAAGGTGCGCAGCAACCCGCGGATCACGCTCCAGGACGCCGCGGCCATCAAGAAGTTCAGCCCGCTGGTGCGGTCGGTCATGGCCGAGAGCAGCCGGTCCGGCCAGGTGTCGTTTCGCGACCACCTGCTGGAATCGGTCAACATCAGGGGCGTGTCTCCGGAGTACGTGAACTTCTCGTCGTACAACGCCGAGCGCGGGCGCCTGCTCAGCCCGAGCGAGGTCGAGCGCAACCGCAACGTGGTGCTGCTCGGCTGGGGCACGGCCGACCGGCTGTTCGGCCAGGCCAACCCGCTGGAGAAGATCATCAAGGTCGAGGGCGTCCACTTCCGCGTCATCGGCGTGAACGAGAAGAAGGGGTCGGTCTTCGGCCAGTCGCAGGACGAGTTCGCGGTGATCCCGCTCGGGGCGTTCCAGAAGATCTTCGGGGCGCGCGCGAACATCCAGCTCAACGTGAAGCCGATCAGCCCCGATGTCGTCGGAGAGGCGATGCAGGACGCCACCGTGGCCCTCAGGATCCAGCGGCGGCTCAAGCCGAAGCAGAAGGACAACTTCGGCCTGTTCACGTCCGACTCGATCCTGGCGATCTACCACCAGGCCACCAACGGGATTTTCGCGGTGCTGGTGGGCGTGGTGGCGCTGTCGCTGGTGGTGGGCGGCATCGTGATCATGAACATCATGCTGATGGTGGTCACCGAGCGGACCTTCGAGATCGGGCTGCGGAAGGCGCTTGGCGCGAAGCGGCGCGACATCATGCTGCAGGTGCTCGCCGAGTCGGTCACCCTGTCGGTGGCCGGCGGCATCGTCGGCACGTCCCTGGGGTTCCTGCTGGCGTGGGCGATCTCCAAGCTGAGCCCGCTGCCGGCCGCGGTGCAGCCGTGGTCGGTCGCCCTCGGCATCGGGATCACGGCTGTGGTCGGCATCGTGTTCGGCGTGTACCCGGCCATGCGCGCGGCCCGGCTGGACCCGATCGAGGCCCTGCGGAGGGACTAGCCATGGCCATGAAGTTCGCCCTGTTCGCCGACATCATCGGCATGGCCGGCGCGACGCTGCGCGCCAACAAGATGCGCGCGGCGCTGACGATCCTCGGCGTGGTGATCGGCATCACCGCCATCGTCGGGATGACGTCGCTCATCCGGGGCTTCGACGAGTCCATCAAGGATTCCATCCGCCAGCTCGGCCCGAACACCCTGTTCGTCGCGAAGTTCAGCGGCCTCAGCTTCGCGGCCGGCAAGGAGTTCAAGGATCTGATCAAGCGCCCGGTGCTCACCGTGGCCGACGCGAAGGCGATCGAGCGCGACGCGCCCTCGGCCGGCATCGTGGACGTGTGGCTCGGGGCGTGGGGCATCCCGGGCCGCGAGCGGGCCTACTACAAGGGCGAGAAGACCAAGGAGTTGTCCATCATCGGCGTGTCGGAGAACTACGCCGCCGTGAACTTCATGAAGGTCGCCGGCGGCCGTTTCTTCACCGCGTCGGAGGTGCAGCACCGGCGCGCGGTCGTCGTGCTCGGGGAAACGCCGGTGAAGGCCCTGTTCCCGAACGTCGACCCGGTGGGCAAGATCATCCGCGTGGGCGCCGTGCCGTACGAAGTGGTCGGCTACCTCGAAAAACGGATCACCCCGTTCGGGGACAGCGGCGCCGACGACTTCATGGTCGTGCCGTACACGACGTTCGAAAAACAGTTCGGCTGGCGGCGGAGCGGCCGCATCAACATCAACGGCGCCGTGACCGACGCCAGCGCCATGCAGAGCGCCATGATCGCCGTCGTGCCGAAGGAGGGGGCCACCCGGGCCGACGCCATGGCCGAAGTCGAGCAGATCATGCGCATCCGGCACGGCCTCAAGCTCGACCAGGCGAACGACTTCGACATCATCACGCAGGACGCCGCGCTCAAGATGTACGACCAGATCACGGGCGCCGTCTTCATCGGGCTGGTGGTCATCTCCTCGATCGCCCTGATGGTCGGCGGCATCGGCGTGATGGCGATCATGATGATCTCCGTCACCGAGCGCACCCGGGAGATCGGGATCCGGAAGGCCCTCGGCGCCCGGCGGCGGGAAATCCTCTGGCAGTTCCTGCTCGAAGCGGTCTTCCTGACCTCGGTCGGCGGCGTGCTCGGCATCATCCTGGGGGCCGCCATCGGCGTGGGCGTGCACTTCGCGACGGGGTTCCCCATCTCGATGCCCTGGTGGAGCTTCGCGATCGGCTTCGGGTTCTCGGGGTCGGTCGGCGTCTTCTTCGGGCTGGTGCCGGCCATCCGCGCCGCACGGCTGGACCCCATCGAGGCGCTGCGGTACGAATAGGCGCTAGCCCCTGTCTTTCCTCCCCACTAGCGCCTAGCGCCTAGCCCCTATCCCCTAGTAGAATAGGACCTTTGGCGCAGTCGGACTCATCCCGAGAAAGAGGGTAACCGTCTATGAAGGTGTACGACGCGGCAAGCATCCGGAACATCGCGGTGGTCGGCCATACGGGATCCGGGAAGACCCAGCTGACCTCGGCGATGCTCTTCGACGCCGGCATGGTGAACCGGCTGGGCAAGGTCGACGAAGGCAACACCGTCACCGACTTCGACGAAGAGGAAATCTCCCGCAAGCACACCCTGTCGGCCAGCATCGCCTACGCCGAGTGGAACAAGACCAAGATCAACCTCATCGACACGCCCGGGTTCGCCAACTTCTTCAGCGACGCCCGCGCCGCGCTGCGCGTGGTGGACGGCATCCTGGTGGCGGTCGACGCGGTCTCCGGCCCGGAAGTGCAGACCGAGAAGATGTGGGAGGAAGCCGACGCGCAGGAACTCCCGCGCATCGTCGTGCTGACGCGGACCGACCGCGAGCGGGCCAGCCTGGACCGCACGCTCGAGGCGCTGCACGCGTCCTTCGGCCGCACGATCATCCCGATCCAGCTGCCCATCGGCGACGAGAAGAACTTCGCGGGCGTGGTGGACCTGGTCGCGATGAAGGGGTACACGTTCACGACCGACGGCTCGGGCAAGATGACCGAGGGCGCCGTGCCGGCCGACATGACCGACAAGGTCAACGCCGCCCGCGAGGCGCTGGTCGAAATGGTGGCCGAAGCGGACGACAGCCTCATGGAGAAGTTCTTCGAGGCCGGCACCCTCAACCAGGAGGAGCTGCTCAAGGGCCTCCACACGGGCGTCGCCAGCCGGAAGATCTTCCCCCTCGTCTGCACGTCGGCGACGCTGAACATCGGCGTCCAGCCCCTCCTCGACGCGGTGCTCGCGTACCTGCCGGCCGCCTCCGAGCGCACGGTGAAGGCCATCGACAAGGCCGGCGCCGAGACGTCGTTCCAGGTGAGCGAGAGCGGGCCGACGGCGGTCTTCGTCTGGAAGACGATCGCCGACCCGTTCGCCGGGCGCATCAGCCTCTTCCGCGTCGTGCGGGGCGCCATCAGGTCCGACTCGACGATCGCGAACCTGTCGAAGGACGCCAGCGAGCGGCTGGGCCATCTCCTGCTGCTGCAGGGCAAGTCGCAGACCGAAGTGGCCGAGGTCAAAGCCGGCGACCTCGGCGCGGTCGCCAAGCTGAAGGACACGCAGACCGGCCACACGCTCGGGGACAAGGACGGCGCGCGGTTCCCGCCGCTGACGTTCGCCGAGCCGGTGCTCTCGTACGCCATCGAGCCCAAGGCCCGCGGCGACGAGGAGAAGATCAGCACGGCGCTGCACCGCATCATCGAGGAAGACCCGACCATCCGCTACAGCCGCGACCCGCAGACCCATGAGCTGCTGCTCGCCGGCCAGGGCCAGATGCACATCGAGGTGACGGTCGCCAAGCTGAAGCGCCGCTTCGGCGTGGAGGTCAACCTCAAGCTGCCGCGCATCCCGTACCTCGAAACCATCACGGCGTCGGCCGAGGCCAACGGCCGGCACAAGAAGCAGACGGGCGGCCACGGGCAGTTCGGCGACTGCACCATCAAGATGGAACCGCTGCCCCGCGGCAGCGACTTCGAGTTCGTCGACGAGATCTTCGGCGGCGCCATTCCGCAGCAGTTCCGGCCGGCGGTCGAGAAGGGCATCCAGGAAACGCGGGTCAGGGGCTACCTGGCCGGCTACCCCGTCGTCGACTTCCGCGTGACGCTGCTCGACGGCAAGTTCCACGCCGTCGACTCGAACGAGCTGTCGTTCAAGATGGCCGGGCGCATCGCGTTCAAGGACGCGATGACGCGCTGCAGGCCGACGATCCTCGAGCCCATCATGAACGTCGAGGTCTACGTGCCGAGCGACTTCGCCGGCGACATCATGGGCGACATCAACGGCCGCCGCGGCCGCGTGGCGGGCATGGAGCAGCGCGCGAGCATGACGGTCGTCAAGGCCCAGGTGCCGATGTCCGAGATGCTCACCTACGAGCAGACGCTCACGGCGACCACGGGCGCGCGCGGCACCTACAAGATGGAGTTCTCGCACTACGAGGAAGTGCCCACCCACCTGCAGACGAAGATCATCGCGGCGGCCAAGGCCGCGAAGGGCGAGGGCGCCGAGGACGAAGACGCGTAGACCCGGGGGTCAGCCCAGCAGGGCGAGCGCGATGGTGCGCCCGCTCAGCAGGATGATGAGGATGCCGACGGCTGTGCCCAGCGCACGCGTCGGCATCTTTTTTGTCACGTAGGCGGCAAACGGGGCCGTCAGCGCCGCCCCGAGCGCCAGGGGGACGGCGATCGACCAGTCGATGACCGGCAGGGCGACGAAAAACACGGCGGAGATCGTGAGCGTCACGAAGAACTCGACGGCATTCACGGTGCCCACCGCCTTCGCCGGGTCCACGTTGCTCATCAGGAGGGAGGGCGTCGCGATGGGACCCCAGCCGCCGCCGCCGAGCGCGTCGATGAACGCCGCCGGGAAGCCGATGAGCAGGAGCCGCCGGCGGCTCGGGACCGCGTGCCGGAGCTGGCGCTCGCGGGCGAATCGCGCGACGATCATGATGCCCAGCACCAGCAGGATGCCGGCCACCACGAGCCTGATGGACGGGGCGTCCTGAAACCGCACCGCCGACAGCGTGCCCGCCAGGGCGCCGGCAACGCCCGACACGAGCAGCGGCCAGAACAGGCGCCGCTCGACGTTCCCGATCTTGAAGTGGCTGACCCCGGACATGGACGTCGTCACCAACTCGGCCATGTGGACGGAGGCCGACGTCAGCGCGGATCCCACGCCGAGGCTGAGGAGCAGCGAGCTGGACGTCACGCCGAACCCCATCCCCAGGCTGCCGTCAACGGCCTGGGCGACGGCGCCGAACAGCGCGAACAGGATCAGTCGAGTCATCGGCACCTGACGAAAAGGCCCTGGCGGGATCGTCCGGCCAGGGCCCTGAAACGAGGCGACGGGAACGGGCGGGGACCGGCGCGCGGCCGCCGCCGGGGCGGCTAGCCGCCCTTGCCGCTGCGGCCCGCCTGGCGCGGCTTGGCCGTCGGCTTGTTGACGGCCTTGGTGTGCTCGTGCACGGGGCCGCTCTCGGTATCGTCCGCCTTGCGCCCGCGCACGCGTTCGGCGGCGCGGCGCAGGCGGCCTCCGAGGCCTTCACCCTTGCCCTCGCCCTTGGCGGCCTTCGCGGCCTCGGCCTTCTTCGGATCGAACTCGCTGCCGAGCAGCTCCACGAGGGCCATGTCGGCCGAATCCCCGCGCCGGAACCCGGTCTTGATGATCCGGACGTAGCCGCCCGGCCGCTCGGCGTAGCGCGGCGCCAGGGTGTCGAACAGCTTCTTGAGGACGTCCTTGTCGACGATCTCGGCGCCGACCAGCCGCCGCGCGTGGAGGGCCGCCGGCCCGCCCTTGGCGATGCCGCGCTTCGCGGTGGTGATGAGCTGCTCCGAGAACGGGCGCAGCTCCTTCGCGCGGGCCACGGTGGTCTCGATGTGTTCGTGCTGCAGCAGCGCGGTCGTGAGGTTCCGCAGCATCGCCAGGCGATGCTCGGTGACGCGACCCAGCTTGCGATGGGCGACTCGGTGACGCATATGATCTGATCCTCGTCAGAAGCCAGAAGACAGAAGCCAGAAGGGCCCGCTGACGATCGTCAGAAGGGGCTTCCCTCCCGGGTCGCTCCTTCCTTCTTGCTTCTGGCTTCTTGCTCCTGGATTCGCTTTACTTGCTGCTTCCCTATTCGACCTTCATCCCGAGCCCCAGGCCCATCGTCTGCAGGATGTCCTTGATCTCGTTCAGGGACTTGCGGCCGAAGTTCTTGGTCTTGAGCATCTCGGCTTCGGTCTTCTGCACCAGCTCGCGGATGGTCCGGATGTTGGCGTTCTTGAGGCAGTTGTACGACCGGACCGAGAGCTCCAGCTCCTCGACGCTCTTGTCGAGGTGCTCGTTCCCCGCGGTGGACCCCGCCGCCTGCGCCGATCCGTCCTCGGCCTGGTCCGCGGCCTCCTCGAGGCTCACGAAGATGTTCAGATGGTCGCGGAGCAGCTTCGCCGACAGCGACACCGCGTCGCGCGGCGCGATGGCGCCGTTGGTCCAGACATCCACCGTCAGCTTCTCGTAGTCGGTGGTCTGCCCCAGGCGCGCGGCCTCGACGAGGTAGTTCACCTTCTTCACCGGCGAGTGCACCGAGTCGATCGGGATCCAGCCGATGCCGAGGTCCTCGTCGAAGTTGCGGTCGGCGGTGATGTACCCGCGGCCCCGCTTGACGCGCATCTCCATGTGCAGCCGCCCGCCCTCCGAGACGGTCGCGATGTGGGCGTCGGGCTCGAGGATCTCAATGTCGGCGTCGGCCTCGATGTCGCGCGCCTTGACCTCGCCCGGCTTGTCCACCCGCAGGTACACCGTCTTCGTGTGGTCGACGTGCAGCTTGAGCGGAATCTGCTTGAGGTTGAGGATGATGTCGGTCGCATCCTCCACCACGCCGGGGATGGGCGAGAACTCGTGCAGCACGCCGTCGATCTTCACCGCGGAGAAGGCCGCGCCCTCGATCGAGGACAGCAGCACGCGCCGCATGGCGTTGCCGATGGTGGTGCCGAATCCCCGCTCGAACGGCTGCGCGTAGAAGCGGCCGAACCGCTCGTTCAGGGTGTCACGCTCGAACTCCAGCCGCTTTGGCCGCTGGAAACCCTTCCATAACATCGTTGGCGTTCCTTTCACGTGTCCGACGTCCATGCGCCCGGACCGGGCCGGCCGCGGTGGCCTGGCCCGCCCTCACCCTCCGCCGGGGGCCTACTTCGAGTAGAGTTCGACGATCAGCTGTTCCTGCACCGGCAGGTTGATCTGCGCGCGGCTCGGCAGCGACAGCACCCGGCCGGTGAACGGGTCGGCCTGCAGGCTGAGCCACTCCGGGATGCCGCGCCCCTTGACCTCTTCCATCGCGTGCAGCACGGCGGCCGCCTGGCGGCTCTTTTCCCGCACCGCCACCAGGTCGCCCTCGCGGACGGCGTAGGAGGGGATGTCCACCTTCCTGCCGTTCACCGAGAAGTGGCCGTGGCGCACGAGCTGGCGCGCCTGCGACCGCGAGGTCGAATAGCCCAGGCGGTAGACCACGTTGTCCAGGCGGCACTCGAGCTTCTGCAGCAGCAGCTCGCCCGTGATCCCGCGCTGGCGGTCGGCCGCCTCGAAGTAGCGCCGGAACTGGTTCTCGAGCACGCCGTAGATGCGCTTGACGCGCTGCTTCTCGCGGAGCTGGAGGCCGTAGCCCGCCAGCTTCGCCTTCCGCGCCTTGCCGTGCTGACCCGGCACGACGTTGCGCTTCTCAATCGCGCACTTCTCGGCGTAGCAGCGCTCGCCCTTGAGGAACAGCTTCATGCCCTCGCGGCGGCACAGGCGGCAAACAGGTCCGATGTATCTAGCCATGCGTGTTGTCCGTCTATCCTACTGATCCGTCGTTGTTACACGCGCCGGCGCTTCGTGGGCCGGCACCCGTTGTGCGGAATCGGCGTGATGTCGCGGATCGACTTCACCTCGATGCCCACCGTGCCGATGGCACGGATCGCCGATTCGCGGCCCGCGCCGGGGCCCTTCACGCGGACGTCGCAGGCGCGCATGCCCATGCCGCGCGCCACGTTGGCCGCCGCGAGCGCCGCCTGGGTCGCCGCGAACGGCGTGCCCTTGCGCGATCCCTTGAAGCCCACCGCGCCCGCGCTCGACCACGCGATCACGTTGCCCTCGGCGTCGGCGATCGTGATGATCGTGTTGTTGAAGGACGCCTGCATCGTCACGAGGCCGTGGTGCACCACGCGCTTCTCGCCGCGCTTCTTGAACGTCTTCCTGGGTTTGCCGGCTTCTTTCTTCTCTGCGCCGTCGGTTTCCGTCTTCGCCATGAGCCTACACCGCCTTCTTCTTCGCGGCCACCGCGCCCTTGCGCGGCCCCTTCCGGGTGCGAGCGTTGGTCCGCGTCCGCTGGCCCCGCACCGGCAGGCTCCGGCGGTGCCGCAGCCCGCGGTAGCAGCCGATGTCCATCAGCCGCTTGATGTTCATGGACGTCTCCTTGCGGAGGTCGCCCTCGACCCGGCCCTGCTCCTCGATGACGCGGCTGATCTTCCGCACGTCGTCCTCGGAGAGGTCCTTGACCCGGACGTTCGGGTCCACGCCGGCTTCCTTGACGATGCCGGCCGCCCGTGTGTGGCCGATCCCGAAAATGTAGGTCAGCCCGATTTCGACCCGCTTGGTCCGCGGCAGGTCCACACCCGCGATACGTGCCATGACGCTACCCCTGCCTCTGCTTGTGCTTCTGGTTCGTGCAGATCACCCGCACCACGCCGCGGCGACGGACGATCTTGCACTTGTCGCAAATCCGCTTGACCGACGCTCTGACCTTCATAGTCCTGGTCCTTCGTGCCCCACCCGACCTGCCGCCCCCGGGTCTGAAGACCCGGGGCTTTATGCTGAAGCCTCCGGGGCTCCATCCCTCACTACTTGTACCGGTACGTGATGCGTCCCCGGCTCAAGTCGTACGGCGACAGCTCGATGAGCACCTTGTCGCCCGTCAGGATCCGGATGAAATTCTTGCGCATCTTCCCGGACACGTGCGCAAGCACCGGATGCTTGTTCTCGAGCTCGACCCGGAACATCGCGTTGGGGAGCGACTCGAGCACTATCCCCGTCACTTCGATCGTGTCGTCTTTCGGCACCGGCTGCCCTACCCCCCGAGTGACTGTCCACGCCCGCCGGGCGACCCCGCCCGGACCCCTTCGCCGGGCGTGGTCAGGATGACCGGCCCGGCGCCCGTGATCGCCACCGTATGCTCGAAGTGCGCGGCCATGCTGCGGTCCTTCGTCACCGCCGTCCAGCCGTCTCCGAGCACCTTCACCGCCGCCTTGCCCATCGCCACCATCGGCTCGATGGCCAGCGTCATGCCCTCGGTCAACCGCGGGCCGCGCCCGGCCGGCCCGAAGTTGGGCACCTGCGGCTCCTCGTGCAGCGCGTGGCCGACCCCGTGGCCGACGAACTCGCGCACCACCGAAAACCCATGGGCCTCGACGTGCCGCTGCACCGCGTGGCCGATGTCCGACACCCGGCCGCCGACGCGCGCCCGCTCGATCCCCAGATACAGCGCCTCTTCGGTCACCCTGAGCAGCTGGCCGGCCGCGCCGCTGATGCGGCCCACCGGCACCGTCACCGCCGCGTCGCCGTAGAACCCGCCGAGCACCACGCCCAAGTCGATCGAGACGATGTCGCCGTCCACCAGCGCCCGCGGCCCCGGGATGCCGTGGATCACTTCCTCGTTCACCGAGATGCAGAGCGTGGCCGGGAACCCGTGGTAGCCCTTGAACGCCGGCACCCCGCCCGCCGCCCTGACGCGGTTCTCGGCGTAGGCGTCGAGTTCGGCTGTCGTGACGCCGGGGGCCACCTTGCCCCGCAGCTCCACGAGCACGTCGGCCACGAGCCCGTTGGCGGGCCGCATCCGCTCGATCTCCGCCGGCGACTTGCAGACAATCACCGGCCCGCCTCCGTCACCACCCGCACCAGCCCGGCAAACACGTCGTCGGGCGCGGCGTCACCGTCAACCTCGCGCAGCACGGAACGGCCCCGGTAGTGCTCGACGAGAGGCCGCGTGTCCCGCGCATAGACCTGGAGCCGCTCCCGGACCACGCCGGCGTCGTCGTCGGCGCGCTGCACCAGTTCGCCGTCGCAGCGCCCGCAGCGCCCGGCGGCCGCCGCTTCCGGCGCCGCGTTCGCGCCGCACGCGCGGCACACCTGCCGCGCCCCCAGCCGCCGGAGCAATTCCGGCTCCGGCACCGCGATCTCCACCACCGTCAGCGGGCCGCGCCCGGCCACCATCCCGTCGAGGGCCTCGGCCTGCCGGACCGTGCGCGGGAACCCGTCGAGCACGAACCCCGCGGCCGCGTCCCCCCGCTCCAGCCGCTCGCGCACGACCTCGATCATCAGGTCGTCGCTCACCAGCTCGCCGCGGGCCATCACCGCGCGAACCAGGCCGCCGAGGGGCGTGCCCAGCGCGACGGCCTCGCGCAGCACGTCGCCGGTGGAGATGCGCGGCACCCTCAGCCGCGCCGCGAGCCGTTCCGCCTGCGTCCCCTTGCCGGCTCCGGGCGGCCCGAGCAGCACGATGTTCAGCGCCATCCGAGGCCCGCGGCTCCCCTCTCTACGCCCGCCGCCCGCGGATACGCGTCTTCTTCATGAAGCCGTCGTAATGCCGCATGATCAGCTGCGACTCGACCTGCTGCACCGTGTCCATCGCCACGCCGACGACGATCAGCAGCGACGTGCCGCCGAAGTAGAACTGCACGTTCAAGCCCTCGGTGATGAACCGGGGCAGGACCGCGTCCAGCGTCTCGCCGATGAGCGGGATTGGCGCCACCTTGAACCCGACCAGCAGGAACTCCGGCAGAATGGCCACCAGCGCCAGGTAGACGGCGCCCGCCAGCGTGATGCGGGTCAGGATCGTGTCGATGTACTCCGCCGTCCGCTTGCCCGGCCGGATGCCCGGCACGAACCCGCCGTACTTGCGCATGTTCTCCGCCACGTCATCCGGGTTGAAGATGATCGCGGTGTAGAAATACGCGAAGAAGATGATGCCGGCGATGTAGAGCAGGTTGTACAGCGGCATGCCGTACGCCAGCTGCCGGATCACCGCCTCGCCCCAGCCGCCCGCCTGGAACATGCCGGCGATCGTCGCCGGGAACGCCAGGATCGACGAGGCGAAGATGACGGGGATGACGCCGCCCGTGTTCACCTTCAGCGGGATGTGCGTGCTCGACCCGCCGTACATCCGGCGCCCCACCACGCGCTTGGCGTACTGCACCGTGACGCGCCGCTGGCCGCGCTCCATGAAGATGATCGCCGCGATGACCGCGACAAACAGCAGGATCAGGAGCAGGATGCGGATCAGGCTGAGCTGGCCCGTGCTCATCTGGCCCAGCGTCGCGATGACGGCCCGAGGCAGCTGCGCCACGATCCCGGCGAAGATGATGAGCGACATCCCGTTGCCGATGCCGCGCTCGGTGATCTGCTCGCCGAGCCACATGATGAGCGTCGATCCCGCGGTCATCGTGAGCACGGTCAGCAGGCGGAAGCCCCAGCCCGGCGAGTAGACCAGCGGCAGCCCGCCGACGATCTGCGTCTGGTTCTCGAGGAAGATCGCGATCCCGAGCGACTGCACGACGCTGATGAGAATCGTTCCGTAGCGCGTGTACTGGGTGATCTTGCGGCGCCCGAGGTCGCCCTCTTTCGAGAGGCGCTCCAGGTACGGCCACACCACCGTCAGCAACTGCAGGATGATCGACGCGCTGATGTAGGGCATGACCCCGAGCGAGAAGATCGCCGCCTTCGACAGGCTGCCGCCCGAGAACATGTCGTACATGCCGAACATCGTGTTCTTGGCCTGGTCGGCGAAGAGCGCGATGGCGGCCGTGTTCACCCCGGGCGTCGGGATGTGGTTGCCGATGCGGTAGACGCCCAGCAAGGCAAGCGTGAAGAGCACCCGCTTGCGCAGGTCCGGCACCGCGAAGATGTTCTTGATGCTCTCGATCATAGGGTCTCGCTGCCGGCGCCGCTACGCGAGCGTCTCTGCCGACCCGCCGGCCGCCGCGATCTTCTCGGCGGCTTTCCCGCTGAATTTGTGCGCTTTCACGGTGAGCGCCACGCCGATGTCGCCGCGCGCCAGCACCTTGATCGGCTGCTTCGTCGTCACCAGGCGCTCTGCCCGCAGCACGTCCGGCGTCACCACGGCGCCCGCGGCGAACTTCGCCGCCAGGTCGTCGAGGTTCACCACCGCGTACTCGACGCGGAACGGGTTGTGGAACCCGCGCTTGGGCAAACGGCGGTGGAGCGGCATCTGGCCGCCTTCGAAGCCGCGCTTCTTGTGGTACCCCGCGCGCGACTGGGCGCCCTTGCTGCCCCGTCCGGCGGTCTTGCCGAGACCCGATCCCGGCCCGCGTCCGACGCGCTTGCGGTTCCGGTTCGCGCCCTTTGGCGGTTTCAGATTGCTCAGATCCATAACCCTCGACCTCGCCCGCTATCCGACCGTGACGAGATGGCGCACCTTGTGGATCATGCCGCGCATCTCGGGTGTGTCGGGCACCTCGACCGTGTGGCGGATCCGCCGCAACCCGAGGCCCCGCACCACCTCGGCCTGGTTCCTGTTGAAGCCGATGGTGCTCTTCACCTGCGTCACCTTCAGCGTCTTCTTCCCGCCGCTCTTCACTGTCATCTCACAGCCTCGTTCCGATCACCCGCCTGCCCTGCGCAAGACGTCCCTCGGGACGTCGAATCGAAGGGCCTGCCCCGAGCGAGGCGCCCGCGTGGGCGCCGAGCCGAAGGGTCAGGCCGACGTGTGCTCCAGATCCGCCAGGTCGCGCCCGCGCGCCCGCGCCACGCTCACCGGGTCCTTCAGGGTCATGAGGCCCGTGAACGTCGCCCGCACCACGTTGTGCGGGTTGGCGCTGCCGAGCGACTTGGTCACGACGTTCTGGATGCCCGCCGACTCGACGACCGCGCGTACCGCCCCGCCCGCGATGATGCCCGTGCCTTCCGGCGCCGGCTTCAGCAGCACGCTGCCCGCCCCGTACCGGCCCGTGACGACGTGCGGCACGGTCGTGCCGACCAGCGGCACCCGGATGAGCCCCTTCTTGGCGGCCTCGATGCCCTTCTTGATCGCCGAGGGGACCTCGCGGGCCTTGCCGACCCCGAACCCGACCACGCCGTGGCCGTCGCCGACGACGACCAGGGCGCTGAAGCTGAGGTTCTTGCCGCCCTTGACGACCTTGGTCACCCGGTTGATGGACACCACCGTGTCCTTCAGCTCGAGCTGCGACGGATCGATTCTCTCTCGGGTCCTGAACATCTAGAACTCCAACCCGGCCGCGCGGGCAGCCTCGGCCACGGCGCGGATCCGCCCGTGGTACAGGAAGCCGCTGCGGTCGAAGACGACCTGCTTGATGCCCTTCGCCGCGAGGCGCTCGGCGATCATGGTGCCGACCTGCTTCGCGCCCTTCACGTTGCCGCCCGTCGCGCCGTCGGTGAACGCCGCGCGGGTCGCCGGCTCCACGCTCGACGCCGACGCCAGCGTCCGGCCGGTCGCATCGTCGATGGCCTGGACGGAGATGTGGGCGACGCTGCGGAACACCGTGAGCCTGGGCCGCTCGCCCGTGCCGCGGAGGCGCTTGCGCGTCCGCAGCTGGATGCGGTGGCGGCGATCCTGTTTCGTCTTGATCTTCATATCGCGTCGACCTCTACGCGCCGGTCTTGCCGACCTTCTTCTTCAACACTTCGCCGGTGTACCGCACGCCCTTCTGCTTGTAGGGGTCCGGCTTGCGCATGCGGCGGATGTTGGCGGCGACCTGCCCCACCAGCTGCCGGTCGATGCCGGTGACCGTCACGTGCGTCTGCTTGTCCACGGCGATGTCGATGCCCGCCGGGATGTCGTACACGATCGGGTGCGAGTACCCGAGGGCGAACGTCACCTGGCGGCCCTTCAGCTCGGCCCGGTAGCCGACGCCGACGATGTCCAGCTCGCGCTTGTACCCGTTGACGACGCCGTCGACGGCGTTCGCCACGAGGCTGCGGGCCAGGCCGTGGAACTTGCCGAGCTGGGGATCGTCGCTCGTGGGCTTCGCCACGAGCTCGGCGCCCGCCTGCTCGAAGACGATCCCGGGGGGCACCGCCTGGGAGAGGGTGCCCTTCGGCCCCTTCACCTCGACGGCCCCGGCGGTGATCTTGGCGGTCACGCCCTTCGGGAGCGGAATCGGTTTCTTGCCAATACGCGACATGGACGTCTACCTACGCTTCTGCTACCAGACGTTGCACAGGACTTCGCCGCCGACGCCGGACTTGACGGCCTCGCGGCCGGTCATGACGCCGCGCGACGTTGTCAGGATGCTGATCCCGAGGCCGCCCAGGACCGGCTTCACGTTGGCGGAACTGTAGTACACCCGCCGGCCGGGCCGGCTGATGCGCTGGATTCCGCTGATTACCTGCTCGCCCCGGGGCCCGTACTTGAGGAACAGCCGGAGCTGCTTCACGGGCGTCTGGCCGGCGGCGGGGGGCTCCTCGACGACCTTGTAGCCGCCGATGTAGCCCTCGTCCTGCAGGATCCGGGCGATCTCGGCCTTCAGGGTGCTGGCCGGAACGTCGACACGGGCGTGCTTCGCCTGCACGGCGTTGCGGATGCGCGTGAGCATGTCAGCAATCGGATCGGTCATGGCTTCTCAAACCTGTCGTCGGGCTTACCAGCTGCTCTTGATGACCCCGGCCACCTCGCCCCGGAGCGCGAGCTCCCGGAAGCAGAGGCGGCACAGCGCGAACTTGCGCAGATACGCGCGCGGCCGCCCGCACCGCTGGCACCGGTTGCGGTGGCGGATCTTGTACTTCAGCGTCGTGGCTTCCTTGGCGATTTTCGCGGTCGTGGCCATATGTGTTTAGTTCGTCCGGAACGGCATGCCGATGAGCTGGAGCAGCCGCCGCGCCTCCTGGTCGGTCTTCGCCGTCGTGCAGACCGACACGTTCATTCCACGCGCCTTGTCGACCTTCATGTAGTCGATTTCCTGGAACAGCAGCTGGTCGCGCAGGCCCAGCGTGAAGTTGCCGCGGCCGTCGAACCCCTTGGGCGACACGCCCTTGAAGTCGCGGACGCGGGGGAGCCCGATGGACATCAGCCGGTCCAGGAACTCGTACATCCGCACGCCCCGCAGCGTCACCATGGCGCCCACCGGCATGCCCTGGCGCAGCTTGAACTGCGCGATCGACTTGCGGGCGCGCGTCACCACGGCGTGCTGCCCGGCGATCCGCCCGAGCTCGTCCTGGGCGGTGTCGGCGATCTTCGCGTTCTGCGTGGCCTCGCCGATCCCCATGTTGATCACGACCTTGGTGATCTTGGGCA
>CAWDWR010000002.1:0-1366586 GCA_963806085.1 uncultured Acidobacteriota bacterium
CCGGCCGCTCGATCCACGGCCGTCATGCCCCGTCGATCCTTGGCGCGCGGATCGGCGCCGTACTTCAGCAGCAGCGCCGTCAACTTCACGTCTTCGTCGCGGGCATCGCTGACCACCATCAACGCCGTCTGGCCGTCGCCATCACGGGCGTCGACGCCGGCTCCTCGCTCGAGCAGCAAGGCCGCGGTATGCGCCCGTCCCCACGCCACCGCCGTCATCAACGGCGTCCGGCCGGCCGCGTCCCTCGTGTCGATGCGGGCGCCGTGCGCCAGCAACAGTCGAATGGCCGGGCGCGTGTCGTTCATGCTCGCCTGGGCGCAGGAACAGGCCGCCACGGCGAGCGCCGTCCCGCCTTCGTCGTCGCGAGCTTCCAGCTTCGCACCGCGTTCGATCAGCGCCCGCGCCACGTCCGTCAACGCGAAGCCAGCCGCGAGAATGAGCGGCGTGCGACCCGAGTCGTCCTGCCGCGCCTCGATGTTGGCACCGTTCGACAGCAGGAGTCTGACGGTGCCCACGGCATCCAGCGTGGGTCGGGGATCGACGCTCTTGACGACCGCGGTCGATCGCCCTGGTTCGGCTGCATCATCGAGTTGCGCCACGGCAAAGGACGACACGGCGATCAGAGCCCGGTCCTTGGTCGGCCGGCTCGGATTACTTTGGAGAAGGAAGCGCACCATGCCCACGTTCCCCGCCTGGGCCGCCCAGACGAGGGCATCGGCGCGGTCGAGACCCGCGGTGGACTGATCCGCTCCATGGTCGAGCAGGACCTTCACGCTCGCGGCGCGCCCATACTCGTACGCCAGGCTGAGCACGGTGTCACCTCTCTCCGTCCGGGCCTCGACGCGAGCGCGAGCCCCACGCCACAGACCGTGCCGAACGGGCGGCGCCTGCCCGATCTTCCGAGCCTCCTGGGTTCAGCCACGCCGACTCCCTCCCGTTTGTCGAGCACGTCTTGACCCCCCTGTATCGGTCTATCGACTTCCGTGCCGCTGCCCGATAGACAGGAGAAGGGGTTTTCGACGAGATGATGGCAGGCGTCCACAAGATGGGCAACGGGGATTGGGGTGCGACGAATGAATCCTCTGCAACGTTTTCGCGCGACGGGGACAGCGCCGGCGAGCTTTGGCCTGTCGGCCACGCTCCTCCTCGCGCTTGCAGCCGCCGTTCCGCAGCTGCCGCCACTGCCCACGAAGACCGAACAGGCGGCACCGCTGAGGGCGAATGCGGGCGGTGGTCCACCGGGGGGCCAGGTGGTGAGCCTGGTCGTGGATCCACGGAGCGACGCGACCCTGTATGTCAGCCTCCTGTCAGCGGGGATCTTCAAGAGCGTGGATTCCGGGGCCAGTTGGACGGAGACCGGGCCCGACGTCCCTTCCACGTTGGCCATGTTCGAACTGGCGTTCGACCCGGCCAATCCGAGAGTCCTCTTCGCGGAGAACCTCCGCGCTTACTTCGTGACGCTCGACGGCGGCGCGAGTTGGCGCACGGTCAAGACGATTCCCGGGTCCCTGCGCGGCTGGCCGCGCCGCGGCAAGCGACGCGCGGAAGCCGACATCTGGCCGAAGGGCGCGGTGACGGTCGGTGATGACGCGATCGTCGTTCGGCCATCAGGGCGCCGAGGGACGGCCTACGCGGGAACCGTCAGCGGAGTTCTCAAGACAATCGACAACGGGATCAGCTGGGAATCCGCCAATACCGGTTTGACCGGGATCTCGTCGCGAGTCATAACGGTGGCCGGCGGTAGCCAGCCGGACGCCCTCCTCGTGGAATCCGGCATGCATCGCCTCTATCGCAGCAGTGACGGCGGTGAGAGCTGGGCCTCCATCGCACTCCCCCAGACGAACGAGCACGGCTACCTCTCGAACGTGTGGGCCGGCCCGGCCGGGCCGATCTACGCGCGCACGCACAACGAGTTCTTCAAGAGCACGGACGCCGGGGCGACCTGGAGCACCGTCGCCGGCGGCCGGCAAGGTCTCACCCAGATCGTTGTCAGCCCGGCCGAACCCCGGACGATGTTCGCCGCCGCGTCGGCGCAGTTGCTGAAGAGCATCGATGGCGGAGAGCATTGGACGCCGATGACGACGGGGCTCCCCAGCGACATGCCGCTGGCCACCATCCAGCTCGATCCCCGCGATCCTTCTCGCCTGTACGCCACGGCGATGTTTCAAAGAGTCTATCGTTCGGTCGATGGCGGGGCGACCTGGACGCCGCTTGCGGCGCTTCGACAGACCGCCATGCGCTGCGAGGTGCTGCTCGATCCGGATTCGCCAAACCTCATCTATCTCCTAACTCGCGGGACGTACATCGAGAGTTCGGAGGGCGACGTTTTCAGAACGACGGATGGCGGAAACACGTGGACGCCCGTGGCAGTGTCTCCCTCGGGTGCCATGCCAATCGATTTCCTTGGTCTGGTTCCATCGCATCCAGCCACGCTCTTCGTGGGGGCGCAGCTGCGCGGAGCCGAGGCATACGCGCTATTGAAGAGCACTGATCGCGGCGCGACCTGGACGCGATCGGACACCGGCCTACCGCCGGCAAGCTCGATAACCAGCATCATCGCGGATCCTGCGAATCCGAGGAACTTGTTCGCGGGGACCGGCAGGGGCGTGTTCCGGAGCTTCGACGCCGGCGAGCACTGGCAACCCACCGGAACGAGACAGGTCGCCTCTCCGGGCGCGCAACGCCAGCTGCCGCTAGAGAGATAGCCCACAGACGCGGCCGGAGGTGTTTGGGGCAAGAAGACGCTGGCCTCCCCGGCTTACAAAGGGTGTGCGCCTTCTATCGAGGGTCCGGACCGTGGCTCACGCCGCTCGTCATCGAAGGGGGGGGAACTGGAGGGCCGCCCGACCGGCACGCTGAATGTGGGGGTGTATGGCGGCGACTCCAGAGGACCCAACCGGCGGACCGACTGGACTCACTACTGGAATCCGACCTGGCCGTGGCAGACCGACGAAGACGCGCAGAGTAGAATTCCATGTCTGAAGGAGAAGGCTCTGCAAATGCACAGCGCCCAACGGGCGTACCACTACCTCGGGCCCAACAGCAATCGGGCCGTAGTCGAACTGACCGAGGCCTGCGGCATCACCACAGTCAGTACCTCCTGCCAGGCGCGGCAGTTGGCTTCTGGGTACCCTTCACCCCGCCATGGCAATGACACCTCTAGCTCGTGTCGTGATTCGCTCCCGGATCGCCTGGCTCAAGGTAGCGATGGTGGGGCTCATGGCCTGCCTCGCGACCGCCTGTGCGGACAACTTGGAAATGAGGCCAATCGACCACGACTTGGGCGATCTCTCGAGCGCCGACCGTATCGAAGTGGCGATCGCAGGGGTCACGCCGGTCGCGACGATCACTGAACGCGACCGGGTCAGGGCTGTGGTCGCGGTCGTGGAACGCTACCGCACCAGTTGGATCGACGTATGGAGCGGCGGCGCGGGCGAGCACGTCGTCACCGTCTACTCTGGCAAGAAGGTGCTGACCAGCTTCGGAATCGGGCCGGCCGGCATCAACGACGGTTCGTATCTGAGGCGGCTGTCCAAAGCGGAGCTGGATGAGCTAGTTGGCCTGTTGGGTATTCCGCCGCCTGAGCCACCGCCCGCGCGCCGTTGAGGGAAGGGCGAGATCGACGAGTTGATCCCGCTTGTTGGGTATCCGGTACATCCCGCTGTTCCCCCCCGGTGTACGCTCAGCCGCGTGACTTCGCCGTGGTCCGTGCTTGCCTGAAGAGACGTTCGCACCGGTAGGGCGTAGCAGCGACTTGTCGGGCGAAAGCGTTGATCGAAGCCGGTAGGCATCGCGATGCGGCTGAACCTCCCGGCAGTTCTTGGGGTCGTCGAGACAGATACCTGTCGGCTCCTCGGCACGAGCCGGCCGGTCGAGACTACCTCACGCCGCGCGTCGCAGCCCCTCTAGTGCTAAGGTGTGATGCCATGCAGGAGATGTTCTGGCTTTCCGAACCCTCGTTCGCGAGGCCGTACACTTGGTTCTTAGTCGCGGTGGCGGCTGTCAACGTCGTTTGCGCAGGGTGGCTGTCGTGGCGCCTTCTCGGTGGCGTGTCGCGACGTCGTATCGCACTTGACAGTGTGCTCGACGGGGCGGTGTCCTCGAACGATCTTGCGTACGCGGCGCTCGCGAACCGTATTCCGCGCGAGGCGTTATCCGAGGAACGTCTCACTCAGTTGCGCTCCGGGTCGCGGGGCGCTTCGGATGCCGTCCTGCGCACACTGCGGGCGGCAGACGCCCTATTCGACTATCGCTGGCGGCGCTTGGCGATCTGCGTCTCGTCGACGTGGGACCTGATGCGCCTGGTCCTGGTCGCGGCCGCGTTCATCACCGCGTACGGGTTTCTCCCCACGTGGGAGTATCTCTCACTTGGCGACAGCGCCAGCGACGCCGTTCCGGCACGCATGAAGGAACTGTACGAGGCTGGCGAGTACACGCTGGCGAGGCTCACATTGGGGCTCGGCGTCGCGGGCGGGCTGTGTGCGATGGCGATGGTGTTCGACTGGTGGCTTGAGCATCGCCTCGTGTCTTGGAAGCGTCTCTACGCCGGGGCGAACGATGCCGTGTCGGCAGGCCGATCGCGTCACGCGTCTGAGCTGTGACGCCATGGAGACGTTCTGGCGCTTCGAGCCGTCGTTCGCAGAGCCGTACACCTGGCTCCTGGTCGCGGTCGTGGCCGTTACCGTTGTTCGCGTGGGTCGGCTGTCGTGGAGTCTGTTCGGTGGCGTGCTGCCACGTCGGATCGCGCTCGATCGTGTGCTCGACGGCACCGTGTCCCCGGACGACCTCGCGCGCGCGGCGTTCGCGAGTCGCGTCTCGCACGGGGCGCTGTCAGCAGACCGCCTCGCGCAGCTGCGCGCGGGGCCGCGCATCGATCTGGAGAAACCCCTGCGGACTCTGCACGTGGCTGACGCCCGGTTCGACGACCGCTGGCGGCGCCTAGCCACTGGCGTCTCGGCGACGCGGAGCTTGATCCGGCTGACGCTCATCGCGGCGACGTTGAGCGCGGCTTACGCGTTCTTGCCCAAGTGGGAGTACTTCGTCGCGGTAAACGCCCGCTACCCTTCGCTCGCGGGTGTGATGGGGCTGTTCGAAGCAAGCCATTGGACGCTGGTGCGGCTGTCGCTGGGCTTTGGAGTGGCGGGCGGGCTGTCCGTCGTTGCAGTGGTGTTCGACGGGCTGCTCCAGCATCGGCTCGCGGCGTGGAAGTACCTCTATGCCACAGCACGGGACGCGTTGGCGGACGGTGATCCGCTCGAACGACCACGGTGTTGACGGACCGGCGCCGCCGGCGAAAGGTCCGTCAACGGCGAGCACCCGCCAGGGCGCCCGCGAGCCGACAGGTCGGCGTGCGGTGCGGGGTTTCGAGGGCGCTGTGAACTGCGGGTTGAACCGCTACATGGCCTTTCTCGCGGTGTACCTCCGAGTGAGCGGGACGGCGGTTACCGGCCGGTGAGCCGCGTGGCCGGCGCTGATGCTCGGTGCAGAGTGTCAGGTCGCTCACGCCGCTCGCCGCAGCGCCTCGACCTGCCGCAACCATCCGCCGAGTTGGTTCCAACTCGCGAAAATGCGGCTCACCACTACTCTTCCTTTCCAGAATCAGCAGCGTTCCGCCACGGTCTGGCGCTCGTGCGCAAACCGGAAGCGAACCCGGCGTGGGCGGCTTCCGCTGCCGGCGACTTACCCCGCATCGTGCGGCTCGAAGACGATCCGCAGGCGCGTGCGAGTCGCCTGAGCGAACCGTTCCAACGCATCGGTGGACGGCCGTACTTTGCCGCCTTCGATTCGCGCAATGTAGGACTGCGAGGTCTTCATGCGCCGAGCCAGCTGGGACTGCGACAGACCCGCGGCGCTCCTGGCTTCAATCAGCGCCCGCGCCAGGTTGAACTCTGCACCGAGCGCGTCGTAGGCCGCCTTGTAGTCGGTATCCTTGTTCCAGCGGCGGTGCAGTTCGCTGATCTTCGTCATGGGTTCAGTACCTTTGCCCGTTGCAGCGCCAGTTCGATCTCGCCCGCAGGAGTCTTCCCGGTCTTCTTGATGAACGCTCTCACGATGATGACGCGCTGCGCATTCGCGGTCACGTAGAGCGCCCGGGCGATGCCCGCCTTCCCTTTGAGGCGAATCTCCCAGAGCGAACCGCGGATGTGGCGAACGTGCGGCTCCGTCACGTTCGGCAGGCCCACCGATTCGATCAGCTCCGAGATTCGAACCAGTCGCGCCCGCATGTCCGCCGGTAGTTCGGCCAACTCGGCGTCCACCATCTCGTTCAGCGTCTCGACGCTCCACGGTATCGGTGGCATTATACCAGATTTGGTATCGCTTGGCCTGGATTCGGAGTACGGGCTCCCGACGCCCGCCGCTCTCTGCGCATCTGCATCCGGGTAACATCAGGCGGCTCGCGCCGGCGGCACTCCCGTTGGGCAGGGCGTGGCCTCAACTTCGACTTTTAGCACTTTCCGTTCTGCGCTTCGGCTCGCAGGCCAGTCCGGGCCCGGCGGCCTGTTCTGGCGGACCTGCACAACGATCCTGTCGAGCCATAGGCAAGTGTTACCGGAGCGGCTATCGTCGCGCCAGTGAACCGGCTACCAACGAACACATTGGCGATGACGCCGGTTCACCGTTTAGGCACCAATCACGCCCAGTGCATAGGTCACGCTCGACTCTGCGTCGAATAGGCGGCATAATCTACGCAGAAGGTGCGTTGAATGAGCCGCTACATCCATCAGCGTCAGGACTGGCCTGAGTTCCGCTGGGACCAGGAAGCCCTGGCTGCCCCGCTGGCCGGGACCCGCCACCGCCAGGGCCGGCTGCTGGGCCGAATGGAGGGGCTGGGCTTTGACTTGCAGAAGGAGGCCGAACTGGAAACGCTGACGCTGGACGTCCTGAAGTCCAGCGAGATCGAAGGCGAGCGGCTCGATCCGGAACAGGTGCGCTCGTCGATTGCCCGCCGCCTCGGCCTGGACACGGGCGGGACGGCGCCGGCAGACCGCGACGTCGAAGGCGTGGTCGAGATGATGCTCGATGCCACGCAGAAGTTTGGAGCGCCGCTGTCCGCGGAACGACTGTTCGCATGGCACGCCGCCCTGTTCCCGACCGGCCGCAGTGGCATGCGCAAGATCATCGTGGGGGCGTGGCGCGATGACGCCGCCGGACCGATGCGGGTCGTGTCCGGCCCCGTGGGCAAGGAAACGGTCCACTACGAGGCGCCTGCGGCGCCGCTCCTGCCGGACGAGATGGGCCGGTTTCTGACCTGGGCCAACGAAGCCGACCGCACGGACGCAGTGCTGCGCGCTGCACTTGCACACCTGTGGTTCGTGGCCATTCACCCGTTTGACGACGGAAACGGACGCATCGCGCGGGCGATCGCGGATTGGCAGCTCGCGCGGTCGGAGCACAGCGCGCAGCGCTTCTACAGCATGTCGGCGCAGATCAGGCACGAACGGAAGGACTACTACGACATCCTGGAGCGTACGCAGAAAGGTACGCTCGATGTCACGCCGTGGCTGAAGTGGTTCCTGGGCTGCCTCGGCCGGGCGTTTGACAGCACCGAGACGACGCTCGAGGCGGTGACGCGCAAGGCGCGCTTCTGGGAGCGGGCCGCACGCCTCACGCTCAACGGCCGCCAGCGGCTGGTGCTGAATCGCCTGCTCGATGGCTTCGCCGGCAAGCTCACAACGAAGAGGTGGGCGATCTTGGCGAAGAGCTCGCACGACACGGCGCTGCGCGATATACAGAGCCTCATCGACCAGGGGCTCCTGAAGAAGGATGAAGGCGGCGGGCGCAGCACGAGCTACTCGCTCGCACCACTCGACTAGCACATGGGCCGGCGTCAGAGGCAGCGTCAGAGGCTGGTGCCGGCGCCCCGCTCCCCGTGATACCCTCTGGTGCTCGCGGAACGTAGACGTCGCCGCCGCCGCATGCCGCGGCGGCACCGGCTTGTCCGACGCCCTCGTGACCGGCCCCTGGATGCGTTCCCGCCCCATCACCCATGTGGATTGTCCGCCTCGCGCTCCGGCGACCGTACACCTTCGTGGTGCTCGCCCTCGCCATCCTGATGCTCGGCCCGCTGACGATCCTGCGTACGCCCGTCGACATCTTCCCCGCCATCGACATCCCGGTCGTCGCCGTCATCTGGAGCTACAGCGGCCTCAACGCCGAGGAGATGACGGGCCGGATGATCTCGGCCTACGAACGCTCGCTCACCACCACCGTCAACGACATCGAGCACATCGAGTCGCAGACGATGCGCGGGATCTCGGTGGTGAAGATCTACTTCCAGCCCAGCGTGCGCATCGAGATGTCGGTCGCCCAGGTGACGGCCGTCTCGCAATCGCTGCTGCGCACGATGCCCCAGGGCACCAACCCGCCGTTCATCACGGTCTACAACGCGGCAACCGTGCCGGTATTGACGCTGGCCCTCTCGGGCACGAGCCTGTCCGAGCAGCAGCTCTACGACCTGGGCGCGAACTTCCTGCGCGTGCAGCTGGCCACCGTGCAGGGCGCGTCGATCCCGCAGCCGTACGGCGGCAAGCAGCCGCAAATCCAGGTGGATCTCGACCCGGTGGCCCTGCAGGCCAAGGGCCTGGGGCCGCTCGACGTCGTCAACGCGATCGGGGTGCAGAACCTGATCCTGCCCGCCGGAACGGCGAAGATCGGAGGCCTGGAGCACGACGTCGACATCAACGCCAGCCCGAAGACGGTTGACGAGCTCAACGACCTCCCGATCAAGATCGTCGGCCGGACGCCGATCTACATCCGCGACGTCGCGCACGTGCGCAACGGCTATCCGCCCCAGACGAACATCGTGCGCGTGAACGGCCAGCGCTCGGCGATGATGACCGTGCAGAAGTCGGGGAACGCCTCGACGCTTGACATCATCAGCCGCGTCAAGGAGGCGCTGGCGCGGGCCCTGCCGGGCCTGCCGCCCGAGCTGAACGTGAGGCTGCTCGGTGACCAGTCGCTCTTCGTCCGCGCCTCGATTGACGGCGTCGTCCGGGAAGCGATCATCGCCGCCGCCCTGACCGCGCTGCTCATCCTGGTGCTCCTCGGCTCGTGGCGCAGCACGCTCATCATCTCGATCTCGATCCCGCTCTCGATCCTTGCGTCGATCATCTGCCTCAGCGCCATGGGCCAGACGATCAACATCATGACGCTCGGCGGCCTCGCGCTGGCCATCGGCATCCTGGTCGATCACGCCATCGTCGCGATCGAGAACATCAACGTCCACCTGGAGCACGGCAAGGACCTCGAGCCGGCGATCCTCGACGGCGCCCAGCAGATCACCATTCCCGCGTTCGTTTCGACGATCTGCATCTGCATCGTGTTCGTCCCGATGTTCTTCCTGGCGGGCGTGGCTCGCTACCTGTTCGTGCCGATGGCCGAGGCGGTGGTGTTCGCGATGATCGCGTCCTGGGCGCTCTCGCGGACGCTCGTGCCGACGCTGGCGAACTACATGCTGAAGGCGCACGAGCCGGATCGCCATGCGGCGCGGCGCGCGAGCCGCAACCCCCTCACGCGCGGACAGGCGTATGTCGACGCCGCCTTCGGCCGGTTCCGCCTGGGCTACCGGTCGGCCCTCGACGCCTGCCTCCGGCACCGCCGCGTCGTGGCGGCCGCCTTCCTGCTCTTCTGCGTCCTCTCGTTCGGGCTCCTGCCCTGGGTGGGCGAGGACTTCTTCCCGGCGGTCGATTCCGGCCAGTTCAAGCTGCACCTGCGAGGCCCCACCGGCACGCGCATCGAGGAAACCGCGATGCTGTGCGACCGCGTCGAGGCGCACATCCGCGAGCTGATTCCCGCCCGGGAGATG
The DNA here is from genome assembly GCA_963806085.1 of uncultured Acidobacteriota bacterium. GTDB lineage: Bacteria > Acidobacteriota > Vicinamibacteria > Vicinamibacterales > JAKQTR01 > JAKQTR01. Next base: position 9,806 of record CAWDWR010000002.1, read on the forward strand.
GCGAACATCATCGACAACATCGGGATGCCGTACAGCGGCTTGAACCTCGTCTACACGAATTCGATGCCGATCGGCCCCGCCGACGCCGACATCCTCGTGTCGCTCGCCCCGGACCACGGCCCGACGGCCGAGTACGTGCGCCGGCTTCGCCTCGAGCTGCCGAAGCGCTTTCCGGGCGTGATGTTCACGTTCATCCCCGCCGACATCGTGTCGCAGACGCTGAACTTCGGCCTCCCCGCGCCGATCGACATCCAGGTGGTCGGCCGCAACCTCCAGGCGAACCGCAGCTTCGCGGCGGACCTGTTGACGAGGCTGGCCCTGGTGCCGGGCCTCACCGACCTCCGCGTGCACCAGGTGTTCAACCAGCCGCAGCTGCACTTCGTCGTCGGACCGCACGCTGGCGGCGCAGGCGGGCTACACGCAGCGCGAGGTCGCGAGCAACCTGTTGATCTCGCTGAGCGGCAGCGGCCAGACCACGCCGACGTTCTGGCTCAACCCGGCAACCGGCGTGAGCTATTCGGTCGCCACGCAGACGCCGCAGTACCAGATCTCCTCGCTGCAAGGGCTGGGCACCATTCCTGTGACCGGCGCGAGCGGCGCGCGGCCGCAACTACTCGAGGGTTTGACGACGCGCTCGCGCGGCGCAGGGATGGCGGTGGTGTCGCACTACAACGTGCAGCCGACCATCGACATCTTTGGCGCGGTGCAGGGGCGCGATCTCGGCGCCGTCTCGCGCGAGATGGCCCCCATCCTCGACGCGGCGCGCGCGAAGCTGCCGCGCGGCTCGCAGCTCATGGTGCGCGGCCAGATCGAGACGATGAACTCGTCGTTCACGGGGCTGCTCGCCGGGCTGGCGTTCGCGATCATCCTCGTCTACCTGCTGATCGTCGTGAACTTCCAGTCGTGGCTCGACCCGTTCATCATCGTGTCGGCGCTCCCGGCCGCGCTGGCCGGCATCATCTGGATGCTGTTCGCGACCGGCACGACGATCAGCGTGCCGGCGCTGACCGGCGCGATCATGTGCGTCGGCGTCGCGACGGCCAACAGCATCCTCATCGTGAGCTTCGCGAAAGACGAGGTCGCGCGCGGCCGCCGGGCCATCGACGCGGCGCGCGACGCCGGGTTCCAGCGGTTCCGCCCGGTGATGATGACGGCGCTCGCGATGATCATCGGCATGATCCCGATGGCGCTCGGCCTCGGCGAGGGCGGCGAGCAGAACGCGCCGCTCGGCCGCGCCGTCGTCGGCGGCCTGGCGCTCGCGACGGTGGCGACGCTGTTCTTCGTGCCGGCCGTGTTCGTGTTGTTCCACAGGTGGCAGGCACCCGCCGCGCGGCAGGGTTCTCCTGCGGGGGCTCCGCCGTCGCACGCGGGGCCGGAGGCCAGGACATGAACGAGCAGGAAGTGGGACGGGCGCCGCGCCGGTCGTGGCCGGCCATCCTGGCCTTCATCGCAATCGTCGCCGTTTTTGGCGATCCTGGCCTGGCGGGGCATCGCCGGCCGCGCCAAGGCGATGACGGCGCTCGAGAAGGACACCGCGGAGATGGCCGTGCCGACCGTCGTAGTGGTGACCCCCAAGCCGGGCGCGCCGCAGGAGGAAATCACGCTGCCCGGCGCGATCCAGGCGTTCGCCGAGGCGCCCATCTACGCGCGGACCAGCGGCTACCTGAAGCGGCGGTACGTCGAGATGGGCGCGCGGGTGAAGAGCAACCAGCTCCTCGCGGAAATCGACGCGCCCGAGCTCGAACAGCAGCTGCAGCAGGCGCGGTCCGACCTCGCCACGGCGGAGGCGAACGCCCGCCTGGCACAGATCACCGCCGATCGGTACCGTGACCTCGTGAAGAGCGACTCGGTGTCGCAGCAGGATGCCGACAACGCGGCAGGCGCGCTGGACGCCCGCAAGGCGGCGGTCGAGTCGGCGCGCGCGAACGTGCGCCGCCTGGAGCAGCTGCAGGCGTTCACGCGGATCTACGCGCCGTTCGACGGCGTGATCACGGCGCGCAACACCGACGTCGGCGCGCTGATCGATCCGGGCGCCAGCGGCGGGAGCGCGCGTGAGCTGTTCCACATCGCCTCCACCGACACGCTGCGCGTGTTCGTCAACGTCCCGCAGGTGTTCTCGCGAGTGGCGCGGCCCGGCATCACGGCTGAGCTGACGCTGACGGAGTTCCCCGGCCGGCGGTTCGCGGGCACGCTCGTGCGCACGGCGGAAGCCATCGACCCCGCCTCGCGCACCCTGCTCGTCGAAATCGACGTGGCGAACCCGAAGGGCGAACTCCTGCCCGGGGCGTTCGCGCAGGTGCACCTCGCGTTGCCGACGCCTGCGACGACACTGGTCGTGCCCGTCAACACGCTGATGTTCCGCAGCGACGGGCTGCGCGTGGCCGTGGTTCGCGCCGACAGCCGCGTGGCCATGGTCGCCGTGACGCTCGGGCGCGACTTCGGCACGGAGGCCGAGATTCTGTCCGGCTTGAACGGCGATGAGCGCGTCGTCTCCAGCCCGCCCGACTCGCTGACGGATGGCCAGATGGTCCGGATCGTGGCGGCGCCGGGCGCGGCCGGGCCCGGTGGAGCGGCGCGGTGAAGAACGTGGCGCGGCGCTGGCGCATTGGCCGACGCGTGGCGGCGCTGGCGCTGGTGTGCCTCGCGGCGGCGTGCGCCACCGGACCGCGCTACGTGCCGCCGGCCCCTGTCGTCCCGCCCGCTTTCAAGGAACTCGGGCCGTGGAAACCGGCCGAACCCGCCGACGATCGCGCGCGCGGCACGTGGTGGACTGTGTTCCAGGACGATCAGTTGAATGCCCTCGAAGCGCAGCTGACCGTGTCCAACCAGACACTGAAGGCCGTGGCTGCGCAGTTCATGCAGGCCCGCGCGCTGGTGCGCGCCGCCGAGTCCGGCCGCATGCCGCAGGTGGCCGCCGGGGCCTCGGTGGCCGAAAGCAATCCGTCCGACAACAAGCCGAACGCGAGCCGGGCGTCCACGCAGCGGTACACCGACTACACCGCGCGCGTCGATGTCGCCTACGAGGTGGACGTTTGGGGCCGGGTGAGCCGAACCATCCAGGCGAGCCGGGCCACCGCGCAGGCGAGCGCCGCCGATCTCGAGAGCGTGAGCCTCAGCCTGCACGCCGAGCTGGCGCTGGACTATTTCGAGTTGCGCGCGATCGACGCGGAGAAGCAGATCATCGACACGAGCGTCGCCGCGTACGAACGCGCGCTCGAGCTGACGCGGAACCGCTACAAGGGCGGCCTGGCGTCAGGCGTGGACGTGGCGCAGGCTGAGACACAGCTGCACACGGCGCGGGCGCAGTCCATCGATCTCGGCGTGCGGCGCGCGCAGCTCGAGCACGCGATCGCGGCGCTGGTGGGGCAGCCCGCGTCCGGGTTCACTATTCCATCCGCACCGCTCGCGGCGACGCCCCCGGCCATTCCAGTTGGCCTGCCCTCGGCGCTGCTGGAACAGCGGCCCGACATCGCGGGAGCCGAGCGGAGGCTGATGGCCGCCAACGCCCAGATCGGCGTGGCGAAATCGGCGCTGTTCCCTCTGGTCGCCCTGACCGGATCGGCCGGATTCGAGAGCGCGGCGCTTGGCGACTGGCTGAAACTCGCCAGCAACTTCTGGTCGGTCATGCCTGCCATCGCGGTGAGCGTGTTCGACGGCGGCAGGCGCCGGGCCGGCGTTGACCAGGCCGTTGCCGCCTACCAGCGCGCCGAGGCGCAGTACCACGATGCCGTGCTCGTGGCGTTCCGGGAGGTTGAAGACAATCTCGCGGCGCTGCGAATCCTGGCCGCCGAGGCCGAGGCCCAGAACGCGGCGGTTGCGGCTGCGCAGCGGGCCTTGACGCTCTCGAACAACCGGTATCGAGGCGGCGTGGCCACCTATCTCGAGGTGGTCATCACTCAGGCCGTGGCTCTGCAGGCGCAGCGCAACGCGCTGGGCATCCTCCGGCGCCAGATGGCCGCCAGCGTGCTGCTCGTGAAGGCGCTGGGCGGGGGCTGGGATCGATCGTCGCTGCCTGCGTTCTGAGTCTTAACCCTCCATCGAGGCTCGGCCGTTGACCGACAGGCCTCGGCGTGTACGGCCGATCCGCGAAGAAACCCCAAAGTAATTATTCTCCGACTATTTAAATATGGTTTACAATAGTGCCCGCGTCACTGAAACACGATTTTCGTGCTTCCACGTCACGCGCGGCCGTCGTCGAAGGCCCCGGGCCTGACGGCGGCGCTCCGAGGAGGAGTCCGCATGCTGAAGCCCCTGTCTCGCCTCTCAGTCGCGCTCGTACTTGTCGCCTGCGTCGCCTCCCCAGCCCTGGCGCAGCAGGCCCAGCCCGACCTCTACGTCCAGGTGTCGTACATCAAGGCCCTGCCCGGCCAGGAAGCGGCCTACCGCTCCTATCTGACCACCACCGGCAAGAAGGTGTTCCAGGAGATGCAGGCCGCCGATCCCAACTTCCTCATCTGGACGTCGGCGCAGATGATGTACCAGGGCATGGAGCACGGCTCCGACTTCGACTTCGTCGGCGCGTCGGTCTACTCGGGCACGCCGCCCGAGCCGGGCGCGAACAACGACGCCATCCTGATGAAGGCGGCGGGCATGAATCAGGCCGATCTCTCCAAGAAGCTCTCGGCGTTGCGGACGATCGTCGGCACCGAGGTGCTGCGGTACCGCGCGGGCACGATCACGCCGGGCGCGCTGCGCGAGGGCGACTTCCGCGTCATCGCGCGCGTGCGGATCAAGCCGGGCATGGGCAGACGAGGTACTACGCCATGGCGAAGAACGTGGCCGAGCCGGTGATGAAGGCGCGTGTTGCCAGCGGCGAGATCAAGTCCTGGTCGCTGTGGCAGCGCATCTTCCCGGCGGGCGCCGCCACGTCGTACGACTCGCTCGTCGTGACGTACTTCAAAGACCTCGCCAGCGCCATCAAGGGGCTGGATGCGGCCAAAGGTGCCGAGGCGTTTGCGAAGACGCACCCGACAGGGAACTACGGCGCGTACGTGACCAACCAGCGCGACTACGGCGAACTGCAGCAGCGGTTCGTGATGCAGGTGATCTCGCTGGCCGAGCGCGCCCGGTAACACACCACGAGACGTCCCGGGGCCGCAGCCGAACTGCCGCCCCGGGACAACGCCGCCCCGGCGGTCAGCCTCTGCACGGACCTTCCCTCCCCTCCCCAACTCGCCATTCCGGCTTCGCTGCACAATCGGATAGGATCGGGCCGCCATGCCTATTCGAAGCCTCGCCATCCCCACCGCCCTGCTTCTCGGACTGGCCCTGTGGACACCTGCAGCCGCGCAGCCCTACTCCGCCACCCGCACGGGCGACATCGTGCAACTCCAGGACAAGGCGAGCCAGACGGTGGTCTCGATCATCACGTCGGTCGGCAACATCGCCTACGGCATGACGGTGAAGGGCCACAATATCCTCAGGTTCCCATTCGCATCGATTGACGACTACCGGGCCAAGCCCGCCCGCGTCGGAATTCCGTTCCTTGCCCCGTGGGGCAACCGCCTCGACGAGCCAGCCTTCTACGCGAACGGCAAGCGCTACGCCTTCGACATGACACTCGGCAACATCACCGGCGCGGTGCCCATCCATGGCTTCATGAGCCTGACCGACCAGTGGCAGATCGTCGAGCTGAAGCAGGACGCCACGGCCGCGTGGCTCACGAGCCGCCTCGACGTGTACAAGCAGCCGGCGTGGATGAAGCAGTGGCCGTTCGCGCACACGATCGAGATGACGTACCGCCTTGCGGGCGGCGTGCTCGAGGTGCGCACGAAGATCGTGAACATGTCGGCCGAGCCGATGCCGGTGGCGATTGGCTATCACCCTTGGCTGCAGCTCACCGACTCGCCGCGCGAAGAATGGACGGTGACCGTGCCCGCGCGTACGCGGTGGCTGCTGTCGCACCTGAAAGTGCCGACGGGCGTCACCGAACCGACTGACGGTTTCCTCGTCGGCGGCCAGGCGGCCCTCAAGGACTACAACCTCGACGATGTGTTCACGGACCTGGTGCGAGACGCTCAAGGCCGCTCGACGGCTGTCCTGAAGGGCCGCACCCAGCAGATCGAGGTGACGCAAGGCCCCAACTACCGCGCGCTCATCGTGTATTCGCCGAATCCGCTCGGCATGGGACGCGGCAGTCAGATCCCGCCGCCGGATCCGAACGCGACGCCTGTCGCCGCACCGCCTCCTCCGCCTCCGCCGCCCGCGAACCCCCTGGCGACGCCCAACTTCGTCTGCCTCGAGCCGATGGCGGGCATCACGAACGCGCTGAACCTTGCGCACCGCGGGGTCTACAAGGAGCTCCAGTCCATCGCGCCTGGCGGCACGTGGCAGGAGAATTTCTGGATCAGGGCGAAGGGGTTCTAGGGGCAAGGGGCTAGGCGCTAGGCGCTAGGCGTTAGTCAGACAGGGCGCTGGGGATTCGGGATTCGCGGCTGTCGAACTGCGAGGCGTCTTATGTTGAACGCTCTGCGTGTCGTTGCTGCGTGTGTATCGTTGGTGTGCGTCCCGGCAATGTGCGCCGGACAGGATCCGGCCAAAGGCGTCACGCCCCCTTCGCCGGTGGTTGCGCCAGCGGGATGGACGCTTGTCTTCTCGGACGAGTTCGAGAGCCCGGGCGCGCTTGACGCGTCGAAGTGGGGCTACGAAACGGGCTACATCCGCAACAAGGAGGCGCAGTACTACACGACGCGCGTCGAGAACGTGCGCGTCGAGGGCGGAAATCTGGTCATCGAGGCGCGCAAGGAGCCGCACCAGGGGTTCGACTACACGTCGGCCAGCATCAACACTCAGGGGCGCTTCGAGTTTCTCTACGGGCGCGTCGAAGTGCGCGCGAAGATCCCCACGGGCAACGGCACCTGGCCCGCGATCTGGATGCTCGGCGTCAACCGCAAGGAGGCCGGCTGGCCCGCCTGTGGCGAGATCGACATCATGGAGAACGTCGGCTTCGACCCTCTCCGCATCGTCGGCAGCATCCACACGGCGGCCTACAACCACACGATCGGCACGCAGAAGTCCGCGAACGTCACTGTCGCGAATCCGTGGGAGGACTTCCACGTCTACGCGATGGAGTGGTTCGCGGATCGCATCGACATCTTCGTCGACGGGCAGAAGTACTTCACGTTCCGCAACGAGGGCACCGGGTCGCGCACCTGGCCATTCGACAAGCCGCAGTATCTTCTGATCAACCTCGCGATTGGCGGCTCATGGGGCGGCCAGCGCGGCATCGACGATGCGCGGTTTCCGCACCAGTACCTGATCGATTACGTGAGAATCTACCAGCAGCGGTGACGCGTGTCCGTCGCCCCGTCAATCTCTTCAGCCACGAGCGTGGCCGCGGCTCGCACAAGCTGCGGGCAAAGCGTCGTGAAGACGCCCCGCTCGGACGCGGCCTGCCGTTCGGCGGAGTCGAGCATGTTCACGCCGGTCAACTGGCGGCAGGTGCTGGCGCCATGCTGCTGCTTGAAGCGCGCCGCCAGAGCTTGCACCCGTGCATACAGGGCGTCTTTCGCCGCCCCATCCTCGGCAATCCCGTGGCCACGCTGCAGTCCGAGCGCCATCAACGCCCCGGTCAGCGCACCGCACGTCCAGCCGTGACGGCCCATGCCCCCGCCAAACGCCGAGGCCACAAGCGCCGCCTGCCGTTCATCCACGCCGAGAGCGGGGGCGAAGGCCATCAGCACGGATTGGGAACACGAATAACCCCCGCGGAACAGCGCCTCCGCGCGGTCCGCTGCCGCATCAACCTGTTTCATACCTCAATCGTATCGTGTCCGGTTGATGGCGGGACCAGGCCTGCGGCAGACGTGACGAAACCGCCAAAAACCTGACCCTCAAGCGACAGTCTGTGACGCTCGGCTGACATGGCTGTCGAGCGGGCCGTCGGTGTGCGGCACATGCGAGGTGAGGCTTCGCAACAACGCGGCCGGCGCGCGGAGCGAGGCATGGTCCCCGACTCCGCAGCGGGCCAATCCTCGATGCTGCACAGAATCGCTCGTCACGGCGCCGCTGCCGGGATGCGCGCACACGCTTCTCGTCAGATCTCGCTCGACTGCCCGATAACGGGCGCGCACGGAAACGTAATTCACCAACAGAAACCGTCCGTCTGACTCGACCCGACGCGAGGCGCAGTGGCCGGCGCGCTTCGCGTTTCTGCACAGTATTCCTCACTCGATTGCCGGTTCAGCCGGGGCATGGTTCTTGCCCAAGCCTTGCCCAAGCCGGAGGAATCCCCGCGTGTCCTCCCGGTTCATAAGCGCAAGAGAAAAGCCGTCATGAAGACTTCCCATATCACCGGTCGCCGCACGTCGCTGGCCCTCGCGATTTTCCTCGGCATCATGTTCATCTTCGCGCTCGCAGCCCCGCTGCACGCGCAGGTGGTCAGCGATCCGCGCATGGCCGAGTTCGATCCCTCGCCCGATCATGCTGCTACGCTCGACAGCGGGCAACCGGCGGTTGTGCGGTACGAGTTGGGCGTGTATTTGTGCGGGGCGTCAGCGCCTTTCACGACGATCGACATGGGCAAGCCGTCGCCGGATGTTGACGGCAAGATACGTTACGACTTCTCATCGACGGTGGCGGGATGGCCGTTGCCGGGCGGCAACTACGAAGCCCGCGTCAGCGCGGTCGGCCCGGAGGGGGCGGCGCCGAGCGAGCCGTCGAACCCGTTCACGTTCTCGACCGGCAACTCCTGCACGTATACGCTGAGCGCCATCAGCTTCCAGGTACCGGCGGCAGGCGGCAGTTACTCCGTCAACGTTGCCGCAGGCGCGAGCTGCCAGTGGTCGGTGACGACGCCCGTTGTATGGGTCACGCTCTGGACCAGCGGCTCGACAGGCGGCGCGGCCGTGCCGTTTGGCGTGCAGGCGAACACATCCACATCCCGCCGAACGGGGACGATCACGGTCGCCGGCCAGACCGTGACGATATCGCAGGATGCCGCGGCGGCACCGGCTCCGAAGACGACGCCGACGGTTTCATGGGCGACACCGGCCGCGATTACCCAGGGCACCGCGCTGAGCTCGACGCAGCTCAATGCGACCGCGAGCGTGCCTGGCACGTTCGTCTACACTCCGGCGGCAGGGACTGTGCTGGCGGCCGGCACTCGCACCCTGACGGCCAGTTTCGCGCCAGCGGACACGATTCTCTACAACACCGCGACGGCCTCCACCAGTCTCACCGTCAAGGCGCTGACGTACACGTTGACTGTCAGCCGGCCGAGTCACGGAACGGTTACCGGCGCCGGCATTAACTGCGGCACAGCCGGCAACGCGTGCTCGGTGACGATGCCCGGACCGATGACGCTCGGCCTCCAGGCCACGGCCGACTCGGGTTATGTGCTGTCGAGTTGGTCCGGCGATTGCGCCGGCACAACCACGAGCCTCTGGCTTGCACTGAATGGTCCCCTGTCCTGCGGCGCCACGTTCGCGGCAGTCCCGAGCACAACCTCGGGGGGCACGTCCACGTCCACCGGTGGCTCCACAACCGGCGGGCCGTCCGTGCCTCCGCCGGACGATAACGTGCTGCCGCTCGGCGCGCCCTACAGGCTGACCATCACGCGTCCCGATGGCGGCACGGTAAGGGCGGCTGGCATCAACTGCGGCCCCAGGAACCACGCCTGCTCGGTCACCATGCCCGGCCCCATGACGCTCGGCCTCCAGGCTGTGGCCAGCAACGGCTACGTGTTCGTGAGCTGGACAGGTCACTGCTCTGGCACCAACGCGAGCACGGCGCTGGCGCTGGAGGGCCCGCGCACGTGCGGGGCGAACTTCATCCCCGTCGGCAGCACCGTAATCCAGCCGCCGCCCCCGCCGGCTACCACGTCGGGCGGCACGACCTCAGGCGGAACGACCACCACTCTCCCCATGGGCGCGCCCTACACTCTGACGGTCACCAGGCCGATAGGAGGGACAGTCAACGCCGCGGGTGTTGACTGCGGGACAAGGGGTAAGCAGTGCTCGGTGACGATGCCGGCGGCCCTGTGGTTGGGGCTGCAGGCGACGCCGGACCGTGGGTACGTGTTCACGGGCTGGACGGGACACTGCAGCGGGACGCAGCCCAGCTACTCCATTGCGCTGAAAGGACCGCGCACCTGCGGCGCGGTGTTCACGGCAACCAGGTAGCCGTCCACGGCCCAAAAAGGGCGTCAGGGGGCGGACTTCGAAGGTCCGCCGCCGGCGGTCGCCCGCCAGGGCGACTTTTGTCGCCCGATGGTGCTTGACAACGGGCCAACGGCGTCCTATTGTCCCTTGGTGGTGTAGTGTGTCTGGTCCCTTCCATGGGACTGACGGGGCGAAGCTGCGTCCAGCATAAGTCCAAATGTATCAAGACTTTTACGGGTTCAAGGAGCGGCCGTTCCAGCTCACGCCGAACCCGAGATACCTCTATCTCAGCCCCAGACACCGGGAGGCCCTGGCGACGCTCCGGTACGGCCTCACCGCCTCCCTTGGAGTCACGGTTTTGCTCGGCGAGGCGGGCACCGGCAAGACCACCCTGCTCAGCGCCGCGCTCTACGCCGAGCGGCGCCCGGAACACCGCCACGTCGTCCTGAACAACCCGACGCTGTCGCCGCCCGAGTTCTACGAGATGCTGGCCGACCGGCTGGGCATGCCACACGGCGCGGGGTCGAAATCGAAGTTCCTGCTGGCGTTCGAAAAGGACCTCGCGGCCCGTCACCAGGCCGGCGGGCTGACGTCCATCGTCATAGACGAGGCCCAGAGCCTCACCCATCAGCTGTTCGAGGAGCTCCGCCTGCTGGCGAACCTCGAGACCGCCACAGCAAAGCTCGTGAACCTGGTGCTCGTCGGGCAGCCCGAACTCGCCGACCGGCTCAACGATCCGTCGCTCCGCCAGCTCAAGCAGAGGGTCGTGTTGCGCTGCTCGCTGGAACCGCTGGAATTGCGGTCGACGGCTTCCTACATCGCGGCCCGGCTGCAGGTGGCGGGCGGCGCTCCGCGTGACATCTTCACCAAGGACGCCATCGTCGCCATCTACGAGGCGTCGCACGGCATCCCGAGGACGATCGGAGTCGTGTGCGAGAACGCCCTGCTCGCCGGGTTCGCTGCGCAGAAGAAGCCGATCGATGGCGCGATCGTGCTCGAGGTGTGCAAGGACCTCGACCTGCCGAGCAACGGGCGGCCGCCGCGCGGATCGGACGGTGCCCGGTCGGCGCCGCCGGCGCCGGCAGCCCCGTCGCGTCCGGCATCGACTCCAGCTTCTGGATCCCAGGCACAGGCCGGGCGCGGCAACTCGGGCCGCCGATGGTTCTCGTTCGGCGGCGGAGAGACAACGCCCGACTCCAGCGCGGACGACGAAGCCACGCCGTTGGCAGACGATGGGAAGAGGATGTTCCGGTTCTTCTAGGAAGGCAGCCTATGCGTAACCTTCTCTCTACGGTCCTCGCGTTGACGTTGTTCGGCCAGGCCGCGGCGCTGGCCCAGACGGCGGCGCCGCCGCAGACGCAGCCGCCGAAGCAGGCCCAGCCGGCGCCGGCGCAGCCTCAGAAGCCGGGCCAGAAGCCGCCCGCGGCGAAGCCCGCCGCGCCGGCGACTCAGGGCGTGGGTCCTGCCGTGCCCGTCGAAGCCGGATTCACGATTGGGCCCGAAGACGTCCTCGGCGTCATCGTCTGGCGCGAGGCTGACGTGTCAGGCGACGTGACCGTCAGACCCGACGGCATGATTACGCTGCCGCTCATCCGTGACGTGAAGGCCGCCGGTCTCACGCCGCAGGAACTGGCCGACCGCGTCCAGACGGCCCTGCGCGAGTACATCACCGACGCCTCGGTGACGGTGGTCGTGCGGCAGATGAACAGCCGCAAGGTGTTCATCACCGGCGAGGTGGCGAAGCCTGGCGCGTATCCCCTGACCTCGACGATGACCGTGATGCAGCTTATCGCCGTGGCCGGCGGCCTCAACGAGTTCGCCGAGGGCAAGAGCATCTCGGTGATGCGCATCGAGGGCGGGAAGACGAAGACGTTCCCGTTCGACTACAAGAACGTGGCGAACGGCAAGAAGCCGGGACAGAACATCGTCCTGAAGCCGGGCGACACCGTCGTGGTGCCGGAGCGGTAGGTGGTGCTCTCCCCATCTGCCGTGCTCCTGGCCGCAGCGCTGATGGCAGCGCCCCTCCAGCAAGGCTCTGCGCAGGCGCCGCCCGAGCAGGCCAAGCCCGAACAGGCGCAACCTGAACAGAAACGGCAGCCGAAGCGAACGCCGCGCCCGCCGAGGCGAGAGCCGGCGTCCTCCGGCCCTGCTAAGTTCCAGGAAGCGCGCAGGTCGCGCGACGGCGGGCCGACGCGGCAGGACGTGACGTTCACGGCCAACGTGCTGGGCGGCTACGACGACAACCTCACTGCGGGGCTCGGCTCCGGAGGGGGCACCTCTCCTGACGCGATGGTCAGCGGTGCCACGGCCTCCGTGGACGGCACTCTGGCCTACTTCCGGGGCAACAGCCTGCGCTCGTTCAGGCTCGACACGTCGGGTGCGCTACTCGGCTATCCGGGCAACCTGGAGAACCCGGCGCCGGCCGGCAGCGTGAATGCCGATGTCAGGGCGCCACTCGGGCGGAATGTGGCGTTGGGTCTGTCGGAACGCGTGAGCTACGAGCCGCTGTTCAACGCATTGTCGCCGGGCTCCGGCAACGGGCCGCTGCCGCCGGACGTGGCGCAGCCGTCGCCGACGACCGGCCTTTTCGAGCGGAAGTCGTGGAGTTCCAACACCGGCGTGTCGCTCGAGCGCCAATGGGGCCGGAAAGACACGACCACGCTCGCCTACGCCTACAGGACGCAGGAATTCATCGACGACAACTACGGGGACAGCACGTGGCACGACGTGACGGCTGGCTACCGGAGAATCCTGTCGTCGCAGGTCAAGGCCGGTGCGGACTACCGCTACAGGAACGGCGAGTACACCGGTTCGAGCGACTTCATCCGGCCCACGATCGAGCACCGGGTGGAAGGGGTCACCGAGTTCGTCGGGGCGCCATCGCGCCGGCGGTCGTTCTCGCTGCTCCTCGCGGCAGGCGCCGGGCGCCTGGAATCGGTGAACGCGAGCGGCGCCTCCTACGACTCCTGGCTGCCCATGGGCCGGGCGAGGCTCACCTTCGATGTCTCGCCGGACTGGCTCGTCGAGGGCGGTTACGGGCGGGAGATGTCGCTGCTCCAGGGCGTGACCGACGATGTCTACACGACCGACACCGCGTATGTCACCACCAACGGCATGATCACCCGGCGCGTATCGCTGCGTCTTGGCGCCACCTACAGCAACTGGGTGACGACGGTTCCGTCCGGCGCGAACGACACGATGGACGTCTACGGCGCCACGTTGGGGTTCCGGTTCATGCTCACCAAGTCGCTCGCCGCGACGGCCGGCTACTATTACTACTTCCATCGCTACTCGAACCCGGCGGCGCTCCCGGTGGGCTTCCCCGCGGAATACGACCGCCAGGCCGTGCGCGTCGGCCTCACGATGTTCTTCCCGCTCGCGGGGACGTCCTCCCGGCAAGTGAACCGGTGGTAATACGGCCGGTCGCGTCGCTCATTCTGTAGGCCACTACCATGCTACCTGGACAGGAACTTACATTCGATTCTGTGCTGAGGCTCTTGCGGCGGACGCGATGGCTGCTCATCGTGCCGTCGTTCCTCGGCGTTCTGGGCGGGCTGCTCTACTCCCGGTCGCAGCCGAGCCTGTACCGTTCCGACGCCGTCATCCAGGTGGTGCCGCAGCGGGTGCCTGAGAGCTACGTCAGTGCGACCGTCACGGAGCGGGTGGAAGACCGGCTGCGGGCGCTGGCCCAGCAGGTGCTCAGCCGCACCCAGCTCGAGAAGCTGATCATCGACTTCGACCTGTTCCCGAAAGAGCGGCAGAAGATGCCACTCGAGGACGTCATCCTGAAGATGGCCGAGCGGGTGCGCATCGAGCCGCTCACGACGGGGCAGACGTCAAGGCGTGATAGCCAGTCGGAAGCGTTTCGCGTGTTATTCGACTACGAGAATCCGGCCGTCGCACAGAAAGTCACCGAGAGACTGGCGACGTTCTTCATCGACACCAACCTGAAGGAGCGCGGCACACAAGCTGACCAGACGAGCGATTTCCTGAAGACCCAACTCGACGACGCCCGGTCGCGTCTCGAGGCTCAGGAGAAGAAGCTCAAGACGTTCCGCGAGCGCAACTCGGGACGCCTGCCCACGCAAATGCAGACGAACATGCAGGCGATCCAGAACACGCAGCTGGCGCTGCAGGCGATGGTGGAGTCGCTGGCGCGGGATCGCGATCGCAAGATGATGCTCGAGCGCCTGTACGCGGACGCGGCCGCGGACGTGGCGGCCGGCGCCACGTCGCCGGCCGCAACCGGTGCCGCCCCCGGGGCCGCGCTGCTTGCCAGCGCCCCGCCGCAGCAGAAGCTCGAGGTGGCGCGGACGCAGCTCGCGCAGATGGAGACGCGGTTGAGCGCCAAGCACCCCGACATCGTCCGCATGAAGCGCCTGATCGAAGACCTCGAGAAGCAGGTCGCGGCCGCCGACGCGCAGCGCCCGGTCTCCCCCGAATCGGGACAGGCCGGCCCGCCGGCCAGCACCGAGGAGGCCCGGCGCCGCGATCAACTGCGCGAGATGCGGGCTCAGATCGAGAGCCTGGATCGTCAGATCGCTTTCAAGGAAGACGAGGAGCGAAGGCTGCGCGCGGCAATGGGAGCCTATCAGGCTCGTTTGGAAGCGGTGCCCGGAATCGAGTCCGAGTGGGTGTCGCTCACGCGTGACTATGACACGCTGCAAGAAACCTATCGCGAGTTGCTGGCGAAGAGTGAGAACTCCAAGATGGCGGCAAGCCTCGAGCAGCGTCAGATCGGGGAACAGTTCCGGTTACTGGACCCGGCTCGCGTGCCGCTGAAGCCCATCAGCCCGAGGCGGGCCCAGATCAATCTGATCGGCACGGCAGCCGGAGTCGGGCTGGGTGTTCTCCTGATCGGACTGGCATACGTGCGCGACACCACGATGCGCTCCGAAGCCGACGTCCTGGGAGCGATCGATCTGCCCGTTCTGGTCCTGCTGCCATTCGTCTCGACGGAGGCGGATCTTCGACGCCTGCGACAGCGCAGACGGCTCGTCACGGCGGCCGTCTTCGCCACGTGCCTGGCTACGGGCGCGCTGGCGTGGTATCTCCGGCTGTGGAACTACGTGGTGTAGGAGCGCAAGCGAGGCGGCTCATTCAGCCGCCGGGGGACTGCTGATGGGACGGATAGACGAGGCCATGAACCGGGCGAAGCTGGACGCCGGCCAGGGCACCGGCGCCGCGGCGTCGACACCCGCGCCGTCGCCGTGGGAGGTCGAGGCGCCTGACAGTCGCGAAAGGGCCGTCGCGGTTCCCGCCGCGCCGCGCCGAGCCGCGATCGACGAGGTGCCTGAACAGCCAGCGTCCGGAAGGCGTGGGCGGACCCTCCAGGCCGGCGCCATCCCCCTGGGCAGGTCCGACTTCCCCGCGGCCGAACGGCTCGTCGTGTCGCCCACAGCGGGGCCGTTGCTCGTCGAGCAATTCCGGCGCCTGGCTGCGACGCTGCTCAGCGCACGCGGCGGGCGGGAAATCAAGAGCATCCTCGTGACGTCCCCTGCCCCCGGTGACGGCAAGAGCAACGTGGCTGTCAACCTGGCGCTCACGCTCAGCGAGTCGTATCACCAGAGCGTGCTGCTGATTGACGCCGACCTGCGGCGGCCCACCCTTCACACGCTGTTCGGCGTTCAGAACACAGGCGGGCTGACCGAGGCGCTGAAGCCGGCGAACGACGGCAAGGTGGCAACAGTCCAGGTTGGCGAATCGCTGACGTTGCTCCCTGCGGGGCGGCCGGACGCGAGCCCGCTCGGGGGGCTGGCGTCGGACAGGTTGAAGCACCTGATCGTAGACGCCGCATCCCGGTTCGACTGGGTGATCGTCGACTCACCGCCAGTGGGCTTGCTGGCGGATGCACACCTGGTGTCGGAGGCGGTCGATGGCGCGCTGCTGGTCGTGCGGGCTGGCGTCACGCCGTACCCGGACATGGAAGCCGCGGCCGACACCCTTGGGCACGAGCGAGTTCTAGGAATCGTGCTCAACGCCGTCGATCCAGCGGAGGTTCGCGGAGAGGGCTACTATACGGACTACTACGGCGGGCAACGCGACAAGTAGCGACTTTAGTCAGCGGAACAACAGACTTTGTGGCTCACCCCTCCAGGCCCTCCTGCCTGCCACTCCTGACGGCCCACAGCTAACCCGCTGACACTGAAGCTCTTAATGGCGATTAGCGACCTTCCTTTGGCATCTGTTCGCCCGCGCTTCGGTCATGGCCTGCCGCTTGCTGCTGAACGATGCGGCGCGGCCTCCGCGCGGCGGAATGCCTGAGATGCCGAAAACGACCAGCCGGAAGTCGATACGTTCACTGGACGCTCAGCCCGGCGTCGCGTACGACGAGGAAACGTTTCTGCACCTGCTGGCCATCGAGCGCGCCCGCGCCGACCGGTCGAACCAGAAACTGCGGCTGCTGCTGGCGACGGTTGAGCCGGCCCCGGGAAAGCCCGTCGCGATCCCTCCCTCGAGCGCCGCGAAACTCTTCGGCGGACTCCGGTTGCTGTTGCGCGAAACCGACATCATGGGCTGGTACGAGCAGCCGCGCGTCGCTGGCGCCGTGCTGACCGCCCCGAACGACGCGCCTGGATTCGAGACCGCCGGCCTTATCGAGCAGCGCGTGGCCGATGGTCTCCGCAAGAAACTCCCGTCGAGCGTCGCCCGCAACCTCCGCGTGCGCGTCACGCAGCACGGGCCGCGGCGGCTGGAGAAGCGAAGGGCGGCAGGCGCGGGTGACTAAGGAACTGATGGCCGTGCTTCGCGAGGTCGGAGGCCGGGACCGGCAGTTCGGGGACCGCCCCGAGGCCGAACCGCCCGCGCGCCGCGACGGCCACCTGGAAGCGGATCACCCCATCCTCGGCGAGAGCGTCTTCAGAGACGCGCTGGTGAGGGAGCGGAAGCGCGCGGACAGATTTGGCGCGCCGTTCGCACTCCTTCTGGTCGATTGTACCGACGCCGACGCTGAATCGGACCACTGGATCTCGGTGGTCGCGGCCATCGCCGGCGTGAAACGCGATTCCGACGCCGTGGGCTGGCTCGAAGAAGGAGCGGTGCTCGGGCTCCTTCTGCCGGAGGTTTCGAGGGCGGGCTCGCTCGCCGTGCTCGATCGCGTGCGGCGCGAACTGGAACTCCGCATCGGCGCCGGCGCGCTGGCCGCCGTCTCGATGCGCCTGTATGCCCATGGCCTCGAAGCGGGGCCCGATGGCGCCCCCTTCCCGCCGGTGGATCTGCTGATTGAGGCCTTCGTCCAGGAGGAGGAGCGGCCCTGGCGCCATGCCGCGAAGCGCGCCCTCGACATCGTCGGCAGTCTCGCGATGATGCTGCTGTTCGCGCCGGTGATGCTCGTCGCCATGGTCGCGGTGAAGGCCACATCGCCGGGCCCTGTCTTCCTGCGGCAGGTGCGGATCGGCCGCCGCGGCGAGCCATTCCAGATGCTCAAGCTGCGCACGATGTACGCCAACGCAGGGCACGGGATCCACAAGGACTACATGGCGTGGTACATCAAGTCGAGCGGGAAGGAATCGCGCAGCGGTGAGGAGTTCTTCAAGCTGAAGAACGATCCCCGCATTACGCGCCCGGGACACCTGCTGCGCCGGACCAGCCTCGATGAGCTCCCGCAGTTCCTGAACGTGCTGCGCGGCGAAATGTCGCTGGTCGGCCCGCGGCCTCCTCTCCCCTTCGAGGTCGAGCAGTACCAGCCCTGGCACCGCCGCCGGGTGCTCGAGGCGAAGCCGGGCATCACGGGACTGTGGCAGGTGAGCGGCCGGAGCCGCACCACCTTTGACGACATGGTGCGCCTGGACCTGCGCTACGCCCGGACGCACTCCCTGTGGACCGACATCAAGATCCTGGCCGCGACCCCGTGGGCCATGTTCAAAGGCGCGATTTGATGGACACTTTCAACTCCATTGCTCCCGACGTGAAGCTCGGCAGAGACGTCAGGCTCTCCAAGTTCATCAACATGTACGGCTGCGAGATTGGCGACGAGACCAAGATCGGCGCCAGCGTCGAGATCCAGAAGGGCGTGAAGGTGGGCCGCCGCTGCAAGATCTCGAGCCACACGTTCATCTGCGAAGGGGTCACGATCGAGGACAACGTCTTCATCGGGCACGGCGTGATGTTCACCAACGACGTCTACCCGCGCGCCACGACGCCCTCGGGCGAGCTGCAGACCGAGGCGGACTGGAAGGTCGAGACCACCGTGGTGCAGAAGGGCGCGTCGATTGGCTCGGGCGCCACCATCCTGCCCAGAGTCACCATCGGCGAGCACGCCATGGTCGGCGCCGGCAGCGTGGTGACGCGCAACGTGCCGCCACGCACGATCGTGTGGGGCAACCCTGCGAGGGTGCTCCGGCACATCGTGGTCGAGGAAGAAGGTGCCAAGTGAGTCAGCTCCGCGTCGGCGTGATCGGCTACGGCTACTGGGGCCCGAACATCGTCCGGAACCTGTACGCCCTTGGGACGTGCGAAGTTGCGGCGCTGTGCGACAAGAGTCCCGCAGCGCTCCAGAAGGCCAGACGCGTGTACCCGGGCTTGTACGTGACGGAGGATGTGGCCGAGGTGATTACGTCGCCGACCATCGACGCGGTGGCCATCGTGACGCCGGTGTGGACGCATTTCGAACTGGCGAAGGCCGCCCTCGAGAACGGCAAGCACGTGTTCGTCGAGAAGCCCTTCACCTCAACGGTGCAGCAGGCTGAGGAACTCGTGGAACTGGCGGCCCACAAGAACCTGCGAATCATGGTGGACCACACCTTTCTCTTCACCGGAAGCGTCAAGAAGATCCGCGAACTCATCGACAACGGCACGCTGGGGCCGCTCTATTACTTCGACTCGGCGCGCATCAACCTCGGCCTGTTCCAGCACGACGTGAGCGTGGTGTGGGACCTCGCACCGCACGACCTCTCGATCATGGACTACGTCATCCGGGAGAAGGCCGAGGCGGTGGTCGCGACCGGCAGCAGCCACTTCAACCACCTCGCCGATGTGGCGTTCCTGACCGTATACTTCCCGAACAACGTCCTCGCGCACATCAACGTGAACTGGCTCTCGCCCGTGAAGGTGCGGACGACGCTGATCGGCGGCCGCGACAAGATGCTGGTCTGGAACGACCTCGAGGCCGACGAGAAGATCAAGGTCTACGACAAGGGCGTCAGCGTTTCGAGCAAGGAAGGCGTCTACGACCTGCTCGTCAGCTACCGCTCGGGCGACGTCTGGGCGCCCAGGGTGGATCAGACGGAAGCCCTCAAGGCAGAACTCGGCTACTTCCTCCAGTGCATCGACAGCGGCGCGACACCGTTCAACGACGGAGAGGCCGGCCTTCGCGTGGTCCGCATGCTCGAGGCTGCCGACAAGTCCCTGATGGAGCGCGGCAAAGTCATCCCGCTCAGTTAATGATCCACCCTCTGGTCGAATACTTCCGCTGCCCCGAGCACCTCGCGGTGCTTGGAACGGCGGACCCCCTGCCCGCTGAGCAGGGCTACTTCCGGTTCGGAGAGGCGATCTGCTACGGGCGCCAATCCCAAGGAACGCCGTCCCCGCGCGTGAACGGCAGCCTGGTTGATGTCGCCGGCAGCGTGTCGTCGGTCGACGGAAGGATTCTGCTCCCGTTCGACCTGTCCGACGTACTCGACAACCTGAGGCATGAACGGTACCCCGAAGCACAGCGCGCGGTCGAGCACATCTCAGAATTCAACCTGTCGCACGCGGCGTACTACTTCTTCAGGCCGGTGCTGTCGGTCGGCATCAGGAAGCACCTCCAGAGGCTCCACTGGCGAGGCTGGGAGCAGATCCCGTTCCCCCGCTGGCCGGTCGACACCACGGTTGAAGTCGTGATGAGGCACGCGGTGGCGCTCATGTTGAAGCATGGCGCCGTGGAGGCATTCCCGTTCATCTGGTTCTGGCCCGACGGGGCGCCCGGCTGCGTCATGATGACGCACGACGTGGAGGGCCCCTCCGGCGCCAGATTCGCCAGCCAGCTCATGGACCTGGACGAACGGTTCGGCATACGGTCCTCCTTCCATGTCGTGCCGGACGCGCCGTGGTCGTCGAAGGGTTCCACCAGGCAGCTGGTCGACGAGCTGAAGCGCCGCGGCTTCGAAGTGAACGTCCACGACCTGACGCACGACGGCCACCTGTTCCGCAACCGCGAGAGGTTCCTTCGCCATGCGGCCGCCATCAACTCCCGGGGTCGGGATTTCGGCAGCCGCGGTTTCCGATCCGGCGCGATGTATCGCCGGCAGGGCTGGTTCGCGTCCCTCGACATTTCGTACGACATGTCGGTGCCCAATGTGGCACACCTAGAGCCGCAGGCCGGCGGCTGCTGCACCGTCATGCCGTTCTTTATGGGCCATGTGCTCGAACTGCCGTTGACCGCCGCTCAGGACTACACGGTGTTCCACATTCTCGGGGAGTACTCGACGCGGCTCTGGCAGGAGCAGATCGATCAAATCCTCGCCGAACACGGCCTCGTGAGCTTCATCGCGCATCCCGACTACCTCATCGACCCGGCAGCGAGGGAGGTCTACACCGAGTTGCTGCAACTGCTGGTCGGCCTGCGCGAGGACCGCGGCGTCTGGACGGCCCTGCCCTCCGAGATCGATCAGTGGTGGCGGAACCGCCGCTCGATGCGGCTGGTCGCCGACGGGGCTTCCTGGCGCGTCGAAGGCACCGGCAGCGAGCGGGCACGGGTCGCGTATGCGCGGTTGAAGGACGGTCGCGTCGTGTACGAAGTCGGTGAGCCGCATGGAGCCGCATGATTGCCGTCCTCGACCCGCTCACCGACGTGCGGTGGCGCGAGTTCCTGGAGCGGCACCCGCGCGCGTCGGTGTTTCATTCACCGGAATGGCTCGACGCACTCAAGCGCACCTACGGGTACGAACCGACCGTCCTGACGACGTCGTCGTCGGGACCGCTGGACGACGGCCTCGTCTTCTGCCGGGTTCGCACCTGGGCGTCGCGACGGCTCGTTTCACTGCCCTTTTCGGATCACTGCGATCCGCTCGTCAACGAGCCGGAGAACCTGTCCGCGATGCTCGGTTTCCTCGAAAGCGAGAGGCGGGAAGGGCGCTGGGGTTCGCTGGAATTGCGCCCTCGGCATTCGGCGCCGCCCGGCCTCGCCGCGGGTGCAGCCTACTGGTTGCACACGTTGGATCTCTCCCGGCCGTCCGAAGTGATTTTCCAGGGGTTTCACGCGTCGAGTACGCAGCGGGCCATCCGGAGAGCCGAGCGCGAGGGGCTCGAATACGCGGTCGGCACATCGGAAGGGTTGGTCGCCGATTTCTACCGACTGCTCCGTCTGACCCGCCGCCGGCACGGCCTACCGCCTCACCCCTTCGCATGGTTCAAGAACTTGGCTGAATGCCTCGGCGACCGTCTGAAGATTCATCTGGCGAGTAAGGACGGCGTGGCGATCGCGGGCATCCTCACGCTGTCGTTCAAGAAGACGATGGTCTATAAGTACGGCGGCTCTGACGCGGCGCACCACCCTCGTGGAGGCATGCCATTCCTGTTCTGGCGGGCGATACAAAACGCGCAGGCCCAGGGCATCGAGGAGTTCGACCTGGGGCGTTCCGACCTTGACCAGGCGGGGCTCATCGCCTTCAAGGATCACCTCGGCGCCGGGCGTTCGCCGCTGACGTACTACACCTGGCCGGCGCGCCCCGCCGCGGATCACTCCGGCCCGCTCACCCGCCTGGCTCGCAAGATCGCTCCGGTACTGCCCGATGCCGTGCTGGACTGGACTGGCCGGCTGCTGTACCGGCATCTCGGCTGACTCGTTACATCATCACTGGAGCAGTCATATGTCCGACAATCCCGTTCCGTTCCTCGACCTGGTGACACCCCATCGTGAACTCGAGAACGACCTCGTCGAGGCGTTCCGCCAGGCCCTCCGTTCGGCTGCCTTCGTAGGCGGCGCCCAAGTGGACGGGTTCGAACGTGAGTTCGCCGAGTTCTGCGGCGCGAAGTACTGCGTGGGCGTGGCGAACGGAACGGATGCGGTCCGCTTCGCGCTGATGGCCTCGGGCGTCGGCCAGGGTGACGCGGTAGTCACCGTGTCGCACACGTTCATCGCGACCGTCGAAGGCATCAGCCAGGCCGGCGCGGGCGCCGAATTCATCGACATTGACGAGCGCACCTACTGCATGAGCCCGGCCGCCCTCGAGGAGTATCTGATGGGCTGCGCAAAGGACGCCGCGACGGGCCGTCCGTTCGGTAAGCGCACCGGCAAGCCGATCAAAGCCGTCCTGCCGGTCCACCTGTACGGTCAAGCCGCCGACATGGACGCCATACTCGCGATCGCCAATCGGTACGGCTTGATAGTCGTGGAGGACGCGTGCCAGGCGCACGGCGCCGCGTACAACTCGACTGACGGCGGCTGGCGCCGCACAGGCACGTTTGGAAAGGCGGCGGCGTTCAGCTTCTACCCCGGCAAGAACCTTGGCGCGTGCGGTGAGGGCGGCGCGGTGACCACCAACGACGAGCAGGTGGCCAAGACCGTCAAGATGCTGCGCGAGCACGGCCAGGCGCAGAAGTACTACCACGACCTGGAGGGATACAACGGCCGGCTGCACGCCATCCAGGCGGCGTTCCTCCGCGTGAAGCTGCGCTACCTGGCGGAATGGAACACCGGACGGCGCGCCGCGGCGGCCCGTTACGCCGAACTGTTCTCGAAGGTCCCGGGCGTGACTGTCCCTCATGAACCCGAGAACAGCCGGGCCGTCTACCACCTTTACGTGATCCGCGCGAAGGACCGCGATGGCCTCGGTGAGCACCTGAAGTCGAAAGGAATCTACACGGGCTTGCATTATCCGGTGCCCGTGCACCTGCAGAAGTGCTACAGCGGCTGGGGCTACGGTCAGGGCAGCTTCCCGGTGACCGAACGGGTGTGCGGCGAGATCCTGTCGCTGCCGATGTTCCCAACGCTCACCGCGGAGCAGCAACAACGCACCGTCGATGCGATCGCGGCGTTCAACCAGGCATGAGGCTGAAGGCTGAGGTTTCGCTGTTGGGGATGGAGGTCGAGGCTTTAGCCTCGACGTAAGAAGCGTGTCACCGCGTCCGAGGCGCATCTGGATCGACCTCGACAACACGCCTCACGTCCCTTTCTTTCACCCGATCATCCGTGAACTGGAGCGCGCGGGGCACACCGTGGTGGTGACCGCGCGCGACGCATTTCAGGTGTGCAGCCTCGCCGACCGCCACGGTCTTGCCTATACGACGGTGGGCCGGCACTACGGCGCGAACAAGCTGCTGAAGGTGGCCGGTACGGTGTGGCGCGCCGCCGAACTCCTGCCGTTCGCGCTCCGCGAGAAGCCCGACATCTCGATGTCGCACGGGTCGCGCTCGCTGGTCATCGTGTCGGGGCTGCTCCGGATCCCGAGCATGCTGCTGTTCGATTACGAGCACGCGACGCGGATTCCATTGCTCAGGCCCGCGCTGGGTGTCGCACCCGCGTCAATCGACGCATCGGCGCTGGCGAAGGATTTCCGGCATGGCGTCCGCTCGTACGCCGGGCTCAAAGAGGATGTCTACGCCGCCGGCTTCCGGCCCGACCCGACAATCCTGGATGAGATTGGGGTGAGCCCGCAGGACCTCCTCGTCACGGTCCGTCCGCCAGCCACGGAAGCGCATTACCACAATCCCGAGGCCGAGGCGCTGTACGTCGAGGTGGTTGAGCTCCTGGGCGCCATGCCGGGCGTTCGCATCGTCATCTTGCCCAGGACCGCCGGTACCCAGCGCGAGTTCGTGTTGCGCACGTGGCCGCGCTGGTGCGAGGAGAAGAAGGTGCTCCTGCCTGAGCGCGCCCTGGACGGGCTCAACCTCGTGTGGCACTCCGACCTCGTGGTCAGCGGCGGCGGCACGATGAATCGCGAAGCCGCGGCGCTCGGCGTCCCCGTCTACAGCATCTTCAGGGGGAAACTCGGCGCGGTCGACCGCTACCTGGCGGACCAGGGGCGGCTCATCCTGCTCGAGACGAAGGAGGAGGTGCGGTCCAGGATCCGCGTGGAGAAGCGACCGCGGCACGCCGACGCCGCCCTGGCTGATCGGCCGGCGCTTCGCCAGATCCTGGATGCTGCCAACGAACTGATGGAGCTGGCGGATGGGCGTCGATAACCGTCGCGTCGTGATCCACCTCGTGTGCGGCGCCCGGCCGAACTTCATGAAGGTGGCGCCGCTCTATCACGCGCTGCGTGCCGAACCCTGGGCGGAACCGGTCATCGTGCACACGGGCCAGCACTACGACGCGAACATGTCGGGGTCGTTCTTCGCGGAGTTCGGCCTCCCGAGTCCTCACGTCTCCTTGGGCGTCGGCAGCGGCAGCCACGCCGAGCAGACCGCGAAGGTCATGGTGGCCTACGAGAAGATCCTGCAGGAGCAGCGGCCAGATCTCGTCGTCGTCGTCGGCGACGTCAATTCGACCATGGCGGCCACGCTGGCGGCAAGCAAGCTCGGCGTCAAGGTTGCGCACCTGGAAGCCGGCCTGAGATCTCGCGATCGCCGGATGCCGGAGGAGATCAACCGTCTTGTCACCGACGTCCTCGCCGACGCGCTGTGGGCGCCGTCGCAGGACGGTGTCGACAACCTGCTGGCAGAAGGCATCCCGGCGGAACGGATCCAGCTGGTCGGAAACATCATGATCGACTCGCTGGAGATGTGCCGCCCGCGCATCGAAGCGCTCGATGCCTTCAGCGCGTTCGGCCAGACCCGCGGCAGCTATGCCGTGGTGACCATCCACCGGCCGTCGAACGTCGACGACCCGGCCGTACTCGGCCGGCTGTGTGACCTGCTCGACCGCGTGTCGGCCTCCATCCCGCTTCTGTTTCCGGTGCACCCGCGCACGCGTCAGCGTATCGACGCCGCCGGCCTGTTGGCCCAGGGACGGGACGCCGGCCGCATCTTCATGCCGGAGCCGCTCGGGTACACCGCCTTCCTGAATCTCGTCTTCAATGCCCGCCTCGTCATCACCGACTCCGGCGGCATCCAGGAAGAAACGACGTATCTTGGCATTCCCTGCCTGACGCTGCGGGAGAACACCGAGCGACCGGTGACGGTCACGCACGGCACCAACAGGCTCTGCGCCCCCGGAGAGTTGGTCGGGCGGGTTGCCCAAGTCCTGAACGACGGCACGCGTCCGGTGCCCGTCATCCCCCTCTGGGATGGCAGGACCGCCGGCCGGGTGGTGGCCGCGATTCGAGGCCTGGTGCACCCGGGGGCCGGCCCAGTTGAGGGCGCTGCCGCGGCAGTGGCGCGCAACTGAGGACGATGGCGCCGCTCCACGACACCATCGCGAGGCTGGAGGCGTACTGCAGGCAGCGCGAGTGGGCCGGTTTCGATCCGTACGACGCGTTGAACAGCTCCCTCTTCGCGCGCACGCCGTTCGCGAGGAGCCGGGTCGCGCGGCTGGCGCTGACGCAGCTGCTGAAGCGGAGCCCCGTCAACCTGCGGCCGCTGCTCGGCATCGCGCCGCACCAGAACCCCAAGGCCCTCGGGCTGTTTCTTTCCTTCTACGCGCGGCGCGCGCAGGCGGGCGACGAGACGGCCGCTGGGCATGCGCGGACCGTGGCGCGTTGGCTCCTGGAGCTTCGTTCACCCGGCGTGTCGCGCTGGTGCTGGGGGTACAGCTTCCCGTGGCAGATGCGGACCAGGCTCGTGCCTAGATATGCGCCGAACCTCGTCTGCACGACGTTTGCCGCGCACGGCCTGCTCGACGCGTACGAGGCCGGACTCGGCAACGAGTATCTGGCGCCCGCGGCCGGCGCCGGCGAGTACCTGGCCCGGGAGCTCTACTGGGAGGAGGGAGGGCGCGCCGCGTTCGCATATCCCCTGCCGGACATCACGGTCCCAATCCACAACGCCAACCTGCTGGGCGCGGCGCTGCTCTGCCGGCTCGCGCGGGTGACGGGCGACAGCAGGTTCGTCGAGCAGGCGCTCCGGGCAGCGCGCTACTCCGTCTCGAAGCAGCGTGATGACGGGTCGTGGGCCTACGGCGACGGCGCCACGCAGCAGTGGGTGGACAACTTCCACACCGGGTTCAACCTGTGCGCACTTCGGTCCATCGCTGCCAGCCTCTCGACCGGCGAATTCGACGCCGCCCTTCGCAGGGGATATGACTTCTACCGGCGGCACTTCTTCACGCCGCACGGCGAGGCCAGGTATTTCCACGATCGCACGTACCCCATCGACACTCACAGCGTGGCTCAGAGCCTAGTCACCCTGCGCACGTTCTCGGATGTTGATGCCGAGGCGGGGCGACTCGCGGAGTCGGTGCTGGCCTGGGCCATGACGCACATGTGGAACCCCAGGGGGTTCTTCTACTACCGCGTGCTGCGGGGGCTGACGATTCGCACCTCGTACATGCGCTGGTCGCAGGCGTGGATGCTGCTGGCGCTCGGACAACTGCAGGAGTCAGGATGCTGAGGCACCCGGCTGCGCGCGTCGCCTGGCGCTCCCCATCACCGGGCCCGGAGGGGAAGCAGTCATGCGGTTGACCATGAACAGGCTCGCGGCTTCCGTGTCCAGGCGGGGCTTCGCCGGTTCCGCGAGGTACGCCGTCGGGACGGCGCTCGATGCCCTGCACTGGAGTCTCGACTCCTGGTTCGACCGGATCCACCACGTCGACACCACCGGGAAGATCCCGATCGCAGATCTGAGGGTCCAGAGCGCGAACGCCGGTCTCGCGACCTGGTACGAGCCGTCACCCAATTCCTGCGTCAGGGAACTCCTTCGACGCCTGCCCATCGACGCGTCCAAGTACCTCTTCATCGACTACGGGTCGGGAAAGGGCCGAGTACCTGTTCCTCGCCGCCGAACACGCGTTCAGCCGCGTGATCGGGGTCGAGTTCGCGCGGGAGCTCCACGAGGTTGCCCTCCGGAACATCCAGAGCTATCGCAGCAGGCGTCAACGCTGCCACAGGATTGAGTCGGTTTGCGCGGATGCTGTCGACTACGAACTGCCGCCTCAGCCGGCAGTCCTCTTCTTCTACAGTCCGTTCAATGCCGCCGTTCTGGAACGGATCCTCGATCGCGTCAAGACCTCGCTCCGGACCCACCCCCGGAGTCTGTACATTCTTTATCTGGGCATACATGCCGAGAACATCGCCCGGCTAGAGACATCGGGGCTGCACTGTACGGAGGTGACCCTCCGCCGGGACTATGCGCGCGGCACTACCAAGCGCGGATTCATCCTCCACAGCGGGGAGTCGGAGCCCGGGTGAACCAGGGACCGCCGCAGGCCCGAGGAAGGGCGGGGACGGGCCGCCGCACTGCAACCTGATGAACCCGCGAACCAGGCTCGTCGTGCTGATGGGCAGCGCCGTGCTGCTGGCGTCGATTGGGTCGCACGTGCTGGTGGCGGCGCTGGACATGCAGACACAGGCGGCGTCCGGGCACAAGCGGTTTGGCGGGACCCGGGGACCGGCGCTGGGTTTGCTCGCCGCGTCCTCCATCACCTACGACGGGCTCGACTGGAACCGAATCGCTGACGCCCTCAGCGTGGCGATCGAGAGCTGGCCGGTGCCCGGGTCATCGCCTGCGGAGTGGGAGCAGTTGCAGCGCCGCTCCCCGCAAGCCCGCCACACATTCGTGGGAGTTTCGTTGTACGACCTCAACGAGCCGTGGTTGTGTGACTTCCGCGCGGAACTGGTGCCGTTCAGCCAGACCATCGACGACCTGTGGGAGAGTCATTCCGACGTTCAGTTCGCCAGACGCGTCTCGAGCCGGTACCCGCGCGCCTGGGCCAGGACGCTCTTCCCCACGGCTGGGCGGTCCGACCGTGTGATCCTCGGGTTGAGGGAACGCGCTCGCACCTTGGCCGGCCTGGCCGACGCCAGCGCGGACCAGGAGCCGAAACTGCGCCTGGCCGCCGACTATACGTCGGACTCCAGTATCACTGACTGGCCGCAGGATCGGTTGTTGCGCCGCCTCGCCGAGATGCGTACTGCACAGGGGAAGCCGTGGTTTTCGGGGCCCAAGCACCTAGCGCTCGCCCGTTTAATGGGGCAGGCCCGCCGGCAAGGGACGGTGACGGTCATCGTGTTGCCGGTGTCGGCGCCCTATGTGCAGGGCCTGCTGAGCCGCGATGACCGTCGAGAATTCGAAGTGTCTCTCGCCGATCTGAAACGGCGCGTCCCGGAGGCGAGGTGGGTGCGCCTGGATCAACTGCAGGCGCTGGAGTCTGCCGATCTCTTCTACGACCTGGTGCATCTGAACATGCGGGGTCGGCAGGTCGCCACCGGCGGGTTTCTTGGAGCGCTGGCGGAAGTCGTCTCCGGCCAATGATCCTCACCTCATTCGAGTTCCTCGTCTTCTTCGCGCTGGTGCTCATCGGCCGCCGCCTGTGCCGGAATCGAGCCGCCATCAACTGGCTGCTGCTCGCCGCCAGTTATGCGTTCTACCTCTCCTGGAGCCTTCCCTGCGGCCTGCTGATCCTCACGATTTCCGTTGTGGATTACCTCGTCGGGCGCCATCTGGCGCAGACAGACGCCATCCGCTCCCGCAAGCGCTGGCTGGCTGCGAGCATCACGGTCAATCTCGGGCTCCTCGGCTTCTTCAAGTACACCAACTTCCTCGTGGCGAATGCCGGATGGGCGTTCCGCCTGCTCGGCGTCGACACCGGCGCATGGCGCTTCGACATCATCCTCCCGGTCGGGGTTTCCTTCTTCACGTTCAAGAGCATGAGCTACACGCTGGATGTGTACCGGCGATCGATCCAGCCGTGCCAGAGCGCCCGCGACTACCTGCTGTACGTCTCCTTCTTCCCGCAACTCCTCGCCGGCCCGATCGCCCGCGCGGCTGACCTCCTGCCCCAGTTGGAGCGGGCTCCGCGCATCACGAGCGCGGACGTGGAGGCGGGACTTGCCCAGTTCGGCCTGGGGGCGTTGAAGAAGCTGGTCATCGCGGACCAGGTCGCGAGCCACGTCGCCCTGATCTTCGCGAGCCCGGGCCGGTATGACGCGCTCACCCTGGTTCAGGGCGCGTGCGGCTATGCCATCCAGATCTACTGCGACTTCTCCGGGTACTCCGACCTCGCCATCGGTGCGGCGCGCATCATGGGATACCGGACCGCGGAGAACTTCCAGTTGCCGTACCGCGCCACCGACATCACCGAGTTCTGGCGCCGCTGGCACATCTCCCTGTCGTCATGGTTCCGGGACTACGTCTTCCTGCCCCTGGCCTACACCCTCTCTCGCACTCTCACGCTGGAGAGATACGGCGGCGTGCGGGTGGACATGATCGTCTACGTCGCCGCCATCCTCGCGACGTTTTCGGTCTGCGGGCTCTGGCATGGAGCGAGCTGGAACTTCGTGCTCTGGGGCGTGCTCCATGGGATCGCGCTCGCGGTCCACCGCGTCTGGAGGCTCTGGGGACCGCGCAAGCGGCTGACGCGGGTCCCGGGGTTCTGGGCGGGATGGCGTCTGGTCTCCAGCCTGGCAACGCTCGCCGTCGTCGTGGCGGGGTGGGTGCTCTTCCGGACGGAGTCCGTGTCGGCGGCGTGGTTGTTCCTCGGGCGCATCGCCACGTGGGAGTCCGGAGGCACGCGACTGCTGTCCCCGCAGATCCTGGCGGCTGGTCTGGCGGTGAGCGCCGCGCATGTGCTGGCCGACAAGGACCGCAACTGGGTGGCCGAGCTTCCGCTCCGGCCGGCACCGGTGCGCGTGGTCTGCTACGCGTCCATGATCCTCCTGGTTGCGAGCCTCGGCGCCACGGATGCGGCGCCGTTCATCTATTTCCAGTTCTGATGCGGCTTCCGGACATCGTGCGCCGATGATTCACTGCGTCTTCACGCTGGACTACGAGATCTACGGCGACGGCACCGGCGACTTGGCGGAGCTGGTGTACGAACCGGCGGATCGGCTCAGGCGGATCTTCCACCGGCGCGGGGTCCGCTTCGTGAACTTCGTCGAAGTGGCCGAGTTCGAACGGATCGAGCACGCCGGATCGGACGCGGCCATTGGCCTCGTCAAGCGCCAGATACGTGAGCTTCATGCCGACGGGTTCGAGACCGGGTTGCATCTTCACCCCCAATGGTGCAGTGCGGTCTACGAGGATGGGCGGTGGGTGCTGGACCGGAGCGAATACAACCTCTGCACCCTTTCCCGGACGCGGGTGGCCGAGATCGTCGACCGGTCCTTGGCCTACCTGCGCCAGCTCGTCGGCGACCCCTCGTTCTCGCCGCTGTCGTTTCGAGCAGGCAACTGGCTGTTTCAGCCAACGCAACCGGCGGCCGGCGTGCTGGCCGAGCGGGGCCTTCGGGTGGACTCCTCGGTATTCAAAGGCGGGTACCAGCACCAGCATGGTCTCGACTACCGAAGCGCTCAGAGGAACGGTGACTACTGGGCTTTCGGGAGCGACGTCACCGCCGCCGATCCGGAAGGACCGATGATCGAGGTGCCGGTCTTCGTGCGAATGGTGCCGTTCTGGCACATGCTGACGACGAAGCGCCTGGCTCTGCACAACCGGACGCGGGCGACCAGGCGCCAGGGTGGCGGTCAGCCCCGGCGGATCCGGGACTTCGCGCGATTCCGTTACCCGCTCAAGCTGGACTTCTGCCGCATGACGATCGAGGAGCTCACGGCGACGCTGGAGTCGGTCCTCCGCGCCGACCGGGCACAGCCATCTGCGCTCCGGCCGGTCGTGGCAATCGGACACACGAAGGACCTCGTCGACGTCGACACCGTCGAGCGGTTCCTCTCGTTCCTGGCGGACCGCTCGATCGCGGTGTCGACGTTCAACGAACTGTATCCGCGGTTCACCACGGGGGGGCGGGTGAGGCCGGACCGCCCGGACGAGTCATAGCGTGCCGGCCGCTGAACCGGTCCGCGCCGTGCGATCCGATGGCGTCACTGCAGAGCCCGTGCCCATCCAGTGGGACCCGAGCATCTCGGTCTTCGCCAGCGAGCGCTTCCTCGAGTCCGTCGGCGACGACTTCGGATGGCTTGCAGGGATCGATCAATCCGGGACGCGGAGATGTGTCCTGCCGTACACCATCGTTCGCAAGGCCGGCGTCCGTCTCGTGCGCTTCCGGGTCGAGACGCTTTCCTGCGGACCGACGCTCGACGTGGACGAGGAGCGGTCATTCCTCAACGGCGTCGTGCGGTACTTCCGGCGGACCGGCGCGGACGTGATCATCCCCGCGAGCACGAATACCATCTTCCGGACCTACCCCGATTCCGCCATGGCGGCGCCGTACGGCACCTACATCGTGGGTCTGGCAGTCCCGGAGGACGCGCTGTGGGCGGCCGTGAACGCCAGTCATCGACGGCAGGTACGAGCCGCGACCAAGATGGGCGTGTGTGTGCGGTCGGCCGCCGACTGCCTTCCCACGGCTCATGCCATCATCCGCGATACCTTCCGGAAGTCGTCGATGCCCTTCATGGGGTTGGAGGCGCTCGCGCGGATGGTCCAGGGACTGGCGGGCCACGGCCACGTGTTCGTCGCGGAGCACGGCGGCCGCATTCACAGCTGCGCCGTCATCGCGCTGAGCCAGTACAGCGCTTACTACATGTACGGCGGGAGCATCGAGGACGCCGTCCCGGGAGCCATGCATTTGCTGCACTGGGAGGCGATGCGCCGCTGCCGGGAGTCGGGGGTGCTTCGCTATGACTTCTGCGGAGCGAGAATCGACCCGGACCCGGGCTCCAAGGCGGCCGGTCTGGCGACCTTCAAGCAGCGCTTCGGCGCCGACCTGCATCGGGGGTTCATGTGGAAGTGCGGCCTTCGCCGCCTGACTTCGGCCGTCTACTCGGTGGCTGTGCGGTGCCTCCGGGGGGGCGACATCGTGGACGCGGAGCATCACAAGCTCGGTGCCTCCCCGGGCGCAAGCGCGCCGTGAGCCCGGCGCGGATGGATCACGTGGGACGACTGGGCGTATGCGATGACTGACCTGGCGGGCACAGGCACGGCGGATCCCGGTGAGCCGCGGACGGGGATGCTGCGAGCCGACGACCAGATTCTCGTGACCGGGGCCAACGGGTTCATTGGATCCTGGGTGGTGCGGCATCTCCTCGCACGCGGCTTCACCAGGATCCGGTGCTTGACGCGCGCGGGCAGCGCCGCCGCGAACCTGGAACGCCTCCGGCGGGAACGGGACGGAGCAGCCGTCGAGGTGCTGCACGGGAATCTGCTCTCGGCGGACACGTGCGAAAGAGCCGCGCGCGGGGCGGTCGTCGTCTACCACCTCGCAGCCGGGGTCGAGAAGACGTTCCCCGGGTGCTTTCTCAACTCCGTGGTGACAACGCGCAACCTCCTGGATGCTGTCATGAGCGCCGGGACCGTCAGGCGGTTCGTCAACACCAGCTCGCTCGCGGTGTATGCGAATGCGCAGGTGCGTCGTGGCGGCCAGATCGACGAGTCGTGCCCCATCGACGCGCACCTGGTCGAACGCCACGATCCCTATGCGTACGGCAAAGCCAAACAGGATGAGCTCGTCCGCGACTACGGCCGCGATCAGGGCCTCCCCTACGTGATCGTCCGGCCGGGCGTCACGTTCGGTCCGGGCAAGGCGAAGATCCCCGGGCGCGTCGGCATCGACACGTTCGGGGTGTTCCTGCACCTGGGGCTCGGCAATGTCATGCCGTTCACGTACGTGGAGAACTGCGCGGACGCGATCGTCCTGGCAGGCCTGACCCCAGGAATCGACCGGGAGGAACTCAACATCGTCGACGACGACCTCCCTCGCAGCAGGGCGTTCCTCCGGAGGTACAAGCGAGACGTGCAGCGGTTCAGGACGATTCCCGTCCCGTATCCCCTCTTCTACCTGTTCAACGCCGCGTGGGAGAAGTACTCACGGTGGTCCGGCGGGCAGCTGCCGCCGGTGTTCAACCGGCTGACGTGCGCGGCTTACTACAGGAGCCAACGGTACTCCAACCGAAAGGCGAAGGCGCTGCTGGGCTGGCAACCCCGGGTGAGCATGACCGAGGCGCTGGACCGGTTCTTCACGTACGCGCGCAGTCAGAGGGCCAGCGGATGATCCGAGCGGCGATTGTCGGGTGCGGGAAGATGGCTGATCAGCACGCCTTGCAGATCCGCAGGATTCCCCGCGCGCAACTGGTGGCCACGTGCGACGCGGAGCCGCTGATGGCGCGTCAGCTCGCGGAGCGGTTCAACATCCCCGCCTGGCACGCGGATGTCGAAGGGTTGCTCGCGTCGGCCCGTCCGGACGTGGTTCACGTCACGACGCCCCCACGAAGCCACCTGGCCGTCGGCAGGGCGTGCCTGGAGGCCGGCGTCAGCGTCTACATCGAGAAGCCCTTCACGCTGAACACCGCCGACGCCGAGGAACTGATTACCCTAGCGGAGCGGACGGGCGCCAAGCTGACCGCGGGACACAACGGGCAGTTCACGCACGCGATGATCCGGGCGCGCCGGCTGGTCGAGGAGGGCTTTCTCGGTGGCCGCACCGTGCACATGGAGAGCCTGTACGGCTACGAGTTCGGCGACCCTGCGTACGCGAAGGCCCTGCTGAGCGACGCCGACCACTGGGCGCGCAAGCTGCCCGGGTCGCTGCTCCAGAACATCATGAGCCACGGGGTGAGCCGGATCGCCGAGTTCATGACCGGCGATCATCTCCAGGTCGTGGCGCGTGGGTTCTCGAGTCCGTTTCTGCAAGCGATCGGCCAGGGCGACATCATCGATGAACTGCGGCTGATCGTCACCGATGAGCATGCCACGACCGCGTACTTCACCTTTTCGTCCCAGATCTGTCCCAGCGTGCACCAGTTCCGTATCTACGGTGCCACGCGCTCCCTGCTCGTGGACGACGACCACCAGGTCGTGTTGCGGCTGGACAACGAACAGTACAAGAGCTATCTGCGGCTCTTCGTTCCTCCGGCGATCATGGCCGGGCAGTACGTCGGGAACCTCGCACGGAACATCCGCCAGTTTGCGAAGAACGACTTCCATCTGCCCAACGACGCCGGGCTGATGAGGCTCATCTCGGCCTTCTATCGAGCCGTGGCCGACGGCGGCCCGCTGCCCATCCCGTACCGCGAAATCCTGCTGACGTCCCGGATCATGGACGCGGCGTTCGATCAGCTGGGCCAGCGGACGGGGGCCGGCGCGGCCGGAAGCGGGCCGGCCGCATCATGACGCGCGTGCTCCTCCTGCACGGTGGCGATGTGCCTCACTACCGGGTCGGGGTGTACAACCACCTGGCCCGCTATCTCCAGGAGCGCTCCTTCGCACTCACGGTCACCTCGGAGCGGATTCAGCCCGGGAACGCCACCCCGGTCGAGTTCGACTTCTCGCCCATGCACCTGTCCGCAGCGAGCATCGCGCGCCTGCTTCGGCGAGGGAAGTTCGACGTCGTCATCATGTTCGTCAACATGCGCTACCGCTATCTGTTCCCGGTCTACCTGGTGGCAAAGGGCGTTCTGGGCTGCAGGATGGTGTGGTGGGGGCAGGGCCGGGACCTCGCTCATCCCGACGCGAGGTTGAAGAACGCGGCCTATGCGCTCGAGCACGCGGCGTGTGACGCGATCATTCTCTATGCGGAACACCTCAGGAAGTACGTCGCGCCGCGCTTCCAGCACAAGATCTTCATCGCCAACAACACGCTGGCACTGACCTATCCGGGACTGCCGGCCGGCCGCAGGGGCGACGTGCTGCGCCGGTACAACATTCGCACTCCCAAGAATGTCATCTGCGTCGGACGATTCCAGAGGCGCAAGCGGATCGACCACCTGCTGGCGGCGATGGAGCGCCTGAACCGGCCGGACATCGGCCTGGTGCTCGTGGGTCCGGACGAGGAACACGTGCTCGACCGCGTGGATGGCCCCAACATCTACAAGCTGGGGCCCATCTATGGCGACGAACGCTTCGACCTGCTGTCGGCGGCGGATGTCTACTGCCTGCCCGGCGCGGTCGGCCTCAGCGTCGTCGATGCCTTTCACTGCGGGCTTCCTTTCGTCACCGAAGAGGGCGACGAGTCGGCGGAGATCGCGTATCTCAAACACGGGAGGAACGGCTTCGCCGTGCGACGCGGAGACATCGAGGCGCTGGCCTCGAGCCTGCTGGCGCTTCTCGACGATGAAGGCCTCCGGGCGCGGTTCTCGGAGGCCGCCCGCCGGGAGGTGTCGTCGAACGCGAGTATCGAGGGCTTGTGTGACGGATTCTTGAACGCCCTTCGGTACGCGACGCGGCGCGCGAGCTCACGGAGACACGATCCATGCCGCCTGTTGTCGCGCTAGTTCTCTGCACGGGCTGCGTGCTGCTCCTGCTGCGGCTGGAACGCCTGGAGTCCGGCGACGTTTCGGCGG
This sequence comes from uncultured Acidobacteriota bacterium, assembly GCA_963806085.1. GTDB lineage: Bacteria > Acidobacteriota > Vicinamibacteria > Vicinamibacterales > JAKQTR01 > JAKQTR01. The sequence continues at coordinate 45,150 of CAWDWR010000002.1, forward strand.
CATCGTGGATTCCCGCACTCTGGCTGATGGCCGTTTCCAGCAAGCCCCTGGCCATCTGGTTCGGCATGCCCGGAACGAACGAGGGCGGCAGCTTCCTGGACCAACTCCTGCTGCTGGGGCTCGCGGGCTCAGGCCTCGCGGTGCTCGCCCGACGCCACTATCACTCGGCACGCGCGTTGCAGGCGGACCCGTGGCTGCTGCTCCTCCTCGCGTACACGTTCCTCAGCGCCTTCTGGTCCGACATCACGCTCGTTTCGCTCAGGCGCTGGTTGCGCGACGGCATCGTCGTCATCATGGCGCTGGTGGTCATGTCCGAGGGCGCGCCGCGCAAGGCTATCGGCAGCATCCTGCGCCGGGCGACCTACATCCTCATTCCCTATTCCTACCTGCTGATTCACTACTACCCGGCCATGGGCCGCGACTACGCCCACTGGTCCGGCCTCATGATGTGGACCGGCGTGACCCTCCACAAGAACGGCCTGGGGCGCCTGTGCCTGATCAGCGTCGCGTTCCTCCTCTGGGACTTTCACCGGCGCCGCGGGGACGCCGCGCTCTCGCGCGGACGCTACCAGAAGTGGGCCGACGTCGTCATCCTGCTGACGTCGCTCTATCTCCTGAAGGGACCCGACAACGCCTACTCGGCGACGGCGCTGGGCACGCTCGCCGCCGGCATCGTGGGCTATCTCGGCCTGCTGTGGGTGCGGAGGGCTGGTCGGGACGTGCCGCGGGTCGCCCTGCTGGTCATCATCTTCGTCCTGGTGGTCTTCGGAACGGCCCAGCCTTTCGTGGGCGGCACCGGCGTTGCCAACGTCAGCTCCGGACTGGGGCGCGACGAAACGTTGACCGGCCGCACCGAGATCTGGGCGGAGCTGGTGCCCGTGGTGAAGCAACAACCGGTCCTCGGCTCCGGGTACGCGAGCTACTGGACGACCGCCCGTCGGGACTTGCACCTGACGACGCACGGCCACAACGGCTACCTCGACACCCTGCTCGATCTGGGCGCCGTGGGCCTGGCCGTCTACACCATGTGGCTGTTGTCGTGCGTGCGGCGACTGCACGGTGCTTTCGCGGAGGATTTCCATTGGGCGAGCCTGGGCACCTGTGTCGTGCTGATGGCCGTCGTGTACAACGTGACCGAGTCGGCGCTGACGAGCCTCTCGCACGAGTTGATGGCGACCATCGTCCTGCTGGTGTCGGTGATGGGGGCGGACCCCGCCTGGGCTGCCAGCCGATCGCCGGTCCGCCGCCGCGGCCTGGCGCCGCCAACGGTGTCCGGCGCGGCCGACCCGCAGCCGGTCGGTGTCATGGACCGCGGCGCGAGTGGGGCCGCCCGCCGGTCCGGACGATGGTCTGGCACGCGGGCGCGCACGCGCAACCGGGGCGCGGGTTCCGTCGGAGAGAAACCGTGAGGCCGGGCGATTCTCGACCGGCTTCCAGCTCGCATCCATGACACCCATGCCGAACGAGCGCACCGCGAACAACGTGATCACAATCTCGACTGCGGCATCTCGGGACGACATCGAACGACTCCGGCCCGTGTGGGAGAACCTGCAGACTCACCGGAATTCGGACATCGACCACTACCTGAATGTCCTGGGAACGAGAGCCAACATCATCGCGCCCCATGTCGTGGTCCTGTCGGCGGGTGGCGTGCCCGTCTCGATGGCGATCGGCCGCATCGAGAGGCTGACGCTCAGGTTCAAGCTCGGCGTTGCGACCGTGTACTCACCCCGCGTCCGGGCGCTGCGGATCATCTACGGAGGGTTGCTGGGGGAGCAGACGGTCGAGACGGCGGAGGCGCTGCACCGGGAGTTGATGCGTTATCTGGCGAGCGGCCAGGTCGACGTGATCCGATTCGACTACCTGCCGGTGGAGTCACCGTTGTACCAGCTCCTTCAGAAGGGCTCCGGGTTCCTTCAGCGCGACCGTTTCGCGACCGTCGACACCCATTGGCGGATGACGCTGCCGGAGAGTCTGGATGCCTTCTATCAGTCCCGATCAGGCAAGCACCGAGGCTGGTTGCGTCGCATGGAACGTCTGCTGGAACGGGATATCCCGGGCGAGGTGCGGTATTCCTCGTGCACGTCCGACACCGATCTCGACCGGGTCTTCGCCGACGCCGAGTCGATCGCGAGGAAGACCTATCAGCGACAGCTGGGAGTCGGGTTCGTCGAGAACGAGGAAACCAGGAGAATCCAGGGCTTTCTGGCCCGCCAAGGCCGTCTGCGGGTGTACTTCACCCACGTCAAGGGCGAGCCGAGCGCGTTCTGGCTCGGCGAGCTGTACAGGGACACCTTCACCGTCTTCAGCATCGGCTATGACCCGGCCTACAGGAAGTACGAACTGGGCACGGTGCTGTTTCTGAGAGTCGTGGATGACCTCTGCAAGCTGGGCACGGTCCGGTTCATCGACTTCGGGTTCGGGGACGCCTCGTATAAGAGCAGGTTTGGAGACCACGCTCTGCGGGAAGCCACGCTTCATGTCTTCGCGAACAGCCCACGAGGTGTCTGGATCGGCGTGGTCCGCAGCCTCATCCTGGGCAGCCACGCCGCCGCCGTCACGGTCGCGCGAAAGCTGAAGCTCCTGGACCGGTTGAAGAGCGCCCGGCGGCGCAGGGCGGGCGGAGGGACGGACGGACGGACGGAGCTGACGCCGTCATGACGCGAACCGACGGGGCGGGTGAAGGTTGCCGGCGTGAGCCGGGCGGGAGGGACCACATCTCTGTGTGCGTGCCCACGTTCCGCAGGCCGCGGATGCTGGCTCGGCTCCTCGAGTGTCTCGCCGTCCAGGATACCGCGGGTGAATTCGACGTCTCCGTGGTGATCGTGGACAACGACGCCCAGGCATCCGGACGCGCTGTCGTCGATCAGTGGCGGTCGTCGTGTCCGGGCGGCGTCCACTATGTCCTGGGTGCCGTCAACACGATCCCGGCCGCGCGGAACCACGCCTTGCGCCTGGCCGCCGGCAACTACATCGGGATCATTGATGACGACGAGTTCCCCCAGCCGCAGTGGCTCCTTATGCTGTATCGGGCGATTCGGACCTTCGGCGTGGATGGCGCGCTCGGTCCCGTCATCCCGTTTTTCGATACGCCGCCCCCCGAATGGTTGATCAAGGGCCGCTTCTGCGAGCGGCCGGTACACCGCACCGGCACGCTCCTGGGCTGGCAGCAAACGCGCACCGGGAACGTGCTGCTCAGGCGCGAGGTGTTCGGAGCGTCGGGGCTGCTGTTCGACGAGAGTTTCACGACAGGCGGCTCCGACCGTGAGTTCTTCAAGCAGGCCATGAGCCGCGGCTATCGATTCGTGGCAGTCGAGGAAGCCCCCGTGTACCAGATCGTCCCTCCCGAACGCCAGGTGGCGAGCTACTGGCTGAGGCGCGCCCTGGTTAACGGCTTCAATGCCAACAAGAACAGCAAGAGCCAGGTGAGAGGGCTCGCTCGCGTCGTATTGCCCTTCAAGCTGGCGGGGGCGGCGGCGGTGTACGGCGTGGCGCTGCCGGTCGCCGCGCTCGTCGGGAAGCATGCCGTTGTTCGGTGTTCGGAGCGCGGCGGCCATCATCTCAGCCGGCTCTGCGCCATGATGGGATTCGAGCTGATCAAGGACCGGGACTTCTGACGGAGCACTGCGCCACTTATGCGCAGAAAGACCTTCGCAACGTGATCGTCGCCAGACTGAAATCCTCCGCGTTCATCAGAAACGTCCTTGTCGTGATGTCCGGTTCGGTTGCCGCCCAGGCAGTAGGCGTCGCGCTGTCCCCCGTCATCAGCCGGTTGTTTACGCCCGCTGACTTCGGCGTCTTCGGGTCCTTCATCGCGGTGACCGGCGTGGTTTCCGCCGTCGCGACCTTTGACTACTCGCAAGCGATCATGCTGCCGAAGCGGCGCGAGGACGCCGGGCAGGTGTTGCTGGTTGCCTGTCTGGTGGCGCTCGCGGTAGCGCTGGCAAGCGGCCTTGTGTGCCTGTTGCTGCCGCACTGGATCCTCGGACTCCTGAATACGGACGACCGGTGGATGCTCCCCCTGTTCGTCTTGGCCGTATTGGCTGCCGGACTCACCTCCTCGCTGCAGGCGTGGTGCGTGCGGGTCAAGGCATTCGAGCATACTTCGATCTCGCAGGTCGTTCGGGGAGTGTCTTCTACCGGCTGCCAGCTGGGCTTTGGCATTACCCGGGCAGGCGCCCAAGGCTTGATTCTGAGCCACGTGCTGTCTGAGTTCCTGGCCGGCATCAACCTCCTGAGGGTGACGCTCGGCGACCTGCGTGCGTTCGCCGGCCTGGCCCGGTGGGGGAATCTGAAACGGCTGGCAATGGAGTACCGGGATTTCCCCATGTACTCGGCCTCACAGAACCTGCTGAACGCCCTGTCGAACGGCCTGCCGGTGCTGCTCCTGACCCAATCGTTCGGGATCTCGGTCGCCGGCGCCTACGCGTTCGGCATGCGGCTGATCAATGCCCCCATGAGCCTGGTCAGCAGCGCTCTGCGGCAGGTGCTCCTGCAGAGAGCCGGCGAAATGCAGCATCAGAACCGAAAGCTCCTTCCGCTGTTCGTGAAGAGCACGGCGGGACTCTTCGGACTTGGCCTGGCGCCGACCCTGATCCTCGCCATCTGGGCACCGGGATTGTTCGCATGGCTGTTCGGGCGGCAGTGGCACACGGCGGGCGAGTTCGCCCGGTATCTAGCACTATGGCTGCTCTTCGCCTTCTGCAACCTCCCGGCCGTGTTGATGGCCAGGCTCATCCGCATCCAGCGCGCGCTTTTCTTCTATAACCTGTTCCTGCTGGCCGCCCGCGTGGCGGCTCTGCTCTTCGGCGGGCAGTATCTCACGGCCCTTCAGTGCATCGCGCTGTTTTCCGTCGTGGGGGCCGTGATGAACGCGGTGCTGATTCTCATCGTCGGCCGCGCGTTGGTCTTGCAGGAAGGCCCGCTCGAGCTGGCGCAGCTGTGAGGCACTCGACAGGCTCTTCCCTCCGGTCGGGCCGGCGGCCAACGCGGTCGGCCGGTTACCGCGGACCTGAGGAGACCCAGCCCGCAAGTGCCGGGGGAACCGACGAACTCGTGGCGTCCAGACGAGGTTATTGACCGTGCTCTCATCCCTCCGCCGGCTCGCCGCGAGGTGCCGGCCCTTGAACGCGGGGCATCATGCCGCGCGCGCCAAGGGCATGACGATACTGGCCCGGACCTCTCCGGAATTGCTGGCACGGCTGCGCTACCGGGAGGCGTGGGGACGGTGGCCTGACCTGCGCGAGCCGGCGACCTTCGACGAGAAGCTGCTCTGGCTCAATCTCTACTGGCGGCATCCCCTGAAGACCGAGTGCGGCGACAAGTACACCCTGCGCGGGTGGGTGGAGCGCCAGCAGTTGGGGCACCTGCTGCCACGGCTCTACCAGGTGTATGACTCGGTGGATGCCATCGATTTCGACGCCCTGCCCGAGCGCTTCGTGATGAAGTGCACGCACGGATTCAAGTGCAATGTCCTGTGCGACAGCAAGGCCGACCTGGATGTCAGTGCGGTGCGCCGGGACCTGGCCGGCTGGATGGCGACCGACTTCTCCAGGCGCAAGGGCGAGCTGCACTATGCGGGAATGACGCCGCGCATCATCTGCGAGGAGTTCCTCGACGACGGCACGGGCCGGTTGCCGACCGACTACAAGCTGTACCGCTTCGGGGGCCGCGTGCATTGCACGCTCGTCTGCAGCGAACGTCAGGCGAACGGGAACGCGGCGTCGGACTACTTCGACCGGGCCTGGAACCGCCTGGCCTACGCTCGAGGCGATGTGGCGACGCGTCGCGAGATCCCGCCACCCGCGGCCTACGGCCAGATGCTCGCTGCGGCAGAAACGCTGTCTGCGCCGTTCCCATTCGTGCGCGTGGACTTCTACTCGGTTCGCGGGCGGGCGATCCTCGGTGAGATGACGTTTACGCCGAGTGCATGCATCGACACGGACCACACGGAACTGGCCACCAGGAGGTTGGGGGAACTGATCACGCTGCCCGCGAGGCTGCCGCAGCCGGGCCGGGTCGGGCCGACCCCGTCGCCGTGAGCCCCGCTTCCCTTCGCAGGTTGGCCCGGCCGGCCGGGCTCGATTCATGCGCAACCTGGGCGCGCGGCCCGCAGGTCGCGGCCTCTTCGCCCATCCCTGCCACCGCACGGCCGCAGCGCTGCGGCCGAGATCCTGGAGCCGGCCGCCGTCGTGGGGGACCTCGCTGGCATGTCCGGATGTTGGAGCGGCCGTGAGGCAAGAATGACGAACGTGCTTCAGTGGCGGCGGCAGTTCCTCCTGACGAGGTCCCGGATCCAGGGACCCTCCGCGTGGAACTGCCGCCAGGTCGGTGAGTACTCTCTGGCACAGCCATCCCGATCTCGAGGTGACCGCTCTGCGGGACGCCGATCGGGAGTTCGTGCTGCTCGGGTACCTCTTCAGCGCCGACCGGCACGAGCAGAGCAACGCGGACATCCTGGACGCCCTCGCCTCGCAAGCCGGTGGATTCACCGAGTTGACGCTCGCCCTGAAGCCCTACGCCGGTCGCTACGTGCTTCTCTACCGGGACGCGGGTGGACTTCGAATCTTGCAGGATGCGCTGGCGCTCAGGGAGGTCTACTACTGCGCGTCGGGCAACGTCGCGGTGTGTGCGTCCCAGCCGGGGTTGCTGCGTGAGTTCTCGGAACCCCGAATCGAGCCAAGTCGGGATCCGGACGTGGTCGACTTCTACACCAACCAGATGAAGCACGTGCGCAGCGGCCGACTCTGGGTTGGGGACGGCTGCTACTTCGAGGGAGTCAAGCACCTGCTCCCGAATCACTGCCTCCACGTGGAGAGCCTGCGCGCCGAACGGTACTGGCCCAATGCCGTGTGGGAACCGGCGGTTTTGGGTGCTACCGTCCAACGGGCGTGCAGCTTCCTGCAGGGCATCATGAGGGCCGTGACGCACCGCCACTCGATCATGCTGGCTGTCACGGCTGGCACCGACAGCCGGACGCTGCTGGCCGCGTCGCGGGAGATCCGGGATCGCGTCTACTTCTTCGTCAACAAGCCGCCGACACTCACGCGGCAGAGCGCGGACATTCGGATTCCGACTCGCATGTTCACCGACCTCGGCGTCCCCTTCCACGTACACGACGTGGAGCAGGACGTAGATCCCGAGTTCCGCCGCATCTTCCTCGCGAATGCCTTCCTGGCCTCCGACCGTCTGCTGCCGGCCATCTACAACGTCTACTACCGGAATCACGCAGACAAGGTGAACATCCTGGGCGTCGGCGAGATCGGCCGAGGTCACTGGGGCGCGGATCCCGCCGGGCTCACTGCGTACTACCTCGCCTACACGCTGCGCTACAACCGGTCGCGCTACGCGGTTCAGCAGTGCGGCCGGTGGCTTGATGAAGCACGACCGGCGGCGCAGAAGTACCGGATCGGTGTGATGACGCTGCTGCTGTGGGAGCAACTGCTCGGGAACTGGGGTGTCGTGGGCAACTCCGAGTCGGACATCGCGATTGAGGAGTTCGATCCCTTCGATTCGCACTACATTTACGAGACGCTCCTGGCGGTCGATGAGCGATCGATCGGCGGCGACAGGCAGGTCGTGTTCAGGGAGATGATCAAGGCGATGTGGCCCGAACTGCTCGCCTACCCATTCAATCCCCCGGACACCATGGAGGAATCAGTCAAGCGCCTGCTCGATCGGGTGGGCGTCTACTCGCTGGTCAAGAACCTCAGGTACCAGTGGCACTGGCGGCGGTACAGGCACGCGCGCTAGCCGGGTTCGATGCTCCGCACGGTTCCGCGCAACCCGGCGGTCACGGGCGGCGTGGCCTCGTTGGATTGCGGTCCTCCCGGATTCGGTCCGCCGCTGAACGAAGGGCTCGAATGCATGCGGAGACAGGATCTGTCGGCTCTCGCCCTCTACTACGTCGGCTTCACGAAACTGCGGAATCCCATTCTGAGGCGACAGCACGGCCCTCTCGTGCGGTTCGTGACGTACCATGACGTTCCGTCCGCTCACGCGGCCAACTTCGCCGCGATGCTGGAGCACCTGCGGCGGCGAACCAATGTGATCAGCATCGACGACTACTTCTCCGGCACCGTATCCAACACGAAGACAAACGTCGTCATCAGCTTCGACGATAGCTACAGCAACTGGCGCACAATCGCCGCGCCTGCGCTTCAACGCCTCAGCCTCCCCGCGATCTTCTTCGTTTCGTCAGGTCTCGTCATGCCGGTGAACACGGACCCTGCAACGCTGGTCGACCTGGGCTGCGGCCAGGTGCGCAGGGCCAGCGACTGCCTGACCGAGCGCGACCTGAAGGAGCTGGCCCAGGCTGGCTTTGCCATCGGCGGGCATACGGCCAACCACATCAATCTCGGCGCCGACGTGGACGAAAGCAAGTTGGCCGGCGAGATTGCGGCAGACAGAGAGCGGCTCCAGTCGATGACGGGCAAGGAAGTCCGGTACTTCGCCTATCCGTTTGGCGTCTACCGGAATCCCAGGGTGGACTTGGTGGCGTTGCTGAAGGGTGCCGGCTACTGGGGCGCCGTCACCACCGTGTCCGGGCTGAACTCCGCCGCCGCCAACGCCTACCTCTTGCACCGGGAGCTGACGGGCCTGCCCATGTCGCTTCCGGTGTTTGCCGCACGGGTCGAGGGCGCGTACGACGGAGTGAACCACCTCAAGAGGCGATTCAGGAAGTTGGTTGGACGCAACGCGCCGGGGCGATAGGCGTTGTCGAACGCGCCTCCCAAGTGGTTCGCCACGTGGTGATTACGGAATCGCGTGCCCGGTGACACCTCTGGCGCGCCGCTCGCCATCGGAGGGGGCGCAACCGTATCGGTGTTGGAATCACAGCTGGCCCCTGTTTTGCATACCAGAGCCGCAGGATGGTTACTGTCTGCTGGATGGACGTCGGTGCGAGGTGATATATGAAGTTATTCGCCAAGGCGAGCGTGGCTCTCTCATTCTGCGTGGCCCTTCTCTGCGGTCCTCCCCAGGCCTCGGCATACACCAAGTCCGGCACAATTTACACGACGGACGGCAGCCAGGCGGACGTGAGCGCAGCCGTCGCCAATGCGAGCACCCGCGACACGGTGAATGTGCCCGCCGGGTCTTTCACCTGGGCGGCGCCGCTCGTCATCACGAAGGGCATCACCCTGGCTGGCGCCGGGGCGAACCTGACGAGCATCACCAGCGCGTATGCGGGCAGCTGGCTCATCGTCTATCGGCCGAGCGACTATTCGCTGAATGCGCCGTTCCGCATCACCGGCTTCACGTTCGACTTCGCCCGCAAGTCGGGCGGCATCATCCTCGAGTATTCATCGAGCGATCTCACCGTCCAGACGAAGATCCGGATTGACCACAATACGCTCAAGAACGCAGCGACCCAGGCACTGATGATCAACGGCATGCGCGGTGTGGTGGACAGCAACGCCATCACCGGCACGGACTACCCGATCCGGTTCGCCTCGGGCGAGGACCAGAAGTGGTGGGCCAACTGGGAGGGGCTGGTTTTCGGCGGCGCGGAGAACAACATGTACGTCGAGGACAACGTGATCGAGTCGACTGGCACGGTGGCCGACTGCCAGTTCGGCAATCGATATGCCTTCCGGTACAACGTCATCGTGAGCAGCTCGCCCTCGGGAGCGTACCCGCTGTTCGACATGCACGGCAACGCGGGGCAGGTACCTGGGCCTGTTTCGGCGGCGAGATCTACGGCAATGACATCACGGTCCAGGGGGACGGGGGGTACATCCTGGACCAGCGTGGCGGGAAGTCCGCGGTCTACTACAACAGGGTGAACGGCAGGAACGTCGGCATCAAGATACGCGAGGAGTACCGTGATGCCTCGAATCCGTCCACCAACGCACAGCCGCAGCACGTGAGCGACAGCTACAACTGGGCGAACTACCGTACCGGAGACTATCCGCTGACGGCCTACGAGAGCGACAACACCTGCTCCACCTACCAGGTCAAGGAGAACAAGGACTGGTGGAACTTCAACCCCGCGTACGACGGCACCGTGCCCGGGGTGGGCTGCGGCGCGACGTTACCGGCCGTCTGCACTCCCGGCGACGGCTTCTGGATGACGACGCAGGCGTGCACCGATCTGAGCGGGCTGGTCGGCCGCCAGCCGGCGACACCGATTTCAGGGCGACTGTACAAGTGCACGCCGGCCAGGAGCTGGGAGGCGTACTTCACGCCGTATCCCTATCCGCACCCGCTGAGAGGGCCGGCCTCTCCCAAGAACGTGCTCATCACGAAGTAGCCGCGGACGACCCGCGTGGGCCGCGTGCCTGAGCCCCTCGCAACTCCGCCTGGCTGGCCGACGTCGCTCCGCCGTTCCTATCTCGCCGGAGCGGAAGGCCCTCCCGGCACCGGTTGGCCGCTATTCGAACGGAATGGCAGCACCCAGAACCGATAGTACCTGCAGTTTGAGCCATTGCTCCGCGACGACCTGGATCCCATGCCAGCTGTGGGTCCAGGTGCCCACTCCACGGGATCCCTCGACGGGCGCACACCGGACCACAATGCCCGCGCGCCCCAGCGTCGCCGCGTTGACCAGCGCGCTCCGTCGGCTGCGGAACAGGGGGGTGACGACGATCACCGAACGAATCTGTTCCCGCGCAAGGAAACGCAGAATGTCTCGCGCCGCGTTCAGCGTGATGGGTTCCATTTCGCGGATCGGGACGAACTCAATCCGACCGGCTCGCGCGATTGTCGCCATCAACTGCGCCGTTCCGAGCGCCACGCCGTTCGGCTCCTGACCGTCGGGGTCGGTCGGCACCGCCACGAGCACCCGCGGGGCGAGCCCGGCCAGGCGGAGGTTCCGCGCCTTCTCGAAGAGCAGGTAGTCGGGTTCGAGGTTTTCGATGAGAATAGCGTCGCTCGCTTCGAGATCCGCGTCGCAGACGAGGCTGCGGCCGATGGCCACGGTCCACCACCCGCTCGTCAGATACAGCGCCGCCAGGACCAAGGCGGCCAGGCCGAACCGCAGCATCCAGGTGGTTCGCGTGCGCTCCGAGCGGTAGACGAGGTGTCGGGTCCAGCGTGGCGGCGTCGCGGCTTCGAACATGGTAAGGGCGCCAGCGCGGGCGGGTCGAGTCCGGCTGGGTTCGACCGATCATACAGGCAACATCCGTTCGCGGCGAGTGGCACTTCACAGATGATCGGTCACCGCCGCGCCGCGCCGTCGTTTAGAGGCCACGCGCCGGGTGAATGCGTGATCTTCAGGAACTGGACTTCGAAGGAGAGCGGGCTGTGACAGCAGGAGACGCGGGCCGAGGCGAGGGAACGCCCGTGGCGTGGAGGGACTGGCCGACGGCGAAACGGTTGCGCCTGGGGTGGGCGATCGGGTCCCTCGCGCTGCTGGCGCTGCTTTTCGTTCAGCTGCTCACGAAGCTGATGGTGTACGCCGCCCGCAGCGACCTGCATTCCCATATCCTTCTGGTACCATTGGTCTCGGCGTACGTCCTCTACGAACGATGGGCCTTCTTGCCCCTGCCAGGCCAACGCTCCATCACGGGGACGGTGGTCTTCGGCGGGATCGGTCTCCTGGCACTGGCGGCCGGACTCGGGTGGCCCAACAGTATGAGCATGAACGATCAGCTTGCGCTGACAACCCTCTCCTTCGTGAGCCTGGTGGCGGCCGTCGGGTATCTGTTTCTCGGCAGCAGGTGGATGGCCGCCGCGGCATTCCCTGTCGCGTTTCTGGCATTCATGGTTCCGCTGCCGGATGCCGCCGTGGATGTGCTCGAGAGAGCGTCGGCGCTGGCCTCGGCAGAGGCTGCGGCCCTGTACTTCAACCTCGCCGGCACCCCCCATGTCCGCCAGGGCACGGTGTTCGAGCTGCCTGGCATCGCCATCGAGGTGGCTCGCGAATGCAGCGGGATCCGATCCAGCTGGGTGCTGCTCATCACCAGCGTGCTGGCGTCGCATCTCTTTCTGAAGAGCTCATGGCGCAGGCTCGCGCTCGTCGTCGTCGTCGTTCCACTGGGCATCCTGCGCAACGGGTTCCGGGTCTTCGTCATCGGGATGCTGTGTGTCTACGTCGGGCCCGAGATGATTGAAAGCACCATCCACCGCCAGGGTGGGCCGTTCTTCTTCGCGCTCTCGCTGGTGCCACTGCTCGCGCTGCTTTGGTGGCTGAAGCGGCAGGAACGGCCGCCGGGCTCAGGATCGGGGGATTCGTGACCGGCTTCGCCCTGCTCCCGTTCGCGGCGGCCCTGTTGAGCCTGCTGCTGGGCGTGACGGGGGTCTTGCGCAAGAAGCCGACGCCCGCGACCTGGCTGTTCTTCGCCGGGATGGCGGTCTTCAGCCTCGACAGTCTGTGCACCGGCATCAGCATGCGCGCCGCGACGCCGGGCGACGCCGTCCGGTGGCTCACGCTCGGGCTCATCGTCAAGTCGTTCGTGCCAGGGGTCTGGCTCGGCTTCAGCCTGACGTACTCCCGTGGCGACTATCGCTCGCTGCTGGGCGGCTGGAAGGTGCCGCTGGCGCTGCTCGCGATCGTCCCGGTGGGGCTCTCCATCGGCTTCAGGAGCGAACTCCTCCACGTGGCCCTGGTCGGCCCGGACGCCGCGATCCTGCAGCTCCGATTCGGCGCCGTCACCAGGGCCGTGAACGTCATCCTTCTGCTGGCGTTCGCGCTCGTGCTGATGAACCTCGAACAGACCTACCGCTCCGCCGTCGGCACCATGCGCTGGCGTGTCAAGTACGTCGTCCTCGGGCTGGCCGTGATCTTCGGCGGCCACCTCTATGTCCGGACACAGGCGGTGCTCTTCTCGGTGTACGACGCGGCGATTTCCGGCATCGAGTCGAGCGCGCTGCTCGTCGGGGGCCTGATGCTGGCGCTGGCGTACGCCCGGTCAGGGTTCTCCGAGATTGACGTCTACCCTTCGCGGGCGGTGCTCCGGTCGTCGTTGACGGTGCTCATCGTCGGTGGCTACCTGTTCATCGTCGGCGTGCTGGCCCAGGTGGTCAGGCGATTCGGCGGCGCCGGGAGCTTCCAGCTCCAGGCCTTCGTGGTGCTGCTTGGCACGGCCGGGCTGGCTGTTCTGCTGCTCTCCGATCGATTCCGGCAGCGGGTTCAGACATTCGTCGGGCACCACTTCCGAAAGGCGCAGTACGACTCGGTGCGGATCTGGACCGGTCTCTCCCAGCGGTTGGCAACCGTGAAGGACGAGGCCGGCCTCTGCGCGGAGTCGGCCCGATTCGTCTCCGAGACCTTTGAGGTGCTGTCGGTCAACTTCTGGCTCGTCGCCGATCGCCAGATGCAGCTCCTTGCGGGCGCATCCACCGCGGGCCAGACCGGACAGCTCACATCGGGCAGTGTCGGGCCAGCGTCGGAGGCGGTGGCCACCGGCCTGCGCGGTAAGACGGCGCCCTTCGACCTGGAGCTGGTCAGCGAGGACTGGCTCGATGATCTTCGCCGGTTCAACCCGGCGACCTTTCCGGGGCGCGGCGGCAACCGCTGGTGTGTCCCGCTGTCTGCCGGCGATCGGCCGCTCGGGGCACTGGTGCTGGCGGACCGCGTGAACGGCGCCACGTACTCCCAGGAGGAGCGGGAACTGCTCGAGTGCATCGCAGACCAGATCACTTCGGCGCTGCTCAATCTCCGGCTGGCGCACGAAGTGGCGCGAGCGAAGGAGTTCGAGGCCTTCCGGACGATGTCGGCGTTCTTCGTCCACGATCTCAAGAACGCCGCCGCTTCCCTCAATCTCACGCTGAAGAACCTCCCGGTGCACTTCGACAACCCCGCGTTCCGCGAGGATGCGCTTCGGGCGATCGGCAACACCGCCCGGCGCATTGACGAGATCGTCGCACGCCTGAGTGCGCTGCGGCAGGGGCTCGTGCACGCCCCGGAGGAGGTGAATCTCTCCATGCTCGTCGAGGAGGTGATCGACGGGATGGCCGAGCTTCGCGGGATCGACGTCTCCAAGGAGCTCTCGCCCTCGATGCGAATCCACGCCGATCGCCAGCAGATCCGCAGTGTCATCCTCAACCTGCTGCTCAATGCACGCGACGCCGTTGGTTCTGGTGGTCGTATCGCCGTGCGTACGGTCCGGCAGGGCGGGTACGTCGTGCTGTCGGTGTCGGACAACGGCTGCGGCATGAGCCCCGCGTTCGTGAGGGACTCGCTCTTCCAGCCGTTCCACAGCACCAAGAAGAACGGCCTCGGTATCGGCATGTACCAGTCGAGGATGATTGTCGAAGGGCACGCGGGGACGATTGAGGTCGAGAGCGTTCCGGGCGAGGGCACGTCGATTCACGCGTCCATTCCGGCGGGAGCCGAGCCATGACCAAGCCCACGCTGCTCATCGTGGACGACGATGACGACATCCGGACACAGATGAAGTGGGCCCTCGGCGACGACTACGCCGTCGTCACCGCTGAGGACCGGCCGAAAGCGGTTGCCGCATTCACGTCCGTCCGTCCCACCGCCACGCTGCTCGACCTGGGCCTCCCGCCGCATCCCAACGACCCCGAAGAGGGTCTGGCCGTGCTCTCCGGGTTGTTCGTCCTGGACCGCCTCGCGAAGATCATCGTGATCTCGGGCCAGGGCGACAAGCAGAACGCGCTGCGCGCCGTCGGGGCCGGCGCCTACGACTTTCTGTGCAAGCCGGTCGACATGGACGAGTTGAAGTTCGTCCTGAAGCGATGTGTGTACGTCGCCGAACTCGAGCAGGAGCACCGCGCGATCCAGCAGAGCGCCCGGCCCGACGCCTTCGAGGACATGATCGGGACCAGTCCGCAGATGCAGGCCCTGTTCGCGTTTGTGAGGAAGACGGCCACGACCAGTGTCCCGGTGCTCATCCTCGGCGAGAACGGAACGGGCAAGGAGATGGTCGCAAGGGCGCTTCACCGCCGGGGATCCCAGCGGAACGGTCCGTTCGTTCCGATCAACTGCAACGCGATCCCGGAGAACCTCCTCGAGAGCGAGTTGTTCGGACACGAGAAGGGCTCGTTCACCGGCGCCCACGCCACGCGCAAAGGCCTTATCGAAACCGCCTCAGGCGGGACGCTCTTCCTCGACGAAATCGGCGAACTCCCGCCGTCACTTCAGGTGAAGCTGCTCCGCTTCCTCCAGGAGAAGACCTTCCAGCGCGTCGGCGGACGCCTGGAACTGCAGAGCGATGCGCGCGTGATCGCGGCCACGAATGTCAATCTGAAGGCGGCCGTCGAGAGCGGCAGATTCCGCGAGGACTTGTACTTCCGCCTGGCCGTCCTTGTCGTAACGTTGCCCGCGCTGCGCTATCGCGGCGACGACGTGGGCCTGGTCGCACGGGAGTTCTTGCGGCGTTACGGCGTCCAGCACGGAAAGCCGGGCCTCACCTTCGCGCCCGATGCCGTTCGCGCCCTGATGCTCCACAGCTGGCCAGGCAACATCCGCGAGCTCCAGAACCGCGTGCAGAGGGCGACCATCATGGCCGAGGGGAAGCGTATCACCGCGAGCGACCTCGAACTGGCGGCTGCGGCGGGCGCCCAGCGACCACAGACCCTGAAGGAGGCGCGGGAACAGGTCGAGCGGGAGCTGGTTGAAGGCGCCCTTCGCCGCCACGCGGGCAAAATAACTCCGGCCGCCGCTGAGCTCGGGATCAGCCGACCTACGCTGTACGAGTTGATCGACAAGCTGAGCGTTCCAAGAGAATGACGGAAGACCGCTGCCTGCGTGCCGCTCGGCAGACCCGCCCCTGCCGGGCGGAGTCATCGTTCGAATACACCGAGCGAATTGCTCGGAGTTTTGTGGGGTCCGAACCACCTGGTGAACAGGCTCCGGATGAGATTCGCCTCGCTGACGCCATCAGCGGGCGTCGGAGGAGCTTACGGTCCTCGAGCATTTCGCCTTCTGCTGGACGCGGCAACAGCGAGGCACAGCTCCATTTAACTTGTTGATAATAAAATATTTTCCAGCTCATGGCGTCATCTTGACTGGTAGGCTTTCGGTGTTGGCACGAAAGTGGCTTACTTCTTTGCAGAGCGAATGGAGATTGCTTTGGAGTTCGGGCCAGGCGTCAGTGGGTTTCCGGCGCAGGGGTCCTAGAGAGTTCTTGGAGACCTCGAGGAGGTGAGCGTGATGTCAATGAAAGCCAAGCTGATCGTCGGCGCTATGGCATTGGCGCTGGTCGCTGTTCCGGCGGGCCAGGCTTCGGCGGGCCCGCTGGAGGTCAACCGGGTCGGGGGTTACTTCGCCGGCAGCGGCGGTGAGTTCACCGTATTCAACTTCGGTTCGAGTCTGGGCAACACGTCGTACGCGCCCGAGACCAAGAACGTCGCATACGCCCCGAGTTTCCAGAGCTTCTGCCTCGAGTTGCACGAGGACTGGGTCGGAACCACGAACTTCGTCCTGAATAGCGGTGCGGTGGGCGGCGGCGTAGGCGGATCGCCCGATCCGCTCTCGTTTGGGACCGCCTGGCTATACAGGCAGTTCGTCAGCGGCACGCTGAGCGGCTACAACTACGCCCTGCCGAATCGCTCGGCCCAGGCCGGCCTGCTCCAGAATGCGATCTGGATGTTCGAGCAGGAGATCGGCATCGATGCGACCAACCCGTACTATCAGTTGGCACTGGCCAACGGCCAGACCTCCGCGGACGCGCCGGCGGGCTACCTCAGCATCTGGGCGCTGAACACCTACAACGACGCCGGCGCCCGGCGGCAGGACATGCTCTGGGCGACTCCTGACGGCGGCACCACGCTGATGCTTTTGGGCGGCGCGCTCATGGGCCTTGGCGCCTTGCGCCGAAGGTTCCGCAGATAGCGATCGCCATCTCGTCTGGCGGTTCTGCAGGGCCGGAGCAATCCGGCCCTTCGTTTTCCTGCGTATCTTCTCCCGGTTCGAACGCCCTCGGCCGCCTGGCATCCTTTCCCGCCCCGGCAAGTACCTGCCTTCACGCCCAGCGCATGCCTCGGAGTTTGCCGTGCGGCGGCGATGTCGCCACGTTGGACGTCTGCCAGCCCGAGGTGCTAGTGGAGCGCGGGGTTCTGCGGGCTTCGCTCGAACCGTTGCCAAGCGTCCAACATCCGGCGCAGGGCGCCGAGGCCCGGCGGCGTGAGCGTGGCGCCGCCGTCAGAAAGGACTGTCAGAAGGTCCTGAGCGCGCCCTTGCGCTTCGTCCCGAAGTCCTGACACCAGACCCGGATCATGACGCGAACCCGACCAGCTCCTGAAAGGAGAGGGATGGGTCCCGCCTGCGACATGGCAGGCACGAGCGCTACCGCGGCGAGCGCGGCCAGAACCACCAGCTTTCTCACGGCGTTCCCTCTAAGTGCTCGTTGACGCTTAGCGGGAGCACGGCAAGCGACGTGCCGCCGCTGTCAAGCTCTTTCCGGAGGCGGCAAGCACCTTCGACGCGAACACGGCCGGGGCGGAACAACCCCCAAGAGTGAGGGAGTTAACGTATTGAAAATGAAACGCTTACCGTCGCGGGGTCGCTTCGGCCGAAGC
Source organism: uncultured Acidobacteriota bacterium (assembly GCA_963806085.1). Taxonomy (GTDB): domain Bacteria; phylum Acidobacteriota; class Vicinamibacteria; order Vicinamibacterales; family JAKQTR01; genus JAKQTR01. The sequence continues at coordinate 62,577 of CAWDWR010000002.1, forward strand.
CCTGACGCCGTAGCCATCGCCCACTCAGCTGCCGGCTCCACCGACGCACATCGAGGCTCGCGTGCACGTCGTGGCCCAAGGGCCGACATGCCTGCCAGCCTCGGGTTGCACTCCGGAATGGCCCCCACGCAGGCGCCTTCAAGCTGTTTCGACGGCTGAGATGGCCCACGACGTCCCGTGGAAGCGGCTTCGCCGTCCTTGCAGACCCTCGAATCGGGAGCGGTCGCGCCCTCGGGCCGAGTCAGCGCAGGGAGCGCAGAAGCTCCCGCGCCTCGTCGGCCCCGTTGAAATCTGCCTTCAGCTTAAGCGCCAACTCGAGTTCTCGCCGCGCCTCCGCCTTGTCGCCTGTCTGTGAGTAAGCGAGCCCGACGCGGTAGTGGAACACCGGATTCGCAGGCGACTTCTCCACCGCGAGCCGCAGCGGCGGAATCGCCAGCGACGGCAGCTGCTTCTTGATGTACACGAACCCCAAAGTGTCGTTCACCTCCGGATTGTCCGGAAGCTCGGCCTTCGCGGCCTGCGCCAGTTGCAGGGCCCGATCGAGTTGCTCGCCGCGGCTGGCATACATCCACGCCAGGTTGTTCGCCGCGACGGCCGCACGTGGGTTTGCCTCGACGAGGCGCTCGTAACGCCGGCGCGCTTCCTCCTCCTTCCCCTGCGATTGAAGGACCAGCGCTGCCAGAGTCTGCGCGCCAACCGCCCCCCCCGGCTGCCGTGCGGCCAGCTTGTCGAGTTCCGCAACGGCCTCGTCGGGCTTTCGCTGCGACAGGTACAGCTGCGCCAACGCGGAATACGCCTCGAGATTCGAAGAGTCGATCTCGATGGCCCGGCGCAGGAATTCCACACCCTTCGCCGGATCCCCGGTCGCGGCCCATGTACGACCAGCAAGCGCCAGCACGAGAGTCGAGTCTGGCATCGTCTGCAGCCGTTCCTGGACCCTCGCACGCGCGGCTACGGGTTCTTGTTCGCGAAGGTCGAGTGCCACGAGGGCCGAGAGGGGTTCCACAAGCCTCCCGTTCAGCGACAGCGCCTTTTCAAACGCAGCGCGCGCTCCTGCACTGTTGCCTTTCGCGAGGGCGAGCATTCCGGCGAGATTCTGCACCTGCGCCGCCTGTGGCGCTGCTTGGACCAGCCGCTCCGTGATTGCGGTGGCGCGGGCGAGGTCGCCACGCGATACCAGGCTACGCGCAAGCACGAGTTGGGCCGTCAGGTTGCCGGGCTGCGCGGTGGCCGCCTGCTCGGCAAGCTGCGTGGCGGCCGGCAGGGCGTTACGCTGGAGTTCGATCATCGCCAGCCGCACCTGGGCAGCCGCGGCGCGAGGATTCAGCCGCGTCACTTCCGCGAAGGCCTTCGCGGCCCCGTCGAGGTCCCGCTTGGCCTCGAGGACGGAGCCCATCAGGAACTGCGCTTCGGCGTTCCCAGGGTCCAGCTTCACGGCCTCCTGTGCATCTCGCAGAGCCTCGTCGACCCTGCCGGTGGCCAGCAGCATGCGGCCCCGTACGATGCGCCCCCCCATCAGCGTCGGCTGCTTTGCGACTACCTCATCCACTGTACGGAACGCCTCGGCCGTCTGCCCCTGCGCGTATTGGATGTCGGCGATCTTCGCGCGCGCCAGCGCCCAGTATCGCGGCTCCGCGCTCAGCTTCTCGAGCACGGCCAGCGCGTCGGCCTGGCGCTTCAGGCCGACGTAGTAGTCGGCAAGAGCCAGCTTGGCCTCCGCCGCTCCCGACGCCTCCACGACCTTCTTGAAGTAGGGCTCCGCCTCGGCGGCGCGATCTGTGCGGATGTAGAAGAAGGCGAGCGCCCGGTTGGCCAGCAGGTTGGCCGGGTCAATGCCCAGGGCTGCCTTGAACGCGCCTTCGGCGTCAGCTTGCTTCCCGATGCTCCACAGGTGTTGCCCCAAAGCGACCTGGGCGGTGACCGACTTCGGGTCCGTGGCCACGGCCTGCCGGAACGCGGCTTCCGCCTCCAGGAGATTGCCCTTGGCGGCCTGAATGATGCCCAGATTGGTCTGGAGTTCTGACCGCGGGTCGAGGCTGAGCGCCTGCTGCATCTCTTTGAGCGCGCCATCAAGGTCCGTCAGGCCGGCCAGCGCATGCGCACGCAGTACCATCGCGGGCACGCTCTTCGGATTGATGCCGAGGGCCTTGTCCGCCCGGTCCTTGGCGTCGCCCCAATGCCGCGCGGCCAGGAGTAGAGAACCGGCCTTTAGCTGGGCGTCGAGATCGGTCGGCATCAGGTCCGCGGCACGAACGGCTTCTGCGATGGCCCCCGCAGCATTCCCCTGCTTGAGGTAGGCGTCCGCCAGTTTCACCCGCGCCGGAGCGAACATCGCGTCCTTGGCCACGGCGTTGCGATACTCGAGCACGGCGGCATCGACGTTGCCCTTCGCGAGCTGGGCATCGCCACGCTCGAGGTAGCTCTGGGCGCTCCGCGAGCAGCCGACGAGCGATCCAGTGACCACCAATACGCAGAGGACCAAACGAATCGAGCGTGGGACTTTCATGACGAATCGCGCCTCCAGCGCGAAGGATATCACGGGGGTGGCGCTCTCGCCGTTAAGGGTTCGCGCCCACACTCAGGGGCTGATCCTCGACGAATTGATGGAATAGCTCGGAAACGGGAGGGGATGAACGGTGATCAGAGTCAGGATCGCAGCGAGAGAGTGCGACATTGTCGGGAGAGCTTACGGTTTCCACGAAAGCACTGCGAAACGGAGGATACTGGGCAAGACCAAGTCGTGACCGCTGCCAATTCGAGCTCGAGTTCAAGGGTTGGAAGAGAGTCGGAATAGTTTACGGTTTGAAAGGGATGATGTCATCTGGAAACCGCCAAAGCACATTCGTGACGTCCTCGTAAATGATTCACCATCAGCGGATTGCGGCTCTCTCTGTGAACGACGCCAGACTCGTTGCGACGCTGGCACGCATCTGGCATCCATCTTTGGCAAGGCGGGCGGTAATCGTCCTGAACGCCCGACCTGGCCTTGGTAACTACTTGAGGCACTTGGCCACAGACTCTGAATCTGCCCGGCCGACTGCGAGGTGAAGCCATGAAGAAACTCGTGCTGGTGGTGGCCGCGGTTTTTGTGATCACGGGCCTTGCGGCACCCGTGCAGGCGACGCCGATTACCGGAGCTTCCTCCGGGACCTTCACCGCCTGGACTTGCACTTCGGGCTGCGGGGGGCTGAACACTGCGGAGATCTGGTGGGGCGATGGCTCCTACGCCAACGGTAGCAGGTTGGCAATCATCCCGGTCAACTTCTCCAGCACAGGCTACGGCACGCCTTTCGTGATCGCGGACTTGAAGTGGAGAAACAGCGTCGACACGAGTGGCACGTGGAATCCGAACCCCTTCGCCACAACGGCGACGATCAATTTCAACTTCACGGACCCAGTTTCCGCGACGAACCACGCCTTCGTCCTCAGCAGTATTTACGAAACGCCGAACCCCGAGAACGACGAGACCCTTTTGCCCAGTCTGGCTGGTCTGTCATTCAATCTCGGGAACGGCTACGTGATCGACACGTTCACCTACAATGTCATTGGCGCGGGCAGCCTCAGCGGCCTGACGTGGACGGGAAATGAGTGCATCGGGAATTGTACCGCTGGCTACCTGGAAAGCGACCTGCAGATCAAGGCCGTGGCGCACTACACCCCCCCCTCCGTCCCCGACGGTGGCGCGACGCTCGTTCTTCTGGGTGGTGCGCTGATCGGTCTTGGCGCCCTTCGCAGGAAGTTCAGAGTGTAGTTGTTCTCGCCCGCCTTGCAGTCGCACGAAAGGGCCGGAGCAATCCGGCCCTTGTTCTGTACTCCCGGGTCTGAAGACCCGGGGCTCCATTCAATCCACCGGTCAGCCGAGAGTGCTCAACAGCTTCCGCGCGTCTTCTGCCCCGTCGAAGTCGGCCTTCAGCTTGAGCGCCTGCTCCAGCGCCTGGCGCGCAGCGGCCTTGTCGCCGAGCTGTGAGTACGCCAGGCCCAGGTGGTAGTAGAACGCCGGGTTGCCGGGCTCCTTCGATACCGCCAGCCGCAGCGCCGGAATCGCCAGCGACGGCAACTGCTTCTTGATGTAGACGTACCCAAGCGTGTCGTTCACCGCCGAATTCTCAGGAAGCTCGGCCTTGGCGGCCTGCGCGAGCTGCAGCGCCCGGTCGAGTTGCTCGCCGCGGCTGGCGTACATCCACGCAAGGTTGTTGGAGGCCACCGCGGCGCGCGGGTCCGTCTCCACGAGCCGCTCGTAGCGCTTCCTGGCCTCATCTGGCTTCCCTTGCGCCTCCAGAATCAGCCCTGCCATGGTCTGCGGACCCACCGCCCCAGGCTGCCGCGCCGCGAGTGTGTCGAACTGCGTCAGAGCCTCGCCGAGCCGATTCTGTGACAGGAACAGCTGTCCCAGGAGCGAGTACGCATCGAGATTCGAGGCGTCGGCGTCGATCGCGCGGCGCAGGAACTCCTCGGCCTTCGCCCAGTCGCCCGTGCCCGCCCACGTCCTCGCAGCCACCACGAGCACGGCGCTGTCGCGAGGCGCCTTCTGCAGCCGCGCCTCCACCCGCGCGCGGGCCTTGGCGCCCTTGCCGTCAGCGACGTCAAGCGCGGCGAGCGCGGCCAGCGGCTCCAGCAGCGCCGCGTCGAGGGCCAGCGCCTTCTCGTAGGCCGCGCGGGCACCGGCGCGGTCACCCTTCCGCATCGCGAGCAGGCCTGCCTGCGCGTGGGCGGCGCCAGCCTGGGGGAATGCCTCCACGAGCTCGCGCGTGACCGTCGTCGCGCGATCGACGTCGCCGCGGGCGATGAGGCTGCCGGCGAGAATGAGCTTGGCCTCGAGGCTGCGCGGGGCACGCTGGAGCGCCTGCTCGGCCAGCTGCGTGGCGGAAGCGAATTCGCCACGCTGCAGTTCGATCGCTGCCAACTGCACCTGGACCGCCGTGGCGCGGGGATTCAGCCGAAGCACTTCGTTGAACGACGCCGCAGCGCCCGCGAGATTCTGCTTCTCCCTCTGGATCGACCCGAGCAGGTAGTGGGCGCCGGCGTTTCGCGGCTCCGATTTCACCGCCTCCTGCGCCTCGGCAAACGCCTGATCTGCCTTCCCCTCGGCGAGCAGGAACCGGGCACGGATCACGCGCGCCTCGGAATAAGCGGGCTGCTTCGCGACCACCTCGTCTATGGTGCGGTACGCGTCGGAGGGCTTGCCGTCCGCGTAGAGCACCGCGGCCGCCCTCGACTTCGCGACCGCCCAGGCCCGTGGCGTCGCGCTGAGCTTCTCCAGCACGGCCAGGGCGTCGGCGTAGCGCCGCATCCATACGTAGTAATCGGCCAGCGCGACAGTCGCGTTGGGATCCTTGCTGGTATCGGCTACCTTCTTCAGGTAGGGCTCGGCCTCCGCAGCTCGGCTGAACGCGATGCAGAACGCGGCCATATACCGGTTGGCCAGCAGGTTGCCGGCGTCGATCGCGAGGGCCGCCTTGAACTCCCCCTCCGCCTCCGCTGCTCGACCAGTTCCCGCGAGGAAACGCGCGAGCGCGAGGTGCGCCGTCACCGACTTCGAGTCGGTCGCGATCGCCTGGCGGAACGCGGCTTCGGCCTCCGGCAACCGGCCCTTCGCGGCCTCGAAGAACCCCAGGCTGGCCTGGCTGTCGGCCGTTGGCTGCAGCGCAATGGCCTGCTGGATCTGCTCGATGGCCCCGTCGAGGTCGGTGAGCCCCGCCAGCGCGTTGGCGCGGAGCAACAGCGCATCCGCGCGCTTCGGCTTGATCGCGAGCGCCTTGTCCGCGCGTCCAAGGGCATCCTGCGCCCTGCCGGCGACGAGCAGCAGCGCCCCCGCCTTCAGCTGGGCGTCCGCGTCGTTGGGCAGCAGGTCCGCCGCGCGCACCGACTCGGCGAGCGCGCCCGATCCGTTCCCCTGGCGCACGTACGCGTCTGCGAGCTTCAGGCGCGCCGGCGCGAACATCCCGTCCTTCTGGACCGCGTTGCGGTACTCCAGCACGGCGGCGTTCACGTTTCCCTTCTGCAGTTGCGCGTCGCCGCGCGTGACGTAGTCCTGAGCGCTCTTCGAGCACCCACCGACCGACGCCGCGATCACTGCCGCACCGAGAGTCAATTGAATCCAGCGTGGAGCATGCATGGCGAATGGCGCCTCCAGGGCGAAGGATAACACCCTCGGTGCGAGCCGCGGCTCAAGGTTCGCGCGAGGCGACCGGGCCCGTGGCCGTTCCAGTTCCCGTGTCACGGACCCGGAAGACGGCATCGGTGGGCCGCCCCTGGGGGTCCGTGCCGCCGTTTCCCGTGGCGAAGTACAGCCCGTCGTCTCCGGAGAAGACCGCCACGATGCGGCCGTAGCTCGTCGCGAACAGCCGCGCGACGACGGGATGCGGCGGCGACGCGGAGAGGCCCGACACCCGCAACACGCATCGCAAGTCCTGCGCGGCAATGAAGAGGCTGCCGCGCCATTCCGCGAGCGTGTTGCCGGCGTGGAAGGCGACGCCGGCCGGCCGAACCGATCCGAGCTCGGCGGCGCGTACGCCGGCCCCCCCCGCCTCAGAACGGCCCAGGAAGGCCCCCGCGTCGGTGGTCTCGACGTACCAGGGGTTTCCGCCGGCCGGGTCCCAGTCGAAGTCAAACCTTCCTGGATAGCCGAACGAGAAGACCGGCGACGAGCTGACTGGATTGTCAGCCGGAGTGGTGCCGTCCAGGTTGAAGCGGAGGATCTTGCCGGCGTCGGAGCCCAGGTCGTCGGATTCAGAGGCATCGGCGGTGGTTGTGCCGACGTAGATCTTGCCGTCGGCGCCGATGCGCATTCGCGGCGCGGCAGACGCCGCTGGCAAGCTGTCGACGATGACCGCAGGCTCGCCGAGCGTTCCGCCTGTCTCCCGGAATCGGACCACCCGGCCGGTTCGGGCCCCATCAGCGCCCAGCGCCGCGTAGGCGACGTAGACATGCCGGCTCGCGGCGAAATCGGGCGCCACGGCAAGACTCACGTGCGCGTCGTCTGCCGGGTCCGCGTCGGGCAGTTCGGCGGCAGGCTCGGATCGCAGGGTGCTGCCCTCAGCCAGCCGGATGCGCCCCCCGCGCTCCGCGATGAGCCACCGGCCGTCGGGCAGTCTCGCCAACGCGGAAGGCATGTCGAGCCCCTCGACGACAGCCTCGACCACGTAGGGCAACTCCGCGACGGATCCCGTGTCCGCCCCAGGAGCCCGCGCCCCTTCGGTCACCGAAGCTGTGGCCGCGCCACCAACGGTGTAGGTAATCGGGGCTGACCTGGCGCTCTCGAGCACCACCCCGTTCTCGGTCATGCGCGTGGTCATCTCGAGCGTGTGCTGGCCGGCCGGCAATGCGGGCAGGGGCGAGGTGCAGGGAGCGGTCTGGGAGTCAGGCGCCAGAGCGCCGCATGTCGCGGCGGACAGCGGAACCGGGTTCCCGTCCACGTAGAGTACGAAGGAGTAACGGCGAAGCTCCTCGGCGCTCGGCGCGGACTGGTCCCAGCCGAGGCGCGGGCCGCCCGAGGTTCCACCAGAGGTCGACTGGGACGGCGGCGCAGACTGCGGCGACTGGCCGCCGCACGCGGTGGTCAGGATGCCCAGGAGGCAGGCGCAGAGTGTCGCCGGCAGCAGGTTGCGCATTGGCTTTAGAAGGCCTTCAATAGGGTAACACCAGCCCCCATCGGAGTTTCGGCACCAAGTCGTTCGCACTTCACGAAGTGCGTGGCGAGATTCTCGCTACTTGAACTCGACGATGGCCGCGCGCCAGGTCCTGGGGTCGTTCTTCACGCCCTCGCCTTCGGCCGAGACCTCGAGGCGGAGCGGCGTCACCTTAATGAGGAGATAGTCGTCGCCGCGGTTCCTGTCCTTGTAGAGCTTCGCCCAGTCCTCCTTCCAGCGCTTCGCCTTCTCGGCGGGCTCGGAGACGAGCGCCGCGCGGCCGATGAGCGTGACGTAGCCCATGGTCTTCGAGTCGAAGTACGAGAGGGTGACGCGCGGGTCCCGGCGGATCTCCCCCACCTTCCGGGAGAACGGCGTGGTGGCCATCCACACCACCATCTGCGCGTCTGGCGAAAAGGCGTCCATGATGCGCGCCTGCGGATGGCCGTCCGCTCCGATGGTCACGAGGGTGCAGTACCGGGCGCGCTCCATGATGCCGGCGGCGACTTTGAGAACGGCGTCCTTGTCGGGCTGGGCAGGAGGCGCGGAGGTCTGGCCCGCCGCAATCGACGGGGAGAGCGCGATGAGGGCAGCGACGAAGAACGTGGAACGTCTCATGCTCCGCAGCCGGCGCTGCCGCGCCGGCCCCCCCTACTTGAAGTAGCTCGTGATGGCCGCGAGCGGCACGTTGCCGACGACCTTGTTGCCATTCACGATGAAGGTCGGCGTGCCACTGATGCCGTACGCGTCAACACCCTGCTGGCGGATGGCGGTGATGCCCGCCTCGAGGCCGGCCGTGGCTAGGCAGGCGTCCATCAGCGACTGCGCGAGGCCCGCGTCGCGAAGCGCCTTCTGCAGCGCGCTCCACGTATCCGACGCGCGCGCCCAAGTCGATTGCGTCTGGAAGATGACGTCGAGCACGGCGAAATACCGGCTGTCGCCCGCGCACCGGGCCACCATGGCGCCCTTCAGGCTTGTCGGGTCCAGCGGGAAGTCCCGGAAGACGAACGAGGCGACACCCTTGTCGACGTACTGCGATTTCAGCGCGGGCAGCGTCTGGGTGTGGAAGTCGCCGCAGTGCGAGCACCCGAGCGACGAGGTACTGGATGACGAGGTTGGGCGCATCGGCGTTGCCGAGGCGCTTGTCGGCGAGCATGTCGGCCAGGGGCGGCACCTGCCCGCTGCCCGCCAGGGTGCCTGACTGGACCGTCGAGGAGGGCGATGACGGGGAGCCGTCCGAGCCGCCGCCGCATGCGGTCGTCAGAATGCCCAGGAGGCAGGCACAGGTTGTCGCCAGCAGCAGGTCGCGCATCGGATCCAGCAGTCCTTCACCAGAGTAACACCAGCCCCCGCCGGTTACGGCGCGCTCTGCTCCCAGTCTTCGATCTTCAACCCGGTCACCCGGGAGAACTCGCGCAGATTGTGCGTGACGAGGGTGAGGTCGTGGGCCAGCGCGGTGGCCGCGATGAGGAGGTCGTTGGGACCGATGGGTTGGCCCGCGGCGGCGAGCGTGGCCCGCAGGGCCCCGTACTCCTCGGCGCACGCGTCATCGAACGGCAGCGAGACCAGCGGCGCGAAGAACTCCGTCAGCAGGCGCAGGTTCTCGGCAACCCGGGAGCTGCGGCGGGCACCGTACAGCAGCTCGGCGCGCGTGACCGACGACACACGGATTTCAGATGGGGCATGGCTCCGCAGGCACGCGATGAGGGGCGGAGACGAGCCGTTCAGCACCCGGATGCAGGCGTTCGTGTCGAGGAGGTACATCACCAGTCCTCACGGACTTCCGGACGGCCCTGGGGGGCGCGCCGCAGCGGCGAACCCTTCCATCCTCCCGCCACGCGATCGAAGAAGGTTTCCGGCCAGCCCAGGTCGACGTCGCGGCGGATCAAGTCGGCGAGATAGCGGGAGACCGCCACCCCGCGGGCCTTCGCCCGCGCGGCCACCCGGTCCGCCAGGCGCTTCGGCACGTAGGTATGGAGTTGAGGCATAAGGGTTATCCTTAGAATATATGTGACATATGTGTATTCTAGCGCAAAGACATGTCGACCTCCACCCTGTTCGCTGTTCCGCCCACCCTGTCGAGCCATAAGCAAGTGTTACCGGAGCGGCTATCATCGCGCCATTAATCCGGTTACCAACGAACGCATGGACGATGATGCCGGTTGACGGTGTGGGCGCCCGCGCTTCTGGCGGGCGTCCAACGACCTTGTGGGCGCGCTCGTGGCGTCCACAGGTCGGGCACCGTCCACCGGCCGGGTCCCGCGTCCCGGCACCGCCCGGCGATGCGCGAGGGTGTAGACCCGCTCGAGCAGGCGATCGACGCGGGTCGCGAGCACAAAGGGGTCAAGCCGCTCGCGCAGGGCGACCAGCGCGGCCACCTTCGCCCGGTCGGCCTCCGGACACGCCCGCACGCGATCCAAGGGCGTCTGGGGCCGGTCGTAGCGGCGGCGCGTCCGCGCGCCGACGCGTTCCTTGCGCACCAGCTTGACCGTCGGCAAGAAGAGATTCTGGAAGAAGCGGAGCTCGGCATAGACCGTGTTCAACGCCGTCACCGCCGCGTCGGTATCGTACCGTTCGTAGCCCACCAGCTTCCGGACATGCGTCCAATTCTTCTGCTCGATGTGGGCGTTGTCGTCTTTCTTGTACGGCCGCCCGCGGGTGAATTGCACGTCCAGGCCTTTACAGTACCGCACCAAGTGGGCATTGAGGAATTCCGACCCGTTGTCCGAGTCGATGCCCAGGAGCGGAAACGGCAGCCCGTGGCGCATCGCTTCGAGGGCCTGTTGCACGCGGATCTGGCTCTTGCCCAGCACGGCGCGACTTTCGACCCACGTCGTCACGATGTCGGTCTGATTCACGGTGTGCGCAAACTCTCCCTCCGCCCGGTCGCCGCTGTGCGCCACCAAGTCCACTTCGGTCCAGCCCGGCGTGGTCACGTCCCAGCGGTCGGTGCGCAGCGGCACGTGCTGCTTCAGCAACGTCCCCGGTTTGGTGCGGCCGTAGAGGCGCCGCCGCACCTGGCGTTTGTCCGCGTGCAGGAGCCGGTCCATCTGCCGCGGACTGATCTGGCGCAACTGCTTTTCCTCGGCCGGCGTCAGGGACAGATGGGCGCGGGTCTTCGGCAACCACACCGGCAGCAACGCCTGCAGGCGCACCGACCAGGGATACCCCGCCGCCCGCCACACCGCCCGCAGCGCGTTCACCACCGCCGGCCCATACCGCCGGGGGCGCCCCCGGCGGCGGCGCCGAGGTCCCAGGGGGCACGTGAAGCGGCGGATCAACGCCTTGCGGTGATACCCCGTCATCGCCACCGCGTCATCCAGCAGGGCACTGCGGGCCGCCCGCTTCGCCACCACATACCGGTCTCGCATTTGCTGCAGATACTGCTGGCGCGCCCCTGGACTCACTCGGGTACCTCCCACCTTGTCCTCCTTTCGGCGGGTAACCCGATTTACGGCGCGACGAATCTGCCCCCGGTAACATTATCAATGGCGCGATACGCCCACTTGACAGGGCCCCCGGCTCAGGGCGCAGACTGAGGTGTTCGGGGAGGGGATTTGCGATGCATCTGCGCACCCTCGCTCACGCTCTCGTGCTGGCCTCCTTCGCCTGCCTGGCCGGCTGCGACGACAACCCCGCCGAGCCTTCCTGCACCTTCACGCTGTCGGCGATGTCGATCTCGATAGGCGCCGCGGGCGGCCCGGGGTCGGTGTCGATCACCGCGGGAAGCGGGTGCTCGTGGACGGCGAGTTCTGGCGCCTCCTGGATCACGGCCACGGGCGGGACGTCGGGGACAGGCCCAGGCACCTTTGCCTTCACGGCCGCCGCGAACGCCGGATCGGCCTCGCGCACAGGCTCGCTCACCGTGGCAGGACAGACGGTCTCGGTCACGCAGCAGGGCGTGACGTGTTCGTACACGCTGCAGCCGGCAAGCCGCACGGTCGACGCCGCGGGCGCGACGGCCACGTTCGACGTGACGACCGACGCGGCCTGCACATGGACGGCCTCCCCAACCGTGCCGTGGCTCACCGTCGTCTCCGGCGGCTCGGGCTCGGGCAACGCGACGGTGACCTACCGCGTGGCGGCCAACCCCGATGCCGCCTCGCGCACGGGCAGCTTCAACGCCGGGACCAGCTCACACGTCGTCACACAAACCGGCCTAACCAGCTGCACGGTCGATCTCTCACGCAGCGGCGACAGCTTCTCCGTCGCCGGCGGCAGCGGGTCGTTCGAGGTCGCGGCGCCGCCCACGTGCGCCTGGGTGGCGGTGAGCAGTGCGTCGTGGGTGCGCGTCACGGATCCGGCGGGAGGCGCCGGCACGGGAAGCCGCCGCGTGTCCTTCACCGTCGACGCGAATCCGGACGCGGGCGCTCGCAACGCGACCATCACGGTAGGAGCCAAGACCTACGCGGTGACGCAGGCCGGCACGGCGGCGTGTTCGTACTCAGTGGCGCCGGTCGAGTTCCGGGAGTGCATGTACCCCGGCGCGCGCACGGTGGCGATCACGACCGGCGCCGGCTGCCCCTGGAGCTCGTCGACACCGGCGTCGTGGCTCACGATCGGCTCCGGTCTCTCGGGTGCGGGGCCTGGCACGATCGCCTTTTCAATCGCCAGCAACTACGCCGCCGGGGAGAGGCAGGCCAACGTCGAGGTCCGCTGGCCGACGCCGACCGCTGGCCAGAACGTCCGGGTCGTGCAGGCGGGTTGCCTCTACGGCGTGACGGCGAGCGCCTTCGACGTCCCGGTGGCCGGCGGCGACTTCACGTTCGACGTCGTCTCGCAGTCGACCGACACCTCATGCGGCGGCGCCTTGCAGGATGGGTGCTGCTGGACCGCGCAGACTGCGGCGCCGTGGGTCACATTTCTGTCTACGATGCCGCAGTGCGGTTACGACCGCGTCAGTTTCCGCGTCGCCGCCAATGCGACTGGCGCCGCGCGGACGACGACGATTGTCGTGCGCGACAAGACAATTGCGGTGAGACAGGCTGGGAGCTAGCGCCGGGACCGCACTCGGCCGCGGTTCTGTCAGACGCTTTTCCTCTGTCCTCGGGTGACCTTCGCGTGTCCTCCCTACGGGCAGATGGAAAGCGCCTCGGCCACCCGCGGCCTTGAATCGAGCCAGTGGAATTACGCCGTCGCGTCTGCGGTAGACTCGGACTTCATGACGACGCGGAGCAGGAAGGCGAAGGCGGCAGCCACGAGTCCCCGCCGGCTGGCCGTCCCCGCGTGGGTGATGTTCGCCGCGCTGCTGGCGGTCACGCTCGCGGCCTACCAGCCGGCCTGGCACGGCGGCCTGCTGTGGGATGACGAGGCGCACATCACGCGCCCGGAGCTGCGCCCGAGCGCGGGGCTCGTCCGGATCTGGACCGAGCCGGGCGCCACGCAACAGTACTACCCGCTCCTCCACTCGACGTTCTGGCTGCTTCACCGGCTCTCCGGCGACAACACCCTCCCCTATCACCTTCTGAACATCGGCCTGCACGCGGCGTCGGCGTTCCTGTTCGCCCTCATCCTGCGGCGCCTGGCGGTGCCATGGCCCTGGCTGGCGGCGTTCGTGTTCGCGCTTCATCCGGTCCACGTGGAATCGGTGGCGTGGATCACGGAGCTGAAGAACACACTGTCCGGCGCCTTCTTCCTGGCGGCCACCCTCGCGTATCTTCGCTTCGATGACCGGCGCAGGCCGTCCGCGTGGGCGGGCGCCTTCGCGCTGTTCGTCCTCGCCCTCCTGAGCAAGAGCGTGACGGCGACGCTCCCGGCGGTGCTGCTCGTCGTGCTCTGGTGGCGGCGCGGCCGCATCGACCTCAAGCGCGACGTGGCGCCGCTCGCGCCGTTTTTCGCCGCGGGCGCGGCCTTTGGCGCGCTCACGGTCTGGGCCGAGCGGACGCTCATCGGGGCGCGCGGCTCGGGGTTCGAGTTCACAGTCATCGACCGCGTGCTCGTCGCCGGCCGCGCGGCCTGGTTCTACCTAGCGACGCTCGCCTGGCCGGCGAATCTGATCTTCATCTATCCCCGCTGGACGATCGACCCGGCGGCGTGGTGGCAGTGGCTCTATCCGCTCGGCCTGGTCGCGTGTCTCGCTGCGTTCTGGATCGCGCGGGCACGGACCAGGGCCCCGCTCGCGGCCTTGCTCGTCTTCTGCGCCGCACTCGGCCCGGCGCTCGGCTTCGTCAACGTGTATCCCTTCCGCTTCAGCTTCGTGGCCGACCACTTTCAGTACCTGGCGAGCCTTGGGATCATCGCGCTGGCCATCGGCGGCCTGGGATGGCTCGTCTCGCGGAGGCCCTCGGCGCCGCTGGTGGACGCCCATCGCTGCCGCGGCCATCCTCCTGCCGACGCTGGGCGGCCTCACCTGGTGCCAGAGCCGGGACTACGCGAGCGCAGAGACGCTCTATCGCGCGACGATTGCCCGCGATCCGCAGTCGTGGATGGCGCACAACAACCTGGCGGTCCTCCTGCTGCAGACCGCGCCAGACGAGGCGCTGGCCCACCTCGACCAGGCGCTGCAGGCGAATCCCGGCTATCCCGAAGCGCACAACAACCGGGGCCTGGCCCTTCAATTGCTGGACCGATTCGAGGAGGCCGCGGCCGCGCACGCGGAAGCCTTGCGCCTGGAGCCGACCTTCGCCGAGGCGCACAACAACCGGGGCACGGCGCTGCAGAAGCTGAACCGGCTTCCGGAAGCCGCGGCGGAGTACCGCGAAGCGCTGCGGCTGCGCCCGGGAAGCCTGCAGGCGCACGTGAACCTGGCCAATGTCCTGCTCGAAACAGGCGAGGCCGAAGAGGCCGTCTCGCACTACCGCAGCGCCCTCGCCATGGACCCGAGTTTGGCTGACGTGCACTTCACGCTCGGCGTCGCGCTCGAGCGCGCGGGCCGCCCGGCGGAGGCCGCGGCCGAGTACGAAGCCACGATGCGGCTCGACCCGGCGGCGGCGGACGCGCCCCTGGTGCTGGGCAACGTGCGCTACAGGCGCGGAGACATCGCGGGCGCCGCAGCCGCCTACGAGTCCGCCGTCAGGCTCGACCCCGGCTCGGCGGAAGCCCGCAACAACTACGGAGCGGCGCTCGAGCGGCTCGGGCGCCTGGACGAGGCGGCCGCGCAATACGCGGAGGCGGTGCGCCTGGCGCCGGAGTCGGCGGGGGCGCGGGCCAATCTGGCGCGTACACAAGACAAGGGCCGGGGCGGCCGATAGCCGCCCCGGCCCAGAACGACGCGGGACCCCAGGGCTCAAGCCCAGGGGCTCCAACGGTTACACCATCGCTAGAAGCTGATGCGGAACGCGAGCTGGCCGGTCCGGCTCGAGTCGACCGCGCTGGTCACCTGGTAGCTGTCGTACACGCTCCCCGTGTAATTGATCGGGTTGAAGTTGGTCCGGTTGAACAGGTTGAACACCATCATCTGAATCTCGCCGACGACGGTGCCCGTGATCGGGAACCGCTTCGCGAAGGTCACATCGACGCGGCTCACGAGCGGCCCCGTGACGATCACGCTCTGCGCGCCGCAATCGCCGTACCCGCTGACCGTCTCGAGGCACGACGGGCTGTTGGCCGGCGCGAAGTATCGGCCCTCGGGCGTCCCCTGGGTATAGCCGGTCGCCGAGATGTTGAACGCCTTCACCGTGTTGTCGATGATGTCCTGCGGCAGCGTCCACACCAGCGTGCGGTAGGGGTTGTTCGGGTCCTTGGTCATCCGCAACGTCATCATGTCGCGGAGCTCGGCCTTGCTGAACCCGATGAGCCGCACGTTGCCGAAGTCCACCATGCGGCCGCTCTGGACGCGGACGGTCCCGAACACGCTCCAGTCGCCGATGAGCAGGTTCATGGCCTTCCCGACGTCCGCTGCCCCACTTCTTCCCGTGGCCGAAGGGCAGGTCCCACACGAACAGTTCACCGACAGGATGTGCCGGACGTTGCCGAGGCTGGCCGACGCCGTTGGTGTAGTTCTGCTCGCGCCTCGACGTAGGGCTTGCTGAACGAGTAGAAGTCGCTCTGGTAGCCCTTGCTGTAGGTGTAGCTCGCCTGCACCTGGAAGCCGTTGGAGTAGCGGCGGTTCAGGATCAGCTGCACCCCGTTGTACGTCGTGCTGGGCCCGTTGGTGACCACCGTCGAGTTGTTCACGTACGGGTTGACGACGAAGAAGTTGGCCGGGTAGCCAGCCGCCACCAGGTTCGCGCGGTACGTCGCGTTCCCGCGCAGGTTGCTCGCGGCCGTCTGCGGGTTCGGGTTCAGCGCGTACATCGACTGCACGAGCGTCGAGTTGGTCCACCCGCTTCCCGTGTACTTCGACGGGTCGGTGGCCGCGCTCGACCCGTTCAGGTTCGCGAGGAAGATCGGCAGCGGGCTCGTGCCGGGCGCGCCGGTGTAGGCGAACCCGCTCGAGCTCTTGCCCGCGGCGATGTTCGCCACGAGGTTGGCCTGCGCCAGCCTGAATTCGTCGATGAACTTGTTCTCGACGATGTCGACCTCGTTGTAGTTGAGGGCGCCGGCCAGGTTCCGCAGCGTCCAGCTGCCGTAGCTGTCCGTGCGGATGTAGCGCGCCTCGATCGACATGTTGCGCGAGAGCTTGCGCTGGATGCCGATCGTGCCCGTGCCGGCGTACGGCAGCTTGATGTTCGGGTCGAATGGCCCGAACGTTCGAGCTGGCCGACGGCACCGCCATCGGGTAGACCCGCGACAGCGGGACGTTCGGCGCGCCGAGATCGCCGGCGCCGCCGTTGAACAGCAGCGGAAGCGTGCCGAGGTTGCCGTTCCCGGTGCTACGCGTCGCGTCGATGAGGATGCCGGGGTTGTCGCCGTACACCTCGGTGAAGTCGCTCATGCCGCCGCGCTGGTAGGAGAGGTTGTAGCCGCCGCGGATGACGGAGTCGCCCGGCGCGCCGAGGAACTTGCGCCAGAAGCCCGACTCCGCGCCCGTCGTCCAGGCGACCCCGATGCTCGGCGCGAAGTTGTTCCAGTCGGTGCCGTACGCCTTCGTGCCCTTCTCGAGCATGGTGTACATCGTGGGCGAGCCCTGCGCCGCGCCTGGCTTGAACAGGTTGCCCGTGCCCGTCACCACCGACCCGATGGTCAGGTCGCCGGGGCCCGTCGGCGCCGAACACATCGTTGATGTCGGCGAACGAGTAGCTGTTGTTGAGCGCCTGGAACGGGCAGCTGCACCTCGTAGCGGAGGCCGGCGTTGATGGTCAGATTCGGCTTCCACCGCCAGCTGTCCTGCGCGAAGAAGCCGATTTGCCAGATGCGGCCCTTCTGCATGCTCTGGCCGAGGATGTTGTACGTCTCGCCGTCCTCGCCCGACACGCGCGTCGTAGGTGAGCGACTGCACCCGTCCCGTCAACACCATGTAAAGGTTGCGGGCGTTGGTGATGTCCGTGCTCGACGCGCCGGGAAAATTGGCGGTCGTGAACATCCCGTCGGCCGGATCGCCGGTGGCGAAGCCGAGGGTGGCCGTCGGCACCAGGCGCTGGTTCTCCTGCCACACGTCACCGCGCGTCGCGGATCCGCCGAGGGTCAGGGCGTGCTTGCCCTTCAGCCAGTTCAGCGTGTCCTCGATCACCATCGTCGAGCCCTCGCGCGCGCTGGGCGTGGACCCCGGGTACGGGTTGCTGATGCTCTTGAAGTTGCTCCAGCCGATCGCGTAGCCCTTCATGTCGCCGAACGACGAGTTGCTGTACATCGGAACGGCGAGGTCCGGATAGAACTGCGTTGCGCCGCCCGTGCGCCCGAACCGGACCTCGTTCACCATGCTCGAGGTGAGGGTGGACCGCATCGACGCCTGCCAGCTGTAGCGCACCGAGTCCTGCTGCCCGTGCACCGGGAAGCCAGGGAAGATCGCCTGCATGCTGTTCGTGGTGTCGGGATTCGAGATCAGGTGATTGTAGGTGCCCGAGCCCGTGAGCCGGTGTTTCGACGTGAGGTTGTAGTCGAGGCGGACCGTCGGGAACTTCGTCGTGCTCTCGGTGTCCTGCACCCACGCGAAGCTCTGCGACGAGGGGGTCGAGCGACGTGGTCACGGTGCCCTTGCCCGTCGTCGAGCGGACGTCGGCGAGAAGCTTGGCGACCGCTGGGTCGATGGTCGACTTGTGGCCGTTCTTCGCGGCCAGCGCCATCAGGTCCACCGTGCCGCCGGCGTACTGGAACTGGCCCTGCTCCGAGGGCGGGCTCATGATGGTCCGCGTGTCGGTCCGCGTGCCGGGCGAGCTGATCCACTCGTAGTTGACGAAGAAGAACGCCTTGTCCTTCCAGATCGGGCCGCCGACGCGGAAGCCCGGCTGGTCCTGGAAGACCTTCGACTTGGGGGTCGGCTTGCCGGTGAGCGGGTCGACGTTGCGGTTCAGGTTGAACCACGTGTTCGTGTTCATCCAGTCGCGCCGGTAGTAGAAGTAGGCGCTCCCCTGGAACTTGTTCGTGCCCGAGCGCGTGACGAACCGCACCTGGGCCGCGCCCTGGCTGCCCATGTCGGCGCCCTGGGCCGCCGTCGAGACCGTCACTTCCTCGACCGCGTCGATGCGCGGGCTGACGCGGGTGAACATCCCGTCCCACGACTTGGCGTAGTTGTCCTGGATGTTCATCCCGTCGAGGGTGATGTTGACGGCGCTCTGCGGCAGGCCGTTTACCGTGGAGTCGCGGATGCTGCCCGTGGTCGTCGCGACGCCCGGCATGTAGCTCACGAGGTCGAACGCGCCGCGGCCCTGGATGGGCAGGCTGGCAATCTGCTTCGTGCCCAGGGTGGACGCCACCGATGTCGCCTGGGTCTGGATGATTTCGGTCGCGCCCGACACGATGACTGTCTCTTCGAGGGCGCCGAGCGTCAGCACCGCCTTGACCTGGGCGACCTGCGCCACGTTGGCGATGACGTCGTTCAGGACCGCGGTCTTGAAGCCCATCAGCGTGACGGTGACCGTGTAGGTGCCGGGCGGAACGGCCGGGACGGTGAATGCGCCGTCCGAGCCGCTGACGGCGTTGAAGGTGTTGTTGGTCGCGCTGTTCTTGATGACGATGTCAGCGCCCGGCACGACGGCGCCGGACGTATCGGTGACGGTGCCAGCGATGGTCGATGTCGCGCCGCCCTGCGCGAAAACAGGCGCGGCCGCTACCGCCATGGCGAGTGCCAGGAAGAGCAGGAAACGACTCAGCCGCCGGATGGGGTCACGCATCAGTCCTCCTCCACGAATCGATAAATCCGCGCCGGGCTGGAGCCCGGCAGACCAAGTCGGGGGGTGCACGCGCCTCCGCGCCGGGCGCCTGGACAAGCGTGTTTCCTGGGGGGCTGTCTGGGCGCGAGGTGTCGGATCGCGCATACCCTACGACAAAACCCGGCCGTTGAAAAGAACTACAAGAATCGCAATTCGTGTTTTCTTCGCCTGTTAGATTTTTACTTGCCCCCGGGGGCTCGGCTAGTTAGGATTTGGGCGCCCTCAAATCCCCTCACAGTCGGTTCCAGCGGAGAGACCATGCCAAAACGCGCGCGTGTCGCACTTTTGATACTGTCCGCCCTGCTGCCTGCTGCGCTTCTCGCGCAGGCGCCGGCCCAGACAAAGGCTGAAGCCAAGCCGGCAGACGCCCCGCCAGCGCCATTGAAGTGGACCGATGCGACGCTGAAGCAGGAGACGTACGCCACGCCGCCGAAGGAGCTCGTCGACGCCGTCCTGGCGCCGCGCTACCGGAACGTGGCGCTCACCAACGCGAGCCCCGACAAGAAGTGGTTCCTCGACGAGATCGGCGACGGCCCGGTGGCGATGGCGGTGTTCTCGAAGCCGTTTCACGAGCTGGGCGGGCTCTTCGTCGACTACCAGGCGAACCGCGCCCGGCCGCTGACGATTCGCAGCAACGCCGGCATCCAAGTGATCTCGGCGTCGGATGGATCGAAGAAACTGATTCAGATTCCGAACGGCGTCCGCGTGTCGAACGCGACGTGGTCCCCAGACAGCTCCCTGATCGCGTTCTACGTCCACACGCCCGAGGCCACGCACATCTGGGTGGCCGACCCCGCCACGGGCGCATCGAAGCCGCTCACGCCGAAGCCCGTTCTCGCGACCCTCGTGTCGAGCTTCGACTTCAGCGCCGACGGCAAGAAGATCGCCGCGGTCCTCGTTCCCGACGGCCGCGCGCCGATGCCCAAGGCGCCCTCGTCGCCCTCCGGGCCCCAGGTGAAGGTGGCCGACGATGCGGACAAGAACCGGCTGCGGACGTTCCCGAGCCTGATGGCCACCCCGTACGATTTCGAACTGCTCGAATGGCATGCGACGGGACAGGCCGCCGTGCTCGACGTCACGCCGCCGGCCGCGGCGCCGGCCAAGGGCAAGGCGCCGAAGCCGGTGCCTGGCGCCGTCAGGAAGATCGGCCAGCCGCAGATGGTGCGCGCCCTGGACCTCTCGCCCGACGGGAAGTACCTGCGGGTCACACGCGTGACCAAGCCGTTCTCCTATGTCGTGCCGGTCAGCAACTTCGGCTCGGTAGACGAGGTGTGGGACCTCGACGGCAAGGTGCTGGTCGAGATCGACAAGCGGCCGCTCAACGAAGGCGTGCAGGACGACACGCAGCCGCCGCCGGACCCGGCCGCCGGGCCGGGCGACGCGCAGGGGCAGCAGCAGGGCCGCCGCGAGGTAGCCTGGCGCGCGGACGGCCAGGGGCTGACGTTCCTGGAGCAAGACCCGCCTTCGCCCACAGCCCCCGGTGACTCCGATGCGGGGTCTGGGGCTACGGCGGCCAGGGCCGCTGGAGACACGGCGCCCAGGGCCGCTGATCAGGCTCCGGCTGGTCGCGGCGGACGCGGCGGTGCAGGCGGTGAAGGCGGGCAGAGGTCCGCGGCGGCCGGATCGCCTCTACCAGTGGCTGCCGCCGTTCGACAAGGCCGGCCTGAAGACGCTCTTCGAGAGCAACACCCGGATGTCAGGCCACCGCTTCTCGCCCGATCACAAGGTGCTGTTCTTCAGCGAACGCGCGGGCCAGAACACGGTCGAGTACGCGGTCTACCTGGACGAACCAGCGAAGCGCTACACGATCTCGCGCTTCCGCGCCGACGACATCTACGCGAACCCGGGCTCGGTCATGATGGCGCGCGGCGGCGCGGGCGGCGGCCGCGGCGCAGGCGCCGGGGCCCCTCCGGGCGGCCGCGGCGGCGCCGGCGGCCCGGGCGGCGGCATCGTGCTCCTGTCGGGCGACGGCTCCAGCGTGTTCCTCCAGGGCACGGCCTACGACAAGAATCCGCTCGATGTCGGGTCCGAAGACGTTCATCGACAAGGTGGCGATCAAGACCGGCGAGAAGAAGCGCCTCTACGAGAGCGACAACAACGGCGTGTTCGAGCGCGTGACGACGCCCATCGACCTCGAGGCGGGCCGCTACATCGTGTCGCGCGAGAGCCCCACGGAGATCGCGCAGTACTACCGCGTGGACGGCGCCACCCGCACGGCGCTCACGACGAACGAGGACGTGACGCCCGACCTCACCCGCGCGCCGAAGGACCGCTTCATCGTCGAGCGGCCCGACGGCTTCAAGTTCCGCGTCAACGTCACGCTGCCGCCGGGCTATCAGAAGGGCACGAGGCTGCCGGCGATCTTCTGGTTCTACCCGCGCGAGTACGCGACGCAGGAGGACTACGACCGCGGCATCCGCACCTACAACAGGAACGAGGCGCCGAACTTCGGCACGCGCTCGATGCACTTCTTCATCCGCCTCGGCTATGCCGTGGTGGAACCCGACGCGCCGATCGTGGGCGCGACGGGGAAGATGAACGACAACTACGAGAACGACCTGAGGAACAACCTCGCCGCAGTCATCGACGAACTCGACCGGCGCGAGATCATCGACCGGACGCGGCTGGCCATCGGCGGCCACAGCTACGGCGCCTTTTCCACCGTGAACGCGATGGTGCACACGCCGTTCTTCAAGGCCGGCATCGCCGGCGACGGCGCCTACAACCGGACGCTGACGCCGCTGGGGTTCCAGAGCGAACGGCGCGACCTGTGGGAGGCCAAGGACGTCTACCTGTCGATGTCGCCCTTCCTCTACGCGAACAACCTCACCGGGGCGCTGCTGATGTACCACGGCCTCGGCGACCAGAACGTCGGCACGGACCCGACGAACTCGATGCGGCTGTTCCACGCGCTCAACGGCCTGGGCAAGACGACGGCGCTCTATCTGTATCCGCTGGAGGACCACGGGCCGGCGACGCGCGAGACGCTGCTCGATCTCTGGGCCCGGTGGGCGGCGTGGCTGGACAAGTACGTCAAGAACCCCGAGCCTCGCACGGGGAAGAAGTAGGGGCTAGGGACTAGGCGCTAGGCGCTGGTCGGACGCGGCTGTCGCCGCGTAGCTGGCTTCTTCCTCGCAGCGAAACTGACTAGCCCCTAGTCCCTGTTGTTGTCCCCGGTCGGACCAAATCGGTGGATTGACTTGCATCGGGAAGGTCGTCCGATTCGGACCGACGTATGATATCGTCTAGTGGTCAGACCGCCCCCGCGATTTGGGTTCTGACCCCGGAAGGCTCGTCAGCCGGGGTCCGACCCCATGGAGGGGTGCTGTGAAAATCCGCTACTACATGGTCTGTTCGCGGTTCGAGGCCCTGATCGCCTCCCACCTCGAACCCGAAGCCTTCGGCACCTACATGGCCGTCGGCACGAAGAAGCTGGCCAGCGGCCACGTGGCCTTCTTCGAGATCGACCCGTCGTTCCCGAAGTACACCGACCAGTTCGCGGTCGACGACATCGAGACGCGCTGCGCGCCGCACGAAGACGGGTCGCCGAAGCGCAGCAAGTACATCTCCGTGTACCGCGTGATGGAGTTCCTGCCGCTCCCGGTCTACGGCCCGCTGTACCTGACGACGCCGGACGGACGCGTGCTGCGGCTCGACGAGAGCCCGTACGACGCGGCGGCCGAAGCGCCGGGCGTGAACATGTACCAGGAACTGTGCCCGCTCATCCCGATGGTGGTGTCGACGCAGTCGCCCGCCGCCTTCGCGAAGATGATCACCGACCCGCGCAACCCGGTGCACGCGCCGCGCATCTTCTTCGCGGACCTCGCGCTCGACCGCGACGCGCAAGGGCGGCTCGCCGGGTGGCTGCCGTACACCGACACGGCGCACATCGAGGACTGCATCCAGAGCCTCGAGAAGCCCGACGCCACCGGCAAGGCCACGAAGACCGTGTCGCGCACGCCCCGGACGCGGGGGTTCCTGCGCGTCATCCGCCGCGGGTTCTTCCTCGGCGACCAGACCGGCGTGAAGTTCTACCGGTTCCCGACGCGCGAAGAGCTGGAGATCCATCACTCGAAGTGGTGGCACTCGGCGTCAGCGCAATAGGACAGTAGAGAAGCGGTTTCGCCGCCCGTGCTCGTGGCGCGAGCGAGCGCCGCACGCCGGCGGCGAAGCCGGTCCTGTAACCGCCCCCGTAGTCCCCCGAAAGGTAGTCCGCCCGTGAGCCGCATTGGTGTATCCCGTCGCTCCCGTCTTCGTACCTGGTGGCCCATCGTCCTGCTGGTGGGCTTTGCCGCGCCGATGTTCTGGCAGCCTGCCGCCACCGCCCTCGAGTCGGCGGTGCAGGAGGCCACGGGCGGCCAGGAAGCCTTCCGCTTCTTCGCGCCGTTCTCGGACCCGCGCTTCACCCCGATCGAGCAGGTGTCGCTGCTGCTGGTGCTGGGCGTGGCGATCGCGAGCCTCTTCTACGCGTACGGCCTCTACCGCCAGGTGAACCGCGCGGGAACCGGCACGCCGAAGATGCAGGAGGTGGCCGCCGCCATCCGCGAGGGCGCCAACTCGTACCTGGCGGCGCAGTTCCGGCGCATCGCCCCGCTCATCGCGCTCATCACGGTGCTGCTGGCGGTGACCTACATGGGAGCCGAGCCGGCGTTCCGCTGGGGCCGCGCGGGGGCGTTCCTGGTCGGCGCGCTGTTCAGCTGGACGGTCGGGCTTCGTCGGGATGCGCCTGGCCACCACGGGCAACCTGCGCGTGGCCGCGGCGGCGGTGAGCAGCTACGGCGAGGCGATGCAGCTCGGGTACCGCACGGGCACGGTCACGGGCATGCTGACCGACGGCCTGGGGCTCCTCGGCGGCACGGTGATTTTCCTCATCTACGGCGTCCAGGCGTACGAGGCACTGCTCGGCTTCGGGTTCGGCGGCACGCTGCTCGCGCTCTTCATGCGCGTGGGCGGCGGCATCTACACGAAGGCCGCCGACGTGGGCGCGGACCTGGTGGGCAAGATCGAGAAGGACATCCCGGAAGACGACCCGCGCAACGCCGCCACGATCGCCGACAACGTGGGCGACAACGTGGGCGACTGCGCCGGCATGGCGGCCGACATCTTCGAGAGCTACGAGGTGACGATTGTCGCCGCGATGATCCTCGGCATGGCGAGCTTCGGGCACAAGGGCGTCATCTTCCCGCTGCTCGTGCGCGGGATCGGCGTGCTCGGGTCGATCATCAGCACCTACAGCGTGAAGGCCGGCCACGACGACACCTCCGACACGGCCCTCAAGACGGTGCATCGCGGCTTCTGGATCGGCTCCCTCATCAGCATCGTCGGCTTCTTCGCGGTGGCGTTCGCCTACCTGCGGTTCGACGCCTCGTATCTCGCGGGCAACCCGATGGCGTCGGCGGGGTTCCCGGGCGGCGACCCGGCGGCCCTGCCCTTCTGGGCCAACGCTGGGCATGGCGGGCCTGGATCTGCGGCCGGCCCTCACCTGCCTCATCGGCGTGTTCCTGGCGGTGGCGCTCAACAAGGTCACCAGCTACTACACGCACACGGCGCACGCGCCGGTGAAGGCGCTGACGAAGGCCTGCACCACCGGCCACGCCACCAACATCATCGAGGGCATCGCGCTCGGCTACGAGAGCACGGTGGCGGCGATTGTCGTCATCGGCACGGCGATTCTCCTGTCGGTGCTGTGCTACGCGGGCACGCCGCCGATGTTCATCGCGTACGGCGTGGCCATGACGGGCATCGGCATGCTGACGCTGACAGGCAACACGATCTCGATGGACGTGTTCGGGCCGGTGGCCGACAACGCGAACGGCATCGGCGAGATGGGCTACGACCCGGAGGCGATGGAAGCCGAGAAGAAGGGCAGCTACAAGCGGGCGCGGCAGATCCTGGCGGACCTCGACGCGGTGGGCAACACGACGAAGGCCGAGACGAAGGGCATCGCCATCGGGTCGGCGGTCATCGCGGCCGTGTCGCTGTTCTCGAGCTTCATCGCCGTCATCGCCGTCGGCAGCGAGGATCGCATCGGCCAGATGACGGTGGACCAGTACCTGGCCGAAGCCGGCCGCATCACGGTGGCCGAGCCGATCGTGTTCGTCGGCTTCCTCATCGGCGGCGCGGTGCCGTTCCTGTTCTCGAGCATGCTGCTGCGCGCCGTCAGCCGCGCGGCCTTCTACATCGTCAAGGAATGCCGCGTGCAGTTCCGCGACATGGACATCTGGCAGGGCAACAAGAAGCCGGACTACGGGCGCGTGGTGGACATCTGCACCTCCACCGCGCAGAAGGAGCTGATCGGGCCGGGATTCCTGGCCATCGGCACGCCGATTCTCGTCGGCTTCGTGCTCGGGCCGTACGCCCTGGGCGGGTTCCTGGCCGGCACCATCCTCGTCGGCCAGCTGCTGGCCGTGTTCATGTCGAACGCGGGCGGCGCGTGGGACAACGCGAAGAAGCTCATCGAAGACGGCATCTTCGGCGGCAAGGGATCGGAAGCGCACAAGGCGGCGGTCACCGGCGACACGGTGGGCGACCCGCTGAAGGACACGGCCGGGCCGGCGGTGAACCCGCTCATCAAGGTGATGAACATGGTGTCGCTGCTGACCCTGGGGCTGGTGCTCAAGTACAACATCATGGCGCCGCGCGTCGGGGGCGGCCTCCCGCTCGTGGGCATCGCGGTGGCCGCGGTGTGCGCCGCCGCCATCGGCTGGGCGGTCTGGAAGAGCAAGCAGGAACCGGAATCCATGACATAATTCTTACGTTTTGACTACAGCTCGATCGTCCAACTCCAGCCGCCGGTCCGGACGTCCCCCCGGCCGGCGAGGCAGCCACAAGCCACCCGTGGCCATGGCGCCCCGTACGGCGGTGCCGTTCGAGGTCGCCCCGCACGACGCCACGCCCATTGAGTTCTCCGCTCTGGGCCTCGACCGCCGGCTGATTACCGGCGTCGAGGACCGCGGATTCGTCCGGACGACGCCCATTCAGAGCGCCGTCTACCCGATCGTGTTCCAGGGATCCGACCTGATCGCCTGCGCCGAGACCGGCACGGGAAAGACGGCGGGCTTCCTGCTGCCCATCATGCAGCGCCTGCTCGACTCCCCCTCGACGGGCGTGATCCGCGTGCTGGTGCTCGCGCCGACGCGCGAGCTGGCGGTGCAGATCGAAGACGACTTCACCGGGTTCGCCTACCACACCACCCTGACGGGCATCGCGGTGTACGGCGGCGTGGACGGCGACATCCAGTTCAGGGCCCTTCGCGCGGGCGCCGACGTCGTGGTCGCCACGCCCGGACGCCTGCTCGACCACATGAACACGGGCGTGGTCGACTTCAGCCGGGTCGAGGTGCTGGTGCTCGACGAGGCCGACCGCATGCTCGACATGGGGTTCTGGCCCGACGTGCGGAAGATCGTGTCGGCGCTGCCCGAAGCGCGGCAGACGCTGCTCTTCTCCGCCACGACCTCGTCTGACGTCGTCACGCTCGCCGAGCAGGTGATGCGCGATCCGCGCTACATCCAGATCGGGCGCGCGGGCGGGCCGGCGACGACCATTTCCCACATCGCGCACATGATGCCGGCGCGCGAGAAGGTGGAGTGGCTCACGCGGTTCCTGCGGCGGACCCACGCGCCGTCGCTCGTGTTCGTGCGGACGAAGCGCGGCGCGGACCAGCTCGCCTCGAGCCTCGCGTCGCGGGGCGTGCGCTGCGTGGCGCTGCACGCCGACCGGACGCAGAAGGAGCGCACGGCCGCGGTGGAGGGGTTCCGCTCGGGCCGGCACACGGCGCTGGTCGCGACCGACATCGCGGCCCGGGGCCTCGACATCGACGGCATCGCGCACGTCATCAACTACGAGGTGCCCCACTCCGCGGACGCCTACGTGCATCGCGTCGGCCGCACGGGCCGCGCGGAAGCCGCCGGCACGGCCATCACCCTCGTCTCGCCGGACGAGGTGGCCATGCTGCACGCCATCGAGAAGTCCATCGACATCTACATGGACAAGCCGGCGCCTCCATCACCCGAGCCAGGGGCTAGGGGCTAGGGGCTAGGCGCTAGGGGCTGGGCGGGAACCGGATCCCGGGTAGAATCCGCCACATGTTCAAACCTCTCAGCGCTGCGACTCTGCTGGCCAGCCTCGTCGTCTGCGCTCTTCCGCTGCCGGCCGCCGCGCAGGTCACGCCCGCCGACTACGAGCGTGCGGCGGGGTTGCGCGAGAAGTACGAGGCGCTGGCGCTCAACGTGCCCGGGCCGGCCACCTGGGTCGAGAAGACGCATCGCTTCTGGTACCGGCGATCCGTGAAGGGCGGCAACGAGTTCGTGCTCGTCGACGCCGACACCGGCCAGAAGCGCCCGCCGTTCGATCACGAGAAGCTGGCCGCAACGCTTGCGAAGATGACGGGCCGGAAGCTCACGGCGGCGACGCTCCCCTTCAGCACGTTCACCTTCAAGGACAACGAGCGCGCAGTCGAGGCGCGCTTCGACAACGCGACCTGGACGTGCACGCTGGCGGACTACGCCTGCGCCAAGGCGCCGACCGTCGGCGCGTTCGAACAGCGGCAGCCGCCGCCTGCCTGCACGCCGGCCGGTCCGGACGCGAAGCCCCGCACGTCGCCTGACGGCAAGTGGGACGCCGTCGTCTCGAACTTCAACGTCGCCGTTCGCGAAGCCGGCGCCAGGACCCTCACGATGCTCAGCACGGACGGGTCCGAGGCCAACTGCTACGAGCTCGACACGATCGTTTGGGCGCCCGACTCGAAGAAGCTCGCGGCCTATCGCGTGAGACCCGGCTACCGCCGGCTGGTGCATTACGTCGAGTCATCGCCTGAGGACCAGCTGCAGCCTAAACACTCCACGCGCTTCTATGCGAAACCCGGCGACGTGCTCGACTTCGAGCAGCCCGTCATCTTTGCCCTCGACGCGAAGAAGGCGCTCGCCATCGACAGCGCGCTGTTCCCGAACCCCTACGATCTCTCCCGACTCGAGTGGCGGAAGGACAGCTCAGCCGTCACCTTCGAGTACAACCAGCGCGGCCACCAGGTGTTCAGGATCATCGAAGCCGATGCCGGCACCGGCGCCGCGCGAACGGTCATCTCGGAGGAGCCGAAGACCTTCTTCACCTACTCCAGCAAGAAGTACCGGCACGACGTGGCCGACGGGCGCGAGGTCATCTGGATGTCCGAGCGCGACGGCTGGAACCACCTCTACCTCTACGACGGCATGACAGGCGCGGTGAAGAACCAGATCACCAGAGGGGACTGGGTGGTCCGCGGGGTCTCGCGCGTCGACGATGAGAAGAGGCAGGTCTGGTTCAGCGCGAGCGGGATGTATCCCGGCCAGGACCCGTACTTCGTCTATTACTACCGCATCAACTTCGACGGCACGGGCCTCGCCCGGCTGACGGAAGCCGAAGCCAACCACGCGGCCAGCTTCTCGGAAGACGGCGCGTTCTTTGTCGACGTCTATTCGCGTGTGGACCAGGGCCCGGTGTCGGAGTTGCGCCGGGCGGCGGACGGGTCGCTCGTAGCCGAACTCGAGCGCGTCGACCTGGCGGCGCTCCAGAAAGCCGGCTGGAAGCCGCCCGAGGTCTTCACGGCGAAGGGCCGCGACGGGCAGACGGACATCTGGGGCGTGATCTACCGCCCCGCGTCGTTCGACCCGCGCAAGAAATACCCCGTCATCGAGAACATCTACGCCGGGCCGCACAGCTCGTTCGTTCCCAAGTCCTTCGCGGCGTTCAATCAGATGCAGGCCCAGGCCGAGCTCGGCTTCATCGTCGTCCAGATCGACGGCATGGGCACGTCGAACCGCTCGAAAGCGTTCCACGACGTCGCGTGGAAGAACCTCAAGGACGCCGGGTTCCCGGATCGCATCCTCTGGCACAAGGCCGTGGCGGCGAGATACGCGTACTACGATGCCTCGCGCGTCGGCATCTACGGCACGTCGGCCGGCGGACAAAGCGCCCTCGGCGCGCTGCTCTTCCACCCCGAGTTCTACAAGGCCGCGGTCTCGGCCGTCGGCTGCCACGACAACCGCATGGACAAGATCTGGTGGAACGAGCAATGGATGGGTTGGCCCATCGGCCCCGAATACGCAGCCTCCTCGAACGTGGACAATGCCCATCGTCTGCAGGGCAAGGTGCTGCTCGTCGTCGGCGAGATGGATACGAACGTCGACCCGTCGTCCACGATGCAGGTCGTGAACGCGCTCATCAAGGCGAACAAGACGTTCGACCTGCTGGTGATCCCGGGCGCGGGCCACGGCCCCGGCGGCGCGTACGGCGAGCGGAAGCGCTTCGACTTCTTCGTGCAGCACTTGCTGGGCCAGTCGCCGCCGGCGTGGAACGCCCTGCCAGCGAAGGCAGAGACGAAGTAGGGGCGCTGAACTCGGTATACTAGCGGGGATGCGGCTGAAGCCCCCGCGCGACCGTCGCCGCGCCGTCGTCCTCCTGGCCGTCGCCTGGCTTGCCGCAGGCATCGCCGCGCCGGCCTCCGGTCAGCCCGCCCCGGCCGCGCCGCCGTCCGAACCGGCCGCGGCGCCCGACCCGTTCGTGCCCATCTTCAATCGCCTCTACAACTACGACTTCGCCACGGCGCACACGATGTTGGACGAGCGGGAGCGGGCGGATCCCTCCGATCCGCTCCCCTACGCGGTCCGGGCGGCCGCGTACATGTTCTCCGAGTTCGAGCGCCTCGAGATCCTCGAAACGGACTTTTTCGTCGACGATGAGAACATGGTGGACGGGCAGGGACATCAGAACAAGCCCGACCTCGAAGTGAAGCGCCGGCTCTTCACCACGATCGATCAGGCCCGCACGCGGTCGCAGATTTTTCTGGCAAAAGACCCGAACGACAGGCGCGCGCTGCTCGCCATGGTGATGGCCGCCGGCGTGGCCGCCGACTACGTTGGCTTCGTGGAGCGCCGCCAGTGGAAGGGGATGTCGCTGACGCGCGAGACCAACCGGTACGCGCAGAAGCTCCTGGCCCTCAATCCGCCCGTCTACGACGCGTACATGAACGTGGGGTCGCTCGAGTACGTGGTGGGCAGCCTGCCGTTCTACGTCCGGTGGTTCGTGCGCTTCGACAAGATCGACGGCGACAAGCGCAAGGGCATCGAGCACGTGAAGCTCGTCGCCCAGCACGGCACCTATTACGGGCCGTTCGCCCGCATCCTGCTGGCGGTGGCGTCGCTGCGCGAAGGCAAGCTCGCGGACGCGCAGCAGATCGTGACGCAGCTCGTGGCCGACTTCCCCGAGAACCAGCTGCTCAAGCGGGAGCTGGGCAAGATCACCGCGCGGCTCGCGGCACAGAAAACGAAGAAGAGATGACCCCCCGGAGGAACCGCTGATGCGAGTGGTGTCATTCACGCTCAACGGCAAGGCCACGCGGCTGACGGTCGACGAGAACCGGATGCTGCTGTGGGTCCTGCGCGACGATCTCGGCCTGACCGGCACCAAGTTCGGGTGCGGCCAGGCGCTGTGCGGCGCGTGCACGGTGCTCGTCAACAACGAGGCCGTCCGGTCCTGCGCGACGCCCGTTGGCGACGTCGAGGGCAAGCAGGTGCTCACCATCGAGGGCCTGGCGGCCGGCGATCGGCTGCACCCGCTCCAGGAAGCGTTCGTCACCCACCTCGGCTTCCAGTGCGGCTACTGCACGCCGGGCATGATCCTGGGCGCCTACGCGCTCCTGCACAAGAACCCGAAGCCGACGCGGGCGCAGATCATCGCGCACATGGACGACCATCTCTGCCGCTGCGGCGCGCACGGCCGGATCGTCCAAGCGGTGGAGACGGCGGCGGCGGCGAAAGGAGGCGCGCGATGAGCTGGGATGATGACGGTAACGAACTCGTCGTCGACGGCCCGACCACCTTTCCGGTCAATCGCCGCGACTTCCTGAAGCTCACGAGCACGGGCGTGCTCGTGCTGATATCGGTCGACGCGCTGGCGGGCCAGGAGACCGCCCGCCCGCAGACCGGCCGGCAGGGCTACCCCACCGACGTGAACGCCTACCTGCACATCGGGCCCGACAACCGGGTCACGTGCTTCGTCGGCAAGGTCGAGTTGGGACAGGGGCCCATGACCTCGCTCTCCCAACTCCTCGCCGAGGACCTGGACGTCGACTTGAAGATGGTCGACATCGTGTGCGGCGATACGGACCTCTGCCCCTGGGACATGGGGACGTTCGGATCGCTCAGCATCAGGTCGTTCGGGCCGGTGCTGCGCGACGCCGCGGCCGAGGCCCGCGGCGCCCTGCTGGCGATGGCAGCCGAGCGGCTGCAAGTGCCCGTCGAGTCGCTGGCCGTCAAGTCCGGCGTGGTCACGGTCACCGGCGACGCCGCCAAGAAGGTCACCTACGGCCAGTTGACCGAGGGCAAACGCATCGAGCGGAAGCTCGCGTCGAAGCCGGCCGTGAAGCCCGTCAAAGCCTTCACCATCGTCGGCACGTCGGCGCCGCGGCGCGACGCGCTAGAGAAGGTGACGGGCAAGGCGAAGTACGCCGGCGACATCGTGCCGCCAGGGGCCCTGCACGCCCGCATCCTGAGGCCCCCGGCGCACGGGGCCGTGTTGGCCAGCGTGGACACGTCGGCGGCCGAGAAGGCGCCCGGCGTCACGGTGATCCGTGACGGCGATCTCGTCGCGGTGCTCCACGCAGCATTGGGACGAGGCCGACAAGGCGCTCGCGCTCGTCAAGGCGACGTTCACGCGCAACGACCCGCCGGTCGACAACGCCACGATCTTCGACCACCTGGTGAAGAACGCGCCGCGCGAGCAGCGCGTGGCGGAAGGCGGCGACCCCGGGGCCTACGCGGGCCCGCCGCTGCAGGCGTTCGAGCAGACGTACTACGACAGCTACATGGCGCACGCGCCGATGGAAACCCACTCGGCGGCGGCCGCCGTCGGAGAACGGCAAGGTGACGGTGTGGGCCGGCACGCAGACGCCGTTCCCGGTGAAGAACCAGATCATGCAGGCGCTGCGGCTGCCGGCCGAGAAGGTCCGCGTGATCACGCCGTACGTCGGCGGCGGGTTCGGCGGCAAGTCCGCCTCGCGGCAGGCGGTGGAGGCGGCGCGCCTGGCGACGCTCACCGGCAAGCCTGTCCGCGTGGTGTTCAGCGCGCGAAGAGGAGTTCTTCTACGACACGTTCCGTCCGGCGTCGGTCATCAAGATCGCGTCGGGCCTCGATGCCTCCGGGAAGATCGTGACGTGGGAGTACCGGGTCTACGCCGCCGGCGAGCGCGGCGCCGCTCACTTCTACGACATCCCGCACCACCGGACACTCGCCTATGGCACCTGGAGCGGCGCGGGCACGCCCGGCTACCACCCGTTCGCCGTCGGCCCGTGGCGGGCGCCCGGCGCCAGCACCAATGCCTTCGCCCGCGAGTCGCACATCGACGTCATGGCCGCGAAGGCGGGCATCGATCCGGTGGAGTTCCGGCTGAAGAACCTCACCGACGCGCGCATGATCCGGACGCTCAAGGCCGCGGCGGCGAAGTTCGGCTGGACG
Source organism: uncultured Acidobacteriota bacterium (assembly GCA_963806085.1). Lineage (GTDB taxonomy): Bacteria > Acidobacteriota > Vicinamibacteria > Vicinamibacterales > JAKQTR01 > JAKQTR01. The sequence continues at coordinate 94,882 of CAWDWR010000002.1, forward strand.
CCGAAGGCGGCGCCGAGCGGGCGCGGCGTCGGCGTGGCCTGCGGCATCGACGCCGGCACCTACGACACGCTGATGGTCGAGGTGGCGGTGGACAAGGCCACGGGCGCCGTGCGCGTGAAGCGGGTCGTGTGCGCGCAGGACCAGGGGGTGATCGTCAACCCGGCAGGCTCGCTGCAGCAGGTCGAAGGCTGCATCACGATGGGCCTCGGGCTACACGTTCAGCGAGGAGATCCGCTTCAAGGGCGGCGAGGTGCTCGACAAGAACTTCGACACCTATTCACTCCCGCGGTTCTCGCAGGTGCCGCAGATCGACACGGTGTTCATCGACGCGCCCGACGTTCCGGCGCAGGGCTGCGGCGAGCCGGCGATCGTGCCGCTCGGCGCCGCCGTGGCCAACGCCATCTACGACGCGGTCGGCGCGCGCGTGTTCCAGTTGCCGATGACGCCGGCGCGGGTGAAGGCCGCGATGAAGGCGTAGACGGAGACGACCGTGGAAACGAGACAGCTCGGCACGAGCGATCTGCAGATCACACGCATCGGGTTCGGCGCCTGGGCCATCGGCGGGCCCGACTACGCCTTCGGGTGGGGGCCGCAAGACGATGCGGATTCGGTGGCGGCGATCCACCGGGCGATCGACGCGGGCATCAACTGGATCGATACCGCCGCGATCTACGGGCTCGGCCATTCCGAGCGGGTCGTCGCGCGGGCCCTCAAGTCGATCGGCTCGTCGCGCAAGCCGTACGTCTTCACGAAGTGCTCGCTCGTGTGGAACGAGAAGGGAGACATCTCCCACAGCCTGAACGCGGCGTCGGTGCGCAAGGAGGTCGAGGACAGCCTTCGGCGCCTCGAGACCGACGCCATCGATCTCTACCAGATTCACTGGTCGAAGCCGTGGGGACTTGCCGAGCCCGCGCCTGACATCGAGGAAGGGTGGCGCACGCTGGCCGAGCTGCGGGCCGAGGGGAAGGTGCGGCACATCGGCGTGTCGAACTTCGACGTCGCCGAGATGGACCGCATCCGTCCCATCGCGCCCATCACGAGCCTCCAGCCGCCGTACTCGATGCTGCGCCGGGGCATCGAAGCCGGCATCCTGCCCTACTGCCTGGCCCGCCAGGTCGGCGTCATCGTCTATTCGCCGATGGCGGCCGGCATCCTGAGCGGCGCGATGACGCGCGAGCGCGCGCTGGCGCTTCCCGCCAACGACTGGCGGTCGAAGAACCCCGATTACCAGGAGCCCAGGTTGTCGCGCAACCTGGAGCTGGTCGAGAAGCTGCGTGCGATCGGCGCCCGGTGCGGCGTGTCGCCGGGCGCGGTGGCCATCGCCTGGACGCTTCGCCAGCCCGCCGTCACGGGTGCGATCGTCGGATTCAGAAGCGCCAGGCAGGTGGACGGGCTGGTCGCCGCGGGGTCGCTCCGGCTGAGCGCGGACGAGATCGCGCACATCGACGGACTGACCGCGCCGTAGGCCGGCTTCACACGGTCCGGTCCGCGTCGAGCGTCCCGAGCTGGCGTGACAGCCAGCCGTGCAGGGCGGGGGCGACGGCCAGGCACAGCACCGCCAGTACGGCGCCGGCGAGGACATCCACCACATAGTGATAGCGCAGATAGACCGTCGCCACGATGAGGAGCGCGCCGGCCACGGTCACCACCCAGCGTACATGCAGGTGGTAGCGCCAGGCCCAGGCGATCGTCAGCAACGTGACCAACGTGTGGCCGCTGGGGAACGCGTCACGCGGTGCCAGCCGGATCGCGTCGGCAGCCGTCGCGCCCAGCGGCACCATGCCTCCGCCATCGATGAACGCCCGTAAGGCAGGCGTCAGCCAAAGCCCTGGCAGGTCGCGCCCGCTCGCCTCGATCGTGTGCAGCGTGAAGCGCGGGCCGACGGCCGGCATCACGAGATACCCGGCGAACGCCGCGAAGAACCCGCAGCCGCACACGAACGCCCATTGCCGGAAGCGCCACTCGCGGCCGCCCGCGTACAACTCCAGCGCCACCATGAGCGGCAGCACGTAGAACGTCGCGTACGCCAGTTGAAGAATCTCGGTGACGATCGGGTGCGAGAGGCGCGAGCACCAGACCGTCGGGTCGACGCCGAACATCCAGCGGTCGGCCGCGATGAGCCACTCGTCGAACACGTGGCCCGAATGACCCGGCCCGGCGGCAACGAGCACGCTCAGATAGATCGGGTACACGCACAGGGCGAACGACCAGTCGTGGAGCAGGCGGACGGGCGCGAGGTCCAGGTGAGTCCGGAGGAACCCGAGCATGGGCACGGCCAGCGCGATGATCCCGCAGGTCAGGGCCACCTCGGGCCAGCCCGGGATCTGGGCGGAGCGCGCGATGGTGCCGCCGCCGTGCGCGGCCACGAACGTCAGCGTCAGGACGTCGATCGCGAACAGGCGGCGTGCGATGCCCCAGCCGGCCATGGTGCCTCAGAACGCCTTCACGTAACACCGCCGGCGGCGGTGCTGGCGCGACTCGAAGTTGGCCCACTGGGCCCGCACCTTCGTGTTGGTTTCGAGCTGGGGACTGGCCTCGGCGTACCTGATTCCCCTCGCGGCGGCCTCCTTCCAGGTTTCGTGCATGAGCACGGCCCCGAGGCCCTTGTTCTGGACGTCCGGCCGGACCGCGGTGAGCAGCAGGTCGAGCCGGTCGTTGGCCCGCATCGCGCGCAGCAGCCGGATGAATCCGAACGGGAACAGCCGCCCGCGGGTCCGCTGCAGGGCCCGCGAGAGCGACGGCATCGACACGCCGAAGGCCGCCACGCGGCCGTCGCGGTCGAGGATGATCTTGACGTAGCGGTGATCGAGGTAGCCGAAGAACGCCTTGGTGTAGAAGCGCACCTGGGCGTCTGACAGGCGCACCACGCTGTAGAGGTGCTTGTAGGTCTCGTTGATGAGCGCGAAGGCCTCGCCGATGTACGGCCGCAGGTCGCGCGCGTGCGCGGTCTCGAGCACGCGGAGGCCCGAGCGGTCGAGCACCGCGCGGCTGAGGCGGTCGATGCGATCGGGGATGGCCTCGGGCACGGTCACGAGGTACTCCAGCCAGTCCGCGTCCTTCTCGTAGCCCTGGCGTTCGAGGTGCGCCGGGTAGTACGGGTAGTTGTAGTTCGTGATCAGCAGGTCCAGCTCCTCGAAGCCCTCGACGAGCATGCCCTGGCGGTCGAAGTCGCAGAAGCCAAGCGGGCCGTGCGCCTCGTCCAGCCTGCGCTCGCGACCCCAGGCCTCCACCGCGCCCAGCAGCGCCGACGCCACGTCCGCGTCGTCGATGAAGTCGAGCCAGCCGAACCGGATGCGGCGGCGCTTCCAGGTTTCGATGTATCGATGGCTGATGATGCCGGCGATCCGGCCCGCCGGCACGCCGTCTTTCAGCGCCATCCAGTACCGCGCCTCGCAGTATTCGAACGCCGGATTACGGTCCTTCCGGAGCGTGTGCAACTCTTCGCCGACGAGCTTGGGCACGTAGTACGGGTGGTGGCGATACAGGCGTTCCGGGAACGCCACGAAGCGCTTCAGATCGGCGCGAGTCGAGACTTCCTGCAGTTCGACCATCGCGAGGCCTAGACTCCGCCGCCCGAGGCGGCGAGCAACTCGGCGAGCAGGTGTTTCCAGAGGGCGGCCAGGGTGTGGCTGCCGTGGCCCCGCGTGCGCGTCGCTGAACGGCATCACGACGGCCCGGCCCTTCGGCACGCGCGCGATCTCCCGCTCGAGGATCCCCAGTTCCGGCGGGTTGACGAGATCGTCGGCGAAGTTGACCGCCAGCAGCGGCGCCGTGATCCGCTCGAGGCCGGGCGCGGGATCGTAGTCCCACGACGCCTCGAGCGCGTACAGCACGTCGTTGGCGTCGGCGGTGCGGACGTAGGCGTCGACGTAGTCGGTGAACCACCGATCGGCGGCGGCCAGCGTCGGCGACTCGCGCTGGCGGAGCACCGGGTTGCTGCCGACCAGCGCCAGCATGCCCGCCGCCACGCGCAGCCCGCCCGGCTGCGCCGCGTAGCGGCCGCCCTGCCACGCCGGGTCGTTCCGGATCGCGTCGATGGCGATGCGCCGCCACATGCGGTTGCGCCCGGAGATCTGGCCGGGCAGGCTCGCCAGCGGCATCAGCGCGTCCGCGAAGTCCGGGTACATCTCGCCCCAGAGCCACGCGTGCATGCCGCCCATCGACGTGCCGATGACGAGGCGGAGGTGATTCACGCCCAGGCCTTCGGTGAGCAGGCGGTACTGCGCCGTCACCATGTCGCGGTAGCCGTACTTCGGGAACTCCGCGCGCAGGCCGTCGCTCGGCTTGCTCGACTGGCCGTGGCCGATGTTGTCGACGATCACGATGAAGTGCGTGGCGGCGTCGAGCAACTGGCCCGCGCCGAACAGCTCGCCCGCGAACTCGGGCCGGATGAACTGCGCGCCGGAACCCGTGGTGCCGTGCAGCACGAGCACCGCGTTGACGACGCGACCGGCGGCATTCCTGCGGGGCTGGCCCAGCGTCCGGTAGTGCAGCTTCAGCTCGGGGAGCGAGCCGCCCGCGGCGAACGGGAAATCGCGGATGACGTAGTCGCCCTGCACCGGCAGCCGGGTAGTCGGCGGCTGGCGCGGCCGCGGCGAAGCGCCGCCAGACGACAGGCGAACGACGAAGAGGATGCCGGCTGCTCTCTCACGGGAGTTGCCCAAGTATAGCGAGCGCGCGGTCAGTTCGCGATGGTCGAGGCCGGCGGCGCGCCCGAGCCGCGCGGCGATGCCGGGCAGCTCCGCGGCGAAGCGCCACTCGTCCTCGCGGCCGCCGGCCGCCCGAACAGCGGCCGCCCACCCGGGCCACCACGGCACAGCCGACTTCGCGATGGGCTCGACGACGAGCACGCGGGCGCCCCGGGCGTGCGCTGCAAGGAGCTCTCGCAGGAGCGCCGCGCGCGCCTCCTCGGACAGTTCGTTCACGGTGAAGGCTGCCACGACGGCCGACGCGCGCGCCGGCAGGCGGACGCGCGCCAGATCGCCGCAGCGGACGTCGGCGTCGAGGCCGAGCGCGCGGCACGTCCACCGGGCCTCGTCGGCCGCCCAGGGATGGCGCTCGATCCCGACGATGCGCGCGCGGGGATCGCACTCGAGGGCCCAGGCCGCGCCGGCGACGCCGGTGCCGCAGCCGAGATCGGCGACGAGTTCGATCGGAGGCGCGGCGGCATCCAGCGCGCGGACGATCGCGCGCACCACGATGAAGTGGACCGGGCCGTAGAAGAGCGCGAAGGCGGCCCGCTTGCCCGCGCCGTCGAGCGCGGCGCCGCGTGCGAGGCGGTCGCGCCGCTCGACGTACGCCGACGACAGCGCCCGCAGCGCGCGGCCCACCTCGGCCGGGCGCAGGTCTGCCAGGTGACGCGCCTCGAGGGCGTCAAACCAGGCCGCTGCGGCATCGCCGGCGTTCGTCCTCTCAGGCTCGATCACGGGCACAGTGTACAATGCTCGAGGAGTCCCCCAATGCCCAAGAAGCCTTCGACCGGCCCCACGCCGGACAGTTCGACGTCCGGCAGCGCGGAGCCTCCCGCGGCGCCCGTGTCCTCGACGGCGCCCGGCGTCATGACCGCGCTCATCTGGAACAATGCGGGAACGTGAACCTCATCCGCGTGAAGGGCTGCTGGTACTGCGAGAAGTGCCACTACAAGTTGACTGTTAGGGTGGTAGGACGCTCGCGCCACCCATTGCGCTCGCGGCGGCGCTATAGTCCAATACGCGGGTGGCCCCCCTCACCGCGTCCGAGCGCGCCTTCCTGCTGGCCATCGCCCCGCGCATCGTGCCCGCATCCACACAGATGACGCCCGAGGCGCGCGACGCGATGGTGGCGCTCATCGAGGAGACGCTGGCGTCGCGCACGCCGGCGATGCGGCGCCAGTTCAGCCTGTTCCTGCGCGCGCTGCGGTGGCTGCCCGTCCTGCGCTACCTGCGCCCGCTCGACCGGCTCGACGGCGGCCGGCAGGACGCCGCGCTGCGATGGTTCCAGGACAACCCGCTGCAGATCGTCCGCGGCGGCTTCTGGGGCGTGCGGACGCTGGTGCTGCTCGGCTACTACGGACAGCCCGCGATGGCCGTGCTCATCGCCTACACCCCGTCCACTCGACGGCAACGCGGTGCTCCATGCTCGAACGCGACGCTGACATCGTCATCATCGGATCGGGGGCGGGCGGCGGCACGGCGGCGCTCGCGCTGGCGCCTCTCTGCGCGCAGGGCGTACGCATCCTCGTGCTCGAGGCCGGGCCGAAGCTCAGGCCCGAGGAGTACACCGGCCGCGAGGTCGAGATGGCCCGTCGCCTGTACGCGGACGAGGGCGGATTCCTGACCGAAGACCGGACGATGTCGATCGCCTTCGGCCGCGCGTACGGCGGATCGACGGTGGTCTACACGGGCACGTCGCTGACGATCACCGAGCCGACCGTGCGGCGGTGGGGCGTGCCGGGGCTCGATCACGAGGACCTCCTCGAGCGGTCGCGCAAGTACCTGGTCCAGAACCGCGTGCATCTGCTGCCCGACGCGGACATCAACGACAACAACCGGCTGTTCGAGCAGGGCTGCCGGCGCCTCAGGCTACCGCGTCGAGCAGTTTCCGCTGAACCTCGACGGCTGCCGCGGCGCGGGCCTGTGCAATCTCGGGTGCCCGAACGGCGCGAAGATGGGCACGCACCGCGTCCAACTGCCTGAGGCGGAGCGGCAGGGGGTGACGGTGGTCACCAACTGCCGGGTGGAGCGTCTCGACGAGCGCGCCGTCGTGGCGGTGGTCAGCGAAGCCCCGGTCGGCGAGCCGTCCGCGTGGGCGCCGGGCGAGTACCGCATCCGCGCGAAGGCGGTCGTCGCCGCGGGAGGAGCGATCGGGTCCCCGGCGCTCCTGCTGCGCTCCCCCGTTGCGGCGCGGGCTGCCGGCCCTTGGCCGCTACTTCACGTGCCATCCGGCGCTCATCCTCGTGGCCCAGCACGACCGCCCGATCACGAACTACCACGGACATCCGAAGAGCTATTACTGCGATCACTTCGCCGAGTCGGACGGCTTCCTGCTCGAAACCTGCATGTACTTCCCGTTCACGACGGCGAAGAGCCTGACCGGCTTCGGGGCCGACCACGCGCGGATGATGTCGGCGATGGACCGGTTGCAGATGATCCTCGTGCTCGCGATCGACCCTCCGGAGGCCGAGAACCGCGTGATGCTGGACGCGGACGGCCGGCCCCTCGTCCGCTACCGCTTCACCGATGGCGTGCGCCGTTCGCTCGTGCAGGCCATGCGGGCGTCGGCGCGCATCTTCTTCGCCGCCGGCGCCACGCGCGTGCACGCGCCGGCCGCGCGGACGTTCTTTCTCGAGGCGGCCGACGCGCCGCGGATTGACGACCTGATTCCTGTCGAGTGCCTGACGCCCGGCAAGGTGACGATCTCGAGCGCGCACCCGATGGGCGGATGCCGGATGGGCGCCAGCGCGGCCGACTCGGTGACCGACGCCTGGGGCCGCGTGCACGGCGTCGCCGTGGCTCTTCGTCGCCGACGGCAGCCTGTTCCCGCGCTGCGCGGAGATCAATCCCTACGTCACCATCATGGCCCTCGCGGACCGGGTGGCGGAACGCGTGCGGCTGGAATGGCCGCACCTCAGGACCGGTTTCAGAACCTGGTACGGCGGCCGGGTTCGGCCGCGAGAACGGGTTATGAAACCGCTTCAGGCAGACCTCATGAAACTGCGCGGATCGGACCTCGTCGTGCGGGCGCTCGAAGACGCGGGCGCGCGTTTCGCCTTCGGCATCCCGGGCACGCACAACATCGAGCTGTACGACGCGCTCGATCGATCGGCGCAGGTCGACGGCGGTGCTCGTCACCGACGAGCAGAGCGCCGGGTTCATGGCCGACGGCGTGTCGCGGTCCTCCGGATTCGGTCGGCGTCGTCAACGTCGTGCCCGGCGCAGGCGTCACGCATTGCCTGTCGGGCGTGGCCGAGGCGCTGCTCGACGGGATCCCGATGGTGGTGCTGGCCGCCGGCATCCGGCGCGACACCGGCCGCGCGTATCAGCTGCACGACATCGATCAGGCGGCGATTCTGCGGCCGGTGACGAAAGCCGTGCTGCGGCCCGAGCGCGCGGCTGACATCTATCCGACCGTCCGCCGCGCGTTCGATCTTGCGCGCGCCGGCACGCCCGGGCCGGTCGCCGTCGAGATCCCGGCCGAGTTCTACCTGCTCACGCACGACGTCGCCGAGCCCTGGCCCGACCTGCACGCCGAGCGAGCAGGCCGGCGCCGCGCCGCGCCCGGCAGACGTCGCGCGAGCCGCCGGGATTGCTCAACGGCGCGAAGAAGGTCCTGCTCTACGTCGGCAACGGCGCGCGCGGCGGCCGGGCACGCGCTCGTCGAACTCGCCGAGAAGCTCGGCGCGCCGGTGGCCACGACCATCCAGGGCAAGGGCGTGTTTCCCGAGCAGCATCCCGCTGTGGCTGTGGAACGGACTCGGCGCCACGGTGCCGCGCCGCTGCGCACGGTGGCCGACGAGTGCGACACGATGCTCGCCATCGGCTGCCGCTTCGCGGAAGTCGGGACGGGCAGCTACGGGTTCACGCCGCCCCCGACGGTGATTCACGTGGACATCAACGCGGATGTGTTCGGCAGGAACGTGCCGGCCACGCTGGCCGTCGAGGCCGACGCCGCCGCGTTCGTGCGCGCGCTGCTGCCGCTCGTGGACGACCACGGCCAGTGGGGCGAGGTGGCCGAGCAGATCGCGAACGGCCACCGGCTGGTCCGCGAGGAGTGGGGGCGCGAGACGAGCGCCGTCGCGCGTGACGCCGACGGCACTCTTCGCCGCGCTGCAGCGGCTCGCGCCGGAGGCCGATCTACACGACCGACAGCGGCAACGGCACGTTCCTCGCGATGGAGCACCTGAGACTCGAGCGGCCCGGGCGGTTCCTGGCGCCGGTCGACTTCTCGTGCATGGGCTATTCGGTGCCCGCCGCGATTGGCGCGGCTCTGGCCAACCCCGGCCGCGACGTGGTCGCGCTGGCCGGCGACGGCGCGTTCCTGATGACCGGGCTCGAGCTGGCGACGGCGGCGTCGTACGGCGCCGGCGTGGTCGTCTGCCTGCTGCGCGACGGGGAACTCGCGCAGATCGCGCAGTTCCAGCGCACGACGATGGCGGACACGGTCAACAGCACCGTGGTTTCGTACGATGTGAAGGCGTTCGCGCAGACCACGGGCGCCGCCTATGTGCCTGCGCGCGCGACGCGCGACTGGATCACGCGCTGTCGGAGGCCTTCGCGGCGGCGCGGGCCGGCCGGCCGGTGATCGTGGATGTGGCCATCGACTACTCGCGGAAGACCCACTTCACGCGCGGGGTCGTGAAGACCACCTTCTGGCGCCTGCCGTGGGGCGATCGCCTGCGGATGCTCGGGCGCGCCGCCGGGCGCCACCTGGAGCGGCGCTTCAGGGGCTAGGGGCTAGGCGCTCAGCCCCTAGCCCCTGATGCTATGCTTCCCCGATGCACATCCCCGACGGCTTTCTGACCGCGGGCGTGACCGGGATCACGTGGGCCGGCGCCGGGCTCGGCGTCGCGGCCGCCCTGCGCGCAGAGAAGGCCGATGCCGACCCGATGCCGGCCGGGATTCTCGGGGCCACCGCCGCGTTCGTGTTCGCGGCGCAGATGATCAACATCCCGGTGGCGCCCGGGATCAGCGGCCACCTCGTCGGCGCCGCGCTCGCGGCCGTGCTGCTCGGACCCTGGCGCGCGGTCATCGTGCTGGCCGTGGTGCTCGCGGTGCAGGCCCTGCTGTTCCAGGACGGCGGCATCACGGCGCTCGGCGCGAACACCCTCGACATGGGCGTCGCGGCGGCGCTCACCGGGTATGCCGTGGCGGCGCTCGCGTCCCGATGGAAGCAGAGCCTCCGCGCGAGCGCGTCATCGGCGGCGTGCTCGGCGCCTTCGCGGCCACGCTGGTCGTCGGCCGCGCTGACGGGCTTGTGGCTCGGGCTGTCCGGCCTGTATCCGATCCTGCCCGTCGTGCAGCTCATGCTCGTGAGCCACGTGGCCATCGGCCTGCTCGAGGCGGCGCTCACGGGCGCGGTGCTGGCGACGGTCGTGCGATGGCGGCCGGATCTTCTGCGCGGTCTCGCCGGCGAGCCGTCGTCTTCGTCGGGCCTCGCCGTGGCCGGCGGTCTGTTCGGCGTCGCCATCGCGGTTGCGGCGTTCCTCTCGCCGTTCGCGTCGGCGCTGCCCGACGGCCTCGAACACGCGGCCGAGCGACTGGGGTTTGCGGGGCGGGCCTCGGCGTCCTGGCCGGCGCCGTTTCCGGACTATGCGCTGCCGTTTGTCTCCTCACCCGCGATCGCGACGGCTGCCGCAGGCCTCGCTGGCACCGTCCTTGCTGCCGTGGTCGCCTGGGGCGTGAGCCGCGGCGTGCGGCAGCCGGGTCATGATGCGGCCATCGTTAGGCGCCCCGCGCCCGGCGCTTCTCGTGCGGCCTGGCGCTGGTGGTGTCGGCCGCGCTCTCGCCGGCCGGCCTGAGCGGCCAGCCGATCCCGCACGTGGTCGTGGGCCGTGTGGGCCGCGGTCTTCGCTGCGGCGCTCTGGACATTTCGGCGCGCGGGGCTGCCGCTCGCCGAGGCGCATCCGCCGCGCGGGCTGGCTCGTGCCCGTCGTGGCGCTGTTCGCCGTGCCAGCGGCGCTGCTGGCGCCCTCGGGCAGCCGCCTGCTGGTGGGCGCCGCGCTCGCGGCCCGCGCGCTGTCTGCCGCGGCGATGGGCGCGGCCGTGGCCACGCGGCTCGGGCCGAGCGGCCTCGTCCGTGCGGCCCGCGACCTGCGGCTGCCGGCGCGCCTCGTCGACGTGTTCGAGGCCATGCTGGCGAGCCTCACCATCGTGCTGCGCCAGGTGCGCGCCATGCTCCGCGCGCGCGAGGCGAGGCGGCCCGGATTCGGCGCGTGGAGCGACCTCGTGGCCGATCCCGTCGACACCACGCGCGGGTTCGGCCGGCTCGTGGCGTCGCTGCTCCTGCGGTCGCTCGAGCGCGCGGAAGCGATCGAACAGGCGCGGCGGGCGCGGGGAGGCGCGGCATGACGACACGGCGCGACGCGCCTGCCGTCGGCGTCGACGTCACCGGCCTGACGTATCACTACCCGGACGGGTCGCCCGCCCTCGACGGCGTCTCGCTGCGCGTCGCCGCCGGCGAGCGCGTCGGCCTCATCGGCCCCAACGGCGCCGGCAAGTCCACGCTGCTCCTGCACCTCGCCGGCCTGCTGCCCGAGCGCCGTCGCTACCTGCACGTGCACGAACCCGGCGGGCACGCGCATCGCCACGGCCTCGTCGGCGAGGTCGCCATCGGGGGCACGCCGGTCGCGCCGGCGACCATCGGCCGCATCCGCGATCTGGTGGGCATCGTCTTCCAGGATCCGGACGACCAGTTGATCGGCCTGACCGTCGGCGAAGACGTCGGCTACGGTCCGCGGGCGCGGCGATGGGCGCAGGCGGACATCGACCGCGCGGTGCAGGAGGCACTGCGCTCGGTCAGCCTCGAGGGCTACGAACACCGCTCGCCGCATCATCTCTCGACGGGCGAGAAACGGCGCGTGTGCCTGGCCGGCGTGCTGGCGTGCGCGCCCGGACTGCTGCTGCTCGACGAGCCCTCGTCTGGCCTCGACCCGCGAGGACGCCGGAGCCTCGCGGCCCTGCTGCGCGGCCTGTCCGCCACCATCATCGTCGCGAGCCACGATCTCGCGTTCATCCAGCAGGTCTGCACGCGCATCATCGTGCTGGACGGCGGGGTGGTGGTCGGCGACGGGGCGGCGCCGGACGATCCTCGGGGACGAGGAGATGCTCGAGAGGCATGGGTTGAGATAGGGGCTAGGGACTAGGCGCTAGGCGCTAGTCAGACAGCAGGCTCGGGACTCCAGGAAGAAGCGAGAAGCAAGAAGCCAGAAGGGCCAACTGACGTTCGTCAGAAGCAAGAAGAAGACAAGCTGCACCAGCGGACCTTCTTCTGGCTTCTGGCTTCTGGCTTCTGACATCGACTTTGAGCTGCACTCCACATGAGCGAACCACTCGTCACTCTCGAGGATGTCAGGAGCGCCGCGGCGAGGGTCAGACCGTTTGCGCGAGTGACGCCGCTGCTCACGTCGAACGATGACGGCGGCCGCCCGATCGGTCTCAAGTGCGAGAACCTGCAGCGCAGCGGTGCCTTCAAGATCCGCGGCGCGGCGAACATGCTGCTGCAGCTCCGGCCCGAGGAGCGTGAGCGCGGCGTCATCACGTTCTCGTCGGGCAACCACGGCATCGCGATGTCACTCGCCGCGTCGCTCGCCGGCTGCCCGGCCGTCGTCGTGATGCCGACGACGGCGCCCGCGGTGAAAGTCGAGACGGCCCGCCAGTTGGGCGCCGAGATCATCTTCGAGGGCACCACGACCATCGAACGCAAGGCGCGCGCGGAGGCCGAGGCGGCCGTGCGCGGCCTGACCATCGTGCCGCCGTTCGATCACCCGTGGATCATCGCGGGCCAAGGCACCATCGGCCTCGAGATCCTCGAGCAGGCGCCCGAGGTGGCGGTTGTCTACGTGCCGACCAGCGGAGGCGGGCTGCTCGCAGGCGTTGCCACGGCCGTCAAGAGCCTCGCGCCCCACGTCCGCGTCGTCGGCGTGGAGCCCGCCTGCACGCCGCGGATGACGCGATCGCTCGCGGCCGGCCAGCCGGTCACGGTGCCCGGCGCGTCAGGCGTGGCCGACGGGCTGCTCGCCGTGAGATCCGGCGATGTCACCTTCGCGCACATCCAGACGCACGTGGACGAGATCGTGACGCTCGACGAGGAGGCGATCATCGAGGCCGTCGGCTGGGTATTCGATCGCGCCAGGCTGGTCGCCGAGCCGAGCGGCGCGGCATCGGTGGCCGCGGCCCTCGCGCGAGGCGTCACCACGTGGTCCCGCGACGGCGCGCGCGCGGCCGACCTCGTGGAGGGCCTTGCCGTTGCGATCATCAGCGGCGGCAACGTGGAAACCGCGGCATTCACCCGTTACATCACAGCTCCGAGGACCTCATGAGCCAGCACGAGCCGCTTCTCGATCGCTTCATCCGCTACGCGAAAATCGACACCCAGTCGTCCGACACGTCGACGACGTATCCGTCCACGGAGAAGCAGAAGGACCTGCTGCGCGTCCTGGTGGACGACCTCAAGGCCGCGGGCCTGGCCGACGCGGCCATGGACGAGTGGGGCTACGTGATGGCGACGCTGCCGTCGAACGTCCCGGCGGGCCACCCGGCGCACGGCCGGGTGCCGACGATCGGCCTCATCGCGCACGTCGACACGTACTTCGGCGTCAGCGGCGCCAACGTGAATCCCCAGGTGCACCGCGACTACGACGGCCGCGACATCGTGCTGCCCGGCGACCCGACGCAGGTGATCCGCGTGGCGGAAGAAACCGCGCTCGCCGGGTGCAAGGGGCTGACGATCATCACCACCGACGGCACCACGTTGCTCGGGGCGGATGACAAGGCCGGCGTGGCCGTCATCCTCGAGTCGCTCTGGCAGTGGCGGGAAGACCCGTCGCGCCTGCACGGCCCGATCCGCGTCGGGTTCACGCCCGACGAGGAGGTCGGACGCGGCACGGAACACTTCGACGTCAAGGCCTTTGCCGCCGACGTCGCCTACACGATTGACGGATCGGGCCTGGGGTCGCTCGAGGCCGAGACGTTCTGCGCCGACACGGCATTCGTCACGGTGACCGGCGCGGACGTTCACCCGGGCTACGCGAAGAACAAGATGGTGAACGCCGCGCGCGTGTTGAGCGCGTTCGTCATGGCCCTGCCCCAGCACCGGACGCCCGAGACCACCGAAGGCCGCGAAGGGTTCCTGCATCCGACGTCCGTCTCCGGCAATCCCTCCGAGGCGAAGGCGCAGTTCATCGTGCGCAGCTTCACCGAGGAGGGCCTCCGCGAACTCGAGGACGTGCTGCGGGACACGGCTGCGTTCATGGAGAAGCGGTACCCCGGCGCCCGGGTGGTGGTCGAGATCAAGGAGTCTTACCGGAACATGAAGTACAAGCTCGACGCCGAGCCGCGCGCGGAAGCCTATGCCGACGAGGCGATCCGCCGGGCGGGCCTCGTCCCGGAGAAGCTGCCCGTGCGCGGCGGCACCGACGGCTCCCGGCTCTCCTTCATGGGCCTGCCGACACCCAACCTCTTCAACGGATCCATGAACTTCCACGGCAAGAAGGAATGGGTGCCGCTCGAGTGGATGGAGAAGTCGGTGGAGACCGTGCTGCACCTCATGGAGGTGTGGGTGGAGAGGACTGGCGCTAGGGGCTAGGCGCTAGGGGCTAGTCGGATGCGGCTAGCGCCGCAGGGATGGATTCCCAGCGTGACAGTCGAGCTGACTAGCGCCGAGCGCCTAGTCCCTAGCCCCTATTTCTTCTCCGGCCCGTCCCCTTTTATCCCCATCATCATCGAGCGCCGGATTTCCTCGGCCATGCGGTTCAGCTTGACGTCGGTTCTGAACCCGATCGACTGCGCTGATCCGACGATGATCGAGTAAGCGATCTTGGAGGGGACCTCGAGCTGCCTGGCCAGATCGAGGATGATCGAGCTTTCGGCGTCCATCAGCGCGCCGTCGGCCAGGGCGACATCCGTCAGGCGCGACAGGATGAACACCTTGTCGTCGAGCGACCCCTCCTTGCGGATCTCCTCCAGCGCCTCGGGAAGCTTGGCGGCAATCTCTTCGCGATTGGTGACGATCTCCGACTCGGGTTCGTCGGTGAACCACTTGTGCAGGATCTGGACGAGGATCTTCACTTCCTCGTCGCTCACGTCCCGGTCGGCGGCCAGCAACTGCGCGCCGCCCAGCGCGACGGCGCGCATCACGGCGAGGTGCACCGCCTGGAAGGGATACCGGCGCGTGAGCTTCACCAGCTCGTCCACCGCGTTCTCGAGTTCGTCGTCTCCAAGCGGCGTGCCTTCCACCGGGTAGCCCCCGCGGGCCGCCTTGGCCGACCGCGAGAACAGCTCGACGGCCTTGAGCCGGATCGGCAGCAAGGGATGGGACGCGAACACCTCTTCCATCAGCTCGGGCCGCCCGCGGATCTCGTCCACCTGGTTGACGAGCGCCTCGATGTCGAGATTCAGGTTGCGCTCGCTGAGCCCGAAGGTGGCCTTCAGCAGCGCCGTGGCGGTCGCCCGGTAGTCGCGGCTCGCCAGCACGCTCACGCGGTCGGCGCTGATCTCGGCCTTCTTGCGCCACCTGAGGTAGAGGCTCTCGCCGAGCGCCGGCAGGACCGTGACCGACGGATTGGAGGCGTCCGTCGAGATGAGCGCCGCCAGCCGGTTGTTCCCGAAGAGGATGTGCCCCAGCTCGTGCCCCAGGATCGATCGCAACTCCGCGTCCTCGAGCTTCTCGAGCGCCCGCGCGGTCACGCCCACCAGCGAATACGTCGTCTCCTTGCGGACATCGAGGATGGCGAAGGCGTTGATGTCCGGCGAGGGGAGGCAGAACACCTCGGCCTGCATCTCGAGGCCGAGCGCCTGGGACACGTCGCTGAAGATGCGGTAGATGCGCGGCGACAGGCGCTCGCTGAGCCGGATGCCCTCCTTCAGGAGGCGTTCACGGATGCCCTGATCGAGCTGCCGGCGGTTCTCCTCGAACGTCGCGAGATAGTCGGCCACCCGGTAGGTGGTCATCAGCTCCTCGACGTCGCGCGCGTCGCCGCGGTACCGGATGTCGTTCCAATCGATGGCCATGGTGCCCCCAGTGACTACTGCACCGCCAGGCTGTGGAGATCGCGGAAGAGTTTCTCGAACCGGTCGAGGGCGAGGCCGAGGTCGGGGAGCGTCGCGCGCAGCGTGGCGGTGTTCTCGAAGAGGTACGCGGCGGGCGCGAACGCGTCGAAACGCGGCGCCCAGGGCGGCATCGACGCGAAGTGCGCCTCGACTTCCGTCACGAGGCGGCGGTCGCCGGGGGCCATGCCCGCGTCCAGGACCGCCGATTCCTCGAGGCCGTAGGCGCCGGTCACGAGCTCGCGGTAGAGGCTGCGGCCGAGCAGGTCTTCGAGCTGGGCGTCCTCGCGATCGGTGTAGAGCGCCGGGCGCAGGATCCGTCCAAACTGCAGCATGCCGCGATCCCACACGCCGTCGAGCCGGTGCGGATGGCTCATCAGGCCGTCGGTGAGCACGGCGATCTGCTGCTCCTGCCCGGCGAACAGCGACACGAACGGCGCGATGCTGTCGAGGCCGCCCACGGGCACGAGGCTCCACGCCGGCGACAGGTGCGCCCGGCCCTGCAGCTGCAGCTCGCGCGAAAACCACTTCAGGTAGAGCACGTCGCTTGGCCGGTCCACCAGCAGCGTCTGCGGCCCGGTGACGACCCGCCTGGCCACGTCGTAGGCGAGGGCCGCGCGGATCGGGAAGAGGGTGTCGGCGTCGGTGCTGAGCACCCGGTCGCCCACTTTCGTGCCGAGCACGGTGTCGCCGTCCGACATGTCTTCCACGGTGCGGATGCCGTCCAGGTGCCGGCCGTCGATCATGAACGGCGAGTGCGTGGTGTAGACCACCTGGTAGGCGGGCAGCAGCTTCTCGCCGATGAACCGCATCATGTCCATCTGCGCGCGCGCGTGCAGCCCGAGGCCCGGCTCGTCGAGCAGGATGACGTACTCGGTGCCGTGGTCGCGCCGGATGTGCGAGAGCCAGACGAGGAACGAGAAGAACCAGATGAAGCCGGCGCTGCGCTCGTCGAACCCGAGCGTCACGCGGTGCCGGCGGTTCCGGATGCGCGTGCGCATGATGTAGCCGGTGTTGAACGGCGGCGGATCGTGCGGCCGCGCGGCGTCGCACCGGAAGTCGACTTCGAGCGAGCGATCCTGGCTCCAGTACTCCATCACGTCGCGGGTGATGCGCTGCGAGACCGCCTCCAGCTCGGCGACGAGGTACTCGAACTGGTCGATTTCCTGGAGGTCCTCGGGCGAGGTGTTGGCCAGCTCCAGCAGCGCCAGGAAGATCGTGTCCACCACCGTGAGCTCGTTCGCGGCCTTCCGGCGCATCAATTCGTCGATGGACACTTCGCCGGGCAGGCGGTGGTATTCGGCAAAGTACAGGAACCGGGGCAGGCGTTTCTCCAGCAGCGCCGCCACCTGCTCGGCGAGGGGGCCGCCCGAGAGGCGCTCCTCGACGTCGAGCAGCAGCGCCTGCAGGGCGGGCGTGGGCGACTCGAGCCGCCGGAGCGCCTGGACCAGCTCCGACACGTTCGTCACGGACCACAGGCTGCGAAGCTCCTCGGTGTCGAGCTTCGCGCGGCGCATCAGGTTCGAGACGACGCGCCGCTCGTCGACGTCGATGTGCCACTGCAGGCGGTTGTCGTACCCGCGCGTCACGGCCACGGTGTAGCCCGGCAGGCCGTCGGGGCCGAGCAGATCGGTCACCGCCGCCAGGTCGGGGTCTTCCAGGCGCCACGTGGCGGTCACCACGCGGTCGGGGGCCGAGGCCTTGCGCTGCCGGTACGCCGCCCATCGGCGCCTGGGATATTCGGTGTCGAGAAAGTCTCCGTCGACGGGCAGAATCGGGTTGATCCGGTACAGCGCCTTGAGCAGCGCCGTCTTGCCGGACTCGTTCTTCCCCACCAGCGCCGTCAGCGACCGGACGGTGAACTCGCCGGAATCGTCGATGCACTTGAAGTTCTCGACGCGCGCGGACTCGAGGATCATGGTGGGCAAGATGTAGTCCGCCCGGGCCCAATTGTCAAGAAACCGCCACGGCGCGGGCGCGTTCGGTTCGGCGGCCTGGCGCCGTCCATACGGGTTGAACGCAGGCGAACCGGTATAATGAGCGACTGGATTCAGGTGGAGATGGCGCACATGGACGAGGCTCGTTCTGCAGGCATCCGCCTTCGCGGCGGCGCGCGGGCCGGCCGGCTCGCGCTCACAGGCGTCCTGGCCCTGGCCCTGGCGGGCCCGGCCTGCTCGCCCAAGACGTACGCGATCAAGATGGTGGCCGACACGCTGTCGGAGGGCACGGGCGGGTTCGCCACCGACGACGACCCGGAGCTGATCCGGGAAGCTCTCCCCTTCGGCCTGAAGACGCTCGAAAGCCTGGCGGTGCAGCTCCCCAAACACCGGCCGCTCCTCGGCTCGCTGGCCCAGGGCTTTACGTCGTACGCCGCCGGCTTCATCCAGCCGGAAATCCGCCCGCTCGAAAGCGTGGACCTCGACCTCGCCCGCGCGAAGAAAGTGCGGGCGCGCCGGATGTTCATCCGGGCGCGCGACTACGGGCTCCGGGCGCTCGAGGTGGCCTACCCCAACCTGCGGCAGAGCCTCATGCAGGACCCGAAGGCGGCCCTCGCGAAGACCGTGAAGAAGGACGTGCCGGACCTCTACTGGACCGCCGCGGCCTGGGGCTCGGCGATCGCCCTCGGCAAGGATCAGATGGACCTGGTGGCCGACGTGCCGATCGTGGACGCGCTCATCCACCGGGCGCTCGAACTCGACGAGGCGTGGGACGGCGGCTCGCTCACCGAGTTCATGATCGCGTTCGAGAGCCGCGGTGACGCGCAGGGCGGCAGCCTGGACCGCGCGCGCCAGTACCTACAACAGGACCGTCGAGCTGGCGGGGGGCAAACGGATCTCGCCGCTCATCTCCCTGGCCGAGAACGTCTCCATCACGACCCAGAACCGCGCCGAGTTCGACACGCTCGTCGACGAGGCGCTCGCCTTCGACTGCGACAAGTACCCGGAGACGCGGCTCATCAACATGCTGGCGCAGAAGAAGGCGCGCCAGCTCAAGGACATGGCCGGGTCGCTGTTCCTGGAGGAAAAGTAATGCGACGCACTTCCCGACTGTTCTTCGCCAGCCTGGCCGCCGCCGGCCTGGCGTGCGCGGTCATCGCCTCGGTCGAGGCTCAGGCGCCGCCCGCCGGTGAACCGATCGTGATCAAAGTCGGCACCCTCGCCCCCGAGGGCACGCCGTGGTACGACGTGATCCAGGAGGTGGGCGCCAAGTGGAAGAAGGCGTCCGGCGGCCGGATTACATTCACCATCTTCCCGGGCGGCGTGCAGGGCGACGAGCCCGACATGATCCGCAAGATGCGCTACAACCAGCTGCAGATGGGCGCGTTCACGACGGTCGGGCTCGAGACCATCACGCCCGAGATGAGCGCCCTGTGGATCCCGCTGCTCTTCAAGAACTACGACGAGCTCGACTACGTACGCGGCAAGCTCGAACCGCGCCTCGAGAAGGCGCTCGGCGACAAGGGCTTCGTCGTCCTCAACTGGGGCGACGCCGGGTGGGTCAAGTACTTCGCGAAGAATCCCATCCCGACGCTCAAAGCGCTGCAGGACCAGAAACTGTTCACGTGGGGCGGCGACGCCAACTCAGGAGAGATGTACAAGGACGCCGGCTTCAAGGTCGTCCCGCTCGCCCCGACCGAGATCCTGACCAGCCTGCAGACCGGCATGATCGAGGCGTTCCCTGCCCCGGCCACGGCGGCGCTCGCCAACCAGTGGTTCGGCCTCGCCAAGAACATGATGGACATCAAGTTCGCCCCGGTCGTGGGCGGCACCATCATCACGAAGGCGGCGTGGGACAAGATCGACCCGGCGCTGCGGCCGACCCTGATGACGCTGGCCCGGGAAACGGGGGCGAAGTTCACCCCGCAGATCCGCAAGCTCGAAACCGACGCCATCGACGCGATGGTCAAGCGGGGCCTCAAGGTGTACACGCTCACGCCGCAGGCCGAGCAGGAATGGCAGGCGACGGCCGAGAAGTTCTACCCGAAGATTCGGGGCACGATCGTGCCGGCCGATCTGTTCGATGAGGTCCGGCGCCTCGTGGCGGAGTACCGCGCGCAGCATCCGGCGGCGACCGCGAAGCCGGCGGCGCCCGTGAAGAAGGAGCCGGCCAAGCCGGCCACGCCCGACAAGAAGAAGAAGCAGTAGCCACCGACAGGAGCCCCGATGGCCACGCAGCCTTCAGAGGTCCCGGCCGCAGCGATGGCGCGGCCGCCGCTCGCCGCCCGCCTGTTCCACGGCTTCGAGAACAGCATCGCCATCGTCGTCTTGCTGACGATGGCGGTGCTGCCGATCGCGGAGATCGTGGGCCGGCGCCTCTTCGGGCAGGGCGTGCCGGGCTCGATTACCTGGGTGCAGCACCTGACGCTCTGGGTGGCGTTCGTCGGCGGCGTCATCGCGGCGCGCGATCGCCGCCACCTCGCGCTGGCGACGACGTCGTTCATGTCGCACACGGTGCGGTCGTACGCCGACCTGGTCGCGTCGGCGGTGGGCTGCACGGTGGCCGCCGTGCTCGCGTGGGCGGCCTTCGGCACCGTCGACGCCGATCGGCAGTCGATGACGCAACTCTCGGGCGGAGTCCCGCTCTGGGTGGTGGAGTCGATCATGCCGATTGGCTTCGCCCTGATTGCCGTCCGCATGTGGTGGCAGTCCGGGGTGCGGCCTCCGCACCAGGAATTCGAGACGGAAGCGGTCGAGCCGTATCCGGGTGGCATCGCCTGGGCGAGGCGCGCGGCCGTGCTGGCGGCGATCGCGGCCGTCTACTACGGCCTCTCTTCGGTGCCGGTAGCGTCGGCCGTGGCGTGGCGCTGGCCGCTCGTCGTGGCGGTCCTCGCGGCCACGGTGCTTGGCGCGCCGATCTTCGTCCTGCTCGGCGGCCTGGCGCTGGCCCTCTTCTACGCGGACGTGGTGCCGCTGATGGCAGTGCCGGGCGCCACGCTCCAGATCGTGTCGCAGCCGACGCTGCCCACCATCCCGCTCTTCACCCTGGCCGGCACGCTGCTCGCGAAGGGCGGCACGCCGGAGCGCCTCGTCCGCGTGTTCCGCGCCCTGGCCGGATGGCTGCCAGGCGGCACGGCCGTGGCCACGGTGCTCGTGTGCGCGTTCTTCACGACGTTCACGGGCGCCTCCGGCGTCACCATCCTCGCGCTCGGCAGCCTGTTGCTGCCCGTGCTGATGAAGGACGTCTACAGCGAGCGCTTCTCGCTGGGCACGGTCACCGCGTCGGGCAGCATCGGCCTGCTGTTCCCGCCGAGCCTGCCGATCATCCTCTACGGCGTGTTCGCGAGAACGCCGGTCAACGAGGTGTTCTACGCGTGCATCCTGCCGGGGTTCGTGCTGGTGGGCCTCGTGTCGGCGTACTGCATCCGCGAGGGCCTCGCCGAGGGCGCGACCTGGAGGCGCGTGGACCCGCGCGAGATCGCCGCGTCGATGTGGGCGGCCAAGTGGGAGATCGCCCTCCCGGTCGTGGTGTTCGTCAGCCTCTTCGGCGGGTTCGCCACGACGGTCGAAGCCGCGGCGGTCACGGTGCTCTACGCGCTCTTCATCAAGCTGGTGGTGTACCGCGACGTCAGCGTCACGCGCGAGTTGCCGAAGGTGCTGACCGAGTCGCGGTGCTCGTGGGCGGGGTGCTGCTCATCCTGAGCGCCGCATTCGGATTCACCAGCTACCTGATCGACGCGCAGGTGCCGGCGAAAGGCGCGGCCTGGGTGACGGCGGGCATCGAGTCGCGGTGGGTGTTCCTGCTCATCCTGAACGGGTTCCTGCTGGTCGTCGGCTGCCTGATGGACATCTTCTCGGCGATCTTCGTCGTCGTGCCGCTGATCCTGCCGGTGGCCGCCGCGTTCAACATCGACCCGCTCCACCTGGGGGCGATCTTCCTGATCAACCTGGAACTCGGCTACCTCACGCCGCCGGTCGGCATGAACCTGTTCCTGTCGTCGTACCGGTTCAACAAGCCGATGCAGCCAGGTCGCGCGCGCGGTGCTGCCGTTCCTGGCCGTGCAGTTCACCGCGGTGATGCTGGTCACCTACATCCCGTGGCTCAGCGAGGGCTTCGCGAAGTGGTGGGCGGGGCGGTAGGGGCTAGGGGCTCGGGGCTAGGGGCTGGGGGCTGGGGGCTAGGGGCTAGGGGCTCGGACGGCACGGACTCAAGGAGTACAGATGATGGAGCTCACGCTCGTTCCGGTGGCGATTCCCGAGAATGCGAACGTCATCATCGGCCAGAGCCACTTCATCAAGACGGTCGAAGACCTGTACGAGATCATGGTCACCGGCGTCCCCGGCGCGGCCTTCGGCCTCGCGTTCAACGAAGCGTCCGGCGCATGCCTGGTGCGCGCCGAGGCGAATGACGAAGCGCTTCGCGCGGCGGCCATCGCGACGGCGCTTGAGCTTGGCGCGGGACACACGTTCGTGCTCTATCTGCGCAACGCCTATCCCATCAACGTCCTGAACCGGATCAAGGACTGCCCCGAGGTGTGCCGCATCTTCTGCGCCACGGCGAATCCGCTCCAGGCGGTGGTGGCCGAGTCCGATCAGGGCCGCGGCATCGTCGGCGTGATCGACGGCTCGTCACCGAAGGGCGTCGAACAGGATGCCGACCGCGAGTGGCGCACCGGGTTCCTCAGGAAGATTGGATACAAGAGGTAGAATCCGCCCATGCGATCCAAGCCTTTTGCTGCCATCTCCGCCGTCAGCCTCTTCATCATCTTCGCCGCCGTGGCATCGGTCGCGCAGCGGGGGCCCGCGCCGCCCGCCCTGCCGGGAAGCCAGGGCAAGGGCGTCGTGCTCCTGCCCAACGGCTGGAAGATTCAGCCGGCCGGGCGGCATCTCTCCGTCGGCGATCTCCCGCTCGCCATGGTCGAGTCGCCGGACGGCAATCACCTGATCATCACCAACAACGGCTACGCCAAGCCGACGCTCACGGTGATCGATCTCGGCAAGGGCGTGGTCAGTTCGAAGGCCAGCCTGGAGCATGCGTGGCTGGGGCTCGCGTGGCATCCGGACGGCCGGCGCGTGTTCTCGTCGGGCGCGGGGCAGACGACGGTGAACGAGTTCTACTGGACTCCAGGCCGGCTGACGGCAGGCGCCGTCTACGCCCTGGGCCGCGACACGCAAAAACCGATGCCCGGCATCAACCGGCCCGAACCGGTCGAGCAGAGCTTCGTCGGCGGCATCGCGATCTCGCCGGACGGCCGCTTCGTCTACGCGGTCCACGTGCTGGGCGAGGCGCTGACGATGCTCGACGTGAAGTCCGGCCTCGTGAGGGAGACCGTGGACGTCGGCGCCGAACCATACACCTGCGCGGTCTCGGCAGACGGCAAAACGGTGGTGGTCTCGGTCTGGGGCGGCGCGAAGGTGCTGCTGTTCGACGCCGCCACCCTCGAGAAGCGGGGCGAGGTGGCCGTCGGCGAGCACCCGAACGCGATGGTGTGGTCGAAGGACGCGACGCGCCTCTTCGTCGCGTGCGCCAACACGAACGCCGTGTGGGTGGTCGACATGGCCTCGCTGACGGCCAGGGAGCAGATCTCAGTCGCGCTCGTGCCCAACGCGCCGCCGGGGTCCACGCCCAACGGGCTCGGGCTGTCACCAGACGGCGCGCGGCTCCTCGTGGCGAACGCCGACAACAACACGGTGGCGGTCGTCGACGTCCGCGATCCTGGCCGGAGCGTGGTCGAGGGGTTCATCCCGACCGGCTGGTATCCGACGGCCGCGCAGTTCAGCAAGGACGGCAAGCAGATCTACGTGCTGAGCGGCAAGGGGCTCACGTCGGAAGCCAATCCGCGCGGCAATCAGGCGGGCGTGCCGGGATTCGGCGACGGCCAGTACTCGGGTGCCATGCTGCAGGGTTCGCTGTCGATACTGCCCGTGCCCGACGCCCCGACGCTCCAGGCCATGACGAAGACCGTCTACGGCCTGACGCCGCTGACGAGCGCGGGCGTGCTGACGCCGACGTCGGCTCCAGGCGCCTCGCCGATTCCGAAGAAAGTGGGCGACCCCTCCCCCATCAAGCACGTCTTCTACATCATTCGCGAGAACCGGACGTACGACCAGATCCTGGGCGACCTCGAGCGCGGCAACGGCGACCCGAACCTGTGCCTGTTCGGCGACGAGGTGACGCCGAACGCCCACGCCATCGCGCGCGAGTTCGTCGTCCTCGACAACTTCTACGTGGACGCCGAGGTCAGCTACGACGGCCACGCGTACTCGACGGGCGCCTATGCCACCGACTTCGTCGAGAAGATCTGGCCGACCAACTACGGGAGCCGGGGCGGGCGCTACCTGAGCGAGGGCGGCGGGAAGATGCGCAACGCGTACGGCAACGTGGCCGCGCCGATGAACGGCTACATCTGGGACTCGTGCACGCGGGCCGGAGTGAGCGTGCGCAGTTATGGCGAGTTCGCGGCGCGCGGGTTCGAGCCCGAAGCCGACCGTGACTCCGGCGTGGGCACCGTCATCGCCACGGTTCCAGGGCTGAAGGGCCTGGTCCATCCAAGCTACCCGCCCTACGACCTGCTGACGCCGGACAACAAGCGCGTGGACGTCTGGCTCAGCGAGTTCCGCGAGTTCGAACAGAACGGCAAGCTGCCGCGGCTGAACATCATCCGCCTGGGCAACGATCACACGGCTGGCACGCGCGCGGGCTATCCAACGCCACGGGCCATGATCGCCGAGAACGACGTCGCGCTCGGCCGCATCGTCGAAGCCATTTCGAACAGCCCGTACTGGAAGGAGTCGGCTGTTTTCGTGCTCGAAGACGATGCGCAGAACGGCCCTGACCACGTCGACGCGCACCGCTCGCCGGCGTTTGTCATCAGCCCGTTCACGAAACGCGCGGCGGTGGACAGCACGCTGTACACCACGTCGGGCATGCTGCGGACGATGGAGCTGATCCTCGGCGTGCCGCCGATGAGCCAGTACGACGCGGCAGCCACGCCGATGTACAACGTCTTTCAGGCGACGCCGGTCCTCACGCCCTACACGCTGCGGCCGGCCCGCATCGACGTCAAGGAGATGAACGCGGCAAACGCCTGGGGCGCCGAGGCCTCGGCGAAGATGTACCTCGCCGAAGCGGACCTGGCTCCCGAGCTGGAGCTGAACGAGATTCTCTGGAAATCGGTCCGGGGCGCGTCGAGCCCCATGCCGCCGCCGGTCAGGACGGCGTTCGTCCGCGGCATCCCCGATGACGACGATGAAAAAGACGACGATCGCGAAAAGGCCACTGCGGCTGGGCGTCGCTGAATTCAACGGCCGCGTGGTCACGTGACCGCGCGGCCGACCTCCACGTACAAAGAAACAGCCCACCGGCTGATTCCCCGATAGCAGCGGGCCCCCATCCGCTACCACCAGAGCCCAACCGGTGGGCTCACGACCATCTAATACAGCAATCGCGGTGCCAGCCGCACGAGCGGCCAAAGCGTGCGTTTTTCGCCAACTTCCGCACGTTCAACCTGGCTGCATCGGACCTGACTATCGGAATTCCGGCGGGTGCCGGAACTGCCCCGCCGACGTTCCGTCAGTTCGTCATCAGCAGCCCCAATCAGCGGGGCCTGGTCCCGTTTCGAGTCAGGCGCGGGCGGGACGACGAACTGGCGCCGGGCCCGGACGAAGAGGCCTGGCCGGTTCACGTTGACCGCGATCGCATGCGCCTTCCCGTTGCGGTCGTCGGATTCCGGTTGAAACCCGAGCAGATAGTAGCCGCTCATCTCGAGCGCCAGGTGGTCGAACACGCGCTCCCCGCGAGTGGCGACCGCGAAGTACGTTCCTCGAGCCCGGCCGACGAGCATGTCCATGCCCCGCGCGGCCGGATCCCTGTCCAGTTCCGCGCTGTAGTGCTGCCACAGGTCGTTGGCGTCGAAGACCGGCGGAACGAGTCGAATCCCATACACGGAGGCGTGCGCTCTGGCGGTCTCCTCGGACACCCAGAGAATCATCTCACCCTGGCGATCGACGACCAGCCCTTCGGAAACCAGGATGACGATTTTGGGCCCCTGGATGGAAGCCAACTGACCGATGATCGTGCGCAGCGCGTTCAACGAGGCCGCCGCCGCGCCGGGAGCCGCGCGCACGAGGTTGCCGGCTTCCTCCACAATCGCTCTGGTGCACCGCGCGGCGGCGTCGCTGCCGGGACCTCCGCAATCGCGGTGCACGATCTGTTGCAGGACGCCGGCGTCGTTCCGCTCGATGGCCAGGGCCTCGGTGATGCCGACGCGCAGGACCCGGCCCGGGGGCGGAGTCGTGTCGAACGCCTTGCCGACGGCCTCGCGCACACGCGCGTGCTGCCGCGTGAAATCTACGGCCATCCCGCCGGGGATCACGGCCAGCGCCGCGCGATCATCCGGGCCGAGACGCGCGAGCAGCCTCCCGACCGCCTCCGGGACGCTGCGGGCGACTGAGGGGCCGATGTTGCCCTGGTCGACCACGACGAGGACGGCGCGCGCCCCGCCCGACGCCGTCTCCTGCGAAATGAACTGGACCGACGAAATGCGGCGCGGCCGCCCGTCGACGGTCAGCGTGAAACTGCCGGCTTCGAGCCCGCGGACGGGCCGCCCGGTCGCATCGACGACGCTCACGTCGGTCGCGACCAGGGTGGTCCCCGCGCGGACAGGCGGCGGAACCTGCGCCACGGTAGTCGCGTCCGTGAAGCCGGAAACGGCGAGCGCGAGGCTCACCGCTGCAAGCGGGGTCGTGTTCATTCAGCGGTGCGCCGCCGGGCCTTCCGCGGCGATGAGGAGGACCTGCGGCATCGGCCTGCGGGAGAGAATCTCCGTCAGCTTCGCGGCGAAGCGCGGCCCGCCTGTGATGGCGCGCGTCGGCACCGGCAGCTCCGCCCTGACGGCTTCGTACTCCTCGGCTGACATGACGCAGACACCGTCCGGGTGTTTCGCGAAGAACGCATGGAGTTCGCCGGCGTCGAGCATCTGGTCGACGTGGCGGCGAAGATAGAACACCAAGCTCGGCGCCGCGAACTTGTAGGTGCCGACAGCGGAGGGCTTCGCCTCCATCTGCTCGATCGCCTTGGCCACGTGCGGGATCGGCTTGTAGCGTTCGAAGTCGGGCAGCGCCCACAGCACCAGCGTCCAGTGCGCGGCAATCAGGCTGCCCGCCAGCAGCGCCACGGTCCATCCGCGCGCCCGGCGCGCCAGCGCGCCCAGGGCGGCCAGGCCTCCGCCGGCGACCATGAGCCCGGCCGGCAGCGCGCCGGCAAGCTGCAGGGGGCCGCCGAGTCCCCCACCCAACCACAACGCGGCCGCCCCGAGCGTCACGAAGATCACGGCCAGGACGCCCACGCTCCAGCTGAGGGCCCGGTCCAGCCTGGCGCCCCACCGGCCGGCCAGCCACCCGTCGACCGCGCCGCCAACCAGCGCGGCCCCGGCCACGATGAACGGAAGCACGTAGAGGTCCTGCTGTCCCTTCGACAGGGAGAAGAACAGGACGATGACCGCGATCCAGAGGCCGAGGAGGAGGCGCGCTCGCTGAACGGCGGCCGACGCCTCTGAAGAACGTGGCGCCTCGCTCGGCCGGCCTCGCCCAATCAGGCTCCACGGCACGAGCGCCAGGGCCGCCGGCAGCACGAGCGACCAGGGGAAGTAGAGGTCGGCGAACACCACGGGCAGATAGAACAGCGGCCCCCGGTCGGGCGCCCCGACGCCCTCGGCATAGCGCGCGAGGTTCTCGCGGAGCAGGAACGACGAGATGGCGTCCCATCCTTCCCGCGCGTACAGCGCCGCGTAGTAGGGCGCGACGATCGCCCCGACGATCAGGGCGCCTGCCGGCAGCATCATCTGGCCAATCTGGCGCAGCTGCCTTGTCGCGATCATGTAGATCAGAAACACGAGGCCGGGCACGGCGATCGCCACGGGGCCCTTGGTCAGCACGCCGAGCCCGACGGCGACGTACATCGCCGCGAGCCACCGCCGGCGCTTCCCGGGATCCGTCTCGGCCATCAGGAAGCACAGCAGCGTCAGGCCGAGGAACATGGCGGTGTAGATGTCGATGATGATGCGGCGCGAGAACAGCACCATCCTCGGGGTCGCGGCGAGCGACACGGCGGCGATCGAGCCCGGCGCGAACGGTGAACACCCGCCGGCCGAGGAGGAACGCGGTGGCGACGATCACCATCGCGCCGAGGGCGATCGGCAGCGCGCGCGCTGGCGAGCGACACGCCAGCGATGTGGTAGGACGCCGCCACGGCCCAGTACGACAGGGGCGGCTTGTTCAGGCGCGGCTCGTAGTTGAAGGTCGGGCTGATGTAGTTGCCCGACTCGATCATCTCGCGGGGCGTCTCGGTGTAGAAGGCTTCGTTGGAATCGATGATGGACGTGGCGCCGAGGTTGAGGAAGTACGGCACGGCCGCCAGCGCCAGAAGCACGAACAGGAGGGTCCGCCGCGACATGGCCTCATCGTACCCGACCGCACGCCGCCGTTCCCGCCAGTCGAGGCCGAACCCGGCGACCAGGCCGGCCAGGCCGACGCCAATCAGCAGGATGGCCCAGGCCGGCTTGTCGAACCACTCGTAGTGCGTCGTGACGAGCCACAACGCGACGCCGGTGTTGATCAGGCCGGCGTAGTAGAAGCTCTTGCGCTGGCGCTGGTGGCTGAGGAGGGCCATCGTGACGGCGAGGCCGAGGTAGGCCCAGTCGAACGCTCTCGCGTACTCGGCGGTCTCGCTCAGGTACGCCAGGGGTTCGAGGACCGCGAACGGCGATACGGTGAACAGCAGCCACGCGGCCGGCTTCATCAGCCCGGTGCCGCGGTTGTCGGCGAGAGACCCGACCGCATAGAACATGATGCCGTTCAGCGACAGGGCGGCCACCGTGTCGAGGAGGGTGGCATCCTTCACCGACGCCGCCTGGAGCGGTGTGAGGGTGATGCCCGCATAGTGGAACAGACTGGCCGTTCAAGCGCGAGCAGTTCCAGCGTCACGATCAGCAGGACGGCGGCGCCGGTGTAGAGCGGCCGGCCGAACCACGGGAGGCCCGTGCGCTCCAGCGCGAGGCCCGCCGTCACGTAGAGCGGGCACGAGCGGCATCAGGTGCAGGGCCAGGCGGTCCCATTGTTCCTCTGTCGAACCACGTGCGCAAGCCGAAGTCCGAGAGCATCGCGAGCGTGAACAGCAGCAGGAGGACCGTGAGCACCGTGCTCAGGGCGATGGTGCGCGTGCGCCAGGCCAGCCACGCGGACCACGCGCAGGCCAGGAAGACGGTGACCTGCAGCTGGCGGTTCGACACGGAGCCGTCCAGGAACAGCTGTCCGGCGGTGTTCTCCGGCACCACCCACCAGCCCCAGTCGTGGAACGCGATGAGGAGGAACAGCGGCAGCAGGCTGATGCCGCCCAGGTAGGACGCCACGGCGACGGCCTTCTGGCCGCGCCGCTCGAGCAGGTGCGCCGCGACGTTGAGACCGGCGAACGGCGCCGCCAGGACGGCGAACGGCTGCAGGACGCCTCTCACGTCGAGGTAGAACCTGCGCGCGGCGAAGTAGTAGAGGCTGCCGCACATGAGCAGAAACGCGCCGAGGTACAGCGCGATCTGCGAGTACGACAACACCCGGCTCTCGCCGATCCAGTCATCGTCGCGCCGCTCGAGGGCGCGGTACGCCGACTGAATGCGGCCGGCCTCGTGCGGGTGGATCAGCTTGAGGCGCAGCCAGTCGTCGACCTGGTCGAGGTGCGGGCGGATGCGCGCCGTCAGCACGCTGGCGTAGCGGCTCGGCCGGGCGGTCACGGGCCGGCCGTCGAGGAAGCGCGCGAGGTCGAGCGCCATCTCGCGCGCCGACTGATAGCGGTCCTGCGGCCGCGCTTCGAGGGCCTTGAGCGCGATGGCCTGCAGCGGCTCCGGCGCCCCGGGCGCTATTTCCACGGGCAACCGGATCGCGCCGGCGCGCACGTTGGCGACAATCTCGTCCTCGGTCGCGCCGCCGACAGGTGGCACGCCGGTGAGCAGCTCGTACAGCACCGCACCGAGCGCGTAGACGTCGGTCCGCGCGTCGATGGGCTGCGAGGCGTCGAGCTGCTCAGGCGCGAGGTAGCGCGGCGTGCCGCGGAAATGCCCGCGGGACGGGTCGCCCGAGCTCAGGCCGAAGTCGAGGATCCGCGGGCGCAGCTCGGCGTCGAGCATGATGTTCGACGGTTTGAGGTCGCGGTGCTGCACGCCCACGTCGTGCGCGTGCTGCACGGCCTCGCACACGTCCTTCATGATCCGCGCGCGCTGCGTCGACTTCGAGCGACGGCGCCAGGCGGCCCAGCTCGAAGCCGTCCACGTACTCCATGATGAGCACCGGCGGGTCAGCCTCGGTCGCGGCATTCGTGAATCTGGACGATGCGCCGGTCGCTGGAAGAGCGCCATCGCGCGCGCCTCGGCGAGAAAGCCCGCCAGCGCGGCGGTTCGCCGGTGGTCACCTCGAATGACCTTCGCGGCGACCAGGCGGTCGAGTTTCAGGTCCTGGAGCTTGAAGACGTCGCCCATCCCGCCGGATCCGAGCCGTTCGATGGTCCGGAACCCGTCGAACTGCGGCAGCGCGGCGGCCGGCGCCGCGACCGTCCGCCCGGGACCGCGGGCCAGGCCGTCGAGGGAATCCGACACGTCCAGGTAGCGGGCGATGAGCGCCTTCACCTCGGGCACCAGGTCCGGGATGGTTCGCGCACAGCGCGGCGGGGTCGAGCGCCTCTCCCCGGACCACGTGGTGCTCGACCCACTCCGCGAACAGGGCTTCCGCGGCGTCGCTCATGGCCCGGCTCTCATCTCCACCGTCAGGGCGACCATCGCCCTCGCCAGCAGCATGCGGCAGGCGTCCTCGCTGCGCCCCATGCGCGCCGCCACCTCTCGAAAGCTCAGTTCCTCCAGCTTCCGGAGAACGATGACCTCGCGGTGGTCGGGGTCGAGAGCTTCAAGGGCCGCCCCGAGGCGTTCGGCTTCTTCGTTCGCCACCGCCTCACTGAGCGCCGATCGGACGTGCGCCGCCACGTCGATCCCGCCAGCGTCAATCGGCAGGTCCGCCGCGATATCGCGGCGCTGACGGTGCTGGAAGTCGGCCTGGTCGCGGATTTCGTTCTCGGCGATACGCATCAGCCAACCCATCAGCGTGGCGCCGTCGCCGCCCTCGAACTGCGCGAGGCGTTGGAAGGACTTCAGCAGCGTGCCCTGGAGGATGTCTCGCGAGTCGGCGCGGGCGCGCAGGTCCCGGCCCAGGCGCATGCGGATAAAGGCCTGCAGACGCGTGCCGTAGCGGGCGTAGAGCTCGCCCAACGCTTCGCGGGATCCCTGGCGGGCCTCACGAAGCAGGACGGTGCTCTCCTGCCGGGTCATGGCGGTCAACCATACCACCGCCGCCCCGGCGGGAGAAGCGCCGGCGCGACCGGGCCCTCGGTTCTGCGCCCGCGTTCGGTTCCGGGGACGGGCGCCGTCACTGAAGACAGGGACATGGGGCATGGGGCATGGGGCATGGCTTGCCGCGCCGAAGCCGGCCGCCAGGCCGTCTGGCGAAGGCGGGGATTCGGGATTCGGGGTTCGGGAAGGCAGACATCATGAGACACACGACACTCGCGCTCCTCATCGCAGCGTCGCTGACCGCGTCGGCGTGCCTGGAAAAAGACACAACCAGCACGATGTATCTGCGGCAGGACGGGTCGTTCGACTGGGTCATCCTGGAGCAGAACGTCCGCTCGGACGAACGCGCCGAAGCATCGCGGCTGTCCGAAGAGGCCCGCTACGTGGACGGCGTCTCCCGCGGCAACACGGAAATCGTCGATGGCCTGCTCGCCCTGGGCGCCGAGAACGTCGACGTGCAGTGGCTCCGCAGCAGACGCCCCTATGCCGTCATGGTCGATGCCCGGTTCGACAGCCTGGCCAAGCGTGTTCGATCGGGCGCTAGCGCCGTGCGGGGTTCCGTACGAGAGCCGCATCACTGAATCCGACGGCGTCGTGACGTGGACGTTCCGGGCTGATGTCGGACTCGACGGCGAGGGCATCGAGTCGAACGCTGGCGAGGACTGCGGTAATCAACTCGACGGTCTGGAGGACGCGTTCGAACACCTGCGCATCGTGCTCGAGTCGGGGACGTTCACCGCAGCGAAGGGATTCGCGCTGGATGGCGCCGATGTCGCCACGATCGACGAGGCCGGCATGGAGCAGAGCGTCAAGACGACGGGTACCGTCGAACTCTCGTTGAGCTGGCGCTAGACGTGATTCCGGAGCATCAGCTCCTTCGGGTGGGGATCGAGATAGACCTGGCCGGCGAGGTACTCCACCTTGTGGCGCCGCACGTGGTGCTTGATGAGCGTGAGCGGCACGACGAGCGGGAGGAGGCCGCGGCGGTAGTCCTCGACGGTGCCGAGGAGTTCCTGCTTCTCGTCGGCGTCGAGCAGGTCCTTGAAGTGGCCGGCCATGTGCTGCAGCACGTTGGTCTGCTTGCGCGTGGTGGCCACCTTCGCGAGCGCGTCCATGAACAGCTCGCGGTAGCGGGATTCGAGGCTGGCGCGGTCGGTTGACTTCGCACGCGCCACCAGCCGGCCGAGCTCCGCGTACATCTCGGGCGAGTGGGCCAGCAGCGCCATCTTGTGGGCCGTGTGGAAGCGGACCAGATCGCCGGTCGTCCAGCGCGCGCCGAACAGCGCGCGCAGCCGGACGTACGCGAACACGCGCTCGACGAAGTTGTCGCGCAGGCGGGGATCGCAGAGCCTGCCCTCTTCTTCGACCGGCAGCCGCGGGAAGCGTTCCAGCAGGGCCTCGGCAAACAGCCCGCGCCCGCTCTTGTCGGCCATGCCGGACTCGCCGTACACCTTGACGCGCTCCATGCCGCAGCTCGGCGAGTCCTTCTTCAGGACGTAGCCGGCAAGGTGCTCGCCGGCGAGCGCGTCGACCCTGGCCCGCGCGTAGCGGCGCATCTCCACGGTGATGTCGCGGCCGCTCTTCCCGTTCACCATGTGGACGAGATCGCCCTTGCGGACGAGCCGGAGCGACTCGCGCGGCGTCCCGAGGCCCAGCTCGACTTCGGGGCACACGGGCACCCACTCGACGAACACGCCGAACGTGTCGACGAGGAACGCGTCGCGCTTGTGCCCGCCGTCGAACCGGACGTGCTGGCCCAGCAGGCAGGAGGAAATGCCGATGCGAATCGGTGACGTGTCGGCCATGTCCTGTCATCCCCTCCTGATTGAACGCCCGGTCGATTCTTCGACGCGGCGGATGTAGCGCGCGCAGTCGAACTTGCGCGACGTGCTCGCGTACGACATGTAGCGGATGGTGCCGTAGACCGGACGCTCGGGGCCCCACGCCCGGTCGTGCTTGCCGCCCACGGCCCACGCCACTCCCGTGTAGCCGTTCGGATCGCGCCCGTCCAGCTCGTAGCGATCGTTCAGCAGCACGGCCCGCGCGAACGCCTCCGCCGGGTCGCGCGTCCACTCGAGGATCTTCTTCGCCCAGTACATCCGCACGTAGCCGTGCATCCAGCCGGTCTCGACCATCTGCACCTGCGCCGCGTTCCAGAGCGGGTCGTGCGTCTCGGCCGCCTCGAGCCGGGCGAGCGAGTAGGAGGGCTCGCGCCGATCGGCGGCGTGCGCGCCGAGCGTGCGGCGCGCCCAGGGCTCGCAGCCGTCGAGGCTGTCGTAACGCGGATTGAACCGCACGAAGTTCACGGCCAGTTCGCGCCTGACGATGAACTCCTCGAGAAAGGCGTCGCGATCCTCGCGCGGCGCGTCGGCGTCGCGCACGGCCCTCGCCACCTCGCAAGGCCCGATGTGCCCGAAGTGGAGATAGGGCGAGAGCTGGCTGGTCGCGTCAAGATCAGGATGGTTCCGGTTCTCGGCGTACCCGTGAAGCCGCTCCCGGATGAACCGCTTCAGTACGCGCGCGGCTTCGTTCGGCCCTCCCTTGAACGACGAGACACGCTCCGCCGAGCCGTCCACATCGAGGGCCTCGACGGCCGCCGTGTCGGGCGGCAGCCCAGCTGCCGCCGGCCTGTCCCGCCACGGCACGCGTGCGCGGGGCTCGGGGCGCAGCTCGAGAAAACGGGGAATCAACGGGCGGACACGCGGGCGCATCGTCCTGGCGGCGTACTGCTCCTTGCCGAGCAGCGCCGTCGGCACCACGACGTCCGCATCCACCGTCCAGAAGGGCACGCGGAGCGCATCGGCCGCGTCGCGCCGCCATTGCTCGGGCTCGCGCAGCGGGTTCTCGTCGCCCACCACCAGCGCCGCGCCCGCGTCGCGGCAGAAGCGGGCGACGTCGTGGTCCGGATGGCGCCGCAGCACGAAGCCCACGCCGCGCGAGCGCAGGGTCCGCGCCACGTCTGGCAGGCCGTCCGCGAGGAACGCGTAGTGGCGGCGGTTGGCGTTCGGGTAGGCCGGCGTCAGGCTGAAGAAGGCGACCACCGGGAGGTGAAGCGCGTTGGCGGCGTCAATGGCGGCGTCGAGGGCGGGATTGTCGGAGGCGCGCTGCGCCCGCTGCATCCAGTACACCACGGCGCGGCCGGCCGGGTCCGGCGCACCCGGCCTCCTGACGGTGACCCTCGGCGACGAGGCCAGTTCGAGAATGCCGGTCATTGCCCTCGGAGGGCCTGCGCCCAGCGGACCAGCCCGGCGAAGCCGTCCACCGTGACGATGTCTGTGCGGCCGGCCGGGGCCCCTTGCCCTCCGACCAGCAACTGCACGGCGCGCGGCAGCGCCTCGCGGAGCTTTGCCAGGTGCCGCTTCACCGCGGCGCCATCGGCGGCCGCCGAGACGCTGATCGCGACGGCCCGCGCCCCAAGTTCGCGCGCCAGGCGCCCGAGTTCGGGCGGCGGGATCTCGGTGCCCAGATACAGGACCCGCAGTCCAGCCGAGGACAGGAGCAACGCGACCATCTGGAGGCCGATGGCATGGCTCTCACCCGGCAGCGTGGCGCAGATAACCGTCGGTCCGGCCGCGGTGAGGTCGAGCGGCAGCCGGATGGCGCGCATGACGTCGCTGAGCCGCTCCGACACGAAGTGCTCGTGGCGGATTTCCATCCGGCCCTGCTCCCACTCGCGGCCGACGCGCTCGACCAGAGGGGCGACGGTCTGCTGCAGGAATCCCACGGGTCCGAGGCGGCCCCAGTCGGACCAGAGCGCCGACGTCAGGCGGTCGGCGTCGAAGGCGGCGACGGCGGCGAGCAGCCCGTCGATGGACGTCTCCGACGGGTTGACCGGAAGCGGCCCCGGCGCCTGCGGCTCGGCCGTGGCCGACATCAGACGGTCGAGCTCCCCGTCGGTTGCGGCGACGACGGCACTGGCCCGATGCCCGCGGGCGATGGCATCGGCGATGCGGCGCAACCGCGGGACATTCGACAGCGCATAGACGCGGTGCCCCGACGGCTTCCGCTCGGCCACCGGATACCCGTAGCGCTGCTCCCACGTGCGGAGCGTCTCCACCGGGATGCCCGTGGCCCTGGCCAGCGATCCGATCGACAGCTTGCCGGCGGCCGAGGCGGCGGGCGCGGGGCGTTGGCGCATGTGCGGTTCAATCATGCCACGGAACCTCGGCAAAACGTGTAAAAAGACAATGGCGCGGCCGGCCCAATCGAGGGACCGCACCGCGCCATGCCGCCCACCCGCCGGTCTTACTTCGGCAGGATGACGGAGTCGATCACGTGGATGACGCCGTTCGAGCACGCGATATCGGTCTTGATGACGTTGGCCCCGTCCACCTTGACGCCGGCCGATGTGTCGACCTTGATCGACTGGCCCTGGACGGTCTTCGCTTCCTTGAGCTTGACCACGTCGGCGGCCATCACCTTCCCGGGCACCACGTGATACGTGAGCACGGCGGTCAGCTTCGCCTTGTCCTTCAGCAGCGCGTCGAGGGTGCCGGCCGGCAGCTTGGCGAACGCGTCATCCGTCGGCGCGAACACGGTGAACGGGCCCGCGCCCTTCAAGGTCTCGATGAGCCCGGCGGCCTCGAGGGCCTTCGCCAGGGTCTTGAAACTGCCCGCGGCGACCGCGGTGTCGACGATGTCCTTCGCCGCGGGCTCGTTGGCGCGGAGGCTGACGGCGCTGCTGGCGACGAGCGCGAACACGAGAGCGGAGGCAAACAACTTGCGCATGATTCGAGTCTCCTTCTTCTTCTGGTTACCGTCTTCCGATGGGGTGTTGGTCTGAGTTTTGAGTTATGAGTTCTGAGTTCTGAGCTCTTTATTCTTCTGCGCGCCGTCTCGCGTCACGACGCAGGTGCAGCTATGACGCGCGCTTCGGTGGCGCGGTTCCCGATGCCCCGCAGCATGCCCGAGAAGACGATCGCGTGGGCGGGAAGCAGCGAGTACCAATAGAGCCGGCCCAGCAGGCCAGACGGCTCGAACCTCGCCACCTGCCTGATGCGCGTCGTCGTCGCCGTCAGCGGATCGACGGTGAACTCGAGCCATGCGCGGCCGGGCACTTTCATCTCGGCTTCCAGACGCAGCAGGTGGTCGGGCTCGTAGGCCGCCACGCGCCAGAAGTCGATCGGATCGCCTGGCACGCAGGTCTCGGCGTCGCGGCGGCCGCGGCGCATGCCCACGCCGCCTGCGAGCAGGTCCATCCAGCCGCGGATGCGCCACAGGATGTCCGCGCAGTACCAGCCGGCGTCACCGCCGATGCGGCGGATCGGCGCGAACGCGGCGGCGGCCGGCGCGGCCACCACCGTTTCGCGCGCGTCGACGAGGGGGCGCGCGGCGTGGCCGGTGCGTGAGGGTGCGGGCACCCCGGCCGACGCCGAATCGGACCAGCGGTTCGCGCCGGCCGGGCCGTCGGCCGCCTCGATCGCGCGCGCGATCGCGTCGCGCAGCCCGCGGGGGCGCACCGGAAACACCTCGAGGGCCCTCGGGTCCCGCACGACGGTCGCGTTGCGGATGCTGGCGATGAGCTTGCGGCCCACGCGCGCATACAGGGGCGTCACCAGCGCCAGCCACAGGCTGGAGAGGTGCGGCGTGAGCAGGGGCACGGGAATCATCAGGCGCCTCAGGCCGCGCTGCCGCGCGTACTCGCGCATGATGTCGCCATACGACACCACGTCGGGCCCGCCGATCTCGTAGGTGGCGGAAGGCGCCGCCGGCAGATCGATGGCGGCCACGAGGTACGCCAGCAGGTCTTCGATCGCGATCGGCTGCGCCTGGATGGCCACCCACCGGGGGCACACCATCACGGGCAGGCGGTCGGTGAGCGCCCGCACCATCTCGTACGACAGGCTGCCCGACCCGATCACGATCGACGCGCGGAATTCCACCACCTCGACGCCGCTCTCGCGCAGCAGGTCGCCGGTCTCGTGGCGGCTGCGCAGGTGCGCCGAGAGATCGTCTCCCGCATCGCCGAGCCCGCCCACATACACGATGCGCCGGACGCCGGCGGCTCTGGCGGCCTCGCCGAAATTGCGCGCGCCAGCGCGATCGAGGCCGGCGAAATCGGCCGAGGCGCCCATCGAGTGGACCAGGTAGAAGGCCGTCTCGATGCCCGCCATGGCCGCGCCGAGCGAGGCGGGGTCGAGCACGTCGCTCCGCACCACCTCGGTGGAGGGCGCGACGCGCGGGCTGAGCGCTTCCGGGTTGCGCGCGAGCGCCCGCACCGGTCGGCCCAGGCGTTCCAGCTCCGCCAGGAGACGCCCGCCGATGTACCCGGTCGCGCCGGTGATCAGGATGGAAGCGCCCACAGAGTCAGTATCTCTAATTGAATAGATTTTGTCAAGTGTTTGCTTATATCCAGGTCTGGGGGCCCGTCTGCTACAATCCCGGCCGGATGACCCGCGCCCCGGAAGAGCTTGGTGCCGCGGGCCATGGAGGCCGGCCCATGCCCACCGCGCTGCTCCGTCCAGGCATTCTCATCGCCATCGCCGTCGGTCTGCTGGCCGCGCACGGGACCGGACTCCACGCCCGCGCGCAGGCGGCGGCGCCGGCCGTCGCGGCACGGTTTGTCCGCGACCCGAACCCGATCGCCCTGCGCGGCCCGGCGAGGCCCTCGCGCTACATGGAGGCGTCGGGCCGGAAGGCCGCGCTGCTGGGAAGCGAAGACGGCAGCTTCGAAGCCTGGGTCTACCCGCTCAAGGTGCTCCACGATTTCAGCCTGTCGTTCGGGACGCCCGACTACGCGGAGCCGATTCCGGGCGCGAACCTCGCCGCCAGCGTGGACGTCCGGCCTGAGGCCAGCGTGGTGCGGTACTCGCACGCAGCGTTCACCGTGGACGCCATGTGGCTCGTACCCCTCGGCGACCAGGGGGCGGTGATCCTCCTCGACGTGACGACCTCCCAGCCGCTGCAGGTGGTGGTGAAGTTCCGCCCGGATCTCAAGCCGATGTGGCCGGCCGCCCTCGGCGGTCAGTACAGCTACTGGGACGCGGCACAGAAGGCGTACGTCCTCGGCGAGGCAAGCGGCAAGCACTCGGCGATGGTCGGCTCCCCGTTCGGAATAGACCCGCCGGAGCAACCGGCCCACAACCTGCCCGACGCGCCGTCGCAGTTCACGATTGCCATTTCACCGGAGACGGCCGCGCGGGGCCTCGTCCCGATCGTCATCTCGGCCAGCCTCGATGGACTGAAGGGCGCGCAAGCGACGTACCAGAGACTCCTCTCCTCGGGCCAGGCGATGTACCGCGAGTCGGCGGCGCACTACCGGCGCCTGCGCGAGGAGATGGCGGCCATCGACAGCCCCGACGACCGCCTGGACCTCGCGTTCGAGTGGGGCAAGGTGGCGCTCGACAAGGGGTTCGTCTGCAACCCGCACCTGGGCTGCGGCCTCATCGCGGGCCTGGGGCCGTCGGGCACGAGCGAGCGGCCGGGCTTCGGCTGGTTTTTCGGCGGCGACGCCTTCATCAATTCGTGGGCGATGACGGCGTACGGCGACTTCGGCACGGTGAGGCAGACGCTCGAGTTCCTGCGCAAGCGCCAGCGCGCCGACGGCAAGATGATGCACGAATTGTCGCAGGGCGCGGGCTACATCAAGTGGTTCGAGGAATTCCCGTACGGCTACTACCACGCCGACACGACGCCCCTCTACATCATCGCGGTGCGCGACTACGTGCGCGCGAGCGGCGACGCGGCCATGGCGAAGGACTTCTGGCCGTCGATGAAGCAGGCGTACGACTACTGCGCGTCCACAGACGAGGACGGCGACGGCCTGATGGACAACACGAAGGCCGGCCTCGCCGCGGTGGAAACCGGCACGCTGCGCCGCCGCGACGTGCTCACCGACGTGTTCCTGGGTGCGGCGTGGACCGAGGCGGCGGCGGCCGCCGCCGAACTCGCGGAACTGGCCGGCGATCCCTTCGCCGCCACGGCCAGGGCCGCTGCGGCGAAGGCGCGCCAGTCACTGAACGCCCGGTTCCTCGACGACGAAGGACGCCGGATCTACTTCGCCTATATGAAAGACGGCAAGGGACAGGCCGAACCGACGGTGTGGCCTGGCTTCGGCCTCTGGCGCGGGGTCTTCGACGCGTCCCGGCCCGCGGTGGCGGGCGCGCTCGACGACCTGGCCGGCGCGGGCGTCGGCGCGGACTGGGGCGCGCGCATGCTCTCCATCGACAGCGCGCTCTACGGGCCCCTCAGCTACAACAACGGCGCGTCGTGGCCGTTCCTGACCGGCTTCGCCGCCCTCGGCCTCTACGCGAACGGCCGTCCCGACGCCGCGTGGACGTACCTCGACGGCACCGCCGACCTCACGTTCATCGAGTCGCGCGGGTACATGGCGGAACTGTTCTCGGGCGACCGCCTGCGCTCGATTGACGCCGCGGTGCCGCACCAGTTGTTCGCGACGACGGGGTTCGTGTCGACGCTGATGCGCGGGCTGGTCGGCCTCAACGCCCTGCCGGCCGGCACGCTCGACGGGCAATCCGTCCCCGCCCGCCTCCAGCTCGCGCCGCAGTTGCCGGCGGGCTGGGAGTGGCTGAAGATCCGCAACCTCCGGTGGCATGGCGTCTCCGCCGATGTCACGATCACGCGCGACGCCGGCGGCTTGTCCATCCACGTGTCACCGCGCGGCGGCGCACTCCCAATCGAGTTGCACGCGATCCTTCCGCCAGGCGCGCGCCAGCTGACGCGGGACCTGCTGTGGCGGCCTGTCGCACCCGGCGCCGGCGCGTCGCGCGGCCTGCACCTGGCGCGGTTCGAGCAGGTCGCCGCGCCCAGGTCGTTCGCCCTGCGCGCCACACCGGGCGTGCGCGTCGTTCCCCTTCACGCGCCGCTCGCGCTCGGGGACGTCTCGTCCCGCCTCCGCGTCATCGACGCGACGCTGGACGCCTCCACCTACACGCTGCGTGTCGAGGGCCGCCGCGGCCGCAGCTACGAGGTGCGGCTGCTCGGGCCCACCCCGCTGTCGGTCC
Source organism: uncultured Acidobacteriota bacterium (assembly GCA_963806085.1). Lineage (GTDB taxonomy): Bacteria > Acidobacteriota > Vicinamibacteria > Vicinamibacterales > JAKQTR01 > JAKQTR01. Next base: position 134,907 of record CAWDWR010000002.1, read on the forward strand.
AGGGCGCGTCGGTGCTGACTCCCGCTGCCGCTGCCGCGAAGTCCGACGGTACGCTGCTGCGCATCGACATGCCACCGGCTGATCCGACGGCCTCGGGCGCCGTGCTCAAGCGAAGCGACTGGGCGATGGCAACGGTGACAGCTCAGCTCGCGGAGCGCCAGCCCTGACGCTCGCCCTACGCCTTCGGCGTCGTGAAGGTCCAAGAGGCGGACCACGGCCCGAACGCGCCCCCGAGTTCAGCCCGCACCCGCCATCGATAGGTCGTCTGCGGCTCCAGCAGTCCCGCCGCCACCCGTGACCCGGTCAATTCGACGCCAGCCCCGGTGAGGACATCCGACACCCTGGAGCCGGACGCGGTCTCGACGACGAACCGGTACTGCAGCGTGCGGACGAAGGGCACGTCACCAAGAAACCGGAAGGTGGCATTGGCGACGACGAGGTTGGGCGTGAGCGACGTCACGGAGGACCCGTTTGCCGGGAGCTGGAGCGCCGGCGCGGTGACTTTCAGGGTTGACCCGTCGGCCGCCGAGGCCGCCTCCGTCACGGAGCGCGGGCTTGGCGAGACCGGCGCCGACGCCGGACCGCCGCACGCGAGCGCCGCGGCGGCGGCCGTCACACAGGCCATGAGGAGGCGCATCGCCTTCTAGGATAGCGCATCGCGGAGGCCGCGCGCAGGGTTCCGCAAACAGCATTCCGCCGGCCGGGCCGGATTGGGACTCGCCACGGGCCCGCGCACGATGTATCGTGGGCGTTGAGAGACTCCCGCCATGACACGGATGCGGATCGCCCCCCTCACCGGGCCCCTTGCGGCCGCGATCGTTGCGGCGGCGGCGGCCGCGGTGCTGTCTGCCGGGCAGGCGCCGCCGGCGTCGCCCCGTGCGCTGCAGATCAGCCACTCGGCGCGCGAGCTGGCCCCTGGCGAGGCCGTCCTGCTGACCTTCACCGCGGCCGCCGGGTCGCTGACTGCGGTCCGGGGATCGGCTTTCGGACAGCCGTTCACCGCCTACGAGGGACCGCCCGCCGGCACCTGGCACGCGCTGGTCGGGATCGATCTTGCCGCCAGGCCCGGGCCGGCCACCGTCGAGGCCGAGGCGCGCCTGGCAGACGGTTCGACGCTCGCGGCAAAGGTCGCCCTCAGGGTGGGCCCCAAGTCGTTCGCGACGCGCAGCCTGAAAGTCGCGCCGGAGTTTGTCACGCCGCCGCCGGCCGAGCAGGCCCGGATCGAGCGCGAGCGCCTGCTGCTGAACCGCGTCCTCTCGGCGATCTCCGCCCGGCACCTCTGGGACGACGGCTTCGGGCGGCCGGTGGACGGCGAGGTGATCTCGTTGTTCGGCGCGCGAAGCGTCTACAACGGCGAGGCGCGGGCGCCCCACCGCGGCATCGACTTCCGCGGCGCCACGGGCACTCCGGTCCGCGCGCCGGCCCGGGGCGTGGTCGTCCTTGCCGAACCGCTCTACTTCTCGGGCTCGACGGTCATCATCGACCACGGCCTTGGGGTGTTCTCGATGCTGGCCCACCTCTCGCGCATCGACGCGAAGCCTGGCTCGCTCGTGCTCCGCGGGGACACGGTGGGCGCCATTGGCGCCACGGGCCGCGTCACCGGGCCGCATCTGCACTGGACGCTCCGGATCGGCGCGGCGGCCGTCGACCCGCTCTCGGTCATCGCCATCGCCGGCGCACAGCGGTAAAGGCCCTCGGCCGCGGGTCCTGTCCGGGCCGTTCCCATCTGTGCTCGGGTGACCTTCGCTTGTCCTCCCTGCGCGCAGATGGGAAGCGCCCCGGCCACCCACGGCCTGCAGGCGGTATCCCGGGGTGTAGAACCCGCTTCGACTCCCTTACGTAGTACTCGGTGACGCGCCGACGTGGCGCGCGCCGGAGGCTCACGTGGTCAAGTTCCTGTTGTGGCTGCTCCTCTTCGTGCTGTGCTGGCCGCTGGCGCTCCTCGCGCTGATCCTCTACCCGATTGTGTGGCTGCTGCTGCTGCCGTTCAGGCTGGTCGGGATCGCGGTGGGAGGCGTGTTCAGCCTGTTGCGCGCCGTGGTGATGCTGCCCGCGCGGCTGCTCGGGGCGCGGGCCTAGGCGCGCGCGTCGCGCCACTTTGCGTCATCGACCGAGCGCGCGTGCGATCCCCTGAAGACCCCGTTCGAGGACGTCGCCTGGAATGCCCAGCGCCACGCGGAAGTGGGCCGGAGCCTCGAAGAAGCGGCCGGGCACGACAGCGGTCTCGAACTCCCTGAGCAGCCGATCGGCAAAGGCATCGGCAGATGCCTGCCCCCGCAAGCGCGGAAACGCCACCGTCCCACCCGCCGGAACCACCCACTCCAGGTCGGGCTGCGCCGCCATGAAGGCAGCGAAACGCTGGAAGTTCGGTGCAAGAATCGCCTCGGCGCGCGCCGCCAGCGCGGGCAGGTGGTCGAAGGCGGCCGCCGCCGCCCGTTCGGCGAGCACAGAGCCGCTCCCGTCCACGAGGTCCCTCGCGCGGCGGATCTCCTCGCAGATGCCCGGGTCGGCGAGCGCCCAGCCGCACCGGAGGCCGGCAAGCCCGTACGCCTTGGTCAAACTCGAAGTGGTGATGATGCGGGGCGACAGGCTCGCCGCCACCGGCGGCGCAGCGACGGCGACAGCATCAAGATAAATCTCGTCGGCGAGGACGTAGCAGTCGCGGCGCTCCGCGAGCGCGGCGAGGGCGCGCAAGTCGTCGCTTCCGGTGAGCACGCCGGCGGGATTGTGAGGATTCGTGAGCATGATCAGGCGCGTCCGGGGCGTGATGGCCGAAGCCACGCGGCCGAGGTCGAGCCGGAATCCGTCTTCGAACCGCCGCTCGAATCTCACCGAGTTCGCGCCGAGCAGCCGCGGGACGGCGAGCAGCGGATCGTAGGCCGGCTTCTCCACCAGGACGTCGTCTCCCGGCCGCAGCAGCGCCGCGCAGACGAGGAAGTTCGCGCCGGACGTGCCGGTGGCGGTGGCGACCTGGTCCGGCCGGACGCCGTAGCGGGCCGCCACGCGCTGCACCAGGGGCTCCCACCCTTCGTCGTTCCTGCCGGTCAACTCGAGCGCCTCGCGCGCGCCTGGAAGGTCGGCGAGGCTGCAGGCGGCGACGTCGCTGCGGCCGAGGTCGTTCACGGGGTGCGGCCTCCGCTTGGCCCACAGGAGGTACTCGGCGCGGGGAACCTCGATGGGGCGGCGCGGCGGCACGGCAGAGGACATGGCAGCAGTCTACAGGCGCTAGGGACTAGGCGCTAGGCGCTAGTCACAGGCGGCTATCGCCGTGTCGCTGGCCGCCCGCCGCGGGGACGAGACTGACTAGTCCCTAGCGCCCAGCCCCTAGCGCCTGCTTGCTTCTATCGCCCGGCTTCTGAATAATGCCGGGCGAGATGTCCCTGCACCCCATCGACTACGCCATCATCGCGCTGTACTTCGCCTTCGTGCTCGGGATCGGCTGGGCGCTCAAGCGCTTCATGAAGACGAGCCTCGACTTCTTCGAGTCGGGGCGGAGCCTGGCGGCGTGGATCACGGCGCTCGCGTTCATCTCGGCCAACCTGGGCGCGCAGGAAGTGATCGGGATGGCGGCCAGCGGCGCCAAGTACGGGATCATGACGTCGCACTTCTACTGGGTCGGCGCCGTCCCGGCGATGATCTTCGTCGGCGTCTTCATGATGCCGTTCTATTACGGGAGCCGGGCGCACTCGGTGCCCGAGTACCTCCGCCTGCGGTTCGACGAGAAGACGCGTGCGCTGAACGCCGTGTCGTTCGCGGTGATGACGCTGTTCTCGTCGGGGATTTCGATGTACGTGATGGGCCGGCTGTTCCAGCTTCTGCTCGGCTGGGACGTCGACCTCAGCATCGTCGTCGCCGCCGCCGCGGTGCTGGTCTACATCCTGCTCGGCGGCCTGACCAGCTCGATCTACAACGAGGTGGTGCAGTTCTTCCTGATCGTGTTCGGCTTCCTCCCGCTGGTGTTCCTGGGCGTGATGGGTGCCGGCGGGTGGTCGGGGGTCGAGGCGCGGCTGGCCACGGTGGCGACCGACGCGGGATTCGCGGCGGGGGCCTGGACCCAGTCGTGGCAACACATGGGGTCGCCATCCCAGAACCCGATGGGCATCGACTGGGTCGGCATGGTCGGCGGCCTGGGGTTCGCCATGTCGTTCGGCTACTGGTGCACCGACTTTCTCGTCATCCAGCGCGCCATGGCCGCGCGGTCGATGAACGCGGCGCGGCGCACGCCGATCCTGGCGGCGATCCCGAAGATGTTCATGCCGTTCATCGTCATCCTCCCGGGGATGGTGGCGCTGGCGGTGCTGCCGACGGAGGCCATGCAGTTCAACGGGCAGACCGACTACAACATGGTCATGCCGATGATGTTGCAGAAGTACTACCCGCCGGGCCTGCTGGGGCTGGGGCTGACGGCGCTGTTCGCGAGCTTCATGTCCGGCATGGCGGGCAACGTGACGGCGTTCAACACGGTCTGGACCTACGACATCTACAAGCCCTACATCAAGAGCGACGGCAGCGACGCGCACTACATGAAGGTGGGACGCCAGGCCACGGTGTTCGGGACGATTCTCAGCGTGGCCACCGCGTACGTGGCGATGAACTTCGGCAACATCAACGACCTGCTGCAGCTGGTGTTCTCGTTCATCAACGCGCCGCTGTTCGCGACGTTCCTGCTGGGCATGTTCTGGGCGCGCTGCACGCCCAACGGCGCGTTCTGGGGGCTGCTCGGCGGCATCCTCGCCTGCGCCGCGCACTACCTGCTGACGGGCGTCGGCACCGCGGGCCCCGGCCCGCTGCACGCCTACGCGAGCGACATGGCGCGCAACTTCTGGGGCGCCTTCATCGCGTGGATCGTCTGCTTCGTCGTGACCATCGCGGTGAGCCTGGTGACGAAGCCGCGCGCCCTCGACGACCTCAAGGGCCTCGTGTACTCGATGACGCCCCGGGTCCAGGAGGGTCCGCTGCCGTGGTACCACCGGCCGGCCACGCTGGCGGTCATCGTCGGGGTGATGGCGCTGGCCCTCAATGTCGTGTTCTGGTGATGATGGTGTCAGGGGATAGGCGATAGGGGATAGGGGATAAGGGACAGGCGAGGCGGGAGGCGAGGCGATTCCCTGGGAATCGAACTAGCGCCTAGCGCCCAGCCCCTGGTCCCTCATGATTGGGAGTCCGTGATGCTGCTCGACCTCCGCCTCCCGATGGGCCTCCTTTTCGTGGCGCTGGGCGCCCTGCTGGCCGGCTACGGCCTCTTCGGCGACCAGGCCGTCTACGCCGCCTCGCTGGGCATCAACGTGAACCTCTGGACCGGACTGGGGATACTGGTGTTTGGAGCCCTCATGCTGGCTGGAGGTTGGGGTGCCATGAAGCGCACCCGCCCTCCGTCGTAGCCGGCAGCCAGTCCCCGGCGTCCTCTGGACTTGCCCCCCTGCAAAACCGCGTGCTACCCTTCTAAGGTTGGACCAGGTCGGGCGCTTTCGACATGCGAAAGTGGCGGAACTGGCAGACGCGCTGGACTTAGGATCCAGTAGCCGAGAGGCTGTGGGGGTTCGAATCCCCCCTTTCGCACCAGGATTCCCTGGCCGGGCCATTGCGGGGAGCCGGCCGGGCCGTCCGGATCCCTCGACAACCTGGTAGATTCTGAACCCTGCCCCGAAGACTGCCGATAGTCACAAAGATGAAGGTCGAGTTCGCCGACGTCAGCGAGACGCGCAAGCGCCTCACCATCGAGATCCCGCGCGACACGGTCGACGCCGAGATCGACCGGCTCGTGAGCCGGCTGGGCCGGTCGGCGAAGGTGCCGGGATTCCGCCCGGGCAAGGTGCCGCCGCGCGTGGTCTGGCAGCGGTTCAAGGACGAGATCCTGCACGACGTCGCCCACGACCTGGTGCCGTCGGCGCTCGACCAGGCCCTCCAGGAGCGGGATCTCGAGCCGGTTGACACGCCCGATGTCCGCGATGTGGTCGTCGAGCAGGGCGCGCCGCTGACCTTCACGGCCACCTTCGACGTCGTGCCGCCGTTCGACCCGGGTGAGTACCGCGGCGTGTCGCTGCGCAAGCCCTCGGCCGCGGTCGAAGATGCCGCGGTGGAAGAGACCCTCGAGCGGCTGCGCCAGCGCGCGGCGCGCTTCGAGCCGGTGGAGGGACGGCCGCTCGGCGCCGGCGACTGGGCCACGGTCGACCTCGAGCGCACGATGTCGGGAGGGAATGCGGACGCGAAACCCGAGCGGCACGAGAACGTCACGATCGACCTCAGCGCCGAGGCGAACCCGCCGGGGTTCTCGGACGCGCTCGTGGGCCTCGAGGCCGGGGCCCACAAGGCGTTCACGGTGCACTACCCCGCCGACCACCCGGTGAAGGATCTCGCCTGCCAGGCGGTGGAGTACGGCGTGACGATCAAGGCGATCAAGCAGCGTGTGGTGCCGGCGCTGGACGACGAGCTCGCGAAGGACCTCGGGAACTTCGATTCGCTGGCGGCCCTGCGGGAGCGCGTGCGCCACGACCTCGAGCACGAGGCGGTGCACGAGGCCGACCGCGCCGTGCGCAGCGATCTGCTGGCCGACCTGGCGAAGCGGGTGCCGTTTGCCGTGCCCGACGCGCTGGTCGAGCAGGAGCTCGACCGGCGGGTCGAGGAGTTCGCGCGGCGGCTGGTCGAACAGCAGGTCGACCCGCGCAAGGCCGGGATCGACTGGAGCGAGTTCCGTTCGGCCCAGCGCGACGCGGCGGTCGAGTCGGTGAAGGCGATGGTGGCGCTCGACGAGATCGCCCGGCGCGAGCCGGTGGTGGTGAGCGACGAGGACCTGGAGCAGGAGCTCGCGCGCGTCGCGGAGCGCAGCGGCCGCACGCGCGAGGCGGTGCGCGCCCAGGTCGAGAAGGACAACGGCCTGGCGCGGCTGCGGGGCGGCCTGCGGCGGGAGAAGACGGTGGACCTGCTGCTGGCCAACGCGGCCATCACGTAGGACCGGTCTCCTCGCCTGCGTGCGGCGGATCGATCCCGCCGCGGGAACGGGCGAGGACACCGCAGCTTGGAGACGGCATCATGACGCGAGATTCCGGCGAGACCCGCGCGCAACTCGTACCGATGGTGGTCGAGCAGACCGCCCGCGGCGAGCGCGCGTACGACATCTACTCCCGGCTGCTGAAGGACAACATCATCTTCATCGGCACGCCGATCGACGACCAGATCGCGAACCTGGCCATCGCGCAGATGCTGTTTCTCGAGGCGGAGGACCCGGAAAAGGACATCCTGCTCTACATCAACAGCCCGGGCGGGTCGATCACGGCGGGGCTGGCGATCTACGACACGATGCAGTTCATCCGGCCGGACGTGCAGACGTACTGCCTGGGGCAGGCGGCGTCGATGGGGGCGCTGCTGCTGGCGGGCGGCGCGAAGGGCAAGCGGTTCTCGCTCCCCAACTCGCGCATCGTGATCCACCAGCCGCTGATGCAGGGGCTCGCCGGGCAGGCCACCGACATCGACATCGCGGCGCGGGAGCTGCTGCGGATGCGCGAGAACCTGAACAGCATCCTGCAGCACCACACGGGGCAGCCCCTCGAGCGCATTCAGGTGGACACCGAGCGCGACTACATCATGCGCCCGGAGCAGGCGAAGGAATACGGTATCATTGACGATGTGATCCGCAAGCGCGCGTAAGGCGCGGGGCGGGGCCTCCGGGGGGCCGCGCCGCGGGACCGGGTCCGACCATGGCCAAGAAAAACGGCGACACCGACGTGCTGCGCTGCTCCTTCTGCAACAAGGACCAGAACGACGTCCGCAAGCTCATCGCGGGGCCCACGGTCTTCATCTGCGACGAGTGCGTCGAGGTCTGCAACGACATCATCGCCGACGACAACCGCCACGAGCCGAAGACGCCGCGGTCGACGCTGCCGACGCCGCCCGAGATCAAGAAGTTCCTCGACGACTACGTCATCGGCCAGGAGCGCACGAAGAAGAAGCTCGCCGTCGCGGTCTACAACCACTACAAGCGGATCGAGATCCAGAAGGCGTCGCGCGGGCGGCACGACATCGAGCTGACGAAGGCGAACATCCTGCTGGTCGGCCCGACGGGCACGGGCAAGACGCTGCTGGCCCAGACGCTGGCCAAGATGCTCTCGGTCCCCTTCGCCATCGTGGACGCGACGACCCTGACCGAGGCGGGGTACGTCGGCGAGGACGTCGAGAACATCATCCTCAAGCTGCTGCAGGCGGCCGGCGGCGACATCGAGAAGTGCCAGCAGGGGATCATCTACATCGACGAGATCGACAAGATCTCGCGCAAGGACGAGAACCCGTCGATCACGCGCGACGTGTCGGGCGAGGGCGTGCAGCAGGCGCTGCTCAAGATCCTCGAGGGCACCGTCGCCAACGTGCCGCCCCAGGGCGGGCGCAAGCACCCGCACCAGGAGTTCTACCAGGTCGACACGACCAACATCCTCTTCATCTGCGGCGGCGCGTTCGTGGGCCTCGAGAAGGTGATCGAGCGCCGCATCGGCAAGCGGACGATGGGGTTCCGTTCGGAGATCGGGCCGCGCCGGGGGGCCGAGCGCGGCGCCACGCTCGAGCGGCTGGAGCCGGAAGATCTCATCCGGTACGGCCTCATCCCCGAGTTCGTGGGGCGCCTCCCCGTGGTCGGCACGCTGCACGACCTCGACAAGGCGGCTCTCGTGCAGATTCTCACCGAGCCGAAGAACGCGATCACGCGCCAGTACCAGAAGCTGTTCGAGTACGAGAACGTCAAGCTGCGCTTCACCGACGACGCCCTCGAGGCGATTGCCGAGGCCGCCCTCCACCGCAAGATCGGCGCGCGCGGCCTCCGGATGATCATCGAGGACCTCATGCTGGAGATGATGTACTCGCTGCCGGGCCAGAAGAAGGTCCGGGAGTGCGTGATCACCCGCGAGGTCGTCGAGCACAAGGCGCAGCCGATGACCGTCATCGAAAAGGCAGGCTAGTGGAACTCTACGAGACCCTTCCGATCGTCCCGCTGCGGGACCTGGTGGTGTTCCCGCACATGATGGTGCCGTTCGTCATCGGGCGGCCCGCGTCGATCCGCGCCCTCGAGCACGCGCTGGACAAGGACAAGCGCGTGTTCCTCGCGGCGCAGCACGACGCGCAGGTCGACGACCCGCAGCCCCAGGACATCTACACGATGGGCTGCGTGGCCAACGTCGTCCAGAGCCTCAAGCTGCCCGACGGCAACATCAAGCTGCTCGTCGAGGGCACCGACCGCGGCCGGGCCATCGAGTGGAAGGAGGACCGGGGCTTCTTCCGCGTCGTCGTCAAGGTGCTGCCCCGGCACCGCGACGCCGCCGGCGACGTCGAGGGCGCGATGAGCCGCGTCGTGTCGCTGTTCGAGCAGTACGTGAAGCTGTCGAACAACCTGCAGTACGACGCCATGATCGCCGCCGTGCGCGTGGACGACCCGGGCCGGCTGTCGGACACGATCGCCGCGCACCTGCTCGTGGGCGTCGAGGAGAAGCAGAACCTGCTCGAGATGGTCTCGCCCCTCGAGCGCCTGAACCGCATCGCCTCCATCCTCGAGGCCGAGGTCGACAAGCTCCAGGTGGACCGCCGCATCCAGACGCGCGTCAAGAAGCAGATGGAGAAGGCGCAGAAGGAGTACTACCTCAACGAGAAGATGAAGGCGATTCAGAAGGAGCTGGGGCGCAAGGACGAAAAAGGCAACGAGGTCGACGAGCTCAAGAAGAAGATCGAGCGGTCGAAGATGCCTGCCGACGTCGAGGAGAAGGCCATCCAGGAGCTCAAGCGCCTGGAGGCGATGCCGCCGATGTCGGCCGAAGCCACCGTCTCCCGCAACTACCTCGACTGGCTCGTGGCCGTGCCCTGGCACAAGAAGTCGAAGGAGAGCCGCGACCTGAAGCGGGCCGAGGCCATCCTGCACGCCGACCATTACGGCCTCGACAAGGTGAAGGAGCGCATCCTCGAGTTCCTGGCCGTGCGCGCCCTCGTGAAGAAGCCGAAGGCCACCATCCTCACCTTCGCCGGCCCTCCGGGCGTCGGCAAGACGTCGCTCGCCAAGTCGATCGCGCGCGCCATGAACCGCAACTTCGTGCGCCTGTCGCTCGGCGGCGTCCGAGACGAGGCGGAGATCCGCGGCCACCGCCGCACGTACATCGGCGCGTTCCCGGGGCAGATCATCCAGATGATGAAGAAGGCGGGCACGCAGAACCCGCTGTTCCTCCTGGACGAAGTCGACAAGATGTCGATGGACTTCCGCGGCGACCCGTCGGCCGCCCTCCTGGAGGTGCTCGACCCCGAGCAGAACCACACGTTCCTCGATCACTACCTCGACGTCGAGTACGACCTGTCGAACGTGATGTTCATCTGCACGGCCAACGTGCTGCACACGGTGCCGCAGGCGCTGCGCGACCGCATGGAGGTGCTGCAGCTGCCGGGCTACACCGAGCTCGAGAAGACCGAGATCGCGAAGCGCTTCCTCGTGCCGAAGTCGCTCGAGGGCTCGGGCCTCCTGCCGGCCAACGTCACGTTCACGGACGAGGCGCTGCAGACGATCATCCAGCGCTACACGCGCGAGGCCGGCGTCCGCAACCTGGAGCGCGAGATCCAGTCGATCTGCCGCAAGGTCGCCCGCCGCGTCGTGGCCGAGGGCAAGGCGTACGTCGAGGAAGTGACCCCCGAGAAGGTCACCCAGTTCCTCGGCGTGCCGAAGTTCCGGCCGACGACCGCCGAGGAGAAGAACGAGATCGGGCTGGCCACCGGCCTCGCGTGGACCGAGGTGGGCGGCGAGATCCTCATCACCGAGACGACGATCATGCCGGGCCGCGGGCGCCTGACGCTCACCGGCAAGCTCGGCGACGTGATGCAGGAGTCGGCCCAGGCCGCCCTGAGCTTCGTCCGCTCGAAGACCGCCGAGTTCGGCATCGACAAGGACTTCCACCGCCGCAACGACGTGCACATCCACGTCCCCGAGGGCGCGATCCCGAAGGACGGCCCGTCGGCCGGCATCACGATGGCCACGGCGCTCGTCTCGGTGCTCACCGGCGTGCCGGTGCGGCGCGACGTCGCGATGACCGGAGAGATCACCCTGCGCGGCAAGGTGCTGCCGATCGGCGGCGTGAAGGAGAAGGTGCTGGCGGCCCACCGCGCGGGCGTGACGCACATCATCCTGCCGAAGGACAACGAGAAGGATCTCGCGGACATCCCGCGCAGCGTCCTCGACGTGCTCAAGATCTATCTCGTCGAAACGATGGACGAGGTGCTGCGGATTGCCCTCGCGGCGCCGCTGCCGGGGCGGCCGTTCCCCGTGGGCGATATCGAGCCGGTCAAGATCGACAGTCCGGGCGAGGAGCGGGTCACGCACTAGGCGGGCTAGGCGCAAGGGACTCGGGGCTGAGCGGCCCGCTGAGCGGCCGGCTTCAGTCGCGACTCACCATGGCCAAAGTGAGAGTCGTGGCGGCGGAGTTCGTCACCAGCGCCGCCACCGCCGCCGATCTGCTGCAGACGCCGCTCCCGGAGCTGGCGTTCGCCGGCCGGTCCAACGTCGGCAAGTCGAGCCTGATCAACGCGCTCGCAGGCCGGACCCTGGCCCGGACCAGCGCCGCGCCCGGCAAGACGCGGCTGGCCAACTATTTCCGGCTCCAGCCCGATCGCGGCCGGCCCTTCCACCTCGTGGATCTGCCCGGTTACGGATACGCGAGGGGCGCCAAGGACGGCCGGGCCTTCGAGTCGCTCGCCCACGAGTACTTCTTCGGCGGGCGGAAGGACACGTGGCTGCGGCCGGCCATCGCCGGCGTGGTGCTGCTGGTCGACGTGCGGCACCCGGGCCTCGAGACGGACATCGAGGCGGTCCGCTGGCTCTCGGCGCAGGCGTGCGCGGTCCAGCTGGTGGCCACGAAGGCGGACAAGCTCTCGCGCGCCGAGCGCCAGCGCGCCGCGGCGGCCCTCGCGCAGGCATTCGGCCGGGCGGCGCTGCTGACATCGGTGACATCACGGGAAGGGATCGACGAGCTGTGGGCATGGATAGCGCAACAGGTGGAACAGTGGAATCAACCCAGACGGTAGACGTGGGCACGCTCGATCTGGCGTCGCTCAAGAGCCTGAACGTCGCGGGCCTCACGGCCATCGCGAGGCAGATGGACCTGCCGGGCGCGACGGGCATGCGCAAGCAGGACCTCATCTTCCAGATCCTGCGGGCCCGCAGCGAGCGCAACGGCCTCATGTTCTCCGAAGGCGTCCTGGAGACGCTGCCCGACGGGTACGGCTTCCTGCGCGGCCCCGACTACAACTACCTCCCCGGCCCCGACGACGTGTACGTGTCGCCGTCGCAGATCCGCCGCTTCGGCCTGCACACGGGCGACACCGTGTCGGGCCAGGTCCGGCCGCCGCGCGAGGGCGAGCGGTACTTCGCGCTCGTGAAGGTGGACGCGGTCAACTTCGAGCCGCCGGAGCGCAAGAGCGAACGCGTCTTCTTCGAGAACCTGACGCCGCTCTACCCGCAGGAGAAGTTCAACCTCGAGTACGCCCCCGAGGAGCTGTGCACGCGCGTCATCGACATGATGGCGCCCATCGGCAAGGGCCAGCGCGCGCTGATCGTCGCCCCGCCGCGCACGGGCAAGACGATGCTGCTCCAGGCGCTCGCGAACAGCATCGGCACCAATCACCCCGACACCTTCCTCATCGTGCTGCTCATCGACGAACGGCCCGAAGAAGTCACCGACATGCAGCGATCGGTGCGCGGGGAAGTGATCTCGTCGACGTTCGACGAGCCGCCCCAGCGCCACGTGCAGATTGCCGAAATGGTGATCGAGAAGGCGAAGCGCCTGGTGGAGACCGGCCGCGACGTCGTCATCCTGCTCGACTCGATCACGCGCCTGGCCCGCGCCTACAACACGGTCGTGCCCACGTCGGGCCGCATCCTCTCGGGCGGCGTCGACAGCAACGCGCTGCAGAAGCCGAAGCGGTTCTTCGGCGCCGCGCGCAAGATCGAAGGCGCCGGCTCGCTCACGATCGTCGCTACGGCGCTCATCGACACGGGCTCGCGCATGGACGACGTGATCTTCGAGGAGTTCAAGGGCACGGGCAACCTCGAGATCCACCTCGACCGGAAGCTGTCCGACCGGCGCGTCTACCCGTCGATCGACATCCAGAAGAGCGGCACGCGCAAGGAAGAGCTGCTGCTCGAGAAGGACGTCCTCACCAAGGTCTACATCCTCCGCAAGGTGCTCGACCCGCTCTCCACGGTCGACGCGATGGAACTGCTGCTCGGCAAGCTGTCGAAGACCCGGACGAACCTCGAGTTCCTCAGTGCGATGAATCGATAGCGTTCGGGATTCGGGGTTCGGGGTTCGGGACTCAGCTTGTCTCGCCGGAGCCGGATCCAGCCGTTCGTAGCGGCGATCCATCGGCAGGGATCATCCGGGCCGAGTCTGTTCACGATCAGAACGCCCCTCCCGCCATCCCTCGCTAACCTCAATTCTGCCAGGCAGTTGAGAAGGTCCCCATTTACAAAGGATTTCACACTCCCGGCACCGAATTCGCATACAATTGCCACCGTCTCATGGTTGACACCCGTCAGAATCCGGCTTTCTTTCACGAGGGAGGCGTCATGGTGAAGCGTGGGAGGGTACTTCGCACCGCGGCGGTATTGCTCTTGGGATTACTGCTGTTCGCGGGTGCGGCATCCGCGCAGGGCAGTTCGGGCCGCCTGGCCGGAACGGTTCTGGACTCGTCGGGCGGCGTGCTGCCAGGCGCGACGGTCGTGTTGACGAACGTCCAGACGAACCAGTCGGCGACGGCTGTCACGACTGACACGGGCGCATTCCTGTTCCCGCAGGTGCAGCCCGGCATCTACAAGGTGGTGGTCGAGCTGCAGGGCTTCAAGACGGCGAGCTTCACCGACATCACGATCAACGTCGGCCAGGAGTACTCGCTCACGGCGCGCCTGGCGATCGGCCAGCTCAGCGAGACGGTGGAAGTGACCGGGGCGGCCAGCCCGCTCGTGCAGACGACGACGCCGGAAATCGTGCGGACCGTCGAGCAGAAGCAGATCCTGGCGCTACCTGTCGTCAACCGCGACATGACGCAGCTCATCCGGCTGCAGGCCGGCGTGCCTGGCGTCGCGACGCGCATGAACACGGGCATCAGCGGCGGGCGGCCCACGTGGACGCAGGTGACCCAGGACGGCATCAACGTCCAGGACAACTTCATCAGGACGAACTCCCTGGACTTCCTGCCGAACCGGCCGACCTCTGACAACGTGGCGGAGTTCAGCATCACGACGTCGGTGCAGGGGGCCGACTCGGCCGGCGGCGCCAGCTCCGTGCGGATGGTCACCCCGTCGGGCACCAACAAGCTCCGCGGCAGCGCGTTCTGGCAGAACCGTGACAACGCGCTGGCGGCGAACTCGTTCTTCAACAACAAGTCGGGCGTGCCGAAGCCGCTGCTGAAGCAGAACCAGTTCGGCGGCAGCGTGGGCGGGCCTATCCTGAAGGACAAGCTGTTCTTCTTCGGGTACTACGAGGGCTTCAGGCGGAAGCAGGCCGGCGCCCAGAACGTCACCGTCGCCGCCAACGCGGACACCTTCCAGGGCGTGTGGCGCTACGTCAGCACGTCGGACGGGCAGGTGCGGTCGATCAACATCGTCCAGGCGGTCGGCGCGACGCTGGATGCGAAGATGCAGCAGGACGTGTTTTCGAAGATCGACAGCTACTCGAACGTCAACAACTACGATCGCGGCGACTCGCGTGCCGACCGCGTCCTGAACACCGCCGGCTACCGCTGGGACCAGAACCGCCAGACGGTCCGGAACTACTACGGCGCCCGCATCGACTACGAGTTGAGCACGAAGCACCGGTTCGAGGGGATCTTCACCACGTTCAAGGAGACCGACGACAGACCGGACCTGGACTTCATCAGCAAGGACCGGCCGCTCGCCTACACCGAGTCGCCCGTGAAGCGTTTCGTCGGCGCGTGGCGGTGGATGGTCTCGCCGACGCTGACGAACGAACTCCGCGCGGGCGCGAACCTGGCGCCGGTGAAGTTCGAAGTGTACCCGGATGCGCTGCCGACGATCAGGTACGCGGGCCAGACGGCCACGCTGCCGCTGACCCTTCAGGATCCGCAGATCAACTTCTTCCCGCAGGGGCGGTACACGAACACCTACCAGTTCAACGACAACGCGTCGTGGATGAAGGGCAACCATGCGATGCAGATGGGCGTGAGCTGGCAGCGGATCCACGTGAACCCGTACAACTACGAGGGCACGGTCCCGACCATCGGCTGGGGCTTCAGTACCGGCCGCGCCGGCGAGCGCGCAGCTCACGTCGGCGATGTTCCCCGGCGGCATCAGCGCCGCCGACCTGTCGAGCGCGAACACGATGCTGGCGATGCTGACCGGGACCATCAGCTCGGTGTCCCGCCAGTTCCAGGTGAAGGACCAGACCTCGGGGTATCAGCCCGGCATTCCGAACAACCGGAACTACACGCTGGACACCATCTCGTCGTACATCCAGGACAACTGGCGGCTGAAGCCCACCTTCACGCTGCGCGCGGGCCTCAAGTGGGAGTACAACAGCCCGGTCGCCGAGGACGACAACCTCGGTTTCGTGCCGCTCCTGAACGGGAAGGGTTACCGTGAGGTGCTGGCCGACCCCGGGGCCACAATCTCCTTCGTAGACGGAGGGCTGTGGAAGAAGGACCTGAACAACTTCGGGCCGACCGTCGGTTTCGCGTGGGACCTGTTCGGCGACGGGCGGACGGCCGTCCGCGGCGGGTACTCGTTGACCTTCGTGAACGAGGAAGGCGTCACGGTGGCCACGAACATCCTCGGCGGCAACGCGGGGCTGGCGACGAACGCGGTTCTGTCGAACCAGTATGCGAAGTACGGCGCGGGCGTCCCGAACATCCCGACGCCGACGTTCCTGACCACCCGGACGCTGGCGGATCAGATGGCCCTCAGCGCGACCGCGCCGATGGCCATCGTCGACCCGGGCATCCAGCAGCCGAAGGTCAACCAGGTCAGCCTCGGGATCTCGCGCGAGCTGCCGTGGCGGTTCGCGGCGGAGGCCCGGTATGTGGGCACGTTCGGGCGAGGCATCTGGCGCGGCATCGACACCAACCAGCTCAAGCTGAACCAGGGATTCATCGACGACTTCAAGCGGGCCCGGAGCAACGGCTACCTCGCGGTGGCGGCAGGCGGGGCCTTCGATCCGTCCTATAACGCGAACATCCCGGGCAGCCAGCCGCTGACCGTGCTGCCCAGCTACAACGGCGGGTCGCTGACGAACTCGACCGTGCGGACGAACATCCAGCAGAACGAGGTGGCCGGCCTCGCCGACTTCTACCTCACGTCGCGGATCGCGCAGGCCTACAAGGACTTCCTGCCCAACACGGGCATCTACGAGGCCCGGGCGATGGTCAACGACGGGTGGCAGAACTACAACGCCCTGCAGCTCGAGCTGCGCCGCCAGTACCAGGGCGGCATCATGGGCCAGATGAACTACACGTTCAGCCACACGCGGTCGAACAGCACCGGCGGCACGAGCCAGAGCCGGTACGAGCCGTACATGGACAATGCCAGGCCGCAACTGGACGCGGGGCGTTCGGCATACAACCTCACGCACATCGTGAACGCCAACCTGATCTTCGACCTGCCGTTCGGCCAGGGCAAGAGGTGGGTCAACGAGGGCGGCGTCACCAACGCCATCGTTGGCGGCTGGCAGCTGAGCGGGGTCTTCCACTACCAGTCCGGGTCGCCCGTGAACATGGTGTCGACGCGCGGCACCTTCAACAAGTCCGGCCGGTCGGGCAACAACACGGCCGTGACGAACATGTCGGTGGACGAGATCAGCAACCTGTTCGGCGTGTTCAAACAGCCGAACGGGAACATCTACTGGATCGACCCGAAGGTCATCAATACGGACGGGCGGGCGGTAGGCGCCGACAACCTGGCCAACGCGGCCGGCTTCAGCGGGCAGGTCTTCTTCAACCCGACGGCGGGAGAAGTGGGCACGCTGCCGATCTTCGCCTTCGACGCGCCGGCAGTCTGGTCGATGGACGCGGCACTCGCGAAGCGCCTCACGTTCGCGAAGCGGTACAACGCCGAGTTCCGGATCGAAGCGTTCAACGTGTTCAACTCCGTGAGCTTCTATTCGGGCGACATGAACATCAACAGCACGACGTTCGGCCGCATCACGGGCGTGGGCGTCGGCGCGCGCGTGGTCCAGTTGACCGCGCGGTTCACGTTCTGAGGATGTCCAGCCGGGGGCGGCACGCGCGTGCCGCCCCTCCCCTTATACGAGATTCGGGATTTCCAATTCGGCTTTCTGGATTAGAGGGCGCCTTCGGGCGCCCTCTCTATTTGTGGCCTGCGACAGCCGCCCGCAAATCACTGACAACAAGCAGGTTGCGACAAGGCAAAACCGGGCCGGCCGGCTGGGGTGCGGCACAGGGTTCGCATACGGGACGGCAGGACGAACGCCCGTCCACAGGTTTGAGCTTTCCTGCTTCACCGCAGTCCAGGCAAAGGTGGGCGGGGAGGTCGAAGGGCAACGCGTCGCTGGGGGGTGCCGCGCTGCCCTTCGCTATGTACAGGTGAGCGCAGCCTCCACGGGTGCCGGCGGCTCCAGGACAGGTAAAATACGCCCATGATGTACCGTACGTTCGGACGGACGAGCACGCCGGTTGCCGAGATCGGCATTGGCACCTGGGGCATGGGCGGCTGGAGCGGTTCTGACGACGAGGCGTCGAAGGCCGCGCTCGGCCGCTATCTGGAACTCGGCGGCAACTTCATCGACACGGCGCGGGCCTACGGCAACGGCCACAGCGAGACGCTCATCGGCGAGGTCCTCCGCGGGTGGTCTGGACCGGCGCCGTTCATCGCCACGAAGATCCCGCCGAAGAACAGCCAGTGGCCGGCGCGGGCGGAGTATCCGCTCGATGCCGTCTTCCCGCCCGACTACATCCGCGCGTCCACCGAGCGGAGCCTAGCCGCGCTCGGTGTTTCCAGCCTCGACCTGCAGCAGTTCCACGTCTGGACCGATGCGTGGGCCGGCGACGAGCGCTGGCAGCGCGCCGTCGCGGACCTCAAGTCGGAGGGCCTGATCAAACTCGTCGGCATCAGCGTCAACCGCTGGGAGCCGGCCAACGTGCTGCGGGCGCTGCGGACGGGGCTCATCGACGCCGTTCAGGTGGTGTACAACATCTTCGACCAGGCGCCGGAAGACGAACTGTTCCCGCTCTGCCTGGAACTCGGCGTCGCCATCATCGCCCGCGTGCCGTTCGACGAGGGCAGCCTGACGGGGACCATGACGGTCGGCGACACGTGGCCGAAGGGCGACTGGCGAAACCTCTACTTCACGCCCGAGAACCTGCGAGAGACGTTGGCTCGTGTGGATCGGGTCAAGTCCGACCTGCCCGAGGGGATGGACCTCCCGGACCTGGCGCTGAGGTTCATCCTGCACCACCCGGCGGTGGCAACGGTCATTCCAGGGATGCGGACGGTGCGCCACGTCGAGAAGAACCTCTCCGTCTCGGACGGCAAACCCTTCCCTGCCAGCCTGTTGGAGGCAATGAGGGGGCACAGGTGGGACAGGGATACGGTCATTCCGTAGGGGCTAGGCGCTAGGGGCTAGTCAGCCCTGCGGTCACGCCGTCAAGCCAGCCACGCGGCGAGAGCGGCGTCGGACTAGCGCCTAGCGCCAAGTCCCTAGCCCCTTTCTTGAGGCCACCGCTCCCTGCTATACTTGGAAGTTCCGGAACGCCGGAAGGAGTTCGCATGAAGGAAGGCATCCACCCGAAGTATTTCGATGTCGAGGCGCGGTGCGCCTGCGGGGCGACGTGGAAGACGCGCTCCACCAAGCCGGAGCTGCACCTCGAGATTTGTTCGAGCTGCCACCCGTTCTACACGGGCCGCCAGAAGATCATGGACACCGAGGGCCGCGTCGAGCGCTTCACGAAGAAGTTCGGCGCCCAGACCTCGCAGGCCCGCAAGGAGGCCGCCACGAAGGCGGCAACGAAGGCCAAGAAGTCGTCTTCGGCGTCCGCCTAGAGCAGGGCCCTCGGCGTGTTCTATCGGGCGCCGCGTCCTGCGGCGCCCGGTTCTTTCCACTCATTCCGTTTGACGCTGGGGCCGGAAGCGGGTAAAACCCGCTGCATGTCCCGACCTCCCTGTCGATCCGCGCGATTCCCGCTCACGGCCGCGACGGCGGCCCTCGTCCTCGCCATGGCTGGCGGTCAGGCAGCCCAGAGTCCGCCGACGCGCCAGGCCGTGCTGTGGTACGACCGGCCGGCCGCCGCCTTCGAGGAAGCCCTGCCGCTGGGGAACGGCCGCACCGGCGTGATGGTGTACGGCGGGCCCGCGACGGACCGATTCCTGCTGAACGACTCGACGCTGTGGGCCGGCGGGCCGATCGATCCGGCGGTGAATCCCGACGCGATCAACTGGCTGCCGAAGGTGCGCGAGGCGCTGTTCAAGGGCGACTACAAGGCCGCCGACACCCTCACGCGCAAGCTCCAGGGCAAGTTCTCGCAGTCCTATGCGCCGCTGGGCGACCTCTACCTCGAGTCGCGCGAGATGGCGACCGAGCCCGTGACGGGCTATCGACGCGAACTGGATCTGGCAACGGCGACGGCGCGCACGCAGTTCAGCGCGGGCGGCGCGGCGTTCTCGCGCGACGTCTTCGTCTCCTACCCGGACAACCTGCTGCTCATCAGGCTGTCGGCGTCGGCGCCGGGCCGTCTCGCCTTCAGCGTGCGGTTCGGGAGCCAACTCCGGCACGAGGCCGTCGTCGCAGGCAACGGGGACCTCGTGCTCTCGGGCCGGGCACCGGTCCACGCAGAGCCGAACTACAGGGGCAACATCGAGCCCGCCATCGTCTACGACGACGGGCCCGACCCGAAGGGAACGCGGTTCGCCGCGCGAGCCCGGGTGTTGAGCACCGACGGCAAGGTGGGCCGTGGCGCCAACGAATTGAGTGTCGGCGGGGCGAGCACGGCGATCCTGGCTGTCGCCGTCGACACGAGCTTTGCGGGATTCGACAACGAGCCGAGCCAGGGGCCGGACCCCGTTCGCGCTACGCTGGCGACACTCGACGCGGCCGCCGGCCGCACGTTCGAGAGCCTCCGCGCCGCCCACGTGAAGGACGTCGGGGCGCTGGTCCAGCGCGTCGCGCTTGATCTCGGCCGCACGCCGCAGGACGAGAAACCCACCGACGTTCGCCTGCGCGAGTACGCGGCAGGCGCCGCGGACCCTGGTCTCGAAGCGCTCTACTTCCAGTTCGGGCGCTACCTGCTCGTCAGCGGCTCGAGGCCCGGCGGCCCGGCCCTCAACCTTCAGGGCATCTGGAACCCTCATATGCGGCCGCCGTGGAGCAGCAACTACACGGTGAACATCAACACGGAGATGAACTACTGGCCGGCCGAGTCCACCAACCTCGCCGAGTGCCATGAGCCGCTGCTACGCTTCGTCGGCGATCTCGCGAAGACCGGCGCCGTGACGGCCCGCCACTTCTACGGCGCGGGAGGCTGGTGCGTGCATCACAACAGCGACATCTGGGCGCTCAGCAATCCCGTCGGCGACCTCGGCCAGGGCGATCCCAGGTGGGCGAACTGGCCGATGGCGGGCGTGTGGCTGAGCCAGCACCTGTGGGAGCACTACGCCTTTGGCGGCGACGCGGCCTGGCTGCGGGCGACCGCGTATCCGCTGATGAAGGGGGCCGCCCAATTCGCCATGGACTGGCTCGTGGAGGGGCCGGACGGGTTCCTCGTGACGGCGCCATCCACCTCGCCGGAGAACGCCTACACGACCCCGGACGGCTATACGGGCGTGGTCTCCGTGATGACCACGTCCGACCTTGCGCTCATCCGCGGATTGTTCCTCAACGTGATCCAGGCGGCCGACACGCTGGGCATCGATGCGGACTTCCGCAAAGCAGTGAAGGCGAAGCTGGATCGGCTGCCGCCGTACAAGGTGGGCCGGCGGGGCAACCTGCAGGAGTGGTACTTCGACTGGGACGACCCGGAGCCGGAGCACCGCCACGTGTCGCATCTCATCGGCATGTACCCGGACGATCAGATCAACCCGATCGACACGCCTGCGCTTGCGGCCGCCGTGAAGCGGTCGCTCGAACTGCGCGGCGATGGCGGGACCGGCTGGGCCAAGGCGTGGAAGATCGCGCTCTGGGCGAGGCTCCTCGACGGCGACCATGCGTACCGCATGTTGCGGACGCACCTGCAGTACGTGTCGGCCTCCGGCGACACGCAGTACAAGGGTGGCGGCACGTATCCGAACCTGTTCGACGCGCATCCGCCGTTCCAGATCGACGGCAACTTCGGCGGAACGGCCGGCATCGCCGAGATGCTGCTGCAGAGCCACCGGGGCGAGGTTCACCTGCTGCCGGCCCTACCGTCGGCGTGGGCCACGGGGTCCGTGCGCGGTCTCCGTGCGCGCGGCGGCTACACGGTGGACATCAGTTGGAGGGACGGGAAGCTCGGCTCGGCGACGATCACCGCTGACCGCGCCGGCCCGGTCCGCGTGCGCTACGCTCAGGCTGCGGTTGAGCGACTCGTGAAAGGCGGGCAGACGATCACCGTGACACCCGGGCCGTCCGGCCTCGTGATCGGACAACGACGTTAAGCCCGGCGCGTCGCGCAATTCGACTATACTCCGCCGCAACGGAGGGCGCCGTGGCCCTCACCCGGCGCGAGGGACCTCGCTCTCCGGAGATGCCCATGACCGAATCGCCCGGCGGATCGGCGCAACCCGACGTCCAGATGCACGGCGTGCCGGAGGCGATGGTGGAGGCCGCGCGCCGGCGCCTCGGCCGGAGCGACATCCAGCTGGCGGTCGCCAGCCCGGCCGAGTACGCGCGCGTGGCCGAGTTGTCCCGCTCCGCCTCGCCCGAAGAGGTGCGATCGCCTCTGACCCGCGATCTGATCGCCTGGTTCGTCGATGAGAACCCGTACGGGCACGGTTTTGTAGTCACGGCGAGCGACCCTGGATCCGCTCAGGTCATTGGCTATTTCGTCTTCCATCCCTGGGGGCTCACCGGTCCCGCGTTTTCGCGGCCGACGCGAACGTTTCTGTTCGTTCGCCTCTATGTGGCGCCCGAGTACCGCCGGCGAAAAGTCTTTGCCGCGATGACGAGCTTCGGGTTCGACTTGCTGTCCGAGCTGGACGTCGAACTCGCCTATACCGTCCCGAATCCGCGATCGTCGGCGGGTTTCCTCAGGTTCGGCATGCAGAAGGCCGGCGACCTGGTCTTCTGGGTGCGGCCCAACGTGCCGGGCTGGGGATGGATTGGAGGCCGGCGGCAGCGCGCCAGCGGGGTGTCGGTCGAGTTGCGTGAGTCCTTCGACAGGTCGTTCGACGGAGAGGAGTGGCGGGATGTCCCGTTCCCGGCAACGATGTGGAGTCCGCGCACGCGCGCGGCGTTGAACTGGCGCTACGTCGCACGCCCCGGAGAGCGTTACGAGATCCGGTACCTTCAGGCGGAGGGCCTCGTCTGCGGCTATCTCGTGACACGGCGGATGCGGATCAAGGGCTTGCGCACGCTGGTGGTGTGCGACGCGTGGGTGCCGCCGTCTCACGCGACGGCCCTCAGAACGGGAATCGAGGACGCCCTGCGATCGGGAGCGCGCGCCGATCTGGCCGTGGCGTTCGGAGGCAACGCGGTGCCCGCGTACAGGTCGGCGCTCGAGGGGGCCGGCTTCGTCGTCTGCCCTCGACGTCTTCAGCCGCAACCGGTGGCGATCATTGGCCGCGGGGTGCACCGGCACGGCCGCGAAGCCGAGTCCCTGCCGACGGTGGACGCGTGGCACCTGACGCCCTTCGACTGGGACGTCTTCTGATGCCGGCCGCGCTGCTCGATCCCGCGGCGATGGCCATCGAGCCGCGTACGCTGGACGCCCCGACGGCGCTCGTCTCGATAGACGTCGAGTCGGACTACGGCACGGGTCTCGACGAGGCGCTATCGAAGATCCCGCGCCTCATCGACCTGCTGGCCGAGCTGCGAGTTCCGCTGACGGCGTTCGTGGAGGGCCGGCTGTTCGAACGCTCGCCGGCACTGTGCAGGCGTCTCGTCGACGCCGGGGTCGACGTGCAGCTGCACTGTTACGATCACCGGAAACCCGGCGACACGCCGTCCGAGCTTCGCCGCGGCGCGGCAGCCTACGCGGAGTTCTGCGGGCGGCCGCCAGCCGGATACCGGGCGCACACGTACCGCCTCTCGAGGGCGCTGTACGAGACGCTGCTCGAGCTGGGCTTCGCCTGGGACTCGTCGCTGCAACGGGGCTGGGGCCAGGGAAGCCAGCGGGACCCGGCGTTCGCGAAGGGCGACTACCTGGTGTTCGACGGAAGGCTGCTCGAGTTCCCGATCGGTCGCTGGCGCCATGTGCCGCTGCCCTTCAATCACACGTATCGGCTCCTGGCCAAGGCCCCGGGCGACGCCCTCCTCTGGACGCTCGCGGGGCCGGGCCGACTTGCCGTCTACAACATGCACATGACCGATCTCGTCAGGTCCGGATCGCTGAAGCACGCTGTCCGCAGCCCTCGCTCACGCGCGCTTCACCGGTATCTCTGGCTGTTTCAGGGCGAGAACACGTTTCTCGCCGTCCGCTCCCTCGTGGCCCGCCTGCGTCGCCGGCGGTACGAGTTCCTGTCGACGAACGAGCTCTGGGCGCGCGTCTCGCGTTGACGCCCCGCGGTCTAGCGTCGCTCGAACGTGAGCCCCCTGGCCCGGTCGGCGTCGACGACGAGGCCGGTGACGGCGCCATCGGGACCGCGGCGGAAGCGGAGCACACTTCCTGGGCCGCGGAACTCGTCTTTCGGCCCAGGCTGAAGCGTGAAGACCTGGCGCTGCACGCCGCGCCGGAGCCTCAAGTACTTGCCGTCGACGCTGATCCGGTAGGTGCTGTCCAGCTCGTCGCTGTAGTACTCGCCCACGAACGCCTTCAGCTCATCCCCTTCGTAGAGGTAGCCCAGCCCGGATGGGATGACAGACGGGGCAGCCGCGTCGGGCGGCGGGAGCGGGCGCTCCGCGACCGTGAACCGCCCGGCGAGCACCGCGTCGGCCACGCGCCGGACGACGGTGCGCGTGCTGACGTTGGACACGTTGCACAGGATCGCCACCGACGTGTGCGCGCCCGGGAACCGGATGATGTGCGCCCGGTAGCCGCCGAGCGATCCGCTGTGCTCCACGATCGGCAGGCCGCGATACGAACCCAGCATCAGCCCCCACGCGTAGGTCAACTCGGTGCCGCTCGTCAGCCGCCCCGGCGTTTCCAGCATCCTGATGACGTCGAGGCCGCCCACGCGCCCGTCGTAGAAGTTCTCGTCCCACCGCGCGAGCTCACGCACCGTCGTGAACAGCCCTCCCGCGCCGGCGCGCTCGTTCTGCAGCGAGTTGAGCGCGAAGGAACCGTCAGACCGCCTGTCGTACGCCCACGCGCGGCCTGGCACAAGGCGGGTCAAGTCGGTGTGGAAGTGGCTCACCTTCATGCCGAGCGGCGTGAAGATGTTCGCCTCGGCGTACTCGGCGAACGGCGTTCCCGTGGCGCGCTCGACGGCGAGGGCGAGCATGGCATACCCGGAATTCGAATAGAGGTACTCGTCGCCGGGAAGGAAGTTCAGCGCCTTCTGCCGCGAGACGATGTGCAGGACGGCCTCGTTGTCGAAGGCGTCTTCGTCGCGCCGGCCGGCGAGGACCATCAGCGTGTTGACGTCGCGCAGCCCGCTCGTGTGGTGGAGAAGATGCCGGATGGTGATGGGCCTGCCGTAGTCCGGCAGCTCCGGCACGTA
Source organism: uncultured Acidobacteriota bacterium (assembly GCA_963806085.1). Taxonomy (GTDB): domain Bacteria; phylum Acidobacteriota; class Vicinamibacteria; order Vicinamibacterales; family JAKQTR01; genus JAKQTR01. Next base: position 159,673 of record CAWDWR010000002.1, read on the forward strand.
CTTCCGCACGTCGTCATCCGCACTCAGCCGGCCCTGCTTGATGGCGAGGGCGGCGGCCATCGCGGTGAACTGCTTGGAGACCGAACCGGCGTAGAAGACGGAGCCGGGCGTGATCGGGACGTCGTGCTCGAGGTCGGCCATTCCGTAGCCGCGCACATACGCGATGCGGCCGTCCTGGTAGACGCCGAGGGCGCAACCGGGAGAGTCCTGGCGGTTCCACTGCGCGAATACCGCGTCGACCTGCTGCGCCCAGCCCGGAGCTTGCTGCGGCGGCGCGGCCGCCCCGGCCTCAAGGAGTCCGGTTACACCGGCGACGAGCCAGGCACAGGCCGCGCCCCAGGCGAGCCGTTTGCGCCACGTCGCCATGCCAGCCTCACTGCCCCGGCGGCCGTGCCTCGAGGTACTTTGCCGGGATGGGGTTGTCTGGACGCTCCTGGTCCCACATCACGGTCACGACCCACCAGCGGCCGCCGTGCTGCATCAACTGGATGGAGTTGATGCCCCGCGCGAAGGGCTTCTCATCGGCCTTCGCGCGCCTGGACTCGTAGGTGCTGAACACGTGCATGATCGTGCCGAACGCCTCCGTCCGGCTCGCCACTTCCTGCTCGAAGAACCCCTTCAGGAGCGCGTCGTTGGCACGCGTGATGTACTCGTCAGGCGACAGCGCGGCCGGCACCGATCCGTCCGTTCTCGGGGCGGCCGGCAGGAGCCTGGCCCCGATGGCGAACAGGCCCCGGAACCGGTCCCAGTCGCGCGCCTGTCCGGCCGGCCCGGAGATGACGTCGTAGAGCGCGGCGATGATCGCCTCGGGCGAGGCGGTGTCGGCGGCCCTGGGCCCGGTGGCCGGCTGGGCCCACGCCGGGGGTGCGGCCAGGCCTGCCGCGACAAGGACGGTCAGGACAGCAGCTGCGAAACGCATGGCGCCTCCTACTTCTTCACGACCGTCACCGTGACGCTCGACGGGTACTGCTTCGAGTGGTGCACCACGTTGTGCGCGACGACGCCCGCCGTCTCGTCGTAGTTGTTGCCTCCCGTGTTCAGGTTGCGGTCGAAGCGCGGGAAGTTGCTGCTCGACACCTCGATGCGCAGCCGGTGGCCCGCCTCGAAGTAGTTGCTGGTCGTGAGGGGCTGCAGCGCAACCTTGTAGATCTTGCCCGGCTCCATCCAAACCGGCTCCCGTTCGTACCCGTCGCGCCAGCGCATGCGCTGGATCGACTCGTCGAGGTTGTAGGCCCGCCCATCGGGGTAGACGTCGATCACCTTCACGGTGAAGTCGGTGTCCTTCGCGTCAGACGACACGTACAGCGTCGGGACGATCGGGCCGCTGAGCTCGGTGCCGGCCTTGAACGGCTCCGACGTGTAGACGAGGATGTCGGGCCGGACTTCCATCTTGCGCTGGTCGAACGATCCGGCCGAGATCGCCGTGCCGGTGCAGCAGACGTTGCCGCCGTACGACGTCACCGGGTTCATCGGATCGTAGGTGAACGAGTCAGGGGCGTCGGCGGCTGGCGGCTTCGGCGTCAGCGCGCCGTCGCCGTCCATCGTGTTGGCCTTGCCCCCGCTCGACAGGTAGAACGTCATCGGCGTCGCGCCCCGGGGCGGCCAGGTGTCGGACGTCTGCCACTTGTTGATGCCCATCGTGAAGTAGGTGACCTTCGGCAGTTTCTCGATCGCCGGGCTCGCCTCGCTCTTCAGGAACCGGTCGAAGAAGCCGTAGACGGTCTCCTGATAGTCCCAGCGCGCGTCGCCCATGCTCCGTTCCCCGACGACGGTGCTCTCGGTGGCCCGCGTGTAACTGCAGTGCGCAACCGGCGCGATGACGGCCCATTGCTGAGCCGCGATGTCGGGCCGGGCGGTCCGGCGCACGTAGTTGTAGAGGGCGAGGTTGGGGCCCACCGACACGTCGTACCACGACATGAACCAGAGGCCGGGCACGTTCAGGAACTGGTCGTCGTGGAACAGCCCACCCTTGTACCAGGCCGGGTCGTTGGGCGTCCGCTGCATCATGCGGCCGCCGGTCGGCACGGGCATCGCATCGGCGAAGATCCCGCGGGGGCCGTCGACGGCCTTCAGGATGTCCTGCGTCGGCAGGTGCCACAGCGCCTTGGCCCAGTCCACGCGCGGCTCCTGCTGCGCGAGGTCGAAGGACTTCGATGCGCGGACCAGATCTTCCTGGGACGTACCGGGCGGGAACATCGGCCGCACCTGGTTCTGCTCGCCGTAGAGCCACGTGAGGAACAGCATCTGCACCGCGCCGCCGCGGTACCAGTTGCCCTGCTCGAAGTACGGGCGGACGCGGCCCACGCCGGCGCCGAATCCCTGCACGTTCATCGCGGCGTAGGCCGGGTGGCCGAGGGCCGCCACGCCCATCTGGTACTCCGCCGTCGACGAGCAGCCGGTCGTGCCCACCTTGCCATTCGACCAGGGCTGAGACGACACCCATTCGAGCGTGTCGTACCCGTCCTGGGGCGACCCGAGGATGTCGTAGTTCCCCTCGGAAAAGAAGTGGCCGCGCTCGTTCTGGGCGACGTAGGCGTAGCCGCGCTTGACGGCCGTCAGCGCGGCCGTCATGTCGGCCGGCACGCCGTTGCGGACGTCCCAGAAGTTGAAGTTGTAGGGCGTGCGCACGAATATCGTCGGCACTCTTGCATCGCCCTTCGGCCGGTAGACGTCGGTGGCCAGGCGCACGCCGTCGCGCATCGGCAGCATGACCTTGCGTTCGATCACGGCAACCGACGTGAGCTCCTTCTCGAGGGCCCATCGGCGCTCGGCCAGCTCGGGCGTCATGGCCCCGCGCTGGGCCAGGCCCGTTGCGGTGAGGGCGCACAGGACGGCCGCGGTAGCGGCCAGAGTCATCCGGCGGAAACGGTGCATCGGCAGCTCCAGTCTTGCGATTCTACTCCGGCGGCCACCGCGCCGCGCCCCTTCCGAGCTTGCGGTCGAGACGGGCCAGCCGGTGGCGAAGGGATTCGGCTTCGGCGGAGTCCGATTCCGCCGCCAGGGCGCGCTCGGCCTGGCGCCTGGCCTCAGCGAGGTCGTGCACGCGGTGCTCGTGGTGGATCGCCAGCGCGCGGCGGGCCTCCCGCGCGTACTCAGCCGGCGCGCCGGCGTCGAGCAGCTCGCGCCAGGCCTCGGCGGCCTCCACGTACCGGTGCTGGCGGCGCCGCTCGAGGGCGAGATGACGCAGCGCGTCCGCCCTGATCTCGGGGTCGATCGACTGCGCCTCCCACGCCGCGCCGCCGAGCCCGGCCGCGCGCACGAAGCAGGCGTCCGCCTCGTGCCACCGCCCCAGGCGCACGTAGATCTGCCCCATCGCCAGCGCTTCGTGCGGCGTCGGCGCCCCGGCCGGCCCTTCGCCGGCCATGCGGGCGGCAATGGCCGTCAGCGCCGCCAGCGAGAGCAGGTCGAGGCGGTTGTGCTCGAAGACCGCCGCCAGTGGCGAGAGATCCCCCGTCCGCAGGTAGCTGAAGTACCTCGACGGGATCTCGAACCCTGGCACATCGTCGAACCGCTCGACGCCGAGGACGGCTTCTTCGAGCGCGCCGAGCGCGCAGCTGGCGCTGTCGCCCGGCCGGCCGCCGGACCATCGCTCCCGGTGTGAGGGCTGCCCCATGCCGCGACGGCGCCAGAGCTTGCGCGCGGGGTGCAGCATGTCGAAGTGCGGCATGTCCGCGAAGGGCGACTCGAGGCGGTGGAAGAGATAGCGCGTCTCGATGAGCGGCACGTCGAACGTGCGGCCGTTGAAGGTGACGAGGCCGTTGAAGCGTTCCGTGAGCGCGGCGAGGGCGGCGAGCAGCTCGCCCTCGGCTTCGTAGCCGCTCAGGAAGAACTGCCGCGTGCGGAAGCCGTCGGCGTCGAAGAAGCCGCACCCCACGAGGAAGGCCAGCGTCCCCGCGCCGCCGCTGAGCCCGGTTGTCTCGAGGTCGAAGAACAGCAGCGGCCCGGCGGTGGGCGCGCCGGTGCGGCGGCGCTCGTCCGACAGGCGACGGCCGGCGCCGCCTCCCCACTCGAGACGGCTGGGCCGCGCCGCTCGAGGCGCCGCGGCCCGCTCGTCGGCTGCGAGGATCGCCAGGGCCGGCAGGCAACGGGCCAGCGCCTCGCCGGTACTGGGCCACCGGCTCGCGGCCGTGCGGCGTCTCGAGATCGTAGTGCCGATCGAGCACGACGCAGCCTTGATCTGCCGCGCCGCGGGGCGCCCCGCCTTCGTCTGCTTCGTACGTCAGCTCCCGCCGCACGCCCGCCGCCGGCGCGCCTTCCCCCAGCGGCGCCGCCGAATCGCGCGCGCCGGCCGGCGCCGGCGTCGAGCGCAGCAGTTCGCGCAGGCGGGAGGTGAGGCGGGAGGGGTCGGAGGGCATCGTGCAGCTCGTCAGAAGTCAGAAGACAGAAGCCAGAAGGGCCCGCTGACGACTGTCAGAAGGAAGCTCGACCACGCAGACCGTCGTGCGTTCCTGATCACGTTGCATCGATGGGGCGTCCTTCTGTCTTCTGTCTTCTGGCTTCTGGCTTCTGGCTTCTGGTTTCTGGTTTCTGGTTTCTATTCGAATCGCGCCAGAATCTCCAGCGCGACGGTCTTCGCCTTGGCGCCCACATCTCCGAGCGGCCCCACACACGACGGGCAGCCCGATTCGCAGGGGCAGCCGGCGATGAGCTCGCGCGTTTGCGCCACCAGCTGATCGTGCATCCGGAACAGCGGCTCACTGAAGCCGATGCCGCCCGGATAGTTGTCGTAGATGAACACCCTGGGCTCGTCGCCGTCCTGCAGCGCCGGGCTCCAGGAAGCGGCCGGGCCGGCGGCGGCGGGAGCCTGCCCGTCCTCCGTGGCCTCCCGCGCGGGCCCGATCGACACGCCGATGTCCCGCGCGTCGCACATCAGCAGCAACTGGGCCACCTGGCGCATCGCGTGTGACATTCCGACCACGCCGTCCCGGCGGTCGTCGCTGCCGAACGGCAGGGCGGTCATCAGCTCCCGCGGAATCGTCAGCCAGTAGGACGTCGTGTGCATCTGGCGCTCGGGCAGATCGAGATCGCCGGACCCCACGTTCTCGTTGGTGTAGAACTTGATCTTCTTGAAGCCCACCACGCGCGACACGACGTGCACGTCGCCGTGAGCCGGCAGGGCGCGCGGCCGCTCGCCCGCCGCCGCGGCCGTGTCGAGCGGCGTGACGCGGCTGTTCGTGATGGCGTCGGTGTAGTAGTCGCAGTCGATGTGCCGCACGTATGCCTTGCGGCCCACGATGTCGAGCTGCTCCACCTGGAACAGCCGGCCTTCGACGATGTAGATGGCCTTCTCGTGGAGGATTTCGAGGGCGGTGTTGTAGTCCGTCTCCCCGATGACCCGGGTCGTGTCCGTCTTGTCCACTACGACGAAATTGTCGGACGACACCGTGCGCAGGCTGACCGCGTCAGCCGGGTACGACTCGTTGGTCCAGTGCCAGTGCCCGCTCGCGTCCTCGGCGGCCCCGGGCTTGCTGAGGTGCACGAAGCCCTCCTCGGACAGGATGCCGAGAATCTGCTGCAGGTCCTCGCGGCCGTACGCCTCGGTCGTCGTGAACGGCAGCTCGAACGCCGCGCACTTGATGTGGTCGACCAGGATCTGGAGGTTGTCGGGATTGACGAGCGCGTGCTCGGGCGACGCGTCGAAGAAGTACGACGGGTGGCGCACCACGAACTGGTCGAGCGGCGCGCTGGACGCCACCATCACCGCCGCCGACCGGCTCGCGCGCCGCCCGGCGCGGCCGAAGCGCTGCCACGTGGACGCGATCGTGCCGGGGTAGCCCGCCAGGATCGCCACGTCGAGCGCCCCGATGTCGATGCCGAGCTCGAGCGCGTTGGTCGACACGACGCCGCGCACCGTGCCGTCGCGCAGGCCCTTCTCGATCTCCCGCCGCCGGTGCGGCAGGTACCCGCCGCGATAGCCCCGGATGACGTCCGACTCGCCTGGCGCGCCCTCGTGCGCGTCCTTCAGGTACCGCGTCAGGATCTCGGTCGACAGCCGGCTTTGCGCGAACACGATCACCTGCAGGCCCTTGTTCAGGAACTCGAGGGCCACCGCGCGCGCCTGCGAGATGTACGACCGGCGGATGCCGAGCTGCCGGTTCACAATCGGCGGGTTCACGAACACGAGCCACTTCTCGCCGCGCGGCGCACCGCTCTCGGAGACCAGCTCGAACGGCCGCTCGGCCAGGCTTTCCGCCAGCTCCACCGGGTTGGCGATCGTGGCCGACGAGCAGATGAAGGTCGGCGACGACCCGTAGTGCTCGCACACCCGGCGCAGGCGGCGCAGCACGTTTCCCAGGTGGCTCCCGAACACGCCCCGGTACGCGTGGAGCTCGTCGATGACGATGTAGCGCAGGTTCTCGAAGAGCTTGGCCCACTTCGGGTGGTGCGGCAGCACGCCCGCGTGCAGCATGTCGGGGTTCGTGAGCACGACGTGCGCGCGGCCCCGGATGGCCCGGCGCGCATCCTGCGGCGTGTCGCCGTCGTAGGTGTACACGCCGACGTCGACCTCCGCCGAGCGCGAGATCTCTTGTGAGAGCCGGTCGAGCTCCGCGAGCTGATCCTGCGCGAGGGCCTTCGTCGGGAAGAGGTAGAGCGCCCGGGTGGCGGGATCCGCCAGGATCCCGTTCATCACCGGGATGTTGTAGCAGAGCGTCTTGCCCGAGGCCGTCGGCGTGGTGATCACCACGTGCCGGCCGGCGAGAGCGTGCTCGATGGCCCTGGCCTGATGCGTGTAGAGGCGGTCGATGCCGCGCCTCGACAGGGCGGCGCGCAGGCGGGGGTCGATGCCGGCCGGGAACTCCTCGTACTGCGCGTCGCTCGCAGGGATCCGGCGAATGGCGGTGATGAAGCCGTCGGGCTGGTCGGCCCGCTCCATGGCCCCCTGGCCCGGCACCACCTCCCGCAAGGCCAGGTCGAGCGCCGCGTCGCGCTTCTCGTCGCCCCGCGGAAGCCTTGGTTGCATCGGCATACCGGCGATTGTACCAGCCGACCGGGTACCGATCAAGCGGCGAAAGTCCGCCTACTTCCAGTGCCGCAGGACGAAGGCGTCCACCTCGGGCAGCCCGCCCTGCAGGATGAGGTAGCCGTTGTGCGGCTCGCGGGGCGTGATCTCGTGGTTGACGGAGGTGGTCATCATCTCCCGGATGCGGGCCGGGTCGTCGGTCTGGCCCAGCACCCAGGCGAGCTTCATGTAGGCCGTCTCCGGCAGCATGTTGTCGAGCGGGATGATGCCGAGGTCGAGCAGGTCGCGCCCCGTGTCGTAGACGTACATCTGCGCGAAGCCCCACAGGGTCTGCACGGTCATCACGACCGTCATGCCCTTCTCGATCGCGCGCCGGATCGCCGGGTAGAGGGGCTTGTTGACGTGCCCGAGGCCGGTGCCGGCGATGACCATGCCGCGGTAGCCCATGGCCGACAGCCCGTCGATGATGTCGGGGTTGAAGTTCGGGTAGTAGTACTGGATCGTCACCTTCTCGTCGAACACCGGCGTGATGACGGGCTTGCGCGTCTTGTCGCGCCTGAGGAAATCCTCGGTCAGGTAGGTGAAGTGGCTGCCGTTCTCATGGGGGTACCGGGCGACCGTCGCCAGCGGCGTCGCGCCGATCGGTGCGGAACGTGCTGCGGTAGCTCGAGTGCATCTTGCGGCAGCGCGTGCCGCGGTGCAGCAGGTCGTAGTTGTCGGACGTCGGCCCGAACATGCACAGCATGACTTCGGCGATGTCGCACTCGGCGGCGGTTCGCACCGCGTTCATCAGGTTCAGCGCGGCGTCCGACGAAGGCCGGTCCGACGATCGCTGGCTGCCCACGAGCACGATCGGCACCGGCGAGTTCTGCACCATGAAGCTGAGGATGGCGCCGGTGTGCGCCATCGTGTCGGTGCCGTGGCCGATGACGATGCCGTCGGCGCCCTTCGCGATCTCCTCGCCGATGGCGATCGCCAGCGCCTTGTACTGCACGGGCCCCATGTTCTCGCTGAACACGCCGAACAGCTTCTTCGTCGTGAGGTTGGCGATGTCGGCCAGCTCCGGCACCGCGCCGTAGAGTTCGCCGGGCGTGAACGCCGGGATCACCGCGCCGGTGCGGTAGTCGAGCCGGCTCGCGATGGTGCCGCCCGTGCCGAGCAGCGTGACGTTCTTCTTGCGCGGGTCGAACGGGAAGTCCTTCTCCGGGATCTTGTAGACCGCCTTGCGGTAGCCGGTTTCGAGCGCCGAGACGACGCGATTCGCAGCCACGCCCACGTTGTAGCCGTTGAACAGCTTGATGACGATGTGCAGGTCGTCGCAGGTCTCGTTGCGCGGCAGGATCACGCCGGCGAAGACCGAGCCTTCGTCGTTGGTCGACCTCCACCTCGCTCCAGACGCCGATCTGGAAGCGATCGAGCACCTCGCGCGCCGGGCCGCGGTAGCCCTGGAGGCGATCCTGACGTTCGCTGATGGGGATGCTCATCGCGCCACCTCCTCGATGCGGTCCGCCAGCCACGCGGCCACGTCTTTCGCGGGCGCCCGGCCCTTCAGCTGCTTCGTCGCGTGCCCGGCCAGGAAGCGCAGCCGCTTCCCCGCCCCGTCGCCCTTCTCCGCGAGGAAGCCGTCCATCGACAGGCCGGCAAGCTCGCGCTGCCACGCTTCCCGCTCCAGAAGCGCGATGCCCTCCGCCGCAGCCGCGTCCGCCGCCCGCAGGCGATCCTTCGCCATGCGGCTCGCGACAAGGGGCACGGCCTCGCGCGGGATGCGGCCGCCGGTGTAGAGATCGAACACGTCCACCCACTCGGCCGGTCCGAGGCGCTCGATGGGGATCCCGGCGCGCGCGAGCGCCTTCGCCCGCTGGCCGATGACGATGGCGGTCGCCAGCGGATCGACGCCGGTTCTCTCCACCACCGCGTCCACGCTGGCCGCGCCGCCGCGGCGGATGAGGAACGCCGTCGTCTCCTCGGGCACGCCCCAGGCGCCGTAGCGCTCGAAGCGGGCCCACGGCGCCGGTTTCAGGGCGGCCCTGATCGCGGCCACTCGCTCCCCGGTGACGCGCGTCGGCGGCGAGTCGGTGTCGGGGTACATCCGATCGGGGCCCGGCAGGATGCGCTCGAACGTGGTGTAGCCGCCCACCAGCGCCTGCCGCGTCTCCTTCGGCACGCCGACGGTGGCGTCGGCGAAGCGAAGCCGGATTTCGTCGGCGGCGGTGCGCACGTCCTCTTCGGGTCCGAAGACGATGAACACGTCGTCGTTCGCGCCCACGCCGGCGCGTTTGCGGACCTGGTCGAGGACGAGGTTCCGGGCCTGGAACTGCGGGAAGAGCGCCCCCGAGAACACGATCGGCGCATCGTCGAGGCAGGCGATCACGCGGATGCGGCCCGCGAGCTCGTCGAGGAAGGTGGTGTCGGGCTGGGTGGGATGCTGCGCCAGCCCGGCCACGCCGGCGACCCGCGCGGCGAACACCTTGCCGCCCGAATCGAGCGCGCGCCGGATGAAGCCGAGGTCGACGCCGGCCCAGAGGTCCGAGACATCGCACGCGTCCACGCGGATGTCGCCGGGCGCCTTGAGGCCACGCCGGTGCAGCTCCTCGCGGATCTGGAGGAGGTTGTACTGGCGGACGGCCTCGTTGTGGACCAGCTTCACGGCGAGCCCGGCCTTCGGCACGCCCTTGATCTCGCAGCGGCTGCCGCCGCGGACCGACACGTTCACGTCCTGCCGGCTCGCGCCGATCCCGGTCCGCACGCGCCCCGTCGAGCGCGCCGTGAGCCCGCACAGCAGGATGGCGTCGCGCACCTCGTCGGGCGTGCGCAGTTCAGGCCCGGTCACCGTCTCGGTCAGCGGCATCCCGAGCCGGTCGGTGCGCCAGACGATCCGGTGGCCCTTGTCGGAGACCTCGCGGCACGAGTCCTCCTCGACGCTGACGTGCGTGACGGTGAGCTTGCGGCCCCTGAACGGCAGCCAGCCGTTCATGCCGACGATGGCGGTGCGCTGGAAGCCGGTGGGAATCGAGCCGTCGAGGTACTGTTTCCGGGCGATGTGCACCTCGTCGATGATGTCCATGTGCATCATCAGGCAGAGCTCGATGGCGATGTCGATGGCCTCCTGGTTCACCAGGAACGGCGGCGTGTCGTCCATCTCGTACGTGCAGACGTTGAGATGGTTGAGGAGATAGATGATCTCCTTCTTCGTCTTGAACTCCATCAGCGCCGTGCCGTCGTACTCCCCGAGCTCCGACAGCGTGGGCCGCATGTGGCGCAGCACTTCGCCGTCGTGCGCCTCGGTGTAGAGCCCGCCGGGACAGCGGCAGAAGAGCTTGTGGGTGGTGAGCAGTTGCTGGTGCACCTCGAGGCCGGACATGAAGCCGACGGCCTCGTAATCCAGTGGCTCGATCATCGATACCTTTCAGAACAACGACCGCGACTGGCAGCCGTCGACGACGACGCTGGCGCCGCTGACCCAGCTGGCCTTCGGCGACGCCAGGAAGGCCACGACGCTGGCCACCTCCTCGGGCGTGCCGAAACGCCCGAACGGCAGTTCACGGCGCACGAACTCGGCGATGCCCTCGGGGTCTGCCTCTTGGCGCTTCCACCACGACCCGCCGGGAAACAGGGTCGAGCCTGGCGCGACGCTGTTCACACGGATGTTGTCGCGGGCGAGCTGCTGCGCGAGCGACTTGGCCAGGCTGATCTCGGCGGCCTTCACCGCGTTGTACGTCATCCGCCCGCCGGTCTCGCGCCCGAAGATCGACGCGATCATCAGGATCACGCCTCCGCCCCGCTGCTTCATGTGCGGCACGGCGAGCTTCGACGCCCGCACGGCCGGCATGAGCGTCTGGTCGATCGCTTCCTGCCACTCGGCGTCGGTCGTGGCCAGCAGGTCGGCGCCGCGCGCGAGGCCGACGTTGTTCACCAGGATGTCCAGACCGCCGAAGTGTGCGACCGTCCCGTCGACGATGGCGGCGACGCCCTCCGCCGTGGCGACATCGGCCTGGACCGCGAGTACGCGCGCCGGATCGCCACACGCGGCTCCGACCTCGGCCGCCGCCTCTGCCAGCCGGCCGGCCGAGCGCGCGCACAGGGTGACGCGGCAGCCCTCGCGGGCCAGCGCCGTGGCGCTGGCGAGCCCCAGGCCTCGGCTGGAGCCGGTGATGATGGCGACTCTGTCCGTAAGTTCGAGATCCATGTCAGTGTCCGGGATTCGCCCTTCGACTCGCCGCTATCGCGGCTCGCTCAGGGTGCGCCGTTCCGGCGCGGGATCGTCCACTCCTGGGGCGACACGGGCGACTGATTTCAGCCAGCCGTGCATTGCGGCGTTGAAGGCGTCCGGGGCTTCGAGGTTCGAGAGGTGGCCGGCCCGCGGGATGGTCACGAGCGGCGCGCCTGGCACCAGCGCAGCCATCGAGGCCGCTTCGCCGGGCGGCGTGAGGGAGTCCTCCTCGCCGACGACGACGCCCACCGGGCCGTGGAACGTGGCCAGCTGTGCCGTCGCGTCGGGCCTGTTCATCATCCGGGCGATGGCGAACCCGATCCCGCTGGCTGTCGCACTGCTCATGAGGCCGTCGATTGCCGCGAGCACGCCGGGGCGGGTATCCCGGGATGTGGGCCCGACGAGCTTGAGCCGCATGTCGGCGGCGACGGACCGTGGGCCTTCGCGTTCGAGCAGGTCCAACATGGCGGCCCGCGACGTTCTCGCCGCGTCCGAATCCGCCGTGGCGCGCGTATCGGCGAGCAGCAGGGCGCTCACGCGGCCAGGGAACCGACGCAGCATGGCGAGCGCCGCGTAGCCGCCCATCGAGCATCCGCACAGCGCCGCGCTGGAGGCGCCCAGCGTGTCCATCACGGCGACAATGTCGTCAGCGTAGTCCTCGAGCCTGGCGTCTGACCTGGAAGCGTCCTCAGCGTCGGGATCCGAGCCGCCGAAGCCGCGGAAGTCCGGCGCGATACCTGACCATCCCTCGGGCAGCCCCTGCAGCTGCGGCCGCCACATCTCGGCGTTCAGCGGGAAGGCGTGGAGGAAGACGACAACCCGCCCGTTCGGAAACGGGCCGGTGGCGAGATAGCTGAGCGCGCGAGGGCCGGCGGCGCTGGTCCGACGTTCGACGGAGAGGATCACGTCGGGATCATACATCGGGGCCCGGGACTCGGGATTCGGGGTTCGGGATTCGTCCCCACCGCCGTCCCGCGGGATGCGCCAGGGTTACCGCTCCTCCTCGTGGCCCTCTCTCCGCGGGAACCAGAAGTCAATCGCGCGGATCGCCGCATAGAAGATCACCATGAAGGCGAAGACCCCGGCCATGCCGAGGGCGCCGATCTGCAGGGCCGCGTTCACGGTTGCCGTCATCATGTCCTCCGCTCGCGCCGCATCACAGGAACAGGGGCACCAGCGACAGCAGCAGCCCGCCGGCGACGACGGACCCGATCTGCCCGGCGGCATTGGCGCTGACGGCGGGCATCAGCAGCGTCGGCTCGTACTCCTTGGCGATCGCGAGGTAGATGAGGACGAGCCCGACCCCGATCATGAGCACCTGCGGCCACGAGATGGTCATGAGGGCGGGGAGCAGGTCCTGCGCGGTCATGCGTCCTCCTCCTCGGCGCGCACCGGTTCGGGCTCCGCCGCGGGTTCCACCGCGATGATCGTCGAGAGGCCAATCGACGCCGCGAGGGTCGTCACCACGACGGCCAGCGACACTCAGGAGTGGAGGGCGAAGAACTCCTGGACGGCGGGCAGGAAGCCGAGCGTCATCTTGGCGCCGATGAAGAACAGGATGACGGACACGCCGGCCTTGAGATAGCGGAACATCTCCATGATGCCCCGCAGCGCGAAGAACAGCGACACGAGTCCCATCACGGCGAAGACGTTGGACGTGATGGCGATGAAGCTCTCGTCTCCGGGCGACAGCACGTGGCGGCCGCCCTCACGGATGACGCCGATGATGGCCGGGATGGAGTCGACGGCAAACAGGACGTCGGTGGACCCGATGACCAGGAAGACCAGGAACATGGCCGTCACGTGAAGGCGCCCGTCGATGCGCGAGAAGAAGCGGGGCGCGTCCGGGTCCGGGTCGATCGGCAGCCACCGTGACGCGGCGCGGTAGAGCGCGTTGTGCCGTGGATTCGTCTCCGCTTCGTCGTTGGTGAACGCCATCTTGTACGCGGTCCACAGCAGCATGGCGCCGAACCCGTAGATCACCCAGTGGAACCGCTGGACGATGCTCATGCCGGCCGCGATGAACACGATGCGCAAGACGATCGAGAGCAGGATGCCCGCCTTCAGCAGCGTCGGCTGCAGGCGCTCGCCGACGCCCATCATCGAGAAGATCATGACGAAGACGAACAGGTTGTCGACCGAGAGCGAGTACTCCGTCAGGTATCCCGACACGAACTTGACCACGACCAGCGTGCCGGTCCGCGCGGGGCTGCCGGGAGCCTGCGGGTAGAAGGCGTAGAGGGCCGCGGCGTACGCGAAGGCGACCCCGATCCAGAGGGCTGTCCACCGCAGGGCGATGCCCGGGGTCAGCGATCGCTGACGGCGCCCCGTCACGTACATGTCGATGACGAAGACGACGAGAAAGAGCCCGATGAAGGAGAGCCAGAACCAGCCGTAGGCAGTCATGAGAACGCTCGAGGCAACCGGCCGCCGAGAAGTACCCGCGCGCCTGGCGCGGGCGTGCCGTCCAGTCTGCGGCGGCTGTGGCTGTTCCCCGGAGCGGCAAATGGGAACGAACTGGGACCGAAGAGGGACGTGCGGCGCCTCGTCGAGGCACCCATCGGGACCGCGTCAGGACTATAGCATCCATGCCTCAGGAGGGCCAATTATTATCCTTACCGGATCCCTCTGAAATGCGACCACCATTCGCCTGCCGAAGACACACGGAATGAGTAATTGCTAGGTAAAATGGCGTGCACTGAGCGTGACGTCTCTGAGGATGGCTTCTTGGTCAGGCGGACACTGGCCAAGATGGGCCCTGGTTTAATTGTTATTATATTGCTCATATTACAATGAGCGCCTTGATCCTCTGCAGCTGCCTGGCTTCCACCAGGGCGCGCCGGGCATCCCGCGTCTCCATCCAGCCGGGCGTTGACGAAACGCTCAGGACGGTCCCGACGCGGGGTCGATGATGAGGGTGATCTGCCTGGGGCGGGGTAGAATCACACGCTCCATGAAAGAGGCCGAATGACCACTGCACCCGTCCATCGCCAGTCGGCGCTTCGCACCGCACTCGCCGGCCTGATCGGCAACGTCCTCGAGTGGTTCGACTTCGCCGTTTACGGCTACTTCGCCAGCGACATCGGCAGGCAGTTCTTTCCCGAGTCGAGCCACGCGGCGCAGCAGCTGCTGGCGTTCGGCGTGTTCGCCCTCGGGTTCCTCGCCAGGCCGGTGGGCAGCCTGGCCCTGGGCGCCGTCGGCGACCGCCTCGGGCGGCGGGCCCTGCTGACACTTTCGATTGCCCTGATGGGCGGCGCGACGCTCATCCTCGGCCTGCTGCCGACCTACGCCCAGGTTGGCGTCGCCGCGCCCATCCTCCTCATGCTGATGCGGCTCATTCAGGGCTTCTCGCTGGGCGGGGAGTTCACCGGGTCGATGGTCTACACCACCGAGCAGTCGTCGCCGCTGATGCGCGGCCTGGTGAGCAGTTCCACGGCCGCCGGCACGACCATTGGGTTCATCCTCGGATCGGGTGCAGCGTGGCTCGTGAACGTGTGGCTTCCGCCCGACCAGGTCACCCTTTGGGGCTGGCGGATTCCGTTCGTCGGCAGCGTCGTGTTCATGATCGTCGGCTACCTGCTGCGGCGCGGCATCACCGAAACGGCGGAGGGGATGAAGGCCGCCGCCGTGCGAGCCCCGCTCCTGCCGTCGCTCGTGGCTGACTGGCTTCCCATCCTTCAGACGTTCGGTATCGTCGCGATGACCAACGCGGCCTACTACCTGACGTTCACGTATGCGGTCGAGCGGCGGAAGAGTCTGGGCGGCGAAGGCGGCGCCGCGTTCCTGCTCGTGAACACGCTGGTGCTATTCCTCGTGGTGCTGCCCTGCAAACCCCTCGGCGGGTGGCTCTCCGACCGGGTGGGCCGCCGAAAGCTGATGATGACGATCACCGCGGCGATGATGGCGCTGATCTACCTGTCGCTGCGCCTGATGCTGTACGGATCGCCGCAGGCGTTTGCCGCCGGCCAGATCCTGCTCGCGGTTCCGATCGGCATGGCGTTGGGGCTGCAGGGCGCGATGGTGGTCGAGATCTTCCCGCTGCGCACCCGCGTGACGTCGATGAGCTTCGCGTACAGCGTGACGCTGGCCCTGGCGGGGGGATCGGCGCCGCTGGTCTCCTCCTGGCTGATCGAGACGCTTGGCCACCCGCTGGCGCCCGCGTACTACATCATGCTCTACGGAGCCATCGGCCTGCTGATCATGTGGCCGATGCAGGAGACGAACACGCGCGCCCTCGACGAATAACGACTCCAGGCGCTCACGGCTGCTCCCCTCCGGCGGCTGAGGCTGAACACTCGCCGTGCCGCGTACAAGCCGAGGGGCCGGCGTTTGCCCGCCGGCCCCGTCGCATCGGTCTTCTTGCTTCTGGCTTCTGGCTTCCTACTGGCTACTGACTACTCTCTGCTGACTACTTCCCCTACGCGCACCCGCTCGTGCTGCCGCAGTTCACGCACTTGTAGCAGCTGCCGCTGCGGACCATGATCGAGCCGCAGACGCTGCAGGGCGGCGCGTCTTCCTGGTTCTGCACCGTGGACATCTCCGCCACGTTCGAGGCCGGCTGGGGATCGGGCGCGGACGCGACGACGCCCAGCTTCAGCTGCTCGGCCTCGGCCGCCGACGGCGCCGCCTCGGCCACGTTGACGCCCATGCGGTACTGCGCGTCGGTGGACAGGAACTTGGTGGCCAGCCAGCGGAACACGTAGTCCACGATCGACTTGGCGAAGCGCACCTGCGGGTTCTTCGTCATGCCCGACGGCTCGAACCGCATGTGGCTGAACTTGTCGACCAGCACCTGCAGCGGCACGCCGTACTGGAGCGCGTAGCGAGATCGCCTGCGCGAAGGCGTCGGCGAACCCGGAAATCGTCGATCCTTCCTTGGCCATGACGAGGAAGAGCTCGCCCGGCATCCCGTCCTCGTAGAGGCCGACGGTGATGTAGCCCTCGTGGCCCTGGATGTCGAACTTGTGCGTGATGGCCTGCCGCTCCTCGGGCAGCTTCCGCCGCACGGGCTGGGCCGCCACCGGGGCCGCCGGCGCCTCGGGCGCCGCCTTCTTGGCGTCCTTCGAGGTGTTCAGCGGCTGCATCCGCTTGCTGCCGTCGCGGTAGATGGCGATGGCCTTCACGCCCGAGGCGCCACGACTCGATGTACGCCTGCATGATGTCCTCGGGCGTGGCGTCCTTCGGCACGTTGACGGTCTTGGAGATCGCCCCGGAGAGGAACGGCTGCACGGCGCCCATCATCTTGATGTGGCCCATGTAGTGGATGGCGCGCTGGCCCTTCGCCGGCTTGAAGGCGCAGTCGAAGACCGGCAGGTCCTTCTCCTTCAGGTACGGCGCGCCCTCGATCGTCTCGTTCGTGTCGATGTAGTCGACGATGGCCTTGATCTGCGCCTCGGGTGTAGCCGAGCTTGGCGAGCGCCGACGGCACCGTCGTGTTGACGATCTTCATCAGGCCGCCGCCGACCAGCTTCTTGTACTTGACGAGCGCGATGTCGGGCTCGATGCCGGTGGTGTCGCAGTCCATCATGAAGCCGATGGTCCCGGTGGGCGCCAGCACGGTCGCCTGGGCGTTGCGGTAGCCGTGCTCCTCGCCGATCTCGACCGCCTCGTCCCAGGCCTGCCGGGCCGCGTCGCGCAGGTCGGCCGGCACGAAGGCGGTGTTGATGTCGCGCAGCGCGTCGCGGTGCTTGCGCATGACGCGCAGGAACGGCTCGCGGTTCTTCTCGAAGCCGGCGAACGGCCCGCCCTGGTCGCGGGCGATGCGCGCCGACTGCGCGTACGCCTCGCCGGTCATCAGGGCCGTGATCGCCGCCGCGTACGCGCGGCCGGCGTCGCTGTCGTACGGCAGGCCGCGCGACATCAGCAGCGCGCCGAGGTTGGCGTAGCCGAGGCCGAGCGGCCGGTAGTCGAAGCTGTTGCGCTCGATGGCCTTCGTCGGGTAGCTCGCGCTGCCGACGATGATCTCCTGCGCGGTGATGAACGACGCGGACGGCGGCCCTGAAGGCCTCGACGTCGAACTCGCCGCGCGCGTCGACGAACTTCATCAGGTTGATCGACGCGAGGTTGCACGCCGAGTCGTCGAGGAACATGTACTCGGAGCACGGGTTCGACGCGTTGATGCGGTCCGTGTTCGGGCACGTGTGCCACTCGTTGATCGTCGTGTCGAACTGCATGCCCGGGTCGCCGCAGACGTGCGTCGCCTCGGCGATCTGCCGCATGATGTCGCGGGCCTTGTAGGTGTCCATCACCCGCGACGCGTCCTTCACCGCCCGCGTGTGCCACGGCCCGTCGTCGATCACCGCGCGCATGAAGTCGTCGGTCGCGCGCACGCTGTTGTTCGAGTTCTGGAAGAAGACCGAGCCGTACGCCGGGCCCGTGAACGAGCCGTCGTAGCCGGCGTCGATGAGCGCCCACGCCTTCTTCTCCTCGTCGACCTTGCAGGTGATGAAGTCCACGACGTCCGGGTGCTCGGCGTTGAGGATCACCATCTTCGCCGCGCGCCGCGTCTTCCCGCCCGACTTGATGACGCCCGCGAACGCGTCGTAGCCCTTCATGAACGACACCGGGCCGGACGCGGTGCCGCCGCCCGCCAGGCTCTCGCGCGACGACCGCAGGCTCGAGAGGTTCGTGCCCGTGCCCGAGCCGTACTTGAAGAGCATGCCCTCGGTCTTCGCCAGCGTCAGGATCGAGTCGAGCGTGTCCTCGACCGAGTTGATGAAGCACGCCGACAGCTGCGGGTGCTTCTCGATGCCGCAGTTGAACCACACCGGGCTGTTGAACGAGCCCTTCTGGTAGCACCAGCAGGTGCGTCAGGTCGTCGCTGAACGCCTGCAGGTCGGCCTCGCTCGCGAAGTAGCGCTGTTCGCGCGCCCAGGCCGACATCGCGTCGACCACGCGGCTGATGAGCTGCCGGACGCTCCACTCGCGCTCGGGCGTCCCGACCGCGCCGCGGAAGTACTTCGACACGACGATGTTGGTCGCCTGCTGCGACCAGAACCTGGGCACTTCCACGCCGCGCTGCTCGAACACGGCCTCGCCGCGCTCGTTGGCGATCACCGCGTCGCGGCGATCCCACTCGATCTCGTCGAAGGGATCCCGGCCCGGCCTGCGTGAACACCCGCGCGTACTCCAGCCCGGGCGCGTCCACCGGCCGGCCGGCGCCGCGGTCTCCGCGCCCTGCTCGCTGCCCGTAGAGCCTGACTGACCCACGTTCTGCATTACTCTCTCCATGCGACCTCCGGCACCGCGGCGCGGCTGGGCTCCTCAGGCGCGCCGTCATCGACCTGCAACCCCTGTATGAAACGACGGCCCCGCTGCCCCAGCTCCATGGCCCGGAACCGCGTTCCGAACACAACGCAGCAGCCAGGCGATCGGTTTCCCATCCTCATCACTTGCGACTCCTCGTGACCCTGGGACCCGAACGACCTCACGACCGAAACCGGCTGTTGCTGTGCTGCTGCGCTCTGGCGAGAAGCTGGGAGGTTCTCGTCGTAGCTTTGCTGTAACGAGGGCTTAATATGCGCCGAGTCGCCCCTGGTCTGTCAAGAGGGAATACACCAGATATTGTGTCTCTTGTTTAGGTCATACGCAATAGAGTGTGGATTATGGCCGAATATCATGGATTTTCGCTTTATTTTCGTTTTCCTGGCGCCGTTCCTCCCGATTCGGCGCTGTTGCGACCGCGAGGCGCACCCGCGGCGCCGAGGCGCTGCTGCCACGCGGGCGCGCCCGCATGATAGAGTCGCTCAATCGTGCCGGATCCGCAGCCTGACACCGCTGCCGCATCAGCCCGGGCGTCCGACGACACCGTCGCGCCCGAGGCCGGCGCGGCCGAGGCCGTCGCGCCCGAAGCCGCCGCGTCCGGACCGGCCCAGCCGCAGCGGGCCGGGTCCCCGACGACAGGCGGTCTTCGAGGTCGTGGCGGCGTCCGGGTTCCCGACGCAGCTCGCGCTGGGGGCGCTGCTCATGGCCGCGGGGCTTCGGCCCTTCGGCGCGGACGGCCAGCTCTCGATGGCGTACCTGGCGGTGCTGATGCCGGCCGACATGCTCCTCCTGCTGGCGCTGGTGGCGTGGCGCATCCGCGCGGGCGGCGAGCGTGTGACGGACGTCCTGCTCGGCGCGCCGCAACTGGGCGGCGCGAGGGCTGGCTGGGTGTCGGCCTCATCCCGGTGATCTTCGGCGGCGTGCGTCATCGTCATGCTGGCGCTGCGCACGGCATGGCCGGCGCTGCACAACGTCGACGCCAATCCGTTCGAGGCCTTGATCCGGTCGCCGTTCGACGCGCTCGTGCTCGGCGTGCTGGTCGTCATCGACCGGAGGCCTGAAGGAAGAGGTGCAGCGCGCCTTCGTGCTGCACCGGTTCGACCAGCAACTGGGCGGCGCGCGCCTCGGCCTCGTGCTCTACAGCCTCGTCTTCGGCACCGGGCACATCATCCAGGGGTACGATGTCGCCATCGTGACGGCGCTGCTCGGCCTGGCCTGGGGCACCGTCTTCCTCTGGCGCCGCAGCGTGGTGGCGCCGGCGATCAGTCACGCGGGATTCAATGCTGCGCAGGTTCTGCAGTTCGTGGTGTTCGGCGGCTGACGCCCGGGCGGTCCTGGTCGTCGCGCCTGATCGCCGTGGTGACGCTGCCGGGCGTCACGCGGCGGATCTACGCGTCCGACGAGGTGCAGTACGTCGCGTTCCTGCGGTCGCTGTGGTTCGATCGCGACGTGTCGTTCGACAACGAGTACCGGCGCTTCTACGCCGACGGCACGACGCGCGACCCGGGGTTCGCGGCCACGTTCATCGAGCCGGCGACCGAGACGGGCCTGCGCCGGAACTTCGGCACGATCGGGTCGGCGCTGCTGTGGGCGCCCTTCTATGCCGCCGCGGACGCGGGCGTCCGGGTGGCCCGCGCGATGGGCTCGAGCGTGGCCGCCGACGGGTACTCGCCGCCCTATATCTCGGCGATCTGCGTCGGCTCGGCCGTCTACGGCCTGCTCGCGCTGCTGCTCGCGTGGTGCGCGGCCCGGCGCGTGCTCGACGCGGCAGGGCTGCCGAAGGGCCCGCATGCCACGCTGGCGGCCGCAGCGGCGGGCCTCGGCACGCCGCTGCTCTTCTACATGTACATCGCGCCAGGCTTCGCGCACGCCACGTCGGCGTTCGCGGTGTCGGCGTTCGTGCTGGCCTGGCTCGTGGTGCGCGAGCGATGGACCGCCTCCGGCCTGATCGTGCTCGGGGCGCTCGCCGGCCTCATGGCGATGGTCCGCGAACAGGACGCGTTTGTCGTCATCGGACCAGCCATCGACTTCGCGTGGACCGCGGTGCGGCAGCGGCGACTGCGTGCCCTCGGCCCGGCGATTGCGGGTGCGGCGGCGGCCGGCCTGGTCTATCTGCCGCAGGCGGCGGCGTACCTGGCGCTCAACGGGCGCCTCTGGCCGTCGCGCCTCGTCGCCCGCAAGATGACGTGGACGTCGCCGCATGCCCTCGGCGTGCTCGTGTCGCCCGAGCACGGGCTGTTCTTCTGGACGCCGCTCGCGCTGTGCGGCCGTGGCGGGCCTCGTCCTGCTGATCCTGCTCCGCGGCGGGGAACGCGATCGCGCAGCGCCCGAGGCCAGCGCGGGGGACGCGCCGCGCCGGATCGGCATCGGCCTGCTCGCCATCGTGATCGCCCAGGTCTATGTCGCCGGGATCGGTGGAGAGCTGGACGGTCGCGGGCGCGTTCGGGCAGCGCCGGTTCGTCGCGATGACGGCGCCGTTCGTGATTGGCCTCGCCGTGGCCGGCGCGCGCCTCGTCGGGCCGAACGCGCGGCGCGCGGCGGCGGTGATCGTTGGCCTCTGCGTGTGGTGGAACCTGGGGTTGATGGTGCAGTTCGGGGCGGGCCTGATGGACAGGCAGCGGCTGGATCTCCGCCTCAATGCCTACAATACGTTTGTCGAGGTCCCGCGACGCCTCCCGGATCTCGCCTATCGTTACCTGTTCGAGCGGGGCAGCTTCTACCGCGCCGCGCCGCCGGGCGGGACGCCGTAACCCCGCGGGGTCGCTTCGTGCGCATCACGTATTTCGCCGACATCCGGTTCCCGCTGGAGCGCGCCAACGGCGTGCAGACGATGGAGACCTGCCACGCGCTGGCGCGGCGGGGCCACCAGGTGCGGCTCGTCGTGCGGCCGGACGTCGCCTCCCCTCAGCGCGATCCATGGGCGTACTACGGATTGCCTCCGACGCCGGCGCTCACGATCGAACGCGTGCGCGTGCCGGCTGCTCGCCGCCCTGCGCCGCGCGCGCGTACGTCGCGCACAGCCTGCGGCGGTCGATGTTCCGGTCCTGCGCCGATGTCCTCCTGACGCGCGACCTGACGATTGCCGGACTGCTCCTTCGCCTGCCCCCGGCGATGCGGCCCCCGGCGGTGTACGAGTCGCACGGGTTCGCGCCGGCCGTGAGTGAGGACCTGCCCAGCGATGCTGTCGACCGCCGCGCCGCCGTCGCCGGCGAAGCGCTCGCGCCTCGACGCGCGCGAGCGGCGCGTGTGGGCCGGCGCGGACGGCTATATCACGATCACCGCGGCGCTGGCCCGGGAGCTGGAGGGCCGGTTCGGGTCCAGGCCCCGCCTGGAGGTCGTGCCGGACGGCGCGCGCCTCGCGGCCGTCGACAGTGTCGGGTTGCGGCGCGACCCGGGCACAGGGGGCCCGGTCGTGGGGTACGCTGGACATCTGTACCCGTGGAAGGGGCCGGACGTGCTGCTCGAGGCAATCGCGAGGCCTGCCGGGCGTCCGCGGGCTGATCGTCGGCGGGCTCGCGGGCGAGCCGGATCTCGATCGCCTCCGCGCGCGGGCCGAACGCCTTGCGCCGGGGCGCGTGACGTTCGTCGGGCAGGTCGACCCGCCCCGCGTCGCGGGATTCCTGCGCCAGGCCGACGTGCTCGTCCTGCCGAACACGCCGGGCCGGGTGTCGGCCGCCTACACGTCGCCGTTGAAGCTGTTCGAGTACATGGCGTCGGGGCGGCCCATCGTGGCGTCGGACCTGCCGGCCCTCGGCGAGGTGCTGCGGCCCGACGTGAACGCGGTGCTCGTCGAAGCGGGCAGCGCCGACGCCCTCGCGGCAGGCCTCGCGCGCGTGCTCGGCGACTCCGCGCTGGCGGCGCGCCTGGCGGCGCAGGCCCGCGAGGACATGCGGGACTGGACGTGGGACAAGCGCGCCGAGCGGATCGAGGCGCTGCTCGAGGCGGTGACCGGGAGGCGGGCGTGATTTCTTCGCGGCTGATGGAACTGGTGCGGTGCCCCGATTGCGGCGGGAGGCTTGGCGGCACGCCGCCCGATCTCGCGTGCGGCGCCTGCCACCGCCGGTTCGCCGCGAACGCCGAGTACCTGGTGCTGCACCCCGGCGTGAGCTTCGCCGAGCAGACGAAGTACCTCGACGAGGCGCTCCATGCCGACGCGCGCCACGAGCACGTGACGCCGCCGCTGCTCTCGGCGAAGATCCGCAACGACGTGCTGCGGTCGTTCCTCGCGCCGGGGCCCGCCGACACGTGGTGGACCTGGGCTGCGGCAGCGGGCGGACGCTCGTCTGGAACGCCGACCTCGGCGCGTACCAGGTGGGCATCGACGTCAGCCCGTATTTCGCGCGCGAGGCGTGCGACGGCGCGGACCTGGTGCTCGGCGACCTGCGCCGCTTGCCGTTCGGCGACGGCGTCTTCACGAAGGCGGCGGCGCTCGACGTCTTCGAGCACCTCTCGCGCGAGGCGCTCGTCGACGTGCTGCGCGAGGCCGCGCGCGTGCTCGCGCCCGGCGGCCAGCTGTTCGTCTACAGCCACGTGCGGCAAGAACTCACCGCTCGCCGGCGGCCTCAAGCAGATCAACCGCCTGGCGCGCTGGCTCGAGCGCCGCGGCCTCGTCGATCTCGCGCGCGAGCGCCTGCGCAAGTCGGATCACCTCAACCCGCTGGCGGACATTCCCGACCTCGAGCGCATGGCCGCCGCGGCGGGCTTCCGCATCGAGCGCATCCGCTACTACACGCCGCTCGTGGGCGGCTTCGTCGAGAACATCCTCGTGCGGGCCGGCGAGCACTGGCTCGCGAGGCGCGCGGCCCGGCGCACCGCCGCCGCCGGCCGCGCCGTTCGACGGCAACGACGCGGCGCGCGAGGCGCGGGCCGCCGCGAAGGCCCGCGTCGGACGGAAGGGCCCCGCCTACATCGGCCTGCAGGCGGTGACGTGGCTCATGAAAGCTCGACCTGCTGCTCTTCGGCCGCGTGCGATCGGGTCCCTACTTCGCCCTGCTCCGGCGGGACGACGGCGGAGGCGGCCGCGCATGAGGATCGTCTACGCCGCCCTCGACCAGCGGGTGCCCGGCACAACCGGCGGGTCCGTCCACGTGACGGCCGTCGCCGAAGGCCTGGCTGCGCTCGGACACGAGGTCGACGTGCTGACGACGCCCGGGGCCGGGCCGTTTCCGGAAGGACCGGCCCGCTGGCACGCGCTGGCGCCGCCGCTCGGCCTTCGCCACCTCCGCACGCTCCGCACCGGCGCCGTCCGCGCCTTCGCCGCTACGCGCCCGGGCGCAGGTCGTCATCGAGCGCTACCACAACTTCGGCGGCGAAGGCATGCGCGCGGCCAGGGCCATCGGCGCGGTCGCCGTGCTCGAGGTCAACGCGCCGGTCATCGACTACCCCGGGTCGCCGAAGGCGCTGCTCGACAAGACGCTGCTGGTGGAGCCGATGCGCCGCTGGCGCGACCGGCAGTGCCGCATGGCCGACCTGCTCGTCACGCCGGCCGCCGAGGTGCTGCCCGGCTTCGTGCCGCGCGAGCAGCATCGTCGAGCTCGAGTGGGGCGCCGACACCGATCGGTTCGCGCCGGGCGCCGGAGGCCCGGTGCCCTTCGCGAAGCGGCCGGGAACGGTGCTGGCGGTGTTCGCCGGCGCCTTCCGCGCCGTGGCACGGCGCCGTCCATCTGGTGCGCGCCATCCGCGATCTTCGCGAGCAGGGGCGGCGCCAGGTCGACGCCGTGCTCATCGGCGACGGCCCGGAGCTCGCGCGCGCGAAGGACGAGGCCGCCGGCCTTGACGGCGTCATCTTCACCGGCGCCGTGCCGCACGATCGCATGCCCGCCTGCCTGGCGGCGGCGGACATCGGCGTGGCGCCCTTCGACATGGCGGCGCACGCGGCGCTGCAGCTGGCGTTCTACTGGTCGCCGCTCAAGGTCTTCGAGTACATGGCGTCCGGCCTGCCGGTGGTGGCCCCGGCCATCCCGCGGCTCGCGCGGATCCTCGGCGCCGAGCACGCGCCGCTGCTGTACGACAGCGGCGCACCCGTCGGGCTGGCCGGCGCGCTGGCGTATCTCGCGGACCACGAGGACGAGCGCCGGCGGCTCGGCGACGCGGCGCGCCGGCGCGTGTGCGAGCAGTTCAGCTGGGCGGCGCACTGCCGGAAGCTGGACCAGGCGATCGGCGAGGCGATGAGGCGCCGGGGTCGATGATGCGGATCCTGATGGCGACCGACGCCTTTCCTCCCGTCTGCGGCGGCAGCGGCTGGAGCACGTACGAGCTGGCCCGCGGCCTGCGCGATCGCGGCCACGAGGTGCTGGTCGTGCAGGCGCATGCCGGGTCTCCGGCGACACGCGATCGTTCGTACGACGGGTTCCGCGTCCGCGCCATCGAGCAGCCCGCGCCCTCGGTGCCGTTCGTGCGCAACTACTTCAGGAACGAGCGCCTGTGGCCGCGCGCGGCGCTCGCCCTGCGCGCGATCGCCGTCGAGACGGGCGCCGATCTCCTTCACGCGCAGCACGTGCTGACGTCGCCCGCGGCCGTCGCCGCCGGCGCCGCACTGGGCGTGCCGGTGGTCTGCACCGTGCGCGATTACTGGCCCGTCTGCTACTGGGGCACGCTCATCCACGACCCGGCGTCGCCGACGCTGTGCCCGGCGTGCTCGGCCTCGATGATGACCCGGTGCGTGCGGCCCCGCGCCGGCGCGGCGTGGCCGCTGGCGCTGCCCTTCGTCCCGTACATGCGCGGCAACCTGGCGCGCAAGCAGCGGGCGCTTGCGGGAGCCGGCGCGATCGTGGCGGTGAGTTCCGCGATTGCGCGCGACCTGCGCGAGCGGGCGCCGCTTCTGGCGTCCGCCCGCATCGAGATCATCCCGAACCCGGTGGACGTGGCCGGCCTCCGTCGCGCGGCGCAGGCCGCGGCCCCGCCGGTGAAGGGGCCATACGCGATCTTCGTCGGCAAGCTCGAGCAGAACAAGGGCGTCGACTTCCTGCTGCCGGCGCTCGAACGCGCCGCCTTGCGCTGGCCGCTGGTCGTGGTCGGCGACGGCCGGCGGCGCGCCGCGCTCGAAGCGGAGGCGCGGCGCCGGAGCAGGGACGTGCGGTTCCTCGGATGGCTCGACCGGCCGCGGGTGATGGCGTGGCTGGCCCACGCGTCGCTGCTGGTGTTTCCGTCGTACGGCCCCGAGTCGCTCAGCCGCGTGCTGCTCGAGGCGGCGGCCATCGGCGTGCCGATCGCCGCGATGCACACCGGGGGCACCGGCGACATCCTCGAGCACGAGCGTGTCCGGCCTGCTGTCCTCGACGCCGGACGAACTGGGCGATCACGTGGCGCGTCTCGCGTCGGACCGGCGCTGGCCGGACGCTTCGCCCGCCGCGCCCGCGAGCACGTGGACGCGCAGTTCGACACATCGCGTGTCGTCGGCCGCATCGAGGCGCTCTACCGGCGACCTCGCCGGTCAGCAGGCGCGCCATGGGTAGCGGCCACCTGCGCGCGGACGGGCTTCGCGTGGCGGTCCTGACCAGGGCCGTGACGCCGCTGCACGGCGTCGGCGGCCTCGAGCGGTCGACGTTCGACCTGGTGCAGCACCTGCTGGCGCGCGGGGCGGCGGTCGACCTGTTCACGCGGCCGCCTACGACCTCGGCGGCGTGGACGCACGAGCGCCTGGCGTGTCCACTTCGTGCCGTACCGCACGTTCCCGGGGGCGGGACGCAAGGGCACGACCATCCTCGATCGCTCGACGGCGTACCCCCTGTTCGGCTAGCGGGCGGGCCGGGCGGCGGCGGCCATGGCCGCCGCCGGGCCGGACTCGACGTCGTGTACGGCCTCGGCGCGAGCACGCTCGGCTATGCCGCGGCACGCCGGCGGGCGCCGGACCGCACGGCGCCGTTCGTGCTGAATCCGCAGGGCCTCGAGGAGTTCGGCGGCATCGACGGCTCGTACGGCAGGCCGGCCGTCGAAGCGGATCGGATACGAGCCGCTGCGCCGCGCCGTGCGGTACTGCGCCGGCGCGGCCGACTGCGTCATCGCGACCGACCGGGCGCTCGAACCGCTGATCACGCGCATCCTCGGCGTCGATCGCGGAGCGGATGCGCCTGGTGCCGAACGCCGTCGATCTCGCGGGCGTGCGACCGCTTCGCCACCCCGGCCGACGGGGCCCGGCTGCGGGCACGCGCGGGGATCGGCGCCGATGAGGTGGTGCTGCTCAGCGTGGCGAGGCTGGAGCGCAACAAGGGCCTGCACATCCTGGCCGACGCGCTCGGGTCGCTGAGAGACCTGCGTGGCGCTGGGTCATCGTCGGCGACGGGCCGTTCCGGCGCGCGCTCGAGGCCCGCATCGCCGCAAACGGCCTGCTCGAGACCGAACGCTGATGGCCGGGCGCCTGCAGGATGCGGCGCTGCACGCCTGGTACGAGGCGGCGACGCTGTTCGTGCACCCGACCCAGTACGAAGGCAGTTCGATTGTCACCCTCGAAGCCATGTCGCACCGCCGGCCCGTCGTCGCCACGACGGCCGGCGGCCTGCCGGACAAGGTGCGCGACGGTGAAACGGGCTGGCTCGTGCCGCCCGCGGACGCGCCCGCGCTGGCGCGCGCGCTGCGAACGGCTCTTGGCGCAGGCGCCGAAGCTCGCTACAATGGGCCTCGCCGGGCGCACGCTGGTCGAGGCCGAATTCTCGTGGGACCGGTCGGCCGATCGCATGCTGGCGGTGTTTCGTGAACTGCTCGGCGGGGTGAGGACGGCGTGATGAAGACGGACTGGCTCGCGGGTACCGACAGCCGGCAGCGGGCGGTGGCGCTGGGACTGATTCTGGCCGCCGGGTTCCTCCTTCGCGTGTTCAACCTGCAGGCGGGGATCCCGTACGCGGTCGGCATCGACGAGCCGGCGATCATGACGACCGTCGTCCGCATCCTCAAGTCCGGCGACTTCAACCCGCACTTCTTCGAATACCCGACCGGATACATCTACGTCCAGCTCGGCGCCGCGATCGTCAACTTCCTCGTCGGGGCGATGCGGCACTCCTGGAAGGCCGTCGAGCAGGTCGGCCCCTCGGACTTCTACCTCTGGGGCCGCTTCGTCACCGCCGCGATCGGGACGGCCACCATCGCGCTCGTGTACCAGGCGGGGCTCCGCTGGGGGCCGCGCGTGGGCCTCGTGGCGGCCGGGCTGCTGGCGGTGATGCCGATGCACGTCCGCGAGTCGCACTTCGTGCTCACCGACGTGCCGATGACGTTCGCCGTCGTCCTCACGCTGCTGCTGTCGCTGCGGGCCTCGGAGCAGGCCGACGCTGCGGGCGTTCGTGGCGGCGGGGGCGGCGGCCGGGCTGGCGGCGGGCATCAAGTACAACGCCCTCGTCGCCTTCTCGATGCCGCTCGTCGCGGCGCTGGCCTTGGAGCGGGGGCGGAGCCGGCCGCGCGTCGCCGCACTTTTCGCGGCGGCCGCCGCGTGCGTCCTCGCCTTCTTCGTGACCACGCCGTTTGCCCTCATCGATCTGCCGGCGTTTCTCAACGGCTTCGGCACGCAGGCGGCCGCGTTCACGCGCACGGCCGGTCTCGGCCGAGGCCAGCTGGATCATCTACGCGAAACACCTGAGGCAGGCGTTCGGCTGGCCGGCGGCACTGCTGGCCGTCGGCGGGCTGCTGGTTGCCATGTTCCGGGCTTTCGCCGGGCCCGCACGCGTCACGTGGGCGCTGCTCCTGGTGTTTCCGGCGGTGTACTTCTACCTGATCAACGGCTGGGGGTTCATGTTCGCGCGCTATGCGCTGCCGGCGGTGCCCTTCATCGCCATCTGGGCGGCCATTGCCGTGGACCGGCTGGCCGCACGCCTGGCGCGCGTACCGGGCGATACCCGCCGCGGCGCGCCACGCCACCGTCGTTATCGTCCTCCTGGCGATGGTCCCCGGAGCGATTGGCTCAATCGAGTTCGTGCGGGCCCACGGTACCGAGACGACGCAGGCGCTGGCCTGGGCGTGGATGAAGAAATCGATCTGGCCGAACTCCGCCATTCTCTCCGAGGCCCGCGGGCTGGATCTGCCTGCTGAACGGTACAGGGCCGAGATCGTGCCCTCGGTGGCGGAACGCGACGCTGACGCCATCGTCGTCGGCGGGCGTCGAGTGGGTGGTGCTGTCGTCGGACGCGTGGGGGGGCCGCGCCCAGCGGCCAGGCGCGCGGTGTGCCAGCGGCCGTGCCGGAGGCCTACGCGCCGATCATGGCGCGCTCCCGAACGACCAAAGTGATCGTGCCGTCGGCCGTGAATCCGGGCCCGGTGATTCACATCCTGCACATCGCGGGGCGCTGAACCCCGGGCGGGGTCGAGCCGGCACGCGACCGCGCCCGCGGACGTTCGCGCCGCGCGGCAACCGGCTCAACGAGCGGGGTGATAGACCTCGCGGATGTCGGCGCGACGGCGGAGCCGGTCCATCCACGCCGCGACGGCCTGGTCCCGGCGCTCCTGCTGCAGCATCTCGGTGACGTCGGCGAGGGCCTCGTCGAACGGCACCTGGCGGCCGTTCTTCACGAAGCTGGCGCGGCATGGCTGGCGTAGTACGTCGCGCAGTTCCTCGTCAGTCGCCGGCAGGACCGACATCGAAGCGCCGTTCGATGTACTGCCGCGCCATCAGCGTGTCGCGAACGAGACGCTGCACGCCGGCGTCGTCGAGCCCGAACTCCGCCAGCGCGCGGCGGTATTCCTCCTCGGACGCGAACCGCTGCCTCACGCCGTCCAGCGCCTGGCCGAGCGCCGCGGCGTCGACCTCGATGCGGTCGCCGCGGCCGGCCTCGTCGAGCACGAGCTGCCGGTCGATCAGCCACCGCATGGCCGCCTCGACCGGGTCCGCGCGCCGCACCGGCGATCGATCAGGCCGAGCGTGAGCGCGGCGCGGGCATCGGACAGCATGATGACCGTGCCCGACACGACGGCGATCACGCGGTCGACCACCTGCGCCGCGCGCACCGGCACCGCCGCGCACGCGGCCAGCACGGACGACTAGCGCTGGCCGCGCCAGCCCGCCGCCTGCTTCGCGAGCCTCCTCGGTTCGATCCCGTGCGACCTGTTCGTCGCCGCTGCAGAGCTCTCGCGTCCTCTTGCTTCTGGCGTTGCTTACTTCTGTCTTCTGTCTTCTGTGCTTCTGTCTTCCTGCTGTCTACTGGCTACTGACTACTGTCTACTTCCTCAGAACGCCTGCCCGATGCTGATGTGCAGCGCGAACCGGTCCTCGTGCACGCGGCCCGTACGTGCGGAGCGTCCCGAGCTTGAACCCGAAGTCGAATCGGAACGGCCCGACCGGCGAGTTGTACCGGAGCCCGAATCCGGTCGCCGGCCCGAAGGTCTCCCGAGCGACACGTTGTTCACCGTCGAATACACGTTGCCGGCGTCGAGGAACCCCACGACGCCGAGGTCCTTCCAGCAGCGCCAGGCGGACCTCGCCGTTCAGGACGATCTCCGCGTGACCGCCGATCGGCGTGCCGTCGCGGTCGAAGGTGTCCGGCTCGCCGACCCGGTCGAGCTGGAACCCGCGGACCGTCGTGTCGCCGCCGGCGAAGTACCGCTCGCTCGCCGGCAGGTCGCGCACCTCGGCGGTCAGCTGCTCGCCGTCCGGGCCGAGGATCGGGTCGCCGTCGGCGTAGTCAGCGGCACGTCGCGCGGGAAGCCTGTGCCCAGGCCCAGGCGCGCGCCGCCGGCGAGGACGATCCGCGGGTTCGACGGCAGCTGCCGGTAGAGGAACCCCTGCAGGAACGTCTTGGCGAACCCGACCTCCGAGCCGAGCAGCCGCAGCGCCAGCTCGCCGTTCAGCCCGATGAGCGCGCCCCGCTTCGGGTTGAACGGGTCGTCACGGGTGCTCCGGAGGCCGCTCATCGACACCGACCCGATGCGCACCTGCGGGAACAGGCGGTCGATCAGCGGGCGGTCGATGGGGTTGATGCGATCCTCGAAGATGTCGTTCCGCTGGATGGCGTACTCGCCCTGCAGGCTCCAGATCGCGCCGATAGCGGTGGGAGAGGTTCACGCGGGCGGACTGGGAGCGGAAACTGAAACTCGTGCGGCTCCCCTGCTCGAACCCGACGGCCACCTGCAGGTCAGCCGCACGTGCCCGCGAACCTCGGTTCGCGGTACGTGCCGATCACGCGGTACTCGACCGTGGTCGAGGACGCGTCTGGTCTGCCTGCTCGCCGTCGGCGTCGACTCTCGGTGTACGGTGCGGCGCCGGAGGCTGACGCGGCTGAACAGGTTGATCGACTCGGTTCTTGCCCCAGAGATTGCGGCGGCCGATCTCGAAGAACCCGCGCGGCGCGAACTCGACGTTCTCGACCTTCTGGAACTCCACGCCGCCGCCGTAGCCGATGGTCGTGGCCGGCGATTCCTCCACCGTCACGAGGACGTCCCGGCGGTCGTCGCTCTCGTGCTGCAGCTCGGAGATGGTCACCCGGCGGAAGACGCCAAGGGCGGCCAGCCGGCGCTGGCTCTCCTCGATCGCCTGCGAGGCCCAGCGGCTCACCCGGCTTCAACAGCAGCTCGCGCCGGATGGTCGCCTCTCCGATCCGGTCGTTGCCCACGACGAGGACGTGGTCGACGTAGACCCTGCGGCCCTTCGTCGATCGCGAACCGGACCTGTGCCCCCGTGCGGTCGGCAGACACGGAAGTCGACGGCGTCGACGCTGCGCGAGGCGGTAGCCCCGGTTGAGATACCTGAAGCAGGATGCGGTCGCGATCGGCCTCGACGTCCGGTTCGATACAGCGGTCCGCCCACGCGCGTGGCGAGCCCGGCTCCGAGCGCCGTCTCCGGCACCTCGCGGCGTGCCGGCCACGTCGACCGTCGGTGACGATGGTCCGCGGACCCTCGGCGATCGCGCATGACGACGACGACCGGAGCCTCCCTGGCCGTGCGGGCGCCGGGCACGGGCTCGACGGCAGGCCGGCAGGACACGTCGCCGAACCCGCGCCGCCGGTACACGGCCAGCACGGCCCGCACGTCGGCGTCGAGCCGCGTCTGCACGAAGGGCTGGCCCGGCGCCAGGCTGCATCAGCGGCGCCAGCTCGGCCGGGGCCGACAGCGCTGGCCCCCTCGAAGCGCACGTCCGCCACGCGGTAGAGCGGCCCGTACTTCACCGTGAACACGATGCGCAGCTGGTCGCCGTCGGGCAGCTTCGCTCGTACGACGCGTCCGCGTCCCGGTACCCCTGGACGCGCAGGTGCTCCTCGATGCGCGCTTCGGAGTCCTCGAGGAGATCCTCGTCGATCGAGCCTTCGCGCTCGACCGGCACGAACTCGGCGAGCTGCTTCGGCGTGAGGGCGTTGTCCTTGACCGACACCGTCACGAGCGGGCCGCGGACGAACGTGATGATCACGTCCACGGCCGTCGCCGCTCGTCCGACGTGCCTCGATCGCGCCTTGGCCCTGGCCTCGTAGTACCGCCGCGACCGCCAGCGTTCGGCGGCGGCGTCGAGGCGGCGCTGGAGCTCAGCGCGATCGTAGAAGGCCCCGGACTTCAGCGGCACGCGCGACTGGATGTCGCGCGGCGTCGGCGGGATCATCGGCCCGGTAGGACACCGTGCCGCACCACTGGCCCGCGGCCCGCACGCCACGTCGAAGACGATGTCGTCGTCGGCCGCGGCGGCATCCCGCGCGCGGACGCTCGACCGCCGACCGGAGATAGCCGCGATCGGCCAGCAGGTCCTCCAGCGCCCTCGCGATGTCGGCCGCGCGGCCGTAGGGCGGCGACGCGCCGAACCGCTCTCGACGGCCGCGCGCAGCGTCGCGCTCGGGCAGGCCCAGCTCGCCGGTGAACACGAGGCGCCGAACGTCGCGGAGCGGCACCAGGTCGATCTCCACGCGGACGCCGTCGCCGTCGTCGAAGGCGGACGACCTGGACGTCGAGGTAGCGGCCCATGCCCATCAGGTGCACGATGGTCTCGCGCACGGCTGGCCATGGCGAGCGGCTGGCCCGGCGTGATCTCGATGAGGCTCTCGAGCTGCGCGTCCCGCACGGCCTGGCCCTCCGACCGGAGCTGCGCCTCCCGCACCACGCGGCCGAGCAGGCGGTCCGGCACCTGCCCGAGGGCCGCTGGCGCGCACCACACGCCAGGACGGCGATCGCGGCGAGGCACGAGGCGGCGCAGCGGCGGCGGCCTCATCTGAAGACGTACCGGACGCGGACGTCGAGGGCGTAGGTCCGGTCCTCGTTCTGCGTCAGGATCCAGGACAGCCGGTCGCTCTGGTCGTATTCGAGGAGGATCACCTGGTCGCGGGCGGCCGACGTCAGGCTGCGCGAGTAGGTGAGGTAGATGCGATCGGAGATCCGCTTGCCGATGGTCACGCGGGCGCCCGGCGAGAACCGCGCCGACTGCTGGTTGGGATCGACGAAGAACGGCGTGATCTGGACCGAGTCGAGCCCGAACGTCTGTTCGACGGCCTTGCGGACGTTGGTGGAGGTGCGCCCGGCCAGCAGCCGCGCGGAACTGGAGGCGACCAGGCTCTGCTCGGCGGCGTCCGGCGTCCGCAGCGCGCGCAACTCGGCGTCCTGGGTCGACAGCGTCTCACCGAGCAGCAGCGCGAGGATGTCGACCTGGGGCAGCGGCGGGTCCGACGACAGGTCCCACTCGAACTGCGCCGCGAATGCCGCTCGCGCGCAGCGTCACCTGGTACGTCTGCCCCGGCGCGCGGACGCGCGTTTCCGCCTCCACATCGAAGTACGGCTCGATCTTCGACGGGATTCGGAAAGTCCACCGTGCCGCGAGAGACGACGTAGCGGCGGCCCTCGAACCACAGTTCGCCGCGGTCCACTTCGGCGCGGCCCTCGAGCACCGGCTTCTCGTAGGTGCCGCGCAGCCGCAGGTCGGCGCTCGCCGTCAGGCGGCCGAGCTTGTTGTCCATCTCGAGGGTGGACGGCGCCGAGAGCCGCACGTCGAAGCGCAGCGGGAACGAGACGGCCGGCACGGTCGAGGCCGGCGCCGCCGTGGCGCCGGCCGCGCCGCCATAGAGTTCGGTCAGGCTCGCGCTCACGTCCAGGGTCCGGCGCATCTCGGCGCGCTTCACCAGCACCGACCCGCTCAGCATCGCGTCGTCGAGGCTGCCGCGCAGGGTCAGGTCGGCGTCGACCACGGACCTGAAGCCGGCCGGGTACCGCAACTCCATGTCGGCGCCGTTGAAGGTGAGGTCGAGCAGCGTCGGCCACAGCCCCGTCAGGCCGATGCGCCCGCCGAACCGGACGTCGCCGCCCCCGATCGTCGCCTTCACGTCGTCGAACCGGACGCTGCTGCCGCTGAACGTGACGCGGCCGTTGATGGCGTCGATGGCGCGCGGGAGCCAGAGGTGCCGCAGCCGGCCGCCGGCGACGACCGCGCTGCCGCTCAGCTGGGGGTTGGCCATCGGGCCGGTGAAGTCGGCCGTCAGCTGCGCCCGGCCCGAGCCGCGGATGTCCTTCAGGAAGGCCTGCAGGATGCCCAGGTTCGCGGAGCCTTCCGCCCTGAGGCCCAGAATGTTCTGCACCAGGTCGACGTTGCCGTTGAGGGCGAGTTGCGTGTCCTCGCCGCTGAGCTTGAACCGGCCGACGCGCAGAATCCCCTGCTCCAGGGTGGCCTCGAGCGGCCCGTCGTTGCGCAGGAGGTAGTCGAACAGCTTGAGGTCGAGGCTCTCGACGTGCAGCCGGGCGACGATGTTGTCGAGGCTGGCGGAGCGTGCCGCTGATGCGCAGCGTCCCCGAGGCCACGGCCGACGCGAAGGGCGACAATCCCGGTGAGAAGATGCGCAGGTAGGGATCGAGGGACGCATCGGTGACGCGCAGCGTGACGTCGCCGGGGTACTGGCCGAGCAGGGTCACCTTGCCGGCGCCCGACAGCGCGAGACGCGTGGAGGCCGCGTCGAACGAGAAGTTCATGTCGTCGTTGCGGATCTCGAGGCGCCCGCGCACGTCGCCGACGCCTTCGTCTCTCACGAAGAGATCGCGCATGCGGAAGTCGACGTCGAAGGTCGGCTCGAGGAACGCGCCGCTGCCCGACGAGGTGAAGTCGAGCGTGCCCGTCAGCGGCGCCTGCGGGTACGCCAGCATGTCGACCGACTCGACGGGGATCTGCCGCGCGTCCACGTTGAAGGAGTAGGCCCCGGCCCACTCGACGTGCGCCGCGCCGCGCACGACGCCCATCGCGCCCTTGCGGATGTCGATGCCGTCGAGCCACAGCCCCGGCCCGACGAACCGGAGCGAGGCCGACGCGCTGGTCACCGTCTCGCCGTAGGCGACGCCCGGGGCCACCGAGACGCGGCCGAAGCCGCGCGGCTCGAGGTACTTGTCGTAGAGATGGAACTCGCCGGACAGGTCGCCGTCGTAGGGATAGTCGTCGAGTTCGAAGGCGTGACGCAGGTCCCTCAGGTTCCAGGTGTCGATCCGCACGACGGCATTGAGTTCCTCGCCGCCGTCCTTGCGCGGGTAGCCCAGCGAGAAGCGCCCGTTCGCGCGGAGCACGCCGTTGCCCTTGCGCGCCACCGCGTCGGTGACGTCGACGTATCCGTTCTCGACCACGATGCGGGCCTGGCCCGCGCCCCACTCCACGTCCCACGCCCGCATGCGCGTCGCGGTGAACAGCCCTTCGACGCGCGGCGACTTGAAGGCGTTCAACAGCACGCCGTCGAACGTCCCTGCGCCGCCCATCTCGACGGCGCGCGTCGGCGAGCCGAAGGCGGTGATGATGCCCGCGAGCAACCGGTCGCTCTCCTGCCACTCGGCGCTGGTGACGTGGAACGGGATGACGGAGCGTTCGCCGTACGCCGTGCGCCCCTGGAACTCGACGAACGTCGTCTCGGTGGCGATGCGGCTCGGCGCAATGTCGACCCACTCCGGCCCGAACTCGTAGTTGAGGGTGCCGCCGATGGGCACCGCGCCAAGCGGCGGGAACGGGTCGTTGTAGACGTGCGCGAAGGAGGGCGGCCGGCCGGCCGCGCCGGGCGCCCGGCCCTGCAACGTCACGCCCGGGGGCGGCGTGGCGGTGACCGTTCCGTGGCCGGCGTGCTCGTCCCAGTGCCCCAGCCGCCACTCGAGAAGGTTGTGGCCGCTGATCGTGCCGGCCAGGCGGAGGCCCTTCATCTCCATCGCGTCGGTGAAGGCACGCAGGTCGACACCGGTATACGTGGCGTCGAACCGGGCCGCCGTCGGGAGGCCCTTCCCGAACATCTTCATCGTGTAGGTGAACCGCGCGTCGCCGCCGTACAGCTTCGAGCCGGTGTCGGTCACCTCCACCGCGTCCGGCGTCCAGCGCACGTGCCCCTGCAACTGCGGGAACCGGTACCAGTCGAGGCCCGCCTCGTCGCTGTAGAAGCGGCCCGCGAGCTCGCGGCCGCCCTTGAAGAAGTGGAAGTACCCCTTGAACGACGCTTCGCCCGACAGCGTGAAGGTGTACGGCGCCCACCAGATCCCGCGCTGCGTCGCCAGGTCGAGCACCGAGTCGATCTCGTAGCGCTGCTCGGGCCAGTGGGCGATGTCCACGACGCCCGTGAGCCGCGATCGCGCGCCGTCGCTGTCGAGCTCGATGCGGTCGAGCAGCACCTTGCCGCCGTCGATCCGGAACCACGTCCGGAGATCCGCGGCCATCGGCGTGTACGACTGCACCGTCACCGTGCCGCCGGACGAGGTCGAGTAGCCGCGGTAGCCGACGAGCTTGAGGATCGTGATGTCGAGGTTGCGGACGACGGTGCCCCAGGGCGTGGCGTGGTCCTGGTAGACGAACTCCCCGCGCCGCGTGCGCACGTACGCGACCGAGATCTTGATGGGGCTCTTGCCGCCCGGCTGCCGGGGCTTCAAGCGCGGGAAATTGTGGCGGCCGCCGCCGAACGTCTCCACCGTCATCCGCCAGTCGGTCATCTCGACGCTGACGATGTTGAGCTCGCGCCGGAGCAGGGACCACAGCGGCACGTCCACGACGATTTCGCGGGCCTCGAAGAACGGCGCGTCCGTCGGCGTCAGGCCGCCGATCGACGAAGTCGCTGACGACGAAACGCCCGTCGAAGACGCGCAGCGAGAGGCCGCCGATCTTTGACCGTCCGATCGAGCTGCCGGCCGAGGCAGCGACTCGGCGCTGCGGCGCAGGTCCACGCGGCCGAGCGTCACCGCGGGCACCAGCCCCGCCAGGTCGACGCGTGAGCGACATGACGACGCCGGCCGCGAGCACGCCGAGCGCGATCACGCCGGCCCTCCGGGCGTGTCGCCAGACGGTGCGTGCCCATTCGGCTGCGCTCATGCCATCGCCACGCTACTCGACGACCACGAGCAGGCGCCCGGCTTCGACCGAGGCGCCTTCGGCCACGAGCACGTCGCTCACGCGGCCGTCCTTCGGCGACCGGAGCTCGTTCTCCATCTTCATGGCTTCGACCACGACGAGGCCCTGGCGGGCTTTCACCTCGTCGCCGGCCTTGACGAGGATCTTCACGACCTTGCCCGGCATCGGCGCGAGCACCTGCTGCGTGCCGGCCGCCTGGGCGGCGCCGCGCGCCGCGGCCGAACCGGCTGGCCGCGCCCGTCAGCACGCGGACCGACGCGACGCCGGTGGGCATGTGCACCGCGATTTCGCCGGGCAGGCCCGTCGGCGAGAGCCCCACCTCCTGGCTGGACCGGCCGTCGGCGAGGCAGATCAGCGAAAAGGTCGAGGCGTCGACGGCGGCGGCGTCGACCATCCGCTCGACGCCGTCGATGACGACGCGGTAGAGGCCCGTCTTTCTGCTCGATGTCGACCGTCCTGAGGCGGCCGTTCACTTCGATCTGAAGCTGCATCGTCGTCTCCGGGCGTTACCGCAGCGCGTCCATCCGGCGACGCCCGCTGCCAGCGGCTCTCGCGCCACGCTGCCGGCCTGACCGGCCGGCCGGGCCGGCGCCTTCCGGGTGAAGGCCTGCAGCGCCACCGCGACGGCGGCGATGTGCTCGGCGTCCTCCGGCACCTCGAGGAACGGCCGTCCGTTCCGCGCGGCGAGCGCCGTGTCGATGAACGTCGTGTCGATGCGGCCGGCCTGGAAGTCCGGGTCGGCGAGCAGCCAGCGGAAGAACGGGATCGTCGTCTTGATGCCGCGGACGTCGTACTCGTCGAGGGCGCGGGCCATGCGGGCGATCGCCATCGGCCGCGTCTCGGCCCACGTGGCCAGCTTCGCGATGAGCGGGTCGTAGAAGACCGGCACCACCACGCCGGCCACGGCCCCGCCGTCGTCGCGCCGGATGCCCGGCCCCGCCGGCGCGCGCAGGGCCGTGACGAGGCCCGGCGACGGCAGGAAGTCGCGGTCGGGATCCTCGGCGTAGATGCGGCACTCGATGGCATGGCCCGACGGGCGCCAGCATGCGCGTCCGGATCGAGGTCCAGCGCGCTCGCCGCGGGCGATCCGGATCTGCCAGTGCACCAGGTCGGTGCTCGTCACCAGCTCGGTGATCGGGTGCTCGACCTGCAGCCGCGTGTTCATCTCGAGGAAGAAGAACTCGCCCGATTCGTCGAGCAGGAACTCGATGGTGCCGGCGTTGTGATAGCCGACGCGGCGGGCGACGGCGGCGGCGGCCTCCGCCATCCGGCGGCGCAGCTCCGGCGTGACCACCGGCGACGGCGACTCCTCGACCACCTTCTGGTGGCGGCGCTGGATCGAGCACTCGCGCTCGACGAAGGGCACGACGGTGCCGTGGTGATCGCCGAGCAGCTGGATCTCGATGTGGCGCGGCCGCACGATGCGGCGCTCGACGTAGATGGCGGGATCGCCGAACGACGAGAGCGCCTCGGAGCGCGCGGCGCGGAGGGCGCCCGGAGAGATCCGCCGCCTGCGGTCACCGTGCGCATGCCCTTGCCGCCGCCGCCCGCGACGGCCTTGATGAGGATCGGGTAGCCCACCTCGCCGGCGATGCGCGCCACCTCGGCGTCCGGCACGTCCGGGCCGAGCGGCTCCTTCGTGCCCGGCACGACGGGCACGCCGGCCGCCATCGCCTCGGCGCGGGCGGCCGTCTTGCTGCCCATCAGGTCGATGGCCTCCGGCGAGGGGCCGATGAAGGTGATCCCGGCGTCGCGGCAGGCCCGGGCGAACCCGGCGTTCTCGGCGAGGAACCCGTAGCCGGGATGCACGGCGTCGGCGCCCGACTGCCGGGCGACGTCGATGAGCTTGTCGATGCGCAGGTAGCTCTCGCGCGGCGGCGTTCGCGCCCGATGGCGTACGCCTCGTCGGCGTAGCGGACGTGCAGCGCGGTCCGGTCGCACTCCGAGTAGACCGCCACCGTGCGGAGGTTCATCTCGCGGCAGGCCCGGATGATGCGGACCGCGATTTCGCCGCGGTTGGCGACGAGGACTTTCGTCAGCGCTGTGCTGCATGCCGTCGTCATTCTACCGCTAGCAGCGGGATGTTGCCGTGCTTCTTCGGGCGGGTTCGACAGGCGCTTGTTGGTGCACGCCTCGAGCGCCGAGATGATCTTCCGCCGCGTCTGCCGCGGCCGGATCACCTCGTCGATGAACCCGCGCGAGGCCGCGACGTACGGGTTCGCGAACGTCTCGCGGAACTCCGCGGTCTTCTCGGCGCGGCGGCGCCGGCGCGTCGGGGCGGCCTCGAGCTCGCGCCGGTACAGGATGTTCACGGCGCCCTCGGGCCCCATCACCGCGATCTCGGCCGTCGGCCACGCGTAGTTGAAGTCGGTCCGGATGTGCTTGCTCGCCATGACGTCGTAGGCGCCGCCGTAGGCCTTGCGGGTGATGACGGTCACCTTCGGCACCGTGGCCTCGGCGAAGGCGTAGAGCAGCTTCGCCCCGTGGCGGATGATGCCGCCGAACTCCTGCACCGTGCCCGGGAGGAAGCCCGGCACGTCCTCGAGCGTCACCAGCGGGATGTTGAACGCGTCGCAGAAGCGCACGAAGCGCGCGCCCTTCACCGAGGCGTCGATGTCGAGCGTGCCGGCCAGGTGCGCCGGCTGGTTGGCGACGATGCCGACCGGGCGGCCGCCCATGCGCGCGAAGCCGACGACGATGTTCTGCGCGAAGTGGCGATGCACCTCGAGGAAATACCCGTCGTCCACGATGGTGTGGATGAGGTCGAGCATGTCGTAGGGCTGGTACGGCGAGGCCGGCACGAGCGTGTCGAGCGCGGCGTCCTCGCGGTCGGACGGGATCGTCCGTGGCCGCGCGCGGCGCGTCGTCGAGGTTGTTGCCGGGCAGGAAGCCGAGCAGCTCGCGGATGAGCGCGATGCACTCGCGGTCGTTCTCGACGGCGAAGTGCGCGACGCCGCTCCGCTCGTTGTGCGTCATCGCGCCGCCGAGGTCTTCCTTGGTGACGTCCTCGTGGGTCACCGTCTTGATGACGTCCGGCCCGGTGACGAACATGTAGCTCGTCCCCTTGACCATGATGTTGAAGTCGGTGATGGCCGGCGAGTAGACCGCGCCGCCGGCGCAGGGCCCCATGATGGCCGAGATCTGCGGCACCACGCCCGAGGCCAGCGTGTTGCGCAGGAAGATGTCGGCGTAGCCGCCGAGCGACATCACGCCTTCCTGGATGCGCGCGCCGCCCGAGTCGTTCAGGCCCACGATGGGCGCGCCCATGCGCATGGCCAGGTCCATCACCTTGCAGATCTTCGCGGCGTTGGTCTCGGAGAGCGAGCCGCCGAACACGGTGAAGTCCTGCGCGAAGGCGTACACCTGCCGGCCGTCCACCCGGCCGTGGCCCGACACGACGCCGTCGCCCGGCACGAGCTGGTCCTGCATGCCGAAGTCGAGGCAGCGGTGCGTCACCAGCTTGTCGAGCTCCTCGAACGTGCCGGGATCGAACAGGGCCTCCATGCGCTCGCGCGCCGTCATCTTCCCGGCGTCGCGGTGGCGCTTGAGCCGGTCCTCGCCGCCGCCGAGCTCCGCGCGCCGTTCGAGGTCAGCCAGCTTCTCGGCCGAGGTCTTCACGATGTCGCCCCCTTGGCCGGCTCCAGTCCTTCAGGAACCGGTCGATGCCGATGTCGGTGAGCGGGTGCTTGAAGAGCGACTCGATCACCGAGGCCGGGCAGGTGCAGATGTCGGCGCCCATGCGGGCCGCCGCCACGACGTGCATCGGGTGCCGGACGCTCGCCACGAGCACCTCGGTCTCGAACCCGTAGTTGCGGTAGATCTCGACGATCTGCTGGATGAGCTCCATGCCGTCGGTCGCGATGTCGTCGAGGCGGCCCGACGAACGGGCTCACGAAGCGTGGCCCCGGCCTTGGCCGCCAGCAGCGCCTGCGCGGCCGAGAACACCAGCGTGACGTTCACGCGGATGCCCTCGGCGCGCAGCGTCTTGCACGCCTGCACGCCCGCCTTGCCGAAGGGGACCTTGATCACGACGTGCGGGTCGATCGTCGCCAGGTCGCGCCCCTCGCGGATCATGCCCTCGACGTCGGTGGCGAGCACCTCGGCGCTGACCGGGCCCTTGACGATCTGGCAGATCCGCTTCGTGATCGCGCGCGGATCGCCCGCTTCCTTCGCCATGAGCGACGGGTTGGTGGTGACGCCGTCGATGATGCCGATGGCGCAGTAGGTTTCGATGTCCTTGATGTTGCCGGTGTCGAGAAACAGTTTCATGGTTACCTCACCAGCGTCGCGATTCCGTCGGCTAGCCAGTAGCCAGACGCTAGTCATGTCAGAACGTCGCAGAAGGGCCGACACTGACGCTTGTCATGAATGGCCGCTGACATCTGGCTGGTGGACGTCTGCGCGCTCTCCTGGGTCGTTCGACTCCTGTCTGCTTCTGGCTTCTGACTACTTACTACTGGCTACTATCTCTGTCCACGCA
Organism: uncultured Acidobacteriota bacterium; assembly: GCA_963806085.1. Lineage (GTDB taxonomy): Bacteria > Acidobacteriota > Vicinamibacteria > Vicinamibacterales > JAKQTR01 > JAKQTR01. Next base: position 200,823 of record CAWDWR010000002.1, read on the forward strand.
CGGGGTTCGTGAGCTCCCCGACCCCCTCGACCTTGATCGTCACCTCGTCGCCGGCCTCGAGGCCGCCGATGCCGGACGGCGTGCCGGTCGAGATGATATCGCCGGGTTCGAGCGTCATGATCGCCGAGATGTAGGCGACCAGTTCGGCCGCGGAGAACACGAGCTGGCTGGTGCGCGACGACTGCCGCCGGACGCCGTTCACCCAGCCCTTCGACGGCCAGATCCGACGGGTCGAGGCCGACGGCGATGCACGGGCCGAGCGGGGCGAACGTGTCGAAGCCCTTGACGTGCGAGTACTGCACGCCGCGGTTCTGCATGTCGCGGGCCGTGACGTCGTTCGCGCAGGTCAGGCCCAGAATGTAGGCCGCCCGCGGCCGACGCCGGCACGCGCGTGGCCCGCCGCCCGATGACGATGCGCCATCTCGGCCTCGTGGTCGATCCGGCCGACGCCGGCCGGAAGGCGGATCGCGCTCGCCGGGCGCGATGACGGCCGTGGACGGCTTCAGGAAGATCATCGGCTCGACCGGCAGGGGCTTGCCCTGCTCGGCCGCATGGTCCTTGTAGTTGAGGCCGATGGCGACGATCTTGCCCGGCACGACCGGGCGCCAGCACGCGCACGGCCGGCGCGAACGACACGCCGGCGCCGGCGGCGATCTGCTCCGCCGCCTCGTAGCGGCCGAAGATGTCGCCGCGCACGAGCGACAGCACGCCGTCGCGTTCGACGGCGTACCGCGCCTCGCCCTTCCATTCGATACGGTAGATGCGATCCATCGCTCGATCCTCTAGGGGCTAGGGACTCGGCGCTAGGCGCTAGTCTGGCTTCTGGCTTCTGACTTCTGTCTTCTTCCCCTACCTCGCCGTCTCTTCCACCTTGTTCGACAGCGCGCTGCGGTTCGGCGGCGTGGCCGTGTCGACGGCCACGACGGCATAGACGTAGCGCACGCCCGGCTTGGCCGTCGCGTCCCGGTACGTGCGTTTCCTGGATCGGCGCCTCGAAGAGCGGCGTCAACTCGCCTGCGGGGCGCCTCGCCGCGCAGCACGAGGTAGCCGGCGAGATCGGCCGCGTCGACGCCCTCCCAGATCAGGCTGATCGCGCCTTCGCCGGCGACGGCCGCCAGCGAGGCGGGCGCCGGCGGGCGGGAACGTGTCGGCCGGCGTCACGCAAGCCCGCGGCGACGGCGCGCTCTCGAACGACACGATCCCCTGGGCGGTCACCGTGCGCACGTCGTAGCACCGCTCGACGCCGAAGTCGACGGCCGCTTCGGTGAACGCGAGGTCGGTCACCGGCTTCCCGGTGAGCCGGACGGGCCGGCGCCGTCGGGCCGCTGCAGGCGCCTTGCCGTCGGCGGCCTGCGCGCGGGCGACGCGGTAGACCACGTAGGTGAGCGGCGGCGCCGAGTCCATGCCGCGGGCGTCGCGCAGATGTCGCCCTCCGGCCGGCTCCTGGTACGGCAGACGCGCGCCCGGCGGGACGGCCCAGGTCACGACGACGCCGCCCTCGGTCACCTCGAGGCGTGGGCTGCGGCGGCGCGCGCGGGCGGGGCGCCGAGGGGCACCGCCGGCCTGCGGCGACGCGCCGCCGCGGTTCGCCGCCGCGGCTCACACCGTAGACGACGTAGAAGCGCCGCGGCTCGGCCTGCGGCACCGGGCCGACCAGCGGCGCTGCGCGGGGCGTGTCGAACCACGACACCGGTTCGGCCTGCACGGGCACCCGCGGCTTCCTGTCGGGCGCGAGCGGCACCAGCATGTCGGGCGTCAGCGTCTCGGTCACGGTGACCAGCGCTCCCTGGTCTTCGCCGGGTTCGCGGCGGCGGCGGCGGGTTTCGGCTTCGAGCCTCTTCGGGGCTTCTTCTCGTTCCCCGGCTCCGGCTCCGGCGGCTTCCGCACAGCGACGCTGCCCACCAGCGTCATGCGCCGCGGGTCGCGCACGTCGTTCTGCTCCATCGCCGTGTACGCGTACACGTCGACGCGCGCGATGTCGGCCGGCTTGCTCTCGTCGATGTTGGCCGACGGGATGGTGAAGGTGATCGCCACCGTGTCGCCGGTGCGGCGCGCCGTGACGTCCATCGCGCGCCCGGGCACGCGGACGAGCGGCGCCAGCGGCGGGCCCTTCTTCCCGCACCCGGCAACGGCCAGCCCGGCGACGGCCAGGCAGCACAGGACAGGATGGCGCGCGCAGATCTCACAGGATGTACCGGCTCAGGTCCTCGTTCTTGACGATGTCGGCGAGCATGCGGTCGACGTAGGCTGCATCAATCGTAATCGATCTGCCCGAGAGGTCGGGCCCTTCGAACGAGATCTCGTCGAGCAGCTTCTCCATCACGGTGTGGAGGCGGCGCGCGCCGATGTTCTCCATCCGCTCGTTGACCAGCGCCGCCAGTCTCCGCCACCCGCTCGACGGCCTCGTCGGTGAACCGGAGGTCGACGCCCTCGGTGGCCAGCAGCGCCGTGTACTGCGCGACCAGCGCGTTCCTCGGCTCGCGCAGGATGCGCACGAACTCGTCGCGGCCGAGCGCGTCCAGCTCGACGCGGATCGGGAACCGGCCCTGCAGCTCGGGAATGAGGTCCGACGGCTTCGACACGTGGAACGCCCCGGCCGCGATGAACAGGATGTGATCGGTCCGCACCATGCCGTGCTTCGTGTTGACGGTCGTGCCCTCGACAATCGGCAGGATGTCGCGCTGCACGCCCTCGCGGCTGACGTCGGGGCCGTGGCCGCCCTCGCGGCCGGCGATCTTGTCGATCTCGTCGACGAAGAGGATGCCGCTCTGCTCGACGCGCTCGATGGCCGTGCGCGCCACGCTCTCCATGTCGACCAGCTTCTGCTGCTCGTCCTCGATGAGGTGCGCGCGCGCGTCGGGCACGTGCATCGTGCTGGAGCGGCGCCGGCCCTGGAACATCCCCGGCAGCATGTCCCGCAGGTTGAGCCCGATCTCCTCCATCGACGTGCCGCCGACCACCTGCATCAGCGGCATCGAGGTGTCGCGCACGTCGAGTTCCACCGTCCGGTCGTCGAGTTTGCCGGCCCGCAGCTGCGCGCGGAGGCGTTCGCGCGTCTGGCTGGGCGCCTCCACCGCCGCGGCGCCGTCAGCCGCCGGCACGTGGGGCCCCGGCGGCAGCAGCAGGTCGAGCAGCCGTTCCTCGGCCCGCGCCTCGGCCGCGTGGCGCACCTCGCGCACGCGCTCGTCGCGCACCATCCCGACGGCGATTTCCACCAGGTCGCGGACCATCGACTCGACGTCGCGCCCGACGTACCCGACCTCGGTGAACCGCGACGCCTCAACCTTGAGGAACGGCGCCTGGGCCAGCCTGGCCAGGCGCCGCGCGATTTCCGTCTTCCCGACGCCGGTCGGCCCGATCATCAGGATGTTCTTGGGCGCCACGTCGTCGGCCATGTCCTGCGGGAGCTGGCGGCGGCGCAGGCGGTTCCGCAGCGCGATTGCCACGGCGCGCTTCGCGCGGTGCTGACCGACGACATACTTGTCGAGCTCGGCGACGATCTGCCGCGGGCTCAACGACGACAGCAGGGCTTCCGGCGGGAGTTGTGTGAATGCGGACATGGGTGATGGGTTCGTCTGCCGGACGTCTCCGGCGTTCTGGCCAGGCGGGCCTAGCGGCCTTCCACCGGACCGAGTTCTTCGATGGTGAGACGCGCGTTCGTGTAGATGCAGATCTCGGCCGCAATCCCCATGGCGATCTCCGCGATCGCGCGGGCGTCGATCTCCGTGTGCCGGGAAAGGGCCCGGGCGGCGGCCATCGCGTAGTTCCCTCCCGACCCGATCCCGATGATGCCATCGTCGGGCTCGATGAGGTCGCCGGTGCCCGACAGCAGGAACGTGGCCCGCTCGTCGGCCACGATCAACATGGCTTCGAGGCGGCGAAGCGCACGGTCGGTGCGCCACTCCTTGGCCAGCTCGACGGCCGAGCGATCGAGGTTGCCCCGGTACTGGTCGAGCTTCGCCTCGAAACGCGCGAACAGGGCGAACGAATCGGCGGCCGAGCCGGCGAATCCCGCGAGTACCTTGTCGCTGTAGAGGCGCCGGATCTTCCGCGCGCCGTGCTTGACGATGGCGTCGCCGAGGGTGACCTGGCCGTCGCTGGCCATGACCACTCGGCCCCGGTGCCGGACGGACAGGATGGTTGTCGCGTGGATCATGCGAAAATAGTGTCAAGAAAACGGGACGGGAGCAACACCTGGATGGCATCCAGACTGGACAAAGGGCGGCACAGGGCGTAGATTTCCCAGTGACCCGGCGCACCTTCGTTGGCAGTGGAGTTGCAGGACCGAGAGTTGGAAGAGGGAGACCAGCCATGAAACGGACAACGGCTCTCGGCGTCCTGATCCCGGCGCTCGCGGCGGCGCTCGTCCTGGCCTCGGTCCCGGGCGCGTTTGCCCAGGACCCGAAGGGCGGCGGCGGTGGAGGCGGCGGCGGGCAGGGAGGCGGGGCGCGCGGGGGCGGCGGTGACGCAGGCGGGTCCCGGGGCGGGGGGGCCGTGTCGTCCGCGCCGACGGCGGCGCCGTCGGGCGGAGGCGGGTTCTCGGGCGGCGGCCCGGTCTTTGGCGGAGGCGGGTCGAGCGGCGGGTCCGGGATGTCGGCCGTGCCGAGGGGCGCTGGCCGGACGAACGAAGGCGGCGGCCGCCAGGCGGGCGTGGCCAGCCCGCGTTGGGGCGGCGGGGCGGGGACAGGCCGTGAAGGCCGGGCCGACGGCGGCTCGTTCGGGCGCTCGGCCGTGGACGACCAGGTGGCCGGCCGCTCGCGCGCCGGAGCCGGGTCGTCGGGCGTCGATTCCTCGGCGCCATGGTATGCCCGGTCCCGCGGGGCGAACCCGGCCACCGGCACGGCGGTCAACAGGCCTGACGTGCCCTCGACCGGGCCTCCGGTGGGTGGCTACTATCCTCCGGGCTACCCCTCGTATCCCGGCTACTATCCGGGCTACGGCGGCGGCTATTACGACTGCGGCTACTATCCGTACTACCCGTACGGCTGCGGTAATCCCTGGGGCTACGGCGCCTTCGGCCTCGGCTACTTCTACTTCAATCCCTTCATGTGGGACTACGCCAATTACGGCTGGGGTGGTTTCGGCGGGGGCGGCGGCGGGGGCGGCACCTACAGCGGGGCGCAGATGGGCAGCATCCGCCTCAAGGTCAAGCCCAACAACGCCTCGGTGTATGTCGACGGCTACTACGCGGGGACGGTGGACGATTTCGACAACTCGTTCCAGAAGCTGTCGGTCGCCCTCGGCACGCACAAGATCGAAATCTCGGCTCCCGGTTATCAGCCGCTGATCTTCGAAATCGACGTGCGCGATTTCGACACGATCAACTACCAGGGCCAGTTGGAGCCCATCCGCTAGCCGCGCCTCACGTGACGGGCCAGCCACCCAGCGTTTCCAGGCCCCGGGCGAGATCGTCCGGGGCCTTTTCTTCGCCGGGCCTGCTGCGGGCGGTCGCCCTCGCGTCGGGCGTGTACGATGCGCTGCTCGGCGCGGGCATGCTGGCCGGGCGCGGCCTGCTCGTCGAGTGGTTTGGCGTGCCCGCCCCGGTGCCGGCGATTCACGCGGACCTGAACGGCTTGTTCGCGCTGGCCATTGCCGCCGGATACCTGCTGCCGTACCGGGACCCCGAGCGGTATCGCGCCTACCTCTGGATCATGGGGCCGCTGCTGAAGGGTGGGGGGGCGGCGCTGTTCGTGGCCGACCACCTGCTGCGCGCCTCGCCGTCCTCCTATCTGCTCTTCGCCGCCGCCGACGGCACCCTCGCGCTCGTGACGCTCTGGGCGCTCCTGAAAAGGTGACAGGTTCAATTTCCCCGGGCGGCAGGGGAAATTGAACCTGTCACCGTTTCCTCGTGCGCTTGAACAGGTAGTAGACGGGAATGCCCGCCAGCATGATCAGGACGCCCCGCACGGCGCCCCCAGGACGTCCGGCGATCGCCGCCACCATGATCGCCAGAGAGGCGAGCACGAACACCGCCGGGCCCACGGGATAGCCCCACGCCTTGAACGGGCGCGGTTCATCCGGATGGCGGCGCCGCAGGACGAAGACCACGCTCACGGCAATGGCCGAGAACAGCAGGACGGCGAAGCCCGTGTACTCGGCCAACTGGTCCTTCTTGTCCGTGAGGATCAGCAGGGCGCTCCAGACCGTTTGCGCCGCGATCGCGACCCACGGCGTGTGGAACCGCGGGTGGATTCTGGCCATCACGGGGAAGAACGCGCCGTCGCGCGCCATGGCGAAATAGACCCGCGGTCCCGCGATCGTCATGGCGCTCAGGCTGGCCAGCAAGACGACGATCGCCACGGCGCCGAGCAACTGCGCCGCGAGCGGCCCGAGCAGCCGATCGGCCGCCACCATCGCGATCTCGGATTGCTGCGCGCCTCCGATCTGATCGATGGGCACCGCGTAGATGTACAGGGTGTTGAGGCCGAGATACAGGAGCACGACGGCCGCGGTGCCCAGGGCGAGCGCCCTCGGCACGTTGCGTCCCGGGTCGCGGATCTCTTCGGCGACATAAGACGCGGCGTTCCACCCGCTGTACGAGAACATCACGATGATGAAGGCGAGCGGCCAGTTGAACGTGGCGCCCGGGGGCGCCGCCGCCTGCAGATTGGCGAAACTCCCGCGGCCCGCGCCGAGCCCGATGGCCACGAACAGCGCCAGGGCGCCGACCTTGACGGCGGCCAGCGTGTTCTGCACGAGGCGGCCCGGCCCCAGCCCGCGGACGTGAACGAACGCGAGCGCGATGACCACGGCCAGCGCGACCACGGTGCGGGGCGAGATCACCAGCGGCAGCCCGGGAACCGGGATCGTGACGTACGGAGTGGTGTCGCCCGCCGCGGGCACGAACCGCGCCATGTAGTCGGCCGCGCCCAGGGCGCCTGCGGCGATCGCGCCGGCAAACCCCGCCACGAACGAGGTCCAGCCGGTCAGGAACGCCGCGAGCGGCCCGTATCCTTCGCGCAGGTAGACGTATTCCCCACCCGACCGAGGCCGCAGCGTGCCGAGCTCGGCGTACGCCATCGCCCCGGCAAACGCCAGCAGCCCGCCGCCGAGCCACACGCCCAAAAACAACAGAGGGTGAGGGACCAGTTGTGCGATGATTCCCGGGGCGATGAAGATGCCGACGCCGATCACGTTCGAGATCACGATGGCGGCGGCATCGATCGGGCCCAGGCGGCGTTCGAGCTGTAGGGGTCCGGGCGGTGGCTGTGACACGGCGGCATTATAACTGGTGGCACGCAGCGCTCTTGCGTTCATGGTCGCCGGCTGGCTGATGGTGGCATCGATGGCGCCCGTCGACGATGCGCCGGGAGGTCCGCCGCAGGACGCGTTCGAGCAGGCGCGCCTCGCGATGGTCGCCGACCAGATCGCGTCGCGCGGCGTGAAGGACGCGCGGGTGCTCGACGCCATGCGCGCCGTGCCCCGCCACGAGTTCGTGCCGCTCTCGATCCGGGGCGACGCCCACGCCGATTCCCCGCTGCCCATCGGCTACGGCCAGACCATCTCGCAGCCGTACATCGTCGCGTTGATGACGGAGCTGGCGCGCCCGGCGCCCGCGGACCGCGCGCTCGAAGTCGGCACCGGGTCCGGGTACCAGGCGGCGGTACTGTCGCGCCTGGTGGCGAAGGTGTTCAGCGTGGAACTGGTCGATCCGCTCGCCCAGTCGGCCGCGGCGACGCTCCGCCGCCTCGGGTACGCCAACGTCACCGTGCGCAGCGGCGACGGCTATCTCGGCTGGCCCGAGGAAGCGCCCTTCGACATCATCCTGGTGACGGCCGCACCTGAAGCGGTGCCGCCGGCGCTTGTCGCGCAGCTCCGGCCCGGCGGCCGGCTGGTCGTGCCGGTCGGCCGCGTCTGGGACGTGCAGGATCTGCAACTGATTGAGAAGGACGCGGCGGGAAGGGTGAGGACACGAAGCGTGATTCCCGTCCGCTTCGTGCCGCTCGTGAAGAAGCGGGACGGCTGAGGCCCGCTTGCGCAGACCCGTAGCCAGTAGCCAGTAGCCAGTAGCCGATGGACGCCGTTCGGCGTGAAGGGGTCTTCTACTGACTACTGACTACTGACTACTGGCTACTCTCTACTTGGTGAGCAACTGCCGAACGATCTGCGCCTCGCCGATTTTCACGAACGGCTTCGGGCCGAACTTCACGAAGATCTCCACGCGCGCGTCCTTGAACTGGCTGTGCGACAGCATCTCGGCCCGAGGCTGGAGCCCGGAGAATCCCCAGTTGGCGCGAATGGTGATGGGCTTGCTGGTGGCGCCCGGGGCGAGGGCGTCGTCACCGTGCAGCACGACGAGCCCCGATCCGAGTTCCTCGGCTTCGCCGATGAAGCGGAAGACGGCGAAGACCTGCAGGCCGCTCAGCTTCTCGGTTCCGGTATTGACGACGGTGAACGACGCGCTCGGGACGAGCTTGTTCTGCCCGTCGACGATGCCGACGTCGAACCAGCCCGACATGATGCCGCCGACCTTGACGGTCTTCTCCAGGTCGACGTCGGGAGCGCTGCATCCGGCCGCGCCGACAGCGGCCACGAGCGCCGCGATGGCGCAGGCCCGCGCGATGGTGTTCCTCATCCTGCCCCCCTCGGTCACTGAGCCGCCGGCTCCGCGGCGCGTTCGCGCGGCGGCAACCTCCGCCCCACCTGCCACGGGTCGCTATGCAGTTAGTCACCGGCCGGCGTTCGGAGGTTCCACTATATCAATACTCCTTCACCTCCACCCGCTTGCGCGCCTCGTCGAGCGTGAGGCGGCCGGCGTGGAAGGCCTGCAGGTCGGCGCCCTTGATCCGCAACTGGATCGTCGTGACCTCGAAGGGGTCGTCGGCGCCGATGCCCGACTCGCCGCGGTCCCGCGCGGCGACCACCAGCCACTCGTCCGCGCCGAGCGCCAGCGATTGGCTGTACCGGAGCATGGCATCGAGCAGCGCGTCCCTCACGGCGACGGTATAGGCCTGGCCCGGGTCCTGTTCGCTGACCGCGCGAGGCGCCTCGGCCGCGATCTGGGCTCCGCCCGTGCCGGGTGGCGCACCGCCCTGCGGGCGCGCCGCGGCAACGACCGTCGCCTGGCCCTCGCGGCGCGGGGCGTTCTCCGCGCGGATGGAGTCGGCCACGCCAGGGGCCGGGCCGATCTGCAACTCGATCTGCCGGATCGCCTGGTCGAGCGTCTTGCGCTCGGCGGGGTCGGTCACGGTCTTCAGGTGGGCCTTCAGCTCCTCGAGGGCGCCCGCGGCGCCGCCGCCGGTGAGATCGAGCGTGCGCCACGACCACATCACGCTCTGCCGCATGGCCGGGACGTCGATGTCGAAGAAGAGGCCGAAGCCCTCGAGGCGGAACCCCCTCGCGCGCGCGCCGCCGCCGTCGATGAGGAACATCTGCGGCATGCCGCCCTGCAGCTGCCGGGTCATGAGCCTTGCGCCCTGCTGGACGGCGCGCTCCAGGACGTCGGCCATGATCGCGAGCTGGTATCTGGCGTCCACCTGCGGGTCGGGCTTCGGCGCGGGAAGCTGGCGCGCCTGCGCGAAGGCCGGCACGGCCAGGGCCACGCCGCAGCCCGCCAGCACGAGATTCCGCACAACCGTTCGAGCGGTCACGTCACTACCTCCATGACTGCGGCTGAAGGACAGGTGCCAGGTCCTGACGCCCGTCCTGTCATCGCTGCGACACGCGCAGCAAGTAGTTCATCATCTCGCGCTGCTGGGCCGTGACGGCGCCGGTGCGGCCCTCGAGCGCCCCAAGCCCGTCGGCCACCCGCCGCATGTCCGCGCGCCGCTGCGTGTCGACGTCGCGGACGACTTCCGTCAGCCGCAACGCCATTTCCCTCTGCGTGCGCGTCTCGCTCGCCTCGATGAGCTGCTTCACGCGCGCCATGAATTCCTCGTCGCTCATCGCCTTGCGCCGGCCCGCGCGCGGCCATCGACACGGGCGTCGCCGAGGGAGCGGCCGCGGACTGCTGGAATTCGCTTCGCATCTGTTCCTGCAGCGCGACGAGATCGGCGCGCCACGGGGCGTCCGCGCCCGACGCCCGGGCTGACGCCGCCGCCGGGGCCGGACGCGCCTCGGCGGGACGGTTCCATCCGGTGTGCACCGTCAGGCCGTCCTTCCCGTACTGGACGTCGAGCCCGGAAATGCCGGCCGCCACGCCGATGACGAGCGACGCCGCCGCCAGCTGCGCCCACGCGGGCATGGTCGACATCCAGCGCCCAGCGGCTCCCGGCCCGGGCCGGCTCGCGCACGATGCGGAAGTCGAGCACCGTTTCCGGCGGGGCCCACGCGGCCATCTCTTCGCGGACCGACGCGCAGCGAGGCCACCTCGGCGGCGCAGCGCGCGCACTGGCGGAGATGCGCCTCGAAGGCGAGGCGCTCCTCGCCCGGAGCCGTCCTCGTAGAGGTACGACATCAGGACATCCGGATTGCCGCAGTCGTGTGCGTCGTTCATGGCGTTCTGCTTTCGGCCCGTGCCGGGCCCTTGCCCTGTCGGTCCAGTTCGCGCCGCAGGACGGTCAGCCCCTGGTAGAGGCGCGTCTTGACCGTGCTCAGCGGGCAGCCCTGCAGCTCGGCGATCTCCTGGAACGTCAGCCCGTGGTACTCCTTCAGGATGATGGCGGAGCGCTGTTCCTCCGGCAGCAGGCCCATGGCGCGGGCCACGTGCCGCCCGAGGTCCTTGCGCGTCACGACATCTTCAATCGACTCCGTGGCCGTCGTTTCGCTCGACGCCAGATCGCCGACGTCGACCCCTTCGGGCGTCGGCACGAACGGCGCGCGCCTCGCCCGCCGCATGAAGTCGCGGCACAGGTTCAGCGTGATGCGGTAGAGCCACGACGAGAACTTCGCTTCGCCCTTGAACCCGGGCAGCGCGCGGAACGCCCGCAGGAACGCGTCCTGCACGACGTCGCGCGCGTCTTCCTCGCGGCCGAGCTGCCGGTAGGCCAGGGCGTAGATCGGCCGCTCCCAGCGCAGGATGAGCTGGTTGAAGCTGTCGGTGTCGCCCGCGATGGAGCGCGCGACGAGTTCTTCGTCGGTGACGGTCATGTCGACGCGTTCGCCGTTGGTCTCCTGCCGGTCCGGCGGGCCGGCCTGGCCGCCCCGCATTCACCTGGTTAGACGGCCGCGGCCGCCGGCAGTCGGGCCCCGCGGAAAGAAAGTGGCTTCCTTCGATTATAGGGCTCCTAACCCCTTTACGGAGCGCGCGTTACCATAGCCCGTCGAACACGGGCCGGACGGCTGCTGTAGTAAACTGGGGGACTGTCCCGGCCCGCGGGGGACTCCGCGGGGACTGTCCCCGCCCAAAGGGGGACTTTCCTCGCCCAACGGGGACTGGCCCCGCCCAACGGGGACTGTCCCCGCCTGAGGGGCCGCCATTAGCGATGATCCAGCTGTCGTCGGTCACCAAGTCGTTCGGCGCCCGGGTCCTGCTCGAGGACGTCACCTGGCAGGTGTCCGACCGCGAGACGGTGGGCCTCTGCGGGCCGAACGGGGCCGGCAAGACGACGCTGCTCCGCATCTTCGCGAACCTCGACGAACCCGACGCCGGCGCGGTCATCAAGCCGGCCGGCCTGCGCGTGGGCTACCTGCCCCAGGACGGCCTCGACGCACGAGGGGCACACGCTGCACGAAGAAGCGGCCCTCGCGTTCGAGTGGCTGCTCGAGGTTCGGAAGGAGATGGAGGCGATCGAGGACCGCCTCGCCGACCCGGCCGTGCCCGACGGCGAGCACGAGGTGATGCTGCACCGGTACAGCGACCTGCAGGATCGCTTCCGGCTGCACGACGGCTACGCGATCGATCTGAAGATCGACACGGTGCTGCGGGGCCTCGGCTTCGGCCCCGCCGACTACGACAAGCCGACGGCGACGTTCTCGGGCGGCTGGCAGATGCGCATCGCCCTGGCGAAGCTGCTGCTGGCGAAGCCGGATCTGCTCCTGCTCGACGAGCCGACCAACCACCTCGATCTCGACGCGCGGAACTGGCTCGAGGAGTACCTGCACGACTACCCGCACGCGGTGATCCTGGTGTCGCACGACCGGTTCTTCCTCGACGCCGTCGTCGATCGCATCACCGACATCCACCTGCGCACGCTCGTCGACTACCACTGCAACTACTCGCAGTACCTCGTCCAGCGCGACGAGCGCCTCGAGCGCCTGCGCGACGCCAAGCGCCGGCAGGACGAGGAGGTGGCGCGCATCGAGATGTTCATCAACCGGTTCCGCTACACGGCCACCAAGGCCGCGCAGGTGCAGGACCGGGTCAAGATGCTCGAGAAGGTGGTGCCCATCGAGGTGCCGCCCGAGCGCAAGCGGGTCCACTTCACGTTCCCGACCTGCGAGAAGAGCGGGCGGATGGTGTTCGACCTGAAGGGCGTGCGCAAGGCCTACGGCTCGACGCGCGTCTTCGACGGCATCGACCTCTACATCGAGCGCGGCGACCGCATCGCGCTGCTGGGCCCCAACGGCGCGGGCAAGTCCACGCTGATGCGCATGCTGTCGGGCGTCGAGGAGCCCGACGCGGGCACGCGCACGTTCGGCCACCAGGTGGTCATGCAGTACTTCGCGCAGGACGAAGCGGTGCGCCTCGACCCGGACCTGACGATCTACGAGACGCTGTCGTCGGGATCGCCGGTGCACATGGTGCCGATGATCCGCGACATCCTCGGCGGCTTCCTCTTCTCGGGCGACGACATCTACAAGCGCGTCGGCGTGCTGTCGGGCGGCGAGCGCACGCGCCTTGCCGTGGCGCGCATGCTGCTGCGGCCGTCCAACACGCTGCTGCTCGACGAGCCGACCAACCACCTCGACCTCGACTCGAAGGACGTGCTGCTCGACGCGCTGCATGGACTACGGCGGGACGCTCATCGTCGTCTCGCACGACCGGTACTTCATCGACAAGCTCGCCACGAAGGTCGTCGAGATCGGGAACGGGCGCGCCCTGCTCTACCCCGGCACGTACGAGGAGTTCCACTGGAGCAAGACGCACGCGGGCCAGGCGCCGGCGCTGCCGGACGGGCTGGGCAAGTCCAGCCTCGCGCCGAAGGCGCTCGCGCCCAACGCGCCGAAGGCGCCCGCGCCGCGCCCCGCGCACGCGGCCCCGGCCGCGAAGCCCGCTCACGCGCCGAAGGCCGGCGCCGCCGGGGCGAAGCCGATCGCGGGCGCGCCAAAGGCCGAGCGCGTGGCGGACTACGACGCGAAGAAGCAGGCCGACGCCGAGGCCCGCAAGCGCGAGCGCGAGCGCAAGGCGCTACAGGCCCGCATCGCCGATCTCGAGGGGCGGATCACGGAGCGCGAACAGGAAATCGCGAAGCTCGAGGCGGCCATGTCACAGCCGGGCTTCTACGACGACCGCGAGACGTCGAAAGCGGTCGTCGATCGCCACCAGACGCTCATGTGGGAGGTCGGCGATCTGATGGGCCGAGTGGGAAGCCCTGCAGGCCCACGCCGCCGACCAGCACTGACACGAAAGCGGCTCGGCCACCCACGGCCGGCCGCGGGTAACCGGCGGGCTGCCGCAGCTACTACTGTCTGGCGCTGCTCGGCAGGCCCCGTCCGCTCGACAGGTAGACCGCGAAGCTCCCGAGCCAGTGTCCCGCCCTCGTAGTGCTCGCCGGTGACGGCCTTCAGACCGGCCTCCCGGTGCCGGCCGGCCGCAGCCTGCAGCGACGCGCGCCGGGCGTCCGACGCGGGCAGGCCGTGCACGATGCCGTCCAGCATCCACGCGCGGCTGAGATTCAGCCCGTCGAGATGCGCCAGCTTCGGATCGCTCGGGATCGGTCACCACCACCGGCTCGAGCCACGCCGCGCTGCCGTCGGCGGGGATCTGCGGCAGGAAGGCGCGCAGCCAGTCGGCGTACGCGGGCGGCGCGAGCACGCGGCGCATCAGATCGGCCTCGGCGATGCAGGCCGACAGGAAGTCCTGGCCGTACGGCTCGTAGTTCAGCGGGACAGGCGCGGTCGTTGCGGTAGAACTCCCCCGTCTTCGACGACGATGCAGATCGATCATCGCCTGGTCGCCCGCCGTGCGCGCCCAGTCGAGCACGAGGCCGAAGGCGAACGCGGTCTGGTCGTGCTCGCCGATCCGGATCGGCCGCGAGAGCTTGGGCAGCCACTCCTTCAGGCGCGCGGCCGACGCGGTCTCGAGCGGGCGGAGGGCGGCGGCCCACTGCTGCGCCTGCGGGTCCTGCCACTCGCGCAGCTCGGCGGCGAGCTGCAGCAGCCACGCCAGGCCGTAGGGCCGCTCGAAGCTCGTGCGGCCGGGCCCGGCCAGGTAGCGCGCCTCGGCCTGCGAGGTGCTCCGCGGTGAGGCTGCGCGCCAGCGCGGCGCGGGCGCGCGGGCGCGAACGGCGCGTCGGGGAACAGCCGCGCGAGGCGCGCCAGCAGCCAGTGGCCGTGCACCGACGAGTGCCAGTCGTAGCAGCCGAAGAAGGCCGGCGTCAGCTCGCGCGGGGGCCTCGACGTCGGCGTCGCCGTTCAGCACGTGGGCGATCTTGTTCGGGTACTCCTGGTGCACGCACGCGAGGGCGAGGTCGGCGAAGCGCGCCGCCGCCGCCGCGTCGAACACCGCCTTCGCGGGGACGGCCGCGGGCGCCTGGGCCCGGCCAGCGACACGCCGGTCACGCACGCCGCCGCGAACATCGCGGCCACCAGAGCACTCGAGTCTCATGGTTCCGCCTCCGGAGGAAGCGCCGCCGCTACCGCAGCTTGACGGTGGCAATCGAGGCGAGCGCCAGGATGAGCGACACGATCCACAGCCGGATCACGACCTTCGTTTCGGCCAGCCCGGTGTGCTGCAGCTGGTGGTGCAGCGGCGCCCGGTAGAACAGCCGCCGCCCCAGCCACTTGATCCCGATCTTGTCCTGCACCTGCGACGTCACGGCCTCGACGATGAAGAGGCCGCCGAGAATCAGGAAGAGCGCTTCCTGCTTCACCAGCACCGACACGGCCGCGAGGAAACCGCCGATGGCCAGCGACCCCGCGTCGCCCATGAACACCTGCGCCGGGTACGCGTTGAACCAGAGGAACCCGATCGCGGCGCCCACGAACGCGGCGCAGACGACGACCAGTTCGCCCACGCCCGGCAGCAGCGGGAAGAACAGGTACTTCGACCAGATCGCGTTCCCCATGATCCAGGCGAACAGGCCGAGGGTCGACACGGCGAACGCGGACGGCACGATGGCGAGGCCGTCGAGCCCGTCGGTGATGTTGACGGCGTTGCCGACGAGCACGACGAAACAGAACACGACGGGCAGGTAGACCCACCATCGACGCCGTGAGCGCCTGCTTCACGAACGGCACGTAGAGCGTGCTCGCCTCGCGGGCCGGCAGCGGCGTCCAGCGGGCTCGCGAGCAGGCGACGAACAGCGCCGCGAACGCGCCCTGCAGCAGGAGCTTCCTCGCTTCGCTCATGCCGCGGTTGCCCGACCGCGCCCGCCACTTCGCCACGTCGTCCGACAGGCCGATGGCCGCGAACCAGACCGTCGCGGCGAGCGACGGCCCACATGTACAGGTTGGTCGGGTTGCACCAGACCAGGCACGCCGCCAGGAGCGCGCCCACCATCACCGCGCCGCCCATCGCCGGCGTGCCGGCCTTGTCGAACGACGACGGCACGCCCGTCTCGCGCATCTGGTCGACGAGGCCGCGGCGGTGCAGGTACCACATGAAGCGCGGCATCACGACGAGCACGAGAATGAACGCGAGCAGGGCGGCGCCGATGGCGCGGACCGACAGGTAGTCGAGCAGGCGGAGGAACGACCAGGTCGCGGTAGCCGCCTTCCAGCAGGTGGCCGATGAGGTGGATCACGCCGCGCTCCTCTTCGTGCCGATGGCCCGGATGAGCCGTCCGTACGACGTGCGGATGGTGAACTCGGGCCTGAAGTCGGTGGCCGTCAGCGCGAACCCCCGCGCGGCCTGTTCCAGCGTGTCGAGGTCGCCGGCCCGGCCGCGCTCGACCAGCGCGTGCAGGCCCCGGAGCGCCGGCGGCGCGCACCATCCAGTACTTGTGCTCGACGAGGGCGAGCAGCGCGGGCCGCGCGTCGGTCTCGCCGCCCACGTGGCCGAGGGCCTCGGCCGCGGCCGCGGCCACTTCGAGCCAGCGGTCGCCGAGCAGCACGACCAGGCCCGCGATGAGGCGCGCGCGGCCGTCGTCGCTGAGATGCCGATCGAGCGCGGTGATCGTCCGGCACGCCTCGGCGCGCGCCTCGTAGTACGGGATCGGCGAGCGCGGCCGTCAAGCACCTCCTCGACGTCCGGCGTCACCGTGCCGAGCCGCGCGATGGTCGTCAGCGCGTTGCGGCGGATGAAGCCCACCTGCTCGAAGTCGCCGCCGAACGAGGCGCTTGTACCACGGCGCCGGCCGGCGGTCCTTGAGCAGGGCGACAATCAGCGGCAGCTTCTCGTGGCCGTCGAGCAGCCCGATCAGCTTCACGCCCAGGTTGCGCGCTTCCCAGTTGCGCCGCGCCAGCAGCGACGCCGCGCGGCTGACGTAGTACGGCCGGTCGTCGGTGCGGGGCTGCTCGGGCCGCGCGACGCCGGCCGGCAGGCTCGCCGCGCGCCGGTGCTCGAGCGCGTACAGCAACGCGCTGTCCGGGAAGAGCCGGCCGCCGGCCGGCTCGGCCGCCGGCGGCGGCGGAAACGGCAGGCCGGGCGAGGGCTCGTCGCCCGTGATCGACCGCCGGATCACCTCCAGGGCGTCGGTGTTGGCGAAGGCCGTGTTCGCGGCGCCCATGCGCCGCAAGCCGTCGGCGTCGCTGACGAGCGCGAGGATCGTCTCCGCCAGGAGCGGGCCGTCGAGCACCTCGACGAGGTGGCCCTCCTCGTTGCGGGTCTCCTCGTAGAGCACGGCCGCACCGCCGGCCGCCGCCAGCGCGCGGGCGTTCATCACCTGGTGCTCGCCGGGCAGGTTGATCTTCGGCACCACGATCGCCGGCAGCCCGAGGGCGGCGATCTCGTTGAGCGTGCCGGCGCCCGCGCGCACCACGACGAGATCCGTCAGCGCGTACACCTTCTCGATGTCGTGGAAGAACGGCCGCGCCACATAGAAGCTCTCGATGGTGCGGCGCTCGTCTGCCGTGTAGAGCTGCGCCAGGCGCGCCTGCACGTCCGCGCCGGGGTCCGCGGCGCCGTCGCCGCGCCGCAGGCCGGTGCCGTGGATGATGAACAGCCGGTCCTTGTGGGGCGCCAGCGCGCGCAGCGCATCCACCAGCGCGCGGTTGATCGTCCGCGCGCCCTGTGAGCCGCCGAAGGCGAAGACCACCTGCCGGCCCGGCGGCACCTTGAAGTCGAGGGCCGCGCGCGCCGCGTCGCTGTCGGCCTTCTGAATCCGGCGCCGCAGCGGGTAGCCGGCCATCACGCCGTTGTCGGGAAACGCAGCCAGGGTGTCGGAGAATGACACGAAGACCCGGTCAGCCAGACGCCCCACGAGCAGGTTCAGCTTGCCGGGCGCCGCGTTCTGCTCGTGCACGTACACCCTCGCCTCGAGCAGTCCCATCCTCCGCAGCATCGCCGCGGCCAGCATCGTCGGCGCCGACGCGTATCCGCCCGTCCCGACGATGACGTCCGGCTTGAACGAGCGGACGATGAACAGCGCCCGGAGCGTGCCCGCAGGGAGATTGACCAGGAACCCCAGCCAGGCGAGCGACGGCCTGGCGCCAGGATACGCGGATGCCCGCACGAACTTGATCGGAATGCCCTCGCGCGGCACCACCTCGGCTTCGGCCCGGCCGCGGACGCCGACATACAGGTACGCCGTGCGCTCGTCACCGAGCGCCCGCCCGATCGCGAGGGCCGGATTGACGTGACCCGCGGTGCCGCCGCCGGTCAGGAGGATGCGGGATAACGCCTTCATCGCGTGCGGCTCAAGGGTATCACTTTTGCGCTTTGATCCTGGGGGCGCCGGCGATGTCGACGACGATGACGTCGTCCGGTACAAGGCCTGGTCCCGACATGAGTCCGAGGCCAATGCGCACGTCGTCGCCCTTGCGCTCGACACGCAGGTCTTGCGGCTGATCGACCGTCGCGAGCGGCCGCGCACGGACGACGTCGTTCAGCAGGCCGGGCACGACCAGGACGCCGTCCTTCGGCCGGTCCCAGACGTGCAGGAACAGGCGCGTCGTGTTCGCGTCAAGGCGGCGCTGCGTGCAACGTCCGAATGGCAGGGACGGGAACGGGCTCGCCTGGGTGCCGTGAATCGATTCACCCGCCACCTGCATGAAGTCGCCGATCTCCTTCAGCCGCTGCACGCTCTCGGCCGGGAACTCGCCGTCGGCGGTTGGCCCGACGTTCAGCAGGAAATTCCCGCCTTTCGACGCGATGTCGACGAGGTTCCTCACGAGCGTCCGGGTGGGCTTGAAGTCCCTGTCAGCCCGGTTGAACCCCCAGTTCCGGTTCATTGTCATGCACGTTTCCCAGTCGATGCCGGGCATGCCGGTGGCCGGGATCTCCTGCTCCGGCGTACCGAAATCGCCGGCGCCTTTGCCGACGCGGTTGTTGACGATAATCGACGGCTGGAGCGCGCGAACGTAATCGTAGAGGTCGCGCCCGCGCGGCTCGGTCCACGTGCCTTCCCACTGGCCGTCGAACCAGAGCACGCCGACCGGGCCGTAGTTCGTCAGCAACTCCTTCAGCTGACCCTTCATGAACGCGACGTAGCGGTCGAAGTCCGCTCCGGCTTCGGGGCGCGCCGCGAGTTCCCATTCGCGCCGCGGCAGATAGTCGGGATGATGCCAGTCCATGATCGAGTAGTAGAAGCCCAGGCGGATGCCGCCGCGCCGGCACGCTTCGGCCAGTTGCCCGATGATGTCGCGCCCGTACGGCGTGGCCATCACGTCCCAGGCCGTGTCTTTGGAATCGAACAACGCGAACCCATCGTGGTGCTTCGTCGTGATGACGATGTACTGCATGCCGGCCTGCTTGGCCATCCTGACCCAGGCATCGGGATCGAACTTCACGGGATTGAAGCGCGACTGGAACCGGTCGTAGACGTCGATGGGAATCTTGGCGTTGTTGCGGATCCACTCGCCGTAGTCCGTTCGGCCGTTCCACTCCCCGCCCGGTATGGCGTAGAGGCCCCAATGGATGAACATGCCGAAACGCGCGTCACGCCACCAGTCGAGGCGATGGTCGGCCGCCGCCGCCGCGGCGCCCTCTGCGCCGGATTGCGCGGTCAGAGGCCGCGGGGCCTCCGTCAGGACGAAGACGGTGACCAGCAGGCCGACGGCGAACCGGCGCGTGAAACGGCGGCGCGAGGCGACGGGCATGGCAGCGACGGCTCCTGGTTCGCGTGACGCTCCGGATTATACCGATCGCCCTCACCAAGGAACGCGCGAATGACAGGTTCCTGCGCCGCGTGCTCGAGCAGGAACGCGTCGTGGCCGTAGTCGCTGGGGATTTCGCGGTAGCGGACCGTCCGGCCCGCCGCCGTGGCGGCCTCCGCCACGCCTTCCAGGTGGTACGGCGGGTAGAGCCAGTCGGAGGAGAACGTCAGGAACAGGAAGCTCGCGCCGCTGCCGGCGAAGGCGTCCGCCAGCGTACCTCCGGAAGGGACAAGGTCGAAGTAGTCGATCGCGCGCGTGAGATAGAGCAGTGAATTCGGGTCGAAGCGAGCCACGAACGACCGGGCCTGATGGTCCAGGTAGCTCTCGACCTCGAACTCCCGCCCGAATCCGTACTGCAGGCCGTCCGTCCTGAGGCGGCGCCCGAACTTCCGGTGCATCCCCTGGTCCGACAAGTAGGTCACGTGGCCGACCATCCGGGCGACGGCCAGGCCCGCGCGAGGCGGCTCGCCGCCGTAGTAGTCGCCGCCGCGCCAGTTCGGGTCGCTCATCACCGCGCGCCGCGCGATCTCGTTGAACGCGATCTGCTGGGGCGAGTGGCGCGGTGACGTGGCCAGGGCGATCACCGATCGGACAGCGTCCGGGTACTGCACCGCCCACTGCAGCGCCTGCATGCCGCCCATCGAGCCGCCCGCCACGGCGCGCAGCCGTGTGATGCCGAGACTGGCGACGAGCGCACGCTGGACCGCGACCATGTCCCCAATCGTGACGACGGGGAACCGGCTGCCGTAAGGGCGCCCCGTCGCTGGTTCGATCGATGACGGTCCCGTGGTGCCGTAACAGCTGCCCAGCACGTTTGACGAGACGACGAAGTAGCGATCGGTGTCGAACGCCTTGCCCGGGCCGATCATCACGTCCCACCATCCGGGTTTGGCGGCGCCCTCGTGCCAGCCGGCGGCGTGGGCGCCGCCGGACAGCGCGTGGCACACGAGGATGGCGTTGTCGCGCGCCGCGTTGAGGCGGCCGTAGCACTCATACGCCACGCTGACGTCCTCGAGGCGCCGGCCGCACGCGAGTTCGAGGCCGCCCTCGAAGACGCGCGCGTGCCGCGTGGCCACCGGGCGCAGTCCGGCTTCCGGGCGTGACATCTACGCCGCCTCGGCCTGGCTCGTGGCCGCCGCGATGGCCTGGCCGAGATCCGCGATGAGGTCGTCCGCGTCCTCGATCCCGATCGACAGGCGGATGAAGTCGTCGGGCACGCCGACCGCGGCGCGCTCCTCCGACGACAGTTGCTGGTGCGTGGTCGAGGCGGGGTGAATCACCAGGCTCTTCGCGTCGCCGATGTTCGCGAGGTGGCTGAACAGCCGCACGCTGTCGATGAAGCGGCGCGCCGCCTCCAGCCCGCCGCGGATCCCGAAGCCGACGATGGCGCCCGCGCCCCGGCGGAAGTAGCGCTGTGCGCGAGCGTGATCCGGGTGCCCGGGCAGGCCCGGGTAGTTCACCCACGCCACCTCGGGGTGCGCCGACAGCCACGACGCGACCCTGGCCGCATTCGCGCAGTGGACGGCGATCCGGCACGGCAGCGTCTCGAGTCCCTGCAGGAACAGGAACGCGTTGAACGGCGAGAGGCACGCGCCGAAGTCCCGCAGCAGCTGCACGCGCGCCTTGGTGATGAACGCGGCGCCAGGCGCCACCGCCCGCTCGTGCGTGCCGAACAGGTCCCAGAACACGAGCCCGTGGTACGACGGGTCGGGTTCGGTGAACTCGGGGAACCGCCCGTTCGCCCAGTTGAACCGCCCCGAATCGACAATCGCCCCGCCGATGGACGTCCCGTGACCGCCGATGAACTTCGTCAGCGAGTACACGATGAGGTCCGCGCCGTGCTCGAAGGGCCTGAAGATGTACGGCGACACCGTGTTGTCGACGACGAAGGGCACCCCCGCGGCGTGGGCGGTGTCGGCAAGCGCCTCGAAGTCGTCCACGTTGTTGCGCGGATTGCCGATCGACTCCGTGTAGACCAGACGCGTGTGTGCGTCGATGGCGGCCGCGACGTTGCGCGGATCCGAGGTGTCGACGAACCGGGTCTCGATGCCCAGCCGCTCGAGCGTGTAGTGGAAGAGGTTGTACGTGCCGCCGTAGAGGTAGCGCGTGGACACGATGTTCTGGCCCGGCTTCGCCAGCGTGAGCACCGCCGTCGTGATGGCCGCCTGTCCCGAGGCGAGGGCCAGCGCGCCGATGCCGCCGTCGAGTTCGGCCAGCCGGCGCTCGAGCACCTCGGTGGTCGGGTTGCCCAGGCGCGTGTAGATGTGCCCGGGTTGCTGCAGCGCAAAGAGCGCCGCCGCGTGGTCGGCCGACTCGAACACGTACGACGAGGTCTGGTAGATCGGCACCGCGCGCGCGCCGGTGGCGGAGTCGGGTGCCTGGCCGCCGTGCAGGGCGACGGTGGCGGGACGGAGCGAAGCGGCGGACTTGGGCATCTCTGTTCTCCACTGCCGGCCGGCCATCCGGACCGCCGGCTGAAACAAGCCTCACGTTTCGGCATCGAAGAGCGGCAGGCTGACGACCGTGCCGTTCGCGCTGCCTGCGGGCACGAGCGGTCTCAAGGCCTCGTCCAGGTCTGCCTGGCGGCAGGGGCCGACGAGGGCCGCCCAGCGCCATCCGTCCCGGCCCGGTTCCGCCAAGGTGCGGCCGGTCTCGATCCCGGACGCCTGCAGGACGCGCCCCGGGCTGAGCGTGGCGCCCGCGCCTGACAGGCGCACGTAGCACGGCCGAGCGACATCGTCGCAGACGCCGGCAGCGGATTGGAGCGGCCATGGCCGCGGCACGCCGCGTTGGTGCACGAGGGCGAGTAAGTCGGAGACGACGGCCACGGCCGTCGCGTCGCCGCCCGCGCCCTGGCCGGCGAACACGGTGGTGCCGCTGCGTTCGCCGTGCACGAGTACGACGTTCTCGGGCCCGCGCGCGCGCCCCAGCCAGGAGTCGCGCGCCACCAGCGCGGCGCTCACGCCTGCGGCGATGCGGTCCGACGCCGGTTCGGACCGCCCGGCCCATGCCACCTGGCGGATCACCCTCCCGACCGACGCGGCCGCCGCGATGTCGCCGGCGTCGATGCCCCGGATCGAACCCGCGTGAATGCCGCGTGGCCGCAGATGATCGCCGAACCCGATGGAGGCCAGGATCGCGAGCTTCGCCCGCGCATCGAGGCCGTCGAGGTCCGCGGCGGGGTCGGCTTCGGCGAACCCGCGCGCCTGGGCCTCGCGCACCGCGTCCTCAAGGGTCACGCCGCCGTCGGTCATGCGGCCGAGCACGAAGTTACAGGTGCCGTTCACGACGCCGGCAATCCCCGTCACCCGATCGCCCGCGAGCCCGTCCTGCAGGCCTCGGATCACGGGCACCGCGCCGGCGACGGCGCCCTCGAACCGGAGCGGGCTGCCGCACGCCCTGGCCAGCGAAAACAGTTCAGGGCCGTGCTCGGCGATCACCTGCTTGTTGGCGGTCACCACCGCCAGCCCTGCCTGAAGCGCCGCGGCGATCCAGGTGCGGGCCGGCTCGATGCCGCCGATGAGCTCGACGATGACATCGGCTCGCCGCTTCAGGAAGGCTTCCGCGTCGTCGGTCCAGGCGACATCGGCGGGCATCCACGCCGCGTCGCGCCGGGCGGCCTCGGGCCGCCGCGTGCACACGGTCACCAGGCGCAGCGCCGGCTGATGTGCTTCGCACAGCAGACGCGCGACCGAGCGGCCGACCGTGCCGAATCCGGCGAGGGCCACGGTCAAGGGGCGAGATGCGTTGGTCACGCGCGAACCTCCCGCCCGGCCGAGCCGAACGCGGAGAACGCGACGGCAGGGGCATCGGGCTGATCGTCTTCGCTGTCAGACTGCGGCGCATGTCCGAACAGGCACTCGTGTACGGCGCCGACGGCACACGCGAGGTTCGCCTGGTCGATCACGCATGCCAGGTGATTGGAGCCCGGCGTGCGCGACAACAGGTGCACCGGCGTGGCGTCGAGGGCGGCAAGCACGCGCCGCGGCACGCCGGAGCCCGAGGCCAGGCCGTCGCCGACGACGGCCAGCAGCGCGAGGCCTCCCCTCCGCAATGGCGAGAGCGTGTCGAGCCCCGCGGCCGCGCGGTCGGCAGCGGGCCCCTCGTCGATGACCACCGACACGCTCGTGTCGGAGACGGCGGCAAGACGGATGGTGGCTTCCGCGCGTGCGCACGACTCGAACACAGCCGCGAGCCCGGACGCGCGGCCGGCCCCGTCCGGCAGCGCCACGTCGATCGCGCACAGACCCACGAGGCAGCCAATGCCCGCGGCCGGGGCGGACCGGCGCACGGGTCCGGCGAGCACGGCCGTGCCGTGACCGGCCGGCCGGCTCGTGTTGAGGATCCGCACGGGAATGCCGTTCACGACGGCAGGCTGCACCGTGGACGGGTGAAGGACCTTCGCGCCGAACCGGGCCAGCGCCGACGCCTCGCGGAACGAAAGACGGTCCACCGGTCGCGCGCGGCGGAAGATGCGCGGGTCGGCCGTGAGCATACCGTCGACATCGGTCCAGATCTGGATCTCGGCGGCGCCGAGGCACGCGCCGACCAGCGACGCCGAGTAGTCCGACCCGCCGCGGCCCAATGTCGTCGTGACGCCGTCGGCGGTGGCGCCGACGAAGCCGCCGATCACGGGCACGGCGCCGCGGGCGACGAGCGGCCGGACGCCGCGCACCAGGCGCTCGGTCGTCTCGCCCGGGAGCGGGGCCGCGTGCTGGTGCCGGCTGTCGGTGACGACGACGCGTCGCGCGTCGAGCCAGCGGGCGGGCACGCCCGCGTCCTGCAGGAGCGCCGCGACGAGGCGGCTGCTTGCCAGTTCGCCCTGCGCGACGATGGCATCGGACGCGGCGGGGGTGCAGGCCTTGAGCAACGACGCCGCGCGGAGCAGCGTGCCCACGTCGAGCCATCCCGCGTCGAGGTCCTGCAGGAGCGCATCGCGTTCCGCCTCGCGGCGCACCGTTCCGGCGATGGAGGCGTGGCGCTCGCGTAGCGCCTGCACGCCCTCGAGTGCGGCGTCCAGGTCGCGCGCCGCCGCGCGCGCCGCCAGGGCGAGCAGCGTGTCGGTGACGCCGCCGAGCGCCGACACGACGATCACGCGCGGCCGGCGCTCCGCCGCGACAATGGCGCAGACTCGCGCGATGGCGGCGGCGCCGGCGACAGACGAGCCGCCGAACTTCATCACGACCATGACAGGGCTCCTTCCGCGAGCCAGCCGGAGGCGGCCAGCAGTTCGGCGTTCAGGATTGCCGCGCCCGCGGCGCCGCGGATGGTGTTGTGCCCGAGGGCGACCAGCTTGTAGTCGAGCACCGGGCAGCGCCGCACGCGGCCGACGCACACCGCCATGCCGTCGGCGCGGTGGGCATCGAGGCGCGGCTGCGGGCGATCGCGTTCCGGCAGGTGGAGGATGGGCGACTCCGGCGCGGACGGGAGCGCGACGCCCCGCGGCAGGTCGTTGAACGTGCGCAGCGCCGAGAGGAGGTCGGCTTCATCCGGCGCGTGATCGAATCCGATCGAAATGGCCTCCGTGTGGCCGTCGAGCACGGGCACCCTGGCCGCCTGGGCGCTGATCACGCACGGTGCGGGCGTGACGCCGCCGGCGCCGCACGTGCCGAGGATCTTTCTCGTCTCGGTCTCGAGCTTCTCCTCCTCGCCGTCGATGAACGGGACGACATTGCCGAGCAGGTCCCACGACGCCACGCCCGGATGGCCGGCGCCGGAGGCGGCCTGGAACGTCGTGACCATCACGCGGCGGGGGACGAAGGGGCGGCACGCAGCCAGCACGAGCGTCAGGAAGATCGTAGAGCAGTTCGGATTGGTGACCACCGCGCCGCGCCAGCCTCGTGCCGCCTGCTGGGCGGGCACGAGCGCGAGATGGTCCGCGTTGACCTCCGGGATGAGCAGCGGCACGTCGCCGTCGAGCCGGTGGGTGCGCGCGTTGCTGACCACGAAGTGGCCGCCTTCGGCGAAGGCGTGCTCGTAGCGGCCGGCGGATTCGGCGTCGAGCGCCGAGAACAGGAGTTGCGG
This sequence comes from uncultured Acidobacteriota bacterium, assembly GCA_963806085.1. Classification (GTDB taxonomy): domain Bacteria; phylum Acidobacteriota; class Vicinamibacteria; order Vicinamibacterales; family JAKQTR01; genus JAKQTR01. The sequence continues at coordinate 226,143 of CAWDWR010000002.1, forward strand.
CGCGCGGCCGGGCACGGGGCGTTCGATCCGGAGGTCGCGCGCGTACTGCGGGACGCTGCCGCCGAGCAGCCACGGCACGTCGCCGTAGCGGAGGCCCTCGGATCGCTCGCTGGCGGCCGCCCACGTGAGCCTGAACCAGGGGTGCCCTTCGAGGCGCCTGACCAGCTGCTGGCCGACCATGCCGGTGGCCCCGAGAATTCCGACGTCCCATCGCTGGGTTGCCATGCTGCCTTGCTCCCTGCGCCCGCGCGGCCCGGGCGCCGTACACGAAAAAACCCGCCGACGGCTGCAGGTCGGCGGGTTCCCGTGGTCCCTGTCGTGCGCTGGTGGCTGCTACGGTCCGGACACGGCTCCCCCGCCGATGCTGGTCATTCGCATCGCCATCATCCGCATCGCGGCGGCCGGGGTGGAGGAGAGCCGTCGAACCATCTGGGACGGAAGCTTACCGCTCGCCAGGGGTCATGTCAAGCAATTTATATCGACATATATTCATGCGTGGATGTCAGTTGCGCATGGTCGCGCGGACGGCCGTCTCCCCTGTCGAGCCATAAGTAAGTGTTACCGGAGCGGCTATCATCGCGCCATAAATCCTGTTACCGGCGACGACGTTGATGTTGATGCCGGTTGACGGTGTGGGCGCCCGCGCTTCCGGCGGGCGTCCAACGACCTCGTGGGCGCGCGCTGCGCGTCCACAGGTCGGGCACCGTCTACCGGCTGGGCCCCACGCCCTGGCACCGCCCGGCGATGCGCGAGGGTGTAGACCCGCTCGAGCAGGCGATCGACGCGGGTCGCGAGGACGAAGGGGTCGAGCCGCTTGCGCAGGGCGACCAGCGCGGCCACCTTCGCCCGGTCGGCCTCCGGACACGCCCGCACCCGATCCAACGGTGTCTGGGGCCGGTCGTAGCGGCGGCGCGTCCGCGCGCCGACGCGTTCCTTGCGCACCAGCTTGACCGTCGGCAAGAAGAGATTCTGGAAGAGGCGGAGCTCGGCATAGACCGTGTTCAACGCCGTCACCGCCGCGTCGGTATCGTACCGTTCGTAGCCCACCAGCTTCCGGACATGCGTCCAATTCTTCTGCTCGATGTGGGCGTTGTCGTCTTTCTTGTACGGCCGCCCGCGGGTGAATTGCACGTCCAGGCCTTTGCAGTACCGCACCAAGTGGGCATTGAGGAATTCCGACCCGTTGTCCGAGTCGATGCCCAGGAGCGGAAACGGCAGCCCGTGGCGCATCGCTTCGAGGGCCTGTTGCACGCGGATCTGGCTCTTGCCCAGTACGGCGCGACTTTCGACCCACGTCGTCACGATGTCGGTCTGATTCACGGTGTGCGCAAACTCTCCCTCCGCCCGGTCGCCGCTGTGCGCCACCAAGTCCACTTCGGTCCAGCCCGGCGTGGTCACGTCCCAGCGGTCGGTGCGCAGCGGCACGTGCTGCTTCAGCAACGTCCCCGGTTTGGTGCGGCCGTAGAGGCGCCGCCGCACCTGGCGTTTGTCCGCGTGCAGGAGCCGGTCCATCTGCCGCGGACTGATCTGGCGCAACTGCTTCTCCACGGGCGGCGTCAGGTGCAGATGGGCCCGGGCCTTCGGCAGCCACACCGGGAGCAACGCCTGCAGGCGCACCGACCAGGGATACCCCGCCGCCCGCCACACCGCCCGCAGCGCGTTCACCACCGCCGGCCCATACCGCCGGGGGCGCCCCCGGCGGCGGCGCCGAGGTCCCAGGGGGCACGTGAAGCGGCGGATCAACGCCTTGCGGTGATACCCCGTCATCGCCACCGCGTCATCCAGCAGGGCACTGCGGGCCGCCCGCTTCGCCACCACATACCGGTCTCGCATTTGCTGCAGATACTGCTGGCGCGCCCCTGGACTCACTCGGGTACCTCCCACCTTGTCCTCCTTTCGGCGGGTAACCCGATTTACGGCGCGACGAATCTGCCCCCGGTAACATTATCAATGGCGCGATACGTCTCCTTGTCACGCTCCCCCCAAATCCGTCATACTTCGGCGGCCCCAAGAGCCCGGCCCGCGCGAGGCGCACCGGGCCGTTCTCCGAGGTAACCCGCCATGACCCGTCGCATCCCGGTTCTCCTCGCGCTCGTGATCGGCGCCCTGCCTCGTCGGCCTGGCGTCCGACGCCTGGGCGCAGCCGGCCGCCCCGAAGGCGCAGGCCCCGGTGCTGGTCACCTCCTGCGGCCAGAGCCCGGGCCCGCTGAAGCTGACGGTGTTCCTGAAGCGGCTCGGCATCGACCATGTGTACAAGACCGATGCCACCGCCCAGGACGTCGCCTCGAAGAAGTACAAGACGCTCATCATCGTCACCGGCGCGAGCCTGAAGGGGATGGGCGCCGCCGGCGTGTCGATGAAGGACGAACTGACCCGGACCGCCGCCCTCATCGACGCGGCGAAGAAGGGCGGCGTGCTGCTGGTCGGCGCGCACATCGAGGGCATGGCGCGCCGCTCCCAGGGCGCCGAGGCGGGCGACAACTCCGACGAGCAGTCGATTGACGCCGTCTGCCCGCGCGCCGCAGTTGCTCGCTGATCCGCAAGGACGGCGACGAGGACGGGCGCTTCACGGCCATCGCCAAGAAGCAGAACATCCCGATGATCGCCTTCGAGAAGAACCTCGAGATCGAGGGCGTGCTGAAGACCCTGTTCGGGCGCTAGGACGCGCCGTGAGCATGTTCACCGAGGCCGGCATCGTCCTCGGCGTGATGGTCGCCGTCTACGCGGCGGCCCGCGCCTTCAGGCTGGCGACCGAGCTGGCGATGGTCGCGGCCGCCCTCGGCGGCGCCATCGCCGGCGGCTACTGGTTCCCGGCCCGCCAGGTCGCGGAAGGCGCCGCCACCTACCTCGACATCAACCTCATCTTCATCACCGCCACGCTCTTCATGAACCTGCTCAAGGAGTCGGGCGGCGTGGCGTTCGTCGTGCGCGGCATCCTGCGGCGCTTCCACCGGCAGCGGGCCCTGCTGCTGGCCATGCTCAGCCTCGTGCTGCTCGTGCCCGGCGCGCTGACCGGGCGCCGGCAGCGTGACGGTGCTCATCGCCGGCGGCATGGTGGCCACCGTGCTCGGCTACATGGGCATCCCCCGCGTGCGCGTGGCGGCGATCGTGTTCATCATCGCGGGCCTGAGCGCCGCGGCGCCGCCCGTCAGCCTGTGGGCGATGATGACGGCGGCCGGCGTCAACATGCCGTACGTCGGGTTCTTCTGGCCGCTGCTGCTGCCCTGCCTGCTGTCGCCGCGCTCTTCACGAGCTTCCTGCTCGGCTGGAAGGGCACCACCGCCGACATCGACAAGGCCCTCGCCGAACTGCCCGAGGCGCCCGCCGGCATGGCCTGGTGGAAGGTGCTCGCGCCGTTCGTCGTGTTCCTCGGCCTGGTGTTCATGGGCCGGCAGTGGCCGTACTCGACGCCGGTGGTCGGCCTGCCGCTGATGTTCGCGGCGGCGGCCCTCGTGTCGTGGGCGCTGTCGCCGGTGCCGCTGCGGGTGGTCCGCGTCGCGCGCGACACCATCGAGCAGCTGCTGCCGCTGCTCGCGACGCTCACCTGCGCGGGCATCCTGGTGCAGGTGATGACGCTGACCGGCGCACGCGGGCTGATGGCGGTGACGGCCGTCACGTTGCCCGTCGTGGTGGTCTACGCGACGCTCTTCGTCGTGCTGCCGTTGTCGGAGGCCGTGCTGATGTGGGGCTCCGCGCCCGTCATCGGCGTGCCGCTGGTGCTGCTCTTCAACACGATCTGGCTTGAACCCGATCGTGGCCCTCGCCGGCATGAGCCTCATCTGGCCCCTGGGCGACGCGCTGCCGCCGACGGCCATCATCGGCCGGCTCACCGTGAACATCGTGGGCTACCAGGGACCGTACGGCTCGTTCCTGAAGGCCTGCGCCGTGCCGGCGGCAGTCATCGCGATTCTCGGTACGTTGATGGTGATCTACAGCGCGAAGCTGGGGTGGATGACGGGGCTGTAGCTCGCGGCTCGAAGGAGGAGGAGTAGCCAGCAGCCAGTAGCCAGTAGCCAGTAGAAAGGCGGTGTCTCGGTGTCACGCTGATTCGCAGCGAGACAGGCATTCCTACTGACTACTGACTACTGACTACTGGCTACTAACGGCATCGATGATTACGCTGCAATCGATCATCACGCTGGCGTACTACGCGCTGACGGCGGGGGCAGCGGCGTTGCTGGTCTACAGCTTCGTGAAAGCGAAGTCGTGGGAGCGCGAGGTGCTCTACCTCATCGTCCTCGTGCCGTTCCTGCTGCGCGTCTTCCACCTGAAGTGAGGCCGGGGCCATGACGCGAACCGACCTCACCCGCAAACTGCTGTTCGGCGCCCTCGCCGTCGTCTTCCTCGCGGCGTCGGGCAGGAGCTTCTACGACCACCGGCACCTGCAGGAACCGGTGGTGCTGGGGCCGGGCGTCACCCGCGTCGCGAAGCTGTCGGACTACAACGCCACGATCCGCGGCACGGCAAACGACGCCAATCTCTACGTCCTCGAAGGCACGGAGCCCGGCGGCACGATCTTCGTCTTCGGCGGCACGCATGCCGAGGAGCCCGCGGGCCGCCTGGCCGCGTGGCTGCTCGTGGAGCAGGCCACGGTCGAGCGCGGCCGCCTCATCGTGGCCCTGAGCGCCAACCGCAGCGCGTCGACCGTGACCCGTCCCAGCGCGGCCTATCCCGCGACGTTCACGATCCCGACCGCCTGGGGCGGCCAGACCTTCCGGATGGGCGATCGCTTCACCAACCCCCTCGACCAGTGGCCCGACCCCGAAGTCTTCATCCACTATCCGAGCGGGCAGTACCTCGCCTACGTGGACGTGCGCAACCTGAATCGCGCGTTTCCCGGCCGCCCGAACGGCACGCTCACGGAGCGCACCACGTACGCCTTCATGGAGCTCATCCGCCGCGAAAAGGTGGACGTCGCCATCGACCTGCACGAGGCCGAGCTCCAGTACCCGGTCATCAACACCATCGTCACGCACCAGAAGGGTCAGGAGCTGGCCACGATGGTCTCGATGACTCTCACGGACCTCGAGGGCTTCAACATCGGCACCGAGTTCTCGCCGCTCAACCTGCACGGCCTGACGCACCGGGAGATCGGCGATCACTCGCCGGCCGTGTCGCTGCTGTTCGAGGCGCCCGAGCCGTTCCTCGACGCCACACGGGGTCGCACCAACGCCGACGTGCTGCTGAGCGGCAGGGACGAGTTCGTCGTGAAGGCCGGCAAGAAGGGCCTGCTCTTCGCGCCCATCGACGAGAAGGGCTGGCCCATCGCCACCCGCGTCGGCCGCCACACCTCGTCGGTCGCACAGACGCTGGAGACCTGGAGCGAGTTCAACCCCAATCGCGCGGTCGTCGCGAAGGGCATCCCGCGCTACGCGGAGCTGACGAAGCTCGGCGTGGGCCACTTCCTGCGCGACCCGGGCCGGGCTCCAAAAGACCGCGTCGCCTTCGAGTAGCCCAGGTCGCTGGTCCGGCGGCCGCTCGGCACGGCCGGTTCCGGGCACCTCATTTGCTCACTCAACGAACAGGCTGTGGACCGGGGCGTCCCGGAACAATAAACCCCAGACATTGCGCCAGTTGGCGGCGCCGGAGGCGTCGGACCGCACACGCTCTTGAAATGGGATTACAATCTTGAAATCCGCAACGGCGAAAGCCCTTCACACCAGGCGGGTCCCGATGGCGACGGCGGTGGACGACCGGTTCTTCCGGAACATGGTCACCAACATGCGCAACGGCGTGCTGGCGATCGACCGCGACGGCCGCGTCGTGATGATCAACGAGGAAGCCTGCCGCATCCTCGAAATCGCCCCCGACGCCGAGGACTCCGGCCGGCATTTCTCCGACCTGCTCCGCCACCACCATGACGTTGTCCGCATCCTGGCGGGCGCCTTCGAGATGTCGCACGCTGCCGAACCGGGCGGAACTGCGGCTCAAGCCCAGCGGCAAGGTCATCGGCTACACGCTGTCGCTCGTGCGGGACGAGCGCCTGCGCGTGCACGGGGCGGCGCTGTTCTTCAAGGACCTCACGCTGGTCGAACAGGCCGAGGAGCGCGAACGGCTCCGCGATCGGCTTGCGGCCCTCGGCGAGATGGCGGCCACGATCGCGCACGAGGTGAAGAACCCGCTGGCGAGCATCGAGGTGATGGCCGGGCTGGTGCGGCGCCAGGTCGCCGACCGGGAGGACCTGCGGAGCCTGCTCGCGGACATCATCAGCGAGGCGAAGATGGCCAACGCCATCGTCGTCGAGGTGCTGGAGTTCGTGCGGCCGATCCGCCTCCAGATGGACCGGACATCCCTGCGGAAGGTGGTGGAGGACGCCATCCCGATCGCCGAGCACAAGGTGCCGCGCGGCGAGACGCGGATCGAGCTCGACGTGCCGGAGAGCCTGCCGGCCATCCAGGGCGACCATCATCAGCTGTGCCAGGTGGTCAGCAACCTGCTCATCAACGCGCTCGAGGCGCTGGGCGGCCATGGCGCGGTGCGCATCGACGCGCGGATGCGGCCCTCGGATCAGGAGGAGTCTGCCTCCGGAGGTCGAGTTGGTGATCGCCGACGACGGCCCGGGGATCCCGTCCGAGATTGCCGACCGGGTGTTCAACCCGTTCTTCACGACCAAGCCGCAGGGATCCGGGCTGGGGCTCGCGATCGTGCGCAAGATCGTCGACGCGCACGACGGCCGCATCGACGTGACGACGAGCGAGGGCCAGGGAACGGCCTTCAGGGTGAATCTTCCGGTCGGCATGCCGGGGCAACTGGGTTTCTAGGACCGGTGTCATCGCCGGCGCGGGGCGGACGGCTCCCGCTCCGGGCGCGGGCGGGAAAGCCGTGTGGAGCGAGGTAGTCAATGGGGCGGATTCTGATAGCCGACGATCACGACGCGCTGCGGCGCGCGCTGGCCAGGGCGCTGACCGACGCCGGGCACGACGTCGAGGAGGCGCCGAACGGCAATTTCGCCATCGAGCGGCTGCACGAGGGGTCGTTCGACGTCGTGCTGAGCGACCTGAAGATGGGCGGCAGCGACGGGCTCGACGTCCTCCGGTCGGCGAAGGCCCTCCACCCGTCAGCCGCGGTGATTCTGATGACGGCCTTCGGCTCGGTCGGCACGGCCGTGGAGGCCATGAAGATCGGCGCGTTCGACTACGTGCAGAAGCCGTTCGAGATCGAGGAGATGGAGATCAAGATCGGCAAGGCGCTCGACTACCGCCGGATGCGCCACGAGATCGACTACCTGCGGCATTCGCAGAACGACATCTACGACTTCGACTCGATTGTCGGCAGCTCGGGCGCGCTGCAGAAAGTGCTCGGCATCGTCCGCAAGGTCGCCAAGAGCAACACGACGATCCTGATCCACGGCGAGACCGGCACCGGCAAGGAACTGGTGGCCGGGGCGATCCACCACAACTCGCTCCGCGCGGCGCGCAACTTCGTGAAGGTGAACTGCGCCGCGCTGCAGGAGAACCTGCTGGAGTCGGAGCTGTTCGGCCACGAGAAGGGGGCGTTCACCGGCGCCGACAAGCAGCGCATCGGGCGGTTCGAGCAGGCCGACGGCGGCACGATGTTCCTCGACGAAGTGGGCGACATGAGCCCGAGCACGCAGGCCAAGATCCTGCGCGTGCTGCAGGAGCACGAGTTCGAGCGCCTCGGCGGCACGCGCACCCTCAAGGTGGACGTGCGCCTCATCGCCGCCGCCAACCGCAGCCTGCCGGCGATGGTGGCGGCCGGGCAGTTCCGCGAGGACCTGTATTACCGCCTCAACGTCGTCTCCGTGGAGATGCCGCCGCTGCGCGAGCGCAAGGAGGACATCGAGGCGCTCGCCATCCACTTCGTGCGCAAGTTCTCGGGAGAGCTGAAGAAGAAGATCGACGGCATCGCGCCGGACGCCCTCAAGATGCTGATGCGGTACCACTGGCCGGGCAATATCCGCGAACTGCAGAACGCCCTCGAGCGCGCCGTCCTCCTCACCGAGGAACGCGTGATCGCCGCAGGCGACCTGAGGCTCGGAGAGACGTCGGCCTTCGGCAGCGATCCCGACGCCGGGCGCGTGGTGCGCGTGCCGCCGGCCGGCGTGGCGCTGGAGGAAATCGAGCGCCAGGCCCTCATCGAATCGCTGCGGATGTGCAACTGGGTGCAGAAGGACGCCGCCGAACTGCTCCACGTCAGCCCGCGGGTGATCAACTACAAGATCAAGACGCTCGGGATCACGCTCCCCCGCGGCCGCGGGCCCGTGGCCAGCGACGATCGCAACGGATAGGCGCCGGGGTCAATCCCCGGGCGGCTTGATCGGCGGCGGCGGCGTGCCGGGCTTGGTGACCGGCAGCGCGCCCGGCGTGCTGACGGTGACGGATGGCGCCACCGGCGTGGCGGCCGTCGATGGGGCCACCTGGCCCGGCTGCGTGTCCGACTGCGGCGCGTCGTTTTCCGCCTGTCCCTGCTGGACGCGTTGCGGCACCGGGTAGGGCGGGCGCATCATGCCCGGCGGGACTTGGGCGGGCGCCGCTTCGTCGCGGTCGTCGGGCTCGCCGCTCCGGTCGGGGTCGTCCATCACCGTCACGACCCGGCCGTCGGGCAGCACGCGCCGCTGCATGCCCGGCCGGCCCGCGGGCCCCCCTCCCATCCCGGGCTGGCTGCCCATGGCCGCAGGCCCGCCTGATTGCGCCGGCCCAGCGGAGGCATACGGGGCCGGCGTCGCCATCGCGGTCATCAGGACGATGCGGCTGAACGCCGACGCGCCGCCCTCCGGGCCGACGCGCCGCGAAGCCATGTAGCCGGCGATCGGCCGGAGCAGCGTCGTCAGCGCGTCGCTTTCCGTGACGCCGTTGAGTTCGAGCGTGAGGCGCGTGCCGGGCACCCGATCGCGGTTGACGATGCGCGTGCCGCCGACGCGCTCCCATTCGAGCAGGATCTCGCGCAGCGTCGCGTCGCGGGCGACCAGGTTCACGCGGCCGTCAGCGATCGAGAGACGCACCTCGCCGGCCCGGGCCGCGCCGGGCGCGGCGAGCACGAGCCCCAGAGCGCACACCCCCAGCATCCTGCGAGTCATGGTTTTGCCCTCTCGTACGGAGTATACGCCTCCCGGGGCGGGCGAGAAAGGCGGCAGGCCGGGCGGCCGGGGAGCCCGTCAATCCACCCGGATCTTGACCACGATCTTCGTCACGGGCGCCGGAGCGGCAGCCGCCACCTGCGGCATGTGGGCCTCGCCGGGCCAGAGCAGGACGAAGCTGCCGGCATCGAGCCGGAGGAAATCGCCGCGGCCGGCGAGTTTCTCGAAGTCCTTCTCGACGTCGTAGCCCGATCCTGTGAAGCGGCCCTGCGGGCCGTAGCCGATGCGCTCCTCGCCGGCGACGACGAACTGCAGGTCTGCGTGCAAGCGGTGGGCTTCCCAGATGCCGTCCGCTTCGGGCTTCGAGGTGTAGCGCTGCACCAGGGCGAAGACGTTGGAGCCGTCGATCTGGTACCGGCCGTCCGCGAGGGACTCGAGGTCCGTCCTCGCGATGAACTCGAACGCCCGGGCGATCCGCGGCCCGAGATCCCGATAGCGGTGCGCATTGGCCAGTTGATCAGCGATCATCGCCGTGCTCCTTCGGCGGCACGATGACACATCGCCGGCGGCAACTCAAGGCTGCGCCCCGGGCCAGGACCCGGCGCGGGCCGCCGTGCGCGGCATCGCGACCGGCTGGGCCGCCGCGTACGCCTCGCGTCCCCGCTCCTCGTCCTCGCGGGTCCGGCCGAGCGTCAGCAGGATCACGAAGATCGTCGGGATGAGATCGATGGCGATGCCGCCCGCCCACGCGTAGAACACGTCCCACTTGTAGACCCAGATCGCGCGCGCCGCGGGGATCATCATGAACGTCTGGAACGAGCGATCCTCCTCGACGGCGCGGCCGCCCGAGATCTGCGCGACCACCTTGACCGCCGCGTCCTTCAGCCCGCCGAGGCGTTCGATGGCGTCCTTCTGCTCGACGGTGTCGCCGGCGCGGGCGGTGGTCGTCAAGCGAACCCAGGTTCTGGTTGACCACGCGGACGTAGGAGGCCGTGGTGGCCTCGCCCATGCGGGTGATCACTTCGTTGATCTCGCCCAGAATCCGGCTGAAGGCGAGGTTGTTGCGCCGGATCTTGTCGCTCTCGCTGACGTCGGCCGCCTCGGTTTCCGCCGCCACCTTCCGCGCCTCGGCGGTCAGCTCCTTGTAGCGGTCGTAGAGCGCCCGCTTCTCGGCGTCGACGCCCTTGACCGTCCGGCTCAGGTTGCCGAACATCTGCGACATGTTCCTGAGCGTCGCCACCACGCTGCCCTCGCCGCGAAGGCCCGAGAAGGCGCCGCGCGTCTCGCGGCCGGCGAGGTCCTCGTACTGCTGCGACAGGCTGGCCAGCTGCGGCGCGAGGTTCGCCTCCATCGACGCCTGCCGGAGCTGGCCGAGCGCGACGTCGTCGGCCTGGTCGAGCACGCGCTGCATGTGGATGGCGAGGGCGTCCTTGCCGCCCATCGCGATGACGCTCCACTGCGTCGAGAAGCCGAAGGCCAGCACCAGCACCAGCAGCGTGACGGCGCCGTACGCCGAGCTGGCGGTGGCGGTCGGCGTACGGGAAGCGCCACATGAGGAAGAGCGAGAAGACGAACAGGAACGCGCCGCCGGCGATCGCCACGCCGGCCGAGACGAGCAGGTCCGAGGTGGCCGTCGCGAGCCCCTGCTGCGTGGTGTACGCGCTCACCAGGCAGGCCATCCCGCTGACGACGGGCAACATGCGGTCGAGCTTCTCCTGTCGCGTCACGAGGCTCTCCCTTCCCGGGCACACGCCGGCCTGCTTCCGAGGTACTCTTCCTGTATGAACGCAGCCGACATCTCGCCGGTTCCATCCTCCGCGCGGACCCAGTCGGGCGTCGACCTGTTCATCATCTTCGCGGGCGCGAACATCGTCGCCACCACGCTGCAGGTCGGCGCCGCGCTCGCCGTCGACTTCAGCCCCGAGGCGGCGCTGCTGCTGATGGCCGGCCGGCGCCACGGCCGGGATCGCTGCTCGTGGCGGCGCTGGCCGTGCTCGGGCCGAGGCTCGGGGTGCCGTCGGTGATCGCCGCGCGCGCCGCCCTCGGGCGTGCGCGGCGCGGGGCTGGTGGCCGCGCTGCTCTACGTGACGAACTTCGCCTGGATTGGCGTGAACAACGTGATTGCCGCGTCGGTGGGCACGCGCCTGCTCGGCGGTGCGGCGGCCATGCCGGTGTGGGTGGTTGGCCTGGGCCTCGTGTCGACCGCCGTCGTGGCGCTCGGCCCGCGCGCCGTCGGGCTGGCGGATCGCGTGGCGGTGCCGCTGCTCCTCGCCGTCGGCGGCGTGATCACCTGGGCCGTGATCCAGGCGCCGCCGAACCTCTCCGCGCTGGCGTCGCAGCCGGCGCCGGCGAACCCCTGGTTCCGCGGCTTCGACATCGTCGTCGGCTACCAGGTGTCGTGGATCCTGATGTTCGCCGACTTCTCGCGCTACACGAAGTCGGAGCGGACGGCCGGCGATGGCGGTGTTCCTCGGCCTGCTGCTGACCAGCCTGTGGATGATGCCGCTCGGCCTGGCGGCCGCCCGCGTGGCGGCCAGCGCCGATCCCGGCGCGATGATGTCCGCCATCGGCCTCGGATGGGCCGGCGCGGCGCTGATGGTGCTCGCTACGGTGACGACCAACTTCGTCAACATCTACATGTCCGGGCTCGCGTGGAAGAGCCTGTTTCCCGAAGGTCGGCGACCAGGCGTCGATCTGGTCGATTGGCGTGATCGGGACCGCCGTCGGGCTGTTCTACGGCGCGTGGCTCGATCGCTACGCCGAGTTCATGATGGTGCTCGGCGGCGTGCTCGTGCCGGTGGGCGGCGTGCTGATGGCGCACTTCCGGCTGAGCCCGCGCGCCGGTGCACGTGCCGGACCTGTACGATTCGGCGGGGCCGTATCGCGGCGTGCTCGTGCCGGGCGTCGCGGCGTGGGCCCTGGGCGCCCTTGCGTACTATCTCGCCTCGCCCGTGGGGCGGCACCCTCCCCGCCCTCGCCACCGCCATCGTCTCGTACCTCCTCCTCCGCCGCTGACAGGACCGTGTCTCGCCGCGTCACTTCGAGGACTGTACCGCTCGCCGCTACTTCGCGTGGGGATGGGCCTTGCGGTAGACGTCGATGAGCTGCGCGGCGCTGACGTGGGTGTAGCGCTGCGTGGTCGAGAGCTGCGCGTGGCCGAGCAGTTCCTGGATCGAGCGGAGGTCGGCGCCGCGCTCGAGCAGGTGCGTGGCGAACGAGTGGCGCAGCGCGTGCGGGCTGATGCCGAAGCGCGCGCTGCACATCGACACGTACCGCCGCAGGAGGCGGTCGACGCTGCGCCCGCTCAGGCGCCCGCCGCGGAAGTTGAGGAACAGCGGGCCCGCGACGCGGCGGAGCGGCGGGCCGCGGGCCTGCGCCGGCGCGTCCTTCGGCGCGGGCCGGCCGGGGCCCGCGCGCTGGCGCAGGGCTTCGCGCTCGAGCTCGGGCCGGTCCTTCAGGTACGCCCGCGATCGCGCGCTCGGCGCTGGTGTTGAACGGCACGACGCGCTCCTTGCCGCCCTTGCCGCGCACGCGCACCATCCGCCCGCTCAGGTTGACGTGGTCGAGATCGAGGCCGACGAGTTCGCTCAGGCGCAGGCCCGACGCGTACATCAGCTCGAGCATCGCGCGGTCGCGGCGGCCGAGCGGAGTCGCGAGGTCGGGCGTCTCGAGCAGGCGGCTCATCTCGTCGATCTCGAGGTGCGCCGGCAGCTTGTCCTCCACCCGCGGCGTGGCCACCAGCGCGCCCGGGTCGCCCTCGATCAGCCCCTCGCGGCGCAGGTATCGCACGAACGCGCGCACCGAGGCGAGCTTGCGCGCCGAGCGTCTTGCGCGACCGGTGCGTGCGGTACAGCTCGGCGAGGAACGACCGGATCGCCCCGACGTCGCAGTCCTCCGGCCGCTGGCCGTCGCGGCGTCTGCCGTTGTGGAGCGGGAGGAACTCGAGGAACTGCGCTGAGGTCGCTCTCGTACGCGCGGACGGTGTGCGGCGACGCGCCGCGGTTGCCGCGGAGGTACGCGAGAAACGCCTTGAGGTGGTCCTTCATCACCGCCCGGGTCCATCCATCGCGTCCAGGTCGGCCAGCGCGCGGGCCGAGAGCGCGGTCTTCCGGTCGAGCTTGTTCCGCGGCGGCGACTCGAGCGGCTCCATGATGCCGAAGGTGATGTTGCTCGGCTCGTAGTGGCCCGCCGACGCGTGCGACACATAGTACGCCAGCGCGCCAATGGCGGTCGTGCGCGGCGCGCGCCCGCGGCGCCTCGCCCACCGCCATCGCCGCGGCGTTGATGCCGGCCAGCAGCCCCGACGCGGCGGACTCGACGTAGCCCTCGACGCCCGAGATCTGGCCCGCGAAGAAGCAGGTCGTCGCGCGCGCTTCGTCTGCCACGTTTCGCGCAGCACCGTCGGGCCGTTGATGTAGGTGTTGCGGTGCACCATGCCGAAGCGCACGAACTCGGCCTGCTCCAGCCCGGGAATCATCCGCAGCACGCGCTCCTGCTCGCCCCACTTGAGCTGCGTCTGGAAGCCGACGAGGCTGAAGTGGTCGCCGGCGAGCGAGTCCTGGCGCAGCTGCACGACGGCGTACGGCCGGCGCCCGGTGCGCGGATCGGTCGAGGCCGACGGGCTTCATCGGGCCGAACCGCAGCGTGTCGACGCCGCGATGCGCCAGCACCTCGACGGGCAGGCAGCCCTCGAAGAACCGCTCTCTGTCGAAGTCGTGCACCGTCGCGCTCTGCGGCGTGCACGAGCGCGTCGTAGAACGCGCGGTACTCGGCGGCGTTCATCGGGCAGTTCAGGTAGTCGCCCTGCCCGTCATCGACGCCGCACGCCGGGCCCCGCGGCGGGTCCGCTGCGCCGCGGCGGACGGCGGCGCGCCATCGGCGGGCCCAGGCTCCGGTCCCAGCGGGACGCGCGGAACACGATGCTCCTGTCGATGGACTCGGCGAGCACGATCGGGCTGATCGCGTCGTAGAAGTAGAGGTAGTCCTCGCCCGACGAATTCCGCGATGGCCGCCGAGAGCACGTCGGACGTCAGCGGCCCCGTGGCGATCACGACCGGGTCGCCGGGCCCGCGTCGCCGGAGGGATGGCCGCCACTTCCTCGCGCACGAGCGTGATCAGCGGATGCGCGGCGACCGCCCGCGTGACGAACGCCGAGAACGCCTCGCGATCGACCGCCAGCGCGGCGCCCGCCGGCACGCGCGTCGCCTCGGCCGCCCGCATGACGAGCGAGCCCGAGGCGGCGCATCTCTTCCTTGAGGAGGCCGACGGCGTTGTCGAGCTTGTCGCCGCGCAGCGAGTTGCTGCAGACGAGTTCCGCCAGGCCGTCCGTCCGGTGCACGGCGGTCCGCCGCACGGGCCGCATCTCGTACAGCGTGACGGGCACGCCGCGCGACGCCGCCTGCCACGCGGCCTCGCATCCCGCCAGCCCGCCGCCTACGATTCGAACACTGGGCATTCCACTATTGGCGCAGGCTCCGTTCGAGGGCCCGCTCGGTAAACGTCCGTGCCTCGCCTACGTCGTCCGTTTGCGGGATGCCCGCACTTCGTCCGGCCGCGCGCCGGGCGCCGGCGGTTGCCCGCCCGCGCGGCCGCTTCGGCGACGGCCCGGCCTCGGCGCGCGCCTTCAGCAGTTCGACGGCCTGCCTCGAGCGTCAGCGACGCCGGGTCGCGCCCTTCGGCACCGACGCGTTCGTCTCCCCGTCGGTGACGTACGGGCCGTAGCGCCCGTCCATCAGCTTCACCTCGGCGCCGCCCTGCGGATGGGCGCCGAGCGTGCGGAGCACGGCGCGCGTCATCGTGCGCCGCCGGCCCTTCTTCGGCGCCGCGAGCAGCTCCAGCGCGCGCTCCAGCGTGATCGTGTGCACGTCGTCGCCGTCTTCGAGCGAGCGGAACTCGTCGCCGTGCTTCACGTACGGCCCGAACCGGCCGTTCGACGCGACGATGATCTCGCCGTCCGCCGGGTGCGCGCCGAGATCGCGCGGCAGGCTGAGGAGCTTGAGCGCCTCGTCGAGCGTGATGGCCGACGCGCTGAGGCTGGCGGGAATCGACGCGCGCTTCGGCATCTCGGGCGTCTTGCCCTTCACGCGCGGCGGCGTCTCGCCCAGCTGCACGTAGTGGCCGAACCGCCCGTGCTGCACGTACACCTTCAGGCCCGTCGCCGGGTCCTCGCCGAGCGTTCTCGGCCCCTCGGCCTTCGCCTTCAGCAGCGCGAGCGCCTTCTCGACCGTCAGGTCCGCCGGCGGCAGCGTCTTCGGCAGCGTCGCCGTGTTGCCCGCTCCGCCCTCGCCGCGCTGCACGAACGGCCCGTAGCGGCCGACGCGCACGCGCAGCGGCTCGCCTCGTCGCCGGGTCGACGCCGATGTCGATGGCCGGGTACTCGATGTTCGGCTCGACGCGCGCCACCATCGGCTCGAGGCCCGGGATGCCCGCCTTCGCCGTCGCGGTAGAACGCGCGGATGAACGACACCGAGTCGCGCTCGCCGTTCGAGATCTGGTCGAGGTCCTCTTCCATCTCGGCGGTGAACCCGACGTCCACGTAGTCGCCGAAGTGCTCGCGCAGCAGGTGCGTCACCGCGAAGGCCGAGAAGCTCGGCACGAGCGCCTTGCCCTGCCGGAACATGTAGCCGCGGCGCTCGATCGTGCCGATGGTCGGCGCGTAGGTGGACGGCCGGCCGATGCCCGCCTGCTCCAGTTCCTTGATGAGCGCCGCCTCCGTGTAGCGCGCCGGCGGCTGCGTCTCGTGGCCCTTCGGGTCGAGGCCGGCGAGCGTGAGCGCCGCCGAGCCGGCCTGCGCGCCGGCCACGCACGCGGTCGCCCTCCTTCGAGCGCCGGCAGGATCGACTCCTGGTCCGCCAGCTCGGCCTCGGGATCGTCGCTGCCTTCGACGTACGCGCGGCGGAACCCGGCGAACTCGATGGCCTTGCCCGACGCCGTGAACACGCACGGCTCGCCGTCCGGCCCGCGCCCCGTGATCTCGACCGTCGTCTTCAGCACGCGCGCATCGGGCATCTGCGACGCCATCGTGCGCTTCCAGACCAGCTCGTAGACGCGCAGTTCGTCGGCGTCGAGATACCGCTCGAGGTCCTTCGGCGCCAGCCGGAAGTCGGTCGGGCGGATCGCCTCGTGCGCTTCCTGCGCGTTCTTCACGCGGGTCTGATACCGGCGCGGGCCCGTGTAGTACTCGTCGCCGAACATCTCGCGGATGACGCGCGCCGACTCGTGCAGCGCCTTGTCGCTGAGCGTGGTCGAGTCGGTGCGGTGATAGGTGATGAGGCCCTCGATCTCGCCGCCGCCGATCTCGACGCCCTGGAACAGCCGCTGCGCGACCTGCATCGTCCGCTCGGTCGAGAAGCCGAGCTTGCGGCTGGCTTCCTGCGTGAGCGTGGACGTCGTGAACGGCGGCGCCGGCCGCTCGACGCCCGGCCTCGCCTCGACCGACGTCACCTGCCACGGCAGGTGCCGGAGCAGCCCGTCGGCCAGCGCCTGCGCGCCGCCCTCGTCGAGCAGGCGGACGTTCGGCGTTGGCGAGCGCGCCCGTGCTCGAGTCGAAGTCCTTGCCCGTGGCGAGCCGCTCGTCGCCGACGCGCACGAGCGTGGCCGTGAACTCGCGTCCCTCCCCCGACAGCCGGGCCTCGAGGTCCCAGTAGCGGCTCGAGCGGAACGCCCGGCGCGCCTCCTCGCGTTCGACGATCAGCCGCACCGCCACGCTCTGCACGCGGCCGGCGCTCAACCCGGTGGCCACCTTCTTCCAGAGCACCGGCGACAGCGTGTAGCCGTAGAGCCGGTCGAGGATGCGGCGGCTCTCCTGCGCCTTGACGAGGTTCTCGTCGAGGTCGTGCGCGCTCGCCACGGCCTCCTTGATCGCTTCCTCGGTGATCTCGTGGAAGACGATCCGGCGCACCGGGATCTTCGGCTTCAGGATTTCGCGCAGGTGCCAGCTGATCGACTCGCCTTCGCGGTCCGGGTCGGTGGCGAGCAGCAGCTCGGAGGCCTGCTTCACGGCGGCTTTGAGCGCCGCCACCTGCTTCTTCTTGTCGGCGGGCACGACGTAGTACGGGGTGAAGTCGCCGTCGGTGTCCACCGCCATCCGGCCCCACGGCTTCTGGCGGATTTCGGCCGGCACCTCGGACGCCTTCTCCGGCAGGTCGCGCACGTGGCCGTAGCTGGCCTCGATGCGGTACGCGTCGCCGAGAAAACGCGCCAGCGTCTTCGCCTTGGCCGGCGACTCGACTATCACCAACGGTTTCGCCATGTATTCCCCGGATCGTCGACTTTTTCGCTACCTTAGCACGTTCGGCCCGGCCTTCACGAATCGGCCGCCCTCGACGCTCTCGCCACCCAGCCGTCGACTTCGAGCCGGGTGAGCCGGGCCATGAGCGGGACCGTGGCGAGACCGGTTTCGGCCTCCAGATCCTCGAGACGGTAGGTCTCCCCGGGCCTCATCGCACGCAGAATCGGGTCGCTGCCGGGCACGGCCGCACCGGGGCCGGACCCCGCACGGGACGGGGAACCGGACTCTGACCCCGACGATTCCTGGTCGGCAGCCGCTTCAGGACCGTGCTCCGCAGCGAACTCCCTGGGCCAGTCGGCCTGGAGTTGCTCGACGATGTGCCGTGCCTCCTCCACGACGCCCGCGCCGTCCCGGATCAGGCCGTGGGCGCCGCGGTTCCGCCCGCCCAGCACCGCGCCCGGGACGGCCATCACCGACCGCCCCTGCTCCAGGGCGCACCGGGCCGTGATGAGCGAGCCGCTGCGCTGCGCGGCTTCCACGATCACCACGCCGAGCGAGACGCCGCTGATGATGCGGTTGCGGCGCGGGAAGTGCCAGCCGCGCGGAGGCACGCCAGGCGCGAACTCGGTGACGAGCGCCCCTCCCGCGGCGATCGCCTCGGTGAGTGGGGCGTGCTCGGGCGGATAGATCGACATCGGCGCCGCATCCCGAGCACGGCAATCGTCCGGCCCCCGGCGCGCAGCGCGCCGCGGTGCGCTGCCGCGTCCACGCCGCGCGCCAGGCCGCTGACCACCTCGAAGCCGGCCCGGGCCAGGTCCTGCCCCAGCCTGAACGCCACTTCCAGGCCCTGCGCGCGTCGCGAACCGCGAGCCGACGATGGCGACGGCGAAGCGGCAGCCGCTTGGAAGCCCGCGAACCCAGAGGACGGGCGGCGGGTCGACGATCGTCTCGAGCCGGAACGGGTACTCGGCGTGGCCGCGAGGCAGGACGCCGATGCCGCCCCGCCGGGCCGCCTCCATGGCCATCGTCGCCCGGCGCCGCAGTTCCGCGGCCTTCGCCCTGGCATCCGGCACACCGAGCCGGTCCAGCACCTCGTCAAGGTCGGTGAGCGTCCTAGGGTCGGGAGCGAGAGACGTCCGGAGATTCCGGGTTCGCCTGGTCGGCATGCCTGGCAGGTTTGCGCTCCGCCCCCTCGGTCCAGAGCAGGGAGAGCGCGACAAGGTCGAGCTCGCTGGCCACGGCGGAAGCGCAATGCGAGGGCCGTACCAGCACCTTGCACCCCGGGGAAGGCGAGGGCTATAGTTGAGGAAGCCCTGCTTCCAGTTGACGTTCGGCGCCTGGCAGCGCCCAAGGTGTCTATGCCCGCGTTGAAGAAACTGATCGCCGTGGCGGTCGTCGGGGTGGCCATTTCTGCCACCCTCGCGCAGGCCGCCGATCGCAAGTCGGCTGTCGAACAGGTGAAGTTCGGCATCGACGCCGCCAAGGCCGGCCTCTGGCGCGAGGCGACCTACCGGTGGGAACGGGCCATCGAGCTCGACCCCAGCTACGCGGCCGCGTTCAACAACCTGGCCATCGCCTATGAGCAGGCAGGGCTGTTCGACAAGGCGAAGCTGGCCTACCAGAAGGCCGCCGAACTCGATCCCAAGAACACCTACATCAAGCAGAACATCGACCTCTTCAAGGAAGTCAACGACCGTGCGAACCGCCAGAACCCTCGCTAGCGCCGCTCTCGCGCTCGCCGCCACCGGGTGCCTGACCTTCATCGAGGTGCCCGTCGAGACGCCGATCCGCCCGAAGATCGACGCCTCGCCGTTCTCGCGGGTGTACGTCGCCGGCTTCCTCCAGAGCGGGTCCGAGGATGTCGACACCAACCTGGAAACCGTGCGCCTGCTCCGCAGCCAGCTGAAGAACAAGGGCGGCATGCGGATCATCGAGGCCGACGTGCTGCCGCTCACCGACGCGGCCAAGCCCGTGCCTGCCGAGAACGCGCCGGCGGCCGCGTCGCCCCAGGCTTCGGGCCAGGCCGATGCGGGCAAGCCCGCGATCATCGCCGAGGCTGAGCTGCCGCCGTACGAGAAGATCTTCGACAACAAGGACTACTGGAAGAAGGTGGGCGAGGAGTTCGGCAGCCCGCTCATCATCACCGGCTCGGTCGTCTTCGTGCCGCACCAGCGTTCCGGCTACGTCCAGAAGGAACAGGAAGTGTACGACTCGTTCGGCCGGCGCAGCGTGGTGCCGGTGCGGACCTACATGGACCGCAAGGGCTTCATCCTCCGCCCCAAGTTCGTCTTCATCGACGGCCGGACGGGCGAGACGCTCTACACGGAGACCTTCCGGGAGGAGATCCTCTACAACGCCGAGCAGAGCACGCCGGCGCTGTCGTCGTATTTCGAGCTGATGGATCGCCTGCTGCCGTCGTTCCTGTCGACGCTGAGCAGCCAGACGATCAGGGGGAGCCGGGTCCTCCTGCAGTAGCTACGGGACCGGTTTCATCACCCCCCACTGGTTTCGGCCGCCGGTTTTCTGGTAGGATTGGTGTTTGCGCCGGTGCGGGAAGGCCCCACCATGCCCCCGCGCCCCCGGCCGAAAGCAGTCGAAGGAGAGGCATCGTGTACGCGATTGTTCAGAACGGCGGACATCAGGTCAAAGTCGAGCCCGGGACGACCGTCACCGTGGACCGCCTGACCGGCGAAACGGGCACCGAAGTGACCTTCGACCAGGTCCTGCTGGTATCCAAGGACGGCGACATCCACACCGGCACCCCCTACGTGGAGGGCGCGAAGGTCGTGGGCGTTGTGGAAGATCACCCGCGCGGCCCCAAGATCCGGGTGTTCAAGAGCAAGCGCCGCAAGCAGGAGCGCCGCACCCACGGGTTCCGCGCCGACCTCACGCGCGTGCGCATCACCAGCATCCAGGTCTAGGCAGGTAGCACCACCATGGCACACAAAAAAGGACAGGGCAGCTCACGAAACGGCCGGGACAGCAATTCCCAGCGTCTCGGCGTGAAGCGCTTCGGCGGCAACCTCGTGTCGGGCGGATCCATCCTGGTCCGGCAGCGCGGGCGGAAGTTCCAGCCCGGCCTCAACGTCGGCCTCGGCAAGGACGACACGCTGTTTGCGAAGGTCACCGGCGTCGTGAAGTTCGAGGACCACGGCGGGCGCGGGCGCTTCATCAGCGTGCACCCCCCGGTCGAGCAGAAGTAACGCCGCCGGCGCGCCTGGCGCACGCGCGACACCATCAAGGCCACGGGATCGCGAAATCCCGTGGCCGTCGTTTGTACAAGATCACCATGACGATCAGCCGCAGCCGCCGCCCAGTCGTCGGTGTGATGGGATCGAGTTCCCAGGCCTTCGAGGACCTTGCCGCGCCGCTGGGCCGATGGCTGGCGTCCGCCGGCGTGCACCTGCTCACCGGCGGCGGCGTAGGCACGATGGAGGCCGTCAGCCGCGCGTTTGCGGAGGTCCAGCCGCGGGCGGGGCTCGTCGTCGGCGTGCTGCCCGCTGATCTTCCCGACGGCATCGCCGTGCCGCGCGCGGGCTACCCCAACCCCTCGGTCGAACTCGCGATCTTCACGCACCTCCCGCTGAGCGGCATCACGGGCACCGACCCGCGCAGCCGCAACCACATCAACATCCTGTCGTCCGATGTCGTGATCGTTTTGCCTGGCAACGAGGGCACGGAGTCGGAGATGACGCTCGCCGTGCGATACGGGAAACCGGTCATCGCCTTCTTCGGCGAGCACGAGGTTGCCTGGCGGCCGCCGGCCGGCGTCCCCGTCGCGCGTACGATGGACGAGGTCGAAGCGTTCGTGCGCGAGTCGCTCGCGGGGCGATTGGGTTGAACCGCGCCAACCAGCCGGCCGCGGCTGGCGGATCTAGCGCTCGACCTTCTCCCCTTCGATCTCGACGACGACGACGGTGCCCATCGGATCGAGAATCGGCCGCGGCAGCGTGAACGACGTGCGGCCGTCTTTCGTCGCCAGCGTGAGCGGAGCGCCGTTCCCGAGGATGTAGGCCCGCTTCACGGCGTTGCGCATCGCGGGCAGCTCGAACGGCACGCGCGGCTCGACGAAGAACGTGAAGTAGAGCTTGCCGGGCTTCGCCGTCACGCGATACTCGTCGCGGACCAGGAACAGCGGCGTCCCCCGCAGGTCCTTCGTGCCCTTCGCGCTCGGCTCCCCCAGCTCCTCTCCGAACGGCGTCGGCATCGCGCCGTAGACGGCCTCGCCGTTCACCGTCAGCCAGCGCCCCGCGGCGCGCAGCGAATCCTGGCTCGCCTGGGGAATCACGCCATCGGCCATCGGCCCGACATTCAACAGGTAGTTGCCGCCCTTGCTGACGATGTCGACGAGCTTGAAGATGATCTCGCCCGGCCGCTTCCAGTCCACATCGTCTTTGCGGAAGCCCCAGGTGTGGTTGATGGTCGCCGGCGTCTCCCACGCTTCCGTGCGCTTCTCGCCCGGGATGATGTTGTCGCCGGTGCTCACGTAGTCGCCCTCGGCGCCCAGCCGGCCGTCGATGAGCGTATTGGGCTGCATCGTCCGCACGATGTCGGTGAAACGCTTCGCGCGTTCGGCCGTCATCAGCTGGGGCGTGTCGAACCAGATGAGCGCCACGGGGCCGTAGTCCGTCAGCAGCTCCCGCACCTGCGGCTCGGCCTTGTCGCGCAGGTACTGGTCGAAGTCCTTCTTGTCGTTCGGCGGGAAGTCCCAGTTGTTGCCGGCGCCGTTGGGCTCGTGCCAGTCCTGCGCCTGCGAGTAGTAGAAGCCGAGGCGCATGTTCCGCTTCGCGCACGCCGCCGCCAGTTCCTTCAGGATGTCGCGCTTGAACGGCGTCGCGTCCACGACGTTGTAGCGGCTCACCTTCGAGCCGAACAGCGCGAAGCCGTCGTGGTGTTTCGAGGTGATGACGATGTATTTCATGCCCGCGTCCTGGGCGAGCTGGACCCAGGCGTCGGCGTCGAACTTCACCGGGTTGAATTGCGACGCGAGCTGCTCGTACTCGGTGACGGGGATCTTCGCGCGGTTCATGATCCACTCGCCAATCCCCGGCACGCGGACGCCTTTCCATTCACCCGCGGGAATCGCGTACAGCCCCCAGTGGATGAACAGGCCGTACTTCGCCTCGCGGAACCACGCGAGGCGAGCCTCCTTCTGCGGATCGGGCGGCGCCGGCGCCTGCCCTGCCAGAGGCGCGGCGAGAGCGGCGATCAGGCACACGCCGGCAAGGCACGCCAGCAGGCGGCGGTGGGAATCAGGGTGCGCGATGCTCATGCGAACGTCCTCCATCATGCTGCGCGCCGATTCTGCGCCAACTTGCCGCTTGACATACTGTGCGTAACATAGTATAGTATGAAACATGGTAATAGGCGGAACACAGCTCTACAGCCCGCGACAGCCTCTCCCTCGAACTCCGCCGGGGCGCGCTGGTGCTGGCGGTGCTCGTCGAGCTTCGGCACGAGGAGTACGGTTACTCCCTCAAGAAACTGCTCGCGGACAAGGGCCTCGAGATAGACGAAGGCACCCTGTATCCCCTGCTCCGGCGGCTCGAATCGCAGGGATTCCTGAAGAGCGCGTGGCGCGTCGAGGACGGCCGCCCGCGGCGCTACTACCAGGCCAGCGCACAGGGCGAAAAGCTGGCGAAGGATCTCGCGGCTGAATGGCGCAGCCTCGCTGGTGTGATTGGCAAGCTGATCGGCTGACGAAAGAGAGAAACGTGATGGACCTCATCGATCGCTACGCGCACGAAGTCGGCCAGTACCTGCCCCACCGCCTGCGGGCCGATGTCGAGGCCGAACTCCGGTCGCTCTTGACCGACTCGGTCGAGGAAAAGGCGCTTCTGGGCGGCGTTCCCGCCGACGAGGAACTGGCCGCGAAGGTGCTCCGCGAGTTCGGCACCCCGAAGGACGTCGCGGCCCGCTATGCGCCGGAGTCCCAGTACCTGATCGGCCCGCGGCTCTACCCCACCTACGTCACGGCCGTGAAGATCATGCTCCCGATCCTCGCTGCCGTGGTGCTGACGCTGGTCATCGTCGGCCAGTTCAGGCACCCGGGGGAACCGCCCAGCATCGCGCCGTTCATCAGGGCGACAGGGAGTTTTCTGTGGAGCGCGCTGGTCAACCTCGGCGTGATGACGCTGGTCTTCGCGCTCGTGGAGCGCGCCATCCGGCAGCGCGAGGCCGGGGGAGCCGGGTTCGATCCGGCGAAACTCCCGCCGGTGAACGACCCGGACAGGATCTCCTACGCCGGCCGCATCTTCGCGCTGTATGCCATCGCCGCGCTCGCCTTGCTGTTCAACTTCTTCCCGGACTGGGTGGCGGTGTACGTATTCAGGGGTGAGGAACGCAGCGTCTACCCGCTGCTCACGCCGGCGTTCAACCGTTACCTGCCTCTCATCAACGCCTGGTGGCTCCTCGCGTTCGTCCTCAACCTGGCGATCCTGCGTCAGGGACGCTGGACGCGCCTCACGAGGTGGGGGAGCTTCGGCCTCGAGGTGGGCAATGCCGCCATCCTGCTGCTCATCGTGATCGGGCCGCCGGTGTTCCGCTACGACATGCTCATCAAGCTGCTGCTGCAATGGTTCCTCGTCTTCTCGGCCATCAAGGCGTGCGTGCTGCTCTACCGGCTGCTGGCGCGGCGGCCGGCCGAACCCTGGGCGCGGACGTGACAGGCCGCCTTGACTTCGGCGCCGGCGGGCCTAGATTGTACTAATACGGCGTCCACTCCTACTCCGACGGGACCCGAGGCCCGTCTCCGGACGATGATCGGCTCACCCTGGGCGGTTGTGCTTGCCGGCGGCGACGGCGACCGCGTGTCTGCGATGACGCGCGACGCTGAGGGCCGCGCCGTTCCCAAACAGTTCTGGTGCTGCGGCGGGCAGACGCCGATGGTGCGCTGGGCGCTGGCCCGCGCCCGCCGGGTCGCCTCGGCCGCGCGCGTGCTGGTGGCGGTCAAGGAGCAGCACCGGGCGTTCTGGGAGAGCGCCCTCGCCGATGTGCCGCGCGAGAACATCCTCGTCCAGCCGGAGAACCGCGGCACCGCGGCGGGTGTCATGCGGGCGCTGGTCGAAATCCAGTCGCGCGAGATCACCACGGCCCCGGTTGTGATCCTGCCGTCCGACCACTACGTCGAAGACGAGCGTGTGTTGCACGATGCACTCGGGTTGGCCGTCAGGAACGCCTGCCACGGCGACCCGCCCGTCGTGCTGCTCGGAATGAGCCCCACCACCCAGGTGGCCGGCTACGGGTGGATCCTGCCCGAGTCGCCGGGTCCGTTCGCGCGCGTGCGCCGGTTCGCGGAGAAGCCTCCGGCCGCGCAGATGCTCGAGATGATTCGCGGCGGCGCCCTCATCAACAGCCTCATCCTCGCGGCGCGGGCGCACGTGCTGCTCGCGCTGATCGCGCGCGTGTTCCCGGACAACCTGCGTGCCTTTCAGCGGTTCGCGCGCGAACCAGACGGGGCGCCGGAAGTCCGCCGGCTGTACGAGGCGCTGCCGACCATGGACCTGTCCCGCGACGTGCTCCAGCGCTCAACGGCCTTCCTGTCGGTCGTCAGGGTGCCGCCGTGCGGATGGAGCGACCTTGGCACGCTGGAACGGCTCCAGCAGTTCCTCGACGGTCCGCCGTGGCGCCCCGAGCACGGGCCGCCCCTCCTCCATCCCGTGGCCGCCTGACCATCGCCGGGTTACGATGCGTCCGTGGAACCGTCCTCCGCGCCGCCCCGGGTGTGGTCCGTCTATCTGCTGCGCTGCGCGGACGGCACGCTCTACGCGGGCTCGACGACGGACGTGGCCGCCAGGGCCGCGGCGCACAACGCCGGACGCGGCGCGAGGTACACCTCCGGCCGGAGGCCGGTCGCGGTGGTGTATGCCGAGGCCTGCGGGTCGAGGTCAGCCGCCCTCAGGCGCGAGCATGCGCTGAAGCGGCTGACCCGATCCGAGAAGGAAGCGCTGGTCGCGTCTACGCGACCGTGATGTCCTTGTCCAGGTACACGTCCTGGATCGTGTGCAGCAGCTTCGCGCCTTCGGCCATGGGCCGCTGGAACGCCTTGCGGCCCGAGATGAGGCCCATGCCGCCGGCACGCTTGTTGATGACGGCGGTCGCGGCCGCCTCGCCGAAGTCGTTCTTGCCCGACGCCCCGCCCGAGTTGATGAGGCCGGCGCGGCCCATGTAGCAGTTCACCACCTGGTAGCGCGTCAGGTCGATCGGGTGATCGCTGGTGAGCTGTGTGTAGATGCGCTCGTCGAGCTTGCCGTAGCTCGACCCGCCGGTGTTCAGCGCCTTGAAGCCTCCGTTGTTCTCGGGCAGCTTCTGCTTGATGATGTCGGCCTGGATCGTCACGCCGAGATGGTTGGCCTGGCCGGTCAGGTCGGCGCTCAGGTGGTAGTCCTTGTCGGTCTTGAACGCGTTGTTGCGCAGGTAGCACCACAGCACCGTCGCCATGCCCAGCTCGTGGGCCCGCGCGAAGGCCTTGGCCACTTCCACGATCTGGCGGCCGCTCTGGTCGGACCCGAAGTAGATCGTCGCGCCCACCGCGGCGGCGCCCATGTCGGCCGCCTGCTGCATCGTGCCGAACATGATCTGGTCGGCCTTGTTCGGGTAGGTCAGCAGCTCGTTGTGGTTGATCTTCACGATGAACGGGATCTTGTGCGCGTACTTGCGCGACACCGCGCCCAGCACGCCGAAGGTCGAGGCCACCGCGTTGCAGCCGCCCTCGATGGCCAGCTTCACGATGTTCTCGGCGTCGAAGTAGATCGGGTTCTTCGCGAAGCTCGCGCCGCCGGAATGCTCGATGCCCTGGTCAACCGGCAGGATGGACAGGTAGCCGGTGCCCGCGAGGCGGCCAGTCGCATACAGGCGCTGCATGTTCCCCAGGACGCGGTTGTTGCGGTCCGACAGCGCCCACACCCGGTCGACGAAATCGGGCCCCGGCAGGTGCAGCAGGTCCTTCGAAACGGTCCGGCAGGTGTGGTCGAGCAGGTAGGCGGCGTTGTCGCCGAGCAACTGGACGATGTCGTTGTTCATGATGGCTGATCCTCGTGCGTCTGCAGGCCGCCCGCGCGGCCCGCCGTACAGCCATCGAGTGTGACACGCCCCCCGGAAAAGCTCAAGGTCGCGGCGGCGCGCGGCCTCTCTCGACGCGCCCGGTCGCCGTCGTCAGGCGCCGGTTGGATCAGCCACGTTGCGCAATCCTCGTACGTGGATCCGGTCGTCCAGCACGTAGTCTTTCTCCCCCGGATAGATCACGACGAGCCGCTCAAGTTTCAAATCGGCGATCGCGGCGCGCATCGACTTGGACGTTCGCGGCGCGTCGGCGTACTTGAATTCGAATCCCAGGCGGCGATCTCCGCGCACGAGCAGCAGATCCAGTTCGGCGCCCCCGTGCGTGCCCCAGTGAAACGCCTCGCCTGGCTCTGCCCTCAGGGCGCGGAGGACGTGTTCGATCGCCAGCCCCTCCCAGGACGCGCCGAGCTTGGGGTGTGCCTGGAGGTCCCGCATCGAGCTGATGTTCTGCAGCGCGTGGAACAGGCCGCTGTCCCGCAGATAGATCTTCGGGGCCTTGCGAACCCGTTTACCCACATTCTCCGTCCAGGACGGGAGCGCCCGGATCATGAAGGAGCCGACGAGGATGTCCAGGTAGCGCTGCGCCGTCTTGTAGTTGACGCCGAGCGAGCCGGCAATCTCGGACGCGTTCCAAGACTGGCCGTGATAGTGGGCGACCATGAGCCAGAACCGGTAGAGCTGTTCGGAGGGGATGGTGATGCCCAACTGGGGGATGTCGCGGGTGAGGAACGTGCGGATGAACTGCCGCCGCCAGCGCAAGCTCGCCTCGTCGGACTCGCTGAGAAACGACTCCGGGAATCCGCCCCGAAGCCACAGCGTGTCGAGCCGGCCGAAGCCGACCTCCGTGCCGTCGAACCCGCTCAGGTCAACGAAGCCGACGCGCCCGGCGAGAGACTCGGACACTCCATTGACCAGGTCCAGCGAAGCGCTGCCGAGGATCAGGAATCGGGCGGGCGTGCCCTCTCGATCCGCCAGTACGCGCAGTAGCGGGAACAGGTCGGGGCGCCGTTGAATCTCGTCGATGACCACCAGTCCCGTGAACGCGCCGAGGGTCTGGCGGGGCGCCTCGAGGCGGGCGAGGTCGAGGGGGTCTTCGAGATCGAAGTAGGCATCTGGCTGTGTCGCAAATGCCCGCGCCAATGTCGTCTTGCCGCACTGGCGAGGGCCGAGCAACGCCGTGACCCTGAAGCTGGCCAACGACTCCTGAACCTGCCGATGGAAGCGCTGGCGCTCGACTATCATTATGCGCGTATATTAGTGTTTTGATGCCTAAATTTCAAGCAATTACAGGCTGACGGGCATGCGGCTAGAACTCGACACTGGCCACGAGGCCGCGGGTCCGCCGCCCGATGACCGGGGACAGGCTGAGTCGTGTGCCACCTTGCGGCGCAACCAGCGGCCTGCCGTTCACCCTCACGACCGTTCGCCCGACGATGTAGCCGAGGGTTGCGCCCGCCATGACGTCGCTGAGGTAATGCTTGTTCCGCTGGAGCCGGGACACCGCGACGAGACTCGCGAGGGTGTAGGCGGGGACTCCCGCCTTCCAGCCGTAATGCCGCTCAGCGACGGCCGCCAGGGCGAACGCGTTGGAGGCGTGGCCGGACGGAAAGGACAGGTGGTCGGACCGGTCCGGCCGCTCGCGCTGTGTCACGGCTTTCAGCATCGCGGTGTAGCCCGCGTTGATGAGGAAGGCGTGCGCCCAGTCATAGGTCATCGCCCGGTAACGGGGCGCGTCGACGGCGCGCCCGGTTGCGAAGAGAACGGCGACCACTCCGCCAATCACCGCCGGCTGCGCGCCATCCTCGAGCGCCGTGCCGAAGGCGTTGTCCGGATTGGCGACGGCATCGGCGACTTCGTCGTCGAAGATGGCCCCGATCCCGGTCGCGCCGCCGCCTATCGCGAGGGGGCTGATGTTGTCCGCGCTGAACACACCGACGGCGCCGCCAAGGAGGTTCGTGCCGAATCGGCCCGCGGTTCGGCGGCCATCGTCGGGCCCCCGGCCAGCTTCCTCGGCAGGCGGCGGCGGCTGGCTGTCGGACGGCCGGGTTACCGTTGCCTCGACCACGTCGCCCGCCTTCACGGCGATTTCGTAGTTGCCGCTCACCTTGCGAGCCGCCGGCCCTTTCCAGGTCAGCTGGCGGCCGCCGAAGCTGTCGCGCACGCGCAATATGCCGTCGCGGCTCGCGACGATGCGGAACCAGGTGGTGGCGCCGCCCACGCGCCGCGCGGAGACGACGATAGCCGCCCTCGGCGCGCAGGTCGTCGAAGGAGGCGTCGGCCCAGCGCGCCGACGTCGCCGGGAAGATGCGGATCGACTTGCGTGTCGCGCGCGCCCGGCGTCGCGCTCCAGCTCTGCAGCAGCATCTCGTGCACCGCGTGCATCGCCAGGAAGTTGCCCTCGAGCGTGAACGGCCGGTAGGTGAAGTTCGAGTAGCCGGACTTGGTCTGATCGCCGTTCGCGTGGAACCCGTTGCGCAGGATGAACGCCTTCGCGTAGATCTCGAGCAGCCGCAGCGCCTCCTCGGCCTGGCCCACTCGCGCGCGCAGGGCCGACATCCAGCTGAAGCTGTAGCCGCACCACGCCTTCGTGCCCTTCGCGTCCCACTCCGCGAGCGAGGCGCTGATCATCCGTGCGTCACCAGGGCCGCCCTCAGCCGTGATCAGGTTGAACGGGTGCAGACCCATGAGGTTGGACAGATGCCGGTGGCTGCCCGGCAGGTCGGCGTCCGCCGAGAGCCGCAGGGTGCCGTCCGCGCGCACATGGTAAGGGCCGAGCTCGTCGGACGCACGCTTCCACCGCGCCGCCTCGTCGCCCTTCCCAAGCGCGTCGGCCATCTCTGTCAACGCCAGGAACAGCATCCGCAGGCTCATCAGGTCGTAGTTGCTGTTCGGCTGCAGCCAGGCGCGATGCGAGTTGTCGAAGATCTCCGGCGAGGAACTGAGCGGCAAGACGAGGACTCCCGTTGGCGTCGGGCTTCAGCAGGCCCAGCATGCACTCGCCGACCTCACGGCCCATGGGTACGCCCGTTCGCGCAGGAACGTCTCGTCCATCGTGTAACGCCAGTGCAGGTAGAACAGGTGCGCGCTCCACGCCGACATCGTCGGCGACAGGCTGTACTGGACCCAGCCCGCGAGCGGCTCTCCGGCCAGCGTCATCACGCCGGGCGTCGCGAGGCCGCCGGTGCCGTAGAACTCGCGGGCGAACCGCTGGAAGCGAGGCCGGCGGTCCCAGAGGAAGTCCAGGTAGCTGAGCCCTTCGTCGAAATGGCCCGCCGTCTGATAGGCCATGTACGTCATCTGCGTGTTGAGGTCGTTGTGGTAGTCGCCCTTCCACGGCGGCAGGCTGCCAGCGTCGGCCGTCCACACGCCCTGCAGCGGCATCGGCGGCGCGCCGCGGCGGGACGCGGCGCCGTGGAAGTAGCGGACGAGGTAGTACTGGCGCAGGACGCCCAGGTCGGGCACGGTGACCCGCGACTGGCTCCAGAACTTCGACCACCACGCGGTGTGTGGTGCGCTCAGCTTCTCCCAGCCCGACTGCAGCGCCTCGCGCGCGCGGCGTTTGGCCAGCGCCAGCGGGTCGGGGCCGTCCATCGTCGCGGTGACGGCCACGGCATAGAGCGTGCTGGCCGCCACCCGCTTCGAGCCCAGCGCGACGACGTACTTCATGCCGAGCGCCGCCTCCTGCACGTACCACTGGAGGCCAGGCTCCTCGCCAAATACCGCCGGCGGATAGCCCAGCTTCGCGACACCTTGGCTGTCGGGACCGGCAGACGTCACACCGGCCGCGGCGACCATCCCGGGCGTGAGCAGCCGCGCCGCCCGCGGGGCCGCGCCGGGAATCCGCAGCAGCGCCACCGGCTGCGCCGCGCTGAAGAACGCCTCCGCGCGGGCACCGCCTGCGAGGTACGCGCGTCCTTCCGCCGTGGCGAGGTTCAACTCGAACTTCTCGAGTCGCTGACCCGGGTCAAGGTCGATCTCGACGCGGCCCGCCGGGATCTTGCTCGGGTGGGAATCCCGATACGCGCGGTCGAAGACGTCGTCGATGTAGGTAGAGTCCTGCTCCCCAACCTTTTTGATCAGGTTGGCATAGGTGAAGAGATCCCAGCGCATGCCGTCGGCGGGGCGCTCGTCCCAAAGGTCGCCTCGGTCCAGCGAGAGCCTGAGCGTTGAGTCGCCGCCCCATAGCAGCCCGCCCAACAGGCCGTTGCCGAGGGGGACCGCCTCGTCCCATGTGGCGATGGGCGCGGCCAGCACGAGGTTCAGATCGGGGCCGGGCAGGCGGGACGGGCCGGTTTGCGCTGCGGCGGCGACCGCCGCCGCCATCCCCGCGCAGACCGTGGCCGCCAGGATCCACGAGCGTCGCGTCATCACGTTCTCCGGAGGTCTCGCACCGGTTGGTCGAAGCGTCCCGAGGCGACGGAAGGCTCCGCGGCCGGCCTACTGCCCCGCCGCGGTCTTCCAGGACCCATACATCGGGTTCGGGAGCGCGATCCACTTCACGCCCCACATCGCCGCATGCGCCTCGGACAGCGCCTTGCGCGCGGCAAGCGTGGTTCGCGCGCCCTGGACGAAATCGCCGAAGTCGTCACCGACGAGCAGCACGATCCGGTAGTCCTGCGCGATCAAGCTCCGCCGCGAAGACTTCTCCGACGTCCAGCCGGGCTGCTCGTTCTTGGTGAGCACCGTGTCGCGGGCCGGATCCAGCGGAAACCCGTACGCCGCCAGATTGTCGCGCGTCGCCTGCTCCAGCGCGTGCTCGCGGTTCGTCACGTAGAACACCGTCACACCCTTCGCGGCCGCAGCCCGCGTGAACTCGAGCGCGCCCGGGATCGGCGTGGCTCTCCGCTGGTTGCACCACTCGGCCCACAGCGCCTCGCTGTAGGCCACACCGGCACGGATGCTGCGCTCCTCGCTCTCGCTGTTGTCGAGCACCGTCTCGTCGATGTCCAGGATCACGGCAGGCGGCTTCGAGCCGAAGTCTCCCGCCTGCTCGAGCGCCGCGGTCCAGGTCTTGTCCGCCAGGGCCCGCTCCAGCATCAGGGAGGCGAGGCGGTAGCTCTGGGTTGTGACGGCCCGGTACTCGACGGACGTGCGGAACCAGGCGACGGAATCGGGAAGCGCGGCCTTCGAGGCGGCAGGCGCGGCTGACGCGGCGGGTGCGGCGCCGGGCGCGGCCACCGGCGGCACCGGGCG
This sequence comes from uncultured Acidobacteriota bacterium, assembly GCA_963806085.1. GTDB lineage: Bacteria > Acidobacteriota > Vicinamibacteria > Vicinamibacterales > JAKQTR01 > JAKQTR01. The sequence goes on from CAWDWR010000002.1 coordinate 257,663, forward strand.
GCTGGCGCAGCCGGCAAATCCAACCAGCGCCAGGACGAGAAGCGGGGACAGAACGGGCAGGCAGCGGGATCTCATGCCGCCGATCGTGCCACAGGCGGAGTCCGCGGGCTACCCGGCGGCGCTACGTCTTGGCGCCGATGAGCCTCTTCGCAACGGCTTCCGCCACGCCGAGCGCGCCGAACCGCTCGCGGTACATCCGGCCGTAGAGCCGGCCCATGTCCTTCGGTGGAACGTGCGCGTCGGGCTTCAGGCCGAGCCTGCATCGCCTCGGTCGGGCACGCCGTGACGCACAGCCCGCAGCCGATGCAGCGGTCCAGGTTCACCACCGCCGTGCCGTCGTCGCAGGCGATGGCCTCCATCTGGCAGCGGCCCTCGCAGGCGAGGCACGCGTTGCAGGCGGCAGCGTCGACAGCCGCGTGGTAGTTGGTGGCGAAGGCCGAGACCGGACGGGGGAGTTTCTTGGCGGCGGTCAGCACGCCGCAGCAGCACCCGCAGCAGCAGCAGATGAAGATCGGGTCCTGCGTGTTCTGCGGCTCCACCACCAGGCCCTCGCGATCGGCCCTGTCGAGAAACCCCAGCATCTCATCCTTCGTGATGAACCGCGCCGTGCCCCGTTCGGCGAGCGATTCCGCCGCCATGCCAATCGTGAGGCAGTGCTCCCGGTCGTGCGTCTGCTTGCACGGCTGGCCCAGGAGGTCCTTCCCCTGCTGGCAGATGCAGTTCATCACCGCGAACGGCCCCGGCGACGCGCGCACGAACGCCCGGATGTCGTCGTAGCGGCCGACGACGCGCTCGAAGGGAATGGGTTCGTTGATGGGCACCGTGCGCAGCTGGGGCGTCTGCGCCGCGAGGGCCGCGCCGAACCCCTCGTCGCCGTAGCGCTCGACGTCGCGCTGGAACTCCGGCGTGAGGCGGTTGACCTGCGACTCGTAGAAGCCGATGACCAGCGGCGCCTTGCCGTACAGGACGCCGCGCTTCGTCGCCACGCGCTGGATGAGGCCGCGTTCCGCCATGCCGTCGAGGGCGGCGCCGAGCGCGGCCCTCGGCGTCTTCCGGCCGGCCCGCCGGTGAATCGTCGCGAGCGGCTCGGGGATCATGCTCGAGCAGCAGCGCCAGGCGCGCGTCGTCAGGAGAGAACAGGCGCCTGAGGATGCTGAGTTCGACGCCGGACTCGGTGGCCGGGTACGGCACGGGCATCCGATCGAGGTGCCGCTGCAGCGCCCGGTAGACGTCTTCGTCCGGAGCGAGGGCCGGTTCAGGCATATGGGACCCCTCGCCCGCCATTCTACTCCCCTCGCCGCTCCCGGGGCGGCCGCGCGCCGTGGCCCGGCTACATCCCGCCGACGGGCTTGCAGTCGGTCACGAAGGTTCTCTTGAGCTTGTTCGGGTTCCCGATGAGTCTCGAAGAACTCGTTCAGGTACTTCTCGGTGCTCTTTCGCTGGCCCTCGTCCAGGCCGAGGGGTTCCATCGACGCCACCAGCGCCAGCATCTCGGCCTGCTTCTCCCGGAAGGGCTTCAGCGCCTCGTTCACCTCCGCCTCGGTCTTGCAGGGACCCCGGTAGAGGCGGTCCCGCACCGACACGATGTCCGAGCCCCTTCGTCGGCGCGGCGTAGTGCGCGTTCACGAGGCCCGAGTAGTCGAAGTCGTACGGCACGGGGATCCTCGCGCCTTTCACATCGTCGAGCATGATCACGTTGTGCAGCACAAGGATCGAGTAGTCGGTGTTGCCGATCATGTACTGGAAGAGCGACATGAAGAGCAGAGACGGCTGGTCGAGGTACTGGAACATCTGGCGCGGCACCGGCAGTTCGCGCGCTTCCACACGCTTCGCCATGTCGTCGGCGTCTTCGTAGAGGATGCCCATCTTCGTGTAAGGCTCCTTGCTCGGGTCCTTGTCGGCATACGTGATCCTCGCGAGGCGCACGCGAAGCGACCTCGGCGTCAGCAGGTTGTGCAGCCGGTTGGCCAGGAACTCCTTGAGCATGTATTGCTCGTAGATGCGTTCGCCCTGGCAGTGCACGCCAACCTTGACGTTGCCGTGCCCTTCGAAGACCGTGCCCTTGATCTTGTCCTTCGGCAGCTCGAGGCGCAGCGGCGCGAACGAGCACAGCCGCGGGTTGCGCCGTACGTTGCCGCGCGTGCGGAGTTCGATCGGCATCGGCGTCCCGGCGGTGCCGTCCTTCACGATCGCCAGGCGTGCCCGGGTAGAGCTTCTTGCTGGTCACGTTCCGGTCGCGCTGCACCGCCTTCCAGTCGGCCTCGAGGACGATTTCGACAGGGTCCTGGCTCGCAAACAGCGGCAGCGCTTCGGCCTCGAGACGCCGTTTCTTCAGCGTCTCCTCATCAGGTGGCCACGCTTTCGGGGCCTTTGGCTGCTTCTGCTCTGCGGCGGCCGGCTTCTGGGACGGAGGGGCCTGGGCTCCTGCGTCAGTGCCCGCAAGGACGGCCGCCAGGGCCGTGGCCAGAACGATCGCCGCCAGGAGTCGAACCAGCATGATGCCTCCCTTCTGCGATGAGCCCGACCGCCCTCCCCCCCGCCGCCCGTTCAAGGCCGCATCCCGGAGATGGGGTTGCAGTCGGTCACGAACACCTTCTTGACCTTGTCCGGCCTGCTGATGAGTTCGAAGAACTCGTTCAGGTACTTCTCCGTGGACCTGCGTTGCCCGTCGTCGAGGCCAAAGGCGACGAGCGACGCCGGCAGCGCCAGTAACTCTGCCTGCTTGTCCCGGAACGGCTGGAGCGCCTGCGTCACCTCCGCCTCCGTCTTGCACGGCCCGCGATACATCCGCTGCTGCACGGACGCCAGGTTGAGTTCCTTCGCGGGAACGGCATAGTGCGCGTTCACGAGGCCCGAGTAGTCGAAGTCGTACGGCACGGTCGAGCGGACGCCCTTGGCGTCGTCGAGCATGATCACGTTGTGGAGCTTGAGGATCGAGTAATCGACGTTGCCGATCATGTACTGGAGCAGGGACATGAAAAGCAATGCCGGCTGATCGAGAGACTGGAAGACCTGCCGCGGCACCGGCAGCTCGCGCGACTCCATCCGCTTGGCCAGGTCGCTGACCTCCTCGTAGAAGACGCCGGGTCTCGTGAAGGGCTTCTTGCCGGTGTCCGTGTCGGCGTAGGTGATGCGCGCCAGGCGGACGCGGAGCGACCGGGGCGTCAGCGCGTTGAGGAGGCGGTTCGCCATGTACTCCTTGAGGACGTACTGCTGGTAGACGCCTTCGCTCTGGCAGTGCGTGCCGAGCTTGATGTTGCCCTGGCCGTCGAAGATCGTCCCCTTTACGCCGTCCTTCGGGAACTCGAGGTGCAACGGCGCAAACTCGCAGAGCCGGGCGTTGCGGCGCACGTGCCCGCGCGTGCGGAGCTGGATCGAGATTGGCGTGCCGGGCTTGCCGTCGGCCACGATGGCCAGGGTGCCGGGGTGGAGTTTCTTGCTGTCGACGTCCCTGTCTTTCTGAACGGCCTTGAAATCGGCGCTGATGACGATGTCGATGGGGTCCTGGCTCGCGAAGAGCGGCAGCGCCTCGGCCTCGAGGCGCCGCGCCCGGTACGCGTCGGCGTCGAGGGGCCAGGGTTTCGGCGCTTTGCGGGGCTTCTCACCCGTGGCGGCGGCTGGCTTCTGCTCCCTGGGTGACTGGGCCCTCGGCTCGGCTCCCGCGGGAACCGCGGCCGTCGCCACCGCCAGAACCGTGGCCGTCAGGAATCGCACCAGCATGACAATCCTCCACCGGTAGCGCGCCGGTCAGCGGCCCGCGCTCAGGCCTGCGGGACGTCCGCGGGCTCCGCGGTCAGCGGCGCGTAGTCGAGGACGCCGAGTCCGATCCGGTACTTCGACACCGGGCTGGGCGCCAGTTTGAACGTCTCCACCAGTTCCTTGAAGAGCGCCGGGATCTCGGCGCGGTACTTGAGCTCGACGATGCACTTCCCCTCGATGAGGGGGAAGCCGACGCCCGGGATGAAGGCGCGGTCGGGCATCGGCAGTACCCGCAGGTTCGTGTCGATGGTCATCCGCATCGTGCCGCTGGATGCCATCCCCACGCGGGCCGTCCGGTCGTACGAGCATCTGAATGAGCGGATTCAGGCGCCGCAGCAGGACGCGACGGTGGAACCAGTAGCCGGGCCAGTCGGTCCTGGGCGTCGGCGCGGCCAGGTGGTCCATCTCCGGCAGCGGCACGGTGGTCCGCCGCTTGGCCAGCAGCCGGTGCGTCCGGAACTTGCGCTCGAGGAACACGATGTCGGCCTCGCCGTAGCGGCGGATGCGGAACTTGCTCCTGCCGTACGAACCGCGGCGGTGGTACACGTCGAAGGCCGGCGTCTCGAAATACAGGCTCGTCGTCGTGTAGGCGTCGCCGTAGGGCCCGGACCCGAAGCTGTCGCGGGCCAGGCGTGCGCGGCCCCAGTCGCGCAGCGCAGGAGCCTGGTGCTCGTCGATGAGAAACTTCAACTCGCGGGCCCAGTCGCGCGTCTCGCGGGAGTGGTGGCAGTCGGCCATCGCCTGGCTTCCCTATTCTTCTGCCACGGAGCGCCGCTCCACGCGCACGCTCTGGACGCCCTCGATCCGGTTCAGCGCCCGCACGAGCTGCTCGGGCGTCCCGGGCTCCCTGAGCTTCGCCTCGTAGGCCACGTCGATCGACACGCCGTGCTTGGCCGTCTCGATCGACTCCATCCGCCGGTGCGAGAAGTGGACGTCCAGCGTACTGCCGAGCAGGGCCTCCGCGTCGTGCCCCAGGCCGATGCGGATCCTGACGAGCAACGGCAGGTGGCCGATGATGTAGTCGCCCGTGGCCGGCGGCTTCATCAGGATCGCCACCACCCCGACGATCGACAGGCCGATCACGCCCACCCACATGGCGCTGGCGCCGACCGCCATGCCGACGACGACCGACAGGATGACGAAGGCCGTGTCCTGGGTGTCGCGCACCACCGTGCGGAAACGCACGATGGCGAGGGCGCCGACCAGGCTGAAGGCCTTGGCGATGCTCTCGCCGATCACCTGGGTCACCATCGCGATGAGGATCGACAGCAGGACCAGCGTCGGCGGAAAGGACGGCGCGATGTCGATCTCGTTCCGCGTCCGGCGGTAGATGAGCGACACGAGGCCGCCGAACACGGCGGCGATGCAGAGCCTCGCCAGGATTTCGAGAACCGGGATATGGGACCCGTTCACGAACGGTACCTTGAACACGTCGGGCATGGGATGCAGGCAATCTTACAGCAAACCCGGGCCGGCGGGCCTGAACGGGCCTATCCGCCGGCCGCGGCCTTCACGAACATCACCCGGTCGCCGTCGGCCACGGCCGTGCGCAGGCCGCGCCCATGGGTGACGAGCACGCCGTTGACCGACACTGCCGCCACCCTGGTGAGACGTTCGAAGTCCGCCGCCCGTTCGCCGAACCGCTCGCGCGTGGCGCGGACGACGTCGGCCACCGTCGCGGCGCCGTCGACCTCGAACCGCCTCGCGCCGAGGGCCTTGCTCATCTCGTACGTGAGTTCGATGGTGACGCTCACCTCGCCCCCCTCTCGTCAGAACCTGACCTGCAGCCGCTTCAGCGTCCGCGCCGTCGGCACGCCGTGCGCGTCCCACCCGCGCAGGGCGTAGTAGCGCGGCAGCAGCAGGTGGAGCGGGTGGCCCGACGTCATGCCGGGAAACGTCGGCTCGTGCAGCATCCGGTCCGGCAGCGTGTCGTCCGCCGATGTCAGCCCCTCCCGCAGGTTGTACATCCGCTCGAGGTTGAAGATGCGCGCGCCGATCTCCTGCAGGTGCCCGGCCGTGAACCGTTCACCGGTGATGTAGGTCAGCCACTTCTCGAACCAGAGGATCGGCATCACCCTCGCGCCGAGCGCCAGGCGCAGGAGCGGGCCGCTGTGCTCGAAGGCCGCCGTCAACACGCGGTGCAGCCGCGAGTTCGGGCTCAGCTCGTGCACGAACCGCGGCATCATCCCGTAGGTGGTGAAGATGCACAGCACCATCGAGTTGATCGCGCACGCGAGGTTCTGCATCACCACGGGCAGGTCGGCCTTGAGACCCAGGCTGTGCGGGTTGATCGTGAGCGGGCCGGTGGACTCCATGTACATGCTCGCGCCCTGGACGTGGCAGCCGCCCCGGTTGGACGTGGCGTATTCCACGCCCTGGGCGTAGGACCCGCGCGGATCGTAGGCCGAGAGCTCGAGGCCCTTCACGTGCATCGCGAACGGGCGCCCGCCGTACCGCTCGCTCATGCGCCTCACGCCGTCCGCGAGGCTGTTGCCGAGGCCGCGCCGGTACGCGATGTCCCTGATGAGGTCCGCGACGCCCGCCGGGTCGCCGAAGCGGACCCCGGCATCGAGCATTCCCCGTTCCTGCAGTTCCATCGCGAAGCCGATGACCGCGCCGAGGCTGATGGTGTCCATTCCCAGGTCGTCGGCGAGGTAGTTCCACTCGGCGACGCGCGTGAGGTCGGGCACGTCGAGGTTCGTGCCGAGCAGGGCCACCGTTTCGTATTCCGGCCCCTTCACCCGGCCCACGCCCGCCAGTTCGACGTCCCGCCCGCACGTCACCGGGCAGTGGATGCAGCTCGATTTCACGCCCGTGAGCGCGTGGTCGGCCATGAACTCGCCGGAGACGTTCAGCGCATCGGGATGGTGCCCGTACTTGAAGTTCCGCGTCGGCAGGATGTTCCGCGGATTGGTGGTGCTGACGATGCCCGAGGTGCCGACCTGCTTGAGGCGCTCGCCGAGCACGGGGTGGTGGCGGAACATGGCGCCGAGCCACTTGGTGTACTCCTTGAAGGCCTGCGGGTCGTCCATCTCGAGTCGGCGCGATCCGCCGGCGGTGATCGCCTTGAGGCGCTTCGAGCCCATCACGGCCCCGACGCCGGTCCGCGCCGCGATGCGCTCGTTCGAGACGATCCCGGCATACAGCACCAGGTGCTCGCCCGCCGGCCCAATCACTGCGTGGTGCTTCTTGCGGCCCAGAATCTCCTGCGTCTCGCCCGTGCCCTTGCCCCAGAGGTCCGAGGCGTCGATGAACGTCACGCGGCTCCCATCGCCGTCGATGTCGAGGCGGACCGGCGCGGGCGACTGGTTCCGGACGATGAGGATGTCGACGCCGGCGCGCTTGAGGCCGTAGGCGAAGGATCCCCCGCACGCGGCATTGCCGATGGCGCCGGTGAGCGGGCTCTTGCAGACGACGGCGAAGCGGTTCGACTGCGGGGCGACCGAGCCGTTCAGCGGGCCGGTGGCGAAGATGAGCGGGTTGGCGGGGCCCAAGGGGTCGAGGCCGGCCGGCGTCAGGTCGTACAGCAGCCGCGCGCCGTAGCCCTTCCCGCCGAGGTAGAGCCGGGCCGTCTCCTCGTCGAGCGGACCGAACGCGAAGGTCCGCGCGGCAAGGTCCACGTCGAGCACGCGTCCGGCGTAGCCTCGAATGATCTGCCCCCAGTCTGGCGGTCCGCCCGCTCCATTGTCGCAGAATCCTGTTACACTGCGTGCATTCGGCGATCCTCCCGCTTTCGACACCCCAGCAAGGAGCCTGCAGCACATGGCACCCCATGACGAGTTCGGCCTCGCGCGGCGGGGCCTCCCCGACAAGCTGCGCAAGTGCCGCCACATCGAGGCTGCGGCGGCAGTGCTCTGCCTCGGAACCGCGCTTGCCGCGCAGTCGCCTTCTCCCCGCGACCTGCGCCGGACGGCGCTCACCACCACGACGCCCTCCGCCGAAATCGTCCGCCTCGACATCGACGGCGACAACAAGCCCGACATCGTCGAGCGCTGGTGGAACGGCAAGCGCGTGCGGTGGCTCGACGAGAACGGCGACCTGTCGCCCACCGACACGCGCGGCGACCAGGTGGCGGACGTCATGCAGGTCGACATGAACAGCGACGGCTGGTACGACGGCGTCACCGACCAGAGCATCAAGTGGGCCGACAACGACGGCGACGGCCGGCCCGACGTGCAGGCGTGGTCCACCCAGCCGCCCACGTGGGCCGAGGGCAAGTGGAGCACGGCCGAGTCGCACTGGATGCTGTTCCTCGACGTCGAGAAGGACGGCGTCCTCGGCTGGCAGGACTGGCAGACGTTCAACTTCGGCAACTCGAACTGGGACTACACCGGCTCGCACGACTGGCTGCCCGACTACCACGGCGACGGCCTGTTCCTGAAGATCCACAGGCCCCCGCAGGCGCTGCCCGACCCGCGGCTGAACTGGGAGAACCCGTTCGCGTTCTATGACACCGACGGCGACGGCCTCACCGAGATGGGCATGCGGTGGCTCGATCCCATGACGCCGGTCGTCAAGGGCCTCGCGCCGCTCTCCGGCGTGCTGAACGAAGCGTTTCTCACGATCGATCTCGACAACGACTCGGGCAAGGGCAACGAGATCGACTACGACATGTCGCTGCGGGGCTCGGGAGGCCCGGGCGTGCCGTACCAGTCGATGGTGACGAAGTACCCGGCGTTGCGCGGCAACCCGAAGTTCGACGCCTGCTTCCAGTGGGGCAACTGGCGGCAGATCGACGAACTCAAGTACATGCCGCACGACAAGAGCTACGACGCCTTCTTCACTGCCGGCTGGGCCACCACCTACATGGTGTTCGACGAAGACGATGACGACCACCGGTGGGAGCGGGTGGAGATGTACTACCCGATGCACGGCTTCGGCGGGCCGGAGGACATCGACATCTGGTCGGTGAAGAAATGGCGCGACGGCGCGTCCGGCAACTACGCGCGGCTCTACATGGCCGAGGGCAACGAGAAGCCGGGCCTCGGCGGGCACCCGCAGGCCGACTCGCTGGGCGACCGCGGCGAGTTCGATCGCGACAACTCGGGCGGCGGGAAGCTCTACGCGGGAGTGTTCGACCGCAAGCTGCACCTCGCGGGCGCCGAGTGGGGCGCGTGGACCGTCGACAAGAACGGCGAGTTCCACGGGGGCTGGAAAACCCCGTCGCCGAAGCCGCTGGCCACGAAGGTCGAAGAGGTCGTGAAGTACACCGACACCGACGGCAACGGTTTCCTCGACACGGTCGAGTTCGACTACGACGGCGACCGCACGTTCGACTTCACGGTGTCGCTGCTGGACTACAGGACGCCGGGCGGGCCTGCGCCGGATGTGGCGCCGCTCGTCGACACCCGTGCGGCAGGTTGGAAGGGCCTGCACGAGGCGTACACGAGGATCGCGAACCAGTCGTGGCTGGAGGCGCTGGCCGTCTACCGGGCGGCGTGGAAGCGCGGGCTCACCACGCCGGAGATGGACAAGCTCGCCAACGCCGCGTCGGTGGCCGAGCGCCACGCGAACGGGTACTGGATCAAGGAGAAGGCGTTCCGCGCGATCCGGGCCCGGCTCAAGGAGGCCCGCGCGGCCGAGCCGTCGCAGGCCGCCACGCTCGATGCCCTCGAGAAGGACCTGACGCGGCTCTACTACTTGGGCAGGTTCGACGAGTACGTGAAGAAGATTGCATCGGTGCCTGGGGCCTGAGGTTCGGGGCTCGGGATTCGGGATTCGGGATTCGGGATTCGGGATTCGGGATTCGGGATTCGGCAGCAAAGGACGATTCCCATGCGCGCCACAATCTCCGTCACGCTCGTGCTGGCCGCGACGATGCTCACCGCGGCAGCCGCAACCCAATCTGGCCCGATTCCGAAACCTCCGGCGCTCGCCGCGGACTGGCCGGCAGCCAAGCTCGAGGGTGTGCTGCTGCCGCGTGACGCGTGGCACATGATTCCGTCCATCGCGGACCGCGCCGGATGGGAGCGGGTCGCGCCGGGGCTCCGCGCCCGGATCGTGGCGCGTGCCGAGAAGGCACTGGCCGAGCCGGTCGCTCCCCTGCCCGCGACGCTGTTCCTCGATTACGCGCGCACCGGGAACCGCGGCCGCTTCGAAAGCGCGATGTTCGGGCGGCGCGACCGCCTGCACGCGCTGGTGATCGCCGAGTGCGTCGAGGACAAGGGCCGCTTCCTCGACGCCATCGCCGACACCGCGTGGGCCATCACCGAGGAGTCGTCGTGGACGGTGCCGGCGCACCAGGGCGCGCAGAAGGCTCCCGCGCGGCCTCCCCGACACCACCGAGCCCATCGTCGACCTGTTCTCCGCGCAGACCGCCCACTCGCTCGCCTGGACCTGGTACCTGCTCGGTGACAGGCTCGACAAGGTGTCGCCGCTCGTCCGGCCGAGGCTGACCCGCGAGATCGAGCGCCGGGTGATCGCGCCGTACGAGGCCCGCGACGACTGGTGGTGGATGGGGTTCGCCCCGCGCGCCAGCCGGCCCAACAACTGGAACCCGTGGATCAACTCCAACGTGCTGGCCGCGGCCCTGCTCGTCGAACCGGACCAGGCCCGGCGGGCGGCGCTCACGCACAAGGTCCTGCGCAGCCTCGACACGTTCCTGGGCCCACACCCGGCCGACGGCGGGTGCGACGAAGGGCCGTCCTACTGGGGACGCGCCGGCGCCAGCCTGTTCGAGACGCTCGAACTGCTGAAGTCGGCGTCCGCGGGGCGGATCGACTACTTCGCCAATCCCCGTCGTCGCCGACATCGGGCGGTACATCTACCGGGCCCGCATCGCGGACGAGTGGTTCGTCGACGTCGGCGACAGCGGCGCCAGGGTTGGCTTCGACCGCGGCCTCGTGTTCCGCTACGGGGCCGCCATCGGCGATCCGCGGCTGCGCGCGATGGGCGCGTCGGGCGTCACGGAGGACGATGTCGATCTCGACGACCGGTCGATTGGCCGCACGCTGTTGACCGTGTTCGGCTGGGAGGCGATGGCCGCCGATCGCGGCGCGGCGCCCCCGCTGCCGCGCGACGCATGGCTGCCGAGCGACGACATGCAGTTGATGGCGGCGCGCGACCGCGAGGGCTCGACCGACGGTCTCTACCTCGCCGCGTGGGGATCGCACAACGCCCAGAGCCACAACCACAACGACGTGGGCAACGCGATCGTGTTCGTGGACGGCGCGCCCGTGCTGGTCGACGTCGGGCGGCCGACGTACACGGCGCAGACGTTCAGCAGCACGCGCTACGACATCTGGGCCATGCAGTCCGCCTATCCACAACCTGCCGACGGTCAACGGCCAGATGCAGAAGGACGGCGCCGCCTTCCGCGCGAGGGACGTTGTCTACCAGGCGGGGGACGCGTCGGCGGCGCTCATGATGGACATCGCGCCGGCCTACCCGGACGCGGCCGGCATCAAGGCAGTGGGTCCGGACCGCGCAACTCGAGCGCGGACGGCAGGTGGTGCTGTCGGACGCGTTCACGCTGAAGGCTCCCACGCGCGACCTGTCGATGAACCTGATGACGCCGTGCGAGGTAGCGGAGACCGAGCCGGGGACGCTTCGGCTGGAATGCGCCCTTCAGCCCGCGCAGGGCGCCCTGAGCCTGTCGAAGGGCGGCCGCATCGGGGGAAAGCAGGACCTGGTCGTGTTCGCGCGGTTCAACGCCCGCATCCAGCAGGCCGCCGTCGAGCGCATCGATCTCGACGATCGGTCGCTCACTTCGTCGTGGGGCGACCACCTGAACCGCATCGTGCTCACCCCGCGCGAGGCCGTGCAGCAGGGCACCTGGAAGGTGACGATCTCGAAGTAGAGATCGGGATCGGGATTCGGGGTTCGGGGTTACGGATGGGTGTCGGGAGTTCGCTCTTCGTGCGCGTCACGCATGCCCTCGCCCATGCCCCATGCCCCTGTCAGTCCACCCACAACGACGGATACCGCACGGGCATGTTGCGCTGGATCTCGGTCATCACGGGATCGGCCGGCAGTTTCTTCCACAGCTCGATGTACTTCGCCTCGCGGCAGGCCAGCCCCGCGAAGATCAGCGACGCGTGCCGCACCGGCCAGTACTCGAAGTACATGACGTCTTTCGGCAGCGTCCACCGCGACTTGTCGGCGATGAACGGGTACATGTAGTCGACGGCCTTCTTGAGCGACCGGCCGTCGGCCAGCGTGAAGGTCCACAGGTTGTCGCCGGGCGTCGACAGGATCTGCGCGACGGTGGCCAGCTGATCGAGCTGGAAGAGCGCGTAGCCGTACGGCTTCGTCCGGCGCATCTCCAGCGGGAAGCTCCCGTCCTGGAACATCTGGTTCGGCAGCAGCCACGTCTTGTACCGCGTCCGGCAGTACGCCAGCTGCGCCTCGTCGCCGAGCAGGCGCGCGAATGCCGCCACCTGCATCACCCAGCACGTCCCGTGGTTGTTGCCGCGCTCGCGCTCGTCGATGCCGTAGTCGCTCGTGGTCAGCCAGGTGAGGTACTCGCGAAACCACGCCTTGATGGGCGCGGCGTCGGATGGCGCCAGGGCCCCGCGCGCCGACAGCACCTCGATCGCGGCGGACACCTCGATGAGGTGAATCGTGTCGATGATCCCCACCCCGCGGCCGGTCACCGACCCGAGGATCGCCTGGCTGTAGAGCAGGCTCGGGTTCATCCTCGTGTCCGGCGCCACGAACCAGGCGCGCAGATGCGCCAGAGCGTGGGCGGCGTATTTCGGGTCGCCGGTGATCTTGAACGCCGCGCCGAGCGCTCCTACCCCGCGCGCCAGCCTCACCATCGCCCAGCGGTGCTGCTGGAACGTGTCGGGATTCGACCAGCCGTCCCGGTTGACGTAGGGCAATCCGTCCGGCTTCGCCGGGTCGGGCCAGGAGTAGTCGGCCTGCGAGAAGTAGTCGTGGACGCCGCCCGCGCTCTTCGCGGCCCTGAACGCCGTGATGGTGATTGGCGGCTCGGCCAGGAACGCGTCGGCCGCCTTCACGACACGCGCCCGATCGTGAGCGGCGATGTCGAGGAGCCCGGGCGGCGGCCCCTGCTGCGTCCCGGCCACGGCCGCCGTGCCGCAGGCCCCGCTCAGGATGACGATGCTACAGGCGAGCCGGGCGATGGGCCTCATCGGACTTCCTCCGCTGGCTTGGCGGCACCGCCTGAAACGGCGGCGTGGTCAGACCAGGCGGCATTATAGCCGTTGCACCCGAACATTTGACAGGACCCTTCCGCTCGTGTGTACTGTTGAGGTTTCGGCGTTCGAGAAGGCGTCACGAGTCACGCACTGGTCAGTCCAATCACTCGTCGCTGTGACCTGGAGGGTTCGATGAAACGCTGTCTTTCTGCCGTGATGATCGCCCTGCTGGCGGCGGTGCCCGCTGCCGCGCAGGACGGCTGGCGGCCGCTCTTCAACGGAAAGACCCTGGACGGCTGGGCGCAGCTGAACGGCACCGCCCCCTACACGGTGGTTGACGGCGCCATCGTCGGCACGACCGTCGTGGATTCCCCGAACAGCTTCCTCGGCACGAAGGAGGAGTTCGGCGACTTCATTCTCGAGCTCGAGGCGAAGCTCGACGCCCCGATGAACAGCGGCGTGCAGGTCCGCGGCATCAGCAGCCCGGACGTCCAGAACGGGCGCGTGCGCGGCTACCAGATCGAAATCGACCCGAGCGACCGGGCGTGGACCGGCGGCCTCTACGACGAGGCGCGGCGCGGATGGCTGCACCCGGTGTACGGGCCCGAGGCCGCGCGCAAGGCCTTCAAGATGGGACAGTGGAACACGTTCCGCGTCGAGGTGATCGGCACCTCGATCCGCTCGTGGGTCAACGGCGTGCCGGTGGCCAACGTCATCGACGACCTCACGGCAAGAGGGTTCATCGCCCTCCAGGTCCACAGCATCGGCAAGGACGCCACGAAGGCCGGCCAGACGGTGCGGTTCCGCAACATCCGCATCATGACGCAGAACCTCGCGGCGCACCGGACGCCCGACAAGGGCGATACGCCGCAGTTCAACTACATTCCGAACACGGTGAGCGCGCGGGAGAAGCAGGACGGCTGGAAGCTCCTGTGGGACGGCAAGACGACGGCTGGCTGGCGCGGCGCGCGGCTGAAGACCTTCCCCGAGAAGGGCTGGTCCATCAAGGACGGCATGCTGACGGTGGCCGAGACCGGCGGGGGCGAGGCCGCGGCCGGCGGCGACATCGTGACGGCGGACGAGTACGGAAACTTCGAGCTGGAGCGTCGAGTTCAACCTGACGAAGGGCGCCAACAGCGGCATCAAGTACTTCGTCGACACCGAGCTGAACCAGGGCACGGGGTCGTCGATCGGGTGCGAGTACCAGCTGCTCGACGACGCCGTGCACCCGGACGCCAAGGCGGGCGTGAAGGGCAACCGCACGCTGGCCGGGCTGTACGACCTCATCCCGCCCGTCGGCGTCCGCTTCAACGGCATCGGCGAGTGGAACCGCGCCCGCATCGTCGTCCAGGGCCAGCACGTGGAGCACTGGCTGAACGGCTTCAAGACGGTCGAGTACGAGCGCGGCACGCAGATGTGGCGCGCGCTCGTCAACTACAGCAAGTACACGCGTGTGGCCCAATTTCGGCGAGCGGCCGACGGGGCACATCCTGCTGCAGGATCACGGGAACGTCGTGTCGTTCCGGTCCATCAAGATCCGCGAGCTGAAATAACGGGACCACGAAAGGACTGATCATGTCGACCTCACGCCGCCGGTTCCTCCAGACGACGATCGCCGGGTCTGCCGGGCCTGATCGTGGCGCCGTCGTTCTTCCCCGAGTCGTTCCTCCACGGCCAGGGCGCGTCGGCCAACCGCCGCATCCAGATCGCGCAGATCGGGTGCGGCCGCATGGGCACCGAGGACCTGCTCGGCACCATCAAGCACACCGACCTCTGCCGCATCGTCGCCGTGTGCGACCTCGACTCGAAGCGCCTGGCCGCCGCCAAGGCCAAGGCGGAGAAGTTCTACGCCGACAAGGGCGAGGCCAACGTCGAGGTGAAGGCCTACAAGGACTACCACGAGGTGCTGGCGCGGCCGGACATCGACGCGGTGCTCGTGACGCCGCCCGACCACTGGCACGCCATCGTCGCGGTCGAGGCGGTGCTGGCGGGCAAGGACCTGCACGTCCAGAAGCCGCTCACCTACGACATCAACGAGGCCATCGCGCTGCGCACCGCGGTGCGTGCGAAGAAGCGCATCCTGCAGACCGGCAGCCAGCAGCGGTCCGCGAAGCCGTGGAACACGTTCCGCGTGGCGACCGAGGCCGTGCGCAACGGCCGCATCGGCCGCATCCAGACCGTGAAGATCGGCATCGGGCAGGACCGGCCGAAGGGCGTGGCGCCGAAGGCGCAGCCCGTGCCGGCGAACCTCGACTACGAGACGTGGCTCGGGCCGGCGCCGCAGCAGCCGTACATGGAAGACCGGGTGCACCCGCAGGACAGCCTCGGCCGGCCCGGCTGGATCACGACCGAGGACTTCGGCCTCGGCATGATCACCAACTGGGGCGCGCACCACATGGACATCGCGCAGTGGGGCCTCGGGCAGGAGCTCGGCGGGCCGCTGACGCTCGAGGGCCGCGCCACCTTCATGCAGAACGACGTGTGGACGGTGCACGACACCTACCACGTCGAGATGATGTATCCGGGCGACGTGCGGGTGATCCTCGACAACGAGTTCCCGAACGGCATCCGGTTCGAGGGCACCGACGGCTGGGTGTTCTGCGCGCGCGGCGCGGGGCTGGTGACCAGCAGCGACCCCGGGGCGGCGACGCAGGCCGAGCCGGCGCGCAAGTCGCTCGACGCCAGCAAGACGGAGATCCTGACGGCGCCGTACGGCCCGAAGGACGTCCGCTGGCCCGCCAGCGACGATCACTACCGCAACTGGCTCGAGGCGATCATCGCCCGCAAGGACCCGATCGCGCCCGTGGACCAGTCGGCGCGCAGCCTCGAGGCCTGCGCGGCGGCGTGGATCGCCATGAAACTGCAGCGGAAGCTGACGTGGGATCCGAAGCGCGAAGCGTTCGTGAACGACGCCGAGGCCAATGCGCTGCGCGGCCCGCAAGCCCCGCTCGGCGGCCTACGACATCAACGCCGCTGATGAAGAAGGCCGGCCTCGCTAGTCAGTCTCCTGCGGGAATCAGGAGCGTAATGGCGCACCCTCCACGCGGGCCCGGGGCGATCTCCAGGTGCCCGCCGTGGAGGTCCATCACGCGCCGGGCCACGGCGAGCCCCAGCGACGCGCCGTGGCCGCCGGGCCAGTCGGGCAGCGCCTTGGCGTCGCCCGGCTCCGTGCCGCGCTCGTCTGGCGCCGCCACCAGATCCTGCGCGAACTGAATCGCGAGCAGCCGCGTGGCCGGGTGCGTGCTGACGCGGACCTTGAGCACCGCCTCGCCCGCACCCTGCAGCAAGCCCGAGCATCGCGGCGGCGATGCCCGTCAGCGCCACCGACATGAGGCGCTCGTCCGCCACCAGCGCGCGCACCGGCTCGTCGACGGCGAGCGCCAGCTTCACGTTCGACAGCCGACCCTCCGCTTCGAGCCCGTGCAGCGTCCTGCCGACCAGGCACGGGCGACGCTCATGCCCTTCCGTGTCACGGCGGGTTCGCTCCCGAGCAGGCTGTAGGCCTCGGCCAGCCAGCGGGCGCGGTGCGCTTCGGCCCTCACCAGGCTCACGGCCACGCGCTCGCGGAGCGGGCGATCGCGGTCGCGCTCGAGGAACAGGTTCAGGCAGGATTCGATCGTCGCGAGGCTGTCGATGATCTCGCGCGCGGCCAGGGCCGGCACGCCGGACGGCGCCGCGGCCCCGCGGCGCTCCGAGCCGTCACGCTCCGCCCGCAGGTTCTCCGCCTCCGCCAGCGCCCGCGCCCGCTCGTCGTCGGCGTCCCTGCAGCAGGCACGGCACCTCGGTCAGTCCGGCGGCGGCACGCCGCGGCGAGCCGCTTCGCGCCCGCGATCAACTCGTACCGGCCCTGCCGCCGCCTGACGATCAGCGGCTGCACGACGCCGACGCGCGGAGATCGACTCGACAAGCGGCGCGAGGTCGCCGGCCTCGACCGGCCGGGCGCCGGTCGATGTCCTTGATCGCGATCAGGTGGACCGGCGGCGCCGCGGGCGCGGGACGCGAGCAGGTCGACGTAGTGCGAATCGCGCCCGCATCCGGAACGTCGGCGGCAGGCCCTCGCGGCCGGCGGGCGCCGCGCCGCCTTCAGGCGCCGCACCGTCTTCCGGCGTCTCGTCGGTCTCGGGGTCGTCGAGGTGCTCGTCGCGCGCGGGCACGAACGGAGCCTTGCGAAGGAACACGCGATCGAAGTCGGACACGGGACAACCTCGGAAGCGGCGCCACGGAAAGAAAGGGGACCTGCTCATTCTACCTCCATGTCGGCGCCCACTTCGATCAGCGATCGCGAACCCGATCGAGGAGGCGCCGCGGATCGGCGGCGTCGGATCGGCGCAGTCGGCGTCGGATCCGACCCCAGTGTGTTACCGTAGTGCCGGATGTTCGTTGACGAAGTCGAGATCCGCGTGGCGGCCGGCAACGGCGGGCGCGGGTGCATCGCCTTCCGGCGCGAGAAGTTCGTGCCCCGCGGCGGCCCGAGCGGCGGCGACGGCGGCAACGGCGGGTCGGTCTACTTCGTCGCCAGCCCTCACCTGAACACGCTCGTCAGCTTCCGCTTCCATCCCGACTTCAAGGCCGAGCGCGGCCAGCACGGCATGGGATCGAACATGCACGGCCGCAACGGCAAGCACCTCGTCATCAAGGTGCCCATCGGCACGGTCGTCTACGAGATGCCCGAGGAAGGCGGCGAGCCGGTTCAACTGGCCGACCTCATCGAGGACGGCAAGAAGGTGCGCATCGCCGCCGGCGGCCAGGGCGGCCGCGGCAATGCGCGGTTCGCGTCGGCCACCAACCGGGCGCCTCGCGCGCGCCGATCCCGGCACGCCGGGCGAGGCCAGGCACCTGCGGCTGCAGCTGAAGCTGCTCGCCGATGTCGGGCTCGTCGGGTTCCCGAACGCCGGCAAGTCGACGCTCATCTCCGCGCATCTCGGCGGCGAAACCGAAGATTGCCGACTACCCCTTCACCACGCTGACGCCGAACCTGGGCGTGGTGGCCCTCAGCGACGACCGCAGCTTCGTGGTGGCCGACGTGCCGGGCCTCATCGAAGGCGCGCACCGCGGCCTCGGACTCGGCCATCAGTTCCTCCGCCACCTCGAGCGCACGCGCCTGCTGGTGCACCTGATCGACGTGTCGGGCCAATCGGGACGCGACCCGATCGAGGACTTCACGACGATCCGGCGCGAACTCGAGCTCTACCGGCCCGAACTCGCCGAGAAGCCCGCCATCGCCGCCGCGAACAAGATGGACGCGGCGCCCGACACGAAGCTGGTGAGGAAGCTGGAGAAGCACCTCAAGAGCCTCGGCATCCCGCTCCATCGGATCTCGGCGGTGACCGGCGAGGGCGTGCCGGCCCTGGTCGAGGAGATGTGGCGCGCACCTCCAGCGCCCCGGAGACCGACGCATGACCGCGGCGCCGCGGATCGGCGTCCTCGGAGGCACCTTCGATCCCATCCACCTGGGCCACCTGGCCGTCGCGCGCCAGGCGGCCGACGCCCTCGGCCTCGACCAGGTGCTGCTGCTCCCCGTCCCGGACGCCGCCGCACCGGCCCGTGGATCCCGTCGGCGTCGGTCTTCCACCGCTTCGCGATGGTGGCCCTGGCCGCGGCCGACCGACAGCCGCCTGGTCGCGAGCGACCTCGAACTGGGCCGCCCGGGCCCGTCGTACACCGCCGACACGCTCCGCGCCCTGCACGCGACCGGGCATCGAGGCGTGGCAGATTTTCTTCCTCACCGGGGCCGATGCGTTTGCAGAAATTGCCACGTGGCGCGAGTACCCGGCCGTGCTGGACCTCGCGCACTTCGTGGTCTGCTCGCGCGCGGGCGTGGCGGCCACCTCCCTCGCGGGCCGGCTGCCGGACCTCGCGCCGAGGATGATCCCGGTGCTGCGAGCCCCGGGTCTGAAGACCCCGGGCTCCATCGTGCCGTCGTGATCCAGAGCCCGGAAACCCGCGTGTTCCTGCTCGATTGCGCGACGCCCGACGTCTCGTCCACCGGCATCCGCGCGCGCGCGCGTGCAGGGCGGCCCCTCGCGGGCCTGGTGCCGCCCGAAGTCGACGACTACATCCGCCGCCACGGTCTGCTACGGCGCCGATCCCGGCGCCGCGCCCGGAGGCAGGCCCGCGGCCGGCAACTTGCATGACTGAACCGAAGAGTGTGCGCGAGAAGACGACGGACGGCCCGGCGCCCCGGCCGCGGCGGCGGACAAGTCGGCGCGCCAGACGGCGGGCCAGGCGCCGGGAACGGGCGTCCCGGCCGAACTGACGCTCGCGGCGCGGGCCGCCTACGAGAAGAAGGCCACCGGCGTGGTTGTCGCTCGACCTGCGCAAGGTGCAGGCCTTCACCGACTTCTTCTTCATCTGCACGGGGCAGAACGCCAGGCAGGTGAAGGCGATCGCCGACGCCATCGAGACGGCGCTCGCGAACGACGGGCACAAGCCGGCGCACGTTGAAGGGTATGACCGGGCGAACTGGATCCTGCTCGACTACTTCACCTTCATCGTCCACGTCTTCGCGCCCGAGGCCCGCGAGTTCTACGACATCGAGCGGCTCTGGGGCAGCGCCGAGCGCGTGGAGATGCCCGACCCCGCCGCCTGAGCCCGCGCCGGGCCCCTGGCGGCGGCTCGCGCGCGGCCTCGACGCGCTCGTCAGCGTGCGTCATCGCGCCCGAGTGCGCCGCGTGCGGCCGGCCGCTCGACGAGCCCACTCGGCCCGTCTGCCGCGTGCTGGGCTCGATTCGCCGCTTCACGCCGCCGTCTGCTGCTCGTGCGGCCGTCCCCGTCGGCTTGCCCCGACGGGCGCGAGGCCGCGGCGCACCGCCACGGCCGCCGCCGCCGCTGCCGCCGCAGCCCGGCCGTCGGTCCCTACGAGGGCCGCCTCCGCGACATCATCCACGCCTTCAAGTACGACAAGCGCCGGACGCTGGCGCGGCCGCTCGCCGCGCTGATGCGCGAGGCCGGCCGCGACGTGCTCGACGGCGCGGACGTCGCCGTGCCGGTGCCGCTGCACTGGTGGCGCCGCCGGCAGCGCGGCTTCAACCAGGCCGCGCTGCTCGCCTCGGGCACTCGGGCTTGCCGGTGTGCCACGCGCTTCGGCGGTCGCGGCGGACCCGCGCCGCAGGCCGGCCTGCACGCCGGCGAGCGCCGCGCGAACGTCGCGGGCGCGTTCGCGCTCGCGTGGCGCTACCGCTGGCCGCGCCTCGCGGCCGCTCGCGCGGCCGCGCCCCGCGACCGGCTCGACGGACTGGTGGTGGTGCTGGTCGACGATGTGAGCACGACCGGCGCGACGCGGGACGCCTGCGCGCGCGTGCTGCTGGATGCCGGTGTGCGCGAGGTGCGCGTGCTTACCGTGGCCCGAGTCGCCGCTCGACCGCGGTAGCGACGTCGGCGGCGACCACGTCGACCGGGCGCGCCGCGTCGATCACGATCCACAGCAGGTCCGCGGCCTGCCGCTGATAGCTCGCGCGCACGCGGCCGAGCATCGGCAGGTCGCTCTCGAACCTGTCGCGGTTCTGCGCCTTGCGGGCGGCCGCCACGTCGGGCGCGATGTCGAGCAGGATCGTCAGCGACGGCTGCGGCAGGTAGGCCTGCACGTTGATGAGCCAGTGCGGATCGAGGCCCTGCGCTTCGCCGTAGGCGACGCTCGACGCGAGGTAGCGATCGCAGATCACGACGCGGCCGGCGGCGAGCCACTGCCTGGATCTTCGGCTTCCACTCGTGGCGGTTGGCGATGAGCAGCAACTGGATCGTGTCGGGGCCGAAGTCGCGCTCGCCGTGCAGCCCTTTCCAGATCTCCTGCGCCGATCGGCGTCGCGTAGTCCGGAAACGCCAGCGACTCCACCTGCCGCCCGCGCGATTCGAACCACTGGCGCAGCAGCCGCGCCTGCGTTTCCTTGCCGCTCTGGTCGAGGCCTTCGAAGACGATGAGGATTCCGTTCATAATCAGCCAGTAGACAGTAGTCAGTAGCCAGTAGCCAGTAGCCGGTAGCCGGTAGAAGCAGGAGCCAGTACAGAACTCAGCGCCTGAGCTGCCACCGAGCTACCCTAGTCCCTGAGCTCGGCTCACTGCTTCATTCCGGAACAGGTCTTCGAGCGTTTGCCTCTTCCGGACCACGCGCCACGTTCCCCCGTCGACCAGCACCTCGGCCGGCATCCGCCGCCGGTTGTAGTTCGACGCCATGACGAACCCGTAGGCGCCGGCATCGAGCACGGCGACGAGGTCGTCCACCTCGACCGGCCCGAGCTCGCGCTTGTGCCCGAGCGTGTCGCTGGTCTCGCAGAGCGGCCCGACGACCTCGTATTCCTGCGGCTCGCCGTCACGGGGCGTGACCGCGACGATCCGGTGAAAGGCCTCGTAGAGCATCGGGCCGGATGAGTTCCGTCATGCCCGTGTCGAGGATGATGAACCGCGGGCTGCCCGGCGTAGCTCTTCGTGTCGGCGACGCGGCCCACCAGGATCCCGGCCGGCGCCACGAGGAACCGGCCCGGCTCGAGCAGCAGGTGCAGGCCCGTCTCGCGCACCGCCGGCAGCACGGCCGACGCGTACTCGGCCGGGCTGCCGTGCGCGTCGCCGTCGTAGCCGATGCCGAGGCCGCCGCCGAGGTCGAGGTGCTCGAGCCGGAGACCGGCATCCCGCACCTCGCGCGCCAGGTCCGGCGAGCGCCCGCGCCGCGCTGCCGAGCGGCTCGACGTCGAGGATCTGCGAGCCCAGGTGCACGTGCAGGCCGACCACCTCGAGCCCGGGCCTGGCGGCCAGGCGCCGCAGCAGCGGCGCGGCGACGCTCGATGGGCACGCCGAACTTGTTGAAGCGCTGCCCGGTGGAGATGTGCGCGTGCGTGTTGGCCTCGATGTCGGGGTTCACCCGCAGGGCCACCCGCGCCTTCACGCCCCGCGCGCGCGCCAGCGCGTCGATGCGGTCGGCTTCGCCGTCCGACTCGATGTTGATGGCCTTCACGCCGAGGCGACACGGCGCGGTCGAGTTCGTCGCGCGTCTTGCCGACGCCCGTGAACACGATCTGCGGCGGCTCGAACCCCGCCCGCAGCGCCGCCTCGATCTCGCCGCCCGAGTTCGCGTCGGCGCCGGCGCCCAGTTCCCGGAGGAGGCGCAGGATGGCCAGCGTCGAGTTCGCCTTCAGCGCGTAGTGGATCGTGTGCGGGTAGCCCTCGAACGCCGCGTCGAGCGCCGCGTAGGCGTCGCGGATGAGGGCGGCGCTGTAGATGTAGACCGGCGTCCCGGTGGCGCGCGGCGATCTCCGCCACCGGGATCCCGTCGCATGCCAGCTGCCCGTCGAGTCCAGGTGAATCCGCTCACAATCCGCGGCATCTTATCCGAGGCGTCGCGGGTTTGACACCCCCCCGTTCTCACGGTATTCTGCGACGTTACTGCGCTTGCGTGACACCGATCGAGCCGACGCCACAATCTGCCGAACCCGACGCCCTGATCGAGCGCTGCCTGCAGGGCGACCAGCAGGCCTGGGAGCAGATTGTCCGCCAGTACTGGCGGCGGGTCTTCAACGTCGCGTACAAGTTCGTCGGCCGCCACGACGAGGCTGAGGATCTGACGCAGGACGTCTTCCTGAAGGTGTTCAAGTCGCTCGCCACCTTCGATCGGCGCGCGAACTTCCAGACCTGGCTCGTCAGCGTCAGCCGGAACCTCTGCATCGATCACTACCGCAGCGTGCGGAAGGAGCGGGAGACCATCGACCGCGACGTGAACGCGGACGACCTGTCGCCGCACTCGGTCGAGGTCAGCGCGCACGTCGCGCTCGAGCGCCTCGACCTGGCCCAGGAGCTGCGCCGGGCGCTGCAGCAGCTGCCCGAGTCGCTGCGGACGGCGGTCGTCATGCGGGACATCCAGGAGTTGTCGTACCAGGAAATCGCCGACCGGCTCCGGCTGCCGGAAGGGACCGTCAAGTCGCGGATCAACCGGGGCCGCCACGAACTTGCGCGCCAGATTACGCGTCTCAGAGAGAAGGGCCTCGCGCTCGCAAGCGGCCGCCGGGCAGGCCGGCCGCCGTTCTGGAGCATGAGCATGAAGCTGACCATCGACCACGTCCGCGACATCGCCGTCGTCCGCGTCGCCGAAAGCCGCCTGATGTACCCCCTGCTGTCCGATTTCTCGGCGGCCGTGGTGGGCCTGATCGGCGCGGGCACGCGAAAAGTGATCGTCGACCTCGCTCCCGTCGTCTATATCGATAGCGCGACGATCGGCTGCCTGATGGACCTGTACCGGCAGGCGGCGGCGGCCGGCGGGGCGCTGAAGCTCGCCGGGCGTCCAGAAGCGGGTCGAGACGATGCTGACGATGACCGGGGCGCACAACTTCATCCAGTTGTTCGCCGACGAGGCGACCGCGCTGGCCAGTTTCGAAGGGTAGCCATGCGGACCATCAAGACCACCACCGGCGCGGAGATACCCCTCGACGGCGACCTGCTCACCGTCATGGAAACGCTCTACCACGAAGTGACGGCCCGCCGTGAGCTCGAACGGTCCTTCGAGGACATGGTGCGGGAGATCGGCCACCTGGTCGGCCAGATGACGCCGGAAGAGCGCGACACGTACCTGCAGGAGAGCCTGTTCCTGAACAGCGTCACGTACGAGAACGAGCGACTCGGCGCCTACATGCGGAAGCTGGCCGAAGAAGAGAAGTAGCCCGCCGTCCCCGATGGCGCTCCACCACCTCGCGACCCGCTTCACCTGCTCCTGGCCCTGGAGACATCCTGGTCATGCTGTGCGACGGCCGCATCGTGTGCGGCTGCGCCGATCCGTACGGGAAGCGCGTGCTGGGCGACACGCGCACGTCGTCGCTCCACGACGTCTGGACCGGCCCGGCCATCACCGCGCTGCGCGAGGATCTGAACCGCGGCGGCTCGGCATTCTGCGGCGACTGCCCGCTCAAGCTGCCGCTGGCCAAGGGCGACGCCCCGCCCCTGCGTGATCTCAACGTGCCGCCGCAGCCGTCGCGCCTCTACGTCGAGTGCACGGCCGCGTGCAACATCTCGTGCTTCCAGGCCTGCTGCGCGCCGGAGACCGGCATCACCCGCACGCGCCAGGCCGGGATGCTCGACTGTCGATCTCTTCACGCGCGTCATGGACGAAGCGGGCCCGTCGCTCGGCCGCGTGGACTTCTTCAACTACGGCGAGGCGTTCCTGCACAAGCGCGCCGTCGAGATGTGCGAGTACGTGAAGGCGAAGTTCCCGCACATCTACCTCTACACGAGCACCAACGGCCTCGCCCTCAACGACGCAGTCGGCCCGGCGCCTGGTGCACTCGGGGATAGACGAGGTCACGTTCTCGATCGACGGCGCCTCGCAGGAGACGCTACGGGCGCTACCGGCAGCGCGGGCGATTCGACGTGGCCATCGCCAACCTGCGCGCGATGGCGGACGAGAAGCGCAAGGCCGGCCGCGACGTGCCCGTCCTCAACTGGCGCTACATCCTCTTCACCTGGAACGACAGCGACGAAGAGATGGGGCGCGCGCGCGAGATGGCGGCCGACGATCGGCGTCGACCGGCTCACGTGGGAGATCACCGACCATCCCGAGGACTCGTTCTCGCGGCGGTTCGTGCCGGGCTCGCCGGACTACGAGCGGATCAAGTACGAGATCTGGGACACCAACAACCTCGGCAACGCCATTCCCGGCGCGATGCCGCGGGCGCGCATCGACGTGTCCGGGACTGCTGCCGGGCCTGCCGCTCGTCGCGCGGCGCGGGCGCACGCTCTCCGTCCGGACGCGCGTGCACAATCTTTCCACGCGCCCGTTCCCGCGCGAGGCCAGCTACGGCCGCCGCCTCGTGCGCCTCGGCGCCCAGTTGTGCGACGCCGCCGGCACCGTCGTCGACCGCGACTACGCGCGCGCGTGGCTGCCGCACACCATCGGCGGCGGCGAACAGGCCGACGTCCCGATCGAGATTCCCGCCCCCGCCGAGCCCAGGCCGCTACCAGCTCAAGTTCGACCTCGTGAGCGAGGGCATCGACTGGTTCGAGGCCTGCGGATCGCAGACGACGCTGAAGCCGCTGCGGGTCTGGTAAGTGCCCGATCCCCTGCTGCGCCTCGCCGTGCGCGTCAATCGTGTCGTGCAGTATCTCAGCCGCGACGCGTTCGGCGGCCCGCGCGTGCTCAAGCTGTCGTGGGTGATCAACGTCCAGAAGGCTGGCACGCTCCCGTTCATCGCGGCGTTGATGTGGTGGTACGGAAACGCCTCGGCCGCGGCGTGGGTCTACCTCGGCCTTCACGGCGGCTACGGCCTGAGCTGGCTCATCAAGGACCTGGTGGTGCCCGACCGCGGGTGGCAGCAGCGCGTGACCTTCGGCGGCGCGGCGCTCTCCTTCCTGCTGGTGCTGGCGCCCTACTGGGTGCTGCCGTGGCTCCTCATCTCCGGCGTGCTGGGCCCGGACCACCCGCAGCCGACGCCGGTGCGCATGGCGGTGTGCCTCCTCGTCTTCACGGCGGGTCTCACGCTGATGCTCGGCGCCGACGCGCAGAAGAACGCGACGCTCGCGGTGCGGCCGGGTCTCATCACCACGGGTTTCTACGCCCGCATGCGCCACCCGAACTACCTGGGCGAAATGCTGATCTACGGCTCGTTCGCCCTGATGGTGCGCCACTGGGTCCCGTGGGTCATCCTCGGCTTCATCTGGACGTTCGTCTTCATGACGAACATCGCCGCGCAGGAAGCGTCACTTTCGCGCCATCCTGGCTGGGCCGCCTACAGTGCGCGGACGGGACTGTTGTTCCCGCGGCTTCGCCGCCCGGCCCGGAGCGGCTGACAACCGAGCCCCGCGGATGCCTCGGCCCCGGCCCCCAACCGCAGCAGGCACATAATCCCCCGCATCGACGGCGTCTGCAGTACAGTGGTTCTATACCCATAGCAGCCAGCCTGCCGGCCCGATCCGCTGGCAACATGCTGGGGCCTTCCTGGACCGGCGGCGGTGTCGCCGGCATCGTCTGCGTCTCCCGTCTCGGCATCTCACGCGCTGTCCCCTTGAACGCCGACCGGTCCTGCCGGGCCGGGACCGACCGCTCGCACAGCCGCTCGGAGGAGCACCACATGTCCGCCGCGCAAGCCTGGGATCCGGCGAGTCTTCCCTTTCCCCTCAACGGTCTCCTGGCAGACCTGCTCGAGTGCGTGGCCGAGGGCGTCGTTGCTGCCGACCTGCAGGGGCGGTTCGTCCTGTTCAATTCGAGCGCCCAGCGCATGCTCGGGCTCGGGCCGCACGAGACGCCAAGCGAGCAGTGGCCCGACACGTACGGGATCTTCCTCGAAGACGCGGTGACACCGTTCCCGCCGGACCAGGTGCCCCTGGCCAGAGCGATCCGCGGCGAGACCGTGACGGACTGCCTGGTGCACATCCGGAACCCGAAGGTGCCCGACGGCCTCTGGATCAGTGTCAGCGGCACCCCGCTCCGGGACAAGGACGGCGCGCTCTACGGCGGCGTGGCCGTGTTCCGCGAGGTGACCAGCGAGCGGCGGGCGCTTGAGCGGACGCGCCTCCTTTCGGCCGTTGCCGAACAGACCGCCGATGCCGTGATCATCACCGACCGCCAGGGAGTGATCGAGTACGTGAATCCCGCGGTCGAGAAGATGACCGGCTTCCCGCCCGACGAGCTGATCGGCAAGACCCCGAGGGTGCTGCGCTCCGGGCTCCACACGGACGCGGACTACGCGGGCATGTGGGACACGCTCACGAAGGGCGACGTTTTCAGGGGCACGCTCATCAACCGGAAGAAGGCCGGCGGCGGGCTTTACTACTCCGAGCAGACGATCACGCCGATTCGCGACTCGGCGGGCCGGGTGTCGCGCTTCGTCTCGGTCGCCAAGGATCTCACCGAGGTCCGGGCGTCGCTCGAGCGCTCCAGCAAGCTCCGCCTGGCCCGCTCCGTGCAGCAGCGGATGTACCCGGAAGCGCCTCCCGACACGTGCGGCTTCGACGTGGCCGGGGCGGCTATCCCCGCGGAGGAGACGGGCGGCGACTACTACGACTTTCTCCGGCTGCCTGACGGCGGCCTTGCGCTGGCCGTCGGCGATGTGAGCGGGCACGGGTTCGATGCGGCGCTCCACATGGTGCAGGCGCGCACGATGCTCCGGGCGATCATCCTCACACAGGACGACCCCGGCGCCGTCCTCTCCCAGATGAACGGCCTGCTCCTCGACGAAGTTGACGAGAATCGGTTCATCACGCTGATGCTGTCGTGCCTGGATCGCAGGACGCGCACGCTGCGCTATGCCAGCGCCGGCCACACGACAGGCTATCTGCTCGGCTCGAACGGCCTCGTCAAGGCCGAACTCCCGAGCACGGGGGTGCCCCTCGGCCTGATCGCCGGGGCCGCCTTCGAAACGGTCGCGATTGCCGGCATCGAGGACGGCGACATCGTCGCGCTCTTCACCGACGGCATCGTCGAGAGCGTGGACGAAGGCGCCTACTACGGTCCTGAGGGGGCCCTCGCGGAAATCAGGCGCCACCGCCAGGAATCGGCCACGGACATCGTCCATCACCTGTGTCAGGCCGCACAGGCGCACGCCAATGGCCCGCAGGTCGACGACATGACGGTCGTCGTGTGCAGGGTGGGCGCCCGCCCGCGCCATGCCGGCGCCGCCTCGCGCTGAGCCTGCACAGGCCCTAGGCTGCGGTTGATCAGACCGCCAGCAGACGCGACACAGCAGGCGGCACTCCCGATGGACGGCAGAGAAGCGCGCGGCGACGTGTCGCCGGGATGCGAGACGCGGGGACGTGCCGAACGCGGCAGTAGTAGAATCGAGCGGCACCTGCGGCCGGGAGGTTCGACATGACTTCTGTGATCGGCCTGCTCGTGGTGATGTCCCTGTCGGCCACCCAACCGCTGTCGCTGGATGGCGTGCTGGCCCGGGCCGAGAGCGCCGCAACCGCCTTCCGTCGCGACTTGCCCCAGGTGGTTGCAGACGAATCGTACGTCCAGGTCCTCGCCGTCACGCCGGGGTCTTCGTCAATCACCCGTTCGCTCCACTCGGAGGTGGCAATGGCCACCGACGAGGACGACGCGATGTGGTACGCGTTCCGGCACGTCCTCGATGTCAATGGTAAGCCCCTGGCGGGCGCGACCAGGGGCCGGCTGGAACACGTCCTTCTCGGCCCGCGACCTGCGAGCCTCAACGACGCCAGGCGCATCGATCGGGAGAGCGCTCCCTACGTGCTGATGGGCTCCAACGGCCCCGCAAAGGCCGCAACGTTTCCGCTGATGGTCCTCCTCCCGCCGCACCAGGCGCGGTTCGCCTTCTCGAAACGGGGCGAGAAGCGTGTGCGGAACCGGACCCTGTGGGTGGTCGGCTACCACGAGGTTCGGGGCCCCATGTTCTTCGGGGACGTTCAGGGGCGGGAGGCACCGATGACCGGCGAGTTCTGGATCGATCCGCAATCGGGATCGATTCTCCGCGCTCAGTTCGTCGTCGATAGTGGCGAAGGCGCCCGAGGCGGCGCCGAACGGACGGATGTGGCCCCACTGCTGGTGGGCGTCGGGTTTTCCCGGATCAATGTGGAGGTGACGTACCAGGCCGATCCGGCCCTGGGTGCGGCGGTTCCGGTGGAGATGACGGAAACGCGGTCTCGGGATGTGGTGATGGGAGGATTCGGAGGCCCGGCGCTGGGAAGCACATCCGCGACGCACTACTTGAGGCAACGCCTGTCCTGCGTCGCGAAGTACGCGCATTACCGGCGTGTCGTACCTTCCGAATGAGAGGGATGACCTGCCCTCAGGTAACCGAGGCAGAAAAACGCGGCGAACACGCGGTGAAGCCGGAAGAAGCTACACTCCCGCCATGTAAGAAGCCTCAGGCTGCCGTGCTGCCGGCTCGCCTTCATCAGGTCGTGCGCGCCCGCGTTTGCGCCGATCTCGGTCGGTGATCCGTTCGCGGGCTGCCAGGCGGCTGCTGGCGTCGTTCTTGCTACACCCTGGCCAGCGGCTGGCCGCCGTCATCCTCTCCCCAGCGATCGTTGTTCTGCCCGACCGCGACGCGGCGGGTGGTCCCTGACCGGGTGCCTGTTTGAAGGGAGTGACCATGCCCCTGGCCCACCGGCGCTTGGCGTCGCGTTCTGAAGTCGTTGGCAAGCGGTGGGGGATGCTCGATGCCCTCGAACCGCTCCGCGTGCGCAACCTCTCGTCGAGCGGCATGCTCGTCGAGTGTCCGAACCCGCTCGAGGTCGGATCGATTCACGAGTTCCAGGTCATCGACGGCACGACCGCAGTCCGTGTCCGCGCCGCCGTGAGGCACTCGTCGCTCCTGCGGCGGGCGAGCGCCGAGCGGTACTTCCTGGTGGGCCTGGAGTTCCTGAATCTCAGCGCCCGGCTGTCCGCGGTCGTCGAGCGATGGCTCAATCGGCGGCCGGCACAGTCGATACCCAGGGAGGCCTGAGATGGAGCACGATCCCGCTGAACGTCCCGCGACGCTGGGTGTCGCTCCCGGCGACGGGATGATCATCGCCCTGCACGTGTCGGTGCCCGTGCGACTGCTGGGCCGCAGCCCGGCCGGTCTGCTGATGGCCTGCCAGGTTCCGCTGCGGGCCGGCTCGACCGTCCGGGTCGTCACCGGGCCTGCCGGGCGGCGCCACGAGACGGAACTCTGCGTCGATGAGGTTTCCAACCGGCCCGACGACAGGATTGGGGGCTACGTGCTCTGCGGAAGGGCCCCATCGCTCGGCACGGCGCCCCGGCGCGGCGGCCGGGGCGATGGCCTCCTGCCCTCTCCAGGATGAGGGGATCTTCGCCCCGGCTTCAGAATGGGGGAAGCCAGAGGAAGAACCGCCACGCGAAGTACGCCTGCCCGGCGGCAAAGACGATGGCGACGAAGAGAAACGCGCGGCCTTTGAAGGTGGCGGCGGCTGCGATGGAGGCCGGAAAGAGCATCGCCGTCATGCGGCCGATCGAGAGCAGGTCGACCGCGAGCGCGGGGCCCAGGTAGCACGCGATGATGGCCGCGTACAACCACTGACGCCGCCACAACAGCAGCACGGCCATCGCGAGCACCCACAGCACGCACGCCAGCGTGAGGGCCTCAATCGTCTCGTGCCGGAGGTAGCCCGCCAGCCCCAGCCGGTCGACCGCGTGATACTGCCGCGCCCAGAACGACAGCGGCTTGAAGGTGGCGCCCCACGCGCCTTGTGCCCATACCCAGTCCATCGCGTTCCCCGTGCGGTGGAAGACCCACGCCAGGAACGCGCCAAGCCCAACCAGCGGGCAAAGGGCGACCATGAACCGTGCGGCTCGCCGGTCGCCGGACCGCCGCTCCACCAGCCACACCGCCAGCAGCGCGAGCGAGAGCGTCCAGCCGTTCGAGCGCGCCAGCCCCGTCAGCGTTCCAAGCCCGGCGGCCTGCAGCAGGGAGCCCCGCCGGATAGCCAGGACGGTACCGGTCATGGCGAAGAGCGTCAGTCCCTCGGTGTAGGGCGCGCTGCAATAGAGCGCGAACGGATAGGCCGCGACGAGCACGGCGGCTCTGGCCTGCCGAGCGCCGCTGGCGCCGTCGAGTGCACAGAGCGAGCGGATGTTCCCGAGCGCCAGGCCGAAACAGAAGATGGACACCAGGACCCCGCCCCAGAGCACTCTGCCGTTACCGCCGCCGAGGAACTCGGGATCCCGCGTCACCTTTGCCGGCAACGTCAGAAGGTCGCCCGCCACGCGCATGGCCGCGGGAAACGCGGGAAGGAACGCGAAGGCGTTGCGGTGGCCGCGAAGCGTCTCGTTCCACTCGTAGCCCCGACGGGCGATGGTCAGGTACCATCCGGCATCGAACCTGGCCGGCAGGTTCTCGACGGCGTTCGTCGACACGTGGAATGGGAACCGTGATGGAGACGGGCCGACGGTCGTCACGGCAAGCACCCCGACCAGCAGCACCGCCAACCGGCTCGTCAACCCGATGAACCATGTCTGCCTGCTCGCGGGCCGCTCGATGAACGCACGAACTGAGGAACCGGCGATGGCAAACCAGGATGGGCGGGGCCAGAGGACGTGCCGAATGGCGCCAAGCCCGATGCCCAGCCAGAACAGGGGCGACAGCGACAGCCATGATCGATCTGCGAGGAGAAGTCCGCCGACGGATTCTCCCAGCACCAGCAGCGCCATCGCGGCGGCGTCGAGTGCGATCGCGGCCGTTGGGCGGCGCGGCGGCCGTGAGGGATCTGGCGGCACCTGCGGCACTCTAGAACACCCGGCCGTTCGCATTCAATGACGGGCAGCGCGGCCTCGGGCGGCCCGTACAGGCCCAGGGCCGCGGTTGCTCAGGCCGCGGCCCTGGACCCTCAAGGAGGAGGAGGGAGGAGAGTGCTACCCGGCTTTCACCGGGACGGCCGCCGGCACGAACCCGGCCGCCTGTTCAGGCACCAGTTCCACGACCTTCCACGCATCGCGCTCTTCGAGAATCCGCTTCGCGAAGGCCGTGTGCAGCGCGTGGCCGGCCCGGTGGGCCACCAGGTGCCCGATGATCGGATAGCCGACCAGGGACAGGTCCCCGATCGCATCCAGGATCTTGTGGCGCACGAACTCGTCTTCGTAGCGCAACTGGGGATTCAGCACCCCGGTCTCGCTCAGGACAATCGCGTTCTCGAGGGAACCGCCGAGCGCCAGGCCCTGCTGGCGAAGCATTTCCACCTCGTGCAGGAACCCGAAGGTCCTCGCGGGCGCGATGTCGTCGATGAACGCGTTTTCGTCAATCCGCTGCGTGTGCGACTGGTGCCGCAGCAGCGGGTGGTCGAAACTGATGCTGTAGGTGACTTTGAAGCCGTCCGACGGATAGAGCGAGATCAGCTTCTCGCCGCGCGACAGCGTGATCGGGCGAAGCACCTTCAGGTAGCGGCGCGGTGTCGCCAGCGCCCGGAGCCCGGCTTCCTGGATCAGGTAAACGAACGGCGCCGAACTGCCGTCCATCACCGGCACCTCGCGGTGGTCGAGCTCGACGACCGCGTTGTCGAGGCCCATGCAGGTGATCGCCGCCAGCAGGTGCTCGACCGTCTCCACCACCGCGCCGTTGTGCGACAGCCCGGTTGCGTGGTTGGTGCCGCTCACGTGCGCCACCGACGCCGGGATCTCGACGCCGAGGTCGCTGCGCCGGAAACGGATTCCGGTGTCGGCGGCCGCGGGCTTCAAGGTCAGCGTAACTTTGTTGCCAGAATGGAGCCCGATACCGGCACAGGCTACCTGGCGTCGCAATGTCCGTTGAAAGGTCATCGTCGTCTCGAGGGTTCCGCGCATGGAACCACCGTAGGCCAAGCAATCCCCATTCCGGCGGAGTCCATGAAGTAAGACATGCTATAAACTCAATTAAATAAATAACTTACATGCAAATCACAGCCCCTGAATGACCGGCCGTCCAGGTGTTCTGTGGCCAACGAGCCACGGTAAAATGGCGTCAGAGTGTGGCTAATCAGCCACACCTTGAGACGGCAGCTGGCAGCACCTCGGCCAGCACCTCGGCGAGCACCTGGCCCGTGTACGACGACCGGACCGCGGCCACTTCCTCGGGCGACCCCTCGGCCACGATCCGGCCACCGCCCTCCCCGCCATCGGGGCCGAGGTCGATCAGATGGTCCGCGGTCTTGATGACATCGAGGTTGTGCTCGATGACCACCACGGTGTTGCCCTGGTCGACCAGCTTGCTCAGCACGTCCAGCAGCTTCTTCACATCGTCGAAGTGCAGCCCGGTGGTGGGCTCGTCGAGGATGTAGAGCGTGCGGCCGGTGCCGCGCTTCGACAACTCCTTCGCCAGCTTGACGCGCTGCGCCTCGCCGCCGCTGAGGGTCGTGGCGGACTGACCGAGCTTGATGTAGCCGAGACCCACGTCCTGGAGCGTGCGCAGCTTGTTGGCCACCGGCGGGAAGTGCTCCACGAGCGGCAGCGCCTGGTCGACGGTCAGGTCGAGCATCTCGGCAATCGATCGCCCGCGATAGGTGATCTCCAGCGTCTCGCGGTTGTAGCGGCGGCCCTTGCACTCCTCGCACGTGACGTAGACGTCGGGCAGGAAGTGCATCTCGATCGCGATGACGCCGTCGCCCTGGCATGTTTCGCAGCGCCCGCCCTTCACGTTGAACGAGAATCGCCCCGGCTTGAAGCCGCGGGCGCGGGCCTCGGGAATCAGCGCGAACAGGTCGCGGATGAACGTGAACAGGCCCGTGTAGGTCGCCGGGTTCGACCGGGGCGTGCGGCCGATGGGCGACTGGTCGATCTCGATGACCTTGTCGATGAGGTCGATGCCCTCGATCCGGTCGTGCGGGCCGGGTTCGTCGCTGGCCCGGTAGAGCGTGCGCGCCAGCGCGCGGTACAGGATGTCGTTGACGAGCGTCGACTTGCCCGATCCGCTCACGCCCGTGATGGCGGTCAGCAGGCCCAGCGGGATGCGGACGTCGAGGTTCTTGAGGTTGTTGGCGCGCGCGCCGCGAATCACGAGCTCGCCCCGGAGCGGGACCCGGCGAACCGGCGGCACGTCGATCATCCGTTCGCGCCGGAGGTACTGACCGGTGAGCGATTCGCGGTCGTGGAGCAGCAGGTCGTCCGGCGTGCCCTGGAAGATCACGCGCCCGCCGCGTTCGCCGGCGCCGGGACCGAGGTCGACCACGTAGTCGGCCGATCGAATCGTCTCCTCGTCGTGCTCCACGACGATCACCGTGTTGCCCAGGTCGCGCAGCCGGCGGAGCGTCGTCAGCAGGCGGCGGTTGTCGCGCTGGTGGAGCCCGATGGACGGTTCGTCGAGCACGTAGAGCACGCCGCGCAGGTTCGCGCCGATCTGCGTGGCGAGGCGGATGCGCTGGGCCTCGCCGCCCGAGAGCGTGGCCGCGCTCCGGCCCAGCGTCAGGTACCCCACGCCGACGTCCGCCAGGAATCGCAGGCGGTCGATGATCTCGCGGCGGATGCGGCCCGCGATCAGTTCCTCGCGCTCGGTGAGCGTGGTCGACTCGAACCACGCGCAACGCGTCCGACACGGGCAGCGCCGACCAGTTGCGGGATCGTGCGGCCCTTCACCTCGACGGCGCGGCTCTCCGGCCGCAGGCGATCGCCGTGGCACCCCTCGCACGGCCGAAGCGACCGGTAGCGCTCGATGTCGGCCTGGTCGACCCACGTCGCCTGCTCGTAGCGGCGGCGCAGGTTCGGAATGACGCCTTCGAAACCCTTGCCGTACGGGATCCTTCTGGCGCGCGCGCGGCCGACGAGGCCCGGCCCGACGCCTTGGGCGCGCCCGCCGGCGGCCCGTAGAGCAGCACGTCCCTCGATCGCTTCGGCAGCTTCCCGAACGGCGCGTGGACGTCGATCTCGAAATTGCGGCCGAGGGCCGTGACGGCCTCCGTCACGAGGCGCTCGTCACCCGACGGCCCACGGCGCGATCGCGCCCTGCATCAGCGACAGCGACGGGTCGGGCACGATGCGGTCGGGGTCGAAGTCCCACAGCGCGCCCAGGCCCTGGCAGTCGGGGCAGCCGCCGTGGGGCGAGTTGAACGAGAACGCGCGCGGCGACATCTCGGGGATGCTGAGCGCCGCAACTCAC
Organism: uncultured Acidobacteriota bacterium; assembly: GCA_963806085.1. Lineage (GTDB taxonomy): Bacteria > Acidobacteriota > Vicinamibacteria > Vicinamibacterales > JAKQTR01 > JAKQTR01. Next base: position 292,015 of record CAWDWR010000002.1, read on the forward strand.
GCACGCCAGGGTCCGCGAGAAGAGGCGGTCGCCGCCGTCGAGGCTGTTGATGAGGACGATGTCGCCGGCCAGGTGCAGGGCGATTTCGATCGAGTCGGTCAGGCGCCGCTCGATGCCGGGCTTGACGATCAGCCGGTCGACGACGATCTCGATCGAGTGGTTGCGGCGCCGGTCGAGGGCGATCTCCTCGTCGAGCGACCGCAGCTGGCCGTCGACGCGGGCCTTGAGGAAGCCCCGCTGGCGCCAGGCGGCGAAGTCCTTCTTGAACTCGCCCTTGCGGCCGCGGACGACGGGCGCCAGGACGTTGATGCGGGTGTCGTGCGGATACGTCAGCACCTGCGACACGATCTGGTCGGTCGCCTGCGACGTGATGGCGAGGCCGCATCGGGGGCAGTGGGCGATGCCGATGTTGGCGAACAGCAGGCGGAGGTAGTCGTAGATCTCGGTCACGGTGCCGACCGTCGACCGGGGGTTGGCGCCCGTCGTCTTCTGCTCGATCGACAGGGCCGGCGACAGGCCTTCGATCGAATCGACGTCCGGCTTCTCCATCTGCTCGAGGAACTGGCGGGCGTAGGCCGACAGCGACTCGACGTAGCGCCGCTGTCCTTCGGCGTAGATCGTGTCGAAGGCGAGCGACGACTTGCCGGATCCCGACAGCCCCGTGATGACCACGAGCTGGTTGCGCGGCAGGTCCACGTCGATGCCCTTTCAGGTTGTGGACGCGCGCGCCGCGGATGGAGATCTGGCGGTGAATCATGCTCGGGGCTCGGGACTCCCTTCGACTCGCCTGCGACCTCGCTCGCTCAGGGCGGGCGGGATTCGGGGTTTGGGATTCGGGATTCGGATGACGTCAGCGACCCGCCGCTCGGCGCCCCATGTCCCGTGCCCCATGCCCCATGCCCCTTACAGGCTCTTCCAGCCTTCGCCCAAACATGAAATTCTACCACGCGGGGGCGCTATAATCGGCGCACCCCGGTGCGGGCCCCCGGGTGCTTCCCTCCGGGGACTCTGGATGAGCCGTGCCGTCGGGCGCAACGTCGTTCGCAAGGACGGGGCTGCAAAGGCCGCCGGCACAGCGCGTTACGTCGACGACCTGACCCGTCCAGGCCTGCTCTACGCCCGGACGATCCGGTCGTCCATTCCCTGCGGCGACGATCGCCGGCCTTCGCCTCGCCTTCGACACCGCGGGGTTCACCATCGTCGGCGCCCGCGACATCCCCGGCCGCAACGTCGTGTCGCTCATCACCGACGACCAGCCGTGCCTGGCCGACGGCCGGGTCCGCCACGTCGCCGAGCCCATCCTGCTGCTGGCCCACGAGGATCGGGAGCGCCTGCTGGCGGCCAGGGTCGAGATCGACTACCGGCCCGGAAACGCCGGTGTTCGACGCGGAGCGGTCGGACCGGGTGTTCAAGCACATCACCATCGCCAAGGGCGATGTCGACGCGGGCATGCGCGGCGCCGACGTCGTCGTCGAAGGCGAGTACCGGACCGGCCACCAGGAGCACCTCTACATCGAGCCCAACGGCATGCTGGCCATCCCGGAAGACGGGGGCATCACGGTCGTGGGCTCGCTGCAGTGCCCGTACTACGTGCATCGCGCGCTGGCCGTGCTGCTCGGCCTGCCGGAGCACCGGGTGCGCGTGGTGCAGGCCGAAACGGGCGGCGGATTCGGCGGCAAGGAGGAGTATCCGTCGATGATCGCCGGCCACGCGAGCCTGCTGGCGCTCAAGTCGGGCCGGCCGGTGAAGCTCGTCTACGACCGCGTCGAGGACATGCTCGCCACCACCAAGCGCCATCCGTCGGTCGTCCGCCATCGCACCGGCGTCACGCGCGACGGACGCCTGACGGCCATGGACATCGACGTGCTGATGGACGGCGGCGCCTACTGCACGCTGAGCCCCGTCGTGCTCTCGCGCGGGTGCCTGCACGCCACGGGGCCCTACCGTTGCGATCACGTCCGCGTCGACGGCCGCGTCGTAATGACGAACACGCCGCCGAACGGCGCGTTCCGCGGCTTCGGCGCGCCGCAGACGCTCTTCGCGGTCGAGGCGCACATGGATCGCATCGCGGAGGCGCTGGGCATGGATCCCGGCGCGCCTCCGCGAAGTCAACGCGCTGAGGCCGGGCGACACGACCGCCACGGGGCAGGTGCTCGGCCGCGACGCGGCCGCGCGGGAGGTGCTGCGCGCCGCCGTGGCGCGCAGCGGCTACCGCCGGAAGCGGCGGGCGTACCGCGGCACGGACCGCGGCATCGGCCTGTCGCTGTTCTTCCACGGCGCCGGCTTCACCGGCAGCGGCGAGGTGAAGCTGCAGTCGAAGGCCTCGCTGGAACTCACCGCCACGGGCGTCCGCGTGCTCGTCGCCAGCACGGAGATCGGCCAGGGCCAGCGCACGGTGCATGCGCAGATCGTCGCCGACGCGCTCGGCTTCCCCTACGACTCGGTCGAGGTGGCCGCCGCCGACACGGCGCGGGTGCCCGACAGCGGGCCCACGGTCGCCTCGCGCACGACGATGGTGGTGGGCGGGCTGCTGAAGCAGTGCGCGGCGGAGATGAAGCAGCGACTGGGCCGACTGTCACCGGCGGCCTATCTCCGCGCGCACGGCCCGCTCGTCGTCACGAAGCAGTATGAGCCGCCCCCCGGGCTGGTCTGGGACGACGAGACGTATCGCGGGTCGGCCTACGGCTCGTTTGGATGGGCGTGCGACGTCATCGAGGTCGAGCGCGATCCGGTGACGGAGGAAATAAGGCCGATCAAGGTGACGACCGCCCACGAGGTCGGCAAGGCGATCTTTCCTCTCGGCGTCCGCGGGCAAGTCGAGGGAGGCACGGCACAGGGGCTCGGCTACGCGCTCACCGAGGAAGTCGTCATGCGCGACGGCTCGATGGCGAACGCGCAGCTCACCAACTACATCGTGCCGACGACGCTCGATACGCCCCCGATCGACGTGGTGCTGCTCGAGAAACCGTATGCGCACGGGCCCTTCGGCGCCAAGGGCGTGGGCGAGATGCCGTTCGACGGCGTGGCGCCGGCGGTGGTGAACGCGATCCGGAGCCTGGGCATCGACATCCGCGAGGTGCCGGCCACGCCGGAGCGGGTGATGGCCGCGCCACGGATCGGGACGAAGGCGAGAGGGAAAGGCGCCCACCGATGACGGCCGCCCTTCGTCCCATCACGTTCACGCTCAACGGCAAGCGCGCGTGGTTGCGCGTGCATCCGTTGAAGCGGCTGCTCGACGTGCTGCGGGAGGAGTGCGGCCTGACGGGCACCAAGGAAGGGTGCGGCGAAGGCGAATGCGGCGCATGCACGGTGCTGGTTGACGGCCGCGCGGTGAACTCGTGCCTCGTGCCGGTGGCCCAGGCTGCGGGCACGAGGGTTGTCACGATCGAGGGGCTGAAGGGCCGACATCCGCTGCAGCGCGCGTTTGCGGAACACGGCGGCGCGCAGTGCGGCATCTGCACGCCCGGGATGATCATGGCAGCGGTGGCGCTGGGGCCGCGGCCCACGCTCGACCAGGTGCGCACGGGGCTCGCGGGCAACATCTGCCGGTGCACGGGGTACGAGGGCATCTACAGGGCGATCAGGAAGACAGAAGCCAGAAGCCAGAAGCCAGAAGCCAGAAGACGGAAGCCAGAAGCCAGAAGCCAGAAGCCGGAAGACAGAAGACAGAAGACAGAAGGAAGACGCAAGGCAGCCATGGAGCGAATCCCGCCCCTCGACCTTGCTCGGGGCGGCCCTGAGCTTGTCGAAGGGCCGAATCCCGAATCCCGCTTGCCTCGCCGAAGCCCGCTGATGATCGCCCGCGCGAAGGCGGGAGTCCCGAAGACAGACCGCCGGGGGCGAGGATGAGATCGGCGGTCTCACCTCTCGTCCTGCTTCAGCCGCGATCGCTGCGCGACGCGCTGCGCATGCTGCGCGACGAGGGACCGCTCACGCCGCTCGCGGGCTGCACCGATCTCTACGTCGGCCTCAACTTCGGCACGCTGAGCGACCAGCGGTTTCTGAACGTCTGGGGCCTCGACGCCATGCGCGGCATCGAGGCGCGCGGCGGCGTGCTCCGCATCGGCGCGCTGACGACCTATGCCGAGATCATCAGGTCGCCTCACGTGCGGCGGGGCCTGCCGATGCTCGCCGCGGCCGCGCGCGAGATCGGCGCCGTGCAGATCCAGAACCGCGGCACCATCGGCGGCAACATCGCGAACGGGTCGCCGGCGGGCGACACGCTTCCCGTGCTGGCCGCCGCCGACGCGCTCGTCGAACTCCGCAGCCTCGACTGGACCCGCAAGGTGCCCTTCACCAGCTTCTACACGGGCTATCGCGCGAGCGTGCGCAGGCCGGACGAACTCATCACGGCGATCGAAGTGCCGCCGGTTGAAGGCGCGCAGTGGTTCCGCAAGGTCGGCACGCGCGCGGCGCAGTCGATCTCAAAGGTGGTGATGGCCGCCGTGCGGGCCGACCGGCCTCGCATCGCCCTCGGCAGCGTCGCGCCCACCGTCGTCCGCCTGCGCCGAACCGAGGACGCCCTCGCCGGCGGGCGCGTCCCTCGCCGAGGCGCAACGCATCCTGCAGACGGAGATCAGCCCGATCGACGACGTGCGCTCAACGGCCGCCTATCGCCGGGAGGTCTCGGCACGCCTGCTGGAGCAATTCTGGGCTCGCACGCAATAGCCTCGGCTTTCCCGCTCTTCGCTTTCCCCTATCCCCTGTCCCGTGCCCCATGCCCCCGACTACGCCGCCGTCCGGCTGGGCGCCTTCCTCCGTCGGCTTCGTCGCGGCAGGCCCTTCCGTCTACTTCCCCTGCGCGGCCAGCTTCTCGCGCGCCTTGGTCACGTCACGGTGGAAGACGAAGAGCTTGTCCGCGTTCTCCGACTTGTCGGTGAAGTTCCAGTTCTTGCCGCCCTTCTGCTTCACCTTCAGCTCTTTCTTCAGATAGTCGATGTCGAACGACTCCAGCTGGCTGAACGGGATCGAGAAGGCGTCCTTCTTGTTGCTCGTGTCGTAGCGAAGCCCGTCGGGGGTCCCAATCAGCCGCCCCTCGCAGGATCCCATGCCGTGCTTGTGCACGACCGCCACCGATGCGTTGAGGCGGACTTCCTTGAACTTCAGCGAGATGGTCGTCTCGCCGGTCTCGGCGATCTCGATGGGCTGCGCCAGGCCCTCCTCGCCGGTCACCGACGCGTTCAGCTGGTGCGATCCGCCCGGCACGTCCGTCGTGCGCAGCGGCGTCATGCCCACGAACTTGCGATCGACGAACACGGCGGCGCCGGGCACGTCGCTCTCGACGACGAGCGTCGGGCCGGCGGGCGGCGGGGGCGCGGCCGGTTCGGCCGGCTTCGGCTCCTCCTTGCGCGGCCTCGCCCTTCTCGGCGCCGACGTGTCGGCCGGCTGCTCCGGCTCGGCCGGTTTCGCCGCCGGCGCGGGCGGAGTAGCTTCCGTCTTCGCCTGCACCGGCTCGGTCTTCGGCTCCGGCTTCAGCAGCGTCGTGACGCCGAAGTAGGCCACGGCGAGCACGGCAAGGGCCGCCGCGCCAATCACCAGGAACTTGCCCATGCCCCCTGACCGGGGCTGCTGGTCGTGGTCCATCAGCGACATCGCGTCAATCCTCCGCCGCCCAGTATACAAAAAGGGGCCTGGCCCCTTTTCCTGCCTGGCCCCTTATACTGGCCACGTGACGGATTCCCGTGCGCGCCGACTGCTCGCCAGCTCGCCGCCGTGGCTGGCCACTCTCGGCATCTTCGCGTGCGCGATTGAACTCGGCGGGCGCCAGGTTATCCGCCAGTCGCTCCTGCAGAATCTCGTCGGCGCGACGCCGCCCTCGCCTGCCGCTCTCGTCTGCCTCGCCGCCACCGCTGCCGTGCTCGGCGCGGCCTGGCTCCGCCTGCGCCGGGTGTTGACGATGGATCGCGCGGTGGCGCTGGCGCTGGCGGCGCTGTTCGTCGCGGGCCTGGCGGCGCAGCAGCGGCTCGGCGCGCGGCTGCAGAGCGACGGGTTCTTCTACTTCGCGTTCCTCCGGTCGATCGTCAACGACCGCGACGTCAGCCTGGCGAACGACTACGGCCTCATCGGCATCGGCGGTGACACAATCCTGACGCCCACGTCCACGGGCTACGCCCAGACCGCCTGGTCCGTGGGACCGGCGATCGCCTGGATGCCCTTCTACGCGATCGGCCACGCGGGGGCCCACTACCTCGCCGCGCGCGGCGTGAAGGTGGCCCTCGATGGCTCGGGGTACCCGTACCGGCAGGCCGTCTGCATCGCCGGCTTGTTCTACGGCCTGCTGGGAGTGTGGTTCTGTTATCGCCTCGCTTCCCGCTTCTTTGGCGCGGGCCTTGCCGCCCTTTCGACATTCGCCCTCGTGGCCGGCTCCTTCATGCTCTGGTATCTCGTGAAGGAACCCACCATGTCGCACGCGACGTCGATGTGCGCGGTGGCGGCATTCGTCTACGCGTGGTCCGTCACGCGCGGCCGGCGGACGGCGTGGCAGTGGGCGGCCCTCGGCCTGCTTGGCGGCCTCATGCTGGCGATCCGCTGGCAGAATCTCGTGTTCGTGGCGTTTCCCGCGTGGGAGTTCGCGTCGGGCATGGTCTCCGCTCCGGGGACCGCCGGGCGCCGCACGCTCGTGTGGCGCGGCGCGCTCTTCGCCGCGTGCGCCTTCGCGGCGTTCTCGCCCCAGCTCATCGCGTGGAACGCGATTTACGGGTCGCCGATCGCGGTGTCGCCGCTCTCGCCGAAGATGTTCTGGTTGAGCCCGGACCCGGTGCGGATGCTGTGGTCGTCGCGCAACGGGCTGTTCTCCACGTCGCCGGTCACGTACCTGGCCGCGCTGGGCCTGATCGTCTTCGCAGTCCGGGACCGCGCCTTCGGCCGGCTCGCGCTCGCGGTCTTCCTGCTGGCCGTCTACGTGAACGCGTCGGTGGAGGACTGGTGGGGCGGCGCGGCGTACGGCGCGCGCCGGTTCGACGGTACCGTTCCGCTGCTGGCCGTCGGGCTCGCCGCGGCCGCCGATGGCCTGCGCCGCTGGATCGCGAAGCGGCCCCTCGCCGCCGTATCGACGCTGCTGGCCCTGCTCGTCGTGTGGAACCTGACCGCCATGGCGGCCGCCGTGGCCGGCCGGTTCGGCGGCAGCGTGCCCCAGTCGTTCAGCGACCTCGCCGTGGATCAGGCGCGCACGTTCTCACGATGGTTCGGGCACCCGTTCTCGTACCCGGTGAACCTGATCTACGCGGCCCGCCAGGGCGTGGCGCCGTTCCGCTACGACTCCTTCGCGTTCCCGATGCTCGGCGATCCCGAGCGCCCGTACGGCCGCGTCGACATCGGCCTCCGCGACGAGGCCTACCTCGCCGGCGGCTGGTACCAGGCGGATGCCCTGCCCGACGGCACGACGGCCCGGTGGTCGCAGGCCTCGGCCGAGGTGCTGCTCCCGCTGGACCACCCGGCGCCCCTCACCGTGCAGCTCCGGCTGAGGCCGTTCTCGTATCCCGGCGCGTCGCTCAACCTCGCCGCGCGCATCAACGGCCGGCAGTTTGGCCCCTTCCCGCTCACGGCCGACTGGCAGCGGGTGGACTTTCCCACCGACGCGTCGGCCTGGACCGCCGGCGTCAACCGCCTGGAACTGGTGTGGATGGGCGCGGCGGTGCCCGCCGCGGTCGGCATCAACGCCGACACCCGCGAACTGGGCGGGCAAGTCGACTACGTGCGCATTCAGGTCGGGCGCTGATCGCTCAGACGGGCGGTTGGGCATCGTTGCCCGCTCTTGCGGGTGCTGGTGGGCCGCAACACGCAGGCAACGAGGCCGGTTCTACTGGATTGAGAACGTCCCGGCCGGGGCCGTGTCGTCGGTCATGGCGAGCGGCGCCATCTGCGTGGCCCAGTAGATGGTGTGGTTCGTGTTGGTGCCGAACGCCTTCGAGCCGCCGCCTGGCGCGGGGGTAGCGGTGGCGAAAAAGCCCTGCATCGCGGCGCCCGCCGCCAGGCCGTTGCAGGTCGGCGGCGCGTCTGGCGCGACGCCGGTCGAACTGCTCATCGTCACCCGGTAGCCGCTCTTGAACACCGTGTTGCCCGTGCTGAGGTCGGGGCTGATGAACGCCTGCCCTCCGGCGGGCGGCGTGCCCAGGTTCGGCAGCGACGGCGAGAAGAACCCGTTGCCGCAGGCCGCGGCGAAGAGCGACTGCGCCCCGGTTATCGCGCGAAGCGACCCGATTGCGGCGGTTTCGTTGCCGGACTGGCGGGCGCGCTGCAGGCCCGGCACCGCCACCGCCGCGATGACGCCGATGATGGCCACGACGATCAGGAGCTCGATGAGGGTGAACCCGCGGTTGCTGCGCATGAAGGTGCTCCCGTTCCTAGGTTCAACGATGCCCCTCCGCTCCGCGAATGTCAAGGCACCCGCCTTCGCCCGCCTTCGCCCTCGCGCGTCGGGCCGCTCGGGCTACGGCGCGGCTACGGCGCGGCGGGCCCAGTCTCAGCTTCGCCCCGCCGGCCGATTCCGAAGCACGCTGTGGCGGACGCCGTAGCCGAAGTAGATGAGCAGGCCGATCGCCAGCCAGATGACGAAGCGCTCCCACGTCACCCGCGGCAACTGGAACATGAGATAGGTGCACATGATGGCGGCGAGGAGCGGCACCCACGGCACCAGCGGCGTGCGGAACGGCCGCGACCCGTCCTGGATCGACGCGCCGCAGCACGATCACGCCGAGGGCCACGAGGACGAAGGCGAACAGCGTCCCGATGTTGGTCAGCTCGACCACCTCGTTGATGTTCATGAAGGTGGCGAAGATGGCCACGACCGCGCCGGTCAGGATCGTCGTCACGTGGGGCGTGCGGTACTTCGGGTGCACGTGCGCCGCCCACTGCGGCAGCAGGCCGTCGCGCGCCATCGAGAAGAAGATGCGCGGCTGGCCGAGCTGGAACACGACCAGCACGGACGTGGTGGCGAACACGGCGCCGAGCGAAATGACTGCCCGCCGCCCAGTGCATGCCGAGCGCGGAGAATGCCGTGGCGAGCGGCTCGGCGGTGCCCAGCTCGGTCCACTTCAGCATCCCGGTCAGCACGAGGGCGACGAGGATGTAGATCACGGTGCAGATGACCAGGCTCGCGATCATCGCGATCGGCATGTCGCGCTGCGGGTTCTTCGTCTCCTCGGCAGCCGTCGAGACGGCGTCGAACCCGATGTAGGCGAAGAAGATGATGGCCGCCGCGCTCGAGATGCCGCGGAAGCCGTTCGGCGCGAACGGGACCCAGTTGTCGGGCTTCACGTAGAACGCGCCCACGATGATGAAGAAGGCGATGATGGCGAGCTTGAGGCCGACCATCGCCGAGTTCAGCCACGCGCTCTCCCGGATGCCGCGCACGAGCACCCACGTGATGAAGGCGACAATCAGGAACGCCGGCAGGTCGAGGATGACCGGGATGCCCGCCACCCGCGGCGCCGTCGCGAACACGTCGGCGGACTGCCGCACGAGCGAGGCTCAGCCCGGTCGCGTCGCCGCCGGCCGCCGTCGCGGCCGCCACCTGGCGCGCGGCCTGGGCCGCCGACCGGTAGTCCATGCCGAGCCAGCGCGGGCCACGCGGCGCCGAGGCCCCGGAGCAGTTCCTGGAAGTAGCCCGACCACGACACGGCCACCGCCACGTTGCCGATGGCGTACTCGAGGATCAGGTCCCAGCCGATGATCCAGGCGACCAGCTCGCCCAGCGTGGCGTACGCGTAGGTGTACGCCGAGCCGGAGACCGGCACCATCGCGGCGAACTCGGCATAGCACAGCGCGGCGAACCCGCAGGCGACGGCCGTCAGGACGAAGGACAGCACGACGGCGGGCCCCGCGCCGACGTGGGCCGAGCCGCCCGCCGCCGCCGACCCGACCGACGAGAAGATGCCGGCGCCGATGATCGCCCCGATGCCGAGCGCCGTCAGCTGGACTACCCCGAGCGAGCGCCGCAGCTGGTGCTCGGGGTCCTTGGTATCGCTCATGAGGCGGTCGAGCGACTTGGTGGCGAACAACTGCTTCATCAAGCTCTCCAGGGCCGCAGCCCGTTGTCGAAACGGTAGATCGTGTCGTTGGAGGCCACCACCAGCCCGCCGCGCGGGTCGAACGCGACGCCCACCAGCGACGTGGCGGCCACGACCAACTCGCGCGGCGCGCCCTGGCGCACCTGGTACAGCCCCGCGCCCCCGGCGAGCGCGTCAACCACGTAGAGCGTTCCGGCCTCGTCTATGGCGAGTCCCTGCGGCCGGCCGAACTCCGAGGACACCACCGAAACGACGCCCAGGCGATCGACGCGGTACACGTGGTCGTAAGTGGCCATCGTCGGGGCCGAGACATACAGCGCGTCGTCGGGCCCCATCGCCAGGTGGAACGCCGCGAGGCTCGGCGGCAGCGAGGCAAACGGCACGACGTGGGCCGACGAACCGACGCGGAACACCGTGCCGCTGCGATCGCCGACGAACATCGTGCCGTCCGAGCCGAAGGCGACGCCGCACGCCACGCCCAGGTCGTGGGCGACGATCTCGGATCGGCCGTCCGGCTGGACCTTCCGCACCGTGCCGTCGAAGCGGCTGCTGACGTGCAGCGTGCCGGCGGGGTCGCACGCCATCGACGTGGCGTTGGTGATGTCGGAGAGGAATGGCGTCTTCTCGCCGTCGCCCGTCACGCGGAAGACCGACACGGGCACCTTCTGCCCGCGCGTGCCGCTGAAGGTGGCGTACAGCGTGCCGTCCCGGCCGAAGGCGGGGTTGTCCACCTGGTGCACGCCGCCGACCAGCGGGGCGCCGACGTCGAGGATCGCCTCGCCGCCCGCGCCGTCAACCGTCACCGGGTGGCGCCCGCGGGCGATCGACGCCGGCACCAGGATCCCCAGGCGCGACGGCGAGGCCATCACCACCTGCGCGGGCGCCCCGCCGACGCGGACCACCGGCAGGCCGCCGGACGAGGGCGCGAGCCCGCGGCCGTGCACCGTCACGCGCGCCCCGACGAGAGACGCGGATGGCACGACGGCATCGACGAGGCGTGGTGTGGGATCAGGCACGGGCAGCTTCGGGCGGCGCTGGCTCTAATCGTCCTCGAGCTCGACGTTCCAGTAGAGGTAGTCGCGCCAGCTCTCGGGAGCCTGCCGGAGCCCGATGGTGATGCGCAGGGCCGGCGCCGACTCCGGGCGCTTCGGCAGGCGGACCAGGTGCATCCCGGCGCCGGCCGGCGTGCGCCCGCCCTTGCGGCGGTTGCACGCGACGCAGCAGGTGACGATGTTCTCCCAGTCCTTCCGGCCGCCCATCGCCACCGGCACCACGTGGTCGAACGTCAGCTCGCCCGTCGGGCAGACCCGCCCGCAGTACTGGCAGGTGTGCTCGTCGCGCGCGTAGATGTTCGCCCGCGAGAACGGCACGTAGTCGAAGCGGTGCCGGATGCGGACGTAGCGGAGCAGGCGGATGACCGACGGCAGCTTGAAGGTGATCGAGACGCTGTGCACCTCGCGGTCGTAGACGGAGATGACCTCCACTTTCCCCTGACACAGCAGCGTAATGGCCTTCTGCCAGTGGACGACCTTGAGAGGCTCGAACGACGCGTTCAGAAGGAGCGTCTGCTCCATGCGCGCATTCTACAACATCTGTCCGCGCTACAGGGTCACGGCCGCCGCGTCCCACTGCGCCTTGTTCGTGTCCGACTGGATGAGCGTGGCGACGTTGACGACGATGGTGTCGCCGTTGCGCCGGACGGGGAACCGGTCCATGTTGCGCGTGGCCCGGCCGGACGTGTAGGTGCCGTTCGGCTCGTACTTCGAGTCGTGCCGGCTGCACTCGAAGCGGTTCACGGCCGCCTTCCAGCGCACCGCCGCGTTCTCGTGCGGGCACGACAGGTTGAACGCGAACACCTTGCCCTGGTAGCGGACGAGGATCACGCCGTTGTCGCGATCGACGGTGGCGCCGTCGGCCGCCGGGATCGGAAACGTCAACTCGGCTCCCGACGCCGAGACGGGGGCCCCGGCCACGACGACGAGCGCGCCCGAAAGGAGCGCCGCCGCCTGCTTCAGGAAATCGCGCCGGCAGTCTTCACTCATGGCTTCAGCTGCTCCCGAGAATCGTGCCGGCGAGCAGCGTCGCGAACCACAGCACGAGGCTCACCACCGATGTCGCCTTCAGCTGCCGCCAGGCGCGGCCGGGCAGCGTGCGCGCCAGCTGCTCCGCTTGCCGCAGCAGGAGGCCGTTGGCCAGCAGCAGGACGATCAGGCTCATCTTGATCCAGAACACCCGCGCGCTCCAGAACGTGTCGAGGTCCGCCAGCAGCATGGCGGCGCCGGATGCGGCGAGCATGGCCAGGCCGGCGATGGCGACGGCGTGCACTGTGCCGAGGAACGCGAGGTGATCCGAGCGCGCCGGCTCGGCCTCGCGCACGACCTTGAGCGTCTCGCGGTCCGCGGTAACCGCCGCGCCGCCCCCGAGCAGCAGGCCGGCCAGATGCACGTACATCACGCCGGTCGACACCAGCTTGCTGTCGGCGTAGAGGCGCGCCCAGCCCTGCGAGGCATGGACGAGGAATTCTGGTGCAGGCATGGCTAGTGCGCTCCGAACAGCATGATGAGGTAGCTGACCGTGGCGATGCCCATCGACGTCAGCGCGACGGCCCGGTGCGTGCTCCGGCCGTCGGAGGAGCTGTGGATGCCGCCGTGCTCGTCTCCCTCCGAGTCCGGCGCAAGCGCGGCGGTGGCGAGGAAGCCGACGTCGGCGGCCATCATCAGGATGCCGTGCGTCATGCGCTTCGTGCGGTGATTGGGGTCCTTCCGGCCTTCCCACAGGTTCCAGGCGCCGGTCACCGTGTTCACGCCGAACAGGACCGCCGTGCCCGCCACGAGGGCGCCGTGCGCGCCCTTCATCGACTCGTCGCCGGGGTTGTTGTAGAGGTCCTGGCCCACGAAGTAGTTCGCGACGAACAGCGGGAGCGTGGCGAAGCTGCTGATCTTGTGGATCTTCGCCCGCGTCTTGTAGCCGTCGCTGTACTCGACCGGCACCGGCCGGCGGGCAGGCGGGGCCTGCGCGCCGGCCAGGAGGCGGAGCGGCGCGGGGGCGACAACGACGGGAGCGCCCGGTGAGAAATCGACCGCCCATGGGCGCTCGCGCGGCGCGTCGGCGGAGCAGCTGCTGAGAGGAACTGGCACCCCGCCCGCGGGATCGGCCGACGCCGGCGCCGACGCTCCGCTGAGCAGCACGCATACGGCCGCGAACACCATCGGGACGCGCATCGTGGACCTCCAGGCCCGTTGGCGGAAGGGTGATGCAACCGGCAGGCGCTGTTCCGCACAGGAGCCGCCGCCGATATCCTAATACGGATGACTACGCCGCCGCCTGCCCGGGTGTTTCTCCTGCTGGCCGCCGCCGCTCTTGCCGCGTCGGCCTGCGCGCAGAACACGCCGCGGGTCCGCGTGCTGCCGCCGGCATTGCCGCCGGCCGCGTACGAACCCGCGCCGCCCGGCGCGGCGCCGGTGCCAACACCAATTCCAGCGCCAACGCGCGCCGCGACCGCCGCCGGGCTCGAGATCGCGCGCCTCGCCCGGACGCTGGTCGGCGCGCCCTATCGCGACGGCGGCTCGCTGCCCGACGGGTTCGACTGCAGCGGCCTGGTGAACTACGTGTTCACGCGCCAGGGCGTCGCCGTGCCGCGCGACGTCAGGCGCCAGGCGTTGGCGGGTGAGCCCGTCGATCGCGCCGAGGTCGCCCCGGGGGACCTCGTGTTCTTCGCCACCACCGGCTCGGGACCGACGCACGTCGGCATCGCCGTCGGCAACGGGCAGTTCATCCACGCCCCGAAGAGCGGCGGCGTGGTGCGCGTGGAGTCGATGTCGGCCGCCTACTGGACCTCGCGCTTCGTCGCCGCGCGGCGGGTGTCGGGGTCAGACCCCGGAATCCGGCAGTGATCGAGTGCCGGACTCCGGGGTCTGACCCCGCTGGAGCCGGCGTGTCGAATTCGGCAGGAATTCGCGCAGCACGAGGTCGGCCTCGGTGAACAGGCGCCGGTGGGGGCGCGGCGGCACGGGCACGATCTGGGGCGCGCGCGGCGCGCGGGGCTGGTCGGCCAGCCGCTCCCGGTAGCGCTGCGGGAACGCGGGAAAATCGCGGAACACGGTGCCGGCCACGCCGCCGTGCCGCTTCACCAAGCCCGTCGAAATCCAGCCCCAGGAACTCGCGCACCGCCGGGTCCGGCCCGCTGGCCACGTACTCACGCACGATCCGCTGGACGTCGCGGAAGAACTGCGGCGTGTGCGTCTGCGCCGCGGGCCTGCCGTCGGCCGTCACCGTGCGGCGGATGCCGCCCTCGTGCGGGTCCACGTGATACAGCTCGTGCACGATCGTGTCGAGCTTCGCCATCCACGCCTCGCCCCGCTCGTAGACGCGCTCCTTGTGCGTGTCCGCCAGGGTCTGGTCGCAGAACCGCGGCAGCGCGATCGAGACGAGATGCGAGATGCGGCGGCCGGCCGACGCGGACCTCAGGCGATCGCGTGACGAACCACTCGGAGCGGCGCGAGAGCGCGCCCGTGCGCCGGTCCCGCCAGAAGTAGTAGGCCGGCTCGCTCGCGGGCAGCATCAGCGAGTGGCACGTGGCGAAGGCGCCGTGCGCGTCGCTGCGGCCGTGGCGCGCGAAGACCAGGACCCGCCGCGGGTCGACGTGCGCCAGCGCGGGCGTGCGGGCGACGATGTCCTCGACGAGGAGGCGGACATGGAGCGTGTAGTCGATCATGCAGGGCCGGCGGCCGGGCCGGCCCGACGGAGCCGCGACGGTCGCCGAGAAGGTGTGTCGGCGCCGCGCCGGTCAGGCTTTAGCGCGGGCGCGGGCGCCGGCGGTCACTTGCACACGGACGGCACGCCCCGGCCTTCGATCTGCTGGGTCACCTTGTCGATCGACTGGGCGTGCGTGCAGCCGTTGAGGCGGTAGCGCAGGTACTCCTGGATCCAGACCACGTCGCCCTCGGCGTCCACGCTCGTCCGCACCGCCTGCCGCGCCAGGTCCACGCGGTAGAAGTCCTCGAGCTGCAGGCGGAACCCGTAGGTCTCGTCGCGCGGCGGAAACTCGATGATGGAGGTCGACGCCGGCGTGCCGCAGACGCCGGGCACGCCGCCCCCCGCGATCTGGATGCGCACGCGCTCCACGGCCTGCCCGTGGCTGCACAGGTTGAGGCGGTAGCGCAGGTATTCCTGCACCCAGACGACCGAGCCCTCGACGTCCGAGTACGAGAGGCCGGCCGGGCGTCCAAGCGTGTTCGCGTACTTCGATTCGAGCCAGGCGCGGAAGTCGTAGGTCTCGTTGCGCGGCGGGAAGTTGATCGTGGCGCCGCCCGAGCCGCCGCTCGAGCCGCCGTCCGAGCCGCTGCCCGGCGCGCGGTAGAGCTCCTGGATGCCCGCGATGTCGTCCACCGTCAGGCTGTCGAGATTGCCGATGGTCCCGTTCATCATCGCGACCACGGTCTGCCCGTGGTCGTTCGGGTGCCCGAGGCCGAGCACGTGGCCCAGTTCGTGCAGCGCCACGCGGCGCAGATCGTAGGTCGCGCCAGGCTTCGTCGTGCCGCGGTACGAGTCCCACTTCTTCGCCGATGTTGAAGCCGATGTCGGCCTCGACGAGCCTGTCGTTCACGTACCACCAGGTCGTCAGGGCCAGCGTGTCCGGGCCGAAGGCCTTCCCGTACATGTCCGCCGCGAAGAACATGTCGTTGCGCCGTTCCCCTCGCCCTTCGTCTGGGTGGAATGCTCGACCGCCTGGAGCTGGACGCGCCCCATGAAGAGGTTCCAGCGGTCGATCGCGCCGGCGGCCGAGCAGGACCAGTCGGCGCACCCGTCGGTGAGCGCCGGCGAGGATCCCAGCTCGATTTGGATGGGCACGATGCCGTCCGGCCACGTCGGGCCGTTGAGCCAGTAGGACTGCGACGCGCCGACGGCGGCGGCCACGAAGACGGCGGACAGGAGGATGGCGCGGCGCATCGTCACACTCCTACCGCGCTTCGCGCTGCCGGCGGACGGCCCGCGCGATTTCGTTTCGAAGTCCGCGAGCGACATGGAACGCGTGGACGCGGCGCGTGCCGCGGCCGTCGAGCGGCGCCGATGTCGCTCACGCTCGTGAGCGGCGAGAAGTCGTGGCGCGCCACCGAGCGGCGGCCCGTGCCGGGTTCCTCGAGCACGCGGAACCTCCCGTGCATGAAGCCGACCACGGGGCTCACCGGCTGCCCGCGCTCGTCGACGAACAGCACGTCCTCGTCGCCGACCCGGAAGCGCGGAATCCCGGGCACTTCCAGCCGGTAGTCGCCGACCGTGCCGCCGAGGAACTCGAGCTGCGTCTGGGCGCCCAGCTCGCCCTTCAACGTGCGGATCACCTTGAAGGTCACCACCGTGACAATGGCCGGCCCCGACGAGGTCGACACCCACCGCGAGCGGACGTCGAGCGTCTGCCCCGACGAACACCGACTGCGCACGCGTGATCATGGTGTCGAAGGTGGGCGCGATGATCGAGGCGGCCTCGGCGCCCCCGGCAAAGACGGTCAGGACGAGGGCGGCGGCCAGCGCACGCCTGACTCCGGGGCCGGACTTCACGGCAGACCTCCTGGGGCGCCCGCGACGGCGCCGACGGCCGGGGCCGGCGGCTCGACGTCTCCCATGCGCTGGCGGATGAGCTCCTGCCGGCGCAGCAGGTATTTCGATGGATGCGCCGGGCTGAACCGCCTCGGGTTGATGATCGAGGCCGCCAGCAGCGCCGGCTTCGTCGGCGCCCAGGGCCGACGCCGGCTTCTGGAAATACGCCCGCGCCGCGGCCTCGGCTCCCCAGATGCCGTCGCCCCACTCTATGACGTTCAGATACAGCTCGAGGATGCGGCGCTTCGACAACTCCGCTTCGAGCCGCCGGGCGATCATCAGCTCCTCGATCTTCCTCACCGGGTTGCTCGACGGCGACAGGTAGAGGTTCTTGGCCAGCTGCTGGGTGATGGTGCTCCCGCCGCGCATCCGCTTGCCCTTGTTCCAGCTGTCCTCGAACGACTTCTCCAGTCTCGTCGAAATCCACGCCCTCGTGCGAGAAGAACGCGGCGTCCTCGGCGACGATCACCGCGCGCTTCAGCGACGGCGATATGCGCTCGTACGACACCCATTGCTGGACCTTTCGCGGTTTCTTCCCTGCCTTATCGGCTTCCCGCGCCCGCAGCTCCATGAAGGCCGTGGTGCGAGGGTTGACCGTGCGCAGCGGCCGGACGTCCGGCAGCGACAGGTACAGGTAGGCGAAGGCCGCGAAGGAGATGGCGCCCGCCGCCGCTGTCGCCTGCAGGAGACGCTTCACCATGACGCACTATCCACCGGCGATGACAATCTTGATGCGCTGGCCCGCCGGAGGCTGGCTCGTTGGCCGCAATTCCGTTCAGCACCGCCGCGTCTCCTGCAGGAATCAGGCCACCGGTCCGTGTTCGTCCTGCCGCCGCGCACGGACAGACCAGACCGGCTCGTACCAGTCGCCGACCAGGCCCCGGTAGGTCATCTGAGGGAGTCCCGCCATCTCGGCCTGGAGAAGTGTCAGGTACGCGATGGCGACGGGGTTCAGATAGCCCGTGCGGCGGACGCTCCACTCGGCCTTGCCGCCCGTGACCGACACGCCCTCGCGGTACGCGACCCTGAGGAACAGCGGCCCCATGCCGGCCATCACGACGGCGGCATCGGCGAGTTCCTCGTCCTCGGCATCACGGTTCGACACGCCAGACCCGGGCGCCTCGAGCACGATATGCGCGAACTCATGGGCCACAATCGCCAGGATCTGCTCGTCGTCGTCCCGGTGGCGCTCGGACACTTCGACGGTGGTGCGGCCGTCGGCGACCTTCACGAGGCCGGCGGTGTTCTGAGGCAGCCGCGAGAACTTGACGGAGAGGCCCGAGAGGCGCAAGCCGAAGCGCTCCGCCGCGAACGCCGCGGCGCGCTGGAGGAACTCGCGCCGATCGCTGGCGACGAACGGCAGGCGGCCGATCGGCGCCTGGCGCGCGATGGCGGGGTCGCGAAACGCGCGGTCGCACGTGCGCGCGTACGCGTCGAGGCGGGAACGCTGCGCCGCGAGGTCGTAGGCGCGGACGACTGCTTCGCGGCGCAACTGGAGATCGGCGCGCGCCTTTTCGAGGGGCGTCTGCGGCGCCGCGAGCGCCACGAGCGCGAGGGCCACGCCGGCAAGCCCCATCGGCCGCGCGCTACCGCGCCCCCAGGACGTCCGCGGCTGCGGCGGTGCCGGCGCCCCGCGGCACCGCCGCACCCTGCGCGCGCAGCACCGACTCGAAGGCGCCGAGGAACAGCAGGATGATGGCGGGCGTCGAACTGGCGCCCATCAGGCCCACGCGCCAGATCTTCCCGGCGAGCGGGCCCGAGGCCCGCGCCCACCTCGATGTCGAACTGCTGCAGCAGCTGCTTGCGCACCGCCGCCTCGTCTACGCCCTCGGGCACGCGGACCGCATTGAGCGTCCAGAGCCGTTCGCCCTCGGGCGGCAGCAGCGACAGGCCCATCGCGCCGAGGCCGGCGGCGAGCGCGAGGTGATGGTGCCGGTGGCGCGCCCACCGCGCCTCGAGGCCCTCCTCCTCCACCATCAGCAGCGCCTCGCGCAGAGCGTAGAGCATCGACGCGCAGATCGTGTGGTGGTACTTGCGGCGCACCCAGTAGTCCTCGAGCAGCCCGAGGTCGAAGGAGAAGCTGCGCGCCTTGACGCGCCGCTCCAGGGCGCCGGGCGAGAACGTGATCGGCGCGACGCCCGACGGCGCGCCCACGCACTTCTGCGCGCAGCTGTACGCCGCGCCGACGCCCCACTTCTCCACCTCGAGCGGGATGCCCGCCGAGCGAGGTCACCGCGTCGACGATGGTCAGCGCGCCGTGTTCGCGCGCGACCGCGGCGACCTGCTCGACCGGGTTCAGCACGCCGGTTGACGTTTCCGCGTGCACCACGGTGACGATGTCCGCGGGTTGCTCCTTCAGCGCGCGGCGGACGGCCTCCGGATCGACGGCTCTGCCCCACTCGTACGACAGGCGCGTCACGTCCCCGCCGTACCGCTCGCTCATGCCGGCGATCCGATCGGCGAAGTAGCCGCCGACAATCGAGAGCACGCGCGTGCCGTCGCCCACGAGGTTGGCCACCGCCGTCTCCATGGCCGACGTGCCGGTGCCCGACACCGCGAACGAGAACGAGCCCGCCGGCGATCGGAACGCGGCCGTCAGCCGTTCCGCGCAGTTCGTCCATCATCGCCATCAGGTCGGGATCGAGATGGCTCAGCACCGGCGCCGCCATCGCCCGCATCACGCGCGGCGGCACCATGCTGGGGCCGGGGCCAAGCAGGATTCTCTCGCGGTCGGGAAGGGGAATCATGATGTCAGCTCCTCATACAGCCGCTGCAGCACCTCGTGCGCCTCGGGTTTCGCGGGCCGCAGCGGCCGCCGCACCTGGCCGCCGACGTAGCCGGCGATGTCCATCGCCACTTTCAGGCCGGCGATGCCGTAACCGCCCGTCACCGCGTTGGCCAGCGGCGTCAGCCGCCGCTGGAGCCGGAGCGCCTCGTCGTGCTTCCCGGCGCGCACCAGGTCGTAGAGCGTCACGCAGACGTCTGGGACGACGTTCGCCACCGCGACGATGCCGCCGCACGCGCCCATCGTCATCGCCGGGTACAGCGTGGCCGCGGAGCCAACCAGCACGCTGAAGGCGGCCGGCACGCGTGCCACGACGCCGGCCACCTGGGCGATGTCGCCGTTCGAGTCCTTCAGGCCGACGATGTTCGGGTGGGCCGAGAGGGCGGCGACCGTGTCGGGCGTCATGTTCACGCCCGTCACGTTCGTGAAGTTGTAGAGCAGCACCGGCACGGGCGACGCGTCGGCGACCGCGCGGTAGTGGTCGCCCAGCGCCTCGGGCGTCATCTGGGACTTGAAGTAGAACGGCGTGAGCACGAGCACGGCGTCCGCGCCAGCCTTCGCGGCGCGCCTCGTGGCGGCGATGGTAGCGCGCGTCGATTGCCGCCCGGTGCCCACGAGCAGCACGCGGTCGCGCGGCACGCCCTCGCGCACGGTGGCGACGATGCGCTCGGCCTCGTCTTCGTCGACCGACGCCGCCTCGCCGTTCGAGCCGAGGGCGAGCAGGCCGCGAAGCCCCGTCCGCATCCAGCGATCGACGTTGTGCTTCAGGCCGGCGAAGTCGACCTCGTCGTCCTTGAAGGGGGTGGCGATGGGGGGATAGACGCCAGACAGATTCATGACAGTAGCCAGTATTCAGTAGTCAGTAGCCAGTAGCCAGAAGCCAGAAGCCAGTAGAAGAACAGGAGTCAGAGGACAGAATACAGAAGACAGGAGACAGAATACAGCCAGCCGTCGATCTGCGAGCAGTCGAACGTGCGGGGCCCACGGGGTCAACGACTTCGCGGGTGCGCTTGCGGGCGGGGGCTGGCGAGGAACAGCACCGCGCCGGCGGCCAGGGCCGCCCCGCCGGCGACGAGCTGCGCGCGCGAGGCGGTGACGACGAGCACGACGGCAATTGCGATGCCCGCCACAGGCAGCAGCGGCGAGAGCGGCGACACGAACAGCGCCGCGCCGGCCCGGCCGGCCTTGCCCGGGCGCGTCAACGCGACGGCCGCGCCGCACGACGCGCCGTAGACCACCAGGCGCGCCAGCGCGCTGGCGATCGCCAGCCAGGCGAACGAGCCCGACAGCGCCAGGGCCAGCGCCGCGCCCGCCGTGAACAGGATGGCGACAACCGGCGTGCGGTACCGCGGGTGCACGCGCCCGAACGCGGGCGGCAGGTCGCCCTGTTCCGCCAGCGCGTAGAGCATGCGCGACCCGGTCAGGATTTGGCCTGCCAGGTTGCCCGTCATCGAGGCGATCGCGCCCATGCCGATGAGCAGCGCGCCGGCCCCGCCCATGAATCCGGCCGCCGCGTCCGCCAGCGGCGTGGTCGACGCGGCCAGGTTGTCGAGGGTGCCGACGGCGACGACCTGGCAGAGCATCGTGACCGCTCCGACCACGACGACCGTCGTGATGAGCGCGAAGGGCACGTGCCGCCGCGGATCCTTCGACTCGCCCGCCGGCACCGTCAGCACCTCGTACCCGCCGAACACGAAGATCGTGAGCAGCGCCGCCGTCGACGCCTGGTCCAGCGAGACGGCCGGCAGGGCCGTGAACCGCGCCGGCGTCACGAAAAAGACGCCGATGGCGATGAAGAGCCCGAGCGGGACCAGTTTCGCGATCGTCAGCGCGTTCACCGTGCGGGAGCCCTGCGTGATGCCGCGCATGTTCACCAGCGTCAGCACGAGCGTGATGACGATGATCACCGCGGCGCGGCCGGCGCCCCGCGCGGCGCCGGCCCAGTAGTAGCCGAGCGCGAGCGCCAGCCCGTTCGAGACCGAGGCGTGGCTCGAGACGCGCGCGAACCACTGCATCCAGCCGACTTCGAACGCCGCGAAGCGGCCGAAGGCGGTGCGCGCATAGAGATACGGCCCGCCGGTGGTGTCGAAGCGGCTGCCCACCTCCGCCATCGACACGGCCACCACCATCGTCACCAGTGCGCCGCCGAGGATGGCGAACGGGCTCCACGCGCCGACGACGGCGGCGATCTGCGACGGCATGAGGAAGACGGCGCCGCCGATGGTCTGGTTGATGCCGATGGCCGCGAGATCCCATCGGCCGAGCGCGCGGCGCAGAGTCGCCGGGGCGGCTGGCGGTGTGCCTGGCGAGCGGTCCTGATCCAGCTGAGCGCCTCCCTGTGACTGCGAAGCACGGCAGTTGTAGCACAAACCGCGCACGGACCTGTCCCGCAGATTGCAGAAAGCGCACCCACCCTCGCGCGGACCGTGCAGAAACTGAAATGGGGACAGTCCCCGTTTCGCTATGATCGCGCCATGGCGGCGGCCACCTTCCGGTTCTTCGCGGAACTCAACGACCTGCTGCCGCGGGAGTGGCGCGGGCGCGAGGTCGTTCACGCGTTCAACGAACCGGCCAGCGTGAAAGACCGCATCGAGGCCCACGGCGTGCCGCACACCGAGGTCGCGCTGATCCAGATCACTGGCGAGCCCGTGGGCTTCGAGCGTTTGCTGCGGGACGGCGATCGTGTGAGCGTGTATCCGTTCATGGCCATCCTGGAGAACCCGCACCCGCTCCGGCCGCCGTATCCGCGCGGGCGCTTCGTGCTCGATCAACATCTGGGGCGCCTCGCGGCGTACCTGCGTCTGTTGGGTCTCGACTGCGTCCACCACTCGACGTTTCCAGACGATGAGATCGTGCGGGTGGCACTGGCGGAGGCTCGCGTGGTTCTCACGCGCGACAAGCGCCTGCTGATGCGGCGCGTCGTGGTTCACGGAGGATTCGTGCATGCGACGGACCCCTTCGAGCAGGCGCCCGAGGCGCTCCGCCGGTTCCCTGCACCCGATCGCATCGCGCCGTTCACGCGGTGCATGGCCTGCAACGGCGTATTGCGGGCAGTCGGGCGGGAAGAGGTCGAAGACCGGCTCCTCCCCGACACGCGGGAGTACTACCGTGAGTTCCGGGAATGCCCGGACTGCCGCCGGGTCTACTGGGACGGTTCGCACGTGAGGCGCATGCGGGCGTGGGTACACGCGTGGCTGACGGTGATCGGCCGGCCCTCGCCGGAGTGAACGTCGCGCGCCGCTCTCCCGTCTATAGCTTCACACACCACAACCTGGACGCACCGACGCGCCCCCCGGAGGTGAACCATGTTCGAACTGTCCCTGTACTCCGTTGTCCTTCTCGCCCACATCGCCGCCGGCATTGTGCTGGTCAGCAGCGCGGTGTTCGCTCCGCTCACGCGGGGCGCAATCCTGCGCGCGACGACGCGTGAACAGCTGCGCGATTGGAGCCGTCGGGGCTCGAGTGGGCGTTGACGAGGCGCCCGGGCCGGGCCCAACTGCCCGGGCTGACCGCCGCTACGACCGAAGCGTCGTAGGCGGCGCGGCGAGGTTGACGCCGAGCACGAGCAGGAAGATGCCGGCCGCCGGCGCCAGGGTCCACGGCGCGTCCGCCATGGCCGAGACGTTGGCGGCCTCCTGCAGCATCACGCCCCAGCTCACGGACGGGTCGGGGAAGCCGAGGCCCACGTACGACAGCGTGGCCTCGGCCAGGATGAACGCCGCCACGAGCAGCGCGGCCTGCGCCGCGAGGAACCCGCGGGCCGCCGGCAGCAGGTGGCGCAGCAGCAGCCGCGCGCGCCCGGCGCCGAGCGCGAGGGCGGCCTGCGCGTAGTCGCGCTCCCGCTCGGCCGCGACAATCGCGCGCACGCCGCGCGCGACGATGGGCCAGCCGACCAGCGCGAGAATGCCCGCGACGAGCGCGAACACCTGCGCGGGCGGCAGCACGAGCGGGAGCGCGGCGCGCAGCGACAGCACGACGTACATCGCCGGCAGCACGACGACGAAGTCCGAGAGCCGCATCAGCACCTCGTCGGCGACGCCGCCCGCCGCGCCCGGCCGCGCCGCCGACGAGCGTGCCGATGAGCAGCGCGCCGAGCGTGGCGGCGAGCGCGACGGCCAGCGACAGCCGCGCGCCGTAGAGGAGGCGCGCGAACACGTCGCGGCCCGATCCGTCGGCGCCCAGCGGCAGCCACGGCCCGCGTCCGCTCGTCGCTCACCTGCGCCACGACGCCGCGCGAGAACCACGCGATCGGGACGGGGTGCGCCCGGTCCTCCTCGTACCGCCGCTCCAGCCTGTCGGCGAGGCGGATGGGATAGACGAACGGCGCGCGCCAGTCGCCCGTCGGCGTCGATCGACGCGAATCGGCATCGGCGGCGCGAACGCGCGGTCGGGAAAGCGGAAGTCCGGGCCGGTTCGGCGCGAGCGCGGGCGCCAGCACGGCCGAGCAGCGCCACGCACGCGACGAGCGCGAGGCCCGCGCGCCTCACCAGCGCGACCTCCTGCCGCCCGCGCAGCCGCGGGTCGATCGCCGCCAGCGCCGCGTCCGACACCAGCGCGCCCAGGGCGAGGAACACGCCGCCGGCCGCCGCGCACCCGGCCACCAGGTACAGGTCGCGCGACCGGAGCGCGTCGAACATCAGCCGCCCGAGGCCGGGCCACGACGTCACGATCTCGACCACGAACGATCCGCTCAGCAGGTTGCCGAAGACGAGGCCGAAGATGGCCGCCACGGGCCGCAGCGACGGCTTCAGCACGTGGCGCCACAGCACGCCGGCGCCGGCGGCACGCCTCTCGCCGCGGCGGCGGTGACGAACCGCTCCCCCATCGTCTCGGCCGTCGCCTGCGACTGCAGCCGCTCGATGGTCGCCGCGAGCGGCAGGGCGATGGCGAGCGTCGGCAGGATCATGTGCCGGGCGAGGTCGGCGGCGGCCGCCAGCCAGCCGCGCGCCCGCGGCCGCGTCGGCCGACGTCATGCCCCCCGTGGGCAGCCACCCCGTGCGCGCGGCCACGAGCACCAGCACGAGCGAACTGACCAGGGTGGGCATCGACACGGCGGCGAGCGAGGCGGCGCGGATGGCGCCCGCCGCGATCCCGCGCCGGCTGCCCGACACGACGCCGAGCGGCACGCCCGCCAGCAGCGCCAGCGCGAGGGCGGCCACGGCGAGCAGCAGCGTGTTCCGCGCGCGCTCCGCCACGAGGCCGGCGACCGGCCGCCCGTACATGAGCGACGTGCCGAAATCGAGCCGCGCGGCGCGCGCGAGCCACGCCCCGTACTGCGTCGACGGGCGATCGATCGAGCCCGAGCCGCGCCCGCTCGGCCTGCGATGGACTGCGCCGTGGCGCCCGTGCCCACCTGCTCCGACGTGATGTCGCCCGGCGCGGCCAGCGTGAGCAGCAGCGCCGCCGACGACACGACGGCCACCAGCAGCAGCGAGAACGCGAGTCGCCTGGCGAGGTATCTCAGCATCGACAGGCCCGGGAGCGGACGCCCGCCGTATTCTTGCACGCTTTGGCCGCGATACCTCAAGGCCACGCGGCCGCCGGAGCCGATAGAGCCTCCGGCAGTTCTGCATGCGACACGTGTCGCCCGTTCCGGTCGTGATCCGCCATCGTCAACGTGCTCACGCGCGACACGCTGGTCCTGCTCTACCTGGCCGTCGTCGTCACCGAGGCGCTCATCTACTCGCTGCCGCTGCTCGACCCGGGCACGCTGACGGCGTTCGGCGCCTCGCCGTTCCAGATCCCGTTCGTCGCCACGGCCGCGATGGCCGGCTTCTACGGCCTCGGCCGCGTCAAGGACGACGAGGAGCGGATCTTCTGGCGCAACCTGGCCTGCGCCTGCGTGTTCTGGGTGGCCACGCTCGTCGCCATCGCGCTCGTGCCCGCCGCGCAGTGGCGCTGGGTGGACGACGTGTGGGTGGACGCGGCGTACCTGTTCTTCTACTCGCCGATCCTGTTCGCCGCCGAGTGCAAGCCGCACCTGGCCAACCTCGGGCCCGCGGCGCGACGTCGAGCGGCAGCTCCGCTGGGCGGGCGTCACGCTGCTCGTGATCGGGTGGTTCCTCTACTTCGTCGTCGCCCCGGCCGTCGCGGCACCCGACGCTGTTCGGCACGATGCTGCCGTCGTCGCTGCTGTTCATCACGATCGACGCGGCCATCGTCGTCCGGTTCACCTGGCGATCGTATTCGAGCGGGTCGACGCGCTGGCGCGTGCTGTACGGGATGGTGGCCCTCGCCGGGCGTGTCGCTGCTCGCGACCGACGACGCTCGACGCGCTCGAGGCGCTGCAAGTGGTTCGCCCTGCCGGACGGCGCCAGAGACCGACCTGCTCTGGGCCGTGCCCGCCGTTCTTCCTGCTGCTCGCCTTCCGCCTGCGCGAGGCCGACCTGCCAAGGGCGATCGACGGCGCCACGGGCGAACGTGCCGCCAGTGCCGGGCTCGATCCCGGTGCGCGTCGGGAGCTTCCTGGTGGGCAGCGCGTTCAGCTTCCCCCTCGTGCACTTCGCCGTGCACTCGCGCTGCCGTTCAACCTGCAGCTGGCCGCCTACCAGCGGATCGTCGTCGTCGCCGAACTGCTGGCGCTCGGCTCGCTGGCGGTGGCCGCGTTCCTGCACCTCGAGCGGCAGCGCGTGGCCGCCGAGCGCCGGCGCATCGCGCTCGAGGAACGCGTGCAGCGCGCGCGGGCCCTCGAGGCCGTCAGCCGGCTGGCGGGCGTGGTCGCCGATCGAGTACGCCGCCGCGGTCAAGAGCCTGGGCGCGTTCGTCGATCGCGCCATCGACACGCTCGGCCGCCGGCGATCCGCTGCGCGACGAGGCGACGAAGGCCGCCGAGCAGGTGCAGCCGGGCCGCCGAGTTCGCCAACGGCCTGCGGGCGATCAGCCGGCAGGATCGCGGGCGGCCCGTGCCGCCTCGACCTGGACGCGGCCGTCTCGGACCTCGTGCCGGAGCTGCGGCACACGCGTCGGGCCGACGCGTGCTGGTCGAGAACGTGCCGGCGCGCGAGCCGTCCGTCACCGTGATCGACCCGGCCCACCTGCGGGTCATCGCTGCTCGACCTCGCCACCAACGCGCGCGACGCGATGCCGAACGGCGGTCGCTGCCGCCTCGAGACGGGCCTCGTCGAGCTGGATGCCGACACGGCGCATGGGCCTGGCCGTTGCGGCCCGGGCGCTATGCGAGGCTCACCGTGCGCGACAGCGGCTCGGGCATCCCGAAGGAGGTGCTGCCGCACCTGTTCGAGCCGTTCTTCTCCACCAAGCCGGGCGACGGCGTCGGCACCGGCCTGGGCCTGGCCACGCTCTACGCGCTCGTGAGCCAGTACGGCGGGTGCGTCACCGTGACGAGCGAGCCCGGCGGCACCGCGTTCGAAATCCTGCTCCCCGCCGCGCGCTGAACCCGCCTCTCGCCCGCTTTCGCCGTGGTCCGGCTCGCCGTCTTCCTCCCACGGCGACGGCGCGGCAAGCCTTGTCCCTACTTCCCGGGCAGCATCGGCGTCACCCCGAGGTTGTAGAACAGGAACGCGTAGATGTCGGCGATCGGTCTCGATCTGCTTCGTCGTGCTGCTCGCGCCGTGGCCCGACTTGGTCTCGATCCGGATGAGGATCGGCGTCGTCGCGGCTCGCCTTCTCCTGCAGCGTCGCCGCGTACTTGAACGAGTGCGCCGGCACCACGCGGTCGTCGTGGTCGGCCGTGGTGATGAGCGTGGCCGGGTACTTCGCGCCCGGCTTGATGTTGTGGAGCGGCGAGTAGGCGTAGAGCGCCTTGAACTCGTCGGGGTTGTCGCTCGACCCGTAGTCGGCGATCCAGTTCCAGCCGATCGTGAACTTGTGGAAGCGCAGCATGTCCATCACGCCCACCTGCGGGATGGCCGCCCGGAAGAGCTCCGGCCGCTGGTTCATCACCGCGCCGACGAGCAGCCCGCCGTTCGACCCGCCCTGGATGGCCAGCTTCGCGGGCGACGTGTACTTGTTCGCGATGAGCCACTCGGCCGCGGCGATGAAGTCGTCGAACACGTTCTGCTTCTTGCAGCTTCGTGCCGGCCTCGTGCCACTTCTCGCCGTACTCGCCGCCGCCGCGCAGGTTGGCCGACGCGTAGACGAAGCCCTGCTCGAGCAGCGCGAGGCGCAGCGCGCTGAAGCCGGGCGACGTCGTGATGTTGAACCCGCCGTAGCCGTAGAGCAGCGTCGGGTTCGTGCCGTCGAGCTTCAGGCCCTTGCGGTAGACGAGGAACATCGGCACGCGCGTGCCGTCCTTGCTCGTGTAGAACACCTGCTTCGTCTCGTAGTCGACGGCGTCGAAGCCCGGGATCTCGGGCGCGCGGAACACGCTGCTCTTCTTCGTGGCGATGTCGTAGCGGTAGATCGTCGGCGGCACGTTGAAGCGACGTGAACGTGTAGAAGACGAACGTGTCGTCGCGCTCGCCGCCGAAGCCGCCGGCCGAGCCCGGCCCGGGCAGCTGCGATCTCGTTCTCGAGCGTGCCGTCGAGCGCGTGCACCTCGGCCACCGTGGCCACGTCCTTCAGATAGGTGACGAACAGCTTGCCGCCCGCCGTGCCGGCGCCCTGCAGCGGCTCGGGCCGCTCGGGCAGGATCGTCTTCCAGTTCGCCTCGGCCGGGTTGCGCGGGATCGATCAGCACCACCCTGCCGTTCGGCGCGCCGCGGTCGGTCTGGACCAGCAGCTTGTCGCCGACGTTGTCGATGACGTCGAACGTGTCGTCGCCGATCGTCGCCGATGAGCGGGCGGAACGCCGTCTCGTTCTTCGAGAGGTCGCGCACGAACAGGGCGTTGCCCTTCTTGCCCTTGCCGCGGTCCGACACGTTCAGGATCGCGAACCGCTCGTCCTCGGTGGTGCCGACCGTGTGGAACCGCTGCGGGTTGGCCGGGTCCTGGAACACCAGCTCGTCGGCCGACTGCGGCGTGCCGACCTTGTGGAAGTAGACCTGGTGGTTCTCGTTCGCCGACGAGAGCTCCTTGCCCTTCGCCGGCGCCGGGTAGCGGCTGTAGAAGAACCCGTCGCCGCGCCAGGACGCGCCCGACACCTTGACCCACTCGAGCTTGTCGGGCAGCATCTTCTTCGTCGCCACCTCCATCACGCCGTATTCCTGCCAGTCCGACCCGGCGCGCGAGATGCCGACGACGGCGTACTTGCCGTCCTTGGAGAGGGAGAAGGCCGCCAGGCGCGACGTGCCGTCCGCCGACCACGTGTTCGGGTCGATGAGCACCTCCGGCGTGCCCGTCAGGCCCTTCTGGATGTAGAGCACGCTCTGGTTCTGCAGGCCGTCGTTCTTGCTGAAGAAGAAGTAGTCGCCCTTGCGCGACGGCGCGCTGTACTTCGGGTAGTTGTAGAGCGCTTCGAGGCGCGCCTTGAGCGCCGCGCGGTACGGAATGCGCTCGAGGTAGCCGAAGGTCACCTTGTTCTGCGCCTCGACCCACGCGGCGGTCTCCGCCGAGTTGTCGTCCTCGAGCCAGCGGTACGGGTCGGGCACCTGCACGCCGTGATAGGTGTCCACGTGATCGGACTTGCGCGTCTGCGGATAGTCGAGGCGCGCCGAGGCCTGCTGCGCGTACGCCGCCGCGCCGGCCAGCGCGATGATGGCCACGACGGCCCACGGCGAGACGTATCGACGGAACCCGTTCTTCATTCGCTGACTCCTTCGGATGACGGCACTCGGAACTTCGATCGAACCATACTCCCACGCGGGGAGTCCAGAGGGCGTAGAATCTGCGCTCATGAGCACCCACGGGTCCCCCGGATGAGCCATCGCGCCCCCGAACTCCCCCGCACGCTCACCTTCCGCGACCTCCTCCTCTTCAAGCTCGTCGCCATCGTCAACGTGAGCCTGCTCACGCCGTCGGCCAGCCTCGGGCGCCCGGCGCTCTGGCTCTGGGCGGTCGCCTTCGCGCTGTTCTTCATCCCGGAAGTCGTGGCCGTGCTGACGCTCGCGAAGCGGTATCCGGAGGAGGGCGGGATCTACACGTGGGCGGATCGGCGGTTCGGGCCCACGCACGGCTTCGTCTCGGGCTGGTACTACTGGACCGGCAACCTGTTCTACTTCCCGATGCAACTGGTCTACCTGGCCGGCGTGCTGGTGTACGCGGCGCAGGGGGCCGGCTCGGCGCTCGCCGACGACAAGACGTTCGTGGCCGCGGTGGCGCTCGGTTGGCTCGCGCTCGTCACGATCGTCAACTTCGTCGGCCTTGGCGTCGGGAAGTGGCTGCCGAACATCGGCGCCGTCTGCACCGCCGTGACTGCGATCCTCATCGCCAGCGCCGGCGTCGTGGCCTACGGGTCGGGAGCGTCGGCGCCGCTCCGCCCGGACCTGCCGTCGGCGGGCGAAATCTTCTCGGGCCTGAGCGTGATGTGCTTCGCGTTCATGGGGGTGGAGCTCGCCTCGACGATGGGAAGCGAGATCAGGCATCCCGATCGCGACTTGCCGCGCGCGGCGATGGCGGCCGGCGCGCTGACGCTGGGCGTCTACGTGTCGGTCACCTGGGCGCTGCAGCAACTGCTGCCGGCGACGGACATCGGCGCCATCGAGGGCATCCTGCAGGGCGTGGACCTTGGCGTGAAGCGGCTCGGCCTCGAGCGGCTCGCCACGCCGCTGGCGAGCGTGATGGCGGTGTCGCTGGCCGGCGGGCTGGCGGCGTGGTACGCGGGCTCGACGCGGATCCCCTTCGTGGCGGGCTTCAACGACGCGCTGCCCGCCGCGCTCGGGCGCGTGCACCCGCGGTGGGGATCGCCCTACGTGGCATTGCTCACGCAGGGCGTGCTCACCGTCGGCTTCATCGCGCTGACGATGTGGGGATCGACCGTGCGGGAAGCGTACCAGGTGCTGCTCCGCTCGTCGGTCGTCACCACGCTCATCCCATTCGGCTACATGTTCCTCGCCCTCGTCTCGCTGGACGGCGTGCCGCGGTGGAAGCGCGCAGCGGGCGTGGTGGGCCTGCTCGTGAGCGCGGTCGGGATGATCGCGGCGTTCGTGCCGGGCCGCGATGTGGCGAACGTGGGCTGGTACGAGATCAAACTGCTGGGCGGCTCGCTGCTCCCGCTCGCGGTGGGCCTGGCGTTCTTCGCGCGGGCCCGGCGACGGACGCGTCGGACCTCTCCCCTCGCGGAAGGATCCCGCTAGCCGGGTGGCGGGGTCAGTCCGCCCACAGGGCGGTTAATTCAAGCTCGATCTCGGCGAACGGCTCGGCGCGCACGACCTCCGCGCCGGCGTGCGTGGCCAGGATGGTCCAGCGCCCATTCTCCAGACGCAGGACTTCGAGCGTCCGCCCCAGCGGATCGATCAGCCAGGCGTGCGCCACCTGCTCGCGAGCATAGATGGCGAGCTTCTGCACGCGGTCGAGCGAGGAGGTCGAGGGCGACAGAATCTCGCAAACCCAGTCGGGAACGAGCGCAAAGTAGGCGGTCTGCGGGGGGTGCGGCATCCGATCCCGGCGCCAGCCGGCCCAGTCCGGCACGAGCACGTCTCCGCCGAGGTGCAGCTCAGGTTCGTACAGGAGCCACCAGCCGCCTGGGCCACCGCGGCCGAGGTGAAAAGGTGGCACAAGGCCGGCCCCGACAACCGACCCGGCAATCGCGTGGGGCGGCGCCGGGCGCGGCGAAGCGTGCAGTTCGCCATTGACGATTTCGGCAATGAGGTTGCCTGGCAGTTCCCTCAGATCCTCGTACGTCGCGGGCCTGTCGAACGGCGGCACCCTCGGCATGGACTGGATCATACATCGTCGTCGAACCCGCCCGGCGCCAGCGGGTTCGGCCTGAGCGAGTTGCGAAGCCACGAGTCGAAGGGCTGCACGCGGCGTGCCAGAGGGCGATGGCAATGAGCGGGAAGTCTTTGGCCGGAATCGGCGGGCTGTCATGCACTGGCGGATCGGGGGGTGAAGAAACTGCCACGCGGGCGCCGGGATGACGCTGCAGAAACTGCCAGGGGCCGGACCGCTGCACCGTTCGTCCAGGGTGCAGCCTCGGCCTTCACGCCCTCTCGCCCGACTTCGCCGTGCTCCGGCTGGCTGCTTTCCTCCCGCGGCCTCGTCGCCGCGGGCCCTGTCGCCTATCCCTGTCCACTATCCCCTGTCCCCTGTCCCCTGTCCCGCGCCCTTACCTCGTCACCCCGACGCTGTCGGCGTTCCAGAGGATGGGCGGGCGGACGGGCGCGGGCAGGGCGCCGGCCACGCGCGTGCTGGTGGCCACGTACACGCGCGGCACGGCGAAGTAGATGACTGGCAGGTTCTGCGACAGCAGCTTCTGCGCTTCGAGGAAGAGCTGGCGCCGCCGGCTCGGGTTGCGGTCGGCGGCCATCTGCGTCATCAGCGTGTCGATCTGCTTCTCCCACGGCGTCGCCGGCACCGCCTGTTCCATGTTCCACACGTGCGCGCCGCCCGAGCTGAGCCAGAAGTCCATGTTCATCGCGGGATCGGTGTCGGTCGTGAGGAACCGGAAGTAGAGCGCGTCGTAGTCGCCCTTGGTCATGCGATCGACGAGCGCGCCCACCTCGAGCGGCACCACGTCCACCGCGAGGCCCACCTTCTTCAGCTCGTCGCGGATGAACGCCGCGCCCTTCTCGAGCGCGGTGTTGCCCTTCTGCGTGACGAGCGCGAAGCGCGCCGGCGCGCCCGCCGCGTCTTCCAGCATGCCGTCGTTATTCGCGTCGCGCAGGCCGAGGCCCGCCAGCAGCACGCGCGCGCGGCCCATGTCGTAGGCCTCGCGCTCGATGGCGCCCTCCGGCGCGAACCACGGCTTGTTGGAGGGCGTGATCGGACCCCAGAGCGGCTCGGCCGCGCCCAGGAACACCTCGTCTCCGAAGGCGCGGCGGTTCACGGCGTGCGATACGGCGCGCCGCAGCTCCACGCGCGCGAGCCACGGCCGGCCGTCGTGCGCCTTCGCGCCGGGCTTCAGGTTGAACCAGAACGCGTCGGCGTCGAACGCCAGGCCCGCGTCCGCCAGGCGCAGCTTCCCTGCCGCGGCGTCTCGCTTGAGCGCGGCGTAGTCGTCGGGCCTGATCTCGCTCTGCGTGAGGTCCGACTCCCCCGCCTGCAGCCGGAGCAGCTCGGCGTTCTGGTCGGGCGTGATCTCGAGGGTGAGCCGGTCGAGGTAGGGCAACTGCGCGCCTGCCGCGTCCTTGCGCCAGTACTTCGCGTTGCGCGCGAGCACGAGGCGCTGGCCGGGCAGGTACGACTGGATCACGAACGGCCCGAGGCCGACGATGTCGGCGGGAGGCGTGGCGGGGCCCCACTGCTGCCGCAGCGTGGCGGCCTTGAGCGCGGCGTCGAGCTTGTGCTTCGGGAGAATCGGCAGCATGTCGAGCAGCCGCAGGCCCGGGCCGAATACCGACGGAAAGGTGATGACGACGGTGCGCGCGTCGGGCGCCTTGACCGCGATGGGCTTGCCGTCCACGAGGAGCGCGTCACCGAGCGGGCTGCCGGTCTTCTCGTCGTATGCCGCCTGGAACGAGAAGACGACGTCGGCCGAGGTGAACGGGGCGCCGTCGGAGAACGTCACGCCCTGGCGCAGCGTCATCGTGCACGAGAGCGCGTCGGGTGAGCAGGTGTAGGACTCGGCCAGCCAGGGCTCGAGCTGCTGCGTGGCGCGGTTGACGCGAAGCAGGCGGGCCTGCGTGAGGCTGATGACGAGGCTCGAGGCGAAGTCGCGGCCGGCGTGCGGATTGAACGTGCGCGGCTCGCTGCGCATCGTCGCGACGAGGGAGCCGCCGCGAACGGGCAGGCTCGCCTGCCCCGAGCGAGTACCCTGTCTCCCCGCGCCCTTGGGCCGCCGAAGCTTGCGCAGCGAGCAGCTCTCGCCCCTGGGCCGCCGAAGCTTGCGCAGCGAGCAGCTCTCGCCCCTGGGCCGCCGAAGCTTGCGCAGCGAGCAGCTCTCGCCCCTGGGCCGCCGAAGCTTGCGCAGCAAGCGAAGGCGCCCAGTACCACCCCCGCGGCACGCTGGTGGTGGCCACCAGGCCGGCAATCGCCACCGCCACCCAGAGTCGAGACACGGCTGCCATGCGTGACACCTCGCACTGGGTATATCGGCAGGCCGGCGGCGCTTCTTCAGCGGGAGTCCGCTCACGCGCGCGGGAAATGGGGCCTGTCCCCATTGCAGTTTCTGCGTACGCCCGGGCGGCCGGGCGCTGCGGAGTCTGCGATCGCCCCGGCGGCCGGTCCCGCGTCCCACACGAATTCGCCAATGAATCCGGGCCACTTCTGGCATTCGTCCGCGCGCGTCTATTGGCCCGGTCTTCGCATCGATAACGCCACCGGCGATGGGCCGTGGCTTGCGTTGACTGTGTATAATTATGTGGAATAGACTCCACAGCGTGGAGACCATCCAGATCGTGCTTGACGCGCCACTGCTTCGCGAGGCCGACCGCGCCGCCAGGCGCCTCAAGGTCAACCGCTCGGCGCTCGTGCGCGCCGCGCTCCAACAGCACCTGAAGCGGCTTGAGGTCATCGAGAAGGAGGCGCGCGACCGCCACGGGTATCGGCGCCGCGTGCAGGACCGCGACGAGTTGGCCGTATGGGACGGAGTGGCGTCATGGCCGGACGCGTAGAGCGTGGCGACATCCGCCTCTATCGCTTTCCCGCGCCCGACAAGCCGCGACCGGTGCTCGTGCTGACCCGGCCGTCGGCGCTGGAGTACCTCTCGAGGGTCACCGTGGCGCCGATCACGTCGGCGATTCGGGATGTGCCCTCCGAGGTGGTGCTCGGCATCGACGACGGGATGAAGCAGCCGTGCGCCGTGAATCTGCACAACGTCGTGACGGTGCCCCGCGACGCGCTGAGCCGGCGGGTGGCCCGGTTGTCCCAGGAGCGGATGCGCAAGGTGTGCGCCGCCCTCGCGTTCGCCGTCGGCTGCGACGGCTGACGACCGGGCCCGCCGGCGGCTCGCTCTTCACGGGAGTTTCGGCCGCGATTCAGGACTCCTCAGCCCAGGGGCGCGGCGGCCGGCGCCGGTTTCGACGCACTGATCCCGGGGAAGAAGATTCCTCGCCTATCGCGCGCCCGGGCCCGCAGGCCCGTCCCGTGCCCGCCTCTCCGTCTCCCCGATCGTCACGTCCCGAGCGAAGGGAGTCGCGATCGCCATCGTGCGCTGACGCAGGGCCGGCCTGCCGCCGGAGCAGGTGACGCCCTGGCCGATGAAACGGATTGCCGGTCCTGCGCATTCCGGTGCAGAAGGGCGGCTCTGCCGCCCGGCCGGGAGAGGAGGTCGTCATGCGGTCGCCACCCTGCCCGCTGCGCATCGCGCGGCCGTGCGCGGGCGGCCTGATTGGCGTGGCGGGCCGGGCCCCGCCTTGACACGCCACCCCGGCGAGGATTACGTTGTCACCTCCAGTCGCATACGCCAGCGTCAGGTGTTCCCCCGCGCCCCGCGGGCGACGGTACCGCCGCCAGACACGCCCCCGCTCGACAACACGGCGCCGAGGAACGTTCGCAATGCCGCGCCATCGTCGTTGTCCGCCAGACTGCGGCCGCGTACCGCGGCCGCGTGCTCAGGGAGATGCCTGTCCGCCCCGGCTCCAGGCGGCCGCCGCCCGCGGGACGCGCGGCAGCGCGCCCATGGCGCGCCGGTGAATCGGTTTGAGCGTAGAGGACGAGGAGGGTCGCATGAGAAACACGCGGGGGTTCGTGGTCGTCGTTCTGGGCTTGCTTCTCCTGATGCAGTCGCGCGGGTGGGCCGGATTGGACTTCCCCGTCGCCGTGACCGTCTTCGTGGAGGAAATGCCCGCCATTGCCTACAACTCGCAGACAGGTCAGTTCCTGGTGGCCTTCAGGACCCAGTACACCGATCAGGGCGGCGGCACGCGCCATCGCGTGCAGTGCCAGTTGCTCAACGGCGACGGCTCGAAGAGCGGCGGCGTGCTGACGCCGTTCATCGACGAGTACTTCGAGGCCCTCGGCCGGCCCGCGCTCGCCTACAACAAGGACGCGGGCACGTTCCTGCTGGCCGCCCCCGTGGACTCCTCGGTGTACGGCAGCCAGGGGGTCGTCACGCGCCGCCTCAACGGCGACGGCACCAATCTCCCCGGCACCCCGCTTTTCCTGTTTCCGGGCGAGTACATGGATGGGTTCGGGACAGGGTCGATCCATGTCCTGTACAACGAATCGCTCGGCGAGTTCCTCGTCACCGTGCAGCAGCTTCTCTACGACAACGAGCCGGTGCCGGCTCCACACAACGTCGTGATGGGTCAGCGCCTGTCCGATTCCACCGTCTACCAGCCCGTCGTGCTCGTCGATTTCGGCACGTATCCCGTCGGCCTCCACGCGGTGTCGTACGCGCCGGTGGCGGGCACCGATCCGGCCGGCGGCCGCTATCTGCTCGCGGCCGGCTGGGACCTGCCGGTCGTGGCGCTCTTCGACAGCGCCCTGAGCCCGATCACGCCTGTCCCCGTCACCTGGGGCGCCCAGGACGGCGGCGTGCTCGACTACGACATCGCCTACGGCGAGGTCGGGGGCCGGAAGACGTTCCTGGTCGGCTTCCTCGACAACAATAACTGCAAGCGGGGATTCCAGACCTGCACGGCGGTTCAGAACCAGTGGCGCGGGATCTGGGGCACCTACGTGGATCCGGAGACGACTGCGTATCTGCCGGGGCCGGCACCGGACTGGTCGTTTCCCATTTCCTACATCTCGACCCACACGATCCAGGTGGAGTGGCTGGGCATGAAGGGCGTGCAGGGCCCCCGCTTGTCGTACGCGCCGGATGCGAAGGGGTTCTTCGCGGTCTGGCGGGAGGTGCCCAACGTGTCCACCGTCGAAGGCCTGTTCACCCATATCCGAGGCGCGTTCGTCGACTACTACGTCGACAATCCCGCCACGGCGCCCATTCCCGGGCCGGGGGCCAACGAAGTCATCTCCGAAGTGACCGGCGCCTGCCCCGCCGAGGGGGATCCGAAGTACCCGGTGTGCGAGAGCGAACAGGACCCGAGGTTCCCGGCGGTGGCGGCGGGGAGCGGAAAGACCGCAGCCGTCGTCTGGCACGAGCGATACCCGTCCAATCCAGCCGACCTGGACGTCCGGGGCGACATCTACGCCGGCGACTCGATGCTGCCCGACCTGGTCGTGAGCGCTCTCGAGAACCCGCCGCTCGCCAGCACCCCCGGTCGCGGGTTGACGATCACTGAGACCACGAAGAACCAGGGCACTGTCTCGGCAGGCGCGTCCACGACGCGCTTCTACCTCTCCGTCGACGCCGTCAAGAGCCGGTTCGACGTCCCCATCGGGAGCCGGCTGGCGCCCGTGCTGGGGGCCGGCGCGCCGAGCTCCGCATCGACCTCTGTCGCCGTCCCGATCGCCATCGATTTCGGCACCTATTACCTCATCGCCTGCGCCGACGACCCGGCCGAGGTGGCCGAGTCGGACGAGGAGAACAACTGCCGGGCCTCGACGAGCACGATGGCGATCGCGGCGCGGATGCCGCCCGACCTGGTGGTGACATCGGTGGGTAACCCGCCGGCGGCGACGTTGGCCGGGGCGTCTTTCGAGGTGCGCGATACGACCGGGAACGCCGGCGACTCGGCGGCGGACGCCTCGTCGACACGCTACTATCTCTCGGCCGACACGACCAGGGGGACCGGCGACACGCTGCTGTCGGGTGCGCGCGCCGTGCCGGCGCTCGCGGCGGGGGCGGAGAGCAGCGGCACGGCCGTTGTCTCCGTGCCAGCCATCACGGCCGGCACCTACTACCTGCTGGCGTGCGCCGACGACACCGGCGTGATTGCCGAGGGCGACGAGGGCAACAACTGCACGGCCTCGGGTTCCACCACCACGGTTTCGCTGAAGATCTCGAAAGCCGTGTCCGACTTCGACGGCGACGGCACGCGAGACATCCTGTGGCGCCACAACACCGCCGGCCACGTGTGGCTCTGGCCCGTGGACGGCTTGTTCCCGCGCAGGCAGGACTACGTGCGCACGGTCGGTGACACCAGCTGGGAGATTCGCGGCCTCGGTGATCAGACCGGGGACGGACAGTCGGACATCCTCTGGCGCAACGCCCTGACCGGCGAGATCTACCTCTGGCCGATGCATGGCTCGACCCCGCAGAACGAGATCTCCCTGGGCGTCGTCGACCCTTCGTACGACATCGTCGGCACGGGCGACTTCAACGCCGACGGACGGTCGGACATCCTGTGGCGGCACACCGCCTCGGGCGACGTCTGGATCTGGCTGATGGACGGCACCACGGCGCTCAGCCAGAAGTTCATCGATCGCGTGGATCCCGCGTACGCCGTCAAGGGCGTGGGCGACTTCGACGCGGACGGCAAGGCTGACATCGTGTGGCACCACGCCACGCTGGGCGACGTGTGGATCTGGCCGATGAACGGCACGACGCGCCTGGATCAGGTGTATGTGGCCAGGGTGCCGGATGTCGGGTACCGAGATCGCCGCGGTCGCCGACTTCACGGGCGACGAGAAGGCCGACATCCTGTGGCACCATGCCACGCTGGGCGAAGTGTGGATCTGGCCAATGAACGGCACCGCGCGCGTGGACGAGAGCTACGTGGCCACGGTGCCGGACACCGCGTACCGCATCGTTGGCGGCGGCGACTACAACGGCGACCGCCACGCCGAGATCCTCTGGAGGCACGAGACGCGTGGTGACGTGTGGATTTGGCCGATGAACGGCACGACACGGCTGGACCAGCTTTACATGGCGACGGTGTGGGAGACGGGGTACCGGGTCGTGCGTTGACGTCGGGCTCCGGTCCGCGGCGCGCGTCGGCGGGCGCGGCCGCAACAGCCTTCGCGGCCGCGGACCGTCAGTTTGTGGCGAACGGTGGCGAGGACGTTGACCACGTCGACTTCCGAGGATCAGGTGGGACGCTACGGCTGCTGTTCCTCACGGGCGAGGAGCATGCCGCGCCCGGCGCGAAGGGCGGTGCCGTCGCGATCGCGTTCTGAGTTGCTGTTGCCGTTGCACGGATTCCTCGTGTCCGGCTTCGAATCAGTGCAATTCCGCGCAACCTCCAGCCGGCCGGAGCGGCCAGCCCGTTGGCGGATCGGCCAACTTCTTGGCCGGATGGCAGATACCGCCAACTGGGCGCGTTTCTGCCAGGAACCCGTAAGTGTCTCGGGATGAGACACTTCCAGGCACGTTTACAAATCCCGTTCCAGTTCTCACGTTGGTATCGTTCTCGCAACTCCATCGCCGTAGCGCGTGGTGTGCAGATTGAGCCGCAGCGGGATGTGCGGCGACACCTACGGAGGATGCGATGACCGGCACGATGACGATGGTTCGGCGGGCCTTGACGGCAGCGTTCGCGGCGGCCCTGGTCCTTGCCCTGGCGATGCCCGCCATGGCCCAGCACCGGGCGCGGCTCTCGAAGGACCTGTCGGACGAGCTCGGCTCGCCCACCCGCACCGCGCTGACCGTGATCGTGCAGGGCGACGGCGCCCGGGCGCAGCAGCTGGCCGCGCGCTTCGGGCTGCGCGTGAAGAAGGTGCTCGAGACCGGCGCCGTCCTCGAAGGCACAGCCGGCCAGCTCGAAGCCGCAGCCGCCGATCCCGCCGTGGCGCACCTCTCGCTCGACGCCGACGTGCAGGGCCAGATGGCCGTCACCCGCGAGGCCATCGGCGCCTCGCTCGTGTACGGCAATTTCGTGCGGCCGCGCGGCTACACCGGCAAGAACGTCACCATGGCCGTCATCGACTCGGGCGTGGACGCCGCCTATCCCGGCGTGCGCGGCCGCCTGGTGTACAGCAAGGACTTCACGGGCACCGGCGCTGGCGACCAGTTCGGCCACGGCACGCACATCATCGACCTGATCGCCGGCGAGGAGCACGGCGGCAACTTCGGCGGCGTGGCGCCCGACGCGCGGATCATCTCGCTGAAGGTGCTCGCGGCCGACGGCAGCGGCAAGACCAGCGACGTCATCGCCGCCCTCGACTGGGTGCGCGCCAACCGCGTGCGCTACGGCATCCGCGTGGTGAACCTCTCGCTCGGCCACCCGGTGTTCGAGCCCTACCAGGACGACCCGCTCGCGCAGGCCGTGCAGCGGGTGATCGACGCCGGCGTGGTGGTGGTGGCCTCGGCCGGCAACTACGGCAAGGTGAACGTGGACGGCCAGGACGTGCCGGTGTTCGGCGGCATCTCCTCGCCGGGCAACCTGCCGGACGTCATCACCGTGGGTGCGCTCAACACCAAGGCCACCGTCGATCGGAGCGACGACTCGGTGGCCACCTACAGCTCGAAGGGCCCGAGCGCGTTCGACAAGGTGCTGAAGCCCGATCTGGTGGCGCCGGGCAACAAGCTGTGGGCGTACATGGCGGCCGGCATGACGGTGCCCGGCGGCATCCCGGATCAGTATCTGAGCACGGCGCCCGATGGCTCGCCGCTCATCGCCATGAGCGGCACGAGCGAATCGGCCGGCGTCGTGTCGGGCGTGGTCGCGCTGATGCTCGAGGCGAACCCCTCGCTGCGCCAGGGCCACGTGAAGATGGCGCTGCAGCTGTCGGCGCAGTTCCTGCCGGAGGGCGTGCTGGTGGCCGGGTCGGGCAGCCTCAACGCGGCCGGCGCGGTGTGGATGGCGAAGAACGGGCCGAGCCCGAAGGTGCCCCCGGCGCTCATCGGCGACGATGCGATTGCCGGGAGCGGGGTGCTGTTCTGGACCGGCGCCCGGAGCGGCCTGCGCGACATCGTCGATGGCGACCGGATCATCTGGGGCGACCGCATCATCTGGGGCGACCGCATCATCTGGGGCGATCGCATCATCTGGGGCGACCGCATCATCTGGGGCGACCGCATCATCTGGGGCGACCGCATCATCTGGGGCGATCGCATCATCTGGGGCGATCGCATCATCTGGGGCGATCGCATCATCTGGGGCGACCGGATTATCTGGGGCGACCGGATCATCTGGGGCGACCGGATTATCTGGGGCGACCGGATTATCTGGGGCGATCGCATCATCTGGGGCGACCGGATCATCTGGGGCGACCGGATCATCTGGGGCGATCGCACCATCTGGGGCGACCGCATCATCTGGGGCGAATCTCCAGGATTAGAGATTCGCTGACAGAATCGAGCCACTCTGGCCAGGATCTCGTCTGGGGTTTTCGTCCACGCGAAGGACGTCGGCGCTTCGTTGGTGACCGTGAGGTACTCGCGAAAGGCGCCTTCGAGGTCGCGGACGCTGCGACGCGTGCCGGGCTTGACTCGCTTCTGCGTAAGCGGGGTGAACCAACGCTGAATGAGCATTAGCCAGCACGCACTGGTGAGTGCCGGGCGGCTCTATCGGAGGGTGCATTCCGATCGGAGGGTATCGCGCGGCACCGCTGCGACTGGCCCCCGGGCAGTCCCTCCAGTCCGCGCTGGCCAAGATCGCCGCGCACTCCCCCGGGCTCGTGTGGGTAGCGGTTGAAACGGTCGACGGCCAATGCGCACTCGGCGTGCTTCAACGCGGGGAGCGGGAGAACATCTACTCCGCGGCCATTGCAGAGAACATGGCCCGGTAACGCCGGACGAACCCGTTTCCGGAGAACGGAGACTGTCCCCTTTTCAGTTTCTACGTACGTGGGGACGGGCGGGCGCTGCAGATTCTGCGATCGCCCTGCCAGCGCTGCCCGTCACCCGCGCGATTCTGTCAATGAATCCGGCCTCTTCCTGACGCGCGGTCCGAGCCGGTCGGTTGGCCCGTTCTTCGCATTCCCCGCTCCCGCGGGGACGCGGACGACGATGGTAGAATCGCCGCGTGAAGGCGTCCCGGAAGGATCGCATGAGTTCGGCACAGCCTGCGCGTCACGCATGGACGTACCGCGATCTGGTCGCGCTGCCGGAGGACCAGCTGCGCCACGAACTCATCGACGGGGAGCACGTCGTGACGCCATCACCGAGCACGGGACACCAGACGATCTCGCTCAACCTGATCCGGCTCCTGCTCCCGTATCTCGACGAGCACCGCGCCGGTCAGTTGCTCCATGCCCCCTTCGACCTCAAGCTCTCGCTCTTCACTGTACTGGTGCCTGACCTGGTCTACTTCACCGCCGAGCGATTCGCGCGGGTCGTCAACGAGAAGCACGCGACGGCGGCACCCGATCTCGTCGTCGAGATTCTCTCGCCCGGCACGCGGCGGCGCGACAAGGGCCGCAAGCGCGCCGTCTACGACCGTGAGGGTGTGCGTGAGTACTGGATCGTCGACCCGGAGTCGCGCTCGATTACGGTCTTGCGCCGGCCGCGCGCGGATGCGGGGTTGACGGACGTGACAACGCTGACCGCCGACGCGGGCGGGACGTTCGAATCTCCCCTTTTGCCCGGCTTGCAGATTCCCATGCGCGACGTCTTCCGCGGCCGGTGAACATCTCGCCCGGTGATTTCACCAATACTTCAGCAGCCGCTCAGGACTCCTCAGGCGTGCAGGGGTAGATTGACGGCAGACATCGCGTCAGCCGGTGCGCCACGAGGGCGCCGCAGGAAGGCACGGCAATCATGGGACTCAACAACTCGGCGGCCGCCGTCATCGTTGCAGCGGCGCTTTGCGCCCCGGCGATCGCCTCGGCGCAAGAGCCCGTCGCCTCCTTCTCGCAGGTCGGGGACAGGCTCAAGCCGGGCGACACCGTCTGGGTGACCGACGCCCAGGGGCGCGAGATCAAGGGCGAAATCGGCGCGCTGGAGCCTGGCGCCATAACGGTTCGAGGTCGTGGCGGCAGGACCTTCAACGGCTCGGACGTCCGCCAAGTGGCCGTGCGCCGGGGTGACTCGCTCGCCAATGGCGCGACGATCGGCATGGCCATCGGTGCGCTTGCCGGTCTCGGCGCCGGCATCGCGGCCTGCGCAGCGTACCCCAAGGACGACCCGCTGAGGGGCGACGCGTGCCTGATGGCGATCGGGCTTCTGTGGATGCCTGGCATGGGGGCCGGCGCGCTCGTCGGTGTCGGCATCGACGCGATGATTCCCGGCAAGCAGCTCGTCGTCTATCGCGCGCCGGGCGCCCGCGACGTTGCACCCGCGCGTCTGTCGGTCGGGCCGGTCATCACGCCGCGCGCGAAGGGTGCGGCTGTCGCGTTCAGCTTCTGAGTCGAGGTGGCGGTCATGAGATCGTGGAAGGTCGCCGTCGTGCTCGCCGTCATCAGCCTGCTCCTCGCCTTTGCGCTCGCCGCCGCGCAGGAGCCCGTGCGCGACTTCAGCCAGCTCAACACCCGCCTGGTGCCCGGCGACACCGTCTGGGTAACCGACGCGCAAGGGCGCGAGGTGAAGGGCAGGATCCTGTCGCTCGGCACCGACGCGCTGGCGCTCGAGGGCGGCGGCAGAACCTATGGTCCGTCAGACGTGGCCTCAATCCAGGTGCGCCGGGCCGACTCGCTCCGAAACGGCGCGCTCATCGGCCTGGGCGTCGGCGGCGGCCTCGTGCTCGCCGCCTGCGTGGCCAACGCGGATAGCGGGGACGCGGGTTGGTGCGTGCTGGGCGCCGCGATTTACGGCGGCATCGGCGCGGGCATCGGCGTCGGCATCGACGCGCTCATCCCTGGCAAGAAACTCGTGGCGTATCGCGCAACCGGGTCCGCGGGTCTGCCCCATGCGCGACTCTCCGTCGCTCCCGTCATCACCCCCCGCGCGAAGGGCGTAGCCGTGTCGTTCGCGTTCTGACGGGCGGTCTTCGTCGACGCCGCGCAGGAGGGCGCTACAGCAGACGGTTACCCCTGATCGGATCGCACCGGATTTCGCCAGGGGCTTTCAATTCCGTCCGCCCGGCCCCCTTGCGCGATTTTGCGCGGAATCCGGCGGTGCCGGCACGAAACCTCGCCAACGCGGGCACTTGCGTGCAGGTGGCGGCGGCCATCCGGTTGCCCGATCGGCCAACCTGTTGGCCGGACATGAGTTAGCTGAAGCCTGACCGGCCGGCCGCTCAACCGTGTAAGTGTCCCGATTTCAGGCACTTCCCGCCGCCGAAGCGTGCCCCGCCTCCCCCGCTTCTCTTGGCACCCTTTTCGCTGTACCTCACGTGCAGCGGGAGGTGTACGGTGGCGGTCCAGGAGAGCCAAGTCCAGATTTCAAGCCAATTTACGGCTCGCAGCCTGTCGCTCGCCCAGGCCCGCGAGGCCCTGGGGATTTCGCGCCGCACCCTCTACTACTGGATCAAGCAAGGCCGTCTGCAGCACGCTGCGCACCAGCATGGGCTCGCAGCGCGTGCTGGTGGACTCGGTGAAGTCGAGCTTCCTGCAGCGCAATTAGCGCGCGGCCGATACAGGGTTGGATGAATTTTGTACGGACGCCTGTGGGGCATCGCCCACGGAGGAGTGACATGAGCGGCAAGGTGACGATCGTGCGGCGGGCATTCACGGCGGTGCTGGGCGTGGCGCTGCTCTTCGCGCTGGCGCTGCCGGCCTCGGCGCAGCACCGGGCGCGGCTCTCGAAGGACCTCGCCGCCGAGCTCGAGTCGCCCACGCGCGCGGCGCTCCAGGTGATCGTGGACGGCGACGCCGGCCGCGTGCAGAAGCTGGCGGCGCGCTACGGTTTGCGCGTGAAGAAGGTGCTCGACTCGGGCGCCGTGCTCGAGGGCTCGGCCAACCAGTTCGACGCGGCCGCCGGCGATCCCGAGCTGGCGCGCATGTCGCTCGACGCCGAGGTGCGCGGCCAGATGGCCGTCACCCGCGAGTCGATCGGCGCCGACCTGGCCTACGGCGACTTCGGACGCGTGCCGGCGGCGTCACCGGCGCCAACGTGGTGGTGGCCGTCATCGACTCGGGCGTCGACGCCAACGCACCCGGCGTCGACGGGCAAGGTGCTCGAGGCGGTGGACTTCACCGGCACGGGCCGGGCGACCAGTTCGGCCACGGCACGCACGTGGTGGACGTCATCGCGGGCAGCGGATCACGGCAGGGCAACTACGGCGGCGTGGCGCCCGGCGCGCAGCGTCGTGTCGCTGAAGGTGCTGAAGGCCGACGGCTCGGGGCAGACGAGCGACGTCATCCGCGCCCTCGAGTGGGTGCGCGACAACGCCCGGCGCCTCAACATCCGCGTCGTCAACGTGTCGCTCGGGCATCCCGTGTTCGAGTCGTACGAGG
Source organism: uncultured Acidobacteriota bacterium (assembly GCA_963806085.1). Lineage (GTDB taxonomy): Bacteria > Acidobacteriota > Vicinamibacteria > Vicinamibacterales > JAKQTR01 > JAKQTR01. The sequence goes on from CAWDWR010000002.1 coordinate 336,397, forward strand.
ACGACCCGCTCGCGCAGGCCGTGCAGAAGACGATCGACGCCGGCCTCGTCGTGGTGGCCTCGGCGGGCAACTACGGCAAGGTGACGATCGACGGCAAGGACGTGCCGGTGTATGGCGGCATCGCGTCGCCGGGCAACCTGCCCGACGTCATCACGGTGGGCGCGCTCAACACCAAGGGCACCGCCAACCGGTATGACGACGTGGTGACGACGTACAGCTCGAGGGGGCCGACGGCGATCGACCGGGTGATCAAGCCGGACCTGGTGGCGCCGGGCAACAAGGTGTTCGCGGCGCTGGTCGCGGGCAGCACCGCCGACCGCAGGTGCCGCCGGAGCTGCTGCGGACCGCGCCGGACGGCTCGCCGCTCATCGGGATGAGCGGATCGAGCGTGTCGGCGGGTGTTGTGTCGGGCGTCGTGGCGCTGATGCTGGAGGCGAACCCGTCGCTTCGGCAGGTCCACGTGAAGATGGCGCTGCAGCTTTCGGCGCAGTTCCTGCCCGAGGGCGTGCTCGCGGCCGGGTCGGGGAGCCTGAACGCGGCGGGGGCGGTGTGGATGGCCGCGAACGGGCCGAGCCCGAAGGTGCCGAAGGCGGTGATTGGCGGCGACGAGATTGCGGGCAGCGGCGTGCTGTTCTGGACGGGCAAGAAGAGCGGGCTGAAGAACATCCTTCGCGGGAACCGGATTATCTGGGGCGACCGCATCATCTGGGGCGACCGGATCATTTGGGGCGACCGCATCATCTGGGGTGATCGGATCATCTGGGGCGACCGGATCATCTGGGGCGACCGGATCATCTGGGGCGACCGGATCATCTGGGGTGACCGGATCATCTGGGGTGACCGCATCATCTGGGGCGACCGGATCATCTGGGGTGACCGCATCATCTGGGGCGATCGCATCATCTGGGGCGATCGCATCATCTGGGGCGACCGGATCATCTGGGGCGACCGGATCATCTGGGGCGATCGGATCATCTGGGGCGACCGCATCATCTGGGGCGATCGGATCATCTGGGGCGACCGCATCATCTGGGGCGACCGCATCATCTGGGGCGACCGCATCATCTGGGGCGACCGCATCATCTGGGGCGACCGCATCATCTGGGGCGACCGCATCATCTGGGGCGACCGCATCATCTGGGGTGACCACATCGTCGAAGGGTGACGGCACGCGACTCGGAGGCTTTCCAGGCGCGCAACTACCTTCAGGTTGTTAAGCACGACAACGCGCCAGGGCCCATTGATTCCCAGGAATTCTGAAGTCGGCGCTTGGCGAAAGAGTAGGCTTCCCGACGACCGCGGGAGTCTACAAGAATCCCAGCCTCTGCCGCTTCAGGTACAGTCCTTTCCGCGACAGCCCAAGACGCTCTGCAGCCAAGTCAAGTCTGCCGTTGCTTGCTTCAATTGCATGCGCAATCGCAGCCCCTTCGATCTCTTTCGCTATCTCATGCAGTGGTCTGTCTATTCGGACAGTGACAGATGGCCACCCTGGCATAAAGGTCTGAGTTGTTCCATGCTCCTTCCCCCGAATGCGTGCGTCCAGGGCTGGCACCCCAACCACCGATTCAGAGTCACAGAGCGCCACAAGGCGACGCACCTCATGCGACAATTCTCGGACATTCCCCGGCCACGAGAACAACAGGAGATGCTCTCTGGCGGCCTGGGTAAGAGAGATGCCATGCTTCCCGAACTCCGCGGAGTACTTTGCCAGAAACATCGAGATTAGTGGTTCAATCTCCTCTCGTCGCTCTCTCAGGGGCGGCAGCCTGAAGCGCACGACATTGAGTCTGTAGAAGAGGTCTTCACGAAATCGACCCTCCTGTACAAGCTTCTCAAGATCGGCATTGGTGGCCGCGACTACTCGCAGCTTCAGTCTCCGAGGGGCAGCCTCTCCAAGTGCTTGGACTTCGCCGGAATCTAGCAACCGCAGCAACTTAGGCTGTATTTCCAGCGGAAGTTCCCCCACTTCGTCTAGTAGGAGCGTGCCCCCATCAGCGGCCTCGATGACGCCCCTGAAGCCCTGAACAGCGCCGGTGAACGCGCCTCGACGATAGCCGAACAACTGGCTATCCACCATGTCTCGTGGAACCGTCGCGCAGTTGAATGCAACGTATGCGTCCTGAGGCGCTCCGGACGCCCGATGGATGATCCTGGCCACGACCTCTTTCCCCGTGCCGCTTTCGCCCGTCAGCAGCACCGTAACACCGAGGCGTGCTACGCGCCTTGCCGAAACCAAAAGAGCCAGCATGGCTGGCGAACGAAACAACCCTTCACCGTCGTCCATCTGCTGAAGAGTCGGATCGCACTCGACAACGCTATGCGTCTCATGATCTCGTACCTTCGTTCGCCTTGCTGAGGCCACCAGCCTCGCGAAGCCATAACATCTTGCAGCTGCAAGTGGCGTTTCACCAGGAGATAGAAGAAGTTCGTAGTTGTGAGCCTGCTTGGAACCCAACTCTACTTTGACACTGTCGGACACTACCTGGCTAGCTTGGTGGTTGGAGAACTCCACTGGCACCTCAGAGCTGAAGTTGACCACTGTTCGAGATTCCGAACCGGACGATTGGATGACGGCTCCAGACCTGATCCATCCCATCGAAGCCAAGCACCTTAGAGCTTCCTCGCCCAGGGCTCTTGGATCCGCAACAAGGTCCGCCAGCGAAACCACTAACACGCCCACCTCGCTGGAATCAGACCCCGCCGACGGCGGCACGGCTGTCGACGTGCCGAGGTGACACGTGATGCTGGTCGGACGCCACAACGGACAAACGCTCTCCGTACGCGACAGTTCTTCGATTGAACCCGCCTGAGACCCGCCCACCAGTTCAACCAACTGATCGGCAATCTCAACCAGACCGCCCGCTTCGGCCGTTGCGCCGACAACTCGAAGCGCGTGGACACATAGCGATAGCGCCTGCGCCTTACCGCCAGCGACAGCTAGCAGCGCCGCCGGAGCCACAAGAGTGACGCTGTGACCTCGCCTGGATGTCACAAGTGAATCTTGTACGAACTGCCGCAACAACTCTCTCGCTTCGCCTGGCCGGTGCAGTTTCGCCAGCGCCAGCGCCTCTAGCATCTCGATTTGGATTCTGGGGAACGAGCGAGAGTCTGGATGGTCACGCAGCCCTGCGTTGCGGATCAATTCCAGAGACTCTCGCCAGCGACCCCTCCGCTGCAGGAGCCTGGCCTCCGTGCGGAGATTCCAGGTCCTGTGCCAAGCGGAACGTGACTGCGAGTGCCGCGCGCTTAGGTCGCGTGCCGTTTCAAGCGACACTGAACACCCGGCTAGATCGTCACTGAGGAGTTGCGCCTCCGCGAGTGTCTCTAAGACCAACCCCCACACTTGCTCTTCTCTGCCGCAGCGGTGCAGTGCAGACAACAGGCACGATCTCGCTCTGGCTGGCTGCCCCACCGCCAAGTACGCAGCAGCCATGTCTGCTTGAGCGATCACTCCTGTGAGAACATGACCCGATTCAACAGACGTAGCGAGGGCATTTCGTGCAGCGGTCAAGGAGTCCAAGAAGTCGCCATTGAGATAGTTGAGACACGATTCGTGAAGGTCCAGAAGGCCACGGAGCCAGACATTGGGAAAACTCGAGAGCAAGGATTCAGCGACATCGCTGTAATGTCTTGAGGCGTCTAGGTCGCCCCGTTTCGCAGAGTACTCAGCCAAGAAGATCTGCTGCGCAATGGATAGCGAGGAGACCGCTGCTCTCTCGACACTTATTCGCAAATTCGACAAGATGGCGGCGTCTAGTTCTGCTCCGTCTAGGTCCGCTTGGACACTAAGGAGACGAATCCGACACCACGAAAGTAGTTCAGGCGAACCGGCTCTTTCGGAGAGCTGACACGCACGCTGAAACCAACGGATCGAGTCTTCGAGGTGTCCCAGTTGCTTCGACAGCAGCCCTTCAACCAAGAAGTAGCGAGCGCGCTCAGATTCAGTTAGCTGTGGTGCCTTCTTCAACGCCAAGAGCTGAGTCCTGGCGTCTGCAAGGTGACCCGTGCGCTCGAAGAGTTCCGCCAACAGGAGACGTTCTGCACCGCTGATACTCCCGCTCGCTTCCACTTGGTGCTGACGCAAGATGGAGAGCGCGGTCTTGAATTGACCTTGCCCGACCAATGTGGCCACCGAGAGAGATTCCTCCAACATGCGCACGCAGCCTCTCTTCCGTTGCCAGGCTAGAGCACCGTTATCCGCGCCGTGAACTGTCTACCATCATGCGAACTACCGACATACTGCCCCAGGCCCCTTCGGGCTCTATGCGCTGGCACGAAGCGTTAGTGTCGCGCACTTGATTCTGAAATGGAACGACCTGTCGTGTCTATTGCTGGTGCATCTGCATCCGTCCCACGTGCCTTCAATCTCGTCGGTACCGAACCGGGTGGCGAGGAAGATTGAGCCGACGAGGTCGACGGCTGATCAATTGGGTATTCGCGAATCGAGTTACTAGTGGACTGTATCAGCTGAATGAGTAGTGATGCGATGCGTCGGATCGTTGTAGGTCCAACGGATCGGTTTCGGGTTCTGTGTTGTAGCGCGCGATGTAGCGCGGATCTTGCGCGCGAGGTCCGGGAGCGAGGTGAAGATGCCGCGGGCCAGCAGGTCGCGCTCGATCTTGCCGAACCAGAGTTCGACTTGATTCAGCCACGACGAGTACGTCGGCGTGAAGTGCAGGTGCACCCGCGGGTGGGTCTCGAGGAAGCGCCGACGACGGCCTTCGTCTTGTGCGCCGACAGGTTGTCGACGATGACGTGAATCTCTCGGCGACGCGGTTGAGTCGCCACGATGTCGTGCCAGAAAGTCGACGAAGGCCTGGCTGGTGTGTCGCGGCACGGTCTGGCCGAGGATCTCGCCCGTGCGCGTGTTGAGGGCCGCGTACAAGCGACAGGGTCCCGTGTCGGTAGTACTCGAACCCATGGCGTTCCGCGCGTCCCGGCGACAACGGCAGGACCGGGTCCAAGCGATCCAGCGCTTGAATCGCCGTCTTCTCGTCGGCCGCAAACACGACGGCGTGCTGCGGCGGGATTGAGATACAGCCCGATGACGTCGGCCGCCTTCTGCTCGAACTCGGGATCGTCCGACAGCATGTAGCGCTCCAGCCGATGCGGTTGGAGCCCGGCGCGCCGCCACACGCGGGCGACCAGCACATGGCTGACGCCGAGCACCTTGGCCAGCTTCCGCGTACTCCAGTGCGTACTGCCGTCCGGCGGCGCCTGCTGCGTCTTGGCGAGGATCGCGCGCTTCCATCGCCGGCGTCCGGACCCGCGCCGGCTGGCCGCGATACCGCGCCTCCAGGCCCGCCAGCCGAGCCGCCTCAAAGCGCTGCTTCCAGCGCACGACGTACGCCGGGTAGCAATCGACGGCCGTGGTGATCGCGGCGTACGACGCGCCATCGGCCAGCATCAGGATGACCCGGGCGCGCCGCGCATCTTCCGCGCGGCCCTTCCGACTCCGGGTGCGTCGTTCGAGTTCGGTGCGTTCATCGGTGGTCAAAGTCAGCGCCATATGGCGCTATAGTATATCACTATCGATTCAATGGGTACAGTCCACCAGCTCGTAACCACATTCGGGATTCGTCAGCAATTGCCTCCGACTAGTGGCCTGTGCCAGCTGAAACAGTAGTAATCGGATGGCTCAGATCATTGTGGCCGGATAGGCTTCAGATGTTCGTTGCACGTGGTGATATATCGTAAAACCTTGTACTCAACATCCGAAGTGGACGAAAGGATGCTTTGCGCCAACCGCTCACACTCGATTCTGCCGAACCAGACTTCGACTTGACTCGACCAAATAGGACACGTAGGCGGGAAGTGCAGGTGCGCGTGCGGATGAGCCTTGAGAGAGACTGCAATCCTCTTCGTTTCGTGCGCGGAGAGACGATCGACGATCACTTGACTGCCACACCGGTTAGAGTCCCAGGACGTGGTGGAAATTCGGTAAGCCGTTGAAAGGCTGGACAGCCAAGCGGCCATCGGGCATCGTTCCGTGAGTTCTTTCTGGCGGAAGGACACACACGGAGGGAGATGCCGATGGCCAAGCCTAGGATGGATCTGACCGCGTTCGTTGGCAAGCTTCTCGAAGAGCAGGACGGGGATGTCCTCCGGGAGGGCATCCGGGTGCTGTCGCAGGCATTGATGGAGAGCGAGGTGGCCGATCTGATCGGCGCCGAGCGGTATGAGCGCAGCGACCAGCGTACGGCGTTGCGCAACGGGACCCGGCCCCGGACGTGGGACACCCGCGTGGGGACCGTCGAGCTGGCCATCCCCAAGGTCCGGCCGGGGACCTACGTTCCCGTCGCTGCTGCACCCGCGCCGGCGTGCGGAGCAGGCCTTGCTGGGCGTCGTACAGGAAGCCTACGTGCATGGCGTCTCGACGCGGAAGGTCGATGACCTCGTGAAGGCGTTGGGGCTCGACGGGATGTCGAAGTCGGAAGTGTCGCGCATCTGCGGGGAACTGGATCCGCTGGTCGAGGCGTTTCGGACCCGGCCGATCACCGGCGCGCATCCATATGTCTGGCTCGATGCGACGTACCACAAGGTCCGCATCGACGGCCGCGTGGTGAGCCAGGCGACCGTGGTCGCGATCGGCGTGACCCAGGATGGGGACCGGCAGATTCTGGGGGTCGACGTCGGGGCGTCGGAAGACCGGAGCTTCTGGACGGCGTTTCTGCGGAGCCTGGTGAAGCGCGGGCTCGCGGGCGTGCGGCTCGTCATCTCCGATGCGCATGAAGGGCTCACGCAGGCGATCAAGACGGTGTTGGGTGGCACCGCGTGGCAGCGCTGCCGGGTGCATTTCATGCGCAACCTGCTGGCGCGGGTGCCGCAGAGCCTGCGCGAGCCGGTGGCCGCGATCGTCCGGACCATCTTCGCGCAGCCCGACCATGCGAGCGCCCTCGCGCAACTGCAGAAGGTAGCCGACGGGCTCCGGAAGCGCTTGCCGGCCGCGGCCGGCCTGCTCGAGGAGGCGGCAGAGGACATCCTGGCGCACAAACACTTCCCGGATGAGCATCGCCGGCAGCTCCACAGCACCAATCCGCTTGAGCGGCTCAACAAGGAGATCAAGCGACGATCGAATGTCGTCGGGATCTTCCCCAACGTGCGCGCCTTGGTGCGCTTGGTCGGGGCCATCCTGCTGGAACAGGACGACGAATGGACCGTCGCGGAGCGCCGCTACTTCAGTGCGGAATCCATGGCGCGGCTGACCGCGCCCGCGGAGGCCACCAGCACGCAGGAACTGCTGATGGCGATCGCCTAACGAGGAACCGAAGCACGAGAACTCAGGAAGGACGCCGACGAAAGTCCACCACTTGACGGGACACTACCCCATGCCGCCGCGGTTGGGACGAGACGATATCGTCCACGGAGTCGACGAAATCATGGCTGGTGTGCCGTCGTACGATTTGACCGAGGTTCTCCCGCGCGCGGACGCTTGGGGCGACGTAGACCGGCAGGGTGCCGAACCGGCATTATTCGAAGCGACAGCGATCCGCCCCTTCCTGGCGACAGCGACAGCTCCGGGTCCAATCGATCCGGGGCCTGGATGGCCGTCTTCTGGTCGGCAGCAGACACCGCCGCATGCTGCGGCGGATTGGGATGGAGGCCTATGACATCGGCCGTCTTCCGCTCGAAGTTAGGATCGTCCGAGAGCATATGATGCTGCGCCGCTGCGGTTGGAGCCTGGCGCGACGCCACACCCGCTCGATGAGCGAGTGACTCGCGTCAAGCACCTCCGACTTGGAGTTCCCAGGACTCGGTAAGAAGGAGGTCGCATTCGCTTAAGCGCGGAGGCCGATGCCGATGTCCACGCGAATGAGCGCCGGGTGGGTCCGTTCTACGTACGAGTTCATCAAGTTCCGGCGAGGCCAATATGGCTTGCAGTCGGTGCGTCGCATACTCGCGGTGGCGCCAAGCGGTCACGACGATTGAGTTAAGCAGCGGTTCTCGAATAAGGACCAGGAGTATGCCAGGCCACTTCGGTTGATCTCGAAATCGTTCACCCCGAGCCAGAGGATCTAACACACTCCTCGCGCGTTCCTGGGCTTGCGCGAGGCCGGCGAAACCGCAGCAAGACCGCGTGGCTCGGCTTATCAGAAAGACAAGTCAGCGCGCGCTCCATGGCTGTCGCACGCGGCGGTGGGCGGTGGGCAAACCGGCACCCCTCACCTCGGGTACCCTGCAGCGGCAGTTCACCTTGACAACCCCAAACAAGGCGTGGGTGACGCGTACTCCGCCTGTTCCGACGTGACAGGGCTGACTCTACTGGCGGTCGTCATCGGATTTTTCCCGCTCAAGATCGTCGGCGGGGCTGCGGCCCGCCGATTCACTGAAAGATCGTGCTCTGCGCGGCACTGGAGCGCGTGGCTCTGGCGGCACGGCAAGGGTGGAGTTCCCAGGATCTAGTGAAGCACCTGTCGCCGCGGTTTGTGCGCCGCTTCGAATTCTTCCGGGCTCAGGCCGCCCAAGAAACTCTCACGACGAGTCTGACTGTGGAACGTGTTGATTCAGGCGTCACGCCGCCCGAGCGGCGCCTCGAGTTGTCCTGGTTCGGCACGGGCTGCCGCACGAAGATCCGCGCCTGGGACGCGGCCGTGAAGGTCGCGAACGCCAAGGGGCAGTGCGGATGGCAGTGAACGGGTCTGACCCGATCGCATCACCTGGGGTCACTGAGCACCTGCCGGGAGTATCGCTTCAAGCCAACGGTGAAAGGCTGAACCACCAGGTTCGGCCTGTTGTCACTTCTGGCGTCTCCGGACGGCTGCGACTGGACTTGACGGCCGTTGTCGGACGCCACGCAGCGTGGAACCGGATGCCCCGAGCACCGCCGCCGGCTGGTGCGCCGGGGAAGCCCCGGGCCTTGCCGCCGTTCGTCAGACCGCTGCTCACTGCGGTTGACGATGCACCGGAATGGAGCCCGCAGGCTTTAGCCTGCGTGAGCCGGAGCGAACGTCACCGACCGATGTGAGCCCCAGGTTAGAATAGCCCCGTCCCCGGTCTCGGGAGCGGCGTATGAGCGCGTGGGTCCTCGCGCATTACCGGCTGATCAAGCGCATCGGCGCGGGCGGCATGGGCGAGGTGTACCTCGCGCGCGACGATCGCCTCGATCGCGACGTGGCCGTGAAGGTCCTGCCCGAGGCGGTCGCCGGCGACCCCGAGCGCCTGGCCCGCTTCGAGCGCGAGGCGAAGGCGCTCGCCAGGGTCGAACACCCGAACATCCTCGCGATTCACGACTTCGGCCGCTCGGGCGAGGCCCCGGACGGCCCGGCGGGGTCGAGGGCGTACGCCGTCACCGAGTTGCTGGCGGGCGAGACGCTGCGCGCGCGGCTGGAGCGGGAGCGGCTGTCGTGGCAGCGCGCCGCCGAGATTGCCGCCGCCGTCGCCGACGGCCTGGCGGCGGCCCACGGCCAGAGCGTCGTGCACCGCGACGTGAAGCCGGAGAACCTCTTCCTGACAACCGACGGCCGGGTGAAAATCCTCGACTTCGGCCTGGCCACGAGCGGTCCGGCGGCGGACCTCGCCGACACGCGCGCGGCGGTTACCGCGCCAGGCTCCGTGCTCGGGACCGCCGGCTACATGGCGCCGGAGCAGGTGCAGGGCGCCGGCGTCGATGGCCGCTCGGACATCTTCGCCCTCGGCGCCGTGCTGTACGAGATGGTCACCGGGCGGCAGGCGTTCGCGAGGCCCACGGCCGCCGAAACGCTGGCAGCGATTCTCGCTGTGCCGGCACCGGACGTCTCGGCCGGCGGCACCGACGCGCCCGCGGAGCTGGGACGCATCATCTCGCGCTGCCTCGAGAAGCAGCCGGGCGAGCGTTTCCAGTCGGCCAGCGACCTGGCGTTCGCGCTGCGCTCGCTGCAGAAGACCGGCGCGGATGCCGCAGCAGTCGCCACGCCGTCTGCAGCGGCCGGCCCGGCGACGCCGTCATCCTCGCGGCGGCGCAGGCTGGCGTGGGCGCTGGGCGGACTCGCGACGGCCGCGCTTGTTGCCGTGGCGGCCATCGCGGCGGTTTCGTTCTGGCCCTGGCGCGCCGCGAAGCCGGCCGCGACGGCATCGGCCGGCGTTCTCGATCCCGAACGGGTCGTCATCGCGGTCTATGCGAACCGGACGGGTGACGCGTCTCTCGACGCGCTGGGCATGCAAGTGAGCGACTGGCTCACGCAGAGCCTGGCGCGCATCGGAATCAGGACGGCCATCAACCCCGAAGTGCCGTTGATGGGCGGGCCCGGGCTGCCCCGGTCCGTGCTGGCAAACCAGGGCGACCCGATTCGCGCCCTCGCCGATCGCACCGGCGCCGGGCTCGTCGTCTCGGGCGCCTACTACCGGGACGGCGACAGCCTTCGCGTCCAGAGCCAGATCGTCGACCCGGCCACAGGCGCCATCATCGTCACGCTCGACCCGTGCACCAGGCCGCGTGCCCAGACGAGCGACCTCGTCGCCGATGTCTCCAAGGTCGTGATGGGCGGCATCGCGATGCGGCTGAACAAGGCGATCAGCACCGCCTTCCCCCTCGTCGCGGGGATCAGGCCGCCGGCGTACGACGCCTACCTGGAGTGGGGGCAGGGGGCGGCGGCCTTCAGCTCGAACCCCCCGGAGGCGGAGCGCCACCTCCGTCGCAGCCTGGAGCTGGACCCGAACTTCGCCCTGGCCCGGGCCTTGCTGTGCGCCGTGATCAGGAACCAGGGCCGGTGGGCGGAAGCGGACCAGGTGCTTCGCGTGATCGAGGAGCCGGCCGCCTACAGCCAGGCGACGCCGGCCGAACAGGCCTACATCCGCTACCAGCGCGCGCTCATCGACGGGAACCTCGAGGCCACCTTGGCGGCCGTTCTCGAAACGGAGCGGCTGCTGCCGTCGCCGTCGGGCAAGATGCTCGTCGGCGGCGCGGAAGCGCGCCTCCACCACACGCGGGCGGCGATCGCGGTGCTGTCGCAGATACGCGTCGACGACATGCCGCCCGACATCGGCAGCCTGGCATCCAGCTTCCTGACCCTGCGTGCGGGCCTCCATCACGAACTCGGCGAGTACGACGCGCAGCTCGAGATGGCCAGGCTCGGGCAGCAGCGCTACCCGGACGTTGCCGCCTTCTGCTCGCAGGAAGCGGGCGCGCTGGTTGCGATGGGGCGCGCCGGCGATGTGGACGCCGTCATCGACCGCTGCACGCAGTCCACGGCGCGGTCCGGCGGCACCGGGGCCGCGCTCTACCACGCGGCCCGGGAGCTGGCGGCCCATGGCCACGCCGACGCGGCCAGGTCCGTCGCCGCGCGTGCGGCGGCCTGGTACAAGAATCGCGTCGAGAGCGCCAAGCCCACGCCTGGCCTGCGCGCGTCGTACGCGAGCGCGCTCTTCGTGGCCGGCGACTGCACGCAGGCCCTCGCCATCCGCCGCGACCTGATGCGGGCAGAGCCCGACAATCTCGGCCACCAGGGCGATTACGCGACGGCGCTGCTTCTGTGCGGCGGCCCCCGAGACGAGGCGCGGAAGATCGCCGACGCGCTGGCGAAGGCCGATGGGCCGTTCCTGCGCGGCTCGCATCTTTACCAGCGCGCCCGCGTGCTGGCGGCTCTTGGCGACGGCGAGGCCGCCGTGCGGGCGCTGCAGGCGGCCTTCGTGCAGGGGCGCGGCTGGCCCGGCGCCGAGATGCACCTCGACCCGGCGTGGGACCCGATCCGGACCTACCCGCCCTTCCAGGAGTTCATGAAGCCCAAAGGGTAGGCGCTCGCGAACGAATAGCTGCCGTCAGTGCTTTGCCGCGATGAGGTTCAAGCGGTTCGCGGTGGCCAGGAAGAGCGCAGCGCGCACGAGGCCGCTCGAGGCCGCGAACACCGGGCATCACGTTCCGCCGCCGCCGAACTCGCGCGCATATCGTTCGTGCTGCGCTTTCATCTCCGCCATGAACTGGATGAATTCGGGTGCCTGCCTGACGCGGTTCAGCCAGGCATCGCGCGTGAACAGCGGATAGCACTGGAACCCCGCATCGTTGGCTTCTCTCAGCCACTTGACGGCTTCAACGCTCCTGCCTTCCAGCGCGTGAATGAGGGCGATGTCGTACGCGGCGTGATGGTAAAAGGGGTCCTTGGCCGGATGCTTGCCGAGAACAGCAGGGATCGCCGCCTCTGCAGGGCGGAAGTCTCCTTTCAGTGCCAGGAGCAGCGCCTTCTTGGGCAGCAACTCGACGTCATCGGGCCTGTTCGCCGACCACTCGTCAATCGCCCGTTGCGCCTCGTCGAGACGGCCCTTGCCCATGAAGTACCAGGCTTCCATCTGGTCGTCACGGTAGCGGTCCCGATGAGCGGCGTACTCGTCGTACTTGCCGCCCATCTCGTACATCGCGCGGACCATCTCCTTGTTGAACTCGCTCGTCGGATCAACCTCGGACGCGCGCAGGAGTTCGCGCGCGGCGGCGTCTTCGAGCCCGATGTGGATGAACAGGTAGGCCAGTTCACCGTGGCCGACGTTCCGGTTGAGTTGCTGCGCCAGCAGCACCTCGCGAACGGCGGCTTCGGCCTGATAGCCTCCATGCGCGCTGTACAGGAGTTGAGAGCGCGCGAGGTGGGCCTCTGCGAGCTGGGGATCCAGCGCCTGCGCCCGATCGATCTCTTCCTTCGCGAGCGCCGCCCACACCGGCTGCGTCGGCTCCACGAACGCCGCCTTCACCGCGTAGGCGCGGGCCAGTTGCGCGTGCGCCAGCGCGAAGTCCGGGTCGGCGTCAATCGCCTGCTTGAAGGACGCAATCGTCGCTTCCATCAGTGGCCTGGTGAACGACACCCGCTGGTCGAAGGTGTACACGCCCTTCAGGTAGAACTCGTACGCGACGGGGTCTGGCGTGGGGCCCTTCGCGAACGGTGCCTCTTGCGACGGGTCGAGCGGCAGCTGCAGCCGCGAGGCCACCTGCTGCGCCACGGCATCCTGGATCGCGAAGATGTCGGTCATCCGCATGTCGAAGCGCTCGGCCCACAGGGACGCGCCGTCGCTGGTGCGGAGCAGGTTGACGCTCACGCGCAGGCGGCCGTCGGCGCGCTGGACGCTTCCCTCGAGCACCGCGTCGGCGCTCAACTGGCGCGCGGCGGTGAGCGCGTCCGTGTCCTCGCTGAGATAGCGGCGCACGGCACTGGTCGGGCGCACGATCAGCCCGCCCGTCTGGCTGATTCTCCTGATCACCGCATCGGCAATGCCCAGGCCCAGATACTGTTCCCCTGCATCGAGCGACTTCAGGGGCAGGACGGCGAGCGAGCCGATGGCCGGCGGCCGCGCGGTGGCAGCGGGGCGCCAGGAGACGAACACGGCCACGAGCGCTGCCGCGGCAAGCAGCCCCAGCAGCGCGCCCGCCACCAGCACGCGGCGGGACGAGCGAACGCCGTGCCGCGTCGAATCGGACGCCGGCGCGACGGCGGCCTCGCCTCCGGCCGTCCGATCGGGCCGCGAGGCGGCCGCCTGTGCCGTCTCGTGCTCGCGGCGGCAGTCATCCAGATCCGTCGCCACGTCGCGCATCGTCTGGTAACGCCGTTCCCGGCTCTTCTCGAGACACTTGCGCGCGATGCGCTGCAGGGCTTCCGGCAGGTCCGCCGCATGGCGCAGCAACGAAGGCGGCTCTTCAGTGAGAATGGCCGCCATGGTCGCCGCGGCGCTCTCCCTCGCAAAGGGCTGGCGCCGGCTCAGCATCTCGTACAGCACCACGCCGAAGCTGAAGATGTCGCTGCGCGCGTCAAGCGCCTCGCCTCGTGCCTGCTCCGGCGACATGTAGGGCATCGTGCCCACGATCGTGCCCGGCGCGGTCAGCAGGCTCCGCGTCTCGGTCCCAACCGGGCCCGCTCCGCCCATCACCCGTGCGAGGCCGAAATCCATCACCTTCGCCTGCCCGCGCGGCGTGATCATGATGTTGCCGGGCTTGATGTCGCGGTGGATGATCCCGTGCGCGTGGGCCTCCGCCAGGGCGTCGGCAACCTGCGAGGCGATGGCGAGCGACTCTCTCAACTCCAGCGGTGCGCCATGAATCCTCGCGTCGAGCGTCTGGCCCTCGATGTACTGCATCGCGATGAAGCTGCGACCGTCAGCTTCGCCGGCTTCATAGATGGAGCAGATGTTCGGATGATCGAGTGTCGCCGCCGCACGCGCTTCCTGAATGAGCCGCTCGTTGGCCCGCTCGTCAGCGGCCAGTTCAGGGGGGAGAAACTTGATGGCCACGCGGCGGCCGAGCTCCGTGTCCTGCGCGAGATACACCTCGCCCATCCCGCCAGCGCCCAGTTTTCCCAGGATGTCGTAGCGTGAGAGCTTGTCGGAGTTCACTGCGCCAATACCCCGTATTATCGCCTTGATCCGGCTAGCCGGACGGAGCCATTTGTCGGCGAGAGATCTGGCTCGAGACGGGGCGCGCGTCCAGCCCACCCTCCACGCCGGCGCGGCTTCGGGCGCGAGATGTTGGGCCTCCATGCGTTGCCGCGATGACGTACAAGCGGCTCGCGGTGGCCAGGTAGAGCGCATCGCCGGCGAGCGCCGGCGGCGAATAGAGCGGCGCGTCCATCTCGATTTGCGCCAGCAATTCCTTTCGCCGTCCGGCACGAAGCACGGTCATGGTGCCGTCTTCGTTCCCGACGTAGAGCCGGTCGCCCGCCAGCAGCAGGCAGCCCCAGATGGCGCCCATCGTCTCGTGTGTCCAGACGCGGGCGCCGGTGGCCGCGTCCAGGCAATGAATGGTCCCGCCCACGTCCCCGACGTACAGCAGGCCGTCCTTCTCGATCGGCGTCCCCGCCACGCGGCCGACCTCGCGGGAGGTCCAGAGCAGCCTGCTCCCGGTGACGTCTCCCTGGCCGTTGGGACTGATCGCGTGAATCAGCGAAGGTCCGTTGCCGTGCCCGGGGCTCTGTCCCATCGCCACGAAGACCCGGCCGTTGGCGAAGACCGGTGACGCAAGGATGGGGCTGCGCGAAAAGACGCCGGGGCGCGGGCGCCAGGGGGCGTCTTTCGGGTTGCCGTCGAATCGCCAGATTTCGTGGCCCGACGCGGCGTCGTAGGCGCGCAGCCAGCCATCTCCCCCGCCGAAGAGCACTTGCAGGCGCCCGTTCACATTGGCCCCCACGGGGCTGGACCACTGGCCGTGCAGCACCTGCCCGCCCGCCCCGATGGCGCGCCACACCACGTCGCCCGAACGCTTGTCCACGGCGACGAGACTCGGCGCGCGCGGCGATGGCACGCTCGTGTGGCCTTCGTTCTGCCCGTTGGAGGTCGAAACGATCAGCAGATCGCCGGCGGGCAGCACGTCGCTGTTGGTGGCTTCGTGCGGAAAGACGCCCAGCCGGCCGCACATGTCCAGCTCCCAGACGATGTCGGCCGCGCGATCGCCTGTGAAGACTTCCGCCTGATACGGGCCGTCGTTCTCGCCGTCCCGGAAACCCCGCGTGTCGAGGCAACGGAGCTGGCACTCGGCGGTGACGTAGTAGAGCCGGTTCCCTTCCACGTACGGCGTGCCGGTGGTCGAAGGCAGCAGGAACTCCCGCAGGCCTCGCTCGACGCGCGGGGCCACGTCCTGCCAGAGAAAAGTGCCGTCCTTCGCGTCGAATGCCATGAGCACGCCGGCTTCTGCCTCGAAGGCGGGGTTCATCCGCCTGGCGTTGTCGGTGCCCACATAGACCGCATCGCCGGCGACGACGGGGCGTCCAAACGTCTGGTCTCCCAACGCGACGCTCCAGACGATGTTGCGGCCGGTGGCAACGTCCCAGTCAACCGGAGGATTGCCCGTTTCGACGACTGTGGTCGGGAGCTGGGGCGCGACGGAAGGCGCGGGCACAACGTGTGAAGCGACAGGCCCTCCAGCATTGACTCCGGCGATTCGACTCAATGCCCACTGTGCTTCGTCACGCAATGCGGGATCGTGTGCCGCCGCCCTCAGCGCCTCCCGGGCCTGCTGCGCCTTCGGCCCGATGCGTCCCAGCGCGCCGGCGGCGAAAATGCGCACATAGAGGAATTCATCCTCCAGCGCTTCGATCAACTGCGGCACCGCGGACTGCGCAGCCGCGCCGATGCTGCCGAGGGCCTCGCACGCCGCCCATCGAACGCCGGGAACGGGATCGCCGAGGGCTTCTGCCAGGGCACCTGTCGCACTGGCCGCATTCGGGCCGATGGACGCCAGCGCCTCCGCCGCGTAGACGCGAACGTAGGGGTCCTCGTGCGAGAGCGTCTTGACGAGCGCGCCGGCCGACGGGCTGGCCCTCGCGCCCAACGCGCCGAGGGCACGCGCGGCATCGCCGGCGACCGTCGAATCCACGTCTTTGAGGGCCCGTCTCAGCGCCGGTTGAATCCCTTCCGTATGGGGCGCCAGGTCGATCAGGGCATCTGCGGCGTTGCGCCGGATGGACGTCCACTCATCCCGAAGCAGGTCCACCAGAAGCGGGATGGCAGGAGGGCCGATCCGCCGAATGATCTCGAACGTCGCCGAGTGCAGGTCTTCATGCTCGGGGTCGAGGAATCGTCTCAGCAACGGCAGCGAACGCGCCGCCCCTTGGACCAGGGTGGCTTCGGCGGTTGCGCGGGCTTTCGGGTCGCTGGATTGCAGGCGCTGTGCCCAGTCACGTACCTGGGCGGGGTTCCTGGCAAGACTCGACGCCGGCGGGGGCGGCGGCGCTTGGGAGAGCGCGACGGTCTGGCTGAGGCCGACAGTAAGCGCGACGACGAGCGCAAGTTTCCTGATGAATGACACCACAGGCATTGTGGCGATGTGCGGCGACCGCGACAAGGAGTAACTGCGCGGCGCCCGTGCTCGTCAACCCGGGGCATTCAACGCGGCATTCACCGCTCCCAGCAGGAACAGCAGCACGAGCCCGGCAGCCAGCACAAGAAGCACCGCCCGGCCCGTGCGCAATCGCAGTGTCACGACGTCGGCCCCCCACAGGGCCAGAAACGCCATCACGCCGCCTACGTAGAGCAGGAACAGCCCGTCGACGATGCGGCCCTCGCGCAGCACGCTGACGCCGCCGCCAAGACCCAGCGGCACGAGAATCGCCGCCATGACGAATGCGTACCACGAGCCGCCGGTGCTCGGCATCGCCGGGGCCTCGCTCCGCGGCTGCCACACCACCGACGACCGTTCGGGCGGATACGGCCTGGCGCTCTCCGGATACGCCTCGATGACCTGCGCGCGCACCCGGGCGATGGCGTCCCAGCACTCGGGCGCGATGCCGGTGCCCGCGCACGGCCAGCAGTCCCTGACGTCCTCGTCGCCGACGATGCGGTCGCCGGTCCCGGCGCACGGTTCGCACTTCACGCCGCGGATTTCGCTGAGCAGGCTGTCGGCAAGCAAGCGGTGCGGGCCCACCGGGGCGAGGCCGTAGCACCGGCTGTACGTGCCCATCCGCTCGATCATGCCGTAGCTGACGCTGGCGAGCCGGGCCCGCTCCCGGCAGCGGAAGCAGGTCCACCGTTCGTCGCGCTGTTTCGTCCGCCCCGTCACGGGGCACGCGTGTTCCCACACGGCGCGCGCCATGGCTTACCGCCCTCCCGGGCGCGCGGACGCGGAAACACGTCGTCTGAAGCTGTCGACTGGCATGGCGTCCTCCCGGACCGGAAGACACCCAGAGAGGCGGGACCGCCACCTCGGACAGTGTCGCTTGTTCCGCACCCGGAACCACATCTCCCCGTGCGGGGAATCCACCGTGCGCTGTCCGTCGCCGGTTGGCAGGCCCGAAGGCCACTCTGGATGTCGGGACCATGCTACCGGCGCGGCCGACGCGTGTCAAGCACAAAGCATCATTACATCCACATGCATAGATATATGCTTGGCGCGCACAGCCCTCATCGTCCCGCCGGCCCGCCCACGTGGAGCTGGTCAGCTCGCGCTTCGACAGCGCCGGGCGCGAAGCGAGGCGGCGATACAACCAGGCCTGGGCCCAGCCGCAGCCGGACGGCCCGGATTCGGCGTCGGCGGCTTCCCTTTCCCCGTCCGGACAGGCACTATAGCCGGGAGAGGTGCTGCCCGTGACGTCTGCCGCGCTCGGTTTGTTCACGCTCGCGCTGCTCGTGCCCTCCGTGGTGCTCCACGAGCTGGCGCACGGGTACGTGTCGCTCCGCCACGGCGACCCGACGGCGAGGGACGCGGGCCGGCTGTCGCTCAACCCGCTGCGGCACGTGGATCTTTTCGGCACGGTCCTGCTGCCGCTGATGCTGTGGAGCGCCGGCGCGCCCGTGTTCGGCTACGCGAAGCCCGTGCCCGTCAACCCGGGGCACTACGCCGACCTGCGCCACGGGCAGCTGGCCACGGGACTGGCCGGGCCGGCCGCCAACCTCGCGCTGGCCCTCCTGGGCGGCGGCGTGGCGTGGATGGCGTGGATGCTTGGCGCGGCCGACGGCGGCGCGATGACCTGGGTGTGGCTCATCGGCGCCGCGTTCACCCAGGTGAACCTGGTGCTGATGTTCTTCAACCTGATCCCGATCCCGCCCCTCGACGGATCGAGCGTGCTCCCGCTCTTTCTCTCGAACCGGGGCCTTTACACGTACTACCGCCTGCGGCAGTACGCGTTCCCGGTGCTCATCGCCCTGCTGTGGGGCGTGCCGGCCCTCTTCCACGTGGACCCGATCGGCGCCTACTTCAGGTACACCGTCGACCCGATCTTCAACCTGCTCGTGCCCCGGTAGCGGCCGCTACCCGCCCCGGCGGGATCGGCGACCTCGACACTCGACGGGTTGCCGAGCGCCGTGCCGTGGCCGGTCCACACTCTGAGCGCGCGTTGCGCGCGGAATGCCGGCCGGCGCGGCGCCGTGGTGGTAGGATGTAGCCGGCGTCCATGCCCCCGGGGAGGTGACTGTGCGAGCACTCTTCGCAACCCTCGTCGTCGTGGCGTCGGTGGCCGCCGGCTGCGGCGGCGATAGCAGTTCCGGCGGATCCAGCGCGAGTCCTTCCAGCCCCAGCGGCACCACGACCACCACCACCACCACCACCCAAACCGGCCTCGAAGGCAACTGGCTCGCCACGAAGGCCGAGTTCGTCAGCAGCGCCAATGCCGGCAAGCGCGTGGACGTGGTGGCCAAGGGCACCAAGGTCACGCTGGCGCTCACCGGCAACAGCTTCGTCCTGACGATGGCCGACCCGGGGCTGGCGCCGAAGGCGACGAACGGCACCTGGACCGCGTCGCGCGACACGATGGCGCTCACGCCGGCCGGCATGTCGTGGGCGTGGCAGTTCGACATGACGCAGAGCGGCAACAACCTCACGCTCAACGGCGCGAGCGTCGAGTTCGACTTCGCCGCCAACGGCGTGATGGAGCAGGCGAAGCTCTCCATGACGCTCGTCCGCCAGTAAGCCGATCGCTCCAGGCGGGCATGATTTGGCGGGGGACGGCTGAGCAGCGGCGGAGCGGCGCGGAGACAGCCGTGGCGTCCCTGGTCATGGTAGTCTTCGGCTCGCACCGCCTCGTGGCGCCGTGCCTGGTTCGACCGGCTGGAGGATGCCGTCCTCATGATCGGCACGACCGTCTTGCGCTACCGCATCACAGAGAAGCTCGGCGGCGGCGGGATGGGTGTCGTCTACAAGGCCGAAGACACCCGGCTCAAGCGCGCCGTCGCCCTGAAGTTCCTGCCCGAGGAACTCGCCCGGGACCCCCACGCCCTCGAACGCTTCCAGCGCGAGGCCCAATCGGCCTCCGCGCTCAACCATCCCGGCATCTGCACCATCCACGACATCGACGAGTTCGAGGGCCGGCCGTTCATCGCGATGGAGTTTCTCGAAGGCCGGACGCTGAAGGAGCGCGTCCTGGGCCGGCCTCTCACCACGAGCGAGCTGCTCGGGCTGGCCATCCAGATCGCCGACGCGCTGGACGCCGCGCACGCCAAGGGCATCGTTCACCGCGACATCAAGCCGGCCAACATCTTCGTGACGGCGCGCGGCACCGCCAAGATCCTCGACTTCGGCCTGGCCAAGCTGGTCGAGGACAGCCCCTCGGTCGGCCCGGCGGCGGAAACCAGAACGGCCGACGATCCGTTGACCTCCCCGGGCACAACCGTCGGCACGGCGGCCTACATGTCGCCGGAGCAAGCGCGCGGCGAGGAACTGGATGCCCGCACCGACATCTTCTCCTTCGGCGTCGTGCTCTATGAGATGGCCACCGGGCACCAGGCGTTCGGCGGCGGGACCTCCGCCATCGTCTTCGACGCGATTCTCCACAAGTCGCCGGCCGCGCCGATTGCGCTGAACCCCGACATCCCGCAGGACCTCGATCGCATCATCAGCAAGGCGCTGGAAAAGGACCGCCGCCTGCGATACCAGAGCGCCGCAGACATGCGGGCCGACCTCGAAAGGCTGAAGCGCGACTCCGACTCCGGGCGCTCCGTGGCAGCGTCGGCCGATCAACAGCGCCTCCCTTCCGCCGCCGTGCAGGCCGCGCCGCGGCGGCGCCAATGGGCCTGGTGGGTCGTCGGTGGCGCTGGCATCGTCGCCATCGTGTCGGTAGCTGCGCTGTATCTGCCCTGGCGCGGCTCGAATCCGGCGGCGGCCGTGCCGCGCCTCGTTCAGCCTTTGCAGCTCACAGCCGCGGCCGGCGTCGAGGACTACCCGACCTGGTCGCCCGACGGCCGCATGCTCGCGTATCAGTCTGAACAGAGTGGCAACCTCGATATCTGGGTCACCCAGGTCGGGAGCGGCCAGCCCGTCAACCGCACGGCGGACAGCAACGCCAACGACATGTACCCCAGCTGGTCGCCCGACGGCCAGTGGATCGCGTTCTATTCCACACGGGACGGCGGCGGGTACTTCATCATGCCGGGGATCGGCGGCCCGGCCCGCAAGATCGCCTCGTGGCAGGCCGGTGATCCGTATCCCCAGGCCGCGCGGTGGTCGCCAGATAGTACGCAGGTGGCCTACGCCATGGGGCAGCACACCCGGCCGTGGCTCGAGATTCTCACGCTCGCCAGCGGCGCGGCGAGGAAGCTGCCACTGTCGGAACAGGCTCGCAACAATACGGTGCTCGATCTCAACTGGTCGCCGGACGGACGATGGCTTGCGTACGCGCGCGGCATCAGCCCGATCGCGGCCACGGCCGAGCTCTGGCTGACGCGCACCGCCGACGGCAGCAGCGTGCAGCTGACCGACGGCACCAAATGGGAGTACAGCCCGTGCTGGTCGGCCGACTCCTCGGGGCTCTACTTCATCTCGAATCGCAGCGGCACGCGCGACCTCTGGCGACTCTTGATCGGCCCGGACGGCCGGGCCAAAGGCGCGCCGCAGCAGGTCGCCGCGGGAATCGAGATGTCCCACATGTCTTTCTCCGCCGACGGAAAGCGGATCGCGTACTCAAGGGGCAGGAGTTCCCGCAATCTCTTCCGCGCGCAGTTTCGCGGCGAACGCCCGATGACGTGGGCGGACACGACCCAGTTGACGTTCGACGAAGCAGTGGTCGAGTCGGTCGACGTCTCGCGCGATGGGCGCCTCCTCTTCAGTTCGGACCGTGGAGGCAATTGGGACGTGTGGATGCTTCCCGCTGGCGGCGGCGAACCGCAGCAGGTGACGACGGACCCCAGCGTGGACGCGGGCCCTCGCTGGCATCCGGACGGGAGCGGCCTGGTGTTCTATTCGACACGGACGGGCCATCGGGAGATCTGGACGATGCAGGTCGGCGGCGGACCGGCGCGCCAGTTGACGCGGGGAGAGGCGGAGAGCTTCTATCCCGCATGGTCGCCCGACGGGCGGGAGATTGTCGTCGAACGAAACGGTGTGTTCGTGATGCCGGCGGCGGGTGGCCAGGAGCGGAACCTGACGAACAACCCGGATGACATCCACGCCGACTGGTCGCCCGACGGAAAGTGGATCGCGTTTGACTCGCCGCGCGGGGGCGCCCAGCATGTGTGGCGCGTCCCGGCGTCCGGCGGACAGTTTGAGCGCCTGACGGAGGCGCCGGGCAGCCTCCCGCGATGGTCGCTCGACGGACGCGAGGTCCACTTCATCGGTCGCGAAGCCGGAGCCGACAACGTGTGGGCCGTCTCCATCGCCAGCCGGAAGGTGCGTCCCGTGACGGCGTTATCCGGGAGGCGTGGCACTCTTGGGAGGCTGGCCCTTGCCCTGGATGCGCAGTACCTGTACTTCACGTGGACAGAGGGGCACGGCGACATCTGGGTGGCCGAAATCGGCCAGCCGCCGCGCTGAACGAGAGCCGCGGATCGGGATCGCCGCGGAAGGAAGAACCCACGATGAGCGACCTCGGGCGGACCGCGCTGGCGGATGCCGACCTCGCCGATCTGAAGCAGGCGAAGTCCAGGCTCGAGTGCCTCAGCCTGACGGCGAGGATCTCCGACCTTGTGGGCAAGCCGATCGAGGCCGGCTTCAAGCTGCTGCCCTCCGATGTGAGCGACCGGGTCGGCGAGATCGTCAGGGCGGCGCTGCTCAAGGCCCTCGACGCCGCCGTCCTGACGCTCGGCAGGCGCGACGCGAAGGCCTCGAGCGATCTGCTCCACAAGATCCTGGTAGCCGGGTCGGGTGTGGCCGGGGGCGCGGTGGGGCTCGCGTCGCTGCCGGTGGAACTGCCCATCTCGACGGCGCTCATGCTGCGCTCCATCGGCGACATCGCCCGCAGCGAGGGGCACGACCTCTCGCGCCTCGACGTGAGGCTCGCCTGCCTCGAGGTGCTCGCCCTCGGAGGCCGGCGCGGCGGCGACGATGCGGCCGACAGCGGCTACTGGATCGTCCGCGCCGCCCTGGCGAAGGCCGTGTCCGAGGCGGCCGCGTTCATCGCCGAGCGGGGCCTCGCGGAAAAGGGCGCGCCGCCGCTTGCCAGGCTCGTGGCGCTCATTGCGGCGCGCTTCAGCACCGTGGTCACCGAGGAAGTGGCGGCCAAGGCCGTGCCGGTGGTCGGCGCCGTGGCCGGCGGCGCCGTCAACCTGCTCTTCATGCACCACTTCCAGGAAATGGCGCGCGGGCACTTCGTCGTGAAGCGGCTCGAGCAGAAGTACGGCATCGACGCCGTCAGGGCCGCCTACGAACGGCTGCCGGCCTGACGGCGCCGGGCAGCCTGACTGGCGTAGACCTAGTGGTGCGCGGCCTCGTGGCAGTCGCCGGGCGACGCGGTGCTATACTCCGCCCCGGCTTCTATGGTCCTGGCGCCAGGCGCCCGCCTCGGCCCGTACGAAATCCTCGCGCCGCTCGGCGCGGGGGGGATGGGCGAAGTCTACAAGGCCCGCGACTCGCGCCTGGACCGCATCGTCGCCATCAAAGTCCTCCTGCCGGACGCCGGCGCGGACCCCGGCCGCCGCGCTCGCATGGAGCGCGAGGCAAGGGCCATCGCCGCGCTGAACGACCCGCACATCTGCACGCTCCACGACGTCGGCGAAGCCGTTCCTTGGAGCCCCGAGTCCCGGGTCCCGAGCCCCGAGTCCGTTCACTACCTGGTGATGGAGTACCTCACGGGCGAGACGCTCGCCGCGAGGCTGGACAGGGGACCGCTGCCGCTGGAGCACGCGCTGGCCGTAGCCACCGACATCGCCGACGCGCTCGCGGCCGCCCACCGCGGCGGCGTGATCCACCGCGACCTGAAGCCGGGCAACGTGATGCTCACCGCGTCGGGCGCCAAACTGCTCGACTTCGGCCTCGCCAGGCTCACGCACGACGCGCCGGGGGCCGTCGCCAGCGACCGCCCCTCGGCCTCTACGCATGCGGCGCCGCTCACGCGCCAGGGGGCGATTGTGGGCACGCTGCAGGTACATGGCCCCGGAGCAGTTGGAGGCTCAAGCCGCCGACGAGCGCGCGGACCTCTGGGCACTCGGCGCGATCCTGTACGAGATGGTGACGGGCAGGCGGGCGTTCGAGGGCAAGAGCGACGCGGGCCTGATGGCGGCCATCCTCGATCACGAGCCTGCCCCCATCGCCTCGCTACAGCCGCAGGTGCCGCCGGCGCTCGAGCAGTTGGTGCGGCAGTGCCTGGCGAAGTCGCCCGCCGACCGCCCGGACACGGCTTACGACGTAGCCACCAGCCTGCGCTGGATACGCGAGTCGATCGGCGCCGGCGCCCCGGCCGGCCTGCGACTGCCGCAGCGGTTCGCGCTGAGGCCGGCCCGTGTGCTGGCCGCCGCCGTCGTGCTTGCGCTCGCCGCGGTCGTCTGGCAGTACCGCGGCCTCCCGACACGCGAGGCGGCGCCGAAACAGGCGCCGGCCGCGCAGGCGGCCGTCACGATCGCGGTCCTGCCGTTCTCCGACCTGAGCGCGAACCACGATCAGGAGTACTTCTCGGACGGCCTCGCCGAGGAACTGCTGAACGCGCTGGGCAGGGTGCCGGGATTGAGGGTCACGGCCAGGGTGTCGTCGTTCCGGTTCAAGGGCGCGAACCCGGACGCCGAGACCATCGGGCGAAAGCTGAACGTGGCCAACCTGCTCGAGGGCAGCGTTCGCAGGGACGGGCGGCGCCTCAGGATCGGCGTCCGGCTCGTCGACGCGCGGAACGGATTCCAGCGCTGGTCGGCGGCCTACGAGCGGCAGATGGACGACATCTTCGCCGTGCAGGAGGACATCGCCCGCGCGGTCGTCGCCGCGCTGCAGATCACGCTGCTGGAGTCGGCCGCGTCGATCGTCGCGTTGCAGACGAAGAATCCCGAGGCGTACAACGCCGTCCTGCAGGCCCGGCACTTCTGGACGCGCCGGGGACAGGGCGATCTCGAGAGGGCCGCCGCCTCGTTCAGGAAGGCCATCGAGCTCGACCCCGGCTACGCGAACGCCTGGGTCGGCCTGGCCGAGACGCACCACCGGCAGGCCGACAACGGCGAATTGCCCGTTGAAGAGGGCTACCGGATGGCGCGCCAGGAGGTGGAGCGCGCGCTCGCCCTGGCTCCAGGCCTGGCATACGCCCACGCGGAGATGGGCTGGATCAAGCGGGCCCACGACTGGGACTGGGAAGGCGCGGATGCCGCCTACCAGCAGGCGCTGGCCTTGGAGCCCGGCAGCCGGGCGGCGGTGGTGGGCGCCTCGGTGCTAGCCTTCACACTGGGCCGGCTCGACGAAGCCGTCGGCCTGGACGCCAGGGCCATCGAACTGGATCCCCTGAGCGTGGGACCGCGCATCAACCTCGGCATCCACCAGTACTATGCGGGCCGCCTCGACGAGGCCGCCAAAGCGTTCACGAAGGCGCTGGAACTCAACCCGGAGTACCCGATCACGCGCGCGATGCTCGGGCGAGTGCTCCTCATGCAGGGCCGGCCCCATGAGGCGCTCGCCGAGATCGAGCGGGAGCCGGACGAGGTCTGGCGCCGCTACGGCCTCTGCCTCGCGTACCACGCGGCGGGACGGGCCCAGGAGGCCGACACCGCCCTCGCCGCCTTCGTCAAGGACTACAAGGACACGATGGCGTTTCAGAATCGCGGAGGTGTTCGCGTACCGCGGGGACGGCGACAGGGCGTTCGAGTGGCTGGACCGCGCCTTCGCGCAGCGCGATGGCGGCATGGCCGACCTCAAGAACAACCCGCTGCTGACCTCCCTCCGCGGCGACCCGCGTCGCGCGGCGCTCTTCAAACGCATGCGCCTGCCGCTCTGACGGCTTCATCTCCTCGCGAGGCAGCGGGGAATGGATCGCCCTGTGACGAAGACACTGCAGGCTCGTCCCGCCGGGAGCCCAGGTCCCCGGGGAGAACCGCCGCGAATCCGCACACCGCGTCCGCTGTTCCGATTCGGCGCCGACGTTCTCTTCGCCAGGGGCGACCAGCACTCCCGCGGCGCGTCACCCAACGGCGGGCGTTTCTGAGTCTTGCAGAGCGAACCGTATGCCCGGCTGGCGCCGGTGACGTACGTCAATCTGATCGTGGACTGGTTCGACCAGCTACAGGCGACGGCGCCCGCGGGCTACTCGAGCCCGAGCCACCGGCGCACGCTGTCGTCGACCGCGGCGAACTCCCCGGCGTCGCATTCGCCGATTTCCCTCGCGATTGCCGCTCGCGGCATACTGACGAACTTGTCGATCGTCACCTGCGCGACGCGGCGGTCGAGATCCACGGGCACCCGCAGGGTCAGCACCGTCGATCGTTCGGGGCGAGCCATGACGCCTCCAGTGCATACACGACGGCATTACAGCACACAGAAAGACGACTGTCGGAGGCGCCTAAGGGCGGGCGTGGCCGGGTGGTGAGCTTCGGGTAGTTGGCGCGGCGCGACGCCATCCTACACGTACGGGTTTTCGATCCGAACGCCCTGGATCGTCTGGCCCGGATTCAGATCCTCGGTGTAGAGGACCACGCACCCGCTTGCCGCCGCGGCGGCGACGATCAGGGCGTCCCAGAAGGAAACCCCGCTGAGGACCGAACAGTCGATGGCGCTTTCGACGAGATCGGGCGACGCCTGCACGATCTCGAACACCTTGAAGGTCTGCATCACGCTCTTCGCCGCGAGCGGCGCCACGCCCAGCTTGCGCGTGACGGCGACGTAGAACTCCTGCAATACCTGCGTGGAGATCACACCGTTGCCGGCCTCGGCCAGCGAGGCGATCAACTCGCGGCTCCGGCGCCGCTTCGCCGGCGAGTCCCGGTCCTGCGCGTAGACCAGGATGTTCGCGTCGAGAAACGCCTTACCGGCGGGCATGGAGCTCATCGCGCGTCCATCGCTTGCCGCGCGAGTGGCCGGGTGCGTCGTCCATCAGGCGGAACATCTCGGCCGCGGTCGCCTTCCGGTCGGTGTGCACGGTCCTGGCCAGGAGGTCCCGCACCAGCGCATTCAGCGTCGTCTGATGCCGCTCGGCGTAGGCGCGGCCTGCCGCCAGCGTCTCCTCGTCGAGGGCCAGGGTGATGTTCTTCATGCACACATAATACGTGCGCACATATCATGTGTCAACCGAATCGCCTCCACGGGGCGCCGGCTGCTTCCCTCTCCCGGTCCGGGCAGGCCGCATAGCTGGGAGAGATGCTGCCCGTGACGTCTGCCGCGCTCGGTCTGTTCACGCTCGCGCTGCTTGTACCCTCCGTGGTGCTGCACGAGATGGCGCACGGGCACGTGTCGCTCCGCCACGGCGACCCGACCGCGAGGGACGCGGGCCGGCTGTCGCTCAACCCACTGCGGCACGTCGATCTTTTCGGGACGGTCCTCCTGCCGTTGATGCTGTGGAGCGCCGGCGCGCCCGTGTTCGGCTACGCGAAGCCCGTGCCCGTCAACCCGGCGCATTACGCCGACCTTCGTCACGGGCAACTGGCCACGGGCCTGGCCGGGCCGGCCGCCAATCTGGCGCTGGCCGTCCTCGGCGGCGGCGTGGCGTGGATGGCGTGGCTGCTAGGCGCGGCCGACGGCGGCGCGATGATGTGGCTGTGGCTCGTCGGCGCCGCGTTCACCCAGGTGAACCTGGTGCTGATGTTCTTCAACCTGATCCCGTTCCCGCCCCTCGACGGCTCGAGCGTGCTGCCGCTGTTGCTCTCGAACCGGGGCCTCTATACCTACTGCCGCCTGCGGCAGTACGCGTTTCCGGTGCTCATCGCCCTGCTGTGGGGCGTGCCGGCCCTCTTCGACGTCGACCCGATCGGCGCCTACTTCAGGTACACCGTCGATCCGCTCTTCAACCTGCTCGTGCCGCGGTAGCGATCACCGGCGGGCGCCTGAGGCTCTCCCCTTTCTACCGCCGCCGCGATCGGTACCGCGCCGTCGGCGCCGCGCCAGGAGTCCGTGGGCACCCGCCCATTCGAGGCGTTGAGTTGGATGAGCAACTGATGCGGTAACGCTATTGCTGTCGCTGGCCGAGAATCTTCGCTCTCCAGGGGAGGTTGTGACGGATGTTGCGCTCGTCGAAGAAGTTGCAGTCCAGCGTGCCCTCGGCCATGTTGAGATCTTGAGAGCCTCCGGAGCTGTACAGCCTTCCACGATACGTGCACTGGCGCCGCGGGAGCCTGTCGCCGGAGAGCGGCGCCTGATCCCGCTGCATGACAACCTCGGTGCCGCTGATGGAGATCGTCACCCTGTTCGACGGATCCGCGTGCCCATCGAAGCTGGCCGTGAAGATATTGCTGTCTCCAATCCTGGTGAAACTGGCCCCGTACCGCAGTCCTTCACCTTCACTCACGGCCCAGCTTCGTCCCAGGATGTCGAACGGTCTCCTGTCGCCACCGCCGCCGCCACCGCCGCCTTGCCGGCCCCGGCTGGGGTCCTCCGAGCAGCCATAGAAGTTCCCGGCGTACCGGTTGAGGCGGTCGTGAGCCGCCTGGGCCGGCCCCCGCTCGGCGTACGGACCGCCCATGTTGCCATCCACGGCCCAGCCCTCCCGGGCAGCCAGGACGGTCACGAAACACACGCCACCCTGGATAGTGGCGCGTCCGGCCCCGGCCGCAGCGAGGTAGAACTCGAAGCAATTCGGCGGCCACTGCGGAATCGGTTTGCCCAGGATGCAGTAACCGGCCTCGCTCGGTCCGTCGCGCACGGGCGTCCGCCTGGGCAGTTCCATCGTCCTCGGGCCGCGGCACTGATACCAGTCTCCGCCGTACCGGCTCAGCACGCTCATCACGTAGTCGGCTCCGCGCCAGGTCTCGTACGGTCCCAGGGCGCGTTGCGGGTGCGCGTTGGGATCGACCTCCCAGCCTTCCCGAAGGCCCATCGGGCCGATGCCACAGGCGTCGCCCCCTCGGCTGCACCGCTGCGCGTCTTTGATTGTGTCGCACAGGAAGAACTCGAAACAGCTCGAGGGCTCGGCGGTGTTGTGGCGGCGCAGGACGCACCAGTCGCCTCGTTCGTCCTGCTGGGTCGGCGCTGATCCCGGGAGCAGGAGTATGGCCAGCGCCATCAGTGCCCACGCAGGACCCCATCGTTTCGCGGACGCGAACGGCATGCCTACCTCCACATGAGTGCCACGGGCCGGTATCCGGCGGACGACGCCGTGGGGGTCAGGTGTTGCGTGCCGCGATGGGGCCGCGCGGCCGGGAAGATTGTAGGCCGGAACGGCCCGGGCGGGTCACGGAATCCCTGTGCGCCGGTGGCGGCTAGCGGCCACGGGCCTTCTGGAAGTCGTCCGCCGCTATGCAATCGCAAATCGCTCTTGGCGTGAAGTCTCGAAATCTATCCTGGGTACACAACATCAACAGAAATAGTGTCGCTGATGACAACGCACGCGCCATTGCCGCTAGTGAACTGTGGATTGTCTGCAAACCCAAGTGCCTTGAAGAAGGCCATCGATTTGGGAAGGTCGGAAACCGGCAGGTTGAGGAAAATCTGTTTGCTCATGTAGTTATCCCTTCTATCGCAGGTAAGAATGATGCCTTATGCGGCCTAACGGTCGGGTTCGGCGGCGGGCGCAGCCGGGCCGCTGGATGGGGCACTACTGAGTGAGACTGCCTGGGGCAGCGGCGTATGCGAGGGCCGAGGGTGTGCGGCGTCCGACAATGGCCGGGGCTTCGTGGATCAACTCGTCGTTCTCAAGGGCCGCTACCATGAACAGGGCGAAGTCCACGCGGCGCGTCAGATTGCTCTCGAGGATGGGATCACCCACGTGCCGGCTCCACACGGGCAGGCCCTGGCTCTCGCCCTCTTCGAGGTCGCTCCCGCGCACGACCGTCCACCGCGTGTCGCTGGCAAACACCCGCCGGCACGCCTCCACCTGATCGTCGATCTCCACGGCGCGGAGAAGCCGGCCGAGCCAGGTCGCCGCCTTGACGAACGTCTTGAACTTCCGCGAGTACACGTCCTGGCCGTCCCGCGTGATATGCCAGCCGCACGAGAAGATGAGGCGCGCGCCCGGACGCGCGGAGTCGAGTACGGCCTGGGCCGTTCCGGACGAGTGCTGGTGAACCCCCCAGGGGACCAGCACGGTGAGCACGCCGTCACATCCTGCGACAGCCCTCTCGATGACCTCGCGGTCGCTCGTCGCGCCGGGAATGATGGTGATGCGCCTTTTGAACGCGTCGAGTTTGCCCGCGCTGCGCTCCCGGCAGACGCCAACCACTTCGTAGCCCCGGTCAAGCGCGTGCTGCACCATGTACCTGCCGAGCTTCCCGGAGGCCCCGACAATGCAAATTTTCATCGAATGCATCCCCCGGTTCCAGCAGGCCCGACGTTCGAGTTGAGCTGCTAGGCTCGCGCACGCCTGACGTGTTGGGCGATCGCGTCAAGATGCGTGTCCCACGTCCCGCAGCACCCGCCCCACACGTCCAGGTGCGGGTATCGCCGCGCCAGTGCTCCCATCTCGCGGCCAAGCTCGCCCGGGTCGCCCGACTCGAGATGGCCGAGTGTGCAGAGCGCAATCTTGTCCATCTTCGCCGCGTTCGGGCGCAGGCTGCGGACGCGACGTATCCAATCCCCCGGTTCGAGGGCCGGTTCGAACTCGGCCGGATGGGAGCAGTTGATGCCGTAGAAGTCTGGTCGAGCACCGCCCGTTCGATCATCCACCGCCTCGATGGCTTCACGGATGCTCGGGCCTGACTGCAGCCGGCTCGTGCTGTCGAGTGTGAATGACAGCGACAACGGCAAGTCGGCCGCATGCGCGGCACGGGAGATGCCGACCGCCTCCTCGACGCTGTTGAGGGTCAGGGCGCTCACCAGGTCGACCTTCGCCTGGCGCAACGCCGCCACCTGCACGCTGTGATAGTCCTCGGCTTCCGCCGCCGTGATCGTGCGGTTCAACGCATAGGCGTCGCCGCGCGGCCCGACGATGCCCACGTGGAGAATGCCGGGAAGTTGCGAGCGGTACGGACGAGAGACGTCACGCAGGAACTCGATGGCCCCCAACTGAGCGTCGCCGAGCGCACCGGCGGAGTATCCGAGCTTGCCGGCCCAGTCAGGACTCGCCCGGTAGTCGACGCCGCCCATGAGGGCCACGAACCCATGACGAGCGGCCACGTCCAGGTAACGCTGGTACATCCCCCGAAGCTCCGCCATGGCAGCCGGCTTGTCCAGAAGGGTGAACAGGGCGAACTCGGGCAGATCGTACCCGAACTTGTACATGATCTCGGTCTCCTGTCCGCCTTCGGATAGATACAGGACGCCGTCCTGTCGAGCCGGAAATCGCATGATCGCCTCCGAGTGTCAGACCGTGATGACCACCTTGCCCCGAGCGTGGCCTCGTTCCCAGGATCGGATCGCTTCCGGGACGTCGCTCAATGGATACGTCCTGTCGATGACCGGCGTGACCTTCCCGGCTTCAATGAGCTCTTTCAGTGTCTGCAGATCTTCCTGGCGTATCGTCGCCATCACCAAGCGGACCTTCCGGCGCACGAACGGTGACAGCGCGAGCCACATCAGTGACTCCCCCACGCCCCCGGTCCACTGCCCGCCGCCTTCTCCGCCGACAAGCACGACCCTCCGCTGCGGGGTGAGGACGCGCCTGAGGTGTGACACCGGTCGATTGCCCGCCAGGTCGGGGACGAGGTCGTACCGCTCCCGGCCGGCAGCAAAGTCCTCCCGGCTGTAGTCTGGAGACCGGGACGGCGGCTGCCTGCTCCAAGGTGAGATTGCCCGGCTTCGGCAGAAGCGTATCTGCACGTGCGGGGGCGTACTCGGCGAACGCGCCTCTGCACGTGCCGAACACTTCGTCGCCGGGCCGGAACCGGGACACGTTCTTGCCGACCGCCTCTACGACCCCTGCGACATCCGAGCCCCGGACAGGGTTCTTCGGCTTGCGCAGCCCGTACCCCATGATGCGCACCAGGTACGGCAGGCCGGTCATCAGATGCCACACGCTCGGATCCAGGCCAGCGGCGTGGACGCGGATGAGGACGTCGTCATCCCCGATCAGGGGCTTCGCGATGTCCCTCAGTTCCAGTACTTCGGGTGGGCCGTAGGTCTCGTGGACGATGGCCTTCATGTGTGCTTTCGTCGGTCGTGCGCCTGCGGATCGGCCTGACGGACGCGAGGACGCAGGCCCCTATAGCCAGCGAGAGATGGCGTAACCGGCCACCATCACGGTCAACAGGCCAAGCGCACCCTCGCGCAACATGTCATCGGAAGTAAAGCCCTGATAGCGCCCGAGTGTTGCGACCTTGAGAACTGCCCAGCCGACCGCCTGAAATCCGTACTCGAAGATCGTCTCGACGAGCGCCTGGATCATGTCGCCGCCCTCACGTTGCGCCTGCCTGACTTCCAACAGGCAGTCAGCGCCATTTGCCCGGCAAGACCGCCGAACGGTCGCCTGCGCTTTCCGAGCCTGGCGTTCTTCGACAGCATTCTCGCCCCTGGTGGCGTTGACCACAAGTGCTTTCCCGGCGGGAGCTTCAGGGTGTCCGGGCCCGCATCGACAACGTATTACCGGCGGCGGCATAGCTCCAGAATCGGCGGGTTAGCCGGAGGGAGCCAATTGGCGGCGATGTGTCTGGCGCAAGACGTTGCGTGCGTCCCAAGAGCAGTGCCCGGCGGCTGGAAGCAACCTCGATCCAGTGACTTGCGGCGGGATTGGCGAAATCCCGACAATCACCGGTCTATTGAATCGCGCGGGACCTCCAAGCGACGTGGCCCCGTACTCTCGGCTAATCGTCGTCGGGTGCCTCCGTGCGTGCTGGCGTCAATCCGCTGGAGGCGGCTGGGGCGCGTCGGTCACTGCAACAGGCATTCGATGGCTCGGTCCGCCGTCCGCGTGGCGTCACTGGCCGCTTCCCGCTGGGCCACGGCCTAGCCATAGCGGGTCAGGGTCCAGCCTGCCGTGACGGACTCGGTCAGGCAGAGCCATCGGCCGTCGCCGGCACCTTGGCCCTCCAGTTCGCGGTTTTGTCCCGCTCGCCCCCAGGCGCTGTGCCACCGCCCTTTGGCTCGCTCAGCTCCTGCCAAGTCACTGTTGGTCGAACAGGTGGCGCTAGCGCCTCCGGGTCTCCAGATAATCGCGCAGGGTGCCGACTCCGTTCGCGGGCCGAATATCCGGCGAGTAATGCCACAGCCACTCACATCGAGTCATGCGCGTGTCGGGGGCGACGGGAGCCACAACCGTGGCGCTCGTGGTTGATCCGACAAGGCGGGCCCACCCGTCATATCGCAGGCGGTCCCCGGCGCGCTGGGGCGGAATTACCCGCGCGAGCCACTCGTCCATGAGTGCGAGGGTGCTCGGATCGCTGCAGGGACCGCTGCCGCCCGCCGTTGCGCCGTGCGGCCTTGGCTGCGATCCGCGCGGGCCCGGTGGACCCACTCCCGGAGCGCCGTTTCGGTCAGGTCCAGGTCGCGGGCGACCTGGCCGACCGTCTTGCCCTCCTCAAGGACCAGACGCACCGCGCCTGCCTTGAACTCCTCCGTGAATGTCCGGCGCAGCCGCCGGCCCTTCGTGTCTGTGGCCATCGTGGACATCGTATCCGCCTTTCGGAGAGTGTCCACGCGATCAAGCCCACCGACACATCAAGGTCCTCAACGACTCCTACACCGGAAAGACCGGCGGCGCGAACGCGGGCTTCGGTTTCCGGCTGGTTGGCGTGACCCGCACGCCAAACCAGGCATGGTTCGAGCAGATGGTCTCGGATCTGGACGTCGAGTTCGCGGCGAAGACCGCGCTTCGGCGCGGCGGGCAGTCACCTCACGGCATCGGGTTGAGGCTGAGCTTGCCCTTCGGCTTGTCGCACGCCGCCGTGCGTTCGCGCAGACCCTTTCCTTCGCTCCACACCAGGCGCTTGTCGTTGTAGGCAAGCGGCGCTTCCGCGACGACGCCCGGCTGCACGCCCCTGGGCCAGCCGTCGGGGCAGATCGCCGTGAAGCTGACGAAGCCCCCGGTGCCGCCCTTCAGCCGCGGGAAGCCGATCGCCACGAGCGCGCCGGTCTCGGGCACCTGGTCGAGGTTGGCGACGCCCTCCGCCTGCATGTAGCCGTTGTTCATGAGCCAGTCCTCGCCGACCATGGTGGGCGTCGAGTCCGTGTCGATCGGCTCGTGGCCGTGCAGGAGAATCCGGCGTTCCAGATGGAGGAGCTTCAGCGCGCCGAGCGAGACGCCGGGGAACCGGCCGTCCGCCGGCTTGAAGCGCGCGGCGTCGGGCCAGCGCTTGTGCCAGTCGGACCGCACCATCACCACGCAACCCGCGGGGACCGCGCCGTTCGCGGCTTCCCACGCGAGCACGTCGTCGGCCGTCAGGTGGTAGTTCACGTCGGCCTCGACCTTGTCGGCGATCGAGATGACCGCCAGCTTGCGCAGCGCGAGGGTCGGCGGCAGCTCGTCGATCGCCGGAAAGCACTGATGCCAGTGCGCGGGCGGATCGAGCTGCGTGCCGACCTGATCGGTGACGAACGTGTAGGCCGTCGTCTCGACCCCGGTTGCCTCGTACGTGAACGGCGCGTAAGGCGATGTGTCGTCGAGCCGTCCCGATCCGCGCTCGAACTTCGTGCCCGGCGGGAACCCCTTCCAGAGCGGCGCGTCGGGCGTCAGCACGTGCGACAGGGACACGTAGCGCGCCCTGGCAAAGGCCGCGTCCCACGTGCCCCACAATCCTCCGGCCGCAGGCGAAGCGGGCTTGGCGCAGCCCGGCAGCGCGACCGCGCCGCCGACGGCGGCGCTCGTGAGTTTGAGGAATCCCCGGCGATCCATGGCGCACGCTCCTCCCATCCGGCATCGTGAGCCGAAGTGTCCGTCCCGCGATCAGGCCCCGCTGATCATCCTACCCGCCCTGCTTCGCCGGCGAATGGGCATGTTGGGATGAGTGCGACGGTTTCCGGAAGTGTCAGGAGCGGCCTCGTGGAGACGAGGAGCCCTGCCAGAGTCGGATCTGATCCCAGCTACGTGATGCGGGGCGCTCCCGGAGGAACGCCCCGCAGACGGACCAGCCCTTCGGCCGGCCGGGCTACTTCGCCGCGAAGGACGTGAGACGCGCGAGATAGGTGCGGGCCGCGCCGGGGACCGTCACCTGGTTGAAGGCCGCCGTGATGGCGTCGCGCTCAGCCTGGGTGCGCTTCGCGGTGAGCGCGTTCGACGCGTTCTGCGCCTTGTCCAGCGCCTCGGCGCTGGGGACGACGCTCACCACCATCCGCGCGCCGGGGTCGTCGGTCACGACCTGCTCGAGCTGGAGGCCGTACGCCGAGAACGTGCCGTTCGCGATCTGTTCCTCGTAGAACGGTTGGCTGTACTTCTCCCAGAGCGCGCGCCACTCCGCGCCCTTCCCAGGCTGGACGACCGATGTCGCCACGCGCAGATAGCCGCCCGAGCCGCTTCCGGGACGGGACTTCCAGATGAGAGAACGCAGGAAGTAGTCCCGGTGCTTCGCGGCTGCCAGGCCTGGCGCAGGCGGAACCCTGATCGCCTCGAGGCGCGCCTTCTCGATGCCGGCCATCGTCTTCGACGACCACCAGAGGCCGTTGGTCATGTCACCGGGCATGTGAACCACGGTTTCGTAGATGCCGAAGTCGGTCAGCGTCCCGTCGGCGACCAGCCGTTCGAGCAGCGGGCGCCAGTTCTTCTCCGCATACGCCGCGACTTCCGGCCACTTGTCGCGCGGGGCATCCCACTCCGCGACGAAGGTGTAGCCGGCCGGAGCGGCCTGCTGCGCTGACGAGACGCTCGGCATCAGGAGGCCGAGACACACGACGAACACGACCGCGAGGGGGGCTTTCTGCATACAACGGTCCTTGGTACTCGGGCGGCCTTCGCCGAGCGCGGGACTGCGCAGGTCAGCGGGCTGCCACAATTCCTATGGAAACGGTAGGTATAAGTTACGTCCCGGCCGCCAGGACTGTCAACGGCCAACGTCATGCCCAGAACTCTTCCCGGGCGTTGAGGTCGCAGAAGTACTCCCGGCCGTCGGTCACGCCGCCATTCTTGAGTTCTCGTCGAAGAACTCGATGAGGGCCGCGGGATGCGATGAGGAAGGTGCGAATGGCGTTGCCGAGAGGACGCGCTAGCCCGGTCGGCTGGGTCGAATTGACCTCGCGCCCTTGCGTCTTTCGCCCTCGTCCTCCGGGGGCCTCTTGCGTCGTGGGAGTAGTTCCTTCTTGCGCCTCCGCCGATCCATTGTCAATGAACCGATGCCGCTGCGAGATCCACGAAGACAATGTGCGACGGGTTGCCCACCGGCGTGTAGTGGCCCGTGAAGGCCAGGCCGCCGGTCTTCGCGGCCGCGCGGAACACGGTGACGTTGTCGGCCCGCTGGTTGCAGCAGTAGAGGAACCGGTTCGTCGGATCGAAGGCGAAGCTCCGCGGATAGTTCCCGCGCGTCCACTCGTAGCCGGCGAAGGTCAGCTCGCCAGTCCGGCCCACCGCGAAGATCCCGATGCTGTCGTGCAGCCGGTTGCCGCCGTACACGAACCGGCCATCGGCCGACACGAGGATCTCGGAGCAGAAGTTGCTGCCGGCATACCCGGGCGGCAGGCTCGAGATGGTGTGCCGCGCGGTGAGGCGCCCCGTGGCGGCGTCCCAGTCGAAGAGCACGATCGTGGAGCCTTCCTCCTGGATCGAGTAGAGCCAGCGGCCGTTGGGATGGAACGCGACGTGCCGCGGCCCGTCTCCCGGCGGCAGCGCGACCTCGTGGTGATCGCCGGGCGTGAGCACGCCGCGCGTGTCGTCGAACGTCCAGACGAAGATGCGGTCGAGCCCGAGATCGACGTGCACGACGAAGCGGCCCGAGGCGTCCGACTGGATCATGTGCGCGTGCGTCCGGTCGTGGCCGCTGAACGCGAAGCTCCCGGGCGGCGCGCTCGTCGCCCGCCGCGGCCCGATCGTGCCGGCGTCCTCTTTCACATCGCTCGCGGGCCCGAGGCGGCCGTCGGCGAGAACCGGCAGCACCGCCACGGAGCCGCCGAAGTAGTTGGCGACGAGCAGGAACTTCCCGGACGGGTGCAGGCTCACGTAGGTGGGGCCTGCCCCGCCAGACGGCACCGTGTTGAGCTCGGTCAGTTGCCCGTCGGCGCGGCCGATGGCGAAGGCGGTGACGGTGCCGTGCTTCCCCTCGCCCACCCGGTCCGTCTCGTTCGACGAATAGAGGCGCGTCGCGGCGCGGTTCAGCGCAAGGCAGCTCGGGCTGGTGCCAAGGTCGAACGTGCCGCGCGCCGACAGGGCGCCGGTCGCGCGGTCCACTTCGAAGATGTGGATGCCGCGGCCGTTGCCTGGCGGCAGGTCCACCTGCGTGGGCAGCACGTCGCGGAGCGGCGAGCTGAACGTGCCCACGTAGGCCACGAGCGGCGCGCCGGCACCGGCCTGCCGCGCCCCGGCCTGCCGCGCGTCGAGCACCCTCGACAGCGGGGCGCTCGCAGCCAGTGCGGCGGCTCCCATCAGAAACGATCGGCGGGACACGTCGGGCGGTTTCGCATCGATGTCGGATGCCATGATGCGCGCATGCTACCAGCGCCCGGCTCGGCGCGGCAACCCGGGGTCCTCGCGGCAGGCGCCGGTTACTCCTTGAGGCGCGATCCGAGCGAATGTGCGCGCGAATGTGCTTTGACGCCCCTGCGGCCGCGGTCATAATCGGCCCTGTGCTTGGGCGGGCGTCTCTCCGGGCCGCGGCCGATCGCGGCCGTTTCGTTGACCGGTACTTCCTGTCGTCTGCACGCCCTCGCGGGGGATGGCCGCTCGCCGCCGTGTACGCCATCCTCTCGACGGGGTTCTGCTGGCCGCTCTTCGCCCACCCGCTCGCCGCCGGTCCGGGCGACTGGGATCAGCACATCCTCTACTACGCGGCCGTGTTGCGCAACGCCGCCTTCGGCGACCTGCCCTTCTGGAACCCGTGGTATTGCGGAGGCAACGTCCTGTGGGCGAACCCGCAGATGTCGCTGGTGAGCCCGGTCTACCTGCTGGCACTGGTGATGCCCCTTACGCTGGCGATGAAGATCAACATCCTCGCGCACTACCTGGCCGCGTGCTTCGGCATGCACCTGATCGTGCGGCGCATCATCGGCGTGAGGGGCACGGCCGCCACCGTGTTCCTGGTTTCGCTGTTCGTGTTCTCGGGCGCGATTGCGCTGCACCTGCGGGCGGGCCACACGGTCTACCTGCCGGTGCTGCTGCTGCCGCTGCTCGTCTACTGTTTCTGGCAGGCCAGCGCCGGCAAGACACGCGGCGTGGTGCTCGGCGGCGCGGTCGTCGGCTTCTCGATCCTCAATGGCGGCATGCACGTCGCCCCGCTCGCCGCCGTGCTCCTCGGCGCTCTCGGCCTCGGTGCGCTGGTGTTCGGACGCAAGGTGACGCCGCTGGTCCTTGCCGGCGTGATCTTCGTATTGGGATGCGCCTACGCTGCGCCGAGAATCGCCCCGGCCGTGGCGTTCATTCGCAGCGCGGACTTCCACGACACGCGGCCGGTCAAGGATCCCGACTTCATGTCGGCGAAGATGCTCTGGACCGCCTTCTTCAGCGCCTCGCAGCACACGCTGCGCGGCAAGGTCACGCCGGGCGTCCAGCTCTACGGCTGGCAGGAATACGGCAACTACCTGGGCTGGTTCGGCGCGGCGCTGGCGCTCGGGAGCGCCGGCTGGATTCTCGTTTTCCGGCGGCGGCGCGAGCACTGGCGCGAGGGCGCCAGCGCCTTCGCCCTCGTCTTCGTCGTCCTCCTCACGGCGGGAGAGTTCGCGGAGTACGCCCCTGCGAAGTTGTTGCGGCACGTGCCGCTCATCTCCAGCTTCCGCATTCCCAGCCGCTACACGATGCTCGTGCCGCTTGCCGGGGCCGTGTGCGCGGCATTCGCGGTGCGCGCACTCGAGGCCACGCGCCTCGCCTCGAGGTTGCGCTGGCCCGTCGCCATCGCCTGCGTGATCGGCGTGTGTCAACTCGTGTTCGTCAACAGGCAGTCCTTTCAGGACCTCTTCATCCTCTCCGCCGACACGCAGGGGAGGCTGTTCGAGCGCGCCACGCCCACCGTCGTGCCCGAAGCGCTGATGACGCCCGGCGGCCCGCGGGTGCACCGGACGTTCATGCTCGATTCGATGCTGGCCGGCGTGTCGCCGCTCGACTGCTACGAACCGCTGCAGGTGGCACAGACGGCCGAGCCGGGGCCCGTCGCGATCCTGAGCGCGGGCAACGTCACCTTCTTCCGCCAGGCCTTCTCGCCCAACCGCGTCCAGGCCTGGGTGGTGGTGGGGCACGATCCGGCGCGTGTCGTGCTGAACCAGAACTTCGCCGCGGGGTGGACGACGAGCGCCGGGCCCGCCGTCCGCGACCCGGACAGCCGCCGGCCATCCGTCGTGCTCCCCGCCGGATACGCCGGACCGATCGCGTTCACGTTCGTTCCGCCCGGACTCTGGATAGGGTTCGCGATTTGCGCGCTCGCCATCGCGTTCTCCATCGTGGTGTGGAGGGCGGCGGCGACGCCGGGCCCCCAATCCACCCCTGATCACTGAGCGATGATGGAGCCCCTGACGACCCGCCTGCGCGCCGTCCCTCGGGCCTGGCTGTTCACGCTGGCCCTGCTGGCGCTCTACCTGCTGAGTGGCTGGCCGGGCGCCCCCACCGGGCTGGTTCGCACGGTTCTCGTCAACGCCTCCGCCCGGGTTCCGTCCGACGTCCGCCGGGTGACGGCGATCGACGGTGCCGGACTGGAGGCGTGGGCCAACACTCCGGCAGGCGTGACGGTGACCTGGCAGGGGGCCTGGTACGTGACGGCGCCGGCGCTGTACGATCTCGCGCTCTCCAGCCAGGGCCCTGCTTCGTGGACCATCGACGGCCACCTGGCCATCCAGGCGACGTCCACCGATCAGGCGGCACGTACAGTCTGGCTGAACTCCGGCTTTCACACGCTGTACGTCTCGTACGCCGTCGACGCGGCGGCGCCGCGCATCGCCGTCTCCGCCGCGCGGACTGGCGGAGTGCCCAGGCCGCTTGCGCCCGGCGCGCTGAGCGCGACACTACCCCGGTACCCGAGGCTCGATTCGTGGATCCGCGCGCTGCACGGCGTGCTCGGGTGGCTGGCGCTCGCCGCCCTCGCGTGGGCCCTTCGCTCGACGATCGGGATTCGGCGTCCCCAATGGCGGGGATGGCCCGGCCGTGAGAGCGGCGGACAGCCCGGCGACGGAGACGGCCGCGCGGGCCGGCGTGCCCGGCTTGCGCGGTGGCTGTCGTGGGCGGCCCTTGCCGCAATCCTGGCCTACGGCGCCCTGCTTCGCCTCGACGCGATCACCGGGCAGTACCGGTGTGGTCCCGTCCCCCGGGTGGCTCGCCGCCCTCCAGACGCGTCAGTTCGCAGCCCCCGAGCGCATCCGGCCAGGATCGATCACGTGGGAGCCCGAGCCGCTGTACCCGCACAAGGACGGACCCCCGACTCACTATCGCAGTGATCCGTACACCTACCTGGACGCGGCGCGGACGATGACGTCGTTTTACGGGGCCCACTGGCGCGAGCCGGTCTTCCCCTTCATCACGCGCGTGTTTCTCGATCTGCTCGACAACCGGGATGTCGCGGTGAGTTTCGCGTCGGCCTTCTGTTCCCTGCTAGCGATCTGGTTCACCTACCTCCTTGGCGCCGCCGCGTGGTCGCGTCCAGTCGGGCTGCTGGCCGCCCTGGGCCTGTCGCTGGACCACGACGTGCTCGCGCTCGCCAGCCGCGGATGGCGTGACGACGCGTACGCGGCCGCGGTGGCGCTGTGCGCGTTCCTGATGCTGCGCTGCTGGCGGATCGGGCAGGCACCCGTGCGGCTCCGGCGGCTCGGACGCGTCGGCCTGGATGCGCTGTACGTCGAGGCCGTCGTCCTCGGCGTCGCGTCAGGCCTCGCCGTGCTCACGCGCATCATGGCGGTGCCGTTCCTGGCGGCCGGCGGAGCGTGCCTCGTGTTGGGGCTCCGCACATCGTGGCGCCGGCGCCTTGTGATGGCGGGAATTGGTGTGGCGACCGCGATCATCGTCGCAGGGCCCTACTTCGTCAACTGCTGGCGTGTGCACGGTGACCCGCTCTACACGTTCAACGTGCACGGCAACATCTACAGCGTCCGCCAGGGCGAGGGAGAGTGGAAGGGGAGTACAGCCGCCTATGTCGCCCGGCGGGTCGCGGAACGGCCGGTCACGGCAATCGACACCATCGTCCAGGGGGTGACGATCTATCCCTTCTCGAACAAGTGGCACGGCCTCGACCGCTGGATCGCCGGGATTGGCACTTGGGCGTCGGCTGCCGGGATCGCGGGCCTCGTGGTGCTCGCGGCGTTTGCCTCTGGCCGCCTGCTGCTGATCGCCACGTGGGCGTCACTGCTGCCGTTCTCGTTCACCTGGCCGTCGGACCCCGATTTCCGTTTCACCGTACACGCGTACCCGGCGCTCCTCATCGCCGCTGCCGTCGGCGTCGCTGCGGTCTTCCGCGCCGCCCGGGCGATTCTGGTGCCGGCAGCGTGGCCCGGGAAGCGGTCCGGGTGGGTTAGGCCGGCGCTTGCCTGGGCGGGCGTGGTCGGCCCGGCGGTCGTGATGCTCTGGCTCGTGCTGCGCGTGCTGCCGCCGTGGACGTTTGCGGAGGCGCTGCGAACGGGCGAGGCGGCGATGGTGACCGCGGGCGTCCGCGACGGGGCGTTCGTCGGGTCGGGCTGGTCGGAGATCACGGGAACGGGCAACGTCCGGATGCGCGTCGCGAAAACGGAGGGCACGATCTGGCTCCGGCTCCCGGCGGTGGCGGACTACCCGGTGGCGCTCCGCGTGGATCCTTTCCCGCGACCGCTCGGCGCGACGCCCGGACGGCTGCCGGTGGTGGAGGTGCTCCTCAATGGTGTGCCGCTCGAGGCGATCACGCTCGGCTGGACTCCGGATCGGGTCGGTTCGTACACTGTCACGCTGCCGCGAGCCACGGTGCGGCACGGCCTCAATCGCCTCGTGCTCCGCGTGCGGCGAGCCGACCCCGCCGTGGCTCCGCGAATCCGCCCGGGCCTCAGCGGCGGCGACGCGATCGCGTTCTGGTACCTGCGGGTTCAGCCTGCCGCGCCGGCCGCTGAGGCGCGCCCGCCTCTCGGTGGCCAGTGACGCGCTTCAATAACGAGACGCTGCTCCTGCTGTTTCATCAAGCCTCGCCATTCCGGACCTGGACGGCCGCATCCGGCCGAGGCGATCGCCGGCGAGGATCTCTCTCCACATGCTGCTGATTCCCATCGCGGCCTTGCCGCGCCACAGATTGATCTTCTCTGCCAGCGCATAGTCCCTGTTACGGAGCGACGGCAGGAAGAGGCCCGTGACAACCGACCGCATCTCCCGCATCGTCCCGACCCCGAGTGCAGAGGCGGCCCCGGTTCTCGGGACGGGCTTTCCAGACGTGCCGCGCGTGTTCGGACGCGGTGCCAATCACCGATCCGGCGGCGTAGAGGAGCACGTCAGTCAGAGAGCGGCGGAAACGCAGAGGAGGTACCAGGCGGTGATCGCCGCCTTCGGACCGAGGGAGGCGGACTTCTCGCTCTGGAACTGACGCTGGCGGCTCATGCCAGGCCTACTCCTTGATCGTCGTCATCTGGCTGTTGACGACCTGCCAGCGGCCGTCGCGCCTCGCGAAGAAGTCCACGCCCTTCGACTTGTCGGCGAAGGGCTTGCCTTTGTACGTGCCCGTCGCCTCCCCCACCAGCGAGACGAGGGCCGCGTCGCCAAAGACGTGCACCTGCAGGTCGTGCATCGTCATGGTCTCGATCTGCACCAGTCCGGCCTTCAGGTCGGCCAACTGCGCGGCGAAGTTCACCGCCTTGCCGTCGGCCACCTGCGTGTACTCGGCCGCAACGTGACGCTGGAAGAACGCCATGTCGCGATTCTTCGCGGCGGTGATGAAGCCGCGCTCGATCTCCACGAGCGCCTGCTCGTCGGCGCCGTCCGCCGTCGTGCCCGGCAGCGGCTGATCGCTATTGGCGATCACCCAGCCCCACTTCCACGCCCCGCTGCTCTGCCGATCGAGCACGGCCAGCCAGTGGCCGCTGGCGCGCTCGGCCGCGAGCGACCGGTCTTTCGGCGTGATCGTCTCCTCGTACCGGCCGTACGCCACGGCCAGGTCGCCGGCGACGCGCACCTCGACGGCCGGCCCTTTCGCGTCGGTGTCGAAGCCGGCCAGGAAGGCCTGGTGCAACTTGCCGATGGCGTCCCTGCCCGCCAGCGGCTTCATGTGCGGCTCGAGAAGGATCGTCTTGTCGGTGAGCACCGCATCGAGCGCCGAGGAGTCCTTGGCGCTTGCGGCCTTGAAGTAGCCGTCCATCAACTGCTTGATGGCCGCGACGTCGGCGGGGTCGTTCACCTTGGGCGCGCAGGCGGATGCGAGCGCCAGCGCGAGGATCAGCGCGGCCGAAGCGATGGTCTTCATGACTTGGGCCTCCTGCGGATGCGTGTGAGCAGGAGCGTAGCACGATGGCGGGTCGCGCGCCCGCGCGGCCGCCTCGAGGCCCAAAACGACTTCGACTCTGACCGCAAGGACGAGGTTCTGGCCGAAGGCCCCGCTACCGGAGCGCCGGGCGACTACAAGGAGGGCGAGGCCGGAGGGCGGCCGCGATCCTGCTTCATTAGACGACGCGTATCGATCGCGCCGCCGAGCCAGCCGGCGCCCACGGTCAGCGCGAACTCCGCGATCGACCGAACGCTAATCGTGCGGGCCATCGCCAACCCTGTTGCTCCAACCACCAGTCCAACGAGTACTCCGTGCAGTTGATGCGAGCGCTGGACCTTCCGGACGGCCCAGGCTGCTGCGGGCACCGTCAGAAGAATCTGGAGCACCCACCAGGACGACCGGCCCAGGTGCTCAGCAAAACGCGCGATGCGAGCCTGGTCTGGCGCCCCGCGAGCCTCGAACACCAACGTGAACGCGTAGCCCGTCACCACGAGCGTGATGACCAGGAGCACCGCCCCGAACGTCCCGATGCCAAAGACGAGGATGCGGCCCCATTTCATGAGAGTCCCCTTCCCTGGCTCAGATCTTCCGTGGCTGAACGGTCGGGGTTATCGAAGCGTACACCATGCTTGACGGAATTGAGCCGCGTCTTCGACGCATCCCATTCGAACTCGAGCCCCATCTCGCGGGCCCTCGCTCGTCCATTGGCGACCAGGTCCACAATTGACAACTGAGGGTGACGGAATGAATCGCCAAACCACGCTGCTCGTGATCGCCGTCGCGCTGGCGGGATACGGCGTCCATGCCGCTCGTGTCGTGCCTGCGATGCTGGTCGGATCGCCCGTGCCGGCGCTGCTGCTCGGTTTCGTCCTCCAGGCCGTGTGTGCGTTCGCGGCCGCGCTCGGCGTGTGGCGCGGTCAGCGGTGGGCAGCCGGGGCGGTCGTGATTCTTGGGGTGACCATTGCCGGCACGTGGCTCTTCGAGGGTTTTGTCCTCGGCATCGTCGCCTATCTGTACGCGTTGCTGGTCGCGGTGATCGCCCTCATCGTGACCCTGGTCATCGCGGCCTATGTCAGCCGCCGGCGCCCTCTCGTCAAGGACTGAAGCGGTCGCAGGCGCGAGGCGGGCGCGTCGAGGCCGTCCACCACCCCTCGAGCATGATTGCGCCACTGTCTTCGACGTCGCCGGGCTATCGCTTCTTCCGGCGGCTCTTTGTGCGCGCGGGAACGTGTCCCCCAGCCCGCCGCGCCACATCCAAGGCAGAAGTCGCGTGATGCCGCGGGACCAATCCATTCAGAGCCCTTGCCGTGATCCGGTTCCGGACTTTCATCACAGGACTGATTCCCGAGGAAAGACCGTGGCCGCCTGCGCCAGGGATACCTGCGCCGAGCGGCTGCAGGCAATCGCCTGGATTCGTCCGCGGGCTCGACACCGACCCCGCGACGAATGAAGATCGGCCTACGACACGTCGCGAACGAATCGACTGAAGCTGAAAGCCTGCACAGCCCCGGTCGGAGTTCGGTGGGCGTCCGTCATCGTTGACCACTCACGTGGCGGCTGTCAGCCCCGATCGTTCCAGCAGTTGCAGGGATATCGCTGGCTCAGTCTGAAACCAGCTCACCTCCTCCGAGGCTTTGGTGCTGTAGACGCGATTCCAGTGGTCGGCACGATTCATGGCACGGACTCCTTCGGGTTCGCGTCACCCTGTTCTCTATATAGCCCTGTTCGCAGGCCTCCTCCAACGAGTCCGGAAATCGCCGGTCTGCTGGCACTCCGGCCCAGCCTGGGGAACCTGTGCCGAAGCGGGCGTCACACCGTCCCCCTTCGGTTC
Organism: uncultured Acidobacteriota bacterium; assembly: GCA_963806085.1. Classification (GTDB taxonomy): domain Bacteria; phylum Acidobacteriota; class Vicinamibacteria; order Vicinamibacterales; family JAKQTR01; genus JAKQTR01. The sequence goes on from CAWDWR010000002.1 coordinate 381,278, forward strand.
GATGGTCGCTGCCCGGGACGCGTCGTCGTGGCATCGGGCGTGGTGGTCAATCCGCAGACCGGATGACGGCCGGCCGGATGTCGCCATTCCGACACTCATTCTGCGACCGAGGGCGGGTTTCGGGGTGATCCTGTTCTTCTGAGCGGCGCCGGGCAGGGGTTGCCGGGCCGGGCCTGGAGTGCGCGACGGCCGTTACCTCAGTGTGAAGGTCAGCTCGATGGTGACGAGGACGGGGACGGGGCCGCCTTCCTTCAGGCCGGGCGTGAAACGCCAGCGCCGCGCCGCTCCCACGGCGTGAGCGTCGAGCGCAGGATGGAGGGCGCGCGCGACGCAGACCGTCTGCACCTGTCCGTCGGTGCCGACGACGGCGTCGAGCACGACGGTTCCCTGGATCTTCCGGCGCATGGCGTCAACCGAGTACACGGGCTTTTCCTCGTGAAGGAGCGTTGGGAGTGTGAGGCCCGGGGCCTTTGCCGGCCAGACGGACTCGGATTGGGTCCCGGAGCACGGGAACACGCCTCCGGGCAGCTGCACCACGGTCACGCGCCGGATCTCCAGCACGCCGCGCGCCACCTCCAGGCCGACCTAACCGGCGAGCGGCTCCGACCCGTTGACGTCGTTGATCGTCGTGCCGTCCAGCGCGGCGGCGGCGGCGGCGGCGGCGGCGGCGGATGCACAGGCGGCCAGCACGCACACGACCCAGGCGGCCATTGGCAGGCGAGGGGCGATGGGTCGTCGGCGCTGGAACACGGCAGCCCTCTTATTCCTGGCGATGGACGAGGACGGTCGGAGCGCAGAGTATACCGTGTCGGCGATCGCGCTGTAGGTCAACATCGTGCGCAAGGGGTCGGCGTTATCGTTCAAGGAAACGCTCCACCCGGCAGGGATCGCCGCCAGCGCGCACTCGGCGTCGAGCAGCGCATGGAGCCACGTGTGCGGAGCGACCGCCACGGAATCGGCCAGGCTCAGCCCGCGCAGGTCAGATTCGCGTCAGGAGGTCACATCGTCAGGGACGGCGTTTTCCTGTTAGTCTGTTGCGGGCAGCCGCCACAACCATCGATGTGAGGAGAAGACGTTCATGACGAATCGTCGAGCCGGCAGGTTCCTTCTCGCCTTCGCGGCAACCGTGGCCGCGGTGTCGAGTCCCGTCGCCCAGTCGTCGCGCGAAGCGGCGTCGCCCGCCGAGCGGTGGGAGACGACCTTCAGGGCGTTGCCCGCGCCGGCCGACATCCGCACGTATGCCGAGCGCCTCAGCGCCCGGCCCCACCACGTGGGCTCCCCGTACGACAAGGACAACGCCGAGTGGATCCTGGCCCGCTTCAGAGAGTGGGGCTGGGACGCGCAGATCGAACGCTTCGACGTGCTGTTTCCCACGCCGAACACACGCGTGCTGGAAATGACGGCGCCCACGCGCTTCGTCGCGAAGCTCGAGGAGCCGACCGTCGCGGCCGACCCCACGTCCGGCCAGAAGGCCGAACAGCTCCCCACGTATAACGCGTACTCAACAGACGGTGACGTGACGGCGCCGCTTGTTTACGTGAACTACGGCCGGCCCGTCGACTACGAGGAACTCGAGCGTCTCGGCGTCACCGTGAAAGGCGCCATCGTCATCGCCCGCTACGGCGCCTCGTGGCGCGGCATCAAGCCGAAGGTCGCCGCCGAGCACGGCGCCGTCGGCTGCCTGATCTACTCCGACCCGCGCGACGACGGATACTTCGGGGGCGAGGTATTCCCGGAAGGGCCCATGCGGGCGCGCGACGGCGTGCAGCGCGGCAGCGTGATGGACATGCCGGTGTACCCCGGGGACCCGCTCACGCCCGGTGTCGGCGCCACGCCCGGCGCGAAGCGGCTGGCAAGGGCCGACGCGGCCACGATCACGCGGATTCCGGTGCTGCCAATCTCGTACGGTGACGCGCAGCCGCTGCTCGCCGCCCTCGGCGGCCCGGTGGCTCCCGTCGCCTGGCGGGGCGCGCTCCCGATCACCTATCACCTCGGCGCCGGGCCCGCCACCGTGCACCTGAAGCTCGAGTTCAACTGGGACATGGCGCCGCTCTACGACGTGATCGCCCGGCTGCCCGGCTCAACCTACCCCGACGAGTGGGTGATCCGGGGCAATCACCACGACGCCTGGGTGAACGGCGCGGGCGACCCGGTGAGCGGCATGTCGGCCGAGCTGGAAGAAGCCCGCGCCCTCGGCGAGTTGCGCAAGCAGGGGTGGCAGCCGAAGCGGACGATTGTCTACGCCGCGTGGGATGGCGAGGAGCCCGCGCTGCTCGGTTCCACCGAGTGGGTGGAAACGCACGCCGCCGAACTCGAGGCGCATGCGGTGGCGTACATCAACACGGACGGCAACGGCCGCGGCTACCTCGACATGGGGGGCTCGCACACGCTCGAGCCGTTCGTCAACGGCGTGGCCCGCGCGGTTGAGGATCCGGAGGCGCACGTCAGCGCGTGGAAGCGGTTGCAGGCGGCGACCATTGCACGGGGCACGCCCGACGAGCGCCGCGAGGCGCGCGCCCGCGGCGACCTGCGCCTCGACGCGCTGGGCTCCGGTTCCGACTTCACGCCGTTTCTCCAGCACAGCGGCGTGCCGACGCTGAACCTCGCCTACGGCGGCGAAGACTCGAACGGCGTCTACCACTCGATCTACGACGACTTCTACCACTTCACCCATTTCGAGGACACTGACTTCGCCTACGCCCGGCTGGCCGCGCAAACCGTCGGCACGGCCGTCATCCGCCTGGCGGATGCGGATCTCCTCCCCTTCGATTTCACGAGCCTGGCCGACACGGTGAAGAAGTACGTGGACGATGTGGAGGCGGTGCTGAAGGGGCGGCAGGACGAGGTGCGCGAGCGCAACCGCCAGATCGAGGACGGCGTGTTCGCGGCCACGCGGGATCCGCGGCGGCCGGCCGTGGCGCCCGCCGCCGAGCCCGTGCCGCCGGCCCTGAACTTCGCGCCGCTCGAGAACGCGTCGGCGGCGCTCACCGCGGCGGCCGAAGGCTACAAGAGAGCTCTCGCCGGCGCGTCCGCGCAGCTTGCCGGCAACACCGCCGCCATCCGCGCCGTGAACGCGAAGCTGATGCAGAGCGAGCGGCAGCTGCTCGACCCGGCCGGCCTGCCCCACCGGGAGTGGTATCGCCACCTCTTGTATGCGCCGGGCTTCTACACCGGTTATGACGTGAAAACGCTGCCCGGCGTGCGCGAGGGCATCGAGCAGAAGCAGTACGAGGCGGCCGACGCCGAGATCGCCCGCGCGGCGAAGGCGCTTGCGCGCGAAACGGCGCTCATCGACGCCGCGGCGGCCGAACTTCAGCGCCTCGGGACGCAGGCGGGCGCGACGGCCCGGACGCTCACGTCCACGAACCGGAAGTAGAACCGGGGCGCAGGTCGGCGTCCACCGCCCGGCCGAGCCGCGCCACGATCTCCGGCAGCGCCTCCACATCCGCTCGCGCGGTGTGGAAGTTCACGATGCACGCGCGCAGCACGTAGCGGCCGCCGACGATGGCGTTGGAGACGAAGGCCTCGCCTCCTCGCTGCAGGCGGTCGAGCAGCTCCCGGTTGAGCGCGTCGAGATGGGCCTCGACCTCCGGCTCTCCGACGCGCGCCCGAAGATCGCGCGGCACGTAGCGGAACGTCGTGATGCTCAAGCGACTGCGTGGCAAGCTCCAGCTCCGCGTGCCGTTCAACCGCCTCGGCCATCGCCCGCGACAGGCGGATGTCGTCCGCGATCATCGTCCGGTATCCGGACGCGCCCGCCTGCCTCAGCGCGAGCCACACCTTCAGGGCGCGGAAGCCGCGCGAGTTCTGCGGGCCGTAGTCCACGTAGTTCGTGGCGCGCTCATCGAAATGGTAGTACGGCGGGTGGTAGGCGAACGCGGCGCGCAGGGCCTCCGCGTCGCGCACCAGCGCGCATCCGGCTTCGAGCGGCGCGTAGAGCCACTTGTGCGGATCGACCGCCACGGAATCGGCCAGGCTCAGCCCGCGCAGGTCGTCGGGAGCATCGGGCAGCGCTGCCGCGAAGCCGCCGTAGGCGCCATCCACGTGAAACCACGCGCCGTGCTCCCTGCACACCGCCGCGATGTCGGGCAGCGGGTCGACGGCGCCCGTGCTGACCGACCCGGCGGTGCCGACCACCAGCAGCGGCACGTCGCCGGCCGCGGCATCCGCCTCGATCTGCCGGCGCAGCGCGGCCACGTCCATGCGGAGATCGCGCATCCGTCGGGATCCACCGGATCGACGCGGTGCCGAGCCCCGCGAGGTCCGCGGCCTTCTGGATCCACGTGTGCGTTTCGGCCGATCCGTACACGCGGAGCCTGCGCCCCGGCTCGCCGGCCACGCCGCGCTCGCGGACGTCCCAGCCGGCCTTCGCCGCGCGCGCCGCCAGGAAGCCGACGAAGTTCGCCATGTTGCCGCCGCTCACGAGCAGCCCGCCGCAGTCAGCCGGGTAGCCGATGAGTTCGGCAATCCAGCGCACCGTCTGCGACTCGATCTCCGTGGCGGCCGGCGAGAGCGTCCACGCGCCCACGTTCGGGTTCACGGCCGCGGCGAGCAGGTCGCCCAGCATCCCGATCGGCGCCGGCGCCGCGGTGATGTACCCGAAGAAGCGCGGATGCGCGTTGAACAGGGAGTGGCCGAACAGCAGCCGCGCCGTTTCGATCCAGCAGGGGCCCCGGGTCCATGCCGGCGTCGGGGAGCGGGCCCGTGAGGCCGAGCGCGTCGCGCACCGCGGAGGGCGGCGCGTCGCGCGTCAACGGGCCATGCGGTATCGCGTCGAGGCCCTCCGCGATCTGGTCCACGAGCCGATGGCCCAGCGCGCGGAAGGTTGCGGCGTCCATTGCGAGCGCCGATTGCCTGGAGGGTCTGCCGTCCTCGCGAGCTTCACGTGCCGCTGATTCTCTCGTCATCTGTCATGTCCTTCGAAGAAGCCGTCTCGCGCGCCTGTCCGCCTTCCCGGCCAGAATACCCGAGTTGGCATCGCAAGGCCGCCGTCTTGATGCGGCTGCCCGCCCCCGCCTCGGCGCGGCGCGGGTGATATAGTCCGCGCGAAGGAGACACCGCGATGGTCATCAAGCGCTTCGAGCCGCTCTCGGTGGGCAAGGTTGCCGGCGTCCTTTACGCGGCCATCGGCCTCTTCATCGGGATCATCGTGTCGCTCGCGGCGACGATCGGCGGCCTCGCCGGCAGGAGCGACTTCGGCGCGCTCACCGGCGGGATGGTAGGCATCGGGGCCATCATCGTGCTGCCGATCTTCTACGGCGTGCTCGGGTTCATCGTCGCGCTCATCGCCGCGTGGCTCTACAACCTCGCCGCGGGCTACGTCGGCGGGATCGAGATCGACCTGCAGTAGCCGGCGGCGCCGCGCTGGCGATCAGTCGTCCTCGCCGGGGATGTGTTCCCATTCCTTTCGCAGCGCGGCGACGAAACTGCGGAACCGCGGGCTGCCGCGCAAGCGTTCGAGGAAGGGATCGGTCTCGAACAGGGTGTAGCAGGGAAACCCCTCCTCTGCCGCTGTCTGGATCCACTCCTGCGCCCGGTCCAGGTCGCCGAGGACGGAATAGACCTGGCCGAGCGAATACGCGGTGTGATGGAAATGGCCGAAGCCCCGGCCGATCCGGATCGCCGTGGCGACGTCGGCCTCCGCGCCCCTCCTGTCGCCCTTCTTCGCCCGCAGCAGCGCGCGCACGCTGTGCACGATGCCGCCGTGGTCGGCGACGTTCGGGGCCAGCGCCGACTCGATCTCGCGCGACGCCTCGTCGAGCCGGCCGAGCGAGATGAGCGCGATCGCCATGTGGTACGTCCACTGGGTCGCGTAGACGTCGCGCGGCACGCGCTTCAGGTTGGCGATGGCCTCTTCGTACTTCAGCTGGTAGTTCGCGAGCGGCCCCAGGCGGAACCGCGCCAGCGTGTTGCCTGGATTGAGCGCAATCGCCTGCTGCAGGGCGCGCAGGCCCGCGTCGAGATGGCCGACGTGGAACAGCACGATGCCTCGCTGGTGCCAGGCTTCGTCGAAGTTCGGGCGCGCGGCGATCGAGCGCCGGTACTCGGCGAGCGCCTCGAGGTGCGGGAATCCCTGCGAGTGCCGCCACAAGCAGCGTGCCGCGGGCGAGGTGCGCGTCGGGCGACTCGGGATCGAGGGCGAGGGCCTTCTCGACCGCCGCGTAGCCCTTCTCGATCCACTGCGGGTCGTCCGGACGGTAGTTGAAGGACTTCACGCCGTAGACGTAGCCGAGCAGGGCCTGCGACGGGCCGAAGTTCTGGATCGAGCGCGGTCGACCGCTCCAGCAGGCCGATCGCCTCGTCGAGTGTCCTTCTCGTTCCACCGCCCGGCGCGATAACGTCCGCGCAGGTAGAGCTCGTAGGCCTCCGGATTCACGGGCCTGGCGTCGGCGCGCGGCGTCTGGTCGGGCGCCGCCGGGCGCGCGCCGACGGTCTCGGTCACGCGTGCGCGCAAGGTCCTGTTCGATGCTCGAACAGGCCGGCCTGCCCGGGCTCGTAGGTCTCGGACCAGAGGCGGCGCCCCGACGCGGTGTCCACCAGCGTCGCGGTCACGCGCGCCGCGCCGCCCGAACGGCTGACGGTGCCGCGGAGCACGGCGTCGGCGCTCAGCTCGCGGCCAATCTCCTGCGAGGTCTTGGGCGTGCGCTCGGTACGGCGGCCGTGAGCGTGTGCGGCACGACGCGCAGGGAAGGGATCCTGGCGAGGTCGTCGGTGATCGACGCCGCGAGCCCCTCGAACGACTCGTTCGGCACGCCGCCCGACGGGGTGTCGAACGGGAGGACCGCCAGCGACCGGATGGGCGCCTGGCGCTGGGCTGCGCGAGCGTCCAGTAGCCCAGGCCCGCGCCGGCCGCCAGCGACCAGCGCCACCGCGGCGGCGTACGGCGCGAGGCGCTTCGCGCGGCGCGCGCCGGGCACTTCCGTGCGCGGGTCCGTCTCGACCGTGCCCCTTCAGCCGCTTCAGCGCGTCCAGCGCCTCCGACGCGCTCTGCAGGCGCTTCTCGCGATCCTTGACGAGCGCGCGGCTGATGAGGCGTTCGAGTTCCGCGGGGACGTCGGGCCGCAGCGCCCGCGGCGGAGCCGGCTCGCGGTTCAGGATGGCGTCGAACGTCACGGCCGCCGTGGCGCCCTGGAACGGCCTCGCGCCGGTGGCCATTTCATAGAGCATCACGCCGTACGAGAACAGGTCGCTGCGCGCGTCGACGGCCTAGCCGCGCGCCTGCTCCGGCGACATGTACGCCGCCGTGCCGACGGCCACGCCCAGCTCGGTGAGCGGGTCCGGCGCCGGCATGGTGTCGCGATCCCCGCCGTCCTGTGAACCGACCACCTTCGCGAGGCCGAAGTCCATCACCTTGGCCTGCTGCCGGCGGGTGATGAACACGTTGGCGGGCTTGATGTCGCGGTGCACGATGCCGTGCGCGTGGGCGGCCTCGAGCGCGTCGGCCACCTGGATCGCCACGTCGAGCAGTTCGCCGATCGGGAGCGGCCCGCGGGCGAGTCGCGCGGCGAGCGTCTCGCCTTCGAGGCATTCCATGACGAGGTACGGCTCGCCGTCAGCCTCGCCGACGTCGTGGACGGTGCAGATGTTGGGGTGATTGAGCGCGGAGGCCGCGCAACGCTTCCTGCCGGAACCGCTGCCGGGCGGCCGCGTCGGCGTGGCTGCGGCCGCGCAGCATCTTCACGGCCACGGTGCGCTGCAGCCGCGTGTCGGTGGCGCGGAACACCTCGCCCATGCCGCCCGCGCCGAGCCGGCCCTCGAGGCGGTATGGGCCGAAGTGAACACGCGCGCTCGCGACAGTGTCCGGGTCGGGGGCCTGGCTCATCTGGGGCGCCTGACCGAAGCATCGCCTCAGCAGGCCGCCAGCGTCAAGGCCGGGAAAGGGGTCAAGCCCCCTTCCCGGGACCTGCAGTGCCGCGGGGCACCTGAATGTCGTTCGTTGCCAGAACGCGGCGCTATTTGATGGCCGTGTTCTGCGTGCTCACGGCCTGCCACTGCCCGTCGCGCTTCACGAAGAAGTCGGTGCTGCGCGACGCCGGCGGCACCGGCTTGCCCATGATCGTCCCCTTCGTCTCCGTCACCATCGTCGCGATCGCGGCATCGCCGAAGACGTGCACGCTCAGGTCGCGGATGGTGGCGGACTCCACCTTGTACGCGCCGCTCTTGAACGCGCCCAGCGCCTGCGCACGCGACGTCACCTGGCCGTCCTCGGTCAGCGTCCATTCCTTCGCGAGGGCGCGCTCGAGCGCGCCCACGTCGCCCTTCACCATCGCCGCCGCCCAGTCCTGCTCGATCTGGGCGATCGCCTTCTCGTCAGCGCCGTCGGCGGACGATCCCGGCGCGGGCAGGTCGCTGTTGTAGATGTCCCAGACGGCCTTCCACGACCCATCGGCCTCCTTCCGGTACAGCGTGATGAACTTGCCCTTCACCGGCGACTCCGTTCCGGTTGCCTTCGACGTCGACTTGCCCTCGAAGGTGCCCTTGGCCACCGCCAGCGATCCCATCACGTGCACGTCGTCGATCACGTCGCGGACGTTCTCGGTGGACTGCGCGTACGACTTCTCGAGCGTCGCACGAATGGCCGCCGCACCGGACGAGGCGGGCTGGTTCGGGTCCATGCGGATCGCGTCGGCCGCGTAGAACGACGACGCCAGGCCGTTCGCGTCGGCGGCGTTGGCGAACTTGTCGTAGGCGGGGCCGGTGTCCTTCACCGCCTGGATGTCGGCGGGGTCGTTCGCCTTGGGCGCGCACGCCGCAAGGGTGACGAGCGAGAGCGCGAGAACCATCGACAGGGACTTCGCCATGGGGCCGCCTTTCTGTGGTGCCAAATTACCGACTGTGAATGGTAGGTTTTACAGGATACCTCGCGCGCGGCCCGGACGCGAGCAAATAGCGGAGCACGTAGCGGAGTCCCGGAGGCGTCATGATCACGCTCACCCGGACGCGGAGGAATCGGCCACAGGCGCACACCTGTTCGACCTCGAGGCCCGCCTCGACTCGCTGTTGCGAGGCCCGCGGCGTGCCCCGCGGCGTGCCCGCTGAAGGCGGCCGCCACACGCCCTTGGCCCGCTCACTCGACGAACACGACCTTCCACTTCGGCGCCGTGTCCGGCGCCAGGTGCTCGCCGCCGGCCGCCGTCGTCAGCACGATCGCCGACGTGTCCGCGTAGGCCTTCGCCACGTCCGCGAGGCGCCGGTACTCCCCGCGCGCCGCCGCCTTGACGTTCGCCGCGGGCACGCCGAGCGAGATGAGCCCGATCTTCATCATCGTCGCCAGGTTGACGGGCCCGCGGGTGTAGCGGTCGTTGTAGAGCACGACCATCGGCGCGATCGTCCTGTGATAGAGCGCGGCCGCGACGCGCAGCCTGTGCGCCAGCTGCGGCGTCGGCCACGGCATCGGGTCGGTGGACGCGTACGGCTCGTAGACGACGATGAGGTCGGAGGGCTCGGCCTTGGACACGGCCTCGGCCTTCGCGTCGATGACCGGCGCGAAGTCGGCGGCGGCGGGCGCATCGACGGCCGCGGCGTCCCGAACCTCGAAGCCCTGCTGCTTGTAGTTGCCGCCGGCCCTGGGCAAGTGGAACGCCTGGCTCACGATCGTGGCGGTCTTCGGCCAGCCGCGCGCGTCGAACATCCGGGCGGCGAACAGGCCGTTCTCGATCGTCGTCGCCGCCAGTTCCTCCTCGAGCACGTCGTCCGGGGCCACGCCGTATGTGACGAGCGCGATCTTCATCATGCGGGCTTCCGAGATGTAGTCGCGCGTGAAGCCGCCCGTGACGAGCAGCCTGTTCACCGCGCCGCTCTTGTACAGCTCGAAGCCCTTGAGGCAGCGGGCCGTCTGCATGGGCGTCGGTTCGTCCGTGCCAGCGGGGGCGTTGCCGAGGATGATCGCCACGCGGACGCCGGCCGCCGGTGCCTGCTGAAGCCGGGCGACGAGCGGCGCGATTGGCAGGACGAGCAGCAGGAGGCAGGCGAGGACCGGGACGTTTCTTCGCGTCGGGTTGAAGGAAGCCATGCGATGCGCCTTTCCTGGGGCGTCCGGGGGGTGAGCGGATCATACAGCCGCGTGCCGCGGTCGCGAGAGCGTGTTGACGCAGGTCAATCGCCGGGATAGCGTAGCGTCGCTCGCGCCCCGAGGTTGCCGCCAGGCGCGGGAAGGAGCGTCGCATCCTATGGCTGATGAACGAGACGATCATGCCGTGAACCGCGGATCGGTCGGGGACGGCGACGAGCCGGCCCAGACCGTCGGCGTGAGAGAGGAAACGAAAACCGAGAAGAAGGCCCGCAAGCGCGCCGAGAAGGCGCAGGAACTCGCCGAGGACGCGCACCGCCCCCTCGACTCATGGGAGCGCTACCGCGCGCTGTGCGACGCGCTCAAGGACGCGAACGATCTCGTCGATCTCGCCGACCACAAGGCGCGGTTCGCGCTGGTGATCATGGGCGCGCTCAACGCGGTGATGTTCATCGTCGCGACGCGTCCCCAGCTCCTGAGCGTGGTGCCTCAGGGCGCGCATGCGTGGCTCGGCGTCGGTGGCGTGGCGTATGCGCTTGTCGCCGTGTACTTCTTCGTGCAGGCGATTGAAACGCTGCGGCCGCGCCGGTTCGAGCCGCCGCAGCCGGTGAGCCGCGGCGCCACCGAAGACAGTCCGCTTGGATTACGGTTCTACGCGGATGTCCTGACGCGCGATTCCGGGGCCTATGCGGCCGCGTGGCAGGGCGTCCACATCGGGCAGCTCAACGCCGAGGTCGCCCGGCAGATCCACACGCTGGCCAGAATCAACGAGGCCAAGTACGCCGCGCTCCGCCGCCTCTACACGGGCTTGAAGGCCATGACGCTCGTCGGCGCGGTGATTCTCATCATGGCCGCCTTCTACCTCCTGCGCGCGTGAACGGTGCGGGCCGGCGGCGTGGCAGCGCCGGACATCGAACGTGGCGCCCCGGGCGGCTCTTGCTTGGCTGGCGCCGGCGGCTGGCTGCTGTTCCAGATATCCCGGTGCAGGTACCACTGACCGCTGACCTTCTTCCAGAGCACGATGTACTTCCCGCGGTCCGCGGTCCTGCCGTCTTTGGTCGTCAGCAAGAAGGTCCCGACTTCAGCCGCCGTGTCACCCATGACTTCGACCTCGAGCGTCGTCAGCACGGCGCCGGCGATGCCGGCGTCGAAGACTCCCTGCCACATCTTCAGGATGGCTGCCCTGCCCTTGACGGCATCGCCTCCCGGCGGAAGCGCCTGGGCGTCTTCATTGTAGAGGCCCGCAACCTCTGCCGCGTCCCCCTTGGCGACACCGGCCCCGAACTTCTTGTTGCCCGCCTCTATCGCCGACCGGGCCGCCCATGTCCATTGACATCTCATCCGGGCGACGGGCTGCTGTCACACCTCAACCCCGGGGATCGACGTGGACTTCGCAGATCCCGCTGCCCAGCACCGGTTCCATCACCGCATCCACCCGCTTCGCGATGTCGTGCGCCTGCACCAGCGTCAACGTCGATGACACCTCGATGTGGATGTCGGCATGGATGACGCCCGGCCCGATGTACTCGGCCCGCAGGCCGTGGATGCCCGTCACGCCGTCGACCGACCGTGCCGTGTCCTCCAGCATGGCCATGAATTCCGCAGGCGGCGCGTGGATTCCAGGACCGGCGGCCTAACGCCTCTCCGCCCTCTTCAGGAGCCAGTAGTTAAGCGCCCCGATGGCGGCCATCCCCAGCAGGAAGGCCGGGTAGGCGATCCTCCAGTTGGGCTGGCCCGTCATCATGGTCCACTCGGACATCCCCCCGATGCCGGCCAGGAGCGTCAGTGGCATGAACACGGTGGTGATCAGCGTGAGGCGCCGCACCGTAGCGTTGGTCCGGTTCGCCAGTTCCGCCATGCGGTTGTTGATCATGGAGAGGTACATCTCCATGAGGCTGGTGATGAGCTCCCGGGATATCTCCACGATCTCGTAGTACTTGGCCAGGTGGTCGTAGATGTCGCGGAAATGGTAGATGGCCTTCTCGGAAACCCAGGGAGAGTCGCGCCGGCAGACCTTGATCAGGATCTCCCGCTCGTGGAAGAGGCTCTTGCGCAGGGTCAGCAGGTCCCGACGGAGGCGCATGAGCGTTTCGGGGCTGAACGCGGCTGGGCTTCGCAGGATGTCCTCCTCGGCCGTGTCGATGGCGTCCTGCACCCCCTCGATGGCCGCGAACTTGTGATCGACCACGTAGTCGAGGGTCACGTGGAGCAGGTAGTCCGGTCCCCGCTGGATGCTGGCCGGGTCCAGGGCCACGGCCTGCTCCAGCTTCTCGTAGAACCTCAGGCTGCCCTCCTGGTGCCCGGTCACCGTCACCAGGAAGTGCTTCCCGAGGATGAAATCCACCTCTTCCAGCCTCAGCACCCCGTCCCGGTAGTGGTAGCCGTTGAGCAGGATGAACGTGTTCGTCGGGTAGTCTTCGATCTTGGGGACCTGGTCCTCGTCCAGGCAGTCCTCGACGGAAAGCGGGTGCACCCCGAGGGGCTCGACCAGGGCCGTCAGGTCGTCGTTGGACGGGTCGAAGAAGTCGAGCCACGCGTAGCCGCCGTCCCGGAGGGCGACGAGGAGCTCGTCCAGCGCAGGGACTGGCGTCAACCGCCCGTCCGGGCCGACGTGGAAGAACCGTTTCTCGGACATGTGCCCCTCGCGGCCTGCATCGGGCGCGCAGGCGGCGCGCGAGGCCTGTCCCGGTTGCAGGAACGGAGTCTTATACCACGCGCCCGCTTGCCGCCGCCGCCCCGCCGCTACCTGATCGTCGTGTTCTGCGTGCTGATGGCCTGCCAGCGGCCGTCGCGCTTCACGAAGAAGTCGGTGCTGTGCTGCAACGCCGGCAGGGGCGTGCCCATCGCCGTGCCCTTGGCCTCCACGGTCGAGGTCACCACGGCAACGTCGCCGAAGACACGGGCGGTGAGGTCGCGGAGCGTCAGCGACTCGAACTTGAGCGCGCCGCTCTTCAGCGCGGCCAGGCCCTGGGCCTTTGTCATCGCTTCCCCATCGGCGTTCGAGACCCACTCCTTGGCCATGATGCCATCGAGGGCGGCCACGTCCCGCTTCTGCAGTGCGGCTATCCAGTCCCTTTCGAGCTTGACGAGCGCCTGCTCCTCGGCGCCGTCGGCCGTCATCCCCGGCATGGGCTGGTTGCTGTTGGGCAGGAGCCAGTCCCACTTCCACGATCCGTCCGCCTGGCGGCTGGAGAGCGCCATCCAGCTCCCGCTGTCGGCGATCGGCGCCATCCCCTCTGTCTTGGGTGTGAGCCTGATCGTCCAGGTTCCCCTCGCCACCGCCATGTCGCCGATGACGCGGACTTCGTCGACCGGCGCCTGGAACTCGCTGTTGAACATGCTGAACTGGGCCGTGTACAGGGGCTTGACCGCAGACTTGCCGACGGCCACCGGGAAGTGATTGTCGGCGTAGACGGTCTTGTCGGTCATCATCGAGACGAGGCCCTCGGCGTCGCCGGCATTCATGGCCTTGGCGAAGGCCTCAATCGTTGACGTGACGGCCTGGATGTCGGCAGGGTCATTCACCTTGGGCGCGCAGGCCGCGAGCGGCACGAGCGCGAGCACGAGCAGCAGCGCAACAGTGGTTTTCATGGGATCGGCCTTTCACGTGGGCAGCATGGACGTGAGCCGGGAACACCGGCGAGGTGCGCGGGGAACGGGCTGCGAGGACGGCACGCCATAGCGAGCGCTTCCTGGCGCCGGGTTTCCGGATTGAGCGGGAATCGCCCCTAGCATACGCCGCTTCGCCCCGCGGCGCTATACTCCGCCGCAGCCGGGAGGGCTGTCATGAAGAAGGCTGCCGCTGCTGCAATCCTCGTGCTGGGCGCTACCCTCTTCCCGTCCGCGGCCGCGCCAGGAGGCCCGCCCCAGGCGCCGCTGGCAACCTCGACCAACGACCAACTGCTGGAGCGGATCGAGGCCGAGATTGCCTTTGCGAAGGGCCTCGCCGAGCTCACAGCCGCGCGCGCGGCCGAGTGGCGCCCCCTCATCGCGCGGGCCGAGGAGATCGTCGCGGCCATGAGGGCGGGCCGGATGCGCGGCGACCCGGCGGCCGACGTCCTGCGGGCCGAGAAGGTGCTCGAACCGCTCGGTCAGGAGGCCAAGCGCTACACCGTGCACAGCGTGGGGCACGCCCACATCGACATGAACTGGATGTGGCCCTGGCCCGAGACGGTGGGCGTGACTAACGACACCTTCACCACCGTGCTCAAGCTGATGGACGAGTTCCCCGACTTCCGCTTCACCCAGAGCCAGGCCTCCGTCTACGCGCTCGCGAAGCAGTACAACCCCGCCCTCTTCGAGCGGATCAAGCGGCGCGTGGCCGAGGGCCGGTGGGAGGTCGCCGCCGTCCACTGGGTGGAGGGCGACAAGAACCTGGCGTCGGGCGAGGCGCTGGCCCATCACCTCTTGTACACGCGCCAGTTCATGAAGGAGGAGTTCGGCCTCGAGCCCGAGGACGCGGCGCTGGACTGGGAGCCCGACACCTTCGGCCACGCCGAAACGATGCCGGCGATCGTGGCGCGCGCGGGCGTGCGCAACTACTACATGTGCCGCGGCGGATCGTTCGAGAAGCCGCCCGTGTTCTTGTGGGAAGCGCCGGACGGATCGCGTGTGCTCGTCAACTACGAGACCACGTGGTACCTGAACCGCGTGGGTCCGCACCTCGCCAAAGCCGTGCTCGACTTCTCGAAGAAGACCGGCGTCAGGGACTGGATGAACGTGTTCGGCGTCGGCGATCACGGCGGCGGGCCCACGCGCAAGGACATCCTGTACGCCCGCGAGATGAACACCTGGCCGATCTTCCCGCGCTGGGTGTTCTCGACGGCGAAGGAGTACTACAAGATCCTCGAGGCGCAGCGAGACAGGCTGCCCGTCATCAAGCGCGAGCTGAACTTCGAGTTCACCGGCTGCTACACCACGCAAACGCAGATCAAGCGGTTCAACCGGATGGGCGAGAGCCAGGCGCAGGATGCGGAGGCCGCCGCGTCGCTCGCCTGGCGTGTGCTCGGCACGCCCTATCCCGGCGCCGGGATCCGCGACGCCTGGATTAACGTGCTGTTCGGGCAGTTTCACGACATCCTGCCGGGCTCGGGCGTGCGCGCCACGCGCGAATACCAATCGGGCCTGTTCCAGCAGTCGGCCGCTGCGTTCAGCATGGTGCAAACGCAGTCGCTCCGCGCCGTGGCCGGCGTCATCGACACGGGCTTCGCCAGGGCCAACGTGGCGAAGCCGCTCTCGGCCGACGCGTGGGATCGGTCCATGGGCGCCGGCGCGGGACGGGATACCGCCATCGGCGGCTTGTCGTCCGCCTCACATCAGATCGACGGCCCCAGGGCGATCGTGGTCTTCAACCCGACCGCCCAGGCGCGCGCGCAGATGGCGAAGGCCACGATCTGGGACCCGGGCAATCCGAAAAGCCTCGAGGAGATGCGGAAGAAGACCTACGTCGTGCACACGGCCGACGGCAGAACGATCCCCGCCGAACCGATCGAGACCGGCACGTACTGGGGCGACCACTACTTCGCCGACGTCGTCTTTCCCGTGAGCGTGGGCGCGATGGGCTATGCATCGTTCGTCGTCGAGGAGGCGGCGTTCACCGGCACGCATCCCGGGCAGGTGAAGGTCATTGGCGGGCAGACGGCAAACGTGGACGAGGCGGCGAAGGCCGGCGAGCTCACGATCGAGAACGAGTTCATCCTGGCGCGCTTTGACAAGACGACGGGCGGCGTGGCCTCGCTGGTCGACAAGAAGACGGGCCTCGACGTCGTGCCGCCCGGCCGGTCCATGGGCGTGCTCGAGTACCTCGTCGAGCGGCCGCGCGACATGTCGGCGTGGAGCATGGCCGACGCGAAGACACGCCTGTTCCCGGTGCCGGTCGAGACGATGCGAGTCAAGCAGGCCAATGCCTATGTGGCGTCGATCGAGTCGAAGATGACGATCGGCGAGTCGGACGTCGCCGTCACTTACACGCTGCGGTCGGGAGAACCCTACCTCGATGTGTCGGTCCACGCGCTGTGGCTGGAGCGCGGGTCGAAGGCGATCGGCACGCCCAAGCTGCGCATGTTGTTCCCCACGGCGCTCGAGAAGGCGTCGGCCACGTATGAAGTGCCCTTCGGCGCCATCACCCGCGACCTCAACAAGGGCGAGGAGGTGCCGAGCCAGCGCTTCGCCGACGTCGCGGGCGAGGCGGCCTTCAGCAAGCCCGCCGGCGTGCTGGTGCTCAACGACTCCAAGTACGGCCATTCGCTGCAGGGATCGACGCTGGCGATCACGCTCATCCGGTCCAGCTTCGAACCCGACATCCTGCCCGAGATCGGGGAGCACGACGTCAGGATGGCGATCCTGCCGCACGCCGGGCGCTTGACGCGCGCGGAGATGATCCGGCAGGGCGCGGCGTTCAACCGGCCGCTGCAGGTGATCGGCACGGGCGTGCACGCCGGCAGGCTCCCGGCTGTGGCTTCCGGCCTGACCTCCGTCGAACCCGCCAACGCCGTCGTTTCGGGCGTGAAGAAGGCCGAGTCCGGCGACGACCTGGTCATCCGGCTCTACGAAACCCAAGGCACGGCGTGCACGGCGTCGGTCGTGTTCAGCGAGGCGGTGTTTGGCAGAGTGGAAAGCACCCGCGAAACCGACTTACTGGAACGCCCGCTCGAGAAGGGCTCCGCCCGCGTGAAGAGCAACGGCTTCACGGTTGACCTGCCGGCCTACGGGATCGCCACCGTCCGCGTGAGCTTCATGCGCCCGGTGTCCTGACGGCGGCGGGAGCGCACGTTCGAAAGCCGAACGCGCGCCCCCTCGACCTTTTCTACTTCCCGCCGAGGACCTTCGCCGCGACCGCGCCGGCCACGTCGTCTTCAACGACAGGCACAGCCTGCAGGTCCAGGAGGTCGGCCCATTGCGCGTTGATCTCCGCGAGTGCGGCCTCGGACCCCTCGACCAGATGGAAACCCCTGGTCGAGCCGGCGGTGTGCCAGCGGCCGATGGTCTTCATGCCCTTCGGCGCGGGCGCGCCCGTCTTGAGGAATCGCTTGACCGCCGCCTTGTAGTTCGATGGGGAGATCTTCCACGTGACCATGTACTTCATCGGGGGCTCCTTTGGCCAGGCGTTGTTGCGTGGCTGGTTTCAGGATATCCCATCGGCGGAACTGACCGTTCACGGCGTGTCACGGCCAGGGGAATCCGTTCCCTGCCACCCTGGAGGAGGAAGCCGCCATGCCCAGTTCGAAGCGCACGTGTCTTGCGGCGGCAATCGTCGGTGTGTGTTCTGTGACGCTGGCAGGCACGGCGCTCGCGCGGACGGCCGACGCCCAGATCGCCACCCGGAGGGTCAAGGCGGCGAAATCGGCGCGCGCGGCGGGCCTATAATGAGGCGCTCCAGAAGAGGGAAGAACCTGGCGTGAACGCGAAGACCGCCGACTATCTGGTGATCGCGCTGGCCGCCGTGCTCGGCGCCGGGTCCATCGGGCTGTTCGCCTGGGACGCCCGCCCCACCTTGGTTCCGCTGACGTGGCCGCCAGGCGCCGCACTGGCCTGGGACGCGTTCCTGTCGCTGGTGTTCTTCGCGCAGCACAGCGGCATGGTACGCCGCCCGTTCCGCGCGCGCCTCGCGAGGGTGCTGCCGGCCCGCTATGACGGCGCCTTCTACGCGATCTCGTCAGGCCTGACGCTGACGCTGGTCTTCGTCCTGTGGCAGCGCGTCGACATTCCCGTGTTCCGCCTCGAGGGAGTAGCCCGATGGGTCGCTGTGGCAGGTTCGTTGATCGCGACCGCCCTCCTCGTGATCAGCGGGTACGCCGTGCGGAGCACAATCGATTTCATCGGCTTCCGGCCGATCCTGGCGCACCTGCGCGGAGAATCCCCGCGATCCACGCCCTTCTTTGTTGACGGCCCATACCGATGGGTACGGCATCCGCTGTACGCATGCATCCTCGCTCTGTTCTGGATCCGGCCGGAGATGATGGCCGACGGTCTCCTGCTCTCGATCCTCTGGAGCGGCTGGATCGTCGTGGGCACGCTGCTCGAAGAGCGCGACCTGGTTGCGGACTTCGGAGACGCATACCGGCACTACCAGCGACGGGTGCCCATGCTCGTCCCCTGGCGCGGCCAGGTCTCCAACTGGCATTGACAGCCGGCCCGGCCCGGGCGCACACTCGGCGTGGGTCTTTCCTCTTCAGACAGCCAGGCGCGAAAGGACGTTCGCAATGACGCGCCACGCCCCGCCTCGCGGCGCCCGCAGCCCGCCTGCGGCAATGCGACCCAGCTGAACCCCGGCTCAGGAAACGAGGAGGCGAAGTCATGTACGCACGAGTGACGATTGCGCTGGGTCTGCCCGGGAAGTCGGAGGACACGGCTCGTATCTACCGCGACTCCGTGCTGCCGGCCTGCAAAGGACAGAAGGGGTTCAAGGGCCTCTACATGCTGCAGGATCCCAAGACGAACAAGGGGATCACGATCACCCTCTGGGAGACGGAGGCCGACATGCTGGCCGCCGAGGCCAGCGGCTTCTACCAGCAGCAGGTCGCCAAGTTCAAGGACGTGGTCGCCGCGCCGCCCGTGAAGGAGAACTACGAGGTGAGCGTGCACGGTTAGCGCCGCAACAGGATGCACGTCCGACGGTCGGCGTACAGGCCGCGCAGTGATTGACGCGGCCCCGCCTGACACCTATCATGGCGCCGGGCTGGAGGTGCACGCTGCAGGAACCGCCACAGGGAGCCTCCTCCCTTGCCGGCCGCGTCCTGGGCCACTACCGCCTCGTCGAGCGCATCGGCTCGGGGGGCATGGGTGAGGTGTACCGCGCCCGCGACGAGCATCTGCACCGCGAGGTGGCCGTCAAGGTGCTCCCCCAGGGCCGCCTGCGCGACGAGAGCGCGCGGCACCGCCTTCGCAAGGAAGCGCTGGCCCTGTCGCGCCTCAATCACGCCAACATCGCCACCATCCACGATTTCGATGCGCAGGACGGCATCGACTTCCTGGTCATGGAACTTGTGTCGGGCGCTCCGGTCGATGCCCTGGCCGGCGGCCGGCAGGATGAGCCGGGCGTGCTCGCGCTGGCCATCCAGCTCGCCGAAGGCCTCGCGGCCGCGCACGAGCAGGGCGTGCTGCATCGCGACCTCAAGCCCGCCAACCTCCGCCTCACGCCGTCGGGGCAGCTGAAGATCCTCGATTTCGGTCTGGCCGATCTCGTGGCGCCGCTCGAAGAGGCGGCCACGACGCTGACGGCGGCCGACGCGGGGAGCGCCTCCGGCACATTGCCGTACATGGCGCCCGAGCAGTTGCAGGGCGCCAGGCCCGACGCGCGCACCGACATCTATGCCTTCGGCGTCGTGCTGTATGAGCTGGCCACCGGCCGCCGGCCCTTCACGAGCCCGTCGCCGGCCGCCTTGATGGGCCAGATCTTGTACAGCGCGCCGCCTGCGCCGCGGGCGGCGAGGCCCGATCTCTCGAAGAGCCTCGAGTCGGTGATCCTTCGGTGCATTCAGAAGGATCCCGCCGGGCGGTACCCGACGGCGAAGGCGCTGCTGGAGGACCTGCGCACGTGCGCGTCGGGCGCGCTCCCGGCCGTGCGGCCCGTGCGCGCGAGGCGGGTGTGGGGCAGGCCGGCGATCGGCGTCGCCGCGGCGGTCGCGGTGATCCTCCTGGCATTCGGGCTGTGGAGGAGCGTCCGTCAACCGGCCCTCGCCTTCGCCAGCCGCGACTGGCTGGTCATCGCGGACTTCGAGAACCTCACGGGCGAGGCGGTGTTCGACAAGGCCCTCGACACCGCCCTGAGAGTCAGCATCGAGCAGTCGAGCTACGTCAACGTGGTGCCGCGACAGCGCATCACCGATGCCCTGCTCCGCATGAAGAGGCCCGCGACGGCGCGCGTCGACGCGGCCCTCGCCCGGGAGGTTGCCGAGCGCGAGGGATTCAGGGCGGTGCTCGCGCCGGTCATCTCGGGTGTCGGCGGCGCCTACGCTGTGTCTGCCACGCTCGAGAACCCCGCCACCGGCGCCTCGGTGAAGTCCTCAGTCGTCCAGGCGGCGAAAAGGGAGGACGTGCTCCCTGCGCTCGACTCGCTCGTGCGCAGCGTGAGACGCGACCTGGGCGAATCGCTGTCGGCGCTGTCGCCCCAGGCCAGGCCGCTCGCGAAGGTGACCACGACGTCGCTCGAGGCCCTGCGGCAGTACTCGCTGGGTATCGAGAAGCACCGGGAATCGAAGTTCGACGAAGCCAAGGTGTATTACGAGAACGCGCTGAGGATCGACCCTGCCTTTGCGTCCGCCCAGGCCTCGCTCGGCATGCTCGAGTTCGAACGTTTCGATCGCAAGCGCGGCAGGGAACTGATGGCGCAGGTCGTCGGCCGCCTGGATGGTCTCAACGACAGCGAGCGCTACCGGATTCTCGCGTTCCACGCCCGGGCGGTTGAAAACGATCTGCCGAAGGCGGTGGAACTGCTCAACAGGCACGCCGCGATCTACCCGGACAACAGCGCCACCCACAACAACCTCGCCGTCTACTACAGGCAGCTGGGCCGGTTCGAGGAGGCCATCAAGGAGTACCGCGAGGCCATTCGTGTGGATCCGGCGTCGATGCTCTTCCGCGACGGCCTGGCGGGGACGTATCTCTATTCGCTCGGTGACGCGAAGGCAGGCATCGAGGTGTGCCGGGCGGCGCTGGCCGTGAACGACAGCCACTTCCAGGCCTGGCAGAACCTCGGCTGGGGCTACCTCGGCGCAGGAGACCTGGCGCAGGCACAGAAGGCCATGGAGAAGGCCCTCGAGCTCAACCCGAAGTCGACGATCGACCTCTACAGGCTGGGCAGCCTCCACCGCCTGCGGGGCGAGTACCCGGCTGCCGAGCAGGCATTCCTGCGGGTGCTCGACGTCGCCCCAGACGAGTTGCCGGCCAACTACGAGGTGGGCGTCGTCTACCGACTCATGAAGCGCGACGCCGACGCCGACGAGCGCTTCGGGAAGTTCCGCGCGGCCATCGAGAAGGAGATCAAGGCCAACCCGAAGGACGCCGACAGCGACCTGTCGCTGGCGATGGTCTCGCTGAGGCTCGGTCAGCCCACCCGGGCGGATGTGCTGATGCGGAAGGCGCTCGCCATGGATCCGTCCCAGCACTTCGGGTTTGCCACGTACCTGAGCGTGCAGGGCAAGTCAGACGCCGCCATCGACCAGCTCGAGCTCGCGATCCAGAAGGGGTTCCGGAACTACTTGTGGCTGACCATTCACGTGGATCTGGACACCCTGCGAAGCGAGCCGCGATTCCAGGCACTGATGGGCCGCCTCATCAAGCAGTAGCGCCGCGCCGCTATAATGCGGCGCTTCAAGGGAGCCGCCAACGTGAGTACATCCTCCACCCGCGCCGCCGCACTCCTGGCCGTCCTCCTCCTGGTCGTCCCCGTCCTCGGAGACGAGGGGCTGTGGACGTTCGACAACCCGCCGGCGAAGCTGCTCAAAGAGAAATACGGCTTCGAGCTCACCAGGGCCTGGCTCGACCATCTGCGCCTCGCGTCCGTGCGTTTCATGGACGGAGGATCGGGATCCTTCGTCTCGGCCGATGGCCTGATGATCACGAACCACCACGTGGGCCTCGGCTGCATCGAGAACGTCTCGAGCGCCGGGAAGGACTACGTGCAGGACGGCTTCTACGCGGCCACCCGCGGCGAGGAGGCCGCCTGCCCCGGCTACGAGGTGAACGTGCTGGTCGCGATGGAAGACGTCACGGCGCGCGTCCTCGGCGCGGTCAGGCCCGAGATGCCCGACGCCGAGGCGCGCGAGGCCCGCAAGGCGGCGACGGCCGCCATCGAGAACGAGTGCAGCGCGCGCACGAAGCTGCGCTGCAACGTCGAGAGCTTCTACCAGGGCGGCGAGTACCAGCTCTACCAGTACCGGAAGTACACCGACGTGCGGCTGGTGTTCGCCCCGGAGCAGTCGATGGCCTTCTTCGGCGGCGATCCCGACAACTTCACGTTCCCGCGCCACGACGTCGACATCTGCCTGATGCGCGCCTACGAGAACGGGCGGCCGGTGAAGCCGGAGTCCTTCCTGCGGTGGTCGCCCGCCGGGGTTGGCGACGGCGATCTCGTCTTCGTGTCGGGCCATCCCGGATCGACGTCGCGTCTCGAGACCATGGCGCGCCTCGAGTACCTGCGCGACCAGGCCTGGCCCTTCAACCTGGAGATGTACAAGCGCCGGCTCGCCGCCCTGCGCGCGTACTCGGCCCTCGGCGCCGAGCAGACGCGCCAGGCCCTCGGCCAGATCTTCGGCTACGAGAACTCGCAGAAGGCCGTCGGCGGCTACTACGAGGCGCTCCTCGACGCGAAGGCGATGGCGGCGAAGGCGGAGGAGGAGAAAGCCCTGCGCGCGAAGGTGGCGGCCGACCCCGCCCTGGCGCAGTCGGTTGGCGACCCGTGGGCCACGGTGGCGGGCATCCAGGAGAAGCTCGCGCCGCGGGCGATGGACGTGCGCCTGGTCGGCTTCGGCGGGTCGCAACTGCTCGGGATCGCCGGGCAGATCGTGCAATACGTCGCCGAGGTGAAGAAGCCCAACGGGAAGCGCTACGAAGAGTACGTCGACGCCAACCTCGATTCGCTCCGCAATGCGCTGGTCTCGCCGGCGCCGATCTACGCGGACCTCGAGGCCGCCACGCTGGCCGACCAGTTCCAGATCGCCCTCGACAAGCTCGGCCCCGCGCACCCGTTCGTGAAGACGGTGCTCGGCGGAAAGACGCCGGCCGACGCCGCGAAGGCGGCCGTTGGCGGCACGACACTGGCGGACGTCGCGGTGCGCAAGGCGCTGCTCGACGGCGGCGAGACGGCGGTGGCCGCCTCGACCGACGCGATGATCGTGCTGGCACGGCAGATTGACCCGATGGCCCGCGAGACGCGCCGGTTCGTCGAGAACGAGGTGGATGCCCCGTACACCCGCGCGATGGAGAAGATCGCGCAGGCCCGCTGGAAGATCTACGGCCGCACCGTCCCGCCCGACGCCACCTTCACCCTCCGCCTCTCCTACGGCACGGTGAAGGGCTTCCCCGCCGAGGGCACCACGATTGCCCCGTTCACCACGTTCTACGGGCTCTTCGACCGCTCGATTTCGCACGGCGGCAAGAAGCCGTGGGCGCTGACCCCGCGCTGGAAAGAGAAGATGCCGTCGGTCGACGGCGCCGTGCCCCTGAACTTCGTCTCGACCAACGACATCATCGGCGGCAACTCGGGCAGCCCGGTCGTGGACCGCGCCGGCGACTTCGTGGGCATCATCTTCGACGGCAATATCCACAGCCTGGCGTGGGACTACTACTTCACCGACGAGCGCGGCCGCGCCGTGTCGGTGGACGCGCGCGGGATCATCGAGGCACTGCGCAAGGTGTACGGGGCCGAGTCCCTCGTCCGGGAGTTGACGGCGCGCTAGCAGGCGAACGTGAACGCCATCGATCCCGACCGCGGGGGGGCGCGGCCGTGCATGTTTCGTTCTGAGCGCGGGTTCGGGTGCCGCCGGACCGTCACACCCAGATGACAGCGGCATCGTGAAAGGGTGACGCGCGGCACGGGCGCACTTCCGCGTTTGGCCCCTTTTGGGCCAGAATCGAGGCTGAGCGAGTCGGCATCAAGTTTGCGTCCTGAAGGAATAGAACCCGGGAGGGTTCCGCCATGTCGACCCTGCAGAAAGTCGGCGCACTCGTGGTTGTGTGCCTGTTCACCGTCGCCTCGGCGATGCCCGCCGACGCGCAGCACCGCCAGAGATCCGGGGGGTCGTCCGGCTCCGGCGCGAGAGCCGTCCCCCGGTCCGCGCCGAGCGGGGGTCCGTCGGCGGGGCCGCGCACCTCGCAGGGCGCCGGACAGTCGGGCGGGCCGCGAGGCGGTTCGCAGGGCGGCGGACAGTCGGCAGGCCCCCGTGGGCCGCAGGGCGGCGGTCAGTCGGCCGGTCCGCGGCCGCCTCAGGGCGGGGGACACGGCGGCGGCCAGCCCGGGTACCGACCCGGCTACCGTCCGGGACCCGGCCCCAATTACGGCTACCGCGGACACTACCCCTACTACGGCTATCGCGGCTACTACCCGTGGTACGGCTACCGCTACAACCCCGGCTTCTACTGGGGCGTGGGCGCCTACTTCGGGCCGTACTACTACAGTCCGTGGTTCTACTCGGCGTACTGGGACTATCCCGCCTACTATTCCGCCTACGACTCCGGTTACGGCTACGCGTCCGGAGGCTCGAGCCTGAAGGTGAATGTCGAGCCGAAGACGGCCGAGGTCTACGTGGACGGCTACCTGGCGGGCATCGTCGATCAGTTCGACGGCACGTTCCAGAGCCTGTCGCTCGAGCCCGGCGAGCACGAGATTACGATCTATCAGGAGGGCTTCCGCACGATGCGGCAGCGCCTCTACCTGAACCCGGGCGCCACGCTCCGGGTCAAGGGCGTCATGGAGCGGCTCGCGCCGGGTGAAGCGAACGAGCCCCGGCCGGTGCGTCCGGCCGAACCGCCGCGCGGTGACGTCTACGCGAATCCTCCGGCGCAGAACCCGCAGTATCAGGCCCCCGAGCCGCAGTATCAGCCGCCGGCGCGCACGGCGCCGCCGAGCCCCGCGCCCGAGTCGTACCCGCCGCCCGGTGACGGCCGTTACGGGCAGGTGGCCATCCGCGTGCAGCCGGCCGACGCCGACGTGCTCATCGACGGCGAAGCCTGGCGCGCGCCGTCGGGCGCCGAACGCCTGCTGGTGTCGCTCTCGCCCGGCACGCACCGCGTCGAGATCCGCCGCGAGGGCTACGACTCCTTCGTGACGGCGATCGAGATCCGGCGCGGAGAGACCACTCCCCTGAACGTGAGCCTCGCGAGGTTCTGAGATGAGAGAGACACGGGTTCGGTTCCGGTTCACGGTGGCGGCGCTCGCGGCCGCATGCCTCGTTGCGATGTCGCCTCTGGCCGCGCTGGCCGCGGGCGGCCCCGGCGATCCTCAGCAGCCGCCGCCCAGCTCGGGCTCGCTGGTTGTCCAGAAGGTCGAGAACGGCCCCTCGGCGGGGATCGAGTTCAAGTTCACCGAGATCGACAGGCAGGATGTCTGGCTGGTGGGCGGATACGCCGGCTACACCTTCGACAACAAGCTGTTTGTCGGCGGCGCGGGCTACTGGCAGGTGGATGACTACTGGAACAGCGCGTACGACGCCGACTACTACTACGGCGACTGTTACGACGGCTGCGGCGGGTACGGAGGCTACGACGGCTACCACGGCGCCACCGGATACGGCGGCCTGGTGGTGGAATGGTTCCCGCTGCGGACCTCGGTTGTGTCGGTCAGCGCGCGGGGCCTCGTCGGCGGCGGCGTGACGTCGGTCGGCTGGGACGACTACGCGTACATCCAGGAGCCGTCGCCGCACCACGGATCGTCCTATCCGTCCTACGGCTACTACTGGTACGACCAGTCGTACTTCGTCTTCGAGCCGCAGGTGAACGTCGGCGTCCGCATCGTGCCGGGCCTGTCGCTCGTGGCCGGCGCGGGCTACCGCGTGATCGGCTGGGCCGACGGTTGGGAGGATCGGATCGGCGGCTTCACCGGCAGCGTCGCCATCCGATTCGGCAGGTAAGCCGCGAGCGGTCCAGTCTCGCGGGGGGCGCGGCTCCACGGCCGCGCCCTTTCTATCTCGGCTTCAAGTACCAGCTGTTCGGCGTGCACCAGCGGGCGTCGCCGTCGAGCGAGAACTGCACGCTGCCGTACACCATGCCGGCCGCGAAGGTCCGCGAGGACATCAGGCCCGACAGCATTGCGTCGCCTGCCGTCGGATAGTTCGGGTCTGTGGGCGGCGAGATCGTGACGACGACGCCCGTCGACGGGTCGCGCGCCTGGCCGAGCACCGGGCCATAGAGGGTGGTGGGCCCGCTCATCTCGAGCAGGAGCTGGAAGCGGATATTGGCGTCGCCCACCGGCGTCACGCGGTAGACGTTGTCGGTGAGCGCCACGGTCACCGGAATCGACGCGGTGTCGGGCACTTGGTTCTCGGCGACGCAGATCACGTTCTTGCCGGCCTCGCCCTTGGGCACGTAGAACGTGAGCGTGTAGCTGCCCGGCAGCAGCCCGAACTGGCCCGAGAGCGCCCGCGTCGGCGACGCGGGCGACGAGGAGCAGCCCGGCGCGGCGAGCGCGGCGAGGCCGGTGAGCACGGCCAGCGCCGGCGCGAGGAGCCGCGGCACTGGCGGTCGGCGGGCGCGGGCCGGGGCGGCGGCGATCATCGGCGCAACTCCTCGCCCGCCGCGCCTTCGACCTCGACGCGGAGGCCGCCCTTCGCAAGCGTCGTGGGCAGCACCCGGTACGTCTCGGATGCCCGCGCAATCGCCGCCTCGATCGCGGCCCGTTCCTCCGCGCCCGGCGGGCAGAGAATCGCAAGCGACCCGCCCTCGCCGCCGGCGCCGTTCACCTTCCACCCGAGCGCGCCGCACGCCGACGCCGCGTCGATCACGCGCTGCGCGTCGCCGCAGACGAGCGACGGGTGCAGCCGCCGCTGCCCTTCCGTGCAGGCCCGCATGGCCGCGCCCAGCGCGGCGAGATCGCCGGCCTCGACCGCATCCCGCGCCGCCGCTGCGGCCGCCCGCAACGCGTCGAGCGCGGCGCGGCCCGCCGAACCTGGCCGATCGAGGCCGCGGATGACCTCCTGGTGGACGGCCGACGAACTGTGCGTGCGCCCCAGATAGGCGAGGATCAGCTGCCGTTCGAGCGCGTGTCTCACGGTCTCCGAGGCGGCCACAGGCTGGCACGACGCGGCGGGGTACGCGCGGATCTCGATGAAGTTGATGCCTCCGCGCGCCGCGCCGTACTGATCCTGCACCCCTGATTGCTGGCCGAGCAGGTCGACTTCGACGGCGTGCGCAGCCCGCGCCACCTCGTCGGGATCGGGGCTTCTGCCCCACAGGGTCCACAGCGCGCCGACAATCGCCACGCAGACGGCCGCCGAGGTGCCCGTCGACGCCCCCGGCGGCACCGCCGACTGCACGTGCACCTCGACTTCCGTCCGGGGCGGGACGCCCACCGATTCGATCGCAGCCTCGATGAGCGGGTGCCGCACCCATGGCCGGACGCCTGGCACGAACGTGTATCGGTCGCCGTAGTTCCGGGCGTCGATGGTGAGATGGGCGGGCGCGCCGCTGGACACCTCGGCGGCCCGCACGACGACCTGCACGCCGGGGTTCACCGCCACGTGGAAGACGGCGCCGTGCCCCGCGAACCAGGTGTCGGTCCACCCGCCGCAGTCGCATATCCGCACGGGCGCCGTCGCCGTCACCGTCGTCACGTGCCGCTCCTGCTGCCGTTCTACGCCCGGGGCGCGGCGCCGTCAAGTGGAAGCCCCCGTTATGCTAGGATTTCCGGGCAGCGCAGGACACGACATGACAAAGGTCTTTGCAGCGTTCGCGGACGGGTGGGGCCGGGTGCTCCGCGCGCCCGCCATCCTTTTCGGCGTCTTCGCCGTGACGTGGCTCGTGGTGTACCCGGTCTGGCGCCTGCTGGAATCGCCGTGGGGCGGTCCCCCGCCCAGGGCACTCGATGTCCTCCAGGGGCTTCCGCTGGGCGTCTACCCCACGTTCACGCCGACGCTGCTCGGCACCGAGCGCTTCGTGCGCCGGCTGCTCGAGATCGCCGGCGGCGGCATGCTCGACCTGGGCGTCGTGGCGGCGGCGGCCACGACGCTGCTCGTCTGGACGTTCCTGCTCGGCGGCATCCTCGACCGATACGCGCGCCGCCGTCCGACGCGCGCGCAGGCGTTCTTCGGCGCAAGCGGCGTGTGCTTCTTCCGCTTCCTCCGCCTCGGCGTCCTCGCCGCCGTCGGCTACTACGCGCTCTTCGGCCTGCTGCACGCGTGGGTCTTCCCGCCGGATTACCCCTGGCAGGCCGGCGGCGCGGCCGGCACATCGCCGCTGCTCACGCCGGTGTACGCCGCGTTCCTGCTGATCGTGGCGTTCTGGAGCGCCGTTGTCGACTACGCCCGCATCCGCGCCGTCGTGGAGGATCGGCGCAGCATGCTCGGCGCGCTGATGGCCGGCTGGCGCTTCGTCACGCGTCATCCCCTCGAGACGCTGACACTCTACCTGCTGAACACGGCGGCGTTCGGCGCCCTGCTCTGGATGGCCCTGTGGGCCTCCAGCAGCGGCGGAGGCCACGCGTCAGGGTTCACGTTGCACGCGGCCGCCACGCTCTACCTGTTCGCGCGGCTGGCGCTCAAGCTCGCGTTCTTCGCCTCGCAGACGGCGTTCTTCCAGCGCACGCTCGCGCACGTGGACTACACCGCCGCGCCCGCGCCGCTCTGGCCCGAGTCGCCGGCGGCGGAAGAAATCGTCAACGCCGCAGCCGCGAAACCGCCGCAACCCTGATTCGCGGCGGGCGGCGTCAGTGGGCCCTTCTGGCTTCTGACTTCTATTCAGCGGCAGTTCCCTGCGCTATAGTCGTTCCATGCGCTCAACAGCATCGGCGATGGCGGAGTGGTTGCGGGCGCGCGTCCAGGAGGCGGGCTCGCGGGGCATCGTGGTCGGCCTGAGCGGCGGCGTCGATTCGGCGGTCGTCGCGCGGGTTGCGCAGATGGCGTGCCCCGAGGGCGTGATGACGGTCATCATGCCCGCGATGAGCGACCCGCAGGACGCGGAGGACGCGACGCTCGTGGCCGGCACCTTCGACCTGCCGGTGATGACCATCGACCTCGCCCGCCCGTTCGAGGCCCTGCTCGTGCAGGCGCAGCAGGAGCTTGGCACCTGGCCTCCTGGCACGGCGCCCGAGGACGAGATGTCCGCGCGCCTCGCGCTGGCGAACCTCAAGCCGCGGCTGCGGATGACCACGTTGTATTACGTCGCGAACCGCCTGAACTATCTCGTGGCCGGGACGGGCAACCGCACGGAGATCGCCATCGGCTACTACACGAAGTACGGCGACGGCGGCGTGGACGTGCTGCCGCTCGGCGCGCTCGTGAAGAGCGAGGTGCGGGCGCTGGCGCGCGAACTGGGCGTGCCGTCGCGCATCATCGAGAAGCCGCCGAGCGCGGGCCTGTGGATCGGCCAGACCGACGAAGGCGAGATGGGGTTCACCTACGCCGAACTGGAGGACTACCTGCTGCGCGGCCCCGACGCGGTGGCGCCGGCCACCGCGATGAAGATCGAGCGCCTCGCGCGCGCGAGCGAGCACAAGCGGCGCCTGCCGCCGGTGTTCGAGCCTGACGCGCAGTAGACCCGGCCTCCTGGAGACGGGCATGACCCGATTTCGCACGCTGCAGGCAACCGCCGTGCTGGCCGTCGCGGCCGTACTGGCCCTCTCCGGCCAGGCGCCCGCTCCGCAGGCGCCGGCCCAGGTTCCTGCGCAACAGCCGCCGACGTTCAGATCCGGCATCGATCTCGTCACCGTCGACGTGACGGTGCTCGCCAGGAGCGGCCAGCCGGTGGCCTCGTTGAAGGCCGAGGACTTCACGTTGCTCGTGGACGGCGAGCCGCGGCCGATCGTGTCGCTGCGGCGCGTGCAGGCGTCGCGCACGCCGGCCACCGACGCCCTCGACGCG
The DNA here is from genome assembly GCA_963806085.1 of uncultured Acidobacteriota bacterium. Classification (GTDB taxonomy): domain Bacteria; phylum Acidobacteriota; class Vicinamibacteria; order Vicinamibacterales; family JAKQTR01; genus JAKQTR01. The sequence goes on from CAWDWR010000002.1 coordinate 410,795, forward strand.
AAGCCCGAGGACCCGGCCGCGCCCACCGTGGACACCGCCGCGCGCCGCCGATTCGTGCTGGTCATCGACCGCGATCACATCTACGCCGGCGAAGGCCAGCAGATGCTGCAGGCGGCCGCGAAGTTCGTCGACGACCTGCCGGCGGGCGACAGCGTGGCGCTGTGGACGCTGCCCGAGTCGGCGACAGCCTTGCGGTTTGGCGAAGATCGTGAGCAGCTCAAGCGCCGGATCCGGCTGGCCGTCGGCACCTATCGCCCGGTGTTCGGCCCGTGGGTGATCGGGCGCGACGAGGCGATCCAGGCCGAGTCGCCCCGCGGCCAGGAAGTGCTGGCGTCGATCATCGCCCGCGAGTGCAACAGGCAGCCTCCGGGCTGTCCCGGGGAGGTGGAGGCGCAGGCGAGACAGACCGCCGCCGACGCCCGCGAACGGGCCGACGCCGCGATCGCGCAACTGCGTGACCTCGTCGACGCGCTGCGCCGCGTCGAAGGCCCCAAGCACCTGGTGCTCGTGACCGGCGGCCCCGTGACGACGCTCGAGAACATCCGCGATATCACCGACTTGGGCGCCCGCGCCGGGCTCGCGCGCGTCACGATTCACGCGCTGCAGGTGGCGGATCCCTCCTACCGGGCCCGCACCGACCAGATGCGCGCGATGCCGGCGGACGTCGACCAGACGATGTCCGCCGCGTACATGCTGGCCGGAACCACGGGCGGGCTGGCCCTCACGCCGACATCGGGCGAGATCGGGTTCGGACGGCTCGAGCAGGAACTGTCGGCGGGCTACGTGCTGGTCTTCGAAACGCAGTCGAAGGACCGCGACGGCAAGGAGCACGCGATCTCGGTGAAGGTGCGCGACCTCGGTTTCGGCGGCGCCGTGCGGGCGCGGAAGTCCTTCCGAGTCGACGTGAACGCTCCCCCGCCCCCGCCGCCCGCCGCGGCTCCGCCTCCGACCGCGGCGCTGGCCCTTCCCCCTCCCGCGCCGGAACCCGTGGGCGTCGATCCCGGCGACATGGCTGATCGGCTGGCCGACTACGCGGAACTGTTCGAGCGCGAGATCGCCGCCGTCGTGGCCGAGGAGAAGCTACGTCCAGATCATCCATCCGTGGCGCGGCAACCCGAGCGGCCCGCAGGCCGAATCGGCCCTGGCGTGGCGCGAGCCGGGCGAGAAAGCGAAGGCGACCGGCCCCATCATCGCGCGTCGTCAGCTGCTGTCCGACGTGGTGATGGTGCAGCTCGCAGACCGGCAGTGGCTCGCCTACCGCGACGTGGCGGAAGTGGACGGCTCGCCGGTGCGGGACCGCACCGACCGCGTGCGCGAGCTGCTGTTGTCGGACGCGGCGCAGCGCGCCGACCAGTTCCGCCGCATCACGTTCGAGAGCGCGCGCTATAACCTCGGCGCCCTGCGGCGCGAGCTCAATCTGCCGACGCTCACCCTGTCGTTGCTGAGGCGGCAGAACCACCCGCGCTTCGAGTTCAAGCGCGTCAAGGATGAGACGATCGACGGGCGTCCGTGCCGGGTGCTCAGCTACCGCGAAAAGGCGATTCCGACGCTCATCGGCACGCCGAAAGGCGGCGACATCTTCATCTACGGGCGTGTCTGGATCGACCAGGCAGACGGGCGCGTGCGCCGCACGGAACTGCGCTTCGACCGCGTGTCGCAGGGCCGTTCGTACATCCGCGTCGACTACCAGCCGCTCGAGAAGCCTGACGGTCCTCGTGCCGGCGCTCATGTGGGAGTGGTACGAGGGCGGTGACCAGCTCGGGCGCATCGGCGGAGACGTCACCGCCATCCAGGGCCTGGCGACCTACAGCAAGATTCGCCGGTTCCAGGTCACGACGGCCGAGCAGATCAAGTAGCGAGCAACGCGGCGCCAGCAAGGCGTCCTCGGTGATGCCGAAGTGCTCCCACACTTTCACGAAGTGCTCCGATGGCGCGATGCGCGGATCGGTGATGCCGAGGTGCGCGAGCGCGCACGCCGCTGCCCGCCAGCGGCCGTGGCCACCAGCCCCGCGAAGCCCGCGGGTGCCCGACTGCGGGTCGCCGATGAGGCCGTCTTCGACCGTCACGATTTTGCGGTAGCGCGCCGCCAGGCCCTCGAAGAAGCCGTCCTCGAGCGGGAACCCGTTCACGACGTAGACGTCCGCCGGCACGCCCTTCGCCAGCGCGCGATCGGCGGCGGCGCCGGCGAGATAGCTCGGGCGCGCCGACGGCGAGCACGGCCGCTGACGGCGCCGGCGATTCTCGCGGTACACGGTGACGGGCGTCCATGCGTCGCCTGCGTTCCACAGCGGCTCGTCCGATCCCGGCGCGGCCGAGCACCGGCAGGTTGTCGCGCGGAATCGCCACGATGTGGCCGCCCCGGCCGGCGGCGGCGTCGCGCACGGCGACGAAGGCGGCGCGCGCGTCGGCGGGCGCGTAGAAGCGCCGCAGGTACGGCAGGTAGCCCAGCGCGAGGTTGATCCAGTCGAGGCTCCAGCCCGAGAAGTGGTCGCGCCCCGTGCACGCGCCCGACGTGCGAGAGGTGCATGACGACGTTCAGCCCCTCGTTCGCGCCGGTGAGGTTGCGCTGGTAGCGCCAGAACTCGAAGCCCTCGCGCGCGATGCCCTCGAAGAACGCGGCGAAGGTGGCGAAGACGTTGAGCTGCGGCTCGCGGCTGCTGAACGACAGGCCGTCGGCCATCAGCGCGGCGGCCTGCTCCTGGATGCTCATCTCGAACCGGTGGTCGCGGGTCACGCGGCCGGCGGCCTTGCCGAGCTTCGTCGACGGATCGAGGTCGCACGACACGAAGAAGCAGCTGGCGGGGTGCTTCTTCGCGACGGCGTCGTAGGCCGCCTCGGAGCCCGCGCGCGGCGACACCGACGGCTCCGCGCGCCGGGCAGCGTGACGGCCGCCACGTCGGCGGCGTCGAGCGGCAGGTTCGGCGAGCCCTTCGGCGGGCGCGCGTCGGTCACCACCACGCGCGGCGGCCGCGCGCGCAGCCGCTCGAGGGCCGTCGACTCGTCGCCGTTCAACTGCAGCAGCGGGTTGGCGAGCACCGCCGCCTCGTCGCGGCCCTTCATGCCGCCGTCGTGATGGCCTTCGCCGCCCGGCAGGTTGTTCACGTAGAACAGGCACTCGCACATCGCGTGCGCGTCGCGGAAGCTCATCAGCGAGCCGGGAATCCAGATCTCCGTGTCGGGCGGCACGCCGGTGCTTCTCGGCGAAGCGCTCCACGACGTCGGCGATGCCGTACATCTCGCCGAAGCTGCGGACGGTGATGCGGGCCCGGCCGGAGGTCCGGTACCCGGTCGGATAGATCAGCGCCGGCTGGCCCGTCCGCGCCAGCGCCAGGGCGTCGCGATACGCGATGAAGAGCGCGGCCCGGTCGTGCAGCGACGCGATCTCGAGCACCTGGATGCCGAGGGCCGCGACGACGGGCCGCGGATCGCGGTCCATCACCCTGGCCGTCGGCGCCGAGAGCTGGATGCCGTTGCGGTGCATCACGAGCACGAGCGGGCGCGCGGTGCTGGCTGGCCGCGATGCAGCCGTTGAGCGAACTGGCCCGACACCCAGCCGGCGTCGCCGCAGTGGCAGATGACCGCCGCGCCGGGGCCCTTCCGCGCCCGCAGGCCCAGGGCCTGGCCCGCGGCCACGGGCACGATGACGCCGAGGCGCCCGGAGCTGAGCTCGGTGCCGCCGGCCACGAACGACACGTGCCCGGCGATGTCGAGGCTGCGCCGGAACGCGTCGATGACGCGCGATTCGGGGATGAACCCGAGGGCGGACGAGGGCCGAGTAGTAGCCGATGCTCGTGTGGCCGTGCTCGATGGTGAAGTGGCGCGCGTCGTAGTCGACGAACCCCAGCGTCATCAGCAGCGCCGGGATGAGCTCGAGGCCGCCGCCGAGGTGGTCGATGTCGCCCGCCCGGGCGAGCGACGCCAGCGACCGGATGGCGATCGCGGCCGCCGTCTTCTCGAGGGCCGCCAGCGCCGCCGCCGTCGCCGGGCCGAGGGCCTCCGCCGCCGGGTCGAGGGTGAACGGCAGCACGGACGAGGTGATGCGCTCGCCCATGAGCGGCGTGGCGGCCAGCAGGGCGTCGTTGCGCTGCCGCTGGGCGGCAGCCAGGGTCTCGCAGCGGATGGGTCAGCGGTGTGGTCATGGCGTCTGGCGTCCTGGATGCGTGCGGGGGCCGGGTTCCGGCAGTCTAGCACACCGAAACCGGCCCTATAATGGGGGCGGCATGACGCACACGATCACGCTCATCCCCGGCGACGGCATCGGTCCCGAGGTGTCGGCGGCCGTGGTGCGGATCCTGACGGCCTCCGGCGCCGAGCATCGAGTGGGAGCGGCACGACGCGGGCGTGACGGCGCTCGAGCGGCACGGCACGACGCTGCCCCACCCGCTGCTCGATTCGATCGAGCGCAACAAGGTGGGCCTCAAGGGCCCGCTCACGACGCCCATCGGTTCGGGGTTCACGAGCGTGAACGTGGGCCTGCGCAAGGCCCTCGGCCTCTACGCCAACCTCCGGCCCGTCTACAACCTGGAGGGCGTCACGACGCGGTTCGAGCACGTCGACCTGGTGCTCGTGCGCGAGAACACCGAGGACCTCTACGCCGGCCTCGAGCACGAGGTGGTGCCGGGCGTGGTCGAGAGCCTGAAGATCATCACCGAGGTGGCCTCGACCCGCGTGGCGAAGTTCGCCTTCGCGTACGCCCGCGCGAACGGGCGCAGGCGCGTCACGTCCGTGCACAAGGCCAACATCATGAAGCTCAGCGACGGCCTGTTCCTGGACTGCGCCCGGCAACGTGTCGCGCGACTACCTCGACATCGAGTACGACGAGCGCATCGTCGACGCGGCGTGCATGCACCTCGTGATGACGCCCGAGAGGTTCGACGTGCTGCTCATGCCGAACCTCTACGGCGACATCCTCTCGGACCTCTGCGCGGGCCTCGTCGGCGGCCTCGGCGTGGTCGGCAGCGGCAACATGGGCGACACGGCGGCGGTGTTCGAGGCGGTGCACGGCACGGCGCCCGACATCGCCGGCAAGAACCTCGCGAACCCCGATGGCGCTGCTGATGTCGGCCATCATGATGCTGCGCCACATCGGCGAAACCGAGCGCGCCGGCGCGGTGATGCGGGCGATGGTGGCCGTGCTGGCCGCCGGGAAGGTCCGCACCCGCGACCTCGGCGGCACGTCGACCACCACCGAGTTCGCCGACGCCATCTGCCACCACATCGAGTACGCGGGCGGCGCGCCCGCCGGGCCGGCCTAGCCATCGAGCCATGGACAAGATCCGACCCACCGACGACATGACGCAGGCGGTGCTGGAGCGCCCCGAGGTCGTGCGCCTGCTCGAGCACCTGCCCGGCCAGGACCCGGCGAAGGTGCGCGAGAAGGTGCTCGCCTACCTCGACGAACTGCGGACGACGCAGCGGTACCCGTTCTACCGGGCGCTGCAGCACCCGCTCTACCCCATCCTGCGCAAGGTGACGCGCCACGACGAGCACATCGACATCGTCCACGACGCCGTCAGGGGCCACCGGGTCGTGTACGCCTCGAACCACCGGAGCCACATCGACTACCTGGTGGAGCCGCTCGTGCTCGACGACAACGGCATCCGGCCGCCGCTCATCGCGGCGGGCATCAACCTGTTCGGCGGGCCGCTGGGGCTGATCCACAAGCACGTGACGGGCGCGGTGCCGATCCGCCGCGCCACCAAGGATCCGATCTACCTCACGACGCTGAAGGCCTACATCGCCGAGCTGCTGCGCGACCACGACCTGCTCTTCTATCCCGAGGGCGGGCGCAGCTACAGCGGCGAGATGAAGCCCCACAAGACGGGCATCCTCCACGCCGTGCTGCAGTCGGGCGTCCGGAACGTGCTGCTCGTTCCCGTGGCCATCGCGTACGACCTCGTCCTCGAGGACCGGGCCATCGCGCGGCAGGGCGTGAAGAAGCGGCAGCGCCCGTTCACGTACGAGCTGGCGGAGATGGTGGGCCTGGCGGTCGGCTACCGCTCGCGGGCGTACGTCACGTTCGGGGCGCCGATGGCTGTGGGCGCCTATGATCCCGACTCGCGCAAGGACGCGCTGGACCTGGCGCACCTCACCCGCGACACCATCGGGAAGCTCTACAAGGTGCTGCCGACGGCCATTGTCGCGAGCGCGATGCGGCCGTCGATCACGCGCGCCGACCTGGAGTCGAACGTCGACGCCGCGCTGGATCGGCTGAAGGCCGCCGGCGCCAACCTGCTCGTGCGCGACGCGAAGCACGCCGTCGAGGACGGCGTCGAGCGCCTCGAGCAGCGCGGCGTCATCCAGGCCGAGCGGCGCGCGCCTCCGCGTGCGCGACCGCAACGTGCTGCGCTACTACGCCCGGTCGATTCAGCACCTCCTGCCGGCTTCACCTACACGTTAGGACGCACGCATGCTGGACGCCCTCTCGAAGTCGTTCTTCCACGCCCTGGCCCGGAGCACGCGCCATCGAGCGGATGGCCTCGCGCATCGGCATGGCCACGCCCACGAGCTTCGCGCGGCGCTTCATCGCCGGCGAGACGCGCCGAGGAGGCCATCGAGGCCGCGAAGGCGATCCAGGCGAAGGGGATGCTGCTCACCCTCGACCAGCTCGGCGAGAGCATCACGACGCTGGCGGAGGCCGAGGCGGCCACGCAGGTCTACCTGGCGCTCATCGAGAAGATCCGGGCCGCGGGCATCGACCGCAACATCTCGTTGAAACCCACGCAGCTCGGCCTCGACATCGACCCGGCCGTCTGCGTCGACAACATCACGCGCATCCTCGACCTCGCGAAGCAGCACGACTTCTTCGTGCGCATCGACATGGAGAACACGCCGTACATCCAGAAGACGCTCGACATGTTCGCGTCGGTCTGGTCGAAGGGCTACCGCAACGCGGGCGTGGTGCTGCAGTCGGCGGTCTTCCGCAGCGAGGAGGATGCGAGGGCGCGTGTCGAAGATGGGCGCGCGCGTGCGCCTCGTGAAGGGCGCCTACAAGGAGCCGGCGGCCCTCGCCCACCAGGCCAAGGCCGACGTCGACAAGGCGTACGTCCGCATCATGAAGCTGCTGCTCACCGAGGGCACCTACCCGGCCATCGCCACGCACGACCCGGCGATGATCGACGGCCACCAAGTCGTTCGCCGCCGAGAAGGGCATCGCGAAGGACGCCTACGAGTTCCAGATGCTCTACGGCATCCGGCGCGACCTTCAGGCAGCAGCTCGTCGCCGACGGCTACCGGATGCGCATCTACGTCCCCTTCGGCAAGCAGTGGTTCCCCTACTTCATGCGCCGCCTCGGCGAGCGCCCGGCCAACGTCGGGTTCGTGCTGAAGGGGATACTCAGCGACAGGGGATAGGGACTTGGCGCTAGGCGCTAGTCAGTCGAACTGCATACAGACAACGGCCGTTCGAACAGCGGGCAATCCCTCACGCGGCGAGAGCCGCGTCAGACTAGCCCCTGGCGCCTGGTCCCTAGCGCCTACTTCCAGTCGGCGATGAACACGTTCGTCTCGCCCGCCTTGGCGTCGTGGCGGTTCGAGGCGAACACGAGCTGCTTCCCGTCGGGCGAGAACATCGGGAACCCGTCGAACGTGTCGTTGTAGGTCACGCGCTCGAGGCCGGTTCCGTCCACGTTGATCAGGTAGAGATCGAAGTTGCGGCCCTTCGGGTCGCCCGTGTTCGACGAGAAGATGATCTGCTTGCCGTCGGGCGTGAAATAGGGCGCGAAGCTTGCCGCCTTGAGGCTCGTCACCTGCCGCAGGTTCGACCCGTCTTCGTTCATCACGAAGATCTCGAGCGCCGTCGGCCGCCAGAGGCCCTTCTTCAGCAGCGCCCGGTAGTCGTCGAGCTCGGGCCCGGGCGGCAGCGTCCGCCCGCGGAACACGATCTGTTTGCCGTCGGCCGAGTAGAACGGCCCGCCGTCGGGCCCCTCGCGGTGCGTGAGCCGCCGCACGTCGCTGCCGTCGGCGTTCATCGAGTAGATCTCCATGTCGCCGTCGCGCACGCTCGTGAACACGATGCGGCCGTCCTTGCGGATGGTGGCCTCGGCGTCGTAGCCCGGCGTCGTGGTGAGCGGGCGCACGTTCGAGCCGTCCGCGTTCGCGAGGTAGATGTCGTAGCTGTCGTAGATCGGCCACACGTAGCCCTGGTCGAACGACGGCACCGGCGGGCACTCGCGCCCGCCTTGCACGGTCGACGCGTAGATGATGCGCTGCCTGTCGGGCGTGTAGTACGAGCAGGTGGTGCGGCCGCCGTCGCTGATCTTCCGGACGTCGGACCCGTCGATGTTCATCGTGTAGATCTGGTCGCAGCTGCCGGGCGTCTTCGCCGCCTGGAACGAGAGCCGCGTGCCGTCGAACGAGAAGTAGGCCTCGGCATTCTCGCCGCCGAAGGTGAGCTGGCGGATGTTCGAGAGGTGCGACTCGCCCGGGAGCGGCGGCACCGGCTTCGCCGGCGGCGCGGGGGCCTGGCCAGAGACGGCCGCCCCGGAAACGAGCAGCACGGCGCCGGCCGCGCAGGCGGCCAGGTAGACCCAGAACGCGAACAGATGGTGTGCGCACGGAGTGACGTCCTCCCTCTCTGTGAAGACACGCGGTTCCAGAACCCGTTCTCGCGTGGAGAAGCGGGCCGCCGCACGCAGGTTCTGGAGCCGTCCCTTTTAGGTATCATCTCAACTAATGGAACGCTCTGTCCAGCCGTTGCCCGGGCCGGCGCTGGCCATTGCGCGGGCCGTGCGCGACGCCGGCGGCCGCGCGCTCGTCGCCGGCGGATGGGTGCGGGATCGGCTCCTCGGCCTGGCCTCCGCCGACGTCGATCTCGAGGTGTACGGCGTGCCGGCCGACCGCCTGCGCAGCCTGCTCGAGCCCGTCGGCCGCGTCGACGCGGTGGGCGAGTCGTTCACGGTCTACAAGGTGGCGGGCGTGGACGTGGCCCTCCCCCGTCGCGAGTCGAAGGTCGGCCGCGGGCATCGCGGCTTCGAGGTCGCGGGCGACCCGGGGATGTCCATCGAAGACGCGAGCCGCCGGCGCGACTTCACCGTCAACGCCATCCTGCTCGACCCGCTCACCGGCGAGTACTTCGATCCGTTCGGCGGACGCCGCGACCTCGACGCGCGCGTGCTGCGGATGGTCGACGAGCGGACGTTCGCCGACGACAGCCTGCGCGTCCTGCGCGCGCTGCAGTTCGCGGCGCGGTTCGGGCTCACCATGGACGAGGCGACGAAGCGCGTGTGCCGCGGCATCGCCCTCGACGACCTGCCGAGCGAGCGCGTGCTGGGCGAGGTCGAGAAGCTCCTGCTGCTGGCGGAGCGGCCGTCGATCGGTTTCGCGCTCGGCCTCGAGCTCGGCGTGATCCAGGCGCTCATCCCGGAGATGGCGGCGCTGGCCGACTGCCCGCAGGAGCCCGAGTGGCACCCGGAAGGCGACGTGTGGGTGCACACGCTGATGGTCATCGACGAGACGCGCGCGGGCGATCGGCGATCTCGATCGCGCGCGCCGGCTGACGATGATGCTCGGCGCGGTGTGCCACGATTTCGGCAAGCCGCTCACCACCGCGTTCATCGACGGCCGCATCCGCTCGCCGGGCCACGAGCCGGAGGGGATCGCGCCCACGCTGGCCTGGCTCGACCGCCTGAACCTCCACACGATCGACGGCTTCGACGTGCGCCACCAGGTGGTCGGCCTGGTCGCGTACCACCTGGCGCCGGGCATGTGGCACAAGTCCTCGTCCCCGGTGGGCGACGGCGCCTTCCGCCGGCTCTCGCAGAAGGTGGACCTCGAGCTGCTCGCACGCTTCGCCCGCGCCGACTGCCGGGGACGCACCGGCGAGTTCGACTGCTCGGCGATGGACTGGTTCATCGAGCCGCGCGCGCGCGCTCGGCGTCGAGCACCAGCCGCCGGCGCCGATCCTGCTCGGGCGTCACGTGCTTGCCATGGGCTTCGCGCCAGGGCCGGCCGTGGGCCGCCTCGTCAAGGCGGTCTACGAGCGGCAACTCGACGGCGCGGTCACCGACCTCGAGAGCGCCCTTGCCGAGGCGCGCGCGATCATCGCGGCCGGCGGCGGCGCAGCTGACCCCGGCGCGCCGTCGCCCGGCACATAATCAGCGTCATCGATGCCTCGCAACACGCTCGCCGACGTCTTCACCGATCTGGCCGCCACTCGCGGCGAGTTCCTCGTCCATGACGACGGGTTCCGCGCGGTCTCGCGCTCGTACGGGGACGTGGGCCGCGCGGCGCGGGCGCTTGCGGCGAAGCTCGCGGCGTCGGGCGTCGGACAGGGTGATCGCGTCATCATCTGGGGCGAGAACCGGCCGGAATGGATCGTCGCCCTCTGGGCCGCGATCATCTCGGGCGTGGTGGTGGTCCCCATCGACTACCGTAGCTCCCTCGATTTCGTGCGCCGCATCCGCGCCATCGTCGAGGCGAAGGTGATCCTGGCGGGAGACGACCTGCCGGCCGGGGCCGGAGCAGGACTTCACGAGACGGGCGCCATGGACGGCGCGGCGGTGTGGCGCCTTGCGGCTGTTGACTGGAGGGCGGACGCCCCCGCGCCGGCCGTGCAGATCTCGGCCGCGGACACCGCAGAGATCATCTTCACGTCAGGCGCGACGGCCGAGCCGAAGGGCGTGGTGCTCACGCACCGCAACATCCTCGCGAACACGGTGCCGATCGAACAGGAGGTGCAGAAGTACAAGAAGTGCGGGCCGGCCGTTCTTCCCGCTCCGTTTCCTCAACCTGCTGCCGCTCAGCCACATGTTCGGCCAGGCGATGGCCACCTTCATCCCGCCGATGCTGCCGGGCACGACCATCTTCGTCCGCAGCCTGAATCCGCACGACATCGTCCGCCAGATCCGCGACCGGCGCGTCTCGGTGCTGGTGTCGGTGCCGAAGATGCTCGACGTGCTGCGCGGCCACGTGCAGCACGCGGCGCGGACCGCCGCCGAACCCGCCGGCCCGGGCGTGCACTGGGTGAAGCGGTGGTGGCTGCACCGCGATGTGCACCGGCTGTTCGGGATGAAGTTCTGGAGCTTCGTGGTGGGCGCGGCCCCGCTCGACCCGGACCTCGAAACGTACTGGTCGCGCCTCGGGTTCGCGGTCATCCAGGGGTACGGCCTGACCGAAACGGCGCCGGTCGTGACCGTGAACCACCCGTTCGCGATGCGCCGGGGGTCGGTGGGCAAGCCGATTCACGGGCTGAAGGTGAAGGTTGCCGCCGACGGCGAGATTCTCGTGCGGGGCGACAACGTGACCCAGGGCTACTTCAACGCGCCCGACGCCACGGCCGAGGCGTTCGAGGACGGGTGGCTGCGCACGGGCGACATCGGAGAGGTCGACGAGTCGGGGCGGCTCTACGTGCGCGGGCGCAAGAAGGAGATGATCGTCCTCGCCGACGGCCTCAACGTGTTTCCGGACGATGTGGAGCGGGTGCTGGACGCGGTGCCGGGCGTGCGCGAGTCAGCGGTGGTGGGGGTGAAGGACGGGTCGGGCGAACGCGTCCATGCGGCGGTGGTCGTGGACGCCGGCACCGATCTCGACGAGGTGGTGCGATCGGCCAACGCGGCGCTCGGCGATCACCAGCGCGTCCGGACCGTCTCGGTGTGGCCCGCCGAGCATCTGCCGCGGACGGAAGGCACGCGCAAGCTGAAGCGCGTGGAGATCAGGCGCTGGGCCCAGGACGGGACCGCCAGCGCCGCCGCCGCGCCCGCCGAGGACCCTGTCGAGGCCGTCCTTGCGCGGGTGTCGCACGGGCGCGCGGTGGCCGCCTCGACGAGCATCGAGGAGCTCGGCCTCAGCTCGCTCGATCGCGTGGAGCTGATGGTGGCGCTCGAGCAGCGGATGCAGACGTCGTTCGACGAGTCCGCGTTCGCGACGGCACGGACCGTGGCGGATCTTCGCGCGCTGGTCGAAGGGGCCGCGGCGGCGACCGATGCTGGCTCGGCGCGCGCGCTCGACGTGCCCGAGTGGACGCTGTCGTGGCCGGCCCGGGTCGTGCGGCAAGTGCTGCAGCTCACCCTGGTGCTGCCGCTCACGCGCTTCTTCGCGCGCATCACCGTGCATGGCGCTGAACATCTGGCAGAACTGACAGGCCCTGTGGTGTTCGCGTCGAACCACCAGAGCCACATCGACACGCCGGTGATTCTTGCCGCCCTGCCTCCCGCCATGCGCCGGCTGTTGGCGCCGGCGATGGCGAAGGAGTTCTTCCGGGCGCACTTCCACCCGGCGGACTACCCGTTCCGGGCGAGGGCCAAGGCCTCGACGCTCTACTTCCTGGCGTCGCTGGCGTTCAACGCGTTTCCCCTTCCCCAGCGGGAGGCCGGCGCCCGGGACACGCTCCGCTACATCGGCCGCCTGACGTCGGCGGGCTACTCCATCCTCATCTTCCCCGAGGGCGCGCGGGGCGAGACGGGCACGCTGAAGCCGTTCAGGCCGGGCGTGGCCATGATTGGCAGCCGGCTGAATCTTCCCGTCGTGCCAATCAGGCTGGACGGGGCCGACAGCGTGCTCCATCCGTCCTGGAAGATGGCAAGGCGCGGGCCGGTGGCCGTGCGGTTCGGGGCCCCGATTGTCTTTCAGGGAGACGACTACGCTGCCTTGGCCAGGGGGCTGGAAGAGGCCGTCAGACGGTTGTAGACACATGCGAGGTAAAGGGTTGCGATGCCCTTCCCCGTATGGCACAATCTTTGGATATGAATGGCCATGACCTCGACCAAGGCGACCGCACCGCACCGGCGGTCGCGCCGGAGGAAGCGGCCCCCGGAATAATCCCGGCCGTGGAGCTTTCCCCGGCGGTGCAGCGGTTCCAAAGTTGCAGGTGGCGGAAGGCGGCCGAAGACGGCGCGCCCGACCACTGCACGCACAGGGACGTGCATCCGATCGCCGGCACCACCGGTTTCAGCGCCGACTCCTGGTGCCCGGACTGCGGCAACTACAAGGTCCGCCGGAATCCCCGTAAGCGGCCGGAATTTCCTCCCGAAGACCGCTACTACTACTGAGGGGACAGTCCTTCCGCGGGGACAGTCCCCATCCGCGAGAGGGACCCGTCCACTATTCTGAGAATTCCCGAGCCAGTTCGGCCCACTCCCCGTCCGGAGCCATGGAGTGGTACGCCCGCCAGTGGGGCTTGGCCTCGTCCGACCGCCCGTCCTTCTCGAGGGCCACGGCCAGGTAGAGGTGGGCCTCGGCGTACCGGGGGTTCACGGCGAGCGCGTGCAGGTAGTACTCCTCGGCCGCGCGGTACCGCCCAAGGTCGTGATGGATGTTGCCGAGGTTGAAGTACCCCTCGAAGACGTCCGGTTCCAGCACGACGGCGCGCTCGTAGAGCGCCATGGCCTCGATGAGGTGCTCTTCAGCGTAGTGGAGGTTCGCGAGGTTGATGAGCGCGGGCACGAGCGCCGGGTCGATCTCCAGGGCGCGCCGGTAGGCGGCGGCCGCCTCCACGCGCTTCTCCGGCGACCCGTCGTCGAGCGACGAGCCGATGGCGAAGTACTCCTCCGCCATGGCGGGATCGCCCGCCGTACGCTCGGCAGCGGGATGCGCGGCGCCGGCGAGCCTGGCCCGCCCGGGTGTGGACGCCGGCGGACGGCGGAGCGTGAGCACCTTGGCCGCCTGCCGCTCCACCTGGAAGTCGAGGGCGAGCTGTCCCGATTGCGCCGCCAGGCAGGAACGGAGGACCGACCGGAACGGGACGCCTCGCTGCAGTTCCGCGTTGACCTGCCTGATGACGGCGACGCCCCCGAAGCCGATGCACCGCTCGCCGCCGACGGTGTCAGGGGCGTGAAGCAGGCCGCACTTCTGCAGCGATCGCACGTGGTCTTCGCGGACGAGCCCGTAGTGCGCGAGCACGTCGGAGAGCCGGTAGACAGCCTGCCCTCCGGACGAGGCGCTCGATGATTCCGCGATGTTCACGTCGGGTCTCCGCGCGAACGGTATCCGAGCGACCTGCGCGTGTCAATTCACGGGCGTCAGCGGAATCACCGGCGTCCGGAAGCTCTGGATCGACACCTGCGCGGCGGTGCGCTCCGCGGCCTTGACGAAGGCCTCGGCCGCTGGCGAATCCGGGGCGGAGAGCATGATCGGCACGCCCGTGTCCCCTCCCTGGCGCAGCGGCTCGGAAATCGGGATGCTGCCGAGAAACGGGAGCTGCAGCTCTTCAGCCAGCCGCTCGCCGCCGCCCCGGCCGAAGATGTCGCTCTCGTGCCGGCACGACGGGCACACGAAGTACGACATGTTCTCGATGAGGCCGAGCACGGGGATGTTCAGCTTCTGGTACATCGCCACCGCGCGCCGGGTGTCGGCCACGGCCACCTGCTGCGGCGACGTCACGACAATCGCGCCCGCCACGTACGCCGACTGGCTCAGGCTGAGCGCCACGTCGCCCGTCCCGGGCGGCAGGTCGACCACCAGGTAGTCGAGGTCGTTCCAGCGCACGTCGTTCAGGAACTGGCGGATCACGCCGTGCAGCATCGGTCCGCGCCAGATGACCGGCGCGTCGTCCGACGTCAGGAAGCCCATCGACACCACCTGCAGGTCGTACTTCTCCGGCGGGACGATCTTCTCGCCGTCGGTGCCGAGCTGGCCCTGCAGGCCGAGCATGATCGGCACGTTGGGGCCGTAGATGTCGGCGTCGATGATGCCCACGCGGCTGCCCATGCGGGCCAGCGCCAGCGCGAGGTTCACGGCGACGGTGGTTTTGCCGACGCCACCCTTGCCGGCGCCGACCGCGATGAGGTTCTTCACGCCGGGAATCGGGGCCTTGGCCACGTCGGGCGACACCGCCGCCCGCACCTGGGCGGTCATCGTGACGTCGACGTCGCTCACGCCCGGCACCTGCATCACGGCCGCGCGCGCCTGCTCCTTCATCTGCTCTTTCACGGGACACGCGGGCGTGGTGAGCTCAATGGTGAACGACACCCTGCCGCCGTCGATGGCGACGTCTTTCACGAAGCCGAGCTTGACGATGTCTTTGTGGAGGTCGGGGTCTTTGACCGCAGTGAGCGCCTGCAGGATCTGCGATGGTTCAAGTGCCATATCCCTCAAGCTTACCCCGCCGAAAATGGGGTCAGGCACTTTTTCTCATTTCAGTCTCAACAAGGCGCGATTCGGCGGCAGTTCTTGAAGCGCCATCTGGACCGAGTGCCTATCCCTAGGGGCAGAGAGTCGAATGTGCCCCATGGGGAGGCCGGGAAGGGACTCCGCGCTGCTTATTGAGACGCTATTAAGAAATAGTGCCTGACCCCAGTTCCCAGGGGTAGCCGGGGCGGGTGGTGAGGCGCGGGTCGTCGACGGGGCCGCCGACGGTGAAGTGGTAAAGGCTCTGCAATGGACCGGCTCCGAAACCTGCGTGCCGGGGATTCGCATCTCCTTGCGAACGGGTTTCGGAACCGCCCCCCAGCCCCAGCAGTTGGTGAACGCCGTCGTCGAAGAAGCAGCCGATGCCGGTGCCGCGCGTGCCGGCGGCTTCGGCCTCGAGATAGAGCGCCTGGCCAACGGCGCCAGCCTCCCAGAAAAGTCGCCGGTAGGCAGCGGGCCCGCCTTCGTTCAGTGCCGCATCGAATTCCGCCAGCATGCCCAGGCTGAAGCAGCCATCGGCGGCAATGTCCTGGCCGCAGCTCAGCTGACGCGCAATGCGCCGGCAATCGGCCGGTTCAAGAAGGAACAGCGGAAGATCATCCGGCACGTTCGGAGGCCGCTCCCAGGCGAATCCCTGATTGAGGGTCTTCCGCATCAGCGCCTCGCCTGCGCCGGTTCTCGGCACGGCGTAGAGCCCGGGCTGCAGGCCATCGATGCGGTGAACGAACAGCGCGAGGTGGATGCGCGGCGCCCACGGGAAGGCGTCGAAGGGCGGGCCCGAGTACGGCAGCAACCGACGCAGGAGCGCGGCAAAACGATCGAGGCCAAGTGAGGTCGTGCCGTCCATCGCCATGGCGCTTCGGCGCTGCAGGAAGAGCCTCGAGGCGGGAATCGAGCGCCCGCCCGGAGGCGCCGGTCGCGCGCTGGCGTCACGGCCGGCGTTCGCCGCACCTGCCGGCCTGCCCGCGAGGGCTCCCACCGTTCCTTCATCGCGGCTCGCCTCGGCCGCGGCGTCAATCCAATCCCACTGCACGTGATCGCCGCTGAGCCTGTTCGCGTGCCCGGACCAGGTCCCGCGCTGCACCGCACTCACCAATGCCAGCGAGGCGGCGGCCGGCAGTTCCTCCGCGCGGCGCAAGCCGGGGGATGTTCCGGGTGTGACGACCAACAGGCAGGCCGGCTCTTCAGGCTCCGCCCCCTCGAAGTCCGCGGCGCGATCGACGCCGAGCAGCGCTGCCAGATGCGCCGACGGCCAATCGGGGGCGATCTCGCACGTCCAGCCCATCATCGCGGCCGCCACGCGCATCGCCGCCACCGCGTGGCCGATGTCGTGCTGGCAATAACGGAACGCGCGTTCGCCGTACTTCCAGGCTTCGCGCCAGTGAATGGACGTCAGCGCGGCGAGGAAACTGCCCTCCGGCAAGCCTCCGGCATGCGCGGCCCAAGCTGCCGCGTCGAACACGCATCGTTCTTCCAGCGCGTGGGTGTCCGGCGCGTAGTGGTAGACGCCTGGGTGTGAGCCCGCGACGCCTGGACCGCAGACGATGTAGCCCTCGGTGGGGTGGAGATTGCCGCTGGAAGGATTGACGCGGAGCGCCCAGCGCGACGGCCCGGCCTGCTTCCACGCGGAGAGGCCGAGACTGAAGCGAAGGAAGACCGACAGGGCTGGGAGGCCGGGCGCGAGCGGCGGTCGCTGTGGCGACATGCCGAAGAGCTCGTCGTAAGCGACCGTGCGCCACGAGCCGCCGCCATCCGCGGGCGCGGCTTCCGCGGTGCGCAACGGTTCGACGAGGCCGATGCGCCGGCTTCCGTCGAACGTCCGGAACGGGTCCGGCTGCGTCGCCCAGTCGAGGTAGCCCAGCGACCGGGCGAACCGGTTGAAGTGGTGCTTGGTTTGCTCGTGATACTCGCGGACGATCGCCAGCGGGTCGCGGGCGGGCACGGTGGCGAGGGGCTAGGCGGTCTGCTCGAGGTCGGCGAGACGGCGCTCGACTTCGGCCAGCGCCATGGTGAGTTGCTGCCGCCGGGCTTCGTGCGAGATCGAGGCCAACTGGCGGCCGATATCGGCCTTCGCCAGCCGGAGCGATTCCAGGGCCCTGGCCCGGACAGGGTCCACCCGCCGCGCGCCGTTCTTCGACTGGCGCCGTTCTTCTTCGAGCTCGTCCATCCGCTCGGCCAGCCTGCTGCTGGCGTCGACCAATCCTTCGCCGCTATCTGACATACACCCGCCCTGGCATCTCGGTCACCGAATCCCCTTCAAGGGGCAGAAGGCCATTTCACAACCCGTTCACGCGGAGACCCGGGCCGCTGTACGAAGGTTATGGAGCCCGTCCTTAAGAATATATCGGCACGGGACCTGAATGCCACAGCCCGGCGGGAGACTTCTGTCTGCCTCGGCCGGGGTATAGTGTCCGCGCCCGAAGTTGGGCGATGAATCCAGAACGGGCCGCGGTGAATCCTTCCACAGGAGTGGATATCCTGCCTTCGATGAACCGGAAACGCCAGGCGTCGTTTCGCATCGCCGCCGCGAGCCTTGTGCTCCTGGCCGGCCTGCTCGCGGTCGGTTGGTACGACTACACGAGCACGCGCAACGAACTGCTGACGCTGCTGGTCGACCAGGCGGCGTCGATGCGCCAGGCGGTCGCGGCCGCCGCGAGCCTGGGTGAAGCCGCCACGGCGCAGACGCAAGCCGCGATCTCGGCGCGCCTGCTCGACAACGCCCGGCTGCTCCGGATGCTGGACGCCCGCGGCGGCCTGACGCAGGCGCAGCTCGACGAAGTGGTGCGCGCGAACCGGCTGTTCCGCGTGACGGTGCTCTCGGCCGCCGGCGTTCGCGAGTTGAGCAGCGGCACGGGCGGCCCGCCCCAGGGCGCCGGCCGCGGCTTCGGCCCCGGCGGCGGCGGCCAAGGTCCGGGCGGTGGCCAAGGTCCGGCCGGCGGCCAGGGTCCGGGAGGCGGTCCCGGGGCCGGCGGCGGCTTCGGACGCGGGCCTGGCAGCTTCGGCGCCATTGCGGAACGTCTCCTGTCGGGCGCGGACACCGAAGCCGTCAGCGAAGTGCACGGCTCGCGCTGGGACCGGGGGTGGCGCCTTTCGGCCGGCGTCCGCCGCTTGAACGGCGGTGCGATCGTGCTGAACGTCGACGCGAGCGAGATCGCCGAGCTCTCGCGCCGGGCCTCGCTCGATCACCTGCTCGAAGACATCGCAGCGCGCGCCCCCGAGATCGCCTACGTCGTGCTCGAGGACGGCACGAGCCGTCTCGCATACGGGCCGCTTGCGGAAGCGGCGGCCGCCGCGCCAGCCCCGACCGGCGCAGGCGCCCGCTCGGTGCCGATTCCACGGGAGCTCGAGAACCTCTCAGCCGGCGAACTCACGGTCGCGTCGAGGCCGGTGCTCGAATTCACCGGCCCGGTGGACGCGGCGCGCGCCGACAGCCCGACGCTGCGGCTCGGCCTGACGCTCGAGGGCCTTCGGCGCGCCGAGCGGCGCACGTTCACGCGCCTCACCCTGTCGCTCGCCGCGGCCCTGGCGCTCGGGGTCGTGATGATCGCTTTTGTCGTCCTCCGCCAGCAGTTCGGCATCCTCTCCGAGAAGCACGCGCGCGCCGAAGAGGCCCTGCGGCGGCGCGACCGCCTGGCGGCCATGGGTGAGCTCGCGTCGACGGTCGCCCACGAGGTGCGCAACCCGCTGAACGCGATCGGCATGACGGCACAGCGCCTGCGCCGCGAGTTCCTCGCCGGCGGCCAGGCTCCGCCGGGGCGGGACGAAGCGGAGTTGAAGGAGCTGCTCGATGTGCTGGGCGGCGAAACGCAGCGCATCGATCGCATCGTCCAGCAGTTCCTCGACTACGCGCGGCCCCCGCGGCTCTCGCTGCGCGCGTGCCAGCCTGAGCGGGATGCTCGAGTCGGCCGCCGAGGCGCTGCGCGCGAAGGCGGCAACGCGCGGTGTCACCGTCGAGTGCGACCTCGCAGGCGCCGGCGACGCCGTGTTCGATCCGGATCAGCTGAAGCAGGCCGTCGACAACCTGCTCCGCAACGCCATCGACGCGTCGCCCGACGGCGGCCGGGTCCGCCTCGAGGCGCGCCGCGACGGCCCGGACCACGTCATCGCGGTCGTCGACGACGGGCCCGGCATCCCGGCCGACGTCGCTGCCGAAGATCTTCGACCTGTACTTCACGACGAAGGCCGACGGCACCGGCGTCGGCCTCGCCGTCACGCACCAGATCGTCGAGGCCCACCGCGGCCGCATCGACGTGGATTCCTCGCCGGGCAGCGGCACGCGGATGAGCATCCGCATCCCGGCCGACCAGGAGGCACCCGATCGTGGCTGAGCGCGTGGTGCTCGTCGTCGACGACGAGGCGGCCCAGCGGACCGTGCTGGCGGGGTTCCTCCGCAAGCGGCAGCTCGAGGCCGTCACCGCCGGAAGCGTGGACGAAGCCGTCCAGATCGTGTCGGGCCGGACGATCGATCTCGTGCTGACCGATCTCAACATGCCCGGCAAGGACGGGTTGACGCTCATCGACAGCCTGCGCGCCATCAACCCCGAACTGCCGGTGATCGTGATGACCGCGTTCGGCACGGTCGCCAGCGCCGTGGACGCCATGAAGCGCGGCGCGGCCGACTACCTGACCAAGCCCATCGATCTCGACGAACTCGACGTGCTCGTCACGCGCACGCTCGAGCGCCGGGCGCTGGTGTCGGAGAACGCGCTGCTCAAGGAGCAGCTCGCGTCGCGGTACCGGCTGGCGGGCCTCGAGACGGCCAACGCGAAGATGTCGGAGGCCATCAACACCGCCGCGCGCGCCGCAGCCAGCCGCGCCACGATCCTCGTCAGCGGCGAGAGCGGCACGGGCAAGGAGCTGATGGCGCGGGCGATTCACTACGCCAGCCCGCGGGCGAAGAGCGCGCTGGTGGCCGTCAACGTCGGCGCCCTGCCCGACACGCTGATCGAGTCGGAACTGTTCGGCCACGAGCGCGGCGCGTTCACCGGCGCCGACCGCGAGCGGCGCGGCCGCTTCGAGCTGGCCGACGGCGGCACGCTCTTCCTCGACGAGATCGGCGACCTCCCGAAGACCACGCAGGTGAAGCTGCTGCGCGTGCTGCAGGAGCAGGCGTTCGAGCGGCTCGGCGGCTCGCGCACGATCAAGGTGGACGTGCGGATGATCGCCGCCACCAACCGCGACCTGCCGGCGATGATCCGCGCCGGCGAGTTCCGCGAGGACCTCTTCTACCGCCTCAACGTCGTCTGCATCGAGCTGCCGCCGCTGCGCGAACGCCGCGAGGACATCCCGCTGCTCGTCGACGTGTTCCTCCGGCGGTTCGCGGCCGAGGCGCCCGCCGCGGTCGAGGGCGTGTCGCGCGAGGCGATGGACCTGCTGCTGAAGTACGACTACCCGGGCAACGTGCGCGAACTCGAGAACCTGATGCACCGTGCGATGGTGCTGGCGCGCAGCCCGCTGCTCTCGACCACGGACTTCCCCATTCACCTCGGCCAGCTCCAGGGCGAACGCCGCGACGCGCCCGCCTCGTTCGTCGACCGCGTCTCCGAATTCGAGCGCGCCCTGATCGTCGACGCCCTCGCCCGCGCCGGCGGCGTCCAGACGCGCGCCGCCGCGCTTCTCGGCATGAGCGAGCGGCATCTGCGGTACAAGCTGAAGAAGCACGACATCGAGAAGTAGCCAGTAGCCAGTAGCCAGTAGCCAGTAGCCAGTAGCCAGTAGCCAGTAGCCAGTAGCGATTCGACACTGTGCGGAGTCGCTGGGATTCCTACTGAATGCTGACTACTGGCTACTGACTACTGACGAGCAATGCCCCCCTCGACCAAATGGTCGATCCCCTCGACCGCCGGGTCGAGAAACGGCCTCGCGCGAGCATCCCACTGACTGCGCCCATTACAGCTAACTCGTGACGATTCAAATATTTCCATTGCTGAATGTCGCCGCGCTCCTGCTGGCATCAGCCTTGAAGTAGAGGAGGGCAGCCGGCCACAGTGGCCGGATGCGAGATAGATGGCAAGGCGTTCGAAAAGGAGAACGGCAATGAAGCGCACGTGGATTCTCGCACTCGGCATCCTGGTCTTCTCGGCGTCGCTGGCGTTCGCACAGACGCCCACGACCCCGCAGCCGCCGTCCGGCACGACCGTCGGCGCGAACTTCGTCGACGCGAACGGCGACGGCATCTGCGACCTGCTTCCAGTCGGGCAACCGGCAGGGGCAGGGCGGCGGCAAGGCCCAGCGCGGCAAGCGGCTCGGGCCGCAGGATGGCAGCGGCTACGGCGCCCCGGCGGGCGCGGGCACCGGCACCGGTATCTGCGACGGCACGGGTCCCAAGGGCAAGGGCCGCGGACCTCGTCGATAGACGCCTCTGGAAGTCCCCGGAGCGGGTTGGCCCGGTGCGGACGCTGCATGGCGTGCCCGTCCGCACCGGGTCCGTCCCGGGTTGCCCCTCGGAGGCCGCCAAGGGTTCGCGACCATGAAATCACTGACTGTCCTTCTCGCCACGGGCTTCGTGCTCGCCGCGGCCGTCACTGCCACGGCGCAGGTGTCGGTCAGCTCATCCGTCGGCGGGAGTTTTGCGTCGTTCAGTGAGGGCGCTGCCGCGTCGACCCGCCGCCAGGACGTCGCGGCCACCGCGGGCTTCGAGCATCTCTTCAACGAAGAGCGCGGCCGCGTCTACTACGATTTCGACGGCGGCACCTTCGACTCGCCCGGCGACTGGACCTATTACCTCAACACCGCGGGCTTCACGTACCGGTTCGGCGCCGACGACGCCACCGCCAGGCGGCTGTACCTCAACGGCTCGTTCGTCGTTCGCAAGAACGGCGACGCGTGGGCGGCGGCGGACTACTCGGCGCTCGGCGGAGGCCTGAACGGCGAGTTCCACCCCAGAGACCACCTGACGCTTCGCACCGGCTACCGGGCCGACTACCGGTCGTTCAGCGACATGTCGGCGTTGTCGCAGTTCGAGCAGCGCGGCTTCGCCAGCGTGCTCGCGAACTTCCAGTCGAAGACGACGATCATCGCCGAGGCCAACCTGGGCGCGAAGTTGTACGACGGGCAGGTGCTGCTCGACCCGATCATCGTGACGACGCCAGGCGCAGCGGCCGGCACGACGACCGGAACGTTGCACGGCGGCGGGATGGGGAGGGGACCGGCCATGCGCGGCGCCACCGCCTGGGTCCTACCGCAGTCGCAGGCGCAGAGCGGCACGGCCGGGCTGGTGTCGGGGCTCTTCCGCGTCGCGCAGTCACTCTCCGACCGGACGGGCGTCCACGGCCAGGTGGCGTTTCGGCAAACGTTCGGCGCGGTGCCGCCGGCGCTCGTCACCACGCCGGCCGGGTTCTTCGACGACGGGGTGTACGACGACCCGTTCGCCAGCGACGCGATCTCGGGCCAGGGCGGGCTGACGCGCGCGTTCAAGTCGGGGGCCGAGCTCGAAGCGGCCGTGAACTACGCCGATCGCCGCTACACCAGCACGCCCGCCCTCGACGCCGGCGGCAGCGAACTGCCGGGCTCGCCGCTGCGCCAGGATCGCGTGTGGCGCGGGGCCATCGTCTGGAGCCAGCCGATCCTCGGCGCGCGCACCGGCAAGGCCGCCCTGACGGTGGACCTCGGGTACCGCTTCATCGCGTCGGCGTCGAACGACGCCTTCTACAACTACACGTCCCACGGCTTCGCCCTGGGCTTCTCGGTTCATTACTAGCCCGGTTCCCCCGGGGCTAAAGCCCCGGGGCTCGAGAGGCACGCCATGCCAGCCACTACGCCCAAGTTCCACTGGAAAGTGTTCGTCAGCTTCTACGTCGTCTTCTCGTTCCTCGCGCTCGCCGTGTCGGGCCTCGTGCTCTATGTCGCGCCGCCGGGACGCATCGCCAACTGGTCGGTGTGGCAACTCCTGCTCCTGAGCAAGGCGCAGTGGCAGGCGGTGCACACGATCGTGGCGCTGGTCTTCCTCGTGGCGGCAAGCTTCCACATCTACTTCAACTGGAAGGTGCTCGTCGCGTACGTGAAGTCGAAGCTGCAGGCGGGCATCCGCATGCAGCGCGAGCTGGCGGCCGCGTCGCTGGCGGGCGCTGCCATCCTGACGGTCTCCATGGCCGGCGTGCCGCCGTTCGGCACCGTGATGGACGTCGGCGAGGACATCAAGAACTCGTGGTCCACCGCCTCGAACGAGCCGCCGGTGCCGCACGCGGAGCTGATGACGGTGGCAAAGCTCTCGGAAACGGTGAAGATCCCCACCGAGAAGGCCGTGGCCAATCTCGAGAAGCAGGGCATCAAGGTGGCGCAGCCCACGATGACGGTGCAGCAGATCGCGGACGAGAACGAGCTGACGCCGCAGCAGGTGTACCAGAAGATCCAGAGCGAGGACGCGAAGCCGAAGGTGAGCCTGGCGGAAGGCGGCGGCTGGGGCCGCATGAACGTGCAGCAGGTGTGCGAGCGCTTCAGCGTGCCGGTCGAGGCGGGCGTGGCTCGGCTCCAGGCGGCTGGCATCGACGCGACGGCGGGCGCCGCGATCCGCGAACTGGCGACCTCTCGAGGCAAGACGCCCATCGACATCGCGAAGATCATCGTGGGCGAGGACGGCACGGTGCCGTCGCCAGCCCAGCACAAACCCGGGGCGGGCCTCGGCCGCCAGTAGGTCCGGCTGGCGTCACGGGTCTTCAGACGTGCTGGAGGCCCACGAGCGCCGGCGGCGCGGATCCGCCGCCCGATTGACACTGGTACCAGGCGGCGTATGCTGATTGACAGCACGCCCCTGCGCGTTCATCTTGCCCCCGGAACCAGGAGATCGCATGGCGGACCCACCCGCCGGTTGCGCCCGCACCACGGGCGCCGTCGTTGGCGAGCAACCCGCGACGGCCACGCCAACCGTTTCGCCGACCCCTCAGAAGGAGGCCCCGCGTATGACCGCCCGCGTCGGACAGAAGGCACCGGATTTCGAGGCCCCGGCTTACTACCGGGGCTGCGTTCACGAACGTCAAGCTCTCGAACTACCTCGGCAAGTGGGTCCTGCTCTGCTTCTACCCCGGTGACTTCACCTTCGTCTGAGCGACGGAAGTGTCGGCGGTCGCCGACAAGTACGCCGCGCTGCAGGAGCTGGGTGTCGAGGTCTGTCCGTCAGCGTGGACAGCCACTTCGTCCACAAGATGTGGAACGACCACGAACTGGTGAAGATGGTCGACGGCGGCGTGCCGTTTCACATGGTGGCCGACCAGGCCGGCAACGTCGGCCGGGCCTTCGGCGTGTGGGACGAGAACCAGGGCATCGAGCTGCGCGGCCGGTTCATCATCGACCCGGACGGCGTCATCCAGGCGATGGAAGTGCTCACGCCGCCGGTGGGCCGCAAGTTCGCCGAGTCGGTCCGGCAGATCAAGGCGTTCCAGCACGTGCGCGCCAGCAAGGGCACCGAGGCGACGCCCGCGGGATGGGAACCCGGGCAGCTCGACGCTCAGGCCAGGGCCCGAATCTCGTTGGCAACGTCTGGAAGGTGTGGCAGCCGAAGATGGAGAAGTAGAAGGTCCGGGCGATGCCCGGACGGTGTGGTGACAGGGGCCGGCGCCGCGCCGGCCCTGCCGTTGTACCGGGCTTCCGGCGCAGGCCGCGACGGGATCCTGGGCAGCGGAAATCGGAGGCAGCCCGGGATCCATTGAGCGGGCCTTTGGAGTATCATCGGGCGCATCCGCGGTATCTTCCATCCCCCGACGTTCATCGCGAAGGAGAGACGCAGCATGGCCCTGAAAGACACCCTCAAACAGAAGATCGAGGAGTTCCGTCCCCGGACGACGAAGCTCACCAAGGAGTTCGGCAAGATCGTCATCGATCAGGTCACGATCGACCAGGCCATCGGCGGGGCGCGCGACGTCCGCTGCCTGGTGACCGACATCTCCTACCTTGACCCCCAGGAGGGCATCCGCTTCAGGGGCAAGACGATTCCGGAGACGTTCGAGGCGCTGCCCAAGGCGCCCGGCTCGAACTACCCGACGGTCGAGTCGTTCTGGTACTTCCTGCTGACCGGCGAGGTGCCGACGCAGGCGCAGGTCGACGAAGTCATGGCCGAGTGGAAGACGCGGCAGGCCGTGCCGCAGTACGTGTTCGACGCGCTGCGGGCGCTGCCGCGCGAGACCCACCCGATGACGATGCTGTCGATCGGCCTCCTGGCGCTGCAGAAGGACTCGAAGTTCCTCGCCTATTACAACTCGGGCAAGTTCAACAAGATGGCCGCCTGGGAGTACGTCTACGAGGACGCCAGCGACATCGTCGCGCGCATCCCGATTGTCGCGGCCTTCATCTACAACCTGAAGTACAGAGGCGACAAGCAGATCGCCATCGATCCGGCGCTGGACATGGGCGCGAACTTCGCGCACATGATCGGCCAGAGCGAGGACTACAAGAACGTGGCCCGGATGTACTTCATCCTGCACTCGGACCACGAGTCGGGCAACGTCTCGGCGCACACGACGCACCTGGTCCACTCGGCGCTGTCGGATCCGTACTATGCCTACTCGGCCGGCTTGAACGGCCTGGCGGGCCCGCTGCACGGGCTGGCCAACCAGGAAGTGCTCAGCTGGACGATGGAGTTCCAGAAGAAGTACTGCGCGGACCAGGAGCCGACCAAGGAACTGGTCACCAAGGCGCTCTGGGACACGCTGAACGCCGGCCAGGTCATCCCGGGCTACGGCCACGCGGTGCTGCGCAAGACCGACCCGCGCTACATGTCGCAGCGCGAGTTCTGCCTCGCGACGCCCGGCCTGAAGGACGACCCGCTCTTCAAGCTCGTGTCGATGATCTTCGAAGTGGCGCCGGGCGTCCTCACCGAACACGGCAAGACGAAGAACCCCTGGCCGAACGTCGACGCGCAGTCGGGCGTCATCCAGTGGTACTACGGCGTCAAGGAGTGGGACTACTACACGGTGCTGTTCGGCGTCGGGCGCGCGCTGGGCTGCATGGCCAACATCACCTGGGACCGCGGCCTCGGCTACGCGATCGAGCGGCCGAAGTCGGTCACCACGGCGATGCTGGAGAAGTGGGCGGCTGAGGGCGGCCGCAAACTGGCGTAGAGGGCGTCCAGCGTTCTGTGCAGAGCAGAGGGGGAGTGCCCGGGCCGGGCACTCCCCCTTTCTACTCTTCCGGTGCGGGCGCCGGGGCGAATCACCAGATGTACGGCAGCGTCAACGCCTGGTACGAGCTGATTCCGAGCAGCACGGACGCGACGACGATCATCACGGCGCGCAACCGGTGAGCTCGGAACCGCTGCCCGATCGCGGTCAGCAACAACACCGTCGCCAGCAGGACCGTCGTCTTGACGAAGCGGTCGCCGGTCTCCCTTGCGTTCACGCTCTCCTCGAACCGCCCACGGGCCTCCTCCATGAGTCTCGCCGATTCCCTGGCGTTGGCGTTCACGTATTCGGGCATGAACACGGCCCCGGGAGCAGCCGAGGAGTTGTTGAACGGGTCCAGCTTCTGCCAGGCCGCGAAGGCGACGGCGTATTCAGGACGGAATCGGTGCACGTAGAACTCGCACAGTCTGTCGTCGCCGAGCGCCTTCGCCTGCAACCAGCCGTTGAACGTGGTGACGTCGTAAAGACGCTCCTGACCCGCGAGTGTGAGCTTCTCCTGCGCGATCACGGTCGCGCGGACGGACAGCGCGGACCGTTGCGCCGAGAAGCCATCCCACTTCGCCGCTTGGAATCCGCTCCACGCGGTCGTCAAGGCGACGACAGCCAGCACGCCCGCCTCGACGCTCTCCAGCAGCGCCGGGCGGCCGCCGAACGTCGTGGACTGCGGAGGTGTTTCCAGAATCCGTTGCGCAACGTCGATGTTCGAGTTCACTTCGGGCATGGGCGGTTCCCCTCGACGGACCGAGGTGCGACGTCTTCGCGGTCGGGTTCTTCTCCTTGACCGCGGTCAGCCTGGCGGGCTGGTTGACGAACGACTCGATGTCGAGCCGGTCGGTAACGATCACAGGGGAGCCGGGGCGGCCTCCGCCGCCCCGGCAGATTGCGCTACTTGGCCGGACCGGCTTCGCGCGCCGATTCGAGCTTCTTCATCACTTCATCGAGGTTCTTCTTGAGGCTCAGCGAGTCCGCGCCCTGGCTGGGGGGATACGCCACGAGGCTCTGGATGTGCTCGGCGAGGAACGGCCCCGCCGCGTTCAAGGCCCACATCTTGTGCATCAGGAAGGTGCGCCCAGCCATTCCCCACTCGTGCGACTCGGGATCCATCTTCTCCATCGGGTCCATGCGCAGGTTGAACAGGTAGGGAACGCTCGGGTAGTACTTCTGGTTCCACCAGATCCCTTCCTTCTTGACGCCGATGTGCATCTTCATGTCATCGACCCGCAACGCCATGAGGTCGGTTTCGTCGTAGTAGTAGATCGCGCGGCGGGCCGACTTGGCGCTCCCGGTCCAGTGCGCGAGGTTGTTGAAGCCGTCGAGGTGGACCTTGTAAGTCATGTCGCCCATCTTCTTGCCGGTCAACAGTTCCTTCGAGAGGTCCGGCAGGCCCGCGGCCGCCGCCAGGGTGGCGAAGAGGTCCTCGTGGGACTGAATGCCATTCGATACGCTGCCGGCCTTGATCTTGCCGGGCCACTTCACGAGCATCGGGACCCGCACGCCGCCTTCCCACGTGCCGCCCTTCTCTCCACGGTAGGGCGCGTAGCCGCCGTCCGGCCAGAGCATCAGCTCGTTGCCGTTGTCGGTCGTGTAGATGACGATCGTGTTGTCGGCAATGCCGAGTTTCTCGAGCTTCGCCAGGATGTCCCCGACCTGTTCGTCGTGCTCGATCATGCGCGCGCGGACCACATCTTCCTCGGGCCGGCCTTCATCGACCGCCTTCTGGAGGTACTTCGCCGATGGCCGCGAGCGGACGTGAATCGCCGTCGAGTTGAACCAGAGGAAGAACGGCTTGCTGCCCTTGCCGTTCTTGTCGAGCCACAGGAGCGTCTGATCGGTGACCTCGCGGTCGAATGTCTCCATGCGCTTGCGGGTCAGCGCGCCCGTGTCCTCGATCCTCTGCTTGCCCACCCTGCCGAACTTCGGGTCGACGGTCGGATCGTCAACGTTGGTGGCCCAGGCGTGGAGCACGCCGCGCGGTCCCCACTTCTGCTTGAAGGCCGCGGCGGCTTCCGGTGTGCGGAGCGCGGGGTTGTTCTGCCCCGGGTAGTCGAGTTCCTCGGGTTCCTCCTCGGCGTTGAGGTGGTAGAGGTTGCCGAACCACTCGTCGAAGCCGTGCACCGTCGGCAGGAATTCGTTGCGGTCGCCAAGGTGGTTCTTGCCGAACTGGGCGGTCGCGTAGCCCAGCGACTTGAGGACCTCCGCCAGCGTCGGGTCGGATTTCTGAATGCCACGCGTGGAGCCGGGAATCCCGATGGTCGTCATGCCGGTGCGGATAGGCAACTGCCCGGTGATGAAGGCGGCCCGGCCCGCTGTACAACTCGGCTGGGCGTAGTGGTCGGTGAAGAGCATGCCCTGCTTGGCGATGCCGTCGATATTCGGCGTCTGCCCCATCATGCCGTGCGTGTAGGCGCCGACGTTCCAGGTCCCGATGTCGTCTCCGAAGATGACGACGATGTTCGGCTTCTGCGGTTGTGCCGCCGCGAGCGTCGCGAGCCCCGTCAGTAGGACGGCGGCCGCGAGAACGGGCGCGTAGATCATCCGTCGATGCACAGTATTCACTCTCTGCCTCCTGCTACATGGTGTTGACGGCGCGCGGCGTGGCACCTACTTCTTCACCTTCGGGTTCTTCTCCTTGACTTCCGTGAGCCTCGTGGGCTGGTTCATGTAGCCCTCGATCTCGAGACGGCCGCTCTTGACCGAGATCGACGCCGACGCCAGCAGCTTGCCCTCACCCTTGTTGCTGCCCTTCGGGAAGTGCAGCTGGATCATGGTGAAGGGCGCCTCGTAGGCGTTCCCGGATGCGGCCATCGCGAATCCGGTCCGCCGATCGGTGACGATCACCACCTGGCGGGTACCGTCGGGCAGGTTCGCCTCGTGGGCGTACTTGATGTCCCAACCCATGGTGTTCGGCAGGTTGAGGTAGCCGCAGCGCTCCTTGATCTTCTGGAGCGCCGTGACGAGTTTCTGCTGGTCCGAATCCCGATCCGTCGTCTTCTGAAGCAGCGCCACGAGCGCGTTACGCTCCTCGGCGGTGCTCCACCGCTCGATCGAGATCTCGACGACGCCGTTCACGCCGTTCTGCATCTGAATGGCGAAGGCCTCGAACCGCAACGGCTCCTTCTTCGTGGGGGTTGCCTCCGAGTACGGCGCCTGCGCGAACGCCGGCACGGCGAAGGCGACGAGCGCCATGACCGCCAGGGCGCCAAGTACTGTCCGATGACCGCTCAACATGCTCTCCTCCTTACGGCGCACGGGCTCATCCCGCAGGCGCCATCGTCGTCAAAACACCCGCTTGATGCGGACGTCGATGATGTTGTCGTTCGTCGTGAAGCCGTCCTCGATCGTGTTGCGCGAGCGGTTCCACATGTAGAGCAGCTCGACGCGCCAGGCGAAATCGCGCCGGTACCCCAGCCCCGCGCGGATCCGCTGCTTGTTGGCGAAGCGCTCGTCGGGTTCGCCGAGCGGGATGAACCACTCCCAGTCGGCGAGCAGGTATCGCACGCCGTCGGTACTCAGCGTCTCGCGATTCAACGGAACGAGCAGCTCGAGCCGGTTCCGGAACCGGACCGTGGATGAACGCCCGGTCCCGGTCCCGGTGTAGAACAGATTCCGCGCTTCGACACGAACCAGATCACGCAGGACGACCCGCCGGCGTGGCGGCAATTCCTTCCGCAGGGGCCGGTCCGCCGCTGCCGTTGGCACGGTGCGCGAGAACATATGGAAACGTGCGCCGGCCCGGGGCGTGACCTCCCACGAGTTCACGTCATCGGTCTGCTTCGTGTAGCCGACCGCGGTTTCGCCGACGAAATCGAGCCACTTGCGCCACGCGTAGTCGACGCTCGGCGTGACGTCGACGCTGTGCCACGCGGGTTCATCGGCCGGCGCGCTCACCAGCACCTTTGGTTCGACGTCGACGTCATAGGCGAGGCGGGCAGATTTCGCCCAGTTCAGCGTCAGGTTGCCCCACAGCTGGAGGTCCGCCTGCGCCTGCGCCGGCCTGGCCATCGCCAGCAACAGCCCGAGCGGCCACCAGAGGCGCGTCAGGCGCATGCGGTGCGTCTCCCCCGGTAGCTCTCGGCCCGAGGCGACGCGCGAACTCGAAGCCGTGGTGAGCAAGGCGCGACTCCTTCTAGGACCGCCAGAGTCAGCACAGGACGTGCCAGGCCGAGTTCCTGGCAGTGAGCCGAAGCATCTCGATATTCCACTATGACTTACGCGGAGCCACGAACGGCGGTCACAGCGGGTTGTGCGCCGT
This sequence comes from uncultured Acidobacteriota bacterium, assembly GCA_963806085.1. Taxonomy (GTDB): domain Bacteria; phylum Acidobacteriota; class Vicinamibacteria; order Vicinamibacterales; family JAKQTR01; genus JAKQTR01. Next base: position 441,221 of record CAWDWR010000002.1, read on the forward strand.
CAGCTCCCCAATCGAATGGAGAATCTCCATCGATGGCTCATACGGCGACCATCCGAGCCCGGTCTGTGGCACACTTCACGGGATGAGCCAGACAGATGAGCGGGCAGTCGACCTGCGTCAGCAACTGGGATTCGAGCAGCTGATTGCAGAGGTTTCGGCCAAGGTTGTCTCGGCTCCGGACGAGACGTTCGCGGAAACGGTGATCGCCGGCCTGGGTGAGGTTGTCACATCTCTCGGCGGGGAACGGGGCGCCATTCTGACGGTTGAGGCCACCCGCAATATCGTGACCCTCGCGCACGCCTGGTACCACCCGAGCCTCGCGAACCGTATACCGGGGGCCGTCGATCTCGCTGTGCTGGTGCCGTGGGCGGCGCAGCAGGTGCTCGGCCACGGCATGCCACTCATTGTCAACTCGCTCGCCGACCTTCCCGACGAGGCGGCTCGGGATCGAGCGGCGTACCTGGCGATGGGCATCAAGTCGAACCTGATCGTGCCGGTGGTGATCGGTGGTGCCATCAGGTACGTCGTCACGATGGGCGCGATGCGGAACGAAGTGCGCTGGCCGCTCTCGTACGTCCCCCGGCTTCAGTTGCTCGGCGAGATCATCGCGAACACGATCGAACGCCGACGGGTGACCGAGGCGCTGCGCCAGAGCGAAGCCCGCCTCACGCTGGCGGCGCAGTCGGCCGGCGCGGGCGCCTGGGACTTGGACGCCGCCACCGGGCGTATCTGGGCCACGCCGGAGGCCAACGAGCTCTACGGCTTCGCCCGCGACGCCGAGCCCACGCTGGATTTGGTGCTTGGGGCCATTCATCCGGACGACGCCGGCCGGGTCCGCGATCGACTGGCTGAGGTCTCGGCACCCGGGGCCGAGTTCGTGGACGAGTACCGCGTGCTGCTACCCGATGGCGCCGTGCGGTGGGTGATTGTCAGGGGACGGGCGCGCACCGAGCCCGACGGGACGCATCGCCGGGTAAGCGGCATCTCGATCGACATCACCGCGCGCAAGGAGACCGAAGCGGCGCTGGAGGCGGCGAACGCCGACCTGCAGCGCCTGCGCGAGCAGCTCGAGCGCGAGAACACCTACCTGCGGCAGGAGGCCACGCAATTGAAGCGCGGTGGGTCGATCGTGGCCCAGAGCGCGGCGATCCGGCGCGTGATGTCGGAGATCGAGAAGGTCTCGGCGACCGACTCCACCGTCCTCCTGCTCGGTGAAACGGGCGTTGGCAAGGAGCTGGTGGCCTCCGCCATCCACGACATGAGCCCGAGGCGGGAGCGGCCGATGGTGCGGGTGAACTGCGCGGCGATCCCGACCACGCTCATCGAGGCCGAGCTGTTCGGGCGCGAGAAAGGCGCCTATACCGGCGCTCTCTCGAAGCAAATCGGGCGATTCGAGTTAGCGAGCGGCTCGACGATCTTCCTCGATGAGATCGGCGACCTGCCGCCAGACATCCAAGTCAAGCTGCTTCGAGTGATCCAGGAACGCCAGATCGAGCGGCTGGGCAGTCCCCGGCCCATCGCGGTGAACCTGCGGATCATCGCGGCAACCAACCGTGACCTCGCGAAGGAGGTCCGGTCCGGCCGCTTCCGTGAAGACCTGTTCTACCGGCTGAACGTCTTTCCAATCAGGGTGCCGGCGCTCCGGGAGCGCCTCGACGACCTGCCGCTGCTCGTCGACTCGCTGGTCGACGAACTGGGGGACCGCATCGGCAAGCACTTCACGTCGGTCTCGCGCGCGAGTCTGGCGCGCCTCGCGCGCTACCACTGGCCGGGTAACGTGAGGGAACTGCGCAACGTCATCGAGCGCGCCATGATCCTCTCCGCGGGCCCGATGCTCGACGTCGATGTCCCTGACGTTCCGGGCGCCGAGGCCGCCGGGCCAGGCTCGTCTCGAACCTCGAGCATGGATCCCGAGGCCGTGCTGCGCGTCCTCCAGCGAACCGGCTGGCGCGTTCGCGGACACGGCGGCGCAGCCGAGCTGCTCGGACTCAAGCCGACGACGCTCGAGGCGAGGATGACGAAGATGGGGATCACGAGACCGTAGCCTCCAACGAATTGGGGATTCTCCAATTCCTACGGGCGCCATCACGCGCGCCTTTCGCGGCTCGAACCTTTTAACAAGCGATACAGCAAGCATTTACGACGCTCGGCTGAGGACAGTCCGCGCTGGCAACAGAGTTGCTCACCTCAGCGGCGTGGTTCAGATACTGCTACGTCTGACGCTGCCCGATCCCGGGGGCCGGGACTTGGTTGAGGCTCTGCGCTCCGTGACGCGTCCTGCCCGGTTGGACCGCGAGTGCCTCGCCGCCTGGGTCCTCCAGGACGTCGATGTGCCGGAGGCCTTGTGCTACGTCGAGGAATGGCGCAGCGAAGCGGCTGCCGTCCGGCGCGTGGGCTCCGCGGAGTTCGGGCAACTGCTCGGGCTCATGGAAGCAGCGCCCTCGCCGCCCAGCCTGGAGTTCAGGTTCGTCTCGCGAACCCGCGGACTGGACTTCGTCGAGGATGTCAGGTCGCGGCCGGCCACGCCGGGCCCGCAAGTCTGAGGAGTGATGGACATGAAGAGGACAGCCGACATGACACGCCGCATCGTGATGCTCAGCCTGCTCGCCCTGGCGGCCGCCGGGGCTCTCACCAACGCGTTCGCCCAGAAGCCCGTGAGCCAGGGCGCTGCCGTCGTCGAGACCGCGGTGATCGTGGCGATAGATTCGACCAACCGCCTGATCACGCTCAAGGACGACTCCGGCGAAACGGACACGATCTACGCTCCGCCCGAGATGCAGCGCTTCAACGAGCTGAAGGTCGGCGACAAGGTGACCTTCCGCTACTACGAGTCGGTGGTATACGCGCTGCAGAGCCCGGGCGCGACGCCGCCGGATCCCGCCGCCATCGGCATTGTCCGCAGCACTGGCCCGAAGCCGGGCGGGACGATCTCGGCGCAGGTGACGGCCGTCGTGACGATCCAGGCAATCGACGCCAAGGTGCCATCGGTCACGATCAAGGCGGACGACGGGAGCGTGTCCAGCTTCAAGGTGGATGACAAGGAGAACCTGGCCAGGTTCAAGGCCGGCGACAAGGTACAGATCACCTACACGCGCGCGCTGGCCGTCAGCGTGGAAGCGCCCAAGAAGTAGGACCGGTTCCATCACCTGCGTGCGGCGGTCGGACACGGCCACGAGACCGGGTGATGAAGCCGCCTTCAAGGTACTCACTGCATGACCTGCAAGTTCGGATCGTCTCTGCTGTTCGTCACCGCCGCGCTGCTCATCGGCACGGTAACGGGCGCCCGTGCCCAGTCCGCCGACGCCTGGAAGGTGACGGTCGTGCCCTACCTGATGGGCGCCTCGATGAGCGGCACGACTGCCGTTGCCGGCCAGACGCTCGACGTCGACGTGTCGGCGTCGGACATTTTCAGCAACCTGCAGTTCGGCGCGATGGGCCTCGTCGTCGCCCGCAAGGGCAACTGGGGCGTCGGCGGCGACGCGCTGTGGATGGCCCTCGGCGCGAACGGCACGGCTCCCGGCCCGCTCGGCGTCACCGGCAGCGCGGACATGAGCCAGGGCGCGTTTGCCTTCTACGGCCTGCGGCGCCTCGGCGCTGCGGCCGACCTGTTCTTCGGCGGCCGCGTGAACTACCTGAGCGCCAATCTCCGCCTGAACGGACCGCTCCAGGTGCGCAGCGTGGACGATTCGAAGACATGGTTCGATCCGATTGTGGGCGTGCAGTTGCGCACGCCGGACGCGGGCAAGCGGTGGCACGCGCAGGTGTACACGGAGATTGGCGGGTTCGGCGCCGGCTCCGACTTCACGTGGCAGATCTTCCCGACCATCGGCGTGCGGCTCACCGAGCGGGCATCCCTCGAACTCGGTTACCGCTGGCTCGACATCGACTACGCAACCGGCGAGGATGCCACGCTCTTCAAGTACGACGTGCTCACCCAGGGGCCCGTCGTCGGCTTCGCGTTCAGGTTCTAACGGGTTTCAACGGCAGGAATCGCAAGATGCGTGCTCTCAAGCTCAGCGCCGCGCTGTGCGCGGCGCTCGCCTCGTGTCTCGCGGCGGCGTCGGCCGCAGGCCAGTCCCTGCCGGCGGTCGCCGTGCCGCCGATCAACATCACCCTGCCGAACTACAGCAGCGTGGCCGTCGGCGAAATCGGCAGCCTCGAGGCCAACGCGCTGCTCGTGCGCGCGAGCGACTCGTCGACGGCCTGGTACAACCCGGCGGGCCTCAGCCTGGCCGAGCAGTCCTCCCTCTCCGGCAGCGCGGGCACGTTCCAGGTCGTCCGGATCACTCCGGAGGGCCTCACGAGCAGCGGCGGATCGTTCCAGCAGATCCCGTCGACGGTCGGCTTCACCGTCAAGAACCTCTTCCGCAGCCCCGAATGGGCCGGCGGGTTGTCGGTGGCACACGTCAATGCCTGGTCGCAGTCCCTCAGCACCGCGCAGGGCGCCGCCGCGGCGCCGAACGCCGGGCGGACGATGTTCTCCGGTGTCTCCACGATGTCCGGCTGGATGGCCAGCCTCGCGGTGTCGAGGCGGTCGGGCCGGCAGCTTCGGCTCGGGGCCTCGCTCGATCTGCAGAAGACGGATATCGAGCGCGACGCCACCCAGAGCGCATTGGTTCTGACGGGCTCCGACCTGGGATCGTTCCTGGTCGATTCGAAGGTCCGGGCCTCGGTCGTCCACCTGCGAGCGTCGCTGGGCGCCCACTACGATGTGACGCCGAAGTTCCGTGTCGGCGCCCTCATGCGGACGCCGGGCCTGGCGATCAGCCACGGCGGCTCGTTCACCCACGAAGGCTCGACGTCGCTCGGCACGGCGACGATGACCGCGTCGATCTTCGAACCCTCGGCCGACGTCACGTACCGCGTTCCGTTCGAGCTCAAGCTGGGAGCGGCCCTCCTCTTGAACCGCGCCCAGCTGGAGCTGGATGTCTCGACCTGGGCGGGCACGTCCCCCTATCAGGCGTTCCGCTCGGGCCAGGCGTGGACGATCATCGCGGACCGTGGTGACGGCAGCGCGCCGGTCGTCCAGACGCCGGCGCCCGCCGCACCTGTCATCGATCCCGATCCCGTGGTCAACGTCGCGATCGGGGGCCGGTACCACCTCACCGAGCGCGGGTCGTGGATGGTCCATGGGGGCTTCGCCACTGACCGATCGCCCGTGGGGCCGGAGGACACCTTCTTCACCAAGGCCCACATGCAGGCACTGACGGTCGGCGTCAGCGGGCGCACGAAACTCATCCTTGGCTCGGTCGGGCTCCGGTACGAGTGGGGCACGACGGGTGAAATCGCCCTCCGGCGGTTCCAGGAGATTCCGCAGCTGAAGACGCGCTTCAAGCTCTCGACGATCGGGATCGTCTACTCGGTGGGATTGCTGTTCTGAGGGCGTACCGGCCCACCCGCTCACGCGGGCGACTTCCTGAGCCGGACGACGCATCCGGCGATCGTCACGAGGCCAAGCGCGCCGAGGACGAGCGGTGCAGCAAGTCCCGGCCCCTGCCGTCCGGCGCCTCGCATGAAGATCATCGCGGGCATCGCGAGATACCACAGCCCGACAATCATGGCCAGCCACGAGAACCAACGTGGCAATCCCGGGCCCCAGACGGCCATGACCCAGCCGGCCAGGTACGGCAACAGCAGAACGCCCCACCACATGGAGCGGCCGGAGGCGCCGCCGAAACCGCCGGCGGCGGTTAACCCCCACATGGCAGCTACGCCAGCAGCGATGAGGACGAAGACCGACGCCCGGTAGACGACCAGGCGGCGTTCGTCGTGCGCGAGAAAGGCGCCAAGCGCCACCAGGCCGCTGCCGACGGCGATGAGCACCGATCCTTCGAGAGGGTCCACGGCGCCGACGAGCATGGCGATGAACCCGGCGACACCGGACCCGCGCGTCCACCGATCCCGGCCGTTCATGGGATTCTCCTGTGGCTGATCGTACGGATATTAGCACCGCCCGGCGCTGGCGCCTCACATACGAAGGGCCGGATCCGCGGTCGCGGGTCCGGCCCTGTGTCAACGTGTACTCCGTCGGGGCGCCCTGCCGGCGCCTGGCGCACGGGCTTCTATTCGGCCGACATCGCGGTGATGGCGGCGACGTTGACGATTTCCGCCACCGTCATGCCGTGCTGGAGGACGTTCACGGGCTTGCGCATGCCCATCAGGATCGGTCCGAGGGCGTCGGCGCCGCCGAGCCGCTGCACCAGCTTGTAGCCGATGTTGCCGGACGTCAGGTCCGGGAAAATCAGCACGTTCGCATCGCCCTTGATGCGCGAGTGCGGGTAGTTCTTCGTGACGATTTCCTCGACCACCGCGGTGTCGAGGTGCATCTCGCCGTCGATGATGAGCTTCGGGTTCTTGGCGCGGACGATGTCGACCGCAGTCGGCCACCTTCTTCGAGAGCGGATGCGGCACTGACCCGAAGCTCGAGAACGCCAGCATGGCGACTTTCGGCTCCGAGCCGAAGTTGGTGGCGAGGTCGGCGGCCAGGAGCGCGATCTCCGCCAGTTCCTCCGCCGTCGGCTCGATGTTCACCATCGTGTCGGCGCAGAAGAAGATCCGGTCCTTCAGCACGAGGATGTGCGCCGCCGACACGCGCGACACGCCCGGCTTCAAGCCCAGGATCTGGATGGCCGGCCGGATCGTCTCCGGGTAGGCGCGGTACATGCCGCCCACGAAGCCGTCGGCGTCGCCCGTCTGCACCATCATCAGGCCGAAGATCGTCGGGTCTTTCACGAGGTCTTCCGCCGCCGGCAGCGTGACGCCCTTGCGCTGCCGCAGCTCGTAGAGCGCCTCGGCATAGGCGGCGCCCTTCTCCGCGCTCGGCAGGTTGACGATTTCGAATTCGAGCTGCTCGATGCCGAGATTCGCCGCCGTCTCCCGGATCACCTTCTCGTTGCCGAGCAGGACGGGCATCGCGATCTTCTGATCGACGATGGCCCGCGCCGCGCGGATGATCGAGTCGTGCTCGCCCTCGGGGAACACGATGCGCTTCGGCTTCGTCGTTCCGCGCCTTGCGCATGACGAAGTGCATCACCTTGCGCGACGGGCCGAGCATCCGCTCGAGCTGCTCGCGGTACGCGCTCCAGTCCGTGATCGGCTTCTTCGCCGCGCCCGTGTCGCACGCGGCCTTGGCCACCGCCGGCGCTTCCCACGTGAGGACGCGCGGGTCGAACGGCTTCGGGATGAGGTACTCGCGGCCGAACGACATGCTGTTGACGCCGTACGCCTTCAGCACGACCTCGGGCACGTCCTCCTTGGCCAGCGCCGCCAGGGCGTGCGCCGCGGCCATCTTCATCTCGTTGTTGATGGCCACTGACCGGACGTCCAGCGCGCCGCGGAAGATGAACGGGAAGCCGAGGACGTTGTTCACCTGGTTCGGGTAGTCGGAGCGCCCCGTCGCCATGATGACGTCCTTGCGCGTCGCCACGGCCAGCTGGTAGGGGATCTCCGGGTCCGGGTTCGCCATCGCGAACACGATCGGGTTCGCCGCCATCGTCTTCAGCATGTCCGGCGTGACGAGGTCCTTGGCCGGAGACGCCGACGAAGACGTCGGCGCCCTTCAGCGCGTCGGCGAGGGTGCGCTCCTTCGTCTCCACCGCGTAGCGCTCCTTGTAGGGGTTCATCTTCTCGGTGCGCCCCTTCCAGATCACGCCCACGGTGTCGACGAAGTGGATGTTCTCCCGCTTCACGCCGAGGTTCAGGTACATGTCCGCGCAGGCGATGCCGGCCGCGCCGGCGCCCGCGAAGACCACCCTGACCTCGTCGATCTTCTTGTTCACGAGCTCGAGGGCGTTGACCAGCGCCGCCCCGGAGATGATGGCCGTGCCGTGCTGGTCGTCATGGAACACCGGGATGTCCATGATCTTCTTCAGCTCTTCCTCGATGTAGAAGCACTCGGGCGCCTTGATGTCCTCGAGGTTGATGCCGCCGAACGTGGGCTCGATCAGCTTGACGAGCTTGATGATCTCGTCGGGATCGTGCGTGTTGACCTCGATGTCGAAGACGTCCACGTCGGCGAACCTCTTGAAGAGGACGCCCTTGCCTTCCATGACCGGCTTGCCGCCCAGCGCCCCGATGTCGCCCAGGCCGAGCACCGCCGTGCCGTTCGACACGACGGCCACCAGGTTGCCCTTGCCGGTGTAGCGGTAGGCGAGTTCCGGGTCCCGCTCGATCTCCAGGCAGGGCCGCGCCACGCCAGGCGTATACGCCATCGACAGATCGCGCTGGGTCAGGCAGGGTTTCGAGGTGACGACCTCGAGTTTCCCTGGCCGCGGTTTCTCGTGGTACTCATAGACATCGTCGTCGCTGATCTTGATCATGGCTGTGGCCTCACGGGGTATGAGTGGCAGTGCGCCAGATACGGGGGGCGGGCCTCCGTGCCTCCGGACGACCGCACGAGGGCGACCCGAAGGCGTTTTATAGCCTACTCCATCTGGGGGCCGGCGGACGGGTTTTTGCGGGGTCGAAGGGGGCCTCTTACCAGGCCTGGAGCCTCGCCGGCCGGGTACGGGTCGACGCCCTCGAATTCAAGGTGGCCCCGTAGGCGGTCGCCCGGTCCCATCAACCGGAGTGCCTTCAGGCGCCGTGTGAGCGGCTTCCCATCAGGCGGCAGGAGGTAGACGTGCAGAGGCCCGGCCGCTTGACACCCCCGGCACGGAGGGTCAGCATGAGCAGCAACGGAGCGCACGATGAAGACGTTCAGCATCAAGGTTGATCCACTGACGAACGAGGAGTACTGGGAAGTCTACTTGCGCGGCCAGCAACTGCTGAGCGACGCGATGCTCAACAAGGCGTCGGCGTTCACCGAAGAGGAGCGCCTGTCGCTCGAGCTGTCGGGCCTGCTGCGCACCGGCGTGTCGTCGCTCGAGCACCAGGTGCAGCGCTCGCTCGAGAATTTCAGGCGCAAGCCCGACGACATCGAGAAGTTCATCTTCCTGCAGGGCCTGCTGAACCGCAACGAGGTGCTGTTCTACCGGCTCCTGCTCGAAAACTTGACCGAGATGGTCCCCATCGTCTACACGCCGACGGTGGGCCAGGCCTGCCTGCAGTTGAGCCACATCACGCGGCGCTACCGCGGCATCTATCTGAGCCCGGACAACATCGGCAGCATCGACCAGATCTTCCAGAGCATCTCTCTCCCGAGCGTGAACCTGATCGTGGTCACCGACGGCGAGCGCATTCTCGGCCTCGGCGACCTGGGATCCGACGGCATGGGCATCCCCGTGGGCAAGGTGACGCTCTACGTGGCCGCCGGCGGGCTGCACCCGGCGTGCTGCCTGCCGATGACGCTGGACGTCGGCACGAACAACACCCGCCTCCTGGAGGACCCGCTGTACCTGGGATGGAAGCACCCGCGGCTCGAAGGAGACGATTACTGGGAGTTCGTCGAGAAGTTCGTCCTCGGCGTGAAACGGAACTTTCCAGAGGCGCTCGTCCAATGGGAGGACTTCGCGAAACACAAGGCGTTCACGCTGCTGGAGCGCTACCGCGACCGCGTGCTGTGCTTCGACGATGACATCCAGGGCACGGGGGCGGTGGCTGCGGCCGTGCTGACGACGGCGATGCGGATCAAGAAGAGCCGCCTCGCCGACCAGCGAATCGGCATCGTCGGGCATGGGCCAGGCGGGTATCGGCATCGCCACCAACGTGCTCGCGCTGTTGAAGGCGGAGGGGTTGAGCGACGCGCGAGGCCCGCGCGTGCATCTATGCCGGCGACACGCCGGGCCTGCTGTGCGACGACATGCCGGGCCTCTCGAAGTGGCAGCAGGCGTTCGCCCGGCGACCGCGCCGAGGTTGCGGGGTGGACGCTGGCGTCGAGCGACCGCATCACGCTGATGGACACCATCCGCAACGCCAGGCTGACCGTGCTCGTCGGCGTCACCGCTCAGCCGGGGCTGTTCAGCCATGACGTGCTGTCGGCCATGGCGTCGTACGAGCCGCGGCCCGTCGTCCTGGCACTGTCGAACCCGACGAGCAAGTGCGAGTGCACCGCGTCCGACGTGGCGAAAGCCACCGACGGAGGCGGGATGTTCGCCGCCGGCAGCCCCTTTGCCGATGTCGAGTGGGGTGACCGGACGCTCGTGACGTCGCAGTGCAACAACCTCTACGTCTTCCCCGGCGTCGGCCTGGGCGCCCTGGTGGCAAAAGCGCCAAAGGTCACGCACGGGATGTTCCTGGCGGCAAGCCGCGCGCTGAGCGCGATGGTCACGCCCGATCAGGAGGCCGCGGGCTATCCTGCTGCCGCCGATGAGCGACATCCGGGCGGTCTCCAGGGTGGTGGCAAAGGCTGTGGCGATCGAGGCGCGGAACTCGGGCCTCGGCCGTCTGCTCGACGACGAGAAGTACGAGGAGATCATCGCCCGGGCGCAGTGGGAGCCGGAGTACACGCCTTACAGGCCGGGGAAGGCGGGGGGCTAGGCACTAGGCGCTAGGCGCTAGTAGGACCGCTGACACGGGTACGCGACCGGCAACGACAATCCGGGAGGGTGTGATGTTCAAAGAGTTCAAGGAATTCGTCATGCGCGGCAACGTGATGGACCTCGCCGTGGGCGTGATCATCGGCGCCGCGTTCGGCAAGATCGTCGGGTCGCTCGTGAACGACGTGCTGATGCCGGTCCTCGGGACTGCTGCTCGGGCGGGTGGACTTCGCGAACCTGTTCGTCACCCTCGGCGAGGGCACCTTCGCCACCGTCGCCGACGCGAAGAAGGCCGGTGTGGCGACGCTCAACTACGGCATCTTCGTGAACACGATTATCGAGTTCGTGATCGTGGCCTTCGCCATCTTCATGGTCGTGAAGCAGGTGAACAGGCTGAAGCAGCCCGAGCCGGCGGCTCCGCCGGCGACGAAGGACTGCCCGCAGTGCGCGACGGCGATCCCGATCGCGGCGAAGAAGTGCCCGAATTGCACGTCGGCGCTCTAGGGGCTGGGGGCTAGGCGCCGGTCAGATACCTCACTACTGCGTCCAGATCTGCCAGCGACTCGAAGACCAGGTCTGCTCCGGCGGCGCGGAGCGCGTCCACGCTGAACCCGCCGGTGGCCACGGCCAGGCAGCTGACGCCCGCGTCGCGCGCGCAGGCGACATCGAGCGGCGTGTCGCCGATGATCACGACATCGCGCGGATCGACCGGCGGGCATCCCGCCTCGCGCGACCTCGCCACGGCCACGGGCACGAGCGCGTGGCGGTCGAGGCTGTCGCTCGCCGTAGGCGCCGCAGCGGAAGTAGCGCCACAGGTCGAAGTACTCGAGCTTGATGCGCGCGCCCTGCTCGTAGTTGCCCGTCAGCAGGCCGAGAAAGACGTCGGGCCTCGGCTGCAGCGCCGTCCAGCAACTCACGGACGCCTGGCAGCACGCCCTTGAATCGATGCCGGGCCGGTTTCACCGGATCGATCGGCACGGGCTTGTGGATCTCCTCCGCGAACCGCGTGAAGTACGCGGCCTTGTAGCGCGCGATCTCCCCATCGACAGCATGAACGCCGGTCGCCGCCAATGCATCACAGGGAACGGTTTCATGGCCTGCGTGTGGCGGCTGCGTTGGCCCGCAAGAACGGGCCATGAAACCGCTGTTCAGGACCGCCGATTGCGGCATCGCGCGCGCGAAAGCGTCGACGAGGATCGCGCCGTCGGTGCGCCCGGGCATGGGCACGTGGTCGAACGCGCCGCGCACGCCGAACACCTCGTCGAAGGCGTCGTTCATGGCGCGAACCGCCGCGCCGCCCGTCAGCACCAGCGTCCCGTCGACGTCGAACAGTAACAACCGCATCATCGAATCCAGCTGAGCCAGGCGCCGCGGGGCTTCAGTTGTCCCGTCGCCGCGTCGAGGGCGAAGACCGTGTCGGCCACCGCCTTCGCAAAGGCCGTGTCCGCCGTGAGGGCCAGCACCGCCATGCCCCTCGCCTTCGCGAGGGCGGCGATCGTCGCGGCCGAACTGCCGTCGGCACCGTCCGTCAGGAGGGCGTTCGCGTGCTCGAGCACCAGCACTGCCGGCGAGGTGGCCAGCGCCCGGGCCAGCCGGCATCGCGCCTTCGCGAGGGGCGGCGCCTCCGAGATCCGCGTCCGCGAGATCCGACGGACCGAGCCCGGCCTCGCGTGCGAGGCGCGCGACGTCTGCTGGCAACTGCGCCGGGCACCGGGTCGAGCGACAGCGTGAACGCCATCGCGATGCCCTGCTCGACGGTGAGGTCGTCGATCAGCATGGCGCGCGGCGACACCATCCCGATGCGGTCGAGCGTCGCCAGCCAGTCGTCGGCATCGGAGATGGCGGACGGTGGCACGGCCGAACAGGCGGACCTCCCCTTCGTCTGGCAGCGTCGCGCCCGTGAGGAGGTTGACCAGGATTTCCGCCGCCGGCGCATCGAGGCCCGTGAGCGCCAGGCGCGCGCCTGGCTCGACGGTGAGCGCCGCGAGGCGCAGCGGCCGGAGCCCGCCGTAGTTCTTGCGCACGCCGCGGACGTCGATGAGCGGGTCGGCCACGACGTCAGGCTCCGGGCTTCCGCGCGACGAGGCGTGCCATCGCCGCCGGCTGCGCCACTTCCTCCGCGTGAAGCACCGTCCAGTCGGCGAACGCCCCGGCGAGTTCGCCCGGCTGAAGCAGGTGGTCCGGTGAGGACGGACCGCCCCTCGACCCAGCTCGGGGCGGTCCTGAGCCTGCCGAAGGACCGTTGCCGCGCGTATCCTGGCCGGTGGTGAACGTCTCGTACATGACGAACCCGCCCGGCCGCACGCTGCGCTTGAGATCCTCCCAGCGGGCGCGCAGCAGGAAGCGGGTGCAGAAGAGCAGGTCGAAGCGGCCAGCCGGCAGCGGGTAGGTGTCGAGGTCGGCCGCCCACTGCAGGACGGTCGAACCGCCGCCTCGCGCAACGCGCGCCGGGCGGTCAGGAGCCGATCGACGGCCAGGTCGACGCCGTAGGTCACGAAGCCCGCCTCGGCCAGCGGAATGGCGTGCCGGCCCTCTCCCATCGCGAGGTCGAGCGCGCGCCACGGGCCCGGGCGGCCGTCCATCGCCGCCACGACCGTCGGCAGCCACTCGTTCACGAACGGCGAGACTCTCGCGCCTGGCAGGACACCGCTCACGGGACGATTGTATCCTGCGGAGTCAGGCGAGCGGCGAGAGGCGGGCCAGGCGAGGCGCCGGCAGAGCGCGGCGAAGTCCTCGGCCGGCAACTGAACCCTGCCGAACCCGTTGGAATGCTCCGAGCGGCAGCCGTGGAAATCGGAGCCGCCGGTGACGGCCAGGCCGAGCCGGCGCGCCGAGCGCCAGGTATCGCGCGGTGTCTTCTGGCGAGTGATCGGTGTGGTAGACCTCGAGGGCATCGAGGCCGGCCGCCGCCAGATCGGGGATGAGGCCGTCCTGCCTCGTCACGCCCGGGTGGGCCATCGACGAGATGCCGCCGGCCTGGCGGATGATTGCCACCGCCTCGGCCGGCGTCGCGCCCTGACGCGCGACGTACGCGGGCCTGCCCTCGCCGATGTAGCGGTCGAACGCGTCCGCGCCGTCGTCGGCGTGCCCGGCCTCCACGAGCGCCTGCGCGATGTGAGGCCGCAGCAGCGGCCGGCCCGTCCAGCCGGGATATCAGCGCCTCCATGTCGATCGGCACGCCGAGCGACGCCGAGCCGATCGCCGACGGCCCGCGCGCGGCGGATGCGATCCTCGATCTGCGCGTCGAGAAAGATCCGCAGGACCGGCGACGCGGGGTCGAAGAAGTACCCGAGGACGTGAACGTCCGTGCCCCGCCAGGCCGCGGTGATCTCGATGCCGGGCACGAAGTCGATCGCCGGCGCGCTCCGCTTCCGGGCCGCCCCGGCGAGGCCGCCGTCGTGTCGTGATCGGTCACGGCCATCGTGGTGATGCCGGCCTCGCGGCAGGCCCGCACGAGCTCGGCCGCCGTGTCGGTGCCGTCGGAGGCGGTGGTGTGGAGGTGCAGGTCGATCACAGGATTCGGGACTGGGGCTCGGGACTCGTCAGTAGTCAGGTAGCCAGTAGGCGGCAGGAAATGCGCTCTCGCTGTCGAGCTGTTCCGCAGCATGTGGATCACCGTGAGGCGCCTTTCTACTGGCTTCTGGCTACTTACTACTGACTTCTTCTTCTTCCTCGTCCCCCTCTTCGTCAGGATGATGTACTCGCGCAGCAGCATGTCGAGGTGCCGGCGCTCCTCGTCGGCGAACTCGAGGAAGATCTGCTTGCCTTCCGAGTCTTCGAACCGGCCGCCGTACCGCTTGAAGAACTGGTGCGACATGCGCTCGCAGCGGATGCCGATCTTCAGCGCCTGGCGGTCGTCGACGCCCTGCGCGATTTCGTCGGCGCCGCGGCGAACAGGCCGTTGGCCGCGCCCTTGAAGAACAGGAACGTGGGCCGCGACTCGAGCTCGGGGTCCTGCTCCAGCAGCCGCTGATAGCGCGCCTCGAGCGTCGACAGGTGGTCGCGCTCCTCGTCGGCCAGCTTCTGGAAGACGCGCCGGCCGCGCACGTTCTTCGTCGCTCCGGGCGGCGCGCGTGTAGAACTCGAGCCCGCTGCGCTCGGTGGCGATGGCGATCCGGATCGCGTCGCGCGCGAACACCATCTCGCTCGTCGTCGGCTCGGGCTGCGGCGACCTTCCCCGCGCGGCACTGCTCGCAGGTGCCGTAGATCTGCAGCACGCTCTGGCGCGCGGCGAAGCCGCGGGCGGCCGCAATCTCCTCGATCAGCCCCTCGATGTCGGAGCTGAGGAACTCGGACGAGCGGTTGCAGGTCTTGCAGATGAGATGGAAGTGCCGCGGATGCCGGAACGAGTGCTCGAAGCGGAACCGGCCCTCGCCGAAGTCCACCTTGCGCGCGACGCCGGCGTCCACCATCCACTGCAGCGTGCGGTAGACGGTGGCCCGGCTGATGCGCGCGTCTTCGCGGCGGATGAGCGCCACCAGGTCGTCGGCGCTCAGGTGGCCTTCGTGCTTGAGGAAGACGCCGAGGATGCGCTCCCGCTTGGTGGAACGCCTCCCGCCCGCGGGCTGCAGGCGGGAGACGTCAGGAACGACAGGCTCGGTGTCCGCGGACATCAGGGACGGGCTCCCTGACTACGCGCTGAACGACGACCCGCACCCGCACGTCGACTTCGCGTTCGGGTTCTTGATGGTGAAGCCGCCGCCGGTGACGCTGTCGACGAAGTCGACTTCGGCGCCGTCGAGGTAGCGGGCGCTGATCGGATCGATGAACAGCTTCACGCCGTTCGACTCGATCGACTGGTCGCCCGGGACCCGGCTCGTCCTCGATCATCAGGCCGTACTGGAACCCGGAACACCCGCCGCCCTGCACGAACACGCGGAGGCCGCTCTGCGCTTTCTGCTCTTCGGCGAGCAACTCGTTGATCTTGGTCGCCGCCGAGGTGGACACGTTAACCATTGGGGAGATCTCCTGCGGAATTGGTCTGATTCCTATCCGATCATTATAGCCTGCCCGCAGCCCGCCATGCCGCCACGGCCTCTGGCCTGCCGCGCCACGGAATCTCGCATCATGTTATCCTTCATGCACTTAGACGCGCTCGACAAGCGTTCGGGATCCGGCGCCCGCATGCCCCCTGGAGCACCAGTCATGGCCACCGAACACCCCTTCTACCTGGCCGGTCAGTGGCACCGCTCGGCCGAGGCCTCTGCCGGTCACCAATCCCTGGGACGACTCGCTCGTCGGCTCGACGTGGCTGGCCGGCGAGGCCCAGGTCGAGGCAGCCATCGCCGTCGGCCGTCGCCGCTGCCGTGACGATGCGCAGGCTGCCGGCCTACGAGCGCGGCGCCATCCTGGCGAAGGCGTCGGCGGTCGTCACCCGCCGCCGGTCGGAAATCGGCCGCGCGCTGGCGGGCGAGGCGGGCAAACCGATCAGGGACGCGCTCACCGAGGTTGATCGCGCCGCCATGACGTTCCACGTCGCGAGCGAGGAGGCGCGCCGCATCGGCGGCGACGTCATCCCGCTCGATCTCGCGCCGCACGGCAAGGGCCGCATCGCCATCCTGCGGCGCTTCCCCATCGGGCCGGTTGCGGCCATCTCGCCGTTCAACTTCCCGCTCAACCTCTCGGCGCACAAGCTCGCGCCCGCCATCGCCGCCGGCTGCCCCATCGTGCTCAAGCCGGCCACGAAGACGCCGCTCTCGGCGCTGTTCCTCGCCAGTGCCCTCGAGGAGGCCGGGCTGCCGAAGGGCGCGCTGAGCGTGCTGCCCATGTCGCGGCAGCTTGGCGACCGCCTGGTCACCGACGAGCGGTTCAAGCTCCTCACCTTCACCGGTTCCTCGTCGGTGGGATGGGCGATGAAGGCGCGCGCCGGGAAGAAGAAGGTGATCCTCGAACTGGGCGGCAACGCGGGCGTGATCATCGACAGTTCGGCCGACGTGGACTGGGCGGCGAAGCGCGTGGCCACCGGCGGGTTCGCGTACGCGGGCCAGAGCTGCATTTCCGTCCAGCGCGTATTCGTGCACGACGATGTCTACGACGAATTCGCCGCGAACCTCGTCGCGCGCGTGGAGTCGCTCGTGGTCGGCGACCCGCTCGACGCCGCGACGGACGTCGGGCCCATGATCGATCCGGGCGAGGTCGATCGCATCGAATCCTGGGTGAACGAGGCCGTCGCCGGCGGCGCGCGCGTCCTCGCCGGCGGCGCACGCGTCAGCCGTTCCGCCTACGCGCCCACCGTGCTCGAGGGCGTGCCCGAGGTCGCCAAGGTCTGCGCGCAGGAAGTGTTCGCGCCGGTCGTCGCGCTCTACCGGTTCTCGGAGTTCAAGGAGGCCGTGGCGGCCGTGAACCGTTCGCGCTACGGCCTGCAGGCCGGCGTGTTCACCACCAGCCTGCCCCACACGCTGGCGGCCTTCGACCAGATCGAGGCAGGCGGCGTGATCATCAACGACGTGCCCACGTGGCGCATCGATCACATGCCCTACGGCGGCGTGAAGGACTCGGGCGTCGGCCGCGAGGGCCCGCGCTACACGATCGAAGAGATGACCGAGCCGAAGCTGCTCGTCATCAACACGGAGATCGGGTAGGCGACCCTACGCCTTCAGCCGCTACTTCTTGCGGTCCTTCGCCAGGGCCCGGTAGTAGTCCTCCACGAGCTTCTTGTAGGCGGCCGGGGTGTCGTCCGAGCCGCCGAGCAGCAACTGGTCGGCGCCGGCCGGCCCGAGCTTGCGGCGCAGATCGAATTCGAAGCGCCGGAATCCTTCGGCAAGCTGCGTCTGCAACCGCGCGGCTTCGTCCACGTCGGTGTACACCCGCGCAGCATCCAGCGCCCGCATGTTGCCGATGAGCGCGTCGAGATCGCGCGCGTCGACACCGAGCGCCTGCAACTCGCGGCGGAGGACCTCGGCCTCGGTGCGGCGCTCGCGGGCTTCGCGCTGAAACTGGCGCGGGTCGAACTGGCCGCCGCCCTCGACGCGGCCGCCGGTCATGTCGCCGCTCATCGGCCGGCCGTCGGCCCGCTGTCCTCGGCCCGCCCGGTCGCCTTCCCTGCCTCCGCCGCCGCCCTGCTGGCCTTGTTGCCCGGCGTCGCCCTGACGGCCGCCCGCTTGACTGCTCGCCTGTTCGCCGCGGCCCTGCTGACCACCCTGCTGCCGCTGCTGCTCCAGGCGCTGGCTCATGGACTCGACGCCGCGCGCGAGCTCGCGCGCCCGCGCGAGCGCGTCTGCCCGGGCGTCGCGTTCGGGCGCGGCGACGGCGCCGGCGGCTTCTCGCAGCTTCCCCTCGACGGCCCCGATGTCGGCGCCGATCTGCTCCTCGAATGTCGCGGCCTGGTCCGCTGGTGCGCCCTGCACGAGGCCGCGCGAGTACCGGATCTTGTCGCGCAGGCGGCTGTCTCGAATGGCGTCGGCGGCCTCCTGCACCTTGCGCGACGCCTGCTGCCGCTCGCGCCTGAAGTCGGACGCAGTGCGGTCGAGCTGCCGCTCGAGGTTGTCCACCTCGCCGGCCTGCAGGTCCTTGCGCTCGAGCAGCTCCTTTACCTGTTCCTGCCGGCCGGCCCCTGCCGGAGGAAGCCCACGCACGTCCTGCTCGACGTCCTGCTGGGTGCGCGCAAGGCGCCGCACCTGCGAGAGCGCGTTCTCGATGTCGCGAGCCATGCGGTCGGTCCGCTGCTGATCGAGGCGGTCGCGCGCCTGCGACAGGCGGTCGGCCGCCTCGCGGGCACGGGCAAACGCGCTCGCGTCGCCGCTCGCCGCCGCCTGCCGCATCGCCTCGGCGGCCTGGCGCAGGCCCTGCGCCGTGCTGGCCAGATCGGCGCGCTGCTCCTCCCGCGACAGCCGCTCGAGCTGGCGCGCGGCCTCCTCGGTCTCGTCGGCGAGCTGCCGCTGGCGCGCGCCGGACGTGCCGCCGCCCCGCCGCCGGTCTGCTGCCGGTTCCCGGCGAGTTGCCGCTGCCGCTCGGCTTCCTGCTCCTGCCGCCGCGCCAGCTCCTTCAGCCGCTCCAGCATCTCGTCGACCTTGTTGTCGGCCGACTGCTGCTGGCTCTGCCGGAACGTCTCGTACTGGTTGCGCAGCTTGTCGGCTTCGAGCTGGAAGAGATCCGCCAGTTCGTCGGCCGCCGCGGACCGCCCGCCGCCGCCGCCACCACCGCCGCCCTGCTGCCGATCCAGGCGCACGCGCACATCGCGGTACGCCTCTTCGGCGCGCTGCAGGCTCGCCAGCGCCTGCTGCTCGGCCGGCAGCGCGTTCTTCGGGTCCCGCGCCTGCAGCTTCTGCTCGGCCGCGGCCATCGATGCCGCCGCCGCATCGAGGTGGCCGGCGATCTCCTTCATCATCGGATCGGCCTGGCCGACGCGGGCGACGATCTGCGCCGCCAGCCCCTTCGCGCGCTCTTTGAGCTGGCCCTGCGTGAGCGCGAGGAACACGACATCCTGCCGGAACTTCTCGGCCCCGATCTTGTCGCGGTCGCGCTCGACGTTGAAGGTGCCGGCCACGATTCGCCGCTGCTGCTCGGAGAGCGCCGACGGATCGTTCGCGCCGCTGCCGCTGCCCCGGTCCTGCTGCTGGCCGCCGGCCTGGCTCTCGGCCGCCCGGTAGTCCTTGCGGAACGGCTGGATCTGGACGAAGTAGATGTCGCTGGTCGCGCTCTTCGCGCCCGTCACCGTGTCGTTGTCGGTGGCACGGGCGAAGTACGACACGACGTCGCCCGGCTGCAGGCCGAGTTCCTCGAGGAAGAACGTGTGGCCGGCGGAGATCTGCTTCGGCGGACGTCCCGGCGCCGGCAGCGAGGCGCACGCTCTTCTCCACGCCGCCGTTCACCGCGTACACCAGTTCCAGCCGCGCCACGCCGAAGTCATCGTCCGCCTGGGCCTCGACGAACACCTCGTCGATGCTCGTCGCGCGCAGATCCCGGCCCGGCTTCGAGAACGACACGACGGGCGCCTCGTCGTCCAGCACGTCGATCGCGTACTGCGGCGACGCGCTCACCAGGTTGCCGGCCGGGCCCGCGAGATCGATGCGGTACGTGCCGTCCTCGCGCACCTCGAAGCTGCCGCTGAGCGTGCCGTCGTCATTCACGGTGAGCGGCACGTCCTCGCGTTCGCCTCGCACGACGCGACCGTGTTTCGTCGCGAGGGTGGAGTGGACACGGAGGCGGACGGTGGTGCCGCGCAGGACCGCGATGTCGCCGCCGTCTTCGATCTGCCGCGGCTCGAGGCCGGTATAGTCCGGGAACACGTACTCGAGCTCGAGCCGGTCGACGAACGGCAGTTCGGCCGCTTCGAGCCTGAAGACGGGCGAGCGGACGCCGGCCGCCTGGACGAAGTAGTCCAGCGACTGGCGCAGGCCGAAGAAGATGGTCTCGAACGCGCCGTCCCCGCCGCCGGCGATCATCGCCGCGCGCTCGAAGGGCGCGCCGTCGCCGGCGCGCGTGAAGATGTCCACCTCGGTGGCGGAGAACCCCGAGAGCGTCGCCGTCACCGTCACGTCGGCGCCGCGCGCGACGGTGGCATTCCCGGGCTGCACGTCGATGCGGTACGGGCTCGCCGCTTCGACGCCCGACACCGGCACGAGCACGGCCAGCGCGCCCTGCCTCAGATAGGCGGGGCCGACGGTGAAGATGGCTGCGGCCGCGAGCGCGATGCCGCCCATCACCGCGGCCGAGCGCCCCACGCTGCGCCGCTCGAGTCGACGGCCGAGGTCCGACTTCCTGACACCGCTCGATGGCCGACTCGACGAGCCGCTCGAGCATGGCCGCCGACTGGCCGCTCTCCTCGCGGCGTTCGTGCCGCCGAGCCGGCGTCGACGGCGCTCAGCAGCAGTTCCTGCAGCGACGGCTCGTGTTCTTCGAGGTAGAGCGCCACCTGCTGGTCCGTCACGCGCCTCGCCAGCGGCCGCACGAAGAAGAACCAGCCGAGACCGGCCAGCACGAGGTACGTGACGATGCGCGCGGTGATGATGGCCGGCGGGCTGAAGCGGAACTGCTCGAGGCCGTACGCGGCGACGACGATCGTGCCGACGCCCGCGCCCAGCAGCACCGTCAGGCTGCGCAGCACGACCTTCCAGCGCCAGCGCGTGCGCACGCCGCGAATGAGCGACAGCAGGACCGGTTTCAAGACCTGCGTGCGTCCGTCTGCGAGTGCGTCGAGAACGGGTCTTGAAACCGCCATGGCCATCACCCTTGCGCGATGCGCGGGAACCGGCCCGCCACAACGGCTTCAGCGGCCAGCAGGACGACGCCTGCGGCCAGCAGGTACCACCATACGGATTGACGGCGCTCGTAGTCCTCGGCCGTGAGCGGCTGCGACGGCCCCGGACGCCGCACTCCCCGCGCCCGGGCTCACGGCCGCGAGCAGTTCGGCCGGATCGAACGGCGTCAGGTCCGACTCCTGCGGCGCCACGTTCACCGCGACGGAAGTCCCCTCACCGGCCTTCTCGCCGACCCGCCGGACCTCATAGAACCCCGGCTCCGAGAGTTCGAACGTGTTCCGCGCCGGGTCCGTGAACTCGACCGTCTTCCCCGACGGCGCCAGCACCGTGAGGCGCTGTAGGCGGGACAGTCGTAGTGCTGTCCGAACTAGCGCCTAGCGCCCAGACCCTAGCCCCTGGTCTCACCCCCCGGCCCATCGTCAGGTCGGCCGCGTCCACGATCTCCCCCACCGTCCGCCACGCCTTCGCTTCCGCATGCTGCCCGAGGTGCTTCATCGCCTGGTGCAGGAACGGCACGAAGACGGGCCGCAGGGCCAGGTCGTTCCAGTAGCTGTCGAGCGAGGACGTCCACGCAAGCACGCGGCCGGCGCCCACACGCCGCTCTGCCAGCGCCACGGTGCCGTCGTCGAAGCGCGCAACCACCGCCGCACCCTGCGCGGGCGCGCACGTGCGGTAGCGGAACATGCGCGCGGCCGTCAGGTCGCCGCTCCGGGGCGCGCCGAACACCTCGAACACCGGGTGTCCGTAGTCCACGTAGCCCAACGCGCCGCCCGTGGTGCCGGAGCGATCGACCGGCGCCCCCGGCGTGCACGGCAGCAGATCGGGCGCGCCATCCGGCCAGCTGCTCCGGTCGCCCGCCGCCACGAGCAGGCCCATCCCCGCCCGCACGCGGGCGTCGAGCGAGCGGCCGGCGGCGCCCGATGGCGGACGCGTGTCGTTGAGGATCACGACCGCGGCCGCCTCGATCTGCTCGGGCGTCACGCGGTCGACGGGGGCCCTCGTCGTCTCGAAGCCCGGCTCGTTGCCAACCGCGAGCGCGCGTGTCAGATAGAGGCTGGCATCGGGCCCCGGGGTCGTCGAGTCGACGATCAGCACTGGAATGCGGCCGCCTGCCGCAATCACCGCCCGGAAGGTGTCGTCGGTGGGCAGCGCGTCGGGCGCGAGGCTCGCGGTGACGCGCACCGGCTTGCCGGACAGGGTGAACGGCGCGAACTCGACGGTCTCGATGCCGTTCGGCGCCAGGGTCGTCCTGCGCGTGTCTTCACGATGGCCGTCGACGTCGAGGGCGACTTCCCGATTCTCCAGCGGCGCGGCCGAGCGATTGACGATGCGGGCGCGTGCCGTGACACGCTCGCCGCCGGCGGCGTCCTGCCGCGCGAACGTGAGCGAGACGATGGAGGCGTTCGCCGTCGTGGCCTCCCCAACGGGCACCGTCTCGAGGGCCACACCGGGCGGCAATCGGGCTTCCTGCGCCCGGTCCCAGCCGGACCTCTGGAAGTCGGACACGAGGATGATCTCGCGGCGCGGCAGGGTCGAGGATTCGAGCAGCCCGGCGGCCGCCCGCAGCGCCGGCCCGTAGCGTGTGGCGCCGGCGCCAGGCGCGGCGCGATCGATCGCCGCGACGAGCGCCGCCCGCTCGGACGCGGCCCGCACGCCGACCTCGACCTCCGATCCGAAAAACGCCACGGTGCCGCGGTCGTCGGCGCCAAGGGCGTTGACCGCCCGCTTCGCGGCGTCCTGCGCGCGCGCCCACACGCCGCCGTAGCCCATGCTGTTCGACGTGTCGAGCAGGATGACGACGTCGCGGCCGGCGCCGGCCAGGGCCGCCGCCCCGGCCGAGGGCCAGAACGGCCGCGCAAACGCCAACGCGAGCAGCGCGAAGGCCGCGATGCGCAGGATCAGCAGCGGCCAATGCCGGATGGCGCGGCGCTTCACGGTCTGGTTCGGGATCCTGCGCAGGAACATCAGCGACGGGAACGCGACCACGCGCCGGCGATCGCGCTGCACGAGGTGCACCACGATCGGGATCGCGATCGCCGCGAGCGCGGCGAGCAGCGCCGGCGCCAGGAACGACATCACCGCACCCGCCTCAGGCGCTCGCGCGTGGCGAGGTAGTGGAAGAGCGCGTGGTCGAGCGGGACCGACGGTGTTGAAGAGCGCGTAGTCGATGCGGCTGTCGGTGAAGAGGCGGCCGAGTTCGGCGATGTGCGCCTGCACGAGGGCGCGGTACTCGCCGCGCAGCGCCTCGGGGACGATCGGCATGCGGTCGCCGCTCTCCAGGTCCTCGAAGCTGGCCGCGTCGTCGAACGGAAACTCGATCTCGGCCGGATCGAGCACGTGGAACACGGCCACGTCGTGCCCGCGGTACCGCAGCGGCCGCACGGCCTGCGCGATCCGCTCCGGCTCGTCGTAGAAGTCGGAGATCACGACGACGATGCCGCGGCGCGCGAGGCGCTCGGTGAGCGTGAGCAGCGGCGCCGCCAGCGACCCTGGCGCGCGGTCGCCGACGCGATCGAGGGCGTAGAGCGCGAACTCGAGGTGCCGCGCCGACGGCGGCACGTACTCGACGCACGCGGTCGTCGAAGGTCACGAGCCCCACGCGGTCGCGCTGCTGGTGCGAGAAGTAGAGCAGCGACGCCGCGAGGAAGCGCCCGTAGTCCAGCTTGGTCACCCCGCCCGTGCCGAACCGCATGGAGGTCGAGACGTCCAGCGCCACCACGCAGTTCGCGTTGGTGTCGGCCTCGAACTGCTTCACGTAGTAGCGGTCGGTCCGGGCGAACACGCGCCAGTCCACGCGGCGCAGGTCGTCGCCGGGCTCGTAGCCGCGGTGCTCGGCGAAGTCGAGCGAGAACCCCATGTGCGGCGCGCGGTGCAGGCCGTTGATGAAGCCGTCCACGACCGTCCGCGCCACCAGTTCGAGGTTGCCCATCCGCGCCAGGGCGGACGGGTCCACGAACTGCGCGCCGCGCATGGCGGTCCCCGCGCCGCGCCGGTCCATCGCTACATCCCCGATTTCGGCGCGGCCACGGCGTCGAGCAGCCGGTCGATGATCTGGTCGGTCTTCACGCCCTCCGACTCGGCGTGGAAGTTCGTGAGCACGCGGTGCCGCAGCACCGGGTGCGCGAGCGCGCGGATGTCCTCGAGGCTCACGTGGTACCGGCCGCGCGTCACAGCCCGGGCCTTGCGCGCCCAGGATCAGGTACTGGGCGGCGCGCACGCTGGCGCCGTACGACACCCACTTGTCGATGAAGTCCAGCGTGCCCGTCGGGTGCCGCCGGCTCGCGCGCACGAGGCGCAGCGCGTACGACATCACCGGCTCGGCCACCGGCACGCGGCGCACCAGGCGCTGGTACGCCAGGATCTCCGCGCCGGTGACGGCGCGCTCGACCTGCGCGTCCTGGATCGGCGGTCGTCGTCCGCAGGACCTCGATCTCCTCCGACTCCGGCGGGTGGTCGATCACGATGTGGAACATGAACCGGTCGAGCTGGGCCTCGGGCAGCGGGTAGGTGCCCTCCAGCTCGATGGGGTTCTGCGTGGCGAACACGTGGAACGGCTCGTCGAGCGTGTAGGTGCGGCCCTGGATGGTGACGCGGTGCTCCTGCATCGCCTCGAGCAGCGCCGACTGCGTCTTCGGCGGCGTGCGGTTGATCTCGTCGGCCAGCAGGACGTTGGTGAAGACCGGCCCCGGCGAGAACACCATGTGCCGCTTCCCGGTCTCGGGATCGTCCTGGATGATGTCGGTGCCCGTGATGTCGGAGGGCATCAGGTCGGGCGTGAACTGGATGCGCGCGAACTTCAGGTCGAGCACGTCGGCCACCGTGCGCACGAGCAGCGTCTTCGCCAGCCCCGGCACGCCGACGATCAGGCTGTTGCCGCCGGCGAACAGCGTCAGCATCACCTGCTCGATGACCGCCGCCTGGCCGACGATGACCTTGCCGAGTTCGGCGACCATCCGGTCGCGGCTCGCCTTCATCCGGTCGGCGAGGGCGACGTCGTCTGCGGATTCGAGGATTGGGCTCTCGACCTTTGACACTTGAGTCTCCAGAGGGGCTAGGGACTAGGCGCTAGGCGCTAGTCAGATTTCCTTGTCAATTCGCGACCCTGCACGTCCAGACACGCCACACGCGCGGCGACAGCCGCGTCCCACTAGTCCCTAGCGCCCAGCCCCTAGCGCCTAGTGCGTCAATGCATACACGATGTAATTCACTCCAAGCTTGTACGCCTCGTTCGAGAGATCGATGGGCGTCCACCCGGTGTCGGACCACTCCCAGTACTCGCCGACGTCGTTGTTGTAGTTGGCGATGAAGAGCAGCCGCTTCGCCGGATCGTTGTCCTCGAACGCGCCGATGAAGAGGGCCTTCTCGTTGCGGCCGTAGTACTGCACGAAGTCGAGCGTGGCCACGTCGAAGAACGCGTGGAAGATCGGGTGGCTGATGTCGAGCTCGACCATCCGCACGTCGGGCAGCACGCGCTTCATCTGCGCTTCGAAGTTGGTCCAGTCTCCGCCGCGGAAGTCGTCGAAGATGATGAAGCCCGCCCTTCAGCAGGTACGCGCGGAGGTTCGCCGCTTCCTCGTCGGTCTGCGTCCAGTAGCCGGCCTCGGCCATGTACGACACGGGGAACTTCATGAGGTCGGGCGACCCGATGTCGAGGATCGCGCCGCCGATGGGCCCGGCGTAGGGCGCGATGGTCGTGATCTCGTCGAGGATCTTCATGAAGTTGCGCTCGGCGCGCGGGTAGTCGTGCGACCACGGCGGCCCCTGTCCCCGGCCGAAGCCGCGGCGCCCGAACCGGCCGCTGCCCAGCTCGTTCGCGGGGACGCCCTGCGTATAGCGGAGCCGGGCGAACATGAACCGCCCGTCGTACGGGAGCTGGCCCGGCTCGAGGTTGGCCGCCTCGCCGCGATCGCGCTCGAGGCCCATGAACGGGGGAAACTGGCGCCCGCCTCCCCGGCCGGGCGGCATGGGCTGCGGGCCCTGCTGCGTCGGCGGGAACTGGATCGAGGGCAGGCGGACCGTCCCCTGCGGCTCCGGCGGCGCCTGCCGGCTGCGACACGGCGCCGGCCGCAACGGCGAGCGGCCACGCTCGTTCCGATCGCGACGGCGAGGGCGATCCTCATCGCTTCACCTTCTCCTTGATCGCCGCGTTGGTGCGGGCCAGGTCGATCAGCAGCCGCTCCAGCTCGCCCGCGTAGGCCGCCGGATCCATCTTGTCCTTGGACGCCTTCAAGGCCGCAATGCGATCCTCGAGCGCCTGGCGCGTCTCGACGAGCGCCCGAATCTTCGGGATCGGCGTCGGCGCCGGGCACGGACTGGCGCGCTCCCGGCCGAGAGGAACAGCGTCCGCGCGAGTGCCCCGTCCTCGCCCGGCTGGCCGGGCTCATCCGTGCCCTTCCCGTCCCCGTTGTCGTCGAGCACCGCGTGCTCGGTGAGCAGTTGGCCGTCGCGCTCGTACGACTCGACGACGCGGCGCCGGGCCCACGTGAAGGCCTCGAGCATCGAGACGCGTCCGTCCTTGTCCATGTCGGCGTCGTCGGTCGAGAGCGCCTCGGCGAAGTACTCGCCGTACCGCGTCTGGTTGCGTTCACCCTCGGTCCGGGTCGCCGTGATGACGGTCCGGTCCTTGCCCGAGAGCGCCGCCACGAATCCGCCGCTCGCGCTGGCGGTGTTGACGAAGACCACCTGCTGCGCGCGCGAAGCGCGCCACCAGACGCGCGAAATCCGCCGCGGCCAGGTCGGGGCCGGGCAGGTTGAACCGCGCCTCGCCGGTAGCCGACGCGCCGTGACCGATGAGAACGATGAACACGCGGTCGCCGGGACGGGCCTGCGCGGCCAGGCGCGTCACCGCCGCGTCGATGGCCTCGCGCGTCGAGCGCCCGCTGATGCGGGCCGTGTCGCGCGCGGGATCCTCGCCGAGGTAGACGATGCTGGCGGGCGGAAGGCCGTATCGATCCTTCGCCGCGTCCACGATGGCCGACGCCCAGCGATGGAACCGCTCGGCGTTCTCGTGGTCGCCTCCGAGGCCGACGATGACGAGCACGTGGCTGCCCTGCGCGAATGCCGGCGCGAAGGCCGTGAGCCACAGCGCAATGGCGGCCGCGACTACCCGTGAGGCCGTGAGTGGAGATCGCCGGCCCCTCATGGCAGCCCCACCTTCCGCCGCAGGAACCACTCGCCGCCCACCAGGCCGACGAGCAGCGCGAGGACGATCGGCATGTCCCAGAGGTCCTTTTCCTGGACCACCGTGACGCCGCGGCCGAGGTAGGTGATGTCGTCCGCCAGCGACGAGGCGGTCGCCGCGGTGTAGAAGCGGCCGCCGGTATCCTCGGCGATGCCGCTTCAGCAGCGCGGCCCGCATCGCCGCGTCGAAGTACTCGCCGTCGTCGGGCGCGGCGCGGACGAAGGCCGTGTCGGCTGCCGACCGCGCTCTCCGGCCCGCGTCGCCGCCACCGCGATCTCGTAGAGGCCGTCTTCCCCGGCGACGAACGTCGTGCGGTACTCGCCGTCGCGATCGACGACGAACGACATCGGCAGGTCGCGGCGCTCGCCCTTCGGCCCCGTCACGCTCGCGGTGACGGCCGCGTCGTTCAGGCCGATGAACCCGCCGTCACGGACGCTGGCGTTCACGGTGACGGTGTCACCCTCTTCCACGCGATCGCGGTCGACCGAGGCCGTCACCCGCTCCGGCACGCCGTCGACGAGCCAGCGCAGCAACCGGCGCCACAACGTCTCGTGCGTCATGTCCTCGGCCGGAATGGCGGCGTGCATCTGCCACATCCAGGTGTCCTGCACGGGCATGGCGAGGGCCTTGCCGGCGCCGTACCGCTGGTAGGCCAGCACGACCTGCGCGCCCGGCGCGGCGCCCCGGCCCTCGAGCAGCACCGCCGCACCCGGCTTCACGCGGCGCACCGGGTTCACCGTCGTCAGCGCCGGCAGCGTCGCCCAGCGTTCGGCCGAGAGCTGCTCGGTGCCGGCAATCTGCGTGGCAACGTGCGTCTGGCCGAGGCGCGTCGGGCTCACCTTGATCTCTTCGACGAACTCCGGGCTGGCTTTGGCGTCCTCGAGCTGCACCGGCAGCACGTCGGCGACGGCCGTGCCGGCGTAGCCGCCTTCCGCGAATGCGCGGCGCCCTCCGAGCGCCAGCAGGCCCCCGCCGCGCTGGTTCACGAAGTCCGCGATCATGCGCTGCTGGTCGGCCGTGAACGCGGCGGCCTCGATGCTGCCGAGGACGAGGCCCCGGTAGGCGAACAGCTCGTCGCGCGTCTTCGGGAAAGCCGCCGGCCAGATCCTCCGGCGCGTCGATGTCGAGGCGCAGGAACTTGCGGTCAGCCGTGCGCTGCAGCATCACCACCTGAAGATTGGCGTCGCCGGCCGCGGCCCGGCGCAGGAACTTCATCTCGAAGCGCGGCTCGCCCTCCACGTAGAGCAGGCGCTCGCGCCGGTCCTTCACCGTGACCAGCGCCTGGCGCGCGTTGTTCTGCGTCACCTGCTCGCCGTCCTGCGCGCCGACACGGAAGGTGAGCACGCGCGGGCCGGGCTCGGCCAGCGTGAAGCGCACGCGCACCGTGGACGGCTCGCCGTCCGGCGGAAGCGTCACCTCCTGCGACGCGATCACCTGGCCCTCGTCTTCGACGGTGAGCGGCACGGGGCGGCCGGCGAATCCCGACTGGCTGACGACGACGTCGGCCACCAGCGTGGCGCCCTTCAGCACGGTGGCGGGCGGATCGACGCGGCCGATCTGGACGTCCCTGTCGAGCGTCTCGCGGCCGAGCCCGACGGCGAACACCGGGAGCCCGGCCGATTTCAGTGCGCGGATCGTGTCGACTCATCGGCTCGCGCGACGTGTCGGCGCCGTCGGTGACGAGCACGATGCCCGAGACCGGCAGGCCGGAGAGCTCCTCGGCCGTCCGCTGCAGCGAGCGCCCGATGAACGAGCGCGTGCCCGAGAAGGTCATCGCCGCAGGATCGGCGACGCGGCGGGCCGTCGAGGCGAACTCGAAGTCCCTGATCGAGAAGCGGCGCGCCAGGGCCGCGCGGAGGGCGCCGGCGGGGCCGATCGCCTCGCGGACGAAGGCGCTGCGCGGCTTGGCGTCGAGGTCGGCAATCTCCATGCTGCGCGAGCCGTCCACGAGCAGCGCGAGGACGTTGCGCTGCGGCTCAACGGTGCGGACGATCAGGACGGGACGCAGCAGGGCGAACAGGAAGACGGCGAGCGCCGACAGGCGGAGCGCGAGCAGCGCGGCGCGCGACCAGCCGCGGGTGCGCCCGGCGCGCAGGTACACCCACACGGCGGCCCCCATCGCCGCAAAGACAACGATGACCGCGATGGCGGCCGGCCAGGGCGGGCTGAATCCCAGTTCGCCCTGCTCGAACACCACCGGCCGGTACTTGAAAACGAGCTCGATGAACCGGTCCAGCACCTGCGCTCCGCCATGGAACCGAAAGCCGCCCCTGTCGAGCCAATACCGCCGCCGGCACGCATCCGTTTACCGGCGGGTCGCCGGGCGCGAGCGGGCAGCGATCACCTGGTGGTGCGATCCCTCCCGCGAGAATAGCACGCCGGCGTGCGGCGTCGGGATTGAGGGTACAATCGCGGCCAGGGCCGTCATGAGACTGCTGAGACTTTCGCTGGCTGCGGCGCTGGCCGTCGCGATTCCGGCCCTGCCCGCGGCGGGCGGTGCCCCCAGCCACCCGCAGGACCCCCAGGCGAAGGCTGCGGCGGCAGGCGCGGAGGCCGCGCGGGCGCAGGCCGAGATCGCGTTCCTTCGCGCGGCGGCCCAGGCCGTCGCCCACGGCAAGCGGAGCGAAGCCGAGGCGCTGGCCCGTGGGCGGGGTGACGGCGATCGGGCTGCGGCGGCCGTGCGCGCGCGGCTCGCCGCCGACGGCGGCGATTTCGAGGCGGCGGCAACGCTGGCCGCGCCGGCCAGCGCCGCTGCGCCCGCCGGCGACGCGGCCCTCGAGTGGGGACTCATCCTCTTTCAACAGGGCAAGAAGGCCGAAGCGCGGCGCGTGCTCGCACCCCTCGCAGCCGGATCCCGCAGTGCGAATACGCCCGACGGCCTGCTTCGCGTGGCCCGCGCCGCCCGGGCGCTTGGGCAAGTCCGCACGGCCAACGCCCTGTTCCGCGAAAGCGTGGCGGCTGCCGCCAAGGACGCGGTGCTGGTCGCCGCCGCGAACACCGCCTGGGGCGAGTTGTTCCTCGACACGCACGACCCGGCCAACGCGGTGGCCTCCTTCCGCGCGGCGCTCGACGCCGACGGCCTTTGGGCTCCAGCGCACGCCGGGCTCGCGAAGGCGCTGGCGCACGAGAACCCGCCTGCGGCCGTCTCGGCCGCGCGCCGCGCGATTGACATCGATCCGGCGCTTGTCGACGCCCACGTCTTCCTCGCCGGCGAGGCCCTCGACGCCGACAGGATCGCCGAGGCGCAGGAACACCTGGCACGCGCGCTCGCCGCGAACCCGAACAGCGCCGAGGCGCATGCGCTTGGCGCCGCCCTCGCCTACGTGGCCGGCCGGACAGCCGACTACGACGCCGCCGTCGCGAAGGCCCTCGCCGCCAATCCTGTCTACGGCGATCTCTACCGCATCGTTGCGGCCCGCGCAGCGAGCCACTACCGGTACGAGGACGCGGTGGCGCTGGCGAGGAAGGCCGTGGCGCTCGAACCCGACAACCCGGGGACGCAGGCGGATCTCGGCCTGCACCTGCTCCGTGTCGGTGACGAACGCGGCGCGCGGCGCGCGCTCGAAACGGCGTTTCGAGCCGACGCGTACGACCTCGTCACGTACAACCTGCTGCAGATGCTCGACACGCTGGACGGGTTCGAGGCGATCGAGGCCGGACCCGTGACGATCAAGCTCGATCCAGACGAGGCTCCGGCGCTCCGGCACTACGCCGTGCCCATGGTGAAGGACGCCATGGCGCAGATGGCCGCGCGCTACGGCTTCGAACCGCGGGGGCCCATCCTCGTCGAGATCTTCCCGAAACACGACGACTTCGCCGTCCGCACCCTGGGCCTGCCGGGCCTCCTCGGCGCCCTCGGCGCCTGCTTCGGCCGCGTGGTTACCCTCGACTCGCCTCGCGCGAGGCCGCCAGGCGATTTCAACTGGCAGGCCACGCTCTGGCACGAGATGGCGCACGTGTTCACGATGCAGGTGTCGAACTACCGCGCGCCGCGCTGGCTCAACGAGGGCATCTCGGTTTACGAAGAAGGCCTGCGCAGGCCCGAGTGGGCGCGCGATTCCGAGCTGGCGTTCGCGAAGGCCTGGGCCGACAAGAAGATCCTCACGCTCGCCGATCTCAACGCCGGCTTCATGCGGCCCGACACGATCGAGCTCGCCTACTTCCAGGCGTCGCTGGTCGTGTCGCTCATCGCGAAGCAGCGCGGGCATGCGGCGATCAACACGATGCTGCGCGCGTACGGCGACGGCGCCGGCACGGACGCCGCGCTCCGCAAGGCCACCGGCATGGGACCCGCCGACCTGCAGCGCGACTTCGACGCGATGCTGGCGGAACGCTACGGCGAGATCGGCAAAGCGCTTCAGGCGCCGGATGGACTGGAACTGCCCAGCGGCTTCGACATCGCGGCCATCAAGGCCCTGGCGGCGAAACACATCGGCAGCTTTCCGGTGCAGATGGCCGCCGGCCAGGCCCTCTCGGCCGCCGGTGCCCGTGAGGACGCGATCGCGTCGTTCGCACGCGCGGCCGCGCTCGTACCGTCGGCGGTCGGGCCTTCCAGTCCCCGCGCCCAGATCGCGTCGCTCGCCGAGCGGGCAGGCGACTTCCCGCGCGCCGTGCGCGAACTGAAGGGGCTCCTCGAAGACGACCACGTCAACATCCGCGCGGCCCGCCAACTGGTGCCCCTGGCCAGGCGCCTCGGTGATCAGGCGGCCCTCGCCCTCGCGTACGATCGCATCGTCACGCTCGATCCGTTCGACTCGGCCACGCACTCGGCGTACGGGCGGCTGGCGCTGGAACGCCGGGACATGGCGCTCGCCGCCCGCGAGTTCAGGGCGGCCATCGACGCCGGCCCGGTTGACCCGGTCCCGGCCCGATGCGACCTCGCCGAAGTGCTGCTGGCCTCGGGTGAACGCGCCGAGGCCAAACAGGCGGTGCTCGCCGCGCTCGAAGCGGCCCCCACGTACGAGCGCGCCCAGCAGCTCCTGCTTCGGATCGTCGAAAGGAAGCAGCCATGAGCCAGGAAGCGGGCGCCGGGAGCCAGCCGGCCTGCGACGAGTTGTTCCCGCTCGTGTACGCGGAACTGCGCCGCATCGCCGCGCGCGAGATGCGCCACGAGCAGCCTGGCCGCACGCTGCAGACGACGGCCCTCGTGCACGAGGCGTATCTGCGGCTGCTCAAGGACGCCTCGCTGTCGTTCGAGAACCGCGCGCACTTCCTCGGCATCGCCGCCCGCGCGATGCGCGAGATCCTCATCGAGCATGCGCGCGCACGCGTCGCGCGCAAGAGGGGCGGCGGCGCCGCGCGCCTCACGCTGGACGATCTGCTCGCGCCCGTGCCGTCGCCGTCCATCGACGTGCTGGCGCTCGACGAGGCGCTGCAGCGGCTGGCGCGCCTCGATGAGCGGCACGCGCGGGTCGTCGAACTGCGCTATTTCGGCGGATTGACGGTAGAAGAGACGGCGGCGGCGCTCGGCCTGTCGCCGGCGACCGTCAAGCGCGCGTGGACGCTTTCGCGTGCCTGGCTGTACCGCGAGTTGAGCGGCACCGCGCCGGCCGCGGACACGCACGCGGGTCCGGCCCATGACTGACAGCCCGGATCGCTGGCCTCGCCTCGCCGCGCTGTTCCACGAGGCGCACGAGCGGCACGGCCGCGAGCGCGCCGCCTTCCTCGACGAGGCCTGCGCTGGCGACGCGGGCCTGAGAGCCGAACTCGAAGAACTGCTCGGCGCGGATGCCGGCGCCGACCACTTTCTTGCCGACTCCGGCCTCGGCGTCGCGCCGCTGCTGCTCGGCGATGCGGGCGCCGCGATGCCGGCGGGCGCGATGGTGGGGCCCTACCGCATCGTGCGGCCGCTGGGCCGCGGCGGGATGGGCGTGGTCTACCTGGCCGACGACACGCGGCTCGCACGGCCCGTCACCCTGAAGGCCCTCCACCCGCAGGACGTCGCCGACGAGAAGCGGCGCGAGCGGCTCAGGCTCGAAGCCCGCGCCGCCGCCGCGCTGGTGCATCCGAATGTCGCCGCGGTGCACGCCCTCGAGGAGGTCGGGGGCCAGCTGTTCATCGTTTCCGAGTACGTGCCCGGCGGCACGGCCCGCGAGCGGCTCGATACCGGCGGCCCGCTGCCCGTCCGCGAGGCGCTCGAGATCGCCCTGCAGGTCGCTCGAGGCCTCGACGCCGCGCATGGCCAGGGCATCATCCATCGTGATCTGAAGCCCGAGAACATCCTCATCGGGGCGAACGGCGCCGTCCGGATTCTCGACTTCGGCATCGCGCGCACGATGACCGACGAACCCGGGCGCCCGCGCCTGACGGCGACGGGCGTGATGGTTGGCACGCCCGGCTACATGGCGCCCGAGCAACTGGACGGCGCCGCCGGCGACGCGCGCAGCGATCTGTTCGCGCTCGGCACCGTGCTCTACGAACTGGTGAGCGGCGTGAACCCGTTCCAGGGCAAGACGGCCTCCTCGACCGCGGCGCGCGTCATGACGCAGGAGCCGGTTCCGCTCGGCCGGCTGAATCCGCTGTTCCCGCCAGCGCTCGATGCCATCGTCGCCAGGTGCCTGAAGAAGGACCCGGCGGCTCGCTACGCCAGCGCCGCCGAGGTGGCCGGCGAGCTGGACGCGCTCGCGAGGGCCCTGGCGAGCAGCACGGCCGTGCCGGCCCCGCCACCGGACGCACCGCAAGCCGAGCGCTCGGCCCGCGCGCTCTGGCGGGTCCACCAGGCGGTGCTGGTGGCGGTTCTGTCGGTGCTCGCGATCGGGAGCTGGTGGCTCGCGTCGTGGCTGGGCCAGCCACTGCGCCACGAGTTGTTCGCCACGTTGCTGGGCCTCGCGGTTGCCGACGGCACCATGCGGGTGCACCTGCTGTTTATCGAGCGCCAGACGCCGGCCGCGATCATCCGCCAGCTGGCCCGCACCCGCCTGTGGCTCATGCGGATCGACCTGGTCATCGCGCTCATCGTGACGCTGGCGGCGTCGCGCGTGGTGGGCGAACACCAGGCGGCGGGGACGGTCCTGCTGGCGGTAAGCGTGGGCATGGCCGTGGCCGCGTGGGTGATCGAGCCGGCCACGACGGAGGCGGCGTTTCCCGAGGTCTCGCCACGCCGAGACTGACGCGTTCTTCCCGAGTCCCGAATCCCGCCTGCCCTGAGCGAGCCGGGCTTCTGGCGAGTCGAAGGGAATCCCGCTTACTTCGTCATCGACGGCGGCGCCGCGTCGGGTGACGAGGCCCACGCCGCGTTGGGTTCGGCGCCCATCGTCAAACGCAGCGTGCCGCCTGCGGCGATGTCGGCGTGGCTGACCCAGGCGCGGTCGAGCGGCTTGCCGTTCAGCGTCGCGCCCGTGACGTACTTGTCCGCTGGCGACAGGCCCGGCGCCTCGATCGTGAAGGTGCGCTGTCCGCCGAGGTCGAGTGCGGCCTTCTCCACCTGCGGCGCGCCGATGACGTACACGCCCTCGGCGGGGTTGACCGGGTAGAACCCCATCGCGCTGAACAGGTACCACGCGGACAGCTGGCCGCAGCCCTCGCTGCCGCAGAGGCCCTCGGGGCCTGTCCCGTAGAGGGTCGACGCGATCTGGCGCACGCGGCCGGCCGACTTCCACGGCGCGCCGGCGTAGGCGTAGAGATAGGCGGCGTGGTGGCTGGGCACGTTGCCGTGGGCGTATTGGCCAATCAGCCCGGCGGCGTCCGGCGGCACGGATTCGCCCTCGATGATTGGCGGCTGATCGAACAGCTCGTCCAGCTTCCGGACGAACGCCTCCGGGCCTCCCATGAGCCCCATCAGCCCCCGCACATCGTGCATGACGGACCACGTGTACTGCCACGCGTTGCCGCTGGTGTAGTCTCGGCTGGCGCGTTGCGGGTCGCGCGGTGAGAACGGCGCCTTCCACGAACCGTCGACGAGACGCGGGCGCATGAAGCCGGTGGACGCGTCGAACACGTTCCGGTAGAAACCCGCGCGCGTTTCGAAGAACCGGCGGTCCTCGAGGCGTTCGAGCCTCGCGGCCATCTGCGCGATGCACCAGTCGTCGAAGGCGTACTCGAGAGTCTTCGACACGGACTCGGGTTCCCGGTCAGCCGGGATGTATCCGCGCGTCTCCGGCGGCTTCAGCCACGTCAGGCCGCGCGCGTCCTGAAGCGCGCTCGCCTTCATGGCCTCCAGCGCCTCCCCGCGATTCACGGCAGTCAGGCCCTTGAAGATCGCGTCGGTGATGACCGGCACCGCGGGGTAGCCGATCCCCGCATCGGTCTCGTTGCCCCACAGCGCCCACACCGGCAGGCGCCCGCTTTCGCGGTAGACCGCCATCATCGACTGGACCAGGTCGTCCACCCGCTCCGCCTGGATGAGGGTCATCAGCGGATGCAGGGCGCGGAAGGTGTCCCACAGCGGGAACACCGTATGGTTCTGGAACGGCGCTGGCGGCTGGACCTGGCCATTCGAGCCGCGGTAGCTGTTGTCGGCGTCGGCGAACGTCGAGGGTGCCAGCAGCGAGTGGTAGAGGGCGGTGTAGAACACCGTCTTCCGCGCCTTGTCGGGCGTGTCGATCCGGATGCGCTGCAGCTTCCGCTCCCAGGCGGTGGCGGCATCCCTGCGGTAGCCGTCGAACTCCCATCCTGGCGTTTCGCGCTCGAGATTTCGGCGGGCGCCATCCACGCTCACCGGCGAGATCGCGACTTTCACGAGCAGCGGCTGCCCCGGCCGCAGCACGAACCGGAACAGGCCGCGCGCGCGCGCCGCCGTGACCTCGCGGCGCTCCCCCGAGTAGCCCTCGGGGTCGCCGACGAGCCACGTCTGGTACGGCGTCGAGAAGCGCGCCGCGAAGAACACGCGCTGGTCCTTCGCCCATCCCCTCGAAAACCGGTATCCCGAGATCGTCGTCGGCCCTTCGAGCGCGATCTGCGTCTCGACGGGCTCGTCGCCGTTGATGGCGAACCCGAGGTCGAACGAGAGCGCGGGCTGGCGGCTGGACGCGGGCCTCAGGAACGAGTAGCGATGCAGCCCGACGCGGCGCGTGGCGGTGAGTTCCGCGCGGATGTCGAACGCCTGGAGGTCGACCGAGTAGTAGCCGGGCGATGCCTTCTCCCTGTCGTGCGAGAAGGGCGACATGACGGACGCGGGCATCTCGGCGCCTGCCTGCGTCGGCGTTACGAGGATGTCGCACAGGTCGCCGGCGGCGGCGCCGCTCAGATGGGTATGACTGAAGCCGGCGATGTCCGTGTCGGTGTAGTGGTAGCCCGCGCCCCGGTCCGGACCCTGCTTGCCTGAGTCGGGGCTGAGCTGCACGAGGCCGCCGGGCATCGACGCGCCCGGGAAGGTATGGCCGCGGCCACCGGTGCCGATGAACGGGTCCACGTACTGGACCAGCGATTCGCCGGCCGGCGTCGCCGTCTGCTGCTGCCGCTCCTGCGCACGGACATGGGCGCGCCCGGCTGCCCAGAGTCCGGCCGCCGCCGCGCCCTTCAACACGTCCCGCCTGGAAATCATAGGACCTCAGGCAGGTACGTTAGCGGAATCAACGAGCCGCGCCAAGCGGCAGGACCCGTTACGCCGACTCTTCTTCGATCCTGGGCACCTCCGGGTGCTCGGTGAGGTGCGTGTCCTTTCCGACAGGCGGCGCCGCCAGGCGCACCGAGAACCACACGGCGATGGCGAGCACGAAGGCCGCGATGAGGCCGAAGACCCCGAGCAGGCGCCACATCTGCGCCCGTGCGGGCGCGAACAGGTCGTCCTCGGACTGGGTGACCGCCATCATCCACGCCATGTGCGGGTAGCTGGCCCCGAGCTGGCAGGGCGCGACGCCGACCAGGTACGACCGGCCGTTCTGGTCGCGCGCGCTGAAATCGAGCCGGAACTGCGGGTCGCCGGCCTTGTAGTTCCTCATCCGCTCGCGGAACAGGTCGGCCGCGAAGAACTTGGCCTGGCCTCCCATCCCACGCTGGCTGAACACGATCGATCCGTCCTCGCGGATGAGGAACGCCTCGCCGGAGGTGCTGGACTTCACGCCAGCGGCCACGGCGAGCAGCTCGCGCGCATCTGCCACGACCTTCAGGACTCCCACGAGCCGCTCGCCGGGCCGCTCAGTAACGGGCACCGCGATCTCGATCGCATGCGACTTCGTACTCTCGTCCCACGACACATCACTGACCGAGACGAGACCGCGTGACCCGTCATTGAACGCTTCCTTCCACCACGCCTCGTCGCTCTGGATGTAGTCGGAGGTCGCGCTGGACGCCGCCACGAGGCGCCCCTCGCGATCCGTCACGATGATCTCCCGGTAGACCTGGTCGTTGCTGACGATGTCCCGCAGGAACTGCGAGGCGGGATTCTCGAGCACGCCGAGGCGCGCGGCCGTCGCCCCGGGCTGCGCGGTCCATGCCGCGTCGAGCTCGCGCGCCTTGGCCACATCCAGCGGCACCTTGTCGCCGGCGGCGGCCGCCGCCTGCACCTCCGGCACGCGCGCGAGGATGGCCACGTCGATGACGCGCCGGAACACGTACGAGTCGACCGTGGCGGCCGCCTGCTGGGCCTGGTCGGTCAACTGCAGGCCGAACGCGTCACGCAGCTGCGCCTGGCCCGTGCCGAGCACCATCACGGCGGCCAGCGCGTACAGCGGCAGGCTGACGAGGACGAGGACGGTGAAGACCCTGACGTTGATATGAGGCAGATGATGTGCCACGGCGTCCTCCTGGCAGAAGTCGGGGCTTCGGAAGACGAGTACGCGGGAGTCCAGTATCAATCTCGGCCCGTGGGCCGGCTCTGTCAAGGGGCGGAGCGCCAGTTTCCGGGGACGTGCGGTTTTATTCGAACTCGATCCGGATGTCTGTGTAGCCGAACGCCTTCGCGACTTGCGTCAGGGTCGTCCGCGCGGATGCCTGGATTTCGCCTTCCATTTGTCCCAGGAACGCCTGCGCCTGCGCCTCCGCCTGGCGGCGGGCGGCCTCGAGCGCGCGGGTCCGCTCGTCGGGCGGCGTCTTCTGCGTGAAGCCGAGCCAGGTGCCGTCCTGGTCGTCGTAGAAGCGGATCTCGCCGGTCGAGACCTCGAATTCGTGCCGCGGCAGCCGGATCATGCAGTAACGCGTGCCGTCCGCGCGCCCGCCGGCGACGATCTGGGCCTTGTGGAGGTTGTACTTGTACTTGATGTCGAAGTGGCAGATGACGGCCAGCTTGCCCGGGGTGCGGACCCAGCTGGCCTCCCCCACGTTCGAGGTGACGATCTCCTTCACGGACGCGCGCAGCACGTGCAGCTCGCCGATGTCGCGGATGAAGTCCACGCTGGTGGCCACCGTCGGCGCGGGGGCCGCCCCCGGGCCGGGACCAACGACGCCGCGGAGGACGTACCCGGCGGCGAGCATCGCGACGGCCAGGGCGAGGCTGACGAGAAGGCGTGTCATGGCGGCGTCCTTTCAGGGGCCGTGACGCGGCCCGGCCTTCAGGATACGCCAGGACCGGCGAGGAAACCGCCTCTACGTGTGCCCGGCCGCTGCCGCCGCGCAGTTCGGGTAGAATGCCCGCGGAAGGAGTCTCCGCCCATGGCGTTCACGTATCACGAACTGAAAGAGAAGAACATCACCCAGCTGCGCGACATCGCCAAGGACCTGCAGCACGAGGCCGTCCAGGGGTACACGCAGCTCAACAAGGAGCACCTGCTCGTCGCGCTCTGCACGGCGCTGAACGTTCCCCTCCACGAGCACCACGACGCGGCCGGCATCGACAAGGCCGCGCTCAAGGCCAAGATCCGCGCGCTCAAGAAGGACCGGGAGGCGGCCCTCGAGGCGGGTGACAACGAGAAGCTCAAGGCGGTGCGCCGCAACATCCACAGCCTGAACCGCCAGATCAAGAAGCACCTGGTCTAGCCGTTGATCCTTCCGCTCAGCGACGCGCCGAATCCGGGTGGCCGGCCGTACGTCACCTACGCGCTCATCGCCGCAAACGTCCTCGTGTACGCGCTGGTGTCGCTGCCTCTGAGCGCCCGGCCGCCCGACACCTCCAGCCCCGCGTTCGAGGCGTACGTCGAGGTGGTGCGCAGCCAGCTGCCGCCGGGCGTGCCGCTGCGCGCGGCGCTCGCGAACACGTCGGCGTACGACCTCTACGTGTTCGAACACGGTTACAAGCCGGCGGCGCCGCAGCTCGCGGACCTGTTCTTCTCGCTCTTCCTCCACGGCGGCTTCCTCCACCTCTTCGGGAACATGCTGTTCCTGTGGATCTACGGCGACAACGTGGAGTACCGCCTCGGCCGCCTCGGCTACCTCCTGGCGTACCTCGCCACGGGCGTCGCGGCGACACTGTTCTTCGCGCTGTTCGCCCCCGGCTCCGCCGCTGCCGCTGGTCGGCGCATCCGGCGCGATCTCGGGCGTGCTGGGCTTCTACTTCCTCTGGTTCCCGCGAAACACGGTGCGGCTGTTCGTGTTTCTCTTCCCGTTCTTCATGAACGTGGTCGCGGTCCGCGCCCGCCTCGTGCTCGGCATCTACCTGCTCGTCGACAACCTGCTGCCGTTCCTGATCTCAACGGGCGGCGGGGGCGGCGTCGCGCATGGCGCCCACATCGGCGGGTTCGTGGCGGGGCTGGCCGGCGCGTGGCTCATCGACCGGCGCGGCGTGCAGTCGCGGCAGGCCGGCTACGCGTCGGACGTCGTGATGGACGAGGGGCCGGCATCGGAGATGGGCGCGGCCATCGGGCAGGGGGACATGCCCAGGGCCGCGGCCGCGTACTTCGCGCTGTCCCCGGACCAGGCGCGCAAGGCGCTGCGGCCAGGCGAGTCACTGGCGATGGGGGACTGGCTGGCTGCCAACGGCCACGGCGACGC
Source organism: uncultured Acidobacteriota bacterium (assembly GCA_963806085.1). GTDB lineage: Bacteria > Acidobacteriota > Vicinamibacteria > Vicinamibacterales > JAKQTR01 > JAKQTR01. The sequence continues at coordinate 480,817 of CAWDWR010000002.1, forward strand.
GGCGCTGGTCGTCTACAGGCGCCACCTGCGCGACTACCCCGCCGACGCCAGCGCGGCGGCGGCCCACGTGGGCGCGGGGCTCGTGCAGCTGAACCAACTCGGCCAGGTGGCGCCCGCGTATCAGCACTTCCTCGACGCGCTCGACCGGGACCCCGATCCTGAGACGGCGGCGCGCGCGCGCGCCGCCCTCGCGCAGATCGCCGCGCTGCAGAAGTACAACATCGGCCGGCCGCGAGTTTGATCGCAAGACCGAGAATCCGACGGCTCAGCCGCAGCACGCGGGTGGCCGGGGTGCTTTCCATCTGCCCGCAGGGAAGACAGGCGAAGGTCACCCGAGGACAGATGGAAACACCCCGGACAGGACCCGCGGACGCGGGTCCGACCGTCATGCCTTACGGTCGGCAACCGGGATCTACTTCTGCTTGAACCCCGCGGGGATCTCGACGTCCGCCGCGCTAGCCGACGGCTGGACTTCCAGCAGCTCCGTCGTCGTCGTCATGAACGTTGAGCGGTTCTTCGGACCCTCGGCGGTCGGCTGGCCCTCTTTCGGAGCCTCCTCGGCCTTCTTCTTCTTCCCGAACATGCCGCCGAGGCCGCCCGGCAGGCCGAGACCCATCTTCGGCTTCTCGCCGCCCTCGGACTGCGACTTGGCCTGTTCCGGCGACATCACCATCTCGACCTTCATCGTCGTCAGGACCGCGGTGCCCTCGAGCTTGACGGCTTCCTTCTTCATCCGCTCCATGGCGCCCTTCATCTGCGGGTACATCGCCATCGCCTGGGCGAGGTCGCGGGCCATGGTCTCCATGTCGTTGCCGAAGAGCTTCTTCATGTAGCGCTGCATGAACGCGGCCTGCTCCTGCATGGCCGGGATGGCCGGGGCCATCCACATGTCGGTGGTCATCACCATGCCGCCGCCGTCCTCGAGCTTCTTGCCCTTCTGGCGCATGGCAATCGTCATGATCGCCTGCTGGCAGTCGTAGCCGTTCACCGTCTTGCGCTGGCCGGTCTTCTCGATGTTGAAGTCCATCTCGTACTGCACGTCGCCCTGCTCGGGCTGCTCCCTGGTCTCGGCCGCCCGCTTCTTCATCTCCGCCTGCGCCTCTTCCCACTGCTTGCGGATTTCGGCGAAGGTCTTCACCGTGTAGCTCTTGCCCTTGAAGTCGATGCTGTACACCTTCTCGGCGGCCAGGTCGACGAGTTCGCCTGACTGGTCGTTGACCGTCATCATGCGGTCGCCCGAGATGGCGACGGTGCTGATCAGGCCGTCCTTGGCGGACTTGCCGCCGAACATGCCCATCATCTTGCCGATCATGCCTTCGAACTTGACCTGGGTCTTCTGCTTCGACTTCATGTCGGCACCCAGGCCGACGGCGAGGCCGAGGACAAGGCACAGCGTGAGACCGACGAACAACGACCTGCGCATGGGTTCAATCCTCCTGATGCGGCATCCCCGGTTCCACCCTACGCCCCGCAGGCGAAAAGGCGCGACGAGACGTTGATGACGGGGCGTGGGTATTATAAGCCCGTGGGCTTGACCGGGCGCGTGACCCGCGCGCGTCCGCTGGGGCTCGGCAATCCTGCCGGCAGCCGGCGCCCCTTCCAGTTCCACCACCTGAGCAGATGCGGCTCTGGTCCCGGCACACTGGCCGCGTACACCGCGCACCGGAACACGTAGAGCACGCAGGGATCCTGCCGCTTGCCGGTCTTGCTGCACAGGCTGGCGTAGAGGCGTTCCGGGTTGCGGCGCGCGAGGTCCTTGATCGAGCGCACGCCCAGGCTTCGAAGGTCCGCGGCGATGCTAGGGCCGACGCCGGGCAGGTTGGTCAGCTCGTCGCTTTGTCGGTCCAAATGGCACCTCCTTTGCAACGTAACCGGTACTCCGGTACCTGTGTCCTATTCAGAGGAGCACCCCCTTGAGAAGACCCCCGTGCGCGTTCGTGATACCGGTCATGCTGGCGTTGTCGGCCGCAGGATGCGGAGGCGGAAACGGCAGTCCGGCCAGCCCTGCAGCCCCATCATCGGCCACCACCAGCACCCCGTCGACGCCGGCGCCCACCGCCTCGGCGGGACCCTATGCCTGGACGCAGGACGTCAAGCCGATTCTCGTGTCGGATTGCACCAGTTGTCACGGCGCCTCGCGGCCATCGGCCGGGGTCGATCTGTCGACGTACGCGGGCACCATGCGGGTGGTGTCGGCTGGCAACGCGAATTCGGCGCTCGTGCTCGCGACACGGAGCGGCGGCTCGATGTACGGCCACCTGAGCGGCGATCGCGCCGCCAAGTCCGAGATCATCCGCCAGTGGGTCGTGTCGGGAGCTCCCGAGAATCGTTAGCCGTTGCCAGACCGCGGTTTCACGACCGGTTCCCGCAAAGGACGCAGGTCGTGAAACCGGTCCGCTACCAGCCGATGCCGTAGTCCTCGCCGTGGTTGCTCGCGCCGCCCCACATCGTGCCGTGCTTGCGGTCGAGCATGATGGCGGTGATCGGCCCTGACGTCAGCCGCTCGAACGTCAGCGTGTAGCCCATGGCCTGCAGCGCCTTGCGCACGTCGGGCGGCGTGGACTCGGCCACCAGCATGCGCCCCGGCTCCGAGAGGTGCTGGTCGAAGGTGCTGCGCATCTGGAAGCTGTTGATGTTGGGCGCCTCGCAGGCTTGCTGCACGTTCATGTCGAACTCGACCATGTTGAGGAAGAACTGCAGCAGGTTCTGGTCCTGGCTGTCGCCGCCCTGCACGGAGAACGCCAGGTAGGGCGCGCCGTCCTTCAGCGCGAGGCTCGGCGTGAGCGTCGAGCGCGGCCGCTGGCCGGGCCGCACCACGTTGAACGGGCAGTCGGCCTCGTCGAGGACGAAGGCCTGCATCCGCTGGCTGAGCCCGATGCCGGTCCTGCCCGCGATGACGGCCGGCACCCAGCCGCCGCTCGGCGTCACCGACACGATCCAGCCCTCCTCGTCGGCCGCCTGCACCGACGTCGTGCCCGCGTAGAAGCCCTCGTCGTGCGTGCGGATGTCGTGCGCCGGCGTCGGCCGAGCTCGAGGCCCTTCTTCGAGGTCCACTTCGCGAGCAGCGCCGCGTAGGGGTTCTTCTCGCCCTGGAACGGGTACGGGTCGCCGGGTTTCACCTCCGCGTCGTTCTTCTCCCAGTTGATCGCGGCGAACCGCGCCTTCGCGTAGTCCTTCGAGAGCAGGCCCTTGATGGGCTCCACCGGCGGCACGTACGGATCGCCGTAGTAGAAGTCGCGATCGGCGAAGGCCATGTTCATCGCCTGGTAGATCGCGTGCATGTAGCGGGGGCTGTTGTAGCCCATCGCCTTCACGTCGGTGTTCTCGAGGATGTTCAGCGCCTGCAGCATCGCCGGGCCCTGCACCCACGTGGTGAGCTTGTACACCTCGATGCCCTTGTAGGTCGTCATCACGGGCTCCTCGAGGTGGACCTTCCAGTTGGCCAGGTCGGCCATCGTGATGAGGCCGCCCTGCTCCTGGGTGCTGCGGACGATTTCCTGCGCGATGTCGCCCTTGTAGAAGCGGTCGTAGGCCGCCATGATGGCGTCCTTCCGCGACTTGCCCGCCTTGAGCGCCTGCTGCTCCGTCTCGACGAGCTTGCGCAGCGTGGCCGCCAGATCAGGCTGCTTGAAGACCTCGCCCGCCTCCGGCGCCTCGCGTGATTCGCCCGGGTGCGTGAGGAACACCGCCTTCGAGTACGGCCACTGTTTGATCTGGCCCTTCTGCCGCTCGATGGTGCTGCCCAGCTGCGCCTCGATCGGGTAGCCGTCGGCCATCTGGATGGCCGGCTCCAGCACGTCCTTGAGGCTCAGCGTGCCGAACTCGGCCAGCATCACGAGGATGCCGCCGGGCGTGCCGGGCGTGACGGCGGCGAGCGGCCCGTAGGCAGGCGGGTACTCCAGCTTCTTCGCCTTGAAGAACTCGGGCGTCGCGCCGGTCGGCGCCACGCCGAGCGCGTTGATGCCGATCACCTTCTTCGTCTTCGGGTTGTAGATGAGCGCCTGGGTCTCGCCGCCCCACGCGAGCGTGTCCCACATCGTCGACGTGGCGGCGATCATGGCGCACGCGGCATCGACGGCGTTGCCGTTCTTCTGGAAGATCGCCGCGCCGGCGGTGGCGGCCAGCGGCTTGCCGGTGACCGCCATCCAGTGGCGGCCGTGCAGGACGGGCTTGGCCGTCCGCTGCGCAGACGCGCCCGTCGACAACATGCCGACAATCCCGATAAGGGCCAGCAGGCCCGCCGTTCCCACGTACCCATTGAACATGCGCATCGAAGTCCTCCCCAGCCGCGCCGGCTCGCGCGGCGCGGTCGGCGACATCATACGGCAGACGGCCGGGATTCGGGGCGCGGGACTCGGGACTCGGTGCCCGGCCATGGTGGCAGCCGAGCAGGCTCCGGTTCGGTCCCGCTCACGCACGCCGGCAAAACGCAGCTTCAGGGTTCTGTTGGCAGCACGCGGGGCCCCGGACACCCCACGTGGTTTTCGGCCCTTCCGCAGCGTTTTGCGAACTGACGATCATCGGCGTGGTTCGAGGGCCCGCCCGGTAGCCTGCCCGGCATCCACACTGACCTCCGAGCCCCAAGTCCCGAGTCCCACTTGTCACGCCGGAGCCGGCCGGCAGGCCGTTTGGCGAAGGCGGATGCCCCCTAGCCACCGCAGCCGTCCCCTCGTATGATTGAAGAGTTACCCAGTCAGACCAGTGGCGGCCGCGGATGGCCGCACCGTCTCATCGACGGGAAAGGAGTCTCATGAAGGCACTCGCGCTCACCACCGCCGCCGCGGTCGCCCTCGCGGGTTCGATCGCGCTCGCCCAGCAAGCCGCCGCGCCGGCGCCGATGCCGGCCAGCCCACGCGGCACAGCGGCCACCCAGGTCAGCGGCAAATGGGTGACCGAAAAAGAAGGCACGGCGCCGCGCTACCGCGACGGCAAGTGGATCATCGTGGACTACGGGCGCCCGATCCTGCGCGGCCGCACCGACATCTTCGGCGCCGGCGCCGACTACGGCAAGACCGTGAACGCCGGCGCGCCGGTGTGGCGGGCAGGGGCCAATCAGACCACCCGATTCAAGACCGAGGCGCCGCTCGTGTTCGCTGGCAAGACGCTGCCGGCCGGCGAGTACAGCGTGTTCGTGGACCTGAAGCCGGGCGCATGGACGCTGATCTTCTCGAGCCAGCCGTTCCAGACGAAGTATGACCCCGCCAACAAGGCCCAGACGTGGGGCTCGGACGGCTACGACCCGAAGTTCGACGTGCTGCGGGCGCCGATGCAGACGTCCGTGGGGAGCCTGTCGATCGATCAGTTCACCATCGCCTTCGTCGACATGACGCTGCAGGGTGGCACGCTGGCGATGGCCTGGGAGAAGACCGTCGCGACGATCGCGTTTACGGTCGGGTCGTAGCAGGACCAGTCGTGCCTGTGACACGCCACGCGCTGCGGTCCCGCTTCGAGGGACACGCTCGCAGCTGACGCCCGATCGCTCGCTGCACGCGGCGTGTCACAGGCACGGTGCCGAGCCTCACTTTCGGCACCGGTGAGGTCCTCCTGTCTCCTGTCTCCTGTCTTCTGTCTTCTGACTATCGCCGCGGCGCAAATGCCGCCGGAACTTGTGCGGGCGGCGGTCCCACAATCGCGGCGTACACCAAGTCCCGCCACCTCTCCTGGACATCGAGGCCGCCGGCCGGAATGAGCTGCGCGTAGAAGACGGCCACCAGTTTCTCCTGCGGGTCGACGACGAAGCGCTGGAAATACGCGCTTCCCCATCCGTAGGCGCCGACGCTGCCGAAGCGCCCGGTCTTTCCGAGGTGCTCGATCACCTCGAACCCCAGGCCGAAGCCCATGTTGCCGTCGCTGTACAGGGTGCCGACGTGGTTGGCCGTCATCAATTCGACGGTCTTGGGGCTGAGGATGCGCACGCCGTCGAGTTCCCCGCCGTTGACGAGCATCTGCAGGAACCGCGCGTAGTCCATGGGCGTGGAGAGCAGGCCGGCGCCGCCGCCGAAACAGGCGCGCGGGCCGTCTACGTAGTCGCCCTGCCCGATGCCGCCATCGGGCGCACGGACGATTCGGCCGTCGGGCCCCGCCGAGTAGACCGTGGCAAGGCGGTCTCGTTTCTCGGGCGGCAGGAAGAACGCCGAGTCGGGCATCTTCAGCGGGTCGAAGATCCGCGCCTTGAAGAACTGATCGAGCGGCATCCCGGAAGCCTTCTCCACGACGGCGCCGAGAATGTCGGTGTTGTAGCCATACACGAACTTCTCACCGGGCTGCGCGTCGAACGGCAGCGCGGCCAGCCGCTCCATGAGCGGCACGATCGGCTCCTTCCTGTCGGCGAGGTACCAGCCGATGATGCCGGCGGCCTTGTACTCGGCTTCAGCCAGGCTGCCCTGGCCGTACGAGATGCCGGCGGTGTGCGTGAGCAAATCGCGGATCGTGATCGCGCGTTTCGCCGGCACCACGCCGTAGCGGCCCGTGCCGGGCGTGCCGGGCGGGGGCGGCACGGCTACCGTCGTCTGCTTGAACGCGGGCAGGTACTTCGCGACAGGGTCCGTCAGGAGCAGGCGGCCTTCCTCCAGCAGGATTGCCGCCGCGACCGTCGTGACGGCCTTCGACATCGAAGCCATGCGCAGCATCACGTCCTTGCGCATGGGCAGGTTCTTCTCGACGTCCATCTTGCCGTAGGTCTCGAAGTGCACGAGCTTGCCTGCGCGCGTCACGACTGTGGCGATGCCCGCGATGCGTCCCTGGTCCACGTGCTCCTGCATCACCGCCTTCAGCCGCTCGAGGCGCGGGCCCGACATGCCGACCGACTCGGGCGTGGCGGAGGGGAACGGCAGTGCGCCGGGCCCCGATGGAGTTGACGTGGCCTTCGCCGGCGCTGGCGAGGGTTTCGTTTGCACAGCGGGCGCCTGGGCCAGCGTCAGCGGCACGAGCGCCAGGATGATGAATGTCGACAGGATGAACCGTCTCGTCCTCATGGTGCCCTCTCCCCTCACCAGGAACTCTCGGCGGCGGGTCCTGTCCGGGCCGTTCCCATCTGTGCTCGGGTGACCTTCGCTCGTCTTCCCTGCGTCCTTCGGCTGGGCTCAGGACGCCCTGAGCGTTCGTCGAAGGGCGCGCAGATGGGAAGCGCCCCGGCCACCCACCGCCTCGCTGCCGCTTCCCGAACCCCGAACCGCGAGCCCCGTGTCCGACTAGCGCCGAGCGCCTAGTCCCTAGCCCCTGTAGTACCGCTCCCACCCCATCCCCGGCGGCGGGCCTGTGAGCAACGCCGTGGCCTCCGCATTATTCGTGAACACCCTGCGATCCGGATCGAACTCGAGGCGGCCGCCCAGCCGTTGCGCGATCACGCCGAGCAGGAACACCTGCGTCAGCGGGCCCGAGATATGGAACGGCGATCGGCTTTCTTCCTTGCCCTGGCACGCGAGGACGAAGTTCGTCGGGTGGTCCGAGAATCCCCCGGTGATCTTCGGCAGCGTCGGCGCGAGTTCCTGCATCCGCGACTCGGGAATGATGCGGAGCGTGTCGCCGTGCGTGCCGCCCTTGAAGACGAGCGTGCGGCTGTAGATGAACTTGCCGGCCTCTTCGTTGAGCACCGCGCCGGTCCCGAGCTCCGCCGGGAGCGGCGGCTTGTTCGGCGACGCCGTCGTACCACCACACCTCGACGGGCGGCTTGCTTCCGCGCGCGGCGAAGTCGAAGCGGATGGTCGACGCCTGCGGAAAGATGAACGGGCTGGGCTGCTCGCGGTTGACGGCTTCGATGGTGCGCGGCAACCCAAGCTCCAGGAACCGGTGGGCGGTGTCGAGGATGTGCGGGCCCCAGTCGCCGAACGCGCCGTTGCCGTACTCGAACCAGCCCCGCCAGGTCTGCGGGTGCAGCTTCGCTGCTGAACGGATGCATGGGCCGCGCGCCGTGCCACAGGTCCCAGTCGAGCCCTGGCGGCATCGGCTCTCCGGACGGGAACCCGTCCACCTTCCACCCGTGCCAGCGGCGTTCGCTGTTCATGAACATGACGATCTTCGTCACGTCGGCGATGACGCCAGCCTCGGTCCACGCCTTGAACTGGAAGTAGTTGTTTCCCGAGTGGCCCTGGTTGCCCATCTGGGTGACCACGCCCGTGCGCTCGCGGCCATCGCGATCAGGAGATCGACCTCCCGGAACGTGTGCGCCAGCGGCTTCTCGAGGTAGACGTGCTTGCCGGCAGCCATGGCATGCATGGCCGCGGGAAGTGCGTGTGGTCCGGGCATCGCGATGACGACGGCGTCGATGTCCCCGCCGGCCGTGTCGAGCATCGTCCGGAAGTCCCGGAAGCGCGGCGCCGACGGGAAACAGGTCGCGAGCCTCCTGGGTGTGCGGGGCGTCGAGGTCGACGTCGCAGAGGGCGGCGACAGCGATCAGGTTCGTGGTGGCGAACGTCTTGAGCATCTCGACGCCGCGGTTGCCGATGCCGACGAACCCCACGCGGAGCGGCCGGTCGGCCGGCACGATGTGACGGCGGGCGCTGCGGCCCCGAACGCATCCGCCCACGGGGGCATGACCGACAGGGCCGCGGCCGTGCCGAGTGACGACGAGAGAAATTGGCGCCTTGTGACTGAGCCGGCGGCCCGGTTGTCGCGGTGTGTAGCCACGCTCCCGATCTCCTCGGATGGCGCCCCGGGGGACCGGGACGAGCTGGACAGGCGGCTATCATACCGCCTAGCAGCCCGGGGCGAGATCAGAAACCCCGCCAATAGGTCAGACCACGTGCAATTTCTTCGCAAAACCGAACACGACGGCCGTCCGGGGCCCCGGTGGCGAGGGCGTGTCAACATTGTGGCAAAAACGTGTTGACAGGCGTATATCACCGGGCCTAGTATCGGCGCCGGCCCTCGAAAGGGCCGCCCGAATGAACGCGAGGTGGTCGGACCGCTCGGCTGGTTGGCCGCTCGATTCGCCCCGCTACCCCCCGCCAAGTACCCGTCGTGATCTCAGGGAGGATTGACGACATGCAGACGCGCTTGAGCCTACGCCGATTCGTCGTGGCGATGCTGGCTGCGCTGGTGGTTGCGGCCCTGCCGGCCGCGGCCTTCGCGCAAGCCACACGCGGCACGATTCTCGGCACCATTACCGACCAGACCGGCGCCGCGATGCCGGGTGTCACGGTGATCGCCACCGAGACGCGGACCAACATTTCGCACGACACGGTGACGAACGAGACGGGCAACTTCACGTTCCCCAACATCAGCGACGGCGTCTACAACATCAAGGCCGAGCTGCAGGGGTTCAAGACGGTTGTCCGCGAGGGCATCCGCCTGGCCGTCAACACCAGCATCCGCGTCGACCTGGCGCTCGCGGTCGGCGAGTTGGCCGAAACCGTGACGGTGTCGGGCGAGACACCGCTGCTGCAGACGGACCGGACCGACACGGGCCGGACGCTCGAGAGCATCCAGGTGACGTCCATGCCCCTCGGGTTCAACCGGAACTTCCAGGGCATGATGGCGACGGTGCCCGGCGCGAGCCGGCCGTACAAGCCGCACTCCGAGTTCTTCAACTCGCAGGACAGCCTGGCGACGGAAGTGAACGGGCAGTCGCGCCTGGCCAACAACGTGCTGATCGAAGGCCTCGACGACAACCAGCGGACCGGGCTGCTGACGGTGCTGATTCCGCCGGCCGACGCCATCGACACGGTCAGCGTGACGACGAGCAACTACGACGCCGAGTTCGGCCGCGCGGCCGGCGCGGTGACGTCGGTCACGCTGAAGTCGGGCACGAACCAGCTTCGGGGCAGCGCGTTCTGGTTCGGCAACACCGAGGCGACCAACGCAGCCCGGCGTCCACGTACTTCTCCACGGTGCACACGAAAGCGCCGACGAATTACGATCAGTTCGGGTTCACGATCGGCGGGCCGATCAAGAAGAACAAGTTCTTCTTCTTCGGCGACTACCAGCGGACGCAGGATCGCCTGGGCAGCGTGCAGCGGTACGTCGTGCCGACGGAGGCCTTCCGCCGCGGCGACTTCAGCGCGCGCGCCGACGATTGTCTACGACCCGTCGACGGGCGACTCGGCCGGCAACAACCGCCAGCCGTTCGCAAACAACCAGATCCCGTCGAACCGCATCAGCCCGATCGCGCTGAACATCCTGTCGAAGCTTCCCGCTCCCGAACCTGCCGGGCGCGGCCCTCGGCCAGGTGAACTACCAGGTCAACAGCTACCGCGACAAGAACACCGACAGCTTCGACACGAAGATCAACTACTCGGTCAACGACTCGAACCAGATCTCGGCGCGCTTCAGCTATCAGCGCCCAGAGGTCACGCAGTTGCCGGCCGAGGGCTACGACGTGTGGGGCGGCCCGCTGGGCGGCGGCTTCATGGCGACCGGCACGAACATGACCTACAGCACGGCCGCCAACTGGACGCACACGTTCTCCAACACGTTCCTGATGGAAGTGCGCGGCGGCACGAGCTACTACCACAACGAGGCGCTCACCACGGCCAACGGTCAGAATCTCGCCGACCAGTTGGGCATCAAGGGCATCAACCTCGACGAGTGGACCAGCGGGCCCACGACGGTCACCATCAACAACGGGTTCACGAACCCGGTGATGGGCTATGTCAACAGCCTGCCGTGGGATCGCTGGGAGCGCACGTGGGAGTTCTCCGCCGACGCTCACCAAGGTCAAGGGCAACCACACCGTCAAGTTCGGCGGCAACTACCGGAAGAACAGCGACAAGCTGCTGCAGACGCAGGACAACCAGGGCCCGCGCGGCGGGTTCACCTTCAGCGGCGCGCAGACGGGGTCGACGGCGAACACCGCCGCGAACAGCGGCATCGCCAACTCGATGGCGTCCTTCCTGCTCGACCTGCCGAGCGGCATGGCGCGCGACCTGAAGGTGCTCGAGGATGTCGGATCGAAGCACTGGGCCGTCTACACGTTCGTCCACGACAAGTGGCAGGTGTCGCCCCGGATGACGGTCGACCTCGGCCTCCGCTGGGAGTACTACGACCCGATCATCGGCCTCGCCGGCAAGGGCTCGCTGTCGAACTACGACCCGGCCACGAACTCGCTGCTCGTGTCGGGCTACGGCAACGTGGCCAACGACTTCGGCGTCAAGAAGGACTTCAACAACTTCAGCCCGCGCCTGGGCGCCTCCTTCCGCCTCGACGAGAAGACCGTCATTCGCGGCGGGTTCGGCGGCAGCACGACGCCGTTCCCCGACAACCGGTACGCGTTCAACTACCCGGTCAAGCAGAACAACAGCTACCAGACGCCGAACTCGTACTCGCCGACGCCGTACAACATGGGCGCCGGCTTCCCGGCGCCGTCGTACCTGTCCATTCCCGAGAACGGGATCATCGACGCCAACGCCGTCCTCGGCCAGTCGCTCTTCTACGTCCCGAACGACCTCCAGCAGGGCACGCTCTACTCGTGGAATGTGGCGTTCCAGCGGGAAATCAACTGGGGCCTGACGGGCGAAGTGGCCTACGTCGGGAACATGAGCAACGACGTGCTCAACCGCTTCCCGATGAATGCGGGCCTGGTGGTCGGCGCCGGCATCGCCGGGCAGCCGCTGTACGCGAAGTACGGCAAGACGGCGGGCGTCGAGAACCTGGCGTGGAAGGGCAAGACCCGCTACAACGGCCTCCAGGTGAAGCTGGACCGCCGGTTCCGCAACGGGTGGCTGGTTACCAACTCGTACACCTACTCGAAGGCCTGGGACTACTCCAACGACAACGGCGGCCCGAGCACCCCGGCCGACCCCGAGTTGAGCTGGGGCCTGGGGAACTTCGACCGGACGCACAACTGGGTCTCGACCTTCGTGTGGTCGCTCCCCTGGTACAAGAACGCTGACGCCGGCGTCCTGCACTGGATCCTCGGCAACTGGCAGGTGTCCGGCTTCCTCACGCTGCAGTCGGGCGTGCCGCTCGACATCACGATGAGCGGCGCGGCGCTCAACACTCCAGGCAACACGCAGCGCCCGAACATGACCGGCGACTTCAAGGTCGTGAACGAGATGAGCGCCGACAAGACCTACCTCCAGTGGTTCGACACGTCCGTGTTCGCCTCGCCGGCCGCGAACACGTTCGGCACCATGACCCGCAACATGAGTGACATCCGCGGGCCGCGGTACACGAACCTCGACATGAGCGTGGTCAAGCAGTTCACCTTCGGCGGCAGCCGGATGGGCGAGTTCCGCATGGACATCTGGAACCTGCCGAACACGATTCACATGAGCAACCCGAACGCGACGTACCTGAACGCGCAGTTCGGCCGCATCACCAGCGCCTACAACGAGCGCCAGCTGCGCTTCAGCTTGCGGTTCAACTTCTAGGCCCGGCGCATTCGAGCATGCGCCGGGAATGGCGCCCCGGGTCTTCCTTGGCCTGAGCGAGACGAGGCCGAAACGAGTCGAAGGCAGACCCGGGGTTCGAGTCACACGGCCCGGGCCGGGACCTCTCTCCCCGCCCGGGCGTTCCTCTATCAGTCGGAGAACTCATCATGGCTCCACAGGACGTATCGCGGCGGGCATTCATCCAGACGACAGCCGCTGCAACGGTCGGGCTCGGCGTGGCCGGGTCGGCCAACCTGCGCGCCCAGGGCGCCAACGACCGCATCGTCGTCGCGGTGATTGGCACCAACGGCCGCGGCGCGCAGCACGCGAAGATGTTCAGCCGCATGCCCGGCGTCGAAGTCGGCTTCATCTGCGACGTCGAAGAGAAGGCCCTCGCCAAGGGCATGAAGGCCGTGTCGCCAACGCAGGCGCATCCGGCGAAGGCCGAGAAGGACTTCCGGCGGGTGCTCGACAGCAAGGACGTCAACGCCGTGATCATCGCCGCGCCTGATCACTGGCACGCCCCGGCGGCCATCCTGGCCCTTGCGGCGGGCAAGGACGTCTACGTCGAGAAGCCGTGCAGCCACAACGCGCTCGAGGCCGAATTGCTCGCGGCAGCGGCGAAGAAGTACGGGAGCCGCGTTCTCCAGGTCGGCAGCCAGCGGCGGTCCTGGCCCAACATCATCGACCTCATGCGCCAGATCCGCGACGGCAGCCTCATCGGCCGCGCGTATTTCGCCCGCGGCTGGTACGTCAACACGCGCGCCTCGATCGGCGTGGGCAAGGAAGCCCCGGTGCCCGCCGGTCTCGACTACGAGCTGTGGCAGGGGCCGGCGCCGCGTCGTCCCTACAAAGACAACGTCATTCACTACAACTGGCACTGGTTCTGGAACTGGGGCACGAGCGAGGCCTGCAACAACGGCAACCACGAGATCGACGTCATGCGCTGGGGCCTCGACGCCGGCTATCCGGTGCGCGTGGAATCAGCCGGCGGGCGTTACCACTTCAAGGACGACTGGGAGTGCGCCGACACGCAAGTGGCGACGTTCGAGTTCGAGGGCAACAAGTCGTTCATCTGGGAAGGCCGCAGCTGCAACGGCTTCAGAACCGAGGGGCTTGCCCGCGGCGTCACGTTCCACGGCGAGAACGGCAGCGTCCTCATCGACGACCACGCCTACACCGTCTACGACCAGAAGATGAAAGTCGTGAAGAAGGTCGAGGACAAGGCCGAGCAGTCGACCATCGACACGACCGGCCCGGGCGACCGCCTCGACGCCTTCCACCAGGTCAACTTCATCGACTGCATGCGGTCGCGGAAGACGCCCAACGCGAACATCGATGAGGGACAGCGCAGCGTCACCCTGTGTCACCTTGCGAACATCGCGTACCGGGTGGAGCACAGCCTGCGGTGCGACCCGAAGAACGGCCACATCGTCAACGACGCCAAGGCCCAGGCGCTCTGGGGCCGCAGCTACGAGAAGGGCTGGGAGCCCGAGGGGTTCAAGGGGTAGAAGGACCTCGGGATTGGGGATTGGGGATTGGGGATTGGGGATTAGGGATTCGGGGTTCGGGAGTAGGGGCTAGGCGCTAGGCGCTAGGCGCTAGTCAGCCAGGGGTCAGAGCGGGCAGGTGTCGCTGCAAACGGTGCAGCGAGGCCTGCCCGCTTGCTTTTCGGCACGCCGTCGGGTCATTCTAGTAGACACCTCATGAAGCCCCTGGCCCGGACCCTCGGCGTGGCCGTGCTGGCCTTGGCGTTGATGAACGCCTCGGCCGGGCTGTGCTTCTGCCACCGGGTCCCGGCACCTGCTGGCGACTCCCGCTCCGCAGGCGGATGCTGCCACGAGACCAACACCCCCGGCAGCACGGCTGTGAAGGGCGCCAGCTCCTGCTGCCACATTGAATCGGCCGAGTCTGCGGCCACGCCGATTGTCGCGGTGCAGTTGGTGCCGCCGGCCGCGGCGGCCACGGCCCTCATCGACGGGGCGCCGGCCACTGGCGCGACCGCTCCCGTCATCACGACAGCGCTCATCGGTACCTCTCCACCGCTCTTCGCGCTTCGAATTTAAAGACGACTTCCTCCGACAATCTGTCCGTCAGGGCTGAAGCCCTGACCTCCATCAGATCACGGAGCTGCGGTGTACGCCGGGTCTGAAGACCCGGCCTCCATCTGAGGACCCGGTGTCCATCTGGAGGCCGCGCATTCACTTCCTCGTATAGCCCCGGGGCTTCCGCCTTCGCGGGACGCTCCGCCGGACTCGCCGTAGCCGTGGCGGAGGCGGTCAGCCCCGGGGGCACGAGCGCGATCGTTCCGATGAAACCCGGCGCATGCGGCGTCCCTTCCGCTGCCCGGTGGTTCTGGAGGCGTTATGGCGTCAGTTCTCCGTCGCGCGCTCGTTGTAACCGCCAGTCTGTGCGGGGTCTGCCTGATGCCCGGTCTGGCGCGCGCGCAGGCAGCAGCCGTTCCTGGCGACGACGATCCCGTCCTGCAGGCGCTCATCGACGAGGCGCTGGCCCGCAATCCCGATCTGCGTGCCGCGCAGTCGGCCATCGCCGCCGCGCAGACGGCAACCGAGCGCGCCCGCGCGCTGCCTGATCCGACGGTGTCGATCACCTACACCAACGACGGCTGGGCGCCGAGCCTCGGCAGCATGCCCATGACGACACTGGGGTTCATGGTCAGCCAGCCGCTGCCGTACTCGGGCAAGCGCGACCTCCGAGCGGGCCTCGCCGCCAGCCAGGCCCGGCAGGCCGAACCGGCGCTCGCGCGGGCCAGGCTGGCCCTCGAAGGCGGGGTGCGCCGGGCCTACTACGGGCTCCTGCTCGCCCGCCAACTGCAGGCACTGACGGCCGAGCAACGGACCCTGTGGCAGCAGATCGAGGTCGTGGCGCGAGCGCGCTATGCCGTCGGGCAGGGCGCCCAGCCTGACGTGCTGCGCGTCCAGACCGAGGTGACGCGCATCGAGCAGCGCGCCATCGAGCAGTCGGCGGAGGCCGAGGTGCGCGTCGCGGAGATCAATCGGCTGCTGGCGCGGCCGCTCGCGACGCCGATCGACACGCCGGCGCAGCTGGCCCTGACGCCTGTTGCGGAGCCGCTGGATGACGCGCTCGCCCGGGCCCGCGCCGTCAGCCCCGAACTCCAGGGCGCCGCGCTGGCCATCGAGGCCAGCACCGCGGCTGCCGCCCTGGCGCGCCGTGATCTGAAGCCGGACTTCTCCGTCCAGGGGGGCTACATGAACAGGGGCGGCCTCGACGCGATGTGGCTGGCAGGCGTCGGCATCACCTGGCCCTTCAACAAGAAGGCCCGCGAGAGCGCCGTCGCGGAAGCGGAGATCCGCGCGAAGGGCGGCGGTCATCTCGCCGAGTCGCTCGGGTGGCAGCTCGCCTACAAGACGCACGAGCGCTACACGCGCGCGAAGGCCCTCGAGAAGCTGGTGGCGCTCTATGACGACGGGATCCTCCCGCAGGACCAGATGACGGTTGAATCGTCTCTCACGAACTACCAGACCGGCAAGGTCCCGTTCGTGTCGGTCCTCGAGTCGATGACGTCCCTCTACGCAGACCGATGGACGCGCGCGGGGCTGGTCGCCGACCATGCCCGGCTGCGCGCGAGCATGCGCGAGGCCAGCCTGGACGGCGGGCCGGAGATGTCGCCGGCATCGGCGCCGGCGGCCGCGAGCATGTCGATTGGACAGTCCGGCGGCATGAGCGGAAAGTAGGGAGCAGGACATGACACGCCCAACTCGAATCACCACCGCGGTGCTGGCTCTTCTCATGCTCGCCGCAGGTTCAGCAACCTGGCTGGCGTGCCGCTCGTCGGACGATCACGGTTCGGCCGGAACGACCGCCGCCGCGAAGTACCACTGCCCCATGCACCCCACGGTGGTGTCGGACAGGCCCGGGAACTGCCCGATCTGCGGCATGAAGCTCGTCCCGATCGTGGCGGCCGGCGCGAAGCCGGCGCCGGGCACCGCGCCAGCGGCCGCGCCGGGCAAGTACCTGTGCCCGATGCACGGCCAGGTCGTCGCCGACCAACCCGGGAATTGCCCGATCTGCGGCATGAGGCTGGAGCCGGTGCCCCCGGCCTTGCTGAAGGGCGAGGTGAGGACGCCGAGCGGGGCGGCACCGGTCTACTACTGCCCGATGCACCCGACAGCTGTCTCCAACAAGCCCGGCGAATGCCCCATCTGCCAGATGAACCTGGAACCCATTCCCGACTCCCTGAAAACCGGCTGGGCTCGGGCGGGGAGCGGGGGGCGGCGCATCCTCTACTACCGGTCGCCGATGGATCCGACCGTGCGCTCCGACAAGCCCGCCAAGGACGGCATGGGCATGGATTTCGTGCCCGTGTACGAAGACGAGGTCCGCCAAGGCGGGGGCACGGTTCCTGGCCGCTCTGCCGTGACGCTGTCGTCCGAACGGCGTGCGCTGCTCGGTGTGCGCACCGAGGAGGTCCGTGAAACGCGCATCGATCGCGTCATCCGCACGGTCGGCCGGGTGGCCGCCGACGAGCGCCGCCTCGCGCACGTGCACACGAAGTTCGAGGGCTACGTCGAGCGCCTGTACGTGGACTTCACGGGCATGTTCGTGAAGAAGGGCGACCCGCTCCTGTCGATCTACAGCCCCGAGCTGGTCGCGACGCAGCAGGAGTACCTGCTGGCGCTGCGCGCCCAGCAGCAGCTCGGCGCGAGCCAGATTCCCTCGGTGGCCCGGGGCGGCGCGAGCCTGGCGGAGGCGGCACGCGAGCGCCTTCGCCTCTGGGACATCAGCCCCGCCGACATCGCGGAGATCGAACGCACGGGCACGGTCCGGCGGGCGTTCGATCTGCACGCCGACGTGACCGGCTTCGTCACCGTCAAGAACGTCGTGCAGGGCATGCGCGTGATGCCGGCGGACACGATCTTCGAGATCGCCGATCTCTCGCGCGTGTGGGTGCTGGCTGACGTCTACGAGTCGGAGCTCCGAAGCGTCAGGCTCGGCATGGCGGCGACGACGACGCTGACCTACCAGCCCGGACGCGAGTGGCTGGGCCAGGTGTCGTACATCGCCCCCACCGTCAACCCGACGACGCGGACGATCGAGGTCCGCATCGACGTCCCCAACCAGGGCGGGGCTCTCAAGCCCGACATGTTCGCCGACGTCCAGTTGCGCGTCGACGAGGGCACGGGCCTTGTGGTCCCCGACAGCGCGGTCATCGACACGGGCGACCGGCGGCTCGTGTTCGTGGATCACGCCGACGGCACCATCGAACCCCGGGCGGTCGACCTCGGCGCGAAGCTGGCCGACGGCTACCAGGTGCTGCGCGGGCTCGCCAGGGGCGACCGCGTGGTGATCTCCGCCAACTTCCTGCTCGACTCGGAATCGAGCTTGAAGGCGGCGCTCTCGGCGCTCACGTCACCGGCGCCGGCTCCAGTCCCCGACAAGCGCTGAGGGAGCGGCCATGGTTCGAGCCATCATCCGATTCAGCGCGCAGAACCGCGCGCTCGTCCTGCTGGCGACGGCGTGCGTCGTGGCGTACGGCCTCTACACGATCCAGCACATCCCGGTGGACGCCATCCCGGACCTCTCGGACACGCAGGTCATCGTCTACTCCCGGTGGGATCGCAGCCCCGACATCGTCGAGGACCAGGTCACGTACCCGATCGTGTCGGCCCTGCTCGGCACGCCGAAGGTCAAGACGATACGCGGCTTTTCGGACTTCGGGTTCAGCTACGTCTACGTGATCTTCGAGGACGGCACCGACATCTACTGGGCGCGGAGCCGCGTGCTCGAGTACCTGTCGAAGATCCAGCCGCTGCTGCCCGCGGGCGTCAGCACCGAGCTCGGCCCCGACGCGACCGGCGTCGGCTGGGTCTACCAGTACGCCCTCGTCGACGACTCCGGGACGCAGTCGCTCGCCGACCTGCGCACGCTGCAGGACTGGAACCTGCGGTACCGCGTCCAGTCGGTGCCGGGCGTCGCCGAGGTGGCGTCCATCGGCGGCTTCGTCCAGCAATACCAGGTGACGGTCGATCCGAACCGCCTGCGCGCCTTCGACCTCGGCATCATGGCGGTCGCCGACGCGGTGAAGTCGAGCAACAGCGAGGTGGGCGGGCGGCTGCTGGAATTCGCCGGCCGCGAGTTCATGGTGCGCGGCCGCGGCTACGTGAAGTCGAAGGCCGATCTCGAGCAGGTGGTGCTCAAGACCGACCAGCGCGGCACGCCGGTGCTGCTGCGGGACGTCGCGTCGGTGGCGCTCGGGCCCGAGATGCGCCGCGGCATCGCGGATCTCGACGGGCTCGGCGAGGCGGTCGGCGGGATCGTCGTCATGCGCCACGCCGAGAACGCGCGCGAGGTCATCCGCCGCGTGAAGGAGCGGCTGAAGGAGCTGGAGCCGTCGCTGCCGCCGGGCGTGAGGATCGTGCCCACCTACGACCGCTCGGATCTCATCGACCGGTCCATCGCCACGCTGCGGCACGAGCTGACGCTCGAGATCATCATTGTCAGCGTGGTGATCCTGATCTTCCTGTGGCACATTCCCTCCGCGCTCGTGCCCATCATCACGATCCCGGTCGCGGTGCTGCTGGCGTTCATCCCGATGCGGCTGATGGGCATTTCCTCGAACATCATGTCGCTGGCGGGCATCGCGATCTCGATCGGCGTCCTCGTCGACGGCGCGATCGTGGAGGTCGAGAACGCCTACAAGAAGCTGGAGTTGTGGGAGCACGGCGGCCGGAACGGCGACTTCCACGCCATCCGGCTCGAGGCGCTGCTGGAAGTCGGGCCGTCGGTCTTCTTCTCCCTGCTCGTTATCGCCGTCGCCTTCCTCCCGATCTTCACGCTGGTGGACCAGGAGGGCCGGCTCTTCACGCCGCTCGCGTGGACCAAGAACCTGACGATGTTCATCGCGGCGCTGCTCGCGCTGACGCTCGACCCCGCGCTGCGGATGCTGTTCACGCGGATGGACTTCCCCTCCTGGCGCCCGCGCCCGCTGTCGTGGCTGGTCGGCCAGGTGACGGTCGGGCGGTACTATCCTGAGGAGCGCCATCCCATCAGCCGCGTCCTGTTCTGGTTCTACGAGCCGGCGTGCCGCGTGGTGCTGCGGTTCCCGAAGGCGACGATCGCGGCGGCGATGCTGATCGTGGCCGGGACCATCCCCGTGTACGAGCGCCTGGGCCACGAGTTCATGCCGCCGCTCAACGAGGGCTCGATCCTCTACATGCCGACGACGCTGCCGGGCATCTCGGTGACGGAGGCGGGACGGCTGCTGCAGACGCAGGACCGGATCCTGAAGTCGTTCCCGGAGGTCGTGAGCGTGTTCGGCAAGGCCGGCCGCGCCGAGACGTCGACCGACCCGGCGCCGTTTTCGATGATGGAGACGACGGTCGTCCTGAAGCCGCAGTCGGAATGGCGCCACAAGCACCAGTGGTATTCGCACCGCACGCCGGAGTGGCTGCAGGACTCGGTGCTCCGGCACGTCTGGCCCGAACGCCCGAGCTGGGAGGAGTTGACGGCCGAGATGGACGCCGCGATGCAGATCGCGGGCACGACCAACGCCTGGACCATGCCCATCAAGGCCCGCATCGACATGCTGACCACTGGCGTGCGCACGCCGGTGGGCATCAAGGTGTTCGGTCCGGACCTCAAGAAGATCGAGGCGCTCGGCACGCGGCTCGAAGAGATCCTGCAGGCGGTGCCCGGCACGCGCAGCGTGTTCGCCGAGCGGGCCGCCGGGGGCTATTTCGTGGACTTCGACCTCAACCGCGAGGAACTGGCCCGCGTGGGCCTGTCGGTCGGCGCGGTGCAGGACGTCATCATGTCGGCCGTCGGCGGCGAGAACGTGACGACGACGGTCGAGGGGCGCGCGCGCTTCCCCGTAAACGTGCGCTACCCGCGCGGCCTGCGCGAGGACCTCGACCAACTCGGCAACGTGCTCGTCATGACGCCCTCGGGCGCCCAGGTTCCTCTGCGCCAGGTGGCGGCGATCAAGACGGTCTCCGGCCCCTCGATGATCCGGAACGAGAACGGCCTCATGGCCGGCTACGTGTACGTCGACATCACCACCAACGACGTCGGCGGCTACGTGGAACGGGCGCAGGCGGCCGTCGCCGCGCAACTGCCGACGATGCCGAGCGGCTACTCGCTCGAGTGGAGCGGCCAGTACGAGAACATGCTGCGCGTGCGGGAGCGGCTGAAGATCGTGGTGCCGATCACGCTGATTCTCATCTTCCTGCTGCTCTACATGAACACGAAATCGGCCTTCAAGGCCGGCCTCGTCATGCTCGCGGTCCCCTTCTCCGTCGTCGGCGCGGTGTGGCTGATGTACGCGCTCGGCTACAACGTGTCGATCGCGGCGTGGGTCGGGATGATCGCGCTGATGGGGCTCGATGCCGAGACCGGCGTCTTCATGCTGCTCTTCCTCGACCTCTCGTACGACGAGGCGAAGCGGGAGGGGCGGCTGCGGACACTCGCAGAGCTGAAGGAGGCCATCGTTCACGGGGCCGTGAAGCGCGTGCGTCCGAAGATGATGACGGTGACCGCCGCGATGATGGGCCTCATGCCCATCATGTGGTCGATGGGCACCGGCGCCGACGTCATGAAGCGGGTGGCCGCGCCGATGGTAGGCGGCCTCGCCACGTCGTTCGTGATGGAATTGCTGGTGTACCCGGCCGTCTACCTGTTGTGGAAGCAAAGGGAACTGGCGCGCGCGGTCACCGAGCGTGCGTCTCGGCGCCCTGGCTGGTCGGCGCAAGGCACACCGGAGGTCTGGTGACACCCGTTTGCGCTTACCGCGCTGTTCGGTGTGCCATAATCAGACCGAGGCGGAACATGACTATCGCTCCGAAGGCCACGGGACCCGAGGCCGCCGACGCCACGGCCGTGGCACTGGCCCGCCGGGAACGAGCTTGCGCTATCTGCGACGCCGAGCCCGGCGCCGCGTTCGAGAACGTGTGGCACGCGCTGGTTCTGCTCGAGGAAGAGCCGCTTGACCGGTTGAATCGGAGCCTCATCCGTGGACGCGCCGCTGCCATTCAGCGATAGGGAGATCGCGTTTCTCGACGCGCTGGTCGCCGAGGGCGTCGACTTCCTGATCGTCGGCCTGGCGGCCGCCGCCCTCCAGGGTGCGCCGGCCGTCACGCAGGACGTCGACCTCTGGTTCCGCGATCTCACCGACCCGGCCCTGCGCCGCGCCCTGCTGCGCGCCGGCGCAACGTACATCCCGCCCACCGCCTCGACGCCGCCGCTCTTCGCCGGCGGCGGCACGGAGCTCTTCGATGTCGTCGTGCACATGCACGGGCTCGAGGGCTTTGCCAGCGAGGCACGCCGCGCCGAACGCATCACCCTCGGCCGGGTGGTGGTGCCAGTCCTGCCCCTGGACCGCATCATCGTCAGCAAGCGGGCGACGGGCCGGCCGAAGGACCTGTCGATTCTGCCGGCCCTCGAGGATACGCTCCGCGCCAGGCGCAGGACGAACGCGATCTTGAGCGACGTCTAACTCGCCGGCACAGGGTCGGTCGTCTCGAGCTTCGACGGCATCATGCAAGCGGTTCAATCCGAGATCCGCCAGCATGATGCCGGCCGGCAGCCGCCAGTAGAGCGTGTGGAGCGGCGCGTACTCCGTGAGGAAGCCGGCGAACCAGAACGTCTAGGCCAGGGTCTGGCCCCACAGGACGGTGGTTGAGTCAACCATCCAGGAACTCCTTCCGTCGCGGGGGCGTTGGAAGCGTTTGTTGGGAGCGTCGGGGGCGACCAGAGCGTAGACCCGGCCACGGCGCGGACGTATGACGGCGGTCATACGGGCGGCGGGACGACGGCGCGGCCTACCGCCCGAACCAGTAGCTCATCTTGACCATGAAGACGTTGTCGCCGGGCGCGCGCATCATGCGGGAGATGTCCTGGTTGAAGGCGAAGCGCCCGTCGGTGGTCTCGTCCTCCCGCTGCTGGGTCCAGACGACGTAGAGCGTCGAGCCGGGCTTGAACTCCCAGCGGAAGACGGTGTTGGCTCGCAGCGAGGTGTAGTTGAAGTCCGGGTTCGGGATGAGGAACGGTGTGCCGGTGCCTCCCGGGCCGGGGTAGACCGTGTACACGCCGCTCTCCGCGTCGAAGGAGATGGTGCCCGTGTCCTTGCCGTACTCCGCGAAGTCGTACGTCCTTGGCTGAAGGGCTTCCTTGAACCCGGTGTAGCGGCCCACCGAGAGGAGCGGCTGCAAGTACATTTGCAGCGACATGCGCGGGCTCAGGATGAGATTGAGCCGGGTCTCCATCCCGAATTCCTTCTGGTCGAGCGCCCCGAAGACGTAGCGCCGGCCGTACATCGCGACGGCCTCCGCATCCGTCACCGCACGCACGTACTGCGTCGCGGTCAAGTCGCGCGTGAACGTCGGTCCGATCTCGAAGCTGAACGTGGGCAGCGGCCGGAACTTCAATCCGATCTCCGCCTGCCCGGACCACGACCCATCCGGCCTGGTCTCGTAGTTGCCGTCAACCTCCCAGACGACAGGCTTGCGCTCGTCGCCTTCGACGCTCGCGCCCACGGCCGTGAACCCCGGCGATCGCATCATCGGCCCGCCCCGCGTCAGCCGATCGCTGTAGACCCAGCGGCCGGCGTGGGCCACGGCGCCGATGGACCAGTAGTTGCGCAGTTGCGCATTGAACGATCCGTAGTACCCGTCGCCCATGGCGTCGCCCGCGAAGTTCCACACGTTCCACTTGGCAACGTAGAGCGATCGGTAGCGGCTGAACCGATCGGGCGCCGGCTTGCTGAAGTTGACAGCCGCGTGCCCGCCCATCCGGTCGACGTTCATCATGAACCCGAGGTCGTTCACCTCGAAGCCCGGGCTGACGGCCCAGAACGAGGCGTTGGGCCGGATGTTGCCGTTGTTCTTGTTGAAGTCGCTCTGCAGGCTCCACCCTGAGATCGATTCCGCGGCCGGGTCGAACGTGAGGTGCGTCGCATCAGGCCGCTGGTAGTAGCGGGCCGACGACCGCTGCAGCCGGGCGATCGATGCCTGCGAACCGGCGACGCGGCTTCCCGAGAAGCTGCCCGTCACGACGTAGTCACGCGTGCCGGTGAGAAAGAAGTGCCCGTCGCCGCCGAGCACGTAGGCGCTGCCGGCCAGTTGCGCGTTCAGGGCCGGGTCGGACAGGTTCCGGTTCACGGCCGTCGTGAGCATGCCGAACCCGGCGCGCTGGCCCACGTCCCGGCGCACGCGTGCCGCCAGGTAGTTGGAGAAGGGTTCGACCTCGGTCTGGCCCTGCGAGCCGCCGGTCGAGGTCCTTGCCCACTCCCGCGCGGTGGCGGCGTCGATGAAGTTGACCGTCCACCCCCGGCTCGTCTTCCCCGTCACTTTCGCGGCCCCGATGATCGTGGTCGCGGTCGGCCGGTCGACGTACTCCCCTGCGGCGGCGCCTTGCGGCGTGCGGCCGATGCGCCGCGAGTAGAACAGCGTGGGATTGGTGCGGTTGAACCCGCTGTACGACGTGGCCCCGTTGCGGCCGAAACGGTCGAACGCCTGGGATCCCTCGATGAAGAACGGACGCTTTTCCTCGTAGTACGTCTCGAAGACGCTGAGATTGACCACGGCCGGGTCCACTTCGACCTGGCCGAAGTCGGGATTCACCGTCGCGTCCAGCGTCATGTTGCTGGCAAATCCCCACTTCGCGTCGAGGCCGAGGGAGGCCGTTCCCGTCCGGCCGTCGTTGAAGGGATCGCCGGGTTCAGCGGTGCCGCTGATCGCGCTCTGCGCGGTCACGTACGGCAGCAATTCGAGGTGGCGGCGGCTCGTGATGCCGTCGAGCCCGTCGAGCTCGCCCGCGAGCGACACGAGGCGGCTCTCCTTCTTGGGCACCAGCACCCACCACGACTCCTCCTGTTTGCGCTGCACCATGCGCACGACGTGCAGCCCCCAGACCTGCCGGTCCCCGCTCGAGAACCGCAGCTGCGAGAACGGGATCCGCATCTCGGCGATCCACCCTCTGTCGTCGATCGACACGGCGGCGTCCCAGACGCCGTTCCAGGTGTTGTCCTCGCCCGAGTCGTTGAAGAGCACGCCGTCGCCGATCGAGCCGGCGGCGGTCACCGAGAACATCGACCCGGTCAGCTTGTCGTGGTGGGGGTCGAGGCCGACGATGATCCAGTCGGCGATGCCATCGGTGTCGCCGTCCCTCCGGGTCAGGCGCTTCGCGATTTTCGACGGCTCCGAGTCGTACATGCGCGCGCCCACGTAGAGCGCGTCGTCGTCGTAGAGGAAGCGGACTTCGGTCGCCTCGGTGGCGGGCTTGCCTTCGTCCGGATCCTTCTGGAGGAAGTCCTTCGCGGGCTGCGCGCGCTCCCAGTCGCCCTCGTCGAGGCGGCCATCAATGGCGATCTTGGCCGCCGTACGAACCGCCGTGATGCGGGGTGTGGGACGGGGGGAGCTGCCGGTTACCACGGGGGCCTGGGCAATCACGGGCCGGGACACCGCGAGGAATGCCGAAACCAGCAGGAAGTTCAGCGCACTTCGGCCCACGCAGCCTCCAGAGGCAGGACAGACAGCGACACGCCAGTTGGACGGAATTCTCCCTGCTTTTGTTCGACGCCCGAACTCGGCCGCGCGGGCATCGCAGGCGGCCCGGCCAGGCCGGAGGTCCCGGGCCCCCCGGCGTCCATGCTAGACTCCACCGGGGATGGCCCCGCGCAGAAAATGGGGTCAGGCACTATTTCTCACTTCAGTCTCAATAAGGACATCAACGGAGGTCTTACGATGAGTCGCACCACCCAGCCAACCCGGCGCCGTTTCATCGGCACGCTGGCCGGCGGCGCCGCCGCCGCCGCCGCCGTGACGATGTCGGCAGCCTCGCGCGATCGCGAAGAGACGATCCCGGATCGCCAGCAGACCGCGTCGCCCAACGACCAGATTCAGCTCGCGCTCATCGGCGCCGGCATCCAGGGCACGAGCGACTGCAGCACCGCGATCACGGTGCCCGGCGTCAAGCTCGTGGCGGTCTGCGACCTGTATGACGGACGGCTGACCGACGCGAAGAAGCGCTGGGGCCAGGACCTCTTCACGACCCGCGACTACCGCGAAATCCTCAACCGCCCGGACATCGACGCCGTCATCGCCGCGGTGCCCGACCACTGGCACAGGCAGATCGCGGTGGACGCCCTCGGCAAGAACAAGTCGATCTACCTCGAGAAGCCGATGGTGCAGCAGCTCGGCGAGGGCGAGGCCGTCATCGCCGCGCAGAAGACCTCGAAGGGCATCCTGCAGGTCGGCAGCCAGGGCATGAGCTCGCTCAGCAACGAGAAAGCCAAGGAACTGCTCGCCGACGGCGCCATCGGCAAGCTGCTCTACGCCGAGGGCTTCTGGGCGCGCAACAGCCCGTCGGGCGCCTGGCAGTACGCGATTCCAGCCGACGCGTCGGAGCAGACCCTCGACTGGGACAAGTTCCTGGGCGCCACGGCGAAGCGGCCGTATGACCCGCTCCGGTTCTTCCGGTGGCGCAACTACAAGGACTACGGGACGGGCGTCTGCGGCGACCTGTTCGTGCACCTGTTCTCCAGCCTCCATTTCATCACCGGCTCGATGGGCCCGACGACGATCATGGCCCAGGGTGGCCTGCGGTTCTGGAAGGACGGGCGCGACGTGCCGGACGTCATGCTGGGCATGTTCGACTACCCGGAGTCGCCGGCCCACTCGCCGTTCACCCTCTCGCTGCGGGTCAACTTCGTCGACGGCACGTCCGGCAACACGTTCCTCCGCATGGTTGGCACCGGCGGCGCGATGGATGTGGGCTTCGACAACGAAGTGACGGTGAAGTACCAGAAGACGTGGGATCCGCTGAAGGCCACGCAGGGCGACTTCCGGGCCAACCCCGAGCCCGACGCCCGCAAGGACATCGTGCCGGCGGCGAACATCGTCTACCGCGCCGAACAGGGCTACAAGGGCGCGCACTACGATCACTTCAGCAACTGGTTCAGGGCCATCCGCACGGGCGGCAAAGTGGTCGAGGACCCGGTGTTCGGCTATCGCGCCGCCGCGCCGGCGCTCGCCTGCAACCTGAGCTATTACGAGAAGCGCGCGATCCAGTGGGATCCGGTCGCGATGAAACTCGTCAAGTAAGTGCACGGCTCGACGGCCAGCTCGCCTTCGCGCGAGCTGGCCCTTTCCAGCATCCTCTGGCTCTGGCTTCCCCTCGCAGCCACCTGGCTGATGATGTCGGCCGAAGGCCCGTACGTGGCGGCCATCATCGCCCGCATGCCGGAGGCCGCGTTCAACCTCGCCGCGTACGGCGTCGCGTTCTCGCTCGCCTGGCTGGTCGAATCGCCGATCATGATGCTGCTGACGGCCTCGAATTCGCTGGTGCGGGACCGGCACTCGTTCCTGGCGCTGCGGCGGTTCGCCTACCGGATGAACGCCGCCTTGACCGCCGCCATGGTGATCCTCGTCGTGCCGCCGGTGTTCGGGTTCGTCGGGGAACGCCTGATGGGCCTGCCCCTCGAGGTGGCGGATCGGGCGCATGCAGCCGTCGCGATTCTCATTCCGTGGCCGGCGGCGATCGGGTACCGGCGCTTCTACCAGGGCATCCTCGTGCGGCACGGCCTGACGCGGCGCGTGGCGTACGGGACCGTCGTCCGGCTGGTGTCGATGTCGATCACCGCTGGTGCGCTGGCGCTCTGGAGCCCCCTGGGGGGCGCGAGCATCGGCGGCGCCGCGCTGGCCGTGGGCGTGGTCGTCGAGGCGGCAGCCAGCCGGCTGATGGCGCGCCGGGTGGTGACGTCGCTCCTGGCGGAGCCGGCCGGGCCGGAGGGAACTGCGCCTCCGCTGACGCAGCGCGCGATCGTCCGCTTCTACTACCCGCTCGCCCTGACGTCGATGATCTCGCTCGTCACCGGGCCGCTGCTGACGTTCTTCATGGCGCGCGGCCGCGCGCCGATCGATTCGCTGGCCGTGCTGCCCGTGGTGCAGTCGCTCGTGTTCCTCTTCCGAAGCGGCGGCGTGGCGTTCCAGGAAGTGGGCGTGGCGCTCATCGGCCGCGGCCTCGAGCACCAGCGCGAGGTCGGGCGGTCGTGCCGCAACCTCGCCGCCGGCGCGTCGGCCGCGCTCGCGCTGGTGCTGTTCACGCCGCTGGCGGATGGATGGCTGCGCCAGGTCTCCGGACTGCCGCCGGACCTGGCGAGTTTCGCGCTGCTGCCGGCGCGCCTGCTCGTGCTGCTGCCGGCGATGGAGTACTGGCTCTCGTTCCAGCGCTCCCGCTACATCCTGACGGGCCAGACGCGCGTGATCACCCTGGCGACGGCCATTGAAGTGGCCGGGATCGCTCTTCTGCTCTTCGTCTGCATCGGCTGGCTCGGCATGATCGGCGCCGTGGCGGGATCGGTGGCGCAGATCTCGGGGCGGTTCGCCTCGAATCTGTTTCTGTTCACGACGGCTCGCGCCGCCGCAACCAAGTAGAAGGGCCCGGGGGAGAGCCGGGCTCCGCATGCCTCTCCACTGTCGCGTGTCGTGTGCGCTGTGCGTTACCGCACCCTCACCGCCTCGATCGGCGCATCGGGAGGCCCGAGGATCAGGCGCGTCTGCGCGTCGCGTTCCACGAACCGCAGGCGGCGTTCGATCCCCTTGCCGTCGAGCGAGAACATGGCGAATTCCGTGCCGGACGCCGGCAGATAGCGGAACGGCGGCAGCACGGGCGTACCGCGGAGGCCGAGGATGCGCTGCGGTCCCCACAGGTAGACGTTGAACACGGATCGCGTTTCGAAGTCGAGGCGCACGAACACGCGCACGGTGTCCTCGTCGCGCGGGAAGGCGCCGACCACGGCCGAGCCCTTGAACTTGCCCAGCCGCGACTCGCGGTCGCGCATCATCTCGGCTTCCTGCGCGCGAATCTCTTCCAGCGGCATGTTGCCGCCCATTGCCTGGTGCAGGAGCGTGACGTCGCCGGCAAACGACTTCGCCGCGAGTTCGGCCGTTCGCGCGACGATGCCGGCGATGTAAGCGGCCCGTGATGGGGGAACGGCTGCCAGCGCGGCGAAGGCCTCCTCTCCCCTCGGCCGCACGGCGAGCGCCGCCCCGTCGGCCGTCAGCGCCACGACTCCCCCGCCCGGCAGGCGCCAGTCACCGGCCAGGGCCTGGAGGCGTTCCGGCGCGACGTCCACGACGCGGGGCGGCAGCGTCGCCTTGCCTCCGAAGAGCAGGTTCTCGAGGACCTCGACGACGGGCGTGGCCGTCAACGTCGTGTCCGTCGACGTCACAAACAGCATCGCGTCCTCGTCCGGGAAGCGCATGAACTCCGCCACGTAGACGCCGTTGCCGCCGTTGTGCTGGACCACGGTGGTGCCGCGGGCGCTCCTGCTCACCGCCCAGCCGTAAGCATAGTGGGACAGGCCGCCGGGCCCTTCGGCCACGTACGGCTTGAAGTACTTCGCCCGCGCGTCCTTCGACAGCACGGCGTCCGTATCAAGGGCGCGGTGCCACGCGAGCATGTCGCCCAGCGTCGTGTGCAGCCCGCCGTTCCCGCGCAGGGTCCAGTACGGCGCGTCCGGCTCCTGGATCCGCTGCAGGATGGTGCCCCAGTCCTCGCCGTCCCGGTAGCCATGCGCGATGCGATCGGGCGCCCACTTGGGGAGCTTGTAACCGGTCTCGCGCATCCCGGCCGGCTTGAGCACCCGTTCCGTCAGATAGACCTCGTACGGCTGCCCCGAGACCTTCTCCACGATGGCCGCGAGCAGGCTGTAGCCGGCGTTGGAGTATTCGTAGCCCTCGCCGGGCTTGAACAGCAGCGTCGACTGCAGCGCGCGCCGCACGTACTCGTCGCGCCCGACCGGATCGTAGTCGGACGGGCTGAAATCCGATTGGAGGCCCGACGAATGCGTCAGCAGATGATGGAGCGTGATCGCGGCCTTGTCGGCGGGCACGCCGTCGAAGTACTTGCTGATCGCATCCGTCACCTGCAGTTTGCCCTGCATCTCGAGCGTGAGGACGGCCGCCGCCGTGAACTGCTTGGTGATCGAACCCAGGTTGTAGACGCTCTCGGTCGTGAGCGGGATGCCGCGCGCGCGGTCGGCGAGGCCGTAGGACTTGCTGAGCAGCACCTCTTTGCCGCGCACGGCCAGCGCTCCGCCGCTGAACCCGAAGCGCTCGAGCCGCGAGAGGTATTCGTCGAGCGTGCGACCGGTCTCGCCGCTCACGACGGGCCGGTCCTGGGCGGCCGCGGGTGCGGCGCTGCACAGCACGGCAAACACGCCGAGCACCGAGACGAGACGTCGGGTGGCAAGGGACATGGGAGCCTCCGCTTCTGTCATCATAGATGATTGTGTCCGCTGACGACCCGGCCCGCCCCGCACCCGACGCCATCGTCGTGCGCGGCGCGCACGAGCACAACCTGAAGGGGGTTGACGTGCGCGTTCCGCACGGGACCCTCACGGTGGTCACCGGCGTGTCGGGATCCGGCAAGTCGTCGCTCGCGTTCGACACGATTGCACAGGAAGGCCGGCGCCGGTACCTGGAGACGTTCTCGTCGTACGCGAGGCAGTTCCTCGGGGCGTTCTCGCGGCCCGCCGCGCGGGAGATTGCCGGCCTGCTCGCCGGCTGTCGCGGTGGATCAATCGGCCGCCGGCGGAAGCCCGCGCTCGACGGTCGGCACGATGACGGGCCTCTACGATGTGCTCCGGCTCTGCTGGGCGCGACTGGGCGAGGCGCCTCCCGGCACCGACGGCCCACGCCTGGAGCGGCGGCTGTTCTCGTTCAACTCGCCCCACGGGGCGTGCCCGGCGTGCAAGGGGCTCGGCGTCGAAGACCGGCTCGACCCCGAGCTGCTGATCGCCGATCCGGCCAGGACCGTGCGCGGCGGGCGCGCTGCGCATCACGACGCCGGGCGGGTACCTCATTTACTCGCAGGTCACCATCGACGTGCTCGACCAGGTGTGCCGCGCCCACGGCTTCTCGGTCGACATTCCCTGGAACGCGCTGACGCCCGGGCAGCGCGACGTCATCCTGAACGGATCCGACCGGATTCGCATTCCCTACGGCAAGCATCCCGCTCGAGTCGCGGATGCGGTGGACGGGCATCACCGCGAAGCCCAGGGAGGAGGGGGTCTACAAGGGCATCCTGCCCGTCATGGAGCAGATCCTCCGGCAGAAGCGCAACGCCAACATCCTGCGGTTCGTGCGCTCGATGCCCTGCCGCGCCTGCGGAGGCACGCGTCTGCGGCCCGAGGCGCTGGCCGTGACGTTCCGCGGGGCGACCATCGCCGAGGCCGCGGCCCTCACGATCGACGAGGTGCGCCGCTTCTTCGAGGTGGCGGACACGGATCACGGGATCCAGTCCCCGTTCACCAGCATCCGCAACGAGGTCGACGAGCGCTGTGACGTCCTCCAGCGCCTCGGGCTCGGGTATCTCACGCTCGATCGGGAGTCGACCACGCTCTCCGCGCGGAGAGGCGCAGCGCGTCAGGCTGGCGGCATTGGCGGGCATCGGCCTGCAGGGCGTGCTCTTCGTGCTCGACGAGCCCTCGGTCGGCCTGCATCACCACGACACGGGGCTGCTGCTCGGCGTCGTTCGCGGCATGCGCGACCGCGGCAATACGGTGCTCGTGGTCGAGCACGACGACCAGGTCATCCTGCAGGCCGACTGGATCATCGACGTCGGGCCCGGGCGCCGGCGCCGCCGGCGGCGAGATCCTGTTCAGCGGGCCGCTCCAGACGTTCCTGGAAGCGCAAGACCCTGCCGCAGCGCCGCGCCTGGCCGACAGCCGCACGCGGGCGTTCCTCACGGGCGCCGAGCGCATCCCCATTCCGGCGACCCGGCGCGAAGGCACCGGGTCGCTGGCCGTCGAGGGCGTCACGCGCCACAACCTGCACGCGGCCTGCGCCGAGTTCCGCCTGGGCGCGCTCAACGTCGTGACGGGCGTGTCGGGCGCGGGCAAGTCGACGCTGGTCGAGGAGACGCGCCGCCTGCTGCGCGGCGAGGGCCCGGGCGGGCCGGCATCCGTGCGCGCGTCCGGACGCATCGACAAGATCATCGAGATCGATCAGGCTCCCATCGGCCGCACGCCGCGTTCGAATCCGGCGACCTACACGGGCCTGTTCGACCACGTGCGCGCGCTGTTCGCCGCCGAGCCCGACGGCCGTCGCGCGGGGGTTCGACAAGGGCCGGTTCTCGTTCAACGTGCGCGGCGGCCGCTGCGACGCCTGCGAGGGCGCCGGCGTGCAGCAGATCGGCATGCAGTTCCTCGGGACGATGGCCGTCACGTGCGGAACGTGCGACGGCCGCCGGTTCAACGACGCGACGCTGGAGGTGCGTTACCGCGGCGCGACGATTCACGACGTGCTGGAGATGCCCATCGCCGAGGCGCTCGGGTTCTTCGAGGACCAGCCGCCGATTGCCCGGGCGCTCGGCACGCTCGACGCCCTCGGCCTCGGCTACCTCCGCGTGGGCCATCCCGCGACGATGCTGTCCGGAGGAGAGGCGCAGCGGGTGAAGCTCGCCGCGGAACTGGCGCGGCCCGGCACCGGGCGCACGCTGTACATCCTCGACGAACCGACAACGGGCCTGCATCCCGCCGACATCGCGCGCTGCTCGCCGCCATCGACGGGCTGATCGCGCGCGGCAATACGGCCATCGTCATCGAGCATCACCTCGACGTCATCAAGGTGGCCGACTGGGTCGTCGATCTCGGTCCCGGCAGCGGGGCCCGGGGCGGACGGGTGATCGCCGCCGGCACGCCTGAAACAGTGGCGGCGACGGAGGGTTCGCTGACCGGCGCCGCGCTCGGTGAGGTGCTCGGCGCGGCAGGCGGGCCGCCGCGTCCGCCTCTGGCCGCCGGCGGAGACGAGGCGGCGGCAGCGGCGACGGAAGGCTCGCATCGACGCTCCGCATCCGGTTCACGGGCGTCTCCACGCACAATCTCCAGCATGTCGACGTCGCCATTCCCAGGAACCGGCTGACGGTGATCACGGGCGTGTCCGGGAGCGGCAAGTCCTCGCTGGCCTTCGATACGATCTTCGCCGAAGGCCAGCGCCGGTTCGCCGACAGCTTCTCCGCCTTCGCGCGGCGTTTCGTCCGGCAGGACGGCGACGCGCGGTTCGACGAGGCATCCGGGTTGACGCCAACCGTGGCGATTCGCCAGCAGGCGCCCTCCCGCAATCCGCGGTCGACCGTGGCGACGCTCACCGAGATTCACGATGCCTGCAGGCTGCTCTTCTCGCGGCTGGGCACGAGGTACTGCCCGCGGTGCGGCGCCAGGCTGGACGCCGCCCGCTGCCCCTCGTGCGGATTCGAGGGCGCTCATACCCTGACGGCGTCGATGTTCTCGCCAAACTCCGAGGTTGGCGCGTGCCCGCGATGCCGCGGCCTTGGTCACCTTCTCGAATGCGACCCGGCGAAACTCGTGACGGATCCATCGAAGCCGATCGGCGGAGGCGCGATCCACGGCCACAAGGCCGGCCGCTTCTACGGCGATCCCCACGGACAGCACATGGCGACGCTCGACGCCGCCGGCGCGGCGCTCGGCCTCGACTTCTCCTTGCCCTGGAGCGCGCTCTGCGACGGCGCTCGGGACGTCGCCCTGCGCGGAGCCGGCGACCGGGTGTTCGATGTCGAGTGGCAGTACCGCCGGGGCGCGCGGTCGGGCTCACACCGGTTCACGTCCGCGTGGCCGGGGCTGCTCGAACTGGTGCGCCTCGAGTACGAGCGCAAGCACGCGGATCGGCGCGGCGAAGCGCTCGAGCCGCTCATGACGCCCGTGCCATGCCGCGCGTGCGGCGGCGGGCGGCTGATGCCCGAAGCCCTCGCGGTGCGCTTCGGCGGCGCGAACATCCATGAACTGCTTGCGAAGACGGTGGACGAGGGCCTCGCGTTCTTCGCACGCATGGAGGACGGCCGCGCCGGGCTCGACGCCCGCGAGCGAGCCTTGAGCGAGGACCTCAGGCTCGACATCACCAACCGCCTGTCGACCCTGCGCGACGCCGGGCTTGGCTACCTCTCACTCGATCGGCCGGCGTCCACCCTGTCGGGCGGCGAGGCGCAGCGCGTGCGGCTGGCCGCCGAGCTCCGGTCGGGCCTCACCGGCATCACCTACGTCCTCGACGAACCCACGGCCGGCCTCCACGCGAGAGACACGAGCCGGCTGCTCGGCCTCATTCGCGGGCTGCGCGACACCGGCAACACGATCGTCGTGGTCGAGCACGATCTCGATGTCGTGGCTGCCGCCGATCACGTGATCGAGATCGGTCCCGGCGCGGGCCCGCAGGGAGGCCGCGTCATTGTCGCTGGCGCCCCCGCGGAGGTTGCGTCGTGCGCGGCGTCGCTCACGGGGCCGCATCTCCGGGTGGAACATGCCGCCTGGCGCCGTCGCGAGCCGAGGACGCTCACAGCCGGGCCTCGGCGTGCGCGGCGCGTCGGCGCATAACCTCAAGAACCTCGACGTCGACGTCCCGGCCGGCGGTCTCGTCGCCGTCACGGGGGTGTCGGGAAGCGGCAAGTCGTCGCTCGTCTTCGACGTCATTGCGCCGTCGCTGGAGCGCGCGCTGTCCTCTGGCGCCGGGCAGGTGCAGGCCGCCGTCAATTGCGAGGCGCTCGTGCTGCATGCGGGCTTCCGGTCTGCCGTCGCCGTCGGCGCCGCGCCGGTGTCGTCGTCGCCGTGGAGCAATGCCGCCACGCAAGTCGGATGCTTCGATGCGATCCGAGCGGTGTTTGCCGCCACGCCTGGCGCAACAGCCGTCGGACTGCGCAAGCAGGACTTCTCAGCCGCCAGCCCGGGCGGCCGCTGCGAGGCGTGCGAAGGGCGCGGCGAGACCCGCGTCAGCATGGACTTCCTTCCGGACGTGTGGGTGAGGTGCGAGGACTGCGGCGGGCTTGGCTACGGTCCGAAGGCTCTGAACTGCCTGGCTGGCGGGCGCTCGATTGCCGATGTGCTCGCGATGAATGCCGACGAAGCCACGGCGTGGGCCGGGAGCGTCGACGCAGCGGGCGCGGCGGGGATGATCGAGGCGTTCAAGGCCCTGTGCGAGACCGGGCTCGGCTACCTCCGCATCGGCCAGCCCGCGAAAACGCTGTCCGGCGGTGAACGCCAGCGCCTGACGCTCGCGGCGGCGCTGGCCCGCCCGAGCGCCGGGCGCACGATCTACCTGTGCGACGAACCGACCACCGGCCTTCACCCGGACGATGTCGCGCGGCTGCTGGGCGTGTTCGACCGGCTGATCGACGCCGGTCACACGGTCGTGGCGGTCGAGCACAACCTCGACCTCATCGCGCGCGCGGACTGGATCGTCGACCTCGGTCGCGAGGGCGGGCCGGGCGGAGGACAGGTGATCGCAGCCGGGACGCCCGCGGCCGTTGCCGCATGCGCCGAATCGCACACCGGCCGCTACTTGTCCCGCCTCTTGTAGCTGATCGCGACGCCGCCCGGTGTGACCGTCGTTTCCAGGAACGGCAGCCCCGAGACGTACGCGTAGTAGTCGCCCGTCATCCCCCCGCCGCGCGAGCCCCGTCCCCGGGTACACGTTGTGCGCCGCGATGCAGCCGCCAATGGCGAGCTTCGGGATCACGGCCTTGACGTAGTTCGTGTACCACTCCTTGTCGGCGTCGATGAAGACGAAGTCGAAGGGGCCTTCGAGTTTCGGGACGAGGTCGTGCGCGTCGGCCAGGCGCGCGTCGATGAAGGGGCTCACGCCCGCCTCCTGGAAGTTCCGGACGGCCTCGCGGTGCCGGTCCTCGTCGATGTCGACGGTGACGAGCTTCCCGCCGGTCTTCGACAGGGCCCAGGCGATCCAGATGCCCGACCGGCCCGTCGAGGTGCCAATCTCGAGCGCCCGTTTGTACCCGCCCTTCACGACGAGATCGTGCAGGAGCTGCCCGTCCGACTCCGGGACGTTCATGTCGCGCCAGTCGTAGCGGTGCGCGTCAAGGAACGCCTTCACGCGCGCATCGAGTCCGCTCGGTCCGCCCGCGCTCTGGCCGCCGGCGGCCAGGACCACGAACCCTAGCGCCATCGACGAGACGATGGCGGCCATCAGCCGTTTCATGTCGACCTCCCGGACACGTGCCCGAGCCTATCTACGACGGCGCCCGCGCCGCGTTTACCGGGGAGTCCGGCGGCTGCACCGCGCGTCCGCTGTGGTAGCCTTCGGCGGTCACGTGTATCGGCGCGGGGCTGACCTGGCCGCGCGCGATGCCCGTGCCATTTGCCGCTCAACTGCCAGGAGGATCACCGTGCGCACGACACGATTGCGTTCCGGCCTCGCGCTGACTTGCGCCCTCATCGTCGCGGCCGCATCGGGAGGCCAATCGTCGCTGCAGGCCGCGCCGGCCGACTTCACGCGCTACCACACCTTCGCGGAGCTCTCCGCCGCGCTGAAGGCCGCGGTGACGGCCCATGCCGATCTGGCGAAGCTCGTCTCGATCGGGAAGACGAGGGAGGGCCGCGACATCTGGGCCGTGGAGATCGCGAAGGCGTCCGGGCCGCCGGTGGACACCCGCCCGGGTCTCCTGATCGCGGCGACGTTCGAGGGCGATCATCTGATCGGCAGCGAGTTGGCGCTCTACATCGTCGACTACCTGCTCGGCGCGTATGCGACGGACTCAGCGGTCAAGCAGCGCCTCGAACAGTCCGTCATCTACGTCGTGCCGCGCCTGAACGCCGACGGCGCCGAGCAGATGTTCGCGCCGGTGAAAGCGCTGCGGCGGACGAACGCCACGCCGTTCGACGCCGACAACGACGGCCGGATCGATGAGGACGGCCCCGAGGATCTCAACAAGGACGGCTTCGTCACCGTGATGCGCGTGAGGGATCCCAAAGGGCCGTACATGGTGAGCCCGGAGGACGCGCGCCTCATGAAGCGCGCCGATCCGGCCAAGGGCGAGTCCGGCGGATGGGCGCTCTACATCGAGGGCGTCGACAACGACGGCGACGGCTTCTACAACGAGGATGGCCCGGGCGGCGTCGATCTCAACCGGAACTTCATGCACCAGTACCCGTACTTCGCGGCGGACGCGGGCCGGTACATGGCGAGCGAGGCGGAAACGCGGGCGCTGCTCGACTTCGTCCTCCAGCACCGGAACATCGCGGCGAGTGTCGCCTTCGGCGAAAGCGACAACCTGATCACCGCGGGCGGACGGCCGGCCGCCTCGGCCGGCCTCAACCTCGTCGACTTCGCCGAGCGTGCGAACGCGCCTGCCCGCCGGGTGGGCATGGTGCCGGATCTTGCCGGCGGGACGGGGCGCGGATTCGGCCGCGGCGGCGGCGGGATGTTCATGTTCGGCGACGAGGGCGGGCCGCCCGGACGGGGTGGGCAGGCGCCGCAGACGTCCGGCCGGGGCGGCGCAGGCGTGCAGCCCGCCACGGCGGTGAACGCGGCCGACCTCGAGTACCTCACCGCGATTGGCGCCAAGTATCGTGAGTTGACGGGGCTGCGCGCCACCGGGTTCGTCCGCTCGCCTGCCGGCGCGTTCTTCGAGTATGGCTACTTCCAGTACGGCGTGCCCTCCTTCTCGACGCCGGGTTGGGGACTGCCGGGAAGCGGCAGGCCAGGCGGCCCGGGCGGCATGGCTTCGGCCGGCGAGGCGGCATCCAGGCCTTCCGGCGTCGCTGGCGGCATGCCGGGCATGGCCGCCGGCGCGATCGGTCAGCGCGGGTCGGGCCGTGGCGCGGGATCCGGCATGGGCAGCGGCGCGGGCGTCGACGGCGACATCGGCGAAGGCATCGACCTGCGCCTGCTGCAGTGGATGGACAGCGAGAAGGTGGACGGGTTCGTCAACTGGGCCCCGTTCAAGCACCCGACACTCGGCGACGTCGAGATTGGCGGCTTCAAGCCCTACGTGACGGTGAACCCGCCGGCCGCACGAATCGCCGACCTTGGCGCGGCGCATGCGAAGTTCGTCGTGCACCTGACGTCGCTGTTCGCGCGCGTCGCGATCGCGAAGACGGAGGTGACGGCCCTTGGCGGCGGCCTCTACCGCGTCAGGGCGGACGTCGAGAACGCCGGCTTCCTGCCGACGGCGCTCGCCCAGGGCGTGACGGCGCGATCGGTCAAGCCGGTGATGGTCCAGCTCGGCGTGCCGCCGGAGTCGATCATCACGGGTTCCGAGAAGACGAACGCCATCGCGGCGCTGGCCGGATCCGGCAGCCGGCAGTCGTACGAATGGGTGATCACGGGCAAAGCCGCGTCGACGGTCACGCTCAAGGCCGTGTCCCAGAAGGGCGGCACCGACACCGCCACGTTGACGCTGAAGTAACCGCCAGCACATCACAGGAAACGGACGATGATGAACACGACGCTCAGACTCATCGCGACGTCGGCCCTGCTGGCAGCGCTGGCGGTCCCGGCATCGACCAGCATGTCCGCGCAGGGCGCACCCGCCAAAGGCGCGGCGGCACCGCAGGCCCAGCCGGCCCGCCCGGCCCAGGACTGGGCGAGCGCGCCCAGCTCCGAGCGCACCTACACGGTGAAGCTCGACTTCAACCGCTGGCACGATGTGGCGGAGCTTCAGGCCGACATGCGGACGCTGGAGAAGGCGTACCCGAAGTTCCTCAAGTACATCTCGCTCGGCAAGACCGTCGGCGGCCGCGACATCGCCGCGATGATCGTCAACAACCCCGACACCGGCGCCGACACCGCCAAGCCGGCGATGTACATCGAGGCCAACATCCACGGGAACGAGATCCAGGGCGGCGAAGTGTGCCTCTACACGATCTGGTACCTGATGGAGCACTACGGCAGGATCGACGCCGTCACGCGCCTGGTCGACGAGCGGGCGTTCTACATCGTGCCGACCGTCAACCCCGACGGCCGCGACTACTTCATGCGCGGGCCCGGCGGCAATGCGCGCTCGGGCCACATGCCGGTCGACGATGACAACGACTACCAGTTCGACGAGGACGGCCCGGAGGATCTGAACGGCAACGGCGTGATCGAACAGATCCGCAAGTACGTGCCCGGCCAGGGCACGCACCGCAAGAGCGCCGCCGATGCGCGCATCCTGGAACCGGTGAAGCCCGGCGAGGCCGGCGACTACGTGCTGCTTGGCCAGGAAGGCGTCGATCACGACGGCGACGGCCGCGTGGGCGAGGACGGCCCGGGCGGCTACGACCCGAACAGGAACTACCCGGCCGACTGGCAACCCACCTACGTTCAGGGCGGCGCGATGGACTATCCGTTCCAGCTGCCCGAGGCGCAGGCCGTCAACGCGTTCCTGCTGGCGCATCCCAACGTGGCGGGCCTCCAGACCTTCCACAACAGCGGCGGCATGATCCTGCGCAGCCCGGGCGCCGAGCAGACGGGCGAGTACCCGGCCTCCGACGTCCGTGTCTACGACGAGATCGGCCGCAACGGCGAGCGCATGCTGCCCTACTACCGCTACCTCGTGATCTGGAGCGGGCTGTACACGGTGCACGGCGGCGTGACCGACTGGGGCAACGACACGCTCGGCATCCTCTCGTTCTCGAACGAATTGTGGAACGGCGGGCAGTACTTCACCAGCCCCGACCTGAAGGAGCAGCAGAAGGACCCGGAGAGCCCAATCGCGCCGCGCGTGGCCAGCTACTTCTTCAACGACTACCTCGAGTTCGGCGACGAGCTCACCGAGTGGAAGCCGTTCAAGCACCCGCAATTCGGGGACGTGGAGATCGGCGGCGCGTTCAAGAAGACGTTCGGCCGCGTGCCGCCGCGCTTCATGAACGAAGAGCTCTGCCACCGGAACATGGCGTTCACGCTCTACCAGGCCGACGAGATGCCCCGCATGTCGATCGGCGAGACGAAGGTCGAGCCCGTCGCCGGCGGCATCTACAAGGTGTGGGTGGATCTGGTGAACGACAAGGCCACGCCCACGATTCTCGCGAAAGCCGCCCAGAACAACGTGGTGCCGCCCGACCTGCTCACGTTCGACGGCAAGGGCGTCGAGGTCCTGTCGGCCAGTTGGGTGCCGAGCAAGTGGCGGCCGTCGGTGGCGCCGATGATCGACCAGAAGGACCTGACGCGCATCATGGTCCGGAACGGCCACCCCGGCCGCACGACCCGCACGGTGCAGTACCTGGTCAGGGGCGCGGGCAGCGTCACCGTGAAGTACGCGAGCGTGAAGGGCGGCACCGCGCAGAAGACCATCGCGCTGCGGTAGGGCGCGAAAGGAGTCTCCGATGCGATGGTTCATCGTCGGACTGCTGATGTGGTTCGCAGCCGCCGCCGGGCTCGCGGAAGGCGGTCCTCTTGCGGCTGGACAGCGATCGGTCGGGGTGGCGATTCCGTACTCGGTCGGCCGCGCGTTGCCGGCGCGGTCCGGCGAGTGGACACGGGCGGCGCAGATCCAGATGTACAACCCGACCGACCTGTGGGAGTACATCGACGGCGCCGCCGAGCAGTTCCTCACCTACGGGTTCCAGGACCTCGCCACGGCCAAGTACACCTCCGACCAGGTCCGCACCACGGTCGTGGCGGAGATCTACCGGATGGGAGATGCGCTCGGCGCGTTCGGCATCTACCGGCAGGAGGTCAGCCCCAAGGCCCGTCCCGTCGCGCTCGGCGTGGAGGGGCGCGCGAGCAGCAACACGATCAGGTTCTGGCTCGGCGAGTTCTACGTGAAGTTGACGACGCCGCCTGGCGGAGGGCGCCAGCGGGAGCTCGAGGCGCTCGGCGCGGCCATCGCGAAGGGGCTCGGCGCCCCCGGCGGCATGCCCGAGCAGGTCCGCTGGTTCCCGGCGGCCGGCCAGGTCCCGGACTCGGTGAAGTACATTCCCGCGGACGCGCTCGGCCAGGCGTCGTTCACGACATGCGTTCGAGGCGAAGTACGAGAGCGCCGGCGAGCCGTCGACGGTGGTCGTCGTGCCGTTCGACAGCGACGCGGCGGCGGCCGCGGCGCTGGCCCGCTACGAGTACGTTCATGGCGAGAACCAAAGGCAAGGCGACGGTGACATCGCCGGGGCATGGAGGGTTCTCGGCCACCGACTCGTTCCAGGGGTTCATCCTCGCCGTGCGTGCCGGGTCGAGGCTCGTCATCTCGATCGGCGCCAGCGACGGGAAAGCCGCGGGCGCGCTCGTGTCGGACGTCATCACGCGGCTCCCGGCGAACCCCGGAGGCCAGCACCGAAAGGAGGGCGGCGCATGACCCGCGTAGGACGCCGCGGCTTCGTGCGCGCGTCCGCCGCGGCCGCGGCCGCCGCCACGCTCGGCGGCCCGGCGCTGGCTGCGCCGCCGCAGGAGAGCGCCGACGGCATCCGCGTGCGGCGCCTCAAGCCCCTCGGCAGGACGGGCTGGAAGGTCGGCGACGTGTCGGCCGGGTCCGGGCAGCGCGACCCCGCCGTGCTCAATTACATCTTCGAGGCCGGCATCAACCTGATCGACACCGGAGCGCAGTACTCCGGCCACGAGGAGCTCATTGGCAAGGTGCTCCCGAAGTGGCGTGAGAAGGTGTTCGTCCTCGACAAGTGGGATCCGCCGCTCGTGACAGCCACGGTCACCAAGTCGGCGCTGCTCGAGGCGCTCGACGTGTCGCTGCAGAAGCTGAACACCACGTACGTCGACTGCATGATGATCCACTCGATCGGCCACCCGCGCTACGGCGGCCTCGAGCGCATCCAGAACCCCGCCATCTACGAGGCGTGGGACGAGGCGAAGCGCCTCGGCAAGGTGCGCTTCACGGGCGCGTCGAGCCACGGCGTCCGCATGATCGAGGAGATGAACTGGGGCCTCGACAACGATCGGTTCGACGTCATCCTCATCGGCGCGAACTTCCTGACGCACGGCGTCGAGCCGCTGCTCAAGAAGGCGCGCGCGAAGGGGGTCGGCACGATCGCCATGAAGACCATGACGACGTACAAGTCGGACCTGAACATCCAGGCGCTGCAGAACGAGCAGACCAACGCGCGGCAGGCGTGCCTCAAGTGGGTCCTCGCCTCGGATCTCTTCGACACGCTCGTCGTCAGCATGCCGAACTACGACCGCGTGGCCGAGTACCTCGCGGTGTCCGGCACGACCACCCTGACGGCGCGCGACGAGCGGTACCTCGAGACGGTGGCGGCGGAGGTCGGGCCCCGCTACTGCCGGCCCGGCTGCGGCGCGTGCCACGACGCGTGCCCGCACGGCGTCCCGGTGGCCGACATCCTCCGCTACAAGATGTACTTCGAGGACTACGGCGACGAGAAGTTCGCGATGGAGCGTTACCGGCTGGTGCCCGCGGCGGCAAGGCCGTCCCGCTGCGCGGGCTGCGCGGCGCCGTGCGAATCCGCGTGCCCCTACAGCCTGCGGGTGCGCGAGCGCCTGTCGGAGGCCGATCGACAGCTGCGCTTCGCTCTGAGGAGGAACGCGCAATGACAGCGAGAGTGATGGCCGCGGCTGACGGCGGTGATGGCAGTCGCGGCTGCCGCGCCTGCCCTGGCCCAGCCGACGGCCGCCGAAATCGTCGCGCGGTCCGTCCAGGCTCACGGGGGCGACGTCCTGACGTCGTGGCAGACGCTGAAGATCACCGGCACGGTGGTCATGCAGGACGGCATCGCCTACACCGGCGCCTACACCCTGCTCGCGAAGGCGCCGGATCGGCTCCGCGTCGAGCACGACGCCACCGTCGATCGGGGGCGGGCGTTCTACGACTACTTCCTCAACGGCGGCATCGCCTGGAGCCGGCGCAACCTCATCCCCGGCGCCCTCGAGGTGGACCGCATCCAGCGCTGGATGGATCAGTGTTACGGGATCGCGTTCTACGCCAGGCCCGGCGTCGCGCTCGAACTGATGCCCGAGGGGAGCATCGACTGGCCGCCGCCGGCAGTGCCCGCCCCGGCTCGGGCCTCGACCCGCAAGGTGTGGATGATTGCCGCAACCGTCGGCGCCGAACGCCGCGAATTGGCCATCGACCAGGAATCGGGGCGCTTCCTCCGGGAGGCTTCGCCCCAGACGACGCGGGTCTACTGGGACTTCAAGACGTTCGACGGGATGCTCGATGCCCGGGCGGATCCTGGAGATCACGAAGACACGGCAGGGTGAATCGCGGACGCCGTTCACGTGGACAGACGTGAAGCGGAACGTCCCCATCGAGGACTGGCGGTTCACCGAGGACATGCCGCGACGGTGATAGCGGGTTCGGCGCAATTCGGGATTCGGGCTTCGGGATTCACCACCCCGGGTTCGGAAGCGACAAGAACGGCAGCGGACGGGTCCTCAGTCGGCGCCTGGAGGTTGTGCCCCGGCGCGCGCGACCGCATCCGCGATCTCCTGCGCTGACGTGCCGGCGGCTTCCCACGTCACGGTGTCCGCTGATCCCCAGCGCCGTGTGACCGCGTCCACGATGGACGACCGCACCACGAGCACCACCGGTCCGGCGTGGTCGCGCGTCAGCTCGTCGAGCGCCTGCGCCCAACCGCCGCCGGCCAGTTCGAAGGGCCCTACTTCGTCGACCAGCACAACGTCGGCGGACTGGGCATCGGGCCCGAGGGCCTTCCGGCCCAGCGCCAGTCCCTCTGACGAGAACGAGAACCGGCTCCATTGCGCGTGCCGCCCCGCTTCGCTCGTGTGCTCTCTCGCCAGACTGGCCGACTCTCCCGTCGCCAGGTTGACGACGTTGAATCCCGTGCGCCTCGCGCCGTCGAGCAGCCCCGGCGCGAGGATTCCCCCGACCCGGAGCCCGCGTGCCCGGAGGGCTTCAGCCACCTCCCGGGCGCGCGTCGTCTTCCCTGAACCCGTGCCGCCGGCCAGGATGAACAGCGGGGCCCGGTGTCCGGCGTCCTGCCGGGCCGCCGCCAGGGCGTCAGCCTGCGCGATGAGCTCCGCCGCCAGGCGCCCCGGCCGGCGCCACCTGGCGCCGGGCCTGACGAGCGTCGCGGTGAACGCCGGGAGCGTGCTGAAGGCCACGCCCAGGGCGTCCGACAGGCCGCGCAGCCGGCGGCGTTCGACGTAGCTGAGGATGAGCGGATTGCGCAGCTCCACCGACACGGCGGTGAAGCCGAACAGCACCAGCATCGCCCGCAGCACCATCGTCGAACCTGCGCGCAGGCCCTCGGTCATGCCAGCCGTACCGCCACGGGCGCCCCCGAGCAGCAGCCCGGCCAGCAGCATGACCGCGGAGAGTTCGATCCAGATCGAGGGCCGGCGGATGCGCGACGCGGCCCGCGGGTAGGCGCGAAGCACGGCGGCGGCGTAGCCCGTCACGTAGGCCATTCCCGCCCAGAGCGGCATCAGCGTGAGGACCGCCATCCCCGCGACGAGCCCTGCCGAGGCCGCTGCGAGCCTGGGAAGAGACCAGTCGCCGCCGGCCTCGGTGGGCCCGGCCGCCGCGGGGCCGGGGGCGCGCGAGTCATTGGGGGCATCGGAGGCGAGGGCGCCGACAGCCGGCCTGGCCGGGTGGCTGGCGGCCCGGAGGCCGAGGGCTGCGGCGCCGGCGCCGATCACGCATTCGGCCGCGAACAGGACCACGACAAGGTCGAACGGTCCGAAGCGCGACACGCCGATCACGCGGGCGGCGTAGGCATAGGCCTCCACGTACAGGCGCACCACATCCGGCCCGAAGGAGATCAGCGCATTCAGTGCCCGTTGAACCAGGGCCCACGACACGGCAAGCGCCCCACCGACGAGGTACCCGGCGGCGCTCCCTCCAGTCAGGCGCACACAGACCTCGAGCAGGGCGCCTTCCATGGCGATGCCGATCATCGGCCCGAGGATGACGGCGCTTGGCGAGATCGACTTCATCAGGGCGCAAATCAGCGCGGACCGCCAGATGAGGCCTCGCTCGGGGCGCGCACGGTGGCCGGCGGTCATCACCAGCACGCCGAACGCGGCCAGGAGGCTGCCGGCGAACGGGATGCGCAGGTTATGCAGGAAGCTGCCGACCACGATCTCGGACGCCGCCCAGAGGCTTCCGTAGACCGCCGCCCGG
This sequence comes from uncultured Acidobacteriota bacterium, assembly GCA_963806085.1. Classification (GTDB taxonomy): domain Bacteria; phylum Acidobacteriota; class Vicinamibacteria; order Vicinamibacterales; family JAKQTR01; genus JAKQTR01. The sequence goes on from CAWDWR010000002.1 coordinate 524,931, forward strand.
GACCACACGGCAGAGACGCGGTCGGATGGCATCCCGTGAGCGTATCGCCGGAGGGCTTGACCTGTCTATCATAGACAGGTTGATCCTGAGGTCAGGTAGACGATGACGGTTACGGCATTGGCGAAACGGTGCGGTGTCAGCCGCAGCACGCTGCTCCACTACGAGTCGCTCGGCCTGCTGCGGCGCCCGCCGCGCACGGCCGGCAACTACCGCGCGTACGGCGAACAGGACGTGGCGCGCGTGCAGCAGATCGGCGTGTACCGCAAGGTCGGCCTCGGACTGGGCGCCATTCGCGCGGCGCTCAGCCGCCCTGACGGCGACGCGGCTGCCATCCTCCAACGCCGGCTGGTGGACATCGACGCGGAAATCGAGACGCTCCGCGGCCACCAGCGCGCGATCCTGCGCTTGCTGCAGCGGTCACACAGATTCAGGAGAAGCGAGATGATCACCAAGGACACGTGGGTCGCGATCATGCGCGCGGCCGGGTTCACCGAAGACGACATGCACCGCTGGCACCGCGAGTTCGAGAGGTCGGCGCCGGCCGAGCACCAGGAGTTCCTGGAGTTCCTGCATCTCTCCGCCGAGGAGATCGCCAAGATCCGTGCGCACAGCCGCACCTGACAGCAAATTAGGCTGAAGTTCCGTACACGTTAGCCTCGCATTGAAGCGGTTTCTGGCCAGAATCCGTGGGGTTCTGGCCTTTTTCCTGTTGTCAAATGTAGTCACTAATAGCCTTGACAGACGGCGGGGCGATGAGTAGTATCTACCCATGCCACGACGATCTGGCGCGGTGCATGTCGTCACCACAACACGGCACTACAAAGGCAAGGTCTACGAGACCCACCTGCTCCGCCGCAGTTACCGCGACGGGGCGGCCGTGCGCAACGAAACGGTCGGCAATCTCTCGCATCTGCCGCGCCCCTTGATTGCGTGGATCCGTCGCGCGCTGCGCGGCGAGGCTGTGCTGCCCGCCGAGGCGATCGAGGTGGTTCGCTCCGTGGCGCACGGCGATGCGCAGGCGGTACTCGCGGCCATGGACCGGGTCGGGCTGGCGCGCCTCTTGGGATCGCGCCGCACGCCGGAAGCAGCGCGGATGCAGGCCCTGATTGCCGCGCGGGTGCTCGAGCCCCACACGAAGTTGGCCACAACGCGATGGTGGCAGACTTCCACCGTGGCCGAGGATCTCGGCGTGCAGGCGGCGTCCGAGGACGACCTGTATGCGGCGATGGACTGGTTGCTCGCCCGGCAACCGCAGATCGAGAAGGCGCTCGCGGCCCGCCACCTCACGCAGGGGGGGCTGGTGCTCTACGACCTGAGTTCCAGTTACCTGGAAGGCACGACCTGCCCGCTGGCCAAACGCGGCTACAGCCGCGACGGCAAGCGCGACAAACTCCAGGTCAATTACGGGCTGGTCACCGACGGCCGCGGGTGCCCGGTCGCCGTGTCGGTCTTCGACGGCGATGTCGCCGACAGCCAGACGGTGCTGGCCCAGGTGCAGCGCGTCCGCGAGACCTTTGGGATTCGGGAGGTGGTGCTGGTCGGGGATCGGGGCATGATCGCCCAGGCCACGATCGACACGCTGAAGACCCTCGACGGGGTCGCGTGGATCACCGCGCTGAAGAGCGCCTCCATCCGACAGCTCTATACCGACGGGCCGCTCCAACTCGGCCTCTTCGACGATCGCGACCGCTGCGCCCTGACCAGTCCCGCGTATCCCGGCGAGCGACTGATTGCGTGCCGGAATCCGGACCTCGCGGCGCGCCGGACGCATAAACGCGAGGCGCTGCTGGCCGCGACGGAGGCGGAGCTCGCCACGGTCGACCGCATGATTGCGCGGGGACGCCTCCGGGACCGCGCCGCCATCGGCGTGCGGGTCGGCCGCGTCATCAACAAATACAAGGTCGCGAAACACTTCGCGCTGACGATCCGCGCGGGTCGCTTCACCTATACGCGCAAGCGCACCTCGATCACCACCGAAGCCGCGCTCGATGGGATCTACGTGATTCGCACCAATCTCCCGCGCGCGCGGATGGATGACGCCGAGACGGTCCGCACCTACAAGGCGTTAAGCCAGGTCGAACGGGCGTTTCGGTGTCTCAAGACGATCGACCTCCACGTCCGGCCGATTCACCATCGCACCGCCGATCGCGTGCGTAGCCACATCTTCCTCTGCATGCTGGCGTACTACGTCGAGTGGCACCTGCGCGAGGTGTGGCGGCCGCTGCTCTTTGCCGATGAGGATCAGGCGGCCAAGGCCACGCGCGATCCGGTGGCGCGCGCCACCCGCTCACCCGCCGCCGACGCGAAGGCCGCCACCCACCGCACCTCGGCGGGGGACCCAGTCCACAGCTTCCGCACCCTCCTGCAGGATCTCCGCGCGATCGTCCGCAATCACTGTCGGCCGCGAGAGAGCGCCGAGGCGGCCACCTTCACCATGACGACGACGCCAACCGCCACGCAGCGCCGTGCCTTGGATCTGATCCAGACGATCACGGTCACGTAGTCAGAAACCGTCGACGCCTCCGCCCGCGATCTCGTTGACAGCGGAGGAGATCTGTCACACCATCACGTGGAACTTCAGATTAGGGTCAGGCACTATTTCTCATTAGCGTCTCATTAAGCCGTGGCGAGCAACCGCATCGTTGGGCTCGCGGTCGGCGGGCAGTGTCGGCGGGGCAGACCGCCTCGGTCTGCCCCGCGTCCTCAGGGCCTGGTCAAGGCCGTGCTCCGTCGCGGTCCGCGCGACCCAGGCCGTCGAGCCGTACGGTCGTCCCCCGCTGGTGCACGCCCGGAGCATCACGAGTTCGTCGGGCTGCAGCCGCGCGTTCACCAACTCCAGCCAGGCGTCGGGCAGCTCGAGAGGGCCCGGCTGTGTCAGGATTGGGCCGTTGATGCGCTCATTCAGACTCGACCACGGCCAGGCTTCGGCTCTGTCAACGAGACCCGCCCGAAGCGGGTTGGCCTCGACGTACCGGATCACACTGAAGTAGTGCCGGCTTCCCTCGACCGGAAAACTGCGGAACCGACCTTGGTAGACGTGGCCGTGGCCAACGCTTCGGCGTCGACGGCGGTATTGCACAGAATGCGACGTTGCCAGCCGGTGGACGTACGAGGAAATCGTACCGTCGACGGTCGGCCACAGGACAAGGTGCCAGTGCGTCGGCATCACACAGTAGGCGCACACTCGCATAGGCACGTGCGTTGCGGTTTCGCGCATCAGCTCGAGGAAGCTGTCGAAGTCTCTCTTAGACTGGAAGATCCGGGCCCGCTCATTGGCGCGATTGAGCACGTGATAGACGAAACCCGCTGGAAGGAGCCGTCGAGGTCGAGGCATTGAAGCCGGTCTCCGGGCACTCATCGCATTCAAGTTCCGGGCCAGTTTTGGGAAGCGAGGGCCAGCAGATTCCCGCCCATCTGTCAGGTGCGTCGAGCCACACTCTCGTCGACTCTGGCTTCTTAATGAGATCGATCTGAGAAAAAGTGCCTGACCCCAATTAGTCGAAGTGCGCCTGGCCGCGGGTTGCATCGAGCACGGCCGCACGGAAGCGGCCGGCGCTCCCCTCGGGCACTCTCAGGGTTACGCGCACCTGCTCGGCGAACTCCTGGCCCAGGATTTCGGCCTCGTGCTCGGCGCAGAGCTGCTGCACGGCCGTCAGTCTCGCGTAGCCAACGGTGACCACCAGGGACGCGTAGACGATGCGCTCGGTCATGGGCAGCGTGGCGAGCGCCGCCTGCACGCCGCCGCCGTAGGCCCGCACCAGGCCCCCGGTGCCCAGCTTGGTGCCGCCGTAGTAGCGCGTCACCACGGCCACCACGTCGCCGACGGGCGCGTGAAGCAGGGCGTTCAGCATCGGCCTTCCCGCGGTGCCGTGAGGTTCGCCGGCGTCGCTCATGCCGATCCGGCCGGTGTCGCCGGGAGGGCCGATCACGTACGCCCAGCAGTGGTGCGTCGCGCCGCTGAACTCCTCCGACACGGACCGGATGAACGCCTGGGCCTCGTCCACGGTGGAGGCGCGCCCGATCGTCGTGATGAACCGGCTCCGGCTGATTTCCTGTTCCACGCGATGCGTGGCCGCCGGAACCGGATACCGCGAGGAGGCCGTCATCACCTCACCTGTTCGAGGTCCCGGCCGTGATGCCCGGCAGCGGAGGCGCCGCGGCCGGCACAGCGGCCCGGAAGTCCTCGCCCACCAGCGCCGCGATCGTGGCCGCCACCTGCGCGGTCGTCACGGTGACCGATTCGCGCACGCCGAGGGCGGGAATGCCGGGCCCCATCACGGCCGACCACGTGGCTTCGGCCGCCGGCACCTTCCGGCCGTGGCTGGTCCAATCCGCATGGGCGGCCCCTCGGCCGTGGTCCGTCGCGAGTACCAGGGCCGTTGTGCCCGCGTACTCCGGCATGCCCTGCACCATCTCCCACACGCGGCGGATGAACCGGTCGGCCCGGAACGCGGAATCGAGATACAGGTCGTACCGCCCTTCGTGCGCCCACTCGTCGGTCTCGCCGAGCATCACGTAGAGCACCCGCGGGCGCCGCGTGCGGAGCCACTCCATGGCGGCCTGCATGATGGGCGCGTCAAGCGGCGCGCCCTCCCAGATGGGCGGCAGGTCGTCGGCCATGGCGTTGATGGCACGATCCCGATCCGTTTGCGGGTCTGGAACCGGCGGGTAGCCGTCGCCCGCCGGCAGGCCGCTGCGCTTCGCGTTCACGATGTACGGCAGCAGGTCCCACGCCCCGAACGTCGCCACGCGGCCCCGGTATCCGGGCCGGCCGTTGAGCCACTCCAGGACGGTCACGTTCGGGTTCGGAATCTTGTCGTTGCTGTCGACCCGCGGGTCCGCCACGCCGGCGAGCATCTCCGCATAGCCCGGGTACGAGAACCACAGGCCGTTGGTCACGCGGCACAGGCTGCCGCGCGACGGGTCTCCGAACACCTGGCCTTCTTTGGCCACGACGGACCAGAGGAACGGCATCAGCGCGGCGCGCCGCGCCTCGGGGGACTCCTTCCAGAACCGTTTGTAGGCGGAGGACTCGGTGATCTCCTTCTCGTCCTTGCCGAGCAGGCTTCGATCCGCGCCGCCGAACAGCTCCTGCCATCGCATCCCGTCCAGGGTGATGACGATTACGTTGGCGGCGGGGGCCGGCGGCGGGCCGGCCGCAGCCGGGACGATGAGCACCAGCAGCGCAACGGCGATCAGGATCGGTGTCCGCATCGCGAAAGAATACGCCAACGGGGCGCGTTTCGGAGTTAAATAGCACGTGAGCAGGCACATGATGGACAGGCTCGACGACTTCCGACTCGGCTCCGATCTGGAGCCACCCCCGCCGGAGCAGGAGCCCGGCGGCGGCTCGCGTGCGCCCATCTGGATTGCCGCGGGCGTGCTCCTCGTCGCCGCCGCTGTCGTCGGCATCGTCTTTCTGAGGCGGCCCGCGCCGGTTCCGGCGGCGGCCGAGAGCGTCCCTCAAGCGACGGCTGCGCCGCAGACCGAAGCGCGGGCGCCGCTCGGCCCCGACGTCGAACCTATCGATCTGCCGCCGCTCGTGCTGACCGACCCGCTCGTGCGCGACCTGCTGGGCAGACTGTCGTCGAGCCCGACGCTGGCGGCCTGGCTCGCCAGCAACGGGCTCATCCGCGCCTTCGTGGTGTCGGTCGAAAACGTGGCGGACGGCGTGTCGCCGGCCAAACACGCGCGGTCGCTCGCCCCCAGGTCGCCGTTCCGCACGCAGTCCGAGGGCGATGTCGTGACGGTCGATCCGCGGTCGTACGCGCGGTACGACGGCATCGCCAACGCGGCCGCCTCGCTGGACCCGGCCGGACTGGCACGCATCTACTCGATCCTCAAACCGCGCCTTCTCGAAGCCTACACGGAACTGGGTCACCCCAGGGGCGAGCTGGACGTCGTCGTCGAGCGCGCCATCGTTCATCTGCTGCAGACGCCGGTGGTCGACGAGCCCATCGTGCTCCGGCCCAGGGTGCTGTCGTTCAGGTACGACCGCGACGACCTCGAGGCGCTGTCCGCGGCGCAGAAGCAGCTGCTGCGCATGGGCCCGCGCAACGTGCGTGTGGTCCAGGACCAGTTGCGGGCGGTGGCCCGCGAGCTCGGCATCCCGGCGGCGCGGCTCCAGGCGCCTGAATCCCCGCTCCCGCAGCCGGAGTCCTAGAGGGTGCCCGTCCCGGGCACCCGATGACACGTTCCCAACTGTTCACCCTCGCCGTCGCGGTGGCCGTGGCCGCCGCCGCACCGGCCTGCTTGACCTGGAGGGCGCACCAGACCATGTCCAGAGACTCGATTCTCCCGACCCGGACGTTCCCGGTGATGAAGACCGATGAAGAGTGGCAGGCGTCGCTGACGCCCAGGCAGTACGCGGTGCTGCGGAAGCACGACACCGAGTACCCGGGGACGAGCCCGCTCCTGGAGGAGCATCGCGACGGGACGTTTACGTGCGCGGGGTGCGGGCAGCCGCTCTTCACCGCCGCCACGAAGTTCGAGAGCGGAAGCGGCTGGCCCAGTTTCTATCAAGCCATCGAGGGGGCCGTCGGCACGAGCGAGGACGTGACGCTTGGAATGCGGCGGGTGGAGATGCACTGCAGCAGATGCGGCGGCCATCTCGGCCACGTTTTTCCCGACGGGCCCCGGCCGACCGGCGAGCGGTATTGCACCAACGGCGCGGCGCTCAGGTTTGAACCGAGGGAAGGGACGCCTTCAGGCGAGAGGCGATAGGCGGGAGGCGAGGCAGAAACGGCGAGAGGCGAGAGGGTCTCCCCTCTCGCCTCTCGCCTGTTACCTCTCGCCTGAACTAGAAGCGAACGTTCAGTCTCGCGTAGACGATGTTCGCGGTGTAGTTCCCGTTGTTCTCCTGCAGGAAGAACAGGACGGCCTGCGGGAAGAGCGACGGGTTCGCGTTGAACGCATCGGCATATGTGTACTTGTCGTAGGCGTACCCGACGCTCAGCGTGGTCCTCGTGTTGTAGGTGTATGCGAGGCTCAAGTTCGCGGTCGTCCACTGCGTGTCGTCGTAGTCGTTGATGTCCTGGGCGCCGGCCGGGGTCAGCGTGGTGCGCCCGTTGTAGAAGCTGCAGCAGCCCGTCGCCCCCGACGTGTTGGCCGTGACGTCCATGAACCCGTCGACCTTCTGCTGGGTGAACATGAACGAGAGCTTCCACTTGTCGGGCACGATCGTGAACGCGGCGTTCAGACCGAAGCTGTCACCCCGGTCGTTGCCGGCGTAGTTCAGCTGGTTGTTGACGTTGGTGGTGCCGCTGATCAGCGTCACCCACTGGTTGGTCGCCGTGTTCTTCTCGTACGTGTACCAGAAATCGAGCTCGGCGCGCTCGGTCGGCCTGTAGCCGAGGTCGAACGTGAAGGTGTCGTACGTCGCCTCCAGCAGGCCGGCCTGCGTGCCAGGCGTCGTCGCCGAGCGGTTCGGCCGGTTCGGGTACTCGCGGTCGTTCCTGTAGTAGGTGAAGCTCAGGCCGACCTGGTCCATCGGCGCGAGTTCGACCTGGAGGCCCGTCCGCTTGGTGGTCTTCTCGGCCTCGTCTTCCTGGAAGCCGTTGACCGTCGTGCCGTCGGCGGTCCGTTTGTACGAGTCGTACAACGCCTTGACGTCGAACAGGTCGGTGGCGTGGTACACGGCCGCGATGCCGTAGGTGTTCTCGCTCCCCGAATCCGCCTCACGGCTGGTGCGCTTGAGCTGCCCGTTGCGGTAGTAGCCCTCGAACGTGATGGCCTTGTAGTCGTAGTTGGCCTGGAGGTCGAACCGCTTCGACGAGCTGTCGTACACGTTCGCCGTCGCGTGGCCGTAGGGATCCGCGGCCGAAGGCGTCACGGCGCTGAAGGTCCGGTCCGGGGAGCCCGACGCGTCTCCCGTGATGACGTAGCGGCTGGTCTTGTTCGTGAGGTCGTAGATCCGGTACCGCATCCGGATCCCCAGCCCCTCGACCGGCTTCGACGAGAACGCGAAGTTGTACATCGAAGTGTTGATCTTGCCGTTGAACGACTGCTGCTGGAGCGACGTCGTCGTGTTGGTCGGCGCGCCCGTGGTCGTGAAGACCGCCGAGTTGCTCGTGTACGGCAGGAACTGCTCGTTCTGCGTCCAGGTGTTGAAGGCCAGGTCGGCCGAGAGCCGCGTCTGCTTCTTCATCTTGTAGAAGACGCCGAACGCCCCGCGCGTCGCCTCGTTGTCCGGCGACGTGCTGAAACGCGCCGCCGCCGGCCCGCCGGCCACCGCCGTCGACGTGTAGGCGGTGTCGGTCGCCAGGAACGGGTTGTCAATCATGAGCCCGTTCAGGCGGTCGTTGTAGAGGTTGCGGTTGAACCGGGCGTAGACGTTGCCGGCCTTGAAGTTGTAGGCCCAGCGGATGCCGATGTCCTGCGTGACTTCGTCGATCGTCTCGGGCGCAGCCACGACGGGGCTGATCGCGCCGAGGATGTCGCCGCTGCTCTCGCCGCGCGAGCCGGTCTTGACTTCGCGCAGGTAGGTGAACTGCAGGTCGAACGGCAGCTTCCTGCCGAGGTCGACGGCGACGTCACCGCGCTGGCGGAGACTGGTGAGGTCGACGGAGTTGGCCGCCGCGAGCGTCGGCGCCAGGAGGTCGGCGTAGAACGGGTAGGTGCGGGACGCCGCCGGCACGGCAATCGCCGCGTTGCCCAGGTACGTCCGCGTGGCGGCGCTCATGCCCCACACGCCCGGCGCAGTCTCGCTGTAGAGCGTGTGACCGTTGAACCCCATGTTGTGGACGATGGAGTTGTAGTCGAACTCGACACCGAGCCAGCTCATGCCGGCCCATCCGAAGTACCGCTGGTCCTCCTGCGAGATGTTCTGGCCGAACAGGGCGAAGTCCATGTCCTTCTGGCTGCCCTGCAGGCTGAACACGGGCATCGAGACGCCCTTCGGCACGATGCGGTATTCCTGGAACTTCGACGAGTCGACGTTGTCGCGGCCGAGCAGCAGCAGCGTCGCCTTGCCGGTGAACCAGTTCTCGGGCGTGACGGCGTCGCCGTCTGGGCGAACGCGGGGAGGCTCGTGGCGAGGAGGCCACAAGCGAGAACCACTGCGAAGAGATGGGTTCGCTTCATGGCTTACCTCACGAAGTACGCGCCGGAGGGGTGGTTCGAACCGTGGAGCTTGACGTGGCACATCCGGCAGCTCCGCTCGATGAAGCGCGAGTTCACGGTCGGGTAGCCCGACGGCGCGCCGGCCGGCGCAACCTGGACGCCCTTCTCGGTCGACGCATTGTCACCCGAGCCGAAGTGGCCCGAGCCCGAGAGGTGGCAGTTCCAGCAGAGGTTCGGCAGCTTCTGCGTCAGCAGGCGCGCGTGGTTCGTGCCGTGCGGCTCGTGGCAGGACACGCAGTCCTCACGGACCGGCGCGTGCTCGAACAGGTACGGCCCGCGCTTCTCGGCGTGGCAGGTGTAGCAGAGCTCGTTCACCGAGTCGGCCTTGAGCATCTTCGGCGCGTTGCCCTCGTGCGGGTTGTGGCAGCTCGCGCAGCCCATCTTGCCCTCGCGGACCGGGTGATGCGACGTGCGCATCGACTTCGCGCGCACCGACTTGTGGCAGGTGTAGCACGTCTCCGGGTCCAGCTTGGTCTTGAGCTGGGCCTTGACGGACTTGGAGTCGTGGACGCTGTGGCACGAGGTGCAGGCCACGTTGCGGCGCGCGTGCATGCGCTCATCGACCAGCTGGCCTGGTTGCCCTTCTCGTGGCACGTCAGGCAGGTCGCGTTGATGTCGTTGGCCGTGAGCTTCTTCAACGACGGCACGGGACCCTTGGCGTCGCCGGCCATCTGGGCCTTGGCGTGCTCGCCGACGTTCTTGTGGCACTGCGCGCAGCTCTGATCGAGCGCCGCGTGCTTGGTGTGGGTGAAGCCCGGACCGAGGGCCTTTTCGTGGCAGCCCTGGCAGTCCGTGACGCTCCACGTGGCGGGCGGTGCCGACGCCTGCGCGAAGGCGTTTCCGCCTCCGAGCACGACGAAGGCCGCCACGAGCGTCATGACGAACAGTGTTCGACGCATGAAGGCGTTCCTTTCGAGGCTGGCGTCGCTGTGACCTGAGGGCGACGCCGGATGTAGTAACGGGATAACCCTGCCGGCCCTGGGGGCGACAGTACACCCTGAGCCGCTCAGTGTGCTAACGCAAGTTCAATGCCCGAACTGGCGTTCCTGGACAACAATCGACGCGAGAATTACCGTTGAATTCTTCGTGGTTGCTGAAATATTCAACGTGGAAAGGTAGGTTTCACGGAGGATTTGCGGAAATCCGCCACACTCTGCCGCCTTCGGGCGACGGATTTCCGGCATCCGGGGTCGGCCGCCCCTCGGGCTCAGTCCTCGAAGAACCGCCTCTGCCGCGTCGACTTCTTGTTGATGGGCTCGACGTCGAGCACCCACATCCCACGGCCGTGCGTGGCAATCACCATCACGTTGTCGCGCGGGTGGATGACAAGGTCGTGCACGTAGACCGCCGGCAGGTTCGTGCCGACCGCGTTCCACGTCTTCCCGCCGTCCGTCGTGACGTACACCCCGGTGTCGGTCCCGAGATAGAGGATGTCCTTGTCGACCGGGTCTTCGCGGATCACGTTGACCGGGCCCGACCGGGATGTTGGCCGCGATGCTCATCCACGTCTTGCCGAAGTCGGCCGACTTCCAGACGTAGGGCGTGAAGTCGTCGTCGCGCTTGCCGTTCTGCGTCATGTAGACGGTGCCGATGGTGAAGGCCGACGCGACGATGCGCGACACCCACTTCTGGTACGGCAGGCCGGCCGTGATATCGGTCCAGGCCTTCCCTCCGTCCCTCGTCACGTGGACCTTCCCATCGTCGGTTCCCACGTAGATCAGGCCCGCGCGCACGGGCGATTCCGAGATCGAGAAGATCGTGTGGTACGGGATGTCGCCCATCTCCGCCGCGGTGTTGTACGTGAGGTCCGGGCTGATGATGTCCCACGTGTCGCCGCGGTCGCGCGACATCATGAGGTACTGCATCCCGTGATAGAGGATGCGGTTGCTGTGCGGCGACATGATCGTCGGCGCCAGCCATTCCCCGCGGAGCCGCGGCTCGTCCGGGTAGCGCTCGGGCAGGAGGTCCTTGGACCGCAGCGGGTTGCCGCGCGGCTTGCGAGAGGTCGCTTCGGCTCAGCGTCCCGTAGAACCCCGACGAGTAGACGATGTTCGGGTCGAGCGGGTCGATGGCGTGGGTCGAGCCTTCGCCGCCCGGCGCGCTCTCGAAGTCCACCGGCGCGGATCCGGTCGCGGCCGCGGCTGAGATCCACGACGCCGCGGAAGCTCCCGTGATCCTGCATCGACCCGTACACGCGGAACGGGCGTGTCCATGTCGTACGAGACGTTGAAGAACTGCGCCAGCGGAAGCGTGAGGCGCGAGTCCTTCCAGGTTGCGCCCCGGTCGTAGGAGATCGCGAATCCCTGGTCGAACACGTTGACCAGGTAGCGCGAGTTGTCCGGATCGATCCAGAGGCCGTGGTGATCGCCGCCGGGCGTCTGAAGCCGCTTGAAGGTCTTCCCGCCGTCGTACGACACGTTCAGGCCGAGGCCCATCGTGTAGACCGTGTTGGCGTCGCTCGGATCCACGCGGATCTGCCCGAACACCCAGCCGTAGGTGTTCGAGTGGCGCTCCATGAACGTCTTCTGCTCGGGCGTGAGGCCGCTCGTCTGCGTCCAGGTCGCCGCCCTTGTCGTCCGAGCGGTAGACCGTGGCGCCCTTGATGAAGCCCGACGAGGGCAGGCCGTAGGGATCCGCCTTCTCTTCCTCGGTCGGCTCGCGCGAGATCTCGTAGTTGTCAACGAAGCGCGTACACGACGTTCGGCGCCGACCGGCACACGTCGAGGCCGATGCGCCCCCGGAACTTCGGCTCGGGCAGCCCTGTGTTGATCGGCGCCCACGTCCTGCCGCCGTCGGTCGACTTGTAGATGCCGCTGCCGCGCGTAGTCGGGGAAGTTGCGCGGGTCGTTCCACTTCAGCCGGATGCGCTGCCACGTCGACGCGTAGAGCGTGTCCGGGTCGGCCGGGTCCATCACGAGGTCGATGGCGCCGGTCCTGTCGTCGACAAACAGCACCTTGTCCCACGTCTTGCCGCCGTCAGCGGTCTTGTAGACGCCGCGCTCGGGATTGTTCGTCCACTCGTGCCCGGACGCCGCGACGTACACCACGTCGGGATTCGCCGGGTGAATGACGATGCGCGGAATGGTGTAGGTGCCGGCCAGCCCCATGTGCTGCCAGGTCTTCCCGGCGTCGGTCGACTTGTAGACGCCCGCGCCCGCCTGCGAACTGCGGAAGATGTTGGCTTCGCCGGTGCCGATCCAGACGATGTCCGGGTTGGACGGGGCCATCGTCACGTCGCCGATCGTGGTCGACGGCCCCTGCTCGAAGACCGGCTGCCAGGTGGTGGCTTCGTTGTCGGTCTTCCACAGGCCGCCGGTGGCCGTGGCGACGTAGATCGTGTAGTTCTTGCCGCGCGGAGACGCGACGGCGATGTCGATGGACCGGCCGCTGACGTTCTTCGGCCCGAGGAACTGCCACTTCAGGTCCTTGAACGGCGACGCCTGCGTCATCGCCTGGTGCTGCGTCGAAGCCCTTCAGCCGGAGCGCCGGGTCGGTCGAGGTGATGCGCTGAGGCGCGGCGGCCGCACCCCTGCCGGCCGGTTTCGCAGCCTGGCCGCCGAGCCACACGGGCAGCGCGAGAAGGGTGATGAGAACACCGCAGCGCGACGGCAGGCAAGGTGCGGGACAGGTGCGTGAAACGGCGAGCGTGCATGGCAGTTCTCCTCGGCATGCGCGGGACGCGACCGGCCTATCCTACCCTTTCTCCTCGAGTGCCCTTGCCCCAGCCCCCGAGCCCCCAGCCCCAAGCCCCTAGCCCCGAATCGCCGACCCCGAGTGAATCCTCCGCCAGCCGCCTCACTCGCCATGTGCGTCACGGCATGCTCGCCGTCTCGCGCGTGCGGCGGCGGCACGGGGACTGAATCCACGGCACCGGCCACGCCACCCGCGCCCGATCATCTCGTGGGCCTGCACGCGAGCGATCTCACCAAGGGCTTCCGCGAGCGCGGGCTGACGTGCAAGGACGCGGTTCTCGAGAAGGACACGTGGCACTACGTGTGCGAATCGTCGACGCCGCTCGTCCAGTACCGCGGCGAGTTCTACGCGAAGGTGCCGGGCCGGGTCGAGTACATCCGCGTGCTCATCGCGCAGTCCGGCGCCGCCAAGGTCGAAGTCGCCGCTCCGCTCCTCGCGTTCCTCGCGAACCAGCGGTACGAGGGCGCGGACCCCGACAAGGCCAGGGCGTGGGTCGAGAAGGCCATCACGGCGCCCGGCCAGACCGAGTTCGGCATCGCGAAGTTCAAGGTGTCGGGCGACCTGACGCGCCTCGTCTTCGAGGTGAAGGCGGCGGGTTCGGAGTGGTGAGGCGTGCGAGGTCGCGGGCCGGTGTGGCGGCGATGAAGAAGGCCCTGCCCTGGATTGGCGTCGTCCTGCTGGCACTGGTGGCGGTGGCCGCCTTCGCCGGCCGGTCGCAGCAGGGAGATGCTCGACTTCGACGTCTACCGCGTGGCCGGCGCGCGCGCGGCCTCCGCGCGAGCCGCTCTACCGCGCCGAGGACGGCCACTGGCAGTTCAAGTACCTGCCGGCGTTCGCGCTCGCCATCGCGCCGCTGGCGCAGTTGCCGCCCCTGGTCGCGCGCGCGGTCTGGTTCTTCCTGTCGGTCGCGCTCGTCGCGCTGCTCGTCAACCGATCGCTCGCGCTCATGCCGGACCGCCGCCGGGGCTCGGGGCTTCCTCGTCGGCCTCACGGTGCTGGCGATGGGCAAGTTCTACGTGCGGGAAGTCGGCCTCGGCCAGAGCAACCTGCTGCTGGCGGTGCTGTGCCTGGCGGCCGTCGGGTGCCGGTACCGGAGGCGGGACATCGCGGCGGGCGCGCTGCTCGCGGTCGCCACCGTCGTCAAGCCGTACGCGATCCTGTTCCTGCCGTATCTCATCGCCCGCCGGAAGTGGAGCGGCGTCGCGAGTTTCGGCGCCGTCATGCTCGGCGCGCTGCTTCTGCTGCCGGCGTTGCGCTACGGCTGGTCCGGCAATCTCGATCAGCTCCACGGCTGGTGGACCGTGGTGACCATGTCGACCGCGCCGAACCTGGCCGGACAGGACAACATCTCGATTGCGGGCATGTACGCGGCGTGGCTGGGTGTCGGCACGGCAGCCGGAGCGCTCGGCGCCGTCACCATGCTCGTGGTGGCGGCGGCGTGCGCATGGGCGGTCTGGCGCGGCTCGCGCGTGACGTCGCCCGACTACCTCGACGCCGCGCTGCTGCTGTTCGTCATGCCGTTGCTGTCGCCGCAGGGATGGGACTACGTCCTGCTGGCGGCCACGCCGGCCGTGATGCTGCTCCTCGACCGGCTCGACGAGTTTCCGCCCGCCGGTCCGCTGGATGCTCTTCGCCTCGCTCGCGGTGGCCGGCCTGTCGTTCTGGGATGTCCTCGGCCGCGAACCCTACCGGGCGTTGATGATGTCGAGGGTCGTCACCGTTGGCGCGCTGTTCCAGGTGGCCCTCGTGATCCGCCTTCGCGCGCGCCAGGCCGCGTAGCCCGCGGCTTCGCAGGCTGAGGCGCGACGACGGCCGGCAGGAGGGGGTGCCAGATGCCGATCATCAGGGTGAACGACGTCGGGATCTACTACGAGTGGCACGGCGCGGCCGGTGCGCCCGTGCTGGTGCTGAACAACGGCATCCTGATGAACGCCGCCGCCAGCTGGACGCCGCAGACGGAGGCATTCGCGGCGTCGTACCGAGTCCTGCAGTACGACTGCCGCGGGCAGGGCCAGTCCGATCACCCGCCCGGGCCGTATTCGATGGAGCAGCACGCGGACGACGTCGCTGCGCTCCTCGACGCCCTGGCCGTGCCGCAGGCGCACGTGCTCGGCATCTCGTATGGCGGCGAGGTATCGCAGGCGTTGGCCCTGCGCCATCGCGATCGGGTGACGAGCCTGGTGCTGGCTGACACGGTGAGTGAAGTGGGGCCCGAATTGAGGCTCATCGTCGAAGGCTGGAGGGCCGCCGCCATGTCCGGCGACGCCGATCTCTTCTACCTGGTGACGGCCCCGTGGAACTTCTCGCCCGCGTTCATCGCGCGCCACGCCCCGATGATGGCGGCCGCGCGCGAGCGATACCGCTCGCTCGATCTTCCCGCCGTGGCCAGGCTGTGCGACGCCTTCCTGGAGGTGGACTACACCGGGGCGCTCCGACAGCTCGACCTGCCGGCCTGCGTCATCGTCGGAGACCAGGACATGCTGAAGGGTGTGCGCTACGCGGAGATCCTGCACCGCGCGATCCGCGGCAGCCGCATGCACGTGATCGAAGGGGCCGGACACGCCGCCACCTGGGAGGCCCCGGCGGAGTTCAATCGCATCGTCCTCGAGTTCCTGGCAGCGCTGCCAGCGGTCTGAAGGCAATCATGACCAGTCCAGACGTGACCATCCGGCGCGCCGAAGAGCGGGACCTGGAGGCGGTGGGCCGCCTCGGGGCGCGGCTCCTGCGCGAGCACCATGACTTCGACCCGCTGCGCTTCATGGCGCCGCGCGGGAACACCGAGGAGGGTTACGCCTGGTTCCTCGGCACGCAACTGCAGCATGACGACGCGGTGGTGTTCGTGGCCGAGCGGGGAGGGCAGGTGGTCGGCTACGTCTACGCGGGAATCGAGCCGCAGTCCTGGAAAGAGCTCCGCGAGGAGGCCGGCTTCATCCACGACGTGTACGTGGACGAGCCGGCCCGCCGCTGCGGCATCGCCTCGGCCCTGCTCGGAGAGGCGGCGGCATGGCTGGCCGCGCGCGGCATGCCGCGCGTCGTGCTCTGGACGGCGGCGCCGAACGAGGTCGCGCGGCGCCTCTTCGAGCGCCTGGGCTTCCGCCACACGATGACGGAACTGACTCGCGAGCTGTGAATGGAGTCAGAGCCGGAGCTGACCCCATCCGCGACTCGTCCAGTGGCACGCCCCCGGTCGCGTCAAGGGTCGATCCTGGAGCGCACGGATGCGACGAGCGACAGGATCGCGTCCCCGTGCGCCTTGAGTTTCGCGGGGCCGATGCCGGGCAGGCTCTCCAGGTCCTGCAGCGACTGCGGCAGCGAGGATGCGATGGCGTCGAGCGTCCGGTCATGGAGGATCACGTACGGCGGCACGCCTCGTCGACGCGCCTGCTCGATCCGCCAGGCCCGCAGCGCGTCGCTGACGCCGGCGGCCGATCACGCCCGCGTGAACGGCACGAGCGCGCGTCGTGGCCGGTGGGCGGACGGGACGCCCGGCCGCGAGGACCGGCTCGGCTGCAAACGCTTCCGCGGTCCTGCTGCGCGGCCGGGCCGGCCGGGCGCCCTTCGCAGACCGACGCCGCCGGCGGCGCCAGGCGCACGCTCCTCGGCGCGGCCATCCATCACATCGCGGCCGGAGCGCCGTGAGACTGAGCGTTCGGTACTGATCGTCCGACACGCGGATCAGGCCGGCGCCGCACGCCGCGTCGATCCAGTGCTCGATCGTCCGCGGCCGCTCTCCGCGCAGGGCGCCGGTCGCGGACAGCTCCGTCAGCGCCTCCGGCAGGCCCTCGACGCTCGCCCGACCAGCATCGCGACGATCCTGCGCCGGCCGTAGCGCTCCCCCGCGTCCGCGATGCCGGACAGAATCGTCCGCACCAGGTCCAGGTCGCCGGCGCCGAGCATGGTGCGGCGCTCGCAGTTGCCGCACGCGCCGCAGGGTTCACGCGCGGCCGGGATCGCCGAAGTAGCGGAGGATGGTCGCCCTCAGGCAGCCGGTCGCCTCGGCGTACGCCACCATGCGGCGCAGTTTCTTGTGCTCGAGCTCCTTCCGGCGGGCGATCTCCGCCGGCTCGACGGCCACGCCCTGTCGGTCGGCCTGCTCGTCCCGGCCGCGATCGATCAGGAACTCCCGCGTCTTCACGTCGGCGTAGTTCCAGAGCAGCGTCGCGGCCGCCTCGCGCCCGTCCCGCCCGGCGCGGCCGATCTCCTGGTAGTAGGCCTCGATCGAACCCGTGATGTCGACGTGGATGACCGCATCGACGTCGGGCCGGTCGATGCCCATGCCGAACGCGTTCGTCGCGCACACGACCCGCACGGCGCCGGACGCGAACGCCTCCTGCACGCGCGTGCGCTCCTCATCGTCGAGGCCCGCGTGGTACGCGGCGGCCTCGATCCCGGCCGCCTGCAGCGTGGCGGCCGCGGCTTCGGCCTTCTTCCGCGTCGACGCGTAGACGAGCGCCCGGCGGCTGCCGACGAGCCCGGCCAGGATCCGGTGCTTCTCGTTCTCGCCGGCCACCGGGACGCACGCGCAGGTGGATGTTCGGCCGGTCGAAACCGGCGACAATCACGTGCGGGCGCGACAGGCCCAGCAGGTCCGACGATGTCGTCGCGCACCTCGGGCGTGGCGGTGGCGGTGAACGCCGCGACCGGCGGGCGGCCGGCGCGGCCGTCTCCGCGCCGGCACGCGGCCGCCGCGTCGCGAAGGCGGCGGTAGTCCGGCCGGAAGTCGTGCCCCCATTCCGACACGCAGTGCGCCTCGTCGATGACGAATCTCGCGATCGGGAACGCCTCGCAGCATCTGGATGAACTGGTCCGACGCGAATCGCTCGGGCGCCACGTAGAGCAGGCGCAGCTCGCCCAGCCGCGCGGCCCTGCAGCGCGTCGCCGCGCGCGTCGCCCGGCCAGCATCGAGTGCAACGCCGCCGCGCGGATGCCCCGGCGGTCCAACTCGTCGACCTGGTCCTTCATCAGCGAGATGAGCGGCGACACGACCAGCGTGGTGCCGGGCAGCATCAGCGCGGGCAGCTGAAACCCCAGCGACTTGCCGGACCCGGTCGGCATGACCGCCAGCACGTCGCGCCCCTCCAGCACGGCCCGCACGAGGGCCTCCTGGCCGGCGACGGAACGACCCGTGGCCGAAATGGCGTTGGAGAGTCGAAACGAGATCGATCATGCGGGAACGAGCCCAGCAGCGGCGGACGCGTGACGCCGGCAGCGCTACCGCGCGGGCGCGGCGGAGGTCCGGATGAACGCCGCGACGTCCCGCGTCAGCTCCGCGTGCGCGGACGGCCGGATGTACATCATGTGGCCGCCCTCGTAGTACGCGTAGGACACCCGGTCGGTGATCTGGCGGTCGTACGCGAGGTGGGTGACATTGAACTCGGCGCCGCCGACGTACGTCGCCATGTCGTAGTACCCGCACACGAGCAGCACCTTCAAGAACGGATTGCGCGCCATCGTCAGGCGCAGCGCGTCGGTCATGTCCATGTAGCGGTTCTGGACGTACGTCCACGGCCTCACGTTGCCCGACGGGTAATAGTGCAGGTCCGTGCTCCACTTCAGCTGGTTCTTCACGTAGTCCTGGAACAGCGCCACGTACGGCGCCCTGCAAGCGCCGTGTTCGACGGGTCGAACTCCTGGCGCTCCCCTGCCGCGTCGGCGTCGAGCGCCGTGAACCGCCCGTCGAGGCGCCCGACGACGAGCCGCCGGTCCCGCAGCAGCTCCTTGCGGAACCGTGCGGAATCGACGCGAAGATTCGCCGACAGGATGTACTTCGGCGAGAGCCCGGTGAACCGCGCGAGCTTGTCGGCCATCGCCTGCCGATCAGCGTCGGTGAGCGTGTTGCCCCTCGTCAGCGCCAGCAGGTAGTCGCCGAAGGCGAACGTCCTCGCCTCGTCGACGACCTGCTTCACGGTCTTCTGCTGCAGGTCGGCAGGCAGCCGCTTGTGGTACCACGCCGTCGCGGCGAACGTCTGGATCTGCACCGCGTACGCGATGTCGTTGCCGGGCGCCGGCGACAGCGTCTGGTAGGTCAGCAGCGCGGAGACGAGCACGATGCCGTTCAGCTCGATGCCGTGCCGCGCCTGCAGCTCCTGTGACAGGCCCGCCGACCTGATCGTGCCGTAGCTTTCGCCGATGAGGAACTTGGGCGAGGGCCACCGGTTGTAGGCCCCGAGGTAGCCGTTGATGAACTCGCCGAAGGCCCGGATGTCGCCGTCCTGTCCGTGGAACTGGTTGTTGTCGACGCCCGCCATCACGCGGCTGTAGCCCGTGTCGACGGCGTCGACGAACACGAGGTCGGCCACGTCGATGAGCGAGTGCTCGTTGTCGGCGAGTTCGAACGGCGGAGCCGGCTGGAAGCCCTCCTCGGCCATCTTCGCCCGCCGCGGCGCGAACGACCCCATGTGGAGCCAGATCGTCGCCGAGCCCGGGCCGCCGTTGTAGAGGAACGCGATCGGCCGCTTCCTGGCGTCCTCGCCGTCTTTCGTGTACGCCACGAAGAACATCCGCGCGGCGACCTTGCCGTCGTCGAGGCGGATGGGCAGCGTGCCGGCCGTTGCCGTGTAGGCGATGTCGCGGCCGTCAAGACGAAGCACGTGCTTCGTTTGCGACGGCTCGTCGGCGGCGACGCTCGCGGTTTCGTACTGCCCGGCCGCCTGAGGGCGCTGAGGCTGGTCCGCGGGCGCGCCGGGCCGCTGCGGCTGCCCGAAGGCCGCGGGCGCAAGCGCGAACAGCAGGGCCGTCGTGAACGCGAGCCGGCGATTCCGCATGCGCGGCCTCCTACTTCTTCACCGGCGCCGGGTCAGTCTTCCTGGCCGGCGCGGGCGGGACCTGGGTCCCGATCGGGCCCTGCTTCTGCAGCCAGTCGGCCGGGATCGTCCGCTTGTCGGGCGTCGTGCGCGAGCCGCCGTCCTGGTAGTCGGTGACGAGCTTGTCGGCCAGCTCCCACCACTTCATGAAGTTCTCCTGCGCCACCCGGTTCGAGTAGTCGTTGATGAACGTCCGCGCGCGATCGGGATCGGTCTTGTAGAGGTCGAGGGCGATCTTCTCGATGACGGGCTGGTCCGCGAAGAGCTTGTCCTCGATCTCCTTCTGCTTCGCCCGGATGTCGATCATCATGCCGTGCCAGTTCAGGTTCGACCAGTTGCCGATGAAGTTCGACGCCCAGTACGCCGAGTTGCGGTCGAAGCGGTCGCGGCGGCCGATTTCGAACGCCGTCGGCACCTTGAGGTTGCCCGCGTAGAACGGCGTGAACACCGACGTCTTCGCATCGTCCGGGCGCGAACCACACGAGGCTGCCGATCCAGGCCGGCATGCCGGCGCGCGCCTGCAGCACGGTCACGTACGAGCACTGGTGCACGGCGATCATGCGCTCGACGGGCATGTAGCTGTCCGCCGGCTTGTAGTCGCGCGCGAGCTGCCACCGGTTCGGCGTGCCGAACGGGCCGGCCAGCGGGTTCTTCGTCTGGTCGAACGGCGTGCCCTCGTAGACGTCGCGGTGAATCGCCATCAGGTCGCGCACCGTGACCTTCTTGTCGGGCTTCACCGAGAACGGCTGCTCGGGCGCCCACGGGTCGAGATTGAGCGACGGCGCCAGCAGGCTCAGCACGCGCCACTCGCGCCGGTTCGGCCTGGGCGCCCCGGCCATGCCGTAGACCCGGTTGAAGAGGAACGGCTCGCCCTTCTTCCACCAGCCGAGCTTCTCGGCCACGTCGTACACGTTCTTCGAGTACATCGTGAAGTTCGGATCGTCGCCGAGCGTGGTGATGCGCGACACGTTGGCCGACACGCCCACCTCACCGGGCGGAATGCGCTTCGCCGCCCAGACCGCGCCAATCTCCGTCGCGCCGGGCCCGAAGATCTCGAACTGCCACACTTCCTTCGCGTCGCCGACGGTGAGGCACTCGCCGCTGTCGCCGTAGCCGTGCTTCTCGGCGAACTCGCCCATGATCTGGATCGCCTCGCGGGCGGTCGACGCGCGCTCGAGGGCGAGGCGCTCGAGTTCCATGATGTCGAACAGTCCCTCGTCGCTGTACAGCTCGCGGCGCCCGCCGATGGTCGTCTCGCCGATGATGACGCCCTTCTCGTTCATGAAGGGATACGAGGCGTCGTACCGCGTGAAGGTCTTCTCCACCTGCGGGATCTCGCCGACCTTGTGCTCCTGGAGGTTCGGCGGCTTCTCCTCGCCGAGGCCGCCGCCCTTCATGATGTCGCGCTTGGCTGCCGGCGGGATACGTCTTGCCGGGCACGACCTTCATCCGGATCTCGTAGCCGCCGTCGCACGAGTGGCTCGTCAGCGTGCCGTCGGCGGACGCCTCGGGGCTGGTCGGCATCGACGTGCACGCCTCGCACGCGTTCTCCCAGACCTCGTCGGGCACGCCGTCCGGCTTCGGGAACCCGCAGATCTTCTTGCCGTAGTACGGTCGGCTGAAGGACCTGCGATCCGTCCTGCGGCCTGGCTTCCTGGGGCACCGCCATGCCGGCGGCGCCGGCCAGCACCACGTATGAGGACGGTCAGGAACATTCTCGTCATCCGCACGGGCATTCTCCTTGGTGGCCGGACCGGCCGGCCTGCGAAGGCCGAGGGTATCACGAAGAGGGCTTCTTCTGGCCGTAGTAGGCCTTCGCGCCGTGTTTGCGCAGGTAGTGCTTGTCGATCAGGAAACGGTCCGGCGCCGGCTCGGCCGGGTTGATCGTCCGCGCGGCGAGGTTGACCTCCGCCAGGTACTCGAGCACCCGCGCCGCCTCGACGGCGTGAGCCGGGTCATCAGCCCAGACGAAGGGGCCGTGGTTCGCCACGAGCACGGCCCCGACTTCGACCGGCGACAGGCCGAGCGCGCGGAACGTCTCGACGATCACCAGCGCCGGTGTTGCGCTCGTAGTCGGCCGCCGACTTCGGCCTCGGTCATCGGGCGCGTCACGGGCACGTCGCCGCGGAAGTAGTCGGCGTGCGTCGTGTTGAGGCACCGGATCGGCGTCTGCGCCTGCGCGAAGGCGGTGACGAACTTCGAATGCGTGTGCACGACGCCGCCGCAGCGGAACGCACGGTAGAGCTCCAGGTGCGTCGGCGTGTCCGACGAAGGCCGGAGGTCGCTGTCGACGACCTCGCCCGTCTCGATCGAGACGAGCACCATGTCGGCCGTGGTGAGCTTCTGATACGGGCACGCCGCTTGGCTTGATCGCCATCAGGCCCTCGTCGTGGTCCGCGCCCGACACGTTGCCGAACGTCTCGATCACCAGCCCGGTGCCCGCCAGGGCGACGTTCGCCCGGAAGACGCGTTCGCGAAGCGCATGCGCACCCATCGTCGTTTCCTCCGTGTCGTCAGCGTGCCGTCACGCGCTCCCTGATGGCGAGCAGCCGCTTCATCAGCGTGCCAAGGTCCGCCGTCGCTCCCGCCACGCCGCCAAAGACGTCGTGCAGTTCACGGTAGAGGCCGTACAGCTCGTCGTAGACACGCTTGGCCGCGGGGTCCGGCACGAACTGCCTGTCGCCGTCCTTCACCATCGCCGCCTGCGCCTCCGCGAACGATTCGTGCCCGCCCGCCGCGGCGCCCGCGGCCACCGCGGCGGCGGCGGCCGACCCCAGCGCGGGCGTCTGCGGCGACCCGGCGATGATCATCGGGTACCCGAGCACGTCCGCGTAGATCTGCATGAAGAGCGGGTTCTTCTCGGCGATCCCGCCGCAGCAGACCACGCGCTCGACCGGCACGCCATGCGCGATCATCCGCTCGACGATCGCCCGCGCGCCAAAGGCGGTGGCCTCGATGAGCGCCCGGTACACATCGGCGCGCGTCGTGTGCAGCGTCTGGCCGACAATCAGGCCCGTCAGCCGCGGGTCGACGAGGATGGTGCGGTTGCCGTTGTTCCAGTCGAGCGCCACCAGGCCCGACTCGCCCGGTTCGAGCGCAGACGCTCTCGCGGTCAGGGCCTCGTGCAGCGCGTCGTCGCCTTCGCACACCCGCTCGACCCACCATTTCAGGAGATCGCCGACCGCCGACTGCCCGGCTTCGATCCCGTAGTAGCCCGGCATGATCGATCCGTGGACGATGCCGCAGATGCCCGGAACGTTCTGGATGCCGCCTGACGCGGGCGCCACGGCGCAGTCGCACGTGGAGGTGCCGATGATCTTCACGAGCGTGCCCGTGCGCACGCCGGCTCCGACGGCTCCGTAGTGGGCGTCGAATGCGCCCATCGCGACGGCGATGCCTTCGCGAAGACCCAGCGCAGACGCCCACTCCGCGCAGAGATGCCCCGCGGGCCGATCGGCGGCGTACGCGCGGTCGAACGAGCCGGTCGCGCAGATCCGCCAGTTTCGGATCGAGCCTCGCCAGGAACGCCTTCGACGGCAGCCCGCCCCAGGTGTCGGAGTACATCGCCTTGTGGCCGGCCGCGCACACGCCCCGCTGGACGTCTTCGCGGGCGGCCCACCCCGGCGAGCACCGCCGGGATGTAGTCCGCGAGCTCGACCCAGCTGTGCGCCGCGTCGAACACGTCGGGCGCCGACCTTCAGGCAGCGCCAGATCTTCGACCAGAACCACTCGGAGGAGTACGTCCCGCCAATCGGCGCGAGGTACTCCGGCGCGTGCGCCGCGGCGATCCGGGTGATGGCCGCAGCCTCCTCGGCGCCGGTATGGTCCTTCCACAGCCACGCCTGGGCGGCCAGCACGCCGGCCCATTTCGGGTCCAGCGCGAGCGGCCGGTTGTGGCCGTCAACCGGGATGGGTGTCGAGCCCGTGGTGTCGACGCCGATGCCAATCACGCGGTCGGCCGAGAAGTCCGCGTCCCGGGCGGCGTCCGCGATCGCCCCGCTCACCGACGCGCGCAGCCCTTCCAGGTAGTCGGCGGGATTCTGGCGGCGAGGTGGGGGTCGCGGGGATCGAGCAGGACGCCCTGGTCGCCGGACGGGTAGTTGAACACCCGCGTGCCGACGATCCGGCCGTCGCCGCAGCCGACCACGACCGCGCGGACCGAGTTGGTGCCGAAATCCACGCCGAGGGTGAAGGCGGGTGCCATGGAGCGTGTCCTCCTGGGCGCCGGCGCCGCGGGAGGCGCACATTTGCACGCCGCGGCGCTTGCGCGTACGATCTCAGCCGCGTTGATGATATCGCACAACCGCGCGGCCCGCAGTCGGGCGGCGGCCCTGGAGGAGGATCACGTGGGCACCATCACTCTCGGCCTCATCGTCGGCAATCGCGGGTTCTTTCCCGACCATCTCTGCGACTCCGGCCGCCGGATCATGGTCGACGTGCTCGGGGCCGCCGGGGCCGACGTCGTCGCGCTCGGGCCGTCCGACACCAAGTTCGGCAGCGTGGAATCGCTCGACGACGCGGCGAAGTGCGCCGATCTGTTCAAGGCGCACCGCGACCGGATTGCCGGCGTGGTCGTCGCGCTCCCCAACTTCGGCGACGAGCGCGCGATTTCCAACGTCCTGCGGTGGGCCGACCTGAAGGTGCCGGTGCTGGTCCAGGCCTTCCCTGACAGCGCGGGGAAGATGACCATCGCGGACCGCCGCGACTCGTTCTGCGGGAAGATGTCGGCCTGCAACAACCTGAGGCAGTACGGCATCCCGTTCACGCTGACCCGCAGCCACACGGTCGACCCGACCAGCGCGGAGTTCGCCGAGGATCTGAAGGACTTCATGGCCACGTGCCGGGTCGTCGCCGGCCTGCGCAACGCCCGGTTCGGCGCGCTCGGCGCGCGCCCGGCCGCGTTCAACACCGTGCGATACAGCGAGAAGCTGCTCGAGCGCAGCGGCATCAGCGTGGAGACGCTCGACTTGTCGGAGCTGTTCGGCCGCGCCGGGCGAGATTGCCGACGGCGACGCCATGCTCGAGGCGAAGATCGGGCAGATCTCGGCGTACGTCTCGACGAAGGGCGTGCCTGCCGAGGCGGTGGCGAAGATGGCGCGCCTCGGCGTGGTGATCGACAGGTGGATGGCGGACCAGCGGCTCGTCGCGACGGCCCTCCAGTGCTGGACCGCGATGGAGGAGTTCTACGGCGTCGTGCCCTGCACGCTGATGAGCATGATGAGCAACGGCCTCGCGCCATCCGCCTGCGAGACCGACGTCGCCGGGCTCGTCGGGATGTACGCCCTGCGCCTCGCGTCGGGCACGCCGGCGGCGCTCGTCGACTGGAACAACAACTACGACGACGACCCGGACAAGGGCGTCGTGTTCCACTGCTCGAACCTGCCCAAGGACATTTTCGAGACCGGCGCGAACACCCCTGTGATGAGCTACCAGGCCATCATCGCGGGCACCGTGGGCCGGGACAACACGTTCGGCACGGTCGAGGGCCGCGTCCGCAAGAGCCCGTTCACGTACTGCCGCGTCTCCACCGATGATGAGCGGGGTGTCGTGGCCGCGTACGTCGGCGAAGGCGAGACGACGGACGATTCACTGCTGACGTTCGGCGGATACGGCGTGGTGAAGATTCCTCGCTTCCAGGCGCTGCTGCGCTTCATCTGCGAGCACGGGTTCGAGCACCACACGGCCATGTCGCTCTCGCGCACGGCCGCATCCATCAACGAGGCCTTCGGCAAGTACCTGGGCTGGGACGTGTATCGGCACGTGTAGAGAAGAAACCACGCGGAGCGCCAGTCGGCCGCGGGTCCTGTCCGGGCCGTTCCCATCTGTGCTCGGGTGACCTTCGCCTGTCCTCCCTGCGCGCAGATGGGAAGCGCCCCGGCCACCCACGGCCGATCAGCGTGGAGCCCGGGGTCTTCAGACCCCGGGTCGCCGGCGTGTTCGCTTGCGCGCTGACGGCGGTTTCCGGCACGATTGGATTCTGGTCCCCGTGCCGGGACCTCCCATGTACGGCGCGCATCCACCTCATCGAGGGCCATCATGCAGTTCAAGCGGCTGGATCCGGATGACATCGACCTCGTCGTCAAGACGCTGAAGGAATTCACCGAGCGCGAAGCGCCGCTCGAGAAGCGCCTGGAGTGGGACAGGACCGACACGTGCCCGGCGGACGTCGTGCGCGCCATGCTCTCGCCGGACGTGGGGCTGCACCTCGTGTTCCTCCCCGAGGAGCACGGCGGCATGGGCGGCGGCGCCTACGACGTCTACCGCCTGTCGATGGAGTTCGCCAAGGTCGATCTCGGCCTCGCCACCGCGATGCTGGCGGTCGCCCTCGGCACCGATCCCATCCGCGTCGGCTGCACGGAGACGCAGAAGGCGAAGTGGCTCACCCGCATCGCCGAAGAGGGGCTGATTGTCGCCTACGGCGTCACGGAGCCGGAGGCCGGCTCGAACGTGCAGAACCTCAAGACCGAGGCCACGCGCGTCACCGACGGCGACGGCCGCGTCACCCACTATCGCCTGAACGGCGTGAAGCAGTTCATCTCGAACGGCTCGATCGCCGACCTCTACACGATCCTCGCGAAGGCGCCGGACGGCCCGACCTTCTTCGTCGTCGAGCGCCACACGCCCGGGCTGACGCCGGGGCGGCACGAGATCAAGCATGGCATCCGCCTCTCGGACACGGCCCAGGTGCTGTTGCAGGACGTCATCGTGCCCGCCGAGAACATCGTCGGCACCGGCGAGGGCGAAGGGCTGAAGCAGGCGAACGAGGTGTTCGGCTTCACCCGGCTCATGGTGGCGGCGTTCGGCCTGGGCGCCGGCCTGGCCGCCCTCGAGAAGGCGATTGCGTACTCCAAGCAGCGCCGCCAGTTCGGCACCTACCTCGCGGAGAAGCAGGGCTACACCCACAAACTGCTCGTGCCGAACAGCGTCCGGCTCGCGGCCGCGCAGGCCTACATCGAGTACGTGGCCGACCTGCTCGACAGCGGCACGACGGACCGGCAGGTGGAAGGGTCGATTGCGAAGCTCTTCGCGACCGAGGCCGGCAACACGGCCGCGGACCACGCCGTGCAGGCCCTCGGCGGCTACGGCTACTGCGTGGACTTCGAGGTCGAGAAGATCCGGCGCGACGCGCGGATCCTGACGATCTACGAAGGCACGTCGGAGATCCAGCAGAGCATCATCAACATTTTCCGCATGCGCGAAACCGTCCGCAGCAAGGGCCGCTTCTACCAGGACCTGGCGGCGGGGGTCGAGTCGCTGGTGGACGCCGGCGGCCCCGCCGTCGCGCGCGCGGCCCGGTTCCTGGCCGACGCCGTGCAGGTGGCGTTCCGCGCCAAGCTGATCCGGCAGCAGCACGTGGCCTTCGAGTTCGCCACCGCGATGACGGAGGTGGAGACGGCCGTGGCCCTGGCGAAGGCGGCAGCGCGCAGGAATGACGACCTCATGCAGGCGCAGTCGCGGCTGTGGGCCAGCCAGGTGGCGATCTCGGTCCCGACGCGCGTGCTGGCCGCCATGAGCGCGGCCGGCGGGGCGGCGGCCGAGGACCTCGCCCGCCTTCAGCGTGAAGGGGATCTCGAAGGGGCCATCGCGCTCCAGGCCGGACGCCTGGCCGACATGAATTTCGTCGCCGAGCGCATCACGGGTTTCAAGATCGCCGAGTAACTCCGCATCCTCGCGCTTGGATTCCGGGCGGGGCGCTCCCGCTGTATGATGTGCCCCGAAGGACCCGCAGCCGGGCCGGCACAGGCCTGCTGCGCCGGCGACATGCTCGAGCCCACCCTCCCCCTCGTTGGACCTGCCGGCGGTGTCTGCGCCGGATGCGACGGCTCGACCTCCATGGCGGGCCAGCCGAGCACCGATCCGTGCGGCGCCATCGGCATCGACGTCGGCTCGGTCAGCATCAAGGTTTGCGGCCTGTCGGACGGTACGGCCCGCGCCGCCGTAGTCGCTCACGAGGGCGACATCGAGGCGGCCCTCGGGAACGCGCTCACCGGCCTCTCGCTCGACAGGCAGGCTGCGCCGCCGGCGGTGGTGACCGGCGGCGCCGGCCGGCATCGCCTGGACGCCACCGCCGTGATCGCCTCGAGCGCCATCGAGGCGGCGCTCGAGGCGCTGGCGCTCCGCCCCCGCGCGGTCGTGTCCCTCGGCGGCGAGGATCTCGTCATCTACCTCCTGGACGGCAGCGGCCGCGTGCAGACCACCATTGCCGGCAACAAGTGCGCGTCGGGCACGGGCGAGTTCTTCCGCCAGCAACTGGGGCGCATGGACCTCGGACTCGAGGACCTGGACGAGGTGACCGCCGGGGCACGCGTGCTGACAGCTCTCGGCGCGCTGCTCGGTCTTCATGAAGTCCGACTGCACGCACCGCCTGAACAAGGGTGAAGCCACGAGGGGCGACATCGCCTTGTCGCTCTCGAAGGTGATGGCCGACAAAGTCGGCGAGTTCCTGATCAGGGCCAAGATCAGGAACGGCGATGTCGTGCTCATCGGCGGCGTGACGCGGAACCGCCATTTCCTCCGGTTCCTCTCGGAGGCGTGGCCCCAGACGCAGTTCCGGCTGCCGGCGGAAGCCACGTACTTCGAGGCGTTCGGCGCGGCGCACCTCGCGCGCGCCCTGGCCCGGCCCCTGGCTCCCCTCCAGCAACTGGTCCGCCCGTTCCAGCCCGCGGCCGGCACGCCGTTCGCGCCTCTGGCGTCGGCGGACTCACGCGTCACGTATCACCCGTCGCGCCGCGGCGCGCTGCGCCCTGGCGCGGAATACGTGCTGGGCGTCGACGGCGGTTCGACGACGACCAAGGTGGCGCTGGTCGACGCGGAGACGATGGAGATCGCCGCCGCCCACTACGGGCGGACGCACGGGGATCCCGTGGCGGCCCTCAAACGCTGCCTGGCGGAGGTGCAGGCGCAGGTGAACGGCGCCGCGCCCGCGCATCAGCCTGATCGCCACCACCGGGTCGTCGCGCGAGTTGCTCGGCGTCTTCCTGGAGACGGCGGGCGTCTACAACGAGATCATCGCGCACGCGGCCGGCACGACGTTCTTCGAGCCCGGCGTCGACACGCTGTTCGAGATCGGCGGCCAGGACGCCAAGTACGTCCTGCTGAACAACGGCGTGCCGATCGACTACGCCATGAACGAGGCCTGCTCGGCCGGCACCGGATCGTTCCTGGAGGAGTCGGCCGGCGGCGACCTGCACATCGAGCGCGCCGAGGACATCGGGCCGATCGCCCTCGCAGGCGGCCGCGCCGCTCAAGTTCGGCGAGCACTGCTCGGCGTTCATCAACAGCGACATCCGCAAGGCCATCCAGGGCGGCGCCAGCCGGCCGGACATCGCGGCCGGCCTGGTGTTCTCGATCGTGGCCAACTATCTCAACCGCGTTGTCGGCAACCGCCCGGTCGGGAACGCGCATCGCGCTGCAGGGCGGCGTGGCCAAGAACCCGGCGGTGCCCCTGGCGTTCGCGCAGTTGGTGGGCAAGCCGGTGTCGGTGCCGCCCGACCCCGAGCTGATGGGGTGCTTCGGCGTCGCGCGCCTCGCCCTGCAGAAGCACCGCGAGGGGTCGCTCGGCCAAGGGCGCGTTCGACCTGCGAGGCGCTCGCGGCCAAGGAGATCGTCGTCCAGGGCGAGTTCACGTGCCAGGCGTGCGACAACTACTGCGGCATCCGCAACCTCGCCGTCGACGGCCGGCGCTACCCGTTCGGCGGGCGCTGCTCCAAGTTCACCGGCGCCCGGCGGCGCAGCGCCGGCCGACGAGCGCGCGGCCGTCGATCACGTCGCGTGGCGGACCGAGGAGCTGTTCACGCGAAGCGTGCCGCGCGCCGGAGGACTTCCAGCCGCGATCGGACCGGGTGGTCGGCGTGCCGCTCGCCCTGTCGGTGCACTCGCTCTGGCCGTTCTACGCGCGCTTCTTCCACGACCTCGGCGTGCGGACCGTGCTGTCGGACCGCGTGCTGCCCGGAGGGCGTCGCGCGGCAGGAAAGCAGCTACTGCTTCCCGGTCGAGATTGCCCATGGCGCGATCCAGGACCTGCTCGACAAGGGCGTCGACTATCTCTTCCTGCCCCACTTCCGCGACATGCCCTCGATGGAGCCCGGCAAGGTGCACGCCTGCGCCTGCCCGCTGACCCAGGGCCTGCCGTACCTCGCGCGGCAGGCGTTCGGCGTCGACGACAACGTGCTGCGGCCCGTCGTGTCGTTCAAGCGCGGCTGGCAGGCGTGCCGGCCGGAGTTCGAGCGGATGGCGGCGCAGCTCGGGATTCGACGCCGCCGAGGGCGGCCGCGCGTTCGACCGCGCGGTCGAGGACTACCTCGCCTTCCTGGACCGCTACCGGCGGCACGGGCGCGAGGTGCTGGCGGAGATGCGCGATCGTCCCGATCATCTGTACGTCGGGCTGTTCGGCAGGCCGTACAACGCGTTCACGCGCGACGCCAACATGGGGATCCCGCGCAAGTTCACGTCGCGCGGCGTGACCGTGGTGCCCTTCGACCTGATCTACGACGAGGACGCGGCCGATCTTCCCCAACATGTACTGGTACTACGGCCAGCAGGACATGAAGGGCCTCGAGCGCGTGAAGGAGGTCCCGAACCTCTACGCCACCTGGATCTCGAACTTCTCCTGCGCGCCCGACTCGTTCATGCTGCACTACCTGCGCTGGATGATGGGCCGGAAGCCGTACCTCGTCCTCGAGATCGACTCGCACACGGCCGACGCGGGCCTCGACACCCGCATCGAGGCGTTCCTCGACATCGTCGACAGTTTCCGGAAGCGACGCGCCGCCCGCGCCCGCGCCCCGGCCTGGGACGGCGCTACCGCGTCGACCACTCCAGCGAGGCCGCCGATGGTCGTCGACGCGCGCAGCGAGGAGCGGTTCAGCCTGCGCGATCCGCGGGTGACGTTCGTGTGGCCGTCGTTCGGCGATCTGGCCAGCCCGGCGTTCGCGGCGGCGACACGCAAGCAGGGCGGGCATGCCGAGCATCTGCCCGTGCCGACGGCCCGGTCGACGCAGCTTGCGCGCAACGTGGCGTCGGGCAAGGAGTGCATCCCGGCGCTGCTCGTCCTCGGGAGCGTGCTCGAGTTCGTCGGAAGCCGCACGCCGCGACGGCCGGACGAGGCGCTGCGTCGTCGCCGTGCCGTCGACGCTCGGCCCGTGCCGGACCGGCCAGTATCACGTCTTCTACGATCGCCTGTTCGACGACCTGGGCCTCGACAACGTGGCCCTCTTCGTCTCCGGCGACGACTCGTCGTACGGAGAGCTGGGGCCCGGTCTCGTCCGCGACCTGTGGCGCGCCATCCTGCTGTCCGACCACTTCACCGACATCCGGACCGGGATCCGTCTGTGCGCGCGCGACGTCGACGCGGGCCTAGCGGTCTTCGAGCGCGTCTGGCAGGGCGTGCTGGCCGCGCTCGAGCGAGGCCCGGCCGCGCTGGCGGCGGCGCTGGCCCAGTCGCGCGCGACGCGTTCGGCGCGATTCCGAGGCGCCGCTCACTGTCCGAGGTGAAGAAGGTGCTGGTCGTGGGCGAGATCTACGTGCGCCGCGATAGCTTCTCGGTGTTCGAGTTGTCGGAACACCTCATCGCGCAGGGCATCTTCCCGAAGCTCTCCGGCATCAGCGAGTGGATCTACTACACGGACTGGGCGCGCGCCCAGGAGATGGATGCGACCCGGCAGCAGGACGGCTGGCTCGAGACGCTGCGGCGCGGCGCGCTGGCGGAGCGGCTCGGCCTGGGCATCGAAGGCTGGTGGAAGCGCCGCGTGGAGCGCGAGGTCCGCGAGGCGCTGGATGCCGACGGGGTTCGTGCCCGGAGGCGCACGACGATCTCGATGCGGCCATGCAGTTCGGCACGCGCACCTTCGTCCCGGCGGCTCGATGCAGAGCGAGGCGACGGTGTCTCCCGCCGTCGCCGGGGCGGCCATGCAGGACGGCTACTCCGGCGTCGCCATCATCGCGCCGTTCGGGTGCCTCCCCGGCCGCGTGATCGAGGGCGTCTACGCGCCCTGGGCGCGGGCCCGCGGTTACCCGGTCCTCGCCCTCGAGAACGACGGCCAGCCGTATCCGCCCAACGTCATCTCGCGCCTCGAGGTCTTCGCGCAGAACGTGGAGCGGTACGAGCGGTCGCGGCCGGCGGAAACGAGGCACGCGACGGTCCAGCCGCCGCTTGCGGACGGCCAGCCGTAGCGGGCGCGAATGTGGTCACGCGAGCCCGGGCGGGCAGATGCTGCGAAAGGGCACGGCACGCATGAGGAGGCGGACCCTGCTCGAGGTGATTGCCGTGGCGGTCGTGTCGGTGCAGGCAGCCGCCTGTGGCAGTTCGACCGAGACGCCGGCAGGCCCCACGGCTGCGCCCCTGCCGCTCGCCGCCGAGAGCAGCAACTTCCGCTACTACTACTCGCCCGGCGATACGGTCCAGATCGAACGGCAGGAAGCCTTTCACGCATGGGCGGTGGCGCGGCTGGGCGTCACCGTGCCGCAGAGGATCGACTACCGCAAGTACACCAGCCGCGACGACATGGGAGCGAGGACGGGACAGTACAACACGAATGCCTACGCGGAGCCGGGCCTGTTCACGCTCCACACGCTCTGGACCTGGGACAA
Source organism: uncultured Acidobacteriota bacterium (assembly GCA_963806085.1). Taxonomy (GTDB): domain Bacteria; phylum Acidobacteriota; class Vicinamibacteria; order Vicinamibacterales; family JAKQTR01; genus JAKQTR01. The sequence goes on from CAWDWR010000002.1 coordinate 557,135, forward strand.
CCACGAGACCGTCCACATCTACACGGCGCTCATCGGCCGGCCGTCCGACTTCTTCAACGAAGGCATCGCCGTCGCGTTCCAAGCCGACCCGATGAACGGTGACTTCGAGCCGCGGTTCAACGGCGAGCAGGTGCTCGCCTCGGTTCGAAAGGTACAGGCAGCTCGGGCAGTTGGTGCTGCCGCTCTCGCGTATCGTCACAACCTCGGGATTCCGGGCCGTGTCCGACAGCGTGCTCAGCTACCGTGAGTCGGGGTCGTTCGTCGCGTTCCTGATCGACCGGTTCGGCCTCAATCGCCTGCTGGCGTTCTTCCGCGCGAGCACCCGTGACGATACGCTGGACGTGATCGAGACACGCTTCCAGCAGGCGTTCGGCTCCGCGCTGGGTGAGGTCGAAGGCGAGTGGCTCGCGTTCGTGGGCTCGTGAAGGGCCGTCGCGAGGGCGGCCCTCCCGGGCGTTCCTATCGGAAGGTGACGCCGACCCTGGCGCCCCAGAAGTGGACGGTCTCGCCTCCGTCGCTCCAGACGTGGTCGCGGAACTCCAGCCGGAGGCCGACTCTCGGTTTCACCCAGTAGTCCACGCCGCCGCCGACGTTGAAGAGGTTCTCCGACGTTTCGCCGTCGAAGCCCAGGGTGTAACCCCCGGTCAGGAAGGGCCGCCACCGGCGGGTAGAGGAGCCTCCGTTGAAGTGGTAGGAACCGTTCACCGAGAGCACGCCAAGCCCATCGGATCCCTCTTCCAGCCAGCTCAGGTAGCCCATTTCGGCGCCGACGCCGAATGCGTCCCGGAACAGCGCCTCTCCGCCTCCGCCGACGTGCCAGGTCCCTTCGGATTCGCCGTCCCACGTGGCGGCGCCGACACCGGCAAACCCGTAGCCGAGGCCGCTCACCGGCTTGGCCGGGGCGCTGCCTCCGGATTGCGCGAGCGCCGCCGCGGGCACGCTGATGAGCCACGCAGCGATCGCGAGCGCCGCGAACGATCGGGTCTTGTGCGAACCGACGCTGTTCATGGAACCTCCTTCCGCGGCGGGTTTGTTCACCGCCGCCTTCATCCATGAATGTGCAGGCCGCCCCGGAATCGGCTCGCGAAGCAACGCGCTGCGGCGGCCCGAGGCGCTCAGACCGCGGTGCAGCATGTCACCGCAACGGCACACCTGCACCGCCGAGCCGACCGGGCTCCACGGGAGAAAGAGAAGGCGGGAATCAGTACTCGATGACCTGCAGGCCAGGCAGCTTCGAGAAGTGCCGGGTGTTCCGCGTGATGAGAGGGGCGCCGTCGATCACGGCTGCCGTGCCGATCAGCAGGTCCATCGTGTCGATCGACGTGCCGGACTTTCGCAGCCGCGCAAGCAGCCGCCCATAGTGGATCGCGAACGACTCGTCGGGGCACCGGACGACGAGCGTCTCGCACAGGCGCGAGAGACGCTCCTCTTCTCCCTTTGGCGCGCCTGCCGCGTGCGCGCCGGCCATCAACTCGCAGACGACGTGCACGCTGACGGCCAGCACCTCGTCTTCGGGCACCGTTTCGAGACAAGTCGATGCCGCCCCGAAGCGGTCCCGCCGTTGCTCCCGCAGGAGATCGACGAGGAAGGACGTGTCGAGGTGGATCACAGCGACGGCACCCTGGCGGAGGATCGTCCGCGCGACGCGACGATGGCGGCCGCCTCGTCGAGCGTCGCGGCCGAGACGGCCGTCTCCCGCAGGGCGCGGCGGAACGAGCCGGCCGTCTTGCGCGGGCCGAAGTGGGCCTTGATCACCTGCGAAAAGGACTGCCCGGGTTTCTTCTGCCGCGCCAGCGCGTCGTACGCCTCCAGGTCGATGGTGATCGTCTTGACGGCCATGCACTTATCATGCACTTATGGTGACCGTCGGTCAAGTGCCGCCTGGCTCTGGTCAGGCTCCGGCCCGCACCCACACCTCCACCTGGTGCTCGAGCTGGTCATCGACGAGCGGCACGGCAACGCCGGGCTGCTCCTGGCCATCCAGGCTGAGCCGCCGGGCGCCAGTGGCGTGAGGCGTCTGGTGCACACTGATGTGATACACGGTCTCGCGGAAGCGGTAGTGCACGGTGAATCCGGCCCAGTCCGCAGGCAGACAGGGCTCGATCGACAGCCGGTCGCCCTGGAGCCGCAAGCCGAGCAGCGACTCGATGACGAGCCGGTACATCCAGGCGGCCGAGCCTGTATACCAGCTCCACCCGCCGCGCCCGACATGCGGAGCCACGGCGTAGACATCCGCCGCCACCACGTAGGGTTCCACTTTGTAGGTCTCAATCGCCTCGGGAGAGGCCCCGTGCGCAATCGGGTTGATCAGGCCCCACAGCTCCCAGGCGCGCCGGGCGTCGCCGAGCTCAGCGAAGGCCATCGCCGCCCAGATGGCGGCGTGGGTGTACTGCCCGCCGTTCTCCCGCACGCCGGGGACATACCCCTTGATGTATCCGGGATCGAGCGCGGACGAGTCGAACGGGGGGTCCAGCAGCCGGACCAGCGCCTCCTTCCGGCGAACCAGCCGCGCGTCCACGGCGTTCATGGCGGCGCGGGCACGAGCCGGGTCGCCGGCCCCCGAGAGGACGGACCAGCTCTGCGCAATCGAATCGATCTGGCACTCGACGTTGCTCGATGAGCCGAGCGGTGATCCGTCGTCGAAATAGGCGCGCCGGTACCACGACCCGTCCCACCCCGACTCCTCGAGGCGCAGCCGCAGCGCGGCTGCTTCCGACAGGCAGCGATCCGCGAAGGCGCCGTCGCCATGCCGGCGGGCGAGGTCGGCAAACGGCATCAGCACGGAATAGAGGAAGAACCCCAACCAGACGCTCTCGCCGCGCCCCTCGGCGCCTACCAGGTTCATGCCGTCGTTCCAGTCGCCCGAACCCATGAGGGGCAGGCCGTGGGCGCCGAACCGCAGCCCCCGCTCGATCGCGCGAACGCAGTGTGCGTAGAGGCTGGCGCGCTCCTCGGACGCCGCCGGCAGGTCGTAGTACGAGTCCTCATCGGCGTTGACCGCGCGGCCTGCGATGAAGGGCACGATCTCATCGAGCACCCCGGCGTCTCCGGTGGCGCCGACGTAGCGGCAGGCTGCCGTCGGCAGCCAGAGGTAGTCGTCCGAGCAGTGCGTGCGGACGCCCCGGCCCGAGGGCGGATGCCACCAGTGCTGGACGTCGCCCTCCGGGAACTGCCGCGACGCGCACAACAGCAGGTGCTGCCGCATGAGCGGCGGCTCCGCGTGCACCAGCGCCATCACGTCCTGCAACTGGTCGCGGAACCCGAAGGCGCCCCCCGACTGGTAGAAGCCGCTCCGCCCCCACAGCCGGCACGCCATCGTCTGGTACAGCAGCCAGCCATTCGCCAGGGTGTTGAGCGCCCTGTCTGGCGTCGCCACGTTGATCGCGCCGAGCGTGTGACTCCAAGAGTGCCAGACGGCCTCGAGCGAGGCTCGGGCGGCGGCCGCACCCCGGGCACGGCCGAGCAGTCCTGCCGCTTCGTCACGGTCGCGTCCGGCGCCGAGCCTGAAGACGATTTCGCGGTCCTGCCCGTCCTCCAGCGCGAAGACGACCTGCAGCGCGGCGCAGGGATCCAGGCCGCCGCCCACGCGGCCGGACAGCGTCGACCGCATCATCGCGGCCGGCTGCGTGAGCGTGCCGTTGCGGCCGATGAACTCCGTGCGGTCCCCGGTCACGCTGCGACTCGCATCGTCCACGTGGAAGAACGCCGTGTGCCCGGCGAATTCCGCGTTGTACGCGTTCACGGCAAACACGGCGCCCGTCTCCGGGTCGATGGTGGTGACCACGTGCGGGGCCGCCTTCCCCGGGAGGTCGCCGAGGACCCATGCCACGTAGCCGGTGGCGGACAGGCGCCGCGGTCGGCCGGATGCGTTGCGGATCTTCAGGACCGAGAACTTCACGGGCGCCGCCGAGTCCACGTAGACCCACAGCTCCGAGGTGATGCCGTCTTCGGTGTGCTCGAAGACGCTGTAGCCGAATCCATGCCGGCTCGTATACGGACTTGCGCTGCCGGCCGGCAGACACGTCGGCGACCAGAAGCGGCCAGTTTCCTCGTCGCGAAGGTAGAAGGCCTCCCCGGCGGCATCGGTCACCGCGTCGTTGTTCCAGGGCGTCAGGCGGAACTCGTGGGCGTTCTCGGCCCAACTGTAGGCCGAACCGCTCTCTGAGACGACGGTGCCGAACGCGGGGTTCGCGAGCACGTTCACCCAGGGCGCGGGCGGCACCGAGCCCGGCCTGGTCGTGACGATGTATTCGTGGCCGTCAGGAGTGAAGCCGCCCAGCCCGTTGAAGAAGACCAGGTCGTCGCGGGGCGGCGGCGGCGGTGCGGGCGCCGGTGCGCGGTGAGCCCGGGTGGGCGTGAACCGCGAGGGGATCGGGTTCGCCGGGCGGCCGCCGATCTGATCCGCCAGCGAGCCCCGGCTGTCCGTGATGATCGCCCTGGCGACCGATTGGAACAGCGTCCGGTCCTCGATCGAGATCTGCTCGGCGGGACGGACGAAGATGCCGCCCGGACGGTCCAGCGCATGCGTCTCGACGCCGGCCGCGATCAGGCCGACGATCTGATCCTGAAGGACCTGCCGGTAGCCGGCGCGATCTTCGTTCCAGATCACGAGGTCCACGGCCAGGCCCTTCAGCCGCCAGTAGGCGTGGGCCTGCACGAGCTGGCGCACGAGGTCGATGTTGGCCGCATCGCCGATCTGCAGCAGCACGATCGGCAGATCGCCCGACACCGAGTAGCCCCACAGCCCGGACTGCCCGCGCCGGTTCTTCGCGAGGATGGCGGGGTCGGCGCGCAGGGACGGGTTCGCGTAGATGATCGGGCCGGCCAGGCGGCAGTAGAGCTGCGCATCCGCCTCACTGGCATTCAGCTGCCTCAGCACGACCTGGGCGTGCGTGGACGCGAGCGCGAACACGCGATTGGCGAGCCGCCGGTCCTGGTACTTGCCCACCAGCCCCAGGCAGGCAGCACGCGTCTCGGCCACGCCCGACACGACGTCGATCGTGATCGACTCGTCCGGGTCGAGCACGTATCGGCCGCGGATCGCCACGATCGGATCGAGCACCGATCCCTCGGCGCCCGAGAGCGGTCCAGGCTCGCGCATCGCGCGCGGGTCGGCGGGCGTCCGGCCGCGGCCGAGGAAGCGCAGCCGATCGGTCTCGTACGAGAGGGCGGCGCCGGCGGACGCGCCGTGCGCCGCCATGAGATGGAACATCCAGGGGGACGCCTCGCCGCGCGAGCGCGGGCGCCTCGTGCACAGGATGGCGCGCTGGTCGGGAACGATTTCGGTCTGGACGAAGAGGTTGCTGAACGCCGGGTGCAGCGCGTCGGCGGCGGGGGTGGCGAGCGCCACCTCCGCGTAACTCGTCACCTCGATCGTCCGGCGGGCGCGGCTGGCGTTGGTCAGGCGCAGCCGGCGCAGCTCGACGTCATCCTCGGGAGACACGGCGATCTCGGTGTAGCTCTCAATCTGGTGTGTCCGGCTGCGGAACTCGGCACGCGCCTCGGAGAACACCACCTCGAACCGATCGGCCGGCTGCAGAGCGGGCTGATGCGCCGCGGACCAGAAGGCGCCGCTCGCGACGTCCTGAAGGTAGCAGAAGGTCCCCCAGTTGTCCGACGTCGCGTCCTCGCGCCAGCGGGTGATGGCGAGGTCCTTCCAACGGCTGTATCCGCCGCCCGCGTGGGTGACGACGACGTGATACCGGCCGTTCGAGAGGAGCTGCACCTCGGGTGCGGGGGTGTCGGGCCCGCTGAACGAGCGCACCGCGATGTCGGCGCTGGCCGGCGCCGTGCGGGCTTCCGAGGCGGGCGGCGGCGGCAGGTAGAGCGCGCTCGCGCGCGGAATCCGTTCCTGGAGCAGCAGCGCCGTCGCCTGGAACGCCGGGTCGGACGAGAAGCGCGCCTGCATCCGGCCGTCGAGCAGCGCCTGCGCCAGCGAGAGGAACGTCATCCCCTGGTGGTGCGCCATGTAGGAACGAACGACGGCGTGCGGGTGGCCCCGCGGCAGCCGCGCCGGCGTGTAGTCGATCGCCTCGTAGAAGCCGAGCGCCCCCATGAACCCCTCTGCGGCGAGCCGTTGCAGGTTGGTGCACGCCTCCTCGGGCGACACCATCAGCGCGAGCGCTGACGCGTACGGCGCCACGACGAGGTCGTCCGCGAGGCCGCGCTTCAGGCCGAGGCCCGGCACGCCGAACGCCCGGTACTGGTAGGCCAGCCGCGCGTCGAGCAGGTTGTACCCGCATTCGGAAATGCCCCAGGGCACCCCGCGGTGCCTGCCGTATTCGACCTGGCGCTTGACCGCCGCTTTGCACGTCCGGTCGAGCAGGGTGTCGTCGTAACCAGGCATCACGACGAGCGGCATCAGGTACTCGAACATCGAGCCGCTCCACGACAGCAGCACCGGCTCGCCCGCGGCGGTCGTGAGCAGGCGCCCGAGGGCGAACCAGCTCTCCTGGGGCAGGTGTCCCTGCGCGATCGCGACAAACGTGGAGAGACGCGCCTCGGAGGCCAGCAGGTCGTAGTAGCTGGAGTCGCGACGACGCTCGGCGACGTTGTAGCCGACCGACAGGAGATGGCGGGTCCGGTCGAACAGGAAGCCCCATTCCATCTCCGCGAGATCGATCGCCTGCGCCGCGAGACGGTTGATCGCCGCGATCCGCGCCCGTGCGGGGGCGCCCCATTCGCCCTCGAGCGCCGCCAGTTCGCCGAGCGTCGGGATCGACGTGAACCCGGGGAGGTGCACCTGCGGCGTGGCGGACGCGGCAACCGACGTCCACGGGGCCAGGTACGCGAGATCGTCGCACGCGTCCCGGCACTGGTCGGCCAGCGCCGAGGCCCAACCGCGGGCCTCGAACTCGGCCGCTGTCGCGAGCGAGGCGGCCAGCGCCGTGCTCTCCGCAGCCAGTCGTTCGAGGGCCAGCCGGCCGCCTGCCGCCGTCGCAGGGGGGGATTCGCACGCCGCGTCGAGCGCCTTCTGCAGCCGCGTCATGGCGGTTGTCGGCGCGCCCGGCCTGGCGCCGGCGACGAGCTCGAACGTGTTGCGCAGCCCGTGGAACGTGTGCGCCGGCAGGATCGGATCATCGGGAAGCGCGAGCAGCCCGGGCCTCAGCGTCAGGAGATGGCCGGCCAGATTGCCGCTGTCCACCGAAGAGATGTACCGCGGCTCGAGCGGCGCGAGCGACTGGGTGTCGTACCAGTTGTAGAAGTGCCCGCGGTGGCGATCCATCGCCGACATGGCCTGAAACGCGCGCATGGTGCGGTCCACGAGGCGGCCCGCCGAGATGTAGCCGAAGTCGTAGGCCGAGAGACTGGCGAGGAGCGCCAGCCCCATGTTGGTCGGCGATGTGCGATGCGCCAGCCCCGGCGCAGGCGACTCCTGGAAGTTGTCCGGCGGCAGCCAGTGATCGTCGGGCCCGACGTAGGTGTCGAAGAAGCCCCAGGTGCGGCGCGCGACGCCGCGGAGGAAACGCACCTGGTCTGCCGTGAGCCGCGCGCCTCGCCGAGCAAGCGGACGGCTGATGTGCCACGTGATGATCGGGGCGGCGAACCAGAGGACCAGTATGGGCGCGGCGGCCGGGAGGGCGGCCGGTCTCGCCGCCGACAGGTACCCGAACACGAGCGCCGCCAGCGCGGGCGCGGCCCACATTCTCGCCCACGCGCCCGGCAGGCCCTGCGTGGCGAAGTGCGCCCAGTCGCTCGACGGGGTCCACTGCAGAAGGTGCCTGCGTGTGACGAGTGTCCTTGCCATGGTGCGGAGCGCGGCATCAAGACTGAAGAACGCTTCGTACGGGAGGCACGCCAGCGTCAGCAGCGCCTGCACGGCCTGGAGCCCAAGCGCACGCGCTCCGGCTTCAAGATGCGGCACGAGGCGCACGTCGTCAGGTTTTCGTACGAGCGCTGGAAGCGACGCGACCAGGGCGGGGACCAGCAGGCAGCCCACTCCGACCAGGGTCCATCCCCAGGCGGGCGACAACAAGGCCCACGCGGCGAGCAGCAGGCCTACCAGCGCCGCGGGCGTGAGGCTGCGACGGAGGTTGTCGAACAACTTCCATCGGCACAGTGCGGGCAGCGGGTTCCTGCCGCGCCGCCCATCCCGTCCGGGAACGCCCGGCAGCAGCCAGCGCCACAGCTGCCAGTCGCCGCGGATCCAGCGGTAGCGGCGCCGCACGTCCTCATCGTAGCGGGACGGGTACTCCTCGTAGACCTGGACGTCGGTCAGGAGCCCGGCGCGCGCGTAGCAGCCCTCGAGCAGGTCGTGACTGAGGATCCGGTTCTCGGGGAACCGGCCGCCCACCGCCAGGTCGAAGGCGTCCACATCGTAAATGCCCTTGCCGATGAAGGAGCCTTCGCCGAACAGGTCCTGGTAGACGTCGGACACGACGCGGGTATACGGATCGATGCCCGGCTCGCTGGCCCACAACCGCGCATAGTGCGAGCGGTTCGCGCCAGGGAGGCTGACGGCCACGCGCGGCTGAAGGATGCCGTACCCCTCGGTCACGCGCTGCTTGTCCTCGTCGTACCGCGCGCGGTTGAGCGGGTGCATCATGGCCCCGACCAGCTGCCGGGCGGCGTCCCGCGGCAACTGGGTGTCCGCGTCAAGGGTGATGACGTACTTCACGTGCGGAAGAATGCTGGTATCACCGACGATCATCGAGAAGCGGCCTTCCGCGCGGCCGCGGAGCAGCGCATTCAGGTCGGCCAGCTTGCCCCGCTTGCGCTCGTATCCCATCCAGACCCGCTCCCTGGGATTCCAGCGGCGCGGCCGGTGGAAGAAGAAGAAGGAAGGCCCGTACTTGTCATTGAGCTCGCGGATGCGCAGTCCGGCGAGGCGCTCGAGGGCTTCGTCTTCCGGAAGGGTCTCCTGGGAGGCGTCGGCCAGGTCGGTCAGGAGGCCGAAGGCCACGTGAGGGTCGCGGTTGCCGAGGAAGCGCACCTCCAGCGCTTCCACCAGGTGCTCCACGTTCTGCGTGCTCGTGATCAACGAGGGGACAACCACCAGGGTCCGCGAGGCCACAGGGACGCCTTCCGTCAGATCCATCTTCGGCAGGGCACGGGGCGTCGCCAGCGGGGGCACGAAGGCATTCACGACGGCCACGGCCACCTGGCTGGCGCACGCCAGCAGGAGCACCCCGAGCAGCCCGAGCAGCCAGCCGTCTACGCCTTCCCCCCGCGCGCGCATGAACAGGGCCGCCGCGGGCGCCAGCGTGAGGGCGGTGACGCTTCCGAGATAGAGCGCCAGCGAGTGGCCGAGGCACAGGCGCCGCGCGGATTCACCAAGGGGAAAGCGTGCACCCGCCGCCCGTTCCAGCTGTCGGCGCCCCTCGTCGATGAGGTAGAAGCCGACGTGTGTGGCCCTCGTGCCTTGACCGGCGGTCGAGGCGGTCTTCCGGGCGAGGTCGATCGCGAGCCGGGCCACCTCGGTTTCCGTCCGTCCGCTCAGCCTGGCCGTCGTCTCCACGACGTGGCGGTACTGGTCGCGGGTGGCGAAGTCCATCAGGCCATAGGCGCCGGCTGGATCCTCACGCAGGGTGTGTTCCACTCCGCTCCGCGCCTCGACGAAGTCGCGCCAGTCGGCGGCCCCGAGAAACCTCAGGCTGCTGATGCTGTTGCTGATCGAGACCTGGTCGGCGGCCTGATGCTGGTTCTCCGACTGCACCAGTTGCTCGATCGTCAGGCCGTCCTCCGAGAGGCGCTGTTCGATCCACGTGAGCGGCAGGGCCAGCGCTGCACTCTTGCCCTGCAGACGGCGGGCGAACTCGGCGACGAACGACCCCACCATCGGCGGGTCGGATCGCGCCATGTCGGCGATCGACAGGATGAGGCTCTTCGGGTCTTTCGCCGCGATCGCCGTCATCTGGTCCGCCCAGTAGTCGGCGCGGTTCCGATCGACGCGGTCGGCCCCGATCCGGGCAGCGACGCGGCGCAGGTTCTCGAGCAGGGCCAGCCGCAGCATGATCGGGATGGCCCACAGCTCGCCCATGGTGAGCGGCGTCACCGTCTGGTAGGCCGAGACGAACCCGCCGAGGCCCTCGGTATCCAGGCGGCCGTCCCCGTGCGAAATCGTCTCGAGCGCGATGTCGTAGACCCGCGGCAGCCCGGCCGACGGACCGCCAGCAAGGCGAGGCAACTCGCGGCTGTAGCCCGCCGGGAGGTGCCGGCGCGCCGTGCGGGTCTGTTCCTCGATCAGGTAGAAATTGTCGAGCAGCCACTCCCCGGCCGGGGTGATGCGCCGGTCGTCGTTCACGGCTTCCGTGAGCAGCGACCGGACGGCGGCGAGCAGGGTCTCGTTCTGCGCCAACCGTCTCAGGAGAGCGTCCGAGCCGCGCGACGCGCTCAGCCGGTGCGAGGCGGCCAGCACCTGCCCGTGCTGCGCCATCTGCTCGCGGCTGAACAGCTCCGCGCGCAACGGCGGTTCCTCGCCGGCGAAGGTCGGCGAGAGGTCCGGTCGGCGAGTGATCGCGTCGCGCACAGGTCATTCTGTGGCGCGGGAGTTGTCTGCCGCTGTTCCAATGTGAACAGACGGGCGCGGTCCGGAACTGTCATGGCGGCGCCGTCCCGGATGAGCCGTGGCGAATCCCCCGCGCCACGGGCGTGAGAGCCTGTATACTGGTAGTGCTCTGCTTTCCTGAGTTCTGCCGACACGCTCCGGCGTCGATCTCCGGGGTGCCAAGCCTCATCAAAGCCGTTCCGGGTTGAACACGACCCACGTGTGTCTGCGCCGTCAACCCGATCGCCGTTCGTGGTCCTGTCATCCCCCGCAAGGAGGTTCACGTGGTCTCTCGACCCGCTGGAACGAATGCCTTCGAGTTCGTCGTCGTCTCCGCGCTTCGCGCCGCTCAGTTGATGAAGGGCTGCACGCCGCGCGTCCCGGCCGGCTACAAGCCGATCGTCACGGCGCAACTGGAAGTGGCTGCCGGATTGGTGTCCAAGATCATCGAGCCGCCCAAGGCCGAAGGGGTGTAGACCCGGCTGAGCCCCGGGGCTAGTCGTGGAGCACGACGCTCAACAGCGAGGTGTTGATCGCGAGACCGGGAGGACCGTCCTTGATGAACCCGAGCCGCGTGAACTTCTCCAGCACGACCCCGATGCGGGCTGGTGTGCTTCCCACCATGCCGGCGAGCGCCGCCGGCGACATCTTCTGCAGCAACCGGTCCGGCTTGTCCCTGGTGCCGTAGCCGGCACACAGCAGAAGCGCGCGCGCGATCCCTTTTTCGGTCGAGTCGAATAGCTGGTCGAGCAGGTCCTGCTCGATGCGGATGTTCCGGCTCAGCATATACGCGATGAAGCCGTCCGAGAGCGCGTGTTCCGCGTGCAGGACCCGGATCATTTCTGACTTGCCGATCACGAGCGCCGTGGTCGGCGTGAGCGCCGTCGCGGTGGTCTTCCGGGCGGACTGCCCCGCCAGGCTCCCTTCGCCGAAGAAGTCGCCCGGCCCGAGCATGGCGACGATCGCCGCACGGCCGGATGCCGAGACGGCCTCCAGTTTCACGCCGCCCGCCTGGATGTAGAACACGCTGTCGCCCGCCTCGCCCTGCGAGAAGATCACCTCTGATCGCCGATACGCCGCGACCGTCCGTGCCGCGCCGGCCTGGTCGAGAAAGGTCTGCACGTCGAAGGGGACGATGCCGGCCGCGCCCTTGGATCCCATGCCGCCATGTTCCCACGCGGTTGTCGTTCGCGATGTTCTGAATTGGACACCCGCGGCCCGCCCGTGTTCACAACGGCACAGACGCCGCGGCCCCGCTGCACCTACGATGGCTTCGGGCCCATCCGATCGCTGTCCCGCCATACGGGCGCGGCACCGCGCCAGGAGGGCCCGGAGGGTTTGCACATGTTCCGAACTGTCGTTGCGTGCTTCGTCGCGTTGTCGGTCGCCGCCCTCGGGGCGCAGAACAAGGAGCAGAGCCGCCTGGAAACGTGCGGCGTCGTGATGGAGGAGATCCTCGGCGTCGAGGACAACATTCCTCAGGCCCTGCTCGACAAGGCCGAGTGCGTCATCGTCATTCCCTCGATGATGACGGTGGCAGCCGGCCTCGGCGGCAACTTCGGCCGCGGGGCGATGGTGTGCCGATCGGGCAAGCTGTACGACGGGGCGTGGGGCTCCCCCGCCATGTACACGCTCCAGGGCGGCAGCATCGGTCTCCAGATTGGCGTCGAGTCCACGGACCTCGTGCTCCTGGTGATGAACCCGCGCGGCGTGGACGCGCTGCTCGGCAGCAAGGTGACGCTCGGCGGGAACGCGTCAGTTTCGGCCGGACCCAAGGGACGCTCCCTGGATGCGTCGACCGACGCGACGATGCGAGCGGAGATTCTGAGTTACTCCAGGTCGCGCGGCCTGTTCGCCGGCGTGTCGCTCTCGGGTGCCTCGCTTCGCCCGGACAATGACGCCAATCGGGAGGTCTACGGGATCAAGTACACGGCGCGGCGCATCGTGACGGGGACGGCCCTGACGGTACCCGAGTCCGGCCACCACTTCGTCAACGTGCTGCAGAAGAACTCTCCAGGCAACGCGTCGGGCGATCAGGCCACCCGTTGAGGCCGCGGCCGGGGCCGCTCACATCCGTGGCGGCTCCGGCCGTTCGTCCAGCCATCGGAGCCCATGGCGCCAGGCCACCGACAGGGCCGCGACGACGGGAATCGCCAGGAAGACCCCGGCGACTCCTCCCAGTTCGAGGCCGGCGAGCACGGCGAGGATGACCGCCAGCGGGTGCAGACGAATCCCGCGCGCCATGAGGCGCGGATAGACCACGTAGTCCTCGATCACGCGAATGACCGCGAGGAACACGGTCGACCACAGCGCCAGCATCGGGGCATGCAGCGCTGCGACGGTGCCGGCGATGGCCGCCATCACGAACGGGCCAACCAGCGGGATGAACTCCAGCACACCCGCGAGGACGCCCAGCAGGGCGGCATAGGGCAGGCCGAGCGCAGCGAACCCGATTCCGCATGCCGTGCCGACCAGCACGCACGCCAGGAGCTGGGCACGGATGTAGGCGGCCAGCGTAGTGTTCAGCTCCTCGAACAGCCGGTATCCCTTCCCGCGGAAGCGCTGCGGAAGGGCGTTGAGCGCGGCCTGCCTGAGGCTCTCGGCGTCCTTCAGCAGGAAGAACGCCAGAACGGGGATCAGCACGACCCACGGCAGGTAGGAGAGGATGCCTACACCGGCCACCACCGATTCGCGCACGCCTGCCGCCGCGCGGTCGCCGGCGTCGAGCAGCGATTGGTCGATGCGCCGCCGGACCTCGGCCGGGAGCTTCAAGCGCTCGTAAGACCGCGACCAGCCCGTCTGCCACGTGCGGATCGACTGCGCGTAGCCCGGCGCCTGCGACGCGGCCTCGACGACCTGCTGCGACACGGTCGGCACCAGCATCGCGGTGCCCGCCCACGTCACTCCGCAGATGGCCGCATACACGAGGCCGATGGCCACGCCGCGAGACAGGCGCCGCGGGATTCTCACGGCGCGCAGGGGGCGCTCGGCAGCGGCCACCAGCGGAGCCACGAGGTACGCGAAGAACATCGCCATGACCAACACGAGGACGACGCGCCCCAGGCCGTAGAGCAGCAGGGCGGCGGTGGCCGCCGCGACGAGCATCAGCGTGAACCGGTACATGTGTCGAGATCCCTGCTTGTGCACGCTACAACGGCCGCCGGACGCCCCGCTGTTCCGAAATGAACAGGCGATGGGGTGACGTCCGCGGCACAATCAGGCGGTTGGACACGATGCGGCCGCCACAGATCGTGGTTCGATGGGGCGCGATCCTCGCGCGCACGGGCCGCGCCGTGTATGAGGACGACTGTCTCGGCCTGGCCGGTGAACTCGCCTTCTTCTGGTTTCTCGCCATCTTCCCCGGCCTGCTGTTCGTGGTGGCGCTTGCCACGTCCTTTCCGGTGCAGCACCAGATCGACGCCGTCGTGCAGGGCCTCGCGCGCGTGGCGCCCGGCGACGTGTTCGTCCTGGTTCGGGAGCAACTCCTCCAGATTGCGCTCGGGCCGCCCCGCGGCCTGCTGGCGCTCAGTCTGCTGGGCGCGCTGTGGAGCAGTTCGTCGGCGATGACGGCCATCATCGAGACCCTCAACCGGACCTACCACGTCAGGGAGGGGCGCCCGTGGTGGCGGGTCCGCCTGCTCGCCGTCGTCCTGACCGTCGTCCTGACCGTTTTCGCGCTGGCCGCCGTCGGCCTCATGATGGCCGGGCCGACGCTGGCGCACCAGGTCGAGAACAGCCTGGGCGTGCCGCGGCACTTCGCCCGGTTGTGGGCCATTGCGGAGTGGCCGGTCGTCTTCGGGTTGATGGTGACCGCGCTCGGGAGCGTCTATCACTTCGCGCCTGACGCGAGGCGGCGGCCGACATGGGCCACGCCGGGATCGGTCGTGGCGGCCCTGTTGTGGATGGCCGCGTCTCTGGGACTGGATTGGTACGCGGACCGCGTCGGGGACTACCAGAGAACGTACGGAGCCATCGGCGGGGTCATCGTGGTACTCCTCTGGCTGTATGCGTCCGGCCTTGCGATTCTCGTCGGCGCGGAACTGAACGCCGCCATCGAGGACGACGCTGCCGGGAGCCACGCCCTCGGCAGCACGACCGCGCTCGAGCCTCCCCAGCGGCGGGCGTCCGCCGCGTGAGGTGCGTTCGGGTTCAGCGCTCACCGGCGTCTACCATTGATACCGCGGGTCGCCCGAGGTGAACGTCAACTCCGAGCCGCGCTGCATGTCGAACTGGTCACGGCCCTGAATCAGGACCGTGCCGGCGCCCACGCCGGCGCCCACGCCGGCGCCAATCAGGGCGCCCTTGCCCCCGCCCGCGATCGCGCCGATCAGCGCGCCGAGCGTCGCGCCAACGGCGCCGCGCTCGACGACCTGATGTGTCCGGCCGTCCACGCGGCCGTCGCCGTTCTCGAACGTGCCGTCGCGGTCCACCCTGATCGTGTCGCCATTGGGCGTCCGGATGCTTTCGAGGGTTCCGTCGAAGGGGTACGTGTCGCCGTTGCGCAGGCGGATGCTCTCGAAATAGAGCGTCATGTCCGTCGAGGCGGCAGGCCGTCCCGGCGCGTTCACGCTCGAGACATAGCCCTGGACAACCGCCCCCGTATACTGCGACGGGCTGACGGTGGTCATCGTCCACCGGTCGCCTTCGCGCGCGTCCGTCGTGCGCAGATCGCTGTCGAGCCTGGCTACGAACCGCGTGCCGTCCGGCACCACGGTCGCGCCGCGGGGCGAGCGCAGGTCGTCGTAGCGCCCCCCGTTGCCGTTCCCGAGGTCCCACCGGGCCTGGTCCGAGGTTCGCCGATAGGAGCTTCGCGCCGTAACCGGCTGCCGGAGGTTCTCGTCATAGATGGTGCGCGTGACGAGCAGGCTGCGCCCATTGTCGGCCGGTTCGAACGTCGCGATGTAGTCGCTGCGTCGATCGCCGCTCGTCGCGACGCGCAGCCGCTCGCCCTCGAAGGTGACGAGCGTGTTGATCGTTCTGCCGCCGGACCACGTTTCCACGCGGTTCCGGCCATCCGCCTCGAAGTTCACCTGGGGCCCGCGCGTGGACGCCATGGTGACGCTGTTGCCGAGGCGCTCGATCGCCATCGTCTCGGGCGACTCCAGACGGTCCAGCAGGCTCTGATACGCGCGCTGCTGCTGGTCGGGAGACGCCGTGCGGGACGCCTGTTCCGCCATCTGCCGCGGATCATCGCTCCGGCTGGCCTCGAACTGGTACGTACCGGTGATGGGATGGCGGAAACCCGCCTCCGCCGACGGGTATCCCGAATTGCCCCAGCCCCATCCGACGTTGTAAGCGCTGGCGAGCTTGTCGAGGTCGCCGCGCAAGAAGAGCCAGTTCTGCTCGGTCTGGGCACTCAGCTGATAGCGCTGCATGAAGCCGTCGATGCTCGCACCGCGGCGGAGCACCTCTTCCGCGTCGAGCGTGTTGGACTGGCGGCCATTGACGCGATCACGCAGCCGATTGGTGGCCTGCTTGAGGTCCTTGACAGACTGACGGATCTCGTTCTTCCCGCGGCCGGCATCGTATTGGGTGTTGGTGAACGCCCGGTCGAGGCCCTTGTCAAACGTCTCGGCTCTCTGCTCGATGGTCTTCAGCAGCTGCTTGACCTGGTTGTCGTCGACCCGGGCCGGCATGTTCTGTGAGGCCGCGCTCCAGTTCCCCGCGATGCCATAGGCGCGCGTCAGGTCGTTCATGTCGAGCCGCAAGGCCTGCCAGTCGCGCTGAGCTGCGGCCTCGAACTGGAAGCGCGTCATGAGGCTGTCGATGGCCGACGCCCGCCTCAGCAGGTTCTCGGCGTCCGACGCGATAGACTGCCGGTCGTTGACGCGATCACGAAGCAGATCCGCCGCCTGGTTGAAGTCTTTCATCGACCTGTCGGCCTGGTCTGCGGTCGGGCTGCCCTTGATGGAACTGCGATCGATAGCCCGTTCGAGGCTGTCGCGGAACGTGCCCTTGTGCGTGTCGATGCGGCTCACGAGATCCTTCAGCTGTTGATCGCTCACGCGGTAGGGTCGCTGCTGGGCTGCCGTCGCCATGCCGGCGCCCGCGACCGCGAGCCCGACGGCGAGCGCGACGGCGCGCTTGATACCTGTCATCTCGGTTCTCCTTGATCGTCGGGCGGACGCACCCGGCATTCGTGTCACTGCGAGCAGCCTATCAACCGGATGCTCCGGCGTCTGTTCAAGTACGCACAGGAGCGCGCCC
The DNA here is from genome assembly GCA_963806085.1 of uncultured Acidobacteriota bacterium. Lineage (GTDB taxonomy): Bacteria > Acidobacteriota > Vicinamibacteria > Vicinamibacterales > JAKQTR01 > JAKQTR01. The sequence continues at coordinate 573,828 of CAWDWR010000002.1, forward strand.
TGACACGCGCCGGCCGAACGAGGCAGTGTCCTCAACAGCACAGACATCCCTCGCCGACAGGTCTACGCTCACCAGTAGGCGCAGCAGGTTCGCTCCGCCCGCGTGCTGAACGCGAAGTGGACCTGCCCATGAACAGGAGGTCTCGCGATGTTGTACACACTTGCCGTGATTCTGCTGATCGCATGGCTGCTCGGCATCGTCGGCACCTACACGATTGGCCCGCTCGTCCATGCGCTGCTGGTCATCGCCCTCGTGCTGTTCGTCCTGGGACTGCTCAGCGGCCGCCGATCACTCGCCTAATGGACCCGGATTCGGACGCCAGGACGATTGAGCGACTGAGGATCTCCCGCCGTTGCCGGCCGCCGCTGCGGCCCGACGCGGCGGGAACGCCGGCCATCGGGCCGGAGCCTGGGAACACGATGCGAGGAGGTTGAGATGTCTGTAGCGAAAGTGTCCGAGATCAGCGCGACGTCGGCCATCAGTTTCGAGGACGCGATCAAGCAGGGGATCGCCAGAGCGAACAAGACGCTGCGCAAGGTCCGGAGCGCCTGGATCAAGGAGCAGCACGTGCGGGTCGCCAACGAGGCCATCACCGAGTATCAGGTCAACATGATGGTGACCTTCGTCATCGACGACTGACAGCCTTCTGGTCCCGCGGAGCGATCGGGCCGGCGCCGGCGTCCGCCTTCAGCTCTTGCTCTTGAGCAGCAGCCCTCCGCCCGCGGCGGCGAGCACCACTCCCGCCCAGATCGGCACGTTGACCCGCCGCTTCTCGCTGAGCGAGAACTCCAGGGGGCCCAGTTTCGCGTCGTGGGTCTCCCGGGTGTAGCTGAACCCGCCGTACACGAGGGCCAGGATCCCGGCAGCCAGGATCACGATGGCAATCATCCGCATCTCAACCTCCTGAGTTCTCACCTACCGTCGGTGGAACAGGTGAACGACTGCGACGAAGAGCGCGGCGGAGTGGGTCTCACGCCGGGCACCACGCTAACAGGCCCTGGTCCGGGCGTCTGTTCAAGAACGCACAGGCGGACCGCGCCGGTCGCGTGTGCAAGTGTGAACAGACGCCGGTCGTCGTCTCCGTCATGCTGGGCTGGACAGGCACAGGAAGGACTCCATAGATGCTGTCTGCTCGCAGATGACCGGCATGGAGAGTGAGGGCTCACGCAACAGGCGCCGCGCTTCCCCTATGCCATCGAAAACGGGATCGACCAGTACGTGGCGGCGCAGGCCGCGCTGAAGGCGGGCCGCGCCACGATGAACGTGCCGTTGACCGGCATCCAGGACCAACCATGATGAAGAGACTGACGACGTTCGCACTCCCGCTCATGCTCGCCTGCGCCGGCTGCTCCAGCCGGGTTGATCTCGAGAAGGTGCCGGTCGGCACGGAGGTTCAGGTCACGCGGCAGGACGGCGGGGTCGTCCAGGGCACGCTGGCCGCCCGCGACGATACGACCGTGAAGGTCAAAGTGGGACCCGCGACCCGCACGGTGCCCCGCGACCAGATCGCCGACGTGCGGCTGGTGGCCGACGCGCCGGCCGCGCTGCCGGCGGTTGCGAAGTTCCGCGAGTTCACGGTGCCGGCGGGGACGGCGCTCCATGTCCGGCTGGACTCGGCGCTCGGCTCGGACTCGAGCCGCGCCGGTGATCCGATCGAAGCGACGCTCACCAGCGCGGTCGTCGTCGACGGCATCGAGGTCATTCCCCAAGGGAGTACCGCCCGGGGTGAGGTCGGGGCGGTCGATCCCGGCGGAAACGTGGAGGGACGCGCGAGCATGGCGGTCCGGTTCACGTCGATCGCCGTCGCCGGACGCGACGAGCGGTACCCGATCGCGACACACGCCTCCTGGCTGGCGCCCTCGACGAAGGGAAAGGACGCCGCCAAGATTGCGATTCCGGCGGCCGGCGGGGCAATTATCGGGGGCATCATCGGCGGCAAGAAAGGGGCGGCCATCGGCGCCACCGTTGGTGGAGGCGGCGGCACGGCGGTCGTGCTGACGTCGCGCGGTCCGCAGATCCGGCTTGACCGCGGCGCCGCGCTCTCTCTTCCGCTGGAACAGGACGTCGATGTCCGTGTGCCGATCAAGCAGACGTAGCGCTGCTCATGGGTGAACGACCACGCCGGGCGGGTGTGCAATGCGGGACAGCGCCGTTCCCGGGCGTACACGACACTGCTGATGGCCAGTGCGCATCATTGGCGAAGGAGTGACAGCCATGAACGACCAGGCGACAAGGACTCGTGACTATCGTTTCGCAGCGGGACTCGCGGTGGGCAGCATCCTTGGTGCGGGCTTGGCGATACTGCTCGCGCCGCGGGCAGCCGCGGAGATCAAGGAACGCGCGGTCGGCTCAGCGAAGCACCTCGGCGACGCCATGTCCGAGCGTTATCGGGACGCGAGGATCCGCGTGACGGGTGCGGTGGACGGCCTCACCCGCAAGGGGCAGGGCGTGCGGGACGGCGTGCTGGACACCGTGGTGCAGAGCGCGCAGAAGGTCGAGCGCGGCGCGCAGGAGGTCGAGCGGTACGCGACCGACGCGAAGACCCAGAAGACCGTGTAGGTGATTCGAAGACAGGAGAATTCCGATGCTCACGATTCTGATCGTCATCCTCGTGCTGATGCTGCTGGGCGCGCTGCCCAGTTGGCCCCATAGCCGCAACTGGGGCTACATGCCCAGCGGCACCCTCGGGATCGCGCTGCTGGTCCTCGTCGTCCTGCTGCTGACCGGGCGGCTGTGACGCCCCACAAACCCGGAGGGGGCTGAAGCCGGCTGACGACTCCGTGGAGTCACGACCCCGCGTTGCCGGTGAAGATCAGCATGCCCAACCCCGATTCGGGCGTCTGTTCAATTTGGCACAGTTCCCCTCCGGCGGGGTACGCGAGACTTGGTCATGTTCCATCTGATCACCCTGGTGAGGCGCGGGTCGGCGTCCTCACTGCCCGGCACCTGGCCTCGCTATCCGACCGTCGACGCGGCCAGGACGGCCGCTGCGGCCCTCCTGCGCGAGGAACGCGTTCAGCGTGTCCTCATCGTCCGGGACGACGCCCCCAAGGGCTTCGTCGAGTGGCGGGATAGGTAGGCCTATGCAGACGCTCCTGAGCGGCCTGGTCACGCTCGGCGAAGCCATCCTTGTCGCGCTGGCAGTACCGATCGCCATCCTGGCCGTGGGCCTGCCCATCGTGCTGGTGGTGAGGCTCGCGCTCGAGGCCGCGCGAGTGTGGTAGTCAGTCGTGCAGGACGATGCTCAGCAGCGAGTCGTTGATCTTGAGGCCGCCGTTGTACTCGATGAAGCCGAGCTTCTTGAACTTGTTCATGAAGAAGTTCACGCGCGAGCGCGTCGTGCCGACCATCTCGGCCAGCATTTCCTGTGAAATCTTCGGCAGGACTCGATGGGGAATCTCCTGCTTGCCATAGCGGGCGAGGAGGAGCAAGGTGCGAGCCAGCCGTTTCTCGCTGGAGTTGAAGAGCTGATCGACCAGATCGGCTTCCACGCGGATGTTCCGCGCCAGAACGTGAACGAGAAACCGATCGGAGAGCGCGTGCTGCTCGTGCAGCAGGCGGATCATCTGCTGCTTCTCGACGACGAGAATGGCGCTCGCGCTGGTGGCGACGGCCGTCGCCATCCGGAGAGGCTGTCCCGCCAGGGCCCCCTCGCCGAAGAAGTCGCCCGGCCCCAACATTGCCACGATCGCTTCTTTGCCGGCGTGGGAATTGACCCGGAGCTTGACGCCGCCCTTCTGGATGTAGAGGACGCTGTCGCAGGGGTCACCTTGGGAGTAGATGACCGCGCCGCTTCGATGCTGCGCGACTCTGCCGGAGATGCCACCCGACGCGAGAAACGCTTGGAGGTCGAACGGTTCAGCGTTCGGGGCCCTCACGCGCTCGTTCCTGATGCCCATCTCGCCCTCCTCGCCGCGGCAGCCGCGCCGCACGGCGCCGGCCGCAGTCGGGCCCGAAGCCGAACCGCCTACGCCTAACAGAACCCAGTAGTCATTTTAGCACCCTGGCGGACGCGCATCTCAAGGTGCCAGCGTGACGGGCCCCCGCCCGCAAGCGTTGCGCGCCAGATCAGGCGGCGCGCCTACTAGCCGGCGTCCGGGCGATCGTAGAGATGGCGCCGGACGGCGTCGCGATGATCCGCCGCCATGCTGAAGTCCATCCCGTCGCCGGCGGTGACGGCCTCGGCCAGCGCCACGCCGACTTCGGCTTCGCCGGCGGCGACGACGGCCGCGCCCGCGCGGCGCAGCGCGACGGCATCGCGCAGGTGCGTGCAGCGGGCGAGCACGCGCAGCTCGGGGTTCAGCAGCCGCGCCTGCCTGATGATCTCGGCGGCGTCCTCCACGTCCGCGCTCAGCACGAGACTCCCGGCCGTGGCGATGCCGGCCTCGTCGAGGGTTCCGGCCCTCAGGACATCACCGTAGATCGCGGCCGCGCCGCGGGCGCGCAAACGCCTGACCGTGTCGAGGTTCAGGTCCACCACTGTCACATCGGCGCCGCGCTCCTCGAGGAGGCGGTGCACGATGGTCCCGACCGGGCCGTAGCCGACCAGGATGCAGCGGTTCGGATCGATCGGCGGGCGCTCCCCGGGCGCTGGAGACGTCGTCCCGGCGGGGGCCGACGACCACCGGCGCGCCCGGCGGTAGATCGAGGGATTCAACGCGATCGAGATGATCGAGGCGGCCACGAGGGCGTTCCAGCCGACGTCGGTGATGAGGCCGAGTCCGCGGGCGACCGTGCCCAGGATGAAGCTGAATTCGCCGACTTGCGCGAAGGCGGCGCCGACGGGGATCGCCGTGGCCATCGGCCTCCCGAGCAGGCGCACGACCACCATCGCGGCAAGCGGCTTCACGACGACGACCACGAGCAGCACCGCGCCGATTTCAAGCGGCGTCTCGACGAGGCTCCGCGGGTCGAACAGCATGCCGATCGACACGAAGAACAGCACGGCGAACGCGTCGCGCATCGGCACCGCGTCGCCGGCCGCCCGGGCCGCGAACTCGGACCGTCCAACCGTCAGCCCCGCGAGGAACGCCCCGAGCGCCATCGACACGCCGAAGATCCGGGCCGACCCGACCGCGATGCCGACGGCGAGCACCAGCACGGCCAGGGTGAAGAGTTCCCTCGAGCGGGTCCGCTCGATCATCTCGAGGGCCTGCGGGATCACCCATCGGCCGAGTACGACGACGGTGGCCACCAGGCCCAGGACCTTGAGCGCCGCCAGGCCGAGCGCGGCGCCGGCGTTCCCGCCGCCGCCCGCGCCGGACGCGTGGACAATCGGCAGCATCAGCAGGACGGCAACCGTCAGGAGATCCTCGACAACCGTCCAGCCGATGGCGATGTGTCCGATAGGCGCGTGCAGGTCGTGCCGCTCGGCGAGCACCATCGCCATCACCACCGTGCTCGCGACGGAGATCGCCATGCCGAGGATGATGCCGGCCGCCCAGTCCCACCCGAGCAGCCGCAGCAGCCCGGCCAGCGCCGCGGTGGACATCGCGCTCTGCATCAGCGCGCCGGGAACGGCCACGCGCCACACCGCCATCAACTCGCGCAGGTGGAACCGCAGGCCGATCCCGAACAGCAGCAGGATGACGCCGATCTCGGCGAACTGCTCGGCGGTGGGCCGGTCGGCGACGAAGCCCGGCGTGAAGGGGCCGACCAGCACGCCCGCGAGGAGGTAGCCGACAATCGGAGACAGCCTGAGCCGCTGGGCGGCGTAGCCGAACACCAGGGCCGCCGCCAGGCCGCCAGCGAACGTTATCAGGACGCTGAGATCGTGCACCTGCGGATCATAGCAATCTCGAGCGCAAGCACGCGACCGCGGAGGTGCTGGGGGGCCCTCGAGACGGCTGGCACAATCACAGGGTCCGGCATGTCTGCACTCGCCTGCCTGCGTCCAGCATTGACATGAATATAGGATGAAAGTACGCTTTTATCATGTCTGTCACCATGATCCAGATTCGGAGCGTGCCGGAGGAGTTCCACCGCCGTCTCAAGGCGAGAGCGGCTTTGGAGGGCGTGTCGATGTCGGAGTTCGTCCTGCGGGAAGTGCGCAAGGCGCTCGACCGGCCGACCCGGCAGGATATCCTGGACCGGCTCCGCGCGAAGCCCGTGCGGCGCCTCAGCCCGCACGCCGCAGACGTCGTCCGGGCCGAGCGTGACGCCCGATGAGCGTCCTCGACGCGTCAGCCGTCGTCGAGCTTCTGCTGGGCACGGAGCTGGGCCGCGCCGTCGCGGCGCGTGTCTCCGACCCGGCACATGATTCTGTCGGCTCCCCACCTCCTCGATGTCGAGGTCGCTCAAGCGCTCAGGCGCTACGTCAGGGATCGCGCGCTGACACCGCGTGAAGCCGCGGCCGCGCTCGACGACCTTCGGGCGCTCGACATCGAGCGTCACGGCCACGAGGCCCTGCTCGACCGGGTCTGGGCGCTGCGCGACAACCTGACGGCGTACGACGCGGTCTACGTGGCGCTCGCCGAGGCCCTGGGGACGACGCTCGTCACCTGCGACGGCAAACTCGCCCGGTCTCCAGGCATGAGCCGCCGGATCGTGCTGGTCAACTGAGACTCGCCGCGGTTCACCCAAGCTGCCTTCGACAAGCTCAGGCCTGGAAAGCCTGGGGTCTGGGGCCGGGCCGTCGTCGCGTGAGCCTGTCCAGCGCGGCGAGGCCCATGCCGGCGACCGCGAGGCTCCGGAACCGCCGGAAGAACGACACCGAGAAGCCCACGGCGGCCGGCAGCCCCATCGCGCCGAAGATCACCGCGTATGCGCCTTCCGACGCGCCCACCTGCAGCGGTACGAAGAAGAACACGACCGTAATGAACTTCGTCGCCGATTCGATGATGAGCGCCGCCGTCAGTGGCGAGGCGAACTCGAGCGCCTGGAGGATCCACGCCAGTTCGAGCACGAGCGCGGCCTGGCCGCCGATCTCGGCCAGCATGATGGCCGCGGCGCGGGCCGGCCGGTCGTGCAGGATGCCGAGCAGCATGTCTTCCATCCGGTTGATGGCGCCGACGTCCGGTTTGAGCCGCCCCCACAGGAATCCGGCGCGGCCGAGCCAGCCGATCGCGGCGCCGATGAGATAGAACCGCGACACGACTGCCGCGGCGGCTGCCAGCAGGAACGCCGCGTTCAGGACAAGGAGGGCCATCGCCGCGCGCGCGGCCGCCGGCGGCATCGCGGCGCGGCTCAGCAGGTAGAGCAGGCCTCCCGTGCCCATCACCGCGCCGACCGTGAGATTCATGACGGCGGCCGTGAGGGTGGCGGCAAAGCCTTCCGTCAGCGTGAGGCCGCGGCGCTTGAGGAGCCAGGCCTTGGTCGGCTCGCCGAGGAACGGGCCGGTGAACGTCAGCGCCCGCACGGCGTCGCCCGACAGCCGGATCCACAACGCGTCGAGGAACGGGCATTCCCGCGGCCGCGGAAGCGAGAGCCGGAACGCCAGGGCCCGCATCACCTGGTACAGCGTGTACAGCACGAGGATGGGGATCGCATGCCACCCCAGCACCCCCATCGTGCGCAGGACCTCCGCGGGGCCGAGCTGCCACACCAGCACCGCGAGCACGACGATGCCGGCGATGAGGAGCAGGACGCGGGTCACGGCTGCAGGCCCAGATTGCGTTCAACCGCCCGCTCCGATCGCACCGGCCACATGCGGACGAGCATCACGCCGTGGCGCGCCACGGTCGCCGTGTAGTCATCCGCGATGGTGCCGACGTCCTTCCATCTCCAGAGGTCACGCACGCGCTGGCGCCCGCTCACCCCGAGGTCGGCAGCCGTCACCGTCATCTGGCGCGGCGCCTCAGAAAGATTGAAGAGGCCGACGGCGATCGACCCATCTTCCATCGGCTTCGCCAGCACGAACTCATCGTCGGTCTTCCGCACGATCCTCGCCTGGCGGCCGAGCGGGTCCTGATCGACGGCGATGACCTCGGTGTTGTTGAGGACGTTGAGCGTGAAGGCGTCCAGGCGGGTGATGTCGCCCGAGTAGAAGAGCGGCGCCGCCATCAGAGCCCACATCGACATGTACGAGTACTGCTCGTGGCGCGTCAACGCGGTCGGCTTCGGCGGCTCCTCGATGTTGTGCGCATTGCCGACGTACCCGATGAGGATGTAGTCCGGGTCGTTCCAGCGCCCCGGCCCCGCGTACTCGGCGTGTTCGGCGTTCTTGAATCCGATCGAGTAGAAGCCGGGAAGCCGCTCGTTCTTCTCGAGGCCCAGGTCGCCCGTCGTCCGCCAGGAGTGCCCGCCGACTTCGGCGCCCCACTTCCACACCTCGCCCATCCCGTATTGACACAGGTTGAAGACGATGTCGCGCGGCTGCTGTTTCAGGATCCCGCCCATGAGGCGGTAGGGGCGCTGCCGCCGCTCGAGTTCGGGGTCCGGCTTCGGCCGCGGCGTTTCGCTGTACGAGCACCAGTCGTACTTCAGGAAATCGAAGCCCCACTCGACGAAGCGGGCCGCGTCCTGCGCCTCGTGCTGCCACGACCCGTAGAAGCCGGCGCAGGTAAGCGCGCCGGGCGACGTGTAGACGCCCGCCTTCAGCCCCAGCCCGTGGATGTAGTCGGTCATCGCCTTCATGTCCGGGAAGCGGCAGTTCGCGTTGATCATGCCGCGCTCGTCCCGTGGCGGACCCTGTTCGTCGGGGTCTTCGGTTCTCGGCCTCCCCATCCACGCATCGTCGACGTTCACGTACTGGTAGCCGTGATCGGCCATGCCCGACTGGATCATGATGTCGGCCGCCTTGCGCATCAGGGAGTCGCTGGGCTTCTCGTAGAACGTGTACCAGTCGTTCCAGCCCATCGGCGGAGTGAGCGCCAGCGTGTCGCCGACGACGATTCGGAACGCGCGTTCGTCGCGCCCCCGGGCGTTCGTCGCGGTGATCGTCGTCTCATGCGCCCGCGGTGCCTGGTCGGCAATCGTCCCGCGGATGATGCCGGTGCCCGCGTCGAGGGTCAGCCCGGCGGGAAGTCCCTGCACGGCGAACCGCATCGGCCGGTCGCCGGTCGCGGGGATACGGTAGAGGAACGGGTGGCCGGGCCGCACGCCGTAGACCGAGGGCCCGTTGATGCGCGGCTCCTGCGGAGCGGCCGGCGTCAGGATGCCGGGGTCGTCGTCTGGCTGCGCGGCGGCGGGCGCGGAGGGAACCGGGGACTGTCCCCGCCCGGAGGACTGTCCCCGTCCGGGCGCCACGGCGGCGACGAGGCCCAGGAGGACGACGAGCGGTCCGATGACGGATGCCTGAGTGCGTGTGTGCCTTGCCATGTCGGCGGCATTCTACACGCGAGGCGGTCCGGGCGGGGTGCGCGTCGCGGCTGTCCCGGCCGGCGCGTGGGTTCCCGGCTTTGTTGGGGTAGGATACCGGGGAAATGGCCGTCGCCCAGGTCACGGGCCAGCCGGGGAAGCGCAGATGTTCAACAACATCATCTTCAGGCTCGTCGTGTACTACGTGTCGCTCACCGTCGTCCTGAGCGGCCTCTTCATCACGTTCCCGGTCCTCGGAGATTACGTCGCCGCCGAGCGCGCACGCCAGGGTGCGCGCGCGTCACTGGAAGTCGATCGCCTGCCCGAGGCCGTTCGAGTCGGGCCCGAACTCACGGGGCCCGCTCAACTGCTGGATCCCGAGCGGACGGTTCCCCTCGTCCTGTCGATTCTGGTCGCGTTGCTCATCTCGCTGCCCGTCGTGTGGGTCTACCGGTGGACCCGGCCGCAGCGGCGATACAACCAGACGTTCGCCCACACGCTGCTCGTCGTGCCCATCGCCATCACGCTCGTGGTCTTCCTCGTCAAGGGCAGCCTCGCTCTCGCGTTCAGCCTCGCCGGCATCGTGGCCGCCGTCCGGTTCCGGACGACGCTCGACGAGCCGATGGACGCCGTGTACCTGTTTCTCGTCATCGGCACGGGACTCGCGGCGGGAGTCCAGCTGCTGGTCGTGGCGCTTCTCGCGTCGATCATGTTCAACGCGGTCGCGCTCGCGGTCTGGCGGCTGAACGTCGGCGGCGAGGCGGCCGTCCTCGACGGCTGGAACCTCGTTCCGGCGTCAGTGGGCGCGCAGACCCAGGGTGCGGCCAGCGCCCCGCGGCCTGTCCCGCCCGAGGAGGAGTCGCCCGATCCGTACAATGCGCGCCTTCGCCTCCATGTCACGCAGCTCGATGAAGCAGAGCGCTTCGCCATCCCCTTTCTGCAGGAACGCACGAAGAAATGGCGCGTGGCCGAAACCGTTCAGGAGGCCGCCGACGCGTTCGTGATCGAATACTAGTACGACTCTGTTAGATCAATCGCGTGATTCTGGAAGGAATCGCGGCGATCGACGGTGATCACTTTTGAGGTCATTGTACAAATCCGGGGGTTTTGGTACGCTGCGCGGCAGTGCACGACGCGCCTGCCTGGCTGACGCGGTTGACCGACTGGCTCGAGGTCTTCGAGCCGGCCTTCAGCCACCGCGCTCAGCGGGGCGGCTTGCGGCGCTATGTCGAAGGCGTGCTGAGCGACAGCCGCCGCAAGTCGATGGAGGCCATGTGGGCGCGGCTGCGCGACCCGGGCAGCTATCAGGCGCTGCAGTATTTCATCACCGAAGCCGACTGGAGTGCGGACGGGCTGTGGCGGCGCCTGCGGGCCGCGATCCCGGTGCGCGCCGGGATCCTCGTGCTCGACGGCACAGGGTTTCCCAAGCAGGGCCGGGCGTCGGTCGGCGTCCAGCGGCAGTATTCGGGCACGTTGGGCAAGATCGGCAATTGCCAAGTCGCGGTCACGGCGGCGCTGTGGACGGGCGTGCACGCGTGGCTCGTGGGTGCGCAGTTGTACCTGCCGCCCTCGTGGTTGACGCCGGCGCAGCGCGCCCGCGGCCAGCATTCCGGCCAAGGTCCTGTTTCAGGAGAAATGGCGCCAGGCCCTCACGTTGCTGCGGCAGGTGCGCGCCTCGGGGATCACCGTGACCGCTGTCGTGGCGGATGCCGAATTCGGCGACTGTACCACGCTGCGCCGCACGTTGCACACCATGGCGCTGCCCTACGCCCTGGGTGTGTCCTCCCATCTCACCGTCTTTGTCGGTACACCGCGTACCCAGTCGCCGCCGACGCGGACGGGCCGCGGACGCCCGGCCTCGCGGCCGCGCCTCGCGCCGGGCGTCTTGCCGGTCAAGGTCCGCGACCTGGCCGCCCAGCGGTCGGCCCGCGCGTGGCGAACGGTCAGCTGGCGCAATGGCTCGCAGGCGCCGTGGCGCGCCCGATTCTGGGCCTGTCGCGTGACCCCCGCCCACGACTGGCGGACGCGCCGCGTCGCCCCGGAGATTTGGCTGCTCTGTCAGCGCGATCTCAGCGCCACGCCCGAGACCAAGTACTACTTCGTGCACCTGCCGGCCACGGCGTCGCTCAAGGCGCTGGTCCGGTTGGCCCATCAGCGGTGGGCGATCGAGCAACAGTACGCCGAACTGAAGGACGAACTCGGTCTCGACCATTTCGAAGGGCGCTCGTTCCACGGCTGGCATCGACACGTCGTGCTGACCGCGATCGCGTACGCGTTCATCCAACGCGAACGCCAACGCCGAGGACGCCACCCCCTGACATTCCCGCAGGCCCGGGCGGTCATCACCGACATTCTGACGGCGCACTATTTCTTGTCGCATCGACGGCATCTACAGATGCTGCTCAAACTGGCGGAAATACCGCTACGGATCTAACAGAGTCGTACTAGGTCCGCCTCAAGAAATCGGTGGACCTGGCCGCGTTCGTACGGGAACTCGAACAGGGCGCCCCGAACGTGAAGAAGGTGGAGCTGATGCGCTCCAAGTCGAAGACGCCGAAGGAATAGCGCTCGGCCGGGCAGAAGCTGCGAAGGCCACTGGCGAAGGGACCACCATGCGACGACTGCTCCTCATCACTCTCGTCTGTATCTCGGCGGCCATGGTCTCGCAAGCCCAGACCCCCGCGGGCCGGGCTCCGGCCGCGGCGACGGCGCCGGCGGACCGAGCCCATAACGTCATCCTCTTCATCGGCGACGCCGGCGGACTGCCCACCCTGAATGCCGCAAGCCTCTACGGCTACGACCGGCCGCAGGCGCTCTTCATTCAGCACATGCCCAACATCGCGCTGATGGACACATCGACAGCGAGCAACTGGGTCACCGACTCGGCCGCCGGGATGACGGCCATCGTGACCGGGCGGAAGACGCAAAACGGCGTCCTGTCGCAGTCGGACGCCGCGGTCCGGGGCCAGAAAGACGGCGAGACGCTCAAGACGATCCTGGAGTACGCGGAGGAACGCGGGCTGTCGACCGGCGTGGTCACGAACGACTCCCTGGCGGGAGCGACGCCGGCCGCCTGCTACGCGCACGTCAACAACCGGAGCAACACGGCCGGCATCATCGCGCAGCTCGGGAAGCCGCTGGCCGGCAACGGCGTGGACCTCGCGCTTGGGGCCGGGCCGGTCGGCCATCTACAAGGCGGCGGCCGCGGCAGGCCTGGACCTCGACGCCATGCTCCGCGGCGCGGGCTACACACTGCTCGACTCGCCTGAAGACATCCGCCCGGACACCACACGCGCCGTCGGCCTGACGGACACGCCGGACTACGATCTGTCCGCCGTCGTCGCCAACGCCATCGGCGTCGCTGTCGAGGAACCCCAAGGGCTACTTCCTCATGGTCGAGTGGGACCTCCACACGGATGACCCGAAGAAGGGTCTCGACCGCGCGCTCATCATCGACAAGGTGATTCGTGAAACCGTGGAGAAGGCCGGGCCGCGCACGCTGGTGATCTTCACCGCCGACCACTCGTTCGACATTCGCGTGCGCGGAGGGGCGAAGGGCCGGCCGCTCATCCCGGAACCGGTCGCTGGCCAGACCCCGCCGACGAATCCTCCGCTCCGCGTCGATGGCGGGCACACGGGCGAAGAGGTCGTCGCCGCCGCCCAGGGCCCGGGCGCACGCCGCGTGCGCGGCTTCATCGCGAACACGGATCTGTTCCAGATCATGATGGCTGCTTACGGCTGGAAAGAGGACGCCGCCGCGCGCTGAGGCGCTGCGCTCGCAGATGCGCGGCGGCGTCAGATCGCAGAGACGCTGATCGTCGCGGTCATCGTGTGGCTCGCGTGCGGCGGCAGCGTGACAGCGTTGTCCGCGGCGTTCGCGGTCTCGATGCAGATCATCCCCGGCCATTCGTCGTCGCCGAAGTCCGGCATCGCCCGGCTCTTCGCCACCCACGGGTTCCACACGACACTCGAGCGGGAGCCGGTCTTCGCCACGCGAATGCGGCGGCCGAAGCCCGGGTCCGTCAGCGTGACGGCCGCGTCGGTGTCCAGATAGAGGCGGTCGGTCTCGCCCGCGATGGTGATCTGCGCGTCAGTCTGCGTCTTGCGCTTCGCGCCATCGACTTTGTCCAGATAGGCCGCGCCTTCGAGGCCCGCGACGGTCACGCGCCGCACGTCGCCCACCGCGAGATAGGTGTGCAGCGCTTCTTCGAACGTGCTTGGCGACTCGCCGGTGTTCGTGGCGGTCAGCGCCATCGCAAGCGCCGATCCGAGGCGAAGCTCGAACGCCAGGCCGAGGTGGTGCGGCGTGCCTGCGCCCGCCTGCGTGCCGGGGCCCAGGCTCAGGCGCACGACGATGGCGCCATCAGGTTCGAGGGCAATCGCGTCGAGCGTCCAGAGGCTGATGCGCGCCACGCCGTGCACGGGCGCGGACGGGTCGCCGGCCTTCGGTCCGAACCACGGAAAGCAGACGGGGACGCCGCCTCGTATGGGCGCGCCAGCCTCGAAACGGCTGGCTTCGCTCATCCACAGGACCGGGTGCGCCTGGCCGCGGGGCTGCCAGCGGCAGAGATGGGCGCCGTGCAGGGAGAGTTCAGCGGCACACGTGTCGGTATCCATGGTGAGGCGCGTCAAGCCGCCGCGTCCCGTGTCGAGGCGAACGCCCGCCGGAAGGGTCTGCTTCATGCGCACAGTGTACCGGAACCGCGCTGGCCGCTCTGCGTTGGCCGCTCTTGACAGGGGCGCGGTGATGCTGGCAGAATTCATACGTTTGTTTGAAACACACGTATGACCCCGCACGCACCGGATTCCACGGCCCGCACCCGCGAACGCCTCCTCGACGCGGCCGAACGGCTCTTCGCCCAGCGCGGCTTCGCCGCCACGTCGGTGCGCACCATCACCAACGTCGCAGACGCCAATCTGGGCGCGATCAACTATCACTTCCGATCCAAGCAAGACCTCTACGCGGAGGTGTTCGCGCGGCGCGCGGCGCTGGTCGCCACGCCGGTGCTGACCTCAGCCCGTGACGCAGCCGGCATCGCCCGCGCGAACCCGGCCGCGGCATTCCGGGCGCTCGGCCGCGCGTTCCTGGCCCCGCACGAGGACCGCGACGCCTCCCTCCGCCTGCTCGGGCTGTTTGCGCGTGAGGTGTTCGAGCCCCGCCTCCCGCGTCCCGACTTCGTCCGGCAGTTCCTCGAGCCGACCATCGAGGCCATCGCCAGCGTGGTGCGGCGCGCGCGGCCGGACCTGCCCGAGGCCACCGCCCTGGCGTGCAGCCACGCGTTCTTTGCACAACTCGTGCACGTCGCACGCGGCGCCGGCATCGTCGACGCGACCCCGGATGAGCGTCTCGAGCAGGCGGTGCGCTTCACGGTGGCGGCGGTCATGAATATCGACGCGGCACCTCCCGGGCGCCGGCGCGCCAAGACTCCGCGCAAAACGTCCTGATGTCCTGATGGAGCACGTGATGAATCGGTACAGACTTCTTGGCCTTCTGACCAGCGCGGCCCTGATCGCCGGCGGATGCGGGAAAGCGCCGGGGCCGGCGCAGGCGCCGCCCTCGGGGCCCGTCGAGGTGGGCGTCGTCACCGTGCGCGCCGAGCGCGTGGTCCTCGCCACCGAACTGCCGGGCCGGACGGCTCCGTACCTCGTGGCCGAGGTGCGGCCTCAGGTCAACGGACTCATCCAGACACGGACGTTCGTCGAAGGATCGACCGTCCAGAAGGGCGCGCTGCTGTACCAGATCGATCCGGCGCCGTACCAGGCGGCGTTCGAGCAGGCCAAGGCCGCGCTTGCCGTCGCCGAGTCCTCGGTACCGCCGATCAAGCTGAGGGTCGAGCGGCTGAAGGAACTCGTGGCGATCCGCGCCGTCGGCCAGCAGGATTACGACGAGGCGTCCGCCGCGCTCCTGAAGGCCGAGGCCGGCGTGGCCTCTGCGAAGGCCGCCGTGGAGGGCGCGCGCATCAACCTGGCCTACACGCCGCTTCGCGCCCCGATCTCGGGCCGCACCGGTAAATCGACGGTCACGCCGGGCGCGCTCGTCACCGCCTACCAGCCGACGCCGCTGGTCACGATCCAGCAACTCGATCCGATCTACGTCGACGTCACGCAGTCGAGCGCCGACCTGCTCCGCCTCCGCCGGAACCTGGCGAGCGGGAAGCTGACGCGCTCGGGGCCGGTGGAGAGCAGGGTCAAGCTTCTGCTCGAGGACGGCACGCCGTATACGCGCACCGGCGTGCTCCAGTTCCGCGACGTCACCGTGGACCCGACCACGGGCTCCGTGGTGCTTCGCATGGTGTTCCCGAACCCCGATGCGGTGCTCCTGCCCGGCATGTTCGTTCGTGCGACCGTGGAAGAAGGCGTGCTCGAACAGGCCATTCTCGCGCCGCAGCAGGGCGTGACCCGCGACGCCAGGGGCAACGCGAGTGCGATGGTCGTCGACGCGGCAAACAAGGTGGCCGTGCGGCCGCTGGTCGTGGACCGGGCCATCGGCGACCGGTGGCTGGTGACCTCGGGGCTGGCCGACGGTGACCAGGTGATTGTCGACGGGCTCCAGCGGGTGAGGCCGGGCGTGCCCGTGAAAGCGGTGCCCGCCGTGCCGGCGGGCTCGGCGGCGCCGGCAACCGCCGCCGCACCATCGAAGTAGGGTGACGCCATGCTGTCCAGGTTCTTCCTCGACCGTCCCGTCTTCGCCTGGGTCATCGCCATCGCGATGATGGTGGCCGGCGGCCTCGCCATCTATTTCCTGCCGATCTCCCAGTACCCGCCCATCGCGCCGCCCTCGATCTCGATCCGTGCCATCTATCCGGGCGCCTCGGCCAAGACCGTCGAGGACAGCGTCGTCCAGATCATCGAGCAGAAGATGACGGGCCTCGACCGGATGCTCTACATGAGCTCGTCGTCCGATTCGTCGGGCTCGGCGCAGGTCACGCTGACGTTCGCCCCGGACACCGACCCGGATCTCGCCTGGGCGAAGGTGCAGAACAAGCTCCAGCTCGCGCTGCCCATGCTGCCCGACGTCGTCCAGAGCCGCGGCCTCACGGTCAGCAAGTCGACGCGGAACTACCTTCTGATTGTCGGCCTCACGTCGGACGACCCCGCGGCCAAGGTGGAGGACCTGTACGACTACGCCGTGTCGACGGTCGAGTCCGTCCTCGCCCGCGTGCCCGGAGTCGGCGAGGTCGAGGTGATGGGTTCGGGGTACGCGATGCGCATCTGGCTCGACCCGGACCGCCTCACGAAGTACGGGATGACGGCCAGCGACGTGATCGCCGCCATCCGCACGTATAACGCGGAGGTCTCGGCGGGTCAGCTGGGAGGGGCCCCGGCGGTGCCGGGCCAGCGGCTGAACGCGTCGATCCTCGTCCAGTCGCTGCTCGTGACGCCGGAGGAATTCGCGGCGATCCCGCTGCGGACGAATCCCGACGGTTCCGTAGTGCGCGTCCGCGACATCGGCCGAACGGAGCTCGGCAACGAAATGCCCGACGTCCAGGCCCGCTACAACGGGCGCCCGGCGGCCGCGCTGGCGGTCCGGCAGGAGGCGGGTGCGAATGCCCTCGAGACGGCGGCGGGGATCAAAGCCGCCATGGAAGACCTCTCGAAGTACTTCCCGGCAGGCATGACGGTCATCTACCCGATGGACACGACGCCGTTCGTGCGCGTCGCCATCGCCGAGGTCGTCAGGACGCTCATCGAAGCGATCATCCTCGTCTTCCTCGTCATGTACCTGTTCCTCGGCAACCTGCGGGCGACGCTTGTCCCCACGATCGCGGTGCCGGTCGTCATCCTCGGCACCTTCGGCGTGCTCGGCGCGCTCGGCTACTCGATCAACATGCTGACCATGTTCGCCATGGTCCTGGCCATCGGCCTCCTCGTCGACGATGCCATCGTCGTCGTCGAGAACGTGGAGCGCGTCATGAGCGAGGAGGGCCTGCCCCCGTGGGAGGCCACGCGCAAGTCGATGGACGAGATCTCGAGCGCGCTCGTCGGCATCGGCCTCGTCCTGGCCGCCGTGTTCGGGCCGATGATGTTCTTCCCCGGGTCGACCGGCGTCATCTACCGCCAGTTCTCGGTGACCGTGATCGCGTCCATGCTGCTGTCGGTGGTGGTCGCCCTGGTCCTCTCGCCGGTGCTGTGCGCCTCGCTGCTCCGGCCCGTCGCGAAGGGGCACGAAGCGGCGGAGACCGGCTTCAGGCTCTTCCGGCCGTTCTTCCTCTGGTTCGATCGCACGTTCTATCGCTTGCGGGACGGGTACGAGCGCGCCGTCGGCCACATCCTGAGACGAAGGCTGCCCTACGCGCTCATCTTCGTCGTCATCGTGGCCGCCCTGGTGGTGCTCTTTTCACGGATGCCGACCGGGTACCTGCCGGACGAGGACCAGGGCTCGCTGATGGCCATCGTGCAGCTTCCGGTTGGCTCGACGCTCGAGCAGACACAAGCGGTACTCGCGGAGATGAAGGATTATTTCGTCAAGGCGGAGCCCGATGCCGTCGAGGCCTTCCTTGGCATAGCCGGCATCGGCCCTGCCGGGCGGGGACAGAACCAGGCCCTGGCGTACGTCAGGCTCCGCGACTGGGATCTGAGACAGAAGCCGGGCCTGCGGGCGAAGGCGGTTGCCGGCCGCGCGATGGGAGCGCTCTCGCGCCTCAAGCAGGCGAGCATCTACATCGTGCCGCCGCCGCCCGTCATCGAGCTCGGCAACGCGACGGGCTTCGACTTCATGCTGCAGGACCGCGGCGGGCTCGGCCACGACCAGCTCTCGCAAGCACGCGACCAGCTCCTCCAGATGGCAGCCAGGGATCCCCGCCTGGTCCGAGTGCGGCCGAACGGCATGCCGGACGTGCCCCAGTACAAGGTGGACATCGACTGGGAGCGGGCCGGGACGCTTGGCGTCCCGGTGAGCGGCGTCCAGAGCTATCTCGCGACGGCCTTCGGCGGATCGTACATCAACGACTTCGTCCAGGGCGGCCGGGTCAAACGCGTCTATGCCCAGGCCGACGCGCCCTTCCGCATGCTGCCAGGCGACCTCGAGCGCCTGTATGTGCGCAACAGCAAGGGTGAACTGGTCCCGTTCTCGGCGGTCGCCTCCGGCCGCTGGGTCTACGGCTCGCCGCGGCTCGAGCGCTACAACAGCGTGCCCGCGATGAACATCCAAGGCGAGCCCGCTCCCGGGCACAGCTCCGGAGAAGCCATGGCCGCCATGGAGGAACTCTCGTCCAGGCTCCCCAAGGGCGTGGCGTTCCAGTGGACGGGTCTCTCGTATCAGGAGCGCATGGCCCAGTCGCAGGCCGGGCTGCTCTACGCCTTTTCGGTGCTCGTCATCTTCCTGGTGCTCGCCGCGCTCTACGAGAGCTGGTCGGTGCCCATCGCGATCCTGCTCGCGCTGCCCCTCGGCGTCATCGGCGGCGTCCTGGCCTCGACGTTGCGCGGGCTGCCGAGCGACGTCTATTTCCAGATCGGCCTGCTGACCGTGCTCGGGCTCACGACGAAGAACGCCATCCTCATCGTGCAGTTCGCCCAGGGGCATCTCGAACAGGGGATGGGGCTCGTCGAAGCCACGATCCAGGGGGCGAAGCTCCGCCTGCGCCCGATCGTCATGACGTCGCTGGCCTTCGGGTTCGGCGTGCTGCCTCTGGCGATCGCGGGAGGAGCTGGCGCCGGCGCGCAGGTGGCCATCGGCACGAGCGTCCTCGGCGGCATGCTCACCGCCACGTTCCTGGCGATCTTCTTCATCCCGCTCTTCTACGTCCTCGTGGTCAGGCTCCTCGGCGGGAAGACCAGGAGACCACAAGCCGAGCCCGCGGCTTCCGGCGCCGCGCATGCTTCGGAGGGGCGCTAGCCATGTATCGATCCATCACGTCTCTCGCGGGCGGAGTGGTGCTGGCCATCACCCTCGCCGGCTGTTCGCTGGCGCCCGCATACGTCAGGCCGCCCTCTCCGGTGCCGCCGGCGTTGCCGCCCGCGGGCGAGGCCGCCGGCGCGCCGCTCGTGGCGGACGTCCAGTGGCGCGACTACTTCACCGACGCGCGCCTGCGCGCCGTCATCGAGCAGGCGCTGGCCAACAACCGCGATCTGCGGATGGCGACGTTGAATGTCGAGCGGGCGCAGGCCTTCTACCGGATCCAGCGGGCCGAGCTGTTCCCGGCGGTGAGCGCCGGCGCCAACGTCTCGTCGCAGCGCATCCCCGAGGAGGTGGCGCGCGACGGCAAGGCCTACACGGCCACGCAGTACAACGTGGCCCTCGGCGTCGCCGGCTGGGAGCTCGACTTCTTCGGCCGCATTCGAAGCCTCAAGGCGTCGGCCCTCGAGCAGTATCTCGCCACCGAGCAGGCAGCGGTGGCCACCCGTCTCTCCCTCGTGGCCGCCGTCGCCCAGGCCTATCTCGCCCGCGCGGCCGACGCCGAGAACCTGAGGCTTGGAAAGGCCACACTGGAGGCCCTGCAGTCGTCTCTGGAGCTCATCCAGAAGAGCCGCGACCTTGGCATCGCCTCGGATCTCGAGTTGAACCAGATCAGGAGCCAGGTGGAAGCCGCGCGCGCCGATGTGGCCCGCTACACGGGCCTCGTGGCCGTCGACCTGAACGCGCTGCAGGTCCTCGTCGGGGCGCCGGTCGGCCCCGACCTTCTGCCCGACAGCCTGGATTCCGTGACGCCTCCGCAACCCATCTCCGCCGGCCTGTCGTCCGACGTGCTGCTCCGCCGGCCTGACATCCTGTCGGCCGAGCACCAGCTCCGGTCGGCCAACGCCGACATCGGGGCGGCCCGGGCGGCGCTCTTCCCGCGCATCTCCCTGACGGTGGGAGTGGGCGTCTCGAGCAGCGAGTTGTCGTCGCTCTTCGGCGCGGGCACGGGCATGTGGAGCTTCGCGCCTCAGATCACGCAACCGATCTTCAATTCGGGCGCGCTCAAGTCGAGGGTGAAGGTCACCGAACTGGAGCGCGAGATGGCGGTCGCCGGTTACGAGAAGGGCATCCAGGTGGCGTTTGCCGAGGTTTCAAATGCCCTGACTTTGCGGCAGACGCTGGTGAGCCAGCGTGACGCGCAGGAGGCGCTCGTCAAGGCGCTCGAGGCCACGTATCGCCTGTATGAAGCGCGCTTCAAGGCAGGCATCGACGGCTATCTCGGCGTGCTGGTGGCGCAGCAGGCCTTCATCTCGGCGCAAAAGGCGCTGGTCGGCGTCCGGCTGTCCGAGCAGGCGAACCTGGTGACACTCTACAAGGTGCTGGGCGGCGGTATTTGAGGCGCGCGGCGCTCTACTTCGGCCCGATGGGCCAGATCTCGACGCGCCGGAATTGGATCTCGCCGCCCTCGGACTGCAGGGCGATGCGCCCGGGCATCACCGTGGCGCCTGTCGCCTCGTTGACCTTCTTGCCGTTGATCAGCACGACGAGCGAAGGGCCATCGAGGGTGATCTCGTAGGTATTCCACTCGCCTTCCGGCTTCTCGGCGCCCTCAATCTTCTTGAACCCCACCATGTCGCCGAGCAGTTCGTGGCCCTTGGCTTCGCGCCGCCGAGCTGCATCGCCAGCGAGCGGCATGCCCCAGAAGCCGTACAGATCACCCGCGTTGCCCGCCTGGAGCTGCGCCTCGTAGGCCCGGGGCACGCCCTTCGGCTTCGGCTCGCCGTTGACCCTCATCAGCACGCCGCTGTTGGGGGGCTTGCCCAGCTTCGCCGCGGTGCCGGGCGCCCACCGCCACTCCACGATCAGCTTGAAGCTCGTGTACTCGGCGTTCGTGAACAGGTAACCGAGGGGTTCCCCCTTGCACACGAGCACCCCGTCCTGGACGCTCCACACGTCGGCCGCGGGCACCTTGGGATCGACGAGGAAGTGGCTCCAGCCGGAGAGGTCCTTTCCGTTGAAGAGGCGGACGCCCGGCGGCTGGGCGTTCGTCACGGAGGGGACGAGGATGGCCGCGAGTGCGGCGGCAACGATGAGGCAAGCGGGTTTGCGCATCATGCGCGGGATCATATCCGAAGAGCCGGTCCTCCGCGGCATTTGGAGCCCGGGGCCTTCAGACCCCGGGTCAGGCGGCATAGAATACGGCGCTGTGCGACACCACATCCCGTTTCGAAGCGCCTTCCTGCTCGTGTTGCTCCTCTCTGCAGCGGCCGTCGGCGGACCGCCGCTCGCCGCGGCCCCCCAGGCGCCGCCGGACGCGCCTCAATCGGCCGCCGACGCGCCGGAGAGCCCGGTGACACTCTGGTATCGCCAGCCGGCGGCGCAGTGGGTGGAGGCGCTTCCGGTCGGCAACGGCCGGCTCGGCGCGATGGTGTTCGGCGGCATCGAGCACGAACGCCTCCAGCTGAACGAGGACACGCTGTGGGCCGGCGGACCCTACGACCCGTCGCACGCCGCCGCGCGCGAGGCGCTGCCTCGCGTCAGGCGCCTGATCGCCGACGGCGCGTTCGCGGACGCCGAGCGGCTGATCATGGAGCAGGTCATCGCGCGGCCGCCGCGCGAGATGCCCTACCAGACGGTGGGCGATGTCACCGATCACGATGGCCGGCGGGTCGTCGGCAACCGACTACCGCCGTTCGCTGGATCTCGACACGGCCATCGCCCGCACGACATTCCGCGTGGGCAGCACCCGCTATGCACGCGAGGTGTTCTCCTCTCCCGTCGACCAGGTGATCGTCTGCCGGCTCACGGCGTCCGAGCCGAACGCGCAGGCGTCGGCACCGGGCCGGCTCACGGCGACGATTGCCATGTCGACGCCCATGGCCGCGTCGGCGCATGCGGAGGGCGACGACACGCTCGTGCTTGCCGGCGTCAATGGCGACGCCTTCGGCATCAAGGGCGCGCTCACCTACCAGGCCCGCGTGCGCGTCCTGGCGGAGGGCGGGTCGGTCGTGGCCGACGGCACGCAGTTGCGCATCGTCGCCGCGAGGTCGGCGACGCTGTTGATCGCCGCGGCCACGAGCTTCCGCCGGTACGACGACGTATCGGGCGACCCGGCGGCAGCGACGATCAAGGCGATCACGGCAGCGGCTGCCCGGCCGCTCGAGGCGATTCGCACCGACCACATCGCCGAGCATCAGCGCCTGTTCCGGCGCGTGACGCTGGACCTCGGCGCCGCGCCGCCCTCCGCGGCGCCGACCGACGAGCGCATCCGTCAGTTCTCCGGCGGTGCCGATCCAGGGCTGGCGGCTCTCTACTTCCAGTACGGCCGCTACCTGCTCATCTCGAGCTCGCGTCCCGGCACGCAGCCCGCCAACCTGCAGGGCATCTGGAACGACAGCACGAATCCGCCGTGGGCGAGCAACTACACCACCAACATCAACACCGAGATGAACTACTGGCCCGCCGAGGTCGCCAACCTGGCCGAGTGCGCGGAGCCGCTGTTCACGATGATCGCCGAACTGGCAGAGACCGGCGCGCGGACGGCGCGCACGCACTACGGCGCCGGGGATGGGTGCTGCACCACAACAGCGACCTGTGGCGGAACACGGCCCCAGTGGACGGCCCGCGCTCCGGCATGTGGCCGACCGGCGGGGCGTGGCTGGCCACGCACCTCTGGGAGCACTACCTCTACTCGGGTGACAAGGCGTTCCTCGCCCGCGCGTATCCCATCATGAAGGGCGCAGCCGAGTTCTTCGTCGACACCCTGGTCGAGGACCCGAGCGGCCGCTACCTCGTCACGAGCCCGTCGCTCTCGCCAGAGAACCGCCATCATCCGGATGGAGTGGTGGCTGCCGGTCCGGCGATGGACAGCCAGATTCTGAGGGACCTGTTCAGCCAGGTCATCGAGGCGGGCCGCATTCTTGGCACAGACAAAGCATTCGGCACGACATTGGCTGCCACGAGAGCCCGGCTGGCGCCAGACCGGGTTGGCTCGGCTGGCCAGTTGCAGGAGTGGCTGGAAGACTGGGACATGAGCGCCCCAGAGCGCCAGCACCGGCATGTGTCGCATCTCTACGCCGTCTACCCGAGCGCCCAGCTCTCGAGCGGCACGACGCCGGCATTGACAGCGGCGGCACGGAAATCGCTCGACCTGCGCGGCGACGAGTCCACCGGCTGGGCGACGGCGTGGCGGATTGCGCTCTGGGCCAGGCTTGGCGATCCCGAGCGGGCGTACCGCCTGATCGCATTCCTGCTCTCCCCTGCCCGCACGTACCCGAACATGTTCGATGCCCACCCGCCGTTCCAGATCGACGGGAACTTCGGGGGTACGGCGGCGATGGCCGAACTGCTGCTGCAGTCGCACGCCGGCGTGGTCGATCTGCTGCCAGCGCTGCCGAAGGCGTGGCCCGCGGGACGGGTGACTGGGCTGCGGGCTCGCGGCGGCTTCGAGGTCGATATCGAGTGGCAGGACGGCACACTGCGCCGCGCGACGATTCGCTCCACGTGGGGCACGAACCTGCGGCTGCGATCGGGCGCAGCCGAGCGCACCGCGACGATGAAACCAGGTGAAGCGCTGCAGTGGGATGGGCGGTAGGAGGGGTCAGCCGGCGAACCCGGTCCAGAGGAACCAGGCCCCCATCACGAGCAGGAACACCTGCGAGAGCCGGTTGAGGAACGCGCGGTTCCGGGCGAGCAATTCGTCCGCGACGGAAACGCCGAGCAGCGCCGGCGCCGTTCCAAGTCCGAACAGGGCGAGGGCTGCCGCGCCTTCGGTGGGGCCGCCGCGCGCCGCTGCAGCGATGAGCGCGGAATAGAGCAACCCGCAGGGCAACAGGCCGAGGAAGAGGCCCGTGGCGAACGGATGCTCTGGCACACGCCCCTTCAGCGCGCCGGCGACACGTGTGAACAGGTTGCCCCCGATGCCGAGGCGAGGCACGAGATCCGAGAGCGCCACGATGGCCCACACGACGAGGACGCCGCCCGCTACGACCGAGGCGGCGCGCTGGATGCCGACCAGTCTGCCGGCGAGTTCGACGAAGCCGCCAAGCGCGCCGGCGATGGCGCCGAGCACGGCATACGTGACAACGCGTCCCGCCGTGTACCAGCCCTGCGCGGAGAACGCCGCAGACCGGCCTCCGTCGGGCGGCGCGTACCGGCGCGACACGAACAGGACGAATGGCGAGCACATCCCGACGCAGTGCCCGAAGCCCCCGAGAAGGCCGAGCGTCAGGAACCCGAGCAGGTCGATTGTCTGGATCACGTTGTTGATGCGACCGGCGTGCGCGGGCGCCGGGCCTCAGACCGGCTCGTCCGATTCCAGCGCCTCGATGTCAGCGAGGTCCTGGAGCCGGCCGACGGCGCGCTTGTTGGCGAGCAGTTCACGACGGCCCAGAAACGGCACCGATTCCGTTCCGAAGCGACCAGCCACGCGCCCCTGCCACGCCTGGTCGAACGACACCCCATCGATCGCCGTCAGCAGGTCGATACGGTTCGGGGCAATCCCCAACTGGACCACCATGCCGGGCCGGTCGAAGTCCGCCGCCTTCAGCTCAAGGCTGCTGAAGCCGAAATCCGCCAGGGCCAGCAGCAGGCGCGCGGCGTTCTCAGGGTTGGGCTCGACAAAGACGTCGAGGTCTTTCGTGTAGCGGGGCCTGCCGTGGTACGCCAGGGCGTGCCCGCCGACGACCACGAACCTAACGTTTCTGGCGATCAAGCACGCGAACAACTCTTCGAAGTCGCTCTTCGGTCTGTCCACTGAAAGTCGCCCAGTCCCTTCGCAGTTGCTCCACCATTGCGACGCGGTCGTCAGGCGGGATCGCCGCCCAGTACCTCCCTGTCGGCCTTCTGCTCCTCTTCAAAGGAGGAGAATCTGCGGACGACAATGTTCCTCATCTGCGCCGCCATTATATCGCCGCCGCGAGACCGCGCATCCATGGCCCCGGCTCCGGTCGCCATCAGCCGGGCGGCGCGAGATCGAGTCGGAAGCGGGCGGACCGGGGCCGGCCTGCCACGGTGCCCTCAACGGTCGCATACCAGCGCCGCATGCCGCTCATGCAGCGCGGGAGGGTGACCTCGGCCTCCAGCCAGCCGTCTGCTCCTGGCGCGAGCGAGTAACGATGGTCCCCCATCGGCATCGTCATCTCGAACGACACTCGGCCTGCCTCGATTGCTACTGGGGACCCGCCCGATTCGGCCCGGACGCGGACGCGTGTCTTCGCGAACGCAACAGGCGGCTGCGGGGAAAGGGCGAGCGTGATCCGCACGTCGCCTGCGTCGACGGTGCCAGCCGCGAGAGTGACGTCCGGCAGCGCGTCGTCGCTCGACGCCGGAGGCGCGGTTGCCGGAGCCGGCGCGGGCTGGCCGGCCGATGACGGCGAAGCCTGGCCCGCCGGCACGGTCGCGCTGCCCGCCGTCCGGGAGCGGACCCAGAACACCCCCGTCGCGACCAGAGCGAGGACGACGACGCCGATCAGCGTCGAATTGAGTTTCATTCGAGCGGTGTCCCCGGGTCTCAAGACGCGGGGCTCCATCAGTCAACCTCAAGACCCGGGGCCCCATCGGTCATCCGAGTCCCGAATCCCGAATCCCGATCTACGTGTGGTACTCCAGGCACGCGCCGATGGAGGGATCCTTCAGCGGCACGGGGTCGTGACGCTTCAGGTGCCATCCGAAGACCAGCGTGAACAGTCCGATGAACCCCAGCGTCACCACGAATTCGATGATCGGGAGATGGCCGTGCGCGGCCTCCTCGCCGTGGCCGATTGCCGGGCCGACCATCACGTAGAGCTCCCAGAACTGCGCGAACAGGATCATGAGCGCCACCGGCACGAGCCGCTTCGGGTTGCGCTTGGCCTCGCGCGGCACGAGGAGGAGGAACGGCACCACGAACTTCAGCAGCGGCAGCAGCAGCAGGTAGGGCAGCCACCCGTTCTCCATCCGCCGGATGAAGTAGACGGTCTCCTCAGGAATATTGGCGTACCAGATCAGCATGTGCTGGCAGAAGTAGATGTACGCCCAGAACCCGGTCCAGGCGAACACCATCTTCCCGAGGCTGTGGAGGTGGTTCTCGTTCAGGAAGCCCGGGAGCTTCCCGTTCATCACCATGAGGCCGGCGACGACGGCGATGAACGCCGTCCCCGTCTGCACGATGTCGGTGAACGTGAGGACGGCGAACATCGTCGAGAACCAGTGCGCGTCGAGCGACATGAGCAGGTAGAAGCTGACGGTGCTGAACGTCAGCGCGAAGACGACGAGGAAGATCGCCGCGAGCGTACGGCTCCTCCGCGTCGGGGCGATGCCGCCGTCCCGGTCCTGCCCGTGCGAGGTCCGCACGAGCGCCCCGGCGAACAGAACCCAGAGCGCAGCGCTCACGGTCACGAGCACCGTGAACATCGTCACGTTCAGGAACGGCGCCTTGTGCGTGAGGAGTTCATCCTGGGCGACCAGGTCGGCGTGCGACCAGTGGTAGAGGGAGGGCGCGCCAAAGAGGATTGCCACCGCCAGAATACCGCCCGGGAGCAGCCACGCCGTCATGGCCTCCGGGATGCGGCGCATCGTGACCGACCACGTGCCGCGCGAGAGGTAGAGCATCGCGAGCCACGCAGCGCCGAAGACGCCGAGGCCAAGCGCGTAGAAGGCGCCGATGAGATACGAACTCCAGGCGAGCGGTGCGTCGCCACGCATGAACGCCAGGGCCAGCGCCGCGGCGCCCGCGAGGACGGCTGCGGCCGCGAGGCCCTGCTCGAGGCGCGACAGGCCGATCCGGCCGGGTTTCTCCGGGAAAGCGTGTGAGTGGGGATGGCTCATGACGTCACTTCCCTCCCGTGACCGTCGCCGTTGCAGCTGGTGGAGCGACGGGCTCCGTCTTCTGCATCTCCCGGATGTAGAGAATGACGGACCATGCGTCGCGCGCGTCGACCTGGCGCGCGTGGCTCGGCATCGAGTTCTGCCCGCGCATCGGCCTGTGGAAGAGCTGGCCGTCCGGCCAGTCGCGCACCTTCTGCGTCATCAGGCTCGGCGGCTTCGGGAAGAGCGCCGTGACAATGCCGTCGCCGGCGGCCTTCGGTCCGTGGCAGGTGATGCAGACGTGCTCGAAGACGAACTTGCCGTGCGCGATCACGTCGGGCGTCGGCTGGAGCGGGTTCACCAGCTCCGCGCCCGCGAGATCGGCCTGGTTCTGCGCGTACGGGTACGGCGTCTCGCCGACGGCGATCGTGCCGGCCTGCGGCTCCATCAGCCCCGTGGGGCGTCCGTCGAAGATGTCCTTCCGTTGAGGCTTCAGCTTCGGCTGGTCGATCATGTCGAGGCGGTTCCCCTCGCGGTGAGGCGCCCGGCCGGCCGGAAGGCCGAGGTCGCACGCCGCGAGGAACGCCGTGAGCGTCACGAGAGCAATCGCGCTGGCGGCCCTACGCATCGGCGCCTCCCTTCCCCATTCGGCCCTGCTCAGGGGACCCCGAGCCCAGTCGAGGGGTCGCGTTGATCAGCGTCACGCCGTCCGCGCCAAGCGACCGGACGAACCGCTCGGCCTCGGCGGCGTTCCACTTCGGATCCGTCGCGGAGATCCAGAGCACGAAACGGTCGACCGTCGCGCCCGTCTTCACGAGCATCGGCGGCGGCTGCGGGATGGTGTCCAGCTTCCCGGCGACGATCGCGATGACGGCGCTTCCAAGCGCGGCCCAGAAGACCATCGCCTCGAAGGTGATGGGGATGAACGCCGGCCACGCCGCAAACGGCTTGCCTCCGAAGTTCATCGGCCAGTCCCACACCATCACGTAGTTCTGCAGGCCCTGGGCGAAGAGGATCCCGCAGAGCGCGAGGACGCCCGTGGCGTACGGGATCCAGGACCGCTTCTGGCCCATCGCATCCTCCATCCCGTGGATGGGGAACGGGGTCAGGAAGTCGAAGTGCTTCCAGCCGGCGTCGCGCACCCTCGCGGCGGCGGCCAGAGCGTCGGCCGGTTCGTAGAAGTGCCCGATGATGCCTGTGGTCGAAGTCGGCGTCATGGCTCACACCTCCTGAATCGCCGCGGCGGCGGCGCGAGTGGGAGAGCTCCGGGCGACCTTCGGGTCCATCACGCCCTTCACCTCGGAGATCGCCACGACCGGCAGGAAGCGGACGAAGAGGAGGAAGAGCGTGAAGAAGAGGCCGAACGACCCGAAGAGGATCGCGTAGTCCCAGCGCGTCAGGGCGTACATGCCCCAGGACGAGGGCAGGTAGTCGCGGTGAAGCGAGGTGACGACGATCACGTAGCGCTCGAACCACATCCCGATGTTGACGAGGATCGAGACGACGAAGAGCGCCCAGGTGTGGCGGCGCATCGACTTGAACCAGAACAGCTGCGGGATGATCGCGTTGCACGTGAACATGATGGTGTAGGCCCACCAGTACGGGCCGAACGCGCGGTTCTTGAAGATGAAGCCCTCCCACTCGCTCCCGGAGTACCAGGCCATGAAGAACTCGGTGGAGTAGGCGAAGCCCACCATCATCCCCGTGAACATCAGGATCTTGGCCATCGCCTCCATGTGGTTCAGGGTGATGTAGTGCTTCATGCCGAAGTAGCCGCGCATGAAGGTCATCAGCGTGATGACCATCGCGAAGCCCGAGAAGATGGCGCCGATGACGAAGTAGGGCGGGAAGATCGTCGTGTGCCAGCCCGGCATGACCGACGTCGCGAAGTCGAACGAGACGATCGTGTGGACCGAGAAGACGAGCGGCGTCGCCAGCGCGGCCAGGATCATGTAGGCCGACTCGTAGTGCCGCCAGGCGCGGTGTGAGCCGGTCCACCCGAAGCTGAGCGCGTTGTAGATGAACTTCCGCACCGGGTGGGTTGCGCGGTCCCGCACGGTGGCGAGGTCGGGCAGCAGCCCGACGTACCAGAACGTCAGGGAGACGAGGCCGTAGGTCGAGATGGCGAAGATGTCCCACGACAGGGCCGAGTTGAAGTTCACCCAGAGCGGGCCGCGGGCGTTCGGGTACGGCACCAGCCAGTAGGCGAACCAGGGCCGCCCGAGGTGGATGATCGGGAAGATCCCGGCGCAGGCGACGGCGAACAGCGTCATCGCTTCGGCGGCCCGGTTGATGCCCGTCCTCCACTGCTGGCGGAAGAGGTAGAGGACGGCCGAGATCAGCGTGCCGGCGTGGCCGATGCCGATCCAGAAGACGAAGTTGATGATGAACGAGCCCCAGCTGACCGGCTGGTTCACGCCGACGATGCCCATGCCGGCGTAGAAGAGCGTGGTCAGCCCGAGGACGAGCAGGCTGAGAAACGCGAGCGCGACGCCGAAGGCGATCCACCACCGCCTGGTGGGAAACCGCTCGGCATGCATGCAGATGTCCTGATCGACGTCGGTCCACTTCTTCCCGCCGGTGACCAGCGGCTCGGGCACCTCGAGGTCGCCGCCGTACGGGCCGGCCCCCGCGACGACGATCGGCCGGCCGGTCAGGTGGCCGTCGTCCATCACCGTGGCGTAGGGACTCGCCTCATGCCTTGTCATGGCGCACCTTCGTCAGATAGGAGATCGACGGCTTGACGCCCACCGCGTCGAGGAGCCGCATGGCGCGCGGGCCGGCGGCGAGGGCCGCCACGCGCGAGCCGGGGTTGTTCACGTCGCCGAACGTGATGGCGCCGGTGGGGCAGGCCTCCATGCAGGCCGGCACGACCGCGCCGTCGGGGAAATGGTCCTTGCTCTTCCCCAGGCGCACCGCCTCCGAGCCGGCCGCGCGGATCCGCTGGATGCAGAAGGAGCACTTCTCCATCACGCCGCGGGCCCGCACCGTGACCTCGGGGTTGTTCTTCATCTGCATGGGCGCGCGCGTGTTCAGCTCGGCGTTCCGCGCGATGCGGGGCACGAGCCACCGGAAGAAGGCGCTCTCCTGCTTCTTGCTCAGCTCCCAGTAGTTGAACCGCCGCACCTTGAACGGGCAGTTGTTCGCGCAGTAGCGGGTGCCGACGCAGCGGTTGTAGACCTGCTGGTTCAACCCGTCCGCGCTGTGCATCGTCGCCACGAACGGGCAGACCGTTTCGCAGGGCGCGTTCTCGCAGTGCTGGCACAGCATCGGCTCGAACAGCGTCTGCGGCTCCTCCACGACTTCCAGCGGGCCGTCCCAGACCTCGGCGTCCCACTGGCCGTCCTTCTTCGGCGCGTCGTAGTAGCGGTCGATGCGCATCCACGACATCTCGCGGCCGTCGAGCATCCCCTGCCGGCCGACGACCGGGATGTTGTTCTCGGCCTGGCAGCCGACCACGCACTTGCCGCAGCCGTTGCACCGGCTGAGGTCGATCGCCATCGCCCAGCGGACCTTGGGATACTCGTGCCCGGGCCAGATCGACGGACCGCCCTTCTGCTGCTCGGTGCCCGCCCGCTGGTCCTTCCGGTAGGCGGAGAGCGTCGTGACGGGCACGAGCGGCCGGCGATCGCGGTCGATGACGTCGGAGCCCTGCGCGAAGGCCAGGGGCTCGTTCCCGCCGGCCTTGCGGATGGTGACCGGGAGGCCGGCGGCGACGATTCGCCCGGCCGCCAACAGCCGCAGCGGATAGGCGTTCGGGCCCACGCCCGCGCCAATCGCGCCGCACGCGGTGCGGCCGAGGCCGAGCGGGAGGGCCACCTGGTCGTAGTGCATGCCCGCGTGGCGGTATGCGGGCGCGACGACCTTTGCGTGACCCGCATCGACTTCGACCAGGTCGCCGTTGGCGAGCTTCATCTCGTCGAACCGGCGCGGCGCGATCGAGAGCGCCCCGCCCCAGGTGATGCGGGTGATCGGATCGGGAAGCTCGTTGAGCCAGCCGTTGTTCGCCCCGCGCCCGTCCGCGAGCGCGAAGTGCGGATACAGCTGCAACTCCAGCCCCGCCGAAGCCCCGGAGTTGAGCGCGGCGAGCATCGATAACGCGCTCGGAGCGAAGGTAAGCGGGGCGGAGGCGGGTCTCGCCATAGCCTCGGCGGACCACTGCCCCGCTCTCAGCACCTCGTTCCACGCCGTTTCGAACGCCGGCGTCGCGACGTCCACGGCGAACCTGCGCCGCCCAGGCGGCGCGGAGGTACCGATACGCCGCGCTCGGACTCGGCGCGGGAGCAGCCGTGGCCGGCGCCGGCGCGGGAGCCGCCACAGCGGAGGCCGCTGCTGCAACAGCCGCCATCGCGGTCGCGTCACCGGCGGCGGCGCCCCACTCCACCAGCACGTCGAGCAGGCCGCGCGTGTCGAACAGGGGTTGAATCACCGGTTGCTGGATCGCGACGAGGCCTTTCGGCAGCGCGGCGTCGCCCCAGCACTCGAACGGGTGGCTGGTGGGCATCAGCACGTCCGCCAGCTTCGTCGTCTCGTCGATGCGGTCACCGAGCGACACGATGAAAGGCACCTTCGCCATCGCCTCCGCGAACTTCAGCGACGCAACAGCGTTGTAGACCGGGTTCGCGCCGGCCACGACCAGCACCTCGACGCGACCTGCCCGCATCTCTCCGGCGAGCTTCTCGAGGGCGGCGGCTCCCGCCGGGGCGGGCGCCGAGGCCGAGGCGTCGTCGAAGAGCCCCGCGTCGAACGCCCCGAGCGTGACGTTCAGCATGAGCGCCAGGAGCTCGAGCGCGGGACCGGACGCCGATGCGCCTGCTGAGCCGCCCGCCAGCACGAGGGTCTTGCCGCCCGCGCCGGCCAGTTCGTCGGCGAGCGCCTTCAGCATCGCGGCGTCGATCCCGGCCTGGGCCGCGACCGCGTCGATGGGGAACGGCGCCAGCGCCTGCGCCACCTGCGCGTCAGCCGCGAGGACACCGATCTTGCGGACCACGATCAACTCGTGGGCGAGGGCGGCGGCGACACGGCCGAGATGCGAGTCACGGACCCTGATGCGGCTGTCGGCATTCGCGCCGGTCAGCGTGAGGCGGCCCTCGAGCTGAACGAAGCGGCTCATCCTCAAGCCGCTTTCATCCGGAGAACGCCGCGCGGCGAACTCGCGCTCGAGGCCGTCGCCCGGCCGGTCGAGAAACTCCGCACCGAGACCGACGATGTGGTCGGCCCTGTCGAGCCGGGGGCGCGGCATCGGCGCATCGCCGAACGCCAACTTCCACGCCTCGCTCGCCGCGTCCGACTCGATCGGCGACCAGACGACGTGCCGCGCGCCGGTCTGCGCCGTGATCCCCGCGATCGCGGCTGCGAGCGCGGGGCTGTCCACCGGGCCTGTCAGCAGGACGGCCTTCGGGCCGGCCGATTTCAGCCGTGACACGACGTCGGGGCTCACGGCGGCCCAGCCGGACGCGACGGGCGCTCCGCTGCCTCGCCTCACCGAGATCGGGCCGCGGGCCCTGTCGGGATCGTAGAGGTCCATGAGCGCGGCGTGATGACGCACCGTCAGGCCGCGCCCGCTCGCGCTGTCGGGGCTCGGCGTGACGAGGATCGGGCGGCCCTCCCTCGTCTTCACGAGGACCGGCGACCCGTCGATCACGGTGTGGAAGAACCGGGCCCGCCCGATGCCATCGACGAGGTTCTCCGGCATGTCGTGGAACGGGACGGTGGCCTCTTGTGGAACCTGGCACCCGGCGCTCGCCAGGGCCCCGCCGGCCGCGAGCGCGCTCGTCACCCTGAGGAATTCGCGCCGGTCCATGCTCGACTCGCCCGGCCGCGCGCTGGTGTCGTTCGGTTTCATCGCTGCTGTCCCCCCATCGACTCGCATAGCTCGCTCAGGGCAGGCCTCACCGGTGGCACACGGCGCAGTCGGTGGACGTCTTCATCTCGGGCTTCCGATGGCAGTTGAGGCACCACTGCATGTTGAAGGGATGCTGCACGGAGACGATCTCCATCTCCTC
Source organism: uncultured Acidobacteriota bacterium (assembly GCA_963806085.1). Taxonomy (GTDB): domain Bacteria; phylum Acidobacteriota; class Vicinamibacteria; order Vicinamibacterales; family JAKQTR01; genus JAKQTR01. The sequence continues at coordinate 606,693 of CAWDWR010000002.1, forward strand.
GACCTTGCCGTGGCAGTTCTGGCACACGACCATCGGCTTGCCCTGCTCGTCGGTGAGCGGCAGCAGGGGCTTGCCGTTCTCGTCCTTCGCGTTCACGTGCGCCGCGTGGTCGTAGTACACGAAGTCGGGCAGGTCGTAGACCTTCACCCAGGGGATGGGTTCGCCCCGATCCCAGTACTCCTTCATCTTCAGGACCCACTCCCTGTTGAGGCCCACGCTGGTGTGGCAGTTCATGCAGACGGCCGTCGACGGCACGGTCGAGTGCCGGCCCTTGTAGGGCATCGTGTGGCAGTAGACACAGGGAATGGCGAAGCCCCCCATGTTGACCCGCTCGCCCTTCGCGTTCGTCTGCCAGACCGGGGCGCCCGCCATGCGCGTGTGCCGGAAGAGGATGGGCTGCCGCGGCTCATAGCCCTTGCGCGCGTTACTGAGCGCGTACGCCAGGGTGCCCGTGGCCGCCACCACCACCAGCAGCAGGAGGATGCGAATGGTCTTGCTCCATAGGTTCATCGAAGAACCCTCCTTGTCTCCGCCTTCGCCAAGGCTGCGGCGGGCCGGGGGTCCGCCTTCGCCTCGTTTGCGGAGGTGTCGTCGATCCCGACGAGGCTTCGGCGGACAGGGGCTGATGAATCGATCGCTGCGGTCGGCCGCGGCTCGTCGTCGTCGAAAAGGATCCTGACCGCGGGCGTGTCCAGATCGTCGAACTGCCCCGTCCGCGCGGCCCAGATGAAGAAGGCGACGGCGATGGCCGCGATGAGCAGGGCGAGCGGGAGCAGCACGAAGATGGTTTCCATGTCAGCCCGCCTTCGCGCTTCGCGCTTCGGCGGGAGAAAAGGTGCGCGTGAAGGCCGAAGAAAGGATGACCGTCAGCGACGACACCGGCATCAGGACCGCCGCCAGGATTGGCCCGACCAGGCCGGCAACGGCGAGCGCGGACGCGCCGGCGTTGTAGAACAGGGAGAAGCCGAGGTTGCGGCGGATGACGCCGCGAAGGCGGCGGGCCCCGTCGAGAATCTCGACCAGCGGGGCGACGCCCTCGCGCGTGAGTACGATGTCGGCGGCGGCCATCGTGGCACCTGTTCCGCCGTGCACGGCGATCCCGACATCGGCAAGCGCAAGGGCCGCGGCGTCGTTCACGCCGTCACCCACCATCACCACGGCGCCGGCGCGGTCGGCACGCGCCACGAGGCCCGCCACGATGTCGCGCTTCGCCTCAGGGGTCAGGCCGCCGAGCGCGTCGCCGGCCGGCAGTCCGAGGCCCGCGGCGAGGCGCGAGACGAGGTCGGGGTGATCGCCGGAAAGGATGCGCACGCGCACACCGCGCCCCCGAAGGGTTTCGATCGTCTGCCGGGCGTCGGGGCGAAGCGCATCGCCTATGCCGGCCACGCCCGCCGCGCGGCCGTCAACGGCAACAAACACCGGGCTGAGACCGTCGGCCACGAGCGTCTCGGCAAACGCGGCAAGATCAGCTGGTACGGCGGCCCCGCCGGCCTCGACGTGGGCTCTGTTCCCCACGTGAACTTCATGGCCGTCCAGCCGGCCGGCAATCCCCTGCCCGGGAACCTCGACCACCCCGTCGACTGCTCTGACAACCTTGATCGCCGGCCAGGGCGCACCGCGGAAGGCGCGGGCCACGGCGTGCGACGACTCTGCCTCCAGGTCGCGGGCGAGTTGGAGCGCCACTTGGTCCCCCTGCCAGCGCGCCACGGTCGACCGCCCCTCTGTCAGCGTGCCGGTCTTGTCGAGCAGGACGGTCTCGACCTTGCGCAGCCGCTCGAGGGCGTCGGGGTTCTTGATGAAGACCCCCGTCCGCGCGGCGCGCAACAGCGCGATGGAGACGGCGAGCGGCACCGAGAGCCCGAGCGCGCAGGGACAGGCGACGACGAGCAGGGCGACCACGCGCTCGAGCGCGACGGCGGGGCCTCGGTGGAGCCACGCGGCGCCGGTGATGACGGCCAGGACGAGCAGGGCCAGGACGAAGCGCCTGGCCGCGAGGTCCGTCGTCCGCAGGATGGCAGGCTTCCTGGAGAGCGCTTCCTGGACGATCGCGAGCAGCGCCCCGACGCGTGTCTGCGTGCCGGCCGCGTCCACACGGACGACGAGCCGGGCCCCGAGGTTGGTGGCGCCGGCGTTCACCGCGTCGCCCTCCCGCACGGGCATCGCGGCCGCCTCGCCGGTCAGGACCGCGTTATCGAGCGACGAGCGGCCGGACAACACGACGCCGTCGACGGGCACGAGTTCGCCGGAGCGGACCTCGACACGGTCCCCTGGAATCAGCGCAGTCAAGGGGACCTCGACGACGGGGGCGCCTGGGCCGGGCCCGGTGAACTTCCGCGCGAACTCAAGGAAGGCGGCGCCGCGCAGGCTGTCGGCGCGCTCGAGGGCTGCCCGCTGGGCGCTGCGCTGCAATTGCCTGGCACCCAGGAGGGCCGCCACGAGCATGGCGAGCGAATCGAACCAGATCGGCCCGCTGCCCCGGACGACGTTCCACGCACTTGCCGCGAACGTGACGGCAAAGGCGATGGCGACGGGAAGATCGATGTGGACGACCCGGGCCCCGAGCCCGGCGAGAGCCGTCTGGAAGAACGGCCGCGCCGAGTAGACGAGCACCGGCAGCGCCACGACGAGGGAGAACCAGCGGAAGAACGTTTCGTAAGGGGAGGCCATCCCGGAGTACTCGCCCGCGTAGAGCGCCCCGTGGAGGAACATGAGGTTCATCGCGCACGCCGCAGCGACGCCGAGCCTGGCAAGCGAGGCGCGGTCCTCGACGCGGCGCGCTTCCTGCACGCCGGCAGCGTGGTGCAGGTGCGGCGTGTACCCCAGGCGGTCGAGCGCGCGGGCGACGGTGGAAAGCCGCGTCTGGCCTGGCGACCACGTGACCTCCGCAACCGCGCTCGTCAGGTTGAGGCGGACTTCGTCGACGCCGCGGATCGCCGCCGGGAGTCTTCTCGACCAGCCACACGCACGCCGCGCAGTGAACACCTTCGAGGTACAGCCGTGTCCGGAAGCGGTCGGCGCCCACCTGCTCCGTCGCGTCTGCCTGCACGCGGCCGTCGTCGAAATCCTCGAAACTCCGGCCGGTGACCCGCGCCGGCTCCAGGACGCCCCGCTGCCGCTCGACGAGCGTGTAGTACTTCTCGAATCCCCACTCCTGGACGAGCGTGTAGACCTGCCGGCAGCCGTTGCAGCAAAACTGATCGGCGTCCCCCTCGCGCACGAGGCTCGCGGGCACCGCAAGCCCGCAGTGCGCGCACACCGCCCCGGAGTTCGGCCGGCGGGCCGGGAAGGAACGGGTCACCGGTTCGCCCCTTCCGGGATCGCGGGCTCCGACGGGACGGTCAGCCGGGCCGCATGAACGAACCGGAGCGAACCCTGCCGCATGTCGACGCGCACCTCCCACGCCCCCGGCGTGTCGATGCGCACGAGCGTCCGGTAGCGGCCGGGCGATTGCGGCAGCGCGACGAGCGTGGCCGTCTGGTTCAGGCGGGTGTCCGACGGCCGGATGGCGAACAGGCTGCCCGTGAGGCCCGGGACGGGCTCGCCGCCGCGCCCGGACACGTACACGTCCACCGGCCTCGGCATGCCAGGGACGTGAGGGACATCGGAGGGAAACTCGTAGATCACCGACCACCCGAGCTGCCGGCTCGCCTCTTCGACCGCCGCGTCGGCGTCCCACGCCTGCGCCGCTTCGTAGTACCCCTTCATCGGCCGCGGCGTGTCGGGCCGCGTCGCCACCCAGACGATCACGCCCGACGCGACGACGGACATGGCGAGGAGGCTGCCGAGGTAGATCGGCCAGCGGTACTCGGACACCAGACGGAAGAACTTCATGGCTGGCCCCCGGAAGGCCCATAGGGGCCGAGCAGGAGGAACTCCACCTCCCTGCTGAACCCCTTGTCGGAGCGCACCAGATAGCGGACTGGCGCCTGCCCGTCGACGAACACGCTTCGCGGCACGGTGGCGACCGCGTTGACCGTGACGACCTCGTCGGGTTCGACCGCGATCGGTGATTCACTCACGACGAGGGTGGCACCCTTCGGGTCGAGCACCTCGATGGTGAAGTTCTGCCGCTCGTCGAGCTGGTTCGTGATCCGCACGCGCTGCTGGTTGGCGACCTCGCCCGTCGGCAGCAGGCGGTACGACTCGCGCCCGCCGCGGAGGACTTCGACGAGCGCGTCCGCCCGGGTCAGCAGGAGGAACGCCAGCGACCCCCACGCCACGGCCATCAGCGCGATGTAGGCCAAGGTGCGCGCGCGCCAGAGGCGCCGGGCGCCGCCCTTCTGCTCGCGCTCCGACGTGTACTTGACGAGGCCGATCGGCTTGCCCTGGCCGCGCATTACCTCGTCGCACGCGTCGATGCACTGCGCCGTGCCGATGCATTCCGGCTGGAGGCCGCGCCGGATGTCGGTCCCCGTCGGACACGCGCTCACGCACGCCCGGCACGCGATGCAGTCGCCGCCGAGGACGCCGGCGAGGCGGTCCTTCAGCTTCACCTTCGGGTCGCCGCGCTTCTCGTCGTACGCCACCAGGATGGTGTCCTGGTCGGCCAGCACGTTCTGCAGGCGGCCGTAGGGGCAGGCGATCGTGCACATCTGGTCGCGGAACCAGCCGAAGTCGAAGAGGATGGCGCCCGCCACGAACGCGATCACGAACAGCGCCCCTGTCCACGCGAGGGGCTCGCCTGCGAGGCCGCGGAGGAGGGGCCCCCACCCGGTGAAGTAGGCCACGAAGGTGGAGGACATCAGGAGCGCCACCACCGTCCACGCCGACCACTTGGCCGCCTTGATGGCAAACTTCCGGCCGCTCCAGGGCGCCCGGCTCAGCTTGCCCTGCTTCGACGGCCCGCCTTCCAGGAAGGCCTCGATGGGACGGAAGAGGAACTCGAGCCACACGGTCTGCGGGCAGGCGTATCCGCACCACATGCGGCCGAACGTCGATCCGACGAAGAAGACGGTGACGATGGTACCGAACCCGAGCGCCACGAGGATGAGGCTGTCGGTCGGATAGAAGGTGCCGCCGAAGACGTGCGTCTGCCGGGAGGCGAGGTCGAACTGCATGGCGGGATGCCCGCCCACCGGGATCAGGGGGAGCGCGAAGAAGAGGGCGAACAGGACGTACGCAATCGTCCGCCGGATCTTCCAGAAGCGCCCCTTGTGGATGACGGGATGCATGAACTTGCGCTTCCCGTCGGCGGAGAGGCTGTAGAGAAGGTCCTCCTCCGGCGCGACCTCGAAGACGTGGCGGTGCCCGGACGCCGGCTGCGCGGCCTGAGGCTTCTTCTCGTTGACGGCAGTCCCCACGTCAGCGCCCCGGGATCGGTTCGGGCACCGCCACCTCGCCCTCGGGGGGCCTGGCGTTCGGCGGGTTGGAGCCCTGGATGCTTCGGATGTAGGACACGAGGGCCGCGAGCTCCTCCGGCTTCAGCGCGCGGCCCCACGGCGGCATGCCCTTCGCCGGCCAGCCTTTCGCGACGGTCTGGAAGATTTGCTGCACGGTCCCGCCGTGGATCCAGTGATCGTCGGTGAGATTCGGCCCGATCAGCCCCTGCGCCCGCTCCCCGTGGCAGGGGGCGCACGTGCGGGTGAAACGCGCCCTGCCCATCTCCAGCACCGCCGGGTTCTTCGCGCCGGCGAGGAGGTCGGCCGACGACGGAGGGACGAGCGGGTTCGCCGCGAAGTAGGCGTCGACGGAGGCGACCGCCTGCTGGGTCCCGCGCGCGGTACTCGGCCTCCATCGAGCCCTCGCCAAAACTGAGGGCGTAGAAACCGAGGTAGACCGCCGCGAAGATCAGCGAGCCCCACCAGATGGCCATGAGCCAGCCGGGCATCGGGTTGTCGTACTCCTGGATGCCGTCCAGTTCGTGGAGGACCTTGTCTTCGAACTCTGCCATGGCTTCCTCGCGTCAGCGCTTCGTCCGCGTTGCCGGCGGACTCTCCTGCCGATCCTCGGCCTCGCCCTCGCCCTCGAGGGCGAGGCGGGCCCGATCCTCGAGGTCCTCGGGGCGGGCCCGGAAAACCCACACCGCGATCGCCACCCAGGCCGCGATGAAGAGGGCCATCGAGGCGATCACCCAGCCGGCGGCGCCGGTCCTGGCGGCAAGCTCCTGCAGCATGTTCATCTCGCCGAAGCGCCCTGCGCGCTGGGCGCAGAGGCGGGCACCGGGATGAAGAGCGGCTGCGGCTTCTTCCACTTGATGTCGGTGCCGAGACGCTGCAGGTACGCCGTCAGCGCCGTGATCTCCCTGCCGGCGAGCCCGGCCGGCCCCTGCTGGGCCTCCACCTCGGCGGCAATCAGCTTCGCCTGGCTCGCGATGGCCGCGGGAGCCGACTCGATGTCCCCGTCCGTGTAGGGCACCCCGACGATGCGCAGCGCGCGCATCTTCGCACCGATGGAGCTCGTGTCGATGGGGCTCGTTCTCAGGTGCGTGAAGCGCGGCATGATCGAGCCCGGCGTCGTCGAGGCGGGACGGTCCATGTGGCGGACGTGCCAGAGCGACGGGTACTTCCCGCCGACGCGGAGGAGGTCGGGGCCCGTGCGCTTGGACCCCCACTGGAACGGGTGGTCGTACACGAACTCGCCCGCTTTCGCATACTCGCCGTAGCGCTCGGTCTCGTAGCGGAACGGCCGGACCAGCTGCGAGTGGCAGGTGTAGCAGCCCTCGCGGAGGTAGATGTCGCGCCCGAGCACCTCGAGCGGCGTCAGGGGCTTCACGCTCGCGATCTCCTTGACGTTGTCCTTGTCGAAGAACATCGGGATCGCCTCGGTCAGCGACCCCACGGCGAGGGCGATGACCACGAGCACGGTGAACAGGACCATGCGCGACTCGAGCGCGCGGTGGACGCCGTGGTCGAGCACGTGCTGGAGCCGGTAGAGGGCGTAGTCGTAGGTGTTGGCCGGCGTCACGGCGCCCGGCGCCGAGAGGTCCCGCACGAGCGGCGGCGCCTGCACCTCGAGCTCTTCCGCGAAGTTGGCGGGCGCGCTCCTGATCGTCTTCACGATGTTCCACACGCAGAGGAGCAGGCCGGAGAAGAAGAGGATCCCCGCGACCAGCCGGACCCAGTAGAGCGGGACGATCCGGACCACCGTTTCGATGAAGTCGGGATAGGTCAGGCGGCCGTCGGGCTCGAAGGCGCGCCACATCCCCCACTGCGTGATGCCGGCGACCCACATCGACACCTGGTAGGTGATGAGGCCGACGGTGGCGACCCAGAAGTGGACCGTCGCCAGCCTGGTCGAGTAGAGCGGCGTCTTCCAGAGGCGCGGGACGACCCAGTAGAGGATGCCGAACGAGAGGAAGGAGTTCCAGCCGAGGGTGCCCGCGTGCACGTGGCCGATCGTCCAGTCGGTGAAGTGGCTGACGGAGTTCACCGACTTGATCGCCATCATCGGACCTTCGAAGGTCGACATGCCGTAGTAGGTGACAGCCACCACCATGAACTTCAGGATCGGGTCCTCGCGCAGCTTGTGCCAGGCGCCGCGCAGCGTGAACAGCCCGTTCACCATGCCGCCCCACGACGGCATCCAGAGGATCAGCGAGAAGAGCATCCCGAGGGTGGAGGCCCATTCAGGAATGGCCGAGTAGTGCAGGTGGTGCGGGCCGGCCCAGATGTAGACGAAGACGAGCGACCAGAAGTGCATGATCGACAGCCGGTAGCTGAAGATCGGCCGGTTCGCCGCCTTCGGGAGGTAGTAGTACATCAGCCCGAGGTAGGGCGTCGTCAGGAAGAACGCCACGGCATTGTGGCCGTACCACCACTGCATCAGCGCGTCCTTGGCGCCGGCGTAGGCCGAGTAGCTCCCGAGCCAGGAGTACGGCATGGCCATGCTGTTGCCGATGTGCAGGATGGCGACCGCGAGGATGGTGGCGATGTAGAACCAGATCGCGACATACAGGTGCTTCTCGCGCCGGATCGCGATGGTCCCGAAGAAGTTGACGGCGAAGATCACCCAGAGCACGGCGATGACGATGTCGAGGACCCAGGGCAGCTCGGCGTACTCCTTGGCCTGGGTGTTGCCCGTGACGAGCGCGAGCGCCGCGGCCACGATCAGCAGCTGCCAGCCCCAGAAGTGGATCCTCGAGAGCGTGTCGCTGAAGAGCCGGGTCTTCAGCAGCCGCTGCATCGAATGGTACGTGCCGGCGAAGATCATGTTGCCGACGAACGCGAAGATGACCGCGTTGGTGTGCACCGGCCGGAGCCTGCCGAACGTGAGGTACGGGGCGAGGTTGAGCCCTGGCAGGAAGAGCATGGCCGCGATCAGGGTGCCCACGAGCATGCCGACCACGGCCCACACGATGGCGGCGAGGAAGAACAGCCGCGGAGTCCGGTCATCGTAGCGCACGGTGTCGCTCATCGGTCTTCCATCCTCTTTGGGTGCGTTTCCCCGGGCCGCCGGCCCCCGACGACGGGCCTCGGCGAGCGCCTCGCGGACACGCTCCGCAAGACTGATCGAAGGGCAGGGTCGGCGGGGCGAGTCACCATGCTCGGGGAAGTCCGTGGACGCAAATGGCACGAGCGCCGCCAGATCGGATGGGGCCTCTCCGATGCTGTCAGGCGCACGAGGGAACGTGCCGCACTTTATCACGGCGCCGGACGCATGAATCCCGTGAAATTTCACGGGGCGAATGCCGCCGGGGCGGGCGTCGGCGCACACGTGGCGGGGATGCCGGCCGAGTGCTGGAAGCAGCCCGGCCAGACCGAGATGTTGCCCGCGCGGTCCGCGGCACCGGGCCGCGCCGCGTGCGATCTACACCAGCACCACCTCGATCCCCGCGCGCTCCAGCATGTCGCGGTGCTGGTCCGCGAGACGAACATCGGTGACGACGATGTCGGCGACGTCGAGCGGCGCGAGCGGGGTCATCGCCGGGCGGCCGAACTTGGAACTGTCCGCCACGATGATGACCTTGCGGGACACCTCGATCATCTTGCGCTCGGACCCGACCACCAGCGTGTTGTTGTTGCTGAAGCCGTCCGCCGTCACGCCGCCGATGCCCATCACCAGCACGTCGGCGGCCACCGCGGCCAGCATGTGCTCGCACAGGGGCCCGAGCACGGTCTCGAGACGGGGGAACAGGAAGCCGCCGGTCAGCGTCACGTCGATGTTTCGCGAGTCGTGGAACACCCGGACGATGGCCAGGGAGTTGGTGATGACCCGGAGCGAGCGGGTCGCCAGGTGCTCGGCGACGGCGGCGACCGTGGAGCCGCCGTCGAGAATGACCGTCTGATCGTCGGCGATGAGCGACGCTGCGCGCAGGCCGATTCTGTGCTTCTCGTCGGTCTGCCGTTCGCGCTGCCAGTTGTAGTCGAGCAGGTGCCCGCGCGGCTGCACCGCCAGGGCGCCGCCGTGCACGCGTTTGACGACCCCGGTCTGCTCCAGGCGGGCCAGATCACGCCGGACGCTCGACTCCGAGGCCCCGAGTTCGCCGCACAGGGTCTCGAGGTCGACGAACTCCCGCTCCTCGAGCAGTTCACGAATCCTGATCTGGCGCTGCGCCTGGTTCACCCTCAACGGCCTCTGGTCTTGAGCGCGGCCATGACCGCCTCGGTCACGTCGCGCACCACCGCTTCCGTGTCAACGTCTCCGCCGCCGCCTGCGGCCGCGCTGCACATGCCGCTGCCCGAGAGTGCGCACGCGCAGGGCTTCGGCGGCATCAGCGTGATGCTGTCGGGGTCCGAGTCGGGAGCCTCGGCGAGGGGGCAGACGTCCGGGGTCAGACGCGGATCGGGGAGGCCCAACCGCCTCTTGATGTTCAGCAGGTCCTGCGTCTTGCCCGATGGAATCCGGCTCACCGGCGCGCCCAGCTGCGAAGCGGCGATCGTCAGCGTCCAACAGTACGTCTCGAGCACTTCGGCGTACCACTCGGCGTGGGTCACCGTGCTTCCCCAACAGACGATTCCGTGGTTCCCCAGCAACACGGTGTTGTAGTTCCGCACGAACGGCAGCACGGTCTCGGCGAACTTCTTGGTGCCAGGCGTCTCGTAGCTCGTGCACGCCACGGCCCCGACAAACACGTCGAACTCCGGTACGATGCCCGACGGCGGCACACGACCGGAGATGGCATACGCCGTCGCGTGCGGCGGGTGGCAGTGGACCACCCCTTTCGCTTCGGGAACCGCCTTGTAGATTTCGAGGTGCAGAAAGACCTCGCTCGTCCGCGTCGCGGAGCCGGCCAACTGGTTGCCGTCGAGATCCACCATGCAGATGAGCTCGGGGGTGAGGTCGTACTTGCTGCAGAGCGTCGGCGTGCACAGCACCTCGTTGGGCCCGAGGCGATAGGAGATGTTGCCTCCGTTGCCATCCACGTACTGCCGCATCCAGAGCTTCCTGCCCGTCGCGACGATTTCGTCCTTGATCCGGCGAGCTTCGGGCGAATTGAACAGCGCCTCGCGGTCGGCGGACAGGGCGGGCGCTTTAGGGTCGGCCTCGGCGTCCTTCGCCGCGGAGCACGCCGCGCCAGGCCCCTCGATCTGGCGGAGCGTGAGCGCCCGCCGCTGCGCGGTGTCGGCCGCCAGCGGGGTGATCACGGCGCCCTTGCGCGTCAGGATCTCCTTCGCCCCGCTGGACGCGGCCTGGTGGATGTCCTTCGCGGCAATGACCCGCAGTGCAGTCAAGTCCAGGGAACTCATCATCGTCCTTCCGCGGCCACACTCCCAGCGGCCTCCGGTGGTTGAAACACGTAGTCGTTCACGATCAGCGCGCAGTAGGCGTCGACCGGCGTCGGAGCCGGATACGGGTTGGCCGCCTCGCTTCCTTCGACCAGGGCGATCATCTGGCCCGCGGCCGGCGACAACTGGTCGGCCACCACGATCGTTCTCCCGCCTCCCAGGCCGTTGCGCGCGGCCAGGTTGGGTGCGGTGACCGGCTCGACCAGCAGCAGCGACGTGCCCCGTAGAGAAGGCAGCGATCGCGACAGCACGACGCGGCCGATGACCATGCCCAGCCTCATGACGCCCGATCCTCCGCCGCCGGCCGCGGCCCCACACGATCGACGATGCCCACGACGACCAGCCGGGCTGGGACGCCCTTCCCGAGCCAGTCGCGCGCGATGGTGCCGTCGGACGAGACAAGCACGGTCGTGCCGCGGCCCGCGCCCATGCGATCGAGGAACACCATCGGCTCGCCGATCGTGCTGCCGTCTGGCTGCAGACGCTGCCCGATGAGGAACCGCACGCCGGCGAGGCGGTGGTCCTTCCGGGACGCTGTCAGCGTGCCGTCGATGCGGGCAAGGAACATCGCCGGCGGCCTCAGATGAACCGCATCGCGTTGCCGATGGCGAACTGCCGCTCGCGCGTGAAGGTCAGGGGCGTCGTGATGCCCTCGCCGGTCGGCGTCGCGATCGTGTGGCTGAAGTAGCCGGGGCCGTTCACGCCCAGCGCGGCCGTCGACGCCGCGTTCTGCACGAACAGCGTCGTGTTCAGCGCGCGCGCCATGAGCGTGGCGTGATCGACGTTCCGGGTGTGCACGACGGCCGTGTGCCGGTAACCGTGCTCCGCCTGCAGGGCGCCGGCCACACCGGTCTCGAAGTCGGGCACGCGCACGATCGGCAGGAACGGCATCATCTGCTCTTCCTGCACGAACGGATGAGACGCCGCCGTTTCGCCGAACAGCATCACGGTGCCGGCAGGGACCTTCACCCCGGCTGCCTCGGCCAGCCTGCCGGCGTCCTGCCCGAGCAGGTCGCGCTTCACGTGCGCGCGCCCGCAGCCCTTTCCCGGGCCGTCGAACGTGAACGCCGCCTCGGTCAACCTCTTGATAGCCTGGGCGTGCAGCAGCACGGCGCCTGCCCGGGACATGGCCTTCATGAAGTCGTCCGCCACGCTGTCGACGACGAAGACCTCCTTCTCGCCGATGCAGAGGAGGTTGTTGTCGAAGGCCGCGCCCTCGATGATCGAACGGGCCGCGAGATCAAGATCCGCATCGTCGTCGACGACGACGGGCGGATTGCCCGGGCCGCCGGCGATGACGCGCTTGCCGGACTGCGCCGCCGCTTTCACGACCGCCGGTCCGCCGGTGACGCACAGCAGCGCCACGTCGGGATGACGGAAGATCTGCTCGGCGGTCTCGATGCTCGGCTCGGCCACCGTGGTAATGACATTCGCGACGCCAATCTCGGCCTCGATCGTACGGTTGAACAGCTGGAGCGCGTAGGCCGCCACGCGGGCGCCGGCCGGGTGCGGATTGAACACGGCAGTGTTGCCGGCGGCCAGCACGTTCACGGCGTTGCTCACCATCGTCGGCACCGAGTGGGTGGCCGGCAGCACCATGCCGATCACGCCCCACGGCGCGCGCTCGATGATGCACAGGCCCGTGCGGTCGCTGCGGGCGCCGCTCTGCATGGCCTCGACGCCGAGGACATAGCGCATCGCCTTCAGCTTCCCGATCTTGTGCTCGAGGCGGCCGATGCGGGTCTCATCGAGCTCCATGCGACCGAGTTCATCGGCCCGCTCGTCGCAGAGCCGCCGGATCACGGCGATCATCCGCCCGCGCTCCTCGAGACCCATCTCCGCCACCCGCGCCTGCGCCTGGGCGGCGGCCGCGACCGCCTCGTCCACGGTCTGGAAGACACCGTGGCCCGTCGGGGCCGGCGGCTTCCGGGCAGGCGTACCGCCGGCGCGCGCGGCGGGAGCCGCGGCGCCCGACGACGACGGCGCGTCGAGGTGCGTCAAGAGCCGCGAGATCACCTCTTCGGCGATCTCGGCCACCATCTGCTTCCTGTCCAGCATCACGCCCTCTCGGGATTCGTGCCTTCGAACTTCACGCGGTCGACGATGCCGGTGATGATCGCGTCGACCGGGGTGTCCTTCGTCTGGGCGGCGAGCCGGGCCGAACTGCCCTGGGTGAACATCACGAGTTCATCCTGCCCGGCGCCGAGGGTGTCGATGGCGACCACCGAGGCGCCCGACGGCACCAGCGACTGCTCCTGGGCGACCAGCGGCTGCAGGAGCAGCAGCTTGCTGCCATGGAACGCCTGGTGTTTCTTCGTGGCCACGACCGTGCCGACGACCTTGGCGAGAAACATGTCCGCCTCCCGTCGCAACCGCGACCGGCTACTTGGGCAGGATCGCCTTGACCTCGGCGTGCGGGCGCGGAATCACGTGCACGCTGACCACCTCTCCGACCGCCTTCCCCGCCGCTTCCCCGGCGCGGACGGCGGCGGTGACGGCCGCCACCTCGCCCGCGAAGTAGACGGAGCAGAGGCCGCTGCCGACCTTCTTCCAGCCGGTGTAGACCACGTCAGCCGCCTTGAGGGCGGCATCGGTCGCCTGGACGAGCACCGTCAGCCCCTTCGTCTCGATCATCCCGATTGCTGCTTGCGCCATGAGCCTCTCCTCGCGGGCGTGCGCGCGGCCGCCTCGCGTTCTGGTGCCGAGGGTTAGACCGCCATGCCCTGAATCAGGCCGTCGTGGGGCCGCGCGATCACGTGCGACGCCACGAACTCGCCCACCTGCTTGACGGCCGCGGTGCCGGCGTCCACGGCCGCCTGCACGCTCGCCACGTCGCCGCGGATGACGACGGTGACATACCCGCCGCCAATCTCGCGGGTCCCTACCAGAGTCACATCAGCCGCTTTGCACATCGCGTCGGTCGCCTCCACGAGGCCGACCATGCCCTTGGTCTCGATGAGTCCCAATGCCAGTACCATGTCAGTTCTCCCCTCACGCGCCGGAGGCGCCGCTCTTCTTCGGGCCGAAGCCCGCCAACAGGTGCGCCAGGTCGTCGTGGGGCCGCGTGATCACCTGTACGCTGACCACCTCGCCCACCTGGCCCGCGGCCTCCGCGCCGGCGTCGGTCGCCGACTTGACCGCCGCCATGTCGCCCTCGACAAACGCGGTCACCAGGCCGGATCCCACGGGCTCCCATGCCTTGAACTCGACCGTGGCCGCTTTCAGCATCGCGTCCACGGCCTCGAAGAGGGCCACCAGCCCCCGCGTCTCCACCATTCCCAGTGCCGGTTTCATTCGTCACTCCTTCCCAGAAGCGGTTCTACTTGAACAACTCGAATCCCGTGGCCTGGTGCAGCGCGCACGCATTGGCCTCGTCCGTATCCATGTGCACGTTCAGCCGCGACGCCGAATCGATGCGCACGAGCACGTGCTCGAACACCGCGGGCGCCGGCCCCGACACCCGCAACTTCATCCGATCGCCCTGCTTCACGCCGTAGTGGGCCGCCTCGGCCGGGTTCATGTGCACGTGGATGGCCGCGCGGATGACCCCGCGCCGCATCTCGACGATGCCCGCCGGCCCGATCACGATGGCACCGGGCGTGCCCTCGATATCGCCCGAAAGGCGCACGGGCGCGTCGATCCCCAGATGGATCGCGTCGGTGAACGCCAGCTCGACCTGCGATTCCTTCCGCAGCGGCCCGAGCACCCGCACGTTCGGCAGCGGCCGCCGGCGCGGGCCGAGCAGCGTCACGGTTTCGGCCGCGGCGTAGTTGCCTTCCTGGTACAGGTCCTTGTCCGGGGTCAGCTCGTGTCCCGGCCCGAACAGCACATCCAGATCCGCCTGGCAGAGATGCATATGACGGGCGGAGGCATGCACGACGAGTTTGCCGTCACCTGCGGCCGCCTTCGGCCGGCTCGCGCCCAACCGCTTGGCGACGGCCTCTCGCACAATCTGCTCGACGAGCGCGCGGCTGATGGCCGCCGCCTCAGCACTCATGGGGCCCTCCCGACTGCGCACGAGCGCCGGCCAGCAGTTCCGCCGTCGCGCGCGCGACGATGCGCTCCTCGTCGGCCGGAACGATGAAGATGGCGGCCTTCGAGCCGGCGGCCGACAGGCGCGCCTCACCCGACGCGCTCGCGTTCAGCGCGGGGTCGAGCACGATGCCAAGGTCCTCGAGCCCTGCGCAGACGGCGGCGCGGATGGGCGCGCTCTTCTCACCGATCCCGCCGGAGAAGGTGAGCACGTCCACGCCGCCGAGAGCCACCAGGCTGGCGCCGAGGTGGTGGCGGACCGCGTGGACGAAGACGTCGAGGGCGAGCCGCGCGCGCGCGTTGCCGGCGGCGGCCGCCTGCTCGAGGTCGCGGACGTCTCCGCTCACGCCGCTGATGCCCGCGAGGCCCGACTTGTTCGCCAGCAGGCCCGCCATCGCGTCCGGGTCGAGCCCTCGCTGCTTCATGACGAACAACGCGGCGAACACGTCGAGGTCGCCGACGCGGTTGTTCTGCGGAAGACCCGACTGGGGAGAGAGGCCGAAGCTGGTTTCGACGGCGATCCCGTCGCGGATCGCGACAACGCTGGAGCTGCCTCCGAGGTGGCACGAGACGTGACGGGCCGGGCGGCCGAGAAGCGCCTGTGCACGTTCCGACGCCGCGCGATGGCTCGCTCCATGGAATCCGTAGCGGCGGATATCCAACTCCTCCAGCCACTCGTACGGCACGGCGTAGGTGGTGGCGGAAGCGGGCATGCGGTCGAAGAACGCTGTCTCGAACAGCGCCACAAGGGGCGTATCGGGCAGCGCGCGGCGGAACGAGCGCATCGCGGCGATGTACGGCGGATTGTGGGCGGGCGCGAGGAAGCTGACCGCCTCCATCGCGGCCAGCACCTCGTCATCGACGAGGCGGGCCCCGGTGACCGGACCGGCGTGGACGGCTTTGAATCCGATCGCCGCCAGGTCGGACAGCCGGCCGAGCGGTCCGCCGGGACGCGTCAGGTCGTCGATGGCGTCATGGATGGCGGTTTCGTAGTCGGGACAGGCCGACCCTGGCTGGCCGATGCGTTCGACGCGGCCCTCTCCCAGGACCGTCTCGCCACCGTCAGCAAACAGCCGGTACTTGAACGACGTGCTGCCGATGTTCGCAATGAGAATCGCCATGGCGTGACCGGTTATGAGATATTTCGACCGAATTCGGTCATATCAATAGGACGTGACCGCCTCAAGACGGATTATTATGATTGTTCTTGACTGAAAAGCAACAACAATTTATTGTGTGGCCGTCAGTTTCGTCCGATATCTACCAGAGACAGCCATGTCGACACCTCAACGCGTCAGCCGGGCGGGCTCTTCCAAGGACCTGCCCACCCTCGAGCGCATCGATGCCCACGGGATTGTCGGCGCCGGCGGGGGTGGCTTCCCCACCGCCGTCAAGCTGGCGGCCAGGGTGCCCACTGTCATCGTGAACGGCGCGGAGTGCGAGCCGCTGCTCCACAAGGACAAGGAGTTGATGCAGCACGAGGCGGCACCGATACTGCGCGGCCTCGCGGCGGTCATGCGCCTGGTGTCAGCCGAGCAGGGCATCGTCGGGATCAAGAACAAGTACGCCGCCGTGCAGGAGGCGCTCGCGCCGCAATTGCCCTCGGGCGTTCGCATCCTGCCGCTCAGCGACACCTACCCCGCAGGAGACGAGTTCCTGCTGGTGCACGACGCCATCGGCCGCGTCATTCCACCAGGGGGCCTGCCGAAAGACGTCGGCGCCGTCGTCGTGAACGTCGAGACGCTCGTCAACATCGGTCTGGACCGGCCGGTCACGCACAAATACCTGACCGTCGCCGGGGCGGTCCGCACGCCTGTCACGCTGCGCGTGCCGGTGGGCGTGCGCATCGGTGACCTCATCGAGGCGGCCGGCGGCGCCACCGAAGACGAGGTGGGCGCGCTGCTCGGCGGCGTGATGATGGGACGCCTGGCCGCAAGCTTCGACGAACCGGTGACGAAGACGCTGGGCGGTGTCGTGGTGCTGCCCGTCTCCCACCCGATGATCGCGTGGTACCGCCAGGATCGCCGCCAGGTGGAGCGCATCGGCCGCTCGGCGTGCGATCAGTGCCGCTTCTGCACGGACCTGTGCCCGCGCTTTCTGCTGGGACATCCGATCGAGCCGCATGCGGCGATGCGGTCGCTCGGGTTCGAGAGCCCGAGTTCGCCGATGATCGCGGGCACGCTGTACTGCTGCGAGTGCAACCTGTGCAGCCTGTACTCGTGCCCGGAGAACCTCGATCCCAAGAACATCTGCACGTTCTCGAAACCGATCGCTCGCGAGCGCGATCTGCGTTGGAAGGGCAACCCGGCGGACGTCGCGCCGCACCCGCTCGCCGAATCGCGCCGCGCGCCGATGAAACGGCTCATCGCCAAGCTCGGCCTGTCGGGGTTCAACAACGTCGGCCCGCTCGAGGCGCGCGCGCTCGAGCCGCGGCGCGTGGTGCTGCCGCTCAAGCAGCACGCGGGGGCGCCCGCCGTTCCCGCGGTGCAGGTCGGCGCGCGCGTCAAGGCGGGTGACCTGGTCGCCGCGCCGGCGCCCAAGGCCCTCGGCGCCCGGCTGCACGCCAGCATCACGGGCACCGTCGCCGCCATCACCGACGCCATCGTCATCGAGGCCTGATCAGGAAGGACAAGGGTCGTGGCGAAACTGAACTCCGTCGGACTCATCGAAGTCGCCTCGATTGCGACCGGCTACCTGGCGCAGGACGCCATGCTGAAGGCGGCCGACGTCCAGTTGCTGCTCGCGCGGACGATCTGCTCGGGCAAGTACCTCATCGTGATCGGCGGCGAGGTGGCGGCGGTCATGGCGTCGGTCGACGCGGGCGCCGGGCGCTGCAACGGGTCGCTCATCGAAAAGCGCGTCATCACGCAGGTGCACCAGGACGTCTTCCCGGCCATCGGGTTGTCGGTGGACGTCCCCACGGACCGCGCCCTGGCCCTGGGCGTCATCGAGACGTTCTCGGCGTCGAGCATCATCGACGTGGCCGACGCCTGCGCGAAAAGCGCCGATGTCACCCTCTTGCGCATCCACCTGGCCATGGCCCTCGGCGGCAAAGGTTTCGTGCTGCTGACGGGAAGCGTGGCGAGCGTCGAAGCGGCGGTCGCTGCCGGCACGCAGGTGGCGGCCGAAGACGGCATCCTCGTCGGCCGGGCCGTCATCGCCGCCCCGTCGAAGGAGCTGTTCCGCGAGTTCGTGTAGCACGGCGGTCCTCGCGGCGTCCCCGGAGAGAGAGGTCCTGCGGCGACGATCTCCGGCCCTTCAGCCATGCAGGAGATGACGTCATGCAGTTTGGCATTCATTCGCTGCTGTTCCGCGAGACGTTCCTGGAGAGCGACCTGCCCCTGCTCGACAAATGCAAGCGGCTCGGCTTCGATGCCGTAGAGATCATCCCCTTTGATCCTGAACACTTCCCTGCTGCAAAGGTGAAATCGGCGGCCGCCGATCTCGGTCTGACGATCAACACAGGCTACGGCATGCCCGCGCACTACAACGTCATCTCGCCGGACCCGGCAGTCCGCAAGGCGGGAGTTGAGTTCTCCAAACGCCTCATCGATCTGAGCAACGAAGCCGGGGCGAAAGTCTTCGGCGGCGCGATCTACTGCGGATGGGGCTACCTGACCGGGAAGAGGCGGTCTTCGGACGAATGGAAATGGGGTGTCGAGAACTACCGCGAAATCGCCGCCTACGCGCAGCGGAACTCCAGCTTGATTCTCGGCATCGAGCCTCTGAACCGCTTCGAGTCGCACTTCATCAACGTTGCGCGGGACGCGGTGAGGTTCATTCAGGAGGTCGGGCTGCCGAACGTGAAGGTCCATCTCGACACGTTCCACATGATTCGCGAAGAAGACGACATGGGCCAGGCCGTGCGCGATACCGGCGGCTACCTGGGTACGTGCACGCATGCGAGAACCAGCGCGGCATTCCGGGAACCGGGCTCGTGCCCTGGACCAGTGTCTTCCAGGCGCTGAGAGAGGTCCGCTATGACGGCTGCGTCACCATCGAGTCGTTCGATCCGGACATCGAGAGGGTGGCCACACTGTGCTGCATGTGGCGGAAGCTGGCGGACTCCCCCGAGCAACTGGCCACCGAGGGGCTGAAGTTCCTCAAGGGCGTGCACGGGGACGTGTACGGGCGACATTGATGCCAGCCTGGAGACGGTATTGAAAGGGAGTGTCTGATGCGGATCCTGTTGAGCGCCGTGATTGCCGTCGGTCTCTTCGTCCCCGCGGCGCAGGCGCAGACCCCGAGCGCATTCGAATCCGATCCGACAGGCTGGCAGAACCTGTTTGCGGACAAGACCATGAAGGACTGGACCCGCGGGCCAATGGGGGCCGTGGGCCAACTGCCCGTCGGGAACATGGATGGACCATCCCCCTGGAAAATGGACCCGGCCACCGGGATCCTCCAGTGCGAAGGGGACAAGGCCGGGCATGAATGGCTTCGATTCGCGACGGAAGTGGGCGACGTCGTCTATCACGTCGAGTGGCGGTTGACCAAGCTCGAGGGTGAACCCGCCTACAACAGCGGCGTGCTCATCCGAAGCAGCGCCGACGGGAAGATCTGGCACCAGGCGCAGGGCACCATGGCAGGCGGCTTCCTGTTCGGGGCCACGCTCGTCAACGGGACCGTGCAGCGTTTCAATCTGCGCCAGCAGATGACGGAGAATCGCATCAAGCCTGCCGGCGAATGGAACACTTACGAGCTGCGCGCGGTGGGCAGGGAAATCTCGCTGTGGGTCAACCGCGCCGTGACGAGCGTATTCAAGGAATGTGACGTGCCTCGCGGACACGTCGGCCTCGAGGCGGAAGGCTACCGGGTTGAATACCGCAACGTCCTGATGAAGCCTATTGTCGAGAAGCCGTAAGTCCAGCCGATCGCGACATATGCCTCACCGCACCCTCGGCACGCGCACCACGGCCCTGGACTGCGGGATCCTTGCGGGCTGTCTCGGCTGATGACGTGGGGGCGACCAGCGGCAACGTCCACGTCGGCCCGCCCCACAGCCTACGTTCCATGGTGACGCTACGAATGCGTTTCACGGCGCTGATGGTGCTCGTGCTGCTCATCACCGTCCCCTCTGGACGCTCGCAGGCGCGGACGCCGTCCACGGGCAGGAACATCGACGTGAATGCAGGTCAGGGTGGCCACCTCGGCGTTCAGAACACCATTGGGGATCTCCTGCGTCACCCCGCGTTCACCGGATTCGCTCGTCTGATCCTGCCGTGGGACGACCGCGCGTACGACGAACAGATGCGGCTGACGAGCATCGGCTCGCTCCTGCCGTACCACACCCATGTCGATCCGGAAACGGTCACGCGCGGATTGAACCGCATGATCGACGACGCGACCGACGGCAAGACCGTGTTCTACCGGTTCTACTCAGAGGCACAGAGGCAGGAGCAGCCTGCGAGAAGCCAGACGGGATTGTTCTTCTTCCGCGGGCGCCCCGGTGCGCCCTTCGCGGTCATTTGCCCTGGCGGCGGGTTCTCCTACGTCGGCTCCGTCCACGAGGGCTTTCCGTACGCGGAGGCGATCAGCAGGAAGGGATACAACGCCTTCGTGCTGAAATACCGGGCCGGGCTGGGCGGCACGGCACCGACCCAGGACCTGGCCATGGCGGTGTCCTACATCCTCGAGAATGCCGCGACGCTTGGTGTCGGCGCCAACGGCTACTCGCTCTGGGGCAGTTCTGCCGGCGCGAGAATGGCCGCCGCGATCGGATCGCACGGCGTGGCGCAGTACGGAGGCCGCGCCGTTCCCAAGCCGTCAGCCGTCGTGATGGCGTACACCGCGCACTGGGATTACGCCTCGGCGGAGCCTCCCACGTTCGTCGTCGTGGGCGAGGAGGATGGAATCGCCCCTCCAGGGGTCATGGAACGGCGCGTGGAGGCCCTGCGCAGGTCCGGCACGCGCGTGGAGTTCCACACGTTCAAGGGGCTGGGGCATGGCTTCGGGCTCGGCACAGGAACGAGCGCCGAAGGATGGGTCCTGGAAGCCGTCCGGTTCTGGGAGGCGTCGTTCCACGGTGGATCGCGCGCCGCAAGACGTTCCTCGCGCTCGGGCTGATCGGAGCCACCCACCTAACGGCGGCGAGCGCACGCGTAGAACCAGAGGGTAAGCCAGCGCCGCTGATGAGCCAAGAACCAGGCAGCTCGAGGATTCACCTCCTACCGCCCCAGCGTCTTCGCCACCGCGGTCATCGCCTTGGTCGCCCTGCCCCAGCCGGCGTAGAAGCCGAGATGGGTGACGGCTTCAGTGATCTGCGCGCCGGTGAGGCCGCTCTCGATTCCCCGGCGCAGGTAGAACTCCAACTCGTCGCTGTCACCCATCGCAGCGAGTGCGGCGATGGTGACCAGGCTCCGATCCCGCAGCGTGAGATCGGACCGGCGCCACAGATCATCGAACACCACGTCGTTGGTGAGTTGCGCGAACTTCGGCGCGACGGCCGCGAGTACCTCGTTCACCGCCCGGGCCCGTGCCGCGTCCGAGGCGGGAGGTGGCAGGCGCGGGCCCACGGCGCGCAGGGCCGCGGTGTCGATCTTCCGCGCGGTGTACACCTGATCGTAGACCTCGAGCGCCGAGACGGCGCTCGGCCAGCCGCAGTAGATGGCCAGGTGCGCCAGCAAGCCTGAGGCCTCGCTCGGCTGCACACCGTTGTCGAGCGCCCGCCCCAGGTGGCCGGCCAGTTGTGCCGGCTTGCCCGTTGCGATCAAGACCGAGATGGTCACCAGGCTGCGGTCGCGTGGTGACAACTCAGGCCGCTGCCACACATCGCCAAACAGGACGTCGTCGGTGAGCGTCGCCAGGCCAGGCGCGATGCGTGGCTGGACCTCTCCCGACGGCCGCCTGGCGGTGGTGCCCTGCGGGCGGGTCGAGGCCGAAGCCTGTTGCGCGGACTGGCCCTGGTTTTGCCCCGGTGCCTGGGAGGGTGCGCGGTTGTACTGCTCGTCGCTCACCGGTTCCATCCACTGCACTCGCGCGCCGTCGCGGTGCTCGGTGATCGCGAGGTGTGTCATCGACGTCTTCGGCGACGCACCATGCCAGTGCTTCTGGCCGGCCGGAATCCTGACGACGTCCCCGGCTCGGAACTCCTGGATGGGGCCGCCCCACGCCTGGGCGCGGCCCGTGCCGTCCGTGACGATCAGAATCTGACCTCGGGGATGCGAGTGCCACGCCGTTCGGGCGCCGGGCTCGAATGTGACGTACCCGCCGCTGGCGTCCGAGGGGGCGAGCGCCTCGAACAGCGTCTCCACCCGAGCGCCGCCCGTGAAGTTCGCCGCCGACGCTGGCTGGACGGGGCGCGACCCGCCGCGCGTGATGACCAGGGTCTGAGCCTCCGCAGACGCCGAGGTCAGCAGAGCCATGGTCGTGAGCATCGCGGTCACGACGTTCGTAAGTATGCGCCGAACCGGGTCAGACGCTCGTGTGCCGACACTGATGCGGGAGGCCGACGAACGAGATCGGCACTCGGAACGAACGGCGTCAATCATGTCCGTGCCTCCGCCAGATTCTGCCCCGGGTCGATCAGGCCTTCTTCTTCCAGTACTCCAGCGTGGGGCCAGTATAGACACCCTGACCGGAGATGGCGCGCTTCCGCACCGCCGCGCATTCCTCGGGCGTCATCTTCCGGAAGTTCGTGACCGCCCGGATGTTGTCTTCCATCTGCCCGACCGAGCCGCAGCCGCAAATGGCCACCTGCACGCCCGGCTGGCTGAGCGCATACCGGAGGCAGTCGCCGGGGCTCAGCGATCTGAGGAGATTCGCCTTTCCGAAGATTTTGATGGCCTGCGTCGCCACGCCGCGTTCGACGGCGACCGGCAGCGCAATCTGCTCGAAGCTCAGGTAGGCGTGATCGGCCGCGTGCACCGGCATCATGACCGTGTCCCACTTGTCGTACGCCTTCAGCATGGCGGCGTGGGCTTCAGGGTCGAAATGACCGGTGAACCCTATGAACCGGCACTTCCCCGCTCTCTTTGCGGCCTCGAATGCCTCCATCGCCCCGCCGGGCTTCAGCACCGCCTCGATGTCCTCGCGTCCCTGGATGGCGTGCATCTGCCAGAGGTCCAGGTAGTCGGTCTTCAGGAGACGGAGCGACGTCTCGAGGTCCTTCGCGGCGTCCACGGCCGTGCGCCCAACGGACTTGGACGTCAGGAACACGTTCTTGCGGACTCCCTGCAACCCCAAGCCGTATGCTTCCTCGGACTGCCCGTTCCAGTACATGCGGGCGCAGTCGAAGTACCGCACGCCCAGATCGTAGACCTGACGGACGTGCGCCGCCGCCGACGGGATGTCCGGATGGAGGTCCATCCGGGCTCCCCCTTGCGCGATGATCTGCACCTTGACGCCCGTCCGGCCGAGCGTAGTCGTGGGGATGTCCCAGGCTTTCGCCTTCGGCTGCGCCGCGAAAGCGCTGGTGAGCGGGAAGCCCGCCAGGGCCGTTCCGAGAAACACGCGCCTTTTCATCAGATGCCTCGCTTCCTCGCGCGCACGGTGGTCACTTCCTTCCCGCGCTCCGCTTGCTGACGTGCGCATCGATCCACTGCAGGATCAGGTCGGCAATCTGCAGGTTGTTCTTGTCCTGCATGATCATGTGACTGTTGCCGCCGATGCCTCGCTCTGGCGGAGCGAGCATCTCAGCCTGACCGCCGGCACTCTTGATACGGCCGACCATGGCCTGGCACGCCTCGAAACGGCCCTGCCATGTGGGCAGCGTCGGAAGGCCCGTCGGGGTGTCGCGGCGATCGCCGAACACGATCAGGATGGGCACCGTGGCCAGCGTCTTGATCTGCTGCTCGGTGTACGTGTCTGGACAGCGGCCCGGTTCGACGAGCACGAGAGCCTTCGCCGCCGCGGGATCGAGCAGCGCCGCTTCGAGAGGAAACGATCCGGACTGCGAGTGCCCCATCAGCACCGCGCCCTTCAACTGCGCGGCGAGATCCGACAACGCCTTGAGCGTGGGGTTGGGCCGCGGCAGGCCGGAATTCTGGTCCGGGACCCCCTGCTTCGAGAGCTCGTCCACGGCGGCCACCGGGAACTGCGTGTCAGGGAAAGGGGCGCCGGGTTTCGCGCCGAAGCGGAAGTTCGGCCAGACGACCTCGTCGCTGAATCGCAACCACGCGGGTTGGTTGGCAGGCGGCGCCGAGCCGGCGCGCGCATCGTTGTAGATCGCCTGATTGAAGCCCGATCGTCCGCGCCCCACCTGGTCGGGCACGTACACGGGATGACCTTTGCGCACGAAGTACTCGTCCCACCCCATTCGACCGTCCGGCGTCGTCTCCCACGACTTGCCGGTCAGAGTTGCCCCGTGGATCATCACGACCGGGAGGTTGCCCTCCCCACCTTGCGGCACCATGTACCGCACGTACATTTGGTTGACGGTGATGTGGCCCCCGGGGCCGAGACCGCCCAACTCCACATCGGTCTGATCCACCTTCTCGCCGCCGACGAAGAAGCTGCCTTGTGCCTTCAGCACCAGGGGCGTGTCAGGTGTCTGAATGTCCTTGAGCGACTGCGCCATCGCGTCACCGGCCACGCCGAGCACGACCGCAAGGGCGGCACCAGCAAGCGCCGCAATTCTGCACCGTGCCGAGCATCGCTGACGTTTCACGTGTGGTCTCCTCTCTCGTCCCGCGACCAGCCTGAGGTCGCGTCGGTGAATCGCAGGACCTATCGGGCGCCCTGCGCGACCTGGAGGACCTTCATCTCCTTCTGATCGCGAATCAAGAGCTTCCCATCGACGAGCGCGATGGGCGCCCAGTTATTGCCCGGCTCGAGAAGCACGGCACTCGCCAGCGGCTTGAAGCCCGCCGGATCCGGTTCGATGAGATAGAGCTTCGTGTTGCCGTCGGTTGCCAGCAGCAGCCCGTCCGCGAGCACCGCGCCTCCCTTGCTGAACGGCGGCTCCTCGCCCGTCTTCCACTTCACCTGGCCGTCCATCGTCATGCAGACGAGACCGTCGCTCCGCTCGTTGACCGTGTATTGAACGTAGAAGTGGTCCTTGAACAGGATCGGCGGCTGCGTGTGCGAGCCGAAATCGGGGTTCTTGAACAGCTCCGTCACGTCGTAGGTGCCGTCGGCCTTCTTCTGGATCCTGATCATGGCCGACCCTGCGCGATAGCCGCCGGTCATGAGCACCCGCCCCTCACCCGCGTCGACGGCGTGGGGAACCGGGATGCTGCACTGGAAGCCCGCGTACGTCCACAGCACCTTGCCGGTGAGCGGGTCGAGACCGTTGACGCCGCCGCCAGTGGCGTTGCGGCCCATGCCCCTCGCGGCAGACACCATCACCACGTGGTCCTCACCGCCGATCTTCACGAGGGCCGGGCTGACGAAGCCGGTGCCACCGAGCGAGGCCGTCTTCCACTTCAGTTCCCCCGTGAGCTTGTCGTACGCGACCACACCCGCCTCGGGAGCCTGCGGCGCCGCGATCACCAGGGCGCCGTAGACGAGCGGGTTCTGGGTGATGCCCCAGAGGGGAAACGTCGTGGAGCCTCCGCCGAAACCATCCGGGCCAAAAGGCGAACCACCGCGCGGCCCGCCGGGTGCCCCCGGAGGCGTGCCGCCCTGTGCACTAGGGGGCGCGGCAGGAGGGCCAGCCTGCCCAGGCGGCGGACCGGCCTGTCCTGCCGGCGGCGCACCCGCCTGAGCCCCACGCGGCGGCCCCTGCATTCCGCCCCCACGCTGCCCGAAGGAGATGAACGCGCCGCCGCCGCCGAAGTCCTTCCAGATGTTCTTCCGCCACAGCGGCTTGTGCGTGTTAATGTCGATCGCCTGCAGGTCGCCGAGCGGACCAGCGATGTAGACGATGTTGCCGTCCACCGTGGGAGTCGAGCGCGAGCCTGGGAACTCGAAGCTGCCGGGCGCATCGTAGGCGACGGTCCAGAGTTCCCTGCCGGTTGCAAAGTCGTAGACTCGCAGGATGTCCCCGACCTCGTCGTTCCTGTCGAGCAGGTACACTTTGCCGCGGCTGACGGCCGGCCCGGCGAAGCCCCGCCCCAAGGGGACGGTCCACAGGACCTTCGGTCCCTCCTTCGGCCAGGTCCGCAGGAGGCCCTTCTCTGTCGAGGTGCCATCCCGTTTCGGCCCCAAGTATCCGGGCCAATCCGCCGCGTAGGCCGCGGCGATCGAGACCGAGACGAGCAGTGCGACGATCTGAGCTTTGGCGTTCACGCGTATCACTCCTCAGTAATCGGACCGCTTCCCCGATTCGGTGGCCAACTGCGTCACGTCGAGCCGGGCCTTCCGGGGATCGGGGCCGGCGCCCGCAGACCCATCGGGACGGAAGTCGAAGATCAGGCCCTTGCTGGGGTCGTGACGCGGCCAGGCCGGCAGGCCCGCGCCGTTGGGGTCGCCGGTTCTGGCGAAGTTGACCCAATAGCTTTGCGCCATCCGGGAGACCGCCAGGTCCTCGGGCGTCGGCGCACCGCCCCGGCCTGCCGACAGCGTGCCGAAGACGTAGCCGATTTCGCCGCCGTGCGGGGCGCCCGCCCTCATCTGTTCCCGCATCGAAGTCTGCACGTAGGAGAACCGGTAGAGATAGACGGGCGACCCGTTGGCCGCGAAGGCATCCGCGGCGAAGCGGGCCGGCTCGGCCTGGCCGAAGTCGTCGTTGGCCCTCGAAATCAGCACGGCCAGGTCCGTCGATCCGTCGGGGTCGTATGCCGCCTTCGCCTGGGCGCTCCACTGGCCGAACCGGGCGAACAGTTGCTCCTTGGTGGTCGCCCTGATCCGGTTGCCAGCGGTGTCGGCGCTGTTGCTTCCGAGCAGGAGCGGAACACGCGGCTGGCGGCGGGCCTTGTAGGCGGTCTCGGCCGTCTCCGTGACCAGCTTGCCATCGAGGATCGGCGTCGTCTCGTAGGACGGAACGGTACCCCCAGGTTGGGCCGGCGCGCCGCGAAGGACCTGGTCGGCACTGAGGGCGCGCAGACTGGCCAGCGCGGCGTGGTCCGTGCCCTCGATCCCCATCGATTTCGCGAAGGTGATCCCGATCGTCTCGGCCGACACCGGATAGTTCGGATCGACGCCGTCCTCGCGCATCGGCCGCGCCGTGAGCACGCTGTCGCGCGAACCGCCCGACTCAGCAATCGCCTTGTGGAACAGGCCGCGCGCCATCGGCGACGCCAGGAGGCTGTGCACCGAGACGCCGCCGGCGGAGAACCCGAAGATCGTGACGTTGTTCGGGTCACCTCCGAACGCGGCGATGTTCCGCTTCACCCACTGCAGGGCCGCAATCTGGTCCATGTAGGCGTAGTTGCCCTTGGTTTCGTCGGGGCGCTCCTTGCCGAGCGCGGGGAAGGCGAAGAACCCGAAGCGCCCGAGGCGGTAGTTGATGCTCACCAGGACGACGCCCTGCTTGGCAAACTGGTCGCCCGACGTGTTGGGCGAGGCGCCAGAGCCGCCCGTGAACCCGCCACCGTGTATCCAGACCATCACGGGCAGCTTCGCCCCTGGCGCGGCGTCCGCGGGGCGCCAGACGTTCAGGAACAGGCAATCCTCCGACGGACCCTGGGCGGCGGGCGTGGCGGCGGGTGCGGGAGCAGGAGCGGGCGGAGCGGCTTGAGCCGCAGGCGCACCCGCGCGCGCACCGGCAGTCGGGGGCGGGCCGAACCGTCCCTGCATGCAGTTCGCCCCGAATTCCACGGCCGGCCGCACGCCGGTCCATTTCGCCGGCGGCTGGGGCGGCCGCCACCGCAGCTCGCCCACCGGGGGCGCCGCGAAGGGGATGCCCTTGAAGGACGCGACTCCGTCCTCGACCACGCCCTGCAGGTCGCCGCTCTCCACCCGGACGACGGGCTGTGTTTGCGAGAGCGCGCCGGTTCCGACACCCATCGCCACCGCCAGCGCCGCCAACGAGCACCACAGAAGCTTGCTCACCCTCGACGCCGCCCCGAATCTGTCGCTACGTGCTGCGCGCATATTTCCCCCTGTCGCCCACACGGCTTCATAACGGGTCCGATCGCAAATTCGATCTGAGAGAACACCTGACAGCCCAGCCAACACTCCATCGTCGGATGCTCAGCGTACCCGCCAGAGCCTGAGCTTCCTTGCCTATTCCTACAGCCACATGATGTCGATCGCCAGCCAGCCCGTAGGTTTTGGCAAACGTCGGCCTCCCGCCGGCTGTACTATGGCCGGCATGATGCCTGCTGCCCGGCGACCTCGTAAACGCACGCGGCGCGTCCCATACGCCGATGGCCTGGAACCCTTGAATGACATCACCCTCGCCGCCCCCGGCACGCTGGCGCTGCGGAGAATGGCGAACCTGATCGCGCGGTACGCCCCGCACGACGGGGTGTTTCCGCTTCGGCTCCCGGGGACCTATGCGTTGCGCCGCGCGCGCATGACGTCCGAGCCCGTGCGAGCGACGCTTCGTCCGTCGCTGTGCATCGTGGCGCAGGGTGCCAAGGTCGTGATGCTTGGCACTGAAGTGCTTGAATACGATCCCGCGCGCATGCTCGTCTTCGCCGTCGATCTGCCTGTCTCAGGCCAGCTGACTCGCGCCAGTCAGCGAGAGCCGTTTCTTGGCTTCAAGTTGGACCTGGAACCTGCAAGGGTCGCCGAACTCGCCGCGCGGGTCTTCCCGCATGGCATCCCCAAGTCGTCCGACCAGCGCGGGCTCTATGTCGGACAGGCGACCGACGCCATCATCGAAGCCGTGACGCGCCTGCTGGAACTGATGCTCCGGGCGGAGGATGCGAACCTCCTCGGCCCGCTCGTGATCGACGAGATCCTGATCCGGTTGCTGCGCACGCCGATTGGCGCACGCGTTGCCCAGATCGGAACACCGAAATCCGGCGTGCACCGTGTGGCCGAAGCCGTCTCCTGGATGCGCGAGCATTTCGCGCAACCCGTCACCGTCGAGGAGATGGCCGCCTCGGTTCACATGAGCGCGTCGTCATTCCACGAACGCTTCAAGGCGGTGACCACCATGAGCCCGCTTCAGTACCAGAAGGTCCTCCGACTGCATGAAGCGCGGCGGCTGATGCTGTTCGAGAAGATGGACGCGAGCGCCGCGTGCCACCGCGTCGGGTACCTGAGTGCTTCGCAGTTCAGCCGGGAGTACGCCCGTTTCTTCGGCAGCGCTCCGGGCAAGGACATCGCCCGGCTGCGCGAAGAGGGGCTCGGCCCGCCTCAGCGGAAGATGATCGTCGAGAACTCGCTCAGGAACACCCGCCAGACGAACCAGTAGTGGGCCCCCGGCGTCGTGTGGTACGACATCGGCAAGCCGACTTTCTCCGCCACTTGCCTGAGGGTCTCCGACCCCTTCAGCGCGAAGTCGGTGGTGCCGGTGCCAATCCAGTAGTGCTTCACGCCGGCGTTCTTGATCTTCGTCAGCGCCGCGGCGAACTCGGGCGTGTCCTGACCGCCCGCGCTCCACACGCCGATCCATCCAAAGGTCCCCGGGTTGTTGTTCGTCGCCTGCACGGTGTGGCCGCCGCCCATGGACAGGCCGGCAATCGCCCGGTTCTCGCTGCCCGGAAGCACGCGGTAGTGCTGCTCGATGAACGGGACGATCTCAGCCACGAGGCTGTGGGGATACGACCCCTCGTAGACCTGCGGCGGCCGCGGCGCGGGCGGGGCGCCAGCGCCCGGAGCGCCTGGCGCCGCAGGAGCGGTTGGCGCGCCGGGCATGCCGGCACGCCCCTGGGCCGCCTGCACCGGCGGCGGCGCCGGGGCCGTTACCGCGCGCACGGGCGGCGTGGGACCGTACGCGTAGCCCTGCGACACAATCTGCGCCGCGTTGCCGTTCGGCATGACGACGATCATCGGTTTCGCTTTGCCCGCGGCGATCATGTTGTCGAGGATGATGTTCGCGCGGCCCATCGTCACCCACGCGTCCTCGTCGCCGCCGCCGCCGTGCAACAGGTAGAACACCGGGTACTTCGCGGTCGTCGACTCATAGCCGGGCGGCGTGTAGACGTACATCCGGCGGCCCGGCTTCTTCAGGATCGTCGAAGGGTACCAGACGGCCGACACGGTGCCGTGCGGGACGTCCGGCTTGAACGTCCACGCGTCGGACGCCGGCCCGGTGATCATGAGAAGGTTGTCGTAGCGCTGGCCGTCCCGCTGGTACTCGCCGTTGCCCGGGTCCAGCACCTTCAGCCCGTCCACGTTGAAGGAGTAGCCCCACAACTGCTCGGCAAGCGGGCCCACGGTGACCGACCAGATACCCTGATCGTCCTTCGTCATAGCGATGTTGGTGCCCTGGTCCCAGTTGCCGTTCAGCACAACGGTGCCCGCCTTGGGCGCCAGCAGCCGGAACGTCACCCTCTTGTCCGCGAGGATCTCAGGGGAGACCACTCGCGGTCCCTGCGGAGCCCCCATCCGCTGCCCGGGTGCCGGCGCGGGCGCTGGGGGCGCCTGCGCGAACGCGGCGCCGGCCAGGCCGAGCGCCAGGATTGCCACTGCTGCCTTGAACATGCTCGTCCTGTGCATGATGCGTCCTTTACTTGACAGGTAGAGTCAGGCTACCCGAGGTGAGGCGACTAGCCTGTGCCCGAACGGTTATGAGCCCGGTTGCGCTGTGCGGCCGTACGATCGCAATGGCCTTCCCATGGAAGGTTTTTGGGGACGGCCGGCAGAAGCTGAAGACGTCCTTGGGATTGGCTGAGCCCGCGGCCGCGAGCTCACCGGCGCCGCTGACCTCGAACGTCACGGGCACGACAGCGTCCGGCACCAACTCGC
The DNA here is from genome assembly GCA_963806085.1 of uncultured Acidobacteriota bacterium. Classification (GTDB taxonomy): domain Bacteria; phylum Acidobacteriota; class Vicinamibacteria; order Vicinamibacterales; family JAKQTR01; genus JAKQTR01. Next base: position 637,073 of record CAWDWR010000002.1, read on the forward strand.
CTGCCTGGTCGACCACCTCGACGGTCACGTACGCGAGATCGTTGCGGCTCCGCCGGAGCGTTGTTCGGTCGGCCCGCAGGCGTAGTCCGGCCGGCGCGCCGGCTGTCTTCAGCACGCATTCGGCCACCTGCTGACCCTTCGATCGCGCAACGGCCTTCAATTCGCCCGCGGCGTAAGGCACGTCGAACTCAGCCTTCAGCTGCGCGTCCGGCGGCACGGGCTTTACCCCGATCTCCCGGCCGTTCAGCAGGAGCCGGACTTCATCAGCGGACGTGTACACGCGCACCTTGAGGCTCTTCCCCTCGCTGCCGGGCCACGTCCAGCTGGGCAGTTCGTCGGACCACCCCCACCAGCTGATGACTTCCGTCCGCCCGTTGGGAACGGGCCGCTGCACCAGCATCTCGGCCGGGCTGAGTCCCCAGAGCACGCGCCTGTAGTACCACTGCGGCTTCGGCTGGCCGATGAGGTCAATGTCGCCGCAGTAGCAGTTGAACCAGGGGAACGGCAGGCTGATGTTCGAGCCACTGGCGGGCCAGGCGAACGAGGTCGCGGCCGGTCCGCCCGAGGCGGGGCTTGTCTGGGCAGCCGGCGCCGGCGCGCCCGGGCCCGGCCGCGCCGGTACGTTCAACTGGGCGTTCCCGATGGACGATTCACCCAGGTGGTCCATCCCGGTCCATACGAAGTCGCCGATCACATAGGCGTTCCGCTCCACCGGGGCCCAGCTCTCGAACGCCCGCCCGGGGAACGACTCGGTGCCAACGATGATGCGCGCGGGATGCCGGGCGTGATCCGGCTGGTACGCCTGCTCCAGGTAGTTGTAGCCGCCGACATCGAGGAACTGGAACGCCGGGTCGAGCCCTTCCGAACCGCCGCGCGCGCCATTGATGGCAGCGGTGATGGGACGCGTCTGGTCAAGGGTCTTGATGTGCTCCGTGATCTTCTTGGCGATCTCGACGCCCCGCGGCTCGGCGCGCTCCGGAATCTCGTTCCCGATACTCCACATGATCACGCTGGGGTGGTTGCGGTCGCGCAGCACCATCGCCTCAATGTCGCGTTGCCACCAGTCTGCGAATGACAGGTGGTAGTCCCGGGCATTCTTCTGCCGCTCCCACTGATCGAAGGCTTCGTCCATCACGAGCATGCCCAGCCTGTCGCAGGCATCCAGGAACGCCGCTGAAGGCGGGTTGTGGCTCGTGCGGATGGCATTGAAGCCGTGCGCCTTCATCAATTCGACGCGGCGTTCCTCCGCGCGATCGATGGCGGCGGCTCCGAGCAGGCCGTTGTCGTGGTGCAGGCAGCCGCCTCTCAGCTTGACTGGTTCGCCGTTGATGCGGAGACCGCGTTCCGCGTCGACCTCGACCTTCCGGATGCCGAACGACGTGGCCATGGAGTCCGTGGCCTGGCCGTTGACCAGCAGTTCGACGTCGGCGCGGTAGAGCCGGGGCGCGCTCATGGACCACAACTGCGGCGCGGCCACCGTGAATGCCTCCTCCACGCTGCCGGTGCCGCCGGCGGAGAGCGACCGCGAGACGTCGCGTGAGCCGATGTTCACGTTCTGCGAATCGAACAGGCGAACGCGGACGCTGGCGTCCTGCGCCGCCTGCGCGCGATTCTCGATCTGCACGGCGACTCTGACCGCGGCTTTGTCCTTGGAGACCTCCGGAGTGGTGACGAAGATGCCCCACAGCGGCACGCGCACGCTCCCGGTCGTGTTCAGCCACACGTGGCGGTAGATTCCGGAACCGGAGTACCAGCGGCTGTTGCGGCCCTCGTTGCGGACCCGCACGGCCAGGATGTTCTCGCCGTCGCGGCGCAAGTAGGGCGTCAGGTCGTACGAGAACGCCGTGTATCCGTAAGGGTGATTCCCCAGCAGCGTGCCGTTGAGCCAGACGTCGCAGTTCATGTAGACGCCGTCGAACACGATTTCCACCTGGCCCCCGGCGGGCACGGCGGCCGCCGAGAAGCGCTTGCGGTACCAGCCCGTGCCTCCCACGAACCAGCCGGTGTCGCGGCCGCCCGCGCTCAGTTCCGTGTCGAACGGACCGACCCGCGTGGGCGTCACGGTGGTTCCCCACAGCGCCCCTTCCCCGTTCGCGTCGGCGGCCCGGGGCGGCAGGTCCTCCACGCTGAAGTCGTGCGGCAGGTCGAGAAGGCGCCAGGATGCGTCGTCGAACGCCGGGAGTTCGGCGCCGGGCGCCTCGCCGCGGAGAAAGCGCCACCCGTCGTCGAGCGGCTGGCCGCGCGTGCCCGACTGAACCGCCGCGCGTCTCGCGGCCGGCGTCTGCGGCGCGGCGCCCGCCGGCGCGGCAAGCGGCGTCGCCGCCAGCGCCGCGATCGCCTTCAGCGCGTCCCGTCGGTCCAGATGGTTGCGTCTGCTTTCCATTCGTCTTCCCTTCTGATGCGCCTCGCAGGCCGCGGGGGGCCGCTCCGTGGCGCGGCCCCCGGTGTTGCCCTACTCGCGGACGGATCTGACCACTTGCACCGGCCCGATCAATCCGGACGGCAGCAGCGGAGAGTCGGCGCGGTAGAACTGATGCGCCCACGGGTTGCGCCGCGTGAACCACTGCCCGAACGGCCCGAAGTCAAGGCCAGGAACCTCGTCGTTCACCGGCTGGTGGACCGAGGTGTGACTGACGAACCGGTTGAGCCCTATCGACAACTCGCGTTCCGCCGTGAACGCGTAACTGCCGGAGCTCAGCGTGTAGACCGCCCTGCCGTTCTCGTACTTCACGAACGTGACGCCGTTCGCGCGACGGGCGTCGACGGGGCCTTCCTTCACGGCATCCGCGGACGCGGCGGGAAGGTACAGCGTCGCGGTCGTGTTCGCAGGGACCGTCGCCCGGTAGGTGAGGGTCGTCCCCTCGATCTTCCAGGCGCTGCTGATCCGGCCGTACATCGAGTCGTAGTGACCCTCGGCCCAGGTCATCACGCCGGTCGGATCGGGCTCGGGTTGCAGGATGAACGCCTTGAACCCGGGTTCCCCCCGCTCGATGCCGAGGGAGTGCGCCATCATCCACTGCCCGACCGCGCCGAACGAGTAGTGATTGAACGAGTTCATGCTGTTGTTGCCGCCGAACCCGTTGTCGACGGTGTACCCGTTCAGGCGCTCCCAGATCGACGTCGCGCCCTGATCGATCGCGTACAGCCAGGACGGGTACTGGTTGTTGTGCAGCAGCCTGTACGCCAGCTCGCTCAGGCCGTTCTGCGACAGCGCCTTGCTGATCCACGCCGTCCCGATGAACCCGGTCATCAGCGAGTACGTCGGCCGCACGACGCCGCCGTCGTCGGTGTTCTCGCGCGTGACGGTGCCGGCGAGGTTCTTGACCATCTCGGGTGCGGCGTCGCTGTCGAACAGGCCGAGGGCCAGGCCCACAGCATAGGAGGTCTGTGTGTCGGCGACGCGGAACTCGGGCGCTCCGGCGGGAGCCGCCCCGCGGCCTCCGCCGCGGCCGCCGCCCGTCGCGAGCGTCTTCCTCCCGGCGTTCACGAACGTGGCGTTGAAGTACGCCTTCCGCTTCTCGTACTGCTCGCGGTACGTCGCCGCGTCGGCGGGCTTTCCGAGGATGTCGGCGATCTTCGCCATGATGCCGAGGTCGTACGCGTGGTACGCCGTCACGAGGAAGGCGCTGCCGAGCGCGTTGTTCTGCGGCCCGAGCCAGTCGCCCAGTTGCCCGTCCGAGCTCAGCCCGGTCTTCGGGTCGATCGTCGTCTCGAGGTACGCCATGTAGGCCGCCATCGCCGCGTAGTTGCGTTCCAGCAGGCCGACGTCCTTGTACTGCAGGTAGGCTTCCCACGGGATCACGATGCCGGCGCTGCCCCAGAGCACGCCGCCGAAGCCGCCGCCGACAGGCGCGACGTCGGTGAACCGCCCTGCCGGCGTCTGCACGTCACGCATCGCGTACATGTGGCGCGTGAGGAACTGGTTCGCGTTCGACACGTAGGTGGCGGTGCGCGAGAACACGTTGATGTCGCCCGACCAGCCCATGCGCTCGTTGCGCTGCGGGCAGTCCGTCGGGATCGTGAGGAAGTTGTCCACGTTGGACCACACCAGGTTCGACCAGAGCCGGTTGACCTTCTCACTCGACGTCTGGTAGTCGGCCGTCAGCGCCCGGACGGAGCTGATCGCCACGCCCTGGACGGCGGCCAGCGGCAGCGGTTGGTCGACGCCGGTGACCTCGATGTATTGGAATCCGTGCGACGTGAAACGCGGCTGAAAGGTCTGCGGCCCGGCCTTCAACGTATAGACGTCCTGGCTCAGCGCCGCGCGGTAGTTCTCCGTCATGATCATCCCGACGTTTTTTCCCGACGCCGGGAGATCTGGATAGAGCATCTCGGAGAACCGCAGCGTGATCGTGCCGCCCGGGCGCCCGTTGGCGAGCGTGATTCTAGGCACGCCCACGATGTTCTGCCCGAGGTCGTAGACATAGACCTTGGGCCGCACTTCCCTGACGCTCTTTGCGGTGATCGTGCGGAAGACGCCGGCGTTCTCGCCGAGCTGGCCGACGAGCGACAGCTTGTCGAACGTGAACGGCGTCGCGGGCGCACTGCCCCGGCCGCCTCCTTCCGTCCCGTTGAAGGTCGTGCCCTCGAGAGGCACGGCGACGGCGCGTTTCCAGCGGCTGTCGTCATAGACGGCCGTCGTCCAGCCCGCAACCGCCGCCTCCCTCGCCGAGTCGTACACCTCCCCGAAGTCCAAGCTGCTGTAGACGACCGGACCCTTGCCGTAGTAGTTCCACGTGCGCTCGTTGGTCGCGACCGTCTCCGACGTGCCGTCTTTGTAGGTGATCACGAGCTTGGCGAGCAGCGACTGCCGATCGCCGAAGTGGTTCCAGATGGTGCCGAAACTGAGCAGCCCGCTCCACCAGCCCTCGCCGAGCAGCGCGCCCATCGCGTTGTCGCCGGCCTTGACCAGGCCTGTCACGTCGTAGGTCTGGTACATGTGGGTGACGTTGTACTGGGTGAGCCCGGGATTGTAGTGGTCGTCGCCGACGCGACTGCCGTTCAGGAAGACCTCGTAGATCCCGCGCGCCGTGACGTAGAGCCGCGCGGCGTCGATCGCCTTGGCTCCCGTCCTGAACGTGGTCCGGAGCATCGGCATCGCGTTGCGGCTGGGGTTCCGCGCGATGAACGCGCCGTTGGCGCCGCCCGCCAGCGCGTAGGCGCCGCTGGCGATCGACAGGCCGGCCTTCGCCTTGACGGCGTCCGCGTAGATGCCGCTGTAGGCCCCGGCGGCCAGATCCTCGCGGAACAGGATGTTGTTCGGCGCGCGGTTGTTGCGGACGATGACGTCACGGAAGGTCGCGTGCTGGCCCGGGCCGACCGAGAACCCCATGTCGCACAGCATGCCGAACGGGATGTAGTTGCCGCCCTGACCGACGGGGTTCAGGTTGACGGCATTGGGCGCGCCGCCCCGGCCTCCGCCGCCGGGCGGGGGCGGAGCACCCGCGCCGGAGGGAGCCGGCGCCGCCGTGCCGGCGAGCGTCGTGCTGCCGTCGACCGTCAGCGTGATCTGGCCGAACGCGCTGCGGAATTCGATCGTGTGTTCGGCATGCTTGTTCGCGCCGTTGATCACCGCGATGTCGATCTCGAACGTCTTGAGCGGCTGCGACGGATTGTCGGTGTCCTTGTAGCCGGCGCGGTACACGTGCAGCTTCGCCTTCCCGTCCGGCGATCCGCCGAGCGCCGAGATGTCGAGTTCCAGCTTGATGTAGCTCTGGTCCCTGCCGCTCTCCACCTGGTAGATGTTCTTGAACCTGTCCATGAGCCGCGAGTCGTTCGCGCCGTACACGAAGCTGGCGCGCGTGCTGCCCGGTGCAATGGCCAGCACGTACTTCACGTCGAAGATGGCCAGATACGGTGAATAGAGCACGAGATCGTCGTGGCCGCCGCCGATCCACGCCGCGCCGCCCCATGCCGGAGACGAGGGCGACGGGTCCATCAGGCCGGTCTCGAACCACGAGCCGGCCGAAAGCTGCGCGCCAGACTGGGTCCACACCGTCACGGTCCACGAGTACCGGGTGGCGGCGTTGAGCGGGCTTCCGCAGTACGTGATGTGGACGGCCCCGGAGCCCTCCGTCTTCTTCGAGTCCCATGCCACCACGCCCTTCGGGTCGCGGACTTCGATGCGGTAGGCAGCCTGCGACACGCCGCGCTCGCCGGCCGTGGCCTCCATCTGCCAGCTGAACCTCGGCTGCCGGACATCGATCCCGAGCGGGGTATCCGGTACTCCACCTGCAGGTGCTTGACAACCGCCGCCTCCGCCTGACCGACACTGCAGCACACCGCGATCGCGGCCAGCACGATGCGTCCGATTGCCGCCATGGTTACCTCTCCTGCCGACGCGACCGCCGGCCCGTTCAGGCCGCCCGACTCTAGGCCAGCGCCTTCCTGCAGTACTCCACGCACTTCTTCACTTCAGTCAGCACGTCCGAGCCTTCCGGCGTCTGGTACTGGTACTCAATGCTCGCCGGGAACGGGTACTTGTTCTTCTTCATCGACTGGAGAACCGCCACTAGCGGCGTCTCTCCCTGCCCCCATGGCATGTTCGGTCCGCCGCCGCGCCCGCCTTCGGTGGCGGGCTGTCCGGGCGTCGGGCCTTTACGGTCCTTCAGGTGCAGGCTGGCGATCCGATCGTGGTACTTTTCGACCAGCGGCACGGGACTCTCGCCGTTGACGCCGTAGTAATGGCCGACATCGAAGTTGAGGGCCGTGTACGGCGAGGCGCTCAGCACCTTGTCGAAGCCCGACGCGCCGCCCTGGCCGTGCGTGTGGAAGGCGATCCGCAGTTTCCGCGCCGCCGCGTAATCCGCCACGCGCTTCAGCAGCGCGTCGTCGGTCGGCAGCTCCATCGTGATGTGGGTGGCCCCGAGCGTCTCGGCCACGTTCCAGATGTAGGCGTACTCCTGGTCGGACATCTCGAGGGTGGGCGGGAGCTTGAACGCGTAGATCTTCACTCCGGCGTCCTCGTACATCTTCCGGAACGCCTTGTACTTCTCCATCGGCACCGACAGGCGCCAGGCCTTCATCTCCTCGGCCCGTTTCTGCCGTTCCGCCAACTGCTCCGGCGTCAGCGCCGCGCGCCCGCGCCCACCCGCGCCAGGCGGCGGCGCACCGGCGGCACCCGCTCCTGGAGGCGGCCCACCAGCGCCTGGGGGCGGGCCGCCGGCCCCGGGAGGCGGCCCTCCCGGGAATCCGCCGCGCCCCTGATTCGGCGCGCCCGCATAACCTTCAGCCACGTTGCTCATCAGCTCGATCCCGCTGATACCGCAGTCGAGGCAGTACTTCAGCGTCTCTTCCGCACTGCCCGGCAGCGAGCGGAAGCTGTACGTGATGGCGCCAATCTGCACGCCGCCGAAGATCGAGTTGGGCTTGGCGGCGGCCATGAGCTTCCACGGGGCTAGCGGCAGGGCCGCCGCGGCCAGTGCGATCTTCCCGAATTCGCGTCGCGTGTAATCCATCGGATGTCCTCCCGCCTGTGCGCTCACACCTTCACCGTCCAGCCCTTGCGGTAATCGAGCTGCAGGTGTTTGTTGGCCTCGGGGCTGTTCGTGAACTGGCCGGTCTTCGCGTCGTAAAGCAGCTTGCCGTCCACGCGCACCGCGGCTGAGCCCAGCACCAGCCACTCGGTGTACGGCGCCGCGATCTCGAATTCCGAGCACGCGGGCGCACCGCCCTTGCACGCGCGGATCCAATCGCGCATGTGCCCGGGCGACCGCGTGAGGAGCTGGGGCGGCAACGTGTAGCTGGCCCACCGGTCGCCCGGAAGCAGGCCGACACCTTCGCCGCGGCCGCTCGTACCCATGTGGCCCTTGCTGCCCACGAAGATGCAGTTGTACCCGCTGCCCTGCTGCATGCCACCGCCCCGGCCGCCCTGCGCGGCGCCCGTAGCTCCGGGCGCCCCAGGCACACCGGCTGCTCCCTGGGCGCCGGCGGTCGCTCGACCGGGGCCCGCGCCCGCGCCACGCGGCGGGCCGACCTGCGGGCCAGTGCCGGGGATCTTGCGGGCCTGCTCCGCCGTCATGCCCGGCGGGAGGTAGGGATCGCCGCCCGTGTACTGGTACCAATAGACCGTCACCGGCGGCATGCCGTGGCGCGCCTTGAACTCGTACTTGATCGTGAAGACGTCCGGGAAGGTCGTCGGCGGCAGGCCGTCCTTCTTGATGCATTCGACGCTGACCAGGTTCTCTGGAGTGAGGAAGAGGCCCCAGTTGGCCGGACCGAGGATGTGCACGCCCCAGTCGCCGATCAGGCTGCTGCCGAAATCGTAGAACCCCCGCCAGTTGAACGGCAGGTAGTAGCCGAAATCATCATTGCCCATGCCGCCGCCACGCCCCGCCTGGCCGGCCGCGCCGGCCGGCGGCGTGCCTCCCGCCGGCGCTCCCGGGGGTGCGCCGCTTCCCGGCATCCCGGCCCGGCGCGCCGCGCTTCGTGCGGCGACGAAGTCCTTGTACTCCTGATCGCCCGCGGTGAACGGGCGGGACGCCGCGGTGCCCAGCCACAGGTCCCATTCGAGCGTGGACGGGACTGGTGTGGGCGGCGGCGTCTTGGCCATCCCTTGAGGCCAACTCGGCCGGCTCATGTACGCGTGGACCTCGCGGACCTCGCCAATCTCCCCCGCCCAGAGGATCTCGCACGCGACGCGCGTGGCCTCGTGCGAGTACCCCTGGTTCCCCATCTGGGTGGCGACCTTGTACTTCTTCGCCGCCGCGCGGAGCAGTCGTGCTTCAGAGGCGATCCGCGTGAGCGGCTTTTCGACATAGACGCCCTTGCCGCGCTCCATGCAGAACAGCGCCGCGTATGTGTGCATGTGGTCGGGCGTGCCAATCACGACGGCGTCGATGTTCTTCCCCTCCTTGTCCAGCATCTGGCGGAAGTCCTTGTACTTCGCCGCCTTGTCCCACCGCTGGAACCCCGGCTCGCCGCGCACCCAGTCCACATCGGCCAGCGCGACGATGTTGTCGGTTTCGCACTGGCGCAGGTCGCCGAACGGCTGACCGCCCGCGCCGATGCCCGCGACATTCAGCTTCTCATTGGGCGACTGGTATCCGAGCGCCTTGAGTGACGGCACGCTGCCGAAGCCCGCCCGCGGGATGAGCCCGGCGAGCAGCGTGCCGAAGAAGAAGTGCCGCCTGGAGATCGTGTTGGCTGCCATGTCCGGGCGCTCCATTCGTGATCAGAACGACAACGGCGCTGCAGGTGAGCACGCTCGGGCGCCCGGGCACACGTCAGGCCAGCGCGAGGTACCCGCTGTATCCAGAGAGCACGGCCGTGAGGATCAGGAGCGCCAGGCCCGCGGCGAGCAGCGTGCGCGTCCGGCGGCCGGTCGCCCGCCACTCGCCCAGGAAGAACGCCCCGATGAGCGAACTGAACAGAATCTGGCACGCCATCAGCAGGGCCCAGCCGACGTAGGCCGTCTGGCCCATCGCGGGCTCGCCCGTCTTGAAGCAGATGAACTGCGAGCACCAGATGGCGCCGGCGATCGCGGCGAAGACGACGTTGCCGGCGAGCGGCGCGCCGCGCTTCGCGTAGTCGCCCGTCGTCTTGTTCCGCACGTTGAGGAACAGGCACCACGCCAGGTTCACCGTGAGCCCGCCGAGCAGCACGACGACGAGCACTGGCATGCCGCTCCACGTCCGCGAGGTGGCGGGCGCCGTCGTCTCGGCCAGCGCCTGGATCGACGGCCCGCCGACCAGCCCCCAGCCCATGGCGGAGCTCATGAGGCCGGAGAAGAGCGCAGCGCGGATGCCCTTGCTGAAGTTGAACTCGGCCACCGACTTCTTCTTCTCGGCCTCGGGAAGCTCCCGCTCCTTCGACATCCCCGCGAGCCCTACAACGACGATGCCAGCCAGCGAGACCACGACGCCGAGGAGGGAGACGATGCCCGCTCCGGGCTCGAAGAGCCGGCCGATGTCGCCCGCCAGCAGCCGCGGCACGAGGGTGCCGGCCGCGGACGTGATGCCGCACCCCAGCGCCAACCCCAGGCCGACGCCGAGGTAGCGGATCATGAGCCCCCACGTGAGGCCTCCGACGCCCCACATCGCGCCGCAGAGGTAGCAGTAGATCAGCTCGCCGCGCGGCGCGGTCCGAAGCACCGTGGTGAGATTGGGTGATGTGGCCAGCGCGAGCACCAGCGGGACGATCAGGAGGCCGGTCACCGCGTAGACGAGCCAGTAGCTCTCCCACGCCCAGTCCTTCACCTTCCTGAACGGCAGATAGAACACGGCTCCCGCCAGCCCCCCGATCGCGAAGATCAGGACGCCGAGGGCGGGATTGGCGGCATCAGCTGGGCTCATCGCTCACCTCGTCCTTTTACTGGCGGCGCGACAGGACGTCCCGCTCGTACGCGCGGACGTCGGCGAGCCACGCCTCGCCCACCGGCACGCCGGACGACTCGCAGTACTGGTCCCACACGGCGCCGAACGGCAGCGTCTTCGCCTCTTCGAGCAGCGCCAGGCGGCCGGTGTAATCGCCGGATTGCTCGGCCGCGCGCAGCTGGCCGATGGGTTCGACGAGCGCCTTGAGCAGCGCCTTCTGCATGTTCCGCACGCCGATGGTCCACGCGGCCACCCGGTTGATGCTCGCGTCGAAGTAGTCGAGTCCGATGTGCGTGCGGGCGAGATAGTCACCGCGGACCAGTTCCTGGCCGATGGCCTCCAGGTCGTCGTTGAGGACGACGACGTGGTCGCTGTCCCAGCGGACGCCGCGGCTCACGTGCAGCAGGATGTCCGGCATGAACGACAGGACCGAGCTGATCTTGTCGGTGATGGTCTCGGTCGGATGGTAATGGCCCGTGTCGAGCGTGAAGAGGATTCTGCGCGTCAGCGCGTAGGCGAGGTAGAACTCGTGCGAGCCGACCGTGTAGCTTTCCACGCCAATGCCGAACAGCTTCCCTTCCACTGAGTCGAGGTTGAAGGCCGGATCGATGGGATCCTTGAAGACCGCATCGAGGGCCTCAATCAGCCGTTCGCGCGGTCCCTTCCGATCCACCGGCGTGTCCTTCATGCCGTCGGGGATCCAGAAGTTGGTGACGCAGGGCTTGCCGACCGCCCGCCCCATCGCCTCGGCGACCTTCCGGCACGCGATGCCATGACGGACCCAGAAGGCCCTGATTCCCGCGTCGGCGTGCGACAGCGTGGCGTTGTCGGCGGCGTTGGGGTGGGAGAAATACGTCGGGTTGAAGTCGAGGCCGATGCCGAGCGACCTGGCCCAGTCGATCCAGCCGGCGAAATGCTCCGGCCCGATCTCGTCGCGGTCGACCTTCACGCCGCGAAATTCGCCGTAGAAGGCGTGGAGGTTGAAGCGGTGGCGGCCCGGGATGAGCGAGAGCGCCTTGGTGGCATCGGCGCGCAGCTCGTCCGGCGTGCGCGCGGCCCCCGGATAGTTGCCGGTGGCCGCGAGGCCGCCTCCAAGCTCCCCGCCGAACTGCTCGAAACCCCGCACATCGTCGCCCTGCCAGCAGTGCAGCGATATCGGGATCGACTTGAGCCGGGCGAGCGCCGACTCGGTATCCACGCCGTACTCCTGGTAGCGTTCGGCCGCGAGCCGGTATGCCTGATCGACATGCTTGATCATGGGATGAGTCCTTCCGTGAACTGCTGCTCGATGGCCGCATAGCGTTCTGCTGCGCGGGCCGAGGCTGCGGTGGGCCTGGGCGCGAATGATGTCGGCCGCACGTGGCCTGCGACGTGCGAGCGGGCCTCGGCCAGCGACGCGAATCGCCCTCCTGTGATGGCCTGCACGGCCGCGTTCCCGATCGCGGTCGCCTCGATTGGGCCGGCCAGCACGGGCATGCCGGTGGCGGTCGCGGTCGCCTGGTTCAGGTACCCGTTCTGGCTTCCGCCGCCGATGATCTGCACGCCCTCGATGCGCGTGCCCGTCAGCTCTTCGATGGTGCGGAAGACGGACGCGTAGCGGTGCGCCAGCGAATCGAGGATCACCTTGGCGACCGCGGCCGGGTCGGCCGGAGCCGACTGGCCCGACTCGCGCATCTGGTCCGCAATGGCGGCCAGCATGCTCGGCGGATTCAGGAACCGTGGATCGTCCGGGTAGATCAGGCCCGGCTCGCCCTCGATCGCGCCGGCACGCTGCAGGAGGTCGTCGTAGTCGACCGACGCCCCGCGTTCGATCCACTCGCGCCGGCACGTCTCCAGGATCCACAGGCCCATCACGTTCTTGAGGAACCGCGTCGTGCCGTAGACGCCCCCCTCGTTGGTGAAGTTGTGGCGCGCCACCTCGTCGTTGATCAGCGCGCCGTTCCGCTCGACGCCGGCGAGGGACCAGGTGCCCGACGAGATGTACGCCCAGCCCGGCCGCAGCGGGGCGCCGGCGACCGCGCTTCCCGTGTCGTGGGCGGCGGGAGCGACCACGTCGACGCCGCTCAGGCCGGTCTCGGCGGCCACGTCCGGAAGGAGCGGCCCAAGCGAGGTGCCCGGCGGGACCACATCGCACAGCAGGTCTCTCGGGATGCCCAGGCGATCGAGCATCTCGCCGTCCCACGTGCCGGTCGACGCTTTGAACATCTGGGTGGTGGTGCCGATGGAGAACTCCGTGACGGCGCGTCCGGAGAGCGTCGCGCCCACGAGATCGAGTACCAGCAACAGGCGCTTCGCGCCCCGTGGCAGGCCTTCCCGCACGTGGGCCAACACCTGGAAGACGGTGTTCAATTGCATGAACTGGATGCCCGTTCGCGCGAACATCTCGGCCCTGGGCACCAGTTCGAACGCCGCGTCCATCATCCCGTCTGTGCGGGAGTCGCGGTAGCAGACGGGATCCTCGAGGAGCCGACCGCCGCCGTCGACCAGCCCGTAATCCACGCCCCAGCAATCGACGCCCACGCTTTGGATCTGGCGCTGCAGATGGCGAGCGCGACCCGCAGCCTCCCGGAGCCCGGTGCGAATCTCCGTCAGGATCTGGTGCGCGTCCCAGCGCAGATGGCCGTCCACGGAGCGGGGCGGGTAGCGGAACCGCCTGATCTCTTCGAGCATGAGTTCGTGCGGGGCGAAGCCGGCCAGGATCACCCGCCCGCTTCCGGCACCCAGGTCGACCGCGATGAAAAGCCGGTGGTCGTCAGCCATGGAGCATGCTCCTCAGCGAAACGCTGTGCGAGTGTCGTTCCGTGGTGCCGCCGGGTCAAGGGCCATCCCGCGGACTCAGTATGTTCTGCCGTCAAGAACAGCCGGGGACGAGAGGAGCGAGGTCGCCAGCAGGATGACGCGAACGGCCATCGTCGCAACTCCCGGGAGTCGCTCACCGCGCGCAGTGTACACCGCCGTCCCGCGTCAGTGCCCGGCCCATTCTGCGACTGACGGCCCGGGACTCCCCCGGGAGGACCGTCCGCGGGCTCGACACGGCCGGCGCCGTGGCGCGGCTGCGCTTTCATGCCTGAGAGTGGTCCCCGGCAGGAAGATTGCGTCATCGGCGTCAATATGGTGTATTAAGCGCTTACACGCAGGCGGCCCGCCTGAGCGGACGCGACGGAGTGGCCCGCCTGAGCAAGCGCAAGATGACGCCATGAAGCTGGACCAGGTTGCACGGCGCGCCCGGGTTTCGACCGCGACCGTGTCCCGCGTGCTCAACAACACGGGACTCGTCAAGAACACGACCCGCGCACGCGTGCTGAAAGCCATCCAGGACCTCAAGTACAGCCCGAACCTTCACGCCCGCAGCCTGGCGGGGGGCAAGAGCCGCAGCATCGGCGTCATCGTGTCGAACATCGAGAATCCGTTCTTCCTCGATATCTACAAGGCCGTCGAAGAGGGCGCCCATCGTGCCGGGTACGAGCTCATCATGGCCAACACCGATTACAGCTCGGATCGCCTGGTCACCAGCGTCCGGCTGATGATCGGCCGGCGCGTCGCGGGGCTGGCGGCCATCGTCTCCGAGATGGACTCGGACCTGATCGAGGAGCTCAACGGCGCGCGGATCCCGGTGGTGTTCTACGACGTCGGCACGCCTCGGCCGAACATCACGAACATCCGCGTCAACTACCGCCGCGGGATGGAAAAACTGACGTCTTATCTCTACAGCCTCGGTCATCGTCGCGTGGGATTCGTGGGGCACCACACGACGCTGGGCCCCATCAACGAGCGCGCCAAGGTGCTGCTGGATGCCGCGAGGCGCTACACCAATCTCCGGGTCGATACCGCGGCCGACACGGACACGCTCGAAGGCGGCCGCCGGGCCGTGCGCGCCTTGCTCGCCTCGAGTCCGCGGCCGACGGCGATCGTGTGCGTCAACGACGTGATGGCGGTGGGCGCGCTGCGGGAGCTGCGGGAGAGGGGCCTCCGCGTGCCGGAGGACGTGTCGGTCACCGGCTTCGATGACGTCAGCCTGGCGCAGTTCTCCTATCCAGCCCTGACGACGGTGCACATCCCGAGGGACCAGATCGGGCGGACGATCTGCGAGTGCCTCATGAATCGCGAGAACGCCCTGATCGAACACGAGTTCGTCATCGACCCCGAGCTCGTCCTGCGGGACTCGACCGGCCCTGCCGCAGCCTGAGCAGGACGCCGCGATTCGGGGTCACGACTCACCATCGCGGGCCTCTATCTATCGCCCCGCGCGCGCCGTGCTCAACAGGAGCGAGTCGAAATCCGCATGGCCGCCCTCCGCTCGGCCCTCTGCGGCACGGGAGAACAGCGAACACCACATGACCAGCGCGGCACCGGGACGATCGCCCATGGGGTGCGGCGTCCCGATGCCCGCATAGACCGTTCCATCGGCGCTGTAAGAGAAGCTGGCTCTGTTTCGGACGAAATCGCACTCTGCCCGGAGCCATACCGGCCCGTCGCTCAGCGGGACGCGATCCGCCTTCCCGCTGTGCTCGACGAGTTGGATCAGGGTGAAGCCGTCGTGTCCTCGCTCCACGCCCAGCCAGGCGAAGGGTCTCGTGGTTCGTCCGGCGAAGTGTGTATTGAACGCCGCCCTGTCTTCCGACAGGCCGCTGCCGTGATGGTCCGGCGCGAGGGCGACAGCGCCGTGGAGCGCCAGCCCCGCGACGTCCCCGAACCGCAGGCCGGCTGCGTTCAGCCTCACCGTCGCGGTGGAGCGCGGCTCAACCGCGCACAACTCCACGCTGGTCCGGGCATGCCAGACATCCGATGCGGGCCGCGCATGGAGGCGAATCAGCCCAAACGAATTCCGCATCCTCACATCACCGTCCAGCCGTGTGCCGCACAAGGCGGGTCTTCGTCCGTCGGATGGGCCGCGTGGCCTCCGGCCGGACGAGCCGGCCCGCCAATAGTACACGAGATGTAAGCGATTAACGCAATCCGTAACCAACATATCGCGTCGCTGTTTCGGCATCTTGACGATCATGATGCAAGCGCATACACTCGCCGGCGACGCGGACCTCTGGCGCCGCTCGAAAGGAGACCCTGTGTTCAAGACGGTACTCGTGGCGGCCGTGGCGTGCGCGTGCATGGGCGGGCCTGCCTGGGCGCAGCCGCCGGCCGACTGCAAGCCGAGCGCGCTCAACATCCCCGGGGCGCCCTACCCCTGCATCTTCCCCGACAATCGCGTCATGTTCCGCGTCGAGGCGCCCGATGCGCTCAAGGTGACCGTGCGGCTCGGACCGGGCTTCGACATGAGCAAGGGCCCGGACGGCCTGTGGTACGTCACGACCACGCCGCAGGTGGTCGGCTTCCACTACTACACGCTCTCGATTGACGGCGCCGTGGTGGCTGATCGGGCCACGTGGACGTTCTTCGGGTCGGGCTTCGACAACAGCGGCATCGAGGTGCCGGAGCCGGCGGCCGACGCCGAGTACTACACGCTGAAGGACGTACCGCACGGGCAGGTCCGCCAGCGCTGGTACTACTCGACGGTGACGGCGGCCTGGCGGCGCGCCTACGTCTACACGCCGCCGGCGTACGACGCCGACGTCAAGGCGACGTACCCCGTGCTGTACCTGATGCACGGCTGGGGCGAGAACGAGCAGGGCTGGCACGTGCAGGGCCGCGTCGACGTAATCATGGACAACCTGATCGCCGACAAGAAAGCGAAGCCCATGATCATCGTCATGGACAATCTCAACGCCGTGAAACCGGGCGAGAGCGCGGCCCTGTACTACGCGCGCGGCGCGGTGACGCAGGCCGTGCCCGAGCCCCCGCCCGCGCCTGGAGCGGCCGCGGGACGAGGCGCCGCGGGCCGCGGCGCCATGAGGCCGTTCAGCCTCACGGTGTTCACCGACACGATGTTGACCGACCTCATCCCGATGGTCGAGCGCACGTTCAGGGTAGCGCCCGGCCGCGAGAACCGGGCGATGGCCGGGCTCTCCATGGGCGGCATGCAGACCTTCACGACGGCCCTGGCGAACCTCGACAAGTTCGCCTACATTGGCGGGTTCAGCGGCAGCAGCGGCGGCCGCGGCGGGTTCGATCCCAAGACCTCCAACGGCGGCGTCTTCGCCGACGCTGCCGCGTTCAACAAGCAGGTCAAGGTGCTCTTTCTCGGCATCGGGTCGATGGAGGGCCCTGGCACGAAGACGTTCAGCGATCAGCTCACCCAGGCCGGCATCACGAACGTGTACTATGAGTCGCCGGGCACGGCCCACGAGTGGCTGACGTGGCGCCGCTGCTTCAGGGACTTCGCCCCGCGCCTGTTCCGCTGAGGGTTCACGCATGAGACTGCCCGCGCACCGCCGCTCGGTCAGTTCGGAGGCCTGAGTGCTGCGAGAGCGATGGCGTCTTGGTGTGGGAGCCGCTCTGATCCTGGTGGCGGCGTCCGCATCGCACGTCCATGCCGCCACCCCCTCCCCCGGGTTCACCTTGACGTACGACCAGCCCGCCACGCGCTGGACCGAGGCGCTGCCGATCGGCAACGGGCGCCTCGGCGCCATGGTGTTCGGCGGGACGGAAGACGAGCGCCTGCAGGTCAACGAGGGAACGCTGTGGGGCGGCCGGCCGCACGACTATACGAATCCTGACGCGTCCGCGCGTCTCGCCGACATCCGGCGGCTGATCTTCGCGGGAAAGGTCGACGAGGCCGAGAAGCTCGCGGACGCCGTCATGGGCCGCCCGAAGCTGCTCATGCCCTACCAGCCGTTCTGCGACGTGCGGATGCACTTCGCCGGCCACGACCGGGCAACGGCCTACCGGCGCGAGCTTCGCCTGGACGACGCGACGGTCGAGACGAGATACACGGTCGGCGCGACGGAATTCCGTCGCGAGGTCTTCGCGTCGTTTCCGGCCCAGGTGCTGGTGATGCGGTTGACGGCCAGCCGGCCCGCACAGCTCGACTTCAGCATCGGGATGGACTCTCCGCACCAGGGAACTCTCGTCGAGAGCACGGCTCCGGGAACGCTTCAGCTGACAGGCCAGGTGCAGCCCCGCCAGAACCCCGCGTCGATCCTGGACTGGTTCCTGGGACGAGCCCGGCCTGCGGTTCGCCGCCGTGCTGCAGGTGCTGACCGAGGGCGGCTCGGTGCGCGGGGACGGGGCCCGTCTGGCCATCTCGGGCGCCGACGCGGTGACCATCGTCTTCAGCGCCGCGACGAGCTTCCGGACGTACCGCGACATCGACGGTGATGCGCTGGCGCGCGCTCGCGGCTTGCTGGCTGGCGCGTCCGCACGGCCGTACGACCGGCTGCGACAGGCGCACGTCGACGACTTCGGCGGGCTGTTCTCGCGCGTGCAGTTGCGGCTCGGCGAGGACCGTTCCACCGAGACCACGGACCGCCGCATCAAGCGCTTCGCCGAGAACGAAGACCCCAGCCTGCTCGCGCTGTACTACGCCTTCGGCCGTTACCTGCTCATCTCGTCGTCGCGGCCGGGAGGTCAGCCCGTCAACCTCCAGGGGATCTGGAACGACGAACTGCTTCCCGCCTGGGGCAGCAAGTGGACGACGAACATCAACCTGGAGATGAACTACTGGCCGGCGGATGCGGGTGACCTGTGGGAGACGCAGGAGCCGCTGTGGCAACTGATCCGTGACCTGCGCGAGACCGGCGCTGAAACCGCGAGGGCGCACTACGGCGCTCGGGGCTGGGTGCTCCACCACAACACCGATCTCTGGCGCGCGACGACGCCCGTGGATGGCGCCTGGGGGCTCTGGCCCATGGGACAGGCCTGGCTGGCCAACCAGATGTGGGATCACTACGAGTTCAGCGGCGATCAGGCGTTCCTCCGCCAGCACGCCTATCCGGCGATGAAGGAGGCGGCGCAATTCGTGCTCGACACGCTGGTGACAGCACCGGACGGCACGCGATTCGCCGGGCGCCTGGTGACGAATCCGTCGACCTCACCCGAGAACCAGTACGTCCTCAACGGCGTGCGGGCGCATCTCACCTACGCGGCCGCGATGGACATCGAACTGGTTCGCGAGCTGTTTGAAAACAGCGAGCGGGCGGCGCAGGAACTGGGCGTGGACGCCGCGTTCGGATCGGAGCTGCGGCGGGCGGCCGAGCGCCTGCCGCCGCTGCAGGTTGGTGCGCGCGGGCAGCTGCAGGAGTGGATCGAGGACTATGCCGAGGCGGAACCGGCGCACCGGCACGTGTCGCACCTGTACGCGCTCTTTCCCGGACATGGCATCAGCCTCGAGAAGACCCCGGAACTGGCCGCTGCGGCCCGGAAGACCCTCGAATTGCGCGGCGATGGCGGAACCGGCTGGGCGGCGGCGTGGAAGGTCGCGCTCTGGGCGCGACTCAGGGACGCCGAACACGCGTACGACAACGTGAAGTTCCTGATGACCAGGAGCACGCTGCCCAACATGTTCGACCTGCATCCGCCGTTCCAGATCGACGGCAATCTGGGCGCAACGGCCGGAATCACGGAGATGCTGGTTCAGAGCACCGCCACCGGCATTCGTGTGTTGCCCGCGCTGCCGCAACGGTGGGCGGCCGGCAGCCTGACGGGCGTGCGCGTGAGGGGCGGCGCACAGGTCGACATCGCGTGGAAGGACGGCCGGCTCACGGAACTCCGGCTTCGATCCGGCCAGGCGAGGACCTACACCGTGGCCTATGGTGAGCGGAGGGCGACGGTCCGCGTCGGACCCGGCACGGCGGTCGTCCTGGATGGCGCGCTGGGCAGGATCACCCGATGAGCGGCAGCGCCCGTCTCGCCTTCAGCCCCTAGTCGATCGGAGCACAGACATGCGCAACTGCAGCCGATGGGTCCTCCTCTCGACGCTGATCTACGTGACGGCCGGGACGGCCTCCGCCCAGCCCGTCGCGGTGTCCATCGACGCGACGAAGGTGGCGCCCCCGATCTCGCGGTGGGTCTTCGGCGGATTCATGGAGCCTGCCACGACGTTCGTGTGGGCCGAGATGCTGGCCGACCGGAAGTTCTTCGCCGAGGTGTCTTCGAAGCCGCCCGCCGTCCAGACAGGCGGCTTCGGCCGCAGGGGGCCGCAACGCCGATGGGTGCCCGTCGGCCCGGACGAGTTCGTCACCATGGATCGGAAAGACGCCTTCGTGGGCGAATGGACCCCGCTCGTCCGGCTCGAGGGAGCCACGCCCCACGGGATCAGCCAGTCCGGCCTCGCGCTGCGCGCGGGCAGGGCCTACACCGGCCGGGTGGCGCTCGCGGGCACCCCCGGGGCGACCGTGAGCATCAGCCTGATCTGGGGACCGAATCCGGCCGATCGCCAGACCGTTACCGTCAGGACGCTGGCCGGCCGTTACGCGACGTTCCCGCTCGCGTTCACCGCCAGGGCCGACACCAGTGACGGCCGCCTGGAAATCGTGGGTACCGGCGCCGGCACGTATCGCATCGGGGTCGTCGTCTCTGATGCCGGCCGACAACGTCTCCGGGTTCAAGGCGGCGTCGATCAAGTACCTCAAGGAAATGGGAATCGGGATTGCCAGATGGCCGGGCGGCAACTTCGTCTCCGCCTACGACTGGCGCGACGGCATCGGCGACCGCGACAAGCGGCCGCCCCGGCGCGAGCTGGCGTGGAACGGGATGGAAACGAACGACATGGGCATCGACGACTTCATGACGTTCTGCCGGCTCATCGGCGCGGAGCCCTACCTCGCGGTGAACTCCGGGCTCGGCGACGCGCACTCGGCGGGCGAGGAAGTCGAGTACGTGAACGGCCCCGCCACGAGCCGGATGGGTCGCCTGCGCGCAACGAACGGGCATCCGGCGCCGTACGGCGTGAAGATCTGGGGCGTCGGCAACGAGATGTACGGGCCGTGGCAGTGGGGCCACATGGCCAGCACGCAGTACCCGGAGAAGCACAACCTGATGGTCACGGCCATGAGGAAGGTCGACCCGACCATCAAGGTGATCGCCTCCGGCGCCACGCCCGAAGAAGCGTCGTGGTGCTACATCGAAAACCGGCAACTCGGCACGTTCGCCGGGCGCCTGACGGAAGACTTGCCGCTGCCGTTTGCTTTCGGCTCGCGCGAGGACTGGACCGGGGCACTGCTGAAGACCTCGGCAGAGTACATCGACTACCTCGGAGAGCACTTCTATGGCTACCCCAACCTGGTGATCGACCCCGGCACGCTGCAGTTCGTCGAATCGGACGAACCGCTCGCGCTCAAGGTGCGGCGGTTGGCCAATCGAGTGCAGTTCAAGTTCGAGGCGTGGGACGAGTACGTGAAGCGGATGCCTGGTCTGAAGGACAGGGACATCACGTTCGCGTTCGACGAATGGTCGCCGAGAAACCGCTCGCTCGGGAGCGGTCCGCCGCCAGCCAGCCACCCGATGCTGAATCCGCTGACCAATGCCCTCGTCTACCACGAGTTCTTCCGCCACTCGGACAAGGTTGGGCTCGCGGTGGCCACCGGCGGCATGGGCGCCGTGGCGAGTGACACCTTCGGTGACGCGATCGGCCTCCGCATGGAAGGGCAGGTCATGAAGGTGCTGCACGACCACTTCGCGGGCGCGCTGCCGGTTGCCGTCAGCGGCAGTTCCCCGCAGCTACCCGGCAAGGGCACGGTCGGGATCGACAAGTCGTCCCGGCCGTCCGGAAGCCCAACGTACCCGCTCGATGTCTTCGCGGCGTTGAGCGCGGATCGGAAGACGCTCGCCATCTCGGTGATCAATCCGACCGAGACGCCACAGGCGTGCGTGCTGAGCCTGGCCGGTGTCCAGGGCAGCGGCGCCGTGGAGGTCTCCCAGTTGACCGCTCCCGCCGGGCCGCCGCCCGCTCCGCCAGCGCCGGGCATGGGCCGTTTCGGCGGGCCGCCGGCGACGGTGGCGCACAGCACTCTGCCGCAGGCGCCAGGAACGATCACGGTGCCTCCGGCCAGCATGACCGTTTATCAGATTCACGTGAGGTGAAGTGTGGTGACTGCCCAATTTCTGCCGCCACCGGCTCGACTGACGCGCCTCGTCTTTGCGCTCGGGTTCGCTATTGCGGCCGCCGCCGCTCCCGCACCGGCCGCCGCGCAGATCGACATCAGCATCGACGCGTCGAAGACCGGCCCGAAGATCGACCGGCAGATCTTCGGCCAGTTCGCCGAGCACCTCGGGTCCGGCGTGTACGAGGGCATCTGGGTCGGTCCCGACTCCCCCATCCCCAACACCCGCGGCATCCGCAATGACGTCGTCGCCGCCCTCAAAGCGCTCAAGGTACCCAACGTGCGGTGGCCCGGCGGCTGCTTCGCCGACGACTACCACTGGCGCAAGGGGATTGGCCCGGCCGGCCAGCGCGCCGTCATCCTCAATCCGAGCTGGGGCGGTGTGACCGAGTCGAACGCGTTCGGCTCGCACGAGTTCATGGACTTCCTCGGCCAGATCGGCAGCGAGGCCTATCTCTCCGTGAACGTCGGGTCGGGGACCCCGCAGGAAGCGTCCGAGTGGCTGGAGTACCTGACCACCGCGCAACCGACGACGCTCGGCAAGGAGCGGGTCGCCAATGGTCACGCCGCACCGTTCAAGGTGGCCTACCTGGGCATCGGCAACGAGAGCTGGGACTGCGGCGGCAACATGACGCCCGAGTACTACCTGAGCCAGCTCAAGATCTACAGCCGCTTCGTCAGGAACTTCAATCCGGCGCAGCAGGACAGGAACCAGATGCTGAAGATTGCCGTCGGGCCGGGCGGCGGTGATGAACCGAGGTGGACGCAGTGGACCGAGACGATCATGAAGGCCTGGAAGGACCACACCTGGAGCTGGGACATCGACGGCCTCTCGCTGCACCACTACACCGTCGTCGACTGGGCCGCCAAGTACAAGTCCGTCGGGTTCGGCGAGGCCGAGTACAGCCGGTTCCTCAAGGCCACGCTCGACATGGAGAAGATCATCGGCACGCACTCGGCCATCATGGACAAGTACGATCCGCAGAAGAAGGTCGCGCTCGCCGTCGATGAATGGGGCAGCTGGTATGCGCCGCTGCCCGGCAGCAACCCCGCCTTCCTCGTGCAGCAGAACAGCCTGCGCGACGCCGTGCTCGCGGCCCTCAACCTGAACATCTTCGCGCGGCACGCCGACCGCGTGCGGATGGCCAACATCGCCCAGATGGTCAACGTGCTGCAGGCGATGATCCTCACCGACAAGGAGAAGATGGTCCTGACGCCCACGTACCACGTCTTCAGGATGTACGTGCCGTTCCAGGACGCCACCTTCGTGCCGGTCACCTTCGATGCCGGCACCTACGCTCACGGCGACGTGACGCTGCCGCGCGTCGATGCCATCGCCGCGAAGGACGCGGCCGGCACGCTGTGGATCGCGCTCACCAACGTCGATCCCAATCGCCCCGCCGACCTCACGGTGCGCCTCTCCGGGATGAGCGTGCGCACCGCCGCCGGCGAGACGCTCACGGCCGCGGCCGTCGACGCCGTGAACACCTTCGAGGCGCCGGATGCGGTGGCGCCGAAGCCATTCTCGGCGAAGGTGCAGGGCGATCGGCTCACCCTGACACTCGCGCCGAAGTCGGTGACCGTGTTCTCGGTTCGATGAAAAGCGGCCGGGTGCGGCCGACTACTTCTTCAACAGCTCCTGCGCCGCGTTCGCCAGGAAGATGTACTGCGACGCGCCGCCAATCGTGCCTTCGTTCTCGCCCCAGAGGAACGGCCAGTCGTCCATGTTCTCCGGGTAGTCGGGCTTCAGGATGAGCACGCCGGGAACGACAACGCCGGGGATGAACGTGAAGTCGGCCCGGTTGCTGCCGTACGCGAGGTGCTTCGACCGTGTCCCGACCGTCGCGACAAGCGACGTGTTCGACGCCGGGTGCGCCCCGAACAGGAAGTGCAGGCCGCGGAACACCAACTCCGCATCGAACACGTCCGGGTAGGCCTTGTAGAGGAAGTAGTTGGTGGTCGCCCAGCTCATGACGCCGCCGCTTCCCGCCCATCCCCCGGTCGCGATCGGCACGCCGTAGGGATTCGCCTTGGCCAGCGCATCCACGTCGGCCCTGTACTTCACCACGTACGGACGGAGCTTCTCGCTGGCGCCAGGCCCCAGATACGGGAGCGCTCTGACCGCCGTCAGCAGGCTCCGGCCGCCCGGGGCGTCGAGCGCCGGCCAGATCAACTCGGTGAACCGGTCGATGAACTGCTGCTCCTTCGTGGTGAGCATCAACTGGTAGACGGCGGCCATTTCAGCGCCCGCGCCAAACCTCGCCATGCCGCCCGGCGCTCCCGCCGGCGGCGGCGTCGCCGGCCTCTGGCGCTCCTCGGTGTAGGCTTTCCTGGCAAGGGCGAGGCACTCGTCGGCCAGCGCGTTGTTGTACCCGCGGAGGGCGCGGCTGGCCGCGGCGAGGGACCCGATGCCCGAGTAGTTCAGGAAGGGCTGGTGGACCGTGAACACCCACCGGTCGTCTGGCGTGCCGCTCCGGTTGCCTTCCACCTGGTACGGCTTGAGCGACGGGTCGTACATCAGGTTGTCGGTCTGGGTCGACGCATCACCGAGATGGTGGTACTGGTGGAGCCGTGAATCGACAATGCCCTGGTTCAGCTGGCCGATGCTCCGGTACTGCGCCGCCACCGCCAGCGTCCCGTGCTCGATCTGCTGCAGGATGTCGGGCTTGCCGTCCGGCCGGTGAATGTCGACGAAGCGGGTGTCCTGATCGACGAACGTCTGGTCCCGCCCGGGCTTGAAGGTTTCCCAGATGTCCACGAACGTCGTGAGCGTGCCGGCGTGGGACCCGCCCTGGATGTCGAAGTCGCCGGCGTCGAACCAGCCGCCGACCGCGAGTCCGGGGATGCGCTCGAGGGGCTTGTACTTCGTGTCCGTCGAGGCGCCCATCCGGTAGCCGTCGAAGTGCTGGAAGTTCAGCGGCGCCTGCAGCGCGTCGTCCATGTGCGTGAGGCCGTGCCAGACGCGGTACGCCTCGTTGACCATCATGTGGTCCATCTGCACCGGGAACCAGACGTCCGAGGTCGCGTGCCAGATCGTGTCGTACACGTCCGGGCCGATCGGGAACGTCTCCGTCTTCTGCTTCCCGTACTGGATGTAGTAGAGCCCGGGGCGGTTCACGGCGCTGAAGTCCGCTGTGACGTATTTGTACCGAAGGTACCGCCCCCAGGCCTGCACGTTCGCCTTCAGCCGTTCGACCGGCGTGCCGTCCGCCGTCACCTCGAAGATGGACGCCGTCGGAAGGGCCGTGTCGTTCTGGTCGAGCTCGATGACCGCCACCTTCTTCTGCAACGGGTGATACCCGACCTGCGAGAAGCCGACGACCGGGGTCCGCGTCCAGTTCGGGATGACGTTCGGGCGGACCACCCATTCCGCCACCTTCCCCGTCGCCTTCGTCTGCAGCAGCGATCGGACGATGAACCAGCCGTTCTGGGCGAGGTTGCGCCCGTCGAGCAACTGGAGCCCGCCCGACACGGCGTTGATGCTGACCCGGCGCTCGGGATCCTCGGGAGCGAGGACGAGCGTCTGCCCGGTCGCCACAGGCTGGGCTTCCACGTACTCGTTCCGGCCCCGGTCGTCGAAGGTCGAGTAGCCCTCGAACTGGCTGATCTTCGTATTGCCGGGCTTGGTCACGGTCGGCCCCGTCGGATAGCGCGGGAAGATTCCGGGCTTGCCGTCGGCCAGATACGTGCGTTCGAAGTACCGGGATGGCAGGAACTCGAGGTTGAGCCCCGCCCGGCCTTCCAGCTTCTCGGGCACCGGCTTGTCGACGTAGACGGCCACGCGGAAGCCCGTGCCCTCCGGCGTCACCACCAGCCTCGAGTTGAAATCGAAGGCCTCGTACCGCAGCACGCACGTGATGGTGTTGGTGGCCTTGTCCACCTTCCGCTCGGCCACCTTCGGAATCAGGTCCCACTGCTCCGGCGTGGGCGACAGGCGCACCGCCCCGCCGGTGGCCAGCCGCACGCCGTTCAGGATGATCTCGATGCCGGCCGTCTTCTCGTCGAAGAACATGCCGTTGTATTCGTTCGTGAAGACGAGGACATTCAGGCCGCGCGTCTCGAAGTACCCGCTGTCGTTGAGCCGCAAGGCGGTCTGCGCGACCTGGGCCTTCTGAACCTTCTGCTGCGCCGGCTGGGCGATGGCTGTCGCGCCGGCGAACAGGCACGCGAACGCAAGGACCAGCGCGGCGCGCACGACGGCAGCGGTTCTCAATCGAATGATGTCTACGGCGGTCATCGGATTCTCCATTCGGGCAGGGGGACGGGACCGGCGCGGGCATTCTACTACGGAATGTAAGCGCTTGGACTGGGCAGCGCGACAGAAGCGACATGAGTCGCACGGTTGCGTTGACAGGCGTCGATGCAAGCGCATACACTCGCGCCGCCAGGACGGGCGTCTGGACATTCCGTCTGGAGGCGAACGACGTGTCCCTCGGCTGCCCCAGGCGCTGCCCCGGCGACGCCGGCGCCATCGGCATCAAGGAGAGTGCCATGAAGACTCGTGCAGCGGTGTTGACGTTCATCCTGGTGGCCTCTGGTGCCCTGTGCCTGGCGCAGACGCCTCAGGCGCCGGGTAACCCGACGCCGGCCAGCCAAACGCCGGCCGTGAACGATTTCAAGCCGGCTTCGTCCAACCAGCCCGGCAAGGAGTATCCGCAGGTCAATTCCGAAGGCCGGGTCCGCGCCCGCCTCGTTGCGCCGGACGCGCAGAGCGTCCTGCTGGACATCGGGGCCGTGCGGTATCCCCTCACCAAGGGTGCGGACGGCGTCTGGGTCGGCGATTCGGCGCCCCAGGACGAAGGGTTCCATTACTACCAGCTCTGGGTGGACAGCGCGAAGGTCCCGGACCCGGACAGCCTCTACTTCTACGGCGCGAGCCGCTGGGGCAGCGGCGTCGAGGTCCCCGCGAAGGACCAGGACTTCTACGCCCTGAAGAACGTCCCGCACGGCCAGGTCCGCCAGACGATCTACTACTCCAAGGTGAACGACGCGATGCGCCGTTGTTTCGTCTACACGCCGCCGGGCTACGACAACGACACGAAGACCCGCTATCCGGTGCTGTATCTCCAGCACGGCGGCGGCGAGGATGAGACCGGCTGGCCGAATCAGGGGAAGACCAACCTGATCATGGACAACCTGATCGCCGAGGGCAAAGCCAGGCCGTTCATCATCGTCATGGACAACGGCAGCTGGGCGATGCCCGGGCAGACGCGGCCGGCGGGGCCGCCCCCGGGGGGCGCGCCGGGACAGCGTCCGGCCAACTGGCCGCCGCCCGGATGGGCCGACAGGTTCAAGAGGACGCTGCTGGAAGACATCATCCCGATGATCGATGCGAACTACCGCACGCTCGCGGATCAGGCGCATCGGGCGATGGCCGGGCTGTCCATGGGCGGCATGCAGACCAATGCCATCGCCATGGAGAACCTCGACGTGTTCTCGCACATCGGCATCTTCAGCGGCGGCACGGTGGGAGATCCTGCGACGGCGCACAACGGCGTGATGGCCAATGCCGCGGAGTTCAACAAGAAGGTCAGGCTGATCTTCCAGAGCTGCGGTTCGCGTGAGCGGCCGGAGAACGTGCGCGCGAATCACGAGCAACTCAAGGCGGCCGGCATCAACAGCGTCTTCTACGTCTCGCCCAACACCGCCCACGAGTGGCAGACGTGGCGGCGGAGCCTGCACGAGTTCGCGCCGCTGCTGTTCCCGGAGTAGCCCGGTGCGGCATCGCCTGGCCATCGCGGCGCTCAGCCTGGCCGTCCTCGGGGCGGTCGCGGGCGGAGCGCCGCAGAACGAGCCGGTCACGATCCGCGTGGACACGACGGTCACGCGAGGGCCGATGTATCCGTTCTGGGCCTGGTTCGGCCACGACGAACCGAACTACACCTACGCGCCGAACGGATTGAAGCTACTGTCGCAACTGCAGGCCCTCAGCCCCGTGCCTGTGTTCATGCGGGTGCACAACCTGCTCACGTCAGGCGACGGGACGCCCGCGCTCAAGTGGGGCTCGACCAACGTCTACACCGAGGATGCCGCGGGCAATCCGGTGTACGACTGGAAGACCCTCGATCGCATCGTCGACGCCTACAGGGCTCGAGGCATGAAGCCGTTCGTCCAGCTCGGCTTCATGCCCGAGGCGCTGTCGTCGGCTCCGGCTGGCGTGCCGTACCGGCACTTCTGGAAGCCGGGCGATCCGTACAACGACATCTACACCGGGTGGACCTACGCGCCTCGCGACTACCGGAAGTGGGAGGAACTCTGCTACCAGGTGACACGGCACTTCGTCGCCAAGTATGGCCGCGCCGAGGTCGAGAGCTGGTGGTTCGAACTCTGGAACGAACCCGATATCGGGTACTGGAGCGGGTCGGTCGGTCCGGGACGCGGCCGAGAGGATCCGCGGGCGGCGCAGAAGGCCCAGACGAGGCGCGACGACTTCAACAAGCTCTACGATTTCACGGTCGAGGGCGTGCGCCGCGCCCTGCCGACCGCGAGGATTGGCGGCCCCGAAGTGACGGGCGGCGCGCAGGCGATGCTGCGCTCGTTCCTGCAGCACACCTCGGCAGGCGTCAACCACGCGACCGGACGCACCGGCACGCCGCTCGATGTCATCACCTTCCACGCGAAGGGCAGCCCGACGTTCATCGAGGGGCGCGTACGCATGGGCGTGGCCAGCCAGCTCGCCAGCATCGACAGGCACTTCGCGGTCATCGAGGAGTTCCCGATGTACGCGAAGACGCCGATCGTGATCGGCGAGTCCGACCCGGAAGGCTGCGCGGCGTGCGGCGTGACCCACTACCCGCACAACGGCTACCGGAACGGGACGATGTACCCGACGTACACGGCGCTGCAGATCGCGCGCACCTACGAGCTGGCCGACCTGCATCGGGCGAACCTCCTCGGCGCCGTCACCTGGGCGTTTCTCTTCGAGGACCAACCGTACTTCGACGGCTTCCGCGACCTGGCGACCAATGGCATCGCGAAGCCGGTGCTGAACACGTTCCGGATGCTGGGCCAGATGGGCGGCAATCGCGTGCAGGCGGTCAGTTCGGCCGGCCTGCCTTTGGCGGAGATCCTGGAGAAGGGCGTGCGGGCGGCGCCGGACATCTCCGCCCTCGCGGCCCGCTCGGCCCGTTCGGCGACGGTCCTGATCTGGAACTACCACGACGACGACATTCCGGCGCCGGCGGCTTCGATTCAGCTGAGTATCGAGGGACTGCCGGCCGGCCGCGCCACACTCGCGCATTATCGGATCGACGAGCAGCACAGCAACTCGTACGCGGCCTGGCTCCGGATGGGCTCGCCGCAGGCGCCAACGCCGGGTCAGTACGCCGAACTGGAGAAGGCCAGCGAGCTGCAGCCGCTCGAACCGGCGCGCGAGGTGACGATCGGCGCTGACGGCCGCGTCGCCACAACGTTTGAACTGCCGCGCAAGAGCGTGTCGTTCGTCAAGGTAACCTGGTAGGCCAACTCGTGAATCGGCAGGATTCCTCTATGCGTGCTCGTTCACTCGCGCTCTGTCTCGTTGCGGCCTCGGCCCTCGTCTCGGCGGCGCCGGGTCAGGCTCCGCCGCCCGCCCGCGCACCCCGGACGTACTGCAACCCGCTGCCGATCCCGGACTACCCCGTCGGCCGCCTCGTGAGAGACCTGCGAGCCGGGGACAAGACCGACGGGTCGTTCCTGTGGTTCGTCGATCGCGTCGAGCAGTACCCGGGAGCTGGCGGACCCCACAGCCCTCTGGCACGACGGGCGGTGGTTCCTCTATCCGTCCGTCGACATGGCCTGGGTCAGCGCTGACATGGGCGCGACGTGGACGCATCACCCGCTCAATGTCCGCGACGTTGGCTACGCGCCAACGGTGGTACGGCACGGGAGCCGGTTCCTCCTGATGGCCAGTTCGTCTGCCATCTACGCGGCCCCCTCGCCGCTGGGTCCGTTCGAGGAGCTCGGCCGCCCGAAGCTGCCGGCGGGTCTGCCCGAGACGATTGACCCGGACCTCTTCGTCGACGATGACGGCCGTCTCTATTTCTACTGGGGCTGCAGCGAGACTCGAGGAATCTACGGGATCGAACTCGACGGCTCCGATCCGACTCGCCCGATCGGCGAGGCAAAGCCCCTCATCCCGTTCTCGCCCGACGCCCACCCGTGGGAGCGGGTCGGCGAGTGGAACCAGAACCGGAATGCCGGCTGGATCGAAGGCGCGTGGATGATCAAGCGCCAGGGGCGGTACTACCTCACCTACTCTGCGGCGGGCACCGAGCATCGCGCGTATGCGATGGGCGCGTACGTCGGCACATCGCCGCTCGGGCCCTTCCGCCCTCAGGCCCGCAACCCCATCTTCCGGACCACGGCAGGCCTGGTCACCGGAACGGCGCACGGGTCGATCATCAAGGGCCCCGGGGACGGGTGGTGGGTCTTCTACACGATCGCGGCCGGCGTCGCGCACGGGTTCGAGCGGCGCGTGGGCATGGACGTCGTCGAGTTCGACGCCCGCGGCGAGCTGACCGTCCCGCGGGCCACCTCGACGCCGCAATGGCTCCCGGGCCGCGGGCCCGATGGCCGGGGCCCGGCCGACACGGGATGGGATCATCTCAACGGCGGCGTGCAGACGATTGGCTCGTCGAACGCGCCCAACCTCTCCGGCCGACTGGCGGTGGACAACGACTTGCGCACCTGGTGGCAACCGGCCGAGCAAGATGCGGCGCCGACGCTCACCAGCCGGCTCTATGGCCCGGCGACGATTCGCGCTGTACGGATCGCCTGGCGCGACATCGGCCTCGACTCCAATCGCGGCGTGCTGCCGGGACCGTACCGCTACCGCGTGGAGCTGCAGACGGCCGCGGGCGCGTGGCAGACGGTGCTGGACCGCACCGCGAGCGCCGAAGATCTGCTTGTCGATTACCGCGAGATCGAGCCGACCGTCGCGTCGCGGGCGCGGCTGGTCGTCACCGCCTGGCCGAAGGGCCTCACGCCTGGCGTGGCCGAGTTCACGGTGTTCGGCAACACCGAGGCCAGGAAGCGATAGGAGAGCTGCGGCCTGACGCGTGACGGGACTCTGTCACTTGATCGGGACTTCGAACGGGCCAACCGGCAGTCCGCTGCCGTCCGTCAGGTTGCAGAGCGGGCTCGGGCCCCAGCAGAACCGGACGCGCACCGGTCGCCCGGCCGGAGTCGTGGTCACCGGAAGGACGACCCGCGTCCCATCGACCTCGCCGCTGACGAACCGGCACGAGCCCGGGCCGGTTCGTCTGCCTTCGTGTAACTCTGATACCAGACGCGAACGCTACGCGTTACAGTTCGGTCGCCGTCGCGATCGCGGCGAGGAAGGTACGCAGCGCAGGAACGCCTTCCTGCGCCTCGCGATGAACGCGCCCGTAGTCCAGCATCGCATAGCCGTGCGCAATCCGGTTGCGAAGGCCCGCTGCCGCGCGCAGCGCGGCAGCCGTCCCGCGGTCGATCACGCCGCGCTCGGCCAGCACGTCGAACGCCGATGCGGCATCGTCAGGTTCGCTCCACCCGGCATCGGCCACCCAGTGGGCCGAGAGGTCGATGCACTCCTGGATCGCGAGGAAGAGGTGGAAGAGCGCCAGGTCCCGGCGCTGGGGATCGGCCAGGTACGCCTCTTCGGGTCCCAGCAACGGCAACGCGGCGTCGTTGAGCCACGCGCGCGCTCGCCCCACCTTCGCGGCGACCACCTCACGCCGGACCATGCGCCGCCTCCTCCTTGAGTCTCTCGGCCATCACGCGGTGCATCATGCGGGCGGTCGGCGCCCAGTCCCACCAGTCGATCATGGCCTTGGCGCGAAAGTCCGCCCAGGCGTGCGGCACGCGTTCGACAAGGACCTGGCCGTCGCGGGCGATCTCGAACCGCAGCAACGGCGGGGCGTCGTCCAGGAGCACGAGATCGACGGGTAGGCCGGCGGCTCGTTCGAGGGCGACCGCCACGGCGGCCGCAGGCTGGACGGCGCCGTCCAGCCACGAGATGCCCACATCGATGTCGCTGTCCCGACTTTCGGTCTGCCGCGCCGCCGATCCGAAGACCACGGCAAGGCGCACGGCGGGTGTCTGGTCGAGCGCGCACTTGATCCGTTCCAGCGGAGTCATCGCCGCCATTCTACACGCCTCGCAGACGGGAGGGATGAGGATTGAGGCTGACAGTCGCCACGCGAGGTCCCCGAGTGCGCAGGGCCGGCCGTGGCGAGAAACGGATTCGCGTGCTGGACTTCGTCGCGCACGAGTACTTCCAAGGCTGGAGGAGAACGGAAGGAATTCCGGAAGGACTCCTGTCCACACTCCTGGCATCCTGTGGCCGTTTCGGACGCACCAGGAGGATGCCATGGCTGCCAAGCGGACTTCACCCGTCGCCTTCGCGTCGAGACTCGCCGTCCTCTGCGCCGCCGTCCTCCTGGCCAGCACCTGTGGCGGTTCGTCTTCGTCCTCCCCGCCCTCCTCCTCTCCTTCGTCTCCGTCGCCCGCGCCGGCGGCCACGCTCCAGTACGTCTCGGTGACGGGCAACTTCCTGATCGGCGCCGTGGGTGGGAGCACGCAACTGCGGGCGACAGCCAACACGACGGCGGGACCGCAGGATGTCACCAGCCAGGCGACGTGGACCTCCTCGAATGATGCGATCGCCGCGGTCTCTTCCGGCGGGTTGGTGTCGGCCAAAGGCGCCGGCCTTGCCCTCATCACGGCGAGCTACCAGGGTTCCAGCGGGTACGGCGGGATCAGCGTTGCGACGGCCGTAAACCTGGCCGGCACCTGGACCGGAACCTCCGTCAACCCGACTTCGACGATCACGCTGCAGCTGACACACGCGGGTGACTCTCTGTCGGGCACCAGCACGACGCTGGGGGGCGGCGTGACGTACAACGGCTCGCTGACCGGGACGGTGAGCGGCGGCACCGCGATTCTGGCTGGAAGCCTGTCCGGTCCCGGCGGCACGTACGCCACATGGAGTGACGAACGCTGCGCGCTCGAGAGCCCGAACAGCATGCGGTGCGTGAACCCGATGACTCTCGCTAGCGGCGGTTTCTCACTACTGCAGGTCACGCTGGCCCGGTAAGGTCCCGCGCGGCTGGGCGGAGCGTCAGGGGCCGCGCCTGGCTCCACGGCGGCGGACTATAATCTCCAGCCGTGGACGCGGCGCTCCCTGGCGAGGTGTTTCGTGTCGGCGACTGGCTGGTCGAGCCAAGCCTGAACCGTGTCGTCCGGGAGGCCCAGGTGCGCCACCTGCGGCCCCGGCTGATGGATCTGCTCGTCTACCTGGCGGACCATCCGAACGAGGTCGTGACGAAGGACCAGATCCTCGACGATGTGTGGGGCGGCCGGTTCGTCGCGGAGTCAGTCCTAAGCCGATCTGTCGCGGACTTGAGGCAGCTG
The DNA here is from genome assembly GCA_963806085.1 of uncultured Acidobacteriota bacterium. Lineage (GTDB taxonomy): Bacteria > Acidobacteriota > Vicinamibacteria > Vicinamibacterales > JAKQTR01 > JAKQTR01. The sequence goes on from CAWDWR010000002.1 coordinate 669,693, forward strand.
CTCGACGACGATGCCCAGGAACCGCGGGTCATCGAGACGATCTCGAAGCGGGGATACCGGCTCGTGGCCGGCGTCACACGGAGCGAACCCGGCTCCGCCGTCGGCCCCCACGGACCGGACAGGCGGCCGTCGCTGGCCATCCTGCCGTTCCTCGACCTCGCGCCCGCGCGTGACTACGAGTACTTCTGCGACGGGCTGGCCGAGGAGTTGACGAACCGGCTTGCCCACCTGCACGGTCTTCGCGTCGTCGCCCGCACATCGGCCTTCATGTTCAAGGGGAAGGTCGCTGACATCCGTGAGATCGGGCGCCAGTTGGGAGTGCGCGCGGTGCTCGAGGGATCCGTCCAGCGCTCCGGGTGCCGGGTGCGGGTCACCGCGCAGCTGATCGACGTGTCGGACGGGTGCCACGTCTGGTCCGGGCGCTTCGACCAGGCGTCCGATGACATCTTCGCGATCGAAGACGAGATCGCGCGGACGGTGGTGTCCGAGCTTCGGGTGGCGCTGCTCGGGGGGACGGAAGGGCGCGTCATGCTCCGGCCCACGAGGATCCCCGCGGCGCACGACCTGTATCTGAGGGGCCGGCACCATTCGGCTCGCCGGAACCTGGAAGACCTCGATCGGGCGATTCGATACTTCGAGCAGGCGATCGAGCTGGACCCGTCGTACGCCGCAGCCTACGCCGGCATCGCCGAGTGCTGCTGCGTGATTGGCTTCGTGGGCTTCCGGCGCCCGGCGGAGGCCTTTCCCCGTGCGAGACGGGAGGCCCAGCGCGCCATTGGGATCGATCCCGGCTTGACCGAGGCCCACGCCGTTCTCGCCTACGAAACGGCCATGCACGAATGGGACTGGGAAAGAGCCGAGCGGCACTTCCTCCAGGCGCTCGATCTCAGCCCCGATCACGCCTTCACGCGCGTCTGGTATTCCCACCTGCTCACGGCGTCAGGCCGATTCGACGAGGCGCTGGCCCAGCTCGAGCGCGCGTGCGAGTGCGACCCGCTGGCCCCTGCGGTCCGCACGACCCTCGGGATAGCGTTGTTCTACGCGCGGCGGTTCGACCGGGCCGTGGATTGCTGCCGCAAGGTGCTGGAACTGGACTCGTCGTTTGGCCTCGCGCGGTACTTCATCGGACGGGTTTACAGGGCACAGGGCAACTTCGAGGCCGCGGTGGAGGAATTGCGGGCCGCGAGCCGCGCCTGGCCGCATGCGCTGGGCTGCCTGGCCGGTTCGCTTCGGTCCCTCGGGCGGGAGACCGAGGCCGTCCGGGCGTGCGACGACCTCGAGCGCCTCTCGCGGAGCCACTACGTGAGCCCACTCGTCTTTGCGGCGAGCGCGCACATCTCCGACTACGACACGCGGCTGCGCGCGATCGCGCAGGCCTTCGACGAGCGCGAGGGCACGGTCCCGTTGCTCAACGTGGACCCGATGGTCGACGACCTTCGCTCGAACCCGGAGTTCTCGTCGCTCATCGCGCGGCTCGGCCTGTCGGCCCGGGCGAGGTCGGTGACGCCGTCCTGAACTCGCCGGCGACGCGCATCGGCACGCGCGCCGGCAGTCGTTGGAGGTGTGACGCCAAGCCAGGTGAGGGCGTGCTGGCCGCGACGGCTGCGTCGCCGAGGCGTTCGGCCTGCCTGCCGCGGACGAGCGTGTCGTTCGTCAAGGTCGCATGGTAAGCCGACTGCGGGCGAAACGCCGTCACCGGACGGGAAGCTCGAACGGGCCGACCGGCAGTCCGCTGCCGTCCGTCAGGTTGCACAGCGGGCTCGGGCCCCAGCAGAACCGGACGCGCACCGGTCGCCCGGCCGGAATCGTGGTCACCGGAAGGACGACCCGCGTCCCATCGACCTCGCCGCTGACGAACCGGCACGAGCCCGGGCCATCGCCGCACAACTCGAACCCAATCGCCTGGCTGGAGCTGTAGGTCACGAGTTTCTGATCGACATCGCCGAACGTGATGACGATGGCCGCGCGCTCGCGCCTGGCGGATTGGGGAACGGGTCCCGACGGGGCGATGGCTTCGCCGTAGATGACGCGACGTGCGGCGCGTGCCAGTCGTTTCCCGACGTCCTGCTTGTTGGCCGGATGCAAGTTGTCGCGTTCGCCGATGTCGATCGTGACCGCGAGGCCCGCGTGGCCGTCGGCTGCGACAGCTCGCCTCTGTGATTCGCGGATGTCCGCCCAGTTCGATTCGACAGGCTCGGTGGGCACGGCCCCGAAGTTGGGCAACTGCACGACGAGGAACGGCAGCTCGGTTCCGAACTGCGAACGCCAGCTCGCCATCAGGCCGCCGAGCAGTTTCTCGTACCCGGCCGGATCGTCCGCGTTCGTCTCGCCCTGGTACCAGACGGCCCCGCGAACCCCGTATGAGCCAAGCGGCGCGATCATGCCGTTGTAGAGCGTGGTGAGCCCGGCGATCGTCTCCCACGGCGCGCGGGGCGGCCGGCCCATCGAGAGCGGCACCGGACGGTACCGCCAGTCACCCGCCAGCGAGACCTGCGTCCCATCGTCGAACTTCAGCGCGAGCGCGTCGGGCGGCCCGGTCATGCCGCCGGCGTCCCAGGTGCTCAGCACGTTCACGACGACGACGTTGTCGCCGGCACGGAGCGCGCCGGCGGGGATGCGGTAGGTCCGCGGGGTACCCCAGCCGAACGTGTTGCGGATCACGCGGCCGTTCACCCAAGTCTCGTCCACCTCGTCTATCGCGCCGAGCGACAGCGTGGCCGGCCCGGCAGCCTGCTCGGGCGTGAGGCGGAACGAGCGGCGGTACCACACCATGCCGTCGTGTGCCGCCAGCTCAGGCACGCCCCAGGTCTTCCAGTTCCGCAACTCGGGCACGTCGATCCACGAGCCGGCGTCGTCAGGCTTCCACGGCTCGCCGGCGGCCCCGCCGTGCCCGCGCCACCAGTCCTCCCACATCCGTCCGAGGCCCGCGTTGGCCGCGTCCTCGTCGCGCGCGTAGAGGCCCAGCAGGTCGAGACGGGCGTCGAAGCCGCCGATCGATCGCAGGCCCGACTCGCCGATCCACGGCTCGATCGCCGTTCCACCCCACGAGGCGTTCACGAGGCCAACGGGGACGTTCTGCATCTCCTGCACGTCCCGCCCGAAGTAGTAGCAGGCTGCCGAGAAGGTGCGCACCGTCTGCGGGCCTGCGATCTGCCACGCTGGAGGGGTCTCGAATGCCGCGGCGGGAATGGGCTTCCCGGCTTTCGGGACCGTCAGGAGTCGTATGCGATCGTTCGCCGACCGCGCGGCGGCGAAGGTGCCGTTGCGCGACTGGCCGACGGACAGCTCCATGTTCGACTGGCCGGAACAGAGGAACACGTCGCCGACGAGGACATCTGAAACCGTCAGCGTGGCGCCCGCGCCAGTGCGGACCTCGAGATTGAATGGGCCGCCCGCGTCCAACGCCGGCAGCGTCGCCGTCCATCGCCCCGAGGCGTCTGCACGGACGGCGGCCCGGCGGCCCGCGAACGCGACCGAGACATCTTCACCCGCACCCGCCGTCCCCCACACGGGGACCGGGCGACCGCGTTGGATCACGGCATGGTCCTGGAAGAGTGGTCCCAGCGCGAGAGCTGACTGGGCGCGCGTTGCGGCAGGAAACACTACGGCCGCAACAGCGGCAGCGAAGAGGAGTCGGGTGCGTGTGCTCACAGGTTCGGGATGCTACAACCCAGGGTCCCGCAGCGCAAGCGGTCCTGCCGCGCGCGCATCTCCTCTTACAGCCCGAACCAGTAGGTCAACTTCACGAGGAACACGTTGGCCGCCGGGGCGAGGCGCAGCGCATCGAGGCTGCCCGCCAGCGACTTGCCAAAGACGTTCTCATCGGTCCGATCCTGTGACCAGACGACGTAGAGGGACGAACCCGGCTTGAACTCCCAGCGGGCGACGAGGTTCGAGCGGAACTGCCGGAAGTCGAAGTCCGGGTTGCGGAAGGCGTACGTCGTGCCGCCCTCGTTGACCCGGTACGCGTTCACCTCCGGAAGGTACGCGATCTCCGAGTCGGCGAAGCGGTAGAAGCGATCCGCGTAGGCGTCCGCGCGCGGCGAGGTGGCCCGCTTGAACTGGCCGAAGCTGCCGTTGGACACGAATGGGCTGCCGTAGTACTGAATCGAGAGGTCAGGCGTGATGAAGAGATTCGCCCGGAACGTGAGCCCGAGCGTCTCCTGGTCCAGGCGCCCCAGGAGGTACCTGGCGCCTTCGGCGGGGTGCGCCGTGTCCACGTACTGCAGGTCGTCCACGTTGCGCTCGTAGAACGCGTTCACCGAGAAGTTGAAGGCGTTCACCGGCCGCACGGTGACGTTGGCGGCCGCCTCGGCCCTGCGGCCGTCGCCGTCCATCACGAAGTGGCGCTCGGCCGACAGCGAGACGCTGACGCGCCTCGACCGATCGCTGTTGCCGCCGATTTCGGCGCTCACGAACCCGCTGGTCGTCATGGCGGGTCCGCCCCGCAGCAGGCGCGTGTCTGTGGGCGCCTCGACGAGGCTGACGCCCCCGAAAAGGCCCCACAGGTTCCGGAACGAGCCTGACGCCTCGAGCCCGGTGCTGCCCGCCGTCTTCAGGCCGCCGAAGTCCCATGCGTCGTCCCGCGACACGGTGAATGCGTACGACCGGAAGGCCCCGCGGGGCTCGATCTCGTTGAACTCCAGCCTGGCCTCGTTGAGGATGGCGTCCGCCTGCCGCAAGTACCCCACGTCGTTGAGCTCGAGTCCGGGCGACATCCAGCGCGCCGACTCGGACCACAACCACCTGCTGTTGCCGTAGCGCGCCACGCGGACGGTCCCGCCGTGGCCCGCCATCGACGTGGCGTTCGCGTCCACGCCCAGATGGCCGGCATCCGGCCGCTGGTAGTAGTGCACGGGATTGGTCTGTAGCGCCGTGATGGCCGAGGCGTCCCCGGTGATCCGGCTGAACACGCCCTTGGCCTCGACGACATAGGACCGGTTCGCGAAGAAGCGCGTCGCGTCCACGGCGCCGGTGAAGGCGTCCGCCGGCACGCGGTGCAACACCACGTCGTCGGGCAGCCACCGGTGCGTGGACGTCACCATCCCGCCCAGCATCGTGTTGCCCTTGTCCCAGTCCTTCTGCAGGCGGCCGACCAGATAATTGGCCGTCGGCGCCACCGGGACGCGCGACTCGGCGCCGCCAAACCAGACGTTGGCGTGCTCGTTGTCGGTGACGCTCTGCAGGAATCCGACCGACAGGCCGTCTTCCGTTTTGCCCGTCACCTTCGCGGCGCTGATGATGGATGTTTCGCCCGGGGTCTCGAGCACCGCGCCTTCCTGAACGACGGGCTGCAAGGTCGGCGGGGCGCCAATGCGGCGGGAGTAGAACATCTGGTCACCCTGGAGCGTGCCGCTCTCGTCGCCGGCGATGGCGCTGCCGGCCAGGCCAAGCGTGAAGATGCGCTTCCCCTCCAGGAAGAACGGGCGCTTCTCCACGTAGAAGGTCTCGTAGGTCGTCAGGTTGACGACCGACGGGTCGGCTTCCACCTGGCCGAAGTCCGGGTTGACGGTGGCGTCCAGCGTGAAGTTCGAGGTGAGGCCGATCTTCGCGTCGAGCCCGACCGCGGCCTTGCCGTCGGCGCTCCCGACGTAGGGGTTTCCAGCTTCTTCCGGCAGCGACTCGACCTGCCCGACGACGTGCGGAAGAAGTTCGATGCGCCGGCGCGGCTGCAATCCCTGGATTCCGTGAAGCTGACCGAAGTTGTAGAGGCGGCCGCTGCCCTGCCGCGGGATGAGGTTCCACTGGCTCTCCTCCTGGAGGCGATCGATCCACCGCCACGCGTGCATGCCCCACACCTGGACGTCCTGCGGGCCGTAGCGGAGCTGGCTCAGCGGGATCCGGAACTCCGCGGTCCAGGCGTCGGGCTCGTAGGCCACCTTGCCGTCCCACACGGCGTCCCACGTGGTGTCCCAGCCCTCGTTGGACAGCACCAGGTCGATCTTCGTGCCGGCCGAGTTGAGGTCGAACTCGAAGCCCGCGCGTTTGTCGAAGTAGCTGTCGAAGCACACGCCGACGATGTCACCAGCCATCCCGTCCCGCCGCGCGGGGTACCTGGTGATCTTGGCCATGTCGTCGTAGGCGCGGATCGCGAGATAGAGATGCTTGTCGTCGTAGAGGATCTTCAGCTCGGTCTTCTGCGACGGCACCCCGCCTTCGACGGGCAACTGCTGGACGTAGTCGCCCGCCCACTCCCCTTCCTTCCAGGCCTCGTCGTCCAGGTGCCCGTCGACCGACGGTGGCTGCCCCGCGAGCCGCTGTGTGTGGTAAATGCGCGGTGGGCGGGCACGGCCGGCATCCGGAGCCTGCGCGAAGGCAGGCAGGCCAAGGGCCCACGTCAGGGCCGCGGCGAGCGCGGCGACCAACCGGCGCCGCCGTTCCCGGCTCGATGTGCCTCCCAACTGACGATGTCCCAGACGCGCGCCAGCCCGCCTCAGTCCTTCAGTTCGCGGATCCACACGTTGCGGAACCGGACCGGGTTGTTGTGGTCCTGGAACATCAGCGGTCCCTTGTCCGCGTGCGGGGCGTACTCAGTCACCGCATGGGGGCCTATCCACTCGGTGCCGCCTTCGAGCGCGACGCGATCCTGGATCAACACCCCGTTGTGGAAGACCGTGAAGACGGCCTTTCGCGTCACCTTGCCGGACTGGTCGAACACCGGGCGGTGATAGACGATGTCGTAGGTCTGCCACTGCCCCGGCTTGCAGGAGGCGTTGACCAGGGGCACGGCGCGGCCGTACAGCGCCCCGCACTGGCCGTCCGGGTAGGTCTTGTTCTCGTAGGAGTCGAGCACCTGGATCTCGTACTTGCCCTGGAGAAAGACGCCGCTGTTGCCCCGCCCCTGACTGGCGCCGATCACCGTCGACGGCGTGGCGAACTCCACGTGGACCTGTGCCGAGCCGAACTCCTGCCGTGTCCTGACGTAGCCCGCCCCCTTCACCGACTCCATGAAGCCATCACGGACCACCCACTTCGACGGCTGACCCTTCATGTCCGTCCACTTCGAAAGGTCCTGCCCGTCGAAGAGCACGACGGCATCGGACGGCGGCCGGGCCGGGGTCTCCTGGGCGCCGCACACTCCGGGCGTGACCACCGGCGGCGCGGGCCGGGCTTCGTCGTGAACCATCCAGCGCCCGGTCTCGGTCTCGACCCACTGCACGGGCGGCTCCTTCTTGGGTTCTTGCGCCAACATCGCCACCCCGCCGAGCACGGAAGCGAGGCATCCGCAAACGACAACGAGACGTCGACCTCTGTTACTCACCACTCACCTCTCAGTGTTGGCCGAACGCTCACGTGGAGCGACGGACAGTTTCACAGTCATCCTCAGCGACGTGCCCGGTCATAACGGTTGGGCGCACCGGGCGTTGGATCATTGGCGGCGACCTGCGCGCCGCTGTCATGCGCCCGGGTCAACACCGCGGCAAGGGCGATGCCGGTGCCGGAGACCTGCGCACCGGCCGCGTGCGCGGACCTGAGCGGCGCCTCGACGGTAATGGTGGCGCTGCCGCCAGGGCTGCCAGGGCCGCCGGGGCCGAAGACCCTGCCGATGGATGCGACAACCGCCGTCTCGAGGTTCGCGCCGCCGTCGATGGTGATCGTCTGGCCGGCGGCGAAGCCCATCGCGCTGGCGACCGGGATGACGTTCGTGCCCGCGCTGGTGGCCGAGCCCACCGTCGTGGCTCCTGCGGTGCCAACCGTCGCGATGACGGCGGTCTCGCGGCTTGCACCCGCATCAACCAGCAGCGTCTGGCCGGCGACGAAGCCGGCGACGCTGGCGACCTTGACGTTGGTTGCTCCGGCGGCCGACGCGGCCGACAGGGTGCTGGCGGGCTGCAGCAGAAAATCGTTGCAGTTGCTGTCGGTGTCAGCGCCATCCGGGAAGCGGCCCGCGCTCCTGTGGGGCGTCGCGACGGCCGGAGCGGCCTGCCCGCCGAAGCCGCCGCCGAAACCGCGGCCCGCTCCTGGCGAAGGCGCGCGGCAGCCGCCCTCCCCTGCTCCGGAGGTGGCCTGGTAGCCCTCCGCAGCCCACGGGTCAACGAGGAGGCCGTAGTTGAGACTGTCGACGACCAGGCCGGCGGCGTCACGCAGCACCATGGTGCCGGCGCTGGTGGAGAGAGCGGGCCCTCCGAACCACTGGTTGGGCACCGGGGTCCCCTGGTAGCCGGCGGTCGTCACCGCGGCGTCACGCACCACCGCGTCGATCGCGTGGGCCAGACCCAGGGGTTTGTCGAGGGTGATGCCCGTGCCGAGCGGCAGGACGGGCTCGTTGCTCGAGTGGGCAAAAGCCGTCGCCGGCGTGAAGCTGATCCCCGTTCCGCGAACGCTGAAGGGCATGTTCGCCGCGTGCTTGAACTTCAGCGGGGCGGCCAGGTCGAGGCCGGTGCCGTGGGCGACCGCGTCCTCGCGGGCGAGGTGCACATTGGCGAGAGCGGGAGTGAAGCTCACATTGGTGCCGGCCGGACCCGAGGCGCCGACGGCGGTGATCGTGACCGTTTCGTGGTTCGCCGGTGTGCCCACGGTCATCTTGTCGCCCACGGCGAAACCGGTCAGGTTGCCTCGCCCGCGCGCGAGGATCGTCGTCGCGCCGGCGATCGCATTCGCCGAGAGCTGCGCCCTGCTCGACTGGGTGCCGACCTTGGTGACCGTGACGGTCTCAATCCCGTAGCCGACCGTGTCGATGTCCAATCGGATCGTGTCACCAGCCGTGATGTTGTCGACCGAGGTCACCTTGATGTTGGTCGCGCCGGCGGAAGCATCCACGCCCAGCCAGGCTTGCGTGCCCGGCTTGCCGATCCCGGTAATCGTGGCCACCTCGTACTTCTCCACGGTTCTCGCGACGTTGGGGAACGTGGCGCCGTAGCCGAGGGCGATCTTCTCGCCGACCGCGAAGCCGGTCACGCTCGTCACCGGCACGTTGGTCGAGCCGGCGGGAATCGTGATGACCGGACCATCGGGAAGCGGCTGCCACAGCGTCGTCGGTGTGCCGGCCGCAGTCCCGAGGCTCGCGATCGTGCGGGTCTCAGCGCCGCCGCCGGTGTCGATGGTGATCGTGTCACCGACCTTCATGCCGGCAATGCTCCGGACGTAGATGGTGTTGTCGCCCGCCTTCGCAGGAGCCGCCAGCCCGGAGTTCGAGAGGCCGAGCAGGTAGAAGCCGCCGGCCGCGAGCCTAGTCGCGGCCGGGATCTTCACGGACGAGAAGATGGGCTGCTGCGTCTGGTGCTGGGTCAGGCTCCAGTTGGAAATGTCGACGGCCTTCGAGCCGGCGTTGTAGAGCTCGATGAACGAGTCCGTCGGGTTGGCGGGCGAACCGGCGTTCACGCGGAACTCGTTGATCTTGACCAGGCTGACGTTCCGCACCTTCTCGGCCGCCGTCTCCGAGTGCGTCACGCCGCTCGCCGCGGTCTTCCACGAGGCGCGGCCGACCAGGTCGCCGTTGAAGGCCGCCGGTCCCGAGGTGACCCTGAAGGTCGCGCTCACGTTGGCGCCCGGCGCGACCGGCTCTGCGATCGTCACCGACGTCCTGGTGGAGCCCTTGACGACGGATGTCCACTGCCTGGGGACGGAGATGCTCAATGTGACGCCCGTCACGGGCGCCCCTGTCGTGTTCGTGAACGTCACCGTGGTGTCCTGCGAGGACCCCGGCGAGAAGGTCTGGAGCCCAGGCGGAGTGGCCGTGGCCGGCGCCGGCTTGCCCGCCGAAGCCTCAGCGAAGGCGGGCGCCAGCGTCAGCCGCGGCACGTCGTACCTGGCGGTCACGACGTTGGCCTGCACCATCTGGTCGGTCGCGTCCGTCGGAAAGGTGCCCGGGGCCGTCATCGCGCCTTCATAGAAGGTGCCCTGCGAGCCGACGCTGTTGTCTCCGCCGTTGCCCAGCAGGATGGCTCCCTGCTTGCGCATCGGGTCGTAGGTGTGGTCGACGCGCGGCCCGTCGAACATGACCGTGAGCGCGCCCTTCTGCGCGTCGCCGCCCAGGGACGTCCAGTGATGCGGTTCGCCCTTGGCGATCGCGGTCACGAACCGCCAGGTAATGCTCGGCAGGTTCGCGCAGAGCTTCGATCCATCCGCGTTGACGCACCCCACCAGGTTGTTCTCCTGGTCGGTCATGATCCACGGGCCGGCGCCGCTCCCGCGATACCAGGCGGTGGCGTTGCCGTAGTACGTGGTTTCCATGGTGCCGTTGCCATCGTCGCGGCTGTCGGTCTCGGCGTTGCCGTAGTCGAAGCAGCAGCCGTCGTTGTAGTGGCGGCCGCTGATGACCCAGTACTGCCCCTCCGCCTCGTCGTCGACGGCGGTGCCCTTCGCGTCGTTCTGACGGAGGCCCATGCCTGGCGCGATGAACACGCCGTACGCCTTGTGGCCCATGATCGTCACCGGCGCCATGTCGGCGACCGGGAGGTTGTTGAACCCGCCCATCGCCGGTCCGCTGAATCCGCCGCGGGGCGCCTGGATGAGGTGGTTGCTCTTGGGGGATTGGTCGTAAACGGTCGTGATCCAGCAGTACGTGTTCGCGCAGAACGCGTCCTGCGAGGCCGCGTCGGCGTATCCGCCCGCATCGGCAGCCGGCGACGCGACGGGCTGGACGATGCCGATGTCGAGGGACTTGCCGTCCGACTGGCGCAGCACCTGGTAGAGCGGGCCGGCGTAGGAGGCGTACAGCGCGCGCGTGGTGCTGTGGGCCGCCACGCAGGGGGCGCCCGCGGCCGCGTAGATGTCACATGGCCCTTCCGGCCTGGGCGGAGCAGCAGTGGCTCCCGCCCCGGATTGTGTGGCCATCAACGACGCGGCGCCAACGAGCGCGAGCGCCACGGCGATCGTGAGCACGAAGGTGATTCTCGTCTTCATGGGTGTCCTACATGCACTGCCGAGCCCGCTCGGCTACTTGTCCAGCGCGCGCCAACCCGCGGCGAACAGCCGCACGGGCCCGAGCAACCCAGAGGCGTGCAGCAGCGAGTCCTTCCGCCAGTGACGCCACGTGGTGAACGTGATGCGCTGGCCCTTGGGCCGTGGCGTCCCCTCGGCAAACCACTTCGGGACTTCCCGGATGGCGTTCGGGTTCTGCGCCTGTCCGCCCGCAGCGGGGCCCGCAGGGCCGAACGCGTACTCCTCCGGGAGTTGCTCGTCCCCGATCAGCCGGTTGGGCCAGAGGTTGGTGACACGGATCTCCAGGGCGTTCTCACCCGGGCGCAACGCGTCCCCCACCTCCACCCGATACGGTGGTTTCCACACGATGCCCAGGTTGCGCCCGTTGAGCAGCACCTCGGCGAGCACCTCGACGCGCCCGAGGTCGAGGAAGAACCTTCGATCTGCGGCGATGGCTCCGCGGGGCGCCGTGAGCGACCCGTGATAGGCAGCCGTGCCCGAGAAGAATTTCACGCCAGGCTCCGGGTGCTCGTGCAGCGAGATGAGCGTCGGCAGCGTGATTTCCGCCGGCGCGCCAAGGTTCGGCGGGAACACCAGCCGCCACGGCCCTACAACCGTGAGCGGCTGCGGCAGCCCGGCGATACGGGCCGACGTCTTCCGGCCGGCTTCATCCGCCAGCTGGTATTCCCCGTCCTGCCAGAACATCAAGCCTCCCGGCCGGGCTTCGACGCCGGCAGGGGCGTCGGGATCCGGCAGCCTTGCGGCCAGCTCACGGATCCGTGCCTCGCCGAGCGCCTCGGCCACGAGCGCCGGTGCGGTCATGTCGCCCTCGAAATGGACGAAGCGGATGTTCGCATCGGGTGAACCAAGTCCCGGGTGCACCGTGCGGCCGGTGCGCAGACCTGACTTCACGAAGCGGCCGTTGACGTAGAGCGACGGCGTGCCGTCCCGGTACACCACCGCCACGTGGTTCCAGCCGGCGAGCGGAACAAGCGCCGCGAGCACCGGCGCAAACAGTCCCCGGGCGCGCTCGTACACGACGACCGCGTCACGGCCGGCGGCGAAGCCGGCGGCGGTGTGGCCGTCGCCGTAGAGCACGTCGCCCTCGGGCGGATGCACGACGAAGCACGAGCCGGTGGCTCCAGCCGTCCCCTGAACAGACTCGGCCGGGCCGCTCCGGCCGGGGAGGAAAGCGGCCAGGGCCCCCGTCCCGCCGCCGCCCAAGCCGATCGAGGCAACCTCGATCTCCGGCTTGATCCAGGTCGAGATCGTGAACGAATTGGCCACCGACGCATGCGGGGCTGCGGGCGCGGCCGGGTAGTCGGACGTGGACGCGAGGACCTCCCCGGCCCGGGAGACGGAGCGCAGCGCGTCCGTCCCGGCAGGGGACCGGAACACGACGAACACCGACCCGGAAGGTTCGAGGACGATCGGCAGGCGCACCCGGCCGTCCGCAGCTTCAAACACCGGCGCCTTGACAATCGTCCCGGTGACGGCATCCCACAGTTCGGGTTGTTTGCCGTTCACCCTGAAGCTGGCCAGGATCTCCTCCGACCGGCGCTGGTGGTTCGTGACGAAGTAGATGTCGGTGCCGCCGACCGTCCTGTGAATGTAGCGAACGTCCCGGTCCGGCGCCTTGCTGGTGAACTCGAAGTCGGGAGCCACACCGATCCTGTCGAGCACCTCGCGCAGGGGCCGGTCACGGAACACGCGGCCCCGACCGACGGTCCGCTCGGCTTCGCTGGCGTCCCCCCAGAGCGCGGCAACAGTCCGGCGCATCTCGGCGTCGTTGCCTTGCGCATTCGGGAGTCCAAGAGAATAGGACGGCGGCGCGCCGACGAGGCACATCCCGCGCTGGACCAGCTCGTGGAGCTTGCGCGCGAGTTCGACGCTGATGCCCTGTCTCGGTTGCAGGACGACCACCCGGTACGACATCCCGCCCTCGACGAGGATCCGCCCGTCTTCGACGCGAACGCGCTGCAGAAAGGCCGCCGGGGCGATGACGTCGTAGTCGTAGCCGTCGGGCGGAAGGGGCTTCAGCGGCTCCTTGGTGGGGTTGTCGGAGTTCGGCATTTCCGCCGGCGCGCTCTCTCCATTCAGATACAGGATGTCGCCGACGAACTGCCCCTGCCGCAGCAGGTGCTGCGCGCGGGAAATGTACTGCAGCCAGGGCCCTGCCTTCTCGAACCACGTGTTGGTCCGATCGAAGTGGAATCCCCACTGCCCCATCGTCATGCCGGGGGCTGCGTCAGGGTGCGGCTGGTGGGCGTAGCGGTGGAAGACGTACCGCGTCAGGCCGAACGTGTACATCAGGTCGCCGATCGCCTTCGTGGCGTAGGGGTGCTCCTGCCACTTCGAGTCGTTGGGCCGTCCGGTGAACGTCTCGGCGCCGACCGCCGGCTTGGCCCACACGTGGGCGATGGATGAGGCGAGCTTGAGGCTCCAGCCCCACTGTGCGGCGGCCTGACGCAGCCAGAATTCGCCCATGGGCTCGTCCACGAGCGCACCGACCTCCAGTTCGTCGAACGGGCCGTTGGCGGGGCCGTACGGCTCCGTGTACGACTTGATGCCGTGCTGCCGGCACAAGTCGGCGAACTTGCGGTAGTAGTTGTCGGCGATGAGGTCGGCCTGCGCGCGCCGAATGTCCCAGAGGAAGCGCTCGGTGACCTCGGGGCTGCCGACGATGCGCCCGGTCATGGCGGGCATGTACTGCCGAAGATCGTAGCCGCGCCGTTTCGTGAACTCCTCCGGGAACGCCGGCGTCCAGTTCTGCATCCCGACTTCGTAGCTGTCGATGAGGGCGCCGACCAGGCCCTTCTGGGCGAGAGGGGCGAACGCCTCGAACAGTCCGCCGAAGTACTTGTTGAAGTGGAACTCCATCGCCTCCGTGCTGAACTTGTCGATTTCGAGGCCGAGGCCCGCGTCGGACGCCGCGTTCTGCATGCGTCCGGTCGGCGTGTGGCCGATGCGCAGCACGGTCCACCGTCCTCGGGGGGCCTGCCAGGACAGTTCGCCCTGGGCGTTCATGTGCGCCGAGATGTCAAGCATTTGCCCGGGGTCGATGGCCTGCGCGTCGCCGGCGGCCGGCGAGTGTTCCTGGTTCCTGCGCCGCGCGAGGTTCGACTTGAAGGGCCAATCCGGAACGCGGCTGTTCGCCGAAAGCTGGAACTCGGTGACGCGCCTCGGCTGGGTCGACGTCAGCCTGAAGTACCTGCCGCTGGCCGCCGGGAAGCTGGCGACCGCGGGCACGTTCGGGCCGGCTGCGCCGCCGCCCCCCGCCGCAAGTTCCGCCACCTTCCGGAACGTGGCGCCGTCGTCGGAACACTCGAGGAGCAGTGCCTGCTGGCCCGCCCCCGGCGCCCCGCCGCCACCGCCAGGCTGGCCCGGGCCGGGAACCGTCGTCAGGTGAACCAGAACCGACCGGGCCTCGTACGGCGAGGCGAACTCCAGCACGAGGGAAACCTGCTCCCCGGCGGCCGCCGGGATGAGATCGATTCCAGCAGCCTGATCCCAGTTCAGCAGCGGCGAAGGATCGACTGGCTTGCCTCCAACCGTGGCTGCGACGACCCGCGGCGTCTGCCCCTCACCGGGCAAGGCGGGGTACGCGATCACCATCGCGTCGCGGTAGTAGTCGAGCTTGGCGAAGGGCCTCGCGAGCTTGATCTGCACGAGGCGTCCCCCGTCCGCGAACGTCTCGCTCCAGACCAGCTGCTGCATGGCGCGGTCGGGCGTGATCCACGGTCCACCGGTCGAGGACCAGCCCGGGCAGTTGTGCATGGTGAAGCTCATGCCCAGGCGGTTCGCCTCGCTGGCCGCGTGGCGGACGAGGCGAAGCCACTCGGGGCTCAGCGTTTCGACCGGCCCCTTGGGGATGCCGGTGCCGACGTCGAACATCTGCACGCCGCCGACGCCGACCCGGGCCATCGCCTCGAGGTCGCGGGTGATGCCGTCCGCGGTCACGTTGCCGTTCATCCAGTGCCACCACGTGTGCGGCCTGGCGGCGGCGGGGGGCCGCAGGAACTCCGAGTCCAGGCCGCCGGGCGCAGGGCCCTGCGCCGAGAGGAGCGACGGCATCGGAGGAGCGACAAACCACGTGACGGCTGCGGCGGTACCTGTCTTGATGAAAGTCCTGCGTTTCATCTCGCCTCCCGCTCGGTGTGAGAGACTCTGGCGCGTCCACGGAGGCACGGCGGCCGCTGAGTCCGGGCTAGGGTATCACTTGCGCGCTCACGGAGCGCATGCAGATGGCCCGCCTCCGCGCTGCGCCGGGAGCGGTAGAATCCCCCGTATGCTCACGCGTAACCGGCTCCCGGTTCAGATGAGGGTGATCATGCAGCACGGACAAGTGGCCGTCGACCGGCGTCAGTTCTGTCGCATCGGGTCGATGGGCGTGCTCGCCGCGGCACTTACAGGCCCGCTCGAGGCGTTCGCCGCGCCGGCGAAGACGAGGGTGGCGCTTGTCGGCACGGGCATCCGCGGCAGCACGACCTGGGGAACGAATCTCCTTCGCGACGCGGGAGAGTTCGTCGAGATCGTCGGCCTGTGCGACGTCAACCCCGACCGGGTGAAGGTTGCGCAGCGTTGGATGGGGGGCGGCATCCCCGCCTTCACCGACTTCGACGAGATGATCCGCGCGGCGAAGCCCGAGCGCGTGATTGTCACCACGGTCGATGCGACCCACGCCGAGTACGTCTGCCGCGCGATGGAGTTGGGCCTCGATCCCATTTCGGAGAAGCCGCTCTGCACCCACGCCGAGCAGGCCCAGCGCATCGTCGACGTCCAGAAGCGCACCGGCCGCAGGCTGGACGTGACCTTCAACGCCCGCCACGAAGCCTCCGCGATGAAGGTCAAGGAACTGCTGATGGCGGGAGAGATCGGCGAGCTCTACTCGGTTGGCTACGAGGAGTTTCTGGATCTCGATCACGGCGCCAGCTACTTCCGTCGATGGCACGGGCTCAGGCAGGCCAGCGGCACGCTGCTGTGCCACAAGGCCAGCCATCATTTCGACCAGTTGAACTGGTGGATCGACGCCGATCCGGTGGAGGTGACCGCGCACGGGCGGCTGAACAAGTACGGCGTGAACGGCCCGTTCCGTCACGCCAACTGCCGCCTGTGCCCGCACAAGCAGCGGTGCGACCTCCACTGGGATATCACGACGAGCAAACAGCTGGTGGAGCTGTACGTGGATTGCGAGGACCAGGACGGCTACTACCGCGACGGCTGTCTCTACCGGCGGGAGATCAACGTCCCCGACACGTACAGCGTCCAGATTACGTACGCCAACCACGTGCTGGTCACCTACAGCCTCAACGCCACGGCGCCGTACGAGGGTCAGTCGATCGTGTTCAACGGTTCGAAGGGCCGGATCGACGTCCGCAACTTCTACCGCCAGCCCTGGAAGGTGCCCCACGAAAGCGAGATCAGGCTGACGCGCAACTTCAAGGACAGCACCGTGATCGCGGCCGATCCCGAGCGCGGGGAATTGTTCGAGCACGGCGGCGCCGACCAACGGGTCAAACGGATGGTGTTCGACCCCTCGGTGCCGGATCCGCTCTTCCAGCGCGCGGGGCTCAGGGCGGGCATTCTCAGCTCGGCGATTGGGATCGCCGGCTACACCAGCATCGACACCGGCCGCCCGGTGCGGATCGACGAGGTGGTGAGGCTGTAGTTCTGCACGGCGGCTTGACCCCGCCGTCCAACCGGGCTAGTCTGCGCCGTGTTTGCGCCTGGACCTGCCCCGGGACGAGTTCCGACGGCCGCTTGAGCCCTGACAGGATCGGAAAGCGAGGGACCCTCATGAGTGATCGAAGAACGTTCCTCCTGGGAGCGGCCGGGGGCCTGGCCGGTCTGTTGAACCTCGAGGGGTTGTCCGCGGCCGTTCAAACCACGACGTCGCCGCAGCGGCGGCCGAAGCTGAAGATCACGGACGTGCGCACGGCATTCGTCCGCTCCCTCCACGTACGGATCTACTCCGACCAGGGGCTCGTCGGCGAGGGTGAAGGCGTGGATGCTGTCAGCGGCGGGGCTTCGATTGTCGCGGGATTCCGCTATGCGCTCGTTGGTCAGAACCCGCTGAACGTCGACGCCATCTTCGAGCGGCTGCGCACGTCGGGGATCTTCGCCGGCGCGCAGGCCGGCCAGTACGTGGCCGCGCTCAGCGCGGTCGAGATCGCCCTGTGGGACCTGGCGGGCAAGGCGTTGGAGCTTCCCGTCTATCAGCTGCTCGGGGGCCGGATGCGCGACCGCGTGCGCATCTACTGCGACTCGGGCACCAACAACCGCGCCGATCCCAAGGCAGCGGAGTTCATCTCTCAGATCGTCGACCTGGGTTTCACGGCGGCCAAGATCGACATCGACGATGGCGGCGACCCGGCACGGTTCGACCGGGTGAACTGGACCGCGAACAACGCCGAGATCGAGCACATGGTGGACAAGGTGGCGTTCATGCGGGAGTCGCTGCCGAAGCGCATCGATCTCGCCGCCGACATGCACGGCCGCTACGACGTCGGCACCGCGAAGCGGATGGCCAAGGAACTGGAGCCCTTCAAGCTGCTGTGGCTCGAAGAGCCGGTTCCACCCGAGAACGTCGACGCCATGCGGGACGTGCGCGAGTCGAGTCACACACCCATCTGCGCCGGCGAGAACCTGTTCTTGCGCCACGGCTTCCGCGAACTCCTGGAGAAGCGGGCGGTCGACATCATCATGCCCGACATCCAGAAGTGCGGCGGGCTGCTCGAAGCCCGCAAGATCGCGGACCTGGCGCACACCTATTACGTGCCGATGGCGCCGCACTGCCAGGCGTCGCCCATCGGGACCATGGCCTCGTGCCACGTCCTGGCGGCGATCCCCAACGCCCTGGTGCTCGAGTGGCACTGGGGCCACCCGCCCGAGCGCATGGCGCAGTGGAAGCAGTGGGTCAAGGAAGGCGACATCATCGAAAAGGGGTACGTGACCGTGCCCGACCGGCCCGGAATCGGGCTGGAGATGAACGACGAGTTCGTGCGGAAGCTGCAGAGGCCCGGGGCAACCTGGTTCGCATAGGACCCCATGGAGGTTTCCATGAGAAGCGCGTCACGAATCCTGCAGCTTGCGTTGTTGGGGACTGTGCTCGTTCCCGCGTACTCGCAGGCACAGGTCTTCACCTGGACGCGGGAGCAGATGGTGAATTACACCTCCCAGAACCCGTACGAGCGGTTCCCAGACGGCAGGCCCAAGGTCCCCGACGCGATGCTCGAAAAGGTCAAGGGCCTGTCCGCGGAGGAGGTCCTCGGGATCACGGGCCGCGGGTACCCCAACCAGTTTGCCGACGGCCTGCAGGTCCTGAAGCCCGGAAAGAAACTGGTGGGCCGGGCGGTGACGCTGCAGCTGATGCCCATCCGGGCTGATGTGGCGGACGCCCAGGCGGCGGAGTGGAAGGCAAAGGGCGGCGCCCGCCTGTCGCATCAGACGGTCATCGACATGCTCGGGCCGGGCGACGTGCTGGTCGTGGACGTGGGCGGGAACATCGACGCCGGCGGGATCGTCGGCGACAACCTCGCGTACTACATCATGAAGACCACGGGAGCCGGTTTCGTCATCGACGGCGCCATCCGTGATCTCGAAGGCATCGCCGCCTTCGACATGGCAGGGTACTTCAGAGGGGCGACGCCACCGGCGATCCGAAACGTCATGGTGACCGGCATCAACGTCCCCGTTCGCGTCGGCAACACGACCGTACTGCCGGGCGACGTGGTTCTGGGCGACCGGGAAGGCGTGTACTTCATCCCGCCTCACCTGGTGCAGGACATCGTGGACGCCGCCGACATCACCCACATTCACGACGAGTGGACGCGGCTGAAGTTCGACGAGGGCAAGTACAAGTCGGGCGAGATCTACGGCAGGCCGAGCGATCCCGCCCTGATCAAAGAATACGAGGATTTCCTGAAGCGCAAGCTGGGGGCGGAGCGGTACGACGCGTACGTGAAGCGGCGGTCGGCGGCCCGCTGACCGCGCCCCGCGGCGCCCTATTGTTTGATCACCGTGCCGTCGAGACGGCGGATGACGCCCCATCCGCCGTTCAGGCTCCCGCGCGGGCCGTCGGAGCGGAACGGGTACTTCGCGGCCAACTTCTCGTCGATCTCGATGCCCCACCCCGGCGCGTCATTGGCATAGAGATAGCCGTCCTTGAAGGTCTCGCAGCCCCTGAAGATCTCGGCCTCGACGCCGCGGATCACGCCGCCCTCCTGGACGCCGAAGTTCGGGCTCGCGAGGTCGAGGTGGAGGTTGCACATGTGCCCGATGGGTGACACATCCCCGGGTCCGTGCCACGCGGTCTTCACGCCGAACAGCTCGGCGAACTGCTGGATCTTCCGGCAGGGCGTGAGGCCGCCCGCCTGCGAGATGTGGATGCGGATGTAATCGATCAGCCGCTCGGCGATGAGCGGTGTCCATTCGTGCGGGCTGTTGAACAGCTCGCCCATGGCGAGCGGGGTGTTTGACTGCTGCCGGATCTGGCGGAAGTAGGCGATGTCTTCCGGGGAGACGGCGTCCTCCAGGAAGAAGAGCTTGAGCGGCTCGACGTCCTTGGCGAACTGGATGGCTTCCCGCGGCGACACCCGCTCGTGAATGTCGTGCAGCAGCTCAATCTCGTCGCCGAGCTGCTTGCGGCACTCCTCCAGCATCTTCACCGCGCGCCGGATGTAGGCGCCGGGCTCGAATACCGGGTCGTTGTGAAGGGCCTGGGCCTTCGGCGCCGCCGCGCCGCCGCTCCCCGCGCCGTACCCTGACATGCCGGGGACGCTGATCTGCAGTCGAATGTGGCGATAGCCCTGCGCCATCGCCTTGCGCGCGCCCTCGACAATCTGCGCCACATCGTCGCCGCCGACGCTCGTGTAGCTCGCCGCGGCTTCACGGCACTTGCCGCCGAGGAGCTGGTAGACGGGCATGCCGGCCTGGCGGCCCTTGATGTCCCACAGCGCCTGGTCCACGCCGCTGATGGCGTTGTTGAGCACCGGGCCGTTGCGCCAGTACGAGGAGCTGTAGCAGAGCTGCCACGTGTCTTCGATGCGGTCGGCCGGCCTGCCCACGAGAAGCGGGCGCAGGTATTTCTCCACGGCTGGCACCACGAGGTCGGCCCTCTGGGTGAACGTCGCGCAGCCGTACCCGTACAAGCCGTCCTGGTCGGTGGTGACCTTGACCACGATCAGCCGGACCCCGCCCGGCTGCGTCGTGATGACGGAGATATCCTTGATCTTCGGGGAGCGCATTCCGCGGGTCGCCCGCGCCACCAGTTCCTGCGCCGCCCCTGTCCGCGCAGCCAGGATTCCCGCCACGCTTCCGACCGCCGCCATCGACAACAGCTCCCGCCGTTCCATGGATTCCCTCCACAGGACCGGCTTCATAACCTGCGTGCGGCGGCTGAATGTGGCCGCGAGAACGGGTTATGAGGCCGCCTCTAGCTCCAGAGCCGGTCGTTCGACCGTTCCTTGTCCCACTCGGGAGTCGGCTCGAAGTACCCGGGCTCCAGCAGGTGCGCCTTGATCACGTCTTCATTCAAGGAGGTGATGCCCAGCCCGGGTCCGTCCGGCACGTTGGTGAAGCCGTTGACCACGATCGGCTTCTCGAGTCCGTTCACCATGTCGCCCCACCACGGGATGTCCACGGAGTGGTTCTCCATCGCCAGGCAGTTCTCGGTGGCGGCGGCGCAGTGCACGGCAGCCATGCATCCGATGGGGCTCTCCGCCATGTGCAGCACCATCGGCACGCCGTACTCCTGGCAGGCGTCGCCGATCTTCTTGGTCTCGAGAATTCCCCCCGCCGTGAGCACGTCGGGCTGAATCATGTCGACGGCGTGGGTCTGGGCGAGCTTGATGAAGTCCTCCTTGAGATAGATGTCCTCGCCGGTCAGCGTCGGCACCTCGATCGCGTCGGTGATCTTCTTCCACAGCTCCGTGTTCTGCCACGGAATCATGTCCTCGAGCCAGGCCAGGTTGTACTTCTCCAAGGCTTTGCCCAGCTTGATGCACGCGTTCACGCCGATGTGGCCGAAGTGGTCTGCGGCCAGCGGTATTTCCATGCCGATGGCCTCGCGCACTTGGGCCACGTAATCGGCCATCAGCTCGATGCCCTTGGGTGTGATGTCGGTGGCGGTGAACATGTGCTGTGTGGTGTTCATCTCGGCGCGCGTCTGCCCCGCGGGCCGGGTGACGGTGCCGGGGATCCCCTGGAGCAAACCGATCCCGAGGTCCATCTTCAGGATGGTGAATCCCTGGTCCATGCGGGCCTTCAGGCGGGACGCGAAGACCTTGGGATCGCGCGAGCTGTCGGTGTCCGCGTAGCAGCGGATCCTGTCGCGGAACTTGCCTCCGAGCATCTGGTAGATCGGCACGCCGTAGGCCTTCCCCGCCAAGTCCCACAGCGCGACCTCGACTCCCGAGACCCCGCCGCCCTGCCGCGCGTGGAACCCGAACTGCTTGACCTTCCGGAAGAGCCTGTCGATGTCGCACGGGTTCTCGCCGACGAGCCGGCTCTTGAGCATCAGCGCGTACGTCTTGCTCCCGCCGTCGCGAACTTCGCCGAACCCGGAGATGCCCTGGTTGGTGTCGATCCTGATGATCGGGCAGGTCATCGGCGCCTTCGCCACCACGGCCACCCGAAGGTCGGTGATCCTCAAGTCCGAGGGCTTGGAGGCCGTCTTCGTGAACTGGAGCGCGGACTCCGCATGCGCGTCGCCCAGGGCGGCCGTGCCAAACACCGCCGCCGCCGTGCCCTGGAGCACCTCCCGCCTTCCGATCAGCCGTTCCACGGAGTCCTTCATCATCGACAAGCCCTCCACGCGGAATCGCACCGCGCCCCGGTCCCCTCATCGACTCGGCCGGCGAGCAGCGCCATGCGGCGAGGAGTATACCAATTGACACCGATCGGACCTGGGATTCCGCGCGCGGCGAACGCTCCGGCCGGAGGAGATCAGAACGGGAAGAGCCGCTTCAGCTCCGCCGCGTCGGGTCGCGAGCCGTACTCGCAGATCTCGAAGGCCTCGGCGGTCTTCACCGCGCGGCCCGGCTCATCGCCGTATCGCTCGGCGAGCCTCGCACGGCTGGCGTCGGCCCACGATCGGAACCACACGCCGACGCGCTCGGCGAGAAACGCCCGGCGCTCCGCCTGCCCGGCCGGGACCTTGTCCAGGTACCCCTCGAGCCAGGGGAGCCACTCGAAGAACTGGGAGTCCATGGCCGCCACCGCGTCGATCTTCTTCTCCAAGACGTCGTCGGTGGAGACCGCGACGTCCGCCTGGAACGGAATCGGCTTCTTGAAGTCGTCGATGAAGTAGAGGAAGACCGGGTTCTTCCGGAGGGCCGGCGTGTCGGGGCAGAAGTACGGAACCGTGACCATGAACGCGGCGTCGCCGACGGCGACCGAGGTGTAGCGGTGATCCGGGTGGTAGTCGTTCGGCCGGTGGGTGAGGACGACGTCGGCCTTCCACGAGCGGATGAGCCGCACGATCTCCCGCCGGACCTCGAGCGTCGGCTCCAGCTCGCCGTCGTGGTGGTCGAGGACCTGCGTCTCGATCCCGTAGATGCGGGCGGCGGCCTCCACTTCGGCCTTCCGGCGCTGCGCCAGCGGCCCTCCCGCCATGCGGTGGTGGCCGATGTCGCCGTTCGTGACCGAGACGAACTTCACCTTGTGGCCGAGGGCCGCCCACTTCGCCGCGACGCCGCCTCCGTAGATCTCGCAGTCGTCGGGGTGGGCCCCGAAGGCGATGATCCGGATCTTCCCGTCCTGCGACGGGGGCACGGTGGGGGGATCGGAATGAGACTGGACGTTCATCGTGTTCATCGAGGCCCTGCTCTCCGACTGCGTGGTCGCGGCTCCCCGCGCGGCGACGGCGGCGCCGAGCGCCGCGGCGACGAGCAGCACGGCCGGGACGATCCTCGTGTTCCGCATGGCACACCTCCCTTTTCGAGGACCCATGATAGCCGCGGAAGGCCACGATAGGGATTGGCCGTCTGCTCGAAGCAGACCTCCTGACCAGGACCCTGGAGGTCCCGCGCGCGTGAACGCGACCTTCCGGACGTCAGCTGAGACAAGGCCGTCGCTGTGAAGCCGCACTCTCCCGTCCCGACTACCGCAGGGTGCGCTCCCACGCGGCCAGGTCGATCAGCACGATGCCGCGCCCCTGGCCCGCGCCCATTCCGTGGATACCCAACTGCACGGCGGCGTGGCGCCCGTCCGGGCTCACCACGGGGTTCGAGCCGTGGTAGGGAGTGTCTCCGGACTGGAAGAACGTGATCCGATCGGCACGATTGCTGCCATCCAGCGCCAGGCGGTAGACGTCGATCTTCCATTGCCGGTTGGCGCCGTGGCGGTCGCTCTCGACCATCGCGTATCGCCCGTCCGGGAATACCCCCTCGGCCTCGTCGTACTGCTCTGGCGTGTTCGTGTAGTTCGTCACCATCCCACGCGCGAGGTCGATTCCGCAGAGATCGGCGAAGTAGAAGGGCTCTTCGACGGTGCCGCTGTAGCAGGTGAAGAGGAGTTCCTTCTCGTTCGGCGGGCGGAAATCCTGCGTCTCGAGCCGTTCGTTGGCGGGCCTGCCCTTGTACGACAGCACCAGCCGCTTGTTCGCCAGCGCCGGCACGCCGTCCGCATAGACGATGTCCGCCTCGAACATCTCCCGCTGCCCCGGGGTGGTCCATGCCACGTGCATTCGCGTGCGTGAGACCGCGGGCCCCTCGTCAAGCCGTTCGCCCAGCGGGACAGGCGGCTTGGTCAGGCTGCGGTCGAGGACGAACATCTCGAATCCGGTGTGTCGTTGGCTCCACGGATCCTTCGGGTCGACGGCCCTCGGACCGGTGAGCAGGTAGTCGCCGTTGGCGAGCGGCAGCACCCGGTCGTAGCCCTGGTTGTAGAAGTGCGCCGTCAGCGGCGTCAACCTCCCGGTCTCAACGTCGAGGCGATACGCGTCGCCGAGCCCCCGCTCCATGAACAGCAGGGACCTGCCGTCAAGGCTCCACTCCGGCCGGACGCCCCAGTCGACGAGCACGCGCATGTAGGGCGGCAGGGCCCTGAGCGGTGCCAGTGCCTGGCCATCCGTGCGCGGCTGCATCCACGAGGCCAGCAGGACGAGGGCGACCGTCATGGTCGTCACGATTCGGGTCACGGGTCACCTCGACGCGGGATGAACCGACACCACTTCCCTGGTAAGGCGCCGCCTCCGGGCACACGACGCCGAATGGCGGGCGTCCATTCAGGCCTTGCCCATCCGCCTTTGTTTCCGGATCCCGGCGAAGTCGAAACGTACCTGCTCGATCCGGCTGCCGACGACCTCGATGCGCTTCAGGTCGCGCGTGCCGATGCCGGCTTCCTCGGCGAGCCGCAACGTGCTGTCGCAGGTCTCGAACGGCGCCGTTCCGCGATCGGCCATCGGATCGAAGTTCATCACGGCCATGCACACGGCGTCCGTGGTCACGGGGTTCCTGCCGGCGACGATCACGCCCGGGTTCACCACGGTCTTCGCCTCCTTCACCCACGGCCCCTCGCCGCCCGTCATCGTGCGCACGCCTTCGACGATGGCCAGGTCGATGGGCCGGGCCGCGACGAGATCCACGGTGACGCGCGGCACGCGCCAGGCGCCCTCCCGTGGTGACGTCGGGTCCTTCTCGGCGGGAGCGGTCCTGGCGGGTTGCAGCGCCCCGGTGTGAACCGACTGGCGATTCCCCTTGGGGTTCTCGTCCGGCTCGTCCTTGCCCGCACCCGTCCCATAGATGGACGAGGGCAGGATGCCGAAGCTGTTCTTCATCGACAGCGTGATGCCGGCCGTGCCGTGTTCCTTCATCTTGGCCAGGCTGACATAGACGTCGCAGTCCTCGTACGCGTGGTTGAGGTCGAAGGCCGGGAACAGGAGGCCGCCGTTGGGAACCCTCAGCCGCGAGTACTTCTTGCCGCTTCCCAGGAAGTTGGTGTTCTCGAACTCGACGTTCGCGGCGGCGCCCAGGATGTCGCGGGGCTGCCAGTTCGCCCGCCCGACGTACTCTTCGATCGGCCCGACCGTTGCCATCGGGCTCTCCAGCACCCGGATGCGGCGCGCCCCGGCTTTGCCAATCAGGTGGACCGTCGCCGCAATCACCTGCGGATGCGTGTAGTGCGTGTCGCCCACCGGCTGGTCGTTGACGCGGCTTTCGGGTGCGCCGGTCAGATTGACCTTGATGGCCACCGTCTTCCCGTTGACAAGCCGCTTCACGCCGCCGATCCGGTCGAACATCGTCTGCATGGCCGCCAGAAGCTCCGCGGTGTCGTAGGTCGCGCACCGCGCGATCGCCACCGGGGCCGTCGGCGCGGCGGCCGCATGCAGCCACGAGGTCCCGCACAGCCACGCGCCGGAGACGGCCGTCGTGGTCTGGAGCAGCCACTCCCTGCGACTCTGAAGTCGATGCATGCTGTTACTCCTTGAACGCCGCTGCCTGCAGCATCGCCCGTGTGTAGGCGACGTTGAACGCATCGCCGGCGTATCCGCCCCCGCCGGGATACCCGCGCAGACCGCCCGACGCCTTCGTGGCCTCGCGGTCGTAGTCCAGCGCGCGCGGGTGCTCGGGGTAGATGGCCAGCCTGTATCCGCCCCGAACCAGTTCGCGCATCACGGCGAACATGTCGATGTCGCCTTCGTCGATGAACACTTCCTCGTATGTCTCCCGCGGCACGTGCATCCGGACGTTCCGGAAGTGCGCGTGGTTGATCCGATCCCTGGCGGCGAAGTAGCGGCACACCGCCACGGGGTCGTCGCCGACCTCGCGGGTGACGCCGCAGTCGAACGTAATGCCGTTGGCGGGGCTGTCCACGATCCCGATCAGGCGCTTCCAGCCTCCGACAGTCCCCATGATCTGCTCCGATCCGCGGCTGAGCGGCGCCGGCGGATCGTTGGGGTGCAGCGCCAGGCGGACTTCGGACTGCTCGGCGACCGGGATCACGGCCTCGAGGAAGTACGTGATGTTGGCCCACATCTCCTCGAGCGTGCGCGCGCCTTCTTCCGCGAGCGGCGGAAGGTCCTTCATGCGCTCGTAGTCGAAGCCCGTGTAGCCCGCGCCCGCCCGGCCGGTCACTTCGTAGTACCCCTCCATGGCGCGGTGCGCGTAGAAGTTGTATTCCACGACCGGCAACCCGGCCTTGCCGGCCGCGCCGATCGAGTCCTTGACCTTCGCGATCTCCTCGTCGCGTCCCGGCCTCCCGTAGATCGTGTTCGGAAAGCCGGAGATCATCATGTTGCAGACGGTCAGGCCGCCGGCCTTGAACCTGTCCATGATCTCGCGGAGGGCGGACTCGCCCCAGGGAATCGGCGGCCCGCCCATGAGCACGTGATCCACGCCGAGTTGCGTGATCCGGCGCATGTCGGACTCGCTGGCACGGCTGGAGATCCCCATGCAGATCTTCGGCGTGCCACGGCCCGAGGCCTGCGGGCGCCCGGCTTGGGCGCCGCGGGCGCTGGCTGCGGATGCCGCCGAACCAGCAAGCGCGGTGGCACCGATGCCCGCCATGAAACGGCGCCGAGAGATGCGTGCGCGGCTCATTTCCCGACCTTTCCTCTTCGGAGGCGGCCCCATGGTAATACAGAGCGCGGCCTCCGGCGCCGCGGCAAGGCGGTAAGATAGGCGCGCGCATTCCGCGGGAGGCTTCCGATGAGGGTAACGGTGCTCCTGACTTCGCTCCTGGCCGCCACGGCGCTTGGCTTCTCAGGCACGACGGCCCTGCCGGCTGCCGAGGATCCGCTCGTCGAAGGGTTCCGCCTGGCAGAGGTGGCATCGGTCGCCGATGCCATCGAGCAGCTCTACGGCCGCCAGGCCTACATGCACCACGACATGCGGGCGGTCTTCAAGACGAAGTTCGCCGGGCCTGCCGTGACGGTGCTGCTGAAGAAGGAAGAGCACAAGGAGGGTTCGGCGGCGACCCAGGGAATGATCCAGGCCATCGACTCGTCTCCCGCAGGCTCCGTCTACGTCCTCGTGCTGGAGGACGGCCTGGACTACGGCGCCGTCGGCGGCCTGATGGCGACCACCATGAAGGTCCGCGGGTTTGCCGGGGCCATCGTGGACGCCTCCATCCGCGATCTTCCGCAGATCCAGCGGATTCAGTTTCCCGTTTACAGCCGCGGGGTGTCGCCGGGCACGACGGTAGGTCACTACCGCTCGGTGGGCGTCAACGTCCCGGTGACGTGCGCGGGCGTGACGGTCAGGCCCAGAGATATCATCGCGGCGGACGAAGACGGGGTGGTCGTCGTGCCGTTCGAGACGGCCGCGGAGGTCCTGAAGAAGGCCCAGGAACTGGACTACACGGAACACTCGATGTACCCGTTCATCGAGCGGTTCAAGTCTCTGACGGAAGCGATTGCGAAGTTCGGGCGGCTGTAGGGCGGAGCACGCCGTGATCTGGAACCAGGACTACAACCCTCTCGGCTGGTGGCCCCTGTCGTCCCTCGTCTCCGCGCTCCCGGTCGCCACGCTGTTCTTCGTGCTGCTGGTGCTGCGCAAGCGCGTGTGGGTCTCGGCGTTCTGCGGCTTCCTGATGGCCGTCGTGCTCGCGGCTGCCGTGTTCCGGATGCCGGCCCCGATGATTGCCGCCGCCGGGGTCAACGGCTTCGTCTTCGGCTTCTTCCGGATCGCCTGGATCGTCATCGCCTCGATCTACCTCTACAACGTCGCGGTCGAGACCGGGCAGTTCCAGGTGATGAAGGAGTCGATCGCGGGCGTCTCCTCGGACCGGCGCCTCCAGGTCATCCTCATCGCATTCTGCTTCGGGGCCTTCCTCGAGGGCAGCGGGGGCGGAGGCGCACCGGTGGCGATCGCGGGCTCGTTCCTCATCGGACTCGGGTTCCCGCACTTCCAGGCGGCGGTGCTGTGCCTGCTCGCCAACACGGCGCCTGTGGCGTGGGGCGGCGTGGGCAACCCTGTCAGGGTCCTGAACGGGGTCACCGGGCTCCCCATCGCGGACCTCAACGCCATGATCGGCCGGATTCTGCCCCCCTTCTCGTTCATCCTGCCGGCCTGGCTGGTCATCACCATGGTGGGGTGGAAGAAGGCGCTCGAGGTGCTGCCCGCGCTCGTCGTGAGCGGGGGCACTTTCGCAGCGATGCAGTTCTACTGGTCCAACTACCAGCGGCACGATCCGGGCCTCGTCGACATCGTGGCCGCGATCTTCTCTCTCCTGATGACGGTGGCCTTCCTCCGTTTCTGGAGGCCGAGGCGTCTGATGGAGGATGGGGAGGGACCGCGCACGATCGAGCTGCGCCACCACAGCGTCGGGACGATCCTCAAGGGCTGGTCGCCCTTCGCCCTCGCCTCGGTCTTCATCTTCCTGTGGGCGCTGCCGGAATTCGGCAGGTACCGTACGGATTCCGATCCTGACCCAGCCCACTCCCTGGCTCCACAATGCCGTCATTCGTACCCCTCCGGTCACTCCCATCCCGACTCCGGAGGCGGCCTCCGTCGACTTCAACTTTTTCGCCCTGCCCGGGACCGCCGTCTTCCTCGGGGCGTTTCTCTCGGCGCTGCTGCTGGGGATGAGCGTGGGCCGCGCGCTGCGCCTCCTGGGCCGGACGCTCCGGCAGCTCGTGCCGTCGATGCTCGCCATCAGCTTCATGGTCGGCCTCGCCTACATCACGAGGTACTCGGGCATGGATACCGTGATGGGGCTGTCGCTCACCCGCACGGGCTGGATCTATCCGTTCTTCGGCACGCTCCTCGGCTGGCTGGGCGTCGCGCTGACCGGCACCGACGCCGGTTCGAACGCGCTCTTCGGCAACCTGCAGAAGGTCACCGCGGAGCAGCTCGGCCTCTCGCCCGTGCTCATGACCTCCGCCAACTCCGCCGGGGGCGTCATGGGCAAGATGATTGACGCCCAGAGCATCGTCGTGGCTTCGACCGCCTGCCGGCTCGAGGGCCGGGAGGCCGACGTGTGGAAAGCGGTCTTCTGGCACAGCCTCGTGCTCGCGTCGCTTGTCGGGCTCGTCGTCCTGCTCTATGCCTACGTTGTCCCGTGGGTGATACCCGGTTGAAGCAGGCTATTATTATTGACTCGTGCCGCCGTCCACGCAGGAGTAGCGTCATGTCCGTCGCCTTTTCACGCAGGAATCTGTTTCACCTGGCGGGAGCCGCCGCGGGAGCGATGCTGGGCAGCCGGCTCGTGTCGGCCCAGGCGCCGCAGGCGCCGGCGCCTGCCCCGAGACCCGGCCGGAACCGCGGTTCCGGGGGACACCCCGACCCGTTTCCCGCCCTCCAGGCGCGCTCGACCGTCTCGCTCGTCCATGGCGAAGACCGGCGCAAGAACGTCTACGAGTCCCTGCTGGCGATCGACGAGCAGATTCGGCCGAAGCTCAAGCGGAAGAAGTACGTCCTCATCAAGCCGAACAACGTGACGACGACCAACCAACTGGGCGCCAGCCATGCCGACGCGCTGCGCGGCATCCTCGACTACCTGGCGCCCCGCTTCACCGGCCCCGTGATCATCGCGGAGTCCTCGGCGGGCACCACGATGCAGGGGTTCGACAATTTCAAGTACCCCGCCTTGACCAAGGAGTACAAGAAGGTCAGCCTGCTCGATCTCAACGAGGAGGCCAAGTACGTCCTCCTGCCGCTCATCGATTTCGATATCCACGTCGCTCCGGTTCGCCTGGCCGCGCGCCTGGTCGATCCCGACGCCTTCGTCTTCTGCGCCGCCTGCATGAAGACGCACAACATCGCCGTCGTCACCCTGTCGATCAAGAACATGGTCCTGGGCGCGCCGCTGCACCAGGCGCCCAAGGAGACGGCGCGGTGGAACGACAAGCGCCGGTACCACGTCGGCATCCGCCAGAGCCTGTACAACATGTTCGTGACCGCGCAGCGGTTGCAGCCGTACTGGGGCGCCACGATCATCGACGGCTTCGAGGGGATGGAGGGTAACGGGCCGGCGGCAGGCACACCTGTCCCGTCGCGTGTGGCCATCGCGTCGACGGACTACGTCGCCGCCGATCGCGTCGGCGCGGAGTGCATGGGCGTCGACGCCGACTGGCTCGGGTGGTTGAAGTACAGCGGCGAAGTCGGGCTTGGTCAGGCGGATCTGTCGAAGATCGACGTTCGCGGCGCGTCGATCGCGTCGGTGAAGAAGGAGTACCGCCTGCACCCCGACATCGAGCTGATGTTGAAGTGGCGCGGGCCGATGGAGGAGATGCCGCCCAACCTCGGGTGGAACCGGCCCCTCTTCGAGCATTACCCCGTGGAGATCGTGTAGCGAGGGCATTCGGCGCGGATTCGGTTGGCCACGTCAGTCAGAGGGGGGCACATGGCAGGCACATCGTCACGAAGAGACTTCCTGGCAGCAGCCGGACTCGCGCTGCCGACCGTAGCATTCGCGTCCATCGACAAGGTCCGGCAGGCTCCCAAGCTCCCGTCGCCCGCGTCCGGGTTCAGCTATCGCGTGCTCGGAAAGACCGGGCTGAAGGTGACCAGCGTCGGGTTCGGCTGCATGATCACGTCCGACCCGAGCGTGATCGAAAGGGCGGCGGACCTCGGCATCACGTACTTCGATACCGCGCGCGGCTACCAGAACGGAAACAACGAGCGGATGGTCGGGGCCGCGCTCAAGTCGAAGCGGAACAGCATCACGCTGTCCACCAAGACGCAGGCGAAGACCAAGGAAGAGGCCCTGCAGCACCTCGACACGAGCCTCACAGAGCTTGGAACCGATCACGTGGACGTGTGGTACCTCCACGCCAAGAGCAAGCCCGAGGACCTGACCGACGAACTGCTGGAGGCGCAGCAGATCGCCAAGAAGGCCGGCAAGACGCGGTTCGTCGGCGTCAGCACGCACGGAGGCCAGCCCGAGCTCTTCCCGGCGGTGATCCAGAAGCTGCCCCACTTCGACGTGATCCTGACGTCCTACAACTTCACGATGGATCCGAAGATGGACGAGCTCATCGCCGCCGCGGCGAAGCAGGGCATCGGGATCGTCGCGATGAAGGTGATGGCGGGCGGATTCCGCCGGGCGAAGCCGGGCGACAAGCAGACCGAGATCCTGAAGCGGGAAGGGGCGATGCTGGCCGCCCTGAAGTGGGCGCTGAAGAACAAGGATGTCGCCACGACGATTCCGAGCATCACGGACAACGAGCAACTGGAGGAGAACCTGACGGCCATGTCGGCCGCGTTCTCCGACGCGGACCGGAAGATCCTCCTGGCGCAGCTGGACCGCATCGGCCCGCTCTACTGCCGGATGTGCGGCAGCTGCTCGGGCCAGTGCCCGAAAGGGCTGCCGGTCTCCGACGTCATCCGCTACGCCAGCTACTCGGACGGCTACGGCCAGTTTCAGCTGGCGCGCGAGAGCTTCATGGCGCTGCCGGCGGCCATCAGGTCCGTGCGCTGCAGTGACTGCGCCACATGCGCGGTGCACTGCCCGAACGGGGTCCGCGTGACCGAACGGCTGCGGGTTGCGCAGGAGCTGCTGGCATGAAGGGCGCCGCCTTCGTCCTGACGTTCCTCCTCGCCGCAGGAACAGCCGCGGCCCAGATGCCCCCGTGCACCGCAGTCCCGGGCTGGAGCCAGCAGGGCGAGGCCCGCAGTTTCGGCCCCGACAATCTGTTCGACTACATGAACGGGAACGCCGAGGGGTACCTGCTCTACCGTTTCACGCAGATGAAGGGGATCACCTGCGCGTCCGGCGACACGACGCTCAACATCGACATTTCCGAGTTCGAGGACCCCGAGTTCGCGTACGGCATGTTCACGTCCACGCGCGATCCGCGCCTGCCCACGGAGAAGATCGGCGTGAACGGCCAGGTGACGCAGCGAAAAGGGTTCTTCGCGAAGGACAAGTATTACGTCGAGATCTCCGCCAACCCGGACAAGGATCATTCCGCAATCCTGAGAGCCTTCCTGTCCGTCATCGAGAGGAACATCCAGGGGCGGACGACGCTCCCCGACGCCTTCGGCTGGTTCCCGGCCGAGGGTCTGGCCCCTGATTCGATCCGGCTGGTGCCGGAGAGCGTGCTCGGGCTGCGCCTGCTGACCAGCGGGTACGTCGCCCAGTACCGGGCCGGCAAGGGCTTCCTGGTGCGGGAATCGTCGCCGGAGGCCGCCGCGCAAGTGTTCGCGAAACTCAAGGCGCGCTTCAGCCAGGCGTCGCCGGCCTCAATTGAAGACGAGGCGTTCACGGCCAGCGACAAGTACTTGAACGGCGTGTGCATGTTCCGCAAGGGGGCCTTCATCGGCGGGTTCGCCAACCTGCCGGACGGCCGCAACGGCGTCGCCGAAACGCAGAGACTGGCCGCGAACGTGAGGTGACGCGGCACCCGCTGAGGTCCTTCTCCACACGCTCAATGGCCTGCCCGGGTGGCCACCCACACGCCGACGACGATCACCGCGCCCCCGGCAATCGATGCCACGGTGATCGGCTCCTTCAGCACCACCGCCGCCACCATCACGGTCACGACGGGCTCCAGGTACAGGAGGCTGCCGACGTGCGCCGTCGGCAGGACGCGGAGCGCGTCGTACCAGTAGGTGTACGCGAGGCCCGAACAGCACACGCCGAGAAAGACGATGGAGAGCCACCCGGCCGAGGTGAGCCTGCCGACGGCGCTCAGCTGCCCTGAAAGGACCCACGGGATCGCCGCGAAGAGCCAGCCTGCCGCCATGACGTAGAGCAGCATCGACGCCGCGGGGCGGCGCTGCAGACCCCGACGCGAGTAGACCGAGAAGAGCGCCCACGTGATGGTGCTGCCCGCCACGAGCGCGTCGCCAGTTGTGCCCGCCCCGCCGACGACGAGGGCGCCAAGCCGGCCGCCAGAGACGACCACGAGGACGCCTGCGGCGCCGAGCGCGATGCCCAGCGCCTGCCTGCCGCCGAGCCGTTCCCCGAGCACGATCCACCCGACCACGGCCATTGTCAGCGGCGTCGCGGTGATAATCCACGACGTCGTCGACGCCTGGGCGGTGATGAGCCCCGTGACCTGCAGGAGCTGGTGCAGCGTGATGCCGACGGCTCCGAGGGCGGCGAAGCGCAGCACGTCGGCCCGCGCAGGCAGGTTGAACGCACCGCGCCTGGCCGCCGCAGCGGCCAGCACCAGGATGCCGATGCCGAACCTCAGGCAGATCACCGTGAAGGGGTCGGTCTCGCGCACCGCGATCTTCGTCGCGATGAACGACCCGCCCCATACGGCGACGGCGAAGAGACCGCCCGCGTAGGCGCGAGAGGCGCTGAGGCGCGGCGGCGAGTCAGGGAGATCGAGCGCCACGTGATCCTGAATGACGATCCAGTTGTGGGTGGCCGTGAAGACGGCCTTCCTCGCCACGTTCCCGGACTGACCGCCGGGACCCCTTCATCCTACTCCTGTGCCGGCCGCACCTGAGGCACCGACTTTGGTGACCGTGACGGTCTCAATGCCCTGGCCGATGGTGTCGATGTCCAGCCGGAGTTATCGTGATGGCCGTTGATGAGCCATTACTGCCCTTCCGCCTGGGTCGCTGCTGTGGAGGTAGAATCCCGCGTATGCGTGCGCGTTACCGTCTCCCGGCGTTTCTGTCATTCCCGCTCGCGGCCATCCTGGCGGTTTGTGCGGCGGGCATGCTCCGGCGGATCCAGAGCGCCGGCGCGGCTTCTTAGACCGGCGCTCACTTCGGTTGAGGATGCGCTGGAATGGAGCCCGCAGGCTGTTCTGCCCTGAGCAAGGTCGAAGGCACACCGCCTGAGCCGGAGCGGAGGTCACAGACCGACGTGGGCTCCGGACCCGCTCCTCACGAGAAACTCATCGAATCCTGATGCGCGCTGGAATCCGGCTGTGGCATGAGTACCCGCCAGGGGGTACAGCCATGCGTGACGACAGGTTTGCGAGACTCACGTCGATTCTCTTCGCTGCGGCGCTGATATGCCTGTTCTCGACGGTGGCCGCCAACGCGCAGCAGAAAGTGGACCGCCCGTTCAAGATGGCCGGGCACAGTCAGGTCGTCATCCAGTTCACCGAGACGTGCAACCCAGTCACCGAGGGCTTCCCTTTGGGCTGCCCCTACGCGGGACGCGGTGAGGGCGTCGCATCGCACCTTGGCAAGGTCGCCACGACCGACGTCGGCATCTTCCCAATCGGCGCGGCCGAGATCGTCGCCGCCAACGGAGATCTCCTGCTGTTCTCCGTCAACAACGCGACCGGCCTGATGGAGATCAGCGGTGGCACCGGTCGGTTCGAGGGAGCCAGCGGCGTGGCCATCGGCACACTCACGCCGGCCGGGGACCCCATCGTCGACCCCGTGGCCGGGACGTTCACGCAGGCGTTCTCCTGGACCGCAGAGGGGAGGATCAAGGTACTGACCCGCTACAGCACGATCCCCACGCGATGCAGCAGGGCGGCAGAGCGGGGGTCCGAGCGCAGGGGATCGAGGCCGGGGAACTTCACGACGAGCCAGTGCAGGTCGACGCGCAGCCGGCAGGCCGTGTCGAGCCATTCGAAGGCGGCATTGGTGTCGCCGAGGCCCGCATGCAGCACGACCAGGGCAATCGGAGAAGCCTGGCCCCGGGAAGCGAGTCTGTTGAGTTCCCGGAGCAGGCGCAGCGCGTCGTCCCTGCGGGCCAGCCGGGCGTAGACATGCCCCAGGAACGCCAGCGAGAGGGCTTCACGCGACAGGCCGATCGCCTTCTCGAGGGCGGCGATCGCTTCCTCGGTATTGCCCTGGCACCACGCCGCCCAGCCGAGCACGAAGTGCGGCTGAAGAGAATCCGGAAACGACGCGATGGTCCGCCTGGCCTGCGCCTCTGCCAGTTCGTGACGGCCGGCATAGAGGTAGTTCCAGGCGGCCGCCTGGTTCGGCAAGAGCGCAGTCGGATTGAGCTGCAGCCCGTACTCGGCCTCCGAGACCGATTCCGAATACCGGCCGACACAGGACAGGAATAGCGCGTCGGTAATACCCTCGGCGAAGTACTCTCTGGCGGGATCGCCGTTGAGATTCACGAAAGGCAACACTGCCAGTGTGGGCTCCGGGAATGCACGTTCGCGCTCGACCGGCGCAATGAACCGGTACCCCCGGCGGGGAAGCGTTTCGATGTACCGAGGAGACCGCGCGGTGTCGTCCAGCGCGCCGCGGACGCAGTTCAGGCAATAGTTGAGGTTCCGCTCGAAATCGACGTGCGTCTCTACGCCCCACACCTCGCGGCGCAATTCGTCCCGCGTCACCAGTTCGCCGGGGCGGTTCGCCAGCATCACGAGGACACGGGCCGGTTGAGGGGCCAGCCTGATCTTCTGACCGGCCTTCCGAAGTTCCAGTGTCCTCCGATCCAGTTCGAAGTCCCCGAACCGGCACACAGAAGCTCCGCGGCTTAGCGAAGGCTTGGTCATGGATCCACGCACGCGGGAAGAATACCGCATCGGCGAAGCGCCGTCGCCGTTCCGTTGAGATGCGTGATAACCGGGGAGACTTTGCTCCGCAGGCACGACTCGAACCGCTGGCAGCGGCGCGGCATCCCGCGCTTCTCGCGGCCGCGGCGTTGACACTGCCACACCCTGGTGATAAGAACCGGCATCATGAAGACACCTCTCTTCTCCGCCATCGTCGTCGCGTTCTTCCAGGTCTCATCGTTCGCTCAAACGCCAGCCCCACAGATCGAAGGCAAGGAGGTCTTCAAGAGCGACGAGGTGGTGTTCCATCAGATCGACGAACATACCTGGGTCGGCAGCGGGCACATGATGGCGAGCGAGAGTCTGTATCTTCTGGAAGGCAATCATAAGGCGGTCCTGATCGATGCCGGCACCACAATCACGGGCCTCGACAAGATCGTCGCGTCGCTCACGAAGAAGCCGGTGATGCTCGTGGTCACGCACGCCCATCCGGATCACACCGGCTCCGCGATCAACGACTTCCCGGAGCTGTACATCGGCGCCGGCGATGCCGCGTCGCCGTTCGTTTCGGCCTACAAGGGGACGATCAAGCCCCTGAAGGATGGTGACGCGATCGATCTCGGCGGGAGAGCGCTGGATGTCGTCGCGACGCCGGGGCACACCCCCGGGTCCACGACGTTTATCGACAAGGCCGCTGGCTACGGGTTCAGCGGCGACTCGTTCGGCTCCGGGAACCTGCTGCTTGGAGGGACCTTCTCGACGCTGCTCGCCACGTGCCAGAAGACCAGCGCGCTGATGGAGAAGAACGGGATCAGACACCTCTACCCGGGTCACTTCTTCGGCAAGAACGTCGAAACGAAGCAGCGCCTCGACGACATGGCCACCATCAGCAAGGACGTGCTGGCCGGCAAGGTGAAGGGCGAGCCGAATCCGAGAGGCATGATGGGGTTGAATCTGGTCATCACGGCCTACGGCGTCCGGATCAACTACAGCGAGAACAGCGTCAAGTAGTCCTTCACGTGGGCGTCGCCCGAACCGGCGGCGGGCGCTCCCGGGCGCCTGGCGCGGTCTCTCAGTGAATGAACCCGAGCGTCGTTACTCCCGGCATCATCAAGCCAATGTTGTCGATCTTGACGATCCTGCCACCCACGACCTTGAACACTTCGGAGACGTACATGACCCGTTGATCCGGGCTCTTCAGGTCGTGAAGCAGCGTGATGCCGAACACGAGGCCCCGCTCCGGGTCGGTGGCCGGAAAGCGCCCGGTCCTCCACGACACCCGGTCACTTCATGTACTTGTCGAGGAAGTCGATCACGCTCTTCCACGTCGGTGTGAACGGCGTTGGATTGGCGACCGAGCATCCCGCGGCGGTCGTGGATCGCATCGTCGCCGCCTCCCGCAGGCCGTCGTCGGTGAGAAACCCGTTCCAGTTCCCGTGCGGCGCCTTCGGCAGGCTGATGAAGATGGCGTCCTTGCACGCCTTGTTGAGCGCCATGTACAACTGCTCGCCCTGGTTGTGCGGCACAAGCGGGTCGGAGTTGCCATGGAGAATCATGATGGGCGGGTCTGCGGGGCTGATGTAGGTGAGCGGACTGGCCGCCTTCACCTTGTCGGGGCAGCGTTGGATGGCACACCCGACGAGACGCGATTCGGGGGACGTGTCGGCGTCGTGGCAGCGCTGCGGATCGCATTTCTGGGTCGCCCAGGCATCCATGGTCACGAAATTGGTCGGGGGGTAGAACGCCACGGCGGCCTGCACCGCGCTCGAGACGCCCGCGGTGCCAACTGTACCTTCCATCTCGGGCGCGTCACCGGTGACCGCGGCCATCGCCGAGGTCCACCCGCCGGAACTGTCGCCCATGATGGCGATGTGCGCGGGGTCGAGGTGGTAGCGCTCCGCGTTGGCTCGCAGCCAGCGAATCGCGGCCTTGATGTCGTGCAACTGGCCGGGGAACGTCACCTGCGACGTGGACCGGATCGAAACGCCCGCGACCGCATAACCGGCCGGCAGGAGTCGCGCCGCCAGGCCGGGCGCCGAGCGCTTGCCGGTGTCCGCCATCCATGCCGACCCGCCCGTCCAGATGACGACGGGCAGTGGCTTCGTCGAGGGCGCGGCCGGGATGTACAGGTCCAGCTTGTGACCGTTGCTGTCTGCCGGTTCGGCAGGGGCGTAATCGATGTTGGCGTGCGTCGGCGGAGGGCCCGGCAGGGCGGGCGGAGGCCCGGAACCCGGGCGCGGCGGGCCAGGAGGCTGCGCCGTCGCTACCGAGGCCCCGAACGCGATGGTCACAACCGCCAGCCTGGAGACTGTCAGTGCAGCCCTCCCTGTCATACACGTTCCTCTCTTCCAGTCCGCCAGCAGGCGTCGTCTGAGCACGACCTGTCGGCTGACACCCTTTCGAGGCACGCCAGCGTCGGGATCTCGACCCCGCGCGGGATCAGATTCCGTAGAGCTTCAGCGGCCCACCAGCTTCTGCAGGTGCTCCGGGTAACGCGCGCCGTGAACCTCGAGCGTGGACACGGCCGCGGCGATGTCCCGCAGGTCGTCGGCCGTCAACTCGACCGAGGCGGCGCCGAGGTTCTCATCCAGCCGATGGCGCTTTGTCGTGCCGGGAATCGGGACGATCCAGGGCTTCTGCGCCACAATCCACGCGAGCGCAACCTGCGCAGGTGTGGCCCCCTTGCGCGCGGCGAAGGTCTTGAGCCATTCGACGAACGCCAGGTTGGCCTTCCGGTTCTCCGGTGCGAAGCGCGGGACGATGTTCCGGAAGTCGCTGCTCTCGAACGTGGTGGAGTCGTCGATCTTGCCGGTGAGGAAGCCCTTTCCGAGCGGGCTGAAGGGCACGAAGCCGATGCCGAGCTCCTCGAGCGTCGGGATGATCTCCGCCTCGGGCTCCCGGAACCAGAGCGAGTACTCGCTCTGCAGGGCCGTAACCGGCTGCACGGCGTGGGCGCGCCGGATGGTCTGCGCTCCGGCCTCGGACAGCCCGAAGTGCTTCACCTTGCCTTCCTGAATCAGTGCTTTCACGGCCCCGGCCACATCCTCGATCGGCACGTCAGGATCGACACGGTGCTGATAGAAGAGGTCGATGCGGTCAGTCTTCAGCCGCGTCAACGCCGCCTCGGCCACCTCGCAGATGTGTGCCGGCCGGCTGTCCAAACCGACGCTCTTGCCGTTCTCGAACTTGAATCCGAATTTCGTGGCGATGACGACCTGGTCGCGAACCGGACCGAGGGCCTCGCCCACGATCTCCTCGTTGGCGTAGGGCCCGTATGCCTCGGCCGTGTCGAAGAACGTCACGCCGCCGTCAACAGCTGCCCTGATGATGGCGATGCCCTCTTCCCGGGAGATCGCCTGGCCGTAGCCGAAGCTGATGCCCATGCAGCCGAAGCCGATCGCCGACACCTCGAGTCCATTCGTACCTAACGTCCGTTTCTGCATGGCTGGTCTCCTTTCGCGTCCGCTGCGGCCGCCACCTTGAGCCTAGCAGCATCGCCACCGGAACGAGCTCCCTACTGCCGCAGAATCCTCTCCATCGCCTTTCCCCGGGCCAGCTCGTCGATGAGCTTGTCGAGATAGCGGATCTTCCGCATCAGCGGGTCTTCGACATGCTCGACGCGCACGCCGCACACCACGCCCGTAATCAGCGCGCTGTTCGGGTGGATCAGTGGCGCCTCGGCGAAGAAGGTGCGGATGTCAACTTCACGGGTGAGCTGCCGTTGAAGGCCGGCGGCGGTGTAGCCGGTAAGCCAGCAGATAATCTGGTCGACTTCCTGCTGCGTGCGCTGCTTCCGCGTCGCCTTGTTCACATACGCCGGGTAGACCGACGAGAACTTCATGGTGAAGATGCGATGCTCGGTCATCAGTGATCCGTCCATTGTGGTTGGTTGCGAATCGGCTCATACGGCAGTGCCACCGCGCCTGAGCCCAACTCCTGCCGGCTCACGAGCTTCAAGTCAACAAGTGTCGAGAGCCCCGCGAACACGTCGGCCACGCCATCGTCGGGGTCGGCGACGTAGCCGTCGAGCGACATGGACATGAGGGCGACAACCTTCGACATGGCGAAGATCCTTTTGGGGGATGGAGAACCAGTGTAAGGGATCCCGCGATGTTCGCCCAGTCGGTCCGCTGGCCGAAGCGTCACGGGCTCAGGAGAATCTTCCGCGCCTCCGCTTCCGGATCGTCCGCCACGCGACAGACGGTGTCGAAGATCATGGTCGGGCACCGATCGGGAGTGAACGGCGTCCACGGCAGGCCGGGCTGGCTCGGATTGCCCGTGCGCGCGAAGTTCGCCCAGGCGGTGGCCATCTTCCTCGCCAGCGCCT
Organism: uncultured Acidobacteriota bacterium; assembly: GCA_963806085.1. Taxonomy (GTDB): domain Bacteria; phylum Acidobacteriota; class Vicinamibacteria; order Vicinamibacterales; family JAKQTR01; genus JAKQTR01. The sequence continues at coordinate 709,199 of CAWDWR010000002.1, forward strand.
GCGCCTCCGGCGTGTTTCCCGTGCCCTGTGAGCATCGCGCGGTGTTGTCGAAGCAGAAGGCCAGCTCGGCCGTGTGCCACGCCCCGGCATCTTCCAGCATGGGCGACTGCCAGGTGAAGTACCACGTGAACACCGGCGCGCCGCTCTGCGCGTGCTTCATCGTGGCCATGCGCGTGACGTTGTTGCGCATGCCGAGGCCGTTCAGCCCGCCGCCGCTGCACATGTAGGACAGCGTCCGAATGCTCTTCTTCGGATAGGCCCGCTTCAGCGCCGCGACGAGCGCGGCGGCCTTCGCTTCGCCATAGCTCTTCGTCAGCGTGGCCACCCACTCGGCCTCCGTGGGCCGCGATGACATCCGGTTCCCCTCTTCGCTGACCGAGCCGACGAGCATCGGCACGTCCTTCGAGATCCCGGGCGCACCCTCGAAGAACGAGCGCATGGTGACGAGCCGCCCATCGACGGTTGGCCCCCACCCGACTCGTGGTGCGCCCGTTCCGGGTGCCGGAGTGGGACTCACGGCCCCCATCGGGGGGTTCATCCTGGCGACGACGGCATTGCCGACCTCGTTCAGCCGGGCCCAGGGCAGCTTCTGCAGCGCGGCCATGTCCTTCACGCCGAGCTCGGCGATCACCCGCCTGGACAGCTCCTTGGACTGCTCGGCACCGGGAGGATTGCCGCCGCCCCCCGACTGCGGCGATGCGCGATGGATCAGGCCCTGCGCCGACGGCATCCCCAGCAGCGTCGTCACCTTGGAGCCTCCGCCCGACTGGCCGTAGATCATCACGCAGTCCGGGTCGCCCCCGAAGTTCGCGATGTTGTCCCGGACCCACCGGAGCGCCGCCACGAGGTCGGTCATGCCGACGTTGACCGAATCGGCGTACGCCGGCCCGCCGAACTCGGAGAGGTCGAGAAACCCGAGGATGTTGAGACGGTGGTTGACGGTAACGGACACGACGTCGTGGTGCCGCGCCAGTTGCGCCCCGTCCTGCGAGGCGAGTTCGTACGCCGAGCCGAACGTGAAGCCGCCGCCATGGATGTAGAACATCACCGGGCGCCTGCCAGTCATGCTCGGCGTCCAGATGTTCACCTTGAGCATGTCCTCGCTCTGCCAGCCATCTGTCCATTGCTGGAGGAATGTCTGCTCGCTCGGCCAGTCGTGCAGGCGCTGCGGACAATTGGCGCCGTACGTCAGCGCGGGGTACTCACCGTCCCATGGCTTGGGAGGCGCCGCCGGTAGCCACCGGCGCTCTCCGCCGGTGTCCGCGCCGTACGGCACTCCCTTGAACGTGAAGACGCCATCGTCGACGTAGCCGCGCACCTTCCCGTACTGCGTGCTCGCCACGGCCGTCCGGGGCGTGCTGCAGATCCCCCCGGTCGGCTTTGGGGCGACGGCCCTGGCGCCCTGGTTCGCTCGAGCCGGGACGGGCAATGCGGCCCCCACGCCCGCGGTCGCGGCAAGACGCAACATCTGGCGACGATTGAGCGACGAGCGAGTGTCACGAGGTGATTCCGACATACGTTCCCCTTTCCGAATCGACGCAGGAAACCGAGGCGCGGGCTACAGTCGAGCGCCCCTGCCGGGCGAAGCGCCGGCACAGTCTACCACTGCCTGTAAGCGCTTTAGTCGCCAGCGTCGTGTGCCCTGGCACCGTTGGGGTGCAGAAATTGACAGCCGGCATTGAAAGCGTTTACAGTCGCCGCGGCGACGGCGCCATCGAAGGGACGAACCAGGACCCGGGAGTGCTCCGATGAGGCGACTTGCGTTCATTGTCGTGGTGGCGTTGTCCGCACTGTCTCCTGTGCTGTCGAGCGCGGCGGACAAGACCGTGAAGGTTGAAGGCGGACTGGTGCAAGGCGTCGCCGAAGGTGACCTGGCGGTGTACAAGGGAATCCCGTTCGCGGCGCCGCCCCTCGGCGATCTTCGTTGGAAGGCCCCGCAGCCGGTGACGCCCTGGTCCGGCGTGCGCAATGTGGACAAGTACGCGCCGGCGTGTGTGCAGTCGATGGGAGGCCCGCCGCCGAGCGGGACGAGCGAGGACTGCCTGTACCTGAACGTCTGGACACCGGCGACGTCCACCACGGAGAAGCTGCCGGTGCTCGTGTGGATCTACGGCGGCGGCTTCAACGGCGGCGCCACGTCGTACCCGGTGCACGATGGCGCGAAGCTGGCGAAGCGCGGCGTCGTCCTCGTGAGCATCGCCTACCGGGTGGGCGTGCTGGGGTTCTTCGCCCATCCCGAGCTGAGCGCGGAGTCGCCGTCGCACTCGTCCGGGAACTACGGCCTGCTCGACATGATGGCCGCGCTCCGGTGGGTCTCGCGCAACATCGCGGCGTTCGGCGGCGATCCCCGGCGCGTCACGATCTTCGGCGAATCCGCCGGCGGGATCGCCGTGAGCATGTTGTGCGCGTCGCCCGTGGCCAAAGGGCTCTTCCATGGCGCGATCTCGCAGAGCGGGGGCTCCTTCGGCCCGAGCAACAAGAACCCGCAACCCGGCGAAAACATGCGCCTGCTCGCAGACGCCGAGGCGTCCGGCGTCGAGTTCGCCCAGGCCGCCGGCGCGAGCTCAATCAAGGACCTGCGCGCGCTGCCGCCTGAGAAGCTCGTCGAGGCCGGGCGCCGCCAACGCGGCATGGCGTGGCCGATCGTCGATGGGTACGTCATCCCGGGCGATCAATACCGGCTCTACGAATCCGGGCGCTTCAACGACACCCCGATCCTCGTGGGCTACAACTCGGACGAGGGCTTGAGCTTCACGCGGGTCAAGACGGCGGCCGAGTACGCCGCGGGCGTGCGCGAGCGCTACGGCCCGTTCGCCGATCGCCTGCTGGCTGCCTATCCCGCCGCCGGGGACGGCGTGAGCAAGACCGCGCGTGACCTGGCGCGCGATTCCGCCTTCGGCTGGCACACCTGGTCGTGGGCACGCCTGCAGTCGGCGCGCGGCAAAGGCAGGGTCTACTGCTACTACTTCGACCAGCATCCGCCGCGCACGCCCGGAACGCCGGAGGCCGATCACGGCACGCCGCACGGGGTGGACGTGCCGTACGTGTTCGAGAACCTCGAGGCCACCGCGACGGCCGACGACCGGCACATCTCCGGCGCGATGGCGGCGTACTGGACGAACTTCGCGAAGCGGGGCAATCCGAACGGCGAAGGCCTGCCCGCCTGGCCGGCGTTCCGCGACGGGAATCCCGTGGTGATGTACCTCGGCCCGACGGCCCGCACGGGCCCTGTGCCGAGTGCGGACTCGCTGAAGGTGCTGGACCAGTACTTCGCGTGGCGGCGAACGGCCGCGGGCGCGCGGTGAGGGCTGGTCGTGAACGAACATACGGAGGGACTGTGAGAACGTCATCTGGCCTGCTGGCCGCCTGTCTCGTGACGATGCTGGTGGCCTGCGGCGCCGGGCCCGCCTCGGCACAGGATCACGCACGAGTGAAGAACCCCGCCGTTCCAGGCGAACAGGCTCCGCCTGCCAGTCCGGGACAGAACAACTTCGGCGGGCCCATCCCTGCGCCCGGCCGTGGCGGGCAGAGGCCGCCGGTCGGCCCGCCGCGGCAGGAACCGAAGATCGGGACCGTCTCGCTTGACGAGATCTCGATGAGCGACCCGTTCATCTATCCCGACGAGAAGTCGCGGACGTATTACCTGACTGGCACCGGGGGGCGCCTCTACAAGAGCCCGGACCTGAAGATGTGGACGGGTCCGTATTCCGTCATCGACCTCAAGGGCACGTGGATGGACGGGCGCTTCGTGGCCGCGGCCGAGATTCATCACATCGGGGACAAGTACTATCTGGCGGGCACATGGAACGATCACGGCCATCTGATCGAGAACATCCCGCGCCGGTACAACGTGCCGACCAATCAGACGCAACTGCTGGTCGCCGATACCCCTGATGGGCCGTTCAGGCCCCTGGTGCCCGAGTTCGAGTTCTGCCTCGGTCCCGGGAACTGGGACATCATCGACGGCACCCTGTACCAGGAGAGCGGCACGACGTACATGGTCTTCGTCCACGAATGGACCCAGATCATCGACGGCACCATGGACTACATGCCGCTCTCGAAGGACCTTACGCGTCGGACTGCCGAGCCCACCACCATCTTCCGGGCCAGCGAAGCCGCGTGGGCGAAGGAAATGAACAGCATCGGTGAAGCCACCTTTGGCCGGAAGATGCCGGGATGGGTGACCGACGGGCCGCAGATGTTCAGAACGCAGACTGGCAAGTTGGGGATGCTGTGGTCGAGTTGGGGCGACCACCGGTACGCCCAGGGGGTCGCCTACTCCGCGTCCGGGAGCATCAAGGGCCCGTGGGTCCAGGAGACAGACGCCTTCAAGGGCGACAACTCCGGCCACGGCATGCTCTTCCGGACGTTCGAAGGCAAGTTGCTCTTCATCCTTCACCACGCGGAGGCCAACGGACCGCGCAAGCCGCAACTCTGGAACGTCGACGACTCAGGCGACACGCTGGTGCTCGGGGACCGATACCGCTGAGGTGGACAGAGGGTGTCGGGAGGATTGGCTCCTCGTGTAGGACTCGAACCTATCCGCCTTCGCAACGCGTTCGTAGGCTCGGGCCGAACGCGTCGCTATGGCGGATGCGCCATAGCCCGCCGAGCAGCGGGAGCGACGCGGAGGCGAGCGGCGGCGGGCAACCCTCCGGTGAACAGAAGCGGCTCCGACGATCCACCGAGCGTGACCAAGGACGATGAAGATGATGACAGTCAATGACTTGCGGCCGGTCGAAAGCTCATCCATCAATCCCCATCGATCGCCATGGAACGGGGTGTTTCGACGGGGTTGGGTCACAGACCGCGTCACACGTCGCCGCGGAGCCGCCACTGCTTGAACTGGCACAATAGCGTCGCAATCGACTGCAGCGCGCGGTCCGGCATTGCGGGGCTGGGCATCGGGATTCGCAAGTAGTTTTCGCCCGTCTGCGGATCCCGATGCACGGCGCTGAGTCTGTGGCGCTCTCTCATCAGCACACGGCACCTGGTAGGTGCCTCGTCATGGCAGCCCCAGCTCGCGGTCCAGGATGCGCGCGACGAAGTTGGCGCCGGGCTCAACGGATGTCGCCATCCTCCGGATGTCCTGACGCACCTGGCCCGCCTTGCCCATCTGCTCGGCGACCTTCATGGTGCTCAAGTAGGCGGCCCACACGTCGGCACTGGTGATCTCGTAGCCGCAGCCGTGAGCCAGCCAGTACAGCGCCAGGAGGCCTGCCCCGAGCGCGAACGCAGGCTGATTCCCGGCGTAATCGCGGGCTGCTCGCGTCAGCGTCTTTGGGTCACATGGCGTGCGCGCGGCAAGCGCCAGCGCTTCATCGAAGAGTCCGGCATCCTTGGCAGCCGCGAACCACTTGCCCTCATCACCAGGTGTGGTCTTCACCAGGTCGGCGAGGATGTCACCCGTGCTCTTGTGCGGGTACTTCCTGGCGACGGCGCGAAATGTCGCCAGGTAGGTGCCTCCACGATTGGCCTTCGGTCCGTAGCGTGCGTAGGCCTCGTCGACCATCCCGGAGGAGAGCAGCATGTCCTCGCAGGCGCGGTCGATGTCCCAGTCGCTCGCCCATGGGCTGCGGCTGGCTTCAGCGAGTCGGATGGCCTCGGCCTTCTTTCCCTGCGCGGCGAGAGCCTTCACCGCCCAGCGCTTGTAGGGCCAGAAGCTCTCCGTATCGAGGAGGTCGAGCAGTTCGTCGTAGCGCCCTGCAGCATAGAGCGCGGTCAGGCACATGGTCGTACCGTGGAAGCACCCCCTCGCGCGCTCATCCGGGCTGAGCGCCATGCGGGTGATGCCGATGAGCCGGTCGGCCCATTCGGAGGCAACCTCTTTTGACGCGCAGAGTTCACCCCAGTGGTCGGCGAGGCTCTCGATGTAAGGGATCTGGTCCTCGGCGTGAGCCTCGAAGAGGCGCTCGAGCCAACCGGCGCGGATCTTCGGGTCGGCCGGGGCGTTCGCGATCACGGGGACCAGCTCGGCGATCGCGTTGTTCACCACGGAGCCGATGGCGCCTGATGAGCCGTCGACGTGCTCGATAGCCGGGGAGATCCGCTCGAGGAAGGCGACGGCACCCTCGGCTGCAACCACCGGATCCTTACGGGCCACCTTCTTGATTTCGGCGACGGCTTGTCTCACCCGTTCAATGGCGGGCTGCGACCTCCAGCCGAAAGCATGACGGCGCAAGCGGGCTTTGAACGCCCACTTGTGTGGCCCACTCTCTGTCACGGTCGTCGCCTCACCAGAGCTTCGCCGGACTGGTGTGGGCCCGGCACCGGATCAGGCACGGACGTCACGCGCGTCCGATGCGAGGTGCAACACCCGCTCGGCCTCGTCCCGGCTCCGTGCCACCTCCGCGCGCAACTCCTCCTCAGTCGGCAGGTAGTGTTGGTAGCGCGCGGCCAGGATCTGTGTGTTGTCCTCGGGCAGGGTGATCTTCACGACGGCGTCGTTCTTCTCGGAACAGAGGACAATGCCCACAGTGGGCTGCTCGTGCTCGGCGCGTTGGAACCGATCGAACCAGTTCACGTACATCATCATCTGGCCGAGATCCTGGTGGGTGAGCTTGCCGAGCTTGAGGTCGATGAGCACAAAGCAGCGCAGCAGCCGGTTGTAGAAGACGAGATCCACGTAGAAGTGGTCGCCGTCGAGGCTGAGGCGCTTCTGGCGTGCCACGAAGCAGAAGCCCTTGCCGAGTTCGAGCAAGAAGTCTTCGATGCGGTCGATGATGGCCTGTTCGAGGTCGCGCTCGAGCCAGGCGTGCCGCTCGGGAAGGTTCAGGAATTCGAGGACGAACGGGTCCTTGATCACGTCGCGTGGGGTCGTGACCTCGTGCCCCTTCTTCGCGAGGGCGAGCACCTTCTCCTTGTCGCGGCTCTTCGCCAGCCGCTCGAAGAGGAGGGTGGCGATCTGCCGCTCCAGCTCGCGAGCCGTCCACGCCTCACGCAGGGCCTCGATCTCGTAGAACGCGCGAGCATCGGCGCTCTCGATCTTGAGGAGAAAGGAGTAGTGGGCCCAGCTGAGCGACGGCGGGAACATCGGTGCGCCTATGGGCCTCGATTCGGCCAACACCGTTGGCCGTTTCTCGCCGGGCCGCCGGACGGTGGATTCGGCCAACGCCGCTGGCCGTTTTTCGGGTCCGCCCAGCCCGGCGGGCACCGCCGACCCACTCGGGTAGGTCAGGTAGAACTGTCGGATGCGCCGAAGGCTGCGGACGCTGTAGCCCGCGCCGAACTGCGTGGTCAGCCTTTCCGCCAGGCCTTGGATGACCTGCTCGCCGTAGCCCGCACGCTTCTTCCCTTGCTGCTCGACCTCAACGATCTCCCTGCCGATGAGCCAGTAGGCCTGGACCATGGCCGAGTTCACCGTGCGCGCGACGTGGCCTCGCGCCCCCTCGATGATCTCCGTGACCCGCTTGAATAGCTCCTCTTGTCGGCGGTCGGCCAGCGTTGTCATGCCTCAAGGCTCGCCCAGATGCGGTTAATGGTGTCTGCCTGTTCCGCTTATATGTCATCTCGTTGACGTTTACAGCGCGGATGTCCCGTTCAAGGCCAGCCCCACCACGGCGACGTGCCTTTCCCGTCGCGCAGCCTGCGCGTTCCGGATCCGCGTTTCACCGATGCGCCGGAAGTCGAGGCGCGAGGGCGCGAGCGTGGGCGGGCAACCCTCCGGCTAACAGAAGCGGCCCCGGAGATCGACCACGTGCGACCAATGACGATGAAGGTGATGAGGGTCAATGACTTACGGCCCGTTGATCGTACACCCATAGACGCCCATCGGTCACCATAGAACTGGGTGTTTGGAAGGAGTTGGGTCACAAACCGTGTCACACGTACCGTCCCCGCCTTCTCTCCTTCCGTGTCGCCGTACTTCTCGATGCCCGGGCTCAATTGCCATCGTGCCGACCAGGTAGTTCAACGCGACCTGTCAGACTGCGCGAAGAGCGCCCCGACCGACTGGAGGACCCGGTCCAACACCTCCTGCTTGGGCATGGGAATTCGCAGGTAGTCCTGACCGGTTGTCGGATCTCGATGGACGAGGCTGAAGCCCGTCCGACCCCTGGTTGTGGCGGGACGCAGCGCGTCCGCGAACTGCTCCAACAATGTCAGTCCCGTCTGAATCAGGGGCGCCCACACGTCGGCACCGCCATCGGCCTGGACCGGGACCGGGATCGCAGACACCACGTGCTCGCCACGCTGCTCCGTGGGTCCGGGAGCCTGCGGCGCGCTCCTGCGTTCGGGAGCCACGACTATGGTGGCTGTCGCCTTCTCAACGGTGTCGATGAAGCGGCTCAACCGGCTACCGCCAAGAAACACCTCCCGCTCGCCGCCGTCGAGAACCCCGGCGAAGAGAGACTTCTTGAACGTCAGCACCGACAGCATGCCCTCTTCAATCGTGCCCTCCGCGATGAAGTTCACGACCTGCACCGGCTTGTGCTGGCCGAGACGGTGGACGCGACCGATGCGCTGCTCGAGCACCGCCGGGTTCCACGGAAGGTCCATGTTCACGACCGCCGACGCGTGCTGGAGGTTCAGACCGACACCTCCGGCGTCGGTCGCCAGGAAGGCCCGGCAGCCAGAGTCTTCCCGGAAGCGGTCGAGCATGGCTTTTCGCTGGCCGCCCGTCAAGCCACCGTGGAACAGAACATGTGAGAATCGCTTGCCCTTCAGCCGCCGTGCGAGCAATTCGTGCATCCGCAGCCACTGGCTGAACACGACCACCTTGGCCCCAGGCTCCTCAAGCAACTCGTCCAGTAACGTCGCCAGTTCGTCGGCCTTGGCGCCGAAGTCCGTCTTGCCGTCCAACAGATATGTGCTGTCGCAACTCATCCGCATGTTCTGCAGCGCGATCATCAGGCGGCGCTGGTCGGCCTCCGACAGGAACTTGTGACGACGCCACTTCGCGACGATGCGTGCGACCACCTCACGGTTCTCTTCGTGGTGCCGCCGCTGTTCCGCCGTCATGGGCAGGAAAAAGTTCTTGTCGAGGCGTGCGGGCAGTTCGCTCAACACCTTCTTCTTGGTGCGCCTGAGGAGCATCGGTGCCAGCGTCTGGCCGATGCGATCGAGGTTGCGGTAGCCGGTCACCTTGCCGCTCTCGTCGCGCACTTGGTGGTCCGCGAGGAACCGGTAGGTTGGCCCGAGGCGGTGCCTGTCCACGAACTCGACGATGGAGACGAGTTCCTCGAGACGGTTCTCCAGAGGGGTGCCGGTCAGCACGATCGCGTAGGGTGAGGCGAGGCGTTTCACGCTGCGCGCGGTCCGGGTCTTCCAGTTCTTGATGCGCTGCGCCTCGTCGAGGATCACCAGGTCCGGGGACCACGCGTCGATCAGATCGAGATCGGCGTGCACTGTGTCGTAGTTGGTGATCCTGAAGAAGGCCCCTGGTTCGGCGAACTGCCGTTCGCGGCGGGTACGCAGTCCGCCGACGACCAGCGTCGGCCGGCGGGAGAAGCGGGCGATCTCACGCTCCCACTGGTGCTTCAACGATGTCGGGCAGACGATGAGCACCCGCTCGACGCCGAACAGACGGGCCAGGATCTCGGCGGCCGCGATCGCCTGGACCGTCTTCCCCAATCCCATCTCGTCGCCGATGAGGCAACGGCCGGCTCGCGCGGCAAACAGCGCGCCTTCCCGCTGGTATGCGTAGAGGTCGGAGCGCAGCAACGAACGCAGGGCCTTGTCTTCAACGCCTTGGGGAAACTCCTCCTTGAGCTTCTCCGCGCGCCGCGCGCCGTCCCGCACCTCCGCAACAAACGCCAGAACATCGTCGTAACAGCGAACGTCGTGGTCGAATCGGGCCGCACGCGAGAGGAACGACTCGAAGGTCGCGAAGGCGTCCGCGCGCAGGAGTCCATCGCCGTCGAAGAACTTCCGAGCGAGGCCCGTGAGACCGCGCGGACAGTCCTGTCCCGGCCGGAGGCGGACGGTGCGCTGAGCACCGTACTGCAGGACGATTTCGGTGTGTCGAGGTCGAAACCCTTCACGAAGAACCGGCCGTGTTCGGCGGTTCCGTTCCAGCCGGCCGAGGACGAATTCGACGTGCTTGCAGGTCCCCAGCGAATTGGTCGCGAAGTCGGGGCAATTACAGAAGTTCTCGCCAGGGACCGCGCCACGGATCGCGACCCGATAGGTCGCTTTGCTCTGCGGATTCGTCACTTGGAAGTCCGAGAAGACCGCCTCGTGACCGGTGTTCTCGAGCCTGAATCGTTGCTCCCGGCCAAACTGGCGACGTAACTCCCGCTGCCACGCGTCGAGCGGCAGGTCAGCGGGCCTGTGGAGACGCGAGAGTGTCTGTCTGCGTGCGGTCGTTTTGGACATCGTCCGGCCCGTCGTGACCCCGTCCTCGTTCGATTGGATGTGCCGCCTACACCAGCAACTGCGCCGTGACGTATACGGTCAGGCCACCTTCGAGGCACGGCCGACCACAATCTGGACTCGGACGCCAGCGTGGCCAAGCATAGCGACCAGGGTATCGATGCTGAACCGGTCGATCTTGCCTCGGACGAGATTGCTGACCCGCGGCTGGGTGATTCCGAACAAGCGTGCCGCCTGGGCCTGGGTGAGCCCGCGGGTTGCGATCAGCTTGCTGAGCCGAACCATGAGGTCGGTTCGAATCTTGAGATTCTCCGCCTCGTCGTCCGGAAATCCCAGGTCGCGAAACACGTTGCCGCTCGAGCGTTGAATCTTGGTGGTCATGGAGCCTCCTGCTGTCGGGCGCGACGTCGCAACACGTCGGCAAGACGCCTGCGAGCCAGGACGATTTCGGATTGCGGCGTCTGGCGTGTCCGCTTCTCGAACGCATGCAAGACGTAGATGCCCTCCTCGAACTTCGCCACGTAGAACACGCGATGTTCCACGACGGTGTGGAGGCGGATCTCGGTACACACCCGCGCCGACGGTGGTCATGGGCTTCCAATCACTGGGCATCAGCCCCTGTTGCACCTGACCGAGTTCGTATCCGGCGGCGCGGCGGACGGCGTCCGGAAACCCACGCAGGTCGTCAAGCGACGACCCAAGCCAGTACAAGGGCTTCTCGGCCACACGGCAATATACACCTAGTTATATAGACTGATCAAGTTGCCGAGCAACAGAGTCAAGCCCACGCACTTGGCATCTCCCGTTGTCCTGTTGTCGACGATGCGCGTCTCATCGGCGTGCCTCGTCACGACCGAGGGCAGTGCTGATGTCGACGGGCATCACGCAGCATCGCGGTGCAGCCCTCCGGTTGGCTGCCGGACCGCGCCCGGTCTGGTGCCGTACACCTGTCGAATTTCCCAAGGATCAGGGAGGTCAGCGGGGAGGTTGACGGGGGTTTTCGATGGGTTGAGTCACACACGGCGTCACAGAGTCGGAATCCAAGAAGATGGACGGCCGTAAACTGTTGACCGGAGGGGGTTGGCTCCTCAGGTAGGACTCGAACCTACAACCCTCCGGTTAACAGCCGGATGCTCTGCCATTGAGCTACTGAGGAACGCTGGCAGTCGCTGCGGCCGCCCGGGCGGACCGCGAACTTTGATCTTAGCCGGATCCCGCGAATCCGGTCAACGCACGGGCGACGAGTCGCTGTCTCACCGCTCGGCGAGCGCCACTTCGAGCAGGTCCGTGACGCCAAGCACCGCGGCTCCCTCGCGCAGATACTCGAGGTCGAGCCGCCAATCGTGTGGGCGATCTGCAGCGCGTCGAGGTGCCTGGCGACAAGGACCGCCGTCGCGATGGGATCGACCGCTTCGCTCACCGATCGATCACCTGGCTGGCTTCCGGGTAGGCCTTCTGCGCGAGTTCGGGCCCCAGCACGATCACCGCGACGCGCAGGAACTGCTCGAACGGCGTGGCGTCCGGATGGCGATGGCGGACTCCCGCCGCCGTCATCGCGAATGCCGCCCGGGGCAGTCCTGTAACGAGGGCGGCCTTCTGAGCGGCCGGCATCACCCGCCACGCGTCAATCTGCCGGCTCTCGATGTCCGGGGCAGTATCCAGGCTCAGCGGGGAGGGCGTCACACGCGCGGTTGTACCTCCCGCCCCGCCGGCTCAGCGGGCCGGCTTGCCGTCCGGGCCGAGCTTCACACGCTCCCCGCCCGCGTAGTGCCGGCCCCCGATGTCGGCGCCCGCGTGAATAGCTGTGAGTTGCGATGAGCACCCGGTTCGGCAGTAGACTGCCCCACACCCGAGGAGCACCATGACCAGATCAGTGTCGTTCAGCTGCCTGCTGCTCACCGCGTCCTGCGCGGCGGCGGCCGCCCAGGCCCCGACGGTGACCTTCACCCCGACGTCAGGCGTACCGACCTTCGGGACGCGCGAACCGGTTCTGCGCGTGAAGCCTGGCACCATCGTCGACACGAAGACCTTCTCGAAGCCCGGCGACTACTACGAGCCGGCGGCACCGGGCCCGTGGCCGGGCGAGGTCGGCCCGTTCCACATCGAGGGCGTGACGCCGAACGACACACTGGTAGTGAAGATCCTCCGCCTGCGCCTGAACCGCGACACCGCGATCTCAGCCATCAACCCGACTGGCATCAGCGGCCTGGCCGCCGACGGTCGAACCCGCATGATGAACGACCCCCTGCCGGCGCGGCGCTGGGTGTGGCAACTCGACCGCCAGCGGAACGTGGGCATCCTCGACCTGCCGAACTCGCGTTCGAAGCGAATCGAGATCCCGCTGCACCCGATGCTCGGTCGCGTGGCTGTGGCGCCTTCCGGCGAGGAATCGTGGGGCGGCCTCTGGCCGGGCAACTTCGGCGGCAACATGGACGCACCCGAAGTCCGCGAAGGCGCCACGATCTATCTGCCGGTCTTCCAGGACGGGGCCTTGTTCTACTTCGGTGACATGCACGCCGCCCAGGGCGACGGTGAAGTCGTGGGGTCGGGCCTGGAGACGACGGCGGACGTGACGTTTCAGTTCGAGGTGATCAAAGGGAAGGCGATCCGGTGGCCGCGGATCGAGGACGCCACACACATCTGTGTGGCCGGAAGCGTGCGGCCGCTCATTGACGCGTTCCGGATCGCCCACGTCGAGCTGATCGAGTGGCTGGCGGCTGACTACGGCTTCGACCGGTTCGAAGCCCTCCAGATCGTGTCGCAGGCCGGCACCGCCCGCGTCGCGAACGTCGTCGACCCGAACTACACGGTCGTCGCGAAGTTCCCGAAGTCCCTGCTGCCGAAGTGAAGATGTCGGCCAGAGGAAGACCAGGATGGACATCAGCATCCGCATCGAGAAGCTCAGGAAGGTCTACACGTCTTCCCCGCCGGCGGCAACACCCGCCCGTGGAGGCCCGATGGGCGGCCAGCGGATCTTCAGCCGCCGCGAGAAGAAGCCGGTGTCCGTGGTCGCGCTCGACGGCATCTCGTTCGAGGTGCGGGCCGGCGAAATCTTCGGCCTGCTCGGGCCGAACGGCGCGGGGAAGTCGACGACGGTCGGCATCCTCACGACCCGGGTGCGGCCGACCGGGGGCCAGGCCTGGATTGGGAACCACGAGGTCTGGCGCGATCGGGTGGCGGTGAAGCGGTTGATCGGCGTGGTCCCGCAGAAGCCGAACCTCGACTTCGCGCTGACGGCCCGCGAGATCCTGACCTATCACGCCGCGTACTTCGGCCAGGTGGCGGTGGAGCGCGAGCGCCGCGCGGCCGAACTTCTCGATCGGTTCAAGCTGGCCGACCGCGCGGACCAGATGGTCCAGGGGTTCTCGGGAGGCATGATGCAGCGGCTGTCGATCGCCCGGGCCCTGATGCATTCCCCGCAGGTGCTCTTCCTCGACGAGCCGAGCACCGGGCTCGATCCCCAGACCCGGCTCCTGCTCTGGGAGCTCATCCGCGACTTCAACCGCCAGGGCCGCACCATCCTCCTGACGACGCACAACATGGAGGAGGCGGATGCGCTGTGTCACCGCCTCGCCATCGTCGATCACGGGCGGGTGATCGCCGTTGGAACGCCGCAGGAGCTGAAGCGATCGGTGCCCGGAGGATTCGTGCTCCGGATCGTCTTCGATGCGGTGCCGGAGGGCCTGCCGGCACTGCTCGACCGGGTCCCCGGGGTGACCGAGGTGAAGGCGTCGCCGGAGGGCGGCCTCGATCTGTATGCCGACCGCGGCGGCGCGCTCATCCCGCACGTGGTGAGCGCGGCGGCCGCAGCGGGCGCGACGATTCACGACATCCACATCTCGGAGCCGAGCCTCGAGAACCTGTTCCTGCACCACACGGGAAGGAGCCTGCGAGAATGAACTTCTGCGCCTTCTTCGCCATGCTGGCGCGCGACGGCCGTGTCGCGCGGCGCAACCTCCTGCCGCTGCTCCTGCAGAACCTCGTGCAGCCGATGCTGTTCGTGTTCGTCTTCGGCCGCGTGATGACCACCAGCGGGATGATGCCGCAGGAGTACAAGAGCCTGCTGCTGCCGGGCATCATCGCCATCTCGATGCTGCTGTCCGGCCTCCAGGCGGTGGCGTTCCCGATGATCTCGGACTTCCAGTTCACGCGCGAGATCGAGGACCGGCTCCTGGCGCCGATGGACATCGAGTGGGTCGCGATCGAGAAGGTCGTGGCGGGCGCCATCCAGGCCCTCGTCGCCGGCGGCGTGGTGATCCCCGCAGCCTGGCTGGTGCTGGGCACCGGTGTGCAGATCAGCTTCGCCCAGCCGCTCGAACTGGTGGCGCTGGCACTGTGCGTGGCCACGCTGGCGGCGGCAATCGGCCTGACGCTTGGCTGCTCGCTGGGCCAGGCGCAGATCGGGATCATGTTCAGCCTGATCATCGGGCCGATGATCTTTTTCGGCTGCACCTACTACCCGTGGACGGCCCTCGCCCCGTTCCCCGCGCTGCAGATGGCCGTGCTGATCAACCCCTTCGTGTACGCGAGTGAAGGGTTTCGGAGCGCGCTGGCGCCCCAGTTCCCGCACCTGCCGGGCTACCTCGTGTTCGGCGGACTGCTGGCCTTCAACGCGCTCTTCCTCTGGGCGGGCCTGAACCAGTTCCGGAAACGCGCGATCACCTGAGTCGAGGGTCAGACCCGGGTCCGACCCTCATCGAGTTCAGTCGCCCGGCGGGCGGCCGGGCGCCGCGGCCGGCTGCATCTTGTACTCCTTCGGCGGCTCGACGCCGAGCAGGTGCTTCACGAAGTAGTCCCACCGCCGGCGCATCATGTACGGCCCGTCGGCGCCGTACCCGTGCGGCTGGTGCGGGAAGAGCAGCAGGTCGAAGTCCTTGTTGGCCTTGATGAGCGCGTCGACGACCAGGAACGTGTTGTACGGCGGCACGTTGTCGTCCATCAGGCCGTGCGCGAGCAGGAGGTGGCCCTTCAGGTTCTTCGCGACGGACTGGTTGGCCTCGACCTCGTAGTTGTCGCTGCCCTTTCCGTCCTTCACGAGCAGGCCCTGGTAGCGCTCGCCCCAGTCGTCCTCGTAGGCGCGCTGGTCGTGGTTGCCCGACTCGGAGATGCCGACCTTGAAGAAGTCGGGATAGCGGAACATGGCGTCGGCGGCGATGAATCCGCCGCCCGAGTGGCCCCACATCGCGGCGCGGTCGATGTCGATCCAGGGATAGCGCTGCGCCAGTTCCTTCATCCCCGCCACCTGGTCGGGCAGCGTGTTGTCGCGCCCCATCGCGCCGTAGTACGCGTCGTGGAACGACTTCGACCGGCCCGGCGTGCCCATGCCGTCGATCGACACGACGACGAAGCCGAGTTCCGCCAGCGCCTGCTTGTCGCCGCGCGCGGCCGCGAACGAGCGGCCTCCGACGCTGCCCGACTGCGGGCCCGGATACGCGTTGTTGATGATCGGGTACTTCTTCGCCGGATCGAAGTTCGTCGGGCGGAAGAGCATCCCGTAGAAGATCGGTCTTGCCGTCGCGCGCCTTCACGCTGAACGGGATCGGCGGCTTCCAGCCGGTGGCCAGCAGCTTCGAGATGTCGGCCTTCTCGAGCGGCATGATCACCTTGCCCGCGGCGTCGCGCAGCACGACCACCGGCGGCTTCTCGCACGTCGAGTACGTGTCGACAAGATACTTCCCGACGGCGACAGCTGGACGCTGTGATCGCCGTCCTCCGGCGTCAGCGAGACGTAGCCCCTGCCGTCGAGCCCGATGCGGTAGGCGTGGCGGAAGTACGGATCCTGCCCCTTCTCGCGTCCCATGGCCGATGAAGTACACGGTGCGCGCCTTCTCGTCGACGCGGACGATCTGGCTGACCGGCCCCTCGCCGGAGGTGATCTGGTTCTTCAGCTTGCCGGTCGCGAGGTCGTAGAGGTAGAGGTGGCTCCAGTCGTCGCGCTGGGAGTTCCAGATCACCTCGTTGGTGGCCCAGAGCACGCGCCAGCCGGCGACCGATTCGAAGTGCGTCGCCACGATCTCGTCGAACACGGTGCGCACGTCGCCGGTGGCGGCGTCGGCCACGCGGAGCACGGCCGACTTGTGGTCGCGCGACGTCGACACGAACGCCAGCTTCGCGGCGTCGGGGCTCCAGGTCATGTCGTTCAGGCTGAAGTCGTCGCCGAGCGTGGCGCGGTGATAGTCGGGCTCCATCTTGAAGCGGACCGTCGCGCCGGTGTCGACGTCGATGATGACGCGCTGGAGCATCGCCACGACCTCGTCGCCCGGCAGCGGGTACTTCCACGGCTGGAGCACGGGGTGCCCGACCTTCGTCTCGACGAGGTACATGTCGCCGACCTTGCGCTCGTCCTGCTGGAAGGTGGCGACCTTCTTCGAGTCGGGCGACCAGAGCACGATGGCGCGGTCGCTTCGCGTCCAGCCGGCGTTGTCGGTGGCGTAGCCGAAGTTCTTCACGCCGTCGGTGGTCAGCGCCTTCTCCTGGCCCGTCGCCACGTCGCGGACCCAGAGGTTCCAGTTCTTGATGAACACGGCGCGCTTGCCGTCGGGCGACGTCACGGCGTTTCCGGCGCCCGCTCCGCGGCCGCCGCCCCGGCCTCCGGCCGTCCCGCCGCGGTCCGCCCCTGGCCTGGCCCGCGTCCTTGCACGCAGTGCCCGCGACGTCGCACGACCAGCGCCGCGTCTCGACGTCGAACGCCACGGACTTCCCGTCGGCGGACAGCTCGATCGACTGGAACGGCAGCTTCTTCGGGTCGAAGGTGCCGCCGGCCGCCGCGCCGAGCGCCGCGGCCAGCTTCACATGGTCGAACGCCGGGACCTTCGTCGCCTTGACGGGATCGACCAGCAGGAACTGGACGCCGTCAGCCGTCGTGCTCCGGTACGTGAAACGGTCGTCGGGCAGCCACGTCGCCGACACGCTGCCGCCGACGACGAGCGATGACACCGCTGGCGCCAGGAATCTTCTCGGCCCTCGCGTAGTCGTCAGCTGTTGGCGCGGGCGGCGCCGTCGCCGGCCGCTCCTGCGCAGAAATCGGCGTTACTGCCGCCAGGGTCACCAGCGTCAGCACAAAGCTCACGAAGGTGGTGCGGCAGGCACGCGACGGCATCTGGAAGCTCCTGTTCCTGGAGGTTTCGAGCGGCGTGAAGCACGAACATGATACCTGCACTCCGGTCCGGAAGCCGGGGTCCTGCCCGGGTACGATCCGAATCCGCGGGCACTCCCGGCCTCCGGTTCGGAGACGGCTGGCAAAGGCGGCGACGGGTGCGCGCCGTCACCCGCCGCCCGGGTCGTCCGCCGACGGCCCGTAGATCGAGGGAACCTTGCCTCCCATCGGCCGCAGGTACGTGCTCAGCTGGCCGCGATGATGGATCGCGTCGAAGAGGAACCCCCACAGGAATTCTGAAATCTCCGACTCCCACGGCGGGGCGCCCGCGGCCATGAAGAACTGTCCTTTCTTGTTCCAGGCCGCGTCGTCCATGCGGCTGACGGCCTCGGTCACGGCCTGTGCGTGCTTCTCGTAGGCCGCCACGATCTCGGCCGCGCTCGCGGGCGGCTGCTGCTCCTGCCAGGTGACCGACCCCGTCTCGACGATGCTGAGCAGGGCCGCTTCTTCGGACGCCAGCACCCAGGCGAGTTCGGCGGCCGTACGGGACCGTGGATCGGGCCGATAGTCGAGCCGATCCGGCGGCAGCGCTTTCAGGACACGAACGAAGGCGGGATACTCGGCCTTCCGGCGGGCGATACAGAATTCACGGTTCGTCATGGTCCGTCCTCCTGGACCGGTGGCGCGGTAGCGCCACTCGGCTCCTGTCGAGCGTGGTGTTGGGTGCTTTCATTCTACGCCCGTGAGCCCCACGCCGGCACCGCCAGTGACGCCGTGGCGCGGTCCCCGTTTCGCCGGGGGCCCCGCTGTCGCGCTTCTGACACACAAAACAGCCAAGATGCACGAGAGCCCTCCCGCACCCATTGACAATCGGACCGCCCGGCCGGATCTTGTCCAAAGACCCCTTTCTCCCGGCAACTTGGCGCGAAGGAAGACCCGCGATGATGCGCCGCCAACGACCGCTTCCCGCCCTCGCCGCCGCGCTCGGGGTCGCCCTCCTTGGATGCGCGCTGAGCGCTGTCGCCTGCAACAACGATCAGCAGACGAGCCCGACGCCCACGGTGAGCCTGGGCAGCATCAGCGTGTCGCCCACAGGGATCGGGCTGGCGGGCGCCACGCCCTATACCTTTACGGCGACTGGTTTCTCGAGCAGCAACGGCGAGGCCGTCACCTACACGTGGGATTTCGGCGATCGCACGACGGCGACCGGCGGCGCCACGATCACCCACACGTACATGATCGACTGGTTCCGCTTCACCGTAACGGTCGCGGCCACCGGAACAGGCGGCGCCACGGCCACCGCGTCGTTCCAGAGCATCGAGGTGAAGTCCGTGACCGGCGAGTGGGGCATCAGGGACTCCGCCGGACGCTGGCTCCTGTCGTCCACGTTCCTCACGCAGAACGAGGACACGCTGCACGGCAACAATACCGGGCTCAATTGCCGGTATGCGGTCACGGGATCGGTCGCGGCCCCGCGGTCGATCATCGTCACCTATGTACGCCCTCCCGGCGACTGCCTGGGCTGGAATCTGCCGGAGTCGTTCACCTTCGCCGGTTCCGCAGACGCTGCGATCAGCAGCTTCACGGGCACGATGACCCCCGGTGGATCGGCCGTGCTGGTGAGGTGTCCGTCAGCGGGCTGCTTCTGAGACGGACACGCCGGTCTTGACGAGCGCCGTTGACGCAGGTTGGCCCGCGTGCGCGCCACGCGGTTGCCGGCCGCCCTTGACCGCCTGACGAGTCCCGTCGTAGCCTCATTCGAATCCGGTGGTGGCCCTGCGGCCCCCCCGAGGAGGATCCCGATGAAGTATCTGACCGCCTTCGCGCTTGCCTGCCTCGTCGCCGTCTCTGCCGTCCCGGCCTACGCCCAGGAAGCGCCGAAGCCCGACGCCAAGCCGGCTCCCGTCGATGTCAACGGCGTGTGGGACATGGTGGTGGAAGGGCCCCAGGGCGCGATCGATGTCGTGACCACGTTCAAGCAGGAAGGCGAGAAGATCACCGGCACCCAGGCCAGCCAGATGGGCGAGACGGCCTTCGAAGGCACGGTGGCCGGCAACGAAGTCAAGTGGGTCCTGAACATCGACATGGGCGGCCAGCAGATGTCGATCGCCTTCGCCGGCAAGGTCGACGGCGAGACGATGGCGGGCGTCTTCGACATGGGCGGCATGGGCACCGCCGCCTGGACCGCCAAGAAGCGCAAGCAGTAGAGGGCGCCAGGGGGTCAGACCCTGGCCTGACCCTCCGGTGCGGGCCGTGGCGGCAGCGTGAGCGTGAGCTCCGCGCCGCCCGACGGCACATTGGCCGCCGACACGGTGCCGCCGTGGCGCTCGACAATCGCCTTGACGATGGAAAGCCCGAGTCCGCTGCCGGCTTTCGCGTACGGGTCCGTGCGCGACGCGTCGACCTTGTAGAAGCGATCGAACACGCGCGGCAGGTGCTCCTCCGGGATGCCCGAGCCCGTGTCCCGCACGATCAGGCGCACGCCGTCCGCCGGCACGTTCCGCCACGAGCGTGATCTGCCCGCCATCCGGCGTGTGCCTCAGCGCATTCGCCACGAGATTCTGAAGCGCCTGCTCGAGGCGGACCGGATCGCACCACACCTCGCCGAGGCCCTCGGCGACCGACGTCTCGAGGGTCACCTGCTTCTCCAGCATCTCCCGCTCGTGCCGGTCCGCCACGCTGCTGAACAGCCGCGTCACGGGCACCGCCTCGCACGTCAGCGTGAGACCCCCGCCCTCGAGCCGCGCCAGGTCGAGCAGGTCGCCGACGATGCGCTCGAGCGTGATGGTTTCGTCGCCGACGATCTCCAGGTAGCGGCGGCGCGTGGCGTCGTCGAGGCGCACCTCGGGCATGGCCAGCGTCTCGGCGTACCCGCGGATGGCCGCGAGCGGCGTCTTCAACTCGTGCGAGACGTCGGCCAGCAGCTGGCGGCGCATGCGATCGGCCACCTCCATCGCCCGCGTGCGCGCCTCGAGATCGCCGGCCATCTGGTTGAACGCCCTGGCGAGCGCCGCCACTTCGTCGCCGCCGGCCTCCGGGGCGCGGGCGGACAGATCGCCTTCGCCAATCGACTGGGCGACGTGCTCGAGTTCGCGCAGGCGCCGGTGGGCGGGGCGGAAGATCGCGAGCGACGCCACCGCCGAACCGACCACGAGCAGGATCACGCCGATGACCGCCTGCGTGGGCGCGAACTCGCGGAGGAACATCGCGGTGCGCGGGTTGCGCCCGGCCACGAAGACCACGCCGACCTGGTCGCCGCCGACCTGGATGGGAGCACGCTCCCCGGGCGGGCCGTCGCGGCCGCCTCCCATCCGCCCGCCGCCAAAGGGCCGCATCCCGCTGCCGGGCGGTTGTGTGCCGGCGGGCGGCGCCTCGCCCGGCGCCGGCGGGCCCTGCCCTAGGCGCTCGGGCGGCCTGCCCGGCCAGCGGCGGAAGCCCTCCGGCGGAGGCAACTCGTGGTTCCGCACCGCCCGGCCGTCTTCGAGCACGACCATGAGCGGCTGCGTCAGGTTGCCGTAGCGATCGCGCACGAACTTCTCGATGTCGATCGTCGGGTCCTTCTCGAGCGCCTCCGCCACCTCCTTCGCGGCCTCGGCCGCGATCCGGTCGGGCGACTGGCCGAGCAGGGTCGTGGCGATGGTTCCGCTCATCCACAGGAACACGACCGCCTGCACGAGGAGCAGGACCGCCAGGACGGCGATCGAGCCCAGCGCGATCCGCCAGTACAGGCTGCGGAACCACACCGGGTTGCGGTTGGTCGCGTCAGGCATCGGTGTCGGCATCAGCGAACTTGTAGCCCGCGCCCCAGACGGTCAGGACGAACTTCGGGTTCTCGGGATCGGGTTCGATCTTCTTGCGGATGCGCTTGACGAGCGTGTCGACGCTGCGTTCGGTGACGTGCCGGTCGTCCTTCCAGACGCGCCCGAGCAGCATCTCGCGGGAGAACACGAGGCCGCGCCGCGACGCCAGCAGATAGCAGCAACTCGAACTCGAGCGTGGTGAGATCGATGACGCGATCGTCGACGCGGACCTGGCGGCGCGCCGGGTCGATCGTCAGGCCGGGCATCGTGATCACTTCGGCCTGCTCCGTCGCCTGGGCGGCGCGGCCGGCATGGACGCGCCGCAGCAGCGCCCGCGCCCGGGCCACCAGTTCGCGGATGCCGAACGGCTTGGTCAGGTAGTCGTCGGCGCCGCTCTCGAGGCCCAGCACCTTGTCCGACTCTTCCGACCGCGCGGTCAGCATCAGGATCGGCGTCTCGGCGTTCGGCGAGTCGCGACGGATGGCCCGGCAGACGGTCACGCCGTCCAGTCCCGGCAGCATCGATGTCGAGCACGATGAGATCGAAGGGCCCGTCCTTCGCCAGGCGGAGCGCGTCATTGCCATCGCCGGTCTGGACGCACGTCAGCCCTTCCAGCGACAGGTGAAGCGCCACCAGCTCGCGGATGTTCGGCTCGT
Organism: uncultured Acidobacteriota bacterium; assembly: GCA_963806085.1. Classification (GTDB taxonomy): domain Bacteria; phylum Acidobacteriota; class Vicinamibacteria; order Vicinamibacterales; family JAKQTR01; genus JAKQTR01. The sequence goes on from CAWDWR010000002.1 coordinate 731,062, forward strand.
CCTCGACGATGAGGGCGCGGCCCGGCGTTGACGGTGTGCGTTCGCGATCCATCGGTCTCCTCTCGGAGGTCATTGTAGACCCGTCGCCGCCGCCGCCGACGGCTGTTCCGCCGTGCCGCAGTTTCTTCACACGTGCGCCACGACCGGGACACCCCGGCCTTGTCCAATCTGCACGACTCACAGCCGCTCGGCGCGCGGGGCGGACGTGGAAGAAGCGCCGCAGGCGCGGCTGTCGTAAGTAGCATGGGTCCGACAGTCACACGGGGTGTCCCAGCATGCGATCGCCCGAGCCGACGCCGCCCGCGCGCACGACCCGGTGACCGCCCGGCTGCTGCAGGCCCTTGCCGGCGCCGCCTGCGCGGCTGCGCTGCTTCCCGCCAGCATCGGCGCGCAGGATGCGGCTCCGCAGAAACCGGCCCGCTGCACGATCCGGGGAACGGCCGCAGCCGGACGCGCTCCGCTCCCCGGCGTCGGCATCACGGTCACGCCCGAAGGCCGGCGGCCCTGCCATCACGACCTCCACGGGACAGAACGGCACCTACACGGCTTCCGTGCCCGGCCCGGGCACCTACGCGCTCGCGGCGGACCTGGCGGGGTTCGCGCCCGTCACCCTGGACGTCGTCGTGGAGCCTTCGTGCCAGGCACAACAGAACATCGCGCTGACGCTCGCGTCGCGGGTCGAGGCTCCGAAACCCGCAGCGCCGGTCGGACCGGGGGCGGCCCCAGCGGCAGCTGGCGCACGCCCTGCCGACAAACGCCAGGCCCCTGCGCCGTTCCGCGGCACGGTGGGTTCGCCGGCCGCGGCGCCGGGCACGCCAGGTGAAGGGACCCGCCAGGGACAGCAGCCCGGGCAGCAAGCCGGCGTGAGCGTGACCGACGAATCGCTTGACGCCGTTGCCGCACAGCTCAGTCTGCCGCCCGGGTTCTCGGTCGGAACCTCGGGCGACTCGCTCACGACATCGGGAGCAGCCGGCCAGGTCAATCCGATGGTCTTCATGATGATGGGCGGCGAGGGCGGACGCGGCGGCGAGGGCATGTTCGGCGGGCCTGGCGGCTTCGGCCCGGCCGGCCAGCCCGGCGGCATCCCCGGCATGGGCGGTGAGATGGGCGGGTTCGTGGCGGGCGGGTTCCCGCAGGCCGGCGGCTTCGGCGGAGGACCCGGAGGCGGCCCCGGTGGCGGGTTCGGCGGAGGACCTGGGGGTGGGATGGGAGGCCGGGGCGGCGGGCCCGGAGGCGGCGGCATGCCGGGGATCGAGGGACGGCTGGCGATGGCCGGCGGACGCGGCGGCGCCAATCGCATCCGCATGCAGGCGTCCTACAACCTGTCCGGGTCGCCCTTCGACGCGGCACCTTACCCGCTCACGTCGAACACGGGCGAGGAGCCCACGTACCTGAACCAGCGGGTCAGCGTGAACGATCGGCGGGCCGTTCAAGATCCCGGGCATCTACAAGGGCAACGACCACCGAGTCGTTCTTCCTGAGCTACAACGGCGGCTTCGGCGGGAACCTGTACGAGGCCTATTCGATCGTGCCGACGGCGGCGTGGCGCGCCGGCGACTTCTCGGGCTCGAGCGTCACGCTGATCGATCCGCAGACCGGGCTGCCGTTCCCGAACAACCAGATCCCGGCGTCGCGGATCGATCCGGCGGCGCAGGCGCTCCTGAAGTACTACCCGCTGCCCAACCAGCCGAACGACGCGAAGAACTACTACCGCTCCTCGACGACGGGCAACCGGTCGGATGACATCAACTTCCGGTTCACGAAGTCGCTCGGCGCCGCGCCGGCCGGGCGGAGCGGCGGGGCGGGCGGCGCGCGGCGGCATGGTGGCGGCCGCGGGCGGCATGGGCGGGCCGTTCGATGCTCTCGTTCGGCGTGCAGTACCGCCGGACGGACGCCGATCGCAACAGCGCGTTTCCGACGACGGTCGGCTCGAGCAAGGGCGGATCGTGGAACGTGCCGGTGAACTACACGTTCAACAAGATGGGGGATGTTCAACGCGCTGAACGTGCAGTACAACCGCGCCAGGACGGAGTCGACGAACCTGTACGCCTACCAGACCGACGTGGCCGGCGAGGCCGGCATCGCCGGCGTGTCGACGGACCCGTTCTCGTGGGGCATCCCGTCGCTGTCGTTCACGAGCGTGAGCGGGATGCGCGATCAGACGCCGGCGATCCGCACGGATCAGACGCTGACGATCGGCATGAGCCAGATGAAGCCGTGGAAGCGGCATTCGTTCCGGTGGGGCGGCGATTTCCGCTGGATGCTCACCGACAGCCGGACCGACAGCAATCCGCGCGGCAGTTTCGTCTTCACCGGGCTCTACACGGGCTACTATGCGACGCCGGGCGCGGGCACGCGGTCGACGGGCACGGGCCTGGACTTCGCGGACTTCCTGCTCGGGATGTCGCAGCAGGCGACGCTGAACTACGGGCCAGGCACCATCCGGTTCCGATCGCGGGCGTGGAGCCTGTTCTTCCAGGACGACTGGCGGGTGAACGCGCGCCTGACGATCAACGCCGGCCTGCGCTACGAGTACCTCACGCCGTACTGGGAGGCGAACGACAGCCTCGTCAACCTGGACGCGAACCCGGACTTCACGGCCGTGGCGCCCGTCATCGCGGGCCAGACGGGACCGTTCACCGGCGCGTTCCCGACGAGCGCCGTCGATCCGGATCGCAACAACCTCGCGCCGCGCACGGGCGTGGCGTGGCGGATGAACAGCAAGACGGTGCTGCGCGGCGGCTACGGCATCAGCTACAGCTCGCCGGTCTATCAGTCGATGGCGCAGCGCATGTCGGCGCAGCCGCCGTTTGCGACGACGGACACGAGGCTCGGCGAGCTCGGGGTCCCGCTGCTGCTGGAGACGGCGTTCGCGACGCCGACTGCCGCCGACGGTCGTCACGAACAACTTCGGCGTGGCCCGCCACTACGGCCTCGGCTGGCTGCAGATGTGGAACGTCGATCTCCAGCGGGACCTGGCGCGCACCGTCAACGTGGGCGTCGGCTACGCCGGGACGCGCGGGTCGAGCCTCGACATCCAGCGCGCGCCGAACCGCGGCGCCAACGGGGTCGCCATCGCCGACGTCCAGCCTTTCATCTGGGAGGAGTCGGGGGGCCATTCCATCATGCATGCCCTGTCGGTGCGCCTCCAGAAGCGGCCGTCGAAGGGCATTCGGCGCGGGCCTCTCCTACACGCTGTCGAAGTCGCGCGACAACGCGTCGACGCTCGGCGGCGGCGGAGGAACGGTGGCCCAGAACGACAAGGACCTCGAGGCCGAATGGGGCGCGTCGAGCTTCGACCAACGGCACCGTTTCACCGCCAGCGTCAACATCGAGCTGCCGTTCGGCCGCAACCGGCGGTGGCTGCAGACGGGCCTCGGCGACATGATGCTCGGCGGCTGGCAGTGGACCACGAACGTCACGCTGGCGTCGGGAACGCCGTACACCGCGCGCATCACGGGCGCGGCCGCCAACGTCGCCCAGGGCCTGAACGGCACGCTGCGCGCGAACTACACCGGCGAGCCCATCCAGCTCGACGACCCGACGATGCAGCGGTTCTTCAACACCGGGGCGTTCTGCGATCCCGCCAACCGGCACGTACGGCAACTCGGCGCGCAACATCATCGTCGGGCCGGGCACGCAGGCCACGAACATGTCGCTGCAGAAGATCATCATGCTGCGCGGCTCGCGGTCGCTCACCGTGCGGGCGCAGGCCAACAACGTCTTCAACAACGTGCAGTGGGGGTCCATCGACTCGATCGTCAACTCCCCCACCTTCGGCCAGGTGACCTCGGTGCGCTCGATGCGCAGCGTGACCTTCTCGATCCGGGCGGGGTTCTGACGCCATGACGACGACACGCCGATTCCTCCGGAACGCGCTCGTCCTGGCGTCGATCTGCGCCCTCGGGTCGCCCGGAGCGACAGCGTCCTCGCCGGCGCCGTCACAGGCGCCGTCACAGGCGCCGCGGCCCACGTTCAAGTCGGGCCTCGACCTGGTCGTCGTGAACGTCGTCGTGCGCGACAAGAACGGCACGCTCGTCCGCGGGCTGAAGCGCGACGACTTCGTCGTCCTGGAGGACGGCAAGCCGCAGACGGTCTCGAGCTTCGACTTCGAGGAGATCGACAACGCGTCGCTGCCGTCGATGGCGACGACAACCGTGCTCGGCGCGATTGCGCAACCCGCGAAGGCGGGGGCCCCATTGGCGCCGGCCGCCGGCGCGGTCAGGCCGGCCGTCGACATGAAGGACCGGCGGCTGATCGTCCTCTTCTACGACCTCGGGTCGATGCAGCCCGACGAGGTGTCGCGGGCGGTGCAGTCGGGGCGCGACTACATCGAGAAGAAGATCGCGCCCGCGGACCTCCTCGCCGTCGTGTCGCTGACGACGTCGTTTGCCGTCGACCAGGACTTCACGGCGGACCGGACGGCGCTGCTGGCCGCGCTCAACCGGCTCAGCCCCGTCGAGGGATTCGACCGCGGCCGCGGTCGCCGACGCGGAGATCGCGCCGGACACCGGCAACGCGTTCGTGGCGGACGACACCGAGTTCAACATCTTCAACACCGACCGGCGGCTGGACGCGCTGCGGGCGGTCGCCGACGTGCTCGCCGGCATCGAGCAGAAGAAGTCGGTCATCTATTTCTCCGGCGGGGTGACCCAGTCGGGCATGGACAACCAGGCCGCAGTGCGCGCCCTGGTGGACCGCGCCGTCCGCGCCAACGTGTCGATCTACGCTGCCGACACGCGGGGATTGGCGGCGCTCCCCGCCGGCGGCGACGCGAGCACGGCGAGCGTGCGCGGCACCGGGGCCTTTTCGGGGCGCTCGATGTCGAGCCAGCGCGAGAGCTTCTCCGCCGCCCAGGACACGCTCACGACGATCGCCGAGGACACCGGCGGCAAGGCGTTCTTCGACGTCAACGAGTTCGCGGAGGTGTTCGACAAGGTCGTGGAGGACACCTCGTCGTACTACCTGCTCGGTTACACGAGCACCAATCCGGCCAGCGACGGGCGGTTCCGCCGCATCAGGGTGACGTTGAAGCAGGCAGGGTACTGAAGCTCGAGTTCCGCTCGGGCTACTACGCGCCGCGCGACTTCGCGCACTCGGGCCGCGACGACCGCCAGCAGCAGCTGCAGGAGCAACTGCTCTCCGACCTGCCGCTGACCGACCTCCCGGTGCACGGCGCGGCCGGCTACTTCCGTCTGAAGGAGAACCGCTACTTCGTGCCCGTGTGGTTCATCGTGCCGGGCTCGCAGGTGCAGTTCTCGCGGGCGAGCGACAAGGAGAAGGCCACGCTCGACGTGCTCGGCGTCATCAGGGACGGCCAGAACAGGCCCGTGGCCTGGATCCAGGACACGGTGAAGCTGTCGGTGGCCGCCACCGAGGACGTGCGGCGCCGCAACGTGCAGTACGGCACCAGCTTCGAGCTGCCGCCCGGGCTCTACCGGCTGAAGGTCGTCATCCGCGAGAACCAGCTCGGCACCTTCGGGTCGTTCGACTCGACGCTCGTCGTGCCGAACCTGGATCGCAACCCGCTGCGGCTGAGTTCCGTGGTGCTCGCCTCGCAGCGCCAGCCTGTGGCGAAGAAGAACGCCTCAAACCCGCTGCAGCGCGACGGACAGGAACTGGTGGCCAACGTGGCGCGGGTCGTCACCGCGGCGCAGCCGATGGTCGTCTACTACGAGGTCTACGATCCCGGGAAGCCGGCAGCCGCGCCACCGGGGCAGGCCCTTCCAGTCCGCGTGCTCTCGAACCTCGCGTTCTACAAGGGAAGCCAGCGCGTGCTGCAGACCGAGCTGGTCACGGCGCAGCAGGTCAACGTGGCGGACCGGAGGGCGGTGAGCTTCGAGATGATCGTGCCGGCCGGTGCGCTGCAGCCTGGCCTGTATACCTGCCAGGTCAACGTCATCGACGACACGGCGGGGACGTTCGCGTTCCCGCGGTTCCAGTTGTACGTCAGGAAGTAGCTATCGCTTTCGCGCCCTGGCCTTGGTCTTCCCGCCGGCGGTGTGCAACTGGACGTAGGTTCCCGTGAGGGCGATGGCGAACCAGGCCACGTAGATCCAGACCCCGCTCGGGCCGGTGTAGCTCGGGTAGACCACCCACATGTCCGAGCCGGCCGACGCCGCCTTGGCCCCGGGCCCGGCCATCAGCGCCGCGGCCCCCACGAGCATCGTCCAGGAACCGCCGAAGGCGGTGGCGAGGATGATGACGTACCGCTGGAACTTCATGGCGGCGATGGCGCCGACCGCCGCGACGACCAGCACGACGGCCCAGTGCGGGTCGCCGCCGAAGGGCTTCCACGCGAGGTTCACCGCGAGGGCGCCGATGCCGGCGCCGATGAGCGCAACGGCTACGAAGTAGCCGGCGATGAGCACCAGGGCGCCCGCCGCGCCGCCGGCGATCGCCGCGGCCACGATCGTCCAGGTTCCGCTTCCGCCCACCATCGAGCTGGCGAGGAGCGCGCCCAGGATGAAGCCGTAGACGCCGAGCACGAGGCGGAAGAGCCGGTAGCCCGCGAAGCAGGCCATGGCCCCGCCCGCGAGCAGGACGATCGACGCCGGCACCTGGACCGAAAGCGGCAGCATGTCAGAGCTCCCGGCGGCCTTCCATCGCCTTGTGCATCGTGATGTCGTCGGCGTACTCGAGGTCGCTGCCCACGGGCACACCCATGGCGATGCGCGTCACGCGCACGCCCAGCGGCTTGAGCAGCCGTGCGAGGTAGAGGGCGGTGGCCTCCCCTTCGACGTTGGGGTTGGTCGCGAGAATCACCTCGTCGGCGCCGCTCGCGTCGATGCGGCCGAGCAGGCCCTTGATGCGCAGCTCGTCGGGCCCGATGCCCTGCAGCGGCGAGAGCGCGCCCATCAGCACGTGGTAGGTGCCGTTGTAGTCGCGGCTCCGCTCGATGGCCAGCACATTGGGCGGCTCTTCCACGACGCAGATCACGCGGCGGTCCCGGGAGTCGTCCGTGCACACCCCGCACGGGTCCACGTCGGTGACGTTGTTGCACACCGAGCAGTAGGTGACGCGGTCCTTGACGTCGCGGATCGCGTCGCACAGCAGGTCGGCCTGCTCGCGCGGGGACTTCAGGACGTGGAAGGCGAGGCGCTGCGCGCTCTTGCGGCCGATGCCCGGCAGGCGCTGCAGCTGTTCGATGAGACGGGTGAGAGGTTCGGGCTGCGACATGCGTGTTCGGCCGGCGCGGCTACATGCCCGGGAGTTTGAGGCCGCCCATCAGGCCGCCGAGTTGCTGGGACATCGCCTCGTCGGCCTTGCGGTTGGCGTCGTTGATGGCCGCGAGAATCAGGTCCTGCAGCATCTCGACATCGTCTTTCGACACGACCTCCGGATCGATCGTCAGCGCGTGGATCTGCTTCAGGCCGTTGACGACGACCTTGACCATGCCGCCGCCCGCCGTGGCCTCGATGCGGAGGTCGGCCATCTGGCGCTGCATCTGCTCCTGCATCCGCTGCGCGTCCTTCATCATCTTCTGGATGTTCATGTCTTGTTCAGTTCCGTGATGTCCTTCACTTCGGACGGGATGACGTCGAGCAGCGACTGGAGCACGGGGTCCTTCAGCGCCTCTGCCTTCAGGTCGCGTTCCGGCGCCGCCGGCGCGGAGGCCCGCCCGCCCTTCCCCAGCAAGGCGCCGGGTTCGCCCTTCGCCACGTCGGCCGTCACCGCGATGCGCCGGCCGGCCACGCTCGCGGCGAGCTCTTCGAGCCACGCCCGGTGCTGCGACACCTGTTCGGCCATCATCGTCTTGATGGGGCTGTACCGGAAGACGATCCGGTCGCCTTCGGCGTCGATGCGCTCCGCCTGCGCCACCATCGTTCCGTAGAGCATGGGGCGTTTCTTCTCGATGCCGGCGAGGAACGCATCCCTGAGCTGCGCGCTGGTCCCGCCGCCCGGGGCCGGCGGGCCGGCGTCGGCCGGATCGCCTGCGGGGCGCGCGCCAGGCTTCGCGGCGATTGGCGGCGGCGAGGCCAGCGGGCGCGGCGGCGACGACGACGACGAGAGCTTGCGCGCCACGGAGGCGGACGATGGTGGCGCCGGCCGCGTCAGCGGAGGAAGCAAGGAGGACGGCCCGCCCGCCCCGCGGGGGGCCGATCCCGAGGCAAGCGGCGCGCCGCTTTCGAGCCGGTCGATCAGGTCGGAAAGCGGCGCGAGCTTGCGCAGGTGAATCCACCGCAGCAGCGCCATCTCGAACTGGTAGCGCGGCTCGGCCGCGTTCTTGACGTCGCTCTCGGCGCGCGTCAGCACGTCGAACGACCGCAACAGGTCTTCCCGGGAGAAGCGGCCGACAAGGGCGCGGAGCCGCTCATGATCGGCCTCGGGCGCCACGTCGCCGTCCTTGAACCTCGATTCGTCGACCGACAGCACCAGGACGTCGCGCACCAGGCGTGCGAGCTCGCGGCACAGCAGCCGGAGCTCGTAGCCCGCCTCGACGGCGCGGCCGGCCAGCTCGAAGGCCGCCGGGCCGTTCTCGTCGGCGACGGCCGTGAGGACGTCGAAGAGCAGGTCGCGGCCCACGAGGCCGAGCACCGTGGCGACATCCTCGACGGTCACCGTGTTGCCGGCGAAGGCGATCACCTGGTCGAGGGCCGTCTCCGCGTCGCGCATGCTGCCTTCAGCCGAGCGGGCCACGAGCGCGATGGCTTCGGGCGACGCGTCGATGCCGTCGGCCTTCGCGATCTTCGTCAACTGCTCCCCGATCAGGCGGCTCGAGATCGTCCTGAACTCGAACACCTGCGAGCGCGACACGATCGTGTCGGGGATCTTGTCGGGCGCCGTCGTGGCCATGATGAAGGCGACGTGCGGCGGCGGCTCCTCGATCGACTTCAGCAGCGCGTTGAACGACGACGCGGAGAGCTGGTGCACCTCGTCGATGACGAACACCTTGTACCGGTCCCTGGCGGGCAGGATGGCCAGCCCGGAGATGATGACCTCGCGGATGTTGTCGATGCCGGTGTTCGTGGCGGCGTCGATTTCGAGGACGTCCATGTCGCGGCCTTCCGCGATCTCCTTGCACGGATCGCAGACGCCGCACGGATCGGGCGTGGGCCCGTTGTCGCAGTTCAGCATCCGCGCGAGAATGCGCGCCGTGGTCGTCTTGCCCACGCCGCGGGGCCCGGCGAAGACGAAGGCCTGGGCGATGCGCCCGCTGGCGATGGCGTTGCGCAGCGTCTGCGTGACGGCCCGCTGGCCGACGACCTCATCGAGCTTCTGCGGCCGCCAGCGGCGGGCAATTACCGTGTACGACATGGCGGGACGTCGTTCGAGATCAGTAGACAGTAGCCAGTAGCCAGTAGCTGACGGGCACGTGGACACGGACCGATGCGCAGACAAGCTGCGGGTCGTGGGTCCCACTGCGGCCCGGGGTCACCTGCGGCACATCACAGGGTCCGCTTAGTGCTGCTGCCTTCCGGCCCTGACACAGTTCACAGGCTGAGATTGCACAGGGTCCGGGCCGCAGTGCGAGCCACGACCAGCCCCTGAAGTGTACTACACTACCCAACCGGGCGAATGGAGCGTGTGTCTACAAGGGGTGTGAGCGATCCGGAGCTGGTCGAGCGAGCCCGGCGGGGCGACCACGCCGCGTTCGGGACGCTGGTGGACCGGCACCGGACCTCGGTCTTCCGGGCGGCGCTGGCGGCGCTTGGCACCCCGGAGGACGCCGAAGAGGTGGCCCAGGAGGCCTTCGTGGCGGCGTACCGGCACCTCCAGGACTTCAGGGAAGACGCCAGCTTCAAGACCTGGCTGCTGTCGATTGCCTGGCGGAAGGCGCTCACCAGGCGCCGCAGCGTGAAGTCGCTCCTCCGCCGGTTCGTCCAGCCGCCCGAAGACACCGAGTGGCAGGTGCCCGACGCCGGGCGCACGCAGGAGCAGGCCGTGCTCGACAAGGAACTGCACGGGCACATTCGGCGGGAGATTTCGAGGCTGGCTCCCAAGCTGCGCGATGCGCTGCTCCTGACGTCCGCCGGCGAGCACGGCTACGGCGAGATCGCCGGGATGCTCGGCATCCCGGTCGGCACGCTGAAGTGGCGGGTGAACGAGGCGAGGAGACAGCTCAAGGCCCGGCTCGCCGAGGTGGGATACGGACAGGGGTTAGGGGCTAGGCGCTAGGCGCTAGGCGCTAGTCAGGACGAAAGACATGGACTCCCACAGCACGCAGACGGCAGGTACGCCGTCAGCCGAACTGGACGCGGCCATCGACGCGGTGGCGCGGGAGATGACCGGGGGCGAGCCGTCCGGCGCGTTGCGAGAGCTGGTGCTCGAGCGCATCGAGCAGGGGCGGCGGCGGTCTTCGATCGCCGTCCCGCGCTGGACCTGGGCGGGGGCGGCCGCAACCGTCGTGCTGGCTGCGGCCACGGCCATCTGGATGACGGCGCCGGACCCGGGCAGCCGCGAGACCCAGCCGGCTGCCGCCGAGCAGCGGTCCGGCTCGCCGGCTGTCTCTCCGGCCATCCTGGAACGCCAGACGGCGCAGGCCGCTCCCAGTGTCCCGGAGGCCGCTGCGGCACCGAGGCAGGCGGTAGCGGTCAACCGGACCAGACACGGGGTGGCTTCGCGGGGCACGCAGGCTCCCGAAACGGACGCCGCCGAAGACCTGCATCCCGTGGCGGCGCTCGCCGACATCGAACCGCTCCGGTTCTCGACCGTCGGGCCTGATCCGCTGGAAATCTCTGCCGTGACCGTCGCCCCGTTCCCGGCGATGACCTCGATCGACATCCCGAGGCTCGAACCAGACTCGCGAGAGGTCCAGTCCGCCGACCCGAAGAAGGAGAAGTCACCATGAAGATTCGCACTCTGATCCTCGCCGCTGCCGCGGCCGCGTTCGCGAGCGCCGCCGCCGGCGCGCAAACGGCGACCACGCCGGCCCCGAAGGCGCGCCCGGCCATTGCGGCCGCCCCGGCTGCCGCCGCCCAGGCATCCACGGGTGTCGCCACATTCGACCAGGCTCCTCCGGTGCCGCCAACTCCGCCGTCACCGCCGGCGCCCGCGGCGGCCCCGGCACCGCAAACGCCGCCCGCCCCGCCGGCGCCGCGACCCGGAACAAGCCCCCGGTCACCGCGCGCCTCCACGGGCGAGGCGCACGGCGCCGACGCCAGAACCCGCGCGGCGAAACCGCGGCCAGTTGGTCAATCTGCGCCTGGAGTTCACCGTGACCGACCAGATCGGCGCCGCGCCGCCGGTCAGGAAGACGATCACGATGAACGTGGCGGATGGCGAGTCCGGGCGCATCCGCACCAACGCCGAGGTCTTCCGGAAGAACACCGCCCCCACCATCGTGCCGCTCTCGGTGGACGCGTACCCCGAGATCGACGGCACCAAGATCCGGCTGCGGGCGTCGCTCGAGTACCAGTTGCTGAAGGACGCGCCCGAGCCGGAGCTGCCCGCCGGCAAGACCTCCATCACCCAGAGCGTCACCGCAATCCTGAGCGACGGGGTCTCGACGGTCCTCAGCCAGTCGGCCGACCCGCTCACGGACCGGAAGGTCACGCTCGAGGTGAAGGCGACGATCATCAAATAGGCGCTAGGGGCTAGGCGCTAGGGGCTAGTTAGCTTGGCAGTCAGGCATGCCACCCACGCGGCGACAGCCGCGGCCGCCAGGCGCCTAGTCCCTAGCGCCTGAGCCCCCTATCCCCTGTCTCCTGCCTGACCAGCGCCCAGCCCCTAGCCCCTAGCCCCTAGCGCCTAGTGTTATGATGCGCAGTTGTTATCCTGTCCCCGGGTTTCTTCATCAGAGGTGCGACATGCGCAGACTGCTGGTTCTGGGATTGATGGTGCTTCCGCTGCTCGCCGCCGGCTGCAGCAAGGGCCCGGCCGAGGCGGCCCTCAAGGCCGCCGACGAGGCCATCGCGAAAGTGGCGCCCGACGCCGAGAAGTTCGTGCCCGAACAGTTCAAGACGCTCACCGATGCGGCTGCCGCCGCGAAGGCCAGCTTCGACAAGGGCGACTACGCCGCCGCGCTCGCAGCGGCGAAGGACCTGCCCACCAAGGCGACCGAGGTCATGACCGCCGCCACCACCAAGAAGGAAGAGTTGATGGGCCAGTGGAACGTGCTGTCCAAGGACATGCCGATCCTCGTCGCGGACTGGCAGAAGAAGTTCGACGAACTCGTCGCGTCGAAGAAGCTGCCCAAGACGGCGACGCCCGAGCGAATCGAGGAGCTGAAGGCGAAGTTGGCGGAGGTGAGTTCCACCTGGACGAAGGCCACCGAGGCATTCAACGCTGGCGACATCAAGGGCGCGCTCGAGAACGGCGAGAGCGTGAAGGCGAGCCGTCGACTGGATGCAGACGATCTGGGCGCCATTGCGCCGGCTAAGAAGTAGGATCGACCCGGGATTCGGGACTCGGGACTCGGGGTTCGGGCTGCGCACTGCACAACCTGCGTCGCCCGACCCGAGTTCCACGGCCCCATCGTGCCCGAACGCTATGCCCGACCGCCGCACCCTCCGTGTCGTCACCGCGCTGCTCCTCGTACTGGTCGCCATCGATCTGGCCGCCATTCACACGTGCGCCCTCGACATGAACAGCGCGTCGGGACGGCCGCACACGTCGATCGCGGCGCTTGACGGTCCCGTTACCGCCCCGCATCAGGATTCACCCCTCCACCCGGATCACTGCTTCTGCCACGGCCTCTCGGTTGGCGCGGACTTCGCGGCGCTGACAGAACCCTGTCACCAGGCCGGCGACGTGCCCGACACGCCCGCAGGACACCTGCGCACTGCGCCCTCGACGCTGTACCACCCGCCTCAACTGCCCGCATAACTCCTCTTCTGCGTTCTGCCTCGTCACGCTCGACGGCCCCCAGGTCCGTCCCGAGGAACTGTTATGAGAGGTCAGGCTCTTTCTCTTTTGCTGTCTGCTCTGCTTCTATCGGCTGTGCTGCCGCCGGCCGCCGCCGCCGGCCAGGCGCCGCCGGAACCGGGCGCCGTGATGCGCGTGCCCGCCCGCCTCACGCTCGACGAGGCGCTCCAGCTAGCCGAGTCTCGAAGCCCCGCGCTCGCCGAAGCCCGGGCGCGAACGGCGGTGGCCGAGACCGAGGCCCTGGGCGCGTCGAAACGGCCGAATCCGTCCCTCGACCTCGAGTCGCGAGGCTATCCGCTCTTCGAGTCCAACCGTCCGGGGTTCTGGGACAACCAGGAATTGACCATCGCCATCGATCAGGACTTCGAGCCGGGCGACCGCCGCCGGTGGCGCACGGAGGCGGCCCAGCTTGGCGCCCAGGCATCCGCCGCCGGCAGCCTCGATGCGCTCCGCCGCCTGCGCCTCGACGTCCAGCGCGCCTACGCCGCCGTGGTGCTCGCGAGCGCCGACCGCGACTCGGCGGCGGCCACGCTCGACGATGTCGCCAGGGTCCTCTCGATCAATCGCGCGCGCTACGACCAGGGCGAACTGTCGGGCGTTGAGCTCCGGCGCCTGCAGGTCGAACACCACCGGTTCGCGGACGACGCGCTGGTGGCCGATCTCGTGCTCCGGAACGCCCGGAGCCGGCTGCTGGCGCTGCTCGACGTGCGGCCGCTCGACCAGCCGTTCGACACGGCCGACGCGCTGCTGGAGGCCGTCCCGTCGACGGCCGACGAACCGCTTCCCGCCCCGGCCTCGCTGTCGGAACGGGCCGACCTCAAGGCGCTGAGGCTGGAAGAACAACGCGTGGAGGCGGACGCAAAACTCCAGCATGCGCTCCGCATCCCGCCGTTCTCGCTCGGCGGCGGCTATCAGCGCGACTTCGGCACGAACGCCATCGTCGTGCGCGCCACGATCCCGCTCGCGCTGTCGAATCGCAACGAGGCCGGCCGGGCGCGCGCCGTCGCCGAGCGAAGCCTCGCGGCGAGCCGTTCGTCGCTGGCGTCGGCGGCCGCCGAGCTCGAGGTGCAGCTCGCCCGCAACGCCGTCGAGAGCAGCCGCGCGCGCGCCGCAACCATCGCCAGCGAGTACGTGAAGAACGCCCGCGAAGCCAGGGACATCGTGCTCGCGGCGTACCGGGCTGGCGCGGCGACGCTCATCGACTATCTCGACGCGCAGCGCGCGTTTCGCGACGCCCAGCGGGCGGAGCACCGCGCCTGCTTCGACTATCGCGTCGGCGTCTTCGAACTCGAGGCGGCCCTCGGAACGGCTCAGTCCCGCTGACGACAGGTGACCGTCATGCACATCGCTGCGAATATTCACGGCGCATGTCGAACGGCAACGGCGGCTTCCTGCGCGCGCCGCGTTGGCCCTGACGCTCGTGCTGGCGCTCGCCGCCTGCGGCCGCTCCCAGCCGAGTGAGCCTCCGTCCGGCGGCCCGGCACCCGCGACCTCGTCTGGCGAGGTCCGGGACGGCACGCTGAAGGTGCCGCCCTCGCTCCAGCAGAAGTGGGGCGTCACGACGGCGGCACCCGCGATGAACGCCGCGGCGGCGATCATCACGCTGCCGGGCGTGTTGCGTCTCAACGAGCGGCGCACGGCGCAGATCTCGTCGCTGCTCGAGGGCCAGGTGGTCTCGCTCGGCGCGGAGCTCGGCGCCGCGGTCGGCAAGGGCCAGGTCCTGGCGACGATTCACGCGCCCGCGCTGGCGGACGCCAAGACGGCCTTCCTTCAGTCCGCCGCCCGCGCCGAGCTCACGGCGCGCGAACAGGAGCGCGCGCGCGTGCTGCTCAAGCAGGAGGCCATCGACCAGAAGGAAGCCGCCCGGCGCAAGGCGGACTTCGAGCAGGCCCGCACCGAGTACGGGGTCGCCGAGTCGAAGCTGCATTCGTTCGGGCTCGACCAGGCCGAGGTCGACGCCCTGCTGCGCCGCGCGCGCCGGATGGCGGCAGGCAGCAGCCACGAAGATCTCGCCGACCCGTACCTGCGGCTGACCTCGCCCGTCGCCGGCCGCGTCATCGCGCGAGACGTGATCGTCGGCCAGCACGTTCTGCCCGACATGGCTTTGTTCACCGTGTCGGATCTGTCGACGCTCTGGGCGGTGCTCGACGCGCGCGAGCCCGACCTGCCGTTCCTCGCCGAGGGCCGGACGGTGCGGATCCGGACGTCGTTGTACGCGCGACCGGACGTGGGACGGGCGGATTCTGCACGTCGGCGACGTCGTGGACGAGAAGTCGCGGACAGTGAAGGTCCGCGTCGAGACGCCCAACGCCGGGCTGCTGCTCAAGCCGAACATGTTCGTCCAGGGCGAAGTCGTCGGCGCTGTCGGCACGCGCGAGGTGCTCTCGCTGCCGGCTGACGCCATCCAGACCATCAACGGAGAGCCGGTGGTCTTCGTCCGCGTCGCCCCCGACCGGTTCGCCGCCAGGCCGGTGGAGCCGGGAGCGCGGATGGGCGACCGGCGCGTGATTCTGCGAAGGGACTCGACGCGTCCGAGCAGCGTGGTCGTCACCGGCGCGTTCAACCTCAAGGCCGAGCTGCTGAAGTCGTCGCTGGCCGGCGAGTAGCGCGGCCGGCGGGCCGGCGCGGAGCCCGGCCGGGCGCCGAGGGATGAGACATGATCGAACGATTGATGGCGTGGTCGCTGCGCAACCGGCTGGCCGTCGTGTTCCTGGTCGTCCTGACCGTCGCCGTCGGCGCGTGGGCGGTCCGGACGATCCCGATCGACGCGTTCCCGGACGTCACCAACATCCAGGTCGAAGTGGTCAGCACGGCCCCGGGCCTGTCGCCCCTCGAGATCGAGCAGTTCGTCACGTACCCCATCGAGAGCTCGATGCGCGGGCTGCCGGGCCTCGCGCTGATGCGGTCGGTCACGAAGTACGGCATCTCGGTCGTCACGCTCGTCTTCGACGACAACGTGGACATCTACTTCGCGCGGCAGCTCGTGTTCGAGCGGCTGGCCGAAGCCGGCCGGAAGGTGCCGGAAGGCGTGGAGACCACGCTGGGGCCGGTGGCGACGGCCATGGGCGAGATCTACCAGTACACGCTCGAGCCGAAGGCGGGTCTGCCCCGGCGCGATTCGATCGACGACCTTGCGCGCCTGCGCACGCTGCAGGACTGGGTGGTGACGCCGCTGCTCAAGAGCGTGCCCGGCGTGACGGAGGTGAACTCCTTCGGCGGGTACCTGCAGGAGTACCAGGTGGTCGTCGATCCGGACCGGCTGCTGAAGTACGACCTGCCGCTCGAGGCGGTGCACGAGCGCATCCGCACGAACAACGCGAACGTCGGCGGCAGCATCGTCGCGCAGCAGTCCGAGCAGTACATCATCCGCGGCGTCGGGCTGATCCGGTCGGAGGACGACATCCGGAAGATCGTGCTGAAGTCGGAGGGCGGCACGCCGGTGTACGTCGGCGACCTCGGCGAGGTGCGCATGGGCCACGCCGTCCGGCAGGGCGCCGCCGTGAAGGACGGCACCCACGAGGTGGTGGGCGGCATCGTGATGATGCTGCGCGGCGAGAACAGCCGCGAGGTGGTCCGGCGCGTCGCGCAGAAGGTGCGCGAGATCAACGACAGCGGCGTCCTTCCCGACGGCCTCCGGCTCGTGCCTTTTTACGAGCGGTCGTCCGTCGTGCGAGGCGAGCACGCGAACGGTGCTCGTGGCGCTCGGCGAAGGCGCGGTCCTCGTCGCTCGTGGTGCTGGCCCTGTTTCTCTGGAGCGTGCGCGGCGCGCTCGTCGTCATCCTTGCCCTGCCGCTCTCGGCGCTCCTGACCTTCATCGTGATGCGCGGCCGTCGGCCTCGACGCCAACCTGATGTCGCTCGGCGGCCTCGCGATCTCGATCGGCATGGTGATCGACGCGACGATCATCCAGGTGGAGAACGTGCAGCGCCACCTCTCGCGCGACGCGGCGCAGAGCGGGTCGGTGGCCGGCGTGCTCAGGGCGGCCGTCGAGGTGCGCAAGCCCAGCATCTTCGGCGAGCTGATCATCGCGCTGACGTTCGTGCCGATCGCGGCGCTCGCGGGGATGGAAGGCAAGATGTTCTCGCCGCTGGCCTTCACGGTGGCGATCGCGCTGCTGTCGTCGCTGCTGCTGTCGATCTTCGTGATCCCGACCGTGTGCCTGCTCGTGCTGAGGCCGGTGCACGGCACCAGCCCCGTGTTCGAGATGAACCGCCGCGTGTACATGCCCGCGCTGCGCTGGGCCCTCGCGCACCGCGTCGCGATGCTGGTCGTCGCGCTGGTCCCGCTGACGGCCGCGCGTCTGTCGCCCTGCCTCGCCTCGGCACCGAGTTCATCCCCGTGATGGACGAAGGCGCCTTCGACATGGACGTGCAGATGCTGCCGGGCGTGTCGCTCGACAAGGCGCTCGAGACGTCCGCGCGAGATCGAGCGGCGGCTGAAGGCGTTTCCCGGAGCTCGAGACGGTGGTGTCGCGCACGGGCCAGACCGGCGTGTCGGTCGAGGCGCGCGGCGTCGACAAGACCGGCTTCGTGGGGACGCTGGCGCCGCGCGGCGCGTGGACCAGCGCGCGCTCGCGCGACGAACTGGTCGAGCGGATGCGCGAGTCCGATCGCCGACATGCCCGGCGTGGTCGCCAGTTTCAGCCAGCCGATCCAGTGCCGGATCGACGAACTGGTGGCGGGCACCCGCGCGCAGGTCATCCTCAAGCTCTTCGGCGACGACCTCGGCGTGCTGAAGCAGAAGGCCGCCGAGATGGCGGCGGTGCTCGGCGGCGTGCCGGGGGTGTCGGACCTCGTCGTGGAGCGGGTCGCGGGGCAGCCCTACCTGACGGTGGAGGTGAACCGCGAGCAGCTGGCGCGCTACGGCGTCAACGCCAGCGACGTGCTGCACGTGATCGAGCTCGGCGTCGCCGGCATGCCGATCGGCCAGATCTACCGCGACAACCGGGTGTTCAACATCGCGATCCGGTACCCGGAGGAGCCACCGCCGGTCGATCGAAGACCTGGAGGCGCTGCTCGTCGACGTGCCCGGCGGATTCCGCGTCCCGCTCCGGGATCTCGCGGCGAGTGAGGATGGTGGAGGGCCCGGTGCAGATCAGCCGCGAGAACGGGCAGCGGCGGATCGGGATCGAGCTGAACGTGGCCGGCCGCGACATCGGCGGATTCGTGCGCGACGCCCAGCGCCGGCTGCGCGGAGCGCGTCAGCGCTGCCGTCCGGGTACTACACCACCTGGGGCGGGCAGTTCGAGAACCAGCAGCAGGCCATGCGCCGGCTCGCCGCTCATCCTGCCCGTGGTCGTGGCGGTCATCTTCGTGCTGCTGCTGCTGACGTTCCGATCGGTATGGCTGGCGACGCTCGTGCTCATCAACCTGCCGTTCGCCATGGTCGGCGGCGTCTTCGCGCTGCTGGTCTGGGGCCTGTACCTGTCCGTGCCCGCCTCGGTCGGCTTCATCGTGCTCTTCGGCGTGGCGGTGCTGAACGGGCTGGTGCTGGTGTCCTACATCTCCCAGCTCCGGGCGGAGGGCGAATCCGTGCCGCGGGCGGTGCTGCTGGGATGCGAGACCAGGCTGCGGGCCGTGCTGATGACGGCCAGCATCGCGATCTTCAGCCTGATCCCGATGGTCTTCGCGACCGGGCCGGGCTCGGAGGTGCAGCGCCCGCTCGCGGTCGTCGTGATCGGGGGCCTGCTCAGCTCGACCGCGCTCACGCTGTTCGGCCTGCCGATCCTCTACAGCTGGGCCGAGGAGCGGCGGGAGCGGAGGCGGCGCGACCGGCAGGACGCGGCTACAGCTCCTGAAGCAGCTCGGCCACGCTGACGACGCGCCCGTACGTGCCCTTGATGGCCGCGAGGGCGCCGGCATGCACCATGTCCGCGGGCACCGTGCGGCCGCCGAACTCGAGGGGCCGCGTGGCGCAGGCGTCGTGCACCACGACCACGTCGAACCCGAGATCGGTGGCGGCCCGGCTCGCCGCTTCGACGCACATGTGCGTCTGCATGCCGACGATCACGATGCGCGTGATGCCCTTCTGGCGAAGGCGTGTCGAGCAGGTCGGTCTCGCGGAAACTGTTGGCGAAGCGCTTGGAGATGATCTGTCTCGCCGGCAGCGGGCTGAACCTCGGGGCGAATCCGGTACTGCGGGTCGGCGGGTTCGCCGTCGACGATCGCAACGCTCTTCGGCACGTGACGCACGTGGATGACCGGAAGCGCGCGCGCCCGGAACGCATCCAGCAGCTTGCGCGCCTGTGCCGCCGCCTCGACACTGCCGGTGAGGGGCACGAGCCCGCCCTCGAAGTAGAACTGCTGGATGTCGATGACGACCAGCGCCGTTTCAGGTCCCATGCGCGCCCTCTTTCCCGCGTCCTGCGCCAGCGGCCGACTGCGGCGAGCACGGCAAACACCAATCAGCGACAGCATCAGTTCGCGCATCTCGCCCCTCGCCTTCTAGACCATCGCCTTCCAGACGCGCCTCATCACCTCGACCGCGGCGCGGCAGTCGGCCTCGGTGATGCCGTCGTGCGTGACCACGCGCAGGCGGCCGCCGCCGAAGTTCGACACGAGCACGCCTTCCCGCTCGAGGGCGCTCGTCGAACGCCTCGGCCTGCGCTACGCCCGGCAGGCGGAACACGACGATGTTCGTGTCGACCTCGGGCGGATCGAGGACGACGCCCGGGAGCGCGGCAGACGCCGTCCGCCAGGATGCGCGCGTTGCGGTGATCGTCGGCCAGGCGGCTCACCATCTCGGTGAGCGCGACGATGCCGGGCGCCGCGATCACGCCGGCCTGGCGCATGCCGCCGCCCAGGATCTTCCGCATCCGCCGCGCCTCGTGGACGAAGGACGCGGCCGACCGCAGATGAGCGAGCCGACCGGCGCGGACAGGCCTTTCGACAGGCACAACTGCACCGACGAGACGTGGCGCGTCCAGTCGGTGACGGGGCGACCGGCCGCTACGGCCGCGTTGAAGAGCCGCGCACCGTCGAGGTGCACGGGCAGGCTGGTGCTCGGCGGCGATGGCGGCGACTTCGGCGAAGTACTCGGGCGAGAGGATGCGGCCGCCGCAGCGGTTGTGCGTGTTCTCGAGGCAGATCAACGCCCGGCCGGCGTGTAGTGGTAGTAGTGGTAGTTGTGCGCCGGCAGGTGGATGGCCGCCCGCAGCGCGTCGAGCGGCAGCGTGCCGTCGGCGTTCGTCCGGACGGGGTGGAAGACGAGGCCGCCCAGGGCCGACGCCGCCGCCGTTCTCGTAATGGTAGATGTGCGACTCGTCGCCGAGAATGACGTCCCGGCCGCGCCCGCAATGGGCGAGCAGCGACGCGAGGTTGCCCATCGTGCCGCTGGCCACGAACAGTGCGGCCTCCTTGCCGGTCGTCTCCGCGGCAAGCGCCTCCAGCCGGTTCACCGTCGGGTCGTCGCCGAACACGTCGTCGCCGACCTCGGCCGCAGCCATGGCCTGGCGCATGGCGGGCGTTGGAACGGTGACCGTGTCACTTCGCAAGTCGATGCGCATGCGTCCTCCGGGCGGGAATGAGGCCACGCTCGATCCGTGGTCGGAGCGGGGCCCATGATACGTCCCGATGACGGTCACGTGCGCGGCGGAGGTGGCCGTGCCAGAATAGGCCACCGTTTTCGCGGGGCTCGTCCATGCGCCACGTGCCGATTCGTGCTCGTCGCCTCATGCCTGTGCAGCCGGCCCGGGGCGGCGCGTACCTCGGCGCACAACGTCCGCAGGAGCCCATGGTGCCTCCGGTCATCACCGCGCCCGCCGGGTCGGCCGCCGTCGAGCAGACGTCGCCAGGGCGATCGCCCGCCGGCGATCCTCGCAGAGAGCATCGACGGCCTCGGCGTCGGGTTCGAAGGACCGCAGGGCACCGCCGCGGTCCGCAACCCGTCGGACAACAGCCTCGCCGTCGGCCCCGATCACATCGTCCAGACCGTGAACTCGAAGATGGCGATCTTCACGAAGAAGGGCCGGACGCTTCGACGTCGACCGGGCGCGTGCTCTACGGGCCGGTCAACACGAACAACGTGTTCAGGGGATTCGGCGGCACGTGCGAGGCGATGAACAACGGCGACGCGGTGGTGCGTTACGACCAGCTCGCGGACCGCTGGCTGATCGTCATGCCCGATCTTCAGGCGTGCGCAGGCGCGTCCCGATCAGCCCGCGGACTGGACCGAAGAGCGTCGTGTTTATCTGAGCCCGCCTGGGCGCGCGGGACAGCCGGGCCCGGCCGTCATGCTCGAGCGCCGCCGCGGCCCGGCAGCGGTGAGGCGCCGGCTGGGGCCAGCCGGTCGCGCGCAGGCGCCGCGGCCTCAGGGCCCGTTCTCGATGTGCTACGCCGTGAGCACCGGGCCGGACCCCTTCGGCCCGTACTATCGGTACGAGTTTCTTCGGCCGCTCTTCCCGGACTACCCGCGGCCAGCCATCTGGCCCGACGGCTACTACGTGCCGACGAGCACGGGCGACGACCCGATCTCCGAGACCATCACCACGCAGAAACACGCCTGCGTGGCCGACCGGGCCAAGATGCTGCGGGGCGAGCCCGCCACCGAACAGTGCGTCGTGCTGAACAACGTCGGCTTCCTGAACAATGCCGACGTCGACGGCAAGGCAGCACCCCCGGAGGGCGCGCCCAACGTGATGATGGCGGCCGGCGGCATGCAGCTTCGGAAGCAGTTCGAGGCGGCACACATCGACGTGTGGCAGTTCCGGGTCGACTGGAGCGATCCGGGCAGGACGGCCATCACGGGGCCCACGCAGATCCCGGTCGCGCCGTATCACTATCTGTGCGACGGCCAGCTCTCCAACTGCGTGCCGCAGCCGGGCACCGATCGGCGGCTCGACGCGCAGGGCGACAAGATCATGTCGCGCCTCGTGTATCGCCGGATTGGCCTGCGCGAGTCAATCGTCGCCGTCCATTCGGTGAACACCCTGGCAGGCGCCGGAGGCGTGCGCTGGTACGAGTTCCGGATCGATCCGCAGCGCCGCGTCAGTCTGTTCCAGCAGGGCACGTACGCGCCGGACGGGTTCTTCCGCTGGATGGCCAGCCCGGCGATGGACGCCCGCGGCAACATCGGCATCGGCTATTCATTCGGCGGGACGCCGAACTACGCGGGGCAGCGCTTCGCGGCGCGCCTGGCGGACGATCCGCCAGGCAGGCTGACGCTGCGCGAGACGGCGCTGGCCGAGGGCGAGGCCTCCCAGCCCGCCATGCGCTGGGAGGATTACACCCAGACGGCCATGGACCCCTCCGACGACTGCACGATCTGGTACGTCGGCGACTACCTGAAGAAGGACGCGACGTCGTACTCCACCAGGATCGGCGCGTTCCGCCTGCCCGGGTGCCAGGCGGGCCCGGCGCCGACCGCCCGTCCACCCGTCCCGGCGGCGCCGACCGAGGCCGACATCCTCCGAGGAGCCTACGGCCCCTTCCGCGCGAACAACGACCTCCTGTCTTACGACCTCGACGTCCGCGTCGATCCCGCGAAGAAATTCATCAGCGGCACGAACACCGTCCGCTTCCGCATGCTGAAGGACGACTCGCGAATCCAACTCGATCTCGTCGCCGCGCTGCGCGTCGACGGGATCACGTCCGGCGGGCGCGATCTGAAGTACGAGCGCGAGTTCGGCGCCGTCTTCGTGGATTTTCCCGAGCGCCTGAAGAAGGGCAGGATCTACGAGCTCGCCTTCCGCTACTCCGGGAACCCGCCCGAGAGCGGCCGGTTCGGCGGCATCACGTTCAAGACCGATCCGGCCGGCCGGCCGTGGATCAACACCGCCTGCCAGCACATCGGCGCCAGCGTCTGGTGGCCCAACAAGGATCAGTACCGCGACGAAGTCGACGAGATGCATCTCCGCGTGGCGATTCCCAACGGCCTCGTCGACGTGTCGAACGGGAAGTTCCTCGGCAAGACGGATCTCGGCGACGGCTACACGCGCTGGGACTGGCACATCCAGTACCCGATCAACAACTACAGCGTGTCGCTCAACATCGGTCACTACACGCACTTCTCGGACGAGGCCGACGGCCAGACCCTCGATTTCTACTGCCTGCCCGAGA
Source organism: uncultured Acidobacteriota bacterium (assembly GCA_963806085.1). Taxonomy (GTDB): domain Bacteria; phylum Acidobacteriota; class Vicinamibacteria; order Vicinamibacterales; family JAKQTR01; genus JAKQTR01. Next base: position 753,924 of record CAWDWR010000002.1, read on the forward strand.
ACCTCGAGAAGGCGAAGGCGCAGTTCGTCCAAGCCAGAACGATGATGCAGGCGTTCCAGAAGTACATCGGCCCGTACCCGTTCCGGAAGGACGGCTACAAGCTCATCGAGGTGCCTTACTCGGGCATGGAGCACCAGAGCGCCGTGACGTACGGCAACCGCTTCGCCAACGGCTACCTGGAGCGCGACTGGACCGGCGTGGGCATCAGCACGAAGTTCGACTTCATCATCGTCCACGAAAGCGCCCACGAGTGGTTCGGCAACGCCGTCACCGCGGACGACGTGTGCGACGAGTGGATCCACGAGGCGTGGGGCACGTACGCGGAGGGCATCTACGTCGAGCACGTGTTCGGCAAGGGCGACGCCCTCACGTACCTCAACGGCTACAAGAGCAAGGTGCGGAATCGCGAGCCGATCGTGCCGCCGTGCGGCGTCAATCGCGTGCCGTCGCAGGACATGTATTTCAAGGGCGCGCTCTTCATCAACACGCTGCGGTCCATCGTCGACGACGACGCGCGGTGGTGGAAGGTCGTGCGCGCCTACTTCAATCGCTTCAAGTACAAAACGATCTCGACCGCCGACGTCGTGGCGTTCTTCACCCGGGAGACGGGTCAGAACCTCGGCCCGGTCTTCGACCAGTATCTGCGGCGCTCGGCGCTCCCGGTGCTCGAACTGCGCTTCCCTGAGGCCGGCGGGTCGGTCCAGTACCGCTGGAAGGCCGACGCGCCCGGCTTCGCCATGCCGGTGAAGGTGGGCGCCAAGGGCGACTGGCGGACGATTCGGCCAACCGCCGAATGGCAGGTTATGCCGACGGCCCTCTCGAAAGACCAGTTCGAGGTCGCCACCGATCTCTTCTACGTCGCCGTCGCAAAGGGGTCAGGCACCTGACCCCAATTCAGGCGGCGGAGAAGACGACTTCGCCTGAGGCGATGGTGGTGTGCACCCGCAGGTCCGGCGAGAGCAGGACCAGATCGGCCGCGTAGCCGGGCTCGATCCGGCCGCGCTCCTTGTCCAGCCCCAGCAGCCTGGCCGGCGTCGTCGTCATCGTCTCCAGAGCGTCGGAGAGCGGGCACCCGGTGATGTCGATGAGGTTGCGCAGCGCCTGGTCGAGTTCGAGGATGCTGCCGGCCAACGTCCCGTCGGCGAGGCGGGCGCTGGTGGCGTCGACGGTGACGTCGTAGTCGCCGAGCCGATGCTTGCCCGGCGGCATGCCGAGCGCCGCCATCGCGTCGGTGACCAGGCTCATCCGCTTCGGGCCGAGCATCTTCCACACGAGGCCGATGATCGATCGGTGCGTGTGCACGCCGTCGGCGATGAAGCCCACGATCATCCGGTCGTCGCAGAGCAGCGCCCCGGGCAGGCCTGGATCGCGATGGCCGAGCGCGGGCATCGCGTTGAACAGGTGCGTGCCGTACCTCGCGCCGGCATCGAAACCCGCCACCGCTTCGTCGTAGGTCGCCATCGAGTGCCCGGTGCTCACCACCACTCCGCGCGCGGTGAGCGCCATGATGACCTCCAGCGCGCCCGGCAGCTCCGGCGCCATTGTCACCAGCCGCAGGCCGGACGCCGGCGACCAGCCGGCGACGGCGCCTGGCGTCGGCAGGCGAAGGTAGTGCTGGTTGTGCGCGCCCTTCTTCTTCGGGTTGAGGAACGGCCCCTCGGCGTGCAGGCCCAGCGGCACGGCGCCGCGGAAGTCCTTCGGCCGGCCCCCCGTCACCACGCGGAGGCCGGCCTCGACCTGATCGAGCGGCGACGTGATGATGGTGGGCAGAAACGCGGTGACGCCGTATCGGGGCAGGCGCGCGGCCACTTCCCAGATGGCGGGAGGATCGGCGGTGAAGTCGTGCCCGAACGCGCCGTTCAGCTGCAGGTCGATGAATCCGGGCGCGAGGATGCGGCCGGCGGCGTCGATCTGCCGGGCGCCCGGCGCGGCGGCCATGCCCGCGGCCGGGCCCACGGCCACGATGCGGGCGCCATCCACCAGCACCGATCCGCGTTCAATCACCCGGTCGGGCGTATGAATCGTGGCATTCGTGATCTGCAGCATCGATCGAGCTCCGTTCTCAGGTCTTCGCGATCGCCGGCAGGCTCGCGGCCGCGATCGACTGGCCGACGCGGCGGCTCTTCTCGTCCGGCAGCTGGATGTTGCGCCCGCGCCGCGATCTCGGGGAACTCCGATTCGAGCACCGCCTTCGCCCCGCTCAGGATGATGTCGCCGCCGCGGCCTGACGTCACGCGGCCCAGGATCAGCACGTGGCTGAGGTCGTAGAAGTCGGCGTAGTGGGCGATGCCGTAGCCCAGGTAGACGCCGATGCTCTCCCAGATCTGTCGCAGCGCCCTCGTGCCCGGCTTCGAGCGCGGCCTGGACGTGCTTGAGCTTCTCGGCCTTGGTCGCCTCGGCCGGCAGCGTGATGCCCACCTCCGGCGCGAGCCGGAACACGCACTGCTGGGAGAAGTACAGCGCGCCCACGCCGGCGTCGCCCGACCACTCGTCGACGGCGGCGTCCGGGTTGTAGTCCACCGGCGCGAAGGCCAGCTCGTTCAGCCAGCCGGTGATCGCGCCCTCCGGATTGACGTACCCCGCGGCCTCGCTCGATCCCATCGCGATGCCCAGCACGGCATTGTCGTCGAGGCTCATGGCGCCCGCCAGCGCGGTGACGTCGCCGTCGTTGGCGACCTCGAGCGGCACGCCGAACTCGTCGCGGAACCGCAGGAACATCTCGCGGATCTCGCCGAACCGGTCGGCCGGGATGCCGCGGAAGAGCGACGCCACCATCGGCCGGTTGTCGACGATGACGCCGGCCGAGCTGCCGCCGATGGCGTCGAGGCGCGGCATCTTCGACGCCGCGAGCGTCAGCGCCTCGCGGATCTTCGGTCCGGTGATACGCGGGGTCGGTCTGCTCGACCGGCTCCCACACGATCTCCTCGCTGAAGATCGCCTCGCCGTCGACGACGGCCGACACCTTCAGGTCGGACGCGCCCAGGTCGAACCCGATCCGGCAGCCGTCGAGGTGGCGGCCGAGGTGCTGCCCGGCCTCGCGGGCCGCCGGCACGACCTGCGCGGCGCACGTGGTCACCTTGAACGGGCGCCCGTGGACCTGCTCGCCCATGAAGTGGTAGTCGAACTTCCGCGCGCCGTCCGCGGCATAGACCCGGCGGATGTGCTCCCCGACCGACGCCGGGCCGCCGACGAACACGCGCCATCCGCCGCGCGCCCATAGCAGGAACTTCACCAGGCGTTCGGCATAGACCAGGTTGGCCTCGGCGCGGGGATGGCCGTCGGGAAATGCCACGGTCTCGTAGCGCGAGAGCGACCCGTCGAGACGCTCCAGGCCGATGACCAGCGGCACGCCGGCGCCCGACGCCGCCACCTCCTCGCGGAACGCGCGGTTCGCGAGCACCGCCGGCCTGAACGCCGGCTCCAGCGGCGGAACGTGTGTCGGGGCAATCAATCGGAATGCACCTGCCATGGTGTACCTCTCGGGCGATGGGCGTGCGTTCGCGCGCGCCTTCAACGCGCGGCCTGGCGGCCGGAATCGGCGGGCGTCCTGGCTATGTTACCCCGAGACCCGCACGCGGGTCCTGTTGTAGACTCGATCAGGCTTTCCTGAATGCCGATGACGCCTGCCCCTGGCGCCCCTCTGGGTCCGTACGAGGTGGTGTCTCCGCCTGGCGCAGGCGAGCAACAGCCGCAAGGCAGCAGCGCGCCTGCCGGGGCCCGGAGGGTCCCGGCGCGGCGCAGAAGCGAGATGAGCGTGCAGAACACCACCGTATTGCCCGAGGACATCGCGCCCATCGAGTTCGAGTGCCAGGACCTCATCGTCCGCCTCGACGTGGAACTGCCAGGTGAGGCCGCGTCCATTACGCCCGTCGTCGATCGTGTGCTGGAGCTTGTCCGCGATGTGGGCTGCGCGCAGGGCAAGGAGTTCGAGATCGAGACGGCACTGCGCGAGGCGCTGGCGAATGCCGTCCGCTACGGATGCGCTCATAACCCCGTCAAGAAAGTGCAGCTCTCCGTGGCCTGCGACAGGGAACGGGGCATGATCATCGTGGTGCGCGACCCGGGCCCCGGCTTCGATCCCGCCCAGGTGCCCTCGCCCGTCGCCGCCGAGCAGATCTACTCACACCATGGGCGCGGCATCTTCCTGATCAGCCAACTGATGGACCACGTGGAGTTCGGACACGGCGGCAGGGAGATTCGCATGCACAAGCGGTAGGCGTCGCTCCACTGACGGCCGCAGCGGGAAGGGGCTTGCCCCGACTTGACGTCTGGTAGGATGAACCGCCATGGAGCGATTTGGCAGCAGACGCAGGCGGCGATTTCTCGGTGTGTGGATGGCGGCAGCCTTTATGGCCCCGGCCATGACCGGCCTCGTGGCCGCCCAGGAGGGCGGCCAGGGTGGCCGCGGCGGGACTCCTGCTCCGGTCATCCCGACCGCTGCCATCCCCAAGGAATCCCCGCTGGGCTCGCGGCTCGAACGCGTCCCTGACATTCAGGCCGATACGACGGTGGGCAGGCTCCCGCGGCTGCCGCGCGAGGTCCCGGCGGTGTACCGCGGCAACGCGCCCGGCCCGAAGGTCCGCGTGATCTGGCCGGCACCCAAGGACAACAGCCAGGTGGCGGCGCCTGGCACCTACACCGTGACAGGCAAGGTCCCCGGCACGGCGTTCGAACCGAAGGCCACTGTGACGGTCAAGCCGGCCGGCCAGACCGCGCCGGCGCCGGTTCGAACGGTCGAGGCCTTTCCGCTCGGTCGGGTCGTCCTGACCCAGGACACGCAGGGGCGCGACACGCCGTTCATCAGGAACCGCGACAAGTTCATCAAGGGGCTGGCCGCGACCAATCCCGACAGCTTCCTCTACAACTTCAGGGACGCCTTCGGCCAGCCGCAGCCCGAGGGCGCGACGCCGCTTGGCGGGTGGGACAGCCAGACGACGAGGCTGCGCGGGCACGCGAGCGGCCACTACCTGTCGGCGATCGCGCAGGCCTATGCGGGCACGACGTACGACGAGACACTGCGGGCGAACTTCCTGCAGAAGATGAACTACGTGATCGAGACCCTCTACGATCTGTCTCGGAAGTCGGGCCGGCCCGCAGGCGGAGGGCGGCCCGTTCAATGCCGATCCGACGCGGGTGCCGCCGGGGCCCGGGCGCGCGGGCTACGATTCCAACCTCCGGGCCGGGGCGATCCGGACCGACTACTGGAACTGGGGCCAGGGCTTCATCAGCGCCTATCCGCCCGACCAGTTCATCATGCTCGAGCAGGGCGCCACCTACGGCACGCAGGACACGCAGATCTGGGCGCCCTACTACACGCTGCACAAGATTCTCGCCGGCCTGCTCGACTGCTACGAGGTGGGCGGCAACCGCAAGGCCCTGGAGATTGCGCAGGGCATGGGCGCCTGGACGTACGCGCGGCTCCGCGCCCTCCCGGCCGACACCCGCATCAGCATGTGGAGCCGGTATATCGCTGGCGAGTACGGCGGCATGAACGAGGTGATGGCCCGGCTGGCCCGGCTCACGGGTGACCGGCAGTTCCTCGAGTGCGCGAAGCTCTTCGACAACGTCACTGTCTTCTTCGGCAACGCCAGCCACGACCACGGGCTGGCGGCCAACGTGGACACGATCCGCGGCAAGCACGCCAACCAGCACATCCCGCAGATCACGGGGGCGCTCGAGACCTTCCGCGGCACCGGCGAGCGGCCCTACTACGACATCGCGGACAACTTCTGGGACATCGTGACCAGCGGTTACATGTACACCATCGGCGGCGTGGCCGGCGCGCGCAACCCGAACAACGCCGAGTGCTTCACGGCCGAGCCCGACTCGCTCTGGGAGAACGGCTTCGCCGGCGGCGGGCAGAACGAGACCTGCTGCACCTACAACCTGCTGAAGCTCGATCGGCAGCTGTTCATGTACGACCAGACCGCCAAGTACATGGACCACTACGAGCTCGGGCTCTACAACCACATCCTGGCGTCGGTCGCCGAAGACGATGCCGGCAACACCTACCACGTGCCGCTGAATCCCGGCGCGCAGAAGCGGTTCGGCAACGCCGACATGAGCGGGTTCACCTGCTGCAACGGCACGGCACTCGAGAGCCACACCAAGCTGCAGGACTCGATCTACTTCCGGAGCGCCGACGACAGGACGCTGTACGTCAACCTGTTCGTCCCCTCCACGCTCGACTGGGCCGAGCGCAAGGTCGTGGTGAAACAGCGCACGGACTTTCCGTACGCCGACACGACGCGGTTGCTCATCGACGGAAGCGGCACGTTCGAGATCAGGATCCGCGTGCCGCGCTGGGCGACCAGGGGCTTCTTCGTCGCGATCAACGGCCAGGCGGAGGCCGTGAAAGCCGAACCGGGTAACTATCTGACGCTCCGCAGGACGTGGCGGACGAACGACACCATCGACGTGCGCATCCCGTTTTCCTTCTACCTGGCGCCGGTGATGGACCAGCCCAACGTCGCCAGCGTGTTCTACGGCCCCGTGCTGCTGGCGGCCGAGGAGCCGGCGCCCCGGAGCGACTGGCGCCCGGTCACGCTCGACGCGGGCGACCTCGCGAAGTCCGTCAAGGGCGATCCCGCCACGCTGCGCTTCACCATCGACGGCGTCCCCTTCAAGCCGTACTTCGAGACGTACGGGCGGAACTCGGTGTACCAGCACGTGACCCTGAAGTAGAACCGCGATCGTGCTCCAGGACTCACGCCTGGACGGCGCTCAGTGCACGGTCCGCGTTTTCCTGTCCATGTAGTCCATGAGCACGTACTCGCCGAGCGTGTAGGGTGTGGTGAAGTACGCCTTGCCGCGGCACATGGCCGTGACCCGGCGCACGAACGCGACCAGGTCGTAGTCGCGCGCCAGCATGAACGTGTTGATGAGGATGCCCGCCCTCGCGCAGGTCGCGACCTCGGCCAGCGTCTCGCGGATCACGAACGGATCGAGGCCGGCGGGGTTCTTGTAGATGCGGCCGTCGGGCTGTGTGAGGGCGGACGGCTTGCCGTCGGTGATCATGACGATCTGCCGCATGTCCTTCCGCTGGCGCTCGAGGATGCGGCGCGCGAGGCGCAGGCCTTCACGGGTGTTGGTGTAGTAGGGGCCCACCCGCACGCGGCCGAGCTCGCGCAGGGGCACCTCTTCCGCGCTGTCGTGGAAGAGGACGGCGTGCAGAGTGTCGCCGGGAAACTGGGTGCGGATGAGGTGCGAGAGCGCCATCGCCACGCGCTTGGCCGGCGTGAACCGATCCTCGCCGTAGAGGATCATGCTGTGGCTGCAGTCGAGCATCAGCACGGTGGCGCACGAGCTCTGGTACTCGCCCTGCGCCACCATCAGGTCCTCGTAGTCCACCTCGGCGGCGCCCCCGGTGCGCCGCACGGTGTTGAGGATCGTCGCCGTCGCGTCCAGGTTCAGCGTATCGCCGAACTCGTAGGCCTTCGGCGCGCCGCTCGCCTCGATGCCCGTCGCCAGGTCGCGCGTGTCGTGGCGGCCGGCGCTGCTGTGCCCCACGGATCCCAGCAGGTCGCGCAGCGCCCGGTACCCGAGGAAGTCGAGGGCCTTGTCGGTCACCTCGAACGTGACGCGGCCCGGCTCGCCCTCGCCGGGGCCGCCTGCCCGCGCGCGATCGGCCCGCGCCGCGTCCAGGTCGGGTGCGGTGGTGATGTAGCCCGACTCCTTCATCCGATCGACGATCTGCTGGATCAGCTCCTCGAGCCGTTCGATCTGCTCCTGCTCGTTACGGCCCCGGCCGTCGGACTTCTGGCCGAACAACTGCTCGACGAGGTCCGGCGGCAGCATCCCGCCATTGAACAGCGCCTCGAGGATGGCGTCGTGCAGGGCCTGCAGCGTGCGGTCGACGCCGTCGAAGGGACCGCCCATGCCGTCACCGAACCCGCTGGCCAGCAGCAGGTCCGACAGCTTCGCGGTCAGCTCGTCGATGTCGAGCCCATCGAGCAGGTTCGGCGCGTACTTGGTGTAGCGATAACGCATCACGCCCTCGCCGCCGCCGTCAGTTGTACTGCTTCCGCCTCTTGCGGCCCCCGCGCCGCTCCTCGTCCTCGTCGCCTTCGTCCGGCGTCAGGGCGGCGATCGCCCGGGCCAGGTCCGGCTGGGGGCGGCGCGCGGCCTCCGCGCCGTGGTAGCCGCGTTCGTCGGTGCGGCTGATGCGCTTCTGCGCGTACAGGCCTTCGAGGATGAAATCGACGCCCGCCGCCACCAGCGGCGCCGGCGCGCCCGGCGGGATCCCCGCGCGGTCGATGGCGTCCAGCAGGTCCGGCACCTGGGCGGCCTGCTCGATCATCGCGTCCGACGGCGTCGTGTCCGACAACGCCAACGCGCCGCCCTGGTCGAACCAACGCGATACGGCCTTGAGATCGCCGTTCGGGAAGTAGCCGTCGAACACGCTCGAGACGGCCGCCCGGATGATCTCGCGGGCGACGACGTCGGCGCCCTTGATCTCGCCCTCGTACTCCAGCTCGAACTTCCCGGTCATCGACGGCAGCGCGGCATAGACGTCCGTGACGCGCGCCACCACCGGCGACTCGCCGGCGCCGAGGGACCGGCGTTCGGCGTTGGACACCACGGTCTCGAGCACGCTGATCGGCAGGCGCTGGCTCACGCCCGAGCGCTTGTCGATGCGGCGCTCGGCGCGGGCCTGGAACGCCACCTCCTCCACCACCTCGCGCACGAAGCGCGGCACCTCGATTGCGCCGCCGCGGTTGGTCCACGCTTCCTGCGCCGTGATCGTCATGGCGTCGGCGCGGCTGGCCATGTAGTGCGTCCGGATCTCGGCGCCGATGCGGTCCTTGAGCGGGGTGATGATCTTGCCCCGAGCCGTGTAGTCCTCCGGGTTCGCGGTGAAGACCATCATCACGTCGAGCGGGAGCCGAACGGGATAGCCCTTGATCTGGACGTCGCCCTCCTGGAGGATGTTGAACAGTCCCACCTGGATCTTCCCGGCGAGGTCCGGCAGCTCGTTGATCGCGAAGATGCCGCGGTTCGCGCGCGGCAGGAGGCCGAAGTGCATCGCGGCCGCGCTGCCCAGCTGGAGCCCGCTGCGCGCCGCCTTGATCGGGTCGATATCGCCGATCATGTCGGCGATCGTGACGTCGGGCGTCGCCAGCTTTTCCACGTAGCGATCCTCGCGATGGAGCCAGGCAACGGGCGTGCCGTCGCCGTCGGCCGCCACCCGCGCCTGGGCCGCAGCCGAGAGCGGCGCGAAGGGATCGTCGTGGATCTCGGAATCGGCGACGATCGGCAGCCACTCGTCGAGCAGCGTCGTCAGCGCCCGGAGGATCCGCGTCTTCGCCTGGCCGCGCAGGCCCAGGAGGATGAAATGGTGGCGCGCAAGGATGGCGTTCACCAGTTGCGGGACCACGGTGTCGTCGTAGCCGATGATGCCGGGGAAGAGCGGTTCGCGGCGGCTGAGGCGCTGCAGCAGGTTCTCGCGGACCTCGTCCCTGACCGGCCGCCGTCGAAGCTCGCCGCGCGCCACGGCCGCCTTCAGTTGGCCGAGGCTCGAGACCGGAGGATATGGGGGCATGGCATCAGTATGACGCGAGAAGCCGTTCCCCAGACCCCGCCGTTTCCCACGGGTCCCGGGCCTGGTCTGGTGCCAAGTGGCAATCAGCGCCCGCGGTGGATGCTCCAGGCGCGGGCACCGGGGTACACTTGTGCCTGTCATGACTCGAATGAAAGGCCGGACGGCCATCATCACCGGGGCCACCAGCGGCATGGGCCGCGCGACGGCCCTGTTGTTCGCGCGCGAGGGCGCGTCCGTCATCGCGAGCGGCCGCGACGAGGCACGCGGCGGCGCGCTCGTGGAGGAGATTCGCGCCGGGGGCGGGCGCGCCGCGTTCGTGCCGGGCGACGTTGCCCTGCCAGTCACGAACGACCAACTCGTCGACGCGTGCGTACGCGCATTCGGCGGCGTCGACACGATCGTCTGCTTTGCGGGCATGCTCGGCCTGGGATCCGTCACCGGCGTGCCCATCGACACGTGGCGGCAGGCAATGGCGGTCAACCTCGACGCCGTCTTCTACCTGCTCCGCGCGGGCCTGCCGGCGATGAAAGCGCGCGGCGGTGGTTCAGTGGTGATCGGCGGGTCGATTGCCGCGCTGAAGGGGTTTCCGAACCACGCGGCCTACTGCGCGTCCAAGGGCGCCCTGCTCGCGCTGGTCCGGCAGGTTGCGATCGACTACGCCCCGGACATCCGCATCAATGTGCTGTCGCCGGGCCCGGTGGACACGCCGCTCATCTGGGACTCGGCCTCGGCGTTTCCCGATCCTGCGCGAGCGGTCTCCGATGTCGCGCAGAAGACGCTGATGAAGCGGCTGGGTTCGCCGGACGACATCGCCCGCGCGGCGCTCTTTCTGGCGTGCGACGACTCCGGCTGGACGACGGGCACCTCGCTCACGATCGACGGCGGGATCATGACCGGCGCTTGATCGTTGCCTGCGGAATTCTCTTCCCCGGCCGCATCTCCCCTTGTGCTGGGGCTCCGGGGGGCGTAGCATGAGGGCTTCCGCTCATATACGCAGCCTTCGGATGCGTCTGGCATCCGCACTCGCCGGTTCGGCGACCTCTCATTCGTACTAGTCACGCTGCCCCCCCAGGCCTCGGTGACCTACGGGGCTCCTGTTGCACGTGTGTCGCTCCCGCAAGACGCGCCGACTGGTCTTACGCCGAGAGGTGATGTCCATGCCCGACCGTAGAGCCGCGAGAACCTCAATCGCGATCGCACTTGCGTTGCTGGCTGCCATGGCCATGAGCAGCTGCGCCGGCGGGTCGTGAGCAGGCGTCGTCTCTGTCGTCCGCTCCCGAGACCGTCCGTCTTCCGCCCAACTGGCAGTTGAGCAGAAGCTCGATGGCCTCGATGTTCACGGAATTCGCGCTGTCGCCGGACGGCAGGACAATCGCCTTCAATGCAAGCCCGGACGGGTCGATGGAGAAGAGCATGCTCCATGTGCGCCCGTCGGACCGCCCGGACGCGACGGTGTTCCCCGGAACCGAGGGCGCCTGCATGCCGACGTTTTCGCCCGACGGCGAGTGGATCGCGCTCTGGGCGGACGGGAAGATCCAGAAGGTGCCGACGAAGGGCGGATCGCCTGTCAAGGTAATCGAACCCGACACGCTGCCGTACGGCTTCACGTGGGCCCCTGACGGGAGAATCATCTTCGGCACGGAGGACGCGGGCCTGCAGTACGTCTCGGCGGCGGGCGGCTCGGCACAGCCGCTGACGACCGTCGATGCCACGACGGAAGGGTCGCACCGCCTGCCTCACATGCTGCCGGGTGGCAAAGCTCTGCTGCTGACGTCGATGGTCTCCTCGATGGGAAACGCAGCACGCCTGGAGTGGCTGTCACTCGATACCGGCAAGCGAAAGGTGCTGGTCGAGGACGCGGCCGACGGACGGTACCTGCCGACCGGACACCTCGTCTTCGTGCGCCGGGGGACCCTGATGGCCGTGCCTTTCGACCTGGCGCGGCTGGAGGTCCGGGGACCGGCCGCGACGCTGGTGCCACAGCTCATGCAGGCCCTCAACGCGCAGATGGCCGGGATGAACTCCGGAGCCGGCCAGTACAGCGTGTCCGATTCCGGCACACTGCTCTGGGCGCCAGGCGGCATGTACCCGGACCGGCCTTCGCAGGTCTACTGGGTTGATCGCAGCGGCCGCGCCGAGCCCTGGACGGCGCTCGGTACCAGGAGCGTGGGCGCACTGCGCCTGTCGCCCGACGGCCGGCGCGTCGCGACCACGGCCACGGGCTTCGATCGCGGCGTACTCGTGGTCGACATCCAGCGGAATGCGGTCACCAGGTCGACGCCGGAGGGCGCGCAGGGCTGGTTCTTTCCTCCGTTCTGGACGCCCGACGGGAAGCGTCTCGTGTTCGGGTGGTGGAAGACCACGCACCCGAACATCTGGTGGACGGCGGCAGACGGCACCGGGAAGCCGGAACCTCTGGCCGCAAGCAAGACCGATCGACGCGCCAGCGGCCTGACCCGGGATGGCAAGTACCTCGCGTTCGTCGAGTTGGACGCTGACGCCGGAGGCGACATCCTGGTCATGCGAATGTCGGATCGTCAGGTCACGCCGTTCGCCGCCACGAAGGCATCCGAGGTGTTCCCGGAGTTCTCCCCCGACGGCCGATGGATGGCCTACGTGTCCAACGAAACGGCACGCAACGAGGTCTACCTCCGGTCGTTTCCGGACGGCAAGCGGACGCTCCAGGTCTCCCGCGACGGAGGGATGTCTCCGCTGTGGGGGCCGGACGGACGGGAACTGTTCTACTGGAACATCGGATTCACCAGGCTCATGAGAGTGGCGATCACTCCGGGCCCGACGCCGTCGGCCGGCACACCGGCGCCGCTCTTCGAGTTCAGCGCCTGGCGGAGCGGATTCCTTCGCACGTTCGACATCACGCCGGACGGGCGGCGCTTTCTCATTCAAAAGGCGCAGGGCCCCGTGCCCGTGCCCGTGACCGAGTTGAAGCTCATCCGAAAGTGGTTTGACGACGTCAGGCGCGTGAGCCCGACGGCGAAGTAGCGGCGTCTGGGAGGGAGAGTCTCCATGGTCGGCCGGACGCTTGGCCACTACCGCGTGGAGTCGGAGCTTGGGTCCGGCGGCATGGGTGTCGTGTACGAAGGGAGCGACACCCGCCTCGGACGCAAGGTCGCCATCAAGCTGCTCCACGCGTCGCTCGTCCAGGACGCCGATCGGATGGCGCGATTCGAGCGCGAAGCCCGGGTTCTGGCCTCGCTCAACCATGCCAACATCGCCGCCATCCACGGCCTCGAGGAATCGGACGGCGTCAAGTTTCTCGTGCTGGAGTACGTGCCGGGCGACACGCTGGCCGAACGCATCGATCAGGGCGCGTTGCCGCTGAAGGACGCCCTCGAGATCTGCCGCCAGATCGCCGACGGTCTCGACGCGGCCCACGAGACGGGCATCGTCCACCGCGATCTGAAGCCGGCCAACATCAAGATCACCCCCGACGGCAAGGTGAAGGTGCTGGACTTCGGACTGGCGAAGGCGGTCGAGGCCTTCCCCGCGCCGGCTGGCGATGGCGCGACGGTCACTGCCGAGATGACCCGGGTGGGCGTCGTGATGGGCACGCCCTCGTACATGTCGCCCGAGCAGGCCTGCGGCAAACCGGTGGATCGCAGGACGGACGTGTGGGCGTTCGGATGCGTGCTGTTCGAGACGCTCGCGAAGCGGCGGACGTTCACCGGGGACACGATGACACAGGTCCTCGCCGCTGTCCTGGAGAAGGAACCGGATTGGAGCGCGCTGCCTGCGACGTTGCCCGAGAACGTTCGAGCGCTGCTGCGCCGGTGTCTCACGAAGGATCGACACCGTCGCTTGCGGGACATCGGCGACGCCCGCCTCGAGCTGGAGGAAGCCCTCACGGTCCGGACCGCCCCGGGGGCGGCGCCATCCGCAGGACGGCGGGTTCCATGGGCGGCCGTCGCCACGGCCCTGGCAGTGGGCATTGCGGGAATCGGCGCGTGGGCCTGGCTTCAGATGCGCACACCCGCCGTTCCGGCAGTCGTCCGTTTCGCGCACCAGCTGCCGCCAGGCCATACGATGACGCCGGGTTGGAACCCGAACCTGATGTTCTCGCCCGATGGCGCGTCATTGGCGTTCGACTACGAGGTCGATGGAGTCGCGACAGCATTCCAGCGGCCGATCAATGCCCTGGAACAGAAACCCCTGGGCGGGGTGAAGAATCTGGGCGCCCCGGTCTACTCGCCCGACGGACGCTGGGTCGCCATGGCCGACGCCATGGACCAGAAGCTCAAGAAGGTCGCGGTCGGCGGCGGTGCCCCTGTGCCGCTGGTGACGACGGACATGTACGGGCGCGGCGATTGGGGACGGGACGGTTTCATCTACTTCACCGACAGGTACCCTGGCGCCATCCAGCGCATTCCGGAGAATGGCGGCGCCCCGCAGCCGGTCACGGCGCTGAACACGCAGAAGCGCGAGTTCACCCACCGGCACGCACAGATCCTGCCCGGGGGCAAAGCCATCATCTTCACCGTGGTGTCCGCCGGCATGGAGACGTACAACGATGCCCGGATCGAACTCCAGACGATCGACACCAACCAGCGCAAGATCCTGGTTCAGAACGGGTTCGGGCCTCGTTATTCCCCGTCGGGCCACATTGTCTACGCCAATGGAGGGAGCCTCTACGCGGTGCCCTTCAATCTGAGCACGCTGGAGGTTTCCGGTCTTCCCGTCAAAGTGATCGACGGCGTTCAGATGAGCACGAATACAGGGGCGGCCGACTTCGATGTGTCCGCCGCCGGTGACCTGGCGTACGTTCCGGGCGTGGCCGAAGGAGGCGAACGCACTCTGGTCTGGGTGGACCGCAAGGGCAACGCCGAGGTGATGTCGCTCCAACCGCGCTCGTATCTGTTCCCTCGCATTTCGCCTGATGGGAAGTCGATCGTCGTGGAGGTGGAAGGGGCCACCCACAACCTCTTCAGCTATGACCTGGCCCGCACGGTGATGACCCAGTTGACAACCGACGGGCTGAGCCACGCGCCCCTGTGGACGCCGGACGGCCAGAACATCTGTTACCGCTCCTGGAAGGCCGGAACGATGACGATGTGGTCGATGCCGGCCGACCAGAGCCGCCAGGGCGTGCGTCTGACCACCGTCGGTGCGCGGCAGAGCGCCGTTTCGGTATCTCCCGACGGCCGGTACCTCGCCTACAACCAGATGGCCGACATGACATCCGCCGGCGCGATGGCCGCGGGAGGGATGGCCGACGAAAGCAACGGCGGCGAGTCGTCGATGGGGACCGGAACCGACATCTGGATCCTGCCCCTCCAGGGCGCGGACCGCACCCCGCGCGCGTTCAAGCGGTCGACCTTCGACGAGGCCTCGGCGAAGTTCTCGCCGGACGGCAAGTGGGTCGCGTACTGCACCAACCGGACCGGCCGCAGCGAGGTCTACGTCGAGCCGTGGCCCGGGCCGGGCATGAGGATCCAGTTGTCGTCGGATGGAGGCACGGACCCGCTCTTCAGCCGCAACGGCCGCGAGATCTTCTATCGCAACGGCGACAAGATGATGGCCGTGCAGGTGTCGATGGCGGGTCAGTTCAGCGCGGGTCCGCCCGTCGTGCTGTGGACCGGCCACTACTCCCTCGGATTGAGCTCCTCGTGCGGCCCGCCTGGGGTCAGTTCGGCCAACTACGACGTCAGCGCCGACGGCCAGCGGTTTCTGATGGTCAAGGATCAGGATGATGATGCAGGCTCATCGAGCATCGTCGTGGTCCTGCACTGGGCGGACGAACTCCGGCGCGCGGGGCAGGACGAAAAGAAGTAATCGGACATGCGGCATCGTTGATCACGCCGGCGGATGGCTCGCCGACGCCGGGCCGCCGGGCGCCAGCATCACCCTTCCGTCCACCAGGTCCAGGCGCTCCGCCTGCGGCGACGCGGGCAGGCCGGGCATCCGCATGATGTCGCCGAGCAACGGCACGACGTAGCCCGCTCCCGCGGCCAGGATCACGTCACGGACGGTGATGTCGAAGTCCTCCGGCCGTCCGACAACCTGCGGGTCGTCCGACAGCGACTTCTGCGTCTTCGCGATGCAGAGCGGCAGACGCGCCGAAGCCGAGCTTCTCGATCTGCGCGAGCGCCCGCTGCGCCTCCCTGGTCCAGGTCACTTCCCGCGCGCCGTACATCGCGTGCGCGACCTTGGCCATCTTGACCGGAATCGGCTCGCTCCAGTCGTAGAGCGGCGTGAACGCGTGCGAGCGGCGCTCCGCGTGGGCCATCACCGTCTCCGCCAGCGCCGACGCCTCCCTCGCCGCCTTTCGCGAAGACGTCCGACACGGCGAAGGGCACGCTCGCCGACTCGCACCAGGCGCGGATGACGTCGGCTTCCTCGGCCGTGTCGCTGTCGAACCGGTTCAGCGCCACCACCGGCGGCTCGCCGAAGGTGCGGATGTTCTCGACGTGCTTCGCAAGATTGCCGAGCCCCCGCTCGACGGCAGCGGGATCGGGCCTGGCGAGATCGGCCTTCGGCACGCCGCCGTGCATCTTCAGCGCTCGCACGGTGGCCACCAGCACGACGGCCGCCGTGTCGAGGCCGGCCGACACGCACTTGATGTCGAAGAACTTCTCTGCGCCGAGATCGAAGCCGAACCCCGCCTCCGTGACAACCCAGTCCGCGCGGCCCAGGGCCAGTCTTCGTCGCGACGACGGAGTTGCAGCCGTGGGCGATGTTGGCGAACGGGCCGCCGTGGACGAGCGCGGGCACGCCGTCGCAGGTCTGCACCAGGTTCGGCAGCATGGCGTCCTTCAGCAGCACCATCATGGCGCCCACGGCCTTCAGGTCGGCCGCCGTCACGGGCCTCTTCTCGACGTTCAGCGCCACGACGATGCGCGAGAGGCGCCGGCGGAGGTCGTCGTCGCTCTCGGACAGGCACAGGGCCGCCATCACCTCCGAGGCCGGCGTGATGTCGAAGCCGGTCTCGCGCGGCACGCCCTCGAGGACGCCGCCGAGGCCAATCACCACGTGGCGCAGCGCGCGGTCGTTCATGTCGATGACGCGCCGCCACGTCGACGCGCCGCGCGTCGATGTCGAGCGCGTTGCCGTGGTGGATGTGGTTGTCGAGCATCGCGGCCAGCAGGTTGTGCGCGGAGCCGATGGCGTGGAAGTCGCCGGTGAAGTGCAGGTTGATGTCGCTGCTCGGGCACGACGCGCGCCTGCCCGCCGCCGGTGGCGCCGCCCTTCTGCCCGAACGTCGGGCCCAGCGACGGCTCGCGCAAGCGCCAGGCACGCGCGCTGGCCGAGGCGCGCGAGGCCCTGCGCCAGTCCGATGGACGTCGTCGTCTTGCCCTCGCCCGCGTCGGTCGGCGTGATGGCCGACACGAGGACGAGCCGGCCGGCAGGCCGGCCCGGGTCGAGCGCGTCGAGCGTGACCTTCGCCTTGTCGAATCCGTACGGGATGACCTGGGCCGGGGTGAGATCCAGGGCTTTCGCCACGTCCGGATGGGACGGGCGGACAGGCTGCGTGCCATGGCTCATCCTCCTGGAAGAACGCCAGGGGGCACGGCGTGCTGACGGGGACATTATGCGCCGAACGGTTCGGATCGGGCGGCTGTCGACGCCGGCCGGAGGCCGGTATGGGCTGCGGCATCGGCGTCCACCCGGTGCGCGATGAAATGGCCGTCCTGGATTTCGAGCGCGCTGCCCCGGCCCGCGTACACCTCGCCGAGCATGCCCGTGTCGATCAGGAAGACACGGCTGCCGAATCGGGCCGTCACCGCTTTGCTGGCGACGACGCTGTGACCGGCCACGATGTAGTTCACCTTCAGCTTCTGGAGCATGGCCGTCAGGCTGGCTTCGAGTGTGCTCTCGGGCTCCGTGGCCAGCCCTCGATACCACAAGCGGGCTGTCGGCTGAAAGCGTGAGCCACGACTTGTAGCCGAGCAGGCGCAGCACGGACGACCTGGCCTCGAACACGCCGACAGGGCCTTCGGTCTGCCGCCAGGCGAGTTCCTCCGAGGCGAACCGCACGGCTTCGGCGAAGGTCATGTAGCGCCAGATGACCCGGGCATCGACGAGCGTCTTCCACACGGCATCAAAAGCGGCAATGTCGGCCGTCACGCGCTCGTCCAGCTCGCGAAGGTCCCGAACTCGAGGGCCGGGTTGAGGCCGCCGTGCACGAACAGGCCGTCGCCGACTGCGACGACGGCGGGTTCGAGCGAATCCACTTGCCGTAGTCACCTTGCGGCCCGAACGCGTCCCGGTGCTCGAAGAACCCGGGCGGATGTTCGTCCATCCACGGCTTGGGCGCCTCGCCGTCGGCCGGCGGGACGATCTCGTGGCCGTGGCCGGCGTGCGATCGCAGAAACGCCAGGTACTCCTGCCACGCGTCGCCACGGCGACGCTCGGAGTCCGGCGCGGCGAACTTCGTGGAAGATCTCCGGCGTGACGTAGCGCAGGTCGCCGATGAGGTTCATCACCTCGTGATTGCCCAGGAGGGCAATGACCGCTCCGCCGTCGCGGGGCGCCTGGCGCTGGAGGCTCCATCAGAAGGTCGAGGCACTCGCGCGACCTTCGCCCCGCGGTCCACCACGTCGCCGGTCTGCACGAACGTCGTGGCACCGCCCGTCCAGGCGCGGCCGGCGTCGATGAGCCCGACGTTCCTGAGAATCGCCGTGAACTCGTCGTAGGCGCCGTGCACGTCGCCGATCGGCCACGACGCGCGACGGCGCCGGGCCCGCGCCGGCGGGACGCCGCAGGAGGGTGACGGCGAGCAGCGGCGCAGAGCGCGGTTCGGATGAGAGGGCTTCTGTCTGATCATGGCGTCTCTTTCGTGCAACATCGCGCGCTATGCCCGGGCGAGTTCGCCGATCGCCTTCACGAGCGCATCGAGTTCCGCCGTGGTGGTGTAGAGGTGCGGCGTCACGCGAACGCCCTTCACCGGCACGGTGTCGATCGCCACCGTGTAGATGCGGTACTTCTCCAGCAGGGCATCCGCCAGGACGCCCGGCTTCCGGCCGGCGATCCCGACGTTGGCGATGGCGCACGCCCGCGCGCCCGTGCGGCGTGTTCAGGCGGACGTTCGGGATCTCGCGCACGCGATCGGTCCAGTACTGCTGCAGGTAGCGCAGGCGGGCCTCCTTGCGCGCGCCGCCGATCAGGGTATGGAACCTGATCGCGTCGGCAATCGCCATGATGGTCCACACGGGATGCGTCCCGATCCGCTCCAGCTTCCTGATGTCGTCGTCGGGAACGCTGGTCTCGCCGAGCAGCGGCCAGACCGTGCGGATCCTGTCCTTCTTGACGTGCAGCAGCCCCGCGCCGAGCGGCGTGCACAGCCACTTGTGGAGGCTCGCGCCCAGGTAGTCGCCGTCGAGATCGGGCACGGTGAACACCAGCTGCGCGAAGGAATGGGCCGCGTCGACAATCACCGCGACGCCGCGCGCGTGGGCCATGTCGGCGATCTTGCGCACCGGGAGGATCTGCCCGGTGATGTTGATCATGTGCGACAGCGAGCAGGAGCTTCGTGCGCGGCGTGATGGCGCGCGCGTACGTGTCGACGATCTCCTGGTCGTCGCGCGGGTGCAGCGGCACCTGGATCTCCACGCACTTGAGGCCCCGGCGGCGCGACTGCTGGCGGAACTGCTCCAGCATCGTCCCGTAGTCCTGATCGCACATGACTGCCTCGTCGCCCGGCTCGAGGTCGATGCCGTGGATGACCGTGCCCAGCGACTCGGTGGTGTTGCGGGTGATGACGAGTTCGTCGGCCGGGCACCCGGCCAGCGCGGCGAGCTGCTGCTTGACGCTGGCGTAGTCCGCCGCCCGCCGCCGCCGCATGTAGAAGGACAGGCCGTTGTTGACGCTGGACTCGTGGCGCTGGAAGGCGTCCCAGGTGGGCATCGGCTGCGGGCTCGAATACCCGTTCTCGAGGTTGATGTAGTCCGGGTGCGGCGGGAACGCCTTGCGCACCTCGCGCCAGAACGCCTCTTCGGTGGCGGCCGACGCAGGCGGAAGGCGCTGGTAGGCCTCGAGCCGCGCTCGAGCGTGTCGAGGAACCTCGGGCCGAGCACGGGCCGCAGCCCCGGCAACGGCGTTCCTCATGAACGTCGGCGTGATGCGTCATCGCCTCGGCTCCTGCGCACTGTCGATCGGCGTCTGACCCAATTGTAGCCCGGGAGCGCGCCGGAGCCGGAGCGCAGCCGGAGCGCAGCCGGAGACGTCCCGGAAGGCTGTGGTATCCTCGCGCCGCATCCGCCCCCTCTCCAGGGAGACAGACATGACCCGAATCACCAGACGGCTCGCCATGGCGTCTGGTGGCGCTGGCGCTCGCCTTCGCCGCGGCCGGCCTGACGGAGCGCGTGACGCAGGCCCAGGCGCGCATCACGCTCCCCGGAGAAGTTCTTCGGCTTCCAGATGGGCGCCGACCGCAAGCTCGTCCGCTGGGACAAGGCCGTCGAGTACTACAGGCTGCTCGAGAAGGAGAGCGGCGGCAAGCTGAAGGTCGTCGACATGGGGCCCACCGAGATGGGCAACCCGTTCCTGCTGGTCATCGTCACCTCGCCGGCCAACCAGGCCCGGCTCGAGGAGCTCAGGCAGATGAACCTCAAGCTGAGCGACCCGCGGGGCGTGCCCGAGGCCGAGATCAAGCGGATCGTCGCCGAGGGCAAGGTGGTCATCTGCCAGACGATGAGCATGCACGCGAGCGAGGTGGGCGGCGTCAACATGGCGCCCGAACTCACCTACGACCTCGTGTCGAGGACCGACGAGGAGAGCCAGGCGGATCCTGGACAACGTCGTGTACCTGGAGATCCCGTCGTTCAACCCGGACGGCGCGATCATGATTCACGACTACTACGTGAAGTACCTCGGCACCGAGTACGAGGGCGGCGCCGCTGCCGTGGCTCTACAACAAGTACATCGGCCACGACAACAACCGGGACGCCCTCACCATGAACATGAAGGAGTCCCGGTACGTCGGGAAGCTGATGTTCGTGGACTGGAAGCCGCAGGCCTACGTGGACCACCACCACATGGGCCCGTACGGCGCGCGGATCTTCGTGCCGCCCTACGCCGAGCCCATCCGGCCGCTGGCCGATCCGCAGGTCTGGCGCGAGATGCAGTGGTACGGCGGCCACATCGCCTACAAGGAAGAAGAAGCCGGACTGTCCGGCATCATGAACAACGGGCAGTACTCGGGCTGGGGGCACTTCGGGTTCCACTGGATCACGCCGTTCCACAACATCGCGGGGATGCTGACCGAGTCGGCCAGCGTGCGCATCGCGACGCCCCTCTACATCGATCCGAGCCAGCTCGCGGGCGGCGCGCGCAATCTCGAGACCTACAAGGAGCAGATGAACTTCCCGGACCCGTGGCCCGGCGGCTGGTGGACGCTGCGGGGCATCGTCGAGCGGCAGAAGGTGTCGGCGTGGGCCACGCTCGATCTGGCGGCGCGCAACAGGGAAACCGTGCTTGTGGAACGCCTACCTGAAGGCGAGCCGGCAGACCGAGCGCGGGGCGAAGGGCAAACCGGCGGCGTACGCGATGTCGGCGAGCCAGCACGATCCGCTGACGCTGAACAAGCTGGTCAACGCGCTCCTCGCGCAGGGCATCGAGGTCCTGCAGTCGCCGAAGGGCTTCGCGGCACCGGACGGCATGACCTATCCGGCGGGTTCCTTCTACGTGACGCTGGCGCAGCCCAAGATGGGCCTCATCCGCTACCTGCTCGGCGAAACCCACTACCCCGACAACGAGCACACGCGGCAGCAGGACGGCACGCCGATCCGGCCGTATGACATGGGCCAGGACGTGCTCGCCGAGTACATGGGCATCAGGGCGGATCCGCTCGACGAGGCGGTCAAAGGCGACTTCGTCAAGGTGGCCGCGCCGATCGTGCCGGCCGGCAAGGTCGCCGCGAAGGCGCCGTTCGGCTACGTCATCGACGGGCGGCTGAACGACAGCTTCCGGGCGGTCAACCTGCTCTGGGACAAGGGCGTGGCGGTGCGGCGCGTGAACGCAGCGGCGCGGACGGCCTTCGCCCCGGCGACTGGATCGTGCCGGCGGGCGCGGCGGCGGTCGTCGCCGATGCCGCCAGGCAGACGGGCGTGGACTTCGACGCGCTGAAGTCGGAGCCGTGACGAAGGGCGTCTACGAGGCCAAGCGGCTGCGCATCGGCATGTACCAGCGCTACCGCGGCGGGAACATGGATGAGGGCTGGACGCGCTGGCTCTTCGAGCAGTGGGGCTTCCCGTTCACGCAGGTCTACGACGCCGAGATCCAGAAAGGCAACCTGAACGCGAAGTACGACGTGTTCATCTTCGCCGACGACTCGACGGGCGCCATCACGGGCGAGCCCGGCGGCGGGCGGGGCGAGGGGCGCGGCGGCATGGCGTTCGCGAGCGTGCCGAACACCACGCCGCCCGAGTACCGGAGCGGCATCGGCAGCGAGGGCGTCAACGCCATCAGGGACTTCGTGCAGAAGGGCGGCACGCTGGTCACCCTCGGCGGGGCCACCGACTTCGCCATCACGAGGCTGGGATTGCCGGTCCGCAACGTCGTGGCAGGCCTCGATTCGAAGGAGTTCTTCTGCCCGGGTTCGACGCTCCGCGTGCGCGTCGACAACACGCATCCCGCTGGCGTACGGCATGCCGTCGGAGGCGTCTGGTGCTGTTCCACTACAGCCCGGCCTTCGACGTGGTCGCCACCGACTTCAACGACCGCAACGAGATCGTCGTCCGCTACGCGGACCGGAACGTCGAGCGCAGCGGCTGGCTGAACGGCGAGAAGTACATCGCCGGGCAAGACGGCGATGGCCTCGATGGGCCTCGGCCAGGGCAGGGTCGTGCTGATCGGGTTCCGGACGCAGAACCGCGCCCAGACGCACGGCACCTACAAGTTCCTGTTCAACGCGCTGGTGAGCGGGCGCGGGAACCAGCCCGAGCTGACCCCGTTGAAGGACGGCAACGGGGTCAGACCCGGGTCTGACCCCGACCGGCTAGAGCGACTAGCCGGCGCGGTAGTTGTGCTGGATGGCCTTGTTGGCCTCCTCGCTGTTCGTGAACTTCAGCGCCTTGCCGTCCCACAGCAGCTTCTGGCCCGGGAACATCGCGCCGACGTTGCCGAGGCACACCGTCTCCGTGAACGGGCCCGAGTAGTCGAAGGGCGACGTGCACTGCGTCTTGCCCTGGATCGCCTCGATCCAGTTCTGCTCGTGGCTGCCCTGGATGCGCGGTCCCTTCTTCGGCCGCTTGTACGCCTGCATCCTGCTCTCGGGGATGAGGCGCGGGCTCTCCGAGTACGTCTCGCACATCAGCTTGCCCTTCTTCCCGACGAAGATCGTGCCGCTCTCGGGCAGCCGGCGGTCGAGCTCGAGCTCATCGGGACGTTCCGGCAGCAATCCGCCGTCGTACCAGTGCAGCTTCACGGCGGGGTACTTCTTCTTGCCCACCTGCCGGGCCGGGAACGTGTAGTGGACCATGCACGCCGGCGGGAAGCTGTCGTTGTACTTGATGCGCTCGTTGCCGCATGCCGCCGCCCTCGCGCGGCACGGCCACCACGTTGTACGCCAGGTACGTGGTCACGCTGGTCGGATACCCGAGGTGCAGCATTCGAGTACGACGCGTCCATCACGTGGCACGCCATGTCGCCCAGGGCGCCCGCGCCGAAGTCCCACCAGGCGCGCCAGCTGAACGGGTGATACGCCGTGTGGTACGGCCTCATCGGCGCCGGGCCGATCCAGAGATCCCAGTCGAGGCCGTCCGGCACCGGCGGCGTGTCGGTCGGCCGCTGCATGCCCTGCGGCCAGATCGGGCCGGTTCGTCCAGCAGTGGACCTCGGTCACGTCGCCGATGGCCCCGTCCTCCAGCCACTCGCCGATCAGGCGCACGCCCTCGCCCGAGCGCCCCTGGTTGCCCATCTGCGAGATCACCTTGTACTTCCGCGCGGCCTCGGTCAGCGCCCGCGCTTCGGACACCGTCCGCGTCAGCGGCTTCTGCACGTACACGTGCTTGCCGAGCTGCATCGCGGCCATCGCGATCACGGCGTGGGCGTGGTCCGGCGTGGCCACGATGACGCCGTCGATGTCCTTCTGCTTCTCGAGCATCACGCGGTAGTCCTTGTAGCGGACCGCCTTCGGGAAGTTCTCGAAGATCTTCGTGCGCGCGGCGTTCTTGAGCGCGGCCGCGCTGTCGTCCACGTCGCACAGCGCGACGACGTCGGCGCACCTTCCCGACCGAGTTGGTGTTGCTCGTGCCCATGCCGTTGATGTACCCGACGGTGGCGACCTGCACGCGGTCGCTGGGCGCCTGGTAGCCGGGCCCGCCGAGCACGCGCCGCGGCACGATCATGAAGCCGGCAGCCGCTGCGACGCTGCCGACGAAGGTGCGACGCGACAGGAGACTGGAGGTGTCCTTCTCATCATTCATCGTGATAGCTCCGAATTCGGGGGCGTGGTTCCACGCAGGGACCGCAAATGGTATCCGGCAGATATTACTCGCTGACGGGCCTCGTGTGGCAGGGAAAGTGCAAGACGAAGGTGCCTGGCACCCGGATTTCTGATCAGCGCCGGTACTCTGTGGTGGATGTAGCACCGAGTTCGAAGACCGCGCGGACGAAGTCGGTCCAGCGGAGCTTCGACCCTGGCACGTGATGCCACACCGGGACGACCAGTTCGTAGATCCGGTCCCGCCGCGCCGGCTCGCCGGGAGCTGCCGGCAGCGCGCAGGTAGCGGGCCAGCACCTCGACGTCGAAGATCCACGGGCTGTGAAACGGCTGCGCGAACACGGCGGCGGTGGCCTCGTTCGCCCGGAAGACCTTGGCCCCGCACTGGGTGTCGTAGACCGGCAGACCCAGGCTCAGGGACACGCCGGTGGCGAACACCCGGCCCGAGGTAGTGGCGCCAGGCCTCGCGGCGGACGTCGCGGCCCATCACCATCACCCGCGACCCCAGGAGGATGTCGATGTCGGGCCGCTTCAACGCGAACACCAGGAAGTCGTCGACGGCGCTCAACGGCGTGGACAGGTCGGCGTCCCAGAAACCCACCAGGTCAGGCCCGAGCCGCAGACCTGCGAGGATGCCTTCGCGAACCGCCGCCGCCTTGCCCTGGTTCGCCGGCAGGTGAATCACGTCCACGGCGCCCGGGGCCTGCGTCTTCAGTCCCTCGAGGATCACGGGCGTGCGGTCGTCGCTCCCGTCGTCGACGAACAGCAGGCGGACCGCCGGCCGGGAGGCCGCGAACGCGAGAAACGCCTCGGGATGGAGACGGCCCGCTTCGTTGAAGCATGGCACGACGAGGACGAGACTGGGCGATGGCATGATCTCGCCATAGAATCTACTCCGGCCCGCCCGGCAGGACAACTGCCGTGCGGCCCGGCTTCGAACGAGTGGCAGAAGAGTGAAGCCTGCATTCCGGGGGAGGTAGGGTGATGGCCGATCGCATTCGAACGTCCCGATTCCTGGTCCTGTTCGCGGTGCTGGCGCTCGCGGCCGTCTGGGCTTTTGCGCCCGCGGCGGGCGCGCAACAGCCGGCGGCCAAGAAGAAGGTCGCTGATCGTCTGGGGCGGCTGGCCCGGGCACCAGCCGAAGGAGACGGTCGACGTCTTCGCGCCCTG
This sequence comes from uncultured Acidobacteriota bacterium, assembly GCA_963806085.1. Lineage (GTDB taxonomy): Bacteria > Acidobacteriota > Vicinamibacteria > Vicinamibacterales > JAKQTR01 > JAKQTR01. The sequence continues at coordinate 779,030 of CAWDWR010000002.1, forward strand.
GCTGGCCGAACAGGGCTTCGACGTCGAGATCTCGAACTCGCTCGACTCCTACCTGGACGCCGAGAAGATGAAGAGCCTCTCGCTCATCGTCCAGGCCGTGACGATGGGCACGATCACGCCGCAGCAGGAGAAGGGGCTGCGCGACGCGGTCCGCGGGGGCGTGGGCCTCGCCGGCTGGCACGGCGGGCTGGCCGACTCGTTCCGCGCGAACACGGAGTACGAGTTCATGGTGGGCGGCGCGTGGGTGGCCCACCCGGGCAACATCCTCGACTACACCGTGAACATCACGAAGCGCGACGACCCGATCATGAAGGGCCTCGCCGACTTCCGCATGCACTCCGAGCAGTACTACATGCTCGTGGACCCCGGCGTCGAGGTGCTGGCCACCACGACGTTCTCGGGCGAGGTGCTGCCGGCGATCAAGGACGTCGTGATGCCGGTGGTCTGGAGGAAGCTCTACGGGCAGGGCCGCGTGTTCAACTCGACGCTGGGCCACGTCGCGGCCGACTTCAACGTGATGGAAGCGAAGGAAATCATGAAGCGCGGCCTGCTGTGGGCCGCGCGCGTGACCGGCGACGATCCGAAGCCGACCAACCCCTATCGCCCGCTGCTGGGCAAGTGAGCGCCGCATGAAGACCAGGAAGCCGACCGCGTCCGAACGCCGGAGTTTCATCAAGACCCTCGGAGGCGCCACCGCCGCGATGGCCGCCCTGCCCGCGTTTGCCAGCGGGCAGGCGTCGGCGCCGCCCCGCAAGGCCGGCGCGAAGTACATGGGTGACTTCGCGGCGCCGAAGATCCCCAAGGTGCGCATCGCCATGATCGGCGTGGGCGCGCGCGGCTCCGGCCACGCGTCGCAGCTCGCGTCCATCGACGGCACCGAGATTGTCGCGATCAGCGACCTGTACGAGGATCTCGCCAAGCGGTCCGAGCAGCGCGTCGCCGCCAAGGGCCACAAGCCCAAGCTCTACTTCGGCGATCCGGACTCTCTACCGGACGATGCTCACCGAGGTGAAGCCGGACATGGTCGTCGTGGCCACGCCGTGGGAGGCCCACGCGGAGATGGGCGTCGCCGCCATGAAGGCCGGCGCCCACGTGTTCATCGAGACGCCCATCGCCGTGACGATGGACGAGATGTGGCAGCTCGTGAACACGTCCGAGGAGACGGGCCGCCACTGCATGCACATGGAGAACGTGTGCTACGGGCGCGAGGAACTGCTCTACCTCAACATGGTGCGCCAGGGCCTCATCGGCGAGGTGCTGCACGGCGAGGCGGCGTACATCCACGACCTGCGGGAGCAGATGAAGCAGGTGGACCGCGGCACGGGATCGTGGCGCACGTATCACTACATCAGGCGCAACGGGAACCTCTATCCGTGCCACGGCCTCGGCCCGGTGGCGCAGTACATGAGCCTGGCGCGCACCGAGGACACCTTCGGGCACATCGTCTCGTTCTCGTCGCCGTCGAGGGTACGCGCGCTCTACGCCAAGGCGAACTTCCCCGCCGATCACAAGTGGAACAAGGAGAAGTTCATCGCCGGCGACATCAACACGTCCGTCGTCAAGACCGCCCTCGGGCGGACGATCATGGTCCAGTGGGACGAGCAGTCCCCGCGCCCGTACTCGCGCCACAACCTGATCGCGGGAACGAAGGGCGTGCTCGCCGGCTTCCCGAACCGGTTCGCGATCGAGGGGGTGAACAGCTTCCACGAGTGGACCGAGGGCGAGGCGTGGGAGAAGTTCGTCGCGCAGTACGAGCACCCGCTCTTCAAGCGCATCGGCGAACTCGCCAAGAAGATGGGCGGGCACGGGGGGATGGACTTCATCGAGCTCTTCCGCATGGTCGAGTGCCTGCAGAACGGGCTGCCGCTCGATCAGAACGTCTACGAGGGCTGCTTCTGGTCGGCGATCGGCCCCTTGAGCGAGAAGTCGGTGCGGGAGGGCGGGGCGCCCCAGGCGTTCCCGGACTTCACGCGCGGGAACTGGAAGACGACGAAGCCGCTGGGAATCGTCGCCTGACGTAGGCGACGTAGGCATCGAACAGGACGTCGCGCGGATCGTCGTCGAGGATCCCGGCAAGCGAGGCCGTGCACCACGCCTCGATGTCGGCCTCGCGCATGCCCCGCGCGACGGCCAGCTCCACGCCCGTTTCGCTCATCGCGTAGGGCACGTACTGCCCGATCGTCAGCGGCACGGCGACCTCGACGGGCGCGAAGGCCTCGAGCCTGAGGCCCGCCCGCTCGTAGTCGATCTGCCGCACAGCCAGGTCGTACCCCGGCTCCGGCGGATAGCGCCGCTCGAACGCCGCAAACCAGGCGTCGAGCGCGTCGCTGCCCCGCAGGCGCCGCGCGGCGGAAAAGTCGTAGATGATCAGCACGCCACCAGCCGTCATCACGCGCGCAACCTCGGGCAGGAAGGCGTCGAGGCCCACGTAGTTCACCGCGCCGGCCGCCGTCACGATGTCGAAGGCGCCTGCCGCGAAGGGTAACTGCTCGGCCCGGGCCACGACGAACGACGCGCCGGGGGCGACCGCACGCCAGTGCGTCAGCATGCCTCGGACGGGCTCGAGGCCCACGGTGTTCCGGGCGAGCGGTTCGAGCGCCGCCGTCGACCGCCCGGCGCCGCATCCGACGTCGAGCGCGCGCGCCACCGGCCGCTCGAGGCGCAGGTCCGTCGCGAATCCGTTCGATGATGTGCGGGTGCACCGGGGGCCGGCTGAATGCGTAGCCTACCGCCATCCGAGCGCTCTCGTAGACATTGCCCGCGGACATGACCCGCATTATCCGGCGTATCCCGGCAGCAATCGGTCGTCCAGCAAGGCGTGCTAGGATTCAGCCGTTCACCCAATCCAGCCCGGAGGAAGCCGTATGGTGCCGATCCTCGCGCTCTGGCTGCCGATCCTCGCGGCAGCCGTCATCGTCTTCGTCGCCAGTTCGCTGCTGCACATGGTGCTGCCCTACCACAAGGGCGACTACGCCAGGCTTCCCGAACGAGGACGACGTGATGGAGGCGATGCGCAAGGCAGGCGTGCAGCCGGGCGACTACATGATGCCGCTCCGCCGGGTCGATGGCGGCGCTCAAGGACCCGGCCTTCCTCGAGAAGTACGACGAAGGGCCCGGTGGGAGCGATGACCATCATGCCGAGCGGGACGCCGACGATGGGCCGCCAGCTCGCCCAGTGGTTCGTGTACTGCGTCGTGGTCGGCATATTCGCGGCGTACATCGCGGGTCGCGCGCTGCAACCGGGAGCGCATTACCTGGCGGTCTTCAGGTTCGCCGGCGCCACGGCCTTCATCGGGTATTCGCTGGCGCTCTGGCAGGATTCGATCTGGTACAAGAAGAAGTGGAGCACGACGCCAAGAACACGATCGACGGCCTGATCTACGGCCTCCTCACCGGAGGCACGTTCGGCTGGCTCTGGCCGCGCTAGATCGGGCTGAGAGGCGGCCTGATCCAGTTCGAGCACGAACGCCGCGCAGTACTCGCCGGCGACGGGCTGGAACTCGGCTCCGAGGAACTCGGAGTCGGAGATGATGCGGATGGCCACGAACGGCGTCTTGAAGCCGGCCGCCGTGCCGGCGGCGAAGGCGCTTTCCATGTCTTCGGAGACGACGCCGTAGGTCCTGTTCATCCACACGAGGCGATCGACCTCACGGTTGAACTCGAACGCGGAGCCGATGACGCCCTTCACCACCCGGCCGCGCGGATTGGGCATGTCGAGCGCCGCGCCGCGGCTGCCGGATCGCCTGCAAAGCGATCGAAGGCGACGCGGTCCTTCCCGTCGAGCCTGAGCCGGTGCGGCATCGGTGTCCATCGGGACAGGTCCACGCCGGCGCCGGCATCAGCGGGGGCCGAACGGAAGGCCCCGTAGTCGACGGTGGCCTCCCCGATCACGATGTCGAACACACTGAGGGAGGGGTCGGCCGCCCCGGCCGTTCCCTGGTTGATGATCAGCCGCGGCCGGAAGTTGACGATGGCGAGCGTCGTGGCCGCAGATGCATTGACGGGCCCGACTTCCGTCCTCGATACGACCACCGACTTGCCGGCAATCCGCCCGCGCCAGAACGTCCACGCGGCGATCTGAATCAGTTCCCTGCCTTCCAGTGCCCCGAGCAGCGGCTGCAGTTCGGTATCCACGGCGCCCTGCACGACGATGTCGGCAGCCGGATAGGGCGCGGCGGCCGCCGCGGGGGCCGCTGCGGGCGGGCGGGCAGCGGCGGTGCTGCTGCACGCCGCCAGGCAGACCGCGGCCAGAAGGAGCACGAGCGCGGCCACGATGCCGCGCCCGGGAGTCCGATCGAGACGCATCGACGTTGCGAGTGGTTTCATGACCCGTGCTCGCGGACTATTTTATCCGCAGCGCGCGGGCCATCAAGCCGCGGTCCTACAGCCCCAGTTTCTTCCGCGCGAGGGGCCTCGCGAAGGCGTTGGTCGGATTGTGCGCCGTCGACGCCATCACCTTCGTGTAGTACTCCTTCGCCGCCGCCTGGTCGCCGAGCTTCTCGTGCGACTGGGCAATCAGGCTGAGAATGAAGGGGTCGTTCTGGTTGCCCTTCATGAACTCCGCCAACGCCGCCTTGTAGTCGCCGCTGTAAAAGGCCACGTATCCCACGAGGTACGGGAAGAACGGCGCCTGGTCCGGGTTCGTGCCGGTGTCGAGCGCGGCCTTGGCCGCGGCCACGTGTTTCTCCGCCAGCGCCTTGTTGCCTCGGCGCGCGGCGAGCCGCGCCTGGGCGTGCTGCCACCGGAATTCCCAGAGGTCCTTGCGGGCCGCGGAAATGTTCGGCTCCTGCAGGCCGGCTTCGTAGCCGCGCTTGTACCAGGCTTCCGACGTGGCGAAGTCGCCGGCCTCGATGCACACGCGGGCGAGCTCGTTCGCGATCTCCCCAGCCATGTAGAAGTCCTTGTCCTTCGTGAGGTAGCGCTCGTAGAGGCGGCTCTCGTACGGAACCGCGCCCTTGCAGTTGTTCTCGAAGGCGTAGGACATGGCCATCGAACGGAGCGCATTCGCTTCGAGCGGCGGCGTGAGCGGCATCGCGAGCGCCTTCTCGAAGTGCGTGCGAGCTTCGGCGTAGCGGCCCATCAGATCGAGCTGCACGCCGACCCGAATCCGGGCCGGCACGGACGCCGGGAACTGCTCGACGGCCTTGAGGTACGAAGCCAGGGCCTCGTCGGCCTTGCCGTCGCGCATGAGTTGCTGGCCCGCGCGCAACGCGTCCGCTGCCGGGTCGGGAGGCTGCTGCGTCGCGGGAGGCGCCTGCTGCTGCGCAGGCGCGGGGGCTTGAGCACTCTGCGGCGAGGCCGCGACAACCGACACGGTGCCGAGAGCGAATACACCAAGGGTGCACGCGAAACGCTGAATTGTCTGCATGGATCGCATTATCGCACGGCCATCAGCCGCAGCGCGCTCAGGAGGCCCTACGCGCGCGCACCATCCCATGTTGGACGGTTCTGTGTCGGTGGTGTTCGCCGGCGTGTCGCCGACCGAGTGGTAGAACGCGTCGCCGTCGACGGTCACCATGCCCGGTGGTTCACCCGGATACCACTTGATGGGCGGAAACCCTTCGGTCACGGGCACCGCGCGCTCCTTGTCCCAGGCGGAGGTGTAGAGCGTGACGGAGGGGTATACCTTCGCGCCTTGCGCGCGCGGCTGGAAGACGTACGAATCGGTGCCGCCCTGCGTCTGAATGCTCGCCGCATGTTCGGGAAATCCGCGGCCGCCGATGTGGTCCGCCATCACCGACCGCACCAGGGTCACGATCGTCCCTGTTCGCCGGCACATCGTCGGGCTCGACGTAGAGCGCGTCTTTCGACGAGCCGAATCCGGACTGATCGTAGTTGAAGACGGCCTGCAGACTGGACGTGTCGCGCCCCATGCCGGCCACGTACTCGCGCGTCGACGCAATCTCCCCGCCCCACGAGGCGAATCGCAGGTCCCATGCGGGCTGTGGAATCGCGCCCGACTTCACCGCCGCCGCCACCGCGCGCGCGATTTCGAGGACGATCGCCACGCCCGACGCGTTGTCGTTGGCGCCAGGGCCCGCCGGAGTCCGAGTCGCCGTGGGCGCAGAAGAGGATGTACTTCGAACGGTCTCGCCCCGGAAGGGTCGCGATGACCGTGTGCGCGGCGGCGTTTCCCGATTTCGCGTCGAGCGCGAATGCGACGGTCGCGGAGCCTCCTGCCGCGAGCTTCTCGCGAAGCGGCGCGGTTTCACTCGGCGACACGGCGAAGACAGGGATGCTCCACGTTCCGCGGAGCCGGCTGACCACCGGCCAGCCGGAGGCGGACGCGCGGCCGTCGAACGAGGACGGCCGCACAGCCTGCCGTCGACTCCGGCGTCGGGTTCGTGGATGTCAGGCACACCGCGCCCTGGCGACGCGTCGAGCGACAGCGCGCCCTCCCCTTTCCCGACGGCGCCCCCGAGCTGGGCCACGCCGTCTTCAGCACGACGCCGGCGCCGCGCCGGCGCCGTCAGCCTTCACGCGGAGCTCCCACGACACCGGCTGGTACCAGTTGCGCGGAGGATCCTCGCGCACCGCCACCTCGAGGCCAGCTTCGCGGAACGCGGCCACCAGCCACGCGGCCGCCGCGTGGTTCGACGGCGTGCCGTACTGCCGCGGACCGAACGCCACCAGGCGCCTCACGGTCTCGACCATCCGCCGCTCGCTGACCGCAGGCGGCGAGCGACCGCTCGGCGTCGAGCGCGCGCGCCTTCTGGCCCGCCTGCGGAGCGTGCGCGACGTGGCCGGAGCGGGAGGCCGAGCGGGGCCCGCCGGCGGCCACTACTTGCGATACGGCGACCGCGCACGCAAGCGCCGCGACCCCGGACTTCCAACCCGTCAATGACATCTCAGTTCTCCGTATCCCGGTCGGTTTCATCAGCCGGCCCCGCAGGCTGGTCGGGCCGCCCGGCGCGCGCCCGGTTGAACGGCCGCCAGATTCGCCGCGCGAGCCAGTCGATGCCGACGACAATCTGAAAGCTGGAGAAGAACACCGGCAGCAGGTAGTAGCGCGGCCAGTCCAGCGGTGAGAACAACGCCGGCGCGCTGACGACGAGCCCGATGATCGCCAGCGCGACCAGCGCGTGATTGTCGTTCAGCCCGTTCCGCCATCGGTAGAGCTGACGCAGCGTGCTCAGGGCGCCCGCCACGAACAGCACGATGCCTGAAAGTGTACGCGGAAGCAGCGCGTCATCGTAGAACACGCGCTTCGAGGCAACCTTCACGCGGCGCGAAAGCACCGGCACGGCCTCCGAGGGAAACGCTGCCATCTGTGCCTTGACGACGTGGGTCCTGGCGCGGATCGATTCCAGGGTGCCCCGTGCCGGGTCCGGCCAGAGGGTCGGGTTCGTGCCGACGTACGCGGACGCGGCGGTCACCGTCAGGATGAGCGCCGCGGCCGCGACAGACCTCGCCCGCCGCCCCTCCGCGTCCCGGCGGCGCGTGACCGCGACGCCCAGCACGATGATCAGCCCGCCAGGACGGCAAGGCCCCCGTTCGCCTTGGTGCCGGCGGCCAGTCCCGCAGCGGTCCGCCGCAAGCGCCGTCCAGCCGGCAGTGATCCAACGAGCTCCGGCCAGCGAGTCTGGCGGTCGCGCGCGGCGAGCAGCCGGTACGTCGGCCCAGATGCACAGCGCGAGCATCAGGAGCAGCACGCCTTCGTTCATCGCGCGCCGGATCGTGTCCCGGAGATACGACTGGCTCAGCACGAGCGCCGAGCCAGACGTACGCCGCCGGACGGCCTGCCGCCCTGGCAAAGACGGCGAACGCCGACCAGGAGCCCGATCACGGCCGCGGCGGTGACGCCGGCACGGCCCCACCACAGCAGTCCCGGCGGCGGCACGCGGCCCTCGGCCACGTTCGTCTGGTAGGGCTGTCCGAACCGGTAGGCCTGGTTGAGCGACTCGGGCTTCCACCCCCCGATCCGGCGCGCGGCGCCAACGACGTAGAAGGTCATCGGTGCGTTGAGGTGTCGATCCGGCCGCGTCTGCCAGAGCGGATCGGCGAAACGGCCGGTGACGAACGCCTCGAACGGCGCGCTCAGCCCGATCCAGTGGCTTTCGTCCGGGTGGAAGCGCACGGCGGACAGGCCGGTGAACATGGCCGCCGTGATCACGAGCAGCACCGCGAGCAGTTCCACGCGTGAGATGGGCCGAGGCATGCAGTTCATGGCCGTGCCGCGCCTCTCCGACTACGGCAGGTGCGGCGCGTGACGCGATGAACCGGTCCCACGACGCGCGCTCGATGAACAGCGTCAGGATGACGTCCGGCCGCAGCCCGTAGAACTCCTGCACGTAGCGGTCACCGAGCGCCGCCCCGACGGCAGCGGCCTGGTCCGGCGCCGCGATGACGATCGGCGCATCGTCGAACGGCCGGCATGCGGCCGCGGACACCCAGTAGCCGACACGCGTCATGCGCCGGAGGTACCAGGGCATCGGCCACTGTTCGTACGGGCCCGCGATCACCTTCACGAGCATCTGCGCGCGATCCGGGTGAGCCGCCGCGATGTCGGCGACGCGCTGCAGCCAGGCGCAGGAAGTCCGGCACGGTCTGTGCGTAGACGTACGGATTGCGCGAGTCGGCCGGATAACGGAAGTTCGCGCGCCAGTCCTGCACGGCCAGGTGCGAGACCGCCAGCAGCAGCGCCGCCGCGATCAGGCCCGTGAGCGAGGCGCGACCGGAAGAAGCCGAGAAGCGCGGCCGTCCCGTACCCCGCCATGAGAACCGCGCCCGGCGTAGAACGGCAGCAGGTTCCACGGCGTCTTGTAGCGGATGGCCGAGAAGGCCAGCGAACGTGATCAGCGTGTAGAGGCCCGACGTAGCGGGGCCAGAATCCGGCAGACGTCCTCGCCGAGGCCGCCATGAGCCGACCACGGCCAGCGCGACACGACACCTTCCGACCACACGAGCCCGCCCGACGATGAGTACGTGAGCAGGCGGACGTAGTAGTCGAACGGTTGCGTGTGCGGGCCCGGGCCGATGCCGCGACCGACGTAGATGTCGAACGCGCGAACCGATTCGAGCAGGCCGCCCGGGTACCTGAAGAACGACGAGTAGAAGACGAAGGCCACGAGGAGCGCCGCGACAACTCCCGCGGCGATGCCTCCGCCACGGGACGCCGCCGGTCCCCGGACGGGCGGATGCCCGCTCCTCCAGCTGAACCGGAGCGCGTCGTCACCCTCGCCAGCGGCCAGCCGCGATCAGCGCGGCCGGAAGCACGATGGCCGACGTTTCCTTCGTCGCGTAGGCGAGGCCCGCGAAGGCCCCGGCACACGACGCCCACCACGCGCGCCGGCTGCTCGACGAACCGCCCCGCGGCGACCAGGAATCCCAGGCGAGAAGAAGACGAGCAGCGATTCCTGGATGTAGAACCGGCTGTAGAAGGTCAGGACCGGCGAGACCGCCGCCAGCACCGCGGCCGCGGCGACGCCGGGCCGGCCGAGGCCGCGGGCCAGCGGCAGGAACAGGAGCAGCAGGCCGGCGCCGAACACCGCCGGCACCGCGCGCAGCGTCCGCTCGTCGAGCGAGGCGAGCGTGCGCTGCCCGCGCAGCCAGGCGGCGGGCAGCGTCAGGTAGTAGAGCGTCGGGCCGTGGTGATCGTGCGAGTCGTACCGGTAGTCGCCGGTCTCGAGCAGTTCGCCGAACTTGACGGCCTGGTTGGCCTCGTCGTGGTGCATGGGCCGCAGGTCGGCGCGGGCCAGGCGGAACGCCAGCGCGAGGGCCAGCGCCGCCAGGATCACGCCGCCGAACGCGGCCACAGGAACGGTTTCATCACCTGCGCGCGGCGGCCGAATCCAGCCGCGAGAACGGGTGATGAAACCGCCTCCGGTCATTTCGCGGGCGTGCCGTAGACCTCGATCTCGACGTAGTGGTTCAGGTCGTTCGTCGTGTTGCCGTTCGAGTACATCCGGACGTAGCGGCCCTTGACGCCCTTCGGGTCGAAGAGCCTGCCCTCGGCCACCTCGATGTACTCCTTGTCCTTGCCGACGCCGAGACCGGAGCTGTTGTCGTGGTCGTTGTTGAAGATCGTCTGCACGCCCTTCACGAAGTCCTTGTCGTCGCGACACCTGGACGACGACGTCCCGGTAGACGCGCGCCTGGCTGTGGTAGTGCCAGGCCAGGATGGCGTGCAGCGCGTACGGACGCGCCCAGATCGATCTGGACCCACTGCTTGCCCGGGCCCAGCTCGACGAAGTAGCCGTCGCCGCCTTCCTTCTCGCCGTCGGTGACCATGTCCAGCTCGCCGATCACCGGCTGCCGAGTCGCTGGACTTCACCGGCCTCTTCAGCGAGAGCAGCTTCGTGCCCACCGGCACCATGAACGGGCCGCGGGACTTGCCGGTGACCGCCTCGAGGTTCGGGCTCTTGATGTTGGTCGGCGTCCCGATGAACATCGGCTTCGGCAGCTTGAGCTTCAGTTCCTCGGTCGCCTGCTGCGCCGCGAGCGGCGCCAGCGCGACGGCCAGCAGGCAGGTCAAGACGACAGTCTTCTTGTTCACGTGAGTCCTCGTCCTTTCAGCGTCGGCCGGGCCGCTGCATCCCGAGCGTGATCTTGTCGATCGCCGCCTGCGCCTCGGCCTTGAGCGCGTCGTTCTGCAGGAACCCGTTGGCCAGGTCCAGCGCCGCCTGGCACGGGAACGTGGCCAGGGCTCCCAATACCAGTTTCTGCTCTTCCGGTCTCCACGCCAAGCCCGACAGCATCTTGAGGTCGGCGACGGCCGCCTCGGGCAGCCGGTTCACGTCGAGGGAGACGAGGCGCACCAGCCCGCCGAACGCCAGCAGCCGGTGGGTTTCGTCCTTCGCGTCTTTGACCAGCTTCAGCATGTCGTCGCGTGCGGTCGCGGTCGGCCACGCGGCGATGCGCCCGCGCCGCGGCGTCGGCCACGTCCGGGTTGGCGTCCTCGAGCGCCCGGCGCAGCATCGGCAGCGCGGCGCCGTCGGCCGTGGGAGCCAGCAGGCCGATGAGCTTCGCCCGCGCGGCGGCGTCCTTCTCCGTCATGAGCCGCATCCTGACCAGGCGCGACCGGTTTTCCGTGCTCGGCCGTCTTCTGGAGGAGCGCGGCCACCGTCTTCTCCGCCTCGGCCTGCTCCAGGTCGTCCGCCGTCTTCAGGAAGATGTCCAGCACCGGACCGACGCGTCCGATGGTGAGCCGATCGCGCGCAGGGTCTTCATCCCTTCGATGCGCACGGCCGCCGACGGCGACGACAGCGAGGCCGAGACCGACGGCTTCGCCAGGAAGAGGCGCCGCTCCGCCACGGCCTTCAGCAGCTCGACCGCGATCGCGTCCGACGCGGGCTGCTTCAGCGCGGCGACGATGGCGTCGTCCACCGCGCGGCCGCTGACGCCCGCCCAGCGCCCGGCGTGCCGCGTCCTGCACCGGACCCTTTCCGGCCGCCGCCGCCGTCTCGGCCAGGAACGGCACCGTCGACACGTCTCCGACGGACTCCAGCGCCCGCAGGGCGGCCACGCGCACGTCGGGCGCGCTGCTCCTCGCCGCCTGCACGCACCGCCGGCCGCACGCGGTCGGCCGGGTAACGCGAGAGCGCCGCCAGCACCTGGACCTGGGCCGCTTCCGGCAGGCGCGGCAGCAGGTCGCACACCGGCCCGATGCCGTCTGGCGGAATGACGTCGCCGATCCGCGCGATGGCCGCCGCGCGGCAGTCGGCGTCGTCGCCGCCGAGCATCTTCGACGAGCGCGTCCGGCGCGCGCGGACCGGCCGCCGAGATGGTGCCGATGAACGCGGCGGTGCGCATGGGCGCCGGCAGCGAACGGTCGGCCGCAAGCGTGCCGAACAGCCCGCGGCCGCCTCGGTCTCCTTCGCGGCCAGCAGGCCGTCGCCGGCCTCGAGCATGCGACGCCGCCAGCGAGCCGCTTCGCGTCGCCTGACGCGGCGCCGAAGGCCGACGAGAGCGCGGTCGCCGCGCCAGGTCCCGCCGATCCTGCCGATCGCCGCGGCGGCCGACGGGGCGAGCGCCGGATCGCGGAGCATCGGTTCGAGCAGCGGCAGCGCGCTCGCCGCGCGGCGCTGGCCCAGCGCCGCGACGATGGCCGCCTTCTGGGCGCCGCGCGCGGTCTTCAGCGACTGCACGAGCGCCGTTTCGGCGGCGCGCGCCGGCATCGGCTGCAGCACGTAGATCGCGTAGTCCGAGAGTCGCGGGTCCGGCCAGCATGGCCTGGAGGACCGGGATGGCCGTGTCGCCGGCGATCATCCGCAGCAGCCTGCGTCGCGGCCATCTTGCCGTACGGCGTCGCCGGTCCCTTCAGGAACTGCAGGAGCTTCGCTTCGCACTCCGCGCGCCCGGCGGCGTCGTCCTTGCGCGCGTAGACGTAGTCGCGCAGCTGCCAGAGCGCGTCGGACTTGATGCCGCCGTCGTAGGCGGCCACCTGCTTGAGGATGGCGTCGAGGGAGGGCGGCCGGCGTCGCGGTCTGCGCACCGCGGCAACGCCAGCCGTGATGCAGCCAGCGCCAGGATGCAGGCGCCGGAGCCGGTCGAGGATGCGGATGTGTTTTCATGATGTCACCTCGCCTCAGGCCGGAAGTTGATACGGCGCGCGATACGCGCGCGAGAGGAGGCGTTCCGCCCCCGGGTCGCCGATGATCGTCTCGGTCGTCGGGATCCCACTTGATGGTCCGCCCGGTCTCGATGGCGATCGACGCCGAGGTGGCCGACGCTCGCCGAGCGGTGCGCGACCTCGGCCGGCGCGATCGTGACCGCGCGGCTGCGCACGCAGTCGACGAAGTTCTGGAAGTGGTCGCGGCTCCGGTAGAGCCGCTTCTCGTTCGGCCCGATGATCTCCTGCACGAGGTGGGCCGGCTGGCTTTCGAAGCCGCCGCGGTCCACCCAGACCCAGCCCGTTCTCGCCGATCCACTTCGTGCCGCTCTGGATCTCGGGATAGCCGCCGGCCAGGATGATCGGCGTGCCGTCGGCGTACTTCGTCTCGACCCAGTAGCGCGTCGCGGTGTTGTAGATGCCCGTCTTGGGGAATTCGCCGGTGCCCTTCACCTCGACCGGGCCCGTGCGCTCGAGGCCGAGCGCCCAGTGGGCGATGTCCAGGTGGTGGCCCACCCAGTCCATCAACTGGCCGCCGGCGTAGTCGATGTTCCAGCGCCAGTTCATGTGGACCCGGGCCTTGCAGTAGGGCGAATACGGCGCCGGGCCCAGCCACCGGTCGTAGTCGAACCCGGCCGGCGGGCTCTCGATCTTCTCCTGGCCGAAGGTCCTCGCGAAGTCGGTGTAGCCCGACGGGAAGGCCGACCTCGACGCGCAGGATCTTGCCGACGCGGCCGTTGGCGACCAGTTCGCTGGCCCGGTGGAAGTTGTCCTCCGATCGCTGCCAGCTGCCGGTCTGCCACACGCGGCCGTAGCGCTTCACCGCGTTGCACAGCGCGCGCCCCTCGCGGAGCGAGTGCGTGAACGGCTTCTCGCCGTAGACGTCGAGCCCCGCGCGCAGCGCCTCGATCGACAGGATGGCGTGCCAGTGGTCGGGCACGGCAATCGACACCGCGTCGAGGTCGCCGCGGGCAAACAGCTCCCGATAGTCCTTGTACGTCTTGCAGTCGGTGTTGCCGTAGTTCGTGTCGACGGTGTCCTTCGCCTTCTTCAGCGGATCGTCGTCGAGGTCGCACACCGCCACCCACTGCACCTCGGGCTTGCCGAGGAAGTTGCGCATGTTGCCCGGCCCCTGCATGCCGAAGCCGATGCCCGCCATGACGACGCGGTCGCTGGGCGGCGACGGCGCCGTTGAGGCCGAGCGCGCTGGCCTTGACGATGGAGGGGAAGGCGACGGCGCCGGCGAAGGCGGCCGGCGCGGTGGTCAGGAACCGTGCGCCGGGTGTACCTGCGCGTGGTGTTCATAACAGTCGTTCTCCCGCGAAGGGGGCGGGTCCGACAGATGACCGCGCGATTCTACCCCGATTGGCGCCTTTACAGCGATTCCACCGAGGGCGTAGCATGCGCGGCATGCCTACCCGCCGCGAACTGCTGCACTCCTCGGCGCTGGCTCTGTTCGGTTCCCTGATGGCAGGCCCCGGCGACGCCGCGTCGGCTTCGGTCTGTGAACACCGGCGGGCCGCCCGCGCCCGGCATCGTCAAACCGGCGAGGCTCAGGGAAGGCGACACCGTCGGGCTGGTGATGCCGTCGTTCGCCCAGTGGGATCCCGTGCCCGTCGACATCCTGCTAGACACATTGAAGGCCCTGAACCTCAAGGGCAAGCTCGGCACGCACCTGTTCGATCGCCGCGGGTATTTCGCGGGGCGCGACGAGGACCGCGCGGCCGACGTGAACGCGATGTTCGCCGACCCCGAGGTGAAGGCGATGCACTGCGTGCGCGGAGGCTGGGGCGCGGCGCGGCTGCTTCCGCTGCTCGACTGGAACACGATCGCCAGGAACCCCAAGATTCTCGTCGGCTACAGCGACATCACGGCGCTGCTGCTGTCGCTGCACGCCAGGACCGGCCTGGTCACCTTCCACGGGCCCGGTCGGGGCGTCGACGTGGAACACCTTCAACCTGGACTGGATGAAGCGGGTGCTCTGGAACGCCGAGGCGGCGACCTTCGCCAATCGCGAAGGAGCCCAACGACACGCTGGTGCCCGTGAAGAACCGGACGCGCATCATCACGCCGGGCAAGGCGCGCGGCCGGCTGCTGGGCGGCAACCTGACTGTCTTCACGACGATTATCGGGTCGGGCTACCTGCCGGACTTCAAGGACTGCATTCTCTTCCTCGAAGACGTCGAGGAAGCGCCCTACAGCCTCGACCGGATGTTCACGCAGCTGAAGCTGGCCGGCATTCTCGGCCAGGCGAAGGGCGTCGTCTGGGGCACCTGCGACAAGTGCAGACCCGGCGAGGGGTTCGGGTCGCTGACGATGCCCGACGTCCTCGACGACCACGTCAAGCCGCTCGGCGTCCCCGCGTATTCCGGCGCGATGATCGGCCACGTCGATCGCCAGTTCACGCTGCCGCTCGGCGTCCAGGTCGAACTCGACGCCGACGCGGGCACGATCACGATGCTCGAGAGCGCCGTCGCCTAGCCGGCGGCGGGAGCGTCGTGCGCGAGGGAGACCAACCGTGCACCACATCCTTGTTCACCGCAGCCGGCAGCCTCGCGCTCGCCGTTCGGCTGAGCGTCGCGGCCGTCGTCGGTCAGCTGGCCGCGGACATGCCTTCCACCGGCACCGGCAGCGGCCAGGCCGCGGCTGCGTCCGGGCGCGCGCCGGTCACGCCCGCCGACTACGGCAAGTGGCAGACGCTGGGCGTACGGTGCTTTCGGACGACGGGCAAGTGGCTGGCGGTGCCGGTGACGCGCGTGGACGGCACGGCCGAGGTGGACATCCACGAGGTGGGGGCCGCAGGACGGGTGCGCTGTCGAAGGCCGGCCGGAACCTCCGCGGCCGTACTTCGCTGGCCGAGGAAGGCCGCGCGCCGGCGTTCTCCTCCGACAGCGCCTGGATGGCGTACCGGATAGGCGTCTCGGAGGCGGAGCGGGAGAAGACTGCAGGACGAGAAGAAGCCCGCGCGGGACGGGATGGGGTTGCTGCGCCTCGACCCGGCGATCGCGGCGCCCGAGCCGGTCCTCGTGCGAGGACGTGACGCGCTGGGCCTTCGCGCCGGCCGCGCCGTACCTCGCCATCCAGCGCTACCTGCCCGAGGGCGTCGAAGCGAAAGGGCAGCCGACCTGCTCGTGCGCGATCTCGCGACCGGCGCGACGACGGCCTTCGGCAACGTCGCGGAGTTCGCGTGGCAGGACAGGGGCGCCTGCTGGCGTTCACGATCGACGCGGACGGCAAGGCGGGCAACGGCGTGCAGGTCTTCGACCCGCAGACCGGGCGTCTCCGGCTGCTGGACTCCGGCGAGGCGACGTTCACCGGCCTCGCGTGGCGCGAAGAAGACGACGACCTGGCGTGCTTCCGGTCGCGCACGGACGAGAGCGTACGAGGAGGACACGCACGTCGTGCTCGCGTGGCGGGATCTCGCCGCGACGGGTGCTGCGGCGGCGGCGAAGACGTACGACCACGACGGCCGACAAGACCTTTCCGGCCGACATGCGCATCGTCCCCTTCCGGCGCCTCCAGTGGGCCAAGGATGGCAGCGCGCTCTACTTCGGGATCCAGGAATGGTTGAAGAAGCCGAAGAAGGACGCACAGGAGACCGCGACCGCGGCTCCGGCCGCCGAAGGCCAAGGACACGAAGCCGGCCGCGAAGGAGAAGCCGGCGAACGTGGACGTGTGGCACGCCAGGGACGAGCGCATCATCCCGATGCAGCGGATCGAGAAGAGCCGCGATCTCGAGACGCAACGACGCGTCGGTGTGGCGAATCGACGAGGCGCCGTGGCTGCAGATCGGCACGGACAAGAACGAGCGCGTCGACGGTGCTCGACGGCGACCGGTTCGCCACGGAGACGGATCGCAAGCCATACCTCGTTCGACAACATGTTCGACCGGGCGCGGCAGGACGTGTACGTGATCGATCTTGACGACGGGCGCGCGCACGAAGGCGATCGAGGGCGTCTGGTACTACCCCGGCGCCAGCCCGGCGGGCCGGTACCTGCTGTCGTTCAAGGGCGATCAGTACTGGACGTACGAGCCTGCGCACAGGCAGAGACCACGAACATCAGCGGCGCCGCTGAAGACGACCTGGACCGATGCCGACTACGACACGCCCGTCCGCGCGCAGCGGCCGCCGCGGGCACCGGCGGCTGGCTGAAGGACGATGCGGCGGTGCTGCTGTACGACCAGCACGACATCTGGCGCGTGTCGCCGGACGGTTCGGGCGGCGACGCGCCTCACCAGAGGCGCCGAGGCCGCAACGCCAGTACCGGTGTCATGCGACTCGATTCCTCCGAGCGCGCGATTCGACGTCCAGCAGTCCCATCTACCTCAGCACTGTGCGGCCGGTGGACCAAGAAGGACGGGTACGCACGCGCTGACCGCGGTGCCGGCCGGTCGGCGCGCGGCCCGCCGTGGAGCGGCTGCTGTGGGCTGACAAGGAACATCGGCAACCTGCTCGAAGGCGAAGCGAGGCGGACGTCTTTGCGTACACGGTCCAGGGGTTCGACGATTCGCCCGGACGTCTTCGTCGGCGGAGCAGGGCTCGCGGACGCGGTGCAGGTGACACGCACCAACCCGTTCCAGGGCGACTTCGCGTGGGGCCGGTCGTCGCTGGTGGACTACCGGAACGCGCGGGGCGAGCGGCTGCAGGGCGCGCTTCTACTACCCCGCCGGGTACGTGCCCGGGCGGCAGTACCCGATGATCGTGTACGTCTACGAGCGCCTGTCGCAGGGCGTCCACAACTACGTCGGTCCCGTCGGAGCGGTCGCCGTACAACGCCGCGGTGTTCACCGCGAACGGGTACTTCGTCCTGACCCCGGACATCGTCTTCCGGCCGCGCGACCCCGGGGTCGCCGCCGTGGACTGCGTCACCGCGGCGGTCAAGGCCGTGCTGGCGACGGGCATGGTCGACCCGAAGCGGGTGGGCCTGGTGGGCCATTCCTGGGGCGGGTACGAGGCCAGCTTCATCCCGACCCAGACGAACATCTTCGCGGCGTCCATCGCGGGCGCGCCGATCACCAACCTGCTCAGCTTCTACGGCGCGATTCACTGGAACCAGGGGCTGCCCGAGCCCGCGCACTTCGAGACCGGGCAGGCGCGCATGGAGGTGCCGTTCTGGGTGGACCTGCCGGCCTACATCCGCAATTCGCCGACGCTCTTCGTCGACAGGCTGCGGACGCCGATGCTGATCTTCTTCGGCGACAAGGACGGCACCGTGGACTTCCGCCAGGGCGTGGAGATGTACAACTACGCCAGACGGGCCGGCAAGCAGCTGGTGATGCTCGTGTACGCGAACGAGAACCACAGCGCCCAGGAAAAACCGAACCAGATCGATTACCATCGGCGCATCCTCCAGTGGTTCGGCCACTACCTGAAGGGTGAGGACGCGCCGGCCTGGATTACGAAGGGCGTGACGGTCATCGACAGCGAACGAGCCTCGAAGACACGCTGAGGGACATGATCATGAAGGACACGACGATGACAGGACGAGCGTGAATCGGGACGGCGGCTCCGCCCGGCATGAGCCGCCGCTCGTTCCTCGGGATCGCGGGCGCCCTGCCATTCGCCTGGACCGTCGGCCGCGCGGTGCCGGCCTCGGCCGTCGCGCAGGATTCCCGGTGGCGCTCCAGCTCTACTCGGTTCGCGGAGACTGCAAGCGAGAACTTCGACGCCGCGCTCGAGCAGGTGGCCGCCATGGGTTTCGACGGCGTCGAGTTCGCCGGCTACTACAACTACGCCAGCGATGCGGCCGGCCTGGCCGCGAAGCTCAAGACGCTGAACCTGAAGGCCGCCGGCACCCACGTGCGCATGGACGTGCTGCGGGGCGACGCGCTCAAGAGCACGATCGAGTTCCACCAGGCCATCGGGTGCCGCTTCCTCGTCGTGCCCGGCGACCCGGCATTCACCGACCCGGAGAAGAGCAAGGCGCTGGCCGACGAGATGAACGCGGTCGCGGCCACGCTCAAGCCGCTCGGCATGGCCACGCGGGTACCACAACCACGTCAACGAGTTCAAGAAGGACGGCGACAAGACGTTCTGGGATCTCTTCGCCGAGCGGACGACGAAGGACGTCATCCTGCAGCAGGACTGCGGCTGGACGATGGCCGCGGGATTCGACCCGGCGGCGTACATCCGCAAGTACCCCGGCCGGACGAGGACGACGCACTTCAAGCCGACGGTCCGCGAAGGCGACGCGGGCAAGAAGGCCATCTTCGGGCAGGACTCGGTGGACTGGAAGGCGGTCTACGTCGCGTGCACGTCGGTCGGCGGCACGGAGTGGATCGTGCTCGAGCAGGAAACGTATCCCGACGGCAAGTCCCCGATGGACTGCACGCGGGAGTCGTTCGCGGGTGTTGAAGGCGCTGCTCGGAGTAGGCAGGCCAGGAGGCAGCATGGTCGATCTCGACGCGCTCAAGAAGAAGTACGGGTCCGTCATCGACTACGGCAAGACGCGCGGCGTCAGCTGGAAGAACATCCACATCGAGAACGACAAGCTGCTCATCCGCGGCGCGGCGCCGAACGACGCCATCAAGAACGAGGTGTGGATCAAGATCAAGGACATCGATCCGCTCTACCAGGACCTGACGGCCGACATCACGATCGACGCGTCGCTGAAGGCGCCCGAAACGACGTACACCGTCGCCGCCGGCGACAGCCTGTCGAAGATCGCCAAGCAGTTCTACGGCGACGCGAACAAGTACATGAAGATCTTCGAGGCGAACAAGGACCAGCTGAAGAACCCGGACCTCATCAAGCCGGGGCAGGTCCTGCGCATCCCGGACTGAGGGGACAAGGAGCCAGCGATGGGGATGCTCGACGACCTGCTCGGCAAGCAAGCTCGGCGGCCTTGCCGACGACGGCGATGAAGAACCCGCAGGCCATCTCCGCGATCGTGAGCCTGCTCAGTTCGAAAGACGCGTCGGTCGGCGGGCACCGGCGGCCTCGGCGGCCTGGTCCAGGCGTTCCAGGGCAAGGGCATGGGCGACATGATCGTCGTCGTGGATTTCGACCGGGCCCAACCCGCCGGCCACCGCGGATCAGATCGCGAACGCGCTCGGTCCGCAGACCGTGTCGCAGTTCGCCGCGAAGGCCGGCGTCGCGCAGGCGAGGCCGGCGGACTGCTGGCGAGCCTGCTGCCGGCGATGATCGATCGCCTGACGCCGCAGGGAAAGGTGCCGGAGTCGAACGCAGCTCGAGTCGACGCTCGGCGGTCTGCTGTCGGGCCTGATGAAGTAGAAAGGGCGGGGCGCGCCGGCCCGCGCGCCTCGCCCCCTCCTCTGGCTCTCGCCTCTCGCCGATTCCCGATCCCCTATCGCCTTCCTTACGCCCAGTACGCCTCCCCCGCCGGCTCGGTGATGACGACTTCCTTCAGGAAGGCGATCGCCTTCTTCAGGCCCTCGGTGCCCGACATCAGGCTGTCCTCGTGCTCGATGCTGAGCACGTGGTCGTAGCCGACCAGCCGCAGGTTGCTCACCATCGCCTTCCACACCGGCGCGCCGTTGCCGTAGCCGACGGTCCGGAAGATCCACGACCGCTCGAGCTCTTGCGTGTACGGCTTCGCGTCGAGCACGCCGTTCACGGCGATGTTGGCCGCGTCGAGCTTGCAGTCCTTCGCATGGACGTGGAAGATGCCGTCGCCGATGGCGCGGATGGCCGCCACCGGGTCGGCGCCCTGCCAGAACAGGTGCGACGGATCGAAGTTGCAGCCGATCACGGCCGGCGAAATGGCCCGCAGCCGGTTCATCGTCTCGGCGTTGTAGACGACGAAGTTGGGGTGCATCTCGATCGCCACGCGGACGCCGGCCTTCCGGCAGAACGCCGCCGTCTGCTTCCAGTACGGGACCACGCGCTCGCTCCACTGCCATTCGAGCGCCTTCGCGAACTCCGGCGGCCACGGCGACACGATCCAGCTGGGCGTCACGGCCCTCGCGTCCGCGCCCGGGCAGCCGCTGAACGTGATGACGGTCTCGACGCCCAGCTTGGCGGCCAGCTCGACGGTCTGCTCGAACACCTTGTGGTGGGCCTTCGCCGTCGCCGCGTGCGGGTGCAGCGGGTTGCCGTGGCAGCTCAGCGCGCTGATCACGAGGTTGCGGCCGATCGATGGCCTCCTTGAACGCCTTCAGCCGGCGATCGCTCGCCAGCAGCGCCGCGGGATTCGCGTGCGCGTTGCCCGGATACGCCCCGGTGCCGATCTCGAGCGCCCCGAGCCCGAGGTCGACGATGTAGTCCAGCGTTTCTTCGAACGGCTTCTGCCCGAACAGGACGGCGAACACCCCGATCTTCATGCGACCCCCTTCACGCGCACCCATCGGCGCGTCATCGAGGCGCATTGTACAGGGAAGAAGCCAGAAGTCAGAAGGGCTCAGCTGCACGTATTCAGTCAGAAGCCAGAAGGTTGAGCGCCCGTCTGCAAGTCTCTGCTACTGAGCTGATCTGGCTTCTGACTACTCTTGCTTCTAGAACAGCCCTTCAATCGACAGGTACCGCTCCCCCGTGTCGTAGCAGAACGTCAGGATCCGGGCGCCCGAGGCGATCTCGGGCAGCTTCGACGCGACCGCGGCCAGCGACGCGCCCGACGAGATGCCGACGAAGATGCCCTCCTCCTTCGCCGCCCGGGCCGCGTAGGCGAACGCGTCCTCTTCCGAAACCTGGATGACGCCGTCGAGCACGTCGCGGTGGAGGTTCGCCGGGATGAAGCCCGCGCCGATGCCCTGGATCTTGTGCGGCGAGTGCGATCCGCCGGAGATCACCGGCGACTTCACCGGCTCGACGGCGAACACCTTCAGCCGAGGCATGACCGGCTTCAGCACCTCGGCGACGCCGGTGATGTGCCCGCCGGTGCCGACGCCGGTGATCAGATAGTCGAGCCCCTCCGGAAACGCCTCCTGGATTTCGCGGGCCGTCGTGCGCTGGTGCACGGCGATGTTCGCAGGGTTCTCGAATTGCTGCGGCATCCAGCCCCGCGGCGTCTCGCTCACCAGTTCCGCGGCGCGCGCGATCGGCGCCTTTGATGCCGATCTCCTTCGGCGTCAGGACCAGTTCGGCGCCGTACGCGGCCATGATCCGGCGGCGCTCGACCGACATCGAGTCCGGCATCACCAGGATGACCCGGTATCCCTTCACCGCGGCGACCATCGCCAGGCCGATGCCCGTGTTCCCGCTCGTCGGTTCGATAATCACCGACCCCGGGCCGATCACGCCCCGCGCCTCGGCGTCCTCGATCATCGCGAGCGCGATCCGGTCCTTGATGCTCCCGCCCGGGTTGGCGCGCTCGAGCTTCATCCACACCTCGACGCGCGGGTCGAACAGGCGGCGGATCCGGACGTGCGGCGTGTTGCCCGATGGTCTCGAGAATAGTGTTCGCTCTCATGGCTGCTCCTTGGACGCGGCTACAGCGCCAGTCCGACTGGCACGTCGGCGTCGGCGCTGCGGCGCTCCGCGACGGCCACGTTGGTGACGATGGAATGCGGCGGCACGCTGTGCGTGAGCCAGACGTTGCCGCCGATGACGCTCGAATGCCCGACCACGGTGTCGCCGCCGAGGATGGTCGCGTTCGCGTAGACGACGACGTCGTGCTCGATCGTCGGGTGGCGCCGCGTCCGTGCGAGGTCCTTCCGGACGCTCAACGCGCCGAGCGTCACGCCCTGGTACAGCCGGACGCGGTCGCCGATGACGCTCGTCTCGCCGATGACGATGCCCGTGCCGTGGTCGATCGCGATGGCCTGGCCGATGGCCGCGCCCGGGTGGATGTCGATGCCGGTCAGCCGGTGGGCGCGCTCGGTCATCAGGCGCGGAAGGAGCGTCACCCCGAGGCCCAGGAGGTGGTGCGCGAGGCGGTAGCAGGCCAGCGCATAGAAGCCCGGGTAGGCGAGGATGACTTCGTCGACGTCCGCGGCCGCGGGGTCGGCGGCGCAGGTGGCCTCCGCGTCCAGCGTCAGCGCCTTCCGGATCGCCGGGAGGCCCTCCACGAACGCCCTGGCCACGGCGGCGTCGTCACGCCCGAGCCCGGCCAGGAAACAACGAACCCACCCTTCCAGCCGGGCCGTCTCCTCGAGCACGGCACCGGCGGTTACGCTCCGTTCGCAGGCGAAGTGCGGAAACAGCAGGGCGAGGGAGCGGTCGAGGATTTCGGCGGTTTCGGCGTCGGCTCGCAGGGGGACGCGGCACGCGCGCCGTTCCTCGCTGACGGCGTCAGCCCACGAATCGAGTTCAGGAGACATGGGGGCCTGTCCCCATTATACGGCGGACGCGCCCGCGGGGATCCCGGGCAGGAGCAGGAACTGGAACCCCATCAGCAGCGACAGGTATTCGGCCACGCCGCCCACCATCGCGCCCAGCAGGTTCGCGCCGTAGTCGATCGTGACGTCCTCGGAGCGCTTGATGCTCGACCCGAAGAGCAGCCCGGCGCAGAAGATCGGGCTGAAGACCAGGAGGCTGTAGACCGCCGACTCGACGAGGCGGCTGTCGAACGCCAGCGTGCCCACCGGCACGAGATAGTTGAACGCCAGCAGGGCGAGCAGCGCCGCGCCGACGGCCCGTGGCCGCCGGATCTCGACGTGCGCCACGGTCCAGTTGGCGATGAGCGCCATGACGAGCACCGCGGCGATCGTGAGTGACGCCACCACCCATGTCGATCCCCACAGCAGCGCGAACTGGGTGATCGACTTCGTTTCGAGGAGCATGAATCCGGCGCCGAGGAAGAAGAACTCCCACGACCACTTCCGCGCCGCGCCCCGGACGACGGCGACGAAGGCGACGATAGGAAGCAGCGGGGTCTGCCGGGCCGAGTTGACGTAACGCTCCCTATCGGACGGCCTGGGGTCGGATGCCCAGAGTACCCGGCCGGCAAAGACACAGGCGCATCCATGTGATCGTCCGCAGCGGCGCCGTCTGCCCATTCGCGAGAGGGCTGCGCGGAGTAATGACCCCCGGGAGATGAAGGCGGGGGTGCTCGGTTAGGCGTCACTCACGCAAAGCAATGCTATTCAGTGTGTATGGCATGCGTCGGCCAAGCTGTAGTGGTCAATACTTGCTAAATGCGACGATTTGTGTTATTTTTTGCTTGAGTTGGGAGTTCCGATGGCCCCTGCGAGAGACTACATCAACGACCTGGCTGCCGCTGGCCGGCACCATTTCACGACGGCCGAGGCCGTGGCCGCGCTCGGCGGGTCGATCGTTGCCGTGCGGGCCGCGCTACGAAGGTCGAGTCGGCGCGGCGAGATCGCCTCGCCCCATCGCGGGTTCTTCCTTGTCGTGCCACCCGAGTATCGGCGCCTTCGTTGCCTGCCCCCCGAGCAGTTCATCCCGCACCTCATGAAACACCTGGGGGAGCAGTACTACGTCGCTCTTCTCAGCGCGGCCGAGTTGCACGGTGCGGCTCACCACCGTCCACAACGCTTCCAGGTCATGGTTCCGAAGAACCGCCGACCGATCGATTGCGGCGAGATTCGCGTCCAGTTCGTGGCTCGGCATGACCTCGAGCGTACGCCGGTGGTGGAGATGAACACGCCGCGCGGCAGAATGCGCGTGTCTTCTCCGGAGGCCACGGCGGTCGAGCTCGTCGGCTACGCCGATCAGTGCGGCGGACTGGACAGCGTCGCCTCGGTCCTGTCCGAGCTCGTGGAGTCCTTGAACGCTCCGCGGCTCCTGGATGCCGCGCGGCTCTGCCCGGTCGTCTGGTCGCAACGCCTCGGCTACCTGCTCGAGATGACGACCCACACCGAGCTCGCGAGCGCGCTCGCCGACCACGTGCGCACGCAAGGTGCGACGCTCGCGCCGTTGGTGCGTGCCAAGCCGATGAAGGGCGCGCCTCGGGCCGAACGCTGGAAGCTCGCCGTCAACGCGAGCGTGGAGTCTGACCTGTGATCGCCAAGGACTACATCACCGCCTGGCGGCTCCACGCCCCGTGGGTCTCCGACCATCAGGTCGAACAGGACCTCGTCATCAGTCGTGCGCTCGTGGAGATCTTCGGCGTCGCGGACATGGGACGACGCCTTGCCCTCCGGGGCGGCACGGCACTCTACAAGCTGCACATCCACCCCGCCGCGCGCTACTCGGAGGACATCGATCTGGTGCAGGTGGCGTCCGAGCCGATCGGCGACACGTTCGACGCGGTCCGCTCAGTACCTGGACCCCTGGCTGGGCCAGCCTCGCCGCGACCTGAAGGAGGGCCGGGTCAAACTCGTCTACCGGTTCGCGTCGGAGGACCAACCGCCGAAGCCCTTGCGCCTCAAGGTTGAGATCAACTCGCGCGAGCACTTCACCGAGCACGGCCACGTTCCCATCCCCTTCGAGCTGACGTCGGAGTGGTGGAGCGGGCGGTCCGAGATCACGACCTTCACGCTCGACGAGTTGCTCGGCACCAAGCTTCGCGCCCTCTACCAGCGCCGGAAGGCACGCGACCTCTTCGACCTGTGGTATGCGTTCGCGCAGGGACCGGCGTCGGCTGATCGAGTCGTCGCGTGCTTCGGACGCTACCTCCGGGAGGAAGGTCACCATGTGAGCCGCGCGGCGTTCGAGGAGAACGTCGCCAAGAAACTCACCGACAAGCAGTTCCGAGCGGACATAGCCGGCCTGCTTCGGCCCGGCATCGCATGGGACGTCGACGACGCCGGCAGGTTCGTGATGGAGCACCTTCTCGCGAAACTGCCCGGCGAGCCCCGGGACGGCGGCCGCTCGAAGAGCATCGCGACGAAGACGACCTGACAGGAGTCCTGACCGCGCTGATACAATTCCGGGCGGTTCCCGGTGGGGACGCCAGCCAAGTCGCCCCGCTGCTCCCGGCAGTCCACCCCTGCTGATCGAGATGGTCTGGCGGCCGTCCCACTCGATGGAGGCACGACGGTTGGCCGCAACGCGTACCGGCAGAGCCGCTCGAGGCGGTCCCGCTGGTCGGCCGCGACCCACACGCCGGCGTCGAGGTCGAATCCCTCCTGGCGCGCGTGACAGCGCCCGGGGCCCGGAACCTTGTCCTCACGAAACTGGTCCTCTACTGGGACCGCCCCGCAGGGACGCGGGCGCCTGCCCGCTCGGGGGCCGAGCGCGAACGTCCCCTGCACGGGCGCCCCCGCCATGCCGGCCAGCACCGGCGCCTCGTCCGCCCACTCGTCTACCGCACTCGCCCACTCCTCGCCGTCGCCCAGGCCCCGCCGGTCGAGCAGGCGCCTGACACGCGGCACGATTGTCGCGAGCACATCCGAGACATCCGCCGCTGTGAGCCATGGGGCGGGACAGAAGCGCACGTCCGGGCCGTCTCCTGCAAACACCCCGTCGATGACGAGCGCATGGACGTGTACATTCAGGTTCAACGCCCCGCCGAAGCGCTGAATGATCGCGATCGCACCGCCCCGGCCGTCCACGCCCCCAGCCAAGTGAGCCACGTGGCGCAGGAAACCGAGCACCGTGCGAACGGAAACCCCCACGACGGCGCGACACAGGTCGTGATCCCACGCCAGCCGGTACCGAAGCCGGTGCGGGAACGTCAGGACCCACTGCCGCACAGGCACCGCTGGGAACACGTGGTCCACCAGGTGCGCGGCGCGTTCCGCCATCCGGCGCCCGGCGCAGCTCGCGCAGGCCGCCCTCCCTTTACACGAAAACGGGACGAGCCGGTCCAGACCACAGTCATCACAGCGAAAGCGCGCAAAGCCGCCCGCCTCCGCCAAGGCTTCGGCGAGGCTCGCCGGAGCGCTACGCGCGAAGGCGGCCAGCCAGGAAGCCGCAGCGCAGGAACGCCCTGAATTCCTCCTCCACGAACGTCGGCAGGCCTGCCCCGTCGCGGATGCCCGCGGCCTGGACGCGGAACATCTCGAAGTGGTCGCGGACCACCTGGTACAGTACGTCCTGCACAGGAATCCGCGGCTGATACGCCAGCGCTGGCGAAGCCACCTCGCTCCAGGAGCACAGGACGTGCCATGCCGCGCCTCCCGGAAAACCTCGGACATCGGCAGCCCCGCGGATCCCGGTACGCAGATCCTGCACACCGGCCAAGGCCGGGATGTTGCAGAATCTGCCACGGCGCGCGGGATGCGGAGTCGAAGACAGCGAGGCTACCGGAACGCCGTCAGGCTGCCGCTGGTGCCGTCCTCCGCGTCGCCAGGGCGGCCACGTAGAACGCGGCGACCAGCAGCAGCAGGAACTGGAACCCCATCAGCAGCGACAGGTATTCGGCCACGCCGCCCACCATCGCGCCCAGCAGGTTCGCGCCGTAGTCGATCGTGACGTCCTCGGAGCGCTTGATGCTCGACCCGAAGAGCAGCCCGGCGCAGAAGATCGGGCTGAAGACCAGGAGGCTGTAGACCGCCGACTCGACGAGGCGGCTGTCGAACGCCAGCGTGCCCACCGGCACGAGATAGTTGAACGCCAGCAGGGCGAGCAGCGCCGCGCCGACGGCCCGCGGCCGCCGGATCTCGACGTGCGCCACGGTCCAGTTGGCGATGAGCGCCATGACGAGCACCGCGGCAATCGTGAGTGACGCCACCACCCATGTCGATCCCCACAGCAGCGCGAACTGGATGATCGACTTCGTTTCGAGCAGCATGAATCCGGCGCCGAGGAAGAAGAACTCCCACGACCACTTCCGGGCGGCGCCCCGGACCACGGCGAACACCGAGAGGACGGAGACGAGCAGCACCACCGCCAGCGCGCTCACATAGTGCGACGGCAGGTGCGGTTGCTTCATGTAGAGGAACGGCCAGTTGTCGGTGGCCGGGATGATGGACTGGTCGCGCACGTGGCGCACGGGCGGCGCGAGCGGGGCTCCCTGGTTGAACGCGGTCACCTCGGAGGGCGGTTCGGGATAGTGCGCCAGCGTCTTCAGCCTCGGGCCCACCACCATCACGCCGAGCTGGTCCTTGGCCGGGTGGACGTACACGATCGGCTCTTCGCCGAAGGCCGCGGCGGCGGTGTTCGCGAGCCGATCCACGAGCCACGGCTCGCGGAAGTAGTTGTAGACCACCAGGACGCCGTCCGGTTTCAGCACGCGGCGCACGGCCCGGAACGACTCCTCGGTGAACATGTAGCTTTCGAGGCGCACGCCCGAGAAGGCGGACTGCAGCGTCAGCGAGTCGATCAGCGCGAACACCACCAGGTCGTACTTCTTCGTCGTCGTCCTCAGGAAGTGCCGCGCATCGTCGGCCACCGGGTGCACGCGCGGGTCGGAGTACGGGCGGTCGGGGTGCTTGAGCCGGCCGAGCCTGAGGATGGCCGGGTCGATCTCCACCGCGTCGACGCTGGCGACGTGGTGCTTGAGGGCCGCCGCGACGTCGGTGCCCGAGCCGGCGCCGAGAATCAGGACGTCCTTGAAGGTGTCGCCGAACACCGTGTACGGCCACTGGTAGAAGTATTCCTTCGAGTCGACCGGCGCCATCGACTGGTGCCAGATGTTGTTCACCTCGACGACCGTTTCCTGGCCGATCTGCTTCATCGTGATCTTGTAGTACGGCGACCAGAGCGTCCCGCGCTGCATGTCGTAGACGAGGCCGATGGAGGCCGCGAGGCACAGCGCGGCGGCCACCGCTCCGGTCGTTCCAGCGCCGGCTGCGCAGGAGCGGGACGGCGGCGACGAAGGCGACGAGGAACCAGGTGCTCGGCGGCGCTTCGAGCCAGGACGACAGCGCGAAGGCCGCGACGCCCGCGAGGCTGCCGGCGAGGTTGATGGTGTAGGCCCGGAGCGGGGGCAGCGCGGTCATCTCGGCGGCCATCCGCTGCGCGAGGGTGGCGAACAGCGCCGCGACGCCGACGAAGAGGACCGGCAGCAGCAGCGTGGTTTCCACCGCCGTCACCGGGTCGCTCGTGCCGCTGGTGAAATAGATGCTGCCCGGGCGCGTTGATGCGGACCTCGAGGCGCAGGAAGTAGACCGCCGCGACAACAGCGAGGAGGAGCGCCGGATACCAGAGGAACAGCGATCGCTTCGCCCGGCCCAGGAGCGCCCCGATGCCGATCCCCAGGAACGCCGCCAGCAGGATGAAGTTCGAGAAGTAGGAGAGCAGGCGGATCTGGGCCGGCAACCACCGGATGAGGGCCACCTCGAGGAAGAGCACGAGGAACGAGGCCAGGAAGATGCGCGCCGGAGCCTTGAACATCCGACCATTCTACGTCTGGTTGACCGCTGCCGGACCGCGGACTACGATGGGGATCCGGCATGTCCAAGGCCACCTTCACCGCCAAGTATCTCGCCCGCGCGGCCGTGGGCGTCCCGCGCGACCTGGTCAACTCGTTCGTCGCCGCGGCCATCAAGCCGATCCGCCCGACGGTCCTCATCTACAACTGCACGTTCGTGTGCGACGCGCGCTGCGAGATGTGCAACAACTGGAAGCGGGGCGATCGCAAGTCGGACATGACGCTCGAGCAGGTCGACCGCGCCATGAACCACCCGTTCTGGGGCGCCATCGAGAACCTCAACATCTCGGGTGGCGAGCCGACGACCAGGAACGACCTGCCGGAGTTGACCGAACTGCTCGATCCGCCGCATGCCGCGCGTGCGGAAGGTGGGGATCAACACCACGGGTCTGACGCCCCACCGCGCCATCCCGCAGTTCACGCGCATCGTCGAGTTCTGCGCCGCGCGGGACCTGCCCATCAGCATCCGCGTGTCGCTCGACGGCATCGGCGAGATTCACGACCAGGTGCGCCACGTGAAGCGCGGCTTCGAGAAGGCCGGCGAGACCATCGCGGCCATGGAGGCGCTGGCGCGCAAGCACGACCAGTTCCAGTTCGGCATCGCGGCCACGATCTTCGCCACCAACATGGAAGACGCGAAGAACATCCTCGCGTGGGCGCGCGAGCGCAACCTCGACATCGTCTTCAACATGCTGCGCTTCACCGACGCCATGCTCGGCAACCGCGAACTGGAGAACACGATCCGCCTGAAGCTGGCGGAAGAGGACTTCATGCGCCAGTTCTTCCTGGAACGCGTCCAGGAGGAGTCGGTGCTGAGCGGCCAGTCGTTCCAGTACCTGCACTACGCCGACATGATCGCGAACGGGTACGTCCGGACGATGCCCTGCCCGTTCCGATCGCAGGGCCTGCTGCTCAATCCGGACGGCGAGCTGTTCTACTGCGAGAATGCCAAGCCGCTTGGCAACGTGGTGCAGACGCCCGCCGAGGAGCTGTACTTCAAGCCGGAGCACATCGCGGACCGCGCCACCTTCGAAGGCACCATCTGCAAGAACTGCCTCAGCCCGTGCCAGGTGAACGTGGGCGCCATGAAGCAGGTCGTGCCGTACGCGAAGTTCCTGTGGCGCGCCTACCGGTTGAAGCGCCACCCCGAACGCCACGCCGAGACATTGCCCAAGACGTCGTGAAGCGGCCCAGTCTCGGGGGACTCGTCCGGATCGTCGTGGCGGTGGCCCTGACCGCCCTGGTGTTCTGGAAGAGCCACCCGGCCGAGGTCTGGCGCGCCCTGACCCAGACACGTCCCGGTCCCGTCCTGGTGGCCGTGCTGCTCGTCCTCGCCGACCGGACGCTGATGGCCTACCGGTGGCTGGTGCTGCTCCGGCCGTTCAGCGGCCCCGGCGGCCCGCGGTTCGGCGCGGTGATGCGGATCTTCTTCGTCAGCACCTTCGTCGGCACGTTCCTGCCGGCCAGCGTGGGCGGAGACGCCGTGCGCGCCTATGCCCTGGCGAAAGAAGGCGTCGACGCGCCGGCGTCGGTGGCGTCGGTCCTGATGGACCGGATGCTGGGCGTCCTCTCGTTGCTCATCATGGCGGTGGTCGGGCTCGTGTTCGCCCGCCAGATGGCGCGGGATCCGATCGTGCTGACGGCGCTGGGCATCACGGCGCTGGTGTGCGCCGCGACGGCCGCGGTGGTCTTCAGCCAGCGCGCCGACGCCGTCGTGCAGCGGATCGCGGGCTGGCTGCCGTGGGAGCCGGCGCGGGTGCTCGCCGCACGGCTGCTCTCCGCTGTCCAGATCTACGCCACGCGCCACGGCGACCTGGCGAACGTCCTGGCCGGGTCGGTGGGCGTGCAGGGGCTGCGGATTGTCCAGGCTTATTACCTGGGCCTGGCGCTGGGCATCACCGAACCGCTCACAACCTACGTCGCCTTCATTCCGCTCATCCTGCTGGTGATGCTCCTGCCGGTCACGGTCAACGGCCTTGGCACGAGCCAGGTGGCGTTCGTCTGGGCATTCGCGCAGGCTGGCGTGCCCGGCGCCCTGTCCTTCCCTCTCTCGGTCCTGTTCGTGGCCCTCGGCGTCGTCGGCAACCTGCCTGGCAGCCTCCTGTATGCCACCGGCGGCATGCACGCGGGACCAGCCGGGGGCCGACGTGCGCGTTGAGCGGCCGCCTGCCCACGCGCCGGTTCGGCTTTCTTCACCAGGGGGATTGAAGTATCATCGTCCCGGTGGGGTTGTTCGCCCCGTCATCCACCCACAGCGACCTGGAGCACGTGCATGCAGAAGAAGTGGTTTCTCCTTGGCTTGGCGGCAGTAGCGGCCTTCACCATCGCCTGTGGCGACAACTCGAAGCCGCCGGCGTCGCCCACCACGGCGGCCAGTTCGGACACCGCCGCCGCAGCCGCCGACGGGTCGACGCTGAAGATCTCCGCGCCGACGCTCTCGGCGCCGGCAGAGGGTTCGACCGCCGACAGCCTCACGCCGAACCTGGTGATTCAGAACGCGACGTCGAAATTCGTCCCGGCCACCGTCCCGACGTACCAGTTCCAGGTCGTGGACTCCGCCAACGCCACCATCTACGATTCCGGCACCGCCGTCGGCGCCGGAGCCACGTTGACCGGGCATCGCGTTCCCGCCGAGAAACTCAAGGCCGAGCAGACCTACCGCTGGAGAGCGCGGGGCACGAACGGCTCGGCCGTGGGCCCCTGGTCCAGCTATTTTTCCTTCAAGACACCCAAGGGACTGAGTGACCAGGGGTATCAGACCGCCACGACGCTCTGGGACCCGCTGACGAACGGCAAGTCGATGGGCGTGGCCACGGGCATGGAGTTCTCCGCCTCAGGTGCGCGGACGATTGGAAACGAGTCGAACATCCGCTACGACCTGCTCCAGACGATCAGCGCCGGAGAGTACTCTTTTTACGTGTACAACCTCAACCCGCTGTCGACCGGTGACAAGACGAAGCTGATGAGCATGCAGGAAGGCACCGCAGACATCACCACCAACGACTACCGGTTCACGGTCGAGAAGCGGGGCGCGTCCTACACGGTTCCCGGGCAGGTGAGAATCCGGATCATCGCAGGCGATTCCGACGAGCACGCGGGCCGCATCTTCGACAGTGCCCCCCAGGTTCCGCCCCTCGTAAAGAACGTCTGGTACTTCGTGCGCCTGACCTGGGGCGCCAGCCGGGCGAGGTTGCAGATTTTCAACGCGAACGGGACGACGGGCGCTCTTGGATCTTCCGTGCTGGATGTCGACATGGGCTATGGGAGCTACACATACAAGCCCGTCCCGCACACGGCCTGGGTCGGCGCGCCGGTCGGCCGCGCGGGCCCATCGGATGCGTCCGTTTCGAACATGACCGTCAAAGGCGTGTGGATCAGTGCCGCCGGCACGCCGCGCCCGGGCTTCGCGCAGGCGTTTGCTCCTGGCGAGTAGCCGGCACCTCAGCCTGAACAGTTCAGAGGGCCGGGCCCCTCACGGGGCCCGGCCCTTCGTGCTGTACGGCCTGCGGACGACGGTTCGCGGTCAGTAGCCGCTATCGCGCGGAACGACGCGGTAGATCGACGCCTCGCCACCCTGATAGATCCGCTTGAAGTACTCGGGGTGCTCGTCGAATTTCTGAAGGCCAGAGCTGTACTCGTGGCGTTCTATTGAATCCATGTAGATGAAGCCGATGCCCAGCGCTCTCGCGATCAGGTTCGCCTCTCCCGCATCGCCCGTGGCGTACAGCTGCCGCACGCGCTCCGACCGATCGACGTAGAGCGGCTTGCGCAGGAGCGAAATAGGAAGGCCGGCGGCCATGCGGCGCGCCGCGAACGTCGGGATGTTGGTCCACGTCTCCCGTCCCCGCACCGTCGGCTCCATCTGGACGATCGCGCCGGGCGGCGTGTGCTGCCTGATCCAGTCGAAGGCGCGGCGCTGATCGGGCGAGACGACGACGGTCCACCGGAAGCCTGCGCCCATCCGCCTGTTCCAGATGTCCTGCGCGTTGTAGGCGTCGATGATCGTCGTCGGCAGCCCCAGCGCGAACAGTAGGGCAGCCGCGGCCCAGGCGGCCGGCCTGAGCCGCGCGCTGGCTGCCCACGCAAGTCCCAGCGCCGCGAGCGGCGTCAGCGCCAGCAGCAGGATCTGGCCCGCCCGCCAGCCGATCCAGACGATGTCCGCGCCGGGCATCGTCACGAGGTACAGCAGGATGAATCCAATCCCGCTGCCCGCGAGCGCGGGGGCCAGCGTCGAACCGGCACGCGAGCGGCCCAGGACCAGCCCGGCCGCGGCCGCGCACAGCAGTGGACCGAGCGCGAGGGCCGGCATGACGAGCGGCGCCTTCGTGATGGGGCCGGAGTAGCCGATGGCCACGGCCGCGCCGGCGCCTTCGAACGTCAGGTTGTAGGTGCACCACCCGAGCGCGGCGACAACCGGCGCCGCGGCGGCCGCGTGCGCAACGAGGGCGCGGACGGCCTGGCGCCACCCGCCGTGCGGCCTGACCAGCACGGTGGCGCCGTAGATCAGCGAGAACGCGCCGCCAAGAAACGGGCTGGCCGCCAGTGCGCAGCCCAGCGAGACGCCGGCGAGCAGCGCCGCGCGCCAGGCACGATCTGGGCGCGCGCCGGCCGCCACCATGATCGC
The DNA here is from genome assembly GCA_963806085.1 of uncultured Acidobacteriota bacterium. Classification (GTDB taxonomy): domain Bacteria; phylum Acidobacteriota; class Vicinamibacteria; order Vicinamibacterales; family JAKQTR01; genus JAKQTR01. Next base: position 812,323 of record CAWDWR010000002.1, read on the forward strand.
CACCAAGCCCAGCGCGCAGGCCATGGCGTGCTGCGGGGTGTACCAAAGTGACCGCGGCAGCCCGTCGACGGTGAGGCTCTGGAACACCCAGGCCGTGATGGCGTCGATGTTGAGCTGCCGCAGGCTGTCCAGCCCCCGCCCGCGCGCCATCGCGTCGTAGAGCGCGTAGCTGCCCTCGGCGCTCGCCGCGAGCACGCTCAAGGCGACGGCGGCCGACGCCGCCCCGGCCCTGGGGACGATGGACCAGGTGAAACTCGCGAGCATGCCGATGAACAGCAACCCTGACAGGAGCAGGTTGACCTTCAGGATCGGGAGCGCGAGCGGCCACACGCCGAAGGGATTCGTGCCCAGCGCGCTCCCGGGCAGGAGGAAGTACAGCCAGTAGTAGTTCAGCGGCTGGTCGCCGGCGTAGGGATCCTTCGGCGGCATGTCGAACTTCGCCAGTTCCGCGGTGAGCGCGCCGTGCCAGAGGAAGTCCGCGGTGAAATACGCGCGGTAGCGTTCGCTGCCCCCCTCATCCACGGCGCCGACGTTGCCCACGGGCATGGCGAGAAGCGCGGGCACGAGCAGGAGCACGAAGAGGAACGCACGCCGTGTCCTGCCGCCGCCACACCGGCAGGCTCACGAGCGGCGCCGGCCGCGAACGCAGGTACGGAAGCCACGTCGCGGAGGACAGGAGTGCCCAGGAGAGGGTCATCACCGGCGCTCGGGGCACACCGGCCGCAATCGTGGCCCACAGCGCGAATGCGGTGCATGCGTAGCCGAGCAACCCTCCGGCAATCCACCCGGCCGCGTGCCGCCGGCCAAACAGACGCCAGCCAACCGGGAGTCCGGGCGCGAGCGCCGCAAGATACAGGACGGCGTAGAGCAGACCGCCCGCACCCTGGCCGAACCGCCACGCCAGGAGGGCCACGGAACAGGCCAGCGCAGCCCCGGCCAGCATCACAAGCCAGCGCCGACCCGACTGTGCACCGGTTGCGTTCGAATCCGGAGCGATCACATCGGACTCGCGGGATCGGCGTCGACGTCGATGCCTTCTTTCCAGAACTCGCGGTCGGCCGAGTCGACCTCGGCCAGCGCCTGGCCCCGCAGGATCTTGTCGGACATCGTCAGGCCCTGGCCGATCGAGTGGTCCATGTTGTTGTACCAGAACCGCCCGGTGCGCCCGGCCATCAGGAGATTGGAGAACGCACCGAGTTGCCGCAGGCTCCGGGTCAGCTCGGTCAGGTACGCGAGCGAGTAGATGGGGTAGGTCTGGGGCATCCGCTCGATGTGCAGCGTGCCAATCTCTTCGCGATGCCGGATGGTCTCGGTGCGAAGGAGATCCGCGACGACGCGTTGCGTCAGCGAGTCCGGCTGCGTCCACGTGCCGTCGCCCTGGCGGCACGTGACCTCGACGCACAGGCTGCTCTTCCCCGCCGGCGCCATGGTCGGCGAGAACGCCACGGGACTCGATACGCGCGAGAACACTTCGTCGCCGCCGTAGTAGGTCCACTGGAACCCGATCCGGTCCGGCGCGTTGATTTCGAAGTTGTAGAACACGGTCGACAGGTAGTCGAGCTCGGGTTTCTGAAGGCCGAGCAGCGAGGCCGCCAGCGTCAGCGGCGCGGTCCAGACGACGCCGTCGCAGGCGATCCGCTCATCGGCCGTCCGAACGGCGGTCACGCGCCCCGCCGCGGCCTCGAGCCCGGTCACGGGGCCACCCGTCACGATCCGCCCGCCGGATGCCGCGATGCCCTCGGCCAGCTTCTCCGAGAACACGCCGACTCCGGTGGGCGGGTAGAGGAACGTGGTCTCCACCGGCTTCGGCAGCAGCGTGGTTTTGAGGAGCGACCAGAGGCTGTCGGCGCCGGCGCGCTTGTCGATGACCGCCCGGTTCACCCCGGCCCGCCCCCAGTCCTGGTGCAGCTCGGCCGGCGAGGCGAAATTGAACTTCCGCGTGTAGGGCTCGAAGAAGATCGAATAGAGCGTCCGGCCGTACTTGTTGACGATGTCCGCTTCGAAGGACTCGCCTTCGAGGTGTTCGCGGCGCAGCAGATCGAGCGCCCCGCGGACCATCAGCGAGAACGGCATCGACAGGAGGATGCCGGGCCGCAGCGGCCATTCGTGGAACCTGCCGAACATCCGGACGCCGCTACGCCGCGGGATCTCGATCACCTCGTCGCCGAGGATCTGCCGGATGAACGCCGCGACGCGCGCGTTCTCGGTGTGGAAGCGGTGGGGCCCGACGTCGAAATGGAAGTCCCCGTAGTGCCAGGATCTCGCCAGGCCGCCGACCACCGCGTCACGCTCGACAACGGTGACGGGATGGCCTTTGGCCGCGAGTTGATGAGCGATGGTGAGGCCAGCCACACCAGCGCCCACCACAACGTAGTGGGACATCGACTCCTCCGGGGACGTCAAGCGTGCTGCGCGATCGCCGCAGACGATCGATCGTAGTGTCTTTGCCGACGGATAGACAAGCGGCCGGCGGACGCGGCCAGCCGGGGATTCGACAGGCTCACGCCAGGCTTCCGAGTCGGACCAGGCGCAGGACGGGCCTCGCGGCCCCGCGCGATTCCTCGAGCGCCACCTCGAACTCGGCCACCCAGTCGTTGTGCATGTCGGGGTCGACGAGCATCTGCTCGACGCGCCAGGCGGCCGCCGCCGGGGGCGTCCGAGACGTGGGTGTGGCGGAGGTTGCGCGCTTCGGGATCGAAGCGGATGGCCGCGTGCTCGACGCGATAGGCTTCGAGCGCCGCCTTCAGGTCCTCCGGCGTCCAGCGCACGGTCGGCAGTCCCTTCGCGCGGCGGGTCGAGGGCGGCCAGCGCGCCGGCGATGGTCACCGAGCGACCAGGCGCGCAGGAACATGAAGATGCGGGTCCGGATGGCGGCGACGAAGCGCTTCCGGTCGCGTGTCACGTCTGCCTCGGCGGCCTCGGCGCCTGGCGGCCGCAGTTCCTGCGCCCGTGCGGCTGCGGCGCCGCGCGGCTGGTAGTCGGGGTCGCGCATCCGCTCCCACTCGTCGGCGAGGCTCGAATCGACCTGGCCCAGGAGCGTCGCGCAGGTAGAACTCGATCTCGATCGCCTCGTCGTTCTTCACGCCGTCGGGCACGGTCTGGCTCAGCACCTTGTAGACGCTGTTGAGGTGGCGCAGCAGCAGGCCCTCCGAGCGCTGCAGCTCGTAGTCGTAGATGTACTCGGCGAACGAGCGGAACTGCTCGAACATCTCCCGCGCGATGGACTTCGGCCGGATGTTCTCCTCGCCCACCCACGGGTGCTTGTCGGCGAACGCGTTGAACGTCGTGTAGATGAAGTCGCGGAGCGGCTTGGGGTACTCGAGCTTCTCGAGTTCCTCCATCCGCTGGTCGTACTCGACGCCGTCGGCCTTCATCTGCGCGACGGCGCGGTCCTTGATCTTGTCCAGCTGCCTCCGGAGGATGATGTCCGGGTCCTCGAGGATCGACTTCGACCAGCGTGACCAGGTCGAGGGCGTAGTCGGGCGAGTCGGCGTCGAGCAGCGGGATGGTCTCGAGCAGGTAGAGCGACAGCGCCTGGTCCATCGAGAAGTCGTCCTGCAGCTCGACGTTGACCTGCAGCGTGGCGCCCTCCTCGGTCCGCGGGATGAACTCGACGACCCGGCGGTTCACGAGCGCCCGGAACAGCTGCCACGCGCGCTTGCCGGTGCGCCTTCTTCGCGGCCTCCGGCTCGTGGCTGTCGCGGATCAGCCGCTGCATGGCGCGGCAGCCGTCGCCGCGCCGGCTCAGCACGTTGAGCAGCATGCCGTGCGACACCTGGAAGCGCGACGCGAGCTGCTCGGGCTGGGCGCCGATGAGGCGCTTGAAGGTGTTCAGGTCCCAGTTGACGAAGTTGCGCTCGGGCGGCCTGCGCCTGACGACCTTCTTGCCGTCGCGCGCCGCCTTCTCGCTGAGCTTGATGTTCTCGATGACGTGCTCGGGCGCCTGCACCACCACGTAGCCGCGATCGTCGAACCCCTTGCGGCCCGGCGCGCCCGGCGATCTGGTGGAAGTCGCGGGCGCTCAGGATGGCCGTCTTCCGGCCGTCGAACTTGCAGAGGCGCGTGAAGAGCACCGTGCGGATGGGCACGTTGATGCCCACGCCCAGCGTGTCGGTGCCGCAGATGATCTTCAGCAGCCCCTGCTGCGCGAGCTGCTCCACCAGCACGCGGTACTTCGGCAGCAGCCCCGCGTGGTGCAGGCCGATGCCGTGCCGCAGCCACTTGCGGATCTCGGAGCCGTAGGGGCTCGTGAAGGCGAAGTCGGCGATGGCGTCCGCGATGGCGGCCTTCTCGTCCCGCGTGCAGATCTTCAGGCTCGTGAAGTCCTGCGCGCTGCTGGCCGCGTCGGCCTGCGTGAAGTGGACGACGTAGGCCGGCGTCTTGCCTTCGTCGGCCAGCTTCTCGAGCGTGTGCGCCAGCGGGATCTCGGCGTACGCGAACTCGAGCGGCACGGGGCGGTCGGACGACTTGACGCTGACCGTCGGCCGGCCGTTGAGCGCGCGTGAGCGCCTCCTCGAAGAACCGCGTGTCGCCGAGCGTGGCCGACATCAGCAGGAAGCGCGTGTGCGGCAGCGTGAGCAGCGGCACCTGCCAGGCGACGCCGCGGTCGCGGTCCGCGTACCAATGGAACTCGTCCATCACCACGTGGTCGATCCACGAGTTCTCGCCCTCGCGCAGGGCCATGTTGGCGAGGATCTCGGCCGTGCAGCAGAGGATCGGCGCGTCGCGGTTGACCGTGGCGTCGCCGGTGGCGAGCCCCACCTCGTCGGGGCCGAACTCGCGGCAGAGCGCCATCCACTTCTCGTTGACCAGCGCCTTGATCGGGCAGGTGTAGACCGCGCGCTGGCCCCGCGCGAGCGACGCGAACAGCATGGCCGAGGCGACGAGCGACTTGCCGGAACCGGTCGGCGTGTTGAGGATGACGTTCTTCTCGTCCAGCAGTTCGAGGATCGCCTCTTCCTGCGCCGGGTAGAGCGTCAGGCCCTTCGCGGCGGTGTAGTCGAGGAAGCTCGCCAGCAGCGCGTCGGCTGACGCGTCGCCATCGGGGAAGAGATCGCCGAGCCGCATGTGCATCTACAGGACCGGTTTCATGACCTGCGTGAGGCGGCCGGAGCTGGCCGCAGGAACGGGTCATGAAACCGCTGCTCGCAGTTGTACCTCAAAGTCGGGGTATCCTCCAGCATGCCCTGCGAATGTCGTCGTCGCACGAGCGCCGCTGCGGTCCTTGCCGCCGCGCTCGTATCGGCCGCGGCGCCGGCGCACGGACAGTCGCGCCAGGCCGGCGCGGCGATCCAGGCCGTGCGCCAGGCGATCCTCGACGCCGAGGACCGCCGGGCCCCGCGCGACGCGGACCTCAGGGTGCTGCTCGACGGGGCACAGCACCCGAGCGAAACCGTGCAGCGCATGGCGGTGCGGGCCCTCGGACGCCTCGAGCGCCCTGCGCTTGCCGCCAGCATCGAGCCCGCGCTCGCCTCTCCGTTTCCGTCGGTGCGCGCGGCGGCGGCGGAGGCGCTCGGCCAGGCGGCGGCCACGGGCGACGGCAACGCCGCAGCCGCCGCTCAGGCGGCCCTGCTGAAGCAACTCGGCGTCGAACGCGACCAGGCGGTCATCGGCGCCGCCTGCTGGACGTTGGGCCGCCTGCCGTACACCACGGCCCAGGCGGCCAGGTCGGCCGAGGTGACGTTGCTCGTTGCCGCGCTGCCGCTTGACGCGCCGGCGGGCGCCTCGATGCCGCTGCAGCTGGGAGTGGCGCGCGGGCTCGAATCACTGCTGCGGCGCAGCGCGAAGCTGTTCACCCCATCGCAGGAAACCGCGAGGCGCCTCAAACAAATGGCGGTCGACCGGCGGAAGCCGCGCCGGCCAGACGAGGCGGAAGACACCGCGCGGATCCGCCGGCTGGCCATCTCCGCCCTCACCGCCTCGAAGCTGGCCGACGAGGCCACCATCACCGCGGCCGCCGCCGATCCCGACGCGCAGGTGCGCAGACTGGCCCTGCTGGCCATGGCCGCCGCACCGCCCGGGGCGGTCTCCGGGGAGGCGCGATCGAAACTGATGGCAGCCGGGTTCGCCGACCCCGACGACCTTGTGCGTTACGAAGCACTGCGGATCCATGCCCGGTCGCTGACCGGCGCGTCCGCAGATTGGGCGCCGGTGTTTGCGCGCGCTGGATGACTCGTCGCCACATGTCGTCCTGCTGGCTCTCGACCTGCTCTCGGGACCGCAGCCGAATCGGGCAGAAGCCGTCGAACGGCTGAGGCGCGAGGTCGAAACGCTGACCGGCGCGAGCCAGGCGGCGCCGGGTGCCCCCTCAGCCGGCAGGGCGGCGACGGCCGGCATCGAGTGGCACCGGGCGGCGCACGCGCTGGTGTCGCTGGCCAGAATCGCGCCCGACGAGGCCAGGGTCTACCTGCCGCGCTTCGCCGAAAGCCCGGTCTGGCCCGTGCGCATGTACGCCGCGCGCGCCGCGGCGCAGCTGCGCGACGCGGATCGTCTGACGCAACTGGCCGGCGACCCGCGCGACAACGTGCGCGACGCCGCCATCGCTGCGTTGAAGACGGTCGCGGGTCACGACGCCGACGGGCTGTACCTCGACGCACTCGGCCGTGCCGACTACCAGTTGATCATGACGGCGGCGAACGCCCTCATCGGCACGCCGCGCCGGACCGACGCAGCCGCGGCGATGCTGGCCGCGCTCGCCCGGATCTCGGCGAGGCAGCAGGAGACGTCCCGCGACGTGCGGCTCACGCTGCTCGGGCCGACTGGCGGAGCTGGGCAGTGCGTCGGACGCGCCAGCGCTCCTGCCATACGCCAGTGACTTCGACCCGCAGGTCGCTGCCGAGGCGGCCGCCGTGATAGGCAGATGGACAGGCCGCGCGCCCGCCGTGAGCCCGCGTCCCCTGCCGATCTCCGTGCCCGTCCTCGCCGAGGCCGAGCGTCTCGGCGGCGCCCGCGCCGTCGTGCAGGTCGCCGGACGCGGCACGTTCGAGTTCACGCTGCTGCCGGAGGAGGCTCCTGCCACCGTGGCCCGCTTCGCCGCCCTCGCGCGCGCCGGCTACTACAACGGCCTCACGTTCCACCGCGTCGTGCCTGCGTTCATCGTGCAGGGCGGCAGCCCGGCCGCCAACGAGTACGTGGGCGACGGACCGTTCATGAGGGACGAGATCGGCCTCGAGCCGCACGTGCGGGGAGCCGTGAGCATCTCGACGCGCGGCCGCGACACCGGCGACGCGCAGGTCTGGTTCAACCTCGTCGACAACCCGCGCCTGGACCACGATTACACGGTGTTCGGCCGGGTGACCTCCGGCGCGGGAGTGCTGGACAGCATCCTCGAGTGCGATGTCATCGAGCGGGTCGACATCGCCGCCGCGCGGGGCCGGTAGATCTCCTATCACTCCAGTAAGTGAATGGTGTTACCATGCCTCCATGCGGGGCTTTCGGAGCCGCTCACCCTATGCATGGAATCATGGCCGCCTGGGGGAAGATCCTCAGGGGCATCACGCCGAATCTGTCGATTGAAATCACCCGAGAGTGCCCGCTGCGGTGCCCGGGCTGCTACGCGTACGGGGAGAACCACCTCGAAGGCGAGGTCACGCTGCGCAGCCTGGCCGACTACAAGGGTGACGAACTCGTCGCCCGCGTCAAGGCGCTCGTAGAGGAGCACGACCCGCTGCACCTGTCGATCATCGGCGGCGAGCCGCTGGTGCGCTACCGCGAATTGGAGCAGATCCTGCCGTGGCTGTCGGCGCGCGGGGTTTACACCAACCTGGTGACGAGCGCCGTCCGCCCGATCCCGGCCGGGTGGGCCCGGCTCGACCGCCTGCTGATCGCCGTCTCGATCGACGGCCTCCAGCCGGAGCACGACGCGCGGCGCACGCCTGCGACCTACGACCGAATCCTGAAGCACATCGCCGGCCACAGCGTGACGGTGCACTGCACGGTGACGCGCCAGCTGGCGCAGCGGCCAGGCTACCTCGAGGAATTCGTGCGCTTCTGGTCGGCGCAACCGACGACCCGCCGGATCTGGTTCAGCCTCTATACGCCTCAAATCGGCGAGGTCTCCGACGAACGGCTCAGCGACGGGGACCGGTTGCGCGTGGCGGCCGAGATTGCCGCCCTCGGGCCCAGGTATCCGAAGCTCGAAGCGTCAAAGAGGATGCTCGAAGGTCTCGTGGACGGCCGCCGCTGTCGCCCCAGGAGTGCATCTTCGCGCGCACGACGCACTGCCTGTCGGCTGACCTGAAGACGGTGGTCTCGCCGTGCCAGCTCGGAGGGAATGCCGGACTGCGCCAGCTGCGGGTGCCTGGCGGCCGCCGCCCTCGCGGCCGTGGGCCGTTACCGGCTGCCCGGCGGCATTCCCGTCCACCGCATGTTCGGCTGGTCGGAAGCGGTCGGCCGGCGCGTGGCCCGCGTGCGCGCGATAGGCCGGCCCAGGGCGAAGGCCCGGTTGCCTCGCACGATCCCGGTCAAGGTCGTCACCGACTGAACAGGACCGGCATCGCGTGCGGGAGGGCGTTCGCCGCCAGAAGACCGCTGCTCGGCCCATGCGGCCTCGGGATCCTCGCCCGCCGCGCGCCAGAACCCGTGCAGGCTCGCGTAGCGCTCGGCGACGTCGAACCCGACCAGCCACTGCAGCTTGCGCAGGTCGATCGGGCACAGATGCAGGGGCCTCCGGTCGCTCTCGGCCAACGACGACGAGCCGTTCATGAGGCAGCGGAAGTAGACGCAGTGCGCCAGGCCGGCAATGTGCCCGATTTCGTGCGCGATGACGCGGCAGCAGCGCTTGAGCCGCTCCCCCGGCGGGCGGCCCGGCGCGTCTTCGCAGAACGGCGGCCCGTACCGGGCCACGCTGCACGACACCCACCCGGCACGCCGCCGACGCCTCGCCGAACGCGAAACTCACGATGGGATGCGGAAAGAGGTCGTGCGCCGTGATTCCCAGCACGCAGAACGCATCGGCGGGCTTTCCGGCATACAGCCTCGCCAGGATGTCGCCGGCATAGACCTGGGGCGTGCCCGCGTCGGGCGCCGCTCTCGATGACGCAGCGACGACCGCTCGAGCACGAGCGGCGGCTGCACCCGCACGGCCAACTGGAAGAACGCGCCGGCGAATGCCGCGAGCGTGGACAGGCAGGTGTCCGACAGCGAACCCTCGGTGTCGACGGGCTGGATGTAGATGGTCCGCTCGCTGGCGCGCGGCCGGACGGCGCTGCGGACGAAGTCGTCGAAGGTCTGGCCGCGCTCTTCGTGAATGGCCAGCCAGTCGTGCGCCCCGGGCGCAGGCAGCGGCTGAGGCGCGTCTTCGATGGCGCCAAGCGCGTCGAGCCAAGCCGGTCCGTCCAAAACCCTACACCTCCCCTTTCACATGACGCAGGAATCAGGCCAGGCCCGCGCTTGCTCCTGCGGCCTTTAATGGCTTTCTGATCAGCTACTTATGGGTTGGCCGTGGTGTATGTGGAAGGTACGCAGAATTTCGGAGTGAAACACTCGACTTCAAGATGGACGAGCGCCGCCTGGATGGCAGTATGATGGCCTCACCGATCGGGCCCCCGGCGCGAGCGTCTCCGCCCCCGCCTGGTGCCGCGATGCTGTCCCACGACCTCCAGTTGCCGGACGTGGTCGAGTTCCGGCGCAGCGACGGTCAGATCCGTCTTCACGACGACCGCGTCGTTGTCATCAACGCCGTAGCCATCGGCGCGCTGCGCCATGAGATCCTCTCGTCGCTCGGCCTCGAGGCCGGGCACCGGCTGTTCTTCAGGTTCGGCTTCACGAGCGGCTACCGCGATGCGGTCAGCCTCCGTGAGGCGTTCCCGTGGGCCGATCCGCTCGACGGCGTGCGGATGGGCGCGATGCTCCAGGGCATCGAGGGCGCCGTGCATGCGGACCTGGTGCGCCTCGCTCACCAGAACAGCCCGCACCTGTTCGAGGCCGAAGCGCTGTGGCGGCATTCGTATGAAGCCGAGCAGCACCTGCTCCACTGCGGTGCCGCCCCTGAACCGGTGTGCTGGACGATTTGCGGGTACGCCAGCGGATTCGTGAGCGCGTGCATCGGGCGCGAGGTCTATTTCCGCGAAACGCAGTGCGCCGCCGTCTCAGGCGCTCACTGCGTCGCGGTCGGCAAGGACGCCGTAGGCTGGAGCAGCGACATTGAGCGGCTCCGGGCCGAGTACGGGTGCGACGCACTGCTGGCCGAGCTGCAGCAGCCTCGCGAAGGCTCGCAGCCAGGGGCCAGACACGCGGGGCGGCGGGAACGGCGCTGCGGTGGTTCAGGGCGGGAGCGGGAGCGGGAGTTAGATCTCCTCCGCGAGCGCGTCGAGCAGTACGCAAGGCGCGCGCAGATGGTGCTCGCCAGCAAGGGCATGCGCGAGGCGCTCGAGATGGCGGCGCGGGTCGCCCCCCTCGACACGGGCGTGCTGATCTACGGCGAGAGCGGCACCGGCAAGGAGTTCGTGGTGCGGATGATCCACGAACAGAGCACCCGGACCGGCCAGCCGCTCGTGTCGGTCAACTGCGCCGCGCTGACCGAGACGCTGCTCGAATCGGAGCTGTTCGGCCATGTGCGCGGCGCGTTCACGGATGCGATTCGCGACAAGGCGGGCCTGTTCGAAGTGGCCAGCGCCGGCACGCTGTTCCTCGACGAGGTTGGCGAGATGTCGGCCGGCCTCCAGGCGAAGCTGCTGCGTGCGCTCCAGGAGCGCGAGATCCGGCGCGTGGGCGGCGAGACGAGCATCAAGGCGAGCCCGCGCATTGTGGCGGCCACCAACCGCGATCTTCGCGCGGCCGTCCACGCCGGGACCTTCCGCGAAGACCTCTACTATCGCCTGTCGGCGTTCGTGATCGTGGTGCCGCCGCTTCGCGAGCGGCGCGAGGCCATCCCCGCCCTCGCGCAGGAGTGCCTCCAGCGGGCCGCGGCGCGCTTCAACAAGGATCTGCAGGGCATCGCGCCCGACGCGATGCGGGTGCTCGTCGACTACGACTGGCCGGGCAACGTCCGCGAGCTGCAGCACGCCGTCGAGCGGGCGGCGATCCTGGCGTCCGGGCCCCGCATCACGGCGCGGGAGCTCCCGCCGGAGCTGTGCCTGCAGGACGGGGGCGCGGCGCTCGACGCAGGATTCGACCTCGCGGCGCACGAGCGCGCGCTCATCGAGAAGGCGCTCCGGGAATATGGCGGGAACCGGCGGCGGGCGGCGGAGGCGCTCCATATCAGCACCGTCACGCTCTGGCGCCGCATCAGGCAGTACGGCGTGCGCGTGCCGCCGTCCCGCGGCGGCACGCGCTGATCGGGCACTCAGGTACCTGGAACACCTTGCCGCCGGCCATCACCTCCTGCGTCTTCGGGTCGTAGACGACGCGCTGGCCGGTCCGGTAGGCGGCGTTTGTCATGATCGTCGCGATGGAGTGCTGGTAGCCGGCCTCGATCGGGGCGTTCGGCTCCTTGCGGCTGCGGACGCAGTCCATCCAGTTCCGCATGTGGCCGCTCGTGAGCGAGTCACCGCCGGTGTCGGCGGCGGTCTCGACCTTGGCGGTCTCGGCCAGGACCTGCGGGGCCAGCAGATTGGGCTTCATGCCCATGGACCGCGCCTCGCGCTCGGTGAGTCCGCCATCCGGCGTCACCTTCCCGGTGTCCAGGTCCATCGTCCCGCCGTTCGAGTAGTAGACCTCCTTCGTGCCGCCCATGCTGTTGCTGAACCGTGAACTGAAGACCACCTGGAACCCGCCGGCGTTGCGGTCTTCCGGGCCGTAGTCGAGCACGGTGGTCATCGTGTCGGCGTTGGTGCGGCCGTCCTTCCAGCAGTAGATGCCGCCGTTGGTGACGACGCTCCGCGGGTACTGGAAGCCGGAGAACCAGTGGACCGTGTCGATCTGGTGCGCCATCCACTGCCCCGGAATGCCCGAGGAGTAGGGCCAGAACAGGCGGAACTCCAGGTACTTCCTGGGATCCCACGGCTCGAACGGACGGTTGAGCAGATAGCGCTTCCAGTCGGTGTCCGCTTCGCGGCAGACCCCGGTCAGGGAGGGACGGCGCCAGCGTCCGGGCTGGTTCACGTTCCAGACGAGGTCGACGAACATGATCGGGCCGAACTTGCCCTGCTTGATGAATTCCGCCGCCGCGATGTAGTTCGGGCCGCTCCGCCGCTGCGACCCGATCTGCACGATCTGCTTGCCCGAGCGGACGGCCTTGAGCACGGCGCGGCTGTCCTCCATCGTCTCGGCGAGTGGCTTCTCGGTGTAGGTGTCCTTGCCCGCCTTCACGGCCTCGACCGTATGGAGCGCATGCTGGAAGTCGGCGGTGCTGATGATGACGGCGTTGACGTCCTTGGCCGTCGAGTAGAGCTCCTCGGTGTTGCGGTAGGTCGCCACCGGATGGCCGAAGGCCTTCTCGAGGGCGGCCTTGCCTTCGTCGCGGCGGCGGCTCCAGATGTCGCAGACCCCGACGATGTCGAAGTTCGTCTCCTTGGCGTGCTGGAGGAAGGCGGGCAGGAGTGATCCCCTGAAGCGGTCGGAGAAGCCGACCACGACCACGCGCGCGCGGTCGTTGGCGCCCTGCACGGCGGCGAACGAACGGGCGTCGAAGGATGAGAGGCCAGCATAGCCGGCGGCCAGTGCGGCCGACTTCAAGAACGTCCTGCGATCCTGTGCCATGGTGTGTCCTTTCTGCGGGGTGGTGCTCTGCGGCCGGATCCTACCATGACGGGACACGCGCCGGCGGCGCTTGAAATGCGCGGCCAAAGTGCTAAGATGCCGGCCACGGCACGGTAATTTCTTCGACCAAAGGCGCAAGGTTGCTGGGTGGCGCCACCTGGCGGTCACGGATCTCTGGCGCAGCGATGAGGGGGAGACATGGCTGCAGCGCGTAGAAGACTGTGGTGCGTACCGCTGGTCGTCGCGGCGGTGTTGGCGGCTTCGGCCGCGCACCCTGCGATTGCCCAGGAGTCGCGCGGCTCGATCAGCGGGACCGTCAAGGACAACTCGGGTGGCGCGCTGCCTGGCGTGACCGTCACGGCGACCAAGAAGGACACCAACCAGGCGACGACTACCGTCACGAACGAGTCCGGCTCATTCAACCTGCTCTACCTGCAGCCCGGGCTCTATGCCGTCACGGCGGAGTTGACCGGCTTCAAGAAGACGGTGCGCGACAACGTCGAGGTCCGGGTCAACGACCGGCTCGGCATCGACCTCACAATGGAGATCGGCGGCCTCGAGGAGACGGTGACCGTCCTCGCTGAGTCCCCGCTCCTCGAGACCCGGAGCGGCTCCCAGGGGCAGATCATCGACGAGAAGCGCATTTCGCTGCTGCCCCTCTCGGACGGCAATCCGTTCATCCTGACCCGCCTCGCGCCCGGCATCGCCTACACGGGCGACCTCAAGTTCTCGCGCCCGTTCGACAACGCGGGCACGTCGAACGTGGTTGCCGACGGGGCGCCCGGCGCCAACGAGTTCACGCTCGACGGGTCCCCGAACATGGCGAGCGGCGGCCGGGTGGCCTTCGTGCCGCCCTCGGACGCCGTGCAGGAGTTCAAGGTCGAGAGCGCGACGTTCGACGCGCAGCAGGGCCACACGGCGGGCGCCACCGTCAACGTGGCCATCAAGAGCGGCACGAACAGCCTGCGGGGGACCGGGTATTTCTTCTATCGAAGTGATTCGCTGTCCACGAACGAGTACTTCCTCGAGAAGGCCGGGAAGCCCAAGTCGAAGATGGACTACACGCGCTGGGGCGGCACCCTGGGCGGACCGATCATCAAGAACAAGACCTTCTTCTTCGGGGTGTTCGAGCGGCTCGACGATGCCTTCCCGGAGCCGGACCAGTTCACGGTGCCGACGGCGGCGCAGATGAACGGCGACTTCTCCGCGCTGCTCTCCCAGGGGATCATCATCTACGACCCGGCCACGGCGTTCACGAACTCCTCGGGCCGCGTGGAGCGCCTGCCGTTCCCCGGCAACATCATCCCGGCCAACCGGATCAGCGCGATCGCCAAGAACTATCTCAAGTACTACCCCGCGCCCAACCAGGCGGGCGACGCGCAGGGCCGGAACAACTACCTGTCGGATCAGATTCGCTCGGATGACTTCTACTCGTTCACGGTCCGGGGCGATCACCAGTTCAGCCAGAACCAGCGGATCTTCGTGCGCTACAACAAGAACGACCGCCGGGAGGCCCGCAGCAACTGGACCGGCGAAGTCAACGGGGTGAACCCGACGGGCAACTTCCTCTTCCGCAAGAACGACCAGGTCACCATCGACCACGTGTGGACGATGTCGTCGGGGATGCTGCTGAACCTGCGCGGCGGGTACGCGGAGTTCCGGGAGCCCAACATCCGTCAGCATCAGGATGTGTTCGACCCGGCCTCCCTTGGGTGGTCAAGCGCCGTCACGCAGTACTTCGGCTCGACGAAGTACATGCCGCGGTTCACGCTGACCGGGACGAGCTCGATCGGCGAGAACCTGGGCGGCAACACCGAGCACGGAATCTGGTCGTTCCAGCCGACATGGACCAAGGCGTCCGGCTCGCACAGCTTCCGCGCGGGCTGGGACTGGCGCATGTACCAGGAATACGGGGCCAGCCCGGGCGCGAGCGCCGGACAGTATGACTTCAACACCGACTTCACCCGGCAGTACGACAACTCGCCGGCGGCCGCCATCGGCCAGCAGCTGGCGGCGATGATGATTGGCCAGCCGACAGGCGGGTTCATCGATCGCAACGCCGACCGGTACAACACGACCAAGTACCAGGGGTTCTTCTTCCAGGACGACTGGCGCGTCACGAGCAAGCTGACACTCAACCTCGGCCTGCGCTACGAGTACGAGGCGGCGACGACCGAGCGCGACAACCGGAACGTGCGCGGGTTCGATCCCGCGGCGAGCCTCACCATCACGAACGCTGCGCAGACGGCGTACGCGGCGAACCCGATTCCTGAGGTCCCCGCGTCCGCCTTCAAGGTGCTCGGCGGGCTGGGGTTCACCGACGACTCCAACCGGGGCTTCTACGCCGCCGACAAGAACAACTGGCAGCCGCGCCTCGGGATGGCCTATTCGCTCGACGAGAAGACGGTGGTCAGGGCCGGCTACGCCATCTACACGGTGCCGGCGGTGATCTGGGGCGTCCGCCAGTCGGGCTTCTCCCAGGCGACGAACATCGTGCCCTCGAACGACAACGGCCTGACGTTCCAGGCCAACCTGGCGAATCCCTACCCGGTCGGCGTCGTCGACCCGCCGGGCGCCAGCCTCGGCCCGAACACCTTCGCCGGGCGCCAGCTCGACCGGTGGGAGCAGGACGCCGGCGGCTTCAAGAACGCGCAGGCCATGCGCTGGTCCATGAGCGTGCAGCGCGAGCTGCCGCACCAGTGGGTGGTCGAGGCGGCGTACGTCGGCAACAAGAGCTACGACCTGACGGTGGACACGGAGCTCAACCCGGTTCCGCGGAACTACCTCTCCACGAGCCCGTCGCGTGACACGGCCACGATCAACTACCTCACCGCCAACGTGACGAACCCCTTCAAGGGGTTGCTGCCGGGCACGAGCTTCAACGGGACGACGGTCCAGCGCCTGCAGCTGCTGCGGCCCTACCCGCATCTCGCCAACATCCAGAGCCGCGCGCACGACGGCATCAGCAACTACAACGCGCTGCAGGGCCGCGTCGAGAAGCGGTTCACGAGCGGCTACACGATTCTCGTGTCCTACACCTGGTCGAAGTTCACCGAGCAGGTGTCGCAACTGAACTCCACCGACCCGTCGTACGAAAAGCGGCCGGCCGACGCCGACATGCCGCACCGGGTCGTCGTCAGCGGGATCTACGAACTGCCCTTCGGGCGCGGCAAGAAGTGGGGTTCGGACTGGAACGGCGTGCTGAACGGGATCGCCGGCGGCTGGAGCGTCCAGGCCATCTACCAGGCGCAGTCCGGGCGGCCGGTCAGCACCTGGGGCAACATCTACTTCAACGGCGACCTGGGCTCCCTGACGGCGGACTACAGCAAGGTGAAGGACGGGCTGCCCATCTTCGACACGTCGGGGTTCTACTTCCACGACGCCGCGGTGCAGACCAACGGCGTGGACGATCCGGCGAAGCAGCGCGCCGACCAGCGCATCCGCCTGTCTCAGAACATCCGCTACTTCCCGACCAGGGTGGCGAGCGTGCGCCAGCAGACGCTGAGCCTGATGGACCTGTCGTTCGTCAAGAGGCTCCAGATCAACGACCGGGTCCGCGGCCAGTTCCACATCGAGCTGCTGAACGCGTTCGACCAGCCGTTCTTCAACGTCCCGAACCTGGATCCGACCAGCAGCGACTTCGGCAAGGTGACCAGCACGCAGAACCTGCCGCTCAACGTCCAGCTCGCGTTCAAGCTGATCTTCTAGGCGGCCGGACGCGGCGCACTCCGAATGCCCGCCGGGCCCCGTGCCCGGCGGGCTTCTCTTTGCCTACTTCTTCAGCGCGGCCTGGATCGCCGATTCTGCCAGCGGCGCCATGATGGCGTAGCCGGCGGCGTTCGGATGGAGATCGTCCTCGCTCAACTCCGCGCGAAGAAGGCCCTTCGCGTCGGTCATCGCCGCGAAGTAGTCCAGGTAGACGTGGCCGTTCGCGGCGGCGTATTCCCGCATCCACGCGTTGAGCGCCGTGATCCGCGCCATGGGCCGCCTCGTGGTCTGGGGCGGAGCGGTGTCGCCCGGACGCACGTGGTATTCGCTGACCGGGAGGATGCTCGAGAAGACCACGCGGATGCCGTTCGCCCGTGCGAGATCGGCCATCGAAGCGAGGTTGCCCTGGATCTGCTCGTCGGTCATCGGCCCGGTGTTGCCGGCGATGTCGTTGGTGCCCGCCAGGATGACCACCACCCTCGGCCGGAGCGCGATGACATCGGGCCTGAACCGGATGAGCATCTGCGGCGTCGTCTGGCCGCTGATGCCGCGGCCGATGTACGGCCTGCCGGGAAAGAACTCACCGAAACGCGGCTGCGGCCACGCATCGGTGATCGAATCGCCCATGAAGACGACTCGGCTCTCGCCGGGTCCCGGCGCGCCGAGTGTCCGGTTGGCGTCGCGGTAGCGTGCGGCGTTGGGCCAGTCGCTGAGCCGCACGTCGTTCCGCACCGCGGCCTGGACCGCCGCGGCGAGTTCCTGGCACGACGGCAGGGCGGGCGTCGAGGCCTGCGCGGCCTGGGCCGCGGTGGCAGGCGTCGGGGATTGGGCGCCGGCGGGCCCCGCCGCGAGCGCGAACGCGAGTGCGAGCATCCATGGTTTCATGTGAGTCTCCTTGCCGGTCGCGCCGTCCCGCGCGCTACCGGACGAGCGGCTTGTAGCCGATGAGGTCGTTCCACCACTGCGGGTAGCCGACCGGGTGGCCGTCGACCATGCCCATCGCGTACTTGCCGAGCAGCGTGTCGCCGAGCTTCAGCCACTCCTGCTGCCAGGCGATGGCGTTGGCCGATCCGAACTGCGTGAGCATGTTGACCGCCGCTTTCGGATCCTTCGCGTACGTCTGGGCGGCCAGCTCGAGCACCTTCGGCGTCACCGCGTAGAGCATGCTCAGGCGCGGCTCGCGGGCTGCGTCGACGTGCTTGATCGCTTCGTTGAAGTGGAGTTCGGCCATCTGCTGGACGTAGATGTTCGTCCAGAAACCCGACTCGCGGTCGAAGGCGCCGTAGCGGTCGCCGCGGCCGAGGTGGGCGGGCAGCTCGTCCATGACGGCCCAGAGCGGCGTCAGGTAGGACGTGGCGGGAGCGCCGTACCCGAACCAGCTCGTGCCGCGCAGCGGCCTCCGGAAGGGCGGCGTTCACCTGTCCGATGTGCAGGTAGTACGTGCGCTGGACGTTGATGCTGCGCTCGAACGATCCCTTGCCGCCGCGGTTGACGTAGCGGATCGGGTTGCCCCAGGGGCCTGCCGCCGGGCCCTTGGTCATGTCGTAGGGCGTGCCCTGGTAGTAGTCGGCCTGGATCTTCCGGATGTCCTCGAGGGTGAGCGGCTTGTCGGGCTTCACCGAGAACGGGTAGTCCTCGAGCGTGGCCGGCAGCTTGAGCGACGGCGCGATCAGGTCGAAGACGCGCCACTCGCGGCGCGATGACGTGACCGGGACGTCCGGGGCGTAGATCTTGTTCACGAGCAGCGGCTTGCCGGCCTTCGGGTCGAACCAGCCCTGTTCCACGGCGAAGGACACGATCTTCGGCGAGGCCATGACGTTGGCCTTGTCGGCCAGGTTGATCTCGCCGATGCGCGCGCGGTTGGCGGCCACGAACACGTGGTCTTCGGGGATCCGGACCGCGGCCCAGATGTCGCGGCCGTAGAACTCGGCCACCCACGTCTCGGTGCCGTCGGTGATCGTCATCGTCTCGCCGCCGCCGCCGGTCTCGGTGAGGAACCCGAACTCCTCGACCAGCTTGCCCATGATCTGCACCGCCTCGCGGGCCGTGGCGGCGCGCTCGAGGGCGACGTCCTGCAGCCAGCCAGCAGTCGACCAGCCCGTCGCCTTTCGTGTACATCACGTCCCGGACCTTCTTGCCGAGGTCGGTGTTCGTGTCGATGCCGAAGGTCGACTCGGCAATGGCCACGCCCTTTTCGTTCATGAACGAGTAGCGGGACATGAAGTACCGGTAGGTGTGCCGCACCTGGGGCATGTCGCCCAGCACGTTGCCGCCGTCCCGCATGTGGGCGTTCGCGACGATCTTGCGCTTCGCGCCCTCGGGCCAGTCGGCGGCCGGCACGATGCGCAGCGGGTAGTCGGCCACGCTCGAGTCGTCGTTATGGGTGATGACGCCGGATCCGTCGACGGTGGCCTTCCGCCCGACGCCCAGGATCGTGCACGCATCGAGCACCGGCCCCCACTGGAGCACCACCACGATCACCAACAGCCACGCGATCATCCGCGAATGCCTTCTCATGTCTCCCTCCTGCACGTCGAAACTGACAGCCTCGATTTCCAATACGAATCGGGAGCTCAGGGTCTGACTAGCGCCTAGCCCCTAGCGCCTGAGCCCTCGCGCTTTCAGTGCCTGAACACCCGCTCGCGCGGCGCCTTCGCCGGATCGTGCAGGAAGGCGCCGACGCCCTTCTCCATCACCTCGGCGTAGGTCGGCCAGCTGACGCTCACCTTCTTCGCCGGGAAGAACTCGCCCATCTGCTTGATGATCTCCGCCGCGCCGCCCAGGTGCCGCCCGACGCGGTAGTCGAGCGTCGCGCCGGTCTTGATGTTGTACTCGGCGTACAGCAGGCCGCGATCCGCCGCCGTCTGCATGAACTCGTCCTTGCCCGTCAGCATGAGCGCCTCGGTCATCGGCCCGACGAACTTGTCGATGAACGGCTCGGGCGTCTCCATGAGCACGGCGAAGCTCTCGGTGAAATCGCCGATCTCCCGGTGCGTCAGGCCGCGCAGCGACTTCGGCGAGTTCTCGGTCTTCATCGGGAACTGCTCCGCCGAGAGCATCATCGCCGCCATCATGCACATTTCTTCGGCGCGCTCGTGGCACACGTAGGTGCTGACGACGGGATAGCCCGATCGACGCTTCGTGGACGTCGATGGTCATGTCGATCTTCTCGCGCCGGATGAGCTCGCTGATCGCGAACGACGTGCGCTCCGTCAGGTTGCCGTCGGGCCTGCCCGGAAACGTCCGGTTCATGTTCCGGCTGTCCTGGTACGCGAGGTTCTGCTTCGACGGGTAGTGCACGAACGTGAACGGGTCCGGCCACTGCTCGAGCGGGTTGGTCTCCCGATCGCCGATGCGGTACTGCTTCTCGCCCCACGGCGTCTTCACGTGGAAGAACGGCGGGTAGGCGTTGCCGAGCATGCCCAGCGTCGAGGCGCTCATGTTCGCCCGCGCGATGACGAACACGCGCCCCTGCGTGACGGCGATGTTCTCCATCACCACGTAGGCCATCACCGGGCTCGCGGGCTCGTACGCGTGCGCGCCGCCGAGGATCAGCACCGATCCGCCCGGCACGCCCGAGTCGAACACGAACACGGGCACGTCCATCAGCGTGCCGCGGATGCCGTCGAAGTAGGTGCTGAGGGGCACCTGCCGGGTGAACGCCTCGGAGACCACCACGGTTTCCCGATAGGCGCGCAGGGCCCGGATGTCCTTCGATCCGACGACCATCAGCGCCAGCGAGGCGGCCAGCAGGCCGATGCGGCGCCCGACGCGTGCGCGGTCGCTCATGCCGTCACCTCACTTGATGTGCAGCGCCCGCAGGATGAACGGGATGAGGGTGTACGCGTAGACGATGTCGTACGCCAGGCCCGGCCTGCTCTTCCGGCGGAACAGCCGCGTCAGGAGCAGCACGGCGACGAGGCCCGCGAGCACGAAGTAGGTCTGGTGGATCAGCGACTGCAAGCAGGATCATCGGGCCTCGCTCTCCTGTCAGAAGCAAGAATCAAGAAGCAAGAATGGACCACTGACGATTGTCAGAAGCCAGAAGAAGACACGCTGCACCGGCGGATGCTTCTGTCTTGTCTTCTGTGCTTCTGGCTTCTGGCTTCTGGCTTCTGGCTTCTTCAGTACCTGCACGAGAAACGCCACCCTCCCCGGAAACACGAGCATCGCGAGCGCGACGGCGCCCATCACCAGCCACGGCACGGCCGTGGCCTTCAGGAACGACACGTAACTGCCCTTGTAGCCCACCGTCTCGATCGCCGTGCGCCCGACGATGCGCGACGGCGGCAGGCAGTCGCCGAGCGCGAACAGCATGCTGAACGCCGCAGCGACGACCGTCACGTTCGCGCCGACGGCGTTGAACACGAAGATCAGCGGCGTGCCGAGGATGACCGCGCTGCCGAACCCGAGCGATCCCTGCGCCAGCGGGCAGACGACGAGCGACGTCGCGTAGATGCCGACGATCGGCAGCGCGACGAAGCTGATGGCGATCAGCCCGCGCACGCCCGGTGGCGGCCAGGATGTTCACCAGCACGCCCACGCTCACCATCGTCGCCACCAGCGGGAAGACCTGCTCGACCGTCTGGTTGACGACCTCGAGCCAGCGGCGGAGCGGCCGGCGGACCGGATCGATCGCCACCGTGGTGAGCGCGCAGATGACGAACATCAGCGGGAAGCCGATCGTCGGCAGGCTGAAGGCGGCGTACTTCGCCGCCAGCGCCAGCGCGAGCAGCACGACCAGCGGGACGGCCGCCCGCCACCAGGTCATCTTCGGCGAAAGCGGCGGCAGGCCGGCGAGGATCGCCTCTTTCGACTGCGGCACCGCGCCCCAGCCGAGGTAGAGCACGGTGAAGGCCGCGACAACGAGCACCGGCACGAGCAGCACCAGGTCGAACCCGACGTAGGGCATGTTCGCGCCGGCGGCCATCAGCATGGCCCACACGTTGATGGGCGGCGCGATGGCCGACAGGATGCCGAGCATGAACACGAACGCCGCCACGCGGTCCTCGGCGAGGCCCATCAGGCGCAGCACGGCGGCCACCAGGCCCGCCGACCACGAGCACCGACACGACGCCGGCGCCGGTCAGCGCGCCCGGGACGAGCATCAGCAGCGCCAGCACCATCAGGAGCAGCCACTTCCGGCGGTGCAGGCGTCCCACCAGCGCCTGCACCAGGGCGTTCATGGCACCCACCTCCGAGTAGGCGTTCATGAAGACGCAGGCCGTGATGAAGATGAAGGCCAGGTCGAGGAAGGTGAAGGTGCCCTCGACGAACAGGTGCGCCGGAAAGCCGAGGCCGGCGACGAGCGCGCCCACCAGCGCCGTCACCACCATCGACAGCTCGGGCGACTTGAAGCGCCAGCTGCTCAGCACGAAGGCGGCCACCATGGCCGCCAGCGTGTAGGACGTCGACGCGTACATGCTCATTTGGCGTACATCGCCTTCACGACCTCACTGAAGTCCATCGCGTCGTCGATGAAGGTGAGCGGGGCGCCGGACTTCTTCGCGATGGCGTCGAAGCGGCCGTCCTCGTTCCCGTCCTTCTTCACGACGAGGTAGCTCGCGAACGGCGCGATCGCGTCGATGCAGCGTTCGTCCGAGCCGCCCGGCTTGCCACGGCGCGTCTTCCCTTCGAGCAGGACGCAGACGATCTGCAGCTTGAGCTTTTTCGCCTCTGCGATCATGGCGTTCAGCCGTTCGATCTCCTGGTCGATGGTGATGCCGGAGGCGCCAAGGCCCTTGGCCGTCGACCCGAGGACGACCATCAACGTCTTGTAGGGCTTTGCCTTGAGGTCGGCTGGCTGCGGCTCGGCGAGGTAGTCGAAGTCCGTGACGGCGCCCGTGCGCTGCAGGAGCAGCCGCGCCATCTTCGCGCCGGGCCCCTGCCCCGCGTTGGTGATGAGCAGCGGCTGCTGGCCCTTCACCGGAGGCGCCCCCGATACCGCCGCCGAAGCGGACACCGCGGCCAGCAGGACGAACACGACACTAACCCCACACCATTTCGCGACGTTCATCACGAACCTCCAGAAGCGGGCGGCGATGCCCGCGACATGCACCGGGATCGGCCGGACGGGCGCGAGTATCTTACTAAACCCTGGGTAAATCGCCTCAGGCGAGCGCACGCTCCAGGTGGCGGACGAACTCGGCCGCCGAGCCAGGCCTGGCGGCCCGCGACGGTCAGGGTGCATCGACGGGAGCGGCTGGAGAAGCGGCCAGCGAGGGGAAGGGCACCGGATCGAACGGCAGGCCGTTCTCGCGCGCCAGGCCTTTCACGTAGAGCAGGTGCACGACGGGCACGCCCCGCGCGGCGAACTCGAACAGCAGGCCGCGCGAAGGCGAGGCCGGCAGCGACGGCAGCCTGAGCACGAGGCCGTTCGGCACTTCGAGCGACGCCTCGGTGTCGCCGTAGTTGGCCGTCGCCCCGCCGACGTTGACGAAGCACCGGATCGGCCGGCCGCCGGCCGCGGCGTCGTAGATCGCAAGGCGCCGGCGGATGCGCTCGGTGAGCGTGGCGCCCTCGACTAGCGGCAACTCGCTGCGCCCGGCTTCATCGACGAGCGTGGTGCCCTCTTCGTCGAAGAGCACGCCGCGGCCGGTGTCATGCGCGCCGCCCGGCGCCACGGCCGCGATGGCGTACGGCAGCACGCCGTCCGAACGGAGCCGCGCGAGCATGTCCACGAACGTGAAGCCCGGGATATTCGCGCCGTACATCGACGACGCCGATCGAGTAGATCAGCACGGGCCGGAGATCCAGCGTGCGCGCCGCGCACAGCGACGCGAGCACGAACGCGGGAAACGACCCGCTGCCGCCGATCGCGACGACGTCGCCCGGCTTCAGACCTGCGCTGCTCGAAATACCGGGCAACAACACCCGCGAACGCGGGGTTCGCCGCCGTCCGTTTGGCCGCCACGTCGCCAAGCGACGTCGTCAGCGGCGTGAACTCGTCGCCGACGATGCCGGTCTCGTTCGGGTCGAGGGCGCTGTCGATCGGCAGGCCCTTCTCGAGGCGCAGCGCTTTGATGCTCCCGAGCGATCGCGCCATGAGCGCGGCCGCTTCGAGCCGGCGGTCCGTCCGGCGCCCGGCGGCCCGCACGCTCGTCCCATCGAGTTCAGGAAACAGGACGCCCGCCGCCATCATCACGGCGGCGATCATGACAAGAGGCGGTGCGACGCGCGGGCGCGAGGGCGGACGCATCGAGATCCCCCGGTATCTTATCGAATCCCCGGGGCCGGGCGCGGCGCAGGTGCCGGCGCAATCCGGCGTCGTGGTATACAGAGCCGGTGAGGAACCGCCTCAACCGGCCGTCGCTGGTCGTCTTCTCAGCGGGCTTCGCGGCTCTTGCCTTCGCGCAGCCTCAGGCGCCCCGCGTTCCCGTGCCGCCAATCAAGACTGTCGCTCGGGTCGATGCCCGGGGTCGGCGCACTGCCATCGCGCCCCGCGCTGCCGGATGTCCTCACCTTCGAGAACGGCGACCGGGTGAAGTCCCCCGCACAGTGGCCGAAGCGCCGCGAGGAGATGAAGCGCGCACTCGCCTACTACGCGACGGGCCTGATGCCGCCCGCGCCGGGCCACGTGCAGGGGCGCGAGATCAGGTCGGCCGCCGTGCTCGGGGGTGCGGTGCACTATCGCCTCGTGCGCCTGTCGTTCGGGCCGGAGCTGAAACTCGGCTTCGACGTGGCGCTGTTCGTCCCGGCGTCGGCGAGGGGTCCCGTGCCGATCGTCATCTTCCCCACGTTCGGTCCGACGCCCGGGCGGGACGCCGCTACCGACGATGGCAAGGCCGCCGGAACAGGGAAAGGGCATCGACGCGCTGACGGTTCCACTTGGCGATCAGGCCGCCCGCGCCGCGGCCGCGGCAGCGGCGGCAAAACCAGGGGCGCCATCCGCACCGCCGCCCGGGCTCGCCGCGCCGCCGGACCCCGAAACCGCGGCGGCAGCGCATGCCGAGTTGTTCCGCCGCGGGCTATGCGCTCGCCACCTATCACTACCAGGACACTGGCGAGGACACGATCGGCCGCAACGCGGACGGGAGCTGGGCATTCCGCACGACGCGCTACTACCCCGCGTATCCGGGCTACGACTGGGGCCTCGCGGCAGGGTGGGCGTGGGGCATGTCACGGTGCATCGATTACCTCGAAACGCAGCCGTTCGCGGATCGCGGGAAGTTCATCGCCATCGGCCACTCGAGACTCGGCAAGGCCGTGCTCGTCGCCGGCGCGTTCGACGAGCGCATCGCGGTGGTCGCGCCGGCGGGAAGCGGCGCCGGCGGCACGGGCGCCTACCGGTTCAACGGCGCGCGCGGCGGCGGCCGCGAGGGCCTGGCCGACATGATGCGCAAGTATCCGAACTGGTTCTCGCCGAACCTGTACCAGTTCGCCGCCGACGTCGACAAGCTGCCATTCGACCAGCACTGGCTGATCGCGCTGGCGGCGCCGCGCGCATTCGTGTCCCTCGAGGGCACCGACGATCAGAACTGCGTGCCCAACGCCCTCAGGCAGGCGATTGCCGGCGCCATGCCCGCGTACGAGCTGCTTGGCGTGCCTCAGCGGCTTGGCATCCACTACGCGCCGCACCGGCACGCGCTGACCGCGGAGGACTGGGACGCGCTGCTTGACTTCGCGGATCAGCAGCTCTTCGGCAGGCCCGTCGCCCGGCGATTCGATCAGTATCCCGAGTCGGCGAAATAGGCAGCGCAGGCGGCCGGGCTCCCTGTTCTTGGTGCGGCAGAATCTGCAACGTCCTTGGCCGCAAAGATCACAGGTTCTGCGTACCCTCGTGACAGCACGCGAGAAAAGCCTGAGTTTCCTCGTTTCCTGCACCAGTCCGCACGGCACGCCGCGTGCAAGACGACGATGTAGAATGCGACCGATGCCGAGAGTCCCGCCGTTCGATCGCCCGGCCACGTACCAGGATCTCGAACGACTGCCGCCCAACATGGTGGCCGAGATCGTGGACGACGAACTGTGGGCCAGCCCGAGGCCGGCCCCGCGCCACTCACGCGCGTGGGCGCGGCTCACCAGCAGAATCGAGCCCGCCTTCGACGAGGGCCGCGGCGGCCCCGGCGGGTGGATCATCCTCGGCGAACCGGAGATTCACCTGGGCAAACAGGTTCTCGTCCCGGACCTGGCCGGCTGGCGCCGCAGCAGGTTGCCCAGTTTGCCCGCCACTGCCCATGTCGCGGTCGCCCCTGACTGGGTGTGCGAGGTGATCTCGCCATCGACGGCAAGGCTTGACCGCGCGAAGAAGCTGGGGATCTACGCACGCGAAAGCGTTCAGCACGCATGGCTGGTCGACCCCATCGCTCGTACCGTCGAGGTGCTGCGCCTCGAAGGCGGCCGCTGGACGATCGTGGCCACACACGCAGGCGACGAGGTCGTGAGAATCGAGCCGTTCGAGGACATCGAGATCGAGATTGGGGCATTGTGGGCCGACGCCGGGGACGAGACTGACGCTGCGTCACCGGGCGATTGACGGGTTCTCCGATTGATGCGGGCGGAAGTCCCGCGTGTATCATCGAGCTGTGCCTTCGAGAAGCCTGATGGCCGTCACGCTGTGCGTGATGGCGCTTGGCCGGGCTGCGAACGCCCAGGTCGATCCCGATCCGCTCATCGCACCGGTCGTCTTTCATTGGTCGCAGGTGCGGACCGCCTGGCCGACTCTTGAAGGCGGCGCCATCGCGGACGGGTCGCAGGCGTTCTGGCGGCGGCAGGTCACACTGCTCGAGTCGGCCGGCTTCACCGGGCAACTCTTCCAGGTCTCCTATGGCGACGAGCAGTCGCAGCGCAACCATCTGGCCGCGATGCGCCAGCGGCGTCTCGATCAGCCAGCGGGACCGCTGCCGCCGCGCATCGTCCCGTTCTTCGCGGCCGAGACCTTCCCCGACTACTTCGGCCCGAAGGACGTGCTGTCTCCCGGTGGCTTCGAGCGTTTCTATGCGGCCATCCGCGCGTTCTTCCTGATGTACGGCGAGTACTTCCCGCCGAAGCCCGGGCAGAAGGGAGTGCTCGACCCCGAGTTGCTGGCCAAGGCGGACGGCCGGATCTTCGTGGCGCTGTGGTGGGTGCCGCTGACGGACTACAACCTTCCGGCCACCTTCTTCGAGAGCCTGAGCGACCGGCTCGAGCGCGACTTCGGGTTTCGCGCCTACTGGAGCGTCCACGAGTGGTGGTTCCGCGGCGGTCCCGACGATGTGAACTTCCTGTTCAACGGGCCGAAGCGCGTGGAGTGGGGGCGAAGCGCGAAGTACCCGTCAGTCGACCTGCTGGTGGCGTTCTGGCCGCCGAACCTCGACGGGTACACGCGCGACCTCTTCGCGGCCAGGGACGGAGGCGCGCCGTACGGAGCGGCGTGGGATGAGGTCATCGCTTCGCGCCCGCGGCCGTCGATCGTGCTCGTCGAGTCGTACAACGAGGTCACCGAGGGCAGTCACCTCATGCCGTCCTGGCCCGTCAGCCACACCCCGGGCGACGGTCATTGGAGCGGCACGCCCGACGAGGCGCACTGCAGCGCGCAGCCGTGCCATCCGGTGGAGTTCACCGACGCCTGGGGGCCACCCAACCCCTGGCACTACATGGATCTCAGCCGGCGCAAGATCCGCGAGTGGCTGAGGGGACCAGCACCGGCCGGCGTGGACGAGATACCTCCCCATGCGTTCATCCTGGCGCCTGGAGCGGGCGAGGTCGTGTCGGGAGCGACGCCAGTGAAGGCCGTCGCAGCCGACGACAAGGCACTTCGGGAGGTCCGGGTCTACCTGGACGGCTGGCTGTCGTTCACCGGCAAAGGCACGGTCGATCTGATGCTGAAGAGCCGGGGGCTTGCCGACGGCCGCCACGTCATCACGGTGGAGGCCATCGACCAGGCCGGGAACACCGACGTCGACGTGCGGGAGTTCGTCGTGCGGAACGGGGCGGCAGCGGCCAGCCGGGAGACGGTGCTCCCGGCTGCCGCCGTCCGAAAGCGTTAGTCGCGGTCCTACCGGGACTGGGCCGCAAACTCCTTGTAGGCCGCTTCGGCGCGTTCAGCGCCCGCCGGTTCCGACAGGATGAGGACACGGTAGCGGAACGTTGCGCTCTTCCCCGGATCGAGGCCGAAGTTCAGCTCGTCCTTGCCGTTGCTGAGCGCTTTCTGGCCGAGCGGATTCGCGGCAAACAGCCCGTAGCCGCGCGCGTGCCAGTAGGTCGGGAAGCCAGGATTGCCCGGATGGTCGAGGATGGCGATCGTCACCGGTTCTTCGCCGATCTTCGCGCTCAGCGTGCACCACCTGCCGCGCGTGCCCCACACGGCATCTCCCGTCTTCCCCTCGCTCGTCAGGTAGTCGCCGTTCACGCCGGTGTTGTCCATCGCCGGCACCTTGGTGGCCTTGCCGCTCGCGTCGGTAAACACGCCCGGCCCCTTGGTGGGGATTTCGAGCTGGCGGGCGACACGCAGTCCCAGGACGCCTTCCTTGTTGTCCGTGAGCGCCACGCGCTCGCCCTGTGCCTGGAGCTGCGTGATCCGATCGACGCTCCGCCAGCCGGCCCCGCCGCGGAACACGAACAGGGTGTGCTCCTTCAGGACAACCGGGCCCTTGCCGTCGGCCATCACCCAGTCCATGTCGACTTCGAGCTCGCCCTTGTCGGCGCCGCTGCGCACGGCCGTAACGGCCTTGTGCACGATGGTACCGAACTTGGGCCGTTCCTCGGGCTTGACGGCGTCGGAGTTGTTCCAGAAGTCGGTGCCGTTCACGTCGCCGTAGTTGAACCACAGGCCAATGTGGTGCGGATGGTCCACGCGTTCCCCCGGCCGGGGCTCGAGGGGAAACCCGCGCGTCACCAGCGTGCCCTTCGCGCTGCGGATCGGGTAGAGCACGGGCTTCTTCCCCGTCGGGGGATAGATGTAGGCCGTGAACGGCTGCCCGTCCACGTACACATCCACCCGCTGTTTCGCATCGTCGCGGACCAGCCGGACGCCCTTCTCGCCTGCCTGGGCGCCTGCGCCGGCGAACACCCACGCTCCAGCGACCAGCACGGCCCCGGCCGCCACGACTACCGCGATATTGCGCCGAACATGCTTGTTCACAGCTCGTTGTCCTTCCTTCACTGAGACGTTGCCCTACTTGCTCATCTCGCGGAACCGATCCAGGAACTTCCGGGCGGTGGCGTCGAGGTTCTCGATGGACCCGCCGCCGTCGAGCACCTCGCACATCTCGTACGCGACGTAGCCCCGGTAGCGGATCGCCTTCATGGCGTCGAAGAAGGCCTTGTAGTCGATGAACCCTTCGCCGAACGGCACGGCGCGCACGATGTCGTCCTGGCGCAGGTAGTTGGTCAACTGCGCGCTGTAGCGCGCCCGCGGGTGCTTCACGTAGTCCGCGACGGTGGTGTAGGCGATGAGCGGGCCCATTTTCTTGACGGCCGCGGCCAACTCCTGGCCGTTGATGCCGAGGAGCGCGGGCGACCAGGCGTCGAACGCCGCCTTGACGTTGGGCTCGTTCACTTCCTGGATCAGCCAGCGCTGGGCATCCGGGTGGATGGCGATGTCGTGGTGATTCTGCACGGCGAGGGTCACGCCGTACTCGGCCGCCTTCTTCGCAGAGAGCTTGAGGCCCTGGACGACGATGGCCCACTGGGCGTCGAAGGGGAGGCCGTCGCGTTCGTAGCCGGTGAAGACGCGGATGTACGGAATGTCGAGATCCTTCGCGAGGCGCGCCAGCTCACCGACGTAGATGGCGCCCATCTCCGCGCTCGGAATGCCCATCTTGTCGGCGCTGGCGGTGAAGTCCGGGTAGCCGGCCAGGCAGACGATCTTGAGGCCGAGTTCCTGGAGCCTCGCCTTCAGCTTCGCGCGGGCGGCCGCATCGTAGTCGAGCGGCGACAGGTGCGGGCGCTTGCCCATGACTTCGACGTGGGTGAAACCGAGCTCCTTCGCCTTCACGAGAAACTGGTCGAGCGTGAGCTGCGCCTGCCCCCGCCAGACGCCGGCGTAGCTCACCGAGTGCAGGACGGGGGTGAAGGCATAGCCCCTTGCCGCGTCTTGAGCCACCGCGCCCGCCGCGCCGAAGAGGAGAAAGATGACAGCGACCGCCGCCATAGGTTTTGTGAAGCATCCACCGTGCATCGGGTGTTCCTTCCGGAAGCGGCGCTATTTTGCCCCGCACGCGCGGGCAGTTCTCAGCAGGGCCAGCGCCCGCGGCGCCTCGGACGCGAAGTCCTTGGTCGAGGCTTCGATGCTGAGCCGCCCCTGGTACTTGATGTTGCAGAGGTTCGAGAAGAAGCCGGCGTAGGGCGATTCGTCCGCGTTCAGCGGGAACACCCGGCCCGTGGGATTCGCGATGTGCGTGTGCGCGAGCAGAGGCCCGGCCTCGGAGATGATGTCGGCGTTCTCGCCCTCCTCCGCCAGGTGATAGTAGTCCACCAGGAGCCTGATCTCAGGGCGGTCCACCGCTTTCACGAGCGCCAGTCCCTCGCGGGCCGTGTTGATGATATTGGTTTCCTGCTTGCGCAACGGCTCCACGACGATCGTGATGCCGTTGTCGCGCGCGACGGGCGCGATGCGCCGGCAGAAGTCCACCAGCTGGGCGAAGGCTTCGTCCCTGGAGAAGCCATCCGGCACGCGCCGGGCGCCGCCGCTGCCGAAGACCACCACCTTCACACCGAGCCGCTTGAGCCGGGCGAGCGTCGCGATGACATAGGCCATCTGGCGGGCCGGATCGACCTCGGGCCCGGTCAGCTTGATCGCGCCCGGTATGAAGCTCATGGTCGCCGCCACGGGAATCCGAAGCTGCGCCACCTGGGCCGCGAGCTTCTCGAATTCCTCGTCGGTGAGCGCGGCCACCTTCGACGCGTTGGTCTCGACATAGTCGAAGCCGGCTGCCTGAGCGGCTTCGAACCTGTCGGGATCCACACAGATCCCAATCTGCGCGCGGCCAGCCGTCTGAGCGGGTGCCTGGCCGGGCAGGAGCAGACAGAGAAGGAGTGCGGCGCTGATTTTCATGGGAAAAGCATATCCGATTCCCGGCGGGAGGGGGCGGCCTGTCAACCCTACGCGCCGGGCGAGTGAATGGGCCCGGAACTGCAGCCAATGGGGTAAATTAGATCGACGCTCGCCAAGCCATAACACTTGATTGACGGAGCAATCCCATCGACGGAGGAGCAAACGATGTCGAACGATGCAAAGTGCCCGGTCACGGGCGGCGGCCGTCCACACGTGGCCGCGGGAGCCTCGGCGAATGCCGCCTGGTGGCCCAACCAGCTCAACTTGAAGATCCTGCACCAGCACTCTCCGCTGTCCAATCCCCTGGAGGAGGGCTTCAACTACGCCGAGGAGTTCAAGAGCCTCGACCTGGATGCGGTGATCAAGGACCTCCACGCCTTGATGACGGACTCTCAGGACTGGTGGCCGGCTGATTTCGGCCACTATGGGCCATTTTTCATTCGTATGGCGTGGCACAGCGCAGGCACGTATCGCATCAGCGACGGCCGCGGCGGCGGGGGCTCCGGCGCGCAGCGGTTCGCGCCCCTCAACAGCTGGCCCGACAACGCCAACCTCGACAAGGCGCGCCGCCTGCTGTGGCCGATCAAGCAGAAGTACGGCCGCAAGATCTCCTGGGCCGACCTGATGATCCTGGCCGGCAATGTCGCCCTGGAGTCGATGGGGTTCAAGACCTTCGGTTTCGGCGGCGGGCGTGAAGACGTCTGGGAGCCCCTGGAAGACATCTACTGGGGACCCGAAGGCAAGTGGCTGGCCGACGAGCGGTACAGCGGCGACCGTGAGCTCGAGAACCCGCTGGCCGCCGTGCAGATGGGCCTGATCTACGTGAATCCGGAAGGCCCGAACGGCAACCCGGATCCCATCGCGGCGGCCCGGGACATCCGCGAGACATTCGCCCGCATGGCGATGAACGACGAGGAGACGGTGGCGCTCATCGCCGGCGGGCACACGTTCGGCAAGACCCATGGCGCCGCCGATCCGGCCAAGTACGTCGGCCCGGAGCCCGAGGGGGCCGGCATCGAGGAGCAGGGCCTCGGCTGGAAGAACACGTTCGGCACGGGAGCTGGCGGCGACGCGATCACCAGCGGCCTGGAGGTCATCTGGACCACGACGCCGACGAAGTGGAGCAACAACTTTTTCTGGAACCTGTTCGGCTACGACTGGGAACTGACCAAGAGCCCGGCCGGCGCGCATCAGTGGACACCGAAGCACGGGGCGGGCGCCAACACCGTGCCGGACGCGCACGACCCGTCCAAACGCCACACGCCGTCGATGCTGACCACGGACCTCGCCCTGCGGTTCGACCCGGCCTACGAGAAGATCTCGAGGCGCTTCTTCGAGCATCCGGACGAATTCGCCGAGGCGTTCGCCAGGGCGTGGTTCAAGCTGACGCACCGCGACATGGGCCCCATCGCGCGCTACCTGGGCCCGCTGGTGCCGAAGGAAGCCCTGATCTGGCAGGACCCCGTCCCTGCCGTCGACCACAAGCTGGTCGACGACCAGGACGTCGCGGGGCTGAAGGCCAAGATCCTGGCATCCGGCCTGAGCATCCCGCAGTTGGTCACGACCGCCTGGGCCTCGG
Organism: uncultured Acidobacteriota bacterium; assembly: GCA_963806085.1. Taxonomy (GTDB): domain Bacteria; phylum Acidobacteriota; class Vicinamibacteria; order Vicinamibacterales; family JAKQTR01; genus JAKQTR01. Next base: position 844,224 of record CAWDWR010000002.1, read on the forward strand.
CGGCCACCTTCCGCGGCAGCGACAAGCGCGGCGGCGCCAACGGGGCGCGCATCCGCCTCGCGCCGCAGAAGGACTGGGAAGTGAACCAGCCGGCCGCGCTGTCGGCGGTGCTGCAGAAACTGGAGGCGATCCAGAAGGAGTTCAACGGTTCACCGTCCGGCGGCAAGAAGGTGTCGCTGGCCGACCTGATCGTGCTCGGAGGGTGCGCGGCGGTCGAGGCGGCCGCGAAGAAGGCGGGCCACGCCGTGACGGTCCCCTTCTCGCCCGGCCGTATGGACGCCTCCCAGGATCGGACCGACGTCCAGTCGTTCGCGGTGCTGGAGCCGGCCGCAGACGGCTTCCGCAACTACGTGCGGAAGGGCCAGCGCACACCAGCAGAAGAACTGCTGGTGGACCGGGCGCAGCTGATGACGCTGACCGCCCCTGAGATGACGGTGCTCCTCGGCGGCATGCGCGCGCTGAACGCCAACGTCGACGGGTCGAAGCACGGTGTCTTCACGGAGCGGCCCGAGACGCTGACGAACGATTTCTTCGTCAACCTGCTCGACATGGGCACGAAGTGGCAGCCCGCCGCCTCAGCCGAAGGTGTCTACGAGGGGGTGGACCGTGCGACCGGCAACGTCAAGTGGACCGGCACTCGCGTCGATTTGGTGTTCGGTTCGAACTCGCAGCTCCGGGCCATCGCGGAAGTCTACGCCTGCGCGGACGCCAGGGAGGCGTTCGTGAAGGACTTCGTCGCCGCGTGGAACAAGGTGATGAACCTGGACCGCTTCGACCTGGCGTAGTTTCGGAAGAAGGCGCTCAGTAGGGTACTAGCGCGCAGCCGCGATCAGGCGCCGGATTCTCCGGACCCGGTCGCGGCTGTGGCAAGCCGAAGGGGGCGGGGTTGCCCGCCTCCGCCGTGGTCCGGCCCGTTACCGTCCTCCCACGGCTTTGGCGAGGCACCGCGTCGTAGCTCGCGCCCGATCGTGCGCGAGCGCAGGCGGGTGGCGGAGAGAGAGGGATTCGAACCCTCGGTAGAGTTTCCCCTACACACGCTTTCCAAGCGTGCACCTTCAGCCTCTCGGTCATCTCTCCGCGATGGCTGGAAGCCCCAGTGTACCGGAGGGCGGAGACCTACTCAACAGCAGACTCAAAGGGGCCCAGCCTTGCCTGCCCCTGTTCCCCGCTCGCTTGCTTGTCCGTGCCGGCGCAGCCCCGAGAGCCTTGACGCGACATGCCCATATCGGGCATCATTGTGCCCATATTGGGCATGACCTCCGGTTCGACGCCGTCCCGTCGAGGAAGCCTGGCGGATGCGCTGTTCACCAGGACGCAGCAGCGCGTCCTGGGCGTGCTTTTCGGCAGGCCGGATCGCAGTTTCTACGCGTCGGAGCTGATTCGTGACGCGGGCACCGGCTCCGGAGCGGCGCAGCGCGAACTGGCGAGGCTGGAGAGAAGCGGGTTGATCGTCGCTCGCCGGATTGGCCATCAGAAGCATTACCAGGCCAACGCGGCGTCGCCGCTGTATGCGGAACTGCGGAATATCGTGCTGAAGACGGTCGGTCTCGCGGAGCCGCTGCGCGAGGCCCTGAAGCCGTTGGTGTCGGCCATTCGCGCCGCCTTCGTGTACGGTTCCGTGGCCAGTGCGACCGACCAGGCGGCAAGCGACATCGACCTGATGATCATCAGCGACACCCTCACATACGGCGAGGTCTTCGGCGCCCTGGAGCGGGTCACACGCAGCGTCGGTCGGAGGGTCAACCCCACGGTGTACACGACCGCCGAGTTCTCAAAGCGCGCCCGGACGGAGAATGCGTTCGTGACGAGAGTGCGCGAGCAGCCAAAACTCTGGGTCGTTGGATCGGACGATGACCTCCACGTCGCCGCTTGAGCGCCTCGCCGGCCCGGGAAACGTCCTGGCAGAGGAACCGCCTGACCCCAGGGAGTTTGCCGGTCTGGTGCGTTCGGGCCTGGCGCGGCTGGGAGACGCGGAGAGTGAGGCGAACTCTCTCGACAGCCGGTTCGATCTCGCCTACAGCGCCGCCCACGCGCTCTGCCTGGCTGCGTTGCGGCACCGCGGATTCCGGCCATCGAAGCGGTACATCGTCTTTCAAGTCCTGCCGGACACGCTTGGCCTGGGCCCGGAGGTCTGGCGCATCCTGTCGAAGTGTCACGATATGCGGAATCGGACCGAGTACGAGGGTGCGCTCGACGTTGACGACAGGCTCGTCTCGGATCTGATCGGCGCCTGCCGCAAGGTTGCCGCCAAGGTCAAACGCCTGCCGCCAGTTCCGCAGCAGTCGAAGTGAAACTCAACATGCCTGGCGGATCCACGGACGGCTCGCTTCGGCCGGTGCGCGCGGACCCTCATTCTCCGCGTCGCATCTCGAGTCCGCTCAGGTTCGTGCTGCTCGCCGCGGCATGCGTGGCGGCACACGGTGCCTGTGGGGAGGCGGGATGGGCGCCGCCCGCTCCCCGAGATACCGCTCCCGCGCGCATCGTGCTCGGATGGGCTGGCGACCCGGCCACGAGCCAGGCGGTCACGTGGCGGACGGGCGACCCCTTCGCCTCGCCGCAGGCCCAGTTCGGCCTGGCCGCCCCGGGATGCCGCGGCGCCGCGGGTCCGGTCCGGACCGTTGCCGCCACGCCGCGCCCGGTCGGCATCGGCGGCGGGCGGAGCGCGACCCACTACAACGCGGAGTTCACGGGGCTGGCGCCCGCCGCGCTGTACGCGTACCGCGTCGGCACCCCTGCGGCCTCCAGCCAGTGGCACTGCTTCACCACCGCGTCGGCGGGATCGGCGCCGTTCCGCTTCATCTACCTCGGCGACGCCCAGCGGGGCCTGGAAGCGAAATGGCCGGCCCTCGTCCGGAGGGCCTTTGCCGCCGCGCCGGATGCCCGGTTCGTGGCTCACGCGGGCGATCTCGTGGATGACGGACATGACGACCGTCAGTGGGGCGCCTGGGTGACGGGCCTTGGCGCGAAGGCCGCGGAAGTGCCGGGTGTGCCTGCCCCGGGCAACCACGACGTCATCCGCTCGGCGGTGGGCCGGGTGTTCGCGGCCCCGGATCTCTGGGGCGCGCACTTCGCGCTACCCGCCAACGGCCCGGCCGATCTTCCCGAACTGGCCGGCCAGAACTACTTCATCGACTACCAGGGCTTGCGCATCGTCGCGATCGACGTGAACGCGTTCGCCAACGATGACTACCGCGAGTCGCAGCGGTCGAGAGTCCAGGCGGCGGAGCTCGCGTGGCTGAAGCGGGTTCTCGGCGCCAGCCCCCGACGGTGGACGGTGGTCGTCCAGCACCAGCCGATGTACTCCATCGCGAAGGGCCGCGATTACGCGGCGATGCGAACCGCACTCGGGCAGGTCTATGACGAGTACCACGTCGACCTCGTCCTGCAGGGCCACGACCACGCCTACGGCCGCACGCACAAGGTGCGCGGCGGCCAACTGGCCGATCCTCAGGCTCCGGGAACTGTCTACGTCGTGTCAGTGTCGGGCACGAAGATGTACCCGATCGCCACCAGATGGGCGCCGCTGATGGCCAGGCTTCTCGAAGGCGAACGGCTTTACCAGGTGGTGAGCGTGACGGCGGACCGGCTGTCTTGCGAGAGCCGGACCGCGGGCGGCGTGGCCGTCGACGCATTCGAGCTGATCAGGACGTCCGGCACGACGTCCCGATACGTCAATCGCGCGCCGGGTTCTATCGCGGCTGGTTCGGGTCGTTGATCGCGACGATCTTGATGGCGTTCTTGTGCTCGGGCATCGGGCGGAACCACACGCGGCCGCTGTCGCACGTCACGCCCTGCTGGTTTGCCAGCAGGCTCTCGACCTTCGCTTCCGCGATGGCCTTCTTCACATCCGCGTCGATGATCCGGCTGTAGCGCGCCTGGAACTCCGATTCACTGGCGACGACCGACTCCTCGCCATCCAGCCACACCTTCAGCGGGAAGTGCACCAGGGTGGCCACCTTGAGGCGGTTCCCCACCGCCACGGCAGACTGCAGCGACTTCAGGAACGAGGCGACCTGGGGGGCGTCCGTGCCCGCGACGGCAAAGTCCGGCGCGGCCTGGGCGAGGGCGCCTCCCGCAGCCAGGGGCAGACAGGGCAGAACCAGCGCCATGAGGACGATCGGGATGAGTGTGTCTCGCATACGTCACCTCGGGGTGGCGAAGCAGGTGCCGGCGGGTCACGCCGGTGGGACGGGGGCGTACACGGCTGAGGGTAGCCGCTTTCGGCGCCTGCGTCCACGGGATCCGGCGGACGGGCGTGAAACGGCCCTGAACGGCGCGCAGGCGTCCTGACTGGCCTGCCCTTACGCCTTTGTGCGCTCCGGCTTCAGCACCAGGCACGCAAGCGGCGGCAGGGTCAGCCTGAGCGAGTGCTCGTAGCCGTGCCTCTGGATGTCCTCGGTGTCGACGCCGCCCTGGTTGCCCACGTTCGATCCGCCGTACAGGTCCGCGTCGGTGTTGATCAACTCGCGGTAGCGGCCGGCCTCGGGCACGCCGAGCCGGTAGAACGGCCGCACGACGGGCGTGAAGTTCAGCACGAACACGGTGAAGTCGGCGGGGTCGTTCGAGCGGCGGACGAACGACACGACCGAGCTCTCGTGGTCGTTGCAGTCGATCCAGGCGAACCCCTCGTGCCGGACGTCCAGTTCATGGAGGGACGGCTCCGACTGGTAGAGGCGGTTCAGATCCTTCACGAGTTGCTGCAGGCCCTGGTGGTCCCGGTATTCGAGCAGGTGCCAGTCCAGGCTGTGATCGTGGTTCCACTCGCGCATCTGGCCGAACTCGCCCCCCATGAAGAGGAGCTTCTTCCCCGGGTGCCCGAACATGTAGCCGTAGAGCGCGCGCAGGTTCGCGAACTTCTGCCACATGTCGCCCGGCATCCTGCCGGCCATCGAGCCCTTGCCGTGCACGACCTCGTCGTGGGAGAACGGCAGCACGAAGTTCTCGGTGTACGCGTACAGCATCGAGAACGTGATGTCGTTGTGCTGCCACTTGCGGAACACGGGGTCCTTCGACATGTACCGCAGCATGTCGTGCATCCAGCCCATGTTCCATTTGAAGGTGAACCCGAGGCCGCCGAGGTAGACCGGCCGGCTCACCGCCGGCCAGGCGGTGGATTCCTCTGCGATCATCATCGCGCCGGGAAACTGCTCGTGCACGACGACGTTGAGCTGCCGGATGAACTCGATGGCCTCGATGTTCTCGCGGCCGCCGAAGCGGTTCGGCACCCACTGCCCTTCCTTGCGCGAGTAGTCGAGGTAGAGCATCGAGGCGACCGCGTCCACGCGCAGGCCATCGGCGTGGTACTCGTCGAACCAGAACAGCGCGTTCGAGAGCAGGAAGTTGCGCACCTCGTGGCGCCCGTAGTTGAAGATGAGCGTGCCCCATTCGCGGTGCTCGCCAAGGCGGGGGTCGAGGTGCTCGTAGAGCGCCGTGCCGTCGAACTGGATCAGCCCGTACCCGTCCTTCGGGAAATGGCCGGGCACCCAGTCGAGGATGACGCCGATGCCGGCCTGATGGCAGGCGTCCACGAAGCGCTTGAAGTCCTCCGGCGGGCCGAACCGGCTCGTGGGCGCGAAAAACCCGGTCACCTGGTAGCCCCACGACCCGGTGAAGGGATGTTCCATCACGGGGAGCAGTTCCACGTGGGTGTAGCCCATCTCCTTCACGTACGGGACGAGCTGCTCGGCGAGGTCCTGGTACGTGAGCGGTTCGTTGGCGAGGCCGCGGCGCCAGGACCCGAGGTGCACTTCGTACACGGACACGGGCTGGTCGAGATGTTCGCCCCGCGCCGCCCTGGCGGCAAGCCAGTCGGCATCGTTCCACTGGTAGCCCGACGTGTCCCAGGCGATCGTCGCCGACCGGGGCGGCACCTCGAATCGCCGGGCATAAGGATCGGCCTTGAGCACGAGCGCGCCGCTTCTCGACCGCACTTCGTAACTTGTACTTTTCGCCGTAGCCGAGACCCGGGACGAACGCCGTCCAGATCCCGGACTCGCCCACCGGTTCGCAGACATTCGTCCGGCCGTCCCACTGGTTGAAATCGCCCACCACGCTGACGCGGTCGGCGTTTGGCGCCCACACCGCGAAGTGCAGGCCGGCGACGGCGTCGATAATGACGGCATGCGAGCCGAGCTTGTCGTAGGCGCGGTAGTGGTTGCCCTCGTTGAAGAGGTGCAGGTCGAGATCGGTGAGGATGGTCTTGGTCATGGGAACAACTCGCCTTCGCCAACGAGAACCGCTTCGCCGCCCACCTTCACGCTGGAGATGCCGCCGCCGTCGAGGCCGATCGCGATGTGCACCCGGCTCGGCCTGCCCATGCTGACGCCCTGCAGGCTCAGGATCCGCTCCGCCTCTTCCGGCAGCACGACGCCATGCGTCACGAGGTAGCAGCCAAGCGGGCCGCTCGCGGCGCCGGTCGCCGGATCCTCGAACACGCCCAGCCCGGGTGCGAACATCCGGCTGTAGACCGTCGCGCCGTCGGGGCCCGGCTCCCGCGAGAACACGAACATCGCGTGGTTGTCGGCGCCCGCCGCGCCGCACATCCGGTTGAACGCGTCGAGATTGGGCGACGCCGCGTCAACCTGCGCACGCGTGGCGAGCGGGATGAACACGAACGGCACGCCGCAGGACACCTCCTGCACGGGCAGGCCCGCGGCCCGCACGGCGTCAGCGCCCAGGCCGACCGCCTGCGCCGCCGCCCCGACGTCGGCGACGATTGGGCCGAACACCGGCCGCTGCTGCGTCATCCACACGAAGACGGGCCGATCGCCCTCCCAGTCGATGTCCACGGGCGTCGGGCCGACGTTGAGGCCGAAGACCCATCGCCGGCGCCCTGCCGGGATCACCCCGGAGAGCGCCAGCGCGAACGTCGACCCGACCGTCGGGTGGCCCGCCATCGGCATCTCACGCCCTGGCGTGAAGATGCGCATGCGGATGTCGGTGTCGGGCCGTTCCGCCGGCAGGATGAACGTCGATTCCGAGAAGTTCATCTCCCGCGTCATCGCCTGCATGGCCGCGGCGTCGAGGCCGCGCGCGTCGAGGAAGACGGCCAGCTGGTTGCCGCCGAATCTCTCGGCCGTGAAGACGTCGAGGTGCAGGTAGCGGTAGCGGTGGCTCATCATCGGCTCGCCGGGGGCGTGTGCCCCACATGCTATCCGATCACGCGCGACGGCGGGGCGGGCGGCATCCGGTTCGCAGCCTCCTGACCCGGTTCTGCGATACGATTGACCGGTTGGGACCGGCCCTCGGCCCGCCGGTGGGCCGGGCCGCATCGAGGAGGACACACCTATGAAGCGTCTGCTGTTCTGCGGCCTGCTCACGCTGGCCGTCGTCATGGCTGGCACACTGAGCATGGAGGCCAAATTGCCACCTGGAACCTACGCCCATTTCACGACGCCGCTGGGGAACTTCACCGTCAAGCTCTTCGAACAGGACGCGCCCAAGACCGTCGCCAACTTCGTCGGGCTCGCCGAGGGCACGAAGGAGTGGACCGACCCGAAGACCGGCCAGAAGGTGAAGAAGCCTTACTACGAGGGCCTCATCTTCCACCGCGTCATCGACGGCTTCATGATCCAGGGCGGCGACCCGCTCGGCGTCGGCAGCGGCGGCCCGGGGTACAGGTTCGAGGACGAGTTCAGCCCGAAGCTCCGCCACTCGAAGGAAGGCATCCTCTCGATGGCCAACGCCGGCCCGAACACCAACGGCGGCCAGTTCTTCATCACGCTCGGCCCGACGCCGCACCTCGACAACAAGCACTCCGTGTTCGGCGAGGTCGTCGAGGGCATGGACGTCGTCCGCAAGATCGGCAAGGTGCCGACCGGCGCCGGCAACAAACCCACCACGCCGGTGACGATGAGCGTCAAGATCGAGCGGGTCAAGTAACAGCCAGACTCGGGATTCGGGACTCGGGATTCGGGGTTCGTTCCCCGGTCCCCAGTCCCCGTCAGGCTTCCCCGCCGTCGACGGAGACCACCATGAGACCCGCAGTCTCCCTCTTCCTCCTCGTCCTGCTCGCTGCGGCGCCCGCCGCGGCGCAGTCCCTGCCGGAAAAGTCCGACCGCGTTGTCGACTACCGGATCAGCGTTGCGCTCGACCCGGCGAAACACCAGCTGACGGGCAGGCAGACGCTCACCTGGCGGAATCCCTCGACGACGGACGCGGTACAGGAGCTGCAGTTCCATCTCTACCTGAACGCCTTCAAGAACACGAAGTCCACGTTCATGAAGGAGTCGGGCGGCCAGCTGCGCGGTCTGGACATGGCCAGGGACGGATGGGGCTGGATCGACGTCACGTCGATCGCGACGGCGTCGGGCGCCGACCTCAAGCCCACGCTGGCCTTCATCCAGCCCGACGACGGGAACACGGACGACCAGACCGTGATGAAGGCCTCGCTGCCGGAGCCCGTGCCTCCCGGCGGGTCGGTGACGCTCGAGATCGCCTTCGTTTCGAAGCTGCCCCAGGTCTTCGCGCGGACGGGGTTCAAGGACGACTTCTACCTGGCCGGCCAGTGGTTCCCGAAGCTGGGCGTGTACGAGCCAGCCGGGATGCGCGGGCGCGAGGCCGGCGGCTGGAATTGCCATCAGTTCCACGCCAGTTCGGAGTTCTACGCGGACTACGGCAACTACGCCGTCGAGATCACGGTTCCTGCCGGCTACGTCGTCGGCGCCACCGGCGAGCGGACGGGTGAACGGGCCAACGCTAACGGCACCAGGACGTACACGTACGCGCAGGCCGACATCCACGATTTCGCGTGGACGGCAGACCCGGACTTCGTCGTCGTCAAGGCGAAGTTCTCGGCGACCGAGGACGTGACGCCGGCCGAATACGCGCGCGTCGCGACACTGCTCGGCCGGACGCTCGACGCGGTGAAGTTGTCGGACGTCGACATCACGGTCCTCCTGCAGCCCAGCCGCCGCCAGCAGGCGCAACGTCATGTCGACGCCGCCAAAGCCGGGTTGAAATGGTACGGCCTGTGGTACGGCCGGTACCCATACAAGACGCTGACCGTCGTCGATCCGGCGCCGGGAGCGGCCGGCGCCGGCGGCATGGAGTACCCGACGTTCATCACGGCCGGGTCGGCGTGGCTGTTCAACTACTGGCCGTTCGACAGGATCAGGGCCGTGGAAGAAGTGACCGTGCACGAGTTCGGTCACCAGTACCTGGTACGCCATGGTCGGCAGCAACGAGTTCGAAGAGGCCTGGCTCGACGAGGGTCTCAACACCTACTCCACCGGCAAGGCGATGGTGGCGGCCTACGGCGCCGACGCGACGGTCATCGAGTTCCTCGGGCTCAGGATGGGCGAGCGCGATGTGAACCGGGCGAGCAACGATCCGACGGCCCGCTACAACCGGGTGCTCGCGAAATCCTGGGAGTACACGCCGCCCGGGGTGTACGGGTTCTACTCGTACTACAAGCCGAGCCTGGTGCTCGGCACGCTCGAAGGCTACGTCGGCGAGCAGACGATGGCACGCGTGATGCGGACGTATCACGAGCGCTGGCGCTTCCGGCATCCGCGGAGCGAGGACTTCTTCGCGGTGGTGAACGAGGTGACCGGCCAGGACTGGAGCTGGTACTTCGACCAGGTCATCCGCGGCACCGACATCGTGGACTACGACATCGGATCGGCGCGGTCGCGGCCCGTGAGCACCGCACAGGGCGTCTTCGACGGGCCCGGCGGGCGCAAGACGGTGTCGGACGCAGACGCGGCGGCGAAGGACCTCGAGTTCGAGCGCGCGAAGAAGCAGGTCTACGAATCAGTGGTGGTGGTGCGCCGGAGTGGAGGCGTGAAGCTGCCGGTCGAGGTGGCCTTCAAGTTCGAGGGCAAGCCCGTTGAGCGGCAGGCCTGGGACGGCCGTGAACCGACGAAGACCTTCCGCTTCACGCGGCCCGAGAAGCTCGAGTGGGTGGATGTCGATCCGGACCGCAAGATCGTGCTCGACGTGAACTGGGTGAACAACGGCCGGCGGATCGAACCTGACAGCCGGCCGGCCGCCAGCTGGACGGCGCGCTGGCTGTTCGCGCTGCAGACCCTGTTCACGACGTTGGGGCTGCTGTAGGACCGCAGGAGGCGATGTCATGACGACATACATCACGGCTGGCCTGCGGGCGGCGGTCCGGCATCTGAAGGTCACGTGGCTGCTCTGGGCATGGTATGGACTCCTGGCGCTCGTCCCGGTCGTGCCCGCATGGACGTGGTGGAACGGCGCGCTCGGGAGCTCGCCCGAAGCGGCGTCGGTCCTGAAGCGGTTCGACATCGGGGTGCTGCTGGATGTCGTCGCCGGCAAGGGCATCAACGGCATCGGCCTGTTGACTGGTGCGGCGGCGGCAGCGGGCTTCATCGCGGCCGTGTCCAGCGCCTTCGCGTTCGGCGGCGTGCTCGAGGTGCTCGGCAGCGACGACGACCGGCGCCCTTTCATGCACCGGTTCTTCCGCGGGGGCGGGCACTTCTTCTGGCGGTTCTTCAGGCTCGCGGTGATGGCCGGCGTCTGCCTGGTCCTCGCGACCAGCGCCGTCTCGGCGCTCATGGCCGGCGTCACGAAGCCGATCGGTGAGTCGGAATGGGAGCCCGGGTGGTACCTCGGAAGCGTGACGAGTCTCGCCGCCATCCTGTTCGTGGGCGCGTTCTTCCTGATCGCGCTCGACTACGCGAGGATCCGCGTGGCGCGTGACGATTCGCGGAGCATGCTGAAGGCGTACGTGGCGGGCATGGGGTTCGTCCTGCGCCGGACGCTGACGGTTTATGGAATCGCAGTGGCGATCCTGGTGCTCCAGCTGGCCCTGGTCGCGGGCTACCTCGCGTACGAGACGAACGCTCCGGCTGCCGGAACCTGGGGCGCCATCGCGGCGCTGTTCCTGGTACAGCAGGCCGTCGTGTTCGGCCGCGTGACGCTTCGCGTCGCCCTGATTGGGGCCGAGCGGCACTTCTTCGAGATGGCGCTGCCGAGACAGATCCCTGCGGTCCCTGCGGCCGTCTCCAATCCGCCGCACGACAACCCGCCGGAGCCCGTCGGCTCGACGCCTCCCGCCGACCTGGAACACGGACCAATTCCGGCGTAATTGCCCGGGAAATACTTGCACAGGGAGTGTAGAGAACTTACCGGTTCGCGTCTCCAATCGCCCGGATCCCGCTGGTTTTCTGGCCCTTCCGGCACCTGGTCTGCGCCAGCACTCTGGCTCTTTGCCCGCAGTTTCGTGACCGATCAATGACGCCGAGGTTCCGCTGAGTCCCCAAACCAGGGCAATTCTGGGAACATCCGCCCTGGCCCGTGATTTGCGTGCTCTCAGGCGGTTCCGCGCGAATCACTAACGACCCGATGCCCCCAGCCCCGACGTCTGCCCTGGCGTTCCTGACGACAGTTCTCCCTGGACTGTGCGCATCACCTTGGCCATTCCTTTCCCCGGCGGCTGCAGGCGCCGGCTTCGCGCTGGACGTGGGGGTGGCTGTTTACCTGGGGTACTCATGGCGGTAGGCGCATCCGGGATTCGGGATTCGGCCCTTCGGCCCTTCGACACACTCAGGGTCGCCCCGAGCAACGCCGAGGGGCGGCAAGCTCAGGGCCGTCCCGAGCAACGCCGAGGGGCGGCAAGCTCAGGGCCGCCCCGAGCAGCGTCGAGGGGCGGGGTTCGGCGCCTGGCCACAGTCGTGCTGGTGCTGTTGATCGCCACGCTGGCGGCAGCGGTGCCTGCCCGTGCGCAGCTTGGCCAACTCCTGTCGCCGGGTCCGCTGTCGAAGGCCCACGCCTCGCTCGAAGGGGCGGACAAGTGCCAGAAGTGCCACGAACCCGGGCGGAAGATCACATCGGACCTGTGTCTGTCCTGCCACAAGCCTGTGGCCGAACGGATACGGTTGAAGAAAGGCGTTCACCGCGACGTCTCGGGAGATTGCGCGTCCTGTCACGTCGAGCACGCCGGCGCGGACGCGGAGCTCCGGCCGTTCGACCCCAAGGCGTTTAACCATGTGGCCGAGACGGGGTTCCCGCTCGACGGCCGGCACGCCGCGGTCGCCAAGGACTGCGCGAAGTGCCACAAGACGCGGTCGTTTCTCGCCCTCACGCCGACGTGCACCGCCTGCCACGCCGATATCCACAAGCCCACGCTCGGATCCGACTGCCGCGTGTGCCACTCGACCGCGGTGCCGTTCAAGGAGGCACGGTCGCGCTTCGATCACACGAAAGCCGGTTTCCAGCTGGCCGGCGCCCACCGCACCGTGGAGTGCGCGAAGTGCCACGTGAACCAGGCGTTCAAGGGTTTGAAGTTCGCCCAGTGCACCGACTGCCACAAGAGCCCGCACCGCCAGCTCATGGCCAACGGGTGCACGACCTGCCATACGAACGATTCATGGAAGACGCAGCGCGTGGATCACGCGCGCACGGCCTTCCCGTTGAAGGGGAAGCACGCGGAGGTGGCGTGCGCGAAGTGCCACACGCAGCCGCCGTTGAAGGCGGCGCTCAAGTTCGACCGCTGCGCGACGTGCCACAAGGACCCCCATCGCGGCACGTTCAAACAGGACTGCAGCAGCTGCCATAACGAGACGGGATTCGGGCGCGGCACGTTCGACCACGCGACCGGCACCCGTTTTGCCCTGACGGGGTCGCACGCGACGCTCGCCTGCGTGAAGTGCCATACAAACGCCGGCGCACCCGCGGCGGGAGCGACGGCGCCGGCACGCGTGGTCGACTTCCGCGGCCTGTCGACGGCATGCGCGTCGTGTCACAAGGACGTTCACAAGGCCGAACTCGGCAAGATCTGTGAATCCTGCCACACCTCGGCGTCGTTCCGCGTGACGTCCTTCACGCATCCGCGCATGCCGGAGTTCTTCGCCGGCCAGCACCAGAGCGTCGCGTGCGCCGCGTGCCACGTCGCGCGAGCGCCGGGCACACCCATGCGGACGGGCGTGCCGGTTGACGGCTGGCGGTTCAAGAACCTGCCCACCACGTGCGCGTCGTGCCACCAGGACGTGCACCTCGGGCAGGTGGGGACCGCGTGCGAGTCGTGCCACCGCGTGGACGGCGCGAAGTTCGCGCCCGTGAAGTTCAGCCACGCCACGGCGGCCTTCAAGCTGACCGGCCGCCACGAAGCCGTCGAGTGCCGGAAGTGCCACAAGCCGGAGACGGGCGCGTTCCCGGCTGGCCCAGGGACGGCGGTGCGCCTCAAGGGACTGTCCACGGCGTGCGCGTCGTGCCACCGCGATCAGCACCTGGGCCAGTTCTCGCGCACGTGCGACGCGTGCCATACGCCGGCGTCGTTCAAGGTGCCGGCCTTCACGCACGCCAATCAGAAGACGTTCTTCGTCGGCAAGCATGGCACCCAGCCGTGCTCCGCCTGTCACAAGCCTGCCGCGGCGGCTTATCCAGGTGGCCGTGGAACGACGGTCCGCTACACGGGGCTGACGACCTGCGCGACGTGCCACACGGACGCGCACGGCGGCTCGATGGGAACGACCTGCGAAGGGTGCCACACGCCTGAAGGCTGGGTGTCCGCGTCGCGGGCGTTCCACAAGACGAGCCGGTTCACCCTCGAGGGACGCCACCTGGACGTGCCCTGCGCCAAGTGCCACGTCAAGGGCGCCGTGCTGGGCACGCCGACCAAGTGCTACGACTGCCACTGGGTGCGGCGCCAGGACGACCCGTACCGCACGCGGCTCGGTGCGGATTGCGAGACCTGCCACCGGCCGATCAGCTGGACGGCGGTCACGTGGAACCATGGCGCGGCGACGGGTACGTCGTTGAGCCCGGCGCACCGGTCCCTCGGCTGCGACAGCTGTCACACGAACCGCCGGTTCGACGCGGGCAGCCCGTCCTGCTACGCGTGCCACGCGAAGGACTACCAGTCGACGACGCAGCCGGCGCACCAGGCGGCAGGCTTCCCGACGCAATGCGAGTTGTGCCACAAACCGTCCCAGACGTCGTTCTCCCAGGCCGGCTTCCAGCACAACGCCTACTACCCGCTCGTGGGAAACCACGCCACGCAGGCCTGCGCGTCGTGTCACAAGAACAACGTCTTCAAGGGCACCCCGCGCGACTGCTACGGCTGCCACCGCGCCAACTACGAACGCACCACCAACCCGAACCACGCGGCCGCCGGGTTCCCGACGACGTGTGAGTCCTGTCATCGGCAGTCGGACACGACCTTCAAGTCGACGTTCACCCACACCAGCATCTACCCCCTGGTCGGCGTGCATGCGACGCAGGCCTGCGCCGCGTGCCACAAGAACAACGTCTACAAGGGCACGCCGCGGGACTGCTATGGGTGCCACCGCACGAACTACGAACGCACCACCAATCCGGGCCATGCGGCGGCCGGGTTCTCCACGACGTGCGACACCTGCCACCGGCAGGCCGATGCGAGCTGGAAGACGACCTTCTCGCACAGCAGTGTCTACTCGCTCGTGGGGACGCACGCCACGCAGGCCTGCGCGTCGTGCCACAAGAACAACATCTACAAGGGCACGCCGCGCGATTGCTACGGCTGCCACCGCGCGAATTACGAGCGCACCACCAGTCCCAGCCATGCGTCGGCGGGCTTCCCGACCACCTGCGAGTCCTGTCACCGGCAGTCGGACACGAGCTGGACGGCGACGTTCACCCACAGCAGCGTCTACCCGCTCGTGGGGAGCCACGCCGCGCAGGCCTGCACCGCGTGCCACACGAACAACGTCTACAAGGGCACGCCGCGCGACTGCTACGGCTGCCACCGCACCAACTACGAGCGCACCACCAGCCCCAGCCATGCGGCGGCGGGCTTCCCAACTGCCTGCGAGTCCTGTCACCGGAACTCGGATACAAGCTGGACGGCGAAATTCAGCCACAGCAGCGTCTACCCGCTCGTCGGCGCCCACGCCTCGCAGGCCTGCACGGCATGCCATAAGAACAACGTCTACAAGGGCACGCCGCGCGACTGCTACAGCTGCCATCGTGCCAACTACGAGCGCACCACCAGCCCGAACCACGCGTCGGCGGGCTTCCCGACCGCGTGCGAGTCCTGCCATCGGAACTCGGACACCAGCTGGCGAGCCACGTTCAACCACAACTCGGTCTTCGCCCTCGTCGGCGTCCACGCCACGCAGGCCTGCACCGCGTGCCACACGAACAACGTCTACAAGGGCACGCCGCGCGACTGCTACGGGTGCCACCGCACCAACTACGAGCGCACCACCAATCCCAACCATGCGTCGGCGGGCTTCCCGACCACCTGCGAGTCGTGTCATCGGAATTCGGACACGAGCTGGACAGCCACGTTCAATCACAACTCCGTCTTCGCCCTCGTCGGCGTGCACGCGACACAGGCCTGCACGGCGTGCCATAAGAACAACGTCTATAAGGGCACGCCGCGCGACTGCTACGGCTGCCACCGCACCAACTACGAGCGCACCACCAACCCGAACCACGTGGCGGCGGGCTTCCCGACGACGTGCGAGTCATGTCACACGGCCTCGTCTGGCACCTGGTCGGCGAGCTTCGATCACAACCGGTACTTCGTGCTGGCCGGGCGCCATCTCACGGCGGCCTGCAGCTCGTGCCACCAGAACAACGTCTATCGCGGCACGCCGCGCGACTGTTACCCGTGCCACAGGACGCAGTACGAGCGCACGACGAACCCCAACCACCTGGCGGCCGGGTTCCCGACAACCTGCGAGTCGTGCCACAGGAACACCGACACGTCGTTCACGCAGGGCCGGTTCAACCACACCTGGTTCCCGATCACCACCGGCCGGCACTCGGGCCGGGCGTGCGCGGAGTGCCACACGGATCCGAACAACTACAAGGTCTTCACCTGCACCACCTGCCACACGCGGACGGACACGGACAGCAAACATGTGGGCCGCGCGGGGTACCGGTACGATTCGGCCGCGTGTTACTCGTGCCACCCGACGGGGCAGGGCTAGGAACCGCCGATGACACCTCGCTCCCTGATGCTGAGCGTTGCGCTCGCGGCCGTGCTGGCCGCCGCCGGGCCGGCCGCCGCCCAGACGTCGACGCCGGGCCAACAGACGCCGGCGCAAAGCGCTCAGACCCCGGTGGCGGCGCCTTCAACGGCCCCGCCCGCGCCGTCGGCGATCCCGCGATGGGCCCGCGTGTCGTTCTTCGCCCAGGTCGCGTCAACGACGGCCGCCGACGGTTCGTCCTCGTCGTTCTCGGAAATCGTGACGAACGTCTCCGCGCAGTCGGTGCAGCATCCCGGCAACGGCTTCGAATACGGCCTGGACGCGAGGTTCGGCGCGTACCCCTCTTCGGAGGATCGGGACTCCCGCACGTCTGTCTATGACGCCTACGTCGGCCAGCGCCTGATGGACGGGCGCCTGCTCGTGAAAGCCGGGCAGATGTGGCTCAACGACCTGGGCGCGCTCGGCTCGGTGGGCGGAGGCCTGGTCGAGTACCGGCAGAGCGCCGACACGAAGCGGCTTCGATGGCGTGCGGGCGGGTTCGGCGGCGTCGAGCCCGAGATTCTGGATCTCGGCTACGTCTCTGGCGTGAAGAAGTTCGGCGGCTATTTCGCGCTGGACGGGAACGGGGCCCAGCGCAGCGTGATCGGCTACGTGAACGTCCGCAACCAGGACTTGACCGAACGGTCCGTGATCTCGATTACGAACTACATCCCCGTCAAGCAGTCCGTCTTCGTCTACCAGGCGGCCGAGGTGGACCTCACAGGGCCCGGCGGCGAGGGCTCCGGCGGGCTGACGTACTTCTTCATCAACGGCCGCGTCGCGCCGTCGAAGCGCGCGGACGTCCAGATCACCTATCATCACGGCCGGTCCGTCGACGCGCGGTCGATCACCGAGGACCTGCTCAACGGGCGTCCCGTGCCGTCGAAGTCGCTCGACGGGTTCCTGTTCGAGTCGATAGGCGCGCGGGTGACCGTGGAGGTCGCGAAGGGCTTCCGGGTCTTCGGCGGGTACGGCCAGGACAAGAACGACCGCGATGCCGATCCGACCGACCGCCTGTCGTTCGGCCTGTATTCGTCCAACCTTTTCGGCACGGGCATCGACGTCAACGTGACGGATTACCGGTACACACGCGGCTCCGCGGCGTCGTACGACTCGTGGTACGTGTCCGCCGGGCGCTCGTTTGGATCGCGGCTCTACCTGTCAGGCGAGTACACGACCTCCCTCTCCGTCTTGCGCTACGCCCGCGAGGACGGCTTCATCGTCGAGAACAAGCCCCAGACGGACCGGTTCGGCGGTTCCGCCAACATCTATCTGTCGCGCAGGCTGTCGCTGCTGATCGTCGCGGACTACACGCGCGACGAGGGCTACAAGGAGACGCGCCTCCTGTCCGGCCTCGCCGTGCGTTTCTAGAAAAAGAGCCGCGCGCCCAGGAAGACGAGGACGGCGCCTGTGATGCCCTCCAGCGCCCGGCGCGCGCCCGGGCGCTTCAGGTGCTCGGCGGCCAGGCCCACCGCCACACCGCACGATCCCTGCCAGAGCACGCTCATGGCGACGTGCGTGGCGCCCAGCACGAGGGCGCGGGCCAGGTACGGGTCCCCCGGTCCGATGAACTGCGGCACCATCGTCGCGTAGAACAGGACGACCGGAGGGTTGAGCAGATTCGTCAGCGCACCCCTCGCCACGAGCGCCATGGGGACAGTCCCCACTGACACGGGGACAGTCCCCATGGCAGTTTCTGCAACGCGGCGGCGTGGGAAGAGTGCCCGCCACAGTCCGCGCACGCCGAGGTACGCGAGGTACAGGCCGCCGGCGAGGCGAATCGACGGCAGGGCTCGCGGCCAGCGCTCGACGAGGGCTGAAAGCCCGAACGCCGCCGCCGCGGCCAGGGTGGCATTGCCGAGGCCGACGCCGGCCACGGTGAGCAAGGCGGCTTTGCGCCCGTAGCCCAGCGCCGTTTCGACCACGACGGCGAGCGTGGCTCCCGGCGAGATGACGAGCAGCGCGGACAGCGTGGCGAACGCGAAGTACCGCGCGTCGAACATCACGACGCCTGCGCAAGCCGCGCGGCGGCTCCCTCCAGTCCGTCGAGCACCCGCTCGAGGTCAGCGGCCGTCGTGCGCGGATTCATCACGGTGACGCGCAGCACGCGGCGGCCCCCCAGCACGGTGCTGGTGATCCATCCGTCGCCCTCGCGGTTGTAGGCCGCGCGCAGCTCGAGGTTCAGGGCATCGAGTCGATCGGCCGGGACGGAACCGTCCCCGACGTACCGGAAACAGAGAATGTTCGACTCCGGCTCGTGGAGCGCCTCGAACCGCGGCCGCGCGAGGATCGCGTCGTAAAGCCTGCGGGCTGTCGCGCACAGGTGATCGTAGAGCGTGCCGAGCCCGGAAGCGCCGTACCGCTGGATGGCCACCCAGACCTTGAGCGCGTCGATCCGCCGCGAGCACGTGAAGCTGCGCAGGCCCTGGTCCCAGTTGCGCTCGCCAGAGCCGCCGTGGAAGAGATACGGCGCCTGCTGCGAGAACGCCGCCTCGAGATCGCGCTCGTGCCTCACCAGGACCACGCTCGCGGTCAGCGGCATGAGCAGCATCTTGTGCGGATCCCAGGCGATCGATCGCGCGCGGTGGATGCCCGCCAGCCGCGCGCGATGCGCGGGCGACAGCAGCGCGGATGCGCCGTGCGCCCCGTCGACGTGCAGCCAGAGGCCGCGCTGCTCGCAGAGGCCGCCGATCGCGTCGATGTCGTCGAACGACCCGGTGGGCGTCGTTCCGGCGGTGGCCACCACCGCCATCACCTGCCGCCCGGCGGCGCGCAGCGCATCGAGCGTGTTTGCGAGGGCGGCCGTATCCATGCGGTAGCCCGAAGAGGGCACGACAACGGCGTTCTCGGCGCCGAGGCCAAGTTCGCCGACGGCCCGCGCCACGCCGTAATGGGCGTGCTCGCCCGACACCACGACGGGCGGGTCGTTGCCGAGGCCCTTCCTCCACGCGTCGGGCCGGGCCGCCTGCCGCGCCGCGAGGAGCCCTGCAAACGTCGCCTCGGTGCCGCCCGACGTGAAGGTGCCGCCGGCATCGGGCCCGAACCCCGCAAGCTCGCACATCCACCGAACGACCTGCGTCTCGATGATCGTGCCGACCGGCGACATTTCCCAGACCGCGCCCGACTGATTGAGCGCGGCCGTCAGCGCCTCTGTCCAGATGGCGATCGGCAGGGGCGCCGACACCTGGTGCCCCATCGCTCGCGGATGGGTCAGGCGATTGCAGTCCGGCAGGACGTCGCGCCGAAGGCGGTCGAGGACGGTGTGGAGCGGCCGGCCTTCGTCCGGCAGCGGCTCCGCGAACCGCGCCGCAAGGTCGGCCGGCGTTCGATCCGTCGACACCCGCCCGCTTCCCGTTCTCGTCTCTGACAGGTAGTCGGCGACGAGGCGCGCAAACGCCGCCGCCGTGTCGTGGCCGGTTTCGTGCTCGAGGTCTTCCAGCAACTGCTCGACTGAATCCGTCATGGGTTACCGCGACTTCACCTCGATGTTGCGGAAGCGGACCTTGCCGTGGTCACCCTGCAGCATCAGCGGGCCGGGCTCGCCTTCCCACGGGCTGAGCGCGCCGCCAGTGATGCCTTCCACGACGTCCTTGACGATTGTCTTGCCGTTGAGCGTGATCTCGATCTGCCGCCCGATGAACTCGATGTCCAGCGTCTGCCACTCGCCCGCGGGCTTCGTGGCGTCCATCTTCGGCGCGAGCCGGCTGTAGACCGCTCCGCAGCCGTGCGTGTCGAGGGCCATCTTCGCGTCGGGATTGTCGAGAATCTGCACCTCGTACCGCCCGCGCAGATAGACGCCGCTGTTCGACTTCGGGTCGACGTTGAACTCGAGGTGCAGCTGCATGTCCTGGAACTTGGCGTCGCTCACCAGGTCCGAGTTGCCTTTCGGCTCCACCACCACGAGCTCGCCGTTCTCGACCGCCCAGCCGTTCTTGGCCTTCGGATCGCGGAGGTGCCAGCCGTTGAGCGTCTTGCCGTCGAACGGCTTCGTGGTCTTCCACGCGCCGGACGTCTTGAACGAGGTGAGCAGCGGCGCCTTCCGGCCTTCGAAGTGGTGGATCTTGCCGTCCGGGTAGGTCACTTGGCCTCTGAGCAATCCGTTTTCAAGCCTGGCTTCGAAAAGGTCCTGCTTGTTCTCGCCGGCGGCCCGCACGATCTTCAGCACGCCGTCGACGACCTCGACGCTCTTCACCGGGGCATAGCTGCCGGACCTCCACACGAGGGATCCGGTGAGCCCCGCACCGGACTTGTCGATGCGGATGCCGCCGCTGACAAAGGTGTCGGTGGCGTCGGTAATGATGACGTTCCACCGGCCGACGTAGTCGTCGGCGGTCACCGGCTTGGTGGGAGCCTGAAGGGCGAGCGCAATCGCGAGGACAATGCTGAGTGCCGTCATCCGTCTGTCCTTTCAAGAAGCACGCGGCGCGAGCCGTGCGCGCAAGTCGCGCTGCCAGAACGAGCGGTTCCGGAGCCCGTTCTCGCGGCATGATCGGGCCGCCGCACGCCGGCTGCGAAGCCGGTCTATGAGACCGTAGCGCCTGAACTGGAAGGGTGTCAATGCCGGGCGGCCATCGCCGGCATTCAGAACGCGGGCCCTGAAGCGGCGAGCCTGTTCACTTCGTGTTGAAGACGAACGTCATCCGCCGGCTGCCGCGCAGAACGGTGACATTCGCCTGCCCCATCGTCTGCGCCTGTCCGAAGAGGCGCAGCACCGTCGGGAGGCTGTCCAGCGTCTGGCCGTTCACGTCGACGATGACGTCGCCGTTCTTCAGACCCACCTGCTCGACAACGCTGCCAGCCCTGACCTGGGTGAGCTCGAACCCCTCGATGACCCGCTGCCCGTTCGCGGTGTCGCGGAAACGCGGCACCGCCTGGGCGGAGGAGAGCAGCTCGGAGAGATTCACGAGGTAGTGGTCGACCGAGGCCTTCGGCACGTCGACACTGACGAGCCCTGGGGCTTCGTTCACGACGATGGGGGCGGGCGGGAGCTCCTCGCCAGCGGCGAGGACGCCCTTCGACACGCCGGTCTCCGGAAGCTGGAGCAGCTCGATTCGGTCCGTCGCCAGGTTTCGGAGCACGACCGCGTCCTGCCTGATCTCCTTGATTTCAGCGAGATCGCAGGCGGTCTCTCCGACTTGCAGCGCCGATGCGTACTTCCTCTCTGGCGATTGGTTGCATCGGACGAGGCATGCCGATCGGGATGGCTCGGTCGAGTCGACCATCACGCCAACCAGCGCCATCGGCAGGGCTGTCCTGGACAGGACCGCCCCCGCCTGGCCGATCGCTTCCGAGCCGCCGGCCTTCGGCGCCTGCCTGGGGCCAGCCGAGGCTTCCACGGCGCACACGGTCAGGAGGCAGCACACCGCCAACGCCGGTAACGCGCGGGGAAGTGGCCGCATGGCTTTCCCGGGTCTAGGAACCGGCTTCTGTGCTTTCGACGGCCGGCTGGCCGCCTTCCACTGCCTGCCCGCCACGCTCGGCGGCGGGGATCCGCACCGTCCGCCGGCTCGTCACCCAGTCGTGGAAGTGCTCCATGTAGACGTAGAACACAGGCGTGACGTAGAGCGTGAGCGTCTGCGACACGAGTAGGCCGCCGACGACGGCCAGCCCGAGCGGCCGGCGCGCTTCCGACCCGGCGCCCATGCCCAAAGCAATCGGCAGCGTCCCCATCAGCGCCGCCATCGTCGTCATCATGATCGGCCGGAACCGCACCCGGCACGCCTCGTAGATGGCATCGGCCGGCGACACGCCCTCGCGCCGCCGCGTCTCGATCGCGAAGTCGATCATCATGATGCCGTTCTTCTTCACGAGCCCGACCAGCATGATGACGCCGACAAACGCGTAGATGTTCAGGTCGTGCCTGAAGAGGAGCAGCGTCAGCAGGGCGCCGAAGCCCGCCGACGGGAGGCCCGAGAGAATCGTGAGCGGGTGGATGAAGCTCTCGTAGAGGATGCCGAGCACGACGTAAATCACGAAGATCGCGAGGACGAGCACCCACCCAAGGCCGACCATCGAATCCTGGAACGCCTGGGCCGTGCCCTGGAAGCTGCCCGTGACGGTGTCGGGCAGCGTCTGGCGGGCCACCTCCTGCACGCGCGCCACGGCGTCGCCGAGGGCCATGCCCGGCCGGAGGTTGAACGACAGCGTCACCGAGGGCGACTGCCCGGTGTGGTTCACCGACTGCGGGCCGACGGTCTGCCGGGTTGTCACGACGGCGGAGAGCGGCACGAGCTTGCCGCCCGATCCCTGCACGTACAGCATCGAGAGCGCCGCCGGATCGCGCTGGTAGCGGGGATCGACCTGGAGGATGACCTGGTACTGGTCGTCGGGCGCGAAGATCTGGGACACCTGGCGGGAGCCGTACGACGAGGTCAGGGCCAGCTCGACCTGGTCGACGGTGAGGCCGAGCGCGGCGATCTGATCGCGATTCATCTCGACGGCGATCTGCGGATTGCGCAGCTGCAGGTCCGAGGTGACGTCCTCGATGCCGTCGATGCCGCGCAGCGCGGCTTCGAATTGCGGCGCCACCCGGTACAGCTCCTCCGTGTCCGGATTCTGCAGCGTGAACTGGTACTGGCTGCGCGTCATCATCCCGCCAATGCGGATGGCGGGCGGGTTCGTCAGAAAGACCCGGATGCCCGGGATCGCCGCCAGCTTCGGCCGCAGCTCCTCGATGACCTGGTCGGCCGTCAGCGTCCGCTCCTCACGCGGCTTGAGGTCCACGTTGAGCCGTCCGCCCGAGCTGAACGCGTTCGCCGTGTAGCCGGCCACGTTCGGGTCGTCGGCCAGCACCCGCATCACGTCCTTGAGCTTCGCCACGGTGGCGTCGAACCCCAGCCCCTGGATGGTCTCGATCTGGCCGCTGAGCTGTCCGGTGTCGACGTTCGGGATGAACCCCATCGGGATGATCGTGAAGAGGTACACCGTCCCGGCCAGCAGCAGGGCCGAGACGGCCATCGTCACGCCCTTGAAACGGATGGTCTGCCGCAGCGACCACGAGTAGCCCTGCAGCCAGGCGTCGAACCCGCGCTCCATCACGTTGTAGAACCAGCCGTGGCGGATGGAGTGCGGCGCCTTGAGGAACCGGCTGCCGAGCATCGGGGTCAGCGTCAGGGAGACGAGGCCGGAGACCATGATCGCGCCGATGATCGTGACCGCGAACTCGTGCATCAGGCGCCCGACCACGCCGCCCATGAAGAACACCGGGATGAAGACGGCGGCGAGCGACACGGTCATCGACACGATCGTGAAGGCGATCTCCTTCGATCCGTCCAGGGCGGCCTGCAGCCTCGGCTTGCCCATCTCCATGTGCCGCACGATGTTCTCGAGCATCACGATCGCGTCGTCCACGACGAACCCGACCGAGAGCGTCAACGCCATCATCGACAGGTTGTCGAGGCTGTAGCCGAGGACGTACATCACCGCGAAGGTCCCGACGATCGAGAACGGCAGCGCGAGGCTGGGGATGATCGTGGCGGAGATGTTCCGGAGGAACAGGAAGATCACGAGCACCACGAGGCAGACCGTGAGCAGCAGCGTGAACTTCACGTCATCGACCGACTCGCGGATCGGCACCGCCCGGTCGCTCCGGATCCTGAGGCTCACCGATGCCGGCAGCTGCTGCTCGAGGCTGGGAAGCAGTGCCTTGATGCGGTCCACGACCTCGATGGTGTTCGTGCCCGGCTGGCGCTGGACGGCCAGGTAGATCGTGCGCGAGCCGTTGTACCAGCCCGCGTTGCGTTCGTTTTCGACGCCGGCGTAGACGTGCGCCACCTCGCTCAGGCGCACCGGGCTGCCGTTCCGGTACGCCACCACGATCGACTCGTAGCCGTCGGCCTGCAGCAGCTGGCCCGACGTCTCGATCACGTAGTTGCGGTCCGGGCCGTAGAGCGTGCCCGTCGGCCGGTTGACGTTGGCGGCCGCAATGGCCTGCGCGACCTGGTCGATCCCAATCATTCTCGACGCCAGCTGCTGGGGATCGACGTCCACGCGGACCGCGAACTTCTGCGAGCCGAACACGTTCACCTGCGCCACACCCGTCACCATCGACAGCCGCTGCGCCAGCAGGTTCTGCGCGTACCGGTCGATCTGCGGCAGCGGAAGCGTGGGCGAGCTCAAGGTGAGGAACAGCACCGGCGCGTCGGCCGGGTTCACCTTCTGGTACGACGGCGGCGACGGCATGCCAGGCGGCAGCTGCCGCTGCGCCCGCGCGATCATGGACTGCACGTCCTGCGCCGCCGCGTCGATCGACCGGCTCAAATCGAACTGCAGCGTGATGCTCGTGCTGCCCTGCGTGTTCGAGGAGCTGATCGACGTGACGCCGGCGATCGTCGAGAACTGCTTCTCGAGCGGCGTCGCCACCGAGGCGGCCATCGTTTCAGGACTGGCGCCCGGCAGGTTGGCGTTCACCTGGATCGTCGGGAAATCGACCGTGGGGAGGTCGTTCACCGGCAGCAGCCGGTACCCGAGGATGCCGAAGATCAGAATCGAGGCGACGAGCAGCGTCGTCGCGACGGGCCGGCGAATGAAGGGTTCCGCTACGTTCATGGTCCCGCCCTCCGCCTACTGGCCGCGGCCGCCCTGGCCGCCGGGCCGCCCCTCGGACGGTCCGGCGCCGGGCCCGCGAGCGCCGGCCTTCGTGATGCGCGCGCCCGGCGTGAGGCGCAGTTGCCCGTCGGTGACGACCTCGTCGCCCGGCGAGATGCCCGAGGCGATGACGGCGTCGCCGCCCTGCTGGCGTTCAACCTGCACCGGGCGCATCTCGACCGTGCGATCGGCCTTGACGACGAAGATGAACTGCCCGTCCTGCGACGTCTGCACGGCGGTGTAGGGCACGACGGTGGCGTCTACCTGCGTCGTGAGGTCGAGCGTGACGCGGACGAAGGCACCCGGCCACAGCCGGCCGTCGCTGTTCGGGAACGTCGCCTTGAGCCTGATCGTCCCTGTCGTCACGTCGACGGCGTTGTCGATGAACGTCAGGGCGCCTCGCGCGGCGTCGGCCTGCACCTTGGGCCCCGCGCCGTTTCCGCTCTCGGACGCGCCCTCCGGCCCCACCTCTCCCGGGCTCGAGGCGCCCACCCCGAGCGGCTTCTGCGCCTGGAACCGGCGGATGTCCGGAAGGTACCGGCCGGGCACGGCGAACGTCACGTAGATGGGCGCCAACTGGTTGATGACAATGAGCGGCGAGGTGTCGTTCGCCCGGATGAGATCGCCCACGTGCGCACCGAGCGCGCCCGTGCGCCCGGAGATAGGCGCCGCGATCTCGGTGTACTTGAGGTTCAGCTTCGCCGTCTCGATCGCCGCCTTGTCGGCTTCGACGGTGGCCGCGCTCGCGGCCACGCTGGCGCGCTGGCTCTCGTACACGTCACGCGCGAGGAGCCCCTTCTGGAACAGGGCGTCGTTGCGGCTCTGCTGGGCCTGCGCGTTCTGCAGCGTCGCGGAGTCGCGAGCGAGCACGGCCTGCGCCTGCAGCAGCGCCACCTGGTAGGGGCGCGGATCGAGGCTGAAGAGCGGGTCGCCCTGCCTGACCTCCCGGCCCTCGGTGAAGTGAATGGCCGTCAGCTGTCCAGTGACCTGCGCGCGGATCTGGACGCTCGAGACCGCCTCGACGGTGCCGACGGCAGCCACGGCGACGGGAACCGTCTTCTGTTCAGCCCGTGCGGTGAGGACCGGGACAGGTCCGCCGGCGCCCCGCCCGGCGCCCCGACCCGGGGCGCCGCTCCCCTGCCCCGGGCCGGCATCCGAACCTCCGGCGCCGCAGGACGATAGAAACACCGAAAGGACGACGAGGACGGCGGGGCGCAGGGAGTGTGTTGGCATGGCGGTCAGGGATCGGCCCTCTTGTGCGGCTACGACGACGGGGGCGGAAGCGCTTACCTCCATATCTTCACACGTTTCGGCCGTGCCCGCGCGGGCCGGCCTCGGGGAGACGATGGAGCAAATCGGCGCCGCCGTCGTCTAATCCGTTATGCTCACACGAAAACTGACCCTCATCCTGCCGGCGGCCGCCCTGGTTCTGGCGGCGGCATCGGGCAACGCGCAAGCGCCCCAGACCGCGCCCGCGAAGACCGCTCCCGCTGGCCAGGCCGAGGCGGGCCCCGCCGAGCGGCAGTTCCGCGACTGGCTGCGCGTGTTCAACGCCGGCGACCGCGCCGCCTACGAGGCGTTCCTCCGGGAGCGGTTCCCCTCGCGGGTCCCGCGCCTCGACGGCGACCTCGACTTCCTGCAGAGGACCGGGGGCTTCGACCTGCGCAAGGTCGAGCGCGCGACGCCCGCCAGCGTGACCTGTCTCCTGCAGGAGCGCGCGTGGGAGCAGGTTGCCAGGGCCGTCCTCGAGGTGGAGGACGCGCCGCCTCACCGCATTGTCCGTGTCGGCGTGAACCTCGCGCCCCGTCCGCCCGACCTGAACGTGCCGCGGTTGCGCGAGGCCGAACTGGCCTCTGCCGCGCGCGCGAAAATCGACGCGCAGGCGGCCGGGGGCAGGTTCCAGGGCGCCGTGCTCGTGGCGCGGCACGGCAAGATCGTGTACAGCGACGCGAAGGGGTTGGCTGACCGCGAGCGCAACCTGCCCAACACGATCGACACGCGCTTCCGCATGGGGTCGATGAACAAGATGTTCACGGCGACCGCCATCCTGCAGCTGGTGCAGGCAAACAAGGTGAGGCTGGACGCGCCGGTCGGAACGTACCTGACCGACTACCCCAATCGAGACGTCGCATCGAAGGTCACCATCCATCACCTGCTGACCCACACGGGCGGCACGGGAGACATCTTCGGTCCGGAGTTCGCCGCGCATCGGCTCGACCTGAAGACGCTCGGCGACTACGTGAAGCTCTACGGCGCGCGCGGCCTGGAATTCGAGCCGGGATCGAAGTGGGAATACAGCAACTACGGGTTCCTGCTGCTCGGCGTCATCGTGGAGCGGGTCTCAGGCCAGAGCTACTACGACTACGTCCGCGATCACATCTTCGCGCCCGCGGGCATGACCGGCAGCGGGTCCGAACCCGAGGAGGTGACGGTTCCGGGGCGCGCGAAGGGCTACATGCAGCAGAAGGGCGTCTGGGTGCCGAACACCGATACGCTTCCCTATCGGGGCACGTCAGCGGGCGGCGGGTACACCACGGTCGGTGATCTGTTGCGCTTTGCCTCGGCGCTGACCGGCCATGTCCTCCTGGACGCGAAGCACACGGATCTGCTGACGGCTGGCAAGGTGGACACGGGCCAGGGCGGCAAGTACGCCTATGGGTTCGAGGAGAGCATGGAGGGCGGCGCGCGCAGCATCGGCCACAGCGGCGGCGCGCCCGGCATGAACGGCGACCTGCGGATCTTCCCCGGCTCCGGCTTTGTCGTGGCTGCGCTGGCGAACACCGGGTCCGGCGCCTCGCAGGCCGTGTCGTGGATCAGCGAGAGGCTGCCGCCCGCCGCGCGTTGACGCGGTCTTCTGCCTCGTGCCTTCCGTCTTCTATCGGACCGATGCCTGTATCGTGAACGCGCGACCGCCCGGGAGCGACAGCACTCCCCGAAGCACCGCGGGGTCGTTGGACAACTGGCTTGACTTCTCCAGGATCAGGCTGAGGCCATTCGGCAGCGGCGACACCGACTGGCCGGCCGTGTCGTTCACCTGGCTCAACTCGAGCGGAAAGAACACGGCCTGTTCCTCGCGCGACCCCGTGATGATCTCCACGACAAACGTGTCGCCGGATGACGAGGCCGAGGCCGTCCACGACGCTGGAGCCGGCTTCGGGACTGCGCGCCGGGCCGCGTCGATGGCCGTTTTCCAGCCGGACACCCGCGTGAGTGCATCGGCGCCAAGCGGGAACGCCAGCGCGAGGTCCGCGGCGCCGGGCACACAGAAGTCCGCGCAGGCCATCCAGCGCAGCGAAGCCCTGGCGATGAACTTCTGAGGAATCCGCGCGCCGGCGGCGATCGCGACGGCAACCGGCAGGACGACCGCGTCGCGGTACCCGTAGTTCACCAGCCCGCCGGCATCGATGCGCCCGGGCGCCGGCCACTCGATGCCCGCGGGCCTCATGCCGGGCGGCAAGGTCCACGAGGCCTCCGGCGGCCCGCCCGAGTCGCCGGGGTTCTGCCAGCAGATGTGCCATCCGGGGTCGAGGCTGAATCTCAGCCCGAATCGCATCCCCGGGGCCGGGGTGGCCCGGTCGGTGATCAACTCCACGCGGACGTGCGGACCCTGGCCGTTGCGGGAGCCGGCCGCGCTCTGCCGGGCCGCGACGGCCTCGGACATCAGGGCCGGCATCGCCGCGGCCGCCGTGCACGCAGCTGCCGCGCCCGGGGGGACATTCAGCAGCATAGGAACCTGATCTGGTGGGTACGACGCCGCCGAGGGCCGGGCGGATCCCGACCGCCAGGGCGCAGCACTGCCCGCGGGGCGCCTGCCGGGTCACCTCAGCCGGATGCGCGCTGTCACCGGGAAGTGGTCGGAGGGATAGCGCCCGTCACGGGACGTCCGCACAATCGCGGCTTCAACGGCGTCAGTGCCCGGCTCGACGAACACGAAGTCGATCTTGTCGCCCGATGTCTGGCCGAACGTGAAGCCGTTGAACGTCCCCGCTTCTCTGGCGTCCGGGTGGAGCACCCGGAAGCTGTCGAGGAACGAGGCGCGCATCGCCACCGCGGCCGGGTTGTTTTCGCCGGCGTTGAAGTCGCCGGTCACGACGGCAGGCGCCCCCGGGTCGCGCGTCTTGATTCGCTCCAGCAGCAGCGCGGCGCTGCGCTCGCGCGACGGTTGCGACTGGTGATCCAGGTGCACGTTGTAGAGGTAGAAGGCAGGCCCTTCGCGGTCCTCGAAGTACGCCCACGTGCAGATGCGTTCGATCTGGTTGCCCCACGACGTGGACTTGACGACGCCAGGCGTGTCCGAGAACCAGAACGTGTCGCTGCGCCGCGGCCGGAGGCGCGCCGTGCGATAGAGGATGGCGGCGTACTCCCCGGCCCGCCGGCCATCGCTTCGGCCCACGCCGACGTAGTCGTATCCGGGCACGGCCTGCAGGATTTCCTCGATCTGGTCGTGCAGGGCTTCCTGCAGGCCGATGACATCCGCCTGCTGCTCGCGCAGGAGCGCGAACAACTGCTCCCGGCGCTTCAGCCAGTGGTTGTCGGCGTCGCTGGCGGTCCCGTACCGGATGTTGAACGACATCACGGTCAGCGGCGGCAGCTGGGCGGGCTGGGCCGCGGGTGCCTGTGCCAGTGCGAGCGTCAGCAGCAGCGAGAACGCGATCATCGGCATTGCCTTTCGGGCCGGCCACGGACCGCGACGGAGGACGGTGCGGGGCCGGCGTGATTCAGTGCCCGGCGGGCGTCCGGGAACTGCCCAGCGACTCGCTGCCGCTCAGGCGCGGCCACGCATAGCCGTAGAACGCCACGAACGCGAAGCAGGCCATGGGCACGAGGAACGCGCGTGACATGTCGTACACGTCCCCGACGGCGCCCATCAGCTTCGGCAGCAGCGCGCCGCCCATGATGGCCATGACGATGAAGGCCGAGGCCTTTTTCGCGCGCAGGCCGAGGCCGTGAATGCCGAGCGCGAAGATGGTCGGGAACATGATCGACATGAAGAAGTAGCTGAGGAAGACGCACGCCACCGACACCCAGCCCAGCTTGAGGACCACGACGAGGCAGGTCAGCACGTTGAGCACGCCGTAGAGCGCCAGCACGCGGTGCGCCGCGAACGTCCGCAGGATGGCGGCGCCGGTGAAGCGCCCCGTCAGGAAGCAGACGAAGCCCAGCGACGCGAGCGTCGCCGCCCCGCTGTCTGTCAGGCGCAGCGCCCCGGCCGGCCCCTGCTCGAACCAGCTCGCGAGCGCGCCCGACACCAGGCTCGCGGGCACGGGCGGCGTCTGCGACGTCATGTAGTTGATGAAGAAGCTGAAAATGCCGGCCTGCGCCGCGACGTAGAGGAACTGCGCCGCCACGGCGAGGACGAAGTGCGGATGCGCCCAGATCGAGTGCGCCGCGTCCGCGCCGGCCTCGTCGAGATGGTAGTCGTCCTCCATTTTGACGTCGGGAACAGGCGCGAAGTAGAAGATGACGGCCAGCACGAGGACGACGGCCCCGACGGCCGCGTACGGGATCCAGAGCGTCTGGGAGCCCGTGCTGTTGCCCGCGGCGTCCTTGCCATAGAAGAACGCCGCGCCGGCGATGGGGCCGAAGATCCAGCCGATCCCGTTGCACGACTGCGCCAGGTTGATGCGGGTGGCCGCGTACCGCTCCGTGCCGAGCACGGTCGTGTACGGGTTGGCAATCGTCTCGAGAAAGGTCAGGCCCGACGCGATCACGCAGACGCCCACGAGGAACGCCCAGAACGACGCGATGCTGGTGGCCGGGATGAACCAGAATCCGCCGGCGGCGACCAGGAGCAGGCCGGTGATGATGCCGCCCTTGTAGCCGAGCCTGGTGGCCAGCCAGCCGGCCGGTATCGCCATCAGGAAGTAGCCGAGGTAGTGCGCGAACTGCACCCAGGCCGACTGCGCCAGCGTGAGGTGCAGCTCGCTCTGGAAGTGCTTGTCCATCACGTCGATCATCCCGTTGCAGAAGCCCCACAGCAGGAACAGGGAGCAGACGAGGATGAACGTGACGGCCACGTTCCGGCCGTCGGCGAGGACGAACATGCGGTCCTGGGGTGGCTTCATGGGTCAGTTCTTCCGTTCCGGAATGCCGGGTCGCCAGCGAACTCGAGTTTCACCACGATCACGCTGTTCGGCAGATCGTTGGCGGGAAGGCCGGTGAGACGCAGGTAGGCCGCCTGCTCGAGGTGGTCGCTCGGCGCCATGTCCACGACGCACGACACGGGCCGGCCCGTGTTCAGGATCGTCGACCGGCGCGGGAGGCGGCTGATGGGCTTGAGCTTCACCGAGTCGCTGACCGGATCGCGGTGGAGGTGTACGTACAGCGTGTCGCCCTTGCGGGTGATGAGCACGTTCCGGTTCTCGGTCAGGTTCGACGCCGGCACCGCGCCGTCGAACGCCTCGCGCACGCGGTCGTACCACTGCCCGATCCGGCGCAGGATCCCGGCCGACTCGGCCGGGATGGTGCCATCGGGCTTCGGCCCGACGTTGAGCAGGTAGTTGGCGTCGCGCGCCAGGTACTTGTCGATGCTGCGCATGAGGTGGCGGTCGGTATAGTAACTCTCGTCCCGGCGGTAGCCCCAGCTTTCCATGCCCACGCTCTGGCAGGCTTCCGTGCGCTTGCTGAAACTCAGCAACTCCTCGCCTGCCGCGTCCACGTCGCGCTCAGGCGTGCCGAAGTCACCGGCATCGAAGCCGCGGTCGTTGATCACGGCGCTCGGCTGGAGCTGGCGGATCAACGCGTTGATCGACGCGTCCACGTGCCGGTCCACGTTCATGTCCCACCAGAAGCCCGGGATCTCGCCGTAGTTCGTGCACAGCTCTCGCACCTGCGTCTTGAGGAACTCGAGGTACTTGGCGAGATCGGGCCGATCCTGCGGCTGGGGCGGGAGTTCGTGATGACGTCCCTGATTCGGGTAGTTCGGGTGGTTCCAGTCGGCGATCGAGTAGTAGAGGCAGAGCGGCACGCGCCGCCGGTGGCAGGCCTCTGCCAGCATCCGCACCACGTCGCTGGCCATAGGGCGTGTTCATCGTGTTGAAGCGGGTCGCCTTCGTGTCCCAGAGACAGAACCCGTCGTGGTGCTTGGTCGTCAGGCAGACGTACCTCATGCCCGCGTCGTCCATCAGGTCCAGCCATGCGTCGGGGTCGAACGCGCTCGGGTTCCACTGCGCGGCCAGTTTGACGTATTCGTCACGTGGCACGCGCCGGCGCCACTGCTCCTGTTCGTGGAATCCGTGGATCGCGTACAGCCCCCAGTGCACGAACATGCCGAAGCGCTTCTGAAACCACCAGTCGCGCCCGTCACCGAAACGCGGGGCGAGCGGCAACGCGGCACCTGCCGGCGCCGGGCCTGGCTGTGCCGTCATGCTGCCGATCGCCGCAGCGGCTGAGGGAGCCGCGGCCGCGCCCGCCAGCAGCACGGAGCCGGTCCTCAGGAAGTGCCTGCGGTTCATGAGCGGGTCCTCGACATCGCTGGCAGCTTCAGCGCGAGCGGGCATGCCTGCGCCGGGGCGGCCGCCAGTCCCGTCATCCGCCACGCCGCGATCGACGCGATCCGGCCTCGTGTCATCCGGGCCGCCCTTCCGTGCGTACAGAAACCTCGAAGGCGCCGGGAACCGGGTCCTCGGAGACGACGATGAGATAGCCGCCTCCGCAGCCGGAGTACATCGCTCCCGGGTACTGTCGTTGATAGGCGGTCAGGATCGCCATCAGGTCCCCGCGCAGCAGCGGGTGGCGCACCGTATGAGGCAGGATGGCGCCCCAGCACTTCATCGTCAGATTGAGCGAGGCGCCGAGCGCCGGGGCGTCCATGTTCACGATCGCCTCGAAGCACGCCCGTCCCGAGCGGCCAAGCCTGGCGACCCATGCCGGGTCGAGGTTCCTGACGCCAAGCGGGTTGTACCCCTCCGGCCTCGGCTCGACGGCGATCAAGTGCAGGACGCTCGACAGCCACCGGGCCACGCGGCGATTGTTGCAGGACTTCACGTGGGACGGGAACACGCCGCCGTGAACCCGGCAGTCGTAGTCCAGCCGGTTCACACCCGGATAGATCAGGCCGACCATGTCCTGCGATCCGCTCGGCTGCGCCGACGCGGCGTTCTCGGCGTCGTACAGTTCGCGCACCAGTTCGTCGCGGGGCCGCTCCGGCAGCCTGCCCTTCCACAGGCGCATCGCGACGGCGCGCGTCCCCGTGGCGAGGCCGGAGCGGTCCATCGGGGGAAAATCGGGTTCAATCTGCGCCACGACCATCGACCCCGGCGGCTTCGGATTGTGGCGGGAGACGAACGGCTGATCGATCCAGCCGCCCGCCAGTTGGAGGCGATACGGCATCGACCCGAGGACCTTCGCGACTGGCGGGCGCTGCACTATCCCACACCTA
This sequence comes from uncultured Acidobacteriota bacterium, assembly GCA_963806085.1. GTDB lineage: Bacteria > Acidobacteriota > Vicinamibacteria > Vicinamibacterales > JAKQTR01 > JAKQTR01. The sequence continues at coordinate 877,113 of CAWDWR010000002.1, forward strand.
TCCGCCGGCCGGCCTTGCGCGCCCGATACTGCTCCTCGATCCACGCGTAGGTCACCGCCAGGCCCTTGTCCAGCGGCGTATCCGGCTCCCAGCCGAGCACGCGCTTGATGAAGGTGTTGTCGGAATTGCGGCCGGCCACGCCCTTGGGCGCGTCCGTGTCGTATCGCCGCTCCAGCCTGATGCCGCCGATGGCCTCGATCTTCGACAGCAGGTCGTTGATGGAGACGAGTTCGCTGGATCCGAGATTGATGGGCGTCGCGACCAGATCGTCGCAGTGCATGATCCGGTCGATGCCCAGAACGCAGTCGTCGACGTACATGAAGCTGCGCGTCTGACGGCCGTCGCCCCAGATCGTGATGGTCGTCCGGCCGGTGTCAATCGCCTCGATGACCTTCCTGCAGAGCGCGGCCGGCGCCTTTTCCCGGCCGCCGTCCCACGTTCCGTGCGGTCCGTACACGTTGTGGAACCGCGCGATGGCGGTCTTCAGCCCGCGTTCGTGCCAGTGCTCCTCGCACACCATCTCGGAGAACAGCTTCTCCCAGCCGTAGCCGCGCTCGGCCATGGCCGGGTACGCGTCGGACTCCTTCAAGGCCCGGACGTCGGGGTCCTTCTGGAGCAGCGTGTTGTAGGCGCAGGCCGACGACGAGAAGAAGTACCGGCGGGCGCCGGCCCGGTACGCCGCGTCGATCATGTGCGTGTTGATGAGGACCGAACGCAGGCACTCGACGCGAAAGCGCTCGATGAAGCCCATGCCGCCCATGTCGGCCGCGAGGTTGTAGACCTCGACCGCGCCCTCGCAGACGCGCCGGCAGTTGTCCTCGACGCTGACGTCGATGCAGCGGTTCTGGGCGCCGGGCACCCGCAGATACCACTCGTACAGCGGCTTCTTGTCGACGGCGCGGATGTTGGTGAAGCCCCTGTTCCTGAAGTACAGCGCCAGGTTGCCGCCGATGAATCCTCCTGCGCCGGTGATGACGATCAGATCGTCCGGCGACAGCGGCGGGTCCTTTTCCCGGGCTCGTTGCTGCTGTTCCATTCGTTCTCCGGATGCCGGTCCGGGCATCCGCCTCGTGGTTGAACACCCGCGACGGGGTGTCTGTCCGGGTTAATTTACAGCATCGGGGAGGCCGTTGCCCGGTCCGGGCTCGCGGGGCCCGCCCGTCCGGGGAGGGAACGTGGCGCTTTTCCTTTGTGTCGGCCCCCGAGGCATCCTAAGATTCGAAGATACGTGTCAGGTAAAGGGCTCACATCAACTGCATGATCTGCCCCCAGTGCGGCCGTAGCACGGCGTCGGCCTCCGGACGCTGCGCGGCGTGCGGCGCCTTGCCGGATTCCGGTGCGGGCGACCTGACGGCGGTCGCTCCCCTTGGCGCCCCTGGCCACCGCCAGGCCGACGCTCCCGCCGGCCCGTCCGTCCCCGTGGACCCCGACGCCACGGGAGCGGGAAGCCCCCGCCCGCGTGCCGCCGCTGTCGAAGCCGACGCGACGAGGATCGGTGCCGGCCCGGGTCCCGGCTCAACGTCTCCTGGCACCTTCGGGGACTCGGCCGGCGATCTCGTCGGGCAGCAGTTGGGTTTCCGCTACAAGATTCTCAAGCTGCTCGGCGCCGGCGGCATGGGTGCGGTCTACCAGGCCTGGGACGAGGTCCTCGAGGTCGTCGTCGCCCTGAAGACGATTCGCCCGGAGGTGGCCGCGGATCCCGAGACGGCGCGCATGCTCGAGCGCCGGTTCAAGCAGGAGCTGCTGCTCGCCCGCAGGGTCACGCACAAGAACATCGTGCGGGTGCACGACATGGGCGACGTGGGCGGCATCAAGTACATCACGATGCCGTTCCTCGAGGGGGAGGAGCTGTCGGCGATCCTGGAACGCGAGGGCAAGCTGGCCGTGCCCCGCGTGATGAAGATCGCGCGGAGCGTCGCGTCCGGCCTCGTCGCCGCCCACGCGGCCGGCGTCGTCCACCGGGACCTCAAGCCCGCCAACATCATGGTCGACGCCGACGGCGAAGGCCTGGTCATGGACTTCGGCGTGGCGGGCTCCACCGACGCCGCCAAGGCGCGCACGGCGGGGCAGGGCGAGGCCGGGGGCATGGTCCGCGGGAACGTGCCTGCGGGACACACCCAGGTTGAAGGCGTGGTCGGCACCATCGCGTACATGGCTCCCGAGCAGGCGCGGGCGGAGCGGGTCGATCAGCGCGCGGACATCTACACCCTCGGGCTGATCCTGTACGACCTCCTTCTCGGCCGCGCGCGCGCGAGCCGCGCCGAGAGCGCCTTCGATGAGCTGAACGCCCGGATGGCCGAGGCCCCGCCGCCGCCGCGCGCGACGGACCCCTCGATCCCGGAAGCCCTCGATCGGATCATCACGCGCTGCATTCAGACGGATGCCGCCGCCCGCTACCAGTCGATCGCGGAGTTGCTGGCCGATCTGGAGGCGCTCGACGACAACGGCAAGCCACTGCCGATGGTGCGGCGGCTGACCTGGCGCATGGGCGTGGCGGCCTCCCTCGTCGTCGCGTCGCTGCTCGGCGCGACGTACTGGCTGGCGCGGGGACCGGCCGCGCCCGTCCAGCACGAGCCCGTCTCGGTGCTTATCGCAGACTTCCGGAACGGGACGGGAGACCCCACGTTCGACCGCACGCTGGAACCGATGATGAAACTTGCGCTGGAAGGCGCAGGGTTCATCAGCGCCTACGACCGGGCCGGGATCAGGCGGACCCTCGGCGTCCGCCCTCCCGACAAGCTGGACGAAGAGACGGCGCAGGGGATTGCCGTCAAGCAGGGCCTCGGCGTGGTGCTTTCCGGTTCAGTGGATCGCCAGGGAAGCCGCTACGGCGTGTCGGTCAAAGCGACGCAGGCCGTGACCGGAAACGTGATCGCCACGGCGACGGAACGGGCGTCGAGCAAGGACAAGGTCCTCGGCGTGGCGACGTCGCTTGCGGCCAGGGTCCGCGAGGCGCTCGGCGATGACACGTCCGGCTCCGCCAAGCGCTTCGCCACCGAAACCCTCTCGGCGACGTCTCTGGACGTCGTCCGGGCGTACGCGCAGGCCATGGAGGCCCTGTCCCGCAGCAAGTTCGACGAAGCGCTCCAGGACTTCTCGAAGGCAGTCGCCCTGGATCCCAACTTCGGCCTCGCTCACGCGGGCATGGCCATCGCCTCGGCGAATCTCGACAGGCAGCAGGACGCCGAGAAGTACGTGAAGGAAGCCATCCGGCACCTCGACGGCATGACGGAGCGCGAACGCTACCGGACGCGTGGCATGTTCTACCTCCTGACGAACGACTACCAGGCATGCGTGAAGGAATACGGCGATCTGATCGACCGGTATTCCGGAGACGCGGCGGCCCGCAACAACCACGCGCTCTGCCTGTCGAAGCTGCGGCAGATGCCGAAGGCCGTGGACGAGATGAAGCAGGCCGTGAAGATCCTGCCGAACCGTGCGCTCTACCGGGACAATCTGGCGCTTTATGCGGCGTACGCCAGCGACTTCCAGACCGCCGAACAAGCGCAGGCGCCGGGCCTGTTCGGCCTGCTTGCCAAGGCCTTTGCTCAACTGGGACAGGGCCAGGTAGCCCAGGCGACGGAGACCTACGAGAGTCTGACCAAGATCGACGACCAGGGCGCGTCCTACACGGCGTCGGGCCTGGCCGACCTCGCTCTGTACGAGGGCCGGTTCCTCGACGCGGCGCGCATCCTCACGCAGGGGGCGGCCAAGGACCTGGCGTCCAAGGACACGGACCGGGCCGCCAACAAGTTCGCCGCGCTCGCTTACGCCCAGCTGCTCCGTGGCCAGAACCCCGCCGCCCTCGCGGCTGCCGACAAGGCGCTGGCAAACAGCCGGTCCGTGAAGATCCGGTTCCTGGCGGCGCGCGTCTTCGTCGAGGCGGGTGCGGCCGCGAAGGCCGGCTCGATCTCGGCCGACTTCGGCGACGAACTCCAGGCGGAGCCGCAGGCCTATTCCCTGATCATCGACGGACTGACGGCGCTGAAGAACGGAAACGCGCGAAGGGCGATCAAGGACCTGACCGAGGCCAACGGTCTCCTGGACACCTGGATCGGCCACCTCGAGCTCGGGCGGGCGTACCTGGAGGCCGGCGCGTTCCCGCAAGCCGATTCCGAGTTCGACCGCTGCCTCAAGCGCCGCGGCGAGGCGCTGGCGCTGTTCCTCGACGAGGAACCCAGCTATGGCGTCTTCCCGCCCGTCTATTACTACCAGGGCCGGGTCCGCGAAGGGCTGAAGAGCGCGAAGGCCGCAGAATCGTACGGCGCGTATCTCGCCATCCGCGGGAAGTCCACGGAAGACCCGCTCGTCCCGGACGCCCGCAAACGCGCGGGCCGCCGATAAGCCGCAGCACGCTCAGTTGAGCGCGCCCGGGGGGCCGCCCGCTGCGCCCCCCGGGGCGACGATGCTCCTATTGCTTGAAGACGACGGGGAAGCCGAGCCCGGTTTCCGGGAACCGCTGGCCGGTTTTCTGGCTCGTCACGACGACGTAATACGTGCCAACCGCCGCGTTCTTTGGCTTCCAGTCGAGATCCCACGTCTTCTCGGTCGCCTTGTAGGTGAAGCTGGCACAGCCGTTCGCGGCCGCACAACCAGCCCCCGGACTGAACGTCTTCGAGAAACCTCCAGGGCCCGTCACGGTCACCGTCGGCAGCGACTCGGCGCTGTTGATCACGGTGCCGTTAGTGGCGAACTTCCAATCCAGGTCCACCGGCGTGCCCGTAGAGCTCGGCTTGAAGGTCACGCCGGCCGCCGGCGGCAGGTTCTTGACGTTCACGAGTACGTAACCGACCGGTTTGACGGTCAGCAGGAACGAGTCGCTGGACGCGAGACCGGCGCCGTCGGTCACGGTCACCGTGATCGTGGCCGTACCGCTCTGATTGGCCGCGGGGGTCACGGTGACGGTGCGGCTGGCTCCGGTGCCCGCAAACACGATGTTCGCATTCGGCACCAGCGTGCTGTTGCTCGAGATGCCCGACACGGCGAGGCCGGTGAGTCCGTCGGCATCGCCGATGGTGAAGGCCACCGCTCCCGTGTTGCTGTTCGCGTCGATGGCCCGATCCGCGATGTCGGAGATCGTCGGCGCGTCGTTCACCGGCGTGACCGTGATGGCGACCGTCGCGTTGTTGCTGTCGAGCAGCCCGTCGCTGGCCTTGTAGGTGAACGCGTCGGGGCCGTAGTAGTTCGCCGCCGGCGTGTAGGTGAACGAGCCGTCGGAGTTCAGCAGCAGCGTCCCATGCGAGGGCCCGGTGACGAGAACCGCCGTCAGCGTGCCGTCGACGTCCGTGTCGTTGCCGAGCACGCCGGGCGCGGCGAGATTGAGCGTGGTGTCCTCAAGGGTGCTGTAGCCGTCGTTGCCCGCCACCGGCGCGTCGTTCACGGCATTGACCGTCAGCGTGACCGTCGCGGTGTTGGTGTAGACCGTGCCGTCAGAGGCCCGGTAGGTGAACGAGTCGGCGCCATAGTAGTTCGCCGCCGGCGTGTAGACGAACGAGCCGTCGGCGTTCAGCCTGAGCGTGCCGTGCGAGGGCCCCGTGACCAGATCAGCCGTGAAGGTGCTGGTGCTGTCCGGGTCGGCATCGCCGTCCAGTACGCCAGGCGCCGCCTGGACAAGCGGCGTGTCCTCGTCTGTGGAGTAACGGTCGTTGTCAGCCACCGGCGGGTCGTTCACGGCCGCAATCGTCACCAGATTGGACGGATCACTCTGGATCCCGTCCTCATACGTCGCGACCGCAAAGTAGGTATACGAGGATCCGTTCAAGAGCGAAGTGCCATCGACCAGGGCGTACGCGACCTGGCCTTGCACGGAGGTCACCTGTCCGACGGCCGTCCATGGGGTCGAAGGCGTGTCGGGCACGAGCGCGTCGCCTGCCACCCGATAGATGGTGTACCGCACGACGCCGCCGACGTTGGGCGCTGTCCAGCCGAGGCTCACCGCGTGCAGCGGCGACCCTGAGCAATTCACGCCAATCACGCACGCCGTGAACTGGTTCGGTGGCGTCTTCGCCAGATCCGTTGCGGTCTCGAAGTCCAGTTCTCCACCCGGGCTGGCGGGGTCACCGACGAACAGGTCCCCGCCCCCGAGGTCCCCGCGGCCCAGGTCGCCTCTGCCCAGGTCGCCCCGGCCCAGATCCCCGCGGCCCAGGTCGCCTCGGCCCAGGTCGCCCCGGCCCAGATCCCCGCGACCCAGGTCGCCCCGGCCCAGGTCGCCCCGGCCCAGGTCCCCGCGACCCAGGTCACCGCGGCCCAGGTCGCCCCGGCCGGAATCCAGCGACAACGGTCCCACGAGGAGGTGGCCCGCCGTGTCGGCCACGTACATCCCCCCCGTGTTTCGTCTGGCGCCGATCTGGTTCAGCCGGATGCTGGACCAGTCATCGGAACCGGCGAGGGGCGGACTCGGGGGACCGTCCAAGCGGCCGTTGAAGTTGACGTCCAGGGCGAACGCCGAATCCGTCGAGTCCCCATCGGCGTTCCAGTCGATCGCACCTGCGGCCGTTCTCGCGTCGATGCGGACCATGTCCACATCGGTCGCGAGTTTGTCGGACCCGTCGCAGTGCCTGAGCGCAGCCGTGCCGCGGCCTTCGAGGTAGCTGCCGACCAGGGGTGCATACCACCCGATCCGGTACGGCAACCCGCCGAGGGGCCCGTCGTTCAATGCGGTTTCATCCGTGGGCATCCAGGCAAACGCATTGCGAGAGAAGTCCAGGTGCGGCGTGCCGCCGTCGTCGAGCAGCCCGCGCAACTGGTACAGGTAGTTCATCACGCTCAGGTACGCCGGCTTGCAGTTCGGTTCGAACGCCTCCCCGCCATGCCTGCGCTCCATGTTGTGCCCCATCTCGTGCATGAGCGTGGACGCTTGCATGAACGGGGTCCCCACGGGGAACGGGGTCCACACGCCGGGGGTGCCGGGGTCGTGGTCGGCATCGACGGGCGCGCCGTTGGTGTCTGCGAACGCGCCGAGCGTGACCATGACGTCAGCGCCCGGGAAGTCGCCGACGCCAGTATTCGTCCGCGGCACGTGGAAGTCGGGGTTGTCGCGCAACGGCGCATCGCAGCGGCCGGTCCTGACGTTGGGCGGCACCGCGGCGCCAAGTTCGTCGAGACATGGCTCTTCGGACTTCGGCAGGCCGAGCGCGTGGGCGAACAAGGCGTACCGGAACATGTCCTTCCGGTTGCGATCGAAGCGTTGGCTGCAGGTGTACCCGGGCACGTCGCAGTAGTCTTCGAGCGGCGTGGGCGGGGCCGTCGCCGGAGGCGCCGGCGTCACGCTGAAGACCTGGTCCCTCAGGAAGCGGAAACCCGACTTCCAGCCGACGGTGCCGGGGTAATCCGAGAACTGGCACACCCACGGCTTGTCCGTCGCGCCACGTGAGCACACCGTGGCGGCTTCGTCGATGGCCTCTCCGCCGCGGGCAAGGCCCGCGCCGCGGGGGATGATGTAGGGATCGGCATCGCCCGGCGGATACGAGTCTCCGACGTCGAAATGCACGTTGATCCGGCCGGTGGGCGCGTTCGCGAAGGCGTCGCCCACCAGTTTCAGTGCCGCGTGGGTGGGCAGATGGGAGTGCGCAGGCTTGGGCACGCCGCCGTAGGTGGCGTCGGTGTCGGTCTTCATGTAGCCGATTTCGACGAAGAGATCCTTCGCATACGCGTCGGCGCCCATGGCCTTGAGATTCGGCAGGGCCTGACCAGTTGGATCCAGGATAGGAGTCTCAGACGACTCCCAGACGTCGAGGAGGCCGTCGCCGTCGGAATCCTGGACGTCCGTGCTGAAGACGATCCCGCTGTAGCACAGACAGTCGGAGAGCAGCCCGTTCGGCATCACCTTCACGGCCGCCGAACCGGCGCCGCCAGGCAATGTGAGACCGTCAAAGGTCGGATTGTCCCACTTGGGGCCGTCCGCGGCCACGAACGGATCGGTCGAGATCAGTACGTCGTTGAACAGCACTCTCTCCGAGAGACCAGACCGCCCGTCGCCCACGATGTGAGTCATCTTGACTGCCGGGCTGGCCGAGGCCTGGTAGAAGCCGCTGATCGTCTGAGTCATCGTTGCGTAGGCGCCCTTCTTGAAGCCGCCGTCGTAGATGACGATCGCCTTGAAAGGCTTTGTCGGGTCCCTGTAGACCACCACCAGGCTGGCGCCGACTGCGCGCGGGCCCGTTCCGCCAACTGTCTCGGCGCCGCCTTCGTCAACGTCGCTGAATAGCGGTCCGGAATCCGGCACCTCGAGGGTCTGCGGCCCGTTCACGATCTGTCTGCCGTTCGGACCGATCGGCAGGTAGCGCAGGACGTCGGCGCGGTACGTGACCAGTCTCCGTCCCCCGGGCAGGTTGACGGTCCAGCACGGCGCGGTCGCGAGGTCCCAGTTGAGTGCTTTCGCGACGGAACTGGCGCCCGGACCGAGATCCGCGCCGTTGAACGTCGCGTGGTCGATGCCCGACCACTGGACGGCTTCCGCCGTCTGCACGTACAGGTACGCGGCCAGGATGTCGACGTCCTCCGGCACCCCGCTCATCGCAATCTGCACCGCCGCCCTGCCGTTGACACCCTTCCGCCACAGGCTCTCGCCGCCCACGACGTAGTCGCCCGTGATGAAGTAGTTCTTGAAGAAGGTCAACGGTCCCGGCTGTGCCTGCACCGGCAGGGCCGAGAGCAACGCCAAGCCTAGAGAAAGCAGTACGACTGACGCTCTCAGCCGAGCGGCCGGAAACGTCGACGCGACTTTGACTGTGGACATCTTCTTCTCCCCGCCCTGTCGTTGCCCGGCCCTGAACACGGCCGCACCTCGGCCGCGTAGCGTGTCAACGCCCGCACGGCGGCTGGTTCGCCGCCCCAAGAACATCTCTTACTAGAATTGTCGGAGTATACAGGAAAGGTCTATAGGGCTCAAGCGCTATCCGGGGAGGACCTTGCGTTCGCGGCCGTCAGTGATACACGTCCCGCGCCTTGCCTCTCCAGATGCGATAGATGCTCACCTGGTACAGGGCGACCAGGGCAAGCCCCCACAGGTAGATGGCAAGGGCGGTCCGGAGGCTGCCTTCGGGCGAGGCGGCGTTGAAGATGTCGAGCCCCGGATGCGCGCTCCCGGGCCCCGCGGGCAGGAGCCGCGGATACAGCCCCGCGGCGACCGAGGCGAGCAGGCCGGCGATCAGCGCGGCGCCGGCGGCGAAGGCGCGCCGGTCGTCCTGCCGGCCCTGAAAGTACTTGATGGCCACAGCCCCTGCGGCCGTGACGACGGGCGCAAGGAGCAGCCACGGATGCCCGGCGAAATTGGCGGTGAAGTCCGGCCGCACGGCGAAGCTGGCGGCAATCATCGCCGCGAGCAGCGCCATCGCCGCCCACCAGAGCGCGCCTGCGAACCGCCGCGCGCGCGCCTGCAGGGGGCCTTCCGTCTTCACGGCGACCCACGCCGCGCCGTGCATCGAGAGCAGGGCCACGCTGAGCGCCCCGCCGAGCAGTGCGAACCCGTTCAACATCAGGGCGAACGTCCCCTGGAATTCCCCGCGCTCGTCGAGGGGCACGCCGCGGAGCACGTTGCCGAGCGCCACGCCGAACAGCAGGGCGAGCAGCGCGCTCGACAGCGAGAACGCGACATCCCACGCCTGTCTCCACATGTCGTGGTCGATGAGGTGCCGGAACTCGATGCCGAGGCCGCGAAGGACGAGGAGCCAGAGGACGATCATCAGCGCCAGGTAGAACCCGCTGAAGCTCGCCGCGTAGAGATGCGGAAAGGCCACCACCATCGACCCGCCTGCCGCGAGCAGCCAGACTTCGTTGCCGTTCCACACGGGCCCGATCGCATCGATGAGCTTGCCGCGCTCCCGGGTGTCGCGGCCGAGCAGCAGGTGCACGGCGCCCACGCCGAGGTCGAAGCCGTCGAGCACGGCGTAGCCGGCCAGCATGAACGCGAGGACGATGAACCAGATGGTGTTGATCACGATCGCGCCTTTCCGGTCGCTGTCCGAACGCCGTCCTGGACACCGCCCGTGCCGGCCTCGCCGGCCGGTTCGTGCGCGCGGCCGTGCCCCGGCCCCTCGTGCACGATCCGAAGGACGAGCAGGAGGTAGAGCAATCCGATCAGGGCGTACAGCCCCATGAACCCGAGCAGCGTGAATGTCGTCATCCCGGCGGTGACATTCTGCGACGTCGCCTCCGCCGATCGGCGCAGGCCGTAGACGATCCACGGCTGACGCCCCACCTCGGCGACCACCCATCCTGCGTGATTGGCGATGTACGGAAACGGCATCGCGAGCATCAGCGCCCAGAGCACGCCCCGCGACTCGAACAACCGGCCGCGCCACAGCTGGAACCCGGCGATCGCGAAGATCGCGATGAAGATCGTCCCCAGGCCGACCATGATGTGGTACGCGTAGTAGACGATCTCGAGCGGCGGGCGCTGATCCTCCGGGATGTCGTTCAGCCCGATCACCTCTTCACGGACGTCACCATAGATCAGGTAGCTGAGGACACCCGGCACGACAATCGGGTCCATCAACTGCCTCCGCTCGCTGTCCGGCATGCCGATGATCGCCATGCCGGCGCGCGGCTGCGTCTTGAACACCCCTTCCATCGAGGCCATCTTCGCCGGCTGGAAACGGGCGATGTTCTCGGCGTGGAACGACCCGGTCGGGATGAGCGACACGATCGAGAAGACGAGACCGGCGGCGACGCCCACGCGGACGAAGGTGCGGCCCTCGGCTTCGTGCTTCCGCGCGAGCAGGTAATAGGCGCCGATTCCCGCCATGACCATCGACGCCACGACGAGCGATCCCGACACCACGTGCGGGTACTGCCAGCGGGCATAGGGGTTCGTCAGGAGGGCCCACAGGCTCGTCAGCTCCGCCCGCCCGTCCACGACGCGATACCCGACCGGGTGCTGCATCCAGGCGTTGGTGGCGACGATGAAGAACCCCGAGAGGACCGCGCCGAAGGCCACCATCACGGACGAGAGCCAGTGCAGGACCGGGCCGACGCGCCGTTCGCCGAAGAGGAACAGCCCGAGGAACGAGGACTCGGCGAAGAAGGCGAAGACGCCTTCCATGAAGAGCGTCTGGCCGACCACGGGCCCGGCGAAGTGCGAGAACCTGGCCCAGTTCGTCCCGAACTGGAACTCCATCGGGATGCCGGTCACCACGCCCGTGGCGAAGGTCACCGCGAAGATGCGGGCCCAGAACCGCGCCGCCGAGCCGTACAGCCGGTCCTTCGTCCTGAGCTCGAGCGTCTTGAGCACCGCGATCAGCACCCCGAGCCCCATCGTCAGGACGGGGAAGAGGTAGTGGAACATGATCGTGAATGCGAACTGCCACCGGGCAGCGACGAATGCGTCGGCCAAAGCTGTGCCTGCCTTTCGGGTGAGGAGCAGCAGTGTACCTCACCGTGGAGCGCGGGGAAATACCAGGCCGCGCGGCCGGCGCGTGGAATGCGCGCGCACCCCAGGCCCGCGCAGTATGATGGCGTCCGCCACCCGAGGAGGCTTCCATGCACAGCCCGCTGCCCCGACGCCGTTTCTTGTCCGGATCCCTCAGCGCCGCCGCCCTGCTCGCCGCGGGCCCGGCGCGGCCCGTGTCCCTCTTCGCCCAGGGCAAGGTCTCGCGCATGGCCGGCACGCGCGTCCGGCTCGGCCTCAACGCCTATTCCTTCAACGAGCCCTTGCGCGCCGGCACCATGACCCTCGACGACCTCGTCGACTACTGCGCGCAGCAGGGATTCGACGGCCTGGACGCCACCGGCTACTACTTCCCCGGGTACCCGAACGTACCCGACGACGCGTTCCTGCAGAGGCTGAAGCGCCGGGCGTTCCTCAACGGCGTCACCATCTGCGGCACGGGCGTCCGCAACGACTTCGCCGTGCCCGACGCCGAGGCGCGCCGGCGCGACGTGGCGATGGTCAACAGCTGGATCGAGGCGGCGGCGACGCTTGGGGCGACCGTCGTGCGGATCTTCGCAGGCGCCAGGGTGCCGGAGGGCGGCACGTTCGAACGCACGCTCGAATGGATGGTCCCCGACATCAAGGCGTGCGTCGACCACGGCCGCCGGCACGGGGTGATCGTCGGCCTGCAGAACCACAACGACTTCCTCAAGACCGCAGACGAGACGATCCGCGTCGTCGAGGCGGTGAACTCGGAGTGGTTCGGCGTCATCCTCGATATCGGCAGCCTCCGCCAGGGCGATCCGTATGCCGAGATCGAGAAACTCGTGCCCTATGCCGTGACCTGGCAGCTGAAGGAGAAGGTCTGGTACGGCGCCAAGGAAGTGACGACCGATGTCGGGCGGATCAAAGCGATCATCGACAGGCTGGGCTACCGCGGGTTTCTGCCCATCGAGACGCTGGGGAGCGGCGATCCGCGCGTGAAAGTGTCCACCTTCCTCGCGGAGATCCGGCGGCACTTCGCGTGACAGGTGCCGGGGTCAACGTCATTGACTGACATGCCAGATATTGTTACCATATATGGTATAGAGCCATGGATAAGACCACTCTGTATCTCGACAGCGACGACTACCGCCGACTCAAGCGTGTCGCCTTCAGGCGCCGCGTGGCGCCCGCGGTGCTCGTCCGCGAGGCCATCGCGGAGTACGTCGCCCGCCACGACGTCGTCCGGGCGGCCCGCAGCGTCGCGGCCGCCTCGAGCGGCCGCGGCGACCTCGCCGAGCGGGCAGAGGAACTCCTGACCGGATTCGGGATCCCGGGATGATCGTCGCCGACACCGGGGCTCTCGTCGCCCTCTTCGATCGCAGCGACCGGCACCACGACGCCGTGAGGCGCCTCTACGAGGCTGATCCCGATCGGTGGGTGCTGCCGTGGGCGATCCTGCCGGAGGTCGACTACCTCACGGCCACGCACCTCGGGCCGCGGGCGCAGGACCTGTGGCTCGCCGACCTGGCGTCCGGGGCGTTCAGCGTCGAATGGGGCCGGCCCGATGATCTTGCCGTGGCGGAGCGAATCTGCCGGCGCTACAAGAACCTTCGCGTCGGGCTCGTCGATGGCGTCGTGATCGCCGTTGCCGAACGCCTGCGCGCCACGGCCATCGTCACCCTCGACCTGAAACACCTGGGCGCCATCGCCATCAAGGGCCGCCCGCGCCTGCTCCCCAGGGACGCCTGAGCCTGGCCCCGCGCCGCGAACAAGTCGGGCAGCGCGGGGTCGGGCGTTCGAAACGGGCAGCCGCCGGGGTATCCGACTCAGCAGAGAACAACCGACACCGCGAGGCCGCCCTCGGAGGTCTCCTTGTACTTCGCGTTCATCTCCTTGGCGGTGAGCGCCATCGCTTCCACCGTCGTGTCGAAGTCGACCCGGCGGTTCGTCGGAATCTCGTTGCTGGCGATCAGGAACCCCACCCATGCCTTCACCGCGCCGTACGAGCAGCGCTCGATGCACGGCAACTGGACGTAGCCGGCGACCGGGTCGCAGGTCAGCCCGAGGTGATGCTCCAGCGATGATTCCGCGGCGTTGGCGACCACCTGCGGCTCGAAGTCGTGAGCCTGCGCCAGGAACGCGGCGCCCATGGCCGACGCGACACCGATCTCCGCCTGGCACCCGCCCTCCGCGCCGGCCAGCGTGGCGTTGTGCTTACAGAGGTAGCCGATGACCGCGGCGGCCAGCATGCCGGCCCGGATCTTTTCCTGCGGCAGCTTGCGGCCGCTCTCGCCGACCGAGTACACCAGCGCCGGCATGACGCCCGCCGAGCCGCCTGTCGGCGCCGTCACGACCAGGTGGCCGCGGGCGTTCTCTTCCGAGCCCGCGAGCGCGAACGCCGCCACGGCGCCCACGCCCTTCTGCCGTTCGTACTTGTCGTCCATCGCGCGCTTGTACACTTCGCCGGCCTTCGTTTTCAGCTTGATCGGCCCCGGCAGCACGCTTTGCGGCATCGACAGGCCGGTTTTGACGATGCCGGTCATCGCGGTGGTGATCTTGTCGATGAACGCAGTAATCTCGGCCTCGGTCTTGCCTGACACCGCGACCTCGTTGGCCATCGCCACCTGGGCGATCGACATCTTGTTCTGCTCGGCGTGCGCCAGCAGTTCCTTCATCGTGGCGTACGGGTACTTCGGCTGCCCCTTCTTCGGCGGCTCGTAGCCCTTCCACTCGATGAAGCCGCCGCCGACGGAGTAGTACTCCTGCTCCAGCAGGACGGCGTCGCCGCCCATCAACTTGCACGTCATCGTGTTGGGGTGCGGGAAATCGCCCTTCGGCGCGTCGTAGATAATGTCCGCCAGCGACGCGTTGAAGGTCGTGCCGCCGAGCTTCACCGGGAACACCTGGTCCGGCTTGTCGCGCAGCCCGTCGAGGAAGAGCGGGTCGATCGTCGCGGGCTCCTTGCCGATGATGCCGGCCAGCGCCGCGCGCTCCGTGCCGTGCCCCTTGCCCGTGGCGCTGAGGCTGCCGAACAGGTGCACCTTCAGGGCCGTGGCCTTCGCGAGCTGGTCGGCCGGAAGTGTCGCGCACCGCTGGTAGAAGTCGTAGGTGATGCGCATCGGGCCGATGGTGTGCGAGCTCGACGGCCCCGGACCGACCTTGTAGAACTCGTCGATCGTCGTCATCACCGGGCCCTTCGATTTCTTGACGACGTCGAGGTCGCCGGACAGCTGGCCCGCCGGCTTCGGGGGCTCGGCCGCCGGCGCGGGAGCCGCGTCCTTCCTGTCGGCCGGCGAACAGCCCGTGATCACGGCCGCCGCGCCGATGACCGCGGACCGCATCATGAACGCCCGGCGGTCGATGCCCGCCGGCACGTTCGCCGGATTCGCGTCGAACTCCCGCAGGACAGGAACGTCGTCGTGCGCCTTGCTGGAACTCATGGAGGTACCCCCTTCGGGCTGCACCGGCAGGCTCGTGGATCGCGGCACGGAATCGTGCGGGCAGAGAGCCCGGATCGCAGGCAGACTAGTCTCGCGTGCGCAAGGCGTCAACTGTATGGATTGACAGGGTCGCCCGCGGATGCCCCGGGCTCGTGGCACAATCTCCACGTCGGGAGCGGGTTCGAACATGGAGAAAGAGCAGATGAGCACACCGTTGAAGGTTCTCGTCGTCGGATGCGGCAACATGGGTTCGTCGCACGCGAAGGCGTACCGCTCGAATCCCGGATTCGAACTGGCCGGCGTCGTCGATCGCGCCCCCGGCGCCCGCCGCGCGCTGGGCGCGGCCCTCGGCGGCGTCGCGGAGTTCGACGACTACGATCGCGCCCTGACTGCCACGCACCCGGACTGCGTGGCCGTCTGCACGTATCCCGACACGCACGCTGATCTGACCCTTCGGGCGTTCGCCGCCGGCTGCCACGTGTTCGTCGAGAAGCCGCTGGCCACGACCGTCGCGGAAGCCGAGCAGGTCGTGGCCGAAGCGGCGCGGTCCGGGCGCAAGCTCGTCGTGGGCTACATCCTCCGGCATCATCCCTCCTGGCTGAAGTTCATCGAGTTGGCCCGGTCGCTCGGCTCGCCGCTGGTCATGCGGATGAACCTGAATCAGCAGAGCGCGGGTCCGCAGTGGGCGACGCACCGGAATCTCCTGCAGTCCATGTCGCCGATCGTGGACTGCGGCGTGCACTACGTCGACGTCATGTGCCTGATGACGCGCTCGCGCCCCGCGCGCGTCAGCGCCATCGGCGCGAGGCTCGCCGACGACATCGCGCCAGGGATGTACAACTATGGCCAGCTCCAGGTGGCGTTCGCCGACGGGTCCGTCGGGTGGTACGAGGCGGGCTGGGGGCCGATGATGAGCGAAACCGCGTTCTTCGTGAAGGACGTGGTCGGGCCGAAGGGGTGCGTCAGCATCGTGGCGAAGCACGCCGCCGGCGACACGAAGTCGTCGGACATCGGTTCGCATACGAAGACAGAGTCACTGCTGCTCCACCATGCGGCGCTCGGCGCGGACGGCGGGTTCGAGAAGGCCGACCAGATCATCGACCTGGCCGACGAACCGGACCACCAGGAGTTGTGCGCCCGCGAGCAGCGTTTCTTCCACCGGGCGATTGCCGAAGACCTCGACCTGGCGGACCACATGCGCGACGCGGTGAACAGCTTGCGCATCGTGCTGGCGGCGGACGAATCGGTGCGGACGGGAAAGACGATTGACCTCGGCTGAGCAAAGTGCGGCGCTCGGGCGTCGCGGGCTGCCGGGTCACGGGCGGTGTGCTGGAAGCCGACTGCGACGCCCTGTTCGAGGCGGCCGCGCGGTGGAACCGGCGAGGCTCAGTGTGAGTCATAGTGCTGTGCCCGTCGGGCGTCGATGTCCTGCTTCCGGAGTCTTCGTCATGCGTGTGAAGTCTTTCGTCGTTCTGCTGGCGGCTGGCGCTCTGGCGTTGGTGGCAGCCGAAGCGCGCGCGCAGGAGCGCTGGCGCATCGATGTCGAGAACGGCGCGGCCATCTCCGGCTACAACGACGTGGGCATCCCGGGCGACACGGGCACCCGGTTCTCGATGACCGACGACTTGAAGTCCGACACGGAGTACTTCTGGCGCGTGCGCGCGGATATCCGGTTCGCCCCTAAGCACGTGATCTCGGCCCTGATTGCGCCGCTGACCATCGACTCGTCGGACGCGTTCGAGGCGCCCGTGGACTTCGCCGGCGCGACGTTCGCGCCGGGCATTCCCGTCGACGGCACCTGGACCTTCAACTCGTATCGCGTGACGTACCGCTATGAACCGTGGCGGAGGGACCGGTGGATGTTCGGCTTCGGCGCCACGGTCAAGGTCCGCGACGCCGTGATCCGGCTTCGATCGGGCGGCATCACGGCCGAGAAGACGAACGTGGGCGCGGTGCCCCTGGTCAACTTCAAGTTCGAGCGGCGCCTGAGCGGGCGCGCGGCCCTGCTGGTCGAGGGAGACGCGCTGGCCGCTCCCCAGGGCCGTGCCGAGGACATCTTCGCCGGCATCGTTGTCGATGCAGGAAAGCAGTGGTCGATCAAGGCCGGCTACCGGTTCCTCGAGGGCGGCGCGGACAACGACGAGGTCTACACCTTCGCGGCCGTCCACTACGTCGCCGCGGGCGTGGTCTTCCGCTTCTAGACCTGCGCTCACTTGAGGTGAGGATGCGCCGGAATGGAGCCCGCAGGCTGCAGGAGCAGGTGGAGGGCGGAGCGCGTGCGCAGACTTCTGCCTCCGCTCTTGCGTTTGACGCCGCTGGACTGCGCAAGGATTCATTCAGGCCGGCGAGCCGCGGTCAGAGCGCTCCTCGAAGCAGGGCGGCGCCGCCGGCCCACAACTGATAGCAGCCGAACGCCGCCAGCGCGACGGCCGAGAGGCCCACCATGCCGCGCCCGACCCTTGGCCCCAGGGAACGCGCGCCGGCAAAGGGAATCAGCACGAGCGATGTCGAGGCGATCATCGTCGCGTAGAAAGACACCAGCAACGCGACGCCGTTTGCCGGGGCAGCCCGCCACGCCTGCAGCAGCAACGGCCCCAGGACGAGCGACCACGCGAGGTACGGGTTGGGGTTCAGCAGGTTGACGGCCGCGGCCTTGAGCACGGCCTTCGCCGTCTGCGCGACTCCGTCAGGCGCCGGTTCCTGATAGGACCGGTACGCCGCGAAGGCACCCGCCGCGAGATACAGGAGAAACAGGCCCCCGGCCAGCCTCAGCCCGATCAGAACGGAGGGCGGCACCTGCGTGAGGATCAACAGGACCAGGGCGATGATGGGGATGTCGCTGATGAGCGGGGCGAGCAGCACGGGCAGCGTGTGCCGAAGGCCTCGCGTCAGCGTCGACGAGATGAGAAAGGCCTGGAACGGCCCGGGCTGGACCGCCGCGGCGAATCCGAAGGTCGCGCCGAGGATCGCGTGGGCCAGCATGCAGAAGCGGTCAGCGCAGGAGCAGGAGGCTCACGGCCATCACGGCCATCCCTCCCGCGATGCACGCCAGGATCTCATGGCTCCGCCCGTACCGGTGGGCGGTCGGCAGCAGTTCGTCGATCGACACGTACACCATCACGCCGGCCGAAAAGGCGAGGGTCTGGGCCAGCAGGCGGAGATTGGTCCGTTTCGCGAAGAACGCCAGCGCACTGCCCACGCCGGTCGCGAGGCCGGCAAGCAGCGTCAGGCCGAACGCGAATCCGAAGCTGCCCGACGTGAAAGCTGACGAAGCGTGATCCATGGCGGCGGCTGTCGTCCCGGCATTGCAGGCGACCGCAGCATCATACCCCGGCCGGGCAGGGCGATGGATTGCGAGAACCCCGGGCGGCGCGGGGACGTAGAATGATCTCAGGAGCCCCGTACCACGTGGATCAGGAGCCTCTCATGACCGACCAAGAACGCCAGGCAATAATGACGCTCGCCATCATGGCGGCCTTCGCCGACGACCGGAACGACGACGCCGAGCGCGCCGAGGTGAAGCGTGTCGCCGACTCGCTGTCGCAGGGCTCGGAGATCAATGTCGCTGCTTTGTACCAGGATGTCCTGCTCAAGCGGGCGACGATCGACTCCGCGGTCTCGGCGCTCGCGTCTCCCGACACCCGCCGCCTGGCGTACGAGCTGGTGGTCGGCGTGTGCAACGCGGACGGCGCCCTGAGCGATGGTGAGCGCACGTTTCTCTACGCGCTCGAGACCCGCCTCGGGTTCGACCACGCGCAGACGGCGTCCGCCCAGGCGTTCACGGCCCAGTCGGAAGCGCTGGCGGCCGCGCCCCTCGCCGTCGCCGAACCGCCGGACCTGCCGCCGGCGCCGGCCGGCTCGATGAGCCCGGCCGAGCAGGATCGGATGATCCTGAACTACGCCATTCTCAACGGGGCGCTGGAGCTGCTTCCCGACTCGCTCGCCACGATGGCCATCATCCCGCTGCAGATGAAGATGGTCTACCGGATCGGCAAGTCGTACGGCTACGAGCTCGATCGCGGACACATCAAGGACTTCCTCGCAACGGCCGGCATCGGCATGGTGTCCCAGTACGTCGAGCAGATCGGCGTGAGGCTCGTCGGCTCGCTGTTCGGCCGACGGGGACTCGGCGGCCTCCTGGGCTCCGCCGCCGGGCAGGCGGTCAGCTCCGGGTTCTCCTTCGCCACGACGTACGCGCTTGGCCGCCTGGCGGTCCGTTACTACGCGGGCGGCCGCACGTTCTCGGCTCAGGTGCTGAAGGACACGTACGAAGGCCTGCTCACTGAGGCCAAGGGCCTGCAGCAGCAGCATCTGCCGGCGATCCGCGAGAAGGCGCGCACGGTCAACGTCGCCCAGGTGCTGCAGGAAGTCCGCGCGTAGTTCAGGCCCGGCGTCCCCCGTTTATCGCACCGGCCCGCCACCGATCGCGGGCAGGCCGGCCGTCTTGAGCGTGGCGTTGAGCGCGGGCAGTTCCACGGACCTGAGGGACGCCCACCGCGCCATCACCGCATCCGCGGCGTTCAGCGCCGCGGTCACGCCGGCGAGCGTGTTGGCTGTCGGCGCCACGTCGGCGGCCTGCATCGCGTTCATCTGGCCGGACAGCAGCGCGCCGACCGCCCACAGGCTGTCGGGGGCCCCGGGCGCCGCGGTTTCCCCGCGGCCGCCGCCCATCGCCCCGCGTCCGCCGCCCGCTCCGGCGGCGGGGCGCTGCCCTTCGATCGCCGCCGCCTTCTGCACGAACGCCGCCAGCGCCTGCGCGGCCTGGCCCTGCGCCTGGATCTTCGCGGCCTGCTCCCGCATCGCGGACAGTTCGGCGGCGGCCGCCTGCGCCTCGACCGCCCCGAAGTACATGGCGTCGGTCAGCGCATACACCTGCTGCATGACGGCCGCCGGTGTCTCGACCCGCGGGTCCTGCTTCACCGTGATCGGCTGCGGGTAGCTCCTGCCGCCGACCGTCAGCGTCATCGTGTAGGTGCCGGGAGACACCCACGGCGTCGTCGCGGCCGCCGGAGAGTTGTAGGGGATCCCCTGGATCGGCAGGCCGCCGCGCCCGCCGCCGCCCGCGCCGGCGATCGGCTGGTAGTGGACGTCCCACAGGAAGCGGTGCATGCCGGCTGCCGTCGACAGCGCCTGCGGCGGCCGATACCAGTACGTGGGCACCGGAGCGCTCTTCGCATCCGGAATCGGCGTCACCGGATCGGCGCTCGAGTAGCGCCGCACCAGTTGCCCGTCCGCCCGTCGGATCTCGAGCGTGACGGGGCCGCTGGCGGCGGACTTCAGGTAGTAGTTGATGATCGCGCCGTCGGGCGGGTTGGCTCCCGTCGGCTCCTCCTTCGGCCACGGCATGTCCGTGCTCGTGTTCCACCGCACCCGCCACGCGGTGGCCGGCTCGAAGAGAATGGCGTCCTTCTCAGCAGCCGCGGCGTCGATCTGCCTGAGAGGCGTGATGTCGTCGAGGATCCAGAACCCGCGCCCGTGCGTGGCCGCCACCAGGTCGTCGTCTTTCACGATCAGGTCCCGCACCGACGAGGCGGCCATGTTGAGCCGCAGCGGCTGCCAGCTGGCGCCGTCGTCGAACGACACGTAGACGGCCCGCTCGGTTCCCGCGAAGAGCAATCCCTTTCGCCGCGGGTCCTCGCGGACCGCGTTCACCGTTTCGCCGCGCGGGAGCCCCGCGACGATCTCGGTCCACGTCGCGCCGCCGTCGTGCGTGCGGTAGATGTGCGGCCGCATGTCGTCGAGACGGATCGTGTTGACGGCGGCATAGGCCGTGCGTGGATCGAACCGTCCGGCATCGATGAGGGCGATCTTGGCCCACGGCCCGACGCCGGGAGGCGTCACGTCCGTCCACGTGAGTCCGCCATCGGCCGTCACCTGGACGAGCCCGTCGTCGGTGCCGATCCAGATGCGCCTGATGTCCTGGTAGGACGGCGCAATGGTGTAGATGACGCCGCGCTGCTGGGGCTTCGCGGCCGGATCCTCGCGGTACTTGCCGACGCTCTTCGGGGTCTCCCACGCCGGCCGCGTGAGGTCGGGGCTGATGCGCGTCCAGTGCGTGCCCCCGTCCATCGTCTTCCAGAGGAAGTTGTTCGCGAAGAAGAGCGAAACCTTGTCGACCTCGGAGAAGACCACCGGCATCGTTCGAACCGAGCGGACCGGCCCCGGCGTGGCCGAGCCTCCCCCACCACCTCTTCCGGCGACAGGCCCAACGGTCGATGTCTGTCCCGTGCGCCGGTCGAACCGCGTCACGTTCCTGCCGCCGTACACGATCTCGGAATTCAGGGGGTCCGGGGCCGCGTACCCGTACTCGTCGACGCCGGCCGGCAGCCAGTCGCGGAGGGAGATCGCCCCGTAGTTGCCGCGGCTCGCCACGCAGGCCGATCCGCTTTCCTGCTGCCCGCTGCACACGCGATAGGGGAACGCATTGTCGGCGGCCACGTGATAGAGCTGCGCGGTTGACTGGTTGTACCAAGAGCTCCAGGTCTCGCCTCCGTTCAGCGTGACGACGGCGCCCTGGTCGGCGGCGAGGAGGACGATGTCGGGGTTGTCCGGGTTGATCCAGCCGTTCTGGTAGTCCTCACCGCCAGGCGCGCCCTTGTAGACCTCCCAGGTCTTTCCGCCATCGGTCGTCCTCCACGACACGGTGGCGACCATGATCACCGTGTCCACGAGCTTCGGGTGGGGAATCGGCACCGGCAGGTCGCCCCCGCCGATCCGCCCGGACGGCCTCGCGTCGGTGGTGATGCGGGTCCATGACTGGCCGGCATCGTCGCTGCGGAAGATGCCCGTCGTCCCGCGGTTGCCGCTCGAACCCGGCTGTTCGAGGTACGCGACCGCCGCGTACAGCCGCCGGTGGTCGGCAGGCGAGATGGCCAGGTTGGCCTGCACGACGGCCGGCAGCCCGTTCGTGAGCGGCTTCCACGTGCCGCCGCCGTCGGTCGACTTGAAGATGCCGCCGCCCGTGCCCGCCCACACCGCGTTCTCCCACGGTCCCTGCCGTTCTTCCCACAACGTGGCGTAGACGACGTTCGGATCGACCGGGTCGATGTCGACGTCGTTGCCGCCCGTGTTCTCGTCCTTGTAGAGGGTCTTCTGGAACGTCCGGCCCCCGTCGAGCGAGCGGAAGATGCCCCGCTCCTCGTTGGGCCCGTAGGGATGTCCGAGCGCCGCCACGAAGAGACGATTCGGGTTGCGCGGATCGACGTCGATGCGCGGGATCTGCTGGGCGTCGTTGAGGCCGAGCCTGGCCCACGTGCGCCCGGCGTCGATCGACTTGTAGACGCCGTCCCCGACCGAAAGGTCGGGCCTGTGCAGTCCCTCGCCGCTGCCCACGTACACGATGTTGGGATCCGAAGGCGCCACCGCGATCGAGCCGATGGATCCGGTCGGCTGATCATCGAAGATTGGCACCCACGTGCGGCCCGCGTCGGTCGTCTTCCACACCCCGCCGTTCACCGCCGCCATGTAGAACGTGAACGGGTGACGCCGGTGACCGGCGACGGCCACGGTCCGGCTGGCGCGGTGCGGGCCGATGCTGCGCCACTTCAACCCGGCGAACAGGGACGGGCTGACGCCAGCCCGCTCCTGTGCCGGCAGGGACGCGAACATGGCGGCGGTCGCCAGGACGGCGGCAAGGACGGCTCTGCGGATGAACATGGCGGCTCTCCGGGTTGGCGACCGGCGCAGTATAGTCCGATACCGGCGCAAGGCTGGCCCACCGACACAGGGGCGCGCACCTGTGGGCCGTCGGCGCAAATCGCGGGTATCATGCGGGACATGAAAGCCCCGGTTGCCCTTGCGCTGATCATTGCCGTTTCACTGAGTGGCGGTCTCGCCGCGTGCGGAGGCGGCGCGGCCGGCTCCGCGTCCACGGGCTGGCCGTGGGGAAACGACTCGGTGACGCCGGCCGCGTTCGCCGCCGAGCTGGCCGGCGCCTCCGGCGCCGACAAGCCCGTGGCCGTCTGCACGGCTCCTCCGTTTCTCTACCGCATCGGCCACATTCCCGGGGCCGTCCTCCACGGGCCGGCATCCTCCCCCGAGGGTCTCGCGAGCCTCAAGAACTGGGCGCAGAGCCTCCCGCGCACAGCGAACGTCGTGGTCTACTGCGGGTGCTGCCCGCTCGCGAACTGCCCCAACCTCGCGCCGGCATACGCGGCGCTCAAGGGGCTGGGCTTCACGCGCGTGCGCGTGCTGCTCCTCGAGGACAATTTCAAGACGAGCTGGATCGATCGCGGGTATCCGCACGAGAGATAGCCGCGGGACTCGAGGAGAATGGCCTATGACGAGAAGATGCGTCGTGGCGTTGTGCGCGGCGGCCGGCATCGCCTGCCTGGCGCTGACGGCTCAGGCGGATGGCGTGCGGCAGGCCTCCCCTGGCGTGCAGAAAGCCGTCGCGGTGAAGGGCAACCTCAGGGACTGGAAATCGACGCCGGGAATCGAGGGCCTCGAACGGGCATTCGAGTATCTCGCGCGGACGGACCTGGCCAAGCTGCCCCTCGGACGTACCGACATCAAGGGCGACGACATGTACGTCACGGTTTCGGAGGCCGACACCCGCGCGCCTGAGCAGGTGCGGTTCGAGGCCCATCGCCGCTACGTCGACATCCAACTGGTCGTGGAGGGCCAGGAGGCCATCGGCGTTGCGCCCGCCGCCTCGCTCAGCACCGTCGAGCCCTACGATGCCGCAAAAGACATCGAGTTCTTCGCCGTGCCTCCCGAGTCGGCCACGCTGCCGCTTCGCGCGGGCGATTTCGCCGTGTTCACGCCGGCCGATGCGCACCGGCCCAGCCTGCATCTCGACGGCCCGCATGTCTCCCGCAAGGCGGTCCTCAAGGTGAGCGTGGCGTATCGGGACCGCCAGCGCGCGGCCGGCAAGCGTCTCGCCGGGCCCGACGGCCCCTCCTCCAGTCGCTGATATAGCCCCGGGGCTTCCCTGGCCTGAGCGAAGTCGAAGGCAGCCCAGGGGTCATCCGGGACCAGTTGGCCACTTCCAGTAGTCGTTGTCCCGGTGCGCCTCGCGCATGATTCCGGCGATGCGGTCGGCCCGCTTCGGCTCCCGTGCGGCGAGGTCGATTGATTCGGCGGGATCGGTGGCGAGGTCGTAGAGCTGGATGGGCGCCGAGGGCGACTTCAGGCGGATGCCCTTCCAGCGGCCCTGCAGCAGCACGGCCTGCGTGAAGCCGCCTTCGTAGAACTCCCAGTACAAGTAGTCGTGTGCCGCCTGCGGGCCACGGCCGAGCAGCGTGGGCACGAGGCTGAGGCTGTCGAGGCCCGCTGGCGGCCGGGCTCCGGCCAGTTCCGCGAAGGTGGCCATCATGTCGCCGAAGTAGCCGATGTGCGCCGGGGTGCTGCCGGCCCTGACCCGCCCTGGCCATCGCGCGATGAACGGCACGCGGATGCCGCCATCCGTGAGGCTGCGCTTGATGCCGCTGAACGGGCCGTTCGCGTCGAAGAAGTCCGGACTGTAGGCCGGCCCGCCTTCGTTGTGCGGGCCGTTGTCGCTCGTGAAGATCACCAGGGTGCGTTCGGCGATGCCCAGCCGCGTCAACTGCTCCAGCAGGCCGCCGATCCGGCGGTCCATGCGCGTGATCATCGCGGCCTGGCCCTTCAGGGGGCCGGCCCAGGCCTTCTCTGCATACGGGCCGTAGTCGGGCACCTCCTGCCCGTCTCCCAGCGCGCGCGCCCGTTCGTTGTTGGCGTGCGGCACGGTCAGCGACAGGAACAGGAAGAAGGGCCGGTCCTTTGTTCGCTCGACGAATGCGCCCGCCTCGTCGAAGAACAGGTCGTTGGCGTACTGCACGCGCGTGGTCGCGTAGCCGGCGCCTGGCACGGCACCGACGGGCGTGACCACGTTGGGCAGCGCGACTTTCTCGGTGTTGCGCCAGACGAAGTCGGGATAGTGGTTGTGCGCGTGGGTCTGGTTGACGACGCCGTAGAAGTAGTCGAATCCCTGGCGGAGGGGCTCTCCCTCGGAGCCCATTTCTCCCAGGCCCCACTTGCCGACGAGGGCCGTCGCGTAACCGGCGTCCTTGAGTACGCGCGCCACGGTCGTGTCGCCGGCCGCCAGCGTCTGGGCGGCGTAGTTGCCCGCGCCGGCGTTGCCCCGCACGCGCGTGCGCCCCAGGTGCCGGCCCGTCATGAGCACGCTGCGCGACGGCGCGCATACCGTCGACCCGGCGTAGAACTGCGTGAAGCGCGCCCCCTCGGCCGCCAGCCGGTCGAGGTTCGGCGTCTGGATCGTCGTCTGCCCGTACGATCCGAGCTCGCCGTACCCGAGATCGTCGGCGAGGATGAAGATGATGTTCGGCCCTGGCGCGGGCTGCGCGGCGGCGCTCGCCGTGATGAGCGCGGCCGCGCAGGACCACAGGGCCCAGCGCCCCACGTCAGACCTTTTCGGGCACCGTGAACGGCGCGCGGTACTTCCGCGTCAGGTGCGTGTTGGCTTCGTTGTCGTTCTTGACCAGCCCGGTGGCCTGATCGATTTCCAGGACCCGGTTCACCCGGGCGCCGGTGAGCGCGTAGTGCGACAGCGCCGACGAGAGGTGCCCTTCGATCGGCGGCGCCGTGATGGCGGCGGCGTCGCGGCTGCGGACGCACTCGATGAAGTTGCGGTAGTGGTTCAGGTCGCTGCCGTTCTTCGCTTCCTTCACCAGCTTGTTTTCGCGGCCTTCGTACATCTTGTAGCCGCCATAGTCCGGGAAGGTGATCCAGCCCTTTTCGCCGTAGAAGATGACGCCGAAGGAGGTGCCGCCGCCCTCGTCGTTCGTCATCCAGGGGCGCACCTCGAGGGTCAACATCTTGTCCTTGCCGTCCTTGCCCTTGAACATGAAGGACGTCGACGACACGTCGAAAATCTCCTTGGCATCGTCCCAGAGGAGCAGCCCGCCCATCGACGTGACGCGGTACGGCACGTCGACGCCCAGGCCCCACCGGGCGGCGTCGAGCTGGTGGATGCCCTGGTTGCCGATGTCGCCGTTGCCGTAGGGCCACGCCCAGTGCCAGTTGTAGTGGACGAAGAGGCCCTCGCCCTTGGCGTTGACCAGGAAGGGGGTCTCCTGCGCGGGGCCCTGCCAGATGTTCCAGTCGAGCTCGGCCGGGGGCTTGCCGGGCTGGCCCTTGCCGATGTCGGGCCGCCACTTGTAGCACACGGTGCGGCACAGGTAGACCTTGCCGATGGCGCCGTCGTGCAGCAGCTTGATGCCTTCCTGGAACCCGGGGTTGCTGCGGAGCTGGGTGCCGTGCTGGACGATGCGGTTGTACTTCTTGGCGGCCTCGACGACCTTTTTGCCTTCGAAGATGTTGTGGGTCATCGGCTTTTCGACGTACACGTCCTTGCCGGCCTGGCAGGCCCAGATGGTGGCCAGCGAGTGCCAGTGGTTGGGCGTGGCCAGCGAGATGGCGTCGATGCTCTTGTCGTC
Source organism: uncultured Acidobacteriota bacterium (assembly GCA_963806085.1). GTDB lineage: Bacteria > Acidobacteriota > Vicinamibacteria > Vicinamibacterales > JAKQTR01 > JAKQTR01. The sequence continues at coordinate 903,323 of CAWDWR010000002.1, forward strand.
GAGGACCCGGCGGAGGTCCTGCTCCACCTTCGGGGCCGGCAGGTTCTTGCCGGTGAAGAAGGCCTTGGTCGTCGGCTCGAAGAGGCGCGAATCCGGATCGCACAGGACGGCGACCTCGACGTTCTCCAGCTTCCCGTAACCGTTGAGGTGCGACTTGCCGCGCCCGTTCAGGCCCATCACGGCGACGCGGACGCGATCGTTGGCCCCCGCCCAGGCGGTCCTGGACGTGCCGAGGAGGACCGTCGCCGCGGCGGCGGTCTTCACGAAGTCTCTGCGGGATACCTCTTTCATCTGCATTGTCCTCCCTCGTGACCTGCCAATCAGCGTCTCTACTTCTCCTGGGCGGGGCCTTCGACGGTCTTGCCGGCGCGGCCGAGATCGTTTCCCGCGAGCACGACACCCGAACTGCGCGCGCCGGTGACGCGCAGAAACACCCCGGCGGCGGCGGTGCGGGCGCCGTGCACGAACGCGTCCACGACGTCGTGCATCCACACCACGGGCGCCGGGCCCGAGGCCGAGCCTGCCTGGAACCCGTCGAGCGTCAGGTCGCGCACGTCGTCGAAGATCAGGCTCGGGCGCGCGTCGGGCGCCTCCCAGCGGGTCTGCAGGCCCGTGAGCACGAGCCCGTCGACGTGCCGCGCGTACAGGCCGAACGACGGCAGCGTGCCGAACATGGTCGCTTCCGGGTACTTCGCCTCGTGTTCCGGCACATCGAGGGTCAGCGGCTCCTGGTGCCCGCCCGCCATGTTGAGTTGGACGCTGCTGAGCGTGACGCGCCGAACCGGGTAGCCGGCCAGTCCGGTCACCGACGACGTCACCGTGGCGTTGCGCGCGTTGACGTTGTGGATCGACACGTTGCGTACGGTGCCCGGCACCGGGGGCATCAGGCCCCGGCCCCGGTTGCCGAGGCGGATGAAGATCGGCGCCTGCACGCCGTCCATCGTGATGTTGGAGATGACCACGCCATCGATGTTGGCCCCGTCCACCGACTCGAGCGCGATGCCGGCAATCGGCCTCCGCCCCTGGTCGCGCGGATACATCGCGACGTTGCTGAAGGCCACGTTCTTCAGGTCGCCGCTCGATTCGGTGCCGAACTTGAAGTTGCTGCAGTTGGTGCGCAGCACGCAATTGACGACCGTGAGATGCTCGACGCCGCGCCGGTTCTCCATGCCCATCGACGGGCTGGCTTTCGGGCAGATGGCATCGTCGTAGCAGTCGATGTAGGTGTTGGCGATCCGCACGAACCGGCTCGAATCGGGGTCGATGCCGTCCGAGTAGCCGTTCAGGATCGTCACGCCGTCCACGTCGACGAAATCGGTGCCCCAGAAGCTGATCGAGTAGTTCGGCGAGTTCTGTACGGTGATGCCGCGGATGGCCACGTGCTGGCAGAGCTTGATGGCGATCGTCTTGGGGCCGCCCCGCTTGGCACGGTTGCCGTCCACGATGCCCTGGCCGGTGATGGCGATGTTGCGGACGTGCTCACCCAGGATCAGCGCGTGGCGGAAGTACGTCGTCTCGTTGTCCGAGACGGACGTGAACGGCAGCGGCTCGTAGGGCTCGAAATCGGCGCTGTCCGGGCTGGCGAGCAGCGTGGCGCCGTTGTCGAGGTGGAGTGTCACGTAGCTCTTCAGGCGTACGGTGCCGCTCAGGTAGCGGCCCGCGGGCACCACCACCGTGCCGCCTCCCGCCTGGGCGGCCGCGTCGATGGCCCGCTGGATGGCGGCGGTGTCCTTGGCGGAGCCGTCGCCCTGTGCGCCATACTGGCGCACGTCGTAGTCGGCCGCCGACGCCGGCAGCGCGACGGCGAGAAGCAGCACTGCGCTCCGCCACATGGCGCTATCCTATGCCAGGAGACCGGGCGTGGCTCTGGAATTCTCGCAACCCCTCGCCGTCGACGGCGGCCTCCCCCGCCAAGTCGACGCCCCTCCCTCCCCGCTCGCTGCTGACGGTGTTTGCGGGTAGACTACGCTTCGGTTACGCAACGAGGAGCTGGCACATGGACACAAAGACGGACACCTCCCAGACGACGAGCGCCCTGCCCAACCGCCGTACGTTCCTTCATCACGCCGCCGTCGCGGCCGGCGCGGCGGGGGCGTTCACGATCCTGCCGAGCCGGGTCGTCGCTGGCCAGCGGAAGCTGGCGCCGAGCGACAAGCTCAACCTTGGCGCCATCGGGGTCGGCGGCATGGGCGCGTCGAATCTCAGCCGGTGCGAGACGGAGAACATCATCGCGCTCTGTGACGTGGACTCCGCGCTCGCCGCCAAGACGTTCGCGAAGTACCCGCAGGCGCGCCGCTACGGCAACTACCGGGAGATGTTCGACAAGGAGAAGGATCTCGACGCGGTCATCGTGGCCACGCCGGACCACACGCACACCGTGGTCGCCATGGCGGCGATGCAGCGCGGCATCCATGTCTACGTGCAGAAGCCGATCGCCCACGCGGTGTGGGAGGCGCGGCTGATGACCGAGGCGGCCCGGAAGCACAAGGTCGTCACGCAGATGGGCAACCAGGGCCATTCCGGCGAGGGCCTGCGGCTGATCACGGAGTGGATCGCCGCCGGCGTGCTGGGCCAGGTGAAGGAGGTCCACGCGTGGACGAACCGGCCCGTGTGGCCGCAGGGCGTCGAGGTGGAACGGCCCAAGGACCCGCCGCCCGCGCCCTCGACGCTCGACTGGAACGAGTGGATTGGCCCGGCGGCGATGCGGCCGTTCCACCCCACGTACCACCCGGGGAAGTGGCGCGCGTGGTGGGATTTCGGCACCGGCTCGCTCGGTGACATGGGCTGCCACATCCTCGACCCGGTGTTCGGGGCGCTGGACCTGAAGTACCCGGTCAGCGTGGAGGGCTCCATCTCGACCTACTACGAGGAGTTCTGGAAGTACGTCACGCCGAAGAACGAGACCTATCCGCGCTCGACGATCGTGCGCTACGCGTTCCCCGCCCGGAACAACCTCGCACCGGTCAACCTGACGTGGTGGGACGGCGGCCTGATGCCCCCGCGCCCGGCGGACATGGAACCCGATCGCAAGCTGGGCGACGAGGACGGCGGCGTGCTGCTCATGGGCACCGAGGCGACGCTCATGGCCGGCTGCTACGGGCGCAGCCCGCGCCTCGTCCCGGAGTCCCGCATGAAGGACTTCAAGCCGCCGGCCAAGACGCTGGGGCGGATCCCCAAGGGCGAGGACGGCCACGAGCAGGACTGGATCCGTGCGTGCAAGGGCGGCCAGCCCGCCTCGTCGAACTTCGACTATTCAGGCCCGCTCTCCGAGATGGTGCTGATGGGCAACCTCGCGGTGCGCTTCCCGAACCGGAAGCTGCTGTGGGACGGCCCGGCGATGAAGGTGACCAACGACGCCGAAGCGGATGCCTACGTGCGGCTGCCGTACCGCGACGGCTGGGCGCTGTAGGCACGGGAATCTGATCGGGAGGTTCAGAGGCTCCCCGGCAGACCGCGGGTCCTGGCTACGACTGGTGCCGCTTCTCGTGGTGCAGGATGACGTACGCCAGCGCCGGGAGCAGCACCAGCGCGCCGATCATGTTCATCAGGAACAGGAACGCCAGCAGCAGGCCCATGTCCGCCTGGAACTTGAGCGGCGAGAACATCCAGGTGGCCAGCGCCGACCGCCAGGATGATGCCGGTGAAGAACACGCCGTTGCCCGGTCACTTCGAGGGTCTTGAAGTACGCCTCGCGCACCGTCTCGCCCGCCCGGTAGTAACTCCGGAAGCGGCTGTAGAGATAGATGCCGTAGTCCACCCCGACGCCGACGCCGAGCGCCGCCACGGGCAGCGTGTTGACCTTCAACCCGATCTCGAGCGACGGCCATCAGCGCGTACGACAGCGTCGACACGAGGGCCAGCGGGATCAGGATGCACAGCGTGCCGCGCACCGACCTGAAGGAGATCAGGCACAGCAGGACGACCGCCCCGAAGACGCAGCGCCATGATCGGCCACTGCGCCGCGGCCACGGCTTCGTTGGTCGCCGCCATCACGCCCACGTTGCCCGTCGCCAGCTTGAACGACACGTCCGGGTTGCCGTGGCCGGCCTCGAACCGCTTCACCGCGGCCACGATCTCCTCGATCGTCTCGCGCCTTGTGATCGCGCGGTGAACAGCATGACGGGCATCACGCTGCAGTCGGCGTTCAGCAGCCCGCTCGACGTCGGCACGTAGGTCACCGACTGGGTCAGCACCGACTGGTTCCGCGCCAGGACCCGCCACTTCGGGTGAACCCTCGTTCCAGCCGGCGTTGAGCGTCTTCGCCAGCCCCGGCAGGTCCACCGCGGACTGCACGCCCGGCAGGTTCACCATGTGCCAGGAGAAGTCGTCGATGGTGGTCATCACGCCGTAGTCGACGCATCCCTGCGGCTTCGTCTCGGCGATCACGTTCAGCACGTCGACGCCGATCGAGAACTTCGACGTCACCACGGCGGTGTCGGTGTTGTAGCGCGAGTCGGCGCGCAGTTCCGGCACGCCGCGGTGAAGGTCGCCGATCTGCACCTGCGCGCCCTTTCCAGGCGCCGAAGACGCCCAGCGCGACGGCCAGGGCCACGATGACCATCGCCGGCCCCCGCGTCGCCACCGCGGAGAAGCGCCGCCACAACGGCTCCATGTGACGCCCGCGGCGGTGGAGGCGGTCGGGGTACCGCTCGTCGAACTGGACGTACGAGAGCGCGACCGGCAGCAGCACCAGGTTCGTCAGGATGATGGCCGCCACGCCGATGCCCGCCGCGATGGCGATCTCCTGGATGACCCGGATCTCGATGAACAGGATCGCGACGAACCCGACGACGTCCGTGGCCAGGGCGACGAAGCCGGGGATGAGCAGGCGCCGGAAGCTCGCTGCGCGCCGCCGTCATGCGGTCGGCGCCGTCGAACACCTCCGACCCGAACGAGCTGACCATCTGGATGCCGTGGCTCACGGCGATGGCGAAGACCAGGAACGGCACCAGGATCGACATCGGATCGATGCCGAATCCGAGCAGGTTGATGACGCCCAGCTGCCAGACGACGGCCAGGGCCGCGCAGCTCAGGACCAGGAACGACAGCCGGTGCGACTGCGCGTACAAGAACACCAGGCCGCCGGTCAGGAAGAAGCTCCCGAGGAAGAAGAGCACGACCCGCTGGGCGCCGGAGGCCATGTCGCCCATCACCTTGGCGAACCCGATGATGTGCACGTCCACGGCCGAGCCGGGCACGAAGTCTGCGTCGAACTTCTCCCGCACCCGCGTCTCGATGTCCCTCGCCACCGCGAGGAAATCGAGGCGCTGCCCGGTCGTCGGATCGAACTCCAGGAGCTCCGCCGCAGATGATCGCGCCCGAGAAGTCGTTGGCCACCAGCCGCCCGACGATGCCGGCCTTCAGGATGTTGCGCCGCACGGCCTCCAGGCCCTCGCGGCGTCGTGGAGAAGTCGTCGGGAATCACGTTGCCGGCCGCGATGCCGTCTTCGACCACCTCGGTGTAGCGCACGTTCGGCGTGAAGAGCGACTGCACGCGCGCCCGGTCCACGCCCGGCAGGAAGAAGACCTCGTCGGTCGCGCCTTTCAGGGCATCGAAGAATCCGGGCGTGAACATGTTGCCGTCGCGGGCCACGATCGCGACCAGCAGCCGGTTCGCCCCGCCGAACTCCTGCTGGTGCTTGACGAACGTGGCCATGTACGGGTGCTTGAGCGGCAGCTGCTTGGCGAACCCTGCGTCGATGTGCAGGCCAGCGGCCGACCAGACGAAGCCCATCGTCACCAGGACGAACAGGCCAATCACGATCGGGCGATGGCCGAACAGCAGGTTCTCGAGACGCGCGGACGGGGTGAGCTTCGGCATGGCGTGGCTCGACTAGCGGGGTATCTCGATGCGCCGCACTCCGCCTTCACCAAAGAGCAGCAGAACGCCCGGGGACGCCTGGACCAGGGCGACAATGGCTTTCCGGTCCGGCAGCTCCTGCTTGCGGACCGCGGCTCCTTCGCCCTCGCCCCAGAGGAGCGTGCCCGCCATGCCGCCCACGACGAAGCGTCCGGAGCCGAGGTCGAGGGCGCAGGTCAGCGTCTCCTCGGTGCCGGTCTCGATCGGCGTCCACGAACGGCCGCCGTCCGCGGACCGGAAGAGGTGGCCGCGCAGCCCGAAGGCCAGAAGCGACCCGTCAGGCCGCGGCAGCAAGCCGAAGAACGACCCTTCGTACGGCGACGGGAGCGGATTCCACGTGGCGCCCCTGGTCATCGGACCGGTACAGGTGGCCCGCCTCAGCCGCGAGGAACAGGGTTCCGTCGGCGGCTGCGGCGATCTGGTTCAGGTGGAAATCGTCTTCGCCGTGCACGGTGCTCGGCGTCCACGTGTCGCCGCCGTCGCTGGTGGCGAGCAGCCCGCCGTACGCGCCGACGGCCAGTCCCGTCTGCGCGTCGGCGAACCAGACGTCGAGCAGGGGCCTCTCGTGCTCCGGGGCGTTGTGCACGCGTTGCCACGTGAGGCCGCCGTCGCGGGTGCGCACGACGACTTCGTCGTGGCCGACGGCCCAGCCGAGCCTGGCGTCGTGCATGACGACGCCGGTGAGGAGGGCCCGGGTCGTCGACGTCGGCCTGACGCCACGACCGGCCCGCGTCGGTCGAGATCAGGATGTGCCCGCGCTCGCCCACGGCGACGACGAGGCCGTCCCGCACCGCCACGTCGAGCAGCAGGGACGAGACGGCCAGGGGCGCCTGTGTCGCCCGTTCGATCGCCCCGCCCGGCTGCCCGGCAGCCGCTGCCGGGATGAGGCACAGCACCAGCGCCAGCCCCGCCCCACCCGGCGTCACGCTCACCGCACGCCTTCCACGCGCAGCGCGTCGGCCGTGAAGTCGGCCTCCGTGCGCTTCAGGTTGAAGTCGTGCGGCCGGCTCTCGTTGAAGAGCCCCATCACGAGGTAGCGGCCCGCCTGCAGGTCGGTGTGCACCTCGGCGGCCGTCCAGACGAGCGGCACGTTGTAGAAGTTCATGGCGTGCCCCTCGGACACGCGCCACAGCTGATCCCGGTTGTCGTACTGGTCGACGATGAGCGATCTGACCAGCTGTCCTCGTCGATGTAGAACACCCGCTTCTTGTAGATGTGGCGCTCGCCCGGCCGCAGCGTCGCCTCGACCACCCACACGCGGTGCAGCTCGTAGCGCAGGTAATCGGGATTGATGTGCAGCGGCGTGATGATGTCCTTGTTCTTCAGCTTCGGGTCCTGCAGCCGGTAGCTGTTGTACGGCACGTAGACTTCGCGCTTGCCCACGAGCTTCCAGTCGTAGCGGTCCGGCGCGCCGTTGAACATGTCGAGCTGGTCGGTGGTCCGCATGTTGTCGGCGGCCGTGCCCGGGTTGTCGTAGGCCACCTGCGGAGCGCGCCGCACGCGGCGCTGGCCCGGGTTGTAGAGCCACGCGTCGCGGGGCTTCTTCACCTGGTCGAGCGTTTCGTGCACGAGCAGGATGCCGCCGGCCAGCCGCGCCGGCGCGGTGACGGTCTGCTTGAAGTAGAGGATGCCGGTTGTTCAGCGTGGCGGGCGTCGTGGTCGGCAGGGCATAGACGACCATCGACTCCTCTTCGAAGGTCACCGCGGTGAACTGGCCTCCGCGGGTCGGAGCCGCCTGCGTGAGCCACCGGCCGATGATCGTCGCCCCGGTAGCGAAGCAGGTGGTTCCAGATCACCTCCACGCCGCGTCTTCGGCATCGGGAACGGCGGGCCGGCCAGTGGCGCCTTCCACGCCGTTGCCGTTGTTGCACGAGCTTCGCGCGTGGAGGCGTTGCGCGCCGTGGCGTCGTAGATCCGCTGCGGCACGGAGGCCGTGCGGCGCGACGGGTAGACGATCATCTTGAACGTCGGGTAGAGCTTCAGCATCGCCTTGTGGCCCTCGGAGAGCTGGGCGGCGTACTGGCCGGCGTTCTGCTGCGTGATCGTGAAGAGCGGCTTGTCCGCCGCGAACGGGTCGACGTAGTGCCGGCCGGGCGTGTAGCCGGCCGGGCGGCTTCGTGATCCCGCCGTCCCAGGCGGGGATCGTGCCGGCGGCATTGCCGGCCTTCTCGCCGCCGAGCGGCGTCAGGTTGGCAGGAAGGGACCCGCCCTGCTGCGCGGAGACCGCCGTGAAGGCCGCCACCGCGGCGATCAGGAGCGAGTGAAAGGGTCGCGACGAGTCGTGCCGTGCTGCGCATGGGCTCTGCCTCAGAATGAATACTTGATGTTGGCCGCGACGAAATCGCGGTCGTTGATCAGGTTGTACCGGTCCGCGCCCATGAAGGTCGTGTAGCTGACGTCGAGCTCCCAGTTGAAGCGGTACTGGAACCCCAGGCCGAGCGTCAGCGACTTGCGGCCCTCGAGGAAGTTCCCTCCGGGTCCGGGCGAGATGCCGCTGAGACGTCCTGGGCGAACGAGAAGCGCGGGATCATCGACACGGCGCCGATCGCATTGTTGTACTCGAAGCGCCCGGCCACGACGTAGCCCCAGGCGCTCGATGTCGGAAACGCCGAGGCGGGCTCGGTGCCCGGCTGGATGCCCGCCGCCTGGTGAGACCTGGTTGCCGCTCGTGTAGGTGCCCGGCGCGTCGAGGCGCAGCACGCTCTGGTCCGGCAGGTCGTGCACCGTGCTCCATGCGCCCTCGGCCACGAGCACCACCTGGTCGGCGCCCAGGATCTGGCTGAACGCCTTCGTGCCCGTCATCTGGACCTGGGTGGTGTCGAAGCGGCGGAACCCGTCGATCTCCTGGGAGAAGCCGTACGCGCCCACCTGGTTCGTGTTCGCCAGCAGGTTGCCCAGGCCGATGAGCGGCGCCAGTTGCGGCAGGGGCGGCAGCAGGCGCAGCGGGCTCAGCGCCGCGTAGAGCAGCTCGACGTCGTCGACCTGCAGCGGCACGTCCCAGCGGTGCGAGACCTCGCCCTGCAGCGCGATGCCCGTCCGGCCCAACTGGGTGTTGAAGCTCGCGCCGAGCAGCTTGATGTCCTCCGGATAGACGAGGAAGTAGTCCGCCGTCGCGGCGTAGTTGCCCGCCGAACAGCGCCGGTCTGGCGTGCCGGTCGTGCGCCATGATGAGCGGCAGGCGGCTGTGGTAGTTCAGGAAGTAGAGGCCGAACTCGGTGCTGCCGAGCGGCGGAGCGACCGCGCGCAGCGCAACGCCGTACTGCCCGTCGTCGCGGGCCTCGACGTCGTCGCTCCGCTTCGGGACGGCCGTGCCCACCGGGCTGTACGTGGGCGGCAGCGGCGCATGGCCGACCGCCACCGAGTCGGGCACGGAACCGAAGCCGAGCATGACCTTCGTGGCACCTGCACCGGCCAGGTCGGTCGTGCTGAAGTAGCTGCCGACCGGGTCGATCTTCGTCTCCTCCCACGCGTACTGGTAGAAGGCCTCGAACGACGTGTTGGCGGACGGCTTGATGCTGAACTTGACGGCGCCCACCGGCAGCAGCGCGTCGCGCAGCTCGGCGCCGGGCACGCGCAGGACGCTGACGTCGACCGGATTGACGGCGTTGATGCCGCCCTGGATGAAGGTGCTCTCGCCCCAGTTGATCACCTGCCAGCCGCCGCGGATTTCGCCGGCATGACCTCCCGCGTTGAAGCGGTACCAGAGGAAGGCGTCGCGGAACTCCGCGCGGGCGCCGACGCGGTCTTTGGCCGCCTCCGACAGCGGCGTGCGGGCCCGGTCGCCGTTCTGGTTCTCGAAGTCGTAGAAGGCGAAGCCGCGGACGAAGCCGCCCACGTTCTTGTAGCTGAACTCGAACTCGCTCGTGATCTTCGCGGCGTTCGTGAACATCCCCTTCTTGTAGTTCTGGTTGCCGTCGTCGCCGTTCACCGAGAACGCCGTGCCGCCGGCGGCCACACCGATGATGCGCTTGTCGGGATCGACGACCCTGAACCCGAGGCCATACGTCAGCGTGTTGTCCCAGTTCCACTTGAAGGCCGACGGCGCCTTGTCGGCGGGCGCGGCAGCCTGATCGGCGGCCGTCTGGGCTGATTGTCCCGCGGCTGCCGCAGGCAGCGCTCCAATCAGGACGGCGAGCGCGAGCGCGGCCAGACGGACCGGCTTGCCCATGGGAGTCGGCGATGGGAAAGAAACGTTCATGGGGCCCCCAAATTGATCCCGTTCCCGCCGGGCGTGCGCCTGCTCATCGCCCCCCGCGCGGCACAGGCGGCCCGATTGGTCAGGATGCTGCACGGCTGAAAAGCCAAACGGTAATTCTAACAGGGTCGACCGGCATTGGAACCCGGAAGAGCCGGGCCCGGCCGATTCAGTCTTCCTGCCGGTTCCGCCCGGATGACGGCTCGGTTACCCAGGCCGCGTCGAACACGACGTGTTTGATGGCCTCGAGGCGTTTTCCCTCTGCCGGCGCCGGCTCGACGTGGCTGTAGCTCACGTGGACGAGGCCGTCCGCCGTCTGGATGACGGACGGGTAGGAGTAGGACCCGCCCGGCGTGTCCTCGATCGCGCGCCGGCTGGTCCACGTGCGCCCTTCATCAGCCGACAGCCAGGCGGAGAGGCGGGCCCTGCCGCTCTCGGTGTCGTTCAGGACCATCAGCCAGCGTCCGTCCCGCAGCGTGACGACTTCGAGGCTCGAGCCGGGATTCGGCACGTCCGAGTCCTCGCCCTGCGTCCAGGTCATCCCGTCGTCCTTGGATGTGGCGACGATGGCGCGCTGGGGCGGCGGGCCGTTGTCTCGCATGAAGGCGACGATCGTGCCGTCCTTCCTGCGCACGAGCGAGGGCTGAACGCCGCCCAGGCTGACGATCGGGTCGCTCGCCCTCCACGTGTCCCCGTCGTCGTCCGAGATCGCCACGAGGCCCACGCTGTACGTGTCGCTGTAAAGCGGGAGCAGCAGCCGCCCGCCCGGCAGGCGAAGCGCATGTGTGCGGGGCATCCAGCCGAGCCGGTTGTAGAGCTTTTCGGAGAGGCGCTCGATGAGCTGCGCGAGCTCGTCGTGGTCCCTGCCCGGAGGAAGGGCCGCGAGCGCCGCGCGGGCGAACGGCTCGGTGCGATCCTTCAAGGTGTCGGGGCGCAGCAGGATCACGCCGCCGTCGTCCCAGCGGGGCGCGCCTGTTGTCCGGCCCGCCGCCGGCGCGCGGCGGTAGCGCAGCAACGCCGATTCCCATCGGTTGTCGAGAATCGCCGGCCAGACCACCGAAAGCCGATCGTGCGCGTCGACGAACGCGATCGGGTTGCAGTCCGGAAACCCCGGCGTGTCTGCGACAGGGAATGGCGCGCTCCAGCCGGAGCCGCCCCTCGCCAGGCGCGCGCCTTCGAGGCGGACGTCGTCGGCGCGGCGCTCGCCGCTGCCGCGGTACCAGACCGCGAAGAGATCGCCGCCCGGCAACTCGACAATCGACGACGAGTGGACGTGCTGCTCCTGGGGCGGCAGCACGAACCGCGCCTCGAACCTGGAAGGCGCGGCCAGCATCGATGCCGTGAAACACAAGGCGAGGGTGACCGTCTTCACCGTGTCGCTGCGCATCGCCATCCCTCCTCGATCGGCCCCTGTCCGCCGCCGGCAGGCCAACGGAGGGATTGTACTGGTGGACGCGGGAGGCGCCATGGCACTCTTTCACGCATGAGAACCACCCTCGCGGCCTTCCTCGTGCTCGCGGCGGCCGGCGCGGCTCCGGCGGCGGCCCAGACGGCGCTCACGCTGCAGTGGGAATTGAAAGGCGACGTGTTCGTGGACGCGCGCGATCGCGGCGCATCCCGTGCCGCCTTCACCCTCACGAACGACGACACCAGGCCGCTTCCCGCCAGGGGGTGGGCCATCTACTTCAATGCCCTGCTCCCCCGCACGTCCGGAAGCGAGAAGGGCGGCATCGTCATCGAGCATGTTATCGGCGAGCTGTTTCGGATGGTGCCCGACGCGTCGTTCAAAGGCCTCGCGCCAGGTCAGCGTGTCGTGTTCGAGTACTCGACTGGCCTCATCACGAACGTGACCCAGGTTCCGGTGGGCCCCTACATCGTGTTCGACGAACAGCCCGCGAAAGGGTACGCGATCAGGAACTACAAGGCGCTGCCCTTCGAGCGGCCCGACCAGCAGGGGCGGGCTCCGCGGCTGATCACGCCGGAGGCGTTGTACGAACGGAACGCGGCGATTCGGGATCTTCCGGCCGAATCGTTGCCGCCGATCCTGCCGACGCCCCAGCGCGTGCAGTCGAAGGACGGGACGCTGCGGCTCGCGGGCGTGCCGGCGATTACCGCGGTCCCGGAGTTGTCGGCTGAGGCGGACCTCGCCGGCACGTATCTGTCTGCCCGCTTCGCAGGCGCCGCGGACCGCAGCGTCGGCCTGACGCTCGAACTGGGCGCGGTGGAGGGCCAGACGTCTCCCGAGGCGTATGACCTTGCCGTCGATGCCGCCGGCATCCGCATCGTCGGGAACTCGAGCGCCGGCGTCTTCTACGGGCTGCAGTCGCTTCGCAGCCTGATGCCGCCGAGAGCGCCGGGGGCAGGCAGTGTCGTGCTGCCGGCCGTGCGCATCGTTGATGCGCCCCGGTTCGGCTACCGCGGCCTGCACCTCGACGTCGCTCGCAATTTCCAGCCCAAGGGCACCGTGCTGCGCGTGCTCGACCTGATGGCGCGCTACAAGCTCAACGTCCTGCACTTCCACCTCACCGACGACGAGGGCTGGCGCCTCGAGATCCCGGGCCTTCCAGAATTGACCGAGGTGGGCGCCCGGCGCGGCCACACGCTGGATTCGGCGGACTGTCTGCCTCCCGCATATGGCTCCGGCCCGGACATCGACCGGCCGTTCGGCAGCGGCTTCTTCTCCAGGGGCGAATACGTCGAGATCCTGAAGTTCGCGAGCATGCGCCACATCGAGGTCATTCCGGAGATCGAGATGCCGGGCCACGCGCGCGCCGCGATCAAGGCCATGGACGCGCGCTTCCGGAAGCTCACCGCCGCCGGCGACGCAGCCGGTGCGCGCCAGTACCTGCTGAGTGAAGCCGAAGACCGGTCCGTCTACAAGTCGGTGCAGGACTTTCCCGACAACGTGATGAACCCTGCGCTGGACTCGACTTACGTGTTCATCGAGAAGGTCGTCGACGGACTGGCGGCGATGCATGCCGAAGCGGGCGTTCCGCTGCGTCAGTTGCACATGGGCGGCGACGAGGTCCCCGCGGGAGTCTGGGAGCAGTCGCCGGCGGCGCTGGCGCTGCTGAGGTCCAAGGGCCTGTCATCGGTGGACGAACTCTGGTTCGTCTTCTACGGCCGCGTGGCGCAGATCCTCGAGCGCCGGGGCATCCCGCTTTCAGGCTGGGAGGAGATCGGCGTCCGCAAGACGAAGCTGGATGGCCGGCCGACGCTCATCCCCAATCCGCAGTTCGCGGGCCGCGGCTGGCGAACCTATGTCTGGAACAACGTGCCGGGATGGGGCGCGGAGGACCTGGCGTACCGCCTCGCGAACGGCGGCTACCAGGTCGTGCTCTCGCCCGTGAGCAACACCTACCTGGACATGGCCTACAACACCAACCCGGAGGAGACCGGCCTGTTCTGGGGCGGCTTCGTCGACATCGACAAGCCCTTCGACTTCATCCCGTTCGACTACTACCGGAACCAGAAGGAAGACAATCGCGGCAACCCGCTGCCGGCGGGGATCTTCCTCGGCAAGGAGCGGCTCACGGACTACGGCCGCGGGAACGTCATCGGCATTGAAGCGTGCCTCTGGTCCGAGAGCTCCCGGGAGGATGGCCGCATCGAGTACATGCTCATGCCGAAGCTGCTGGGTTTTGCCGAACGTGCATGGGCCCCCGATCCCGACTGGGCCCGGGAGCGCGACGCGGCGACATCGGCCGCGCTCTACCAGGAGGCGTGGTCCCGGTTCGTGAACGCGGTCGGCAAGCGCGAGCTGCCGCGGCTCGATCAGGAAGGGCCGCAGGTCAACTACCGCATTCCGATGCCGGGCCTGAAGGTCGTAGGCGGCACCGTGCTCTGCAACGTGCAGCTTCCGGGCTTCACGCTCCGCTACACGGCCGACGGCTCGGAGCCGACGGTGAAGAGCCCGGTTGTGCAGGGACCCATCGGTGCGAAGGGCGTGATTCGCGTCGCCGCCTTCGACGGGCGTGGTCGCAAGGGCTCGACGGCAACGCTGCGGGTCCAGTAAAGCCGGCTGACTCTCGAGGCCGGCCCCCGCTCAGCCCGTGCGCCGGACGACCATGATGGTCAGGTCGTCGAAGGCCGGCGCGCCGTCGCGGAACGCGACGAGGTCACGCACGCATTCGCGAGATCGCGGGCCGTGAGGCGCGGCTGCGCGGCGAGCCTGGCGAGATGCGCGGCCAGCCGGTCAGTGCCGTATTCCTCGTCGGCGGGGTTGCGCGCCTCGGTGAGGCCGTCGGTGTACAGCAGGAGGAAGTCCCCGCAGTCGAGCCGCAGCTGGCGGTGGCGGTATTCGCTGCCGCAGAACATCCCGAGCGCGAGCCCCGGCGAATCGAGGAACTCGATCCCGTCGGGACGGACCAGCGCCACTGGCCAGTGCCCGGCCCGGCGTTGGAGAGCTCGACCGAGCCCGCCGCCGCCGACCGCCCGCAGACGAGCGTCGCGTAGTGGGTGTCGAGCGTGTGCTGGCAGAAGAGGCGGTTGGCCCGCGTCAAGAGGTCCTCGACGGCAAGGCCGGCGGTCGCGAGACTCCGGATCCTCGCCTGCAGGTTCGACATGAGCAACGACGCGGCGGGCTGGATGTTCCGGAAATGGCGTTACGATTGGGCGGCTGGCGCGGCAGGCAGCCCCCTGGGGTCGGCGAGGCCCGAGGGGAAGCCGTCGCGCCGGGAGAGGAGTGACCCCATGAGCAACTCGGCGTCACGTCGTGCGTTCCTGCGTTCAATCGCCGGCGCTGCCGCGGCCACCAGCGCCGTTGCCGCCGCACGGAAGACCGCAGCCGCGGGCAAGCGCGATGCGGTGCTGGCGATGCTCGACAAGGGCGGGCGTCAGCCGTACATCCCCGCGGCGTTCTTCATTCACTTCGATCCGGCGTACCACTTCGGCGAGGCCGCCGTGAAGAAGCACCTGGAGTACTTCCGCGCCACGGGCATGGATTTCGTCAAGATCCAGTACGAGAAGACCTTTCCGCAGATTCCCGCCATCAAGCGGCCCGCGGACTGGGCGACGATGCCTTCGTATCCCCTCGAGTTCTATGAGCCGGTCCTCTCGGCCGCGCGGGGCCTGGTGAAAGCCGCCAAGCCGGAGGCGCTGGTGCTCATGACGCTCTACTCGCCGTTCATGTGCGCCGGCCACACGACCAGCCTCCCCATGCTCACCGCGCACCTCGAGGAGAGTCCCGACGCGGTGCGCAAGGGGCTGGAGGCGATCACCGAGAGTCTCATGCGCTTCGTCAAGGAGTGCGTCCGGATCGGCGTCGACGGCTTCTACGCGTCGACGCAGGGAGGCGAAGCGGGCAGGTTCTCGAGCCCGGCAGTCTTCACCCGGCACGTGAAACCCTTCGATCTCGTGCTCATGAACGAGATGAAGAGGTCATGCCCCTTCAACATCCTGCACGTCTGCGACTACAACGCGCCGTATTCAGATCTCTCGCCGTTTGTCGACTACCCGGGGCACGTCGTGAACTGCAATCCGCAGTTGACGGGCCGCACGCTGCCCTGGAGCGAGATCGCCCGCATGTTCGGCCGGCCCTGCATGGGCGGCATGGACCGGCACGGCCTGATCGCCAAGGCCGGGCCCGCGGAAATTGGCCGCGAGGTGACGCGCGTGCTCAACGAGGCATCGCGGCCGTTCATGCTCGGCGCCGATTGCACGCTCCCTGGCGACATCAGGTGGGAGAGCATCCGCGCGGCGATCGACGCGGCGCACGACTATCAGGCGCGCTGAATCGAGGGAACAGGCGGCTCACCGATGCGCACCGACAACGCCATCCTCGCGGGCCTGGCGTGTCTCAAGGTCGCCATTCACCTGGCGGCCAACGCGTTCGGAGCCTACGGCTACGTCCGCGACGAGCTGTACTACCTCGCTTGCAGCGACCGGATGGCGTGGGGCTACGTGGACCACCCGCCGTTCTCGGTCGCCGCGTTGTGGTTGAGCCGGCTCGTCGCAGGCGACTCGCTCGTCGCGATCCGCGTGCTGCCGGCCCTGTCCGGGGCCGTCGTCGTGGTGCTGGCCGGGCTGATCACTCGAGAGCTCGGCGGGCGGCGGTTCGCCCAGGTGTTCGCGGCATGCTGCACGCTGGCGGCGCCGCTGACGCTCGGGATCGATTCGGTGTTCTCGATGAATTCCTTCGAGGTGTGCCTCTGGACTCTGGCGTGTTACCAGATCGTGCTCCTCACGAAGCGGGACACTGGGTGGCAGTGGCTGTTGCTGGGATGCACGCTCGGCGTCGGCCTGCTCAACAAGGTCAGCACGCTCTGGTTCGGCGCCGGGCTCGCCGTCGGGTTGCTGATGGCGCCCAATCGGCGGGTCCTGCTCACGTGGAAGCCGTGGGCGGCGGCCGGCCTGGCCGGCCTGATGTTCCTGCCACACGTGCTCTGGCAGGTGGCGAACGGGTACCCCACGGTCGAGTTCATGCGAAACGTTGCCGCGGGAAAGTACGCCGCCGTGTCGCCGGAAGAACTCCTGGCGCAGCAGGCCTTGTTCATGAATCCCCTGACGTTTCCCTTCTGGTTTGGAGGCCTCTGGTACGCCCTCTTGGGCAAGCGATGCCGGCCGTTCCGCGCATTGCCTGTCATCTACGTGGTGGTGTTCGCCATCCTCGCGATCAGCAGGAACGTCAAGGCCGTCTACCTGACGCCTCTGATGCCGATGCTGTTCGCCCTTGGCGCGGCCGCGACGGAACGGCTGGCTGGCTGCCGAGGCTGGGGATGGATGCGGACGGCAGCGCCGGCCGTCGTCATGGCGGGCGGTGTTGCCCTGGCGCCGATGGTCTTGCCGGTGCTGCCTGTCGGCACCTACATGGCGTACGCGGACGCGATCGGCGTGGCGCCTCCGCAGTCGGAGTCGCACCGGCTCGGGCGGCTGCCTCAACACTTCGCCGACATGTTCGGATGGGAAGACATGGTGGCCGTCGTGGCGGCGGCGCACCGAAGCCTGAGCCCGTCCGAACGGGCGCAGAGCGTCGTGTTCTGCAACAACTACGGCGAGGCCGGCGCCATCGACTTCTTCGGACGGCGCCACGGGCTTCCACGGGCTGTCAGCGGCCACAACAACTACTGGCTCTGGGGGCCCGGTGACGCGGGCGCGGTCGTCATCACGATCGGGGGATCGGAGCAGGCGCTGAAGCGGTCCTATCGGTCCGTCGAGCGGGCCGGCACCATCCGCAACCCCTACAGCATGCCCTACGAGAACGACCTGCCCGTCTGGGTCTGCCGCGATCGGCGCACACCGCTGGCGGCCGACTGGGCACGGTTCAAGCACTACAAGTAGGCGCGGCAATGGGATATCCTGTCGCGACTCACCTACAGGAGGAACCGCAATGGCCGCTGCGAAGAACGATGAACTGCTGACCGCCGGAGCGATCGCCAAGGCCGTCGGGGCGTCCGACACGAAGGTCAAGAACGCGATCAAGGCGCTCGGCCTTCAGCCCAAGGCCAAGAAGGGCGTCTGCGCCTACTACGGGTCCGACGCGGTCGCCAAGGTGAAGAAGGCGCTGGCGTAGACCGCCGGGGCGCGGACGGGCGCGGTCCGTCAGAGGTATCGTCGGACCTGGCTGCAGTAGCTGCGATACCCCTCGCCCCATGCGCGCCGCAGGTGTTCCTCCTCGGCGAGCACGATCTTGTGGTGGACGGCGATCACAAACGCCGCGGCTAGGAGCACCACCGGGTTGAGCGTGCCCACGACCGCCGCGCACAGCGTGGCATAGACCCCCACGTACATGGGATTGCGGCTGAATCGATAGAGCCCTGTCTGCTGCAGTCCGGTTCGCTCTTTCGGCGATCCGATCCTGAAGGAGTCCCCGAGGCCAGCCCGGCCACTGAACAAGAGAGCGAAACCCAGTACCCAGAGGCCAAGCGACGCGCTCTTGAGCAGGGCCGGGACAGCGACCGGAGAGAGACTGCCGCCCCAGCTCTGGACGACCACCGCGCCCCACACGACGACGATGGCGTACTTGCTGCTGACGAAGGGCAGTTTGGAGATCGGGGGCTCTCCGTCCATGTCGATCTTGCGTTGGCGGAACAACGTGGCTTTCTGGATGAGGCCGCCCAGGAAGATCACGGGGAGCAGTGTCACGAACAGAGGCAGGAACATGCCGCTTCTCCCTGACATGAACGGCCGTCTAGAACCACGTCGTCGCCCGGTAGGCCCGATAGACATCCCCGTAGCAGGACTCCAGGTGCCGCTCCTCGAGGTGGCGCCAGAAGAGGATGTTCACGATCCCCGCAAGCCCGACGGCGAGGCCGGCCCAGCGCACGACCGGGGGCAGGACCAGGCGCAGCGGGTCCATGGGACAGAGGGCGAACCAGCTTGCCCAGAGCACGATCATGTCCAGGAGGATCGCGAGGAAGAGCGCGCGGTTCTTCGGATCGAGCCTGCCGGCCTTCTTGAGAAGCTCGTAACTTGTGCGAACGGCCAGAGCGGCCAGGTTGAGCGCGGCAACAGCGATGTAGCTGCCCTTCATGCGGCCTTACAGGGGGCGCGGGAGACCGCGCCATTATAGCGCTCGGGAGCGGGAAGTCCGCCTACGCAACGCTGCGGGTCACTGCCCTCCTCGCGTTGCTTCGGCGAGACAATTCTTGCGCGGATCGCAGGCGAGGATTGGCGGAGAGGTGGTACGAGTGGGGATGGAGCGTGCTCATGGCGTGGCTGGAAGAGGACGCGGCGCTACTTCAGCGCGGAATCGATGGCGCCGCTGACCGGCGCCACGAGGTGTTCAGGCTGCGGCATGCGCGTGCTCCACGAGACGAACACCACGACCAAGCGCCTCCCCGCGGGCCACGAACGGCCGCGACCTCCAGTGCACAACAGGGCCACGGTGCGGTCAACGGCTCGCCGGCTCGCCATCGAGCGGGACGGACGGCGTTCTGGCCCAGTCGACGATCAACCCGCCACAGGTATCGCAGCGACCGGTCGCCATCGCCAGCCGTTCGGAGAGGTCCGCAAGCACCGCTCCGCACTGGGGGCAGCGCGGCGTCGCCGCCTGCACGGCGCGCCTCATCCGCTCCCACAGCGCGGCCAGGACGGCGATGTAGGCTATGAAGATCCCCGCGGCGGCGAGGCGCGAGGTGTCGGCCTGCAGGTTCCGCTCCAACCACCGCAGGGCGATCAACTGTCCAATACCGAACACCACGCTCACGGCGGCGAGCGGCCGCCCCGTTCGCCGACGGGCGTCGACCAGCGCCAGCCTCATGCGGGCGAACTCTTCCCGCGTGTATGTCGCTCCCGCCATCGTCGTGACTCCCTGTCCCGGCAGCCGCACGGCGGGCGGCTGCCAAATCTCGGCACGATTCCCTTCTGGGTCGGTCACCCAGCCAAACGCGCCCCCTATCGTCAGCACCCGTCCAGGAATGTTGAACATCGCGAGTCCTCGGCGCTACGTGAGAATCGATTCGCACCGCTGGAGCTCGACTGCTTCGCCCCTCATGCGCTGCCCGACATCTCGTCCGATTGCCGCGCAGCGCCGTCCGCTCCAACCGGTCGTGCGACAGGGGCGCGCAGTTGCGCCACCATGTACGTGCACGGTCCGAACTCCCGATCTTCAAAGTCCCTGAACGGGCGAAACCCGGCCTTCTCGAACGCTCGGAGCGCCGCACGATTCGACGCCGATGTCCCGAGGCCGGCGAACCCCACACCCTCGCGACGCAGTTTCGCAAGGAGCAGGACCAATGCTCTCGGACCTACGCCACGGCCCAGGAACTCCGGTTCGCCGATCAAGATGTCGATGTCCACCAGATCGTCAGGGAGGTCCGTGAGTCCTGCATCTGCACGTTCCGACGCTGAGAGCGTCTGCCAGCACAGGTAGCCAACCGGTTCGCCATGAGCGGTGACCACGGCATCGGTCTCCCTCGACCGCTGAGCGAGCACGCTCGCATCTTGAGCCCCCCACCATTTCATGACGTGCGGGCGCCGCAGCCAATACTCGAGCAGCGGCAGGTCGGCCTTCAGATCAACCGCCTCGAGCCCAACGTCGTTCCCGCTGCACGCTGATTCGTTCACGGTCTCGTGTCCGGTCCGTACCCCTGGGTCATGACGGTGTCGAGGAGCGCGCTGAGGTTCACCGAAGCAGGCTCAATGTCGGCTTGTGGAACACGCTCGACTCGTCGGCGATGATGAAGCGGCCGGGCCCGAATCCGACGGGGTGCTGAATCGTCAGGCCGGAGATGTTCGCCGATGACGGAACGTCGAATACCTGTACGGTGACCACCGGCTGCCCGACGGACACCCTCGTCGTGAGCGGAGCCGTGGGGCCATGCTCGGCCTCGAACGCCCCCTGTCCGCGCGGCGACCCGTCGTAGGTTCGGCCCTGGTCGTCATGCAGCGATATCGCAACGCTGCCCGCACGCTGCGGGCGGCCGCGGCCATGATTCGAGAGCCGCAGCGTGACGACGTAGAAGACTCCATCGGCGCTGATGGCATGCTCGCCCTGGCCGAGCCTGCCGACCGTGGACGCCGAATCCACTGCCACGCACCAATCGTCGAAGCATCGATCCTGTCCCTGGGCGACGAGGCGCGGGGTCGATGCGAGCGACACGGCCATCAACACGCCGAAGTAGGCGCCGAGGCACACCGCGAGGATCGATACCATCTTCAACGCCTGCCGTACCCGGCGCCGGACCAACTGGACGAGCGCTGCGAGCAGCACCGAGACGCTGCCCAAGAAGACGGCGATGAAGAGAAGGTCGAAGATCGTCATGCTAGCCCTGAAGCGCCTCCGCTTCTGCCTGCTCGAGGCGCCAGCCCCCGGCGACGCCGCGCTCAATCGACTCGAGCAGGTGACCTTCCAGCTTTCTGACCCTGGGTCGCGAAGCGTCGATTCTAGTCCGGAACCCGCGCGGCGTGCGCCCAGGGCCATCGACACGGTCCGCGGCAGGCCAGCGCGCAAGCGGTGAGCATGGGCTGGCGTTGCGGGCCCTGTAAGGTCGATTCGAGAAGCTGATCGCCGCTTGTGGCATCTACGACGTGTCGCCGGCGAAGACCCGACGCATGTTTCTGGCGCGCGTGCGTTTCGCCGGGGTCACTCGGGTGTCGGACGCTGGCCTCACCTGCAGATTGGCAATGCCCTTCCCTCTCCGATCGCACCGGTTCCACAAGGTCTCGGAGGTGGCGCCTGGCTGGTGGAGTCATCAGCTGCGTATCACCGAGGCAGGCCAGCCGTAGCTCGACGAGGAAGGCGGCAAGCCGAAGGGGAGCGAAGAATGCCCGCCTACGCAACGGTCCGGACGGCTGCTTTCTTCCCGCTGCTTCGGCGAGGCAATCCTCGCGGGGATCGCGGGCGAGGATTGGCGGAGAGGGGGGGATTCGAACCCCCGTGCCGCTTACGCGACAAGACGCTTTCGAGGCGCCCCCGTTACGACCACTTCGGTACCTCTCCGACTGGGACAACTTACGGTTTCAAGACCTGCGCAGGGCCCGGCGAAGGGGCCTGGGAACTGGTCCTGAAACCGCTTGGGAGATTATAACCCGGAACGGGGACTGTCCCCTGAATCGGGGGACTGTCCCCTCGGCTGCGTCAGCGTCGCGTCCTGAAGAACTCCTGGATGATGGCGCGGCAGTCCTCCTCGAGCACCCCGCCGACGACCTCGATACGGTGGTTGAGCGACGGGAGTTCGTGCGCGCGGCACGACGACACGACCGCGCCGGCCTTCGGCTCGGGCGCTCCGAACACGAGCGTGCCGACCCGCGCGTGCACCATGGCGCCCACGCACATCAGGCACGGCTCAATCGTCACGTACAAGGTCGTGCCCACGAGCCGGTAGTTGCCGAGCGCGATCGCGGCCGCTCCGCAGCGCCACGATTTCCGCGTGCGCGGTCGGGTCGCGGCTGCCAATTGGCTGGTTGAACCCGCGGCCCACGATCGCGCCGTCGAGCACGACGACGGCGCCGACGGGCACCTCGCCGGCGTCGAACGCCCTGCTGGGCTTCCTCGAGGGCGGCGCGCATGAAGGTGTCGTGCGGGTTCATGAGGCGTTCCGCCATTGTAGACACCCGAAGCGGCGCAGTCACGCCCGAGGGCTGGTTCTGGCCGGCAGATCGAGGACTGCGGCTGGCATCGCTTGTGCAAAGCAGACTGGTGAGCGCCCGAGCGGGATCGGCCGGGCCAGTTGAAAACGGATCGACAGTTGGCGGCCGGGCATTCACGGTGATAGGATGTCGGCCGCCTGCCGGGCTGCGCGCGGACTGTCCGGTCCCCGGCGGCGGAGAGCGCCGGCTCTCGGGAACTTCATCTTAACGGCCGCGGCGGACCGGGTGGACGCCGTCGGCAGCACCTGCCGCGCGCACGCCACGGCTCCAGTCGCCGGGTCGATCGGCAGGCCATTCGTGGAGGAGAGAGCATGAAGAAAGCCATGTTGGTGTTCGCCCTGATCATGGGTGTGGCACTCGTGGCCGGCCCCGTCCTCGCCCAGACGGCCCCGACGAAGGTGGTCCTCAAGGGCAACCCGATGGGCGGCGTGAACTTCGATCATGCGAAGCACGCGAAGCTGGTTGGCGACAAGTGCGACACCTGCCACCACGCCTCGAAGCCCGAGAAGGCGATGAAGGCGAAGCAGGAGAAGTGCCAGACCTGCCACACGAAGACCGTCGCGGCGCCGATGAAGACCACGGCCAAGCTGGCGTTCCACGACGCGATGGCGAAGAAGGGCACCTGCGTCGACTGCCACGCCAAGGAAGTGGCGGCGGGCAAGAAGGCCCCCATGAAGTGCAACGAGTGCCACAACGTGAAGGGCTAGCCTGGTGACGGCGGCGTCACCTGCGTGAAGCGGCCGCGCGCGGCCGCGGGAACGGGTGACGCCACCGGGTATCCGGGAACAGCACGCAACGGGGCGGCCCGGGACGACGCACGCGTCCCGGCCGCCCCGTGTTCCTGTACGCGCAGTCCTTTGGCCGGGGTTCTGGCGTCAGGCCTCCGATGACGGTGCCGCGCCGGCGGCGCGGTCTTCCCCGGGCATGAGCAGCCGCTCGGGGCGTTCCAGCAGTTCCTCGACTTCCGTGGAAATCTCCGCCGCGTGGTAGCCGTCGATGATGCGGTGATCGAAGGTGCCGCAGAGCCTCAGGATCGGCCGCGGTTCTACCCGCCCGTCCACCACCCACGGCCGCTGCCGCACCTTGGTGACGGTGGCGATGAGGGGACAGCGTGCGACTGGCGTGAACGGGGCGAATCCCGTGTCGACGTTCATCATGCCGACGCTGGTCACCATGGCGCTGCCGAAGGGATCGCGCGGAAGGCCCAGGCCCGGCAGGTCGAGGTTGAGCGTATTGACCAGGAACGACAGGAACCCGACGAGCATCCGGATCGCCCAGAGCGGCAGGGCACGGAACAGGCGCCGGCTCCGATCGAACGCCGGGTCCCGGCCGCTTCTGATCTTCTGCGCGGCGCCACCGAGCGCCGCGGCGATCTCGGCGACCGACCGCGTGTCGGCCGCGTCGATCTTGAAGCCCGACAGGTCGCGCCCGCCTTCGGTGGCGACCTGGCAGAAGATGTCGACGCGGCTGCGGATCTTGAGGCGCCACCACCCGACCTTGGCGTTGTATTCGGGGTGCCGGGCCAGTGTCATCGCGACCGCGCGCGTGACGAGGTGGGTGACGGTGGCCTTGCACCCGTTGCGGGCGTTGTAGCTGCGGAGGAACGCCTCCGCGGCGGTCATGTCGACGTCGACACTGCCGAAGATGTGCGGGTCGTTCGGCGCGCGCCATGCTGCGGCCGCGAGCTTGCGGAACGCCGACGGGTGTTCGAGCGGCCGGTAGAAGCCCATTTCCTTCCCTCTGCGTGAGTCCGTTCGTGAAGGGCTATTGTAAGGGGACTGACACCGTGTCGGAAGGACGCCGGCGTGAAGGGATTGCGCAAGGTAGTACACTCTCCCCGCACGAAGGCCGCAGGGTGACGTGGTGCGGTGGAACCCCCGACCATGGCCGACCGCTGGCGATCCGGGACAGCCGACAGGCATTCCGAGCAGAAGCGCCTCCGCTTCTCTGCGCTGGAAACCCGCACGTGGATTGTGCTGGCGCTTGTGGTCGTCGCAGCGAATCTCGTGCTCCGCGTGCTCTACCTGACGACGATCCCTGGCATCAACGGCGATGAATGCCAGGGTGGCGTCGCGATGCGGGAGTGGCTTTCCGGACGCACTCCGCCGCCCTGGATCACCCAGTCGAATCGTTTCGTTCCATTCGGGTTGGCGCTCGCCTGGCTGGCGTATCTCCCGGGCGCGCCGTCGGCCTGGCAGCTCCGCGCGATTCCGTTCGTGGCCGGCCTCCTCACGATCGCCGCCGTCTGGTTCGCCGCGCGGGCCGTCTTCCGTCAGCGTTGGGTGCGCATCGGCGTGGTGTTGACGGCGGCGTGCGCGCCGATTCAGCTCGTGTATTCGCGCGTGTCCTGGGACCCGATGCTCACGAGCCTCAGCGCGCTGCTGCTCATCGTGTTCATCCTGAAGGGGCGCCATGGATGGAGCCTGTTCGGGGCGGCAGTGGGCTTCCTCGTGCATCCCAACGCTGTCTTCTTCGTGCCATACGGGTTGCTGTGCTTCGTCGTCGAAGCACTGCCGAGGTACGTCAGGACACGCCGCAACCGGGTCCTGCTCATCGCCGGTCTGTTTGCCGGCGCGGTGCCCGTTTCAGTATGGATGTACGAGCACTTCCTCGGCGTGGGCGGGACCGGTATTCGGTTCTGGGCATACGGATTGGGCTCGTTCAAGAACTACCTGCTGTACATGGGCGGGGTCTTGTCTGGAAGCGTGTCATTTGAAGGCTTCGTGGCCAGACCAGGCGGTGCGGCTGCGGCCTTGTTCGGTGTCCTGAACGCCGCCGTCGTCGTCGGCTTGTGCTGGTGCGCGGTGCGAGCGTGGCGCCGCTCCGACATGGGGCTTGGCCGACGGCTGTTGCCGCTGGGTGTCTTGATGGCGTTGGCGCTGATGTACGTCTTCGTTCCGTTGATAGACGCCGGTCACGACCGGTATGCACTCGTCTTCGTCCTGCCCATGATCTTCGCGTTCGGCCTCGAGGTGGATGACTCCAACCTGTCGGCAGCGGTTCAGCAGCGGATCGCCGTGCTGCTGCCCGCCTGGCTGCTCGCGAGCTATTGCGTCTTCTTCGTGGGAGCGTTTCTCTCGACGGGCGGCTACCAGTTCTCGCCGTATCAAGCGGGCCCGGTGGATCCCAAGGTCGCGGCCACGCATTGGATTCTCGCTGATTCAGAGGCGCGCCTGGGGCCCAATCAACCCGTTCGCATTGTCGCCGACAGCTGGTGGGTTTTCTGGCCCATCCGCTACTTGACGATGGACAATGGGCTCGTGCATGTCGAGCATATTGACGTGGTCGACCTGACTATGCCCGCAGATGCCAAGTTCACGAACCATGCCGAACTGGAGGAGGCGCTTCACCACAACGGCTATGCGGTGGGGTTCGGCAGCGGCTATCTCGCCAGAAACCTGCCAGCGCTGCGAAGGTCTCAGATCTGTGGCACGAGAGACTTCCTCGACTACGCCGGGCGTCCTGCGGTCACGGTCTATCGTGTATGTCCGGCCCGCTAGGATGTGCCCCAAAACGCACGCCCTGAGCGAGAGCGTGCAGGTTTGTCGTTTCGGCTGAACGGACGGGGCCTCCAGCCGGCGCGCAAGCTGCCGAGCCTCTCGATAGCGTCTGGGAAGCGTTCATGCTGCGCGGGTGCGCCTCCTGGGCGCGCGTGGGCGCCGTGAAGGCGCACCGTTCAGTTCCCGCTCCAACGCCCGAAGGACCTCCACCGTCGTCGCCACCTTCCCGGGCTCCAGTTCGGACAACACGCTGCGCACGGCGTCCTCCACCGTCCCGGCATGACGACGGTCGACGGCCCGGCCTGCGGGGGTGAGTCGAAGGCGCGCCTGACGGCGATCGCGTTCGCCAGGCCTCCGTTCGAGCGCGCCGCGCTCCTCGAGACGTCGAAGGACGCCGGTCAACGTGCTCGGGTGCAGGTGCAGGATCCCGGCCAGTTGCCCCGCGGACGCGCCCGGACAGCGCCCGAGGATCCGCACGACGAGCCGCTGGGGCCCGGTCACCCCGAGCTCCGCTTCCATCCGCTTCGACGTCGACTGCAGGCCGTGGCTGATGCCCCAGATCATCCGCATGAACTCGAGGACGTCTCCAAGGGCTGCCTTGTCGCCACAGCCGGCGGCCGTCTCGTTCACCTCACGACGTGCGCGTCCTCGCATATGGTCTCCAGGCGACGGGCCCCGCCCGGCGCCATCGGCCGGTCCACCTGGCCGTGCTGCGGAAGTGGCCGCGGCCGTTCTGCGGCCAGCCCTCGTCGAGGCGGGCGGATACGGGGAAACGACGTCCGCACGCACGACTCTACCATGCATTGCTTTGAGGTCATACTGCTTGAGGTCAAACGGCATGGATGGTACACTCGCGTGATGCTGCGTCCCGGACGCCGGCGCGACACCGGGGCGGACCGGCTGCCCAAGGGCGCGCTGGCGCACGCCCCGGGCACGGCGGGATGACGAGGATGAACAACGGAGAGGCGGCGTCCCCGTTGACGTGGACGTCGCGGCTGCGGGGGTGGACGGAGGCCGAGCGTCTCCAGCGGCACGAGAACACGCTGCTGCTGGTCCTCACGCTTCTGATCGGGGCCGTCGTCGGGCTCGTCGTGGTGGCGTTCATCGTAGTCACCGAGCGGCTCGGTGCGCGGCTCTATCCCGCCGAGGGTCCGGCCTGGCATCGCCTGGCGATCCCGACGGCCGGCGCGCTCCTCAGCGGCCTGCTGCTGTCGCGGTACTTTCCCAATGCGCGCGGCAGCGGAATCCCCCAGACGAAGACCGCGCTCTTCCTCCACCGGGGCCACATCACGCTGACGACGGTGCTCGGGAAGTTCGGCTGCTCGTCGATCTCGCTGGCCAGCGGGATCGCGCTCGGCCGCGAGGGGCCGACCGTGCAGGTGGGCGCAGGGATCGCCTCCGTCCTCGGTCGGCGCCTCGGTCTCGGCCCCGAGCGGGTGCGGGCCCTGGTCCCCGTCGGCACGTCGGCGGCGCTGGCGGCGGCCTTCAACACGCCGATCGCGGCGGTCCTCTTCACGCTCGAAGAGATCCTCGGGGATCTCCACGCGCCGGTCCTGGGCTCGATCGTCATCAGTTCGGCGACCTCGTGGGCGGTGCTCCACCTGGTGCTCGGCGACGAACCGCTCTTCCATGTGCCGGCCTACCAGCTGGTCCACCCCATCGAACTCCCGATGTATGCCGTGCTCGGCGTGCTGGGTGGGCTCGTCTCGGTGGCCTTCGTCAAGCTCCTCCTCGGTCTGCGCCTCCGTTTCCTCGCCATGCCGGCCTCGACGCGGTGGTGGCAGCCGGCGGTGGGCGGGCTGACGGTCGGGCTGCTCGGATGGTTCGTCCCGGATGTGCTCGGCGTCGGCTACGCCCATGTCGGTGACGCGCTCAATGGCAGGCTCCTGGCGGGAGCGATGGCGCTCCTGCTCGCGTTGAAGCTGGTGGCCACGGCCACGTGCTACGCATCCGGAAACGCCGGCGGGATCTTCGGCCCCAGTCTCTTCATCGGCGCCATGCTCGGCGGGGCCGTCGGAAGCGTGGCGCACGCGGGACTTCCCGATCTCACGGGCAGTCCGGGCGCGTATGCCCTGGTCGGCATGGGCGCCGCGTTTGCGGGCATCGTGCGCGCGCCGATGACGTCGGTGATCATGATCTTCGAGATCACCCGGGACTATTCGATCATCGTCCCGGTCATGATCGCGAACCTGCTGAGCTATTTCATCTCGCAGCGCCTGCAGCCGGAACCGGTGTACGAGGCGCTGCTGCACCAGGACCGTATCCAGTTGCCGCCGCCGAGGCCTCGGGCCGACGGCCTGTCGGTGGAACAGGCCATGCGGTCGCCGGCGGATGTGGCGCGCGCCAGCGAGACCGTCGATGAGCGTCTGGGCGGATTGCCGCCCGGGCAGGTTGATGGCGGGTGTCCGAGCGGTCCCTGGCCAGTCGTGGATGGCGATCGGTTCCTCGGCATGATCACGGAGCGGCAGCTGCGGGACGCGAACCGCGAGGGCCATCGCTCTTCCACGCTTGGGGAGGTCCTGAACCGGTCGCGTGAGTCCGTCAGCGCTGAGGCGTTTCCGCACGTTCACGTGGACCAGCCCGTGGAGATGGTGCTGCAACGGATGGGTCGCGCGCACCTCGACGTGCTGCCCGTGGTGAGCCGGACGAACGTCCACGAACTGCTGGGCGTGATCGCGCTCGCGGACCTGCCGGCCGCCTACTCTGGCGGCGAAGACGGCGAGTCGGCGTTCGAGCGGCGCCACGAAACCCCGACGTCCGGAAGGGCCCTCCTGGCAGTGGTGGTCGCCGGCGTGCTCGGGCTGTTCCTGCTCGGCGGATTCCTCGCCCACCACTACGCGGCCGAAAGGATCGAAAAGTCGGCCGGGCTCTATCGGGCAGGGAACGCGCTGCTGGCCGACGGCCGGATCGGCGAGGCGATCGAGCAGTATCGCGCCGCCCTGTCCCTGAGCCACAGCGACGAGCACCGGCTGGCGCTCGGGCTCGCGCTCGCCCGCGCAGATCGGGGCGCCGAGGCCAAGGTCTACCTCGGTGCGGTTCTTCTGGCCGACCCGGCGAGCGGCCCCGCGAACCTTGCGATGGCTCGTCTCTCCCGGGCGGAAAACGATCGACCGACGGCCGGCGCCTTCTACCGACAGGCGCTCAATGGCACCTGGCCGGCGGAAGCCACGGGGGAGCGCGTTGACGCCGCGTTCGAGTTCGCGGCGTTCCTCGACGAGGGCGGCGACCGGCGTCAGGCCATCGCCGAACTCCTCCAGTTGACGGTCCACACGGCCGACCCCGCGACGCTGAATCGGATCGGCCGCGGGTTGCTCGCCGTGTCGTCTCCCGGCCAGGCGGCCGACGTGTTCCAGCAGGTCCTCCGCGCATCACCCGCCGATGCCGCGGCATACGCCGGGCTCGGGCAGGCCGAACTCGCCCGGGAGAACTACCGGGCCGCACAGGAGGCGTTCGAGCAGTCGGCGCGACTCGATCCGTCGAATGCGGCGGTCCGCGATCAGGCCGCGCTCTGCGGCCGCGTGCTGGCGCTCGACCCGGGTTCGAGAAGCTTGCCGCCGGTCGAGCGCTACGAGCGGAGCCGGAAGTTGCTCGCGGCCGTACTCGCCGGGGCAGAAGCGTGTCCGGCTGGCGCCGCGCCCGGCGCACAAGCGCCTCTCATGCTCCGGGCGCGCCAGGCTCTGAAGATCTCGCGCCATCCCAGGTCGCTCTCGGAGGGCATCGACGGCAATGTCCAGCTCGCCGAGGAACTGTGGGCCAGCCGGCCGCCAGCCTGCGCCAGCTCCGGAACGGACCCGGCGGTGGCCAGAGTGCTCGAGCGTCTGCAACGCTGAGTCTGGCGGCCGGGCCCGACGCTCATCATGAAAGTTGCGTCAGTCGGACCGCGCCGTAGCGGCGGGAAGAAGATGAATTAGGTCTGGACCGCCGCGCGTGCGGGATGGCTTGCCCAGCCGAAGCAACCCGAGGAGGGTGTCGACCCGAAGGTTGCGAAGGTTGGTGCGCCCTGCAGGACTCGAACCTGCGGCCTCCTGGTTCGTAGCCAGACGCTCTATCCAGCTGAGCTAAGGGCGCACGCGGTGTGCTCCGGCAGCCACCTGAACGCCGCCGGAACCATTAATTATAGCCTATTTCGCCGCCCTCGTCAGCCCGTGGCCGATGGGGAACATCCCCGGCAGCGAGATCGGCAGCTTGCCGCCAATCGGGAATCTCCCCCGCCAGGGCCTTCGCGGCCGCGCGCTCGGTGAAGTCGGAGAACTCGTAGCCGAGCAGCACCGCCGGCAGCTTCGGCAGGAACGTCGCCGTGTAGGGGTTGCCGAAGCACACCGTCACGAACGGCTTCTTCTGGGCCGCCACCGAGTCGAGCAGCGCGATCTGCGGCCTGGCTCAGGTCCATGCGCCCGCTGAACGACGCGATGCGGACGAACACGCCCGCGATGACGGCGTCGGCGCGCCTCGTCAGCGCGCGGATCAGTTCGTACTCCGATGCGGTCGTCCGGTCCGTCACCTCGATCGCCGTGAGGTTCGGCCACCGCTTCTTCAACTCAGGGATCATCGTCCGGCTCGGCACGCCCTCGCGCCAGCCCGACGCGTAGTCGAGCACCGACAGGTAGAGCACGTTCGCGTCGCGCGGGGCGGCCAGCGGCACCTGGTTGCGCTCGTCCTTGATGAGCGTCAGCCCCCTGTCGTTGATCTCCTGCGCGACCTGCGCGTGCGCGCGGGTGCCGAACTTCGTCCGCGATCGCCGGCTGACGTCGACCTGCCGGTTCACGTGCAGCCCGAGCCGCGCCTTCGCCCGCAGGATCCGCTCGACCGACGTGTTGATCTGCGCCTCGCTGATCTCCCCCGCCGCCACCGCCGCCTTGATGCCCCTGAACGCGGCGTCGTCATCCGGCGAGTGCAGCACGAAGTCCACGCCGGCCTTCACGGCCATCGCGGCGGCCTTGTCGTGCGAGAACATCTTCGAAATGGCGTCCATCGTCATCGAGTCGGTGAAGATGAGGCCGTTGAACTTCAGCTCGTTGCGCAGCAGCCCGGTGAGGATCGGCCGGCTGAGCGTGGCCGGGATGCCCGGCGTCGGGTCGAGGGCCGGCAGGATGATGTGCGTGGACATCACCGCGTCGACGCCGGCCGCGATGGCGGCCTTGAACGGCACCAACTCCACCTGGTCGAGGTGCTCGCGCGGGTGGTTGATGACGGCGAGGCCGAGGTGCGTGTCGACGTTCGTGTCGCCGTGGCCGGGAAAGTGCTTGGCCGTGGCGAAGGCGCCGGTCGACTGGATGCCCTTGATGTAGGCCACGGCCATCTTCGACACGAGTGCGGGGTCCTCGCCGAACGAGCGCAGGTTGATGATCGGGTTGCGCGGGTTGTTGTTGACGTCGACGACCGGGTAGAAGTCGATGTTGACGCCGACGGCGCGGGCTTCGGTGGCGCCGACCACGCCCGCCTTGAAGGCCATCCGCTCGTCGCCGGTGGCGCCGATGACCATCGCCCGCGGCAGGCGCGTGGCGCCGTTCAGGATGTAGGCCGCGCCGCCCTCGAAGTCGCCCGAGGTCAGCAGCGGGATGGCCGACTCCGACTGCAGCCGGTTCAGAAGCATCGCGGCGGCGTAGGGATCGCCCTTTCTCGCCGCCGGCCCGCCGCCCCACACGGGGTTGAGCATCACCTGCGGCAGCGCCTCGGCGCTGCCGAACACGTGGATGCCGCCCACCTTCAGGTCCCGGACGAGGTGCCGCAGGCGCTCGAACTCCTCGCTGTCGGTGCTCATGTAGGCCGCGTTGATGGACGGTGAAGATCAGCTGGCCGATCTTCTCGTCCAGCGTCATCTTCGCCAGCGTGCGCGTCGACCCACAGGTCGGCTTCCTTCTGCCGCTTCTCGGCCGCCTGCTTCTCCAACCTCGCCTGCTTCGCGGGCTGGGCCTGATCCGACGGAGTGGCCGCCAATGACAAGGACGGTCGAAAGCACGAGGATGAGGAAGAGCGCCAGTTTCTTCATGGTTGCCTCGAGGAGATTGGGAAAGAGCGTACCACGCCCGTACGTCGGGGCTGCCTTCGACTTTGCTCCCGTCGACCGGCTCAGGCCAGGAAAGCCCCGACCTCCAGCGCGACAGGCGAATCCCGAGCCCCGAATCCCGAGCCCCGATCCATAATCCCCCCATGAGCCACACCGAGCACAAGAAGCTCTCCCCGGCGGTCGCCCACTGCTACATCCTGACCGTCAGCGACACGCGGACGCTGGCCACCGACGCGAGCGGCCGCACGATCTGCGATCTGCTGTGGGCCGAGGGGCACCAGGTGACCGGCCGCAAGGTCGTGCGCGACGAGCCCGACCAGGTGCGGGAGGCCATCGAGGCGCAGTTGGCCAACGCCGACGTGCAGGTGATCATCACGACCGGCGGCACCGGCATCACGTCGCGCGACACGACCTACGAGGCGATCTCGGCACTGCTCGAGAAGCGGCTCGATGGGTTCGGCGAGCTCTTCCGCATGCTCAGCTACCAGGAGATCGGGTCCGCCGCGATGTTGAGCCGGGCGGTCGGCGGCCTCGCAAAGGGCAAGGTCATCCTGTCGCTGCCCGGGTCGGAGCCGGCGGTGCGCCTGGCCATGACGAAGCTGATCCTGCCGGAACTGGGACACCTGGTACGGGAGGCATCGCGATAGGGGCCAGGCACTAGGGGCTAGGGGCTTGTTCGATGCGGCTGTCGCCGCAGGTGTGATGGTGCTTGCCTGCCGGTGTGCGAGCGTGGCTGACTAGCGCCCAGCGCCTAGTCCCTAGCCCCTGAGGAGAACGATGTGAACCGCATGCGTCCGATACGGGAGACGATCTCGCTCGAGGCGGCGCGGGAGCTGATCGATGCGGCGATCCGGCCCATCGAGCGGACCGAGCGCGTCCGCATCGACCTGGCCGTCGGCCGCGTCGTCGCGCGCCCGGTCGTGGCGCGGGCCGACGTGCCGCCGTTCGCCCGCGCGGCGATGGACGGGTACGCCATGCGGGCGGCCGACACGTTCGGCGCATCAACGCACGATGCCCGCGTGCTCGCCTGCATCGAGACGGTGTTCACGGGCCAGGTGCCGACGAAAGCCGTCGGCCCGGGGCAGTGCACGGAGATCGCCACGGGCGCGCCGGTGCCGGAAGGCGCCGACGCCGTCGTCATGGTCGAGGAAACCGAGAAGCAGCCCGACCAGTCGGTGCGCATCTTCAGCCCTGTCTATCCCGGGCCAGAACGTGACGAGGCAGGGCGCCGACATCCGCGCCGGTCAGCCCGTGCTGCATCCGGGCGACGTGCTCAACCCGAGCCGCATCGGAGCCGTGGCCGCCCTTGGCGTGCCCGACGTCGAGGTCTACGCGCAGCCCCGCGTGGCGATCCTCTCGACCGGCAACGAGGTGGTCGATCCCGGGCAGCCGCTCGAGCCGGGCCACATCTACGACATCAACAAGTTCACGCTGAGCAGCGTGCTGCGCGAGCACGGCGCGTGTCCGGTGCCGTATCCGACCGCGCCGGACAACGTGCCGGACCTGACGCGCGCGCTCGAGGAGTGCCTCGCCGACGATGTGGTCCTGTTCTCCGGCGGCAGCTCGGTCGGCGAACGCGACCTCATCCTCGACGTGGTCGAGCGGATGGGCGAGGTGCTGTTCCACGGGATCGCGGTGAAGCCCGGCAAGCCGACGCTCTTCGGCATCATCTCGGGCAAGCCGGTCGTTCGGCATGCCCGGCTACCCCACGTCGTGCCTCTCGAACGCCTACATGCTGCTGATCGGGCCGCTGCGGAAGCTCGCCCGCCTGCCCGAATGGGCTCCGCGCATCGCCCGGCTGCCCCTCGGCCAGCGGGTCGTGTCGACCACCGGGCGGCATCAGTTCTACACCGTGCGGATCGTGGACGGCCAGGCCATGCCCGCGTTCAAGGCCTCGGGCGACATCACCAGCATGTCGCAGGCCGACGGCTACATCGAGATCCCGGAGCAGGTCGACGTCGTCGAGAAGGGCGAGCCCGTCGACGTGAAGCTGTTCTGAGCCAGGCTGATGTCACACCTTGAAAGCGCCACCCTGAAGCCCGGCGATCGCGCGCCGCTCTTTACGCTGCCCAACCAGAAGGGCGTGCCGGTGTCCCTGGAAGCGGCTCTCGCGAAGGGCCCCGTGCTTCTCGGGTTCCACCGGGGCACGTGGTGACCCAACTGCCGTCGCCGGTTCGGCGACCTGGCGCTCAACTCCCCTCGGTATCGGGACCTCGGCGCCACCGTGCTGGCCGTGGTGGCGCAGCGCTCCGAGAAGGTGAAACGCTACATCGAGGACACGGGCCTGCCCTTCGACGTGCTGATTGACGATTCGCGCGACACGGTGAAGGCCTACGGTGTGTGGCACCGCGTGGGCTTCGACGCGTGGAACATCGCCCGGCCGGCGCTGTTCCTGATCGATCGCGCCGGAATCATCCGCTATGCCTTCGTGGCGGATGTCCAGACGGAGTTTCCCGAGCACGAAGTCATCGTGGAGGAGCTCGGGAAGATCAGTAGCCAGTAGCCAGTAGCCAGTAGCCAGTAGCCAGTAGCCAGTAGCCAGTAGCCAGTAGCTGGTGGACACCGTGCGGTGCCCTTGCCTTTCTACTGGTTACTGTCTACTGGCTACTTACTACTGTCTTGGGAGCGAAGCGTTACCGTGAAAAGCGCTTCGCGATCTCGCTCCAGTTGACCACGCTCCACCACGCGTCCACGTAGTCGGCGCGGCGGTTCTGGTACTTGAGGTAGTAGGCGTGCTCCCACACGTCGATGCCCATCACCGCCTGCTTGCCTTCCATCGCGGGGCTGTCCTGGTTCGGCGTGCTCTCGATCGAGAGCTTCCCGCCGGTGTTCACGAGCCACGCCCAGCCGCTGCCGAACCGGCCGAGGGCCGCCTTCTTGAACTCGCCCTTGAACGCCTCGAAGCTGCCGAACGACGCCTTGATCGCGTCCGCCAGCGGGCCCGATGGGTCGCCGCCGGCCTTCGGGGCCATGATCTGCCAGAACATCGCGTGATTGGCGTGGCCGCCGCCGTTGTTCCGGACCGCGGTGCGGATGGCCTCGGGCACGGTCGCGAGGTTCCGGACGAGGTCGTCGATGCTCAGTTTCTGCAGGTCGGCATACTGGCCGAGCGCGGCGTTCAGGTTCGTGACGTACGTCGCATGGTGCTTCCCATGGTGGATCTGCATCGTCATCGTGTCGATGAACGGTTCGAGCGCGTCGTGCGCATACGGCAGGGCGGGCAGTTCGTACGCCATTTCGAAGGTCCTCCTTACAGCGGACCAGTTTTCCGGGGTTGGAATTCCCCTATTTTACCAGTGTTTGCCTCAAATCGGACTCGTTTTGTCTCCATTTACTAGGACGCAGAAACGCGAGATTGGTGACAGTTCCCGCGTTGACACCCCTTTCCCGTGGCGCGTAGCATGCGCCGACGAACGTTCCCCGCGGAGGCAGCACATGGCGTCAGCGTCCTCGATGAACCGCAGACAGTTTCTTCAGAAGTCCACGCTCCTCGCCGCCGCGGCGACCGCGGCCGGCAGCGCGACGAAGGCCGGGGCGCAGGTCAACAGCACGGCGGGCCTCTCGGTCAAACCGGTCAGGCTCGGGTTCATCGGCGCCGGGATCCGCGGCACGCTGCTGATGGAGGCCGCTTCGGGCATCGCGGGCGCGCAGATTGTCGCCGTCGCGGACTGCTACAAGGGGCATCTCGACCGCGCGCTGGAGCTGATCACCCCCGCGCCGGCGGTCACGGGGGATTACACGGAGATTGTCTCTCGCACCGACATCGACGCGATTGTCGTCGCCGCACCCGATCACTGGCATCTCAAGATGACGCAGGACGCGCTCGCCGCCGGCAAGCACGTCTACGTCGAGAAGCCGATGACGCATTCGTGGGAAGAGGGCGAGGCGTTCATCGCCGCAGCCGAGAAGAGCGGCAAGGTGGTGCAGGTCGGCAGCCAGTACATGAGCATGGGCTGCGCGAAGAAGGCCGCCGAGTTCATCAGGAGCGGTCGGCTCGGGCAGGTCACCCTCGTCGAGGGCAAGATCCACCGCAACAGCTCCACCGGTGCCTGGTACTATCCGATCCCGCCGGACGCGTCCCCGTCGACGGTCGACTTCAAGCGCTTCGTCGGCCCGGCGACGCCGCGCGATTTCGACCTGCGCCGGTTCTTCCAGTGGCGCCTCTTCTGGGACTACTCGGGCGGCCTGCCGACGGACCTCTTCGTCCATCTCATCACGGCCACGCACCAGTTGATGGGGGTCCAGGAGCCGGAGAGCGTCTTCACCTTCGGCGACATCTACCGCTGGAAGAACTACCGCGAGGTGCCCGACCAGATGACGTCGATGGTGAAGTACCCGGACGGCTTCGTCCTTCGCCTGCAGAGCACCTCCAGCAACGACCACCCGGGCCCGCTCCTCACCTTCTACGGCAACGCGGGCACGCTCGAGTACAACGGCGACTCGTTCAAGTTCTTCAACGAACCCGAATCGGACAGCTTCGGCTACTCGACGCATTCCTGGCCGAAGGCGACGACGGCGAAGTTCAAGGAGTTGATGAACCTGAACGACAAGCTGACGCCGCTCGACGGCGTCGAGGCGGCCGCGCCGGTCGAGTACACGTCGCCGAACGACGAGGACTCGACGCGCGCCCACATGCGGAACTGGATCGAGGCGATCCGCACCGGCGGCAAGAACATCGAGGACGTGCGCTTCGGCCACCACGCGGCCCTGGTCGGCCACATGTGCAACCTGTCCTACAAGTCCGGCAAGCCGGTCAGGTGGAACAAGACGACGCGGAAGGTGGAGGTGTGATGGAGGCCGGGCCTTGGCGAGGCCCTGGCGGCGAAACGACGTTGTAGAGCGTGTCGCGCTCGACCGGCGCGCGGCCCGCCGCGCGGATGACGGCCTGGATCTCGTCGGTGGTCATCATCTCGGGCGTGCGCGCGCCGGCCATGTGGTAGATCTTCTCTTCCTGCACGGTCCCGTCCAGATCGTCCACGCCGAACCAGAGCGACGTCTGCGCCACCTCGATCCCGGTGGCGATCCAGAACGCCTTCACGTGCGCCACGTTGTCGAGCATCAGCCGCGCCACCGCGTGCACGCGCAGCGTCTCCGAGGCCGGCGGCGCGGGCAGCTTGCGCATCTGGTTGTTGTCGGGGTGGAACGCGAGCGGGATGAACGCCTGGAAGCCGCCCGTCTCGTCCTGCAGCGCCCGCACGCGCAGCATGTGATCGACGCGCTCCTCGTACGTCTCGATGTGCCCGTAGAGCATCGTCACGTTCGACCGCATGCCCAGGCCGTGGGCCGTGCCGATGGATGGCCAGCCAGCGGTCGGCGCCGCACTTGTCCGCGCAGAGTCTTCCGCCGCACGCGTGCCGAGAACACCTCGGCGCCGCCGCCCGGCAGCGAGTCCAGGCCCGCCGCCATCAACTCGCGCAGCACCTGCTCGTCGGTCATCCCGTAGAGGTCGGCGAAGAACGCGATTTCGACCGCCGTGAAGCACTTCAGGTGGATCGAGGGCTTGATCGCCTTCAGCCCGCGCAGCAGCGACGTGTAGTAGTCGAACGGCAGGTCCGGGTGCAGGCCGTTGACGACGTGGACCTCGGTGATGGGCTCGTGGGCGCGGACGCGCAGCTTGTGCAGCGCCTGTTCGAGCGACAGCGTGTAGGCGTCCTTGTCGCCGGGCATCAGGCGCGCGAACGAGCAGAACAGGCAGTTGGCCACGCAGACGTTGGTGGCCTCGAGGCGGATGTTGTGGTTGTAGAACGTCAGGCTGCCGTGGCGTTTCTCGCGCTCGCGGTTGGCGAGCCATCCGAGGGCGAGCGTGTCCGGGCACTCGAACAGGCGAACGCCGTCCTGGAGCATCAGCCGCTCGCCGGCGTCCAGTTTCTGCCGGATGTCCAGCAACCCCGCGCGCGCAATGCGAGCCTCGCCAAGCATGTGAGAGACGCGGCTCCACCACCCGTTCCCGCGTCGCGATCAGGCTGCCGCACGCGGGAGAGGAGGCCGGTCCCGTCGATCGTGACATGCTATACTCCGCGTTGGCAACAGACGCCCCGGTCGGTCGACCAGGGAAGCTGGGTGAGAAGCCCACACGGTCCCGCCACTGTATGCGGGGAGCGTGCGCAGTCGCGGCAGGGCGGTCTCATGACCGGCCCGTGCCCGTCACGGCGCCGAAAGGCGCTGGAAGACGAGACGCGCGCGTGACGATCCGCGAGTCAGGACACCTGGTCGACCGGCTCAGTCATGACTCCTCCGTCGGACCGCGCCATCGGCACCCGGCGGACCCGTCGGTGCGAGGTCACACCGATTGGAGGCTTGATGCGCCGGTCATCTCGTTCTTCCCATCGTCACGTTTGTCGTTCTCCTCTTCGCGGCGCGCGCCAGCCGCGCTCGCGCAGGCCGCGTCCGTTCAGCGGCCGCGTCGTCGACCCCTCGGACAGGCCGGTAGCCGCCGGCCACGGTGAGCCTGCGATCCGCGTCCGGACATGGTGCGCCAGGCGCCAGAGCGGCGCCGACGGCTCGTTCGCGTTCGACGACGTGCCGCCCGGCTCGTACGACGCTCGGCGCGTCGGTCGACGGCTTCCGCGCGGAGCCCGTGCGCGTGACCGTCGGGCGCGGCGGAGGCGCTGAACGCCGACATCCGCCTGACGCTCGCCGCCCTCACCGACACGGTCGTCGTGTCGGCGGCGTACGTCGAGTCGCCGCAGTCGGAGGCCACGGCCAGCGTCACCGCGCTGTCGCGGCGCGACCTCGACGACCGCCAGATCACGATGGTGGCCGACGCGCTGCGGCTGGCGCCGGGCATGACGGTGGCGCCGTCCGGCGGCGCTCGGCAGCGTGACGTCGGTCTTCCCGCGCGGCGGCGAGTCGGACTACACGCTCGTGATGGTCGACGGCGTCAAGCTGAACAGCTTCGGCGGCGGCTTCGACTTCGGCCATCTCACGACGTTCGGCCTCGGCCAGCTCGAGGTGGTGCGCGGGCCGCAGAGCGCGGTGTTCGGCTCGGACGCGATCGGCGGCGTCATCCAGATGCGGTCCAGGGTCGGCGGGCGCCCGTCGGCGTACGGCCTGCTCGAAACGGGCTCCTACGGCACGAACCGGCTCGCCGCCGGGATCGTCGGGCTCGAAAGGCGCGGTCGACTGGGGCGCGACCGTGGAACATGCCGCCAGCGACGGCTGGACGACGGAGGCGCCGGACCCGGCCGTCGGCATCGTCTCGAACGACGACTACGAGGCGACCACGGCAACGCTCGCCGCCGCCTGGCGTGCCGGCCCGCGGTCCACGCTGCGCGCCGACCGGCCGCTTCGGCACCAACGAGCGCGGCAATCCCGGGCCGTTCGGATCCGATCCGATCGGGGCGTACCCGGGCATCGATCGCGTGTCGCGCGGCATGAACGACACGGGCCTGGGCTCGATCGAGTTCACGCACGAATGGAGCCCGCGGACCGCGCTGCGCCTCCAGTCGAGCTATGTCGACCTGCGATCGCGCTTCGTCAGCCCGTGGGGCGAATCCGACGCGCGGACGCGGCGGTTCCAGGCGCGCGGGCAGGTCGATCGCGCGCTGACGCCGGCGCTCGGCCTCGACCGTTGGCGCCGCCCTCGAACTCGAGCGCGCCGGCAGCTCGTACATCACGGGCGCCGCGGCGCAGCGGGTGCCGGTCGAGCGGCGCGTGGCCGGCTACTTCGCGGAGCTCCGATGGCGCTCGGCCTCGCGCCTCTTCGTCACGGCCGGCCTGCGCGTCGACGACATCGCTGCGCGGCGGGATCGAAGGCGATCCGCTCGGCTTCTCGCCGCGGGCCGCGCTGCCTGAAGATCGCGTGGTGTCGCCGAACCCGCGCGCCGCGGTCAGCTACTATCTGCGCACGTCCGACGCGAGCGGCGGCAACTGGAGCCGGCTCCACGCGAGCGCGGGCACGGGCATCCGGGCGCCCGATGCGTTCGAGATCGCGTTCACCGACAACCCCGGCCTGAAGCCGGAGCGCAGCAGGAGCGTCGACGCGGGCTTCGAGCAGGCCGCTCGCCGGCGGCTTGGTGATGCTCGACGCCACCTGGTTCCTCAACCGCTACGACGATCTGATCGTGGCCGTCGGGCCGATCGCTGCAGGATTACAGCCGCTACCGGACCGACAACATCGCGAACGCGCAGGCGCAGGGCATCGAGACGTCGTTCGCGCTTCGCACGCGGCGGGGGCTCGAGGCCCGCGCCAGCTACACGCTGGCTCGACACCGAGGTCCTGGCCGTCGACAGCGCGCCAGGCGTGGCCCCGGCGCCCTTCACGGTGGGCGACGCACTCCTGCGCCGGCCGCGGCACCAGGCCAACCTCGACGTGCTGTGGCGGCACCGGCTCGTCGACGGCGTACTTCGACGTCGGCGGCCGCTCCGCCGTGTCTCGACGTCGAGCCGAACTGGGGCGCGCTCTGGCGGGCTGTTCCGACTCGGCGGGATTCGCGGTCGCCGACGCCGGCGTCGCCGTGCACGCCGCCCGTCAACTCGACGTGCTCGTGAGGGCCGACAACCTGTTCGACCGCAGCTACGAGGCGGTCTTCGGCTACCCCGCTCCGCGCCGCTCGTTCACCGTGGGAGTGCGCCTTGCTGCGGGCCGATAGCGTCACGTACGTCCACGATCGGCGCCGCGCCGGAGAGACGGGAAGCCGCTATTCGATGCTGCCCGACGCGGGCCCGCCCGTGCTGCCCGGCGTTCAGGACGTCACCATCCGGGTCGAACGCGGCAGCGTCGTGGGCATTCTCGGGCCGAACGGGTCGGGCAAGACCACGCTGCTCCGCCTGCTCGCCGGCATGCTGCGGCCCGAGTCCGGCCGCGTCACCCTCAACGGCGCGAACGTGGCATCGCTGCCGCGCGCCGCGCTCGCGCGGTCGATCGCCGTGGTGCCGCAGGAAACGCACCTCGCCTTCGACTACACGGTGCTCGAAATCGCCCTGATGGGACGCTATCCCCACCTCGGCACGTTCGAACTCGAGGGCCCGCGCGACGTGGCCATCGCCCGCGAAGCCCTCGCGGCCACCGGCACGCTCACCCTCGAGCGCCGCAGCTTCGCCACCCTGTCCGGCGGCGAGAAGCAGCGCGTCGTCATCGCCAGCGCCCTCGCGCAGGAGGCCGAGATCCTGCTGCTGGACGAGCCGACGGCCTCGCTCGATCTCGGCTACCAGTTCGACATCGCCGCCCTGCTCGCGCGCCTCAACCGCGAGCGGGCGCTCACGATCGTCGTCGCCACGCACGATCTGAACTTCGCCGCGAGCTTGTGCGGCTCCGTCGTGATGCTGTCGGAGGGGCGCGTCACGGCCGCCGGGCCCACCGACGACACGCTCACCAGCATGTCGATCCAGGCGCTGTACGGGGTCGTCGCCGACGTCTACCCCCATCATGCCGCGGGCCATCTCACGGTGGTGCCGCTGCGGCAGGGTGCGCCGTGACTGACGTGCGGCGCCGCCTCGCCGTCTCGGTCCTGGTGTTCGGCAGCCTGGCCTTCCTGTCGGTGCTCGCGGCGCCGCTCCTCGGCACCACGTCGATCAGCCTCAGGCGCGTGTTCGACGGGTCGGTTCCCGTTCGCCGACAACGTCGACGCGCAGATCTTCTTCATCGCGCGGCTGCCGCGTGCGCTGGCCGGCGCGGTCGTCGGCGCGACACTCGCGGCCGCGGGCGTCGTGTTGCAGGCGCTGCTGCGCAATCCCCTCGCGACGCCCTTCACGCTCGGCGTGTCGGCCGGCGTCCGCCCTCGGCGCCATGCTCGCCATCACGTTCCGCCTGCACCTCTCGCTCTGGGGCGTGTCGGCGGTGACCGCCGCCAGCTTCATCGGCTCTCTCGGCGCGGTCGCCATCGTTTACGCGATGGCTCGCGCGCGGCACCGGGGCTTCTCGACCAACATCCTGCTGCTCGCCGGGGTCACGCTGAACGCGTTCTTCTCGGCGCTGATCCTCTTCGTCCAGTACCTCGCCGACTCGGCCGAGGCGCTGAGGACGATGAGGTGGCTGATGGGAGACCTGGATGTCGCGGGCTACGGGCCGCTGCTGGCGGCGCTGCCGCTGTGCGCCATCGCCTTCGTCGCGTTCGCCTGGCTGCCGCGGCCGCTGAACCTGCTGAGCCTCGACACCGATGCCGCCGCGTCGCGCGGCGTGGACGTGCTGCGGGTCCAGCGCGTGGCGTTCTTCAGCGCGTCGATGGCCACGGGCGCGGCGGTGTCGCTGGGCGGGCCCATCGGTTTCATCGGCATCATCGTGCCCCACCTCGTGCGCCTGATGGTGGGCTCCGATCATCGCGTGGTGCTGCCGGCGTCGGCGCTCTTCGGCGCCGCGTTCCTCGTCGCCGCCGACGTGGTCGCGCGGACGGTCATGGCGCCGGTCGAGCTGCCGGTCGGCATCATCACGGCGCTCATCGGAGGGCCGTTCTTCCTGTGGCTGCTGGTGAGGCAGCGATGAGACCAGGGGCTAGGGATTGGGCGCTAGGCGCTCGTCTGGTCGGTGCGCTCGCGTTGTCCGTCGTGCTCGCTACATCAACGACTGCCCAACAGACGCCGCGCCGCATCATCTCGCTCGTTCCGTCGGCGACGGAGATGCTGTTTGCGATGGGGGCGGGGCCGAGGGTGGCGGCGGTCAGCAGCTACGACCGGTTCCCGCCCGAGGTCGAACGCCTTCCCCGGGTGGGCGCGCTCTTCGATCCCGACGTCGAGCG
The DNA here is from genome assembly GCA_963806085.1 of uncultured Acidobacteriota bacterium. Taxonomy (GTDB): domain Bacteria; phylum Acidobacteriota; class Vicinamibacteria; order Vicinamibacterales; family JAKQTR01; genus JAKQTR01. Next base: position 945,588 of record CAWDWR010000002.1, read on the forward strand.
GATCCTCTCGCTCCGGCCTGACCTGGTCGATCGCCTATGCCAGCCAGACCGACCTGCGTGGCCCAGTTGACGCGCGCGGGCATTCCTGTCTACGTCTATCGCCACGGATCGCTCGCGGACATCACGGCCGGGATGCGCGAACTCGGCGGCCGCATCGGCATGGCGGCCGAGGCCGGGCGGGCGGCCGCGGACGTCGAGCGCGGCCTCGCGGAGGTCCGCGCCTCCGTGGCAGGGGCGCCGAGGCCTCGGACGGTGCTCGTCATCGGCCGCGAGCCGCAGTCGCTGCGCGCGATCAGCGTGAGCGGCGGCTACGGGTTCCTGCACGATCTGCTGGACCTGGCGGGCGGCAGCAACGTGTTCGGCGACGTGAAGCGCGAGTCGATGATGGTGGCCACGGAAACGATCCTCGCGAAGCAGCCGGACGTCATTCTGGAGCTGCACTATTCGGACACGGCGTCGCGTGACGACGAGGCGCGCGAGCGGGCCGCGTGGAAACTGCTGCCGGGCGTTCCCGCGGTCCGCGAACAACCGCGTCCATCTGCTCTACGGCGGCGAACTCGTCGTCCCCGGCCCACGGGTGGTTCTCACGGCGCGCGCCTTCGCCCGCGCGCTCCACGGGGTCAGACCCCGGTGATGCGCGCCGGGGTCTGACCCCGTTTGGAGCCGCACCACTCGCCGCGACGGGGGTAACCGGTGGCAGGACCCGTCGCGGGTCAGCGCGCGGTCAGAGCCGCGACCGGTCGACGAAGATCGTGTTGTAGAGCGACCCCGCGCAGGCCACGTAGCCCTTGCCGCGGAGGAACCGCGCGATGGGCGTGCTGTCGTGGGACATGCCCGGCTTCTTCGTCTCGGCGCAGATGGCCGCGGGCCGGTGCGCGCGAAGTCCATGGTCCGCAGCACGGCGAGGTCCAGGCCCTCGATGTCGATCGACAGCAGGTCCGGAGCGCTTCCGAAGTGATCGTCGATCAGCGGTTGATCGGGATGAGCGGCATCTTGATCACGCTTCTCGACCGGGTCCGCGGCGGACTGCTTGCGGATCTCGGCCACCGCCTCGGGCGAGAACGTGTTCAGGGGCCAGTGGCCGCGGATGACGAAGTAGTCGGCGGCGGTGGTTTCCTTCAGGCCGACGCCGCAGCCATGACAACGTCGCCGGGGCGGACCGCCTTGAGCTTCTCGCACCAGCATGGGATTCGGCTCCACCAGCACGCCGCGGCTTCCCGTCAGGTAGAGCGCGTAGGTGTTGTTGCAGAGCACCGGGTCACCCGCGCCGATGTCGAGGTAGGTGGGCGCCTGGATCTTCAGGTCGTGGCACAGCAGGTTGTAGAGGATGAGATCCTCGCCCTGCTGCGCGAACGAACGCCGGCCCTGATAGAGCGCCGGCGTTGGCGGCGGCAGGGGCGGCACCTCGGGCAACGGCGCGTCGGCTGTTGCGCCACCGGGTCCGGTCAAGGCCTTGCCCGCCACGCCAAACACGATCGCCGACGAGGCGCCCGAGGCGGCGCCGATGAGGAAGTCGCGGCGATTCATGGCGAACTCGACCGTGACGCGGGACGGGATGATGCCCTTCTCGTGGGCCTCGTCGAGGAAGAGCTGCACCGCCCGCCGGCTCTCGTCCGTGTAGCCGAGCGTGAGGTTGTTCACGTACATCCCGACGAAGCGATCGACCTTCGCCGGGTCGAGGCCGCGGCCGAACTGCATGGCGTACTCGAGCGCCTGCTGGCGGTGGTCGAGGGCGTGCTTGATGCTCGCGTGCAGCAGGCGGCTGACGCGGGCGATCAGGTCCGGCCCCAGGTCGCGGCGGATCACGTTGCCGCCGAGGGGCAGCGGCAGCCCGTCCGTCCGCTCCGCCCACCACTCGCCGAGGTCCACGATCTTGCGAAGCCCCTCGTCCCGATACGTCAGCTGGCCCTCGTGGATGAGCAGGCCCGCCGCCACGTCGCCGCGCTTCACGGCCTCCTGGATTTCGTCGAACGGCATCACCACGGTGTCCACGGCGCTGTCGTACAGCTTGAGCGCCAGGTACGCCGACGTCAGCAGGCCCGGGCACCGCCACGCGCACGCCCTCGAGCGAGGCCGGACCATCCTCGCGCGCGACCACGATCGGGCCGTAGTTCTCGCCCATGCTCGCGCCGTGCGGCAGCAGGATGTAGCGCTCGTGCAGGTACGCGTAGGCGTGGAACGAGATCGGCGGTGACCTCGTACCTGCCCTCGAAGGCCGCGCGGTTCAGCGTCTCGATGTCCGACAGGAGGTGCCCGACCTCCAAGTCGCCCGTGTCCACGGCGCCGCTCGCCAGGCCATAGAACATGAAGGCATCGTCGGAATCCGGGCTGTGGGCGACGGTGATGCGCATCGGGCCAGTGTACTGACGGGATCGGCGCCGACCCGCTACTTCGGCGGGGCCGGCGACGAGCGACTCCCTCAAACGTCTTCTGCCGCTCGCGCTCGGCGTCGATCGCGGCCTGCCGTTCCTTGGCGCGCCGCTCCTCGCGGGCCCGCTGCGCCTCCCACTGGATGAGCTTCGCGATACCCATGATGGCGAGGCTGCTGACGGGGACGGTCCGCGACTTGAAGGCGAGCGGCGTGACGTGGTCCATCATGTCCCCGTGCGTCGGCGCGCCGTACGGGACGGGACCCGTGGTGAGTTCCCCGGGCCGGAAGAGCGGGAGCGGCGGCATCAGCGCCCTGGACCTCGACGTAGTACTCCAGCTTGAGCGCGGACTTGGCCGTCGACGGGGGCAGGATGCGCAAGCTCGCGCTTGATGCGGTCGAACGACATGCCCAGCGATTCGACCGACGGGGTCAACTGGGCGACGTCGGACTGGGAGGCCGCCGGCGGGCGTGAATCTGGCCGGTTGCCGGCCGCGGCGGCCCCCTGTCGAGCCCACGCAGCAGCGGGCTCGAGGCCGACGAGACAGGCGACGACGCACGCAAGCACGCGTCTCATACCGATTCTGACGGATTGTACGCCGGATAGGCCGGGAAGGGCCGCCTCCGCCCGCCCGACTCCGCTGCGGTCCGGCGTGATCCTCTCCTCCCACAGCTTCGTCGGGGCAAGCCCTATTCCCTGTCCCCTGTCCCCTATTCCCCTCGCCTACTCCTCGAGCCTGGCCTTCCGCTCCTCGTACCAGGCCATCTGGATGGCCTCGAGCTTCGGCTCGTTCGAGGTGTGGGGATCGTCCGAGAAGCCGTCGAGTTCCAGGACGCGCTGGCGCAGGTCGGTGAAGCGGAGCGTCAGCGGGTCGACGTCCGGGAACTTCTCGTCGAGGGCGATGCCGATGTCCTCCGAGTCGGTCCACTTCATCATCGCACCTCCGCCTTCGGCCCGGCGCCCGCCGCTACGGGTTGCGGCTTGGTGCCCTTGCCGAGCTGGATGGCGCCGCCTTCCTGCACGTAGTTGCGGGTGTACATCGGGATCTCGCACACGACGTCGCCCCTCACCACGGCCTGGCAGCCGAGGCGCGAGTGCGGGGTCACGTCCCACGCGGTGTCGAGGCGGTCCGCTTCCTCTTCCTGCATGTCGCTCAGGTGGTTCGACGCCCGCGCGCACCACGACGTGGCACGTCGTGCAGGCGCAGCTGCCGCCGCACGCGTGCTCGAGGGGGATGTCGAGGTTCTTGGCGATGTCGAGGAGCGAGCCGGGCAGCCCGTGGTGCGAATACGGCAGCGAGGCCAGGTCGACCTCGAGCACCCGCTCTTCGCCATCGACGATGAAGGTGACTTTCGGCATCTATCTTCCCTTCTGCGGCCACGTCGTCGGCCGTGCGGCCAGCGAGGGCGGCCTGGACGGTCCGGTTCATCATCACTTCCGCCAGGTGCTGCGTCGCGTGGTTGAGCGCCGCCGTCTTCGCCTGGATCGCGCTCCGGTCCGGCGCGCTCATCGACTGCGTCAGATCGGCCAGCGCCGCCTGGATGAGCGCCACCTCGCCTGGACCGAGCTGCGCGGCCGCGATGTCCGCGAAATCGGGCCGCCGCAGCGTCTTCTCAGTGGCGGCGATGATCGTCTCGGCCTCGTTGCGGACCTCGATGAGCATCCGCGCGTCCACGTCCTCCTGCGCGTGCTCGAACGACTCGATGAGCATGCGCTCCACTTCCTCGTCGGTGAGGCCGTAGGACGGCTTCACTTCGATGGTCTGCGCGATCCCCGTGCGCAGTTCGTGCGCCGACACGCTCAGGATGCCGTTCGCGTCGATCTGGAACCGCACCTGGATGCGCGGCAGCCCCGCGGGCATCGGGGGGATGCCGCGCAGCTTGAAGCGGCCGAGCGACCGGTTGTCGGAGGCCATCTCGCGCTCGCCCTGCAGGATGTGGATGTCGACCGCCGTCTGGTTGTCGACGAAGCGTCGTGAACATCTCGCTGCCGCTCGCCGGGATCGTCGAGTTGCGCAGGATGATCTTCGACACGATCCCGCCCATCGTCTCGATCCCGAGCGAGAGCGGCGTGACGTCGAGCAGCAGCATCTCGCGCCGGCCGCTGACGAGAATGTCGGCCTGCACGGCCGCGCCGATGGCGACTACTTCGTCCGGGTTCAGGTCCGTGTGGGGCTTCCGCCCGAACAGCCGTTCCACCTCGCGGCGGACCATCGGAATGCGCGTGGAACCGCCGACGAGCACCGCTTCGTCGACCTCCGAGGCGCCGAGCGCCGCGTCCTGGAGGGCCCGTTTGCAGGGCTCCAGCGTCCGGGCCACGATTGGCGCAATCAGCGACTCGAACTCGGCCCGCGTGATCCGGCGCCGGTACGGCTCGGCACGGCCTGGCACGCGGTCTACCTCGATGCAGGTCTCCTCGAACTCCGAGAGGTCCCACTTCGCCTGGATCACGGCCTTGCGCACCGCCTGCACGGCGTCCGCCTGGGTCGCCGGGTCGAGGCCGAGGTCCTTCGCCACGATCTCCACGAGCAGCCGGTCGATGTCGTCGCCCCCGAGGTGCGTGTCGCCGTTGGTCGCCAGCACCTGGAAGACGCCGTCCTGGACCTTGAGAATCGAGATGTCGAACGTGCCGCCGCCAAGGTCATAGACCGCGACGATGCCCTGGCGCCGCTTGTCGAGGCCGTAGGCCAGGCACGCCGCCGTCGGCTCGTTGATGATGCGCAGCACCTCGAGACCGGCCAGCCGGCCGGCGTCGCGGGTGGCCGTGCGCTGGGCGTCGTTGAAGTATGCCGGCACCGTGATGACGGCCGCCGCCACCTCGGGATCGAAATCGCCCTCGCGCGCGAAGAACGCCTCGGCGCGCCGCTTGAGCTCGCGGAGGATGAACCCCGAGATCTCGGGCGGCGTCAGCTCGCGGTCGCCGAGCCGGATGCGGACGACGCCGCCCGTCTCGCCGCTGATCTTGAAGGGGAACCAGCGCTCCTCGTCCTTGACGTCCTCGATGCCGCGGCCCATGAACCGCTTCACCGAATAGACCGTACGGGAAGCGTCCGTCAGCAGGCGGCGCTGCGCCTCGCGGCCGACATGGACGGTGTCCTGCGCGTCCACCGAGACGATCGAGGGCAGCAGCGCGTCGCCCGATTCGTCGGCGATGACGGCGGGCTTGCCGCCCTGCACGAACGCCACCAGGCTGTTGGTCGTGCCGAGGTCGATGCCGACGACCTTGCTCATGACGCCGCTTCTCCGGTGCTCGACTCGCGGCGCACGGCTGCCAGCAGGTTCATGAGGTACGTCCGTTCGAGCAGCAGCGTCCGCATCTCGCTGAGCGCGGCGTGGCGGCCTTCGGCGTCGTTCTCCTCGAGGCGCGCGTCGTGCGCGGACATGAGGGCGTCCAGCTGCTCCTCGTGCCTCGCCAGGTTCGCCTCGATGGGCTGCCGGGCCGCATGCAGCCGCAGCGAGATCGCCGACGCGGACGCCCCCTCTGCCCGCATGTCCTGGATGGCCTCCAGCTCCTCGTTCAGCTCGAACACCTCCTCGAGCAGCCCCTGCGGCACCTTTGTCGTGGCGTCGCGGGATTCTTTCGGCGTGAATCCCTCCAGCTTCAGCAGGTACTCGAGGCGCGCCATCGGGTCGCGCAGCGTGCGGAAGGCGTCGTTGAGGTACGACGATCGTTCCAGGCTCGCCAGCCGCTCGGTGGTCGTCCCGTTGTGGAAGTAGTCCGGGTGGAACAGGCGGCTCAGGGCCCTGAACCGGTGCTCGAGGTCCTTCATGTCGAGCCGCAGCCGGCGCCTGAGGCCGAAGAAGGTGAAGTAGTCGCCGTGGCGGCCGAGCGTGAGGATCCGGTCGCAGCGCGGGCAGAAGTGCACGTCGACCGGCGCGCCAGCGCCGCAGTGCTTGCAGGGATCGATGGGAACCGCGGAGGTGTCGGGTTGCATATCGAGGTGCGAGAGGACGCCCCGCCGGTTGCCCGGCGGGGCGTCAGTGCGCCCGAACCGTCTTGGGGGCCGTGGTGATACGGTCCGGGCACGCCACCGAGCCGGCCTCACCAGCCGGCAGGACTACGCTACACCTGGAACGAACTGCCGCAGCCGCACGACGCCTTGGCGTTGGGGTTGATGAAGTGCAGCCCCTTGCCCATCAGCGCCGTGTCGTACTCCAGCGTCGTCCCGTTCAGGTAGATGAGGCTCTTCTTGTCGACGAAGATCTTCGTGCCGCCGGGGCCCTCGAACACCTCGTCGCCCGTCCGCGCTTCCTGCTCCCAGCTGAACGTGTAGCTCAGCCCGGAGCACCCGCCGCCCTTGATGCCCACGCGCAGGCCGCCCTCGGTGAGCCCCTGCTTCGCCATCAGCTTCTGGATGTGGGCCGACGCCTTCTCTGTGACCGCAATCATGACTACTGCCCTGCCTGCTGCTTCTGCTTGTAGTCCGCGATCGCAGCCTTGATCGCGTCCTCCGCCAGGACCGAACAGTGGATCTTCACCGGCGGCAGCGCCAGCTCGGCAACGATGTCCGTGTTCTTGATGGACAGGGCTTCGTCCACCGTCTTTCCCTTGAGCCACTCCGTCGCGAGGCTCGAGCTGGCAATCGCCGAGCCGCACCCGAAGGTCTTGAACTTCGCCTCGTCGATGACCCCCGTCTCCGGGTTCACGCGCACCTGCAGCTTCATCACGTCGCCGCACTCGGGCGCGCCGACGAGGCCCGTCCCGACCGACGGGTCCTGCTTCGGGAGCGACCCCACGTTGCGCGGGTTGTTGAAGTGATCCACGACCTTGTCTGAATACGCCATCGCTCTATCTCCGTAAGCTCTCGTCTTCCGCTCATGGCGTCGGGCTCATTGCAGCGTGTCAGCGTGACTGACTAGCCCCTAGCGCCTAGTCCCCAGCCCCTAGTGCGCCTGCCACTGCATCTTCGAAAGATCCACCCCGTCCTTCACCATCTCGTAGAGCGGCGACATCTCGCGCAGCTTGCTCACCACGCTGACGAGCTTCGCCACCACGTAGTCCACTTCCTCCTCCGTGTTGAACCGGCCGAGGCCGAAGCGGATCGAGGAGTGCGCCAGTTCGTCGCCCGCGCCCAGGGCCTTCAGGACGTAGGACGGCTCCAGGCTCGCGGAGGTGCACGCCGAGCCCGACGACACCGCCACGTCGTTGATGCCCATCAGCAGCGACTCGCCTTCGACGTAGGCGAAGCTGATGTTCAGGTTGCCCGGCAGCCGGTGCTCCATCGATCCGTTGATGTAGAGCTCGTCCAGGCCTTCGTGCAGTTTCCGATTGAGCCGGTCGCGCAGCGCCCCGATCCGTGCGCTCTCGCTCGCCATTTCCACGCGGCAGATCTCGGCGGCCTTCCCGAAGCCGACGATGCCCGGGACGTTGAGCGTGCCGGAGCGCATGCCGCGCTCGTGGCCGCCGCCGTCGATGAGGGGCGTCAGCAGCACCCGCGGGTTCCGGCGGCGGACATACAGCGCGCCCACGCCCTTCGGGCCGTAGATCTTGTGCGCCGTGAGCGACGCCAGGTGGACGTTGGACGCGTTCACGTCGAACGGCACCTTGCCCACGGCCTGGACCGCGTCCGTATGGAAGAGGATGCCCTTCTCCTTCGCGATGGCGCCGATCTCCGCGATCGGCTGCAGGACGCCGATCTCGTTGTTCGCCGCCATGATCGTGATGAGCGTCGTCTTGTCGGTGATGGCGGCGCGCAGCTGGTCGAGATCGATCAGGCCGTCCTTCTTCACCGGCAGGTACGTCACCCTGAAGCCCTCCTTCTCGAGGCGCTTGCAGGTGTCGATGACCGCCTTGTGCTCGGTGACCGCGGTGATGATGTGGTCGCCCTTCTCGCGATACATGTGGGCCGCGCCCTTGATCGCGAGGTTGTCCGACTCGGTGGCGCCGCTCGTGAAGACGATTTCCTTGGGGCTCGCGCCGATGAGGTCGGCGATCTGCTTGCGCGCGAGCTCGACGGCTTCCTCCGCCTCCCAGCCGTACCTGTGGTTGCGGCTGGCGGCGTTGCCGAAGCGATCGGTGAAGTACGGCAGCATCGCCTCGAGGACCCTGGGATCCATCGGGCTCGTCGCGTGATTGTCGAAATAGATCGGAAACTTCAGCATGAATGCCTCGCCTACGCGCGAACGGGAGCGGCTACGACCCGGAGCGGGGCCGCGCCGGCCTCCGGGCTCACGTCGCTGGCCAACTCGGAAACCATCGTCTTCGAGAGCGCCGACAGGATGATGTCGGAAATGCGCCAGAGGGGGTCGCGCACGTTGCACTTGGCGAACTGCCCGCAGCGGTCGCCGTGCGTCGAGCACGCCGTGACCGACACCGGTCCGTCGATCGCCTGAATGACGTCCGCAACGGAGATGCCCGCGGCCGTCCGGGCCAGCGTGTAGCCGCCCCTGGCACCCTGCTGGGAGGCCAGAAGCCCCCGCCGCGCCAGGCGCTGAAGCACCTTGGCCATCAATTCGGTCGGGATTTCGTAGTTCTCGGCGATTTCCCGCGCGCTCACGGACCCCGGTTTCAGCGCCAGGTGCGCCATGGCGATCAGCGCGTAGTCAGCCTTCTTCGACAGCCTCAGCATATGCAGTCGCCCATATACGACCTCGATAGTCCTAGATTACGGCCAAATAGAGGACCAGTCAAGTCGGATATGGGCTGGGACGGAGGCTCGACACCGGAGCGCCCCCGCACGTCAGTAGCCAGTATTCAGTAGTCAGTAGCCAGGAGGAACACCCCGTCACGCTGCCAGGTGCAGCAGCGGGCTTGACTGGCCTTTCTACTGGCTACTGGCTTCTGGCTACTTACTACTGAAGGCCACACCGGCAAGGGCACGTCCCTCAGTACCTCGGCAACGACGGGTCGATCCTCACCGCCCACTCTTCGATGCCGCCGCGGAGGTTGCGCGCGTGGGGAAAACCATTGTGGCGCAGATACGCCGTCGCCCTGCCGCTCCGGTTCCCGTGATGGCAGTAGACGACGATCTCCCGGTGCGGGTCGAGTTCCTGCTGCCGGGCGACGAGCTCGCCCAGCGGGATCAGGACGTCGCCGTCCAGGCGGACGAGCTCATGCTCGACGACCTCGCGCACGTCCAGCAGGAACGGCCGGTCCCCGCGATCCCATCTCGCCTTGAGCTCCTCGACGGTGATGATCGGGTCCAGCGCGCCGGCCTCCGCCGGGGCAGCGGGTTCAACCGCCTGGGGCGGAGGCTTCAAGCCGCAGAACTCCTCGTAGTCGATGAGTTCGCGCACGGTCGGCTTCGTCCCGCACACCGGGCACTCGGGATCCTTCGGCACCTTCAGCTCGCGGAACGTCATGCGCATGGCGTCGTAGACGAGAAGCCTGCCGACGAGCGTCTCGCCGACCCCGAGGATGAGCTTGATCGTCTCGGTGGCCTGGATCGTGCCGACGATGCCGGGAAGGACGCCGAACACGCCTGCCTCGGCACACGACGGCACAAGGCCCGGCGGCGGCGGCTCGGGGTAGATGCACCGGTAGCACGGGCCGTTCCTGGCGCCGAACACCGAGGCCTGCCCCTCGAACCTGAAGATGGCGCCGAACGCGTTGGGCTTGCCAAGCAGCACGCACGCGTCGTTGACCAGATAGCGCGTGGGGAAGTTGTCGGCGCCGTCCAGGACGACGTCATACCGATCGAGAATCTGGAGGGCGTTGGCCGACGTCAGGCGCACCTGGTGCATGTCCACGCTGACGTTCGGGTTGATGGCCTTCACCCGGTCTCGCGCCGATTCGACCTTCGGACGGCCCATCGACGCCGTGTCGTGCAGGATCTGCCGCTGCAGGTTGCTCGCGTCAACATCATCGAAGTCGACGATGCCGAGGGTGCCGATGCCGGCGGCGGCCAGGTACATCGCCGCGGGCGAGCCGAGCCCGCCGGCGCCGACCAGCAGCACCCGGGCGCCCTTCAGCCTGCGCTGGCCATCGACGCCCACGTCCGGCAGGATGACGTGCCGGGCATAGCGGGCCAGCTCTTCGCGGGTGAGATCGGGAAGGGGACGCATGACAGGGACAGCTTACAGTAGCCAGTAGCCAGTAGTCAGTAGCCAGTAGAAAGGCAGTGTCAAGCTGCAGTTGGGCGTGTCGGCGCGTCATCCTGAGGGTGTATTCCTACTGGCTACTGGCTACTGGCTACTTACTACTGACCGCCTTCGGTCCCGATGTAAACTGCCCCATGCGCATTCCTCTGTTCGCCATGGAACGAATGCAGTCCACGTGGGAGAACCTGGTGGACTACAACCTGTCGGAGTCGGGCGTGCACCCGATGCGCCTCGAGGAGCTCGTCGAGGATCCGACGGACCGGGCGGGTTTGCTCGGACAGGAACTGGTCTATCCGCAGTCGAACGGCACCGTCGAGTTGCGCGAGCGTGTGGCGGCGATGTACGCGGGCGCGACAGCCGACAACGTCGAGGTGACCAACGGCGGGTCGGAGGCGAATTTCGTCACGATGTGGCACCTCGTCGAGCCCGGCGCCGAGGTGGTCAGCATGGTGCCGAACTACGGCCAGACGCTGGGACTGGCCGAGGCGTTCGGCGGCACGCTGAAGCCGTGGCCGCTGCGCCTCGCGGCCGACGGATCGCGCTGGCACGTCGACATCGACGACTTGCGCAGGCTCGTCACCGAGAGGACGCGTCTCATCATCCTCTGCAACCCGAACAACCCCACCGGCGCGCGCATTCCGGCATCCGATCTCGACGCCATCTGCGCGGTCGCCGCCAGGGTCGGCGCCTGGGTGCTGTCGGACGAGATCTACCGCGGCGCGGAACTGGACGGCGTCGAGACGCCGAGCGTCTGGGGCCGGTACGACCGCGTCATCATCACGAGCGGCCTGTCGAAGGCCTATGGCCTGCCGGGTTTACGCATCGGCTGGATCGTCAGCTCGCCACAGGTCGTGGCCACGACGTGGGGCTACCACGACTACACGACGATCGGCCCCGGCACCTTGAGCGACCGGCTGGCGCGGATCGCCCTGCAGCCGGCCATGCGCGCGAGGATCCTGGCGCGGACGCGGCGCATCCTGCAGACGAACCTGCCGGTCATCGTGGGCTGGCTCGACGCCCACGCCGACCGATTCAGCTACGCCCTCCCGGACGCCGGGGCCATCGTCTACATGCGCTATCACGACGCGATCAACTCGACGGCGCTCGTCGATCGCCTGCGTGCCGAGAAGAGCGTGCTGATCGTGCCCGGCGATCACTTCGGGATGGATGGCTACCTGCGCATCGGCTTCGGCAGCGAGACCCGCTACCTGCGCGATGGCCTCGACCGGCTCGACCACCTGCTCCGCAGCCTGCCCGCAGGGGCCCGGACGGCGTAGCGCATGGTGTACCTCGATCTGATCCTCGTCGGCTTCGGCCACGTCGGCCAGCGCTTCGCGCGGCTGCTCGAGGAGAAGTCCGTCCGGCTGCGCGGCGACTACGATCTGAGCTGGCGCGTGATCGGCATCGCGACGAGGCGCCACGGCACGGCATACGACGCGCGCGGCCTCGACGTCGTGAAGGCCCTGCGCCTCTCCGAATCGGGTGCCTCGCTCGGGGCGCTCACCGGCCCGGAGAGCGGCCGGACGCTTCCGCCCGGCGCCACCGGCCTCGAACTGATCAAGCACGCGACGGCCGAGGCGAAGGCGCGGCGCCAGCAGCACCTCGTCGTGGTCGAAACGACGGTGCTCGACATCAAACGCGGGCAGCCGGCCATCGACCACGCGATGGCGGCGCTCCGGGGCGGGGCGCACGTCGTGACGGCCAACAAGGGCCCCGTGGCGTTCGCGTTCCGCGAGATCATGTCGGTCAGCGACGTCGAGCGGCGGCGGTTCCTGTTCGAAGGCGCGGTCATGGACGGCGTCCCGGTGTTCAACCTGGTGCGCGAGACGCTGCCGGCGGTCGACGTCCTGGGTTTCCGCGGCATCGTCAACACGACCACGCAGTACATCCTCACGGCCATGGAGGCGGGGCGCGCGTTCGGCCAGGCCCTCGCCGAGATGCAGGCCGAGGGCATGGCCGAGGCCGATCCGTCGTTCGACGTCGACGGCTGGGACGCCGCGGCCAAGACGGCAGCGCTCGTCAACGTGCTGATGCGCGGCGCCGTGACGCCTCGCACGATCGACCGCGCCGGCATTCGCGGCATCACGCTGGAAGACATGCAGAACGCGGTACGCCGCGGCAAGCGCATCCGCCTCGTCGCCAGCGCCGGGCGCCGCGACGGGCAGGTCACGGCACGCGTGGCGCCGGTCGAACTGGACGCCGCGGACCCGCTCGCCAGCCTGGGCGGCAGGCAGAACCAGATCGTGCTCGACACCGACATCCTGGGGCCGATCGGCATTCAGCAGCTCGACGGCGGCCTCGTGCAGACCGCCTACGCGCTGCTCTCTGATCTCGTCACCCTCACGAGGAGCCTGGGCCGCGACGATGCGTCCGCTTGACGGCATCACCGTCGTCGACCTGACGAGGGTCCTCTCCGGCCCCTATTGCACCATGCTCCTCGCGGACATGGGCGCGCGGGTCATCAAGATCGAGCGCCCCGGTTCGGGCGACGACACGCGCGCCTGGGGCCCGCCGTTCGTGGATGGCGAGAGCTCGTACTTTCTCAGCATCAACCGCAACAAGGAGAGCGTCGCGCTCGACTTCAAGGCGCCGCAAGGCCGCGCGGTGCTCGACGGCCTGATCGCGAAGGCCGACGTCCTCGTCGAGAATTTTCAGCCCGGCACGCTCGACGCCCTGGGCCTCGGCTACGCCGGCCTCGCGGAACGGCACCCGCGGCTGGTCTATTGCTCCATCACCGGCTTTGGCGCCACGGGGCCCCTGCGGCACCGCCCCGGGTATGACGCCGTGGTGCAGGCCGAAGGCGGCCTGATGAGCCTGACCGGGCCGGGCGACGGCGAGCCCTACCGCCTGGGCGTCGCCATCGCCGACATCGCCGCCGGGATGTTCGCCGCCCAGGGCATCGCCCTCGCGCTGCTCGTGCGCGAGCGGACCGGCCGGGGCCAGTTCGTCGACATCGGCATGCTCGACTCGGTGGCGTCGCTGCTCACCTACCAGGCGGGCATCTACTTCACCACCGGCCGGACCCCGGTGCGCATGGGCAACCGCCATCCGAGCATCGCGCCGTACGACACGGTGGCGGCCGAAGACGGCACGCTGGTGCTGGCCGTCGGCAACGACGGCCAGTGGCGCACCTTCTGCCAGGTGACCGGCCTGACGCCGCTGGCGGGCGACGAGCGGTTCGCGACAAACGCCGCGCGCGTGGATCACTACGACGAGCTGCGGCCGGCCATCGCGCGCGTGATGCGCACGCGGAGCCGGCAGGAGTGGATCGACCGGCTCGTGCCGGCAGGCGTGCCCTGCGCCGCGGTCCGCGGGCTCGACGAAGTGCTCTCCGACCCGCAGCTTGCGGCGCGTGAGATGATTCAGACCGTGCAGCATCCCGGGGCGGGGCCGGTGAAGGTCCTCGGCGTTCCCGTCAAGCTGTCTGCCACGCCCGGCGCGGTGAACGCCCCGCCGCCGCGCCTCGGCGAGCACACGGCGTCGGTGCTGAAGGAGATGCTGGGCGCCGCGCCCGAGGCGATTGCGCAACTGGCCGGCGAGGGCGTCATCGCCCTCGCCACACAGGCGGAGTAGAGCCCATGGAAATCGTCCAGATCAGGCGTCTTGTCCAGGCCCGCCTCGCCGACATCAAGCGCGCGGCCGCCGAGCGCCGCGAGAAGGTGGCTGCCGCCGAGCGCGCGTACGGGACATTCCTCGCGTCGGTCGCCACGCCGACCATCACCGCCGTCGCCCAGAGCCTGTCGGCCGAAGGCTATCCGTACCGCGTGACGACGCCCGGCAGCGCCGTCCGCATGTCGTCCGATCGCTCGAGCCGCGCGTACCTCGAGATCCGCCTCGACACCGCCGGCGCCGTGCCGCAGCTCATCGCCGAGGTCGGCCGCGAGCGCGGCAGCCGCGTCTTCACCGACGAGCACCCGATCTGCAGGGGACTGCCGATTGACGCGATCACCGACGAGCAGCTGCTGGACGCGCTGCTCAGCCTGATGTCCGAGATGATCGAGCGCTAGGCGAGCCGTTCGACGAACGACGTGTCGATGCCCTCGCGCTTCATGAGCTCGAGGAACGCCACGCGATCGTACGCCTTCCGGTAGGCCTCGCGCGCATCCACCGCCCCGCCCTGCACGAAGCCGAGCAGCGCGTCGTTCATCGGCACCATGCCGTACTTGCGGCCCGAGTCGATGGCCAGCGGGAGCTGGCCGATCTTGCCCTCCGCGATGAGGGCCCCCACCGACGGCATGTTGAAGAGCAGCTCGCGCGCCGCCACGCGCCCCCCGCCGGTCTTGCGCAGCAGGACCTGGGCCACGGCGCCGCGCAGGCACTCGGAAAGCGACAGCGCCACCTGGGTCTGCCGCTCGTACGGCGCCGTCTCGATCAGCCGGCCGATGGCGGCGCTCGTCGTGTGGGCGGTCACCGCTCCGATCACGAGGTGACCCGACTCGGCGGCGTCGAGCGCCACGGCCACCAGTTCGGGCGTCTTCAGGTCGTCGATCACCAGCACGTCGGGGTTCTCGCGCAGCGCCGCGCGCGCCCGCTGCAGCATCGCGTCGGGCTCGCCGCGCGCCTCGCGCTGGCTGACCATCGCCCGCCGGTTCTCGTGCACGAACTTGATCTCGGTCTCCAGGCTGATGATGTAGTCCGATCGCGTGCGGTTGACGAGATCGACGAAGGCGGAAATCAGCGTGGACTTGCCGCTCAGCCGCGGGCCGGCGACGAGGACCAGCCCTTCGCGCTCGCCGCACAGTGACTGGATGTCGCGCGACAGGCCAAGCTGGTCGGCCGAGACGAGCCGCGTCGGGATCAGCCTGAACACGGCGCCCGGGCCCCGCTGGTCGTGGAACGTCACGCAGCGCACGCGCCCGACATCGGGCAGTTCGTACACCCATTCGGCGCTGCTGCCGCCCGCAAACGCGTCGCGGCTCGCGCCGGGCGCCATTTCGAGGATGAGCGCCTCGACTTCGGCCTTCCCGAGCGGCGGCTCCGTTTCGAGCGGCAGGATCTCATCGTCGACGCGGATGGACGGCCGGGCGCTGGCGGTGAGATAGAGCGATGAGGCTCCGCGGGCGGACGCGATGCGGAGCAGGCGGCCGATGCCGAGGTAACGGGGCGTCGGCGTGGTGCCGCCCCGGGGGCTCTCGGTGCGGATCGGACTGCGCGCCAGCGGGAGGACGACACCTGGCGGGGTTTCGCGCACCGGTCCCGTCCGCCGCGTCGAAGGCGGCACCGGCACGGGTTCCTCGAGACGGGGAGGCGCCTGGGGAACTGAGCCGGAGGTCCGTGCCGGGGGGATCGGTGCGAGCGGCACGGTCTGCGGGTGGCTCGGCGCCATCCGCGGGCGCGGGGCATGGTCAGCCGCGGGCGGCGCGCCTTCCGGCGCTGCGGCCTCGGCCGAAGCGGCCGGAGAGGCCTGACCGGCCGTGGCCGGCGGCTCTTCGTGATCCGCCGGCGCCTGGGCCTTCACGGGCCGGACGATGGCGCGCTGGCGCCGAACCTCTATCCAGATGTCGTCGCCGCCGCGCGCGGCCACGAGGACGAACTTGTCGCCCGGCGCGTCCTTCGAGGTGATTTCGCGCTCGACGGCGCCGATGTCTTCGAGCGTCTCCTGTTCGGCCGGGGAGAGCAGGTCGTTGAGGACGCCCTTCATCGCGTCGACGGTGAGCGTCCGTTCCGAGAGGTTCGTGGAGCCGTCGGGCGAGAGCACGTAGGGCCGCTCGCCGACGTGCATGACGAGCCCGTCCCCGTTTTCCTTGAGGACTGCCGCGACGAGGGATTCAATGGGCGACACGTGTCTCATCTGGCCCAGCCGGCCTGCTCCCATGGAGTGTCGGCCAAAGGCCGCGCCGCCATTAGGTTTCAGGCGCGACGGGGCGTCCCGACCTCGTAGATGCGGACCATCTCGACGACCTTGATGCCCTTCGTCTGGTAGGGGGCGACAATCCGCTCGGTGCGGAGGTACTGCAGCATCCCGTCGTCCGAGTAGTCAGGCTCGCCAACGGCCTCGGTCTGGCCCAGGCGGGAGCTCAGTTGCTCAAGTGTCATTTGTTTGACGGCGACTTTAGTGGGCCAGGGCAGGCCGAGGCGGCGCCGGGTTTCGGTCCGGATGTCGGTCTTGAACCTGATGTAGAACTCGTTGCTGATGAACGCGTAGCCTGGTTCGGCCCGGCTGGCAGGCGCATCCTCGACCCTGAGGAACTCGATGGCGTCGATGGTCTTCAGCGCCTCGAGCAGGGTGGCCGTGAACGTGCCCTCTCCGCCCCAGCCGTCCGACTCGGTCTGCATGGACCCCATGATACCCGTCCCGCCGTCATCTCTGGGGTCGGAGTCGACTCCGACCCCGTGACGTCTTGCAGGGGGGTCTCAGGCGTCAGGCGCCTAGAGGAGCGCCAGCAGGTCTCGAGGCTGATCGAGAAACCAGTCGTCGGCCCGGAGCGTGGACCGGTCGACACGGATGAAGCCGAATCCATAACGGGCCAGGCAGATCCGGACGCCTCCGGCTCTCGCCGTCGCGAGGTCCACTTCGGAGTCGCCCACCAGGATCGTCCGCTTCGCCGACGCGCGATGGCATTTCATGAGCCAGCGCAGGCCGGCCGGGTCGGGCTTCCGGGCCATCTCGCCGTCGCCGAACACCATGTGCGAGAAGAACCCGTCGAGACCGCAGTGGGCCAGCACCTTGCGCGCCGAGCTTTCGGGCTTGTTGGTGAGGAGCGCCATCGCGTGCGTGTCGGCGAGGGTCCGCAGCGTGTCGGCCATGCCGGGGTAGGCTCGCGTGGTGTCGAACATGCGCCGGTCGTAGAGGGCGAGAAACTGCTCGAGGCTGCCCGGCGGCGGCGCCGGGTGGCCCGCCCGGGCCATCACCCGCTCCACGAGGATGGCCGCGCCTTCTCCTACCATCCGGCACACGGTCTCGTCGTCGAACCGCGAACCGCCGTGGGCTTCCGACAGGTCGGACGCCGCCTCGGCGAGGTCGTGGATCGAGTCCACAAGGGTGCCGTCGAGATCGAAGACGAGGAGCACGGCCGGTTCCCGGGATGTCC
Organism: uncultured Acidobacteriota bacterium; assembly: GCA_963806085.1. GTDB lineage: Bacteria > Acidobacteriota > Vicinamibacteria > Vicinamibacterales > JAKQTR01 > JAKQTR01. Next base: position 963,027 of record CAWDWR010000002.1, read on the forward strand.
TATGCGCCGTCGTACGTGGCCCACGAGGTGGGCGTTTCCCAGACCTTCACCGTTTCCACGGGCAGGCCCTGGGAGCGGGCGTACTCGAAGATGATCTTCGCGATGTTTTCGACCGTCGGGTTCTGGTCGACGACGAACACCGGCTCGCCCATGGCCTGGAGCGGCTTCACGAGCGGATCGTCGCGGCGGAGGACCATCTTGTGATCGATCGTCTCGTCGACCCAGGTCTTGACGAGGCGCTTGATGTCGCTGAAGTCGCACACCATGCACCGGCTGTCGAGTTCGCCGCTTCTCACGGTGATCTCGGCGACGGCATTGTGCCCGTGAGGGTGCTTGCAGATGCCGTCGTAGTCGAGCAGGCGGTGCCCGTAGCAGAAATCTATGCGCTTCGTGACAGAGTACATGGGTTTATTCTACTGCCGATGAGCGCAACATCCGAAGCCGTCGCGGTGCTCTGCTCGGGCGGGCTCGACAGCGTGGTGCTCGTCGCCCACGAGGCCCAGGCCGCCGATGTCCAGCCCGTCTACGTGTCGGTCGGCCTCGCCTGGGAGCCGGCCGAACGGGCGGTCCTGTCGAAACTCGCCGCACGGGCGGTGTTCGGGCCCCGCGTCAGACCGCTCGCGGTGCTCGACATGACGATGAGGGACGTCTACCCGGCGTCGCACTGGGCCATGCGGGGCACGCCGCCGGCCTACGACACGCCGGACGAAGATGTCTATCTCGCCGGCCGGAACGTGGTGCTGCTGTCGAAGGCGGCCGTCTACTGCGCAAGCGTCGGCATCCACGGCATCGCGATCGGCCCGCTCGCGGGAAACCCGTTCCCCGACGCGACGCCGGCGTTCTTCAAGGCGATGTCCAACGCCCTGTCGCTTGGACTCGATCACGAGATCAACGTGGTGGCGCCCTTCGCCGCCCTGCACAAGGCCGACGTGATCAGGCGAGGCGCCACGCTGGGCGTGCCGCTCGAGTTGTCGCTCTCGTGCATGAACCCGCCCGGCGGCGTGCACTGCGGGCTGTGCAGCAAGTGCCGCGAGCGGCGCGACGCCTTCGACGAGGCGGGCGTCGCGGATCCCACCGTCTACGCGTCGCCCGCGCCGAGGTAGCGGGCGCGGGAGGCTGGCCTACCAGAGCTTGACGGTAATCGAGCCGGAGCCCGACCGCACCTTCAGGGCTTTGCCCCCGGACCCGAGCCTGCCGCGAAACGACGTGCGTTCGCGCTCGTCGCTCTCGCCTGCGTCACGCGCCGGCCCGCCGACCCTGTCGAGTTGTACCCGTCCGTCGGAGGTCTGCGCATCGAGTTCCGCGTTGAGGCCTTCGGGGAGTTCCAGGCGCACGTTGCCATCGCCCGTGGTCGCGCTCCAGTCCGACTCGACCGCACTGCCTGATCGGACCGTCGAGTCGATGGCGCCGTCCCTGGTTTCGAGATAGAGCCCCCTGAAGACGCCGTCCGCCCGGATGTTGCCGTCGGCGGTGTCGATTCTGGCGGCGCCCTCGATCTGCCGGGCATCGACGGCGCCGTCACCGGTCCGAACCTTGAGGTCGCCCTTCAGTTCCTCGACGCGCACGTTTCCGTCATCCGTATCGACGTCGATGTTCCCGTTCACGCGCCGGATGGTCACGGCGCCGTCGCCGCTGCGCGCGGAAACGGCCGTCTGCGTCGGGACCGACACGATCAGGCTGGCGCTCGGCGTGCTCCGGAACCCCGTCGTCACGAGCGGCGACGGTTTCGGCACGTCGATGGTGATCGCGTTGCCGTCCTGCACGGCTTTCACCTGGATTTTCTCGACCGTGGCCTGGTCGGGCCCGCGCTTCTCTACCTCGACGAGCACCTCGTTCCGGTCCCAGCCCCGCACCTCGATGTTGCCGTCGAAGGTCGTCAGCGCAAGGCGCGCCGGGCCGCTCACGGTGAACGTCTTCTCCTCTCGGACGCTGTACTCCGAGGCGCCGATGCTGATGTCGCATGCGGCCAAGGCGAGGGCCGCAGCCGTCAACGCGGTCATCTGCACGAAGATCGGGGCGGACTTGCGCATACTTCTGCCTCCGCCTCACTACTACGCAGCGCCGCGGCAGGAAGTTTCAGGGGCGGGCCGGGGCGGGCGGCAGGGCCCAGTCGAGGATCGGCCCTACCGGAGCCGCTCCTTCGCCTGGCGAAGCAGGTCGGCCACCAGGTCGTTGCGCTTGTGCAGGAGTTCCTTCCTCGGGCGGCGGCCGTGCGGAGAGCCGACGGCGTACTCGCAGAAGAGGGGAAACGCGATGGTCGAGTCGCAGTAGGCCACCACCGTGTCCGGCAGCACCCCCGGGTTCACCTTGCCCCAGCTGACCGCCTCGGACGGGGTGGCGCCGGACAGGCCGCCCCAGACGACCTGGTCGGTCGTGAACTGGATGAAGTAGTCGTTGCCGCCCTTCGGGATGCCGTACACCTCCCAGAGCGTGGGCTGGCCCTGCAGGTAGAAGTTCTTCGGCGATCCGCCGCCGAGGATCACGCACCCGTTCTTCTTGCCCGCCAGGATGATCGCGCAGACCTCGTTCACGTCCCGGTTCGGGTCGATCATCGTGCGCCCGCCGTTCATCAGCTCGTGGTAGGCCACGTTCATGCCGATGGAGCTGTCGCCGGGCGACGAGGTGTAGAGCGGCACGCCGCATTTCGCGGCGCGCGCCACCACCGAGTGCTCTTCGCAGCCCGGGAAGGTCGCCATCAGGTCGAGGCCGAGGCGATAGTGGAGATCGGCCGACGACAGCGGCCCGCCGAGGTCCTCGCGCACGAGGAAGTCGCGGATGTACGAGTCGGTCTCGAGCAGCACGTCGGCCGGGAAGAGCACGTCGTAGATGCGGATGACGCCCTTCTCGTACAGGTCACGGTCGTCGAGAAACGGCGTGCCCCGATGGAGCGTGAAGTTCAGGGCGTAGTGGAGGTCGTGATACAGGTTCGCGCCGGTGCTGATCACGAAGTCGACCAGGCCGCGCTCCATCAGCTCGATCATGCAGCCGCCGAGGCCGGCCGGCGTGAGAGCCCCGGCGACGGTCAGGCCGATGGTCGTGTCGTGCTCGGGCAGCAGCATCCTCTCGGAGAAGATCTGGCAGGCCTCCGAGAGCCGCGCGGCGTTGAACGCCTGGAACCCCTCGTCTATCAGGCGCCGCACGTCAGGGCTGCCCGTGGGGCGGTAGTAGCGGATCTGCTTGCCGCTCAGGTACGCATGCTTGTCATGATGGGGCGAGCCCGGGGCGCGATGTGGCACGGCGATCCTCCGTCGACAGGCGCATTCGGCGTGCGCCGACGGCTAGCTTACAACGAATCCTCCGTCGATTCAGGGCCGTCGCGATTCCCTCCTTGACAGCGTGGCGTGAAGGAAGCGAAGGTAGCGGGCATGGATCCCGTGACCCTGGCCGTCCTGGCGACCGTCGCCGTCCTCCTCGTTGCGCTACTGGTGATCTGGCTCAAGGGCCGGCCGTTCGCCGAGGGCGAGGTGTTCAGGGCGAGCCGCCTGAGCGCGGGCAACCGACTGTTGCCGACCCAGGTGAAGGTGTCGCCGACCAGCGTCGTCCACTACACGCCGCAGTGGGTGGGCAAGCACGAGCAGTCGATTCACATGGCGCACGTGGCGTCGGTGCGCATCGACACGCACCTGGTCTTCTCGGACGTCCTCATCGAGACCACCGGCGGGGCGTCGGCCATCCACTGCAAGGGCCATTACAGGTCCGACGCCGTCAGGCTGAAGCAGCTCATCGAAGAGTACCAGACGGCGTACTACAAGACCGCGCCCCATTCCTAGCACGGGCTGTGAAACCGCTTCTGAACGCGCGGGCGGCCTCGGACTGGTAGAATTGTCAGGTTCGCCGGTTCACTGATGTTCGCGAAGAGCCCTGCGTGGTCGGCACTCGCCGTTTCCGCGGCCATGGTGGCTGCCGTGGCGGCGGAGCTCTGGCTGCGGCCCTCGGCGCCCCTCCTGTTCACGCCGCTCGTCGCGTCGGGCGTCGCGCTGGCGCTCGCGTACAGGGCCGTCGTGCGCGACCGCGAGGCGCAGCTCGCCCACGCGCAGGAATTGGAACGGTCGTCCGGGCTCCAGATGGCCACCATCGAGGCGCTGGCGCTGGCCATCGACGCGCGCGACCGTTCGTCCCGTTCGTCCCTGCAGCGCGAACAGCGCCACGCCGCCGCCCTCGCCAGGGGATTCGATCTGCCGGCCGACGAGGTCGAGTGCGTGCGCACGGCGGCCCTGCTGCACGACATCGGCAAGCTCGCGGTGCCCGATCACATCCTCACCAAGCCCGGTCCGCTCACCGACGATGAGCGGAGCAAGATGCGGACGCACGCGACCGTCGGCGCCGCCATCATCGAGCAGGTGCCGTTCCCCCAGCCCGTGGCCGCGCTCGTGCGCAGCCACCACGAGCGCTGGGACGGCACGGGCTATCCCGCGGGCCTGCGCGGCACCGAGATCCCGCTCGGCGCCCGCATCCTCGCGGTCGTCGACTACTTCGCCGCCATCACGTCCGACCGGCGCGTTCAACCACGCCATGCCGATCGACGAGGCCGTCAACGTGCTCTGGCAGGAGGCCGGCAACGCCCTCGACCCGACCGCCGTGTCGCGCTACGTGCACCTGCTGCCGTCCCTCCGTGAGGGCGACGACGAGGCCAGGCTCGCGAACGCGCGGCAGGCCGGGGCGCTATACCACGCGGAGGGCGAGCGCGCTCGCCGGAGGCGGCCGCCAGCTGACAGCCCCCGTCGGCGCTGCTCGACGGCATCGGCGGGGCCAGCCAGGAACTCGGAACGCTCTATGCGATGGCCGAGGCGATGGGAACCAGCCTCGGCGTGTCCGACACGATGTCGGCGATCGCGTCGAAGCTGGATCGCCTGGTGCCGTTCACCACGGCCGCGCTGTACCTGCACGATCCGACCAACGGCGTCTCGCGCTGCCGGTTCGCGGCCGGCCCCGGGCACAGGGCGTTTCCAGGCCTGCTCGTCCGCGACGGCGAGGGCCTGGTCGGCGCCGCCATCGCCACGCGCGAGTGCATCACGAACGGCGACCCCGCGGTCGATCTCGGACATGCAGCGCGCCGATCTGGCGGAAGCGGGACTGAAGTCGGCGCTGGTCTGCCCGCTGATGATGGGCGGCACGGTCAAGGGCGCGCTGGCGCTCTACCACACGGCGCCGCACGCGCTTCACCGACGAGCATCGCCGCCTCGTGAGCCGCATCTCCGGCCAGATCGCCGCGGTCGTCAACAACGCCGTGGTCTTCGAGCAGACCCGCGAGGACTCGGTGACCGACCCGCTCACGGGCCTGCCGAACACGCGGTTCCTCTATTCGCACGCCGGCCGCGAACTCGCCCGCGCCGCGCGCCTGAAGTCGTCGGTCACCGTGATGCTGCTCGACCTCGACAACCTGAAGCCGATCAACGACACCTTCGGGCACCAGGCGGGCAACCGGGCGCTGTGCGCCGTGGCCGCGGTGCTGCGCGGCGCGATCCGGCCCTACGACATCTGCGTGCGGTACGGAGGCGACGAGTTCATCGTCCTGCTGTCGGACTTCGGCGCCGACCAGGCGGCCGCCAAGCGCATCGAGCTGCAGAAGGCGGTCGAGAACATGCCGTTCAGCGTGGGCGACCTGCTGCGTGTGCGGCTGACCATCAGCGTCGGGGCGGCGGTGTTCCCCGCCGACGGCGAATCGTACGAGACGCTGCTCCAGATCGCCGACGCGCGGATGTACGAAGACAAGACCGCGCGGAAGCTCCGGCGGGCCGAGCGGGCCGTCCAGCGAACCGCGCACGAGCACAGTGACGAGCTCACCTCTTCACGGTTCGTGACGTCGTCCGGGAAACGCCGCGAGCCGTCCATCTGACGCTCGACGCCGCCGGCGCCCGCCTGGCGTTCGTCGCGGGGCAGGCAGCGATGGTCGGGCTGGCGGACCGTGCCGATCGGAAACCGTATTCCATCGCGAGCTCGCCCGAGGAGCTCAGGCGGACGGCGTGCTCGAGTTCCTGGTCGACGTGGGGCCGGACGGCAGGCCGCCGGGCAACCTGGACGGTGCGGCCACAGGCAGCCTCGTGGCGGTCGAGGGACCGGTCGGCGGGTTCGTCCTTTCCGCGCAGGCTGCCTCGAGAACTGCTGTTTGTCGCCGGCGGCACCGGGATCGCGCCGCTGCGCGCGATGATCGCTTCGGCGCTGGCACGTTCCCGGCCTCCGTCGATGACGCTGCTCTACAGCGCGCGCACGCCGGCCGACTTCGCGTTCATGCGGCGAAGCGCGCCGGCTGTCGCGCCAGGGCCGACTCCGGCTCTGCGCGACCGTCACGCGCGAAGCCGGCCGCGGTGTGGCGCGGCCGGCGAGGGCGGATTCAGCAGGCGTGGATCGACGCGATCGTGAAGGACCGCGATCCCCTTTGCTTCGTCTGCGGGCCGGAGGGGTTCGTGGTGAGGCTCACGGACATGTTGCGCGACGGCAGGAGTGCCGGAACGCAGGATTAGACGGGAGCGTTACTGACAGGCGTGCTGTCGTAGCCAGTAGTCAGTAGCCAGTAGGAATGCCTGTTTCGCTGCCTCGTCGCGTCGTGACTCCTGGCGGGCGTCCGTGGTCTTCTACTGGATACTGACTACTGACTACTGGCTACTGATCAGCTGCCAGCGTCAGATCCCCATGACGTGATACCCCGAATCCACCATCAGCACTTCGCCCGTGATGCCTGAGCTTTCGGGGCCGAGCAGGAAGCGGCCGGTCTCGCCGACCTCCTCGAGATCGGTGTTGCGCCGGAGCGGTGACGCGATCGCGATAGACCTGCAGAATGCCGCCGAAGCCGGAGATGCCCGCGGCGGCCAGCGTCTTGATCGGGCCGGCCGAGATGGCGTTCACGCGGATGTTCTGGGGCCCCAGCCCGTCGGCGAGGTAGCGCACCGACGCCTCGAGGGCGGCTTTCGCCACGCCCATCACGTTGTAGTTCGTGAAGACGCGCTCGCTGCCGAGATAGGTCAGGGTGACGATGGAGCCGCCGCCGCGGGCGGCCATCAGCGGCGCGGCGCCTCGCGCCAGCGCCACGAGCGAGTAGGCGCTGACATCGAGCGCCACGCGAAAGCCCTCGCGGCTCGTGTCGACAAACGGCCGCGCCAGCTCCTCGCGCGGGGCGAAGGCCGTGCCGTGCAGCAGGAAGTCGAGGCCGCCGAATTCCCGCTCGAGCGCCTGGAAGACCTCGGCAATCTGCATGTCCGACGTGACGTCGCACGGCAGCAGCAGCGGCTGATCGAGTTCGGCAGCGAGTTCCTGCACGTTGTCGAGCAGCCGTTCGCCCTGGTAGGTGAGCGCGAGCCTCGCCCCGTCGCGCGCCATGGCCTTCGCGATGGCCCACGCAATCGATCGCTTGTTCGCGACGCCCGTGATGAGGCCGCAGGTGCCGTGCAGGCTGGCCATTGAGTCGGCTGTCAGTGTTTCTTGGGGCCGCGGCCGAAGCCGTGCCGCGGCGGGCGCCCGGCTTGAGGGGTCCCGTGGCCCCGGTGGCCGCCCTGCCCACTGCGCTGGCCCTGCCCGCCGCGGGGAGGTCCAAAGGTGTTGCCGTTTGCCTCACCCTGCCCGTGGCGCGCTGGCCGAAGCCGCCTTTGCCGTGCCGGTGCTGGCCGAAGCCCTGGCCGTGCCGGAAGGGCTTGCCGTGACGGCTTCCGGGGCCGGTCGCGGCGCGGTGCATGGTGAACTCGGGAATCGGCCGCGCCGGCGCGTCGCTCTCGACGCGCGGCAGCGTGGCCCGGATCAGGCGGCGGTGGAGGCTGATCTCGGCATGCGGCGATGGCGGCTGCGTCTGGCCGTCTTCAGGCGCCGCCGCGTCGGGCTCGGCCGCGGGCGACGCCGCAATCGGTGCGGGCGCCGGCGGTCCGGCCGGCGCGGCTTCATCGCTGACGGGCGGCGGCGCCGCCGCGTCGTGCGCAGGGGCGAGCGCCGGCGGCGCGGCCGCGGCCTTCTTCCTGCGGCTCGGCGGCACTTTCCCGCCTTGTACTCGTGCTCGGCGTCGCACGTCGTGCACCTGACCTGGCGGATGTCGTCGCCGACGAGCGCCACGACGGCGTGATTGCTCAGCCGCCGCTCGCGCGGACAGTAGTCATCGACGAGATCACCAACCCGAAGCTGGCGCGGTTGCATGCACAGTCCCTCGAAAACTATAAACCCGGGGCTCTCTTCGGTTGACCCCGTTCGCCCCGGCCTTGCGCAGGCTGCCTTCGACGTCGCTCAGGCCGAAGAAGCCTGCGGGCTCCATCCGGCGCTGGGTCAACTCCGCTGAGCGCCGGTACAGGTGGGATGAATTTGGCGCAGGACGCCGGATTTCAGCACAGCCCCGAAATCAGGGGCAACCGCCGCCTGCGACCGCTATTCGAGGCTCTCGTTGCCCACGCGGGGCCGGCAACGGAAAGCGACGATCACCGGCATCGTGACCCGTGGCCCGGGCCAAGGCTGGCTTCAGCTCGCCTTGATGATGCCGCCCACATCATAACGCCCTTCCGCGCAAGGCCAAAGCACGGAGTGAGGGCTACCGCCCCGCCAGCCAGCCCCGCAGTTCGCCGAGCGCGGCCCCGACCGCGTCCGGGTTCGTCGACTGGGGCGTCCGCTTCGCCGCCACCGACGCCCGCGCCGAGATGGCTCCGGCCACGTCAGGGCCGATGCGGTCGCTGAACGCGCGCCACTCGTCGAGGCTGAGCGAGGCGAAGTCGCGGGCCTCGGCCACGAGTTTCCGCACGATGGCGCCGACAATCGCGTGGGCGTCGCGGAACGCCACGCCCTTCGCCACCAAGTAGTCCGCCACGTCGGTGGCCAGCAGCACGCCCGAGGCCGCGGCCTCCGCGCGGGGCGCGTTCAGCGCGAGGCCGGCCACGACGGCCGCGCAGGCGTCGAGCGACGAGGCCGCGGTAGCCTCGGCCTCGAACACCGCCTCCTTGTCCTCCTGGAGGTCGCGGTTGTAGCCGGCGGGCAGGCCCTTCATCGTGACCAGCCACCCCGCGAGGCGGCCCACGACGCGGCCGGACTTCCCGCGCGCGAGCTCGAGCGGGTCGGGGTTCTTTTTCTGCGGCATGAGGCTGCTGCCGGTCGCGAACCGGTCGGGCAGCTCGAAGAAGCCGAATTCCTCCGACGTGAAGATGATCAGGTCCTCCGCCAGGCGGCTCAGATGGACCATCGCGAGCGAGCACGCGTACAGGAAGCTCGCGACGAAATCGCGATCGGACGAGGCGTCGAGGCTGTTGAGCACCGTGCGGGAAAACCCGAGACGCGCGGCGAGCAGCGACGTGTCGACGGCGTACGTCGTGCCGGCGATGGCGCCCGAGCCGAGCGGCATTTCGTCGGCTTCGTCGGCGGCGCGTTCGAAACGGCCGACGTCGCGGCGGAAGGCGGCTGCGTGCGCCAGGAAGAAATGCGCGGCGAGAATCGGCTGCGCCTTCCGGAGATGCGTGTACGAGGGCATGGCGGCCGTCCCGCACGCCTCGGCCCTCGACGCCAGCGCCGCGACCAGCCGCGTCAGCCGCTCGACGAGGAGCGGAATGCGGCGCTTGAGGTAGAGACGCAGGTCGAGCGAGACCTGCTCGTTCCTCGATCGGCCGGTGTGGAGGCGCTTGCCGGCTTCGCCGATCCGCTCCACGAGGTTCCGCTCGACGAAGGCGTGGATGTCCTCGTCTGGCCCGTCGACGAAACCGGGATCGCGCCGGCCCGCCTCGAGGATCTCCCGGAGCCCGCCCGCAATCGCCGCCGCATCGGCCTCCGACAGCACGCCGGCCCGCGCGAGCGCTTCCGCCCACGCCAGGCTGCCTGTCACATCGTCTTCGAAGAGCAGGCGATCGAACGGGAGGGAGACGCCGTAGGAGAAGACCGACGCGTCGGGCTCTTCGTCGAACCTGCCAGACCACAGATGCGGCATCAGTCAGCCTTCCCGGGCGAGGCCGGCGCGCCGCCAGGCCCGTGTAGGCGCGCCGCGGTCTCGATGGGGAGACCGTGGAGCCGGATGAAGCCCGCCGCCGCGCCGTGATCGAAGGTGTCACCCTCGCCGTAGGTGGCCAGGCCGAGGTCGTAGAGCGCGAACGGCGACTTGCGGCCCACCACCTGCGCCGAGCCCTTGAACAGCTTCACGCGAAGCGCGCCGGTCACGCGCTCCTGAACCTTGGCCACGAAAGCGTCCATCGCGTCGCGCACCGGTGAGTGCCACGCGCCGTCGTAGACCATGTCGGCGTACCGGGCCGCCATCTCCTGCTTCACGCGCTGGAGGTCGCGGGGACTGACGAACCCCTCGAGGTCAGCGTGGGCGAGGTGCAGCACGACCGCCGCCGGGGCTTCGTACACCTCGCGCGTCTTGATGCCCACGAGCCGGTTCTCGATCATGTCGATTCGGCCGACGCCGTGGTCTCCGGCGATGGTGCCGACGCTCGCGATGACGTCCATGAACGGCATAGCCACGCCATTGACCGCCACCGGCACGCCCCGTTCGAACTCGAGTTCGATGTACGCCGGCTCGTCCGGGCACTGCCGCGGGTCCTTCGTCAACGCGAACAGGCCGGCAGGCGGCTCCACCCACGGATCCTCAAGGATGCCGCGCTGAATCGAGCGGCCCCACAGGTTCGCGTCGATGGAGTACGGGCTCGAAGCCGCCGACGGCACGGGAATCCCGTGGCTCCTCGCGAACGCAATCTTGGCTTCGCTCGACATGCCCGATTCACGGTAGGGCGCGATGACCCGCAGGCCAGGCATGAGGGCCCGGGCGGACACCTCGATACGAACCTGATCGTTGCCCTTGCCGCTGCAGCCGTGGGCGATGGCGTTCGCCCCTTCGATGCGGGCAATCTCGACGAGCTTCTTCGCGATCAGCGGCCGGCCCAGGGCGGTGGCCAGCGGGTAACGCCCCTCGTACACCGCGTCGGCCTGGAGGGCGGGCAGGATGTACCGCTCCGCGAATTCTTCGCGCACGTCGAGGACGTGCGCCCGGATGGCGCCGGCCGCGAGCGCCCGTTCGCGCACCGATTGGAGGTCCTTGCCCTGTCCGAGGTCCAGCGTGACGCACACCACTTCTGCGCCGTGCTGCTCCGCCAGCCACGGCACCGCCACCGAGGTGTCCAGCCCGCCGGCATACGCGAGAACGACCCTGTTCATCGTGTGCGCGTCGCCGCCTCCCACCCCGGGCCTGAAGCCCCGGGGTTCCATGACCCGCCCTGCGCTTCTCGAATCCCGAACCCCGAACCCCGAATCCCGGTCTTCAGCCCTTCGCCATCCTGTCGAAGCGGCCGGCGACAGCCGTCGCGGCCGCCGCGTCGCGGCAGATGACCAGCACCGTGTCCTCGCCGCCGATGGTGCCGACCACGCCCTCGATCCTCGCCGCGTCCACGGCGCTCGCGAGCGGCTGGGCCTGCGCCATGCCGGTCCTGAGCACCACCAACTGCTGCGCGCGGTCCACGCCGGTGAGGAATTCGGCCACGGCGTGCTGCAGCCGCGCCCGGGCCAGCTCCGGCGGCGTGCTGTCGACGCCGGGCCGGTGGTAGGCGCCATCCGCGCTGGCCTTCACCAGGCCCAGGTCCCGCAGGTCGCGCGACAGCGTGGCCTGCGTCACCGAGAACCCGTGGTCTTTCAGCCGCCGTCGCAGGTCCTCCTGGCTCGAGAGGGCCATGCGGTCGACGAGGTCGAGGATGGCCGCCTGTCTGCGTCGCTTCATGGGAATGTGTCCAGGGAGGCGATTATACATACTTATGCATACATCGGCAAGACACCGCGTCACACAGGAAGGCAACATGCTTGACTATTTATGAAGCGTAATGCATACTTATTCACTCTAGACCATGCTACCGAACCCGTCTGTCGCCATCGTCGATTCGTGTCGCCATCGCCGGGGCCACCGGTTACGCCGGCCAGGAACTGGTCCGCCTGCTGGCCAGGCATCCCGGAGTCCGACTGACGGCGGCCATGTCCTCGGGTGGAGAAGCGAGGCGGCTGCCGTCCCTCGCGCGCATCTGGGACGGCGAGGTTCAGCCTCTCGATGTGGACGCGCTCGCGCGCGAAAGCGACGTCGTGTTTCTGTGCCTGCCCGAGGCGGCGGCCGCCGGTGTTGGCGCCGCGCTGGCCGGGCGCGGTGTGCGGGTGATCGATCTGTCGGGCGCGTTCCGGCTTCGAGACGGCGCACTTCGGGCGCGCTGGTACCCGGAGACCGCCGCGCTGCCGGACGGCACGCTCTACGCGCTGCCGGAGCGGAGCCGCACGGCCCTTCCTGCCGCGCGCCTGGTGTCCTGCCCGGGCTGCTATCCGACGGCCGCGCTGCTCTCGCTGCTGCCGCTCGCGGACGCCGGCCTGCTGGCGGGCGACGTGATCATCGACGCGAAGTCGGGCGTCTCGGGCGCGGGCAAGGCGGCCACCGATCGCACGCACTTCTCCGAGAACCATGGCAGCGCGGCGGCCTACGGCGATCTTCAACCACCGTCACGCGGCGGAGATGGAGCAGGCCCTGGATCGCCCGATCACCTTCGTCCCGCACCTGGTCCCGCTCAACCGGGGCATCCTCGAGACGATCTACGCCCGGGTGACGCCCGGCACGACCGCTGCCGCAGTCGGAGCCGCGATGCGCGGCGCCTACGCGGACTCGCCGTTCGTGCGCCTCTGGGACGAGGGACTGCCCGAGATCAAGCACGCGGCCTACACGCCCTTCTGCGACATCGGCTGGCGCCTGGACGAAGCCACGGGCCGCCTCGTCATCGTCGCCTGCCTGGACAATCTGCTGAAGGGCGCCGCGAGCCAGGCCGTCCAGAACCTCAACCTGATGTGCGGCCTCGACGAGCGGACGGGGGTGCTCTGATGGCGCGCCCGATCGTGCTGAAGCTCGGCGGCGAACTGCTCGACGACGCGGCGCGGACGCAGGCCGTGGCCGGCGAGATCGCCAGCGCGGCCGCGACGTGGCCTGTTGTCGTCGTGCACGGCGGAGGCCGCGAAATCGACGCGGCGCTCGCCAAAGCCGGCATTCCGAAGCGGCAGGTGGACGGGATTCGCGTCACCGACCAGCCGACGCTGGATATCGTCGTGTCGGTGCTGGCGGGAGCGATGAACACGCGGTTCGTCGCGGCCATCAACGCCTCTGGCGGCCGGGCGGTCGGCCTGACCGGGGCCGATTCCGGCGTGGCGCCGGTCGAGCCGATGCCGCCGTTCCGAAGCGCTGCCGGCGAGACGGTGTCGATGGGCCTGGTCGGCTCGCCCGTGCAGGATGGCGTGCCTCATCTTCTGTCGCACCTCATCGGCGGCGGCTACGTGCCCGTGGTGGCCACGCTTGGCGCAGGCGCCGACGGCGCGCTCTACAACGTGAATGCCGACACGCTGGCCGCCGCGCTCGCGGTGCGGCTCCAGGCGTCACGGCTGCTCATCGCGGGGACGACGCCCGGCGTGCTCGACGGCGAGGGAAGGACGATTGCCGAGCTCGACGCGCCGACCGAGCAGGAGCTGGCCGCCGCCGGCACGGTCAATCGCGGCATGCTGGCCAAGCTGCAGGCCTGCCGGGCCGCGCTGGCGGGCGGCGTGGCCGACGTGTCCATCGTGGACGGCAGGGACGCCGCGCGATTGCGCGACGCCCTGGCCGCGAAGGACAACGCGTCATCAAAGACGAGGGTCGTGTGATGGACGTTCTGACGCTCGAGAGCCGGCACGTGCTCCAGACATACAAGCGCGCGCCCGTGGTGTTCACGCGCGGCGAAGGCGTGTATCTGTTCGACGAGCACGGCGCGCGCTATCTCGACCTGATTTCCGGCGTCGGCGTGGCGTCGCTCGGCCACGCGAACCCGGCGCTGGCCGCCGCGCTCGCCGATCAGGCGCAGACGCTCGTCCACACGTCGAATCTCTACTACCACGGGCTGCAGGGCCAGGTGGCGTCGCGCCTCGCGTCGCTCTCGGGCCTGGCGCGCGCGTTCTTCTGCAACAGCGGCACCGAGGCGATGGAAGGCTGCCTCAAGTTCGCGCGCCGCTTCTGGCACACCGCGGGAGACACGACACGCACCGGGCTCGTCGCCCTCGAGCACGCGTTCCACGGCCGGACGCTGGGCTCGCTGTCGGTGACGTGGGACGAGCACTACCGGGCGCCGTTCGAGCCGCTGCTGCCGGACGTCGTGTGGGTCCCGCCCGGTAACCCGGCTGCGCTCGCCGAGGCCGTCTCCGACCGCACGACGGCGATTGTGATCGAGGCCATCCAGGGCGAAGGCGGCGTGCGCCCGCTCAGCCCGGAGTTCGCCGCCGCCCTGCGCGACGCGCAGCGGCGGACGGGCGCCCTGCTCATCGCCGACGAGGTGCAGTGCGGCCTCGGGCGCACGGGCCGCGCGTTCGGCTATCAGCGGCTCGGCCTCGAGCCCGATCTGGTGGCCGTCGGCAAGGCCCTCGGGGGCGGGATGCCCGTCGGCGCGGCGCTCGTCAGTGAACGGGTCGCCGCCGCGGTGTCGGCCGGCGATCACGGCTCCACGTATGGCGGCAACCTGCTCGCGTGCCGCGCGGCGCTCATGTTCCTCGACGCGCTCGCCGCGGGCGGCCTGCAGGAGCACGTGCAAACAGTCGGCGCGCAGTTTGCCGCGGGGCTCTGCGAGCTCGCGGGCAAGCATGCCGTGATCCGCGAGGTGCGGGGCGCCGGGCTCATGTGGGGCATCGACCTCCACACCGACGCCGCCCCGTTCGTGCAGGCCGCGCTGGCGCGCGGCGTGCTCATCAACCGGACGTCCGGGACGGTGATTCGCCTGCTGCCGCCGTTCGTCATCTCGGCGGCGGAGGTCGATCAGGCCCTTGCGCAGTTGGACGCGATCCTCGCCGAGGGCGCCCAGGAGCGTGCCGCATGACCACCGAACCGATCGTGATTCCGCTCACCGTCCGGGGCGCCGTGCCGCCCGTCGCGCACGTGCCCGGGGCGGAGCCGTCCGTCCGCCCGGCCACCAGGGACGACGCGCCGGCCATCCACCGGCTGATCATGGACAACCTGCAGGCGGGGCACCTGCTGCCGCGGTCGCTGACCGATGTCACGGCGCGCGCGTCGCGGTTCACGGTGGTGGTGGGCGGCGACGGCGCCGTGCTGGCGTGCGGCGAACTGGCCCCGCTCAACGCGAGCGTCGCCGAGGTCCGGTCGCTCGTCGTGCGCGAAGACGCGCGCGGCCGCCGCCTGGGGCATGTCATCGTCGACGAACTGCGGCGCCGCGCGAGAGCCGGCCGCTATCGGACGCTCTGCGCCTTCACGCACGACCCGCGGTTCTTCGTGAGGTTCGGGTTCTCGATCGTGCCGCACACCTGGCTGCCCGAGAAGGTGTCGGCCGACTGCTGGAGCTGCGAGCACTTCCAGAAGTGCGCGCAGTACGCGGTGATCGACACGCACCTCGGCCGGCCGATCAGCCCGTCGCCCGTGCAGGAGCATGTGTCGTGACGGGCTCGCAGCCGGCTGGCGTGACCATCGACTGGATCGACGGCGGCGTCACCGCGCCGCAGGGGTTCCGCGCCGCCGGCGTGGCATGCGGCATCAAGAAGACCGGCGCTCTCGACCTCGCGCTCATCGTCGCCGACGGCCCCTCGGCGGCCGCCGGCGTATTCACGACGAACAAGGCCCAGGCGGCGCCCGTGATCGTGTCGCGCGAGCACCTTGCAGCCAGCGGCGGCCGCGCCCGGGCCGTCATCGTCAACAGCGGCTGCGCGAATGCGTGCACGGGCCCGGAAGGGATGGCCGTCGCGCGGAGCTCGGCGGATTTCATCGCGTCGATCGCCGGATGCACCGCCGACCAGGTGCTCGTCGCCTCGACGGGCGTCATCGGCGTGCAGCTCGACCTCGACAAGCTGCGCAAGGGCGCCGTCGAAGCCGCGAACCTGCTGTCGCGCGCCGCCCACGGCGACGCGGCGCGGGCCATCATGACGACCGACAGAGAGCCCAAGTCGGCTGCCGTGTCGGTGACCACGGCGGCCGGCACGTTCCGCATCGGCGGCATGGCCAAGGGCGCGGGCATGATCGAGCCGCACATGGCCACGATGCTGGGGCTGCTGACCACCGACGCGGCCGTCGCCCCGCCCATGCTGCAGCGCGCGCTCGCCGAGGCCGTTGACGTCACGTTCAACGCGATCACGATCGACGGCGATACGTCCACGAACGACACGGTGTTCCTGCTGGCCAGCGGCGTCTCCGGCGTGCGGATCGACGAGGCGGCGTATCCCGGACTCGTCGCCGCGCTGCGCGAGGTGTGCGGCGCGCTGGCGCGGGCCATCGTCCGCGGCGGGGAGGGCGCGACGAAGCTCGTGTCGGTGTCGGCCTCGGGTGCCGCGTCAGCCGGAGACGCGTCGCGCGCGGCGCGGACCATCGCGAACTCGCTGCTCGTCAAGACGGCGGTCCACGGCGGCGATCCGAACTGGGGGCGCCTGCTGGCTGCGGCGGGGCGCGCCGGCGTCGCGTTCGACGTCGAGCATGCCACCGTCAGGGTCGGGCCTGTTGTGCTCTTCAAAGACGGCGTGCCTTTCGACGATCGGGCCGCGGAGGCGGCTGCCTATCTGGCCGGCTCCGACATCGACATCGAGGTGGACCTCGGCGCCGGAGGCGCCCACACCGCTACCGTGTGGACGTGCGATCTGAGCGCGGAGTATGTCGCGATTAATGCGGATTACAGGACGTAGTGGTAGCCAGTAGCCAGTAGCCAGTAGCCAGTAGCCAGTAGCCAGTAGCCAGTAGCCAGTAGCCAGTGGCAGTTGGACACCGTGCAGCGAGACTCGCCTTCCTACTGAATACTGGCTACTGACTACTGACTACTTCCCTCCCCATTCCCCAGTAGAATCTCCCCCAGACCCGGCCGACAGTTCTTCAGGGTTTCTCAGCCGCGCCACACAACCTGGCGCCGGCTGCGGCCGTCACGTCATGGCAGAAAGGGCGGGCGGGTCGCCGCTCAACAAGGAACGGACACCATGAACTTCGCACTCCTGGCTCTTGCCGTCGCCGCCGGAGCGTTCCTGCTGACGGTGATCGTGCCGATTGCCACGTTCATGCGGACACGGAAGGCCGCGGACGACATCAGCCGCATTGAAGACCGGCTGAATGCGCTCGAGACGGAGTTGAGACGGCTCCAACTGACTGCGCGGAGAGCGGCAGGCGCCGAAGACGCCAGAACGGCCGCCCCGGACGCGGTGCCTCCGCCCGCGGCGCCTGCCCCGGCGGCGAAACCGGCAGTGCCGCCCGTCGCGCCGCTGTCAGCGGTGCCGCCCGTGCCGCCGACCGAGCCTTCCCTCGCGACACCGTCGGCAGCGATCCCGCCGGTGCCGCCCGTTGCGCCAGTCTCCCCGGCAGCCGCCGCCCCTGCGCAGCCGGCCGCCAGAGAGTCGCTGGAGAGCCGCATCGGCGGGCACTGGCTGCTCTACATCGGCACGGCGGCGCTCGTGCTCGGCATCGGGTTCTTCGTGAAGTACGCCTTCGACAACAACTGGATCGACGAGACGGGGCGCGTGCTCATCGGGGCTGCGGCCGGCCTCGCGATGGTCCTTGGCGGCCACTTGATCGCCCGGCGCGGCTTCGCGCTCTACGGAGAAATCGTCGCCGGCGGCGGGTTCGCCGCGCTCTACGTCTCGGTGTTCGCTGCGCTCAGCTTCTACGCGTTGATCGGCCGCCCGCTGGCATTCGGCCTGATGGTCGCCATCACGGCCGGGGCTGCGCTGGCCGCGGATCTGCATCGTTCACGAGGCCTCGCCGTGTTCGCGGTCGCCGGCGGATTCCTCACGCCCTTCCTCGTGGGCGGCGGCGAGAACGCCCAGATCACGCTGCTCTCCTACGACGCACTCCTCACCGTCGGCACGATGGCCATGGCGGCCAGGCGTGGATGGCCGATCCTCAACCTCATCAGCTACGCGTTCGTGCTGTTCACGTTCATGGGCTGGGCGGACCGGTTCTACACGCCGGCGCAATGGAGACCGACCCAGTTCTTCCTCACGCTGTTCGCCGCGCTGTTCACCTGGAACGGCGCCCGCGCCTGGCGCGGGCTCGGCAGTCCGGCCGAGGTCCCCAGCACGGTGCTGCTGACCGCACCCCTCGTCTTTCACGCCGCGTCGGTTATCACTCTCCAGCCTCACTGGATGGCGCTGCTCGTGTACCTCACTCTCGCATCGGTGGTGGGCGCGGCAGCCAGCATGAAGCTCGACCGCGCGTGGCTGCGCCTGGCCGTGTTCGTCCTCTGCGCCCCGGTGCTGTGGCAGTGGATTGGCGAGCACGGCGGAGCCGGGTGGCGAGTCGCCCCTGCCGTGGTGGCGATTGCCATCTACGCCATGAACCTCGTCGCCATCGGTGAGCGGCTGGCGCGTGTTGCCGGGCGCTGGTCCAGGTTCGACGTGGTGCTCTTCCACCTCAATGCGCTTGGGCTATTCGGCGGCCTCTACGCCATTGTCGACCCGGTTGCGACCGCCTGGACGCCGGCTCTTGCCCTGGCGATTGCCGTCTGGCACGGAGCGCTCACCTGGGTGTGGCGGGACACGTCCGAGGAGGCGAGCCTCAACAGCCTCGCGGTCGCCTTTGCCATGGTGGGCTTCGCCATCGGCCTTCACCTCGATCGCTGGTGGGCTGTTGTCGGCTGGGCGGTCGAGTCGGCCGCCATCGTGTGGGTCGGCCTCAAGTCGCGGCGTGACTGGATGCGCCTTGGCGGGGCGATGCTTCTGATCTGGACGGTCGTGCGGCTGGAGGTCATCGGCTTCTTCGAGGCACCAGCCGGGTTCAGCCCCCTCTTCAACGCGCGGGTCGGCGCCACGCTGGTGATCGTCGCCACCTGCTATGCGCTGGCGCTGTTGCACCAGCGGTACAGCGAGCACATGTCCGACCGGGCGCGCCCCGAGATCGCGGCACTGTATGTCGCGGGCAACGTGCTGACCATCGCGCTGCTGACGACGGAAATCGGATTCTACTGGCAGATGCGGGAAGCGACCGACGCCGCCGCCAGACTTGCGCGCTCGGCGTCGGTCTCGGTGGCCTGGGCGATTTATGGCACGGCGCTCATCGTCGTCGGCATCGTCCGGAAGTACGCGCCGGTGCGGTATCTCGCGATCGCGCTCCTGGCGATGACCGTCGCGAAGACGTTTCTGTCGGATCTGTCGATGCTCGGAGGCATCTACCGCATCATCGGCTTCGTGGGCCTCGGCGTGTTCCTGCTCCTCGGGGCGTGGCTGTATCAGCGGTACAGGGACGTGATCGTGGGGAAGGAGTAGGCGAGCGGCGACGCGCGAGAGGCGACGGACTCAGTAGCCAGTAGCCAGTAGCCAGTAGGGCGTGACGGTGTTCCGCTCACGGGCATTTCTACTGAATACTGGCTACTGACTACTTGCTACAGAAGATGTGTCCGCTGTCCTACCCCATCGTCCCTTCCGGGTAGTGCAGCGCCAGCCGCAGTTCCTTGGCGAGCGTGTCCACCGTCGTGCCTTTGCCGAATGCGCCCTGCGTTTCGAACCGCAGGTCGCCGATGCGGTGGCCCCACGGCGCGATCACGCGCCCGATGGCGCGGAAGTCGGTGCGATCGGCGTGTTCCTCGTCGAGGCGCCGCACCACATCCGGCGCGACCCGGATGAACCCGCGCAGCGCGGTCGACGACTTGATGCTGTATTTCCTGCCGTTCCACGCGCCCTGGAAGACCGTGGCCACCTGCTTGAAGTAGTTCACGAAGAACCGCCCGGCCTCGTCGTGGAAGTCCTGGGTCTTGCGCGGCCCGCCGAACGCGTCCGACTGGAAGAGCTTCTTCAGCTCCTGGGCGAGCGGCGCCTGGGCCACGCTGCCTTTCCCGACGCCCAGCAGCTTGATGTCCGTGTAGAGCGGAGAATCGTCGCGATCGTTGAGCACGCGGACGATGTCGTGCGCGGTGGCGAGGTTCTGATCGCGGTACAACTGGCGGCCCGACAGGCTGACCAGGTGCGACGAGTTCAACCGCGTGTGCTTCGCGTTGATCGTCACGAACATCTGGACGATGTGATCCTCGGGCAGCTGGTCGAAGATGACCGCGGGAACCGTGAAGTCCTCCAGCCCGAACCGCTCGATGTCGGCGTGCATGGCCAACAGGCGGTGCTGGCCGTCGATGGCCCGCAGCACGCCCTCGCGCTCCGGCACTTTCAGAATGCCGAGCTTCGACCCCTCCTCCACAGGCGAGAACGACAGCTTTTCGTCGCAGGAGATGATGACCGCTCCCGGAATCGACGGCAGGTCCCGCGCCTGGCGGCACTGTTCGTAGTAGCCGACCAGTTCATCGATCTTCCGGCGGATGATCTGGCGCTGGTACGCCTTCTCGTTGGCCGCGATCCGGCGCTCGAGGAGATTCCAGTTCACCTTGGAGACCGAGCCGCCGCCCTTCTTCCCGCGCACGGGCGGATGGTGCTGTTCGCCGTAGCTCAGGACCTCGAAGCGGACGAGCTTGTCGATGTCCTTGGCGGTCAGCGAGGCCTGGTAGAACCGGACGCCGAACTGCTGCATCTGAATGGCGGAAACGTTGATCATGGTTGGGTCCTGGCACATTTTTAACTGCTTTTGTCCGGATTTCAGCCCGTTTTCTGCGGTGGCGGGCACTTCCTGGACAGGAGCGTGCGGCAGGCGCGGCGGAGGGGGCGCCAGTAGGCCTCCCCAGTCGCTCACCAACTGTTTGCAGCGCAGAGACTTAGCCTGGATCTACTCGCGGGACGCAAAGAAACAGCGAAGGTTTGCCGCGTTCGCGCACGAACCCCCGCCGCGCCGGAAGCGGCGTTCCGGGAGGCGGGGGCCGAGGGCCTCAGGTTACTACTTGCCCTTCTCCGACAGGAGCGCCTGCTTCGCCGCGTCGAGGTCTTTCTTCTGCGCGGCGGAGACCTTCGGGAACGCCAGGTTCATGTCGTTCATCGCATCGACGACAGCGGCGGCGACAATCAGCCGTGCCAGCGGCTTGTCGTCGGCCGGCACCACGATCCACGGCGCCCAGGGGGTGGCCGTGTGCTGGATCATGTCCTCGTACGCCTTCATGTAGTCGTCCCAGAAGCCCCGCTCCTTGGCGTCGGCCAGCGAGAACTTCCAGTTCTTGACCTCCATCTCGAGGCGCTCGAGGAACCGCTTCTTCTGTTCCTTCTTCGACACGTTCAGGAAGAACTTCCGAATCGTGTACCCGTTCCTCGTCAGGTACCGCTCGAATGCGTTGATGTCCTCGAACCGCTCCTTCCAGATGTCCTTCGACACGACTTCCGGCGGCAGCTTCTGCTTCTGCAGGTACTCGGGGTGCACACGGACCACGAGCACCTCCTCGTAGTACGAGCGGTTGAAGATGCCGATGCGGCCCCGCTCGGGCAGCGACTTCGACGTGCGCCACATGAAGTCGTGGTCCAGTTCCTCGGGCGACGGCGACTTGAAGGAGTAGACCTGGCAGCCCTGCGGGTTGATGCCGGACATGACGTGCTTGATCGCGCCGTCCTTGCCGGCGGCGTCCATGGCCTGGAAGATCAGGAGGAGGCCCTTCGTGTCCTGGGCGTAGAGCCGTTCCTGCCCCTCCCGGAGAGATTCGACGCCCTTCGCCAGGAGCTTCTTGGTTGCCTTCTTGGACGCCTTCCAGTTCTCGTTGTCAGTCGGGTGGTTCTTCAGCTTGAAGTCCTTGCCCTTGGTGACGGTGAACGGCGCGAGCTTCGCTTTCAGACTGTCAGCCATGCAGGTGCTCCTCCGGTGCAGGCATCCAGACTACAC
Organism: uncultured Acidobacteriota bacterium; assembly: GCA_963806085.1. GTDB lineage: Bacteria > Acidobacteriota > Vicinamibacteria > Vicinamibacterales > JAKQTR01 > JAKQTR01. The sequence goes on from CAWDWR010000002.1 coordinate 984,664, forward strand.
CCTCTCGCCCGCCGGCGCGCTACCCGACCGGTGCCAGCGACGCCTCCCTCCGGGCCTTCCAGCCGGCCACGACGCGCGATTTCAGCAGCGTGACGCCGTAGATGACGAGCGTGAAGGCGGTGAACGCGGCCAGGGAGCCCCAGACGGGCAGCTTGCGGTGGATCGGAAACGAGAAGATGCCGTAGGCCAGCTCGACGTGGATCCAGTAGACGAACAGCGACGACCGCCCGAACTCCAGCATCGGGCTCCAGGCCGGGTTCCGCGGCTCCGCCGAGAACGGGCGCTGGACGTAGATGTAGATGGCGCCCATCAGCACCAGCATGATGCCGATCTTCATGAAGAAGTAGGTGGGCGACGAGGTCCAGAAGTTCGACCAGCCGGCCGGGTAGGGCGTAGGCAGGTAGCTCGCGAGATAGCCCGCGGCAACCAGCACCACGCCCGCCAGCGCGAGCCCGCGGTTCATTCGCCACTCGACGGCCGGGGTTCCCGCAGCGTCGAGCCATTCACCGACGACCGCCCCCGCGAACACGAATCCTGTCCACGGGAAGAACGTGAACACGCTCAGCTTCGGAAAGGGGCGGACGTACCACTCGAGCGGGTCCGGGAGCCAGGCGATCCAAGCCGCGTTCCGGATGATCGGCGTGGCACAGGCAAAGGCGCAGGCCACTGCAGCAAACACCCAGATCCGCGCCCTGCGGCTGGCGACGCGGCCCCACACCCATGCCGCGGCCGCAATCGACGGCCCCATGATGTTCAGGATGTCCGCCTTGAAGATCCCCTTGATCGTCGCCCCGGGGCTGAGCGTCCACGTGTAGAGCCGGAACAGGAACGCCAGCCCGAGAATTTGCCAGCCCCGCTTCTGCACGGACCAGGATGCGGCCGCACGGTCGCCGGACCTGCGCGCGCGAGACGAGGAAGCCATCGCCACCGATACGCCGGCCAGGAACAGGAAGATGGGCGCCGCCAGGCCGCCGACGAAGTTCGCCGCCTTGTAGAGGAGCGTGCCGCGGTCCGTCAGCAGTGTCCACGCGTCGAACGTGTGGGCCTCGATCATGAAGAGCACACTGAGGCCCCGCATCCAGTCGATGTACGCGCGGCGGTTGGCGGACGCTGCCACGGTCCCCCTCAGTGAGGGTCAGACCCGGGTCTGACCCTCCAAGTCACGGGGTCAGACCCGGGTCTGACCCCGCCACCGAAACGCTGGTCGTGAGCTCGATGTCCGGGCGCAGCGAGTGCCACACCGAGCAGTACTTGTCGCGCGACAGCGCGATGGCGCGGTCAATCTGTTCTCGTGGCGCGTTCGTCCCCAGCGAGAAGCGCAGATCGAACGCCAGGAAGCGCCGCGGCTCGCTGTCGGCCCGCTGCCCGACAATCCGCGCCTCGAACGACCGGACGTCGAACCGGCCCTTCGCCAGGATGTGCACGACGTCGATGGCCATGCACCCGGCGACTGCCGACGCCAGCGCGACCACCGGGGACGGGCCGGCTTCGTTCCTCCCATCGAGCACCCACTCGTGGCCGCCGGCCCGCGCCGTAAAGGCCAGCCCCCTGTCCCACGCGAGTTCCACCACCGTCGGGGGTTTCGTCTCCGCCATTGGCGCCGCCGCTCCTTCATGTGCCGGGCGTCATGACCGTCCGTCGCGGCGCACCCGGGCCACTCCGCGCGGGCCATCACACGGCCCCTGCCGAGTGCGTGATCTTACACGATGCCGGACCCCCTCTCGCGCGGCTATACTGACGCGAGGGCCCATCGAGAGGACACATCGTGACGATGCGAACGCTTCTGACGGCGGCGGCGTGCCTCGCCGCGTGCGCGGCCATAACCCAAGGCGGCATGTCGGCAGCCGGCCAGGCCGCCGGCCGGGCGGACGGCGAGGCTGCCGACGCGTTCCTGGCGCGCGCCCGGGCCCTGCACCTGTCGGTCCCGATGTTCGACGGCCACAACGACTACCCCTGGGAGGTCCGGGAGCGGGCCGGCATGGACCCCGCGAAGCTCGACATCCGCAACGTCAGGACCGACACCATGACCGACATCCCGCGCCTGCGCCAGGGCGGCGTCGGCGCGCAGTTCTGGTCCGTGTACGTCCCGGCGTCGATGGCCGGCCAGCGCGCGGTCACCGCCACTCTGGAGGAAATCGACATCGTCCACCGGATGATCGCGCGCTATCCCGACGATTTCGAACTGGCGTTGACGGCCGACGACGTGCAGCGGATCTTCCTGCAGGGCAAGATCGCCTCGCTCATCGGCATGGAAGGCGGGCATTCAATCGACTCGTCGCTCGGCGCGCTGCGGATGTTCGCCCGCCTCGGGGCGCGCTACATGACCCTCACGCACTCGAAGAACGTGCCGTGGGCCGACTCGGCCACCGACACGCCGGAACACGGCGGCCTGACGCCCTTCGGTGAGGATGTCGTGCGCGAGATGAACCGGCTGGGCATGCTGGTCGATCTGAGCCACGTGTCGGAGGAGACGATGGACGACGTGCTGCGCGTGACGCGGGCGCCCGTCATCTTCTCGCACTCCTCGGCCCGGGCGCTGTGCGATCACCCGCGCAACGTGCCCGACGCGATCCTCAAACAGCTGCCGAAGAACGGCGGCGTGGTGATGGTGTCGTTCGTGCCGCAGTTCACCACGCCTGAAGCCGCGGCGTGGGACGCGGCGCAGGAGGCGGAATCCGAAAGGATCCAGGCGCTGACGCCGGCTGACGAGGCGGCCGTGAAGGCGGGCATCGCGGCATGGACGGTCAAGCACCCCAGGCCGAAGGTGACGGTGGCCCGGGTGGCCGACCACGTGGACCACATCCGCCAGGTCGCCGGCATCGACCACGTGGCGTACGGGAGCGATTTCGACGGCATCACCGCGGCGCCTTCCGGCCTCGAGGATGTGTCGAAGTTCCCGGCCCTGACGGCCGAACTTTTGCGGCGCGGCTACACCGAGCTCGAAGTGAAGAAGGTGCTCGGATTGAACCTGCTGCGCGTGATGCGGGCCGCCGAGGCCGCCGCCCGCCAGCTGGCGGCCCAGCCGGCGGCGCCTGGCCCGGCGCGGCGGCCGCAGTGACGGGCAGGGCTGCGCCGGCGCGGGTTGCCCTGGCGCAGCCCGCCTTGCTACGCTGGAGCCATGCGTAAGCGTCTGGGTGTTGCGGCAGCGGCAATCGCTGCGTGTGCGCTGCTTGCGGCCGCGCCAATGGAACCGGCTCCGGGTGCGGACCTGCACGGCCAGCAGGCCGGGGTCTTCCGCAGCGGCGCCAAGATGGTTCCGGTCTACGCCACGGTCACCGACCCTCAGGGCGCGCTGGTGCCGAACCTCGTCCGCGACGACTTCGAGGTGCTCGACAACGCCGTCCGCCAGGACATCGTGGTCTTCGAGAACCAGTCGCAGCCCTTCACGGCCGTCGTCATGATCGACAGCAGCGGCAGCATGACGAATTCGCTCAAGCTGGTGAACGCCGGCGCCGAGCAGTTCATCATCCGCCTCCTGCCGCAGGACCGGGCCCAGGTGGGCGCCTTCAACGATAAGGTGGAGTTCAGCGGGTCGTTCACGGCCGATCGTGATGAACTCGTGGCGGCCCTCAAGGAGCTGGACTTCGGCAACTCGACGCGCCTCTACGACGCCATCGACCAGTCGCTGGACAAGTTGGCCGGCGTCGAAGGCCGCCGCGTGATCGTCGTCCTCACCGACGGTGAAGACACCGCGAGCAAGACCGGGCAGGGCGACGTGCTCAACCGCGCGATCGCCGACGAGGTGATGATCTACGGGATCGGCCTCGAGTCGAACTACTTCAACGGCATGCGGCAGGTCAGGACCAATCCCGACAGGGTGGTGCGGAGGCTGGCCGAGGAAACCGGCGGCGGATACTATTTGCTCAAGGAGACCGCCGACCTGAACTCGACCTTCACGCGGATCGCCCAGGAATTGCGCAGCCAGTACGTGCTCGGCTTCAGCCCGACTGCCCTCGACGGCAAGGTCCACAAGCTGACGGTCAACGTGAAACGCCCGGGCATGAAGGCCCGGGCGCGCAAGTCGTACGTGGCGGCCTCCGACGCGGCGCCAGGCCGCGTGAAGTAGGACGGAGGATCGCTACACGAGGGCCGCGGCGACCACCGTCACCGCCAGCAGCACGGCGACGATCCAGTCTGCGTTGCTCGAGAAGTTCAGTTCAAACATGACGGCCTCCTGCCGACGGGATAATGGCTCTGCGCGCGCCCGAACCCACCTGATTACTTAGACGCAGCTGGGGCCCGATCGGTTTAGCGAAGGCCGTGACAAGAGTGTGAGCAGCCGCCTACTGCTGCGGCGGCCTGGCGAAGGGGTTGTCGAGCACGAGATCGGGCCTCTGGTGGCGGAACGTCTCGGCCACGTGGCAGTCCCAGCAGACGGCCGCGTGCGTGCTCATCACCTGGAACATCGTCTCGGGCTTCACGTCGGCCCACTCCAGCGTGCGCCCGTCGGGAGCGCGCAGCGCGGGCTTGTGGGCCGCCCACTCGATCTCGCCCAGCGCCTTGCCGCAGATCGCGCACATCTTGTCGGCGTACCAGCGGCTCACCTGTGTTCTGACCAGGCAGTCCGCCGGCTGGGCTTCGATCTGCTTGAGGCACTCCTGGCCGCAGCCGGCTTTCTCGGGCCAGCGCGAACACGCCTCGAGGCGAAGGTGTTCATGGCCGCCGGCAGCCGTGAAGGCCGCATGGCGGGCGTCGACCGTGACCGCGGCAGGCTGCTCGTTGTCGGGGCAGGCGACAACGCGCGTGCCGCGCATCCTGACGTACTCGCTGACGGGCCGGCGCAGCAGGAAGTACAGCGCCCCCCCCGCGACGAGGATGACGACGATGTACAGCAGCGTGGTCATGGAGGGCCCTCCTCTGGGCCTATCCTAACGCAATCGGTGCGGTCCGGTGCGCGTGTCCCGGACGGCCGCCCTTTGCTATCATCCCCGCATGGCGCAGCCGCTCACCGACCATGAGTTCGCCGCCCGCGCCGACGAGGCCCTCGAGTCGCTGCAGCGCGGCCTGATGGATCTCGCCGATCGCGAGGGATTCGAGGTGGAGCTTCAAGGCGGCGTGTTGAACATCTACTTCGAAGGGCCCGCCGAAACCCGGTTTGTCGTGAGCCCGAACTCCCCGGTCCGGCAGATCTGGGTATCCGCGCTGGTCCGCAGCTACAAGCTGTCCTGGTCGGCCGAGCACGGCGCCTTCGAACTGGATGGCGAGACCCTGCCGGCCCTCATCGAGCGTCTCATCCACGTCCACCTCGGGCGGTAACCCGAAGAAGGTGCCCGGCGCCATTCCCGCGCCCAGGCGGCCTCTCCCGGCGTCAGAGCCTGAAGCCGCCCTTCAGCGGGTCCTCGTCGTCGACGAGGAACACGTGCTCGCCGGTGATCCAGGCGGATCCCTCGAGTTCCGGCAGGATCGCCTCGAAGTCCCCGACGCGGGCCCTGCCCGTGACCCTCCCCTTGAACAGCGTGCCGATCAGGCTTTCGTGGCCGAAGGGGCGGTCCCGCGGCGTGAGGCCCATCGCGTCGACCACCGCCATCACCGCGCAGGTGCCGGTCCCGCATGGCGAGCGGTCCACTTCCGCATCCGCGAAGATCGTCACGTTCCTCAAGTCGGCATCGCGCCGCTCGGGCGGGCCGGTGAAGATCGTGCCGTAGATGCCGTTCAGGCCCTTGTCCAGCGGATGGACGACGGTGAGCGCGGCCTCGACGGCGTGCTTGATTTCCATGCCCACGCGCCGCAGTTCGGGCAGCTTCGCCGGCGCGATCGGCAACCCGGCAGCCTCGGCGTCGACGATGGCATAGAACGCTCCGCCAAACGCGACATCCACCCGGACCTCGCGGGCGCCGACCTGGACGGGCAGCCCGGGCGCGAACACGAACGACGGCACGTTGTCGAAGGCGACGCGCTCGACGCGGATTTCGGTCCCCGCTTTGCCCGCCTGCTCGACGACGCTGGCGCGGGCGTGCACGGGCCCGGCGGGCGAATCGAAGACAATCCGGCCCGGTGCTCCCGGCTGAATCAGCCGCCGCTCGATGGCCATCGTCGTCACCGCGACGATGCCGTGGCCGCACATGGTGCTGTAGCCTTCGTTGTGCATGAAGAGCACGCCCGCGTCGGCGCCGGGGGTGACCGGCTCGGTCAGGACCGCGCCGTACATGTCGGCGTGCCCGCGGGGTTCGAGCATCAGCGCGCGCCGGATGTGGTCGGCGTGCTTCTTCACCCACGCCCGCTTCTCGAGCATGGTGCGGCCCTTCGGGGCCGGATAACCTTCCAGGATGAGCCTGAGGGGTTCGCCGGCGGCATGGGCGTCGAGCGTGCGGTAGCGGCGGATTGCGTGTGGCTGCGGCACGGCACCTCGCTTGAGTCCGGTGGGTGGCAATTATAAGCTGGCATCAGCATGCGGTTGACGGGCGCGCGGATCGGAACACTGTGGGCGGCGGGACTGGCGGTCGTGATGGCGGCCGTGCCGGGGCCTCGTGCGGCTGCGGACAGCGCGCGCTCCGCGGAGTTGCTGCGCGCCGGGTATCAGCACGCCTACAACCTGGACTTCGACGAGGCGCTCGCCACATTCCGCCAGGCGGTTGAGGCCGACCCGGAGAATCCCGCCGTGTACCGGGCCGTTGCGGCCATCACGTGGCTGAACCTGATGTTCACCCGAGGGGCGCTCTCCTCCGACGAGTTTCTCAGCTCGCTTCCCGAGAACAACGCGGCGGTGAAGCCGCCCCCGGCCGACGTGGTCGCGGTGTTCCGCGCAAACGTCGACAAGGCGATCGAGTTGGCTGAGGCCCAGATCCGGAAGCGGCCGCGCGATGCCACCGCTCACTACAACCTCGGCTCGGCTCGCGGTCTCCTTGCGGCGTACACGGTGTCGGTGGAGGGATCGCTGTTCGGGGCCGTGGGTCTGGCGCGAGGCGCGTTCAAAGCCACGGAGCAGGTGCTCGTCCTCGATCCCTCCCGCAAGGATGCGGCGTTCTTCACCGGCTCCTATCGGTACGCCGTCGCCAACCTCGGCTCCGTGAGGCGGTGGCTCGCGTACCTGGCGGGATTCAGCGGCGACCGGGAGTTGGCCGTGCGGATGATCGAGGAGAGCGCTGCCTATCCGAGCGACGTCCAGGCAGATGCGAGAATCCTCCTCGTCCTCGTCTACAACAAGGAGCGCCGATACGAAGATGCCCTGCGTTTGCTGGAGGGGCTGCGCCGCGACTTTCCGAGGAATCGCCTGCTCTGGCTCGAGTCGGGCGCATCCGAGATGAGGGCCCGGCAGCCGGCTCGTGCGCTCGAGTACTTCAATGCCGGGCTCGCGATGTTCGACCGGGACCCGCGGCCGAAGGCGTTCGGCGAGGAGGCCTTGTGGTACGCCAAGCGCGGCGCCGCGCTGGCCGGCACGGGCGACAGGGCAAGGGCCGAGGCCGATCTGCGGAAGGCGCTGGCATTGCCGGGCCGTGACTGGGTGCACGGAAGGTGCCGCCTGGAACTGGGCAAGCTTGCCGATCTGTCCGGAAACCGGACGGCCGCCGTGGCCGAGTACCGGCAGGCGGCGGCGCTCTGTGAGAAAGACCGCGATCCTGTCGGGCGCGACGAGGCTGAAGGCCTCTTGGAGAAGCCGTTCTCGGGAACAAACCCCGGCCCCGGCCGTCAGTGAGGGTAGCAGGCGCGTGCGCCTGGCGTCACAATGGTGTTGTAGAGCGAGCTATGGCGAAGAAGACCTCGTGGGCCGTCATCATCCTGGGCATCGGCGCGTTCGTGCTGGTGGTCGGGGTGGGCATGGTCGCTGTGGTCGGCTACGTCATTTACCAGCAGTTCGCGTTCCAGGCCAAGAGCGCCACCGAAATGAGCGCCGACCAGGAATTCGCGCAGATCGTCGAGAAGTTCGAGGGCCAGAAGCCGTACCTCGTCATCAAGGACGGCGAGCCCGTCGTCAGCGACGCGCCCGCGTCCGATCCAGGGAAGCCGGTTGAAGCCCTTCACATCATCGTGTGGGACCCTGACGAGCGGAAGGTCGTCACGCTGAACATGCCGTTCTGGCTCCTGCGCATGACCAAGGGCCAGCCGATCAGGATCTCGTCGAACGACGACCAGGGCAGCGACGCCGTGAAGCTCAAGATCACCGCCCAGGATCTCGAACGGCGAGGCCCCGGCCTGATCCTCGATCACAAAGAGGCCAGCGGCGAACGTGTCCTCGTCTGGGCGCAGTAGGCTGCGCCAGCCGTCCTGCCTGGTTCCCTCCGCACGTTCAACACGCGCATTCCCTCGGAAACACGCGGGCATCTCGCTGGCCCGAGCTTTGCAGTGACGACTAGCAGAAGCCGGTGCCTGCAGAGTGAAGCCGGCGCAGCGAACGGGTCGCCGCGCGGGCTGGATGGAGGGAGCCATGAAACCGACGACGCTCGTCATTGCGGCCGGTGCGATGCTGGCAAGCCTGGCGTTCGCCGCGCCGGTGCATGCGCAGTCTGCGCGGATCTCGGTTGGCGCGGTGTTCAGCACGGGACCGCAGTATCCACCTCCACCCGCGTACCCGGGCAGGACGGGCCCCGGCGGCTACGGCAACTACCGGGGATACGGCGGGCGTGAGTATGCGTTGAACCGCGGCTACAACGACGGTTACGAGCAGGGGTTCGACGCGTCACGCGACCGCGACCGTTTCGACCCTCGCCGCGAGCGCTGGTACCGGGACGCGGAACGCGGCTATGACCGCGACTACCGGATGCCACGCAACGAGTATCGCGACGTCTACCGCCGAGGGTTCCTGGAGGGGTACGAGGCGGGCTACCGCGACGCGCAGCGCGGCTGGCGCGGCGGAGACCGGCGCGATAACGGGGGCGGGTACGGTCGCGACGGCCGCTACGACTCTCGCACGCCGCAAGGCGACTGGCGCCGCTAGACCAGCCGGGGTCAGAGTCGACTCTGACCCCGCCTTGTTATCGGCGCGTGGGCATCTTCGCCCCGATGTCCGCGCGCCACCCGTCGAGCCGGGTCTTCAGGCGCGCGGCCACCGCGGGCTGCTCGGCGGCCAGGTCGCGCGCTTCGCCCGGGTCTCGAGCGAGATTGTAGAGTTCCGCGCGGCCGTCTTCCAGCCACTCGACGAGCTTCCAGTCGCCCTCACGCACCGCGCTCGACGGGCGATTGCCGGAACCGTGGTAGTGCGGGAAGTGGAAGAAGATCGCCGCTCTGGAGACACGGCCCGACCCGCTCAGGAGCGGTCGAAGGTCCACGCCGTCACGGTGCTGCGCGGGCTCCAGCGAAAGACCCGCAAGCGACAGCAGCGTGGGATACACGTCTGTCGTCAGCGCCGGGGTCGTCACGATCGCGCCTGCCTTCACGCCCGGTCCCGCGATGATGGCGGGCACGCGGATGCCGCCTTCGTAGAGCCAGCCCTTCCCCGCCCGCAGCGGCAGGTTGGCCGTCGGCGCGCTGCCCCGCGTTCCGGCCAGCGTGCTGAGCCCTCCATTGTCGGAGATGAACACGACGATGGTGTTCTTCGCCAGCCCCAGGCGATTGAGCGTTTCGCGGACGCGCGCGAGGCTGCGGTCAACGCTCTCGATCATGGCGGCGTACGAGGCATTGTCCTGCCGCGTCTTCGTCGTGGCGCCCTGCTCAGTGATCACCGCCGCGGCCGCGGGGCCGTAAAGCGCGGCGACTTTCGACTCGTACTTCGCCTTCAGATCAGCCTGTGCCTGGATGGGCGTGTGCACCGCATAGTGGGAGAAGACGAGAAAGAAAGGCCGGGTGCTCTGCCGCTCCAGGAACCGGACGGCTTCGTCCGTCAGCCGGTCGGTCAGGTATTCGCCCTCGCGCCCGTCTTCAAGGTCCGGAACGTTCACGGCTTCCCACTTCGGGTCCTTGTAGGGAAAGAAGTAGGAGGCCGGCTGGCCCGCGTTGTTCACGGCCCTGGTGAAGGCAAACCCCTGCCTGCCTGGCAGGTAGGGCCCGATGCCGAGGTGCCACTTGCCGATGTATCCCGTCGCGTATCCGGCTTCCGCAAACGCCTCGCCGATCGTGATCTGCTCGAGCGGGAGGTGATCCATGTTGGGCGGCGGCTGGATCACACCGGTGTCGTTGCCGCCGATCCAGTCGGTGATGCCGATGCGCGCCGGATACTGCCCCGTCATCAGGCTCGCGCGGGTCGGAGAGCACACGGAACCCGCGGCGTAGAAGTTCGTGAAGCGCGCGCCGTCGCTCGCCAGTTTGTCGATGGCCGGCGTCTCGTAGAGGCGGCTGCCATACGCCGCGCTGTCCGCCCAGCCCATGTCGTCGACGACGATGAGGATGACGTTGGGACGGGCGGGCGCCGCGCCCGCCGGCCCCGGCAACCCGCCGAGCATGACGGCGGCGATGGCCCATGCCGCGGCCGTGGCAGCGGGTGTTCTCATGGCGTCGTGCAGGTGTCAGGCGCGCTGGGGCGTCCGCAGGTCCCCGAACCCGACCATCCGCTTGCCCTGCTCGTCCCAGAGCGCGAGGCGGAGCATCCAGACGCTCCGCGCGAGGCCGAACGTCGGCGCGTGGCTGAAGATCGGGTTCTCGTCGTGGGCGCGCTGCAACTCGTAGTTGGGGATGCGCGGCGCGAGATGATGGACGTGGTGCAGCCCGATGTTGCCCGTGAACCACCGCAGAACGCGCGGCAGCTTCAGGTGCGAGCAGCCCAGGACCGCCGCGGTGGCGTAATCCCAGTTCGCGTGGTGCTCCCAGTACGCCTGGTCGAACTGGTGCTGCACGAAGAACAGGTACACGCCGGCGCCGGCCGCGAGGTAGGCCACCGGCAGATAGACGAGCAGCACCGACTGGATGCCGATGAGCATCGCGAGCCCGGTGATGACGACGGCCATGCCCAGGTTCGTCGACCAGATGCTCGAGGTCTTGGGAGATCCGCTCGAGTGGACCCGTCCCGGGAACCGCTGCCCGATCAGCAGGTAGAGGGGCCCGAAGCCCAGGATGAGCGCAGGGTGCCGGTACAGGCGGTAGCGCAGCCTGCCCCACCAGTCGCGCGCGAGGTACTCCTCCACCGTGATCGTGGCGATGTCGCCGTGGCCGCGGCGGTCCAGGTCGCCGGCCGTCGCGTGATGGATCGCGTGTTCGTGGCGCCACTCGGCGTACGGGGTGGCGGTCAGTACGCCCGTGACCCAGCCCACCAGGTTGTTCCACTTCTGCGAGGGCAGGAACGAGCCGTGCCCGCAGTCGTGCATGATGATGAACGTCCGGATCAGGAATCCGGCCGTGGGGACCGCGAGCGCCAGCGTCAGCCAGTACGACCAGGCGAGCGACAGGTACATCACGTACAGCAGGGCGGCCAGCGGAACCAGCGTATTCAGCAGCTGGAACACCGCCCGGCGAACATCCGCTTTCTGATACGGCGCCACGATCGCGCGCCAGTTGCCTGCATCGAGACTCATCAATCGATGATAGCGCTGAAGGCGCCGCCTGGCGAAGGAAAGAGCGCGGACGGGCGGCCCGTCATTTCGGGCAAGTGCCGGTGCCGGACCGCGCAGGGTCCGGCGGCCCGGCCGGCGCAATCTCCCAGAACTGGACTCTCGGCGGCACCGTCGGGGCAAGCGTGATCGCAACCTGGACGGCACCCCGGTCGCACGTCAGCCTCCACGCTCCGCGGAGCGCATTCTCGACGTCGAACGCGCCGTCGGCCCGGCAGGCGCCCACCTTTGCCCGGATCGCCTCCACCTGGCTGCGGCGCGCCTCGAGCGGCGCGTCCAGGAACAGGTTGTCCGCCGCAATCGCCCTCGCCTCCTCATCGTCCCAGCGATCGATCAGGCGGTTGATGGCGGCCCGCGAGGCGGCCAGCGCGGCCGACGGTTGCGGCGTCCTCGGTTTCAAGCCCCCGGTGCGCTCCAGCGCATCGAGCGCGTCGTCGGTCACGCGTCCCCAGCTCGTGTAGGTGAGGTTGCCCATGGCGACAATCGCCACGCCGTAGTCGGGCAGCCAGCGCATGTGCGACCCGAAGCCGGGCAGGCCCCCGCTGTGCGCGACCACGTGAGGGAAGCCGCACGTCTGCCACACGCGGAGCCCGAATCCGTAGCCGCCCGCGTTGAGCCTGAGCCGCGCGTCGGCGGCGTCGAGGGAGACCGTCGCCGGGGCCGGCCGCCACACCTGCTGCATTTCGCGCAGCGACGCGCGCCGCACCGGCCCCGTGTCGGGATCGTCGCGCGCCGGCCAGGCCGAGGCGAAGAAGCCGGCATAGGCGGCCAGATCGCGCGTGGACGTCAGCATGCCGCCCATGGGGCCGAACGCGCCGTCGGGCAGCGCCGGCTCGTCAACGAGTCCGTCGCCTTCGAGCCGGTATCCGTGCGCCAGTCTCCCGGGCGCCACGTCCGCGGCCTCCAGCGTCGTCGACGTCATGCCGAGCGGCCTCAACACGTTTGCCTGCACGTACGCACGATACGGCATCCGGGAGACATTCGCGACCACCCGGCCGAGAATCGCGAAACCGAAGTTCGAGTATTCGTAGGCGGTTCCCGGGGCGGTCGAGAACGGGATGCCGCCTTTCATCATCGCGGACATCTCGGCATCGGTGGAGGCGAGCTGGCGGTCGCCCCAGGGGTTGTCCTCGGGAAAGCCTTCGGCGTGAGACAGCAGGTGCCGGATCGTGATGCGCGGCGAGTCGGCCGTCGGGTAGACGAGGCCGGCGAGCTCGGGCACGTAACGCTCGGCCGGATCGTCGAGCGAGAGCTTCCCTTCGTCACGCAGGCGCATGATGCACAGCGCGGTGAAGCTCTTGGTCATCGAGGCGATGCGGAAGACCGTGTCGGCGTCGACCGGCGCCTTCGTCCGGATGTCGCGGTAGCCGACCGCGCCCGAATGCGCCAGGCGGCCGTCAATCACGATGCCGTAGGCGATGCCGGGCACGCGCGACCGCTCCGCAAACGCCCGGAACAGGCGGTCGATCTCGGGGAAGGCTGATTCGAGCTTCGCGAACCGCTGCGGGTCGGTGAACACCGGCGGGGGTATCCGGCCGGCAACCTGCGGCGCGGACTGGCCCGCGCTGCCGGCAGCCCCGGCCATGCTCGTGCACATCAGCACCGCTGCGATCCGCCGCCAGCCTGTCATGCGTTCCTCCCGCGAATGGGCCGAGTGGGGTCAGACCCGGGTCTGACCCTCGGCCGTCAGGTCGGAAGCGGGGTCAGACCCGGGTCTGACCCCGGCACGTCAGTCGCCGAGGAGATCGGGGAGGCGCAGGAATTGCCGGATGCGCGCGAGCAGCGACCGATGCGTCTCGACGGCGACGGGCCGGCCGGCAGCGGCTTCCGCCTTCTGCCGGTCGAGATCGGCCTGGCGCTCGGCCACCACGGCGCTGATGCGCGTGACGACCTCGGGGTTGGCCAGCGCCACCTCGCGAAGCGACGCCGCGGTCAATTCCACGACCTGGCATTCCTCCACGGCCTCCACCGTCGCGGAGCGCGGCTGGCCCGTGAGCATCGACATCTCGCCGAAGTACCCGCCCGCCTCGAACACGGCCAGCTCGCGGCCGGACGATTCCACGACCCGCACCCGGCCGCGGTAGACCACGAACATCGACCCGCCGGCCTCGCCCTGGCGGACGATCTTCTCACCCTGCCCGTAGATGCGCTCGGTGGCCCGCGCCGCGAGTTCCTCGCGCTGTTCGGACGACAGAGGCGCGAACAGCGCCACCGGCGCCAGGATGGCGCTCACACGGTCGATCCGTTCCGACGCGCGCTCGGGTTCCTCCGGCCTTGGAATCTCGACCTGCATGGGGAACGGGATCTCGTAGCCGTGCCGCCGCAGCGAGTAGTAGATGGCGGAGCGCACCTGGTCGCGGGCAGCCGAATCCTTCCCGAAGTCGTTGATCCAGAACCGCACGAGATAGACGACGGCGGACGCGCCGAAATCCCGGACGAGGAGGTCCGGCGCCGGCTCGGCCAGCGCGAGCGGCGCGTTGGTCAGCGCCTCGGCGAGCGCGGCCTTCACCTGGTCCGGCGGCACCGCGTAGCTCACGCCGACCTCGACCTCGAGTCGCGTCGGCGCGGTCGGCTCCGAGTAGTTGGTGATGGCCTCCTTCGAGATGAACGCGTTGGGCAGGACGACGAGGTTGCCTGCCTTGGTCCGGATCTTCGTCGCCCGCCACGTGACTTCGCTGACCATCCCTTCGAAAGGTCCCACGGTGATCCAGTGCCCGACCCGGAACGGCTTCTCGACCTGGATGGCCAGCCCCGAGAACATGTTCCCCAGCGTGTCCTGCAGCGCGAAGCCGATGACGACGGCGCCCACGGCCGACGTCGTCAGGAACTTCTCCTGCATCACGACGGTGGCCACGACCAGGAAGAGCCCGATGATGATCGTGTCCTGAACGATATTCGGGAACTGGTCGGGCACGCGATCGGCGCGCAGCGGATTGATGGCGACGACGACGATCAGGTTGATGATGGCGAGGGCCAGGCAGAGCTGGTTGACCGACAGCACGCGCGCCGCCATGTCGGGAGAAAGCGCGAGCCGGCCGAGCGCCACCGAGACGAGCGTGTAGACAAGCGCCAGGAAGAACGAGAGCCGGAGCTTGCGCCGGACCAGGCGGTTCACGCTCGCGGCCCGGACGGCGAGCGCCAGGAGCAGCAGGCCGGCGCCAAGGGCGACGCAGAAGGCGGTGTCGTTCACGACGTGAGGTTCCCTTCCTTCCTGAACGCGTCAACTTCGGCGGGCGTCACCTTCACCGCCACCATCGTCTTCACCGGCCCGCCCCTGGCGTTGCGCTCGGTGTCGACGCCTCGCGAGGCAGCCGATCCCGTGACCTCGGCGGACTTCTTCTCGGTGCCCGCGGGCTTGAGGAGGGAACCCAGCCCGAAGCTCTTCTTCTTCGGTTCGTCGGCGGGCTTCTGTCCCTCGGCGGGCTTCGCCGCGCCGCCGGCGAGGCCTGCCGAGCCCTCTTCGATCGTGGCGATTTCGGTGACCGGCTTCGCGGTGTAGGAGATGTTGGCTTTGTACCGATCGGCCAGCACCACCGTGGACGCGTACTTGCGAGCCCTGATCTCCCTGTCGAGCGTCGCCAGGCGCTCGGCCATCTCCGGGTGCGAGGCGAAGAGGCCCTGCTTGCCCGAGCTGGCCCGGTTGCGTTCGTCGAGCCGCTTGAGGAACTCGCCGAGCCCGGCCGGCGCGTAGCCCGCGGCATTGGCCATCGCGAGGCCGTCCCGATCCGATTCCAGCTCCTCGCCGCGCCCGAATCCCGCCATCACGAGATCCGAGGTGACGTCCACGAGCTTGTTCCACAACTCGGGGTTCCTGGTGATGCTCTCCTCGGCGCCGATCTGGATCAGCTTGTTCTTCTGGATGGCGCCGATCGTGTGCTTCCTGGTGACGTGGGAGATCTCGTGCGCGAGCACGCCGGCAAGCTCCGACTCGCTCGCCATCAGCCCGAGGGCGCCGCGCGTGATGTGGATGTAGCCGCCAGGCGCCGCGAACGCGTTCACGCCGTCCGTGTCGAGGACGATGAACCTGAACGGCAGGGTCGGGCGCGTGCTCTTCTGCGCGAGCAGCGTGCCCACCAGCGTCACGTAGCGGTGGACGGCGGCGTCCTGCACAACGCCGTAGCGCGCCCGCACGCGCTCGCTGACGCTGGCGCCAAGCTTGATTTCCTCGTCCTGCGTGATGACCAGGTCACGGAGCTGATCGGTACGTTTGATGAGCTCGCTCAGCTCCTTGGACTTCGGGAGACCGGGGATCTGCGGGGCGGCGACAGCCTCGGCGGCAAGGCCGATGGCCAGCACCGCCGCTGCCAGCATCGCGGCAGGTCGATTCAGCACGGGGCTACTCCTGGCGGTCCTGCCGCGCGAGCACCTCGAAGATGTTCACCGGCTCGGACTTGCCTTTGACGGTCACGGCACCCAACGGTTTCATATCATACCGCCCCTTCAGCCGCGCCTTCGTGGCCTCGCTGACGATGAGGTGCGTGCCGTACTCCTTGTTCAGCGACTCGAGTCGGGAGCCGAGGTTCACCGCGTCCCCGATCACCGTATAGCTCATGACCGTGTCCGAGCCGATGATGCCCGCCACCATGTCGCCGCTGTTGACGCCGATGCCGATGTCCAGGGCCGGCCGCCCCGCGGCGGCCCATCGCGCGTTCAGTTCCTGCAGCGCGGCCAGCATGCCCAGGGCCGCCCGCACCGCGTGATCGGCGTGGTCGGCGTCCGCCAGCGGCGCACCGAAGAGCGCCATCACCATGTCGCCGACGAACTTGTCCACCGTGCCCCGGTGCGCGAACACGACCTCGACCATGCGCGAGAAGTACTCGTTCAGCTGCGCGACGACCTCCTCGGGCCTGCCCTGCTCGGTGAAGGTCGTGAATCCGCGGATGTCGGCGAAGAGCACCGACATGTCGCGCCGGGCGCCGCCGACTCGCGCGCTCGCCGGGTCCGCGACCAGTTGTTCGTAGACGTCTTTCGAGACGAATCGGGAGAACGTGCGTTTGACCTGCCGCTTCTCGCGCCCTTCGACCACGTACTGGTAGGCCGTGCCGCCGAAGGCGGCGAGCGCCACCGCGAGCACCGGCGAGGCCACCTCCATCCAGAGCCCGCGTCCGAACAGCAGCACGGACGACCAGCCGAGCGCCAGCACGACCAGCGCCGCGACGCCCATGGCCGGCCACACCGCGAGCGCGGCGCCGGCGAGGCCGACGGCCAGCGCGCAGCCGGCGAGCACCACCGTGTCGGTGGCGGCGCCGACCGGCCTCATGAACCGTTCCGAGAGCAGGTTGTCGATGACGTTCGCGTGGACCTGCATGCCGGGCATGCTGCCCTCGGCGAACGGCACCGTGAAGAGATCGTGCAGCCCGGCCGCGGTCGTGCCGATGACCACAATCTTGTCGCGGAAAACCGCCGGGTCCACCTCGGGCTGCTCTCCGGCGAGGATCTGCTGCTCCGAGTAGAAGAGGTCGTAGAAGCTGTAGTCCTGGTACGTCGGCTTGCCGTCCCGCAGCACGGGGCCGGCGTAGCGGATCATCATCCGCTGCGCCGATGTGGACGGCCCGTAGAGGTTCGGAATCCGGGAGGGCACCAGGGGAACCGACGCGGGGCCCACTTTGAGCGTGCCGCCCTCCCGTCGGATCGCTTCCCGCGGCACCGGCCCGGCCAGCATCACGGCGGCCACCGCGAGCGACGGCACGCCAACGTCACCCACGCGCACGAACGGCGCCGTGCGGCGCACCGGCCCGTCGGCGTCGTAGATCGCGAGGTTGTGGCCCACCGCCGCCGCCGCGTCCGTCAGGTCGTCGTACGGCAGGATGACTCCTGGCTGCGCCTCGAAGCCCGCGTCGGCCGGAAACGGCTGGCCGGTGCGGAGCCGCTCGACGCCCCGCTTCTCCAGTTGCGCTTTCTCGCCGGAGGTCACGTCGGCGGTGAACACCACGTTGCCGGCGCGGGCGGCCGAGGACGCCAGCGCGCGGTCGGACTCGGCCCCGGTCCACTCGGTGTCGCCGATGCGAAACGATCCCTGCTGGCGCTCGGTGAACAGGATGTCGTAGACCACGACCTTCGCCGGAGCGCGGGCGAGGTAATCGAGCAACTGCGAGTGCACCACGCGCGGCCAGGGCCAGCGGCCCACCTGCGGCTCCAGCCGCCGGATGCTGCCGTCGTCGATGTTCACCAGCACGATGTCGCGGCGCGCCGACGCCGGGTCGGCCGTCAGGCGCACGCGATAGTCGTACGTCTTCAGTTCGACGGTTCTGACAAACGCGGTCCTGCCCGCAGTCCACGCCAGCGCGGCCGATGCCGCGCCGATCGCGCACCCGATCACGAGCCGACGAGGCCAATGCGTCATCGCGCCGCCTTCCGCCCGTTACCGCTTGCACCGCCGCGCCGTCAGGCCGGACAATGGCTCCGTGAGCCTGCCAAGCCTCGACGAACAGGCGCTGCGCGCCTTGGTGTCGCCCGCGGCCGCCGTCGCCGCCATCCGTGACGCGTTCCGCGCCGACGGCGAGGGCCGGACCGCCGTGCCCGCCGTGATCAACCTGCCGATTCCCGGCACCCGCGGCGAGTTCCACGTCAAGACGGCGTGGGTCGCCGGCGTGCCGTTCATCGCGGTCAAGGTCGCATCCGGATTCTACGACAACCCGGCCCTCGGGCTGCCGACAGGCTCGGGCATGATGGCCCTCTTCGACGCCGAGACGGGCATGCCCGCAGGCCTCCTCTTCGACAACGGATTCCTCACGGACATCCGGACCGGCGCCGCCGGGGCCGTCGCCGCCGACTGCCTCGCCAGGCGCGGGATCGGCACGGTCGGCGTGATCGGCTCAGGCGTGCAGGCGCGTCACCAGGTGGCCTGCCTGCGCGAGGTCCGGCGCTTCGGGCGCCTCGCGGCCTGGAGCATCGACGGGCCCGGCCTCGGCGCGTTCTGCGAGGAGATGCGCGACGCCCACGGGATCGACGCCGTGGCGTGCGCATCGGCAGAGGACGTCTGCCTGGCGGCGGACATCCTGATCACCGCGACACCGTCACGCGAGCCCATGATCCGCGCGGCGTGGCTGAAGCCCGGCCTTCACATCACGGCCGTCGGCTCCGACACGCCCGGCAAGCAGGAACTCGACGCCGCCTGCCTCGCCAGGGCCGACGTGGTCGTGGTCGATCGCCTGAGCCAGTGCGCCCGCTTCGGCGAGCTCTCGCACGCGCTCGCTGCCGGCCTGATGCGCGAGGAGGATGTGCGGGGCCAGTTGGGCGAGATCGTGGCCGGCCGGAAGCCGGGCCGCACGCGCGACGAGGAGATCACGATCTGCGACCTGACCGGCGTCGGGTTCCAGGACACGGCCATCGCTGCACTCGCATGGGCCCGAATGCCGGCTCGATAGGCTCGAATCCCGTTCTCGCGGCCGCCGGCGACCCGCCGCACGCAGGATTCGGGCCGGTGAAATGTAGACGGCCTCACGCAGCGCGTGAGGCCGGTCGGCAAAGGGAATGTATGATGATTGGTACCGGTACGGGGATTCGAACCCCGGTCCCGTGGCTGAGAACCACGTGTCCTAACCCCTAGACGATACCGGCACTCACCGGTTAGGAACTTCATATTTTACCAGCCGGCTCGCACCCGGTCAAGTCGTCCGCACCCTATGTCCTTCAAGACCGTTCTCGCCGCCGCCGTCGCGCTCCTGCTGGCCGGCGGCATCGTCGTTTACTACTACGCGGGCCAGGAACCGGGCCCGCTCGTGAAGATCGAGAAGCCTGCCGCCATCGGCGGCGGAGCCGTCGCCCTCGACGTGACCGTCGACGCCCTGGGCTCGAAGCTGCGGGGGCTCGAGGTGTCGGTCGAGCAGGAGGGGCGCGTGTTCAGGCTGTTCTCGCTCGACGCGCCCGGCCAGGCGCGGTTCACGCAGGAGACGCCGGATCGCATCCGCATCACGCAGGACAGCCCGGCGAGCGCCGTCACCGGCCTGCGCGACGGCCCCGCGAAGCTGGTTGCGACGGCCTCCCGCGACGTGCTGTACGGCATCCGCCGCGCCGAGTCGGTGGAAACGCGCGATCTCGCCGTGCGCCTCACCCCGCCCAGGATCGCCGCCGTCTCCATGCATCACTTCGTGAACCTGGGCGGCGCCGAGATGGTCGTCTACCGGGTGACGCCCGCCGACGCGACGTCCGGCGTGCAGGTGGGCAACCGGTACTACCCTGGCTACCCCGCCGCCGGCGCCGCGGGCCAACCCGCGCCTGGCGCGCAACCCGCCGACCCCGCGCTCCGCGTCGCCTTCTTCGCGCTCCTGTACGACGACGACATCTCCACGCCCATCCGCCTGGTCGCCAGGGACCCCGCCGGCAATACGGCCACCGCGGAGTTCGACTACCGCGCGTTCCCGGCCGTGTTCGCCAGGCGCCGGATACCGGTCGACGATGCGTTCTTCAGGAAAGTGGTGCCGGCCATTCTGGAGGCAACGCCATCCCTGAAGCTTCCCGCCGGCGCGCCGGAAGAGCGCCTCGAGGCGTTTCTGAAGATCAATGGCGACCTGCGCCGCGCCAACGAGGCCCAGGTCGAGGAACTGGCGCGCGGGACCTCCGCCGAACGGCTCTGGCGGGGAGCGTTCACGCGCATGGCGCGGGGCCAGTCGGAGGCCGTGTTCGCGGATCACCGGACCTACGTCTACGAAGGCCGCGAGATCGACCAGCAGGTCCACCTGGGCACTGATCTCGCGTCCACGCGCGGGGCGCCTATCACGGCGTCGAACACCGGGCACGTGGTCTTCGCCGGTCCTCTCGGCATCTACGGCAACTGCGTGGTGATCGACCACGGCATGGGCGTGCAGTCGCTCTACGGGCACCTCTCGAGCGTCACCGTCGAGGTGGGCGATCGGATCAACCGCGGCGAGACCATCGGGCGCAGCGGCGCCACGGGGCTGGCAGGCGGCGATCACCTGCACTTCGCGATCCTCGTGGCGGGGCATCCGGTGAACCCGGTCGAGTGGTGGGACCCGCACTGGATTGCCGACCGCGTCGATCGCAAGCTCGTCGAAGCGGGCGTCATGAGTGCATCGGAAGCGACGAAGGCCCCGGTCGCGAAGCCGGCGGCGAAGAAGAAGGCGCCGCCGAAGAAGAGGTCGCCGCCCCTCAGCCAGGCGAAGCCGTCCCAGAAGAAGCGATAGGGGAGAGAAGACGTGCCCGAGGATCCGGCGGCTGAAACGGGCGGGCGGACGGCCGACTACGTCACGCTGGCCAAGCCCCGTCTCAACCTGCTCGTCGTGGCGACGACACTCGCCGGCTATTACATGGCCGCGCCCCGGAACCTGGGTTGGCCGCTGCTGCTGAACACGTTGATCGGCACGGCGCTGGTCGCAAGCGGCGCGTCGGCCTTCAATCAGTTGCTCGAGATTGACAGCGACGGCCTCATGCGGCGGACGCGCGCGCGGCCGCTGCCAAGCGGCCGCATCACGCCGGCGCGCGCGAAGGCCTTCGCCCTCGTCCTGTCCGTGATCGGGCTCGCGCAGCTCGCGTACGCGGTGAATCTGCTGGCGGCCGCCGTGGCCTTCGTGACACTGCTCACCTACACGGTCTTCTACACGCCGCTCAAGAAACGGACGTCGCTCGCCACCGTGGTCGGCGGCGTCCCTGGCGCGCTGCCGCCCATGATTGGCTGGGCAGCCGTCCGCGGCAATCTGTCGCTCGAGGCCTGGATTCTGTTCGGCATCGTCTTCCTGTGGCAGATGCCGCACTTCCTGGCTATCGCCTGGATGTACCGCGAGGACTACAAGCGCGCGGGATTCCCGCTGCTGCCCATCATCGAGCCGGACGGCGCCTCCACAGGGCGCCAGGCGGTGATGTACGCCGCGGCGCTGCTGCCGGTGAGCCTGGCGCCGGTGGCGGCGGGAATGGCGGGAAACGCCTACCTGGCGGTTGCCGCGGTGATGGGCATCGGCTTCCTGGCGCTGGCCGCGCGCTTCGCGTGGCTCCGCACCGCGACCGATGCGCGCCGGCTCTTCTTCGGATCGATCCTGTACCTGCCCCTGTTGTGGATCGCGATGGTCATCAATCGGGTGGCGTCGTGAGCGCATCCGATCTCCCGGCGCTGAACGCCACGCTGAACGGCGTCGCCGCGCTGTTCCTGCTCGGCGGCTATGCCTTCATCAAGAGGCGGAGAATCGATGTGCATCGCGCGTGCATGCTCGTGGCGGTCACCGCGTCGGCGCTCTTCCTGATCTCGTACCTCGTCTATCACGCGAACGCCGGCTCGAAGCCGTTTCCCGGGACCGGGCCCGTCCGCGCGGTTTACTTCTTCATTCTGGTCACGCACATCGTGCTGGCGGCCGCCATCGTGCCGATGGTGCTGGTGACCCTGTCCCGGGCCCTGAAGCGCCGCTTCGACCGGCACGCCGCCATCGCGCGGAAGACGTTCCCGATCTGGCTGTACGTGTCGGTGACGGGAGTGGTCATCTACCTGATGCTGTACCAGGGGCTAGGCGCAGGGCGCTAGGCGCTCGTCACTCTTACCGGTACTTCAAGTACTTGGACCTGAGCAGCCGCCAGGCCGATTCCGCGCGGCTCCAGGATGCGGCTATCGCGGCCGGATCCTCCCCCGCCCGGATGCGGCTCACCGTGTCGGCGCCGAACAACCGCCCCACCTTGTCCACTTCGAACGCCCCCGGGAACAGCCGGTAGAGGGCCGACGCCACTTCCGCCCCGACCCGCACGGGCCGCAACTGGTCCCGGTCGGTGACGATGATGAAGACGCCGTGGCAGAGTTCGTTGGCGAAGCGGCTGGAGGCCGGGGTGAAGCTGACGGGATAGAAGCGGACGCCGGGCAGCTTGCGCTTGTTCAGCTCGGCAGCGAGCCGGGGGCCGTCGATCCACGGCGCGCCGAACTGTTCGAACGGCGAGTCGGTGCCGCGGCCGACGGACAGATTGGACGCCTCAATGGCCCCGATGCCCGTGTAGAGGCTCGCCGCCACCATGTTCCGCATGTTCGGCGACGGGTTGATCCACGTCAGCCCGGTCTGGTCGAACCAGCTGTCGCGGTCCCAGTACTTCATCTCGACGACGGTGAGGTCGGCGCCGATCTTCTTCTCGGCGTTGAACAGCAGCGCCAGTTCGCCCAGTGTCATCCCGTGCCGGACGGGCATCGGGAAGTAGGCCGTGAAACTGAGCTCGTTCTGTCCGACGGCAGGGCCCTCTATCGACACGCCGTTGACGGGGTTCGGCCGATCGAGCACGACGACGGCAATCTTGCGCTTTGCCGCCTCCTCCATCACGTATCCCATCGTCGTCGTGTAGGTATAGAAGCGGGCGCCGATGTCCTGCAGGTCGATGACGAGCGTGTCGATGCCCTTGAGCATCTCGTCGCCAGGGCGGTTCGTCGCGCCGTACAGCGAGTAGATCGGCAGGCCGGTCTTCTCGTCCTTCGATGAGTCGACGTTTTCGTCCAGAATGCCGCGGATGCCGTGCTCGGGGCTGAAGAGCGCCACGAGCGTCGCGTCCTTGAGCCCGGCGATGAGATCGATGGTGGCCTCTCCGGTCCTCGCGCGGCCGGTGTGGTTCGTGATGAGGCCGACCTTCCTGCCCTTCAGCAGCGTGAAACCGTCGGCGCGGATCACGTCGATGCCGTTCAGCGTGCGGCCGTCTGCTTCGTCGGCGCGGCGCGGCGCCGCACCGGCGGCCGCGAAGTCGGTGCCCGTCCAGCGCCGGGCGCGCAGCACGCTGTCGTCGGGCAACTGGCGCAGCGCCGAGGCCACGATGGTCGCGACGCGCGCCCGCACCGGCCCCGCATCGCCCTTGCCATCCGGGTGCACGCGGTTGGTGAGCAGGATAACGTAGGCCTTCGTGAGCGGGTCCATCCACACCGACGTGCCCGTCCAGCCGGTGTGGCCGAACGACCCGATGGGGAACAGCTCCCCGCGGTTCGACGAGTAGCTGGAGTCGAGGTCCCATCCGAGCGCGCGCACGTTGGTCATGCGAGCGGGCGTGGCGGGCGACGTCATCTTGAGCACGGTGAGCGGCGACAGGATGCGCGTGGCGCCGAGCGCGCCGCCGCCGAGCACCATGCGGCAGAACCGCGCGAGGTCGGCCGCGGTGCTGAACAGCCCGGCATGGCCCGCCACCCCGCCCATGCGGCGGGCCGTCGGATCATGAACCACCCCGCGCAGCATCACCTGGTTCGGCCCGTCGCAGGGCCAGCCGTACGGGGTGCACCTCTCGGTGGGCGCGATCCGCGGGCGCAGGGACTCGGGCGGGTTGAACATCGTGTCGCGCATGCCCAGCGGCCCGGCCAGGCGTGCCTGCACGAACCGGTCGAACGGCATCCCCGACACGCGCGCCACGATGTCGGCGAGGAGGAAGAAGTTGATGTCGCTGTAGACGAGGCGTTCGCCGGGCGGCGCCGTGGGCACCTCCTCGCAGGCGCGGCGGATCGCTTCCTCGTAACCGCGCCACGAATCGTCGCCGAGGTCGAGGTCTGGCCGCAGCCCCGAAACGTGGGTCAGCAGGTGGCGGATCGTGATGTCGCCCTTGCCATAGCGGCCGAAATCGGGGATGAGGGTGGCCACGCGGTCGTTCAGCCGGATCTTCCCGTCCTCGACGAGCATCATCACGGCCGTGGTGGTGGCCACCACCTTCGTAACCGACGCCATGTCGAACACGGTGTCGAGCGTCATCGGCTCGGCCTGCGGGACGAGCGCGCGCATGCCGTAGGCCTTCTGGTACAACACCTGGTCGGCGCGTCCGACGAGCAGCACGGCGCCCGGGATCTGTTTGTCGGCGATGGCCCTCTCGATGGCGGCGTCGGCCAGCCTCAGCCGGGCTGCGTCCACGGCCGCGCCCCGGCCGGCGGCTGCACCGGCCGGCGCGTCGCCGGCGGGCCAGGCGGGTCCTGGAGGCGCCTGGGCGAGCACGGCTGTCGTGAACGCCGCAGCCAGAATCAGGGATAGTCCGTTCCTGTGCACGTGTGCCTCCCAGGCGTTCCCAGCGGATGGTAAGCTAGCACAGACACTGACAGGAGTTCGAGTGAAGCCATTTCCCCGCCCCCTGCTTGCGTTCGCGGCGGCCTGCTGGGTCGTCTTCGCTTTCGTGCCGCCGGCCTCGGCCCAACTGGTGGGCCGGCTCACGGGCTCGGTGAAAACCGTCACTGGCCAGGCCGTCAAGGCGGCAACCATCCGCGCCGTCAACCCATCCGCGATTCCGAGCGAGTTCACCGCCACCTCCGACCCGAAAGGCGAATGGGCCATCCTGGGACTGCGCGGCGGCCTGTGGGAAGTGACCGTGAGCGCGCCGGGGTTCGAGTCGTCGACGGTGGCGGTCAGCGTCGCCATCAGCATGAACAACCCCAAGGTCGAGGTCACGCTGGTGGGCGTGCCGGTGAAGGGCACGATGGACGGGGTGGATACGAAGAAGCTGCAGGCCTCGTTGAGCGCGGCCGACTCGCTGATGGCGCAGGAGAAGTGGGATGAGGCCGCGGCTGAGTACCCGGAGCATCCTGGTCTCTACCCCGGCCCTCGACTCCGTCAATCTCGCGCTCGGGCGCGCCCTGCTGATGAAGAAGGACTACGCGGGCGCGGCGGCCGCGTTCGGCGAACTGCTGAAGAAGGACGCCAGCAGCCAGAAGGCGCTCCTCGGGCTCGGCCGGACGCAGCGCGAGCAGGGCGATCGCGCCGCCGCCATCGCCACGCTCGAGAAAGTCGTGGCCATCGACGGGGCGTCGAACGAGGCGCGCGAGGCGCGGGCCATGATTGACGAGATGCGAAAGTGAGCCGTCTCGCCCGCCGGCAGCGTGGCGCGGCGAGCGCCGCCCTGGCCCTCGCGCTTCTCGCCGTGGTGGGTATGCGCATGACGAGTGCGGCAGATGATCGCGGCCTGACGTCCGTTGCCGGCCTCAAGGTCGGCCACCATACCCTGTCGGCCCGGCCCACCGGGTGCACGGTCGTGCTCGCGGAGAGCGGGACCGTCGCCGGCGTGGACGTGCGCGGGTCCGCGCCGGGCACCAGGGAGACGGATCTGCTGAATCCCCTCAATCTGGTCGACCAGGTGAACGCCATCGTGCTCGCCGGCGGCAGCGCGTTCGGCCTCGATGCAGCCTCCGGCGTGATGCGCTTCCTCGAGGAGCGCAAGGTCGGCTTCCCGACGCCCTACGGCGTCGTGCCCATCGTGCCCGCCGCCATTCTGTTCGACCTCGGCGTCGGCGACCCGAAGGTGCGGCCTGCTGCAGACTGCGGCTACGCGGCCGCGGCGGCCGCAACCGCGGGGCCGGTGGAGGAAGGCAATGTCGGCGCCGGGGCGGGCGCCACGATCGGCAAGATGATGGGGATGGAGCGCGCGATGAAGGGGGGCGTGGGAACCGCCGCGATCGTGCTGCCGGACGGCCTGGTGGTGGCAGCCCTCGTGGCGGTGAACGCGTACGGCGACGTGATCGACCCGGCCACGGGACGCGTCGTGGCTGGCGTGCGGAACGCCGGCGGCACCGGCCTTGCCGACGCGCGCGTGCTCCTGCGCACCGGCGCATCGCAGAAGAAGCCTCTCGGCGAGAACTCCACGATTGGCGTCGTCGCCACCAACGCGCGGCTGACGAAGACACAGGCCACGAAGGTCGCGCAGATGGCCCACGACGGCCTCGCGCGGTCGATTACCCCGGTCCACAGCCTCGCCGACGGCGACACGCTGTTCGCGCTGGCAACAGGCACCCTCGCGGGCGACGCCGACGTCAGCCGGATTGGAGCGCTGGCCGCGGAAGCCGTGGCCGACGCCGTTCTTCGCGCCGTGCGCGCCGCGAAGGGCCTCCCGGGCCTGCCGGCCGTCCGCGATCTCCAGGCAGCGCCGCGCTGACGTGAGCCTGCACCTGCTGCTGCTCATCGCCTACTCGGCAGGCCTGCTCCTGCTCGGGTTGGCCGTCAGCCGCCGGGTCCAGAGCGCATCGAGCTTCTTCGTCGCGAACCGGCAACTGAGCGCGGTGCTCATCTTCTCAACCGTGCTGGCCGCCAACATCGGCGCGGGCTCGACGGTCGGGGCCACCGGCCTGGGTTACCGGGACGGACTGAGCGCGTGGTGGTGGAACGGGTCGGCCGCGATCGGGTCGTTGCTGCTCGCGTTCTGGATCGGGCCGCGGGTCTGGCGTCAGGCCTCGGCACACGGGTTCCTGACGACGGGCGATCTGCTGGAGCACCACTTTGGACGGACCGTTCGCGCGCTGGTGACGGCGATGCTGTGGCTGGCGACGCTCTCGATCCTCGCCGGCCAACTCGTGGGCATCGCGTGGATCCTCAACGTCGTGGCCGGGCTGCCCAAGTGGGCCGGCTGCCTCATCGGCGGCGGCCTGATGACCGCGTACTTCGCCGCCGGCGGCCTGCTGGGTTCCGCCTGGGTGAATCTCGTGCAACTCGTCGCGCTGCTGTGCGGGTTCGCCGTCGTGCTGCCGGCGGCGCTGTCACACGCCGGCGGCCTGGGATTCCTCGTGAGCTCGGCGCCTCACGAGGGGTTCGGCAGGTTCTGGAACGGCGCGACGTCGGCGTCGTTCCTGGTGCTGCTCGTGCCGGCGTTCATCTCGTCGCCGGGGCTGCTGCAGAAGGCGTTCGGCGCCGAGAGCGAACGCGCCGTCAGGCGCGGCATCGGGTGGAACGCGGCCGTGCTGTTCGTGTTCGCGTGCGTGCCGGCGCTGCTCGGGCTGGCGGCGCGCGTCCATCACGCGGGGCTGCCGCAGGAGATGGCGCTGCCCACGCTGCTCGCGCGCGACCTGCCGGTGGGCCTCGGCGCGGTCCTGCTCGCGGCCATCTTCTCGGCCGAGGTCAGCACCGCCGACGCGGTGCTGTTCATGCTCTCGACATCGCTGTCGCAGGATCTCTACCGCCGGTTCCTCCGGCCGGACGCAACGGACCGCGACGTGTTGCGCGTGGCGCGCTGGGCCGCGGTGCTGGGCGGGTCGCTGGGCATCCTCATCGCGCTGGTCACGCCCACGATCGTCGGCGCCCTGAGCTTCTTCTACGCCATGATCGGCGCCACGCTGTTCGTGCCGGTGCTCGTGGCCCTGCACGCGCGCGTGAACAGGCGCATCGAGGTCACCGCGTCCATCCTGGCTGGCGCCGCGGCGGTGCTGGCTGTGCAGTTCGCCTTGGGAAACGCGCCGGGCAGCATCTGGACGCCGGCGACCGCCGGCCTGCTGAGCGCGTCGATGGTCTACGGCGGCGCGGTCGTCCTGCGTGGGAGGTCGGGCTCAGACCCCGACGGTCGTGCCAGTAGCAGGGACACCGGGGTCTGACCCCCCTGTCCCCCTATCCCCTGTCCCCGATACACTGTCCATATGGCCTTCGACATCCAGGGCCCGGCCGGGCGGCTCGAAGCGCTGATTGACGACCCCGCCTTCAACTGCCACATCGGCCCGGTCCGCACCGAGACCGCGGGCGAGGTCCGCATCGACGCGCACCTCGACGAGAAGCCGCGCGTGGCCGTCGTGCTCGCGCACCCGTTGCCAACCGGCGGAGGCACCATGCACAACAAGGTGGTCTACCAGATTGGCAAGGGCTTCTGCCGCATCGGCGCGCCGGTGCTCCGTTTCAACTTCCGCGGCGTGGGCACGAGCGACGGATCGTTTGACGACGGCCCGGGCGAGATGGCGGACTATCGCGCGGCGCTCGACTTCATGGCGGCGCGGTACCCCGGCGTCGAGTTGTGGGCGGCTGGCTTCTCGTTCGGGGCGTGGATCGCGATGACAGTCGGCGCCGCGGACGACCGTGTTTCCACGCTCATCGGTGTTGCCCCGCCGGTCGATCGGTACGACTTCTCGGCGGTCCTCGAGAGCCTGAAACCGAAGTTCTTCGTCCAGGGCGACCGCGACGACCTGTGCCCGTACCAGTCGATGCGGGCCTTTTACGCCCGGGTCCCGGGACCGAAGGAACTGGTGACCATCGACGGCGCCGACCACCTGTTCGATGGCAAGACGTCGGAGGTGGCGGAGGCGGTGGAGGAGTTGCTCGGGGGGTTCACGGGGCTAGGGGCTAGGGGCTAGGCGCTGGGCGCTAGTCGGTCGGGGCGAGGAGCGAGAGGTGTTGAGCAGAGCTCCTGAGAATTGAGAGTCGAGGCCACGAATGCGAGATGGAGGTCGAGGCTTCAGCCTCGACGGACTTGCGGCGGTTGTTATCGTAGCGGTTGTAGCGGCACGCTGTGGCACGAATCCGCCCGAGCGGGCGCCGGCATCCGATTACGCGTCGATCGTCCAGGCTGAGCGGCTGCGGAAAGACGAGGCGTTCCGCCGGCAGATCGATGAGCCGATTCCGCGGGCGGCGCAGCAGTTCTTCCTGCCCTTGAAGTACTTCCCGATCGACCCGGCGTATGCCGTCACGGCATCGTTCACGCCCGCATCAGTCCGGACGCCGCTTCAGATGCCGACGTCCCTGGGAAAGATGCGCGACATGGAGCAGGTGGGCACGCTGTCGTTCACGCTCAAGGGCCAGTTGCTGACGCTCGGCGCGTTCGAGGAGACCGGCACGTCGCCTGACCGGCTCTTCGTGCCGTTCACCGACCTCACCAGCGGGACCGAGACCTACGCGGCGGGCCGGTACCTGGAACTCGACCGCATGGCGACGGGCATTTACACCATCGATTTCAACCGCGCGTTCCACCCGTACTGCTACTACAACGAGAACTACGACTGCCCCTATCCCCCGCCGTCCAACCGGCTGCCGGTTCCCGTCCGCGCCGGCGAGAAACTCGCGCAATCGAACATCCCGTCGGCCGGGCGCTGAATCGACAGGTTCTCCGCGCACTCCCTCGGTCGCCGGCGGGCGCGAGCCGTGTCGCGAACCGCTCGGCGCGCCGGACAAACGCACCTCCAGGGTGCTGTTGGCGGCACGCGGGGCCCCATCCCTAGTCCCGCTTGCCTCGCCGAAGCCGGCCGGCAGGCCGTTTGGCGAAGGCGGGAACCCCGAATCCCGGTTCTTTCTGCTCCGGCCGCACCAGTGCTACGATGCGCGCGCCTATCTCGGAGGACTGTCCATGCGCAACCGATCGTTCCCCGGCCTTGCCCTCGTCGTCTGCCTGTTGGTCGTTTCTGTTGGCCTGTCGGCGCAGACGCCGGCCAAGCGTCCGATTTCATACGACGCCTACGATGGCTGGAAGACCATCCAGGGCACGAAGATTTCGCGCGACGGCACCTGGCTCGTGTACGTGCTGTCACCACAGGACGGCGACAGCCAGTTGGTCGTCAGGAACCTTAAGACGGGCGCCGAGTCCCGGCAGCCGCGCGGCCGCGAGCCCGTGATCACCGCCGACGACAAGTTCGTGGTGTTCACCATTGCGCCGGTGAAGGCCGAGGTGGACAAGGCCAAGAAGGAAAAGAAGAAGCCCGAGGAGCAGCCCAAGGGCGGTGTCGGCGCGCTCAACCTCGCGACGGGCCAGGTGTTCACCTCCGATCGTGTGAAGAGCTTCAAGGTGGCAGAGGAATCGGGCAGGTTCGTGGCGTACCTGCTCGAAGCCCCAGAGAAGAAGGCCGACGCGAAACCCGAGACCAAGCCGGAGGCCAAGCCCGAGGCGAAACCCGAGCCTGGCGCGTCAAAGAAGCCGAAGGAGAAGAAGAAGGATCCGGGCACGGAGCTCGTCATCCGCGACCTGGCCGCAGGCACCGATACCCGGGTCGCCGAGGTCGTCGAGTACGTGTGGGCCGAAGACGGCTCGTGGCTCGTCTACGGCACCTCGTCCGACGCGAAGACGCCGGAAAAAGACGGAGCGTTTGCGCGGCGCGCTTCCGACGGCGTCACGAAGACGCTGCTCTCAGGCCTTGGTCACTACAAGACCTTCGCCTTCGACGAGAAGGCCGGCCAGCTGGCGTTTCTGAGCGATCGCGACACTTACAAGGAAAACCCGGCGCTCTACAAGCTCTACTACTGGACGCCCGCCGCCGAGACGGCGAGCGAGATCGCTTCGGGCACGGCGAAGGGCATGCCCACGGGCATGGTGGTGAGCGAGAACGGTCGGCCGGAATTCTCCAGGGACGGGTCGCGGCTCTTCTTCGGGTACGCGAAGCCGCCGGCGCCGGAGCCTGCCGAGGACGCGGCCGAGCCGGTCAAGGTCGACATCTGGAGCTGGACCGACCCGTTGCTCCAGCCGATGCAGAAGGTCCAGGCCGACGCCGAGAAGAAGCGCAGCTACCGCGCCGCCATCAACCTCAAGGACAAGAGCCTCCTGCCGCTCGCGTCGGAGGACATGCCCGACCTGACCATCGTCGAGAACGCGCCGATTGCGCTGGGCGCATCGGACGTGCCGTACCGCCAGATGATCTCCTGGGACGCCGAGCACAACGACTACTACGCCGTGAGCCTGCAGGATGGATCGCGGAAGAAGCTGATCGAGAAGTCCCGCTTCCCCGCCACGCTCTCGCCGGGCGGCGCGTATCTGCTCAACTTCAACGCCGACGACAGCCAGTGGTACACGGTGCGCGTCAGCGACGGCGCGAAGACCAACCTCACCGCGAAGCTGGGCGTGCGCTTCGACGATGAGTCGAGCGATACGCCGGAGCCGGCGCGCGCGTACGGTGCGGCGGGGTGGACGCCGGGCGACCGCTCGGTGCTGCTCTACGACAAGTACGACATCTGGGAGGTGCGGCCCGATGGCACCGACGCGCGGATCGTCACCGGCGGCGCCGGCCGCAAGGCGCAGATCGTGTTCCGGTACGTCAGGACCGATCCCGACGAGCGGACGGTTCCCACCGACAAGCCGTTCCTCCTGTCAGCGGTGAACGACGTCACGAAGGCCACGGGCTACTACCGTGTGACGCCGACGGCCGCGGCCCCCGCGCCCGCAGCGAAGAGCACGAAGCCCGCAAAGGGAAAGGCCGCCACGCCTGCCCCGGCCGCGTTGACAGCGGGCTACGGAGAACCGGCGAAGCTTGTGATGCTCGACAAGCGCCTTGCCAGCCCGACGACCGGCGGCGGGCCGGGAGGCGGACCGGGCGGCGGCGGCGCCGCGACGCTGCTCAAGCCGAAGAACGCAGACGGCCCGTTCATTCTCACGGCGTCGCGATTCGAGGAGTTCCCGAACCTGTGGACCGCGGGGCCCAACTTCGAGAACCTCACGAAGGTGAGCGACGCCAATCCGCAGCAGGCCGACTACGTCTGGGGCCGTTCCGAACTCATCGAGTACCTCAACGCGGATGGGAAGACGCTGCGGGCGGTTCTGACGAAGCCCGAGAACTTCGATCCGGCCAGGAAGTACCCGCTGATGGTCTACATCTACGAGGAACTGACCAACGGGCTGCATAGTTATGCGACGCCGCAGCCAGGCACGAGCATCAACCTCGCCCGCTACGTCAGCAACGGCTACATCCTTCTCCAGCCCGACATCGTCTACACCACGGGTTACCCGGGAGAGGACGCGTTCAAGTGCGTCGTCCCGGCGGTGCTGAAGGTCGTCGGCATGGGCTTCATCGATCCCGCGCGCATCGGCATCCAGGGGCACAGTTGGGGCGGCTTCCAGATCACGTACCTCATCACGCGCACCGACATGTTCCGCGCCGTCGAGGCCGGCGCGTCCGTGTCGAACATGGTGAGCGCGTACGGCGGCATCCGCTGGGGCACGGGCATGTCGCGGGCGTTCCAGTACGAACGCACGCAGAGCCGAATCGGCGCGCCGCCGTGGATCAGGTCGCTGCAGTTCATCGAGAACTCGCCTATCTTCTGGGTCGAGAAGGTGAACACGCCGTACCTGACGATCCACAACGACGAGGACGATGCCGTGCCGTGGTACCAGGGGATCGAGTTCTACTCCGCGCTGCGGAGGCTGGGCAAGCCGGCGTGGATGTTCAACTTCAACACGGAGAAGCATGGCCTTCGCGAGCGAGAGAACCAGAAGTACTGGACCATCCACCTGGACGAGTTCTTCGACCACTACCTGCTCGGGAAGCCGCGGCCGGAGTGGATGGAGAAGGGCGTTCCGTACCTCGAGCGAGGAAAACGGGATGTGAGCGGGTACTACGGCAAGAAATAGGCGAGAGGGGACAGGCGACAGGCGAGCGGGCTCGCCCCGACGAAGCCGACGGAGGAGCATGGCGAGCCGGACGGAGGCGAAGTCGGGGGAGGAAGACCGCTGGTCGGACCCCGGCGTTGTCGGACGATTCCCCTATAAAATGTATAAGTATTCAACGCCCGCGAGATCCGATTTACCGAACGCGCCCTCCAATGCGTTGAATTTCTGAACGCTCGGCCCGTTCTCACATTGCAGACAGCCTTTGCTATCAAGACGTTAGAGCCTGCCGAACGTTCATTCTGAACGGCTCGACTTGGCACGCTTCTGGCTAGGCGTGAAGAACAAGGACGGGTTCACCCATCGACAACCTGGCGTGGCGGCGCAGTCGGGATGCGCCGCCGGCATTCGTTCGCATCGTTCTCGTAGGCCTATTGGTCGGTCCCCTATTGCGAGGAGGTAGTGGAATGAGGTGTCGAGTTCTTGCACTGCTGGCCGTGTTTCTGCTGGTCTGCAGCGTCGCCGGTGTTCAGGCTCAGAACACCGCTCAGATCTACGGCAAGGTGACCGACGCGAGCGGCGCGGTGCTGCCCGGGGTGACGGTCACCCTCACCGGCACGGCACTGCTCCAGCCCTTGACGGCGGTATCCAGCGAAACCGGGTCCTACCAGTTCCCGGGTCTTGGCGTCGGCACGTACAACGTCAAGTACGAGCTGACCGGGTTCAAGACGATCATCAAGGAGGGGATTCGCATCCAGCTGGCCGAGAACGCGTTGTTCAACCAGGCAATGGAAATCTCCGCGGTGCAGGAGACCGTGACGGTCTCTGGTGAGACCCCGCTGGTCGACCTGAAGGACACCGGCAAGACGAACCGCTTCACGCAGGAAGCGCTGCAGAGCATCCCGTCGGCCCGCGACCCGTGGGTCATCATCGAGCAGTCGGCCGGCGTGGCCATGGACCGGCAGAACGTGGGGGGCAGCGCCTCGGGCCAGCAGTCGAACTTCGTCGCCCGTGGCGCGGCCATGGCGCAGCAGAAGTGGAACGTGGACGGCGTGGACGTGACCGACATGTCCGCGACTGGCGGCTCGCCCGTGTATTTCGACTTCGACGCCTTCGAAGAGATGCAGATCTCGACCGGCGGCGCTGACGTCTCCATGCAGTCTCCTGGGGTCGGCGTGAACCTCGTCACGAAGAGCGGCACGGACAGGCTCAAAGGGTCCGGCCGCTTCTACGTCACCGACGAGGCGTTCCAGGCGAACAACGTCACCGACGAGATGCGCAAGCAGGGTGTCCAGACCGGCAACCCGATCCAGAACATCCAGGACTACGGGTTCGAGGTGGGCGGCCCGCTCAAGAAGGGACGCGCGTGGCTCTGGGGCAGCTACGGCCGGCAGGACATCAACGTCGGCATCAACAACTTCTACAAGGCCGACGCGGCGTGCCAGGCCATGAAGAAGGACCCCCTGAGCTACTCGATCGACGACATCCGGACCTGCCTGAGCCCGGACACGACGATCCTCAACAACTACAACGCCAAGTTCGCCTGGCAGATCGTGCAGGCGAACACGTTCTCGTTCTTCTGGAACGGGGCCGAGAAGGTCCGCAACGCGCGTGACGCGTCCGACCTGAGGCCGCTCGAAACCACCTATCGTCAGCTGGGCGTGACGCGCAGCGACCTGGGCTCGAGCTGGTGGAAGACCGGCATGCCGAAGACGTACAAGTGGACCGACCGCCATGTCTTCAGCGATCGGTTCATGATCGAGGCGTCGTACGCGCACGTGGGGAACAACTTCGCCCTGACGTTCCACGAGGAAGACCTGCGCGACGTGCAGCCGGCGTACGAGATCTCGACCGGCGCGTGGTCGCGTTCGTACCAGGAAGCGGTGTACGTGCGGCCGACCGATAGCGTCGACGTCATCGCCAACTACTTCCTCCCGGGCTTCGGGGGCGGCGACCACGCCCTGAAGTTCGGCTTCAAGTACCGCAACGACATCGCGCACACCGAGTCGATGTACGGCGGCGACGCCTACGCCCGCTTCAACCTCGGCGTGCCCACCGAGGCGCAGCTCTACCGTCGCTCCGTCACCGAGTACGGCCTGCGCAACCGCAACTTCTACGTGCAGGACAGCTACTCGCGGAACAAGATCACGATCAACCTCGGCATTCGCTTCGACTACCAGACCGACTACGCGAACCCGAACGTCGCGCCCGCAAGCCCGTTCTACGGTAAGGCGTCCTACGCCGGCGTCTACAACGGCGTCACGTACACCGGCGCCACCTTCGACCAGCTGCCGGCGCTCACCTTCAAGGGCGCCGAGGCGGGCGTCTCCTTCAAGAACTGGTCCCCCCGCCTCGGCTTCACCTATGACCTCGTCGGCGACGGCCGCAACGTGCTGAAGGCCAACTACTCGCATTACGTC
This sequence comes from uncultured Acidobacteriota bacterium, assembly GCA_963806085.1. Taxonomy (GTDB): domain Bacteria; phylum Acidobacteriota; class Vicinamibacteria; order Vicinamibacterales; family JAKQTR01; genus JAKQTR01. The sequence continues at coordinate 1,019,420 of CAWDWR010000002.1, forward strand.
AGCCAGCTCGGCACCGGCAACCTCTCGAGCACGTACAACACGGTCGTGCTCACGCAGGTCCGCTACCCCTGGGTGGACGTCAACGGCGACAAGTTCATCCAGCCCAATGAGGTCGTCTACACGGCCGCGCCGCTGAGCTGGACGAGCGGGTACGACTACAAGAACCCGACCGCCACGAGCACGACCGGAACAGTGGACCCGAACCTGACGATGGACACCACCAACGAGTTCCTCGTGTCCTTCGACAAGCAGATTGGGACGAAGTTCGCGGTCAGCGCCAGCTACATCTGGCGCAAGTATTCCAACTTCGCGTGGAGCGACACGCTGAACTGGAGCTCGACCAACTACGAGCAGAAGTCCTTCACGCCGGCGGCGTCGGCCTGCCCGGCGGGCGCGCGGTGCGAGACGGTGAGCTACTATCAGCCGACGAGCCAGATTCCGACGAATTACGTCTACACGAACCGGCCGGATTACTCGCGGGGGTACCAGGGGTTCGAGATCACCGCGCGTAAGCGGATGGCCAACCGCTGGTCCGCGAACATCAGCTACTCGTACAACGACGCTCCGGTGCACTACGATTCGCCGGCGTCGTACGAGGACCCGACCAACATCGAGAACCTCAACGGCGGCCAGTACGCGCCGGAATCCACATCCAGCGGCATTGGCAACGTGTTCGTCAATGCCAAGTGGATCTTCCGCTTGTCGGGCGTCTACATGACGCCGCTGTGGGACATCAACGTATCGGGTTTCTACAACGCCCGAAGCGGCTATCCGTTCATCCAGAGCGTGCTGACACCGACGCGGCCCTTCAGCGCCGGCACCGCGAGCATCTATCTCGACGTCCTCGGCGACAATCGTCTCCCGAACTTCCAGACGCTGGACTTCAGGATCGACAAGAGCTTCACGCTCTACAACCGCGTGAAGATCGTGCCGGCGATGGACATCTTCAACCTCTTCAACGGCAGCACGTCGCTGTCGATCCGCGGCACCCAGAACGCGAGCAACGCCAACACGATCTCGTCGATCCTGGCGCCCCGCGTCATCCGCTTCGGCGCGAGGGTCACGTTCTAGGGGCTTGGCGCTAGGCGCTAGGCGCTAGTCAAGAAAGACAACGGGCCTGGTGAGGGAATCGCTCCCTCGCCAGGCCCGCAGTTTGTACGCGGTCTGACTGGCCCCTAGCGCCCAGTCCCTAGCCCCTAGCCTCGGCGATCTCTTGATACAGGAAGGCCGAGGCGAGGATCCCATTGAAGAAGTTCTCCAGATTGAACTTCTCATTCGGCGCATGCAGGTTGTCGTCCGGCAGCCCGAAGCCGAAGAGCACCACCGGCACGTTGAGCGCCGCCTGGAAATCCGCCACGACCGGGATCGACCCGCCCTCGCGCGTGAACACCGGCCGCTTGCCGAAGCCCTTCTCGATCGCCCGTCCGGCGGCCTGGATGTAGACGTTGTCGAAGTCCGTCATCCACGGCATCGCGCCGTGGAGGCGCGTGACCTTCAACTCGACGGTCTTCGGCGCGATCTTCTTCACGTACGCCTCGAACAGCTCGGCGATCTTCTCCGGGTGCTGGTTCGGCACCAGGCGCATGCTCACCTTGGCCATCGCCGTCGCCGGGATGATCGTCTTGCTGCCCTCGCCTGTCCATCCGGACAGCAATCCGTTGACGTCCAGCGTCGGGCGGGCCCACATGCGCTCGAGCATCGAGTAGGCGCGCTCGCCGGCAAAGCGCGGCGCGCCCAGGTGCTTCTTCACCGCCTTTTCGTCGAACGGCAGCCGCTTGAACTCCGCCCGCTCCTCTTCCCGCAACTCCCGCACGTCGTCGTAGAAGCCTGGGATCTTGATGTTGCCGGCCTTGTCCTTGAGCTGCGCGATGACGTGGCCCAGCACGTTGGCCGGGTTGGCCACGGCGCCGCCGTACTGGCCCGAGTGCAGGTCGCCTTTCGTGCCGCGCAGGTCGATCTGCATGTACGTCAGGCCGCGCAGGCCGTAGCAGAGCGAGGGGACGCCGCGGTCGAACATCTCGGTGTCGGAGATGAGCACCATGTCGGCCCCCAGGTCCGCGGCGTGCTCGCGCACGTAGGGGCCGAGGTTCTCGCTGCCGACTTCCTCCTCGCCTTCGAGGATGACCTTCAGGTTGATCGGCAGCCGGCCGGTCTTCTTCATGTGCGCTTCGACGGCCTTGAAGTGCACGAAGACCTGGCCTTTGTCGTCGCAGGCGCCGCGCGCGAAGATGTCGCCGTCGCGGACGGTGGCTTCGAACGGCGGCGACTGCCACAGGTCGAGCGGGTCCACGGGCTGGACGTCGTAGTGGCCGTAGAAGAGCACGGTCGGCGCCCCCTGGGCATGGATCCAGTCGGCATAGACCAGCGGGTGGCCGGCCGTGTCGATCACCCGGACGTTCTCGAGACCGATCCGGGCCATCTCGGCCGCCGCCCACTCGGCGCACCGCCGGACGTCGCCTTTGTGCTCCGGCATCGCGCTGATGCTCGGAATCGCCAGGAACTGCTTCAGTTCCTCCACGTAGCGGTCGCGGTTCGTGTAGATGAAGTCGATGACGTCGTTCATGGCTGTGTCCCTCGCGAGGTGTCTCCCCCGATTCTACCCTTCCGCGCGGGGCCTGCGCGCGGGGACAGTCCCCCCTGCTCAGTGCGTCGGCCTGAGCATGCCGTGCCGCATGATGTGCGCGATCTCGCTCACGGCCTCCTCGGTGCTCTTGCCGTAGTGATCGGGCACACCGAAGATGAGTTCGACCGCGAAGTGCTGCAGGAACGTCCGGAACGCGAACATGACGGCCGACGCGGGCTGGATTTCCGGTCGGAGCTTGCCTTCCACCTTGATCTCGTCCCGGTGCGCCGCCACGAAACGCTCGAAGCGCCCGGCCATCTCCGAGTAGAACTTCCTGATGTGGCTGCCCTCGAACTCGACAACGTCGACGTAAATCAGGGTGACGTACGGCCGGTACTGCGCCACGCTCTCGCGCGCGGCCCGGCCGATGTCCTCGAGGTTCTCCGGGAAGCTCCCGGTCCTGAGCGCCCGGTTGATGGGGAAGTCGGGGTCCTCGATCGCCCGCCAGTAGACGTCGAGCAGCGACAGGAAGATCGCTTCTTTGTCCTTGAAGTGGTGATAGACGTTGCCCGTCGACACGCCGGCCCGGTCCGCGATTTCGCGCACGCTGGTGGCGCGGTAGCCCTGGTGCGAGAACAGCGCCAGGGCCGCCTCGAGCACCTGCGCCCGGCTTCGCTGGGATCGTTCTTCCTGTGTCATCACGCCGCCGGCACGGTCGCGAAATCGAGAGCCTTCGCCGCCGCGAACCGCTTGAGGTTGCCGAAGAACACGTCCGGCTGCTCGATATAGACGCAGTGCCCGCTCTCCTCCACCAGTTCGAACCGGTGGTTCGGGAGGATCCCGCACAGCTTTCGCTGCACCCACGGCGGAATAGCGCGGTCCTCCGCTCCGGCCATGATGAGCGTGGGCGTGGCGATCGCCCGGTACTCCGGCAGGCGGCCGTCGAGGGCGGCGAACAGCCGGTCCTGGGCTTCGGTCAGCTGGATCAGGCAGTGCCGCTTGTCCTTGAACCGCTCGAAGAAGCGCTGCCGCATGCCGTCGAGGTTGTCCTTGAACCGCAGCACGAAGGCCTCGCCGAAGATCTTCTCGTACATGTAGTGCGTGTAGAGCTCGAAGATCTCCAGCGACCCGCGATAGAAGCGGAGCGAGATGTCCTCGTACATCTCGAACAGCTCCTCGTGCGTGAGAAGGATGCCCGACACCGTCAGCGTGTGCAGCCGCTGCTGGTAGCGCCGGGCGTAGTCGAGGCCGACGAAACCGCCGTACGAGATGCCCATCAGGTGGACCCGCTCGACCCCGATCGTGTCGAGCACCATCGTCAGGCAGTCGCAAAGCCGGGGGATCTCGTACGGCACGTCCTCCGAAGACGACTCGCCCTGCCCCAGGTAGTCCCAGAGCAGCACGTCGAACTGGTCGGTCAGCCTCGGCACGAAGCCGTACCAGGCCTTGGTGTGCATCGCGAGGCCGTTGAGCAGGCAAATCGTCTCCCGGGAGCCCGTGCCGAACCGCTCCCAGTAGATGCGCTGCCCGTCGGCCTCCACGAAGCCGGTCTGGTCCGGGACGAGATCGGCCATGTCGCTAGGCCCCGGGCTTGAGCACGGTGCAGACCGACGCGCAGATGGGCCCGCCGATGTTGAACGTGGCGGCCGCCTTCGCGTTCTTCACCTGCAGCGCAGGCGGCACCTTGCCGAGCAGTTGCCACGCCGACCAGCCGAGCATCGCCACGCCGGTGGCGCCCACCGGATGCCCCTTCGCGATCAGCCCGCCCGACGTGTTGATGCCGCACTCGCCGCCGACGCTGGCCTTGCCGTCAACCCAGTACTTCGCGCCCTGGCCGTACGGGGCCTTGCCGATGACCTCGGTCCCGATCGCGCCCATCACGGTGAAGCAGTCGTGCAGTTCGGCCACGTTGATGTCCTGCGGCGTGAGCCCGGCCATGTCGTAGGCCTTGTTCATCGCGGTCCGCGCGCCCTCGGCCCTAAGCACGTTGCGATCGGCGCGCAGCAGGCTGTCGGTGGCCTGCGCGAAGCCGGCGATCTGCACCGTGTCGGCCTTCGCCACGCCGAGGCGCTTCAGGCCCTCTTCCGTCGCGACGATCACCGCCGCGTACCCGTCCGTGATCTGCGAGCAGTCGTACGTCTTCAGGGGCAGCCCTTCGATGATGTACTTGTTCCGCTCGCCGATGTTCGCGCAGTCGTCCAGCGTGACCTTGATCTTCTTCATCTGCGCGTACGGATTGCTGTTGGCGTTCCCGTACTCGATGCTCGAGACGTACGCGAGGTCGCGCTCGGTAACGCCGTGCGTCTTCATGTAGTCGGCCATGACCTCGGCGAAGATGTGCGGGAAGATGTAGGTCTTGCCCGGGCGCTCGTCAGGGTGCGAGAAGACCCCCAGCGCCTGTCCGATCAGCTTGCCGTCCATCTTGCCTTCGCTGTCGCGCATCTTCTCGAAGCCGACCGCGATGCCGACCTCGCCGAACCCCAGCAGCAGCTTGTAGATGACCGAGAGGATGGCCTGCCCGCCCGACGCGCAGGCATTCTCCACCGATTCGATGGGCTTGCCGGCCAGCCCCGGGATCGTCGCCATCAGGCCCGCGAGCAGGCCCTGCTGGTTGAGGGTGTAGGTGCACGTGGCCCCGACCGAGCCGACGTCCACGACGGACGGGTCGGCCTTGATCTCCTGGCAGACGCCGCTCACCGAGGCCTTGATGATCTCGGGCACGGTCATCCCCATGAGCTTCCCGAATTCGGACTGGTGATACGCCGCGATGTAAACAGGCTTGTGCATGGCTGCTCTCCGCAGGGGCTAGGGACTATGGGGTCCCGACCCCCTCGTCTCGAGTTCCCGGCGTCTGGGCTCCGGAACTAGCGCCTAGCCCCTAGCGCCCAGTCCCTGGTTTCTACGTCCCCACCACCAATCCCCCGTCGACCGAGATGACCGTGCCCGTCACGAACGACGCCGCGTCCGACGCCAGCCAGACGTAGGCGTTCGCGATGTCTTCGGGCCGCCCCATCCGCCCCAGCGGGGTACGAGCGATCATACCCTCCAGGACCTTCTCCGGCATCGCCCGGAGGATCTCCGTCGCGATGAACCCCGGCGCCACCGCGTTCACGCGGATCTTGTGCTTCGCCAGCTCGCGCGCCCACGTCTTCGTCATGCCGATGACGCCGGCCTTGGTGGCCACGTAGTTCGTCTGGCCGAAGTTGCCGTAGAGGCCCACGACAGACGAGGCGTTCAGGACGGCGCCGCCGCCGGCCTTGATGATGTGGGGAACGACCGCCCTGGTGCACAGGAACGGCCCGCGCAGGTTCACGCCGATGACCTGGTCGAACCCCTCGTCGGTCATCATGCCCGCCTGCGCGCCGTCCTTCCACTTGATGAGCTGCGCGTCGCGGACAATGCCGGCGTTGTTGACGAGAACGTGGATCGCGCCCCACGCGGACGCGACGGCGTCAACCGCTGCGCCCACGCTCGGGGCGCTCGCGACGTCCACCTTCTGGAACATCGCCTCGCCGCCCGCGGCCTTCAGTTCCTCGACGACCGCCGCCGCGTTGGCGTCGGAGATGTCCCACGCCGCCACGCGGCATGCCTGTTTCGCAAACGCCACGGCCGTCGCGCGCCCAATCCCCGCGCCCGCGCCCGTGACGATGACCACCTTCCCGGCCAGACCTGTTTCAAGACTCATGAGCACCTCTTAGAACCTGAACGCCGCCGCGGCCTGGTTGTAGCCCACTCCCGATCCGACGAAGACCGCGAGGGCGCCTTTCCCGATCTTCCCTTTCTCCATCGCATCGTCGAGCGCCATCGGAATGCAGGCGGAGCCCGTGTAGCCCCATTCCTCCATGACCGTGTGCGTGCGTTCCATCGGCAGGCCGAGGTCGCCCATCACGAGCTCGATCGACGGCTTCCTCACCTGCGTGAAGATGATGAAGTCGATGTCGCCGACCGCGAATCCGCCCTCCTTCGCGAGGTTGCGGACCAGCCTCGGCCAGCCCTCGTGGTTGATCTCCGGCGGGTAGCGTTCGTTGATCTTGACGCGCGTTCGGCCGGCTTTCACCGATTCGGCCGACGCCGGTTCGTACGTGCCGCCCGAGTAGATGCCCCAGTGCTTGTGGTAGAAGCCGTCGGCCAGGAACGCCGCGTTCATGAAGCCGGGCGTGCCGGCGGTTCTCAGCACCGCCGCGCCCGCCCCGTCGCCGTAGAAGAACGTCATCGGGTCGGCCTCGTCGGCCAGCTTGTGCATCAGGTAGACGCCGACGACCAGCACGTTGTTGATGGCCGCGTTGGTGGCGATGAACCCGGCGCCCGTGGCCAGGCCCGTCGGAAACGACGCGCATGCGCAGCCGATGTCGAACGTGCCCGCGCGTCTGGCGCCCAGCTTGTGCTGGAGGACGACCGACGTCGCCGGCGTGATGTAGTCCGGCGAGTCGGTGCCCAGGATGATGAGGTCCACGTCGTCGACGCCGAGCCCGGCGCGCTCGAGCGCCTGTTGGGCGGCGGGCAGGGCGACGTCGGATGTGGCCCAGTCCTCGGGCGCGTGCCAGCGGCACCGGATGCCGCTGGACGCCTCCATCTTGTCGACGAACTCGGGCAGGTGCGCGAAGCGCTTCCGCAGCAGGTCGTTGCTGACCTCGATCTCCGGCAGATAGCGCCCCGTCGAAACGATCGATGCGTGGCGTGCCATGCCTAGAACACGAGGCGGACGCCCAGCTGCGCCTCGAACGGCGGCAGCGTGGCCGTGTACTTCTTGTAGTTCGGATTCGCCACCGCCACCGCGGTCGGGTTCTGAAGCGTCGGGCCGCTCAGGAACTGGGCGCCGTTCACGGTCAGCGAGTTGACGTCGTAGTTCACGCGGTTGAGCAGGTTGAAGAACTCGGCGATCAGGTCGGCCCGCGCCCGGCCCCCGAGCGGAAGCGCGTAGGTCGCCCGCAGGTTGATGCTGGCGAAGTTCGGGCCGTCCTCCGAGAACTTGGCCACGCCGGGCAGGCGGTCCGACGACTTGCCGTCGCCGTTGTAGTCGTAGCCGTAGCGGCGGTTCCACGGCTGGCCCGACCCGTACTCGAAGATCGGCGACACGGTGAACCGCGCCGGCAGCCTCATGACGGCCGATGCCGTGAAGCGCACGCGCTCGTCGGCGCGCGCGCGGCCCCACTCGGCCTCGATGTTCGCCGGGTCGCTCGGGTAGTCGGTGAGCGCCGGGCTGAAGTCGTCGTTGATGTTCTTCTTCGACGCGATCGTGAGCGACGCCGTCACCAGGTGGCCGCCCTTCAGCGTGCCGTTCAGGCTGCTCACGAAGGCCTTGTATTCCGACCGGCCCTCGTTCGTGTAGTCGTTGATCTGGTTGAACGACTTGTTCGGACGGCACAGCGCGGCGGCGACGTTGCACCCGGTCGCGCCGTTCCCCGACCAGTTCTTGTCGCGGATGATGGCTTCGTCGCTCCCCTTGACGTAGATGCCCTCGAAGTCGGCGTACATCCCCGTGCTGCCCAGGCGCATCGTGTACCCGCCGGTCACCTGCGTCGAGAACGGGTTCACGAACGACCCGTCGATGCGGCCCGAGTCGCGCGTCAGGGGCAGGCCGGTCGTCGTCGGGTTGTTCGGATCGAGCGCGAACGCCGGCAGGCCGAGCACCGTGCCGTTGATGCGCTGCTGGATGATGACGCCGGTGTAGCCGTTCTGCTGCAGCTCGATGTGCGCCGGCACCAGCAGGTAACGGCCGGTGAACATGCCCACCCCGCCGCGGACGACGTGGCGGCCATCACCCTTGAGGTCCCACGAGACGCCGGCCCGCGGCTGGAGGTTGTTCGTGTCGCGCCCGCGCGCGGTGGTCATCAGCGCGTCGGTGTAGTTCGGGTTGTTGCCGTTGGTGTCGAGGTCGTACCGGAGACCGAGGTTGATCGTCACGCGCGGCGAGGGCTTCAGGTCGTCCTGGATGAAGCCCGAGATGAGGTTCGTCGTGATCTTCGACTTGCCGACGCCGGTCGTGCCGGCGTAGAGCAGGGGCAGCGTCCGGTCCTGGGTCACGTAGATCAGCAGGCCCTTCTCGTACACCGGGAAGTTCCACTCGTCGGTCACGGCCTGCCACGCGCCGCCGAATTTCAGGTCCTGCGCCCACTTCCCGCTCCCGAGGTGCATGAAGTACGTGTCGCGCACCTCGAACACGTTGCCCGTGTCGAACTGGTTGCCGACGATGTTCGAGCCGGTCTGCAGCACGGTGCCGCTGGAGAAGTACTCGGCCATCTTCGGGCTGTTGTTCGGCTCGTCGAACTTGCGCCGCCCGTACTGGATCGAGAGGCTGTTGAGCGAGCTGTTGCTGACCGTCCACGCATGCGTGGCGGTGAAGTTGTAGTTGTCCCGGTTCAGCTTCATGCCGCTCGACTCGTCGGCCACGCCGCCCACGCGGAAGTTGTCCTGGCGGTAGTACTCGTAGACGAACTTGAGGCGCAGGTTCTGCCTGTCGTTCAGCCTCGTGTCGACGCCGCCGTAGAGCAGCGACTGATCGAACGGCACCTTGATGTCGGCCGCCTGCGACGCGTAGATGCCGCCGGGACGGAAGAGGGCGTAGTTGTTCTCGCTGATCTGCTCGAACGACAGGAAGTAGTGCGTGCGGTCCTTCACGATGGGGCCGCCGAGGGTGCCTCCGAACTGCTGGCGCGAGTAGTCGACCTTGGTCAGGTCCAGTTCGCCCTTGGCGCGCAGGGTCTTGTCGCGGAAGAAGCCGAACGCCGACCCGTGCAGGTCGTTCGTGCCCGACTTGGTGACAATCGAGAGCGCGCCGCCAGCCGACCCGCCGATCTCCGTGTCGAACCGGTTCGCGATCACGCGGAACTCGCCGACCGCGTCCTGGCTGAAGCGGGCGCGGGCCATGCCGAGCGTCGGGTCGGTGAAGTCGACGCCGTCCACCATGATCGTCGACTGGCTCGCGTTGCCGGCGGCGCCGATGACCGGCTGGTTGCCGATGAAGCGGTTGCCACCACGCTCGCGCTGCACGCCGGGCGTCAGGTACGCCAGCGACTGGAAGTCGCGGTTGGCGACCGGCAGCGCCTCGATCTGCTCCGGCGTGATGTTCGTCGACGAGTCGGTCTTGTAGACGTCCACCAGCGGCGCCTCGGCCGTGACGTTCACGGTTTCCGACACCTGCGCGACCCTCATCGTCATGGTCAGGCGAGCCGTCTGGCCCACGCGCAGCGTGACGCCTTCCTGGTTGATGGTCGCAAAGCCCGAGAGCTCCACCTTGACCGTGTACGTCCCGGGCTGGAGCGCGTTGAAGCGGACGATGCCCGAGGAATCGGTCACGTTCGTCTGGGTGTAGCCGGTGTCCGGCCGCGTCACCGTCACGGTGACGCCCGGCAGAACAGCCTGCGACTGGTCCTGCGCCACCACTTCGATGACCGCGTCAGCAACCTGAGCGCGGGCCGGGGCCGGAGCCAGACCAAGGAGCGCGGCGACGAGGACGATAGCCATCCAGAATCGGGACGCAAAGGTCCGAGTGCCGAGGATACTCATTTCCTCCTCCGTTCTAACTAACTGACTGTCAACAACTAAGCTCGTTATTCGGTGGGCGTCAACTAACATTCCGAACGTTTGATATGTTTTCTAGCTGGTGTAGAATATCCCCGCCTGCCAGCTTCGTCAAGCGGCAAGGAGGAGGACCTCGTGACTCTCGGAGCACGCCTCGGCATCGCCGCCGCCGCCATCGTCCTGCTCGTTGTCGCCAGCGGCGTCTGGTACTTCTGGACCTTCCCGCTCACGGTCTATGCACGCATGAACACACGAGCGCTCGCCGCTGCCGGGTTCGCCAGGGCTGATGTGCCCTCTTCGATTGGGTCGCAATCCGTGTGGACGGCCGGAAGCGGGCAGACGCTGGTGCTGCTGCACGGCGCCGGCGACTCGGCCGGCACCTGGTCCAGCATCGTGAAGACCTTCACGCCGCGCTATCGCGTGGTGATCCCCGATCTCGCCGGGCATGGACAGAGCGCCCCTGCCGATGGCCCCATTTCGGTCGGCCAAGTGCTCAAAGGCCTGGAGGCGGTGATGGCGCAAGGTCCCCAGGACCCTGCGATCATCGTCGGTAATTCGCTCGGCGCCTGGGCGGCGATGCTGTACGCGCGTGAGCATCCCGACCGCGTGGCGAGAATCGTCCTCGTCAACGGCGGCGCGCTCGTCGGCGACAGGCCGGATCTCAGCCTGCAGCCGAAGACCCGTGAGGAAGCCGCAGCGCTGATGACGCAGCTTCGCGATCCGTCGGCCGAGCCGATTCCGGGCTTCGTGCTCGACAACGTGGTGCGCGAGGCGCAGAACGGTCCGATCGCCCGCCTCGTGCAGACCGCGGACGACATGAAGCAGTACGTGCTGGACGGGAAGCTCCATGAAGTGAAAGCCCCCGCTGACCTGCTCTGGGGCGAATCCGACAAACTGTTCTCGATTGCGTACGCGCGCCGGATGATGGCGCAGCTTCCCGCGGCGCGCCTGACGACGATCCCCGCGTGCGGCCACGTGCCGCAGCAGGAATGCCCCGCCCGCTTCCAGGCGGCGCTTTCGGACGTCCTGACGATGCCGCCGCCGCTGCCGGCCGTGAGAAACGTGCAGGTGGATGTCACAGGCACCGGCAGCGGGCCCGGAGGCCGGCCGTGATTCACGCGGACGTCATTGGCGAACGCGCGCGCCTGACTCCGGAAAAGACGGCCCTGGTGTGTGTGGCCGATGGATCGCGTTACACGTACCGGGATCTCGACGAGCGGGCGAGCCGGCTTGCCCGGGCGTGGCTCGGAGCGTCTGGGCTCGCGCCCGGTGATCGCGTGGCCCTGCTCTCACACAACAGGGTGGAGTTCATCGACGCGTTCTTCGCGGCGGCGAAGTCCGGCGTGATCCTGGTTCCCCTCGGGACAAGGCTGACCCCGCACGAAATTGGGTTCATCGCGGGGGACGCCGGACTGGCCGGGATCATGTACGGCGGCGAGTTCGCCGAGACCATCCGCGCGCTGGCCGGTTCCGCTGACATTCCGCGGTGGATCGCGCTCGATGGGCCAGCCGCGCCTGGCCACGAGAGCCTCGCGGCTCTTCTCGGGAGAGGCGATGCGTGCGGGCCGCCTGCAGGCGCGCCGCGCCCGGGCCCCGAGGACGTCTGCTGCCTGCTCTACACGAGCGGCACCACCGGCAATCCGAAGGGCGTCATGGTGCCGCACCGCATGGTCGCGTGGAACGGCTACAACACCGCCATATGCTGGCAGCTCCGCGAAGAAGACGTGAGCCCCGTCTTCACGCCGCTCTACCACGCCGGCGGACTCGGCGCGTTCCTGCTGCCGATTTTCACCATCGGCGGCACGATCGTGCTGCACGCGGGATTCGATCCCGACGAGGTGTGGCGCACCATCGAGCGCGAGCGCTGCACGGTGGTGCTCGGTGTGCCCACGATCTACAAGCTCCTGATGGACGCGCCGGCGTTCCGGACGGTGGACCTGTCCCACGTCCGCTGGCTCATCAGCGGCGGCGCCCCGCTGCCTCTCTACATCATCGAGGCGTACCAGCAGCGCGGCGTCGTCTTCAAGCAGGGCTACGGGCTGACCGAGGTCGGCGTGAACTGCTTCTCGATGACCGTCGAAGAGTCGATCCGGAAGAAGGGCTCGATCGGGAAGGCGATGATGTTCACCGAGGCAAAGGCCGCCGGGCCGGACGGCGAACCCGTGCCGGCGGGCGAGGTCGGTGAGCTGTGGCTGCGCGGCCCTCACGTGTGCAAGGGCTACTGGAACAACCCCGAAGCGACCGCTGCCTCGCTGGACGCCGACGGCTGGTTTCACACCGGCGACCTCGCGCGCTGCGATGAGGAGGGATTCTTCTACATTGCCGGGCGGCAGAAGGACATGCTCATCTCCGGCGGGGTGAACGTGTATCCGGCCGAGATCGAAGCCGAGCTGCTGTTGCATCCCGCCGTGCAGGATGCCGCCGTGGTCGGCGTGCCGGACGCGACGTGGGGCGAGGTGGGCGCCGGCTGTGTCGTGCTGCGCCAGCCCGGGAGCGTGACGGGCGAGGACCTGGCCGCGTTCCTGTCCGCGAAGCTCGCGAAGTACAAGATCCCGCGGCGGTGGCTGTTTCTGAACGCGCTCCCGAGAACGGCCTACGGGAAGGTCATCAAAGGCGAACTCCGGGATCGCCTGGCGTGAGGAGCCCGGAGTTCGCGGATCAGGGGCTAGGCGCTAGGGGCTAGGGGCTAGTCGGACGCGGCTCTCGCCGCGTGGGTGACAACGAGATAGTGGCCAGACTAGCGCCCAGCACCTAGTCCCCAGCGCCTACTTAATCGGAAAGTAGACGTTCGTCAGTATCTCCGTCTCCTTCACGGTCGTCGGATCGTTGGCGAACTCGTCCCAGGGATTGCCGTTCGTTTCGATGCCGTGCGCGGCGATGTAGGCGACGATCTTCGCGTAGGTCGTCGGAATCTGGCTGTACGGGCCTCGCAACGCCACCTTCAGCACCTTGCCGCCATAGGTCTGCTTCATCTGAACCCTGGAGTCGGGCGGGATGGGTTTCGCGGGCACGCCATCCACGGGGACTGCGGCGTCGAAGAGATAGCCCGAGACGCTCTGGCCGGTGTCGATGGTAATTGGCGCGCCGGCCATCTTGAGCCCATTGGCCTTCAGGAACGCCCCCACCTCGCCGTACGCCTTCGCAATCGCAGCTGCAATCGCTGCATCGTCCCTGGAGCTCGACGTGGGGACGTACGCGACCGTGACGGGCTGGACCGAAGCCGCTTCGACGACCAGGCCGGCAAAGTCGCCCTTCGGCAGACCCTCGGCAAACGTCTTCAGCAGGGCGAGGCCCTTGTCGAAGTCCCTGCCGATCATGCCGTCGAATCCCAGGCCCAAGTAGCGGGCGATCGGGTTCATGCCGAGGTCGACATCCATGCTCCACGACAGCTTCGTGGCGGCCCCGTTCCCCGCAAGCGCATACACCTGCTTCGCGGGGCCGCCGCCCTGGCCGAAGTCGACGTCGGCCTCGATCCGCTCATACGGCTTGCTCGCGGTGATGACCTGGTTCCCGGAGCCGAGGGTCCTCGGATTGCCGACCCAGCTCAACTTCGCACCGACGCCCGCGGCTGGACCCTCATAGGCGTACTTGGCCTCGGGGTCGAGTTCGAACCAGGGGGACCACCTGTTGAAGAGCTTGAAGCTGTTCAGGACCGTGAACACCGTCGCCTGCGAGGCGGCAATCGCCGCCGACCGCTCCACACGCACGTGGCGTGGGAGCATGAAGGCCGCCGCGATCGCGACAATCAGCAGTACGCCGATCCAGAGCAGGATCCGCCTGAACCACCCCATGGCACCCTCCGCGGCGGCCAACCCGGCAGCCATCCCCCGAGCCTACCCGTAATTGGGGTCAGGCACAATTTCTCATTAGCGTCTCATTAGGAGGACCGATCCGCCCCCAGATTGGGGCTTGATCGAGGCATCGGGTCAGATTCCAACTCCGCAGCCCGGCAATTGCAGCCGATCCGGCCCCTTATTGAGACTGAAATGAGAAATCGTGCCTGACCCCAATTCAGTAGCTGTACCGGAGGCCGATGGTGACGTGAGAATTGTGATCGTAGCGGCCGAAGAAGTCGGATGGGATGCCGGCGATGACGGTGGCGCGGGCGGTGAACCGCAGGTGCTGGCCAGAGGCTTGCGAGTACTCGAAGCGGAGCCAGGTGCCGTCGCCGTTCTGGCGGACTGCGCCTTCGAAAGCGACGCTGCGGTTCGTGTCGATCGTATAGGAGGCGCGGCCCAGGAAGGCCTTCGTCAATCCCCGGTCTGGCGCGAATGCCGCCTGGACACGGGACGTCGTCACGACTTCGCCCGAGTATCCGCCGATGAACATCCACTCGCCGCTCTGGCGCTCGGCCTGGATGACGTAGAGCCAGTACTGGTCGGCGCGCGAGTCGCTCGTCCCAAAGAACGCCGCCTCCCCCTTCAGCGTGACGACCGGCAGCGGCACGGCCACGTCGCCACCGGCGGTCCACAGCGACGGGTAGACGCGGGTGATTGGAACCTGCAGCCCGATGGGCACGACGTTCGCGGGCAGTGAGGCCGCGGGCGGGACGGGGATGCCTCCAGGCAGCCGTGGAGCGCCCGTCTCGATGAGCGGCAGGTTGTTGTTCCCGCTGAACGCCGACAGCGAGAACTCGTAGCCCGATCCGACGTGGTTCCACCTCGCACCCACTTGAGCGCGCGCAGGGTATGCGGCGCCTTCGTCGATGAGCGTGAGATTCTCCAGATCGGCGGTCAGCCCGGCCCAGCGCTGGTCGAGCAAAGGCGTGCGGCTTGGCGTGAACCGGGCCGCAACCAGTTCGAGGGTGTCGTCTTGGAGGCCGGCGACGACGCGCGCGGCCGTCACGCCGAGAAACTCGCTGTCCACGACGGTCAGATAGTCGCGCGGCGCGAGCCGGTCGGTGGGATTCAGGATGTCGGTCTTGCCCCACCGGATGAACTGCTTCCCGAGCTGCAGCGTGAGGGGCCCGCGCGTCAAGGTCGCATCGAGGCGCCTGACAGCCAGCCCGGCCCGCTTGATCGACCGGTCGCTCCAGCTGATGCCGTTCCACTCCGTTTGTTCATGGGTGTCGGCCCGGGCGTCGATGCCGCCGTTCAGGCGGAGCCACGAGGCCGGCCGCACCGCCGCCTCGTAGCGCAGCAGCGTTTCGCCGACCACCTGCGTCTCGTCCTTTGCTGTGGGCTGCGGATAACCGATGCCCTTGGCCTCGACGAAGCCCTTCTGAGAGAAGACCTGCGCGGCAGCAGGAACGGCCGTGAAAAGTGCAGCAAGCACACCCGCGGTGACCCCCAGCCGTGAGCGGCCGCCGATCAGTAGCCAGTAGCCAGTAGCCAGTAGCCAGTAGAAAGGCGGCACGAGAGCCGATCGGGCGTCGATCCGGCGGCAGAGATGTTTGACGGCGTTGGGATGCATTCCTACTGGCTACTGGCTACTGAATTCTGACTACTTTCTATTGCCCCCGCCTGAGCGCCTGCAGCGTGAAGTTCTCTTCCTTCATCGGTACGTTGTACTCGAGCTTGTCGAAGGTGAGTATCGTCCGGCTGTTGCGCTTGAGGTCGGCCATCTCGAGCACGCGCGCCGTCCAGATTCCCTGCACGTTCTCGATCTTCGAGTACTTCAGGCGGCGGACGACGGTGTCCTTGATGAAGTTCTCGATGCGCTGGAAGGCGTAGTTGTCCTTGCGGACCCACACGATGGACGAGGTGTACTGCGAGGACTTGCCCTTGCGCGGCCGCGACTCGATCTTCCAGCAGGAAGCGCCTTCGATGGCCTCCTCGCCCAGCATCGCGTAGTCGTACTGCCCGGTGTCACGCTCCTCGAGGTCCTCGAAGCTGAAGTCCGTGCCGAAGAAGCGCGTGGAACGGTCCTGCAGCGCGATCCGCCGCTCCCGCTGAATCGCCGGCGTCCACATCCATTGGTCCGACGCGCGATCCGGGTAGTTGACGACGAGCAGCGCCACGCCCTTCACCTCGGCGGGCTGGACGAAGGTCAGCACGGACTTGCTCCGCCCGTGCGAACCCAGCCGGTCGTACACCCAGCGTTTGTCGGAGATCTTGCCCTTCGCAGTCGACGACCTGGAGCAGGCCCTCGTAGTGCTGCGACGTCGCTTCGGTCCGCCGCTGCGCCTCCTCCATCACCTGCCGCGCCTCTTGCGCCGCGGCCGTCACCGGCACCGCGATAGCCGCACAGAGCGCTAGTGCGACCTGCCAATCAATGATGCGCCGCGACATGGTTCTTCCCTCTCGCCTCTCGCCTCTCGCCTGTCCGTCGAGGCTGAAGCCTCGACCTCCACCGCGAACCCCGAATCCCGATGTCCGACTAGCGCCTAGCGCCTAGTCCCTAGCCCCTACTCGTACTCGAGCGCCTCCACGAGCGACCCCCGCACCGCCGATTCGGCCGGCCAGAGCGACGCGACGAACGCCGATCCGAGGATCAGCGGCACGAGCAGCCCGGCGATCGCCCAGGGGAACTTGTAGGGCAGCGACATGCCCGTGACGTCGCGCTGGCTGATTTCGAGCACGTAGTGCAGCGTCACCGACCCGACGGCGAATCCCAGCACCAGCCCGACGATGCCGATCGTGAGGGCCTCCATCCAGATCGTGCGGCGGATCTGGTTGCGCAGGCCGCCGACCGCCCGCAGCACGCCCAGCTCGCGCCGGCGGTCGATGATCGACACGGTCAACGTGTTCACGATGCCCAGAATCGCCACCAGCACGGCGATCGCGATCTGCGCGTAGGCGAGACCGAGCCACTGGTCCGTCAGCGCCGTGATCCACGACCGCACTTCCCTGTTCGTCAGGACGAACAGCCGCTGCGTTCCGGCGAAACGCTCGATGATCCGCGCGCGCACGTCCATCGGCGGCACGCCCGGCTTCACGTAGATGCGGAACACGTTCACGGTGTCGTCGCCCCACCACCGGATGTAGCTGGCCCGGTCCATCAGGATCGCGCCCTGCTGATCCGACCAGTCGACCACCAGGCCGACAATCGGCACCTTGTGCACGCCCGTCGGTGTGGCCAGCTCGATCGTGTCACCGTAGTGCAGGCCGCGCAGCGCGGCGAAGTTGTCGGACAGGATGACGCCCTTTGCCCTGCGCGGCCAGTTCGTACATCTCCGGCGGGCCCTCCACCGGCGGCCGCCGCGCGCGGTCGCCGAGCGACTTCGCCTCGACGGCCACGATCATCACCGGCGAGCCCTGGTAGTTGATGCGGTGGCTGCGCACGCGCTGGACCTCGTCGACGCCCTCGATCTGCTCCAGCGCGTCTCCAAGCGACGACGGGAACCTGAAGTTGCGCTCGGTCAGGCTCTGGGACGCCGTCACGAACAGGTCCGGGTTCAGGGCCGTCGTCGTCCAGTCCATGATCGAGTCGGAGACGGCTTTCGCGATCCCGCCCATGCCGATGACGAGCGCGAGCGAGAGCATGAGCGCGGTCACCGTGGCCGACGTGCGGCGCGGCGCCTGGATCAGGCTGTCGGCGGCGAGCGCGCCCTCGACCGGCCTGAGCCGCTGGAGCAGCCGGCCGCAGCGCCCGGGTGAGCCAGAGCGCGCCGGTGGGGCTCAGCAGGAGGAGCGCCAGCAGGGACATCGCGAAGCCCGCGTAGAACAGGATCATCGACCGGCCGGCCGCCACCAGCAGCGCGAGCGACGCGCCTGCCGAGGATGAGCGCGGCCAGGCGCCGGATGCGGTTCTCGCCGGCCGAGAGCACCTGGTACCGGCCCTTCTGCAGCGCCTGGATCGGGTCGACGCGGGCGGCGTTGCGGGCCGGGAGGAATCCCGCGATCACGCTGGTTGTCACGCCCATCAGCAGGCCGAGGAGCATCAGCCGGGGATCGGTGGCGATTTCGGTCGTCCGTTCGGCGATGCCGTAGACGCCGGCGATGAGGCCGGCGATGTACAGCGCGAGGCCCCGCGACAGCAGGATGCCGAAACCCAGGCCCAGCAGCGACCCCACCAGGCCCGCGAGGCCGCTTTCGACGAGGAACAGCGTGCGGATCTGCCCGCGCGAGGCGCCGAGCGCGCGCAGGATCCCGATCTCGCGCCGCCGCTGGGCGACCGCGATCGAGAACGAGTTGTAGATGATGAACATCCCGATGAACAGTGCGAAGGCGCTGTTGACGTTCGCCGTGAACGAGTACACGCGGATCACCGAGTCGATCTGCTGGCCCCGCGACGAGGGCGGCTCCACCTGGTAGCCCGGCCCCAGGCGCCGCTCGATCGCCGCGCGGCCGTCGGCGAGCGCCACGCCGTCGGCGAGCGCCAGATCGACGCGGTCGAACGTGCGGCCGCGGCCGAACACCATCTGGGCCGCGTAGATGTCCATCACCGCGAGGTTGCCGCCGAACGCCTGCGTCAGCCCGCCCGACTTCATGATCCCGCGCACGGTGAACTGCTTCTCGCCCTCCATCGTGCGCATCGGCACCTTCGCGCCAATCCGGATCCCGTTCCGGTCGGCGAACTCGCGCGTGACGATCAGCGAGTCCGGCTGCGCCAGGAACACCAGCGGGTCGTCGACGACCGCCTCGTCCCCGCTCTCGAGGTCGTAGTCGCGCAGCGAGCGGTCGCCGGTCATGTCCACGGCGAGGATGAGCAGGTTCCCCTCGCCCTTCAGGTTCGTGTCGACCGGGGCCTCGATCACGGGGACGGCGACCTTCACCTCGGGCATCGCCTGCACCTGCTCGAGCACGCTCTCCGGAAAGCCGCCCTCGCCGGCGGTGATCTGCAGCTCCGCTTTGCCGGCGATCCGGTCGATCGTCTTGTAGAACGCGAACAGCACCGACTGGTTGGCCGTGTGCATGCCCACGAACACCGCCACGCCGAGCACGATCCCCACCGTCGTCAGCACCGTGCGCAGGCGGTGCCTGCGGACGTAGGGCCAGGTGATGAGGCGCAGCAGCATCATCGCCGTTCGTCTCCGACGATGTGGCCGTCGCGCAGGGTGACGGTGCGAGCGCAGCTTTCGGCGACGTGGCGATCGTGCGTGACGATGAGGACCGTCGCCTTCAGCCGCTGGTGGAGGTCCCGGATGAGCGCGAGGATCTCTTCGCCTGTGGACGAATCGAGATTGCCCGTTGGTTCGTCGGCGAGCAGGATTGGCGGATAGATGGCGAGCGCGCGGGCGATGGCGACGCGCTGCCGCTCGCCGCCCGAGAGTTCGTCGGGCAGGTGCTCGATGCGCTTCTCCAACTGCACGAGGCCGAGGAGCTCGCGCGCCCGATCGGCGGCCTTCTTCCTGGCCCACCCGCGCAGGTGCAGCGGCAGGGCGACGTTCTCGAGGCAGCTCAACGTGGGCAGCAGGTTGAAGAACTGGAAGATGAAGCCCACCGTGTCTCGCCGCACCTTCGTCAGCTCGTCGTCGCCGAGCCCGTCGAGACGGCGGCCGTCCACCTCGATCCAGCCCGACGTCGGCCGGTCGAGGGCGCCAATCAGGTTGAGCAGGGTGGACTTGCCGGATCCCGACGCGCCGACGATCGAGACCATCTCGCCGCGCTCGATGGCGAGGCTGACATGCTCGAGGGCGGTGACGGTCCGTTTGCCGTCGAAGGTCTTGGTGACGTCGGAGAGCGTGATCATGCGGGTTCTATCGTGTCATGCGCGGCCGCGGGGCGTCGAGTCGGCGGGACCATGTCAGGACGTATAATCGACCGATGCCTCTGCCTGAAGAAACCCGGGTGGCCGAGAAGGTCCCCCGCCCCGCGGTTCCCGCCCTCGACGCCATGCTCGGCGAGCGCCATCCGCGTCCTCGACGAGGGGTTCGTGCGGGTGGTCGACTACATGGGCGACGACTCGGCGATCGTGCAGGCGGCGCGGACCTCCTACGGCAGGGGCACCAAGCGCCGTCACGAGGACCGCGGCCTCATCCGCTACCTGATGCGCCACGCGCACACGACCCCGTTCGAGATGTGCGAGCTCAAGCTCCACGTGCGCGTGCCCATGGACGTCTGGCGGCAGTGGATCCGCCACCGCACGGCGAGCGTGAACGAGTATTCGACGCGCTACTCCGAGGCCATCGACGCGGCCCAGCGCACCGCGCCCGATTCGTGGCGGCTGCAGTCCGCCTCCAACCGGCAGGGCAGCAGCGGGCTGTTGCCCGCGGAGCAGGGTGCCGCGCTGTCCGAGGAGGAACGCAGGATTCAGCGCCAGGCGCGCGACATCTACGAGGCCCGCCTGGCCGCCGGCGTCGCCCGCGAGCAGGCGCGGAAGGATCTTCCTCTTTCCACCTACACCGAAGCCTACTGGAAGATCGATCTGCAGAACCTGCTGCACTTCCTCGAACTGCGGATGGACGAGCACGCGCAGCTGGAGATCCGCGCGTACGCCACGGTCATCGGCGAGCAGATCGTGGCGAAGTGGGTGCCGCTCACCTGGGAGGCGTTTCTCGACTACCGCCGGGGCGGAACGGCGTTGTCGCGCATCGAGAGCGCGTTCCTGGCGGCGCTCGCCTCGGGCGACCGCGATCGCGCGATGGCCATCGCCGACGAGGGCGGCTTCCTGAGCCGCGGCGACGACGGCCGGCCCAGGCCGAATCTCGAGGGGCGCGAGGTCGAAGAGAAGCTCGCGCGCCTCGGATTGAAGGCGCCCTGGGAGTAGAGATCGCGGGCCGCGCACGGCGGCCCTTCAGGCCGACCTCACAACCCGTTCTCGCGGCGACGCCGCTTCACGCAGGTTGCGAGGTCGTTTCCTGTTAGATGCCTCAAGTGCCGCCGTAGCCGATCGTCACCTTCCCGTCCTCGACGATCACCGGGACGTTGCGGCGGCCCTTGCTGTAGCCGAGCATCCGATCCAGATCGGCGGCGCTCTTCTTCACGTTGACGTACTCGACCGTGTAGCCGCGTCGTGCGAAGACCTCACGGGCCTCCGACGTGTAGGGTCAACTGTCTTTCCCGAAAATCAGTACGTGCATGGGAACCTCCAGGCGCTAGGGACTTGGCGCTAGGCGCTGGTCACACACGCAGCCCACAAGACTCGAACACTCGGCGCGGCACCTACGCTGCCGCGCTTGTCTGCGTGCGCCAGAGGGCGTGCAGCGCCAGCAGCGCCGCCACGCCCATCACCGCCGCGCTCGTGACGTACGGCATCCCGACGCCGAGGCGATCGAACGCGAAGCCTCCCCACATGGGGCCGACGATGCGCGCGAGGCTGTTCAGCGACTGCGTGAGCCCCATCACGCCGCCCTGGTCCTCGGCGGCCGAGTAGCGCGAGATGAGCGACATCAGCGCCGGGTTGTTGAACCCCATGCCCACCGCCATCACGCCGTTGGCCACGAGCAGCGCCGTCACCGACTGCGTGGCGGGGATCATCAGGAGTCCAATCGCCACGATTGCCAGCGACGCGGGCACGATGTGGTGCTCGCCGATCACCTTCACGACCTTCCCGACCAGCAGGCCCTGGACGATGACCAGGATGATCCCCACGAAGGCGAAGAAGTAGCCGATCGAGGAGGCGTGAAAACCGTAGGCCCGCTCGGCGAAGAGGGCGAAGGTGGATTCGAAGCCGGAGAACGCCGCGACCACTAGAAAGCCGATCACGAGCAGCAGGGGCAGGTGCGGCCGGGCCAGCGCCGTCCGCAGGGCGTCCATGCGGCCGACGCGCTCGATCGCGCGATGCTCCGGCTTCAGCGTCTCGGGCAGGAGGAACCAGGCTGCCGCGAAGTTCGCGAGCGACAGGCCCGATGCGAAGTAGGCCGGAACGCCGTAGCCGTAGCGGCTCAGGAACCCGCCGATTGCCGGCCCGAAGATGAACCCCAGTCCGAACGCCGCCCCGATAATCCCCATCCCCTTCGCGCGGTTCTCGGGGGTGGTCAGGTCCGCGACAACGGCCTGGGCGGTAGGGATGTTCGCCCCGGCGATGCCGGCGAAGATCCGCGCGGCGAACAGCGCGGTGAGCGTGCTGGCGAGTCCGAACCCGAGGTAGGACAGGCACGAGCCGAGCAGCCCCAGCAGGATGATCGGCCGCCGCCCGACCCGATCCGAGACGCGTCCCCAGATGGGCGCGAAGATGAACTGCATGAGCGAGAACGAGGTGGCGAGCAGGCCCACCGTGAACGCCGTCGCGCCGAACGTTTCCGCGTAGAACGGCAGCAGCGGGATGATGATCCCGAACCCCAGCAGGTCGATGAAGACGGTGATGAAGACGATGATCAGCGGAGGAGCATTCACTCTGAATTCTCGATGGTGGCTGTGATTGTGTCAGTAGTAAGTAGCCAGTAGCCAGTATTCAGTAGAAATGCCTACCGACCGGTCACGCTTCCGGCGCAGCTTGCGCCCTACTGGCTACTGACTACTGGCTACTGTCTACTCTTCGTGTTCCCGCTTCGCGTGATACCGCGCGAACTCTTCGATGAAGCTGAGGCTCTCCATCGACTTCATCCGGTCGAGAAAGAGCACGCCGTCCAGATGGTCGGTCTCGTGCTGGATGACGCGCGCCATGAACCCGCTGGCCTGCAGCTCGATCGGGCGGCCCGCGCGATCGTAGCCCTTCACCGAGATGTCCCGGTAGCGGGGCACGAGGCCGCGCAGGTCGGGAATGCTGAGGCAGCCTTCCCAGTCTTCTTCGACGTGCCGGCCGGCCGGTTTGATCTCCGGGTTGATGATCGCCAGGATCTCGGGCGTCCTGGCCTCGTCTTCTTCCTCGTCGTCGTGGTCGCGGATCACCTGGGCGACAAACAGGCGGAGCTCTTCGTGAACCTGGGGCGCCGCGAGGCCTGCCCCGTTGTACTCGAGCATGGTCTGCGCCATGTCGTCGATCAACTGCTGGACCGGGGCAGTCGTGATCTCGGCCAGCGGCACCGGCCGCACCTTCTTTCGGAGGACCGGATGCCCCATCCGGGAGACTTTCAGGATCGACATAAACTCCTATTATGACAGGGGCTAGGGGCTAGGGGCTAGGGGCATGCCCCATGCCCCATGCCTCGATTCGAGTATGCTTCTTGCTATTGGAAATGGCTGAAGATCACGGCGAGCGGAGATTTCGCTTTTGTCCGCACTGCGGCGGCTCGTTCGACGCGCGGGTACTCAAGGAAGGAGAGCCGGCTAGGCTCGTTTGCGACGCCTGCGGGTTCGTGTTCTACCTGGACCCGAAGGTGGCTGTCGGCACGATTATTCGGACTGCTGATCACGAAATCGTGCTCTGCCGGCGGGCCATCGAGCCGGGTTACGGCCGCTGGGTGTTTCCGGGCGGCTACGTGGACCGGGGCGAGAAGCTCGAAGAAGCGGCCGTGCGCGAAGCCCGTGAGGAATGCGGCCTGGACGTCGAACTCGAGGGCCTCGTCAGCCTGCACTCCTATCGCGGCAAGACGCCCATCATCATCGTCTGGGCGGCCCGGGCGGTGGGCGGCGAGCTGAAGGTGGCCGACGAAGAAAGCCTGGAGGTCCGGACGTTTCGGGCCGATATGATCCCCTGGAGAGATCTCGCCTTCGAGAGCACCGGGGAAGCGCTGAGGGCGTACTTCAAGGACCAGGCGCTAGGGGCTGGGCGCTAGGCGCTGGTCAGGACATCGGACACGGCAAGGCCGGGAGATCGAACATGATTCGCATGCGCGCGACGGCAGTGACAGTGGCGATCGGGCTGGCAGTGGTTGCCGCGGCCTGCGTGGAAACGAGGCACGAGGGGCCGACGTCGCCGTCAGAGGTGGCCAAGGTGCTCGCAACGGGCAGTTGGACATCGGCGGCCACCGCGGCTCCCGCCGGCCTCAACGTGGGGTCGTGCGGCAATCTCGAGTGGAAGATCACCGAGATGACCGACGTGTCGGCGGCCGGGACGTTCAAAGCGACCTGCGGCGGGGGCCTCACGCTGGAAGGATCGGCGTCGGGCAAGCTCAACGGGATGACGGCCGACCTCAAGGCGAACGGGACCGTGTCGGGCGCCGGGGCGAATTGTCCGTTCTCCCTCACGGGCACGGCCCTGCCCGAGAGCCTCGACAAGATCCGCATCAACTACAGCGGCACGACCTGCCTGGGCCCGGTGTCGGGCTCGGAGGTGCTCACGAAACGGTAGGCGGAAACCTGAATTCCTCCGTCACGGTGCCGTCCACGGCGGCCTTCACCATCTCCTCGATCGGCAGCTTCGACTCGGCCGCTTCCACCTGCCAGTGCCGGGCGTGCGTCTCCGGGCTGCGCGGCGTGAACAACTGGCAGCAGTCCTGGTCGGGGATGATCGAGATGTCGTAGGTCCCGATCCTGATCGCCTCCGCAACGATCTCCTCCTTGTCCATCCCGACAAGCGGCCGCAGGATCGGCATTCGCACTGCGGCGGCGATCACCGTGAGGTTCTCGAGCGTCTGCGACGCCACCTGGCCGATGACCTCGCCGGTGACAAGGGCCTTGGCGCGGCAGTCGCGGGCGATGCGTTCCGCGATGCGGAGCATCAGGCGCCGGTAGATCACGACGCGCAGCGGCGGCGGGACCGTCAGCACCACCTGGCGCTGCAGCTCGCCGAAGGGCACGAGCTTGAGGCTCGTGCGCATCTGGTGGCGCGTCAGCACCTCGCAGATCTCCCGCGCCTTCTCCTGCGACGCGCGCGACAGGAACGGGTAGCTGTGGAAGTGCACCGGCACGACGGAGCAGCCGCGCTTCATCAGCCGGTACGCGGCGACGGGCGAGTCGATGCCGCCCGACATGAGGCAGGCCACGCGCCCGCTCACGCCAGTCGGCATCCCTCCGGCTCCCCGCTCCTTCCCGAACGAGTAGAACGCCTGCCTGGCGAGCACCTCCACCATGACGGTCATGTCGGGGTGATCGAGATTCACCTTCCAGCCGAAGCGCTCCACGATGCGCGCCCCGAGCTCGCGCTCGAGCTCGGGCGAGGTGAGCGGAAACGATTTGTCGCCGCGCTTCGCGCTCACGCGGAAGCTGGCCGGCTGATGGCCCTCGAGGTCCGCGAGAACGGCCGCCGCGATGTCCTCCAGCGACCGGGGCGCGCGGCCGGCCTTGGAGAAGTTCGCGATGCCGAAGACGCGCTGGACGCGTTCCTTGACGAGATCGAAGCTCGCTGTTGGCCCGAGCACGATCTCGATGCGCCCCATGAGCGCCCGCACGTCCTTCACGTCGAGGCCCACGGTCTGCTTCCGCAGATTGTGGACGAGCTTGCTGATGAAGTACGGGCGGTTGCGTCCCTTGAGGGCGATTTCCTGGTAGTGGACGAGGATGGAAGTCATGAGTGCAGGCGCTAGGGGCTAGGGGCTAGCACTACTTTGTCATCTTCGTAGCGGCGGATTCCGCCGGAAACTGTCGATGATGTTCAACGCGCGCTGAGAGTTCACGATGTACAAGAAGCCCATGATCTCGCGCACCCAGAGTCGGACGGTGGGCAAGGTCGGGCGTGCGCCGGTCGCATTGCGCCGGCGTTCGAGTTGGAGAAACGTGAACGCGATGGCCGTGAGGACGACATGATGGGTCCAGCCGCGATAGGTGCGGCCCTCGAAGTGATCGAAACCCAATTCGTCCTTCAACTCCCGGTACTGCTGCTCGATGGGCCAGCGGCTGCGGGCGAGGGTCACCAACGCGCGCAGCGGCGCGGTGGCGTCGAGATTGAGCAGGTAGTATTTCCGCTCGTCGGTGGCGAGGCTGCGCTCGCAGAGGAGCCAGCGATCGCCGCGACTCCGGGCGGGCCGGACACGCACGGCCGCGAAGCGGGCCGCCAGCGGCCCTTTGGTGCCGGCGGCCCAGGTGACGCGTTGCCACGCCGCCTCGGGGACCGCCGCGGCCACCGCGCTGACCGGCCGCGCGCGGCGCGCCCCGGCGCCCCACACCGTCACGCAGCCCCGAATCGCCACCGCGTAGCGCAAGCCGAGGTGCTCGAGGCCGCGGCGAAAGCTCGCGGTCGAGCCGTAGTCGGCGTCCGCCACCACCGCCGTGAGGCGGAAGCCGGCCTTCACCACGCGGCGCGTCTGACTCAGGGCGATGCGCCATTTCTCGCGAAAGCGGAGCGTGTCGGGGATGCCAGCCCGCGCACAGCGCTCCGGATCGGCGACCCACGCCTGGGGCACGTACAGGTCGCAACTCAGCGGCCACGGCAGACCCTCCGCGATCAGGACCGTCGACACCGCCACCTGACAATTGCCGATCTTGCCCAGCGCCCCACAGTACTGCCGCTGCACGCCGGGCGAGTGGCGCCCCTGCTTGGGCAACCCTGTATCGTCGACGGCGAGCACGCCCGCGCGCGGGGGCCCCACGGCGCGCACCCGCGCCCACAGGGCGTCCGCCTCCCACGGGGAGTGCGTCACGAAGTGCTGGAACGCTTGGTAGGTGGCCGGATCGCTCAAGCGGCCATGCATCGCCTGCATGGACTTCCGCGCGCTGTCGTTGAACAACCCGTCGAGATACCGGCGCGCCGCCGCGCGTTGCGGCCGACGATTGAAGCAGATGCCGAACTGATCGACAAACGTCCCGAAGCGGTCCAACATCTCGCGGGCGTCGCGATCGTCCACACGCGCTATCGTAGAGAATCGGGATCATTTGTACAAGTACGAAATATTGAATCGCGACGTACGGAAACTTGAACGTGACAAAGTAGTGCTAGGCGCTGGTCCGACAGCGACAACAATAGTCACGATGTCTCGCGACGATTACCGTACCGCCTCGGCGGCGACGTGGCCGCTCATCGCGGCGCTTTCAATCGTACCTGGCAATCCCGTATCGGTCCAATCGCCGGCCAGGAAGAAGCCCGAAAGCGGCGTGGTCCCCGCCGGGGGGCGCGCGGGCTGGCCGGGCGCGAGCGAGAAGGTGGCCCGGCGCTCTCGCACGACCGACGCCTGCCTCACGGCGGCAGCGCGGGCCTCCGGCAGCGCATCACGCAACTCGCGCAGCGCGGTGCTCACGATGGCATCGTTGGGGAGAGAGACGATAGCGCCCGCGCCGCTCGCGACCAGCGACACGTGAGACCGCGGCGATCCGGTGATGGCCCCGTGATCGAACGCCCACTGCAGCGCCCGGCCCGGCAGTCCCACGAACGGCGTCGCGAGCACGCGGCGGTCGAACCAGAGGTTCACCGTCACAATCGGAAAGCACCCCATGCGCGAGGCGCCCGTCACCACCGGCGTCAGCGCAGCCGGGACCTCGTCGAAGAGATGGCGCAGGGCGAACCACGGGACCGCCGACACGATCGCGCCCGCCCGCGCCTCCCGGCCGCCTCGCGCGCGAATGCCTGCCGCGCGGCCGCGCTCGACGATGACGCGCGCAAGGCCGTTGGTCCACACCTCGCCGCCGCGTGTTTCGACGTAGTCGCGCGCCGGCGCGGCGTACATCGCGTCGAGCGGAACGGCCGGGAACGCAATCGACGCCGCCCGCGGCTCGGGGCTGAACATCTCGGCGAGCACGCGCACGAAGGTGGGCGCGGCGGCCTCGTGCGGCGGCTGGTTCAGCGCCGCGATCGTCAGCGGGTCCCAGAGCATCTCGCGCAGCCGCGGCGTCTGGCCGTTGCGGACGAGCCAGTTCTCGACGGTCTCTTCATTCGAGCACGCCACCCGGGTGCTGGCCCCGCGCAAGCGACGCTGTTCGGTCCTGATGGCCGCGCCCAGCCGGAGCACGGACAGGCGGTCCTTCCAGCCGAGCGCGTCCCACTCGAGGACGCCGCCGACCAGGTGCCACGGCGCCGGCAGCGGCGGGCAGGACAAAACCGAGGGGCGGCCCGCGCTGTCGATCGATGGCACGGTGAGCGACGGCTGCACGCGCACGCGCGACAGGGCGCCGACGCGCTGCAGGAACGCGAACGTCTCGCGGTAGCAGCCCATCAGGATGTGCTGCCCGTTGTCCACGGTTTCGCCCGTGCCGGGATCGACGAACGAGCTCGCGCGCCCTCCCAGTCGGGGCCGAGCCTCGACGACGATGACGCACGCGCCGCGGCTCGCGAGCTGCGCGGCGCACGCCAGCCCCGCGACCCCGCCGCCGATGATGATGACGTCTGCCACCTAGAAGCCCGCCATGGTGGAAACCCACGAGGTTGCGGCGATGGCCGCCTGCCGCCAGCGCGGAACCCGGACGGGCGCGCCGAACACGTCGAACCCGCCCGTCTCGATCCGCCCCAGGAGGTCCGAGTAGATCGCGCCCATGATGCGCGCGGCCGCAAGGCGCCGCGCGTCCTCGCGCGGAAGTTCCTGCGCGGCCCTGCGGTAATGATCGCGGGCGCGCCTCGATTCGGAGTCGAGCAGCGCTCGCACTTTGCTCCGTCACGAGTCCTGCTCGAAGGTCGTCCTCTGTCACGCCGAAGCGATCGAGGTCCTCCGTCGGCAGATAGAGCCGTCCGGCGGACAGGTCGCGGCCGAGGTCGCGGAGGATGTTGGTCAACTGGAGCGCGATGCCAAGGTCGATGGCGTACTGGCGGCACTGCGGGTTCGTGTACTCGAAGATCTCGATGCACACGAGGCCGACGGCCGACGCGACGCGCAGGCAGTACTCGCGCAGGTCGTCGAAGGTCCGGAAGCGCGGCCGGTCGAGATCGATCTCGACGCCGTCGATGACGTCCTCGAACGGCTTCCGGGGAAGCGCGAATGCCGCCACGTGGGGCGCCAGCGCCATCCCCTGAGGGGTCCGGGGCTGCCGGCCGTCGTAGCAGGCGGCGAGTTCGTCGCGCCAGCCGGCCAGCGACTCCGCCGCAGCGCGCCGCGACTGCTCGGTGGCCAGCTGCCCCGCGCGCTCGTCCACATCGTCGTCGACGGCCCGGCAGAAGTCCCAGACGGCGATGATGGCGCGGCGCTTGTGGTCGGGAAGCACCAGGAACGAGTAGTAGAAGTTCGTGTCGCGCCGGGCCATCGCGATGCTCAGGCGGCTTTCGGCCGCCTCCAGGAGACGGCGCTCCAGAGGAGCGCGGGAACATCGGACGCGCCAAGGGCCGGCCGCGCGGCGAAGACGTCGAACCGGGCCCGCTCGAGCCGGTGGAGAATGCGCACGCCGCCCAGCCAGGTGAGCCGCAGCTCGTAGCGCAGGCGGCCGCTCGAGGCCATCGCACACCGTCCGGCCCTCGTCGAAGAGCCGCCGCGTGCGGGTGGCCATCGCCGACAGCACCTCGCGCCACGCCGGCGACATCACGCGGGCGTCGAGATCCGGCTCGCGCGCGCCGAAGCGTTCGCGATCGTCGCGCGGCACGTAGAGCCGCCCTTTCCGCCAGTCGCGATCGAGATCCTGCCAGAAGTTGGTCAACTGCAGCGCCGTGCAGACGGCATCCGAGGCCGCGTCGAGGCCGTCGTCCGCGCGACCCGCCACGCGAAGCACGAGCCGGCCGATCGGGTTCGCCGAGCGCCGGCAGTAGTCCAGCACGTCCGCCCAGGTCGCGTAGCGCGTCGTCACCACGTCCTGCCGGAAGGCGGAGAGCAGGTCCTCGAACAGGCTCACGGGCAGCGCGCGGGCCCGGATGGTGTGGCCGAGGGCGAGGAAGACGGCATCGGCATGGGGGCTCGGGGCTAGGCGCTGGGCGCTAGTGGGAATCGCCGGGGCCATGTGCGACCGATGCGCGCGAGCCGGCTTCCCCAGTCGTCGAGCAGGGCCAGGCGTTCGGCTGGCGGGCGGTCGCCCTCGTCGGCGAAGTCGTCGGCCGCCCGGGCGAAGGCGTAGATCGGCCGCGACGTGCGGGCGCATCGCGGCCGGGAGCAGGAGCGAGGCGACGGGAAAGTTCTCGTAGTGCTGGCGGGCGATCGCGCTCGCAGATCGGCGTACGCCTCCTCGCCGCGTCACCACTCGGCCTCGGCCACTCCGGCGCGGCGGTTCACGACGCGGGCGAGCACGAAGAGCAGGTCGGAGAGGCGGTTCATGTAGGCGAGGAACTCGACTTCGAGCACCGCCAGCGCCACCATGCGCCGCTCGGCGCGCCGGCACACCGTGCGCGCGAGGTGCAGCGCGGCTGCCGCGGGCGTGCCGCCCGGAAGGATGAAGCGGCGAAGCGGCGTCAGCTCTTCCTCGCACTTGTCGATCCAGCCTTCGAGGCGAGTGACGTCGTCCGGCCCGAGCGCGACCTTCGTGACGCGATCGGCGATGCGCTCGGCCGGGTCGGCCAGCCGCGAGCCGAGCGCGAACAGGTCGCGCTGAATCTCGGCCAGCATGTCCTCGATGTCCTTGTCGACGCCGCTGGCGCGCGCCACGCCGACGGCGGCGTTCGCCTCGTCGACCTCGCCGTAGGCGTCCACGCGCGGATCCGACTTGGCGATGCGGGTGCCGTCGAACAGCGTCGTTGCGCCGCCGTCCCCGGTTCGTGTGTAGATCTTCATGCAGGTTGAATTATAAGTGTGGAGATGGGGTTTCAGCACGGCAACCAGCGGCCGGAGGCGACGCGCTCGTGACGGCCCGCAAGGCGCCGCGACGGCCGGGCGCCCGCGCGTTGCCGCGTGCCCGCTCCTGCCGATCGCCAGAAGTTCCGCAGGATCCTGCTGCGCTGGTACGACCGGAACGGCCGCGACCTGCCGTGGCGGCGAACCGACGACCCGTACCACATCCTCGTGTCGGAGATCATGCTGCAGCAGACCCAGGTCGATCGGGTGCTGCCGAAGTACCACGAGTGGCTCGGCAAGTTCCCGTCGTTCGACGCGCTGGCCGGCGCGCACGAGGATGCGGCGGTCAAGACCTGGTACCCGCTCGGCTACAACATCAGGCCCCGGCGGCTGCATGCGATCGCCCGCGAGGCGGTCGCCCGCTTCGGCGGCGAGCTGCCGTCCGACGAGGAGACCCTGCGGTCGTTCAAGGGCATCGGCCCCTACACCGCCGGCGCGCTGATGAGCTTCGCGTTCCGGAAGCGCGCGCCGATTCTCGACACCAACGTCGCGCGCGTGCTGTTCCGGGTGGTCATCGGCCGCGGCGACCCGAAGTCGCACCAGATGCGGAAGCATCTCTGGAAGGTTTCCGGGCTGATGGTGCCGCACAAGCGGGCGTTCGACTTCAACCAGGCGATCATGGACTTCGGCGCGCTGGTCTGCACGGCCCGCAAGCCGAAGTGCGACACGTGCCCGATGTCCGGCATGTGCCGCGCCTACCCCTTCGATCCGGCTCCGGCGACGCGCCGCGCTAATGAGACGCTAATGAGAAATAGTGCCTGACCGCATTTATGAAGCAGCGGATCGTGGTGACGGCGGCGGTCATCGAGCGGGACGGGGCATTCCTGCTCACGCGCCGGCTCGACGGCACGCATCTCGCCGGCCACTGGGAGTTCCCGGGTGGCAAACTGCACGCGGGCGAAACGCTCGAGGAGTGCCTCGCGCGCGAGATTCGCGAGGAACTCGACGCGGACATCGAGGTCGGCCCCGAGATCCTCGCGACGGTCCACGACTACCCCGAGCGCTCCGTCGAACTGCGCTTCTTCCGGCTGCGCGCTCAAGTCGGACCCGACGCCGATGATGGGACAGGAGATGCGATGGGTGGCGCTCGCGACCTGCCGTCGGTCCAGCTCCCGCCGGCAGACGATGAACTGGTGCGGCTGCTGACGGCTGACGCGATTCGGGCTCGGGGCTCGGGGCTCGGGCTCGGGGCTCGGGCAGGGGCTCGAGGCTGGACGGGACGCAGTTCGTCCCGAGTCGATCCCGAATCCCGGTTCGCGTCAGCGCACGAAGGGAGCTCGGTGACGGTGGCGCCAGACGGGCGTCGCCGACGGACGACAACCGCCGTGCCGGGCTCGACGAAGTCGCGGTGCACGTAGCCCAGCGCGATCGGCTTTCCCGAGCGCCGGCGACATCACCGCGCTCGTCACGCGGCCGATCTCCTTGTCGCCCCCGACGATCGCGCTCCCCGCGGCCGGCGCGGCGTCGCCCGTCAATCGTCAGCCCCACGAGCTTCCGCACGATCTTGCCGTGGCCGCGGTCTCTGATCCGCACGAGCACTTCCTGCCCGGGAAAGCACCCTTTCAGGTAGCTGACGGCCGTGCTCTCGATGCCGGCCTCGGTCGGAATCGTGTCGTCGCCCATGTCCACGAGGAATGCCGGCTCGCCGGCCTCGACGCGCAGCGTCTCGGCCACCTCGGCTGGCAAGACGGCGGCGCCCGCGGCCGACAGTCCCTGCGCGAGCCCGGGCAGCTCGCGCCGGCCGCCGCGAACAGCAGGAAGCCCGGCAGCCCCATGCGCATCGCGGCGCGCCGACGACGACGGAGCTCTCCCGGCGCGCTCGAGCCTGGCGTTCTGGAACGGGCCGAACCCGCCAAGCTCCGCGCCAACCACGCCGCCCGTCAATCGCCGCCGCCTGCGGCCCGTACACGCCGAGGCAGCCCCACGCGTCGCTGACGTCCCCAAGCTGCACGTCCTCGCTGAAGATCAGCTGGTCGAAGCGCTGGAGCACCGCGTCTTTCACTTCGCGCCGCACGTCGATCAGCATCACGTCGCCGAGCTCGAACACGTTCATGTCGGCGATCATCCGCCCCTGCGGCGTGAGCAGGGCCGCGTAGCATCCCGTCCCGGCGGTCAGCAGCGCGATGTCGTTGGTGAGCAGCGCATGCAGAAACGTCTTCCGGTCCGACGCCGCGCACGACGATGCGGCCGCGGGCGCCGAGGTCGATCATGCCCGCCCGGTTCCGGGCGGCCGGGTACTCGTTCGAGCACTCATCGGTCGGGCCTCGCGACGGCCAGGAGGGCCCCTTGGCGGCCCCGTCCACGCACCGTCGGATTGCTGATATGCTCAGAACCGTTATGGTTCGAGTTCATTCTATCGTCGCGGCTTTCCTCGTCCTAACCGCGTGGGCGGCCGACGCCAGGCCGGCCGCGGCCCAGGGTCCGGCACCGGTCGGCAGCCTCCAGGTCTTCATGCAGGGCCGGCTGCTCGGGAACCGAGCAGGCTACGGTGACGGCAACCGCCGATGGCTGGATCATCCGCGGCACCGGCCGCCTTGCCGCCCCGGTCGATCTGTCGACGACGCGCTTCGAGATGCGGTACGACCGCGAGTGGCGGCCGGTCAGCCTCGAGGTGGACGGCACGCTGCGAGGCCGGCCGCTCATCATGCGCACCACCTTCGCCGACGGCAAGGCCATCAACGACATCACGCAGGCGGGCCAGCAGGTCCAGAAAGTGGACGCCGTGTCGGCCGACGCCGTCGTGCTGCCGAACATGTTCTTCTGCGCGTACGAGGCGCTGGCGCTGCGCCTGCGCGGCGTTTGCCGTGCCCGGCGAACTGAAGGCGTACATCGCCGCCGCAGATCGAAATCACGATGCGCGTCACGGCCAGCCGGACGCGAGCGGATCCAGACCGCGGGCCGGGCCGTCTCGGCCACGCGCTACGAGTTGACGCTCGAGAACCCCGGCGGCCCGCTCGAGGCCGAGATCTGGGTCGACGAGGACGGCCGCCTCCTGCGCTTCAGGGTGCCCGCCCAGGGCCTCGAGGTGGCCCGCGAGGACATCGCCGCCGTGTCGTCCCGCGTCGAGACAGATGGGCCGCGACAACGACGAGCAGGTGCGGATCCCCGCGAGCGGGTTCACCCTCGCCGCGACCATCTCGAAGCCGGCGAACGCCCCGAAGCCGCCGACGCCAGGCAAGGCTCCGGCCTACAAGCTGCCGGCGGTCATCCTCGTCGCCGGGTCCGGTCCCGTCGATCGCGACGAGACGGTGGCCGGCATCCCGGTCTTCGCGCAGTTGGCCAACAGCCTCGCCGACGCCGGGCTTCATCGTCGTGCGCTACGACAAGCGCGGCGTGGGCCAGAGCGGAGGCCGCGACGAGTCGGCGACGATTCAGGACTATGCGGACGACGTGCGCGCGGTGGTCGAGTTCCTGAGGAAGCGCAAGGACGTCGACCCGGCACCGCGTCGCCGTCGCCGGGCACAGCGAGGGCGGGCTGGTGGCCCTGCTGGCCGCCGCCAACGCGGGGAAGAAGAAGGTGACGGCGATCGCGCTCCTGGCGACTCCAGGCACGACTGGCGGAGAACTGGTGCTCGAGCAGCAGCGGTACCTCCTCGACAAGCTGAAGCTGCCGGAGGAGGAGAAGCAGAGCCGCATCGCGCTGCAGCAGAAGATCCAGGCGGCCGTCCGTCAGCGGCACGGGCTGGGAGGAGATTCCGGAGGCCTATCGAAAGCAGGCCGACACGCCGTGGTTCCGCAGCTTCCTGCCTTCGATCCCTTGAAGGTGATCGAACAGAGTCGAGCAGCCCATCCTCATCGTCCAGGCCGAGCGCGACCGGCAGGTGCCGTCGCCGCGGCACGGCCAGCTGCTGCTCGACGCCGCCAAGGGCCGGAAGAAGCAGCCCGACGCCGAGTCTCGTGACGATCGATGGCGTGAATCACCTGTTCGTGCCGGCCGAGACCGGCGACGTCGACGAGTACGCGCTGCTCCAGGACAAGCGGGTCAGCCCGAAGGTCACTGGATGCGCTCGTGCCGTGGTTGAGGGACAAGCTCCATGTGGTTGCTGCGGGCGCTGGACGCTGACGCCAATCATCCCGTGTCGTTCCGGCTCATGCCGGGCGCCGTCAAGACCATCGGCCGCCTCGGGCGCGGCGGACTTCTGCCTGGACGTGCCGCTCGTGTCGCGCCTGCATTGCCGGGTGGAGGTCGCGGCCGACGGCGAGGTCGAGATCCTCGATCTCGACAGCACGAACGGCACCTGGATTGACGGCGTGCGGATCACACGCGCACCGCTGCGGCCCGGCAGCGTTCTGCGCGTCGGCCGCGTCGAGTTCACGCTCGAGGCGGCCAGTTAGCCTTTCAGAAACGGGTTCGTCGCGCGCTCGCGGCCGATGGTCGTGTCGGGACCGTGGCCCGCGTGCACGATGGCCGCGTCGCCGAATCCGAACAGGACATCCCTGATCGAGCGCATGAGCGTGTCGTAGTCGCCGCCGGGCAGGTCCGTGCGCCCGATCGAGCCCGCAAACAGCGTGTCGCCCACGAACAGGTGCGTCTCCGCCCGCCGGGCCCGGCAACCTGCAGGCACACGCCGCCGGGGCTGTGGCCAGGCGTGTGGTGAACGCGATCGCCTCGCAGGCGCCGAACGCGAGCGGGCCGCTGGACGCGAGGTCGAAGTCCGGCGGCGGGCGGCTGCTCGAGCGAGTAGCCGAACATCGCGGCCCTGCTCCACCGCCGCGTCGTAGAGGAACACGTCGTCGCGATGCACGCCGATGCGGCGCGCCGGTGGCGCGCTTCGCCCGCGCGACGCCGCTCACGTGATCCATGTGCGCGTGCGTCAGCAGGATGTAGGCCGACCGAGCAGGCGCCGCGCCTCGACGATGCGGAGCAGGTCGTCCACCTCGTCGCCGGGGTCGATGAGAATCGCGTCGCGGGTGCTCGTCGCACGCCACCACGAAGCCGTTCTTGTAGAACGGCGCTACCGCACGGGTTTCGATGATCAGGGCCACGGTTCAATCCTACCCGCCCGGAGGGTATTCTAGAAGCGCCATGACGATTGCCGACATCTCGACGCCCGCGCGGCGCATCGCGCCGCACATCAGGCGCACACCGCTTCTGTCCTCGGCCTGGCTGTCGGCGCCTGCGCTGACGCCGACGTGCGGCTGAAGCTGGAATCGCTGCAGGTGACCAACTCGTTCAAGATCCGCGGCGCCGTGAACGCGACGGCGGCGTTCCTCGAACGCCGGCCGGGAGCGGCCGCGCCGGCCGCGGCGCGATCGTCACCGCGTCGGCCGGGAACCACGGCCGCGCGATGGCGTTCGCCGCCGAACGGCTCGGCCTCGAAGCTCGTGGTCTTCACGCCGCGAATCGGCTCCCAGGGCGAAGCTCGACTACATCGCGCGCCACGGGGCCGACCTGCGGCCTGCTCCGACATACGAGGACGCCGAGCGCATGGCCAAGGCGTTCGCGGCGGAGAGCCGGCGCAACCTACATCTCGCCTTACAGTCATCCCGACGTGATTGCCGGCGCCGCCACCGTGGCCTGGAGATTCTCGAGGACTGGCCGGAGGTCGACACGATCCTCGTGCCCGTCGGCGGCGGCGGTCTCGTGAGCGGCATCGCGATCGCCGCCAAGGCGCTGGCGGCTGAACGCGTCGACGTCGTCGGCGTCGAGTGCCGAGGCCTCGCCGGCCTTCCACGAGGCGCTCAAGGCCGGCCGCATCGTCGAGGTCGAGGTTCACCCGACGCTCGCCGACGGCCTGGCCGGAAACATGGACCCGGACTCGATCACATTCGATCTCGTGCGACGCTTCGTCGGCCGCATGGTGCTCGCGCCCGAATCCGCCATTGCCGAGGCCATCCGCGGGCTGTTCGCGAAGGAGCGCGTCGTCGCGGAGGGTGCCGGCGCCACCGCCGTGGCCGCGCTCGTCGCCGGGCTTGCCGCTGGCCGGGCTGAAGGTGGCCGTGGTCGTGTCGGGGTCGAACATCGACGCCAGCGTGCTCTCGAGGGTGCTGCAGCGCGGATGACGCCCGCGGCTACATGCCCTGCAGCACTTTCGCGGCTTCCGCGCGGGTGCTCGCCATCGCCGCGTCGACGCTGCTTCAGCGCGTCGACGACGGCGGGCGCCAGTCGGCCACGTTGCTCCACGGGAAGACCGACTGTCTCAGGCCAATCAGGCCGTCCACCACGGGGTTGACGATGCCCCAGGCGCGCAGTTCGGCGCCGGATGCAGCGATACGGCGGAGCGCAGCGGCCGTGCGCGCGGGGTCGTTCACCGCGGCGGCCGCCATGGCCGCGCATCCCGCCCATCCGCTTCCGTCCGGAGTCTTCGCGGCTCTCGCGGCCACCTCGTCGGCCGCGCGCAGGCCGTCGAGCGGCCGGCCGCTCCTGGTGAGCACGGCCGCCAGCACGCGCGCGCCTCGCACGAGTCCGGGTGCCGGCGCACGAGGGTGCCCGCCAGTGCGGCGGCCTCGCCGACCTGTCCGGCGACGCCGAGCACGGCCGCGCGCACGACGATGCCCGGCGGAAAGTCGCCCGCTTCGCGCGGAGCCGGTTCAGCCGCCGCCCCGGACCCGGCCGCCCGCGCGAGGCCGACGCGCTCCCTGACAGCATCCCACCAGGGCAGCGCCGGCGCGAGCGCCTGGCCCCGGCCCATCGCGAGCAGCGTGGCGTCCAGGTTGCCTGCCGCCAGGTTCGCGGCGGCAAGCTGGTAGTAGACGAGCGGCTGAGCGGGATCGAGCTCGACGGCGCGTCGCGCGAATGCCGCCGGCTCTGGCAGGATCGATTGACCGGAGGACGGCGGAGAGCGCCAGGTAACCGGACGTGAACGACGCCTCGACCTCGACGGCTCGCCTCAGATGCTCCAGCGCCTCGCCGCACGGTCGGGGCGGTCAGACCCATCGCGAGCCTCGTGGCGGCGAGATCCGGGTCGGTCGCGAACGCGGCCTCGGCCGCCCGGCGCGCTCTTCCGACGACGTTGCCGAACGGCTCGCGCCCTTCGAATGCGGATGTCATGTAGAGGGCTTCCGATAGTCCGGCATGCGCTTCGATCAGGCTCGGGTCTTCGGCTGCGGCGGCATCGAACAGTTGAACGGCACGGCCAGCGTCGAAGGCGGCCATGGCTTCACGCGCCTGCAGGTACTTGTCGTACGCGGAGGGGTTCACCAGTCGCAGGGCGGCCCCGTCTGTACTCCGCCGCCGGCATGTAGCTCGATCCGCAGTTGCGCAGCCACCTCGCGCGCGATGTCGGCCTGAAGCGCCAGCAGGTCCTGGGCAGCGCTTGTTCGCGTGCTGCTCCAGATCACGTGGCCGTCGCGGACGTCGATCAGGCGCACGTCGACGTCCGATCGACGTCCACTCGTCGTCTTTCGGCCTGATCGTTCCTGCGAGCGCCACCTTCGCGCCGAGCGCGGCGGCCGCCGCTTGCGGTGGTTTGCCAGCCGAGGCGCGGATCGATGAGCGCCCCAGGACGGTGATCCCCGGGAGCGTTGCCAGCCGGCGAGCCAGCTCTTCGGCGAACCCCGCGCCGAAGTAAGGACGCGGCGTGTCGGTAGTCGGGATGTAGAACGGCAGGACAGCGAACACCGGATCGGGCGGCTTGCCGAACCTCCTGTCCCACTCCTGTCGCAGCGGACTTTGCCAGGTCCACAGCGCCAGCGCGGCGGCCGCGACAAGCAGAAGCGTGAGCACCACGAGGCGCCACGTGGAGCGGGGCTGCTGCAGGACGGGCCCGGCGGCCGGCGCCAGGCTGAGCAGCGCGGCTTCGGCGTTGCGAAGGTCCGCGGCCATTACCGCGGCGTCCTGGTAGCGGTCGCCGGGCTTCTTGGCGAGCGCCTTCGCGGCGATGCGGTCGAGGGCCCGGGGGACGTCTGCGTTCACCACGCTCGGCGCAGGCGGGCGCGACTGGAGGACTTGCACCCCCATGTCGAGCGGCGTCCGTCCCGTGAACGCGTGCTTGCCCGTGACCATCTCCTGCAGCAGCGCGCCCAGCGCAAACAGGTCCGAACGCTGGTCCGGCTCCTGACCGAGCAGTTGCTCCGGCGCAGCGTAGGCCACGCGCGACCGCCCCAGGCGCTCGATGCGTGCGGCCTGGCGGTCGGCGGCGTTGAGGTTCTCGTGTCTCGCCGTCGCGGGCCGCCGGCAGGCAGGCCGACAGCCCGAAGTCGAGGATCTTCGCGTGCCCCTTCGGCGTGACGACGACGCTCGAGGCGGTGAGCGATCCGTGCACCAGGCCAAGCGCGTGGGCCTCCGCCAGCGCGTCGGCCAATTGGGTTGCCAGGTCGAGCGCGCGGCGGAGGTTCATCGGCTGCCCCGCAAGGGCGGCGTTGAGCCTCTCGCCCGGGACGAATTCGTAGACGAGGTAGATGGACCCCCGCTGCTCGCCCGCCTCGAACAGGGTGGCGACGTGCTGATGCGTGAGCGCCTTGTAC
Source organism: uncultured Acidobacteriota bacterium (assembly GCA_963806085.1). GTDB lineage: Bacteria > Acidobacteriota > Vicinamibacteria > Vicinamibacterales > JAKQTR01 > JAKQTR01. The sequence continues at coordinate 1,058,164 of CAWDWR010000002.1, forward strand.
GGCTGCACCAGGTCGAGCGCCCGGGCGCGCTGGGCCGGGTCGTTCATGCCCTCGGTCAGCACGCGGATCGCCACCGTCCTCCCGTGCACCGTGTCGCGGGCACGATAGACGGTTCCCTGCGCGCCACTGCCGATGGTGCTCAGGATGTTGTAGTGCGCGATCCGGTCACTCATGGAACACCCGCGACTATACTGTGACCCGGCCGCCGGGAGCGCCGCCGGAACGATACACCACCGCGTTCCCGCACGACGCGCTATCCCGTCCTATCGGCGGATGCCGCACCGGCCGCCAGAGCCCACGCCGTGAACCCATATCGCGCCCTCGTCGCCGGGAACCGCAACTACCGCCTTCTGTGGCTCGGCCAGATCGTCAGCCAGCTGGGCGACTGGTTCAACTCGGTGGCCCTCTACGCCCTCCTGCTCGAGTTGACCGGCACGGCGACCTCGGTGGCGCTGATGATCATCGTGCAGTTCCTGCCGATGGCCGTCATCGGGCCGGTCGCCGGCGTCGTCGTGGACCGGGTGAACCGGCGGCGGCTGATGATCGCCGCAGACGTTCTGCGGGGCCTGGTCGTTCTCGTGCTGCTGATGGTCCGCCGGCCGGACCAGGTGTGGATGGTCTACCTGGTGATGGGGACGGTGGTGTCGCTGACCGCGTTCTTCGAGCCGGCGCGGACGGCCGTCATTCCCAGCGTCACGACGCGCTCCGAATTGCTGACGGCGAACGCGCTCTCGAGCGCGACATGGTCGGCCATGCTGGCCATCGGCGCCGGCGCCGGCGGCATCGTCACGGCGCTGCTCGGCCGCGATGCGGCGTTCCTCGTGAACGCCGTGTCGTTCCTCGCGTCGGCGGTCATCATCGGGCGCACGAGCTTCAACGCCGACCCCCCGGCGGTGAAGCGGCCCGCGGGATGGGCGTCGGTCACCGGTCTCGGCGATCTGCTCGAGGGATTTCGGTACGTGAAGTCCGACCGGCACGTGGCGGCGCTGATGCTCGTGAAGGCGGGCTGGGGCGTGGCGGGCGGCGTGCTGCTCATCATGACCGTGCTCGGCCAGCGCGTGTTCCCCGTCGGCGGTAGCGCGGCGGCCGGCATCGGCGTGCTCTATGCAGCCAGGGGCCTGGGCGCAGGGCATCGGCCCCATCCTCGCCCGGGCGTGGCTCGGCCAGCAGCCCGACGAGATGCGCCGGGCGATTGCGCCATCCTACTTCCTCGTTTCGGTGTTCTACCTGATGCTGAGCTGGTCGCCCACGATCCTGCTGGCGAGCGCGGCCGTCATCGGCGCGCATGCCGCCGGGTCGGTGTTGTGGGTGTTCAGCACGGTGCTGCTCCAGATGTCCGTGCCGGACCGGTTCCGGGGCCGCGTGTTCTCGGCCGAACTCGCGCTGCTGATGATCATCTCGGCCGCGTCGAGCTACGCGTGCGCCTATGCGATGGACGCGTGGGGCGCTTCACCCTTCCTGCTGACCCGGGTGCTCGGGGTGGTGTTCGTGCTGCCCGCTCTCGGCTGGCTGCTCATCGAGCGGCGGCAGTTTTCGAAGTGACGACGGGGACAGTCCCCGGAAGGCCGGAATGACGACGGGGACAGTCCCCGCATCGGAGCGGGAGCTGCCCCCGTTATGTGACACGCCCTCTCGGGCCGCTGGTGTTACGCGGCGAAGCTGTGCTCGGTCACCTGGCGGTGGAGCGAGAGCCCGGTGGCGAACTCAGCCAGCCGTTCGCGGAGGAAGAGCCGGCCGCGGTGGAGCCGCGACTTCAGCGTCTGCTCCTTGATGCCCAGTTTCGAGCTGGCCTCCTCGGTCGTCAGGCCGTGGAGGTCGCGCAGGATGACGGGCGTCCGGTAAATCTCGGGAAGGTCCTTCAGCGCCACCGCGAGGCGCGCACGCAGTTGTGCGCGCATGATGGCCTCGTCGCCAAGCGACGACCAGTCGGCCGGCTCGCGCCGCACGCGTCCGCCGCTCTCTTCGACATCCGCCAGCAGGTCCTGCTCCCGCACCTCATGGAGCTGTGACATCCGCTGGCCGCGGAGCCGCGACATCACCGTGTTGAACGTGATGCGGTAGATCCAGGACGACAGCGCCGCATCACCGCGGAACGCGTCGATCTTGAGGTAGACCTTCAACAGGACGTCCTGGGCCACTTCCTCGGCGTCCTCCGGGGACTTCACGTAGCGGAGCGCCAGTTGCTGGATGCGCGAGCGATACGCGGCGTCGAGGTCCACGATGGCCGACTCGTCCCTCGCACGCATCCGCGCTACCAGGTTCTCATCCGTGCGCGAGTAACTCGATGGGGCTTGCATGGCTCCTGATTCCTCTCTGCTGTCCGTGTCATTGCTAAGAACCCCGGGGCAGAAAGGTTTATTCCGACCAGAATGGACGTAGATCAGCGCCTCAGCATAAGTTGTTTATAATCAATGTTTTGCTGGCGCTGTCAGCCTTCCAAGGTCGGAGCGTGAATCCTGGCGTCTCGCACGATTCCCCGGGGCCAGGCAATGGTGCCCGGAGCTATTCCTGGACAGTGCGGTCGAAGACGGCGCAGAAGTGGCGGATGAAGTGGTCCTCGACTTCCGGGATCGGAATGTCGCGGCCGGTCAGTTTCTTGAGGGAGGTGACGCCGCGGTCGGAGATGCCGCACGGCACGATCAGGCGGAAGAAGTCGAGGTCCGTGGCCACGTTGTAGGCGAACCCGTGGCTCGTAATCCAGCGCTGAATCCTGACGCCAATGGCGCCGATCTTCTCCGCGACGACCCAGGCCCCGGTCAACCCCTGGATGCGCCCGGCGTTGAAGCCGTACTCCGCCGTCACCCGGATCATGACGTCTTCGAGATCGCGCACGTACTGATGCACGTCGCAGCGGTCGGGCTTCAGGTCGATGATCGGATAGCCGACGATCTGGCCAGGCCCATGGTAGGTCACGTCGCCGCCGCGCCCGGTCTCGTGGATCTCGACGCCCAACTCGGCGAGGCGCTCCGGCGTGGCGAGCACGTGCGCCCGGCTCTCGCCCGCCTTCACCCCGAGCGTGAGCACGTGGGGATGCTGGAGCAGCAGCAGTGTGTCGTCGATCTCGCCCGCCGCGCGCCGGGCGACGAGCGTCTTCTGGAGCTCCAGGCCCTCGGCATAGCCGACGACGCCGAGACGGCGGACGACGAGGGTGCGGTCAGACGGCATCCGGGTCGAAGGTCTCGATCGTCTTCTTCAGGTGCGACATGAACTCGTCGGCCACCGCGCCGTCAATCAGCCGGTGGTCGTAGCCGATCGACAGGTATCCCTTCGTCCTGATGCCGATCGCGTCGTCTTCCAGCACGGCCACGCGCTTCTCGATCGTGCCCACGCCGAGGATCGCGACCTGCGGCTGGCTGATGATCGGCATGCCGAACAGCGCACCGAACACGCCGGGGTTCGTGATCGTGAAGGTCCCGCCCTGCACGTCGTCCGGTTTGAGCTGCTTCGCCCGCGCGCGCGCGGCGAGATCCTGGATGGCGCGGCTCAGGCCGAGCACGTTCTTCTCCTCGGCATGCTTGATGACGGGCACGATCAGCCCCCAGTCGAGGGCGACGGCGATGCCGAGGTTGATGTCCTTCTTGTAGACGATGTTGTCGCCGTCAATCGAGGTGTTGACGATCGGCACGGCCTTCAGCGCATCCACAGCGGCCTTCATCAGGAACGACATGTAGGTGAGCTTCACGCCCTGGCGCTCGTAGTCGGCCTTGCGCGCCTGGCGGATCCTCGCCACGCGCGTGTAGTCGACCTCGAACACGGAGTGCACGTGGGCGGAGGTCCGGCGGCTGAGCACCATGTGCTCGGCGATCTTCCGGCGCATCACCGACATCGGCACGATGTCGACGTTGTCGCCGGGCTTGAACGCCGGGACGTGGGCTGCCGGCTGGGGCGCGGACTCTGGCTGAGGCGCGCGTGCTGGAGCCGCCGCAGGAGCGGCAGGCTTCCCGCCCTTGTCGAGGAAGCCGAGGATGTCGTCCTTCGTCACGCGGCCGCCGAGCCCGCTGCCCGGCACGCGCGACAGGTCCACGCCATGTTCCTTCGCGATCTTGCGCACGAGCGGCGACGACTTCTGCCGCTGCCCCTCGGCGGCGTCGAGTGCGGCGGCCGGAGCCGCGGCGGCAGGGACGGGAGCGGCCGCGGGCGGAGGCGGCGGGGCCGGGGCCGGGGCTGAGGTCGCAGCGGCTGGGGGAGCGGCCGGAGGGGCCGGGGCCACTGCGGCCGCGGGCGGAGGCGGCGCCGGCACCGGGGCCGCCCCGGCCTCGCCGATCACGGCAACCACCGAGTTCGACCGGCACGGTCTCCCCTTCCTTGGCCCGGATTTCCACGAGCACACCGGCCGACGGCGAGGGGATTTCCGCATCCACCTTGTCGGTCGAGATCTCGAACAGGGGCTCGTCGCGGTCGACGCGGTCGCCGACCTTCTTGATCCACCGGACGATGGTCCCTTCGGCAACCGACTCGCCCATCTGGGGCATCACCACATCGGACATGGTCGGCCTCGCTTATCTACCCACTCGGCAGTACGGGAGGAAGTTCTGAGTTTGTAGCCAGTTGATTGAGTTTAAACTCATGACTCATAACTCATAACTCATAACTAAGAACTACTACTGCCGCCGCCCTTCCTACGCGTGTATCGCCGCCCCATGCGTCGCATGGGCGGCCTCGCCCACCGCCTCCGACATCGTCGGATGCGCGTGGATCGTCCGGATCAACTCCTCGACGGTGATTTCCATCCGCAGCGCGAGCGTGGCCTCGGCCACCAGTTCCGTCGCGCGCGGGCCGATCATGTGGATGCCGAGAATCTCGTCGTATTTCTTCTCGGCCACGATCTTCACGAGGCCGTCGGTCTCGTTGGCGATCCGGGCCCGGCCCAGGATGCCGAAGTTGAACGTGCCCACGCGCACATCGTAGCCCCGGTCCTTCGCCTGCTTCTCCGTGAGGCCGACGCTGCCGATTTCAGGGTCGCAGTAGGTGCACTTCGGCACGTGGTCGTAGTTGATCGGGTGGAAGTCCTTCCCGGCGAGCCGCTCGGCAAGCGCGATGCCCTCCGCCGTCGACAGGTGCGCCAGCTGCGGGTGACCGGTCTTGCCGAAGGTGATGACGTCGCCGACCGCCGACACGTTCGGGACGTTCGTCCTGAACTGCTCGTCGACGACGATGTAGCCCTTGTCCATCCTGATGCCGGCTTCCTCGGCTCCCAGGCCCGCGGTCACCGGGCCGCGGCCGGTCGCCACGAGGAGGTACTCGGCCTTGAACGTCTGGTACTTCCCGTCGGCCAGCTTCGCGTCGATCTCGACGCCGTCGGCGAGGGCCCGCGCCGCGGTCACCGTCGTCGAGTGTCAGGAAGGCGATGCCCTGTTTCCTGAACGACTTCTCCAGCTCGACCGAGATCGTCTCGTCCTCGAGCGGCACCAGGTGCGGCAGCAGCTCGATGACCGTCACCTCGCTGCCGAACCGCTTGAACACCGTCGCGAACTCGACGCCGATGGGCCCGCTGCCGAGGATCACGATCGACGTCGGCACGGTTCGCATCGCGATGGCCTCGTCGCTCGTGATGATGCGCGTGCGATCCAGCTCGATGCCGGGCACGCTGCGCGCGTACGACCCGGTGGCGATGACGATCTCCTTCGCCGTCAGCGTCTGCTTCTCGTCGCCGGTGACTTCGACCGTGCCCGGGCCGGCGAGCCTGGCGCTGCCCTTGATCCAGGTGATGTTGTTCTTCTTGAAGAGGAACTCGACCCCGCGCGTGATGATGGTGACGATCTTGTCCTTGCGGTTCTGCACCTGGTTCATGTCGATGCGCGCCGGCTGGTCACCCAGGATGAGCCCCCACTCCTTGGCAGCCTGCGCGATCTTCAGCGCGTGCGCGTGCTCGAGCAGCGCCTTCGTCGGGATGCAGCCCCAGTTCAGGCACGTGCCGCCCAGCGTCTTGTGCCGTTCGACGACGGCGACCTTGAGACCCAGCTGCGCCGCGCGGATCGCGGCCGGGTAGCCCCCGGTGCCGGCCCCGATGATGATGACGTCGAAGGCGTTCGCCACTGTGTCGTACTCCTGCATGAAAGCCGTCAGTGGATCTTCAGCCGCGCGGACCGCATCGCATCGGCCGCCGGCGCGTACTCGGGGGCGATCGCAAGCGACTCCCGGAAACACTCGAGCGCCCGGCCGTAGCAGTCCATGGCGGCGTGGGCGCGGCCGAGGTTGAACCACGGGAAGTGGTAGCTCTCGTAGCGGCTCGCGCGCAACGCGCGCTCCAGCCACGGCACGGCCTCCTCGGGCTTGCCCAGCTCGATCAGGTACGCGCCGAGGTCATTGTAGGGATTGCCGAACTCCGGGTCGACCTCGATCGCCTTCTGGCACTCGTGGATGGCGTCGTCCAGCCGGCCCTGGTACGAGTACGTCCACGCCAGGAAGGTGTGGGCCTCGGCCGTCGGGAACAGGCCGATCGACGCCTCGTAGAGCGCCGCCGCCTCGTCGAGTTCGCCGCTCATCTGTCGTTCGTAGGCCTGCTGGAAGAGCCGCAGGGCCCGGTCGAGCAGCGCCTTCCTGGGGGAGTGTTCGCCGGCCATTCGCAAACCTCACGTTACCGGCAGCGTCGCGACACTGTCAACAGCCTGCCCGCCTTCGCTGAACGGCCTGCCGGCCAGCTGCGGCGCGGCTTCGAGATGCCCGTTGGCGCTTCGCCCGGCCTTGCTCCGGGCGGCGGGCGGCGCCTACAATCAGCCGGGTTTTGCGCTTCTCGCCGGAAAGGAAGGCCCCGGTGGCCCCAGGCTCCAAGACGGTCCTCATCGTCGACGACGACGAAGGGATGCGCGACACGCTGACGGCGATCCTGCGCCGCGAGTACAGGGTGCTGCGCGCGTCGACGGGCGAGAGCGGACTCGCCATTCTCGATCGCGAGAACGTCGACGTCGTGCTGCTCGACGTGCGGATGCCGGGCATCGGCGGCTTCGAGGTGCTGACGCAGATCAAGGAGTCGCAGCGCCTCGTCGAGGTCATCATGATCTCGGCCATCAACGAGGTCGAGACCGCCGTCCGCGCGATGAAGCTCGGCGCCTACCACTACATCACCAAGGACTTCGAGTACGACGCGGTGCTGTCGCTCGTGCGGCAACGCCTCCGACCGCACCGACCTGCGCCGGAAGGTGATGTCGCTGAGCGCCCAGGTGGCCGACGAGCGCGAGCGGCCCTTCGTCACCGGCCCGAGCAGGGCGATGCGGGAGATTCTCGACCTCGTGCGGAAGGTGGCGGGCCTCGACGCCACCGTGCTCATCCTCGGCGAGAGCGGCACCGGCAAGGAGCTGATCGCGCGGATGGTGCACCGCGAGTCCGGGCGCGCCGACGGCCCGTTCATGCCGGTGAACCTGGCCGCGATCCCCGCGGACCTCGTCGAATCGGCGCTGTTCGGCCACGAGAAGGGATCGTTCACCGGGGCCGTGCGCCAGCAGCTCGGGAAGTTCGAGCTCGCCGACGGCGGCACGCTGTTCCTCGACGAGATCGGCGAGCTGCGCCAGGACGTGCAGGCGAAGCTGCTGCGCGCGATCCAGGAATCGGAGATCGAGCGGATCGGCGGCGGCCGTCCCATCCGCGTCGACCTGCGGATCATCGCCGCCACGAACGTCGACCTCGAGAAGGCGGTGCGGGAAGGGCGGTTCCGCGAAGACCTCTACTACCGCATCAACGTCATCCCGATGAAGGTGCCGCCGCTGCGGGAGCGCACCGAGGATCTCGACGCACTGGTGACCTTCTTCCTCGGCCGCTACAACGCCAAGTTTCGGAAGCAGGTGCTGGGCGTCGCGCCGTCCGCCATGGACGTGCTGGGAGCCTACCGCTGGCCCGGCAACGTCCGCGAACTCGAGAACCTGATGGAGCGTCTCGTCGCCGTCAGCGACGGCGAGTGGATCCGCGACGAGGACCTGCCCTACGAATACCACCTCGCCCGCCTGACGCGGCCCGAGCAGGAGACCGAGGGCCTGTTCGACCGCGCCTGCGAGATGTTCGAGCGCAACTTCATCCTGAAGGCCCTCGAACACGGCGCGCTGGAACGTCACCGCCACGGCCCGCAGTCTGGGCATGCCGCTGAGCACGCTCAAGTTCAAGATGGATCGGTTCGAGATCCGCGAGATCGCCCGCAGGCTCCGCAGTTCCGGCCCCGCCTGACGCTGGTGTCCAGACATCGGGGTCAGAGTCGACTCTGACCCCGATGGTGGTGCGACGTTGCAGAATCTACAACGGGTGTCTCGTCATGGCGTGGCAATTCCTGCCACCTGTCTCGATTCAGGACAGTCCCGCGGACCGGCGTCAGCCGGGCGCCGCACGCCCGGCCGCAGCGGTGCCCTGCGGGACCTATCTTCCGTTTCAACAACGACTAGGCCGATCGCCGCCTGCGCAGACCCGAGCGATCCTGCGCCGGCGGCATGCCGGCGAAGCCTGCGCGGCACCGCCGGAACGTCCCTTGCTATTCGAACAGCGGAGCCTCGAACCCTAATGAGACCGTCTGCGTTCAATGTCCGCGTGCCGCTCGCGAGCGGGGAGGTGTTCCTGATGAACACGCTCACCGACGCGCAGGCGGTGGTTTCGGACGATGTGGTGGCGCTGCTGGACAAGCTGGACTCGGGCGTGCCAGGCGCGCAGGCCGTGGCGCAGAGCGAGCGCGAGGCGCTCGAAGACGCTGGCCGAGAACGGGTTCCTCGTCCGCCACCTCTCGTCCGAGCGCGCGGCCCTGGAGTCGTACTTCGCCGCGTTCCGCGAGGACGCGTCGCAGCTGCGCATCACGATTCTCACGACGCTGCAGTGCAACTTCGCGTGCGACTACTGCTACCAGGGCGAGCACGCCGAGTTCGGGCGCCCGGCCGAGCCGGATGACGATCGACACGGCCACCAGCGTGGCGGCATGGATTGCGCGCCAGGTCGACGAGGTCCAGCCGCGCCGGCTGGTGCTGACCTTCTTCGGAGGCGAGCCGCTGCTGAACGTGCCGGCGATGTTCGAGATCGCCGGGCGCTCGTCGAAGCACACGGCCTCGCGCGGCGTCGAGCAGGTGGTCAACATCATCACCAACGGCCTGCTGCTCACGCCCGAGATCGTCGAAGCGCATGCTGCCGCTCGGGTTGACGGGCGTGAAGGTCACGCTCGACGGCGACCGCGACACGCACGACCGGATGCGCCCGCTGCGTGGCGGCCAGGGCACGTTCGACCGCATCATCGAGAACGTCAGGCGCGTGGCGCCGCTGGTGCCCGTCACGATTGGCGGCAACTTCGACCTGGAGACGGCGGACCGCTATCCGGCGCTGCTCGATTTCCTGAAGGAGCAGGATTTCGCCGGGCGCATCTCGAAGGTGTCGTTCAAGCCGGTCATCAAGCCCGCGGAAGGAGGCCGTCCGGCCGCGGTCGCGCCGCTCCGGCCGGTCGAGTTCAGCCGGCGCCCGCTGAACGGAAGCTGCATGACGGCCTCGGGGCCGTCGACCGGGCGGGCCGCCACCGATGCGGCCTGCTCGCCGTGCGAGGCCTGCGACCTCCTGGACGAGAAGATGTCGTTCCTGCGCGAGGAGACCCAGCGCCGCGGGTTCCCGACCGCCGATGGCGTGCACATGGGCCCCTGCGAGGTCTACCGCCGCCACTCCCACACGATCGGCCCGGACGGATCGCTGTATGCGTGCCCCGGGTTCACCGGCGAGTTCGCCCTTGCCGTCGGCCACATCGACGGCCGGCACGAGGCCGGCCACGCATCGGCCGCGCGCCGGTTCGAGCACCTGGCGCCGTGGCGCCACTGCGGAGACTGCCCGTTCATTCCGGTGTGCGGCGGCGGCTGCGCGGTCGCCGCCCACGCCGAGCTTGGCGACATGGATGCGCCCTCGTGTCACAAGCGGAGTTTCGAAGCGGCGCTCATCTCGTTCGCGGCGCAGGCCGCGGGCGAACAGGCAGGAGGGGTACAATGAAGGTCAAGGTTCTGAAGCACGCCCAGAAAGCTCCGTCGCGGGATATGTGCCCGTGGATGATCTGCGTGCCGCCGGAGAGCGGCAAGTAGGGGACGACAGGACTCGCTGGGAACGGGCAGACAGCCGCCTCCCCGGCCGGGCGCGAGTTCGCGCTGCCACATCGTTGTGGCTGCGCCGGCTTCCGTCCTGCCTGGCGATCGCGGGGGCGCTGTCTGCCGTTGCCTGTACGAGGCCTTCCACCCAGTCCGCCTCGCCGTCCGCGGCGCGTGGGCCCCTCACGCTCACCATCGCGGTGCCGCAAAGCCGCCAGCTCGATCCCAGCCGCGGCGCGCCGGCCGTCGCCGAGTTGCTCGCCTTCGAACGCCTGACCACCAACAGCGTCGACGGCCGCACCAGGCCGCGCCTGCTCGAGGGGTGGCAGACGTCGGCCGACGGCCTCGCGTGGGAATTGCGCGTGAGGCCGGATGTCCGGTTCCAGGACGGCAGTCCGCTCACCGCCGCCGACGTCAAGCGCACGTTCGACTCGGCCATCGCCAGTCCGGCCGTTCGCGGCCTTTCCGTGTGCCTGCCCAGCATCTCTTCGGTCGTTGTGCGCGGCGACCGCGACGTCATCGTCTCGCTGACGCGCCGCTGTTCGTACCTGCTCGACGACTTCGACCGCGCGGTCAGCCGCACGGCCGCGGACGGGAAGACGCGGATCGGCACGGGCGCCTTCGCGATCGCCTCGTCGACACCCGACGCCATCGTGCTCGAAGCGAACCGAAGCCACTATCTCGGGCCGCCGGCGATCGATCGCGTCGTGGTGAAACCGTTCGACGCCCTGCGCACCGCCTGGGCCGAGATGATGCGCGGCGAGGTGGACTTTCTCTGGGAGGTCGGACCCGACACCGCGGAATTCCTGAGCGATCGGCGGACGGTCGAGGTCAGGTCGTTTCTCGGCTACTACGCGTATGCGTTGATGCTGAACTCCGGCCGGCCGATGCTGCGCCCCTCGGCCGTGCGGCGGGCCCTGAGCATGGCCGTCGACCGGCCGGCTCTCGTGCAGCAGGGACTCCGCGGCCACGGCGTCGCGGCCGACGGCCCTGTGTGGCCGCAATACTGGGCGCGCGATCCGGGCGCGAAGCGGGCCGTCTTCGATCCGGGAGGCACCCAGTCGATGCTCCGCGCCGCCGGCGTACGGAACCTCGCGTTCACGTGCCTCGTGCCGGCGAATTTCGCCATCCTCGAGCGAATGGCCCTGCTGGTGCAGCGGCAGCTCGGCGACCTCGGCATCCGGGTGCGGCTCGAGTCGCTGCCAGCCGACGCCTTCAACCGGCGCATCACGGCCGGCGAGTTCGACGCGGCCCTGATTCCGGTGCTCGGCGGGCCGACGCCCACGGTGTTCCACCGCCTGTGGCATTCGCCCGGCGCGTCGACGCGCTGGAATTTCTGGGGCTACCGCAACGCCGAGGTCGACGCTGCGCTCGACGCGGCCCTCGACGCGACGCTTGACGCGGCGGGCGGCCGGCAGTTCAGCGCGGCCATCGCACGGTTCGAGGCGGCCATGCGCGACGACCCGCCGGCGGTGTTCCTCGCCTGGAACCAGACGGTGCAGGCGGTGAGCCGCCGCTTCGCGCTGCCGGCCGACGGCGATGGCCGCGACGCCATCTACGTCGTCAACCGGTGGCTGCTCCGCCCGCCCGGGGGCGCGCCGCCGTGAGCACGCTGCGCGTGCGGTTCGCGGCGATGCTGGCGACGGCCGCCGTCGTGCCGCTGCTGACGTACGGCGTCGTGTCGGTCTACTCGCTGCGCGAGAGCACGCGGCGCACGGTGACGGAGGGCAACCTCAACGTCGCGCGGCAGGTGGGCGAGCAGGTCCGCCGCTACATCTCCACCAACCTCCAGATCCTCGACGCGCTGGCAGCGGACCTCGACGGCACCGGGCTGGATGCCGCGCAGCAGGATCGGATCCTCAAGAACTACGTCCTGCGCTTTCCCGAGTTCCGCGAGCTGACCGCGTTCGACGCGGCGGGACGCCCCGTGGCGACGAGCCGGATCGGCGCGCCCGCGGTGAGCATCCCGGGCGACGCCGCCGCCGAGGTATACGGGGTGCGGATGTCGCCCGTGTACGTCGACAACGATCTGCTGCCAACGGCGCTCGTCGCCGCGCCCATCGGCCGCGCCGGACGCGAGGCGGGGTGGCTCGTCGGCGAGTTCAGCATCGAGGAGCTCTGGCGCCTGACCGGGCGCATCCGCGTGGGCGCATCCGGTTACGCGATGGTCGTCAGCCCCCGCGGCGACCTGCTGGCGCACGGCAACCCGGAGGAGCGCACGAAGGTCGCGCGCGGCGAGAGCCTCGCCTCGGACCCGGTCGTGGCCGCCCTGCGCTCGGCGGAGCCTGGAACTCCGGAGGTGCTGGAGCGGCTCGGCCCGGGCGGCGAGCCGATGCTGGCGGTCGGCGTCCGCGTACCGGACCTCGACTGGATGGTGATCGTCGAGCAGCCGACCCGCGAGGCGTTCGCCGCGGCGCGCCGTCACGAGCGCGACCTCATCGCCGCCATCAGCCTCGCGCTGCTCGTCATGCTGCTCGCGGGCCTTGTCTGGGGCCGTTCGCTCATCCAGCCGATCGGCGAGCTCATTCGCGGCACCGAGGCCGATCGCCGACGGCCGCCTCGACGAGCGCGTCCGCATCCGGTCGAAGACGGAGCTGGGCCGGCTCGGCGACGCGTTCAACAGGATGGCGGGCCGACTCGGCGATCTCCAGGAGGACGTGCGGAAGCAGGAGCGCCACGCGATGTTCGGACGCGTGGCCGCCGGCCTCGTGCACGATCTGTCGCACCCGTTCAAGAACATCCAGAACAACTGCCGGCTCGTCCTGAAGATGCACGACGACCCGGAGTATCTGGAGCTCTTCAAACGCACGATCGACCGCGAGTTCGCGCAGATCAAGCGCGTGTTCGAGGACCTCCGCAACATCGCGCGGCCGATGCCGATGGAGCGCTTCCCGCTCGACCTCAACAAGCTGGCGTGCGACGTGGCCGAGTCGATGCGCGCCAACGCCGACGCCGCGGGCCTGACAATCGAGCTCGAACCTCGCGCCGGGCGCGCTCTACGTCGAAGGCGACGTGTTCGCCCTCAGCCGCGTCTGCCGCAACCTGGTCATGAACGCGATCGAGGCCACGCCGCCGGCCGGGCGCATCACCATCGGCACCGCCGCCGCCGGGCGGCCGCGCGATGCTGCGCGTCGCGGACACGGGCTGCGGCATCCCGGCCGATCGGCATCGAGACGATGTTCGAGGACTTCAACACGACGAAGCGCCAGGGGCTGGGCCTCGGCCTCGCGATCACGCAAGAAGATCGTGGATCAGTCGGGCGGGACGATCACCGCGACGAGCGAGGTGGGCGCCGGCACGACCTTCGTCGTGTCGCTCGCACGAAGCCCGGCGCCGGCGGCGGAGCTCCGCGGCGAAGCCGGCACGGAGAGCGCAGATCGGCCGGCCCCCGTCGAGGCGGGGACCGCGGTCGAAGGAGCGGTTTCCGGACCCGTTCCTGCGACTGCGCGCGGCCGCTGTGCGCAGGTCCGGAAACCGTTCCGTTACTTGTGCGGGAAGGACGGCGTCCTTCAGCTGCTTGACGACGCGCGCCTTCACGACGGTCTTGGCCGGGATCTTGATGGCCTCGCCCGTCGCCGGGTTGCGGCCCATCCGGGCCTTGCGCTTCTGGACCACCAGCTTCACCATGCCGGGGAGCACGAACTCGCCCGACCGCTTCAGCTCCTTCTCCGAGAGCATCGCCAGCTCGTCGAAGAACTCGCGCGCCGCGGCGCGCTTCACTTCGAAGCGGTCCGCGAAGTGCGCGAACAGTTCCGACTTGCCCATCCTGCGGGCCTCTACCATCGTCGTTCTCCTCGAAACCACGCGCAGTCACCACAACCGCAAGCCAGCCGCGCGCGCAGGCGGCAGACCCCGGAATGAAAGCGGAAGTGGAAGAATGCTAGCTCGCGGTTCCGGCCAGTGTCAATTGCTCGAACTCGGCTGGAACGGCCGTTTTCCGGCGCTAAATGATAAGATCCGACACGATGTCAAGCCCGAAGATCGAGACGTTTCCGAATCCCAGGCCCGGCCGGGAGTACGAGATCGCCATCTCCGCGCCGGAGTTCACCTCGGTCTGCCCGATCACCGGCCAGCCCGATTTCGGCGAGATCCGGATCACCTACGTCCCCGACGAGCTCTGTATCGAGTTGAAATCGCTGAAGTTGTACATGTTCGGCTACCGCCAGCGCGGCATCTTCTACGAGGCGGCCACCAACCAGATCCTGGACGATCTCGTGCGGCCTGCCGGCCGCGGCGGATGACCGTCGTCGGCGACTTCACGCCCGCGCGGCGGCATCCGGACCTCCGTCACCGCCACCTACGCGAAACCATGACCGGCGAGCGAGCCGTTCGCCGCTGCCGATCGACGGCACGCTCGACCTGCACGCGTTCGCCCCGCGCGACGTCGAGATCGCTCGTGGACGAGTACGTCACGGAGGCGCACGCGCGCGGGCCTCGAGCGAGATTCGGGTCATCCACGGGCGCGGCACGGGCGTGCTGCGGGGGATCGTCCAGGCCGCACTCGAGGCGCATCCGCTCGTCGAGTCGTTCTGGGACGACGCGGATGCGCACCTGGGGGCGACGGGGGCGAGGCTAGGGGCTAGGGGCTAGGGGCTAGGGACTAGGGACTCGGGGCTATGGACGACGACTGGCACGACGCCGACAGCCTGTTCAACGTGCGCGCTGGTTCTTTGCTGCTCGTTCTCCTGCTCGCGCTGCCCGCGTCGGCCGCGCAGGTGCCGACGCCCGAGGCGTTCTTCGGCTTCAAGATGGGCACCGACGGCAAGCTCGCCGACTGGCCGTCGATCACCAAGTACTTCGAGACCGTGGCCGCCGCCTCGCCTCGCGTCGAACTGGTCGATGTCGGCCCGACCACCGAGGGCCGCCGCATCATCGGCGCCATCATCAGCTCGGCGGACAACATCAGGAACCTGTCCACGCTGCAGATCGACAACCGCCTGCTCGCCGACCCGCGGAAGCTGGCCAACGACCGCGAAGTGCAGGCCATCATGAGCGGCGCGAAGGCGGTGGTCGCCATCGGCTGCAGCATCCACGCCAGCGAGATCGGCGCCACGCAGTCGGCCAACGACCTGCTGTACGAGCTCGCCACCGCGAGCGACGAAGCGCACCGTCGAGATGCTGGACCGGATCATCGTGATCCTGATCCCGTCGCTGAACCCGGACGGCCACGTGCTGGTCACCGACTGGCAGCAGAAGACGCAGGGCACGCCGTTCGAGGGCGGCCAGATGCCGTGGTCGTACCACAAGTACGTGGGCCACGACATCAACCGCGACGCGTTCATGCTGAACATGACCGAGAACCGCACGCTCGCGCGCTTCTTCTCGCGCGAGTGGCACCCGCAGGTGTTCCTCGCGATGCACCAGATGGGCAGCAACGGCCCGCGCTTCTTCGTGCCGCCCAACTACGACCCCATCGACACGAACCAGGATCCGCTCATCTGGCGCGAGGCGGCGCTGCTCGGCAGCGCGATGGCCCTCGAACTCGAGAGCCAGGGCAAGTCCGGCGTCGTGTCGAACGCGATGTACGACTACTACTGGCCCGGCTACGAGGACTCCGCGCCGCTCGGCCGCAACACCGTGTGCCTGCTGACCGAGGTCGCGTCGGCGCGCCTCGCGAGCCCGATCGAGGTGGCCGCGAAGGACCTGCGCGGCGGGACGCGCGGGCTGCCCGCAGTACGCGCCGCAGATCAACTTTCCCGAATCCCTGGCCCGGCGGCACCTGGCGCCTCGGCGACATCGTCGACTACAACCTGACGGCCATGCGGGGCCTGCTGCGCGGCCGCGTCGCGCTACCGGGACGAGCTGCTGCTCGAACTTCCACGCGATGGGCCGCCGGTCGATCGAGCGCGGCGCGAAGGAAGGCCCGTTCGCGTTCGCGATCCCGCCGGACCAGCACGATCCAGGCCGCCGCGAACAAGCTGATCAACCTGCTCGTCGGAAGGCGGCGTCGAGGTGCAGCAGGTGTCGGAGCCCTTCAAGCTGGGAGACACCGTCTACCCCGTCGGCACGGCGTTCGTCATGATGGCGCAGCCGTTCCGCGCGTACGCCAAGAGCCTGCTCGAGGTGCAGAAGTACCCGGCGCGAAGGCTCGCCGGCTCGGCCGACGCCTGAGCGCCCGTACGACGTCGCCGGGTGGACGCTGCCCTACCAGATGGGCGTGCGCGTCGACCGCATCGAGAAGGCGTTCGAGGCGCCGCTCGATCTCGCGGATCGATCGCGCGACGGCGACGCCGGCCTGGCCGCTCGGGTACCCGCGGCCGGATTACTACCTGGTGGACGCGCGCGGCACGGCGGGCGCCGTGGCGGCCAACCGGCTGCTCGCCGCGGGACTGCGCGTCGAGTGGACGAGCGGCAGCGTGTCGCAGGACGGGTTCACCTACCCGCCTGGCACGCTCGTCGTGCGGCCCGTGGCCGAGGCGCGGACGCACGTCGAGCGGCTCGCGCGCGAGCTGGGGCTGCGCGTGTTCGGCGCGCGCGGCCGCACGCCGGCGTCGAGCTCCGCTCTTCGCTGCGCGGGTCGGGCTCTACCGGCCCTGGAACGATGCCATCGACGAGGGCTGGACGCGCTGGCTGTTCGAGCAGTACGAGTTCCCGTTCAAGACGCTGCGCGACGCCGAGGTCCGCGCCGGCAGCCTGCGCGCCGCGTTCGACGTGATCGTGCTGCCCGGCATCGCGTCGCAGCGGCTCATCGACGGCAACCGCGAAAGGGTCGCTGCCCGGACGAGTACGTCGGCGGGCTCGGCGAGGCCGGCGTCGCCGCGCTGAAGGCCTTCGTCGAGGCCGGCGGCACGCTCGTCTGCCTCGACAGCTCGGCGCAACTCGCCATCGACGCCCTCAAGCTGCCGCGTCAAGAACGTCACCGCGGGCCTGCCGGCAGAGCAGTTCTTCTGCCCGGGGTCGCTCGTGAGGCTCGACATCGATCCCGCGCAGCCGCTCGGCTTCGGCATGCTGCCGCAGAACGCCGCGTTCTTCTCGTTCAGCTCGGCGTACGACGCGACGCCCGGACCGGACGTGCGGGTGGTGGCCCGATACGGCGAGAAGGACATCCTGCTGAGCGGCTGGCTCGAAGGCGAGCAGGTGATCGCCGGGCAAGGCCGCGGTCGTCGAGGCGAAGGCCGGCCAGGGCCGCGCGGTGCTCATCGGCTTCCGCGCCCAGCACCGCGGCCAGTCGATGGCCACGTTCAGGCTGCTCTTCAACGCGATCCTGACAGCGGCCGTAGCCAGTAGCCAGTAGCCAGTAGCCAGTAGCCAGTAGCCAGTAGCCAGTAGCCAGTAGAGGCCAGGAGCCGTTCGACACGGTGCAGTGTGACTGGCATTTCTACTGAATACTGACTACTGGCTACTGACTACTATCCCCCCACATGACGCGCGTCATAGCGCGGCCCGCCCGTCCGGTGCTCTCATAGAATCCATGAAAGCCACCGAGATCCTGATCCACGAACACGAGCTCATTCTCCGCGGCGTCGCCGTGCTCGAACGCATGGCGCGCCGCGCCAACGCCGGGCAGGACGTGCCCGCCGGCGATGCACGGTCGATCATCGAGTTCATCAGGAAATTCGCCGACGGCTGCCACCACGCCAAGGAGGAGGGCGTGCTGTTCCCGGCCATGATCGCGGCGGGCATTCCCGGCGCAGGGCGGCCCGGTGGCCGTGATGCTCGGCGAGCATGATCAGGGCCGCGCGGCGGTGAAGGCGATGGACCAGGCCGTGGCGGGTTTCGGCAGCGACCCGGCGCGCGCCGGAAGCCGTTTGCCTCGGCCGCGTTCGCGTACTCGTCGCTGCTGACCAACCACATCTTCAAAGAGAACAACGTCCTCTTCCGGATGGCCGACCAGATCATTCCGGCGTCGAAGGACGCCGCGATGGTGGCCGCCTACGACGAACACGAGGCCAAGGTCGCGGGCCCGGGCGAGCACGAGCGCTTCCACGCGATAATTGACGCGCTCGAGCAGGCATATCCGGGGTAGTTGCGCCACTCGCTCCCTCCCTCTTGCCCCCGTTCTGACTTGCGCCAAGCGCCTAGCCACTAGCGCCTAACCATTCCGCCCTCCTTCGTCTAACCAGTTGAATGGAGGCCAGCGACCTGGCAATCGTCGCCCTGGTGAAGGCCGGCGACCACGATGCCTTCCGGCATCTCGTGGAGCGCCACAGCCGGAGTGTGTTCCGGCTTGCCTACCGGCTCACGGGTCACGAGCAGGACGCGGAGGACGTGGTGCAGGAGACGTTTCTGCGGGCGTTTCGTGAGCTCCGGCGCTTCGAGGCGCGGTCGTCGTTCGCGACGTGGCTCTATCGGATCGCCGTGAACTGCTCCCACGACCTGCTCCGCCAGCGCCCGCGAAACGGGTCGCGTCCGTCCCTGGACGACCCGGACCTCGGCTTGGCGGCTGAACTGTCCGACCCGTCGGCGTCGGCCGACCCGTTGCGCGAGCTGGCCAGCCGCCGCATCGACGCGCGGGTGAGGTCGGCGATGGACGAATTGAGCGACCAGGAGCGTTCGGCGTTCGTGATGCGCCACTTCGAGGGCCTTTCGATCGAGGAAATCGGGCGCGTGCTCGACCTGAAGACGAGCGCGGCCAAGCACAGCGTCTTCCGCGCGGTGCACAAGCTGCGCCGCGCGCTCGAACCGGTAGCGGAGCTGTCGCGATGACGCACCTCTCTGACGATGAGCTCGTGCTGACGTTCTACCGCGAGGGCGACACCCTGCCGAAGGCTGGACGCGCACGTGGCGGCCTGTGCCGGCTGCCGCGGGCGCTTCGAGCGGTTGACCCTGGCGCTGCGCGAACGTCGAATCCGCGCCGGTTCCCGAGAGAGACGACGCGTACGGCGCCCGGGTCTGGGCGCGGTTGCAGCCGCGGCTCGACGCTGAACGGCACCGGCGGCCCCGGTGGCATGCGATCGCCGCCGCGATGACCTGGCCCCGTCTGGCGGTGGGCGTTGCGCTGGCGGCTCTCGTGGCCGCCGCGTTCGTCGCCGGGCGTTCGTCGGTCGAACAGGCGCCGCAGCCCGCCGCGTCTGCAGGCCGACGCGCCGTCCGACGCCGCCCGCGAGCGCGTGCTGCTCGCAGCCGTCGGCAGTCATCTCGATCGGTCACGCGTGGTGCTGACCGAGCTCGCGCATCGCAACGGCGGAGGCGCCGACGGACATCTCGATCGAGCAGGCGACGGCGAGCGACCTGCTCGCCGACAATCGCCTCTACCGGCAGGCCGCGCTGCGCAACGGCGATGCGGCCGTCGCCGCGGTGCTCGAAGACCTCGAGCGGATGCTGGTGGAGGTGGCCGAGCAGCCCGAGCCCCGCCTCTCACGACGATCTCGCGCGCTGGCGCGAGCAGATCGACACCAAGGGACTGTTGTTCAAGGTCACGGTGATGGGCTCGCGCGTGCGGGAGCGCCAGCAGGACGCTGCCCCGTCGCACCCGGTCACGAAGACATCAACCTGATGGGACGAATCCATGACAACCACCACGCGCATCGCATGCATGCTGGCCGCCGTCGCGGCGATCGGTTCCGCGGCCTTCGCCCAGGGCACCTCCACGCTCGACGACGACCGCGACGGCGACGTCCACGCAGACGACGACGCAGACCGCCGAGCAGAAGGAGAAGGCGCGGCTCGACACGGAGGCCGCAAAGAAGGCCGCCGCCGAGCGGGCGAACGTCGAGCAGGCCCGCAAGGACATGGTGCAGGCACAGCAGCACATGGAACAGGCCAAGAAACAGGCGCAGCAGGACATGGCGAAGGAGGTCGCCAAGGTCCAGGAAGCGCTGAAAGAGGCCCAGCGCGAGCTGGAGCTCTACGCGAAGGGCACCGCCGCGCTTGACACGGCCCGCTACGAAAAGGCCCTGCAGGCGTTCGCGGAGGCCGCCGCGCTCAAGGGCGAGAAGGCCGACAGCGCGCTCTACTGGAAAGCGTTCTCCGAGTACAAGGCGCAGGCGCTGCAGGCCGCGCTGGAGTCGCTGAAGGAAATGCAGAAGACCTTCCCCGACAGCCGCTGGCTCGAGCAGGCCCTCGCCCTCGAGTTCGAGGTGAAAGGAGCGATGGGCAAGCCCGTGTCGCCGGCCGCGACGCCCGGACGAGGAGCTGAAGCTGCTCGCGCTCAACGGCCTGCTCAACACCGACGCCGAGCAGGCGCTGCCGATGCTCGAGAAGATGATCAACGGCCAGCAGTCGCCGCGCATCAAGCAGCGGGCGCTCTTCGTCGTGAGCCAGAGCAAGTCGCCCAGGGCGCAAGGAGATTCTCGCGACGGTCGCGAGAGACTCCTCCGACCCCGACCTGCAGCTCCAGTCGCTCAAGTACCTCCAGATGTTCGGCGGGCCGGAAGACAAGAAAGTCCTGTCGGACGTCTACGCCGCCTCGAAGGACCGCGACGTGAAGATGCGGGTCGTCGATTCACTGTTCGAGCAGGGTGACGCCAGAACGCTCGTCGACATGGCCCGCAAGGAATCCGATCCCGAGATGCGCAAGCGCATCGTCGAGCGCCTGAGCCACATGAAAGCCAAAGAGGCGACGGATTACATGCTGGAGATCATCAACAAGTAGACAGCAGACAGTAGCCAGTAGTCAGTAGTCAGTAGCCAGTAGAGTGGAACGGCGTCAGGCTCGCAGGCCTTTCTACTGAATACTGGCTACTGGCTACTTACTACTGACAGGCCGTCCCCTCTCGCCACTCGCCTCTCGCCACTCGCCTTTCGCCTACTTCGACCAGCGTCCGACCCACTCCAGGAACGTCCGATACCAGAGCGCCGCGTTCTGCGGCTTGTTGATCCAGTGCCCCTCGTCGGGGAACACCAGGAGGCGCGACGGGACGCCCTGGCGCTGCAGCGTGGTGAACAACTGCAGCCCCTCCCCCACCGGCACGCGGTAGTCGATCTCGCCGTGCGTCACGAGGGTTGGCGTCTTGAAGTTCTTCGCGTACGTGTGCGGAGACCACTTCGCGTAGCCCTCGGGGTTCGTCCAGGGCGTGCCGCCCAGGTCCCACTCGGGGAACCACAGCTCTTCGGTCACGCCGTACATGCTCGTCAGGTTGAACACGCCGGCGTGCGACACGATGGCCTTGAAGCGATCGGTGTGGCCGAGGAACCAGTTCATCATGTAGCCGCCGTAGGACGCGCCCGCGGCCACCTTGCGCGCCGCGTCGACGTACGGCAGCTTCTCCGCGAAGTCGACGCCCTTCATCAGGTCGTCGAACGCCTTGCCGCCCCAGTCGTTGCTGATCTCGTCGGTGAACCTCTGTCCGAAGCCCGTCGACCCGCGCGGGTTGGGCATGAAGACGACGTAGCCGGCGGAGGCGAAGACCTGGGCGTTCCAGCGGTAGGTCCAGCCGTCGTTCCAGGCGCCCTGCGGGCCGCCGTGCACCAGGTACAGGAGCGGGTACTTGACGCCTTCCTTGAAGGAGTTCGGCTTCACGATCCATGCCTGCACCGGCGTGCCGCCGGCGCCGGCGAAGGTCACGCTCTCGGCCGGCTTCAGCGCGAACGTCGCCAGGAAGTCGGCATTGATCTTCGTGACCGCCGTCACGCCCGAGCCGTCGGCGTTCGCACGGTAGATTTCGGCAGGCGCCGTGAGCGACGCGCGCGAGAAGACGATCGTCTTGCCATCCGGCGTCACTTGCACGTCGCCGTTCGTGCCGTCCTTCAGCACCAGCTTCGGCGGCCCGCCGGCCAGCTCGAGCCGGTAGACGCGAACCAACCCGTCTTCTTCGGTTGCCGCGTAGACCGCCTTTGAGTCCGGTGTGAAGGTCCAGCCATCCACCGCGCGGTCCCAGCCGGCTGTCACGGGCAGTGCGCGCGCCCGACGCGCGATCGAGCAGGTTCAAGGTCCAACGGTCGGCCTCGAATCCGGCCCGCGCCTGCGACCGCCACGTGAGGTACTTGCCGTCCGGCGTGTACTGCGGCGCCGCCGTCCGCGCCGGGCGCCGTGGTGATCTGCTTCGGCTGCGCACCGGCCGCGGTGAGATCGATGGTGAAGATATCGCTGTTGGTGCTGATGGCCTCGACTTTGTCGGTCTTCTTCACGAACGCGATTTCCTTCGAGTCCGGCGAGAACGCGTAGTCTTCGGGCCCGCCGAGCGAGAACGGCGGCACGTCGGACGCGCCGGGCGTCAGGTCGCGCGGCGGCCGCCGACCCGTCGGCCGGCACGAGGAAGAGGTGGCTGTAGGTCCCCTCCCGCCACGCGGTCCAGTGGCGGAACATCAGGCCGTCGGCCAGGTGCGCCTTCACCTTCGACTCGTCGCGCGCCTTCAGCTCTCGCTCGTTGCAGGCCGCATCGGCACACGCCGGGAAGACCTCCGACACGAAGGCGATCCACTTGCCGTCCGGCGACCACGTGACGCCCGATGCGTCCGTCGCAATCGCCGTCAGCTTCTTCGGCTCGCCGCCGGACGCCGCGATGACCCACACCTGCGGCCCGCCCTCCCGGTTCGACACGAACGCCAGCTGCTTGCCGTCGGGAGACCAGCGCGGCCGGTCTTCCGACCGCTCCGTTCCGGCCACCTTGACGGGCGCGCCGCCCGCCACCGGCACGATCCAGATGTCGTTGTTGCGGGTGTTCTGGTCGAGGCTCACGTCGGTGACCACGAACGCGATCTTCGTCCCGTCGGGCGAGAGCTGCGGGTCCGACACCCGCTTCAACTTCAGCATCTCGTCCACGGTGAACGCCGGCGGCGCCTGCGCGAGAGCCGCCGATGCGGCAGCGAGCGCCAGCAAGACAGACAGAGCCAGCGAAACAGTTCGGCGGTTCATTGCGATGTCTCCCAGCGTGAAGCGGGCCATCCGACCAGCGCCTAGCGCCTAGTCCCTAGCCCCCAGTCCCCAGGCCCTTATCCGTGCCGAGAATAGCACGCCCCTTGCGTAGCAGTCCCTCGTCTCGCGCGGCCATCGAGCGGAAGCTCGGCCGAAAACCGCGCGAGCAGCGCGCGGCGGGTGGCAGTTTCTGCCATCGGTCGCGCCTATGGAGGTGGCAGTTCTTGCACACGCCCATTCAGCCGGGCACGGTCGTCGAGGTCCGCGGGCGCCCCTGGTTCTTGCGGTCGCTGGTCCCCCGCGCCGACTGCCGGGAGCTTCATCTCGAGGCCGCGGACGGGCACCGCGGCGCCGCGGCCGGCGCTCCCGTCGTCCTCCTCGCGCCGTTCGACCGCCCCGTGCCCTCCGAGCCGCCGGGACGGCTCCGTGCGTCTCGAGGCGCGCGTGGATGGCCGCCTGCGCGCGGCCCTCCTCGCCCAGCGCGAGCCTGGAAGCCTGGCGCGGCGGCCCGCGCCGACGTCGACCTCTGCCGCATCAGCTCGAACCCGCCCTGGCTGTGGTCCGCCACGACGCCAGGCGGCTGCTGCTTGCCGATGCCGTCGGCCTCGGCAAGACCATCGAGGCCGGCCTCGTGCTCGCGGAGCTGCGCGCGCGCTCGATGCTCGACCGTGCGCTCGTCCTCGCGCCGCCGGGCCTCTGCGATCAGTGGTGCGCCGAACTGACGTCCCGGTTCGGCTCGATGCCGTCGTCGCCGACGCCGGCTGGCTTCGCGCCTGAGGCCCGTGCTGCCGGCGGGCGTCAATCCCTGGTCCATCCCGGGCGTCCGCGTCGCCTCGCTCGACTTCGCGAAGCGCCCGGAGGTCGCGGCGGAGCATCGACCTCGTCTACTGGGACGCCGTCATCGTCGACGAAGCGCATCTTGCGGCGGGTGACAGCGAACGCCGGGCCGCCGCGCATGCGCTGGCGGCCGCGGCCCGCTTCGTGCTCCTGATCACCGCGACGCCGCACAGCGGCGATCCCCGGACGTTTCATGCGCTCTGCGGCATCGGCGCGCTCGCCGCCGGCGATCCGGTCTTCATGTTCCGGCGGTCGCGGGAGGACGCGGGCCTCTCCGGAACGCGCGGCGCGTGCACCTTCGCCGCGTCGAATGGCGAGCGCGGCGGAACTCGCCGTCCGCCGCGCGCTCGACGACTACATCAGGACCGTCTGGGCCCGGCGCGGCGGAGCCGGCGGGCGCGACGCCCGCCTCGCGATGATCGTGCTGCTCAAGCGCTCGCTCTCCGGCATGGGGCCGCTGCGGCGCTCGCTGGCCACCCGCCTCGAGCGCCTGGGAATCCCGCCTCATCCCGAGGGCGCGCAACTGCCGCTCTCGTGGGACGCCGAGGACGGCGGACGCCGCGCCAGCGGCGACGCTGGGTGCGCCCGGACTCGAGGATGAGCGCGAGGAGCGGCGCGTGCTTGGCGCGCTGGCTGAGAGTGCCGCGCTCGCCGAGGCGCACGATTCGAAGCGGCGCGCGCTCGCCCGCTTCCTGGGGCGCGTGCGCGAGCCGGCCATCGTGTTCACCGAGTACCGCGACACGCTGGAGGCCGTGCATGCGGCAGCCGGACCGGAGGCGGCGATCCTGCATGGCGCGCATGGACCGGTTCGAGCGCGCGGAGGCCCTCAACCGTTTCAACGGCGGCGGCGCGCGCCTGCTGCTCGCCACCGACGCCGCCGGCGAGGGACTCAACCTGCAGCAGCGCTGCCGCCTTGTCGTCAACCTCGAGATGCCCTGGAACCCGATGCGCCTGGAGCAGCGCATTGGACGCGTCGATCGCATCGGCCAGCGACGCACGGTGCACGTCATCAACCTGCTGGCATCAGGAACGGCCGAGTCGGACATCCTCGCGCGCCTCGCGCAGCGTCTCGACCACGCCAGGCGCACCGTCGGCGCCATCGACGACGTGCTGGGGCAGAGCGACGAGAGCGTGATGGCCGCCTGCCTGGGACTGGACGGGCACGCTGCCAGCGTGGCCGGCGGGGTCGCATCGGCGAGGGCCCGATTGCAGCCACGCGGGTTGCGCCAACTCGATCTGCGGACCGCCGCGTGCGAGACGGCGGCGGCCCTGGAGACGCGGCGGCAACTGGCCCGGGCCGCGCGAAGCCGGCGCGGCGCCGGCCTTCAGAAACGGCCGGCGTCCCGCTCCGGCGGAGTGCTGGTGGCCGCGGTGCGGCGCTCGCATCTGCGTTGGGCGCCCTACTCTACAGGCCTTCTCGTCGTGTTCAGGGTACGCAGCGAGGCGGACGGTCTCTCCTCGTCCATGGATCTGATCCCCGTGTTCGCTGAAGGCGCGTGCCCGCGCCTCTGTCGCCGTCGGGACATTCGGAAGTGGGCGGCGGGCGCGATGAACGCGCTCGTGCCCCTGATGGCTGTGTCCGTTCCGGCCCTTACTGTGCAACGCGCGTCAGACGTCGAGAGCCCATTCAACGCCCCCTCCAGCGGCAGGATCCAGCCGCTGAACGCAGGTGATGAAGACGGTCCAGGTCGTGAGGCCCGCCTTGTCGCCCGGAGAGGCGCTCGGCGCGCCGTCCAGCGTGGCTTGTTCGATCGCAGGGCCGAGCGGGAGGCCGACACAGACGAGGCGGAAGGCCGCTTCGGCGCGGAGGCAGCCCCGCGCGAGGCGCCGCCGCAAAAGGCTCAACCCGTCTTGTTGCTCTTCGTGACGTCGTGATCAGTGGCGTCAGCGGTTCGCTCGTCTCCCACCACTTCGCCGAGCGCGTCCTCGGACCCGCGTTCGCCGGACGCCTTGGCGAGCGCACGAGGGATCACGCCCGACGCCGCCTCCGGGCCTGGTGGCGCGGCGCCGGTTCGAGCCTCGGCCCCTCGTCTTCGTTGAGGTCGGTGTTCGACCTCGGCGCCGCCCCGCTCCTGGACGTCCTCGGTTTTCTGGCCCGCCGGCCGCGGCAGGCCGCCCGGGGCACGCTGCTGCTCGGCGACGCCGTGTCGGCCTCGGCCACGGTCCCGCTGCTGGTGGCGCCCTGGGGCGCGTCGCTCGACCCTCTCTGGGGCGCGGTTGCGGGCGAGAGCGCGCGCCTCGAATCCCCCTGGGTGCTGTGCTTCAACGGCAGGGCCCTTCGCCTGTGCGACGGCCGCAACACCTTCGCCCGAGGCCATCTCGAGTTCGACCTCGACGCGCTCGTCGATCATCCGGCGGCGATGGCGCTCTTCTGGGCGGCCCTGCGCGCCGAGGCGCTGGCGACGCTCACGCCGGCCATCGTCGCCGGGTCGGCCAGGCACGGCGTCGCCGTGTCAGCGTCGCTCCGCGACGGCGTGCGCGAGGCGCTGCGGCTCTTTCTGCAGGGCATGCTGAACGCCTCCCCGCGCCGGGCGCCGGCCAGCCTCGACCGCGCCCGCGTGGCGCCGACGTTCGACGAGGCGTTCACGCTCGTCTACCGGATCCTCTTCCTCCTGTTCGCCGAGTCGCGCGCCCTCGTGCCGACGTGGCACCCGGTGTACCGGCGCAGTTACACGATCGAGGCGCTGCGCAGGCAGGCCGAAACGCCCGGCGCCGAGCGTGGCATCTGGGAAGCGCTCCAGGCGGTGTCGCGCCTCGCGCACGCCGGCTGCCACGCCGGCTCCCTCGTCGTCGCGCCGTTCAACGGGCGCCTGTTTGCCCCGGCGCGCGCGCCGATCGCCGAACGCGGCCGGCTCGACGACCGAATCGTCGCACGGGCGCTCGCCGCCCTCACGACGCTCACGCGCGGCGGCCGGTGCGAGCGCGTGTCGTTTGGCGACCTCGGCGTCGAGCAGTTGGGCGCCGTCTACGAAAGCGTGCTCGACTACGAGCCGCATTGGGACGGTTTCAGAACCTGCGTGCGGCGGCCCGCCGGCGCCGCGAGAACGGGTTCTGAAACCGCTTGTCCGGATGAGCCTGACGACTGCGTGCGGCGGCCCACCAGCGCCGCGAGAACGGGTTCCGAAACCGCTCCCGCTGTCATTCTCGTCAGCCGCGGCGACGTCAGGAAATCGAGCGGCACGTTCTACACGCCGCGCGCGATCACCGAGTACCTCGTGCGGCACACGCTGCAGCCGCTCGTCGAGGACGCCAGCGCGGACGCCATCCTGGGGCTGCGGGTGCTGGACCCGGCGATGGGCAGCGGCGCCCTGCTCGTCGCCGCCTGCCGCTATCTCGCGGCGGCGTACGAGGCGGCGGTCGTGCGCGAGCGCGGCTGCTTCGCCGCCGACATCACCGAGGCGGATCGCGCCGGCTTCCACCGCCTCGTGGCGCAGCATTGCCTCTACGGCGTCGACGCCAATCCGATGGCCGTCCAGGTGGCCCGCCTGTCGATGTGGCTCACCACGCTGGCGCGCGGCCGCCCGCTGTCGTTCCTCGACCACCGCTTCGTCAACGGCGACAGCCTCGTGGGAGCCACGATCGAGGACGTGCTGCGCCAGCCCCCGGGCGGGCCACCTTCGAGGCGCCCGCCGGCGCTCCTGCCGCTGTTCGAAGGCGACGCGGCCGCCGAGGCGATGAGGGTCGTCGTGCCGATCCGCGATCGCCTGGCCGCCACACCCGACGACTCAGCCGACGCCGTTCACGCGAAGGAGCGGCTGCTCGCCGCAACGCGCGCGCCGGCGTCGGCGATGACCGCGCTGCGCCGCCTTGCCGATCTCTGGTGCGCCTGCTGGTTCTGGCCGGGTGCTGAGGCGCCGCGCGCCCGGTCCGGCGGAGTTCGGCGATCTGGCGGCGGCGATGCGATCCGGTTCGGGCAGCCTGCCGGCGCGGTTCGCCGAGCGCAGGCTCGACGACGCGCAGCGCGTCGCGAGCGAGCGCCGGTTCCTGCACTGGACCCTGGAGTTCCCCGAAGTGTTCGTCGGCCGCGACGGCGCGCCGCTCGCCGCGCCCGGATTCGACGCGGTCCTCGGCAACCCTCCGTGGGACATGGTGCAGGGCTGATACCGGCGGGCCGGAGCTGCGCGGGGAGCGGAAGGGCCTGGCCGCGCAACTGACGCGGTTCGCCCGCCAGTCAGGGATCTACAAAGCCTCGGCCGATGGTCACGCGAACCAGTACCAGCTCTTCGTCGAGCGCAGCATCAGCCTGCTGAAGCGCGGGCGGCCGGCTGGGTCTCGTCCTGCCCTGGGGGCTGGCTTCGGATCATGGCAGCGCGGCGCTCAGGCGGCTGATCTTCGAGCGCTGCGACACCGACGCCATTGTCGGGTTCGACAACAGCGCCGGCATCTTCCCGATTCACCGCGGCGTCAGGTTCCTGCTGCTGTCGGCGTCGCCAGGCGCTCCCACGCGGGAAGTGCGATGCCGACTGGGCGAGCGCGATCCGGCCGTCCTCGATGAGACGCGCGCCGCCCCTGACGCCGATGCCGGGCATGCGCGCGGGATCACCCTGACGCCCGCGCTGTTGCGCCGGTTGTCCGGGCCCGGCCTGGCGATTCCTTACGTGAAGAGGATGCCGGAGCTTCGGATCGTCGAGCGTCTGGTGGCCAACTGGCCGGCGCTCGCCGACCAACGCGGGTGGGCCGCGCGGTTCGGCCGGGAACTCAACCGGAGCGACGACCGCCGGCTCTTCTCGTCCGGCGGCCCGGGGATGCCGGTGGTCGAAGGCAAGCACGCCGATCCGTTCGCCGTGCGGCTGCAGGACTGCGAGTTCCGCATCGCCGGCGCGGACGCTCTTCCCAGGCGCGAACTCCGCGAGGCCGTCGGCCGCCACCGCCTGGCCTATCGGGATGTGGCTTCGGCGACCAACCGCCTGACGCTCATCGCGGCCATCGTGCCGCCGGGCGCCGTTACGGTGCACACGCTTTTCTGCCTGAAAGACGCGATGCCCTTCGACGATCAGGTCGTGCTGTGCTGCCTACTGAACAGTTTCGTCGCGAACTACCTGGTCCGGATGTGGGTGACGACGCACCTCGGCGCCGCGACGGTGGAGCGGCTGCCCGTGCCGAAGCCGCCGGCAACGGCCGCGGCAACGGCCCGCCTTCGTGCGCTCGGGCGCGCGTTGCTCGAGGCCAACGGCGTTCATCCCGCGGCCCAGGCGGAGGTGCAGGGGCTGGCGGCGGACCTCTACGGCCTGTCCCCCGAAGAGTTCGCGTTGGTGCTCGAGTCGTTCCCGCTCGTCGAAGCCGGCGTCAGGGAGGCGTCCGCGGAGTGGCACCGGCGGCTGGCAGCCCGGTCGCGCCAGGTATACACTCTCGGGTGTGAAACCGGCTTTCAGGACCATTCATCCGATAGGGGGCTGCCATGAAGGGTAATGCGAAGGTCATCCAGATTCTGAACGAGCGGCTCTCCGAGGAGCTGACCGCGATCAGTCAGTACATGGTGCACTCGGAGATGTGCGCGAACTGGGGCTTCACCAAGCTGCACGAGGCGATCGAGAAGCAGGCCATCGACGAAATGAAGCACGCGGAGATGCACATCGGTCGCATCCTGTTCCTCGAAGGTTCGCCGACCGTGTCGAAGCTGCACAAGATCAAGATCGGACGCACGGTCGAGGAGATCGTCTCCATCGACGAAGACGACGAGCTCGACGCGGTGAAGGCCTACAACGACTCCATCGCCGCGTGCGAGGCCGCCGGCGACATCGGCTCCGCCGACATGCTGAGGAAGATCCTGCAGGACGAGGAGCGCCACGTGGACTGGGGCGAGACCCAGCGCGAACTGATCAAGCAGATGGGCCTCCAGAACTACCTCGCAACACAGGCGTAGGGCCGGACGGCAGGCCCCGCGATGCGGCTCCTCCTCAGCGCGGCGGCGCTGGCCCTGCTGGCGGACGCGATTCTCATGGCCCAGGCACCGGCTGATCTCGTCATCCGCAATGTCCGGGTCGTCCACGGCGACGGCCGGGTGACGCCGCGCGCGACGGTGGTCGTGCGCGGCGCCGTCATCACGGAGGTGGAGCCCGCCGCGCGGGAGCGGCCGGCCTTCACGGAACCTCCGGCGCGCCGCGTCGTCGACGCCTCGGGCAAGACGATGATCCCGGGGCTCATCGACGCGCACGTGCACGTCGAAGCCGTGGATGCCGGCGGTCTTCCTGAAGTACGGCGTCACCACCGTCCGCGATCTGCACAGCGACGCCGCGGCGATCTTCCCGCTGGCAAACGAGGACTCGCCCGCGCGGCCGCGCATCATCACATCCGGGCCGCTCATCGACGGCCGCGGCAGCATCTGCCGGAACGCGATGCGAGGTCGTCACCGTCGGCGAGGCGCGCGCCGCCGTCCGCGCGCAGATCGACGCCGGCGCGAAGGTCATCAAGGTCTATACGCTGCTCCAGCCCGCCCTCGTGTCGGTCATCGCCGCCGAGGCCCGGGCGCGCGGCGTGCCGGTGGCGGCGCACCTCGGCAGGACTACCGCGCTGCAGGCCGCCGACGCCGGGGTGGCGAGCATCGAACACATGACCGGCATTCGCCGAAGCCGCGTCCGATGAACCCGGGCGCCTGATCGCCGCGCACGACGACTTCTTCGGCGGCTGGACGGCGTTCGAGCTCGAGTGGCCGCGCGTGCCGCCGGCGCGCCTCGAATCGGTGGCCCGGCAACTCATCGCCCGGGGTGTGACCATCGTGCCGACCCTGGTCCTCCGCCAGGCGTTCTCGCAGCATGGCCGACGCCGATCTCATGCGCGAACCGGCGCTCGCCGACGTGCCGCCGGCCGTGTTGCGTGACGGATGGAATCCCGGCCGACATCATGGGCCGCGCGCGCTGGACGGCCGGCACGCTGGCGCAGTTCAAGAAGACACTGGCGGTGCTGCAGCGGTTCGTCGGGCTCTACGCGTCGCTCGGCGGGAGGATCGTGGCGGGAACGGACACGCCGCAGCAGTTCGTGGTGCCGGGCGACAGCCTTCACCGCGAGCTCGAGCTCTACGTCGCCAGCGGCCTGTCACCTGACGCGGCCCTGCGCGCCGCCACGCGGGATGCCGCCCTCCTGCTCGGCATCCAGGACCGTGTCGGCACCATCGCGCCCGGCATGGCCGCGGATTTCGTCCTGCTCGATGCCGACCCGCTGGCTGACATCCGCAATACGCGGAAGATCGCGGCGGTGGTGAAGGACGGAATAGTGCTTGGCGGTCAGTAGTAGCCAGTAGCCAGTAGTCAGTAGCCAGTAGAAAGACAGCGTCGAAGCATCACACTTACCCGCAGCGGGATTGGCATCCCTACTGAATGCTGACTACTGGCTACTGACTACTGACGGTTGTCCTCCGCGCGCCCAGGGCTTCAACACGGAATAGAGCGCGGCCATGACGGGCGTCGGGACACCGGCAGCCTGCCCGCGGCGGACCACCGACCCCAGCAGGGACTCCACCTCGATGCGCTTGCCCTGCTGCAGGTCGATGAGCAGCGACGATCGTGTCGTCGGCGGCAGCACGTCCACGTAGTGCGTGACGTATTCCCTCAGGCTCGCCGGCTCGCGCACGGCCACGCCTTCAGCCCTGGCGACCGCTTCGACTTCGGCAACGGCCGTCATGAACTGCGCCCTGGTGGCCGGGTCCGACCAGAGCGGCCCGATGGGCAGCCTGGCGGCGCCGGTGAAGGCGGCAAAGGGCGCCAGGTAGATGAATTTCTCCCAGAGCGGAACGCGCGCGTCCGCCACCGCTTCCGCCTGGATGTCGGCCGCCTTCAGCACGTCCGCGATCGTCTGCACGCGCTCAGACACCGCGTCGCGCTCGCCGAACGCTTCGCCGAACACGATCCGCCGGTGCGTGCCGGTCTGCTCGATCAGGCCGGGCACGCCGAGCGCCGCCGCGATGTAGGTGGGCCCCCCGAGCACGCGATCGGGCCCGACGGCCGCGGCCACTTCGTCGACGCTGTCCACGCCGTTCTGGAGCGTCATCACGACGGTCGACTCGCCCACGAGCGGCGCCAGCATCGGCACCGCCGTGCCGTTGTCGTACGTCTTCACGGCGAGCATCACGACGTCGACCGGGCCGATGGCTGCGGGGTCCTCTTCCGCCCGGGCCCGCACCATGAAGTCGCCCAGCGGGCTCCAGACCAGGAGCCCCCGCTCGCGGATGGCCCGCAGGTGCGCGCCGCGAGCCAGGAAGCTCACCTGCTGGCCCGATCGCGCCAGCTTCGCCCCGTAGTAGCCGCCGACGGCCCCTGATCCGAGAATCGCGAAATGCATGGCGGAATTCTACCGCGCCGCACGCCCGGCAGCGGCCCGTCGCGAAAGAGGTGTCACTTCCCATTTCGGCGGTTTCGTGCCGGGAATGACGGCGAAACTGAAAGTGTCACCTCTTCCTATTGGGGCTGGTCCAGCGTGATGATCGGCCATCCGCGCGCTTCGGCGTGGGCCCTGAGGCTCGGGTCCGGATGCACGGCAACCGGGCGCGTGACCTCCGACAGGAGCGGGATGTCGTTGGCCGAGTCGCTGTAGAACCAGCTCTCCTCGTAGTCGCTCAGGCGTTCGCCGCGCGCGGCCAGCCATTCGTGCAGCCGCGCCACCTTGCCTTCGCGGAAGCACGGCGTCCCCGCCGCCCGGCCCGTGAAGCGGCCATCTTTCTGCTCCAGCTCGGTGGCCAGGAGGTTCGGTGATGCCGAGGGCTGCGGCGATCGGCGCGGTTACGAAGCGGTTCGTCGCCGTGACGATCAGCCGCACCGCGTCGCGGTGACGATCGAGCAGCGAGCGGGCGCCCGGCCTGATCATCGGCAGGATGCGCGACGCGAGGAATTCGGCGTGCCACGCGTCGAGCTGGGCCCGCGAGAACTGCGAGAGCGGGTACAGCTGGAAGTCGAGGAAGTCTTGCAGCACCAGGGTCCCGGCGCGATACCGGTCGTAGAATTCCTGGTTCTTTGCTTCGTAGGTCGTCCGGTCCACCACGCCGAGGCTGACGAGATGAAGCCCCCATTCGTAGTCGCTGTCGCCGGCAATGAGCGTTTCGTCGAGGTCGAAGAGCGCGAGAGTCCTGGTCGCCATAAGGAGGTTCTGAAGCCTTTCCTGCCATTCACTGTAACCCGGGTGCGTAGCGGAGGTAGAATCCCGTTGCGTCGCACGCAGGCGACGAACCCGACCCCGTGGAGACGCCATGAGGACCCGACTTCCCGTCTTGCTCGTCGTCGTGATTGTCGCCGCCACGGTCATCGCCGGGCTGGTCGTTGGCGCCCAGCGCGACGACCGCTCGGGGCCCGTCGATCTCGTCGTGCTCAACGGGCGGGTGTTCGCCGGCGCGGGCCGGGAGCCCGCCGAGGCGCTCGCCGCCCGCGGCAACGAGATACTGCGCGTGGGCTCGAACCGGGACATGAAGCGGCTCGCGGGCGCGGCAACCAGGGTGATCGACGCGCACGGCGGGAGCGTGCTGCCGGGGTTCATCGACGGGCACGTTCACTTCGTGAGCGGCGGCCTCGGCATCGACCGCGTGAACCTGCTCGACGCCGAGTCGCTCGACGCGATCAGGAAGAAGATCCGTGAGTTCGCGGCGGCGAATCCCGACCGGGCCTGGGTGCTCGGCCGCGGCTGGTACTATTCGCCGTTCCCTGGCGGGCTCCCCACCCGGCAGCAACTCGACGAACTCGTGCCCGATCGCCCGGCGTACATGACCTGCTACGACGGGCACACCGGATGGGCCAACACGGCGGCGCTCAAGCTGGCGGGCATCACGGCGAAGACCCCCGACCCGACGGACGGTGTCATCGTGAAGGACCCGAAGACCGGCGAGCCGACGGGCATCCTGAAGGAAGCCGCCCAGGGGCTGATGTCGAAGGTGCTGCCGCAGGCCACGCGGGCCGACCGGCTGCGCGCCATCCGCCGCGCGTCCGAAGAGGCGAGCCGCCTCGGGCTCACGAGCATCCACGAGGCCGGCACGGGCGGGGCATCGCTGGAGATGTTCGAAGAGGTCCGGAAGGAGGGCGCGCTCACCGTCCGCGTGTACGCGGCGCTGTCCGTGAAGGACGACATGACGGAGGCGGACGCCAACGCCTTCGACGAGCTCCGCAAGCGGTACGCGGCGAACCCGCAGATCAAGGTGGGCGCGATCAAGGTGATGGAGGACGGCGTCATCGAGGCGCACACCGCCGCGATGCTGGCGCCCTACGCGAACAAGCCTTCGTCCGGGCATGCGAACTACACGCCGCAGGAGCTGCAGCGCATCGTCACGATGATGGACCGCCGCGGATGGCAGGTGATGACGCATGCGATTGGCGACGGCGCCGTGCGGATGACGCTGGATGCCTACGAGGCCGCCGCGAAGGCGAATCCCGAGCCGCCCGCGGGCCGGCGCCACCGCGTCGAGCACGCCGAGACGATCGACCCCGCCGACTTCCCCCGGTTCAAGCAGCAGAACACCATCGTCTCCTACATGCCGTTCCACGCGAACCCCACGCCGGCCCAGCTCACCGTGTGGACGACGAACATCGGCCCGGAGCGGTCGTCGCGCGGATGGATTGTGCGAACGCTGCAGCAGGCCGGCGCCCGCCAGGTGTTCGGCAGCGACTGGCCCGTCGTCGCGCTCGACCCTCGCCTGGAAATCAACATGGCGGTGACGCGCCGCACCGCAGACGGGCAGCCGAAAGAGGGATGGCTGCCGGAGCAGGCCATCACGCTCGAGAGCGCGATTGAGAACATGACCGCCGCCGGGGCCTACGCCTCGTTCGACGAGGGAAAGAAAGGACGCCTCGCCCCCGGCATGCTCGCCGACATCGTGATTCTCTCGAAGGACGTCTTCGCGCAACCCCCGGAGCGTTTTCTGGACGCGGTGGTCGACACCACCATCCTCGGCGGCCGGGTGGTGTACGAGCGAGTTCCGAAGTAGTCGCTCCGAGCCCCGCTTGCCTCGCCGTAGCCGGCCGCCAGGCCGTTTGGCGGAGGCGGAAGTCCCGAATCCCGACTCAGTACCGGATAACGCGCTCGACCACGTACCTGCCCCCGTCACGACGAAGAATCACGAACTCCACCGGCTCGCCGACGGCGACAACGCGCGGCGCGCGGCGGGCGGTGAAATCCGGCAGCGCAACCAGGTCGCCCGCCTTCAGCGCCGGGTCCCACAGCGGCGCGACGAACATCCCCGTCGCGTCGATCGACTCGAGCGCGCTCATGTTGTGCAGGTCGCCCAGATCCTCGATGCGCGCGCTGAGCCGCGGTTCGCGCCTGCCGTCGACCGCCCGCACGCCCCGGTTGGCGACAACCCCGATGTCGGCGGTGAACGGCGCGACGCCGGTCCCCGCAATGACGGTGGCGTTTCGCACGAGCAGGTAGAAGAGATCCGTTTCGTTGATCGGCAGCGTCTCGTATGCGCCGCGTGTCGGCCTGCGTGACGCGGCCGGTCGCCAGTCCGTCGAGCGCGGTCATCATCGCGACGAAGTTCAGGCGGATGAGGTAGGGATCGGGCTCCGCCGCCGGCCACGGCCCCGTCTCGATCAGGATCACGCTGGTCCCCCACTTCGTGAGGTTGTCCCCGAACGCTCTCACCTCGAATTCATCGTCGTACCGCGCGATGCGGCCCGGCGCGAGCGGCTCGAGGGCCTCGCGGATGAGCGCGCACGGCCTGCTTCGTCAGCAGGCGGCCCGGGGTCTCCGTGCGCGCCTCGTCTACCGGCCACCGACAGCAGCGAGATGGCGGCCGGCTGGCCGGTCTTGCCGGCGGAGGTGCGCCAGCCCTGGTTGTGGAGGTTGAAGCCGACAGCGGGATTCAGCCGGTCGCGCAGCGCCTTGAGCGCCCGGCCCTCGGGCGTCTGCAGCCGGAGCGCGTCGCGGTTGATGTCGATGCCCTGGGCGTTGCGGCGCTGGAAGCGTTCGGCGCCGTCCGGGTTGAGCATCGGGACGATGTGGATGGTCAGCGCGTCGAGGATGCGCGCGTGGGCCGGTTCGCTTCGGTGGCGGCGGAACTGCTCGGCAACATCGAACAGGGCCGCCGTGGCCGTCGGCTCGTCACCGTGCATCTGCGACCAGAGCAGGACGTGGAGTGGGCCGCGGCCGAACCGGAGATGGTTGATTGACCGGCCCTCGACCGACCTCCCGATCTCCTCCACCTGGAAGAGGTCCGGCGCGGCGGCGCCGACCGCCTTCAGCCGGGCTTCGACGTCCGCGTGGCGAACGAGGGACGGCACCGCCCACGACACCCGCTCGGTGTTCCAGGCGACGGCCAGCTCGCTGCGGTGAAAGCTGGCCTGGGCAATGGCGGAACGGCTGGAGCTGCGGCCGGGCGGGCGCTTCGGGGCGCAGCCGGCAGCGGCGGCGACCGTACAGACAACCAGGACGGAGACGCGGAGGATTCGCATGGAAAGACTCCGGAGATCCTGCGGTGCGTCATGGTAGCAGACCCGGGCTCTCATCTAGAATGAAAGGACCTGTCCGCCCCCGGAGCACGTTTCTATGTCCGAATCCTCCAAGCAAGGCGCCGGCCGCCGGCGAGCCCCGCCACCAGGCGCAGACACTCCACCGGCAGATCGGAAAGCCCGCCGAGCGAGTGGAACGTCGACGACCTCGTCGGCGTTCGTCCGCGACCAGGACATCAGGGTGCTGTCGCTCATGCACGTCGGCGGCGACGGCTGGCTGAAGACGCTGGATTTCGTGCCCCGCGACTCCGCGCACCTGGCCGACGTGCTCACGGGCGGCGAGCGCGCCGACGGCTCGAGCCTGTTCGGCGATCTCGGCATCCCCGTCGGGGCCTCCGACATCGTCATGCGGCCGCGCCTGTCGACGGCGTTCCTCGATCCGTTCGCGGCCGAGCCGACGCTGGCCGTGCTGTGCAGCCACTTCAACCGGCAGGGCGCGCCGCTTGCCGAGTCGCCCGACACGCTCGTGCGCGCGGCGTACCGGCGGCTGCTCGCGAGGAGACCGGCGTCGAACTGCACGCCCTCGGCGAGATCGAGTTCTTCCTGGGCGCGCGGCTGGGCGACGCCGAGGCGTACGGGGCCAACGAGCGCGGCTACCATTCGACCGCGCCGTTCGTGTTCGGCGAGACCCTGCGCCGGACGGCGCTCGTCCACCTCGCGCAGATGGGCGTGACCGTGAAGTACGGCCACGCGGAGGTCGGGTACGTCGAGGCCGACGCCGCCGACTCGCGCGTGTGGGAGCAGCACGAGATCGAGCTGTGGCTGCAGGCCGCTGCCGGAGGCGGCCGACGCCGTCGTGCTGACGCAGTGGGTGCTCCGCAACCTGGCGCAGCGCGCCGGCATGCTGTGCAGCTTCGCGCCGATGGCCCGCAAGGGCCACGCCGGCAGCGGCATGCACTTCCACTTCGCGCCCGCGGAAGGGCGACGCCTACCTTGATCACACCGCCGCGGACGGCA
Source organism: uncultured Acidobacteriota bacterium (assembly GCA_963806085.1). Lineage (GTDB taxonomy): Bacteria > Acidobacteriota > Vicinamibacteria > Vicinamibacterales > JAKQTR01 > JAKQTR01. The sequence goes on from CAWDWR010000002.1 coordinate 1,095,135, forward strand.
GCCTCACCCCCGAGGCCAAGTGGCTCATCGGCGGGCTGGTGTCGTACGGCGCGGCGATGATGGCCTTCGGCAACCGCAGCCGCGACTCGTTCGTGCGCCTCAGCCAGGGCAAGGAAGCGCCCAGCGCCGTCACCTGGGGCCGCTACAACCGCAGGGCCCTCGTGCGGATTCCGATCATCCCGACCGACGCCGACGGGCGGGCGACGAGCCCCGGCACGATCGAGTTCCGGCTCCCGGACGGCTCGGCGCACCCGCATCTGCTGCTGGCCGGCATCGCGCAGGCCTTCGTGGACGGCCGCCGCATGACCGATCTCGACGCGCGGCTCGCGCGGACCGCCGTCACCGCCCAGGGGCACGCGGCGCCCGAGAACCGGGTGCCCCTCACGTTCCTCGAGATCGCCGATGCCCTCGCCGGCTGCCGGCCCGGTCCTCGAGGCGGGCGGCGTCTTCACGCCGAACATGATCGACCGCATCATCGCGCTCTTGCGCGCGTGAGAAAGGTGCTTATGAGCACAACCGAGAACCTGGCTGGCGGCGCTCGCGGCCGCGGCCCTCCTCGCGGCGGCGGCGCAGCCCGCGGCCGCGCAGGGATTCGACATCAGGACGCACACGCTGAAGAACGGGATGAAGATCCTCGTCCAGGAGGACCACTCGATCCCGAACGTGGCGCTCTACGTCTTCTACCGCGTCGGCTCGCGCAACGAGCGGCCGGGCATCACCGGCATCTCCCACTTCTTCGAGCACATGATGTTCAACGGCGCGAAGAAGTACGGGCCGGGCGAGTTCGATCGCGAACATGGAGGCCAACGGCGGCTCCAACAACGCCTACACCAGCGAGAACGTCACGGTGTACCAGGACTGGTTCCCGCGGTCGGCGCTCGAGCTCATCTTCGATCTCGAGGCGGACCGCATCCAGAACCTGTCGTTCGATCCCGGAGATCGTCGAGTCGGAGCGCGGCGTGATCGCCTCGGAGCGCCGCAGCAGCGTGGACGGCAACAACTTCGGCCTGCTCGCCGAGCAGCTGTCCGCCGCGGCCTTCACCGCCCACCCGTACCAGTGGCCCGTCGTCGGCTGGATGTCGGACATCGAGGCCTGGACGCTCGACGATCTGAAGAACCACTTCAGGATGGGCTACTCGCCGTCCAACGCCACGATGGTCGTGACGGGCGACGTGACGTTCGACGAGATCGTGGCGCTCGCGCAGAAGTACATCGAGCCCATCCCGTCGAACCCGCCGCCGCCCAAGGTGATGACGAAGGAGCCCGAGCAGCTCGGCGAGCGCCGGGTCGTCGTCCGCAAGTTCGCGCAGTTGCCCATCCTGATGATGGCCTACCACGTGCCCGAAACGGCGCACCCCGACTACTACGCGCTGCAGGCGCTCGAGACCATCCTGTTCTCCGGCCAGAGTTCCCGCATGTACAAGCGCATCGTCGACAGGGACCAGCTGGCGCTGTCGGTGAGCGGCGGAGGGGACTGGTCGTTCGACCCGTCGCTCTTCATGATCTCCGCCCAGCCGAAGGCCGGCGTCGATCCGGCAGCGGTCGAGAAGGCCATCTACGAGGAACTGGACAAGGTGAAGGCCGAGGCCGTGACCGACGAGGAGCTCGAGAAGGCGAAGAACATCCTGCTCTCGGGCTTCTACCGCGACATCAAGACGATCAGCGGCCGCAGCAACGCCATCGGCACCTACGAGGTGTTCTTCGGCGACTACAAGAAGCTGTTCGCCGCGGCCGACGACTTCGCGAAGGTGACGAAGGCCGACGTGCAGCGCGTCGCCACAGCAGTACTTCACCGACCGAGAACCGGACCGTCGCCACGCTCGTTCCAGAGGCGGCGCCCGCCGCGGACAAGAAGTAGGAGGCTGACATGACACGCACCATCCGCATCCTCTGCAGCCTTCTTGCGGCGATCGCCGTCGCCGCGCCCGGCTCGTCGCCCAGCCCGGCAGCGCTCAAGCTGCCGGCCTACAAGAAGGTCGTGCTCAGGAACGGGATGACGCTGCTGCTCATGGAGCAGCGCGAGGTCCCGCTCGTGTCGTTCAGCGTGCTCGATGAAGGCCGGCTCGGTGCGCGATCCCGCCGGCAAGGAAGGCGTGGCGTCGATGACGGCGGCCCTGCTCCGCAAGGGCACGGCTACGCGCAGCGCGGACGACTTCTCGGCGCAGCTCGACTTCATCGGCGGGTCGTTCGGCGCGGGCGCGATCGCCGACGCCACGTCCATCTCGGCCGAGTTCATGAAGAAGGACCTGGCGAGGGGCCTCGAGCTCGTCGCCGACGCCATGCTGCACCCGGCCTTCCCCGAGGACGAGGTGAAGAAGCTCGCCGCCCAGCGCGTGGACGGCATCAAGTCGGCCAAGGACCGCGCGGCGGGCGTCATCGGCGCAGTACTACAACGCATACCTCTTCGGCAGGCATCCCTACGGCCGGCCGACCGGCGGCGACGAGGCGTCTCGTCGCGTCGATCACGCGCGACGACGTGGTGAAGTTCTATGAGGCGAACTACGCGCCCGGCGGAACCGTGATGGCCGTCGTGGGCGACTTCGCCACCGCCGACATGGAGAAGCAGCTGGCGGCCGTGTTCGGCGGCTGGCCGGTGAAGGCCGCCGCGGCCGTCGCCCTGACCGACGCGCCGGCGGTGAAGGGCAGGAAGCTGCTGCTCGTCGACAAGCCGGACTCCACGCAGACGTACTTCCGGATCGGCAACATCGGCATCGCGCGATCGAATCCCGACCGGGTGCTCATCGAGATCGTGAACACGCTCTTCGGCGGGCGGTTCACCTCGATGATCAACACCGAGCTGCGCATCAAGTCGGGCCTGACCTACGGCGCGGGTTCGGGTTTCGCCGAGTGGAAGGCGAAGGGCCCGTTCTACGTCAACAGCTACACCAGCAACGCGAACACCGAGAAGGCCCTCGACATGACGCTCGACGTGCTGAAACGCCTGCACGAGAAGGGCATCTCGGACGAGGACCTCAAGTCGGCGAAGGCGTACCTGAAGGGCCAGTTCCCGCCCGACATCGAGACGTCGGACCAGTTGGCTGCCATCGCTGTCGGAACTCGTCTTCAACGGCCTCGACGAGCGGGAGATCAACACCTACTACGCGAAGATCGACGCCGCGACGATGGCCGACATCAACAGGGTCATCAAGCAGTACTTCCCGCTCGACAACCTGGTGTTCGTGCTGATCGGCAAGGCCTCGGAAATCGAGGCGCGTCGCGAAGAAGTACGCGCCGGTCGTGGACCGCAAGTCCATCAACGATAAGGGATTCTAGGGGTCAGCCCAGAGAGCGGCCGATCACATGGAGGCCGCGGGTGGCCGCGGCGCTTTCCATCTGCGCGCAGGGAGGACAGGCGAAGGTCACCCGAGCACAGATGGAAACGGCGCGGACAGGACCCGCGGCCGAGTCTCGCGACCAAATGGAGACCAAACGAGTCGTATTGGGGTAGAATAGCCGGGTTTCCCGAACACTTCGTGTTCCAGCAGAGCGAGGCGCACCATGTCCGCGCAAGGCGCAAAATCGCCGGTGAAGATCACGTACGCCACCATGAGCGGGGACCAGCTCGAGGAGCTCCACGCAGCCTTCGACGCGGCCATTCCCGCCGTGAAGGCCGCCTTCGGCCAGACCCACTCGCTGTGGATCAACGGCCACGCGGTGAAGACCGTCGACCACTTCACGAACACGAGCCCCTCCGACACACGCATCGTGCTCGGCCAGTTCGCCAGGGGCAGCCAGCTGCACGTCAGAGACGCGATCAACGCCGCCCGCGCGGCGTTCCCGGCGTGGAGCCGCACGCCGTGGCCGGAGCGCGTGAAACTGCTGCGGCGCGTGGCCGATCTCATCCGCCAGCACCGGTGGGAGCTGTCGGTGCTGATGGGCTTCGAGGCGGGCAAGACGCGCCTCGAGTGCGTCGGCGACGTCGAGGAATCGGCCGACCTGATCGCGTACTACTGCGACCAGATGGAGCTGAACGACGGCTTCATGAAGCCGATGAACACGCTGGGCCCGGACGAGGAGAACGTCAGCGTGCTCCGGCCGTACGGCGTGTGGGCGGTGATTTCCCCGTTCAACTTCCCGCTGGCCCTCGCGGCCGGCCCCGCCGGCGGCGCGCTCGTCGCGGGCAACACCGTCGTGTTCAAGCCGGCCAGCGACACGCCGTATATCGGCCTGCGCCTCGCCGAGATCATGAACGAGGCCGGCATCCCGCACGGCGTGTTCAACTTCGTGACCGGCGGCGGCAGCACGGTGGGACAGGAACTGATCGAGAACGCGGGCGTCGACGGCGTGGTCTTCACCGGCTCGCGCGACATCGGCTTCCAGCTCGTGAGAGCCGACGCGGACCGGCCGATCCCGCGCCCGCTCGTGATTGAAACCGGCGGCAAGAACCCGGCGATCATCATGCCGTCGGCCGACCTCGACAAGGCCACCGACGGCGTCTACCGGTCGGCGTTCGGGAACCAGGGCCAGAAGTGCTCGGCCTGTTCGCGCACCTACGTGCACCTCGACGCCCGCAAGGCCTTCGTCGAGATGCTCGTGGAGAAGACGAAGAAGATCAAGATCGGCAATCCCCTCGACCGCGACGTCTACATGGGGCCCGTGATCAACGAGGGCGCCGTGAAGACGTACGAGCAGGCGATCGAGCAGGCCAGGCGCGACGGCGGCCGCATCCTCGTCGGCGGCAGGCGGATGAAGGGCGACCAGTACGATCACGGGTACTTCGTCGAGCCGACGATCATCGACGGCCTGCCGAAGGACCACCCGCTCTTCTTCGAGGAGCTGTTCGTGCCGATTCTCGTCATCGCCGACATCCACGACCTCGACGAGGCGATCGACTGGTCGAACCGGTCGGAGTACGGCCTGACGGCCGGCATCTTCTCCGAAGACGCGAACGAGGTGGAGCGGTTCTTCGACGAGATCCACGCCGGCGTGACCTACGCCAACCGCCGCGCGGGCGCGACGACCGGCGCCTGGCCCGGCATCAACCCGTTCGTCGGCTGGAAGGCGAGCGGCCTGAGCGGGCGCGGCACCGGCGGCCCCTACTACGTGCAGCAGTTCATGCGCGAGCAGAGCCGCGTCCGGATGCGATAGGACCGGTTTCATGACCTGCGTTCGGCGGCCTGCCAGCGCCGCAAGAACGGGTCATGAACCCGCCTCCCTCTTCCATGGAGTCAGACTCTGGTCTGCCCCCGTTTCACTTCGGGGCGCGGCCGATGAGTTCCCAGACCCAGCGGTGCGCCCCGTGGATCCACGACGTCGTGGGCTTCGGGTACATCAGCACGCACTCTCCGTGCACCACGCTCATCCCGTTCTCCTGGCAGAACGTGATGGCGGCCGGCGACCCGGCTCCCTGCTGAAGCCACACCCGCCGGATGCCGTGCGCCGCGGCATCCTTCACGACGTTCTCGGCCCGGGCCGGCGGCACCACGACGATGACGCCGCCGACGGCCTCGGGAAGCGCGGCCAACGAGGGGTAGGCCCGCTGGCCGTCCACCTCCGCCGCCTCGGGGTGAACCGGCAGGAGCCGGTAGCCCAGCTTCGTGAGGTCTTTCAGGATTGCGTTGCCGAACTTCTTCCCGCTGCGCGAGACGCCCACAATCGCGAGGGTCTTCTGCGCCAGGAACTCGTCGATCTCGTGCTTGGTCGCCATGACGGTGCGATTCTATCGTGTATCCTGTTCCCCTGTCCTTGCCGATGAGCCCAGCCCGCGCCCTTGCCGCTCTTGCCGCCATCCGGAGCACGTACGGCGCCGGCGCCGCGGGCGCCCGTCTCGGCCTGCTGCGCGTGCTCGCGCCGGCCGAACTTCGCACCGCGGCGCAGGTCGTCCAGCTCCACGAGCTGCTCTGTTTCCTGCACGCCTATCCCGATGATCGGCCAGGTGTTCGAGCAGGCCGTCGCTGATGCTGCGGAGTTTCGGCGCGAGGCCGGACCTGCAGACGCCACCGCCGGCGTCTGGTCAGCACGCGGCATCGCCGGCACCGACACCGTCTACCCGTTCGGTTTTTCGACCGCGAAATGGCTGGCGGACCGCTGCGGCGATGAACTCAGCGTCGAGTGGAAGGACGTCGCCAATCCCGACACGCGTGAATGCCCGGCTTCAACTCATGTCTCGCTCTGGGCCGAGCGTCCAGTGTTCGACGAGCCGCCGCTCGAGCGGCCGCGCGTGGCTCGATCGGCTCCGCGGGGGCGACACCGACGCGGCGTTCATCATCCGGCGGAGCGCGGCGCTGCCGGTCCGCGGCATGGCGAACGACCACTTTTACGACGAACTCGGCCTGACGCTGCGCGTGGCCGCCGGCCCGAGCGTCGCCCGACCGGACCAGGGCGCGCGTCCCCGGCCATCGCCTCTTCACGCAGCGCGCTCCGCTCCGCCTCGCGCGGCCGGACATCGCCGCCGAGATCCTGAAGCCGCCGAAGCGTATCCGGCGACTCGCCGCGCGCCGGGCGCGGGCGCTGCTGGATCTCGCCCGCGAGGCCATGGTCACGAGGGCGCGCGACCTCTACACCTTCACGGCAGCCAATCTGAACGACGCCTGCCTGGTAGATTGCGGCGACGGCCTCGAGTTCTTCTGCGTCGGCGTCGACGCCGAGCAGCGGCTGCTGCTCGACGCCGTCTACGGCATGCTGACGCTGCGCAACGGCGTGCCCGATCGGCTACGCCCTGTTCAGCGCGCTCTGGCGGTCGTCGGAAGTCGCCTACAACGTGTTCGAGAGCTTCCGCGGCGGCGAGTCGGCGTGGATCTACGGCCGCATGCTCGCGACCATCCGCGCGATGTTCGGGGCCGACACGTTCACCATCGATCCGTATCAGCTCGGCCACCACAACGACGAAGGCCTCGAGTCGGGCGCGTGGTGGTTCTACTACAAGCTCGGGTTCCGGCCGTGGGACCCGGCCGTCGCGCGGCTCGCGGCGAGCGAGGCGGAGAAGGTCGCCGCGCGCAAGGGCTATCGGACCGGGCGGGGCACGCTGCGGAAGCTGGTCAGCGCGAACCTCTTCCTGCAGATCGGCCCGCCTCGGCGCGACGTGATCGGCGCGATTCCGACCGGGGCGATCGGCCTCGCGTGACGGACTACGTCAGCGATCGCTTCGGCTCCGACCGCGAGCGCGCCACCGGGGAACTGGCCGACCGAGGCCGCCGCACGGCTCGGCGTCGACGGCTGGCGCCGCTGGCCGGCCGGCGAGCGCCTGTTCTGGGAACGGTGGGCGCCGCTGGTGGCGCTGCTGCCCGGCCTGGATGCCTGGACGCCGGCCGAAAAGGCCGGATCTGGCGGCCGTCATCCGCGCAAAAGGCGGGCGGCGGGAGAGCGACTTCGTTGTCACGCTTCGACGCGCACCCGCGCCTCGGCGCCGCTCTGGCGGCACTGGCGCCGCGGGAATGACGCGCGCCGGCACCTCGCTCACGAGCGCCTGCGCGGCAATCCGCCACCGTCCGTCCGAATCAAGCCGCCAGTGGGTGATGTAGTTGCCGCGGTCCTGAGAGGACGGCCGCCCCGGCGGCGCGGCCGCGTCTGCGGCGAACCGGATCGTGTACTTGCCGCGCTCGATGGCCACGGGCCCGCTCTGCTCGAGCAGCGCTGGTTTCCAGCGTCACCTCCCACTGGCCCCAGCCGAACGCCTGCTGCCAGAAGCGGCGAATCGCGTCGGGGCCCGCCTGCGCCTGGGCGTTCGGCATCATCTGCCAGCCGTCCTCGCTGAACATCCCCGCCACGCACTCGTACTCGCCGCCGTTCCAGCACTCGACGAATTCCTGGTTCAGCCCGTCGACGATCTCGCGCACCTTCGTTTCGTCGGTCACCTGCTTGACGTTGGTGCAGCCGGCCGCCACGAGCACGAGACCTGCGAGCAGGACGCACGGACCCTTCATTCCGACCTCCACGAGACACGCATGGTTTCAAAACCCGATTCGAACAGCGACGCCGCCTCCAATCGTCCAACGCGGAAACCCGCCCGGGTAATACGCGACGAGGTCATCACCCCGCGTCACGGCACGAATCCTGAGTCCCGGCACGATCGCCACGCGGCCGCCTCCGATCCTCACATCGACGCCGCCGACAATCGCGGCTCCTGTCACCGTGTCGTAGCGGACCCTCGGTCCGACGTCGACGTCCTGCCCTGGCGGCAGCCACGGCCGGCTGGCCTCTGTCGTGGACCAGCGATCATGAGCGACGGCGGCCACGCCCGCCACCGGCTCGATGTCGATGCTGCCAGCCGGCCCCACATGGAACCGGACGATCACGCCGAGCAGCCGATCGCGCCGTTCTTCGATGTACGTCAGCCCGTAGCGCGCAGGCTCCCTGGCGGTCATCGTCCCCGACCACGACCACTCTCCCTCGAGGCTGATGTGGCGGGAGACGAACACGCCGCCGCCCACCATCCAGCCCACCGCCGTGCCGCCAGGCGCGGTGACGTAGATCTGGCTTTCCCCGTCGGCCGCGCCGTCCTGGTGCGCAACCGTCACACCGCCCAGCAGATACGCGGCCCCCGGGCGCTCCTGGGCGGCCGCCCCGCGTGCCAGTTGCAGAGACCAGCACCAACGCCACGATCCACCGGGCCCAGACGCGCAGGCTGGCTTCCCTCCCGGCGGCCATCCTATGCCCCGGTCCCGGGAACTGCAAGCGGCTGCCGCGCCTGCTCCTGCCGGCGGGCGCCGCGACCGGGCCAGCTGCGGCCTTCTGATAAACTGGAGATGGTTTCATGGCCCGTTTTCGCGGCCGCGTCTGGCAGCCGGACGTGGGTGGTGAGACCGGCCGCGAAGGCGGTTTGGCAACCCGTTCCAGCGGCACGATCGGCCGCCACACGCAGGTTGCGAAACCGGTCCATTGCCCTCACCTGGAGACGTTCATGTCGGTTGCCTACGATCCCAAGGTCCGGACAACGTACACGGATGACGTGCCGAGGCTGCGCGCGGCCCACAAGGTGCTGCTCGAGGTGCCGTTCACGCCCAGCCTGCCCGACAAGGGCTACACGCGCCGCACGCTCTCCATCGATCTCGACACGATGACGGTGAAGGAGAAGCCCATCACCGAGGAGATGATCGACATCTTCACGGGCGGGCGCGGCTTCGGCCTCTACTACCTGTGGCATGCCATCACGCCGCAGACGAAGTGGAACGACCCCGACAACGCGCTCGTCATCAGCCCGGGGCCCATCGCCGGCAACCCGCAGTACGCCGGCTCGGGCAAGTCGCTCGTCGTCACCCTCTCGCCGATGACCGGCATCCCCATCGACTGCAACGTCGGCGGCTACTTCGGCCCGCTGCTCAAGTTCTGCGGCTTCGACGCGCTCGAGATCCGCGGAAAGGCGAAGAACGAGACCGTTGTCGTCATCGACGGCCCCAGGGGGATGATCACGATCGAAGAGGCCCCCGAGGAGACGCCCGACAGCCACATCGCCGCCGAGCTCTTCACGCACATGTACGCCGACGGCCCGAAGGACTTCGTCAACGTGTCGGTGGTCTCGGCGGGCAAGGCCGCGGAGTCGGCCTACATGGGGTGCCTGAACTTCTCCTGGTACGATCCGAAGCGCGGGGCGGTCCGCCTGAAGCAGGCCGGCCGCGGCGGCACCGGCACGGTGTTCCGCGACAAGAAGCTCAAGGCCCTTGTTGTCCGCGGCCCGAAGATGGGCCCGAACCTGAACAACGCGGCCGATCTGCCGGCGGTCATCAAGGTCGGCAAGAACATCAACCAGGAGATCCACGACCACGACGACGAGCAGTGCCACATGCGGCGCCAGGGCACGGCGCACCTGGTCGAGGTGATGGACGCGTACGACCTGCTGCCGGTCCACAACTTCCAGTACGGCAAGCATCCGGACACGCCCAAGATCGACTCGCAGGTGTGGGACAAGCGGTTCACGCAGGGGATCCCCGACCGCTGCTGGTACGGCTGCGGCATGGCCTGCTCGAAGGCGGCCGACGGCCATCACGTCCGCACAGGCCCCTACAAGGGCCACATCGTCACGGTGGACGGCCCCGAGTACGAGAACGTCGGCGGCCTGGCGTCGAACTGCGGCCTGTTCGATCCCGACTGGCTGCTCGAGGTGAACTTCTACTGCGACACCTACGGCATCGACACGATCTCCTACGGCACCGCGTGCGCGTTCGTCATGGAGTGCTGGGAGAAGGGCATCCTCAACGCCGAGCGGACGGGCGGCATCGACCTGACGTGGGGCAACGGCGAGTCGGAGGTCGAGCTGCTCCACCAGATGTGGCGCGGCGAGGGCTTCGGCGTCATCGTCGGCAAGGGCGTGCGGTACATGCAGAACCTGTTCATCGAGAACGGGTGGGGCGATCCGCAGTTCATCCGCGACATCGGCATGCAGAACAAGGGGCTGGAGTTCTCGCAGTACATGTCGAAGGAGTCGCTGGCGCAGCAGGGCGGGTACTGCATGACCAACAAGGGCCCGCAGCACGACGAAGCGTGGCTCATCTTCATGGACATGGTGAACAACCAGATCCCGACCTTCGAGGACAAGGCCGAGGCGCTGCACTACTTCCCGCTCTTCCGCACGTGGTTCGGCCTGCAGGGGCTGTGCAAGCTGCCGTGGAACGACATCGAGCCGCCAGACAACCACGAGAAGTACCCGGGCCCCGAGGCCGCGAAGGTGCCCGCGCACGTCGACAACTACCTGGCGCTCTACACCGGCATCACCGGCAGGCCCCTCGACCGCAAGAGCCTGATCGAGCAGTCGGAGGCGGTCTACAACTTCCAGCGCGTGTTCAACCTGCGGATGGGCCAGGGCACGCGCGAGTTCGACATGCCGCCGTACCGCGCGATGGGCCCCGTCACGAAGGAAGAGTACGAATCGCGCGCCGAGCGCTACGACGGCCAGCTCAAGGACATCGTCGGCGTCGACCCGGCCGGCAAGACGACCGAGGAGAAGATGGCGCTGCATCGCGAGTGGCGCACGGACCGCTACAACAAGCTCGTGGACGCGGTCTACAAGCGCCGCGGCTGGACGCCCAACGGCATCCCGACGATGGAGACGCTGAAGAAGTTCAAGATCGACTTCCCGGATGTCGTGGCGTTGGTGCAGCCGCACCTCGGCTAGACGCTCGGCCGAGATGCGGCCCGAGAGGGTCAGTGGTAAGTAGCCAGTAGCCAGTATTCAGTAGCAGACGGGCACGCTAACTCTGTCGGGCCCGTCAGCTATTCTCCCCGGGCTCCTGTCACCTACTGGCTACTGACTACTGGTTACTGAATGCTGACTGTGAACGATCTCCCCCTGCCGTACGAACCCGGGATGACCGTAAGGGACATCCTGAAACGGCGGAACTACGTCTGGCGGATGATTGCCGTGTTCGTGAACGGCGAACTCGTGCCGAAGGCGAAGTACGACACGAGGCAGGTGCCTGACGGCGCCGACGTCAAGGTCATCCATCAGATCGCGGGGGGCTGACGCGCGACGGCGGCCCGCTTCACGATCTCCTCGAGCGCCACGTCTTCCTTGTGCGTGGCCACCCACCATTTGTTGCCCGACGCGTCCTGGAAGGCGCCGCTCCTGTCCCCGTAGAACATGTCGGCGGGCGCCACGAGCGGCGTCGCCCCGGCGGCGAGCGCCTTCGCGTAGACGGCGTCGCAGTCCGGCACGTAGACGTAGAGCATCGCCGTCTCGGGCGGGCGTTCTCCGGGGTCGCCCATCATCAGCCGGGAGTCCCCAACCGCCACGGCCGCATTCATGATGCGGCCGTCCGGCAGGGCAATGCGGTCGATCTCCTTCGCGTCGAAGACCATCTTCAGGAAATCGATGAGCGCCGCGACGCCTTTCACGGCCAGGTACGGTGTCACCGCCGGCGATCCTTCGGGAATGTAGTTGACTGCCATGTGAGAGAACCTCCCCATCAACGCTGGACAGCGCTCGTCCCTACTTTTGCACCGCCGCCCGATGGCGATCCACCCAGTAGCCCCACGCCACGAGCAGCCACATCGCCAGCGCGCTCCAGGCCGCCGCCATCCCGCTCGGCGGGGGCGGGCCGAACAGGTTCGCGGCATAGATGACGAGCAGGAACGCCACCAGGCTCCACAACGCCAGCCGCCCGACGCGATCACGGGCCCTCGTGGCTCGCGTGTAGAGCCAGAGCCCGGCCGCTAACAGCAGCAACTCGACGGCGATTGTTCCGGGAAGCGAGTTCCACAGGCCGAGGCCCACCCGTGCGCTTCCCGCACTCACTGTCAGGGGCATGTCGGGACGGTGCGTCAGGGCGTCGAGCACCCAATGGCTGATGACGACCAGGGCCAGCATGGCGCCGGTCCGTGTCGTGGCCCTTCGCAGGCCCATGTACGCGGCTCCGAAGGCCACCGCCCACGCCGCGGCCGCCAGAAGGCTGTGTGAGAACGGGTAGTAGATGAAGTCGAGCGGCGTGACGACGGTCAGGCCGGGCTGCACGCCCACGCGCTCGATGCCGGCGATCACGAGGAGCGGCCAGACCAGGTCGGCGAGCTGGCCCGCGATGAACAGCGTGCCGAGCGACACCGCGGGCACGGCCCGCTTGGCTCCGAACGCGACGGCGAAGTGTCCGACGAACACGGTTGGTCCCTCCGTTGATTCTCACCGGCCAACGGGCAGGAGTCAACGGCCCAGGGGCGGTCGCCAGGCAGGTAGAATGATGACGACAAGGAGATCACCATGGCGCAACTGAAGGTGGGAGACAAGGCCCCGGCATTTTCGCTCGAAGATCAGCAGGGCAAGACGGTGAAGCTCGCGGACTTCAAGGGGAAGAAGCTGCTCGTCTACTTCTACCCGAAGGCCAGCACGCCGGGCTGCACCGTGCAGTCGTGCAACGTCCGCGACGCGCGGCGGGATTTCCTGAAGAAGGGCGTCGCGGTCGTCGGCGTGAGCCCCGACAAGCCGTCGGCGCAGAAGAGATTCGACGAGAAGTACGAGCTCGGGTTCCCGCTGCTGGCCGACACCGAGCATGCGATGGCCGAGGCTTACGGCGTGTGGGGCGAGAAGTCGATGTACGGCAGGAAGTACTTCGGCATCATCCGCTCGTCGTTCCTGATCGACGGGAAGGGCAGGATCGCCGGCGCCTGGTACAAGGTGTCGCCGGCGGACACGGTGCCGGAGGCGATGAAGGCAATCTGACAGCGCCCCCGGGCCTGAAGACCCGGAGCTCCATTCGGAAACAGGGGCCGGCGGTCCAGCCCCGGCGCGTCCTTCTTATTTCGCTCGCGTCGCCGACTCGAGCACCCAGCCCTGCCTGATCGTCGTGGCGCCGCAATAGGTCTTGATGCAGCGCGTGTCGTTCAGGCAGTCGAGGATGGGCTTGCAGATCGCCTCGAGCTTCTTGCCTTGTTCGTAGGGCGCCCGCTCCTCGCAAAGTCCGGTGTAGGACGGATTGCGGAGGCCGCACACCACCGGCGGCTCCTTCTCCTGGCCGGCTACACAGCGCAACGTCCAGCGCAAGCCAGCGCGACAATCCCCAACAGCGTCAATCCATGAGGCCTCCGTCCGAGAACAGCCGCCCCGATCACAGCCGAGGTCGAGTCGAACAGGCCGGCCGCAGAGAATCGTCCGAGCCTTTCATCTGCGCCTGCCCAGTCACGCGAGCCGAGGGCTCGGGCAGGACCCGCGCCCTGAGGCGGCCTGATCCCAATTCTGCAGAACGAGAGCGGGACGACGGTCAGCCCGCCGGCGGCGTCGACGATGAAGGCCTCGGAGCCCTTGATGGCCAGGCCGACGGGCTTTGCCAGCCCGGGGATGGTTCCGGCCGCGACGACCGTTCGTGTCTGCGGGTCGATGGTCAGCAGTGTGCCGAACGCGGCGCTGATGCAGTGGAGTCTCCCGCCAGCGAACGCCGCGCCCGCAACATAGAACGAGTCGAGCGACCCCTTCTCCGTCTTGAACGCCAGCCCCGACCCGGGCGCCAGCGCGGGCGTGAACTCCTCGGACAGCGTCATGTCGCGGCGGTCGAAGCGGGACACGACCAACCGCTTCACCTTCGTGTTGGGAACAGTCACCGTGTACACGGATCCCGATGCCGGGTCGAACGCGGCGGCCATCACGTACATCATCTTCGCCCGCACGGTCGTGAACCGCGAGCGGCTCACTTCGTCGAACTTGTCGAACGATGCGAGGAAGTAACGGTAGTTCGAGGCCGCGTCGGCCTTGTCGTTCTCGCGCAGGACAACGTAGCTCTTGTTCTCGGACATCGCCATGACGGTGTCGCTGCCGAGGAACGTTCCGGCGGCGAAGCGGGCGAGATCCACCGAGAACCCGGTGTCGACGATGGTGTGCCGCAGCACCCGGCCGAACGAGCCGTCCGTGATGTAGATGCCCTTCTCCGTCGTCACGAGGAAACGGTCCGTCGCCGCATCGTAGGCCAGGTCGGTGATCGGGCCGTCGAGCGGGAGCGAGACGTTGCCGCGGCGGGCGGTGGACAGGAGTGGCACGTTCGCCAGCGGGCTCTCGGCCGGGCTGGCGTTGGCCAGGCCGACGTCCGGCTTCTCGATCGCCCAGCGCCCGCGAAGGGAGACGGGCGAGGGCGTCCATTCTTCCGTGGACCAGACCCAGTTGCCCGGGTTGAACGAGAAGCGAATCGGGTCGCTCTGTCCCATGTAGGGCGGCGGGCCTGTGCTGGCGAAGGCCTGGACCGCGTTGCCAGCGGCCGCCACGAGGAAGAGCCACAGCGTGACGCGCTCCAGCGGCCGCAGGCGGCGCGCCTCGCTCGACGCCTCGCCGTCCTTCAGCATCAGCAGGAGCACGCCCATCATCACCACGCACGCCCAGTAGATGAACATCGACCAGGTATAGGTGTGCGCGCCCAGGATTTCCGCGCTGAAGCCCTGCCCGACGTCTCTCCACAAGTGAAGTGAAGAGTGGCGAAGGCCCATGTAGATGCCGAAGGCTGCCAGCAGGACGGCCAGGCCGACGTAGCGCGGGCGCGGGCCGAAACGGATGACGAAGAGGCCCGTCAGCGCGATGAGCACCATGCCCGTGCGCTGGGCCCAGCAGAGGACGCAGGGCGAGTCGCCCAGGCCGAAGCCAAGGACGAAGACGGCGATGCCGATCGGCCCGATGACGAGGGCCAGCACCGCCAGGGTGAGGGGGGTGTAGAGCGCATTGCGCGTGGCCATGGCTGTTCCTCGTTCAGGGCGTCAGTAGTTCAGGCCCGGGAGGATGGATCCCCGGGCGCCGATGAGGAACAGCGTGGCCATGAGCAGGCAACTGGTCACGAGGAGGCCGAACGCGAGCCTCTCGCGCTCGGGCCGCCGGAGCACCAGGTAGCCCGTGATGCAGATGAGGACGAAGTTGAGGAACTCCACGGCGAGATGATGCCACAAGTCGGACGACGATGGCGCCCCGGGGCTTCAGCCCCGGGGTGGAAGGGTGTGGCGGGACACTGTTCGCACAGCCTCCGCCAGAGGCAGGGCAAACTCCCCCCGGCGCCCGACGCGAACAGCATCGAGTTGCAGCCATCCGGAGAGGGTCAGGAGCTCGGTTGCGAGAGCGCGCGCGACCGTGTCTGCCTCCGCCCACGCCTCCAGATAGGCGCCGGGGACCAGCAGGCGGTTCTTGGTCCGGTCCGCTTTCACGTCCACGCGCGCCACCAGCCGATCACCCATGAGGAACGGCAGGACGTAGCTCCCCCACTTCCGTTTTGCCGCCGGCACGAAGATCTCGAACCTGAAGTCAAAGTGAAAGAGCCGCCTGGTCCTTGGGCGGAACCAGATCAGCGGATCGAACGGTGACAGCAACGCGCAGGCGTCGCTGGCGGGCGCGCCCGTGTCAGGCAAGCCGGTCTCGCGCGATGCGTAGGCGGGTTCCCGCCACCCTTCGACGTGCACGTGTCGCAGGTCTCCCGCCTCGACCAACTCCGTGATGCGCGGCCGGGCCTCGCCCACCTTCATGCGGAAGTAGTCCGCCAGGTCGGCGGCCGTCCCGACGCCGCAGGCCCGCGCGGCGATGCGGAGCAACTCGCGCTCGGACTCGTGCCGGTCCAGCAGGTGGTGGTAGTGCTCGTGCGGGATAACGCGCTCGGCGAGGTCGAATACGCGCGAGAAGTTCTCGCGCCGCGCCGTGACCGCCAGTTGTCCGCGCCCGAAGCACGCTTCAAGCACGGCCCTGGGGACGGTCCCGTACCACGACTCGGGAAGGCGCCGGCTCGCGTGGGTCGGATCGGGCAGGTCCGCCGGCGCGAGCGGCCCGCGCTCTCGAATGGCGCCGATGGCGGTTTCCACGTAGTGGTGATGGCGCGCCATGATGTCGTCGAAGCCCCACGGCCTGGCAATATGGGTGTCGCGCCGGTGCCGCAGGAGCGGCCAGGTCTCCACGGGGATGATCGAGGCCTCGTGCGCCCATTGCTCCGTGAACGCGCGGCCGCCGTAGACGGTCCTGTCGAGCGCGGCGCGGTCGTACGGGCCGAGGCGCGAAAACGGCACCAGATAGTGCGAGGGCACGAGCACGTTGACGAAGTCGAGCTGCAGCAGGCCCAGTCGGCGGATGACCGCCGCCAGGTGGCGCGTGCCAGGCCGCCGCGGGCGCGGAACGCCGAATCCCTGTGCCGCCAGCGCCATGCGCCTGGCCTCGCCAATCGAAATGAGGTCAGGCACTGTTTCTCATGTCGGTGAAGACAAGGCTGCAGCAGGTGACCGCGCCCTCGGCCTTCTGTAACTCGGAAACATCCACGGGCTCGATGACGATGCCGGCGGCCTCGAGCCGGCGTCTCGTCCGCGGAAAGGATTCCGGGTAGATGAGCCGCGAGCCGACGAGCAGGCCGTTGGCACCGTAAGGCTCCGCAGGGTCGACTTCCATCACCGTGGCGTGGCCGAATATGACCGCGATCAACCCACGCCGGATTGACGAGCACCACGCCCGGCGCGACCTCGGTGATTGCCGACTTCAGGTGCAGGCACCCGCTGACGGGCACGGCCGTAACCGTATAGCCATAGGGCCACGCCACCGCCCGGAGTTGCTCGATGCCCGTTGTCGTCGCTTCGTCCGGAGCGCCCGACGTAAAGCCGCCGGCCAAGCCGCAGCACGTCGCCGCCATCCAGCGTGCCCGGCTCCTGGATGAAGCGTCACCCGCCGGTAGCTGGCCAGAAGCCGGCGCGATGTGGTCGGTCTCGGGCCGCCGCGACTCGGCGCCGGGCCTGGTGACGAGGGCGATCTCGTCGAGGACGATGGCCACGTCTTCGACGAAGACCGAGTCGGGCAGGTCATCGAGCGCGGGCAGCGATTCCACGCGGCATCCGGCGCGCGCCAGCGCCTGCTCGTATGCGCGGTGCTGCGCCTGCGCGCGCTCGAGGTCAATCGGCCGGCGCTCCAGGTGCGTCAACTCGCACGCGGCGATGCCTGCGCTGACCCCGCGGGTGATTGCAATCTGCACGCGTGTTTCTCCGTGGAGTCCCTCCAGGGTCAACAAGCACCCGGCGGCATCTCGAGGTCCCAGTCCGTCGACCTAGCGTCGCCCCAGCCCGCCTAGTCCCTAGCCCGTCCTGCTCTACGCCCCCTGCTGCCTGTGCTCGTCGATGAGGCGCTGCACGACGTCAGGCTCGGCCAGCGTCGAGATGTCGCCCAACCCCTCGTACTCAGACGAGGCGACCTTGCGCAGGATGCGGCGCATGATCTTGCCGCTCCGCGTCTTCGGCAGGCCCGAGGCGATGTGGATGATGTCGGGCGTGGCGAACGCGCCAATGGCGTTGCGCACCTGCTGCTTGAGCGCGCCCACCAACTCGTCGCGGTCGCCGTCCGACATAGCCCGCGTTCAGCAGCACGTAGCAGTAGATGCCCGTGCCCTTGATGTCGTGCGGATACCCGACGACGGCCGCCTCGGCCACCGCCTCGTGGGCCACCAGCGCGCTCTCGATCTCGGCGGTCCCGATCCGGTGCCCCGACACGTTCAGCACGTCGTCGATGCGGCCCGTGATCCAGTAGTAGCCGTCCTCGTCGCGCTTCACGCCGTCGCCGGTGAAGTAGTAGCCGGGGTACGAGGAGAAGTAGGTGTCGCGGAACCGCTTGTGGTCGCCCCACACGGTGCGCGCCTGGCCCGGCCACGGCGACGCCAGGCACAGGGCGCCCGACACGCCGTTGCCCTCGAGCGGCTGGCCGGTGTTGAGGTCCATCACCACGGGCTTCACGCCGAAGAACGGCAGCGTGGCCGACCCGGGCTTCGTCGGCGTCACGCCCGGCAGCGGCGTGATCAGCACGCCGCCGGTCTCGGTCTGCCACCAGGTGTCCACGACCGCGCAGCGGCCGTCGCCGCAGACGTCGTGATACCAGCGCCACACCTCGGGATTGATCGGCTCGCCGACCGTGCCGAGGATCCGCAGCGACGACCGCTTGTACTTCTTCACCCAGCTGTCGCCGGCCTGCGCGAGCGCGCGCAGCGCGGTGGGCGCCGTGTAGAGCACGTTCACGCCCAGGTCGTCGACGATGCGCCAGTACCGGCCCGGATCGGGATACAGCGGCGTCGACTCGAAGAGCACCGTCGTCGCGCCGTTCGCGAGCGGCCCGTAGACGATGTAGCTGTGGCCGGTGACCCAGCCGATGTCGGCCGCGCAGAAGTAGATGTCGCCCGGGTGGTAGTCGAAGATGAGCCGGTGCGTGAAGGCGGCGTACACCAGGTAGCCGCCCGTCGTGTGCATCAGGCCCTTCGGCTTGCCCGTGCTGCCCGAGGTGTAGAGGATGAACAGCGGATCCTCGGCGCCCATCCACGCGTTGGTGCACGTCGAGCGCTGGCGGTGGCACTCCTCGTCGAGCCAGAAGTCGCGGCCCGGCCGCATCTCGACCTCGGTGTCGGTGCGCCGCGCGACGAGCACCGCGTCGATCGACGCCATGCCCTCGATGGCGCGGTCGACGGTCTTCTTGAGCGGCACCTTCTTGCCGCCGCGCAGGCCCTCGTTCGCCGTGACGACGACCTTGCACCTGGCGTCGATGATGCGGTCGCGCAGCGAGTCGGCCGAGAACCCGCCGAAGACCACCGAGTGCACCGCGCCGATGCGCGCGCACGCCAGCATCGTGTAGACCAGCGCCGGGATCATCGTCATGTAGAGGCACACGCGATCGCCCTTGCGGACGCCGTGGCTGAGCAGCACGTTGGCGACGCGCGCGACGTTGTGTTTCAGCTCGCGGTAGGTGATGTGCTTGTAGACGCCCGGCTCGTCCTCGACCCAGATGATGGCCGTGCGGTCGCCGAGTTCGGGCAGGTGCCGGTCGATGCAGTTGAACGACGCGTTGAGGCGGCCGCCCGAGTACCAGGAGAAGTCCACCTCCTCGTAGTCGGAGTCGAGCACGGACTGCCACGGGTGGAACCAGGTGATGCGCCTTCGCCTGCTCGCCCCAGAACCAGTCGGGGTTGTCGAGCGACAGGCGGTAGAGGCGCTGGTACTCCTCCATGCTCCGGATGTAGGCTCGCTCGGCGATGTGCGGCTTGACGGGATAGATGTCCTGGGGCACGGGCATTCCTCCTCAGCATCGACCGGCTAGAAGTAGAACAGCTGGAACTGCACCAGCATCTGCGTCCGGTCGGGCTGCCCGTCGGTGTGCAGGCGGCCCGCGCTGAGCTTCAGGTTGCGCTGGTGCCCGGCCAGCCACCAGGCCAGCGCCGGCCTGGAACGTGTCCTGGTCGGGCATGGCGGCGCCGGCGAAGTCCCTCGCCTGGTACTGCACGAACGGCGTCAACCGGTGATTCCAGACATGGTACCCGGCTTCGACGAGGAACGCATCCTGTTTTGGCAGCACCGGCAGGAACGATGCCGCCGTCGTAGCGCATCCAGTTGAACTGGACCGTGAGGCCCTGCCGGCTCTCGAGGACCGGCGTCTCGAAGAAGACGTCGGCCGAGTAGATGCTCGCATCCTCCTGCACGTCGAACCCGCCGCCGAATCCCACCTGGCGCTTCGTGCCCTGGAACGTGCCGCCGTAGAAGAAGCCGGTTTCCGCGCCGAACGGGTAGTAGACGGCGCGGCCCGTGATGCGCAAGCGGGTTCGCGCGCCTCCGGGCCCCGCACGCCCTGCGACATCGCCAGCCGGTACTCGAGCCGCTGGTCCGGCCGGATAGCCCCGCAGCTGCACGCCGTAGTCGCGGCCGACGCGCTCGCCGCCGGGGCCCGAGTCGAGGAACGTGTACGGCCCGTAGTCGATCGCGAGCAGCGTCGCGGCCGACTGCGTGCCGTTCCGCGAGTGCGGCAGCATGATCATGCCCGCGTCGACCTTGAACGCCTGGCCCTGGCTGTAGGTGACGTAGGCGTCCTGCACGAAGATGTCGCCCTGGTCCTTCGCACCGGCGATCGCGACGCCCGGATTGGGGTTGGTCTTGCCGAGGTTCGGGCTGTCGGTTTCGAAGAAGAACGACCAGTGTTCGTCGATCGCCCCGCCGACCATGCAGGCGGAGACGGCGCACGAACAGGTTCGTGGATGTGGCCTCCTGGTCGGCCGTCTCGAGCAGTTCGAGCCTGGGGCTGAATCAGGAAGCCGAACTTGAGCGACGACTTGCCGTCTTTCGACTCGACCTGCCACTGCGCGGCGGCGGGATGAACCGATGCCGCGACGACGAGAGCCGCGAGCGATGCTGCTGAGGAACGAAGCGTCTGAACGGGCGCACGAGCAGTCCCAACCGGGGGCGGCGCCACTATTCTGTCAGAATCGCAGCCATCCTCCAGCCATTCCCCGGAGGTACACTCTCGATTCGGTGGCACTTCCGTCCCACGTCGACGGTGACCTCAGGAAAGTGCCACTCGCGACATGAAGAGTCTGCGTCGAGAGCGCGAAGAGCGGCGGCAGCTGGCGCAGTCCGGCGCTGCTGCTCGTGCTGGCGGCGATGGCATGCGCGGTCGCGATCGCGGGCGCGCCGAGTCGCTGCGCATCGAGAGCGTGTGGAGCACCGAGGCGCCGGCCATCGACGGCAAGCTGGCGGAGTGGTCGTCGCCGCTGGTGACGCTCGGCTCGACGAAGCTCTCGCTGGGCGTGCGAAACGACGGTCAGTTTCTCTACGTGGCCCTTGCGTCGAGCGACCAGGCCACGCGCATGATGCTGGGCGCGGCCGGCTTCACGGTCTGGTTGGACCCTGCCGGCAAGGAGAAGAAGACGTTCGGCGTCACGGTGCCGCCGGCGATGGCCGGGGCCGGGAATGCGGGGCCGCGGGCCGGGCGGCGGCCAGGGCGGCGGGCCTCCGGACAGGGAGCGCCAGCGGAGCCGGGCCAGGAAGGGCGTGAGGGTCAGCCCGGCGGCCAGAGCGGCCCTGCGATCAGCACCATCACGCAGCATCGAGGTGGCCGGCGCCGTCCAAGGACGACAAGCGCCGCCTCGAACTCGCCTACGCCAGGACGATCGGCCTCGACGTCGTTGCGCGCATGGCCGAGGGCGTGCTCGTCTACGAGCTTCGCGTGCCGCTCCCGGTCTCCGAGGCGCAGCCGTACGGCGTGAAGTCCGACGCCCGGCGCCACCATCGGTCTCGGGATCGAAACCAGCCAGCTACCCGAACCGACAGGCGGGCGGTCGGAGAGGACGGCACGCAGCGGAGGCACGGGCGGCGACCCGACGGGCGGCGGCGGCGGAGGCGAGGAGGCGGCATGGGCGGCGGGAATGGGCGGCGGCCCTCGCCGGCATGGGCGGCGGGCCTCCGGAAGGCGGCCGCGAGGGCATGCGCGAGCTGAAGCCCATCAAGGCGTGGACGGTCGTCCGCCTCGCGAGGCCCCGCGTAAGCCCATCGAGAGATAAGTCGGTATACTGGCGCATCGTCAACACGTTCTCGGAGGTGGATCGATGCGCCGGCGCCGTCTTGTGCCGCTCGTCCTCTTGCTTCTCGCCGCGTTCTCATCGTCGGCTGCCGCGCAGCCCCAGACGACCCGCCGGCCCGACGCGGGCCCGCTGCCTTCCATCGAAGAGAAGACCGCCGGCCTGAAGAAGCTCGACGGCTACTTCCCGCTCTACTGGGACGAGCGCACCGGCCAGCTCTGGATGGAGGTGTCGCGCTTCGGCACCGAGCGTCCTGCACAGCACGGGCTTCGGCGCCGGCCTCGGCTCCAACGACATCGGCATCGATCGCGGCGCGCTCACCGGCTCGCGCATCGTCGTGTTCGAGCGCGTCGGCCCGAAGGTGCTGCTGGTGGCGCCGAACCTGCAGTTCCGCGCGGTGGGCGCGGGCGCGGCCGAAGCGCGCGCTGTGAGGGACGCGTTCGCGCGGTCGGTGCTGTGGGGATTCCAGGCCGCGGCGGAATCGGGCGGACGCGTGCTCGTCGACGCCACCGAGTTCCTCGTGCGCGACGCCACGAACGTCGCCCAGCGCCTGCGTCCCGGCAGCTACCGCCTCGATCCGACGCGCAGCTCGATCTACCTGCCGATGACGCAGAACTTCCCGAAGAACACCGAGATGGAGGCCGAGCTGACGTTCGTCTTCCAGCCCGGCGTCGCCGGTCCGGCCGCGGGCGGCGGGCACGGGCGGGCCGCCGAGCGTCGGCGCTGGCGGCGCGTTCTTCGAGGGCGTGCGGTCGGTGGCCGCGTCGGCCGGACGCCGCCACCATCCGCGTGCATCACTCGCTGGCGGAGCTTCCCGACGGCAACTACAAGCCGCGGCGCTGGGACCCGCGCTCGGGCTTCTTCGACTCGTCTTCAAGGACTACTCCGCGCCGCTCGGCGCGTCGCAGCAGGTCCGGTACCTCGCCGCGCCACCGGCTGCAGAAGGTCGGATCCGAAGGCCGCCCTCAGCGACCCGGTGAAGCCCATCGTCTACTACCTGGATCCCGGCGCGCCGGAGCCCATTCGCTCGGCGCTGCTCGAGGGCGCGCGCTGGTGGAACCAGGCCTTCGAGGCCGCCGGCTACCGCAACGCGTTCCGCGTCGAGCTGCTGCCCGAAGGCGTGAGCCCGCTCGACATCCGCTACAACGTCATCAACTGGGTGCACCGCTCGACGCGCGGCTGGAGCACGGGCGGCGCGGTGATCGATCCGCGCACCGGCGAGATCATCAAGGGCGTCGTGACGCTCGGCTCGCTGCGCATCCGGCAGGACTACATGATGGCCGAGGGCATCCTGTCGCCCTACAAGACGGGCACCGAAGCGCCGCCTGAGCTCAAGGAGTGGGCGCTGGCGCGCATCCGGCAGCTGAGCGCCCACGAGGTGGGCCACACGCTCGGCCTCGGCCACAACTACTACGACAGCACCGCCGGCCGCATCTCGGTGATGGACTACCCGCACCCGCTCGTCACGCTGAAGCCCGACGGCACGTTCGACTACTCGAAGGTCTACGCCGTCGGCATGGGCGAGTGGGACAAGGTGTCGATCACGTACGGCTACCAGGACTTCCCCGCCGGCACGGACGAGCCGAAGGCGCTGGCGGCCATCCTCGACGAGGCCTGGAAGAAGGACCTGCTCTACCTGACGAACCAGGACATCGACGCGAACCCGCGCGTCGATCAGTGGTCCAACGGGACCGACGCCGCGGCCGAGCTCACGCGCATGATGGAGGTCCGCCGCGTCGCGCTCTCGCGCTTCGGCGAGAACGCCATCAAGCTCGGCGAGCCGCTGGCGACGATGGAGGAGGTGCTGCTGCCGCTGTACCTGCACCACCGCTACCAGGTGGAGGCGGCGGCATCGGTGCTCGGCGGCCAGCACTACATCTACGCCATGCGCGGCGACGGCCGTGAGCCGTTCGCCGGGCGTCGGCCGCCGAGCAGCAGGCGGCGCTGCGCGCGCTGCTGGAGACGATCAAGCCGTCCGCGCTCGCGCTGCCGGACGCCGTCGTGAAGCGCATGCCGCCGAGGCCGGACGGCTACGACATGACGCGCGAGCTGTTCCCACGCTACACGGGCATGACCTTCGACGTCATCTCGCCGGCCGTCGTCGCGGCGACGCACACCTTCGCGAACATCTTCGAGCCCGGAGCGCGCCGCGCGCCTGGTCGAGCAGCACGCCGTCGACCCGTCGCTGCCGGGACTCGGCGAGGTCATCGACCAGGTCGGTGCCGCGCTGGTCGGGGCCACGCCGGCAGGCTCGTACGAGGCCGAGATCGCGCGGGCGGTCGAGCGCGTCGCCGCCGAGCAGCTGATGGCGCTCGCCGCGTCGGCGGACATGCCGCAGGTGCGCGCCGATGGCCACCTACGAAGCTCGAAGAGGCCGGAAGGGCCGGCTGGATCGTGCGGCCGCGGAGCGCGGACGTCGCCGCCGCCGCGCACGCGGCGTTGCTCGCGCGCGACATCGCGCGGTTCCTCGAGAACCCCGACGCCTTCAAGCGCGCCGCGCCGATTGTGGTGCCGCCAGGGGCGCCGATCGGAGAGCCGGGATGGGACTGGCTCGGTTTGTTCGAGCCGCCGTGCTCGCCGTGGGATGCGGCGATGGCCGGCGCGATCAGGCGGTAGGGACAGGGACAGGGGATAGGGGATAGGGGATAGGGCTTGCCGCGGCGAAGATGTCATTTTATGTTGCGAGTGGGTAAAATATACGCTATTTTACCCACGTGTATGAAAGGTTGTTGGCTCCGCGGCTGAACGGGAACCGCCGCAGCATCCTGCTGCTCGGCCCGCGGCAGGTTGGCAAGTCGACGCTGCTTGCGTCGTTGGCTCCCGATCTCAGGGTGGACCTGTCCAGCCTGGACACATTCCGCCACTATGTGTCCGACCCGGGCCGACTCGAGCGGGAACTGGACGCCGCCCCGACGAGCGTCAAGACGGTCTTTATCGACGAAGTGCAGCGCGTGCCGCCGCTGCTCGACGTGGTGCAGTCACAGGTCGATCGACACCCCCGCCGGTTCCGGTTCCTTCTGTCCGGTTCGAGTGCCCGCAAGCTGCGCAGAGGCCACGCGAATCTCCTTCCGGGCCGCGTCCTCATCGAGTACCTCCACCCGCTGCTGGCTTGCGAGCTCGGCGGCGAATTCAATCTTGATCGCGCACTGGCGCACGGCACGCTGCCGGGCATCTACGCGGAGCCGGACCCTGAGTTGCGGGCCCGGGACCTGCGAAGCTACACGAACGCCTACCTGCGGGAGGAAGTGCAGGCGGAGGCCCTGGTCCGCGATATCGGCGGCTATTCGCGCCTGCTCGATCTCGTCGCGGCGGCGTCGGGTCGGATTATCAATCTCCTCGCCATGTCCGGTGACGCCACGGTCGGCTACGAGACGGCGCGCAGGTACCTCGACGTGCTCGAGGATACGCTGCTCCTTCATCGGGTACCGGCCTGGGCAGGATCCGATCGCGCGAGTCTGGTTGCCCATCCGAAACTGCTCTTCTTCGATCTGGGCGTCCGTAATGCACTGCTCAGGCGCCCGCTCGACCGCCCGTTGGACGACGAGCGCGGGCTTCTGCTTGAGCACCTGGTCGGCCTCGAGTTGCAGCGGCGGTGCGGCGGGAATCTGGCCGGAGGCCCGACTGTTCCATTTCCGCACCAGGCGCGGGGCCGAGGTGGATTTCGTCCTTCAGCGCGGCCGGGAGGTTTGGGCCATTGAAGTGAAGGCCTCCCGGTCTGTCGACGCCGGCGACACGAAAGGCCTGGGCGCATTCGCGGACCGGGCCGGGCGGCCGGCGCGCAGCATCATCGTCTATCTCGGGCCGCGCCGCGAGCGCGTCGTGGCATCGGAGGCGATTCCTGTCCTGGAGTTCCTCTCGGAACTGACAACCGTATAATACGGTGCCATGAAGCTTCGGCGACGCGAGTTCATCCACCGCACGGCGCTCGGTGTCGGCGGCCTCCTCGTCGCCGCGCCTCCCGCGGCCCGCGCCCACGCTCCTGCCGCGCATTTCGACCCGTACGCCCTGGTCCAGCTGGGCAGGACGCCGCTGAAGGTGTCGCGCGTTCTGCCTGGGAACGGGCATGCGCGGCGGCAACCGTGAGTCGAACCACACACGCCTGGGCAAGCAGGCGTTCGAAGCGCTCATCCGCGGGAGCTTCGACCGCGGCACGCGGCTGTTCGATCTCGCCGACCTCTACGGCACGCATCCCTACGTCATCCCGGCGCTCAAGGGCATCCCGCGCGATCGCTATCAGATCGTGTCGAAGGTCTGGTTCATGCGCGGCGGCCTGCCCGAGCCGGAGCGGCCCGACGCCGACGTGGTGATCCCGCGCTTCCTGCAAGGAGCTGCAGACGGACCACATCGACCTGGTGCTGCTGCACTGCGTCACATCGGCGAACTGGCCGCAGGAGCTGCGCCGGCAGATGGATTCGCTCTCGCAGATGAAGGAGAAGGGCTACATCCGCGCGCTCGGCGTCTCGTGCCATTCGCTCGACGCGCTGCGGGCGGCCGCGCGGGAGCCGTGGGTCGAGTCGGTGCACGCGCGCATCAACCCGTACGGCATGAGCATGGACGGCCCGCCGGAGCAGGTCGCGCCGGTGCTGCAGGAGATCCACGCGGCCGGCAAGGGCGTCGTCGGCATGAAGATCATCGGCGAGGGCCGGCTGCGGAACGACGATGAGCGGCGGGATGCGTCGGTGAAGTATGCGCTGACGCTCGGGTGCGTGGACGTGCTGAACGTCGGATGCGAGACCATTGGCGAGGTCGACGATCTTGCCGCCCGGGTCCGGCGCGTCGACGTGCCGGCGTAGGCGGCATCCGGCCAGAAGCGAGCACGCTGCGATGTCCCGACGCACACAGCAGGTCCAGGCCGCCGCCACGTCCTTCCGGCGCTCTTCTCGATCGTCGGGCTCGCGCTCTACGGGCTGCCGCTCTACTACGACTTCATGGTGCGCGAGTTCGGGTGGTCGCGCACGCAGGTCACCTCCGGAAACGCGCTCAGCAAGCTCATCATCGGCCCGCTCTTCGGCTTCCTGGCCGGATGGATCATCGACCGCTTCGGGCCGCGGCGGATCATGCTGGCGGCATCCTGCTCGCCGGCGGGGCGCTCATCGGCCTGGGCGGCATGTCCGCCCTGTGGATGTTCTACGCGTTCTACCTCCTCAACGCGATCGGATACGTGTGCGGAGGCCCGCTGCCGAACCAGGTGCTGCTGTCGCGGTGGTTCAAGGAAGGCCGCGGCAAGGCCATGGGCTTCGCCTACCTCGGCATCGGCATCGGCGGCGCGCTCGTGCCGTGGCTGTCCTATTGGATGGTCCAGTGGTGGGGCTGGCGCGGCGCGCTGCGGGGCCTCGGGCGTCCTCATCATCGTGCTGGCGTGGCCGATGGCGTACTTCGCGAAGGAGGCCCGCGAGGAAAGGGCCGAGGCTGGCGCGCCTGCCGCCGCGCGCGCGGCGTCGATGACACTGCGCGAGGTGTTCCGCAAGCCGGCGTTCTACCTGCTGGCCGCCGGCAGCATGTGTTCGATCGCGGCGGTTGGCGGCGCGAACCAGCACCTCAAGCTCATCATGAGCCTCGACGCCGGCTACAGCCAGGGCGAAGCCGCCCGCATCGTCTCGCTCGTCCTGGGGTTCAGCATCGCCGGCCGGCTGCTGATGGGATGGCTGGCGGATCGCATCCCGAAGAAGCACGTGATGCTGATCATCTACCTGCTGGTGGCGCTGGCCGTTCCGCTGCTCTTCTTCGCCTCCTCGCGTAGCCGCCATGGGACTGTTCGCCGCGGTGTTCGGCATCGGCCTCGGCGGCGAGTACCTGATCATTCCGCTGATGGCGGCCGAGCTGTTCGGTGTCGGCGTCCTCGGCCGGGTGATGGGCATCATCGTCACGGCCGACGGCGTGGCCGAGGCGGTGTCGCCGATGCTCGTCGGGTATCTTCGCGACGTGACCGGCAGTTACAGCGCGGGCTTCATGTGGCTGGTTGCGGTGGCGATTGTCGGTGCGGCCGCGATCCTGATCCTGCCGCGAGCCCCTGGAGTGAGGCCTGTGGACCGTCAGGGCTGAAGCCCTGACCTCCAGGCGGCGCCGTTCACGTTATCTTCACCACGCTCAGCGCGAAGGCCTCCTGGTCCCACTCCAGGTGCAGCGTGCCGTTCGTCTTCACGCCGAGGTAGCCGGCGGGATTCGTGGATGCCATCGCCAGCGCGTCTTCGATGGTGACGCCGGCGAAGCGCACCGTATTGGCGACCGCGCGGTCCATCGCCAGCGCGGATCCGGCGAGATTCGGCGCGCCCGGAACGGCCACGCGACCGGTTTCGTCCAGCCGCACCTTCACGCCGCCCAGCTGATATTCGCCCGGCGGCTGTCCCGCCGCGGCAATGGCGTCGGTCACCAGGATCGTCCGGCGGACGCCCTTCGCCCGGATCATCGTCTTCACCGTCGCGGGCGGCAGGTGATGGCCGTCCACGATGAGCGACGCCATCATCTCGTCGGCCGCGAGCTGCTCCCAGATGAAGTTCGGGTGCCGCGGGATCATGTTGGCGGCGCCGTTCCCCAGGTGCGTCGAGAGCGTTGCGCCGGCCTTGATGGCGTCACGGATGACCTCGGCCGACGCCGCCGTGTGCCCGATGGCCACGCGAATGCCCTGCGCCCGCAGGTACTCGATGAGCGGCAGCGCGCCAGGCACTTCGGGCGCGAGCGTCACCAGGCGGATGCGGCCCTCCGGCCGCGTCCTGCCGGCGCTTGAAGTCGTCAATCGAGGCGGCGGCGGTGAACTCGCGCAGGTGCGCGCCGCGCGGGCCGTCCTCAGGCGAAATGTACGGTCCTTCCATGTGGATGCCGGCGACCGCGTCCGCCCTTGCCTCGAGCACCAGCTTCGCGCACTGGTCGAACCGCTCGGCCGAGCTCGTGATGAGCGTCGGCAGAAGACGCGTCACGCCATGCGACCGCAGCGACGCCAAGGCGCGCTGCAGGTCGTCCGCCGTCGTCGCGGGATCGTTGAAGTCGACGCCCGCGAACCCGTTGACCTGCAGGTCCAGGAAACCGGGCCACGTGAGGCGCCGCGCCTTGCCTGCCGCACCCGCCAGCATCGCCGATGCGTCGAGCGGGGCAACCGTCGAGGCCGCCGCCGCACTCGCCGGGCAAGGAAGCGGCGGCGGGACGGGCGGGTGAATGCCGATCGTGGCATGGTGTGACTCGCCGGCGGTCAGCTCCAGGCCTGCCGCAGGAAACGCAGCAGGTTCCCGCTGCACACGTTCTCGATGTCCTGCGGCCGAATAGCCCCGCGCCGCGAGCAGCGCCGGCAGTTTCTGCAGGTCCGCGATCGTGTCGACGTCCGCCGGTCCCTGCTCGATGCCGAATGCGCCGTCGAGATCCGACCCGATGCCCGCATGAAGCGCGTCACCGGCGACCTGGCAGATGTGATCGATGTTGTCCGCAACCTGCGCCAGCGTGACGCCGCGGTTCTGCGGCGTCGACGAGCCCCGTACCCAGTCGGGCACGAGCATCCACGCGTCAAAGGCGACGCCGATGACGGCGCCCCTGTCGATGAGCGCCTTCAGTTGCTCGTCAGAGAACTGCCGTTCGTGCGCGACGAGTGCCCGGCAGTTGTTGTGGCTGGCCCACACGGCGCCGCTGAACTTCTCGAGGCTCTCCCAGAAGCTCTCGTCGCAGAGATGGGTGGCATCGAGGATGATGTTGAGCCGCTCCATCTCCCGGAGGAGTGCCCGGCCCTTCTCGCCGATCCCGCCTTCCGCCGTGGTGCCCTGCGCGTAAACGCCGGGGCCGTAGTGCGCCGGACCGACGGCCCTCAGTCCCTGCGTGTACGCTCGCTCCAGATGGTGCAGCGTCACGATTGAGTCCGCGCCCTCGAGACTCAGGACGTAGCCGATTGGCGCGTGCGCCTCGTTTCTGCCCTCGCCGGCGGCGCTCCAGTGCCCGAGATGATGTTCCAGCGCCGCGGCGTCGGCGATCTGCGCCATCTCACCGGCCTCTTCCATCGAGTGGTACCACGCCAATTGGCCCTGTGTCTGGGCCCACGCCTGCTCCTGCGAGTGCCATCCGGGAATCGCGCTGTCCCGCTTCACGAACCGCGCGATCTGCGTGGCCACGCAAAGGCCCACGCGGCCCGCGCCGCATCGCCTCGAACGACACGGTCCCGTTTCCCCGGTCCGGCCGGTCCGTCATGCCGCGTTCCGAGTCCCGAATCTCGGAGCACCGTCCACCGCAGATCGCGGTTCCACTCGAGGGCGTTCATCGCGAGGTCGAGGTGAGCGTCGAAGATGAGGGGTCGTTCCATGGACATACTCAGACGGTGATGCGCCGGTTCCTCGCCGCGATTGGCCATTCGCCCGTGCATCGGCCGCGCTCGACGACGGCGGCCGACTCGTATCTCGCCACCGTCGGGCAGATGTGAATCGGCACGCCATACGCGACAAAGCCGGGATGATACCGGCCTGCATTTGCCACCTCGATGACGAGGTGCTCTTCGTTATGGCCCGCGATCCGGTACCCGTCGACGTTGAGCAGCGACAGGCGCGGCTGCGGCATCTCCGAGGCCACTGCTTTCGTCCCCACGTCCAGGCACACCAGGCCCGGCGCGGGTCTGCTGACCACCCTGCCGATCAGCACGGCTGCGACGAGGAAGTCGAGGTCGGCGTAGGCAGCGCCGTACCCCGCGTCCCACAGCAGCGGCGTGCCCGGGCTCAACTTGATGCCAGGCCGCCTGGCGTGAATCGGGAACGTGGGCGACCCGCCTGCCACGACAGCCGGCAACGGGAGACCGGCCTTCCTGAGGTCGTCGATCATCGCCTGGACCGGCAGGAACTCGTCGTCGCACTGCTTCGTCCGCGCCGCCAGATCTGACTCGTGGATGTGGCCGTCGTACACGTGCACACCGCCGGCGGTCAGGCCTGCCGTTTGATGGATGAGCCGATACAAATGCCCCGCGCCTGCCCCCGGCGCCACGCCGGTCCGGTTCATCCCCGAGTTCACGTCCAGCCAGAGGCATGCGTTCATCCCGGCATCGACCGCGGCCTTCGCGATCGCCCGGATGACGTCCTCCGAGTCCACGATGGCACTGAACAGGGTGCCGGAGAACGCGCGCTGCAGCGCGAAGAACCTCGCGATCGCCGGCCCGACGGGCTGCATCGCCAGCAACACGTCCGGGGCTCCGGCGGCCGCGGCCATCTCGGCCTCAGCGATCGTGGAACACTTGAAGCGCCGGATACCGTGCTTCAGCTGCAGCTTCACGATCTCCCCGGTCTTGTGCGTCTTCACGTGCGGACGCAACCGGCCGGCATCGCCCGCGATTCGGATCATCCGGCGGATGTTTTCTTCGATGCGCTCCGGATAGAAGGCCAGCGCCGGCGACGCGATCTCGTCGACGTTTGCAATCTCGTACCAGTGGTCGATCGCGACCGATGTCATGATCATGGCTCCGTGGTCAGTGTGGAGTTATGAGTTTTGAGTTAGGAGTCAGGAGTCGCGTGTTCCGTCCTGCCAACTCAGTACTCATAACTCAGAACTACCTGCTACCGCGCTGTCACACCAGGTAACTCAGCACGAACACCCCAGCCAGCCCCGCCACGCCCACCGCCGTCTCCATCATCGTCCAGGTCTTGAACGTGTCCTTCACGCTCAAGTTGAAGTACTCCTTCACCAGCCAGAACCCGCCGTCGTTCACATGGGCCGTCATCAGGCTGCCCGACCCGATGGCCAGCACCATCAACTCGCGGTTCACCCCGGAACTCGTCACGAGCGGCAGCAGGATCCCGGCCGTCGTGATGCCCGCCACCGTGGCCGAACCCACGCAGATGCGCAGGATGGTGGCAATCAGCCAGCCCAGGAACAGCGGCGACATCGACGACTGGCTCAGCAGTTCGCCGATGTACCTGCTGACGCCGCTGTCGATCATCACCTGCTTCAGCCCGCCCGCGCCCGCGATGATGAGCATCACCATCGTCAGGCTCGAGATCGCGTGCGTGAGCGACGCCATGATGTCGCCCATTGTCCGGCCGCGCGCGACGCCGAGCGTGTAGACGGCCAGCAGCAACGAGATCAGCATGGCAATGGGCGGGTTCCCGACCCAGGCGAGCACCGTCCGGACGGTGTTGCCGTCCGGGCAGCGCGTAGGCGGCTGATCGTGGCTGCGCCAATCAGGATGACGGGCAGCAGCGACGACAGCACGCTCGTCCAGAAGCCGGGCAGGTTCTCAGGCGAGGGCAGGCGGCGCACCTGCGAACTCCGCCATCGGCCGCGCATCGATCTTCTTCAGCCCCCTCGAAAGAACGGGCCCGGCAAGGATGATCGCGGGGATCGCGATGATGATCCCGTAGATCAGCGTCTTCCCGATGTCCGCGCCGAAAGTGGCCGCGATGGCCGTGGGCGCCGGATGGGGCGGCAGGTAGCCGTGCGTGACCGACAGCGACGCCAGCGTCGGCAGCCCTACGTACAGCAGCGGCGCCCTGGTCGACGCCACGACGGCAAAGACGATGGGCATCATGATGACGAAGCCGACGTCGTAGAAGAGCGGCACGCCGATGATGAAGGCCGTGAGCATCAGCGCCCACTGCACCCGGCCCGTCCCGAACACCCCGATCAGGCTCGACGTGATGCGCTGCGCGGCGCCGCTGTCGGCCACGAGCTTGCCCAGCATGGCGCCCAGGCCCAGGATCAGCACCAGGATGCCGAGCGTGTCGCCGATGCCCTTCTCGATCGAGAGCACCGCCGCGTTGAGCGCCATCCCCTCGCCGAGCGCCACCGCCAGCGACACGATGACGAACGCCACGAACGAGTTGAGCTTGAATCCGAGGATGAGCACCAGCAGGAGCGCAATCCCCAGGACCACGATCAGCAGCGGCATGGTGGTCGGATTCCGGAATCCCGCGGAATCCTGGGCTATAATTCGCGCCTCACCCGTTGTTCCCGGAGGCAGTCCGCATGAAGCACGCTCGTCTGTTCGGCGTGGCTCTCGACGTTCGCGCTCGTGATGGCCGGCGCCATGGTCATCGGCGGGTCGGATCAGTCCGCCCCGGCGGCGGCAGAACCCGCCCGCGGCCCATTCGATGCGCTCTACTTCCGCCAGATCGGGCCGGCGTCGATGTCGGGCCGCATCTCGGACCTCGCCGTCTACGAAGCCAATCCCGCGGTCTACTACGTCGGCACCGCGCACGGCGGCGTCTGGAAGACGAGGAACAACGGCACCACGTTCGAGGCCCAGTTCCAGGACCAGGGCCTGATGTCGATCGGCGACGTGGACGATCTCCCAGAGCAACCCGGATCTCGTCTGGGTGGGCACCGGCGAGTCGAACAACCGCCAGAGCACGTCGTGGGGCGACGGCGTCTACAAGTCGACCGACGGCGGCAAGACCTACACGAACATGGGCTTGCGCACCTCGCGCCACATCAACCGCATCGTCATCGACCCGCGCGACAACAACGTCGTGCTCGTGGCGGCCACCGGCAGCCTCTGGGGCCCGGGCGGCGAACGCGGCGTCTACAAGACGACGGACGGCGGCAAGACCTGGAAGCTGGTGCTGAAGGGCGACGAAGACACCGGCGCGAACGACATCGTCATGGACCCGGCGAACAGCAAGATTCTCTACGCGTCGATGTATCAGCGCCGGCGGACGGCTTGCTGCATGAATGGCGGCGGCCCTGGCAGCGGCCTCTTCAAGTCGACAGACGGCGGCGAGACGTGGACCCGCCTCAAAGGCGGCCTGCCCGAGGGACCACTCGGACGCATCGCCGTCGATGTCTACCGCCGCAAGCCGGCCATCCTCTACGCGACAATCGAGGGACCGACGCAGCCTGGGGCCGGCGGCCGAGGCGCTGGCGGCGGCGCGCCGAGCGGTGCGGAAGAAGGCCCGGGCGCGGCCGCCCAGGCAGGCGGCCAGGCCGGTGGCGGCGGGCGAGGCGTCCAGGCCGGGGTCAGCGACGCGCCGACGGGCCTCTATCGCTCGGACGATGGCGGCGCGACGTGGCGCAAGGTGAACAACGCCAACCCGCGGCCGATGTACTTCAGCCAGGTGCGCATCGATCCCGAACGACCCTGAGGTCGTCTATCTCGGCGGCGTCGGCCTGCACCAGACCCTCGACGGCGGCAAGACGATCGCCACCGACGTCGCGGCCTCGACCCACGACGACGTGCACGCCATCTGGATCAATCCGGAGAACTCGCAGCACGTGCTGATCGGCAACGACGGCGGCCTCGCCGTCTCGTACGACATGTCGAAGACGTGGGTGTTCCTGCCCAACCTGCCCGTCGGGCTCTTCTACCACGTGAGTTACGACTATGCCGACGCCGTACAACGTGTGCGGCGGCATGCAGGACAACTACAACTGGTGCGGCCCCAGCGCGGTGCGCGGCGCGCCCGGCATCGCCAACCACCACTGGGCCACGCTGCAGGGCGGCGACGGGTTCGTCGTGCTGCAGGATCCGAACGAGTACCGCGTGGCCTACAGCGAGTCGCAGGACGGCAACATGGTGCGCGTGGATCGGATCACCGGCGAGACTGCGTCCATCCGGCCGCAGCCGGCGCCCGGCGAGCCGGCCTACCGCTGGCACTGGGACACGCCGCTCATCCACTCGCCCGCACGACTCGAAGGTGATCTACGCGGCGGCCAACAAGGTGTTCCGGTCGCCGGACCGCGGCATCTCGTGGACGGCCGTCAGCCCCGACCTAACGACGGGCGCCAGCCGCGACGACATCGTCACGATGGGCGTGAAGAACAGCGAGACGCGCATCTCCCGCAACGACGGCATCGCCGCGTGGCCGGCCATCGTGTCGCTGGCGGAGTCGCCGAAGCGCCCGGGCCTGATCTACACGGGCACGGACGACGGCGTGCTGTCGGTGACGAAGGACGCGGGCAAGACGTGGACGAACGTGTTCGCAAAGATTCCAGGCGTGCCGGCAGGCATCTTCGTGTCGGAGGTCGTGCCGTCACGATTCGACGAGAACACGGTCTATGCGACGTTCGACGGCCACCGGCAGAACGACTTCGGGACGTACATCTATGCGAGCAGCGACGCCGGCCAGTCGTGGCGGTCGATCGCGGCGAACCTGAAGGACGAGGTGGCGCGGACGCTGACGGAGGACCTCAAGAATCCCGACGTGCTGTATCTCGGCACCGAGACGGGCCTGTTCGTGACGACCGATCGCGGCAAGAGCTGGATGCGCATCAAGGCCAACCTGCCGACCGTGCGGATCGACGAGATCACGCTGCACCCGCGCGACAACGCGATGCTGCTGGCCACGCACGGGCGATCGATCTGGATCCTCGATCATCTGGAGCCGATCCAGGAATACGCGGCCGCACAGGCGGCCGCCGACGCGAAGCTGTTCTCGCCGCCGCCGGCCTCGATGTTCCGGCGCCCGGCACGCGATCGCAACTACGAGTTCTGGGGCGATCAGACGTTCTTCGGACAGAACCCGCCCCAGGCCGCGGTGATCACCTGGTTCCTGAAGCGGCAGGTTGAGAGCGTCGCCCTCAAGATCACCGACGCGGCCGGCAAGAGCGTGCGCGAGATCTCGGGCCAGGCGCTGGCCAACAGCAACAAGCCCGGCATTCAGGCCGCGTGCTGGGACCTGCGGGTGCAGCCCATTCCGGGGCCGCAGATCAGCGCCGCGCCCGGCGGCCGCGGTGAAGGGCAGGCCGGAGGCGCCCGCAGGCCGGGAGCGCCGGACAGGCCGCTGGTCCGGGCGGCGCGCAGCAAGCCCGTTCGGCGCCGGGTGCGCCGCGGGCGGAGGCGGCTTCGGCGGCGGCGGGTTCGGGGGCGGTGGTGCCGCGACGGCGGGCCCCTACGTGCTGCCCGGCATCTACAACGTCTCGCTCATCGTCGACGGCAAGGCGGTCGAGACGAAGCCGCTGCGCGTGGCGGCCGACCCGGAGGTCGCGCTGACGCCGCTGGAGCGGCAGCGCATGTTCGACATGGCGATGGAGATGCACGACCTGCAGAAGCGCGCGACCGACGTGCAGGTCGCGTTGCGGCCGCTCAACACGAGGATGGCCGAGCTGGCCAAGGAGATCGCCGGGCGCACGGATCTCCCGGCCGACGTGAAGGCCGCCTTCGAGGCGTTCAACAAGGACCTGGCTGCCTTCGCTCCGAAGTTCGCGCCCGCGGCGTTCGGGCGGGGTGGCGGTGCAGGGCCGGCGGCGGCCCCCGCGGCCGCTCAACCCGGGCAGCCGGGACAGGCGGCCCCGGCGCCTCCGGCAGCAGCGCCTCCGCCAGTCAACCTGCTGACCCGCATCGGCCAGGCCAAGAACGGTCTCATGGCCACGATGCCCGTCACCGAGCAGACGACGAAGGCGTATACGGAGGCCAAGGCGCAGGTGCCGAAGGCCATTCTGGAGGCCAACGCGCTGTTTGCCAGGGCGGCGACGCTCAGCACCGCCCTGGCGCCGTACAAGCTCACGCTGACGGCCCCGCAACCCGTGAAGTAGCTGTCACAGGGACTGTCCCTGTCACGGGGACTGTCCCTGTCACAGGGACTGTCCCCTACTCGCGGAGGCGGCCGAGGAGGCGGAGGAAGCCGGCGACGGGGTCCGAGAGGTCGCCGAAGAGCAGGTCGACGGCGGCAGGCCGGCGGGTGGAGCCGGGAGAATCGGCGAACACCCGCTCGGCACGCAGGCGCTCCATCGCCAAGGACAAGGGCAGCGTGGCATCGACGCCCTTCTTCTCCTCAGCCGCAGTCTTCAGCTCCCGGATGGTCTTCCGGACCTGGTCCGGGTCGATGATGGCGAGCGGCGAGCGGCAGTGGCCGCACACGGCGTTCCGCTCCACGTCGACGGGCGCGCCGCAGTTCGCGCAGTTGATCTGCTGGATGCGCGCCCTCAGCTCGCGCACCTCCTCATCGCTCAGCGGCCGCACGAAGTTCTTCGCCCGCAGGAACTGGTAGTACGTGATGAACCGGCCGTGCCCCTCGGGGCAGCGGTAGTACGAGAACCGCGTGTTGCGCTGGAGGTCGTGCGTCTCGGCCAGCGCGCGCGAGCACCGCGGGCACCGCGGCGGCGACGCCCACGGCTGGCGCGTGAGGCTCCGGTCCTCGGCCACCGACGCCACCAGCTGCAGCGTCGCGCCCGGCGTCATCTGCAGGAACTCCTGGTCGTCGAACCAGAGGCACTGGCAGTGGTGGCACACGTCGATGGTGAGCCGGCGCCCGTACATCCGTTCGAACGACGGCGCTTCCATGGCCGATCCGCAGGCTGGGCACGTCACGCGAGTCTCCTTCTCGAACGAGCAGGATATCAGACGAGCCGGGGTAAGATGATGCCGAGGATCCTATGAGCCATTGCCGTATTACGAGCGTGTGGATTGTCGTCGCCGGCCTGCTTCTCGGCGGCTGCGGGAACGCCAAGGCCCAGGGCATCAGCGCCCAGCAGGCCGAGGAGATGCTGAAGGAACTCCGGGCGATCCGGGCGGCCCTCGAGCGGGTGACGCCGCCGGCGCCCGGGCAGGCCAAGGACCAGACAGCGAAGCTGACCAACACGGGAGGCTACTCGCTCGGCAAGGCCGACGCCCCGCTCACGCTCGTGGAGTTCACCGACCTGCAGTGCCAGTTCTGCAACCGGTTCTCGACGCAGGTGTTCGCCCAGCTCAAGGCCGCCTACATCGACACGGGCATGGTGCGGTTCGTGACGCGCGACTTCCCGCTCGACTTCCACCCCGAGGCCATGCCGGCCGCGCGCGCCGCCCGCTGCGCCGGCGAGCAGGGCAAGTTCTGGGAGATGCGCGAGGCGCTGGTGCGGGACTACAGGCAGCTCGGCGCGCCCTTCATCACGTCGGTCGCCGAACGGCTGAAGCTCGACATGGCCGCCTTCAAGGCCTGCGCGTCGAGCACGAAGTTCGACGCGGCCATCACGCAGGACATGAACGAGGGGCGCGCGGTGAACGTCGAAGGCACGCCCACGTTCGTGCTTGGCCGGACCTCGCCTCAGGGTGTCGACGGCATCCTGATCGTCGGCGCGCAGCCCTTCGCGGCCTTCGACGCCAAGATCAAGGAGATGCTCGCGCAGCCGCGGTAGCCGTCGCCGCGCTACGCGCGCCAGTGAAGCGCGAAGGGCGCGCCCTGCTGGTCCATGCAGATCGCGATGCGCCCGCCGCCGGGGATGTCCATCGGACCCACGAGCACGCTTCCGCCCTGCGCCTTCACGCTCGTGACCGCCGCCTCGAGATCCGGCACGTGGACGTAGTACAGCCACTGCGGCGGTCCAGGCATCTCGGCCGGCTTCTTGTAGATGCCTCCCAGCTCGAGTGACGGCAGGCCGAACATCTGGTAGATGCCGGCCGGCCCCATGTCGAGGCTGTTCGTCTTCTGCCAGCCGAAGAGGTCCGAGTAGAAGGCCCAGGCGGCGTCGACGTCGGTCGTGATCAGTTCATGCCAGACGATCGTGCCGAACACGGGCTCCTTGGCCGGCTCCGGCGGCGCGTTCACGGGCGTGTACGCGGCGAAGCCCGCACCCTGCGGGTCCTGGATCACCGAGAAGGTGCCCTCGCCCGGAATCTCCCGCAGCTTCACCCACACCTTCGCGCCAAGCGCTTCCGCGCGGGCTGTCGTGGCTTTCACGTCCGGGGTGCCGATGTAGCCCATCCAATAGGGCGGCATCTCCGCTCCGGGCGGCATCTTCATCAGCCCGGCGAACACCGCGTCGCCGTTCGCGAACATGTGGTACGGCTCGCCCATGCCGTCCCACGACTGCGTGTTCCAGCCAACCACCGCGCGGTAGAACGCGATCGCCGCGTCGACGTCTTTCGTCAGGTTCTCGTACCACACGAATCGCCCGCGGATGTCTGACATGGGGCCTCCTGATCTTGACGGGGTGTACCTTCCATTCTACTGCCGCTTGATCGGGTACGGCGGCGGAGGCGGCACCGGGATCGGCTTCGTCTTGATGAGATCCTGCAGGTGCCGGACGGCCGCATCGAGCTGCGCGTCCTTGCCGCCGAACGTCTCGTGCGGCAGGTTGTCGACGACGATGTCCGGGTCGACGCCGTGGCCCTCGATGAGCCACTGCCCTTCCGGCCCGTAGACGCCCGTTTCGGCGGCCGTCGCGATGCCGCGATCGACCAGCGTGTTGCTGGAGCTCAGCCAGATCTCGCCGCCCCACGTGCGCGTGCCCATCACCTTGCCGAGCCCAAGGCGCCGGAACCCTTCCGCGAACGCCTCGCCGTCTGACGCGGTGTTCTGGTCCACCAGCACCACCATGTGCCCGCGGAACGCGAACTGCATGTTCCACGTCGGGTGCCCCACGCGCGGCTGCCAGTAGAACCACGCCTTCCGGAGCAGGCGGCCGAGAATCCACGCGGTCGATGTTGCCGCCGTTGTTGTGCCGCACGTCGATGACGAGGCCGGGCCGGTTGAACACCGGATAGAACTCGCGCATCCACTCGGCCATGTTGCCCGAGCCCATCGCGCGCAGGTGAACGTAGCCCACCTGGTTCCCGCTCGCCTTCTCGACGGCGAGCCGCCGCGTGTACTCCCATTCGTCGTAGCGGAGCCCGTCCTCGGCCTGCGCCGGAATCGGCTCGACGATCACGTCGCGCGCCGGCCCTCCGGACTTCGGCTTCACGCGCAGCAGCACCTGCTTGCCCGCCTGGCCCCGCAGCAGCGCGGCGAGGTCGCGCGCGGCGAGCGCCGCCGCGCCGTTCACGCTTTCGATGACGTCCCCCTCGACGACCTCCACGTCTGGCTGGGCGAGAGGAACACGCCGTTCCGGCCGGTCCGGATCGGTGGCGATGATGTGGGCGATCCTGAACCCGCCCGCCTTCTCGTCTCGTACCGTCTCCGCTCCCAGCGACGCCGGCCAGGCATCGTCTGCTGCATCGCGGAGGTCGCCGCCGCGCACGAAGATGTGCAGGGCGGAGAGCTCGGCCACCATCTGGGCGAACACGTCGCTGAGTTCCGCGCGGTCGGTCACGCGGTCGACAAGCGGCTGGTACTTCTTGCGCATCGCCGGCCAGTCCAGCCCGTGCATGCCGCGGTCGTAGAAGTAATCGCGCTCGAGCCTCCAGGCTTCCGTGAACATCTGGCGCCATTCCAGGCGCGGGTCGAGGCTGAAGGTCCAGTCCTTGAGCGGCACGGTCGACTTGGCGAGGTCCGACGGCGCCTTGGCGCCCGCATCCACCACGTAGAGGTCGCGGGCCTTGCGGATCAGGATCTTCTTGCCGTCCTGCGACAGCTCGTAGCCCTGCGGATCCTCGATGAACGTCTCCGGCTCGGCCTTCTTGTTCTCGAGCGCGAGGGTTTTCAGCGCCGCCTTCCCGTCGCGCCCTGTCGGCCGCGAGATGAAGTAGAGGCGCTTGGCGTCCATCGACAGGTTGCTGTAGTTCCCGGCGGGTACGGGGACTTCGATCAGCCTCGTGTCGATGCCGTCGACGTCCACGACGACGACCGGGACGGGCGCGGGTTTCTCCGTTGCCGGCTTGTCCGCCGCGGGCTTGTCGGCGGCTGGCTTGTCGCCGGGCTTCTCCGCGGCGGCTTGTCGCCGGGTTTGTCCGCCGGCTTCGCCGGCTGCAGTTCATCGTCCGGCTTGAATGGCGAGCGTTCGCCGCGTTTCAGGGCCACGTGGTAGATCTTCGTCTGCCGGTCCCAGAACGGCTCGGGCTGGCGCGATCCCCACGGACTGCCGACCAGCGATTCGAAGTTGCGGTCCGACAGGAAGTAGAGCCATTTACCGTCGGGGCTCCACACCGGGCTCCCGCTGTCGTAGCGGTCCGATGTGACGGGCACGATTCGGGCGGCGGCGATCTCGTAAAGGTAGATGCGCGTCAGGAGGTTCGGGCCCGGCGCCGAGTAGGCCAGCCACTTCGAGTCGGGCGACCACGCGAGGTCATCGAAATTCCCCTCCGCCGAGTCGGCCACCTTCGTTTGCGTCTTCTTCGCCACGTCGAAGATCCAGAGCTGCAGGTTCTTGTCGTGATGGGCGATGAGCTTGCCGTCGGGTGACGGCAGGCCGTCCCAGCGCAGCACCGTGCCGTCGCGGCTCAACTGGGTGGCCTCGCCGACGCCGTTGGCCGGCACCTGCCAGAACTCCACTTCGTCGCTTTCGTCCGAGAGTGTCAGAATCGACTTGCCGTCCGGCATGAAGCGCGCGTTGCGGTGGCGGACCAGTTTGTTGCGCGTGGCCTCGACGAGGCGCCCCTGCAGCGCCGGCGCCACGAACACCTGGCCGCGCGCGGTGAGCACGACGCGGTCGCCGGTCGGCGAGAGATGGGCCGACGAGATCCAGTCGACCGCGTTCTTCACCCATCGTTCG
The DNA here is from genome assembly GCA_963806085.1 of uncultured Acidobacteriota bacterium. GTDB lineage: Bacteria > Acidobacteriota > Vicinamibacteria > Vicinamibacterales > JAKQTR01 > JAKQTR01. The sequence continues at coordinate 1,136,039 of CAWDWR010000002.1, forward strand.
CGCAACTGGTCGAAGTCCGACACGAGCGTGATCGGAACGGCCTTGTCCGAGCCCGATGCGATGTCGAAGACGCGGATGTCGGCGCCCTGCTGATACGCGATCCGCCCGTTCGACAGCGACGGAGACTGCACCTCGTAATCGCGGTGCTTCGTGTGCTGCTTCAGGTCGCCGCCCTTCTCGTTCATCGACCACAGGTTCATCACGCCGTCGCGGTCCGACGCGAAGTAGACGCGGCCTTTCCAGAGCATCGGCGTCTTGCTCGTGCCCGGGTAGTCGGCGGTGAGCGCGGTGGCCTCCGTGCCGGCCCCGTCGAACCGCCACAGGTTCTGCGCCGTGCCGCCCTTGTAGCGCCGCGTGTGGCTGCCCTGGAACGCGAGGCGTGTGAAGAACAGCGTGGCGCCCGCCGCGTCGAACGATCCGTCCGATGCCTGGGCCAGCGGCACGATGGTGCGGGAGTGCGTGGCCGGGTCGAGGCGCACGAGCTGCGTGTTCGGCAGCGTCGAATGGCGGCGCGTGGCGTAGAGCAGCTCACCTTTGGGCGTCCACGTCAGCCATGCCGGGCGCGAGGCGTCCCACGTCTGGCGCGCCGGCGCGCCGCCTTCGAGCGGCAGGGTGTAGACCTCGCCCGGGCCCTCGTAGGTGGCGGCGTACGCCACCGTCTTGCCGTCCGGCGAGATGGCGGGCCGGTTTTCCTCTTCCGGGTGTGTCGTGAGGCGCTGCGCGACGCCGCCCGTCACGGCGACGCGCCAGAGGTCGCCCTCGGCCACGAAGACGATGGTGTCGTTCCAGATCGCGGGCTGGCGATAGTAGCCGAGCTGCGACTTCTGGGCCGTCACCGGCATGCACAGGGCGACCACCGCGACCAGGGCGAATCCTCTCCAGCGTCCACGCGACATATGTCCTCCGCCGAGCACACAAGGGGTCGGGACTGATTATTGTACGAGACAAGACTGTAGTTCAGAATTGCAGCCGCGCTAAATTGACCCGGCCCCTTCTGTTATCATTGCGGCGAGACGGCCCCTCCTTCTCCCACCACCTGCTTCGGAGGCATGGCCATGAATGCCCTCTCCGCAGCCGGGCGCGCGGCGCCCGTCGTGTTCTGTCTCTTCATCTCGCTCTTCGCGTTCGGCGTCAGCGCGGCCCGGCCGCAGGACGCGGCATTGGCGATCGAGCGGGGGCAGGCCTTGGAGGCGGCCGAGAAGCTCGATCAGGCTATCGTCGAGTACAGCAAGGCGATCGCCGCCGACCCTGCCTCGGCCGAAGGCTGGGTCCGCCGCGGGAACGCGCGCATCAAGGTGAAGCTGCACGCGGCCGCGCTGGAAGACCTCGACCGCGCCATCCGGATCGATCCGTCGAACGCCGAGGCCCACAAGTGCCGCGCCGGTGCGCTGAACGGGTTGCAGCGGTTCAAGGAGGGCATCCCGGCGGCGACGCGCGCGATCGAGCTTCAGCCCGGCTACTCCGCCGCGTACTATCAGCGTGGCTATGCCAGGTTCCGGCTGCTCGACTTCGCGGGCGCCGCGGATGATGAGTCGCGCGCCATCGAAGCGAAGCCGGACAACTGGGAGGCGTTCCGGATCCGCGGTGTCGCGCGGGTCGAACTGAAGCAGCATCGCGCGGCGCTGGCGGACCTCGATGTGGCCCTCGAACGCAAGACCATCGGGCGGGATTCAACGCTCCTCTATCGCGGGATTGCCAGGCAGGGCGTCGGGGATGTGCGCGGCGCGCTCGAGGATGCCAATGCGTCAATCGAGCTCAACCCGACCTATCCGCGGATCTACCTCTACCGCGGCAACTACCGGCAGGCTCTTGGCGATCGGGCTGGCGCCGAGGAGGACTACCGGAAAGCCCTCGCGCTAGCGCCGAAATTCAAGGACGCGGCCGACGCGCTCGCCGCGCTGAACGCGCCGCCCGCCGCCACCGCCAGCCCTGCCGAGGCTGCCGCCCCGGCGCGGGGAGCCGTGGCCCTGCCCCCGCTCGACCCGCGCGAAGTGGACGACCTCAGCAGGTTCCCGAACGAAGTGAAGCTCCTGTCCGCTTTCCGGGCGAGCCCCACGCCGGAGGCGCGCGACGCGCTGGGCCGCGTGCGCTTCGACCATGCCCTGCGGCTCACGGCAAGCGCCGAGAAGCAGCTCGACGAGCCGACGTTCGCAACCGCGCTCGCCTACGCGGAATCCGCAGTCGCCCTGGCGCCCGACAATCACGCCATCTGGCTGCTTCTCGGCCGCCTCTACGCAGCCATCGAGGAGAACCCGGTCGCCGCGGGCAACGCCGAACAGGCCTACAGGGCGGCGCTCGAGATCAGGCCCGGCCTCGCGGCGGCGCGCCTCGGCCTGGCGCAGCTCTACTTCCGCCGCGGCTCGTTCGATCGCGCGCTGAACGAGCTGGAGCCAGCGCTCACCTCGACCCCGGCGCTCGCCACGCCTGAAGCCGTATCGATGATGGGCTGGGCTTACATCTGCGACTTCCAGCTCGAACGCGGGATTGCGTACTTCCGCGATCTCCTGGCGAAGAACCCGAAGACGGAGCCGCCTGTGATCGGCCTCGCGGTTCTCCTTCACGAGAACGGCGCGCGCGCCGACGCCGAGCGCACCCTGAACGCCCTGGCCGGCAACGCATCCGCCACGGCCGCCACCCGGGAGTACGCGAAGGCGCTCCTCGCGGACTGGGCGAAAGGAGGCGCGCGATGACGCGAAGCTTCTTCGCCGCATCCCTCGTCACCGTGGCGGTTGCAGCGGTGTGCCACTCTGGCCCGGCTCTCGCCCAGCCGGCGCCGACATCCCCCCCAACGGACCTGCCGCAGCGGGTCGCGGACCTCGAGGCGTGGCGTGTGGCGGAGCGCGCGAAGCTCCAGGCCTCCGGCAAGGCCACGACGGCGGCCTACAAGACGATCGACGACCTCTACCTCATCAAGGGTCGCCAGATGCACGAAGCCGTGCGCAGCCCCGCGCTCCGGGCGCTCGAGCACGCCTCCGGCGTACAAACGGGCGCGCTCGATCAAGGCGGCGCCGGCACGAAGCCTGAGTGGGGCCGCGGCGCGCCTGGAGACGTCGACACGGGTTCGCTGAGCGGACGCAACTTCGAGGCCGTCCGCCAGGCGGCGCGGAAGGCCGGTTACACCGTGCAGGGTGAAGGCGATTACTTCACAATCAAGGAACTCGGCACCTCGGTCCATCGCGAGCCGACGCGCTACGCCGCCGCGCCGGGCAGTTCGGCCCGCCAGGCCAACATCAACCGCGGCTTCGGCCACGAGACCTCCTACAACGTGAACAACCCGACGGCCGACACGAACGTGGCCGCGCTCAAGAACCTGGAAAAGGGCGCGCACACGCTCGAGAGGCCGCCGGCTGACCTGTCGCTCGGCGATTGCCAGGAACTCGCCAAGATGACGCAGCGGAACGTGAGCGAGGGCGGGATCAATCGGCCGCGCCTCAAAGCCCAGGTCGACATGATGAAGGCGGGGTACTCGCCGGAGGCCGCCGGCGTCGTTCCGGCCAATGGCACGCCGGCCGAGAAGGCGCGGGCGCTCGGCGAGTTCCAACAGCAGGCGCGCGAGGTGAACGTCGAGGCTGTCAGAAACACGCAGGCGCAGTCTGCCAGGACGCTGGAACGTCTGCGCTCGGTGGCCAACGCCGCGGAGGCGCGGCTGGCGCAGGCCCGTGCGGGGGGCAACCCGGAGGCCATCTCCGCGGCGCGCGCGGGCGCCGATGCGGCGCGGGTGGACGTTGCCGACTTCCAGGGTCAGCAGATGGCCGCGCGCGAGGCGCTCCTCCGCAACAGCCCGAAGGGCGCCGGGGTGTTGGCCGAAGCGCAGGGCATGAAGTTCGAACTCGTCAATGGCCCCAACGGCCCGCGCTACCGCATGCCCGGAGGCCTGAAGACGCCAAGCCAGCTCGCCGACGCGCTGACGGAGCCGCCGTTCGCCGCGCCTCAGCCGGGTTCCAGCGCGCTCTCGCGCGGGCTGAACAACGCGGGCATCGTCCTGATGGGGCTCGGGATCTACCACGGCGTGAAGGACGCCCAGGAGAGGGCTGGCCGCGAGGCCGGCGAGCGGGGCGACAGCGCCCTGACGAGCGCGGCGAAGCTCGGCGCGTACAGCGTCTGGAACAGCCTGGGCTTCGCGGGGGCGGTGCAGTCCGGCCAGGAAGGCCAGGCGCGCTCCATGGCGCAGTACCAGGAGGATCTCGCGAAGGGCCGCGTCGATTCGATGTCGTTCAGTTCGTTCCTCTACGCGCGCGCAAGGGGGGCCACATCCGGGGTGTACCAGTTCCTCGGGCTGAAGGGCATCGAAGACGCTCACGCCGAATACACGGCGATGAAGAAGGAGTTGCTCGAACTGGCGGTTCACGATCTCCAGGCCAAAGCGGCCCTCGATGCCGACAAGAAACGGAACGAGGAGCGCGCGCGCGCGGCGGCGGAGAAAGCGGCAGCAGAGGCGGCGGCCGGCTCCGGCCGCACCGGAACCGGCGCGCCGGCAACGCCCTCTCCGGCCCGCACGGCACCGAAGCCCGCCGCGCCGCCCGGGCCGAAGCAGGAAGACGCCACAGTGATGCCCAACCTGGTGCGCACATCCTGGGCGGGCGAGCTGACGCTTCAGGCAGCTGAAGGCCCTGCGACTGTTCTCCCGATCACCCTCGCCATCGACAACTCCAGCAAGATCAGCGGCAGCTTCCCCTGGTCCGCGTGGTTCGACGATGAGCCGAATCAGAGGACCGTGGAGGTGACGGGCACGTACGACAGCCGGACCGGCGCGTTCAGCATCCAGGCCAACCGGACGTTCACGAGCGACACGACGCTCACGCAGGTTGTCAGCGTACCCACCGGCAGCGGCATGGGCACCGAGAACAAGACGATTCAGGTGAAGGAGGTCAAGCGCTCCGGCGTGCGCGTGCGGCTCACGGGCAACATCGACGGCTCGGACGCCGCGCGAGGCAATGCCGAACTCGCCGTCACGAGCGAAATCGTTGTCGACGATGCCAGCCAGGGTGTCGGGACCGACGAGATCCGCGGCACCTGGCGCTTGCGCAGGACGAAGTAACGGAAACCCTGGGGAGCGCCGGCCGTCCAATCGAGTAGTATTGTGTCTGACCCCAGAGACGGCGTGGTCGATGGCATTGCCTGTCGGATCGCGGCTCGGGCCTTACGAGATCTCCGCGCTCCTCGGCGTCGGGGGGATGGGCGAAGTCTATCGCGCCCGCGACACCCGCCTCGGCCGCACCGTGGCCCTGAAGGTCCTGCCCAGCGAGGCCACCGCCGACCCCGAGCGCCGCCAGTCGTTCGAGGAGGAGGCCCGCACCGTCGCCGCCCTCAATCACCCCAACATCTGCGTGCTCTACGACATCGGCGAGGGTGTCCCGTCAGGCGTTGGGGGACTAGCGCCTAGCGCCCAGCCCCTAGCCCCTGTTCACTTTCTGGTGATGGAGCACCTCGAGGGCAAGTCGCTCGCCGAGCGGCTCGTGGAGGGCCCGCTGCCGCTCGAACAGGCACTCGACGTCGCCATCCAGATGGCCGACGCCCTCGACAAGGCCCACGGCAACGGCGTGGTGCACCGCGACCTGTCGCCGGCGAACGTGATGCTCACCAGGAGCGGCGCCAAACTGCTCGATTTCGGCCTGGCCACGCTCGTCGCGCACGGAACCGGGCCAGGATCCCGGCCGAGATGCGGACGCACCTCGATCCGCTTCGCCACCGCCTGGTTGGCACGCCATACTACATGTCGCCCGAGCAGGCGAAAGGCCAGCCCGCGGACTGCCGGTCGGATATCTTCGGCATCGGCGTGCTGCTCTACGAGATGGTGACCGGCAAGCGGCCCTTCGAGGGCACCAATCTCGTCAGCGGTGCTCGCGTCCATCCTGCGCGACACGCAGGTGCCGGTCACGCGGCTCAACGCGGGCTTGCCCGTTCAGCTCGGACCGATCATCGACAAGTGCCTCGAGAAGGAACCCTCGCGGCGCTGGCAGACCGCCGCTCAGCTGCAGCACCGTCTCGAGAGCCTTCGCGCCGATCTCCAGTCGGCTGTCCGCGCGAACCGCCGGTCGATCGCCGTGCTTCCGTTCGCCGACATGAGCGAGGCGCGCGACCAGGGCTACCTCTGCGAAGGCATCGCCGAGGAGATCCTGATCGCCCTCGGCCGCGTGAAGGGCCTGCGCGTCGCCTCGCGGGCGTCCGCGTTCCGCTACCGGCTTGCCGACGCCGATCCGGCCGAGATCGGACGCTCGCTGCAGGTGAGCACGCTGCTCGACGGCACCGTGCGCCGGTCGGGTGATCGCATCCGGATCACCGTGACGCTCGTGGCCGTCGACGACGGGTTCTGCCTGTGGTCCGAGCGCTACGACCGCGACGTCCGCGACATCTTCGCGCTGCAGGACGAGATCGCACGGGCCGTCGTCAACGCGCTCGAAATGACGATGAGCTCGTCCGAGCGCGAGGCCGCGCATCGCCTCTCGACGCCGAACCTCGACTGCGTACGACTGTTACCTTCGCGGGCGCAGCTACTTCTTCAAGTTCGACAGGCGCAGCATCGGCTACGCGCGCGACCTGTTCGAGCAGGCCATCACCATCGATCCGTCGTACGGCCGCGCGTATGCCGGCATCTCGGATTGCTGCGCGTACCTCTACCATGAACGCCGGGCGCAACCCCGCCGACCTCGAGCGCGCGATGCAGGCCGCGGAGGCCGCGCTGAAGCTGACGCCGGACATGGCCGAGGCCCATTCGTCACTGGGAACGGCCCTGTCGTTGCTGGGCCGTCATGGCGAGGCGGAAGCGGCTTTCCAGCAGGCGATCTCCCTGAATCCGAACCTCTTCGAGGCGCACTACTTCTACGCCCGCGACTCGTTCACGGAGGGCAAGCTCGACCAGGCCATCCGCGAGTACGAGGAAGCCAGCCGCGTCCGGCCCGAGGACTACCAGTCGCCGTTGCTCGTCGCGCAGATCTACGAAGACCTCGGGCACGCCGACCTCGCGAAGATATCGCGCCTGCGCGGCGTGGCCATCGCCGAGGCGCACCTGAGGATGACGCCCGACGATGCGCGGGCGTTGTACATGGGCGCGAACGGGCTCGTGGCGATGGGAGAGATCGAGAAGGGCCTCGAGTGGGCGAGGCGGGCCGTCGGGATGGGGCCCGACGACCCGATGCTGCTCTACAACGTCGCCTGCATCTTCAGCCTCGCGAACCGCGTCGACGAGGCGCTCGGTTACGTCGAGGCGTCGGTCGCGAACGGCATGCGGCTGCGCGGCTGGCTGGAGCACGACAGCAACCTCGACAACATCCGCGACACGCCGCGCTTCCAGGCCGTGATGGCGCGGCTCTGACACCTGGAGGGCGGTCCTTCAGGGCTGCCGTGCCGCCGGGGCCGAAGCCCCGGGCCTCCATTGAAACCGGCACTCCTTGGCGGTAACATCGTCCCATGAAGACGGTGCGCTACGTGTACTGGCAGGACGGGGCCATGTGGCTGGGGTACGTCGAGAACTATCCCGACTACATGACCCAGGGAGAGACGCTGGAGGAGCTCCAGGAGAACCTGAAGGACCTCTACGCCGATCTCACCGGCGGAGAGATTCCCGGCGTCCGCCACGTGGCCGAACTCCGGATCGCATGAAACGGGTCGACCTCGTCCGGCAGATCGAGGAACTCGGATGCGCGCTCATCAGGCACGGCGCGCGGCACGCCTGGTATCAGAATCCGCGGACAGGCGTCTGTCAGCCCGTTCCTCGTCACACTGAGATCAAGGAACACCTGGCCCGCCACATCCTCCGTAAGCTGAGAGACTGATCACGCCGCCGGCAACCCCGCGAACGGGTCGTCGATTGACGGGCTCTGCGGCGTGAACATCTCCGCGCCGTTCTCCGTGATCACCATGTCGTCTTCGAGGCGGAGGCCGAACTCGCCCGGGATGTAGATGCCCGGCTCGTTCGTGAACACCATGCCCGGCGCGAGGGTGACGGTCTTCGTCCACCCGTACATGTTGTGCTCGACCAGGTACGGCCACTCGTGGCCGTCCATGCCGAGGCCGTGGCCGAGGCGGTGCGTGAAGAACTTGAAGCCCGGGCCGTAGCCCTCGGCTTCGGCCAGTTTGCGCGCGGCGCGGTCGAGCGTGTCGAGCGTCACGCCCGGCTTCGCAGGCCTGGAGCGCCGCGAGCTGCATCCGCCGCACCAGGTCGAACACCTTCCGCATCTTGTCGGTCGGCTTGCCGAACACGAACGACCGGCTGATGTCGGAGCTGTAGCCCTCCACCGAGCAGCCGCCGTCGACGAGTACCATCGTGCCGTCGCGGATCGACCTGCGGCACCGATGAGCCGTGCGGGAACGAGCTGTTCGGGCCGAACTGCGCGCCGCCGCCGCCCTGGAATCCCTGCCGCTGATGGGCCGCCGACGTGAGCGCGCCGTACTCGGCCGGCGTCATGCCGTCGCGCAATCCCGGGTACGCCGCCGCGTACGCGTTCAGCGTCACCTTCGACGCCAGGCGCATCAACTCCAGCTCGTGCGCGTCCTTGAACATGCGGCAGCCGGCGGTCACCGGCGTCGCGCTCACGAAGCGGACGGCCGGCGCCGCCTGCGCGATGCTGTCGGCGAACACGAACCGCACCGTCTCTTCGATGCCCACGCGCCCGGTCGCCACGCCGCGCGCCTTCAGCGTGCGGGCCGTCAACTCGAACGGGCTCTCCGTTTCCTGCCACGTGAGCAACTCGGCGCCGGCCGCGAGCGGGCTCGTCTTGATCTGTTCGCCGGCGCGGTCCGCCTCGAACGCCGGGCAGATGATGGCCGGGGTGCCCTTCGCCGGGCAGGATCACCGCGAACATGCGCTCGCTCTGGCCCCAGCGCAGGTTCGTGTAGTAGACCATCGACGTGCCGCCGGTGAGCACGATGGCGCCGAGGCCTTCTTTGATCATCAGCGCGCGGGCTTTCTCGATGCGCACGAGGCGCTCCTCGTTGGTGATCGGGCGCGCCTGCCCCTTCAGCGCGGGCAGCGCGGCGAATGACGGCGGATCCGCGGCCGGGCCCATCGACCTCGACGGCGGTGTCTGCGGTTCAGTTGCGGCAGCCGCGGACGCGGCGGCCGGCAGCGCTGACGCCACTGCCCGCGAGGGCGGCGCTCTGGACGAACTGGCGGCGGTTCAACATGGACCTTACAATACTCGAAACCGGGAGGATCGGAGCGGGCCGCCCCATACGCCCCGGGCCTTCCTGGGTCTCTTGAGCGCTTGAGAATTGCCGCTTCAGACGCACTTCACCGGATGCATGCCCCATGCCCCTTGCCCCATGTCCCTTGTCCCTATCTAAAGACCCGGCCTACAGTATGGGGGGACGATGGCTGGGACAACCGTCGAGATTGAGCGGCTCGTCGATCTGCTGGCCAGGCGCCGGGCCGACTGGGCAGCAATGGCCATACCGGACTGGGATCCCCTGGTTTCGCTCGCGGTGCATCAGGGCGTAGCGCCGGTCGCGTGGTCGCGCCTGAAGACCGCAGGCGTTGTCGCTCCGGCGGCGGCCGAGGAGAAACTGCGCGGCGGGTATCTCGCAACCGCCGCTCGAAACACGCTCCTGATCCGTGAACTCGGCGGGATCCTCAGCGCGCTGCAGTCTGCGAGCGTCAGGGTGATTCCCCTCAAGGGGGCGTGCCTGGCCGAAACGGTCTACGGCAACATCGCGCTGCGTCCGATGGGCGACCTGGACTTGCTGGTGCAACGGGACACTGTGCCGCAGGCGCTGGACGTCCTGCGATCGCTCGGCTACGAGTGCGAATCGCCCATCGATCCCGCCGCCGAGCAGACCTTCAACCACGGCGTGCCGCTGACCGCGCCCGGCCGCCCGCGACTTGACCTCCACTGGACGGTTCTCACTCCGCGCTACCACGGGGGCTTCGGCCCGGACGATCTCGAGGGGCTCTGGTCGAGAGCCGTCCCCGCGACGATTGCGGGCATGGCCGTGCGCATCTTCTCGCCGGCGGATCTGCTGCTGCACCTCTGCATGCACCTGTCGGTCGATCACGGGTTCGACGAAGTCGGCCTGCGCGCGTTCGTCGATCTCGACGAAGTGAGCCGCCGGTACGCCGGCGTGATCGACTGGGACGGCTTCGCGGCGCGGGCGAACAAGTGGGGTGTCGCCAACGGCGTGAGTCTGGCGCTGCAACTGGCGGCGGAATGGGTGGGCCTCGATCTGCCGCCGCGCGTCCTGCCGGCCCTCGACGCCAGGCCGCCGGATGAGGAAACCGTCGACTGGGTCAGACACAAGGTCTTCAACGCCAACGCTGCCGGCCTGCAGAGCGCCGCCGTGCGATCTGCCGGGTCGTCGCGGTTCGGCGATCACCTGGGATTGGCCCGCGACGCGATGGCTCCGTTCCGCGCGGCGCTGGCGGGGATGTTCCGCTCGCCCGCGGCCTCGTGGCGCATCCTGCGCGTATACTCGGTCCGGCTCGCCGGATACCTGGGAAGGCATCGCCGGGCCCTGTGGCAGATCGCGACGCGCGACAAGACGTTCATCGCCGACGCGCGCAGGGAAGCGCGCCTGCGCGAGTACCTGGGATGGCGATAGCTCCGATGAGCTGACCCGACAAACCATGGCAGAGCCCGTCACCCCCCGCCAGCGCATTCGAGCCGCCTTCCGGCTGGGGCGCGCGCTGCGCCTCGTGTGGCAGACTGCGCCGCGGTGGACGCTGGTCAACGTCGCGCTCGTGCGTGGTGCAGGGCGGACTGCCGCTGGCCGCGCTCTACGTCATGAAGCGCATCCTGGACGCCGTCGCCGCGGCGGTGGCGGCGCCGTGGCCGCCCGGATCTCGTTCAGGACGTCTGGTTCTGGATTCTCGCGGCGGGCGCGGTGGCGCTCGTCGACCGTTCTCCTGCGCCTGCTGGGCGAGTACGCCACCGAGGCGCAGTCGCTCCAGGTGACCGACGCGGTGGCGGAGATCCTGCACGCGCAGTCGATCGCGGTCGATCTGGCCTACTACGAAGATCCGGCCTACTACGACACGCTCCACCGCGCCCAGGGCGAAGCCCCCTACCGCCCCTCACGCATCGTCTACGGCCTGATTCAGATCGCGCAGAACGGTCTGGCGCTCGCGGGCATCGCGGCGTGGCTGGTGTCGCTGAACTGGGTGCTGGCCGCTGTCCTGCTTCTCGGCGTGCTGCCGGGCGCTTTCGCGCGCCTCGTGTACTCGCGCCGCCTGTACGGCCTGCAGCAGGCGCAGACGGAGCAGGAGCGCCGCTCGTGGTACTACCACACGGTGCTGACGGAGGCCGCGCACGCGAAGGAACTGCGCATCTTCAACCTGGGCGCGCTCTTCCAGTCGCGCTACCGCGAGGTGCGGCAGGCGCTGAGAACCGGAACGCTCACGCTGGCGCGCCACAGGGTCATCACCGAGTTCGTGACGCAGGTCGTGGCGATCGCGGCTCTTTTCGGGTCGCTCGCGATGGATCGCGCTGCAGACGATTCGCGGCGCGGTCACGCTGGGCGATCTGGCGGTGTACTACCTCGGGTTCCAGACGGGCCTGAACGCTGCTGCAGACGGTCCTGCGCTCGCTCGCCGGGCTGTACGAAGACAACCTGTTCCTCGCGAACCTCTACCAGTTTCTCGACCTGCGGCCCGGGATCACCGCGCCGCGCCAGCCGAAGCCCGTGCCGCGGCCCATGACGCGCGGCATCGCGTTTCGCGACGTCGCGTTCAGGTATCCGGGCCACGCCGACGACACGCTCGAGGACATCGATCTCGAGCTTGGTCCCGGCGAGATCGTCGCGCTCGTCGGCGAGAACGGGTCGGGCAAGACCACCCTCGTGAAGCTGCTCTGCCGCCTGTACGACCCGGCTCGCGGCGACATCACGGTGGACGGCACGAGCCTGCGCGACGTCGATCCCGTCGCGTGGCGCCGCGAGCTCAGCGTGGCCTTCCAGGACTACGCGCACTACGCGATGACGGCCGGCGAGAACATCTGGCTGGGCGACGTCGGACAAGCCGCCGGACGCCGGGCGAGCATGCCCGACGCCGCGCGAACGCTCCGGGCGCGGACGCGGTCGTGAACAGGCTGCCCGCCGGCTACGACACGCATGCTCGGCCGCTGGTTCCAGGAGGGACAGGAACTCAGCGAGGGCGAGTGGCAGCGCATCGCCATGGCGCGCGCGTTCTGGCGCGACGCGCGCATCCTGATTCTCGACGAGCCGTCCAGCTCGCTCGACCCGCTCGCCGAAGCCGACGCTGCTCGGCCAGTTTCCGCGCGCTCCTCGGCGGACGCAGCGCCATCATCGTCAGCCACCGGCTGTCCACGGTGCAGATGGCCGATCGGATCTACGCGATGGAGCGCGGCCGGATCGTCGAACATGGCACGCACGCGGAGCTTCTGGCGCGGAGCGGGCACTACGCGCGGCTGTACCGGGCGCAGGCGCAACATTACCAGGACCGTTGAATGGGCGCGGCCGACCTCGCGGCGGCTGATCGTCGATGCCCTCGAAACTCCCCGGGTCTTCAGAACCGGGGTCACTTCACGATCCGGTACCCAAGCTCCGGCACGCTCGCGATCCACGTCTCCGAGAGCTTCGTCGTGCCGTCCATCAGCCACACCCAGACTTCCCCGTTCACCACGCTCCGCCACAGGAGGTCGGCCTTCGTGTCGCCGTCATAGTCGCCCGCGGCGGCGATCTGGTAGCTCGTGTCGGGGACTGTCCCCACCCACGTCTCCGCCTCACGCGCTGCCCCGTTCATCGTCCAGATCCACACCTCTCCGCGGGTGGTGTGCCACCAGAGGATGTCCGCCTTCCTGTCGCCGTCGAAGTCGGCCACGGCCTGAATCTGGTACCCGGTGTCGGGCACGGTGGCCACCCAGTTCTCGGACAACTTCGTGGCGCCGTCCATCGGCCACACCCACACCTCGCCAGACGAGGCGTGGTGCCACACGATGTCGGCCTTGCGATCCCCGTCGAGGTCGGCCGTCCCTTTGATCACGTAGCCGAGGTCCACCGTGGCCACGTACACTTCGCCGAGCGGCGTGGCGCCGTCCATCAGCCAGATCCAGACCTCCCCATTCACCAGGTTCCGCCACAGAATGTCGGACCTGCCGTCGCCGTCGAAGTCGCCCGTGCCGACGATGTCGTAGGCGGTGGCGACCTGGCCGACGTAGATCTCGCCGAGCGGCGTGGCGCCGTCCATCGGCCAGAAATAAATCTCGCCGGTGGTCTTGTTGCGCCACAGGATGTCGGCCATGCCGTCGCCGTCCTGGTCGCCCTGGCCGCGAATCTCCCAGTTCGTGTCGGCGATGGTCCGCACGTACGACTCGGAGAGGCGCGTGGTCCCGTCCATCGGCCACAGCCACACGTCGCCCTGGGTGGCGTGGCGCCACAGGATGTCGCTCTTCAGGTCGCCGGTGAAGTCGGAGGACGCCTTGCCGCCGCTGAGTCCCGTCACCGGTGTGGGCGTCCAGCGATCCGTTGTCGTCCCGTCGCCGAGCTGGCCGTCGATGTTGCTTCCCCAGCACGTGCCGGCGCCGGCTGTTGTCACCGCGCAGGTGTGATAGACGCCGCCCGTGAGTGAGGCCACGCCGCTGGCCAGGCCGCTCACCGCCACCGGCGTTTCCCGCTGCGTCGTGGTGCCGTCGCCGAGCTGGCCGTACCAGTTGGCGCCCCAGCACAGCACGCCTCCGCCCGATGTCAGCGCGCAACTCTGGTAGGCGCCCACGGCGATCGAGGCCACGCCGCTCGTGAGTCCGCTCACGGCCGTGGGCTTCTCGCGCTGCGTGGTTGTGCCGTCGCCGAGCTGGCCGTAGTCGTTCCATCCCCAGCAGAGGGCGGCGCCGCCGGACGTGACCGCGCACGTGTGGTAGCCGGCAGCCGCGATGGTTGCCACCCCGCTCGAGAGTCCGCTCACCCCCGTCGGCGTTTCCCGCTGTGTCGTCGTGCCGTCGCCGATCTGGCCGACGGAGTTGTCGCCCCAGCAGAGGGCGGCCCCCAGCGCCGTGCGCGCGCACGTGTGGTATCCGGCAGCCGCGACCGACGCCACGCCGCTTGCCAGGCCGCTTGCCGCCACCGGCGTCAGACTGTCCGTTGTGGTCCCGTCCCCAAGCTGGCCGTACCCGTTCCATCCCCAGCACACGACGGCGTCAGCCGCCGTCACCGCGCAGGTGTGCCAGCCGCCGGCCGCAATCGCCTTCACGCCGCTCGTGAGCCCGCTGACGGCCACCGGCGTCCACTGATCCGTCGTCGTCCCGTCTCCGAGTTCGCCGTCACCGTTGAATCCCCAGCATACGACTCCGCCGCCGGCCGTCAGCGCGCACGTGTGGTCGTTGCCGGCCGCGATCGCCGTCACGCCGCTCGCCAGCCCGCTGACCGCCACCGGCGTGGGTTGATAGGTGGTGGTCCCGTCCCCGAGCTGGCCGTAGTCGTTCCTGCCCCAGCACACGACGCCCCCGCCCGCCGTCAGCGCGCACGTGTGTCCGGAACCCGCCGCCATCTTCGCCGCCGTGTCGGCCGCGGCGTCGAGCGCGCCGAACCCGAGGAACCCGACCAAAACCACCAGACTCAGGAACGCTTTCCTCATGTCATCCTCTTCGAGCGTGCGAATCAGAGACTACGTTATCACGAGCAAGGCCAGCACCCGCGGGGGTGCTGGCCGTGTTGAGTCGCCGGCTGTGTGGGGCGTGTCGGGCCCCTACTTGATTCGCATGCACGGGTCGCCGAAGAGAATCCAGGTCGCGCGCACGTCCGGGTCCGCGGTGGCCTGCTTCGCCAGTCGCGCCGCCTCGCCCACCGTGATCGACCCGCCGCCGTACACGGCCGTGAGGAACGCCTGGTTCAGCGCCGCCTGCGGCGCCGACTCGGTCAGCCCGCTCGACGCCCACACCCCCACCGCGCCCCCGCCCGGCGCCTGCAGCACCGCCTCCGCCAGGCTGAAGGTCAGCACGTCGTGGAAATACCCGTTCAGGCAGGTCATCGCCACGAGGAATGGCGTCGCCGCCGCCGTTGGTCACCCCCGTCGGCCGCCTCCGCGCTGAACAGGTCGCCCAGCCACACCTCCGTCGAGCCGTGGCCCACGAAGTCCACCAGCCCCTGCCCGCCGTTGAACGCTGTCAGGAAGTTCGCCGCCGGGTCCGGGTCGCTCCCCTGCTTGATGGTCGTCTTCGTCATCTCCGCCGGCAGCAGGCCGGCCGCCGCCCCGACGTAGCCCTCGAAGTCGTTCTCGGCGTCGTTCGTGCTCGCCACCAGCAGCGCCTTCTGCTTCCACGCCGCCGGCCCCGCCGTGTCATACGCCACGATCTTCGCCGACCAGCGCCGTGGCGTCGCTCACCGTGTGCACCGGCAGCCGCCCAATCGCCACCTCCGGCAGCCCGTCCAGATTGCGGTCCCCGAACCAGTCGTCCGACGCCGTCTCCAGATACGCCGTCGCCACCAGCTCCGTCGGCACGTAGTTCACCTGGTGCGTCCCCAGGTAGTCGCGCGGGTCCATCGTGGCATCTCCCACCAGCAGCACCCACCGCGGCGCCTTCGTCCAGGCGGTTTGCGCGTAGCTCAGGAAGTCCTTGATCGCATACGGCGTCGGCACGCCGCCGTTGAACTCGTCGTACAGGTCCTCCACGTTCACCACCGCCACCGTCAGGCCCTGCCCCTGCCGCAAGGCCACCAGCGGCCCGAGGCTCCCGACAAACGCCTCGTGGCTGATGATCACCAGATCCGCCCCCGCCTGCCCCGTTCGCCACGACGAGGGCGCGTTCGCCTCCACGCCCGCCGGCGCCAGCATCGCCGCGTCGGTCACCGCCAGCAGCGTCCGCGTGCCGCCACTCGGCGCCACCACGCTGATCCCGTAGCTCCCGTCTGCCTGCAGCGCGACCGTGCCGCGCAGCGCCAGCGGGTGCGCCGGGTCCGTCACGTCCAGCACGCGCACCGCGCCCGTCGTGAACCCCGTGATCACCACCGGCTGCCGCGACCCCGCCGTGCACCGCAGCGTGTCGGCCTCCGCCACATACCGCCGCGGATACGTCAACGTGACCGTGTCCACCGCCGTCACGTCGTTCCCGCCGCCCTGCGCCGTCAGCGTCAGCGTCGCCCCCGCCGCCAGCGCCGCATTCGGGACCGCGAAACTCCCGACGCCGCTCTCCTGGTCCTGGAAGACCAGACTGCCCACCGCCGCGCCGTTCAGTTGCACCAGCACCACGTGCGGCCCCGCCGTCCCGCCCTGCATCCGCACCGTCAGCACCGACGTGCCCGGCGCGCCGGCGTGGACGTTCGTCACCGGCAGCGCCTGCGTCACCGGCGCCGTCGGCTCCAGCACCGGCCCGAAGAAGTTCTCCGCCTCCCCGTTCTTCAGCGCCGCGAAATACACCGTCCGCGGCCGCCACTGCACTGTGAACGGGAAGCTCGCCGGGGGCGTTCCGCTCGCCCGGCCGCCGTCAATCTGCACCCGCTCTCCGACCTGGCGCCCCCACGTCAGCCACCCCACCTGCGTGTCCGACCACGGCGTGTCCGCGCCCGCCGCGTAGAACTCCACCGCGCTCACCACGCCGCGCCGCTGCACCACCTGCAGCGCCCGCTCCTGCCCCTGCACGAACACCTGCAGCGTGATCGGACTCACATACGCCGGCATCCCCGCCGCCACCAACGCCGCCGCGTCCACGTGATACCAGCCCGCGTCCCGCACGCTGATCTTCACGGCTGGTCCGCCCGCCAGCGTCGACGGCGTGATCGAGTCCGCGGCCGCGAAGGCATCCGGCGCGGTCAACGTGTCCGGCGCCAGCCCTTCCTCCGGCCGCGAGCTGAACCACCGGCCGCTGTCGCTCCCAGGCCGGCCCACGTCCCGGATCAGCCGGCTCACCGCCGCGGGTGCCGCCGCCGGGCTTCGAGCCACCCGGCGCCGCGTCCCGCGCTGGAGTGCGCTGGGCGCCGCTGCCCCCGTGTCCGCGCCCACCCCGAACGGCCCGTGCACCGTCTTCGTGCCGTTCAGATCCACGTCCTCGATCGTGTACGTGCTCGCCGCCGTCCCCGCCGCGTCGAACCACGTGTACGCATTCCCCGCCGTCAACGCCGTCTGCGGCCCCGCCAGCAGCGCCGACCCCGCAATCAGCGACTCCGTCACCCGCACCCCGTCCCGATACACGTGGAACCCGAGATTGCTGACCTCGTGCCCCGTCCGCCACCGCAGCAGCACCCCGCCTCCGGCCTCCACACTCGCTGAGAACCCCCGGAACCGCACCGCCGTCGGGGAGCTTGGAGTGAAGGTGATCCTGACCAGCCCGGCAGCTCCGCTCCCGCCCGCTTGCGCGCCGCCACTCTGCGACGTTCGTGATCCGCCTCCGCCCCCACCGGCTGCGGTTCCCGCGTTGCCGGCTGACGTGCCAGAAGTCACCGCAACGCCACCAGCACCACCGCCACTCCCGCCAGCTCCGCCGGCGCCCGAACTGATCCCCGTCCCGGTCGCACCGTTTCCCCCAGCGACACCGGCTATCGTCGTGGTACCGATCGAGTTTCCAGCGGTCCCACCGGCACCGCCGGCAGGGGTGCCGCCACTTGTGTTCCCTGTGCCGCCTGTACCACCAGCGGCGCGAACCTGTGCATTCGCGGGATTGGTGTCCGGCCCAACAAAGGAGGGAGAGCCGCTGTTGCCGGTCGCACCCGACAGACCAGCCGCCGTACCCGCCACGACGACCTGCAACGTCTGCCCGGGCGTGACAGCGAGCACCGAACTGGCGTACGCGCCGCCGCCGCCGCCCGCGCCGCCGCGGGCCTGCAAGAAGCTCGCATTCGGTACTCCCGCCGCCCGCGCCGCCGCCGCCCCGGGCCTCGACGGTAATCGAGGTCACGTAGAGCGGCACATAGAAGACACCGCTCGTCGTATACGTGGTTACCTGTTGTGCGCCGACCGGCGCCGCGCCCATGAGAATGACCAGCAGCACGATGATCAATCGGATAGTCCCGCCGCTGAGGAGCCGCGCCTCGCTCGTCAACGTCTTCATGATTGCCTCCCGAATCAGTTGGGCGCAGTATACACCCCGAGTGGTCTGCGACCCCTTGCGAACGCGACGCAAGCGCCATGCCGGTGCGGAATTGCTGGATTTGGCCGTGTGATTGGCTGGACGGCGTAGGGGCCGTCAGGCTCCCTGGAGACAGTCTGCCGGGCGCCAGATACAAGTCCGCCGAACCGGATCGTCGTTCAGTCCGACGAGACAGACCACCGCCGGCCGTCTGAACGAGCACGGCCAGCACCCGCGGGGGTGCTGGCCCTGTTGACTCGCCGGTCGGATGGGGCGTGTCGGGCCCCTGCCCCTTGCCCCTACCTGATCCGCATGCTCGGGTCGCCGAAGAGAATCCAGGTCGCGCGCACGTCCGGGTCCGCGGTGGCCTGCTTCGCCAGCCGCGCCGCCTCCCCCACCGTGATCGACCCGCCGCCGTACACGGCCGTGAGGAACGCCTGGTTCAGCGCCGCCTGCGGCCCCGACTCGGTCAGCCCGCTCGACGCCCACACCCCCACCGCGCCCCCGCCCGGCGCCTGCAGCACCGCCTCCGCCAGGCTGAACGTCAGCACGTCGTGGAAATACCCGTTCAGGCAGGTCATCGCCACCAGGAATGGCGTCGCCCCGCCGTTGGTCACCCCCGTCGCCGCCTCCGCGCTGAACAGGTCGCCCAGCCACACCTCCGTCGAGCCGTGGCCCACGAAGTCCACCAGCCCCTGCCCGCCGTTGAACGCCGTCAGGAAGTTCGCCGCCGGGTCCGGGTCGCTCCCCTGCTTGATGGTCGTCTTCGTCATCTCCGCCGGCAGCAGGCCGGCCGCCGCCCCGACGTAGCCCTCGAAATCGTTCTCGGCGTCGTTCGTGCTCGCCACCAGCAGCGCCTTGCTGCTTCCAGGCCGCCGGCCCCGCCGTGTCATACGCCACGATCTTCCCGACCAGCGCCGTGGCGTCGCTCACCGTGTGCACCGGCAGCCGCCCAATCGCCACCTCCGGCACGCCGTCCAGATTGCGGTCCCCGAACCAGTCGTCCGACGCCGTCTCCAGATACGCCGTCGCCACCAGCTCCGCCGGCACGTAGTTCACCTGGTGCGTCCCCAGGTAGTCGCGCGGGTCCATCGTCGCGTCGCCCACCAGCAGCACCCACCGCGGCGCCTTGGTCCAGGCCGTTTGCGCGTAGGTCAGGAAGTCCTTGATCGCATACGGCGTCGGCACGCCGCCGTTGAACTCGTCGTACAGGTCCTCCACCGTCACCACCGCCACCGTCAGGCCCTGCCCCTGCCGCAAGGCCACCAGCGGCCCGAGGCTCCCGACAAACGCTTCGTGGCTGATGATCACCAGATCCGCGCCCGCCTGCCCCGTTCGCCACGACGAGGGCGCGTTCGCCTCCACGCCCGCCGGCGCCAGCATGGCCGCGTCGGTCACCGCCAGCAGCGTCCGCGTGCCGCCACTCGGCGCCACCACGCTGATCCCGTAGCTCCCGTCTGCCTGCAGCGCGACCGTGCCGCGCAGCGCCAGCGGGTGCGCCGGGTCCGTCACGTCCAGCACGCGCACCGCGCCCGTCGTGAACCCCGTGATCACCACCGGCTGCCGCGACCCCGCCGTGCACCGCAGCGTGTCGGCCTCCGCCACATACCGCCGCGGATACGTCAACGTGACCGTGTCCACCGCCGTCACGTCGTTCCCGCCGCCCTGCGCCGTCAGCGTCAGCGTCGCTCCGCCGGCCAGCGCCGCGTTCGGCACCAGGAAGCTCCCCACCCCGCTCTCCTGGTCCGCGAACACCAGACTGCCCACCGCCGCGCCGTTCAGTTGCACCAGCACCACGTGCGGCCCCGCCGTCCCGCCCTGCATCCGCACCGTCAGCGTGGACATCCCGGCCGTCTCCGGGCTCGCCTGCGCCACCGGCAGCGCCTGGATCACCGGCGTCGTCGGCTCGAGCACCGGGCCGAAGAAGTTCTCCGCATCCCCGTTCTTCAGCGCCGCGAAATACACCGTCCGCGGCCGCCACTGCACTGTGAACGGGAAGCTCGCCGGGGGCGTTCCGCTCGCCCGGCCGCCGTCAATCTGCACCCGCTGCCCCACCTGGCGTCCCCACGTCAGCCATGCCACCTGCGTGTCCGACCACGGCGTGTCCACACCCGCCGCAAAGAACTCCACCCCAGTGACCACGCCGCGCTTCTGGACGACTTGCAGCGCCCGCTCCTGGCCCTGCACGAACACCTGCAGCGTGATCGGACTCACATACGCCGGCATCCCCGCCGCGATGAGCTGCGCCGCGTCCACGTGATACCAGCCCGCGTCTCGTATCCCCAGCTTGATCGCCGCGCCGCCCGCCAGCATCGACGGCGTGAGCGAGTCTGCGGTCGCGAACGCATCCGGCGCGGCCAGCGTGTCCGGCGCCAGCCCTTCCTCCGGCCGCAAGCTGAACCACCGGCCGCTGTCGCTCCCCGGCCGGCCCACCTGGCTGATCAGCCGGCTCACCGCCATGGGTGCCGCCGCCGGGCTTCGAGCCACCCGGCGCCGCGTCCCGCGCTGGAGCGCGCTGGGCGCCGGTGCCCCCGTGTCCGCACCTACCCCGAACGGGCCGTGCACCGTCTTCGTCCCGTTCAGATCCACGTCCTCGATCGTGTACGCGCTCGCCGCCGTCCCCGCCACGTCGAACCACGTATACGCATTCCCCGCGGTCAAGGCCGTCTGCGGGCCCGCCAGCAGCGCCGACCCCGCAATCAGCGACTCCGTCACCCGCACCCCGTCCCGATACACCTGGAACCCCAGGTTCGAGACCTCGTGCCCCGTCCGCCACCGCAGCAGCACCCCGCCACCGGCTTCCACGCTCGCCGAGAACGTCTGGAACCGCACCGCCGTCGGAGAGCCCCCTTGCGACCCACTGATAGCGCACGATCACGATGCCCGACCCGCCGTTTCCGCCGCTCGCCGCCGCCCCGCAGGTCCCGCCGCCTGCGCCGCCGCCGCCGCCGCCAGTATTGGCGGTGGCGCTGCTCCCTACGCTGCAGTTTGCCCCGCCTGCGCCGCCGCCACCGGAGCCTCCGGAGCCCCCGGAGCCGGCGTTAAATGTACCACCCCCACCGCCCCCCGCATAGGTCACCGCCGTGCCGGTGATGGAGCTGCTCGTGCCGGCGCCGCCCGCGGCTCCGGTAGCACTGCTGGTACTGCCGCCGACCGCCCCGGCGCCACCACCGCCGCCGCCGCCGTAGGTGCTGTTGTTACCCGTACCGCCATTGTTGCCTTGTCCTGCGGTGCCAGTACCGACGGTACCGTTGCTTCTGGCGCCGCCGCCGGACCCACCGTTGGCCCCGTTGTTGCTGCCCGTGTATCCTCCATAGCCGCCGCCCGTGGCCGTTACCGAAGAGAAAACCGAGTTCCCGCCGCTTGTGCCGGTCGGCGAGCCGCCAGTGCCGCCGCCGCCAACCGTGACCGTGTAGGATCCAGCAGTCAGTGCCAGGCTCCCGGTACGCATACCACCGGCGCCGCCGCCGCCGGAGGCAATCATATTCCCCGAATTGACCCCGCCGCCCGAACCACCGCCACCGACCACGAGGTATTCAACGTTTTCCAGGGCGGTCGTCGGCGTGAAGGTGCCGCTGCCGGTGAATGTGTAGACGACGTAGTCACCGATCTTCTTGACAGTGTAGGTGCCGGTCGCGGACGATGGCACCGTTGGCGTGATGAAGGTCACCACGGAGCTCGACGCGCCAACCGCCGTGCCGACCGATACGCCACCAAGGTCGCGGTAATGGTGGCTGAACCTGTTGACGCCGGCGACGTCAGCGTTGCGGTGTAGGTCCCGTTGCCGTTGTCCGTCACCCCGCTCAATGTCCCGCCGCCTGACTTGCTCATCAGTACGGTCGAGCCGCCGGTTGCTCGGTTGTTGTCGAATTGGTCCCGTGCCCGCACGCTGATGACATAAGTGCTGGTGCCGTCGGCCCAAGTGGTTGCGGTCGCCGGACTGATCGTCGAGTGGCTTGCGTTCACCGCGCCGACAACTTCCGTCAGGGTGCCCATGTTTGTGCCGCCGGTGACGCCTGTTGACGTGCCGCCGTACGTGATGTTGCCGCTTGCCAGCGGCGTGCCAGCGGTGGGACGCACCTTGATTCCGGACCACGTGAATGTGGATAGCCGAGTGCCAAAGCTTTGCGTGCTCGCGACGGTAACCCAGATCGTTATGGTTGTGCTCGTTGGCGTGACCAATAATGATGTATTGGTGTCTCCTGTCGTGGAATTAATGGTGTTGATATACGCATTCACACCGCCGGTTCCTCCGCTACCGCCGACGGTAACAGTGACCGAATTCGCAGTGGTATCGAATTGGAACCCGGACGGGGCGGTGAGTATGATGCTGCCGAGAGACATGCCCGCGCCGTTGGTTTCCGAGATCACGGGGCCGGTCAACGTAGTGTACGTGCCGCCAGTCGCGTCCGCTGAGATGGCGCTGCCACCAGTGGCAACGGTGACGTTACCCGTGTCCGTGAATGTTGTCAGTGCTGTGAGTCCTGAGCTCATCCCGGTGGCCGTCACGTGGAACGTCACGCCCGAGTCGCTCTGCTGCACCACGTAGTCCGAATTCGCAAAGCGGCCCTTTCGATCCGCGATCGATGTCAGCGTCACCGAGCCGTGAGTTGCAGGAACAACGGTCATGACGATGGTCACCGCCTCGTGGGGGGCCCAGCCCCCGCCCGTGAGCGTGACGCGCTCGCCGGGGTGGTAGTCCGGCTTGTCGCTGGTGAGCGTGGGCGCAGCTGCGCGTGGCGCCGCCAGCTTGAGCGCAGGAGTCTGCGGGCCCTCAACAGCCGCACCGGTTCGCGCCAACACAGGCAGAGCCAGAACCGCAAGCAGACAGAGAGCCATCGATCTGGGCAGAGAATCCTTGAACATGTCGCTCACCGTTCCTCTCCAGACGAAATCTACACGTCTGGCCAAGCATCCCGCGCCGGCGCGCACACTGCGCAACACCCTGGCGCCCCAACTCTTCCGCTCCACCGTCGAAACTCTCCCGAGAATCTGCCTCGGCTCGACGCGTTCATGCGCGGAGCCGCCGGCATCACCGCGCAGCATGAACATCTGCGCCGAACCGGACTCGCTCTCGATGCCGACGACGCGGTGGGCTATTACCCGCCGCCCCGCGCGGTACAGGACGATGTCGCCCGTACGCACGTCTTCCGGCCGCACCGGCTCCACCGTGATTGCGTCGCCGTCCTCGATCGCAGGGGCCATGCTGGCGCCCGGCGCGCGAAAACGCACCCGGCGCTCGCGGCCCAGCAGCTCCGAAGCCAGATCGACGCAGAGATCCGACCTGCGGGCGGTCACGCCGCGCGCTCCCGGATGCAATCCACGGCCCGCTCGTCGGGCACGAAACGGAACTCTGCGCAGGGCACGCTCTTGGTCACCTGCTCCAGGAACGCGAGCGTGAAATCCAGCCCGGACCGGCTGTGGAACGGCACGAAACTGCAGGCCATCAGGCGCGCAACCGCAGCGGCGCTCGGAGAGCGGCGCGATCTCGTTCCGCGCCCCGCGGGCCAGAAAGAACACCTTCTCAACCGGCGTGCGCCGCGCGCTCGCCAGGCCGGCCTCGCCGTGCCACGGCGTCCCGTACATCCACAGGCGGCCGTCCAGCATCCGCAGGATGATGCGGTCGTCGCTCAGGATATCGGGGCCCGTCCCGCGCGCCCACAACCGGGCCAGGGTGCTCTTGCCGGCGCCGGACTGGCCGAGGAAGAGATATCCCCGGCCGTCGGAATCCGCCACCCCGCAGCCGTGGACCTCGACGCCGCGGCCCTCGGCGAGCAGATGCATCGTCAGCAACTCGTCGAGCGGGTATTCGAGCGGGTCCACCGCATCGCCGCGCCGGAAGTACTCGCGATGCAGCACGACGCGGCCGGAGGTGAAGTCCGAGTCAAAAGAGGCCTGCTTGTACGGAATCGCGCCAAAGACAGGCGACGCAAACCGGAAGACGTACGCGGCGTCCTGGCGGTAGAGCTGCCACAACAACCCCGAGTCGAAGATCTTATCGCCCTGCACGGGCGCGGCCAGGTCGCCCCAACCTGCGATCACGCTGGCATCCGCATCGGCACCACTCACGAGGAAACTCCGTGCCGTCTCGGGGACACGAAGCGTCAGATCCGGGTCGTCGCTGCTGACGGCGACGCTGATGCCGCCGATGCGCAGCGTCACGGCGCCGGGGCCGGATGTGCCGGAACGTGTGATGCGTGGCGTGGTCATGAGGCAAGCCCGCGGAGGCGTGCGATCAGGACCCCTGCGCGGCGCAGGCGCCCAGCGGGAGACCGCAGTTGCCCCCGCTCGGACCGCTTGCGCCTGAGTGCTTGCAGTTGCCGAGCACCGCCTCCTCGGGACGCAGGGAAATCTGGATCAGCTCGGGCCTGCGATACGCCCGCTTACTTTCCCGAGTGCCCTGTGTCGTCTCGTCACGTCATCGCTGGCCTCCGTAGCCGTCCTGAGCGCTCAATGGCGCGCCCGCCCACACTCACGCGGGCTGAAGCCCCCGCGCTCCATCATCGGTTCACGTCCGCCGCCGGGTGCTACCGCCCGCACGACGAACAACCGCCGCCGCTGCCGCACGAGTCGTTCAGCACCCGCAGGAGGGGTTTGCGGTCGCCCGTCCCCATCCACGTTTCAGTCCTGTGCGACCGAAGGGCCTCGACCGACTCCATCAAATCCGCGTGCGCCGATCCGCCCGCGCAGTATTCGCAATTTCCGTGCGCCGGAACCGGGATGTCCATCGCGGCCGCCCTGAGATGCGCCACGTGGCACAGGAAATCCACCGGCGCCTCGGGATCCTGGTTCTCCAGCTCTCCGTTGGCGGGGCACATGCCGCACATCGACTTGATTTCGCACGCCGTGCACTTGGTGACCCGCGTGATCTTCTTCCGGCGGACCGCGTGCAGGAACTGGCCCCAGCCTTCGGCGAAACTGCCGCGCCGGAGGTCGTACTTCTCGGCCTCCGAGAGCACGCAGATGCTCATCTTCCCTTCGGGGTCGATGGCGAAGCCGGTAATCCCGCCTCCGCACTGGTAGACTTCGTCGCTCCCGTCCGCCGGCGCGGGGCGGTTGAACTTCGCTGCGAAGCGCTTCCACTCCGCGGCCCGCTCCGCGTCCTCGAGGTCCAGTCTTCACGAGCTCCCAGGCGCTGCAGCCTCACGGCCAGCGGGCTCTGGGAGCAGTCGATGCGCGGGTTCATCATGCCGTCGAACTTGAACGCGCAGGCCCCGCTTCTCGGCGAACCGCTTCATCTCGCCGATCTCGTGCTTGTTGATCGAGACGGCCACGGTCTTCAGCTTCAGCGGCAGCCCGCGCTCCTGGAGCAGATCGATGCCCCGCATGCAGCGCTCGAAAGAGCCGGGAACGCCGGTGAGGCGCTCGTACGTCTCCCTGGTGCGCGCCGTACAGGGTGATCTCGATCGCGAACGGGCGCCACTCGACGAGGTAATCGGCGATGCGCCGGCGTGATCGAGCGTGCCGTTGGTGAAGAGCGTGATCAGGAAGCCCTTCTGCTTCGCGTAGGTGTAGATGTCGAGGAAGTCGGCGCGGGCGAAGATCTCGCCGCCCGTGTAGAGCAGCCAGAGGCAGCCGGCGTCCGCCATCTCGTCGAGGATGCGGCAGTGCTCGTCGCGCGTCAGTTCGCCGCGCCGCGCGGCGGCGTCGCCCATCGGGAGGTTGTTGTAGCAGTGGGCGCACTGCAGCGGGCAGCGGCGCGTCACCTCGATCGAGGCTTCGCCCGCCACGCGCTGGCGCACCATGCGGGCGTGCCACTCCGCGCTGAAGTCCGTGTACGACCGCGTCGCCGTGGCGCTCATGCCGTTTCCACCAGGCCCGCCGTTTCCAGGCCCGCCAGGAACTCCAGGGTGTCCCGCTCGGCCTGTTCCCGGTCCACGTCGAACCGGAGGCACACCTCGTCGATCATCCCGCCGACTGTCGTCCGCCCGTCGAGCAACTCCCAGATGACCGAGCCCACCTCGTTCAGGTTGTAGATCGATTCCAGATCGCCCATCTGTCCGCGCACTGGCACGACGATGGTCTCGCCGGCGATCACGCGGGAGGCATACTCGCCCCGCTTCCGGTATCTTGCTGCGGCGTTCAGCTGTTCAGCCATGTGCACCTCTTCCGATCGCTGTGCGCTGGCCCCCCAACCGCACCACCAGCAGACCGATCATCGAGTGGTCTCGAGATCGCACACCTCTCCCTGTTTTGGGCAGGTCTGCCCAAATTGACTGCCCGCAGCATACCCGCTAACTAGCCGCAAATCAAGGCGATATGGCGAGTCCTGGCCCCTTGTCCCTTGCCCCTATCTGATCCGCATGGACGGGTCGCCGAAGAGGATCCAGGTCGCGCGCACGTCCGGGTCCGCGGTGGCCTGCTTCGCCAGGCGCGCCGCCTCACCGACCGTGGTCGACCCCGCCCCGTACAGCGCGCCGAGGAACGCCTGGTTCAGCGCCGACTGCGGCGCGGCGTCAGTCAGCCCGCTCGACGCCCACACCCCCACTGCGCCCCCGCCCGGCGCCTGCAGCACCGCCTCCGCCAGGCTGAACGTCAGCACGTCGTGGAAATACCCGTTCAGGCAGGTCATCGCCACCAGGAACGGCGTCGCCCCACCGTTGGTCACCCCCGTCGCCGCCTCCGAACTGAACAGGTCGCCCAGCCACACCTCCGTCGAGCCGTGGCCCACGAAGTCCACCAGCCCCTGCCCCCCGTTGAACGCCGTCAGGAAGTTCGCCGCCGGGTCGGGGTCACTGCCCTGCTTGATCATGGTCTTGGTCATCCCCGCTGGCAGCACGCCGGCCGCCGCCCCGACGTAGCCCTCGAAGTCATTCTCGGCGTCGTTCGTGCTCGCCACCAGCAGCGCCTTGGTCTTCCAGGACGCCGGCCCCGCCGTGTCATACGCCACGAGCTTTGCCACCAGCGCCGTGGCGTCGCTCACCGTGTGCACCGGCAGCCGCCCGATCGCCACCTCCGTCAGCCCGTCCAGATTGCGGTCCCCGAACCAGTCGTCCGACGCCGTCTCCAGATACGCCGTCGCCACCAGCGCCGTCGGCACGTAGTTCACCTGGTGCGTCCCCAGGTAGTCCCGCGGGTCCATCGTCGCGTCGCCCACCAGCAGCACCCACCGCGGCGCCTTGGTCCAGGCCGTTTGCGCGTAGGTCAGGAAGTCCTTGATCGCATACGGCGTCGGCACGCCGCCGTTGAACTCGTCGTACAGGTCCTCCACGTTCACCACCGCCACCGTCAGCCCCTGCGCCTGCCGCAAGGCCACCAGCGGCCCCAGGCTCCCCAGGAACGCTTCGTGGCTGATGATCACCAGATCCGCGCCCGCCTGCCCGGTCCGCCACGACGAGGGCGCGTTCGCCTCCACGCCCGCCGGCGCCAGCATGGCCGCGTCGGTCACCGCCAGCAACGTCCGCGTCCCGCCGTGCTGCGGCAACACTGTGACCGCGTAGCTTCCGTCCACCTGCGCGGTCACCGTGCTCCGCGGCACCGTCGGATGCGCCGGGTCCGTCACATCCAGCACCCGCACCGCGCCGGTCGTGAACCCCGTGATCACCACCGGCTGCCTCGACGCCGCCGTAAAGCGAAGCTGATCACCGTCCGCCACGTAGGCGTGCGGATACGTGAGCGTCACCGTGTCGACCGCCGTCACGTCGTTCCCGCCGCCCTGCGCCGTCAGCGTCAGCGTGGCCCCGGCGGCCAGTACGGAATTCGGGACCGCGAAACTCCCGACGCCGCTCTCCTGGTCCTGGAAGACCAGGCTGCCCACCACCGCGCCGTTCAACTGCACGCCCACCTCGTGCATGCCCGCCGTCCCGCCCTGCATCCGCACGGTCAGGGTTGAGGTGCCTGGGGCGCTCGCGTAGACGTTGGTCACCGGCAGCGCTTGTACCACCGGCGTCGTCGGCTCGAGCACCGGGCCGAAGAAGTTGTCCGCATCGCCGTTCTTCAGCGCCGCAAAATAGAGCGTCCGCGGTCGCCACTGCACCGTGAACGGGAAGCTCACTGGCGGCAGCCCACTCGCCCGGCCGCCGTCAATCTGCACCCGCTCGCCGGCCTGGCGTCCCCACGTCAGCCACGCCACCTGCGTGTCCGACCACGGCGTATCCACGCCCGTCGCGTAGAACTCCACCGCAGTGACCACGCCGCGCCGCTGGAGAACCTGCAGCGCCCGCTCCTGGCCCTGCACGAACAGCTGCAGCGTGATCGGACTCACGTAGGCCGGCATGCCCGCCGCGATGAGTTGCGCCGCGTCCACGTGATACCAGCCCGCGTCCCGTATCCCCAGTTTCACCGCCCGCCTGTTGGCGAGCGCGGAGGGCAGGAGATCCGGCGCCGCCGTCATGACGTCCGCCACCGCCATGGCGTCCGGCGCGGGCAGCGCATCCGGCGCCGCCTCGTCCTCGGTCCGCGTACTGAACCAGCGGCTCCGGTCGCTCCCCGGCCGGCCCAACTGGCTGATCAGCCGGCTCATCGGGCCAGCCGGCGCCTGCGCAGCGTCGGGCGCGGTTCGCGCCCGCCGCCCGACCACCGGGCGCCGCTCTCGCGCCGGGTCCGCCGGGGCTGTCAGCCCGAACGGCCCGTGCACGGTCTTCGTGCCATCCAGATCCACATCCTCGATCGTGTACGTGCTCGAGGACGTGCCCGCAGGATCGAACCAGGTGTAGGCATTCCCGGCCGTCAACGACGTGCGCTCGCCTGCCAGCAATGCCGAGCCCGCGATGAGTGACTCCGTCACCCGCACCCCGTCCCGATACACGTGGAACCCCAGGTTCGATACCTCGTGCCCCGTCCGCCACCGCAGCAGCGCGCCACCGTCCTGCGCCGTGGCGATGAAGGAGTGGAACCGCACTGCCGTCGGCCCCGGCACATACGGCCCGATTACCCACTGATAGCGCAGAATGACGATGCCCGAGCCGCCGGCGCCGCCGGAGGCCGCGGAATTTGAATCACGGCTAACTCCCCCGCCTCCCCCGCCGCCGGTGTTTGCGGTCCCAGCGGTCCCGTTGGCGGCGGCGCCATTGCCTGCTCCACCACCCGCGCCGCCGCCGCCGGTGCCACCCGTGCCGGCGCTGTAGGAGGTTGTATATGTCCCCGCCCCGCCGCCGCCGGCATAGGTGAGGCCGGTAACCGGCCACGTCGTACCGTTCCCGCCGTTCTGGGCGTTGCCGGCCGCCCCCGCGCCGCCACCCCCGCCGCCACGATCATTCGCTGACCCGGCAGCGGCGTTCCCCTGCCCGCTCGTCCCGTTCCCACCTGTGCCGGTACTGGTGCCCCCAAACCTTTCATACACACCGCCGCCGCCGCCGGAGCCGCCGGCATTACCGTTTCGACCCGTAGCGTCGTTGTAACCAGAGCCCGCACCGCCGCCACCCGCAGCCGTATAAAGGGCGCCGCCGAAGCTCGAGCCCGTTCCGTTGCCGCCCTTCGCCGTGCCTGTCCCCCCACCCCCGCCGCTGCCAATCACGACGCCATAGTTGGTGCCACTGGCAAGCGTGACGCCGGATTGCAGGTTGAAGCCACCACCCCCGCCGCCACCACCCGCGTCGGTGTACACCCCGGAAGTACCAGTGGCAACCGCCCCCCCCCCGCCGCCGCCTCCGCCGACCACGAGCAGATCCGCGCCACTGAGACTGATCGTGGGGGTGAAGGTGCCCGTTCCTCCGGTGAACGTATAGGTGACGTAGCCGCCGACGTAGCTGACGTCGTAGGTGAGAGAGCCGGTCACGGTCGATGGCGGTGGTGACGCTACCGTGAGGAAGACGGTGCCGCCGCTCACCGTGATGGCGCTCAAGTTTCCAACGGGAATCGCCGTCCCGCTCACCGTGTACGTGCCCGCGCTCGTGATGTTGCCGCTCGCCGTCTGGACGATCGCGTAGGTACCGTTGGCCAACGGCGATGCGCTGTTCACCGTGAACGCGTTCCCATTCAGCGAGAGCGTCCCCTGTGAGATGTACAGCGCGGGATTCGCGCCGTCGTAGGTCAGCGCGATCGGCCGCGACCCGAGGCTGACGGTCGTGCCGCCTTTGATCGCCGCCGCCGTCGTGCCAACCGCCGTTCCCGTTCCGCTGCCAGTGAGAGACGCTGTGCCACCGAGGGTGAAGCAGGCGATCGCCGACACGTCGAACGTCCCTCCCGGCTCGAGGTTGATGGTGTAGCTGCCGCGTGGAGTAGGCGGCTGCCAACGCGAACGTGCTTGCGGTTTGATCCGGATCTGGGTGTTGACAGTCTTGCTCGCGCCCAGTGTGACGGCATTGCCGCTCGTGTTGGCGATGACGACACCGCCGGAGCCGCTCCACGTTGCGGGGAATTCCGACCCGGTCGTCTGGGCGCCGCTGCCCTTGTACTGAAGCGTCGATGCTGCGCCATAGGTCGGCGTTCCGGTCGCGGTGGCGGTTCCCTCCATCGAGAGAATGCCATTCACCGTGGCGTTGGTAATCGTCTTCGCGCCGCTACCGGAAAGAGTGAGGTTGTTGAAGGTGTAGGCGAACGGCACCGTCTGGGCGCCAGCGGCATTGAGGTTCACCGTGCTCGTGCTCGCCGTAAACGTCCCCTGCGTTCCGCTCATGAACGCGCCGCCGGCATTGAGTGTCCCCGCGCCAGAGAATGTGATTCGCGAGGCCGTACCCGATGACGATGTGATGTCACCCTGAACCGTAACAGTCCCTGTCGAAATGCGGATCTGGGAGAACTTGCTCCCGCTGTTCACCACTCCCGGCAGGAGCGCCACAGAACCGGCCGACAAAGTGCCTGCTGAGACATCTACGTAGTTGGGATTGCCCGCAATCGTGCCGCCTTGCCCAGTGATTGTGACCGCACCCGTCACGGACAAAGCGTTCGAGCCGCTGATGGTCACCACGGTGGAAGCACTCGCCACTGCGCCGGTATTCAGCGTCAGACTGGCAACGCTGAACGCCGGCGACACATCCAGGGTGATTGCGTCGCTGGCGGCGACAACCACCGTATCGCCGGCCACCGCCTGGCCTGGATAGTCCCCGCAGTTGCTCCCGACGATATCCCAGATGGCCTCGCTCCAGTTCCCGCTGGCATTGGAGGTGAAAATGCACGGCTGCGCCGCGACGATGGTGAAGGCGCTGCTCACGCCGTCGGTCAGACCCGACGACGAGGCCGTCAGGGTGTAGCCGGTCCCCGCCAGGTCGATCTTGCACCCGGCGAACGTCGCCACGCCGAACAAGGTGTCCGGGGGATTGGCCGTGCAGGTGAGCACCGCTCCCACCGCGCCCGTCCCGGACGTGATCGACAGCACGACCGGAGCGGTGCTGCCCGTCACCGTATTGCCATTGGCGTCGCGCACGGTCACCTCGGGCTGCTGCGCCCAGGCCAGCCCGCCCCTCCCGCCGCCCGGCTGCACCGTGAACGCCAGGATGGCTGCGGGGCCGGGCGTGAAGATCACGGAGGCCGTCTGCACAATCGTCAGCGCGTCGGTCGAATCGGTTGCCGTGAAGACATCGGTTCCGGCCGTTGTCGACGTTACCGTGAAGATCGCCTGGCCCGACGCGCCCGTCGTCCCTTGCGTTGTGATGATCACCGGCGAACCCGGCCCCGACGTCCTGGCCAGGGTCACCGTCTTGCCGGCGACCGGATTGAGGTATGCGTCCAGCAACGTGACCGTGATCGTCGAGGTCGTCACCCCGTCGGCCGTGACCGACCCCGGCGACGCCGACACGGTGGAGGCCGACGCGGACACGGGCCCCGGCGAGAACACGATGTTCCCGCTCGTGACGGGTGTCAGGCCGGTCATTCCCGCCGTCGCGGTCGCCGTCAGCGTCATCGTGTCGGCCTTGGAGTAGAACGGCGTGGTGATGATGGCGCTGTTGTCGGTGGTCCGGATGGTCCCCGTGAGCACGCCGCCGAGGGTCCCGCCCCCGGTTGCCTTGGTCAGGGTGATCGTGGTGTTGCTGGTCGGGCTGGCCGGGATGCCGCCGGCATCGCGCGACTGCACGATCACGGTGAAGGGCGTGCCCGCCGTCCCGGTGGACGGGATCGTCGCGTATGCCAGTTGCGTCGCCGTGCCCGGGCCCACCACTGCGAAGGTCACGACCGAACTCGATGCTGAAACCGCCGTCCCGACCGCCACGCCGTCCAGCGTTGCCGTGATGGTGGCGGAACCCGGCGCAGCCGCCGACGTGAGCGTCGCCGTGTAGGTCCCATTGCCGTTGTCCGTCACCGCGCCCAACGTCCCGCCACCGGACTTGCTCATGACGACCGTCGCGCCGCCGGTCGTGATCAGGTTGTCGTACGTGTCCCGCGCCTGCACGGTGATCACCTGTGTACTGACGCCGTTGGCGAGGATGGTGGCGGTCGGCGGACCGATGGTCGAATGGGCCGCGTCCGGCGCAGCCTTGTAGGTGACGAGGACCCCTGTCCATTCAATGAAGTCGCCAACCAGCGTGCCGTCCGCGTAGTAGGTGTCTTTGGCGTTGACGGTCCGGTACTCGACGTAGAGCCCCTGCTCGCCACCGATGAGGTTCGCGGGCAGCAGCTGCGTGTACAGGTTCCCCGGCGTGAACGTGGGCAAGCTGGGCGGGGTGACGAAGACGCCGAATGCGCCGAAGAGCAGCTCGTTCTCTTGGGTGGTCGTCAGTGTGGAGGCTGTCAGGGGCGGGTCGACGGCGTAACCGGTCCCCGTCGCCGTCCGGTCACCGGGCGCGACCAGGCCGCCGACGGAGAAGACGCTCGCGTTCTTGTACTGCACGGAACTGCCGCCGAAGCCGACAGTGATGACTCTGCCCGCCTCCAGCGTGGCAGTCAGCCGCTTGGAGAACACGAGCGTCCGCGTGAAGTTGAGCGCGACATCCTCGGCATCCTTGGTGTAGGTGTTCGAGGGGGTGTCATTATCGGTAACCGTTACGTTGTTCGGGCTGGGGTTGTCGTACAGAACGACGGCGACGATCAGCGTGTTGCCGGCTCCCACCCCCCCCACTGGCACCGTCAGCTGGAGACTCGTGCTGCCTGTCGTGCTGCCATTCTGGACGAGAAGAACGGGGGTACCGATCGCATCCGTGAACGTCGCCTGCGCGGTCAGGCTCGACTTCAAACCGACCGCGACCGCATGGAACCTCACGCCGCGGTCGCTCTGCTGCACGACGTACGCGGAGTTCGTGAAACGGCCTGTGCTGTCCGCGGTGGCGGTCAGCATCACCGCGCCGTGGGTGGCGGGATCGACGGTCAGGATGATGTTGACGGTTTCGTGCGGGGCCCAGCCCGCGCCGGTCAGGGTGACGGTTTCGCCAGGGTGGTAGTCCGCCTTGTCGCTGGTCAGCGTCGGGCCCGCTGCCGCCTGGGCGCCGGACGCGCCAGCGACCGACGGTATCGCCAGCAGGACGATGGCGAGGCAGGCGGCTGCCGGAATGAACCTCCGAAGCCCGGCCACGCGCGTCCCGGTCTTCGAGCCATGCACGCCGATTCCCAGAGAGTGCTTCAATGTCATGCTCCTGGCCTCTTCGATCGGGGCTCTCTGCGGAGAAGCTCGTCGCTCCCGTTGCCGGAAAGGCCGGCAACGCCGGCTTCGGCCGCCGAGATCTGCTGTGACTTCAGCGCCTTGCACGGATCCGTGTACGCTGATTGGCTGCAGCATAC
This sequence comes from uncultured Acidobacteriota bacterium, assembly GCA_963806085.1. Taxonomy (GTDB): domain Bacteria; phylum Acidobacteriota; class Vicinamibacteria; order Vicinamibacterales; family JAKQTR01; genus JAKQTR01. The sequence goes on from CAWDWR010000002.1 coordinate 1,169,569, forward strand.
GCTTGAAATATCGGCCAATCAAGGCGGTGGCCACAGGGCACACCACCTCGCAGGGTCTGCGACCATGCGTGGCGTTGCTGCAACCGCGATGCCGGTGGTCGGCCGGCCGGCAGTCCCGGGTTTAGGGCTGAAAGTGGCAAGCCGTCCCTGCGAAGCCGGCCGAAGTCTGCCTGACGGCGGCACAAGTTCTGGCGGCCGGCACCCGTGAGATACCGCACCGCATGCTCAGGCCTGCCGCTCGCCGCCAGCGCATCCAGGGCGCCCTCCGCCTCGGCCGCTACTGGCTGAGCCTGAGGACCGCGCTTCTGACCTTCTGGAATGCCGCATTCAGCTGGGACTCGTCGGCGGCAAAGACATAGATCCCACTCGGCTCCGAGCCCTGATACATATCGGAATCGATGGTGTTCGCCAGCCGCTTCAGAATGTTTTGGCCATACTCGAACGAGCCGTAGCCGCAGCCGCTCACTTCGTTGCTTTGCAGCCGGGCGCCGAGGCCGATCGTGTAGATCGTGATGGCGCCGTTGCCGGCCGCGACGCGCGCGGCGTGGGCGAGGTTCTCCAGCATGTCTCTCGCGGCCTTGTTGACATTGCACCCGGTGTTCGCCCACGGGTAACTGCGGTCGGCGGGCACTGCCGGCGTCAGCGCCCGGGCATAACCTGCCAGCGGGACGGTGCTCGTGTAGTCGAGGATCGGCAGGTTCGTGATCTGCGGGGAGGAGTAGGTCGTCTCCGAGCCGGCTCTCTGGCCGAGGGGAAAGCAGCGGTTCGGCATGGAGCTCGAGTCCGAGTAGAGTCCGCATCCGCAGGGAGGAGTCGCGCAGCCGGGGACAATCGCCCCGCCGCTTCGCTTGAACCTCCCGGACACGATGTTGGGCGCGCCGTCGCTGAAGAAGACAATCGACCTGAGCGTGGAGCGAAGGCCCGCGGGAATGAGGTCCAGTTCCGCTTTGGCGATCCTCATCGCCTCTGGCGCGCTCGTGCCCCCTTCCGCGGTCGCGGCGTTGAGGTGATTGACCAGGTTCTGCCTCGTGAAGCCCCGGGTGGCGGTCTTGTTGATGGGGTCCTCCAGCACGGCCCCCGACGCGAAGGTCACCAGGCCGATCCGGTCCCCGCCGTCTCCGTCCTGGAACCCGGCAAGGAAATCGATGGCAGCCTGCCTCAGGGCGGGAAAGGTCGTTGACGACGACGTCGGCGGAGCCAGCGACCCGGAGCAATCCAGGACGAGCATCATGTCGAGCGTCTTGACTGTGGCTTCAGCCGAGGCGCCGACCCTGATCGGCCGGTTGAAGATGGAGCTGAAGAACGTCGGCGCCCGCGTCGAGGCCGACACCCTGATCTTCCACGTGCCCCCGGTGTTCGTGATGCTGTCCACGCTGAAGCTGGTTTCTTTCGTGCTCCTGATTCCCGTGGGGAAATTGGCGCCGAAGAACCTGGTCGCCGCCGTCGAGGCGTTCGCCCTCCGCTCGGCGTCGCTGCCGCCAATCTTCACGGCCTTTCCCGCGGCGAGCGAGGCGGCGTCGACCGCGGAGTTGAGCTTGGCTTTGACGGCATAGGCCATCCCGAGGTCGATCGTCAGGGCGGACATCCCCATCAGCACAACCAGGCTGAGCGCCGTCATGATCAGGATCTGACCCTCCGCACGCGGCATCATCGGCTTGGACTCCATGGCGGCTCCTTCGGCGCGTCAGAAGATCGAGATCGACCTCAGCGTGGGCGAGTAGTGGTTTCCGAGGAAGAGGCTCTCGTACTGGTAGTAGACCTCCACGACGTACACCGACTGGCCGTTCGCCAGGGTGATCCCGCCCAGGCTCCCGGCGCCGCTCCTGCCCGGCATGCCGCTGGCCGCGCTGTGGCCCCAGCCGGCGTACGTGCTGGTGGTGGTGTTGTTCGCCCTCGACACCTTGGTGACGTACATCATCCCGTGGTTCACCATGTCGAGCGGCTGCGCGGTCTTGCCGATCAGATCCAGGACGTCTTGAAAGTCTGTCGGGTCGTCGCCGGAGAGGTTGATGTTCGCGCGCGCGATAAGGTTGGCCCCTTCCCGGCTCATGTTGCTGATGATGCTCTGGGCGTGGATGGCCCGCGAGTAGTCGTACACGCCCATCAGCATGATCACCAGGAGCATCAGCGTCACCGCAAGCTCGATGAGGGCCTGCCCTCTGTCGCCTGCGGCGCCGCCGTCACGACGGGTGATGTTCGGTCGCATGGCTACGCCTTTGGCTCGTTGACGACGGTGGCCTTGACGGTGAAGGTGTACATGCCGTTTGTGAACAGGGGCCGGAGAAACGGCGACAACAGCGGCCAGGAGTAGGTGAGGCTCACGGTGATCGGTTGCTGCGGCGTCCCACAGCCGGCGCCGGTGACCGGGGTGCCGGCGACGTCAGCCCAGGCTCCAAGTGTCTGCCGGCTGATGACCGGGTCCTTCGAGGCGGCGGCGTTCTTGTCGTAGTACCCCATCGACTGCGCCCTGATGCTGGGAATGATGGCGTCGCAGTTCCACTGCGAGGTCACCACGGCCTGGCGGGCGCCGGCCCTCACGGCGTGCTGCATGGTCTGGTTGACGTAGAACATCATCGCGAAGTCGATGGTGACAAACAGGATCATGAAGAAAAGGATGGAGACCACGGCGAACTCGACGATGGTCTGTCCTCTCTCGTGGCTGCGCATCGGAACCCCTCGCGAGCGGCCGGCGGTGCTGTGATCCGCGTGCCGCGTCAGGAGAACGCCGTCGATCCGGCTGTCACCGGCACCAATCCGTGTCTGTTGTCTGCAAGAATCCTACCGCAAAACGGCTGCGGGCGCGCGGGTCAATTGGCGGGCTGGCGTCTTGCGTGAGCCCTGGCACCGACAGGGGCCGTGCGCCGTCAAGCTATTTGTTTTCAGCGTATTAGCGTGAGACTCGACGCTGATCCGCCCGGCTGGATCGGCCGCGCTCCAGGCCGGGCGGCGGCGGTCATGTTGCCATTTGTCACTCTTTTGGCAGACCTGTGTCCAGTCCCTGCCAGAAGTGACAATTCTGCTATAGTCTGGCTGCTTCACCCGGAGGAGGCGCTCAGGTGACTCCCAGACAATCCTGGCGGCTCGAGCTTGCCGGCATCTTCCAGGCCGTCCTGCTCGGCCTCATCGCCACGGGCTATGCCGGATGGATCTGGACGATGTCGGATCGCGCCTACACCGCCGACTTCGTGCAGTTCTTCGCATCGGCGCGGGCGCTTCGGACCGGCGGGCATCTGTATCAGCCACTGCGGCTAGCCGACTTCGCGCCGGCGCCGGCACCCCCGTCCGGCGCGGCTGTGCATGTGCACCCGAATCTGAGCACCCCGCCGCTGGTGATGCTCGTCGTGCCCTTCACCCTGACGACCCTGGCCCGCGGTTACCTGGCGTGGGCGACCCTGTCCCTGGCCCTGGGCCTCACCGCCTGCGCAGCTGTCTGGCGGGAGCTCCGGCCGGCCCAACGGCCCGACGCCGCGCTGATCTGGTTGTGGATCGCGTTCCTCGCCTACTTTCCGACGTACTCAGCGATCAAGCTGGGCCAGGTGACGTTCCTGGCGCTGCTCCCCGTGACGGGCGCGTGGCTCGCGGCGCGGCACGGGCGGAATCGGACCGCCGGCGCGCTGCTGGGCCTCGCGGTCGTCCTGAAGCCGTTCGCCCTGGTGCTGCCCGGGCTCTTCGCGCTGCGGCGCCAGTGGCGGATCGTCGCCTGGTGCGCCGGCACCATCGCGATCGTCGTCGCGGCGACGCTCCCGGTGGTCGGCATCGAAGCCTACCGCGGGCACATCAGGCTGCTGGGCTCCGTCACCTGGTTCGGCAACAGCTGGAACGCGTCGTTCGCGGCGGTTGTCACCAGGGCGCTTGGCGGGTCCGAAAACGTCCCGGCGATCGACGCGCCGCGGGCGGCACAGGCATTGACCGCCGTATTCGCGGCGGCATCCCTGTTATGGCTGGCATGGCTCGCGTGGCCGAGAACGGCGAACGGGCGCTCGCTGGAGCCACGCGATCTCGAATACGGCCTGGCCGTCGTCCTCATGCTGCTCGTCTCGCCGTTGGGGTGGATGTACTACTTCCCGCTGCTGCTGGTTCCCGGATACATCCTCTGGGCGCAGACCCGGTGCGGCCGCATGCCCGCTGTCAGATGGGGGCTCGTGCTGGCGTGGGCCCTGAGCGCGGTCCCGACGTCCATGGTGCGGGCCGACGACGCCGGCGATCCGCTGCGCTGGTTCACGCTCTCCAGTGTGTACTTCTATGCACTGCTCGTGATGGCGGCTGCACTTTCGTATGCGCTGATCGTCGTCGAGGCCGAAGCCTCGACCTCCACGGCCTCGAGGTCCAGACGATCATGACCGAGCCCAGGGGCTTCGGCCCCCGGAGTCACGGCCCCGGAAAACACCTCCGGCCCTCCCAGGGCGGCGGCACGGTGTACGCCCCCACCTCTCTGGAGAGGACGATGGATCTGGCGCCCCGGAAGATCGGCACCCAGCCGTCGCGCTCGAGGAGCGGGACCACTGGCAGCCGGTGCGGCAGCCAGACGTAGTCCGCCTGAAGCTGCCGCGCGTATCCCGCGTCCGGCGACTTCGAGTAGAAGCGCTGGTGTGCCTGCTGCACGGCTTCCGAGTACACCGTCTCGCGGCGCCCGTCGTACGACACGCGCACCCGCGGCGCCAGGTGCCAGATGGCCAGCTCGCCGTAGTCGAAGTACGTGAGCATGCGCCCGCGGATCGGGTTGTCGCGGAGGAACTGGACGGCTTCCGCCTCGGGCGCCCATTGCTCGTCAGGTCCGGGCACGGCGAGCGTCACGCAGCCGATGCGGCCGTGGACGGCGGCGGCGACGGCTGCGAGTCCCGCGAAGCACAGCGCGCCCACGGCGAGGAGGTCGCGTGCCGATGGAGGGCGCGACAGCGGCAGGCGCGCGGGGCCCCGGCCGGCGAAGCAGGGCGCGAGCAGCAGCACGTTGGTCAGCGTGAAGAAGCCGCCGAGCCTGGTCACCCTGAACGCCGCGACGCCGACCATGATGGCGGGGACGAAGAGCGGCAGTGAGGACGGGGTCAGAGCCCATCCGGAGACACGAGCGGATGGGGTCTGACCCCGTCCCGAGTACCACGCGAACACGATCAGCGAAGCGGCCGCAACCCATGCCGCCAGGAACGCCGCGTCGGCCGTCGCCGGCTGCCACTCGGTGATGTCCGCGCGCCCGAGCCCGACGGTCGCCCACAGGAACCGCCACAACCCGGTCCCGTACGGCGTCGCCAGCGAACCCGCGAGGGCCAGGAGCGCGGACCCGGCCGCCCACGCCCACGGCAGGCGCCCTCCGATCGCGGCACATGCTCCCCACGCCGCCAGCACGCCGGCGCCGACGATCCAGCCCCCGTGCGCGTTGGCCCACACCGCGAAGAGCAGCGGCACCCAGAGCAGTGCGCGGTGTCGGCCGCGCCAGGCCTCGTTCAGCAGCGCGAGCAGGATCACGTAGAGCAGCATCGAAAAGAGCTGCGGGCGGACGGTCAGCATCAGGCCGTACGCGCCGACGGCCGCGGCGATGAGCAGCCCCGCGGCGGCAGGCGGATGCACGCCGGCCCGCCTGAGCGCACGCCAGAGGATCGAGAACGCGCCGGCAGCGATGACGAGCTTGAGGCCCACGAGCCCCGCGCTTCCGCCGAGCCCGTACGCGGCGGCCATGATCACTTCCGACAGCCACTCGTGATTGATCCACGGCCGGTCGCTCGTGAAGGAGTAGGGATCCTCGGCCGGGATCGCGCCCTCGTCCAGGATGTCGCGTCCGAAGCGGAGGTGCCCCCACAGATCGGGGTCGGCCGCGGTCCCGGACCACGCGAAGGCGAGGACCGCCGCGACCATCACGGCGAGCAGCAATCCGGGCACGTGCTCGGGTTTCATTCGTTGTCCGTCAGGGCTGAAGCCCTGACCTCCAGCGCGTCACGTCGTTTCATCGCGCGGGCGCGAAGTAGCCCTTGCGGCTGGTGATGCGGATGCCGGCCGCGCGCGGGCGGATCTCGACGCTTCGCCACTTGCCGTCCCGGGTGGAGTTGGTCGACGTGTAGCCGACGATGTAGCGGTGGCGGAGGTTCTCGATCACGCGCTGGAACTCCGCGCTGAGATCGAGTGTCTCCTTCGGGAAGTAGGCCTGGCCGCCCGAGAAGGTCGCCAGCAGGTTGAGGCGCTCGGGATCGATCTTCGTGCCGAGCCCCACGGGGAACACGGTCACCTCTTGATCCTGCAGCAGGCGGAGCACGCTGTCCCACGTCCTGACGCTGCCCGGCCCGGTGCCGGGATTGTCTTCGTCGCGGCCGTCGGTGAGGACCACCACGGCGCGCCGGCCTTTGATGCCCTTGAGCATGAGCAGCGCGTCGCACAGGGCGTCGTAGAGCGCGGTGCCGCCTTCCGCCTTGTACTCGGCCAGCGTCTCGATGGTGTTCGCCCGGTTCGTCGTGATCGCGTGCGCGACGTTGACCTTGTCGGCGAAGGTCAGCATGCCGAGGCTGTCCTCGGCGCGCAGGGCCTCGACAAACGTCGCGGCAGCCGCCACCACCTGCTGGCTCGCCTGCTTCATGCTGCCGCTCGAGTCGAGGACGAGCACCATCGACACGGGAGAGGTCGCCTCCTGGAAGGTCTCCACCTTCTGCTCCACGCCGTCCTCGAACACCGCGAGATCCTCTCTCGCAATGTCGAGGTACCGGTTCTCGGTGTCGAGCGCCGTGAACTCGAGCACGGGGCGGACCGGCGGCGGCATCGGCGCGACGTAGCCGCCGCGCGCCTTCACAATCAGGCTCTCGTCGTACGTCCGCAGCGAGATGGCGCGCCATGTGCCGTCGCGCTTCTGGTTGGCCGGCGTATACGTCACCAGGTAGCGGAGCTGCGCGTCGTTGGCGAGGACGTCGTACACGTTGGGCAGGTCGATCGGGCGCGCCGGGAAGAATGCCCGGCCGCCGGTGTCGCTCGCAATCGCCCTCAGCTCGTCTCGGCCTTTCAGCGAGATGCCGGCCGTGCCGCCGATGCCGACCGTATACACCGTGACCCCGGCCTTCTTCAGCGCCTCCACGGCCTCGCCGGGCGACGATTGGCTGTGCTCGTCGAACGCGTCGGTGATCAGGATGATGACCCTGCGGCCCGCGACGCCGGTGAAGCGGCCCGCAATCGCGATCATCGAGTCGCGCATGGCCGTCCCGCCGCGGGCTTCGATCGCGGCGATGGCATCGCTGATCGTCTGCCGGTCGCTCGTGGGCCCGGTGACGGCCTGCAGTCGACGCGAGAACGGCGCCACCAGGACATGGTCCTTCGGCCGGAGGTACCCCGTGAGGCGGCCGGCCGCCTCGCGCACGAAGTCCACGTTCCGCGCCATGCTCTGGCTGCTGTCGACGAGCAGGGCGAAGGTGGTCGGGACGGTCTCTTGCGCCACCATGTCGGGCGTCTGGCGCACGCCGTCCTCCTCCAGAATGAACTCGGGCGCGGTCAGGCCCCTGACCATGCGGCCGTCCTTCTGGTACACCCCGGCCTCGACCAGCACGCTCGTGATCTCGGCCAGTTCGGTGACGACGTAGGGCTCGAGGACGATCCGGTCGCGGCCGACCTCGCCTTCGCTGTCTTCGGCCTCGACCACGATTTCGCGCCGCTGGAACGGGTTGTCGTCGGTCCACTCGACGGCGTACGGCGGGCCCTCGGTCAGTGTGCCCACCAGGGCGCCGTCCACCGAGAAGCGCACGGCGCTCACCGACCGGCCCGACGCGGTCCGCACCTGCCCGACGATGCGCACGGTGCCCGGCTCGCCCATGCGGCCGAGCGGCGAGGTGATCCTCACGGAGATGGAGGAGGAGGATTGAGACTGGACCGCTACGCCAGCCAGCAGGATCGCGAGCGCGCACCGGAAGACGGCGCGCGCTCGCCGCGGGAACGGGCCATGAAGCCGGTTGTCGTCATGCGCCGTCATCCATCGACGCCTCAGGCGTACTCCGCCGGCAGCTCCCGGTCGTCGACGAAGTAGCTGTCGCATGCGGCCGCGAGCAGTTCCATCGTCAGAAAGCGCGGCCGGCCTCGGTACTCGGCCAGCGCCGACGCCTGGTCGATCAGCGCGCTGGGCTGGCATCCCCTCAGGGGAATCTGGCGCGGCCGGAAGTACTCCACCAGCAGCCGCTCCACGAGCCGCTGATCGAATTCGAGCGACTGCTGCGCGCAGTAGTTGGCGAAGATCTGGATGAAGTCCGCGTGCGTGGGGCTCTCGGCGAAGACCTTGTACTGGATGCGGCGGAGGAACGCCTCGTCGACCAGTTCGGCGGGCTTGAGGTTCGTGGCGAAGACCACCAGCACCACGAAGGGCAGCTCGAACTTCTGCCCCGTCTGGAGCGTCAGGTGGTCGACGCGGCTCTCGAGCGGCACGATCCAGCGGTTCAGCAGGTCGCGCGCCGAGCAGTGCTGCCGTCCGAAATCGTCGATGACGAGCACGCCGCCGTTGGCGAGGGCCTGCAGCGGGGCCCGGTAGAAACCCGACGAGGAGTCGTAGTTCAACTCGAGGGAATCGAGCGTGAGTTCCCCTCCCGCCGTGATCGACGGGCGGCGGCATCGCACCCAGCGCGCGTCGGGGATGTAGTCGCGATCGAGCGGCCCCGCATCTTCGCCGTCGGCGTCGCCGGCGAGGCCGGGCAGCGCTTCGTGGTTCACGGGATCGTAGAAGCGGATGATCGACCCCTCGACGACCAGGGCGTGGGGCACGGCGATCTCCCCGTGCAGCAGGTTCCGGATGCACTGCGAGATCACGGTCTTGCCGTTTCCGGGCGGGCCGTACACGAACATCGATCGCCCGGCGCGGATGGCCGGCCCGAGCTGGTCGAGCACCCGGTCGCTCAACACCAGCGAGCTGAACGCCTCCCGCACGCTCTCGGGTGAGACGTCGTTGACGACGGTCTGCCGGAAGCTCTCGAGGTAGCGGCGGTATTGATAGAGCGGCACCGGCGCCACTCCGACGTAATGGTTGTGCTCCAGGAACAGCGCGGCGCGCTCGCGCCCCGCGTCGGTGATCCGGTACTTGTACGCCGCGCCGCCGATCATGGAGCCGGCCACGATCTCGACGTGGTGCTGCCACTTCAAGTCGTCCAGGCTCGGCTCGAGCACGGGAAACTGGACGCCCAGGCGCGTCGCCAGCTCCAGGCCCGTCAGCGTGCCCGCCAGGTGCAGCGTCTTCAGCACCAGTTGCGTGAGGAGGTCGACGTTCAGTCCCGACTCCGCGACGTCGCGCGGAGCGGCCGGAACCGGCACGGACGTCACTTCAACGACGCTCATGGGATTCCGTGTCCTTTTCCATCATCCATGACAGGCGGAGGTTGCCGCGCGCATACTCCGCCCCGGAGTCGAGTTCGAGCGCGCGCGCGAACCGCTCGCGCGCGTCGCTGCCGCGGCCCAGAAGCTGGAGGATGGTGCCCAGCGTGTTCTGGACCGCCGGAGAGCCTGGCGCGGCGTGGACCGCCCGATACGCGTCGCCGAGGGCGACGCCCGGAAGGCCCGAGTCGCGCCAGACGCGCGCCAGGCCGTCCCAGGCGGCCGCGTCCCGCGGCCTGAGGCGGGACGCCGCCGTGAAATGCTCATGGGCCTTGTCGAGGATCCCGGCGCGCAGGTACGCCTGCGCGACGTCGATCTCGCGATCGTAGCTCGCCGCCCCGCCTGGCCTCGCCAGCGCGCCGGCAAGATCGCTCAGTTCTGCTTCGGCCATCGTCGCGCCCGTGGCGCTGGTGCGCAGCCGAGGACCCAGGGCGCGCGGGTCCGCGTCCGGCGGCGGCTGGGCGCGGGCCTCGGCGCCGGCCAGGCCCGCCGCCAGCACCGCCGCGAGCAGGCCGAGACACGCGCGTGTCATCTCAGAGCCGCCCAGGGCGGGACGCCCGCCCTACTTGCCGGAATCCTCGCCCCTGAGCCGCGCCCTGCGGCGGGCAATATACAGTATCAGCAACACGCCCGCCGCCGCGAAGAGGATGATTTCCCACATCAGTCTGTACTCCTTCCGCCGGAGAGTCCGGCTCTCGCCGCCACTGGACGGCCCTAGTTCGGCAAATTGCGCAGGAACTGTATCACCGCCGGGCCGAGCATCACCACGTACAACGCCGGAAACAGGAAGAACACGAGCGGAAACACCAGCTTGACGCCCACCTTCGCGGCCATCTCCTCGGCGGCCTGCCGCCGCTTCAGCCGCATGTCGTCCGCCATCATCCGAAGCGTTTGGGCCACGCTCGTGCCGAACCGGTCGGTCTGTGCGAGCATCGCCACCAGGGCCCTGACGTCCTCCACCCTGGTCCGCTGGGCCAGGTTCCTGAACGCCTCGAGCCGCGGCTTCCCCGCGCGCGTCTCCGTGGTGAGCACGCGGAGTTCTTCCGCGAGCGCCGGGTAGGCGATGAACAGCTCTTCGCTGGCCTTGATGATGGCCTGGTCCAGGCTGCTGCCCGCCTCCAGGCACACGATCAGCAGATCCAGCACGTCGGGCAGCCCGTTGCGGATCTGCTTCCGGCGGGCGTTCACCTTGAGATCGAGATAGAGCCCGGGCGCGAGGTAGCCGAGGGCGCCGGCAAAGGCCGCGACGAGCCAGCCCGCGAGGCCTCTCATGCCGAAGATCGGGAGCACGGCCAGCACGGCCAGCACCGGCAGCACGAACTCGGCGGCCCCGAACGCGAAGGCCGCGAGCGGCGACTTGAAGCCGGCCGCGGCCAGGCGCCGCTCCACCCGCGACATGTCCTTCGCGGACTTCGGGAGCAGCCTGGACCAGCGGGCCAGCACGGGATCGCGGCCGGTCGTGAGCGAGCCCGCCAGCACGACGTTGGGCACGGCCCGTCCGGGCAGCAGCGCGTCGAGGCGGCGCTGTGTGGCCGTCTGCCGCGACATGACCGCGACGGCCACCAGACCGGTGAGCAGGGCCACGGACACGAAGACCGCGGCAAGCGCGACGACGAATTCTACGGGCATACTGGCCATGGCCGTTGGTGCGCGTCAGCGCCGGGGTTAATAATCGACATCGACGATCTTCCTGATGACCAGCGCACCGATGACCTGGAGGACGACGGCCCCGATGATCATCTGGACGCCGATCCGTTCACCGAGCATCGGGCTGAAGTGGTGCGGGTTGATGATGCTGAAAACGAGGGCGAGGGCCGGCGGCAGCGCCACCAGGATCCACCCCGTCACACGGCCGTGGGCGCTCTTGACCTGAACCTGCCGCTGGACCATGAACCGGTCGCGGATGACGGACGCCAGGTTGTTGAGGACCTCGGTGAGGTTGCCCCCGGACTCGCGCTGCGTCAGGATGGCCGTCACGAAGAACTTGGCCGCGAGGAGGGGCACACGTTCGCCGAAGGACCGGAGGGCCTCGGGGAGCGGCATGCCGAAGTTCTGCTGGTCGTGCAGCAGCTTGAACTCCGGGGCGATCGGGTCCGGAAGCTCGTCGGCCACCATGCCGAGGGCCGCAATGAACGTGTGACCGGCGCGCAGCGCGCGGGTCATCAGGTCGAGCGCCTCGGGAAACAGCTCCTCGAACCGGCGCACGCGCCGCGCGCGCTTGAACCGCAGGAACAGCACCGGCGCGAGAGCGAGGCATGCGCCCAGGATGCCCCCCAGCCACAGCGAGCGCGCCGCCAGCTGGCCGATGAGCAGGCCCAGCATGAAGAGGCAGCCCGTCGAGAGCATCACCACGCCTACCGTCGTCCTGACGCCCGACTGCTCGATCAGGCGAAGCAAGGGACGCGTAAGGCCCGCGCGGGGCGCGAGTATCCGCTCCAGGGCCGGCAGGCTGCTCAGGCGCCTGACCTCGCTCTGCACGCTGGACACCATGCCGCCTGCCACCCTTCCCGCGCCCAGGCGCCGGCGGAGCGCCTGCTCGGTGGCCCGGTCCGGGCGCTCGATGAACGCCCAGTACATCCCGAACACGATCCCGACGACGAGCACGAAGGTCAGCGCTGCAATCGCCACCACAGCCCTCCGGGGTCAGTTGATGATCTTCACGTGTTCGAACATGTCCGCGGGCAGCACGTGGCCGGCGGTCGTGAGGCGCTCGCTCATCCTGGGCCTGATGCCGGTGGCCCGGAACCTGCCGCAGACCTTCCCCTGCTGGTTGATCCCCGTGCGTTCGAAGATGAAGATGTCCTGCATCGAGATCACCTCGCCTTCCATGCCGGTGAGCTCGCTGATCGATGTCACCTTGCGGGTGCCGTCGGCCATGCGGCTCATGTGCACGACGAGGTTGACCGCCGAGGCCACCTGCTGGCGTATCGCCCGCTCGGGGATGTTCAGGTTGGCCATGGCCACCATGGTGTCCAGGCGGTACAGCGCGTCGCGGGCGCTGTTGGCGTGGACGGTGGTCAGGCTGCCGTCGTGGCCGGTGTTCATGGCCTGCAGCATGTCGAGCGCTTCGTCGCCGCGCACCTCGCCCACGATGATGCGGTCGGGCCGCATGCGGAGGGCGTTGATCACGAGCTGCCGCTGCTTGACCGCGCCCTTGCCCTCGATGTTGGGCGGCCGCGTCTCGAGGCGCACCACGTGGCGCTGCCGCAGGACGAGTTCCGCGGCGTCCTCGACCGTGACGATGCGCTCCTTGTCCGAGATGAACCCCGAGAGCACGTTCAGCAGCGTCGTCTTCCCCGCGCCGGTGCCGCCCGAGACGATGACGTTGGTCCGGCAGGCGACGGCGGCGTGGATGAAGTCGAGCATCGGCTGCGTCAGCGAGTCGCGCTCCACCAGGTCCTGGGCCCCGAGCCGGTCGGTGCGGAATCGCCGGATCGACAGCACCGGGCCGTCGAGCGCGAGGGGCGGGATGATGGCGTTCACGCGTGAGCCGTCCGCGAGCCTGGCGTCCACCATGGGGCTCGACTCGTCGATGCGGCGGCCCACGGAGCTGACGATGCGCTCGATGATCCGCATCAGGTGCTGGTCGTCCTTGAAGACGACGTCGACGGGCTCGAGCAGGCCGTGGCGCTCGACGTAGACCTGGTCGAAGCGGTTGACGAGGATGTCCGAGATCTCCGGATCCGCGAGCAGTTCCTCGAGCGGGCCCAGGCCGAACAGCTCGTTGAGGACGTCGCCGATGAGCGACTGCCGCTCGTAGAGGCTGAGCGGGATCTTGTCGCTCTCGGCGTCCAGCATCCCCATGATGACGCCGCGGATCTCGGGCTCGGCTTCGTCGCGGCTGACGCGGGTGAGCCGCTCCAGGTTGAGGCGGCTCAGCAGCCCCTGGTGCACCCGGCTCTTCAGCTCCTGATACTGCGGGTGGCGCGTGTCGACGTGGGCCGCTGTGGGTGGGAGGGGTGTCATGGTCTGCCTCTGTCGACGCTCACGTGCGGCCCGCGAGCCGGCCGAAGATGCTTCTGCTGCTCTTCGGTGTCTGGTTGTCGCCCGGCAACTCCGCCAGTTCGCGCGCAAGGTCCTTGAGCGCTCCGGCGAGGCGCGTTTGATTGCTCAGGGCAAGCGGCCGTCCCGTATTGAGGGCTTCGAGCGCCAGGCGATAGTCGGACGGCAGCAGGTGGCGGATCTTCGAACCGACCACACGCTCGATGTCCGCCTGAGCGATGCCGGCATTCGGGTCGTACCGGCTGATGGCCAGCACGACGCGGTCCTTGCCGTACCGCCGGTTCAGTGTCTCGGCCATCCGGCTCGCGCCCCGCACGGTCGCCAGTTCCTGGTTGGCAATCACCAGGATCTTCTTCACCGGGTCCAGGCCGTCCATCACGGCAGGGTCGGTGCGGCACAGATCCAGGACCACGTACCGGTAGTGGCGGGCGGCGGCGTCGATGAGCGCCCGCACCCGGCCGGCGTCCACCAGCAGGCCGAGCGCGCGGTCGGGCGATGCCAGCAGTTCCGGGCCGGCCTTCGTCTTGACACAGAGGCTCTTCAGGAACGCGGCGTCGAGCCGGTGCGTGTTCTCCAGCGCGTCCGCCACCGAGAACCTCGGCTCGGTGCCGAGGTAGACCGCCGCGTCGCCGTACGCCAGGTGCAGGTCCACCAGCAGCACGCCGCCCGCCCGCAAGTGCGAAAGCTCCGTCGCCACGTTGACGGCCGCCGTCGTCGTGCCCACACCGCCCTTCGCCCCGAGAAACGCGAAGACGTCGCCGACCGGCCCGGCGTCCCGGGAGGCGGCGATGCGCCCGAGCGCGGCGTCGAGTTCCTCCGCCGTGACCGGGTCCTGCAGGCATTCATTGACGCCGGCCCGCATCGCCTCGAGCATCAGCCCCGGGTCGAGCGACGAGACCAGCAGCAGGATGGGAACCGACGGGTGTTGCCGGCGGAACGCGTCCAGGCCGGCAGGCAGCGCCCGCTGCGCTTCCCGGAGGTCGAGCACCAGGATGTCCGCCGGCGCCGAGGCCTGCTGGGCCTTCGCCGCCAGATCCCGCTCGCTCCAGGTCAGGACACTCAGTCCTCGTGCCCGCAGCAGCTGCTCAATGTGCCGATCCCCGGCCCCGACAATCGCGATGTTCCGCTGCAACGCCTGCCTACTCCTTCGGGCTCTTCTTGATGACGGGCGCCGTCTGCGGCTTGACCGCCGGCGCCTGCGCGGGCGCGTCCGTCAGCCCGCCGCTGCCTTCCTGTTGCGATCCTACACCGTGACCCTGCAGGAAGCGCTTCTGCATGACCGGCAGGGCCGGCACTTCGTCGGGGTCGAGCGGCCTGACCAGCTGGGGCGTGACGAGCACCATCAGCTCGGTCTGATCCTTGGTTTCGGACTTGCTCCTGAACAGCGCGCCGATGATCGGAATGCTCCCGAGTATCGGCACTTTCGATCCGTTCTCCTGCGAGGTGTTGTGGAGCAGGCCTGCGATGGCAAACGACTGGCCGTCGCGCAGCTCGACGTCGGTCTCCGCATAGCGCGTGATGAGCGAGGGGATCCGGAATCCCTGGAGGGTGATGCCGTTGTTGAAGTCCAGGCTGCTCACCTCGGGACGCACCTTGAGCCGGATCATGTCGCCGGCGATCGTGGGCGTGAACTTCAGGCGGACGCCGAACTCCTTCCATTGGATCGTGACCGAGTTGGTGATGCCCTGCACGACGGGCACCGGGAACTCGCCGCCGGCGAGGAAGCTCGCTTCCTGGCCGTTGTACGCGATCAGGTTCGGTTCCGCGAGGCTCTGGAAGTAGCCCTTCTGCTGGAGCGCCTTGATCACCACGCCGATGTTGTACTTCGTGTTCATCACGAAGAGGTTCAGGATGTCGGAGAACGTCGTCGTCGTCTGGTCGAGGAACGGCGGGTTGAACTGCCCCGTCGTCGTCCGCGCGACGTAGTCGTTCTGCCCGTTCGGCCCCATGAAGAGGTTCACGCCGAGCTCCTGGACCGCGCGCCGGTTCACCTCTGCGAAACGCACCTGCAGCAGCACCTGCTGGCTCCCCGGCGGCCCCGGCAGCTGCAGCAGGTTGATCACCTTCACTTTCGACGCGCTGGCCTGGGCGATCTCGCCGGCCCTGAGCATCACGGCCGTGCTCGAGACGCGGCCCGAGAGGATCAGCGCCTCGTCGTTGAGCGTCGCGTTGATGTCCTCTCCCGGGAACAGCGCCTGCAGCTTCTGCTGCAGCGTGCTCACGCCCAGTTCGACCACGACGTCGTACTGCGCCCGGCGCCCGGCGCCCCAGATGATCAGGCTCACGGTGCCGGCGCTCTTGCCGTCAATCAGCACCTCGCGCGGCTGGACGACGACCGCGTCGGCCACGGCCGGGTTGGTCACCGCGATGCGCGTGATGTCGAAGTCGACCGTGAGCACCGTGGAGCGGCCGGCCGCCAGCACCACGCGTTCGAATTCCGCGGCGGGCGGCTGCTGCTGGGCCGCCGGAACGGGCGGCGTCTGCGCCCGGGCGGCGCCGGCAGCAAGGCACAGCGCGGCGAGCAGCGCGAAGATCTTGTGAGACATGTGCGTCCTGGCCTCGCGGGGAGCGGTCACTTCTTTACCTCCTCCGTCGTGCGTTTCGCGCCTCGAATCGTCTCCACCGTGTAGGGAGCCGGCGGAGGCGGCGGGGGCGGAGCGGGCCGGGCGGCCACCACCATCCTCCGGCCCTTGAACGATGTCTCGACCGGCGGCGGTGCGGGCGGCCCGACCAGTGAGGCCAGGCGCACGCCGGCTGTCGTCGTCGGCGCGACATCGAGGGGATTGCGGAGCACGAGGAGAATCTGCCCTTCGCCCGACGCGAGCGTCACACGCTCGGCGTCTTCAGGCGTGGTGAGCAGCGTCACCACGGTCGTGGGAATGGGCTTGCCGTCCTTGGCTTCCTCCTGATCGACGCGCGTGCCGGCCGCCAGCACCTGCAGATTGCTGACGACGGTGCGCGTGATCGACGAGTCGCTCACGCTCACGGTGGCCACCACGTCCACGTGCGATCCGGGGACGATGAAGCCCGCCACGCCAATCACCTCGTTCACCTTCACGGAGACCGCACGCATGCCCAGCGGGATGGTCGGGGCGAGCCCGGCGCCGGATTCCCGCGGCGCGAGTTTCGCGATCGTGATCGGCTCGTTCTCGAGCACCGGCGCCAGCAGGCCGCGCCCGGCAACCTCGTCGGTGGTGGCAAACGCGCCCGTCACCATGGTCTTCGAGGGCCAGGCCGCCAGCTTCACGTCGCTCGGCCCGACGAGCGCGCCGACGGGCAGCGCCTTCGCGGCGACGACCACGGGCTGGCTGGCCACCTCGACCTCGCGGGCGGGGATGCGCTGGATGCCCTGGTAGACGGCATAGCTGGCGATTCCCGCCATCGCGATTGCCACGAGCAGCACGAGCAGGACGCGGACACCCCGGTTCATACGCCACTCCTCACGTCAGTCAGCCAGCGCGGCCGCGTACATGGCGGACACCGCCGGGAAGGCGATCGATCCGGATGATGCGCGGACTAGTTCATCCACAACGTTACCAATGCGCCTGCCGCGAGCGGCAGCGCGTACGGGAGTCTCGGGCTCGCGGTGTTCTCGAGCGTCAGCCCGCCAACCGGCTGAACGCCCGCGACGCTCCACACGCGGAGCAACCTCCGGAGGTTTCCGAACGCCGTCGCCGTATAGCCCCGGGCCGCGGCGACAATCAGGGCCATCACGCCGCCGGCGACGGCCCCCACGAGGCCCGTCCAGAGCGCACCGGCAGGGCCGAGCCACGCGCCGATCGCCGCCAGCAGTTTCACGTCGCCAGCCCCCATGCCGCCGAGCGCGAACAGCGGAAAGAACAGGGCCGCACCGACCGCCCACCCGGTCCCCGCCAGGATCACGCCCGACCACCCGTTCAGCGCCGCGTGCATGGCGACAGCGACGGCCGCCGCCCCGAGCGTGAGCGCGTTCGGCACACGGCGATACTTCAGGTCGCAGACCACCGCCGCGCTCACAACGGCGACAACCGCGACAGCGGGCACGGGCGGCGGCCAGGTCATCGACAAGACGCCAGCGGTGTCGGCATGAGCATCCGGCGGGCGCGGGCCCGCCGGAATGCCCTCGCTCGAACACGTGTCTAGGTCAGCGCCGACTGCACGTTGCCGAAGTAGACCTGCACCTGGCCGCCGATCGCGACGATGGCCGCGATGGCCGCAATCGAGATGAACGCCGCCAGCAGCGCGTACTCGATGATGTCCTGGCCAGCCTCGTCAAGGATGAAACGTCGAATCAGGTTCTTCATACTCCCTCTTTCGGTTCTTCTGCCTATGAACGTTAGTGTATTCGAGGCGCACGCCCCGACTTTACGCCCGAGAGCCTTCACGAACCGCGCGACGGCGGCGCCCGGCTCTCCGACCGCCTGGCTTCCTCGTCGGCCCGCGTCTCCGGCAGCAGCGGCTCTGAGTCCCTGCCGTGAAGCGGGCCATCGGACCTGGTCCCGCAGATAATTCTCCTGACAGCCATCCGGATCGTCCGCCGGCCCAGCCGCCGGGTCCGAAGCAGCTCAGCGCCCACCTGGAACACCGGGCCGGCGCCCGCGCGCTGCTGGCACCTCGCCACGCGGACGTCGTCGATCCGCATGAGCCCCTGCAACAGGACGGCGAGCTGGCCGCTCGTGCCGGATTCGATGCGGCTGGCAGACTCCAGACGGCACCCCCCGCGGCTCACCTCGACCAGCCTGACGGGAACCGAGCGCACGAGCGTGGCAACCGCCTCGTGGCCTGCGTCGGAGCGGTAATCATCGTGCCCTGCGCTCACGGTTCCTGTCCTCCGCGGTGGCCGACCTTCGTTCCGCGGCCTTCAATCGACAGCACGACGCGGTGACGAATGGCTCCATCTCCTACGACCGCCGGCCGGCTCTCGGAAACCCTGGCGCTCGTCCGGCGGCGCGCGTCGCCAGGGATTTCCAGTGTCACCCGTTCCTCGGGTCTGAGGGGTTCCGGCGACAAGACGACGACCTCCCCGTTGTCCCACCGCTCGATCGCGACCTCCTCCCGCAGCCGCAGACTGGCGTCAATCGGCTCCGACAGGAGGAATCGTGCGTACTTTCTGCGTCCCAGCATGTTCGGATCCTGGTCGAGGACGTCTGCGGCTGGGAGTAAGCAACCCGGGTGCCGGAAACAGCGGGACGGGAAGGTGCCAAAACTGCAGGCAATCTGACGATCTCGACGCCCGGCCAAATGAAGCGTCTGGCCCGGGCCAGACTATCTGGCGTCATGAGGCAGACGCACTGACCCTGCCCATGAGCCTCCGGCCCGTTCCAGGCGCCAGGGCCTACCTTCCGGGCAGCCGCATGCGGAGACGGTATCTGACGGGCTGGCCCGCGAGTGCCGCGGGCTGGAAGACCCACGCCTTGACGGCACTCAACGTCATCGCCGGGTTCGGCGCGGTTCCGGGAGACAGGAGTCTGGCCATCTCGACGTCGCCGGCTGCCGAGACCAGAACCTCGACCTCCGGCAGATCCTCCATCCGGACGCCTGGCGGCGGGGCCTTGGGAAGGACGGGACGAAGGAGCTGCGGCGGGATCACCAGGGGATCCGCCGCCGTGAACACCATGTCAGGGGCTGGCAGGTCGGGGGGTTTCGGAGGCAGCGCAGGCGCCTCGCGGGTGCCGGCATCCGGCGGAGCGGTCTTGGCTACGGCCGCCGAGGGCGGTTCGGCGGCCTGGGGCTGCCTCGGAGGCCCGGCCGGCACTGTGCGGGCGTCCTGAGACACCGCGCGGCTGGCGACGCCCGGTTGGGCCGTCGTCCTGGCCGGCCGTCCGCCAGCCAGGGCCAATGGCGGCGGCGGAACAGCTTCCTGCGCGGTGAGCCCGAGCTTTTTCTGCGCGGCTGCAAGCTCTACGCGGGCCGCGCCAGCCGCCCGGCGGGCCCACGCCTCGGTCGTTTCGGTGAGCCGGGCGACAGGCTGCCTGAACTGCTCGCTCTCGGGCCGTCGCCACTCCCAGGCCACCCCTGCGGCCGTCAGGACCAGGAGCAGGGCCGCCAGCGCCACCCTGACCGACTTCTGCTTCCACCACCGGAAGCGCCGCCGCGGAAACCGCGGTTCGAGCAGCGCAGGCGGCACCCCGCCAGCCGGTGCCTGGGCCTGCTGGCGCAGGAACCGCTCGTGAACGCCGCGGGCAATGTCCCGCCGGTTCGGCCGCTCGAAGAACTCGAGTTCGCCGTGAAACTCCTTGAGTGACCCGAACCGCGGCGTGGGCGACACCTGTTCGAGCGCCAGCAGCCGCAGCTGCAGGGGCAGGTCGGCCTCCGGCGTGAGCGCGAGAAGAACCAGGCTGGCGCGGTGGACCGGGGAGTGCTCCTCGGGTCCGCCGGCGAGGAGTCCGATCCCGCCGGCCGGCGTCAGGGCGATGTGCCTCAGCTCCGGGATCCGCGGGTCGTCGGCCGGGCCCCGCGCGAGGACCACCTCGCACAGCTCCTGCACGATGGCCACGGACTCGAACCACCCGATCGGCGTCTTGCGCGAGACGATGTCGGCCAGCGTCACCCGCCTCTGGGGCGTGGTGTGACGCGCTTTCGGGACGCCGCCCTCAGGAGCCGGCGAGACCGGCACGGGAAACGGCGCGTCCGTGGCCCTGCGCGTCTGAGGGATCTCGCGCAGCGCCACGACATCGCCGGGCACGGTCTCGGTGCGATCGATGAAACCGGCGGCGGCTTCGATCGTGGCGAACGCGCGCAAGGCGCCAGCGATGCGCCACGGCTTCACCGAGCGGCACGTCTTGACGACCGTGCCGTCCCGCGACACGAAGATCACGTCGATCGGCATGCGCATGAAGAACGTGTGCACGCTGCCGCACGGCGCGATGATCATGGCGTAGTTCTCGGGGACCGCATCACGGCCGAGCAGCCCCCGGCGGCGCGCTTTCGAATCGAAGGCCGGTTCAACGTGCGCCGCCAGCACCGAGCCGCGCTCAGCACCGATGAGCTCGTACCGAACCCGCGCCCTTTCCAGCCAGTCGTCCGAGAAACGTCGGCTTGCTCATAGGACCTGCTATGGAGGGTACGTAGGCTTGCCGTCCCGCAGAGGGCCGGCCTCCGGCGGGACGCGGCCGTTCACCGCCGCCCCGTCGTGCGGCGCGGGCGTGCGGAACTCACGGAAATCCACGACGCAGCCATGCGTGCCGAGGAAGTTCAGGAAACGCTTGTAGTCGGTGTCCGGCATGCCGAAGAGCCGGACGACGGCCTGGTAGTTGCCGCGCGTGGCGGCCAGGCCCCGTCGCACGAGTTCGCGCAGGTCGTGCCGGGTGAGATCACGATCGAGGAAGAGCGGGTGCACGTGCTCCCAGAAGGAGAACGACCCTTCGGTGAGCGCCTTGAAGAGGTCGTCGGCCCGCTGGCGGCGCCGCTCGCGGAGCGGCAGGATCGTCTCCGAGCGCCCCGGCAGCAGCCGTTGAGGGAGGTCCTCGATGCCCACGACGTCCTTGGCCGACGTCCAGATCAGCCGCTCGATCACGTTCTGCAGCTCGCGCACGTTGCCCGGCCAGCGGTACGTTTCGAGGGCGCGCAGCGCCTCCTCCGTCAGACTGATCCGCCGCTGGGACCGCGACAGGTGATGCTCGATGAGCGCGCGTACGTCCTCGCACCGCTCCCGCAGCGGAGGCACGCGGATGTGCACCACGTCCAGGCGGTACATGAGGTCTTCACGAAACTGCCCGGCGGCCACCGCGGCGGCGAGGTCCTTGTTGGTGGCGGCGATCACCCGCACGTTGACCTGGGTCTTCATCACGTCGGAACCGACAGGCTGGATCTCGCCGTTCTCCAGGAAGCGCAGGAACATCGCCTGCATGCGGAGGCTCATCTCGGCGACTTCGTCCAGGAAGACCGTGCCGTTGTGCGCCTGCTGCAGCATGCCGACCTTGTCCCGGAAGGCGTCCGTGAACGCGCCCTTGACGTGGCCGAAGAGCTGCGACTCGAGGAGCGTCTCGGGCACGCCGGCGCAGTTCACGGGGACGAAGGTGTGGCTGGCGCGCCTGGAGTGAGAGTGGATGAGCTGGGCGATCAGGTCCTTGCCGACGCCGCTTTCGCCGGTGATCAGGACCTTCGCATCCCCTTCCGCCACCCGCTCGGCCAGCGCGCAGATCGCCAGGATCGCCGGGCTGCGGCCGACGATGAGCGGCTTCGCGGCGCGCGCGTGCGCCTCGGACGCGGGTTGGGGGCCGCGGCTGGGTCCCATGACGCCTTTCCTGGGGTCTCCGGCACCGCCCGCGTGGCGCGGGGACACCCGGCTGCACACAAGGCTACATCACCGCAGTTATTATCGGGATCCCGGGGCGCCGAAATACGATTTTATTTTGTATCAAAAAGACACGCTGTCGGCGGGGTGTCAAGGTGAGCGAGGGGGCTGGCGCTTCGGTGTCTGTTCGGGCCCTGCCGGCGGCAGGCCGGCGGAAGGGGCATCCGCCTGCCCGAGCGGCGCAAAGTACAGGTTCTGGAGGTCGGCCCTCAGGTAGCGCCCGATCGCCACGTACCGGTGGACGGCGAAGTAGTCCAGGATCTGCTGCCGCACCTGGGGGTGCGCCTCGATGCACACGAGCGAGGGCTTGAACCGATCGACGTCGAACCCCGCCAGGACCTTCGGCTCGGCAAGCTCGACGTCCACCGACAGCAGGTCGATACGGGACACGCCCGCTCGCGCGAGGAGATCGGTCAGGCGAATCGTCGGCACCGTGACCAACTGCGCGTTGTAGACGGCGTCTCTCGCTTCCGTGCCTGCGCGTTCGGCGAACCCGCGATCCGCCGACGTCACCAGAGAGTTCTGGTCCACCTCGTAGAGGCTGGCCGTGGCGTCGGATGTATCAGAGACGAAGAACGCAAAGAACCGGGTGCGGGGGCGGTGCGTGCGGTAGTCAGCGGCAAACCCGGCCTGGGGGTCGATCGCAATGCCGGACCATCCGAGCGCCGTCTCGAGATAGAACGTGTTGCTGTCGTTCTTGTAGTGGTTTGCCCCCACGTCTACGAAGACGCCGCCGCGGCGATCCTGGAAGTAGTCCCGGATGATCCACTCTTCTTCATTGCGTGAATACCGGTCCGGCCCGTACCGGTCCCTCAGGCGGGAACTCTCTTGCGCGGCGCTGTACGCGGTGTACGACATTCCGGCGTACTTGCGCTTCTCCAGCGATGACATCACGGTTGTGACGCCCGCCGCGACCACTGCGGCGGCGAGCACCGCCATGAGGCTCACCTCGACGAGATCGAACCGGCGAGTGCCCCACCGCGTCGACATCCGGCCGTCCTCCGTGGTTTCTCGCGCAGTCTACCATGCAGGGCCGCCGGCGCCCGCCGCGCGCGCATCTATGCACCGGCTGCCTCCGCGCCGGAGGGGTCCTTCGGTCGGAAGGCCGCCCAGTGCAGGCCCGCCAGCCATACGGCGAAGACGGGAACGGACAACTGAACATGCGTGATGGCAGCGAGCGGCCCGACCAGCGGGACGACGTATGCGACATACAGGAGCACAAGGAGCACTCGCCTCCGGGGCTCATCCGATCTCTCCGACTCGCCGGCCGTCTGGACAAAGGCCGGTGCACGCGCGACGAGGTCGTAGACGCCCACGTGCGGAGCCACCAGCACCGATGCGAGCACGATGGCACTGTACCGGGCTTCCAGCGGCACGGCGTCGCGCCACAGACGCACAGCCAGCGCCAGAACAATGGCGCTCGCGATCACGTAGAGCGCCAGCGCAGCCGGGGCCTGGGGCAACAGGAGCGTGAAGAACGCCCGGAGCGAATGCAACTGGTACGGCTTCGGCTCGAGGAGCGTCGCGAGGCCTGGCCCCAGGCGCAGCATCCGGAAACAGACCAGCAGCGGCCCGGTGCCCAGCGCCATTGCCGCCAGCCCCCATTGTGCGAGGATCGCCACGATGGCCCCGCCGATAATCCGCCATTCGAGTCTGGCCAGCATCACCACGGCAACCGCGATCCCCAGCTGAGGCTTGATGATCAGCGAACCAAGCGCCACGCCGGCCCACCACAGGCGGTCTGCGCGCAGGGCGAGATACGCCAGCGTCAGGCAGATCAACGGCAGCACTGATGTCTGGCCGTGCTGGACGAGAGAGCAGAACGGCCGGAATCCGAGCGCCGCAAGGGCAACGAGTGGTGCCTCGTTACGAAGGGCAGGACACCGGCGCCAGATCGCCCACACGCATGCACCGTACAGAGCCGTGGTGACAAGCGCCCAGACGAGCGCCGCCCAGAAGTACGGGAGCCTGGCGAATCCCGCGAAGAGCAACGCCGTCTGGGGACCATAGATGGGCACGAACCATGTGTTTCTGGAGTCTGGCACCAGACGTTCCTGCTCGGCGCGTTGCGTCTGAGCGTCGTACAGCAGATCGCCTCGACCCTCTGCGGCCAGGCTGCCGAGCACATAGACGTGAAGGAAATCCGCGCCCTTGATCTGCCCGGTGCGGTAATTCGGGCCCGCCGTGAATGTGTTCAGCGCCGCGAGGGTCCAGGTGACCGCCACGAGCGCCAGGAGCCGGCCTCGGAGTTCCCTGGCGCCGACCGACCACATCCGGTGGTTCATGGCGAGCGAACGTACCCAGTTGAAGTGAGCTTCGGGACTCGTAGAGCGCACGCGTGGCTGATACGGAACGAGCACTTTCGCCGCGGAACGCGGCCCGCGGCGCACCGACACGTCCGCGCGTGATCTATGATGCCCAAGGCACAAAACTCACGGTCGGCGGGATAGATGATGGAGCTGCGGTCCAGTGCGGTACATCCCGGCCGGGAGCGCGGAGAGGTTGGATACGTGAAGCAGCTGTTTGGCGGCGTCTACGCCGGCAGGCGTGTCTTCGTGACGGGCCACACGGGTTTCAAGGGCTCGTGGCTGACGCTGTGGCTCCGTTCGCTCGGCGCGGACGTCACCGGGTACGCCCTTCCCCCTCCCACTCAGCCGTCCCTGTTCGATATCGCCCGCGTGGGAGAGGGCATCGCCCACATCGAAGCGGATGTCCGGGAGGCGGCCCGCCTGCGTGATGCGCTCGTCCAGGCCCAGCCGGACATCGTCTTTCACCTCGCCGCGCAGGCGATTGTCCGGCTCGCATACGAGCAGCCGCGCGAGACAGTCGACGTCAACGTCATGGGCACGGCCAACCTGCTGGAGGCCGTCCGGGCGTATGCCGGCAGGGAGCGGCCGTGCACGGTCGTCGTGGTCACCTCCGACAAGTGCTACGAGAACCGCGAGTGGGTGCACGGCTATCGCGAGACCGACCGGCTAGGAGGCGCTGATCCCTACAGCATGAGCAAGGCAGCAGCGGAACTGGTGGCGGCGGCGTGGCGCCGGACCTTCTTTCCGGTTGACCGCATCGGTACTCACGGCGTTCGGCTGGCAACCGCTCGAGCTGGCAACGTAATCGGCGGCGGCGACTGGGCGGCCGACCGCCTCCTGCCGGACTGCATTGCCGCGATAACGGCGCAGCGCCCCATCGCCGTGCGCAATCCCGACTCGGTGAGGCCCTGGCAGCACGTGCTCGAGTCCCTTGGCGGCTACCTGCAGCTCGGAGCAAGACTCATGGCATCGGAACCTGACGTCGCCCCTCGGCTCTGCGAGGCCTGGAACTTCGGGCCGACCATCGGAAGCGTGTGGAGCGTGCGGCGGCTCGTCGACCGTCTGGTCGGGCTTTGGGGCAGCGCGGGTTGGGAAGACTGCTCGGATCCGGACGCTCCGCACGAGGCCAGGTGGCTTGTGCTTTCATCCGAGAAGGCGTTTCATCGTCTCGGCTGGGAGCCCGTCTGGGATGTCGAGACAGCGTTGGTGAAGACTGTGGCCTGGGCAAGGGCATGGTCGAATCGCACCGATGACATGCGCGCACTGTCCGAGCGTCAAATCGCGGAGTACGAGGCCGATGCAGCAGCCGCGGGCGCGCCCTGGGCGGAGGAGCCTCTGACAAGGAAACCTGAATGACCGACAAGCGGGCGATCCGGGCGCGCATTCTCGAATTGGTCCGCGATTACTACGAGGCGGACACGGCATCGCGTGCGCGCTACGAGGCGGGCCAGGGCACGGTCCGCTATGCAGGCCGCAATTACGACGCCGACGAGATGGTCAATCTCGTGGACGCTTCTCTCGACTTCTGGCTGACGGCCGGCCGCTACTCGGACCGGTTCGAAGCCGGCCTGGCCTCCTACCTGGGTGTCGACGACGGCGCTGCTCGTGAACTCGGGCTCGTCGGCCAATCTCGTGGCTTTCTCGTCGCTCACCTCGCCCAAGCTCAAGGACCGGCGGGTACGGCCCGGCGACGAGGTCATTACGGTGGCCGCCGGGTTTCCAACGACGGTGAACCCGATTCTGCAGAATCGGGCCGTCCCCGTGTTCGTCGATGTCGAACTCGGCACCTACGTGCCAACGCTCGACTCGATCGAGCGTGCGATCGGACCGCGAACCAGGGCGGTGATGCTGGCCCACACGATGGGAGTCCCTTTCGCCGCGAGGGAGCTGCGCGAACTGTGCGATCGCCGCGGCCTGTGGTTGATCGAAGACAACTGTGACGCGCTGGGCTCCAGGTACGATGGGCGGCTGACCGGCACGTTCGGTCACCTTGCGACCAGCAGCTTCTACCCTGCGCACCACATCACGATGGGCGAGGGTGGAGCGGTGGTCACCGATGACGCGCAACTGGCGCGGATCGCGAGGTCCTTCCGCGACTGGGGCCGTGACTGCCACTGCGCCAGCGGGGCCAACAACACGTGCGGGAAGCGCTTCGGCCAGCAGTTCGGGACGCTGCCGTTCGGCTACGACCACAAGTACGTCTACACGCACATCGGGTACAACCTGAAGGTGACGGACATGCAGGCGGCGATCGGCGTCGCGCAGCTCGCGAAGCTGCCGGCATTCGTGGAGACCCGCCGGCGGCGCCACGCGGCGTTCTCGGCCGCGCTGGGCCGCTACGCATCCCACCTGATTCTGCCGACGGCCCCCGACAGGACCGAACCGTCCTGGTTCGGCTACGTGATCACCGTGCGTCCGTCAGCGCCATTCACGCGTGAAGAGCTGGTGGCGGCGCTGGAAAGCGAGAAGGTCGAGACGCGGAATCTGTTCAGCGGAAATCTCCTGCGGCACCCGGCGTATCAGGAAGTCGAGCATCGTGTCGCCGGGACCCTGGAGAACAGCGACATCATCATGGACCGGACGTTCTTCATCGGCGTGCATCCGGGCCTGACCGACGCGATGCAGCAGCACATCCTGGCCACGTTCGATCGGTTCATGGCCGGGTTCACGTCGTCGACACCGGAGATGGGCCCATGAAGACCGTCATTCTCTGCGGGGGGCTCGGAACGCGGCTGCGCGAGGAAACGGAGTACCGCCCGAAGCCGATGGTCGAGATCGGCGGCCGCCCCATCCTGTGGCACATCATGAAGTACTACGCCCACCACGGGTTCACCGACTTCGTCCTGTGCCTGGGCTACAAGGGCCAGGTGATCAAGGAGTACTTCCTCAATTACGAGGCGATGAACAACGACTTCACCCTGCGCCTGGGCAGCCGGGACGAGGTGACGTACCACGGCGCGCACGGAGAGGACGGCCTGGTCGTTACGCTGTCCGACACCGGCTTGAACACGATGACGGGCGGCCGGGTGAAGCGCGTCGCGCGCTATGTCCAGGACGCGACGTTCATGATGACCTACGGCGACGGTCTGGCCGACGTCGATGTGCGCCGCGTGCTCGAGTTCCACCGCCAACACGGCCGCCTGGCGACGGTCACATCCGTCCGTCCCGTGTCCCGGTTCGGCGTCCTCCAGACAGACGCCGGCGGACTGGTGCTCGAGTTTGCCGAGAAGCCGAATACAGAAGGATGGATCAACGCGGGGTTCATGGTCCTCGAACCGGGCGTGCTCGACTACATCGGCGACGATGATTGCGCGCTCGAGCGGGAGCCGCTGGAGCGCCTGGCCAGGGACGGGCAGTTGATGACGTACCGGCACGAGGGCTTCTTCTTCGCGATGGACACCTACCGGGAGTACCTGCACCTGAACCAGTTGTGGGACGAGGGACAGGCGCCCTGGAGAGTCTGGGAATGACGTTGTCCGGGCTCCGTGCCGAATGCGAGGCGCTGCTGCCCGAGCGGCCCGGGCTGTGGGAATCGTTTCGCGGCGCGCGGATCTTCATGACCGGCGGGACGGGGTTTGTCGGCTGTTCCCTGCTCGAGTTGCTGCTGCACGCCATCGACCGGTACGACCTCGGCACGCGGATCGTCGTTCTGACGCGCGACCCGGACGCGTTCCGGCGAAAGGCCCCGCACCTGGCGTCTCACGCTGCGATCGGTACTCACACCGGCGACGTCCGCACGTTCACCGCTCCCGCCGGACGCTTCGACTTCATTGTTCATGGAGCGACCGTGTCCACTCGCCAGGCGGGCGATGCAAACCCGCGTGCACTCATGGAGACCATCATCGATGGAACCCGACGGACACTGGACTTCGCCGCCACGAGCGGGTGCCGGAAGTTGCTCTTTGTCGGTTCGGGTGCGGTGTACGGCCCCCAGCCTCCCGACGTAGCCGGGATGAGCGAGGAGTACCCGGGCGCGCCTGATCCGACCAGCCCAGCCTCAGCCAACGGGGAAGGAAAACGCGCGGCCGAACTCCTGTGCGTGCTCCACGGGCAGCAGTCAGGCCTGGAGCCAAAGATAGCGCGGCCATTCGCCCTCGTCGGGCCGTACCTGCCGCTCGATGGGCAGTTCGCAATCGGGAACTTCATTGGTGACGCGCTGGCCGGTCGCCCGCTTGTCGTCCGCGGAGACGGCACGACAGTGCGGTCGTACATGTACGGCCTCGACCTGGCGCTGTGGTTGCTGGCGATTCTGGTCGACGGCGCGCCGGGCCGTCCTTATAACGTGGGCTCCGAGGAGGCGATCAGCATCGGCGACGTGGCGCGGCAGGTGGCGATGACCTGCGGCGCGGACTGCAAGATCGAGATCCGGGGAACCCCAACGCTCGGCGCTCGCGTGGACAGGTACGTTCCAGACACGACGCGGGCACGGAGCGAGTTGGGGCTGCGTTTGACAGTGCCCCTCGACACCGGGATAGCCCGGACCTGGCGGTGGCAGATGGACCGCGCCGCAGGCCGGCAGGAAACCATCATTCCGGAGCTCGGGACGCAGAAAGAGCAGTGAGGAGTGTTCGTGATGGATGACCTGCCTGGGACACGGCGCCTGATCACCGTGCTCACGCCGTGCTACAACGAAGAGGCTAACATTGAAGCCCTGTACGAGCGGGTGCGGGCGGTGTTCGCCAAGCTGGGCGGGTATCGCTACGAGCACGTGCTCATCGACAACGCGTCAACGGATCGGACGGTCCCGATCCTGCGCGAGATTGCGGCCAAGGACCGCAACGTGAAGGTCATTGTCAACACACGGAACTTCGGCCACATCCGGTCTCCGTACCACGCCCTGCTGACGTGCCGCGGCGACGCGGTCATCGCGATGGCGGCCGATCTGCAGGACCCGCCTGAACTCATCCCCGCGTTCCTCTCG
Source organism: uncultured Acidobacteriota bacterium (assembly GCA_963806085.1). Classification (GTDB taxonomy): domain Bacteria; phylum Acidobacteriota; class Vicinamibacteria; order Vicinamibacterales; family JAKQTR01; genus JAKQTR01. Next base: position 1,198,391 of record CAWDWR010000002.1, read on the forward strand.
CAGTGGGAGCTGGGGTACAAGGTCGTGCTCGGCGTGAAGACCGAGAGCCGGGAATCAGCGCTGTTGGCCGCGGTCCGCAGGCGATACTATGCACTGCTCGATTGGCTGTCTGAAACGCCTCAGGTACGCAACAGCACTGGTTTCGGGCTCTATGATCAGTCGTTCATCGCCGTTCTTCGCACGCTGACCGATCCCTATCCCTATTTCCGCGGCATCGTGTCGGAACTGGGTTTCAAGTACGCCACCGTGCCCTACGCCCAGCCGAGGCGCGCCGGAGGCGTGACGAAGAACAACTTCTACACGCTCTTCGACCTGGGGATCTCGGGCATCGTCAACCACTCGAAGATCCCGCTGAGACTCGCGACGATGACGGGGTTCCTGGGCGGCGTGCTCTGCCTGCTCGGCGCCTTCGCATATCTGATGGTCAAGCTCCTCTTCTGGTACAACCTCCCGGTGGGCATCGCCCCGCTCATCATCACCCTGTTCTTCCTGGCCTCCGTGCAACTGTTCTTCCTCGGCATACTCGGCGAGTACGTCGGAGCCATCTACACCCAGGTCCGGAACCGGCCCCTCGTCGTCGAGAGCGAGCGGATCAACTTCGACGACGACCCGACGACAAAGCGGCCGGCATGAGTGAGATGAACGCGGAGGCTCGCCGCACATCGACGCTGGTGCCGCGATACCTGGCGAGCGGCGCCTGGAACACGGCGTTCGGCTACGGCGTGTTCGTGCTGCTCGCGGCATCGCTGGCGTCCCGCGTGCACTATCTCCTCATCGCAGTCGCGGCCAACGTGCTGGCCATTAGCAACGCCTACATCGTCCACAAGGTGTTCGTCTTCCGGACGAAAGGGAACTACCTTCGCGAGTACGGCCGGTACTATGTGATCTATGGAGCGACGGCCGCAGCCGGGCTGGCGCTGCTGGCGTTGTTCGTCGACGGCCTCGGCTTGAACCTGTATCTCGCGCAGGCCTGCGTACTCGGCCTGCAGATCGTCGCGAGCTTCATCGGGCACCGGCGGTTCTCGTTCGCCCGATCGGCTGATTGAACCGGAGCGCTCTTGAAACTATCCGACTACGTCTGCGACTTCCTTGCCGACAGGGGCGTTCGCCATGTGTTCATGCTCCCGGGCGGCGGAGCCATGCATCTGAACGACTCGGTCGGCCGGGCCGGAGGGCTCGAATACATCTGCTGTCTTCACGAGCAGGCTTGTTCGATCGCCGCTGAAGCCTACTCCCGCGTTACCGGAGGCCTGGGCGTGGCGATGGTCACGACTGGACCCGGGGGAACGAACGCCCTCACCGGGCTGGCTGGAGCGTGGCTCGAATCCACGCCCTGTCTGTTTCTTTCGGGCCAGGTGAAGCGGGCCGACATGAAGAAGGACCTCGGGGTCCGCCAGTTGGGGCCTCAGGAGCTGGATATCGTGACGGTGGTCCAGTCGATCACCAAGTACGCGGTGACCGTGACCGACCCGGCCTCCATCCGGTACCACCTCGAGAGGGCGGTCTCGCTCGCGACCTCGGGAAGAAAGGGCCCGGTCTGGATCGATGTTCCGCTCGACGTGCAGGCGGCCCAGATCGAGCCCTCGGAGCTGGCCGGCTACGAGTCCCCTCCGGAAAGCCTCGACCACGGGATCGTCCAGCGTTCCGTCGCCGGCGTGATCAGCATGCTGAACGCCGCAGAGCGGCCTGTTCTGCTCGTGGGAAACGGCGTACGCCTTTCAGGGGCCTCCGAAGGTCTGCTGAAGCTGGTCGAGCGGCTCGGCATTCCGGTTCTCGCGACCTGGATGGGCGCGGATCTCCTGCACGATGCCCATCCGCTCTTCTTCGGCAAGCCCGGCACCATGGCGTCGCGCGGAGCGAATTTCACCGTTCAGAATGCGGACTTCCTCCTGTGCATCGGGACGAGGCTTGACGCGGCCGTGACGGGTTTCGACCAATCCAGGTTCGCCCGGGCAGCCCGCAAGGTCGTGGTGGACATCGACCCCGGTGAATTGGGCAAGCTCCGCATGCATGTCGACCTGCCGGTCAACATGGATGCGGGAGTGTTCATTGCAGCAATCCTGAATGGTGCGGACGAGCTGGCTCCCAGGGAGAGGACGCCCTGGCTGGAACGCTGCAGGGCATGGAAGGAGCGCTACCCGGTGGTGCTGCCGGAATGGCGAACCCCGGGGGCGTTCGTGAATTCGTTCGTCTTCTCAGAGGCACTTGCGCAGGAATCCTCCGAAGGGGACCTGGTCGTGCCCGGCAGTTCCGGGGCTGCGATCGATACGTTCTGGATCGCATTCAGAAACAAACGCGGACAGCGGGTCTTCAGCACCGGAGGGTTGGGGGCCATGGGTTTCGGGATACCCGCGGCCCTGGGTGCCTGTGTGGCGGGAGGCCGGCGGCGCACGATCACGGTTGATGGGGATGGCGGATTCCAGTTGAACATCCAGGAACTGGCCACCGTGGCGCACCTCAGCTTGCCCATCAAGTACTTTGTGCTCAACAACCAGGGATACGGGTCGATCCGGTCGATGCAGCGGAATCACTTCAAGGGGCACCTCGTGGCCTGCGACGCGTCCAGTCGGCTGGGACTTCCCGACACGCTTCGTGTCGCGCAAGCGTACGGACTCTCGACCTTCCGCATCACCAGCCAGGAAGCCCTGAGCGAGCAGGTGCGCGGAGTGCTCAACCATCCGGGCCCCGCCGTTTGCGAAGTCATAATGGACCCGGATCAGGTGGTGGGGCCACGAGTCTCGTCGGTCGTGCGCCCGGATGGTTCCATGGTCAGCAGGCCTCTGGAAGACATGTGGCCCTTCCTCGACCGGGAAGAGCTCAAGGCCAACATGCTCATTCCCGTGCTGGAAGACTGAGAGCCAAGAGATGCGGATCGGCATCATGCAAGGGCGGCTGGTGGGACCCTCGGAGGGCCGCATCCAGTCGTTTCCAAGGGACCACTGGGCCGAGGAGTTCCGCCTCGCGGCCCGGGCCGGGCTGGATTGCATCGAGTGGATCTACGATCTGTACGGGGCGAACGTGAATCCCATTTGCACGGATGAAGGAATTGGGGCCATTCGCTCCCTCGCGGACGCGACAGGGGTGGGTGTCTTTTCCGTCTGCGCGGACTGGTTCATGGACTTTCCGTTGGTGCGGGCAACCCCCAAAGAACGTGAAGATCGCGTCGGCGTGCTGACGTGGCTGCTCAAACAGAGCCAGCAACTGGGCGTCGCTCGGGTTGTGCTGCCGTTCGTGGACGCGTCGCGGATGGAGACAGAGGAGGACGTTGATCAGGTCGTCAGCACGTTGGAACAGGTCATCCCGTCAGCCGAGAGCGCCGGAGTCGAGATCCACCTGGAGACGTCGCTCCCGCCACGGACTTTTGCCGCACTCCTGTCCAGGCTGCCGTCTCAGTGGATCAAGGCGAACTACGACTCCGGCAACAGTTCGTCGCTGGGGTACGATCCGGCCGAGGAATTCGCCGCGTACGGACCGCGCGTCGGATCCATTCACATCAAGGACCGGGTTCTGGGCGGTGGCACGGTCCCTCTCGGGTTGGGGGACACGAAGTTCGGAGTCCTGTTCAAGGCCGTCTCGGACCTGGGGTACCGCGGCGATTTCGTCCTTCAGGTGGCCAGAGGTGAAACCGGTGATGAGGTCGCGTGGGCAAGGCGTAACCGCAGGTTCGTCGCGGATGGCCTGGCTCGGGCGGAAGGGGCCGTGGAATGAGAGTCTTGGTCGCCGGGCTCGGCGGGATCGGCCAGCGCCATCTGCGCAACCTTCGAACGATATTGGGGCCGGAAGCGGAACTGCTGGCCTTCCGGGTCCGGGGCCTTCGGCACACGCTGACCGACCGGCTGGAGATTGAGCCCGGGACTGACGTGGTCGCGAGGTATGGGATTCGGGTCTTCGACGACCTCGAGGATGCCATCGCGGCGGCGCCGGAGGCTGCGTTCGTCTGCAATCCAACAAGTCTCCATATCCCAACGGCGCTGCGTCTCGCTCGCGCCGGCTGTCATCTCTTCATCGAGAAGCCCCTGTCCCACTCTCTCGAAGGCGTCGAGGAGTTGCTGGCAATCGTGGCGGGGAAGGGTCTGGTCTCGATGGTCGGCTATCAGCTGAGGTTCCATCCAGTCCTCAGGACACTTCGCGGGTGGGTCGAGCATCGCCGCGTGGGACGGATCATCGCCGTGCGCGCCGAGGTGGGCGAGTACCTCCCCGGGTGGCACCGCTATGAGGACTACCGGCAGATGTACGCGTCCCGCGCGGACCTGGGCGGGGGTGTGATCCTCTCGCAGATCCATGAAGTCGATTATCTGGGCTGGCTGTTCGGATGGCCGAGCCGGGTCTTCGCCGTGGGCGGGCACCTGAGCGATCTCGAGGTCGACGTGGAAGACACGGCCAGCCTTCTCATGGAGACACGGGTGGACGGGAGGACGATTCCGATCCATCTCCACCTGGACTACCTGCAGAGACCTCCAAGCCGGACCTGTCAGGTCATTGGCGACGCGGGCAAAGCCGTGATGGACCTTCGTGCCGCCACGTCGACGCTCTACGATGCCAGCGGCAACGTCGCCGAAACGGTGTCCTTTCCGGATTTCCCGCGAAATCAGCTGTTTCTCGACGAGGCCTCCCACTTCCTGCGGTGCATCTCGCAAAAGGAACATGCCGGCGTCTCAGTTGCGGAAGGGCTGCTCAGCCTGAAGGTGGCGCTGGCCGCAAAGGCGTCGCTGCTCTGCGGCGAGCCCGTGACCGTCGAGGAGAGGGCTTCATGAACAACGGAGTAGCGGCGCTTTTCAACCTCGAGGGGCGCGTGGCGGTCATCACCGGGGGGTTGGGCCTGCTGGGCCGCCGACACTCTGAAGTCGTTGCGGGAGCGGGTGGGATTCCCGTACTCATCGATCTCCCCGGACCAGCGCTCCCGGAGGACGCCCGCGAGCGCACGCTGGGGCCCAAGGGCTGCGTTCTCCGGGCGGACATTACCCGCGAGACCGAGGTTGAGGGCGTTCTCAAGAACGTGCTGTCGAGATACGGCCGGGTGGACATCCTCATCAACAACGCCGCCAACAACCCGAAGATGGAGGCGGGTTCCGGAACGGAATGGTCCAGGCTGGAGAATTTCCCGTTGTCACAGTGGGACCTCGATCTGGCTGTGGGGCTCACCGGCGCCTTTCTCTGCAGCCGCGTCATCGGCGGGGAGATGGCAAGGAGAAAGAAGGGTGTCATCGTCAACGTCGCGTCAGATCTCGCGCTCATCGGTCCGGATCAGAGAATCTACCGCGCGGAAGGGCTTCCAGAGGACCAGCAGCCGCGCAAACCGCTCACTTACTCGGTGGTGAAGGCAGGCCTCGTGGGACTTACCCGTTATCTGGCGACATACTGGGCTGACCAGGGGGTCAGGGTGAACGCCATTTCGCCAGGCGGGGTCTACACCAACCAGCCCGACGCGTTCGTGAAACGTCTGGCCAACCTCATCCCCATCGGGCGCATGGCCCACGAGGATGAATACATGGGGGCGATCCTGTTTCTTTGTTCGGACGCCTCCTCTTACATGACAGGCGCCAATCTCGTCGTGGATGGAGGCCGCACGTGCTGGTAGTGGACCCGGGCCCGTGTTTGAGCGTGACCGTGAGCCATGGTTGAAGAGACTCCCGTCGCAGAGCTCGAGCGTCTTCTCTCCGAGGACGTTGCCGCTGCCGCATCCCGGGAGAGCGCGGCCTTCGACGAGGCCGTTCCTGCCGGGACACCTCTCGTTCTGTTTGGCGCCGGGAATCTGGGGAGGAGAACACTCCGTGGGCTCACGCGCATCGGAGTCCAGCCGGCCGCTTTTGCGGACAGCAATCCCAGGTTGTGGGGAACGGAAGTCGAGGGAACTCCGGTGTTCGCCCCCGCCGATGCTGCGGCTCGCTTCGACTCCGCGGCGTTTGTCGTCACCATCTGGACGGGCGCGGGGTGGGACACGATGGGCGATCGATGCTCCCAGCTCCGCGCTCTCGGCTGCACGCGCGTCGTGCCGTTCGGCCTGCTCTTCTGGAAGCACCCCGATGTCTTCTTGCCTCACTACGCCATGGACCTTCCCCACAGGGTTCTGGAGCACGCGGACACCGTGCGCGCGGTGTTTGATCTCTGGAGCGACGAGGCTTCCAGACGCGAGTACGTGGCACAAGTCCGATGGCGTCTTCATCACGATTTCGACGCACTCCCGGCCCCCGTCAAGACGGAGATCTACTTTCCGGCCGACATCTTCCTGACGCGGGACGATGAGGTATTCGTGGATTGCGGAGCATTCGATGGAGACACGCTCAGGCGGTTTCTTCATCATCGAAATGGACGGTTTCGGCGAATCCTGGCGTTCGAGCCCGATCCGGGGAACTTCGAGCGGCTGGAGGCCTATGTGGCGGAACTTCCGCGCGATCAGTCCGCCCGGATTGAGTTGCATCGGAAGGCCGTTGGTGCGAGGCGGGAGACCGTCCGTTTTGCCGCCATGGGCAACGAGGCTTCCTTCGTGGGCACTGGTTCTCTAGAGGTTGAATCTGTGCCCCTCGATGAGGTGTGTCGAAGCGTGCCGCCCACGTATCTCAAGATGGATACGGAGGGCTCCGAGCCCGATGCTCTGCTTGGGGCCCGGAGAATCCTGGAGCGGGACGCGCCGGCCCTGGCTATCTGCGCTTATCACCGCCAGGACCATCTCTGGCGCGTCCCCGCGCTCATCAGGGCCGCGTCCGAGCGGTACTGTTTCTTTCTCCGCCCCCAGCTCCTCGACGTCTGGGATCTCGTGTGCTACGCGATTCCGCGCGAACGCGCCGCGGGCTGAGGGAGACGTCTTGCAGCGCTCGTGTCCGGTGTGCGGCGGCGAAGCCCGAACGGTCCTCTTTCATCAGAGCTTCACGGCCTTCTCGGGGAAGGGTCTGCTCAGCGGGTATGACGTCGTAACCTGCAGCCACTGCGGGTGCGGGTATGCCGACGGCATCCCGGGCCAACCGGAATTCGACGCCTATTACCGCGACCTCTCGAAGTATGAATACCAGCACCGCGACGGCGCGGAGTCAGCCGAAGACTTGAGTCGGTTCCAGATCATCGCCGATGCCCTCGGGCCTTTCATCCCGGCTCCGCAGGCCCGAATCCTGGAAGTGGGATGTTCCACGGGACGACTGCTGGCGCTGCTCAAAGAATCGGGATTCCCGCACGTTGCGGGGCTGGACCCCTCGCCATCCTGCAGCGAGGCCGCCCTTCGCCTTTATGGCGTCCCTGTCCTGACCGGGTCCCTCGACGACCTGTTGCGGGATCCCTCACAGGTGGAGATGCTCATCCTGATCGGCGTACTGGAACATCTGCGCGATCTCAGGCCCGCTCTGAGAAACATCCACCAGAAGCTCTCTTCTCACGGGCGGGTCTACGTCGAAGTGCCCGATGTCACGGGATTTGCGCGCTTTCTGGACGCTCCGTATCAGCAGTTCTCCACGGAACACGTCATCTTCTTCTCACCGGCCTCGCTCTCCGCGGCGCTTGCGGCAGAGGGGTTTCGGCCCCTTCTTGTGAGGCAGGATTTCCGCCCACATTCGGGATCGTCCGTCATGCCGGTGCTCTGGGGGGTCTTCGAGAAAGCCGAGCCCTCAATCGCAGCGTCAGCGTTCGATTCTGAGACCCGCCCGGCGCTGGAGTCCTACATTCGCGCCTCCGCGCGCGTGGAGCGTGACTTGGTTCAGCGGATCAACAGGCTGGTGGAAACACGACAACCCATCTTTGTCTGGGGCGTTGGCACGTTGACCCGGCGACTCCTTTCGACAACCCGCCTTGGCGAGGCGAACATCGTCGCTTTCATCGACTCCAACCCGAAGATTCAGGGGCAGTCGTTCGAGGGCATCCCCGTGCTCTCCCCGGAGGGAATCAGGAACAGGGACGAGGCCATTCTGATCGCCTCTTGGGTCTTTGCAGCGGACATTGAGCGCCAGATCCGTACGGACCTGGGCTGCCACAATGCCATCATCCGCCTCAGCGGTGATGCCCCCTCGAGCGGGTGATAGAAGATGGTTCCTGCGTTTCCGGCCGGTCCACGCCCGTTCGAAACCCTCCGCTGTGAGCCTCAGGCCGTGTTCAGTTGGTCGCCCTGCCGGGCCAGGATTCCGTCGATGACCTCGCGGACGGCGCCGTCCCCGCCGCGCCGCCGCGTGACGAGGGTGGCGGCATTCACCACCTTCTCATGCGCGCTGGCAGGAGCGGCTGACATCCCGGCAACCGCCATCGCGGGGAGGTCGTTGATGTCGTCGCCCATGTAGCAGATGGACTCCAGGGGAATGGTGTGCCGTTCGGAGAAGGCCCGGAGCGCTCCCACCTTGTCCTTGCAGCCCATGAAGACGTCCTGGATGCTCATCTTCCGGGCGAACCGTTCCACCAGGGGGTTTTCCTCGCCTGTGATCAGCGCAAACCTGAGTCCCGCCTTGGTTCCGATGGAGATGCCCATCACGTCCAGGAACGAAAAGCGCTTCAGCTCGAGTCCGTCGGGCCCCCACCAGAATCCGCCGTCGGTGAGCACGCCATCCACATCCAGGGCGACGCCTCGTATGCCGGCCATCGTCATGCGCCCTTCCTTCGGAGTTTCTTGATGATGGGGAGCTCACGCTCGATGACCCGTTTGACGCCGTCTCCCATCGAGGTTTCGACCAGACGAATGTCCCGTACGAGGCGCGTGAGGCCGCTGGGCTCCAGCGATGCCGCCTGGTCTGATCCCCACAAGGATCGGTCCAGCGTGATGTGCCGTTCGACAACGCAGGCACCGAGGGCCACCGCGGCCACGGAGGACGCCAGACCCGTCTCGTGGCCTGAATAGCCGACGGGCACTCCATAGCGCTGCTTCAGCGTCTGAATGACCCGGAGGTTGATCTCCTGATAGTAGGAAGGGTACGTGCTGCAGGCGTGCAGAAGGACCAGATTCTCCTTGCCGAGGATCTCAATGGCCCGGTCCACCTGGTCCAGGGTGCTCATGCCCGTGGAAAGCAGGATGGGGCGGTCTCTCGCCTTCTCACGGGTATGGGCCAGGAGCTGGTCGTCGGTAATGCACGCTGAGGCGATCTTGTAACAGCACACGGGGAACTGGTCGATGAAGTCCACGGACTGCTCGTCCCAGCAGGACGCAAGCCACAGAATCCCGAGTTCCTTGCAGTAGCGGTCGATTTCCTCGTATTCCTCCTGCACGAATTCAAGGCCGCGTTTCAGATCGCCGTTGGTCGTCCCGTACGGGCTCTCCCTGGGTGCAGCAAGCTCCGCCGTTGTGTAGACGACATCAACGGTTCGCTTCTGGAACTTCACGGCCTGACATCCCGCCGCCTCGGCTACGTCGATGAGGCGCTTGGCGATATCGATGTCGCCGTTGTGGTTGATGCCGATCTCCGCGATCACGAAACAGGGGTGCCCGTCACCGACCTGGTGGTCGCGGATTCTGACTGTTCCCATGCAGAAGCTCCCAGTGTGATTCTTGCGATTGTAACCCGCACCGAGTATCAGGACGCCTTCCCGGCTTGCGTAATCGGCCGAGAGTCGCCATCTCGCCGGAACACCAGCACGAGTGCGGCGCCGACGAGCAGTACCGAGGGCAATCGTTGTCAGCAGCCACCCCCGTCGAACACTCTCGGACCGGAACTCGAACGCCACGCGGTGCGTGCCGGGCGGAACGGCCACCCCGCGCTGCATGACGTTCGCCCGCAGTATCGGCTGTTCATGCCCGTCGACGGTGACCGTCCATCCCGGGTAGTACTGGTCGGCCAGCACCAGCAACCCGCCCCTCGCGGATTGCGCCTCGATCACCACCTCCGTCGCCCGATCGACGACGATCCGGGCCTCGCCCGGCGCATCGCTTGGCCCATGCTGGGCGGACGCCACCTGTCGCAGGTCCGCAGCATCGTGCAGCACGACCTCCTGCCGCGGGTCGAGCGTGCCGGCAACGGACAACGCCGTCACCTCTTCCATGCGCGGAACCAGCCGGACCCGCGGCGCAAACCGCGCCCGCGGCAACGTGTTTCGCACGCGATAGACGCCGGCGTATGGGGTCCCTCCGACGAACTCGACCCGGTCGGACTCGACGGGAACCCGAAGCAGGAGCCAACGGACGGACAAGGCCTCGAGCCAGTCGAAGTAGGCCGGCAACGGGTGCAGCCGCCCGGATCGCATTCCGCCGAGGGCATCGAGGAGTCCGCGGCGGTTCTGATCGCCCACGAGGTCCACGGCCCAGTCCGGAGAGATGCCGGCATACGCGTCCACCGTTGACAACCCGTGGAGGAGATTCGAATTTGGCTGCAGCAGGTCGCGATGGACGTAGTACGGCGTGAGGTCGCTCGAGCCGTGAGCGTTCTCGAATGCCTTCGTGCGATGCCATCTCGCGCCGGGCGCATACACACGCCCGGCCTCGCCGCTCTGCCGAATGATCAAGGCGGTGGCGGGCGGGGCCAGCCACCGGCCGCTGTCCGCCATCGGATTCTGCCGGCGATTGTGTCCGACGAGATCGACGACCGTCACACACACGAGCACCACGCCGACAAGCACGGCAACAAGTGATCGCCTGTTCTCAGCCATGCGCCGTGCGGTGACGCGCTGGAGATAAGTGAGCCCGACCCCGCCAAGCAGCGCGAGGGCGAGCTCGACGACGAACAGAAAGCGCGTCGCGACGCGGAACCTGTCGAAGCCGGGCAGCAGGTTGAACGCGAGCTCGTAGAGCGGCGTGGCGGGGCCGAGGACGAGGAGGTAGGCGACAAGGCCCGTGGCGATCCAGAACGCGACTCCAAGCCTGTGATCGTCGATGTGGTCCTCGCCGGGCGGCGCCGCCGCCCGGCGCCTCGCAAACCGCCTGATGCCGACCGCCGCCGCCAGGAAGGCAATCAGCACCGTGGCGAGGCCGACATAGCCGTAGTCTTCCCAGAAGATGGGGGCCCCGCGATAGGTCCGGTTCGAGATGTCTCCGTTGATGTAGGGCACGAAGAACGTCAGCGCATTCCGCAGGTAGTACTTGTTTTGCGCGGCCCACTCGAATGTCACCCCGCTCTGGCGATCCGAAAGCCCGCCGAGTTCGTGCATCGGCAACAGCACCGCCATGCCGATCAGCGCTCCAACGGCGACGGCCACGAGCGCCCCGAGGGCCAGCACCGCGGCTGGCGCGATCCGCTCGCGCCACGGCAGGCGGCGCCTGAGGTCGAGCAGCCAGCACGCCCGAACGCACACCAGGGCGGCGCACACCAGGGCCGAGATGTACGCCGATTGCGGGAACCCGGAAAGCAACTGCAATCCGAAGACGCCTCCGAATGCCGTCAGCCAGAGGAGCCGTCGGCGCACGGGCACGGCCCTCGCTGCCGCTACACCCGTCGCCGCTCCGCACGCCGCCTGTTCGAGGCAGTAGAGGGCCCATGGAAAGCCGGCAACGGTTGAGATGATGCCAAGGTGACGCAGCTGGCACACGAAGAAGCCCGACCACGCGAAGGCGAAGCCGGCAAGGAAGGCACCCGAGCTGCTGGCCCCGAGATGCCGCGCGAGCACATACGTGCCCGTCGCAGCGATCAGGAGCAGGATGCCGATCAGCGCGCCGAGAGCCGGCGCCGGCGGTAGAACCGTGAACAGCGCCACCGAGAGCGGGTCGACGATGAGCGGAAGGCCTGTCAGCACCCCTGGCGTCCAGACCGGCAGCTCACCCTCCCTGGCGATGCGCCCGGCTTCCACGCGCGCGGGAAACTCGCCATCGGCCAAGTCCGATACGTCGATGTCGTCGGGAACAGGAATCGCCCGGCCGGCCAGGAGTTGATGGTACGGGGCAAGAACGGTGATGGCGAGGATCGCCGCCGGGAGCCAGCGCGCCTGCACCAGGCTCCGGACCCACCGCGAGCCGCCCATCACCGCTGCTCGCCCGGCCCCGCGATCACCGGCGGGATGCCGGCGTCCGCCACCGCCTTGTTGAGCGCGCCAAGGTCCTGCGTGAGCGCCGCGTCGAGGCGCCCCAGGATCTCTTTCAACTGCCCCTGCAGCTCCTTGTGGCGGGCGAGCGCGGCCGCGGTCGGTTTCGCGTCGGCGGTGTCGGACATCCCGCCCACGCCCGCGATCTGGAAGTCGAGCTTGGGCAGGAAGTTCAGCGAGTCCTGGCTCGTCTTCAGGTTCGGGTTGTAGAGCTCGTCGGCGATGCCTGACAGCTTCTTCATCAGCGTGTCGGTCTTCTCCTTGATCGCGCCGCCCTTGCCAATCGCGTCCGCGCGCTTCTGCAGGCCGGCGAGCTGCAGCTTCACGTCCTTGATGCGGCGCACGGCGGCGTTGAGCGTGACGAGGTCATCGCGCACGGCATGCAGGAAATCGGCCTGCGCCTTGAGGTCCTCCGCCGGCACCTTCAGGACCGGGTTGGACTGGACCTCGAACGGCACCTCGCGGGCGTCAGTGCCGACCTTCAGCCGCACGCGGTACTTGCCGGGCGTGACGCGGATGCCCTGCGGCGGGAAGTCGCCGTAGGTATAGCGCGGCCGCACGAGCGTCGGCGCGGTCTGCCGCAGGTCCCACACCACGCGGTTCACGCCGGCCGCCGGCTCGAGCGGCTTCTCCTCGTCCTCGTCGTCGCCTTCGTCGCCCGGCTCGGCGAACTCGTCGGGCTCGTCCTTCTTCGCGACGCTGCTCATCGTGCGCACCACAGTGTCGCCTTCGAGAAACTCGAGCGTGACGGGCACATCGGCCTTCGGTTTCTCTTTCAGCCAGAAGTTCACGATGAGGCCGTTCGGACGGTTCTTGCCGGCGTCGGGCCGCTCGGCGACGCCGCCCGGCATCCGGTGCGCGACCCGCGGGTCGAAGAGATGAACAGCCTGCGCGCCAATCTCCGGCTTCCACTGCCGGAGCGGCGTCAGGTCGTCGAGCATCCAGAACGATCGCCCCTGCGTCGCGACCACCAGGTCCTCGCGCTTGATCGGTCATGTCGGTGATCGGCACGACAGGCAGGTTCCGCTGGAACGGCGCCCAGTTCGCCCCATCATCAAAGGAGATGAAGAGCCCGCTCTCGGTGCCGGCGAACAGCAGCCCGCGCCGGCCCGGATCCTCGCGCACGACGCGCGTGAACGCCCGGTCGGGAATGCCGTTCACGATCTTCGTCCACGTCTTGCCGTAGTCGTTGGTCTTGTAGAGGTACGGCCGGTAATCATCGAACTGGTACATCGTCGCCGCGATGTACGCCGTGGCCTTGTCGTGGGGCGACACGTCGATGGCGTTGATGCGGATCCAGTCGGGGATGCCCTTCGGCGTCACGTTCTCCCAGGTGGCGCCGTTGTTCCGCGTGATGTGCACCAGCCCGTCGTCGGTGCCCACCCAGATGGTGCCGGACTCGTGGGGTGATTCGACGACGTAGAAGATGGTGCCGTAGGTTTCGACGCCCGTGATCTCGTGCTGGATCGGCCCGCCGCTGTAGCCCTGCTTGGTCTTGTCGTTGCGCGACAGGTCGGGGCTGGCCTCCTCCCACGTCTGCCCCTCGTCGCGCGACCGCAGCAGGTGCTGCGAGGCGTGATAGAGCGTGCCGGGCTCGTGCGTCGACAGGATGATGGGCGCGTTCCAGTGGAAGCGGTACTTCAGGTCGCGCTGGGCCTGTCCGTCCACGACCTGCGGCCACGGCGATGATTTCGCGCGTCTCGCCGGTCCTGTGGTCGTAGCGCGTGATCGACCCGCCGTAGCTCCCCGCGTAGACGATGTCGAGGTTGCGCGGGTCGGGCGCGATCCAGGCCGACTCGCCGCCGCCCACGTCGTGCCAGTGCTTCTGGGTGATGGCGCTCGTCTCGGACGCCGGTCGGGATGGCGACGGTGGTGTTGTCCTGCTGGCCGCTATACACCCAGAACGGGAAGCGATCGTCCGCGACGACCCGGTAGATCTCCGCCGTCGGCTGGTTGTCCTGCGTGGTCCACGTCTGCCCGCCGTTGAAGGTGATCTCGGCGCCGCCATCGTCGCCGAGGATCATCCGCTGCGTGTCGGCGGGATCGATCCAGAGGTCGTGCGTGTCACCGTGGCGCACCTTGATGCGCGAGAACGTCTTGCCGCCGTCGATCGACTTGAGGAAGTTGACGTTCGTGACGTAGATGGTGTCGGCGTTGCGCGGGTCGGCGAAGATGCGCGAGTAGTACCAGCCGCGCTGCGTGATGCTGTGCGACCCGTTGACGAGCGTCCACTTCTCGCCGCCATCGTCGCTGCGGTAGAGGCCGCCCTTCTCGGCGTGCTGCACCATCGCCCAGACGCGCGACGGTCTGGAAGCCGACACGGTGACCGTGCACTTTGCCGACGATGCCCTCGGGCAGGCCGCCGGCAAGCTTCTTCCACGTGTCGCCGCCGTCGATCGACTTGTAGAGCCCGCCGCCGGGCCCGCCGTTCTCGAGCGACCACGGCCTGCGATACACCTGCCAGAACGCGGCGTAGAGGATCCGCGGGTTCGTCGGGTCCATCATCAGGTCCGACGCGCCGGTCTTGTCGTCGACAAACAGGACGTTCTTCCAGGTCTTGCCGCCGTCGAGCGTGCGATACACGCCGCGGTCCGCGTTCGGCCCCCACACGTGGCCCTGCGCGGCCACGTAGACGACGTCGGGGTTCGTGGGGTGAATACGGACGCGGGAGATCTGCTGCGTGTCCTGCAGGCCGACGTTGGTCCAGGTGGCGCCCGCGTCCGTCGACTTGTAGACGCCGTCACCGTGCGAGGTGTTGCCGCGGATCGGCGCCTGCCCCATGCCGACGACGATCACGTTCGGATCCGACTCGGCAACCGCCACCGCGCCCACTGACGAGGTCTTCAGGAACTTGTCGGCAAGCGGCTTCCACGTGGCGCCGCCGTCGGTCGTCTTCCAGAGGCCGCCTCCGGTGGCGCCGAAGATAGTAGATGAGCGGCTGGTCCGGCAGCCCGGCCACCGCGGTCACGCGGCCGCCCCTGAACGGGCCGATGTTGCGGAACTCCAGGCCCGGGAACTGCTCGGAAAGCGTCGGCGCGGCGGCCTTCGACGGCTGGTTCGCCGGCGCGGCCGGTTTTGCGGCCTGGGCCGCAGACGCGGCAGGCATCCGTGCCTGGTCGGATTGCGCGGCGCTGACGGCGCCGACGGCCGCGGCCACGCACACAAGCACAACGACGGTGCAACGAGTCATCGGCCTACACCCTCCTTCGGCAGATGTCGGATTGTACCGCCGTTTGGCAGCCCTGAAGGGCTGCCCTCCAGGTGTCGCTACCGCAATACCGCCCGGTCCAGCACCTCGAGCGTTTCCGGGTTCACCGTCTCGAGCCGCACCTTCGGGCCCTCGACGATGAGCAGGCAGATGGCGTGCTGGGTGGAGAAGCCGCTCACCGCCGCCGACCACGGCGTGTCGTCCTGCGCGTAGTACGGCGCGCCGGCCGCCCCGTTGTTGATCTGGAAGAACGGCCGCGTCAGCACGACCTTCGGCTTGTCCCAGTTCGGCGGGTAGATCGGCACGGTGGCGTCGAGGCGCGTCCGGTTGTAGTTGTGCTCGTCGCCGGTCAGCACGGCCAGCACCTTCGGGTGCTGCTGGATGAGCGCGAGCAGGTCGTCGCGCCGCTCGACGATGCCCTTCGCCAGCGGCTTCCCCGCCACCGTCGCGCGCGGCGCGTTGTTGCCGCCGTACCACATGGCATCGGCCACGTGCCCGCCGTTCGGGAAGAGCGGCGTGTGCACGGTGAGGAAGACGTGGTCGATCGTCTTGTTGCGCTCGATCTCGTCGAGCGTCTTCCCGAGCCAGGCGATCTGCTGGTCCATCAGGTAGCCGTGCAGATTGCCGCCAGACTCGGGCACGATCGCCACCGACGGCGTGAACCAGTAGTCCGAGTTCAGCACCACCATCGCCGCGTTGTCGTACTGGTACCAGAAGACGTTGCGGCGGTACGGCGGAAAATCGATCGACGCCGGGTCAGGATCGTAGGACGCGCCGTCCTCGCTTGCCGGGCCGTTCTCCGGATTGACCAGCTCGCGCGCGAAGATCGCCTCGGTCGACTCCGTGGCGTACGGGAACCTCGCCAGGCGCACCGACCGCGCGCCCGAGAACTCGCGCAGGATGGCCTCGTGGTTGCCGACGCCCGTGTAGACCGGCATCCAGTGCGCCTGCGGTTCGATGGCGCGCTTCCAGTTCGCCAGCTCGTACGCCAGTTGGTCGGTGCTCGTCGACGTAGCCGCTCACGAGGTCGCCCGGTGAACTGCATGAACGCCGCGCCGCGCTGAGCCGTCACCGCCATCAACCGGCGGACGATGTAGGCGTTGGGGCCGTTGAAGTTGCGCTCGCCCCCGCCCTGGCCGCCGCGCGAGTCGCTCGCGTAGGCGAAGACGAACGGCTTGCGCGCGCCCGGCAGCGGCGCCGTGCGGAAACCGTAGGCCTCTTCGTTCGCGCCGTACTGGACCTTGTACGCGTAGTCCGTGGCCGGCTGGAGCGTGTCGATCGTGATCTCCTGGCGCGTCTCGCCCTCCTTGCACGCGAGCTTCCGCTCGCCGACGATGACCGCGCACGGGGCCGGCCGGTCGAGCTGGAACGAGATCACCGCCTGGCGCGGCTCCACGTTCCCGACAAACGGCCCCTCGATCATCGTCACATCGACGTCGAAGGGTCCGGAGCCCGCATAGCGGAACCGCACGCGGCCGTCGTAGATCATGCCGCCGGTTTGCGAGACGATGCGGTAGCCAAGCACGCCCGTGCCCGACTTCTGCCAGCCCACCATGTCGTAGCGATCCGTGATGGTGGTCTTGATGTTGATCTCGGCCTTGCCTCCGGTGATCGGGGTGCTGGTCCGGTAGACCGGCTGCGGGTACTTGGTGTCCTGATACGGGACCAGGCCGAAGATGAGCGTGCCCGCGAAGTCCGGCTTGCCGAAGTCGAACGCGATGCCGTTCTCGGTGCCGCTCGGGTTGCCGCGGACCTGGGCGATCGTCCACGTCGCGGGCCGGTAGACCTCCTGAAGCGGCGCCTCGCCTGGAGCCCCGAAGACGAGGGCGCCCTGCGGCGTTGCGGAAACGCCCGCGACGACTTTCGGGATCACGGGAGGCGTGCCCTGCTGCGCCGCGATGGCGACGGTCACCAGCGCGGCAATCGCGACGAGGCCAGTGCCGCCTGCCACCAGGCGGAACAACGGTCGATCGTTCATGGTTTCTCCAACAGACGTGACGAATCGCGGACCCGGACCAGCAGGGTTTCTGTGGCGCCGCCGTCAGGGCTTCTCCGCCACCACTTTGCCGTTCTTCCAGACGTCGAGGGGCGTCTTGTGGAGGCGGGCTGTCTTGCGAGCCGCTCTTCCAGCGCGTATCAAGGCTCGACCTACAGCCGCAGCGAATTCGTCCGTGCGGCGTTTCGTCCTTGTCCTCATGGGCCCTTCTCGAGCGGGCCGGGATTCGGCCCCGAATTATCGTACACCGTCCAGGCATCAGCCAGGTGCTTGTATGCCCTGTCGAAGTTCGTCCAGCATTGGTCGAACCGCCGGAGCACATCCTGCGGCGGCACGTCGTGACCGCCCTGCCTTACCCTTGCCGCTATCCGCCGCAGTGCCAGTTGCGGGGTCGCCAGGCTCAGATACGCGATCTCGATTCGATATCCAGAAGCCTTCCACTTCAATCCGGCTGAGATAGCCAAGGCCGGTGAGCGTGCTTTCAAAGGCGAAGTGCACCCTCGCCACCGCCACGCGATCAAGCTCGCGGAGCAAGAGACGCCCCGCCGAGATGGAGACAAGGTCCGGGCGGAACGGAGACAGCCCGGCGGCGATGAGATCCGCGTTGACGAAGTGAACCACGGCAGCGTCTTTGGGAAGGAACTCCAGGGCGAACGTGGTCTTGCCCGCACCATTCGGTCCGGCGATGATGATGCAACGTGGAACATGCGGGGCGCAGGCCGCGACCTCAGCCGCGACGCGAAGACGGCTTTGGCGACGCGAGGTCGAGGGTCTTCAGGCCGCATGCCCTGGCCACTTGGGCCTGGCGCCCATCGAGGGTGACGAATCGCGTGCATCCGAGCTCCAGCGCCACGGCCACCTGGAGAATGTCCAGGCTTCTGGCTAGATACCGGCTCGCATAGCGCGCTGACAGCAACTCCGCCCGCGCGAACATCGCGTACAGATCCAGCGGCACCTCCAAGAGCCTGCCGGCCGCCACATCATCTTCGAGCTGGGAGAGCACTGCCGCGGCTTCTGATGCGGTCAGGTGCCGTCGTCCGACCTGCAACCGGAACGCCGTCGGAACCTCCAGTTGGTGCAGGAGCGTGAACGGAATCTGCGGAACGGCCGCTACTGCCCTGCGCGCCGCGGCGGAATGCTCCTCGCTCAGGTACGAAGCGACGAGCACGCTGGAGTCGAAGTAGACGGCTACCACCGTTCCCCGCGGTCTTCGATCAACTGGGCCGACGGCGAGGGAGTGATGATCCGATTCCCAAACACCGCTCGCGCCCGCGCGTCGAGATCGGGCCACGGCGGCACGGGCCTGGCCTCGGCTGCAGGCACGAGGCGGGCGACGACCCGCCGGCGCTTCGTCAACTCGACCGTCTCGCCTCGTTCGACCCGGGCGATCACCTTCTTCAGGTTCTGCTGCAGCTCTCTCATGGAGACCTTCGCGGGATTCATGTACTACATAATGCAGTACGAACAGCCTATCGTCAATCGATCCCGGAGACTGCACAGGCTGTGCCAACCGCTGCCGCGGTTCTCGGCCGGATTCCCTCGGCACTTCGGCAAGCGCTAATTGGACATGGCAGAAACTGCCACCTGCGCCCCTCCGAGCCGAGGCAGAAACTGCAACGGGGACTGTCCCCGTTACTTCTTCCAGACGGGCAGCCCGCGGGCCGGCGTCCAGGGCGCGCCGGCGGCTTCCATGGCCGCGCCGAGGGCGCGCAGGTCGCGGTCGATGAGGCCGCGCAGTTTCTCGAGCACCGCGCCGAAGCCGTCGGCCGCGATCTCGTAGTCGCGCAGCACGGTATTCGTGACGGGCCCGGTCGAGCCGGTCTGCGTGCTCACGCGCTCCATCAGCGACGGCAGGCGCGCCTCGCTGCGGCGCGCCACCGTCATGTCGCCGACAAGGTCGCGCATGGCCGCGCGAATCTCCGTCTCGATCGACCGCGCCTGCTCGAGCAGCTTCGGATCGGCCTTCGGCGTGTCGAGAAGCGCCTTCTGCATGTAGGACAGGCTCTTCAGCGCCTCCTCCGCGGCGGCCGACGCGCCCATCATCGCGCGCTGCAGTTCGCCGGCCTTCTTCTGATACGCCAGCAGCGCCGCCTTGTCTTTCTCGGGCAGCGTGGCCAGCGTCAGCGACTCGACGACGAACCTCGTCTGCGCCCCGAGCGGGGTGAGCACGCCGTCGACCTTCTTCGCGAGGCTCACGGTGAACGTCCCCGGCACGGCCATCGGCCCCTGCGGCGCGTTCTCCCACGACTCGCGCGGAGGCGATTCCAGTTGCGTCGGCTCGACGGCTGGATACCGCAGGTCCCAGGCCACGCGGTTCAGCCCCTTTTCCGTTGGCCCCGTGATGCGCCGCACCACCTGTCCCGCCTCGTCCGTCACCGTGAGGACGATTTCCGGCTTCGGCTCCTGTGCTTCCTTCCGCAGCGTTTCCCAGCCGGGGAACGTCACCGGCTTGCCGTCCTTCAGGAGTTTCTTCTCTGCTTCGCGCCGGGCTTCGGCCGCGGACTGAAGCGCGTCCTTCAGGTAGTAGGTGAACACGGCGCCAAAGGGCGGATTCGGCGCCAGGTAGAACGTCTCACCCAGCGAGTTCTTGGCCGGCGAGTCGATTGGCCGCAGCGGGATGTACGACAGCGCCTTCTTCACCGGGAAAAGCATGGCCGGCGCGGCCAGCGACTCCTCGTCTATCTGCCGCAGCGGCGAGTAGTCGTCGAGGATGAAGAAGCTGCGGCCGAACGACGCGCCGACCAGGTCGTTCTCGCGCTCCTGGATCTCGATGTCGCGGAACGAGATTACTGGCACGCCGCCGCCGAGCTTGTGCCAGTTCTTGCCGCCGTTCAGCGTGGCGTAGATGCCGAACTCCGTCCCGGCGAACAGCAGGTCGCGCTTCACGTGGTCCTGCACGACGGACCACACCAGCGTGCGCGCCGGCAGGTCGCCCGCGATTGACGTCCACGTGCGCCCGCGATCGTCGCTGCGCAGCACGTACGGCGCGTAGTCGCCGGTCTTGTGGTTGTCGACGGCGGCGAAAACGGCGTCCTTGTCGGTCTTCGACGCCCGGATCCTGTTGACGAAGAAGTTGTCGGGCACGCCCGGCAACTTCTCGATCTTCCGCCAGGTGGCGCCCCCGTCCTCGGTCACCTGGATCAGCCCGTCGTCGGTGCCCGCGTAGATCAGCCCTTCGACCAGCGGCGACTCGCTGATCGTGGTGATGGTCGAGAACATCGACATCGCGCCGTGGTCCCAGAGCGCGTCGGCGCTCCACGTGCGGCCCATGATCGGCTGCGTCAGGCGGAAGATGGTGCGCGTGAGGTCGGGGCTGATCTTCTTCCACGAATCGCCGCGGTCGTCGCTGCGCCAGACGTACTGGGACGCGTAGTAGATGCGCGTGTGGGCGTGCGGGCTCACGATGATCGGCGAGTCCCAGTTGAAGCGCAGCGGCGGCTCGTCCGGGCCGGGCCTCGGGCTGATGTAGATCGTCTCGTGGCTCTTGCGGTCGTACCGGAGCAGGTTGCCCTCCTGCCATTCGAGGTAGACCGTGTCGGGGTCCGTCGGGTCGACGGCAATCGCGTACCCGTCGGCGCCGTAGGTGATGGTCCAGTCGAAGTTCGAGATCCCGTTCCAGTTCAGCGTGCGCGACGGCCCCATCTGGCTGCCGTTGTCCTGCGCGCCGCCGTGCACGTTGTAGAACGGCACGGCGTTGTCGAGGGCCACCTTGTAGAACTGCGTCACCGGCAGGTTCTCGAAGAACCGCCAGGTCTCTCCGCGATCGTGGGTTTCGTACACGCCGCCGTCGCTGCCGTTCAGGATGTAGTCGGGGTCGCCCGGCACGAACGCCATCGCGTGGTTGTCGCCGTGCTTGTTCTTCTCGGGCACGCGCACGAACGTCTTGCCGCCGTCGTGCGTCACCATCAGGCCCGGGTTCATCTGGTAGACCCGGTCGAAGGCGTTCGGGTCGGCGAAGATCTCCTGGTAGTAGTGCGGGCCCGTGCCTCCGCTGATGAACGAATTGCGCTTCTCGAAGCTCTCGCCCTTGTTGGCCGATCGGTAGAACCCGCGCTCGTCGGGCGAAGCCTCGACGGTGGCGTAGACGACGCGCGGGTCGATGGGCGACACGGCCAGGCCGATCTTCCCCACGTCGCCTGTCGGCAGGCCCACGGTGAGCTTGCGCCAGGTCTTGCCCGCGTCTTCGCTCTTGTAGATCGCCGATTCCGGCCCGCCGCCCATGAACGCGGCCACCGTGCGCCGGCGCTGGTACGCGGCGGCATAGAGGATGTCGGGGTTCGACGGATCCATCTCGGCCGACGTCACGCCCGTGTCTTTCGAGATCTCGAGCGAGATCGCCCACGTCTTGCCGCCGTCCGCCGACTTGTAGAGGCCGCGCTCGCCGCCGGCCGACCAGAGCGGCCCCTCGGCCGCGACATACACCACCAGCGGGTTGCGCGGATCGACGAGGATGCGGGCGATGTGCTCCGAGTTCTTGAGCCCCATGTTCGCCCAGGTCTTGCCGCCGTTCAGGCTCTTGTAGACGCCGTCGCCGTATCCCACGTGCCGGCCGCTCACGTTCTCGCCGGTGCCCACCCACACGGTTTCCGGGTTCGTCGGGTCCAGCGTGATGCACCCGATCGAATACGCGCCCTGCGAATCGAAGATCGGCGTCCACGTCGTGCCCGCGTTCTCCGTCTTCCACACGCCGCCCGACCCGACCGCCACGTACCACGTCGCGCGGCGTTTCGGGTGAATGACGATGTCGCTGATGCGGCCCGACATGATGGCGGGGCCGATGTTGCGGAACTCGAGACCGGAAAGCAGCTCGGCGTTGATGAGCGAGGCCGGCGCCGCAGGTTTTGCCTCCTGAGCGGCCGGCTTCGGGGCCTGCCTGGCCGGCGCCGCAGCTTTTGCCGCGGACGGCTGGCTCATGCCAGGGTTCTGGGCAGCAGTCTGCGCCTGCGTGCCCGGCGAAGCTGTCAGCAACGCGACGAGGAGTCCGGCGGCGAACGTTCTCATGGCATCCTCCGTGGAGCGTGGCGGATCATATCGCGGCTGCCTGGCCCGGGGCAGCAGTCTGGCAGGCCCCCCTTCTCCGCCGGGCCGCGACAGCCGATAATCGTCCCGATGAGGCGATTTCTTCTGGTATCCATCCTGGCGCTCCCTCTGGCCGCGCCCGCGTTCGCCCAGTCCGGCGCCAACGTCCTCCTGGTCGTCAACGAGGCGTCACCGGATTCCGCCGGCATCGCCGGCCACTATGCCCGGGCGAGAAGCGTCCCCTCCGACCAGATCCTCCGGCTCAAGGTCGATGCCGCCGACGAGATCGACCGCACCTCCTTCAACTCGGCCATCCAGGCGCCCATCGCGGCCTGGCTGCAGAAGCACGCCGCCCAGGACCGCATCCTCTACATCGTGCTCACGAAGGGGATCCCGCTTCGCATCAAGGGCACGGCGGGCCGCACGGGGACGCTCGCCAGCGTGGATTCGGAGTTGACGCTGCTCTACCGCCGCCTGGTCGGCCAGGTGGTGGCCGTCGACGGCAGGGTGGACAACCCTTATTACATCGGCGCCGCGCCCGTCGAGCAGGCCAAGCCGTTCACTCACGAGGCGTTCGATCTCTTCCTCGTCACCCGCCTCGACGGCTACACCGCGGGCGACGTCGCGGGCCTCGTCGATCGCGGCGCGTCGCCGGCGCGCGAAGGCCGCATTCTGCTGGACCAGAAGACCGGGACCGGCAGCGACGCCGGCAATGCCTGGCTGGCCGCGGCGGCAGACCGGCTGGCCAAGGGCGGGTTCGGCGACCGCGTCGTGCTCGACACGACGAACCAGGTGCTCAGCGGCCAGCAGGACGTCCTTGGGTACTACTCATGGGGATCGAACGACCCGGCGATCACCGGGCGCCGTATTGGCCTGGGGTTCGTGCCAGGCGCGCTCGCGGCCACGTTCGTCAGCACGGATGGCCGGACGTTCGCGGAGCCTCCCGCCACCTGGACGATCGGGAAGTGGTTCGACCGGTCCACCTTCTTCGCGGGATCGCCGCAGTCGCTGGCAGGCGATCTGATCCGCGAAGGCGTCACCGGCATCGCCGCGCAGGTGGCCGAACCGTACTTCGACGCGTCGGTCCGGCCCGACATCCTGTTTCCCGCCTACGTCGCAGGTTTCAACCTGGCCGAGTCGTTCTACCTGGCGATGCCCTATCTCAGCTGGCAGACGGTTGTCGTCGGCGACCCGCTGTGCGCGCCGTTCGCGCGCACGCCGCTTCAGCCGGCCGCGATCGACAAGGGCCTCGACCCGGCAACCGAGCTGCCCTCGTGGTTCGCGGCCCGCAGGCTCGCGGTGCTGACGAAGACGACGACGCCCGATGCCGCGAAGGCTGTGCTTCGATCCGAGGCGAGGCTCGCGAAAGAGGACAAGAGCGGGGCCATGAAGGCCCTGGAGGAAGCGACGGCCGGCGATCCCAAGCTGGTGCCGGCGCACCTGATCCTGGCGGGCGAGTACGAAGCGCAGAGCGCCTTCGACAAGGCGATCGAGCGATACCGGCTGGCGCTGGCGGCGAGCCCGGACAATCTCGTTGCCCTCAACAACCTCGCGTACGCGCTGGCCGTCCGCAAGGGCGAAGCCGCCGAGGCGATCGGCCACGCGGAGCGGGCGATGCGGCTGAGCGGCGGCCGGAGCCCCGAGATCGCCGACACGCTCGCGTGGGTGCAGCACCTGCTGGGACGCGACCAGGAAGCGGCCGTCATCCTGGCGCGCATCGTCAAGGCGGAACCTGAGCGGGCCGTGTTCCGGCTGCATGCCGCCGCCGTGCTGGCCGCGCTCGGGAGGCTGCCGGAAGCGGCGGCTGAGCTTCGGGAAGCCGTCCGCCTCGATCCCGAACTCGACAAGAGCGACGAGGTGAAGGCGCTTCGCGGCAAGCTTGGGCGCTGACGCCGAGCGACGGGACGGAGGGATCGCGAATGAAGGTCATCGAGTCGTGTCTTGGCGGCGTGCTGTTGTTCGAGCCGACGGTCCATGGCGACGAGCGCGGGTTCTTCTTCGAGAGCTATCGCGAGGACCAGTTCCGGCAGGCGGCGGGCAGCGTGCGGCCGTTCGTCCAGGACAACCACTCGCGTTCGGCGCGCCACGTGCTGCGGGGCCTGCACTACCAGGTCCGCCAGCCCCAGGCGAAACTCGTCCGCGCCGTCGTCGGCGAGGTGTTCGATGTCGTCGTCGACCTGCGGCGCCATTCGCCAACGTTCGGGAAGTGGATGGGCACCACGCTGTCCGCAAGCAACAAGCGGCTGC
This sequence comes from uncultured Acidobacteriota bacterium, assembly GCA_963806085.1. GTDB lineage: Bacteria > Acidobacteriota > Vicinamibacteria > Vicinamibacterales > JAKQTR01 > JAKQTR01. Next base: position 1,222,771 of record CAWDWR010000002.1, read on the forward strand.
TGTGGATTCCCGAAGGGTTCGCCCACGGCTTTCTCGTGACGTCGGACGTGGCGGAGACCATCTACAAGACCACCGATTACTACGCCCCGCAGCACGAACGGTCGCTGCTGTGGAACGACGCGGACGTGGGCATCCGCTGGCCCCTGACGGCCCCGCCGGCGCTGTCGGCGAAGGACCTTGCCGGCGCCCGGTTCGCCGACTGCGAGGTCTTCGAGTAGGGCGTTTCGCGCTCCATCCGCTGTAAACCAAATCGACGGTTTTCGTCACTTCGGTCAGACTTTGTGGCGCCTGGCGTCAGACGTTTGACGTCTTTCTGGATGAGTTTTGTACCTCGTGGAGTAGAATATCGCGGTATTTTGGCGCCTTTTGGAGTGTCCGCTGCCGGGCGGTCCGACCACTCCACCTGGGCGGGGTTCTGGCCTTCTGTTTGCGTAATGCTGCGGGAGTGCCAGGTCCGGTTCGCGGCGTTCGAGGCTCCTGGAGGCGGGTATGCGACTAGCCGATCGTCGGGTGGCCACTCGCTTTGAAATCGTCGGGGAGTTGTGGGGTTCCGTGCAGGCCCTCGAACCGCTGCACGTGTGCAACCTCGCCCCCGGTGGCGCCCTCGTGGAATCACTCGCGGCCCTGCCGGTCGGATCGGTGCAGCCCATCCGGATCGTCCAGGGTGCCCAGACCACCGACGTGCGCGCCGCCGTCAGGCACCTGTCGCCCCTTCACCAGCAGGGCGGCGGCCAGCGATACCGGGTCGGGCTCGAGTTCCTCGACGTCGACGAGCGGGCCGCCCAGTGCATTGGCGCGTTGATGGGCGAGCATCACGAGGATGCGCGGCAGGGCGGAGACTGACATGGACAACGGCTTCGTCGAGCGTCGTCGTGCGCCGAGAGTCCAGATGGGCAGCGACGCCATGTTTGTCCGCCCCGTCTCGATGGCCGTCAAGCTCCTCGACTTGAGTTCCGACGGCGTCCTGCTGTCGTGCCCCGATCCGATCTCGCCGGGCGCGCTGCCGCGCGTGGTCGCCAGGCTCGGCAACCGGCCGCTGGACGTGGAGCTCGACGTGCGGCACGTGTCGAGCCGCTGGGATCCGCGCGTGGGAGGCTATCGCGTCGGCGGGCGGTTCGTGGCCCTGGCCCCGCAGGCCAGGCAGGCCGTTGACGGCCTGCTGGTGGGGAGCGAGGGCCATGACTAGAAGCGGATACGCCCAGCTGGTGGGCCGAAGCCCGGTTATGGTGGCCCTGCAGCAGGAGATCCGCCGCGTGGCGCAGTCTGAAGCCAAGATCCTGGTCACCGGCGAGAGCGGCACCGGCAAGGAACTGGTGGCGATGAGCATCCACGCGCAGAGCACGCGCGCGGACCGCCCGTTTGTCACGGTGAACTGCGCCGGCCTGCCAGAAACGCTGCTCGAGTCGGAGCTGTTCGGCCACACGAAAGGCAGTTTCACGGGGGCGTACCGCGACAAGCCCGGGATGCTCGAGAAAGCCGACGAGGGCAGCATCTTCCTCGACGAGATCGGCGAGATGAGCCTGCGGATGCAGGGCATGCTGCTGCGTTTCCTGGAAACCGGCGAGCTGCAGAAAGTCGGCGCCGACCGCGTGGGCCGCCGCGTCGACGTGCGGGTGATCGCCGCCACGAACCGATCGCTGCCGGAAATGGTCGCGCAGGGGCTGTTCCGCGAGGACCTCTACTACCGGATCAACGTCATCAACATCCACGTGCCGCCGCTCAGGGAGCGCCGCGAGGACATTCCCCTGCTCGTCGATCACTTCTTCGAGAACATGGGGCGCGGCAACGGCACCCGCCCGGTGGTCACGCCTGAGGCCTACGTGGCCCTCTCCGAGTACCCGTGGCCCGGCAACGTCCGCGAACTGGCCAACGTCATCGAGCGCATGCTCGTGGCGGGCTCGGGCGCGGAGATCGGCGCAGACGATGTCCCCATCGAGATCCGGACGCAGCGGAGCATCAGCCTCCGGCCGAAGCGCGAACGCCGCCGGACGGTGGCGGACGACCTGCTGAAGCGCATGCTGGTGAACAAGGAGTCGTTCTGGACCGCCGTGTATCCGCTGTACATGCAGCGGGAGATCACGCGCGGCAACCTGCGCGAGCTCATTTCGAAGGGCCTCGAAGAAGCCAAGGGCAACTACAAGATCGTCACCAAGCTCTTCAACATGGAGCCGGGCGACTACAAGCGCTTCCTGAACTTCCTCCGCAAGCACGACTGCCAGTTGCCGTTCCGCGACTACCGATAGCGCGCCGGTGCGCTCCTTGGGCAGGGGTGGTATGCTTCCCGCAGCAGCCCCCGCGTGGAGTCCATCATGCGCAGATCCCTGCTGTTGCTCATCCTCCTCATCGGTGCGTGCGCGGCGTGCGCCGGCGGCTGCAGCAAGGCGCCGGCACCGCCTCCCGTCGAACAGCCCAAGATCACGATCGACCCTGCCGAATTGACGGCATTCGCGCCGCTGCCCGACGAGGTGCCGGCAGCAGGCGGCGCGGCATCCGCCGACCTGGTCGCCCTGGGCAAGCTGCTGTACTTCGAACCCCGCCTCTCGAAGAGCCAGAAGATCTCCTGCAACTCGTGCCACGACCTGGCAACCTACGGCGTGGACAATCAGCCGACCTCCGACGGCCACAAGGGCCAGCGGGGCGACCGCAACTCGCCGACGGTGTTCAACGCGGCCGGGCACTTCGCGCAGTTCTGGGACGGCCGCGCGCCGGATGTCGAGGCGCAGGCGAAGGGCCCGGTGCTGAACCCGGTCGAGATGGCCATGCCGGCGGAGCCGGTCGTCGTGAAGGTGCTCGAATCGATGCCCGAGTACGTCGATCTCTTCAAGCGCGCGTTCCCGAACGAGCACGAAGCCAGTCAGCTACGACAACATGGCGAAGGCCATCGGCGCCTTCGAGCGGAAGCTGATGACGCCGTCGCGCTGGGACAAGTTCCTGAAGGGCGACAAGACGGCCCTGACGCAGGAGGAGAGGCAGGGCTTCAAGACGTTCGTCGCCGTCGGCTGCAAGAGCTGCCACGCGGGCGCGCTGCTGGGCGGGAACGTTCTACCAGAAGCTCGGCATGGTCAAGCCGTTCCCGCGATCGGCGGACTCCGGGCGGGAGAAGGTGACCAAGAACGCGGCAGACGAGAGCGTGTTCAAGGTGCCCGTCACTGCGGAACATCGAGAAGACGGGGCCGTACTTCCACGACGGACAGACGGCGGGCCTCGATCAGGCCGTGCGCGACATGGGCGAGTACCAGCTCGGGCGCGCGCTAACCGCCGAGGAAACGGCGCAGATCATCGACTTCCTGAAGGTGCTCACGGGCACGATCGACCCGGAACTGATCAAGCCTCCGGTGCTGCCGCCGAGCACCGCGAAGACGCCGAAGCCGGACGAGAGATAGGGGGACCCCGGGGCTGAAGCCCCGGGGCTCCATCTGAGAAGCTACGCCTGTCCGCCGGCCGGCGGCTCGGCCGGGGCGCCGGGGACGGTGCCGCTCGCGAGTTCCTGGTCCACCATCAGCAGGCCGACGCCGGCGTTGCCGGCCAGCCGGATGCGCCCCAGCACGGCGCGGGCGCTCGCTTCTTCCTCCATCTGCTCGTTGACGAACCACTGCAGCATGACGATGGCCGGCCGGTCCTTGGCCTTCTCCGCCAGCGCGTACAGCTCGTTGATGGAGGCCGTCACGTCCTGCTCGTTCTTGAGCACGTGCAGGCACAGCGCCTCGAGCGACTTCCACGACTTGGGCGGCGCCGCGATCGCCGGCAGGATGGGCTCCTCGTCGCGCTCGAGCAGATGGTCGATGATGCGCTGGGCGTGCAACAGCTCGTCCGACGACTGCTGGCGCATCCACTTGGAGAAGCCGGGCAGATCGTTCGCGGCGAGCCACACCGACATGGCCAGGTATTCGTGGGAAGCGCGGAACTCCAGCCTCAGGTGTTCGTTGAGGCCCTTCAGAAGATCCTTCTGCATGATCGTCAACCCTCGTCTTCGGTCTCGTCGGCGAACCACAGGATGTGGCCGCACTGTTCACAGATATACGTCAGGGCGGCCTTGTTCGCCCAGTCGAAGTTGAAGAAGGTGGCGGCGCGGGTGTTCAGCAGGTACTCGCGGGTGTAGAACTGCGTGTGCCTGCAGACGGGGCACGCGAGGTGGCGTCCCCTGATGGATCGCGGTGCGGCCTCCTTGTCCTTGCTCATCTGATGGCCTCCCGTCAATTCCCCCACGAGGGCGTCGGCGCCGTAGAGCTTCCGCAGGCCCTCGAGGATCCCGGCCGAGTGCACGCCGACGGCGCGCGAACCCTCGGCCTCGTCGATGTAGAGGTAGCGGTTCGGCAGCTTCTGCACGTTGCTGTCGAAGTTGATGCCGCAGATCTCCGCGTCACGGTTGATGACGGGGCTGCCTGAGTTCCCGCCGATGGTGTCGGCGGTGTAGACGAAGTTGTACGGCGTGGCGAGATCGAGCTTGGCCCGGCCGTCGCGCCACCGCGCCGGAAGGTTGAACGGCGGCTTCTCGCCGAACGCCGCGGCCCGCTCGTACAGCCCGAAGAACGTGGTCTTGTAGGGCACGAGCGTGGTGTCTTCCTCGTAGCCGAGCACGGTGCCGTACTCGAGCCGAAGGTTGAAATTGGCGTCGGGATAGGCAGACTTGCCATAGACGGCGAAGCGCGCTTCGGCAATCTTCTGCCCGGCGCGCCCTTCGACGCTCTGGATCTTCTCCTCCTGCCACGCGCGCAGCTCGCGGATGACGGGCTCCACGCGGCGCGCGAGCCCGATGAGCGGGTCGGACGACGCGGCGATGGCGGCCGGACCGCCTTCGATCAGGGCCTTGCGCGCGGCGGGATCGGCAAGGGCCGTGCCGGCCATCACCTGCTTCGCCACCGCAGCCGGCGCCTGGCCTCCCAGTGCGGCCTTGACGAACGGGTCGTCCGCGCCCAGCGTCTTCTGCCCCTCCTCGAGCCACGCCGCGAGTTGCGCCTCTTCCATGTCGGCATAGACCGGCGCGCTCGAGAACAGACCGAACTTCAGCCCCTCGAGGCGCGCGTCGTTGAACTCGGGATAGCGCTGCGCGTTCGGCTTCTGGATCTCGTCGCCGTAGCGGACGATGGTGGAGGCCATGCCGGCGAGGCGAGGATGCGGTGAGGTTCGAGAACGCGATGCGCGTCGGCGCAGGCGGGCAGTCCGGCGTAGGCGCCCGCGATCTGGTCCCATGCCGGCGCGTACGCCTTCAGCCACTCCGGGTTCGCCGCCACCTTCGCGCGCAGCGCCGCCTCGTCATCTTCCTTCTTCTTGAAGATGCGCGGGTTCAGCAGGCCGTCCTGCTGGCCGACGAGGCGCTTGATCGAGTTCTCGAGGCCGAGCCGGCCCGCCGACGCGCGCCGCGCCTGCTCGGGGCCCGAGCGCCGCGTACCGCGCGAGCGCGTCGCGCCGCGACGTCCACACCCGCATCTGGACGGGGTTGCCGGCGTCGCGCTGGTACTTGATCTGCGCCACCGTCAGCAGCCGCGCGGTCGAGCCGGGATAGCCCGGCGTGAAGATCAGCTCGCCGTCGGCCGCGCCGCGCCTTCGACCACTTCAGGTAGTGCGTCGTCTTCGCGGGCTCGCCGTTCTCGTACGCCCTGAAGAACGTGATGTCGAAGTTCCAGCGCGGGTACGTGAAGTTGTCGTAGTCGCCGCCGAAGTACGCGATCTGCTCCTCGGGCGCGAACACCAGGCGCAGGTCGGTGTACTTCTTGTTGCGGTAGAGCCAGTACTCGCCGCCGCTGTAGAGCGTGATGACCTCGCACTTCAGGCCGGTCGCCGCCGAGCACTCCTTCTCGATGGCGGCCATCTCGGCCCGGCGCTGGGCCGCCCGCGTCGGCGTCGCGTCGCGCCGGCCTTCACCGCGCCCAGCACGCGCCTGGTGACGTCCTCGTACGACACGAGGATGTTCACCTCGAGGTCCGGGCACTTCAGTTCGTCCTGCTCTCGTCGGGGCGTAGAAGCCGTTCTTCACCAGGTCGCGCTCGGGCGTGGAGAGCTTCGCCACCTGGCCGCGGCCGACGTGCTGATTGGTGAACAGCAGCCCGTCGGGCGACACGAACGACCCGGATCCGCCGTTGCCCACCCGCGCCGACGCCAGGCGCACGTGCTCGAGCCACTGGTCGGTGATCTCGAAGCCGTACTTCTGCTTGATGAGCGCCCGCGGCACGTTGTCGAACGTCCACATGCCTTCGTCGGCGCGGACGCCGAGCACGGCAGGCGCCACCACGATCAGCGCTATCAGCATCGCTACGGTGCGTTTCATTCTTCAGGTCCTCGTGGCAGGCTGTGGCGCCTGCCGCTGTCGGCATGTGTCGTAGTCAGTAGCCAGTAGTCAGTAGAAGAACTTGCTCGTCGAGCTGCACGGCGAGACAGTGTGACGCGCCTTCCTACTGGCTACTGACTACTGACTACTGGCTACGATCATTGCCTACCGTCCCGCCCCCAAATCATTCCAGTTCATGATCGCATTGAACCCCAGGAAGTACGTGCCCTGGGTCTGCCAGCGCCAGTAGGGCCGGATGGCGAACATCACGACGTGGCCGTTCGCCGAGCGGCGCGTCCACGACCTGCGCGCGGTTGGCGAGGGCCTGGCCGCCGACGAGCACGCCCGACAGCAGCATCTCGTCGGGATTCGAGGGGAAGCGCAGGATGACGCGCGGCGCCTCGGCGCCTGCACCCGCGCCGAACGCTGCTCCGCCGCGACCAGCCTGCCCTGAGCCAGTCGAAGCGGCGCCCTGTCCCATGCCGCCTTGCCCTGAGCTTGTCGAAGGGGCGCCGCTGCCCGCTCCGCGCCCTTCAGCCGTGCCGCCGATCGGCCCGCTGCCGACCGTGCCCGCAACCGCCGGCGCGCTCGCGGCATCCCACGGCGAGAGCTTCTGCGTGGAGACGGCGTTCGGCGCACACGTTCATCCCGACGCCCGGGTATCTGCGCGCCGCCGCCTCCGAATCCGCCGCGCCCTCCACCTCCGCCCGTGCCGACCGCCAGCACGGGATCCTGGCTGAAGTACACCGGGATCTGCGCGCCGTCGTAGCCGTACATGATCGGGCTCTTCGCGTCGGCGACGATGCCGCGCACGATCGAGCCGCGCACGAACAGGCCTTCAGGGCTCTCGACGGTCACCCCGTTCACGAGCTTGTACTCGGGGAAGATCGTCGAGGTCGAACCTTCGACGATCAGCAGGCCGCCGTCCTTGACGAACTGGTACAGGTTCATCAGGCCCTCGAGGCCCATCCCGCCGCGGATGTCGTCGGCCTGGTCCTGCACGCCCAGGTTCGGGGTGAGCTCCGACTTCTTGTACGGCGTCGGGTCGGCGCCCGACCTTCGGGATGCCGTTCACCATCGACTGCGCGGTCCCGCCGACGTGCGGGAACACGATCACGTCGTACTTCGCGCGCAGGTTGCCCTCGCGCAGCTTGATGTCGCCGAAGTACGTGTAGGGCACGCCGAACTTGTCGAACGCGGCCCTCACCCACCCTTCGTTCTGCGTGGTCGACCACGAGTGCACGTAGCCGATGCGCGGCACGTCGAGGTCGTGCGTCTTCACCGCCGGCGCGGCTGCCACGGCCCACGCCGAGAGACCGAGTTCCTTCAGCGTCGGCTCGAGCGCCGCGCGGTCGGCGTTCGGGATGATGAACGCCCCGGCCCGGAACTTGTGCCCGCCGAGCGTGAAGTCCTCCTCGGCCGCCAGCATCTTCACGTCGGCGTGCTTGAAGCGGAAGGTCACCGTGCTGTTGTCGCTCGTATGATCGACGACGACAACCGGTCCCGTGCCCTCGATGCCGCCAGGCGCCTTCACGTCGGCCGCGATGAGCGTCATCGGCTGCGCCTGCACGCCCTTGTCGGCCACGGCCAGCAGCTTCACGTTGCGCATGAGCTGCATGGTCCAGCCGGTGTCGTCGTACGGCCGCGGGTTGCCCGGCGCGTAGTTCTGCAAGCTGAAGTACATGTCCGCCATCGTCCGGTACGGCTGGTCGGCGCGGATGACGTAGTCGCCGGCGGCCACGTCCACGCTGCCGGCCTTGAAGGCGGAGGTCGCCTGCGAGATCTCGAGGCCCTGCCTGCGCAGCGCGTTCACCAACTCGGCCGCCTCGGCCTTGCGGCGCTGCGCGGCGGGGATGACCCATGCGTACGGCGCCTCGTTCCGGCCCCGGTTGAGCGAGCGGACGTTCTTGAGCCAGTAGTTCTCGAGGAACGTCTCGCGGTTCTTCGCCACGTAGTTCAGCGCGATGAGCAGCGCCGACTCCTGGATGTTGGTGTTGTTGCGCGGGCCCCACTTGATGAGGGGCAGCGGCGGATTCGGCCGGTACCACTCGCGGCTGGTGGCGTTCGCGCCCATGCGCAGGTTCTCGACGATGTCGGGGCCGTAGCTCTGGACTTCGTAGAAGCGGCCGATGGCGTTCTTGGCGTGGGCGACGAAGAACATGTAGTTCGGCACCCAGCCGTCGTAGAAGCCGTAGGTCCACACGCCCGGCACGTTGCGCTTGGCCATCTCGTTGACCTCGGCGTTGGCCAGCGCCCACCACTCGTTGATCGTGATGGCGTCGAGGGCGTCGTTGTAGGGCCCGGTGCCGGTCGAGGCGTAGAGGTAGTTCGATGCCTCGTGCAGGTCGTGCAGGATCGTCGGCTTCCACTCGAGGAACGTGCGGTTCACATTCTGGGTCAGCTTGAGCAGCTGGCCCATCGCGTCGCGGTTGTTGTCGTGGGCGACGTACTTGCCCCAGTACACGAGCGGCGGGCGCGGCTTGCCGGTCTTCTTGCCGTAGTAGTACGTGTCGACGTGCTTCTCCCGGCCGTCGACCTCCAGCACAGGGGTGATGAACACGATCACGTTGCTGCGGATGTTCTGGATGAAGGGCGTTTCTTCGACGGCCAGGCGGTACGGCAGCTCGATGAGCATCTCGGGGCCGCCGGTCTCGCCCGGAATGCATGCCCGCGGTCACCCAGTAGATCGGCTTCGACGTCTTGATGATCTGCCGCGCCTGGGCCTCGGTGGTCTTGCGCGGGTCGGTCAGCGCGGCGAGATCGGCCTTGTACTTGTCGAGCGTCTTGATCGTCGCCTCGTCTGCCGACGGCGAGGAGCACCATGTCGCGGCCTTCTTCGGTTTTGCCGATGGTCCAGTACTTGAACCGCGGCGAGGCCTTCGCCAGCGCCTCGTAGTAGCGCTGGATGTCCTTCGCGTACGTCAGCTCGCCCGGCGTGCCCGGAATGCGCCCGAAGAACTTCAGCGGCGACGGCACCTTGTCGCTCGCCGGCATGTGGTCGACCAGTTCCGTGCTGATCCTCGGATCCTGCGTGTGCTCCTTGATCAGCTTCGTGTAGGCCTCGTCGATCTTCTGGGCGGGCGCGGGTTTCTGGGCCTGCAGGGGCAGGGCCACGGCGGCGCCCAGCATCAGGACGAGGACGAACGGGGTGCGGGTGCGGAACAGGCCGGGGAACCCATCAGTCATGGCAGTGAGGCTCCTTTTGGTTGCGCCCGCCTTCGCCTGCCTGCGCATCGCATCGGTCGTGCTCGGCAGGCTATGGCGAGGTCCGGCGCGCAGCGTCCCGGGGGGCGCCGGAGTATAGTAACGCACGTCCGCAGCCATGACCACGCGCTCCGCCGCTGCGCTTGTCTTCGTCGCCTCCACGGTGGCTCAGGCCGCGGGTCCTGTCGGCCCCTCGACCCTGCTCGGGGCGGCCCTGAGCGTGCCGAAGGGCCGGGCCCAAGCTCCGGCCCAGTCCGCACTGCCCGTGTGGCTGACGCGCGTGTCCTCCTGGGTCGAGGCCGTCAACGAGCACACGCCGGGCGAGGTGGACAGGCCGGCGCGCGTCATCGCCTTCTGGACGGAGCTCGACCTCGAATTCGTCCGCACCGATTACGTCGCGCTGGTCGCCCTCTGCAGGCGCGAACTCGGCCGGCCGGTGCCGCGGCAGTTCGTGCCGTACAAGACGGAACTGATCCCGTACAGCGAGCTGAGGGCTGCGCTGGGCCTCACGGACGAGGAGGCTCTGGCGGGCAACGCCAACCGGATCCTGCTCCGGGCCGCCGTGCTCCACGCAGACATCGCCAGGGGCATCATTCCGAAGCTGTCGGGGAACGTGGGCTGCTCCTCGCGCAGCTCGATGCTCGTGAAAGACGGCGAGTCGTTCGGAAGGGGTTGTCTCGGCATTCACTGGATCCACGGCCGAGCGCTGCTCGATGTGGTCAGGCCCGATCCGGGCCGCAACGAGGGCGTGCGGCTCTGGTACCTCGCCACCATCGTCTATCTGCTCGAACTGGGCGACTACGCCAACGCCGACGCCCATATCCCGCACGCCCAACTGCTGCTCTCCGACGACCCCGACATTCTGTTCCAGCACGGCTACTACCACGAAGGGTTCGCGTCGCCGTTCATCCAGACCGCCGCGCTCGAGACGGGGGCTGACGCGCGCGGGGCGAAGGCCCATTTCGACGAAGCGGCCGATCACTATCGCAAGGCGCTGAAAGCGAGGCCCGGCTTCGCCGAGGCCCGCCTGCACCGGGGATTCGTGCTGACGGAACTCGGCCGCTACGACGAAGCCGCCGAAGAGCTGGCGCGCGCGCTCCGTGAAGTCCGCGACACCGACGACCCGCGGCTTCGCTACTACGCGGAGCTGTTTCTCGGCCGCGCCGAACAGGCGCTCGGCCGCGCCGATGCCGCGCGCGAGCATTACGCGCGCGCGTCAGGGCTCTATCCGCAGGCCAAGTCGCCATTCCTTGCGCTCGCGCTCCTGGCCCGGCAGCGCGGCGACCGCACCGGGGCACAGGAAGCCATGCGGCAACTGCGCGACTTGCCGGCCTGGCAGCCCGCGTCGGCGGACCCGTGGTGGCGCTATTTCCGGTGGCAGAACCTGGATTCACAGACGCTCTTCGACGAGCTGAATGCATACATGCTCCGGGAGTACCCGCAGTGATGTTCCGGGCCGCCGCCATTGCCGCCATCGTCCTCGCCGCCATGGCGGCCGGTGCGCGCGGCCAGAACCCCACCTTCTCGTCGAAGGTCGAGGCGGTCCGCGTGGACGTGCTCGTCACCGAGAATGGCAAACCCGTGCGCGGGCTCCGGCCGGCCGACTTCGAGATCCTCGACAACGGCGTGCGCCAGACGGTCGATCTCGTGAGCTTCGAACAACTGCCTCTCAACGTGGTCTTCACGTTCGACATGAGCGACAGCATCGAAGGCGAACGGCTCGCCAACCTGCGCGAGGCCGGGCGCTCGGTGCTGGGCGCCCTGAAGAAAGAAGACCAGGCCGGGCTCGTCTTCTTCAACACCGAGGTCGTCGTCGGATCCGCGCTGACCTCCGACACCGGTCCCGTCCGGACCGCCATCGACAGCGCGATCCCGAAGGGGAACACGTCGCTCATCGACGCGAGTTTCGCCGGCATGATGCTGGCCGAGTCGGACGTCGGCCGCGGCCTCGTCATCGTGTTCAGCGACGGCCGCGACACGGCGAGCTGGCTGCGGCCCAGAGCGGTGCTCGACGTCGCCAAGCGCTGCGACGCGGTCGTCTATGGCGTGTCGGCGGGCCTCGCGCTCAGGGCCGAGTTCCTGAAAGACCTCACCGATCAGACCGGCGGCCGCCTGTTCATGATCGAATCGACAAAGAGCCTGAGCGCAGTCTTCCTGGAAGTGCTCGACGAGTTCCGGCAGCGGTACCTGCGTAAGCTACTCGCCGAGCGGCGTGCCGCAGGACGGGTGGCACGAGTTGACGGTGCGCGTGAAGGGCCGCGGCGCCACCGTCCGCGCCAGGCCCGGCTACCTCGCCGGGCAATAATAGGACCGGCCTCATCACCTGCGTACAGCGGTTCAGCCCGGCCGCGAGAACGGGTGATGAGGCCGCCTCTTGGCGCGATAGACTAGCGTCGAAGATGACGCGCCTGTTGCTCGTCTGTGCGTGCGGTCTCGTCGTCGCCGCGGCTGCGGCGGCCCAGCCGGCGGCTGGAACATGGTCCGCTGGCGCCGGCTGGTACAGCCTCCGCGTGCCCGGCGGCGTCCCGGCGCTCCTCAGGGCCGCCGGCCTCGACGAGAGCCTGCCACGCACGCGCGCACTGCGCGAGGTCATCCACGTCATCTACGACACGCAGGACGGCGCCAACGAGGCCATCGATGCGCGGCGCCGCAACGTCATCACGTACCTCGAATCGATCTCGGCGGTCGAGGCGCTGCGGGCCGGCGACGGGCAGGCGGCGCCCACCCTTCGGCAGGCGGACGACAAAGCCGTCCGAAAACGTCTCGAGGCCATCGCCGATGCCATTGGCTGCTCGCTCGAGCACGATTCGCGCGCCTACCGCCTGCAGGCCGACCAGGGTGATCGGCAGAAGCGAAGGCGCGCCGATCTGGAGAGCGCCGGCCTCGATGTCAACGCCGTCATCTCGGCCGCCAACGCCGGCGGACCTCTCGCGGTGTCGCTCAAAGCCGACGAGGTTCCCCTGCCGCTTTCGCCCGGAGCATGGACGGCGGTGATCCGGGCGCCGGAGAGCCTTTCCGGCTCCCTGGCGACCGCCCTGCTCGGCGATCGCGGCACGGCGCTCCTCTACTTCGGCCTGCTCGGCATGGACGCCGGCACGCGTGAGTACTTCGGGCGGAATCCGCCGGTTCTCAAGGAGATCGCCGGTTCCGACCGTGCCGCTGTGTTCGCGGGCACGGGCCAGGGCATCCACGTGACGAACGGGCGCGTGGCGGTGCCCGGCGGCTCCGCGGCCGAGCCGCTCTGGCAGGCGCTTTCGGGCGAGGATCTGGGCCGCCCCGATCGGTTCATCCTGAGGTTACTGGACAAGGACGGCGGCCGCCTGGCGCTGCTCTTCAGCGCCGTGCACGCGCTCGACGCGCCGCACCAGGCCTTCGTGCTCGGCACCTGGATCACGAGTCCGGACGCCCGCGCAGACAGGTTCAAAACCCTGTACGCAGCCCACGTCAAGCTGCTCGTGTCGTGGGATCCGGCGGCACGGCCCTTCATGCGCAGTCTCTACGACGGCCCGCACGTGCTGGCCATCACGGCCGTCGACGCGTCGGGCCAGCCGTTGGGGCCGACGTCGGTCCGGCTCTGGCGCAGGGCGCTCGACGGCATCGCGATTCCCTCCGACCCGGCCGGCGAGCTCGGCGATCCGGACAGTGACGGCCATTTCGACGCGGCATGGCTGCTCCAGTTCCTGTCCGAGACGGACCAGTCGTTCGCCGTGCGCCGGAATCGCATCGAGGCGCTGTTCTTCGCCGAGCGCGCGTTCGGCGACGCCCCGCGCGCGTCGCTGCCGGACGTCCTCGTCGCACTCCGGGGCTTTTCGCGGTACGGCGCGCTCCTCCTGACGCTGGACCGGATGGGCGTGCGGGATCCGCGCGTCTACGCGGCGGCGGTGACGGCACGCGGACCGCCTGGCGCGCATCGACAACCGCGAGCGCGCGACGGTGGCGCTGGCGACGTTTCAGAGCGCCGTCTCGCTTCTCGAGCGCGCGCGCACCGCGCGCACGCTCGACGCCCCCTCGTCTGCGTCGCTGCTGTTGTCGCTGTGCGCCCTGCCGGTGTCCGCCGATGGCGAGTACCTGGGCGGCGCCGGATGGTGGATTGAGACCGCGCTGCTCCCGGCGCTCGTGGACCGCGTGCCTCCCCGTCCGGACGCCGGAGAGTTGGGAGCCGAGGATCTGCTGCTCAGCGCGATGGCGGGCCGCGCGCTGGCGGTTGCCGACTCGCCGAATCTCGGGCTCTGGCTCGAAGGGCTGCCCTACAGCGTGGACATCGCCGGCGCCGAACTCGCGCGCATGAAGGCCGTCCGCGAGAAGCAGCGCGGCGTGCCGCTCTCCGCCGGCCTGGAGCTTGGACGCGCGGCGTCGGCCGTTGCCGCGCCAGGCGTGACGATCGCCCAGCTTCCGCAACTCGCCTCGGCCCTCGAACGCGCGGCGTCGGCCGCGCTGGCGATCCGCGGCCCGGGTATGGCATGGCTCGACGGCGACTGGTACCGCAAGGAGGTCGCCTCGGCCGCCGGCGACCTGAAGAAGCTGAAGAAGCCGGGCGACCTCAAGAAACTCCCGCGCATCGCCCGGCCGTTCCTTCAGGTGGCCGATCGCCTCGTCTCGCAGGCCGCGCTCTCGCTGGCCTACGCGGCCGTGCTGCGCGACCCCGAAAGCACGGCGCTCCTCGACGGCGACCCGGCGCCGCGCCACGACTGGTCACTCGACGCCCCCGACAGCAACCTCCACCAGGCGCCGCCGTGGCGAGCGCCCGAGGCAGACAGGGCGGGCGGCTGGCACCTCCGGGGTTCGATCCTCGGCGCCGACCTGGCCCTGGCGCGCGAATCGCTGCGGCGCGTGTCGGTCGATCGCTTCCCGTCTCCGCCCACCCTGTCCGACGCCGAGGAACAGACCATCGCCGAAGGCATCGCGCTCATCGTGCCGTTCGATCAGTCGGACGCCGACCGCGATGCCCTCGTCTCCGCCCTCGCGCTTGGCCGGCAACGGCTCGAGGACATCGTCACACAGCCTTCGCGCTGGGCCGGCGCGGCCGACGCCATGCGGATTCACGACTTCCGGCGCGAGCTGCTGTCCTGGACCATCGAGCACGAGCCCGCCGCGCTGCCCCTCCTGGTGTCGCTGGGTGAACTGGCCCAACTGGGTCATGTCGGGGGCGCGTCCGCCGGTCCGCCGCAGTCGTGGGGAACCTCCGGCCGGGCTTATGACGGGCGATGGAGCCTCAGGTATCCTGATCCCCTCACGTTGGACCTGCTCGCAGGACGGAAGGGCGGATCGCTCACGGTGGGCCTCGCCCCGGATCTGTTGTTGTCGGTCGCCGAAGCCATGCACGCGCGTCAGTTGCCCGCGGTGCTGACCAAGTCGGTTCTCGAGTGCGCCGCGCGCGACGCGATCGACGAACTGCAGCTGCAGTACTACGACGATTGGGTCACGCTCATCGGCCACACGCGCGTCGTGCCCGAACGTCTCGACGAGTACCTCGCCTCATTGACGTCCGGCGGGCCGCTCGTGCCGGTGGCAAGATGAACCGGACCGGTTTCGTGACCTGCGTGCGGCGGCTGGCACAGGCCGCGAGAACGGGCCACGAAACCGCCTTGCTGGTCCTACTGGCCTCCGTCGCCGTGCTGGCGAGCCGGCCGGCGCAGGACACCGAGCCGCGGATCGTCTTCGAGCAGCCGGTCGACGGCGGCTACATCAGCGGGCCGGCGTCGGTCTCGATCCGCATCCTGCCCGCCGGGTCGGCCGTGAAGAGCGTCAGCCTGTTCGCCGACGGCACCCTGCTGTGCACCCTCGAACAGCCGCCGTTCAAGTGCCCGTGGAACGCCGGCGGGAAGGTGATCGAGCACCTCGTCCGCGCCACGGTCGTGCTTGGCGACGGCCGGCAGCTCCGATCGAGCATCCGCACCAAGGGAGCCGAGTACACCGAGACGGTGGACGTCGACGTCGTCCAGATCACGGCCACCGTCACGGGCAAGGGCGGGCGCTTCGTGCGCGGGCTGGGCGCGTCCGACTTCAAGGTTTACGAGGACGGGGTCCCGCAGCCCATCACGTCGTTCCAGTCCGAGAACATCCCGCTCGAGCTGGTGGTGGCCGTCGACGTCAGCGGCAGCATGACGAAGGCGATGCCCACCGTGAAGGAGGCTGTCAGGCGGTTCCTGACGAAGCTGCGCCCGCAGGACGTCGTCACGGTGCTTGGCTTCAACGACAACGTGTTCGTGATCGCGAGGCCGACGGTGGCGCCAGCTGATCGCCTCAAGACGCTGGATCGCCTGCGTCCCTGGGGCGGTACCGCCCTCTACGACGCCATGCTCAAGGCGCTCGCCCAGATGGGCCCGCAAGCCGGCCGGCGCGTGATCGTCGTGTTCACCGACGGCGAAGACCTGAACAGCCGCGTCCCGCTGGAAACCGCGGAGCGCGGGCTCGAGACAAACGACGCGGTGCTCTACGCGATTGGCCAGGGACGCGCGCCGCAGATGGAATCGCTGCGCAAGGTGCTGATACGGCTGTCGGAGAACACCGGCGGGCAGGCGTACTTCGAGGACCTCGACAAGCTCGACGAAGTGTTCGACAACGTGCTCGAGGACCTCGCCAACCAGTACCTGTTCGGGTTCGTGCCGCGCGACGCGGCGCACGATGGCAAGTGGCGCGAGCTGCGCGTCGAGGTGCCGGGGAAGGATTACAAGGTCAGGGCACGGAAGGGGTACCGCACGCCGGTCAAGTAGGCCTCGGGCCGGCGCGCTCCCCTATTTCCCGCTGATGAACTGCACCCACCGGTCGACGAGCGCCTGGTTCGGGCCGCCGGCGGCTTTATACAGATCCGCGTAGCGGCGGGCCCGCTCGATGTCGTCCGCTGCCAAAGAGATCCGGCCGCCCGCGGAGCGCGCGTCGTAGAGCAGGCGCAGGGCGAGCATCAGCGCGTTCGCATCCGCCTGGTGCCTGGCGAGGTACCCGTCGAGCAACGCCATGGCGCCTTTCGGATTGCGGCGCAGCGCCTCCGACGCCGCCAGCCTCGGCACGAACCGGTCGTCGTCTGCCCACTTGCCCTGCGCTTCGGAAAGGATGCTGGCCGCTTCGTCGGCTTCCTGCATCCGCAGCAGCGCGTCGCCGAGGACGTCGTAGACGATCCGCGCGTCCGACTCGGTGATGAGCGCCGTCTGCCACGCGCCCACGGCCTCGCGGTCGTTTCCACCCGCCGCGTAACACGCGCCAAGATAGAACGCCGCCGGAAGGAAGTCGGGCGCGACGTCGATCGCGGCCCGGAACTGCTCGGACGCCGGAATCAGGTCGCCGCGGGCGAACAGGGCGAGGCCTTTCAGGAATGACGTCGAGAGGAGCTTGGGGTCGGCGGTCACGAGGTTGGAGATGACGCGATCGTACCGGCCGTCGAGGATCGATTCGACGGCAATGGCCACCGATGGATCGGAGGCCGACTCGGGGGCGGCGGCCGCCATCCGCTGGAGGAAGTACTGCAGCGTGTCGCGGCCAAGCACGTCCTGCCGCGAGAAGGCCTTCACCAGGCTCCCCGTTTCGCCGGCGGCGAACAACACGCGCGGCGGCGCCGCGGCCGTGGCGGCGGCGCCTGGCGAGGCTGTTCCGCCCGGCGCCGCCGGCCCGGTCGCCGCTGCCGCCGCCCGTTCGACGCGGATGGGGCGCGTGACCTTGCCCAGCGTGCGCTGCTCGTCGAGGACGGTGGCCGTGAGCACGTAGTCGCCGGGCGGAAGCAGGGTGAGATCGAACCGAGCCGCGGCCGCCCAGTTCGCCGCGCCGGTCGGATGCGACACGCTGGCCGGCATCGAGATGAGCGGCTCGCTGTCGGCGCGGTCGCCGATGCCGAACGCCACGCCGCTGACCTTCGAGTTCCGGCCGGCTGGCTCGATCTCGAGATACGCGTCGATTGCCGCGCCCCGCACGCGGCCGTCGGTCACGACATAGAGGTTGTCGGATTGCCGCGCTCTGGGCGCCATGAGCATCAGGTCGCTCAGCCGCACGCCGTCGCCGTTCTTCAGGCCGACGGAGAACGCGTGATCGACGCTGCCCACGCGCCCCGACGCGTCGATGGCGACAAAACGCAGCGTGTACGGGCCCGGCCGCAGCATGTTCTCCGCCACGTACGACACCGTGCCGGGCGGGCCGCCGGGGCGAGGCTCGAGCGTGGCCTTCTGCGCTACGGGAGGCAGCGTCCGGCCCGAGGCGTCGACGAACGCGTACAGGAACCGCAACTCGACCGGGCCCGCGATGCCGTCGCCGATGTCGGCGCTGATCACCACCCGGTATCCGGCGCCCGTGCTCGTCGCCAGGCTGTGTGTGGCGACCCGGATCGGGAGTCCGGTCTCCAGCCGCTCGGCGCGGAACGCGGCCGTCATGGCCTCGTCGAGCGTGGCCGGCTTCGCGCCGGCCTTCGGCATCACGAACTCCTTGCGGCTGCGGACGTCGGCGCCGGGCACCCTGACCTTCACGTTGATGCGGTGCGGCTTGCCGTCGCGGTCGCTGTCGGCGGGCTCGACGCCGAGCAGGTAGGCGGCTGCCGTTTCCCGCAGCACGCGGTCGAAGGCGAATTCGGCCCCCGCCACCACGCGGGCCAGCGACCCGCCGCTCGCGCCCGCGATGGTCTCGAGGCCCATGCTCATCATGCCGAGGTCGCGGCTCAACGTGTCGCTGATGGTGCGCTCCTCGGCCGAGAACGCGTCCAGGAATCCCGAGTCGATGTGAAGCACGAACAGGTTCAGGTTCGCGGCTGCCGCTTCGCGGCCCAGTGCGACCACTTCGGGACGCAGTTGCAGATCCACGCCGCCGCGGTCCGAGAGCGGCAGGCCGGCGCTGACGAGCACGAGCGTCTTGCGTTCGCGGATCTGGGCCAGCCCCCTGATCACGGCTTCGATGCCCTGGAGGCTGCGGGTGGCCTGATACTCCGCGTTCCGGCCGATGCTGAACGCCGTGTTCCGGACTTCCATCTCGCATGCCGTCCGGTCGCCAGCGTTCCTTGCCGATCCGCATTCGCGCGCCAGCACCCTCTCGAGCGTCATGCTGTCGTTGGCGTGAATGTCGATGGCTTCGGACAGGCTGACGTTCTTGTCGATTCCGCTCGATCGAAACGGCTGGGCCGAGCCGATGATTTTCGTGGTGGCCGCCCGGGCCGGCGAGTGATCGCGCGAGGCGGGCACATTCGGGCCGGGCCCGGGAAACGCCACGAGCCCGACGCGGTCGTCCGGCTGCAGCCGGTCGATGAACCGCCGCGCCGCTTCCATTGCCCCGTGGGCGCCGAGGGGCTTGAAGCTGGCCTGGTCGATCGCGAGGAAGATCAGGCGGCCCTTCGCCGCGCCCGCCGCGGATGCCTCGTTCGAGCTGAAAAGCGGCTCGGGGACGGCCTCGGGCGCGGCCTGGCCCGTTGCCGGCTTGTCCCGCGCTGCGAACTCGAGGAACTCGGCCGACACGACCCTGCGCGGCTTGCCGTCGACGGTGACGTCGAACTGCTCCGGTTTCACGCCGGCAACCGGGTTGCCGTTCTTGTCCACGACGGACACGTCAACGGCGATGAGATCGACGCCGGACTTGAAGACCGGCTGCTGCGCCGCCCCTTTTTCCTGTGCGTGCAGCCAGGCGCCGGCCGTCACGCAGGCCGCCACCGCGGCTCCGGCCGCCAGCGCCCGGGACGCCGTCCTGCGGCGGATCATCGTCACTCCCCGTCCGGCTCGGCCTTGCGCGGCTTCTTCTTGCGCGGCCGCGCGCGCGACGCCAGCACCTTGAAGCTGGCTTCCTCGCCAATGACGAGCAGCGGCTGCGTGGCGTCCTTGAGCAGGTTGAAGAAACGGCCGTCGAGCGTGCGCACGTAGATGTCGCCCCCGTCGGTGAGCAGCGTCACCGGGCCGCCTTCGCCCGTGGCCTCGAACAGGCGGACCTGGAAGTGGAGGCGCAGCTTGTCGATCAGCTCGCGCAGGCGCGTGAGCGAGAAGCCGCGCCGGCGCAGATCGGCCAGCACCATGATCTCGAGCAGGTCCACCGGCGTGTAGCGGCGCTCGGTGAAGCCGCCCGCCTCGGTGCGGTGCGACGCCACGGCCGGCTGCACCAGCTTCTGCCGTTCCCACCACCGCAACTGGTCCGCCGTGAGGCCGGTCAGCGCGGTCACGTCTCGCGAGCTGTAGTACCGCTTCAGGCGCATGAGTCCGCCAGGCGTGCACCGGCAAGGTCTTTCGCCGTCACGCCGCCTTCGCTGTGGGTGGTGAACGCGACCGTCACGCGCCGGTAGCTGACGGCCAGATCGGGGTGATGATCGGCGGCCTCGGAGCCGGGCACCAGCCGGGAGACGAACGCCACGGCCTCGGGAAACCCCGCGAACGTGAACTCCTTGACGAGGGCGTTGTTGTCGAAGCGCCAGCCGGGGAGATCCCGGAGCGCCGCGTCGATCTGGCCGCGCGACAGAATTGCCATGGGTCAGCCCTCGAACAGCCGCGTGCCGCGCTTGAGCGCGGCAAAGATCAGGAACAGCACGGCGCTCACCGCGAAGAACCAGGCCCACGGGCCGTCCACGTGCCAGGCGCGCGCGCGCAGGCTCTCCTGCAGCGCGTCGAGCACGAAGGCGCCCGAGCCGCGATGACCAGCAGCCCGTGGAATTCGTGCCGCAGCACTTTCTTCCACGAGTACGGGATCACCGAAGGCGCGTACGCAGGCGAACGAGGGAATGCAGGCCGGCACGCGCGACGACCAGGCGTCGAACCCGGCACCGAAGCGTTCCGCGAGGAACGATTCCTCGCGGATGGCAATGCGCTCGTAGTAGAGCCACGTGGCCAGCACGAGGATGATCGGCAGGTACCAGATGGCCGGAAAGAACGAGAGGCCGAGCGCCATCAGGCCGTTGGCCACGTAGAGCGGGTGGCGGACGATCGAGTAGGGGCCGGTGGTGCGAAGTTCGGATGCGCGGGGGTTCGTGGTGCTTCGCTCGGAGGTGCCGGATGGCGCCGAGCCTACCGCCCAGACGCGGAAGGCGAGGCCCGCAAGTGCCACGGCGACGCTGAGATACTCCCACGCCCGCTCGGCGCCGCGCGTCGAGAACGGTGGCGTCGTCGTCATCACACCGGCGACGAAGACCGGGACCATGAGCAGGGGCAGGTAGCTGCGCCAGCGGAACAGGCGGTCGCCGTCCTGCACGAGCTGGTCCTGCAGTTTCATTCCGTGCCATTCTGACCCGTGGACGCCCCGTTTGCAAATCAGGACGATCGTGTAGACCCGGGGTGTCAATGCGGCTATCCCCCTGCCAGGCAGCGTTTTGGTAAACTGCTGACAGGGCTGCGCTTCCTGGGTTGAGGCTCGCTGGAACCCCCGGTACAGGACTTGCTCCGAGACTGGTCGGGGGCGGTTTCAGATCCCGTGGTCGCGGCCGGACTCGGCCGCCGCACACAGGCGATGAGACCGGTCCCGTGGGAGACGAAGATGAACAAGTTCGTTGGATTCGCCGTGGCTGTCCTGCTGTGCATGTTTGCGGCCGGGTTCGGCGCGTACCTCGCATTGCGGCAGGAGACGGCGGTTGCCCGTGTCGCGGAGTCCGGGGCTGTGGGTGTTCCGGCCGCGCAGGCCCCTGCCGGCTCTCCCAGCCAGGCGAATCCGCCGGCGCCGGCCCCGGTTGCCGTGCAGAACGCGGCCGTGCCCGCCGCGTCTGTTGCAGAGAGTCCCAGGACCGCGGTCCCGAAACCGGCCAAGCCCTCGGCATCGCCCGTGCCCGCCGCCGACAGTGTCTCCGGCGGAGTAGCGGCTGTTCCACCGGCCTCGGCGAATGTCGTCACGGCTCCTGGCGCTGCAACGGTTCCGCCGGCGGCAGCCGAGCCGAGCCAGCCGCCCGTCGCCGAACCGCAGACGCCGGCGCCGCCCGCGCCTCCGCAGAAGGTGCTGGAGGAGTTGGTCGTCTCGGCCGACTCCGTGATCGGTCTGCGGATCGAGACCACCGTGTCGAGCGAGGTGGCCAAGATCGAAGACCCCGTTGAAGCGCGGGTCACCCGGGACGTTCGCGTCGGATCCGAGATTGCCATTCCCACCGGGTCGCGCGTGCTCGGCTCAGTCGTCCAGGTCGAGCGCGGCGGCAAGATGAAGACCGCGGCGCGCGTCGGCGTGCGCTTCCACACGCTCGTCCTGCCCGACGCCACCAGGCTGCCGATGCAGACCGAGGTCGTCTATCGCGAAGGCAAGTCGCCCGGCCAGGAGAGCGCCGCGAAGGTGGGCGCCGCGACCGTGGGCGGCGCCATCCTCGGCGCCATCATCGGCGGCGGCAAGGGCGCCGCCATCGGCGGCGCGGTTGGCGCGGCCGGCGGCACGGGCGCGGTGATGGCCGGCGGCCGGAACCCCGCGGTGCTCAGTTCCGGCACGTCGCTCACGATTCGGCTCAATCAGGCTGTGACAGTGGTGGTGGAACGAGATGAATTGAAGTAATCGGTCAGTAGCCAGTAGCCAGTAGCCAGTAGCCAGTAGCTCAGTAGCCAGTAGCCAGTAGCCACGTAGCCAGTTGGACACCGTGCAGCGAGACTCGCCTTTCTACTGAATACTGGCTACTGAATACTGACTACTCTCCTCCGCCTCCTTCCCCCTACAATCTACCTGCTCGACATGGAGAATCCTGATGACGACCAGGGAGGCGGGCGTGTCATTCGGCGACATGCCTCCAGACGAGTTCCGCAAGCACGGCCACGCGATGGTCGAGTGGATTGCCCGCTTCATGGAGCACGCGGAGCAGCTCCCGGTGCTGGCGCGCGTCGCGCCCGGTGACATTCGCCACGCGCTGCCCGAGGTCAGCGCCCGAGTCGGCCGAGGCTTTCGAGGCCATCATGGCCGACTTCGACCGCATCCTGATGCCGGGCATGACGCACTGGAACCATCCGGGCTTCATGGCGTATTTCTCCATCACCGCCAGCGCGCCGGGCGTGCTCGCCGACTTCATCGCGTCGGCGCTGAACCAGCAGGCGATGCTCTGGCGCACGTCGCCGTCGGCCACCGAGCTCGAGGCGGTGGTGATGGGCTGGCTGCGGCAGCTCATCGGGCTTGCCGGACACGTTCGAAGGCGTCATCTACGACACGGCCTCCATCTCGAGCCTGCACGCCATCGCGGCGGCGCGCGAGGCGGCGGTGCCGCAGGTGCGCACGCTCGGCCTCGCGGGCCGCGCCGACGTGCCCGCGCCTGCGCGTGTACTGCTCGGACCAGGCCCACTCGTCGATCGAGAAGGGCGTCATCCTCGCCGGCCTGGGACAGGAAGGGCTGCGGAAGATCCCGTCGGACGACGCGTTCCGGATGCGGCCCGACGCGCTGCGCGCGGCCGATTGCCGAGGACCGCGCGGCGGGCGTGCTGCCGATTGCCGTGGTCGCCACCGTCGGCACGACGTCGACGACGAGCGTCGATCCCGGTGTCGGCGATTGCCGACGTCTGCGAGGCGGAGCGCCTCTGGCTGCACATCGACTCGGCCTACGCCGGCGTGGCGGCGATGCTGCCCGAGCACGCGCACATTCTCGCCGGCGCGGACCGGGCGGACTCGCTCGTGGTGAATCCGCACAAGTGGCTCTTCACGCCGTTCGATCTGAGCGCGTTCTTCTGCCGCCGGATGGACGTGCGTGCGCCAGGCGTTCTCGCTCGTGCCCGACTACCTGAAGACGCCCGACGCGGCCCGCAACCTGATGGACACGGGCGTGCAGCTCGGCCGGCGGTTCCGCTCGCTGAAGCTGTGGATGATCCTGCGCTACTTCGGCGCCGAAGGCGTGCGCGACAGGCTGCGCTATCACATCCACCTGGCGCAGCAGTTCGCCGGCTGGGTCGACGCCGATCCCGACTTCGAACGCCTCGCGCCGGCGCCGTTCAGCGTCGTGTGCTTCCGCGCGAGGCCCGGCGGGCGGGAGTGGACCGAGGAGGAACTGACGCGGCTGAACGAGGCCATCCTCAAGCGCGTGAACGACTCGGGCGAGATCTTCATCTCGCACACCGTGCTCCGGGGCCGCTTCACGCTGCGCGTCGCCATCGGCAACCTGCAGACGACCGATCGCCACGTCCGCCGCGCGTGGGAACTCATCCAGCAGGCGCTGGCAGACACCTGGAGGGCGGGGCTTTAGCCCTGCCGGCTAGAGCACCACCGGCACCCGCCGCGCGCGCGTGGCGCCGGCCGGCGTGATGTCGAGCGCGCAGGCGAGCACCATGACGCCTGCCTTCGCCGCGGCGCGAAGCGCGACGCCGAAGTCCGGGTCCACCTCGTCTTCGGGCGCCACCGACTCGACGTCGCCTCTCTGCGCGACGAAGACAATCGCCGTCGGTCGGCCCGACGTCGCAGAGCGCCGCCAGTTCGGCGCAGTGGCGCGCCGCGCGGGCGCTGACGGCGTCGGGGAAGGCCCCCGCGCTCCCGCTGGCGAGCGTGACTGACTTCACCTCGACCATCATGTCGCCAACCAGGAAGTCGAAGCGTGAATGCCCATGCACGACTTCCGCGCGGATGGTGGAACCGTCGAGTTCGGGAAACAGCCCGTGCGTCACGAGCGCAGGAAACACCTTGTTGGCGTAGATCGTGTTGGTGCCGATCCAGACAGCACCCGGCTCGCGACCAGGGCGCGCCGCCACCATCGTGTACGGGAGCGCGCGCGTGGCGGGATACGGGCCATCGAGCAGAACCTGGCAGCGCGGCGCGAGCACGCCGGTGAGCCGACCCGGGTTCGGGACGTGCGCCCCGACATCGGCGCCGCCGCGAAGAATGCACCACGCCGCGAACCGGTGCGGGCGCTCCACGAACGTTGCGCGCAGTGGCGTCCGTCGCACGGTCGCCAGCCTCGGCGCGTCAATCTCGGTCCATCCGCACATCAGACGACCTTGTACCACACGGCGGCGGGTGGCGCGGCATGCTGCCTCCTGCCGGATGGTGAACGCCCCTATAATCAGGCGCATGCCAGCGCGCTCCAGCACCTCACTCCGTCGTGGCGTTCGTCGGCCGCCGCGCCGATCGGGTCCGGCAGCCTGGCTGGCCGAAAGCGAGCGTCTCTACCGGGACTTCGTGGAATTGACGCCCGAGAGGTTCCGGCCCTTCGTCCGCACGTTCACGTCATGGGAAGAATACGAGCGGTGGCGCCATGCCCAAACGAACCCCTGGTACCGATAACCGGGTCTTGCGGGTCTGCCGGCTGTTGAATCGCCATCGCGTGCGCTACCTGCTGGCCTGTGGTGTCGCTGCGAACCTGCACGGCTCCGTGAGAGCGACGCGTGGTGTGGACATTCTGGTGCCGCGCGATCGGCGGAATATGGCGCGGCTGCTGGCGGCCCTCGGTGAGCTGCCCTACGGGCTGGCGCGTGAACTCGACGAAGCCGAGATCGTTTCCAATCCTGTGACCATCATCGGAGATGATCCACGCGTGGACGTGCTGACCGTGGCCTGGACGGTGACGTTTGAACACGCGTACCCCCGCCGGGTCGTCAGGCGGATAGGCGGCATCCGGGTGCCCTATCTCTCGCTGACCGACCTGGTGGCCTCGAAGCGGACGGGCCGGGCGGCTGACCAGGCTGACATCGAGGTCCTGACGCGCAGCTAGCTGAACGCCGGTAACGAAGTGCAAGCGCCGCGCCGGTCAAAGGGGACCTGTCGTCGTCTCGGGGCGTCTTAGCAATCAATGACGAGCAACGTCCGATCCTCCGGCGCTAGAGCCGCGCTGCTTTGCGCGATGTCACTGACGCTCGGGGCCTTCCTGTACGCCGCCGCCCCTGGCGCCGAGGAGCGCCATCCGGTCTCTGGGCGCGTCATCGCGCCGGTGATGAGCTATGAGGGCGCTGCCTGGCTCGAGCGGCCGGAGCGCGAGTTCGAGGAGCAGCCGTCGAAGGCGATCAAGGCGCTCGGAATCAGGCCAGGCCAGGTCGTGGCCGACGTCGGCGCGGGCTCGGGCTACTACACGGTGCGACTGGCGAAGCAGGTTGGCCCCAACGGCCGTGTGTACGCCGCCGACATCCAGCCGGAGATGATCGTGCACCTGCAGCGCCGCCTCGAACGCGAGGGGATTGAGAATGTCGAGCTGATACAGGCGACGGAAACCAACCCGCGCCTTCCGGACGGGCGCTTCGACCTCATCCTCATGGTCGACGTCTATCACGAACTGTCGCGCCCGCAGGAGGTCCTGCGCAGCCTTCGCTCGTCCCTCAAGCCGGATGGCCGGCTCGTCCTCATCGAGTTCCGGAAGGAAAGCGACTGGGTGCCCATCCGCGAGGAGCACAAGATGAGCGTCCAGGAGGCCCGGATGGAGCTCGAGGCCGAGGGCTACCGGTTCGATCGCGTCATCGACGTGCTGCCCTGGCAGCACATCCTCGTGTTCCGGCCGTGATCCCCGTTCCCGTTCAGCTCATTTCCCTCTCGCCGCGGCGGCGCGGGCGAGCAGCACTTTCGGATCGAACACCTCTCCGGCGCGAATCACCTGGGCAATGTTCGCAAGGTCCTCGATCTTCTTCAGGGGATCACCCGAGACGACGATGAAGTTGGCGTCGGCGCCAGGTGCAAACGCGACGGTTCCGGGCTTCGCCCCGACAAGGTCGGCGGCGGTGGACGTGGCGGCCCGGACGGCCTCGATGGGCGGCAGCCCGGCGCGCACAAGCGCGGCCAGTTCGCGATGCAGGCCCGCGCCTGGAACGGGATAGCCGCCGAGCTCGAACCCCGTTCCAGCTGCCACGCGGCCGCGGGCGTTCACGAACCGTTTCAGGAACGCGGCCTGGCTGGTCCACGCGCGCTTCGCATTCGCCACATCGGCGGCCGGACGTTTGCCGAGCGCGTCCTTCAGTGCGGCGCGCCTGGCCTCGGGCAGCCACTGGAGCCCGGGATCGGCGGCGGCCTCCTCGGGGAACGCACCCGCCATCGCGGCGGCCATCATCGGCACCAGCGTGATCCGCGCGCGCACCAGGCGCGCCTGCAGCGCGTTCAGGTCGCGCGCGCTCGCCGCCAGCCACGCGTCGGCGGCCGGGCCGCTGCGCGCTTTGACGGGATAGGCGAGCGTCTCGATCGACGCGACGCCGGCCGAGGCCAGGTCGTTCATCGAGCTCGCTCCCGGCTGGCCGCTGATGCGCACGCCCGTCCGCCGCGCGGCGGCGGTCATCGCCTTGTAGATGTCGGGCGGCAGCGCGTCATAGCCGGCGATCCAGTCGACCTTCGCGTCGATCTGGCGGCGGACCTCGCCGATGGCGACCGTCGCGTCCGCGGCATCGAAGAGCCAGCGGTCGGGGCTCGGCGCCCTGGTTGATGCCGCGGCCGCTCGTCCAGAGGCGCGGCGCCATGATGCCGCCAGCGATCGATCGCGCGCGCTGCGCCACGCCCCAGTTCGTGCGCACGTTCAGGACGCGATAGCCGGTCACGCCGTGGGCCAGGCCCACGAGGTAGAAGTAGTCCGCCTCGAGCCCGGAGACGGGCGCGGCCCACGCGTGGGCGTCGATGAGGCCGGGCACGAGGATCGGTCCCGCCGCCTTCACGCGCACGGTGCCGTCAGGGACGGGCGACGGCGGCTCGGGCGTCACGCTCTTGATGCGGCCGTTTTCGATGTACACGGCCGCCGGCGCCAGATAGCGGCCCCTGGCCACGTCGAGGATCCTGGCGCCCTCGACCAGCACCGGGGGCTTCGCGGGGGGTTGCTGGGCGACGACGACGGTGCCGATGGCAACCGCCGCAATAGCGACTATCCGGGCGAATGGACCGGCTGCGGGTCCTGTCCGAGGCGTTCCCATCTGTCCTCGGCTGAGCTTCGGTGATATGCCTGCGGGCAGATGGGAGCCGCCTTGGCCACCCGCAGCCAGCACCAGCTGCAGTGTCGCTGCATTGCGTCCACTCATCTGTCGCCAGTGTAAACCCGAATCCCGAGAACTAGCGCCTAGCGCCAAGTCCCTGGCCCCTGATCTATGATGCGTAGTTCGATCAGAATCCGACCATGCGCGAGATCGTCATCACCCGCTACGGCGGGCCGGAGGTCATGGAGGAGCGCGAGCGGGCAACGCCCGAGCCCGGCCCGGGAGAGGTCCGCATCCGCGTGAAAGCCGCCGGCGTGAACTTCGCCGACATTCTTGCGCGGATGGGTCTGTACCCCGACGCGCCGCCGCCGCCGATGGTCGTCGGCTACGAAGTGTCGGGGTACGTCGATGCCGTGGGGCCGGGCCCGACCCGTCACGAAATCGGGCGGCGCGTGCTCGCTGTTTCGCGGTTCGGAGGCTACGCGGATCACGTGATCGTGCCGGCCGACTTCGTCTGGCCCGTCCCGGCCAACCTCAGCCACAACGAGGCCGCCGCGATTCCCATCGCCTACCTCACCGCCGTCCTCGCGCTCTCCCGCATGGCGGGCCTCAAGGCCGGCGAGACGATCCTCATCCACAGCGCCGGCGGGGGCGTTGGCATCGCCGCGGCGCAGCTCGCCCGGCTGCGGCGGTCGATCGTGATCGGCACGGCATCGCCCGCGAAGCACGGCGCCCTGCGCGCCATGGGCCTCGATCACGTGCTCGATTCCGGCAGCGGCGATCTCGAGACGGAGGTCGCACGCCTGACGAACGGCCGCGGCGTGGACGTGGTGCTCGACGCGCGCGGCGGCGAGCAACTGGCGCAGAGCTACCGCATGCTCGCGCGCCTCGGCCGCCTCGTCGTCTATGGCTCGCAGGCGCTGGTGGTCGGCCGGGTCCGCGACGAGGAGCGCGTGCAGTCGTTCCTGCAGCAGCGCCCGCTGTTCGACCCGCTCGATCTCATGAACGCCAACAAGGGCGTCTTCGGGCTCAACCTCGCGCACCTCTGGGGCGAGCGCCGCTTCGCGGCGGCGTCGATGGAGGCCCTGCTCACCGACTTCGCCGCCGGGCGTCTCAAGGCCGTTGTCGCAAGAGCGTTCCCGCTTGCGCGCGCCGGCGAGGCCCACGCGTTCCTGCAGGACAGGGAAAACATCGGCAAGGTGGTGCTGACGGTATAGGGACTAGGCGCTAGGGGCTAGGGGCTAGTTAGTCGGATTCCTTCGAGGTGCGGTATGAGACGCATTGCCTGCATGTTCGTTCTTGGAGGCTTCCTGGCGCTCGTTTCGAGCGCTCCCGTATCGGCCCAGACTTCGGCGCCGCAGGCCACGCCCGGCCCGACGGTCGATCAGCTCATCGCGCTCAAGCGCGTCGGGGCGCCGGCCATCTCGCCCGACGGCACAGCTCGTGGCCTACACGGTGCGCGAGGTGAACTGGGATGAGAACGCCTACGAAACGGAGATCTGGATTGCCGACGTCGCGGCGGGCACGAACCGCCAGCTGACCAACGGCAAGAAGTCGAGCGGATCGCCGCGCTGGGCGCCCGACGGGTCGCGCGCATCGCCTTCACGTCCGACCGATCCGACAAGCAGCAGATCTGGCTCATCCGCCCGTCATTCGGCGAGGCGGAGCAACTCACCCGCGAAGACGAGGGCGTCGGTTCCTTCGCCTGGTCGCCCGACGGCAAGCAGATCGCCTTCACCATGACCGACCCGAAGCCGGAGGCGTGGAAGGACCGCGACAAGAAGTACGGCGAGTTCGAGCTGGTCGACGAGGACCAGCGCCTCTCGCATCTCTGGGTGATCGACGTCGAGTCGAAGAAGACGAAGCGCCTGACGAAGGGCGACTTCACGGTCGGCGGCTTCGACTGGTCGCCCGACGGCAAGGCCATCGCCTTCGACCACACGGTCAACGGCGATCCCGTCGAACAGCGGCACCGGCCGACATCTCGATCGTCACGGTGGCCGACGCGGCGATCCGGCCGCTGGTCACCCAGGCCGGGCCCGGACAGCCGCCCGCGCTGGTCGCCTGACGGCACGCGCATCGCCTTCTCGTCGGCCATGGCGCAGCCGTTCTACTACTACACGAACAGCCGCATCGCCGTGGTGCCCGCGGCCGGCGGGGCGATCACCGACCTGACGAAGAACTTCGACGAGAACCCGAACCCGCTCATGTGGGTGAAGGACGGCATCCTCTTCTCCGCGTCGCAGAAGACGGCCGCGCACCTGTTCCTCCTGGATCCCGCCACGCAGGCCGTGAAGAAGATCACGCCGGGCACGCAGTGGATCTTCTCGAGCTTCAGCCGCCACGCCCGACGGCAGCGCCCTCGCGTTCGTGCGCACCGGCCCGAAGGAGTTCCCGGAGCTCTGGACGGTGTCTCCGATGACCGGCACGCTGAAGAAGCTGACCGACATGGGCGCGCAGGTGGCGAGCTGGCCGCAGCCGTCGCAGGAAGTCGTCACCTGGAAGAGCATCGACGGCACGCTCATCGAGGGCGTGCTGCACAAGCCCGCGAACTTCCAGGCCGGCAAGCGCTACCCGCTCCTCGTCGTGATTCACGGCGGCCCCACCGGCATCTCGCTGCCGATGCCGTTCGCGTCGACGACGATCTATCCCATCGACATCTGGCTGAACAAGGGCGCGCTGGTGCTCGAGCCCAACTACCGCGGCAGCGCCGGCTACGGCGAGAAGTTCCGGTCGCTCAACGTGCGCAACCTCGGCATCGGCGACGCGTGGGACGTCGTCTCCGGCATCGACTATCTCGTGGCGCAGGGCCTCGTCGACAACGACAAGGTCGGCACGATGGGCTGGAGCCAGGGCGGCTACATCTCGGCGTTCCTGACGACGCACGACAGCGCGCGATTCAAGGCGGTGTCGGTGGGCGCGGGGATTTCGAACTGGATGACCTACTACGTGAACACCGACATCCACCCGTTCACGCGGCAGTACCTGAAGGCGACGCCCTGGGACGACCCGAAGATCTACGCCGACACGTCGCCGATGACGTACATCAAGCAGGCCAAGGCGCCCACGCTCATCCAGCACGGCGAACTCGACAGGCGCGTGCCGATCCCGAACGCCTACGAGCTCTATCAGGGACTCCAGGATCAGGGCGTCCCGGCGAAGCTCATCGTCTACAAGGGGTTCGGCCACGGCCTGACGAAGCCGAAGGCCCATCGCGCGGCGATGGAGCACAACCTCGAGTGGTTCGGGAAGTACATCTGGGGCGAGGCGCCGCCGGCGCCGCCCAAGGTGGGCACGAAGGTCGAGCCGTTCGCGGGCATCACCAACTTCGCGCCCGTTGACGACGCCTTCGCGTGCGCCGGGGCGGTCAAGGCCGAGGCGGCCGCCGAGCTCAAGCGGCGCGGCTACGCATCGGTCATGAACTTCCGCAAGGCCAGCGAGGAAGGCGCCGCCGTCGACGCGGAGAAGGCCGCGGTCGAAGCCGCCGGGCTCAAGTACTTCTCCATTCCGTGGGCCCGCACGGACGCCGACGTGAAGCCGGCGCTCGACGCGTTTCTCGCGGCCGTGAAGGAACCGGCGAACCGGCCGATGCTCATCCATTGCGCACAGCGGCAATCGCGCCGCCGCATTCTTGGCCATCAAGCGCGTCGTGGTGGACGGATGGTCGAAAGAGAAGGCCCTGGCCGAGGCCGAGACCATCGGGCTCACCCAGGAACTGATGAGGAAGTGGACGGAAGAGTATCTGACGAAGATCGGCAGTCAGTAGCCAGTAGAGGAACGCCCCCAACGTCGACAGGCCCCCGCAGTGACACGCTGACACGCGCCCGCGTCAGTGCGCTGGCATCTTGAAGGGGAGGAGGCGTCATGAGCCGTGTCGTGGTTCTCGGAGCAGGCGTCGCCGGACACACCGCGGCGGCGTTCGCCCGCAAGTGGCTCCCCGCGCGCGACGAGGTGATCGTCGTCTCGCCCAAACCGGACTACAACTGGATCCCGTCGAACATCTGGGTTGGCGTCGGCCTGATGCCCGCCGAACGCGTGCGTTTCCCGCTGGCGCCGGTGTACGAACGGCACCGCATCGACTTCCGGCAAGCCAGGGCCGCGGAACTGCACCCTGACGGCGGTGCGGGCGGCGCCGATCCGTACGTCGTCGCGGAGTCGACGCGCGCGGGCCATGAAGGCGAGCGCGAGGAGATTCGCTACGACTTCCTGATCAACGCGACCGGGCCGAAGCTCAACTTCGCCGCCACGGAGGGTCTCGGCCCGGAGGGGCATACCCTGTCGGTCTGCACCGACTCCCACGCGGAGGACACCGCCAGGCGCTTCCAGGCGGCCGTCGAGCGGATGCGCCGCGGCGAGCGCCAGCGCTTTCTCGTCGGCACGGGCCACGGCGGGTGCACGTGCCAGGGCGCGGCATTCGAGTACATCGTCAACCTGGAGTTCGAGCTTCGGGCGCGAGGAGTGCGCGATCGCGCGGACATCTGGTGGCTCTCGAACGAGTATGAACTCGGCGACTTCGGCATGGGCGGGCTTCACCTGAAGCGCGGCGGGTACATCACGCCCAGCAAAATCTTCACGGAGTCGCTGTTCGCGGAGCGCAACATCCGGTGGATCACGCGCGCCCACGTGCGGAAGGTGGAGCCGGGGCTGGCGCACTACGAGACGCTCGACGGCCAGCAGCGGGAGTTCGCCTTCGACTTCGCCATGTTGCTGCCGCCGTTCTCCGGCGTCGGGCTGAAGGCGTACGACAGGGGCGGCGCGGACATCACCCCGCGGGTCTTCCAGCCGAACGGCTTCATGAAGGTTGACGCCGACTACACGCCGCGGCCCTACGAGCAGTGGACGGCGAAGGACTGGCCGAAGACCTACCAGTCGCCGGCCTATCCCAACATGTTCGCCGCGGGGATCGCCTTCGCTCCGCCCCATGCGATTTCGCGTCCCCGCCAGACGCCGGGCGGGTCGCCGATCGCGCCGGCGCCGCCGAGGACGGGCATGCCGTCCGCCATGATCGGCAAGGCCGTGGCCCGCAACGTCGTCGGCATGGCGCGAGGCGAGGCGAACCCGACGCACACGGCCTCGATGGCGGCGATGGGCGCCGCGTGCGTCGCGTCGGCCGGCGCGAACCCGTTCACCGGCACGGCCGCGTCGATGACCGTGTTCCCGATCGTGCCCGACTTCGAGCGGTATCCCGAGTACGGCCGCGACCTCGATCAGACGTTCGGCGAGATCGGCTTGGCCGGGCACTGGATCAAGATCCTGCTGCACCACCTGTTCATCTACAAGGCCCGGCTCCGCCCCGGCTGGAGCCTGATCCCGGAGTGACCATGAGCGACATCCAGACGGGCGACCAGCCGGACAGGCTCAAGGAGTCGTTCTTCGCGACGAAGCCCACGGGATTCACCCGCTTCATGCGGACGTTCATCCCGTGGCAGCTGGTGCGCTTCGCCGCGATCAACCTGAAGATGCTGCGGCTGATCGTCCGCAGCCATCACGGATAGAAGCAAGAAGCCAGAAGGGCTGACTGTCGATTGTCAGAAGCCGGAAGGTCACACGCTGCACGTGGGCAGTGGTCTTCGGCCTCCTTCTGTCCTACTTGCCTCCATACGACAGTCCCTGGACGAGCGCGTCGAGTTCGGCCTGGAGCCTGGCGCGCTTCACCTCGCGCTCGGCGATCTCGCGCCGGAGCGCGTCCAGGCGCGTCTCCTGCTCGTCGAGCTGCCTGGTGTAGCGGCTGACGAGGGACCGCTCTTCCGAGCTGCCTTTCAGCGCCTTGAGGTTCTCGCGCAGGCGCTCCTGGTCGCGGAAGATCTGCTCGGTCTCTGCCTTCCGCTGCGCGATCTCGCCGTTCAACGCCGCGACCTCGCCCTTCTTCGCCATGATCGCGCGCAGCGCCTGCTCCACCTCAGGGGTCAGCGCCCGCTGCCTGGCGAACATCGCCAGCTGGTCGTCGGTGACGCTGGTCACCTGATACGAGGCGTCCAGGGCGCGCAGTTCCTCGACGACGAGCGACGCGGACGCCTTCGGCGGCGCCTGAACACGGAAGCGATACACGTTCGCGGCCGTCTCGTCGGGTTTGGCGGCGCTCGTCAGCTTCCAGCCGGCACGGTTCGGATGCTCGATCACGACCGTGCGGGCCTTGCCGTCCTCATTGCGGATCGTGTACGTGCGCTTCTCGCGGAGCTCGCGTTGCATGATCATCACGCCGCGCGCGATGCGGACGCTGGTCACGCGCTCGGGATCGGCGGCGTCCTGCTTCGCGTCGACGAGCAGCGCGAGATCCGACGCGTACGAGAGCAGCCGCTTCTCGCCTGGCTTCACCGGGTCCATCAGGCCCTCGCCGGTGAACGTGGACTCCTCGAGCACGGAGAAGGATCCGCCGTCGAGGGTATACGGTGTGGCGTTGGTGAGCCACACGGCGCTGCGCGGCCGCTGCCCGGTCGACTCATTCCACACTGACACGCGTTCGGCCTCGACCTGCGCGTTGATGATCGGCACGAGCGCCGACTGATTCTTGCGGATCGTGACCGGCTCCTTCAGCCGGTACTCGAACAGGTCGCCGAGTTCGCGGCCCTGCGCCGCGGCTTCCACGCGGGACATCGCGTCGTAGGACGCGGCCCGCATGGCCATGGGGGGCGGCGGCGCGCCGGGCAACCCGCCCACCACGCCTCCCACGACGCCGCCAGGCACTTCGCCGGCGACCCCTCCCCGGCCGGGCGCCATGGCCATCCTCGGCCGCTCGTCCGACGCAACGTCCGCCGCGCCCGTCTCGGCACGCAGCGTCGCCTCGTGCGTCTGCGGCGTGAGCTGCACGCTGGAGGGCAGCGGCACCACGGGCCGCCGCGCATAGAGAGGCTGCGAGAGCTGCTGGACGAACGACTGCGGCGACCCGGCGACGAGCGACAGCTCTACGCCCGTCCAGTCTTCACCGATCGTGTTGTCCACCACGGCCCAGCCCTGCAGCAACGGTTTCTCGCCGGCCTTGGATGGAAGCACCAGCCTGTAGGTGCTCTTCCAGATGGGCACCTCGCTGATGTAGCTCACGTACAGCTGCCGATCCCCGGTGCCGGACGTCGCGATGCTCATCCGGCGGAGATCGCGCTGGCGGGTGGACGCGACGATGTCGAGGTAGCGCCGGATGTCGCCGCGCAGATCGCCCTCGAGCACACGCACGGATAGCCGCGGCGTCACCTCGAAGGTGCGCAGTTCGCCGCCGTCCGTGACAATCGCCAGTTCACGGATCGTCGTCTGGTTCTGGCCCTCGCCGGCCGTCCGCTCTTCGGCCGCCAGCACGCGGCCGGTGACGGCGCCAGCGCTCGCCGGCACCTCGACCCGCGCGCCACGGATGGCGCCGAGAAACGCCAGGGCGGTCGTGTCTTCGCCGAGCGGCAACGACAGGGCGCCGAGCTTCCTGTTGGCCGGGTCGTCGGTGTTGAAACTGACGCCGGTCACCTTGCCGCTGCCGAGATCCACCGTCGTCAGCGACTTGAGCACGTCGTTCAGTTGGCCGCTCGTGAAGTCGATGGACACCTGCTGCGTGCCCTGAACGCGGCCAAGGTGCTCGAAGAACCCGACACCGTTCTTGTACAGCACGACGCGCTTGATCGGCAGGCGATCCGCCGCCGCCCGATCAGGACCTGCAGACGCTCCGGTGGCCGGCGGGCGCGGCGTTGTGGACGCCGCCGGCTGCTGCGCCAAGCCGGGTGTGTGCGAGAGAATCACCGCCGCACACGCGATCGCGATCACGTTGCGCATATTGCCTCCGGGGCATGGGGCATGGCCTGCCGTGCCGAAGCCGTGGGAGGAACGGGCCAGCCGGACCACGGCGAAGGCGGGGGGCATGGGATACACATACGATTAGACACCGCGACACGGAGACATGTCTTCTTGTCTTCTGGCTTCTGGCTTCTGGCTCTGGCTACTGGCGGCTCAATCCGGACACATAGGTAACACATTCGTCTGGACACATGGGTAACACTTTTCGCCATCGCTTCGCAGGAGGGCGCGATGCCATGGCAAGGAGTGAGTCCTATGGATCTGCGACGGTTGTTTGTCCGCGCGTACGTCGCGGGCGGGTTGTCGATGACCGAGTTGTGTGAGCACTACGGGATCAGCCGCAAGACGGGGTACAAGTGGGCTGCCCGCTTCGAGCACACGGGGCTCGAGGGCCTGGTGGACCAATCGCGGCGGCCGCAGCACTCGCCGCGGGCGACGGGGGGCGCGGTGACGCACGCGCTGTGTGACGCGCGGCGCCGCCATCCGACGTGGGGGGCGCGCAAGCTTCTGGCGGGGCTGCGCCGCACGTGGCCGACGTGGCCGTGGCCGGCGCCGTCCACCGGCAGTGCGCTGCTGAAGGCCCACGGCCTGGTCCGGACGCCCCGCTGCCGCCGACGCGGGCACGCGTCCCCGAGTCCCTTGGCGCCGGCCACGCGCCCGAACGAGGTGTGGACCACGGATTTCAAAGGCGAATTCCGCCTGGGGGATCGAACGTATTGTTATCCCCTCACGCTGCGCGATCTGCACAGCCGCCTCGTGCTGCGCTGTGATGCCCTGCCCGAGAAATCCGGCCGACTGGTGCGGCCGTGCTTCGAGCGCGCGTTCCGCGACCATGGGCTGCCGGAGCGGCTGCGCAGTGATAATGGCGGCCCCTTTGCCGCGCCGGGGTTGACGCGGCTCTCGCACCTGTCGGTCTGGTGGCTGCGTCTGGGCATTCAGCCCGAACGCATTGCGTTGG
This sequence comes from uncultured Acidobacteriota bacterium, assembly GCA_963806085.1. GTDB lineage: Bacteria > Acidobacteriota > Vicinamibacteria > Vicinamibacterales > JAKQTR01 > JAKQTR01. The sequence continues at coordinate 1,258,658 of CAWDWR010000002.1, forward strand.
GCCATCCGGAACAGAACGGTGCCCATGAGCAATTCCACCGCGTGCTGAAAGCGGAAACGGCACGGCCGCCCGCGGCGCACCTCGCGGCGCAACAGCGCCGCTTCCGACACTTCTGCGGCGACTACAACACCGAGCGCCCCCATGAGGCGTTGGGCGACGTCACCCCGGCGAGCTGCTACGCGGCCTCGCCCCGTCCCTATCCCACCCACCTCCCGCCGCTCGAGTATCCGGGGCACTGGGAAGTCCGCCGCGTTGCCAGCACCGGCCAGGTCTCGTGGGCGGGCAACCCGCTCTATCTCACCGAGGTCCTGGGCGGGGAACACGTCGCCTTTGAGGAAGTCGAGGACGGCCTCTGGATGCTGCACTTCGCGACGGTCCGCTTGGCGCGGTTCGAGGCTCGCACCCGCACGCTCACGCCCGTCCCGTATGCGTGAGCGGACCAGGCGCGTGGAGGCTGCCGGCGCCGTGGACCCACACGACGGGTCCACCGGCTCCTTGGAAAACGCCCAACGCGCGTTTTCCACAGCCACCACACGCATCGTCACACTGTTACCTATGTCTCCAGACAGATCTGTTACCCTTCTCTCCGAACGTCCGGGCTTCTGGCTTCTGGCTTCTATGACGAGATGGAACGACCTTCGGAAATCGTGTCAAGCGATCTTGCACACTATTTTTGGCGGTTGCACAGATCTTGCGCGCGCCGGCAGCCGCGGTTACGGTATTGTCCTGTTACGTGACAGTCCCGGACGCAGACCGCGCCGCCGGCGCCGGCTTCCTGTGCAGCTGACCGAATGACAGCCTCCTCCGATTCACCCGGCGGGCCCGCTGGCCCGGTTCAGCTCAACGGCTGGAAGGAGATCGCCGCGTACCTGGGCCGGAGCGTGCGCACCGTCCAGCGATGGGAGAAGGACTTCGGCCTGCCGGTGCGCCGCTTCGGCGTGTCGAAGCCCGAAAGCGTGTTCGCGCTCCCCAGAGAGATCGATGCGTGGCTGGAGACGGTCCAGGGCGTCAATGCCAGGTCCGGCGCGGCGGCATCTGAACCGGCTTCCGTTCAGTCCGAGGTTTCGAGTCCGCCAGGTCCAGCGCCGGTCCGGACTCCGCGTCCGTTCTACGACAAGAGGGAGCTCGTCCGGGTCGGGGCTACGGTCGTCGTCACCGCCGCCGTCACCGTCGGGCTGTGGGCGGGGTGGCGTTCCTGGCAGCGCTCCACGGTTGCTGAGCGAACACCCGCCGCGGCCGAGTGGATGATCGACCTCGACTCGCTCGTCGTGTCCGACGCGAACGGGCACGAGCTCTGGCGGCACAAGTTTCCGCGCGATCTGATCCACGAGACTTATCAGGGCACGCCGGTGATGCCGCGGTCCATCCTCGGCGGCGTCGCCGACATCGAAGGGGACGGCACGCGCGAGGTCTGGCTCGTGGCCAAGTCGCCGGGCGGCCCGTCGGAGACCGCCCTGTACCTGTTCGAGCACGACGGCCGCGTGCGCTGGATGTTCCGGCCGACCGGCACCGTCCGGTTCGGGGCCGAGACGTTTGGCCCGTCGTGGATCGTCGATCGCGCGTTCGTCACGGCCGACCCGGCAGGCGGGGCCGGGCGGGCGATCTGGGCGGTGCTCTTCGATTCAGCGCTCTATCCGTCCTCCGTCCAGCGCCTCGATCCCAGAACCGGCGTGCCGGAGAGCGCGTACTGGAGCAACGGCAGCATCACCACCGTGGCGCTCGACGCCTCTGCGTCGCCCCCGAAGCTCTACGTGGGCGCCTGCTACAACGAGACGAAGGCCGGGAGCCTGTCGGTGCTCAACGCCCTGAACCCCAATGGTTCGGCTCCGGCGGAACTGGAGAAATACCGCTGCACGTCGTGCCCGCCGGAGGCCCCGCTGGCGTTCCTGGTCTTTCCGAAGCCTCCGCGGTTCCGCACGCTCGACGCCACCGGCCCGGTCGACACGATCGCGCCGCTGGCAGACGGCATGGTCGGCGTCAGGGTGCGCTACGCGACGCCGGATGCCGAGACGACGGCGGTGGGCGTGTTCACGCTCGACGCGTCGCTGAACCCGCTTCTCGCCGACAGCGCCGACGACTATCTGCGGGCGTACGACATGCTCGTCGGCCGCGGCGATGTCCCCGCCGGCGCGCCCGCCGACGTCGATCCGGATCGCGAGTTCTTCCCCATCCGGCGATGGGACACCGCCGCGCAGCGCTACGTCGACGTGTTCAGGTGGCGCTAGCTCAGCGTCTTCTTCGACCTCATCGTCGCCAGCGCCAGCACGGTCACGCCCCACCCCAGCATGAGCAGCGCGTCCCTCCAGAACGACTCCAGCCCCACGCCCTTGAGGAAGATGCCGCGGACGATGACGAGGTAGTAGCGCAAGCGGGATGAGATAGGTGATCGGCTGGATGACGGCCGGCATGTTCTCGATCGGGAAGATGAACCCCGACAGGTAGATCATCGGCATCATGAAGAAGAACACCGCCGTCATCATCGCCTGCTGCTGGTTGTTGGACAGCGTCGACACGAGCAGGCCCAGGCTGAGCGTGCACAGCAGGTAGACGAGCGACAGGCCGAACAGCAGCGGGAAGCTCCCGCGCAGCGGGAATCTGGAACCACAGGACCGCCAGCGATACCACCAGGATCACGTCGACCATGCCGATCAGTCCGAAGGGCAGGAGCTTCCCGACCGTCAACTCCCAGCGTTTGAGCGGCGTGACGTTGAGCTGCTCGAGCGTGCCCAGCTCCTTCTCGCGCACGATGGCCATGGATCCGAGCACGGTGGTGACCAGCATCAGCAGCAGCGCCAGCACGCCCGGGACCATGAAATAGAGGCTGAGCAGCTGCGGGTTGAACCAGACGCGGATGCGCGCCTCGATGGACCCGACGCGCGGCGCGCCTGGCGGTCGCCGGGCGAGGGCCAACTCCGCCGCCCGCTCCGTGATCAGCGTCGACGCGTACGCCAGCCCGACGGTCGCCGAGTTGGAGTCGCTGCCGTCCGTGATCACCTGCACGGCCACCGGCGCGCCCGCGCCCGATCATCTCGCCGTACTCCGGCGGAATGGAGAGCGCCATCCACGCCCGCCGCGTCTCGATGGCCCGCTGGATGTCCGCGTCATCGGTCGTGACGCCGACGACGGTGAAGTAGGGCGAGCCGTCGAAGCGCGCGATGAGGTCGCGGCTCGCCACGCTGCGGTCCGCGTCCACCACCATGAGCGGCACGTTCCTCACGTCGGTGGTGGCCGCATAGCCGAGGATGAACAGCTGGATGACGGGCGCGACGAAGATGACCGGGAACATGCGCGGGTTGCGGCGCAGCTCCTGGAACTCCTTCCGGACGAGGAACCCCAGCCGGCGCATCAGCCACGCTCCTTTGCCAGCCGGATGGACGCCAGGGCCAGCACCACGAACGCGTACGCGCCGAGGGCCCCGAACTGCGGCGCCAGGACGCCGAAGCCGACGCCCTTCAGCACGATTCCGCGCAGCGCGACCAGGAAGTACCGCGCCGGCACGATCACCGTGACGTACTGGATCGGCAAAGGCATGCTCGCGATCGGGAAGATGAAGCCGGACAGCACGAAGGTCGGGAGCAGCGAGATCAGCAGGCCCGATCAGGAACGCCAGCGCCTGGGAGTCGACCAGCGTGGACACCAGCAGCCCGGTCCCGAGGGCGCCCACCAGGAACACGGAGACGGCGAAGAGCAGCAGGAGCCACGAGCCCCGCACCGGCAGGTCGAACAGCAGCATGGACGCCGCGATGATCAGGAACGCGGACGCCAGCGAGATGAAGAAGTACGGGATCGTCTTCCCGACGACGTAGGCCGGCGTCGAGATGGGCGCCATCCGGACCTGCTCCCAGGTGCCCCGCTCCTTTTCGCGGACGATCGACAGCGACGTCGACACGACGGAGCTGATCATCACGATGAAGGCGATCAGGCCCGGCACCAGGAACAGCGTGCTCTGCAGCTCGGGGTTGTACCAGATGCGCGGCTGCACCGAGAGGAGGGGCGCGGCCCCGCGCCCGCCGGCCAGCTGCAACTGGAGCGACGTCGAGACGCCGAGCACGATCGCCTGGGCGTAGCCGAAGATGGCGGTGGCCGTGTTCGCGTTGTCGCCGTTGATGATGACCTGCACGATACCCGTGCGCCCCGACCGGAGGTCGCGCGCCATGCCCTCGGGGATGAAGAGCGCCACGCGCGTCTCGCCGCGGTCCATCAGGTGATCGATTTCCGCCATCGACGCCGGGGCCGCCACGACGTCGAAATACGTGGAGTTGACGAAGGACGACACGAGCTCCCGGCTCTCCGTCGAGTGGTCGCGGTCGAGCACCGCCAGCCGGACGTGCCTGATGTCCCAGTTGAGCGCGTAGCCGTACAGCATCAGGAAGAATGCCGGCACGAACAGCAGGATCATCAGCGTCCGGCGGTCGCGGACGATCTGCCAGAACTCCTTGCGCCCGACGGCCAGGGCCTTCCTCATACGGCGGCCGCCTCCTCGCGCGCCACGACGTGCATGAACACGTCTTCCAGCGACGGCTGCGACGAACTCGAACGACTCGGCCGCGAGGCCGCGTTCGGCGAGCCGCGCCCGCAACGGCTCGATGTCGCTCACGCCCGGCTTCAGCCACACGTGCAGCGCGGTGCCGAAGGGGCTCGTCTTCTCCACCGCCGGGAAGATCGTCGAGGGCGCGCAGCGCCGCCATCGGCGACCCGGTGCGCACCTCCACGACGGCCCGTTCCTGGAACACGCGCTTGAGCTCGGCCACCGAGCCGAGGGCCGCGATCCGGCCCGCGTGCATCAGCGCCAGCCGGTGGCAGTGCTCGGCCTCGTCGAGGTAGTGCGTCGTCACGAACACCGTCACCCCCCGCGCCGACAGGTGGTCGATCAGCTGCCAGAACTGCCGCCGCGACACGGGGTCGACGCCGCCCGTGGGCTCGTCGAGAAACAGGATCGACGGCTCGTGGAGGATGGCGCAGCCGAGCGCCAGCCGCTGGCGCCAGCCGCCGGCCAGGTCGCGCGTCAGCGTCCGCTCGCGGCCCTTCAGGCCGGCCATGTCGAGCACGAACTCGCGGCGCGCGGCAATCCGGGCGTTGTCGAGGCCGTACAGCCCGCCGAAGAAGGTGATGTTCTCCTCCACCGTGAGCAGTTCGTAGAGCGAGAACCGCTGCGACATGTAGCCGATGCGGCGCTTCACCGCTTCCGGATCCCGCCCGACGTCGATGCCGCCGACGAGCGCGGTCCCCGACGAGGGCTTCAGCAGCCCGCACAACATGCGGATCGTCGTCGACTTGCCCGCGCCGTTGCTGCCGAGGAAGCCGAAGATTTCGCCGTCCTCGACGTCGAAGGACACGCGGTCGACGGCCAGGAAGGCCCCGAAGCGCCGCGTCAGATCTCGGACGGTGACGGCCGGCATCGGCGCCCTACCTTCCCAGCGCGCGGTCGAGCCGCGCGTCGGCCAGGCGCGCGCCGGCGAGCGCGCGCGTGCGGTCGAACTGCGCCAGCAGCAGCGCCTGCTGGGCGTCGAGCACCTCGGTGTTGGTGACGAGGCCTGCCTTGAAGCGCTCGGCCACCACGCGCCGGGCCTCGGCCGCCGACGCGACTTCGTCGGTCGCCGCGCGGATGGCTTCGCGCGCGGATTCGACGTCGAGGCGGCGCTGCTTCACCTCGAAGTCGAGCACCGCGTCGAACTCCGCCAGCCGTTCGACGACGGCCCGCTGGTTGGCCGCCGCTTCAGCGACATCGGCTTTCACGCGGCCGCCGTCCCAGAGCGGCCACATGACGTTGACGCCCACGTCCCAGGACGTGTGCCACTCGTTGGTGCGCGGGAAGATGCGCGGGTTCGGCTTCGCATAGTCGAAGCCCGCGCCCACTGCCAGCACCGGCTTCAGGCCCGCCGCCGCCGCGTTGCGCCGCTCGCCGGTGGCGTCGACGCGGGCCTGCAAGGCCTGGCGCTCCGTCCGCCCCGCGCGCGCATCGGCCAGGAGGTCGTCATAGGATCTCAGCGGCGCGGGCGGCCCTTCCAGGACGGCGTCGATCGTGATCGCCGTGCCGGGATCGATGCCCGTGACGCGCCTCAGATCGGCCTCGGCCACGTCGCGCAGGTTGCGCGCCTCGATCAACTGCACCTGCTGGCGCGAACGCCGGGCCTCCACGCTCAACACGTCGTTGGGCGCCAGCAGGCCGACTTCGCGCATGTTCCTCACGTCGCGCAGGTGCGCCTCGATGAGCGCCAGCGCCTCCTCGACGACGCGGACCGATTCGGCGGCCGTGACAAGCGCCCAGAACGCCCGCGCCGCGTCGAGGCGCACGTCCGCGGTGAACGTGCCGACGTCCTTGCCCGCGGCCGCCGCCTCGCTGCGGGCCGCGCGCTCCAGCGACTCGAACCGGCCGAACGTGTAAACCGGCCACTGCATGTCGATCCGCGTGCGCCAGTTGTCGGGGATGTCCGGGTAGATGATCGCCGTCGGGTTCTCGGGCGGAAGGCCGAAGGGCACAATGTGGTTCGTGCGCGTGTACCCGGCCATCACGCTGACGGTGGGCATGGTGGCCGCCGCCCGCCCGTCGACGGCCGCCGTGGCGGCGTCCTGCCGGGCCTGCCCTTCGCCGATCCGGTGGCTCGCCTCGACCGCCCGCGCCATCGCCTCGTCGAGCGTCAGCTTGATGCTGGCGGCCGGGGCTTGAGCCGGCGCTGTGGAGGTCAGGGCTATAGCCCTGACGTCCTGCGCCGTTGCAGGCGCGGCCATCCACGCCGTCGTTGCGACGGCCAGCGCGGCCACGAAGGTGACACTGCGGTGCGAGGGTGTGTCTCTCATACGGCACTCTGTCCGGGCGTCGTGACGACGCGGTCGATGAACACGTCTTCGAGGGACGCGGGAACCTTCCTGAGGCTGGCGACGCGAACACCGGCCTGGCCGCACGCCCGCGTGAGCGCGGCCGCCGCGGCGTCGCCGCGGCCGCGGGTCACCCTGATGTGGAGGCGTTCGCCGAAGCTCTGCACGTCCAGCACGGCGGCGTCGCGGCGGACGGCCTGTATCGCGGCGTCCTGCGGGTCGGCCAGCATTTCGAGCAGGTCGTCCGGGAAAGCCGCGCGCAGCGCGTTGGGTTCGTCGAGCGCCAGGATGCGCCCCTGGCTCATCAGGGCCACGCGCGAGCAGCGTTCCGCTTCGTCCAGGTAGGGGGTCGCCATGAGGATGGTGATGCCCTGCGAGAGGAACTCCGACAACAGGCGCCAGAACTCGCGCCTCGACACCGGGTCGACGCCGGTGGTCGGCTCGTCGAGCAGGATGATCTCCGGCTCGTGCACGAGGGTGCACGCAAGCGCCAGTTTCTGCTTCATGCCGCCGGACAGCCGGTCCGCCAGCCGGCCGCGGAACGGCGTCAACTGCATCATGTCGAGCAACCGGTCGCGCCGGTCGCGGTAGCGCGCCACGCCGTGAATCTCGGCGAAGAAGGCGATGTTCTCGTCGATGGTCAGGTCGCCGTAGAGGCTGAACCTCTGCGAGAAGTACCCGACCTTCGTGGTGATGGCGTAACGCTGCCGGAACGGGTCGCTGCCGAGCACGCGGATCGACCCGCTGTCGGCCTTGAGCAGCCCGCACAGCAGCCGGATCGTCGTCGTCTTGCCCGCGCCGTCGGGGCCGATGAGGCCGAACATCTCCCCGCGGCCGACGGCGTACGAGACGCCGCTCACCGCCTCGGTCGCTCCGAAGCGCTTCGTCACCCGGTCCAGTTCCAGCGCGGCCACGTTCATGGCCTGTCGTTCGCGTGTGAGTCTGCGTTCATGTCGCTGTCAGTGTCTATGTGCGAACAAGTGTTTTTGTCAGCGTCCGGACCAGCCCCATGTCCCATGCCCCATGCCCCTACTTCGCGAAGCGAATCTCCGCCTCCACCGGCATGCCCTGCTTCAGCACGCCCTTCTCGTTGTTGACCGTGACCTTCACCCGGAAGACCAGCTTCGAGCGTTCCTCGGCCGTCTGGACGTTGCGCGGCGTGAACTCGGCCTTCGGCGAGATGAACGTGACGGTGCCCTCGATGCCGGCGCCCCCGGCGTCGGTGAAGATCGTGGCCGTCTGGCCGAGCGTGACGCGGGGCACGAGCGGTTCGTCCACATAGACATTCGCCCACACCTCGTCGAGATTGGCGAGCACGACGATCGGCGTCCGCGGCGCCAGTAACTCGCCCTCGTCGGCGAGCTTCTGCGTCACGATTCCGGACGCCGGGGCGACCACCGTGGCGTCCCGCTGCGCTTTCTCGAGGGTGGCGATCTGCGCGTCGGCGCCGGCCAGCCTGGCCCGCGCGGCGTCGATTTCCTCGCGGCGCGCGCCGGCTTTCAGCCGCGCCACCGTCTCGGCCGCCGCGCGCACACGCTGCTCGCCGGCTTTCACGCGGTCGCCTGCCACGTCGCGCCTGGTCGCCGCGTCGTCGCGCGGTTTCTCGGCGCCCGAGTTCGACGCGAGCAGCGCTTCGAAGCGCTTGAGGTCGCGCTCGGCGGAGGACAGTTCCTGTTTCGATGCGGCCAGGTCCGCCTCGGCGGCGGCCAGTTGGGCCTCGGCCTGGCGGATGTCTTCGGCGCGCGCACCCGCGACGAGCAGCCGGAGCTGGGCGTCGGCGCCGAGCCGTTCGGCGGCGGCGCGCTGCAGGGCCAGCGCGATGTCCGCGGTGTCGAGCTGGGCGATCACATCGCCCGCCTTGACGCGGTCGCCTTCGTCGACCTTCAGGTCGACGAGCCGGCCTCCGACTTCCGGCGCGACCCGCACCTCCGTGGCCTCGACGTAGCCGGAGACCCGGACGTGGTCGGCCGGCGGCTTCTCGCGGCAGCCTGCGAGGGTGAGCGAGGCCGCGCCCATGACGAGAGCGGCGATGACGGGGGTCCGCCTGGCTGGCAGGTGAAGCAGGGTCATGAGCGTTCTCCGGCCGGCGCCGCTCCCGCGGCGGCGGGCATCAGGGCGCGGCGGTTCAGCATCTGCATGTGCTGGATGAAGCGTTCGGGATCGAAGCGGTGCGGGTCGAAGTGCGCGACGCGGGCGACGGCGGTGCGGATGGGCGTGGTCGCCAGGTAGACGACGATCGGCCAGATGGTGGTGAGGTAGAGCAGCAGCGGGTCGATGTCGGCGAACCGGCCGGCGGCGCGGCCTTCGTCGACGATGCCCGTCATGGCACGGAGGATGCGGACCATGACCTTGTAGGTCTCCTCGTCGAGGCGGCGGCCGCCCTCGGCGAGCTCGCGGAGCATGATGGGCGCGACGTGCGAGAGGTGCTGGCCTTCGAGGATGAAGGTGGCGACGAAGCGGTCCATCTTGTCGGCGGGGTCTTCGGGCGAAGCGGCGATGTGGCTGAGGCGGTCGCCCATGATGGTGAAGACGTCGCGGAGCACGGTGCTGTAGAGCGCGCGCTTGCTGCGGAAGTGGTAGTAGATCATCGCCTTGTTGAGGCGGGCGTGGGCGGCGATGCGATCGACGGTGGTGCCGTCGAAGCCGCGGAGGGCGAACTCGGCGGTGGCGGCGGCGAGGATGCGCTGGCGCGAATCCTGGGCGTTGGGCGATCTGGGCCGCGCTCCCGGCCGTCTCACGCTTGCGGTCTTCATGTTCACCAACTGGTTAGTTTAACTAACTAGTTAGTACAACACGGCTGCCGGCCCTGTCAACCCGACTGCGCCTCCGTCCGGCCCGACGCCTTCCTCCGTCGGCTTCGTCGCGGCAGGGCCCTCGCGCCTGTATGATTCCCCCATGCGCATCGTCATCGCCGGCGGATCCGGATTCCTCGGCCGCGCCCTCACCGACGCCTTGTCAGCGTCCGCCCACTCCCTCCAGATCCTCACGAGACAGCCGGCGTCCGACCTTCCGGCGCCTTCCGGGAACCTGCAGCACATCCACTGGACCCCTGACGGCACCGCCAACGGCCTCTGGACCTCCCCCTGCTCCGGCGCCGACGTCATCGTCAACCTCGCTGGCGAGTCGATTGCCGCCGGACGGTGGACCGTCGCCCGCAAAGCGCGGCTGCGCGGCAGCCGGATCATGGCCACGCGGTCGCTCGCGCGCTTCATCCGGGACGGGGAACAGCCGCCCGCGGCCCTCGTCAGCGCATCGGCGATCGGGTACTACGGCGACAGGGGCAGCGACACGCTCACCGAAGTCGCTGGTCCCGGCCGCGACTTCCTGGCCGATCTCAGCGTGGAGTGGGAGCGCGAGGCACAGGCCGCGCAGGGCCCCAGGACCCGCGTCGTGCTGCTGCGGACCGGCATCGTGCTCGATCCGCTGGAAGGCGCGCTCGCGAAGATGCTCGCGCCGTTCCGGCTCTACGCCGGCGGGCCCTTCGGATCAGGCCGCCAGTTCATGTCGTGGATTCACCGCGACGACTGGGTGTCGCTCGCGACGTGGGCGATCGAGACGCCCGGCATGGGCGGACCGCTCAACCTGACGGCGCCCAATCCGGTGACGAACGCCGATTTCGCCCGCGCCCTCGGCCGCGCGCTGCAACGGCCGGCCGCCATCCCGGCGCCGGGCTTCGCCCTGAAACTGATGCTCGGCGAGATGGCCGGGCCGCTGCTGCTCTACAGCCAGCGCGTTGTGCCGGCGCGCGCCCTCGAAGGCGGCTTCCAGTTCGCGCACCCCGAGCTCGACGAGGCGCTCACGGATCTGATCGGGAAGAGATCGCAGCCTGCCAGTAGCCAGTAGCCAGTAGCCATGCTAGCCAGTAGCCAGTAGCCAGTAGCCAGTAGCCAGTAGCCGAGTAGCAGTGGGACACCGTGCGGTGCGACTGGCGTTTCTACTGATTGCTGGCACTGGCTACTGACTACTGCTTCTAGTAAGCCGCCAGCTTCCGCAACGCCTCCGCGATCTTGTCGGCGTTCGGCAGGTTCTCCCGCTCGAGCACCGCCGAGAACGGGCAGTGCGAGTCGGGATACGTGACGCGCATCACCGGCGCGTCGAGGTGCTCGAACCGCTCTTCCATCACCACGGCCGAGATCTCCGCGCCGAGGCCGAGCGTCTTCACGTCCTCGTGCACGACCAGCAGGCGGTTCGTCTTCTCGAGCGACGCCAGCACGGCGTTCTTGTCCCACGGCGACAGCGTGCGGAGATCGATCACCTCGATCTCGACGCCTTCCTTCGACAGCCGTGTCGGCGGCCTCGAGCGACGCCATCACCATCGCGCCGTAGGTGACGAGCGTGATGTCGGTGCCCTCGCGGCGCACCGCGGCCTGGCCGATCGGGCACGATCTCGTCGCCCTCGGGCACGGGCCCCTTCGCCCGGCGATAGAGGTACTTGTGCTCGAGGTAGATCACCGGGTTGTCGTCGCGGATGGCGGCCTTGAGCAGCCCCTTCGCGTCCCACGCCGTCGACGGCGCCACCACCTTCAGCCCGGGCCGGTGCACGAACCACGACTCGGGGTTCTGCGAGTGATAGAGGCCCCCGGCCACGTTGCCGCCGACCGGCGCGCGCACGACGATCGGGCACGACACGCGGCCGCCGTACCGGTACCGGAGCGTGGCCGCCTGGTTGACGATCTGATCGAAGCCGCACGTGATGAAGTCGCCGAACTGCATCTCCGCCACCGGCCTGAAGCCGCGCAGCGATGCGCCCACGCTCACGCCGATGATGCACGACTCGGAGATCGGCATGTCGAGGCAGCGGTACTCGCCGAACTCCTCCTGCAGGCCCTTCGTGATCCCGAAGGCGCCGCCGTACACGCCGACGTCCTCGCCGAGCACGAACACCTGCGGGTCGCGCCGCATCTCCTCGCGGAGCGCTTCACGGATGGCATCCAGGTAGGTAATCTCGCGCGCCATGCAGTTGCCCTTCTGTCTTCTGGCTTCTGGCTTCTGGCTTCTCGCTTCTCGCTTCTATGCCAGCATGTCCGTCGCCGCCTCTGACGGATCCGGATCCGGGCTGCTCCTCGGCGAACGCCACGGCCTCGTCTATCTCCCGGACCACGCGCTGGTCGATCTCCAGCAGGACCTCGTCGGTCAGCACCTGCCGGTGCCGCAGGTACGTCGTGAACGTCGTCAGCGGATCGCGGCTCTTCCACATCGCGAGCTCTTCTTCGGTGCGGTAGAAAGCCGGGTCGTGCTCCGAGTGGCCGTGCCAGCGGTACGTCTTGCACTCGATGAGCGTCGGGCCGTCGCCCGCCCGCGCCCGCGCGATGGCGCCCTGCGCGGCCTGGTACACCGCCAGCACGTCGTTGCCGTTGATGGCCACGCCGTCGAACCCGTACGCCTCGGCGCGGTCGGCCACGTCCTCGATCGCCATCGACTTCTCGATGGGCACCGAGTAGGCGTAGATGTTGTTCTCGCAGATGAACACCACGGGCAGCTTGTGCACCGCGGCCACGTTCATGGCCTCGTGCACGTCGCCCGTGTTCGCCGCGCCCTCGCCGAAGTACGCGAGCACCACGTTGCGCCGCTGCTCGAGCTTGAAGGTCAGCGCCAGCCCGGCCGCCACCGGCGTGTTCGCGCCGAGCATGCTCGTGTTCCCGAAGATCCCCAGCTCGGGCACGCCGCTGTGCAGCGCCGAGTCGCGGCCCTTCGACAGCCCCGTGGCCTTCGCGTACATCTGCGCCATCATCACGCCCGGGCTCACGCCCTTCATCAGGAACGTCCCGAGGTCGCGGTGCAGCGGGCAGATGTAGTCCTCTTTCTCCAGCCCGAAGCAGGTGCCGACGACGATGGCCTCCTGGCCGATGCTCGAGTAGACGCCGCTGCGCACGCGGCCCTGGCGCACCAGCACGCTCAGCCGCTCGTCGAAGGCGCGGATGAGCTTCAGCCAGTAGAGGATGTCCAGGAGCTGCTCGTTGGTCAGCTTGAACTTGAATCGCTTGATGGACGACATGGCAGCGACATTGTAACAAAGCCGCCCGGCCGGGGTCAGAGTCGTCTCTGACCCCGGCTAGAGGAACGCGAGGTCGGGGCGGCGGAAATCGGCGCCCAGCAGGCCCACCGAATCGGATCCGAGCCAGCCGTCGACGACCCTGGCGTAGACGGACCGGAAGTCGGTCTCGTAATGGACGTCGCCGCCGTTGTTCTCCAGGGTGGGATTCTTCGGGTCCGGGTTGAGCGACGCGGCCGTCCCGTACAGCCCGCCGCGGACCGCGCCGCCCAGCACGAACATCAGGCCGGCGGCGCCGTGGTCGCAGCCGACGCTCCCGTTCTCGTACGCGCGGCGGCCGAACTCGGAGAAGCTCATCACCAGCGCCTGGTTGAGCATTCCCTGGTTCCGCAGGTCGGTGTAGAACGCCGCCAGCGCGTCGTTCAGCTCCGTCATCAGTTTGGGATACGCGCCGTTCGCGCCCACCTGCGACGCATGTGTGTCGAACCCGCCCAGCTGCACCCAGAACACCTTCGTGCCGACGCCCTTCGCCATCGCACCGGCCACGGTCCTCATCGTCTGGCCGAGGCCGCTGGCGGGATACGTGACGCTCGGCTCGTACTTGGCGACGAGCGCCACCCTGTCGAGCGAATGCATCGCGGCGTCGATGTTGCTGTTGACGAAGGAAAGGTGCGGCCGGTCAATCGGCTCGTGCGACGCGATGCGAAGCTGGTACGCCCGTTCGAGCGTGGCTTCACCGCCGCTGTTCGGGCTCGCGTAGGTGTACGCGGCCGCCGACGGGATGGCCGGCACCGGAACGTGCTCGCTCATCAGGGCGCGCGGCACCTCGCGCAGCGCGTCCCACGCGGCCAGCGGGCCGACCGGCGACGGCAGCGTGTCGAGATAGCGCCCGAGCCAGCCCTTCGCCGAAGGGTTCGCCGGATTGGCCGTGCCCCAGATGTCCTGGCCCAGAAAATGCGACCGGCTCGAGTTCTCGTAGCCGGTCCGCTGGACGATCGCAAGCCGGCCTTCGTCGAAGACGCCCCGCAGCCCGGTGAGCCTCGGATGCAGACCCAGCTGCACGTGGCTCCGATCGGACCCGATCTGCAGGACATCGCCCGCGGGAATGGCGATCGACGGCCGCCGGCTGTAGTAGAACGCATCGGTGTACGGCACGAGCATACTCAAGGCGTCGTTGCCGCCGCCCAGGTAGAGCACGACGAGGGACCGGCTCGCGGCGCCCTGCGCCTGCGCCAGCTCCGTCAGGAATGCCGGCGCGGCCAGCCCGATTGTGAACGCCCCGACCCCGTTCCGCAGAAAATCGCGTCGCGTCATTCCCATGGAACCCGTCCCCACCGTGTCTAAATGAACACGTACTCGCCCGACCCGACGATGAGATGCACCAGCCCGGGCACTTTCGTCCGCAGCTGCGCATCCGACCCCGTCCACGCGCCGCTCGCCGTGAGGTAGGCGCGCAGTTCGCCGTAGGCCGCAGCGTCGTACGGCGCCGGCGCCAGCCGGTCGAGGAAGAACGACAGCACCGCGTCCGGCGTTTTCGCGACCGGCTTCACCGCGTTGACCAGGGCCGTGGCCTGCGTGCGGCTCAGCTGGGCGGCGAAGTTCATGCGCGCCAGCATGCCGCCGGTCGAGATCCAGCCCGGGCCCTGCTCCCACCCGGCCACGTCGGGCGGCTCGAAGAGCACCTGGCCCATGTTCACCATCTGGCTGACCGCGTCGTTCACCGTGAATCCGGACCAGCCGACCTCCTTGAGGCCGCGGGCCACGAACTCGGCCGGCCACGAGTACTTGGTGAAGTAGTTCGCCTCGGACCGGAAGTCGGCCGATCGCAGGAGCCGGCGCATCACGAGGCGCAGGTTGTAGCCGCTCGCGAGGTAGGTCTCGGCCAGCTCCGTCACGATCTCGTCCGGCGGCGGGTTGATCTCGCTCACGAAGCAGTTCCACAGCCTCGTGACGAGCCGGCGCGCGGTGGCCGGGTTGCCGATGACGGCGGTGATGAGGTCGATGCCGTCCTGCATCCCCTCGGAGGCCGGGCGCGACGGGATCGTCCGGCTGCCGTCGGCATAGATTGGGAACGAGAAGGTCTTCGCCGCGGTCTCGTGCGCGGCGGCGTTGAAGGCGAATTCGTACTTCGGGGACGGGTCGCCGGCGCCCGTTGTCGTGCGCCTGAGGTTCCAGCCGGTGAACACGCGCGCGGCCGCGTACACGTCGGACTCCGTGTAGAAGCCGACGCCCATGCTGAACAGCTCCATCAGCTCGCGGCCGAAGTTCTCCTGCGGCTTCTGCCTCGTGTTGAACCGGCCGTCGAGCCACACGAGCATCGCCGGGTCCTTCGCCATCGCGACCACGAGGTCGCGGAAGCTGCCCATGCACATCGACCGGATCGTTTCGACCTGCCCCTGGAGCTGCGCCGGGTCTTCGCTCGCCTTCGCCGCCATCATGCGCGTGGCGTCGCTCGCGCCGTACGCGCCGGCCACCTTCGAGTACGCGGTCGCGAAGTGGTTGTGCCAGAAGAGCGTCATCTTCTCCTGCAGCGGCCGCGCGCTGTGGACCATGCGGAAGAGCCACCGCTGCCGGGCGTCATTGATGACGGTGTTGGGCGAGAACGCGCCGCGCATCGTCACGCTCACGTAGCCGGGCAGCCCGATGAACGCGTCCACGTCGTCGTCGAACTGCTCGTAGTCGACGAGCGCCTCCACCGTGGCGGCACGCCCGATGTCGTTGTAGTAGCTGAGTTCCTGCGGGCTGGCTCCGAATCCCGCCCGCCGCAGCAGATGCCTGATCGACTCGTCGACTGTTGCCATCGGCGCGTCTCCGTCTCGAGCTTTGACCGGCGCGCTTCCGCTCCGGTTGCACGGAGGGCGCGAGCAACGCCTGGACCGGTTGCACAACCTGCGTGCCGCGGCGGGATTCGGCCGAGGGAACGGGTGGTGAAACCGCTTCCTACTGCCAGCGTCGACTGAGCAGGTGAATAGCCAGTTTCGCGCCAATAACGGGGAATTTCAACAGAAAACGCCGCCGGACGCCCTCGTACGTGTCCGCGCCCGTGGCGTAGTCGGCCAGCAGCCCGGCGACGGGCGGATGCGCCCGAACGCCGCTCACCAGCCGGCTCACCCTCGCGAGATCGGCGAACACGTAGCGGCTCAGGAACCGGGAGTCGCGCATCTCGGCCCCGACTTCCCCGCGCCACAGCCGCTCGTACAGGCGCGGCGACGGCCCCTCGAGAATCGCCCTGGCCGCCAGGTCCCCGGTGACCATGGCAAAGAAGATGCCCTCGGCCGAGAAGCCGTTCACGAACCCGCCCGCATCGCCGGCCAGGTAGACCCGCCCGCGGGCCGTCGTGCGCAATGGCCCGCCGACCGGCACCTGGTAGGGCGTGACACGAGACCGGTCCGTCTCGCCTTCGAGCAGGCCGCGTGCCTTGAGGCCGTTGACGAAGGTCTCGTGGAGGGCGTGGGGCGCTTCGCTGATGGCCGTCCTGAAGGAAGACACGATGTAGCCGACGCCGACGTTCACGTAATCGCGTTTCGGGAAGATGTAGCCGTATCCGTGGCCAGACCCTGGCGCGAACGACACCCACAAGGTCCCCGCGTCGACGGCGCGCAGGCGCGAACTGGGCGTTTCCTCCATCATGTCGATGGCCACCTGGTCGCGGGGCCATCCGGCGATTGAATCCGAGGCGCCTGGCCACCGTGCTGTAGACCCCGTCGGCGGCCACGACGATTGGCGCTTCGAACACGCGGCCGTCGCGGGCCTCGAGCCGGATGCCCGTGGCCGTTTCCGACACGCGCGTGATGTCGGCGCGTTCGGCTAGCTCCGCGCCCGCTTCCCGCGCCAGCGTCATCAGCAGGTTGTCGAATTCGATGCGCCGGACGAGGAGCACGGTCGGCTCGGCCGTGTCGACGGACACCGACACGCCGCCGGGGGCTTCCATGCAGATGCGGCGGATGCTGTGCGTGGAGATGCGCGGCAGCGCGGCTTCGACGTCGGGAAACCGCTTCAGCGCGCGCCACGTCAGGCCCCCGCCGCAGGGCTTGTTGCGGGGAAACGCGGCGCGATCGACGGCCAGCACGCGGGCGCCGCCGCGCGCCAGGCGGCGGGCCGCCGTGGACCCGGCCGGCCCGCACCCGACCACGACGACGTCGAAGCCGGCGGTCACTTGCGGGCGCGGCGCCGCCACGCGCGGGGCCTTGCCCGCGCTCAACAGGTTGGCAAGCAGCTGGTACGCGCCCTCGGTGCCCGCCGGCAGCTGCCGCCACAGGCCCAGGCCGACGTACATCCACCGGCCCTTGCCCACCTGCGCGTCCACCAGCGCGCCGCGCTTCGGCCCCTTGTTGAACGGGAAGGGGTCCTCGAGCTGCACGAGGTCGACGTACTTCGCGTCCTTCTCGCCGAGGAAATAGAGCCCGCGCTCCTGCACCCAGCCCTGCCACGCGGCCTCGCCGATCCGGTTCGGCCAGCGCATCACGGGGTGATCGGGCACGAGCACCTGCACCGGCGCGCGCTCGTCGGTGACGCGGTTCGAGCTGACCTTGGCCGGGATACGGCCCGTACTGCGCCTCGTTGAACTCGAACTTGTTGTACTGGACGATCACCGTCCCGCCCCGTGCCGCGTAGTCGAGCAGGCGGTGGTTGTTGGCGCGCAGGTCGGGCCGGCGCTCGTAGGCGCGCACGCCGGTCACGATGGCGTCGAACGTCGACAGGTCGCCGAATGCGAGGCCGTCGGCGTCGATGAGCGTCACGCGCGCGCCGAGCTGCTCGATGGCGGGCGGCACCTGGTCGCCGACGCCCATCACGTAGCCGACGTTCAGGCGCGGGGCGACCGCCACGTCGATGATCTTGAGCGTGGCCTCGGCCGCGGTGACGAGGTGCCGGCGCCGCGTGTGCGGATACTCCACCACCTGGTACCCGTTCGTGAAACGCTCCGCGCCCGCGGTGACGAAGCGCCTTCACGCCGTAGGACCCCGGCTTCGCGCCGCGCGGGGGCGTCACCGTGAACCGGACCGGCCCGGCCTCGTCTTCGCGCGTGAACGAGACGGCCGCGGACGGCGGCGCCACGTTCCAGCCGGCCGGCACCTCGAGCGAGACGTCGCCCTCGGCAGGGCCCCTGCTGCCGTTGATCACGGTGACGCGCAGCTCGCGCCCGGCCGGGCGCGCGGCCGCCGCCGCGCCCTGATTCGCCGGGAGGATGGCGACATCGGGCGTCAGCGTGACACGCCAGGCGCGGCACCACCTGCAGCTCCATCCGCTTTTCGCCGCTGAAGATGTTGCCCTCGTAGCGGTACTGCACGTCGCGCTCGACCGGGATGGGCGCGCCGCCGATCTCGAGGTCGAACTGCACGCGGAACGGCGTCGGCCGGAACGGCAGGCCGAACGGGGCGTCCGGCTCGAACTGGTACCGCGCCGCGTCGGGCAGCCGCTTCCAGTACTGGCCCGTGAGGCGCGCCTGCTTCGAGACCTCGAGAGCCGCCTCGCAGCGGTAGACGCCGCCAGCCGCCACCGTGCCGGTCTTGCAGACGCCGGCCTCGCCGTCGAGGCCGCGGAACCCGATCTGCTTCACCGCCATCGGCGACGCGCCGCGGTTGGCCGCGATGACGGTCACCTTCACCGGCTGGCCCGCCACGACGAGCCCATCGTCGGCCAGCGCTTCCAGCTGCACGCCGCCCGCCGCGAGCACAGCCTCGATGAACTGCTGCTCTTTGCGATCGAGCCGGCTGTCGATCTCGAACCGCGCGTCGTCCGGGATGGTGATGGCGCGCGAGGCGAGCTGCGATCGCAGCGATCGCACGGCCTGCAGCCCCTCGACAAGGGGCGCGACCGCGGCCGCCGGCCCGTCCGACGCGGCGTGCTGCTCTGCCGCGGCCACGGCGTCGGCGATCGCGGCGAGCCCCGCGGTGAGCGCCGCGGGCACTTCGCCGGGCACGTAGCGCGCCAAGCCCGGGCACGCTCGTGTCGATGCCGTCGAACAGCGACGCGTCGCCCTTGTCCTTCAGCCCCGGGATCGCGCTCTCCACGAGCTGGTAGCCGGCGCTCGACGGCCCGGGCAGCGACAGCAGCTGCGCCATGCCCTGCGTCTTGTGGTTGCTGCGCGCGCGGCTGCCGATCTCGGCGTACGACTCGCCCAGCAGCGGGTCGTAGCCGGAGGTGTCGACCGCCGTCAGCTTCGCGCCCGACGGCGGCGGCGGCTCGCCCGGGAACCCGAAGCGGCCGGTGTAGTAGAACTTCTTCGGCTGCCACGGCCGCAGGCCCTCGCGGATCTGCTCGGGGAACTTCGCGGGGTCTCCCGCGGCGAGGAACGCTTCGCGCGAGAGGACGGCCGACGCCTGGTGATGCTGCCCGCCGCCCGTGCCGTCGGGCCGCATGGCGATGATGATGTCCGGCCGGATCGTGCGGATGTGCCGGACGTAGTCGCCGAGGATCTCCTGCCGGCCCCACTTCTCGAACGTCTCGTCGATGCTGAACGAGTAGCCGAAGTCCACGGCCCGCGTGAAGTACTGCTCAGCGCTGTCGAGCTGGTGCACGGAGATGCAGCTCTTCCGTGCGCAGGGCGGCGAGCGCGTCGAACAGTTCGGGCCCGATCTCGTTCTGGCCGCCGTCGCCGCGCGTGGCGCTCACGACGACCGTGCGCACGCCCCGGCCCCAGCCCATCGCCGCCAGCATCCCGTTGTTCTCGTCGTCGGGGTGCGCCGTGGCCTGCATGAGCACGGCCGTCGTCTTCAGCTGACGCAGCAGCAGCCCGAGGCCCACCTCGCCTTCCATGGCCGAGATGGGGGGCATCTGCGCTCGAATCCCGGAGCCATCGAGCGCGCTCGCCAGTAGTACCGCTGCCAGTACGAATCGCCTGCGTGACATGGCTGCTATCCGCGTCCTTCCGCTCGCGCGACGGTTATCGCCAGTAACAAGTAGCCAGTAGCCAGTAGTCAGTAGCCAGTAGGAATGCCTGTCCGACTGCGAATCAGCTCACGCCGGGACGATGCCTTTCTACTGACTACTGGCTACTGCCTACTGACTACTTCCCTTAGAAATAGAACTTGAACCCAATCTGAAACTGCCGCGCCTCGTAGCCGCTCCGGCCCGCGACGGGGAACGACGAGCCGTCCTCCGGGATGGGCGTCGAGCGGATTGCCCGCGATGTCCGTCGTCACGATCCGCGCCA
Organism: uncultured Acidobacteriota bacterium; assembly: GCA_963806085.1. Classification (GTDB taxonomy): domain Bacteria; phylum Acidobacteriota; class Vicinamibacteria; order Vicinamibacterales; family JAKQTR01; genus JAKQTR01. The sequence continues at coordinate 1,278,619 of CAWDWR010000002.1, forward strand.
GGCCGGACGTCTGCTGGTTGTTGAACAGGTTCTTCAGCTCGAGCAGCACCTCGGCGCGGCGGTTTCCGCCGAACGGGAAGAAGCGCGAGTACCGGAAGTCGACGTTGTAGCGCGCCGGCAGGTAGATCGAGTTCCGCGCCACGCCGAGCGGCCGGTCCGCCAGCACGCCGTCGAAGTTCAGGTCGCGGTTGCTGCGGATGTTCTGCGGCAGGCCGCTGTTGAACAGCAGCATGACGCCGAACTGGTTGTTGTTCAGGATCGCGCGCGCCGCGCCGTTCTGCCCCGTGTACTCGGGCTTCGCCACGATGCTGCCCGCGAACGAGTGGCGCGTGTCCATGATGTTCGGGCCCTTGTCGCGATCCAGGTTGCTCGGATCCGACCGCCCGTCGTCGCCCTGCACCGAGAGCGTGCTCGTCAGCGGCGCGTTGTCCTCGCCCTTCGCCACCGTGTAGTTCAGGTCGAACTGGATCCCGCCCGAGAAGCGGCGCGTCAGCTGGAGCGTCAGGCCCGTGTAGGTCGACTCGCCGATCGACTGGAGCGTGTTGATCTGGTTGAACCGCGGGTCCATGCGCGTCGCGGCGCTGACGGCGGTGCTGTAGATCGGCCGGCCGTCGCCGAGCGTCCCCACGGGGTTGATCAGGTTGATGTTGTTCACCACCGGCAGGTTCGAGCCGCTGCACGTACACGAACCCGACCGAGGCCGAGTAGTTCGCGGCCCAGGGCGCGGTCCAGCTGCACGTTGTTCTGGAACGTCCGCATCGTCACGAACGCCGGGTCGACGGCGGAGATGCTCTGCGCCGGCAGCGCGATGCCGCTGGTGCCCGACAGCGACGCCCGGGTAGGCCGGGGCGCCGGCGCTGGTCGGGCTGAGGCTCACCGTGTAGGTGCGCACGCCGTTCGACTGCACCGCGTTCTCGTAGGCGGCGAGCAGCGGCTGGTCGTACATGACGCCCGTGCTCGCGCGCAGCACGGTCTTCTCGTTGAGCGACCACGCCACGCCCAGGCGCGGGCCCGACGTTGTTGTGGTCGATGTTGAAGCTCCGCGAGTACTCGAAGGGCGCGTTCGGGTCGCCCTCGGGGTAGTTGTAGAGGTCGTAGCGCACGCCGTAGAGCACCTTGAACGTCGGCGTCACCCGCCAGTCGTCCTGGACGAACAGGCTGAAGAGCGACGTGTTCATGTCGAAGTCCGTCGGCCCGAGGAACTGCAGGAAGGTCGAGTAGGCGTACGGGTTCGTGCCGTTCTTGGCCGCCAGGTAGTCGTCGATGTTCGAGAAGGTGTACGCCAGCCGCGGCGTGGTGGCGCGGAAGTCGTCCGACGAACTGCAGGTCGAACCCGGTCTTGAAGCTGTGATCGCCGCGCAGCAAGGTGAAGTTGTCGATCACCTGCCAGATGTTCTGCTTGAAGTCGAACTCCGCGTCCTGGGCGCCCTGGTAGGGCCCGCCGAAGTTCGCCACGCCGCTGATCGTGAGGCCGGCCCGGCGCCCGACAGGGCGTTCGTCGTGCGGCTCTGGTGGCGGTGCGCGTACTGGACGCGCAGCTCGTTCAGCTTCGTGCCGCCGATGCTCGACACGAGCTGCGCCGACGTCGAGTCCATCGAGTCGAGGAAGTCCGTGGACCACTGCGTCGAGCTCGGCGTGCCGCCGGCGCTCGACCCGATGTTGTTCGGCGAGTCGTTGCGGAACATGATGTAGCGCGCCGTCAGGCGGTTCGCCGCGTTGAGCTGGTAGTCGGCCTTGCCGATGAAGAACCGCGCCGTCTGCTGGCGCCGGGATGACGCCCGAGCTCTCCTCGGGCGTGAGGCCGATGCGCGCGGCGTCCTCCGGCTTGATCGTGATGACGCGGTCGGCCGAGAGGTCGCGGGCCGTGTTCTCGAACCCGACAGTAGTAGTGGAGCGTGTCCTTGACGACGGGCCCGCCGACGTCGGCCGTGAACGTGTCGACGTGCGTGTCGGGCTTGGCCGGGCTGCTCAGGAAGAACGGCCGCGCGCTCATGTCCTTGCGGCGGAAGCGGTAGCTGGCCGACCCGCGGACGTTGTTCGTGCCGGACGGCGTGATCGCGTTGTAGACGAGGCCGGTCGTCTGGCCGAACTCCGGCGCGTAGCCGCTCGTGATGACCTTCACCTCGCGCACCATCACCTCGGACACCGGCAGCAGCCGCAGCCCCGCCCGGTCCTTCTGGGTGTTCGTGTTGCCGTCGATCTGGTAGTTGATGCGCAGCAGCGTGCCGTTGGCGCTGAACCGCGGCACGCCGAACTCGGAGTTCTCGTAGCCGGTGACGCCGGGCTGCAGCAGCGCGAAGTTGTAGGGGTTGCGCGAGACGAGCGGCAGGTTCTTCACCTCGCGCTCGTTCAGGTTGCGGCCGAGATCGATCTTCGCCGGGTCCACGATCGGCGCGTCGGCCGTCACCGACACGGTCTCGTTGAGGTCGCCCACCTGCAGCGTGATGTTGATCTCGGCCGTCCTGCCGGCGCCGAGCTCGATGCCGGCCTGTTCGTACTTCTTGAAGCCCGGCAGCTCGGCCGTCACCGGTAGCGTGCCGAGCGGCAGCAGCACGGCCCGGTACAGGCCGCTTTCGTTCGTGACGACGATGCGCTGGGTGCCCGTGTCGATGTTGACGAGCGCCACGGTGACGCCCGGCAGCACGCCGCCCGAGTTGTCGCGCACCGTGCCTTCGATGGCGCCGTTGGCGGCCTGCGACTGCGCCAGGGCCGGGACGGCGGAGAACATCAGGAGCAGCGCAAGCAGAGAGGGCACGATACGCCGCATCGGAGAACCTCCTGGGCTGGAACGAGACTGTCGGAAAAATCAGTATAGATCGGGGGCTGGGGCTGGGGACTGGCGGCTGGATCAGTAGTAAGTAGCCAGTAGACAGTAGCCAGTAGAAAGGCATGGACACGCCGTCAAGCTGGATAAGCAGATCTGGCCTGTTTCGTGATCCTGTTTTCCTACTGACTACTGGCTACTAGCTGCTACCCGCTGTCTATCCCAGGAGCCTCGCGAACCCGAACAGTTCGTCGCCCTTGTCGGGCGTGCCGAGATACTGGCGCAGCAGGACGCGCGCGGCCAGGTGCGCCGAGGCGACGCCGTTGTGGCCGGACCCGAAGGCAAACAGATGGCGCGGGTAGTTGCGGTGCGGCCCGATGCACACGAACCCGTCTGACGCCATCGACACGGGCACGAACCACCCGTACTCGGGCCGCGTCCCGGCGATGGCCGGATAGAGCCTCGAGAGCTCGTACATCAGCTGCCCCGTGCGCTGCACCATCGCCTTCTCGCGCGCGCGCGCGGGCACCGCGGGGCCGGTCGGCGCCGAGCATCAGCACGCGTTCGTCGCTGGTCCGCCGGAAGACGTGCGGCGGGTCCTCGTTGTCGATGACGATCGCGCGGCTGCGCCCGAACTCGCGGCGCACGAACGACGGCACGGGCGGCGTGAGCACGCAGAACGCTTCCAGCAGACGTGAAGTGGCGCCGCAGCGGCTTGAACACGGGCAGCGGATGGTTGCTGGCCACGACAACCGTTTCCGCGCGCACGACGCCGCCCTCGCTGGCGAGCTCGACGCCCTTGCGCCCCGTCCTGATGCGCGTGATGGGCGTGCGCTCGAACACCTGCGCGCGGCGCTTCACGGCCTCGGCGGCCAGGCCGAGCGTGGCGCGGTACGGGTCGATGAAGGCGTCGCCGGCGGACCGGATCGCGCCGAAGCCGGAGAGGCCGGTGTCCTGGCGCAGGCGCGCGGGCGAGAGCCACGACCCTTCCACGCCGGCCGCGCGCATCGACGCCATCTCGCGGCGGAGCGCGCGCTCATCGCCGTTGGTCAGGCCCACGCGCAGCGCGGCCTCGGGCACGAGCTCGCAGCGGATGCGGAGGCGCCGGATCGTGGCGCGCCATGTCCAGGCCGGCGCGCCGGAACGACTGCCACAGGTGCCGCGCCACGCGCATGCCCGTGCTGCGTCTTGAGGGCGTCGAACGGCACGGCGGGCTCGAGCCGCAGCAGGCCCGGGCACGACGCCGAGCCGCCCTGGCCGATGCGGTTCGCTTCGACCAGCGCCACGCGCACGCCCGCGGCGGCGAACACGTACGCCGTCGAGCAGCCGGTCAGGCCGCCGCCGAGCATCGCCACCTGCACGTCGAGCGCACCGCGGTGGCGCGGATACGACGGCTGCCGCGCCTTGGGATACCGATCGAGCCAGAAGGGAACGCCGTAGCGGGTTCGCATGGGTTCAACTGCCGGTAGCGGAGGATTCTACTCTCATGTCGGCGGGAATAGAATCCACCAATATTGAAAGTACACGTACGCAGAACTGAGTCCGAATCGATACACCAGGGGAACCGCAAATGCGTTCACGCCAGAGTCCGGCCACGGTCGTTCGCGCCGTCGTGGCGCATCTCGTCGCGCACGGGTCGGCCGAACACGCCGCCGGCGTGCAGCGGTTCTTCAAGGAAGAGGTGCGGTCGCACGGCTGGTACACCGCGCCCCTCCGCGCGCTATGCCAGGGCGCTGCACCGGCAGCTGGCGGCAGACAAGGCGCTGCTGCTCGACGTGGCGGAGCGGCTGTTTGCCAGCCCGGTTCTCGAGGAGAAGGCACTGGCGGTGACGGTGCTGGAGCCGTCTCTGCGTGCGCTTCGGCAACGCCGAGTTCCGGCGGTTCGAGACCTGGCTCGGCCGGGTGGTGTCGTGGGCGGACCACGATGCGCTGGCGATGTACCTCATCGGCCCGATGCTCGTGGCCGATCCCGCGGCGCGTGAAGCGGCCGCTGCGGTGGGCCGCTTCGCCCTCCCGCTGGCGGCGGCGGGCGCGGCGGTCTCGCTGATTCACGGAGTCCGCAAGGGCCACTTCTATCGCGAGGCCGCCGCGGTCACCGAACGCCTGCTCGCCGACCGCGACGACATGGTGCAGAAGGGCCTGGGCTGGCTGCTGCGCGAGTGGGTCAAGCACGACCCGAAGGCCGCGGTGCCGGTGCTCCTGGCCATCCGGGGCCGCGCCTCGCGGCTGGTGCTCAGGACCGCCTGCGAGCGGCTGAGCCCGGCGCTGCGCGCGGCGGTACTCGGCCGCTCGCGCGCGCGCGGTCAGTAGCCAGTCGTCAGTAGCCAGTAGGGCGGAGCGGTGCTCAGCTGACCGGCCTTTCTACTGAATACTGGCTACTGGCTACTTGCTACTAACGTCGAGTCCCGCGTCCCCAGCCCCCAGTCCCCAGTCCCTAGCCCCTACGTCGTCTTCGTGACCTTCTTCAAGCCTCTCGGCTGATCGGGATCGAAGCCGCGCAACCGGCTGAGGTGGAACGCCAGCAGTTGGCCCGGTACGATCGCCGCGATCGGCGACAGCCACTCCGGCATGTCCGCCGGAATCGGGATCGGCGCCGCGGCGAGCGCCAGCGACGAAGGCACGTTCGAGATGACGACCGGCCTTGCGCCGCGCTCAACGATCGTCCGCAGCAGGTCTTCCACCTCGCCGCTCACGGCCCCGGCGGCGTTGATGACGACGGCCGCGAAGCCCGTGTCGATGAGCGCGATCGGGCCGTGCTGGAAGTCGGCGGAGGAATAGGGCTCGACGGCCACGTACGCCAGTTCCTTCGCCTTGAGCGCGGCTTCGAACGCCGTGGCGAAGTTGAAGCCGCGACCGAGCACGACGCCATGGCCCGCGTGCTTCAGCGCGGCGGCGGCGGCCAGACGGCCTCGCGGTCGACGCCGTGGGCCGACGGCCACGAACGGCGGGCACCTGGCGAGCTGCTGGCGCCACTCGTCGTTCTGCGAAATCGCCGTCGACAGCATCGCCAGCGCGGTGAGCTGCGCGGTGTACGTCTTCGTCGCCGCGATGCTCCGCTCCTTCCCCGCACGCAGCACGATGGTGTGATCGGCCACGGCCGTGAGCGGCGATCCGGCCACGTTGGTCACCGCCAGCGTCGCGCAGCCCTGCCGCCGCCCTCGTCGACCACGGCGACGAGATCGGGCGACTCGCCCGGATTGCGAGATGCCGACCACCAGCGCGCCGGTCATGACGGGCGGCGTCCGGTAGCGCGTAACGAGCGACGGCGTCGCCAGCGTGACCGTCAGCCGGTTGTGCGCGCCGAACAGGTACTGGGCGTAGCGGGCGGCGTTGTCCGACGAGCCGCGCGCGGCGATCACCACGTGGTGGATGTTGCGGGCGCGGACCGTCGCGGCAATCGCCTCGACCTCAGCCGCGGCTTCCGCGAGCAGCCGCTCGAGCACGGAGGGCTGCTCGGCGATCTCGGACAGCAGTACGGATTCGGACACGGGAGACTCCTCTGCGGAACAGAATCCTGTCGATCGTCAGTAGTCAGTAGCCAGTAGCCAGTAGCCAGTAGCCAGTAGGAATACCGCGTCACGCTGCGGAACAGCGTGACAGCGAGAAGTCTGCCGTTCTACTGGCTACTGTTTACCTACTCGCGACGCACGACGATCAGGGCGTCGCTTACCTTCTTCGCGGCCCGACTGCATCCGACGGGTGGTTCACGATCTTCCCCTTCACCACCATCGTCGTCGATCCGCCGCCGTCGAGGTTGAGCGCGTAGACGAGGTTGAGCTTCCGCGCGAGGTTCGTCAACTCGGCGAACGTCATGCCCAGGCTCACAGAGGGGTTGCGGCCGTCCACGGTCACCAGCCAGACGGCCGAGCCCCGCGTGGTGCCGATCATCGTGCGCGGATGGCGCTCGATGTCGAACCCGGCGCGCAACTGTTCGGCCGACCAGTCGCCCATCGGCTTCCCCTGATGCACGAGCAGGCCCGCGCCGCTGACGATGTCCTGCGCCTGGGTCCACTGCTCGGGCCTCGTGCCGAGCAGCGTCCGGAAATGCGTCTGGATCGACGACCGTCCTGCCCCGACATCCAGCCGCTCGAGCCCCGTGGGCAGCACCGTGCCGCCGAACGACAGCACCACGCCGTCGTCCGGGATGCGCGTGCGGCCCGCGTTCGGGCGGCGCGCGGTGACGCGAAGCGGCGAGCCCGACAGCTGCCACTCGACGCCGGTGTCGGCCATGTCGCTGTCGGGGCCGAATCGCGGCGTGTAGAGCATCAGCTGGCCCCGGACGCGCGTCGTGTCGACGCCGTCGATCTCCTGGCTGAACGCGGCGCCGTCCACGGTATAGGAGAGGGAGAGCGAGGCGCTGACGCGGTCGAAGACGAGCGACAGCGGCTTGCCGGGCGCGCGCACGATGGCGACCGCCCCGCGCGTGAGCGGCGAGTCGCTGACCAGTTCGTCGCCGAGCTCCAGCACGCCGGCGGGGTCGCCGTTCTTCACGTTGAAGAAGCCCGCGTTGACGGCCGCAATCGCGTCCGAGCGCGCCGCGATGTCGGGCACGGTTTCCAGCTGCATCACGCGATCGCGCGCGAGTGCGCTGCGCAGGTCGACTTTCGAGGGGTCGAGGCGGAGGATCTGGACCGCCACCGGACCCGGCGGATCGAGGAGGTTCGGATCGTCCAGGTGGAACAACTGCACGCCATCCGCCACCTTGACCGGCGTGCCGAGGCCGATCGCGGTCTCGCGCGGGCAGCCGGCTGCAAGCCACGCCAGGGCGGCGACGGTCAGCGCGACGAAGACGCGCCTCGCGATCGGGCGTATTCGGACCCGCATGTGTCGGTCAAATACTACTATGCGGACGCTCGGCGGGTGGCAGGCGTAGTCAGTAGCCAGTAGCCAGTAGCCAGTAGAAAGACACCGTCCCGGTGCCACGCTGTTCCGCAGCGTGACGGGCATTCCTACTGGCTACTGTCTACTGGCTACTGACTACTGTTGCTAGCGCGCTCTCTCTGCAAGCCGCGCCAGCACTCCGCCGAACTCCGGCTGCGCGTGCAGCGGCTTGAACATCGGCTCGATGGGAATCGTCCAGCCCGGGAAGCCTGGGGGCGCCTCCGTCAGCAACCGCGTGAGCAGGCCGATGGCGTCCGTCGGCCGGCCGTGCGCGACGGCCGCCATGGCCGACAGGAGCGCGGCTTCGAGCAGCCGGCCGCCGCGTCCCAGTTCGGTGATGAACGCTCCCGCCTGCGCGAGCGCGGTGTGCGTCTCCGCCTTCCTGCCGGCCGCGGACAGGCACTGCGCCAGGCCGATCTGCGATCGCGCATGGCCGGGAAACAGCTGGAGGGCCCTGTTGAACGCGGCCGCCGACTCGTCGAACCGCCGCTCGGCCAGCAGCGCGAAGCCGCAGCCGTCGTGGGCGTTCATCGTGAACTCTTTTCCCCAGACCCGCGACGAGGCGCTCGACGCGGCGTCGAGTTCGCGGCGGCATTCAGCCAGCGCGCGCGCCGCGTCGCCCTGCGCGAGGTACACCATCCCGAGCAGCCAGTGCAGGCCGCTCGCCGGATAGCGCGATTCGCGCCCTGCCTGCTTGTCCTGCAGCGCCACGCCCTGGTGCAGCACCTCGATCGCCGTCGGCAGATGGTTGCGCGCGATGTGCACCATGGCGATGTAGAAGTGCGCGAACGCGAGGTCGCTGTAGACCGTCAGCGCGCGCTTGAGGGCGTCGATGCGCTCGCTGCCCCACGCGGCGTGCCCGAGGCGGAAGAGATGGCGCCAGTCGAAGGGCTCGAGCGCCACGGCCCGGCGTCCCGCCGCCACGGCCTCGGCGAACCGGCCGGCGCTGACCAGCAGGAACGCCAGCGTGGCATGGCCCTCGGCCAGCGTGTCGTCGAGGTCCACCGTCCGGCGCGCGTGCCCGATGGCGGTCGCGAGCCGCGCCGCGTCGGGCGCGTTCTCGGCGCGCGTGGCTTCATAGAGCAGGTAGTGCGCGTTGGCGAGGCCCGCGTACGCCAGCGCGTACCGCGGGTCGAGGCGCACGGCGCGCTCGAAGCCCGTCCACCGCCGCCGCCACCTGAGCCGGGTCGAAACTGTCGAGCTTGACGCGCGCTTCGGAAGCGGCGCGGAACGCGTCGAGATTCGACGTCTCGCGCACGCCCATGCGCGTCGACTGCCCGTGGGCGGCCTCGACGCCGAGGGCGGCAGAGAACTGGCGGACGATGCGGTCCTGGAGGTCGAAGATCTCGTCGAGGCGCCCGTCCACCTTTGCGTCGGCCACCGTCGCGCCCGTCGGCACGTCCACGAGACGCGCGGTGATGCGCACCCGGTCGCCCGCGCGCTGGAAACTGCCGACGACGACCAGGTGGACGTCGAGGTCCCGGGCCACGGCGGTCATCGAGCCGTCGGTGCGCCTCACGGCCTCGCCGATGCGGACGCGATCGACCACGCGGAGCACGCGGAACCCCGTGAGATCGTTGCGTCACCGTTTCCGGAATGCCCGTCGCCAGCCACGCAAGCTCGGGATCGGCGCTGACGTTGGTGAAGTCGAGCACCGCGACCGATCGCACCATGCCCAGGTCGCCCGCCGGCAGGGCCTCGGCGTGGGCGGGCGCGTCGGCGTCGAGCGCGGGCAGCGCCTCGACCGGCGCGATGAAGCGATAGCCGCGGCGCGCGATGGTCTGGATATAAGTCGGCGAGGAGGGCTCGTCGCCGAGGGCCTGGCGGAGGTCCGAGATTGCCTGCGTGAGCGCGTTCTCGGTGACCGTGACATCCGGCCAGATGGCCGCGAACAGCTCGTCCTTCGTCACGAGCACCGATGGCCGCGACACGAAGTAGAGCAGGAGGTCGACCAGCTTCGGCGACAGCGTGATCGCCTGGCCGTCGCGCAGCACCCGGTAGGCGGGCCGCTCGACGACGTACGGGCCGAAGCGGTACCGGGCCGGGTTGATGGACACGGGGAGATTCTAGCGCGTGCCGGAGTAGTCCAGCATCTGCCGCGTGAAATCCAGAGGATACGAGATCCGCACGTTCGCGATCCGGCCGTCCGGGCCGTGCACGGGCTCGAGGCGCGGCATCACGAACCCGGTGTAGGACGGCAGGTCGACGCGCTGGACGCGCGCGACGATCTCGTCGCGCAGCGCCGGGTCGAAGTGCGTCCCGTACGTGTCCACCAGCGCCGCGCCGCCGCGAAGTCGCCCTGGCTCTTGATGCGCTGCACCTCGGCCAGCAGCCGCCCCACGCCGTCGTGGAAGCCGTGGACGTCGGCGACGACGTAGAAGGTCTTGCCGTCGCGCCAGCGCTCCTGCACCGCGTGCGTGTGCCTCATGAGCCACCGCACGATGAGCTGGCGGTTGCGCATGTGGTCTTCCTCGAGGTGCGTGCCTTCGCGCACGCGGCGGAGCTGCACCAGCGCGTTCCTGGCGAAGGCCTCGTACTCGGCGCAGGCGATCTCGGCCTGGTGCGCCGCCTCGACGATGCCCAGTTCGGCGAGCTTCGGGTGCGGCACGAAGTACAGCGCCACCAGGTCGGCGCGCGTCTCCTCGATGGTCGAGTAGTACTCGCGCAGCGCCGCCGACGCGCTCGTCCCGAGCGCCGGGTCGCCTGCCCCGACCCGTGACCGACGACCTCGTGCAGGCTCGTGGCCAGTTCCGAGGCCTCCCCGCTCCACGTCGCCGCGCGCTCCGCCTCCTCGCGCGTCCACGAGAACTCCGTCCAGTACGCCGCGCGGCAGCGACCGCTCGTAGGCCTCCATCACGTTGACCAGCGAGATCGACTTGCTGCCGTGACGTTCGCGGATCCGCTCGTCGTTCGGCAGGTTGACGCCGATCGGCGTCAGCGGGCCGGAGTCGCCGCTCTCGACCACCACGTCGATCGCGCTGGCGCTGACGCCCGTCACGCTGGCCTTGCGGTACCTCGGGTCCCACGGCATGTGGTCCTCGAACCACTGCGCGTGGCGCGCCAGCGCCCGGATGGCGTCGGTCCTGGCGTGGTTCACGTAGAACACCATCGAGCCCCACGCGCCCTTCACGCCCCGCGCGTCGAGGTACACCTCGACGAAGCCGTTGATGGTGTCCACGGGCGAGTCCTTGTCCCTCACCCACGCGACGTCGTACGCCTCGCGATCGGCCGCCTCCCCGGTCCTGTAGCAGCGGATGAGCGCGCCCGAGCGCCTCGGCCATGGCCGGCGTCGCATAGGGCACGGCAGCCTCGAGGTGCCCGACGATGGCCTCGATCTCGCGGCCGTACCGGCCGCCGACGCGGTACACCTCCTCGACGAGCCGCCCGTCACGCTTCACGAGGCGCGAGTTGAGCGGGTACCGCTCGCGGAAGCCCTCGAGGTCGGCGAGGCTGACGCCGTCGTAGAGGTTGTTCGCGCTCATCGCGAGGATGTCGCGCCCCTCGCCCGGCGTCTTGCTGGTGACGCTGGCGTCGAACTCGGGATCGAAGAAGCACGGCGCAAGCCTCGCGAGCAGGCCGTCGAGCGTCTCGCCGGGCCTCAGTGGGCAGCCGCGCGCCGTCGTTGGCGGCGGCCCGCACGGCCGCGGCGAACGCCTCGGGCTCGCAGCGCAGCAGGAACTTCCGCGCGGTCTGGCTGTTGTGCGGCCCGCTGTTCAGCCAGAACAGCTTCGCGTAGTGGTGTACCCGCGCGAGGGTGTCGGGCTCGACGTTCGCCGGGTGCGTGAGCACCGCCTCGACGACCCCGCGCATGTCGAGGCTCGGCGCGTACCGCTGGTCGTAGTAGATGTCGCGGCCCGCCAGCGCCGCCCGCGACAGGTGGTAGATCAGCGTCTTCTCGCGCGGCGCCAGCTCGGTGAAGCCGTCCGCGTACAGCTGCACCACCGCCGCTTCGTCGACCCGTTCGAGGAGGTAGGGGCGGTCGTCCGGCGCGCTCACAGCTCGCACCTGCTCCAGGTACTCCGGCACGTGCACGGGCCAGCCGAGCTCGCGCTCGATGCGCGCCTTGAGCGCGGCCTGCGCCGGCGGCTCGCCGTGCACGATGTACGTCATCCGCGGGCGCGCGCGTGAAGCCGCGCAGCCACCGCATGATCTCGCCGGCGTCGGCGTGGGCCGACATCGAGTCGATGCGCTCGATGCGCGCGGCCACCGGCACCTGCAGCCCGTGAATCTTCACCGTCTCCGCGCCCTCGAGCAGCTGGCGGCCGCGCGTGCCGGCGGCCTGGTAGCCCACGAACAGCATCGTGTTGCGCCGCTTCGGCAGCGCGGCCTTCAGGTGGTGCAGCACGCGCCCGCCGGTGGCCATGCCGCTCGCCGACACGACGATGCACGGATGCCGACCGAGGCCTGGATTTCCTTCGACTGCTGCGGCGAGGCGACGGCCGTGAAGCGGCGCGTCGTGAACGCGCCCATCTGGCCGCGCCCGCTCTGCACGTCCGGATCGAGATCGCGGCTGTGGTTCGCGTAGTGCCGCAGCGCGTCGACGGCCATCGGGCTGTCGACGTACACCGGCACGGTGGGGATCCGCCGCGCCTCCTCGAGCCGCTTCAGCCAGTAGATCACTTCCTCGACGCGGCCGACCGCGAACGCCGGGATGATCACCTTCCCGCCGCCCGCGATCGTGCGTCGAGATGATCTCCGCGAGCCGCGCCCCGCCGTCGTCCGGCTTCGTGCGCGCGATCGCCGTAGGTCGACTCGACGAGCAGGACGTCGGCCGTTTCGACCCGCGACGGATCGGGCAGCACCGGCCGGTCGAAGCGGCCCAGGTCGCCGCCGAAGAGCACGTCGCGCCCGCCGTCGGCCTCGAGCGTGATGCGCGCGAAGGCCGAGCCGAGCAGGTGCCCGGCGTCGGCGAACGTCAGCGTGCCGGCGCCGTTCAGCGGCATCGGGCGGTCGTAGCCCACCGGCTGCAGGTGCGTCAGCGCCTGGTACGCGTCCTCTTCCGTGAAGAGCGGCAGCGCCGGGGCGTGCTTGGTGTAGCCCTCGCGGTTCGCGTCGCGGGCGTCGTCTTCGGCCAGGCGGCCTGCGTCCGGCAGCATGATGCGGCACAGGTCGGCCGTGCCGGGCGTGCAGAACACGCGGCCCTTGAACCCCTCGCTCACCAGGCGAGGCAGGTAGCCCGTGTGGTCGATGTGCGCGTGCGTGAGGATCACGGCGTCGATGCTTGCCGGCATCGACCGGCAGCGGCTCCCAGTTGCGCTCGCGCAGCTCCTTGAGCCCCTGGAACAGCCCGCAGTCGACCAGGATGCGCCGGCCGCCGGTCTCGAGCAGGTACTTCGAGCCCGTCACCGTCTGCGCCGCGCCGAGAAACGTCAGTGTCGTCATGCGAAGAGCCCCACCTGCCCGCCCGTGTGCCAGAAGAGGACGGTCTGGTTGTCCGCAGAATGATCCGCGGCGCACGTGGTGGATCAGGCCCGCGAGCGCCTTGGCCGTGTACGTGTGATCGACGAACATCGCCTCGTGGCGCGCGAGCAGCTCCACCGCCTCGCGCGATGCCGCCGACGGCATGCCGTAGCCGTCGCCGACGTGCGCAGCGTCGACTTCGATCTCGCGCGCAGTCGAGCCAGCTCATCGCCGTCGACGCCGAGCAGGTCGCCCATTCCCGCGATCACGGTCCGCGACGGTCTCGCGGATCGAGTCGGCCGAGTCGTCGGCGCTGATGCCGAGCACGCGCGTCGGCAGGCCGTGGAGCGCGCAGCCCGCCACGAGGCCGGCCTGCGTGCCGCCCGACGAGGTCGAGTGCACGATGACGTCGGGGACGACGCCCTGCTCCACCATCTCGCCGACGGCGCGCGACGAAACCGAGCGCGCCAAGCGGCGTCGACGCGCCCAGCGGGATCTCGAACGGATGGCGTCCCTGCCGCCGCAGGCCCTCCGCGAGGCCCGCCATCGTCGGCGCGCGATCCGCGCGCGACTCGACGTAGTGGACCTCGGCGCCGAGCAGGCCGTCGAGCAGCGCGTTGGCCGTGGGCCGGTCCGGACGCGCGCCGTTCAGCACGAGCACGCACTTCAGGCCCGACCGGGCCGCCACGGCCGCCACCACGCGCGCCGAGTTCGACTGCACGCCACCGACGCTCAGCAGCGTGTCGGCGCCTTCGGCGATGGCCGCCGCCGCGACGATGGCGATCTTGCGGACCTTGTTGCCGCCGAACCCGAACGGGATCGCATCGTCGCGCTTGACGAGCAGGCGCGGCCCGCCGCCGAGGGCGGCGCGGAGCCTCGAGAGATCGTGGATGGCGGAAGGCGGCGTCCACAGATCGAGTGACGGGATGGCCGCGAGCCGCTCGAGCGCGCCCGGGAAGCTCTTCATGCGCGTATTCTACTGGCTACTGACTACTGGCTACTCTCATCTTGCGAAGAGCGCTTTCATTTCGCCAGCGCGCCTAGCAACTCGTCTCGTGTCCCTCGCGAAACAGAACCTCACGTACCCCTCGCTCGCCGGGCCGAAGTCGATGCCCGGCACGCACCCGATGCGCCCCTTGCCGATGAGGTGCTCGGCCATCGCCCAGGACCGGGAGGCGGCCGCGGCTCCCGCGGGCGGCGTCCACGAGGGGTCGATGCCCAGGAACGCGTAGAACGCGCCGGCGGGCGGATCGCCGTTGAAGACGTGTCCCGCGGCGTCCCTGATGCCGGCGTAGAAGAGATCGCGCCGCGCCTGCAGCTCCTCGCGGAACAGCCCTACGATCGACTGATCGCCCTCCAGCACGCCGATGCCCCCGTACTGCACCACCGAGGAGACGTTGTTGATCGTCATCCCGAGCAGCTTGGCCGCGCGCGCCCGCCAGGCGGGATTGCCCGTCGTGAGATAGCCGATGCGCAGGCCGGTGGCGGCGTAGGTCTTGCTGAACGTGAAGATGGAGGCGGTGCGCTCGTGCATGCCGGGCAGCGACGCGATCGACACGTGCTCGCGGCCGTCGAAGACGATGTCTTCGTACGCTTCGTCTGCGATCACCCACAGGTCGTGCTCGAGGGCGAGGGCCGCGATGCGCCCCATGTCGGCGCGGGTGAACATGCCGCCGGCCGGATTGCCGGGCGAATTCACGTAGATGCCGCGCGTCCTGGGCGTGACCCGCGACGCCAGTTCGTCGAGGTCGAAGCGCCAGCCGAGGCCCTCGTGCAGGGGGGCGCGCACGGGCGTCGCGCCCGCGGCCACGAGGGAGCTGAGCATCTGGGGCCAGACCGGATCGGGAATCAGCACCTCGTCGCCCGGCTCCACCATCGCCTGGCACGACAGGTAGAGGGCGTGCACGCCGCCGCTGGTCAGGAGGACGTCGCCGGCCGATTCGACCGGGATCGCGTTCGCCCGGCGCAGCTTCTCGGCCAGCAGCTCCTGGATGCGCGGCAGCCCGGTGGTCTGCAGGTAGTGCGAGTGGTTGGCGTCGATGGCGGCCTTCATGGCCGCCTTGAAGGTGCCGGGCGCGTCGAAGCTGACATCGCCCTGGTCGAGGCGGAACGGCCGCTCGACCGAGAACATCAGGTCGCGGATGCGGATGATCCCTGACGTCGGGACGGAATCGAGAAAGGAGCCCATGATTCGTGACTATGACAGTAGACAGTAGTCAGTAGCCAGTAGTCAGTAGCCAGTAGTCAGTAGGCCAGAACGGTGAACGATGCAGCCGGACGATCCACTGACTACTGCACTGCGCCACAGGAGGCCGTGTCACTCACGCAATGACAGCGTTCAGCTCACAGGCATTTCTACTGGCTACTGACTACTGGCTACTGACTACTCTTCTATCGCAAGTGTCTTCCCCCATCGACCCGTATCACCTCCCCCGTCACGAAGTCCGTGTCGACGAGGAAGAGGACGGCCTTCACGATTTCGGCCTCGCCTCCCCAGCGGCCGAGGGGCGTGGCCTGTTCGACGGCCTTCACTTCATCCTCTGCCGTGTCGGGCGGCGCGAGAATCGGGCCCGGCGCCACGGCATTCACGAGGATTTCGTCGGCGGCCAGTTCGAGCGCCAGCGCCTCCGTCAGGGCGATCACGCCGCTCTTGGCGACGTAGTACGGCAGGAAGCCCTTGTAGCGCGCGCGGCCGCTGGCCGGCAGCCAGTCGGCCATGTTGATGATGCGCCCGCCGCCCGCGGCGCGCATGTGCGGCACCGCCGCGCGGGCGCACAGGAAGGCCGCTTTCAGGTCGACCGAGAGGCCGCGGTCCCACTGCGCCTCGGTCAGCTCGTCGAAGGGCGTCGCCACGTAGAGCGAGGCCATGTTGACCAGCACGTCGAGGCGGCCGAGCTGGCGCACGGTTTCGTCCACCAGCCGCTGGCACGCCGGCCCCTGCGACAGGTCGGCCTGGATGCACACCGCCCGCCGGCCGGTCGCGCGAATGCCGGCCGCCGCGGCCTCGGCCTCGTTCCGCGACTGGTTGTAGCTGAGCGCCACGTCGGCGCCCCGCGCGGCCGCCCGCTTCGCCACCTCGGCCCCGATCCGCCGGGGCCCGGTGATCAACACGACGCGATGTTCGAGGTCCATGTGCCTATTGTAGGCGCTAGGGGCTAGGCGCTAGGCGCTAGTCAATCAAAGGCCAGGGACTTGGGGCTGGGCGCTAGGGGCTAGTGGGACGCGGCTGTCGCCGCGTGGGTGGCGACTCAACAGTTGAGCCGACTAGCGCCTAGCGCCCAGCCCCTAGCCCCTAGTAGAATCGCCCATTGTGCGCAACCGCGAGTTCTCCCCCGCCCAACTGCTGTCGCTGCACATCGCCGGTCTCATCACCGTCGGCGGGATCCTGCTGAGCCTCCCCGTGTCGGTCGCACCGGGCCACGCGGCCTCGCTGCTGAACGGCTTCTTCACCTCCACCTCCGCCGTCTGTGTCACCGGCCTGATCGTCGTCGACACGCCCAACTACTGGTCGCCGTTCGGCCAGGTGGTCCTGATGCTGCTCATCCAGGCCGGCGGCCTGGGGTACATGACCATCTCGTCGCTCATCATGGTGGCCTTCGGGCGCCGCATCTCGGTCCACGAGCGGATGACGCTGGCCGACGCGCTCAACGTGACGAGCATGGAGGGCCTGCTCCGCTTCACCTGGACCGTGGCGCTGCTGACGTTCGCGATCGAGGGCCTCGGCGCGCTCATCATGGGCGTGCGCTTCGCGCAGGACGTGGGGTGGGCGAAGGGGCTCTGGTTCGGCCTCTTCCATTCGGTGTCGGCCTTCAACAACGCCGGGTTCGCGCTGTTCAGCGACAACCTGATGGGCTACCGCGGCGACCTGGTGATCAACCTGGTCATCACGACGCTCATCATCGCCGGCGGCCTCGGGTTCTTCGTGCTGTCCGGCCTGCTCCGCCTCCGCAAGCGCACCGCGGTGAGCATGTCGGTCCACACGAAGCTCGTGCTCACGGTCACCGCGTGCCTGCTCGCCGCCGGCACGCTGGCCATCCTGCTGCTCGAGTGGACGAACCCGAGGACGCTCGGGCCGCTCGGGTTCGGCGAGAAGCTGCTCGCGGCCTACTTCCAGGCCGTCACACCGCGCACGGCGGGCTTCAACACGATCAGCATCGGCGACATGACGGCGCCGGCCCTCTTCCTCACTATCAGCTTGATGTTCATCGGCGCCTCGCCGGGCGGCACGGGCGGCGGCGTCAAGACGACGACATTCGGCGTCGTCGTCGCGGCCTTGTGGGCCACGGTGCGGGGCGAGCGCGACACGAACATCTTCAAGCGCCGACTCTCGCCCGATCTGGTGCGCCGGGCCTTCGCCCTCGCGATCCTGGCCGCCGCGGGCCTCCTCCTTGTCACCGGCCTCCTGCTGCTCACCGAGGGCCAGGGCCTGCTGCACACGAGCTACGAGGCCGTGTCGGCCTTCGGCACCGTCGGCCTGTCGATGGGTGTTCCGGGCAGCGTCCTCAGCCTGTCGGGCTTCTTCGGGGCGGGCGGGAAGTGGCTCATCATGTTTCTCATGTTCATGGGCCGCGTCGGTCCGATGACTCTCGCGGTCGCGCTGGCCGGCCTCGCCGCGCCGGCCCGCGTGCGGTACCCGGAAGGAAAGGTGTTGATCGGCTGATGAAGAAGCAGACTTTCGCGGTGATCGGCCTCGGGCGCTTCGGCTCCGCCATGGCCCTGACGCTGACCGAGCTCGGCCAGGACGTCATCGGCATCGACGCCAACGAGGATCGCGTCCAGAGGCACGCCGACCTGATCCGGTCCGCGGTCCAGCTCGACGCCAACGACGAGCGCGCGCTCAAGGCCGTTGGCGTGCAGGACGTGGACGTGGCGGTCATCTCCATCGGCGAGAACATCGAGGCCAGCCTGCTGGCCGTCATGCTCGTCAAGGACCTCGGCGTGCCGCGCGTCATCGCCAAGGCCGTGACGACGCTGCACGGGAGGATCCTGGAGCGGATCGGCGTGAACCGCGTGATCTTCCCCGAGCGGGAAATGGCCATCCGCGTCGCCCACAGCCTCGTCGTGGCCAACGTCCTCGACTACATCGAGCTGTCGCGCGACTTCAGCATCATCGAGATGCCGGCGCCCGGCGAGTTCGCGGGCAAGTCGCTCAAGGAGCTCCAGTTGCGCAACAAGTTCGGGCTCACGCTCATCGCCATCAAGCGCAAGCCCGAGGGCGGCGGGGCCGAGGTGACCAACGTGGCGCCGACCGCCGACGACCAGATCCAGGCCGGAGACGTGCTGGCCCTGCTCGGCTCCAACGAGCGCCTCGGCCAGCTGGACCGGCTGCTCAAGCTCGACACGTAGGGCCTGTTTCACAGGAGCGCGCCATGGGAGCCTCACGCCGCGGTTTTCTCGGACACGTGCTGCGCGGCGGCCTCGCCGGCACCGCCGCCCTCGCCGCGTTCAGCGACCACGGGCTGGATCGCGTGCTCGAGGCGTCGCAGGCCGTCGCGTCGCGATCGCCGGAAGACGTCGCCCAGGACGAGTCGTACTGGCGCGAGATCCAGGGCGCCTTCACCCTCGACCGCACCATCATCAATCTCAACAACGGCGGCGTGTGCCCCAGCCCGCGCGTGGTCCACGAGGCGTTCAAGCGCTATCTCGACATCACCAACCAGTCGCCCGTCTACCACATGTGGCAGATCCTCGAGCCGAACATCGAGAGCGTGCGGCGCGAGCTCGCGCGCGAGTTCGGCTGCGACCCCGAGGAACTGGCCATCACCCGCAACGCGAGCGAATCGCTCCAGATCGCCCAACTCGGCATCGACCTCGCGCCGGGCGACGAGGTGCTGACGACCGACCAGGACTACCCGCGCATGCTCACCACGTGGGAGCAGCGCGTGCGCCGCGACGGGATCAAGCTGACCAAGATTCACTTCCCGGTGCCGCCGCCGAGCCAGCAGTACCTGGCCGACATGTTCGAGAAGGCGATCACGCCGCGCACGAAGGTGATCCTGCTCTGCCAGATCACCAACCTCACCGGCCAGATCTTCCCCACGCGCGAGATCTGCCGCATGGCCCGCGCGCGCGGCGTCAAGACGATCGTCGACGGCGCGCACGCCTTTGCGCACTTCCCGTTCGTGGGCCGCGATCTCGAGTGCGACTACTACGGCTGCAGCCTCCACAAGTGGCTCACGGCGCCCATCGGCACGGGCCTCCTGTACGTGCGGCGCGAGAACATCGCGGGCCTGTGGCCCATGCAGCCCGCGTCGGCGGGCCAGGCCGACAACATCCGCAAGTTCGAGGAGATCGGCACGCACCCGGCCGCGAACCACAACGCGATCGCCGAGGCGCTGGTCTTCCTGCGCGGCATCGGCATCGAGCGCAAGGCGGCGCGCCTGCGCTATCTCAAGAACCGGTGGGCCCGGCGCCTCGAGGCGATCCCCGGCGTGCGCCTCCACACGCCCTTCGACCCCGCGCAGTCCTGCGGCCTCGCCAACGTCGGCCTCGACGCGGTGGACTGCGCGAAGCTCGCCGAACACCTCTGGACGAAGTACCGCATCATCGTCGTGCCCATCAAGCGCGACGACTACCAGGGCATCCGCGTCACGCCCAACGTGTATACGACGATTGACGAGATTGACACCTTCGCCGGGGTCGTGGAGGGGGTGGCGAGGAGGGGATCTTTATAGGTGAGCGAACGGCGGTCGGTGTCAGTAGTAAGTAGCCAGTAGCCAGTATTCAGTAGGTATGCCCCTGAGGCGCACGCCGTTCCGCCCTACTGGCTACTGTCTACTGGCTACTGTCTACTGATGTGCGGCCGTCAAATACCTGCGGCCGCCGACGCCTTCATCGCATCCGGCACGCCGATGACGACTGCCGCCATGGCGTGGCCTTCGACGGCGGTCACGTAGAGATACTCGACGTTCACGCCCGCGTCCGCCAGGAGCCTGGCCGCCCGGCCGAGGGCGCCCGGATCGTTCGGCATCACCGTGTAGAGCACGTCGCGCTGGTCGACTTTGATCTTGCGCTCGCGCATCAGCTCGGAGGCATGCAGCGGGTTGTCCACGACGAGCCGCAGCAGGCCCGTGTGCTCGAGCTGCATGGCGAGGATGTTGATGCGGTCGTCGGCGAGGCCCTTGAACACCCGGGCCGCCGCGCCCGGCTTGTTCTCGAGGACCAGCGTGAGCTCTTTGCGGATCGCCATCGGACTGCCTCACAAGTAGCCAGTAGCCAGTAGTCAGTAGCCAGTAGCCAGTAGAGAGACCGGGATCCCGCTGAACGGCGTTACGCCGGAACTCGCATTCCTACTGGCTACTGGCTACTGGCTACTTACTACTAGTCCTTGAGTCCCGAACCCCGAATCCCGAAGCCCGAGGATGTGCGGGTGCGTCAGAAGTATATCGTCAACCCGCCCGTCCACATCGAGCCGCCCCGGCTGACGCCGTCGTTGTTCGAGCTGTCCGCGCCGGCGATCGACGACACCAGGCCGATCACCGAGGTCAGCGACGAGGCCGTCTTGATGAGCCCCGAGAAGCCGTCGACGCCGTTGGCGTCCACCCAGACGTACCGGTAGTCCGCGAAGATCGCCGCGTGCCGGCCGAACTTGATCTGCAGGCCGGCGCCCGCGTGATAGCCGAAGTCGGTCGCGTAGGCGGTGGCCACGGCATCGCCGTTCTCGAGGGCTTCGATCCGGTGCTTGTACCAGCCGATGCCGCCCAGGAAGTAGGGTGCGAACGACTTCTTGATGGGCAGGATCAGGCCCGTGAATTGGATCGGCATGTTGCGGACGCGCGCCGTTTCCGCGTCGTTCGTCGTCGACTGGTAGTCCATCGCCGCCTCGAACCCGAGGCTGCCCAGGAAGTGCAGGCGGATGTACCCGCCCATGAAGCGCGTCCGCGACGAGTCGGAGCTTTCCAGGGCCGGGCTCTCGGGGCCCGACACGGACGCCATCCGCACGCCGACGCCGAACACCTGCGCCTGCGCGCTCGTGGCCGCGCCGCCCAGGATCACCAGCGCGAGCCCCGCCACCCACACCGACCGCCGTTTCAAGATGCCCAACGCGAACTCCTTCCGCGGCTCGCCGCCGCACGTCCGCCGCCCCTGCTGTACCTGCGCCCACTTCCGTGGCCATGCGCCGGATGGAGCCCGCCGGCTTCCCATCGGCAGGATCGGGGCAGGCTGCCGAGGTGAGCCCGGAGCCGACCGCCTCAGTCGAGAATGGCCTCCGGACCTAGTATCGGTCATATGGGCGCCCGGCCGCACGAGGCGCAGGGTCCGAGCAGAGTCCTCCCGGGCGGACCCGGCCGGCCGTTCGAGAAGGGAGTGCTCGACGTGCGCCGCGTCTACTGGTTCGGACGCAGCAGTTGGCGGAACGTCAGCGTGTTGATGTCGCGGAACATGGGCGTCCGCGGAGGCAGCAGCGCCGGCGTCAGGAAGTCCGTGTCGAAGTTGTAGCCGCGGCTCGGCGGGGAGTAGACCACGTCGCAGCACTTGTAGGTCCCCACCGCCTGCCGGTTGAGGTAGAAGCTCACGATCGACCCGCGGTAGTTGAGGGCCGATCCGTTGTTCCAGTCCTCGATGTACCGCAGGAAGTTGTGCGCGCCGCCGTCGGTGCCGAAGTCGGTATGATCCTGGGAATTGGACGTCGGCCTGGTGAAGTTGAGGCCCTTGCCCGAAATCACGGCCACCCGGTAGTAGGTGGTTGCCGCGTCGCGGTTGGCGGTCACATCGTGCGGCGACATGAACGACCGGATATCGTTGAAGTTGTTCGACAGCATCGTCACCGCGTCCGCGATGACGGAGGCCGACACGTGGTCCGTGCCGGGGACCGTGCCGAAGCCGGTGCCGGCCGCGTTGGGCGCGTTGTAGTTCCCCTGCACGTAGAGCGGGTTCTCCGCCACGACCGACAGCCCCTGGGTGCCGTTGGCGGGCAGCCGGACGGTGCCGGAGAACCCGCCGTTGACGAGCTTGACCGCCCGGCGGAAGAACACCGGCGGGTTCACCCGCACCTCGTTCACCGCCACTGCGCTGGCCAGGCCGACCGCCATGCCCTCCTGCCACATGCCGGTCGCGCCCGTCGTCGGGGCCCAGGCGGGGACGGTCGCCATCCGGTACGCGCTGCTCGCCGCCGGATACAGGCGCGGGATGCCGCCGTACACGTCGAGGACGCCGTTCTGGTTCACGTCTTCGCCGGCGTCTATCGATCCGTTCGACACACTCTGGGCCGACGCGGGATTGATGATGTCCTCGAATCCCAGCTCGCCCGTCTCGCGGTCGTCGCCGAAGTCGTCGGCCGTGTAGAGCACGCCGTCTGCGCCGGCGCGGTTGGCCGCGCCGCCATTCCCGCCGAGGTCCTTGTTGCCCCTGCGGTCGGAAAAGTAGAGCACGTACCCCGTCACGTCCATGGTGTCGGGCCTGGTCAGAATCCACCGGCGGAGGTTGTTGACGTCGATCTCGATGTAGTGCAACACGCCACCCATCAGCGGATTGGCGCCGGCAGCGGCCGCATCGTCGCGCCGCGCGCCCTCGCGCGCGTCGTAGAGCACCAGCGGCAGGTAGTCGGTGGCGAGCGTGGACCACGCGCCGGCGGCGGTGTGCCCGCAGTTGCCGAATCCCGTCGACGGGTTGTCGCGCACGCGCTGCAGCCGGATTACCGAGTTCGGGCTCGGGTCGTCGGTGGCGGCGCTCGCGCAGGTGGTACCCGCCGAGTTCCACGTGGCAGCGGCCGCGAGGTTGCGCCCCGTGAATCCGAGATTCAGAATCTCGACGGTGACGTCGGACCAGACGCCGTTGCGCGTCTGGCGCTCGATCTTCAGGTAACCGTCGGCCAGCGGGGTTCCCGGCGGCAGGCGCCAGCCCCGCCCTAACGTCAACGCGTAGGTGCCGGCTTGCGCCAGCGGAACGCCGTTCAACAGGGTCACGGCGCCAAGCCCGTTCGGGTTGGCGCGGTACGCCGCGTCCTTCGCCAGGCGCGCCAGGTCGATCGGGGGCGCCGCCGTCACCGTCGGCAGGTCGGTGATGTCGGACGCGCGGTCGGACAGCAGGATCCGCACGCTGGCCATGGCGAAGAACCGCTGGTCGAACACGATCTCCGCGTCCGGCGCGAGCAGGGACGGCCGGCGGATCAGGTCGATGGGCTGCGCGCCGTCGGAGACGATGGGCAGATCGAGCCGGCGGGCGCCCGTCGCGCCGTTGCGGATTCTGTTCGAGTAGGCGCCGGTCGAGATGTTGGTCCAGGTCGGGTCGTTGGCCGTGTTGCCCGCCTGCAGCACCATGGTCGGCACCCCGCCCACCGGCTGCAGCAGGCTCGGCGGCACGCTGGCCACGTTGACGCTGCCCTCCTGGGTGCCGCCGCCGCAGTTGCCGCCTTGCGAGCCGCAGCTCAGCCTGCGGAACGTGGGGTTGGAACCGCCCGTGAGCGCGATCCTGACGTAGCCGCGGTGCCCGCTCGTGGAGATCGGAAGCCCGTTGGCGAGGTGCGTCCGCACCACCTCGCCGGCCGCCGTGACGACGTCTCGCATCGTGAGCGTCGCCGACCCGTCCTGGGCCAGGTAGATGTTCTGGTTGGAGTGCACCCGGCCGCCGAAGTCGAAGTCGGGCCCTGCGAAGAAGCTCAGGTCGTTCTCCGAGTAGATGCCGAACTGGAACACCGGCACGGCCACCGTCTGCATTTCCCGCCGCATCCGAGCTTCCGCGCCGCCGCTGGCCACCCCCCTCGCGCCGTGCGCCGTCACGTTGATGACGTACGGGGTGATGAGGCCGCTCAAGCCCTGGAAGGGACCGTTGGGGATTGTCGCCGTCCGCACCGCGCCGGCGGTGATCGTGTACCCCGAGCCCCCGCCCGGCGCGACGAACTCGAACCCGGGGACATCGGGCGGAGTCGTCGTCAGGGCGCTGATCTGCGTGGCAGACGGGCTGAAGTTGCCGCCGACGAACAGCGCGCCCAGATCGGCCGTCAGTTTCTCCAGGCCGGCGTGGGCCGCGGCGTATGCCTGCGTCTGGTCACGGTTCTGGCCGCTCGCCTGCTGGTCGGCCATGATGAGCGCCACGAACCCCACCATCAGCGCAGACATCACCATCATCACCAGGATCGTGCTCACCAGCGCCATGCCGGAGTCGTGTCTGCCGTGCATTGTCATCCCCGTTTCCGCGTCTTCCCTACCGGTAGCGATCGACCAGCGCCAGGCTCCGCAGGCTGACTTGCGTACTGAGCGTGTTGCGGAAGAAGCGCCGGGTCGACGAGAACTCGTTGGCCGAACGCCCGGCCAGGAACAGGTTGACCTTGCGGATCTGGTTCGGCGAGCACGGACGCGGCGCGCAGGCGCCCGCCGTGGTCAGGTCCGCCGCAACCATCCTCACGTTCGAGGGATTGCCGAAGCCGTCCACCATGTCGTACGTGAACTGCAGGTTCTCGATCCCGAAGGCCACCGTGCGCCCGCGCAGGTTCTGCGCCACCGCCGGGTCGCCCCAGTTCATGTGCCGGATGAGCCTCGGCGTCGTCGGATCCAGCGTCGTGTCCAGGTAGTAGCTGATCATGCGGATCCGGGACACATTGGCCGATCCATTGGTCGTGGGCGCCGCGGCCGCCAGGTCGTCCACCGTGCCGTTCAGCGCCGAGGCGAACTGATTGAGGTTCATCGGGTCGCCGGGGGCGAAGGTGAATGTCTGCGCGCCGCTGACCGCCGTGACGTACACGAGCGCGCTCGCGCTGCCCTTCGTGAACATCATCAGGTCGCCCACCCGCACGTCGTCCGGACCGCCGGTGCTGATATCCAGCCCGCCGCCGGCCTGGGCGGCCGTCGCCACCGTTGCCGTGTGGCCGCCGACGTTGAACGTCCAGACGGGGACCCCGTCGAGCACCGAGTCCGCCGCCAGCGTCGTCACCATGTCGGTGGCGACCCCGCCGATGACGGGGCCGCAACCCGGCCCGACGGTGACGGCGGGAAGCACGTCCGTCCCGGCCGGCCATTCCGTGCACGCGCTTCCCAGCGGGCGCGGGCGCTGGACGAGCAGCGCGCCGTTGCCGGCCGGCACCTGCACCGTGCGGCCGGGCGGCAGGCCTTGACCCACCTGGATGAAATCGCGAACCACCAGGTCGGCCGCGATGCGCAGGTTGTTGCTCAGGCCGAGCGTGCTGGTCGCGGCTTCGGACGCCCGGTAGGCGTTGGTCAGGGCGGTCAGCGTCATCGCCATGATCACCGTCACGATGGCCATCGTGATCAGCAGCTCGATGAGCGTGAACCCGTCGCGGTTCCGCCATGTCGGATGGTGGCTGCGCATCGTACCGCCCTAGGAGAATGCCGAGATGAACGTGCGCAGCGTGTAGGTCCGCCGCTGCGGCCCGACCTCGTAGGTGATGGTGATCACCACCTCGCGGAGAGCGGTGTTCACGGGGTTGAGTTCCCGGATCTCGATGCGGCGCGTGAATCCCGCGAGCGGTGTCAGCACGTCGTCGGCCGTCCCGAGGGTGCCGTCACGACCCGGGTCCCGCAGCGTTTCGAGCCCGGCCGTTACGTCGTCGGCCGTGTTCACCAGGCCGTCCTCGCCGGCCGCATAGAGCGGTTGCTCCCCGTCCACGAAAACGCCGCCCGCCGAGACGTTCCTGATCTGCGCCCAGGTGATCGTGCGGGTGTCGCGCGCCGTGTGCACGCTTTCCACCGCCTCGCGGGCTTTCTCGCGGGCGATGAGGTTCGCCGTCGACGTGCTCATGTGCTGCATGCCGAGGACGAACACCTGCGCCAGACCGAGGAGGCCGACGCTGAGAATCGACATCGCCACGATCGTTTCGAGCAGTGTGAACCCTTCGTCGTGGCGGCCGGCCGTCGGGTGTAGTGTCTCCGTGCAGGTCACGTGTCCCTCAATTCGCCCAGCGGGTGCCGCCCCAGCGCCAGGCCCGCACCAGCGCCGTGGGCCCGAACACCGACACCGCCCTGGCACTGAGCACGTCGTTCCCCGCCCCGATGAACACCGTCGCGTTCACCGGGTCGCCATCCTGGTCCACGAACTCGCCGGAACTCGTGAACGCCACCGACGCCGCGCCGCCCAGCGAGACCGCTGAGCCGTTGCCGAAGGCATCCGGGGTGTCCGGCACGCCGAGGAACAGGCGATACTCGTTGTGCCCTTCCAGGAAGGTATCGGCCAGAACTGTCGCCGCCGGACCCGGCACCTCGACGCGCGAAACCGTGACCCGGTTCGGGGCGGTGAACGTGACTCGCACGTTCCGCCGCTGGGCAATGGCCTGCTCGCGCGCCAGGCGGAGCGTCGCCACCAGTTGAGCCGCCCCGCTGTCGGCTCTTGCGTGTACGAGGGCGGCCGGCATCACCAGTACGGTCATCGCCATGACCACACCTATGATCCCGACGGTGACCATCAACTCGGTCAGCGTGAAGCCGGCCTCAGCGGCGCGTGCTCGGGGTCTGCCGGAGTCTGGAGACACGCAGGACATCACCGCTGCGGTACCGCAAGATCAAGGCCAGTGGTGGGAATGCCACAACCTGTTGGCGGATCGTGAGTTGTCCGGCCATGGGCTTTCATGAAGCGTCAGAGCGGTGACGACTTTTGTGACAGGGTGACGGAAATGTGACAACGCGCGAGTCCCTGTCCCGCAGCGCCATGTCATACTAGGGGCCTCGTCTCGGAGCCAGCCGACATGTCCACAGCTTCGACCACGGCAATCCCCGTCGCCAGCCGCGTCCACGGGTTTTCCTATGCCATCCGCAACATCGTTGCCGAGGCGAAGAAGGTGGAGGCCGCCGGCAGGAAGGTCAGATACCTCAACATCGGCGACCCGATCCCGTTCGGCTTCAAGACGCCGCCGCACCTGATCGAGGCCGTCGAGAAGGCCCTGCGCGACGGCCACAACGGGTATGGTCCGTCGCCGGGAATCATGACCGCCCGTGAGGCCGTGGCCGACGACTTCACGGCCCGCGGCGTGCCCATGACCGCCGACCGCGTGCTGCTGACCGCAGGCGCCTCTGAAGGGATCGAACTCGCCCTCAGCGCCCTGGTGAACCCCGGCGACGAGGTGATGGTCCCGAGCCCGACGTATCCGCTCTACACGGCTGTCACCGCCAAGATCGCGGCGAAGACCGTCTACTACCGCACGGACCCGAAGCATGGCTGGCTGCCGGACCTCGACCAGATCCGATCGCTCATCACGCCGAAGACGCGGGCGCTCGTCGTCATCGACCCGAACAACCCGACCGGCGCCATCTACCCGGAGGCGATACGGCGGGAGCTGATGGCCCTCGCGTCGAAGCACGGGTTCGTGCTGCTGGCCGACGAGGTGTACAGCGACCTGGCGTATGACGGCTCCACGCCGCCGCATGGCCCGGCTCGACACCGACGCGCCGGTGATCTCGTTCGGCAGCCTGTCGAAGGCGTATCTCGCGCCGGGCTGGCGCGCCGGCTGGATGGCCGTGGGCACGAGCCCGCGCCTGGCCGACGTGCTCGCGGCCGTGCTGAAACTGGCCGACGGCCGCCTGTGCGCCACCGTGCCCATGCAGTACGCCATCGACGGCGGCGCTCCGTGGCGACCGGTCGCACCAGGTCGAGCTTCCGCCACGCGCTGCGCGAGCGCGCCGAGTTGACCGTGTCGCGGCTGAACGCCATCCCGGGCATGTCGTGCGTGGCGCCTACCGCCGCGTTCTACGCGATGCCGAAGGTCGACCTGCCGGCGGGCCGCACCGACCAGGACTACGTGCTGGCGCTGCTGCGCGAAACCGGCGTGCTGTGCGTCTACGGCTCCGGCTTCGGCACGAAGCCCGAGGACGGCTTCTTCCGCGTGGTGTTCCTCGCGTCGCCCGAAGAGTTGGCCGGCATCTACGCGACGATGGCGGAGTTCACGGCGAGGTACCTGGAGCGGTGAGATTGGGATCAGGGACTAGGGACTAGGGGCTGGGGCGCTAGTCAGACTAGTCCCTAGCGCCTAGCCGCCAGCGCCTGATCTGATGACCGCTCCTTCACCGCGGCGCCCGCTGGTCGAGATTCTGAATCCCGTCCCGCCTCAGCGGGCCGCGGCGGCCTCGTACACGGTCGTCGCGCTCGTCCTGACGTGGCCCCTCGCCGCCGGCCTTGCCCGCGACATCCCCTGGGACCTCGGCGACTCGGTGCTGAACTGCTGGATCCTGCAGTGGGGCGCCGATCACTGGCTGCGCTTCCTCGGCGGCGATCTCGGGCGCGTTCCGCGGCTACTTCAACGCCAACATCTTCTATCCCGAGCCGCTCACGCTCGCCTACTCCGAGCACCTGACGGCGCAGGTCCTGCAGATCCTCCCCGTCTACGCCCTCACCGGCAACATCGTGCTCTGCTACAACCTGCTGTTCCTGTCCACGTCCGTGCTGTCGGGCCTCGGCACGTTCCTGCTCGTGCGCGAGTTGACAGGGAGCGCGCGGGCCGGGTTCGTGGCCGGCCTGCTCTACGGGTTCGCGCCGTATCGCATCGGCCAGTTCTCGCACCTGCAGGTGATGTCGTCGCAGTGGATGCCGTTCGCGCTGTACGGCTTCAGGCGCTACTTCGACACGCGCCGCGCCTGGCCGCTCGCCGGCGCCGCGCTCGCGCTGGTGGCGCAGAACTGGTCGTGCGGCTACTTCCTGATGTACTTCGCGCCGTTCGCGGCCGCGTACGTGCTCTACGAGATCGCCGACCGCGGGCTCGTGGAAGGACCTGCGGTGTGGGCGTCGCTGGGCGCGGCGGCGGCGGTCGTGGCGGGCGCCACGGTGCCGTTGCTGCTGCCGTACCTGGAACTGCGCGCGCACGGCTTCGGGCCGCGGCCACTCGGGCGAGGTGGCGCACTACTCGGCCGACGTCTACAGCTATCTGACCGCGCACGAGGAGCAGTCGTTCTGGGGCGCCATCATGCGCGCGTTCGTGAAACCCGAAGGGCGAACTGTTTCCGTCGGTCATCCCGGTGCTGCTCGCGCTGGTCGGAGTCGCCGCGCACGCCCGCATCACGTGGGCCGTGACGCGGTCGCGCGGCGCCGACGCGAACAGCGCCCGGTGGCGCCGCGTGCTGATCGGCGCAGCCGCCCTCGTGCTGGCGTGGCACCTGACGTCGCTCGTCGCCATCCTCGCGCACACCGGATTCGACTGGCAGGTCGGGCCGCTCGTCGATCCGCGTGCACAACACGGCGCGGGCCCTGCGGGCGTCGGTCGTCGCCGTGGCGGTGCTGCTGCGTCTGCTCGCGGCGCGCGCGGGCGTTTCTGCGCGGCGTTCCCGGGTCGGCCGTGGCGTTCTACGCCGCCGCGCTCGTGTTCGCGTTCTGGATGTCGCTCGGCCCGATCATCACGACGAAGGGCGTGCGCATCGCGGGCGACGGGCTGTACTGGTGGTTCTATCAGGACGTGCCCGGGTTCGACGGCCTTCGCGTGCCCGCGCGCATGGCGATGGTCGTCGCCCTCGCCCTCGCCGTGCTCGGCGGCTACGGCGCGCGGGCGATCGAACGCGCGTCCCGGAAATCGGGAGCCGTGCTCGCGGCCGTGGGCCTGCTCTTCCTCGTGGAGGCATCGCCGGCGCCCATCAAGATGAACGGCACGTGGAGCGTCGGCGACCTGACGCCGCCGCCGGTGCCGCTGCTCGCGCGCCGACGGTCCGCCCGCCATTTACCGGGCGGTGCGCGCGCTGCCGCAGCACGCCGTGCTCGCCGAGTTCCCGTTCGGCGAGGAGCAGTACGACCTGCGCTACATGGTCTATTCGGCCGCGCACTGGCGGCCGCTGCTGAACGGCTACAGCGGCGGGTTCCCCCGCTCGTATGCCGTGAATCGCGCGGCGCTCGGACGCGTGCTCGACGACCCGGCAACCGCCTGGCGCGTGCTCGCCTCGTCGGGCGCCACCCACGCCATCGTGCACGAGGCGGTCTACCCGGCAGGCGACGGCGCACGCGTCAGCAGCGTGGCTGGCGGCCCACGGCGCGCGCCAGGTCGCCGCATTCGGACCGGACCGCCTCTTCGAATTGCCTCCGCCGATGGTTGCGCGGTTTTGCCCGGCTCTTCACGAAATGTAGGGTGCCGCTTCACATCGCTGCAGGTTTTCGGGCAGAATCGCCGTGGACTGCGAATCCTCGCGCCTGGCCGGGCTGTGATCGCTTCTTGCAGCCTGGCGGGTATGCAGCCGTTTACCTCCTCCGTCACGTGGTCAGGGTCAGGGCCGACGGGCAGGGAGGCACGCGGCCGCCGCGTCCGCTCGGTCTGGAGGTCGCGCGTGCGATTGCCCCGCGCGGTCGCCGAACACCCGCGTTTCGGCGACGCCGTCATCGTGCTGTTCCTGCTCGCGCAGGCCGCCGACGGCGTGATGACGTACGTCGGCGTCACCACGCTTGGCGTGCACCTTGAGGCCAATCCCCTGCTCGCGTCCCTCATGAACGCCTTCGGCCAGGGCGCGGCCGTCACCGGGGCCAAGATTCTGGCGTCCGGCCTCGGCATCTCGCTGCACCTCATCGGCGTCCACCGCATCCTCGCGGTCCTGACGGGCATCTACGTCCTCGCCGCCGTGCTGCCCGTGGGCGGGGCTGCTCTGGTCAGTGTAGGCGCTAGGGACTAGGCGCTAGGCGCTAGTTCTGGCTTCTTACTTCTGGCTTCTTGCTTCTGCCTTCCGCCTTCCGCGCGACACTGATCCGCCCTCCCCGGAGCCGAGATGACCACATCGGCCTACGACGAGTTCAAGGCGCGGCACGCGGGCATGACCGCCATCAATTCGGCCCTCGAAATCGACCTCACCGGCCAGGCGAGCGCCGAGTCGATCGGCCGCACGTTCTACAGCGGCATCGGCGGCCAGGCCGACTTCATGCGCGGAGCCGTCCTCGCGCCGGGCGGCAAGTCGATCCTCGCCCTGCCCTCGACGAGCCACGACGGCAAGATGTCGCGCATCGTGCCGTTCCTCCAGGAAGGCGCCGGCGCCACGCTCAACCGGGGCGATCTCCACTACGTGGTGACCGAGTACGGCATGGCGCACATCCACGGGAAGAACATCCGCGAGCGGGCCATGGATCTTGTCGCCATCGCGCATCCGGCCTTCCGCGCGGGCCTGATCGAGGAGGCACGCCGCCTGAACCTCGTCTACCACGACCAGGGGTACCTGCCGGGCGAGCGCGGCGAGTATCCCGAGCACGTGGAGACCCGCAAGACGACCAGACGGGGACAGGCGATCCTGCTGCGCCCCGTGCGCATCAGCGACGAGCCGCTGCTCAAGGACTTCTTCTACTCGCTGTCAGATCGCAGCATGTACCGGCGCTTCCTCACGCCGACGCAGGAGATGTCCCACGAGCGGTTACAGGACTTCGTGGTGATCGACTACACGAAGGAGATGATCATCCTCGCGGTCGTCGAAGAGGAGGGCCGCGAAACGGCGGTCGGCCTCGGCGAGTACTACCTGGACGATGAGCGGTTGTGGGCGAACGTGGCGTTCGCGGTGCGCGACTCGTTCCAGAACCGCGGCGTCGGGACGGAACTGCTGGCCTTCCTCATTCACATCGCCCGGCGCCAGGGACTGCTGGGCCTGACCGCCGAGGTGCTCAAGGAAAACGAGCCGATGCTGCGCGTGTTCGACAAGATGGGCGTGGCGATCGAGAAGGTCAGCGCGGAGGAAGGTTGGGACGTTCGGGCACGATTCTAGTCAGGGGCTAGGCGCTAGCTAGATGTATGTTAATTATATTTACGCTGTTAAGCTGACTATTCGAAGTAGTCCCACTTCTTTGAGCGCGGTTGCACCGCGATCCGGGGTGCGGCCGCGGGAGTCTTGAGACCCGCCAACAGGCTGTCGATCAGGTGGTCCACCAGGGCCGCCCTGGCCGCGAACGGGAACCCCTGCTGGGTGATGAGCAGGGACGTGATTCCGTGAACCGCGGCCCAGAGTGCCTGTGCGGTCATCTCGATGTCCGGCGTCCGGATCTCGCCGCTCTCCACGCAGGCGCGCACACCCTGGCGAAGCAGATCGACGGCGAGGCCACCGATGGACCGCTCGGAACCTCCGGCGACGTCTTCCGCTCCGCGCACGCCGGGCATCGGCATGAGGAACGTCACCGTGTACTGGTTGGGGTTCGCAAGGCCGAAGTCGACGTAGGTGCGCAGGCCCTCGCGCAGGTAACTCGAAGGCGTGCCGGCCGTCTTCTGCAGCCGCTCGAGCTTCGCCGGCGAGCTGCGAGAACGTCTCCTCGCACACGGCCGCCAGCAGCTCGTTCTTGTCCTTGAAATGGAGGTAGATCGTCGTCGGCGAGTACTCAATCCGCTCGGCAATCCGGCGCATGGTGACGCGCTGAAAGCCCTCCTCGACGAACAACTGGCTGGCCGCATCGAGGATTTCGCGCCTCAGTGAGGCTCGATGACGCTGGCGGCGGTCGGCGGTGGCCATGACGAAATATTGTTAAGTATAAGAACAATGTTTCGGATGATCAAGTAGGCGCTCGGGGCTAGGGCCTAGGCGCTCGGGGCTAGGCGCTAGTGGGACGCGGCTGTCGCCGCGTGAGTGGCAGCGGAACTGTCAGGCTGACTAGCGCCTAGCGCCCAGTCCCTAGCCCCTAGCCCCTAGCCCCTCGTCCCTGTCACAGCCCGTACTTCGCAATAATCCCCTTCTTGTCCAGCCCCAGGATGCCGTGCTTCGCGCCCACCTTCTTGAACGACTCGAGCGCCCCCGCCAGCATCGGGATGTCGTGGTCGGCCGACAGCTGCGTCCGGATCCGCGCCTGCCCCGCCGCCACCACCGGGAAGAAGAAGCCGACGACGTAGATGCCCTCGTAGTAGAGGTCGCGGGCCACGTCCTGCGCGAGCTTCGCGTTGAAGAGCATCACCGGCACGATCGGGCTCTCGCCTTCCCTGATGACGAACCCCGCGTCGATGAGTCCCTGCCGCCAGAACTTCGCGTTCGCCTCCAGCTTGTCGCGCCGCTCGGTGGTGGCGCTCAGGATCTCGAGCACCTTGATGGCCGACGCGGCAATCGGCGGCGGCACCGCGTTGCTGAACAGGTACGGCCGCGCGCGCTGCCGGCACAGCTCCACGATTTCCTTCCGCCCCGACACGCAGCCGCCGCTCGCCCCGCCCAGCGCCTTGCCCAGCGTCGTCGTGATGATGTCGATCTTGCCCATCACGCCGAAATGCTCGTGGACGCCGCGGCCCGGTCTTGCCGATGAACCCCGACGCGTGGCTGTCGTCGAGGAACACCATCGCGTTGTACTTCTCGGCCAGCGCCACGATCTCGTCGAGCGGCGCGAAGTCGCCGTCCATCGAGAAGACGCCGTCGGTGATGATCAGGCGCATGCGCTTCGTCCTGGTGCTCCTGGAGCTTCTCCTCCAGGTGCGCCATGTCGCAGTGCTTGTAGGTGTCGTGCATCGCCTTCGAGCCAGGCGGATGCCGTCGACAATCGACGCGTGCACCAGGCGGTCCGAGATCATCACGTCCTCGGGCCCGAGGATGGCCTCGAACACGCCCGCGTTCGCGTCGAGGCAGCTCGGGAAGAGGATCGTGTCTTCCGTCCCGAGGAACTCCGTCAGCTTCTGCTCGAGCTGGCGGTGCAGGTCCTGCGTGCCGCAGATGAACCGCACGCTCGACATGCCGTACCCGCGCTCGTCGAGGGCCTTGTGCGCGGCGGCGATCACCTCGGGATGGCTCGAGAGCCCGAGGTAGTTGTTCGCGCAGAGGTTGATCACGTCCTTCAGCTCGGCGCCGCTCGGGAACTCCACCCGGATGTGCGCCGCCTGCGGCGAGTGGATGAACCGCTCTTCCTTGTAGATGCCCTTCTCGCGGATGCCTGCGAGTTCCGTCTGCCAGGCCTCGCGCACGGCCGCCGGGTACGCCATGGCTACGCCCCCTTCTTCGCCAGATGCTTGTTGACCAGCGCGATGATGCTCGTCACCGTGTCGAACGCCTGGGGCGTCGCTTCCTCGTCCGGGAGCTTGACCTCGTACTTCTTCTCGAGGAACCGCTTCAGGCTCACCATGCTGAAGCTGTCGACGATGCCGCTCGAGATGAGGGGCGTGTGCTCGTCGAGCGTCATGTCGTCGGCCTCGTCTTCGTCGAGGTATTCCTTCTTGATGTAGCTCAGGATCATTTCTTTCATCGCGGGCTCCTTCGCTGGCGCTCGTAGCGTTGTCGTGTCAGTAGTAAGTAGCCAGTAGCCAGTATTCAGTAGAAAGGCCAGCAAGCTGCGCGCCGTCTCAACCTACTGGCTACTGACTACTGGCTACTGACTACTTCTTCAGTCATCTTCCATCGTACTCACATCTCCGATGGGCTGCCCCAGTTCCTTCGCCTTCAGCACCCGGCGGAGGATCTTGCCGCTGCGCGTCTTCGGCACCTTCTCGACGAACTCGATCTCCTGCGGCATCGCGAGCGGCGACAGCTTCTTGCGCACGAAGTTCATGATGTCGAGCTCGAGGTCTTCGTCGCCGACGAAGCCCGGCCGCAGCGCGACAAACGCCTTCACCACCTCCATGTTCACCGGGTCGGGCTTGCCGATGGCCGCCGACTCGGCCACCGCCGGGTGCTCGAGCAGCGCGCTCTCGATCTCGAACGGCCCCACCAGATGCCCGGCAGTATTGATCACATCGTCGTCTCGGCCGCAGAACCAGAAGTAGCCCTCGGCGTCGAGGCTGGCCTGGTCGCCGCAGATGTACCAGCCGTTGAGGAACTTGCCGTAGTAGGTGGCCGTGTTGTTCCAGTAGGTGCGCATCAGGCTCGGCCACGGCGGCTTCACGGCGATGAGCCCCACGCGGCCGGTTTCCGTGATCGGCGTCCCCGTCTTCGGCTCGACCACGGTGGCCGTGAGCGCGGGGAACGGCCGGCCCATGCTGCCCGGCTTCACGGGCATGCCCGGCAGGTTGGTGACGACGATCGAGCCCGTCTCGGTCTGCCAGAACGTGTCGTGGAACCACAGCCCGAACGCCTCGTGGCCCCAGCGCACGGCTTCGGGGTTGAGCGGCTCGCCCACGCTGCACATGTGGCGCAGGCTCGACAGGTTGCGCCGCTTCACCGGCTCGAGGCCGTCCTTCATCAGCATGCGGATGGCCGTCGGAGCCGTGTACCAGACCGTGATGCGGTGCTTCTCGATCGTCTCGTACCAGCGGTCGCTCGAGAAGCCCGCGTCCAGCACCACCTGCGTCGCGCCGAGCGACCACGGGCCGATGATGCCGTAGCTCGTGCCCGTCACCCAGCCCGGGTCGGCCGTGCACCAGTAGATGTCGTGCTCCTTGATGTCGAGGACCACCTTCGAGGTGAGGTACTGCGCGAAGATGCTGCCGTGCACGTGCAGGGCGCCCTTCGGCGCGCCGGTGGTGCCGCTGGTGTAGTGCAGCACGCTGGGGCTCTCGGCGTAGGTCGCCGCGATCGGGAAGCGGTCTTCGCGGTGATCCATCATCCGGTACTCGATCTCGCCTTCGCGGAGCTTCCTGCCGTCTTCCTCGTGATCGATCACGATGACCATCTTGAGGTCCGGCAGCCGCTCGCGCGCCTTGCGCACCTTGCCCAGGTGGCGGCGCTCGGTGATGATCGCCGCCGCCCGGCTGTCGAGCATGCGGGCCACCAGGGCGTCTTCGCCGAACGCCGAGAACAGCGGCTCCACCACCGCCCCGGTCTTGAGGATGCCCAGGAAGCCGATGTAGAGCTCGGGCACCTTGTCGAGGAACAGGCACACGCGGTCGAGCGGACGGATGAAGACGTTGCCGCGCAGGAAGTGCGCCCAGCCGTTGGTGAGCTGCTGCAGGTCGCGGAAGGTGAACTGGCGGATCTCGCCGTCGTGGCCTTCGTGGATCAGGGCGAGGCGATCGCCCAGCCCCGCCTCGACATGCCGGTCGACGCAGAGGTGCGCGATGTTGACGGGCTCGCCTTCGCGATAACCCAGCTCGCGCTCGGCGAGGCCCCAGGTCAGTTCGTCGCGCAGCCGTTCGTAATCCAGTGACATCCTCACCCCCTGCGCGCTTCGGTGACCGGATGTCAGTAGTAAGTAGCCAGTAGTCAGTAGTCAGTAGGAAACGCCCAAGCGAACAGCCCAACAGCGCGCTGCGGGACAGGCATTTCTACTGGCTACTGGCTACTGACTAGTGGCTACTGACTCGCGGCGTGCATCCGCCCCCGCCACTATCACCCACGCCACGGCGATCGCCCGCGTCGCCGTCACCGCTACGTGCACGTCCGTCACGCCAAGCGAATCCGCCACTGCCGCCGTTTCACCCGAGAGAGTGAGAGCGGGCTGCGCGGCGCCCGCGGGCCAGGTGATCTCGACGTCCTGCCACGCCATGCGGCCCACCTTGCCCGTGCCCAGGGCCTTGAACAGCGCCTCTTTGGCCGCGTAGGCCATGGCGTAGCCCTCGGCGGCCCGCCGCCCGCGCCGGCACCATGCCAGTTCGCCGGCGCTGAACAGTTCCTCGACCAGGCTGCCGCCCCGGCGGGCCACCTCGCGTTCGAACCGGGCGACCTCCATGAGGTCGATACCAGATCCCAGGGTCACGGGAACTCCGCCGCACCGCAGCGACGTATTGCGTAAATGGGGGCCTGCACGAGAAGGAATCCCGCCGAAAGGCGGGCCGAGTGTAGCACAGACGGCGGATAATACAGGCGCTAGGGGCTAGGCGCTAGGCGCTAGTCAGACGCGGGACGAGCAATCGGTCGGGCGTGCCGACGAACGGGCCCTCGAACCAGGCCGTTGATCGTCAGTTCGCAAAACGCAAGCGCAAGGGCCGAGATCCACGTGGGGTGACGAAGTGGGGCCCCGCGTGCCGCCGACAGTACCCTGGAGCTGCGTTTTGCCGGCCTGCGTGAGCGGGACCGGGCGTCGGCACGCCCGGCCGATGGCCGGCAAAGCCTGTGGGGACCATCGAAATGGCCGACAACAGCACGTGGACCCGCGAGCAGACCTCCCGCGTCCGCGACTTCTACAACGTCTACACCCGGGGCTTCTCGGCCGAGGCATTCCAGCGCCTGTTCACCCGCGACACCCGCGACGCCTACCGCTACTTCTCGAACGCCATCGACCGCGAGAGCCTGGCCGCGCTGCCCTGGTGGAAACGGCCTGCCATCTTCGCCCGGGGCTTCTTCATGGCCATCACCATGAAGATGTCGCCGGCCCGCCGCGTGCTGTTCGCGCTGGCGCTCGGGGCGGGCGTCATCGGCGTGCTGATGCTGCTCGAAGGGTTCCACACGATCTGGATCCCCATCGATCCCGTTCTCCTGCGCTTCCCGATCCCGGCGCCCGAGTGGCCGAGAGGGACGGCGTGGCTCCTGCTCTCGGTTGTCGGGCTCGCGTTCCTCATCGTGCTCGAGGTCTTCGAACGCCTGTCGCTCAAGAACGATCTCGAGATCGCCCGCGACATCCAGCAGGCCATGCTGCCGCGGGGGCTCTACTCGAGCGGAGGACTCGAGGCGTTCGGCGCCACGCGCGCGGCCAACACGGTGGGCGGCGACTTCTACGACATCCTCCCGCGGCCCGACGGCCGGGTGGTCATCGCGCTCGGAGACGTGGCGGGCAAGGGCAGCCCGGCGGCCCTGCTCATGGCGATCCTTCTGGCCATGCTGCGCACGCTCCTCGACGAGGGGCTCGACGCCGAGCCGCTCGTCAACCGCCTCAACCTCCAGATCTGGCGCCACGCGCCCTCGTCGCGGTTCATCACGCTCCAGTTCGTGAACATCGATCCGGCAACGGGCGATCTCGTGGCCGTGAACGCGGGCCACCTGCCCGGGCTCATCCGCCGCCGCACCGGCGAGTTCGAAAAGCTCACCGACGGCGGGATCGCCCTCGGGATGTTCGACAGCTCCACCTACGCCTCCCAGCGCGCCCGCCTCGAGCCCGGCGACCTGCTCGTCCTCTACAGCGACGGCATCACCGAGGCCGAGAGCCCGTCAGGGACGCCGTTCGACGAGGAGGGCCTCGTGTCGCTGATCAGGGCGCACGGCGACGACCCGGATCTCGTCGCGATTGGCAAGGCGATCATCAAGGCCGTCGAACGCCACGCGCAGGACGTCCGCTTCGCGGACGATCTCACGGTGCTGCTCGCGAGGCGGACCGAAGATCGGGATTCGGGGTTCGGGATTCGGGATTCGTCGGATGGCGTGCCCCCGATTCCTAGCTCCGCCTCGGAACTAGCGCCTAGCGCCCAGCCCCTAGCGCCTGATCCCGAGCCCCGGAATCCACCAGCCCCGCCCAGCGTCCAAGAGCCATGAAGCCGACGCGGGTCGCCCTGGCGTGCCTCCTGCTGGTCCTGGGCGACGCGGGGCTTGTGCGTGCCCAACAGCCTCCCCCCGTGGACGGCATCGTGCGCCTGCTGCTCCGGCTCGAACAGTTGATGCAGGCCGGCCAGCCCGACGCGTACATGGACCTGCTGTCGGCGGTGGCGGACCGCCGGTTCGCGCAGGAGGCCGCGCGCGCCCTGATCGGCCCCGGCATCACGCGCGCCGTGATCCGCGAGCGCGACCGCGCGCCGCTCGAAGGCACGCTGCCGGGCGACGGCTACCGGCTCCTGGTCGAGATCCTCGTCGAGCGCGGATCGCGGGCCCGCATCGAGACGTGGAGGCTCGACATCCGCCGCGTGCCCATCGAGACGAGCGACGACGAGTGGCGCGTGGCCGGCCAGCAGGCGCTCGCGTCGGTGGACGGCCTGCAGCGCCTCGCGCTCAACCCGTCGAAAGCCTGGCGCGCGCGCAATCTCGTGGTCCGCTCCGACGATCTCGAGTTGCGCCTCCCAGACGGCCAGGTCTTCGTGGCCGACACGAGCGAGGGCCCCGGCGCCGCCGTGCTCGTGGCCGCCGACGGCGGCACGATGTCGTTCCGCCCGGCGCCCGAGGCGGAGCGCGAGCAGGTGCGCATCTACAGCGGCAGCGACGCCATCGAAACGCGGTTCGACGAGGTCTATCTCCGCTTCAACCCCGCGGAGTTCGAGGCGCGGCTGCCGGCCGGGAGTATGACGCCGGAGGAACCCGACCCCCTCCTGTTCCGCCGCGCCGACGCGATCTTCCGGGAGTGCGTCGCCAGGTCGTTCAGCCTCGACCTGGCCGACCTCAGCCGCGAGACGTGGTCGCTGCCGCCGTCGCCCGGCGATTTCCTGGCCGAGATCCGCACGCGCCGGTTCCAGACGCTCACCTACTCGAAGTCCTCGAACGACGCCGAGGACATCTCGTTGTTCGATCGGCGGCGGCGGCGCAACATCTCGGTGTACTCGTCGCCGGCACGGCTCGCCGCGGGCGTCGAGCGGTTCGACGAAGACGCGCGGGCGACGTTCGAGGCCACGCACTACGAGCTCGACGTGGCCTTCGATCCGAGCCGCCAGTGGATCGAGGGCCGGGCCCTGCTGCGCCTGCGGGTCCGCGCCGACGCCATCAACAACCTGACGCTGCGCCTCGCCGAGAACCTCACGGTGCGGTCGATCTACAGCACCGAGTTCGGGCGCCTGCTCTCGTTCCGCATCCGCGGCCAGAACAACGTGATCGTCAACCTGGGCGGATACGCGACGCGCGGCACCCTGCTCACGCTCGACGTCACGTATTCCGGCCGCCTGCAGCCGTCGGAGCCCGACCGCGAGTCGGCCGCGCCCCAGTTTCCGCAGGACCGGCCCGAGATCACCGACGGCGTGTCGTCGTTTCCGGGCGAGCCGAACCTGCTCTATTCGACGCGCAGCTACTGGTATCCGCAGTCGACCGACGGCGACTACGCCACCGCCGTGATGCACCTGACGGTGCCCGAACCGTTCCAGGTGGCGGCAAGCGGGGAACTGGCGGCGGGGTCGCCCGTGGTGGTGCCGGGACTCGGCGGGCAGCCGTCCGGCCGCCGCTACAACTTCGAGGCGAAGCAGCCGGTCCGGTATCTCGCGTGCCTCATCAGCCGGCTGGTCCAGGTCGGCGCGCGCACGATCTCGCTGGTGGAGCCGCTCTCGGGCCTCGCGGCGGCCGGCGCGGGGGCGCTGCCCGCCGATCCGTTGAGCGGCGGCTCGTTCAACAGCGAGCTGGATCTCGTCGTCGAGGCGAATCCCCGGCAGGCGGCCCGCGGCCGCCAGGCGATGCCGGTTCTGGCCGACGTCATGTCGTACTACACGTCGATTGTCGGCGACTCGCCTTTCCCCACCCTCACCGTCGCGCTCGTCGAGAAAGAGCTGCCCGGCGGCCACAGCCCGGCGTACCTCGCCGTGCTCTATCAGCCGCTGCCCACGGCGTCGGCCAACTGGTCGGGCGATCCGGCCGCGTTCATCTCGTTTCCCGAGTACTTCGTCGCGCACGAACTGGCGCACCAGTGGTGGGGCCAGGCAGTCGGCTGGCGCACGTACCACGACCAGTGGATCAGCGAGGGCTTCTCCCAGTACTTCGCCGCGCTCTATGCCCGCAAACGCCGCGGCGACGATCTGTTCGGCGACATGCTCCGCCGCATGGCGAAGTGGGCGCGTGATCAGGGGAAAGCGGGCCCCGTGGCGCTCGGGTACCGGCTCGGCCACATCCAGGGCGACACCCGCATCTTCCGCGCCGTCGTCTACAACAAGTCGGCGATCGCGCTGCACATGCTTCGCCGGATGGTGGGCGACGAGGCGTTCTTCCGCGGCGTCCGGCGGCTGTACTTCGGGGCGCGCTTCGCCAAGGCCGACACCGGTGACGTGCGGAAGGCGTTCGAGCAGGAGAGCGGGCGGGACCTGGCGCGCTTCTTCGACGCGTGGATTGGCGGGTCGGGCACGCCGGCGGTGGCGTATTCGTGGTCCCGGGCGGCCGGCGGCGACGCGGCCGAGGCGGTGCTGCGCGTCGAGCAGCGAGGCAAGCAGAGCGAGTTCCCCGTGACGGTGACGCTCCGGTACGCGGACGGGCGAACCGAGGACGCGCAGATCATCGTCCGCGACCGCGAGCAGGAGTTCCGCCTGCCGTTCAAGGGGGACCTGAAGGACGTCATCCTGAACCGCGACGGGTTCACGCCGTTGGAGATTGTGGGACGGTAGGGGCTAGGGGCTAGGGACTAGGCGCTAGGCGCTCGTCGGACGCGGCTGTCGCCGCGTTGGTGATTGACGGGCGTGACGCCGAGACTGACTAGCCCCTAGCGCCTGTCCCGTGCCCCACTAGCGCCTAGCGCCTAACCCCTAGCGCCTAGTATCATTTGCCCATGGATACCGTCTCCCTGAAGATCGACGGGCGCGACATCACGGTGGCCAAGGGCAAGACCATCCTCGAGGCCGCGCTCGAGAACGGCATTT
This sequence comes from uncultured Acidobacteriota bacterium, assembly GCA_963806085.1. Classification (GTDB taxonomy): domain Bacteria; phylum Acidobacteriota; class Vicinamibacteria; order Vicinamibacterales; family JAKQTR01; genus JAKQTR01. Next base: position 1,319,787 of record CAWDWR010000002.1, read on the forward strand.
CCATCCCGTTCTACTGTTATCACCCGGGCATCGGCGTCGAGGGCTCCTGCCGCGTCTGCATCGTGAAAGTGGAGAAGATGCCGAAGCTGCAGACGTCGTGCTCGACGGTGTGCACCGACGGCATGGTCGTCGAGACCAGCAGCCCGGAGGTGGTGCAGGCCCGGGCCAGCGTGTTCGAGTTCCTCCTGATCAACCACCCGCTCGACTGCCCGGTGTGCGACAAGGGCGGCGAGTGCCCGCTGCAGGACTATTCCTACACCTTCGGGCCGGCCGGCAGCCGCATGGAGTTCCAGCGCCGCACGTTCGACGGCGAGGGCGTCAGGGCGGACGTCGACTTCGGGCCCACGCTCATGCTGAACCGCAACCGCTGCATCATGTGCACGCGGTGCGTCCGGTTCATGAAGGAGATCGACAGCGACGCGCAGATCGGCGTCGTCGATCGCGGCGGCCACAGCCAGATCTCCACCTTCGGGGAGCGCGGCGTGCACTCGCTCATCTCGGGCAACCTGATGGACGTGTGCCCCGTGGGCGCCATCACGACGCGCGACTACCGCTTCAAGTCGCGGCCGTGGGACAACCCGCTCGCGGTCGACACCACGTGCACGCTGTGCTCGAAAGGCTGCAGCACCACGGCGTGGCTCAAGGCGAAGCCCGAGTGGGCGAAGGGCGCGCGGCTCATCCGGTTCACGCCGCGGCTCAACCCCGACGTGAACGGGTACTGGATGTGCGACATCGGCCGCTTCCAGTACCACTGGGTCGAAGGCGAGGGGCGGCTCACCGCACCGCTCCTGCGGCAGGCGTCGGGGGCGCAGGCGCGGTGCACGTGGGGCGACGCGCTGGCGACGGTGCGCGAGACGCTGCTGCCCATCGCGAAAGACGGCGCGGCGTCGTTCCGCATGCTGGTGTCGGCCCACGCCTCGCACGAGGAACTGTTCCTCGTGCGGCAGCTCGTGAGCCAGATGCGCGGCGCGGGCCTCGAACGGACGGTGGCGGTCGCCTGGACGTCGTCGGCCAAGACGCAGCCGGCCGGGACGAAGTTCAAGGTGCCGCAGGTCGATGCGCCCGAACGTGGCTGGTGCGCGCGCCATGGGCTTCCACGTGCCCGAGGGCGCCGAGGCCGCGTGCGACCTCAGCGGCCTGCGCCGGGACGTCGAGTCGGGCGCGGTGAAGGCGCTCTACGTCGTCGACCCCGGGCCCGAGGGCAGCATCGGCGACGTGCAGTGGGTGATCGACGCGCGCGCGGCCGGCACGCTCCCGCTGCTCGTCGTGCAGGGCACCGTCATGACCCCGCTCGCCGCGGCCGCCGACATCGTGCTGCCGGGCGCCGCGTGGGTCGAGAAGGAAGCCACCTACACGAACGATCGCGGCCTGCTCCAGGCCACGGCCCGCGTGATGGCACCGCCGGGCGACGCCCATGAGGACTGGCGCGTGCTGGCCGACGTGGCCACCGCGGCCGGCATCACGACGAAGTTCGCCGACGCGCGCGACGTCCGCGCCGCGCTTGGCGCCGCCATGGCCGGCGTGCCGGCGTTCGCGGGCATCCGCGAGATCGCGTTCCCGAAGCCGCTGGCTGCCAGGACGTGGCTGCAGGCCTCGAACCCCTCCGAGCGGTGGAAGTGGGATCACATGTTTCAGGACCTCGCGCCCATCAAAGGATTCCCGATCATGACGCGCGAGGAGAAGTAGTCAGTAGTCAGTAGTCAGTAGAAAGGCCCTTCACGCTGAGACGCCGCGACGCCGGAACTCGCATTCCTACTGGCTACTGGCTACTGACTACTGGTTACTGACGAGGGCGGCGGATGTGCCGATGAAGAAGTTCCTGCTCGTCTTCCTGGTTGTCACCGCCGCCACTCTCTCGCTGGTTGCTCAAGTCCGCCGGCCGCAGGCGGCTGTCGTTCCGCTCGCGGAAAAGCCCGCCGCGCCCGCCGGCAGTGCGGTGCGGCTTGCGCTGAAGGTGTCGCTGCCCGAGAGCCTGCACACGCAGTCGGACAAGCCGGCCGACCCGACCCTCATCCCGACCGTGCTCACGATTGACGCGCCGCCAGGCGTGACGGTGGACGAGATCGTCTACCCGGCCGCGATCCAACTGAAGCAGCAGGGGCTCGACGAGCCGCTGCGGGTGTTCGAGCGCGAGTTCGTGGTGGGCGCGCAGGTGACGATCGCGCCGAATGCGGCCCCCGGCGACCTGGCGCTGCCGGGCCGGCTGCGCTACCAGGCGTGCAACGACATGATGTGCTTCCCGCCGGCCACCGTCGAGTTCGCGTGGGCGTTGCGCGTGGTGCCCGCCGGCACCGGCATCGAGGCCGCGGTTGACCCCGTGTTCGCGTCGATCGCGTTCGGGCGGGGCGAGAAGCCGGCCAGCCAGGCCGCCGCGGGCCCCGCAGGCACGGCTGCCGGCGCGGGGCCGGGGCCGGGAGAGCCCGCCCCGGTCGTCGCGCCCGGCACCATGGACGTCGTGAAGGAGCTCGACACGTTCACCGTGCTCGGCACGACCGGCGGCTACCTTGGCGTCGGCGAGTTCCTCACTTTCATCCGGAACGCCGAGACGGGCGTCAAAGCGCGCGGCATGTTCGAGGGCCGCGGGCCGCTGGCCATCCTGCTGCTGGTGCTCGTCGGCGGCCTCGCCCTGAACCTCACGCCGTGCGTCCTGCCGATGATCCCGATCAACATCGCCATCATCGGCGCCGGCGCCCAGGCGGGTTCGCGCGCGCGCGGCTTCCTGCTCGGCGGCGCTTACGGCGCGGCGATGGCCCTTGTCTACGGCGTCATCGGCCTCGTGGTGATCCTCACGGCCGGCACCTTCGGCACGATCAACTCGTCGCCGTGGTTCAACCTCGGGATCGCCGTGCTCTTCGTCGTCCTCGCCCTCGCGATGTTCGACGTCCTCGCGATCGACTTCTCGCGCTTCGGCAGCAGCTTCAGGCCGGGCGCCGGCCGCGGTTCGCTCGCGCTGGCGTTCACGATGGGCGCCGTCTCGGCGCTGCTGGCCGGCGCGTGCGTGGCGCCGGTGGTCATCCAGGTCGTGCTCTTCTCCAGCAACATGTACGCCGCCGGCACCACGCTGGCTCTCGCGCTGCCCTTCTGCCTCGGCCTCGGCATGGCGCTGCCCTGGCCGTTCATCGGCGGGGGCCTCGCCTCGCTGCCCAAGCCCGGCGTGTGGATGGTGCGCGTGAAGCAGGCCTTCGGCGTGTTCATCCTCGCCACGGCCGTCTACTATGGCTACCAGGCCTACACGCTCTTCGCCAACCGCTGGGTCGACCCGTCGGCGGTGAAGGCCAGCGTCGAAGAGCAGCTGAAGTCGGGCTGGCACAACTCGCTCGCGCAAGGCATCGCGGCCGCGCGCGCGGAGCAGAAGCCGATCCTCATCGACTTCTGGGCCACCTGGTGCAAGAACTGCCTGACGATGGACAGGACGACCTTCGAGGACGAGCAGGTGAAGGCGGCGCTTGCCGGATACGTGAAGGTGAAGTTCCAGGCCGAGGACCTCGACGCGCAGCCGGCCAGGGCGCTGATGCAGAAGTTCGACGCCGTCGGCCTGCCGACGTACGTCATCCTGCGGCCGAACCCGTGACGAGCGAACCCCGAATCCCGGAGGCGCCTTCGGGTGGCAACAGGCGAGTCCTGTCGACGCTCATCAAGGTGGCCGTCACCGCGGCCCTCTACGTCGCCGTGTTCTACACGATCGACGTCGGGAAGATCTGGGCGCGGCTGCAGACGGCGCGCCTCGAATGGGTCGCCCTCGGCGCGCTGGTCTACGCCGGCGGCCAGTGGCTCAGCGCGTGGCGATGGTGGCTGCTGCTCCGCCCCGTCCGCCTCGACGTGCCGTACCTGCGCATGGTCGCGTTCTACTTCATCGGCATGTTCTTCAACATCTTCCTGCCGACGATCGTCGGCGGCGATGCCGTGAAGGCGATCCTGCTGGCCCGCGAAACCGGCGCGCCCGCGCGATCGACGATGAGCGTGTTCATGGAGCGCAACGTCGGGCTGCTGGCGCTGCTGACGATCGCCACCGCGGCCGCGTTCGTGGCCCCGCCGGTGGACGTGAGGGGCTTCAACCTGCTGCAGCTCACGCTGATCGTGTTCGCCGCGTTCGTCGTCGCCAACGTCGTGCTGGCGAACAGGCCCGCCTACAGGCTGGTGGATTACCTCGTCGCGCTGACGCCGCTCGCGCGCATCCGATCGCGGGCCGCGTCCCTGTACGAGGCCCTCGTGCCGTATCGCGACGCGCGGTGGCGGGGCCTGATTGCGGCCGCCACGGCGCAGTCGTTCCTGTTCCAGGCGGTCGTGATCCTCGTGGTATTCTTGAACGCCAACGCGCTCGGGTTGAGCGTGCCGCTTGCGTCGCTGGCCGTGTTCGTGCCGCTGATCTCGCTCGCGGGCATGCTGCCCGTCAGCGTGAACGGCCTGGGCCTCCGCGAGGCGTTGTACCTGCTGCTGTTCGGGCGGATCGGCGTGCCGGCCGACGCGGCTGTCTCCATGGCCCTGCTCTACTTCGCCGTCACGCTGGCCGCCAGCCTGCCGGGCGGCATCGTGTACGCCCTCCAGCGCGGGCCGCGGAGCCTGTCGGAGAAGACATCATGAAGAGTCGAGGCGTGCGGGTGCTGCTCCTCGTCGCGGCCGCCGCGGCACTGGCCGGGGCCGGAGCCGGCGTGTGGCAGATCGAGCAGCGCAGCGCGGCCGCGCAGGCGGCTGCCGGCGCGTTCGAGCGCGACGCGCGGGAAGCCGTGGTCAGCCTCGGCGACTGGCGCGCCGCCCAGCATGCCTACGTCGCGGAGGGCCAGTCACCCGGAGCGTGGATGACGAAGGCCGGCGCGATCGCCGAGGCCATCGGGCCGAAGCTCGCGGCGCTGCGCGCCGCTGCCGGGTCCGCCGAGGCCCAGGGCTCGCTCGAGTCGGCCATCGAGGCGTTCACGGCGCTCCTGCAAAGCGATGCGCGGGCGCGCGAGTACGTCAAAGCGGGTCAGCTGATTTCGGCATCCGACGTGATCTTCGCCGAGTCGGCGCCGGCGATCGAGAAGGCCGTCATCGGCATCGACACCGCGCGCGGCCAGGAAGGCGTGGCCCACGCCATCGCGCTCGAGGAGCGGCGCCGCCGGGAGTTCATGATCCTCGGCGCCGCGGCGGGCGTCGCCCTGCTCGTCATGCTGCTGCTCGTGCCGGTTCCGCGCGCCGGCGAAACCGCGGCCGGCGACGAGTCGGCCGGCGATGCGGTGGTCATCCCGAAGGCCGGCGGGCTGCATCTGCACCCCGACCTCGGCGACGGCGTCGTGCAGCGCGCGCAGCCGATCGCGGATGCGGCGCCATCGCCAACGGCGGCACCGGGGACGTCGCCGGCGCCCGGCTGGGCATCGGCCGATGCGGCGAAGGGCGGCGCGCTGGGAGCGATCGACTTCGCGCTCGACGGCCGCAGACCCGCGGAAGGGCCCGATCTCGACGCCGTGGCCGAGCTGTGTTCGTCGCTCGCCCGGGTGCAGGACACGCGCGAGCTGCCGGGGCTGCTCGAGCGGACGGCCAGGGTGCTCGACGCCACCGGCGTCATCGTGTGGATGCCCGACGGCCCGCAGGGCACGCTGAGGCCCGTGCTCGCCCACGGCTACGCGTCGCTTGCCCTGTCGCGCATGGGCATCATCCATCCTGCCGCCGACAACGCCACCGCCACGGCTTATCGCACGAAGAGCCTGGTGGTCGTGCCGGCCGAGGTGCTGGCCAGCGGCGCTGTTGTCGCCCCGCTGGTGAGCTCCGAAGGTTGTTCGGGCGCGATGGCCGTCGAACTGCGCGAAGGCGTGGAGCCAGGGCCGCACGTCCGCGCGGTGGCCACCATCGTGGCCGCCCAGCTGGCCACGATGTTCACGCCCGGGTCGTCGGCGGCGGTACCGGCGGCGGAGGCCGCTCCGGCGGGAGCTGGCGCGGGTCAGGACGCAGCCGCCGGAAGGCCGTAGCAGGTCACCGTGCCGACTGACGAGACGCTCGACCCGGCCGTTGTCGCCGAGTTGCGGCGAGCGCAGGAGGATTTCGGCAATCCCGGGTTCATCGGGGAGCTCGTGGCGCTGTTCCGGACGAGGACGCCAGAGAAGCTCGACCGGGTTCGCGTGGCTCTTGGCGCCGGTGATGCCGTGACCGTCCGGGAGGTGGCCCACTCGCTCCGAAGCAGCTGCGGGATGCTGGGCGCCATGGCGATGTCGGGCGCCTGCGCGCGCATGGAAGACGCCGCCGCCCGGGGCGATCTTGCCGCCGCCGCCGCCGCCTTCCAGGAGGCCGAACAGCACCTCCCGCTCGTGCTCGACGCGCTGTCTACCCTGTCCGCCCCCGAGTAGGGAATGGCTCCAGGGGTGGTCACGAGTCAGTAGTAAGTAGCCAGTAGCCAGTAGAAAGGCCCGTTCAGTCCGGGCCGCTGTTACCCCTTCATCCGGAATTCCTACTGACTACTGACTACTGATCCCGATCGAGAAGTCCGTCTTACGCCGGCCTGCCGACGACGACGGTGCGGCGGGCCGGGGTTTTGCGCGGTTCGAGGGTGGCCTTCAGCGACAGCGGCTTCTTGTCGCGCGTGACGCCGATGGCCACCTCGCCGTCCTTGTCGGCCAACTCCCTGATGAGCTCGTTCGGCGTGACGACGGCCTTGCCGTTGACGGTGCCGATGATGTCGCCGGCCTTGAGGCCGGCCTTGGCGGCCGGCGTGTCGGCCTGGACGCTGTTCACGAGCAGGCCGTCCTTCACGCCGAAGTACGTCGGCCAGTTCGGGCGTCAACTCCTGCACGTTCACGCCCAGCCGGCCGCGGCCCATCATGAAGGTGAAGTTGCCGGGCGCGCCGCCCTCGCCGAACCACTGGAGGGCATCACCCTCTGGCACCGGCATCGGCGTGCGCGGCTCCCAGCGGAAGGCGCCTCCCGGCGGCATGGGCTGGCGCTCGGCGCCCGCGCATCCGCTCGCCGGCAATCGCCATGTCGAGCATGTTCTCCGACTCGGCCGGCGCCACGTCGAGGTCCAGGCGCTTGCCGTCGCGCATCACGCCCATCTTCACCGTCCGGCCCGCCACGGTCTCGCGCACCAGGCGCGTCAACTGCGCGGCGCTGCGCACATTCTCGCCGTCGAACTGCACCACCACGTCGCCGGCCTTCACGCCGGCCTTCTCCGCAGCCGACTCCCTGGTGACCTCTTCGACGGCCACACCGTTCTGGGACGACAGCTTGAACTTGGCGAGGTCGTCCTTGTTCAGGTCGCGGATCTGGATGCCCAGGCGCGGCCCGCCTCCGAGCGCGGCGATCATGGGCGCGCCCTGGACGGCGTGCGTGACGACCGTTCTCCTTCTGGACCTGTGGTCGTCCGCGACCTTCGGCTTCACCGCCTGCTGGTTCTGGCTGCCGGTCTGCTGCCCGGCCGCCGAGACCGGCGGGGCCTGCCAGAGCGTGGCCAGCGCCGCGGCCACCAGCACGACGAGCGCCCCTCCAATCGCCCTTCCTGCGCGCATACCTACCTCCAACAGCAAAACAGCGTGGGTCGCACTACACCGGATCAGACGCCCGGCATGGCGTATTGGCCGGGCTGGGGACTCGGGATTCGTCAGTCGTAAGTAGCCAGGAGTCAGTAGTCAGTAGGAAGACCATGGTCCAGCCGGAGAGCGTTACGCCGGAACCCGCATTCCTACTGGCTACTGGCTACTGTCTACTGGCTACTGTCCCCTGGCTACTTTCTGGGCGTCCTTTCGCCGATAATCCCTCGGTATGGTGCCTCAAGACCCGAGCGCCGGGCCGGCCGGCCTCGACTCCCGACGATCCCGAAGCGGCCCTTCGTGACGCGCGCCAGCGCTTCCTGGCGTCGTTTCCGAAGCGGTCCGACTCGATAGGCCTCCTGCTCGCCACCGTCGCCACGGTCGGCGCCCGCGGCCCGGTGGCGCCCCTGCGCCACGCCGTCCACCGGATGTGCGGACTGGCGGGCATGCTGGGCTTCCCCACCGTGTCGGCCCGCGCCCGCGACCTCGAGGATCTCATCGACGGCGTCGACGCCGGCACCTTCGACGCCAGCCGCGCGAACCTGGTGTTCGAGGCCATGGAACAGGGCTTCACCGACGACCTCGCCAACCCGCCCGACTGGGCGGCGCTCCATCGCGATGCCGCACGGCACCGGGCGCATCATGGTGGTCGAAGACGACGAGGACCAGCGCGAGGTGATGTGCATCAACCTCGAAGCCGCCGGGTACAGCACGGTCCAGGTGGCGCAGGGCGACGACGCGCTGCCGGCGGCCCGCGCGGAGCGGCCGGACCTGATCCTGCTCGACGCGAACCTGCCGGGCATGGACGGCTACACCGTGTGCCGTTTGCTCAAGAGCGACGCGGCGCTGGCCTCGACGCCCGTGCTCTTCATCACGACGCGCTCGAGCCTCGACGATCGCGCCGTCGGCCTCACGTTGGGCGCCGACGACTACCTGATCAAGCCGGTCGACATGTCCGAACTGATGCTGCGCATCCAGGTGCTGCTGGCGAGGCGGGCCGACGGCCAGGGGCTAGGGACTAGGCGCTAGGCGCCAGGGGAAAGACCGTGAAACTGCTGCTGGCCGAAGACGAGCCCGATGTTCAGCTGATCGCCCGCCTCTCGCTGAAGAAGGCCGGGTTCACCGTGGTGACCGTCGGCAACGGCGTCGAAGTACTCCAGCGCGTGGCCGACGAGCGTCCCGACGCCATCCTCCTCGACTGGATGATGCCCGACATGGACGGCTACGAGACCTGCAGGCGCCTCAAGGCCGATCCGGCCACGGCGGCCATCCCGGTGATCTTCCTGACGGCGCGGGTGCAGGAGGCGGAAGTGGCGCGCGCGATCGCGCTCGGGGCCGCGGGCTGCATCGGCAAGCCGTTCGACGCCCTCACGCTGGGCACGCAGGTGCTGGAGCTGCTGAAACACACGTGAAGCATCCGCACCCGCATCTTCGCCGTCGTCGGCCTGGTGATTGCCGCCGCGTTCCTGCAAGCGCTGATCGTGGTGAACGTCGAGGAGCGCCGATCGGCCGCCGCCGCCGCGCTCGATCGGGCCATCTGGCGGCTGCGAGTCTCAAGCGGATCTCGGGCGCCTCATCGTCGAGCTCGACGCCTCGCAGCGCACGGCCGACGCCGGCGGCCCGGCGGTGCCGCCCGCCGAGCGCGATCGCTTCTGGGCGCTCTACGAGCGCGCCGCCGCGCTGCTGCCCGAATACCTCGACACGCCCGAGTCGAAACGCCAGCTGGCCGCCATCGACGCGCTGATGCGCGAGTGGCGCGCGGCGCCCGCGGGCAGCGACCGCGCGGCGCTCATGGGGCGCATCCGCGGCGAGTTCGACCGCTTCGAGACGCGCGAGCGCAGCCGCCTCGGCGACGAGCGCATCAAGGTGAACAGCCAGTCGCTGCAGTCCACGCTGCTCACCCTGGGCATACCGGCCGTGGCCATCGTCATGCTGCTCGGCCTGGTGGCGTTCGTCGCGCGCATCCTGCTGGATCCGCTCGACGTCCATTTCGGCGTCGGCGCGGCGGATCTCGGCCGGCACCTTCGACGTGTCGCTTCCGGCCGAGTCGAAGGACGAGATCGGCGACCTGTCGCGCGCCTTCCGCGAGATGATCACCGCCGTGCAGCGCCGCCAGCGGAAGTGACCGAGGCGCAGGCGTCAAGGCCGAGCGCGAGCACCGCGCCTGCAGGCGACGATCGAAACCGTGCCCGTCGCGCTCGTCATCGTGGACGCCGACACCGGCCGCATCGCCCTGCAGAACCGCACGGCCGGCGCCCTCATCGGCCACGAGCCCGAGGGCGAGGCCGCCGCGCGCGACGCGTACTGGCGCGCCTTCAGCGTGACCACGCGCGACGGCGCGCCGGTGGACGTCCGCGCGTGGGGCGCCGAGCGGCTGCTGCAGGGACAGACGATCGTCGGCGAGGAGCTCGTCGTGCAAGCACGCCGACGGCCGCGAGATTCCGCATCCTCGTGAGCGCCGCGCCCCTGCGCGAGGACGATGGGCGGATCTCCGGCGGCGTGGCGGCGTTCCAGGACATCACGAGCCTGTACGAAGTGGATCGCCTGAAGAGCGAGTTCGTGTCCATCGTGTCGCACGAGCTGCGCACGCCGCTCACGTCGATCAAGGGCGCGCTGCAGCTGCTCATCGAGGAGCAGGTCGACGTCGGACCCCGATCACGCGATGCTGCTGAACGTGGCGCTCTCGAACACCGAGCGCCTCGTCCGGATCATCAACGACATCCTCGACATCTCGAAGATCGAGGCCGGCAAGCTCGAGCTGAACGCGCGGCCGCACGCCGTCGACGAGGTGGTGCGAGCAGTCGCTCCAGAACGTGGAGCCGATCGCCCACGGCGCGCTCGTCACCCTGAGGCCGACGATCGAGGCCGGCGGTGCCGGCGGTGCGTGTCGATCTGGACCGCGCGATCCAGGTGCTCGTGAACCTGCTCTCGAACGCGCTGAAGGTGGCGCCGCCGCGCTCGGAGGTCACCCTCTCGGTGCGCCGCGCCGCCGACGGCTTCGTGGCCTTCTCGGTGACCGATCGCGGCAAGGGCATCGCGCCCGACAAGATCGGCCTGCTCTTCCAGAAGTTCCAGCAACTCGACGGCGCGAACACGCGCAAGGCACGCGGCACCGGCCTCGGCCTCGCGATCGTCAAGGCGCTGGTGGAGATGCAGGGAGGGACGGTGGCGGTCGAGAGCGACGGTCGGTCACGGGTCGACGTTTACGGTGACCGTGCCGGCGGCACGGACAGTAGCCAGTAGTCAGTAGTCAGTAGCCAGTAGGGCGGAACGGCGTCCAGTCGACGGGCATTTCTACTGGCTACTGTCTACTGGCTACTTACTACTGACACTGTCTAGATGCCGTACGTGCGCCGCAAGCAGCCGCGCGATTCGCAACTTCAACTCGAGCGGCAGGAACGGCTTCGACATGTAGTCGTCGGTGCCGATGAGGTAGCCCTTGGTGCGGCTGTCCTGGTCGGCGCTCGCCGTCAGCATCAGGATCGGCACGAACGCCGTCCGCACGTTCTCGCGCAGCGCTCGGCACGTTTCGAAGCCGTCCATGCGCGGCATCATGACGTCGAGCACGACGAGGTCCGGCGTGGCGGCCTTCACCTTGTCCATGGCCTCCAGGCCGTTCTCGGCCTGAACGACCTCCACCGGCACATCGAGCTTGCGCAGCGTCGCGCTCACCACCAGCCGGATGTCGGCGTCATCGTCAACCACCAGCACGCGGAGCGACCGGCGGCCGGCGAGCGGATCGACCATCGGCGCGCGCACTGGAGGCGGGGTTGGCGCAGGCGCGGCGGCCCGTGAGGCCTCCGGGGGCGCCGCAGCGGGCGCGGGCTTGACCGGCGGCGGCGGCGCGACCGGCGCAGGCGCAGCTGGGACCGGCGCAGGCGGCGGCACCGGGCTGCCGCAGGCGGAACAGGGATGGGCGCGGCCTTCTGCGCCGTCTTGCCCAGATCCACGCCGATGTACTGTTCTCTGAGGGGATCCTCGGGGAGGTTGAACAGCGGCGCCGCCCCTTCGTCCTCGTCGACATGCGGCTGCGGCCGCGGCGCGAACTGGGCCTCGTCGAGCATCGGCGCGGACGCCATCAACGAGTCGGCCTGCGGCGTCGGCGCGCGCAGCGCGTCGAGTCCCTCGGCGTCCGGCTGCACGAGCGCGTTGGTGTTGCAGTAGGGGCACAGTTTCCATTCGAGGCGCAGCGGCTGTCCGCAGCCCGCGCAGCTCGTCTTCAGGCTCCGGCGGCAGTACGGGCACGAGGCGAAGTCGACCTCGATGAGCGCCTTGCACCCCGGGCACGGCACCTCGTTCTCGTCCACCTGCACGACGCGCAGCACCTCGTCTGGCGACGTGATGCCGGCCTTGATCTTCGCGATGGCGTCTTCGCGCAGCGGCACCATGCCCGCCTGCCTCGCGGCGAACCGCAGGTCGCTCTCGCTGGCGCGGTCGTTGATCAGCTTCCGGATGGAGGTGGTCGGCCGGTAGATCTCGTAGATGCCGATGCGCCCGGAGATATCCTGTCCCGCCGCAGGCCGCGCAGCCGCGGCCGCGGTAGACCGGCGTCGTGTCGCCGAGCATGCCCACGCGGTTCCGGACTTCCTCACCCGGCTCGTACTCCTCGCGGCACTCGTTGCAGACGCGCCGCACGAGGCGCTGGGCGATCACCATGGTCAACGACGAGGCGAGCACGGCGTGATCGACGCCGAGATCGAGCATGCGCGTGACGGCGCCGACGGCGCTGTTGGTGTGCAGCGTGCTGAGCACCATGTGGCCGGTCATCGCCGCCTGGCACGCGATCTCGGCCGTTTCGCGGTCGCGCATCTCGCCGACGAGGATCACGTCGGGGTCCTGGCGCAGGATCGATCGCAAGGCGCTTGCGAACGTCAGGCCCGGCCTTCGGGTTCACCTGCACCTGGCTGATGCCCGGCAACTGGTACTCGATGGGGTCTTCGACCGTGACGATGTTGACTTCCGGCTTGTGGTGGTGGGCGAGCAGGGCGTAGAGCGTGGTCGTCTTGCCGGAGCCGGTGGGCCCCGTGACGAGGATGGTGCCCTGGGGCTGCTCGACCGCCGCCTCGAGCAGGGTTTGCTGGATCGGCGAGAGGCCGAGGGTGTCGAGGCCCGGGGTCGTCACGCCGCCGAGGACGCGCAGCACCATCTTCTCGCCGAAGTGCGTGGGCAGCGTGGAGACGCGCAGGTCGATGGACGATCCCGGTAGTGCACGTTGACGCGGCCGTCCTGCGGCAGGCGCCGCTCGGCGATGTCGAGCTTGGCGAGAATCTTCAGGCGCGACACCACCGGGCCGTGCAGCCACTTCGGCACGCGCGTGTAGTCGCGCAGCACGCCGTCGACGCGCATGCGGACCTGCAGGTCGTGCAGGGCCGGCTCGATGTGCACGTCGCTCGCCTTCGACCTTCAGCGCGTCGTAGATGAGAGGTTGCACATCTTGACCACCGGCGCCACTTCGGCCGCCTCGACCGTGTCGGCCATGTCGACCGAGAGCTCGCCGGTGTCCTCCGACACGATCTGGATGTCGGGCGCGTCGGGCACGTTGGCGAGAAAGGCGCCGATGCGGTCTTCGGCCTCGTAGCGCTCTTCGATGCCCTCCAGCACCTCCGACACGGTGGCCACGACCGGCTTCAAGGTGGACGCCGCGGCGAACTCGACGTCCTGGATGGCGCGGTAGTCGAGGGGGTTCACCATGGCCACCACCAGCATCCGCCCCTCGATGGTCAGCGGCAGGCACTGGTGCTTGCGGGCCAGGCGCTCGGGCACCTTGCGCAGCGCTTCCTCGTCGAGGAGGAACGCCGCCACCCGGGCGCGCGGCACCTTGTGCCGCTCGGTGAAGGCGTCGGCGACGGCTTCCTCCGGCACGCTTTTCCTCTTTCACCAGGATCTCGATGAACGACCCGCCGCCCTGGGCCACCCGCTCCTGGACGCGCTTGAGCTGGAGGTCGGACACGAGACCGGCATCACGCAGCAGCGACTCGAGTTGTTTCGACATGTGTCCTGCCTGAGAGCGGTTTCGCAACCCGTTCCGGCGGCGCGACCCAGCCGCCTCGCGCAGGTTCCCAAACCGGCCCTGTTGCCACCCGTTGAGGTCACCCGGGCGTCCGAAGGACAGGACGCCCCCGAGGTTTATCGGCATGTCCCGGCGAAAAACTGAGGGTTCCTGGCGGCACGGGTCTTGAAATGACAGGGGGCAGGCCGCGTCGAGTCAACGGGGTGGGTCAACTACAGGCAGGCGCTGGCATCACTACCCCGGCAGGCAGGACGATTCGGCGCGGCTCAACCCTCTCCTCCTCCGAGAACAGCCGGGGGGCCGATCAGTGCTGGCAGGCCTGGTCGGCTTTCCGGCTGTACTTTGATATCTGTCAGTAGTAAGTAGCCAGTAGACAGTAGCCAGTAGGAGTGCCTGTCTCGCTGCGAATCAGCGTGACGCCGAAACACTGCCTTTCTACTGACTACTGGCTACTGACTACTGGCTACTGTCACGCCGTGATCTTCAGTACCACCGCCGTCCTGTCGTCGTTCTGCTCCGCTTCGCCGCAGAACTCGTAGACGGCCGCGAAGATGGCGTCGGCGATGGCCTTGGCCGGCCGCTCCCGGTGCTGCTCGATCACGCCGATGAGGCGCTCGACGCCGAACTCGTCGCCCGCGGCGTTCATCGCCTCGGAGATGCCGTCGGAGAAGAAGACGAAGACGTCGCCGGCCTTGAGATCGGCCGTCATCTCGTCGTAGGTGATGGCGGGAAACGAGCCGAGCGGCACGCCCGGCGAGTGCAGCTGCCCGCACCCCTCGGCCGTCGCGTGGATCGGGTACGGCAGGCCGCTGTTGGCCATCGTCACGAGGCGCCGTTTGAAGTCGAAGTGCGCGTAGCAGAGCGTGCAGTAGTAGCCCTCGAGCTGCCGCTCGTGGAGGATCGTGTTCATCGACTCGAGGATCGCGGCCGGGCTGGTGCGCACCTTCGTGTAGCGGCGGCGGAACGTGCGCGACCGCACCAGTTCGCCCGCGAACGCGCTGTAGAGCGCCGCGGGCACGCCCTTGCCCGACACGTCGCCCACCGCCACCGTCAGCGTGTAGGGCTCGAGGGCGAGGAAGTCGTAGAAGTCGCCGCCCAGCTCGCGCGCCGGCTCGAGGCGCATGGCCACGTCGACGCCCTTGATGCGCTTCGGCAGCTCCGTCGGCAGCAGCGCGCGCTGGATCGTCTGCGCGAAGTGCACTTCCTTCGCGAGGCGCTCCTTGTTGCGCCGCAGCTCCTCGTACAGGCGCGCGTTGTCGATGGCCACCGCCGCGCTGGCCGCCAGCGGCGTCAGCACCTCGAGGTGCTCCTTCGTGAAGGCCGCGAGCTCGGGGCTTTCGAGGTCGAACACGCCCACGCAGCGGTCCTTCACGAGCAGCGGCACCACCAGCTCCGACCGCGCGTCCTTCACCACCTTGATGTACCGCGGGTCCTTCGCCACGTCGTCGACGATGACGGGCACCTTGTGCTGGCGCGGCGCAGCCCACGAGGCCCTCGCCGATCTTCACCGCCTTGGGCGGCAGCCGATCGTCGTAGTTGACCGCGTATTGCATGCGCACCATCCCCGCGTCCTCGTCTACCAGGAGGATGCCGAAGGTGCGGTAGTCGATCAGGCGCTTCACGCGGTGCGCGATGCGCTCGAGCAGCGCGTTCAGCTCGAGGATGCCCGCGAACTCGCGGCTGATCTCGGCCAGCGTCTCGATCGTGTCGGAGTAGCGCCGCTCCGACTCGAACAGCCGCGCGTTCTCGATGGCGATCGCCACGGCCGCGGCGAAATTGCGCAGCGTCTCGACCTCGGCCGGCGCGAACTCGCCCACGTTGCGGCTGAGCAGGTTGAGCGCGCCGATCGTGCGGCCCTTGCGCCGCAGCGGCACCACCAGCTCCGACCGCGTGCCCGTCACCACGTCGATGTAGTGCGACTCGTCGGCCACGTCGTTGGCCAGCAGCGGCCGCCCGGCCTCCACGGCCCGGCCCACCAGGCCTTCGCCCGATCTGCGAGGCGCATCGACGTCGATCCGTACGGGTAGCCCTCGGCGTAGGCGATGCGGAGGTCGCCCTGCTTCGGCGTCGACCAGGTAGACGGCCATCGCGTGAAAGTCGGTGATGCGGGCGATGAGGCCCGGCAGCTTCCGGTAGAGCTCCTCGAGGTCGAGCACCGACGCCACCTCGCGCCCCAGCGCGAAGAGCGTCGTCAGGAGCTGCCGGTCGCTCTTGGAGACGCTGGCGGCGGTGCCGCCCTCGCCGGGCGTCATCACGTCGAAATCGATCGGCTGGGTCACGGGAAGATTATACTGGGGTGGCGCCCGTTGGGACGGTGGATCGGGCGCGAGCGCGGCGTCAGTAGTAAGTAGCCAGTAGCCAGTATTCAGTAGAAGAACACCCCGGCGGCGTCGCGCCGGAACGCTGATGCTGTGTTGCTGCTTGCTGTGCCTTTCTACTGGCTGCTGGCTACTGGCTACTGACATGGATCAACTGCCCTTCGACCAGACGCTGATTCAGCGCATCCTGCCGCACCGCTATCCGTTCCTGCTCGTGGATCGGATCACCGAGTTCGAGGCGGACAAGCGGATTGTCGGCATCAAGAACGTGTCGCTGACCGAGAAGTGCCTGACGCGCGAGCCCGGCCAGACCCCCACCCTGCCGCCGACGATCCTGACCGAGGCCGTGGCCCAGGTCGGCGCCATCATGATCCTCGGCAAGCCCGAGAACCGCGACAAGCTGATCTTCTTCATGGGCATCGAGCACGTGCGGTTCCGCAAGCCCGTCTACGCCGGCGATCAGGTGATCATCACCGCCACCGTCAAGCGGTTGCGCTCCAAGATGGGCTGGCTGCATGGCGTGGCCCGCGTCAACGGCGAGGTGTGCGCCGAGGGGACGATGACCTTCGCCCTCGGGCCGCGCGAGGACCAGAAGGTCTCGTTCACGGACTAGGTCTGCAGACGATGAACACTTGCCCGGCGTGCGGATCGAATCGGGTGTTTCGGTCGAAGACGCGCACGGCGTTCGAGCGGTTCCGCCGGCAGTTCACCATGAAGCGGCCCTACCGCTGCCACGCCTGCAACTGGCGCGGCTGGGCGCCCGACGGCACGCAGGCCGTGGCGCCGCCGTCAGATGCCATTGACGCGCCGTCAGCGCCGCCGGATCTCGCGGCGATAGACAGCGCGCTCGAGGAAGGCGCCAAGAACCCCGGCGCCTGACGGGCGCGCGGCGCAAATCAGTAGCCAGTAGCCAGTAGTCAGTAGCCAGTAGGAAAGGCACTTCGCGCCGTCTCGCTGGCCTGCAGACCGCCGCCCGCTGTTTGACTGGCATTCCTACTGACTACTGACTACTGACTACTGGCTACTATCCCACCGCGCCTCTCCCGCCTCGCCCTCCGAGCACTACAATGAAGTCATGGGCGAGTCCCCCGAGGCGGTCTCCCTCCCAGTCACTGGAATGTCCTGCGCCGCCTGCGCGGCGAACATCGAGCGCGCGCTCAAGAAACTGCCTGGCGTCGGCGACGCCGGCGTGAACTATGCCACCAACCGCGCCACGGTCACCTTCGACCCGAGCGTCCTCAACGTCCCCACGATCGTCGAGGCGATCAGGGATGTGGGGTATGACGTCCTGACGACAGGCGCTAGGGACTCGGCGCTAGGCGCTAGTCGGAACACAGACGCGGGACTTTCGAACACGGCGGACGGCGTCGAACTGCAAGATCTGGAGCAGCAGGCGCGGGAGCGCGAGTACCGCGCGCTGCGGTTCAAGCTCACGCTCGGCACGGCGCTCGCCGTTCCTGTCGTCATCCTCGGCATGGCCCACGCGCGCTTCCCCGGCGTGAACTGGGTGCAACTCGCGCTCTCGACGCCGGTGTTGTTCTATCTGCGGCTGGCAGTTCTACCGCGGCGCGTGGAAGGCCGTGCGGCACCTCACGGCCGACATGAACACCCTCATCGCCGTCGGCACCGGCGCGGCCTTCGTCTACTCGGCTGTGGCCACGGCAGCGCCGGCGGCTGTTTCTACCGATCTGCACGTCGCCGCAGGGCATGCGCCGGCGCCCGTCTATTTCGAAACGGCCGTCGTCATCATCGTGCTCGTGCTGCTCGGGAAGCTGCTCGAAGCCCGGGCCCGCGGCCGCACGTCGGAGGCCATCAGGCGGCTCATCGGCCTGCAGCCCCGAACGGCGCGCATCATCCGCGACGGCATCGAGCTCGACGTGCCGACGCGGGACGTGCTGCGCGGCGACATCGTGCTCGTCCGCCCGGGCGAGCGCGTGCCGGTCGATGGCGAGGTCGTCGAGGGCGCGTCGGCCGTCGATGAGTCGATGCTGACGGGCGAGTCGATGCCGGTGGACAAGGCCGCGGGAGCCACGGTGTACGGCGCCACGATGAACACGACCGGCGCCTTCTCCTTCCGCGCCACGCGCGTGGGCGCCGACACCGCGCTGCAGCAGATCGTGCGCCTGGTGCAGGAGGCGCAGAGCAGGCGCGCGCCGATCGCGCGCATGGCCGACGCGATCTCCGCCTGGTTCACGCCGACGGTGATTGCCGCGGCCGCCGTCACCTTCATCGCGTGGTTCGCGCTCGGCCCGGCCGGGTCGCGCTTCTCATCGGCGATGGTGAGCGCCGTGGCGGTGCTCATCATCGCATGCCCGTGCGCGATGGGGCTCGCCACACCCACGGCCATCCTGGTGGGCACGGGCAAGGGCGCGGAAAAGGGCGTGCTCATCCGCGGCGGCGACGTGCTCGAGCGAGCGGCGGCGGTGACCACGGTGGTGCTGGACAAGACGGGGACGATCACGCGCGGCACGCCGGAGGTGACGGAGTGCGTGCCGCTAGGCGCTAGTTTGAATGCAGGCGCTAGGGGCTCGGCGCTAGGCGCTAGTTCGGAAGCGGACAGTCTCACTGAACAACTGCTCTCGCTGGCGGCGGCTGCGGAAGCGAATTCGGAGCATCCGCTGGCGCAGGCGATTGTCAGGGCGGCGAAGGCCGGTCCGCCTTCGCCGCGGTCCAGCCCGCCGCGCTCCTCCCGCGGCTTCGGCGAGACCGTCGCGGCCCTTCAGGCCGCGACGGCATTCGAAGCCGTGCCAGGCCGCGGCGTGCGGGCCACCGTCGACGGCCGCCTCGTCATCGTCGGCAGCGAAGCGCTGATGCGCGAGTCGGGCGTCGATGTCGCGCCCATGGCCGCCGAGCGCGCGAGGCTCACCGCGCTCGGGCGGACGATCATGTTCGTGGCCGCCTTCGCTGACGATGAGCTCCGCTCATCAGCTACGGCGGACGGCCTGTCTCTGATGGGGATCATCGCGCTGGCCGACACGCCCAGGCCCGAGGCGCGCGCGGCCATCGCGCGGCTTCACGCAATGGGCAAACAGGTGGTGATACTCACGGGCGACAACGAGGCCACCGCGCAGGCGATTGCGCGCGAGGTGGCCCCGAACGGCGAGATTGCGCGCGTGGTAGCCGGCGTCATGCCGGGCCGCAAGGCCGACGAGGTGAAGGCGCTGCAGGCCGAGGGGCGCGTGGTGGCCATGGTGGGCGACGGCATCAACGACGCGCCCGCGCTGGCGCAGGCCGACATCGGCATCGCCATGGGCTCCGGCACCGACGTGGCGCTCGAGGCGGCCGATATCGCTCTGATGCGCGCCGATCTCAACGGCGTGGCCGACGCCATCGAGTTGTCGGGCCGCACGCTGCGCATCATCCGCCAGAACCTGTTCTGGGCGTTCTTCTACAACGTGCTGGGCATCCCGCTCGCGGCCGGCGTCTTCTATCCCTGGACCGGCTGGCAGCTCAGCCCCATGATCGCCGCCGCGGCGATGTCGTTCTCCTCTGTGTCGGTACTCGCAAATAGCCTCAGGTTGCGACGGTAGTTCAGGGTTATGAGTTTTGAGTTATGAGTTTTGAGTTCGGAGGTCGGAGTTCGGAGTCACGGCCCTGGCCTCATGACTCACAACTCACTGACTCCAAACTCATAACTCCACCCCCCCAGCCGTCCCCCCACGTATAATTCCCCCCGTGCGCATCTCCTTCGATCTCGACGGCGTGCTGGCCGACATGGACGGCGCCCTGGCCCGGATTGCCGACCAGGAGTTCAGCGTCGCCACGAAGCCGGGAACGTCGGAGGCCGGCCTGCTGAAAGCGGCCGCCGGCGACACGGCGGAGGGCGCGGCCGGCGACGCGGGGGGCGCGGGGACAGGCAAGGAGGCGCCGCCGCCGTACGACACGGCGGTGCTCAACACGCTGACGCCGCGGCAGCAGTCGCGCCTCTGGCAGCGGGTGCGCGACACGCGCAATTTCTGGGAAACCCTGGACGAGTGCGAGCCGGGCATCGTGAAGCGCCTCCAGAAACTCGCGCACGATCTCCGCTGGGACGTCATCTTCGTGACGCAGCGCCCCGCCACGGCCGGGCGCACCCAGCAATTGCAGACCCAGCACTGGCTGCGGCGGCGCGGCTTCGAGTACCCGTCCGTTTACACGACCCTGGGCTCGCGCGGGGCGATTGCCGCCGCTCTCACCCTCGACGCGCACATCGACGACCGGCTGCAGCACTGCGTGGACGTCGCCACCGACTCGAAGGCCTGGCCGATTCTCGTCTGGCGCGACGCCGACTCGTTCGATCGCATCCGCGCCGGCGCGAAGAACCTCAACATCGCCGTCGTCCGCTCGGTCGCCGAAGCCCTCGACCACCTCGAGCAGGCCGACCGCACGTCGGCGCAGTCGGAGCAGCCCTCGCTCTTGGACCGCTTGCGCCGGGCGTTCAAATAGGGGCGGGAGTTAGGGTCTAGGGACTAGGCGCTAGGGGCTAGTCGGACGCGGCTCTCGCTGCGTGGGTGGCAGCTCAACAGCTAGACTGACTAGCGCCCAGCGCCTAGTCCCTAGCCCCTAGTCTTATATAATCCCCCCGTGCCTCCTGCCGATCCTGCCAAGACCGCGCGAGCCGAGTCGTTCCTGCGGCTCTTCGACGCGGTGCACGAAGGCGTCTACATCGGCACGCTCGGCCCGCGCGACAACATCACCCTCGCCGCGAACCCGTTCTTCCGGATCATGCTCGGCTACCCGCCGGGCACGCCCGAGTCGTCGCTCAAGCCCTTCGCGCCCGACCGCTTCACCGACGAGGGCGCGCGCACCGTGTTCATCGACCGCCTCGCGCGCGACGGCGCCGTCACCGACTACCTGCTCCGCCTGCGGCGTGCCGACGACACCGTGATCTGGATCGAGGTGACGGCCAGCGCCACCGTGCTCGAGTCGGCGGGCCACGTGCGCATCGAGGCGCTCATGCGCGACGTGAGCGACCGCAAGCAGCTCGAGGACCAGTCGCGCGACCTCTATTCCCAGCTGCTGCAGGCCGAGAAGATGGCGGCCCTCGGCACCACGATCTCGGGCGTGGCGCACGAGCTGAACAACCCGCTGGCCACCATCCTCACGTGGGCCGAGCGCCTCACCGAGCGCGACCTCGATCCGTCGGCGCACCGCGGCGTCGAAACCATCCTCCGCGAAGCCGAGCGCGCCGCGCGCATCGTGCGCAACCTGCTGACCTTCGCGCGCAAGCGCCACACCACGCGCACGATGGTGGACGTCAACCACGTGGTGCGCGAAACGCTGTCGCTGCGGGCCTACGAGCAGCGCGTCACGAACATCTCCGTCATCGACGCGCTCGCGTCGGGCATCCCGCCGGTGTTCGCCGACCCGCACCAGATCCAGCAGGTGCTGCTCAACCTCGTGATCAACGCCGAGCAGGCCATGCTCACCACCAACGGGCGCGGCACGCTGATGGTGCGCACGTGGCAGAACCCCGATCACGAGTCCATCGTGCTCGAGGTGAACGACGATGGGCCGGGCGTGCCGGAGGATGTGAGGACGAAGATCTTCGACCCGTTCTTCACGACGAAAGAGGTGGGCAAGGGAACCGGGCTCGGCCTCACCGTGGCGTACGCGATCGTCGAAGAGCACGGCGGGCGGATGTGGCTCGTGTCGGAGCCGGGCGAAGGCGCGTCGTTCTACGTGGAGCTGCCGGTTTCCGGCGGCAAGCTGAAGGCGGAGGCCACGCCGGGCGCGGGCGGCGGAACAGGCGGAGAAGGGGTGTCGCGCGAAGACGACGAACTTGGCGGCGTTCCGGACCTGACCACGATGGAAGAGCCGCTGCCGGCGCCCGCGCGGAGGCCCGCGACGCGCGTGCAGATCGTGGCGCCTGCGCAGGCCTCCGCCACGGCGCGCCTCGACAGCCAGGCCGTGCTGATCGTGGAGGACGAAACGGCGCTCGCCTCGGCGATGGCCGAGGCGTTCGGCGACGCGGGATACCTGGTGGATCGCGCGGGGGATGGCGAGGAAGCGATCGCGCGCCTCGAGGGCGGGCACTACGACCTCATCATCAGCGACCTGAAGATGCCGCGCATGGACGGCATTCAGCTCTTTGGCGCGCTGCGCGAGCAGTACCCCGAGATGGCGGGGCGCATCATGTTCGTGACGGGCGACGTGATCGGCACCGACGCCGAGCGGTTCCTGGCCGACAGCGGCTGCCGCTGGCTCGCCAAGCCGTTCCGCCTGGGCGAACTCCTCCGCATCGCCAGAGAGGTGATGAAGGGGTAAGTCACGACGACAAGGGCACGCCCCCGCCTCCGGACCCGCGCCCCCCGTTGCCCTTCCTTCCCGGCCCCGGCAGTTCGAGATCGACGACGCGCCCGGCCAGTTCCTCGTGTACGCGCTCCACCAGGTCCACGATTTCAACCCGCGCCAACTCGATCTTCTGGTCGACGTGGTCGAATCGCTTGTCGACGCGTTTGAACTTCACGTCGATGGCATCGAACCGCTTGTCAACTCGCTCGAATCGCCCAT
Source organism: uncultured Acidobacteriota bacterium (assembly GCA_963806085.1). Taxonomy (GTDB): domain Bacteria; phylum Acidobacteriota; class Vicinamibacteria; order Vicinamibacterales; family JAKQTR01; genus JAKQTR01. The sequence goes on from CAWDWR010000002.1 coordinate 1,342,097, forward strand.
CGATCTGCTCGAACCGGTCATCGACTTGGTTGAATCGCGCATCGACTTGGTTGAATCGCTCGTGGATCTTGGTGAACTCCGCCTTGGTGTCTGCCGCCAGCGTCGCCAGTCCGAGCTGCACCTCGCTCACGCGGTCGTCGAGCTTGACGACCTTCTCGTCGAGCTTGAAGACCTTCTCGTCGAGCTTGACGACCTTCTCGTCGAGCGAGTCGAACTTCGTCTCGAGCGAGTCGAACTTCGTCTCGAGCGCGCCGACTTTCGTGCCGAGCGTGCCGACCTTCGTGCCGAGCGTGCCGACCTTCGCGCCGAGCGCGCCGACCTTCTTCTCGACGGAGTCGACCCGATCGGAGAGCGGCCGCTTGTCTTTGGGTGGTCGCTTTCTCGTGCGCGGACCGTTGATCGATTCGTCGATCCGCTTGAGGTAGTCGAGGATCTGTTTGGCTTCGTCCTTGTTCATGACGACTGCTCACTGCCAACGCCGTGCCATGCGCTGATGTCGAGGCGCATGTCTGCAACCGTCTCCCGAATTGTGACTTCCGGATACTCGCGCTTGCCCCGGTCACTTGCCGATCGAAGAAACTGCCCACCTGCCCGCTCTCGATATCGCAGATTCTGCCAGCCGCGTCGCATGCTTCTCAACGCCGCTTCCGGGGCTTCCTCGCTTCGGGCCGACGTTCAGGCTTCTGCGGCTCCTCCGGTTCAGCTGAAGACGTGTCGAGTCCTTTCCGTTTGAATACCGCCGTCTTGCGCGCAGTCGACTTCACGACCGAGATCGCATCTGACAGCATGAAGGAACTGAGCCTGGCCGCGACATCCGGCTTCTCACGATCCTTGCCTCCCCTGATGAGACTGGCCAGAAGCACGTCCATGGCTCGATTCAGTTGCTGTTCGCTCTCTGTCGGTGTGTCGCCCTCCGCCGCCATGGTCACGAAGCCTCTGTACTGAGCTTTCCAGCGTCCGTTCTCAAGTTGTGTGTAGCGGGTATGCTCGGACAGCGCTCGATTGACCTCCCACATCTCCCCCTCCGTCCTCCCCGGGGCACTGACCCTGGGGACGACGACGATGCCATCGTCTGCGAGGGGAATCAATGGAGAAGATCGTGCCAAGTCGGACGGCGGGTTAGAAGGGGACTGTCCCTTATTTCAGTTTCTCCGCTTTCACGCCGCTCGGGCCGTAGGTGAGGCGGCGGTCCGGCTTGCCGTCGCGATCGGTGTCGAGTTCGACGCTGGCGAGGGCGCCGTTGGCGTAGGTTTCCCACGTGTCGACTTTGCCGTCGTGGTCCGAGTCGACGTCCATGCGCGCCACCTGGCCGTCGGCGCCCTGGTAGGCCCACGCGTCAACCTTGCCGTCGCCGGCGCGCGACATGCCCACCTTCTCGAGCGAGCCGTCGGCCGCGTAGTATTCCCAGCGGTCGACGACGCCGTCGAAATTTCGGTCGATGTCCATCGACACCAGGCGCGTGCCGTCCATGTGGCTCCACGCGTCCACCTTGCCGTCCTTGTTCGTGTCGTAGGTGATGAGCTCGAGCTTGCCGCTGGATTTCGAGTAGGACGCCTTCACGCCGGCCGCCTCGGGGCCATCCTGGTGGCTGGAGGACGAGCAGGCCGCGAGAGGCGCGAACGTCAGCGCGAGCACGATGACGGCCGATGCGGAGCGCATTGAGTTGATTCTACGCGAATCGGGGACAGTCCCTGTGACAGCTGCCGCGGCTGCCGCGGGGACAGTCCGTGTGACACAGTCCCTGTTTGACCCCGCTTGACGGCACCATGCAGGCGCGTCAAACTGTTGACGCACATGGCCACACGACACATTCTGCTGGTTGAAGACGAGGCGCCGCTGCGCGAAGTGGTCGCCGAGCAGCTCACGGACCGCGGTTTTCACGTGGAGCAGGCCGCCTCGGGCGACGAGGCCATCGACCGCCTCTCGTCGTTCGCCTTCGACATCATCATCACCGACCTGCGCCTGGGCACGGGCGCCGACGGCACCGCGGTGCTCGACGAGGCCCGCGCCGTCTATCCCGACATCATCGGCATCATCGTCACCGGCTACGGCACCGTGAAGGACGCCGTCGAGGCCATCAAGCGCGGCGCCACCGACTTCATCCAGAAGCCCTTCCAGTTCGACGAGCTGCTGCACATCATCAACACCGCGCTCGAGCAGCGCCGCCTGCGCGCCGAGAACGCCTACCTGCGCAAGCAGCTCGAAGAGCGGTACCGCTTCGAAGGCATCATCGGCAAGAGCCTGGCGATGCGCGAGCTGTTCGCGCTGCTCGAAACCGTGGCGCAGACGAGCAGCACGATCCTCGTGACCGGCGAAACCGGCACCGGCAAGGAACTCGTCGCGCACGCCATTCATCACAACAGCCCGCGGCGCGCGCAGCGCTTCGTGGCGATCCACTGCGGCGCGATTCCCGAGACGCTGCTCGAGGCGGAGCTGTTCGGCCACGCGCGCGGCGCGTTCACCGGCGCCGTGGCCACGCGTCCAGGGCGCTTCGAAGAGGCGAACCGCGGCACGGTGTTCCTCGACGAGGTCAGCACCATGTCGCCCGCGCTGCAGATGAAGCTGCTGCGCGTCATCCAGGGGCGCGAGGTGCAGCGCCTCGGCGATCAGGGCGTCGTGAAGGTGGACGTGCGCATCATCGCCGCCACCAATCACGACCTGGCGAAGATGGTGGCCGAGGGCACGTTCCGGGAAGACCTCTACTATCGCCTCGCGGTGATTCCCGTGCACATGCCGCCGCTGCGCGATCGCAAGGACGACGTGCCGCTGCTGGCGCAGCATTTCCTGAACAAGTTCAGCGCCGACCTGGCGCGCGACCGCGAGCCCGGCATGCCCGTGCCGGCGATCAGCATCTCGCAGGAGGCGCTGCGGCACCTGATGTCGCACAACTGGCCCGGCAACGTGCGCGAGCTCGAGAACGCCCTCGAGCGCGCCGTGGCCCTGACGGGCGGGCGCCGCCAGATCGAGGTGCGCGACCTGCCGCCGCCCATCCAGGCCGCCGGCGCGTCGATCGCGCCGCTCGACGTGGCCATCCCCGAAGAGGGCTTCGACCTGCCCGGTTACATCGACAAGCTGGAGCGTGACGTGATCGCGCGCGCGCTCGAGAAGACCGGCGGCAACAAGGGCGCGGCCGCGAAGTTGCTCAACCTGAAGCGGACGACGCTGGTGGAGAAGCTGAAGCGGATGGATCGGGCCGGCGCGGCGCAGGCCTAGCGGCGGTCGCGATCGCGGCGCGCCTTCACGTATTTCACGTCAGGGGCACTCTCGAAGTCGGCATCCTGCGTCCACAACACGGCGTTGAACGCCCGGGCCGTCGGCAAAGTATTCCAGCCAGCCCGATGAATCCACGACGTTCATACGCGGTCCCCGTCGCGGGGCACCGACGTGTCGATGCCCTTCGCGAACCCTCTCAGCTGCCGGGCCGGGCGGACCGGCACCAACTCGATCCGGTTCTGGTACTCGATGGCCTGCACCTTCTGGCCGGCGCGCAGCCCCGGACGGACGCGGATGGTCTTCGGGATGACGACTTGGAACTTCGGCGAGATGGTGACGGTTTCCATGGGCGCTCCCGATCGATGTCGATGTCGTATTACGACAAGTGTATCGATCGGGGCGCGGCGCGGCAAGAGCGCATGCCTGTGGCCGGGGCCGGGGTCGGGGTCGGCCGGTGGCGTCATTCAGGCCGCCCGCCGCTGATGAGCGTGCCGCCCCACGGGAAGGCGTTCCAGTCGGGAATCGCGCGATCGGCCGGGGGCGAGGGTGCCTCTTGCTGCGATCGCGCTGTCGCGATTGGCAGGGCGCGCAGCGGCATCGTGTCTCGTGCTCTCCCCTCCAGCGTCTCCACGCCCGGCGCGCGCATCTGATCGTTCGTCGTCACCAGCGTCAAACCCTCGACCGCCGCCTGTGCGAGGATCAGCCGGTCGTACGCGTCCAGGGTGTCCCGCGGAAGCTGCTGCGCGAGGAACACGTGACGGTGATCGATGGGAAGCCATTGCATGCGGTGGTTCGAGAGCTCCGACGGCAGGCACTCCCGCGCCGGCTTTCCGAACGTCACCTGGCCCTCACGCTCGAGGGCGCAGATCTCCCAGGAGGTCGCAACGCTGACGTACACCGGCTGTCTCGGCAGCTTGATGCGGTGAACAAGTGCCAGGTCGAGACGGGCATCGCCAGCCAGCCACCAGAGCAGCACGATGGTGTCGAGCAGCAAGGGCCTCATGCGTGTGTGGTGCCCTGTCCGGGGTCTTGCGGAGGTGGACCCGGCGCTGGCCTTCGCTGTGCCACGCGTGGGCCATCCCTGAAGTCGAGCGCCGGATTGAGGCGCATCGTGGCTGCCAGTGTTCCTGGCCGTCTGGGCTGGGGAGTTGCCCCGATTGGAACGAGCAGCGCCACCGGGACCTGGCCGCGCGTGATCGTGATGGTCTCGCCGCGCTCGACCATCCGGATGAGCTCCGAGAGGTGGGTCTTCGCGCGGTGCGTGCTGTAGACGGGCATCGTGGTGCTCGGTGCTGTTGCACGGCGCGTGCCGGGGCGCCTCGTCGGCGAGGCGCGGTTGTCTGAGCATTTCGGCGCGCCGGCGGCTGAGCCGCCAAGGGCGTTGCAGAAACTGCGCGCACGCGGTGTATGGCGCGATGAAGAAAGTGCGCCCCGCCGCGAAGTGCGCCCCGCCGCGCGGCATGGCCGCCGAACTCCCCCGCGACAACTGGCCTGGCTAAGTCGGACTTAGCCAACGGCAGACCGGCCGGGAAAGGACACGGTGGAGGTCAGGCCCCCTGGTACATCCTCACCAGGTCGCGCGGGGAGGCGAAGGTCACGCGCAGCGGGCCGAAGGCGCGCTCGAATGACCCGCCGTCGGGCGTGTCGGCGGTGATGACGAACGAGGCGCCGCCGGGGTAGGCGCCGCGGAACGAGCGCAGCCCGGCCGGCTCGAAGCCGTCGGCCGACCAGCAGCACTCGACCGCCACAGGCGGGCGGCCCCGGCGCGCGAGCACGAAGTCCACCTGGCTGCCGTGCTTGGTGCGCCAGTAGCGGACGGCATTCCGGCCGACATGCGCGTGCAACTCGTTCAGCACCAGGTGCTCCCAGAGCGAGTCCAAATCGCTGGGCCTGAGGGAAGTGGCGCCGCGGTAGTGGCACACGAACCCGGTGTCGAACCCATAGACTTTCGGCGCCGACACGATTTCCGACCGTCCGCCCTCTGCGTACGGTCGGACGGTGTGCATGGCGAAGGCGGTCTCCAGCACCGTGAGGTAGTTCGAGACGGTGGTGCGGCTGGCGCCGCACGGCTTCGCCAGGCGCGCCGCCTCGAACATGCTGCCGCTCTGCGCCATCAGCAGCGCGAACAGACGGCGAAACGGCGCGCTGCGCTCCAGGCGGAACCGCTCCTGGATGTCGCGGGCCCAGAAGGCATCGGCCCACGCCTCGATGGCGGCGCCCGAGGGCTCCGGCGCCAGGAAGAACTCCGGCAGTCCCCCGTGCAGCATCCGCCGCCGCAGGTCCACCACCCCGAACTCCTTCAGGTCGTACATCGTCATCGGGGTGAGCCACACGCTGCCGACGCGGCCGGCGGGGTTGGCGGGTTTGTTGGACGGAGGCCAGGTGGGCCCGGCGATGCTCCCGGGGGTCGCCGCCCTCCTCGACGTTGCTGGGACAGGCAGGTTGGATGTTGTCAGGATTCTGGCATCCGGAAGCCTGGTGATAGCCAACTCCAGGAGCTCCCGCGCGTTCTCAAGGCGCTCGACCTGATCGAGAACGATAGTCCGCCTGGGGCCTGTCCCCGCCTCCCGGGGGACTGTCCCCGCCACCTTCGCCACGGGAGGGACTGTCCCCAGGAGTGTCCCCAGAAGCGCGTCTGGCCGGGCCAGGAGCTTACGAACTTCAGGTTCCGAGCAGTCGAAGAAGTCGGCCGGACCAACGGTTCGTGCCAAGCTGGTCTTTCCGGCACTCCGCACGCCCGCTCAGCAGGATCACGGAGTGGCTGAGCCAGGCTTCGGAGATGCGATTCTGCCAGAATCTGCGAAAGACCACGCACAAATGATTTCACATGGTCGAACTATATGCAATCATCATTGCGTATAGTCGCACCAAGAGGTATGACATGCTGTTATGTCTGGTGGTGATGGCCAGTCCGATGGGGACTGTCCCTGCCTGCAGAGGACTGTCCCCCGCCTGCAGAGGACTGTCCCCGGCTGCGGCGGCTGGCGGCAGTTGCCCCGGCTATGCTTCGGCTGGGGGCAGTTCTGCCATGAAACGCCGCGCGAGTGGCGCGGCCGCGCGGGATCCGTACTGAACCACGACATCGGTGCCGCCCTTGACGGGCGCGGCGCTGACCACGATGTTCGTGAACCAGTAGGCTTTGCGTATGTGGACCAGATAAAGGGCGACGCCGGGGATGACAAACGCCAGGAAGCCCAGGGTCATCAGGAGCAGCATGTACCACGGGATGCGGGGCCGCCCGCGAAGCACAACCGTCCTGGCCGTCTGATCGGTGGCACGCCAGTCTTCGGCGCCAAAGAACTGCATGGCCCCGACAATCACGTCTTCGTAGCCATCCGAGGTCTTGGTGCTCGCCGCGAGTTCCGCCACGTGGAACCTCCCCAAACGAGGCCGGCGCCAGACCAGAGAGCCGGTGTGTCCGATGATCCAGAGCAACCTGCGTGCCGCGGCTGACCGTTCCCGCACGAACGGGTGCGGAAGCCGCTTCCAGGGAGTCTAGGGGCAGCATGGCAGGATCGGTTAGCGTTAAGTTCCGCCAACCATGCGTCATGTTACGCCATGGGGGCGGCACGGGCACCGCCGCCCGCGCCTCACGGTCCCCGCGCACAGCACCGCCTCCTCTCGCGGCCTGGAACGCGATGGCGACAATCCCTGTCACCACGCCAGAGGGGACCAGTCATCATTATGACCGTGCAATATGTTCGATTGTATCGTATATTTTGCATATGTGGATCCCTCGCTACATCGAGCCGCGCCTGACTCAGTCGGCTGCCACAAGGCCGGTCGTTGTACTCACCGGCGCGAGGCAGACGGGCAAGACGTCCACCTTGCGCCGGCTCTTTCCTGGCCATGGCTTCGTGACGCTCGACCTCCCGAGCGAGGCCGCCCAGGCCGAGCGCGATCCGGCCAGCTTCCTTGGCAGGCATCAGCCCCCCGTCATCGTCGACGAGGTGCAGTACGCTCCGGGGCTGTTCCGCCACCTGAAGGTCGCCGTCGACGAGCGGCGCGGGGAGCCAGGCCAGTACCTTCTGACAGGCTCCCAGAAGTTCACGCTGATGAAAGGCGTGGCCGACTCCCTCGCCGGGCGCGCCGACATCGTCGATCTCGAGACCCTGTCATTCGGCGAGCTCCGCGAGGCGTTTCCGGCCGCCGAGGTGGATGCCGCGATCCTGCGCGGCGGGTTTCCGGAGCTTCACGCCGCGCCGGGCATCGATACGGCCGCCTTCTACCAGTCGTACATCGCCACGTATCTCGAGCGCGACATCCGTTCGCTGGCCCACGTCGGGAGCCTCCGCGACTTCGAGCGGTTCCTCAGGGCCTGTGCCCTCCGCTCGGCGCAGTTGCTGAACAAGGCCGACCTGGCGCGCGACGTGGGCATCGCGCCATCGACGGCTGGCGTCTGGCTCTCGATGCTCGAAGCGTCGGGCCAGGTTGCGCTGCTCGAGCCCTGGTTCTCGAACCGATCGACGTCGCTCGTGAAGTCGCCCAAGCTCTACCTCACCGACACCGGTCTGCTCTGCGCGCTGCTGAACATCCGGTCGGTGGATGCGCTGCGGCAATCGCCGTGGAACGGGCCTGTATGGGAGACGTGGGTGTTCGCACAGCTGCGCCACCGCGAGCGCCGTGCCGGCCGCTCTGGCAGCCTGTTCTTCTGGCGTGACCGGATGCGGGAGGTCGACTTCGTGGCGGACGCCGGCGGCAGGTTGGAACTGGTCGAGGCGAAGTGGACCGAGCTACCCGACGATGGCGACAGCGGGAGCCTGCGGATCGTGCGCGAGGCCGTTGGCCGGGAGCGCGTGGGCCGGGCGGCCATTCTCTGCCGGGCCAGGCAGGGGTATCCACTGGCCGATGGCATCGAGGCGCTCACTGTAGACGGCCTGTTGTAGCGACGCCCTATCGCCGTTTCACCGACGCCCGCCTGACGGCAATCGCGCACAGCACCGTGAAGAACGCCGCGTTCCCGGGCATCTGCAGGCCGAACTCCACGATCTCCTGGAACGCGATGGCGACGATGCCCGTCACCGCGCCCAGGCGGAGCCAGTAGCCCGTGCGGTCGTCGCGCCCCTCGCGGAACCGCCGCCGCACCTCGCGCACGAACAGCCCCACGAGCAGCAGCGCCGGCACCGTCACCAGCCACCCGCCTTCCACCAGCAGCTGCAGGTAGTCGTTGTGTGCCTCCACGTAGTGCGCCGTGGCCTTCTCGAACTGCTGCAGCAGCAGCGTGGCCGACCCGTAGGTGTTCAGCCCCGTGCCGAACCAGGGGAACGCCCGGTGGATGCGCCACGCGTCGCCCCACGCGCCCGCGCGGCCGCCGAGCTTCCAGTCCATCTCGGCGAAGCGCGCGCCGATCGCGTCGATGCCCACCCACGCCACCGCCGCCACGAACACCAGCGCCAGGTAGGTGCCGAGCAGCCGCCCCTTGGTCGTGGAAGTCTGCCGCCGCAGCACGTGGAACGCCGACAGCATCATGGCCAGCAGGAAGCACGAGATGCCCGAGCGGGAGAGCGTGAGCGTGAGGGCGAAGCCCATCACCAGGATGGCGAAGCCCGTCAGCACCGCGCGGCTCGCATCGGGTGTCGAGAACCAAATGACGCGATTGCGCCAGCCCGGTTTCACGCCGACCATGCCCCGGGCCACCTGCGACGCGAAGTAGCCCACCGCCACCGGCAGCGCCAGCAGCATCCAGCCTGCGAAGTGGTTGCGGTTGACGAACGGCCCGAAGGCCACGACACCCTTGTTGACCGGCTCCCAGAAGCCGTACACCTTGCCGCTCCAGAGCGCCTTCTGCACGATGCCGATCATCGACATCAGGACGCCGAGGGAGACGATTCCTGGAGCGAGGACGCGGAGGTCGCGTCCACCAATCCCGCGGGCCAGGCCGAGCAGCATGAACCCGAACGCCGCGAAGCACGCGAGGCCGACCCAGGTTTTGGGGGGATCAATGGAAAGGGGGTGCGTGATCGAGCCGGAGAAGGGAAGTGAAGATCGGGGCTGGGGGCTGGGGGCTGGGGGTTGGACTGAATCCCCTTCCGTCGGCAGCGCATACCTCAGGTCGTACTGTTTCAGGAACTCGTGCGTCGCCGGGCTCCACCGCCGAATCGTGCGGCTCTCGAGCGGGACAAGTTGAACGCAAACGGCGACCGCCACGATCACCAACCCCAGCAGGATCGGCCCGTTCACCCGCCTCCGCTCGCGCGGCACCTCGCGCGCGAACCCCCACGCGCCCGCGGCGGCGCACGCCACCAGGAGCGGCCACCGCGCCCAGTCGTAGATCGCCCCGAACGCCAGCGCGCCCCAGGCGACGATGAGGAGAATGAACCAGGCCATCGTGAAACCCGCCGTAGTCTACCGCAAAGGCCGGCGACCTCATCAGCGCCGCCGTGCCCGACGCGAGCCCCGCTCCGAATTCATACTTTACATTCAGACGTCTTGATGATAAACATATTGACATGACGCCGCTATTGCCATCCGACCCGAAGCCCGGACTCCCGCGCCCCTTCTGGACGGGTCGGCTCAGCTCCGCCTGGCGGCATCGGCCCATCGCCTGGCTGGCCGGGGTGCGGCGGACCGGCAAGACGACGATCGCCCGCCAGCTTCCGGAAACCGTGTTCCTGAACTGCGAACTGCCGTCCGTCGTGCATCGTTGCGAGGATCCCGAGTGGCTCTTCCGCTCGCTGCCGGCCGGCTCGGTGGTCGTGCTCGACGAGGTGCATCGGCTGCCGGACCCTTCCCGGGTGTTGAAGATCGCGGCCGACGAGTTCCCCGCGCTCCGTGTGCTCGCCACGGGCTCGTCGACGCTCGCCGCCACGCGGAAGTTCCGCGACTCGCTCAGCGGCCGCAAGGCGGTGGTGCACCTGCCGCCGGTGCTGTGGACCGAGTGCGTGGCCGGCTTCGGCGGGCCCGACCTCGATCGGCGGTTGTTGCGCGGCGGGCTTCCGGAAATGCTATTGGCCGCCGAGGCCGAGCCGGAGTGGTATGCGGAGTGGCTCGACAGTTTCTACGCGCGCGACATCCAGGAGCTCTTTGGCATCCGCGAGCGAACCGGGTTTTTGAACCTTCTCCGCCTCATGCTCCGGCAGAGCGGGGGCCTGGCCGACTACTCGGCGCTCTCGCGCGAGTGCGGCCTCAGCCGTCCGACGGTGAAGGCGCACCTCGAGTCCATGGCGGTGGCGTACGCCCTGACCCCCGTGCCGCCGTTCCATGGCGGGGGCAGGCGCGAGCTTGTCCGCCGCCCGAAGGTGTACGGGTTCGACACGGGGTTCGTGTCGTTCGCGCGCGGCTGGACGAGCATCCGAGACGAAGACCGCGGGGGGCTGTGGGAGCACCTCGTGCTCGACGCGCTCATGGCCTCGGCGCGAGCCGACGCCGTCGCCTTCTGGCGGGACAAGTCCGATCGGGAAGTGGATTTCGTCGTGCCGCGCGGGAAGTCGGTGGACGCCGTCGAGTGCACGATCCGGCCGGACCGGCTGGAGCCGCGTAACCTGGAGGCCTTCCGCCAGCTCTATCCCCGCGGCAGGAACTTCGTGGTTGCGCCGGGCGTTCGCGAGCCCTACGAGTTCCGGCTTGGCAGCCGCACCGTCCGCGCCGTCGGGTGTGGCGACCTGCTCGCTGCGTTCAGCTGACGTTCAGGCCTCGCGCTTCACCGCCCCCTCCCGTTCGGCGTGACAGGAAACCTAACCTCGCGCGGCCCATCGTCCGATACTCTCGATAGGCCCCAGCATGCGCCGGGGCAGGAGGTGCCCATGCGACGCTGGTTGTTCGTGACGATCCTCGCCGTGCTCTGCTCCGCCGGCTCCGCAGTCGCGGCCGACTGGAAAGTGCCCGGGCACTTTGCCACCATCCAGGAAGCCGTAGACAGCCCCAAGGTGAAGGCCGGCGACACCATCGTCGTCCGCCCGGGCGCGCACGCTGGCGCCTTGCTGACGAAGTCCCTGGAGATCAGGGGCCGGGGCGCGGCGGTCATCAACGATGGGCCGCCGCACTCGAAAGGCAAACAGGGCTTCCGGCTCATGGCCGGTTCCGATGGCACCACGATCACGAACCTTACGTTCGAGGTGGATCTGGCCATCATGAACGGCGAGGCGGTCAACAACGTCACCGTCACCCAGAACCGGTTCCTGAACGCCTATCAGGCCGTGACCAACTGGGGCGGCAGCGGCTGGGACATTTCGCACAACGACATCGTCGATCTCAAGACTGCGTGCGGGGGCGGCATCGGCGTCCTGATTGGCGACTACGACGCCAACCTCGCCGGCGTTCTCGACAACCTCGTCGCCCACAACACGATCTCCGGCACCCTTCACGTGGCTCCCGACGACTGCGGCGACTACTCCGGCGCCGGCATCGTGATCTACGCTGACTTCCGGGAGCCGGATGGCCTCGGCGCCGTCGCGCTCGCCTACAACAGGGTGATCAAGAACAAGGTCGCCGTCGTCAGCGACAACCCGGCGCTGGTGGATATCAACGCGTGCGAGTTGACCGACACCAGGCACGAGGTCGGCGTCATCTACGACAACGCGATCGGCTTCAACGACTTCAGAGGCACCGTCAGCCAGATCCACCTGTCGCCCGAGGAGCTCGGCGAGGCAAACGCGATTTCACGCAACTTTGGCCAGAATCGCGGCCACGGTCTCCATCCAAGCGTATTTCGGCCAAGCCGCTAGCGTTCGGGGACTGTCCCTCGCGCTCTTCACCGCCACCTGAACGTGGCGGAATCCCGCGTTCACCCCAGCAACTGTTCCAGCGCCTCCGGCGACACCAGTTGCAGGTCGCGCTCGTGTTCGAGGAACGGCCGCACGTCCGCCCGCGCGGCGGCCCAGTTGAGGGTGGCCAGGCGGCGCCTCACCTCCGGCCGCCAGTTCGCGTCGGTCATCACGGGCCCCGCCCAGCGCGTCTGCACAAGCGCGGCGTTCAGCAGGGCCAGATTGGGCGCCGGCCAGGCGCGGTCGGCCAGGTACCAGGCCAGGTCGAAGAGGTCACGCCCCTTCGGCCAGGGCCTGGTGAGGATGGCGTGGAGCTTCCCACCGAGCAGGGAGGCTCTGTCGTAGTGGCACAGGTTCAACGTGACGTGACGCCGGACGATTGTGGTGGCGATGGCAGCCCCGGCGGGGGGATTGGTGTCGACCTCGAGTTTGATCGACAGGACCTGTTCGGCGCGGCCTGCGAGGCCGAATTCGTGGGGCAGACCGGGGAACTTGACGTAGCCGGAGGCCACCGCGGCGCGCTCCCGGGCCGCAATCTCCACGCGGTAGCCCTCAGCGCGCAGCGCTTGCCCGACGGCGTCAAGGGCTCGCGGCAGCCCGGCATCCTGGCCTGGCGTGATCAGCGAGAAGTCGAGATCCTCCGAGAACCGGGGAATGGCGTAGAGGAACCGCAGCGCCGTGCCGCCGAGAAACGCCCACCGCACGAACATCCCCTGGTCCTGGAGCGTCTGGAGGATGCGCGCCTGCAGATACTCCCGGAGAAGTTGCCCGCGAGCGAGGTCGTTGCCGGCCTGCTCGATCAGCTGACGGAGGTGTTCTTTCACAGCGCGTCTCCGCGTTCGCCGGCAAGCACCTCCACGGCGCGCCTGGCGGCCCGCAGCAGTTTCGGTTTTCCGCTCCGCCTCGCGAGCTCCAGAAGCGTGACGGGGCTCAGGCCTTCCGTGTTCTGCAGCCGAAGCGACGCCAGGTGCGCGGTCGAGTCGCCGCCGGCGGTCAGGTAGACCAGGTCCAGCAGCGCCTTCTCGGGCCGGGCCACGAACGCGAACTGCCGTGCCGCCACCTCGATCTGTGTGTATCCGAAGGACAGGGCGCTCGTCAGGTGGTTGAACTGGAACGACCCGAGGGCGTTTCGCACCGTTTCCGCCCGGCGCGGCCCGACGCTGGTGACGACCGGCACGTGTTCGGGGATGAGGCCGTGGAACGCGAGTGCCGACTGGAGGGAGACGTACGAACCTCGCTGCAGGGCGTTGGCGACGACGAACGGGTGGGGTTCCACCTTGCGCCACGCCGGCGCCAGCGCGTAGAGCCCGCGCCGCAGCTGGACCAACTTCCCGGCGGCCACCCAGCGCGACATCTGCAGCCGCACCTGCGCTTCCGGCGTCTCTCCGGCGAGCAGCAGCGCGGACGCGAATACGGGCTCACTGCCGACCAGCGAGACCACATCGCCAAAGTTCATAACACTAGAATATCAATACTGATAAGTTACTGCAATGTATGTGGCTCTTCCAGGCGATTGGTCGCGGGTCGCCGTTCAGGTCTTCCCGTACGCGCTTCGGGCAGCGTGTTGGCGTCTGCCAGCGCGCGGCCCGTCTCGGTTCTCGTGGAGCCCCAGGGACTATTGAACTTTGTAGTACTCCCTATACCACTCGACGAATCTCCTCACACCCTCCTTGACCGGCGTATTCGGCTTGAACCCGACCCACCTGTCCAGTTCGGTCGTGTCCGCCGCCGTCGCCTGCACATCCCCCGGCTGCATCGGCAGGAGGTTCCGCTCCGCTTTCCGCCCGAGCGCTTCCTCGAGTGCCTCGATGTAGTCGTCGAGCGGCGTCGGCTGACTGTTGCCGATGTTGAACACGCGGTACGGCGCGTTGCTCGTGCCCGGGTCCGGGCGCGCCGGGTCGAACGCGGGGTCCGGCTCGGCGGGACGATCGAGCACGCGGACGACGCCTTCGACGATGTCGTCGATGTAGGTGAAGTCGCGGGTCATGTGGCCGCGGTTGAACACGTCGATGGGGCGCCCCTCCAGGATGGCGCGGGTGAAGAGGAACAGCGCCATGTCCGGCCGGCCCCAGGGCCCGTACACCGTGAAGAACCGCAGGCCTGTCGCCGGCAGCCGGAACAGGTGGCTGTAGGTGTGGGCCATCAGCTCGTTGGCCTTCTTCGTGGCCGCGTAGAGGCTGACCGGGTGGTCGATGTAGTCGTGCTCCGAGAACGGCAGCCGCGTATTGCCGCCGTAGACGCTCGACGAGCTCGCGTAGACGAGGTGCTCGACCGCGTGGCGGCGGCAGCCTTCGAGGATGTTCGTGAACCCGGCGACGTTGCTGTCGATGTAGGCGTGGGGATTCTCGAGCGAGTAGCGCACGCCCGCCTGCGCGGCCAGGTGGACGATGCGCGCCGGCCGCTCCGTCGCAAAGAGGCCCGCCATGCCCTCGCGGTCGGCGACGTCGAGCTTCGCGAACCGGAACGCGGCGTGGCTCTTCAGCCGGGCCAGGCGCGCGTGCTTCAGAGAGACATCGTAGTACTCGTTGAGGTTGTCCAGGCCGACCACGGCATCGCCGCGCTCGAGCAGGCGCCGGGCCACGTGACTTTGGCCAGAATCGCGGCCACGGTCTCCATCCAAGCGTATTCCGCTAAGCAGTTGGAGCCCGGGGTCTTCAGACCCCGGGTCTCCCGGCCACAGCGGGGTCCCCGTACGCAGCGAGGGCCGCGCGTCGCGCATGCGCAACACGCGGCCCTTGAAGATCAGAAGATCGGTCCGTCAGCGCGACGGGCTGGCGTCGTTGGTTGCCGCGATCACACCAGCTGTTACCCCGGCGCCGATGCCAACCAGCAGCAGGATGCCCGCGGTGCTCGCGAAAAAGGCACCGCCGCCGGCCGCAGCCGCGGCGGCTGCCGACACGAACAAGCCGGTGATCGCTCCGCCCGCAGCCAACGCCGTCGACGGGCTCAGACCAACAATCTTGCCGTCGTCGTCGACGATCTCGACGACGTAGTTGCCGGGGTTGAGCCCGGTGAACTCGTACGCGCCGCCGGGCCCGGCCTTCGTCGTTGCCACGAGCTGGCCCGTGTCGACGTTTCGCAGTTGCAGCTTCACGCCCGGCAAGGGCTGGTTCTGCGCATCGCGCGCGATCCCGGAGATCTTGCCGGTTCCCTGGGCCGCGCTGGCCACGACAGCCAGGCCAAGCGTGATGACGACGATGACCACGCCGATTCGCTTCATCATGACGGCATCCTACCTTCGGGATTGACGAGCCTGTTACCTTCAGCGACCCCGCGGGCAGGCCGGCCGAAGTGCACACACACCCGCCAGATTATATCTGCATCCGGCAATCTTGGATCACGCCGCGGAGCAGGTTCACGATTACGTGTATCGTTTCGGACACACCGCCCGGCTACACGTTGTAGTAGGCCCGATACCACTCGACGAAGCGCCGAACCCCTTCGCGAACCGGGGTGTTCGGTTTGAAGCCCACCCAGGCATCCAGTTCACTGGTGTCGGCGGACGTCGCGGGAACGTCTCCGGGCTGCATCGGCAGGAGGTTCCGCTCCGCCTTCCGCCCGAGGGCCTGCTTCGAGCGCCTCGATGTAGTCGTCGAGCGGCGTCGGCCGGCTGTTGCCGATGTTGAACACGCGGTACGGCGCGTTGCTCGTGCCCGGGTCCGGCCGCGCCGGGTCGAACGCGGCGTTCGGCTCGGCAGGCCGATCGAGCACACGGACGACGCCTTCGACGATGTCGTCGATGTAGGTGAAGTCGCGGACCATGTTGCCGCGGTTGAAGACGTCGATGGGGCGCCCGTCCAGGATGGCGCGCGTGAACAGGAACAGCGCCATGTCCGGCCGTCCCCACGGCCCGTAGACCGTGAAGAACCGCAGCCCTGTCGTGGGCAGGCGGAACAGGTGGCTGTAGGTGTGGGCCATCAGCTCGTTGGCCTTCTTCGTGGCGGCGTAGAGGCTGACCGGGTGGTCGATGTTGTCGTGTTCCGAGAAGGGCATCCGCGTGTTGCCGCCGTAGAGGCTGACCGGGTGGTCGATGTTGTCGTGTTCCGAGAAGGGCATCCGCGTGTTGCCGCCGTACACGCTGGACGAACTGGCGTAGACGAGGTGCTCGACGCCGTTGTGGCGGCACCCCTCGAGGACGTTCGCGAAGCCCGCCAGGTTGCTGTCGACGTATGCCAGCGGGTTCTCGAGCGAGTAGCGCACGCCCGCCTGGGCTGCCAGGTGGACGATGCGCTGCGGGCGTTCGGCGGCGAAGAGGGCAGCCATGCCCTTGCGATCGGCCAGGTCGAGCTTCGCGAAGCGGAAGCGCGGGTGGCTCGTCAGCCGCGCGAGACGCGCTTCCTTCAGCGACACGTCGTAGTAGTTGTTGAGGTTGTCGAGGCCCACTACCGTGTCGCCGCGCTCGAGCAGCCGCTGGGCCACGTGGTAGCCGATGAACCCCGCCGCGCCGGTCACGAGGATCGTCATGTGTTCATTGTCGAGCGTGTGTAGGTCGGGCCTTCAGGCCCGACGATCTCCTCGATACTCTCTCCCGGCACGTAGGTCGGCACGAGTTGTTGCAGGGCGCGTCGCAGATCCGCCCGGTTCCCCGCTGCCGCGCAGGTTCGCAGTTCCGCGAGTTGCGCGCCCAGCTTCACGGGGTCAACCACGTGGTTGCGCTGAATCCTGTTGATCTTCTCCACCGCCGACGGCTCGACCGATTCGTCCACGCCGACCAGTTCCTCGTAGAGCTTCTCGCCCGGCCTGAGGCCGGTGAACGTGATGGGGATGTCCGTTTCGGGCACGAACCCCGACAGCCGGATCAGCGTGCGGGCCATGTCGAGCACCTTGATCTGCTCGCCCATGTCGAGCACGAACACCTCCCCGCCCTTGGCCAGCGCCGCCGCGTGCATGACCAGCTGCACCGCCTCGGGAATCAGCATGAAGAAGCGGCGCATCTCGGGGTGCGTGACCGTGACCGGCCCGCCCGCCTTGATCTGGTCGAGGAACCGCGGCACGACGCTGCCGTTGCTGCCGAGGACGTTGCCGAAGCGGACGGCCGCGAAGGCGGTCTTCGACGAGCCGTTCTTCGACTGGACGATCATCTCGGCCACGCGCTTGGACACGCCCATCGCGCTGGTCGGGTTCACCGCCTTGTCGGTGGAGATCAGGATGAAGCGCTCGATCGCCGAACCGCGACGCGGCATCGGCCAGCTGCTGCGTGCCGAACACGTTGTTCTTCACCGCCTCGGCCGGGCTCAGCTCCATCAGCGGCACGTGTTTGTGCGCGGCGGCGTGGAAGACGATGTGCGGGGCGTGGCGCGAGAACACGGCCGCCAGCCGGTTCTCGTCGCAGACGTCGCCCACGAGCGGCCGGACGTCGAGCGCCGGCCAGCGGTCCTGCAGCTCGTTGGCGATGGCGAACAGGCTGTTCTCGTAGCGTTCGAACAGCAGCAGCGTTTTCGGCCCGAACTCGGCGATCTGGCGGCACAGCTCGGAGCCGATCGACCCGCCGGCGCCGGTCACCATCACGCAGCGGCCGGCAATGAGCTGGCGCACCGGCGCCGGATCCAGGCCGACCGGCGGGCGCGCCAGCAGGTCCTCGATCGCCAGCTTGCGGATCTGATCCACGGCCACCTGCCCGCTGACGATCTCGCTCAGGTTGGGCAGCGTGATGATGTTGACCTTGTGCGTCTGGAGCGCGCGCACGACTTCCCGGACCACTGATCGCGGACGCGGTCGGCATGGCGATGAGCACGTCGTCGGGCCTGGTCTGCTCGATCACGCGCGCCAGGTCGGCTCTCGTGCCGAGGATCGGGACGCCCTGAATCCGTTCGCCCTGCTTCCCGGGATTGTCGTCGATGAAGCCGACCGGCTCATAGTCGTAGTCGGGATTGTGGAGCATGTCGCGCACGATCATTTCGCCGGCGTTGCCGGCCCCCACGATCAGGACCTTCTTGCTGCCGGGCGAGCGCCGCATCTCGTGGTACGCCCGCCGGGCCAGCCGGAGCCCGCTGAGCAGCGCGACGAGCAGCAGCGCGTCGATGATGTAGATCGATCGCGGGTAGCGTGGTTCGCGCCAGGATCCAGCGGACGAGGACGTAGAACGCCGACGGAACTGGACAGCACGGCCAGCAGGATGTCGCGGAGATCGTAGAGGCTGGGGTAGCGCCACAGGCCGCGGAACCGGCCGAAGGCCATGAAGCCGCAGGTGCGCAGGGCCAGGAGCCAGGGCAGCATGGCCCACTGCGAGGCCCATTCCTTGGCCGGCACCTGGCCGTCGAACCGCACCAGGAAGGCCAGCACGTTGGCGGCCCAGGCCAGCCCGAGGTACACGACCACGGCAATCGGCCGGCGGTAGCGGTTGACGATCGGCTTCGCACTGGCGAGGGTCCGCTCGAAGGCTACGCTGTTTAACACCTTGAGCCTATGTCTTTAGTGGAGCCGGGCTTCTGTCCTGAGCGAGCGCTGTGCCGCGTCGGGAGTCGAAGAGCCCCGGAGGTTACGCCGTCTTCTCCGCCGAGTAGTACCCCGCGTACTCGTGCTTGTAGTAGTGCGCGTAGTAGTACGGGTTCCGCCGGACGTTGACGCGGTTCAGAACAGCCCCGAGGATGGTGGCCTTGGTGCCGAGGAGTTGCTCCACGGCGGTTCTCACCGTGTTGCGGGCCACCTGTTCGCTGCCGATGACGAACAGCGACGCCCGTCGTCAGGTGTCCGATCAGGGAGGCGTCGGTGACCGCCATCACGGGCGGCGAATCGATCACGATCCAGTCGAAGTGCTGCGCCAGCGTCCTGAGCAGGTCCTTGAACCGCTGGGATCCGAGCAGTTCCGCCGGGTTCGGCGGATTCGGCCCGGCCGGCATCACCCACAGGTTGCTGACGGCGGTCTTCCGTATCGAGTCGTTGGCCTTGGACTTTCCCACCAGGAGGCTCGACAGGCCCGGGTCCTGCGTCGTGCTGAACAGTTCGTGCTGGCGCGGCTTGCGCATGTCCGCGTCGATGAGCAGCACACGCTGGCCTGTCTGGGCGAGCGCAAGCGCGAGGTTCGCCGCCACAACGGTCTTGCCCTCTCTGGGCTGCGTGCTCGTCACCAGGATCGACCGGGAACCCTGCTCGACCGAGGAGAACAGGACGTTCGTGCGCACCGTCCGGAACGCTTCGGCGAAGTTCTGCGGCACCGGGGCCGTGAGCAGGGGGCTGCTCCCGTCGTGGTCCCTGTCGCGCAACGTCGGCACCAGGCCCAGGAAGCTCAGGCCGAGCACGTTCTTGATCTCGTCCGGGTTCTTCACCCGGTTGTCGATGTACTCCATGAAGAGCGCCAGGCCGATGCCGCCCAGGAGGCCTGCCAGCAGCCCGAGGGACAGGTCTCTGGACTTGTTCGGCCGGATCGGGCTGCGCGGGATTTCCGCCGCATCGACGACCCTGATGTTGCTGGCCTTCAGTTCGCCGGAGATCCCCGTCTCCTTGGCGCGCTGCATGAGCAGCTCGTACATCTGCTTGTTGCTCTCGGCCTCGCGGCGGAGGACGCCGTACTCGATGCCCTTCCGGTTCAGCGACAGCGCGTCCGTCTTCTGGGTGTTGAGCGCCTCGGCGAGGCTGCGTTCCTGCGCCTGGGCGGACAGGAACTCGTTCCGCACCGACTGCACGACCTTCGCGATCTCGCCGTCCAGCTTGGCCTCCGTGCTCTGGATGGCGAGGTTCTGCTTGATCATGTCGGGATGCTTCTCGCCGAGGCGGTCGGCCATCTGCGCGCGCTGGCGCTGCAGGTCGGCGAGCTGCGATTTCAACTGCTGGATGAACGAGTTCGAGAGGATGGCGGGAAAGGAATCAAGCGCCGCGCGGTCGTTCTGCAGGCCGCTGAGCTGGTTGTACAGGGCCTCCTTTTCGAACCGGTCGGTTCTCGCCTTCGTATAGGCGGCGTTGAGATCCGTCAGGCGCTGCACGACGATGTTCTGCCGATCTTCCAGGGAGACGGCATCGCCCTTCTCGCGGTAGTGCTGGAGCGCCAGTTCGCTGGCTTCCAGCTTCTTGCGCTCCTCGGCGAGCTGCTCGGTGAGCCACGCCGCCGCTTCCCGGGTGGAACGGAACTTGTACTCGAGGTTCTGGGCGATGTACTCCCTCGCCAGCGCATTGGCCAGCGACGCGGCCATGTCGGGGCTCGACGAGATCATCCGGACGTCCACGAGGCGGCTGTTGCGGACCGGCGTCACCGTGAGACGCCCGAGGAACGCATCGATGATGCCCGACTGCCGGGCCGTTTCCGCCGCGTCGGGCCTGCTGACCGGCTTGGGCGGCGAATAGAACAGGCTGATTGCCGAGCGCACCGCACCCCGGACGGTTCCGGTGAGGCTGAACGAGGTCTTCGCCTGGCCGGAAGCGCCGCCGCCGAACTCCGGGGAGTCCCACAGGTTCGCCGAATCGAGCGTGCGCCGCGCCAGCCCGCGGCTCTTGAGGATCGTGTACTGCGTCTGGTAGTAGTAGTCCTCGTACCCGTACACGTAGGCCGGATCCATGCCGTCCTTGAATGACATCACGTTGGGCGTCTCGGGATCGAGCTGCAGCTGCACCCGCCCTTCGTAGATCGGCGTCGTCGTAAACGTGCTCACGGCCGCCCCGATCACGATGACCGCGAACGTCGTCGACGGCCAGCCACCTGTGGCGGTACACCTTCCGGACGTAGTCCATCAGGTGGGCCTCGGCGCCAGGGCCCGCGTCGCCGTAACCGCCGTAGCCGCCGTAGCTGTCGTACCCGTAGCCGTACCCGCCGTACGAACCGTACCCGCCGTACGTGCGCGGCCCGGCCGGACCCGGGCCGGCCGCTTCCGGCGAACCTGCAGGCGCCCCAGGCGAGCCGGGCGCAATGTGATCGGCCATCACTGGACCTCTTCTTCCCCTGATTCGACAGAGTGCGAGTCGCGCAGTCTACCCATTATCATTCACCTTGCGGCGTACCCCTGAATCAACCTGACAACGCCCGGTCGTACTCCAGCAGGCCCGCGGTCGCGGCTTCCAAATCGTTCCGCCCGAGGTTGCAGAAAGCCAGCCTGATGAATGAGGCCTGGCTCCCGCCAAACACCGTCCCCGGGAGGCCCAGGATGCCCGTGTTCCGGTAGAGTTCCAGCGTTGCTTCCTCGCACGTCAGGTTGGAGTGGGGATGCCTGACGTAGGCGAAGAACGCTCCGCAACTGGTCAGCGAGAACGCCTTCAGCGCCCTCGCCGACTCTCTCAAGGCCTGACCGAGGTCCGCGGTCCTGCGAAGCATCGACGCCAGTTCATTCTCGCAGTCTTCCATCCCGAACAGCGCCGCCAGTTGGCTCAGGTGCGGGGCGCAGATGATGGCGGTGTCCTGGATCTTGAGTGCCTGTTGAATCTGCTCGTCGCCGGCCACCAGGTACCCGACTCTGTAACCGGTGAGACTGTAGGTCTTGGAGAACGAACCCACGATCGTCAGGCCCCGCCCGATGAACCCGCCAAGGCGGGGATCGTCGAGGTGCCGCGGGTCGTACCGCGCGTAGGTTTCGTCGAGAATGACCTCGATGCCGCGGGGAGATGTCCACCTCAGCAGCGCCACGAGTTCCGACGAGGCGTACCTCGCGCCGGTGGGGTTGTTGGGCGTGATGACGACGATGCCTTTCGAGGGCTCCCGTTCGAGAAAGGCGATCACGTCGGCCGCGACGAGTCCGAACCCCGCATCCGGGTCCAGACAGCAGTAGCCGGGCCGCACTCCCAGCATCTTCAGGCCCATGTCGTAGTTGAAGTAGTACGGTTCCAGAAGGGCCACGCGGTCGCCTGCCTGGAAGTGCAGCAGGAACGACGTGAACATCGCGTGGTTGGCGCCGGCCGTGACGACGACATTCTCGGGTCCGAACGCGCCCGCCAAGCGATGAGACGAGGCGATCCGGGCGCGCAGGCCCGGAAGGCCTGGTACCTCAGTGTAGAAGCTCGGCTCCGGGTCGTTGACGAGCACCTCGGCCAGCCGCCTCCGAAGCTTCATCGGGGTCGGCACGTTCGGCACGGCCTGGCTCATGTCGTAGAGCACTCCGTGCGCCGGGGCGACCGCGGCAGCTCTCTTCCTGAACTCCACGATCGGAGGCGCTTCCACGAGGTCAACCAGCCACGAGTTCATGGCCTCAGGTCCGGTGAGATCGGCTCCAGGCTGGGTCCATCGAATGGATGGCGTCGAGGATGCTCTCGGCTGTCGGGTAGTAACCCGACTCGAGCGTCCGTGCCGCCCCTGCTGGCGCGTCCGGCAACGCCACGCGGCGCGGAGCCGCCTTCAGCGGGACGCCGGCCTCGACGATGGTGGCCACGATTTCTGCGCCCCATCCCCCGCTCTTCCACCCGGCGTCGCACACGACGACCCGGCCCGTCGCGGCGGCGCTCGACACGACCAACTCCCGGTCGAACGGCTTCAGCGTCCTCAGGTCGACGACGCGTGCACGACACGCCGTCGTGCTCAGCCAGGGCGGCCGCCTCGAGCGCCACGGGCACCATGCCCGACCAGGCGATCAGCGTGACATCCTTGCCGGTCCGGCGAATCAGCCCCTTGCCGATCGGCGTCCGGTACGCGTCCTCGCGAACGGGCTCAGTAGCCCCGTAGAGCCAGCGGTCGTCGATGAACACGACGGGGTTGTCGTCGAAGATCGCCGCCAGCATCAGCCCTTTCGCGTCGGCGGGACAGGACGGCGCCACCACCTTGAGGCCCGGCACGTGGCAGAACATCGAGTGCAGGGCCTGCGAGTGCTGCGCCGCCTGTTCGCCGCCGCGGTTGACGATGCCCCAGAACACGACCGGCACCGGGCTGATGCCGCCCGACATGTAGTGCCAGTTGGCCGCCTGGTTGATGATGGGATCGAAGCAGTAGAGCATGAAGTCCATGCGCGGATGCACGACCACGGGCCGCATCCCCGTGAGGGCGGCGCCCGACGGCGGCGCCGGTGACGGCGTTCTCGGACACCGGCGTGTCGATGACCCGGCGCGTTCCGAACCGCTTCAGGAGACCCTTCGTCGTGTTGCCGACATACCACGGGCTCTTGACGCCCTGGCCCAGCAGGAGCACCCGCCCGTCGGCCTTCATGGCCTGGTGGAGCGCCTCGTTGATGGCAAGGCTGTAGCTAAGCTCGCGTGTCGCGGAAGACATACCTGCCACACTCCGTCGTCTCGGGGAACGCGCTCTGCCTGGCGAATGCGAAGGCCTCGTCGACTTCGGCGCGCACGGATCGCTCGATGGCGTCGAGGCGCGCCTGCGAAACGCCCGCGGTGGTTCTGAGGCGTCGCGCCAGCCGCTTGATCGGGTCGCGGCGCTGCCAGGCGGCGACTTCGGCGGGCGGGCGGATGTCGGTGCGCTGGCCCTGGATGTTGTCGTCGGGCCCCACGTGGCCCCTCAACCGGTACGTCTTCAACTCCAGCAGCATCGGGCCCTTCGAGCGCACGCAGTATCGCCTCGCCCCGGCCGCCGCCCGGTACACGGCGACGACGTCGTTGCCGTCCACCGCCACACCTGGCACCCCCAGGGTCTTTCCGCTGTCCCAGATGGACGGCCGGACCCTGCACTCGCGGATCGGCATGTGCGTGGAGTAGTAGTTGTTCTCGCAGACGAACAGCACGGGCAGTTTCAGCACCGCGGCCAGGTTCATCGACTCCCACACGGTGCCCTCGCCCATGGCGCCGTCGCCGAAGCAGGCAACCGCCACGGACTTCTCGCGACGGATCGCCGCGCCGAGCGCCGCGCCCACGGCGAGCGGGACGGTGCCGGCCACGATGGGCGCCGCGCCAATCATCCCGACTGCCGGGTCGATGACGTGCATCGACCCGCCGCGGCCGCGCGCGCAGCCGGTTTCGCGGCAGAACACCTCGGAGACAAGGCTGCGCAGGTCTCCGCCCTTCGCCAGGTGGTGTCCGTGAGAGCGATGCGAGCCGAACACGACGTCCTGCCGCTCGAGCGCGAGGCCCACGCCAGCGGCGGCCGCCTCCTGGCCGGTCGAGAGGTGCACCGGACAGCGGATCTCGCCATTCATGATGGGCTGGACGAACCCCTCTTCGGTGTACCGGATGCGGAGCATCAGGCGGTACATCTTCGTGAGGAGGCTCGCGGCGAGCCGTGTTCTGTCAGCCGTTCGCTTGGGCATGCGTTTCCCCGGCGCCTCGCGCCGTTACGATTCCACTCGCTCCGGGCGGAGCATGGGGCACCAGCGTGTGTCGGCGCCCGGCAACGAGCCGAAGTTCTTCGTCGGCGCCAAGGCGATCGAGGATTGCCTGAACGCCTTTCAGCGCGCGAACGCGCGATGCCACGGCCAACGCCGTGAGCGCGATGAGCTCGAGGTCCAGGCGGATTGACGCGTGCTGGATGTAGAGCAATCCGAGCCGGCTCTTCCACGGGCGGATGAGCTGATGATAGGCGAGATCCGGATCCGGCCGGCCCGCCAGAATGTCGCCCTCGTCGGAGAACACGATTGAGGCCAGGTCGGTCACGCCGGGGCGCACGCTGAGCAAGCGGCGTTCTTCGGCCGTGTAGAGCGCGACCTCGCGCGGCACGTTCGGCCGCGGGCCGACCAGGCTCATGTCGCCGGTCAGCACGTTCCAGAGTTGTGACAACTCAT
>CAWDWR010000003.1:0-587500 GCA_963806085.1 uncultured Acidobacteriota bacterium
CCTCGCCGCCGATGACGGCGTGGTGCTCGAGCATCGCTTCCGAGATGAACGACTGCCCCACGGGGGTGCGTATCACCGTGCCGCCGAGGCGTTTCGCGACCTCGTCCACGGCCCTGGTCGTGGACACGTTCGTGACGACCGTGCCCGGCAGCTGCGAGAGCGCGATGGCCGTGGCCAGCGTCAGCGTCCGTTCCTCGGAGAGCGCCGTGCCGTCGGCCGTCACCAGGCCGATGCGTTCGCCGTCCGCGTCGTGGGCGGAGCCGAAATCGCGCCGCCCGCGGCGCACGACGGCCTTCAGTTGCGCCATCGTCTCGGGCTTCGGCTCGGGCCTGTGCGGGAAAGGCGACGAAGGATTGTCGTTCACGGCGAGCACGGTGCAGCCGAGGATGTCGAGCCACCGCGGCGAGAGAAGCGCCGGCGCCCCGTTGCAGCAGTCGACGGCGACGCGCAAGCCGCGGCGGCGCGCGGCCTCGACGTCGAAAGCGGCCGTCAGCACGTCGAGGTGATGGCCGATGGCGTCCTGCTCGGCGACGCGCGTGTGGATCCGATCCCAGGCCGCCTTCTCGAATTCGCCCTGGTGCACGATGTCGAGCAGTTCTTCCGCCTGCGTCGCGTTCAGATAGAGACCGTCGCCGCGGACGAACTTGAGGGCGTTCCATGCGGTGGGATTGTGCCCGCCGGTGATGGACACCCCGCCGTGGGCGCCGAGCCAGCGCACGGCGAGTTGCAGCGTGGGCGTGGGGCACACGCCGAGATCGATCACCTCGCAGCCCGTGGCGAGCAGGCCCGAGACGACCGCGGACTGCACCATCGGGCCCGATGCGCGCGTGTCGCGGCACACGAGGATGCGGCCGGAGTCCAGATACGTGCCGAACGCCTGGGCGAACGAGACCACGAGTCGGGCGTCAGCGACTCGCCGACGATGCCGCGGACGCCGCTGATGCCGATCTTGAGCGGGCGCATGACGGGGAGATCTCTACTCTAGGGGCTAGGGACTAGGCGCTAGGCGTAGTCAGTCTCGGCGTGACGCTTGGAAGCCACCCACGCGGCGATAGCCGCCTCCCACTAGCGCCTAGCGCCTAGCCCCTAGTCCTGACGACGACTCCCCGCCCAGCCTTCGGTGCAGCGCCGCCACGAACATGGCCCCGACCGACGCCGTGCCCAGCAGGACGAGCAGAATCGCCACCGGGCTGGCGCCCTGGGGGCCGCGGAGGCGGCCGCCACACCGGCCGGGATGGCGCGTGCGACCAGGTGACCAGGCTCTGCCACTGCCAGACCAGGAAGGCGGCCAGGCTGGCGAATCCTGCGGCGAGCTCAATCCAGCGCATGCGCTCGATCGGGGCCGAGGCCGCACGCTCGGCCTGCCAACGGCGCAGGAGTTGAGCCTTCCACCAGATCACCGCCGGGTCCGGCAGCGGGTGCGCGGCGGCGGGCGCCGCCGCAAGTCCGCGCATGAATGCGACCGCGTCAACCTGCTCGCGGCATGACGGGCACGACGCGAGGTGCGCCGAAAGCGCAGCGGGAAGTTCGCGCCCGTCGGCCGCGGCGGTCAGAATATCGGGCTGTGCTGAACAGGCTCGGAACGTCATGGCCGTTCTCCCGGGCCGTAGCCTTTCTTGCGGAGCAGGCCGGCCAGCTTCCGGCGGGCGCGGAACAGCAGCACCGGCACGCTGGCGGCTTTCAAGCCGAGCGCCGCGGCGATCTCGCGATGCTCGGATCCTTCCACGTGTGCGAGCCACAGCAGCATGCGCTCCTGCGGCTTGAGATCTCCGAACGTCCTCGCCATGTCGTGCTTCAGCGCCGCGTCCTCTCGGCCAGGCGCGGCACCGGCGGATTCGTCCGTGAGCGGCTCCTCGCGCCTCCGGCTGCGCCCGCCGCGCCGCCAGTGGTCGGTGGCGGCGTTGGTGGCCACGCGAAAGAGGTACGCGCGCATCTGGGGGCCGTCGCGCGTCGCCAGCGGCGTGGCAAGCAGGCGGCAGAACGATTCCTGGAGCAGGTCGTCGGCGTCGGCGGTGTTGCCGGTCAGCCTGAAGAGGTAGGCCCACAACGGGCGGGCGTGGAAGCGATAGAGATCCTGGAACTCCGTTTCGGTCAGGAGCTCTGCGCGCGCGCCGGTCTCCGCCTGCTGTGCGCCCACGTCCTCCGCGTCCAGCGTTGCGGCGTGCTCCACCATCGCCGTGCTCCGCGCGCTCCAGGCCTGGCCCCTACCGCCTCTCGATCGCCTCGCCCTCGAGCAGGCCCAGCGTCTTCGAGAGCCGGTACGATGCCACGGTCGACACGATGAAGCCCACGCCGCACGCGGTGACGATGCCGCCGATCACCCACAGCCCGTCACGCAGATAGTAGAAGATCCCGCCGAGGATCAACATGGCGATCCCGATCGCCGTGCAGACAATCCCCGTCTGGGTGCTGCCGAGCATGCGGGTCTTGGCGCTCGGCCCCTCGACGGTGATCGACTTCATGAAGCGCCGGCCGCCGTCGGTCTCGAGGAAGGTTCCGAATTCGGCGGTCGATCCCATCCTCTCCAGGATCTTCGCGTTGAACTCGGAGGTCGCCTTGAGCTGCTCGCGCCGCCGCCTGCCGTCCACGAACACGAAGACGATCCAGGCGACGAGGGCGAAGAAACCCAGGCTCGCGGCCAATGGAACCAGGAATTCAAGTGCTGCCGGATGCATGATCACACTCCTTGCGCCCGTCATGGGCCGCTGCCGGTAGAACGCTCGACGCGGCCTAGACATTAACAACCCCGGCTCCTATACTTCGCGGAGACGCGCATCCGCGCCGCGGATGGGTCTACTTTCGTGGAGGAACGCCATGGCAGATGATCTGAACCCTGAAGTGCCGCCCGCCGTCGTTGCCGAACCCGAGACCCCGCCTGCGGCGCCCGCGCCCGCGACGCCGAGCCTGTTTGCGGAACTGAAGGAACGGGTGGCGAAGGCCGTGGAGACCGCGCGGGAAGCCGCGCCCAAGGTCGAACAGGCCGTCAAGACGGCCACCGTCAAGGCCGTCGGCACCGTGAAGGAAAGCGCGCCGAAGGCAGGGGAAGCCGTCAAGAAGGCCGCCACGACGGCCGTGACGACCGTGAAGAAGGCGGCGCCGAAGGTTGAGAAGGCGGTCAAGAAAGTGGTCAAGAAAGCCGCCAAGGTGGTGAAGAAGGCCGCGCCGAAGGCCAAGAAGGCCGCGCCGAAGGCCAAGAAGGCCGCGCCGAAGGCCAAGAAGGCCGTGAAGAAGCCCGTCAAGGCCGTCAAGAAGGCCGCCAAACCGGCGAAGAAGGCTGCCAAGCCGGCCAGGAAGGCTGTGAAGGCGGTGGCGAAGCCGGTCAAGAAGGCCACAAAGAAGGCCGCCAAGCCAGCCAAGAAGGCGGCGAAGAAGGCCAGGAAGTAAGGTATTCTAGCC
This sequence comes from uncultured Acidobacteriota bacterium, assembly GCA_963806085.1. GTDB lineage: Bacteria > Acidobacteriota > Vicinamibacteria > Vicinamibacterales > JAKQTR01 > JAKQTR01. The sequence continues at coordinate 3,397 of CAWDWR010000003.1, forward strand.
ATTCCGGCCCGTCGCCGGCCCGCCCGGAGTATTGCCGGGATGGCCGCCCGGGCCGCTTGGTTCCAAGGGTGAGGTGGCCGAGAGGCTGAAGGCGGCGGTTTGCTAAACCGTTATACGGGCCAAAACCTGTATCCAGGGTTCGAATCCCTGCCTCACCGCCACGTTTTGCACATTGTCAGGGGCTGGGGACTAGGCGCTAGTCGATCTCGGCGTCACGCCGGCATGCCACCCATGCGGCGATAGCCGCATCCCACTAGCCCCAAGCGCCTAGTCCCTAGCGCCTATTCTCATGCCCACTCCCCGCCTCCGCTTCGCCCCATCACCCACAGGCTACCTGCACGTCGGTGGCGCCAGGACGGCGCTCTTCAACTGGCTCTACGCGCGGCGGACCGGCGGCGTGTTTGTGCTCCGCATCGAAGACACCGACGTGGAGCGGTCGTCGGCCGACATGGTGACGGGCATCCTCGACGGGATGCGATGGATCGGCCTCGACTGGGACGAGGGCCCTGAGGTCGGCGGCGATCACGGGCCCTACTTCCAGTCACAGCGCCTCGCTCGGTACCGGGAGCTGGCCGAGCAGCTCGTGCGCGACGGGCATGCGTACTATTGCTATTGCGGGACGTCCGCCTCCGCTGGCGATGCACCATTAGCCAGCTTCGGCGAGACGGCGGCCGTGGATGATGAGGCCGCCGAGGGCGACGCGCCGCGCGGCGAATCGTGGACGTACGACCCGGCGGTGCTCGCGGCTGACGCCGGAGGAAGTGGCCGCGCGCGAAGCGGCCAAGATGCCTCGCGCGATTCGCTTCAGCGTGCCGCCAGGCGAGACGACGTTCTACGATCTCGTGCACGGCGACATCACGTTCGACAACGCGCACATCGAGGACTTCGTCGCGCTGCGGTCCGACGGCCATCCGACCTATCACCTGTCGGTTGTGGCCGACGACATCGACATGGCGATCACGCACGTCGTGCGCGGCGACGATCACATTTCGAATACGCCGAAACAGGTGCTGCTCTATGGGGCGTTCGGCAAGCCGCTGCCGGCCTTCGCGCACGTGCCGCTGATTCTTGGGCCCGACAAGCGCCGGCTGAGCAAGCGCCACGGCGCGACGTCGGTGACGGAGTACTCAAAGCAGGGCTTCGTGCCCGAGGCGATGATGAACTTCCTCGCGCTGCTCGGCTGGTCGCCGGGCGACGACCGGGAGCTCTTCACGCGCGACGAGCTCGTGGCCGCGTTCTCCCTCGAGGGCATCAGCACCAGCAACGCGGTTTTCAATCCAGAGAAGCTCGAGTGGTTCAGCGCGCAGCACATCGCGCGCATGCCGGCGGCGGAACTGGTGCAGCGCATCGAGCCGCGCCTGCGCGAAGCCGGCCTGTGGCCGCCTGCGTGGAGCCCCCGGTCTTCCGAAGGATGGAGCCCCGGGTCTTCAGACCCGGGGGCATGGCTCGCGCGGCTGGTGGAGTTGTTGCGCCCGCGTGCGAAGCGGCTGACGGACTTCGTCGAGAAGGGGCGCCCGTTCCTCGTGGACGAAGTGGAGTACGACGCGGAGGCCGTCAAGAAGCACCTCTCCTCGCCGGACGCGCTCGCGCATCTTGCCGCGGTGCGCGGTACCTGTGCCACGGTGGGGGAGTTCACTGCCGCGGCCCTCGAGCCCGCGATTCGAGCTCTCGCCGAGGCGCGCGGTGTGAAGGCCGGAGTGCTCATTCATCCGACGCGCGTCGCGGTTGTCGGCCGTGCCGAGAGCCCAGGCATTTTCGAGGTGCTGGAGTTGCTGGGCCGCGACCGCGCGCTGGCGAGAATCGACGGGGCGCTGCACCTGTAGTCGAGCTGCGGTTCCCAGGCCCCCTTTTGAGACGACGAAGGAGGCACCGATGCCGAAGAGGATCGCCGCCGCACTGCTGATCACGCTGTTCCTTGCCCCGGCCCTGTCTTCCGCCCAGGACATCAAGGGTCAGAAACCGGTCCTGATCCTCGACGGCGCGTTCCAGTTCACGCCGAAGTCCTGGGGCAACTACATCATCCACAACAAGGAGACAGACGAGTACTACTCGTTCACGATGCTCGTGCTGAACGACGAAACGAAGAAGGGCAGGATGGGAACCTGGCTCGAGATCGACGTCGACACGGGCAAGGAACGGGTCGTCACGCGGGTGCTCGCGGAAAAGACTGCGGCCGGCCCGGGCGAGCTCCTGGCGGGCATCGTGTGGATCGAAGGCCTGACGCCGTTCTCCGTTCCCGAAAAGTACCTGTCGGGCGACGAAAAAGAGGTGGGGCAGTTCAAGGTGGCGCACGGGACAAAGCGTGTCGAGCCTCGCGCCTTCACGCACGATGGCCGCAAGCTGAGCGGGTACCTGGCGGAATCGACCGATGATTCCGGCGGCGTGACGCGTGCGCTTGTGAGCGCCGACGTGGCGCCGATGGGCGTCGTCTGGGCCGACTCGCCCGGCATGGAGATGTACCTGAACGACTGGGGCGGAGGCGCCGAGACCCGGATCAAGGGGCGCCCGATCAGCATGTGGCTGTGGGTGATGGACCTGGTCGGCCGCGGACTGTCCGGCGATGAAGAGCTGATCCCCGAGCGGAAGCTGCCCGCGCCCGTGATCGACGGCACGTGGGAGGAGAGAGACGGTGCGTGCGCCGGATCGCAGTGGACCGTCGGCGTCACCGGCCAGGCCGGACGCGTCGCAGGGTCCGCCGCGCGCTGTGGGAACCAGGCTGCGCGGGAGGCGGTGCAGGCGCCCGCATGGAAGACGCCGCGGGTCCTCGCAGGCGAACTGGACAGCTCGATCCGGAAAGGGACCGCCCAGCTCATGTTCGTGTCGGACACGCGGGCCATCCTGGCCGTCAGGACGCCTGACGGTACACCCGCGGTGTTTTCAGTGCTCGGGAAGCAACGGTGATCCGGCCTCGCCACCCGAAGGCGACCTCGCGGAGCCTGAATCGGATGTCGGGCCGCGTGGTAGAGTCGGCGCCTTACAGGAACCGTGTTCGCCGTTGTTTCAGGCAAGTCCAGCCTTCAGGCTGCCGGAGGAGCCCCCATGCGGAGTTTGGTGCGCACCGTCCTAGCCGCGGCCGCGGTCCTGGCCGTTGCGGACGGCACGGCAATCGCTCAGGAAAACCCCTTCCCGCTCGGCAAGAAGAGCGTGCCCGAGAAGTACCAGGGCTACCAGCAACAGCCTGTCGGGATCTCGTTCGGCTACACGTACCTCAGCGACCTGATGGACATTTCGGACTTCAAGTTCTCGCTCGGCGGACAGCCGCTCCCGCCCGGCGCCATCGTCGTGTCGGAGGCGCGACACAGGACGTCGGTTTACCTCGCGCGGTTCGACACGAGGGTGCTGCCGTTCCTCAACGTGTACGGCATGGCCGCGACGCTCGATGGCCAGGCCGCGGATGTCGCCTTCAAGGTAAACCCGATTCCAGGAATGCCGCCGCTGCCGATCCCGTCCACGATCGAGCCCGCCTACACCGGGCATTTCTACGGGATTGGCGCAACGGTGGCCGGCGGCTACAAGAGGTTCTTCGCAAGCTACGACATCAACCGGCAGTGGGTCACGATTGACCTCTTCGACGACACCGTGCCCGCGCTCTCGCAGGGAATCCGGGCGGGTGTGCGCGGCAAACTGCACGGGGCGAACGCGGCCGTCTATGCCGGCGGGTTCCACATCAGCCTGCGCGACGCGGTGCTCACGGGCCAGAACTTCATCCCGGGCCTGCCCGCGGGGAGCTTCAGCCTGGTGGCGGCCTCGCACTCGCCGTGGAACACGATCGTCGGGGCGAACATCGAGATCACGCGGACGCCGGTGCTGACGGCGGAGGCCGGCTTCGGCACCCGGAAGCAGTTCGCGATCATGCCGAGCGTGAGGTTCTGAGGTGCGCCGATTCTATAGACCAACTGGAGGCCGGGTCTTCAGGTCTCGCGTGAACGCAGCCCCCAGCAGCGCCGACTGGCCTCAATCGTACCGCTTTTGCTAGAATCTAAGGGTTAGGCCCGCCGCGACGCTCCATGCTGGGAGGTCGTTCAACGGTAGGACCCGTGGCTCTGAACCACGTTATCGGGGTTCGAATCCCTGCCTCCCAGCCAGCCTTCGCTCACGCTGCGCGTGAGCTACGGCCAGGCAAGCAAGTCAGGGTCAGTTCCTACTCGCGAGCCCACGCGAACGCTCGAACGCGCGAAGGCGGGCGACCCACACCGGATTCGAACCCCCAATGCCCACACCCTTCGAGTGAGCCACAACCACGCAGTGCAGGTCCCGTCCGAACACGTCGGCCGGGAGAGCGTCACCGACGTCTCGTTCCGGAAGCCGGCCGCGTGATCCCCAGCTTCTTCATGCGGAAGCGGAGCGTGTTGGGATTGAGGCCGAGTTGCTCGGCTGCATGGCCGGGGCCGTTGATGCGCCACCCGCACTCGTCGAGCACCGCTTCGATGTGCGCGCGCTCGGCGGCAGCCAGCGAATGGTCGCCGGTACGGCCCGCCGCGCGCCTGCGGCCAAGGCCGAGGCCTTCGTCAATCTCCAGCACGTCGCCCGTCGACCGAATCATGGCGCGCTCGACCACGTTCTGCAGCTCGCGCAAGTTTCCGGGCCAGTCGTATCGCTGAAGTGCGTCCATCGCCGCGCGCGGCACTCGTGTGATGTGGCGGCCCATCCGACGCTGATGCCGCGTGATGAAGAACCACACCAGCTCTGGGATGTCCTCGGGCCGGTCGCGCAGCGGCGGCAGCAGAATCGGGAACACCGTCAGCCGGTAATACAGATCGACGCGGAACCTCGCGTCACGCGTGAGGGCGTCGAGATCGCGATTGGTCGCCGCGATCACACGGACGTCCACGCGCATGGTGCGCGAGGAGCCCACGCGCTCGAACTCTCCTCCCTGCAGGACCCGCAGCAGCCGGCCCTGGAGCTCGATCGGCAGGTCGGCGACCTCGTCGAGGAAGAGCGTACCGCCGTCAGCCACCTCGAAGCGCCCGAGGCGCTGGGCTACCGCTCCGGTGAACGCGCCTTTCTCGTGCCCGAACAGCTCGCTTTCGATCAACCCTGCGGGGAGGGCCGCGCAATTGACCCGCACGAGCGGCCGTCTGGCGCGCGGGCTCAGGTCGTGGATCGCCCGCGCGAACAGCTCCTTCCCGGTTCCGGATTCGCCGTACAGCATCACGGTGCTGTCCGTGGGAGCGACCTGCTCCGCGCGTCCGAGCGCCAGGCGAAGGGCGTCGCTCTTCCCGACAATCTCGTTGAACTCGCGGCTGCTCTTGACCTCCTCCTCCAGGTAGACGTTCTCGGCCTGCAGCCGGCGGTTCAGGCGTTCGATCTCGGCCAGGCTGGCGCGCAGGGCCAGATCTTGCCGGCGCCGCTGCAACGCCGCACCAGCAATCTCCGCGATCAGCCGCACGCGCTCGACCAGTGGCTCCGGCCAGTCGCGGTGGCGCCGGAACGTCCCCACCGACAGCGCGCCGACCAGCCGCCCGCCGAGCGACACCGGGACGGTCAAGATGGACTTCTGGCCTATCTGTCCGGCGTAGGCACGTTCGGCGGCGGCGGCGGGCGGAAGGTCGCGCTCCAGGTCGGCGACTCGCACGACCTCCCCTCGCCGCAACTGGCCGAGGTACCAGGGAACGGCCTTAACATCCGGGAGGCTCAGCGGCGGGACGTCGTCTCTCGCCCAGACGTAAATGGCCTCGACGGCGTCCGCAGCCTCAGTGAATTCGAGGACCGTCGAGCGATCGACGTCGAGCGTTTCGGCAACGCGCTGGAGGGTGGCCTCGATCGCGGCTGGAAGCTCGTCCGCGGACAGGAGATTGAACCGCGACGAGATGTCTGCCGCGAGGCGTTCGAACGACGCCAGTTCATGTTCCAAACCGCGCGGATCGTCGTGAGGCATGATCGATGGCCGCCGAGGACAGCTGCGCAAGCGTAGCGCAGTCGAGGGCTGCTCGCAACATGTTGTCACCGGACGTTGTGGACCGCAACGGGACTCGATTAGGTCAGGGCAGCCAGGAGTGACGAAATTCTAGGGTGGTAGAGGCCTGCAAGCATCGTGATAGCAATATACTGTTATCACATGACGACATATTGCTGAACTCGGTCCTGCCTCTCCACGCGAACGACGCGAATCTCGACCTGAAGTCCTGTTATTTCAAGGCGTTCGCTGCCCACCGGCCCGTCGCTGGGGCCTGGTGTCCTTCTTGCTGCACGGACGATGGTGCAATTCAAAGCCGAGATCGACAATCACGAGGGCTACCGCACCGTCCGGCTCGCGGGACGCCTGCAGTGTGAGCACGCAGCCGAGCTGATGCGACTGTGCGAGGAGTCCACGCCAGCCCTGCGGCTGGACTTGACTGATCTGATCTCGGTCGACCCTTCAGGCCTCGAGACGCTGTCGTTGATTCAGCAGCGTGGCGCGCAGGTGGAGGGCGCCTCGCCCTATATCGCCCTGCAGTTGGAGAGAGTTGGGCCGGCGCGCGATCGGGCGCCACGAGCCGGGCGCCGAAGCATCACGAACCCGACACGCGAACCAGGCAATCGCGCATCGAACAAGGAGAACCAATGAGGAAGCACGCACTGATCTGGCTGGTGGCCGTGGCGGCCGCGGTCCAGCTCCTGGTCCCGGCTGCCGCCGGAGCCCAACAGAAGAAACCCAACATCGTCGTCATCTGGGGTGACGACATCGGCATAACCGATGTCAGCGCCTACTCGATGGGTCTGATGGGATTCCGCACGCCCAACATCGACCGGATCGCCAAGGAAGGCGTGGTCTTCACCGACATCTACGCCGAGCAGAGCTGCACGGCCGGCCGGGCGTCGTTCCTCACGGGTCAGTCCGGCCTGCGCACCGGCATGACCAAGGTCGGTCTGCCAGGCGCCACGGTGGGCCTGCAGAAGGAAGACCCGACCATCGCCGAGTTGTTGAAGGCACAAGGTTACGCGACTGGCCAGTTCGGCAAGAACCACCTGGGTGATCGCAACGAATACCTGCCCACGGTGCACGGTTTCGATGAGTTCTACGGCAACCTCTACCACCTGAACGCCGAGGAGGAGCCGGAACTGCCGGACTACCCGAAAGACCCCGCCTTCCGCGCCAAGTATGGCCCGCGCGGCGTGCTGGACTGCAAGGCGTCAACCACGGATGATCCGACTGTCGATCCACGCTTCGGCAAGGTCGGCAGGCAGGTCTGCAAGGACACCGGCCCTCTGACGAAGAAGCGGATGGAGACCATCGATGACGACATCGCCGCCCGCGCCGTGGACTTCATCACGCGGATGAACGCGGCCGGCAAGCCGGCCTTCGTCTGGGTGAACTTCACCCACATGCACCTCCGCACCCACACCAAGCCGGAAAGCATCGGCCAGGCGGGGCGATGGCAGAGCCCGTACCACGACACCATGATCGACCACGACAGAAACGTCGGCCAGGTCCTCAAGGTGCTCGACGATCTCAAGATCGCGGATAACACGTTCGTCATGTACTCGACCGACAACGGCCCGCACATGAACTCGTGGCCCGATGGGGCGATGACGCCGTTCCGCAGCGAGAAGAACACGAACTGGGAAGGCGCCTACCGGGTGCCCTGCATGGTCCGCTGGCCGGGGCATATCAAGCCGGGCACGGTATCCAACGAAATGGTCGCGCATCTCGACTGGCTGCCGACGTTCCTCGCACTCGCCGGCGATACCACCATCAAAGAGGAGCTCCTCAAGGGCTACAAGGTCGGAGAGATGACCTACAAGGTCCACCTGGACGGCGACAACCTCGTTCCGTATCTGACCGGTCAGGTGGAAAGGAGCCCCCGGGTGTCGTTCTTCTACATCAACGACGACCAGCAACTGGTCGCCCTGCGCTACGACAACTGGAAGCTCGTGTTCATGGAGCAGCGTGATCCGGGAACGCTGAGTCTCTGGGGGAACCCATTCACGACCCTACGGGTTCCGAAGATCTTCAATCTCCGCACGGACCCGTACGAACGCGCGGACATCACGTCGAACACCTACTACGACTGGCTGTTCGATCACGTCTTCCTGGCGGTGCCGGCGCAAGACTACGTGGGTCAGTTCCTCATGACCTTCAAGGACTATCCCCAGAGGCAGAAGGCCGCCACCTTCAACCTGGATGAGGTCTTTCAGAAGCTCCGCGAGACCAACGGGTCCAAGTAACCCGAGATGACGCTGCGACCGGCCGCCCGTGCGGCCGGCCGCAGCGGTTTGTGCCTAACTGAAGCAGGAACAGTGACCATGGGTAGCTCAATTCGATCATCCGTCATCGTGCTTGCGCTCGTCTTCATGGGCGCCATCGCCGCAGCGGCCCAGGCCGCCGATCCGCTTCCATCCTGGAATGACGGCAAGGCCAGGCAGGCGATCGTCGCCTTCGTCGAGAAGGTGACGACGCCCGGATCGCCGGACTTCGTCCCGGTTCCCGAGCGGATTGCCGTGTTCGACAACGACGGCACGCTCTGGAGCGAGCAGCCCATGCCCGTGCAGTTCTACTTCGCGCTCGACCGCGTGAAGTCGCTCGCACCACAGCATCCCGAGTGGAAGGACAAGGAGCCGTTCGCGTCGCTCCTGAAGGGCGACGTGGCGACAGCGCTCGCCGGCGGCGACCGCGCGCTCCTGGAACTCTTCGCAGCCACCCACACGGGCATGACCAGCGACGAGTTCGCCCAGATCGTCAGCGACTGGATCGCCGCGGCGAAACACCCCACGACCGGCAGGCGCTTCCTCGACATGACCTATGCGCCGATGCTCGAGGTGCTCGCCTACCTCCGCGCGAACGGCTTCAAGACGTTCATCGTGTCAGGTGGCGGCATCGAGTTCATGCGCCCCTGGGCGGAAGCGGCCTACGGCGTGCCGCCGGAACAGGTCGTCGGCAGCAGCATGAAGACGAAGTTCGAGTTGCGCGAGGGTAAGCCCGTGCTCGTGCGGCTTCCGGAGTTGAGCTTCAACGACGACAAGGCCGGCAAGCCCGTCGGCATCTACGAACACATCGGCCGCCGTCCTATCGCCGCGTTCGGGAATTCCGTCGGCGACCAGCAGATGCTCGAATACACGCAGGGCGGCCGCGGCGCGCGCTTCGAGCTGCTCGTGCTGCACGACGACGCGGCGCGGGAGTTCGCCTATGGCCCCGCCCGCGGGTTGCCGGACGTCGCGCTCGGCGCTTTCACTCCGGCCCTCGAGGAGCACGCGAAGAAGGACGGCTGGGTCGTCGTCAGCATGAAGGACGACTGGAAACGGGTCTTCCCGGCGCCGCAGTCCGCGGTCACGGCGATCGACGTCCTCCTGGAGCCGGACGCCACGATGCTCCGGCACGCCGAAGCCAACAACGCCCGGCTGCTCAAGATCAACCTGAAGGGATTCGCCCTGGATGCCGCCCACCGGCCGCACATCACGATGCTCCAGGCGTTTGTCCGGACGGCGGACCTCGAGCAGGTCTACGCAGCCGCCGGCAGGGCGATCGCAGGCGCGGACCTGAGCCGCATGAGGCTCGAAGCCATCAAGTACTACTACGCGCCAGCAGGCGCCGATGGCGTCGCGGGCATCTGCGCCAAGCCGTCGCCGGAGATTCTCCAGCTGCAAGCCGCCATCATCGCCGCCGTCGGACCGTTCATGGTCGACCGCGGCCCCATCGGGGCGTTCACCGCGCCCCACGACGATCCGGCCACCGACGCGGCCCTGATCGAATACGTGGCGGCGTTCGTAGCGAAGTATGCGGGGCAGCACTTCAATCCTCATGTCTCGACCGGCGTCGCCCCGAAGGCATACCTCGACAAGATGATCACGGAGCCGTTCGAGGCGTTCACGTTCGCGCCCGCGGGCGCGGCCGTCTATCAACTCGGCCCCTTCGGCACGGCGGCGAAGAAGCTCAAAGAATGGAACTTGAAGCAATAACAATGGACGCTACGCTCAGGGAACTGGCACGCAACCCGCAGCCATGGGGCCTTTCGGGTCTTCCGGCCCTAATGATCGGCATCACGTGCGGCCCGCCTCAGGCGGCGCTTCGTCGCTGCTTCCGCTGAGGCGTGACGCGATCTTGCCGGAGTTCCTCTCAGGCGGCGCTCGCCGTCACCCAAGTTCGAAAATCGTCCCTGACGTCTCGCTAAACACCGCGAGACAGCCGTACAGAGACAGCCATACAGAGACAGCCATACAAGAGACAGCCATACCGCTTGACATATAACGCGTTGCGTTATACCCTGTCAGCTCGTGATCCGGTCGTTCCGGTCGGAAGAAGCCGAGCGGCTGTTCAACGGGTGGTCGACCCGCCGCCTTCAGGCAATAGCCCGCGTCGCTCAAAGGAAGCTCCGCCAGCTGCACGCGGCCCACGAGCTCCGGGATCTGGCGATTTTCCCCGGAAACAGGCTGGAAGCGCTGAGCGGCGACCGACGAGGTCAGCACAGCATCCGCGTCAACGACCGATTCCGAGTCTGCTTTGTCTGGCGCGACGGTGACGCCCATGATGTCGAGATCGTCGACTATCACTAGGACCGGTTTCAAGATCTGCGTCCCGCGGCCAGAACAGGCCGCGTGAACGGGTTTTGAAGCCACTTGTCGTGCCGGCCGCGGCCGTTCGGGAGGTGCCATGTCCAGGAAGAACCCGCCATTGCCGCCTGTGCACCCGGGCGAGATTCTGCGCGAGGACCTGATGAAGCCGCTCGGGCTCAGCATCAACGCCCTGGCGAGAGACCTCCGCGTGCCAGTGACCCGGGTGAGCGAGATCGTGAACGGCCGGCGGAGCATCACCGCCGATACGGCCCTCCGTCTGGCGCGCTACTTCGGGAACACGCCGCAGTTCTGGCTCAACCTGCAGGCGGCCTTCGACCTGGAGCTCGCGACGAGACGCTCTGTCGGCCGGATAGAACGAGACGTGCATCCCCGCGAGGCGGCCTGACGATTCGCCACGCAGTTAGGCGGAGAGTCGTTCCGCCGGCATCGGCGTGCCAGACTCCGGCCGGGACTGCGCGGCCTGTGCCATCACCCAAGTTCGAAAACCGTCCCTGACAGCCAGCCAGCCTTCGCTCGCCCTTTGGGCGGGCTACGGCTAGGCAGCCAAGAAGGGCGTCAGTTCCCTGTGCGCTTAGCGCTGGCTTGAGCATCTCGAAAGTCTTTTCCCTCTCCAGAGACGGGTTCTCCAGCGATTCTCCGTCCGGAGAGCGCTACGAAAAGGTGATCAAAATGTCCGGAAACGGCGTGATCGGCGTTCACGCAACCCGCGGTCGGTCCTGATGGAAGCCGCTTGCAGGAGAATCGACGGTTACTTACCTTCGTCAAGCAGCGGTCGAAGCTGCGCGACGAACCCAGGAACCTTGTTTCGCGCAACGTCCCAGAGCTCCTCGGCATCGATCACCCAGGAGCCGTGAGCGAGCAGGTTTCGCAGGCCGACGATCTTGCGCCACGGAATCTCCTCCTGATGCAGCTTCCACTCCTCGGGTAGGCGCGCCGCAGCCTCGCCGATGATGAACACCTCCCGCTCCACGGCCGCACGCTTCTCGTCGTTCGCCGCGAACGCTTCGCATGTCACGCCGTCCGTGAATCGGAGGATGGCTTCGCCGGCGGCCACGATGTCCGCAACGTAGAGAAGTGCGTCACGCGACAAGCACGAGGTCCTGTTCGATGAGGGGGCGGAGACGAGGCTTCAGTCCCGCGACGGTAATCACGTCCACCCTGCGACCGAGGAGATCTTCGAGATATACCAGCAAGCCCATGTGCCGGTCGAACGTGGTAGGGCCCTCGAATTCGACGAGAAAGTCGACGTCGCTGTCGGGCCGCCCTTCGTCGCGCGCGACCGAGCCGAAGAGCGCCAGTGAACGCACGCCGAACCGCTGGACTATCTCGTCCCGCCGCGCCGTTGCGAGGGCGATGACCTGAGCTCGTCGCATGGACGTATCATACCGCCCACGCCAGCCAACCCAAAGCCAGGGGTGCCGCCGCCGGAGCGGGCCTCTCGACGGACAGTAGGCTGTCGCGCCGAAGCCCCTCGACGGATGCCCGGGGAGAAGGCGGACGTCCCCCCGGGGGGGCCGCCCCCTCTTCGAAAGTTGGCCGTCGGCCTTCGACGACAGCAAGTCCGCACCGCAGCCATTCCTTTCTCGCTGTCTGTCCGGCGGGGTTGCGGAATCTGCCACCGTCATGCAGTCGATGCCCAACGGCATCAGCTTCCCGGGCAGCATCGTGCTGAGCATCCCGGCCACCAAGATCGACGTGCGCATCACGAAATCGAATTACCAGAAGTTGGCGATGTAGCCTGGCTTCTGCCACCCGCGAAGTGAAGGCTTTCGCACGCGTCAAAGGAGCATGAGAACAAGACTCGGAGGATGGCTGGCTGCCGCGGCAGCTGGAACGCTGCTCGTCGGCGCGGCCTGTTCAGGGCCGCAACCACAGAACCCGCCGTCCCCGGCCGCCGGGCCCGCGGTGATGGACCGCACGGTGCTGCCGATCCCGGAACCGTCGCGCCCGACTTATACCGAGAGCGACGCGCGCAACGTAACCCCGCCGCCGCGCTTCGAGGTGAAGGCGCCGGCGGGCGCGCCGAACGTCGTCATCGTGCTGATTGACGACATGGGGTTCGGCGTGCCGAGCACCTTCGGCGGCCCCATTCCCATGCCGACGATGGATCGGCTCGCCCAGGGCGGGCTCCGGTACAACAACTTTCACACCACCGCCCTGTGTTCGCCGACGCGGGCCGCGCTGAAATCGGGCCGGAACCACCACACGGTGAACATGGGATTCATCACCGAGATGGCCACCGCAATGCCCGGTTCGACCGGCCAGATTCCGAGCACGACGGCGCCGCTGGCCGAGATGCTGCGCCTGAACGGGTACGCCACGGCCGCGTTCGGAAAGTGGCACGAGACGGCCACGTGGGAAGCCAGCATCGCCGGCCCGGCCGACCGCTGGCCGCTTCGGCAGGGGTTCGACAAGTTCTACGGGTTCTTTGGCGGCGAAACCAATCAGTGGGCGCCGCTGCTCTACGATGGCACTTCGCTCGTCGAACTGCCGAACGATCCGAGCTACCACTTCATGACCGACATGACCGAGAAGGCGCGGGCCTGGATCACGTACCAGAAAGCGCTGACGCCCGACCGGCCGTCCTTCATCTACTTCGCGCCCGGCGCGACCCACGCGCCGCATCACGTGCCGGCGGAGTGGATCGCCAGGTGGAAGGGCAAGTTCGACAAGGGCTGGGACGCGCTCCGCGAGGAGTCGCTCGCGCGGCAGATCGCCATGGGGGTCGTGCCTGCCGGCACGAAGCTCGCGCCGAAGCCGGAGGCCATCAAGGACTGGGCGGCGCTGTCGGCCGACGAGCGGCGCCTGTTCGCCCGCCAGGCCGAGGTGTTCGCGGCCTTCTGCGAGTACACCGACTACGAGGTCGGCCGCATGCTGCAGGCATGCGAGGAGGTCGGCCAGGCCGACAACACGCTCGTGTTCTACATTGCCGGCGACAACGGCACGAGCGGCGAAGGCGGCATGAGCGGGATGTACAGCGAGATGACCTACTTCAACGGCGTGCAGGAGAAGGTCGAGGACATGCTCAAGCTCATGGACAAGTGGGGCGGGCCCGAGACCTACCCGCACATGGCGGCCGGCTGGGCGGTCGCCTTCGACAGCCCGTTCGGCTGGATGAAGCAGGTGCCCTCGGATTTCGGCGGCACGCGCAACGGCATGGTCGTCTCCTGGCCGAAGGGCATCAAGGCGAAGAACGAGATTCGCACGCAGTTCGGGCACGTGATCGACGTGGCGCCGACGATCCTCGCGGCGGCCGGGCTCCCGGAGCCCAGGTCGGTCAATGGCGTGCCGCAGATCCCCATGGCTGGAACCAGCCTCGTCTACAGCTTCGAAGACGCCAAGGCCAAGGAACGGCACTCCACGCAGTACTTCGAGATCGCCGGCAACCGGGCCATCTACCACGACGGCTGGTACGCGCGCGAGATCCACAAGGCGCCGTGGGAGCAGAAGCCGCGCCGGACGCTGCTGGACAACTCGGCCTGGCAGCTCTACGACGTCGGTTCGGACTTCAGCCTGGCCACTGATCTCGCGGCGCAGAATCCCGCGAAGCTCGCGGAGATGCAGGCGCTCTTCCTCACGGAAGCCGCCAAGTACCGGGTGCTGCCCATGGACGACCGCTTCTTCGAACGGCTCGATCCGAACGCCGTCGGGCGGCCGGACATCATGGGCGGACGCACGTCGCTGACGCTGGCGGAGGGCATGACCGGCATGGCGGAAGGCGTCTTCATCAACGTCAAGAACCGGTCGAAGGTCATCACGGCCGAGATCGAGGTGCCGGCGGGTGGCGCAAACGGGACTATCATCGCCCAGGGCGGGCGCTTCGGGGGCTGGTCGCTCTACGTGAAGAACGGCGCGCCGGCCTACGACTACAACTTCCTTGGCCTGCAGCGCACGTCTGTCACCTCGACGAAGAAACTGGCCCCCGGCAAGGCCGAACTGCGCTTCCAGTTCGATTACGACGGCGGCGGCCCCGCCAAGGGCGGGACGGGCACGCTGTTCGTCAATGGCCAGAAGGTAGCGGAAGGCCGGATCCCGGCGACTCAGCCTGGCATCTTCTCGGCTGACGAGACGGCCGACGTCGGCATCGACCTCGGCACGCCAGTGGTCGAGGCCATCGGAGCCGAGGCGAAGTCGCGCTTCACCGGCCGGATCCCGAAGGTCACAGTCGAGGTAAAGTGAGCCGAACGGAGCGATCACATGAAGGCAACCAAGAAAGCACGTGCACAGGCGGCGTCCGAGCGCCCCTCGACCGAGGCTCAGCTTCCGGCACTCGGCTCGCGGGCTGAGCATGACGCCGCGGGCAAGGCCCTGCGGGAGACATGCCCCCGGCAAGCCCACGCCGCCTGGAAGCCGCCCGCTGACCGGCCGGACGCGGTCGAGCTGGTCCTCGCGGCGGAGAGAGGGCGCGTAGAGGATCTGCTCCCGCTGCGCCACGGGCGCATGGTCAAGTCGGCATTCACGTTCTACCGGGGCGCGGCCCTGACGATGGCGGCGGACCTGGCGACGACGCCGACCACCGGGATCCGGGTCCAGTGCTGCGGGGACGCCCACCTGTGCAACTTCGGCGGCTTCGCCACCCCGGAGCGGCGGATCATCTTCTCCATCAACGACCTCGACGAGACGCTCCCGGCCCCGTGGGAATGGGACCTCAAGCGCCTGGCCGCGAGCTTCGTTGTCGCGTGCCGGGACAACGGCTTGAGCGAAGCCGTGGCCAAGGACGCGGCGATGACCTGTGTCCGCAGCTACCGCGAGTCCATGGCCGAGTTCAGCCAGTTGAAGACGCTGGAGCTGTGGTACCAGTCGCTGGAGTCTGGCGAGCTGCTCGAGAGCCTGCCCCTCAAGATCCGGAAGCGCATCGTCAAGCGCATCGAGAAGGAACAAGCCAAGAGCCGCGGCGAGGAGATGTTCCCGAAGCTGGCGGAGAAGCGTGGGAACATCCACGTGATCAAGGACCAGCTCCCGACCATCTTCCACGCCGAGGGCCAGCCCCCCGGGGTGGTCCAGCAGGCGGTGCGCGACGCACTGATCGCGTACCGCGAAACGTTACCCACCGCCTACCGGGCCCTGCTGGACCGCTACGAGCTCCGGGACGCCGCGATGAAGGTGGTCGGCGTCGGCAGCGTCGGAACCGCCTGCTGGGTGATCCTCTGTATGGCGGGAGACGACGACCCGCTTTTCCTCCAGGTCAAGGAAGCGCGCGCGTCGGTCCTGGAGCCGTACGCAGGGAAGTCCGTCTTTCCGAACCAGGGCCAGCGCGTCGTGGACGGCTACCGGCGCATGCAACCCGCGAGCGACATGTTCCTGGGCTGGAGCCGGGGGCCAAAGCGGGACTTCTTCATCCGCCAGCTACGGGACATGAAGCTCAGCCCGATGGTGGAGATCTTCGGCCAGGCCGAGATGGATTTCTTCGCGGTGTGGTGCGGAAAGGCGCTCGCCCTCTCTCATGCCCGGTCCGGGAACTCGGCCATGATCAGCGGGTACCTGGGCAAGAGCGACGTCATGGACAAGGCCCTCGCGGCGTTTGCCAGGGCCTACGCCGATCAGAACGAGAAGGACCACGCAGCCCTTGCGCGCGCGGTTCGAAAGGGAAAGGTGAAGGCGGTCTTCGAGGAGGATCGATGACAGGTTTGCGCGTCCGGTGCGCGGGCGTCGGATTGCTCTGCCTGCTGCCCCTGGCCGCGCCAGTGGCGGCGCAGGATCTCGATCCCAGGGCCTATGCCAACGTCCCCGTGAACGGCACCTTTCTCATCTGGGGCTTCTCGGTGTCGCACGGAGGCGTGGTGACCGACCCGACGCTGCCCGCGACGGACATCAACGCCACGGTCGAGACACCGTCCGTGGGTGTCGCGCGCTCCTTCAACCTCTTCGGCAAGACGGCCCAGGCGTTCGGTGCGTTGCCGTACTCCTGGGCGCAGGTGTCGGGAAGAGTGTTGGAGGAGTCGAGGAGCATCAGCCGCGCCGGCCTCTCCGACGCGCGCCTCAGGCTCTCGCTCCTCGTGCGGGGCGCCCCGGCCGCCTCGATCGCGCAGTTCGCCAAGGCGCCGCGCCGGACGATCCTGGGGACCAGCCTGACCATCGTCGCGCCGACAGGCCAGTTCTTTCCAGACAAGTTGATCAATCTCGGCACGAACCGGTGGGCGTTCAAGCCGGAGTTCGCCGTGTCGCACCCGATGGGACAGAAGTGGCTGCTCGATGTGTACTCTGCGCTCTGGTTGTTCACGGCCAACACCTCGTACTACCCGGGCACCCTGGAACGCACGCAGGCACCGATGGGCGCGTTCCAGGCGCACCTGAGCTACAACTTCACGCGCAAGGCGTGGGCGGCCTTCGACGCGACGTACTACGTCGGCGGCACGTCCACCATCCAGGGTGTCGAGAACGATGACTGGCAGTCCAACACCCGCCTGGGGGGCACCGTCGCCCTGCCGGTCGGGCAACGGCACTCGATCAAGCTGGCGGTGAGCCGGGGCGCGATCATCCGGTTCGGCGCAAACTTCACCACGTTCTCCTTCGGGTGGCAGTCGGCCTGGTTTCCGCGGCCCAAACCCGCCGGGTAGAAGAGCCGCTATCTGGCGCATCATGACGAAGCACGCGGACACCATGTGGACGCGCCGTGCGTTTCTCGCCGGGCTTGCGGCGCTGCCGGCCGCGGCGTCGGCGGCGTTGAGCAGTCGCGCCCAGGCGCTTTACGCCTACGTCGGGTGCTTCACCACGGCCCGGCGATACGCGCGCGGCGATGGCCTCCACGTCTACCGGGTCGACCAGGATTCCGGGGCGTGTAGCCCGGTACAGGTGATCGGGGATCTCGTGAACCCTTCGTTCCTGGTGACGAGCCCGGACCAGCGCTTCCTGTACTCGGCGCACGGCGACGAGGGATACGCCACGGCATTCTCGGTGAATCGCGAGAACGGCACGCTCGCCGTGCGGCAGCGCGCGGACACCGGCGGCCGCAACGGCGTCCATCTCGCGATCGATCCGCGCGGGCGGTTTCTGATCGTGGCCAACTACGCGTCGGGGAGCGTGTCCGTGCTGCCGGTCCGGCCGGATGGCGCGCTGGGCGATGCCGCCCAGGTGGTCCCGCTGCCGGGGCAGCCGGGCCCCAACCGCGTCGAGCAGGCCAGCTCGCACCCGCATCAGATTCTCTTCGATCCGTCCGGGCGCTTCGTCGTCGTTCCCGACAAGGGACTCGATAGAGTCTTTGTCTTCCGCTTCGATTCGGACTCGGGCGAGTTGAGCCCGACCGCCCAGGGTTCGGCCGTGGCGCGCTCCGGTTCAGGACCTCGCCATGCCTGCTTTCATCCGACGCTCCCCGTGCTCTGGGTCCTCAACGAAATCGGCAGCAGCGTCACGACGTACTTGTGGGACGCGGAGCGCGGGCACCTGCGTCCGGCCCAGATCGTGCCTTCGCTGCCGGCCGATTACACGGGTGAGAACACGGCGGCGGAGATCGCGGCGTCTTCGGACGGCCGGTTCGTCTACTGCTCGAACCGCGGTCACGACAGTGTCGGCCTGTTCTCCGCGAGCGCGGACACCGGGCTGCTGACATCGATCGGCTGGGAGCCGAGCCAGGGCAGAACGCCGCGATACATCGGCTTCGATCCATCCCGGCGCGTGCTCTTCGGCGCGAACGAACAGTCCGACACGATCGTCTCCTGGCGCGTGGACCCTGCAACGGGACGCCTGGTGCGCACTGGACAGACCGTGCGGACTCCAAGCCCGGTGACGATCGCGTTTGCCCGCTGGTAATCCCGGCGGAGTCCGCGCCGGATGGCCTCCAGGGGGCGATGCTGGCGCCGGTGCTATGATCCGCGGGAATCGAGGGACGTATGAAAGCTTCCGCGCGCATGCTGCTTCCCGTTGTTGCCCTGTGTGCCGCCGCGGCGCTGCCAGCCTTTGGCGCCGACCGCGTGAAGACGGCTAACGGCACCGTCGAGTCCACCGTGCCTCCCAGAGACGGCGTTCGCAGCTTCAAGGGGATTCCCTTCGCGCAGCCGCCCGTCGGCGACTTGCGCTGGCGCGAACCGCAGCCGGCGAAGAACTGGCCCGGCGTGCGGAATGCCGACCGGTTCGCCGCCGCCTGCATGCAGCGGCTTTCCCCGAATGCCGACTACTGGTTCCGCGGCGACGGCATGAGCGAGGACTGCCTGTACCTGAACGTCTGGACGCCCGCGAAGTCGGGCCGTGAGAAGCTGCCGGTGCTCGTCTACATCTTCGGCGGCGGGTTCCAGAACGGCGACGGCTCCGAGCCGCGCTACGACGGCGAGAGCATGGCCCGCAAGGGGATTGTCGCGGTGTCATTGAACTACCGCACGAACATCTTCGGCTTCTTCGTGCACCCGGAACTCACCAAGGAGTCGCCGCACCACGCCTCCGGCAACTACGGCCTGCTCGACCAGGTGGCCGCGCTTCAGTGGGTGCAGCAGAACATCGCCGCGTTCGGCGGCGACCCGAAACGGGTGACGATCGCCGGCGAATCGGCAGGATCGATTTCGGTCAGCGCGCTGATGGCCTCTCCGCTGTCCAGGCACCTCATGGCCGGCGCGATCTGCGAAAGCGGCGCGGCGATTGCCAGTCTGCCGCCGCGGCCGCTCGCCGAGGCGGAGCAGAACGGCGTGAAGTTCGCCGCCGCGGCCGGGGCGGACTCGCTCACCGCGCTTCGCGCGATGAGCGCGCAGCAGTTGCAGGAAGCCGCCGCCAAGGCGCAGGGCATCAGGTTCAGCACGGCGATGGACGGGTACTTCCTCTCGAAGACGCTGACGGAGATCGCGCTGGCCGGCGAGCAGGCCAAGGTCCCGCTGCTGGCGGGAACGAACACGGAGGAGCAGGGACCGCGTGCGGTGCTGGCGGGCGGCGAGCCCACGCCGGAAACGCTGGCTGCGGCGATCACGAAGTTCTATGGCGACAAGGCCGAGCCCGTGCTGAAGGCGTATGCCGCCACGACGACCGACGAGGTGTTCGAAGCCGCCATGCACCTGGCCAGCGCCCGCTTCATTTCCTACGGCACGTGGAAGTGGACCGAGCTGCACATGCAGACCAGCGGCAAGCCGGTCTACCGCTACCTGTACGCCAAGGTGCGTCCCGCCTATCTGGGGATGCCAGGCCAGCCGCCGCCGGCAGCGCCCGCCCCGGGGCCTGGCGGCGCGCAGCAGCCGCAGGCGCCTCGCGGCGCGGGGCACTCCGCCGAGATTCAGTACGCCATGGGCAATCTGGATCTCGACAAACGCTACACGTGGGAGCCGGCCGACTACGACGTGTCGAAGACCATGCAGGCGTATTTCGTGAACTTCATCAAGACGGGCAAGCCCGACGGCCCCGGGCTTCCGCCCTGGCCCGCCTACAGGCCGGAGACCAACTACCAGCGCATGCGGATCGACGTCACGTCACAGGCGGAGCCGGAACCGCACCGCGACCGGTACCTCGCGCTGGATGCCGTGATCGGACGGTAGGGCGCTCGCAGCCGGGAGCGCTGCGTCCGAGAGTCCGCCCCGCGGCGGCGTGCCGCCTGGCAGGCCGACGTCGTTCTGGTAATGCATTGAAGCTCTATGTATACTACCTCTATGTATTCCCGCTCTCGCTCCGGAGGCGGCCGGTCGGATGAGCATCAATAAAGACCTCGTCGCGGCGTCGTCGACGGCCCTGGTGCTCGCCATCCTGGCCGAAGGGGACAGCTACGGCTACGCCATCCTGAAGCGGGTGCGCGAGCTGTCCGGAGGCGCCTTGGAGTGGACCGACGGGATGCTCTATCCCGTGCTCCATCGACTGGAGCGTTCCGGCCTCATCGAGTCCCGGTGGGCGAACGCAGAGTCGGGAAGGCGGCGGAAGTACTACCGGGTCACGGATGCCGGGCGCACGCAGCTGGCAGACGAGCGCCGCCAGTGGCGCGCCGTGGACAAGACACTTGGGAAGATTTGGAGCTGACGCCATGGACGAGACGCGCACGGACAACCCCACGGTGGGCCAGCTCGAGAAGCAGATCGAGGCATGGCGGGCCCATCTCCGCAAGAGCCAGGCCGTCACGAGCCAGGACGCGGCGGAGCTGGAAGATCACCTTCGTGAGCAGATCGCTGCACTCAGCGCGGACGGACTCTCCGACGACGAATCCTTCCTGGTGGCCGTCAAGCGGATGGGGGCCGTCGACGCGCTGACGCGGGAGTTCGCCCGGGAGCATTCGGAGCGCCTCTGGAAACAGCTCATGCTCTCTGGCGACGAAGAGGACGGCAGCGCCGGGTCGGCCGAAGCCGGCTGGTCCCGGAAGATGTGGGTCGCCCTGGGCCTGGCCGTGGCGGCGGCCGTGGCGATCAAGATCCCGAGCCTCTTCGGGATCTCGTTCGACGCCGAACCGGCCCGCGCGTTCTACCCCCGCAACATCAGCTTCTTCGCGCTTCCCTTCATCGCCGCGTACTTCGCGTGGGACCGTCCGCTCCCGCGATCGGGCCGCTTTGGGCTGGCCGCGGTCTTCGCCGCCGCGGCTCTCGCGGTGAACGCGTTCCCCTTCGCCTTCTCGCCAAAAGGCGAACCGGGACACACCTTCATCCTCACGATGCTCCACCTGCCCATCGCCCTCTGGATGGGCGTGGGCTTCGCCTACGTCGGCGGGCGGTGGCGGGGCAGCGACAGGCGGATGGACTTCATCCGCTTCACCGGCGAGCTGTTCATCTACTACGTCCTGATCGCGCTGGGCGGAGGCGTGCTGATGGCCATGTCCGTCGGCATCTTCGAGGCCATCGGCATCAAGATGGAGCCGTACCTGCAGAACTGGATCATGCCGTGCGGAGCCGTCGGCGCCGCCGTGATCGCGACGTGGCTCGTGGAAGCCAAGCAGAGCGTGATCGAGAACATGGCACCCGTCCTCACGCGGATCTTCACGCCGCTCTTCGCCCTGCTGCTCATCGCGTTCGTCGTGACGATGGCGATGACAGGGCGGGCGATCGACGTGAGGCGGGAGGTCCTGATTCTCTTCGACCTCCTCCTCGCGGTGGTCTTCGGCCTGCTTCTCTACTCAGCCTCGGCCCGCGACGCGATCGCGCCGCCGGGCCTCATGGACTGGATCCAGTTGACGCTGGTCGGGACCGCTTTGGTGGTGGACGCCCTGGCGCTCTGGGCCATCGGGAGCCGGATCTTCGAGTTCGGGTTCTCACCCAACCGAGTCGCGGCCCTGGGCGAGAACATCGTCCTCCTGGTCAACCTGGGCGGTTCAGCGATCCTCTATGCCGGCTTCATCCGGGGCAGGGTCGCCTTCTCTCGCCTGTGCGACTGGCAGAAGTTCTATCTCTACGTCCTCGCCGCCTGGGCGGCGGTGGTCGCCTTGCTCTTTCCCCTGGTCTTCGGATTCGCCTGATCGCCGGGCCGGCCCACGTGGAGAACTCCAGCGCGCGCCGCCGACTGCCGCGGCGCGTCCCACGTGCTGTCTGCCTGGCGGCCATCGTCCACGATGCGGCCGTCGGCCTGGGTTCCGAAGACGTTCGTCTGGAAGCCGTAGGCCGACAAGCCAGAGGAACCAAGCCCGACGCAGGCCCTCGAGAAGAACCCGTTGTCGCCCGCGGTGGTAGAGTATCGCGCTGGGGTGTGCGAGAAGAGGGGAGCGGGACCACATGAGACACATGACCAGGCGCGACGTGATGACGCTCGGGGGCGCGGCGGCCGTACTGGCCGCGTGGGGAAGGCACGCGCGGGCGTCGGGCGCCGAGCGGGGCCTCGGCATCCAGCTGTACACGGTCGCCGCCGACCTGGGGAAGGATGTCGCCGGGACACTGCGGGCACTCTCCAAGATCGGGTACACGTTCGTCGAATCGGCCGGCTTCGCGAAACTTGCTGCGCGCGACTTCCGCAAAGCCCTGGACGAGGCCGGCCTCCAGTGCCCGAGTTGCCACCTGGCGTTCTCGGCCGCGGATCCCGGCCCCCTGTTCGAGGATGCGCAGAGCATCGGCGCGCGATACGCCACCGCCTCCGTGCTGATGCCTCCCGCGCCGGCAGGAGGCGCGGCGGCGGACCTGCTCAAGATCCTGCCCACCCTCACGCTCGACGACTTCAAGAAGATCGCCGCGCTGGCGAACCAGATCGGCGCCAGGGCGAGGGCGGCCGGGCTCCAGTTCGTGTACCACAACCACAACTTCGAGTTCCGAGACCATGGCGGCGGGACAACGGGCTACCAGGTCCTGCTGGCGGAAACGGACGCGAACCTCGTGAAGTTCGAGCTGGACTGTGGCTGGGCGACGGCGGCAGGACAGGACGTCCCCGAGATGCTCCGGCGGCACCCGAACCGGTTCCGCATGATCCACGTCAAGGACTTCGTGCTGAAGACGAAGCCGACCTACGAGCTGTTCGGGCCCGATCGGCCGACGGGGACCGAGCTCGGCCGCGGGCAAATCGACTACAAGCCGATCTTCGCCGCCGCGCAGGCGGCGGGCGTCGAGCTCTACTTCTCGGAGCAGGAACCGCCGATCGTCAACATGACGCCGCTCGAAGCGGCGAGGGTGAACTTCGAGTACATGCACTCGTTGCCGGCATGATGGCAGACCCCACGTGGACGCGCCGCGCATTCCTGGCCGGCATGGCGGCGCTGCCGGCCGCGGCGGTTGGCCTCCAGGGAGCGATGCTTGCGCCGGTGCGATGACCCGCCGGAATCGTCGTCCCCGGGGACGGCTTGGCAGCCTCCCGGTCCAGGGCGCCCCTCCAGGTCACGCGGAGGTGCCCGGAGAACTCAGTACATCTTCTCGCGCAGATACACCTGCAGATCGTGGCGCCCCCGGAGCTGCAGCTTGTCGAAGACGTGGTGCAGGTGGATCTTCACGGTGCCGACGCTGATCGACAGGCGCGCGGCAATCTCCTGGTTGTCGAGACGGGCGGCAACCAGGCGCAGGATCTCGAACTCGCGCGGGGTCAGGATGTTCTGAAGCGCGGTCTCGACGTTCTGCCTCCGCGCGAGCCGATCCGACAGATCCACGCCATCGACGTTCAGGCTCAGCCTGCCGGCGTGCACGGCCCGGATGCAGTCTTCCAGGACGCGCGGCGCCATCGCTTTGAGCACGATGCCGCGCGCGCCCAGCCGTGCCGCGGCGATCAGGTCGTCTTCGTCCTGGCTCGCGGTCAGCACGACAACCGCCGGCGGCTTCGCCGGGTCCAGCTTGCGCAGCATGCTCAGCCCGTCCTCCCCAGGCAGCTTGAGATCGAGCAGCAGCACGTCGGGGCGCAGCGCCTCGACGGCCTGCAGTCCCTCGGCTGCTGTGGCGCAGGTGGCGACGACCTCGAAGTCCCCGTTCAGCTGCAGCAGCTGCTCGAGTCCCTTGAGCACCATCGGGTGATCGTCGACGAGTACGATTCGGATGGCCATGCGTGAAACGCTCACCGGCGCCGGACCGAGACGTGGCGCGCCCTCCGTCAGCTTACCCGTTGTCGGCGGCCGGCGCGACGTCCCCGATCGAATCCGGCAGGAGCGGCAGCGTGATTGACAGCTCCGTGCCCGACTCGCCGGTTCGCAGCAGCAGCCGCCCCTGCAATTCAGCGACGCGCTCCTTGATGGTGCGCGGCCCCTGCTGGATGGCGTTCAACGCCTGAAGGTCGAACGCGCCGTGAAACGGGAACCCGCAGCCGTCATCACTGATCTGCAGCCGCACCTCTCCAGGGTCGGCCACGACGTCCACCGAGATCAGCGACGCGTCAGCGTGGCGCGCCGCGTTGATCACGCCCTCCTGCACGATGCGGTACACACCCTCTCGGAGCGCCTGGCGCCAGGTGTCCGCCGCCAGGGGCGGCGTGATCCTCACCTTGATCTCCCATTGGCGCTCGACGCGGCGCCGGAGCTCCTCCAGGCGTTCGGCGAGGGCGGCCGACGGCCGGTAATCGGCCTGGCTCGTGTCCGGTCGCAGCCGCCAGATGAAGGAGCGCATCTCGAGCTCCCCCTTCTCCAGCTGGTTCTGCACATCCTCGAGCCGCCGGCGGGCCTCCTCCGGGCTGCGATCGAGCAACCGCCTGGCGGCGAGCAACTGCAAAGCGCTTCCGGCGGTGGACTGGAGGAGGCTGTCGTGGATGTCGCGCGACACGCGAAGGCGTTCGTCCACCGCGGCGGCCAGCCGCAGCCGGCGCAGGAGATAGAGGCTGTCGAGCCGCGACACGGCGAGCCTGGCCACCACGTCGCCGAGAACCAGGTCGTCGAGCTGCATCGGCCGCTTGTCGAGCGCGAAGAGGCGGCCGCGGATCAGCTCGCCGTCGAGGCTCCACGACTGCACCCGACGCATGCCGAATCGTGCCTCGAGCGCAGGGTTGACCGGCCGGCAGACCCGCTGCCGGAACGCGCCCCCCGACCAGTGCACCACCACGCCCCGCTCATCGGCGGCGTCGGCGGCCTGAAAGGTCTTCCCCTCCAGTCCGGACAGGACGAACGCGCCGTAAGTGGCCTCGGGCTCCGAGGCCCACATGATGTCGCGGCCCGAGCCCCAGGCGAGATTGACCGCGCCCTCGTCTGGCTCTTCCCAGATGAGGAGCACCCTGGGGGCCGCGAGCACCTCCGAACACTCGGCGATAATCTCGCCCGCCAGCTCCCGAGGCTCCCGCGGCACCCTGCGCGGCCAGTTGATGATGCGGCCCATCTCGCGCTGATAGCGATGGTGGTACGCCCCCAGATACGCGATGAGCGCCGCCGTGACCGCGAGATACACGCTGCGGACGACAAAGGCGTCGGCGGCGAACGGCCGCGCGCGGAGGACCTGCGACGTGTAGAACGCCGTGGCGGCGTACGCCACAAGGCTCGCCGCCGCCGTCCACACGGCGCCGCGGACGTCCCACCTCAACGTCCCGCAGATCACGAGAAACGTGAAGTAGACGAAGAACGGGCTGGCTGACGCGTCGGTGAAGAACGTGAAGAGCGAGAATGCCAGCAGGTCGAACACGTGGTTCGACAATCCCCATGCCGGCGCGAAGCGTACCGGCGCCCAGACGAGGGCGAGCACGCAGAGGCTGTAGACGAAATACAGGCTGCTCGTGTAGGTGAGGTGCCAGTCGATGCCGGGAGCGAACGGGCTGACCGCCACGGCCAGCAGCGCGCCGCCGGCAATGACGACGCGGCTGCTCGCGATCAGCCACTCGATGCGAACGCGTGGAGGATAGTCGGGCTGCACCTTCGACGTCGGGAGACGCGCAGAACGGAGCCCGTCATCGCCAGCGCTCGACCGCCGTGTCGCGGGCAATACCTCACCGGGCGGCGAGCGGGTCAGCGGACGCCCTGCCTGGCCGAAGCAGCGGACCCCATGTCGCGACCACCTGGGCCAGTTCCTCGTCTGCCGAGATGGCGAAAGATACCTCGAATCTGGCTCGATCAGAAGCGCGACGGCCACCCCGCTTGCCATGACGACGGTCGGGTGTCTGTCGACGGTCAGGCTGCCTCACGAGGCCGAACGGGAGCGCAGACAAGTCGGTCACGAGAGCACCTCCTCCACCGAAAGCTGAGTGGGTAGTATATCCAAGCGGATATATATCGCAAGGGTTTATTTTGAACCAGTCCTGACTACATCACATAAGTCTTTACTCAACAATCAGATACACTGATTCAGCGAGGCCAAGTTCGGTGGATTCGAACGCCACGCCGCGGGATTCGTTGTGCTGCGGCATCGGCGGGGCGATGTGAATCGGCGATGTACAATTCACGTCGTGCCGCGCGTCCCGCCGTTCGATCGTCCAGCCACCTACGACGACCTGGTCGGGCTTCCCGGCGGCGTCGTGGGGGAGATCCTCGACGGGCAGCTCCACGCCAGCCCGAGTCCGGCGCTTCAGGAGGCTGCAGCCGCCGTGACGCTCGGGAGGATCCTGCTCCGGCCGACCGGCCGTGACGACGATTCAGACCCTTGGCAGATCCTCCCTGAACCCGAACTGCACCTCGGCGCCGACATCCTCGTTCCCCGCCTCGCGGGGTGGCGAGCGTCGCGGCTGCGCGACCTGCCGGACACGCCGTATTTCTCGCTCCCGCCCGACTGGGTCTGCGAGACCCGCTCCTCGGGTGCCGCGTCGTTTCGCGCGAGGAAGATGGCCATCTACGCAGCCGAGCGCGTGTCCCACGCATGGCTGATCGATCCCCTTGCCCAGTTGCTCGAAGCACGGCGCCTCGAGGACGGCCGGTGGACGAGCCTGGCGACCCACGCCGGCGGCGAGACCGTGCGCCTGGAGCCGTTCCCGGCTATCGCCCTCCCCCTCGCGCTGCTCTGGGGCGAATAGACGCTGTAATACTCGGCCTCCTGGTGCGTCTAGGCTGGTGAGGGGAACGACGTGACCGCAGCCAGCCTGTCAATCGTCTACGATCAGCCGATCGCCATGACTTCCACGACTGAGCCGGCCGGGTTTGCCGAACTGTACGAGCGCCACTACGAGGCGGTGTTCCGCGCGGCCCTGCGCGTCACCGGGAACCCGGCCGACGCGGAGGACGTCCTGCAGACGGTCTTCCTTCGCGTCCTGTCCCGGAGCGAAGCCGATGAGGCCTCCGAACGGCCGGCGGCCTACTTCCGGCGCGCGGCCGTCAACGCGGCCGTCGACCTGCTGCGCCGCCGGGCGGTTCACGCCGCGTCTGAATACGACGATCGGGCGCCGCACGCCGCCGTCCAACCCCCAACGCTCCTGAAGGAGCAGCTCCGGCGAGCCATCGCCACCCTCGATCGCGACGACGCCGCCCTGTTCCTGCTGCGGCACGTCGAGGGGTTGTCGAACGAAGAGCTCGCCGGGATGTTCCAGCTCGAGAAGAACAACGTCGCCGTCCGGCTCCACAGGATCCGGCACCGGCTGCAAGCGGAGATGGAGCGGTAGTTATGAGTTTTGAGTTATGAGTTTTGAGTTTTGATTTAGGGGTCATGGGTTCTGACGCCGGGACTGTTGTGCAGCACTCAGGGCTCAGGACTCATAACTCATAACTCAAAACTCATAACTCCGAACTAAGAACAGACGTGAGCTGCGAGCTACAAGGGGGTCGGCGATGTCAGAGGACCGGCTGGAAAAAGCACTGCAGGAGATGAGACAGGAAGACGTCGATGCCGGGACACTCGACGCCGCCAGGGCGCGCGCCTGGAACGCGGTGGCAAACGCCGCGGGCGCCGGCTGTGCGGAGTTCCGGCCGGACTTCGGCGCCTACCTGCGCGGAGCGCTCGGCGACAGCCGGCGCGTCCTGCTGGAAGACCATCTGAGCCGCTGCCCGGCGTGCCGCGCCGCGATGGCCGACCAGAAAGGCGAACGGCGCGTGATCGCCATGCCGCAGAGGCCTTCCTCGCGCTGGATGCGGTGGGGATCCCTGGCCGCGGCGGCCGTCCTGGTACTCTCGGTCGTCTATCTCAGCCGAGGCGCCATCGACGCCATGATGGCTCCCGGCGGACCGCGGGCCACGGTCGTCGCCGCCGACGGCGGCCTGTACCGCCTGCCAGGCGGGGCGCTCAAACCCGGCGCCGCCATCGCCGAAGGGGAGTTGGTCCGCACGGGCCCGGGGGCTCACGCCGTGCTGCGACTCGCCGACGGTTCGATCGTGGATGTCAACGAGCGCACGGAACTCTTCGTGACCGCCGCCTGGAGCGGCCGGGCCATCCACCTCCAGCGCGGCGACGTCATCGTCCAGGCCGCGAAGCAGCGCCGCGGGTACCTCCGCGTGTTGACGCGCGACTCGGTCGCCTCCGTGAAGGGCACCGTCTTCGCGGTGTCGGCCGGCATGGGAGGCTCCGTCGTTTCGGTCGTGGAAGGGTCGGTGGCGGTGAACCAGCCCGGCAAGGACGTGGTCCTCAGCCCCGGCGAGCAGGCCGCCTCGAATCCGGCGCTGGCCTCGTCGGTCGAGGAAGCCGTCGCGTGGAGCCCCGAAGCGGCGGACTACCTGGAGCTGCTCGCGTCGTTCGTGAAGATCGAACGCCAGTTGGCGGAGTTGAATCCCGGCGAGTTGCGTACCAGCTCGACCCTCCTACCGTATCTTCCGGCAGGGGCCTTCGTCTACGGCGCCGTGCCGAATCTCAGCGGGAAGATCGGCCAGGCGCTGGCGCTGGCCGACCAGCAGTCGTCCGAGAACGCCACGTTCGCGGCCTGGTGGAACTCGGAGACGGGACAGCAGTTGAGGCAGATGGTCGACCGCGTCCAGTCGGTGAGTTCGCTGCTCGGGGACGAAGTCGCCTTCAGCGTCGGCGTGCAGGCACCTGGCCAGGAAGCGCCGATGGTGATGGCCCACGTACAGCCAGGAAAGCGGGCTGAGTTGGCGGGCGCCCTCGACGGGCTCTTCGCCGGGACAGGCGAGCCGGCCCCGCCGTATTCGGTGACCGACGAGCTGATGGTCGTGTCGAACTCGGCGGAGAACCTGGCCTGGTCCCTCGCTCACGTGGGCCAGGGCGCCGGCTCTCCGTTTGCGGCCGCCATCGGGAAGCGGTACCGGCGCGGCGTCGGCTGGCTGGTCGGCATCGACGCCGCCCCCGTGATGGTGATGGCGAAGGGCGACGATGCCCCGCCGGCCGAGCTCGCTGCGATGGTCGGCCTGAAGTACCTCTTTCTGGAGCAGCGCGCCCCGGCGGGCGCGGAAGAGAACGAAATCACGCTGGTGTTCCCGGGCGAACGACAGGGGATGGCCTCCTGGCTGGCCGACTCGGGTTCCGGCGGCGCGGCGGAGTACCTGCCGGCCGATGCGCTGGTTGCCGGGTACGCGTCGACGCGCGAGCCCTGGCAGCTGTTCCAGGAATTCAGCGCGCTGATGAACAAAGAGAACGAGGCGTTCGCCGGCGACCTGGCGAAGGCCAATGAAAAGCTCGGCGCCGGCTTCCTCGAGAACCTGACGGCGGCAGTGGGCACCGAGTCGGCCTTCGCGCTGAACGGGTTCTCGGTCAACGGTCCCACGTGGGTGATGGCCGTCCTGGCGAACGACTCGTCGGTTGTCGACAACTCGGTCCGGAAGCTGGTGGACGCGTTCAACGCGGAGCTGGGGCCCGATGAACAGGACAAGCGGGTCGTCTTGGGGCAGGAGAGCGCGAACGGGCGGGTCTGGAACACTATCAAGCCGGCAAGCCTTCCCATCGGGGTGACCTGGACCTACGATCAGGGGTACCTGGTGGCGGGCTCTGACCGCGCGTCGGCGGAGCGCGCCATCGCGACCCGGAACGGCGGCTCTCCGCTCGTCTGGTCGCCGGAGTTCCTGGGCCGGCTCCCCTCGTCTGCCGGAATCCACCCGGCGGCTTTCGCCTGGCTGAACACGAAGGGGGCGCTCGGGATGCTGTCGGCGCTGGCCCCGAACCCGGCCCTGACGAAGCTGCTGGCCGAGCGCGACCCGGTGCTCGTGGTATTCGACGGAGCGGCGGAACAAATCCACGCCGCCAGCCGTACCCGTTTATCAGGACTGATCATGGACGTGATGCTGCTCGAGAGTCTCGGAGGGCAGGCTGGAAAGTCGCCGGAGTAGTCCTTGGATACCATCCCGGTCGTCGAACTCGAGAACCTGAAGGTCAGGCTGGGGCGGCGGGAGATCCTGCACGGGATCACCTGCCGCCTCGGCGCGTCCGGCACAGGCAAGGCGGTGGGTCTGCTGGGGCCCAACGGGGCGGGCAAGTCCACGCTCATCCTGACGCTGCTCGGGTTTCTCCGGCCAAGCGCCGGACGCGCCCGCATCCTCGGCCTCGACTGCCGGCACAGGCAGGGGGAGGCCCGGTCGCGCATCGGCTACATGCCCGAGAACGACTCGTTCATCGGCGACATGACGGCCGTCACGTTCCTGCGCCAGATGGCTGAGCTTTCGGGCCTTCCACCCAAGGCGGCGCTCGAAAAGGCCCACGAGGTCCTGTTCCACGTGGGGCTCGGCGAGGCGCGCTACCGCGAGCTGCGCACCTACTCGTACGGGATGAAGCAGATGGCGAAGCTCGCCCAGGCGATCGTGCACGGGCCGGAGCTGGTCGTGCTCGACGAGCCGACCAACGGGCTCGACCCGGCCGCCCGCCGCCGCATGCTCAAGCTCGTCGCCGAGATGAAGAACGACCAGGGGATGAGCGTCCTCGTCTGCTCCCACCTGCTGCGCGACATCGAGCAGGTGTGCGACGAGGCCGTGATCATGAAGGACGGCGTGATCGTCCACCAGTGCAATCTCGAGGAGGAGCGGCGGTCGAACAGGCGCTTCGTCGAGCTCGAAGTCACCGGCGACGATCGGCACCTGCGCGCGGCGCTGCCGGAGATCGGCGCCGAGGGCGTTCCTGAAGGCGGCGGGCGCTGGCGCATCGTGTTGCCCGCGGGGGTTGAACTCGAAGCCATCTGGGGCCTCATGGCGCGGCAGAACCTGCTGGTGCGGAAGCTCAGTCACCGCAGGGACACGCTCGAGGAGATCTTCCTGAAAGCGATGGGTCACCTGGCGCACACGCCGGGAGAACACGGGGCAGTCATGAGTTCTGAGTTATGAGTATTGAGTGCTTGCCGGATCACGCTGCAGATATTGCTCTTTTCGGCGAGCTCCCGCTAAGTGCACTCATAACTCATAACTCATAACTCATAACTGAGACGCACCACCCGCATGGCGATCTACAAGCGCGGCTACCGGCGATACCGCGGGCCCCTCACGGGGCGCTGGACGCGGTTCATGGTGTTGCCGCGCTACGCCTGGGAAAGGCTCTACCAGCAGCGGCTCGTCATCCTGCTCACGATGCTGGCGATGGTGTGGCCCGTCCTCTGCGCCGGGTTCATCTATCTCACCAATCACGCGGACCTGCTGCAGGGGCTCGAGCAGGAGTTCCGTCAGTTCATCCAGGTTGACGGCAGGTTCTTCTCGATTTTCATGTACGTCCAGGCGGGCTTTGCGGTCTTCCTCGCGGCCCTGGCCGGGCCCGGCCTGATTGCGCCGGATCTCGCCAACAACGCGCTCCCGCTCTTCTTCAGCCGGCCGCTCACGCGCTGGAGCTACGCGCTCGCGCGGCTGACGGTGCTTGTCGGAATGCTGTCGGTCGTCACGTGGATTCCGGGCCTCGTCCTGTTCGGGCTGCAGGTGGGGCTGGCCGGGGGCTGGTGGTTCTGGGCCAACTGGACGCTCGGCGCCGGCATGGTCGCCGGGTTTCTCATCTGGCTGCTGGTGCTGAGCCTGGTGGCGATGGCCAGTTCCGCGTATGTGAGGTGGAGGGTCGTGGCCGCGGCGGTCAGCCTGGCCTTCTTCTTCATCCTGAGCGGCGTCGCCGAGATGATCAACGGCGTCTTCCGGGTGACCTGGGGGCACGTGATCGATCCGGCCTGGGCGGTCAACCAGGTCTGGTGCGCGCTGCTGGGCGTGGTGCCGCCCGAAGGCCCGGGAGCCTGGGCGTCGGCGTGGGCACTCGCGGCGATGATCCTGCTGCTCGTCCTGGTGATCGAACGCAAGCTGCGCCCGGTGGAGGTCGTCACATGACTGGCTCCGCCTCCGCCGAAGGCTACGGCGAGACCGGCGGACAGGCGAACGGGCAACGCCCGCCGGCCGTCGTCTTCGAAGAGGTGTCGAAGTTCTACGGCGAGGTGCTCGGCGTGAACCGCGTCACGCTGAACATTCCGCCGGGCATCACGAGCCTGGTCGGGCCGAACGGCTCCGGCAAGACCACGCTCATGAACCTCATGACCGGCCTCATCCATCCCGACCACGGCCGCATCCTCATGCGCGGCATCTCCCCGCGCGATCCCGAAGCGCTGATGCGGATCACCGGCTACGCCACGCAGTACGACACGGCGCCGCGCTGGGCCACGGGGTTCACCTTCATCACGACCGGCCTGCTGCTGTTCGGATACGGGCGATCGGAAGCGGAGGAGAGGGCCTGGAAGGCGCTCGAGCGCCTGGGGCTGACCGACGCGGCAAACCGCAAGGTGGCGGCCTATTCCAAGGGCATGCGGCAGCGGGTGCGGCTGGCGCAGGCGATTGCCCACGACCCCGACCTGCTCGTGCTGGACGAGCCGCTGAACGGCCTCGACCCGCTGGTGCGCGCCGAAACGATCGACCTGTTCCGATCCTGGGCGGCCGCGGGCAAGCACGTCATCATCTCGAGCCACGTCCTCCAGGAGGTTGACCTGATCAGCGACCAGGTCGTGCTCATCGCCAACGGGATGATCATGGCCGAGGGGAAGATCCGCGACGTGCGCGACGAGATCGAGGAGCACCCGAGCCAGTACTTCGTCCACTGCCGCAACGCGTCCGAGGTGGCGGCGCTGCTGTTCGGCGAGGATCACATCACCGAGATCAGGCTGAACGACGACCGGATGGGCATGCTGGTGATGACCCGGGACCGGGAACAGTTCGCGCGCGCGCTCGGACGGATCGCGCTCGACGGCCACCGGATCGACGGAGTCATGCCGGCCGACGAGAACGTGGACGCCCTGTACGGATATCTGCTGGGAGGCGAATAGCGTGGCCCTTCCACATTCTTTATTGGACCTCGCTCGGGCCAGGCAGGCGTGGACGATCGCGACCGTCGAGTTGCGTCGCGTCTTCTTCGCCAGGCGGGCGCTGTGGGTGTACGGGCTGGCGCTGCTTCCCTCGTTGATCTTCTTCGGGCACGGCGTGGAGGCGAAGTTCCGGAGCGACCGGCTCGCGCGGCACGGCCTGACGAAGCCGGCCCTCATCGACAGCGTCAGCGTGGGCGAGGCGCTCGATGACGTGCGGACGCGGCTCGGGAAGCCGGCCGAGGAACAGTGGTCGGTGCGGAGCGAGCGCGTCCGGCAGGACACCGGGACCGCGGGGACGACGACCCACGTGATCGAGCCGGCGGCCGAAGCCCGCTTCGTCCGCCTGAACATCAGTCGCCCGACCTACAGCGGAGAGCCGACGGCCAGGATCTACGAGTTCGAGGTCTACGGGCCCGATGGCGCGGCCAACTTAGCGCTCGGACGTCCCGCCACGGGGAGCCTTCCCTGCAGCCCGGATCAGGGGCCCGAGAAGGCGGTGAACGGCAGCGTCGCGGGAGGGGAGCGCGACCGGTGGTGCGCTGACGACAGGCCCTTGTTCCTGCAGGTAGACCTGGGAGCGGCCCGCCCGGTCAAGCGCTTCGTCGTGAAACACGCCAGCGCCGGAGGCGAAGACGAGGACGCCGACACCCGCGAGTTCAACATCCAGGTGAGCACGGACGGCAAGACGTTCACCACGGTCGAGACGTCCTCGGGCGCGGCGTTTGTCGAGGAACGGACCGAGTACCGCGATCTCATCTACTTCGACGGGCGGCGGGACGCCCGGTTCCTGTTCGTCGACGGCAAAGTGGAGCGGCGGGACATCGGCCGCCTGCTGAACTTCGAAGAGGATCGGACGGTGTTCGCGGGGGTCTTCCAGTTCTTCTACCTGCGGCTGGCGATCTTCTTCGGCTGCCTCGGCATGTTCATGTATCTCTTCCGCGGGGAGATGACCAACCGCACGCTGCACTACTGGTTCCTCGCGCCGGCGCGGCGCGAGGTGCTGCTCGCCGGCAAGTACGCGGCCGGGCTCATCGCGGGTGCCGTGATCTTCGGCGGCGGCGCGCTCGTCGCCTTCGCGGCCATGCTCTGGCCGCACGACGCCGTCGAAATCCAGGCCTACTGGAACGCCGGGGGCATGGCCCACGCGCTCTGGTATGCCACGGCGGCCGCGCTCGGCTGCGTGGGCTACGGCAGCGTCTTTCTCGCGCTCGGGCTCTACGTCCGCAATCCCATCGTGCCGGCCGCGGTGCTGCTCGCCTGGGAAGGCGTCAACGGCATTCTCCCGCACGCGCTGCAGAGGCTGAGCATCCTGTATTACCTGCAGTCGTTGTGCCCCGTCCCTCCGCCGATGGACAACGAGGCGCCGACGCTCGTCCGGTTGCTGATGGCGCCCGCCGCTCCCGCCTCGCGCCCCGGCGCGATCCTCGGCCTGCTGCTCCTGACCGCGTTCGTCCTGTGGATCGCCGCACGCGCCGTCAGGCGCATGCAGATTTCCTACGGCAGCGACGCGTAGGTCCCGCCAACGCGAACCTATAATGGGCCTGACGTCCCGACTGGCCCGCCGAGGACGTGGTCCGTGCTCAAGGAGAATCCCATGAAGAGACTGTTCCTGTTGGTCCTGGGGGTGGCGCTGGCTGTTGCGCCGGTTGTCGCGCAAGACGCCGCGAAGCCGAAGGCGGTGGACATCACGGGCGCGTGGGAAATGACGGTGGAAACACCCCAGGGCACGATGGTCATCACCGCCAATTTCAAGCAGGACGGTGAGGTGCTCACGGGCACCCACGTCAGCGAGATGGGCGAAGCGCCTCTCAAGGGAACGGTGAAGGGCGCTGACGTCGAGTACACGCTGACGCTCGACATGGGCGGCCAGCAGATGTCGATCGTGCACAAGGCCAAGGTCGATGGCGACACGATGAAGGGCAGCGCCGAGATCGGAGAGATGGGCACGATCGCCTTCACGGCCAAGAGGAAGCAGTAACGGCAGCCGCGCGGCTCTCTGGGAGGGCCACGCCCCGGGACGGGTATACTGGTCTTCTCCGGGGACCAGATTGCCCAGTTCTGATGCGCGCGCCGTACGGCCGTCACGTGCGGACCTCGTGGCCCGCTACCGCCGGAATCGTGCGCGGTCGCGTGAGTTGTTCGCGCTGCTGACAGACGAAGCGTACTACAGCCGACCGATTGCGCTGCGCCACCCGATCGTGTTCTACGAAGGCCACCTGCCGGGCTTCAGCTTCAACACCCTCGTCAAGAAGGCGCTCGGCCGCGCCAGCATCGACGCCCGGCTCGAACGCCTCTTTGCCCGCGGGATCGATCCCCCTGAATCGAGGGCGGCCCAACCGGCGGCACGGGACTTTCAGGACGAGTGGCCCTCGCGGGAGGCCGTCCACGCATTTGCCGCAGAGGCAGACCGGCTCGTCATCGACGCATTGGAGCATGCCGACCTCGACCGGCCCGGGCATCCGTTGCTGGATCGGAGCGAGGCGGTCTTCGCGATCCTGGAGCACGAGGAGATGCACCAGGAGACGCTCCGCTACATGTGGCACCGCCTGCCGTTCGATCAGAAGACGTCGCCGCCGGGCTATTCCCCGCGCACCGCAGGCGCCCCCGCGCCGGCGGAGTGGATCCGGGTCCCCGCGGGCCGCGCGACGCTGGGCGTCGATCGCACGGCGATTCCGTTTGGCTGGGACAACGAATGTCCGGCGTGCTCGGCCGATGTGGCGGCGTTCTCGATCGAGCGCGACGACGTGACCAACGAGCGGTTCCTGGAGTT
The DNA here is from genome assembly GCA_963806085.1 of uncultured Acidobacteriota bacterium. Classification (GTDB taxonomy): domain Bacteria; phylum Acidobacteriota; class Vicinamibacteria; order Vicinamibacterales; family JAKQTR01; genus JAKQTR01. The sequence goes on from CAWDWR010000003.1 coordinate 39,026, forward strand.
CGTGGAGGCCGGCGGCTACCACGACGCCCGATGGTGGACGGCTGACGACTGGCAGTGGCGCCAGTCGGAGGAACTGGCGCATCCGCTGTTCTGGGAGCGAACGGGAGACGCCTGGTTCTGGCGCGGCATGTTCGAATCCGTCCCGCTGCCCGAGTCGTGGCCGGTCTATGTCAGCCTGGCAGAGGCCTCGGCATACGCACGATGGCGCGGCGCGCGCCTCCCGACGGAGGGCGAATTCCAGCGCGCGGCCTATGGTTCCCCGGAAGGCGAGCGGACATACCCGTGGGGTCACGATGCCCCGTCGCCTCGCCACGGGGTGTTCGACTTCGCAAGCTGGGACCCCGAGCCGGCGGGCAGCCACCCCGAAGGGGCCAGCGCGTGGGGCGTGGAGGATCTCGTCGGCAACGGGTGGGAGTGGACCAGTTCGGCATTCGGGCCCTTTCCAGGATTCCGCGCGCTCGCGTCGTACCCCGAGTACTCCGCCGACTTCTTCGACGGCGAGCATGTCGTCATGAAAGGGGCCTCGCCGGCGACGGCCTTCGAACTGCTGCGGCCGACGTTCCGCAACTGGTTCAGGAAGCACTACCCCTATGTCTACGCGACGTTCCGTTGCGCCAGGCGCGAATGAAGGAGGCCGGACGGCGTTCGCTGCCGACATCGCGCGTTCCCTGACGCAGATTCCCCGGCAGCTGCCTTCCCGCTATCTGTACGACGAGCTTGGCTCTTCCCTGTTCGAGGCGATCTGCCGCCTGCCGTGGTACCGCGTGGCGCGGACCGAGCAGGACCTGCTGAAGTCGCACGCAGGAGCCATCTTCAGCCTCCTGCAGCGCGTCTCGACGGTCGTGGAACTCGGGCCCGGCAACGGCAAGAAACTCATCACGCTGATGGCGGCCGGGCCCCGGCGCGACGTCACGATTCACCTCGTGGACGTGTCGCGCGCGGCACTCGACACGGCTTCGACCGCGCTGGCGGGCACGTCACCGCTGACCGTCGTCGCGCACCAGGCCACGTACGAGGACGGGCTGAAGGCGATCGGACTGTCGCACGGCGGCACCGGCCGGACGCTCGCGGTCTTTCTCGGGTCGAACATCGGCAACTTCGACCCGCCGGCGACCGACCAACTCCTGCGCAGCATCCGCGCGGCAGTCGGCCACGGCGGCGCCCTGCTCCTCGGGACGGACCTGGTGAAGCCCGAGCCCGAGCTGCTGCTGGCCTACGACGACCCGCTCGGCGTGACGGCCGCGTTCAACCTCAACCTGCTGGTGCGCGTGAACCGCGAACTGGACGGCGACTTCGACGTGAAGCAGTTCTTCCACCGCGCGGTCTGGAACGCGCAGGAGTCCCGCGTCGAGATGCACCTGGTCAGCCGGTTGCGGCAGCGCGTGCTGGTGCGCGCAGCCGGACTCGACATCACGTTCGAGGCCGGCGAGTCGATCTGGACGGAGAGTTCCTACAAGTACCGCATCGACGATCTCGCGCCTCTGCTCGATCGCGCCGGCTTCCGCGTCACCGGTCAGTGGCAGGAGGACGGCTTCGCCCTGACGCTGGCGGAACAAGGACCGGTGTCCTAACCTGCGTACAGCGGCTGAATTCGGCCGCGAGAACGGCTTATGAAACCGCCTCCAGGCAGTCCGGGTTCCGGTCCTCAGGTCAGCGCGAGGTACTCGTGCACGAACCGTACGACCATCGACCCTTCGCCGACGGCTGATGCCACGCGGTTCATGGCGCCGGCGCGGATGTCGCCGGCCGCGAACACCCCGGGGACGCTCGTTTCGAGGGAGAACGGCTCGCGGGGCTCCTTCCACGTGCGGGAGAACGCGCTGTCCGCCAGCAGGTCCCTGCCGGTCAGCACGAAACCCTTCGCGTCGCGCCGGACGTCGGCCGGCAGCCAGTCGCTGCGAGGCTTGGTGCCGATGAACACGAAGACGGCGTCCACCTCTTCCACCTGGCTCGTGCCGTCGTCATTCGACCTGAACGCGACGCGCTCGACGCGGCCGTTCCCTTCCACGCGCTCGACGTCCGTGCGGGTCCGCAGCCGGACGTTCGGGGTCTTGGCGATCTGATCGATCAGGTACTGCGACATGGTGTCGCGCAGGGAACCGCTGCGGATGACGATCTGCACATCCGATGCGTAGCGCGACAGGTACATTGCGCTCTGCCCGGCCGAGTTGCCGCCGCCGATGACCACGACGCGCCGTCCGGCGAGCACGGGCGCTTCCGTCGAGGACGCGCCGTAGTAGACACCGGCCCCCGAGTGCTCCGCCATGCCTGGCGCGGGATGCTCGCGGTACGCCATGCCGGTCGCCGCGAGCAGGGTGCGCGTCACGATTTCGCGGCCGTCGCTGAGCGCGAGGCGCTTGTAGCCCGCGTCGATCGAGGCGCCGGTCGCTTCGAGCGGAACGATCAGCTCCGCCCCCAGCCGCTGCGCCTGCGTGACCGCGCGGCGGGTCAACTCGCTGCCGCTGACGCCGGCGGGAAACCCGAGGTAGTTCTCGATGCGGGAACTGCTGCCGGCCTGGCCCCCGGGCGCATGCTGGTCCAGCAGCAGCGTGCGCAGCCCCTCCGACGAGCCATACACCGCGGCCGCGAGCCCGGCGGGGCCGGCGCCGACAATCACCAGGTCGTACAGATCGAACGCTGCCGACAGCGGGCGTCCGAGTCGGGCGGCCACCTCGCGCGGCCCGGGGCTGCGCAGCACGGACCCGTCCTCGAAGATGAGCGCCGGAAGCTCGCGGGCCGGCACGCCGGCCGCGTCCAGCAGGCTGAGGGCCTCGGGGTCGCGCTCGATGTCGAGCCAGCGGTAGGGCACGAGATTGCCCGCCAGGAAGTCCTTGATCGCGTGCGACTGCGGCGACCACTGGTAACCGACCAGCCGCAGCCCGGACGCCTCCGGCAGGTACTCGGCCTGCCACGAGTCGAGCAAGTCATCCACGACCGGGAAGAGGCGCTCCTCGGGCGGAGCCCAGGGCTTTGCGAGGTAATGATCGAGGTGCGCCTCGTTGATGGCCTTGATGGCCGCATCGATGTCCGAGTACGCGGTGAGCAGCACTCGACGCGCCAGCGGGTAGATCTCGCGGGATCGCGCGAGCACCTCGGTGCCCTGGATGCCCGGCATCCGCTGGTCGCTGATCAGCAGGGCGAGCGCATCGCCCCTGGCTTTCAACTCCCGCATCGTCGTGAGCGCCTCTTCGCCCGAGGAAGCGCTGATGACCACGTAGGACTCGCGGTACCGCGCGCGGAGATCCCGCCGCACCGCCGCCAGCACCTGTGGATCGTCGTCGACGACGAGCATGACGGGCTTGTTCACGCGCGCCCTCCCGCATCCTCCACGCCGGCGATCGGCAGGGAGACGCGGAACTCCGTCCGCCCGGGCCGCGACTCGACGTCGATGTCGGCATCGTTGTGGCTGACCAGGCGCCGGACGATGTCGAGGCCCAGGCCCGTGCCTTTCCCGACCGGCTTGGTGGTGAAGAACGGCTCGAACAGATGCGCGCGGACCTCGGCCGGAATCCCTCCGCCGTTGTCGACGACGCGCACGACGACGCGCTGGCGTTCGAGGGCCGCCGCCACCTCCACGCGGCCGCCCTCGGGAATGGCGTCCAGCGCGTTGTCGATCAAGTTGGCCCAGATCTGGTTCAACTCGCCGGCGAAGCCGCGCACCGGCGGGAGGCCAGGCTCGATCTGCACGACCACCTCCGCCGACTTCGACCTCGCCTTCGACCGGAGCACGGCGATGGTGTTGCCCAGGCTCAGCCGCAGGTCCACGGGCCCGGCCACCGTCGCCTGGTCCATCTGCGTGAACCCCTTGATGGCCATCACGAGGCCCGAGATCCGCGCGGCGGCCTCCTGAATCTCGGAGGCGATGGCGCGCACCGAACAGCCGCCGGCCGCCCATCGGAGCACCGCGTCGAGGGCCGGCCCGTCGACCACCGCGGAGATGCGGTCGAGGGCGTCGATCGTGACGGCGGTTTCGGCCAGCGGCCCGGTGATGGCCTCGCTGAGCCCGTGGTCCGCGAGCCAGTCGCCGATGGCGTTTTCGCGTTCGGCCTGCTGAATCGGGGACAGCACACCCGGGGCCTGCGTGGCGAGGCAGGAGGCGCGCACTTCGTCGACGGCCGCGAGCTGGCGGTCGGTCAGCCGCGCGGCGCCCAGCGCGCGCGTCGCCAGCTCGGCGTCTTCCAGACGGTCGATGAGCAGCGACGCGCTGCGCTCGATGGCCGACACCGGGTTGTTCAGTTCGTGAGCCAAACCCGCTGACAACTTACCAAGCGAGACCATCTTTTCGTCGTGCAGACCGCTCGACGTAAAGACCCGGGCGCGGTCGATCATCTTGTGCACGAGGAGTGACGTGACCTGGTGGCACTCGCGGATCATCGCGGGAAAGTGGTCGCGATGGATTTCGAAGATGTCGGTGGGTTCCTGCGCGATGGCGTTACCCGGCGCATTTACCAAGCGCGAGTAAGGGAGCACGCCCGTGACGTCCCCGGCGTGCCACTCCATGACCTTGTGCCGGCCGGCGCCGCGGTCCACGAAGATCGCGACGTGACCCGTCAGCACGATGTGGAGGCCGACCACCGGCTTACCCGCCGCGGACACCACGCCGCCTGCGTCGAGGTGCCAGAGGGACCCGTGCGCCGCCAGCCACGCGAGCTCCTCCCGGGGAGCGGCGCCGACGGTCTGGTGTGCGGCGAGCCGATCGACGAGATCTGTCCCTGCCACGGGCGCGCTCCCTGAAGGAATAATCTGGAACGGATACGAGGATTCTACCTCATGAGGGCGTGCGCACCTGAACTCAACCCGCGAACTTGTACCCGAGCCCGTGGACCGTCAGGATGTACCGCGGCTTGCGGGGATGGACCTCGAGCTTCTGGCGCAGGATGCCGATGTGAACGTCGACGGTCCGCGTCAGCACCGAGCTGTTGTAGCCCCACACGGCGTCGAGCAGCTCGTTCCGAGACAGCGTGGCGCCCCTGTGCTCGATGAGGTACGCCAGCAGCTGGAACTCGCGCGCGGTCAGCTTCACGACCGTCCCGCCTTTGACCACTTCGGCGGCCCTCGTGTTGACGGTCACCTCGCCGAACTTGTACGTGTGCAGGCCGGCCGGCACGGCGCGGCGGAGGAGCGCTTCCATGCGCGCCAGCAGCTCGCTGACGTCGAACGGCTTGGTGAGGTAGTCGTCGGCGCCGAGTTGCAGGCCGACGACCCGGTCGACAATCTGGCCGCGGGCGCTGAGCATCAGGATTGGCGTCCTCACGCCGCGCCGCCGGAGCGTGCGGCAGACGTCGTATCCGTCACGGCCCGGCAGCATGCCGTCGAGGATCACCAGGTCGAAGGCGTCCGAGGACGCGGTCGCGAGGCCCGCGTCGCCGTCCCCCACGGCGGTGACCAGGTAGCCCTCGGCCTCGAGGCGATCCGTCAGGGCCAGGACAAGGCTCGCCTCGTCCTCGACCAGCAGCACGCGCCGGCTGTTGGACATCGTCATTCAGGAACCGTCCGATCCGCCTGTGCCGAGCGGCAGGTGGATCGTGACCGATGTGCCGGCGCCCCGCGCGGTCCGCACGCTGACTCGCCCGCCAAGGGCTTCGACGCCGCGCTTGACGATGTGCAGGCCGAGGCCGTTGCCCGGGATGCGGCGTTCCGTCGCCAGCCGGCCGCGGTAGAACGGTTCGAAGATGTGCGGGAGATCCGCGGGATCGATTCCGGGCCCCTGATCCTCGATCGTCAGCTGCGCCTCGGGCTTCGTGCCGCCGTGGGGCGCGAGGCGGACCCGCACGACCGCCGGAGATCCACCGTACTTCAGCGCGTTCCCGAGCAGGTTTTGTACGCAGGAACGAAGCAGCGCGGGATCGCCGCGCACCACGCCCGCTTCGTCTCCGCCCTCGAAGTCGATGGTTGCGCCCGGGTTGTCGCCGCGGGCGCGGGCGACCACCTCTGCCACGAGCGCGCGCAGGTCCACGTCCACGACGGCGTCGACGCCGCGGCCGGCATCCAGGGCCGCGAACTGCAGCACGCGCTCGACGGTGTCGGCCAGGCGGCGCGCTTCGGCGCGAATGACCCCCCCGTACCGCTGGACCCGGCCAGGATCGGCGATCAGCCCGTCCGCCAGGTTCCCGGCGGCGAGATCGATGGCCGCGACCGGGGTGCGCATCTCGTGCGAGACGCCGGCGACGAATTCGAGTTGCTGCCGCCTGAGGCGCTCCGCCTTCCGCGCGTTCGCCACGATCATCCCGACCGCCACCGCCATGAGCATCAGGATACCGAAGCTGACGGCGAGATTGCGCGTCCGGAGGTGCGCCACGGCGGCCGAGAGCGAGCCTGCGCGATGCTGGGCCACCAGCCACCACCGATCGCGAGCGGGACCGTGCGGCGGCTCAAGGGTTCCGCCTCGCATCCTCGTCCGGAGATCATCCGCGCCCCGGCTGCCGCCGCCGCGTCCTCCCCGGCCCGCGTCCTCTCCGAGGAAGTCCAGCGGGATCATCATGTCGGGCGCGCGTGCCAGCATGGCCGGGTCGAAGCCCGACGAGGCGTAGACGATGTCCTTGCGCTCAGGACCCGCGACGATCGCGAAGCGGAAATCATCCCGCTGGAGTCCGTCCAGGTGGCGGCGGACGAGTTCGGGGAGCAGGGTCCGGCGCAACAGTGCCATGTCGAGGCGAATGAGGGCCACGCCTTCCGAGAGCCCCTCGCAGGGCGCTTCCAGCACAGGCCGGTTGCGGCCGCCATCGCGCAGCGGCTGCGGCACCACACCGAACGGCATGCCCGCCTGCGAGATGGCTCTCATCATCCAGACGACGTCCCTGTCGGATGAAGGCTCGAGGTGTTCGCGGATCTCCGCGCGGACCGTCTCGTACTCCGCCGGCCAGGCGACGGCTTCGCAGGTCCGGGTGCCGAAATCCCATCGCCGGACCCGCGGTTCGGCGGAACCCGCGCGGCTGCGATCGATGACCAGCGCATCGACGACGAAAGAGGGATCGGCGCCGGCGCCCTCCGCGTCGACCGTGCCGCCGATGCCGGCCCGTTCCCGCCACGCGCGGCCGACCTCGAATCTGAGATCCCTTGACAGCGCCGCTGCCGCATTGGCCGCGACGGCCTGCATCCGGGCGCCCGCTTCCTCGCCGATCTGCGACAGCCACCGGTACTGCAGCACGGCCAGCAGCGGCAGCAGGATGAGCACCGCTGCCGCCAGCCAGGTGGTGGCCGAGGGACGGAGTATGCGCGGCACCGGCCGATCCTACCATCTGGCCTGAGCCGTCTCCGGACCGCGGCGCAGAACTTACAAACTTTACGAACCGCTTGCACGGCCTTCAACACTTCCCGCGGCCTGGTGTCGTCAAATCAGCACGAGAGAGGATGAACGGCGTCCCCGGGCGAGGGCCCGCCGTGACGGTGCGGGCACGGCCCGTGCAACTTCGCGCTTCCGGCCTGACCCGCTTTGTCAACGCCCCGTCTTGTGGCACCCTTTGAAACCCGCGCCCCGTTGCGCCGTGGCTACGCCGGTGGAGGACTGAACGATGCGGAGAGTGGTGAGTCTGGGCGTTCTGTCGATGGCCGTGATCTGTGGCAGCGACGTCGCGTGGGCGCAGGACCGGGCCGGCGACGTTCCGCGCGTCGTCGCCCGGCGCCTGGAAGGCGAGATCCAGGTCGACGGCTCCCTGAACGAAGCCGCATGGCGCACGGCTCCCGATATCGCCGGCTTCGTTCAGGTGGAGCCGCGATCCGGCGAGGCGCCCACCGAAGCCACGAACGTCTGGATCGTCTACTCCCGCGACGCGCTCTATATTGCCGTCCGCTGCCAGGACGCCAATCCGGGGGAGATCGTCGCCACCGACATGCGGCGGGACGCGAGCGTGGAAGAGAACGACAACATCCAGCTCGTCCTCGACACGTACAACGACCACCGGAACGCGTACTACTTCGCCACCAACGCGGCGGGCGCGCTCGTGGACGGGCGGATCACCGAGAACCGTGAACCGGCCACCGAGTGGGACGGCATCTGGCTCGTGCGAACGAGGATCGACGAAACCGGCTGGACTGCCGAATTCCAGATTCCCTTCAAGACCATCGGATTCGATCCGCGCCTCGGCGAGTGGGGATTCAACATCTCGCGGCACATGGCTCGCGGGAGGGAGACGTCCCGGTGGGCTTCACCCTCGCTGGACGTCTCGCTCTCCCAGGTGGTGCGCGCGGGCAACCTGGCCGGGCTCGACGGGCTGTCGCAGGGCGTGGGCCTGGACATCAAGCCATACGGGATCACGGGCGTCACGCGTGACATCACCACGTCGCGACAGTGGGACGGCACGGCCGACGCCGGCGGCGAGATCTTCTATCGCATCACGTCCAACCTGATTTCGAGCACCACGATCAACACGGACTTTGCCGAGACCGAGGTCGATGCCCGGCAGGTGAACCTGACGAGGTTTCCGCTGTTCTTTCCCGAGAAACGGGGCTTCTTCCTCGAGGATGCCGGCATCTTCGACTTCGCCCAGTCGGCCGAGCAGCAAGGCCCGCCGGGAATGAATGGGGGCGGCGACCTCATCCCGTTCTTCTCACGTCGAATCGGGCTGCTCAACGGCCGGGAGGTGCCCATCCTCGTGGGCGAGAAGCTCACCGGCAAGATCGGGCGCTTCGACGTCGGCGTCCTGGACGTGCAGACCGGTGATCTGACGATAGACAACAGACAGATCGCGCCGAGCAAGAACCTCGCCGTGGCCCGCGTGAAAGCCAACTTCTGGAACCAGTCCTACGTGGGCGCCATCTTCACGAACGGCGACCCTTCGGGAGAGACCAGCAACCAGCTGGGAGGCGTGGACCTCAAGCTGGCCACGTCGAATTTCATCGGCAGCGAGAAGAACCTGAGCCTGGTGATGTTCGGCTCGAAGACCAGCACCGGTGGCGTCGAGGGACGCGACGGATCGTATGGAGGGGAGATCGCGTTTCCGAACGACCTGGTCTCGCTGTCTCAGAAGTGGACCAGGATCGAGGAGAACTACAACCCGGCGCTGGGCTTCGCCCCGCGCACGGGGGTGCGGATTGCCTCGACAGCCGCCGAATACCGGCCCCGGCCGGACGTCGGCGGGATCCGCCAGTTGTCATTCGAGTTCGCGTACAACGACTACTACAGCCTCACGAACCACGCGCCGGAAACCAGGGAGCTCGAACTCACCCCCTTCCAGGTGTTCTTCCATTCAGGCGACATGGCCGAATACACCTGGAGCTGGAACAGGGAGGAACTGTTCGAGCCGTGGGAGATCGTGGACGGCATCGTGCTGCCGGTCGGCGTGTATTCGTTCGGCATGCATGCAGTCTCCGCGATGAGTTCCGAAAGCAGGCCCCTGGCGGCGGAGGTCGAATTCGGCACGGGCTCCTTCTATTCGGGCACGCGGCAGTTGTTCAGTGGAGCGGTCACGTGGAGAAAGGACCGGTACCTCACGGCGTCGCTCCAGCTGGAGCGGAACTGGGTCTCGCTCGCGGAAGGCGATTTCGACACGAGCCTGGTGATGGCACGGCTGGACTGCGCGTTCACGCCGTTCATCTCGCTCGCCAATTTCGTGCAGTATGACAGCGAGTCGGCGAACATCGGCCTCCAGAGCCGGCTGCGGTGGATACTCGCCCCCGGCAACGAAGTCTTCGTGGTGCTGAACCACGCCTGGCAGGAGGACGCGTTCGATCGCTTCGAGTCGGCCCAGACGCGCCTTCGCGTGAAGATGAACTACACCTTCCGCTTCTGAGCGCTCCCGCCGGGACGCCGGCCCGGATCGCCGCGCTGCCCCCGCGATCGCGGCCTTGTGTTTCTCCACGCGAAGCCACTACATTGTGCGGCGGAATGTCCCTGGTGCCTTCCGCCGCGCCATCGGCGCCGCCCGCGCCTCTCCGCGTCGCCGCCTTCCCTCCGGCCACCAGGGTCCGCTGGCTCGTGCTGGCGATGCTGTTCACGGTCACCACGATCAACTACGCCGATAGGGCGACGATCTCCATTGCCGGAGCCGACATCCGCAAGGCGTTCGACCTGTCGCCGGTGCAGATGGGGTACATCTTCTCGGCATTCGCCTGGTCCTACGTGCTGGCGCAGTTGCCAGGCGGCTGGCTTCTCGATCGCTTCGGATCCAAGACCACGTACTTCTTCGGCCTGGTGCTGTGGTCGCTCTTCACGATGTTCCAGGGGGCGGTGGGCTTCCTCACGGGCGGCGCGGCCGTGGCGACGCTGTTCGTGCTGCGCCTTGCGCTCGGCGCGGCGGAAGCGCCGTCGTTCCCCGGCAATGGCCGCATCACCTCAGCGTGGTTTCCGGCCAGCGAACGTGGGCTGGCGTCGGCAATCTTCAACTCCGCGCAGTATTTCGCCACGGCCCTCTTCGCCCCCATCATGGGCTGGCTCGTGCACACGTTCGGCTGGCAGTCCGTGTTCTACGTGATGGGCGCCCTCGGCCTCGCGCTGGCCCTCGCCTGGAACAAGGTCATCTACGGCCCGAGGGCCCACCCGTGGGTCAATCAGGCCGAGATCGACTACATCCAGGCGGGCGGGGCGCTCGTCGATCTGGACGGGAAAGGGACGGTGGCCAGGCCGGCCGCGGTCGCGACGTTCGCCTGCATCAAGGAACTGCTCGGCAACCGGCTGCTGCTGGGTCTCTACGTCTTTCAGTACTTCATCAACGTGCTGACGTACTTCTTCCTGACCTGGTTTCCGGTCTACCTGGTGACCGAACGCCACATGACCGTCTTGAAGGCCGGCCTCGTGGCGTCGCTGCCGGCCATCTGCGGGTTCGTCGGCGGCGTGCTCGGCGGGTGGGTGTCCGACCGCCTGATCAAGGCGGGCTGGTCCCTTTCCGCAGCCCGCAAGACTCCCATCGTCGTGGGCATGCTGCTCGCGATGTCGATGATCGCCTGCAACTACGCCGAGTCCGATGCGCTCGTCGTGGCCTTCATGTCGCTGGCCTTCTTCGGCAAGGGTGTGGGCGCGCTCGGCTGGGCCGTGGTATCCGACACGTCGCCCAAGGAGGCCGGCGGGCTGTCGGGCGCGCTGTTCAACACCTTCGGCAACACGGCGGGGATTACGACGCCGATCGTCATCGGCTACATCCTGCAGGTGACCGGGAGTTTCGCCGGGGCCCTGACGTTCGTGGGGGTCAGCGCGGCGGTCGCCCTGCTCTCGATGCTGCTGCTCGTGGGCGACATTCACCGGGTCGAACTGAAGAAGTCGCTCCTGCCGGGCGCCGGGGCCTGATAACCTCTGCCCGAGGGCGAACGCCGCCACGAAAGGACATCACGCACATGACCGGCGCCACTCCGTACTCCGCCTTCCCGAACACGTTCCGTCGGGATGTCGTCGCGCGCAAGCGGCTCATCGGGTGCTGGAGCCAGCTGGGCAGCCCGATCACGACCGAGGTGCTGGGGCTCGCGGGCTTCGACTGGATCCTCCTCGACAGCGAACACGCGCCCAATGACCCGCTCTCGCTCGTCCCGCAGTTGATGGCGCTCAAGGACAGCGCGTCGGCGCCGGTGGTGCGCCCGCACTGGAACGACGGGGTGGTGGTGAAGCGGCTGCTCGACATCGGTTTCTTCAACTTCATCTTCCCCTACGTGCAATCGGCCGACGAAGCGCGCCGGGCTGTCGCCTCGACGCGCTATCCGCCGGAAGGCACCCGCGGCGTGGCGGTGGCCCATCGCTCCAATCGCTATGGCACGGTGGAGAACTACCTGGACCTCGTCAACGACAACATCACCGTCATCGTTCAGATCGAGAGCCGCGCGGCGGTCGATGCCGTGGACGACATCGTTGCCGTGCCCGGCGTGGACGGGCTCTTCGTCGGGCCGTCCGACCTCGCCGCCGCGTACGCGCACCGCGGCAGCCCCGGGCACCGGGAGGTGCAGGCGGCGATTGAACGGGTCTTCGATCGTGCCGCCGCAGGCGGCAAGCCCGTCGGCATCCTGGCGCCGATCGAAGCCGACGCCCGCCGCTACATCGACATGGGCGCAACCATCGTGGCCGTGGGCAGCGATCTCGGCGTGTTCCGGGCGGGCACCAACGACCTGCAAGAGCGGTTCTCGCAGGCCGGGGCCCGGGAGGCGGGTGCATGAACCCCGCGTCCGGCGCCGCCGGCAAGCCCCTGCGGATCACGCTCGACAGCCGCGACAACGTGGCGGTTGTCGTCAACCCGGGCGGTCTTCCCGCCGCGACGATCTTCGACGATGGCCTGGTGCTGATCGACGCCGTGCCGCAGGGGCACAAGGTGGCGATCGTCGATATCGCCCAAGGCGAGGGCGTAATCCGCTACGGCGAGGTCATCGGGCACGCCCTCGAGCCGTTGCGGCGCGGATCTTGGGTCAGCGAATCCGCGGTGGCGCTGCCCGCGCCGCCGGCCCTGGACCGCCTGTCCATCGCCACGCGCGTGCCAGCCGCTCAGCCTCCGCTCGAGGGGTACACGTTCGAGGGCTTCCGCAACGCCGACGGCTCGGTAGGCACGCGCAACATCCTCGGGATCTCCACCAGCGTGCAATGCGTGGCCGGCGTCGTCGACTACGTCGTGCCGCTCATCAAGGAGCGGCTGCTGCCGAAGTACCCCAACGTGGACGGCGTGGTCGGCCTCAATCACACCTACGGATGCGGCTATGCCGTGAACGCGCCGGCTGCCGAGGTGCCGATCCGCACGCTTCAGAACCTCGCGCGCAACCCGAACTTCGGCGGGGAAATCCTCGTCGTCGGGCTCGGCTGCGAGAAGCTCCAGCCGGAGCAATTGCTGCCAGGCCTGACGCGCGCCGACGCCGAGGCCAGCATCATCAGATTGCAGGACGAGCGCCTCGTCGGGTTCGAGGCGATGGTGGACGCCATCATCGACCGCGCGGACAAGCGGCTGGCGGTTCTCAATCGCCGCCGTCGCGAACCCTGTCCGGCCGCAGATCTCGTGGTGGGCGTCCAGTGCGGCGGGTCCGATGCGTTCTCGGGCGTGACGGCCAACCCGGCCGTGGGCTTTGCCTCCGACCTCCTGGTTCGCGCCGGCGCGACGGTGATGTTCTCCGAGGTGACGGAAGTGCGAGACGCCGTTCACCTGCTGACGCCGCGGGCCATCAACGAGGACGTCGGCCGCGCCCTCATCCGCGAAATGGCCTGGTACGACGCGTATCTGGCGGCTGGCGGAACCGATCGCAGCGCCAATCCCACGCCCGGCAACAAGGCCGGCGGACTGGCGAACGTCGTGGAAAAGGCGCTGGGTTCCGCCGTCAAGTCGGGCACGAGCCCGATTTCCCAGGTGCTGGCGCCTGGGGAGAGGGCGACGGCGAAGGGCCTGATCTTCGCGGCGACGCCCGCGAGCGACTTCATCTGCGGAACGCTGCAGCTGGCCTCGGGCATGACGCTGCAGGTGTTCACCACCGGGCGCGGCACGCCCTACGGCCTGGCGGCAGCGCCGGTCGTCAAGGTGGCCACGCGCAGCGACCTGGCCGCCCGCTGGCACGACCTGATCGACCTCGACGCCGGCCGCATCGCGACAGGCGCCGCGACGGTCGAGGAGGTCGGCTGGGAACTGTTCCGGATGATCCTGGAGGTCGCAAGCGGAACCAGGAAGCCGTGGTCGGATAGGTGGGGCCTGTACAACGCGCTCGCGCTCTTCAACCCCGCGCCCGTGACCTAGGTGCACCGACACGGCGCGCCGCTGCGAAAGAGAGTGAACGACATGAAGACCAGCCGCCGCACGTTCCTGAAGACATCCGCGGCAGCCAGCGTGGCCGCGGCCAGCGCCGATCGTCTACAGGCACAGGCTGCCGGACGCCAGGGGCCGGACGCGGCTGCGCTCGCCCGCATCCTGGCTGAACCAGTCCTGCAGAGAGACCTGCTGAAGGCACCGGTCAAGGTCGACACCCTGGAGCTGCTGCGCGACGGCACGACGTTCCTGGTTCGCGTCCGCAGCAGCGACGGCGCCGAGAGCATCACGGTCCCGAACAACTCGCGCCTGCTGGACGTGTATCCGCTGTACCTGAGGCAGGTGGCGCCGTTCTTCGTCGGCAAGGACGCGCGCGATCTGGAGTCGCTGTTGTGGGAGGTCTACCGTTACCAGAGCAACTACAAGTTCCAGGGCCTGGCGTTCTGGGTTTGCGTGGCCACCGTCGAGATGGCACTGCTGGACCTGATGGGACAGATCTCGGGCAAGCCCATCGGCGACCTGCTGGGCGGCGTGCGCCGCCGGGACATCGGCGTGTATCGCGCCAGCGGTAATCGGGGCAACACGCCCGAGGCCGAGATCGACTACCTGAAGCGCCTGGCGGCCGAAACCGGCGCCAGGGCGGTCAAGTTCCGCCTCGGGGGGCGGATGAGCAACAACGCCGACTCGCTGCCGGGCCGCAGCGAGGCGTTGATTCCGCTGGTGCGGAAGACGTTCGGGGATGGCATGACGCTCTACGCCGACTCGAACAGCTCGTACGACGCGCCGAACGCCATCCGCATCGGCCGGCTGATGCAGGATTACCAGTACGCCATGTTCGAGGAGCCGTGCCAGTTCGACGACCTGTGGGCGACCAAGCAGGTGAGCGATGCGTTGACCATCCCGGTCGGCCTGGGCGAGCAGGAATTCAGCTTGCGCCGCTTCCAGTGGACCATCGAGAACCGGGTCATGGATGTCGTGCAGCCGGACCTGCACTACTTCGGCGGGTACATCCGCTGCACGAGGGTGGCGCGCATGGCGGCAGCCGCGGGAATGCCCTGCACCCTGCACCTCTCGGAGTCCGGGTTCGCCTACCTCAACATCCTGCACTTCGCGTCGTACGTGGCCGATCCCGGGCCCTTTCAGGAATTCAAGGGTGAAACCCGCATACCGTTCGAGTGCGACAGCTCACCGTTGACGTGCAAGAACGGGATCGTGCGGTGTCCGTCCGGCCCGGGCTTTGGCATCAGGATCGACCCAGACTTCGTGCGGAAGTTCAAGCCGTTCAACACCGTGTGAGGGACCGGGTGGCCGCGGCCGCGACAGGCCCTGGCCAGGCGTCAGCGCCCCGCCTCGGCCATCCGCTTGACGGCGGCCAGCGCCCGCTCCAGGGCCTCGCGTGAACCCCCGGTCGCTTTCGGCTTGATGATCAGGCTGCCGAGCACGCCGGTCAGTCCGTCGGACCGGGCCATGTTCAACATGACGAGGTAGACGCCCTTGCCGGACGGGCGCCCGTCGCCGACCACGGCGCGGACCTCGAGTGCCGCGCGGAAATAGTGGCTCGCATAGAGCTGCTTCACCAGCACGACGTGAAGCGGCCCGCTCGTGCGTCCGGTCGCGTGCACGACGACGTGGTTGATGCGGAAAAACGGCCTCAGGCCGAACTCCGCGAGCGACCAGTAGAAAAAGTCGCTCGTCTGGCGCGGCCGCGCCGCCGTCGGGTAGCCGCGCAGGTACGTAGCCACCGGCGCCAGGGCGTCCGGCCAGAGATCGACGCGGCCGCTCATCTCTTCGAATTCGCGCGCAACCGACTGCGGCCGTTCCGAGTTCACGTAGACGGCCAGGTTCCGGTTTCCGCCCTTCCGGTAGGCCAGCACGTAGTCGAGCGACATCTGGCGGCCGAAGGCGTTGGCGTGTTCCGCCGCGTCGGGCGCCGACCAGTCGATCCTGGCGAGCTGGTCGAACGCAGGCTGGCCGAGCTTGACGCTGCACCCGCCGGGCCGGCAGTTGCGCAGCGCGTCGATGTCGCCGGCCGGCCACTGGAACGAAGCGAAGTCGCCCAGCCGCGGCGGGTTGCTCAGCCGTTTGGTGCGAAGGAACCCTTTTCCCGACTCGAGCCGCTCGACGTCCTGAAGCACGGACACGAGCCGGGCGGGCGTTGCACGAACGAAGACCGCGCCGGCGATGGCAATCTCGTGGTCCACGGTGGACGGCAGGACCACGGCGACAGAGGTGCCCGCGTCCACCGCCGCCAGTTGGCTTGCGGTGAAGCCGAATCGCTGGCCGAACAACTGCGCAGACGACTCGTGAGATTGCGCGGCGGCGGAGAGGTGCAGCGCCAGGATGGCGGCTGCCGCCGTCACGGCGGCCGATGTGCTGGCGACTGAACGCCGCATTCCGGCGGGCGCAGGTGAGCGCGTGAGGGATCGGCCGATGGGAAGCCCCTTGCAGACACACTGTACCATCGGACCGGGCCTCCGGCGACCGGGCAGGACTAGGAAGCCGCCGCCTGCGCCTTTCCGATCCCGCGAAGCAAGAACGTAAGCGCAAACCCGGCCACGAAGCCGCCGACGTGCGCCATGTACGCGACTCCGCCCGTCTGCGCGGCGTCGGAGATGGAACCGATGCCGCTGAAGAACTGCAGCGCAATCCACATCCCGATGGCAATCAATGCGGGCACTTGAACCACCTGTTGGCCCTGCAACATCCTGATCTTCCCCTGCGGGAACAGCAGAATGTAAGCGCCCAGCACGCCCGCAATCGCCCCCGATGCCCCCAGGTTCGGCACGTTCGATCCGGCGCTGAACGCCAGTTGGGCGAACGATGCCGCAAGCCCGCAGAGCAGGTAGAAGATGGTGAACGTGAGGTGCCCGAACCGGTCCTCCACGTTGTCCCCGAATGCACAGCGACACGTGAGGGCCGTGTGTGCGGTATTGGACAGCCCTCCCATGGCGTTTGCGCCGAAGATCGACTCGACGAACTCGTCGAACCCGTGCGCTGAAGGGCCCCGAATGCCCCCAGTGGCAACTCCGCGGACGAGAGCGTCCCAAACAGCGAAGGGAATCGCGAAATGAGCTCGATCAACGCCAGAGACGGCACGACCATCTACTACAAAGACTGGGGAACCGGACCGCCCGTCGTCTTCAGCCACGGCTGGCCGCTCAACGCCGATGCCTGGGAGAGCCAGATGGTCTTCCTGGCGTCCCAGGGCTACCGCTGCATCGCCCATGATCGCCGCGGGCACGGCCGTTCGAGCCAGCCCTGGAACGGCAACACGATGGACACCTACGCCGAGGACCTGTCGGAACTCATCGAGACACTCGACCTGCGCGGCACCACCCTCATCGGGCACTCGGCCGGCGGCGGCGAGATCACCCGCTACATCGGGCGCCACGGCACCGGCCGTGTCGCCAAGGCGGTGCTTGTGGGCGCGGTGACGCCGCTGATGCTCAAGACGGCCGCCAATCCGGGCGGCCTGCCGATCGAGACGTTCGACAGCATCCGCGCCGGCGTCTCCGCCGATCGTTCGCAGTTCTTCAAGGACATCACCGCGCCGTTCTTTGGCGCCAACAGGCCGGGCGCGAAGGTCAGCCAGGGCGTCCGCGACGCATTCTGGTTCCGCGGCATGCAGGGCGGTCTCAAGAACCAGCTCGACTGCATCAAGGCGTTCTCCGAAACGGACTTCACCGAGGACCTCGAGAAGTTCGACGTGCCAACCCTGATCATCCACGGCGATGACGACCAGATCGTGCCAATCGGCGCCTCGGCTTCTGCCTCGGCGAAACTCGTCAAGAACGCGACCCTGAGGATCTATCCGGGCGGCTCGCACGGGCTCGCGGACACGCACGAGGACCAGCTCAATGAGGACCTGATCGCTTTTCTCAGGGCCTGAGGCCGCCCTCGCCAGCGGCAGTGTCCTCTCGCATGGACGGGCCGGCCGGAGCGCAACGCGACAACGCGGAAAAGACCGGGAAAACGAATTTGTTTCTCTGGCACTTCCCTTGCTGTAAGGAGAAGTGTCGGCGTGTGTGTCCGGACTGAATGCCCGACGGCCGGGTGCATGGGCTCCGGAAACGCGCTGCGCAGGATTGGAGTCTTCCGGTGAATCTCAAACACGCTCTTGTGCCCGTCGTCGCGCTTGTCGCACTCAGCCTCACGGCCATGCCGACCGACGCACAGCAGCGTCGAGGCGGTGGAAGCCGGGACGGAGGCAACCAGTCGGCGCCCCGCGCCGGCGCGCAGCAGCAGCGCGCCACGCCGCGCGCCACGCCGCGCCAGTCACAGCCAAGAGGCAGCGGCGCTCCACAGCAACAGCGGTCCTACGCCCAGGCGCCGCGGTCGGGCGGGCAACAGGGACAGCCCTACGCCCGGGCGCCGCAATACAACGGACAGCAGGGGCGGTCGTACGCCCAGCAGCGCTCCTATGCTCAGGCGCCGCAGTACAACGGGCAGCAGGGACGGTCGTACGCCCAGGCACCGCGATATGACGGGCAGCAGGGCCGGTCCTACGCGCAACAGGCGGTGCCGCGCGCTTACAACCGCGGTTACGACAACAACCGCGGGTACGCCGGCCGTGCGCCTTACTACGGCTCTGGCGGCAACAACGGCTATCGCGGCGACATCGGACGCCGGGCCTACGTCGCACCGCGCGGCGGGTACGGTCATGGGTACGGCTCTCGGTACGGCTCTCGGTACGGATACGGCTACGGCTACGGTTACCGGCCGTACTACTACTCGCGTCCGTACTACTCGTTCCGGCCGAGAATCAGCCTCGGTTTCGGCCTGTGGATCGGGTGGCCGACAGCCTATCCGTACTACTCTTACGGATACGCCAATCCGTCCTACGGTTATCCGCTGTCGAGATTCGGCCTGTCAGCCGGCACCGCCTACGGCGGCATGAGCTTCGAAGTCGACCCGTACGATGCCGCCATTTTCATCGATGGTGAGTACGTGGGAGTTGCGGGCGACTTTGGCCCGAGCGCCCAACCGCTGACGCTCCGCTCCGGCACCTACCGGGTGGAGATCCAGGCATCCGGTTACGAGCCGGTCATGTTCGACGTGAACGTGTTGCCCGGGCAGGTGATCCCGTACCGGGGAGCCATGCGGCCTTACTGAGCAGGCACCAGCCGCGGGACGGGGCTGAGGCCCCGTCCCGCGCGCGGTGATCACGTCAGGCGGGCGTTCTCTTTCGTTCGATAGGTCGCCGGATCGAGCACGACCAGCAGTGTGGCGGCGACCAGCGGCACGACACCGGCGAGCAGGAACACGCTGTCCCCAGCCAGTCGGACCCACTCGAGCGTGTGAAACGGCCCGGTCATCGTGAATGCCGGCTGCCGGGCGTGCCAGTAGCCATTCGTGACCGAGTCCCACAACTGGAGGACGCCGGCCGGAAACAGATCCAGCACGATCATCAGGCCGAGGCCGGCATTGAGTCCCCAGAAGCCGACCCGGACGAGGCGCTCGGCTCTAGCCCACGCGGCCTCGGATGCCAGGGCGCGAAGGCCGAAGACGACCACGGCGAGCGCCAGCATGCCGAACACGCCGAACAGGGCGGCGTGGCCGTGGTTCGGCGTCAGCACGGTGCCCACCTCGAAGTACGACACGATGGGCAGGTTGATCAGAAACCCGAAGATGCCGGCCCCGACGAAGTTCCAGACGCCCACGGCCATCAGGAAATTGATCGCCCAGCGATGGCGGCCCGCCAGGGCCTGCCCGCACTCCGCGCACCCGCGCTCTCTGAGGCGGATGAAGTCCCAGGCATCGAGCGTCAGGAGCGTGAGAGGCACGACTTCAAGGGCGGAGAAGGACGCGGCTATTGCCATGTTCAGGGCGCCTTGTCCGGTGAAGTACCAATGGTGGCCGGTGCCGAGGATGCCTCCACCCAGATAGAGGATCGCGTCCAGATACACGACCCGCGTGGCCGTCTTGACCGTGACGAGTCCCAGGAGGTGAAACATCACCGCGACGAGGACTGTCGCGAAGAGCTCGAAGAAGCCCTCCACCCAGAGGTGGATGATCCAGAAGCGCCAGTTGTCGATGATGGCGAAGTTCGTGCGCGGGCCGTAGAAGAGCGCCGGCAGATAGAAGATCGGAATGGCGGCGGCGGCGTAGAGGAACAGCGCCCCGAGCTCGGAACGGGTGCCGCGCCGGATCGCCGGCCGCAATGCCCGGAACATCAGCACGAGCCAGAAGGCGAGGCCGGCCGCGAGCAATAGCTGCCAGAACCGGCCCAAGTCCAGGTACTCGGAGCCCTGGTGGCCCAGCCAGAACCAAGCCTGGCCAAGCGCGCCGTTGATGCCGAGATACTCTCCGAAGAGACTGCCGAAGACGACAACCGCCAGGGCGGCCAGCAGCAGGATGACGCCAGCCCGCTGTCCCCGGGGCTCTGCGCCGCCGACGAGCGGCGCGAGCAGCAGCCCTCCGGCCACCCACGCCGTGGCGATCCAGAAGATCGACAGCTGCAGATGCCACGTGCGCGCCAGGTTGTACGGAAGCACGCGCGCCAGGTCGATGCCGTAGAACGCGCCGGGTTCGACTCGATAGTGGGCGAGCACGCCGCCGAGGAGCGCCTGTGCCAGGAAGAGGACCGCCACGACGGCGAGGTAGGAGGCCGTCGCGCGCTGGCTCGCGGTCCACCGCCACGCCGTCAGGGCATTGTCGTGCGAATGCCCGGCGGCGGCCGCCTGGTGCCACCCAAGGTAGTCAAACCGTCCGAACAGAAACAGGACCGTCCCGAGCCCGCCGAGCAAGGTGATCAAGCTCAACGCGCTCCAGAGGTACGTCGCACCGCTGGGGGTGTTGCCCGCGGCCGGATCGTAGGGCCAGTTGTTGGTGTAGGAGTAGTCCTTCCCCGGGCGGTTCGCGGCCGCCGCCCACGCGGCCCACGTGAAATACGCGGCCAGGTCGTCGAGCTCCCGGCGTTCGCGGATGTAGTTCCGCGGCAAACCGGCTGCAGCCGTGGATCCCGAGAAGAAGCCGGCCCAGTAGGTTCGTGACGCGGCAAAGGCGGCGGCGTCGAGATCCGTGAACCGCAGGACGCCGGTCCCGGGGTCGTAGCGGTTCTGCTTCAGGTTGCGGCGCACGGTGTCGGCAATCTCGGCAGCGGCGCCGGTTCCCAGCGCCGCGTAGGACTGCCCGTACCGCAGATTCGCCAGCGTGTCGCGCTCGACCTCGACCGCCACGTGCAGCGTGTCGGCGCTGTAGTCGGGGCCGAGGTAGGCGCCGTGGCCCCAGAGGGTTCCATGCTCCATCAAGCCGTACTTCAGGAACACCTCCTGCCCGCGGAGAATCTCGGCCGACGTGAACACGGTGCGGCCCGACGCGTCTTCCACGCGTACGGGGATGGGCGGGGCGTCCGTGTAGGTCCGGTAGGTGAGGTAGGACAGCACACTGAATCCCGCGATCATCACGAGGATGACGGTGTGCCGCCACCAGGGCGATAGAAACGGGGTCTCCTCAGGCTGACGCATGGCACTGCCCTCCCGACACGCGCCGGGCGGAGGCCGAACGGCAAGAACGCTGCCGGCCCCGTCCTGCCTGGCGCAACACAGCGAACGGTCCGGGCCGTATGATGCTGAATATTAACCCCGAGGCCTGCCCGTGATGACACGTACCGAAACGGACTCGATGGGCGCAGTCGCCGTCCCCGCCGACAAGTACTGGGGCGCCCAGACTCAACGGTCGTTGGAGAACTTCAAGATCGGGACGGAGAGGATGCCGCTGCCGCTCATCAGGGCGCTGGGCGTGCAGAAGAAGGCCGCAGCCCTGGCGAACATGGAGCTTGGCGTGCTCGACCCGGAACGAGGCGATGCCATCGTCGCCGCCGCGGAGGAGGTCATCGACGGGGCCCTGAACGACCACTTTCCGCTCGTCGTCTGGCAGACCGGATCGGGCACCCAGACCAACATGAACGCCAACGAGGTAATCGCCAACCGCGCGATCGAGATGCTCGGCGGGCAGATGGGCTCCAAGACGCCCGTTCACCCCAACGATCACGTGAACATGGGGCAGTCCTCGAACGACTCGTTCCCGACCGCGATGCACATCGCAGCCGTCGAGCAACTGCAGCACGAGCTGATCCCCGCGCTTGAACGCCTCGAGCGCGCCCTGCGCACAAAGGCCGACGCTTTCAGCGGCGTCATCAAGACCGGCCGCACCCATTTGCAGGACGCCACGCCGGTGACGCTGGGCCAGGAATTCTCCGCCTATTCGACCCAGGTCAAGTACGGCATCGCACGCGTCCAGTCGTGCATCCCAAGGCTGTCCCAGCTTGCGCAGGGTGGAACGGCCGTTGGCACGGGGCTGAACTGCAAGCGGGGCTTCGCCGACACCTTCGCCGCGCACGTCTCCCGGATCACGAACCTCCGCTTCACGACGGCCGAGAACAAGTTCGAGGCCATGGCCGCCCACGACGCGATCGTGGAAGCCTCGGGCAGCCTGAACACGCTGGCCTGCTCCCTCATGAAGATCGCGAACGACATTCGACTGCTGGCGTCCGGGCCGCGCTGCGCCATCGGCGAGATTCACCTGCCGGAAAACGAGCCCGGTTCCTCGATCATGCCGGGCAAGGTGAACCCGACTCAATCCGAGGCCATGACCATGGTCTGCGCCCAGGTGATGGGCAACCACGCGACGATTTCCATCGCCGGCAGCAGCGGCCACCTGGAGCTCAACGTCTTCAAGCCCGTCATCATCTACAGCCTGCTGCAGTCGATCCGGTTGCTGGCCGACGCCTGCCGCAGCTTCACCGACAACTGCGTGGCGGGCATCGACGCCAACAAGGCGCGCATCAGCGAACTGCTGAACGAGAGCCTGATGCTCGTGACCGCCCTCAATCCCGTCGTCGGGTACGACAACGCCGCCAGAATAGCGAAGAAGGCGCACCAGGAAGGGAAGACGCTGAGGGAAGCCGCCGTCGAGCTGAAACTCCTGACGGCGGAGGAGTTCGACCGCGCCGTCCGCCCCGAGCGCATGATCGGGCCGGAGGAGTGACGACGGCCGGAAGCAGGACGTCCTAGCGGTACTTGATGACGACGAGCGTGAGGTCGTCGGTTTGCGCGGCCGCAGCCCGGCGATCGCTCACGATTGCGTCGCAGATCATCTCTGCGCTGCCGTCCTTGGCGCGGGAGACGGCCTGCTGCAACTGGTCCTGTGTATAGGCCGACAACGGCTCGATGAGGCCGTCGGTATACAGTAGCAGCACGTCGCCGTGGCCCATCAGGTTCAGGTTGTTGACGGTGTAGCGCTTCTTGTAGCCCAGCGCCCGCTCGTAGCGCTTCGCGTCGGCGTGGTGCTCGCCTGGCTGGAGCCCGATGGGCGAGTAGCTGACCAGACGGTCCGGGCTCACCTCGACGAACCGGTCGAATTCGCGAGAGAAGACCAGCGGCGGGGGATGGCCGGCGCTCATGAAGCTGAACCTGCCCGTGCTGGAGATCTCCCCATAGATGAGGGTGATGTAGCTGGCCTCGTCGGGGTCGGCGGCCAGGTTGCGCAGCGTCACGGACTTGCAGAAACGGGTGTTGATCTGCTCGAAGAGGCGCAGCGTGATTTGGCCGTTGAGGTCCATCTCGTACAAGGCGCCGGTATGGAAGGCCTGGTGCAGCATGGCGGCACGGGCCGCATCGGTGAAGTCGTGGCCGGCCACGTCGGCGACGAGGATCCCGCCGGTGAGTTTGAGCTTCTGCAGCACGCGCGCCATGCCCGCCTGCCCGGACGCCAGCGCGCGCTGAATGCGCGACTCGAGATCGAAGCGCTCCTGGAAATCCACGTACGTGAGGAGATCGCCGCCCGCCACGCCGTTCAGGGGCAGCATCACGCCATGAATGTCGATGCCCGGGACCCGGGGAATGGTGCCTGCCGTCGGCGTCAGGCGATGGGCCAGGTATTGCGCGCCCTTCCGCAGCTCTTCGTCGAGACGAGTATCAGGTTGATCCAATCGTGCCTCCAACCCCTGCCCATCGCGGGGTAACCGCCGAGCGTCTCCTGTACTATCGTGGGGGCTGAGTCACTTCAGCATGGCACAACTGGCCGGGCCGGACGGCATGGCCGTTTCGAGCTCGGCGAGCGCCGCTCTCACGAGCGCCCGCGCGGCCCAGGCCGACACCTCTTCCGCCTCCGCCGGGCCCAGGCGGCGGACGTCCCGTTGCACCAGCAGGGCCTCCCAGCCGATCACCATCGAGAGCGCCGAGACCAGCCGCTCGAAGCCCGGCCGGTCCAGCCGATCTCGCAGGGGCGCCAGCGCCGATTCGATCCACTCCGTCCGCCGATACCCTCGCCGGGGCGCCCCGGTGTCTGCGCGCGGCTCGATGGTCAGCCGGATGAGACTGCGGCCCAGTTGTTCGGTGTCGCTCGACATCCGCTGGACGGCCCTGACCATGGCGTCGACGCGCGCCTCGACGTCGCCGGCGGAGGCGGACAAGTCCACGACGCGATCGACGGCCGCCTGGGAGGCCAATCCCAGCGCCGCGTCCACCAGCAGGTGCTCGAGGGTCGGGAAGTACATGTAGACCGTCCGGCGGGAAACGTCGGCTGCCGCGGCGATGTCCGCGATGGACGGGTTTCCATCCCGGGCGAGCAGGTCCATCGCCGCCTGCAGGATCGCCTTCCGCGTGCGTCTTCGCTGTCCGGCCCGCCCCCGCTCCTTCGTCGTCGCAGCCATCCCGACCTCCTCGACTCGGCCCGCGCCCGGTTGACACGGCATCCGCGCTAGAGTATACATGAATGCATTGATTGCATAGCAGTGCAATTAATGAGCCGAAAGGAGACCCCCATGATGTCGAACGCAGATCCTGCCAATCGCCTGGCCGCTCCCGCCTCCAGCGCCGGAGCGGAGTTCTGGTTCCTGAACAACCGCACGGCGATCAAGGCCACCGGACAGATGACCGGCGGCGCCTACGGCCTGGTCGAATCATGGATACCGCCCGGGTTCTCACCGCCGCTGCACGTCCATCACCGCGAGGACGAAGCGTTCTGGCTGCTCGAAGGCGAGATGACGCTGCGATGCGGAGACCAGACGCTGTCCGGCGGTCCCGGGTCGTACTTCTTCCTGCCCCGCGACGTGCCGCACACGTTCGTTGTCGAAGGCGGGGCGGCCGCGCACATGCTCACGCTGCTGTCGCCTGGAGGCGGCGAGGAATTCTTCGCCGCGGCGGGGCGCCCGGCCGAGCACGACGGCTTTCCTCCCGTGGCGCCGACCGACGTCGAGCGCCTCCGGAGCGCAGGCGGCAGGTTCGGCATCGAAATCGTGGGCCCGCCGATCGTCCCGGCTTCGGCCGCCGGCGCCGGCCTCGAGGAAGGGGTAACGCGAGCCGGCTCACCCGGCTGAGACGGCGTGCTCAGCGGAGCCGCGCCTGGGCAATGCGGTTGCTGAACCCGCGGGCGAGCGCGTAGGGCATGCCAATCAGAACAGGACCGACAACGAGGGCCGCGCCCGGGTGTGCCATCCCGAGAATGAGCCACTGGGAGATGGCGTCGAGAAGGATGCCGACCAGCACGATGTTGGCCAGCGCCTGCGCGGTTTCCGCAAGCATCTGCCGGCGATGCTGAGCATGGGCGACGAGCGCGAGCAGGAACGGCGGCCGGCCGGCAAGCGCATCGCCGCGACCGGCACGGATCCCGAGCAGGATCGCGACAAGCGGCTGGAAGACGAACCGGAACCGCCCGGGGCCCATCAGGCGGCGCGGCAGGTCCGCGAAAAACTCCCAGGAAAACAGGTAGATGCCGCCCCGTTCCCAGGAGTCGCGCAGCGCACCCGGCGCGGAGGCCACGAGCACGGCGAGCGTGCACCCCGCGAGTAGCCAGGTGATCCTGCGACCGCGCGTGGCGGACTCCATCAAGACCCCCAATCCGAAGCTTGCCGCGCCCGTCGCCAGTGCTCGGCGACGCGTCACATCCTACCCCACATCCAGATTGTCGGCCGTCACTTGCCCGATCCCGCTCATCGAGCGTACGATGCGCGCAATCGAAAGGACCCACCCCATGC
Organism: uncultured Acidobacteriota bacterium; assembly: GCA_963806085.1. Taxonomy (GTDB): domain Bacteria; phylum Acidobacteriota; class Vicinamibacteria; order Vicinamibacterales; family JAKQTR01; genus JAKQTR01. The sequence continues at coordinate 64,634 of CAWDWR010000003.1, forward strand.
ACAGGCATCCCACACGGCGCGACATCCTCAAGCTCGGCGGCACCGCAGCCGCCTCCGCCCTCGTCCTCCCGGCGATGCCGGCCCTGGCCGGAGCGGCGTGGAAGCGCATCCCGATCGGCGTGCAGCTCTGGTGCGTGCGGAAGCAGCTCGCCACCGACATTCCAGGCACGCTCGGGGCGCTCGGCGCGGCAGGGTTCGACGGCGTCGAACTCGAGAACGCGTTCGGCAAGCCTGGCACGGAATGGCGGAAGCACCTCGACGCCGTCAAGCTCAAGGCCTGCGGGTTCCACCACACCCTCGGCGAACTCCAGAGCGAGAAGCTCGCGGCCACCGTCGAGTTCAACCAGGCGGTCGGCAACCGGTACCTGATCATCCGGTCGCTCGCGCCGGATGTCTACAAGTCGGCGGACCTGCTGAAGAAGACGGCGGATGCGGTGAACGAAGCGGCGGAGAAGGTGAAAGCGCACAAGATGCGCGTCGGGTACCACAACCACTTCGCCGATTTCAACCGCATCGACGGCGAGTACTGGTGGAACCTCTTCGCCGATCGGACGACAAAGGACGTCATCCTGCAGCTGGACACCGGCAACGCCTCCGAATTGACCGGTGTGAGCCTCGTCGATCTCGTCCGGCGCAACGCCGGCCGCACCGTCACGATGCACGTCAAGCCGTACTCGAAGGCGAAACCCGATGCCTACATCGGCGCCGACGAGCTCGACTGGCCCGGGATCATGTCGGCCGCGGAATCGGTGGGCGGCCTGGAGTGGTACATCATCGAGTACGAGCGCGAAGGCGTGCCGCCGCTCGACTCGCTCAAGGCAAACCTGGAGAACTTCAAGAAACTCAGAACGTAGGCCCTACCGGGCCACGAACTTGACCGTCACCGTGACCTGGCACTCCTGCGGCACGCCGTTCAGCTTGACCGGTGTGAACCGCCACTGACGTATCGCGCCGAGCGCCGCCTCCACAAACGCGGGGTCGGGGCCAGCTTCCGGCCGGAAGTCACCCAGCAACCCGTCTGTTCGCAGGGTGGCCTTGATGACGACGTCGGCCGTGGCCTGCTTCGCCGCGAGAGCCGACGGATACACGGGCCCGACGTCGACGAGCTTTCTGGGCGGCGTGACGCACCCGCCGACGGGAGAGTTGTCGCATGGGTCGGGCCGCGGCGCTTCATCAGCCGCGCGCCTGACGGCCGCGGCTGAAGGCGGGGTCTCGGCCGGTCCCCGCGCGACGGTGATGGTCTCCGAGAGCGACCCAAGCTGCAGGACGACTCTCAACGCGGCCGGCTCGGCCGGCTTGAGCGACACACGAAGCACGTTCTTCTTGAAGCCCGGCTTGGAGCTGGCGACTTCGTATTCGCCGGGAGGAAGGCCGCGCATTTCAAACCGGCCGTCCGCGCCCGTGCGCGCCTGGGGTTTCGGTCCACCGGACGCATCGATCCGCACGACGTCGACCGCGACGTCGGGCACCGTCCTGCCCGCGCCGTCGAGCACGGTGCCCGAAAGCGTCGTGGCCGCGGACGCGTTCTGCTGCACAGGAGCCGCGTCCGGCGCGGATCGAGTCGCACTCAATGGCTGCTCGACGGAGACGTCCGCGGCCGGGACCGGTGCGGACCGCGCGGCCAGCCCGGCGATTGGAATCGTCGCCAGCACGAGCGCGGCGACGATCGCCAGAGCGGAACGCCGGGACACAGGGGCGTGATCGACTCGTGAATCCAGCATGGCTCGTACTCTCCTCTCGAAACGCGACGGCCGGACGATGGTCATGACGGGAAGCCGCGACCGGCATGGCGCCCGGCAGAACAGCCGCGCGACGTCGAGAACATGGGCCGCATAGTCGGCCGCCGCCATGCCCGTGCCGACGGCGGCGTCGTCACAGGCCTGTTCGCCTGTCTGGCGAAGGCGGTGACACGCGAGCCAGACCAGGGGGTTGAACCAGTAGGCGCACCGCAGAAGCCCGGCGGCCATCTGCACCGCCCAGTCGCGGCGGCGCACGTGCGCGAGCTCGTGGCCGAGGACGGCGCGGATTCGGTCTGCCGGCCAGTCTGGCGCGCTCTCCGGGAGCACGATCACGGGCCGCCGCAGCCCCCACGTGAACAGGAGCGCGGGATGCGCGCTCTGAAGCAGGCGGACAGGCGCCGGCAGCGAACGGCCCGCCAACTCGGCCAGCACATCGCACCATGCTCCCCGAGCGACCGGCCTTGCGGTCGAGACGACCGACGCCAGCCGCCCGAGTCCGATGCCGAGGAGCACGAGTCCGGCCAGGGCACCCGCCAGCCAGACCGCTCCGATCGTGGAAACCGAAGTCCACGCAGGGAACGGCCCGCCGGAGGAGTCGCTGCCGTCGCGCACGGCGATCCCGCCACTGGCGCTCGAGTCGCCGAACGCCAATGACGAATCCGCTGCCCGGCCAGCAAGCCACGGTATGTCGACCGGCGCGGTCCACCGAGGCACCACGAGCTCCAGCGCCGGCACCAGGGCCGCGCACGCGAGGGCGCAGGCGAGGATCCAGTGTCGGGCCGCGGCGGAACGCCTCCGCAGTACCGACTCCGCGATGAGCCCCATCGCCACGACGATCGACACCTTGATCACTGCGCCGCGCCTTTCCCGGCTCTGGCGATCAACTCCGAAATCCTGGCGATCTCCTCCTCGGACAGGCCGCGGGAATCGCCGCCGAGCAGCGCCGCCACGACTTGGGCCGCAGAACCCTCGAAGAAGGTGTCGACCAGGTGGTTGAGGGCCCTCTTCCGGGCCGCATGCCTGGGGACAGCCGGCAGATAAACATAGCGAAGCCCCACTTCCTCATGGCGGACGTGTCCCTTCGCCTCGAGGACGCGGAGCTGCGTGCGCACGGTGGAGTAGTGGGGGTCGCCGGGAAGATCGCGCATCACCTCGGCTGCGGTAGAGCGGCCACGCCGGTAGAGGATGTCCATGATCTGGCGCTCGCGCCGGGTCAGACCGGGATGGGGCAGCGCGTGCATGGTGTGTTACCTGTATAACCGATATGCTATAAATATAACACCTTGGTCCGGGCCTGTCAAGGGCCGGCGCCGCGATGCCCCCGGTTGGGATTCGGCCTGGCAAAAGCTGCTCCTGCCTTCGGATTGCCATTACGGTTTGGGCAGCGATCGACTAAACTCGGCACTCGCAGGAGCCGATAGACGGAGCAGGAATGGGCAGCCTGCGCGAAATCCCCAGATCCGCGCCGCGCGCCGTTCAAGACCAGTGGCCTGATTGTTGCTCGCACCGGGATCGTTGCTGGAGTGCCCGATGATCCGTTCCCTTTGCCGCGGCGTGCTCCTTCTGGCGCTGGCCACCTCTGCGTGCGAGAAGGCCAGTCCCACCGCCCCGACTCCTGACGCGTCGACGTCGGCGGCCCAGTCGATCACCAGGATCGTATCGCTCGGCGGGAACCTGGCGTTCGGCAGCGTCGAAGTCGGGAAGACCGCCGAATCGACGCTCACCATCGGCAACAGCGGAACGGCGGCACTCTCGATCGCCGGCATCACGGCCCCAGAGGGGTACTCGCTCAACTGGACGAACGGGACGATCGCGCCCGGCGGCTCGCAGCAGGTCACCGTGCGCTTCGCGCCAACGGCCGCCCGGAGCTATCAGGGCTCCGTGGCGGTGAGCGGAGACCAGACAGGCGGGTCCGTCACGGCGCCGGTCTCGGGGACGGGCACCGCGTCGGCAATGTCGGCCGTCGCGGGGACCGTGACCGAGAAGGGGGCAGGCCCGCTGGCCGGCGTGAACATCGAGGTCCGCGACGGGCCGGACGCCAGGAAGACGACGACGACGGATGCGCAAGGCCGGTTCTCGTTGTCTGGCCTTCAGCCGGGCAGCGTGACGGTCCGGGCGTGGAAGAGCGGCTACAGCGACACCGATCAGCCAGCATCGCTCGCGGCAGGCGGCGTCGCCACGCTGACCTTCTCCATGCCGAAGGCTGCCGCGCCTGCCGACAGCACGACGCCGTCCACGACGCCGCCATCCACCCCGAGCACGCCATCGAGGCCCGGCACGCCGTCGACGCCCAGCACACCGTCCACGCCAAGTACGCCCTCCACACCCAGCACGCCGGCGCCCGCGTCTTCGCCAACGGCGTATGAAGAACAGATCCTGGGGTTGATCAACGACTATCGGAGAAGCATCGGCAAACCGGCGCTGGCGATGAACCAGGTGATCTGGCAGCAGGCGAGCGGCCACAGCCAGAACATGGCGTCCGGGGCCGTGCTCTTCGGCCACGACGGATTCGACGCCAGGATCGGCGCGATCATCGCGGCGCTGGGCGGGGGCGGATATGGCGCCGAGAACGTGGCCATGGGCTTCAACTCGGCGGCCGCCGTCGTGAACGCCTGGCTGGGCAGCGCGGGCCACCGCGCGAACATCGAGGGCAACGCCACGCGCACGGGCATCGCCGCCGTCCAGTCGCGCACGGGAACCTGGTACTACACCCAGATCTTCTACTGACCCGCCCCGCCTCCCGCGCCGGCGGTCATCGCGCGCAGTTCCGGGCGCCCGAACATGGGCGGCGCGCCGTCTTTCACGAGCGTCTCGCGGAGCGACAGGCGCCCGCCCTCACCGGCCTCCACGCTCAACCGCCGGATGCGGTACCGGCCGCGCTCGTAGTCGAACGTCTTCCCATCGTCCTCGAACAGATCGAAGGCGCCGGGCGACAGGCCGTAGTGGCGGACCTCGAGCGCCTGCCCGTACGCGCGCGCGGTGTTGGTGACGGCCGTCTTCAGCATCGGGATGACGGCGCCCTCGCGCACGAACAGCGGCATGCGCCCGGATTCGGATCGGCGCGTCACGGGCCCGCCGCCGCCGACGAACTCCCCGGTGTAGAAGTCGTACCAGTTGCCGGCGGGCAGCACCACCTCGCGGGACCAGTTGGCGCTGCCGTAGAACGGCGCCGCCAGGATGGACGGGCCGAACATGAACTGGTCGCTCACGTGTCCGAGCGCCGGGTCTTCGAACGCCATCGGCCGGATCGGCGGCACGCCGTCGAAGTGGTAGGCGGCGAAGGCGCTGTAGAGATAGGGCAGCAGCCTCATCCGTAGCTCGAGCGTTTCGCGCACCGTACCGGTTGCGCGCTCGAAATGCCATGGCGTCGCTCCTGACGCCCAGGCATTGAGCTGCGCCAGCGCCGAGAACGCGACCACCTGCATCCGGTTGATCCAGTCGCGTTCATCGGCGGCGCTGCGGATCTCGGGCGTCCACAGCACGCCGGCGAAGCCCGATGCCGACAGGCCCGTGATGTACTCCTTCAGGTCGTACGCGTCGCTGTAGATGGCGAACGGATACCCCGCCGCGGCGCCGTTCGACGCGCGCACGAGGCCGTAGGTCCGCTGGTTGCGCGCCTTGAACAGCTCCTTGAAGATCAGGTCCTGCATCAACAGGCCGTATGCCTGGCGCATGGCGGGCGCCGGCGTGCCGGACGGAAATGAGGCATGGTCCGGCCACAGCCAGATGTCGAACCCGTCGACCTCGTCGATCTTGTACCCGCTGACGCCGATGGCGACGTGATCCCGGGCGTGCTGCTCGACCAGCGCGCGCCGGGCCTCCGTGAGCGTGTAGTCGGGCACGAGGCCCAGCCACACCATGTGCGAGGCCGACAGCGGGAACATCGTCTTGTAGAGCCGGCTCTCGGGTGAGATGTACGGGTTCTCCCAGAGGTTGAGCCTCACGCCACGCGCCAGCAATTCGGCGGCGAACGCCGCAGGATCGGGAAAGCGCTTCGTCTGCCACTCGAAAGTGCACGGGTACGACTTCGTCATCCAGCCGGGCTCGAGGCCGATGACGTCGAGCGGGATGCGGCGCGCCTCGAACTCCGCCACCTCGCGCCGAACCTGCCCGGCGTCGGCGGCGGCGTGGACGCGATGCCAGAACCCGAGGCCCCAGAGCGGCGGCAGCGCGCCGCCGCCGCTCAAGAGGTTGTAACCGTGACACGACGTCCGCCACGGTGGCGCCCGCGATGACGACGAGGTCGGCGCCGGGGCCGTCGACGAGGATCTCGACGGCATCCGAGCGAGGCCGGGAGTTCCAGCGTGGAGCCGGCTCGCCGGGGGGCGGGTTGCGATCGACCGGCGCCGGATTGCGTGCGGAGTCCTTGCGGTTTCCCACGCGGGCGTACACCTTGATGAAACGGGCCGTGTCGACGAACACGCCGTAACCGCGGCTGGACACGTAGAAGGGAACGGGTGCGTGCGTGCGCCCGCCGCCGGTGGACCAGTGGTCGACGTCGAGCGTGAGTACGCCCTGGCTCCTGTCGAGTCCGTCGAGCTGCAGGCCGAACCCGAAGAGCTTCTCGTCGGGCGCGCACGGCACGCGGACCACGATCTTGCCGTCCGCCGTGCGCTCGAACGAGATGGGATCCGAGGAGAAGGGAAAGTCCGGATCGGACCGTGCGCGCAGCGCGTCGAGACGGGGAGGTGCGGCCGCGAGGTCCGTGTACCGCAGCTCGCGCGACGCGTCTCCCGCCTTCGCCCGCCAGACGCCCGGCGCGGCCTTCGCCCACGATGTCACGGGCGTGAGCGCGTCGAGCGTCGTCGGGCGCACGATTCGAGAATCTTGCGGCGGCTGAGTCGCCCCAAGCAACGGGCCATCCGCCGGCCGTCCGATCGCCAGCGCCGCGATCGCCCACAAGAACCAACGGAGATGCTGTGACATGAACGTCCTCGTCTGGTGCCGGAGTCCCGGAGCAGCCCCGCAACTCGATGGCTGGGCGGATTCTACATCCCCCCTCGCCCGCCGACCGGGGCGGCCGCAAAAGCAGTAATATGCGCCTGGCCCCCCGCGACCCGACCACGTGCCCAGCGCGGCAGGCGCCATCGTCGGCAAGGAGTCACGCATGGATCTCGCCGACACGATCCAGCGGGAGCAGTACGAACAGCAGAGCCGGCTGAGCGAACCGGAAGCCGCGCTGCGCGAAAGCGAACGGCGGCTGAAGTACGCCCAGGCAGCTGCCGGCGCAGGGATCTGGGACTGGGACATCCAGACCGACAAGATCTACTGGACGGAAGAGCTCTTCCGCCTCTTTGGACTGGATCCGGCCGACGTTGAGGCCGGATTCGGCCCATGGAAAGGCGTGATACACCCCGAGGACCAGCAGGCTGCGCAGGAACGCATCGAACAGGCGATCGCCGCGCACGCGCCATTCTCGAGTGAATACCGGATCGTGCTGCCGTCCGGGGAGATACGCTGGATCAGCGCCCTCGGCAGCGCGACCTACGGCGAGAACGGAACGCCGCTGCGAATGTCGGGGATCTGCATCGACATCACATCCCGGAAGCAGACGGAGAACTTGGCGCGCCAGCGGCTGACCGAGATCGAGGCCCTCTACCGGAATGCCCCCGTCGGCCTGTGCATGCTGGACCGGGATCTGCGGTACCTGCGCATCAACGAGCGCCTGGCCGAGATCAACGGCATCCCGGCAGCGGATCACATCGGCAAACGTGTGCGGGACCTGCTGCCGGGCCTGGCTGGGATAGTGGAACCCGAAATGCGCCGAACGCTGGAGACCGGCCAGCCGCGGCTCGACATCGAGATCAAGGGCTCAACGCCGGCCCGGCCCGGGGTGGAACGCAGTTGGATGGAGCAGTGGCTGCCGATCACGGATGACGAAGGCCACGTGGTTGGGCTGAATATCGTCGTTGAAGAAACCACCGAGCGGAGGCGGACGGAAGCCGCGCTGCGCGACAACGAACAGCGGCTGCGGCAGTTGATCGACGCGTCGCCCATCGCCATCGGATTCGGCGACAGCACCGGGAGGATCTTCGAGGCGAACGAGTCCTTTTACCGGCTGACGGGCTACACCCGCGAGGAGATGGAGGCCCTGCGGCTCGGATGGGACGATGTGACAGCTCCCGAGTATGCCGAGGTGGATCGGGAGATCATGGCGACGCTCGCCGCGACCGGAGTTGCGGGGCCGTACGAGAAGGAGTACATCCGCAAGGACGGCCGCCGCGTCCCGTTGCTGCTCAGCGTCCTGAAACTCCCGGGGCGCGACGAGCACATCGCCTTCATCGTGGACATCACCGACCGCAAGCGCGCCGAGACCGCGGTGGAGACCCAGCGGCGGCTGCTGGAAACGGTGGTGCAGCACATGCCCGTGGCGATGAACCTCATCCGGGGAAGCGACCTTCGCCTGCAGATGGTGAATCCCGCGTATCAGGCGATCGCCCCGGGCAAGGACATGGTGGGCAAGACCCTCGACGAGCTCTGGCCAGAGACGGGGCAGGACTTTGCCGCGCTCTGCCGCCGCGTGCTGGAGACGGGAGAACCTCACGAGGTCCTGGACGATCTGAACATGATTCGCAGAACGCCCGGAGGACCGCTGGAACGGGCGTATTTTTCCTGGTCGCTCCACCGCGTCCGCCTGCCGGGCGATGAGGGGTGGGGCATCCTGAATGCCGCGTGGGAAACCACCGGCCGCCTCGTCGTGGAGGAGGCGCTTCGCCGGAGCCAGGAAGACCTGATTCGCGCAGAGGAAGTCGCTCGGCTTGGCTGGTGGCGCCTCGATACGCAGCGGAACATCCTGACGTGGTCCGACGAGAACCACCGCGTGTTCGGCGTGCCGAAGGGCACGCCGCTGACCTACCAGACGTTCCTGCAGTGCGTGCATCCCGATGACCGGCAATCCGTCGACGCGAAGTGGACAGCGGGCCTCGCCGGGGAACCCTACGACATTGAACACCGCCTCCTCGTGGATGGACGCGTGAAGTGGGTCCGAGAGAAGGCGTTCCTCGAATTCGACGACGACGGCGCCCTGCGAGGCGGCTTCGGGATCACTCAGGACATCACCGAGCGGAAACTGGCCGAAGAAGCGTTGCGCCGCGCGGAGGAGGAGCGGAAAGTCGCCGCCGCGGTCAGGATCGAGCGCGAGAGGTTGCTCAACGTGCTCGAGTCCCTTCCGGCGAAGGTGTGCTTGTTGACACCCGACTATCACGTGGCGTTCGCCAACCGCAGCTTCCGTCAGACGTTCGGCGAATCCGAGGGGCGCCGCTGCCACGAGGACCTGCTTCGGGCGCTCCTCACCGTGCGAATTCTGCCAGAACCATGAGGTCTTGAGGACCGGCGAACCGCGGCATTGGGAGGCCACAACCCCCAACGGCACGGTGATTGACGTGTACGACCTGCCCTTCACCGATGCCGACGGATCGCCGATGGTCCTCGAGATGGCCCTCGACGTCACCGAGCGGCGGCGGATCGAGGGCGAACTCCAGCGCGCGCATGAGAACCTGGCCGAGCGCGCCGTCCAGTTGCGCGCGCTTGCCGGCGAGATCACGCTCTCTGCGCAGCGCGAGCGCCGCCGACTCGCCAGAATTCTGCACGATCACCTGCAGCAACTCCTGGTTGGAGCCAAGTTCCGCACCGCCATCGTGGCCCGGATGGGCGACGATCTGATCGAGCAGGCCGCCACCGAGATCGAGCGCCTGCTGGAGGAGTCGATCGCCGCGTCGCGCTCGCTGACGGCCGAACTCAGCCCGCCCATCCTGCAGGAGAGCGGGTTGACGACGGGCCTCTCGTGGCTGGCACGGTGGATGGCCGACCGGCACGGCCTTCGTGTCGACCTGTCGATTGACGACGACCTGCCGGGCGTTCTCGAAGACGTACGGGTCCTGCTTTTCGAGTCGGTGCGCGAACTGCTGTTCAACGCGGTCAAGCACGCGCATGTCGCCTCGGTTGCGGTCAACGTACGGCGGGTGACGGAGTCGGCTATCCAGATCGTCGTGAGCGACGCCGGGCCGGGATTCGACCCGGCCACGCTCAAGAAGGCCGGCGAGATCGGCGGCGGGTTCGGGTTGTTCGGCATTCGCGAACAACTGGAGCTCATGGGCGGCAGGATCGACATCGACAGCGCGCCTGGCAAGGGGAGCCGGTTCACGCTGACGGCGCCGCTCGAGAAGATCGCCAGGTCGACGGGACCCGCTCCGATAGATCCGCCTCGAGCCCGCAAACGCGGGCCAGCCGCCCGGACCCGCGCGGCAGCCGCGCGCACGCAGATCACCGTGCTGATCGCCGACGATCACGCCGTCATGCGCGATGGTCTCAGGCGGCTGCTCGACCAGGAGGAGGACATCCGGGTCGTGGGCGAGGCGACTGATGGACGAGAGGCCGTCGAGATGGCCGCGAAACTCCACCCGGACATCGTCCTGATGGACGTGAGCATGCCGACGCTCGACGGCGTCGAGGCGACCCGCGCCATCCATCAAGGCCACCCCGACATCAGTGTCATTGGGCTCTCGATGTTCGACGACGAAGAGTTCGTGCGCGCGATGTGCGACGCGGGGGCCGTGGCCTACCACACGAAGAGCGGGCCGTCGAGCGAACTGATCGGCGCGATTCGCCGGGTCCGCCTGGCGCAGGCCCGGGTCCCGCGCCCGTCACCGCCGGCCGGAAGGAGCCGCCGGACGAAACACTGACACGCGCGCCGCCCCTCAGCGGGCCGAGACGACGGGCAACTCGACGAAGCTCGCCTGGCCGGGCGCGTGGTAGATGCGCTGCACGGCCTTGCGGTAGTCGCCGGGCTTCGCCCAGAAGATGTTCGGCACGAACGTCTGCGGGTTGCGATCGTAGAGCGGGAACCAGCTCGACTGGACCTGCACCATGATCCGGTGGCCCGGCAGGAAGACGTGGTTCGCCGTCGGCAGCGCGAAGCGATAGAGCAGCGGCGTGTCGGCGGCGATCGGCTTCGCCGTCTCGACAGCTCTCGCGGTAGCGGCCGCGGAAGATGTCGGCCGAGACCATCAGCTGGTAGCCGCCCAGCTCCGGCTGCCCGGCCACCTCGTCCGGGATACACGTCGATCACCTTGACCACCCAGTCCGAGTCGGTGCCGCTCGTCGAGGCGATGAGATTGGCGATGGGCTGGCCGCTGATCTTCACCGGCGCCGTCAGCACGTCGGACACGAACGCGACGACGTCGGGCCGGCCCGACGCCTCGCGCTGATCGTCGACGAGCCATTGCGACCAGGTGAGACGGCCTTCGTAGCCCACCGGCTGGATGGGCCGCGCGCGGAACGGCACGGGCTTGGCGGGATCGGAGACGTACTCCTCGAACGCGGCGCCGCCGGCCTTGGGCCCGGCGAAGCTCAGCGTGAGGCCCGCGCCGAGATAGAGCGGGCTTCGCCTCGATCGTGCAGCCGCTCGCGCAGCCGGCCGGCCAGGCGGGCAGGCGGCGCCAGGTGTTCGTCCCGGTCTCGAACGCCGACACGGGCGCGATGTCCGCCTTTGGCGCGCCGTCCTTGAGGTACTGATCGAGGAAGGGCCGCAGGATCTCCTGCCGGAAGGCGCGGCCGGTGTCGCTGCCGAACTTCAGCGCGCCCAGCGCGCTGCCGTCCCCGATCTCCTGCCCGTGGTTCCACGGGCCCATCACGAGGAACACCTTGTCGTTGGCGGTGTCCTTCGGCTCGATCGCCTTGTAGACCGCGATGGCGCCGTAGATGTCCTCCTGGTCCCACAGGCTGTGCACGAGCATCACCGGCACGGTGAGCGGCTGCGCCGCGAGGATCTTGTCCACCGCCTGATCGCGCCAGAACGCGTCGTAGGCCGGGATGCTCGAGGAGCTTCCGCCAGAAGCCGATCTGCTCGAGGCCGCGGCGGCGGCCGAGCTCGCCCGCCGACCCCGCCTGCATGTACATGTCGTAGTCGTCGAAGTGGCTCGTCCACCACGTGATCTCGTTCGCCCGCGTCCCCTCCTGGTCGTAGATGTAGGGCATGTTCTGCTGGCGGAACGCGCCGTTGTGGAACCAGTCGTCGCCCATCCAGCCGTCGACCATCGGGTTCATCGGCACGGCCACCTTGAGCGCCGGGTGCGGATTGACGAGCGCCATCAGCGGCAGGAAGCCGTCGTAGGAAATGCCGAGGATGCCGACCTTGCCGTTGCTCTCGGGGACGTTCTTCACGAGCCAGTCGATCGTGTCGTAGGTGTCGGTCGCGTGGTCGACCGGCGTCGGGTTCTGCGGCCCGCGCAGCGGGCGGTTCATCACGTAGTCGCCCTCCGACCCGTACTTGCCGCGCACGTCCTGCACCACGCGGATGTAGCCGCCTTCGACGATGACGTCGGTGGCGTTGTCGTAGCCCTGGAGGATCGGGCCGAGGTGCGCGCTGTCGGCGTGGCTCGTGAGCGCGGTGGCGTCGTACGGCGTGCGCGTCAGGAGGATCGGCGCGCCCTTGGCGCCCTTCGGCACGAGGATGACGGTGTGGAGCTTCACGCCGTCGCGCATCGGGATCATCACGTCGCGCTTGACGTAGTCGAACGTCGACGTGACGGGCACGAGCTGCGCCGGCGTCTCGCTCGGCAGGCCCTGTGCGGCTGCGGGCGGCGCCGCAACGGCCTGGGCCGCGGCTGATCCCGCGGCGGGCGGGCCGACAAGGACGCACAGGAAGAGCGTCGCGCCGAACAGGGCGACGGTGGGGCAGCGGTGCGATCGGTTCATCTCAGGGCCTCTGTTGGTGGAGGCCCCGAGTCTACACCGTTCCCTATCGGATCCGTATGCTGCCCGACGAGCAGGACGCTTCGATCAGGGGCCCGCCGCCGCGGACCTTGCCCTGGATGCGGCGCTTGTCGATCTTCCCGGTGACCTCCATCGTGACGGGGTGCACCGAGTCGATCGAGCCCGAGTTGGTGCGGGCGTCGAGATCGAACGCGGCGTCGGGCGGCACGGTGATCGAGATGCCGCCAGACGAGGTGTGAAGCGACCACGGGCCTGCAGGCCGGCCGTCGATCGTGATGCCGCCGCTGGAGCTGTTCACGCGCGCCGCGCCATCCACCCCGGACAGGGTGATGCCGCCCGAGGCCGCCGCCACATCCACCTCGCCCTTTCCGGCCTGCGTGATCGTGATGCTGCCCGACCCGCTGTGGGCCTTGGTGGGGCCCGACACCGCCGCGGCCGTGATCGAGCCGCTGCCGGTCGCGGCCTCGAGGCTCGCGGCGCCATCCACCTTGATGCTGCCCGACCCGGTCGACGCCGTCACGCTGCCGCCGACGCGGCCGACGCTCACGGTGCCCGACCCGCTCTTCACGGCGGCCGGCCCCTTGATCGCGCCGACGGCGATGCTGCCCGACCCGGTGCTCGCCTCGAGCTTCGTGTCGGCGGGCACCGTGATCTCGTAGCTGATCGAAATGTTCCGCGGCGAGATCGCTGTCGGGGAAACGTCCGATCCGGATCACGTTGCCCTGCTGCTCGATGGGCGGGTTCTTCTCGATCTGGCGGATGCGCTGCTCGACGTCGCCGCCGGAGAGCCACGAGCCGCCGGCTTTGAGCCGGGCGGCCACCCTCACGGTGTCGGCAGCTCCGGGATCGATCCGGATGGAACCCGCCCCGGACGACACGGTCAGGTCGACCGCGCCGGAAACCTTGAGGGTCCGGTCGAACGAGCCCTCCGGCGCCTGCGCGGAGGCGGGCGCGGTGGGCAGCAGCGACAACGCCATCACGAGCGTCGCGGCGCACAGCAACGGGCGGCGAAACGGATCCATGGCCATCATGACAACACACGACCTCCCTGTGTGCTTGGACGAGAAAGGCAGCCGAAGTGTTGCCAGGGCGTTCATCGGCGGTATCCTACGGGTTCCTCCGCATTCGAGGGGCACGTGACAGCCAGCAACACGACGGCGCCGGGCCGGCGCATCGACGAACTCAGGAACGCCTATGGCGGCGGCGCCGCGGAACGCAAGGTCGCGCTGCTCCGCGAGTTGGAACGCCGGCGGTTGCCAGGCGCCCGCGCCGTCGAGCGCCTCCACGAGTTTCTCTGCTATCTGCGCGCCTATCCCGACAACGCGGAGGTGCTCGATCGCGTCGAGCGGATGCTGGCGGGATTCGAGCGCCGCGCCGACCTCCGGCGGCATCGCGCGGCTCTGGCCGACACGGGGATCGCCGGCACGGCGATCCACTACGTGTTCTTCTGGTTCACGGCGCAGTGGCTCGCGCGGCGCTGGCCCAATCGTCTGACCATCGACTGGAAGGCCTTCGGCAGGAAGTCGAGGGACGAAGTCGAAGGCCTGCTGCACCTGGTCCTCCCGTACTCGGAATCGCTCACGATAGATGCCGCAGATCTCCCGTTCCGGCGGCTGCTCGCCGCCCTCAAGGCGCCGCGCGAAACCGACGCGGCGTTCCTGGTCCGCCGGTTCGAGGCGATCCACCCCAGCACGTTCGGCCGGGAAACGTTGTACGAGCGCATCGGCATTCCCCTCGTCCTGTCGCCGGGCCCGGGCACGCCGTCGCGCACCCTCGCGAAGCACGGGACGTCTGCGCCCGCGTTCCAGACACGCCCGCTCGATCGGTCGCGCCCGGACCTGCTCGACGAGATCCGGAAGCCGCCGGCGGCCGTCCGATCGGCCCCGCCCGGCGAGGCCGACGATCTGATCGCGCTCGCGCGCGAGGCGATGGTCACACGGGCGCGCGACCTCGACAACTTCATCCACGCCGACCGGCACGACGTCCGGATCTTCGAGTACCAGGACGGCCTCTCGTTCGCGTGCTACGGGCTCACGCCGGAGCGCCGGCTTCTGCTGGAATCGGTGTACGGGATGCTGACGCTCAAGAACGGCGTGCCCATCGGCTACGTGCTGGCCAGCGGGCTGTTCCGGTCGTCGGAGGTCATGTACAACGTCTTCGAGACGTTCCGCGGCGGCGAGTCGGCACGGATCTACGGCCGCGTGCTCTCGATGGCGCGCAGCCTGTTCGGCGCCGACACCTTCGCCGTCGATCCCTTCCAGCTGGGGCACGCCAACCCGGAGGGGCAGAAGTCGGGCGCGTTCTGGTTCTACTACAAACTCGGCTTCCGGCCGGTCGCGCCGAGAATCCTGACGCTCGTCCGCAACGAACTGGCTCGGCTGGCGGCGCACCCGCGCGAACGCTCCAGCGCCGCGACGCTCAACAGGCTGGCGGCCGAGTACGTGTTCCTGCACACGGCCCGGCCGCGCCGCGACATGCTCGGCCGCGTGTCGCTCGGGAACGTCGGGCTTCGCATCTCCCGCCTGCTCGCCGCGCGCGCCGGGGCGGAGCGCGAGCGCGGCATCCGGGCCTGCGCGTCCGACGCCGCGCGGCTCCTCAACGTGCGGCGATTCGACAGTTGGAGCGCCGGCGAGCGGCGTGCGTGGGAACGGTGGAGCCCGCTCGTGCTCGCGCTCCCCGGCGTGGGCCGATGGCCCGCGCAGGACCGCCGGGCGCTCGTGGACGTTATCCGCGCCAAGGGAGGCCGCCGCGAGTCGGACTTCGTCCGGCTCTTCAATCGGCACCGGCGCCTGCGGTGCGGCGTGCTCGAGCTGGCCTCGGACGAGCCCACGCCGTGAGCCACGCATTCTCGCCGTCATCGCGCGGCCGGCTCACCGATCGCGATCTCGACCGGTTCCCCGGCGGCGCGCTCTTCGACCGGCTCGCCCGCGCCGTGTGCCACGCCGGCTGCCTGCCGCGCAAGGAACTCTACGAAGCGTGGGAAGTCGCGCGCCGCGTGCGCCGCCTCTTTCGCGGCGGCCGCATCGTCGACCTTGGCGGCGGACACGGCCTGCTCGCCCAGACGCTCCTGATCCTCGACGACACGTCGCCAGGCGCGCTGGTGGTCGACAACGCGCTGCCGCCCTCGGCTGCGAAGCTGCACCAGGCGCTGGTGCAGGCATGGCCGAGGCTCGATGGCCGGGTGGAATTCGTGGCGAAAGGACTCGACGAGGTCGACGCGCATGGCACCGACCTCATCGTGTCCTGCCACGCCTGTGGCAACCTGACCGACGTGGTCCTCGACCGCGCCGCCGCCGCGCGCGCCAGGGTGGCCGTGCTGCCGTGCTGCCACCACCTCCGCACCGGGGACGCAGGAGGCCTCTCGGGCTGGATCGACCGCGCGGCCGCCATCGACATCGTGCGCGCGGTGCGACTGACCCGGCTCGGCTACCGCATCTGGACGCAGACCATACCCGCCGGCATCACGCCGAAGAACAGGCTGCTGATTGGCGCGCCTCAGCCGCTTGTCTAAGCGCCTGGCACGGGAGGCTCGCGCAGGCCGTCGACGTCGAAGAGCGTCCAGCCCTGCTCGAGCCCGACCTGCATGTCACAGGTGGCGAGGGCTTCGAGGCGGTGCGAGATGATGAGCGTCGTCCTGCCTTCCATGAGGCGGTTCATGGCCTCGATGATGGCCCCCTCCGTCTTGACGTCCACGGAACTGGTCGGCTCGTCGAGGATCAGGATGGGCGCGTCCAGGAGAAACGCCCGCGCGAGCGAGACGCGCTGGCGCTCTCCGCCGGACAGGCGCATCCCGCGCTCGCCGACCAGGGTGTCGTAGCCGTCCGGCAGGGCCACGATGAACTCGTGGGCGTTGGCGAGGCGCGCCGCCTCGATGACCTGCTCGCGCGTGGCCTCGGGGCGGCCGTAGGCGATGTTCTCGGCGATCGTCGTCGAAAAGAGCACGGGCTCCTGCAGCACGATGCCGAACTGCCGGCGCAGGTCGGCCAGGTTGTAGTCGCGCAGGTCGACGCCGTCGAGCAGAATCTGGCCGTCGGTCGGATCGTAGAAGCGCATCAGCAGGCCCATCAGCGTCGACTTGCCGGCGCCGGTCGTCCCGCGGATGCCGACGCGCGTGCCAGCCGGCGCGGCGAACGACACGCGGTGGAGCACCGCGTGGTCGGCGTCGTAGGCGAACGACACGTCGAGGAACAGCAGGCTGCCCGTGGACCTGCCCACGCGGTGCGCGTCGCGCTTCTCGGCGACCTCGGGCATCCTGTCGAGAAGCGCGAACGCCCGCTCCGCGCTCGCCATCGACGACTCCAGCGCGACGGTCTTCTTGCTCAGCGTCCTGAGCGGCCTGTAGATGTCCTTCAGGTACGCCATCACCAGCAGCAGGCTGCCCAGGCTGAGCCGGCCGGAGCGCACTTCCTGCACGCCGATCAGCAGCGCCGCCGCGCCGCCGGCCGCCATCACGAGGGCGACCAGCAGATCGAAGCCCGCCCTGAAGCGCGGACACCTCCAGCTCGCGGCGCACGCGGCGGTTCGACTGGTGCAGGAACCGCTCGTGCTCGCGGTCCTCGCGCCCGAAGGCCTTCACCACCCGCACCGCCGACAGCACCTCCTGCACGACGCCCATCGCGGAGCTGTCGAGCTGCTTGATCTCCTTCCAGTTCTTGCGCAGTTTGGGTCCGAACGATCGCGAGAGCAGGAACAGCAGCGGGCTGACCGACATCGCCACCACCGCGAGCGCCAGGTCGATGCGCGCCGTGACGACGATCATGGCAACCACGGTCGTCGCCGATCCGAACAGCGGGATCAGGCCGTCCACGACGATGCGCTGGATGGCCGGGGCGTCGTACTGGATGCGGTAGGTCGAATCCGACGTGCCCGTGGAGTCGTGGTACGACAGCGACAGCCGCTGGACGTGGCGGAAGAGGCGCGACCGGAAATCCTGGGCCAGTTGCTCGCCGGTGTACGTCTGCAGGAGGTCGGTGGCCATGTCCAGCAGGGAGCCGAGAATGGCCGTCGCGACCAGCAGCCCCGCCGCCAGCGCGAGGAGCGACCACGAGGAGCTGGCCAGGCCCGCCGGGAGCACCTCCTGCAGCCAGCCCGGCAGCGGCCGCGACCCCAGCACCGTGTCGACCGCGATCTTGATCGGCACCGGCCCGAGCAGGGCGAGGGGCGTCGCCAGGAGCTGGAGCCCCAGCACCAGCAGGATGTGCGGCCAGTACGGCCGCGCATACGTGGCGAGGCGGCGGTAGATCGACAAGCGTTCAGCCGACAACATGGTTCTGCGCCAGGCTCCGTTCCGGCCCCCGGGCCCGGCCTGCCCGCGCGGCCGGGCCCCCCCGGGGCTTCACCGAGCATGCTATCAGGACGGCCCCGGTTTCGGCTCCTGTCGACAGTGCCGGGATCAGGGTCTACAATGCCCACGTTGGAGGGATGTCATGATGCGCAGAGGACTGGCGGCGGGTGTCGTGCTGAGCGTGGCGCTCAGCCTGACGGGCTGTGGCAGTTCGGCCCCGGTTGAGCAGTTCAGCAGGGCCGACGCTGAGCAGATTTCGAAGATGGTGAAAGACTTCACGGCGGCGTACAACGCCAAGGACGTGGAGACGATCGGCACGTTCTTCTCCGGCAACGCCTCGCTCATGCCCGCCAACCGGAGCACGCTGAACGGCCTGGAGGCCGTGAAGGGCTTCTACAAGGAACGCGTCACCACCGAGGGCGCCACCGACCTCGCGATCGAAATGCAGTCGGTGCAGGGGCACGGGCCGCTGGCCTACTTCGCCGGCACGTTCAGCCTGAACCTCAAGCCCGCTGGCGGGCCGGAGCGGCACGATCGCGGGAAGGTCATCTGGATCCTGCGCAAGCTCGGCACGCAGTGGAAGTTCGAGTACCAGATGATGAGCAGCGACCTGCCGCCGGCGGCGCCGCCTGCGCCGGAGCCGGAGAAGAAGTAGATCCGGCTCAGTCCGGAGCGCGTTCCATCAGGCGATCGAAGGGCGTAGACCGGTACTGCCCGGCCAGCCCGCACTGCGCCAGCTGACCCGTGCGGTCGGAAACGAACCGGGGCCTGACGGCCGCGATGAGCCGGCACGGATCGTAATCGGCCCGCCGGCCGCCGGTGGAGCTGTTGTACAGGCGCACGCCCGGCCTGGTCATGAACCAGAAGTAGTGCATGTCGGGCCGGAACACGTTGAAGTCGCGCCACTCGTCGTGCATCCGGTCGCCGGCCCCGGAGCGATCGAGCACGAACTGGATCTTCGCGAGCTGCCCGCGGTTCGTCCGGAAGACGGCGCGCGCCATCGCGACGCCGGGCACCAGGCAGACCACCAGGAGCAGGGCCGTGAGCCGCACGCCGCGGATCTGCCTGCGCGCCGCCTCGTCTGCCAGCCAGAGGCCGACCGCCACGGCCAGGAACGGCACGGCGGCCACGATGTAGCGGTCGACCACGCGGTTGAGCACCGCGACGACGGCCACCAATCCCCACCCGAGCCAGGCCGGAAGCGTGAACGGTGCGGCGGGCCGGCGCCGGACGGCCGCGCCGGCCATGGCCAGCGACAACACCCAGAAGACGCCGTTGCGCGCGAAGTCGCGCAGCACCCACTCGTTCAGGAAGCTGACGGCCGAACGGCCGGCGCCGACGCGCGCGTTCAGCAGCCAGTTGGTCACCACGTAATCGTTCAGCGATCCGGACCAGACCAGATACGCCGCAAAAGGCACGCACCCCGCGATGAAGGCGCCAGTTCCGTACACGCCAAGCCTCCAGGGAACGCGGCGGCGCGCGGCCGCGGCGACGAACGGCACCGGGTACAAGGCGATCAGGAGCGCGGCCTTCTGCAGGAACAGGAAGGCCACGGCGGCGAACAGCCCCGCCAGCACGGCGTCGCGGGCGCTCCGCGTGCGCAGCGTGCGCGCCAGGAAGATCGCCGAGACCACGCCGAACAAGGTCTGCGGCACGTCCGGCCGGATCTCGATGGCCACGTAGACAAACGTGGTCATCGACAGCAGCAGGAACACGCTCAGCCACGCGGCGTCGTGCCCGCCGCCGCACTCGCGGGCCAGCCTGTACGTCGCCCACGCCGCCGCCGGCACGAGGAGGAAGAAGCCCAGCCTCAGCACCACGATCGTTCCAGCCGACTCTCCGGCGATCGCCAGCACCGGCGCCAGCAGGTACCACAGCAGCGGGTGATGATGCTCGAAGAAATCCACGTACGGCACGGCGCCGTTCAGCACGTGCCAGGCGCTGTGCACGTGCTCGACTTCGTCGCCGTCGAGGAACCGGAAGATCGACAACGCCAGGGTGAGCGCGAGGAACACCAGCGCGAGTATCCCCGGCGCGGGCCCGGCGCGCTTCTCGTTGTCTGCCATGCGGCGCTTCCCTCGTGAGGCCGCGGGATTGTACCATGCGTCCCACGATGCGCATCTCGGTGATCGTCCCGGTTCGCGACGGCGGCGACGCCTTCCGCGCGTGTCTGGCTTCGCTGGCGGCCTGCGAGCCGGCCGCCCATGAGTTGATCGTGGTGGTGGACGGCGCAGACAGCGGCTCGGCCGCTCTCGCCTCGGCGGCCGGCGCGAACGTCGTGCAGTTGGCGTCAACCGTCGGCCCGGCGCGCGCCCGGAACACCGGCGCCGCATCAGCCTCGGGCGACGTCCTCCTCTTTGTCGACGCCGACGTCGTCGTGCCCCCGGCGCTCATCGGGCGCGTGGCGGCGTACCTGCAGAGCGCCCCCGACATGGCGGCGGTCATCGGCTCCTATGATGCTGCTCCCCCCGACTCCGGGTTCCTCTCCCAGTACCGGAACCTGCTGCACCACCACGTGCACCAGACGGGGCGCGAAGACGCCTCGACGTTCTGGTGCGGCTGCGGCGCGATCCGGCGCGGGATCTTCCTCGACGCTCACGGATTCAACGGCGGTTTCAGCGATCCGTCGATCGAGGACATCGAGTTCGGCTACCGCCTGCGACGCGCCGGCTTCCGCATCCGCCTCGCCAAGGACCTGCAGGTGACGCACCTCAAGCGCTGGACGCCGCTGCTGCTGCTGCGCACCGACATCTTCGCGCGCGCCGTGCCGTGGACGCGGCTGATCATCCAGTCGCGCACGCTGCCGAACGATCTCAACGTCAGTACGCGCTCGCGCGCCAGCGTCGCGCTGGTCTTCGCGCTCACCGTCGCGCTGGCGGCGTCGCCATGGGTGCGTAGCGGCGGCGCAGCCGCGATCCTCGCCGCGCTCGGCCTCATGGCGGCGAACGCGGGGTTCTACGGGTTCCTCTGGCGCGTGCGCGGCCCTGTCTTCACGCTGGCCGCCCTGCCGTGGCACTGGATGTACTACGCGTGCGCCGGCCTCGGGTTCATGATCGGCACCGGACAGGAACTCGTCGGCAGGCTCTCCCCCGGACCCGCAATCGCCCCGAATCCCGAGGACACGTAACGCCAGCTCAGGCCCAGCGCCTCGCATCGGCGCCGAGGGGCCTGACGTCGGCGACTGGCGTCAGCTTCATCGCCCTGGCCAGCCGGAAGCAATCCTCGATGATGCCGTCCACGTTCATGTAGGAGAACGATCCGGTCCGGCCCGCCAACTGGAGCCGCGGATACCGATCGAGCGCGCGGCGGACCGTGGCCAGGCGCTCGGCGTAACCGAGGTCGTGCACGGGATACGCGTGTGGCACGCGCAGCACCCACGCATGGGTGACGTCACTGCGCCGCATCCAGCCGAGGCGGACCAGTTCGCCGGTGGCGCGTTCGACGAGGTCCGCGTCCGGGGCGTCCCATGTCGCCTCGCCCGGCGACGAGAAGACCTCGAGGGCGAGCGACGTCACCGACGGGCCAGGCACCATGGCCTCGCTCCAGTTCTTCGGCTCGTGGGTGCGGCCGAAGAGGAACTCCGGGCCCGGGAAGTAGGTCCAGGAATCCGGCGACACCTGCGGCCTCGCCAGGCCAAGGAAGATCAGCACGAGCCCGCGGTAGGCGAGCCGGGCCTCGGCCGCCAGCCGGGCCATGCCGGGCTCGCGGGCGAGCGCCGCCAGCAGCGCGTCGAGCGGGACGGTGGAGATCACCTGGCCGCAGCGGATCGTGCGCGCGCAGCCGGCGCCGTCCAGGACTCCCACGGCCGCGTCGTCCTTGTTGAACGCCAGCGCCGCGAGCGACGTCGACGTCAGCACCAGCTGCCCGTCGGCGGCGATGCCCTCCGCGAGGCGATCGGCGATGGTGCCGTATCCCCGCCGCGGATAGTAGAACTGGCGAACGGCCGTGGCCGCGGGGGTCTTCGGAGGAAACACGGCGCCGCGCACGGTTTCGGCGAGGTTGGGCACGCTGATCCGCTGCGCGGCCCAGTCGGCCGACAGTTCGTCGCAGCGGATGCCCCAGACCTTCTCGGTGTAAGGCTTGAAGTAAATCTCGTACAGGACGCGGCCGAAACGGCGCGTGACCCAGTCCTCGAAGGTCACGGCCTGCTCCCGGTGGTTCGTCGCGAGCGCGCCAAGATAGGACAGCCCGCCCCGGACGGCCTGCGCGCCGCCGAAGGCGCGCGTGGCCTGGGTCAGGCGGATCGGGTAGTCGATGAACCGCCCCCGCAGGTGAATGCGGCTCCGCCGGTCCACGCAGAGCAGGTCGCCGCCCATCAGCGCCTTCAGCCAGCTGACGACGTCGGGGTTGTTCGAGTGGAAGCGATGGCCGCCGAGGTCGAACGAGAACCCGTCCTGCCGGAAGGTGCGCGCCAGGCCGCCCACGGTGCCGTCCCGCTCGACGACCGCCACGGACCGCCCCGCGCGCGCGAGTTCCCGTGCGATGGTCAGGCCGGCGATGCCGCCGCCGAGCACGACGACGTCCGCGGAGTCACTCACTGCTTGGGGGCCAGGACCCGCGCGATCTCCCCCTCGAGGGTTGCGCCAGCCGGCGTTCGCTCCACGAAGCGGCCAGCCTCCTGGCCGTCCCGGAAGAAGACGAATGTCGGGACCCGCGTGATGCCCCACTTCTCGGTGAGGCCTTCGGGGTCCTTCTTGGTGCGATCCACGCCAACCATGATCACGTCCGATTCGCTGATGCCCGCCTCGTCCATGATAGCGAAGAAACGCGGCACCTCGCGCTTGCTGTCCGGGCACCACGTGGCGACGATGGCCAGCACCGTCAGTCCGTTCGCCCGAGCCTTGATCGCGGCGATGGCGGGAGCGTCGGGCGCGTAGGGTGCCGCGAAGAGCGGCTGCCACGACGCGTAGGCGCGAATCTGGTCGCGCGTGAGATGTCCCAGCAACGGCGCGGGCGCAGGGGGCCGGGGGGCGGCTGCAGGCGAGGCCGCTGGCGCGGGCGCCGAAGGCGGCGGGACTGATGCCACGGGCGGCCCCGCTGCGGCGGGCGCGGCTGGTACCGGCGCGGCGGCGGGCCTGGTCTTCGAGGCGCACGCCGGCAACAGGACGAGCGCGGCGCAAAGGGCGCCGGCGGCGAAGGCGGAGCAGATGCGGCTGGATGTCATAGACAACACCTGGCGGGGCCGGAGCCCAGAGGATAGCACCGACGCGGTTGATCGTGTTCCCCCCGTGTGCGCCCCGTGTGCGCTCTCAAGTATGCTCTCCCGGACGACCCGGCCTTGACGCTCCCGGTGGAGGACCCCTGACCATGCTTTCGAGGAAACCCTTCGTGACGGCAATCGTGATGCTGGTGTGCCTGCTCGGGGCGATGAACCATGCGCAGAACCCGCCGCAGAGCCCGCTCACGGCCGACGACTTCAACCAGTTCACGTGGCGCTGGATCGGGCCGATGACCTTCTCCGGGCGCATCACGGGCTTCGCCGTTCCCCGGGGACAGAGCACGAAGTACTACGTGCTGACGGCCTCGAGCGGCGTCTGGAAGACCGAGGACGCCGGCATCTCCTTCGAGCCGATCTTCGAAAAGGGCGGCACGCTCAGCACGGGCTGGCTGGCCATCGCGCCCTCGGATCCGAACATGCTCTACCTGGGCACCGGCGAGCCGATGCACGCCCGGTCGAGCACGCACGGCAACGGCGTCTGGAAATCGACCGACGCCGGCAAGACCTGGACGAAGGCCGGTCTCGAGAAGAGTCACTTCATCAACAAGATCGAGATCGATTCGAAGAACCCCGACATCGTCTACGTGGCTGCCGAAGGCAAGCTCTACGACAACGAGATGGACTGCGAGCGCGGCCTGTTCAAGACGACGGACGGCGGCAAGACGTGGACGAACCTCGGCCCGATGAAGGATCGCGGCGTCGCCGACGTCGTCGTCGATCCGCGCAACTCGGACATTGTCATCACCGCGTCCTACAAGACCTTCCGCCGCGCGTGGACATACATCGACCGGCAGGCCGGCAACGAGCTGTACAAGAGCACGGATGGCGGGAAGACGTGGAAGAAGCTGACCAGCGGCTTGCCGCAGGGCGCGGCACTCGGCCGCGCGGGGCTCGCGATCTTCGAAAAGAACCCGGCCATCGTGTACGCCCGGATCGACGAGGAGGTGAACCTCGGGTTCCCGGAGCGCGATGGCGTGGCCAACTTCCGGGTGCCGACGGCCGGTGGACCCGGCGGGTTCGGCGGCGGGTTCGGCGGCGCGGCCAACTTCAAGCCCGACTCGTCGTTCTCGGCGCTGAAGACGTTCAAGCTCGACCCGCTGTTCGTCAAGGCGGCCGGGATCAAGTTCACGCCGTTCCCGGCGGAGAACGAAGCCGACTTCATCACGAAGCTCAACGAGGCGATCGCTGACAAGGACTTCCTCTCGAAGAACGCGATTGATCTCGCGAGGTTCGTTCCCGCCGCGCGCAAGACGTTCGCGAAGGATGAAGGCACGATGTCGGCGCTCGACGAGCTCGAGAAGCTGATGAAGAAGCCCGCGGCGGCGGCCGACTCGACGGAGGCCAAGGTGCGGTCGCAGGTCGTGAACCGGCTCGTGATCGAGGCGCTGTACTCCGGCATCCTCGGCAACCTGCAGCCGCAGAAACGGAACGGCGTCGTCTACCGCAGCGACGACCAGGGCGAGACCTGGAAGGCGATGACCGAGTACAAGCTCACCGGCGGCAGCGCGCAGGTGAACCAGACCGAAGGCGGCTACTACGGCCGGATCATCGTCGACCAGAACGACGACAAGGTCGTCTATTGCGGCGACACGAACACGACGGTGTCGAAGGACGGCGGCAAGACCTTCGCCGTGACCGGCTGGGACGGCGCCGGCAAGACGCACGTCGATCACCGCGTGGTGTGGGTGGACCCGCTCAACTCGAACCACTTCCTGAGCGGCAACGACGGCGGCGTGAGCGAGTCGTGGAACGGCGGCAGGAACTGGAGCCAGAAGAACCAGATCCGCGCGCAGCAGTTCTACGACGTGTCGGTGGACCAGGAGCAGCCCTACAACGTGATGGGCGGCACCCAGGACAACGGCGCGTGGATCGGGCCGTCGCAGAACCGCAACAGCTACGGCATGTTCGCGAGCGACTGGAAGTACCTGCCGACCGGGGACGGCTTCTACGTCGTCCGAGACTGGTGGAACCCCGACTACATCTACTACGAGAGCCAGTTCGGCGCGTCGAGCCGCCAGAACCTCGCCACCGGCGAGACAAGCCAGCTCGCCGTGCGCCTGACGCCGGAGCAGGTGAGCGCGGGCGAACCGCCGCTGCGCTACCAGTGGAACGCGCCGATCGTCCTCTCGCCCCACAACCCCGGGATCGTGTTCATCGCGAACCAGTACGTGTGGCGCTCGCTCAGCCGCGGCGCGCAGGGCACGTTCCAGAAGATCAGCCCGGACCTCACCAAGGCGAACAAGGAGAAGATCGCGCTCTCGAGAAAGACGAACCTGCAGTGGGCGACCATCTACAGCTTTGCCGAGTCGCCGAAGAAGGCCGGCCTCTACTGGGCGGGCACCGACGACGGGAACGTGCAGGTGTCGGCGGATTCCGGCGCCACCTGGGTGAACGTCACGAACCAGTTCTACGACGCCGCGGGCAAGCTCAAGCCGGGCGTCAAGGGTGACGTGATCCCGTACGATCGCTGGGTGAAGCGGGTGGTGCCGTCGGCCTTCGACGAGAACACGTGCTACGTGGCGTTCAGCGGCTACCGGACGCACAGCGAAGACAAGACGTGGCTCTTCGTGACGAAGGATCTCGGGAAGACCTGGACCGACATCTCGGGCGGGATGAACAATCCAGTCTTCGACGTGGAGGAAGATCCCGACAACGCCAACGTGCTGTACCTGGGCACCGACTACGGCATCTGGGTGACGGTGGACCAGGGGAAGACGTGGACCGCGTTCTCGACCGCGCAGCCGACAATGGTGATCAGGGACCTTGCTATCCAGAAGCGCGACCGCGAGATGGCCATCGGGAGCTACGCGCGCGGGTTCTTCGTGGCCGA
Organism: uncultured Acidobacteriota bacterium; assembly: GCA_963806085.1. Lineage (GTDB taxonomy): Bacteria > Acidobacteriota > Vicinamibacteria > Vicinamibacterales > JAKQTR01 > JAKQTR01. The sequence continues at coordinate 90,418 of CAWDWR010000003.1, forward strand.
CATCGCGCCGATCAAGGAATTCAAGCCCGAGGTGTTCGAAAAGGCGGCGCACCTGTTCGAGCCGCAGGCAGCCGTGAAGTGGAACCGCTTCGAGCGGCGCGGCGAAACGCTCGGCGAGATGACGCGGGCCGGTCAACCCGCCGGTCGGCGCGACGATCTACTACTACCTGAAGGCCGACGCGCAGAAGGTGACCGTCACCATCAGGGACCTCGAGGGCACCGTCGTCAACGAATTCACGCCGACGGCGAAGAAGGGCCTGCAGAAGGCGTTCTGGAACCTGAACCGCCAGGCCCCGCCGGGCGCGGCGCCGGTCGGCGTCGGGCGGGGCGGACGAGGGAGCGGCGGCGGCGCACCTGACGCGGCTGGCGCCCCGGCTGGCGCGCCGAACCCGGACCAGCCGCCGCAGGCAGCCCCGGCGGGCGGCGGCGGCCGCGGCGGCCGCGGGGGCCTCCAGGTCGACCCCGGGGTGTTCAAGGTGACGCTGACGGTGGACGGGAAGGAGGTCGAGACGAAGACGCTCACCATCCGCCCCGACCCGCTGTTCAGATAACGGCCGTGTGGAGCCCCGGGGCGTGAGCCCCGGGGGTGCCTCGGAAGAAGATGGCGAAAAGCCCCCGGTCCGGATTCGTGCTGCTCGTCGCAATCCTGCTCGGCCAGGCGGCATCTGTGCGGGCCGCAGGGCCGGGCACGATCACGGGCCGCATCACGGATCCGAGCGGATTGTCCGTCGCGAATGCTCTCGTCACCGCGGTGTCTGCGGGCGAAACCGCCGCCTCCCGACATGCAGTCCCTCCCCGCGGCCGCTCGGTGCGGTCCGACAGCGGCGGCGCGTACACGCTGACGCTCGCCGAGGCCGGCGAGTACCGCATCACGTTCGACCTTGACGGCTTCGAGCGGCAGGTACGCACGATCACGGCCGGCGCGGAGCCGGTGACGCTCGATGTGCGCCTCGAGCTCGCAGCCATTCCCCAGACAATCAAGGTCACGCAGGCGACGGACGACGACCGGGCGCGGGAATCGAAGCCCGGCGACGTCGTGATGCCGGCGGATGCGCTGGAGCGCACCCCCGCAGGCCGGTCGCCCGAACGCGCGGCCGATCTGGCGCCGGGCGTGAGCGGAAGGGGGCCGAACAACGCCGCTGGTCATGGCTGGCGCGTTCTCCTACGGCAACCTCTTCCTGGTCGACGGGCTTCCAGCCAACGAGAACACCCGCGGGCTGTCACGCCCGTTCTTCATCCAGGACGCGGTGCTCGAAACGCGGGTGTCGACGGGATCCGTGCCGGCTGAGTACGGGCGCTTCCAGGGCGGCCTGGTGCAAACGATCACGCGGTCGGGCGGCGACACGATCGCGGGCTCGGTCAGGATCACCGTGACCAACGACGACTGGCGCGCGCTCACGCCGTATCGGGGCGACCAGACGCTGAACCGGCGCGTGCCGGCCTGGGAAGCGGTGGTCGGCGGGCCCGCCGTGAAGAACCGGCTCTACTACTTCGGCGCCGCGCTCGGGTCGCGCCTCGAGCAGGGCCGCACGCTGGCCTACACCCGCGGCAACTACACGTACGCGGACCGCGAGCTGAAGTACCAGCTCAAGGGAACGTGGACGCCGTCGAAGTCGCACACGGTGCGCGCCAGCTACTTCGGCATCGACTCGTCGCGGACCAACGCCAGCACAGGCGCCATCATGGACACCGCGAGCCTCTACGACAACGAAGCGCCGGAGTCGCTGGCAGGCGTTTCGTATTCGACGGTGCTCGGCCCGCGGATGCTGGCTGAAGCGCGCTACTCCCGCCGCAGCCTCACGTACCGCGGAACGGGCTCGCAGGATGTCTCGCTCGAAGGCGGCACGCCGATCTGGGACCGGTCGCGATCGGACGCACGCTTCAACTCGCCGCAGGGCTGCGCCGTGTGTCCCGGATCGGAAGACGCGCGCGGGAACCAGGACGCGGGTGCCACGCTGTGGCTGTCGTTCCCCTCGACGCGCACGGGGCCGCACGAAGTCACGGCCGGCATCGACCTGTTCCAGGAGACGCGGCGCACCAACGCCTACCAGTCGGGCAGCAGCTACCGGGTCCGCGCGACGCGATCGATGATCTCCGGCGACACGATCTACCCGGTCTTCCTGCCGGATCGGACGACGTGGATCTACTGGCAGCCGATCGTGCAGGACACGCGCGGCAACGACCTCCGGACGTACTCCGCCTACGTGTCGGACACGTGGCGGCCGTCTGGCCGGCTGACGGTCAGGGCCGGGCTGCGGTTCGACCTGAACGACGATCGGGACAGCGCCGGCGCGCTCGCGGTCCATGATGCCGCCTGGAGCCCCCGGCTCTCGCTGGCGTGGGATCCCTCGGGCCGTGGCGTCTGGCTCGTCAACGCCGGGTGGTCCCGATACGTGACGTCGGTCAACTCGAATGTCGCCGATGCGGCGTCGGCCGCCGGACGCCCGGCCACGTACGTCTACGACTACCTCGGCCCGGCCCTCAATGCGAACGGCCCCGGAACCGTGCTGCCGCACGACGCGCTGCGCAAGCTGTTCGACTGGTTCCTCGCGCCCGGCACCGCCCGCGTGCCGAGAAGCGCGCCTGTCATCCCTGGTGTCAACATCCGCATGGACGGCGGGCTGGGGCCCCTCGACGCGCGCGAGATCGCGGTGGGCGCGTCACGGCGCCTTGGCGCGCGCGGTTCGGCTCGCGTGGACGGCATCTACCGACGCTACCTGGACTTCTATGCCACCAGGCGCGATACGTCCACCGGCAAGGTGACCAGTCCGCTCGGCACCGTCTACGACCTGGCGCTCATCACGAACGCCGTGTCGGATGCGGAGCGAACCTACAAGGGTGTGCTCACCCAGGCGAACTATCGCCCGACGCCACGGGTCCAGCTCTACGGGTCGTACACGCTCGCATGGACCGAGGGGAACGTGGACGGGGAGGACGCAGCGGTCGGGCCGACCATGGTGATGACCGGCGACTACCCGGAATATCGCGAGATCGAATGGAACGCGCCGTCCGGGCCGCTCGCCACCGACCAGCGCCACAAGCTGCGCCTCTGGGGCACGTGGGACACGCCCGTGCCGCGCGGGGTCGGGCGCCTCTATCTGGGATTCGTGCAGCGCCTCGAAACCGGCCTCGCCTGGAGCGCGGTCGGCAACATCAACCCCCGCGCCTACGTCGTGAACCCAGGCTACGTCACGCCGCCGACAGCGGTTCCGTACTACTTCAGCCCACGCGGCGAGTACCGCACCGGCACGGTGTCGGCCACGGACCTGTCGCTCAACTGGACGCGTCAGATTCCGGGCACGAAAAAGGGCCAGGCGTTCGTGCGCGCGGTCGTGGTCAACGTGTTCAACCGGGCGGCGGCGCTCAGAGTGAACAAGACCGTCCTGACGCGCAACGACAGCGCGGCGTTCCTGGCGTTCAATCCGTTCACGGAGGCCCCCGCGCAGGGGGTGCACTACGGGTACGGGTCGGATTTCGGGCAGCCGATCGGCCCGTCCGACTACCAGGCGCCCCGGGAGTGCTTCTTTTCGTTCGGATTCAGGTATTAAGGGCGTGCCGGGTTCAACCTCCGGCCCGCCGCTCCTGTCTAAGCCGGAGTAGACACACGCGAGGATTCCCCATGCCCGCTGCCGACGCCGGATTGACCCGCCTCGAACGGTCCCTGAACCGCCAGCTTTCGGATGGCGAACGAGACGAGTTGACGGCCCTGGGCCTGCTGTCGCGAAACGGGACACTCCAGCCGGCTCCGCCGGCGCCGCCCACCGGAGGTCCGGCCAGCCCCGTCGAGAAACACGCCATCAAGGCGGACTCGGTGCTCAACGAAGCCTACGACTACGCCAGGCCCTCGTCGTTCACGCGCGGCCTCCGCTTCGACATCGGCGACAAGACGATGCTGCTGATCTCGGGGACGGCGAGCATCAACGACGCCGGGGAGACGGTGCACCTGGGCGATTTCCGGGCGCAGTTGTGGCGCACCTACCGGAACATCTCCGCGCTGCTCGCGTCGGAAGGCGCGACGTGGCACGACATCGTGCGCACGACCTGCTACCTGCGCGACATCGAACGCGATTACCGGGACTTCAACGAGGTCCGGACCGCGTTCTTCGACTGGCTCGGCCTGGATCCGCTCCCGGCGAGCACCGGCATCCAGGCGCGGCTGTGCAGGGAGGACCTGCTGGTCGAGATCGAGGCCATTGCCCTGATGCCGAGAGGCGGGCGCCAGTGAGCGTCGCGACCACCGACGCCCGGCCCGGCGGCGCCAACGCGGCGGCCCCGGCTGCGGGCTGGAGTCTCGCGTGAGGACGCAGCTTGCCGCAGCGGCGGCCTTCGTCGTGGCGCTGGTGCCGGCGGGCCAGGCCCAGGCTCCGGCGTTCCGCCACCCCTTCGAATCGCCCGCGCCGCCCGAGGTGCGGAACCGGGTTGACGAGATTGTTTTCGCGTCGCTGAAGAAACAGGGCATCACGCCGGCGCGGCTGTCGTCGGACGCGGTGTTCGTGCGCCGCGTGTACCTCGACGTGATCGGCACGCTGCCGACGGCCGAAGAGGCGCAGGCATTCATCGAGGACCGCGACCCGGGCAAGCGCGGCGCGCTCGTCGACCGGCTGCTGGCGCGCGAGGAGTTCGCCGACTACTGGGCGATGAAATGGTGCGACACGCTGCGGGTGAAATCGGAGTTCCCGATCAACCTGTGGCCGAACGCCGTCCAGGCGTACCACCGGTGGATCCGGACCGCCGTCCGCGACAACATGCCCTACGACCGCTTCGCCCGCGAGCTCCTCACCGCGAGCGGCAGCAACTTCCGCGACGCGCCGGTGAACTTCTACCGGGCGGTGCAGAGCCGCGAACCACAGGCGATCGCCTCGACGGTGGCGCTCACGTTCATGGGCGCGCGGACCGACGCGTGGCCGAAAGCGCGCCTCGCCGGCATGGCCGCGTTCTTCTCCCAGATCGGCTACAAGCCGACCGGCGAGTGGAAGGAGGAGATTGTCTACGTCGATCCCGCCGAAGCCTTGGCGAAGGCTGGGCCTCGCACAGCGGTGCTGCCCGACGGCACGGCCGTGCGCCTCGAGCCCGGGCAGGATCCTCGCGAGGCGTTCGCGTCGTGGCTGACGGCGCCGTCCAACCCGTTCTTCGCGCGCGCCGCCGTGAACCGCGCCTGGTTCTGGCTCACCGGCCGGGGCATCGTCCACGAGCCGGACGACATGCGGCCCGACAACCCCCCGAGCCACCCGGAGTTACTGGCGTTGCTCGAGCGCGAGCTCGTCGCGGCCCGCTTCGACATGAAGCACGTGTTCCGGCTGATCCTGAACTCGAGTACGTACCAGTTGTCGTCGATTCCCGCGTCCACTCCGGCGGCGCCGGAGAGCAGCTTCGCGTACGCGATCGTCCGGCCGCTGGACGCAGAGGTGCTCATCGACGCGCTGAACCAGATCACCGGGATGGGCGAGCAGTACTCGAGCGCGATCCCGGAGCCGTACACGTTCATTCCGCCCGACCAGCGATCGATCGCCCTGGCCGACGGCTCGATCCGGAGCGCGTTTCTCGAGACGTTCGGGCGGCCGCCGCGCGACACGGGCCTGGCGTCGGAGCGCGCCACGCAACCCACCGCCGCGCAGCGGCTCTACATGCTGAACTCGGCGGACGTGCAGCGGAAGCTGCAGCAGGGGCCCAGGATGCAGGCGCTCCTGCTGCGTCCCGGCGGGGCACGCGACGTGGTGACGATGCTCTACCTGACGATACTCTCGCGCTATCCGACAGAGGCGGAAGTGCGGGTCATCACCGAGCGCGCGCAAGCGGCCGGCGCGAACCGGCGCGGGGCCGCCCAGGACCTGGCCTGGGCGCTCGTCAACAGCGCGGAGTTCGGGTTCAGGCACTAGCTCGGGGTTCGGGATTCGGGAGTCGGGATTCGGGGGGTACGAGGCGGCATGACAAAGGTGCTCACCAGGCGGGAAGCGCTGCGGGCGGGACTGGCCGGCGCCGCCGGCCTGTGCTTCGCCGATCGCCTCGGCAGCCGGCTGCGCGCAGCGGCCCCGTCGGGCCGCGCGAAGGCGGTCGTCCAGATCTGGATGTGGGGCGGGCCGTCGCATCTGGACACCTTCGATCCGAAGCCCGACGCCGGCTACGACTACTGCGGCCCGCTCGCCAAGCCCATTCCGACGAACGCCAGCGGCATTCAGATCGGCGAGCTGCTGCCGCTGCTCGCACAGCAGGCCGACAAGTTCTCGATCATCCGAGGCATGACGCACGGCATCAACGCCCATGAAACGGCCGCCTACGCCGTGCAGACGGGCCGCGCCCCGGGCGAGCGCCTCGTCTATCCCGGTGTGGGCGCGATCGTGTCGCTGCTGCGCGGCTACACCGCGGGCTATGCCGGCCTCATTCCCCCGTACATCGTGCTCACCGAGCTGCAGGGCCGCTTCTCGGAGTCGGGCTTTCTCGGACCCCGATACGCGCCGTTCGCCACGGCCGGAGATCCGGCCCAGACGCCGTTCGCGGTGCAGGGCGTCATCACGCCCGGCATCACGGAGGAACGGCAGCGCAGCCGCCGCGATCTACTCCGCGCGCTGGACACGCTCGGCAGCGCGATCCAAGGCAACGCGACCCTCGAGGCATTCGTGAAGGCCGAGGACCAGGCGTACGAACTCATCCTGGGCGAGTCGGGCAAGGTGTTCGATCTCACGCAGGAAACGGACGAGGTGCGCGAGAGGTACGGCAGGAACACATTCGGGCAGTCCTGCCTTGTCGCGCGGAGGCTCGTCGAGCGCGGCGTGCCGTACGTCACGATCAATTACAAGGGCTGGGACACCCACAAGCAGCACTTCCAGACCATGCGGCAGCGGCTGCCGCAGATGGACAAGGGGTTCGCCGCCCTGCTGCAGGACCTCTCGGAGCGCGGCCTGCTCGACAGCACGATCGTGTGGTGGGGCGGCGAGTTCGGCCGCACGCCCAGGGTGCTGTGGGAGCCGCCGTGGAACGGCGGGCGCGGGCACTGGGGATCGGCGTTCTCCACCGTGCTCGCCGGCGGCGGCTTCAAGGGCGGGCAGGTGGTCGGCGCGTCGGACGCGCGCGGAGAAGAGGTGAAAGAGCGCCCGGTGTCGCCGGCCGACGTGGTCGGCAGCATCTTCGAGCAGCTGGGCTTCGATCTCGAGGCCAGGCTGCCCAATCCCGACGGCCTCGACATCCGGCTCGGGCCGACGCCGCCGGCAGGCCTCCGCACCAATGGCCGGCTGAAGGAGATCATGTAGGCCATGACCGGGCAGCGCGCGCGCGGAATCGCAGGAGCCCTTGTCGCCGCAGCGGCGCTGGCCGTCGCGGCCGGGTCCGTGCAGGGCCAGCAGGTGAACAGCCCGCACGCGGGCTTTGCGTATCCTGCCGGCGGGCGCCAGGGCACCACCGTACACGTCATGGTCGGCGGCCGCTATCTTGAAGGCGTGTCTGGCGCCGTATTCTCCGCTCGTGGCCTCGAGGCCGAGGTGGCCGGCTATGACAAGCCGCTCTCGCGGCGGGAGATCTCGGAGCTGCGCGACAAAGCCCAGGAGCTGCAGAAGGCGACGGTGACGCCCGAGGTGCGGCGCCAGTTGGTCGACCTGCGCGATCGCATCGGCGACTCGGTGCGGCGGCTCTCGAACCCGGCGCTGTCGGAAACCGTGACGCTCGCGGTCACGATCGACGCGGAGGCGGAACCGGGCCCGTGGCAGCTCCGGCTCATCACGCCGCTCGGGCTGTCGAACCCCGTCGCGTTCAGCGTGGGCCAACTCCCCGAGGTCGTCGAGCAGGAACCTGCGGCGCTGGCCGACCCGGCCGCCGGCGGCAGAAGCGCCCGTGGAGCAGGGCGCGGGGCGCTGCAGGGCCACGAACAGGTCCCGCCGCCGCCCGAGCCGCCGCAGCGCGTCACGCTGCCGGTCGTCATCAACGGACGCATCATCCCGTCCGATCCGCGCCAGGGCGCGGGCGGCGGCCGCCGCCAGCCGAATCAGTACGCGCCGGGCGACGCCGACCGCTACGTCTTCGAGGCGCGCAAAGGACAGGACCTGGTCGTGGCCGTCAGCGCCCGTGACGTCATGCCGTACCTCGCCGACGCCGTGCCCGGCTGGTTCCAGGCCACCGTGGCGCTCTTCGACGCCGCCGGCAAGGAGGTGGCCTACGAAGATGACCACCGGTTCCAGCCCGACCCGGTGCTCCACTACCGGGTCCCGGCGGATGGCGACTACACGGCCGAGATCAAGGACGCGATCTTCCGCGGCCGCGAGGACTTCGTCTACCGGATCTCCATCGGCGAACTGCCGTTCGTCACGAGCATCTTCCCGCTCGGCGGCCCCGCGCGTGCGAAGACGGCCGTACAGGTGGCCGGCTGGAACCTGCCGACCGGCAGCGTGACGATGGACGCGTCTGGCGCCGGGCCTGGCACGGCGATGCTCACCGTGCGGCGAGGCCCGCTGGTGTCGAACCGCGTGCCGTTCGCCGTCGACAACCTCCGCGACGTCGACGAGCGCGAGCCCAACAACACGCCGAAAGACGCGCTGAAGCTGACGCTGCCGGTGATCGTCAATGGCCGGATCCAGGCGGCTGGTGACGTCGACGTGTACGCGATCACGGGGCGGGCCGGCGAGCCGTTCGTCGCGGAGATCACCGCCAGGCGCCTCGGATCGCCGCTCGACTCGATTGTCGAGTTGACCGACGCCGCAGGCGCGCGCCTCGCGGTGAGCGACGACGTGCCCGACAAGGGGGCGGGTCTTGTCACGCACCAGGCCGACTCACGCGTCATGATGACGCTGGCCTCGGCCGGCACGTACTTCCTGCGCGTCGGCGACCTGCAGCGTAAAGGCGGGGCGGAGTACGGGTACCGCCTGCGCGTTGGCCCGCCGCAGCCGGACTTCGAGGTGCGCGTGACTCCGTCGGAAATCAACGCCGGCGCGGGGACCAGCGTGGTCGTCACCGCGCACGCGATCCGCAAGGACGGGTTCGCGGGCGATGTCGCGCTGTCGCTGAAGGACGCGCCGCCGGGGTTCACGTTGAGCGGCGGGGTGGTGCCGGCGGGCCAGGACCACGTGCGGATGACCGTGAACGTGCCGCCGATGCGGCCCGCGGGCCCGTTCCCGATCAGCGTGGAGGCGCGCGCCACGATCCAGGGCAAGACGATCGCGCACCGGGCACAGGCGGCGGAGGACATGATGCAGGCGTTCGCCTACCGTCACCTCGTGCCGGCCGACAGCCTGAAGTTGAGCGTACTGGCCCGTGGCGGCACCCGCGTGCCCGCGCGCGTCGTGAGCGGAGAGACGGTGAAGATGGCCGCCGGCGGTTCGGCGCGCGTGCAGGTGGCGCTGCCCGCGATGCGGGCGTTTCAAGACGTCCAACTGGAGTTGAGCGAGCCGCCGGAGGGTCTGTCGATACGGGATGTCGAGGTCGACGGAACAGCCGCGGCGTTCGTCGTCCAGGCGGATGCGTCCGCGGCGAAGCCTGGTCTGCGCGGCAACCTGATAGTGACCGTGTCGGGCGAGCGCGTGCCGCCGCAGCAGGGGAATCAGGCGGCGCCGGCCGCCGCCGCCGCGCGCCGCCGCGTGCCTCTCGGGGTGCTGCCCGCCATCCCCTTCGAAATCAGCCCTCCGAAGTGAGCGGGATGCGTGGCGCCTGCTTTCCCGTCAGCGCGGCGTGAATCAGCACGAACTCCCCGATGTTGTCCATCGTCACGAGGCCCACGAGCCGGCCTTCGTGCACCACGGGCAGCGTGTGGCACGCGCATGCCTGCAGCCGCTCCATCGCGCCTTCGAGCATGTCGCTCGAGTCGGCCACCTGGAACTCGCGCTGCATGACCTCGGCCACGGCCCGCTGCAGGTTCTGCGCCGACAGGGCGCCGATGAGATCGGCGCGGGTCAGGATGCCAGCGACGCGGCCGCCATCGACGACGGGGAAGTCGTGCTGGGAGCCGGCGAGAATCAGTTCCGCCGCGCGCGCCAGCGAATCGCCGGGCTGGAGCGTGCGGAAGTCGGTCAGCATGGCGCGGGCCACCGGGATGCCGCCCAGCGCGGACTTCATCTGCACCGCCGAGGATTCCTGCGCCGCGCCGATCCACACGAAGAGTGCAATGAACAGCAGCATCGGGTTGCCGAAGAGCCCGGCGAACCCGAAGAGAAACGCCATGCCCTGGCCGACGTTGGCCGCCATGTGCGTGGCCCGCGTGTACTCCATGCGGCTGGCGAGCACCGCCCGCAGCACGCGCCCGCCGTCCATGGGGAACGCCGGAAGCATGTTGAACGCCGCCAGGAACAGGTTCACCATCATGAGCCGCTCGAGGAACGACCCCCGTTCGACCGCGAGCTGCTCGACCGGGACCAGTCCCCCGCTGATGAGGAGCCACGCGAAGAGCAGGCCGGCAATCACGACGTTGACCGCCGGGCCGGCCAGCGCCACCCACAACTCCTGGCGGGGCTGGTCGGGCATGCGCTCGAGGCGCGCCACGCCGCCGATGGGCAGGAGCGTGATCTCGCGCGTCTTGATGCCATAGCGCCGCGCAGTCAAGGCATGGCCATACTCATGCGCGACGACACACGCGAAGAGCGCCAGGACGAACCCCAGCCCGGAGACGACCGCACCGAGATTCTGACCGTCCTGCCAGTGAACGAACGCCACCCACCCCAGCAACAGCAGGAACGTGGCGTGCATGTAGACGCCGATGCCCGCGAACTCGCCGATCTTCCAAGACCACTTCATAAGATCCCCCGCTCCATACCGGGGCACACTCTACTATGAGACGCGCTCCAGCCGGCCCCGGTCCCGGCGCGGCACGCGGGGTTCGGGATCCAATCCAACGCAGCGTGAACGTAGAATAGAGCCCTCAGAGAGTACCCCCCATGGAGGATTGATGAAGACTCGCACGTCATGGCTCGTGGCCGGCTTGTTGCTGCTGGCGGCGGTTGCCGGATTCCAGGTAATTGCGCAGGCGCAGGCGGCGGAAGACCCGGTCGTCCGCAGGATTATCGAGATCGGCACGAAAGACAACCGGGTGATGACCTGGAACGATTACGCCAGCAACCGCTTCGGCGGGCGCGAAACCGGCACCAATTCGTACAGCGACGCCACGGCCTGGGCCGTCTGGCAATTCAAGCAGTTCGGCCTCGATGCCCAGTTGGAGGAGGTCGGCGAGGTGCCGGTCGGCTTCAACCGCGGCCCGTGGTTCGGCAAGATGCTCAAGCCGGCGGACAAACCGCTGCGCTTCGGCACGCCGAGCTTCACCGCCGGCACGAAGGGCATCCAGCGCGGCCCGGTGGTCATCCTCAAGGCTGATCCATTCTCAATCCCCGGCCGTGCCCAGGGCGGGCAGCCGGTGCCGAAGGAGAACGTCGAGAAGAAGCGCGCGGCCGTCCAGGCAGCCATCGCCGAGATTGCCGCGAACAAGGCGGCCTTCAAGGGCGCCTGGGTCCTGATCCCCGGCGCGAGCAGCGGCTTCGCGCGCGACGGCCGGCGGGGCTCGAAGCTGCCGGACGGCTCGCCGGAGTATCTCGACGCCGATATGATGCCGCCGCTCACGAAGGCGCTCGTCGACGCGGGTGCGCTCGGCACGATCCAGTCGGCCACGCCGCCGTCGCCCACCCAGCCCGAGAACAACTCCGAGCCGCCGATCAACATCCTCGACGGTTTCGTGGAGTCGTGGGACAAGCTCCCGATCCTCCCCGACATCAAGCTCCTCAACACGCAGTACAACGACATCAAGGCGCTCGTCGAGAAGAAGGAGCCTGTCGTTCTCGAGTTCGACATCCGCAACCACTTCAAGATGGGGCCGGTGAAGTACCACAACGTGGTCGCTACGCTGCGCGGCACCACCTACCCCGACGAGTACATCGTCATCGGCGGCCACTTCGACGCGTTCTCGGGCGGCACCGGAGGCGTGGACGATGGGTCGGGGTTCGCGCCGGGGATGGAAGCGATCCGCCTCGTCGCCGCGGCCGGCGCGAAGCCGAAGCGCTCGATCATCTTCATCGCCTTCGCCGCCGAGGAGCAGGGCCTCGTCGGGTCGCAGGCCTGGCTGAAGAAGCATCCCGAGCTGCACGGCAAGATCGTCATGATGATCAACCGTGACGGCAGCCCGAGCGCCATCACGGGCGCGAGCGTCTCCGAGACGCTGGTACCCCGACTTCCAGGCGATCACGGCGCCGCTGACGAACCTCAACCCGAGGTGGCCGTTCAAGCTCGTGCGGGGCGTGCCGCGGGCGCACGCGACGAGCCCTGGAGGCACCGACTCCTCGTCTTTCGAGATGCAGAGCATCCCGACGCTCAGCTTCGCCACCAGCGGCGCGAGGACAGGCTCGGACGGGAAGGAGATTCCGTCGTACCCGTACTCGTACGCGTGGCACACGCTGAACGATCTGTACAGCGAGCTGGTTCCTTACACCGAGCACCAGCAGCACTCCGCCCTCGTGACGGCCGTGGTGGCCTACGGCGTGGCGAACCTCGACAAGCCGCTCACGCGCGCCGGCGTCTACCTGGCAGACGGGCTCTACGCCACGCTGACGGTCGGGTCGGGCGACAACGCGCGGCAGATCATGACCACGCTGGACTTCGTCAACGCGCCGCTCGCGACGGCAAGTTTCGTGCGCATCGTCGAAGGCAAGGCACCGCAGCCGGGAGGGCGAGGCGGCGGTCCGCCGCCGGGAATGGGGTTCGGCGGACCCGCGAGGCCGGAGCCACCGCCAATCGGCCAGATCCTCGACACCAAGGGCGGGCTGGCGGCGATGCAGATCGTGTCGGACGTGCAGAAATCGGTCGCGATCGCGAAGCTGCCGAAGACGACGAACAAGGCGCTCAAGCACAACGCCCCGGGCATCCTCGGCCTGTCCGGGCCCAACACCTTCTACCTGACGCTGCAGAAGAAGGGGGGCCTCGACGGGAAGTTTGCCGCGATCGGCAAGGTGATTGCGGGGGCCGACTTGCTGCAGGGCCTGAAGAAGGGCGAACAGATCCGAAGCGCCCGGATCACGCGTGTGGGGCAGGCGGCGCGCGACTTCAAGACGGATGATGAGGCGTTCAAGAAGCTGATGGACGTGAAGAAGTAGACAGAAGCCAGTAGCAGAAGGCAGAAGCCAGAAGGCAGAAGCCAGAATGCTGACAGCAGCCAGTAGCAGTAGCCAGTAGGAAGACATGGGCGGCGGGCTTTCGGGTCCGCCGCCGCTCCGGACTCAGCGCGAGAAGTCCAGCCGGTGATCGCCGGTGCACTGCGCCAAAGTCGCGCTCCCCGTGTAGAGCAAGACCGTGCCGCTGAACACCGTCGGGATGCTCCGGTCTCCGGTCGAGCCGGTGGCCGTCCCCTTGAAGGACAGGAACCTCTGCCCCGGCCCGCAGGGCTGGAGCATCGAGCACAATCCATCAAGCGCCTCTGTAAAGATGTAGTCGTAATCGGAGACAGGGTCGCCCGGAGTCCCGTGGATGTCGAAGTGCACGGCCGATCCTTCGCGCTTGCCCCTGAATCCGTAGAGGTACCAGTCGCCCGGGAATCCCGCGCCGTCCAACTCCACGAGCAGACCGCCCGCCTTCTCGGTGATGCGGGCCAGGTACGTCCTCCGCGTGTACGCCGGAGGCAGCGCGCACGATTGGGCGGCTGTGAACGTCAAGCTGTAGACGCCCTCAATGCCGTTGCCCGATCCGCTTCGCACCACGTCGACGTTCGCCACGTCGTCGCGCTGCACGTTCACTTTCCTCTCCTGTGCGGCATAGCCCTCTTTCTCGACGCGGATCACTGCGTCTCCCGAAACGGGCGCCAGGGTATAGCTGCCGTCATCGGAGGACGAAGTCGTCGCCGTGCCGGATGCCGACCTGGCGCTCACCTGGGCGTCCGCCACCTTGACGCCGCTTTCCGCCACGCGGCCCGTGACGATGAAGCTGCCATCGGGCACCACGCGTACCAGCATGGGGTTGGGCCCCAGTTCGCGGTAGGCGTTGTGGATGATCTCGCCGATGCCGTACGAGCGGGCCGTCACGAGCCCTCCTGACGAGATCGTGACCGCCCCGCCGTAGCCCCAGCGTGCTTCCGCGGTGGCGTCGCGGGTGCTGCCGTCCGCGAACAGCAGCATCATCGTCGCCTGACACGTGTCGCCGGGATGACTGAGCCTCGGCGAACACGAGGTGACGGCTGATGTCGCGAGCAGCCCGGCAGAAGCGGACGTCGCGGCCGACGTGGGACCAGCCAGAGTGCTCGAACCCGAACTGCCGTTGTCATTGCATGCGATGCCCGCGACGAGAACGGCCAGCACAAGCACGCTGCGGATGATGATGCGGCCCAAGATTCGAGTGCGCATAGGAGGACCTCCCCGGTGAATGTTCGCCGGTGCTCCTCAGGGAGACAATAGACGCCGCCTTGACGGCACCTTCATTCCTGCCTTCCATCCAACCTATTGAAAACACAGCAGCTTCTCGTTGACGGCGATGGGCGGCAGGAGTAGCCTGTGCCCGGCTGCGAATTGCCGGATCGCAGACGATGCCCACCACCCTGCGCTTCGACTGCTTCGAAGTCGACCTCGCTGCCGGCCGGCTGCTCAAGCACGGGATCAGAATCCACCTTCGCGAGCAGTCGTTCCAGGTGCTGGAGTTGCTGCTCGCGCGCCCGGGCGAGGTCGTCACGCGGGAGGAACTGCGCCAGCGCTTGTGGCCCACCGAGGTGTTCGTCGACTTCGAAAACAGCCTGAACACGGCCATGGCGAGGCTGCGCGAGGCGCTGGGCGATTCCGCGGAGCACCCGAGCTTCATTGAGACGCTGCCCAAGCGCGGGTACCGTTTCACCGCTCCGGTCACTCGGCCGGCGTCAGTGCCGGCAGCCGCGCCGCCGAGGAGAGTGCGCCTCCTCGTGCTGCCGTTCGTCAACACGAGCGGCGACGCCGCGCAGGACTCCTTCAGCGATGCGATGACTGACGACGTCATCACCGAACTGGCGGCGCTGGCTCCAGCCGAGCTCGGGGTCATCGCGCGCACGACGGCCATGCGCTACAAGGGCGGCGGGAAGGATGTTACCGAGATCGGCCGCGACCTGAAGGTGGACTACGTCGTCGAGGGCGCGGTCCGCCGGACGGGAGACCGGGTCAGCGTCAACGCCCAGGTCGTCAGGAGCAGCGACCGGGAGCACGTGTTCGCGAAACGCTACGACGAAGCGTCGGCTGAGATGTTCGCGCTGCAGGGGCGAATCGCGCGCGAGATCGCGGACCACGTGGGCACCGAGGCGGGCATCCGGGGCATTTGCGACCGGGCAGCCGGCGGGCATCGCGCCACGAGGATGCCCACCGCCGACGTGACCGCGTACAACGAATACGTCCAGGGACTCTACCACCTCGACCGCATGAGCATGGCCTCGAAGGGCCACGAAAAGGTCAGCACGCACCTCGAAGACGCCATCGCGCGAGACGCGAACTTCGCGCTGGCGCACGAGGCGCTGGCCCAGATGTACTGGATACTGGGTTACGTCGGGTTCATGCCGCCCAGAGACGCCTTCACCGCAGGGATCCTGCACGCGGTGCGGGCGCTCGAGATCGACAACGGCCGCGCGGAAACCCACGCGCTCGTCGCGCAGTACCGCAAGCAGCTCGACTACGACTGGCCGGAGATCGAACGCGGCCTGGCGCACGCGCTGGAATTGAACCCGGCGTCGCCCCTGGTCAGGATGCTCCACGCCGTCGGCTGGTTCATGCCGCAGGGCCGCCTCGGCGAGGCCATTGTGGAACTGGACCGCGCGCTCGAGTGGGACCCCCTGTCCTACCAGCTGCACTTCTGGCGGACCATCATGTTCTCGCTCGCGCGGGAGGCCGATCGCGTCGTCGCGGAAGCCCGGCTGCTGATCGAACTGGAGCCGGCTGCACCCAATGGCCCCTGGCTGCTGGGGGTCGCCTTGAGCAGAAAGGGGCGGCTGGACGAGGCCGTCGCCGCCCTCAGGCGCGCGGTGGACCTCTCGAACGGTGCAGCCATCTTCCTTGGGTGGTTGGGCCTCATCCTCGGCGCGGGCGGCCGAACGGAAGAGGCCCGGAGCGTGCTGGAGCGCCTCGAGGTGATGAGCGGCACCATGTATGTCCCCCCGCGAGCATCGCATGGGTCCACCTGGGCCTGCGAGACGTCGACCGCGCCTTCGACTGGCTGGATCGCGCCGTCGATGCACACGATCAGCTCATGATGCCGATCAAGAGCTACGCGTTCTTCGACCCCATCCGCAACGACCCCCGGTTCGCCCGCCTGCTGCAGAAGATGAACCTGGAGGCGGGATAAGTCGATCCCTGCTTCAGGGACGTACCGGCTTCGTCAGTTCAATCGCGTACACGTGCGACGGGCCGTGCATGTTCGACCTGAACACGATCCAGTGGCCCTCCGGCGTGAACGTCACGTTCGGCACCAGGGTGTAGTCGTGATGTGAGAGATCCACGAGCGGCGTGGCAAGGAGCCCCGCGGGGGTCGGGTTGAACAGGTAAATCCACTGACCGTTGCCCGGCGCGGCCACGCTGCGGGGCCCTCCACCGTCGCCGGCGAACACCCTGCCGTCGCGTGACACGTTGAAGTGGACCGACCAGTGGCTCCTGGCGACCGCGTACTTGGTGCGCCGGCCCGTGTCGAAATCCACTCCCGCGAGCCAGAACACCTCGCTCCTCGGCGTCTGCAAGTCGTACCAGATCGTCCGGCCGTCGGCGCTGAAGAACTCGTGGCCGGCAATCTCCATGTCGATCTGACGCGTGTGCCGCCTGGTCAAGCCGGTCCCGTCGGTCCTGATCGTCCAGATGCGATCGACCTTGTGCCACGGTCCCTCGTGGCAGAACATGATGAGCCCGGGATCCGTCGGCGAGAACTGCACGTGGTTCAGCCAGTCGGTGCTGCGGTGCACGAGCGCCAGCGAGCCCGACGCAATCTCGACCGTGTAGATGGCCATGGGCAGCTTCGCGGCCCACCGCGTTTCGAGCGACGCGTCCCGCCGGGGCGGGGGAGTCGTCGAAGGGGGCGTCGTGGGAGGCGGGGCCGGCGCCTCGAGAAAGCTCCCCGCGACGAGCGTCTCGTCCGCGTTCACCGCCAGCCCCGACCCGGAGCCTATCCGCGGGTCCTTCGCCACGATGCGGGTCGCGTTCGTATCGAGGTGCGTCGCGTCGATGGCGCCGGCCCTCACGCAGAACACCTGGCGGCTCTTCGGCGCGACGACAGCCTGGCCGGCGCGCCCGTCGACAATGCGCTCGACGGTACGGCTCTTCAAGTCGACGGTCGCCAATCCGTCGGGCACCCCGATGACCATCTTGTCGCCGGACGCGGTGTAGGCGTTCTGATGGAAGTACAGCGACTCGCTGCCTCCCTCCTCCGACAGGCGGACGATGCGGAAGCCGGTGGCGGGATCAATCCACTCGCGGGGCGGCGTCGGCGGCGAAGCCGGGCCGCGCGCGATTGGGAGCAGCCGGACCTTGTACGCGCGAGGCTCGCCGCCCGCGAGGCGCTACGGCTCCATGGGATAGGCCAGCCTCGTCCAGCTGTCAATCCCGCCGCCGCCGGGAAGCGAGCCGCGCGCCCGGCCGGTGTCGAGCGACCCGGCATCGTTGTGGCCGAACTGGATGAGCACGAAGTCGCCCTTCGTGATCTCCGCCAACGCCCGGTCCCAATGCCCCTCGGTCTGGAACGTGCGGCTGCTTCGGCCGCCGAGGGCGCGGTTCACAACACGGATCCTGGATGCATCGAAGTAGTGGGCGATGGCCGTGCCCCAGCCGAGCTGCCCGGCCGTCGGCGTCTGCACCGTCGAATCGCCGACGAGGAGCAGGGCAGGCCGCGCGGGGACGGTCGAAGACGGGGCGGGAAGTGGCAGCGGCGGCGGAGTCGCGGCCTCGCGGACCGGCAACCGTCCGGCGGGCAGGGCGATGGCGGCAAGAACCAGTGCGCAGACGCAGACAGGGCTGGGGGAACGCGTCGAAACATGTCTCCTCCCGCCGTGGTCTATCGCAGCAGCGCCGACGCGGTCCACAGGATCGGCGCCTGGCCGTGCAGGTCGCCCGTGTTCCGGGGACGATCGAGATAGGTACTGGACCGATGTCCCCTTGTTGGTGCCCGCGCACACGTTGCTGATGTTCCCGTCGGCGTTGATGTACTTCAGCAGTCCGAGCCAGGCCTTGCGTGCGGCCGGCCCGTACGCCGCCTCGTCGAGCCAGCCGCGTTCAACGCCGGTGACCATCGCGAAGGCGAACATGCCGGTGCCCGACGTTTCCGGCCACGCTTCCGGGTGATCCAGCAACTGGCGCCACAGGCCGTCTTCGCCCTGCATCTTCAGCAGCGACGCCATCATCGTCCGGTAGCCGGCGAGGATCCTGGGGCGGTCCGGGTGATCGGGTGGCAGCGAGCGCAGCAGTTCGGCCGAGCCTGCGGCCATCCACCCATTCCCCCGGCTCCAGTAGAACTGGGAGTCGGGTGCGTGGAAGAAGAGGCCGTTGGGCTGCTGCAGTTTGTCCAGGTAGGCCACCATCGCCTTCGCGGTCCGATCGACGTACTTCCGTTCACCGGTCGCGCGGTAGGCCTGGATCTGCACCGCCGTGATCATGAACATGTCGTCGATCCAGTAGCGCGCCTCGGCGGTGATGCCATCCGGCGTGGTCGTCTCCCACTGCCGATCGGCGAAGCCGCGGCCGAGGTCGAGGAACCGCTGGTCCTTCGTCTGCATGTAGATCTCGAGCGGCACGGTGCCGAACACGCGGAAGTCCACGTGCGCCTGCTGCGAGACGTGCGCGGCGCCTTCCGGCGTGAGGAGCGGATCGAACTTCCGCACCAGCCGTTCCCGGAGCGCCGTATTGCGCGTGAGGTCGGCGAGCGTCAGGGATCCGTACCACGCGCACACCTCGGGGTAGATGACGAACCCGGTCGGGCGCTCGAAGGGCCGCGCCGCGAAGTTCTCGGCGACGCGGCGGCCGATCCCGGCGGGCAGCGCGCCAGCCGGCCAGTCGCGGAACGCCGCCGGCGCAGGGCGCCCCGGTTCCATTTCGCTCGCGGCGATCATCACGGCCATGAGGCCGTGCGTGGAGTTCTTGAGCCGCGGGACCGCGAGATATCCGGCCGCATCCGTCTGCACGCCCATGCCCTTGACCGCCCCGGTGAACACCGGCCGGCCGTTGGCGTCCTGCTCGAAGGTCGCCTGCAGGCCCCTCCAGCCGCGCTCGGCGACGGGCAGGTACGACGGCTCGATGAGCTTCAGCCGCAGGGCCTTGCGAATGGCGTAGACGAACATGCCGCTCGACGAGGTTTCAATCCAGTTCCCGCGGAGCGCGGGCTGGTCCATGACCTGGAACCAGAGGCCCGTCTTCGGGTCCTGCGTCTTCGCGAGCCCCGCCACGTTCTTCTTCAGCAGATCGTGCAGGCGCGGATAGCCGGGGTGCGAAGGCGGCAACTGTTCGAGGATGTCGACCATCGCCATCACGAACCAGCCCATGCCGCGGCCCCAGATGATCGGCGAGCGGCCGGTCTTCGGGTCGGCCCACGCGGCGTTCCGGTCCTGGTCCCAGGCGTGGTAGAGCAGGCCGGTCTTCGGGTCCAGGCAGTGCCGGGCGGCGAGCGTCGCCTGGAACACGGCCATGTCGTTCCCAAAGGCCGCATCGTCGAAGAGCCGGCCGTAGTTCACGAGGAACGGCTCGCCCATGTAGATGCCGTCGATCCACATCTCGTTGGGATAGATGCCCTTGTGCCAGTAGCCCCCGTCGGCGTTCTTCGGGACCCGGTCGAACGCCTCGCGCACCGTCTTCGCCGCCGCCTTGTACCGGGGGTCGCCCGTGCGCTCGTAGAGGAACAGCACCAGCATGCCCGGCTGGATGTAGTCGAGATTGTGCGTGCGCGCCTGGTCCCACCCGAGCACGCCCTGGTCGTTGACGTAGCCGTCGACCCAGCGCTTGATGTAGTCCAGATAGCGCGGGTCCTTGGTGGCGTCGTACATCTTCGACATGCCGAAGAGCACGATGCCGGTGTTGTATTCCCAGCCGTTCTGGGCCGGATCGATGGCGGCCGGGTCTGGCCAGGTGGCGAGGACTGTGTCGGCGAAGCGCACGCCCCAGCCAGGCGCGGGCGGCGTCGCGGACTGGGACCGGGCCGACGGGGCCGCGGCCCATGCGAGGGCAAGGATGGTGATGGCCAGCAAGGCGGCCTGGCGTCCGGCGCGAGCGCGTCTCATGTCGCGACTCCATGAAAGGACGGGAAACGAGGGCCGTCCGGCGCGGGGCCCGCCGGCGGGCGCCCACAGTGTAACGCCAGTGGACCGGCCTGTCAGCTTGCCTCGCGGCAAGTGGTATGACAACTGCTTGACATCCGGGAGGCGTAGGCGCACACTTCTGCCACTGGACCGGACACCGCGGCGCCCTGTAGGCCCCCATCGCGGCGGCGCGAGTCATGCAGTCAGGATCCCGGACCACCCCCCACCCGCGTTCCGCCGCAGGCCGCTGTCTGGTCAAACCACTTGTTTCGTCGAGCCGAATTGTGGGCACGCGCTCAGCGGGCCGGCTGCCGCACGCGAAGATCACGCGGCATGACCGCCATCATCCGGTCAGGCCGGCCTTCTTCGGCCGGAGGGAGGTAGCAGTGAAACGCAGGCATCATCCAGCCCGATACGTATTCTGGGCGCTCTTCCTGGCGCTGACAGTCCTGGCTCTTCCGGCGATCGCCGACGCACAGGAGACACGCGGCAGGATCATCGGCCGAGTCACAGACGCCACGAAGGGAGCCATTCCCGGGGCGACCGTGACGGTCACGGATCCGGCGAGGAACACCACCGTCACGGTGACGACCAACGATCAGGGGCTGTTCCAGGTGAACTTCCTCCTGCCGGGCACGTACAAGGTCACGGTCGAACTCGCCGGCTTCAAGACGTACGTCCAGGATCGCCTCACCCTCCAGATGACCGAGACGCGCGACCTGGCGATCGTCCTGGAAGTCGGGGCGCTGCAGGAGTCCGTCAACGTGACCGCCGCGATTTCCACGGTGAACACGGCCGACGCGAACCTGGGGCTCGTCGTGGACCAGGCGCGCCTCGCGTCGCTTCCGCTCATCCACGGCGACCCCTACAAGATCATGGGCCTCGCGCCCGGGCTGGCGCACTCGGGAAGCCAGCGGCTGGACCGGCCGTACCGAGCCGACGCACATCGTCGGGTACGCCTACCAGGGTACGCGCAGCAACCGCAGCGACCTGCTGATTGACGGCGCGCCGAGCACGGCCACGGCGAATGCCAACGAGGTCATCGCCACCTACGTGCCGCCGTCGGATCTCGTCCAGGAGTTCAAGGTCCAGACGGCGACGTTCGATGCGCAGTTCGGCAACACCGAGGGCGGAGTCACCAGCATCAGCATCAAGTCGGGCACCAACCGCCTGAGGGGGACGGCGTACTACTTCGCCGAGCCGTACAAGTGGGGGGCGAACGACTTCTTCGGCAAAGCGCGCGGCCAGGCCATGGTCGAAAGCTCGTCGGACCGGCCCGGCTTCACAGTCGGCGGCCCGGTCATCATCCCGAAGCTCTACGACGGCAAGGACAAGACGTTCTTCATGTTCGGCCTCGAGCACATCAAGGACATCCGTCCGCGCTTCGATGCCGGCGGCGACAGCTGGGTGCCGACCGATGCGCTGAGGCGGGGCGATTTCTCCGCCTACTCGTCGAATATCACGATCTACGACCCGCTGACGCGCGTCTCGGCCGGCAGCGGGCAGTACGTCGGGCAGCCCTTCGCCAACAACATCATTCCCGCCGACCGGATCAACCCCATCGCGAAGAAGATCCTCGAGTACTACGGCCCGCCGAAGAACCCCGGCCTGATCGGCAACATCACAGACTCGACGCTGCCCGAAACAGCCAACTACAACAGCCTCACGGGCCGAGTGGACCAGAACATCACGAAGAACAACCGGATGTTCGCCCGGTACAGCTGGTACAACCGCGACAGTATCTACAATGAGTACACGGGCTATCCCGAAACCTCCGGCACCTGGTTCCAGTTCCAGTCCTGGCAGTTCGTGGTGGACGACGTCCACGTCCTGAATCCCACGACAGTGCTGAACTTCCGGTACGGCTACAACCGGTTCGACCGCAACTCGGGGCAGGAAGTAGAAGCCCGGAACTTCGACCTGACGAGACTAGGCTTCCCGGCGGCGTACAACTCGATGATCCCCGAGATCAACCGGTACTTCCCGCGGCTCGACTTCGACGGCACGACGATGATCGACGTGGCGTTCGGCAACGACTTCCGCCCGGTCACGTCGCACGCCTTCGTCGGCACCCTGAACAAGTCGTGGGGCGCCCATGCGCTGAAGACCGGGGCGGAGATCCGGGTTTACGGCGAGCGCAGCCGATCGACAGGTAACGATCAGAGCGGCCGGTACCAGTTCACGAACACGTACACGCGCCAGAACAGCGCGAGCGGCACCGACTACGCGGGCCTGCAGAACTACGCGGCGTTCCTGCTCGGCCTGCCGTCGACCACGTCGATCACGCGCGCCGCGACGTACGACGAGTACTCCGTGACCTCGGGCTTCTTCGTGCAGGACGACTGGCGGATCAGCGACAAGCTGACGCTGAACCTCGGCCTTCGCTACGAGGTGGAGAGCGCGCTGGTCGAGAAGGACAACAAGAGCGTGTCCGGCTTCGACTACGAGTACGTCCAGCCGATCCAGTCGCAGGTGCAGGCCAACTATGCGGCGCTCAACGATCCCGCGCTGAAAGCGCTGGTGCCCCAGTTGTATACCAAAGGCGGGCTCAAGTTCGTCGGCGTCGACGACAAGCAGCTGTACAAGACGCCGAAGAACTCCTTCCTGCCGCGCGTCGGCTTCGCCTACCAGCTGAATTCCCAGACCGTCCTCCGCGGCGGCATGGGGCTCTTCGCGGGGTTCCTCGGCGAGCGCCGCGGCGACGTGATCCCGAACGGCTATTCGCTGACGACCACCATTCCCACCACGTTCAACGCCAACGGAGCGCCGATCCCGATCTACTGGGACAACGCGCTGCTCTCGACGCCCATCCTCGAGCCAGTGGGCAATGCCCAGGGCCGGCAGACTGGCCTCGGCACGTCGATCACCTTCTTCAACCCGAATCCGGCGGTGTCGAAGCAACTCCGCTGGCAGGTCGGCGTCCAGCGGCAGCTGCCGAGCAACTGGACGGCGGAGGCCGTGTACGTCGGCAACTACGGCTACGACATCGAGATCAACCGCAACATCAACGCCCTGCCGGCGCAGTACCTGAACACCGACAACTCCCGCACCGCCGCGATGAACGCCAACAACACCTTCCTCTCGGCGTCGGTCGCGAACCCGTTCGCCGGGCTGATCCCGGGGACCAGCTTCAACAATGCGACGATCGCTCGACGCCAGCTGATGCGCCCATACCCGGAGTTCGGTGACATCACCACCACGAACAACGACGGCAAATCATGGTACAGCTCGGCCCAACTAGGCCTGAACAAGCGGTTCTCGAAAGGCTACACGTTCGGCGTGTCGTACACCTGGTCGCACTGGGAGCAGGCGACGGAGTACCTGAACGCGACCGACACCGAGCCCACGCGGATGATCTCCGACCTCGACGTCTCGAACCGGCTGTCGGTCAGCGCGATCTACGAACTTCCGTTCGGCAGGGGCAAGGCCATCATGTCGGACGCGGGTTCGGTCGCTGAAGCGATCGTGGGCGGCTGGCAGATCCAGGGCGTCTACACCTTCCAGACCGGCTTCCCGATCGTGTTCGGGACCGACGGCTTCTACAACGGCACCGACCCCGCCAACGGCTCGGACATCGCGCTCAACCAGAAGAGCACAGCCAGGTGGATCAACACGGACGTGTTCACATCGCTGCTGAACAGCACGTCGACGCTCGCCACGCCGGTCGACCACCTGCGGTCGCTGCTGACGAGGTTCGGGGACGTCCGGCGTGACTCGATCAACAACGTCGACCTGTCGCTCCTGAAGTCCGTCGCCCTTCCGAACGGGATGTCTCTCCAGGTGCGGTTCGAGTTCATCAATGCGTTCAACGAGCCGTACTTCCCCGGCCCGGTCACCGGCATGACGAGTTCGACGTTCGGCCAGGTCACCGCGTCGAACCAGGACAACTACGCGCGCCGCGCGCAGATCGGCGTGAAGTTCCTGTTCTGACGACGGTCCCAGGCGATGCCGGCGCCGCACCGTCGCGGCGCCGGCCGTTCCTCCTCGCTGCTATCGACTATCTGCTGACACTGCGGCCGGCAAGGCCGCCAATGTGGTACTCTGCCGCCGCGAATCCACATGGGGGCACGCGATGCGGCCACGTCCGCTGCTGATCTCGGTGCCGGCGCTCGTGGTGGCGGGGCTCGCGCTCAGTGCAGGCCCGCCGGCAACCGTCTACGACGTGCGGGACTTCGGCGCGAAAGGCGACGGCCGGACCATCGATACGCCGGCCATTACGGCGGCCATTGACGCGGCGGCGCGCGACGGCGGTGGCACCGTCTACCTGCCGGCGGGGACCTACCCGAGCTACTCGCTCCGCCTGAAGAGCCACATCACGCTCCAGCTCGGCGCGGGCGCCACGCTCGTCGCGGCCGCGCCCTCGCCGGAGCAGGGACGCTACGACGCCCCGGAACCGAACGAGCACGACCTCTACCAGGACTTCGGCCACAGCCACTGGCAAAACAGCCTGATCTGGGGCATCGGCCTCGAGGACGTGGAGATTGCCGGGCCCGGGCGCATCGACGGAGCCGGCCTCACACGCCGGGGCCCGGGCGCCCGGTGGTCGCGGGCGGCGGGCGACCGCCCGCTCAGCATGGGTGCGGCAGCCGGCAGGACCGGCGATCCCGAGGCCGCGGCCCGGCAGTCCATGGACGGGCAGGGCAACAAGGCGATCGCTCTGAAGCTCTGTCGCAACGTCCGTCTGCGTGGCTTCTCCGTCCTGAACGGCGGCCACTTCGCCATCCTCGCGACGGGTGTCGACAACCTCTCGATCGACGACCTCACCATCGACACCAACCGCGACGGCATCGACATCGACGCGTGCCGCCAGGTGCGCATCTCGAACACCGCCGTGAACGCGCCGAACGACGATGCGATCGTGCTGAAGAGTTCGTATGCGCTCGGCGAGGCGCGGGCGACGGAAAACGTGGCGATCACGAACTGCCTGGTCAGCGGGTTCGACGTCGGCACGTTTCTCGCGGGGACCTTCGGGCGGACGCAGGAACGCGCACCCGACAGGGACGGCCCGACCGGCCGCGTCAAGCTCGGCACCGAGTCGAGCGGCGGCTTCCGCAACATCACCATCTCGAACTGCGTCTTCAACCGTTCGCGCGGCCTCGCCCTGGAGACGGTGGACGGCGGCGACCTCGAGAACGTGACCGTTACGAACCTCACGATGCGGGAGGTCACCACGGCGCCCCTCTTCCTCCGGCTTGGAAACCGGGGACGTACCCCTGGCGATCCTCCTCCAGGCAAGATGCGGCGCATCACCATCAGCAACGTCGTAGCGAGCGACGTCGACCCGCGGTACCCGGCGCTCATCGCCGGCCTCGCCGGCCATCCCGTCGAAGACGTGGACCTCGCGAACGTCCGGATCCTCTACCGGGGCGGCGGCACGAAAGAGGATGCCGCCCGCGAACCGCCCGAGAACGACACCGCCTACCCGGAGCCCAGCATGTTCGGCACGCTGCCCGCGTACGGCTTCTATCTCCGCCATGCGCGAAACGTGACGCTGCGCGACGTCGAGGTGGGGTTCGCCGCGGAGGACCTGCGGCCGGCGTTCGTGCTGCACGATGTCACCGATGTGCACTTCGGCCACGTGAGGGCCGCGCTCGCGCCGGGCGTGCCGTTTGCCCTGCTCAGGGATGTACGCGGCCTGTCAGGCCGCGACAGCCCGGGCCTGCCAGAGGCCGGCCGGGCGCCGGCGGCGACAGCCACACCGCGGTAGCGCGCGCGGAGAGCCTTCTGGAGGAATCACCGTGATCATGAACTTGCGCCTTGCCGGTCGCTCAGCGAAGACCGCCGCCGCGATTGCCGCGCTGACCATCGTCGGCGCCATCGCCTCCGGCGCGGTGTTCCGCGCGGCGCAGACGCCGGCGCCACCAGCCCCAGCCGGCCGGACCGGGCTGGCTGACCTCCAGCGCGCCTTCCGCACGCCGCCAGACGAAGCGCGGATCATGATGCGATGGTGGTGGTTCGGGCCGACGGTCACGAAAGCGGGGCTCGAGCGCGAGATGCGCCTGATGAAGGAAGGGGGCATCGGCGGGTTCGAAATCCAGCCGGTCTATCCCGTCGTCCTCGACGACCCGGCCATCGGACTGGTGACGCATCCGTTCCTCTCGGACGCCTTCCTCGACCACGTGCGCTTTGCCGCCGTGAAGGCGAGGGAACTTGGTCTTCGGGTCGATCTGACGGTTGGTAGCGGGTGGCCGTACGGCGGGCCGCAGGTCGGCGTCACCCAGGCCGCGGGCAAGCTGAGGATCGAGCGCGTCACCGTTCCGGCCGGCGCCGCGCAGGCGCCAGTGCCCGATATCCGCACCGGTGAACGGCTGATGGCCGCGTTCCTGGCGCCGTCGGCGCCGGCAACGACCACCGATGGCCTGCGCGAGGTGTCGGCGATGGCCGAGGGGCGGCTCGTCCTGCCGGATCGTTCGCGCCAGCCCCGCGAGGTGCTGTTCTTCATCAGCAGCCGCACCGGCCAGATGGTGAAGCGTGCCGCCGCAGGGTCCGAGGGCTTCGTCCTCAATCACTACGATCGCGCCGCCGTCGACCACTACCTGACGTCCGTGGGCGACCGCCTGCTGTCGGCGTTCGACTCGGCCCCGCCCTACGCGGTCTTCTGCGACAGCCTCGAAGTCTACGAATCGGACTGGACCGGTGACTTCCTCGACGCGTTCAAGGCGCGCCGGGGTTACGATCTTCGACCGCTGCTCCCGGCGCTGCTCCTCGACGCCGGCCCTGCGACGGCGGGCATTCGCCACGACTGGGGCCAGACGCTCACCGAGTTACTCGACGAACGGTTCATGGCTCCCGCGCAGGCCTGGGCGAGCCGGCACGGCACGAAGTTCCGGCTTCAGGGCTACGGGATGCCGCCCGCGACGATCTCGAGCAACGCGGGCGTCGACCTTCCCGAGGGTGAGGGCGCGCAGTGGCGGACGCTCCGCGCCTCGCGGTGGGCGTCCTCGATCGGGCACCTGTACGGCCGTCCCGTCATCTCGTCCGAGACGTGGACCTGGCTGCACTCGCCGGTATTCCTGGCCTCGCCGCTGGACCTCAAGGCCGAGGCGGACGTGCATTTCCTCCAGGGCATCAACCAGCTCATCGGCCACGGCTGGCCGTACACCGCCGACGGCGTCGCGTACCCCGGCTGGCGGTTCTACGCGGCCGGCGTGTACAACGAGAAGAACCCCTGGTGGACCGTCATGCCCGACGTCGCCCGCTACCTGCAGCGCATGAGCTGGCTGCTCCGTCAGGGGCAGCCGGTGAACGACGTGGCGTTCTACCTGCCGACCGACGATGCGTGGGCGCAGTTCGTGCCGGGCAAGGTCGGCAGCTTCATCGACATGATGGCTCGGGCGCTCGGACCGGCGATCGTGCCGGCGGTGCTCGACGCGGGCCTCAACATGGACTTCGTCGACGATGGCGTGCTGGCCGGCCGGGCGAAGCTCGAGCAGGGCAGACTGGTCATCGGGGGCAACCGCTACCGGGCGGTGGTCCTGCCGAACGTTGAGCGCCTGCCGGTGGCCACGCTGCGGCTGCTGGAGGACTTCGCGAAGCAGGGCGGACACGTGTTCGCCACGCGCCGCACGCCGGGGCTGGCGCCGGGCTACCGGGCTTCGGCGTCCGACCACGCGGAGGTGACCGCCGCGGCCGACCGGCTCTTCCGAGGCCCCTCGGCGACCGGGGTGTTCGTTGAACGTGACGCCGACCTCACGGCCGTCCTGCGGTCGCGCGTGACGCCCGACGTCGGGTTGTCGGCAGGCGTGGGCGCCGTCGCGGCCCTGCACCGCCGGACCGACGCGGCGGACGTCTATTTCGTCGTGAACACGTCGAACACGCGGCAGGCGGTCGAGGCGACGTTCCGCGTGGCCGCCGGCCGCGCGGAGGCGTGGAACGCGATGACGGGAAACACCTCGCCCGTTACCGTCCGGCCTGCCGCCCCGCGTGGCGGCGCGGGGGGCGCAGGCGCCGGCCCTGAGGGCGCGACTGTCGCGCTCGACCTCGCGCCGTACGAGTCCACCGTCATCGTCTTCCCGGCCGGGCCGGCCGGACTGCGGATGCGGCAACCGCGGGCCGCTGAGCCTCCGCGCCAGCTTCCGCCGCCGCTCGACCTCAGCAGTGGCTGGCGCGTGGCCTTCGGCCCGTCCGGCACACCCGTGGAGTGGGCCGCGCTGCGTTCGTGGACCGACGACGAGTCGACGAAGTACTTCTCGGGCGTCGCGACCTACGAGAAGGCGGTCGACGTACCGGTTGCTCTCCTGCGTCCCGGCCTGACGGTTCGCCTCGACTTCGGCGAGCCGAAGGCCGTATCCGTCGGCCAGCCGCGCAACGGCACGCAGGCCTGGCTTGACGCGCCTGTGCGCGACGCGGCCGTCGTGTTCGTGAACGGCCAGCGCGCCGGTGCGGTCTGGTGCCCGCCGTATGCCATCGACATTACCGCGCACCTGAAGCCGGGCGCCAACACGATCCGCGTCGAGGTGGCCAACCTTGCGATCAATGACATGGCCGGGCGGGCGCTGCCCGACTACAAGCTGCTGAACCTCCGCTACGGCACGAGGTTCGAGCCGCAGGACATGGACAAGGTGCAGCCCGTGCCCGCAGGGCTGTTCGGGCCGATCCGACTCGTGGCCGCGCCGGCCCAGCCGCGGACGGCTGCCACGCGATAAGGCGCACGCATGGCTGACGGCCCGACCATCCACCAGGCCGGCCCCGCCGAGGAGTTCGAGCGCGAGCCGGTGCCCGAGCGCGCGCTGCTCGGCTTCTCCAGCTTCGTCGGCCAGTACGCCGGCGAGCACACCGCCGGCACCGAATTGATGATCGGGCCGCTGTTCATCGCCTCTGGCGTGAGCGCGCCGGCGATCGTCGTCGGGCTCCTTCTGGGGAACCTGCTCGCCGTGCTGAGCTGGATGTTCCTCACCGCGCCGATCGCCGTGCGCGCCCGCATGACGCTGTACTTCCAGCTCGAGAAGATCTGCGGGCGGAAGCTCGTGACCGCCTACAACCTCGCCAACGGCGTGATGTTCTGCTTTCTGGCCGGGGCGATGGTCACGGTCAATGCCACCGCCGCAGGCCTCTGGTTCGGCATCGACATGCCGCGCCTGAACGATGTGTACCCGAACGGGCCCGGCTGGATTCTCACGGTGCTCGTCATGGGTGCGCTCATGACGGTGGTGGCCGCATACGGCTACAAAGTGGTGGCGCGCATCGCGAACATCGCCGCGCCGTGGATGGTGCTCGTCTTCATCGCGTACGGCCTCGTCGCCGCGCGGCAGCTGGGGATCGAGTCCGCCGCGGAGTTCTGGCCGAAGGCGAAGGAACTCATCTGGACGGGAGGAGAGCCGCTGGCGGGCCGCGCAAAGTTCACGTTCTGGCACGTGCTGTTCTTCGCGTGGTTCTGCAACATGGCCGTGCACATCGGCATGGCCGACCTCAGCGTGTTCCGCTACGCGCGCAAGTCGTGGTACGCGGTCGCGACGGCGGCGGGGATGTACCTCGGGCACTTCATCGCCTGGCTGTCCGCATCTATTCTCTATGCGCAGCAGTTGCAGGCGACGCCCGGCAACACGGCCGTTCTGCCAGGGCCGCTCGCCTACAACTCGGCGGGCATCGCCGGCGTCCTCTGCGTCATCGTTGCCGGCTGGACGACGGCGAACCCGACGATCTACCGTGCGGGGCTGGCGTTCCAGGCCGTCGCCCCGGCGTTTTCGCGCTACCGCGTGACGCTCTTCACGGGCGCGGTGGCGACGGTGGCGGGCATGTTCCCCGCGATCGCCATGAAGTTGCTCGACTTCGTGGCGCTCTACGGGCTCGTGCTGATGCCGATGGGCGCGGTTGTCTTTGTTGACTTCTGGCTGGCGGAGCGCCTCGGGTTCCGCCGGTTCTATGCGGAGCGAAGCGGCGTCTCGATCAACTGGGCTGCCGCCGTGGCGTGGATCGCCACGCTCGCCGTTTGCCTGGCGGTCGTGAACGCCGGGGGCATGCAGATTTACTTCGTCGGGCTTCCGGGCTGGTTCGCCGCGGCGATCCTCTACATCGTCTTCAGCCGGCTGGCGCAGAGGCAGGAGGTGCAGTCATGAAGCGCGCCGCGCAGTTGGTGTCGCTCGCGGCGCTGGCGGGCACCATCGTTCCGCCCGTGCTGTTCTTCGCGGGCCGGCTGGAGATCGAGCCGATGAAGTGGTCGATGCTGGTAGCGGCCGTCGCCTGGTTCGCCGCCACGCCGGTCTGGATGGACAGGAAATGAAGCCGGTGGGCCCCGGCCACCCGCAGCGGGCGCACGGGAAGGTGATCATGATGGATGTTCGTCGAGGCCTGTTGTCGGCCGCGCTAGCGATGGCCACGGTTGTGCTGGTGCCAGCGGCGCCGCTGCCTGCGCCTGAACCGCCGCAATCCGGGCCGGCGCCCATTGATCGCCATGCGCTGGTGACGCGCCACACGGTCGAGTTGACGAAGCTCGACCCGGAGTCGCCGCTGTCGGTCGGTAACGGCGAGTTCGCCTTCACGGTGGACGCCACCGGGCTTCAGACGTTTCCCGAGGAGTACGACAAGACGATTCCCCTCGGCACGCTGTCGCAGTGGGGTTGGCACACCGCGCCGAACCCCAACGGCTGGCACATCGATCGGTTCGCGTTCACGCCGTTCGACAGCCACGGCCGGGCGGTAGGCTATGCCGACATTCCTGGTGAGCGCACCCCGGAGATCGAGTGGCTGCGCGCGAACCCGCACCGCCTGCACCTGGGGCGGATCGGGTTCAGGCTGACGCGCGCGGACGGGTCGCGCGCCACGCCAGCCGACCTCTCTGAGGTGCGGCAAACGCTCGACCTCTGGAACGGCGTCATCAAGAGCCGGTTCCGCGTCGAAGGTGAACTCGTCGAGGTGCAGACCGTGTGCCATCCGTCGGTGGACGCGCTCGGCGTGCGCGTCACTTCGCGGCTTGCCGGAGCCGGACGGCTGGCCATCGAGATCCGTTTTCCGTACGGAACGGGTCAGATGACGGCCGCCGACTGGACGAAGCCTGACGCGCACACGACGGTGCTGTCGCAGCCGCGGGCAGGCGAAGCGCGGTTTGCGCGCAGGCTCGACGGCGACACGTACAGCACGACAGCCCGCTGGCAGCCTGGCGGGAGGCTGACTGAGAGCGGGCCCCACACGTACGTGCTCGAGCCCGCGCCCGGCGCAACGTCGCTGTCGGCCACCTTCGCGTTCTCGCCGACGCCTCCGCCGGACCCGGTGCCGTTGTTCGACGACACCGTTTCGGCGGCGGGCAGCCACTGGCGCAGGTTCTGGCAGGAAGGCGGCGCCATCGATCTCTCCGGCAGCACGGACCCGCGATGGCGGGAGCTCGAGCGGCGCATCGTGCTCTCGCAGTACCTCACCGCCATCCAGTGCGCCGGCCGCTATCCGCCCCAGGAGTCAGGGCTCACGTTCAACAGCTGGGAGGGGAAGTTCCACCTCGAGATGCACTGGTGGCACGCCGCGCAGTTCGCGCTGTGGGGGCGCCTGCCGCTTCTCGAGCGCAGCCTCGGCTACTACGGCGCGATCCTGCCGACAGCCAGGGCCGCCGCGCGCCGTCAAGGCTATACAGGCGCGCGCTGGCCAAAGATGACCAGCCCGACTGGAGACGAGTCGCCGTCGAACGTCGGGCCGTTCCTCGTGTGGCAGCAGCCGCACCCGATCTTCTACGCCGAACTGGCCTACCGCCAGCATCGCGACCGCGCCACGCTCGAGCGTTACCGCGACGTCGTGTTCGAAACAGCGGAGTTCATGGCGTCGTTCCCATGGCGCGACGAAGGCACGGGACGGTTCGTGCTCGGCCCGCCGTTGAACTGCGCGCAGGAGACCTACCCGAAGGACCGGACCACCAACTGCGCGTTCGAGCTGAACTACTGGGCCTGGGGCCTGCAGGCGGCGCAAACGTGGCGCCAGCGCCTCGGCCTGTCGCGGGAGCCGCGCTGGGATCGGGTGCTGCAGGGACTGGCCGCGCCGGTCGTGTCCGACGGCAAGTACCTTTTTGCCGAAACCGCGCCGGACACCTATTCGAACCCGCGCTGGGCGACGGACCACCCGTCGGTCGTCGCGATGCTCGGCATGCTGCCCGGCATCGGCGTCGACCCCGAGGTGATGACGCGGACCTTCGACTGGA
Organism: uncultured Acidobacteriota bacterium; assembly: GCA_963806085.1. Lineage (GTDB taxonomy): Bacteria > Acidobacteriota > Vicinamibacteria > Vicinamibacterales > JAKQTR01 > JAKQTR01. The sequence goes on from CAWDWR010000003.1 coordinate 122,691, forward strand.
TCTGGGCGCGCTGGAACTGGCCGACCACCTGGGGATGGGACTACCCGATGATGGCCATGACCGCCGCCCGGCTGGGCAAACCGGAACTGGCCGTCGACGCGCTGCTGATGGACACCCCGAAGAACGTCTACCGGGCGAACGGACACAACCACCAGCGCCCGGGGCTGACCATCTACCTGCCTGGGAACGGCGGCCTGCTCTACGCGGCCGCCATGATGGCCGCGGGCTGGGACGGGGCGCCCGAGGGACCGGCGCCGGGGTTTCCGCATGACGGCCGCTGGCGCGTGAGGTGGGAGGGGTTGAGAAGGGCACCGTAGGCGGTTATGAGTTCGGAGTTATGAGTTATGACGCAAGACTCAAGACTCCAGATTGAGAAGTCAACACTCAAAACTCCAAACTCAACACTCAAAACTGAAGACTTCCCCATGATCCGTAAAGCTTTCCGCATGGCCGTCAACCCCGGCGCCGAGGAGGAGTACGAGCGGCGCCACCAGCCTATCTGGCGCGAGCTCGAAGATGCGCTGCTCGCCCACGGCGTGGTGACGTACTCGATCTACCTCGACCCGGAGACTCACGACCTGTTTGGGTACGTGGAGATCGAAGACGAAGAGCGGTGGGCCGCCATCGCCCGCGCGGACGTGTGCCAGCGGTGGTGGCGGCACATGCGCGACGTCATGCCCGCCAACCCCGACAACAGTCCCGTGTCCCGCGACCTGCGGGAGGTGTTTCACATCGAACGTTAGGCCCGCTCGAGCACGAAGGACGCAAACGGCGCCAGCGTCGTCTTGCCCGTGAAGATGCGCCCGTCGCTGACATCCTTCAGCCGGATGGCGCCGAGATCGACCACCTGATCCTCGCGCCGGCAGTTGTGCAGGAAGTAGAACGTGCGCCCGCCACCCGAGCGCTTCTGCACGGTCACGCCCTCGGGCAGTTCAACGTCCAGGCACCGCGCCAGCTTCAGCTGAGACATCAGCCCGCGCGTGAAGGAATCGAGCATCCCGTCGGCCGCCGGCCTGGCGGCGAGGTAGTACACCTGCCCGGCGCCGTACGTGTTCACCGTGAGCGCCGGCATGCCCGCGTAGAAGTCGGTCTTGTAGGTGGCGAGTACGGCTGCCCCCTCGGGGTGGACGCGCTCGCAGTAGTCCTTCACCGGGTACTCGCCGGTCATGCGCAGCGCATTGCCGGCCGACGGCACGATGCGCTGCGGCGGGTTCGGGTAGAGCGCGTCGATTTCCTCCGACCAGATCCCGGCGAGCTTCCGCAGTCCGCCGCCGGGCCACCCGCCGCGCAGCACCAGCTCCGTCTCGTTCACGACGCCGGACAGATAGGTGAGCACGAGCGTCCCGCCGTTCCTGACGAACGCCTCCAGGCGATCCGCGACGCCCGGCTTCAGCATGAAGAGCATCGGCGCGACGATGAGGCGGTAGCGCGTGAAGTCCGACAGGCTCTCGATGACGTCGACGGGAATGCCGAGCTTCCAGAAGGGCCGGTAGTGCTCCTGGCACGCCAGGGCGTAGTCCTTGTCGTAGGGCGTCCGCGGATTCGTCTGGCGCGGCCCCTGCGAGTACATCAACGCCCAGCGCACCTCGGTGTCGTAGATGAGCGCCACCTCTGGCCTGACCGTCGTCCCGACCACGCCGTCGAGGTGCTTCAGGAAGGCGCCGTGCGCGGCGACGTCCTGAAACACCCGCGACCGCTCGGTCTCGCCGTGCTGGACGACGGCCCCGTGAAACTTCTCGGCTGAACCCTGGCTCTGCCTCCACTGGAAGTACATCGTCGTGTCGGCCCCGTGGCCGATGGCGACGAGCATCTCCTGGCGGTGCTGGCCGGGCTTCTTGAGCATCGGCGTCTGCATCCAGTTCGTGGCCGACGGGCTCGACTCCATGAGGATGAAGGGCTGGCCGCCCTTCATGCTGCGGTACATGTCATGAATGAGCGCCGTGTCCGCCACGCCCTTCCACGAGTCCTCGGCGTGCAGCCGCGGGTAGGAGTCCCACGAGATGCGATCGCAGAGGTCGGCGAAGCGCCAGTAATCGAGGCCGACGAACATGGTCATCATGTTGGTCGTGATCGGCAGCGACGGCGTGGCGGCCTTCAGCGGCACGATTTCCTGCTTCATGAAGTCCACCGTCTGGTGCGTCACGAAGCGGTCCCAGTCGAGATTCATGGCGTCGACCGGGCTCTCGATCGGCACGATCTGATCCCAGGACTGGATGGTCTGGCTCCAGAACGCCGTGTACCAGGCGCGGTTGAGCGCGTCGAGCGACGTGTACCGGACCTTCAGCCAGTCGTGGAACGCGGCGAGGCAGTAGGTGCAGAGGCAGGAACCGCTGTACTCGTTCGAGATGTGCCAGCCGGCGAGCGCCTTGTGGCCCTTGTAGCGCTCGGCGAGCTTCGTGTTGATGATGCGCACCTTCTCGCGAAACACCGGCGAGGTGAAGCAGTGGTTGTGCCGCCCGCCGTGCGGTTCCCGCTGGCCGGCGCGGTTGATGCGCCGCACCTCCGGGTACTTCTCCGACATCCAGCGGGGCTTTCCGCCGCTCGGCGTCGCGAGAAAGGCGTAGTAACCATGCGCGGCGAGGCGGTTCATGATGTCGTCGAGCCAGGCGAACTCGAAACGGCCCTCCTCCGGCTCGAGGCTGGACCAGGCGAAGATGCCGAGGGAGAACGTGTTGCACCCCGACTTCTCCATCAGGCGGAAGTCCTCGTCTATCGTGCCAGGCTCGTTGAGCCACTGCTCGGGGCTCCAATCCCCGCCGTGGAGGATGTGCGGAAAGCCCGGAATGACAGGTGGGTAGCGATCGGGGCGCCCCGCCTGGGCCGCGCCGCCCTGGAGCGTCATGGCCACCAGACGCCCGGGCAGCGCGAAAAATGCCGTGGTGCCGGCGACGGTCTTCACAAAGTCACGGCGCTTCATCTTGAACTCCTGTCTTCGGGGTCAGCGCAGCTCGATGACGGCCACCGACTTTGCCGGCAGCGTGAGCGTCAGCGTGCTGCCGGCCAGCTTCACGCCCTCGAACGGCGCGGGCTTCACGGCGTCGGGCGCCGCGAACGTATTGTGCGCCTGCATGGTCGGCGCGGTCAGCAGGCGGCCTGTCGCTGAGGCGGCCGTGACGCCGGCCACCGTGACGGTGAGCGAGACAGGCTGACCGGGTGTCGTGTTCGCGAGTGAAAGATGCACGGTCTTGCCGTCGGCAGATCGCGTGGCCGACGCGCTGACGGCGGGGATCTTCTCGCCGCCGAACGCATAGTCGGGCGCCTGAAGCTCGACCGGCAGGAACGTGCCGCCCTGGTGCACCTTGAACATCTCGTACACCCAGTAGGTGGGCGTCCGGATCATCTTCTCCTTGTCCGTCAGGATCATCGCCTGGAGCACGTTCACCGTCTGCGCGATGTTCGTCATCACGACGCGATCCGCGTGGCGGTGGAAGATGTGGAAGTTCAGCGCGGCCACCAGCGCGTCGCGCATCGTGCTCTGCTGGTAGAGGAATCCCGGCTCGGTGCCGGGTTCGACGTCGTACCACGTGCCCCACTCGTCGACGGCGAGGCCGATGCGTCTCTCCGGGTCGGTCTTGTCCATGATGGCCGCGTGCTTCGAGACAAGCTCGTCCATCTTCAACGTGCGGCTCAGCGTCGCGAACCACTGGTCCTCGCCGAACACCGTCGCGGATCCCTTCTTGTTCCAGTTGCCCGTGGGCAGCGTGTAGTAGTGCAGCGACGCCGCGTTCATGCGGCGGCCCACCTGGCTCATGAGGACCTCTGTCCACGCGTAGTTGAAGTCGCTGGCCCCGCCGGCAATGCGGTAGATCGGCTTCGAACGGTCGTAGTTCTTGATGAAGGTGTTGTACTTGCGGAACTCGTCGGCATAGTACTCGGGCCGCATGTTGCCGCCGCAGCCCCAGGGCTCGTTGCCAAGGCCGAAATACGGAACCCGCCAGGCCTTTTCGCGTCCGTTCTGCCGGCGGAGGTTCGCCATCGGCGACACGGCATCGGACGTGAGGTACTCCACCCACTCCATCATTTCCTGCGGCGTACCGCTGCCGATGTTGCCGGTGATGTACGCGTCGGTACCCAGCAACTCCACCAGGTCCATGAACTCGTGGGTGCCGAAGCTGTTGTCCTCGACGACGCCGCCCCAGTGGGTGTTGATCATCGACGGCCGCTTCTCGCGCGGCCCGATGCCGTCTTTCCAGTGATACTCGTCCGCGAAGCAGCCGCCGGGCCATCGGAGCACGGGGATGTTCAGCGCCTTGAGCGCCGCCAGCACGTCGTTGCGGATGCCCCGGGTATTCGGGATCGGCGAGGCGAGCCCGACCCAGATGCCTTCGTAGATGCCGCGGCCGAGATGCTCGGCGAAGTGGCCGTAGATGTTGCGGTTCACGATCGGGCCCGGCTGGTCGGCGCGGAGCGTGGCTGTCGCGGCGGCGGCCTGGGCGGGCGCCTGGGCGCGGACGGGCGCGGCGGCGGCGAGGACGAGGACGATGGCGATGGCGGCAAGCGTCGTGAAGCGTGTCATGAGCCGCGATTCTTGGCTCCCGCCGGGCCGATGTCAAGTTATGATGCTGCCGCTGGCGGGGGCGCCAGCCAGCCGGGACACGGCGGCCGCGGTCAACTGTCGACCATCACCTTCACCACCCCGTCTTCGTAGGCGGCGTTCAGCCGGAACGCCTCGGCGGCCTGCGCCAACGGAAAGCGATGGCTGACAAGCCCGGCGAGATCGACGTCGCCTCGCAGGATGAGATCGAACGCCCGCCGGTGGACGTGCCGCATCCGGCGGCACAGCCGCACCGTCAGGCCTTTGCGCCGCGCGGTCGAGTGCTTCATGGCCAGCCGGTCGTCGCCGGGGATGCCGACGAGCACGAGCCGGCCGCCGAGCCGCGCCATGCCGGCGGCCTGATCGATCGAGTGATCAGCCCACGCGGCCTCGATGGCGACGTCAACGCCCCGGCCCAGCGTGTCGCGCATGACAACGTCCACCGGGCCTGGACCGTCGCACGCCACGGGGCGCGCACCCCATCGTTCAGCCAGCGCGAGACGCCAGGGCAGCGTGTCGGCCACGAACACGGTCGAGGCGCCGGACAGGCGGGCGAGCCGAAGCGTCAACAGGCCGATGGGGCCGGCGCCGGTGATCGCGACGCTGTCGCCCACGCGGATCTTCGCGAGATCGACGGCATGCACGGCGACGCCCAGAGGCTCGACCAGCGCGCCCTGCGTGTCGTCAATCGCGTCCGGAAGGGGATAACACGACCGCGCCGGCATGTGCAGCCATTCGCAGAGGCTGCCGCCATCGGGGTAGTTGCCGCAGAATTGCAGGTGAAGGCAGAGATTCGGGTGGCCGTGGTCGCACAGCTCGCACCGGCCGCAGGGCTGCGCGGGATCGACCGCTACCCGCGTTCCTTCCGCGAGCGGCTGATGCCAGCCGTCCATGGCGCCCGCCCCGGCCGCCTCCACAACCGCCGAGAATTCGTGGCCGATCACGAACGGCGCTTCGATGGGCGTATCGCCGATGCGGGCGTCTTGGTACAAGTGCAGATCGCTGCCGCAGACGCCGGTCGTCAGCACGCGCAGCAGCACGTGGCCCGGCGGCGGGGGTCCCGGCGCCGGCACGCGCTCGACGCGCAGGTCCCGCGGCCCGTGCAGCCTCGCCGCGAGCATGCCGGGCGTCATCGGCGCACCAGGTTGTTCAGTTGCGTAATCTCCTGCGCGCCGCCGGGGATTTCGACTGCGACGCTTCCGCCGGCCCACGCCGCGGATGGCAGCGTCAGGGTGACGGTCGCGGTGCGCGGCCGCAGGTCGATGGGGGCCTGAAGCGGCGGCACCGCGGCCCGCGCGATCTCGCGGCCGCTGCCGTCGCGCACGACCAGCCGCGCCGCGGGGGCCGCCACGGCGCCCAGGCTGTGCACGGTGACGCGCATCGATCGCCCGCTCACCCGCACATCGTCGTCGCCGATGCCGAGGTCGGGGCGGGACCAGTACGGCACGCCCTTGGAGACGAGCCGCATCTCGAGGGCCGTGGCCGCCCTCGGCGCGAAGGTGACCTCGACGCCGCGCGATCGTTCGAACGCGATCGTCTGCGGCGCTCCGCTGTTCACGGCCATCGACCACGTGCCCGGATCGACGTCCCAGCCCGTCATCACGGCCTTCACGGGCTTCGTGGAGAGGTTGTACGCGCTGATACGGACATGATTGGGCGCCGCCTCCGGCACGAGGATTGCGACCTGCTCTTCCGCGCCGTCCTCCGCGAAGGCCCAGCTCACAGCGTGCCCGGGAACGATGAAGTTGCGGACCAGCGCGATGCCGCCGAGGCGCGCGCGCTGCAGCTCCGCGTCGGGCACGTTGATCCGATCGATCCAGAGGCTCCCCTGCGTGTTGATGTACTCGCGCAGGAGCGTGGCGGCCGCCTGGTCGGCATACAGCGCCTCGAGATACGTCGTGTCGCCAGTGACCTGCCACGCGAGATGGCGCATCGCGGCGGAGCCCTCGCCTGGTCCGGCCAGCAGCGACGGGATCCGCGGGCCCCAGGCGTCGCGCACGCCGAGGAGATCGAGGCCATTGGCGGCCACCTGTCCGAGCCCGCGCGGCCCGGCGTCGAGGAACGGCTGGACGTACTTGCGGTCTCCGGTCCAGCGGTAGGCCGCCCAGAGAAACGCCAGCGCACGGTCCGCACCGGCGCCGATGCCGGCGGCGGGCAGATCCTTGTCGGTCGAGAACTCGATCGTCGTGCTGATCGACGGCACGCCTGCGCGTGCCGATGCGGCGATGAGCCAGGAGGCCGTCGGCCAGCTCGATGAGCCACTGTTTCACGCGAGGCGAGCCGTTGAACTCGACGAGCGCGATGCTCGGGTGCAGCAAGAGATACGACGAGGGCTTGGACCAGCCCCACACGCCCTCGGTGGCGATGGTCGTGCCGCTGAAGTAGCTCGAACGGATGTGGCGGTGGCCGGCGGCATTCACGCCGGTGACCCGCTCCGTCGCCGAGGCCGTGTCCATCGCCCGCTCGATCTGCTTCGGCCCGCCGTAGTCGAGCATCATCGACTGGCCGAGCACGTCGATGCCCTCTTCGTAGCTGTGCAGTTCGTCGGTCTGGATGGTCGACAGGCCGTTGGTGAACAGCCCCTGCGCGTAGAAGGCTTCCATTTCCCTCGACAGCGACGCTTTCAGCCTCGCCGGATTCACGCCCATGAGCGCGGACGGCGGCCAGTAGTTCGTGAAGTCGCCGTCGTCGGACAGGCCGCCGCCGAACTCGCCGTTCTCGATCTGGCGGTTGTCGATGTACCAGTTCACGAACCGCTTGACGTACCGGAGCAACTCGACCTGCCGGAAGGCCCAGAGCGGCACGCCGGCGGGCGCGGCGGCCAGCGTCACAGGCGGCCGCGGCTGCTCGCGGTTGTAGTCGTACCAGGTCCTGGCGGCCCAGGACGTGGTCCGGGTCGACGCGGAGCAGGTCGGACAGGTCGGTCTCGAACTGGGTGTAGATGTTCAGCCGGCGCGTGCGGGGCGACTCTTCCACCATGTGGGCGTAGACGGCTCGAACCTGCGTGAAACGATCCTGCACGTGCTCTGGCAGTGCGCGCGCGCGCTCCTTGAAGATCAGCCGGATCTCGGCGCCCTCGAGCGACGCGGCCCCGAACCCTGGTCCCGCGCCGGCAATCGTGAGCCAGAGCCCCTGGTCGCCCGGCAGGATCCGATCACGCGTATCCAGCCAGATCGTGTGCGGCTCGCCGGGCTTCACCGACACGCTCACGTCGAGCATCTTGCGGAGCGGCCAGATGGGGTCGCTCACCTGGATGTTCAGCGGGAAGACCGCGCCGTGAGTCGGCTTCACGTCCAAGCGCGGCAGATCGATGGCGATGCCGTCGAGGCCGGCGTTGATGTTCACCCACGAGTAGTTGTAGCGCGCCCGCCGAGCCCCGAAGTCGGCGTCGCGGAAGTCCGACGGGATGAGAATGTGCACGATCGGCAGCCCCGCCGGCAGACGCCCGCGTCGCGCGGGGTGCGCGGCGCCCCTGGCGGCACGGCGACCATCGTGGCGCGCTCGTCGGGGGCGTAGCGGCCGTCGATGTACCGCACGATCGGCTGCACGCTCGCGAGGTTCGGTTCGACGCCCGACGTGAGGCGGTAGGTCAGGCGGCCGACGCCCTCGGGCTCCCTGGCTGGCCGCCACGTAGTACGCGCCCAGTTCGCCGATGGGCGTTTCCTGCTCGACGTTGGTGAACGCGAGCGTGCCTGCCGCGGACGGGCGACGCCAGGCGGTGGAAGGTCCGCTCCTGGCCCCTCGGGCGATCGAAGACGCGGCGTGTCCAGCGAGAACGACCCGAACGCCGCGCCCGACACCTCGATCTGGTTCCAGGGCTCGTCGGGCATCGTGAACGTGACCGACTTGCCCGAGAGGGAGTAGCAGTCCCAGTCGGGGAGCTGGAAGTAGTCGTTGCGGCCCGGCAGGCGCGATCGGTTGTAGACGCCGGGCCAGGTGGTCTCGCGGATGCCATCGTTTCCCCGCCAGTACCAGCGCTTGAGGTCGTACGCGTCGTGGATCTCGACCTTGCGCACGCTGACGGCAGGTGCGTCGAGCGGCGGCGGCGCGTCGCCCGGCCGGTTCCAGCCGTAGCGGTACCACCACTCCTCGCGCCACTGCGGCGCGTCGAGCCCGCGGGCGAGCGGTGGCAGGCCTTCCACGGCCGCGCCCCTGGCCAGCGCGGCGACGCCTTCGTCCGGCAGCATGCGATCGTAGATGCGCACCTCGTCGATGTCGCCGCCGCGCACGAAGTTGTAGGCGCTCTGGACCTGGTACGGGCTGATGATGCGCGAGTGCGGGCCGAACTGGTCGAGCGCCGCGTCGAAGCGCGCCGTGCCTTCACGCGCGCCGGCAAGCTGCCCGTTCACGTAGAACCGGATGCCGCGCGTCTCGTCCCAGCTGAACGCCAGATGCGTCCATGCCGTGGGCGAGGGGAAGGCCGGCATCGTGTACGAGACGCGCGTGCGCGCCAGGCTGGCGTCGGTGACGAAGGCGTCGAAGCCGGACTTCCCGTTGTAGTCGATGCGCAGCCACACCATGTCCCAGCTGGAGTGATCGGCATAGCCGACGCGGAAGACCGGGAACGGCGTGGGCCCGACCGGTTCTCGCGAACGCCAGAAGAACGACAGCGTGCCCCGCTGGGCGTGGATGTTGCCGGGCGCCCAGTAGGACAGCAACTGCGTGTGGCCGCACTCGAGGCCCGGGCCGCGCGCGCCGTCGGGAATGACGGTGACCTCGCTCGCGAAGTTCGGTTCGGGCGTGCCTCCGGCCGAGTAGTCTGCCGTCAGCCCACGATCCGCCGACAGATAGAACAGCAGGCCGGGCTCTGGGCCTCCAGGCGGCGGCGTGGCCGTCGCGCCCGCCAGCCAGACAGAGGACCCGAGTATCAGCACACCCCGTTGCCACGACGTCCGCATGGACCCTCCGCCACCGGTTCGCCCGTACCGTTATAGCTAGCCCCGAGCCCCGAGCGCCTACTGCGTCAGCTTGAGCACCCAGAGAGGCTGCGAAAGAAGCGCTTCAGGAAGGTCCGGAAGCTCGACCGCAATCGCGTTGCCGGACTTCGTGAAGCGAAGCGTCCCGGGCGCGCCGAGCAGCGAGATCGCCTTGGGCGCGAGCGCGCCCGCGTCCCTCCACTCGAACCGTTTGCCCGGCCAGCGCGCGAGGATCGCGTAGACGTCGCGTCCCTTCCGCGTGAAGAACGCCTCGATGGAGGCCTTGCCGGCGGGCTGCCTGCCCGTCAGCTTGGACACGTCGTACGCGGAGTCGTACTCCTTGTTGTAGTCGATCGCAGGAACCTCGCCGGCGCTCCACTGCTTCGACACCGTGAACGGCCGCGTGCCGTAGATGGCGTCGCCGTTGACGGCAAGCCATGCGCCGATCTCGGCAAGGCGCTGTTCCATGATGACCGGGATGGTGCCGTCCGCGCCGGGCCCGATGTCCAGGAGCAGGTTGCCGCCGCGGCTGACGATGTCGACGAGAATCGTCACCAGTTCGCGCCCGGTGCGGTAGTGCTCGAGACGCTCGGCGCGGTTGTATCCATAGGAGAAGCCCATCCCGCGGCTTTCCTCCCACGGGTGGGACGTGTCGGCCATGCCCGGCGTGTACTCGGTCGTCCAGTACCCGCCGTGCTTGTGGCGGCTGTCCTTGCCCCAGCGGTCGTTCACCACGACCTCGCTCTTCACGGAGGACTCGTTGAAGAGCCACGCGAGCAACTCGGGGGTACGCCACTCCGCCGACGTGAGGTCCCATTCGCCGTCCGAGAAGATGATCGACGGCTGGTAACGGGTGACGACATCCTTGAACTGCGGGAACAGGTGCTCGGCGACGAAACGGGGCTTGTCGGCAAGCCAGAGGGGGTTGTACCACTCGTACAGCGAGTAATAGAAGCCCATCTTGAGCCCCTTGGCGCGCACGGCCTTCGTCAGTTCCCCGAGCAGGTCGCGTTTCGGGCCGATCTCGGCAGCATTCCACGGCCGGCCCCAGGTGGCCGACGCTTCGCGGCTCGGCCAGAGGGCAAAACCCTCGTGATGCTTGGACGTCGGCACGACGTACTTCGCACCGGACCGAAGAAACACGTCCGCCCAGTGGTCGGCGTCGAAGAGTTCGGCCCGGAACTGCGGCGCGAAGTCCTTGTAGTCGAAGTCGGCGCCGTACTGGCGGCGGTGATACTCCCACGTGCCCGACTGGATCGGGCTGGGCTTGGGGCCCTTGCCGCCGGTGAGCGCGTTCCAGTACCACTCGGCGTAGGCGAGCTTGCCTGGGAGCACTGGCGCGTAGGACGGCACCGAGTAGACGCCCCAGTGGATGAAGATGCCGAATTTCGCGTCCTGGAACCACGCCGGCGTGGGACGTTTGTCGAGGGAATCCCAGGTGGGCTGGTAGGGCTGGGCGCTGGCCGCGCTCGCGAAGCCAAGAAGTGCAACAAGGATCAGTGCCATCGCTCGCATGAAATCCCTCCAGCGTTCGGCTTTGTCAGTAGCCAGTCAGTAGCCAGTAGTCAGTAGCCAGTAGCCAGTAGCCACTGGACGAACACCCCGTGATGTCACGCTGAGCAGTAGCCACACGCCTCGTCGTGCCGTGCCTTTCTACTGTCTACTGACTACTGTCTACTGACTACTCTCTTAAGCCACCCCACCCACGCCCTTCCCGTCCCCGCCGCCGGCGGCGTCAGGGTGGCAACCCCTCCGCCGGCCACGTCAGCGGCATTCTGCAGGGTGCTGGCGCCGGAGTCCAGCCAGGCCACGCTGAACCTCCCGCGCGCGCCGGACAGATCCAGTTCCACGGCGTCGCCGCCCATCGAGTAGACAAGGTAGGCGTCGGTCCCCCTGGCCATGCACCAGGCCGTTTCGCGATGCGTGCGGACAAGGTCGGCTGGCCGCATGCCTTCCCGGGCCGACCGGGGCACCGCGCGTTCGATGGCGCGCGAGAGATCGGGATACTCGTCGCCGTCCCAGAGCAGCACGAGCCGGGGATGCCCGTCACGGTACTCGCGCCACGCGCGATACTTCATCGGCTTCGAGCTGGCCCACAACCCGTCGAAGAGGCGCTGGAACTCGGGCCCGTTCAGGAAGTCGCGCTGGTCCGTGGCGTTCACGCCGAGCTTTGCCTTGAGCGCGTCCAGTTCCGCGGGCGACGCGATGTCGGGGCGCTGCTCGCGCGGGGCGCGGTTGACGCCGCCCCGCGCGGCGAAGAGCGTGCCGTCGGCGCGGTACGTCCACCCGAGCACGTCGATGGCGGTGACCATCGGGCCGCGGACCGGGTCCGCCAGGATCTCATCCATCTGCGCCTTGGGGATCTCCAGGGCGATGAAGACGCGCCGGCCGGTCTCGCGCTGCCATTCGGCGATCGTGTCGAGCCAGAAACGGACGAACTCCACGGGCCCTGTGTACTCGCGGTCGATGCCGTGCACGACGTTGGTATTGTGCCCGAGGGCGTCGAGTGCGTGGCGGATGTACGCCCGGTGCAACGTGCGGCGGAGCGGGTGTGTGACGTCGTAGAACACGTTCGCGGCCGGCACCTCGTCCGGGAGGTTCGTGTCCTGGATGGCGTTCACGGGCCGCCACGGGAAGTCCACGTAGTGCGACCGGCTCTCCAGGAGCCAGTGCTGGAAGTAGAAGTTGTGGTAGAGGACCAGCCCCTTGCGATCCGCAAGGTCGGCGAACCGTTTCATGCGCTCGAAGTACCAGGGGTTGAAGCGCGTCAGGTCGTACTTGCTCAGCCCGTCCCAGGCTTTGCCCTGGCCGCTCCTGGCCCAGGGCAGTTCCATGAACGGCGCCCAGGCGTCTCCGGTCCGCTGCTCCGGCGACCCGTAGTAATTGTGATCGACGCGCCGCCGGTCGTACCAGAGCCCGTAGTGCTGATAGAAGACAGAGCGGGGCGCCATCGCCGCGGCGACCTCTTCCAGGTCGTCGGTGGCGCCCCGGCCCACGCGGCCAGGCGCGAACCGCGTGAGGGCCGGCCCGAACGACGGCGCAAGCGACGGCGGCATCTGTCCCTGGAACCAGGACCACGTGGTCCGCGCGGTCCAGGCGCGCTCGCCGTCGATCGTGAACATCCCGTTCTCGGCCCGCAGGGGGCCGTGACCTGCGGTGGTCGCCGACGCTGCGCTGCGTTCACCGGCAGCCTCGACCTCCGTATCCCTCAGCCGTCGGGCGCCCGCACTGGTCAGCGGAACGGGGCGCGGCGCGATCGCCTCCACCGCCGCCGGCCCGAGCCGCTCGGCGAGCTGCGCCAGGTAGAGGCTCCGCGGCTGCACCGGCATCCCGCGGTAGAAGTCGCGGTACGGCATCGTGCGCGGATCCCACACCACGCCGTCGCCCGTCACGAGTCCCTTGCAGCCGTACGCCTGGTTTGTCGCGCCCGGCGGGCTCTGCACCTCGATGTCGGTCGCCTCCGAGTTCCAGAGCACTGAATTGGCCGCGGCCCAGCCGGCGCCCTGGCCGGCGATGCCGCGATTCGTGAGCCTGATGGCGTTGCCGCGGATGATCACGTTGTCGTAGAGCACGCCCGACGCCCAGCTCTCGAGCGGGCCGCTGAAGTCGATCGCCTCGCGCGACGATGATTCGAGGAACACGTTCGGGCCGGCCGCGGCGTGGCCCGCCACGAAATCGTGAAGGCCCCGCTCGCTGCGGCACCGGCGGAACAGCGTCTGCTGACCCGACGTGTAGAACACGCGGCGCCGGTAGCCGGCAGGTTCGGACACGGGTTCAGCCGCGTCGACGTCCTCGACCGTGACGGCGCGCGCGTCGTCGAGGATGTTGATCACCGAACCCGCGAAGCGCCGCGCTGCGACGGATCGCACCCATGCGTGCTCGATCCTGTCGACGGTGATGGCCTCCCATGCGTGGTCCTCGTCCATCGGCCGATCCGGGTCCGGCGCCGACACGAGGCGGAGGTGTTCGATCCCGCTCCGGCTGATCCGGCCGGGAAACGCATATCGGCAGATGACGCCCCCGCCGAACTGCCGGTCCAGCGCGGTCGTGATTGGCGCGTCCACGGTGATGCGGTTGCCGTCCACCCCGGTCACCGTGCGATCCCAGCTGATGTCACGCGAGCCGGGCTGCCAGTGGAGCCGGTTCTCGGGCCGCCAGCCCTGGAAGAGGTTCATGCCGATCGCGGCGATCCACGCCGCGGTGGACGGCCTGCGGATGACAACGCGATCGCCGGCCGAGAACGCCGGAGCGCCTTCGACGGCGAACGTCGCCGCGCCGGCGGGCACGTACGCGTCTGCCATCACGCGGCGCGTCGCCTCGTCTTCGCGGCGGTTACCGGCCCCGGCCATGGTGATGAGCGCCCGCCTCGACGTGCCGGCCGCCACGAGCACCGTGCCGTCCTCGCCGGGGCCAACCCCGCGCAGCACGACACCGGCCGCCCGAATCGCGAGCGAGCCTGCGATCGTGTATGTTCCCCGTTCCAGCAACACGGCGCCCCGAAAGCCGTCCGCGTCGAGAGGAAGGGCAGACACGGCGTCGATGGCCGTCTGGATGCGCAGGCCGTCCCGCTCCCCGCCCGGCGCGACGACGAGGCGGACGGGCACGTCGGGCAGCGCCACGCCTCCGCCGCCGTAGCCCGCGTGGGAGTAGTCGATGACGCGGTTGCCGGCCGCGTCGGCTGAATAGGCCAGCCGTCCGTCGGCACCGAGCGTCACTGCAACGGCGGGTGGCGGCGCCTGGGCGCCGGCGAGTACTGCAGGAAGGGCGGCGGCGGCCGCGATGGCCGCCGCCGTGAGAACCCGGCGCATTCCCCCGGTGGAGAACACGGGTGCCGGCGCGCTAGAAGATGAACCGCACGCCGACCTGGATTTCGCGCCCGTTGCCGTCCACGCGCTTGCGCGTGACCTTGCCGAAGTTCGAGCTCGAGATTGCCAGGTCGGGATTGTCCCAGATGATCTGGTTGAAGGCGTTGTAGGCCTCGACGCGCGCCTCCAGGCGGTAGCGCGGCCCGAAGTTGAACATCTTGGTCAGCGTCATGTCCGTGATCGTCCAGCCCGGCCCGTTGAGGCCGTCGTAGTACCACGGGTTGGAGCGCGGCGTGTACGTGTCGGCGACCGAGAACATCGACGTGTCGAACCACTTGTCGCGCGTCGGGTTGTCGATCTTCGGATTGCCGGTGACGACGTAGCTCGTGTTGAACAGCAGCGGCCGCCCGGAGTACGTGCGCGTCGAAAGCGAGTACTGCCAGCCGCCGACCACGTAGTCCAGGGCCGTCGGCATCGTGGAACCGTACCTGCGATCCTTGCCGACGGGCAACTGCCACGTGACGGCAGCCGTGAACCGGTGGTACGGCACGTCAGCCACCGGTCTCCACTCCCAGCCATCCTTGCCCTCGCTCTGGAGGACCTTGTACTGCGCGAGGTCGTCGAACCACTCCTGCCGCTTCTCGTTGTTGTAGGCGTAGGAGGCGAGGAAGCTGAGGCCTTTCACGAACGGCCGCTGGGCGCGGATCTCGAAGGTGTGCGTCTTGGCGATCCGGCCGTTGGTGTTGGTCTGCGTGATGCCGGTGTACTGCGGGTACGGCACGAGCAGCGTGCTCATCGCGACCGTGGACGTGTTGCGGAGCGCTCCCGGGAACTTGTCGACGGTCAGGTAGTTGAGGAACGGGTTCGGCACCTGGGTCGTGATGCCCGTCTTCAGCTCGTACCTGAACGCGGGGTCCATCATGTTGATGTTGAGGTCGTAGGGCACCCGCGACCCGTAGTTGAAGAAGTAGCTGATGTCGGTGACGATGCCGAACCAGATGCGCTGCTGGTAGGAGACGTTGAAGCGGTCGTTGATCTGCGGCTGCTGGTCCCACTGGTCGAGGCTGATCGTGCTGCCGAGGCCCGTGTAGCGCCCGTAGGCCTGGCCGTAGCCCTCGATGACCGGGTTGACGGTCGAGGGGTACGGGTTGGCCAGCACCTGGCGCGGCACGCCGGTGGCCAGGCCGAGCGTGTTCGTCGTCTGCGCGTAACCGGTGTACTGGTTGACGTAGTCGCCGAGGGTTTCGCGGACGGCGCTGTAGGACCGCAGGTAGCGCCCGTAGGCGAAGCGCACGACCTTGTCGCCGCCGAGGTTGTACACCGCCCCGAAGCGCGGCAGGAAGTTCCAGGGCGAGATGTGCACGACGTTGGGGTCGCTGTCGGTGGCGAACACCCAGGCGCCGTTGTAGAGGTGCTTGTAGCCCTTGCTCGCCATCAGCGCCGTGGCCGTCGCGTTCATCGGCGGCGGCGTCGCCTGCATCTCCGGGATGGGCTGTGTCAGGTCGTACCGCACCGAGAGCCTGTTCTCGGCATCGGTTGCGCCCGGTTCATACTCCCAACGGAGCCCCATGTTGAGCGTGAGGCGCTCGTTCACGCGGAAATCGTCCTGGACGTAGGCGCCGTAGCCGCGGGAATCCGGCGTCTGCAGCGGCACGAGGCGTGCCGTCGTCTGGCCGTCGAGCGTGCCGAGCATGAACGTGGCCCACTGGTTGCCCGTGTTCACCACGTCGGGCGAGTCGGAGCTGTTCGCGGTCAGCGTGGAGTTGAACACGAGGTTGATCGGCTCGAAGCGGGCGGCCTGGCCGTAGTAGGAGCGGATTTCCGCGCCCCATTTCATGCTGTGCTTGCCCTCGTACCAGTTCATGCGGGCCGATGCCGTCCACGCATTCGGGCGCTGCCACCACTCGCGCCCCTGGCGGCCCAGGCGGTTGGCCGTGCCCGTGCCGCTGCCGCTGGTCACGTCGAGGGCGGGGTAGTACACATAGCCGCTGTTATAGAGCGACGAGTACCACGGGTTGTTCGGCCAGTAGCTCGCGAGCCCGTCCGCGCCAAGCAGGAGTTCCGGATTGTAGTACTCATCGGTCATGTTGTAGTAGCTGCCGCGGACGTTGAGGGTGGTCTTGTTCGACATCACCCACACCGAGTCGGCGGCCGTGCTCATGCCGTACCGGTTGCTGCCCGAGAGCGGGAAGTAGCTGCCCTCGGTCGGATTCTGCTGGTACAGGTTGGCCTTGAACTGCCCGTAGCGGACGAAGATCTTCCAGCTGTCCGTGATGTTCCAGTCCATGCGCTCGGAGAAGTTCCAGTAGTCGGTCTTCTCGTAGATGCCGTACTGGAGATTGTCCGTGTTGCCCGCGACGTTCGGCATCGGCATCTCCTGGAGGATCTTCAGGGACACCGGGTCGATCATCGACGCGGGAATGACGTTGCCCGCGAAGGGCGTGCGCACCACGCGGCCCGTCGCCGGATCCCGGACCGACGTGTACGGGTTGTAGATGGTGCGGACGCGGCCGCTCAGCGTCGACTGGCTGAAGTCGCCGGAGCGTTCGAGCGCCGTCGGCACGGTGCGGACGATGGTGAGCGGCCGGTTGTCGTCCCACTGCTCGTACGAGGAGAAGCTGAACAGCTTGTTCTTCATGATCGGGAGGCCGACGGTGCCGCCGAACATCTTGAGCTTCGTGCCGCGCCTGGTCGAGGTGTCGGTCCCGGGCGGGATGACCAGCGTCGGGTCCGAGATCGCGTTCATGCTGGGATCGCGCATGAAGTAGTAGCCGCTGCCCTTGAGGCTGTTCGTGCCCGACTTCATGTTGAGGCTGATGATGCCGCCGAGGCTGTTGCCGTTCTCGGCGTCGGCGCTGGCCTTGGAAATGGTGATCTCCTCGACCGCGTCCATCGACGGGGTGTAGGCCGTCTTGTAGCTCGCGTTCAGCGGCACGCCGTCGAGCAGCACGTCGTTCGCGCGCCGCGTGCCGCCGCCCGCGTCGTAGTCGTTCGCGAAGGCATGGTGGTACGGGCGGTTCTCGTTGGCCGTCGTGCCCACCCCCGGGTTCAGCGTCGGGTCGAGCATCGCCAGGTTGTACGGGTTGCGGCCGCTGAGCGGCACCTGGTCGATGAGCTGACGCTCCAGCGTCATCTGGGCGTTGCTGCTGTTGAGCTGGACCTGCGTGGCCTCGGCTTGAACCGTGACGGTTTCGGCCAGGGTGCCGATCTCGAGCGCCAGGTTCGCGGTGACGTCCCCGCGCTGCTGCACGCGGATGGCCTTGCGCTCCGCCTTCTTGAAGCCGGTCAGCTCGGCCGTCACCGTGTAGGTGCCCGGCTCGATGAAGTCGAACAGGTAGCGGCCCTGCTCGTCGGTCACCTTGAATGCCTTCGTGCCCGTCGCCTCGTTGATCAGTTCGACGGTGGCGCCGGGCAGCGCCGCCTGGCTGCTGTCGACAACCGAGCCCTGGACGCGCGCACGGTAGTCCTGGGCGCTGGCGGGGACCGCCATCGCGAGAGCGCAGGCGAGCAGAACGAACGGCAGGACGAGCTTCCTCATATCCCTTCTCCCCGAAAGATCCAGTGGTTGTCGCCGGTACAGGTAAGTGGATAGTCCACTATGCGCTGTGACAGGAAAAACCAATTCTTGACCGATGTCAAGATCTATTGTTCAATCTCGGTCGAAAGTGCCTCCAATCGGCCGGATCCAACCCAGGATTCCGGATCCGGCCGGCGGGCCCGAGGGGTTTCAGTGGTAAGTCCTCTTTCAACAACCATGAAACAGTGCCTTCTCCGCATCACCGCCACGGCCGCCGCCGTTCCGCTGGCCGGCCTGATCATTGCCGCCGCCGGCCAGGGACCCGGGGCCTCCGTGCCCTGGGCCCGAGGGATCGAGGGCCAGCGGAAAGCCGACCTCGGCAACGGGACCTATCTCAACCCCGTCATGGCCGGCGATCATCCGGATCCGTCGGTGCTGCGTGACGGCGCCGACTACTACCTGACGTTCTCGTCGTTCGACGCGTATCCGGGCCTCGTCATCTGGCACTCACGCGACCTGGTCAACTGGCAGCCCGTCGGGCCGAGCCTCTTCAGAAACGTGGGATCGGTATGGGCGCCAGACCTCGTGAAGCACGACGGGCGGTACTTCATCTACTTCCCGGGCATCGGCGCGTCGTACCGATCGAACTACGTCATCTGGGCCGACGACATCCGCGGGCCGTGGAGCGATCCGATCGATCTGAAACTGGGGCGCATCGACCCGGGCCACGCCGTCGGCCCGGACGGTTCGCGATGGCTGTTCCTGAGCGGCGGCTACCTGGCGCCGCTCGCCGCTGACGGACTGTCGGTGACCGGCGAGATGAAGAAGGTGTACGACGGCTGGCCGTACCCGGACGACTGGGTCGTCGAGGGGTTCGCCCAGGAGGGGCCCAAGATCCTGAAGCGCGGCGCCTACTACTACATGATCCTCGCCGAAGGCGGCACGGCCGGCCCGCCGACGAGCCACATGGTCGTCGCCGCGCGGTCGAACACCATCGAGGGCCCGTGGGAGAACTCGCCC
The DNA here is from genome assembly GCA_963806085.1 of uncultured Acidobacteriota bacterium. Classification (GTDB taxonomy): domain Bacteria; phylum Acidobacteriota; class Vicinamibacteria; order Vicinamibacterales; family JAKQTR01; genus JAKQTR01. The sequence continues at coordinate 141,483 of CAWDWR010000003.1, forward strand.
TACAACCCCGTGATCCGCACGTGGTCGGCGGCCGAGCGCTGGTGGTCGAAGGGCCATGCGACGCTGGTCGAAGCGCCGGACGGCAAGTGGTTCGCCGTTTACCACGCGTACGAGAACGGCTTCTACAACCTCGGGCGCCAGACGCTGCTCGAGCCCGTCGAGTGGACCACGGACGGCTGGTTCAAAGCCGCCGGCGCCGACACCGCGACGCCGATCACGAAGCCGGCCGGCGACGCCGTGCCCCATGGGCTCGCGCTCTCCGACGACTTCACGACGAACAAGATGGGGGTGCAGTGGAGCTTCTACGGCGGGGACGCCTCCGACAGGGAGCGGTTCCGCTATGAGCCCGGCACGCTGGCCCTCAAGGCGAAGGGCACGACGCCGCGCGACAGCTCACCGCTGTGGTTCGTCGCCGGCGACCACGCGTACGAAGTGGCGGTCGAGATCGAGATGGATCCGGGCGCGACGGCCGGCCTGCTCCTGTTCTACAACAGCCGCCTCTATGCGGGACTGGGCTGCTCGCCCACGAGTTTCGTGATGCACCGCTACGGCACCGAGCGTCAGATGCCGAAGCCCGCGCACATCGGGCGCACGCTTCACCTCCGCCTCACGAACGATCGCCACATCGTCACCATCCACTACAGCGCGGACGGCAAGACGTGGGAACGCTTCGGCACCCGCATGGAGGTGTCGGGCTACCACCACAACGTGATGTACGACTTCCTGAGCCTTCGCCCGGCGATCTATGCCGCGGGAACCGGAGAGGTGCGCTTCCGGAAGTTCACGTACAGGGCGCTGCCGTAGGCACGGCGCTCTAGCGGCCGCGGACTCTCTTGAGGAGCGCCGCGAGTTCCTTGACCTTCTCCGGATGGGCTGCGGCGAGGTTGTGCCGCTCGCCGATGTCCGCCACGAGGTCGAACAGCTGGGGCGCCGGCGCGTTGCCCAGCTCGATGCCCGTTCCGCTCGCGATCGCGGGCCCTTCGTGCGGCTCGATGTACTTCCACCGGCCCTGAATGACGGCGAGCGCGCCGGCCTGTTCCACGATCCAGTCGCGCCCCGTCCGCGCCAATCCCAGCAACGCCGGCAGCACGTTCTGGCTGTCAGGAGCGGCGCCAGGCCCGACTCCCTGGCCTGTCAGCGACGCGAACGACGCGACGAGATCGATCTGTCCCACCAGCGCCCCGGACACGCCGGCCTTGACCCGGCCAGGCCACCGCAGCAAGAACGGCACACGGGTGCCCGCGTCGAAGGCGCTGTACTTGCCGCCGCGCAGCGGCCCGGCCGGCTTGTGGGCGCCGAGCTTCTCGACGGCCTGGTCCTGGTACCCGTCGTCCACCACCGGACCGTTGTCGCTGGTGACGATGAGGAGCGTGTTCGCCGAGAGGTGCAGCCGATCGAGCGCCCGCCCGATCTCGCCAACGCACCAGTCGAACTCGAGAATGGCGTCGCCGCGCGGCCCCATGCCGCTCTGGCCCGCGAACCGCGGGTGCGGCACGCGCGGAACGTGGATGTCGTGCGTGGCGAAGTAGAGGAAGAACGGCCGGTCCTTGTTCCGCTCGATGAACGACACGGCCTTCGCCGTGATCGTGTCGGCGATGTCCTCGTCCATCCAGCGCGCCGCCTTGCCGCCGCTCATGTAGCCGATGCGGCTGATGCCGTTGACGATGGTCTTGTCGTGGCCGTGGCTCGGCTGCATCTTGAGCAATTCGGGATGCTGCTTCCCCGTCGGCTCGTCGCCGACCTGCTCCCGGTAGCTCACCTGGATGGGGTCCGAGGGGTCGAGGCCGACCACACGGCGGTTCTCGACGAAGACGCACGGCACGCGGTCGCCGGTGGCGGGAATGATGAACGCGTAGTCGAAGCCGATTTCGAGCGGGCCGGGCTTGATGTCGCCGTTCCAGTCGAGCGCGCCGGCTCCCAGGCCGAGGTGCCACTTGCCGACGACGCCGGTCGTGTAGCCGGCCTGCCGCAGGATCGACGGCAGCGTCGTGCGCCCGGGCTCGATGATGAGCGAGGCATCGCCGGGCAGGACGCCGGTCCCTTTCCTGCGCCACGCGTACTCGCCGGTCAGCAGGGCGTAGCGCGACGGCGTGCAGGTGGCCGCCGGCGCATGGGCGTTGGTGAAGCGGAGGCCTTCTGCGGCGATGGCATCGATGTTCGGCGTGCGAATCGTCGGCGCGCCGTTCGCGCTGACGTCGCCGTAGCCGAGGTCATCCGCGTAGATGAGCACGATGTTCGGCGGCGGGCCGGCGGCCTCTGAGCCGGCGGGCCCGACCAGCGACGCCAGCAGAAGTACCGCGGTCCACGGCCAGAACGGGAACGAACGGCCGGCGGGTCCGTTGCGCATCGCGGCAGTATATGCGTCCGCCTGAACGCCTTCGAAATGTCTTGACGATGCATAATAGTTGGTCAAGAATATGACCATGATTGTGGTCAACATCTTTGAGGCCAAGGCCAAGTTGTCCGAATACCTGGACATGGCCGCGCACGGCGAACGGGTGCTGATCTGCAAGCGCAACCGGCCCGTCGTCGAACTGCATGCGGTCGAATCGGCCCGCAGCGCGCCCCGTCCCGTCGGCCTCGCGCGCGGGCGGATGACGGTGCCGCCGTCGTTCTTCGAGCCGCTGCCCGAAGAGGTCCTGGGCGGATTCGAAGGAGCCGCCGGTCCAGCCGTCGCCGGGACTGGTTCCCGGGCGGGGCTTCTCGCGGTGGCTGAAGGCGAACCGGATGACGGCTTCAGTCGGCGCGGCCGGCGGCGGGCGCGACGCCAGTGAAGCTGCTGCTCGACACCTGCACGTTCTTATGGGTTGTCGCGGACGCGCCGGAACTCTCGAGGCGCGCCCGCGACCTCTTTCAGTCGGCGGACAACGAGGTGTACCTCAGCGCCGCGTCGGCCTGGGAGATTGCGGTCAAACACGGCCTTGGACGGCTGCCGCTCCCGGAGGCGCCCGACCGCTTCGTTCGCGAGATGCGCGAAGCGCACGGCATCGCCAGCTTGCCGATGGACGAAGAGTCCGCGCTCCACGTCTCCCGTCTGCCAGTGCTCCATCGCGATCCGTTCGATCGCATGCTCGTCAGCCAGGCCATCGTCCATGGCCTGACCATCCTCACGCCGGACACCCTCATCACGCAGTATCCCGGCCGAACAACGTGGTAGGTGACGCCGCATAGCGCCGGCCCAGGCGCTCCCGGCGACAGAGCCCGAACGGGTCGGAGGGCCGAGGGCCGAGGACAGTTACGCCAGCCCGACCTTCGACAACACCGCCTGGAATCGAGGGTCCGGCCGCACGCGATCAAAGGCCGGCAGGAACTTGAGCCACGGCAGCAGGGCATCGCGCTCGTCGAGGCAGCGGCCGAGCCACTCAAAGAGCGCGTCGTCGTCGCCGAGGCCCAGGTGAATGCAGGCGATGGCCGAGGACGGGACGTAGGCCGTCTTCATTCGGGAGAGCGATGCCGCAAGGATGTGACGCGCCTCGTCCCGGCGGCCGTCGAGGGCGAGGGCCCACCCTGCCGATTCCGCCGCAAACGGCATGCCGCCAGGCGTGGCCGCCGCGTCGCGGAAACACGGTATCGCGTCGGCAAGCCGCCCGACTGCGGCGAGCGCGAAACCCAGGTAGAGCAAGGCCATCGGGTTGCCGGGAAAGCGTGCGAGGATCTTCTGCAACTCGCTCAGCGCACGGTCGTGCTGCCGCGCGAGGTAGAATGTCCAACCCACGTTGGCATTGAGCGCTGGTGACAGCGGGTCGAGCGCCTGCGCGTGCTGCACTTCTGCAATCGCCTCGTCGAACCGGCCGACGATGCTCAGGAGATGGCCCGCCCAGAGGTGCGTCAGCGCCAATCCGGGGTTGAGCTCGAGCGCCCGGCCGGCGAGTGAGGCCGCTCTCGGCAGCACGGCAATGGCGGACGGAAGGCGGCGCTCTGGAACCGCCGTCAGGAACGCGGCGGCCTCTGGAGCACGGCCCGAGTGCTGCACGTCGGCGATGAACGCGTAGCCGACCAAGGCCAAGCTTGTGTGGACCGTCACGGGCATCCAGTGTGCGGGCCAGCCTGGACAGGCGAGAAGCACGTTCGGCGGGCGCTGCTCGACCGAGTCCGACTACCTGATCAGCGCCACGTTCAGAGGCGAGGCTACGCATGCGGGCAAGATTACCGGCACGACCGAGCACTGCAGCCAGCTCACGTGGGGCCCCGGAGGCACGGGCCTGTTCGAGGGCGCGACCGGAAGCGGCGAGGAAGGAGGCCGTTTCATGGACTTCACGGCCCTTCTGGGCGGAGCGCCCGTGCAGATGTGGATGGAAGGTACGATCACGTACAACCCGAGCGGCAAGTGATAATGTCTGGCCATGGGCCGACGACAGGTTGACCGCGTTTCCGCCCCCGCCCGACCGGGCTCAACGCGCTCCACGGCGACGGTCCTTGTCGCCTCCGACTGGGCCCCCATCCGCGCCTTCGAGCCGGTCGTGCGCGAGGCGCCCGAGTCGATCTACGGCGACTTGCTTCCCGTCCTGCGCCGCGCCGACCTCCGCATCGTCAACTGCGAGTGCGCCCTGACGTCGGCGTCGGCCGCAGTGTGGAAGAGCGGCGCGGTCTTCAAGGGTGAACCCTCGCATGTAAAGGGCCTGACGGCGGTGCCCTTCGACGTGGCCTGCCTCGCGAACAACCACGTCCTGGACTACGGCGTGGCGGGACTTCGGGAGACGCTGCGCGTGCTGTCTCGTGCGCGCGTCAGAACCGTCGGCGCCGGCCTGACGGACGCGGAGGCGCTGGCGCCGCTCTCGCTGCGCGTCAACGGCCAGGCCATCCACATCGTCAACATCAGCGAAGGCGAAGATCTGACGGCGACCGACGGCGGCCCTGGCGTCTTCGGGTGGGACATCACACTGGCCGCGGCGCAGGCGAGAGCGCTCAAGAAACTCGGCGGCGTTGTCATCGTGATTGCGCACTGCGGGCTGGAATACGTGCCGTTCCCGCCGCCGTACGTGGTGTCGGCGTTTCGGGCGCTCATCGAAGCTGGAGCGGACTGCGTGATCGGCCACCATCCGCACGTGCCGCAGGGCATCGAATGGTGGCAGGGCCGGCCCATCATCTACAGCCTCGGCAACTTCGTCTTCTACCAGCCGACGCCGCTGTTTCATCGGAAGATCGGGTTCTGCGTGAGCCTGCAATGCGAGGGCAGACGCATCGCCGCCGTCGAACTGCACCCGTACCGGATCACGGACGCCGGACTGCGGCGTCTCGACGCGAAGGAGGCCCAGGCTTTCAGCAGGAATCTGACAAGGCTCTCTCATCCCTTCAGCACCGCCGACGGGCCGGCGCGCGCGTGGAACGCGTGGCTGGCGTACTACGGCGAAGCGGGATTCCGCGCCGAGGTGACGGGCATCCTCGACAGGATGTCGGCCGACCCGAAGAAGGCCGCCGCGATGTTCCGCAACCGCCTCACGACGATGCAGCACATCGAGCACTGGCAGACGTTCCTGACGCGGATGGTTCGCGGCGGGGGCCGAGACTACTCGCGGGCGGACTACACCCTCGTGGAGGAGTACTTCTCGCGGCGTTTGTCAGCGGAACCGGTCCGTACCGTACCTCGCCGCCCGCCTCGATGATGGCGCGGATCAGGCTGCGATAGTCGGCCATCTCGCCGTCCGGTGAGCGGAAATAGAGCGTGTAGATCTGCGGCGCCCAGCTCTTGCAGGGGCTTCAGGCCGGGGATGCCGTTCACTTCCATGACGCGCAGCGCGCCGGCCTCGTCCGTCTTGATGTCGATGCGCACGTGGTCCAGGCAGCGCATCGCGTCGGCGGCCTGCATGGCCAGCGCCGCCGCCTCGTCGCCCCGCGAGGCGGGCTTGCTGATCTTCGTGAGGCCGACGCCGCGCAGGTCCGCCCGCAGCACCTTGTGTTTGCCGTAGTACTTCGGCTCCACGGACACGAGGCCGGGCAGGCACTGGCGGGTCGCGCCGTTGCCCAGTACCAGCGTGGTGAACTCGTCGCCGGGCATGAAGTCCTCGACGAGCGCGGCCTGCTGGAACTCGCGCTCGATCCACGCCACCTGGCGCCGCAGTTCGTCGGCGTCGCTCACGACGCTGTCGTCGTTGATGCCGACCGACCGGGATTCGCCCATCGGCTTCACGAACGCGGGGTAGCGAACCATCGACACGTCGTCCGCGCTGCGCACCAGGTGGTGCGCCGGCACGGCGACGCCCCGGCTCGCCAGCGTCTCGTGCGTCTTGAACTTGTCGATCATGTCCTTCATCGTCTGGCTGTTCGAGCCGATGTAGGGGATGCCCTTGCTGTCGAGGACATCGGCCACCCACATGCCGCCCTCGCCGCGCCCGATGAACTTCTCGTTCGGCGTGATGTAGTACAGCGCGCTCCAGACGATGTCGAAGCCGCCCGCGGCGATGACGCGCAGGAAGTCCCGCTCGGTTTCGACGAACGCGATCCGGGCGGGATGGCCGACGGCGCGCGGCGGCGTCGGCGACGGACCGAGTGACGCTTCATGTCGCCCCAGCCCTGGGCGTCACCGCCAGGGCCGGTCAGCAGCAGCACTCTCATCGCGCTACCCCGGCTCGCGAAAGAAGCATCCGGCGCGCCCGAGCCCTCAGAAGAGGTCGGGGACGAGGGCATAGGATAACAGGGCGGCGGCGGTGGCCGGCGATACGGGCGCGACCAGGCGCGCGATGCCGGCACGGGCGTTTCGGAGAGACCGACCTTTGAAATCAGTTCGACCGATACGGCGCCAGCCCCGCCCTCGGCAGACGTGCGGGAGCCGGCGGCCTGCGCGTGTCCGGCGCGGCCCATGAACACCGCGTCGGCGAGGAGGCCTGCGGTCAGCCGCACGTTCGGATCGAGCGCGTGCACGCGCCGCGGCGTCAGCCTCGCGACGGCGCCGATGAGCCGGTCCGCGACGTACCCGTAGTGCGTGCAGCACAGCCCGAGGAACAACGCGCCCGCCTGGCGGAGCGGCCCCGACGGCCCGCGCGCGCACAGTCGGCGATCAGCTCCGCCGTGCGCGGTCCGTCCACGTCGCGCTCGATGGCCCCGGCGAGCCCGTGACAGGACACCGCGGCGATCCGGCGCGGATCGATGCCGCGCTGCTCGAGCCGCGTCTTGTGGACGCCCGATTCGATGGTCGTCCTGGTGCCGAGCAGCACAATCGATGAATCCGGATCGCCGCGCAAGTCGGTCGACGAACAGGTCCACGCCGGCGTCGACGATGCCGTGGACCGGAAGCGGCGGACAGACGGCTGAACGACGTGCGCGGGTAGAGGATCGAGAGCGTGTTGCAGGCGATCAGGATGCGGTCGGGCCGCAGGTCGCGCCATGCGCGCGAGGGCCGCGTCGAACACGCGCGGCGCGAGCCGCCTCGTCCGGCAGGTCGTTGTAGCCGCGATCCTCGAACGGCCAGGCGTTCACGTACGTCAGGCGGACGCCGCTCGCCGGCGCCGACTGGCGCAGGCCCTGCTCGAGCGCGGCGCAGATGGACAGCCCGCCGAGACCGGAGTCGGTGATGACGATGTGCGCGTGCGCGGGGCATGGCAGGAGAAGAATACAGAAGACAGAGGACGTCGTCAGTAGCCAGAATTCAGTAGTCAGTAGAAATGCCCGTGAGACGCACGGCGTTCAATCTTACAGCTACGGCTACTGGCTACTGGCTACTGGCTACTGGCTACTGGCTACTGGCTACTGGCTACTGGCTACGGCCGAAGCCCCGGGCCCCGGCCGGACTACAATGCGGATCATGGGGCTTTCGCCGGCGACGATCCGCCTCGCTCGCGCGCCTGGTTGCCGCCGCGCTCGCTGTCCTGGCGGCCGTGGCCGTGCTGCGCGCGGGACAGGGGACGCAGACCCCGCCGCCGGCGCAACAGGCTCCGCCGGCTGCGCAGCAGACGCCACCGCCGGCCGCACAGGCGGCGCCGCCCCCGGGCCAGCAGCAGCCCGCCCAGCAGCCGCCCGTCTTCCGCGGCGGGCGTGAGGCTCGTCCGCGTGGACGTCACGGTCACCGGCAAAGGCGACCTGCCGGTCGCCGACCTCACGGCCGCCGACTTCGACGTGGCCGAGGACGACGTCCCGCAGAAGGTCGAGCAGTTGCAGTTCATCCGCCTCGACGGCAAGCGTCCCGCGGGCGACGACACGTCGCTCGAGATCCGGTCGCAGGAACAGGCCGAGGCGGAAGCCGCCCGCGACGATGTGCGGGTGTTCGCGATCTTCCTCGACGACTACCACATCGACAAGGCGCCGCAGATCACGATCCCGATGCGCCAGGCGCTGACGCTCTTCGTCAACCGCCTGTGGCCCACCGACCTGGTGGCGATCATGGACCCGCTCACGCCGCTGAGCGCGCTGCGCTTCACGCGCTCGCAAGCAGGAGATGCTGGCGATCATCAACAAGTTCGAGGGCCGGCAGGGCGAGATCTTCCCGATCAAGAGCGTGATGGAAGAGGCCCAGTTGATGCGCGGCGACATCCGCCGCGTGCGGGCCCAGGTCACCTTCTCGGCCCTCGCCGCGCTGACCATGAAGCTCGGCGGCATCCGCGAGGGCCGCAAGTCGATCCTCTTCGTGAGCCAGGGGCCCCCGACCTACCTCGGGATCGCGCGACGGCAACCTCCAGGACGAGATGCGCACCATCATCGGCGCGGCCAGCCGCGGGAACGTCGCGATCTACCCGCTGGATCCGATGGGACTGTCGATGGAGATGCGGCTGGGCGACAAGGGCACGCTCTACCAGCTCGCCGCTGAAACCGGCGGCCGCACGATCGTCAACACGAACAACTTCGCCGGCGGCCTCGAGCGGGTCTTCGTCGACAACACCGCCTACTACGTTCTCGGCTACACGCCGACGCGGACCGAAGACGACGGGAAGTACCACAAGATCAGCGTGAAGGTGAAGAAACCAGGCATGCGCGTGCTCGCGAGGCAGGGCTACTTCGCGCCGAGCTCGAAGGAGCTCGAGCGGGCGGCCGCGGCGTCGGCGAGGACGCTCGAACGGGGCGTGGCCGGCGCCCTGGACACGCTCGCGCAGCGGCAGCCCGGCAAGCGGCCGGTCGACGTGTGGGTCGGGTTGTCGAAAGGCGCGGAAGGGCGAACCAGGGTGACGGTGAGCTGGGATCCGGCCGCCCCCGTCGCCGTCGGATCTGGTGACGAGCGTCGACGTGGAGGTCCTGTCGGTGGCGGCAGGCGCCGCCGTCGCGCCGCGCACGATCCCCGCACAGGCCGCGGGCAAGGCCGTGCGCACGGCCGAGTCCTTCGAGCTGCCGCCCGGATCGTTCAACCTGAACTTCACGGCGCACGGGGCCGACCGATCGGTCGTCGACAGCTGGACGCAGCAATTCGCCGCGCCGGACTGGGGCAACCTGGCGCTGGGCATGTCGACGCCCCGCTTCTACCGCGCGCAGTCGTTGCAGGAGTTCCGCGCGATCCAGGCGGCGGCCGACCCGGCTCCAACCGCGACGCGCCAGTTCAGCCGCAGCGATCGCGTGCTGGTGGCGGTCGAGTGCTACACGTCGAAGCCCGGGGCGCTTCCCCGGCTCGAGGCGCACATCCAGACGCGCGAGGGCCGCGAACTGGCCGCGCTCCCGGTGCCCGCGCTCGAGCAGGGCCGCGTGCGGTTCGAAGCTGCCTGTCGGAAGCCTGGGACAGGGCACGTATATCCTGCGGCTGCGCGCGACGCTCGAAACCGACCAGGTTGAGCAGCTGACGGCGATCGTCGTGGCGCGCTGACTGGCCGCCCCGGTCTCGCGCGCCGTCACGCGCGCCTGCCCAGTTCGCGCACGGTCTCGGTGAGCTGGCGGTAGTCGATCTTGCCGCTGGGCATCTTGGGCAACTCGGGCACGACGAGGAACTGCTTCGGCAAGGCGATGTTCGGCAGGTCGCCTCCCATCTGCCTGCAGCACCTCGCGCTCGTCGACTCCCTCGGTGACCACGGCCACTACGCGGGAGCCCCGCGCCGCGTCGGGCGCCTCCACGACCACGCCGTCCACGCCCGGCGGCAGGGCGCGCTGGAGGACGTCCTCCACCAGGGGCAGCGACACCATCTCACCGCCGATCTTGAGGAAGCGGGCGAGGCGGCCGACGTGCCAGAGGTAGCCATCGGCGTCCATGTATCCCATGTCCTGGGTGTCGTACCACCCGCGGTGCAGTCGAGTCGACGTGGCCTCGAAGTCGTCGAAGTAGCCGTTCATCACGCTGGGCCCTTTCACGAGGATCTTGCCGATGGACCCTGTCGGGCACGCCTCGCCCGTGTCCCAGTGCTCGAGGCGGACTTCGAGGTTCGGCAGCACGCGGCCGACGCTGCCCGGCCGGTTGTGCGACGGCGAGTTGACGGAGATGACCGGGCTCGTCTCGGTCGTGCCGTAGCCCTCGAGCAGCGCGATGCGATGCTTCTCCCAGAAGAGCTGGCGCAGCGACTCCGGGCACTTGTCGGCGCCGGTGATGAGCAGCCGGACCGAATCGAAGTCGCCCGGCTCCGACTTCTGCAGGTAGCCGGCCAGAAACGCCGGCGTGCCGATGACCATCGTCATGCGCTCTTCGCGGACGGCGGCGGCGATGGCGCGGAACTCCAGGGGGCTCGGCACGGTGACCACGGTGCCGCCGCAGATGAGCGGCAGCCAGAGCCCCGTGTTGATGCCAAAGACGTGGAAGTAGGGAAGATTGCCCAGGATGGTGTCCGACGGGCCGAAGTCGAGCACGCCGTGCAGGCCCTCGAGATTGGCGAGAAAGTTGCGGTGCGTGAGCGGCACCACCTTCGGCGTGCGCTCGCTGCCGCTGGTGAAGAGAATGACCGCGTTGTCGTCGTCGCCGGCCGGGGGAAGCGTGCGGCAGATGCGGTCGGCCGACTGGCCGGCCCGGAGCGCGCCCGTGAACTTCGCCACCGCGGAGATGGAGGCCGCAAGGTCCTCGATGAAAACCATGCCGTCGACCTCGGGGCACTTGATCTTGGCCAGGAGCTTGCGGGACGTGATGATCGTGCGGAAGTCGAGACGCCGCTGGGCCGTCTGGCAGTTGCCGGCGGCGCCGGTGGAGTAGTTGATCATCACCGGGACGCGGCCCGTCGCGAGGGCGGCGATGACGGCCAGGATGGCGCCGGCCGAGTTCGGCATCATCACGCCGATGAAGCCCCGGTCGTACGATTCGAGCGCGCGCGAGAGGATCAGCACGCGCTGGAGCGCCGCCTTGTAGCTGATGCGCTGGCCGGTGGCGCGGTCGATGATCGCAAGTTTGTCGCCCTGCTCCTTGGCGACGCGGACGAAGGACTCGACAAGCGTCATGGGGGCTCCACTGGACCGGTCTCGTGACCTGCGTGCGTCGGCCGGGATCATCCCCGGGGAGCGACGCCGGCGGCGGCCATCAGCGCGTCCACGCCGTGCAGGACCGTGGCTTCCACCGTTTCCGCGAAGGGCCCGGGACGCCCGAAGTACAGCATGGCGTCGCCGCCCTCGTAACCACCCTCGTGCAAGACCCTTTTCGACGGCACGTAGCCGAACACGCTGTCGGTGTATCCAGCCACCCACGTGCGGCTGCCGTACTTCCGCTTGATCGCGAGGGCATAATCGACGACCACCTCGCCGCTGAGCGCCGCCAGGGCCAGCGGGCCGATGCGCAGCACGTGCAGCGGCGCGGGCTCGGCCAGCACCGTGTGCCCGTCGCGCGCGATGGCGTCGAGCATCATCTGCGCGTGGCGCTGCACGTAGACGTTTGGATCGGTCAGCTTGCGCCGCCACCCGTCCGCGTCTGGTGCGGGCGCGTACGCCAGCGAGACCGTCGCGAACGCCGCCCGAAGCGCGCCCGACAGCTCGACGGCCCCGCCGAGCGCGCGATCGACGGCATCCGCAAGCTCATGCCCATGCTGCTCGGCCAGCTCAATCGTGCCGCGCGGCGCGGGATTGGCATCGGCGCCGCAGCCCTGGATGAAGAGCGCCGTGGCGCCCGGGTGGCGCCGCTCGAGTTCGGCCTTGGCCACGCCCGCGTAGTCGCCGTGGTAGCTCACGAACGCCGCCGGCAGCGTCGTGTTGTGGCACGCGTACCCGAAGACCAGCCCGGCCAGCGTGCCGTCGCGGCGCTCGATCGTCAGTACGGGCGCGCTGTGGTCGACCGGGCCGTCGGGATTGATCGCGGTCCGGCGGTTCGCGGCGAACGCCGCGCTGCCCTGCGCCCACCGCAGCCGCGCAGGCTGCATCGCACCGAGCGCCCGGCCGATGACGTCCACGGCCTGGCCCTCCATCCGCCGGGTAGAGGCGCGGATGTCTTCCCATTGCGAGGGCTTCAGATCGTAGGCCACCGCCAGCTGATCCCTGACAATCGGCCCGCTGTGCGTGTGGCTGCTGCAGAGCAGCAGCCGTTCGCGCGGCAGCCCGTACTGTGCGCGGGCCGCCTCCGCGATGTGCGCCACGGCCGGCTCGGTCAAGCCGAGCACGTCGAGGGTGACAATCACCGCGCGGCTCCCGCCTGAATCCGCCAGGGCCAGGGCCTTCGCGTGGAGCGGCTGGGCGATGCCGCGCGCCGGCTCCTTCCGGGCGGCGTAACCGCCCATCCAGAGGCCCAACGGCGGTGTGATGTCGGCGATGGCCAGCCCGGCTTGCCAAGGCGTGGCCTTTGCCGGCGACGGAAGGGCCGCGCCGGCCGCCAAAGCCAGCAGAAACTCCCGTCTGTCGAGGCTCATAGTGGACCGGCGCCATCATACTGCCGCTGCCCGCTTCCCGGAAAAGGGGCCAGGCCCTTTTCTCTTGCGCTGAGTGTGCTACCATGTGCTACATGACTGAGCCACATTCGGCGCAGACTGTCAGGCCCTTGCGGGCGGACCGCGTGGGAGTTCGCGAATTGCGGCAGAACCTCAGCGTATACCTGGCACGAGTCATCGCGGGCGAACGCCTGGAGGTGACCGACAGGGGCAACCCGGTGGCGATGCTCATCCCGCTCCAGCCCGGTGCCACGCTCGTCGAGCGGTTGGTCGCCGAAGGGCGGGCGATTCCCGCGACGCGGGACCCCAGGACGTGGTCGGCATTGCCGCCCGTGGAGGTCACCGGCGACCTTCGACGCCGAATCTGGGAGGCATTCGAGGAATCGAGGGAGGACCGCCTGTGAGCTTCCTCCCGGTCTACATCGACGCTTCAGCCCTCCTGAAACTGGTGCTTTCGGAACCTGAGACGCCCGCGCTCATTGAGGCCCTTTCGCGGTGGCCGGACCGGGTCTCCTCGGCGCTGCTGCCCATCGAATGCCGGCGCATCGTCTTGCGGGCCGGCAACCCGGCGGCGGTGGTCGCGAAGCTCGAGCAGGAACTCGCCTGCGTCACGACCATCCGCCTCGAAGAACCCGTTCAGAAACTGGCGGCGATGATCGGCCCGCCCAGGCTGCGCTCGCTCGACGCCATCCACCTCGCCTCGGCGCTGTCGATCGGTGACTACCCCGAAGCGTTCGTCACCTATGACGAACGCCTGGCGGATGCCGCGCGGGCAGTGGGCCTCAAGGTGCTTACACCCGAGGCCTGATCACGATGATCAGGTGGCGCGAGATGTTGTCGACGATCTTCGTCGCCTCGAACCCGGCCTCCTCGGCGTAACGGAGGATACGCTCGCGCGGCCAGAAGTGGCTCTCGCTGCCCTGGCTCGGGTCGCGGTCGATGATGGCCACCGTCGCGCCGGGCCGCAGGTACTTCTTGACGTTCCGAAGCCACGCGACCGGCTGGGTGAAGTCGTGAAACGCGTGGACGATGACGACCAGTTCCAGGTCGCGCCGCGGGAACCGCGGGTCGTCGACATCGCCTTCGACGACATGGACGTTGTCGAGTTGCTCGCGCCTGGCATTCGACTCCAGTTGGTTGAGAACGCGCCTGCTGATGTCGTTGGCGTACACAGCGCCTTCTGGTCCGACCCGGCGCGCCATGGGCAGCGAGAAGTAGCCGTCGCCCGCCCCCGCCTCGCCGACCACCATGCCGGGGGCCACGCCGACGACGTCCATCGCCCGCTCGATGTCGAGATCCCAGGAGGCGGCCCGGACGGTTGAGAGGGCGCGGCTGCCGTCGCCGGAGGCGACCGCGCCGCCGGCAAGCAGCGCCGCGAGTCCCAAGACGATCAGCCCGGTCAGTCTGGTTCGGCGCATGAGGCTCTCCTCGGGGTGCTGACACATTAGACGAGGATCGCGGGAGGTCCGGTCGGCGCGGGCCGCAGACCCCAGCTTTCCAGTATCATCCGGGTCTCCGGGGGTACCTTTCATGAGAGGCCGCAAACTGGGGATCGTCGTCCTGTGTCTCACGTGGCTGGCAGCGGCGCCGGCGGTAGTGTCTGCCGGTCCTCCGCCAGCGGCGCCGGGCACGGTGCTCTGGTACGCGCACCCGGCGGAGAAGTGGGAGAACGCGCTGCCGGTCGGCAATGGCCGCCTGGGTGCGATGGTCTTCGGCCGCACCGACGAGGAGACCATCCAGCTCAACGAGGACACGTACTGGTCTGGCGGTCCGTACTCGACGACCGTGCCGGGCGGCTACAAGGCGCTCCCCGAGATCCGCCGGCTGCTGTTCGACGGACAGCTCGTGCAGGCCCACCGGCTCTTCGGGCGCCACCTGATGGGGTATCCCGTCGAGCAGCAGAAGTACCAGTCGATCGGGAACCTGGTGCTGACGTTTCCCGGCGGCGGCGCGTACACCGGCTACCGCCACGAACTCGATCTCGACACGGCAATGGTCGCGACGGCCTACGAACGCGACGGCACGCGATATCGCCGCGAGGTCTTCAGTTCGCCCGTCGATCAGGTGATCGCCATCCGGCTGACGGCCGAGCCTGCCGGGCGGATGTCATTCGCCGTGCAACTCCGCGGCGATCGCAACCAGGCCCACTCCAACTACGCCACCGACTACTTCCGGATGGATGCGGACGGCCCCGACAGCCTGGTCGTGCGCGGCAAGTCCGCCGACTACCTCGGCGTCCCCGGCCGCCTGCGCTACACCGTCCGGCTTCGCGCGATCCCGGAGGGCGGCCGCATCGTTGCCGAGGCCGATCGGCTCGTCGTGCGCGACGCGTCGGCGGTGACGCTCCTCATCGCGGCGGCGACGAGCTTCGTGAACTACAAGGACGTGAGCGGCGACGCGGACGCGCGCGTCGAGGCTGCGCTCGACGCGGCCGCGGGACGGAGGTACGAGGCCCTGAGAGCCGCGCACGTCGCCGAACACCAGCGGCTGTTCAGGCGCACGACCATCGACCTCGGGACCTCGGCGGCCGCCGCGCAGCCTACCGACGAGCGCCTGAAGCGGTTCGATGGCGCGAACGATCCGGCCCTGGCCGCGCTCCTGTTCCAGTTCGGACGCTACGTGCTGATCTCGTCGTCGCGCCCGGGCACGCAGCCGGCCAACCTGCAGGGCATCTGGAACAAGGACATGAATCCCATGTGGGATTCGAAGTACACGACCAACATCAACACGGAGATGAACTACTGGCCGGCGGAGGTGGCGAATCTCGCCGAGTGCGCGGATCCCCTGTTCCGCATGATCCGGGAGCTGAGCGACCAGGGCGCGGACGTGGCGCGCGAACACTATGGCGCGCGCGGATGGGTGCACCACCAGAACACGGACATCTGGCGCGTGGCGGCGCCCATGGACGGGCCGAACTGGGGCGGGTTCGCCACGGGCGGCGCCTGGCTGGCGACGCACCTCTGGGAGCGCTACCGGTTCACCGGCGACACGGCGTTTCTCGCCGAGTATTACCCGGTGATGAAGGGCGCGGCCGAGTTCCTGCTCGACTTCCTGGTGCCGCACCCGACGTACGGATGGCTCGTGACGAATCCGTCGACCTCGCCCGAGAACTTTCCTCTCGCGCCGGGCAACGACCGCTTCTTCGATGAAGTGACAGGCTCGATGAGCAGCGGCACGGCGCTGGTGGCCGGGTCCGCGATTGACACCCAGATCACGTCCGACCTGTTCACCGCGGTCGCCGAGGCCGCAGGCGTGCTCGGCGTCGACGCGGACCTGCGAGCCCGGCTTTCCGCTGCGAGGGCGAAACTGGCCCCGATGCGCATCGGGAAGAACGGCGACCTGCAGGAGTGGCTGGAGGATTGGGGCCAGCGCGAGCCGAGCCACCGTCACATCTCCAACCTGTACGGCCTGTTCCCGGGCAACCAGATCTCCGTGCGCCGCACGCCCGAACTCGCGGCCGCCAGCCGCGTGGTGCTCGAGCAGCGGGGATTGCCCGGCAACGGCTGGGCCTCGGCCTGGAAGGCGGCGTCGTGGGCGCGGCTGCTCGACCCCGCCCGCGCGCTGGAGAACCTCGTCTACGCCGCGAGGAATTACACGACCGACAGCCTGTTCTCAATCTGCTCGAAGGCGATGCAGGTGGACGGCACCATGGGCACGACCGCCGCGATCGCCGAGATGCTGCTGCAGTCGCACGAGGGCGCCCTCGACCTGCTGCCTGCGCTGCCGCGGGAATGGCCAAACGGGTCCGTGACGGGCCTGCGGGCGCGCGGCGCGTTCGGCGTCGACATGGCATGGCGGGACGGGCGCCTGGTCCGCGCCGCGGTCACGTCGATGCTCGGCGGCACATGCCGCGTGCGAAGCCAGGTCGCGCTGCAGGTCTCGTCGAACGGCCGCCGCGTGACCGGCGAACATCCAGAACCCGGCGTGATCGAGTTCGCAGCCACGGCCGGAACGACGTACGAACTGGTGCCGGTGCGATAGCGGCAACGCTTCATGCGATGATCGGCGGCAGACCCGGTTGCCGCGCCACAGCCCATGACGAACCCCCGCACCCTTCCCTGGCTCTTCGAGCGAAGCGCCGACCGCTTCGCCGACCTGACCATGCTGCTCGAAAAACGGGGCGGCGCGCTACGAGGGCACCACCTACGCCCGCGTTCCGCGAGCGCGTGCACCGGTTTGCCGCCGGCCTGCTGAGCCTCGGCCTCGAGAAGGGCGACCGCGTCGCCCTCATGTCGGAGGGCCGCAACGACTGGGTGATGGCCGAGCTCGGCATCCTCTACTGCGGCGCCGTCAACGTCCCGATCTCGGTCAAGATCGACGAACTCGACGATCTGAAGTTCCGGCTCCTGCACGCGGGCTGCCGCCTGGCGATCGTGTCGCCGAGCCAGGTCGACAAGATGCGCGCGATCAGAAACGACCTGCCCGATCTGACGCTGACCATCGTGCTCGACGCCGTCGAGCCCTTCGAGGCGGACGAACTGCCGGCGGCGGAGGTCCTGCGCCGCGGCGACACGTTCCTGCACGACGGCCGCGCGGCGTTCGACGCGCGGTGGCGGTCGGTCGCGGAAGGCGACTACGCCAACATCTGCTACACGTCGGGCACGACGGCCGACCCGAAGGGCATCATCCTCACGCACCGCAACTACACCGCCAACGTCGAACAGGGCGTCGCCGCGATCCAGCCGCAGCCCGGACTGGGTGCTGCTGAACATCCTGCCGTGGGACCACGCCTTCGGCCACACCTGCGGCATCTACATGATGATGATGAGCGGCGCGGCGCTGGCCTCGGTTCAGGCGGGCCGGACGCCGATGGAAACGCTGAAGAACATCCCGGTCGAACATCCGGGAGACGCGGCCGACGCTGCTCCTCAGCGTGCCGGCGCTCGCGAAGAACTTCCGCAAGGGCATCGAGAAAGGCGTGCGGGAGAAAGGCGCGCGGGCCGGGACGCTGTTCGCAAAGGCCCTCGCGCATGCCTGCGAGTACAACGCCGACGGCTGGAACCGCGGGGCCGGCGCACGCATCCTGAAGAAGCCCCTGCTCGCGCTCTACGACGCGCTCATCTTCCGCAAGATCCGCGCGAACTTCGGCGGGCGCCTGCAGTTCATCATCGGCGGAGGGGCCCTGCTCGACATCGAGCTGCAGCGGTTCTTCTACGCGATCGGCATCCCCATGCTGCAGGGGTACGGCCTGACCGAGGCGGCGCCGGTCATCTCGGCCAACACCCTCGCGCGCCACAAGCTCGGGTCGTCGGGGCGGATCATGCCGGACCTGGAGGTCCGCATCTGCGACGCCGACGGCCGCGCGCTTCCGCCCGGCGGCGCGCGGCGAGATCGTGGTGCGCGGCGAGAACGTGATGGCCGGCTACTGGAAGAACGAGAAGGCCACGGCCGAGGTGCTGCGCGACGGCTGGCTCTACACGGGCGACCTCGGCTACGTGGACGGGGACGGCTTTCTCTACGTGCTCGGGCGCGTGAAGAGCCTGCTCATCGCCGACGACGGCGAGAAGTACAGCCCGGAGCAGATCGAGGAGGCCGTCACGGGCAGCTCGCCGTACATCGAGCAGCTGATGCTCTACAACAACCAGTCGCCGTACACGACAGCGCTGCTCGTGCCGGCGAAGGAGGCCGTGCGCGACTGGCTGAAGCAGTCCGGGCTGTCGACGGCGACGCCGGAGGGCCAGGAAGCGGTGCTGCGGCTGCTCGAGTCCGAACTGGCGAGGCACCGCGAGGGCGGCGAACTCGGCGGCGCGTTCCCGGGCCGCTGGCTGCCGTCAGCGGTCGCGGTCCTCGGCGAGGGGTTCACCGAGCAGAACCACATGCTCAACTCGACGCTGAAGATGGTGAGGGGAAGGATCGTCGAGTTCTACCGGACGCGCATCGACTACCTGTACACGCCCGAGGGCCGATCGATTCTCAACACGCAGAACCGGGCGATTGTGGCGCGGCTCGAGTAGCGGGGCGCCGGTATCAGTAGCAAGTAGCCAGTAGTCAGTAGCCAGTAGAAGTGCGCCTTCGCGATGTCGCGCCTCCAAGCTAGCTACAACCTCGGTGTGACGCTGTCTTCCCTACTGGCTACTGTCTACTGACTACTGGCTACTCAGTCTTTCCTGATTCCCCACACCGGCGGCGGCGGCTCCTTGGTGGCGCGATCCACCGGCTTCGCCTTCAGCAGCCGCAGCGCCTCTTCGACGGCGCGCTCGAGCTGCGGGTCCCTGCCGGCGATGACGTCCTTCGGCCAGTTCTCGACGTCGATGTCGGGGCCGACGCCCTCGTTCTCGACGGCCCACTTCATGTCGCGCGTGAAGAACCCGCCGCGCGGCGCGATCATCGACCCGCCGTCGATGAACGGCGGCGTGTCGGCCGTGTGGACGAGGCCGCCCCAGGTGCGCGTGCCGACGAGCGGGCCGATCCTGCGGTGCTTGAACATGTACGGCATCAGATCGCCGCCGGAGCCGGCCATCTCGTTGATGATCATCACCTTCGGCCCCCAGATGCCGGCCGAAGGGCTGGTGAACGGGTACCGATCGCCGGCCGCGTTGTTGAAGTAGCCGTCGAAGTCGCGCTGCAGCACCTCGATGATGTAGTCGGCGGCCGACCCTCCTCCGTTGAAGCGCTCGTCGATGACGGCGCCCTTCCTGTCCTGCTGCGCGAAGTAGTACCGGTTGAACCAGGTGTAACCGGGCTGGCCGGTGTTGGGCACGTAGACGTACGCGATCTGGCCGCCGGAGAGCCTGTCGACGAGGCGGCGGTTCGACTCGACCCACGCCCGCGTCCGGAGGCCCTGTTCGCTCGCCACCGGAACCACCGTCACCTGGCGCGCGCCTTCCATCGCGGGCTTGCTGCCGACGGTCAGCACCGTCTGGCGGTTCGCCGTGCCGTCGAGCAGGCGGTAGAGGCTGTCCGGCGCGCGAAGCTCGACGCCGTTGATCGCGAGGATGTAGTCGCCCGCTGACACCTCGATGCCCGGCGCAGGCCAGCGGCGCGCGCAGGTCGGGATTCCAGCCCTCCGTGTCGTAGATGCGCGCGATCCTGTAGCGCCCGCCCTCGACGACGAAGTCGGCGCCGAGCAATCCGGCCGTGATCGCGGGCACCTCCGGCATGTCGCCGCCGCGCACGTACGAGTGGCCGATGGCGATCTCGGCGCCCATGTTGTCGAGCAGGTAGTTCAGATCGGCGCGGTGCCGCACGTGCGGCAGGAACTGCCCGTACATCTGCTTCATCTTCGGCCAGTCGGTGCCGTGCATGTTCGGCACGTACAGGTAGTCGCGCTGGTTGCGCCAACCCTCATTGAAGATCTGCCGGAACTCCTCCTTCGGATCGAGGTACATGCGCAACGTGGCCGAGACGCGCCCCTGGCCGGCCGTTTGAGCCGCCGAATCGGCGCCGCCGCCCGCGCCGCGCCCGCCAGGCCGCGCGCCTTCATTCGGAGCGGCCGCGGCGCTCTCCTCGTCGCTCTCGGGCAGCAGGGGGCTCGGCTCGCCCTTCTTGAGCACGGCCAGGTACAACCCGAAGTTCTCCTCGCGGTCGTACGACGTCATGTCGAGCCATTGCGACCGCAAGCCGAAGTCCGTGGACGCCAGAAACCACAGGTACTTCCCGCTCGCGTCGAACACGGGATACATCGCGTCGGCCAGGCCGTCGGTGACCTGTTTCGCTTCACCCGTGTCCACATTCGTGACCACGATCGCGATGTCCAGCACCCACACCTTCAGGTTGGTGTCGTGGTACAGGAGCTTCTTCGAGTCCGGCGACCACGACGGCGTGTCGTAGTGCGTCGGGTTCGGCAGCGCGAACTCGCGCGGCGGTTTCAGGCCGTCCTGCTCTTCGACAATCAGCTTGTACTCGCCCGACCTGTCGCTGAAGTACGACACGAACTTCCCGTCCGGCGACCACGCGGGGTCGCGCTCGGCCGACCCGCTCGAGTTGGTTATGTTCCTCACGTCGCCTTCTTCAGCGGGAATCGTGAAGATCTCGCCGCGCGCCTCGACGACGATGCGCTTGCCGGTGGGGGAGAGGGCGAGGTTCGTCATGCGCGGCGTCACGTCCTCCCAGCGCGGCATCATCCGCGGGAAATCGCCCGTCGCCGTGATCTCGACCGCACGGTCGCTGCCCGACTTCGGGTCGAGCAGGTGAATCACGCCCGCCTGCTCGAACACCACGGCGCCCGCGTTCGCGTCGAGCGCCTTCACGTCGAAGTCGCGGAACTTCGTGACCTGCGCGAGCCTCTTCGCCTTGGTGTCGAATGACCACACGTTCGCCACGCCGTCCCTGTCCGAAATGAAGTAGACCGTGTCGCCGACCCAGGCGGGGTCCTTGTCCCACGAATCGGTCCATGGCGGCGAGACGAGCTCGAACGTCTTCAGGTCGACGATCCAGACGGGCCGGTTCTGGCCGCCCCGGTAATTCCGCCGCTCTTCGTCCCAGGACGTGTTCATGCGGTAGGCGACGCGCGGGGTCCCGGCCGGCGCAACCGCGTACCGGCGCATGTACCAGTCGCTGGTCAGAATGCCTGTCGCCAGTCCCGACCGGTCCGAGGCGGCATTCATCCAGACGATGGGCAACAACAACCCGCTCTGCAGCGCGTTCTGGTCGCGGACGCGCCTGGCGGTGGCCCGCGCGGGATTGCTGTCGGCGGTTCAGAACAACGCCAGCGTCGCCCGGTTCGGCCTCTTGAAGATGCGCCAGATGAACCCGCGCATCGGCTCGGCGACGAATGACGGCCCGGTTCACGTGCTTTCGGCAAGCGAGCAAGGCCCGACGCCAGCGAACGTGAACGACGGTCGCCGGCGCGGATCCGGCGGCGCGGGCAACCACGTTCCTGGACGCCAACAACCGCCGTGTGCCGATCTACGTCATCGCCATCGCGCCGCCCGCCGCGTCGGTGACCTCACTGCAGGCCATCGCCCGGAACTCGGGGGGCGGGTACTACGAGATCACGAAGGCCATGATCGAGGCCGTTCCGCCCGGCATGCCCGTGCCCGAGGTGGCGCTGGCCGCAAACGCCGCCGTCCAGCACGCCTTCGCGGCGCAAGCCGACGTGAACACCGCCCCGACTCCGGGGTTGCCGCTCGGACCGCAGACCGAGTGGCAGACGGCCAGCCCGGTTGTCGGCACCGGGAACCTCGAGAACGCGAAGGACATCAACGGCCTGACGCTGCCGAACACGGTGATTTGCACGCCCGCGGGAGCGAAGGTACCGCAGCGCGCGAACGTCATGGTGACGGCCGGAATGGCCCTGCCGGGCTTCGAGGGCCGGCTGCGCGGTTTCCGGATGTACGAGCCCGAGGCCGACGCGACGAAGCCGTACGGCTGGGCGTTCGTGACCGCGGGCACAAGGCTCTGGGTCTCGACGCTGCCGCCTCCCGACCAGCGGAACATCTTCACCACCGGGCCGGATGGCCAGATGATCGCGCTGTCGGCGGCCAACGCCGCGCTGCTTGCGCCGTACCTGACCTCGATCGACGCCGAGGGGCTCATCCCTCAGGTGCGGTCGCAGCCGCTTGGCGCGATTGTCGACTCGACGCCGGCGATGCTCGACCCGCCGTCCCTCGACCCGCCACCGGACCCCGAGTACCCGGGGTTCGCGGCGGACCACATCAACCGGCGGTCGCTCATCTTCGTGGGGGCGAACGACGGCATGATGCACGCGTTCGACGCGCGCACGGGGCTCGAAGTGTGGGCCTACGTGCCGTTCAACCTGCTGCCAAAACTGCGGGCCTTGCGGGAAGGGCAGCCGGTGGGGTCCTACAAGTACTTCGTGGACAGCTCCGCGAAAATGGCCGACGTCAAGGTCAACGGCAACTGGCGGACGTACCTCATCTTCGGCCAGGGCCCCGGCGGGACGTTCTACCAGACGCTGGACGTCACGCTGACCGACCTGGCGGCGGCCGCGCCACCCGGGAACGACGACAGGGCCTCCATGCTGTCATTCTTCAGCCAGCCCGGCCGCATCCCGCTCGTCTGGAGCTTCCCGACGCTGGGGAGTTTCAACGCGGCCCTCCTGCCGTACGGCGACATCGCGGCCGGCGCGCAGCCCATCGCGAAGACGGTGGGCGAGACCTGGTCGGACCCGGCGGTGGGCCAGGTTGAAAGCGCGGCCAGCGAATGGCTCGCGGTCCTGGGATCGGGGTTCCTCACCCGCTCGCTGGACCTGGCCGCGAACCGGGCGGGCACGACGGCCGGCACGACGTTCTACATGCTCAAGATGACAGACGGCGCGTTGCTCGACAGCCGCAACATCGGCAGCGACGCGGTGTCGGAAGACGTTGACAACTGCGCGGCCGCCAACGACTGCAGGCAAATGAAGAACGCGCTGCAGGCGGATCCGGTCGCGACAGGTCCGCCGAACACGCGCTACATCACCAAGGCCTACATCGGCGACCCCGACGGGCGCGTCTGGCGCTTCGACCTGGGCCTCGGCACCTCGGGCACGCCCGAGTTCGCCTCGGCGCCGATCAAGCTGTTCGACGCCACGAACGCGCATCCGATCTTCGCCTCGATGGCGTCGGTGAACGTCGGCGGATCGCAGGACTACCTGTTCTTCGCGAGCGGCAGCGACTCGCTGCCCTCGAACGGCGTGAGCCAGTCGTACACGCTCCTCGGCGTGCTCGACACCAGCGGCACCGGGGTTCAGAAGTCCGCCACCCCCCTTGAAGCGGTGGACGGAGCGGGCGGCGTACGACACGAACACCAGCGGCAGCGTCACGGCCACCGACGCCACCAAGATCCGGTCCGTCGCCACCGGCCGGGCGACCGCGCCCTTCGTCGTCGATCAGCACCTCGTCTTCGCGGCGGGCGGCAAGGTGGAAATCCTCGGTGACCCGAGGGACTACAACAACGGGTTCGGGCAGGTGGGCGTCCGGATCCTCTCATGGCGCCCGCGGCGGTGACGGACATGACCGAGGCAGGCCGTCGTTCGAGGTCGGGATTCACGCTTGTCGAGCTGATCGTGGTGGTGGCCCTCTTCGCGATCGTGGCGGCGGTCGCCATGCCGCAGCTCGCGCGCGCCGTGGAACTCTACCGGCTCGGCATGGCGGTCAGGGAGATGGAGCGGGAACTGCAGGTGGCGCGCGTGAAAGCCGTCACCGCCAACCGGCCCGTCCGGGTGCTGTTCAACTGCCCGGCGGCCGGGCAGTTCCGCCGCGTCGAAATGCTGGGCGAGCCGGGGCTGCCGGACGCGCGCGACGATCAGGTCACACGGTGTGATCCTGCGGTGTTTCCGTACCCGCCGGCAGACGACGACCCGCTCACGCGGCCCAACAACGACGGGCCGCTGCACTGGCTGCCCGACGGCGTCACCATGGGCGGCGTCGGAGGCATCGAGTTCCTGCCCGACGGCACGACCCGCAGCGACGCCGAGGGGGGCACGATCAGCTGGACCGAGGTCGGCGTCACCGGCGTCAGCGCCACGGTGACGAAGGGCGCCCTGTCGCGGACCGTCACGATCAACGGCATGGGCCGCGTGTTCATCACAGGCAGATAGGGGGACAGGTCCCGTCTTCCGGCAGGAGACCGCTCACCGTTTCCGCAGGTTCCACTCGAAGAACGTCCAGGTGCGGTTCCAGGAATCGATCTGCTCCGGTGAATCCACGCGCTGCAGGGTCTTCGGATCGACGCGCCGGCTGAAAGAATGCCCGCCGCTGGGGCCCCACGTCGGCGGGTCGACGTACGTCTTCGTCTCGGCCAGGTCCGGCTTCCTCGACCGCAGCGCGTCGACCATCTGCTGATCTTCCACGTAATTCACGTCGAGATCGTTCGTCGCCACGTGCACGAGCAGCGGCACCCGCAGCGTGTCCACGTGATAGAGCGGCGAACGCTCGATGTAGATGTCGGGCTTCTCGAAGGGCAGCCCCTGGATGCGCTTTTGCGTGGCGAAGTCCCACTGGTACGACGGCCCCTTGAGCGAGAGGCGGAAGATGAGGTTCGTCACCGGCACGATGGCGGCGCCCGCCGCGAAGGGATGCTTCTCGCGGAAGACCGAGAGCAGCGTGATGTAGCCGCCGTGGCTCCAGCCCATGATCCCGATCCGCGAGGGATCGACGTGCGGCAAGGTGGCCAGATACCCCGCGGCCGACATCACATCGTCGACCTCGTAGCCGCCGTAGTCGATCTCCTTGTGGTACGCCTCCCCGTAGCCCGTGCTGCCGCGGTAGTCGGGCGCGATCACCACGTACCCGCGTTCGACGGCCTCCTTCACGAAGGGAAACATGGTGAGGCCCCAGTTGCCGTGCACGCCGCCGTGCACCCAGACCATCGCCGCGCGGGACTTCGCCGGCCCCTTGTCAATCGGCTGGAAAAGGTACGCCGGGATGTCGAGATCGCCGACGCTGCTCCGGTACGACACCTTCTGGTAGTCGATGCTGCCTTTGCAGAGCTCGGGGTAGCGCGCCTCGGCGGCGACGCGGGCGTCGACATCGCGCTGGAAGTCGGTGCCAATCGACTGGTGAGCCGGGTCCTTCGAGACGTAGAGCTGCCGCGCCCGGTCCGGGTCCATCGGCACCTGCAGCCGCGGGCTCTGCCTCGGGGCTGCGCCGGCGGCTGGCTGCTGCGCCGGCGGCGCCTGCCGGGCCTGCGCGAGATCTGACGCCGCCGCGGCCAACACGAGGAGCGCGGCGAACAGGAACGCGAGGCGCAGACGGAATGAAGCGGGGTGGTGCGACGCGGCCATGGTGCCCTCCAGCGGATCGTTCACTGGCGGCACACTATCACAGACGCGGGGATCACTTCGGGATGACCAACTTCTCCTCGATCTTCACCTGGAAGCGCCGGTAATTGGTGTACTTCGCCCGGCCTTCCACCAGCGTCTCGGCCCGCGGCGCCCCCGAGAGCGAGCGCTGCGTCATCGCCTGGTACATCTCGCTCATCTCGGCCGGCACCCACATGCCCAGCGCGGGATCATGGCGGAACGACACCTTGATCTCGCCCGTGGACCCGTTCTCTTCGATCTTGAGCACGGTCTCGACGATCGCGCCGGTGACTTCGTCGATCTGGAACCATCCCTTGGCCGGCACATCCCGGCCCTGGATGTCGGTGATGATCGTCGGGCGGGCGCGCTCCTCGAACTCGACGCGCACGGTGTCGACGCCGTCCACCTCGCGCCTGGCGCTGAGCTTGAAGCGCGACCTGGGCCGGTTCTCCGCCTGCAAGAACTGCAGCAGGAACAGGGGCACGTTGATGTTCCGCTCGACCATGCCGACGTTGTAGCGGGCGCTCTCGTCGCGGATCGCCTGCAACTGCACGGAGATGTCGACGCCCGGCTCGAGGAACAAACGCCTGAGGCGGTCGTCGCGGTCGCGCACGGCAACGCCGTCGACCTCATACACGTCGCGAAACGAGATCCACTCGGACGACTTGTCCGGCTTCACGAGCAGGTAGTCGGCGCGCAGCCTGGCGTTCTTCCCGCGCGTGGCCTGCCTGTACTCTTCCTCGGCCACGAGGCCGGAGTACTGGCGCTCGTACGCCTCGACGTAGTCGACGAGCCGGGCCATCGCGACCTGCAACTCGGCGTCGCGGGCCGATGGCACGACGGCCGGAGGAGCGGAGCCGCCGGCCTCCGCGCGGGGAGCGCCTGCCGGAGCGGTGGGCGCGGCAGCCGTGCCGGCTGGCGCGGCGGGCGGGGTGGCAGCGACGTCTCCCGGGTCCGCCGACGGAATGAGCCAGGCGGGCGCGCGGACGTTCAGGCCGCGGCCGGTCACCTCTACGCGCAGCGAGCGGCGCCTGCCGTCGGCGTCGGTGGCGGCCGGCTCGAGCTCCACCACATAGCAGGCCGCCAGCTCGGCGGCCATGCGGGTGATGACGCGCTCCGGGTTGCGCCCGGGTGTCACAAACGCGCCGCCGGTCGCGCGCGCCAGCGTCTCGAGCGGCGCCAATTGCAGGTTGGGGCCGGCGTCGTTGCGCGCGGCAGGCAGGGCGAACCCATAGATCGCCGCGCGAGCCGCCACCGCCGCCGTGGCCACGGCGGACACCTGCGCCGGCGGGGGATTGGTCAAGCCGGCCGAGAAGATCGCCACCACCTTGCGCCCGGGCACGCCGTGAATGGCCTCGAGCAGGCCGGCGATTTCATAGATCGCGCCCGTCGTCGATGTCGCGTCGGGCTCGTTCATCGTGGGCGCTGGAGGAGCGGCCGGGACCGGTTCCGCCTCGCGCAGGCGATCCGGGTCGCTCGCCATGGGGTTTACTGCCCCCGCGAACGCCGAGTCATCCGGCTTGGCGAGGATGGCGGGATCGATCTGCCCGACGGCCCTGGCCAGCGTTTCTCTCGCGACGGGCTGCTCGGTGGCCAGCGAAAGCATCTGGTCCCGCGGCAGCGGCAGCAGCACCACCGCGAGGCGATCGGCCATGCCCAGGCGATCGAGCAGCGCCTGAGACGCGGCGATGGCCGCCCGCTCGTCGCCGCGCACGAGGCTGGCCTGATCCACCACGACCAGGACGTTTCTCGTCGGCTCGGCCGCGAACGTCACGGGGCCATTGGCCCGCGCCTGGCGTGTTGCAGCATCGGTCGCGGCGCCGGGGCCCCGGCTGACGCGGCGGACGGCCACGACGCGCCGCGGCTTGCCATCCACCTGCACGGTGATGGCGGACGGATCCAGGGCGTCGGGGATGCGCCCGTCGCGGTCGACAACCACCATGTCGAAGGAGATGGCGGCGCCCGCGGGAGCGGGTTGCGCAGGCGGCTGACCGCTCGCCGCGGCCGGACCGGCAACAAGGGCGAGAATGACGAAGACCAGGCGGCGCGCAGCCGCGGCAGAACAGGGCATGCGCCCCCAGTCTACCTCACACCTGCGGCAGCCCAGGCCTCGGCGATGGCCCGCACGGCGTCGCTCTCCGGGCCGTAGAGATCGCGGGCCGACTGGACCGTCGCTTCCCGGGCGGTGCCGAAGCCCGCCGCGGAGGGAAGCAGGTACGCGAACGCGCGCAAGAACGCCTTTTCGATCCGGTCACGGCGTGAAGGGCCCAGGCCTTCGACGGCCAGGCCGGACGTCCGGTTCAGGCCGCCTTCGATGGCGAGGTAGAACGCGTGGCTCGCCACGGTGGAATTCGCCTGGACGGTCGCATTGGCGCTGACACCGCTGTAGTGATCAGGATTGCCGTGCCGGGCCGGATCGCGCAGCGACCGCATGCCGCCGGTCGTCGCGTCCCCGCCGACCAGATAGGGATCCCGACCGCCGCTGTCCCCGGACGGCGACGCGGCGGCGATCGAGGCGGCGACGATGTCGGCGTAGGCTTCGGCGAGGGCGCCCGACTCGCGCCGGTAGATCAGTGCCGCGCTTCGATCGAGCACCGCGTGCGCCAGTTCGTGCGCGACGAGATCGCGCGAGAACGCCGAAGCCGGATGCACGGCGACGTGGACCGGATCGGCCGGCTCGTCCAGGACGAAGCGCCCAGTGCGCTGCAGATAGTAATGCCGCGTGGCGTCGATGACAGCGCGGGTGTCCACCGGCGCGGCGTCGGCTGGCACGCCGTCCGCCTGCTCCGCCTTCAGCGTGCTGTAGTCGAGCAGCGGGCGGCCCGATGCCGCGTCGATGAAACACGTGCGGGCGTCCGAAGCCGACCGCGTATCAGCCCGCCACGCCAGCGCATACCGCCCGCCGTCCAACGGCAGGATCACGAGTTCCGGAGACTGTCCCGCGGCCAGGCGGCCGCCGGTGGTCGCGGCGGCGACGCGGCCGGCTTCATCCGCGCCGAGCACGGGAACGGCATCGAGGCGGATGCCGGGATGGATGGTGCCGAACGCCGACACGGTCACGCCGCCAACCAGTTGGCGCGTCACGTCAGCGCCAACCACCGGGACGCCCTTGTAGTACCTGCTGCAACCGCTGGTGCGTGCGCCCGGCCAACATGGAGTCCGCGAGCGTGGAACGCACGACCAGGTCCCCGCCGCGCACCATCGCGTCAATCCACCCGTCCCAATCGCCGAGCGCGCCGGCGGACCCGGCCCGAATCGTCACCGGCCCGGCGTCCTCACGCCGCGCCGGGCTGAACCCGGCGGGATCGGACCCCTCCGGGCCGGCGGGCAGGGCGCCGAGCGCGAGCGTGGCGGGGACTGCCGGCCTGGCGGCGAGGACCGTCGTGCCGCGCAGGATCACGCGGGTGACGTCGAAAAAGCTCGACCCGCCGGCTTTCTCCTCGGCGAAGAACGTCAGGTGAATGACCCGGCCAATCTGTGGCTTGCCGGTGGTGACACTCGTGATGTCGTAGAGCGGCACCTTCTGGTGAACGGCGACCGGGTCGAACACGTACTGGAACTTTCCGTTGCGCACCTGGAGATCGCCCTGCTCGATGACCGCGCCCGGCGTGATGAGCGTGTAGTGCACCACCGCCGCGCTGCTCGTGCCGGCGATGGTCGTCGTCGCCGCCGCCGAAAACGTGCGCTGCGAAGCGCCGTCTATCCGCAGGCCAGCCGCGCCGGAGGGCCTGCTGGGGGAGTACACGAAGAACTCCCCGCCGCTCTCGGGCAGGCCGGGCATGCGCCCCTCGTAGCCGTTCCACGTCGCGCGGATCTGATACGTGTAGACGCCGGCCACATCAAGCGGCCAGGCGGTCGCGCCGGCGTACGATCCGAACCGGTCTCCCACGCCCTCCGAGACCTGCTGGCGGCCGTCGGGGTAGGTGAGCGTGAATCTGATGGACACTGGCAGCAGGGGATCGATCTGCAGCGCGGGCCGGAACGTGCTGCCGACCGGAAACGCCGTGCCGGGCCGGAGCCCGACGAGGTAGAACCGCGCCTTCTCGCCCAGGGGCCCGTTCAGCGCCTCCGATCCCGCCGCGACCACGCGGTTGTTGTTGGTGCCCTTCTGCAGGATGAACGCGCTCGAGATGTAGCCCGCGTACATCGGCTCCTGGCCCGGCCGGCGCAGCACCACGCCGCCGATCAGGCGATAGATGTCGCCTGGCGCGTCGCCGTTGGGCGACGCGCCGATCTGCCCGCCGAAGCTGTTGGGGCTCAGCGGCCAGTAGGGCGCGCGCACGTTGCTCTCGCCCACGAGGAAGCGCCCCATGAAGCCGGGGCGCGGCGCGGCGCCATAGTAGTACTCCATCGCCGTGATGTACTCGGGATAGAGGTGCGGCGAGTATCCGTTCGAGGTCCTGATCCGCAGGTTCGTCGTGCCCACGCCGTTCAACGACGTGTCCCAGGCCGACGTGTCGCCGGGCATCTGGTACGTGAGCACCGGCTCGATCTTGTTGGCGCCGTTCCCTTCGGCGGCCATGAGCAGGACGTCGCCGGAAAGGTAGGGAAACGTGATGTGGTGGAGGTGGCCCTCGCCGTCCGCCTCGAGGTGCCCCTCGAAGTTCGTATCGCCGCGATCGACGTACCTCGATCCCGCCTGCAGCTTCTTTCCGCGCGCGATCACGCCCGACGGCTCCGGGTAGACGACGCCTGCGTGGCGCATGGTGCTGACCCAGAGATGGCCTTCGCCGTCGGTGTAGGTCGCCAGCACCTGCGCGTGATACTCGCCCGGCGCGTCGAGGGGGAACGACTTCATGCCCTGCGCCGCGCCGAACAGCCCGGCCGCGGTCGCCTTGCCGGAGTAGGTGAGCTTCCGCACCAGGGCCGGATTGGAGTTCGGGTAGAGCGCCGCGGTGACCGTCACGTCGGCGGGCACGGCCGGGTTGAACTGCGTGTCGCGCCCATAGGTCGAGCCCACCGGATACGGCTGGCCCTGAAAGGTCGCCGTCGCCAGCGTCATGCGCTTCGCGATCCAGAAGCGGTACGTGCCGCCGCCAAGATAGCGCCGCCCGGAGGCGTCCTCGATCCAGCCCGTGGCGGTCACCGTATAGCGCCCGTACATGTGCGGCTGCCACGCGGTGAAGGCGGTCTTCTTCGTGGTCGGGCCGTTCCCCGACTTGGCGACGAACGGGGCCGTGCCGAGATCGACGCGCGACCCGTCGGGCCCGGTGATCGTCACCGACAACTGGCCGGAGCTCCAGTTCCAGGCGATGTTCTGGAGCGCGTCGATCGAATCTGCCGGAAATTGGGGCTCCAGGGAGTACGACAACCGGGCCCCCGCGTCGTTGTAGAGCGGCAGAATCACTTCGTCCGGGATGATCGACCGGTTCGACAGCGCGAACCGCCCCCGGTCTTCCTCGGCGACCACCCCCAGGTAGCCGTTCGAGTTATAGCTGGCCAGCAGCACCCACGGGCAGCGCGGGCGTACGCCGCCGGCCATCACGCGGCGCCCCGAGGCATCCAGGCCATTCGCCCCGAAGGCCACCGGCGAATAGAAGTACGTCCCCACGTCCGGCGCGAACGGGCGCGAGGCGAACGAATAGCCGTTGAGGTTGTAGCGTGACGAGCCGGCCATCGCGCCGACGTCGACGCGGAGGCGGTACAGGCCAGGCGGCAGGTCCGGCGGAAGCTCGGCGGTGAACGAGAACTCCGCCCGCCGCCACTCGGGCGTGCTGCCGTTCGCCAGCGCCGACGCCGGCAGCATCTGGAACTGATCCAGCGGCGACCCGAACTGATACCCGAAGCGGTTCGTCACGGCGCCCTGCACGCCGCCCTCGATGGCCAGGCCCGCCGGCGTGAGCAGGGTGGACATCCGCTCGTCGCTCGCCAGGCGCATCCAGCCGTCCGCGTCGAACGTGCGCTCCGCGGTGACGAGCACGCACAGCCGATCGGCCTTGATGCCCGCCGCCGCCATGCTGGCCAGGTGGCCAGCGCCGATGTGCACGGTGACATCGATCTGCACGGTGCCGCCCGGCTTCCAGGGACCGGCGGACACCCTCACGTCGGCGCGCCAGGCCCCGTGCACGGTGGTCCCGGAACCCGAGAACGCGAACGGCGACACGCCGGAACCCTCGGCGACGGAGGCAGCGGTCTGCTGGGCCAGAGCGGGCCGCGGAGCGGCGGCGACCGCGCACATCAGGGCGATTCCGGCAACAGCGCGCCGTGCAGCAGGCATGCGCATAAGAACCTCGAGCGCGGGGAAGAATGACCGAGGACCCCGGGGACCGGGAACCAGCAGTACTTATCGGCCGGAAGAATACCGCAAATGAGCCCTTATTGGGCGACTGTCGTGCGCGCGCGCTTGCGCGGCCTGCGGGCGCCCCTTGCCGGGCGCGCCACGCGGATTCCGAGCGGCTGGTCTTCCTGCGCCTGGTAGGCGGCTGAGTGGACCAGGTGGCGGCCCATCAGCGTCTGCGCCAGATCGACATCGTGCTTCCTGATGGCCTGGTAGATGCTGCGGTGCAGGTCGGCGGCATCGCGCAGATTGCGGTCGGTCGCGCGCGCGGCGGTGTCACGCCGCTGCTCGTAGTAGAGCGCCGACACCATCTCCACGAGCGACGCGACGATGCGGTTCCCCGACGCGGCCGCCACCGCGCGATGGAAGCGGATGTCGTGGACGAGGAACCCCTGGGGATCGTCGATCGAGGCGAACAGGCTCGCCACCTCCTCGGCAATCGCCGCCATGTGTTCGGCGCCGGCGCGCTTGGCCGCCAGGCCCGCGGCGCTGACCTCGAGCACGCGCCGCGCCTCGTACATTTCCTCCCGCGGCAGGCTGTGCAGCGCGGCCAGGAACCGGAGCGGCTCGCTGCCGAGGGTCGGCGGCCCGGTCGGGATGTAGGTGCCCGAGCCGTGCCGCGACTTGACGACGCCCATCGCGGACAGCGCCCTCAGGCCGGCGCGGATGGTCGGCCGGCTCACGCCGAGTTTCAGCGACAGGTCGCGCTCGGCCGGCAGGCGGTCGCCCGGGCGCAACTCGCCCCGCGCGATCATGTCTCTGACGAAGGTGATTACCTGTTCGGTGCTGTCCGTGCCGCTCTTGGCCATCGTCGTCCCCGGGCCGGGTGGACCGGCGGGGGCCAGTATACTCCCGCCCGCGCCGCGCGGCTCGACAAAGTTGACGATTGGACAATCCACTTGACTGATGCGCCGGAACCCCGCCAGATCTGGGCGGATATCTCCCGGGCAGGCCGCTCAACAACCGCTTGACGGCAGGTATCTGCGGTGGTATTCATTCATGGTCGAAAAAGTGGTCTGACCAGAAAACGCCCTGACGGAAGGCCATCCCATGACCGCATCTACCGCGAACACGACGGGCAGCAGCGCCGGAACCTTCCGGTGGGTCATCTGCGGCCTGCTCTTCCTGGCCGCCACCCTCAACTACGTCGACCGGCAGGTCATCGGCTTCCTCAAGCCCACGCTGCAGCAGGAGTTCGGCTGGACCGAGATGGACTACGCCGACATCGTCTTCGCGTTCCAGGTGGCGTACGCCATCGGCCTGTTCTTCGCCGGCCGCATGATGGACAAGCTCGGCACCCGCCTCGGGTTCACCGTCGCCATCATCGTCTGGAGCCTCGCCGCCATGGCGCACGCCGAAGCGACGTGGTTCGGGCCGGGCGTGGCCGCGATGCTGTCGGGAATCGGCCTGGCCTACAGCGGCTCGGTCGCGGGGTTCATCGCCGCGCGGTTCGTGCTGGGCCTCGGCGAATCGGGCAACTTCCCGGCGTCGATCAAGGCCGTGGCCGAGTGGTTCCCGAAGAAGGAGCGCGCGCTGGCGACCGGCATCTTCAACTCCGGCACCAACGTCGGCGCGCTCATCGTGCCGCTGGCGGTGCCGTGGATCACGGTCACTTACGGCTGGTACTGGGCGTTCATCGCCACCGGCGCCGTCGGGTTCTTCTGGCTCTTCCTGTGGTGGCCGCTCTACAAGAGCCCCGAGCACCATCCGCGCGTCAGCCCGGCCGAACTGGCGTACATCCGCAGCGATCCGCCGGACCCGCCCGTCAAGGTGCCGCTGAGCCAGGTGCTGCCGCACCGCCAGGCGTGGGCGTTCATCGTGGCGAAGTTCATGACGGACCCGATCTGGTGGCTGTATCTCTTCTGGATCCCGGACTTCTTCAGCCGGACCTACAGTCTCGACTTGAAGAAGATCGGGCCGCCGGTGTTCGCGATCTATCTGGTCGCCAGCGTCGGCAGCATCGGCGGCGGCTGGCTGTCGGGCTGGCTGATCAAGCGCGGCTGGAGCGCGAACGCGGCGCGCAAGACGACCATGCTGGTGTTCGCGCTGGCGGTGGTGCCGATCATCTTCGCTTCGAAGGCCGGGAACATCTGGGTGGCCACGGCGCTGGTGGCGCTCGCCGCCGCCGCGCACCAGGGCTGGTCGGCGAACGTCTTCACGATCGCGTCGGACACGTTCCCGCGTCACGCCGTCGGCACGGTCGTCGGCTTCGGCGGCATGGCCGGCGCGGTCGGCGGCATGCTGATCGCCAAGCTGACGGGGTTCATCCTCGAGACAACGGGCAGCTACCTGCCGGTCTTCATCATCGCCGGCTTCGCGTACCTCGCCGCCCTGGCGATTGTGCAGGTGCTGTCGCCGAAACTGGAACCGGTCAAGCTCTCCGCCCAGCCCCCGGCGGCCTGAGGTAGTGCGGTGGAGAACACAACGCCTTCTGCTCAACTGCCCGGCCGCGATTCGGAGACGCTACTGCGGGAGGCTGCGTCGGGACCGGGGTTCTCCCTGATTCCCGGCTCCCTGGCTGCTTCGGCCGACGCCGCATGGGCGATGCTGCGGACGCCGGCCGGCCGGCGGCTCGCCATGCTCCCCGCGCCCGGCCGCGAGGCGGTGCTCGAGGCGTTCGACGGCACGCGCAGCGAGGCCGGCGGCTCGCCCCTGCTCGTGGCGCCGCTGACGGCCGGCAACGCCGCGGCGCTGCGCCGGCATCTGCCGTGGCTCACGCCCCGGCCGCTGCCGCCGGGCACCTCGGCCGGGTTCGGCGACCGCCTCGGCCTCGCGACGCCGGGGCACGTCAGGGCGCTGCGCGCGGCGGGCGGGTCCATCACGCCCGTGTTCGCGCAGCAGTCCATCCGCGAAATGACGCGCACCGGGCGCTCGCCGCAGGCGATCGTCGACGATGCCACGTGGGGGAGCTTCGAGGCGGGATGGACCGGCGGCCAGGGCGCCGACGCCGACCACCTCAAGGCGGCCGCCGACATCACCGCGTGCGCGGCCGCCGGCTTCACGATGTTCACGATCGATCCCGGCGAACACGTGGACCCGCAGGCCGACTCCCGCGCGCCGGCCGAGATCCGGGCCGCGTGGGACGCCCTCCCCTGGGACCGTCTGGAAGACAGCGCCGCGTCGATGCGACAACGGCTCGTCGGGCGTGCCTTCGACATCGAAGGGCTGGAGGTGCGGTTCGACGACGGCGCGTTGATGAAGGCCGCGGTGAAGTACGGCCGGGCGGTCGCCCACGTGACCGCGATGTTCCGGCACCTCTGCGAGGTGAAGGGCGGCGAGCCGTTCGACCTCGAGGTGTCGGTGGACGAAACCGACTCGCCCACGGCGCCTGCCGACCACGTGTTCGTCGCGTCCGAACTCATCCGCCTCGGCGTGCGCTGGGCGAGCCTGGCGCCGCGCTTCGTGGGCCGCTTCGAGAAGGGCGTCGACTACATCGGGGACCTTCAGGCCTTCGATGCCGATTTCCGGGTGCACGCGGCCGTCGCGCGCGCGTTCGGCGGCTACAAGCTCAGCCTCCACTCCGGGTCCGACAAGTTCGCCATTTACGACATGGTCGCGGCGCATACGCGCGGCAAGGTGCACCTGAAGACAGCGGGGACGAGCTACCTCGAGGCGCTGCGGGCGGTGGCCCGGATCTCGCCGGATGTGTTCAGGGCGATCTACGTCTTCGCGCGGGAACGGTACGATCAGGATCGGGCCAGCTACCACGTGTCGGCGGCCGTGGCGGCCGCCCCGGACCCGGCGCGCCTGGCGGATGCCGATCTCCCCGCGCTGCTCGAGGATTTCCACGCCAGGCAGATTCTGCACGTGACGTTCGGATCGGTGCTGACGGCGGCCCGCGCCGACGGCAGCCGTGTGTTCGCGGACGATCTCCGCGCCATGTTGCAGGCGCATCCCGAGGTGTACGAAGAGTGCCTCGAGCGCCATTTCGTGCGGCACCTCCGTCCCTTCGCCGGCCGGTAGGCGCGCCGCGAGGGGAGCCGCCATGCACCACCATCGCGTAAGCCGCCGGGATTTCCTTGCCACAGGCGCGCTGGCCGGCGCCGGGCTGGTCGTCGCGCCAGGCTGGCTGGCGCACGGGCGCGCCGGGGACTTCCTTGCTGCACAGGCCGGCCATCGCGGCTGGGCCGAGGCCGACGCCATCCTGGCGCGCATCGCGCCGCCGGTGTTTCCGGATCGCGTTTTTCCCGTGACGAAGTACGGAGCCGTGGGCGACGGCGCCCGCGACTGCACCTCGGCGTTCCGCGACGCCATTGCCGCGTGCGCGGGCGCCGGCGGCGGGCAGGTGCTCGTGCCGGACGGCCGCTACCTCTCCGGCGCCATCCATCTCAAGAGCCGCGTCAACCTCCACCTGGCCGATGGCGCGACCATCGCCTTCAGCCGGAACCCCGACCACTACCTGCCCGTGGTCTTCACGCGCTGGGAAGGCGTCGAGTTGATGAACTACTCGGCGCTCATCTACGCCTTCGAACAGCGCGACATTGCGATCACGGGCAAGGGCACGCTGGACGGCCAGGCGAGCGACGAGCACTGGTGGCCCTGGAAAGGCTCGCGGACCGTGCCGCCGGAGGCCACGCAGATGGCGGCCCGCGCGCGGCTCATCGACATGGGCGCGCGCGGCGTGCCGGTGGCCGAGCGGGTGTTCGGGGCCGGATCGAACCTGCGTCCGAACTTCATCCAGCCGTACCGCTGCCAGAACGTCCTCATCGACGGCGTCACGATCGTGAACTCGCCGATGTGGGAGATCCACCCGGTGCTGTGCCGGAACGTGACCGTGCGCAACGTCACGATCAACAGCCACGGCCCGAACAACGACGGCTGCGATCCCGAATCGTGCTCGGACGTGCTCATCGAGGGCTGCACGTTCGACACCGGCGACGACTGCATCGCGCTCAAGTCGGGCCGGAACGAGGACGGCCGGCGCCTTGCGGCGCCGATCGAGAACGTCGTCATCCGCAACTGCACGATGAAGGAC
Organism: uncultured Acidobacteriota bacterium; assembly: GCA_963806085.1. Classification (GTDB taxonomy): domain Bacteria; phylum Acidobacteriota; class Vicinamibacteria; order Vicinamibacterales; family JAKQTR01; genus JAKQTR01. The sequence continues at coordinate 178,094 of CAWDWR010000003.1, forward strand.
GGGCACGGCGGCGTGGTGATCGGCAGCGAGGTCTCGGGGGGCGCGCGGAACATCTTCGCGGAGAAGTGCCGGATGGACAGCCCGAACCTCGACCGGGCGCTCCGCATCAAGACGAACTCCGTGCGCGGCGGCTTCGTGGAGCACGTCTACATGCGCGACGTCACCGTGGGCCAGGTGGCCGAAGCGGTCGTGACGGTCAATCTCTTCTACGAGGAGGGCGACACGGGGAAGTTCCCGCCCGTGGTCCGCGAGATCGACGTCCGCAACGTCACGAGCGCCAAGAGCCAGTACGGGCTCCTGCTGCGCGGCTACGCGCACACGCCGATCCGCGACGTCCGCATCACGGACTGCGCGTTCGACAACGTGGCCAAAGACGACGTGATCGAAGGCGTGACGGGGCTGACGCTTCAGAACGTCCGCGTCAACGGGAAGATACGGAACGAAACGATCAACAGGCAGGGACCAGGGGCTGGGCGCTAGGCGCTAGTGGGACGCGGCTGTCGCCGCGTGACTCGCGTGTTCAGCTGGAAGGAGTTTCTCCCGCGCGAAGCGCGACGGACTAGCGCCTAGCGCCTAGCCCCTAGCGCCTGCCATTGGCCCGTTTCCAGCCCGGGTAACTCTTCAGGACTGTCTCGGGCCAGTAGCCGTACCACGCGTAATTGACCCGCCGTTCGTGCTCAATCGACGCCATGTCATCGCGGATGATGCTGTCACGGCCCGAGAAGATGGGGCGGTTGGTGCCGATCTCGTAGAAGCGCGCCCAGATGGGCGGCGCAGCCGGGTCCCTCACCACGACCCGGTCGAACCCCCCCGGCAGCGAGACGTCCGCGCGCCTCTCGACGCGAATCCCGGACAGTTGCGCCGCGCGGAGCCAGGCCACGCCGGCCTCCACTGCGGCCACGACGTCGGCCGAGGGGTCGGGGAGCGACATCAGAAAGCGCAGGATGCCGACCGACTCGCTGCCGCTCAGCGACGGATGCTCGTACGTGCGGGCTTTCGCTGGCGCCAGCGTCACCTCGTCGTGCTGGGCGCACCAGGCCGTCAGCCGGCCCTGCACCCGCACCTGCGCGCGGAGGATGAGAGCGATGCCCCGCCGCACGGCCTCCCTGGCCTGCGCGCGGCGAGGCTCGTCAACGAAGCCAAAGGGCGCCCGGCCCTCCGCCGAATCGCGCAGCACCTCCATCGCTCTGACCATCGCGTCGTCGTTGAACGTGATGTGGCGGGAGTAGTCGTCGCGGAGCGGGAAGAACTGCGGCCACCCGCCGTTCGGGTACTGCGCCGCGAGGAGATAGTCGAAGCCGGCCTCGAACGCCGCACGGAAGCGGTTGGCGCGCGTCGCGTCGTAGACCCGAGCCAGGAACCGCAGCTGCGTCGTCGTGGCGCCGTTGTCGATGGTGCTGTCCGTGTCGGCGGCGGCCCCGGCGACCTCCCGCCGCTCGGCGTCCGTGAGGGCGCGGGCCATGTCGATGTTCTTGGGCCATCCGCCGGACCGGCGCTGGTAGAGAAGGACCTGGTCAGCCACGCGCACGGCCTCCGCCGACCCGTACCACGCGGGCGGTTGATCCTGGCACTGGCTCCAGGCGGGCCGCTCCTGCGCCTGGCGCGCCGCGGGCGCCGGCGCCAGGGCGGCGACGAGCAGGGCGGAGGTGAGCGTCAGAACGGCGGGATGTCGTGGCATGGGCGCTCCTGTGACCGCTGGGCGAAAGTATAGACCTGCCCGAACGTGCTTGACCTGGCCCTGGAAAGTGGTTATACCAATTGACGTTTTGGAGGGCTCCGGACCCTCCGAGGAGTCCCGCGATGCGATCCCTGCTTCGAGAGTCACGGCGATGGGCCTGTGCCGCGGCGGCCATCGCCGCGCTCGGCGCCAGCCTGTCCTACGCGCAGCCGCCCGCCGCCACGGCCCAGCCTGGCCAACGGCCCGGTCGCAGCGACCCGGCATTCTCGCAACCCTCGGTCGCGCCGGGCGTGGACTACACCGTGCCGTCCGAGGCCGAGATCAAGGCCGCCCTCGACCGGATCCGCGATCACTTCGTGCGATCCACGCCGTACCGGATCATCGACACGGCCACGGGCCAGCCGGTGACGGACTTCTCGACGCCCCTGAAGACAGCGGGCGTCGACAACCGGAACGGTGAGTTCAACGACTGGACGTACTCGATGGGCGTGGTGCTCGCCGCCATGCTCCAGGTGACCGAGGTCACGGGCGACACGACCTTTCAGGACTACACCTTCAAGAACTTCGACTTCATCTTCACGCACCTGCCGTACTTCAAGAAGCAGGCGGCGCAGTTCGGGCCGCAGAACCTGGGCTACGGGCGCATGCTCAACATGCGGGAGCTCGACCACTGCGGGGCCATCGGCGCCGCCCTGATCAAGGCGAACGCGACGCGGCCCGACCCCCGCTACAAGGAGGACATCGAGCTTGCGGCGACGCACATCCTGACGAGGCAGCTCCGCCTGCCCGACGGCACCCTCGCGCGGCCGAGGCCGGTCGCCCTCGCGCTCTGGATCGACGACGCGTACATGAGCATCCCCTTTCTGGCGCAGATGGGGAAGGTGACAGGCGAGGCGAAGTACTTCGACGACGCGGCCCGGCAGGTCATCGGGATGTCCGCGCGCCTCTTCAACCCCGACAACGGCCTCTTCGACCACTCGTGGTTCGCCGGCATGGATGACGACGCGCGGTTCTACTGGGGCCGGGGCGACGGCTGGGCCATGGTGGCCATGGCGGAGCTGCTCAGCGTCATGCCCGAGTCGCACCCGGACCGACCGAAGGTCCTCGAGATCTTCCGCCGCGGCGCGCGCGGCGCGGCGGAAACGCAGGGCGGCACGGGCTTGTGGCACCAGTTGCTCGACAAAACCGACAGCTACCTCGAGACGTCGGCCAGCGCGATGTTCACCTTCGCGATTGCGCGCGGCGTGAACCGCGGCTGGCTGCCCACCTCCTACGCGCCGGTCGCGCAGGCCGGCTGGCGGGCGCTCGAGCAGCGCATCCGGCCGGACGGCCAGATCGAGGGCATCTGCGTCGGCACGACCGCGGCCTACGACGCGGTTTACTATTACAACCGCCCGACAGACCTGAAGGCGATGCAGGGATACGGGCCCACGCTGATGGCCGGGGCCGAAGTGATGACCATGGTCCGGAGCTTCGACATCAGGCGGGTGAACAACACGTTCTACTACGACAGGAAGAAACAGTAGGGACGACCATGAAAACCTGGCGACTTGTTGCGCTTCTCGTCCTGTGCGTCATGGCCACCGGCCCGCACGCGCCCGCGGCGGCCCCCGGCGCGGTCGTGACGATCACGAACACGCTCGATCTCGCGCGCCCGTCCGAGACCATCGTGCTCACGGGCGCCGCGATCCGGAAGGCGATGCCCGTCGAGGATCTCCGGACGGTTCACGTCACCGACGACGCGTCGGGCAAGGAGATCGTCGCGCAGCCGGTCGATCTCAACGACGACGGGGTGTTCGATGAAGTGGTGTTCCAGGCGGACATCGCGCCAAAGGCCGCGCGCCCGTTCTCGTTGAGCGTCGGGCCGCGGCAGATCTACACGCGGGACCAGTTCAAGGCGTACGGGCGCTTCGTGCGCGAGCGGCGCGACGACTTCGCATGGGAGAACGACCGTGTCGCCCACCGGATGTACGGCAAGGCGCTCGAAACCTGGGCGCAGGAACCCCTGACGAGCAGCTCCGTCGACGTGTGGTTCAAGCGGACGCGCCGCCTGGTGATCAACGACTGGTACATGGTCGACGACTACCACCGCGACAACGGCGAGGGCGCCGACCTGTATTCGGCCGGCAGGAGCCGCGGGTGCGGGGGCAACGGGACCTGGGACGCGGGCAAGCTCTACACCTCGGCGAACTTCATCGATTCCAGGGTGCTCGCCAACGGCCCGATTCGCGTGATGTTCGAGCTGATGTACCCGGCATTCGACGCCGCGGGCAGCCGCGTGACGGAGATCAAGCGCATCACGCTCGACGCCGGCCAGAACCTCAACCGTTTCGAGAGCCGCTACGCCGGGGCGCCGGCCGCGCCGAAGATGCAGGCGGCGGGCATCAAGAAGGCCCCGGGATCGCAGGTCGCGCAGGACAAGGTCCGCGGCGTGCTCCGCACGTGGGAGCCGGTCAAAGCCGACGGCAGCAACTTCGGCTGCGGCGTGGTCGTCGACCCGGCCCAGCTGACCGAGTTCGCCGAGCTCGACGGCAACGTGCTCGCCGTGACCACGATGTCGGCCGGCAGCGACGTGACGTACTACGCCGGAGCGGGCTGGGACAGGAGCGGCGACTTCAAGACGGTGGAGGACTGGGACCGCTACCTCGGCCAGGCGGCGCAGCGAATCCGGACGCCGCTTGCCGTGTCGGTTGCCGCGAAGTAGAACCCGGCACGCAGCGCGGAGTATTGTGACGGTCCAGGAGGACTCATGCGCCTCGCCATCGCGCTGTTCTGCCTCGTGATGCTCGCCGCCTCCGCTTCGCCGTCCCTCGCACAGGGCACGCCGCCCGCCGCGATCCCGCTGTGGCCCGAAGGCGTGCCGGGAGCGATCCCGGGCGCGGGCCCGGAGGTCGTCGAAAGCGGGGGACGCATCAGCAACGTTCACGAGCCGTCGATCACCCCGTACCTGGTGCCAGGCGGCCCGCGGCCCGCGACCGCGATCATCGTGTGCCCGGGAGGCGGCTACACCCGGCTCGCCGCGGACCACGAAGGCCGCGCGGTGGCCGAGTGGCTCAACAGCGTCGGCGTGTCGGCGTTCGTGCTGAAGTACCGGCTGAAGGAATACGGGCACCCGGCCCCGTTGCGAGATGTGCTGCGGGCCGTGCGGTTGCTGCGCAAGGACGCCGCCCGCTGGGGCATCGCGCCCGATCGCATCGGCGTGCTCGGCTTCTCGGCCGGCGGACACCTCGCGGCGTCGGCCGGCACGCTGTTCGATGACCCGGACGGGCGGACCGGCGCGGCGCTGGACGCCGTCAGCGCGCGGCCCGACTTCCTTGTACTCGTCTACCCGGTGATCCGGCTGATCGGGCCGGCCGCCCACACCGGGTCGGGGACGTCGCTGCTGGGCGAGAACGCGACACCCGACATGCTCGAGCGCTACTCGCTCGACACGCGGGTTACGAAGGACACGCCGCCGGCATTCCTCGTGCACGGCGGCACCGACACGGCCGTGCCAGCGGAGAACAGCGTGCTGTTCTACCTCGCCCTGCGGCGCGCCGGCGTGCCGGCGGAAATGCACCTCTACCGGGAGGGCGCCCACGGGATCGGGCTGCGGCCCGGCAACGGCCCCATCTCGGACTGGCCCAAGCGCTGCGCGGAATGGATGGCCGCCAAAGGGCTGATCTGAAACTCGGGACTCGGGACTCCCGCCTTCGCCAAACGGCCTGCCGGCCGGCTCCGGCGTGGCAGGCGGGAAGACAGAAACGTGTAGGATCCGCAGAGACCTCGGAGCCGGGAGTGTGCTCATGAAGCAACTACGCATCTCCTGCATTGCGACGATCGCGTTGGCCGCGCTTGCCGCGGCGACGGCGCATGCGCAGACGCCGCAACAAAGAACCCTCGGGCCGATGACGGTGGCGTCTCCGAACGGCGCCCTCGTTGTCACAGTCGGCACCGAGGGGCAGTTGACCTGGTCCGTTGCCCTCCGGGGCAGCACGATCGTCGCGCCGTCGCGGATCGGCATGACCCTCGAGGGCGGCCGCGCGCTCGGCGACACGCCGGCGGTGGCGCGCACGACGACCCGGTCGGCCGGCCACGTGCTCAAACCGGTCGTCCGCCAGAAGCGGGCCGAGATCCGCGACCGCTACAACGAACGCCGGATCGACTTCACGGGGGGCTACTCGTTGATCGTCCGCGCGTACGACGACGGGGTGGCATATCGGTGGGCGACGGCACTGCCTGGCGACATTACCGTGGTGAACGAGGACGTCACCCTCGCGTTCCCCGGAGATCACCTCGTCTATTTCCCTGAAGAAACGAGCCTCCTCTCGCACCAGGAGCGGCTCTACAAGAAGCTGAAGATCTCCGAGATCACGGCGGGCCGGTTCTCGTCGTTGCCGGCGATGATCGTGCTGCCGAAAGGGGAAAAACTGGTCCTCACCGAGGCCGACCTCTTCGACTACCCGGGCATGGACCTCACTTCCGGCGGGCCGAACACGCTGAAGGGCCTCTTCCCCGCGTATCCGAAGAAGGTGGAGTTGAAACGCGACCGCGACGAAGCGGTGGTCGAGCGCGAAGGGTACATCGCGAAGACCCGCGGCACGCGCGACTTTCCCTGGCGCCTCCTCGTCGTCGCCGAGCGCGACGGGGACCTCATCTCCACCGACATCGTCTACCGCCTCGCGTCCGAGACGACGATGACGGACACGGGCTGGATCAGGCCCGGCAAGGTGGCGTGGGACTGGTGGAACGACCTGAACGTGTACGGCGTGCCGTTCAAGTCGGGCGTGAACACCGACACGTACAAGCACTTCATCGACTTCGCGGCCGAGAACGGCCTCGAGTACATCATCCTCGACGAGGGGTGGTACACACTCGGCGACCTGCTGTCGGTCGCGCCGGGCGTCGACATGGAGGCGATCGCCGCGCACGCGAAGCAGAAGAACGTCGGGTTGATCATGTGGGTGATCTGGAAGACGCTCGACCTCCAGCTGGAGCCGGCGCTGGACCAGTTCGAGAGATGGGGCGTGAAGGGCATCAAGGTCGACTTCATGCAGCGCGAAGACCAGTGGATGGTCAACTACTACGAGCGCATCGCCAGGGAAGCGGCGAAGCGCAAGATGCTCGTCGACTTCCACGGCGCCTACAAGCCGACAGGGCTGTACAGGACCTGGCCCAACGTGATCACGAGCGAGGGCGTGCTCGGCCTCGAGCAGAGCAAGTGGGGCGACATGGCCTCGCCCGACAACGCGGTGACATTCCCGTTCATGCGGATGCTCGCGGGGCCGGTGGACTACACGCCCGGCGCGATGATGAACGCGGCGAAGAAGGACTTCCAGCCGATCTTCAGCCGGCCCATGAGCCAGGGCACGCGCTGCCAGCAACTGGCGATGTACGTGGTCTTCGAGAGCCCGCTGCAGATGCTGGCCGACTCGCCGTCGAACTACCGGCGCGAGCCGGAGAGCCTCGCGTTCCTGAAGGCCGTGCCGACGGTGTGGGACGAGACGCAGGTGCTGGGCGCCGCGGTCGGCGAGCATATCCTGGTGGCGCGGCGGCGCGGGAGCGAGTGGTACGTCGGCGCGTTGACCAACTGGACGGCCCGGGACCTGGAGGTCGGCCTGTCGTTTCTCGGCACTGGCCAGTTCCGCGCGGAGATCTTTCGCGACGGGGTGAATGCGCACCGGGCAGGGGTGGATTACGCGCGCGAGGAGAAGGACGTGACGGCGGCTGATCGGCTGGCCATCCACCTCGCTCCGGGCGGCGGATGGGTGGCCCGCATCGTGCCCCGATGACGCCGACGAGGCTTGACGGAAGGCCGATCGGGGCCGAGATTATGCAGTACCCCCTGGAGGACTCCCATGGCCATTCCTGCCTCGATTGAGCAGTTCGTGGTGTCGCACGGCGTGCCGTTCACGCCGATCCATCATCGCGCAGCCTTCACGGCCCAGGAAGAAGCCGCCGCCGCCCATGTGCCGGGGAAGGCGTGGGCGAAGACCGTCGTCTGCCTCGCCGACGGCAGGCCGCTGCTGGCCCTGCTGCCCGCGCACTACCAGGTGAACGTGAACGCGCTGAAGAAACTGGCCAAGGCGACGTGGGTCAGGCTGGCGACCGAGCACGAGATGGCCGGCCTCTATCCCGACTGCGATACGGGCGCCATGGCGCCGTTCGGCTCCCTCTATGGCCAGGACGTGTACATGGACGACAGCCTGCTGGCCGACCCCGAGATCGTGTTCCACGCGGGCACGCATGCCGACGCCATGCGCATGCGCCTGGCCGATTTCATGAAACTGGTCAACCCGGTGTGCGGGCCGTTCAGCGAGCCGGTGCACCACGCGCACTGAACCCCGGCGCCGTGCTTCTCCACGTAGAATGTGTTCGCCAACTCGCCAAGGAGTGTGTCCGTGAATCCGAACCGCCGCAGGTTCCTGACGACGTCGTCTCTGGCGCTGGCTGCCGCCACCGTCGATCTGTCGAAGTTGTTCGCCCGGGCCGGCCAGGGTGCGCCCTCGGCCCCGCAGACCGCGTTCACCCCGCTCAGGAGAACGGTCGGCTACTTCACCGGCCAGGGCGGCACGATCGGCTACCACATCTCGAAAGACGGCGTCGTCATCGTCGACGCGCAGATGCCGGCAACGGCGAAGATTTGTCTGGATGGCATCAGGGAACGTGACGGCGGCCGGCAGATCGACATCCTCGTCAACACGCACCATCACGCCGATCACACGGGCGGCAACCCGGTGTTCAAGGAGTCGGTGAAGAAGATCCTGGCGCACGCCAACGTGCCGAAGCTCCAGCGTGAAGCCGCGGAACGGCAGGCGGCCGCGCGCCCCAACGCGCCCGCCCCTGAGATCGTCGTGGCCAATGCGACGTTCGGCAATGCGTGGGAAGAGGACGTGGGCGGCGAGCGAATCGCGCTGAAGCACTACGGGCCGGCGCACACCAGTGGAGATGCCGTGGTGAGCTTCAGGAAGGCGAACGTCGTGCACATGGGCGACCTGGTGTTCAACCGCATGCATCCGTTCATCGACCGGCCCGCGGGCGCCTCGATCGCGAACTGGATCAAGGTGCTCGAGGGGACGGTGGCTGACCACAAGAACGACACCACGTACATCTTCGGCCACGGGGCGCCGAAGTTCGGGCCGACCGGCACGCGCGCCGACCTGCTCTACATGCGCGACTACCTCACGGCGCTCCTCGAGTTCGTGCGGGGCGAAATCAAGGCGGGCAAGCCGAAAGACGTGATCGTCAAGATCACCGACCCGTTGAAGGGGTTTCCCGACCACGGGCCGCTCATCGAGCGCGTGCTCACACCGGCGTACGAGGAACTGACGGCTTGACGAGAGCGGGGTCGGACTCGCGTCTGACCCCGGGTCAATCAGCCCGACCTCGGCTCCAGGTCGATCCATCGCGCGTAGGCCTCGTCGAGTTCGCGGCGCGCTTCCTCGGCGCGCGCGAGGACGCGCCCGATCTCGCCGGCGCCTTCCCTGTAGAACTCCGGTCCCGCGATCGTCTCGTCGAGCAGGCGGAGCTCGGCCTCGAGGGCCTCGATGCGGCCGGGAAGTCCGGCGAATTCGCGCCGCTCGTTGAAGGTGAGCCGCCTGGGCGCGGCGGCCTCGCGCGTGCCATCGGCTGCCGGCTCGGCCCTGGCCTGCCTGCTGGCGCGGTCGGGAGAAGCCCCTCCGGTCCGGGCGGCGGCCATGCGCGCCGCGTCACGCTGCCGGAGCCAGTCCCGGTATCCGCCGACGAATTCCTGGACCCGGCCGCCGCCTTCGAATACCAGCGTGCTCGTGACCGCGTTGTCGAGGAACTCGCGGTCGTGGCTGACGAGCAGCAGCGTGCCGGGGAACTCCGCCAGTTGCGCCTCGAGGAGCTCGAGCGACTCGAGATCCAGATCGTTGGTGGGTTCGTCGAGCACGAGCACGTTGGCGGGCCGCGTGAACAGCCGCGCGAGCAGCAGGCGGTTGCGCTCGCCGCCCGACAGCGCCTTTACCGGCGAACGCGCCCGCTCCGGGGGAAACAGGAAGTCGGCCAGGTAGCCGTTCACGTGACGGGTCCTTCCGTTGACGGTGACGCTGCTGTTGCCGTCACCGACGGTGTCGAAGACCGTCGCCTCGGGATCCAGTTGCTCGCGCTGCTGATCGTAGTAGGCGACCTGGACGTTCACGCCCGTCCGGACCTCGCCGGAGTCGGGCTGGATTTCCCCGAGGAGCAGTCGCAGCAGCGTCGTCTTGCCCGCGCCGTTCGGCCCGATGAGGCCCACCCGGTCGCCGCGCATGACGCGGGTCGAGAACGAGGCGACGACCGGCGCGCCGCCGAAGGACTTGGCGAGCTGCTTCGCCTCGAACACGAGGCGGCCCGATGGGTCGGCGGCCTCGACCTGCATGCGCACCATGCCGGGCTGCTCCCGGCGCGCAGCCCGCTCGGCGCGCATCGCGACGAGTGCGCGGACGCGGCCTTCGTTGCGCGTGCGCCGGGCCTTGATGCCCTGCCGCACCCAGACCTCCTCCTCGGCGAGTTTCTTGTCGAACTTCTCCTGCAGCACGGCCTCGTTCGCCAGCCATTCCTCCTTCCGGCGCACGAAGGTGGCGTAGTCGCCCGGCCAGGACGTCAGGCGCCCGCGATCGATCTCGACGATGCGGGTGGCGAGCCGCTGCAGGAATGCGCGATCGTGCGTGACGAAGATGACCGCGCCCGTGTAGTCGGCCAGGAAGTCCTCGAGCCACGTGATCGCGTCGATGTCGAGATGGTTCGTCGGCTCGTCGAGGAGCAGGAGGTCCGGCTGCGCCACGAGCGCCCGTGCGAGCAGCACCCGCCGGCGCCACCCGCCAGACAGCGTGTCGACGATGGTGTCGGCCGGCAGGCTCAGCCGGGAGAGGACGAGCTCCACCCGCTGCTCGAGGCGCCAGCCGTCGCGTTCCTCCAGTTCGTGCTGGAGCCGCCCGAGGCGCTCGAGCGCCGCCTCGCTCGCGGTCTCGGCGACGTCTACCGCGGCGTGGTGATACGCCATCACGAGAGCGCTCAGGCCGCCGAGGCCTTCGGCCACCACGTCGAACACCGGGAGATGGGCCGCCAGCGGCACGTCCTGGTCCAGGCGCGCCACGCGCAGGTTCGGCTGGCGCCACACCGAGCCCGAATCGGCCTGCTGCTCGCCGCTCAGGACGCGCAGGAGCGTCGACTTGCCGCTGCCGTTCCGGCCGAGCACGCACACACGCTCGCGCGGGTCGATCTGCACGCTCACGTTCGTCGAGAAGCGGCAGATGGCCGAAGGCGAGCGAAACGCGGTCGAGTGTCAGCAGCGGCACGGTTCCACGTTACAACGAAGGCCGCCCGCCGCGCCACGGGGCGCCGTCGCCGGGAGCCGATCAGATGAGCCGGAACACGATCACGGTGACGGCGGTCGGCAGCAGGGCGCCGAGCAGCAGGCCGATCGGGAGCGATCGCGCTCGCCGAAGTAGCGGGAGAGCAGCGACTGTCCGGCCGGGTTCGGCGCGTTGGCGATGACCGTGAGGCCGCCGCCCGCCACCGCGCCCTGGACGACGGCGATCTTGAGCGGATCGCTGAGGCCGGGGACGAGCGTGGCCAGGTAGGTAATGAGGGCGTTGTCGTTGAAGGCCGTCAGCAGGGCTGATCCGAAGAACAGGGGCACTTCGGTGAGGCTGCCCAGGAACGGCTGGATCCACCAGCCCTGCAGTCCGCCGTGGATGACGAGGCCGGCCAGGAAGAACCCCACCAGCAGCGGCGCCCGAAGATCGAACCGGCCCTGGAAGGCGTTCGTCGCCTTGGCGAAGCCCAGGAAGATCAGGAACCCGCCGACGACCAGCGCGGGATAGTGGGCGGTCACCACCGTCCATCCCATGAACAGGCAGTTCACGATCGTGATCCACGCCGGGACCGGTCCCGCCTCCGCGTCCGCCCCGTCTTCGCCAGCATCGCGCTCGGGCCGCGGCGCCCCTGCGAGCCTGGCGAACTCCTTCCGGAACGCCACGAAGTAGATCGCGTTCGAGAGAATGATGGCCAGGATGGCCCGCCAGCCGAAGTGGCGGCCATGAACGCGGTGTCCCAGTCCCAGGGACGCGCCACCATCAGCACGGGCGGCGCGGCGAAGTGCGTGAGCGTGCCGCCGATGGAGATGTTGACGAACAGCAGGCCGATCGTCGCGTACTTCAGGCGCGCGCTCGGCTGGAGGTCGTAGATCTGGCGCCCGAGCAGCAGCGCGCAGATGGTCATCGCGGCCGGCTCGGTGATGAAGGATCCGAGAATGGGGCCGATCGGAGAGGATGGTCGAGCCACCAGGCCGCGGGCGTCGCCCGGCCGAGGCCGGCCACGCGCCGCAGCGCCGCTTCGGCGAGCCCGACCACGGGCGGCGTGGAGGCGAGCGCCATGATCACGACGACGAAGATCGGCTCGGTGTAGTTGACGGTGTGGTTGAGGTACTCGGTGAACGTCCCGAAACCGTGCCACGCCAGGATGGCCAGCCCCAGCACGATGGCCCACAGGCCGAAGACCACCTCGACCTCGCCGAGGAAGTGCAGGAACTCCGCCAGGATGCTCGGCCGCGGCGGGCGGCCTTCGCGGGCGCGCCGCTCGTCGTGATCGTGCTGCACGCGATGGGCCAGCGCCGAGAACCGGGCCACGACAAACGTGTGCAGGATGGCGAGGCACGAAGATGGCCGTGGCGATGAGGTTGAACGGGTCCTGCGACGCCCGCTGCGTAAGCGTCGCGAGCAGCCCGTCCGGAGACGGCGGCGGGTAGGCCGACAGCGGTGTCGGCAGCAGCGCAGCCGGCGGGGTCGTTGGCACCATGCCCTACGATAGCGTTCCGGCCGGGATCGCGGCAATCGCCGCCACCCCGGCCGCCTATTCCCTCTCGCCTTCGGAATCCCAAATCCCGCGTGAGACCTAGCGCCTGGCGCCTAGTCCCTGGCGCCTAGAACATCCTGTCGAACCACGCGTCCTCGATCACCTGGAACTTCTTCGCCAGCGACCTTGCCGCCGGCCGTGACGATGACGGTGTACTCGCCCACGTCAGCAGGAATCGTGCCGCCGAAGGTCGGGTACGCCGGCGGCGCCTGCGGGCCGCCGAAGCCGCCGCCGCCCATGCCGCCGCGGCCGCCGGCCGGCGGAGCCGCCGCCTGGCCCGGGATCGTGATCGCCGCCGCGCGCATGTTCCACAGCACCTGGTTCATGCCGGCGGCGTTCGGGCCCTTCGTTTCGGCGACGACGCGCGAGCCCTGCAGGATCTTCACCGTCACGTCGCCCGGCGCGGGCGCCTTCTGGTAGTAGTTGATCATCACGCCGTTCGGCTCGCTCTCGCCGTTGAAGTTGGTGGACGCCGACGACGTTGCCGCGCCGCACGACCCACTTCACCTTCGACTCGACGTCGAACAGGTAGAAGTCCTGCGCCGAGCGTCTTGTCGCTGACGTCCTCGAGCGCCGAGATGTCGGTGATGAAGATCCCGCGGCCGTGGGTCGCGACGATCAGGTCGCGCTCGCGCGGGTGGATCTTCAGGTCGTAGACCGGCTGCGTCGGCAGGCCGTTCTTCATCTCCTGCCACGTCTTGCCGCCGTCGATCGTCACGAACAGGCCGAAGTCCATGCCGACAAACAGCAGGTTCGGGTTGTACGGATCCTCGCGGATCACGTTGACCGACTTGGCCGGCAGGTTGCCCGCGATCGACGTCCACGTCTGCCCGTAGTCCGTCGTCTTGTAGACGAACGCGCGGAAGTCGTCGTTGCGCAGCCCGGTGTAGGTCACGTACGCCGTGCCCGGCGCGTGCGACGAGGCGACGACGCGGCTCACCCAGTAGCCGGGGTTGCCGGTGATCTTGTCGTTCAGCTTCGTCCAGGTCTTGCCGCCGTCCTTCGTCACCTGCACGTTCCCGTCGTCGGTGCCCACGTAGATGAGGTCGCGCACGAGGGGCGACTCGCTCGACCGTCGTGATGGTGCAGTAGGTGACGTTGCCGTCGCCGCCCTTGCCCGTCGTGCAGCTTCGACTTGTCGTTGGTCGTGAGGTCCGGGCTGATCTCGACCCAGTTCTCGCCGCGGTAGGTCGACTTCAGGAGCTTGTTGGCGGCGTGATAGACGACGTTGCTGTCGTGCGGCGAGACCAGGATGGGCGCGTTCCAGTTGAAGCGGAGCGCCTGGTCGCGGGACCCGATGCTCTTGACTTCGCCCGTGTAGAGGTCGGTCCGCGACATCGAGCCGAACTGCGACTCGTTGTAGAGGTACCGGTTGGTGACCGTGTCGACCACGTTGTACATGCCGTCGCCGCCGCCGACCGTCTGCCAGTCCTCGAAGACGATGCGGCCGCCGCCGCGCTTGCTGCTCGGCCCGCGCATCGAGCCGTTGTCCTGGAGGCCGCCGGCGACGTTGTAGGGCCACATCATGTCGTAGCCCACCTGCGTAGAACTGCGCGAGCGGCAGTTCGTCGGGGTGGTACCAGTTCTTGCCGCCGTCGTAGGTGATCCCCATGCCGTGGTCGTAGCCGAGGATGATGTGGTTCGAGTTCGCGGGGTCGATCCACATCGCGTGGTTGTCGCCGCCGAACCGGAACGGAGCCGCCCAGGTCTTGCCGCCGTCGGTGGAGTGCGTCACGCCGACCGTCAGCACGTAGACGTGGTTCGCGTCGTTCGGATCGACGCGGATCTGCATGTAGTAGTAGCCGGGCCCGCCGCCGATCTTCTGCTTGTCGGGGCTCACCTTCTTCCACGTCTTGCCGCCGTCATCGGACCGGTAGACTTCCTCGCCGATCATGCCGTCGCTCGACTTGCCTTCGCGCAGCTCCTTGAGGCGATCGGCGTCGGACACGTTCGGCTTGTTCGCGTTCTCGATGTTCGCGTAGACGATCAAGCGGGTTCTTCGCGTAGACGTCGACGCCGATTCGGCCGAGCATGCCGGCCGGCAGGCCGCCGCCGAGCTTCGTCCAGGTCTTGCCGGCGTCGATCGTCTTGTAGATGCCGCTGCCCGGGCCGGCGAGGTTGAACGTCCAGGGCAGCCGCTCCTTGTCGTAGGCGGCGGCATAGAGGATCTTCGGGTTCTTCGGATCCATCACGAGGTCCGAGGCGCCGACCATCCGGCCGTCGGCCTTCACCTCGAGCGACTTCGTCCAGGTCTTGCCGCCGTCGATGGTCTTGTAGACGCCGCGCTCGTCGTTCGGCGGAGTAGAGGTGACCCAGCGCCGCCACGTAGACGATGTTCGGCGTTGGTCGGGTCGATGACGATGCGGCCGATGTGGTGGCTGTCCTTGAGCCCCATGTTCGTCCACGTCTTGCCCGCGTCGACCGACTTGTAGACGCCGTCGCCCCAGTACGTGCTGCGCGAGGATGTGTGCTCGCCGGTGCCGACCCAGACGATGTTCGGATCGGTGTCGGCGACCGCGATGTCGCCGATCGAAATGACCGGCTGGTCGTCGAAGATGGGTTCCCAGCGTGATGCCGTTGTTGACCGACTTCCAGAGGCCGCCGGAGCCGGTCGCCGCGTAGATCGTGTGCGGCTCGCGGGCCGGCACCGCGAAGTCGACGAAGCGGCCGCTCTGGCGCGTCGGGCCGATCGCCCGGAACTTGAAGGCCTTGGCGACGTCGGGCGGGAGAGCCTGGGCGCCAAGCTCGGCGGGGAAGAGCGCGAGGACGAGCGCGGCCGCGGTGAGCGCGCCGAGCCAGCCGGACGAAAGGACGGACCCTGTGCATGCGAATTCTCCTTGCGTGGAAATCCCGCGGAACCGGTGCCGGCATGGGCGGCGGATCCCGTTCCCGGGACCGAAAGTCGGGGACAATGCGGCAAACAGTACCGGCTGGCGGCGCGGGCGTCAAGGCGCTCCGACGACCGCTGACGGGCCCGCGCAGCCCGCTCGCGGTGTAGGATCAGGTCGCAGGACATGACCACACAGCCTGACGATGCGCCGGCCGCCTTGAGCGGCGGTCTGGCTGCGAAACTCGCGCGCACGGCGAACGCCGAGCGCTGGGGCCTCGAGGCCGGGGAGTTTGCCGCTGCCCTGCGCCGGAGTGTTGCCCGCCGTTTCACCGGCGGTGCGCCCTCAGCAGACCGAGGTCGAGCAGTACCTCGAATCCCTGCACCTCGAAGACCTGGCGATCGCCTGCGCGTGCGCGCGCGGGAATGAAGCCGCTTGGGAACACTTCGTGCGGGAGTACAGGCCCGTGCTCTTGCGGATTGCGAGCCGCGGCCAGCAGCGGGACCGCGCTCAGGATGTCGCCGACTCGATCTACGCGGAGCTGTACGGCCTCGACGACGCGAGACGGCGTCCGCCGTTCGCTGTTCGACTACTACCACGGGCGCAGCAGCCTGGCAGGCTGGTTAAGAGCCGTTGTCGCGCAGCGGCTGGTGGACACGGCCAGGGCGGCGCGGCGGTTCGAGCCGCTGGCGGAGGGGGAGGAGCCCGCGGCAGGCGCGGCCGACGGGCCGGAGTTCGAGTTGGACCCCGACCGGCGGCGGTTTCTCGGACTCGCGCGGCAGGCCCTCGCCGGGGCGCTCGCCGGGCTCGATGCCCGCGACAGGCTGCGCCTGTCGCTGTATTACGCCCAGGGGATGCGGCTTGCGGCGATCGGCCGGGTGCTCGGGGAATCGGAAGCAACGGCATCGCGGAAGCTGGAGCGGACCAGGGGCGCGGTGCGTGCCGCCGTCGAGCGGCAGTTGAGGGACACCGGCGGCCTGACCGATGCGCAGATCGAGTTGTGCTTCGACCAGGCCCGCACGGACCCGGCGTTCGATCTGGCCCGGGCGCTGCCGCTGACGGAGCAGAGCGCCCGCGGCTGACAGATGGCGCCCCGGGGCTTCCCTTCGGCTTGGATCAGGGCAGACAGCCCCGGGGAAGCTGCAAGATCTCGAGCGCGGTTCGTTCCCGGTAGGGGAGGCACGAGTGAGCAACGACCAGAAGCGTGACGCTGACATGGATCGGCTGCTGCGCGCCGTGCTGAAACCGCCGCCTCCAGAAGCCGTCGGCGCGTGTCCAGAGGCGGATGTGCTGGCGGCCTTCTCAGAAGGCGGACTGACGGCCACGGAACAGTCCGCGCTCGACGCGCACATCGCCGGCTGCGGCCGCTGCCAGGAGGCGCTCGCGATCCTCTCGCACGAGTTGCCGCACGACCAGGTCGGAGAAGCCCCAGCGCCGCAGGCATCCACGTGGTTCACGTGGGTGACGCAGCCGCGTCTGAGGTGGCTGGTTCCCATCAGCGCGGTGGCGACCGTCGCGGTCGTGTTCTTCGCCACGCGGCCCCTGATTGCTCCCGAAGGAGAGGTGCCTCGCACTGACGTCGCTCGGATGGCTCAGGCGCCGGTCACCCCCGCCCCACCGTCGGAGGGCGGGGCGAGTGCGCTGCTTGAGAAGTCCGCGCCGGTTCCGGAGAAAGATGAGCGCGCTGCCGCGCCGCCGGCCCCTGGCCTGCCGGCACGCGACAAGAGGACTGCGGCCCCGGCTGCCGACACGATGGCCGCCAGGGTTGCGTCCGAAGAGAAGGCCGCCGCGCCGCCGGCCGCACCTGTCGCCGGCGCGTCCGCAATGCGGGCGCAAAAGATGGAGATGCCCCTGCTGACGGCGTCGGCGCCTGGCGGAAGCGTCATGTGGAGATTCGGTGCCGGCGGCCGTCTCGCGCGGTCGGCCGACGCGGGAGACACATGGCACGACCAGGTATCCGGCGTGACCGCCGACCTGGTGGCGGGCGCCGCGCCGTCGCCTGCCGTCTGCTGGATTGTCGGGACGGCCGGCACCGTATTGTTCACCGCCGACGGCGAGCGATGGGAGCGCCTGCCGTTCCCGGAGGCTGTCGACCTGGTGGCCGTGACGGCCGCCAGCGCGCGCACCGCCACGGTCACCACCCGGGACGGCCGCCGCTTCGAAACCCTCGACGCCGGCCTCACCTGGTCCCCGAAGCGGTAGCACCGGCCCACGAAACGGGGACAGTCCCCGTGACGGCGGCGGCGGGTCCATGCAAGAAAGCGGCGCGTCCCCGTTCTCAGATCAGAACCAGGGAGGTTCCGATGAACACACGACGATTCCTTGCTGTTGCCGCCGTTCTCGCCGTCGCCATCTCGGGGCTGGCTGTTCGGGCCGGGGTCCCAGCTGCCGCCGAAGGCCGCCCGCAGGACGCCGGCCGCCCGCGACGACCAGGCCGACCTGGCCGTGACGGTCTACAACTCGAGCCTCGCGCTCATCCGCGACATCCGCGAGTTCACGCTCCCGTCGGGCGAGTCCGACCTGCACTTCGTCGACATCGCGGCCACGGTGAACCCGGCGACGGTGCACTTCCGTTCGCTGACCGAGCCCTCGAAGGTCAGCGTCCTCGAGCAGAACTACGAGTACGACCTGCTCGAGCCGGAGAAGCTCCTTCGCAAGTACGTCGGCCGCGAGGTGACGCTCGATCCGGGTGCGCACGCGAGAACGGCACGACGAAGGAGGAAGACGGTGAAGGCCAGGCTGGTCAGCTACAACAACGGCCCATCTGGAAGATCGGCGACGAGTACGTGACCGGCCTCCACGCGGACCATCTCCGCTTTCCCGAGCTGCCGTCGAATCTCTACAGCCGGCCCACGCTCGTCTGGAAGCTGCTCAACCGGGGCGGCCCGCGCCACCGCATCGAGGCGTCGTACCTGGCCGGCGGCCTCTCGTGGCAGTCGGACTACGTGCTCACCGTCGGCCGCGACGACAAGACGGCCGACCTCGACGGCTGGATCACGCTGACGAACGGCAGCGGCACGGCCTTTCACGACGCGAAGCTGCAGTTCGTGGCGGGCGACCTGAACCGCGTGCAGCCGGCGGCGCGCAAGCAGGCGCTCGAGATGATGGCCGACAGCGGCGGCTGCGGCGCCGCCGATGGCGCAGGAGGCGTTCTCCGAGTACCACCTCTACACGCTCGGCCGCCGGGAACGACGATCGCCAACCAGGAGACCAAGCAGTTGGCGATGCTGAACGGGACCGGCGTGCCGGTCGAGAAGCGCTACGTCGTGGACGGCCAGTCGTTCTACTACCGCAACCGCCACAGCCCCGGCACGCCGATCAAGGACAACGTGCAGGTGTTCTACCGCTTCCGCAACGACGAGAAGAGCGGCCTGGGCTCGCCGATGCCGGCCGGCGATCGTCCGCGTCTACCAGGCGGATTCGACGGGCGGCCTGCAGTTCGTCGGCGAGGACCGCATCGACCACACGCCGAAGGACGAGACGCTCGACCTCAAGATCGGCAACGCCTTCGACATCGTCTGCGAGCGCAACCAGACGGACTTCGAGAAGATCAGCGACTCGGTCTACGAGATGGAGTTCGCGATCACGCTGCGCAACCACAAGACCGACGCCGATCATCGTGCAGGTGAACGAGCCGGTGGGCGGCACGTGGCGGATGATCCGGTCGACGCACGAGTGGCAGAAGACGGCGGCATGGGCGGCGCAGTTCACCGTGCCGGTGCGGGCGGACGGCAGCGCCACGCTGACGTACCGCGTCCGCGTCACGTACTAGCACCGGTCGGGACCTGGACACGCCGGGGCAGGACATGAGGGAGTGGTCAGCATCGCGGTTCCAGCGGCTGAGCGCCGTCGACGGGCTGGCGGTCGTCGTGGTGGCGCTCGTCGTGCTCGTGGTGTTCCTCGACGAGCCGCACGTGCTGCCGCGGACGGGCGACGTCGCTCAATCTCTCGCCGTCGATGCTGCCCCTCTACGCGGCGTACTCGCTCCTGCGCATGCTGGCGGCCTACGCGCTCTCCCTGGGCTTCGCCCTCGGCGCGGGCTACTGGGCCTCGGCCACGCCCTTCGGCCGGCGCCTGATCCTGCCCGCCCTCGACGTGCTGCAGTCGGTCCCGATCCTGGGGTTCTTCCCGGCGGCCATCTTCTTTTTCATCCGGCTGTTCCATGGCGCGGCGATCGGCGTCGAAGCGGCGGCCGTGTTCCTCATCTTCACGAGCCAGGCGTGGAACATGGCCTTCAGCGTCTACGAATCGCTGACGACGATTCCCGACGACATTCGCACCGCCGTGCGCGTGAGCGGAGCCTCGGGAGTCGTGCTGTGGCGCCGTCTGCTGCTTCCCGCGTGCGCCTCCAGGCTCGTGTACAACAGCATGCTCTCCTGGGCGGGAGGCTGGTACTTCCTGATCGCGAGCGAGATTATCGCGGTTGGCCACAGCACCTGGATGCTGCCGGGCCTTGGCAGCTATGTCGGTCACTCGATCACGATCGGGCGCTTCGGGCTCGCCGCCGCGGGGTTGCTGTGCCTGGTCGGCCTCATCACGCTGCTGCACGTCTTCGTGTGGAGCCCGCTCGAGGCCTGGTCGGGACGCTTCCGCTACGAGACGAGCGCGGGCCGCGAGGCAACCGTCCCCCTCGCGACAACGCTGTTGAGACGCGCGCCGCTCGTTCGCGGCGCACTCGCGCGGGGAGGGCGATGGGCCGGCAAGGGACTTGGCGGGCTGGCCGCCGTCGCATCGCACGTGCTCTCGCGCACCTGGGTGCTTCCGCTCGGCGTGCTCGCCGGGATTGCGGCCTTGTCCGGCCTCATCTACGGTGCGGTCCAGACCATCGAGGTGCTCGTGCGGCCGCTGCCGGCCGAGGCCGCGACGATTCCCTCGGCGCTGCTCTTCAGCTTCCTGCGTCTGCTGGCGGCCTACGCCATCAGCCTCGCCTGGACCGTGCCCCTGGCCTGCTGGATCAGCCTCTCGGCCCGCCGCGCCGCGCGGGTCATGCCCGTGGTGCAGGTCCTGGCCAGCGTGCCCGCCACGGCCTTCTTCCCCGTCCTGGTGCTGATCGTCCTGCGGCTCGGTCTCGACCTGAACGTCTCCGCCGTCGCGCTCGTACTGACCGGCATGCAGTGGTACCTGCTCTTCAACCTCGTCGCGGCGGCCGCGGCGATGCCCGAGGATCTCCGCGAGCTCGCGCGCGCGACCGGCGGGCGCGGGTACTTCTATCTGCGGCGCTTCTACCTGCCCGCCGCGCTGCCGAGCCTCATCACGGGCAGCCTCACCGCCTGGGGCGGCGGATGGAACGCGCTGATCCTCGCGGAGAGCGTGACCGTCGAGGGGCGCACGTGGTCGGTCCGCGGGATCGGGACGCTGCTCGACGAGGCCACGTACGTGCGCGGAGACCTGCAGATGATCACGCTGGCGATCGTCTGCATGGTCACCGCGGTACTCCTGCTCAACCGGGCCGTCTGGCGGCCCCTCTACGCCTGGGCTTCTGTGAGGTACCGACTCGATGCCTGAGCCGCTCATCTCGCTCGCGGGGGTCGGCAAGCGCTACGACGGCGCCGAGGTGCTGCACGACGTGTCCTTCGACGTGATGCCGGGCGAGATGCTCGCCCTGGTCGGGCCCTCGGGTTGCGGGAAGTCGACCCTGCTCCGTATCATCGCCGGCCTGATCCCGGCGTCCTCGGGAGAGGTGCGCAGCAACGGCCGGCCGTTGAGCGCGCTCAATCCCGACACGGCGATGGTCTTCCAGAGCTTCGCGCTGCTGCCGTGGCTCAAAGCCGCCGAGAACGTCGCCTTGCCGCTCGAGGCGCGGGGCGTGCCCGCGGCCGAGCGGCTGCGCAAGGCGGAGCAACTGCTCGACCTCATGGGGCTCAGAGGCCATGCCCGCGCCTATCCCCGTGAGCTCTCCGGCGGCATGCGCCAGCGGGTCGGCATCGCCCGGGCCCTGTGCCAGGGGCCCCGGGTGCTGCTGCTCGACGAGCCGTTCTCGGCCCTCGACGCGCTGACGGCCCAGACGCTGCGGGACCAGGTGATCGATCTTCTCCAGGACCCGGGTGTGGCCACCCGCACCGCCGTGCTCGTCACGCATTCAATCGAGGAGGCGGCGTACATGGCCGACCGCGTGGTGGCCTTCCAGGCGAACCCGGGCCGCGTCGTCGAGGTGGTCTCGATCGACACGCCTCGCCCGCGGCGCTGGGGCGCGCCGGCGCTGGTCCCCTTCGTGGATTGATCTGGTACGGGCTGATGACATGAGGAGACGAGCATGAGTGCCGAGCTGTTGCCCCACGTGCCGCTGGGCCGCCTGTTCGGGCTGATCGAAGTCATGGCCGAGACGCCGGGACCGGACGATCTGTTCCGGCTGGCCGACCGGCTCCGACTCGAACTGGACGACCTGCATCCGCTGGTCGAGGCCGCGCGCCTGCTGGGATGGGCCCGCGTGGCGCACGGCGACTACGACCTGACCGAGGAAGGGCAGCGGGTGGCGACCGCCGACGTCGCGGACCGGAAGGCCCTGTTCCGGGAACGCGTGCGCGGCCATCCAATCATCGCCGCGATCATCGACGCGCTGGCTCGCGCGGCGGCGGTGCCGCGCGAAACGATGCGGAAGCGGCTGCGCCTGCGCGTTCCCCCGCAGGAAGCCGAACGCCAGCTGGACACCGCCGTGAACTGGGGGCGATGGGCCGATCTCTTCGACTACGACGCGGACGACGCCTGCTTCGTTCGCGTGAGGAATGACCGCGAGGCGTGACCACGGCCAAAACGCCCCACCCCTGATCGCGGCACACGCGCACCGTGCCACAGCCGGGTGCCAGCGCACCCCGAATCCCGCCTGTTCTCGCCTGTTCCGGCGGCTCAACGCTGGCACCTCAATTGCGTACTCGGGTAGCCAGTGATCCCAAGGCATCACTGAAGGCTGCGTAGCATGCTGCTGCGAGCCGGGATGCGCAGGAAGGGGACTGGCTATGACACATCGCACACTCGTCACCGTTGCGGCCGTTGCGCTCGTGACGCTCGCCGGCGTCCTGCCGGCGCGGGCCGAGGGCCGGTACGACTTCAAGGTTCCGTTCGCCTTCACCGCCAGCGGGAAGACCTTCGCGGCCGGCGAGTACTTCCTCAACGTCACCAACGAACCGGAGGTGGTGACCCTTGAGGCCAAGGACCCGAAGGCGGGCCGCGTCCTGCTGGCGGTCGAGACCAGGGTTTCCGAGCGCAAGCCGCTCGGCGACCCGGAGGTGGTGTTCGACAAACTCGACGGCAAGTACCTCATCTCGGAACTGCTGGTTCCGGGCACCGATGGCTACGTGCTGCAGGTCACCAAGGCGAAGCACACCCACGAACACGTGAAGGGCATTCACGCACAGAAGTAGACTCGCGGCAGACGGCCGGCGAGCGCTTCGGTCAGGGGCCCGCCGGCCGATCGGCACGTCGATGACAGGGGTGCGTGATGCGCGTCCTCTCGGCCGAGGGCGCCCTGGAGGTGAGTATGAGAACCGTCACGAAGAGCATCCCGCTTGTGGTGGTGGCGTTGCTGCTCGCAGGGAGCGCATCGGCCCAGGCTCAGGGGTTCCACGCGCGAACGATCCTGGTGCCGAACCTGCACGTCGGTCTCGGTACGACGTTCTACGCCGATCCATTGATGGCGGGTCCCGACTACCCGTTCGGAAACCTGCGCCTGGAAGGCCATCGCCCGACGGGTGAGAAGTCCCGTGTTGCGCCGGGCTCCACCTACACGCTGCACGAAGTGATCGAGACCCGCGCCCCGCAGCGCGCCCCAGGCGCATAGACGGCCGGCCGGCGAAGGCATCGAACGCCCGGCGGCCACGCGTCAGTCCAGGCTTCGAAGACGGGGCACCAGAAGGGCGATGGCCGCCGAACACGCGAGCGTCGCCGCCGCCCCCAGGGCGACGGTGATGTGCTCGCCCAGGTACTCCGCAGCGGTTCCGGCGAGGAGCGCGCCGAGGGGCATGAAGCCGAAGAACACCCACGTGTAGAGCCCCATCACCCGGCCGCGCACCGCATCGGGCGTCAGGGCCTGCACCAGGGAGTTGCACAGGTTCATGACGGTGATCATCGCGGCGCCGACCGCGCCGAGCATCAGCAGCGAAAGGGGCAGGGCCCGGGTGAAGGAAAAGAGGACGAGCACAACGGGGAACGCGAGGCTGCCACCGACCAGAAGCCGGCCCCGCCTTATCCGCCCTCCGATCGTGGCGATGCCCAGCCCGGCAACGAGCGCGCCGAGTCCCCGGGCGGACTGCAGCAGGCCGTTTGTCCGCGCATCGCCTCCCAGAATCTTCACGGCCCACGCCGGGATGAGGGTGGCGAAGGACATGCCGAAGAGACTCATGACGCCGATGAGGGCGATGAGCGCCAGGATGACGCGATTGCCCCACACGACCCGGAAGCCTTCTCGAATGTCGGCCAGGGCGGACGCGCGGCTGGCCGGGGCGGGCGGCGCCGGCAGGCGCATGGCCAGAAGCGCGCCGATCACCGCGACGAAGCTGATCCCGTTGATGGCGAAGCACCACGCGGGGCCGAACAGGGCGTAGACGACTCCGCCGGCCGCCGGCCCGACCGCGATGGCGATGTTGAACATCGTGGAATTGAGGGCGATGGCGTTGGTGAGGACGGTCCTGTCCACCATCTCCAGCACGAACGCCTGCCGCACCGGCGCGTCGAAGGCGTTGACGACCCCCAGGAGGAAGGCGAGCACGATGATCTGCCAGGGCGCCACCACGCCGGCGAAGGCGAGCGCGGCCAGGACGAACGCCAGCAGCATACTGAGAACCTGGGTGACGACGAGCAGGCTCCGCCGGGGGACGCGGTCCGCGGCCACTCCACCCCAGAGCGTGAAGAGCCAGCTGGCCAGGCCCGAGGCGAACCCCGTGTAGCCGAGGTACGCAGGAGAGCGCGTGAGTTCGTAGACGAGGTACCCGAGCGCGGTGATCTGCATCCAGGTACCGAACAGCGACACCATCTGGCCGAAGAACCAGAGCCTGTAATTGGGATAGGACAGTGCCGCAAAGGTGCCGAGCGCGGCAGGCGCGCGTTCACGGGCCTGGTCCTGCGGGGGCGGCGCAGAAGTCCGGTGACTCACTTGAGCATGAGTTCGACCAGCCGGTCGTACTCGCCGCCGAAATGGTGTCCGCCTCCGACAGCGACGGACTGAAGCCGCGGCAGTTTCAGCGCGCGACACACCGAGTCTGGTTCGTCATTGGCGAAGACGCACGTGACAGGCGCCGCCAGCCGCTCGATCTCGGGCACGGTGCGATACCGCGGATCTCCGCCGCCGCCGAGCCAGCTCGCGACGTGAAACTCGAACGCCGCGGTGTCGGAGGGGCCGAGGAGCACCACGCCATCCACCCGGCTCCTCGCCGGACCAGAGAGACGATTCACGAGGAAGGCCGCCACGTCGGCCCCGAACGAGTACCCGACGACGATCACGCGATCCTGCTTCCAGGCCGCCGTGTAGTGGTTCACGATTCGCTCGAGGTCGCCCGCGGCGGAGTCCGGCGTGCGCGGCGTCCAGTAGTACTCGAGGCTGCTCCAGCCGACGACGGGAACGCCCGCTGCCGCAAGACGGGCCGCGAGGGCCTTGTCCATGTCCGCCCAGCCCCCGTCGCCGGTGAGCAGCACAGCCATCGTGCCGCGGCCCGCGCCAGCGGCGGGAACCTCGACGAGGGAGAGATCAGCCACGGCCGGCGCGGCGGCCCTCGGTGTCTCGCCAGACGGCCGCGACTCCGCGATCGCCCGGTAGGCTTCGAGGAATTGAGGCTGCCAACGCGCCGGCACGCCGAAACCGTGCCCCACCTTGGGCAGCGAGACCAGCCGCGCCGAACCCGTGGCCGCGACGAACGCCCGGGTCGCGCCGGCGTCGCACACCTGGTCCACCTCGCCTTGCAGAACCATCCACGGCACCACCGACCCGGCGAACGGGGCCAGGTCGTAGCCCACGCCCTTTGCCCTCTTCGTGGCTTTCAGGCCTCGCATCTGACAGGGTGCCTTGCGGATCTCGATGTCGGGGCAGAACCCGAGGCTGACGGCGCCCGCAAACGTTTCAGGCGGCGCGGCAGCGATCGCGGCGTAGACCAGTGTCGCGCCCGACGAGTACCCAACCAGAATTGGCCGCCGGTAGACGGGCAGCTTCAGCCTCAACTGCACGGCCCGGGACAACTCCTCCAGGGCGCCGGCCGGGTACGCGCACCCGCCGGATGCCTCGAGGCTGCTCATGAACCTGCGGATGTCGATCCCCACGACCAGGGCCCCGGCGTCACGGAGCTGCTCGGCCATCGGGACGACGCCAAGATTCCATCCCCCGTCACCCGAGACGAACAGGACGACCTGCCGCGGAGTCCCCGGACCCCGGTACAACGCGACGGTTCCGAACGTCGGCACCGTCATCGTCTCGGCCTGTTGTGCGCCTGCTTCGCGAGGGGCCGCCGTCAGGACCAGCGCGAGCACGGCACCTGCCGCTCGATCCATTATCGCTGCACGCATGAGATCACTTTCTGAAGATCTTCCCGTAACCGCCGGCCACGATTGCCGAGACGTCCGCCAGGACGAGCGGCAAGCGCAGGCCGCCGGGGTACGCCAGGTAGCGCGGCTCCCAGACGGGGTTGAACTTGTCCTTGTACGCGCGCAGACCCTGGAAGTTGTAGACCGACTCGCCGTGCTCGTACAGGAACGCGCCGAAGCGATTCCAGAGCGAAGCCACCGGCGACTGTTCGAACCCCGACAGCGGCGCCATCCCCAGGGCGAACCGCCGGTACCCCTGTTCGCGGCCCCACTTCATCAGGTGGACGAGCAGGGTCTCCATCACGCCTTTCGGCGCGTCGTGGTGATAGCGCATCAGGTCGACCGACAACTCGACGTGCCCGGGGCCCTGCCAGACGTTCGCGAACGCCTGGATGGCGCCCCCGCGCTCGACGACGGCGACGGGGCATCGCGAGAGATACTCCTCCGCGAAGAACCCGAGCGAGAATCCCTTCTCTGCGACCGCTTTCGCACCGAGCCAGTCGTCGGATACCGCCCGAAGCTGGCCCGCAATCCCCGGAACGGCCGCCGGTTCGACGACGCGGAAGGAGCAGCCTTCCTTCTCCAGCCTGCGGTAGGACTGGCGATGCCTGTAGCCCTGGCCGCCCTCGAGCGTGAAGCTGGTCAGGTCGACGATGGCCTCCTCGCCGAGCTTCAGGAACGTCAGGCCGAAGTCGGCGTACCGGTGCAGGTTCGCCTTGCTGACCTCGTAGAAGACCGGGGTGCCGCCGAAGTCGTCCGCGCGTTCGAGGAATCGCCGCAGAAGATCGCTGAGCCGATCCTCCGGGCCGACGGGATCGCCCAGGGCCACCCACGTCCGACCCTGGACACCGTACATGACGAACGCCGTGCGGTCGTCGTTGAACAGGAGTGATTTGTCCCGCAAGAACACCAGGAACGGGAACGTGGAGGTTTGCGCCGCGATCGCCTTTCCGGCGTCTTCGAGGTCCGCGTCGGTTGGCGCGGGGGCTTCGTGCGGCGCGTACCCGATCAGCCGGGCGAATCCGGCCAGCAGCAGCACGACGGCGGCGCCGACCGAGGCCCGGAGAAACCGTGACGCCTCACCCTGGATCTCGAACTGCCACCAGAGTTCGCGCGAGTACTCCACGTGCTTGAATGCGAACAGGCCAAGCCACACGGACGCGGCCAGGCCGCCTGCCAGCGCCGCGATCCACGCCCCGGAGAACCTCGTATCGAAGAACGCGGCGCGGCGATCGAAGGCCGGCCGCCCTCGCCACAGGACCAGCCACACCACCAGCAGCAGCGCAGCCTCCTCGTAGTCGAATCCCTTCAGCAGGGACGCGGCCATTCCCGCGGCGATCGTCGCGGCCGTCAGGTAGTAGGCGGCATCGAGGCGCCGCGCCAGCCCCTGGGAGAGGATCAGCAGCCCTGCGCCCGCCACGCTGCCGAGGAAGTGAGACGCCTCGATCACGCCAAGGGGGAGCACGCGGGTCAGCTGCTCGAGCCGCCCCGCAGCCGCCGGCGTCGCACCCGAAAAGAGCAGCACGAGCCCCGAGAGAAACGTGAACGCCGCGAGGAGACGCGGAGTGAGCTCTTCCGTGAGTTGCCCGAGCAGGGCGCCGACGCGGGCCGCGTGCGCGCGGTGCTGGCGTACCTCGTCGGCGACCAGGCCGACCAGGGCGATCGTCAACGGCAGCAGGTAGTAGACGGCGCGGTACACGACCAGGGCCGGCAGCAGCTGCGCTGCGCTCAGGTACGGCTTCAGGAGCAGGACCATCAGTCCTTCGAACACCCCGAGCCCACCGGGCACGTGACTGACCATCCCGATCAGAATCGCCACCAGGAACGTGCCGAGAAACTGCACGAACGGCACGCCGCTGGGCGGAAGCAGCGCGTAGAGCACGGCGCCCGCCAACGCCCAGTCGATCAGGGAGATCGCGATCTGCCCTGCGGCGATGGCGGGCGAGGGGACGGGCAGCTCGAAACTCCGGACGCGGAGCGGCCGGCGGCGGAGAATCGTCGCCGCGAGATAGGCCGGCGGCACCAGCAGGAGCAGCCAGCCCGCCGGCGCGAGGAGTTGGTGGGCGGGCAACCCGGCCGCGCTCGGCAGCGGGCTGACGATGAGGCTCAGGCCGCCCAGGCCGAAGAGGCCCAGCCAGAACGTCACCGAGTACGAGATGACAATCCGTGAGAGCTCCTCGGCCGTGACACCCCAGCGCGTGTAGAAGCGATACCGCACCGACGCGCCCGACAGCATCGCGAAGCCGATGTTGTTGGAGATCGCGTACGCCAGGAACGACGCCAGCGCGATGCGCGCGCGGGGAAGCCTCTTGCCGATGTAGGCGAACGCCAGCAGGTCGTAACCGGTGAGCGCCGCATAATTGACCGCCGTGAGCACCAGCGCCAGGGCAAGCTGCCAGGCCGGGGTGAGCATGACGTCGGCCGTGAGCTCCGGCCACGTGACCGAGCGCAGTTCGACGCGAAGCACCTCGAGTGCGACGATGAACAGGACG
This sequence comes from uncultured Acidobacteriota bacterium, assembly GCA_963806085.1. Taxonomy (GTDB): domain Bacteria; phylum Acidobacteriota; class Vicinamibacteria; order Vicinamibacterales; family JAKQTR01; genus JAKQTR01. The sequence continues at coordinate 206,434 of CAWDWR010000003.1, forward strand.
AGCCCGATCGCGATGGGAATGGCCTGGCGAAGCCTGTCGGACACGCGGCACCTCAACGCGGGGCGTTCTGCGCGATCCAGGCAAGGGCCTCGAGCAGCCGCCGATCGAACTCCTGCAGGTTGTCGCTGAACCGGTGATCGGACGCCTTTACGATCCACAGCCTCTTCGGCTCGCCGGCGGCGTCGAACACCTTCTGCACCTCGGGCAGCGGGACGAACTCGTCCCGGGTCGAGTGGATCGCTGCGAGCGGGGTCGGGCTGACCCGGCCCACGATCGAGGCCGTGCTGAACGTGGGCTCGTTCGGCACCCCGTGCGTCACGTAGATCAGCGCGTCCCTCCATCGCCAGCCGAGTTCGTTGATGTCGGGGAGTCCCAGCCCGAGTGCGCCGCCGATCGACCGCTTGGTCTCGGGGTCGGTCGCCGCGAGCACGGACAGGCCCGCGCCTTCCGAGACCCCCACGAGAATCGGCTTCTGCGCGGCCCCGCGGGCGGCGAAATCCGCGAGCACCTTGTAGTCGCGCGGCTCGTCTTCCGGGCGAAGCGCCACGTTGCCTGACGTGAAGCTTTCGAGATAGGCCTTGACGTCGAAGCCCACCACGAAGAAACCTGCAGACGCCAGTACGTCGGCGACGTGCGGGCCGAGGTGCATCCAGCCGCCATCGCCGCTGGACACGACCACGGGCGGGTTGCCGCGCGTGCCGTAGACACGGAGCGACTGCGGGTGTCCGCGAAGAAAGATCGTCTCCGTCGTCTGGGCAAACGCCGTTGCCGTGCGCGCCCGGCCGCTCAACGGCTGAGCCAGGATGAGCGCGAGGGCGATCCAGAACGACGTGCGGGCGGCGCCCGGCAGCCGGTCCCGCCACGAACGGGCCACCTTCTCCATCCGAGTCCCCCCTTCGGGCCCATGGCCGCTCGGGAATGCGGGGCAATTCTATTGCACACCGCGCCCGGCCGGCATGACGATCCAGCGAATCGCGTCGAGCCACGCGGCGGTGAAGGCCGCGCCGCCGCCGGAGAACCGGTGGTTCCTGGCGTCGATGGCGTAGAAGCGCCGCCGGGGCGTGTCGGGCCCGAACAGCTCTCTCGCGCGCGCGGCGGGAAGATAGCCGTCACCCGTCGCCTGGATCACCGCGCACGGCAGCGGGCCGAGCCTGGCGATCCGGCCGTAGGTCTGGAACGGCCACCGGCGCTTCTCCGCCGGCGCGCGCCCATCGTCAGTCTCGTCTGCGGGGCCGTTCACCTTCAGGTCTTCCCCGTCGGCCAGTCCGATGGCCACGACGCCAAGCAGGTCGCTCCTCGCAGCGGGCTCGGAGGCCACGAGCACGGCGAACGCCGCCCCGCGGGACCAGCCGGTCAAGATCGCGCGCGTCGTCGCGTCGAGCCCCAGCGCGGTGCGGGCCTGCGCCATGATCTGCCGGTACTCCGCCGCCAGTTGCGCCGCATCCAAGGGCGCGCTGCGAGGGCGCTGGAGTTTCAGGAACGATCGTGAACTGAACCCCGCCGTGAAGTATCCGGCATCGGCCACCTGCCGGAACATGTCCTTGGCCGTCGGGTACCAGCCGCCGTCACCGGTCGCATACAACACGAGGACGCCAGGAGCGGCCGGCGTGCGCGGAGCGGCGAGGTGCAACTCGAGCGCCTCGCCGTGGAGGCGCACGGTGGTGGTGAATCTCCGGCCGGGTGATGAAACGCCCGGCTGGGGCGGCGGGAGCGCCGAACATCCCGCGAGGAGGACGAGCAGGGCTGCCACACTGGCGCCCGACGCGCGGACGCGTGGCGCCGGGACCGGAACAGCATCGGCCATCACGTCTCCGTCGTCGCATTCCCTGCGACCACTCTCGCCCTCCGGTTTCCCGCGGGCAAGGTCCATGCTGTGGACCACCACTATAGCCCCAGGATGGTCGAAGCGGCGCGGCGGGCCTCAGTCCCGAACGGGCGGCCGGACGCGCCGGAGGGGTGTTCGTGCCCTGGGCGCCGTCTTGGTCTAGACTACACGCACCGCCCGGCGCGTGCCGGGCGCGTCATCGAAGGACACCACCATGTTCGATCCCGCCATCTACCGTGAACGGCGCACACGGCTCGCAAAAGACGTTGGAACCGGCCTGATCCTGCTCCTCGGCAACGACGAGGTCGGGATGAACTACGCTGCGAACACCTATCACTTCCGGCAGGACAGCACGTTCCTGTACTTCTTCGCCGTCGATCTGCCCGGGCTGTCGGCCCTCATCGACATCGACGAGGGCACGGAAACGCTGTTCGGTGACGACCTGACGGTGGACGACATCGTCTGGACAGGCCCGCAGCCGACGATTGCCGACCAGGCGAAGGCCGGGGCGGTTCCGGCCACGGCGCCGATGGCCGAACTCGAGGCGCTCATAGCTGCGGCGGTCGCCAAGGGCCGGCGCGTGCATTTCCTCAAGCCCTATCGCAGCGACCACACCCTGAAGCTCGTCGCGCTTCTTGGCATCAAGCCGACGATGGTGGCGTCGTACCGATCGGAGCCGCTGCACAAGGCCGTCGTCGCGCAGCGGAACATCAAGTCGGCCGCGGAGGTGCAGGAGATCGAGCAGGCGATCGGCGTGTCGCGCCAGATGTACCTGACGGCGATGGCGGCGGCGAAGCCCGGCAGGTACGAATACGAGGTGGTGTCGGAGATCATCCGCGTCGCGAAGGCCAACGGGCACGACCTGTCATTCCCGGTCATCTGCTCGGTGCACGGCGAGACGCTGCACAACCACCATCACGCGAACCTGATGCGGAACGGCGACGTGATGGTGCTCGACTCGGGCGTCGAGACGCCGGACAAGTACGCCAGCGACATCACCCGGACGATCCCGGTCGGCGGGACGTTCACGTCGCAGCAGCGCCAGATCTACGAGATGGTGCTGCGGGCGCAACTGGCGGCCATCAAGGCCATCAAGCCCGGCGTGAAGTACCGGGACGTCCACCTGCTTGCCGCGCGCAGCTTCGCGGCGGACCTGAAGGCGGTCGGTCTGATGAAGGGCGACATCGGCGAGGCCGTCGCCGCCGGCGCGCACGCCATGTTCTTCCCGCACGGCCTCGGCCACATGATCGGCCTCGACGTGCACGACCTGGAGAACATCGGCGAGCAGTACGTCGGCTACGAGCCCGGCGTGGAGCGGAGCACGCAATTCGGCCTCGGCTATCTGCGCCTCGCCCGCACGCTCAAGCCCGGGTTCGTGCTGACCGTCGAGCCGGGGCTGTACTTCATCCCGCAGCTCATCGACCAGTGGAAGGCCGAGAAGAAGAACGCGGCGTTCATCAACTACAAGGAAGTGGAGAAGTTCCGCGACGCCCGGGGCTACCGGATCGAAGACGACGTGCTCGTGACGAAGTCGGGGAACCGCGTGCTCGGGCCGCCCATTCCGAAGACGGTGGCGGACGTCGAAGCGGCGTGTAAAGGGTAGAAGAGGGATGGAGCCCCGCCCTTCGACGCAGCTCAGGGCGGCCCTGAGCTTGCCGAAGGGCGGGGTTCGTCAGACCCGGGGCTCACCCCGCCAACGCCTTCTCGACTGCCACGCGCGTCAGGACCCCTTCGGCATCATCGCGTGGACGCCGAACTTGTGGACCAGCATGCCGCCCTGGTGCGCGGCGGCCGCAACCTGCAGACTGCCGGCGAACACGGCGCAACACGTGACCAAAGCCGCCGCCGTCTGCACGCCCGGCCTGGCCAGGGGCTTGATCATGGCCGACAGGGCCAGGAAGAGCGCGTAGCAGACCGTGATGACCGCGAACACGTTCCGCGCCTGCTCGGCCAGTTCCTGATGCTGCGTGATGGCGGCCGTGATCGCGTCGGTGCGGTCCGCCAGCTCCGCGGCAGCCTCGCCCGTTTCCACCGCGACAAACGCGGCGGCCGTGCCGAGCACGAGCAGCACGAGCGCCGCGATGCCGAATGCCTGGGCGTGTCTGCGCCAGAACGCGGACAGCAGGAGAAACACCGGGGCCACGAGCAGCAATGCCACCGGAAAGTGGATGACGAGCGGATGCAGGCCGTCCCACCCGGGCCATGGAGGAAGCATCACAGCAACTCCTTGCAGGCGCCCGAGCGCGCTAGGCGACCGTGATGAACTTCTCGCCAGGCGTGAAGCACACCGGGCACTTGGAGAAGTCGACCACCGTGACGGTGTTTCCGCAGATCGGGCAGACGGCGAACTTCTTCGCTGTCTTCCACGCGGCCAGGTTCGCGGCTGCCTCGGTGTAGAACTTGGCATGCTGGCCTTCGGCTGTCACCGCGAAATTGAAGCTCTTCACGGCGTCCTTCTCGCCTGCCGCCTTCGCCTCCGCGATGAACTCCGGGTACATCTTGTCGCGCTCGTAGGTCTCGCCCTCGATGGACGCCTTCAGGTTGTCCGCCGTGGTCTTGATCGCCGGCAGCTTGATCTCGGCTTTCGGCGTGCCGCCCAGCTTCTTGATGACGTCGGCGTGATTGCGGGCGTGGAATTCCTCAGCCTTGGCGGCGGCGCGGAACAGCGCGGCGGCGCCGGCGTAGCCTTCCTGGTCGGCCTTCTTGGCGAACTCCAGGTACTTGGCGTTCGCGTTCGACTCCCCGTTGAAAGCCGCCTGCAGGTTGTCCAGCGTCTTCGACGGGGCCGCAACGGCCGGTCCCGCAACCACGAGGGCCGCGCACGCAAGAACGAAGAACAGGAGCACAGAGTGGCGATACGCACGGATCATGAACAATACCTCCCGGGGGCCATACACTTCCCACGAAGTATACATGGCACCCGGGGCATCGTCTGACATCTGCAAAGCCACGCCAGGGGCGGCGTCGTTACTGAGATCTGATCTCAGGATCAACGCGTCTTCGAGCGGCCACTCGCAGGCCGCTTCATAGATGGTACTTGCCGCGCACGGAGGCCGCCATGCGCGGGTGAGGATGCCGTCGCTACGGAGTTGACCCTGCCAGTGCCTTCTCGATGGCCGCGCGCAGTTCCGGTGCGTCCGGCGCGACGCGGCTGGGGAAGAACGCCTCGACCTTGCCGTTCGTGTCGACGACGTACTTCGAGAAGTTCCACTGCGGCAGCGATCCCGATTCGCCGAGGAACGAGTAGACCGGTGACTGATCCGGCCCCTTCTTCGTGACCACCTTGGCGAACATCGGGAATGTCACGCCGTAGTTCTTCTGACAGAACTGGCCGATTTCCTCTGCCGTTCCAGGCTCCTGGCCGCCGAAGTCATTGCTTGGGAATCCGAGGATCACGACGCCTTTGGGCGCCAGCTCCCGATAGAGCTTTTCGAGCCCGGCGTACTGCGGCGTAAACCCGCACTGGCTGGCCACGTTGACGACGAGCGCCACCTTGCCCTTGTAGGCCGACAAGTCGGCCGGCCTGCCGTCGAGCGTAATAACCTTCAGGTCGTAGAGCGAACCTGTACCCATCGGCATCGAGAACTCCTTCGCAGGCGCCAGGATCGTGGACCTCGCCCACAAGCCGGCAGCCAGCGCGATCACGGCGACAGCGGTCAGCACCAGCACACGCATCACCAACCTCCTCCGGGGCAGCCGCATACGGCTCTATGACGCGCCGTTGCGGACGGGAGATCCAGGCATTTGCTAGACTGGCTTCACCGCCCGCAACCATGGAGGAGGCCGCAGCATGAACGATGCTCATCCGTCTCCGGCCGGTGATTGTACGTTCGTCATCTTCGGAGCCACCGGCGACCTTACCCGTCGGAAACTGCTGCCGGCCCTGACCATCCTCGCGGAGCGGCAGGCGCTGCCCGATCGCTTCGCCGTGCTGGCCGTCGGACGCACGCCGATGAGCGACGGAGAGTACCGGCAGCACATCGCGCGTTACGTCAGCGACTTCTGCCCGCCGCACACGGCCCCTGCGGCATGGGCCTGGCTCGAGCCTCGCCTCTTCTATGCCTTCGAGACGCTCGAGACGACGGCAAGCTACCAGTCCATCGGCCATCGGCTGGACGCGCTCGAAGGCGCGCCGGCGCATCGGGCCGGACGCCTCTTCTACCTGGCGACGCCCCCCGACGCCATGGCCGACATCGCCCTGCGGCTGGGCGCCGCCGGCCTGCTGAAGGAAGAGCCCGGCGCCTGGCGGCGCGTGGTCTTCGAGAAGCCATTCGGCCACGATCTCGCCTCGGCGCTGGAACTCAATCGCCAACTGGCGCTGGAACTGGCGGAGACGCAGATCTACCGGATCGATCACTACCTCGGGAAGGAGACCGTCCAGAACATCATGGCGCTCCGGTTCGGCAACGGCCTTTTCGAGCCCGTCTGGAACCGGCGGTACATCGACCACGTGCAGATCACCGTGGCCGAAACCGTGGGCGTCGAGGACCGCGGCGGCTACTACGATCGGTCGGGGGCGCTGCGGGACATGGTGCAGAACCACCTGTTCCAGTTGCTCGCCCTCACCGTGATGGAGCCGCCCATCTCGCTGTCGGCGGAAGCGGTGAGGGACGAGCGGGTGAAAGTGCTGCACGCCATTCCGCCGTTCACCGAGGCCAGCGTGCGGTCAGCGGTCGTGCGCGGACAGTACGGCCCGGGCACGCGAGAGGGATCGCCGGTGCCGGGCTACCGATCAGAGCCGAAGGTGCCGCCCTCGTCGGCCACGGAGACCTATCTGGCGCTCCGCCTCTCGATCGACAACTGGCGCTTCGCGGGCGTGCCGTTCTACCTGCGGACCGGCAAACGGCTGCCCGCGCGCGTGTCCGAGATCGCCATTCAGTTCAACCGGCCGCCGCTGCAACTCTACCGGCAAGCTTGCGCGGGCGAGGTCGAGCCGAACCTGCTGCTCGTGCGCATCCAGCCGAACGACGGCATCTCGGTGCAGTTCCAGGCGAAGATCCCGGGCGGGGAGGTCAGGCTCGGCACCGTGACGATGGCCTTCAACTACGCCGACTACTTCGCGAGGGCTCCGGAGACCGGGTACGAGACGCTGCTCCACGACTGCATGACAGGCGACCAGACGCTCTTCCATCGAGCCGACATGGTGGCGGCCGGCTGGCGCGCCGTGGAACCCATCCTCGACGTCGTCGGCGCGCAACCGGACGCATTGCTGCACGAGTACCCGGCAGGGTCCTGGGGACCGGCCGCGGCCGATGCGCTGCTGGCCAGGGATGGGCGCGCGTGGAGGCGTCCTGAGCCCTGACCGGACTATTTCTTCAGGTACTTGTCGAACCAGGCCAGGTGACGTTCGAGCCTGTCGCGCTGGTAACTCGGCGTCGTCAGCCCGTGGAACTGCCCCGGGTAGACGACCAGTTGCGTGTCAACGCCCAGGCTCTTGAGAGCCTGGTACATCTGCTCGCCGCCGATGATCGGTACGTTGAAGTCTTTCTCGCCGCCCATGAAGAGCGTGGGCGTCTTGATCCGATCCGCCTGGAAGAACGGGTACGAGATCTTGAGCCACAGGTCCCGGGTCTTCCACGGCTGGCCGAGCTCCATCTCGTACTGCGTGATGTACTGGTCGCTGCCGTACATCGAGAGCTGCAGCGCGCTGCCCGCCCCGCTCACCGCGGCCTTGAACCGCGTGTCGGTGGCGATCGTGTAGTCGGTCAGGATGCCGCCGTAACTCCACCCGCCGATGCCGAGCCGATCCGGGTCGGCGATGCCCGACGCCACCGCCTGGTCCACCGCGCCGAGCAGGTCGATCACTTCCTTGTTGCCCCAATCGGCGTAGATGGCCTTCTGGTAGACCGCGCCCCGGCCCGAACTGCCGCGGTAATTCACGTTCAGCACCACGTACCCGTTTGCCGCGAAGAACTCGTTGTCGAAGGTGAACGAGTGATCATCCTGGCCGTTGGGGCCGCCGTGGATGATGAGCAACATCGGGTACTTCTTGCCGGGCATGTACGACGCGGGCTTGACGAGCAGCCCGTTCACCACCGTGCCGTCCTTGCTCTTCGACGTGAAGTCCTCGGTCGTCGCGAGCTGGAGCTGCGCCAGCAGGTCGTCGTTCACCTTCGTGAGCTTGCGCAGCGTGCCGCCCTCGAGCGCATGCACCTCGGGCGTCTCGGTCGTCGAGCCCGCGAGCATCGTGAGGCGGCCGTCAGCGCCGAGCGACACGTTCGACACGGTCCGCCGCCCGGTGGTGAGCTTCTCCACCGCGCCGCCGGCCGTCGTCGTGCGCCCGACGTACTCGACACGATCGTCACCGACGGTGAACGTCAGCGACTTCCCGTCGGATGACCACCAGATCGGGCCCGACACCGGCCGGTCGAGCGCTTCGGTGAGGACTCTTGCCACGCCGCCGGCCGCCGGGATGACCGTGAGTTTGTCCATTCCGTACGCGGAGTACTTCGTCTCTTCGCCCTGGACATAGGCAATCCATTGACCGTCGGGGCTCCACGCAGGCCGGCCGCTGTCGCTCCCAGCGTACGTCGTCAGCTGCCTCGGCTCCGCACCGGCCTTCGCGTCCACCACGTAGATATCCGAATTCTCGTGACGATCCGGATCGGGGCCCTGGCGCGTGCTGACGAACGCGATCCTGGTGCCATCGGGCGACCAGGCGGGCAAGGAGTCGTTGAACTGGCCGCTCGTAATCTGCTCGAGCTTCTTCGACGCGATGTCGAACACGAACACGTGGGTGTAGAAGCGCTTCAGGTAGCCTTCGCGGTCCTGCTTGAAGTGATAGCGATCGATGACGACGGGCGGCGCCGTCTTGCGCTTCCAGCCCTCCATCTTCTCCGGCTCGTCGGCGGGATCCTTGTCGTCCTTCGTGAACACGAACTTCTTGCTGTCGGGCGACCACGAGTAGTCGCTCACCCCGCCGTCGATCTCCGTCAGTTTCTGGGCCTCGCCGCCGAGCCGATCCAGCAGCCAGATCTGCGATCCCTTCTTCTTCTCGTCCTCGGTGCCGCGGCTGGCGAGAAACGCCAGGTATCGGCCGTCAGGGCTCCAGCGCGGCGAGGTCTCGTTGTCTGGTCCGGACGTCAGACGCACCGTCTGCGTGCCGTCCCAGCTCACCATCCACAGATCGCTGTCGCGCTTGTCCTTCTCCACGTCAGTGGACTGGACCACGTAGGCGACCCACTTGCCGTCCGGGGAGCGCTGCGGGTCGCTGACCGCCTTGACCTTCGCGAAATCATCGAGCGTGATGGCGCGTTTGGCCGGCTGGCCGGACGCCTGGACCGGGGAGAACGCGAAGAAGAGGGCGACGCCAAGCGCGATCGCCGGGAGAAGCTGCCGGATCTGTCTCTGCATGGCCTGGTTCCTGTAGGGGACGTGGCGGGCCGACCGGCCCGGTCCCGCGCATAGTACCACGCGGCCGGCGGGGCAGCTGCCCCGCGGTCCAGTTTCTGCACCCCCCGGCCTCCCACAGGCGTCATATATTGAGGTCAGGTCCAAAAATAGAGCACTTCGCCGCCCGCAGGGGCCAGGCCCCTGTAGCCAGCAAACTGTTGGTTTGTTGGACCTGACCCCAAAACTCCGGAGGATGCAGATGGCCGACAAGAAGATCATTGCCGTCGTTGGCGCGACGGGACAGCAGGGCAGCGGGCTGGTGAAAGCGATCCTGGCCGACCCGGCTGGCGGGTTCGCCGCGCGGGCGATCACGCGCGACCCGAACTCGGACAAGGCGAGGGAGTTGGCGCGCCTCGGCGCCGAGGTGGTGGCGGGCGACGTCGACGACGAGGAAAGCCTGAAGAGGGCGTTCGCGGGCGCGTACGGCGCCTACTGCGTGACCTTCTATTGGGCCCATATGTCGCCCGAAAAGGAAAAGGCCGAGGCGGCCGCCCTGGCACGGGCCGCGAAGGCGGCCGGCGTGAAGCACGTCATCTGGTCCACGCTCGAGGACTCGCGGAAGTGGATTCCCCTCAGCGACAACCGGATGCCCACGCTGATGGAGCAGTACAAGGTTCCGCACTTCGATGCCAAGGGCGAGGCGGACCAGGTCTTCACCTCCCTGGGCGTGCCGACGACGTTCCTGCTGACGTCGTTCTACTGGGACAACTTCATCTACTTCGGCATGGGGCCGAAGAAGGGGCCGGATGGCGTTCTCGGCATCACGCTGCCCCTGGGCGAGAAGAAGTTCCCGGGCATGGCGTCGGAAGACATCGGCGCGTGCGCCTACGGCATCTTCAAGGGCGGCGAGGCGTACATCGGCAAGCGGGTCGGTATCGCCGGCGAACACCTGACCGGCGCGGAAATGGCGGCAGGCTTCTCCAAGGCCCTTGGCCAGACGGTGCGGTACAACGAGGTGGATCCTGCCGTGTACCGGAGCTTCGGGTTCCCCGGCGCCGACGACCTGGGCAACATGTTCCAGTTCAACCGGGACTTCGCCGACATCTTCTGCGCCGCGCGCAGCCTCGACGTCTCGCGCAGGTTGAATCCCCGGCTGAAGACGTTCAGCGCCTGGCTCGAAGAAAACAAGAAGCGCATCCCCCTCGAGTAGCGGTACGCTGTGGCGGGAGGACTCCCGCGCATGCTTCGATCCCTCGTTGCCGCCGCCCTCGTTACGGGGGCGGCGGCTTCTTTCTCCTCATCCTGGGTGCTCCAGACCAGCCCGGCCACCGAGCGGCTTCGCGGCGTGAGCGCCGCGAGCGACACCGTCGCCTGGGCCAGCGGCAACAAGGGCACAATCGTGCGCACGACCGACGGCGGCGCCACGTGGACCCTGGTCGCTGTGCCGGGAGCCGGGGAACTCGACTTCCGCGACATCGAAGCGCGCAGCGCCGACATTGCGTACGTGCTCGCAATTGGTGCCGGCGAGAAGTCGCGCATCTACAAGACCAGCGACGGCGGCAAGGCCTGGACGCTGCAGTTCACGAACCCCGATCCGCGCGCGTTCTACGACGCGATCGCCTTCTGGGACGCGAATACCGGGCTCGCGGTGGGTGACCCCGTCGAAGGCCGGTTCACCGTCATACGCACGACTGACGGCGGCAAGACCTGGACGCGCGTGCCTGCGGCGAACACGCCCCAGGCGCTTCCCGGCGACGGCGCGTTCGCCGCAAGCGGCACCTGCCTTACTGTGCACGGCACGCGCCTCGCCTGGTTCGGCACCGGCGGCGGAGCCAGGGCGCGCGTGTATCGCTCGGCCGATCAGGGGCTCACCTGGACCGTGTCCGACACGCCCGTCATGGCCGGCAACCCCTCATCCGGCATCTTTTCGCTGGCGTTCAGCGATGCGGACCATGGCGTCGCGGTCGGCGGCGACTACCGGCTCGAACGCGAGTCAGGCGACAACCTCGCCATCACGAGTGACGGCGGCAGGAGGTGGGCCCTCGTGAGCGCCACGCGCCTGCGCAGCTTCCGCTCGGCTGTTGCGTACGTGCCAGGCTCGAAGGGACGGCGCCTGATCGCCGTCGGCCCTGGAGGGACGGACGCTTCGGACGATGGCGGGTCCACGTGGGTGCCAATTGGCGACGACGGCTTCCACGCGCTCGCGATCCCGCCGCAGGGCGGCCTCGCATGGGCGGTTGGCGAACAGGGCCGGATCGCGGCGCTGCAGCGGCCGCGGTGACGGCCCGCTCGCGTCACACCGGGCGGGGCAGGCGCACCGCCGCCCGGCAGCCGTTGCCAGCTTCGCTCTCGATGCTGATGCTCCCGCCGTGCCGCTCGGCGATCGACTGCGCGATTGACAGCCCCAGGCCCGCTCCGCCTGCGTCGCGCGACCTGGCCTTGTCGGCCCTGTAGAACCGATCGAACACGCGAGGCAGGTCATCTGCCCCGATGCCGATCCCGGTGTCGGCCACCTCGATCTCCGCGGCGTCTTCGAGGACGCGCAGCGTCAGGCTCACGTTGCCCGGCGCCGGCGTGTATTTCGCGGCGTTGTCGGCCAGGATCGTGACGAGCCGGCCGAGGGCTGCCGGCTCGCCATCGACGGGCACGGGTTGCCCGGGCAGATCCACGCGCAGCGTCAGCCCGCGCGTCTCGCACAGCGTTGCGAGCTTCCCTCCCAGCGTCTCGATCAGGGCGCGCAGGTCGAACCTCGACGGACTCCAGGCATCTGCGCCGGCGTCGGCCCGCGTCAGCGTGAGGAGGTCCTGCACCAGCACCGAGGTCCGCTCCGACTCCTGCAGGATTCCCTCGAGGGCCTCCCGGTACTCCTCCCCGCTCCGCGGACGCCGCAGCGCGACTTCTGCCGTCGTGCGGATGAGCGACACGGGCGTCCGCAGTTCATGCGAGGCGTCGGCGGTGAAACGGCTGGTCTCGGCAAACGCCGCTTCCAGGCGGGCCAGCATGTCGTTCAGCGTCTCCGAGAGCCGCTGCAGTTCGTCGCCGGTTGCAGGAACCTCGAGCCGGCGGCCGAGCTGGCGGGCCGAGATGGCGCGCGCCGTGCTGGCGATCTGATCCACCGGTGCCAGCGCCCTGCGGCTCATCCAGTAGCCGCCGATCGCGGCGGCGAGGACCCCGCACGGGACGATGAAGATGGCGGCCCAGCGGAACTCATCCAGCGCTTCCTGCAATTCGCCGACCGGCCAGGCCACGTCCACCGAATACAGCTCTCCTGCGACGGTGACCCGCGCCGTCAACATGCGGACCGGCCGGCCCCGCATGACGAGATCCCGATACGCCCCCTGCGGCTCCGCAGGCGTTCCGGGGCCCCCGGCGCCGGCGCTGGCGTCGAACGCGTCCGAGCGGTACAGTTGCACGCCGCGGCTGTCACGGATCCGGATGAGATTCCATCCGGGGTCGAGGGCCACGTACTCCCGCAAATCCTCCCGCAACTCCTCGAACGACTGCGACGTGCCCGGCGCGTTGAGGAAGCGCGAGATGGCCTCGACCCGATCGGTGAGCGCCTGGTCGATCGTGTCGTGGACGCTGTCGTGCAGGAGCCACCACGTGGCGACCGACAGGACGACGAGCACAAGGCCGAGGACCGCGGCGAACCAGGCCGTGAGCCGGGCACGAATGGACCACGGCCTCATGACGTGCCCTCCTCGCGCACGGCATACCCCACACCGCGCACCGTGTGGATGAGCCGAGCCCTGCCGCCGGCGTCGACCTTCTGCCGCAGCAGCCGCACGAACGCGTCGAGGGTGTTGTCTTCAATCTCCCGGTCGTGGCCCCAGATGCCATCGATGAGGGCGTTCCGCGCCACGACCGCGCCGCGGCGGCGCAGCAGGAACTCGAGCAGCGCGAACTCCGTGCGCGTGAGCTCGATGCGCTCCGGGCCGCGCCGAACCTCGTGCGTGCCCGTGTCGAGCGTGAGATCGCCGGCCGTCAGCACGACGCCGTGCTCCGCCGGTCCCCGCCGCGCGACGGCCCTCACGCGCGCCAGCAGCACGTCGAAGGAGAACGGCTTCACCAGGTAGTCGTCCGCGCCGGCGTCGAGGCCGGCCACCACGTCGGCGTTGGTGTCGCGGGCGGTGAGCATCAGGATGGGGGCGCGCACGCGCGCGGCTCTCAGCCGGCGCGTGACCTCGAGGCCGCCGAACCCCGGCAGCATCACGTCCAGGACGATGACGTCGAAGCTTGCCGACGCGGCCATGGCGAGGCCCGCCGGACCCGTCCGCGCCACGTCGACCGCGTGCCCCTCCTCGGAGAGGCCCCGCCGAAGGACGTCGCTCATCTGCCGTTCGTCCTCGACGATGAGAATCCGCATGGGCGTCTGCCTATCGTGGACCGCGAACCTGAAAGCCGTCTGAAACAGCGCGCTTCAGGTGTTTTTCAGACTGATCTGGTGTAGTAGCGGCGTGGTGCCCCCTCATTCGTGACGCGCGTTGCGTCCCACCGCAGCCCGGAGGTCGTCCATGAAGCCTGTCCGCATCATCCTGCTGTTTGTCGTCTGCATGGCACTGGCGGCGCCTTCGGCGCATGCTCAAACCGGCAAGCCCCAGGCCAAACCGGCCTCGGCCGCCAAGGCCGCTGATCCGGCCGCGAAACTGCCGGCGCCCATCCTCGCGGCCTTCCGCACATCCTATCCGAACGCCACGATCAAGAACGCGGCGAAGGAAACCGAGGACGGAAAGATCGTGTGGGAGGTCGAGAGCGTCGACAACGGCCTCGCGCGAGACCTGGTCTACAAGCCCGATGGCACCGTCGTCGAGTTCGAAGAACAGATCGAGCCGGCCACGCTGCCCGCGGCCGTGTCCGCCGCGCTGAAGGCGAAGTACCCGAAAGCCACCATCACGAAGGCCGAGAAGCTGATGAAGGGGACGGCGCTGACCTATGAGATGGCGCTGAAGGGCGTGGCCGTCAAGTCGGTCGAAATCACGCCCGAGGGCACGATCGTGCCGGCCGCCGAGGGTCCCTACAAGCAGTTGGCCGACATCAAGGTCGGCGCCGACGGCGGCTGGGACTACCTCGCTGTCGACTCCGCCGCCCGCCGGCTCTACGTCTCCCACGCGACCAAGGTCGTCGTCATAGACATGGACAAGAACGAGGTCGCAGGCGAGATCTCGCCAGCGCCGGGCGTGCACGGCATCGCCCTTGCCCCCGATCTCGGCAAGGGATTCGTGAGCAACGGCCGCGAGAACTCCGCCAGCATCGTCGATCTGAAGTCGCTCCAGATCACGGGCAGCGTGAAGACCGGCGCCAATCCGGACTGCATCCTGTACGAGCCCGGGCACAAAGAGGTCTACACCTTCAACGGGCGCGATAACTCGGCGACCGTGTTCGACGCGCAGACCGGCGACGTCAAAGCCACCATCCCGCTGCCGGGCAAGCCCGAGTTCGCCGTTGTCGACGTGAAGGCCGGCAGGATCTACAACAATATCGAGGACACGAACGAGATCGTCGTCATCGACACGAAGACGCACGCGGTCGCGGCGAAGTGGCCCATCGCGCCTGGAGAGGGCGCGTCCGGGCTGGCGATCGACCTCGATCATCACCGGCTCTTCACTGTCGCCGGCAACAAGCTCCTGGTGGCCCTCGACAGCGCCACGGGCAAGGTGCTCTCCACGCTGCCCATCGGGCCGGGCGTGGACGCCGCGGCGTACGACCCGGGCACTGGCCTCGTGTTCGCGTCGAGCAGCGACGGCACGTTGACGGTCGCGAAGGCCGACGCGACCGGCAAACTGGCCCTCGTGCAGACCCTGGCCACGCCGCCGCGCTCGCGGACGATGGCGCTCGATCCAAAGACGCACAGGATCTACGTCTCGGCGGCGGAGTTCACGGCACCGCCCCCAGCCGCGCCGGGCGCCCAGCCCCAGCGCCCCCAGATGGCACCCGGATCGTTCAAAGTCGTGGTGTACGAGATGACCGGAGCGCCGGCGAGGTAGCCCGCCTGCTCTCGTGTCGACCGCGTCAGGATGCCATGCCGGCCCGATCGGCGCCAGCGATCGGGCCGTTTCGCCTGCAGGCGGAAGGAGTGATGCCATGACTTGCGCCAAGCGTCCAGGGCCAGCGGCCTCCGTGTTGTTTTCCTCATGCGTCGCATCGATGCTCTTTGCCGGCCAGGCGGCCGGACAAAAGCCGGCGCTCGAGTGGCAGGAGCAGTTTCGGGTCAACTCGGCAGATCTCGCCACGGTCGGGGAGAACCCCTACCTCGTGCTGAGGCCCGGTTACCAGCTCGTCCTGGAAGGCAGGGAATCCGGCAAGACCGTGAGACTGGTCGTCTCGGTGCTCGACGAGACGAAGGTGGTCGGCGGCATAGAGACTCGTGTCGTCGAGGAGCGCGAAACCGCGAATGGCGTGCTGGCCGAGGTCTCGCGCAATTACCTGGCCATCCATAAGACTACCCACGACGTCTACTACCTCGGCGAGGATGTCGACGAGTACGAGAGCGGCAGGATCTCCGGCCACGATGGGGCGTGGCTTCATGGCACCAGCGGCGCGAGGCTTGGCCTGCTGATGCCCGGATCGCCGGCCGTCGGCCAGCGCTACTACCAGGAAGTGGCGCCGAAGGTCGCGATGGATCGCGCGGAGGTCGTGAGCCTGAGCGAACGCGTCATCACGCCGGCGGGCACGTTCGAGAAGTGTCTGAAGACGGAAGAATCCACTCCCCTCGAGCCGGGCCGTGAGTCTAAACTCTACGCGCCGGGCGTCGGCCTGGTGAAGGATGCGTCGCTCGTGCTGGTCTCCCACACGAAGAGGTGAGGTCTTGGCCCATGCAGTTCAGCACGGAAAGACCAGGTTAGCCGGGCTGTCACTCGCGCTGGCTCTGGCCGGAGTGACGCCGCTCGCCGCCCAGGTCACCGCGCCTCCCGCTCCGCCCGCGCAGGAGCCCCTGTCGTTTCGCGCAGCCATGGATCTCGCGACCACCACGAACCTGGAGTTGGCGGCCGTCCGCCGCGCCCGGGCGATCCGCGAGGCGGAGGTTCGGGCAGCCGGGCAATGGGCGAACCCCGAGTTCTCGGCCGAGGCGACCCGCGACGCGCCGCACGGCGACCTGGCCATCGGCTTTCCCGTGGACATTGGCGGCGTTCGCTCGCGGCGGATCGCGTTGGCGAAAGCGGGGCTGACGATGGCGGACGTCGACGAGGCGGCCGCGCTCCGGGACCTGCGCCGCAACGTTCGGCTGGCCTTCTACGGGCTGCTCGCCGCCGACGAGCGGCTCACGCTCGCGGGCAGCATGCTGGATCTGGCCGAGCGCGTGAAAGGCGTTGCGCAGGCGCGTTTCGAGGAAGGGGCCGCGCCCCGCCTCGAAGTGATGGAGGCCGAGTTGAGCCTGGTCCGAGCCCGGGCCGAGATGGATCTTGCCCGCTCCGCGCGCCGCGCCACCCAGGCCGATCTCAACGCGCTGCTCAACAGGCCGCCGGGCATGACCGTGACTCCCGCCGGCGAAGCCTCCGACGCTCCCGAACTGCCGACCATGGACCGGGCGATTGCGGCAGCGCTGGCATCGAACGTCGACCTTCGGGCGCTGGACCGCGAGGCGGCCATTGAAGATCGACAACTCAACCTGCTGAAAGCCGAGCGCATCCCGACGCCGATGTTCACCGCGGGCGTCGCGCTGAACGCGCCCGGCGAGTTCGACGTCGGCGCGCACGGCGGCGTCAGCCTGGCGATCCCGCTCTTCTCCCGCAACCAGGGAGAGATCGCCGGGTCGCAGGCGAGGGCCGGCACCATCAGGGCGCGACGCGAGGCCGTGCAGCGGCGGGTCGAAGCCGCCGTCTTCGCGGCGCTCGAGCGCGTCACCGCCCAGAAGGCCCAGGTAGAAGCCTTCCGGACGACCCTCGTGCCGACGGCGGCCGCCGTCCAGAGCCTGGTCGAAGAGAGCTACCGGCTCGGGCGCGACTCGATCCTGACGACGCTCGTGGCGCAACGCGCCCTGAGGGACGTGAGGACCGAGTATCTCGAGGCGGTGCTCGCGCTTCAGTCAGCCGTCGCGGACTTGGAGGACATCATTGGCGCATCCATCCAGTAGCATCCGTCATCGGTTCCGGACCGCGCTCCTCCTGGCCGGCATCGCCGCCCTCGCCCCGGCCCCGATGGCCTGCGGCGGAGGCGGCGGCGACGAGGAAATCACGTCCGCCGACGAACCCACCATTGCCGCCGACGTGGGAACCGTGACGCGCCGCGACCTCGTCGAACCGCTCGTCGTGCGGGGCGCCGTGGTGGCGATGCCGAACCAGGACGTGAAGATCGCGGCGCTTGTCGCCGGCCGCGTGGACAACCTGCCGGTCGCCGAGGGCGATTGGGTGAAGGCCGGGCAGACGGTAGCCGAGATCGATCCCCGGCCGTTCGTCGATCAGAAACGCCAGGCCGCTGCCGCGGTGGCGCAGGCCACCGCCGCGGTCGAGAACGCGCGCCTCAACCTCGAGCGCACCGAGCGGCTGTTTCAGCGCGGCATCGCGGCGGGCAAGGAAGTCGAAGACGCCCGCGCGCAGCGCGCAGCGGCGGATGCGGCCCTTGAACAGGCGTCCGCGAGCCTGGAAACGGCCGACCGCCAGCTGTCGCGCGCACACGTGACGTCGCCCATCGCGGGCCAGGTCGTCAAGCGGCTCGTCAGCGTGGGCGAGCAGGTCGATGGCACCGCCTCGGAGCCCATCGTCGAGGTCGCGAACCTCGATCACGTCGAACTCGCGGCCGCCATCCCGTCGGAGCATCTCGGCCGGGTCCGCGTGGGCCAGCGCGCCGTGGTCTCGTCGGACGCCTACGCCGACCGGGCCTTCGACGGCGAGATCATCGCCATCGCGCCCGCTGTCGACAGCGCCACCAACACGGCGCTGGCGCGGATCCGCCTCGCCAACACGGGACGCCTGCTCAAAGTCGGCATGTTCGCGCAGGCGCAGATCGGCGTGAGCGAGCGCAGAGGGGTGTTGACGGTCCCGCCCTCGGCGGTCTCCAAGAGCGCAGACGCAGCGGCCGTCTACGTGGTGTCGGGCGCCGTCGCGACGCGAACGAAGGTCACGCTCGGGCTCGAGACGACCGAGGCGGTTGAGATCGTGTCGGGCCTGGCCGAAGGGCAGAAGGTCCTGACAAGCGCCATTCATGGACTCGGCGAGCGGGCCCGCCTCGCGCCACCCAAATGAACGTCGCGCGCTTCGCCGCCCGCAACAGCCGGGCGATCCTGCTCGGCATCCTCCTGCTCTCGGCCGCGGGCATCTGGGCGATGTTCACGCTGCCGAGCAACATCTATCCCGAGGTCGAATTCCCCCGCATCGTCATCGTGGCGAAAGCCGGGGATCTCTCGCCGCGCCTCGTGCAGCTCGCCGTGACGCGGCCGCTGGAGGAGGCCGCGCGCACGGTGCTTGGCGCCCGGCGGGTCACCTCGAAGACGATTCGGGGCGCGTGCGAGATCTCGATCCTCTTCAACCCCGAGACGGACATGCCGTACGCCCTGCAGCTGATGCAGGGCAAAATCGACGAGGCCAAGGGATCGCTGCCGCCGCAAACGACCGTGGCGGTGGAGCGCATGACGCCGTCGCTCTTCCCGATCTTCAGCTTCAACGTCACCGGCGCCATGCCGCCGGCGGACCTGCGCGACCTCGCCGTGTTCGAGCTGCGTCCGCTGCTCAGCCGGGTGCCCGGGGTGGCGAACGTCGAGGTGCTCGCGAGCGAGGAGCGCGAGATCTCGGTCGTGGTGGATCCCGAGCGCCTGAACGCCGTCAAGCTCTCGATCGATCAAGTCGTGGAAGCCCTCCGCACGACGAACGTCGTCACGGCCGTCGGCCGGCTGCCGAAGGACTACCTCCAGTACCTCGTCCTCAGCTCGGCCGAGCTGACGAGCCTCGAGGACGTGCGCAAGGTCGTGGTGGCGTTCCGCGGACAATCGCCGGTGTACCTGGCCGACGTCGCCGAGGTGCGCGAGGGCGTCATCGACCGCACCACCCTCGTCTCCGGCGGCGGGAAACCCGCCGCCGTCGTGAGCGTGGCGAGGCAGATCCGCGGCAACATCCTGGCGGTGGTCGATGGCGCCAAGGCCGCGCTCAAGGAGTACCGGACGTCGCTGCCGCCGTCGGTGCGCCTGACGGTGGTCTACGACCTGGCCGACTTCGTGCGCAACGCCGTCTCGAGCGTGCGCGACGCGATCGCCATCGGCGGCCTGCTCGCCGTGCTCGTGCTCATCTTCTTCCTCCGCGACTGGCGCGTCACCACCATCGCGGCCATCTCGCTCCCGCTGACGATCGTAGGCACGTTCTTCATCCTGCACCTGGTCGGCGGCACCATCAACCTCATGTCGCTCGGCGGCCTCGCGATCGCGATCGGCCTCGTGATCGACGACGCGATCGTGGTGGTGGAGAACATCCACCGCCACCGCGCCGCCGGAGAGTCCGTGCCGCTGGCCGCGGAGAAGGGCACGCAGGAGTTGCTGGCGGCCGTGGTCGGGTCCACGCTCACCACCGTGGTGGTCTTCGTCCCGCTCGGGCTGCTGCAGGGCGTCGTCGGCCAGTTCTTCGCCGCGCTCTCGACCACGCTGGCGGCGGCGGTGCTGCTCTCGCTGGCGTACGCCCTGTTGTTCATTCCGGGCGTCGCAGGCCGGATCCTGCGCGATCACGGCCCGCGCTCGTCGGGGCTCGCGGGGCTGACACGGCGGTACACGTCGCTGCTCACGTGGTCCGTGCGCCGGCCCGCGCTGGTCATCGGCGCCACGCTGGCGTTCGCCGCGCTGGGTGCGCTGCTCTTCACGCGCCTCGAGACGGGTTTCCTCCCCGAGATGGACGAGGGCGGCTACATCGTCGATTACTGGACGCCCGAGGGCACGTCCCTCCCCGAGACCGACCGCATGCTCAAGCGCGTCGAGGACGTGCTCAACCAGACGCCGGAAGTCGCCAGCTTCGCCCGGCGCACGGGGGCGGAGCTCGGGATGTTCGCCACGCCCCAGAACACCGGGGACATCGTCGTACGGCTGAAGCCGCGATCGGAACGGACCCGATCGGTCGAGGACGTCATCGAAAGCCAGCGGGCGATCTTCGAGAAGGAGATGCCCGGCATGACGATCGAATTCGTGCTCCTGCTGCAGGACATGCTGGGCGATCTGGAAGGCAACCCCGAGCCGGTCGAGGTGAAGATCTTCGGCGACGACCTGGCGACGCTGACGTCGCTGGCCGAACGCACATCCGCCACGCTCGAGAAGATCCCGGGCCTGGTGGACATCGTCGTGCCGCAGCGCGGGAACCCCGAGATGAACCTGCGCATCGATCCGACGCGGGCGGCCAAGGCCGGCCTCACCGTGGAGCGCATCACCAGCCAGTTGACGACCGGGCTGCTGGGCCAGCCTGCGACGCCCTTCAGGCGGAACGACCGGCTGATCGACGTCCGGGTGCGGTTTCCCGACCGGTACCGGTTCGACCTGAACTGGATTCGCGAGTTTCCGCTCACGTCGGAGTCCGGCGCGATCGTGCCCCTGTCGGCGGTGGCCGGCGTCGACATGGCCGAAGGGGAAACCGAGCTGCACCGCGAAGACCTGCGGCAGATGATCCCCGTGACGGCCCGGTTGGAAGGCCGCGGCCTCGGCAGCGGCATCCGCGACGTCCAGGCCGCACTGGCCGCCGAGTCGTGGCCGATCGGGTACACGTGGCGGCTCGGCGGGCAGTACCGAAAGCCAGCAGTCGTCGTTCCGCTCGATGCTGCTCGTGCTCTCGGTGGCCGTCGTGCTGGTCTTTGGCGTGCTGGTGGCGCAGTTCCGGCGGTTCGTGCCGGCGTTGATCATCCTGTCGGCGGCGCCGCTCTCGCTGGTCGGCGCCTTCGGCCTGCTGCTCCTCACCGCCACGCCGCTCAATGTCTCGTCGATGATGGGCCTGATCTTGCTCATCGGCCTCATCGTGAAGAACGGCATCATCCTCGTCGACTACGCGGAGATCGTGACCGCGCGCGGCGGCGACGGCCTCGCCGCGCTCGTCGAGGCAGGGGCGGTCCGGCTCAGGCCCATCCTGATGACGACGCTGTGCACGCTGTTCGGCCTGCTGCCGCTGGCGCTCGGGTTGGGGCCGGGTGCCGAGATGCAGAAGCCGCTGGCGATCGCGGTCATCGGCGGGCTCTCGGTGTCGACGGTGATCACGCTCATCTTCGTGCCGACGGCGCTCGCGCTTGTCGGAGCGCGGCGGCGCTGACACGCCCCGAGCGCGCCCGGCAGAAAACGCCTGCGGAGAGCACGCCGCCGCCACGCTACACTAGGGGAAGGGGCGCAGGCAGGGGCAGACGCATGACCGACTTCCGCGTACGGCTGGGCCACGAGATCATCGTCTTCGACGGCGGGGTGGGCACCTATCTCTACGAGAAGGGGGTGTTCATCAACACCTGCTTCGACGAGCTCAACCTGGTCAACCCCGACATCGTCGCCGAGGTGCACCGCGATTACGCTAACGCGGGCGCCGACGTCGTCGAGACCAACACCTACGGGGCGAACCAGTTCAAGCTCGCGCCCCACGGCCTCGAGAAGAAGGTCTACGAGATCAACCGGAGGGGCGCGGAGATCGCGAAAGCGGCGGTGAAGGACCGCGCGCTGGTGGCCGGGTCGGTGGGGCCGCTCGGCGTGCCGCTGGAGCCGCTGAGCGCGCTGTCGTACGACGAGGCCAAGGACGCGTTCAAGGAACAGGTGCGCGGCCTCCTCGACGGCGGCGTCGACCTTTTCGTGCTGGAGACGTTCGGCCTGGCGAAGGAACTCGCGCAGGCCATCCGCGCGGTGAAGGAAGTGGCGCCGGGCGCGCCCATCATCGCGCAGTTCACGGTGAACGACGACGGCGCGCTCATCAGCGGCTCCACGCTCGAGAGCGCCGTGAAGGAGATCGCGCCCTACGAGATTGACGTCATCGGCCTCAACTGCTCGATCGGGCCGCGGTCGATGCTCGAGGCGCTGGAGCATCTCAAGACGCTGACGGCGCTCCCGATCTCGGTGATGCCGAACGCCGGCGTGCCGCAGAACGTCGGCGGGCGCTACATCTACATGACGTCGCCGGAGTACATCGCCGAGTACGCGAAACGGTTCATCCAGACCGGCGCGTCGATCGTGGGCGGGTGCTGCGGCACGAACCCGTCGCACATCCGGGCGATCCGGCGGGCGGTGCAGGCGCTGCAGCCGGCGCGGCGGATGGACGTGCAGGTGGGCGACCTCGCGGTGCAGGCGCCCGAAGCCGTGAAGGTGTACGACCGGACCGAGAAGTCCCGCCTCGCGACGAAGCTCGTGCGCGGCGAGTTCGTGACGCTCGTGGAACTCGTGTCGCCGCGCGGCGTGTCGCCGTCCAGGGAGGTCGAGAGCGCCCGCCGGCTGCACCACTTCGGCATCGATGCGATCAACATCCCCGACGGCCCGCGCGCGTCGGCGCGCATGTCGGCGCTGGCGATGGCCGTGCTCATCCAGCGCAACGTCGGCATCGAGGTCGTGCTGCACTACGCCTGCCGCGACCGGAACGTCATCGGCATGCAGTCGGACCTGCTCGGCGCCTGGGCCCTCGGCCTCCGCAACATCCTGGGGATCACCGGCGACCCGCCCAAGCTCGGCAACTACCCGCACGCGAGCGCGGTCTTCGATGTGGACGCCATCGGCCTGGTCAACCTGATCAACCGCCTGAACCACGGGCTGGATCTGGCCGGCAACGCGATCGGCGAGCCGACCGGGTTCAGCATCGGCGTAGGCGTGAATCCCGGGGCCATCAACCTCGACGAGGAGTTGCGGAGGCTCGACTGGAAGATCGAGGCGGGCGCCGAGTACATGATCACGCAGCCCGTGTTCGACATCGGCATCCTCGAGCGGTTCATGCGGCGCGTCGAACACGTCCGGATCCCGCTCCTGTGCGGCATCTGGCCGCTCACGTCGTTCCGCAACGCGGAGTTCATGAACAACGAGGTGCCCGGCGCGAGCGTTCCGGCGGACGTCCTCGAGCGGATGCGGGCCACGACGACGCGCGAAGAGGGCATCGCGGAAGGCGTGAAGATCGCCCACGAGACATTCGAGCGGGTGCGCGGCAGCGTGGCGGGCGTGCAGTTGGCCGCCCCCCTGGGGCGCATCGACAGCGCCCTGGCGATCCTCGACACGCACGCTAGGTAGCCGCGCCGGCCTCCCCTGGGGCATATCTCGCGGGCGCCGCACGCGGAGGCGGCGGGATCCGGGGCACCGGAAGCCGAGTCCTAGCAACAGGCGTGAGAGCCGCCGGAGGCCATATGTCCATCCGTCCCGTGAAGCGTCTCACCAGGTCACAGCTCACCATGGAGGGCGCGGGCGTGCGCCTTCGCCGGGCCTTCGGCTTCGGCGACACGAACGAGGTCGACCCGTTCCTCCTGTTCGACGATTTCCGCGGCGACCGGCCGGCCGATTACATCGCGGGCTTTCCGTGGCATCCGCACCGCGGCATCGAGACGATCACCTACGTGCTGGCCGGCAACGTGGACCACGGCGACAGCCTCGGCAACAAGGGCAGCATCGGCGCCGGCGACGTGCAGTGGATGACGGCCGGCAGCGGCATCGTCCACCAGGAGATGCCGCACGGCAACGAGCGCGGCCAGATGCACGGGTTCCAGTTGTGGGCCAACCTGCCCGCGTCGCTCAAGATGACGCACCCCCGCTACCAGGATGTCGCGGCGAAGGACATTCCCGAGGTCACCGACGACGACGGCACGAAGGCGCGGATCATCTGCGGCACCTTCTGGGGCAGGCGCGGCCCGGTGGAAGGGGTGGCGGCCGAGCCGCAGTACGTCGACATCTGGGTCCCGCCCGGCACACGCCGCAGCCTGCCGGTGGCACGGTCGCGCAACGCGTTCGCGTACGTCTTCGATGGCGAAGGGAAGTTCGCCGGCGCGTCAGCTCCCCAGCCTGTGAAGACCGACGTCGTTGGCGACGAGGACGGCGTGGCCGCCGACAACCGGTCGCTCATCCTGTTCGATGCCGGCGACGAGATCACCGTGGAGACGGGCGCGCAGGGAATCCGGTTCCTCCTGGTGTCGGGCGAACCGATTCAGGAGCCGGTGGCGTGGCGCGGCCCGATCGTGATGAACACGAGCGAGGAGCTGCGCGTGGCGTTCGAGGAATACCGGAACGGCACGTTCCTCAAGCACGCGTAACTACGCGTTCTGCGGCTTCCTGATGCCGAGCCCGGCCAGGATCTTGTCGAGCCGCCCCTTGCCCATGAGTTCGTCGGCCTGGCCGAGCACCTTCTGGATCGTCGCCAGCAGGTCTTCCTTGCCCGTCCAGTGCTCCAGGACGACCGCCCGGTCGGCCTCGTTCACGAGGACGTTCAGCGCCGCGACGATGACGACGAGGTCGTCGAGGTAGCCGAGGGCCCCGAAGCGGCGCTCGGTCATGAGGTCGAACGGGGAAATCGCGTACGCGAGGGCCGCGCCCATGTAGACCTTGTGCCGGCCCTCGATGCGCGGGTCGAGCATCAGGCGCGTGATGAGCAGGAAGAGATCCGGCACGAGCAGCACGTAGTCGGCGTACGCGCCCGTGTAGCCCGCCACCTTCTCGCGCAGGTTCCGGTAGAACTCGTCGTTGGCCACAGTCGCCTCCACCCTGATCATACGGGCTCGCGCGGCGGCGGGTTCTCACGAGGAAACGCCCATGCCGACTTGTCGCCCGAAGGCCCCGGGTGGCCGAGGCGCATCAGAACCTGCAGCGGATGCCAATCGAGGGGAGCAGTGGAAACGCGCCCTGCCGCTTGTAACTGACGGATGGCCGGTCGCCGGCCGGGTCGTAGGCGAGCACGGGTTCGAGACTCCCGGCATTCTGGCGATTCAGCACGTTGATGACCTCGACGTAGAACTGCCACCGGCCGGAGAACCACGACGGCTTGAAGGTGGCCCGCACGTCCACGCGCGCGAACAGCGGCAGCGTTGCCGCGTTGAGGTTCTCCACCCCGCCCCTGGTCGTCGTCCAGACGTAGAGTCCGTTCGCGTCCACCTCGGGCACGTACTTCACGACGTTGCCGGCGTCGTCGTTCACGGGTTTGGCGGCAACCACGAGACCCAGCACCGGGTCGTAGGGAAAGCCCGACGCCACGCGCGCCGACGCGGCCAGGTCGAGCCAGCCTGCAAGGCGCCAGGTGCCGACCAGGCTGAGCGCGTGACGCCTGTCGTAGTCGAAGGGATAACGCCGGCCGTAGCCGTTGGTGGTCGCCCGACCCCAGGTGTAGGACCCCCAGCCCGAGAACCGCTCCGAGGCGGACCGCGGCTGGCGCGCGACGTAGAGATCCAGGCCGTAGGCCGATCCGTCGGCTCCGTTGATCGGCTCGCTCACGATTTGCGGCGCTGCCGGGATGCTGGACTGCAGGTCGGCAGGAAAGTCGTAGAGCGCGACGCGCCCGGCGGTTTCGGCCGGGGTCTCGAGGCGGCCGACGATCATCCGATCGAACGTCTTGTAGTACCCCTCGATACGCGCCAGGAAGCCCGGAGCGAACTCCCGCTCGAGCGCGCCGAGCACCTGGATCGAGCGCTCGCTCGTCAGCGACAGGCCGCGGGCGTCTGAGAGGTCGACGAAGTAATCGGACTGGAGCAGCTTCTCGTAGCCCGGGCTCTGTGTGAAATAGCCGGCCGAAGCGCGAAGCGCATACCCGCGGCCCAGCTCGAGGCGAGCCGACACGCGCGGCGACAGCAGCGTCTCACCCGCCACGCCGTTCCAGTCGACGCGCAAGCCCGGATCCACGCGCAGCCTCGGCGACGCCTGGATGCGATCCAGCACCCACGCGCCGGCGCGCACCGACTGCTGTCGCGAGTCCAGTTGCGCCGGCAGCCCGGCGCCGCCCTGGACGCTCGAGCCGTTCGCCTGGTTGGTGTTCCGGTCGCCTGAGATGTCCCAGCCGTAGCGCGTTTCGAGGGCGTGAATCTCCGCGCCGGCTTCGGCCAGGTGCGCCGGCGACGCGGCATAGGCCACTTCCTGCCGGAACGACAGATCGCGCACGCCGAGATTGCGCCCGAACGCCACCCTGGCCCGGCCGAAGGCGTCGTCGCCGGGCGCGTTCGATCGCGCGCTTTCGTCTCGGATGTCGCCGTTGGCGTCCAGCGCGTCGGTGTACCGGTACCACGATCCGATTGTGCGCGACGACACGCGAGAGCCCCAGGCCGATGCCAGCGTGAGCGACACCAGGTTGTTGGACGCCTCGTTGCCGAGGCCGAGCGTGGACGCGCTCGACTCCTCGTCGAACAGGGCGTCGGTGCGCTCGCGGCTGTTCAGGACGAACAGCGACAGGCGGTGGTCCGGGCGAACATCGTAGGCGACCTTCGCCTGCAGGTCGCCGAACGACGGCAGCGTCGTGCCGACGATCCTGTTGGCGATGAGGTCGTAGTACGTCCGGCGGCCACTGACGATCCACGATCCCTTGCCGCCGCCCGGCAGCGCGCCCTCGACGACGAAGTTGGCGTCGGTCAGCGCGAGCGAAAACGATCCGGCAAACGGCCTGGCGCGCGTGCCCGCCCGGTTCTCGACCAGCAGGATGGACGACAGGCGATCACCGTACTTGGGGCTGAAGCCGCCGGCCACGAATTCGAAGTTCTCGACGGTTTCCGGGTTGAACGCGCTCGTGAGGCCGAACAGGCGGTACGGGTCGTGGATTTCGACGCCGTCCATGACCGTCAGGTTCTGATCGGGCCCGCCGCCGCGCACCGACAGGCGGCTCCCGAAGTCGTCGGCCGCGTTCACGCCGGGCAGCGTCTGCACCGTCCTGAAGACATTCTCGGCGGCGCCCGCGATGCTGCGGACGGCGAGCGGGCTGACATCGACCGTGGATGGCGAGACCGGCGCGGGTTTCACGGCTGCCGTCACGACCACGTCCTCCCTGAACTGGGACTGGTTGAGCAGCAGCACCTCGATCGTCACGGGCTCGTCGCCGACCGTCACGTCGACCTGCTCGGTGAGGTGCCCCGCGGCGGTCACGACGAGCCGCGCCGGGCCCCTGGGGAGCGTCAGGGCGAAGCGGCCGTCGCGGTCGGACACCGTGCCCGCCGCGCCCGCCGTGATGCGCGCGCCGGCCAGCGGGCCGGTCGTGAACGCGTCGATGACGCGGCCGGTCACGTTGGGCGCGGACTGAGGGTTCCGGGCAGAGACCGGGGGCTGGACCGTCAGCAGGATGAGGCCGGTGACCAGCAGAACGACGCGCTGCATGCGGGCGTGGACGATCAAAGACACCTGGAGGCCGGGCCTTCAGGCCTGGCGTGTCCGTGTCAGCGGATCAGCGTGATGGCCGTCTGCCGCTGATCCATCCACGTCGCCCCTCCCCTGCGGAACAGGATGTCCTGCTCGAGCGGGATGCGCACGTCGATGTTGCCCCATTCCTGCACGACGGACCGGATGTTCAGCTCGATCGAATGCGCCGTGTCCTCGAAGAGCGGGAAATCGCCGAGGCCGGGCACGCCGTCCTGCTTGTCCCAGAGGCCGATGATGGTGCCGGCCGCGTGCCCGTGGAACCCGATCGGGTGGGTGTACACGCTCGCCTGCAGGCCCTCGGCCCGCGCGCGCTTCAGCACCGCGGCGAGGATGGCGTTGCCCGTTGCGCCGGCCTTCATCTCCGCGAGGTTGATGTCCTGCAGCCGGTTGGCCTTCGCGAACGCGTCGCGCAGCCCCTTCGGCGCCTCGATCTCGCCGTCCTTCAGCACGTAGGCCATCTGCTGCGTGTCGGTGCACAGGTTGAGGTACGCGATGCCGAAGTCGCAGTGCAGCAGATCACCGCGGTGGATCACCTTGCTCGCGCCGTAGGGCGTGTCCCTCGGCCGCTGGATGTCCACGCTCGGCTGGAACCAGTTCTCCAGGCCCAGTTGCCGAGACCGCTCCCGGAAGTACCACACGACATCATCGGTCGTCGTCACGCCGGGCGTGATGACGGTGCGCGAGAACGCCTCGGCGATGATCGCGTGCGCGATCGAGACGATGTGCGGGTAGACCTCCATTTCATCGGGGGTCCTCCGCTCGAGCCAGCGGATGGCGAGGCGCTCGGCCGGCTGCACGCGCGACTGGAACTCGGCGGGCAGCGCCGCCATGAACTTCTTCTTCAGGGTGGCCGTGAGGCCGTCGCCGTAGTTGAACGTGTCCGATTCGTTGATGCCGATCTTCTTCGGGCTGCGGTCCTTGATGAGCTCGCCGACGCGCGCCCACTGATCGATGCGGTCCGGATCCCACGCCGCCTTGTAGAGGGTGCCGATGCCGGCGCGGCTCACGCTGAGGCGCTCGATTCCCTCCGGCCCCTTGTCGGTGAACATCAGGATCGACGTCCGGCTCGCGTACATCGTCGTGAACGGCACGAGCGACTTGAAGACCGGGTCTTCGTTGTTCTCGCGGCAGATCACGATCCACATGTCGAAGCCCTCCTGCCGCATCAGATCGGGCAGGAGGCGGTCGAGGCGGACCGTCAGCCACGCGTCGTACATCTCGGCCTGCTCGCGCAGCGTGAGGATGGCGGGCAGGCGGCCGAGGGCCGGCGCTGGAGGCGGAGCGGGCTGGACCACCGGCGCGGCCGGCTGCTGGGCCGGGCGCTTCTGCTGGTCGGGCCCGGCAGCGGACCCGAGGGCGAGCGAAGAGACAACGAAGAACAGGACCAGCCAGAGCGTTCGCGGGCGTGACACCATTGCCGTTCCCCCTGAGGACGAAATCAGTGTACAGGATTGCTGCTAGAATCGCAGCCGCCGGCCGGCGGGTCTTGACGGCGGCCCAGGTGCCATGAACCGGAACCACCCCATCCATCACCGGCCGCTTGCCGAGTTGTGGCACACCGCCGGTGCCATCGCGGCGCTGGCCATCGCCACCGCCGCGTACGAAGTGTGGCTCGGCGTCAGCAATCCCACCGTTGTCGGACTGTCGTACCTGCTGATCGTCCTGGTCGTGGCCTCCGAGTCGACGCTCCGCGTGGCGGTTGCCACATCGGTTCTGGCGCTCCTGACGCTCAACTACTTCTTCATGCCGCCCGTCGGCACGTTCACGCTCGAAGACCCGCAGAACTGGGTGGCCCTGCTGGTGTTCCTCGCGGTCAGCGTCGTCGCCGGCCGTCTCTCGCTCGTGGCCAGGAGCCGGGCCGACGACGCCCTGGCGCGGCGCGACGAACTGGCCCGACTCTTCGACCTCAGCCGCGACATCCTGCTCACCACCGACAGCCGGGACGCGATCGACGAACTCGCCCGGCACATGGCGCGCCGCTTCGGCCTCGATTACGTTGGCATCTGCCTGCCGGGGCCCGACGGATGGCGCGTGCACGCGTCGAGCGACACGGTGACGCTCGACAGGCCGGAGCTCGATCGGGCGCTGGTCTCGGCGCGGGGCGCGCTCGAATTCGATGCGCCCACGCGGAGCTACGGCGGGCAACGCAGCTCGACGACGCCCGAAGGGGTCGTCGTCACCCTCGTGCCCCTGCGCCTGGGCATGCGAGCCATCGGCCTGCTGGCCGCTGCCGGCCGGATCGTCGAGCCGGGCACGCTGGACGCCATCGCGGGATTGACGGCCATCGCCATCGAGCGCGCCAAGATGCTCGATGAGCGCCGGGACGCGGAACGCATCCGGCAGGGCGCGGAGCTGAAGACGGCGCTGCTCGCCTCGCTCGGGCACGATCTGAAGACCCCGCTGACGGCGATCGCCGTGGCGGCAGGCAATCTCCGGTCGGCCGATGCCAGCGACGCGTTGCGGCGCGATCAGATCGGCGTCATCGAGGTCGAAGTCACGCGCCTCAGCAGGTTGTTCCAGAACATCGTCGACATGGCGCGCATCGAGACCGGGGCCATCGATGCCGAGCGGGAATGGGTGCATCCGGCGGACATCGTCGATGCCGCGGTCCGGCAGGTGCAACATACGTTGCGGGACCACCCGCTCGAGCTCGACGTGGACACGCCAGGATCGGCACAGGTTGATCCCCGTCTTACCTCGACGGCGCTTGCGCACCTGCTCGAGAATGCCGGGCAATACGCACCGGAGGGCACGCCGATCACCGTCACCGCGAAGGTCGATGAAGCCGGGCTCTCGCTGAGCGTGCGGGATCGCGGGCCCGGGATTGCGCCACAGGACGTCGAGCACCTGTTCGAGCAGTTCTTTCGCGGCGCCGGCGCCCGGCACCGCTCGTTCGGAACGGGGATGGGCCTCGCCATCACCCGGGGATTGCTCGCTGCCGAGGGCGGGCGTGTGTGGGCGGAGAACCATCCGGACGGCGGCGCCTGCTTCACGCTGCAGATTCCGGCAACCGCCCGGCAGGGCAGTCCCACCGGCGAGGGGCCGTCGTGAATCACCCGGCACACATCCTCCTCGTCGACGACGAGGTCTCGATTCAGCGAACGATGGTGCCGCTGCTGCGGTCGCGAGGCTACGAGGTCACTGTCGCCGGGACCGCCCGCGATGCGCTGGCCGAGGTCGAGGGCGAACGGCCGGATCTGATCGTGCTCGACCTGGGACTGCCCGACATGGACGGCCTTGAAGTCTGCCGGCGCGTCCGGGCGAGGTGGGACACCCCGATCGTGGTGCTGTCGGCCCGCGGCGCCGAGAAGGACAAGGTGGCGGCGCTCGACGAGGGGGCCGACGACTACGTCACCAAGCCGTTCGGGCCGGACGAACTGCTGGCGCGGGTTCGCGCGGCGCTACGCCGGGCCAGCAGCGGGGAGCCCGGTCAAACGGGCCAGTGGCTTCGCGGCGACTTGACGCTCGACTTCGATCGGAACCGCGTGATGCGTGGGGAGACCGAGATCAAGCTGACGCCGAAGGAATTCGAACTGCTCACGTTCATGGCCCGCCACGCCGGCCAGGTGCTCACCCACCGCGCAATCCTGAAGGCGATCTGGGGGCCGAATGCCGTCGAGCACCCCGAGCACCTTCGGGTGCTGATGGGACAACTGCGGAAGAAGATCGAACCCGACCCCGCCCGGCCGCGTTACCTGGTGACCGAGCCCTGGGTCGGCTACCGGTTCACGGGCGACGAAGAGCCCCCGGCCGGATAGCGCTCGTCGAGCGCCAGATTCAACAACAGCACATTGACCCGGGGCTCCCCGAGGAATCCGAGATCACGCGGCGTGGTGAAGGCCTCGACGAGTTGACGGATCGCGGCCTCCGTGACGCCTCGCTCGCGCGCAACGCGCGGGACCTGGAACGCCGCGGCCGCCGGAGAAATGTCCGGATCCAGGCCTGACGCGGACGAGGTCACGAGATCGATCGGCACCTGCGCGCCGGGGTTCTCCAGCCGCGCAGCCTCGGCCCTGGCCCGCACCGCGTCGATGAGCGCCGCGTTGGTGGGCCCGAGGTTGGTTCCGCCCGACGCGGCCGCGTCGTACCCGGCCGGCCCGGCGGCCGACGGACGGGCGCGGAAGTATCCGGGCGACGAGAACGGCTGGCCGATGAGGCGCGAGCCCAGGAGACGCCCGTCCCAGTAGATCAGCTGACCGTTCGCCCGGTCCGGGAACAGCGCCTGCGCCAGCCCGGTCACCACGAGCGGGTACAGAACCCCGAGCAGCACCGTCGTGACGACCGTCATCAGGATCGCGATCACGACATTCGTCCGCAGTTGCATCCATGAACCCCGGCGCCAGCAGCAGGCGCCCCGCGTCTTACGCCAGCCCCAGCATCGTGATGATCACATCGATGAGCTTGATGCCGGCAAACGGCACGACGAGGCCGCCGGCGCCGTAGATGAGGAGGTTGCGCCGCATGAGCGCGGCGGCGCTCACGGGCCGGTACCGTATGCCTTTCAGCGCCAGAGGCACGAGCACGACGATGATGAGCGCGTTGAAGATGACAGCCGACAGGATCGCCGACTCGGGCGTGCGCAGCCGCATGATGTTCAGCACCGCCAGCACGGGAAACGCGGCCGCGAACATCGCCGGGATGATGGCGAAGTACTTCGCCACGTCGTTCGCGATGGAGAACGTCGTCAACGCCCCGCGGGTCATGAGCAGCTGCTTGCCGATTTCCACGATCTCGATGAGCTTGGTGGGGTTCGAATCGAGGTCCACCATGTTCCCGGCTTCCTTCGCGGCCTGGGTGCCCGTGTTCATGGCGACGGCCACGTCGGCCTGGGCGAGCGCCGGCGCGTCGTTGGTCCCGTCGCCGGTCATGGCCACGAGCTTGCCGTCGCCCTGTTCGCGCCGGATCAGGCGCAGCTTGTCCTCGGGGGTGGCCTCGGCAAGGTAGTCGTCGACGCCGGCCTCGGCGGCGATGGCCGCGGCCGTCAACGGGTTGTCGCCCGTGATCATCACGGTCTTGATGCCCATGGCCCGCAGCTCGGCGAAGCGATCGCGGATGCCGCCCTTGACGATGTCCTTCAGGTGCACGACGCCGAGGGGACGGTGGCGATCGGCCACGACGAGGGGCGTGCCGCCGGAGCGGGCCACCTGCGCCACCAGCGGTTCGAGCTCGGGCGGCACGCTGCCGTGGTGCTCGGCGATGAACCTGCAGACCGCATCGGCCGCGCCCTTGCGCACCGAACGCCCGTTGATGTCGACGCCTGACATCCGGGTCTGGGCGCTGAACGGCAGGAACGTCATGTGCGACCCGACCTCGCGCCCGCGCAGGCCGAAGCGCGTCTTCGCCAGCACCACGATTGACCGGCCCTCCGGCGTCTCGTCGGGCAGCGACGCCAGCTGGGCGGCGTCCGCGAGCTCCCGCTCCGCGACCCCGGGGAGGGGCAGGAACGCGGTCGCCTGCCGGTTGCCGAGGGTGATCGTGCCCGTCTTGTCGAGCAGCAGCGTGTGCACGTCGCCTGCCGCCTCGACGGCCCGTCCGGACATCGCGAGGACGTTGCGTTGCACGAGGCGATCCATGCCGGCGATCCCGATCGCGGAGAGCAGGCCCCCAATCGTCGTGGGGATGAGGCAGACGAGCAGCGACACCAGCACGAACACGGATTGCGGCGCCCCGGAGTAGATCGCCAGCGGCTGGAGCGTGACGACTGCGAGCAGGAACACGATGGTCAGGCCGGCGAGCAGGATGTTCAGCGCGATCTCGTTCGGGGTCTTGCGGCGCTCGGCGCCTTCCACCAGCGCGATCATCCGATCCAGGAACGTCTCGCCCGGATTCGACGTCACCCTGATCCTGAGCCAGTCGGAGAGCACCTTCGTGCCGCCCGTGACCGCCGACCGATCTCCGCCGGACTCGCGGATGACCGGGGCGGACTCGCCCGTGATCGCCGACTCGTCGACCGACGCCACGCCTTCGATCACCTCGCCGTCTCCGGGAATGAACTCGCCGGCCTGGACCATGACGACGTCGCCCACCCGCAAGGCTGGCGCCGGCACCTCCTCGGCCGTGCCGTCCGGACGCAGCCGCCTGGCCAGGGTGTCGGTCTTCGCGCGGCGAAGCGTGTCGGCCTGGGCCTTGCCGCGGCCCTCGGCCATCGCCTCGGCGAAGTTCGCAAAGAGCACGGTGGCCCACAGCCAGAGCGTGATGTGCAGCTCGAAACCCAGATGCCCGGCCCCGAGCGCGGCGTCCCTGACGAGCTGGACCGTGGTCAGCACGCTTCCCGTCTCGACGACAAACATCACCGGGTTGCGCATCATGCGGCGCGGGTGAAGCTTGCGAATGGCGTCGATGAGCGCGCCCCGGACGATGCGGCGGTCCCAGATCGACGAGGAATGCGTGGCAGCCACGTTTCGATCCCTCAGAACGTACGGCCCTGGCCCATCGCCAGGTGCTCCAGGATCGGGCCCAGGCTGAGCGCCGGGAAGAACGTCAGCGCGCCGACAATCAGCACCACGCTGACCAGCAGCACGGCGAACAGCGGCGTCGTCACGGGAAACGTCCCGGGTGACGGCGGCACGCGCTTCTTGCCGGCCAGATTGCCCGCCACGGCCAGCATGGGCACGATGAACAGAAAGCGGCCCGCGAGCATGGCGAACCCGAGCGCCGCGTTGTACCAGGGCGTGTTCGCGCCCAGGCCGCCAAAGGCGGAGCCGTTGTTGCCGGCGGCCGAGACGAAGGCGTAGAGAATCTGGGTGAGCCCGTGCGGTCCGGGGTTCGAGATGCTCGACGTGCCGAACGACGGCGAGACGGCGGAGACAGCCGCGAACAGGAGCACGGTGAGCGGAAAGACCAGCACCGCGAGCATCGACATCTGGACGTCGTAGGCTTCGATCTTCTTGCCCAGGTACTCGGGAGTGCGCCCAACCATCAAGCCGGCGATGAACACGGCCAGAATGACGAAGACCAGCATCCCGTAGAGCCCCGCGCCGACCCCGCCGAAGATCACCTCGCCCAGCATGATGTTGACCAGCGGCACCATGCCGCCGAGCGGCGTGAAGGAATCGTGCATGGCGTTGACCGCGCCGCAACTGGCGTCGGTCGTCACGGTGGCGAAGAGCACCGACGCGGGGATCCCGAACCGGACCTCTTTGCCTTCCATGTTGCCGCCGGGTGCCAGGGCGGAGGCATGCTGGTCGGCTGCGAGCAACGGATTGCCCCGCGCTTCTGCCCAGTAGGCTGTCGTCGCGCCGGCCAGGAAGAGGAACGCCATGGCCGCCCAGACCGTCCAGCCGTGCTTCCGCGACCCGGTCATCTCGCCAAGCATGTAGACAAGGCCGGCGGGTATGGCGAAGATGGCGACGAGTTCCAGGAAGTTGGTCAGCGGCGTCGGATTCTCGAACGGGTGCGAACTGTTCGCGTTGAAGAACCCTCCCCCGTTGGTGCCGAGCTCCTTGATGATTTCCTGGGACGCCACCGGGCCCTGCGCGATGACCTGCGCCGTCAGCGTCGTCGTCGTCTCACGGTGCGTCCCATCAATCGTCGTCACGGTCTGGGGATCGAGGAGCACGGCCCGGTCGTACGGCCTGAAGTTCTGCACGACGCCCTGTGACACGAGTACGAGCGCGCCAACCAGGCACATCGGCAGGAGCACCCACAAGGTCGCCCGCATGAGGTCCACCCAGAAGTTGCCGATCGTCGGGCTCTCGCGGCGCGCGATCCCACGGACGAAGGCGACGGCGAGCGAGATCCCGACGGCAGCCGAAACGAAGTTGTGGTACGCGAGGCCGGCCATCTGCGTGAGATAACTCACCGTGCTCTCGCCGCCGTAGGCCTGCCAGTTGGTGTTCGTGGTGAAGGACACCGCCGTGTTGAACGCCAGGTACGGCGGGACCGGCCCCAGCGCCTGGGGGTTGCCCCACGGCTGCCAGGACTGGAGCCGCAGGATCGCGTAGAGGACGACGAACGACACCAGGCTGAAGAGCAGCATCGCGGCGCCGTACTCGGTCCACCGCATCTCGTGCGTCTCGTCGACGCGGGTCAGGCGGTAGAGCAGACGTTCGACCGGGCGCGCCAGCGGGTCGAGCCACGTGCGCCGGCGTTCGAACACGCGGGCCAGGTACAGGCCGAGGGGCTTCGTCAGGAGCAGCACCGCGCCCAGGAACACGACGATCTGAAGCCAGCCTGTCGCGGTCATGTCAGAACTTCTCCGGCTTCAGCAGCGCGATCAGGAGGTAGACGAGCAACCCCGCCGAAACGATGAGCGGCAGCACCAGATCGACAATCATCGCGCCCTACTTCAGGCGATGGCAGCCGGCCATATAGACGAGCGCCGCAACGAAGAACAGCAGCGCGCTCCCGAGCATGACGGCGTCCAGCATGGTCGTTCCGCCCCTTGTCGCCTCGGTCAGAACTTCACGAGCAAGGCGACGGTCATCCGGTTCTCCGACTTCCTGAGGTCGGGCGTGAATCCCGGCACCGCCGAACCCGGCGGCCCGGCGTTGCCGCCGGGCGGTGTCACGCCGCCCTCGCCCGCGAAGTACGGCACGCTGGCGGCCCGGTGATTGCCCTCGAACCGGAACGTCACGAACTGGCTCGGCATGTAGTCGAAGGTCACCGATCCGTCCCACGCCATGTACTCGTCGCCCGGGTTCGCGGTGAAGTACGGCGTGCCCGACGCGGCTGTGGCGCCGTTGACGGGCGGCACCAGCACGAGATACCGGCCCGGATTGGAGATCGCGCCGCCGCCGACGGTGAGCGCCAGCGCATCGCGCACGAACCAGAGGCGGTGATAGGCCATGAAGCCGAGGAACGTCTGCGAAGGCGTCCCGGCGGACCCTCCGCCGCAACTCACGCCGCCGCCGTATTCGCATCCCGCATCGAAGGTGAACGTGAAGGCCGCCTTCGTCAGCCCTGCGTGCGGGGTGTCGAGGTACTTCACCTGGATGCTGTTGTCGGTGTGCACGCGCGTGCGCCCGGGGTTGCCGAGCGTGTCGCTGCCCCAGTAGTTGTTGGTCGTGATCGACACCGAGCCGTTCGGCCGCCAGAGCACCTGCCCGCCGATCCCGGGAGCCTTGTTGAAGCGCCCATAGGACTGCCAGCCGTTGACGATCCAGGGCTCGATCTTCAGCCGGTCGCTCGGGAAGATCTGGACCCGCACGCCCGAGAAGAACCACGGCGTGTTCGACGAGACGTACGAGGGCTGATACGACCAGTTGTCGAACTGGTAGTAGCTGTACAGGCCCACGTAGGACATGAAGATGCCGGCGTCGACGTTGATGCCATGAAGGCGGTCCCAGTGATACCCGCCATACGCCTCCGAGACGTAGCGGTACGCCCCGTCGAGGCTCCACTGGCCGCGCGCCGCGCTAGCGTCGTTGCGGGGCGTCGTCTGCGAGTAGAGGCCGAACTGAGTCATCAGCCGGCCGCGGACGTTGTCCACGTGGAAATCGCCGCCGATGCCGAGCTGGGTGACCTGCAGTTCTCCGGATCGGAAGACCTCGCTCGATCCCGAAATCGTATCGTCGGCCGGGTGATTGAAGCTGTAGGTGAAGTTCGTGTCGAGCCGGAACTCCCCGGTGACGACTTTCGTGTCGAGGGGGAGATCCTTCGTGCGGGGGTTGCCGGTCAGCCAGGTGAAGTCGGCGAACGTGAAAGGGTCCGCCTTCGTGGGTTCGGCCGGCGGCGCTGGCAGCGCGGCGCGCGCGTCGCCTCCCTGCCCATGCGCCCTCGTCGAGGCAGCCATGACGACTGCCGCCGCGAGCAGCAGCCCGCAGACCGGTCCGGGGCGAGCGGTCACGTGCTACCTCCGCGCGCCGGCGAAGCGCAGAGCGGTGAACAGCCGCGGCCACGAGGGCTTGTGCAGGCGCGGGCGCTGACGCTCGCCGAACTCGGGTGCCTCCGGGGGCGGCGCGCCGTCGTCGATGAGATGGCGCAGCGCCAGCAGGCCGACAATCGCCTGGTCGATGTCTTCGACCATCTCCCGTTTCGACCCGCGAAGCGTGCGGGCGGGGATGATGAAGGATTCGCCGTCGCCCATCGAGTCGTTGGTCATCATCGCGTCCTCTCAAGGACACGATAGGGATTCCGGCGTGAGAAGGGGCTAAAAGGTCCATAAAAAGTCCGTAAAGACAGCTATGGATTGGAGTTCCACTCCTAGAATGAGGCGATGGCAGCTGAATCTCCGGCCTCGGCGGCAGACCGCCTGCTCGCCCGCCTCCAGGACCGGAAGCGCGCGCGCCTGCGGGTGTATATCGGGGCGGCGCCAGGGGTCGGGAAGACCTACCTGATGCTGCGGGACGCTCATCTGCTGCGGGAACGGGGGCTGGACGTGGCGGTGGCGTTCGTGGAGACCTACGGCCGCGCCGACACCGAGGCGCAAATCGGCCAGCTCGATGTCATCCCGCGGCGGCGCATCCCCTACCGCGGGGCCGAGATGGAGGAAATGGACCTCGACGCGGTCCTGGCGCGCCGGCCGGCGGTGGCCATCGTCGACGAGCTCGCGCACACCAACGTGCCCGGATCCAGGCACACGAAGCGGTTCGAGGATGTGGTCGAGTTGCTGGACGCCGGCATCCACGTGATGACCGCCGTGAACATCCAGCACATCGAAACGCTCAACGACGCCATCGCGCGCATCACGGGCGTGCGCGTCCGCGAAACCGTCCCCGACACCTTTCTCGACCGCGCCGACGAGGTGATCAACGTCGACGTGACCACCGACGAGCTGCGCAACCGCCTGCGGCAGGGCAAGGTCTACAGGCCCGACAAGGTCGAGCAGGCGCTCACCAGCTTCTTTCGCAAGGCCAACCTGACGGCGCTGAGGGAGCTGGCCCTCCGGCTGGTCGCCGACGAGGTGGGCGCCAAGGGGGCGTCGTACCGGGAGCGGGAGGGCCTCGAGCCGGCGCTCATCCCCGAGCGGGTGATGGTGTGCATGAGTTCGAATGTCGACGCGCCCCGTGTCATCCGGACGGGCGTGCGGATCGCCGGCCGCCTCGGCTCCCGCTGGTACGCCGTGTATGTGGAAACGCCCCGGGAGCGCGTCGACCGGATCAGCCCGAAGGACCGGGACGCCCTGGCCCGGAACATCGCGCTGGCCGAGGCGCTCGGGGCGACGGTCGTCCGGGTGAAAGCGGACAAGCCCGCCGAAGGGCTGATCGCCTTCGCCCGCAGGGAGGGCATCACGCACGTGGTGTTCGGGCAGAGCCAGCGATCGCGCTGGCAGCTCCTGCTCCACGGGTCCGTCATCGACCGGTTTCTGACGGAGGTCCCGGATGCGACGGTGCAGGTCGTGCCCGTACGCGCCTGACGGGGCGCCGCGTTCGGAAGCAGGCGGAGACTGAAGAAGAACATGTCCATCGAAGCCGGACGCTCAACCAGCAAGCCCACCCAGGTGGTGGTGGCGACCACGGTCTTGCTGTCGTTCATCTCGTTCTGGCGGGCCGCGGCCATCGTGCTCGGCGACATGGGCTCCACCGCGTTCTACGTTGGCGGCATTGCCGAGCAGGCCATCGGCCGCGCCGCGCCCTGGTTCGTGCTTGCGGTCATGCTCTTCGCGTGGGCCGTCCGGGCGATCTACATCGAAAGCTCCGTCATGTTCGTCCGCGGCGGCGTGTACCGCGTCGTCAAGGAAGCGATGGGCGGCACGCTGGCCAAACTGTCCGTGTCGGCGCTGCTCTTCGACTACGTGCTGACGGGGCCCATCAGCGCTGTGTCCGCCGGACTTTATATCGCGGGCCTCATCGGCGAAATCCTGGGACACTACGGCGTCGGGCTTCCTCTGCCTCGTGGCGTGATGGCCGCCGGCTTCGCCATGCTCGTCATCGTCTACTTCTGGTGGCGCAACACGCGGGGGCTCCACGAGTCGAGCTCCGACGCCCTGCACATCATCCAGATCACCTCCGTAATGGTGGTCCTCCTGTTCGGCTGGGCTTTCGTCACCCTGTTGCTGAAACAGGGAGGGGCCCTCCCACCGAGCCCTACGCTCGAGCACCTGAAGTTCTCGGACGACGCGCTGGGCTGGTTGAAGGGCACCAGATTCCCGGCCTTCACCGCCATCGCGCTCGTCATCGGATTCGGGCACTCGCTGCTCGCCATGAGCGGATACGAGTCGCTGGCACAGGTCTACCGCGAGATCGAGTCGCCGAAGGCCCTCAACCTCCGCCGTACCGCCCTGGTGGTTTTCGTCTACAGCGTTGTGTTCACGGCCGGCGTCAGCTTCCTCGCGACCGCGCTCATCCCCGACAATGTCCGGCCGCAGTTCTACGACAACCTGATTTCCGGCATCGCCATGCACCTGGCCGGCCCGATCGGACTGCGCCTGGCGTTCCAGGCGTTCGTGGTGCTGGTCGGCTTCCTGATCCTGGCGAGCGCGGTCAATACGGCCATCGTCGGATCGAACGCCGTGCTCAACAGGGTGTCGGAAGACGGCGTGCTGCCGGAGTGGTTCAGGCAGCCCCACCGGAAGTACGGCACCACGTACCGGTTCCTGAACCTGATCGTCGGCCTGCAGCTCCTGACGGTGGCCCTCAGCGGCGGCGAGATCTACATCCTGGGCGAGGCGTACGCGTTCGGCGTGGTGTGGAGCTTCGCGCTGAAATCGCTCGCCGTGCTCGTCCTCCGCTTCCGATCGCCCGGCCAGCGCGAGTGGCGCGTGCCGGTGAACCTGAAGGTCGGCCGCGTGGAACTGCCGATCGGCCTCGCGGCGATCACCCTCGCCCTGTTCACAGTGGCGCTCGTCAACCTCGTGACCAAGCAGGTGGCCACCATCTCGGGTTCGCTGTTCACGGTCGTGATCTACTCCGCGTTCGTCCTTTCGGAGCGCGCCACGGCACGGCGGCGCCAGGCGATGGACGCGGCGCACCATGCCCTGGACCAGTTCCATCTCGTGCCCGCGTCGGACGTGGGCCTCGAACTGGTGTCGGCCCGCCCGGGGAACGTGCTCGTGCCCGTGCGCGATCCCAACAGCCTCGCGCACCTCAAGTGGGTGCTCGACCGCACCGACACCCAGAAGCAGGACATCGTGGTGATGACCGTGCGGCCCCTGCGCGGGCCCGACACCGGCTACACGGACTTCGCGAGCGATCGCGTGTTCAGGGACTACGAACAGGCGCTCTTCACGCGCGTGGTGTCCCTCGCCGAGCGCGAGGGGCGGCCCGTGAAACTGCTGGTCGTGCCGTCGAGCAACGTCGCCGATGCCCTGGCGCAGGCGGCGGTCAGCCTGCATTCCTCGGACATCGTCGTCGGCGAATCTGCGAACCTCACGGGGGCCCAGATGGCCCACAGGCTGGGTGAGGCGTGGGACCGGATCGAGAAGAGCAGGAACGTGCGGTCGCGGCTCGTGACGTACAGGCTGACGGGCGACGTCGAGACGTTCCTGCTCGGCCCTCACGCGCCGCCGCTGAGTCAGGAGGACCTCGATCTCATCCACAGGCTCTGGCTGGATGCGATCGAGCGCTACGGCCTCGACGTCCATCACCGGGACGTCGTGCGCGCGGCATTGGAGGAGATGGAGCGGGACCTTGGCGGGGCGGATCGCGAACGCGCGCTGGCACGCATTGCGGAACAGCTGAAACGGCCGCGGGCCACGGCAGACGTCTCGGGTCCCTAGCTGCGGCGCCGGGCCTCCGCTCTCGTGGCGGCGTCAGGCCGACGCCTGCAGCGGAGACACCCGTCCTACCTCCGCTCGATCCGCACCGTTCGCACGCCCAGCGCTGGCACCGTCACGCGGCCGTCCTGCGCGGCGCGCGCCGCCGGGCCCGCGGCCGTCGGCACCATTTCAGAGACTCGCGTTCCCGGAACGGCCGGGCGCACGGTGACCGCCGCGGCCTTCTGCGACGGATTGAAGATGCGCGCGACCAGCGCCCCGCCGCCGTCCGCGACGCGCAGCGACGAGATTGTCACCTGGTCGCCTGCGAGCGAGAAGGGCGCCTGGATCTCCGGCGCGGCGGGATCGACCGGGAAGACGAGCAGCGGGTTGTCCTGCTCGTCGCTGAAGCGGCGGAGGGCCAGGGCGTCGAACCCCGCGTGCGGCCGCAGCACGAACCGGTACGTCAGCGGGCCCTGCTGGTACGCCTTGTAG
This sequence comes from uncultured Acidobacteriota bacterium, assembly GCA_963806085.1. Classification (GTDB taxonomy): domain Bacteria; phylum Acidobacteriota; class Vicinamibacteria; order Vicinamibacterales; family JAKQTR01; genus JAKQTR01. The sequence continues at coordinate 247,876 of CAWDWR010000003.1, forward strand.
TTGGTGTGCCAGTAGTTGTTGAAGAGATACGCGTACACCGTAGTGCCTGGCGCCGTTCGCTCGCGCCAGTTGCGCGCGCCGCGATCGTTCTGCCGCTCGTCGGTGATGGCGCCCAGCTCCAGGAGCGGCGCGTCGAGCGTCGCGATCGAGATGCCCGCGTCAGCGTTCGAGACGTCGACCACGCTGTGCGCGCCGATGAAGTCGCGGCACGATCCCGGGAGCTGGTTGCGCTCGGGCTCGACCAGCGCCTCGCCAAGGTCGACGCGAATCACGCCGCCAGGAACGTTGAGCGGAAACGCCAGGTGGCCGCTCTCCTTGTCCCGCACGGCGATCTTGTCGACCTCCACCGTCATCTCGATGGTGTCCGCACCGGCCGCGACGACGAGGGTCCGCCGAATCCCGCTCGTCGCGGGGGCCTGGCCCCGCAGCTCGATCACCGACACGAGCCGGCCGATGTCGGAGGCGGCGATGTTGCCGCCGAATGACGGAACGGCGCGGGACGGGTCGCGGCCGGCGACATAGAGGTAGTTGAAGAGCGGCCCGGCGTTCAGCGGCACCTCCTTGCCGGATCCGCCCGACCGCCACGTGAGGTCGATGGCCGTCGAACTCGGCCGCCCCGGCGGGCCGATCGGGCTCCGCGGCGAAGCCGGGCCGAACACGGGCCGGCGGTCCGGATCGCCCTTCCAGATCAGGCGGGCGATCGTGCCGGCGTGCGGGTCGATCTGCAGCTGCATGCGGCCGTTGTCGAGGGCGCCCGTCGTGACCCGCAGCTCGTTCCTGGGCGGCGCCGCTTCGCCGGGGCCGACGAGCAGCCTCAGGCCGGACAGGGGCGGCACGTTGTCGACCCACACGGCGAGGCGCCCGTCCTTCAGCCGCTGCGACGGAAGCGCCTTGTTGTCGCGCGTGCGCACGCGGTCGCCGGCCGCCGACTGGGCCGCCGTCAGAAAGACGAGCCCGCTTCGCGGCCACGAGAGCGTGTTCACGACGTCGATGGCGCTGCCGGGCGCGGGCGCCGCGCCCTCGAGCAGCGCGAGCGACCGCTTGCCCGCCTCGAGCGCGAACGCCCGCTTGTATACCCACTGAGCGACGACGTCGGAGCGGTCGGGCTGGCTGATCGAGTCGGCCGCGCCCCACGTGTGCTCGTGCCAGAGGATGAGGTTCCGCCACGCCTCGTCGGCGTCGGCGGCGGGGAAGGCGTCAGGCTGGCGCAGGGCCCACAGCGTCTCGGCCTGGGCGATGCGCCGCGCGGCCGCGCGAGCCAGTGTCTCCTCGGCCGCGCTCGACAGGGCGCCGTCCTCCCAGTACGGCGTCATGTCGCCCGCCCACACCGGGAGCCGCGCCCCGTGCTTCTGCTCGAACTCCGCGAACATCGCGTCGGCGGTATTGATGACGAGGCGCGGCGATGCGAACTGCTCGTTCCACGACTTCACCGCGTCGGGGAGCGCCTGGTCGACGGGCCCGTTGTCGCCGCCAATCGTGTAGCGCACCTGCACCATGTCGTACGGATAGCCGGCATCGGCGAGCGCCTTCACGTACTGCAGCACCTCGTCTCGATTGCGGTCGGTCATGCGGCCCATGTTGAGGCCGTGGAACCACGAGTATCCGCGCCCGGCCATCCAGAAGAGCAGCCGCTCTTCGCCGGAGGGCGAGGCCCACCAGAACGGCTTGTCGCCAAGGGCCTTGAGCGTGGCGCCGATCCGATCGCCGCCGTCGGGAAGGCCGGGCACGTAATTCGGTCCGCTGCTGAAGTAGCGCACCCCGGCCTCGGCCAGCGCGGCGACCGACGTCCAGCTCAGGCCGGGGATGTCGGAGTGCATGGCCGTGTTGCCGGGCTGGAGGCCATAGGCCTCGCGCAGCCGGCGCGCCCCGGACGTCCATTGCCGCAATTCCTCGGGCGTGGCGAGGCCCGTCAGGACGTTCGTGTCGTTCGCCTGGACGGAAACCGCCCCGCCGCGGACGGCCGCCAGGAACGCCTCGCGATCCTCCGCCCGGGCCTGCTTCAGGTAACTCTCCACCGACCACAATCCCTCGACGTTCCACTTGAAGCGGGCCTCCGGCGGGTACGACGCCGTCGCGCGGGCGAGTTCGACCGCATCGCGCAGGTTCTTCCACTGCTTGCGCTCGACCTCGGGCTGCGGATCCGAGTAGCCGATGTCGACGTGGGAGTGAGGCAGCAGGTGCAGGACGCGGGGCTGCACGGTCTTCAGTTCGAACGTCTGGACGATGGCATCGCCCGCGCCCACCGTGATCGACGCGGTCAGCGGCCGCTCGGCGTTGGGGCCGGCGGGAACGAGGAGGCTCGTGTAACCCGGCTGCGCCTCCGAGGCGATGGGCGCGCCGCCCGCCTCGATCCGTACGGGCTCCGGGTCGCGCGTGCTGCTGATCTCGATTCGAACCGCCCGCTCGCCTGAGGCAAAGACCGCTTCTTCCGGCCGCGCGAGGACGAATGTCCGCACCTGCTCCTCGGGACCGAGGTAGTAATCCTGGCTGCCGGCGGCTTCGCCGGTCACCGAGAACCGCGGGGCGCCCGTGCCAAAGAGCGACCGCGGCGCCGTGATCCACATGAATCCGAACAGCTCATTGAACGTGCCAATCCGCGTGGCGCGGAACGACAGCGCGGCGCCGCCCTCGCCGGCCAGGCTCCACGCGCGATCGTCCGCGCTCCTGCCGGACCGGAACGTCGCCACCGGAGTCCCGTTGATCGCAAACGTGAACGCATGGGCGCCCGAGCCCGACGCGGTGCCCGCGTGCCAGAGATACGTCACGGCATCGCCCGGGGCGCCGGGCGGCACGGGCTCACCGGTCCACGCCACGGTCATCCTGCCGGTCGTTGCGCGGCTGAGCAGCGTCTTCGTCTGGCCGGGATACGCCCATGGATACACGATCGTCTCGCCCGACACGGGCGCCACGAAGCCCTGCAGCCACTGAGCGGGCATGGCGATGGCCGGCGGCAACTGGGGCGAGGCGGCGGGCCGCGCGTCGGGCCAGGGGCCGGCGAGGGCGAGCGCCAGGGCGAGGATGACGGCGCGGCGGCGGATGCGTATCATGTGGCCGATTGTCGCACTTTGGGGTCAGGTCCAGAAACCCGGCATGTTGCCGTGTTGCGGGGTCAGGTCGAGAGGAGCCGGCGATGGGAGTGGGTTCGCGCGTGCGATTGGGGCTTCTGATCATCGTTGTCGCGTCGAGTCTCGCGCTCCCGGCGGCCCAGGCGCCGCCGCGCGTGCGCTTCGGCGTCGTCACCGACATCCACTACGCCGACATCGACGCGGCCGGCGCGCGCACGTACCGGGAGTCGGACGCGAAGCTCGCCGAGTGCGTGCAGGTGATGAACGCCAAGGGCGTGGCGTTCCTGGTCGAGTTGGGCGACTTCAAGGACCAGGACAGGACGCCCGACGAAGCGCGCACGCTGAAGTACCTGGAGAAGATCGAGTCCGTGTTCGCCGTGTTCAAGGGGCCGCGCTACCACGTCATCGGCAATCACGACACGGACAGCCTCTCGAAAGCGCAGTTTCTCGCCGCCGCGCCGAATGCCGGGATCGTGCCCAACGCCACGCGCTACACGTTCGTGTCTGGCGGCGTGCGCTTCGTGGTGCTCGACGCCAGCCACAAGGGCGACGGGAGCGACTACGACCACGGCAATTTCGACTGGGGCGACAGCAACGTCGACGCGCCTCAGATCGCGTGGCTGGCGAAGACGCTCGGTGCCTCGCTCGAGCCCGTCGTCGTGCTCGTGCACCAGCAACTGGACGGAACCGGCGCGTACTATGTGAAGAACGCGGCCGAGGTGCGGGAGGCGATCGAACGATCGGGCAAGGTGATCGCGGTGCTGCAGGGGCACAGGCACGAGGGCGCGTTCAGCACCATCAACGGCATCCCGTACTTCACGTTCAGAGGGCTGATCGAAGGCGCCGGGCTCTGGAACAGCGCCTATTCGATCGTCGACGTAATGCCGGATCTGGAGGTCCGGGTCCTCGGCTACCGCCGGGCGGAAACGAGATCCTTCACGGCCGAGGCGGCCGCGCGCTTCTCGCCTTCCGGCTCCCGCCCTGCTCCACGGCGACCTTCCTGATCGCCACGAGCACCGGGCGTCCCGTGAACGGGACGCCCGCCACGAGCGGCGAGTCCGCCGTGGCTTCGCACGAGACCCACGTGTCACTCCGCGTGTCGAGCGCCTCGATGAGGTAGCGGCCCGCCGGCAGGTCGAGCACACACCGCCCGTCCCGGGCGCGCCCCCGCCGCGGCTCGCACCAGAACCACCATGCGCGGACGGATCTGACCAGGGCCGCCCGGGCCACCCACGACGGAACCAGCCGGATGAGCGCCTGGTCCGCCGACAGGAACTTCGAGGGGATGCGAACCGACGAATCGGCTTCGCGGGCGGCCGCGAGCGCCACCGCGATCCGGCCGATCGCAGCGTCGGGTGTCATCCTGCGAAAGGACGCGCGTTTCATCCCGCCGATTCTACTTCGCGCCGGGGCGGCTGAACATCGCGTCATCGATCGGCGTATTGAACTCGACCTTGTTGAGCGCGATCGTGACGACCTGGCCCGCCCCGGTGACGGTGACCGCGAACGCCGTCTTCACGCCGTCGACCAGGCGATAGTCGCTCGCGTCCGTGGTCTGCTCGACCTCGCCGCCAGCCTCCGGCACGCTGAGCTTGATGACCTGCCTGGCCACCAGGAAGGTCTCCGCGTCGAGGAACAGCTTCGACGCCGGCCCCGCCGCCGGGGTGTACTGCAGCACCAGGACGGGCTTTCCGCCGACCGCGTCGCGGCCGAGGAGTTCGACTTTTGCGCCGGCCTCCTTGTAGGCCAGCAGCGGCGACGGGAACGACGCGTTCAGCATGGTCTGCAACTGGGCGCCCGTGATCTCGCGATCCCCCTGCAGGCTGTTGCTGGCGAACCCCGTCTTGCCGTCGCACCGCTGGTCGACGATCATCTCGCTGCCGCCCACCGACGAGAGGTCGATCCGCATCACCGTGCGCGACTTGTTCGGCGCCTTCTTGGTGATCTCGATCGTGCCGCCAAGGTCCGCGCCCTGCGCCTGGATCGCGACCGTGCCGGACGCCACCTGGCTCGTCAGCCTCGCCAGCGCGGCGCGCCCTCCCACGGCCGCCAGGTGCTTCTCGACGACCTCCTCGGCCGTTTGCGCCAGTGCGCGCGGCGCCAGAGTCAGAACCATGCCGACCGCCGCCGCCATTGCGAGTACGCGCTTCATGCCAACCTCCACTCGTCCCTCTGGCACCGGGCCTGAGTGCCCGGCTGCCGCCTTCGCCGGGCCGGTGCCCCAGCACTGTACCTACGCCTGCGCTCTGAACCCGGTTCCAACTGTATCCTGTCCGCCGGTTCCGACGATGAGAGAATAGAGCCACATGGGTGAGCGTCCCAGCAGCCGGCTTCCGCTGAGGCCCGACCGTCGAAGAACGGCCCCGCCCGCCTTGCCCGGGACAGACCCCGCCGCGATCAGCGGCACCGTCGAGCGCGTCACGTTCCACAATCCCGACACCGGATTCTGCGTGCTGCGGCTGAAAGTCGGCGGCCGCCGCGATCTCGAGACGGTCGTCGGGCACGTGGCCTCCGTGTCGGCCGGAGAGGAAATCCGCGCGGTGGGCGAGTGGCTCAACGACCTCTCGCACGGCCTGCAATTCCGCGCCACGTCGATTCACACCGCGCCGCCGAGCAGCCTCGAAGGCATCGAGCGGTACCTCGGGTCGGGCCTCATCAGGGGCATCGGCCCGGTCTTCGCCCGCAAGCTCGTCGAGGCGTTCGGTGACCGCGTGTTCGAGGTGATCGACGGCCAGCCGGCCCGCCTGCGCGACGTGGACGGCATCGGCCCGGGCCGTGCCGCGCAGATTGTCGCGGCGTGGTCGGGCCAGAAGGTCATCCGCGACATCATGGTCTTCCTCTACGGCCACGGTGTCGGCACGTCGCGCGCCGTTCGCATCTACAAGACCTACGGCGCTGATGCCATCGCCCTCATCAAGGCGAATCCCTACCGCCTCGCGCGCGACATCCGCGGCATCGGCTTCGTCACCGCCGACGCCCTGGCGCGCAGGCTCGGCATCGAGAAGACCGCGGCCATCCGCGCCCGCGCGGGCATCGCGTACGCCCTGATGCAGGCCATCGACGAAGGGCAGTGCGGGCTGCCGCGGGAGGCGCTGGTCGAGTCGGCGACCACGCTCCTCGACGTGCCGGCCGGCATCGTCGACGCCGCGCTCGCGGCGGAGATGGACGAGGGCACGGTGGTTTCGGACACCACCGGCGGCCGCGCCTGCGTCTTTCTCGCATGGCTGCACACCACCGAGCGGCAGCTGGCGGACGCCATCCGGACGCTCGCCGCCGGCGCGCCGCCGTATCCCGCGATTGACGTGGAGAAGGCCCTCGGGTGGGTGGGCGAGAAGCTCGCCATTGATCTGGCCGAGCGGCAGCGGGAGGCGGTGCGGCAGGCGATCACGTCGAAGATGCTCGTCATCACCGGCGGCCCGGGCGTCGGCAAGACGACGATCGTCCGGGCCATTCTCGCGATTCTGGGCGCGAAGCGCGTTCGCGTGGCCCTGTGCGCGCCGACGGGCCGGGCCGCGAAACGCCTGGCGGAGGTCACGGGCCTCGAGGCAAAGACCATCCACCGCCTGCTCGAGGTGAACCCGGCCGACGGCCGCTTCCGCCGCGGGCCGTCCAGCCCGCTCGAGACCGACCTGCTGGTCGTCGACGAAACGTCGATGGTCGACGTCCCGCTCATGCACGCGCTCGTCCGGGCCGTTCCCGCGCGCGCGGCCGTCATCTTCGTCGGCGACGTCGACCAGCTGCCGTCGGTCGGCCCAGGCCAGGTCCTCGACGACATCATCGCCTCCGGCGCCGTGCCGGTCGTACGGCTCACCGACGTCTTCCGGCAGGCCGCGGCCAGCCGCATCATCGTCAATGCCCATCGGGTGAATCGTGGCGAGATGCCGGAGCTGTCCGCGCCGGCCGACACGCCGTCCGACTTCTTTTTCGTCGAGGTCGAGAGCCCCGACGAAGGCCTCGCGAAGATCATCCAGATCGTCGCCGAGCGCATCCCGCAGCGCTTCGGCCTCGACGCCATGCGCGATGTGCAGGTGCTCAGCCCGATGAACCGGGGCGCGATTGGCGCCCGCTCGCTCAACGTCGAGTTGCAGAAGGTTCTCAACCCGCGCCCGCCGCAGTCCATCCAGCGCTTCGGCACCACCTTCGCCCTGGGCGACAAGGTGATGCAGATCGAGAACGACTACGACAAGGACGTCTACAACGGCGACATCGGGTTCATCCGGGGGATCGACGAGGACCTCGGCGACGTCGCGATCGAGTACGACGGGCGCGCCGTCCTCTATGGCGCGCACGAGCTCGATCAGGTCGTCCTCGCCTACGCCACGACCGTGCACAAGGCGCAGGGCTGTGAATATCCCGCCGTGGTCATCCCGGTGACGACACAGCATTACCCGATGCTGCAGCGGAACCTGATCTACACCGGGATCACGAGAGGGCGGAAGCTCGTGGTCGTGGTGGGCCAGAAGAAGGCCCTGGCCATGGCCGTGCGCGGCTCGCGCACGGTGCGGCGCTGGTCGAAACTGGGGGAGTGGCTGGGGGCCGGGCGCGTGTAGGTTCCCAATAACCCTCTTTCCAGCGCTGGAGGTCGATAGTCACGTGCTTGCGCACAGATCTGGGCCGTGATACTGTGAGTACGTGCCGAATATCACAGTATCACTTTCCGAAGACATCTATCGCCGCGCACGCATCCGGGCGGCCGAGCAGAACACGTCGGTCAGCGCGATGGTCCGCCGGTTCCTGATCGAAGCCGGGAGCGCAGAAACGGACTTCGAGCGCCGGCGCCGCCTCCAGGACCAGGTACTCGCCACGCTCTCGCGCTTCAGCGCGCGGGACCGGTTGACGCGCGAGGAGGTGCACGACCGTGCGCTTCGTTGACACCAACGTTCTGTTGTACGCGATCAGCACGGATCCGGATGAGGCCGCGAAGGCGGCGGCAGCCCGGGCGATCCTGGAGTCGGCCGACCTTGCGCTCTCGGTGCAGGTGCTCCAGGAGTTCTACGTTCAAGCCACGCGGCCGACTCGTCAGTACCCAATCACGCACGAGCAGGCATCGCTCCTGCTTGAAGCCTGGCTGCGCTTCCCGGTACACGACATCACCGTGCCGATCATGCTCGCGGCCGCCACGACCGCGCAGGCGTGCCACATCTCGTACTGGGATGCAGCCGTCGTCGAAGCCGCGCGGGCACTCGGCTGCGCGTCCGTACTCACCGAGGACCTCGCGGACGGGCGGGACTACGGCGGCGTCCGCATCGAGAACCCGTTCAGAACGGTGGCCTGACACGTTCCGCGGCACCTCCTCGCTGGTCTTCGCACGGAGCACGGCAGGTGGAGTCCGAAGGCACTGACATAGTCAACACGACGACCGCCATGGGCGGCCCCGATCGCACCGCCCGGAAATTGCGTGTCCGTCAGGTGATGTCCGTGACCGCTCAACTCCTCGTGTGTCCGGCTGGTGACCTTCGCCGGCCCCGAGGTGAAGCTCCACGAAGTAGAATCCCGGCGCACCGGAGGCGCGCGATGACCGATGCGGAACGGATCTGGGCCGAGAAAAGCGATGATGCGCTGATCGAGGCGGCGGCCGAGCTGGAGACCTACACCGAGGAAGGCCAGCGGATCATTCGAGCCGAGCTCAAGCGCCGCGGCCTCGAAGACCCCGTGGAGCAGGCCCAGTTCACGGCGTCGGCCCTCGGGCTTGAGGCGACGCCCGGGGCGGAGGAGGAGAGCCCGCTGCCCTCTCCGTCCTGCCTGCGCTGCGAGGTCCGTCTCCGCTATGTCGGCGAGAAGTCGTTCCGCGAGGGCTCCAACTGGGGCGCCCTCGGGGAGCTGGGCCACCTGTTCGAGAAGCAGGCGGCCTTCGACGTCTACGTGTGCCCGAGGTGCGGGCACATCGACTTCTTCGTCAGTTCGCCGGAGGAATAAGCTCCGGCTGGGCGCCGCCTCATGGGCGCCCGGACCGCTTCACAGAGAGGTCAGCATGCCGAAGCACGCCACCATCGCGTTGTTCCTGCTGGGAAGCCTGGCCCTTGTCCCCCCTGCGCAGGGCCAGTCCGCCTACGAGCCGAATCTCGAGATTCGCACATCGAGGATTCCGCATGCGGGGAACGGCGTCTACACGAAGGTGGCGATCCCGAAGGGCGCCTACCTCGGGGCGTACACGGGGGAATTCATCACGGAAGAGGAGTTCCTGCGGCGCGCGAAGGAGGATCGGTGGCAGTACATGATGGGGCTGCTCGACTGCGCGAAACCGCGCACCGGGGGCATCGCCACCATTGACGGTATCCACGGCAACGTCTTCACGCGCATGAACTACGCGCCGGCCGAATTCCAGAACGTGAAGTTCGAGAAGACCTGCGAGGCCCCTTTCGTGAGGATCGTGGCCCTGCGCGACATCGCCGCCGGCGAGGAACTCTGGGTGGACTACGGCCCGAGATACCGTTACGACTTCATGGAGGACCCGGAGGTCGTCAAGTTCTTCGAGGGCCTGCGCGCGCGCGCCCTCCCGCGGCGCTGAGAGTGGCGCCCCGCCCGCCAGCTCAGTCCGTCCGCCCCGCGCGTGCCCTGCCCGCCGACTCGGCGCCTGGCGGTTCGGAGAAGGGCTCGACCGCGACGCGCTGGTAGCACACGTCCAGGACCTCCAGGTGCTCACGACCGCCCGGTGCGCGCAGGACAACGCGGTCGCACGGCCCGGCCTTCATCAGCGCGCGGGCAAGCGGCGACGCCCAGCTGATGTGGCGCCGATCCAGGTCGACCTCGTCGGCGCCGACGATCGTCACAACCTGTTCCGAGCCGGCGCCGCTGCGATACGTGACCGTCGCGCCGAAGTAGACGTGTGATGCCGCCCGTCCGCTGCGCGGCGCTTCCGGGTCGACCACGTGCGCGGCGTCGATCCGCCTGGTGAGGAAGCGGATGCGCGAGTCGATCTGGCGCAGACGCCGTTTCCCGTACTGGTAGTCGGCGTTCTCGCTGCGGTCGCCGTTGCCCGCGGCCCAGGCCACGACCTCCGTGACCGCGGGACGCTCGCGCGTCAGCAGGAAGCGGCGTTCGTCGCGCAGCCGCTGCAGGCCGGCCGGCGTGATGTAGTTCTTCGGAGGTTCCTTCGCGGAGGGCGTCGTCATGGGGCTCCGCGGGGACGGACGCCGTGTCGGCATATGCGGAAACCTCTCCGCGTCAGCGGCCGAGCGCCAGTCGGCAGCGCAAAACGCAGCCAGTTGAGCGCCGGCCGACGCACCCGCCTGCTTCCCGCTGATCGGACTTCATCCCGCCTTCACGCAGGCAAGTACCGTGTACTCGTCCTCGCCCGCCGGTTCGTGTGCCGGCAGCGATCAACTGGAGGGCATCGCGGACATGTCCATCCACATCGCGCCCCACACGTGTCCGTCAGGATCCGCGAAGTCTCGACCGTACATGGACCCATGGTCCTGTATGGGATTGATGTCGCCGATCCCACCGTGTTCGGCGGCCGCTGCGTTCATCGCATCGACGTCCTCGCGTGAATCGCACGAGACGTTGAGCGCGACCTCGCTCGATGTGTTCGGCGGAATCGGGCGGGTCGTGAACGTGCGCCACTTCGCGTGCGTCAAGAGCATGACACTGATGGTCTCGCTCCACACCATGAACGCCGCGGTATCGTCGCTGAACTGCGGACTGCTGGTGAAGCCCAAGGCCGTGTAGAAAGCCTTCGACACTGTCAGATCGGCGACGGGCAGGCTGACGATGATCGTTCGGGGCATTGATGGTCTCCTCTTCTCTGGATCTTAGGTGGACAACGTCCAATAAGTCGATATCCGGACTCGCCCAGTCAGCGTGGTGCCGGAAACGGCCTCTGTCGCACGTCGACCCTGTGCGTGTAGCATGGGCAGGTTTCGCACCGGCGAGGTGGCCCATGCTCAATCGCGTCCGGATCCAGACACTGCTGTCTCTCGTCGCCCTCTTCATGCACGTGGCGGCCGCCGCTCAGGCGCAGACGCCCGCCGCCGCCGTCGCGCTTCGGCCGCCCGCCGTGCCGCTGGTCGCCGTCGACCCGTACTTCTCGATCTGGTCGCCGGCCGACCGCCTGACCGATGCCGCGACGGTGCACTGGACCGGCCGGCCGCATCCGCTGAACTCGCTCGTTCGCATCGACGGAGAACCCTCTCGCATCATGGGCGCCACGCCGGCCGACACCGCCGCGTTGCCGCAGACGTCGCTCGTCGTTCACCCCACGCGGACGGTCTACACGTTCGCCGACAAGCGCGTCCGAATCACGCTCACGTTCCTCACGCCCGCGTTGCCCTGGGACCTGGACCTCCTGTCACGCCCGATCACCTACCTCGCCTGGGACATCGTCTCGGCCGACGGGAGGTCACATCAGGTTCAGCTGTACGTCGACTTCGGCGCGGAGGTCGCGGTCAATACGCCGGAGCAGTCGGTCGGCCTTGACTATCCCACCGTCGAAGGACTCGCGGTGGCGCGCATGGGGACCGGCGACCAACCGGTTCTCGCCCGACGAGGCGACGATGTGCGGATCGACTGGGGCTACGGCTACCTGGCGACACCCTCCGCGCAGGGCGTCGTGGTCACGGGAGGCAATGGCGGCCGGCTGCGCCGCGCGTTCGTGACAGGGACGGCGTTGCCGGCCCCGGCCGGGCCCGCATCCCCCGCGCCTGTCACCGAAACACGCCTGGCGATGGCCGCATCGTGGGACATCGGAACGGTCGGGACGACGCCCGTCACGCGCTGGGCCATGCTGGCCTACGACGATGTGAAGGCGATCCGGTACTTCGCGCGTGACCTCGCGGCGTATTGGCGGCGGAGCGGAACGTCGATGGAGCAGTTGCTCGCTACCGCCGCGCGCGAGCATGACATGCTCGAGCGCCAGGCGCGCGAGTTCGACACGGAACTGGTGAACGACCTGACGGCGGCCGGAGGCGCGGAGTACGCAGCCATCGGCGCGCTCGCATACCGCCAGACGTTGGCCGCGACGAAACTGGCCGCTGACGCCAACGGCCAGCCGCTGCTCTTCCCGAAAGAGAACTTCAGCAACGGGTGCATCGCCACGGTGGATGTCATCTACCCGATGGCGCCGCAGTACCTGCTGTTCGGGCCGTCGCTGGCGAAGGCGCTGGTCGTGTCGAACCTCGATTACGCGGGTTCGCCGCGCTGGAAGTTCCCGTTCGCGCCGCACGACCTCGGCACGTATCCCCACGCGACGGGCCAGGTGTACGGCGGCGGCGAGAAGACGGAAGAGAACCAGATGCCGGTGGAGGAAACCGGCAACATGCTCATCCTGGTTGCCGCCATCGCGCGCATGGAAGGCAATGCGGACTTCGCCGGCCGTTACTGGCCGGTGCTGACCCGCTGGGCCGAGTACCTCAAGGCGAAGGGATTCGACCCCGAGAACCAGTTGTGCACCGACGACTTCGCGGGCCACCTCGCCCACAACGTCAACCTGTCGGCGAAGGCCATCGTCGCCCTCGGCGCGTTCTCGCAGCTCGCCGCCGCGCGAGGCGATCAGGCGGTGGCGAAGGAGTACCGCGCGCTGGCAGAACAGTTCGCGGCGCGCTGGGTGAAGGAAGCGGCCGAAGGCGCGCGCTTCCGGCTGGCGTTCGACCAGCCCAACACCTGGAGCCAGAAGTACAACCTCGTCTGGGACCGCCTGCTCGGCCTCAACCTGTTTCCTGCGGCCGTGGGGCAGCAGGAGATGGCGTTCTATCGAAACGCGCAGGGGCCCTACGGGCTGCCGCTCGACAGCCGCCGTCTCTACACGAAGCTCGACTGGATCACGTGGACCGCCACGCTGACGGGCCGGCGCGCCGATTTCGAAGCGCTGGTGCACCCGATCTTCATGTTCCTCAACACCACGCCGCACCGGGTGCCGATGACCGACTGGTTCTGGACCCACGACGCCACGAGGGTCGGCTTCCAGGCCCGCTCCGTCGTGGGCGGCGTCTTCCTGCGCCTGCTCTACGAGCCGGCAGTGTGGAAGAAGTGGGCGGGTCGGGAAAAGACGAAGGCGGCAGGGTGGGCAGGGCTGCCCCTGGACAAGTAGGCCGGATCCACCAGGCGCACTGACTGCGCGTCGCGGCGGCCCCTACTTCGCCTGCGCGATCTTCGGGATGACCTGGTCGAGCAAGGCGCAGGCGGCCTCCTTCGACCCGAAGTAGTTGTTCACACTGACGCCGACCAGTCCGCCCTGCTGGCCCATGCCGGTCCAAGCGACGCGCCAGGTGACGAGATCGGGTCCGCGTCCGCTGCCAATCCATGGCGTGATCACCTTGCGGCACCGGCGTACGCCGCCGCGGTACCGCTCGTTTCCGCACGGCTCTTCTCTCGTCGCCGAACCCGCGACCTGTCCGGCGGGATCCTCGGGCTGGCCAGCCGCAATCTCCAGGATCTGATCCGCCGCCGGGTTGTTCATCCAGGTGATCTCGAGCGTGATGCCCTGGTCCATGTGCGGCTTGGGAAACGTGTCGTTGGGCTTCTTCGCGCTGATGAAGATCGAGCCGCCGAGGTTGCGCTCCCCCTCCAGCTTGTATCCCGGGGGGACAAGCTGCGCGCCCGGCGGAAGCTGGGCGGCAGCCGGCACCGACACCAGCAGGATCAACGCCGTACAGCCCACCCAGCGCGCTAACGCGTGCGTGTCCGACATGCCAGCCCCCTTGAACCTTGGCGGCCCGCCTCGCCCTACTTCTTCTGCGCGCCCGCCAGCTGTGCCACGGCCGCGAGCGTGGTCTGCGCAGCATTGAGGCCGAGCCTGAAGTCCTTGTCGGAGAGGTTCGCGTACATGTCAATCGGCTGGTGCCACAGAGGATCCCAGCCGGCCCCGACCTGCGACAGGCGCTCGGCTTCGCGCAGGCTGACCGACGCCACGACGTCCTGGAACGCCGCCGAGTCCGTGTTCGACATGCGATTGCCAATGGCCACCGGATAGTCGGTGGCATTGCGATCGTTGGCCGCCTTCAGCAGCCACGCCAGCGCCTGGGACTCGGCCGCGGCCTTCGACGTCGCAGCGAACTCCACGTTGACGTCGGCCTCCGGCCGCTGCTCGGGCGGCAGCGTGCCGTCCGCGCGCGGCATGCCGTGGTCGTACAGCATCATGTCGTGCTGGATCATGCCCAGCCACGTCGGCTCGGGGTACCGGCCGGATCCCGGCGGATCCTCCTTGCCCTGCAGCTCGCGGCGCTGGTTCACGTACGCGCGCGCGCCCTGCAGGCCGGTCTCCTCGTTGTTCCAGAGGATGAATCGGATCGATCGCGCCGTCTGCACGTCCGGCATGCTGAAGACGCGCGCCAGCTCCATCACGATCGCCGTGCCCGATCCGTTGTCGTTCGCCGACTCCGCATAGCCGATGCCGTCCATGTGGCCGGCGACGATGTACATCTCCCCGGGGTGCGTCATGCCGATCTTCGTGCAGTAGACCTCCTCCCGCATCCCGGGCGTCGAGGGCTCGCTGTTGAGCTCGCGGAGCTTCGGGTCGGTCTGCTTCATCGGATCGTTGTTCACGCCGGTCGGGGCGCGGAAGCCCTTCACCGGCGTCCCGCCTCGCCCTCCCGCGCCACGCCCCTGGCCCGCCGCCGGTGCGCCGCCCCGGCCTTCGGCGCCCGCCGCCGCACGCCCTTCGCCCGCCGCTCGCTGGGCCGGCTGGTAGTCGTACCTGATGCGCTCCGTGTTCGAGCAGCCGTAGGCCTTGAGCTGCGCTTCGATCCAGTCCGTGGCCGCGCGGTTGCGGTCCGTGCCCTGCCGGCGATCCCCGAACAGGGTGAGTCCCTTGATGGTGGCTTTGTACTTCTCGAGATCCAGGCGCCCCACCAGGGTGCGAACGAAATCATCGCCCGGCGTCACCTGCGCGGCGGGCGTCTGAGGAGCGGCAGGAGGTGTCTGGGCGAACACTCCCGTGGCCGACCAGAGGAGCACGCCAGAGATCGCCGCCAAGGCTGCGCGCAGGTTCATCACCGCCCTCCAGGGAGCCACAGTCTAGCCCATTCTCGAATGGGCGAACCCGCCCTCGTGCGATACTCACCGGCAGGCCGGAGGGACTTCCCGCGCCCGTCCTCCGTCAACGACTCGAGATTCCGAGAGGCCCTATGCAGACACGCACCTGGCACGCGGCATGGGTCGCGAGCGCGCTCCTGCTCGGAGCCGCAGCCGCTCCGCTGGCCGCCCAGCCTCAACGGCCGCCGAACGTCGTCTTCGTCTACGCGGACGACCTGGGCTACGGCGACCTTGGCGCGTATGGCGCGCGAGCCATCAAGACGCCGAATCTGGACCGCATGGCGGCCGAGGGCCTCCGGCTGACCAGCTTCTACTCGGTCTCCCCCGTCTGCACGCCCTCGCGCGCCGCGCTGTTGACGGGGCGCTACGCGGCCCGTATGGGGATCGCGAACATGCACCTGTCGAACGTACTGACGTTCCAGGACACGACGGGCCTGCCGGTGAACGAGACGACGATCGCGACGGCGCTGAAGGCCCGTGGCTACGCGACGGCCTGCATCGGCAAGTGGCACCTGGGGCACCTCGCCCCGCACCGCCCGATCGACCACGGCTTCGACTACTACTACGGCATCCCGTACAGCAACGACATGCAGCCCTCGATGCTCAAGCGGATGGACGAGATCATCGAGCAGCCCGTGAAGCAGGAGACGCTGACGCAACGCTACACGGCCGAGGCCGTCGGGTTCATCGAACAGAACCGAAACACACCGTTCTTCCTGTACCTGCCGCACAACATGCCGCACATCCCGCTGTTCGCGTCCGAGCGCTTCAAGAACAGGTCGGCGGGCGGGACGTACGGCGACGTGGTCGAAGAGCTGGATTGGAGCGTGGGAGAGATACTGGCAACGCTCAAGCGGCTGGGCCTCGACGACCGCACCATCGTCTTCTTCGCCAGCGACAACGGCCCGTGGTACGAGGGTTCACCGGGACCGCTCCGCGGGCGCAAGGGGTGGACCTACGACGGGGGCGTCCGCGTGCCGGGCATCGTGCGCTGGCAGGGACACGTCAGGGCGGGGCGGGTGTCGGACGAACCGCTGGCGACGATCGACGTTTTCCCGACGCTGATGGCGCTGACGGGCGCCCCAGGCGGCGGCGCCCTTCCCCTGGACGGCAGGTCCTCGGCGGGCTTTCTTGTCGGCAGCGTGTCATCGTCCCCGGAGAACCTGTACCTGTTCTTCGACAAGGAGTACCTGCAGACGGCGCGATCCGGCAGGTGGAAGATCCACGTTGCCCGATGGAACGTGCAGAGGTACCAGGCCGGGGCCGCGAACCAGATCAATCAGACGCTGAAGGCCCCCGAACTCTACGACATGAGCCTGGATGTCGGCGAGAACTACAACGTGGCCGCGAACCACCCCGACGTGGTGAGAGACCTGCAGCGACGCATCGGCGAGAAGCTGAGCACGTTCCCGGACGAAATCCAGAAGGCCAATGCCGACCTGTCGAAGTGAACGGCCCTGTCGCCTGAAAGAGGGCAGCGGCCGCCCGGGCATCGTGACCCTTACGGTCCCGGACAGTGGTAGTCTGTCCCTGTAGCCGCCCCCCGGAAGGAGGCTGAACATGGCTGACTTGCTTCGGAAACTCCTGCTCGCGGGTCTCGGCACCCTGGACCTCACCGAGGAGAAGGTGAAGGCGGTGTTCGAGGAGCTGGTCAAGCGCGGGGAGATGAACGAGAAGGACGCCAGAGAGCTCGTTTCCTCGTGGAAAGACCGCGCGGGCGAGCAGCGCCAGAAGGTGCAGGCGCTCGTCGATGAATCGGTGCAGAAGGGACTCAAGGCGGTCGGATACGTGAAGCTGAGCGACTACGAGGCGCTCGCGGCGCGCGTGGCGGAACTCGAGCGCAAGCTGGTCCCGCCGGCCGATCAGGCCGAGCCGCCGGCTTCGTAGCCCCGGGTCGGCTCATGCCGGGAGCCACCGCCGCGCCGTCAGCGGGCCAGTTGCGCCGCCTGCGCGACATCGCGCAGATTCTGGTGAAGTACGGCTTCCAGGACGCCGCGGCCCGCCTGCGCCTCATCCCTCGCACGCGGCGCGGAACCCTGACCGGAGAAGGCCGGAAGGCCCGTCTGGCGACGGCCCGCCGCCTGCGCCTCGCCCTCGAAGAGCTCGGGCCGACCTTCGTGAAGTTCGGCCAGGCCCTGAGCACCAGGGCCGACCTGCTTCCCCCGGACTTCATCGCCGAGTTCTCCAAGCTCCAGGACGATGTGCCGGCGCTTGCGGCCGGGGTCGCCGAGGCCACGATCGCGGCCGAGCTGGGCCGGCCCGTCGGCGACGTGTTCGCCGAGTTCGACCCGGTGCCGATCGCGGCCGCCTCGATCGCGCAGGTGCACCGGGCGGCGCTGGCGTCGGGTGAACGCCTGGCCGTGAAGGTCAGGCGGCCGGGCATCGGCCCGACCATTGAGGGCGACCTGGCGATTCTCGGGCAGATCGCCCGCCTGGCTGAACGGCACCTCGCCGACGCCGACCTGCTGCAGCCGACCAGGCTGGTTCGCGAGTTCGCGCGCGCGATCCGGCGCGAGCAGGACCTCTCGCGCGAAGGCCGGACCATCGACCGGTTCCGCCAGAACTTCGCCGGCGACGACACCGTGTTCGTGCCGCGCGTCGACTGGGATCGCACGACCGCTGCCGTGCTGACGATGGAATTCGTCGATGGCGTCAAGGTGTCGGACCTCGGCACGGCCGGCGACGGCTACGACCGCGCCGTGGTTGCGCGCCGGGGCGCGAACGCCATCCTGACACAGGTGCTGAAGCACGGCCTGTTTCACGCCGATCCGCATCCGGCGAACATCTTCGTGCTTCCCGGCAACGTCATCTGCCTCCTCGACTTCGGTACCGTCGGGAGGATCGATCGACGGATGCGCGACCGGCTGGCGTCCCTCGTGCACGCGATCGTGGACGAAAAGCCGGACCGGCTGGCGGATGCCGTGCTCGACATCGCGGAACCGGCCGGCGAGATCGACATCCACGAGCTCCGCCGGGATCTGTCCGAGATTGTCGACAGTTACGCGGGCGTCACGTTGAACGACCTGGCCGTGGGCGAGCTCGCCGCGGACGCGATCTCGGCGATGGCCCGGCACCGCTTGCGGTTCCCGCCGGACCTGATGCTGCTGGCCAAGGCGTTCGTGACGATCACAGGCGTCGGCCGCGCGCTCGATCCGTCATTCCAGATCATCGAGCACGCCAGGCCGATGCTGGCGGAGGCCCTGAGGGATCGGCTGAGCCCGGCCGGCGTGGCGGCCCGGATCGGCGAAGCGGGCCGCGACATGGCCGAGACCCTCCAGGCCATTCCGCGCGACGTGCGCGAGCTCCTGAAGAAGGCACGCCGCGACCGCCTGCAAATCCAGTTCGTCCACCGGAACCTGGACTTCTTCGTTCAGGAGATGGATCGGTCGAGCAATCGCCTCTCGTTCGCCATCGTCATCGCGGCGCTGATCGTCGGGTCGTCGCTGATCTTCCAGTCGGGAACCGGCCCGACGCTGTTCGGGTACCCGGCGCTCGGCCTGACAGGTTTCCTGACCGCCGCAGTGCTGGGAATATGGCTCGTGATCGGCATCCTGCGATCGGGCCGGCTGTGAACCGCGGGCGCCGGCCTACTTCTTCCGCGCGAACTTGAAGATCGCCGGCTTCGGGCTTCCGGAGCTCGTCCACGCTTCCTCGTGGTGATCGGCGTCGGTGAAGGTGAAGACCACGCTCCGCATGTGCTCCTCGCCCGGACCGATGTTCGTGCCGTCGATGAAGCTGAACGCCACCTGGTTCGCTGCGGCCGACGGCACGAGCGCCATGCGCGGCTGATTGTGCGCCGCGCAGTAGTGCGTGGCCAGCAACCGCTTGCCGTCGGGATGGATCATCGTCACCATCTCGTAGGGGCTGTCCTTGCCCAGGACGTGCATGATGGCCGACCCGTCGCCGGTCATCCGCACCTCGACGGTGGCGGGCATCGTCTTGCCGCCTTCCTCCATGGTGCCGTCCCAGCTCCCGACGAGGGACTTCAGCCGCTGCCATTCGGGCGTCTGGGGCACGGCGGACATCTTCATTTCAGGAGGCTTGCCGCCCTGGGCATTCTCTTGCGCTCCGAGCGCGACGGCTCCGAGGATCAACAACGCGGCAGACAGTGCGGTCGCGCGCTTCATGGTGAGTCTCCTTGACGATCGGGGTACCAGACGCATTCGTACCGCTGATCGGGTTGGCCTCCATCATAACCGGACACCGCGCTCAGGCGCTGAGGGGAGGAGCGCCGGACTCGCGTAAGATTCACCGCAATGGACTGCATCGTGCTGGCGGGGGGACGACCGGCGCCTGGTGACTCGCTTTGGGCGGAAACGCGCGGCCGCCCCAAGGCGCTGGTCGAATTGGCGGGGCGTCCGATGATCCGGTGGGTGCTCGACGCCCTGGCGGAATCGACGCGCGTCGACCGCGTCGTTGTCGTCGGCCTCGATGACCCGCTCGACACCGCCGGCGGCGCCGAGTTCCTCGCGGACCAGGGCAGCCTCATCGGCAACCTCTACGCCGGCATCAGCCAACTGCGCCCGGACAGGCCGGCCGCGTACTGCTGGTCGGACATCCCGCTCGTCACCGCCGCCATGTTGGACCGGTTCATCGAGACCACGCCGGATGCCGAGCTCGATGTGAATGCCGGACTCGTGGGGAAGGCCGCGCTTCAGCGCCGCTATCCCGGCGCGGACGACCTGTGGCTCCGATTCAGCGAAGGGCAGTTCATCGCCGCGGACTTCGGCCTGTTCCACCCGCGCCAGGCGGCCCGGCTGCGGCCGCACCTCGAGAAGCTCGCGCCTCAGCGCAAGAGCGCGTTCCGCCAGGCCCTCTACGTCGGGCTGCCGTTGCTGGCGATGTTCGCGTTGGGCCGGCTGTCGATGGCCTGCCTCGAGCAGCGCCTCGAGCGCCGCTTCGGGTTGCGATGTCATGTCAGGGTCGCGGAGGACCCCGAGCTCGGCGTCGACGTCGATGGTCCGGCCAACCTGGCCGTTTGCCGGCAGGTTTTGGCGGCGCGAGCGACGACGACGCGGACATAATGAACGTGGCGTGTTGAACCGCCAATGGGAGGACCTCATGTGGCGACTGGGTTCCTGCGTCGTGCTGTGGCTGCTGCTGGTGCCCGTTCCGGCACGTCCCCAGGCGGCCGTTGCAGCCGAGCCGCTGCGGCTGGGGATGGCGGGCCTTGTCCACGGTCATGCGAGCGGCTTCCTGACCCGCTACCTCAAGCGCCAGGACGTGCGGCTGGTGGGGATCGCCGAACCCGATCAGGCCGTGGCTTCGCGTTACCGTGAGCGGTTCGGGCTGGAGCCCTCGATGCTCTTTTCAGACCTCGAGGCGATGCTCGACAAGGCGCGCCCGCAGGCCGTCGTCGTCTTCACCGACACGTTCGGCCATCTCCGCGTCGTGGAGGCCTGCGCGGCGCGCGGCATTCCCGTGATGATGGAGAAGCCGCTGGCCGTCAGCGTCGAGCACGCGCGCGCGATCGAGCGCGCATCCAGGAACGCGAACATCCCGGTGATGGTGAACTATGAGACCACCTGGTATGCCAGCAACCGCGCGGCGTGGAGCCTGGTCAAAGAACAGAAGGCGATCGGCGACATCCGCAAGATCGTGGTGCACGACGGACACTCCGGCCCCAAGGCCATCAACGTGCAGCCCGAGTTCTTCGCCTGGCTGACCGATCCCGTGCGCAACGGCGCCGGTGCGCTGTTCGACTTCGGCTGCTATGGCGCCAACCTGATGACGTGGCTGATGGACGGCCAGCGGCCACTCGCCGTGACGGCCGTGACGCAGCGCTTCCAGCCGGATGTCTACCGGGAGGTCGAAGACGAGGCGACCATCCTCGTCGAGTATCCGTCGGCGCAGGGCATCATCCAGGCCTCGTGGAACTGGCCGTTCGATCGCAAGGACATGGAGATCTACGGCCAGCGGGGACAGATCTTTGCGCTGCGCGGCGATGGCCTCCGCATCCGCATGCCGGGACAGCAGGAATCGCAGAGCACCGCGGCTCCCATTCCCGCGCCGGAGGACGACTTCGTGCGGTACCTCGCTGCCGTGGTGAGGAAGGAGATCAAGCCGGCCGGGTTGTCCTCGCTGGAGAACAACCTGATCGTGACGGACATCCTGGACGCGGCGCGGCGGTCCGCCGCCACCGGGAAGCGGGTGGTGTTTCAATAGGATCGGAGGCCGCGCCGGAGGGCGGCCCACAACGCCGGAGTGAGCCATGGACGGGCACATCGAGTCGGTCGGCATCGTGGGGTTCGGCCGGTTCGGCCGCTCGCTGGGCGAGCTGGTGGCCGAATCCGGCATTCCCGTGCGCGCGTACGATCGGCACGCGCCCGTGCCTGATCCGTTCGCGGCCGGCTCTCTCCAGGAACTCGTGAAAGCCTCGCAGGCCGTCGTGCTGGCGGTGCCGGTGCCGGCGCTTGAAGCCGTGGTCGCCGAGGCGTCGGCCCTCCTGACCGGCGCGCACCTGGTCATGGATGTCGCCAGCGTGAAAGTGAAGCCGGCTGAGATCTTCGAGCGGCGCCTGGGCGGCCGCGTGCCCTGGGCCGCCACGCATCCGCTGTTCGGGCCGGCCAGCCTGGCCCGCCGCGAGCGGCCGCTCCGCGTCGTCGTCTGCCCGGGCGACCGCCATCCCGCTGCGGTCGAGGCGGCCGAGCGCTTCTACACCCGACTCGGCTGCCAGGTCCGGCTCCAGGCGGCGGAGGCACACGACCGCGAGATGGCCCGTACGCATGCGCTCGGGTTCCTGATCGCGAAGGCCTTCATCGACCTCGGCATCGGCAGCGAGCCGGAGTCGGTTCCGCCGTCGTTTCGCGGGATCGCCGCCACCATCGAATCCGTACGCGAGGACGCGGGCCACCTGTTCACGGCGATTTTGACGGACAATCCGTTCGCGGCCGGCGCGCGGCGGGAGTTCCTCGACGCGCTTTCCCGCCTCGACGAGGAGCTCGCCCACCCGACAGGCCGCGAAGAGGTTCCGGCCCGCGACGAGTTTCCGATCCCCGACTTTGGCGCCCGCTCGCCGGACCTGCTTGAAGTCCGCGAGCTCATCGACAACGTGGACCGGCACCTGGTCGAGTTGCTCGTGCAGCGGCACGACCTGTCGAAGCGGGCGGGGCACATCAAGCGCCGGGACGGGCGGCCCGTGCGGGACCCGGTCCGCGAGGACACGCTGCTGGAACAGCGGGCCGCCTGGGCCCGCGGCGGCGGCCTGGATGTCGAGAGCACGACCCGGGTGTTCAAGGCGATTCTCGAACAGTCGCGCACGTACCAGTCCGGATCCTGACCACCGCCACGGCCGCCCGCAGCCGCGTGAGAAGAGGGGCTACGGCTTCAGGCCCAGGCGGACGAAGAGCCCGCTGAATCGCGGATCGGACCGGATGGGATCCAGTTCCGGCGCTCGCAGCCACGACGCCACCAGCGAGCGATCCGCGATGGCTCGTTCGAAATACTCGATGGCGGAATTCCTGTCGCCGAGCGCGGCATAGATCTGCGCAATCAGCGCGGGATACACGTACCGACCGCGCGACGCGTCCAGCAGTTCGCGGAGGATTGCGCCCGCCTGCTCCCGCTTCCCGATCAGGGCATAGACCACCGCGACACGCCCGAGCATGACGACACCGGGCCCCGGGCCCTCCATCACGGTGTCGAGTTCGGCCTCGGCCTCTCGTGCGCGGCCGAGCTGCGCGTACGCCTGGGCCAGCGTCACGCGCGCGTATGTGGACGCGGGTTCGATGGCGATGAACCGCTGCGCTTCCCGGAGCGCGCGTTCGAATTGCCGTGCGTACGAGTAAAAGAAACTGCGCTCGGAGTTGATCACAGGGGATAGCGGATCGACAGCGCTGGCCCGCTCGATCTGGACCAGCGACCCATCGATGTCACCGATGGTCTGGAGATAGAACGCGTACCAGTGGTGGGCCGTGGCGTAGTCAGGACGAAGATCGATGGCTTGCCGGAAGGAGGCCTCCGCGCCGCGCCAATCCCGGTCGTAGATGGTCTGCAGGTACCCGAGCGTCGCGTGCGGCTCCGCCAGCGAGGGATCAAGGGCAATTGCGCGCTCGGCCGCGGCCTTCGCCCTGGGATAGGCCTCCCTGGGCTCCAGCACGCTCCAGCCCCCGAGCATCAGGAAGGCGTCAGCGAGCCCGGCCCACGCGAGCGAATACCCGGGATCGATCTCAATGGCCTGTTGGAAGGCCTCGGCGCTCCGCCGCAGGTTCGGCTCAGTCCTGGTGTTCCAGAAATAGCGGCCCCGGAGATAGAGGCGGAACGCCTCCGCGTTGCCGGTCGGCGCCGTCACGCTCGGCCCCTGGGCGACAGGAAGCTGGAGCCGGAGCTCCCTCTCGATCTCATGCGCCATGTCGAGCATGCCCGACGCCGGCTGTTCCCACTGCCCGCTCCACAGGAGCGTCCCATCGTGGGTTTCGAGAAGCTCAACGCCGACCGACAGTCTGTCGCCACGGCGGAGCAGGCGGCCCCGCACCATCCTGGCGGCCCCCAGGGCACGGCCCACCTCGCGCGGGTCCCGGCTCTTCCCCCCATACTGGAACGCCGAATTGCGGGACACGACTTTCAGTCCCGGGGCGCCGGTGAGCCTGGTGGTCAGGCTTTCGCTGAGGCCCTGACTGAGATAGTCCAGCTCGGGGTCTCCACTCTCGTTGTCGAGCGGGAGGATCGCCAGCGACAGCTCGGTCGGGTTGCGGTTGTTGAGCACCCGAGCGACACCGAAGGCTGCCAGCAGCATCAGCCCCGCCGCGGCCGCGGCAAGGACATGACGCCGGGCCGGCCGCCATCGCCGTCGCGACGTGGACGCGATGGTCTGCCGCGCGTCGGCGAGCGTGGCCGGACGCCGCAGGGGGTCCTTCTGCAGGCAACGCTTCAGCAGATCGACAATCGGGGCCGGCGTGGCGGCAGGCAGCGCCTTCCAATCAGGCTCCCGCTCGAGGACCTTGGCCAGTGTTTCGGTCACTGTATTACCGCCGAAGGCATGTCGGCCGCACAGCAGCTCGAAGAAGACGCAGCCGAACGCCCAGACATCGGCCCGGCTGCTGGCGGGCAGTCCCCGTACCTGCTCGGGGCTCATGTAGGCCGGAGTTCCGACCACCTGGCCCTCGACGGTCAGATCGGCGGTCATGGTCGACGCGGCTTCCGCCGCGATGCCGGAAAGGGCGGGGACCTTGGCAAGCCCGAAATCCAGCACCTTGACGCGGCCCTCGGGCGTCACCTTGATGTTCGCCGGCTTGATGTCGCGATGGGTGATGCCCTTCTCGTGGGCGGCCTCCAGCGCTTCAGCGGTCTGCCCGGCGATCGACAGCGCCTCGTGCAGCGGAACGCGACCGGCCTCGATCCGATCGGCCAGGGTGGACCCCGGAACCAGCTCCATCACGAGCAGTTGCACGCCATCGGCCTCCTCCAAGCCGTAAAGCGTGGCGATATTAGGATGGTTGAGCGCCGCCAGCATCTGCGCCTCGCGCCTGAACCTCGCCAAGCGGTCCGGGTCGGCGGCGAACTCTGGAGACAGGATCTTGAGCGCGACGTCGCGGCGGAGCGCGACATCGGTGGCGTGGTACACAACGCCCATGCCGCCGGCCCCGAGCATCGAGACGATGCGGAACCTTCCCAGTTCGCCGCCGGGCGCGAAGCGGTCGGAAGTCATGGCTGTTTCTCGGGCCTGGCCCTGGCGCGCCCATTCTAACGCGGCTGCCCTGGAGTATCCTCGTCTGGAGCACGGTGGCTTCAGGCAGTCGCGCCGCCAACCGCGCTCGAACACGACGCGCCGCGATCAAAGGTACGCATTGATGCCGACGAAGCCACTGCCCGACTGGAACACGCTGACCTTCTCGTTCACGGAGACGGACTACGTCTACCGCGCCGACGGCGATGCGGAGCGTGACCCCGTGTGGGCGCCTGGCCGCATCGAGCCCTTCGGGGCCCTCACGCTGTCGCCGGCCGCGGCGGTGCTCTCGTACGGCGCCGGGATTTTCGAGGGCCTCAAAGCGTTCCGCCGCGAGGACGGGCAGGTGCAGATCTTCCGCCCCGACGCGAACGCGGCGCGCTTCCAGCGCTCCGCCGAGCGATTGTCGATGGCGCCGTTTCCGGCTGGTGAATTCGTGTCGGCCGTCATCCGGCTCGTTGACGCGAACCGGCGTTTCGTGCCGCCGCACGGCGCAGGTTCACTCTACCTCCGCCCGATGCAGCACGCCGTCGAAGCCCGGCTGGGCTTCGGCGCCTGCCGCGAGCTGGCGGTCACCATGTACGGGTCGCCGGTCGGCGCGGTCGGCGCGGCGGCAGACTCGATCCGGCTGCAGGCCGTCGAACGGGCGCGGGTCGCCCCCGGCGGCACCGGCGCCGCCAAAGCCATCGGCAATTACGCCGGCAGCGTGCATGTCGCCGGCCCCGCGCGGCGGCAGGGCTTCGACGATGTCCTGTACCTCGACGCGCGCGCGCTCGAGTACGTCACGGAGACCAGCGGCGCGAACTTCTTCGTCGTCGACCACGCCGGGCGGCTGATCACGCCGCCTCTCGACGACCAGATCCTCGCCGGCGTGACGCGCGACTCCGTGCTCGCCGTCGCCCGCGAGGAGCTCGGTCTGCAGGTCGACGAGCGCCCGATCGGCATCACCGAGGTGCTCGAGGACGCCCGCGAGGCGTTCTGCACCGGCACCGCGTGGACGCTCAAGAGCGTGGGCGAGATCGCGTTCCGGGACCGGGCCGTCCGGCTGCGGGCGCGCGATGTCCGCAATGCGCTGTGGGCGATCATCAGCGGCATCCAGACCGGCCAGCGCGCGGACCGCCGAGGCTGGACCCGCCTGGTGCCCGAGGGCGCGGGCGGGCCAACTGACCCGGAGCAACCGGCTGGCACCGATGGCCCGCCGCTCCAATCCCCAAGTAAGACGTGATTAGCCATGTCATTATGGCTATAATAGCCTCATGAGGCGAACGAGCATTACCGCCGCCAAGAACGGGCTCAGCGCGCTCATCGATCGCGTGCGGCACGGCGAGTCGATCATCATCGAGGACCGCGGCGTTCCGGTGGCGCGGATTGAGTCGGTCGCGGTCCCCGGCCGTCAGGGCGTCCAGGGGCGCGCCGCGAGGCTCGAACGCCAGGGTGCGCTGCGCCCGGCGCTCGCGCCGGCACCGCGCCGAATCCTCAGTTCGCCGCCGCCCCGGCCGAGGGCCGGAGCCAGGCTGAGCGATGCGGTCATCGCCGAGCGCGGGGAGGCGCGATGACGTTCTGGGACAGTTCCGCACTGGTCCCGCTGCTCGCCGCCGAGTCGAGCACCCCGGCGATCCAGGCGCGCTACGTTCGCGATCCCGAGGTGGTCGTCTGGTGGGGCTCCCCCGTCGAGTGCGCGTCCGCCATCGCGCGGCTCGAGCGCGACGGATCGCTCGCTCCCGCGGACGCCAGTGAGTCGTTTTCCCGCCTCGACGCCCTGGCGCCGAGTTGGATGGAGATCGAGCCGAGCGACGAGGTGCGCGAGGCCGCGAGACGGTTCCTTCGCGTGCACCCGTTGCGCGCCGCCGACGCTCTGCAACTGGCCGCAGCCTTCGTTGCGGCCGAGCGCCGGCCGTCCACGCTGGCGTTCGTGACGCTCGACGAGCGCCTCCGCGCGGCCGCCGGCAAGGAGGGCTTCCTGATCGACGACCTTTCGGGCTCCGCCTGACGGCAGGCCGCGCGCCGGGTCGCGAAGGCTGTGCGTCATGAAAAAGAGGAGAACCTCGCCCGCGCCCTCCAGCTACGCGCCCCGACGGGGATCTGCTCCCTGCCGCGTGTTCGGCACCGGCATCGAGCCGACGGCGCTCCAACAGATGGACAACGCGTGCCGGCTGCCGGTCGCCGTCGCCGGAGCCCTCATGCCGGACGCGCACCAGGGCTACGGCCTGCCGATCGGCGGCGTGCTCGCCACCGACAACGCCGTGATTCCCTATGCCGTCGGCGTCGACATCGCGTGCCGGATGAAGATGACCGTTCTGGATCTTCCCGTGTCCGCGCTCGCGACGGCACGTCCCGAGCTGACCCGCGCGATCGAGAAGGAAACGCGGTTCGGCGTCGGCGCGGAATTCTCCGATCGCCGCGCGCATCCTGTCATGGATCGCGACTGGGGCGTGACGATGATGACCCGCCGCCTGAAGGACAAGGCGTGGGCCCAGCTCGGCACGAGCGGGAGCGGCAACCATTTCGTCGAGTTCGGCGTGCTGAAGGTGTTCGAGAACCTGGGCGGACTCCCTCCCGGCGAATACCTCGCCCTGCTCAGCCACTCGGGGAGCCGGGGCTCGGGCGCGGCGGTGGCGCAGTACTACAGCAAGCTGGCGCGCAACCTCCGTCCGGAACTGCCGCACGAACTCGCGCATCTCGCGTGGCTCGACCTCGCGTCGGAAGCCGGCGCGGAGTACTGGGCGGCGATGGAATTGATGGGCGCGTACGCAGCGGCGAATCACGAACTGATCCACCGGCACGTGGCGCGCGCGCTGGGCGCCGCCGTGCGCCTCGATGTCGAGAACCACCACAACTTCGCGTGGCGCGAACGGCACGTGCTGGCGGACGGCTCCGAGCGCGAGGTCGTCGTGCACCGCAAGGGCGCGACGCCGGCCGGGCTGGGCGTCCTCGGCATCATCCCGGGATCGATGGCCGCGCCGGGCTACGTCGTGAAA
The DNA here is from genome assembly GCA_963806085.1 of uncultured Acidobacteriota bacterium. Taxonomy (GTDB): domain Bacteria; phylum Acidobacteriota; class Vicinamibacteria; order Vicinamibacterales; family JAKQTR01; genus JAKQTR01. The sequence goes on from CAWDWR010000003.1 coordinate 275,550, forward strand.
GGCAAGGGCGATGAGGCGTCGCTCCGCTCCGCATCGCACGGCGCAGGCAGACGGATGAGCCGGACGCGCGCGAAGCAGGAGTACACCTGGGCGGATGCCAGGCGTGTCCTCGAAGCTCGCGGTGTCACGCTGCTGTCGGCGGGGCTGGACGAAGTGCCGATGGCCTACAAGGACATCGACACGGTCATGGCTGCGCAAACGAGCCTGGTCGAAGCGGTGGCCCGCTTCGATCCCAGGCTCGTCAAGATGGCGCCGGCCGGAGAGGCGCCCGAAGACTGACGCTACTTGTGCTCTTCGCCCAGCGTGAGGAACAGGTGCTGCCCGTGCCGGTTGACCAGCAGGAGCGTGGGCCGGCCGTCGTGCCGGGCGTTGAGCTGGCTCCTCAGGCTGGCGGCGTCGGTCACCGCCTGGCCGTTCACCTGTTCGATGACGTCCCCGCTCTGGATGCCCGCCTCGGCAGCCGCGCCCGCGGGATCCACGTCAGCGACCACCACGCCGCGTGTCACCTTGACGTCGAGCTGATCGGCCAGCTCCTTCGTCAGCGGTTGCACCGTCATGCCGTAGCTCCCGCGTTCAGCCTCGGGCTGGCCCGGTGAGGCGGCAGCCTTCTCCGTCTGGAGTTCCGCCAGGACGGCCGTCACGTCCCGCTGTCGGCCGTCGCGGAACACCTGCAGGTCCACCTTGGCTCCCGGTCCCAGCGGCGCGATGTGGTTGCGCAGGTCGTTGCTCGAGTCGACCGGGCGTCCGTTCAACGCCAGGATGACGTCTCCCGGCTGGAGGCCGGCCTTCGACGCCGGGCTTCCCGCCGTCACGTCGCTGACAATGGCCCCGTGCGCCGCGGCGAGACCGAGGCTCTTCGCCAGGTCGGCGTTGACGCCCTGGACCGTGACACCCAGCATCCCGCGGCGGACATGGCCCGACGCGATGAGCTGCTGCATGACGTTCTGCGCCATGCTGGCCGGGATTGCGAAGCCAATGCCGATGTTGTAGCCCGAAGGCGACAGGATCTGTGAATTGATGCCGACCAGCTCGCCGTCAGTGTTCACCAGCGCGCCGCCCGAGTTGCCCTGGTTGATCGGCGCGTCGGTCTGGATGAAGTCCTCGAACGACCCGTTGCCGCCGCCGGTAGCGCGCCCCTTGCCGCTGATGATGCCCATCGTCACGGTCTGCCCGACGCCGAGCGGGTCGCCGATGGCCAGCACCACGTCGCCGACGCGCGCCTTGTCGGAGTCGCCGAGCGGCAGCGTCGTCAGCCCCGAGACGGGGATCTTCAGCACGGCCAGGTCGCTGGGCTGGTCGGTGCCGACGACGCGGGCCTCGAAGCTGCGCCCGTCGGTCAGGTCGACCTGGATCTTGTCGGCCCCGTCGACGACGTGGTTGTTCGTCAGCACGTAGCCGTCATTCGTGACAACCACGCCGGAGCCGAGACCGCCCTCCCGCCTCGGGCCTGGCTGCGCGTGAGGGACGTCACCGAAGAACCGCCGGAACATGTCGTCGTCGAAGGGCAGTTGGGCCTGGTGGACGGTGCGAATGGACCGAATCGTGACCACCGCCGGCGCCACCCGGCTGACAAGATCCGCGTACGATTCCACCGCGGGCCGCTGGACGACGGCCGGGACCTCCGTCGAGGCCTCAACCTTCGGCGCGCGCGCGTACCACGTGCCGAGCACCGCCGCGAGCGTGCCGGCCGCGACCACAGGCGCCACGCCGGCGCCCAGAAGTCGTCTCCTCCACTTGCCGATTGTCGTGTTCATGTCGTGCTCTCCTTCAGCGGCCGGGCATCCTGCCCGTCCTGCTTATAGAGACGATCGCCGACATGACGGGACCGTTTCCGGCCCATTACAACGGTGTCATGTTGTCGGGGGAGACGGCAGCACGACGGAAAACACGCTGCCCCGGCCGGGCGCCGACTGGAGCGCCACGCGCCCGCCGTGGGCTTCGACGATGGCCTTGACCAGGCTGAGGCCCAGGCCCAGGCCCCGCTCGCGCCGGCTCGCGTCGCCGCGGTAGAGGCGGTCCCACACGCGGGGCTGATCGGCCTCGGTGATGCCCGCGCCCGTGTCGCGCACGCGCAGATTGACATGCCCGCCCACGGCGGCTGCCTCGACGTCGACGCGCCCGCCCGGCGGCGTGTACTTCACGGCGTTGTCGAGCAGGTTGGCGACCACCTGCCGGAACCGCGCGCGATCGACCGCGACGACGAGGGAGTCCGGCACGGCCGTCCTGAGCTCGACGCCTTTCTCCTCGGCCAGGTCGGAGTACAAGTCGCACGCCTCCCGCACGACGTCCGCGAGCCGGATCCGTTCGCGGTTCAGCCGCATCGCGCCCGTTTCGGCCTCCGACACGTCCATCAGGGCCGTGAGCGTGGCGTCGATCCGCTCGACCTCTTCGAGCGCGCGTTCGAGGCCCTCCCGCGCGGCGGCGGGATCGTCCGACGCGAGCGCGGTCTCGGCCACGCCGCGCAGGCGCATGAGCGGCGTCCGCAGATCGTGCGCCACATCGTCCAGGGTCCCGCGCATCGCTGCGATGAGCGCCTGGATCCGGTCGAGCATCTCGTTGACGAGGGCGCCCAGCTCATCGAGCGCATCACCGGTGTGGCCGACGGCGACGCGCGACGTCAGCGCGCCGGTGTGGATGATCGTCCCCGCCGTCGACGCGAGGCTGCGGACCGGCGCGAGCCCGATCCACGTCAGGACGGCCCCGCCCAGCACGGCAATCGTGAGAATCGACGCCAGCACGAGCAGCACGCGCGAGCGGAAGTGGCCGAGCAGTTCGTCGCGCGCGTCGGAACTGCGGCCGACCTGGAAGAGGGTGCCGTCGCCGAGGCGGGCTGAGGCCACCTCCAACACGGAGGTCCCGGTTCTGCCGGGCAGCTTCATCCAGGACACGCCTCCGGCAGCGTCCGCCCGATCCAGCACCGCGAGATCGAAGTCCTGCCAGCCGACGGGGATGTTGAAGAAGATGGCCTCCGCCGAGCGGCCGACGACCCGGACGAACAGCCGTTCGTGCCGGCCCGCCATCCGATCCACGCCGATCGCGCGGTTCAGGCCGGCGAGCCCCGCCGACTGGTACTCGGTGGCGTAGCGTTCGAGCGTGGACTGGATGACCTGGTGATCGCTCGCCTCGAGCGATCTCGCCAGCAGGAGGTACGTCAGCCCGACCAGGGCGACCGCGCTCGCCACGAACAGCACGCCGTACCAGAGCGCCAGCCGGAACGAGAACGCGTAGCGGAGGCGGTCAAGCCACCTTGAGGACATACCCGATGCCTCGCACGGTGTGCAGCAGCTTCTGCTCGAACGGGCGGTCGATCTTCTCGCGCAGCCGGAACACCAGGACGTCGACAACATTGGTGCCCGGATCGAAGGAGTAGTTCCAGACGTGCGAGAGGATCATCGTCTTCGAGACGACCCGGCCCGCGTTCCGCGCCAGGTACTCGAGCAGCGCGTACTCGCGGGCGCGCAGGTCGATGAGGGCGCCCGCCCGCTCGACCCGATGCGTCAGCAGGTCGATTGTCAGGTCGCCGACGGCCAGTGTCGTGGGCTCCATCGTCGCGACGCCGCGGCGCGTGATGGCCTGCAGACGGGCCAGCAGTTCGGCGAAGGCGAACGGCTTGGTCAGATAGTCGTCGCCGCCGGTCTGCAGGCCCGCCACGCGGTCGTCCACCGAGCGCCGGGCGCTCAGGAACAGGACAGGCGTCGCGACGCGGGCGCGGCGGAGGGCCGCCACCAGGCTGAGGCCGTCGAGGCGGGGCAGCATGACGTCCACGACCGCGGCATCGTAGGCCTGCGCCCGCGCCATTTCCAGGCCCTGCACGCCGTCGGCGGCGACATCGACGGCGAACCCCTCCCGCTTCAACCCGTCGGACACGAAATCGGCAATCGTCCGGTCGTCCTCGACAACGAGCACGCGCACGGCCGCGAGTGTACACCGGTGACGCCGCTGCTGCACGGGACATCAGGGCCCCGTGGCGCTGTGCCTCATGCAGGGCGGCGGGGTCTGGGCGCGGCTTGCCAGGCGTTCCTGAAGTCGGCCTTGTATACGCAGTTGAGGAAGTGGCCTGGCGCGGAAAGGGCCTTCAGCGTGTACTTGACCGCCTTGGCCGCGGGGTTGCTGGAAAGATGCCTGTCGAGCACGGGCCAGAGGCTGGTCCGGGCCATGTCGCCGGTGACTCTGATTGCCATTCCACCCAGCGGAGTGACAACGAAGTCGGTCCAGCCGCCTTCGCCGCGACACCGGCCGTTCTCGCACGTGTAGAATCTGCCGACGTTTCCGAACGCCGACTCGCTCATCAACGGACTCCATTCCCAGTTCACGCTCGCCAGCGCTGCGTAAATTGCCGCGCGCCTCATGCAGCGCCAGTAGCCGCGCCCGCCGTACGAGAGATTCGAACAGCGACGGTCGTAATCGGTGAAGGTGTAGGCGTACAGCGCCCCCATCACGGGATGCCCGACGTCGTTCGTCCAGAAGTCGTCGCCATCCTCCCAGCGCAGTGGCTGGGAGTAGTACCCCTTCAGGGCCTCGCCGTAGCTCTTGAAGTACCGGCTGTGGTACAGCGACGCGTGGACCTTTGGCTGAGGGAGACGCAGCCAATGCATGGTCGCATCCACCCGGACCTGCTGCGTGAGCAGGCCCAGCCAGTCGATGTCTCGCTCCCGCGGCGTCGCCGATCGAAAGGAGAGCTCCCACGCCCGTGCCTCGAGCCCCAGCGCGAGCGGAGACGCGGGACCCCTCGGTGACGGAGGAAGGGTAGACGCCGCGCCGGCGTTGCGCCAGGCCGCGAGGGCAGACGGAACGTGCGGCCGGGAGGATGGCATGAGATCGAGGGGCTGTCCGGATGCCGTTCCGGCGGCGAGGCCCAGAGCCGCGACGACGAATGGCATGAACTTCATAACGCCTCCTCGCACCCCCCGGTGCCGCCTTCATTTCGGGATGCGCACGCGAGGGCGAAAGAGGCTCATCAGCCCCGGCTGCCAGGCGTCCAAAGCGGCAGGCCTGAGTACTGCCATCCGAACGGGCGTATGATCGCCGCTGCGCCTCGTCTTGCGCCGAGCGAGAGGTCTCCATGGAGCCGCACGTCCTCACCGACCCGAACCTGTTTCCCAGCGACGAAGTCGTTTTCTCGCACCTCGGCAGAACGCAGTCCTTGTGGAAGGCCTTCTTCGAGTTCATCCGCGCGGAGCATCCCGACTTCGACACGAAGTGGCGCTACTACAACGACGGCAAGAGCTGGCTCATGAACGTGTCGCGGAAGAAGAAGACCGTCTTCTGGCTCTCCGTGGCCCACGGCTCGTTCAGGATCACCTGCTACTTCACGGACAAGGCGGCGGCCGCGATCGAGGCCAGCACGCTGTCCGGGGAGCTGAAAGCGCAGTTCATCGGAGGCAAGCGCTACGGCAAGCTGGGCGGCATCACGGTCACGTTCAAGAAGAAGGGCGATCTGAAAGACGCGAGGGCCCTCGTCGCGCTCAAGATCTCGTGAGGGGAACGATTCCGCGCAGCGCGCGGATGTGTGCCGGTGTCGTGCCGCAGCAACCGCCGATGATCGCGACGCCGGCGGCCAGCAACCCGCGCGCCTGTTCGGCCATGAACTCGGGCGTCTCGGGGTAGACGAGGGTTCCGTCGCGGGGCTCTGGCAGACCGGCGTTCGGCTGAATCGCGATCGGGCGGCTCGTCAGGGCCCGGAACTCCCGGGCGATCGCCACCATGGCGACGCTCCCGTTCCCGCAGTTCGATCCCAGGATGTCGGCGCCGGCATCGGTGAGTCCCCGGACAGCCTGCTCGACGGACGCGCCCATGATGGTGAAGAACCCACGGCGCGTCATCTCGAATGTCATGGTGGCCATGACCGGCAGGTCGGGCGCAACGGCCTTCGCCGCCCGCACGGCAATCACCGCCTCCGCCAGGTCGGTCATGGTCTCGATGCAGATGAGGCCGGCTCCGGCCTCGGCGAGCGCGCGAATCTGCTGCTCGTAGCCCGCGCCGATGTCTGCGGGGTCCGCGTCCCCGTAAGGCTTCAGCAAGTGCCCGCTCGGACCCACGGACGCGGACGCATAGGCGCGTTCCCCAGCCGCCCGCCGCACCGCCTCGACGGCGGCGCGATTGACGGCCTCGGTCTGCCCGTCGAGCCCGAACTGGCGAAGGCGCGCCGGTGACCCGCCGAACGTGTTGGTCGTGATGAGATCGGCCCCGGCCTGCAGGTACAGCGAGGCAATCTCCTCGATCACGCCTGGCCGCGTCAGATTCAGACTCTCCGGCGCCTCGCCCGGACAGACCCCGTGAGCCATGAGCAGGGTCCCCCATGCGCCGTCACCAACCAGCACGTCGCCGGCCGCCAGCCTGGCGCGCAGATCCTTCATGGGGCGCCTCCTTTCACGCCAGCGGACGCGCGAGCGCGCGGACGCGCTCCACGGCGCTCGCCGCGTCGTAGCCGTACGCATCGGCGCCGATCTGTCGGGCCCATGCGTCCGACACCGGCGCACCGCCCACGATGACCTTGATGCGATCCTGGAGGCCGCGGGCCTTGACCAGTTCCACCACGTCCTTCATCACGGGCATCGTTGTGGTCAGGAGGGCAGACAGGCCGATCACGGACGCGCCGCGCTCGCAGGCCGCGTCCACGAATCGCTCCGGCGCGACGTCGTTGCCCAGGTCGACCACGTCGAACCCTGCGCCGGCGAGCATGATGCCCACCAGGTTCTTGCCGATGTCGTGCAGATCGCCCCGTACCGACCCGAGGATGACCGTGCCGGCCGTCGGCACGCCCTCCTTCGCAAGCAGGGGTCTGAGCAACCCGAGGCCGGCGTACATGGCGCGGGCCGCGAGAAGGACGTCCGGCAGGAAGATCTCGCGCTCGCGGAACTGCTCGCTCACGACGTCCATGCCGGCGATGAGGCCGTCATGCAGGATCGAGACGGCGTCCTGCCCTTCGTCCAGGGCCCGTCGCACAAGCAACGCCAGCTGGTCGTCCTCGCCCTGCTGCAGGTTCATGGCGATCTCGGACAGTATGCTCATCCACCCTCCGTGTCCTCGACATCATCCCGCGGACGCGGGACTCGATAGCGTCTGCATGCGGCCCAGACATGTCCTGTTCCGGCAGTCCGGGCAGAATTCGTACCCCGGCGCGAACCGGTGGATGTCGGCCGGGCCGGCGGCGAGCACGCCCGACACGGACTTGAGCGGGTCCATCAGGCAGCTCGCGTTCAAGGTGATGCCGATCGTGCCGGCCTGCAAGTACGCAAACAGCGCCCGCTGCCCGCTCACGTGCCACCCGCAGTAGCCCGGGCTGTACACGAGCGTCAGCCGGCTCCGCCCGTTCGCGCCGTTCACCATCGCCGCATGGCGAACAGCGAGGAGGTGCGTCAGTCGATCGGCCGCTGCCGAGGCGACGGCGTCGAGCATGACCGCGAGCGCCGGTTCGTTGCTCGCGAAGAGCGTCCTGATGCGCTCGCCGACAGGCGCGCCGACCGTGGCGACAAACAGCGCGAGCGCGTCCGTACGGGGCACGACCGCCTCGATGGGCGTCACTGGCGCGTTGTGCCCCTCGCCGCGGTAGACGCCGGCAAACGCCTCCTGCGAGATGTCGGACACGAGCGCGCGCGGTTCGGCCGCTTCCAGGTAGCTGGCCTCCGCCGACCCGATCATCGCGAGGATGCGCGGGGACGGCTCGACGCTCGATGGAATGCCCTGGAGGAGAAGCACCTCCCGCCGTTCCGGAAGCGTGTCCGCCGGCCGCCACTCGACCTGCTGCTTCATGCCTCGCGCTTCGGCAGGCCGTCCATGCCGGCCCGGCGGGCCTCCGATTCCATGCGCCGCACCAGTTGGGCCTTGACGTCGTCGCCCAGCGTCGACGGCTCCCACGATCCGACCAACCGCTCGACCTCGCGCCGCGCGCGCTCGCCGAGCGTCCAGCGCCCTTCTTCCGTCCACCGGGCGAGGTTCGCGCGATCGATCACCGGCCCCGGGAACGCGATCTCCTCGCGCAGATGCCGCCGCGTGTGCCTGGCGATGAGCAGGTGCTTCTCGCGGAGCAATTCCTCGAAGAGCGGGCGGGCGGGAAAGTCCTCTCGCGGCTCGATGCCCCGGAGGAGCCGCTGGGCCATGCCGCAGATCTCGTTGTCCACGACCAGTTTCTCGAGGCTGTAGCATGACTCGAAATCGAGCATGCCCGGCCCCGACACATTGTCGACCCCGGATAGGGCCGCGAGGACGGCCCCCAGTCCGCTCTCGAGGCCGGCCTGCGCATCGAGCGCCTTGGCGTCGCTCAGGCCCATGTACGCCTGCGTGGGCAGCCCTAGGGAATGGCCGATCTCGGTAAACGCGCAGTCGATCATCATCGTCTCGACGGCGCCCATGGGCGTGGTCTCGTAGCGAATGTCGAAAATCGCGGGAGACCCGCCCCACAGGGTGGGCGCCCCCGGCTTCGCCATCTGGCTGATGACCAGCCCGCTCAGGGTCTCGGCCGTCTGCTGGACCAGTGATCCCACGAGCGTCACGGGCGACATGAAGCCGGCGAGCGGCATCGAGATGAACTCGACGGGAATGCCCCAACTCGCACAGTCGACGACGTTCTGGCTGGTGACGTCGCTCCACTTGAGCGGTGCCGTCGGGCAGCAGGAGAAGACCGCCAGCGGGCGCTCCCGCAGCGCGGCCTCGCCGCCGCGCACGATCACCTGAAGGTCACGCATCACCTCGAAGGCTCTGACGGTGAAGGCGCCGGTGACGACGGGTTTCTCGCCGTAGAACAGGCTGAGAAAGAGGCGGTACGAATCGGAAATGGCCGAGGGGACGTCGGTTGGGATGAACGCCGTGCTCTGCGAGGCGATGTGCCGCAGGCCGCTGACGACCTTTGCGTAGCGGATGTAGTCGGCGGTGAGCGGCGCGCGGATCGCGCCGGTCGCGCCGTCGAGGATGTTGATGGCTGCCGAGCCCGGCGTGAAAGTCACCGTGCCGGTGCCGAAGTGGTGGGTCTCGCGGCCGAGGACGTCGTACAGGCGAAACGTTCGTGGCGCTGACGCGAGGGCACGGTCCACGAGCGCGGCGCCGAGGCGCATCCGGGACGTGACGGGATCGAGACGCGCGCCCTCCGCCAGCAGCATGTCCTGAACGGCCTGGTTGTGGATCTCGAGCCCGAGCGTCTCGAGGAGATCGCGCGCTTCCCCCAGGATGCGGCTGACGAGATCAGGTTCGAGCAGTGTGAAAGACGGCCGCATCTGAATAGACCTCCCTCGGGATCCTCCCTGGGGGCGCCGGCGCCGCCCCCGGGGAAGGTACGCTCGCCGGCGCCCGCCCGTCAACCTGCCGCATCGGCAGGGGTACCTTCACGGCCAGGCGGAAACGGAGCGGGCCGGCCCGGACGGAGGATTCCGGCGCCGGCCGCGGATACAATCATCCGATGGTCGAAGAACTCGTACTGACGTTCCCGCGGGCCCTGCTCGACGAGATCGGCTCGTTCCAGGGGCTGCGCACCGACATCGGGGCGTACGTCCCGCGCATCCTCGAAGCGCAGCACACCCGGTACGTGCCGCGCTCGCTCGCAGAGAACGATCCCTCGCTCAAGCAGATCATCCCGTACGTGCTCGTCCGCCGCGGCGGGACGCTGCTGCACTACGTGCGCGGCAAGGGCTCGGGCGAGAAGCGCCTGGTGGCGAAAGGATCGATTGGCATCGGCGGCCACATCAACCACCGCGACGAGGACCTGTTCGGGACCGGCACGGATTACTACGAGCTGGCTGTCCAGCGTGAGCTGCACGAGGAACTGCTCATCGATGCGGACCTCATGACGCGCGTGGTCGCACTCATCAACGACGACTCCACGCCCGTGGGGCAGGTGCATTTCGGCGTGGTGCACGTCTGCGAGCTGGGCGACCAGCACGTCTCGCGCGGCGAGCCGTGCATCACCGAACTGCAGTTCCTGACGCTCGACCAACTGCGGGAGCGGCGCGACGCCATGGAGACCTGGTCGCAGCTCAGCCTGGACTTCATCCTCGCGAACCCGGGCGCAGCAGGCCTGTAGGTTCCCTGGCGCGATGAGGTTGGCGGAAATTCTGGCAGACTAAGCGAATCGCGCTGCTCAGTCGTATTCACCAACAGGCCCTTGGTGTCGCTGCCTGCGCGAGCGGGACGGCCGGGAATCGAAGAGGCGTCTGCATGATCTCGAGTCTGATGGATTCATCTAAACCCAAGCAAACAAAGCGCATCCTCCCGATCGCCGGAAGCCTGAAGACCTGGCTTCCTCCCGCTGCTTCCCTCATGATGGCGGCGGTGCTGGCGGGCGGATGCGGGGGCGCGGCAGACCAGCGGCAGGGACGGGCGGCCCAGTCCGTCGCGGTCCACACGACGCCGGTGCTGCGGATGTCCGTCCAGCGGCAAATCGACCTCGCGGGCACCCTCCTGTCGCCCGACGAGGCCAAGATCAGCGCCGAGTCCGCAGGGATTGTCCGCCAGGTGCTCGTTGAAATCGGCACCGAGGTGAAGGTGGGCACCCCGCTCGTGCGGCTCGAGACGAAGGAACTGGTGCTGGCCCTCGAGCGGGCGGAGGCGTCGCTCCGCCAGACACGGGCCCAGCTCGGCATGCGCGGGCCGCTCAACGCCAACGAGCCGCCGCCGCCTGACGAAGAGACGGCCACCGTCAAGTCGGCGATTGCTAACCGGGAGGACGCCCGGGCAACATACGAACGGGCCAAGGTTCTCAGCGACCGTGGCATGACGTCAGCCGAGGTGAAGCAGCTGGCGGAAACGAAGTACAAGGTCGCCGAAGCGGCGTACGAGGCGGCCCTCGATTCGGTGCACGCGACGAAGGCCATCCTGCAGGATCGCCGGGCGGCGTACGACCTGGCGGCGAAAGCGCTGGCCGACGCGGTCGTCAAGGCCCCGATTGCGGGCGTGGTGTCGGCGCGTTCGGTGCAGGTCGGCGAGTACATCCCGGCCCGAACCCAGGTGGCGACCATCGTCCAGATGGACCCGCTGAAACTGCGCACGGGCGTGCAGGAACGGCACGCGGGGATCGTCACGCCCGGCTTGGCGGCCCAGTTCCGCGTCGAGTCGTTCGGCGACCGCGTGTTCAACGGCAAGGTGGCCTACATCAGCCCGTCGCTGGACCAGACGATGCGCACCTTCACCGTCGAAGCGCTGGTCGACAACAAGGAACGCCTGCTCAAGCCGGGGTTCTTCGCGAAGGGCGTGATCCTGACGAAGCTCGACGAGAACGTCATGGCGGTGCCGGACGCCGCGGTGTCCGTGCTGGCGGGTGTGCCCTCGGTCTATGTCGTCAAGGACGGCACGATCACGCAGGCGAGCGTCACGCTGGGCGTGCGGCAGGGCGAGCTCTGGGAGGTCACCGAGGGCCTCAAGGGCGACGAAGTGCTGGCGACGAGCCGGCTCAACGAGCTGGCGACCGGCGTGGTGGTGCGCGTGCTCAAGCCGGGTGAATCGGAGACCGCCGGCGCCGAGGGCGGCGGCCGCGCTGGCGACGGTTCGGGCCGGGGCGGTGCCAGGTCCGGTCAGCGCGGCGCGGGCGGCCGGGGTGCGCCGGGCGGCGCGGCCCCGCAGGGGGGAGGCGCGCGATGAAACTCGCGGACGTCAGCGTCAGGCGGCCGGTGTTCGCGGTGATGATGAGCGCGGCGCTCCTCGTCATGGGCTGGTTCTCGTACCGCCAGTTGGGCCTCGACCTGATGCCGAAGACGGACTATCCCACCGTCACGGTCGGCGTGAGCCTGCAGGGCGCCAGCGCCGAGGAAATCGAGACCTCGATCACCAAGCCCATCGAGTCTGCGGTCAACACGATCAACGGCATCGACGAGCTGCGCTGCAGCTCCAGCCAGGGCTTTGCCCGCTGCTCGGTCACCTTCGTGCTGGAGCGCGAGATCGAGGCCGCGACGCAGGACGTCCGCGACAAGATCGCGGCCATCCAGCGGCAGTTTCCGCGCGATACGCAGCCGGCCACGGTCACCAAGATCGACCCCGACTCGTCGCCCATCCTGACGCTGATCATCTCGGGCCGGCGCTCCCAGAAGGAAATCGCGCTGATCGCCCAGAAACAGATCAAGGAAGTGCTGGAAACCGTCCAGGACGTTGGCGAGGTCGCCTACTTCGGTCACCAGAGTCGGGAAATCCAGATCCTGCTGAACCCAGTCCGCCTCACGGCGTACGGCCTGACAACGAGCCAGGTGGAATCGGCCGTCGCGCGGCAGAACGTCGAGCAGCCTGGCGGCAGCTTCACCTCCGGGCCGACCGACTACGCCATGCGGACGATGGGACGGCTGCACGACGTGCGGGACTTCAACAACATCGTCCTCTCCTACAAGGAAGGCTCGATTGTTCGCCTCGAGGACGTGGCGCGCGTCTCGGACTCGACGGCGGAAGTCCACGAGGTGAGCCAGCTGAACGGCGAGAACGCTACCTCGCTCAGCATCCGCAAGCAGTCCGGCACGAACACGGTCGAGGTCGTCGACCGCGTGCTCGCACGGCTCGAGCGGATCCAGGCCGGTTTGCCCTCGGACATCAAGGTCACGCCGATCCGGGACCAGTCACGGTTCATCCGCCGGTCGTTCGAGGAGATCCAGCACCACCTGATCCTGGGCGGCATCCTGGCCGCACTGGTGGTGTTCCTGTTCATCCGCAACGCCCGCGTCACGGTTATCGCGGCGCTGGCCATCCCGACGTCGATCATCGGGACCTTCACGGTGATGAAGGCGCTGGGGTTCACGCTGAACAACATGACGATGCTGGCGCTCTCGCTCGCCACCGGCATCGTCATCGACGACGCGATCGTGGTGCTGGAGAACATCTTCCGGTACATCGAGGAGAAGGGCGCCTCGCCGAAGGAGGCGGCCATGAAAGCGACGGGCGAGATTGGCCTCGCCGTCATGGCGACCACGCTGTCGCTGGTCGTCATCTTCCTGCCTGTCGCGTTCATGACGGGCCAGGTGGGCCGGTACTTCTACAGCTTCGGGATCACGTCGGCCACGGCGATCCTGATCTCGATGTTCGTCTCGTTCACGCTCACGCCGGCACTGTGCGCCTGGTGGCTCAGGTCGTCGGACGCGAAGCAGGGCCACCAGACGCAGTCGAAGCAGCGCGGCGTCTACGCGTGGATGGACAGGAAGTACGGCGCGATGCTCGAGTTCTCGATGCAGCATCGCGGCGCGATGATGGCGGTGGCGGGCCTGGTCGTGCTGTCGGCGGGGCTGCTGTACCCGTACGTCGGCAAGGAGCTCGTGCCCGACGACGACCAGGGCGAGTTCAGCGTCAACCTCCGTCTGCCGCGCGGCACCAGCTTCGAGCGCACGGCGCAGTACATGGCGCCAATCGAGGGCGAGATCCGGCGCGTGCTCGGCAAGGACGTCGTCGCCGTGCTGACCAGCATCAGCGGCGGCGGCGCCAACTACTGGATCCAGCTCACGCCGCTCGATGAGCGCGAGCGGTCGCAGCAGATGCTCATGGCCGCCACGCGCCGGATGCTCAGCAAGTACCGCAGCGCCCGCATCAGCGTGTCGGGCGGCACGGACATCTCGGGAGCGGCCAGTTCAGGCGGGGGGCGCGGCGGCGGCGGCGGCATGAGCATGAACCGGCTCAACATGATCGTGCAGGGGCCGGACATCGAGCAGCTGCAGCGATACTCGAGTGACCTGCTGGCGCGTGTGAAGACCATCAAGGGCGTCACCGACGCCGACACGAGCTTCGAGACACAGCAGCCCGAACTGCGCATCACGGTGGACCGCCAGCGCGCCGCCGACATCGGCGTGCCCATCGAGACGGTCTCGTCCAGCCTGCGCACGTTCGTCGGCGGACAGGAAGTATCGAAGTTCAAGGACGGCGACGAGCAGTACAGCGTGTACATGCGCCTCGACGAGCAGTTCCGCCAGGACCCCCAGGCGATGGGCGACCTGTTCATCCAGGCCAGCGGCGGGCGCATGGTCCGCGTGAGCGACGTGGCCAAGCTCACGATGGAGAACGCGCCCGCGTCCATCGAGCGCTACAACCGCATGCGCCAGTACTCGGTCAACGCCAACCTCGATCGCGAGCAGACCACCCTCGGCGAGGCGCTCGCCGACGCCAGGACCAAGGTCGGGGAACTGGGCCTCAAGGCCGGCTACCAGGTGACCTTCGGTGGCAGCGCGAAGACCCTCGACGAGGCCGGCAGCGACTTCCTGCTCGCCATGCTGCTGGCCGTCGCGTTCATCTACATGGTGCTCGCGTCGCAGTTCAACTCGTTCATCCACCCGCTGACGATCATGACGGCGCTGCCGCTCAGCCTGCCCGCCGGCCTGCTGGCGCTGATGGCGTTCGGCATGACGATCAACGTCTACAGCGCGATCGGCCTCATGATGCTGTTCGGGATCGTCAAGAAGAACTCGATCCTGCAGGTGGACTACACGAACACGCTCCGGGCCGAGGGCCTCGACCGCCACACGGCGATCATCCAGGCGAACCACGTCCGGCTGCGCCCGATCTTGATGACGACCATCGCCATCGTGGCGGGGATGCTCCCGATTGCGTTCGGCCGCGGCGCGGGCTCAGGATCGAGGGCGTCGATGGCCGTCACGATCATCGGCGGCCAGCTGCTCTGCCTGCTCCTGACGTTGCTGGTCACGCCGATCGTCTATTCGTATTTCGACGGCATGCGCGCCTGGAGGCCGAGTGACCTCGTGGGCCTGCTCCGCTTCAGGAAGCGCGCCCAGGCGCCTGCGCCGGCTGACGTGCAGGCGTTCCCGGCCGACGGGGCCTGATCGCGGCGCCGGGCCGGCCCCTATTGAGACCCGAGCAGGCGCTCGGCGTCCTCGTTGCCAAGGCCGTGCTGCACCCGCGTGACCGCGAGTCCCACGGCCGGCGGGTACGCCTGGTCGGCCTTCATGCGCGGCTCGACGTACTCGATCACCTCGAAGAGCAGCCGGTTGGCGTCCGTGTAGTCGAGGCCCGCGAGCTTCTGGATGTAGCGCGTGGCGCGGTCGATGAGCTTCAGGTTGCTCGGCACGAGCCACACCATGTAGTTGCCCATCACCCGGCCCAGCCGGACCATCGTGCAGGTCGAGAGCGCGTTGAGCAGCATCTTGAGGCCGGCGCGCGCCACCCCGTCCAGCAGGAAGTCGGAATCCGGCGCGGCGGCGGCCACCACCAGGCAATCGGGCACGACCGCCCCCGATCGGAGCGGCGCCAAATCAGCCTCGCGCCCGACGGCGACCAGCCCGATACGCGCGCCGGCGCGCCGGGCTTCTTCGAGGCGCGCGCCATGGAACGCGTCCGCCGAGGCCAGCGCCGCCACCTCGCTGCCGCTGACGATGGCCGCGGCGCTGTCGCCAGGGCCGAGAAGGCGGTACGGCAGGCCGTCGAGCCCCACCTTGAAACGCATCAGCTCGCGGCAGCTGATCTTGCGGACGGTCTCGAGCGTCCGATCCAGCATGTCGCCGCCCACGAGCCCACGGATGTCGGCCTCGTTCCACTCGACGCAGGCCGGGCGGCGCCTGATGAGGCGCTCCCAGGCGGCGGGCGTGCCGGCGGCGGGCACGAACAGGAACGCCCATGATTCCGACGCGCTGAGATCGTCGAACTTCCGGAACGCCGGCGTGCAATACGTCGGCGAGCGCTCGGTCGTGTCGGTCAGGATGTCGATCCCGTAGCGGTCCGCGTAGTAGTTGTGCTTGCGGCCCGCGCGGTACGTGGCCTCCTCCATCTCGACGAACCGGGCCAGGCCGTCGAGCAGCGCGGGATCCTTGAGGCGCGCGATCATCTGCTCGAGCTGCGCCAGGAACTGCTCTGGAACGCCCGAGACATCCAGTGCGCACGGCCCGCCCGGCTCGAGCTCGAGCAGCAGGTCACGAAGCACCATTTCCATCACCGTCAGCATCACGCAGAGCTGGATCGTGGTCGCCTGCATGCGCGTGGAGCCGGTGATGGCCATCGGGCCGGTGGTGAGGTTGATCTTCTCGATGCGCGGATCCTCGATCACCTCGCGGCTGCGCTGGACGTGCGCGCACAGGATGTCGTCGGGGTTGTTGTAGACGAAGTAGACCTTCGCGCCGACCTCGACGCCCTGCCAGGCGGTGCCGATGACGAACGACGTCTCACCGCCCTCGGTGATGGCGAACACCACGTCGCGCGCGGCGACGCCGAGGTCGCCGATCTGCTTCTTGCCGAACGCGGTGAAGTCCTCGAAGCCCTCGACGGCCTTGATGAGCGCGAAGTCGCCGCCCGCCATCACGCTGAACGCGCGATTCTCCCAGTCGGCGGCAGGCGGTTCGCACCTCAGGCCCCGCGCGCGCTGATGCTGCCAGAAGTCGCGCCAGATCGAGACCAGCTGGATGCTCAGGCGGCCGGTGGACCCGCAGCCGGTGAAGTAGACACGGCCGCCGCGCCTGAGGCGGCCGGCCACCTCGCGGGCGATGCCCGCCGCGCGGCCGGAGGCCGCAAACGCCCGGTACGCGCCCACGACGTCGTCGTCGACGTCGAACAACTGGCGGAGAGCAGCGGCCGTGTCCTGGGCGGCCGTGTCGCTCAGGTGCTCTGTCGCCGGGTGCGACCCCTCCGTGGTGAGCGCGCCCAACTTGAACTGGCTCGCGATGCGCAGGAAATTGTCGGACCGGGCCTCGGACGTGGCACTCATGGATCAGGAAGGATACAGGAGCCTACCGCTTCAAGACCAGGCTGGTGACCACGGAGGCGCCCGGCCGAAGCGCGCCGGACGACACTTCCGTGCGGATGCCGTCGGAAAGCCCGACCGCGACAGGAACGGGCGTCAAGTGACTGCCGTCGGTCACCCAGACGTACCCCCGGCCGGTTTCACCCGCGTGCTTCTCTGCCTGCGCGATGGCATCCAGGTGCGCAGGCGGCGCCTCGTGGAACTGTCCGAACGCCTCGGGGGGAGGCACGAACCTCAGCGCCGCATCAGGCACCCGCAGCACGCCGTCCCGCCTCGCGACCTCGATCGAGACCGTGGGCGTCATGCCCGGCCGCAGCTTCAACGCGCTGTTGTCGACGTCGATCACCACGTCGTACTCGACGCCGCCTTCCGATGAATCGGGGCTCAAACGGACCTGGCTGACGGTCCCGGCGAACTGCTCGTCGGGGTAGGCGCCGACCGTGAAGCGCGCGCGCTGGCCGGGCCGCACCAGACCGATGTCCGACTCGTCAACTCCGGCGATGAGCTGCATGCGGGAAAGATCCGCCGCGATTTCGAACAGCGTCGGGGCCTGCAGGCGGGAAGCCACGGTCTGGCCGACTTCCACGTCGCGCGCCACCACCACGCCGTCGACTGGAGCATGGATGATGGTGTTCTGGAGATCGACGTCGGCCTGGTTCACCTGGCTCTGCGCCAGCTTCACCTGCGCCTGCATCGCGCGCACATTCGCGTCGGCCAGCTTGTACGCCGATTCCGCCGAGTCGAAGTCGCTCTGGGGAATGTCGTCTTTCGCCCTGAGCGCGCGCGCCTGGTCGAACTGGTACTTGGCGTCGTCGCGCGCGACGTCGGCCTGGTCCACGCTGGCTTGTGCCTGCGCGAGGGCCGCGCGGGCTTCCTGGATCTCGGTCCGCACCAGCGACGGATCGAGGCGCGCGAGCACCTGGCCCCGGTGGACGACCGAGTTGAAGTCGGCGTCCAGTTCAGCGATCGTGCCCGACACCTGGCTGCCGACGAAGACCGTTTCCCTGGCCTTGAGGGTGCCCTCGGCTTCGACCGACCGGACTATCGTGCCGACCGTGGCGGGCTCGGTGCGTACGCCCGGCGGCTTGTCCCAGCTCCAACCGTGGGCGACAGGTGCGGAGAGCAGAAATATCGCCGCCGCCAACCGGCCCGCAGCAACGTGACGGGTCATAAGCCACCTCCCCGGTCCGGGCCTCGCCATTGACAGTGGCGGAGGGCAACACCCACATGAGCAGCAAAGACGGGGCCAGAACCCTGGACGGGGACCGATTCTGCAAACGACTGACCTGGCGCGAGTTTGAGCGATGCGCCGCCAGTGGCTTCCAGGAAAGGCCCGCGCCAGACCGCCACACCATGGCGATTGTGAGCGCGGGAGCGTGGCTCTTCTGGTGCGCGACGTCCGCATCCGATGTCCGGACGTATAATCCGCGCGGAGGAGCGCGATGCATCCAGGCGTTCTCCCTCGACGGCGGTTGCGCACCCGCGTCCTGCCAGGCTGGTTCTCTTCCGCGTGCCTGTTCCTGCTGCCGGCGGAGGTCATCATGAACGTTGACTACATCCACTGGATCGGCCACGCCTCGTTCCGCATCGAGGACGGCACGAACCAGATCTACATCGACCCGTGGAAGCTGCCGGCCGGCTCTCCGAAGGCCTCGGTCGTGCTCATCACCCACGGCCACTCGGACCACTATTCGCCCGAGGACATCGCGAAGATTGAACAGCCAGGCACGGTGTTCGTGGCGCCCGCCGACGTGGCCGCGAAGCTGAAAGGCAAGACCGTGGTGACCGCATCGCCCGGGCACAGCTACCAGGCCGGCGGCGTGACGGTCGATGCCGTGCCCGCCTACAACCGCAACAAGGCCTTCCATCCGCGCTCCAACAACTGGCTCGGGTACGTCGTCACGCTCTCCACAAGCGTGCGCGTGTATCACTCCGGCGATTCCGACGCGATTCCGGAGATGGAGGCGCTCAAGGTCGACGTCGCGCTGATGCCGTGCGGCGGCACCTACACGATGACCGCCGCCGAGATGGCGGCCGCGGCCAACCTCTTCAAGCCGAAGGTCCTCATCCCCATGCACTGGGGCGACATCGTCGGATCGAAGGCCGACGCGGACACGGTGAAGAAGGTCTTCACCGGCACGACGGTCATCAAGACGCCGGAACGGAAGTAGCGCCCGGCATTGACCCGGCGGCCTGATGCAACAGGGACTGACGTGCAGCCTGCCGCGAAGGTGCGCGCGTGGTATCATCCGCGCCGTCAGGGGGCACCATGAATACGAAGCTGTTCCTCCAGGTCCTGCTCCTGCTCGGCTGCCTGTCGCTTCTCACCGCGGTGGTCGAGGCGTTGTCCGGCACCACCTGGGTTCTGGCTCCGCGCGGATGGTGGGAAGGCGCCATCGCCTGCTGGTTGCTGGCTGTCGCCGTTCGCGTGGTCTACCCGGCGCCGGCGAAGTAGCCGTCCTCTGGCAGCTACCGGGCCGTGCTCCGGTATGCTAGAGGGAAATCCCCGTGACCCTCGCGCCAGGAACCAGGCTCGGCTCCTTCGAGATCATCGCTGCGCTCGGCGCAGGCGGCATGGGCGAGGTGTACCGCGCGCGCGACACGCGCCTCGAGCGGGACGTCGCGATCAAGGCGCTGCCGGCCGCCTTCGCCCGGGACCCCGAGCGGGTCGCCCGGTTCACCCGCGAAGCGAGATTGCTCGCCGCGATCAACCATCCGAACATCGCGGGCATTTACGGGTTCGAGGAACTGGACGGCAACCAGTACCTCGTCCTCGAGTTCGTCGAGGGCGAAACGCTTGCGCAGCGGCTCTCGCGAGGCGCGCTGCCGGTCGAGGAGACCATCGACGTCTGCCGCCAGATCGCCGTGGGACTGGAAGCCGCCCACGAGGCCGGCGTCGTGCACCGCGACCTCAAGCCCGGCAACGTCATGCTCAGGCCGGACGGAACGGTGAAAGTGCTGGATCTCGGCCTCGCGAAGGCCGGGTCGGCCGAAAGCCCGGCGCAGTCCAGCGACCTGTCCGCCTCGCCCACCATCGCGGCGCCGCCGACGGCCGCCGGGATGATCCTCGGCACCGCGGCCTACATGAGCCCCGAACAGGCGCGCGGCCGCGCCGTGGACAAGCGCTCGGACATCTGGTCGTTCGGCTGCGTGCTGTACGAGTGCCTGACGGCGCGCCAGGCGTTTCACGGCGAGACGGTCTCCGACATCATCGCCGCCATCCTGAAGGGCGACGCCAACCTCGGCGCGCTGCCCCCCTCGACACCAGCGCGCCTCCGCGAGTTGATCGCGCGCTGCCTCTGTAAAGATCCGCGCGAGCGCCTGCGCGATATCGGCGAGGCGCGCGTCGCGCTGGGTTCGATCCCTCCTGATGATGAACGGAAGCTCGCCGTCCCACCGCCGCCGGCTCGCCGGGGGGTGCCGCTGTGGGCCGCCGTCTCGGCGGCGCTCGTCCTTGCGGCTATTGCCGCCGGCGCCGCGTTCCTGTTCACCCCGAAGCCCGGCCCGGCGCCGCTCCGCAAGCTCGACCTCGTGGCCACCGACATCGAGATGGACTGGTTCTTCACGCCGCAGATCTCGCCGGACGCCAGCCGCATCGCCTACATCGCGAAGAACCGCGTCTGGGTGCGCGCCCTCGACCAGCTCGAACCGCGCGCCGTGGCGGATGTTGCCGGCCTGACGCCGCTCTCGTGGTCGCCGGACGCCAGATGGGTGGTCTACAACGACCGCAAGCAGCTCTGGAAGGTGGCGGTTGACGGGGGCTCACCGGTCGTCATCTGCGAGGTGCCCGGCACCGGGAGCGTCATCGGGGCCGCGTGGTCGCGCGCAGGAACCGTGGCGTTCTCCGTCTGGCGGGGCGGCATGTACCAGGTGGCGGCCAGCGGAGGCACGCCGGCGCTCCTCTTCGATGTCGATCCAGCCGTGGCCGTCGACTTCCACGCGCCGTCGTGGCTCCCGAACGGAGATCTGCTTCACGTGGTTCACTGGAAGGACGCGGGAGAGAGCCTCGCCGAAAGACGCCTCTCCCTCGCGGTCTTCGATGGCAAGACGCGGATTCCCGTGCCGGGCGACTACGGCGGCAGCAATCCCTCGCCAGTCGTCACAGCGTCAGGAAGACTCCTGTTCGTTCGCCGCGGCACGAATGGCGGCATCTGGGCCGTTCCGTACGACGTGACCCGGCGCCGCCCCACGGGCGAGCCGCGCCTCGTGGCGTCTGGTGCCGCTTCGGTCAGCGTGTCCGACGATGGATCACTGCTCTACATGGAGGGCCAGTCCAGCGAAGGGCCCAACGAACTGGTCTGGGTGGATCGCGCCGGCAACGCGGTCGGGACCATCGGTTCACCTCAGCCCGGCCTCACCGACGCCGCCCTGGCTCCGGACGGCCGCCGCATCGCGTTCTCGGCGCGCCGCGCGGGCAACAGCGACGTGTGGGTGCACGACTTGGCACGCGGGATCGACACCAGGATCACGTTCAGCGAAGCCGACGACGTCCTGCCCCAGTGGATCGGCCCGTCCCGCCTGACGTACACGGAGGCCGACAAGACCGGCGCCCGGATCTTCGCCGTGAACGCGGACGGCTCCGGAGGCCAGCACCTGGTCGCGCCGCCAACCGGGGCCGGCGGCCAGGAGGCGCAGCTGGCGCCAGGCGGGACGTCGGCCGTGCGAATCGTGGTGGACGGAGCGCGCCGGCGGTTGCGAACGTCGGCGGTGCTCGCCGACGGCACGCTCGGGCCGCCAGCGCGGCTTCTCAAGTACCAGCCAGAGCCCGACATCGCTGACATGAGTCTGGCGCCGGACAGCCGGCTGGTGGCTTACGCGACCGACGACCCCGGGCAGCCCGAAGTCTTCCTGACGCGCTACCCGGGCGGCGAGGGTCAGTGGCAGGTCAGCAGCGAGGGTGGGCGCCGCCCGCGCTGGGCCGGAAGAACCGGGGAGCTCTTCTACATCAGCGGCAGCGGCCCGTCGCGCAGGGGGCTGGTGGCCGTCCGGATCGACCCCTCGCTCGACCCGCCGGTCGGGCCGTCGGTGCGTCTGTTCGACATCGATCCCAGGTGGCTGCGGTTCGGCGAGATGCCATACGACGTCACGCCGGACGGCACGCGGTTCCTGATGGTCCGCGAGGCGAAGGACTCGAGCAGCCGGCCGGCTCGAATGGTGCTCGTGCAGAGCTGGGAAGCAGAGCTCAGCGCGGCACCAGACGCGTCACGCTCTCGGTGACCGACTCGACCTTGGCCCTCGAGTACGCGACAGGGAAGTAACGGCCCTTCGCCCACAGCTCGAAGAGATCGCGGTAGTGCGGGCTCGCGGGGTCGCCCGACTGTCCCGGCGTGTTGATGCCAATCGAGTTGTCCCAGTCCTCGGTGTCGGCGACGAACTTGAACGAGCCGCCGGAGGTCTGGTTGTCGGCATTGCCGGTGGCGGTGACCGTCGACGCGTCGCCGCCGCGCGGCACCGGGCCGGCATCGAGCCGCGCGCGGGTCTCCGCGGTGACGGCCGCGCTCAGGGCGTGGCGGATGAGGGCGTGGTGGTACCGCTCCTGCCCGTACGTCCAGGACGCCATGTCGGGGCCGAATCGCTTCGTGAGTTCGGCCACCGCTTCTTCCAGGCTCAGGCTGACAAGCTCGTCACGGGCCGCCGTCGGGTCGGCGCCGAACCGTCCATCCGGCGCGTACAGCCAGTCGATGACCCGCTTCAGCGAGATGGACACGGATCCGGCCGCCCCGCGCGCAGCCGCCGGCACGAGCCGATCGCGCACGTTCGAGAGCAGCCGCCGCTGGAACATGGCGTAGATGCCCGCGGCCACCGAGTCCCTGTCCAGCACGAAGTCCCACGCGATGAGCCGATCGCGCGCCTGCGCGGCAGCGGCGCCGAGCGGCAGGCCGCGCGTCAGCGGCACGAGGGCGCGCGCGGGAAGCGAGAGATCGTCGTTCTGCAGGCGCGCCGTTTCGGCCACGCTGAAGAGGCGCCCTGATCCCAGCACCTCCGCGATGCGCGACGCGCGGTAGGGATCGGCCCACGTGAAGTGCAGCGCCTCTTTCCAGGGGAAGTCGTTCGGGAAGAGGTAATGGTTGGCCGTCACGACGAACCCGCGAGGGGGATTCACCTCGTGCGGCAGCGCGGTGATCGGCAGGAACCCGTCCCACTCGTAGCGCCCGTCGCCCGGCACCGGGAGCAGGCCGCTCCAGTTCCGGCGCAGCGGCTGGATGCCGGCGGCCTGCCAGCCGATCGTGCCGGTGCGATCGGCCCAGATCATGTTCTCGGCGGGCATGCGGTTGTACGAGCACGCGTCGCGGAACTCCTCCCACGTGCGCGCCTGGTTCATGCGCAGGCTCGCCAGGTACGGCGCGGACCCCGGCTCCATCCACGCCGCGCGCAGGGCGTAGGCGCGATGCGCCGCCCGATCCTCGACGATCACGGGGCCGTGCCGCGTGTACTTGAGCTCGACGGTCTCGGGCCTCGCGCCTTTCACGGGGACGGCCTCCCTGATGACGCGCATGGTCTCCCACCGGCCCTGATACCGGTACTCGCTGGCGTTGGCCGGGTTCGTCTCGTAGACGTAGAGATCCTCGTTGTCGTTGCCGAAGATGGTCAGGCCCCACGCGCCATGCTCGTTGTGGCCGATCGACACGCCGGGGAGCACGGGCTCGCCGCCCCCGATGACGTTCCAGCCCGGCGCGACCAGGTGCACCCAGTAGCGCAGCGACGGCGCGCTCTGCGCCCGGTGCGGATCGTTGGCCAGGATCGGGAACGTACTCTGCGTCCGGCTGCCGCTGACGATCCAGTTGTTGCTCCCGATGTCGCGCGGATCGACAGAATCGGGTTCATCGCCGCTGCTTTGGACCAGCGCCGCCGATGCGCGGAACTGCGGCGCCACATCCTCGGGCTGGAACCGGATCGGATTGCGGAACGCGTTGTAGACGTCGAGCACGTTCTCGGGAAACGTCGCCGGATCGATGGCGGCGTCCAGCGTGAACACGGGATCGCCGCCCTGAAAGTACTGCAGCGAGCGCAGCGCCTCCGGGCCAATCGCCTGCATCGCCCGCACCGAGCTCACTTCGCTCGTCACGTTCGAGGTCAGGCTCTGGTGGCGCGAGATGACCACGGCCGGCGTCCATCGGCCGGGGGTGATGCCCAGCATCGCGAACTCGATCGGGAGCAGCGACGGCTCGCGTTCGGTTTCGGCGATCCAGGCGTTGATGCCGCCGACAAAGGCCTCGACAATCGCCTTGCCGCGCGGGTGATAGTGCGCAAGCTCGGCCTCGAGATCGCCGCGGAACATGTGCAGCCGGGCCCCGCGGTCACGTTCGAGCTCGCGCGGGCCGAGGATCTCGGCAACCGTGCCCGTCGCCTGCCGGCGCCACATCTCGAACTGGAACAGGCGGTCCTTCGCGGCGGCATAGCCCTGCGCGAAGAACAGGTCCGACTCGGTTGCCGCGTAGATGTGGTTCACGCCCCAACGGTCGCGCCGGATCTCGACCGGCTGCGCGAGGCCTGGCACCTGCAGGGTCGTGTGCTGCGGCACGGGCACGGGCGCAGGCGCCTGGGCAGCGAGGCGGGCCGGCCCCGGCACAGCGAGGACGGCGGCAAGCGCCAGCGCAGTCAACCCGAGCGTGGACGTTCTCATGGTGCAGCCTCCCGAAGCGGACCCCGTTGTCACCGCGGATTATGCCCTGCTGAAGCCCTGAGTGGGGCGGGCGTCGACAGGCTATGATGACACTCTCACGCGGACAGCCCGTTGAGAGTCGGAGAGGCAGCAGGATGAGCGATTCAGGCCGGCGGTTCTCGCCGCCCGGCGGTCCCGAGGGGCCAGCGGGGTGGCTTGCGCTCAAGGACCGCGCGCTCGACGTGTCGGCCGAAGGCATCACCATCGCCGACGCGCGCGAGCCGGACCGGCCGCTGATCTACGCGAACGAGGGCTTCGAGCGCATGACCGGGTACCCGGTCGAGGAAGTGATGGGCCGGAACTGCCGCTTCCTCCAGGGCCCGGAAACCGACCCGTCGGCCATGGCGGAGATCCGCGCGGCGCTCGCGGAATCCCGCGAGTGCGTTGTCGAAATCCTGAATTATCGCAAGAACGGCTCGACGTTCTGGAACCGGCTGTCGATCACGCCCGTCCGTGACGCCTCGGGCGAGGTCACCCACTTCATCGGGATTCAGTCCGACATCACCGCGCGGCGCCTCGCCGAGGACGGCCTGCGCCGGGCGAAGGAAGCCCTCGAGCACGATCTCCGGCTCGCGGCCCGCGTGCAGCAGGCGCTGCTCCCGCCCGCCAGCCTCGAGGCCGGCACGCTGCGCATCGCGCACACGTTCAATCCCTGCGACGACCTGGCCGGCGACGCCGTCGGTGTGGTCCCGCTCCCGGACGGGCGCGTGGGCGTCTACCTGCTGGATGTCAGCGGCCATGGCGTGGGCGCCGCGCTGCTGTCGTTCACGCTGAGCCATCTGCTCTCGCCGAGCGCGGAGGGGGCGCTCATCACCGATCGCGCCGCGGCCGGACCGTCGGTGGTGCCGCCGGCGCGCGTCGCGGAACGCCTGAACCGGCAGTTCCCCATGGACCGCACACGGCAGTACTTCACCCTCGTCTACGGCGTGATCGACCCGGCGTCCGGCCGGCTCCGCTACGTGATGGCCGGGCATCCGGCGCCCGTGCTGCTGCCGAAGGACGGACCCCCGTCGCCGGTGGCGGGGGCGGGGTTGCCGATCGGGATGATCGATGACGCGTCGTTCGAGGACCAGAGCCTCACCCTGGATCCGGGCGACCGCCTCTACTTCTACACGGACGGCGCCATCGAAGCCCTCGACGCCCGCGAGGAGGAATTCGGCATCACCCGCCTCGTCGGGGAATTCGACCGCTGGCGCGGCCTCCCGTTGAGCGCCGGGCTCGATCGCGTGGCGGCTGCCGTCCGCGCGTGGTGCGGCGGTCTCCTGAAAGACGACGTGTCGCTGCTGGCCGTCGAGCGAATCGGCTGAGCCCGGGGCCGCCCCGTGCGGCGGCCGCGTCAGCTTCTGCGGACCGCTTCTACTTCCTCGATGGTGCGCGGCCGCGGCTTGCCGAGCATGCGGTGCCCGTCTGGCGTGACGAGCAGGTTTTCCTCGATCCGCGCGCCGCCGAAGTCGGCGAAGGCCTCGAGCCGGTCGTAGCAGATGAAGTCCCTGAACCGCGCCTCGGCCCTCCACCGGCGGATGAGTTCCGGGATGAAGTAGATCCCGGGCTCCACCGTCAGCACGAATCCCGGCTCGAGCGGGCGGGCCAGGCGCAGGCTCTTCAGGCCGAACTGCGTGCTCTTGGGCAGGCCGTCGTAGCCCACCCAGACCTCGCCGAGGTTCTCCATGTCGTGCACGTCGAGGCCCATCATGTGGCCGAGGCCGCACTGGAAGAACATCGCGTGCGCGCCCTGCGACACCGCCTCGTCGAGGTCGCCCTTCATCAGGCCCAGCCCCTTCAGGCCTTCGGCGATCGTGCGGCAGGCCAGCAGGTGGATCTCCCGGAACGGGCGCCCCGGCTTCACGGCGGCCACGGCGGCCAGGTGCGCCTCGAGCACCACCTGGTACACGTCCTTCTGGCGGCCGTCGAACGTCGTGCTCACCGGGAACGCGCTGGAGAGATCTCCGGCGTAGTGCATGGCCGTTTCGGCGCCGCAGTCGAGCAGGAAGAGGTTCCCCGACGCCAGCGGGTTGCCGTGGTAGTGGTTGTGCAGCGTCTCGCCATGAATCGTCGCGATCACGGGGAACGACAGGCCGCCGCCTGCCGCCAGCGCGATCCCGGTCACCCGGGCCGCGATGTCGCTCTCCCGCAGGCCGGGCCGCACCATGCTCATGGCCGCGACGTGCATGTCGACCGAGATGTCGACGGCGCGCTCGATCTCGGCCACTTCGTCGGCGCTCTTGTGATTGCGCATGTCCACGACGGCGCGAACGAACGCCAGGCTGAACCCGGCGTCGGCGCGGCCCGCCGGCATCCCGAGCAGGCGGGAAAGCGCCAGGCGGTGCTCGTCGCGGTACGGCGGCAGGTAATGCACCGTGCGGCCTCCCGACCTGGCCCGGTCGAGGGCTCCCGCCAGCGCCGCGGCCGGCGCGCTCTCCGCGATGCCCGCTCCCGCAGCCAGTTCCGCCGTCGTGGGCTGCGGGCCCGTCCAGACGATGTCGTCCAGCGTGAGATCGTCGCCGAACACCACCGTCCGCTGTTCGTCGATGTCGACGAGGGCGGCCAACCCCGGCCGATCGATGCCGAAGTAGTACAGCCACGTGCTGTCCTGCCGGAACGGGTACGCGTTGTCGGTGTAGTTCATCGGGCTCTCGCCGTTCCCGAGGAACACCAGGACGCCTGACTGCACCGACGCCGCAAGACGCGCGCGCCGCTCCGCATACGTTCCGGCTGCGAACATCACACCTCCTCGTTGCTGGGCCGCGGGCTGATGATACCGCAGCCGCCGGCTCAGGAACCGCGGCCGGCCGTGGGTGGCCGCGGCGCTTTCCATCTGCCCGGAGGGAGGACAGGCGAAGGTCACCCGAGGACAGATGGAAACGTCGCGGACAGGACCCGCGGCCGGCCGTGGGTGGCCGCACGGAAGCGGCGGCTTCCATGTAGAATTGCGCGGTCATGAAGAGCCGACTCCTCGCGCTCATCGCCGCCGTCACCCTTGGCGTCCCGTCCGCGTCCGCCCAGTCCGGGCCGAGCTGGCTGCGCTATCCCGCCATCTCCCCGGACGGCAAGACCATCGTCTTCACCTACAAGGGCGACCTTTACAGGGTGGCCGCCGCCGGCGGAACGGCCACGCCGCTGACGGCGCATACGGCCCACGACTTCATGCCGGTCTGGAGCCACGACGGACGGCAGATCGCGTTCGCCAGCGACCGGTACGGCAACTTCGACGTGTTCGTGATGCCCGCCGACGGGGGCGAAGCGACGCGCCTCACGTTCCACTCGGCCGCCGAGTATCCCTATAGCTTCACCGGCGACGACAAGGGGTGGTGTTCGGCGCCGCGCGGATGGACACCGCCGCCAACCGCGCGGTTCCCGACCGGTTCGCAGCCCGAGCTCTACCAGGTGCCGGCGGCGGGCGGCCGCCCGGTCCAGCTCCTCACCACGCCGGCCGAGGACGTGAAGTTCAGCCGCAGCGGCCAGCTCATGCTCTACCACGACAAGAAGGGCGGCGAGAACCCGTGGCGCAAGCACCACACGTCGGCCATCGCGCGCGACGTGTGGATCTACGACACGAAGGCCGGCACGCACCGCAAGATCACCGACCTTCGCCGGCGAGGACCGCAGCCCCGTCTTCACCGACGGCGACAAGGCCTTCTACTACCTGAGCGAGGAATCGGGGTCGTTCAACGTCCACAAGATGGGCATCGAGGGCGGCAAGTCGCAGCAGGTGACGTCGTTCAAGAAGCTGCCGGTCCGCTTCCTCAGCCTCTCCGACGCCGGCACGCTCTGCTTCGGCTACGACGGCGACCTCTACACGATGAAGCCGGGCGCCGGCCCGCAGAAGGTCGCCGTCACCGTCGCCGCCGACACCAAGGCCAACCGGGAGCGGGTCGTGCCGGTCACCAACGGCGCGCGGGAGATGGCCGTGGCGCCGAGCGGCAAGGAAATCGCGTTCGTCGCCCGCGGCGACGTGTTCGTGACGAGCGTCGAGGGCGGCGTCACCAAGCGCATCACCACGACGCCGGAGGAAGAGCGGGGCGTGGGATTCTCGCCCGACGGCAAGGCCCTGGTGTACGCCTCGGAGCGCGGCGGCCGCTGGGCCATCTACGAAGCCCGAAGGGCGCGCGACGAGGAGCCGCACTTCTACGCGTCCACCCTCGTCAGGGAATCGCCGCTCGTCGCGAACGCGCAGCAGAACACCCAGCCGCTCTACTCGCCCGACGGCAAGGAGCTGGCGTACGTCGAGGACCGCAACACGCTGAAGATCCTGAACCTCGAGTCGAAGCAGTCGCGCACGCTGCTGACCGACAAGGAGATCTTCGGCGGCGGGCGCGAGCCACCATTTCGTCTGGAGCCCCGACAGCAAGTGGCTCCTGTTCGACTACTCGATTCCCGGCATCGCCCCGGGCGAGGTGGGGCTCGTCCGCGCCGACGGCAAGGGGACGCCGGCCAACCTGACCCTGAGCGGCTTCAACGACGACGGGGCGAAGTGGATCCTGGGCGGCAAGGCCATGCTGTGGTTCAGCAACCGCGACGGCCTCAAGTCGGTGGCCCAGGGCGGGTCTGCCCAGCGCGACGTGTACGCGATGTTCTTCACGAAGGACGCCTGGGATCGATTCAGGCTGACGAAGGAGGAATACGCGCTCGTGAAGGAGGCCGAGGAGAAGAAGGACAAGGACAAGCCCAAGGCCGACGCCGAGAAGGACAAGAAGGACGCCGCGAAGGAGGCCAAGGTCGAGGACGTGGTCGTCGACTTCGACGGCCTGGACATCCGCAAGGCCCGGCTCACGATCCACTCGTCGCTCCTGAGCGACGCGCTCGTCGGCAAGGACGGCGAGACGCTCTACTACCTGGCGCGCTTCGAGAAGAACGCCAACCTCTGGTCCACCAACCTCCGGACCAAGGAAACCAAGATGCTCGTCGCCCTCAACGCCGCCGGCGGCCGCATGGAGTGGGACAAGGAGCAGAAGAACATCTTCCTGCTGGCCGACGGCACGCTCTCGAAGATCGATCCCGCGGGGGCGAAGCGCGAGAGCGTGAGCTTCAGCAGCGAGGTCGTGGCCGACACGGAGGCCGAGCGCGCGGCCATGTTCGACCACGTGTGGCGGCGCACGCGCGACACGTTCTACTCGGCCGGGTACCACGGCGTCGACTGGGTCGCGCATCAGGCCCGTCTACGCGAAGTACCTGCCCCACATCGGCAACAACTACGAGTTCTCGGAGATGCTCAGCGAGATGCTGGGCGAGCTCAACATCAGCCACAGCGGCTCGTCGTTCTCCTCCTCATCGCCGACCGACGACGCCACGGCGGCCCTCGGCGTGTTCTATGACCAATCGTATGCAGGCCCAGGCGTGAAGGTGGCCGAAGTCGGTAAAGGACGGCCCGCTCAACAAGGCCGGGATGAACATCAGGCCCGGCATGATCATCGAGTCGATCGACGGCCAGGCGATTGCGGCCGGCATGGACATCGCGCAGCTCCTGAACCGCAAGGCCGGCAAGCCGGTCCTGCTCGTCGGTCGCGGACGGCGCGAAGAAGACCGAGGTGGTGGCCAAGCCCGTCACGCTGGCCGAAGAGAACCGGCTGCTCTACGCGCGCTGGGTGCGCAGGAACCAGGACGAGGTCGACCGGCTGAGCAACGGGCAGCTCGGCTACATCCACGTGCCCGGCATGAACGACGGCGCCTACCGGACGACGTTCGAGGAGGCCATGGGCAAGTACGCGCTGCGCAAGGGCCTCGTCGTCGACACGCGGTTCAACGGCGGCGGCGATCTCGTGGCCGACCTGGCGATGTTCCTGAGCGGGAAGCAGTTCTTCACCTACACCACCGACACGCGCAGCAACGGGTTCGAGCCGAACTTCCGCTGGACAAAGCCCAGCGTGTCGCTCGCGAACGAGGCGAACTACAGCGACGGCCACTGCTACGCCTACATGTACAAGATGCTCAAGCTCGGGCCGCTGGTGGGCATGCCCGTGCCCGGCACGTGCACGTTCGCCGGCTGGGAGATGCTGCAGGACGGCCTGCGCTGGGGCGTGCCCGGCGTGGGCGTCAAGGACTCGACAACCGGCAAGTACCTCGAGAACCAGCAGACCGAGCCCGACATCAAGCTGATGAACGAGTACAGCGTCGTCATCACCGGCAAGGACCAGCAGCTCGAGGCGGCGGTGGCCGAGCTGATGAAAGCCGTCAAGTAGATGGACCTCTCCCAGCTCTCCTCGCTCGGCACGTTTGCCCTCTACGCCGCCACGTTCGGCTTTGCCTTCGTGAGCGGCGTCATCCCCTTCGTGCTCAACATCGAGCTGTACCTGCTGGCCGTGGCGGCCCTCACGAATGCCCCCGCCCCGGCCATCGTGGGCCTGGCGACGGCGGGGCAGACGACCGCCAAGATCGTCCTCTACCTCGTCGGCAAGGGCGCCCTGAACATCAAGTGGGTCAAGCGCGCCGCCGCGTCGAAGGCCATGGGCGCGTTCGAGAAGCGGCCCGGCAGCGGGCTGGGCGTGGTGGCCGTCAGCTCGGTCATCGGGATCCCGCCCCTCTATGCCGTCAGCCTCGTCGCGGGCACCCTCCGACTGCCCTTCGCAGCCTTCACCGCGTTGATCATCGTCGGGAGGACGATTCGCTTTGCCGCGGTCTACCTCGCCCCGGCCCTGTTCAAGTAGAGTGGGGGCCGCATGTACGACGCCCTGGTCATCGGCAGCGGATTCGGAGGCGCGATGGCGGCCCACCGACTGGTCCGGGCCGGCTGGCGCGTGCTGATGCTCGAGCGAGGGGATTGGGTCCCGCGAGGGCTGGAACGGCGCGACCCGCGCGCCAGCGTGGAGCGGACCCCGACCTACTCGACCGAAAGCGCGTATCGCTGCCTATCGGGGGGCGAGGCCGACGAGATCGGCGCCCTGTTCTGCGTCGGCGGGCCCTCGGTGTTCTACGGCGGCGCGTCGTTCCGGCTGCGCGAGGACGACTTCACGCCGGACGCGGGGATTGTGAACGGCTCCAAGGCCGCGTGGCCGTTCGGGTACGACGCGCTCGAGGCCTGCTACAGCGAGGCCGAGCGCATTCTCGGCGTGGCGGGAGACGATGCGGATGATCCAACCCGGCCGCAGCGCAGCGCGCCCTATCCCCATCAGCCCCCGCCACTCACGCGGATCTCGCGGCGCTTCCGCGATTCAGCCCTGGAGCTGGGCCTGCACCCGTTCCCGATCCCGCTCGCCATCGCGTTCTCCAGGGACAACGGGCGGCCGGCGTGCGACGCGTGCCGCCTGTGCGACACCTATGCCTGCCCGCTCGAGGCCAAGAACGACAACGACGTGGCCGTCGTCGCGCCGCTGCGGGACCGGGGGCTGGAGATTCGTGCGAATACGGCCGTGACGCGCCTCGTCGAGTCGAAGGGGCGCATCTCGGAGGTCCTCGCATGGGACCGGGCCGCGCAGAAGGCCGTGGCGTTCAAGGCGCGTCACGTAGTTCTCGCGGCGGGCGCGATGGCATCGCCGCACTTGTTGCTCGCCTCCGGGCTGGAGCGCGTGAACCCGGCCGGCGCCGCAATCGGCGCGTACCTGATGCGGCACGCTTGCGCGATGGTGTTCGGCTTCTGCAACGATCGGCCGGACCCCCTCAAGGTCTTCCACAAGCACCTGGCGGTGATGGACTACTACCGCGCCGGCGCGTCGGCGCCCGCCGATCCGCCGAACCGGCTCGGCAGCATCCAGCAAGTCTCCACGCCGCCCCATGTCCTGATTGAGTCCAGGGCGCCCGCCCCGTTCCACAGGGTGCCGCTGCACGGCTTCGTGGAGCATCTCGCTGGCGCCCTCGTGATTGCCGAAGACGAGCCGCAGGCAGCGAACCGCGTGAACGTGAACTGGGCCCAGCGGGACGCATTGGGATTGCCGAGACTCGAAGTCAGGCATGCGTATACGCCGCGCGACGAGTGGCGAAGGCGCGCGCTCGTGCGCCGCGCGAAACGCATCCTGCGGGGGATTGGCGCCTGGTCGTTCTACACGCACAACATCCGGACCTTCTCCCACGCGGTGGGCACCGTGCGCATGGGGCGCGACCCGGAGGCGTCGCCGCTCGACGAGTGGGGCAGGTTCCGCGGCATCGAAAACCTGCGGGTGGTCGACGGCAGCGCCCTGCCGACCTCGGGCGCGGTGAATCCGAGCCTCACGATCGCGGCCGTGGCCCTGAGATCCGCCGGCCAATTGGCGAGCGAGGAATCGGCATGAGCCGTCCGGCGGACGATCCGATGCGCCTGTGCTTCCTCGGGTGCGGGCGCGTGGCCCACGCGCACAGCGGCAGGCTGGGGCGCCTGCGGCCGGGCGTGACGCTTTCGTACGCCAGCCGGTCGCTGCCGAAGGCGGAAGCCCTGCGCGCCAGGCACGGCGGTGTCCAGGCGTTCGGCAGCTATCGCGAGGCTGTCGAGAGCCGCGACATCGACGTCGTGGCGGTGGTGACGCCGCCGTCGAGCCACCTCGAGTGGACGCTCGCGGCCCTCGGCGCGGGCAAGGACGTGATCCTCGAGAAGCCGCCTGTCCTGGCATCGTCGGACTTCGACGCCATCGAGCGCGCGTGCCGCGAGGCGGGCCGCTTCGTCTACGTCGCCGAGAACTATTTCTACAAGCCGGTGCTCAGGGCGGTGCGGGAGGCGATCGGGTCAGGCGCCATCGGCGAGCCGCTGTTCATCCACCTGAACGCCGTGAAACGGCAGCGCACCGGCGGCTGGCGCGACGACGCGGCCGATGCCGGCGGAGGCGCGCTCTACGAGGGCGGCATCCACTGGGTGAACTTCGCCGGCGCGCTCGGCTTCACGATCGCGGCCGTGAAGGCCGCGCGGCCAGGGGAGCCGGAGGGCCTCGAGCGGAGCATGGCGCTGCTCATCGAGTACGCGGAGGGGCCGGTGGGCCTCCTCTCGTACTCCTGGGACGTCGCGACGGTGCTGGGCGGCCTCCGCGCGTCGCGCATCTACGGCCGCGAAGGCAGCCTCGTCTTCGAGTCGAACGGCCTGTTCATGGCGACGTCGGGGCGCCGCTGGCGCATCCGGTTCCCCGGCCTCGGCGACATGCTGGGCTACAACGCCATGTTCGCCGATTTCCTGAACGCCTGGCGCGCCCGAACCGAGGCTGCCATGACCCTGGCCCGCGCGCGCCGCGATCTCGAGGTCGTCGAAGAAGCCTACCGGTCAGCCGGAGTCACGAAAGGGTAGAGCACCGTGTTCGACTACCGCAGGACGCCCTATCTCGGACTGGTCTATGCCGCGGCCATCGGGTTCGCCGTGACGCATCTGATTGAAACGCCAGACAGGCCCCTGACGCTCGCGCAGATGGCCATCTTCTACGTGCTGTCGTACCTGCCGGGTCTCGGCCTCGCGATGCTCAGCGACCCGGCGCCCGGCCGGGCGAAGGCCGAGTACTTGAAGGTCGATTACTACGCGCCGAAGGAACCGGCGCGGCCTGCCGAATAGGCGGGACGCACATCGGACGCGGCGCGCGCCATGCCGCCGCAGAAAGGCTGGACGGCCGTGCAGGTGGGTCATGTTGCGCTTGCGGTGACGATTGCATCGTTCGCGCCGGAGATCACGGGGGCCGCGGGCGTGCCGAGGGTGAAGGCGCTGTCGGTGGAATCGCTCGTCGTCGTGTTCCTCGCGCACTACCTTCCCAATTTCGACGTGTTTCCCATCAAGCTCGGCTGGGCGACCGACCGGTTCCACTGCTCCTACTCGCACTCGCTGCCGTTCGCCGTAGCCGTCGCCGCGGCCCTGTGGCCGTTCAACCCCTCGTGGGCCGTGCTGGCGCTGGTCAGCCTGGTCCTGCACTTCGTCGCCGACTCTGGCAGCAGCGTCGGCCTTCCCCTGCTGCTGCCGTTCAGCAAGAAGCGCTTCTCGCTCTATCTGTGGGCCGACACCGGGCATTCCGGCTGGTTCGCGTTCACCAGCACCTATCGTCAGGCGTGGACGTGGGTCACCGAGGGCGGGATGTTCGTCGTGCTCGCCTCGAGGTTCTACCAGCTTCGCGTGTGGCCGTTCATCTGACGGGCGTGTTGCCGCCGGAGCCATCGGCGGGCGGCTCGGCCGTCAGCGAATTGGTGCGCGCGAGGGCCGCGCGCACGCGAGGCGGGCCGCCGATGACCGGCTTGCGGCCGGCCGGCGTGATGGGCGCGCGTTCCCGTAGTTCGCGCAGCAGGCGCGCAGAGAACGCCTGCGCCTCTTCGCCCGGCTTGATCCCGCCCTCGGCGGGCGCGAGGAACCGCACGGTCACGCGCGGGCGCCTGGGAAAGCGCACGTAGTCGGTCGTGCCCTGGATCGTGCACAGCACGATGTGCGCCTCGGGCACCCAGCCCGCGAGCAGGCCGATGCCGCTCCGCGCGCGCACGCGCTCGCCCCACGAGAGCCGGCCCTCCGGGAACACGGCCACCGCGTCGCCGGCCTTCAGCGCGTCGACGGCGGCGTCGAGCGCTCTTCTGTCGCCCGACCCGCGCCTGATCGGGATCTGGCGCATGCCGTTCAGGAACCACCCGAGGCCGGGGATCTTCCACAACTCGGCCTGGGCGAGGTACCGCAGGCGTCGTCTGGGTTTGGCCGCGAGGCCGATCACCACGGGATCCATCTGGCTGTCGTGATTCGGGGCCACGAGCACCGGGCCCTCGGCCGGAATATGCTCGAGGCCTTCCACGCGCACGCGCCCCCACCACGCGAAGGGGCTCATCAACCAGGCGACGAAGTCGTAGATCATACGGTACGGCGACCGACGGCGGCGGCAGGACGCCGCGCGCGAAGCGGGTGTGATTGTACCCGAGGCGCTGGACGCCGCGCGAGCGGCGGGCGCACAATACGCCCGGAAGGAGCACCGCCCATGACTCGCCGGGTCCGCCTGCTGGCCGTCGTCGCCCTCGCCGTGTTGCTGGCCGCCGCCAGCGCCGCCTACGCACAAACCCTGTCACCCATCGCGCTGCCCGCTCCGGTGATGGACGGAGGCAAACCGCTGATGAGCGCGCTGAAGGCCCGCTCCTCGTCGCGGGAGTTCGGCGCCGACCCGATCCCGCCGCAGACCCTGTCGAACCTGCTCTGGGCGGCCTGGGGCATCAACCGCCCGGACGGGCGGAGGACGGCGCCCTCGGCCAGCAACAGGCAGGAGATCGACATCTACGTCACGCTGCCCGCCGGCGCGTACCTGTGGGACGCGAAAGCCAACGTCCTCAACCCCGTCTCGCCGGGCGACCATCGCGCGGCCACGGGCACGCAGCCGTTTCCGGCCGCCGCCGCGCTGAATCTCGTCTACGTCGCGGACATGGCGAAACTGAACCGTCCCGCCACGGATCCCCAGCAGATGCTGAACGTGGGCGCCGATGCGGGATTCATTGCCGAGAACGTCTACCTCTTCTGCGCCTCGGAAGGGCTTGCCACCGTCGTCCGCGCATCGATCGACAAGGCGGCGCTCGCGAAGATCCTCCAGTTGCGCGAAACACAGGTGATCGTCCTGGCCCAGACCGTGGGAGTCCCGAAGAAGCAGCCGTAACCCGCAGGGCGCGGGTGCAGAGGACCCGCGCCCGAAGACGTCACGACCCCGAATCGCGGCCTCTTGTCTACCGCCCGCGTTCGAGGCGCTCCCAGTTTCCCGACGCGAAGTCGTTCGGGTTCAGGAAACTGCTGTCGGTGACGACGAACTCGCCCAGCCCGTTGCCCCACGCGTGCCCATATCCGCCAGGGAGCTCGACGCTGCTCCCGCCGGGCGTGACGTACGAGTCGACGCCGCGCATCGCCTCGCTCCAGTTGTCCGACATCCGATCGTACGCCGCGGATCGGCTCTCGTAGCCGGAGTAGATCATGTCGCTCGTCTCCGAGAGCGTGCGCGACACGTCGCTGAGCCGGTGCATGGATCGCTGGAACGACGCGCGCTGCGCGGCGGCCATCTGCTGGAGCATCTGCTGCATGGCGATCCGCTCCTGCAGGATGCGGCGGCTTTCGGCCTGGTAGGCGATGAACCAGCGCGGGTTCATCCGGATGGACTTCACCGAGGCCATGCAGGCCCGCGCCAGCGCGTCGAGGTGGCCGCGCCCGGTGCGGAACGCGAACAGCGACTCCGCCACCCAGTGGATCTGCTCTTCCATCAACAGCCCCGACCCCGTCTGCGTCGTCAGAGACGAGACGACGCAGAAGATGTCTTCCTCGAGCTCGCGCCCGTCGAGCGTGTAGCGGATCCGGACGCGCGCGCCGTCGGTGGACGGCGGCGGCCCCATGTCCGGATTCTCCTCCCGCAAGGTGGCAGCCAGGTGCGGCAGCGGCTCGTCTTCCACGTACTGGACGACGGCGTCGGGCGACGCGTATCCCTGCGACGTGATCGCCCGGGTGATGTCGAGGCCCTTGACGAGGTTCTGTACCTGCTGCAGGCCCTGCTGGAGCACTTGCATACGCTGCTGCACGCCCTGCATGTACTGCTGCAGGCCCGGCACCTGCCGCGAGAGCGACTCGGTGTCGAGGAAGCCGAACGCGCCGCCGCGCATGCGGCCGGCGCGCTGGTCGGCCGTGCGCCCGCGGTAGCGCGGCACCACCAGGTCGCGCAGGGCCTCGCGCGACGACATGGGCTCGCGTTGTTCGAGGCCGTCGAACTTGATGAGGCGGCGCTTCGGCCCGAACTTCCCCAGCGCCTTCGTGATGACGTCGCGCGTCCACGTGCTGGGGATCTGGGGCAGGCACTCGATCTGTTCGCACCCGCCGGGGTTCCATGCGCGGAAGCCGATGAGCGCGGGCATCGCCACGCTGTCGCGCCATCGCACCGCGCCTTCGAACTTCCAGTCGGCCGGAATGAGCCACTCGAACACGGGCACGCCCGACTTTGCGTCCGGCAGTTGCACCCGCTTCATACGGACGCCCCACACGGACGAGGCCTCGGGCGGGGCGCCTGCCGGTTGCCCGGCCTGATCGTGGGGAGCGATGCGCACCAGCGAGGACGCGCAGTAGGGGCAGACGACCCGATCCCCGTAGGTGAGGGGAACGCGGCCGCCGCACTGGGGGCACGATTCCGCCTGCACGGCCATGGCAGTCACCCTGTCTGGGGGCCCCGGACGCGCCAATCCTACGCCCGTCAACCGCCGGTGTCGACCGTCGGCCCCGGATGGGAGCGTGCGGGAGAACGGGCGTAGAATCTGGGCCAGTGGGACTCCCCATGGCCACCTCCACCCCTGCCGTCTTCACCCGGGGCCTGACGAAGCGATTCGGCCGCCTCGTGGCGGTGAAGGGCCTCGACCTGTCGGTCGAGCCCGGACAGGTCTTCGGGTTCCTCGGCCTGAACGGCGCCGGCAAGACCACGACCATCCGCATCCTGCTCGACCTGCTGCGTCCGAGCGCCGGCCGGGCCGCCATTCTCGGCCACGACTGCCAGTCGGACGGGATCGCGGCGCGAACGCTGGTCGGCTACATGCCGGGGGAGCCCGGTTTCTACCGCGACATGACCGGCCGCCAGGCGCTCGCCGTACTGGCGCGCCTGTCGGCCCGCGCCGTGAGCGATACGTGGCAAGGCGAACTGCTGGAGCGCCTCGCGCTTGGCGGCAGCGATCTCGACCGCCGCATCCGCGAGTACAGCACGGGGATGAAACGGAAACTGGCGGTGGTCGCGGCGTTCCAGGCGGATGCGCCGCTGCTGGTGCTCGACGAGCCGACCGAAGGGCTTGATCCGCTCATGCAGGAGGCCTTCTACGCGCTGCTCGCCAATGTGCGGCAGCGCGGCCGCACCGTGTTCCTGTCCTCGCACGTGCTGTCGGAGGTGGATCGCGTGTGCGACCGGATCGGCGTGCTCCGGACGGGGGAGCTGGTGCTCGAGGCGCCCGTGGAGCAGGTGAGGCGCATGGCGCCGCGGCTCGTGCGGGTCGAGTTCCGCGGGCCCGTCGGGCCGCCGCCGGATGGCTGGCCGGCTTCGATCGGCGTCGTCGGCGTGTCGGACACCCGGTGGTCGTTGCGCGTCCTCGGCAGCATGGGGCCCGTCGTGGAAGCGCTCGCGGGCCTCCCGGTGGCGGACCTCGACGTGCGCGAGCCCCGGCTGGAGGACGTCGTCATCCAGTACTACAAGGGGGCGTCGTGATCCGCGCGTGCGGCGCGCTCGTGCGCCACTCGCTGGCGCGGATGAGGGCGCCGGTCCTCGTGGCCGCTGCCGCGCTGGCGCTGTTCCAGGTGCTGCTGGCGATGGCCGCGGCGGAACTGCAGCGGCAGGGGACCTTTGAGCAGTTGGCCAACCTCATCCCGTCGTTCGTGCGCGAGCTCTTCGGCACGGCGCTCATGTCCATGATGTCGTTCTCCGGCATCATGGCGCTCGGCTACTACCACGTGGCGATCGTGGCGGTGCTGGTGGGCCTGGTGGTGGCCGTCGCGACCGAGCCTGCCGCGGAAGTGGAGGCGGGGTTCGCGGACCTGGTGCTGGCCAGGCCGGTGTCACGCGAGGCGGTCATGGCGCGCAGTCTCGTGCTGCTCATCGTCTGCCCGGCCATCGTGATCGCGGCCATGACGGCGGGCACCTTCGCAGGCCTGTGGTGGGCGGCGCCGGCAGCGGCTGGCCGCCCGCCCGCCGGCCTCGTCTGGAAACTCGCCGC
Source organism: uncultured Acidobacteriota bacterium (assembly GCA_963806085.1). GTDB lineage: Bacteria > Acidobacteriota > Vicinamibacteria > Vicinamibacterales > JAKQTR01 > JAKQTR01. Next base: position 314,393 of record CAWDWR010000003.1, read on the forward strand.
GGGCCTGTGGTCGGTTCTCGTGTGCTGGGGCGGCGTGTCACTGGTCATCGGAGCAGTCTCGCGCAGGCGGGCCGTGGCGGCAGGCGTCGCCGGCGGCGCGGCGGCCGCGCTGATGCTCGTCGATTACCTGTCGCGCGTGTGGACGCCACTCCGCGGGCTCGCGCGGCTCTCGCCGTTTCACTACTACAACCCGCTCGACCTCGTGATGGGGAAGCCGCTGCCGCCTGGCGACATCGCAATCCTGCTGGGAACGTCTGCGGCGGCGGTGGCGCTGGCGTTCCTGCTCTTTCACCGCCGGGACATTTGAGGGAGGCGGGGAGTTGTCGGCACGTCGCCGATCGCGAGCCTGCTGAACTGACGTGGAGGCAGTCATGCGAGTCTGCCCGTGGTGGTTGACGCGGACGTTCGACAACCCGTTTCGGCGGCTGTTCCAGGATCCCCACAAGCTGCTCGAGCCGTACGTGGTGCCCGGCAGCCGCGTCGCCGATTGCGGGTGCGGGATGGGGTTCTTCACGGTGGCGCTGGCGCAACTGGTGGGGCCCTCTGGCCACGTGCAAGCCGTGGACCTGCAGCCGCAGCAGCTGCGCGTCGCCGAGAAGCGGTGCCGCCGGGCGGGCGTCGCCGATCGGGTGCGGTTTGTCCAGGCGACCGAAGCGTCGCTCGAGCTGTCCGGCCCGTTCGACTTCCTGCTGGCGTTCTGGATGGTGCACGAAGTCGGCGATCAAGCCGGCTTCTTCGAGCAACTGCGGGCGGCGACCGAGGCCGGCGCGCGCGTCCTGGTTGCGGAGCCGATGTTCCACGTGGCGCTCGAAACCGCCGAGGCGGAACTCGCCCAGGCCAGGGCGCACGGTTTCGATGGCGCGATGCGGACCGGGGCGGCCCGCTTCAGCTGGACCTTCGAGCTCGAGCGGATGTGAACGAACGTCACCCGAAGCAGCCTGTCGAACGTATCGGCTGGCAGTTCGGGCAGCGTGCCCACGTAGAAGTCGGCCGCCGGCAGTTCGTGCAGGAGGCTGACGCCCAGCGTGCGCATCCCCGCCCGCCGGCCGGCCTCGATGCCCATCGGTGCGTCTTCGACGACGATTGAGCGGGGAGGTTCGGCGCCAAGGCGCGCGGCGGCGAGGAGGAACACCTCGGGGTCCGGCTTGCCGTGCGTCACGTCCTCGGCCGCGACGGCGGCGCCGAAGACGTGCCCGAGCTGCATCGCCTCGATAAGCGCATCGAGATTCGCTCTCGGCGCGGAGGTCGCGATCGCCTGAACCCAGCCCTCCACCTGGAGCCGCGCCACCCACTCGCGCACGCCCGGCAGCGGGTCGATGCCGTGCGCGCGCACGAGCGCGCGGAAGCGCGATTCCTTCTCCTCGCTCAGGCGGCGCATGCGTTCGGGATCGGCGTCCTCGCCGAGCCAGCCCGACATGATGAGATCGTTCCGCTTGCCGAAGGACTCCACGAACTGCTCATGCGTGACGGGGCGGCCTTCCTCGGCCATCACGTCGCGCCACGCCCGCCAGTGGAACTCGGCCGAGTCCACCAGCGTGCCATCGAGATCCCAGAGCACGGCTTTCGTCATGTTTCACTAGAATAACAGTATGCCTCACACCGCCTTGGTCCCCAGGCCGGCCGCCGGTCTGGTCCTGTCGCTCGCCCTGATCGCCGGCTCCGCGCTGCCGGTCTCCGCGCAGCCCAACTACCTCGTTGATCAACCGGGCACGTGGAAGCCCTGGAAGTTCACGGCCACGCCGACGACGCGGAAGGAGCGGGCCGCCGCGCCTGCGGACGTCAAGGCGTTCGAAGCGGAGTTGCTGAAGCTGCAGACCATCCTCCGGCAGGCGCCCGGCGTCGCAAACCCTGTCGGCTTCAGCGTCGAGACCTGGGGCAATCTCCACGGCTACACCGCCCCCGTCCCGGGACAGCCGGCAGGGTCCTCGCTGCCGCTCGCGGGCGCACTCAGCTTCGGTGCGTTCCCCATCTTCGAGTACGAGCGCGGCGGCAAGATGATCCGCTCCGACACCGGCGAAACCGAACTGCTCCTTTTCCACGTAAACGAAATTCAGCCGTGGCTCGTTCGTGGAAACTCGATCGCCGACTGGAACGACTTCGACAGCGACGCGTTCGCGATGCCGCCATCGTCGGCCCAGGCGGCCGGCTTCCCCCGCCGTGGAGACATCATCGTCATCAAGAAGAACCCGGCGCCGGTCTGGGCCCCCGTGTCACTCGAGGCCGCGCTCCGTCTCACGCTGAGCGCGCGGGCGCGAGAGCGGGACGAGCGGCAGGCCGTCGTCGAACGCTTCACGAAGGATCTGGAGGAAGCCGTTGATCCGGTCAAGAAGGCAGCCCGCCTCGAGGGATACCGGACATCGTCTGCCACCATGCCCGATCCGGCGGGCTTCGTGACCCAGATGCAGAGGGCTGAGCAGGCGCGGGAGGATTCCCTGCGGCGCGAGCTCAGCCCGGAGGGCGGCGTGATGAAGGGGTTTCTCGAAGCCGAACGGGCGCTGTCCGAGACGAAGTCCCGGTTGGAGAGTCTTCCGGCGGGTGACGCTGCCGCGGCGGCCTGCTACGCGAGCGGGGCCGTCTCCCTCCGCGACCGGTTCCGCGCGGGCGAAGCGCCAGGGTGTGTCCCGATTGTCCGGCCCAACTGGCAGTATTTCGACAAGGCGCTGCCGCGGTCGGCACCCCAGTTGCTTGTCGTGAGCTCCGTTGCGCGCTGCTACGACCGGCCGGCGGATCCCCGCAGCCGAAATGCTGCCGCCGGCTGCGCCGCCAACCGCCGGCTCCTCGAGACGATGGATCGCGACGCGATCCTGAACTGGCTGAAATAAGTCCTGCCTGGTGGCCGAAGCACCACCAAACGCGAGGCGGGATCAGTCCGGCTCTGACCCCGACCGCGCCTCGAGCACGTCAACACGGCCGCCGGTGCCGCACGGGACTGCAACGGCGGCCGGGAACAGCGCTACTTGGTTGATACCGTCTTCGTGGCGGATCCGCCGAGGCTCGACGTCACCGTCGCCGTCGGGGGCTTGCTCGATGTCGTCCGCGTGTAGGTATAACGATTCGTTCCTGAAACAGGTGCCATCGTCGCGTCCGCGTAGCCAGGGACCTGTATGGTCAAAACCGCCTTCGGCGCGCCAGTGCTCGTGGCCTCGACACGCAGCGATTTCGTCTTTCTTGTCCAGGTGGCCGTCACGATTGTCACCGTATCTGCCGCCGGCGGCGTCCCGCCCGTCACCTGAACCGTGATGCCGTCAGAAACGGTCGTCGAACCCACGGCCCGCACTTCGATGGTGTGTTCACCGTCGGCGAGCGCCGACGAATCCCACGCACCCTCGTACACGGGTGAACCGGTGGCCATCCGGTTCATCGGGTACCACGTGGCGCTGCCGTCGATGTGGTAGCTGACCGACGTGATCGCCTTTGCGTCGAAGACGAGTGCCCGAATTCGAGATGTGCTGGAGGCCGCCATGGTGTAGGCATACGGGTTCAGGGCCCCGCCGATGTAGCGGTCGACCGGCGTGGTAATCAGGACGAACGGCCAGGAACCCCACGTTCTGCTGACGGATGACACTCCGTCGCAGTCGACGGCGACCAGGCTGACGTTGGCACTGCTCGACTTCCCGAGCGAGGCCACGTTGTAGTAGTGAATCCCGCCGTTGGACATCTGCCCGGTGTAGCCGTTGCCCCTGAACAGCGCCTGTGTATAGTCGTGCGTGTGACCGTAGTTGTAGGTGGACGCGCGGTGGGTATCCAGCGCGCGGATGAAGTCCTCGTGGCCGTAGAAGAGCCACGTGTCGTCGGACTGGCCGGTGTCCGTGACCGGATGGTGGCCGAACACGAATGTCAGCTTCGCCGTGGAGTTGGCAGCCAGTTCATCGCCGATGAAGTCCAACTCCTCCGGGTCAAGCCCGGCGTAGTCGCCATAGGGCTAGGCGAGACTGAATGGCGCGCCGGTGTTGTCGGCGCTGTTCACGCCGAGGAAGTGGTACGTTCCGAAGCCGAAGTCACGGGTCCAGGAAACCTGGGTCTTCTTTGTTGCCTGCCCCTGAACGGAGTTCGCCAGGTAGAACTTGAAGTACTGATCACTGTACGCGTCGTGGTTGCCGGGGAGATCATAGTAAGAGCCGCTGTCCACCCTGCCGCTGAGAATGGACTTGTACTGATCCCATTCGGACTGGTACGGCCCGTTCGGGATTCCCAGCCAGTTGCCGTTCGTCGAGTCCGTCAGGTCGCCCGTCACGACGATGAAGGACGGGTTGAACACCGTTTTCGCCGTGGTCACCAGCCACTGCAATCGTGCGGAATCGTTCGTGGCCGACATGCCGATGTGCAGATCGGACGCTTGGAGGAACCAAAAGATGCTGTTTCCTGTGTCGCAATATCGCGCCCCCGTAGGGATGCCCGCCTGAAGGGCGGCATGAGCGGGTGACAGCAGCCATGCGGCCACGACCAGGCTGATCGCCGGAACGCTGAGCCGCTTCGCACAGGCACTCATCTCGCACGTCATTCCTGTGATGAATTCGTCTCAGCGAATCAGCTTGTCCACTTTCGCGAGGTATTCCGCGATCCTGGCGAGCGCCACCGGATCCGATGTGCGCTGCCTCGCCTCCACGAGGCGGGCCTTGGCTTCGGCGAAATCGCCCGTTTCACCGTACGCCAGCGCCGCCAGCACGCACGCATCGACGTTGAGCGGCTCGATCTCGCTCAGCCGGTCGTAGTGCTCCGCCGACTTCCGGTAGTCCTGGCGCAGGGAGTAGATGCGCCCGAGGTACTGGTGCGCCACCGCCGAGGATGGCTGCTGCTTCAGCTCGAGCTCGAACTGGGCGATCGCCTGGTCGAACTCCTGCGCCGCCTCGCGATCGCGCTTGTGCGGCGTGAGCTCGTAGAAGGCCCGTTCGAAGTGGCTCACGCCCTGCCGGACACGCTCTGACTGGACCGTCGGGTGCTGTTGTGCGGGAGGACCCTGACCGGGTTCGGCCGAGGCGGGAACGAGAAGGGCGATGAGGAGGACGAGTGGCAGAAATTGCCTGGCCATCGAACACCTCCGTCGGCGCCAAGCCTAGCACATCCGGCCGGGATGGGGTCAGACACGACTCTGACCCCTACCGCGGGCGGTACTCGCGCTCGGTGTGGGCGGCGACGTCGGCCTCGGTGAACCAGACGGGGCGCAGGTCGCGCGCCGCGAAGATCCGGATCTGATCGCGGCTGTGGGGCGACGAGCGGTCGGTGGTCTGGCCGTACACCAGCACCGAGAGGGCCTGCACCGGCCGCGTGAAGTGCACGAGCAGCACCCAGGCGTCGCTGCCGCCAGCCAGCTCCCGGTCGGCAGCCGCCCACCCCGCGACACGAACGCCGCCGGGTTGCGGCCCGGTCGCGTCGAACACCTGGACCCGGAACGCGCCGAGCCCGCTCGACGCGCCCTCGCCCGCGAGGTCGATGTCGCCGAACCGGAACCGGTTCGCGTCGCCCCAGGCGACGTCGGCGGCGCCGTATGCGGAGCGCGTCCACGTCACGGCCTCGGCGAGATGTTTGAGGGCCGCGCCCGCGTCGGCAATCCCGCGCGGGGTGTCCGCCGGCCGCTTCGCGTCCCAGGGCTCCGCGTACGGCTGCTTCACCTCGCCCTGATACGCGTACCAGAACCGCTGGAACAGCACCGTGCCTCGGCTGGACGCCGACGCCCGGCCGTCCCAGGCTTCCAGCACCCTGCGCGCCTCGGCCAGGTCATCGGAGAGCGGGACCTGCGCCGCGAGCGCCTCGAGCAACGCCGGCTTCACGCGCTCCGCCAGCAGCAGCCGCGTGTCGTACTTCAGGCGCTTCAGGTCGTCGACGGAGAACTTCTCCTGCGCCTCGATCATGTCGAGCGCCAACTGCGGGCGCAGCGCCAGTTCGCCCCGCTCGAAGTACGAGGGGTACCGCGCCGGATCGAGCGGCTCGCGCAGCGTCACGTACCACGGCGGGTTGTTGGCGTTCTGGATGTACCCGCCTGGCGGGTTCAGCATTTGCGGCAGATCGCGCGTCGGGTGCAGGTCCTTCCACACGTACTTCTTCGTGCCGCCGGGCACGTCGAGGTCGAAGCTTGTGCCGTCCTGCACCCGCTTCGGAATCCGCGAGTTCCAGAGGTAGAGGATGTTGCCGTCCGCGTCGGCATAGGTGTAGTTCGATTCGGGAGAAAACCGCGTGGACATCACCTTCATGTAGTCCCGCAGCGACCGCGCGTGGCTCAGGCGCCAGAACCCCTCGAACCACTTCCACGCGTCGGCCACGGTGGACCGGTAGGCGAAGGCCGTGGTCGCGTTGCGGTACACGATCGGCCCGAGGTGCGAGCGCCAGTACGTTCGCCGCTCGGTCGTCATCGACCCGTCGTCTTTCTTCACGTCGGCGGCGACGTCGATCCGCTGGAGCGGCCGCGGCTTGCCGTCGAACAGGTAATGATCCGTGCGCGCAGGGTCGAGCGGCAGCGCGAAGATGTCGCGGTTGTCGGAGTTGTTGTTGGTCTGGACGTAGCCAAGGCGGTCGTTGAAGCCAGCCCGCAGCCAGGGGTAGCCGACCAGCGTCGATCCGTAGAAGTCGAGCCGCCCCGGTACTCTGACGTGCGCCTCCCAGTAGAGCTGCTGCCACCTGAGGTGGGGATTGCCCAGCAGCATCGGCGCGCCGCTCGCCGTCTTGCGGCCCGACAACGCGACCGCGTTGGAGCCGTCCGAGTCGCCCCTCGCCTCGTCTTCAGCCGGCAGGTCGTTCACCTTCTTTGGCGCCGGCGGCGCGGCCGCCCCCTCCGGGTACTTCTGCTGCAGGGCCCGCACGATCGACGCCGACGCGGCGTCGGCCGGCGCGTCGGTGTGCGTGATAGCCAGCGCGTCGGCGGCGGTGATCTCGACGACCCACGGCGGCAGCGCGCCGCGGTGCTGCTGAACGTAGAGGCTGTACCCGCCGGCGAAGCCGTCGAGCACTTCCCGGAACGTGCGGTCGAGGAGGGCAAGCGCGCGGCGAGACTGGCCGATGTTGTCCGCGCGGCGTGCGGCCAGGTCGCCATCGAGGTACTGCGGCCCGAGATGCCTGGCGGCCTCCCCGCGGGCGGCGAGGAACCGCTTCGCCATCTCGGCCGCGTGGTCCTCGGCCTGCGCGTACCCGAAGCCGAACCCGGCGGCGGCTTCCGTCTCGCCGGTGATGTGCGGCACGCCGAACGTGTCGCGGCGGATGACCACGCGGTCGGCCAGCGGCCGGTCGGCGTCCAGCGGGGCGAGCAGGACCGGCGCCGCGGCGCAGCAGAGCGCGGCAGCCAGCAGAAGGCGAGCGGATCGTGCGGCGGACATGGCGGGAATGATACCGCGCCAGCGCCGCGGCCATCACCGCACGGGCATGGGATCGAACACCCGGCTCCGCGCCGCCTCGGTCATCGCCACGACAGCTGGGTGCTTCAGCCGCCGTTCGGCCGAGATGGCGTAGTACCGCTCGCGGATCTCGCCGGTCCGCCCGACCACGCGCACCTGGTGCTGACGCGCCACCTCGCGCTCGATCACCGCCGGCGCCGCGAACACCCCGGCGCCCGCCTGCCCGAACGTCTTCAGCAATGCGCTGTCCTCGATCTCGCCGACGATGCGCGGCCGCACACCTTTGCGCTCGAACCAGGCGTCGAGGGAATGCCGAAGGGCCGTGCCCTCGGTGGGGGCGACAAACGGCGCCTTGTCCAGCGCCTCCGGGAAGCGGCCCGCCAGGCGGCGCGCGAGCGGCCGCGCGGCGAAGAACGACACGCCGCACTCGCCCAGCAGGTGGTTGAACGCCCGCATGTGCAGCCGCCCCGACGCCGGGGCGTCCGAGAGCACCACGTCGAGTTCGTGCAGTGCAAGCTCGGCCAGCAGGCGGTCGTGCCGGCCGTCGCGGCAGACGATGCGGACCTCGCGGCCGGTCGAGAGGGCGGGCTGCAGCAGCCGCCACGCCACGAGCTTGGGGAGCGCGTCCGACACGCCGACGGCGAGGGTGAGGCCGGCCTGGCCGCCGCGCTGCTTGACGACGTCGAGCATTTCGCGGCCGCGGGCGAAGATCTCGTCGGCGTAGCCCTGCACGACGCGGCCGACGTCGGTCAGCACCAGGCGCCGGCCTTCCCGCAGGAACAGCGCCTCGCCGAGCGAGGCCTCGAGTTGCCGGATCTGCGCGGAGAGCGTCGGGGGCGCGAGGCGCAGCTCCGCGCAGGCCTTCGCGATGCTGCCGTGGCGGGCGGTCATCCAGAAGTAGAGCAGGTGGTGGTAGTTCAGCCACTCCATGAGTCCGAGTGTACTTCGGAAAAAACGAACGAGACTGCTCTAACTATCTACTTTTATAGAACTATTGGGACGGCCGATACTGAAGGTATGGAAACGATCGGAACGGTCTGGCTCTGGGGCGGGTTCACGGCGTTCGTGCTGGCGATGCTGGCGCTCGACCTGGGCGTCTTCCACCGCAAGGCCCACGAGGTCCGCTTCCGCGAGGCGCTCACGTGGAGCGTCGTCTGGGTGGCCCTCGCCCTCGCGTTCAACGCGCTCATCTGGACGTGGTTCGGCCCGACCAAGGGCCTCGAGTTCCTGACCGGCTACCTGATCGAGAAGGCCCTGTCGGTCGACAACATCTTCGTCTTCCTGGTGATCTTCTCGTACTTCGCGGTGCCGTCGGCCCACCAGCACCGGGTGCTGTTCTGGGGCATCCTCGGCGCGCTGCTCATGCGCGCGATCTTCATCGCCGCCGGCGCCGCGCTCATCACCGAGTTCCACTGGATCATCTACGTCTTCGGCGCCCTGCTGCTTGTCACGGGCGTGAAGCTCTTCCTGCAGCGGAACGAGCAGATGCACCCGGAACGGAACCCGGTGCTGCGCCTGTTCCGGCGCTTCGTGCCGACCGTGCCCGAGTACCACGGCCAACGCTTCACCGTGGTGCAGGCGGGCCGGCGCTATGCCACGCCGCTCCTCGCGGTGCTCGTGCTGGTGGAGGCGACCGACCTCGTGTTCGCCGTCGACTCGATTCCGGCGGTCTTCGCCGTCACCAAGGACCCCTTCATCGTCTACACGTCGAACATCTTCGCGATTCTCGGCCTGCGCGCGATGTTCTTCCTGCTCGCGGGCGTGATGGACCGCTTCCGCTACCTGAAGCCCGGCCTGGCGGCGGTGCTCGTGTTCGTGGGCGCGAAGATGATGCTGACCGACATCTACAAGATCCCGATCGCGGTCTCGCTCGCCGCCGTCGCTGGAATTCTGGCCGTAGCCGTCGTCGCCTCGCTCGTCGTCACTGGCCGGGAGAAGCGCCGCGCAGGTTCGGGTCTGGCTGGCGAACGCCTTTTGACGTCCGACCAGCGCAGGTAGACTGGTCCGACCACCAGAATCTCGTAGCGCTCCTATAAGCGAAGATCCGACGTCATTCTCGCTCGCCCCGAGGGGGCACCCCCGAGCCGCAACCACTCGGCCTAGCACCGCGAGCAGACGACCTGGTGAGCAACAGGGCGGAGATTTACGCGGAATACGTGTGGTCAGACCGCGAAAATGTGACAGACCAGCGGCAGACCGTTGACTGGATTTTGGCGAGAATTACGTCTATTGTATGCCCTGCACCCCCCACTTGGTGCGAAGCCGCACCGATCCCTGCTGCCTGCCTGGTGCGCCGGAGTCGATGCGGATCTTGGAGGGAGGAACATGCTTCGTTACTTCCGTAAGTCCTTGGTCGCGATCTGCCTGATTGCGGCCGCGGGAGCCGTGCTGCTGATGCCAGCGCCAGCGGCTGCCCAGATCCTTTACGGATCGCTCACCGGCACGGTCACCGACCAGCAGAAGGCGGCGATGCCCGGCGTCACGGTGACGGCGATCAATACCGGGACGAACCAGACGACGGAAGCCGTCACGGACGCCACCGGCAGCTACACGATCCGCAACCTGCCGCCCGGCATCTACGATGTCAAGGCTGCGCTGGAAGGATTCAGGGAAATACACCAGCGCGGTATGAACATCACGGCCGGCAACATCGTCCGCGCCGACCTGGCGCTGCAGCTCGGCCAGCTCTCCGAAACGGTCAACGTCGTCGCCGAGAGCACGCTGCTGCAGACGGAGAAGGCCGACCTCAACACCGAGATCTCGGCCAAGGCGGTGACGAACCTGCCGCTGAACCAGTACCGGAACTACCAGACGCTGCTGAACCTGGTTCCGGGCGCCACGCCCACGCAGTTCCAGAACGCCGAGATCGACACGCCCGCGCGTTCGCTCCGGACGTGGGTCAACGGCACGCAGCCGAACGCCAACACGACGCGCGTCGACGGCGCCGTGTCGGTGAACGTCTGGCTGCCGCACCATGCGATGTACGTGCAGTCGGCCGAGTCGATTGACACGGTCAACATCGCGACGAACAACTTCGATGCCGACACGGGCATGGCGGCCGGCGCCGCGCAGACCGTCATCACCAAGTCGGGCACGAACGAAATCCGCGGCTCGGCGTTCCTGTTCATGAACGACGACTCCTGGAACGCCAACACCTACTACAACGACTACTTCGACCTGCCCAAGCCCGCCCGGAACGTGAAGACGTACGGCGGCACCGTCGGCGGGCCGATCATGAAGAACAAGCTGTTCTACTTCTTCTCGTGGGAGCGCTACGACACGACGCGCCCGACGACGTACACCTACACCGTGCCGACGGCCAAGATGCGCGCCGGCGACTTCAGCGAGGTGGCGGCGGCGTACCCCACGTTCAAGTTGTACAACCCGTTCTCCGACAGGACCGGCGCCGCGCGGGAGCAGTGGACGAACAACATCATCCCGTCCCAGTACCTGAACTCGATCGCGTTGAACGCCCAGTCGAAGTTCCTGCCGGCGGTGAACAGCGCGAAGGACCTCAACTCCAACCTCCTCCTCGATGACTACACGCAGCTCCGCGAGGAGTTCCAGAAGCGGGACAACATCGACCTCAAGATCAACTGGCAGCTGAAGCCGACGGCGATGATCTGGGGCAAGTTGGGGTACATGAAGAACAAGGGGTCGGGCCAGAACTTCTATCTTGGCTTCGACGATCCCTCCATCGGCAACACCCGCGTCATCCTGACGACGTTCGGGACCACCTGGACGCTCGGGCCGTCGACCGTGCTCGACGCCAACTTCGGCATGAGCCGTCAGGACCAGGACGTCCTTCCCCCGGACTTCGGGACCAACTACGGTATCGATCTTGGCATCCCGGGCACGAACAATCCGAGCGACATCCGCGAGAGCGGGTTGCCGGTGCTCTCCGCCACGTACGTCGTGGGCAACGGGACGGCGAACTGGATGCCGCTGTGGCGCAAGGAGATCAGCTACTCCGGCACCGTCGCGATGACGAAGGTCTTCGCGAAGCACGAGATGCGGAGCGGCTTCGACTTCGTGCGCCTCGAACTCAACCACCGCCAGGCGGAGTGGGGTTCGTACGGCCTCAAGGGCGGTATGGCCTTCTCGGGCAACACGACGGGCGCGGTAGGCTACACGTCGCCGGGATGGAATAGCCAGGCCGCCTACCTGATGGGCCTTGCCAACTCCTATTCGAAGGACACGCAGACCGAGGAGATGACGGGCCGCGAGAACCAGTTTGCGTTCTACGTCCGTGATCGGTGGAACGTGTCTCCGAAGCTGACGTTGAGCGGCGGCGTGCGCCTGGAGTACTACCCGCTGATGTCGCGCGTGGGCCGGGGCATCGAGACCCTCAATTACAACACCTACGTCGTCACGCTGGGCGGCATCGGCGGCCAGCCGAACGATGCCGGTGTTTCTCTCCAGAAATGGTACTTGGCGCCCCGCCTCGGGGCGGCGTACCGCCTGAACGAGAACACGGTGTTTAGAGCGGGCTATGGGGTTACCAAGAACCCGCTGCCCTGGTCGCGCCCGATGCGCGGATCGTATCCCTTCGATATCAACAACAACAACTCGGCGGCGGGCACCTATGACTGGATCACGACGCTGAACGCCGGCATCCCGACCGTTGTCCTCCCCGACACGTCGAAGGGCACGGTGGTCCTCCCCAGGGGTGTCTACATCCGCTCGCCAAACACCGGAACCGAGGCCTTCCCGGGAAGCGGTTCGGGCGTCGACCGCGGCACCGTCCAGCAGTGGAACGTCTCGTTCGAGCGCCGGCTGCCCCACGACATCTCCGCCGAAATCGCCTACGTCGGCACGGCGACCGACGGCGGGTACGCGGACCTGAACTACAACGTCGGCGTGCCCGGCGGCGGCGGTTCGGCAGCCAAGTACTTCGCATCGGCCGGCACGGGCGCCATCAACGACTGGGCGGCGCGCACCAAGAGCCGGTACAAGGGGCTGCAGGTGGCCCTGAACCGGCCGTTCAAGAACGGGCTGATGCTGAAGGGCGCGTATACCTGGAGCCAGTCCAAGAACATGGCCGACGAGGACGGGTGGACGACGCTCACCTGGAACTATGCGCCGAAGTACAACGACAACTTCTCGATCGCCGGCTTCGACCGGACGCACGTGTTCCAGTTGGGCTGGGTCTACGAGTTGCCGTTCCTCAAGAACCGCACGGACGCCATGGGCACCATCCTCGGCGGGTGGCAGATCAACGGGATCTGGGCCTGGTTCACGGGCACGCCGTACAGCATCGGCGGCACGAACAACGCGATGGCCTGTCAGGGCTGCGGGTCGATCCTGATCAACTACAGCGGGGATCCGCAAGCGATCGGCGACCCCACCGACTTCACCCAGCCGTACTACGACAAGAGCAAGTTCTCGCAGCCGAGCGGCCTCGATGTGGCCGGCTTCGGCAACACCAAGCGGAACTTCTTCCGCCGTCCGGCGCAGTGGAACGTCGACCTGTCGATCTTCAAGGCGTTCCCGGTGGGGCGGTTCCGTCCGGAGCTCCGGCTGGACTTCGCCAACATCTTCAACCACGTGAACTGGGACGTGCCGAACACGTCGTTCACGTCGCCGAACTTCATGCTGTATTCGCCGAGCAGCGTGACGTACAACAACTTCACGGAGCGGCGCTTCCAGCTCGGCTTGCGCGTGCAGTTCTAGCGCTTCCGGGCGCGGCCCAGGCTTCGCGCCTCGGCCGCGCCCTCCGCACAGATGGGGTCATGGGCCGGCGGGATTCACTCCCGCCGGCCTTTCTTTTTGATGGTGCGAGTTCCGCCCCGGGTCTGTAGACCCCTGGTAGAGGCTCGTTCCTTGACAGTCCCTCGCCCGGGGTATACGTTCGGGCCGTCCCGTACAGGTCAGGGCTCCCGGGAGGAGGTTCCCATGGACTTCAAGAAGTTCCTCACGATCGGCATTGCCGTCGGCATCGCCGCGAACGTGATCGACTTCGTGGTGCACGGCAACCTGCTGGCCGCCTTCTACTCGCACCCGCCGTTCCGGCAGGATGTCAGCCCGGGCTGGATGATCCTCAGCGACCTGGTGGCCGGGTTCGTCTTCGCGTGGTTCTACCTGGCCGTGGCGGGCTCGTTCGCGCCAGGGGTGCCAGGCGGCGCGACGATGGGGTTCTACACGGGCGTGCTGGTCATCTTCCCCGCGGCGATTCTGATGCACCTGATGTTCGAGGGCATCCCGTACTACCTCTCCTGGATCTGGATCTTCTACACCGTCTTCTGGTACGTCTGCGCGGGAGCGATCGCGGGGGCGATCAACAGGCGCTAGGGGCTAGGCGCTGGGCGTTAGTGAGATCAATCCGACTCACGCGACGCGTTCGGCCGGCACCGCCGTCAACGTAACGAGTTCCGTGCCGCGCAGCACCACCAGAGCCATCGACGCTCCGATGGTCTCGTGCGTGAGCACGCGCTGAATGGCTTCGATGCTGGTGGCGGCGTGATCGCCCGCGCGGATGATGATGTCGCCCTCGGCGAGACCCGCGGCGTGCGCCGGACTCCCGGGCTCCACGGCGATGACGAGCACGCCGGTCTCCTGCGGCAGTTGGTAATAGCGGACCACCTGGCGGACAATCGGCACGGTCTGCCCGCCGAAGCCGACGAAACTGCGGCGGATGCGCCCGTGGTTGATGAGTTCGGCCGCCACGTCCCGCGCGGTGTTCACCGGCACGGCGAACGCAAGCCCCTGCGCCCCCAGGATCACGGCGGTATTGACGCCAACAACCTCCCCGCGCGTGTCGACGAGCGGCCCGCCGGAGTTGCCGGGGTTGAGCGCGGCGTCGGTCTGGATGATGGCGTCCATCAAGCGCCCGTTCTGCGCGGGCAGCGATCGCCCCAGCGCCGAGATCACACCCGTCGTCACGGTGCACTGGAAGCCGAGCGGGCATCCGATCGCCACGGCCACCTGCCCCGGGCGCAGCGCGCTGGAATCGCCCAGCGCGGCAGGCACGAGGTCGGGCCCATCGATCCGAATCACGGCAAGGTCCGTGTCAGGGTCGTCGCCGATCAATTGCGCGTCCAGCCGACGCCCGTCCGTCAGCATGGCATGAAGGTTCGTCGCGCCATGCACAACGTGGCTGTTCGTCAGGGCGAAGCCATCCGGGGTCACGATGAAGCCGCTGCCGGCGCCGGCAACCTCGCCGCCACGGCCGCGGGGGCTCTGCCTGCCGTTCCCGGCGGCTGCCGTTTTCTTCACCTCGATCGCGATGACCGACGGCGACACGCGCGCGACGGCCTCCGTGACGGCGCGCGAATACGCGTCGAGAAGCTGGTTGTCCGAGTCCGCCGGCTGGGCCGTTCCAGGGATGGAGCGGATCGGGCCTGACGAGAAGAAGGTGAGTGCCTTCATCACAGATCTCTGCCTCTTGGACGCAGGCGGGACGGGTGAAGGTGCGAATGGCGCCGGTTTAAGCCGCCGCGCCGCGACGGCGGGAGATCACCGAAGCCGAGTCCCGCGGCTCCGCGTCCTGCCCTAGCCCCATGTCCCATGTCCCTTGCCCCAATCACCTGTCTGTGCAGGCGGCCCCCGCAGGCGTATGCTCTTGCCGGTACCGGCAGGGCGACTCACGCGAACACGCCGCCGTGCGATAGCATGCGGCCGCACGTGGAGACCAGGCCTTTCCCCGGCCTGAGCCTGTCGAAGGCAGGCCTGGCGGGCTACAGGCCTGGCGGGCCGAGCGAGGAGCATCCATGAACCGCAAGGAATTCCTCACGGGCATGGCAGCGGTGGCGGGAAGCCTGGTCGTGCCGCGCGCAGGGGGAGCAGTCGATTTCCACGCCGCGCTCCAGGCCGCGTCGGCCTCCGGGGAGGACGCCTTCTGGAAGCTCATCCGCGACGAGTTCGTCCTCGACCCCGGCTGGTCCTACCTGAACTTCGGCGGTCTCGGCACCTGCCCGATGCCCGTGCTCAACAGTTTCTGGGAATGGACGCGCACAGAAGAGCGCGCGCCGAGCGCCGGGCACGACGAGAAGATCTGGTGGGACGTCAAGGAGCGCCTCGCGCGCCTCCTCGGCCCCGCGTGCCGGAAGGAAGACCTCGCGCTCATCGGCTGCGCCACCGAAGGCATCAACGCGATCATCAACGGCCTGCCCCTGAAGAAGGGCGACGAGGTGATCACGTCCACGCACGAGCACGTGGCCGTCAACGTGGGCCTCCTCAACCGGATGCAACGCGACGGCATCGTGATCCGCCTGTTCGAGCCCGATCTCGTGCGGGCCCAGGGCAACGTCGACCGCATCGCCGGTCTCGTCAACGCGCGCACGCGACTCATCCTCGTGAGCCACGTCACGTGCACCACCGGCCAGCTCTTCCCGGCGCCGGAGATCGCGAAACTCGCGCGCGACCGCAACGTCTGGTTCGCCATGGACGGCGCCCAGGCCCCCGTCTGCGTGCCCTTCGACATCGTCGAGACCGGCGTCGACTTCTACACGAGCAGCACGCACAAGTGGCTGATGGGGCCGAAGCGGACCGGGTTCCTCTACGTGCGCCAGGGGATGCTCGACACGTTGCGGCCGGTGACGGCCGGCGCGTACTCGTCGGAGCGCAACGACATCACCAAGCTGGACCTCGCGCTGCATCCCACGGCGCAGCGCTACGAGTACGGCACGCAGAACGACGCGCTGTTCTTCGCGCTGAGCGCCGCGATCGACTTCGTGCAGACCATCGGCATGCCGCGGATCTGGGCGCACAATCACGCGCTGGCCGAGAAGTTCTACCAGGGGCTCCAGGGCATCGCCGGGGTCGAGATCCTCTCGCCGCAGGAAGAGGTGTACCGCACCGCGATGATCAGCTTCCGGATGAAGGACCGGACCTATCAGCAGATCAACGAGCACCTGGCCAAGGCAAAGATCCGCGTCCGGCCCGTCACCGAAGGCGGGCTCAACTGCATCCGCGTGTCGTTCCACATCTGCAACCACGATCCGGAGGTCGACGCCATCCTGACGGCTCTCCGCACGCTGTCGTGATACCCTGCGCCCATGCGCGCCAAGACCACACTGATTGCCGCCGCCCTGATGCTGTTGCCGGCCCTGGCAGGCGGCCAGTACCGCACGCTCAACGACCGGTTCCCGGCGCCCGCGTTCACGTCGCGGGCCGGATGGGAGCAGCGCGCCGCCTTCCTGCGCGAGCATATCCTCGCGTCGGCGGGCTTGCTGCCGATGCCGGAGAAGACGCCGCTCAACCCCGTGGTCTTCGGCGAACGCCAGCACGACGGCTACAGCGTCGCAAAGGTGTACTTCGAGAGCCTGCCGGGCTTTTTTGTCACCGGCAATCTCTACAGGCCGGCCGGCAACGGCCCGTTCCCGGCGGTGCTCTCGCCGCACGGGCACTGGACGTACGGGCGCCTGGAGAACTCGCCGCTCGTGTCCGGTCCAGGACGGGCGATCAACCTGGCGCGCCAGGGCATCGTCGTCTTCACGTACGACATGATCGGCTATAACGACAGCCGGCAGCTCACCCACACGTTCGGCGGGCCGCGCGAGCACTTGTGGGGCCTGAGCCTGGCCGGCCTGCAGTTGTGGAACAGCATCCGGAGCCTCGACTTCCTCGAATCGCTGCCGTATGTGAAGCGTGAGTCCATCGGCATCACTGGCGAATCGGGAGGCGGCACGCAGACGTTCCTGCTGGCCGCCGTCGACCCGCGCGTCGCCGCGGCCGTGCCGGTGAACATGATTTCGCTGCACATGCAGGGCGGCTGCCTCTGCGAGAACCCGCCCGGGCTCCGGCTCGAGACCACCAACGCCGAGATCGCGGCCACGATCGCGCCGCGGCCGCTGCTGATGATCTCGGCCACCGGCGACTGGACGGCCGAAACCCTCGAGGTGGAGTACCCGGCGGTGCGCGCCTTGTATGCGCTTGTCGGCGCGGAGGACCGCGTCAGCGCGGTGCGGTTCACCGCCGAGCACAACTACAACAAGGACAGCCGGGAGGCGATGTACGGGTGGATGGCGCGATGGCTGAAAGGCGCGCCGTCAGCTGACCGCATTCCCGAGCCCTCCTTCAGCCCGGATGCGCTGCCCGACCTGCTGGTCTTCCACGGCCGCTCGCTGCCCGATCGCGCCGTGAGCGCCGAAGCACTGACCGCCTCCTGGGTTGGCAGCGCGAAGCGACAGGCGTCGGCCACGCCGCTGGCCGTTCGCGCCGCAGCGCTGAGGCACGCGCTCGGGTTCGCCGGCGACGCCGTGTCGAGGCCTGCTGCGCCGCCGGCAAAGCGCCGGCCGCCGGTCCTCGTCGCGGGAGAAGCACCGGCAGTCGAAGCCGCGCTCCGCAAGGCGGGCTATGCGCCGCGCTCAATCACGTTCACGCCCTTCGATCAGGCCGCGGCCGACAAGGTGCGGCACTTCGAGACGTACAACCGGACGCCTGCCAGCCAGCGCGTGGCCGACATCGTCGCGGCCCTGCGCGCTGAACCCGGCGCCATCCTGGTGGCGGCGGGCGACGCGGCACTCGCCGGCGCGCTGGCAACGGCCGTCGAACAACCGCGCCTCGCCGTCCTCGACGTGCGGGGATTCGACACGAGCCGGGACGAGCCGTTCCTCGAACACCTCTACATGCCAGGCCTGCGCAGGGCCGGCGACCTGCAGACCGCGTCCGAGATCGCGCAGGGCCGGCTCGTGATCCACAATGCCGGGCCGCAGTTCTCCGCCCCAGGTGCGCGCGTGCAGCAGGCGGCGTTGACGCCGCGCGACATCGTCGCGCTCGTCAAGAGCGCTGCGACCAGTCAGCGGTGAGAATGACGCATTCGCGCTCTTCGCCACCGCGGCTCAGCGGCCCGGCTTGTACTTCGACACGCGGTTCAGCTCGGCCACCGTGCGGCGGAGTTCCTTCGCCAGGTCACCGCCGAGGTGAGCCATGAACGCCTTGCTCAGCGCGTTGTAGTACCAGAGCGTACGCCGCTTCGGCCGCTTGAAGCGCTTGTAGACCTCGTCGCCGACGACATAGTGATCGGCCAGGATGGCGCGGACATTCGAGAGCTTGTCCGCCGCCGACACCAGCAGCCCGCCCCGCGACGCCCCGGGGATGTGCTTCACGTAGTTCCGCTTCCGGATCTCCCACGGCTGCTTCGGCCTCGTCGTGGAGTCCGTGCATTCCTCGACGATGGACGTCACGGTCTTGCCGAAATTGCGCTGGATGTCCACGAGCCTGGGCTGGCCGCCATGGTCTTCGGCGGCGTCGTGCAGGAGGGCGGCGATCGCGGCGTCTTCGTTCCCTCCGTAACGGAGGACGATGGCGCAGACTTCGAGCAGGTGAGAGAGATACGGGGCCTTGGCGCCTTTCCGGAGATCGGCCGCGTGCAGCGCGGCCGCGTACTCGAACGCGTATCTGAAACGGGGCGAGTTCATCCTGTGTGCTCCATCGGTGGACGTATCTTACAGCCTCGTCCGCCGCGACTCCATCCTTGACACGATCCGCTCGAGGCGATGCCGCGTCAGGCGCAGGTGCATGACGGGATAGACGTTGATCACGACCTGCGCCAGGGAGACCCAGAACAGGGGAACCCACGTTCCGCGCAGAGACAGGTAGGCCATGTATGGCGCCACCAGCGCCGCGGCCCAGAAGTGCGAGGCCTCGGCAGCTTCGAGCTCGGCGCCGACCCTGGCCTTGTCCCGGAGGCCGCCAGGCAGATAGACGTCCCTGTTGAAGAGCCGAAGCGGCGTCCGCCGGAGCAGTGTGCCGAACGCCGGGACGCCCAGCCTGCGGTAAAGCCCGCCTTCGACTTCCCACGCCCGGATCGTTCGCAACGGGGCCGGCATCCTGATCATCACGAGCGGCTGCGCCACGAACGCGAGCCCGAGGAAGCAGATCATCGCGATGACGACGAACCAGGGCGACGCCAGGCTGAACGGCATGACGCGCTGCCATGCGAAGTACGCCATGCCGTATCCGGCAGCGACGCCCACGAGGCGCGCCCAGGCTGCGAATGTCCGCATCGCCGCACATTGTGCCTGATTCCGCGGAGATTTTTCGGCGCTGGACGAAGGGCGGCCGGGTCCCGCCGAGCCGCCGCTCACGCCGCCGGTACGGATGTCGCGCCGGGCCCGCGGTCGAGCGGCGTGACGGGATCGAGCAGCATCCAGGACACGGCGCCGAGCAGGTACACCACCGACGAGATCGTGAAGACAAGCTGCCAGCTGCCCGTCAGGTCGAGAATGTAGCCGGTGACGATCGGCGCCACGAAGCCCCCGAGGTTGCCCATCATGTTCATCGCGCCGGAAAACGTCCCCGCGAACTTCCCGCCGACGTCCATGCAGGCGCCCCACGCGCAGGGCAAGGCGAAGTCGTTGAACAGCCCGGCCAGCCCGATGAGCACGGCCAGCGCCAGGGAGCTGCCGCGGGCGGCGTCGGCGGCGAGCAGGCAGGCAGCGGCAGCGACGAACCCGAACGCGCCGAGCGTCCGCCGCGCGCGGCCTATGCCGCCGATCCGGCAGGCGAGCCAGTTCGCGCAGAAGCCCGAGATGAGCGATCCAATCCCTCCTCCGAACAGCGGCAGACCGGCCAGCACGGCAAGCATCACCGGGCTGAGGCGGCCGCCGTGCGTCCGATCGAGATACGTCGGAAACCACGTGACGTAGAAGTACCAGACGTAGCTCAGGCAGGCGTACTGGAGCCACAGCAGCCACGCCGAGGGAGCGCCGAAGAAAAGCCGCCACGGCACGGCGGCGTGCCGCGATTCGAGACCGTCCACGCCCGCCAGCAGGCGCTTCTCCGCGTCGTTGACGGACGGATGCTCGATCGGATTGTCGCGGTACCAGCGGTGGAAGAAGAAGGCCCACACGAACCCGAGCAGGCCGAACAGCTCGAAGGCGCGGCGCCAGGAGGAGACGAGGCCGAGCACCGCCACCACGAGCAGCGGCGTGGCCGCTCCACCCCAGCGCGCCGCCAGCCACAGCACGCCCTGGGCGCGCACGCGCTCGTCGCGCGGCAGCCACACCGAGAACGCCTTGGCGATGTTCGGAAAACAGCCGGCTTCGCCCGCGCCGAACAGGAAGCGCACGACCATCATGGAGAGCGCGGACCCTGCCTGGGCCGTGGCCGCCGTGAAGAAGGACCACCACATCACGACCCGCAGCAGCACCTTCCTCGGGCCGAACCTGTCACCCAGCCAGCCGCCGGGAATCTCGAACAGCGCATAGGCGAGCGTGAAGGCGCCGAACACGTAACCCGCCTGCACGTCCGAGAAGTGCAGATCCCGCTGGATGAAGGGCATCGCCTTCGAGATGCAGACGCGGTCGACGTACTGGATGACGGCCAGCGTGACCGCGAAGACGACCACCCAGTAGCGGGCACGCGTGGGGCGCTCGGCTCCGATGCTCAAGATGGCACACGATACTACGCGCAGGCGCCATTTGCCTCCACTTGTAGTAGCCTTCCCTCGATGTACCTGACGAGGCACCGGTCGGGAGATGGTCAGCGGTGGGCGCTCGACGGCCGCCGACTGCCCGATGGGTTCACGCTGGCGGGGCTGCTGGCGATCCCGAGGGCGGAGATCCAGGACTTCCTGCTCGCGCAGCCCCTCGACGGCGGGGCGACCGGCGCGCTGCTGGCCCCCGTCGAACCCGATCACGAAGTGTGGGCCGCAGGCGTGACCTACGAGCGAAGCCGCGAGGCCCGCGAAGCCGAGTCATCGTCACGGGACGTCTACTCGCGGGTGTACGAGGCGGAGCGCCCGGAGCTGTTCTTCAAGTCGCCCGGCTGGCGCGTGGCCGGCCACGGGATGCCCGTCCGCGTGCGCGCGGACAGCCGCTGGAACGTGCCGGAACCGGAACTCACGCTGGTGGTGAACGCGCACGGCGAGATCGTCGGGTTCTCGGCGGGCAACGACGTGTCGTCGCGCGACATCGAGGGCGACAACCCGCTCTACCTGCCGCAGGCCAAGATCTACGACGGGGCGTGCGCGCTCGGCCCCGGCCTCGTCCTCGCCGACGCAGGCGCGCTTCGCGATCTGCCCGTCCGCGCGGACGTGCTCCGCGCCGGGCAGACCATTTTCACGGGCGAGACCCGCACCTCGCGGATGAAGCGGCCGCTCGAGGAACTGGTCGCGTACCTCGTCCGCGAGCTTGCGTTCCCGCGCGGCGTGTTTCTCATGACCGGCACCGGCGTCGTGCCGCCCCTGGCATTCTCGATGGAGCCGGGCGATCGCATCCGCGTCACAATCGGCCCGCTGACGCTCGAGAACGATGTCGACGCCGGGCCGCGCAACCCCCGACGCTGAGGACTCGACCATGGACCTGCAACCCGTGCTGATCGACGGCGCGTGGCGCGATTCCGAGGCTCCGGCCGGCCGGTTTCAGTCGGTCGATCCCTCCACACGCGCCGCGTCCAGCGAGTACTACCCCGTCTCCGGCGCCGGCGAGGTCGAGCGGGCCTGCCAGGCCGCCTTCACGGCCGCGGCGGCGCTGCGATCCGCACCGCCGGAGCGCATCGCGTCCTTTCTCGACGACTACGCGGCCAGGATCGAGAGCGCGGCCGGGGCGCTGGTGGACGTCGCGGCGCGCGAGACCGGGCTTCCCGCGAGCCCGCGCCTTCTCAACGTTGAACTGCCGCGGGCCGTCAGCCAGATCCGGCAGGGGGCCGCGGCGGCGCGCGACCGCTCCTGGTGCCACGCCACCATCGACACGAAGCTGAACATCCGATCGAAGTACGGGCCGCTCGGCGGAGGCGTGGTCGTCTTCGGGCCCAACAACTTTCCCTTCGCGTTCAACTCCGTTGCCGGCGGCGACTTCGTCGCGGCGATGGCGGCGGGGAACCCGGTGATCGCCAAGGCCAACACCGGCCATCCGGGAACGAGCAGGCTCCTCGCCCAATTGGCGTTCGAAGCCGCGCGTGACGCGGGGCTGCCCCCAGCCGCCGTCCAGCTGATCTACCGCACGCCGCCCGACGTCGGTCTGCGTCTCGTCTCGCACCCCCTCATCGCGGCGACGGGATTCACGGGAAGCAAGGAAGCAGGCCTGAAGCTGAAGGGCGCCGCAGATGCGTCCGGCAAGCCGATCTACCTCGAGATGTCGAGCACGAACCCGGTGTTCGTGCTGCCGGTCGCGCTCGCCAAGCGTTTCGCGGCCATTGCCAGGGAGCTGTACGACTCCTGCGCGCTCGGGGCAGGGCAGTTCTGCACGAGGCCGGGCGTTGTCGTGCTCCAGCAGGGCGAAAACGCCGAGCCGTTTCTCGCGGAGGCCGCGCGGCTGTTCAACGCGGGGACCCCGGGTACGCTGCTCGGTCCGCAGGCCCCGTCCAGGATTGCCGAGGGCATTGCCGAACTTGCCGCGCACGGCGCCGTCGTCGTCGCCGGCGGCCGCGAGATCGACGGGCCCCGATGCGCGTTCTCGAACACGCTGCTCCGGGCGTCGGGCGACGACTTCCTCGCCAATCCGCACGCGCTGCAGACCGAGGCCTTCGGCACGGTCAGTCTCGTCGTCTTTGCCCGAGACGAGGGGCAGATGGTCGAGATCGCCGCAGCGCTCGAGGGCAACCTGACCGGCTGCGTCTACAGCGACACGGAGGGCCGGGATGACGCGGCGTACATCCGGCTGGAGGCCGTGCTGCGCCAGAAAGTAGGGCGCCTGCTCAACGACAAGATGCCGACCGGCGTGGCCGTCACGCCGGCGATGAACCACGGAGGCCCGTTCCCCGCGACCGGTCATCCCGGGTTCACGGCGGTGGGCATTCCCGCGTCGCTCCTGCGGTTCGCAGCGCTGCACTGCTACGACAACGTCCGCCCGCACCGGCTGCCGCCCGAGCTTGGCGACAGGAACCCCACCGGCGGCATGTGGCGGCTCATCGACGGTGAATGGTCGCAACGCGATGTCGCAGACTGACCTGGACGCCCTTCTCGGCGGTGGCGGGTTGTTCGAAACGACCCGTACGAAGTCGCACGGGCCCGAGGGGCGGTTGCCCATCACGCCCGACATGCTGCTGAACGAGCCGAGCGGCACGCTGTTCGGCATGACCCAGAACGCAGGCATGGGCTGGGATCCCGCTGACGTCGGGCGGCCGCACTATCTCATTCTGAGCACGCAAGGCGGGCTGCGCGCCGACGACGGGCGGCCCGTCGCGCTGGGCTATCACACCGGGCACTGGGAGATTGGATTGCTCGTCAGGGCCGCGGCCGAGGCGCTGCGGGAAGAAGGCGTCGTGCCCTTCGCCGCCGCCTGCAGCGATCCGTGTGACGGCCGCACGCAGGGAACCGCCGGCATGTTCGACAGCCTTCCGTACCGGAACGACGCGGCAATCACCCTGCGCCGCCTGATCCGTTCGTTGCCGGGGCGGGCCGGCGTGATGGGGATCGCGACCTGCGACAAGGGGCTGCCGGCGATGATGCTCGCGCTGGCCGGCTGCCGCGATCTTCCTGGCATCGTCGTCCCCGGCGGCGTGACGCTGCCGGCCGTAGACGGCGAGGACGCAGGCAAAGTGCAGTCGATTGGCGCGCGGTTCGCCCATGGGCTCATCACCGAAGACGAGGCGGCCGTGATGGGCTGCCGCGCCTGCGGCAGCCCCGGCGGCGGGTGCCAGTTCCTCGGAACTGCCGCCACCGCGCAGGTCGTGGCCGAGGCCGCCGGGCTCACGCTGCCGCACGCCGCGCTCAGTCCCTCCGGCGAAGCGGTCTGGCTGGATGCCGCGGCGCGCTCGGCGCGCGCGCTCGTGCGGTTGGCGGCGTCGCGCACCGTCCTCGCGGGCATCCTGACGCCGCGCGCCATCGAGAACGCGATGCTCCTTCACGCGGCGTTCGGAGGGTCGACCAACCTGCTCCTGCACATTCCCGCGATCGCGCACGCCGCCGGCCTGCCTCGGCCCACGGTCGAGGACTGGGCCCGCGTCAACCGCGCCACGCCGCGACTCGTTGACGCGCTGCCCAACGGGCCGCGCGATCATCCGACCGTGCAGGTGTTCATGGCGGGTGGCGTGCCCGAGGTGATGTTGCACCTGCGCGCGATGGGCCTCCTCAACCTGGACGTGCTCACCGTCACCGGCGAGACACTCGGCGCGGTGCTGGACTGGTGGGAATCGAGCGAGCGGCGGCTGCGCGCGCGGGAGCGGCTGCGGCAGGCAGACGGCGTGGATCCCGATCTGGTGATCATGGGCCCCGACGCGGCGCGACGCGCCGGCCTCGCGCGCACGTTGATCTTCCCCGTCGGCAACATCGCGCCCGATGGCGCCGTCGTCAAGGCCACCGCCATCGATCCCTCGGTCCTCGGCGAGCACGATGTGTTCCGGCATCGCGGGCCCGCGCGCGTGTTCACGTCGGAGGCTGAAGCCATCGCGGCGATCAAGGGAACCGCCGCGACCGGCCGCCCGGTCAGCCCCGGTGATGTCGTCGTGCTCGTCGGAGCGGGGCCGATCGGCACCGGCATGGAGGAGACCTACCAGCTCACCTCGGCGCTGAAGTACCTCCCGTGGGGCAAACGGGTGGCGGTCGTGACCGATGCGCGGTTCTCGGGCGTCTCCACCGGCGCGTGCATAGGGCACGTGGGGCCC
This sequence comes from uncultured Acidobacteriota bacterium, assembly GCA_963806085.1. Taxonomy (GTDB): domain Bacteria; phylum Acidobacteriota; class Vicinamibacteria; order Vicinamibacterales; family JAKQTR01; genus JAKQTR01. The sequence goes on from CAWDWR010000003.1 coordinate 339,202, forward strand.
GAGGCGTTGGCCGGCGGCCCCATCGGGAAGCTCATCGACGGCGACATCGTGGAGATCGTGATCGACCGCGTGGCAGGCAGCGGGCGCGTCGACCTGGTGGGACTTGCCGATCGCGATCTGACGCCTGATGACGCTGAGCGCGTGCTCGCGGAACGGCCGACGCACCCGGGACTTCGTGCGCACCCTGCGCTTCCCGATGACACGCGGCTCTGGGCCGCGCTGCAGCAGGCAAGCGGCGGGACGTGGGCGGGCTGCGTCTACGACGTTGACCGGATCATCACCGTGCTCGACGCTGGCGCCAAGGCGCTGTCGGTGAAGACCAGTCCGGCGAACAGCCCACCTCGCGGGCGGTGACGTGGGCGAGACGGGCATTCGGTGGGCGGGCGACATGCTCATCTGACCAGGCGGCAGACCGAAGATGTCAGTCCATCGCGAAGCCCCGCGACAGGGAGCGGAATCATGAAGAAGGCAACGAGGAAGGCCACGGAGAGGACACGCGGGCAAGAGATGACGCGGCGCGAGTTTGTTGGCGGAGCGCTGACGGCCGCTGGCGTCGTCGCGGGAGCGCCCGCGTTGCTGCGGGGCCGGAATCTGAACGACAAGCTGGACATCGCGTTCATCGCGTGCGGCGGCCGCGGCCTCGACAACCTCAAAGAGCTCACCGTCACGCCAGGGCGCGGCGAGGCCGCGGGCGCCGGAGCTGGCCGCGGCGCCGGCTCGGCTGCCGCGCTGGCGGCACCGCACCCGGACGAAAACGTCACCGTCCTCTGCGACGTGGACCAGGTCGCCCTGGACGCCGCGTCCCAGCGGTTCCCCAAGGCCAGAACGTTCAACGACCTGCGGCGTGTGTTCGATCGCCCGAACGACTTCGATGCCGTCGTCGTTTCCACGGCTGAACAGACGCACGCGTTCGCGACGTACCTCGCACTGACGCACGGCAAGCACGTCTATTGCGAGAAGCCGCTCACCTACAACATCTGGGAAGCCCGGCTCATCCGGGAGACGGCCGCGAAGTACCCGAAACTTGCGACGCAAATGGGCAACCAGGGCCATGCCTCGCCCTCCCGGCGCAGGATCAAGGAAATCCTCATGACGGGGGTCATCGGCCAGGTGCGGGAAGTCCACGTGTGGGCAGAACGCGCATGGGGACTCCAGGACGCGGCATCCGCAGAGAAGTACGACAAGCCGCACGGGTTCTACAACGGCGTCCAGATCGTCGACCGTTTCAAAGAAGAGATGCCAATTCCGTCGACCCTCCAATTCGACCTCTGGCTGGGGCCAGCTCCGGCGCGGCCGTACCACGCGACGTACTTTCCCGGCCCCCGGTGGTACCGGTGGTGGGACTTCGGCAACGGCACGATGAGCGACCTTGGCAGCCACGACAACGACGTGGCGTACACGGTGCTGGACATCAGGCAGCCGCTGACGATCGAAGCGACGTCGCCGAACGTTCCCGTGGCCCACCGCGAGCTCGCGCCCGCCACGATGATGGTGACGTACGAATTCCCGGCATCGCCGTCGGGAGCGGGCCCGGTGAAGCTCGTGTGGCACCAGGGCGACAGCAAGCCGCCGGGATGGGTGCCTGAATGGGGCGGCCGCTCGCAGTTGTTCATCGGCGACAAGGGCATGCTGCTCGGCAACGGGAAACTGCTTCCGGAGGAACGGTTCAAGGACTTCCAGACGCCGCCCGAGACGTTGCCGCGCTCGCCAGGCCACTGGGTGGAGTGGGTCAATTACGCCAAGGGCCTCGGTCCAGTGCCGGGCTCGAACTTCCAGTACTCCGGATGGACGACCGAGGCGAACCATCTCGGTAACGTGGCTTACCGGACCGGGAAGAAGATCGAGTGGGACTACCAGAACCTGCGCGCCCGCAACGCGCCGGAAGCGGCCCCGTTCATCAAACGGCCCAGCTACCGCGCGGGCTGGGACGACATCCTGAAGGCCTAGACCCGGCGCTCACTTCCGTTGATGATGCGCTGGGATTGAGCCCGCCTCAGCTGCCTCCTGACCGGCCCAGCGAACTCAGACCGCTTGACTGCCCGTCTCATGTATGAAATATGGCAAAAGAAGGCTTATAATTGACTTAAAACTAAGGTTGCCATATATTGCCTACAATCATGACCTCTGCGCAAAAGCAGAAGCTCGCCGTCTACCGGATGGAGCCAGAGCTGCTCGACGGGCTGCGCCTCGTGAAGGAGCGCGATGGCCTCCCGATTACCTGGCAGGTGAGACAGGCAATCCGGGCATGGCTGGACTCGAAGGGGGTTGCTGTCAGGTCGGCCCCAGGAAGCGCAGCGGCTCGCCCGGAGACCTTAACCGACAACCTGCTGTAATCAGGCCGGCTGTCTTCCGTTCAGCGCGAGGTCGCGCTCGCTGGACTTGAATCGGTGCTCCAACCCGCTGCGTTCACCGCCGCGACGACGTAGTAGTAGAGCGTGCCAGTCCGCAATCCGCTGTTTGTATAGGTGATGCCTGTCACGCTGGTGGCGATCAGCGTATAGGGGCCGCCGCTGCTCAAGGCGCGTTTGACCGTATAGCTTGTGGCCCCGGGTGACGCAATCCAGGTTAGCGTGATCTTCTTCCGGCCGGCCGTTGCCGTGAGACCCGAGGGTGCCGGGGGAATCTGGAGCGCTTGGGGTGTGGCGCTCGCTTCATTCGAGTAGCCGCTCTGGCCGCTCGCGTTCGTTGCCCTGACGACGTAGTAGTACGTCGTCCCGTTCATCGGCGTCAGGTCGGTGTACGACGTGCCCTCGACGCCTGCGGCAATCGATGCGTAGACTCCGCCGCTTGAATTGCCGCGGTAGACGTCGTAGGCGCCGGCTCCCGCCGAGCCCGTCCACGTCAGCGTCACCCGCGCGTTCCCCCCGGTTGCCGCCAGGGCGATCGGCGCGTCCGGCACACCCACGGGCCACACATCCCGGAGTGCGGGAAGCCAGTCGGCGGACGCACGGAAGCTCGGGTCCTGCTCGATGTGGAGGAACTGTCCCGAGTAGCCCGAGGCCGCCGTGTTGCACACGGCGGCGGCCGGCACGCCGTTCAGGAGGCGGCCGAGCACGTTGTCGGTTCCGTTCAGGCCGCACGCGCCGCTTCCGGGCACGGCAACCATCCAGGCCGGAGCGTGCGTGAGCAGGGCCGCCTTCAGTTCGAGGTTCTTGTCTCCCGTCGCGGGCGCCACGCTCGAGCCGTGCGAGATATAGACCTCCACGCTCGCGCACGAATCGGCCGCCATGCCGTGCCACTGGATGGCCCACCAGTCGTCGGCGCCGTACCACGCCGACATCGCTTCGTTGGCAGCCTGGAACATGGTCCCTGCATTGTGGGCCACGTCAGAAGCGCGATACGCGCTCTGACAGGTGCTGGCCGTGGTGCTGGCGTTGCGGTGCGTCCCGGCCATCAGGAAGCTGCGCGAGTCGCTGTCCCTGAAGAGCTCGACGGCCTGCGCGTCGGTGGCGATGTCCGAAAGCGGATGGGGAGCCTGGTGGCTGATCTCCCTGACCGCGCCGGGGTCGACGATGAACGTGCCCCACCCGCGATCCACGATGCCGTTGTTGTTGGCGTCGAGGACTTCCATCAGCACGCAGTAGGCCTTGCCATTTCCTGTGTCGACAAGGAGCCTCCTCGACGCAATGCCGGCGAGGCTCTGCGGCAGCGTTCCGCTGCAGCTCCCTTGCAGCATCTGCTGCACGGCCAGCCGCCACCCGTCGAGCTCGGCGAGGGAGGGCGCTCGGTAGCCATTCGACCCGCTGCCGGGCATCTGGGTGCGGATGCAGGTGACGAGTGCGTCCAGCGTCGTGGCGGACGAGCAGGTGAGGGTGCCGGCTTCGGTCCACGAGGCTGTCAGGGCCAGGAACCCGATGACGATCGCGAGGCGGTACCGGGCAGTTCGTATCATGCGCGCCTCCTGCAGGAGGGGCCAGGACGGACAGTATTCTAGCTCCTCGTCGATCTCTGGTGAGGAACGAAGATGCGGCCGAAGCCTCCGGCGATCCGAGGCCGTTGCCACCATCGCGCCTGCGACACGAGCATTCCGGGCGCTTCGAGGCAACCAGGGAAGGAGGCCGTTTGACACTCGCGGCACGACGGCCGTAGTGTGTGCGGGGATCCAACTCGTGCAGGCCGTGGCGACGTGCCCCCCCATACTGAACACAACCAGCACCGCGGTTGGGCCTCCGGGATCCGTTTTCCGCAGGAGGATGCCATGAGTGAGGGCCTGCTTCCGCGCCGCGAGTTCCTCAAGATCCTGGCAAGCGCGTATCCGGCGGTGGCTCTCGACTGGAGAGCACTGCCAAGGGCGGCGTCCCAGCCCGCCAAGGACGGCAGCTACGACTGCATTGTCATCGGCTCCGGACTTGCCGGGCTCGCTTGCGCCGCTGCCTTCGCGCGGCAGGGGTTCAAACCGCTCGTGCTCGAGCAGCACAACAGGCCCGGGGGTTTCGCCACCGCCTTCGGCCGTCCTGGCGGCTTCCTCTTCGACGTCTCGCTCCATTCGACCACCGTGGGAGAACGAAATGGCGTTCGGAACCTGATTGGTGGCTTTCCGGAGATCACCGGCGTCGAGTTCCTGCCGCATCCCAACCTGTTCCGCGCGATCTTCCCGGAGCACGATATCCGCGTGCCACAGCGCGATCTCGACGGCTTCGTCAAGATCCTCGCCGGCCTCTTCCCGGACGAGCGGGAGGGCATCGCGGGGCTCTTCGACGACATGCGGGGCCTCTCGCAGGACGTGCAGCGCCTGAGCGGGGCGCGCGGCCAGGCCGACATGAGCCGCTTCCCGCTCGACTTCCCTCATCTCTACAGGTTCTACAACAAGACCTGGGGCGAGATGGCAGACACGAGGATCAAGGACGCCCGGCTCAAGGCGATCCTCTCGGCGCAGTGGGGCTACTACGGTCTGCCGCCGTCGAAGCTCTCGTGCTTCTACTACGTCTTGCCGTTCATGGGCTACCTCAGCGGCGGCGGCTACTACCCGCGCGGGCGGTCGCAGGACATCAGCGACGCGCTCGCCGCGTTCATACGAAACCACGGCGGGACGATTCAGCTCAACACGAAGGTCGAGAAGATCACTGTCGCCGCCGGCCGCGCGTCCGGGGTCGTGACAACAGGCGGGACGGCGTACACCTCGCGTGTCGTGGTCTCGAACGTGGACCCGTTTCAGACGCTCGGGAGGATGGTGGGCGACGAGGCGGCTGTCGCCGCGTACAAGGCCAGGTGGCCGCAGTGGAGCGTGAGCCTCTCGTGCTTCCAGGTCTTCCTCGGCTTGAAAGAGGACCTGATCGGAAGACTCCGCATCACCGACTCGGAGGTCTTCATCGAGCCGTCGTACGATCCGGACGCCGGCTACGCCGTCGCGCAGAACGCGGATGTCGAGGGTGGCGGCGTCGGCGTCATGCTCTATGACAACATCTACCGCGGCTACTCGCCCGCCCGGAAGAACACGATCAACCTGATGGTGCTGCAGGGGTACGGACCGTGGGAGAAGTTCGAGAAGGCCTATCTGGCGGGCAACAAGGCAGCGTACCGGAAAGAGAAAGAGCGGATGGCAGATGTGCTGATCCGAAAGGCTGAGAAGGCCCTGCTTCCGGGGCTGACCCGGGCTATCGAGGTGCGGGAGGCTGCCACGCCGCTGACCGTCGTCCGCTATACGGGCCACCATCGCGGCGCGATCTACGGCTGGGACCAGACCGTCAACAACTCCGGGTCCGCTCGCGTCGGTCACGCGACGCCAATCAGAGACCTGTACCTGGCGGGGGCCTGGTCGCGGCCCGGTCACGGGTACGGTGCGGTCATCCCGAGCGGGCTTGAGTGCTTCGCGGAGATTGTGAAGGGTTGGTGAAGGGGGCCCGACTGCGGCGACAGTCCGCCGGCACCCCACCGGCTTGGGGAGGAGACGTGGCCGAGTCACGGCGGAGATTCCTGCAATCGGCGGCGCTGACCATCGGTGCTGTCGGCACGCTGGGCGCCGCGAGCCAGCAGGCGTCCGGTGGTCAGAGGGCGGCGGGTGCGCCGCCGCAGGCCGGACGCGGTGAGGCCCCGCCCCCCGCAGTGCCGGCGCCCGCATCAGCGCTGCAGGTACCGAAGATGCGATTTGGAGGCGTGGACATCAGCCGGCTCGTCGTCGGCTGCAACCCGTTCTATGGTTACGCGCACTACAACGCCATCCTGGCGGCCGTCATGCGGGAGTACTACACGCCCGAGCGCGTCTGCGACGTGCTGCATCAGTGCAGCCGGTTCGGCATCAACGCCTGCTGCTACGTGGACCGGGAGCGCCCGCGGCAGGACCTCGATCGGTTTCTCTCGGAGGGGGGCCGCATGCACCTGATTGTCCAGACCCTCCCCGGGGATCCGGCTCCGCTGTACGCCGCCCGCAAGCCCCTCGCGATGTACCACCACGGCGAGCACACGGACCGCGCGTTCCAGGACGGCCGGATGGCCGCCGTGAAGGAGTGGTGCAAACAGGCTCGCGACCTCGGCTGCATGGTGGGCGTCGGCACGCACAAGCCAGAGGTGATCGCCTTCGTCGAGGAGCAAGGCTGGGACGTGGACTTCTTCGCGGGGTGCGTCTACAACCGCACGCGGACGGCGGACGAGTGGAAGAAGGCGCTCAACGGCGAGTTGCTTGAGATGCCGTCGGAGATCTACCTGCAAAGCGATCCCCCGCGCATGTACCGGGTCATGAGGCAGACGCGAAAGACCTGCTTCGCGTTCAAGATCATGGCGGCCGGCCGAATCGGCGACAGCGGTGCGGACGACGCGTTCAAGCAGGCGTTTGCGGGCATCAAGCCGACCGATGGGATCTTCGTTGGCATGTTCCCCCGGGTGAAAGACGAGGTTCGAGAGAACGCGGAGCGGGTCTGTCGTATCTTGAGAAGCGCCTGAGCGCAGTCGGGCGCGGGGGCCCAGGATCGAACCCGCACGACGGGATCGCCTCTACGGCGCTACTGGTCCCGCGCGCGTCGCTTGCAGATCCAAATGGTTTGGGTGGGAAGGAAGTCCAGGCTCGCCGCCACGTCGAAGTCGGCATCCTGGAGTTGCTGGAGCGTCTGGTGGAGAGCCGACTTGGCTTCCTGCTCGGGCATCTCCGGGTACAACTTCGCGGGGTCCCAGTCGATGACCACGAGCCGGCCATCCGGCTTCAGCCCCTTGGCCAGGTTTCCCAGGAAGTCCCTCGCATTCCCGAGGGCGGACAGGACGTTCACCAACAGAGCCAGGTCCACCGTCCAGATAGAATGTGAACCAGCCATCGCCGGCGCCCACGTCCGCGACGGTCATGCCGGACCGGACACCGATTTCATCCATCACCCGCACGGGCATCTGCCACTGTTCGCGGGTCGTGAACTGGCTGAAAGAACCCTTCTGAGGCGTCTTGGGTGTGGTCTTCGCCGGTTCCTGAGCGCTTGAGGTGCCCGCGCAGAGATTCAAAATGAGCAGTACGCCAAGGGCGAACCGCAGATGACGAAGCGCACCCATGAACATGGCGTCCTCCGAGTCCGCAGGCAAACACCTTGGGACCACCGGGGCTTCTCCGACCTGTCTCATTAGACGCCGAGAGTTCGCAGATAGCCGCGGCGTTCCGAAGTCTCATGCGAACGCTTTCCTCAACCGGAACAGCGCGTGAATGGACATCCGGGATCGCCACGCCAGCTAACGCTCTGGACGCGGCCCGGCAATCTGAGCGCTGACTGATTGGCGGTGCTCGCCCGGCCGGTCAAGCGGCGGACCGCCGCGATCCCACATGTAACCCACCTGTAACCCCCCTGTCACACACGGGCAGTACCCTCGCAGGGAAACGAGGGCGCTGGCTGCCATGAAGTATCGCGTGTGTATCAACGACGTCTTCGGTCACATGGACCAGAGCCGGAAGTACACCAAGGGCGAGTACTCGACCTACGGGGAGGCGCTCGCCGTGTGCAGTGAGATCGTCGACACCTCATTGCGCCACGAGTGCGCGCCGGGGATGCCTGCCAGCGCCTTGTACTTCCGCTACATGATCCTCGGCAAGGAACCGTTCATCGTAGAGGATTCGGAGTCGCCGGACACGTCGCCGGGCTTCTCGGCAATGGACTACGCAAAGACCCGGTGCGAGGAACTGTGCTCGGGCCCCGGCGAGAGTGACGTTCAGCGCCTCGCCAGCGGGCCCGGCCTTGAAGGCTTGCGGCCTCTTCTCGTCAGGAACACTCGGCTGGACCGCGTGCCTGGAAGCCGCTGATTCGAGCAGTCACCCACAGTCTCCCTCACCGAAACACCCGCGTAACGCCCGGACGGTGCTGTGGGGTCGTTGCGAGAAAACAATATGATGACGACAGCAACCAGGTTTCGTCTGGTCCCTAAACGGGATTGCCGTCCAACCCTCCTTTGGCACATTGCGGAGGGATGGGAGCGTGCTTTCGGGACCCGAGCGACCGTGTCGGACGTTGCCCGCCGGTGGCAGCTCGAACAGTCAACCTGCGAACAACTGCTTGAGGAGCTTGCGGAGCGTCGGGTGCTCGTCGCGGACGCGGAGGGAGTCTATGAACTCGCCCGGTCGATATGACGCCCTGAGGCCGCCGCTGTGCCAGGTCGCGTGGATACTCGGGTCACTGACCCTGCTCGGCCTGTCGCTCTACTTCAGCCTCGGATGACGTCGGGCGTCTTACAGGTGATGACGTTCCTCCCGAGCGGGGCCTGAACGACCAGGCAGACGATCATCAAGCCGGTTGCGAACGCCAGCGGGCCGCCAGGTTTCCGATGTGTAAACTCCCGCGCGCGCCCCGGATCGCGGTGTGCCGCCAACGTGAAGATGCCGTACGATCCCTGGCGGGGAGGTCCCGTGCAACGCTTGGCCGATGTTCTCCGCCAGCCTCTCCGGTGGTCGCAGCCCGACAGGCGCCAGCGCATCTACGTGCTGCATGCCTCCTCGCATCGGATGGCGACGCTCACCTTCCGGAGCCCGTCGGGCAGCTTTGCGGTCGGACACAGCGCCGACGGCTCGTGGAGCTTCGAGCGCGTCGGGTTCCAGCCGACGACGCTCACGATTCGGGCGGAAGGCGGGCGTGGGGAACTTGCGTCGTTCGAGTCGTGTGGCTGGAACGACGGAGGCACGCTCCGCCTGACGGGCGACCGCTCGTTGATCGTGGCGATTAGCCACAGGCCGTCGCAGATCGAGTTGCAGGGCGCCGACCAGCACCCGTTGTTCCGTTGCCGGATACAGGGCGTCGGTCGCTCCATCGCGGAACTGGAGGTCCTGCCCGCCCTCGAAGGCATGCGGGAAATGCCGTGGCTGTTGCTGTTCGCCGGGTACCTTGCCGTCATGATGCACGAGGATGCAAAAGCGGGAGTGACGACCGCGGCCGGTCATCCCTCAGCTCTCCCCGCAGAGCGCCGCCAGCGCTGGTGGTCGTGCATCGCACCGACCCACATGTCGTAGGGCGCCCAACGCCCTCGAGACACGGAACGGCCCCGGGGCCCTCGAGAGCATGCGTCGTCTGCAGGCGGCAGCGGACGTGCAGCAGGTGGCGTGCGCTGAGGAAGACGAGCCGGGCTGCCCGCTGACATCCGCAGCGGGGACCCGTGGAAGCGCCGAAGCACTTCATGCTCGACCCCCAGCGTACGAACTCGATGTTACGTCTGGGCGTCGGTGCCGTTAAACCTGTGCAACAGACGCGGAGACGGGCGACCGGCTGCCTTGCGCTCGGACCAGGCGAGCCGCCTCGTGGACGAACCCATGCAAGACGGGGTGCAGCAGCGTCAGCGCGTCCTCCACGGGCATGAAGCGCCGGCGGCGATACCCGGCCTCCACCCACGAGTCCAGCACGACCGTGACGCGCATCAGGTAGACGTCAACGTGATACCGGTCATTCTGCTTCGTGTAGCGATACCGGCCGATCGGCTGTTCGACGAGCTCGCCGATCAGCCCCGCCTCCTCCTCCGTCTCGCGAACGGCCGCGTCCATGGCATCCTCGCCGTCATCGAGCGATCCTTTGGGCATGACCCAGCGCTTCCCGCTCTGCGACGTCACGAGCGCGATCTCGACCCGCTCCTCGTGAACGCGATACGGTATGACCGCCGCTTGCCGGTACACGACTGGCATTCCTCACTCCGGGAACGCGTGGCCCCTGCCACGGCAACATGACGCATCGCCGAACACGGCTTCCGCGAGGATAGCAGGCGGATGTAACGATGGTGTTACGCGCGGCGAGCCAGCTCGAGGACCGGGATGGTCTCGGGGCTACCGCCCGTCACCGGGCTGGGCTGAGTTCATGGCGCCCGTCCGAGTCGATACAGCAGTCGGCGATGTACTGCATCAGAGCCGGGCGAAGTTCACGCCTTGGAACAAGGCAAATCACGGAGTCCACCGGTGCCATGCTGCCTCCTCGCGACGAACCCGAATCTGTCAGCCGCGTTTTGCCGTCACATTGCAGGGCGGTAAACTCGCTGTAATCAGATCACACCAGACGGACGCAACCGGGCGATTTCGGCACGGTGAATCCAGGGCTCACGATGCGACCGCGCTCGTCGCACGCCTGGGCATGATCGGCGGAGTCAGGCTCGGCACGGCCTGTCGGTGCGCAGTCCGCAGCAGAGCAGCCATCGCCACGCCAATCGCGCGCCGCGTATCGGTAGCTCCCATCAGCAAGCCGTGCGAGGATGCCCCGCTCAGTCAGTTCGGCGAGGAGTTGCTCAGAGGCCCGCGGATCCAGCCTCCACTTGCTGGCGACCTCGGACGCCGTTGCAGACGGTCCGCAGACGTTGGTCCACTCGTGGGCGATGTCGCTCATGATCGCGGCCCGCGCGTCTATCCTGGGGGCGAAGTGGAGCGCGCTCTTCGTGGTTGCCATACGACTCCTCTCAGTGAAGCCACGATATCTCGCGAGCATTACGAATGGGTTGCGCCCGCGAAAACTCCCGGTGACTTCCGCGCGGCAACTTCATGCTCTCGGCCAGAACGCGCGTCACCAACCCGGATGGCTCGAGTGTCACCGTCCAGGCACGGAGGTGATCGAGCCCCAACGCCGTCCTGATTCGAGAGGCCCGAAACTTGTTGATTGACAATGGCAGGGGCGGGGATCGAACCCCCACAACCTATGGGAGTCCCCGGATTTCAAGGACCATCCGCTCGTCGAGCCGGCCCGCTAATGCTCGCGAACGAACCGGCTGTAGCGGAAGTGCTGCACGGTGCCGGCCGGAGTCCGGTAGGCCTCCGCCACGGTCTCGACCAGCGTGAACCCTCCACCAAGCTTTGCGCCAACTCCGGCAGCGTCATAGTGGCATACGCGCAGGCCGCTACAGCGTTCAGGACCGTCAGGCGCGAAGGTACCGATGATCAGCGTCCCGCCGCGTTTCACGGTTTCCCGCACGCGTGCGACGTACCGGGCCCGATCCCCGGCTTCGGTCAGGAAGTGAAAGACGGCGCGGTCGTGCCAGATGTCCACGGGGAAGGACGCCCACGACCCCGTGACGTCCGCCTCGATCCATCTGACCCCGTCAGCCTGTATGGCCAGTCGCGCCCGAGCTCGCGCGAGGGCGGTTGCGGAAACGTCCAGCACCGTCACGCAGCGCAGGCCGCGGGAGACCAGGCGAGCCACGAGGCGGGAATCTCCGCCCCCGACGTCGATCACTCAGGTCGCGGCTGTCAGGCCGGGTCTCTCCAGCAGCTGAAGGGATCTTGCCGGCTCAGGTTGGAACCAGCTCAGTTCCTCCGAGGCTCTTGTGGCGTAGACACGCTCCCGGTGTGCTTTGAGATCCATGGGGACATCGTATCCGCTATTCCGGAGACGTGCACCGGACCGAATCAGGCACGCGGCCGCCGATCCTCTCACTGCCCAGACAGCTTCTCCCGCAGCACGGCTATGCCTCTTTCCAGCACCGGGTCCTTCCCGCCTGACCAGAGACCCGCCGCCACTTGAGCCTGAGTGGGGTAGACCTTCACGTCGGGGTCTATGCCGACGCCCACGAACTCCCGGCCGTCCGGATAGCTGTCCCACTTCGTGCAGATCGCGGCCCCGCCCCCGCCGGGGAGCATGATGACCAGGGGTTGGCCGGTGCTGCCGGCGGTGCGCTGGCCCACCAAGGTGGCGCGGTGGCTCGCGTGCAGCGGTATCAGGAAGTCCTCCGCCGCGCTGAGCGTCCTCGGTCCCACCAGTACGACGACCGGGCCGAGAAAAGGCCGCCGCCCTTCGACCGGCTGGATCGTCTTCACTCCACCATCGAACCAGTCGTCCTTCTGACCCCACGCAGCCCAGGCGCCCAGATGGCGGCGCGTCTTCCACCTGGATCCCAGAAGCGGCTTGTCCGTGAGACGGCTCACGATCGCGTCTGCGCTTTCCGAGTTGCCTCCACCGTTCTCCCGGAGGTCCAGGATCAGCGCCTTCGCCCGCGCCACGCGGTCAGCCAGCTTGTCGTATTGCGCGGCCGCCTCCGCCTTGAAGAAGAACGAGTCCACCGGCACGTAGAGGATATCCCCGGGCAGGTCGCGCGGCTCCCGCTTCGGTCGTGACTGCCACAGGTAAGGCCCGCCCTGGGGTCCGCGTTGCTCCTCCACCAGCGAGGCGAGAGCGGGCTTGGGCAGCAAGGCCGCGAAGGCCGGAGTGATGGGTTCCCGCAGGAGCGTGAAAGTGCGCGCCTCACCGTAAAGATCCCGCACACTGAGCGCGACCCGCGAGCCAGGCGGCCCATCGAGCAGCACGGGGTAGACCCACGCGTCGCGCGCCTGGGGCGTCGACACGCACAGATAGGGATCGAGATCCTCCAGCACCGCCGGCACCGGCCGGCCGTCGATGTGCGTGATCTCCATGCCCCGCGTCACTCCTGCGCGCCGCACTTCGTCGCTCTCGACGAGATCGACGACCACGGCTTTCCCTTCCACCTGTTGAAGCACCAATGGCGGAGCATGCGAGGGGACGATCGGCACCGCGAAGTCGAACCCGGGCATGGCGACGAGCGTGTGCGCATCATGAAGCCCCGCAATGAAGCGCGTCAGCACTCGGTAGTAGTCCCGATCCGACTGGTCGGCCCGCACCAGGGGCAGGTACTGCGTGAGCAGGGCGTTCCAGTCCAGGCCGGGCAGCTTCTCCTCGAACACGAAGTTCGTCTTCGATGCGCTCCACAGCTGCACGAAGCCGGAGATACGGTCGTCCGCGCTCAGCGTCGCAGGCGTAGCGATGGCGCGTTGCCCGTGCGAGGCCCCGGCCGGCACCAGCATCGCCATCACCACCCATAGCCGCACTGATCGGATCATCATGTTCTCCTCTGGTACACCTATACGGGACGCGATGCGGGATGTTTCGCGCCGAGGCGGGCCGTCATCACGCAGGCTACTGACCGCTCGAATGGGCTTGATCCAGTTTCGTGGACACATTCCGAAAGGGGGATACGATGTCCACGATGGCCACAGACACGAAGGGCCGGCGCCTGCGCCGGACATTCACGGAGGAGTCCAAGGCAGGCGCGGTGCGTCTGGTCCCTGAGGAGGGCAAGACGGTCGGCCAGGTCGCTTGCGACCTCGACCTGACCGAAACGGCGCTCCGGGAGTGGGTCCACCGGGCCCGCGCGGATTGCAGCCGAGGCCGCACGCGGCAGGCGAGGGCATCCGCGTCGACGTTGCCATCCGTCAGCCAGAGCGTCGTGAGCGGTCACCCTCATCACGGCGACCCGCTCTCAGCGGTGATGCGGCGGGAGCAGTCCTCAGCGAGCGAGACGTCCGCAGACTCGCGAATCGAAGGACTCGGCTAGCTCGTCAACTCGACCAGGAACATCTGCCTCGTGCCGTCGGGGGCGATGCCAGGCACGACGATGGCGTCACTGGTCCGGTTCCAGGCGGGGGCCGGATCGAGTCGCAGGGGACCACTGTTCCACGTGGAGAGGAAGACGGGCGGGGACGTGATCACCCGGCCCGTCCGCATGTCGAGGAACGTGTAGTAATGGTGCTCGCCTTCGCGGCGGTCGTTCACGAACCAGCTGCCATCTGGACTGAGCGAGATGTCCCCCTCGGGCTGCTCGAACACACCCGGCCCGCCTAGCGATCGCACCACCTCACGGCGCGCCGTGTCGTACACCACCTGACGGCCGTTGTGCGAGCCGATGATCTCCGGGCCCCATCCCCATTCCGGGTGCCCGCCGATGAAGACCTCGTGGCGCGTCAACGCCGAGCCGTCCGGGCGCACGGTGAAGACCGCGTTGACGCGCGGGCCGTTGACCTGCTGCTCGAAGTCGGCGCGGCAGAAGAAGTAGATCAGGTCGTTGTTGCGGTTGTTCAGGGTGTGGTTGATGAAGAAGTGCCTGGCGTCGAGGTTCTCGACGGTTCCGCGAAGCGCTTCCTTCATCTGCGCGAAAGACACGATGAGCGTCTTCCGGGCCGTGCCGACGTCCACGCGAAAGACGCCATCGTCGGCGGGCGCGCCAACGCCCTTCGTCCAGTCCCACGCGTCCCGGTAGCCGGTCACCGGGCGAAGCCTGGCCATCCGCGCGTAGTTAATCGCGGTGAAATAGCCGCCGTTCTGCGCGACCCCGCCGTTGGCCACCGGGGTGTCCTCGAAGCGGTACTCGCGCACGCGCCCGCCCCGGCCGCCGTGGGCGCTGATGTCGAAGAGGACCGTGAAGATCTTGCCCGTCGCCGGGTTGCGGTCGTTGAAGAAGAACTGTGTTTCCGGATGCTCAGGGTTCCAGTAGAACATCGTGCCCTGCTGGGGATTCCAGCCGAGCGTTCGGTCCACGACCCGCACGGCATAGGCGCTGCGCGTGTCGATTACGCATACGTCCGCGGCGTCGCCCGCGCCGGGCAACCGGTCCTGGAACGGCACCTGCAACGCCAGCATGTACCGGCCGTCAGCGCTCCACGGTACGGTGCGGCTCTGGCCGATGTACCCGAAGTAGTGGTGCAAGGGGCCGTGCGTGATCTGGGTGACCGTCATGGCCTGCCTGGCGGCGGGCTGGGCGGGGATGACCGCGGCGGCGGCGAGGGCGAAGGATACAAGCCAGCCGCGGGCAAATGGCCGGCAGGAACGGATATGTGACAGGCGGCAAAGCATGGGCGACCCCCGGGGTCACCCGGCCGCCGGACAGTTCCGGCTGGCCGGGCGCGGCCTCATCATACTTCTGGCCCCGTGCCGCATCCATCTCGCCCCTGCAACAGGCTGGGCGCGCTTCAGTGCATGCCGGGGGCAGGGATCGAACCCGCACGACCCTTGAAGAGTCCCAGAATCCCAGGGGCGTTCGGAGCTTCGCGTTCTGGGCCGAAAGCATGACGTGTCCGGCCCCTGCTCTCCCCCAGAAACTCGGAAGACCGGATTTCCGGAATGCCAGTCAGGGAACCGGGAAGGTGCACCGTGCCGGGATGGTCGGAGCTCCCATTCGCCGAGAGGAGGGGAGCCGCTGGGGCACGTGCCTCCAACCGAGTACGAAGGGCACTATGATGCGCACGCCAACGTCGCCTGACCCACGCAACTCGCTCCCCGATGAAGCCGGTGCGGTCCAACAATGTTCGCCCCGACATGTGGATGGGGTTCCGGGCGTACCTCGAGCCTTCAACGGCGGTCGGGCCGGCGTTCACCGAGATCACCTACGATCGGGCCATCGTGTTCCGCGGCCAATGACGGCTGATGGAAGCGGTGTAACGCGCGGCGCATGCCGATGACGGCGTGGGCCTTCTTCGGGATGGTCGACAGTCCTGCGTCCCGCCTGGTGAAGGCGGGAGTCGGCGACGGCAACAGGGCGGCGCTCAGCGTTTCGGCCAGGGCCGGGTGCAGCGTCATGCCGCCACGACAGGCAAGATGTGTCCTTCTGTCAGGGACACATGTCCATAGATCTGGACCTGCCAGAAGGTCACATCTGACCTTCTTCAAACAGATCGCCGGTTCCTGGCGCGCGCCTGGCAGCTTCGCGGGCGGAGACGCGCCGAGCGACCGCGTCCAGCGTAGACTGACACCGAGGTGCCGGCGGCATGTACCTGAAGCGCATCGTCCATTCCTGCCTCGTGCTTCTCATGACCGCGCCGGTCGCGCTCGCGCAGCAGATCACTCCCGATGATCCCGTCGTGACGAAGGCACGCGAGATCCACGAGCGCGTGATCACCCTCGACACGCACATTGACATCCTCACGACCTACGCGACGCCGGCGCTCGACCCCGGAGCCACGACGACCCTGCAATGCGACCTGACCAAGATGGAGGAGGGCGCCCTTGACGGCGTCTTTCTCGTGAACTTCGTCGGGCAGGGCCCGCTCGACGAGCCCGGCTACCGGCGAGCGTACGACCAGGCGATGGTGAAATTCGATGCCATCACACGCCTGACCGAGCGAATGTACCCGAACCGCACCGAGTTGGTCCGAACGCCGGCGGATGTCGAGCGGGTTGCGAAGTCCGGGAAGCGGGTCATCATGATCGGCATGGAGAACGGGTATCCGATGGGAACCGACCTGGTCAATCTGACGAGGTTCTACGACCTCGGCGCCCGCTACCTGACGCTGACCCACAGAGCCCACAACCAGCTCGCCGACTCCTCCAGCGCGCCTGAACCGATCCACGGCGGCCTTTCGCCTCTCGGCAGACGGGTCGTGGCCGAGATGAACCGCCTGGGCATGATGATTGACGTCTCGCATGCCTCTGCGCAATCGTTCTGGGACGTCATCGCCGCCACAAAGGCCCCGATTATCGCGTCGCACTCGGCCTGCGCGGCCCTCACCGATTCCGACCGCAATCTCACCGACGAACAACTCCGGGCGCTCGCCAGAAACGGCGGCGTGATCCAGATCGCGGCGGTCCCCAACTACATCAAGGCAAAAGGCCAGGCCGCGCCACCGACGCTCAGAGAGTTCGTCGATCACCTGGATCACGCCGCGAAAGTGGCCGGGATCGACCACGTTGGCATCGGCTCCGACTTCGACGGCGGCGGGGGAATTCCCGGATTCAACAACGTCGCCGAGGCGCCCAACGTCACCATCGAGCTCGTGCGGCGCGGCTATACCGAGGAACAGATCAGGAAGATCTGGGGCGGAAACCTGCTCCGCGTCTGGCGGGAGGTCGCGAGGGCATCGAACGGGCTTGGAGAGGTGAAGTGACGCGGTCGTTGACCTGCTCGATTCGAAGTGCCGGGGGCGGGGATCGAACCCGCGCGGCTCAGTGAGCCCGCTTCAGACTCGCCAGGTCCCGCTACGAGTCCATGGCCCGCCCGCCCGCGTCCGCCATGCGCGTGTCCTACGAACCCACAGCGTCTTCAGGGAACCGCGTCCGATTGGGGAGTCTTGGGGTGCCAGGCCGTCGAAGTGGGGCTCAAGGCTTCTCGGCGACGACCTTCCCGTCTTTCCACACATAGACGGGCGTTCCGTGCATGCGGGCCGTCTTCCGTGCTCTCTGGCCGGCCCGACGCAACGCTCGGCCGACCGCGGCCGCGAAGGACTGCGGCCGCTGCTTCTCGCGACTCTTCATGGTCCCTTCTCCACCAGGATTGGGCGCGACCCGGAGTTGTCGTAGACAGCCCACGCATCCGCCAGCGGCCGGTACACCCTGTCGAAGTTGCGCCAGCCGCGGCCGAAGCGCCGGAGCACGTCACACGACGGGACATCGTGGCCGCCCTGCCTGACGCGCGCAGCAATCCGGCGCAACGCGAGGCGCGGGGAGGCAAGGCGCAGATAGACGATTTCGATCCGGTATCCTGCGCGCTTCCAACGCTTTAGGCGCCTCACGTACGTCCGGCCGCTCAGCGTGCTCTCGAACGCGAAGTCCGACCGTTCCGACGCGAGCCGATCGATCTCGCGCAGGAGCAGCCTGCCCGCGGACAGGGCGACCAGCGCAGGACGGAACGGCGACAGTCCGGCGGCGATGAGGTCCGCATTCACGAAATGCAGGATGCCGGCGTCGGCAGGCAAGAACTCGTGGGCGAACGTGGTTTTGCCCGAACCGTTCGGGCCGGCGATCACGATGCAGCGTGGCATGCGCGGGGCAGCAGTTCCCATTTCTCCTGCGGACGTCGTCCATGATAGCCCATCCGGCTCCATACGCTCGGCGACCCGACGGGCGGCACGCGCCCGCCAAGGCAGCCGCGCAGGCCCGCCGTGCGCCGCGCAGCGCGAGCACCGGCGAATCGACCAGAGCGGCCAGGGCGGCCGGTACTCTGTTCCGCCCTTTCATGACCGTAGTTGTGCTCAGTTTAACGTGAATGGACAGGCGAGCTAGGAGGCCGGCAGGACGGTCACATCCGGTCTCTGATTGCCGGGGGCGGGGATCGAACCCGCACGACCCTTGGGGAGTCCCGGGATTTTAAGTCCCGTGCGTCTGCCAGTTTCGCCACCCCGGCCCGAGTCTGCCGCCATGATAGACCGAAAGTCCCGCCAGCACGGCCACGGTGTAACATGGGCGCGTGGACGAGCCGAAGCCCTTCATCGGCAACCCGGAGGACGTGCGCAGGTGGGCCGAGAACCGACGCATCGCGAACGCCATCGAGGTTCGCGATCTGAGGACGGCCTGGAACTCGCCTGACCGCTCGTTCCTGGCCGCTCGTGAACTGCTCGCCTTCTACGCGAGCGTCAATGGTTGGCCCCCGCCGCGTGACGGCCGGCGAGAGCGGGAAGCCGCCGAAGTCCGTGACAGGTTCGTTGTGCTGCGGACCCGCCTGCGGCCATGACTCCGCCGGCATCTCCCCACTTGCGCACGGTGCTCGACGCGCTCTTCGGCGCCCTGAGTCTTGTCGGCAAGCCGGCGATGCTCATCGGCGGCATGGCCGTTGTTGCACGCGGCGTCCCGCGCTTGACGCTCGACGTCGACGCGGTCGTTCAAGCCGAGGGTTTGAGCCTCAGCCGCTTGTGGGACGCGCTTCGACAGGCTGGGTTCGAGCCTCGCGTCGCCGATGCAGAGCGGGTGGCGATCGAACGGCATGTCCTCTTGTTGACGCATCCGCCATCGGCGATGACGGTCGACCTGAGCCTCGGGTGGCTCAACTTCGAACGCGAGGCGCTGGCACGTGCGACGCCGCTCGACTGGGGCGGTGTGCGTGTGCCGGTCGCTACGCCTGAGGATCTCGTGATCTTCAAGGCCGTGGGTTGGCGTGGGATAGACCGGTCGGATATCACCGAGTTGGTGGTTCGGCATCATGCGGGCATCGATTTCGAGCGGGTGCGCAGGATCCTGGCCCAGTTCTTCGAGGTTCTCGATGTGCCAGAGCGCCTGGAGGATTTCGATCGGCTCGTGTCTGCAGCGCTGAAGGAGGCGTGATTGTCCCTCAGATAGCTGCACATCAGCCGCGCGGAAGCTCTTAGCGCCTCCACGCGGGCTCGGGCATGGTGGCGGCAGTGACGATGGACGCGTCGCCTGACGCGCTGACGCGGATGCCCGCGAAACACAGCCGCTCGAAGTCCATCGTCACTTTCGCCCGCGCGAGCGCCAGTTCGCCATCCGGTGCGACCTTCCCGGAGAACACCATCTTGCCGTCGACCTCGATGGTCACAGGCTGATCCCAGTTGATGGACCGCTCGCCGAGCCAGATGACGACGTCCCCGATGTGCCGCCTCGTCACGCGCAACACCTGCCCGTCACGGACGCCGGTCAGCCGGCCGAGCAGCGGCTCGAGCGTGCGCGCCAGGACGGATGCCTCCGACTCGCCAGCCTGCCCCGCCGCGCGCGCCGGCCACGGATCGCCCCAGGAGTCGCCCACCCACGTGAGGCCCTCGAGCCAGTAGCTCGAGGCCTGGTGCAGGTGCCGGAACGCGTGCGTGACGCGGGGCGGATCGACAGTACGGCGCCGAGACAGCGTCTCCCCAATCGCGTCCATCGGCGGCGGAAGCTGGAAGTGCTCGGCGCCCGGCACCTCGATGTTCGTGATCGGGAGCGACAACCCTTTCACCTCGCGCGCGAACCAGCGGTTCGACTCGGCGAACGTGCCCGCAGGCCGCTCAGCCAGGTCCTTGATCACGAGCGGATCGCGATCGCCCCACGCGTTGAGCACGGAAACGTGGGTGACGTTGGGGACGAGTTGCTTCCAGAACCCGTCCGGGCCAGGCGCAACGTCGAAACCTGCCGCGAGCGCGACGGTGCCGGCGAAACGGTCGGCAAAGTACACAGTGACGTACCAGGCCGCGAAGCCGCCCTTCGAGTAGCCAAACGCGTAGACGCGATTTGCGTCCACGTGCACGAGGCGCGCGACGGCGTCGAGAATGAACGCGTGCTCTCCGACGAACGGCGGCTTCGCAGCGATGTAGTTCTGCCGGTAATCGGGCGACGCGATGACGAACTCGCTGGCCCGCGTGCCCAGCATTCGCCTGACCTGATCGGCCCACCGCTCGGCTGGCTCTCCGGAGGGATGCAGCGCGTACACGAGCGGCCACGCACGATCGGGCCGATAGCCCTCTGGCAGGACGATTGTCACCGGGCGGCTGCCTTCGGCACCCGCGTCCACGGTGATGGATCTGAGTCCCGGAGCGAGTCCCTCGAAGGGCACTCCGGCATGTAGCCACTCGCGAAGGCGCGACGGGCGATAGTCCGCGCGCGATGCGAGGCGGCGGGCCATGGCCGCCCGCGCAGCGGGATCGTGTTCGCCCCAGTACGCGCGAATGAGCGAAGCGGGTTCCTCCTGCGCCGCGGCCGGCGACCAGGAGGCTGGAAGGTATGGCAGCAGGATGACCGCCGCCAGCAGGAACGCGCACCCGGCGAAGTGGCGCGACTTCACGGGGCTACGCGCCGGCGCTGCCGAGATGCCTGGCGAACAGCTTGACTTCGGTCTTGTCGCCGGGCATGAGCACCATGCGCTCGAAGTAGAAGCCGAGCTTGACCAGCAGGTTGATCGACGCGACGTTGTCCGAAGAGGTGATGGCCACGATGCGCTTCAGATGCCGCACATCGTGCGCGTACGCGAGTGTTGCGGTCGTCGATTCGAACGCGTACCCCTTCGACCACGACTCGGGCACGAACGCGAACCCGATGTCCACATCGTCGAGCGCGTCACGCTTCAGCAGCCCGCAGATGCCGATAGGCGTCCCGCCCTCCTTGAGATGAACGAGAAACAGGCCGAACCCATGGCGGTCGTAACTGGCGATGGGCCCGGACAGGATGTACTGCTTGGCATCGGCGAGGTTCCGCACGCCGCGGTCGCCGATGTGCTCGAGGAACGAGGGTTCGTTGAGGAGCCTGAGAATGAACGGGGCGTCCTCGACGGTGAGACGACGAACCACCAGGCGATCCGTCTCGAAGACAACCACGGCAGGCCACCTCCTGAAGACCGCAAGTGCGATCCGGATTATAGACCCTCATGCCACTGTGCCGGCGGCGGCCCCTGCAAGCCCGCAACAGTGTGTATCAGGACTGCCACAGGCCGGTCGGCCAATCAGAAACGATAGAGCTGCAGCGCGCGCACGATGACTTCGAAGAGATACACGCCGCAAAGCGCGCCGACCACAGCCGGCGCGAGGGCGAGCCCGACGGCGAATCGCCAGCCAGGCTCTCCGCGGACGGCCTCCTGCCTCCGGCGCTCCTCGAGCGCGGCGTGGCAGCGCGCGTGCAGGCGCGCACCGTGCGAGGGGTTCGGCTCGTGCGACCCCAGCGCCGCCATTGCGGTCAGCACTTCGTCGGGCGGGTGGGTGTGGTCGGTCATGATGGCACCTCCGCCTCCGCCTTCGCTGCGGTCCGGCCGAGATCCTCCTCCCGCAGCTTCGGCGGGACAGGTCCGCGTGGAATCCGCGCGAGCTCGATGTCGAGCGCCGCTCGGGCGCGGGAAAGGCGCTGCCTGAACGCCTCGGGCGCGAGGCCGCACACGTCGGCGGCCTCGGCCGGCGTCATGCCCTCGGCGCCGACCAGCAGCAACGCTTCGCGGTGGTTCGCCGGGAGCCTGGCCAGCGCCCGTTCGAGCCGGCCCTCGAGCTCGCGCGCCGCGGCTTCCTCGAACGGCGACGGCCGCGGCGATCCGCCGGGCCAGAGGCTGATCAACGCGTCGGCCGCCGCGTCGCTGATGGCGCGCGAGCGGCAGTGGCTGTAGTAGAGGTTGCGAGCCACGGTGAACAGCCACGGGCCGAGGCGCGTGTCTGGCCGAAGGCGCATGCTCGACGCCACCAGGCGGAGCCAGGTCTCCTCGGCCAGGTCCTCCGCGACGTCGCGGCTCCGGCTCAGGCGCGCGAGGAACGAGTAGAGCCGGGCACGGTACTCCTGGTACACCCGGTCGAACGCGGCGGGGTCGCCGTCGCGAAGCCGGCCGACGAGCGCGAGCTCACAGTCCCGGTCCATGACAGTACCAACGCTCGAGGCGTGTCGTCGTGACGGGTGTCACGGCCGCCACCCCCGCGCGTTGTACGCATTAGACACCAGGGAGGTGAGCCATGATCGGCATCTATCTGATGGGGTTCGTGATCCTGGTGGCGGGCGTCGGGGTGTTCGGCACCGCCGTCGCCTATGCCATCCGCCCGACGGAGCAGAAACTGGTGCTGATGCGGCCGCTCACGCTGGCGGCGATCTTCGCGGCGATCTGCAGTTCATCGGTCGGGGCGGCCACGGCGCTGAAGTACGCCGCCGACAGGGAGGTGCTCGACCCGAAGGGGATCACGGCGATGCTGGCGGGCCTGTCGGAGAGCCTCATCCCGCCCTTCGTGGCCTTCGCGTTCCTCGCGGTGGCCTGGCTGTTCGTGGCGGTTGGCATGCGGCGGCAGGCCTGAGAAGCCCGCCGAGGTGGTATCCTGTGGCCCCCATTTCACAGGATGGCGTGACACGATGCCGCACCGCGAGTTCCACCGCACCGAACACATCGGCTGGCTGCGGGCTGCCGTGCTGGGAGCGAACGACGGCCTCATCTCGACGAGCAGCCTCGTGGTCGGCGTCGCCGCCGCCAATCCGGCCCCCGGCGCCGTGCTGGTGGCGGCGCTGGCCGGCCTCGTCGCCGGCGCGCTCTCGATGGCGGCCGGCGAGTACGTCTCGGTCAGTTCCCAGGCCGACACCGAGAGCGCCGACCTCGCGCGGGAGCGCCACGAACTGGCGACCTCCCCCGAATCCGAGCACGTGGAACTGCAGCGGATCTACATCGCCCGCGGGCTGTCGCCGGAACTGGCGGCGCAGGTGGCGGACCAGCTCACGGCCCACGACGCGCTCGGCGCCCACGCGCGGGACGAACTCGGCCTGAGCGAATCGACCCGCGCCAGGCCTATCCAGGCGGCCCTGGCCTCGGCCGCGGCCTTTGCCGTTGGCGCCGCCCTGCCCGTACTGCTGGCCGCGTTCTGGCCATCGAGCTCCCTCAGCCTCGCCGTCGGGGCCAGCTCCCTGGCCCTCCTCGCCGTGCTCGGAGGCACGGCTGCCAGGCTCGGGGGCGCCCCGCTGGCGGCAGGCGCCGCACGGGTCGCCTTCTGGGGCGTCGTGGCCATGGCATCCACGGCGATTATCGGACGGCTGTTCGGCACGTCGGTGCAATAGCTCCGGTTGAGCGGGCTGCGGGTCCTGTCCGCGACGTTTCCATCTGTGCTCGGGTGACCTTCGCCTGTCTTCCCTGCGCCCTTCGACGGGCTCAGGGCGTCCTGAGCTTGCCGAAGGACGCGCAGATGGAACGCGCCGCGGCCACCCACAGCCCGACCCCGCGCCTGTCACAGACGTTTCACACGGCTGTTGTGACGGTATCACCGCCTTCCCGTCTAATCAGACAGGACACACAGAAGGAGAGCCGCGATGCCGGATACGAAACACGTCAATCTCAGAGGAATCCTGGTGGTCGCCGGCGTCGCCGTCATCACGGCCGCCGTCGGGTTCGCCACGACCGCGCAGCTGTCGGCCCGCAACAGCGCGATCGGAAGGCAGGACCCCGTCGCCCAGGGCGAACGCCAGGGTCCTGGCGGGATGGGGCACGGCATGATGGGCGCCGGCGGTCCCGGCATGCGCGGCGGCCCGGGCGGGCCGTTCGGGATGGCCGGCCTTTCGCTGCGGGAGCTGGAGCTCACCGACGCCCAGCGCGAGCAGGTGAAGGCGATCATGGAATCGCACCGCGCCGCGCAGCAGGAGATCGGCAGCCGGATGCAGGCGGCCCGCAAGGCGCTGCACGACGCGATCACCGCGGACACGCTCGACGAATCCGCAATCAAGGCGCACGCGGCCGAGCTCGGTGCGATTGAAGGCGACGCGGCCGTGCTCCAGGCGAAGATTCACGGCGAGGTGATCGCCATCCTGACGCCCGAGCAGGTGAAGAAGGCGAAGGAACTGCGCGCCGACATGGAGAACCGGATGAAGGATGGCCGCGGCCGTGGCCGCGGGATGCGCCCGCACCCGGTGCCGCCGCCGGAGCCGCGTGCGGACGACGATCTCAATTTCCCCGAAACGGTCTGAGAGAGCCTTCAGGTACGCAGATCGGGCCCCGCGCCAGCAGGCGGCGCGGGGCCCGATGACTGTACGGCGCATCGACGCGGCGCAACCCCGGGTCCAATAACCCGGGGCTCCATCCTCTACCGCTTCGTCTCGACCGTCAGCGTGGCTTTGATCGCGACGGCCGTCGATGCCGGCACATCGACGCGAATCTCGTAGCCACGCTGCTCCTGCTTCCCCTCGGTAATCGATCCCGGCTTGCCCGGCGCCATCAGGTTCGTCGGGCCCTTCCTCACCGTCGACCCCGCCGGCGCCTCGACGCGCACGCGCAGCAGGGCCGGCGCCGCGTCCAGAACGAACGCGTTTCCCTCGGCCGAGAACGGCGCATCGGCATGGAGGAACCACTCGACCGTCTTCGGCGCGGTCGTCTGGATCGCGTCCTCGACGGTGAACGCCGACTTGCCGTCGAAGGTGAAGGTGCGGTGGAACCTGGTGAGGCCGGCCGGCGCTGGATAGGCGCCCGCGGCATCCGCCTCGACGCGGACGCCCGCCGCATCAGCCGTTGCGCGCGTGATCCGGACGGTGTCGAGCGCCGTCTGGCTCATGCCGCGCCACACGTCGTGCTCGCCTTCGTCGCCCTGCCCGATGCCGCCCACGGTGATCGTGTTGTGGTGCCGGGCCTGCGGCTGGCCCGCGTACCCCGTGTCGCCGGTGAGGTAGCGCCCGCGGGCCCAGATCATGAAGCTGCCGGCGTCGGGATGCGCGTGGCCGCTGCTCGGCTGCCACTCGGGGACGGTGGGCAAAAGCTTCGTGGTTCGGTGTCCCTCGGGAGGCCCGGCCTTCAGCGCGAACGCCGTGGCGTCCGCGCTCCACGAAGTCCGGTGGAAGAACACGCCCGAGTCCTCGAAGTGATGGGAGAGCGGGATGTCGCTCATGGGCGCGGCCGCCAGCGACGGATCGCGCCAGAGCAGCGTCCACCACTCCTCCTGGTTGGTGTGGCCGAATCCGGCGAGCCGCGCGGCCACGGCCTGCGCCTCCCGATCCTGGAACCGGGCCGCCACGCGATAGAGCAGGTTGAAGTTGCTCTTCAGCGCGCCGGTCGGATACTCGCGCGCGTAGTCCTCGCCCTGCTTCGCCCGCGTGAGCGGGCCCTGCCAGATGTCGCCGAAGTCGAACACGGTCTGGCCGTCGGGCAGGATCGAGTGGGCGATGGCGTACTTCCAGTTCCGGTACTGGCCGCGATCCCAGAGGCTCTCGCCCGTCGAGTGCTCCCAGGCGTCGAGGAAGTGCACGAGCCACGGCGCCGAGAAGATCCAGTATTCGATCCCTTCGTAGTAGTAGCCGTCCGGGCTGAGCAGTTGCCCGGCCCGGTGATGGTGCGCGCGGGCCAGGGCGGCCCACTTCGGCGCGTCCGGCGACTCGCCCATGAGCGCCAGCGCGGCGACGGCCAGGCCGGCGGTCGGGATGAAATTGTGGTTCTGCGTGAAGGTCAGCTTCCGCTTCGGCTTCGGCGCGAACGCATCGTAGACGAGGCCTGCGTGACGTTCGAGCGAGCGCCTGATGCGGGCGCGCTCGTCGGCCGTCCACTCCTGGTACAGCAGGTCGTATGACCAGCCGATGGCGTAGAGCAGGTGGCCCGCCGCCAGGTCCGTGTTCGGCTTGTTGAACGTGTAACCCCACGGCTCGTAGTCGATGGCCGCGAGCGTCCACGCTTTCGCGGCCTTCAGGTACTCCGGACTCTGCTCGACCGCCCAGGCGAAGCTGGTGCCGGCGATCTGGAGCGCCACGACGTTCTGCGATCGCCGCTCCTGCGGCCCCGGGGGCGGAGGCGGCGCGTGGCCGACGGTGGCGAGCGTCTTCAGCGCCCGCGCCCACTCGTCCTTGTGCGTCGTCCGCGCGCGGACGCGCAGCGCGGCGATCTCCTTCGCCGTGACGAACACGCGAGGATGCACGCCCGCCAGCTCCGGCTTCAGCGCCACCGGCTGCGCCAGGAGCTGATCGAACGACGGGACCATATCCTGTGCCGCAGCGGGCGTCGGCATGCAGCAGATCACGCAGGCCGCCACCACGACTGACGCGCGCATCACTTCACCTGCCCGCCGGCGGCGGCCGGCAGGAAGTCCAGCCGCGCGGGCGTGAACACGTCGATGAGCGACCCGGCCTCGAGCGCGGTCGCCCCGTGCCGCGCGTCCGGCGGCACGAACCAGGAGTCGCCTGGCGCCATCTCGGTAACGACCCCGTCGAGCTCGAAGGCGAATCGCCCGCGCTCGACGTAGGTGACCTGGCGGTGCGGGTGGGCGTGTACGTATCCCACCGCGCCGCGCTCGAAGGTGACCCGCACCATCATGAGATTCGGGTCGTGGCCGAGCACCTGGCGCGTGACGCCTGGCTCGGCGGGTTCGGTTGGCGCCTCATGGCCTCGAATAATCATCGCGTGCCTCGATGGGACAAGCGGCTTCACGACCCGTTCTCGCGGGAGTATCCCGCCGCCGTACGCAGGTCGTGAAGCCGGTCCAACTAGAACGTCCAGCGAACGCCGAGCTGGACCTGCCGCATCGCCCTGGCGCTGCGGATCACGCCGAATGTCGTGGACGTGGCGCCCGACGGCACGCTCGCGCCGGGCTGGCCGTAGTTGACGATGTTGAAGGCGTTGGTCGCTTCCGCGCGGAACGTCAGCTTGCCCTTCGGCAGCCGGAAGTCACGCGAGATCGCGAGGTCGACGACGCGGAACCCCGGCCCCTCGAGGGAGTTGCGCGGCGTGTTGCCGTCGATCGGCTGGCCCGTGACGGCCTTGTTCTGGACGAAGGCCGCCGTGTTGAACCACTGCTGCGGCGTCGGATTGTCGATGCTCGGGTCGCCGATCTGCTGCGCACGATCGTTGGTCTGGCCGTCGAGGTTGGCGTCGACGTTGCCGTTGGTGACGGTGAACGGCAGGCCGCTGCGGATCTTGACGATCGGCGACACCGCCCAGCCGTTGAGCAGCGCGCTCCAGAACCCGTTGCCGCCCTTGTAGTAGTCCAGTTCCCAGTTGAGGTTGATGCTGAAGACGTGGCGCTGGTCCGTGTCGGCCCGGCCGTACTCGTCGGCGAGCCTGGTGAAGTTCTGCGCGCCGCCCTGGGTCGTATTGTTCATGATCTGCGCGCTGGTCATCGTGTGGCTGTAGGTGTAGAACCCGTTGAAGCTGACGTTGTGCCACTGCCGCATGTTGAAGGTCAGCTGCAGGCCGTTGTAGTCCGAGTACTGATCCGAGTCGAGCATCGTCACGGCGCCGAACGCGGTGTTCGGCCGGCGCGCGAGAACATTGCCCGTCGTGGCGGTGGGCGTGGCCACCGGGTAGTTCACGTCACGGCCGAACGGGAGGTTCCGGTTGAAGGTGCCGATGTAGGCCGCCCCGACGCCCATTCTCGAGAAGAGCTGCCGCTGGATGCCGACGTTGGTCTGGTAGGCGCGCGACCACACGAAGTCCTGGTCCACGCCGAACATGCCGCCGCCAACCGTGTAGGAGCCGTTGTACGGGAACGGCGTGCCGCCGGGGTAGTTGTTGTAGGGGTTGACCAGCGTGGCGCCCTGCGGCACGCCGGCCGCATTCACGCCCTTGCCCGTGTTCACGAACGTCAGGCGCGTGGACCACGGCTGGAAGTTGGTCATCGTGTTCCACTCGTTGCCCGAGATGCTGCCGTAGAACATGCCGGCCGCGGCGCGGATCGACGTCCGCCCGTCGCCGAACGGGTCCCACACGATGCCGACGCGCGGCGAGATGTGGCTCCAGCTGATCGGGATCACGCCGCGCTCGACGCCCGGGTCGCCGTAGAAGAGCTGGCCCGTGGGCGCGTCGGTCCGCACGGTCGACTTCTGTCCGGGCACGTAGGTGACGAAGCGGTTCTGCGGGTCGGTGCCGGGCGTCTGCACGTCCCACCGCAGGCCGAGGTTGAGGGTCATCCGCGAGCTGATGCGGTAGTCGTCCTGGATGAAGGCGGCGCCGTACCAGCTGTTCCAGAGCGCCGTGACGGGCGCGTCCTGGGTGACGGCGCTCGGGATGCCGATCATGAAGTCGGCGAGCGCGTTCTTCGTCACGCTGTTGTTGAAGGTGAAGACGCCGTAGTTGTTCAGCAGCGTGTCCTGGACGGTCTTGTTGTAGGAGAGCTCGCCGCCCATCTTGATCGCGTGCTTCGTCTTCGTCCAGCTGAAGACGTCGCGGATCGAGTAGAAGTCGCCGCCGGCCGTCGGCCCGCCGATCGCGTTGGTCAGCGTGAAGTAGCCGCTCACGGTGATCTGCGGCAGCGCGGGCGCGCCCTGGATGATGGCCGACGAGCCGAGGTCGGTGAGCGAGGTCTCGGGCAGGTTGAGCCGGCCGCCGTAGTTGCGGTTGTACGAGAACCACAGCTGGTTGATCTTGTTGGCGCTGGCCACCCACGTGTCGCTCACGTTGAGGTTGTGCTGCTTCCAGTTGAACGAGTAGAGCGCCCACGGCAGGTTGCCGGTGCCCGCCTGCGTCTGGTTCTCGCCGGTGGTGAAGAAGTAGCTGCCCGAGAGCCGGTGCGCGTCGTTCAGCTGGTGTTCGACCTTCACCAGGATCTCGTCGGTGTTGAACGGGCTCTCGACGTAGCCCTGCCAGATGTCCCCGGCGACGTTGGAGAGCGGGATGTAGTCGTTGATGATCTTCATCGACACCGGGTCGAGGCGGCCCGGGCAGATGACCCCCGCCACCCCGTTGCACGCGAAGGGCTGGCCGGTGGCCGGGTCGGTCGGGATCGTCCTCGACTGGCTGAAGTCGCCCGTCCGCTCGAGCGGCGTCGGCACGATCGCGTTGTTCAGGAACGTCTGCGTCGTCTGCCGCAGCCCCGAGTAGCTGGTGAAGAAGAACGTCCGGTCCTTCGCGATCGGGCCGCCGAGCGTGCCGCCGTACTGGTTCCGCTTGAGCGGCGGCCGTGCCTGCGTCGAGCCCCATTCCTTGGCGTTGAGGTCCCCGTCGCGCGTGTATTCGAACGCCGAACCCCGGAACATGTTCGTGCCCGACTTCGTGATGACGTTGATGATGCCGCTCGAGAAGCGCCCGTACTCGACGTTGTAGCTGTTGGTCTGGACCTTGAATTCCTGGATGGCGTCCGGGTTGGGCAGGATGTTGCCCGTGTTGCGCAGCGCCGTCATGTTGATGCCGCCGTCCAGGTAGTAGTTCACCGACCCGGTGCCGCCGTCGGCGCCGCCGTTGATGAGCGTGCGCTGCTCGGGGAAGCCGAGGGTGAGGTTGCTGGTGCCGGCCGAGGCGGACGCCACGCCGTTGTTGTTCGACTGCACGCCCGGCGTGATGTCGAGCAGCGAGTAGACGTTGCGATCGACCAGCGGCAGGCTCTCGATGGCCTTGGCCTCTACCGTCTTCGAGATGTCGGCCGTCGCGGTGTTGACGACGGGCGCCTCGGCCTCGACGGTGATCGTCTCGGCGACGCCGCCGACCTCGAGCGCGACGTCGACCTTCACGGTGTCGTTGACGTTCAGCACGATGCCGCTGCGGGTGACGGTCTTGAAGCCGGAGAGCACCACCTCGACGCTGTACCTGCCGATCGGCAGGAACTCCAGCCGGTAGGCGCCCACCTCGTCGGTGGGCACGGTGCGGTTGAAGCCGGTGTCGACGTTCCTGGCCGTGACGGTGACGCCCGGCAGGGCGCCGCCGCTCGAATCGGTGATCGTGCCGACGATGGCGGCGGAGGTGATCTGGGCGCTGGCGGCGGGCGCCAGCGCGAGCGCCATGAGGATGGCGAGCAGCGGCGGTGAGGAACGTCGTCTTCTTGGTCACGGCATACCCCTTGTCGGTTGACTTTGTCTCGCGACGAGACAATATACGTTCTCTCGGCGGGTGTCAAGGGCGCGGGCGCGGCCCCTGAAAGGCGATATGTGGTGGGAATTCACCTTGACGAGACGGCCGGACGGGTGCATATTGTCCGCCGAGTAGACAAACGAGCGGAACCGTGCGGCATTCGGTTCCTGGAGGCACCGTCAGCACGATGGTCAGGCGCATCCATCACGAGCCGGTCCGCGTGGCCGGGCGCGGCACGCCCCGGGCGATCAACCGCCAGATCCTGCTGAACCTCGTCCGCGCCTGGCAGCCCGTCTCCCGCGCCGACCTCGCCCGCCTCATGGGCTCGCGCCGCGGCGCCATCAGCCTCATCGTCAACGACCTCATCGCCGAGGGCATCCTCTTCGAGGGCGCCAAGGGCGAAACGCCGCGGGGCCGCAAGCCGAAGTTCCTCTACATCGACTCGCGGAAGCGGACCGTCATCGCCGTCGACGTGCGGCCCACGCAGCACGTACACGATGGTGACGACCTGCTGACCGACCCGATCGTCGGCGTCTCGAGCTTCCCGACGCAGCCCGACCCGGCGAAGTTCGTCAAGACGCTGGCGTCGCGGATCAAGCGCCTCATCGAACGACCACCGGGAGCTCGGGCAGTGCGAGGGCATCGGCCTGGTCGTGCCCGGCATGGTCGACCGCGAAGGCGCCAGCATCTCGTTCGCCCCGCGCCTTGGCTGGCGCGACTTCCCGCTGCGCGATCTGCTCGCGAAGGACACGGGCCTGCCGGTGCACATCGAGAACTCGGGCCGCGCGTGCGCCATCGCCCAGGCCTGGGGCGTGCGGCGCGAGGCCGGCCGCAGCAGCGACTTCGTGTTCCTCTCGGTCTCGGACGGTCTCGGCGTGGGCGTCGTCGTCAACGGCGAAGTGCTGCGCGGCCGCCACAACGTGGCCGGGGAGTTCGGGCACGTCCCGCTCACGGGCGAGGGGCCGCCGTGCGCGTGCGGCGCCGTCGGGTGCTGGGAGGCGTACGTCTCGAACCTCGCCACGCTGTCGCGGTACTTCGGCCGCGAGCTGTCGCCGCGCAAGCCGATCCCGGCGGAGATCGCCTCGTTCTCGGTCGACGACCTCGTCGCCCGCGCGCGCGGCGGCGACGCGAAGGCCGTGGCCGCGCTGCAGTCGACGGCGCACTACCTGGGCCTCGGCCTGGCGTCGGTGGTCAACGCGATCGACCCGGCGCGCATCTTCATCAGCGGCGAGATCATCGCCGCCTGGGACCTGATCGAGGCGACGCTGCGCCAGGCGCTGGCGAGCCGCGTGCTCGCGCCGGCCGCGTCGGGCATCGAGATCACGACCATCCCGCTGCCGGACCACCCGCGCTTGCGCGGCGCCGCGGCGCTGGTCACGGCACCGCTGTTCGCCGTGCCGAAGGTGGGGTAGGACGGGCGACGGAGGGTGAGAACGATGAGCCAGTTGAACGGACAGGTGGCGCTCGTGACGGGCGCCGAGGTGGGCATCGGGCGCGCGACGGCCCTGGCGCTGGCGCGGGCCGGCGCCGACGTCGCCGTGCACTTCTACGCGGACGCGGCCGGGGCCGCCGAGGCCGTGGGCGAGATCGAGGCGCTCGGGCGCAGGGCCGCCGCCTTCGGCGCCGACCTGACCAGGCAGCGCCGAGGTGACGCGCACCGTCGGCGACGCGCTGGCGCATTTCGGCCGCATCGACATCCTCGTCAACAACGCCGGCGGGCTGCTCGGCCGCCACGGCGCTCGCGGAGATGCCCGAGGCGTTCTATCCACGCGGTCATGAACGTCAACGTGCTGACGACGTTCCTGTGCTGCCAGGCCGTGGCGCCGGGCATGATCGCCCGGGGCTCGGGCGCGATCGTCAACCTCACCTCGCTCGCGGCGCACAACGGCGGCGGGCCGGGCGCGTCGGTCTACGCGGCCGCGAAGGCCGCCGTGCTCGCGCTCACCAAGGCCTACGCCAAGGAGCTCGCGCCGCACGGCATCCGCGTCAACGCCGTGTCGCCGGGCCTCATCGGCGGCACGCCGTTCCACAAGACGTTCACCGCCCCCGAGGCGTTCGCCGCGACGGTGAAGACGATCCCCCTCGGCCGCGCGGGCACGCCCGAGGACGTGGCGAACGTCATCACGTTCCTCGCGGGCCGCGGACGCGTCCTACCTGGCGGGCGAGACGATCGAGATCAACGGCGGCATGTTCATGCGTGGGCCGCCATGAAGATTCCCCACCTGCGCTGGCTGATGGTCAGCCTGATCTTCCTGGCGACGGTCATCAACTACATCGACCGCCAGACCGTGTCGGTGCTGAAGACCTCCATCAGCACCGACCTCGGGCTGTCGAACTCCGACTACGCCGCGATCCAGAACAGCTTCCTGCTGCTCTACGGCATCAGCCAGATGGTGTCGGGCCGCCTCTACGATCGGATCGGCACGCGCCTCGGCTTCGTGTTCTCGATCGTGGTCTGGTCCGGGGCCGCCATGGCCCACGCGTTCGCGCGCACGGCGGGGATGTTCAAGGTGTTCCGCGGCGTGCTGGGATTCGGCGAGGCGGGCAACTGGCCCGGCGCGGCGAAGGTGGTCGGCGAGTGGTTCCCGGTGAAGGAGCGCGCGCTCGGGATGGGCATCTTCAACACCGGCGCGGCGCTCGGCAGCGCGGTGTCGCCGCCGATCATCGCGTGGCTGGCCATCGCGTACGGCTGGCGCGCCACGTTCATCGTCACCGGGCTGCTG
Organism: uncultured Acidobacteriota bacterium; assembly: GCA_963806085.1. GTDB lineage: Bacteria > Acidobacteriota > Vicinamibacteria > Vicinamibacterales > JAKQTR01 > JAKQTR01. The sequence continues at coordinate 371,961 of CAWDWR010000003.1, forward strand.
GGGTTCGGATGGCTCGCGCTGTGGCTGCTGCTGTTCCGCGTGCCTGAGAAGCACCCGTGGATCACCGAGGCGGAGCGGGCGCACATCCTCTCGGACCGCGGCGGGCCGGGCGCCGGCGACCTGGACTGGCGGCCGGGCTGGGGCCGGCTGCTCACGTACCGCCAGACCTGGGCGGTGGTCGTCGGCCGGTTCATCACCGACCCGATCTGGTGGCTCTACATCTTCTGGCTGCCGAGCTATTTCCAGGAGGCGCGCGGCTTCAGCCTGCAGCAGATCGGCTGGTCGGCCTGGCTGCCGTTCCTGTGCGCCGGCGTCGGCGCCCTCGGCGGCGGGTGGGCGTCGGGCCACCTCATCCAGCGCGGATGGAGCGTCGACCGCGCGCGCAAGACGGTGATGGCGTTCGGGGCGCTGCTCACGCCGGCGGGCATCCTGGCGATGCGCGCCGAGAGCCCGTACACCGCGCTGCTCCTCATGGGACTGGTGCTGTTCGGGTTCCAGGTCTGGATCAACAACCTCCAGACGCTGCCGAGCGACTTCTTTCCCGAAGTCCGCGGTGGCGTCGGTGTTCGGCCTGGGCGGCACGTCGGCCGCGATCGCCAGCGTGATGTACAACTGGGGCACCGGCCGCGTGGTCGACGCGATGGGCTACACGCCCGATGTTCGTGGTGGCCGGCATCCTCGGCCCGCTCGGGCTCGCGGCCACGCTGCTGCTCGCAGGACGGATCGCGCCGCTCGACCGATCCGCGCTCAAACCGTAAGCCCCGTCCCCGGGGCTTCAGCCCCGGGGACGCGCCTCAGCGTGACCCTCGAAGGCAACAAACTCATGACGCAGGCTACCGGGCAGCGCAAGGGCGGGATCTACCCGTCTTCGCCGACCGAGTTCTTCCTGAAAGTCGCAGATGCGCAAATCACGTTCGTAAAGGATGCGTCGGGCGCCGTCACGCAGCTCGTGCTGCACCAGGGCGGACGCGACATGCCGGGGAAGAAGCTAAAGTAGTCGAGGATGACTCCGTCAGCCCCCAGTACCCCGGGGGCCATCGCCACCGAGAAGAAGACCGTCGCGGCGATGGTCCGCATCTACTGCGCCGAGCATCATGACGGCGACGACGCGCTCTGCCCGACCTGCGCGGCGCTGCAGCGGTACTCGCACGCCCGCCTCGATGCGTGCCCGTACGGGGCGGACAAGCCGACCTGCAAGGCGTGCCCGATTCACTGCTACAAGCCGGCCGAGCGCGAGGCGATGCGGGAAGTGATGCGCTTCGCCGGACCCCGGATGGTGTGGCGGCACCCGTGGCTGTCCATCGTGCACCTCTGGAAAGAGCGGTTTCGCAGGAAGCCGAGAAGAAGAAGCAAGCCCCTAGCGCCTAGCGCCTAGCGCCTGGCCCCTGGTCCCGAGTAGAATCCCCCCGGCACTACCCAGACAACGTGCACCGGCCGTGCGCCACGTGGCAGGAGGAGACCATGAGGCTTGACCCCCGGAAGTCCGTTCGTGCGGCCGCGGCCCTGGCGGCTGCGGCTGTCGCCGTCGGCGCCCTCGCGTGCGGTGGTTCGGAACCCCGTCGGGAGGCCACGGCCACCGGCGAGCCTGCGGCCCGGTCGCTCACGCCGGCGGACACCGCCGCGTGGTATCAGGCGTGCTGGGGCCATTTCAACAGCCGGGAATGGGATGCGTTCAGGGCGTGCTACGCCGACACCGTGGAGTCCGAACAGGTGGACAGCGGTCATCCACGCGCGAGGGGCCTCGAAGCGGCGATGGCCGTGAACAGGGGCGTTCGCCGAGGCGTTCCCGGATCTGAAGGGCACCGGTGAGCTGATTCTCGTCAACGGCGCCAACCTCGTCAGCGTCTACGTGCTGAACGGCACCAACACGGGTCCCATGCTCGGCCCGGACGGCCAGTCCACTTCCGCCACCAACAAGCCCATCGGCGTCTACCAGGCGCATCACCTTCAGACAGACGCCTCGGGCGCCAAGGTGGTAAAGGAAGAGTTCTACGTCGACAGCGGCACGATGCTGGCGCAGCTGGGTCTGAGCGAGTTGCCCGCCAGGCCTGTTGTGACAAGCACCGCAGCCAAGCCCACGGTGGTCGTCGCCTCCGGCACGCCGGCCGAGTTGAGCAACGTCGAGCTGACGCGCGCGCAGATGGCAGCCTACAACAGCCACGATGCAAAGGGCGTGAACGCCTTTGCCGCGCCCGACTTCGTCTATCGCGATCTGACCATGCCCGCGGACCAGACGGCGAAGGAGAGTTCAACGTCCACGGTCGAGTTCTTCAAGGCGTTCCCTGACGCGAAGCTGGTGCCGCTGTCGATCTGGGGAGCAGGAAACTACGTCGTCGTCATCGGCCGGTTCGAAGGCACGAACAAAGGCCCGATGCCGGCGATGGGGCTGAAGAAGGCCAGCAACAAAACGGTGTCGGTGCGCTACCTGGACATCATGCGCTGGGAGAACGGGAAGGCCAAGGAGGAGTGGCTGTTCTACGACGGCCCGGCGTTCGCGAGGCAGGTGGGGGTGGTGAAGAAGTAGTCGGTAGCCAGTAGTCAGTATTCAGTAGACGGACAGAACGCGCCGAAAGGTGTCCACCTGCTACTGGCTACTGACAAGCTCTCGCCCCGAGTTCTGGCAGATCTCACTCGACCCCCGAGGGGCAGGTGACACCAGTCCCCCCGATCCCGCAGTAACCGTTCGGGTTCTTCGCGAGGTACTGCTGGTGGTAGTCCTCGGCGTAGAAGAACTCGCCGGCCGGGGCGATCTCGGTCGTGATCGGACCATGGCCCGCCGCCGTCAGCCGCGCCTGGTATGCGTCGCGGCTCGCGCGTGCGGCGGCCAGCTGCGCTTCCGACCGCGCCGTAGATCGCCGACCGGTACTGGGTGCCCGTGTCCGCGCCCTGCCGCATGCCCTGCGTCGGGTCGTGACTCTCCCAGAAGACCTTCAGCAGGTGCTCGAAGGTGACGGCCTTCGGATCGAAGACCACCAGCACGGCTTCGGTGTGACCCGTCAGGCCCGAGCACACCTCCTCGTAGGTCGGGTTGGGCGTGAATCCGCCCGCGTAGCCGACGGCGGTCGAGTAGACGCCCTTCACCTGCCAGAACTTCCGCTCGGCTCCCCAGAAGCACCCCAGGCCGAACACGGCCACCTCGAGGCCTTCGGGAAACGGCGGCACCATCGGCGTGCCGAGCACCAGGTGCCTCGGGCGCCACGCGCATCGCCTCCGTCCGCCCCTTCAGTGCGTCCTCAGCCCCCACCATCGCGGTCTTGCGCCACGCCGGCATGCAGCCCTCCGCGGAATATGACCCTCGTTACGTTTGACGCTCCGCACACGGAATCCGTCCCCCGTTACCAGCCGTCGTCCTCCCTATCCCCTTTTCCCGCCAGCCCCGTGATCCCAACCTCGACCGCCGTCGGGTTCAGCACCCGGACGAGGTCGGCCGGGGCCATGCCGACCAGGAACCCGCGCGCGCCGCCGTTGATGTAGATGCGCGGCAGATCGAGAATCGTCCGCTCGACGTACACGGGCATCGCCTTGCGCGTGCCGAACGGCGACGTGCCGCCGACGAGATACCCGGAGTGCCGGTGTCGCCACCTCCGGCCTGCACGGCTCCACGTGCTTGCGCCCGATCGCGCGCGCCAGTTGCTTCGTCGACACTTCGAGATCGCCGTGCATCAGGACGATGAGCGGCGCGCGGCGCATCGTCCTCCATCACGAGCGTCTTGACGACGGCGTGCTCGTCGACGCCCAGTTCGCGGGCCGACACCCGCGTGCCGCCGTGCTCCTCGTAGCGATAGAGGTGCTCGGTGAACGGCGACGCCGGCGCCGCGGAGCACCCTGACGGCCGGCGTGACCGGTGTTGCGGGATGTGCCATGAGGCCCCTCGACCGCTTCTCCCTCCACTCTAGCGCAGCCGGTGTAGAGTGGAACGCGCCATGACCGACGACGCCGCCTACCGCGCCACCTCGCTCGGGCGAAGCCTACGCCCGGCTATCGAGCGCCTGCCGGTGACCGTGCTCCTCGACAACGTCCGCAGCCTGTACAACGTCGGCGCGTTCTTCCGCACCGCGGACGCCGTGCGGGCCGAGTCGATCGTCCTCGCCGGCATCACGCCGACGCCGGACGACCCGCGGATCGCGAAGACCGCCCTCGGCGCCGAGCGCAGCCTGGCCTGGTCGAAGCCCGCCGATGCCGCCGCCGCCGTCGACGGCCTGCGCGCCCGCGGTTTCGAGATCGCGGCCATCGAAACCAGCCTCCACGCCGTCGATCTCTTCGACTGGCGCCCGCGGTTTCCGGTCTGCGTCGTCTTCGGCCACGAGGTCGACGGCATCGCGCCGGCGCTCCTCGAGCGCTGCGACGTCCACGTGCGCATCCCGACGCTGGGCACGAAGGGATCGATCAACGTGGCCACGGCCGGTGGCGTGGTGCTGTACGAACTGCTGCGGAAGTACCGGGACCTCATGCGCGCGTGAACCCCGGGTCTGAAGACCCGGGGCTGCAGCCAGGAATGCCACCCGGGCTTGGGGAGAGAGGGTATCATCGGCACATGACCGAAGACGACGCGCCCAAGAGCGCCTACGAACTGGCGATGGAGCGCCTCCGCAAGCAGGACACCGAGTCGGGCGCCGAGACGAAGCCGCTCACCGACGCGCAGCGCGCGTCCATCGCCGAGGTGCGCAACTTCTACGAGGCCAAGGCCGCGGAGGTCGAGGTGCTGCATCAGTCGGCGTTGAGGCGGACGGCCGAGCCTGACGCGCGGGCGCTGCTCGAGGAGCAGTACCGCCGCGACCGGGAGCGCCTCAACTCGGAGCGCGACAGCAAGATCGCGAAGATCCGCCAGGAATGAGGGCCGAGCCTACCTGCCCGGCACACGCTTCTCGTACGCCGGCCGCGCGGGCGGCGCCGGCGGCTTCTCTTTCACCAGCCGCTGAACCTCGGCGATCGCGCGCTCCAACTGCGGGTCGATGCCCTTCGCCAGTTGGCCGGGATCTTCCTCGACCTTGATGTCCGGTTCCACGCCGTGGCCCTCGGCGAACCACTGGCCGCGGACGTCGTACATCCGGAACGTCGGCACGGTGACGGCGCCGCCGTCCACGAGCGACGGCGATCCGCTGATGCCGATCAAGCCCGCCCCACGTGCGCTGGCCGACGAGCGGCCCGAGCTTCGCCTCGCGAAAGTAGAACGGAAACGCGTCGCCGCCGGACCCGCTCCAGCCGTTGATGAGCATCACCTTCGGCCCGCGGTGCGCCACCGGCGGCCACTGCCAGTCCTCGCCGAAGCGCACGGCCCAGTGGGCGAGCATCGGCCGGTTCAGCAGCTCGATGAAGCGATCCGGGATCTGCCCGCCGCTGTTGAACCGCTCGTCGATGATCAGGCCATCCTGTGCGCCACTGCGCCATGAACTGCCGCACGAGCTCGTTCTGCGCGTCGATGCCCGTGCTCTGCACGTAGATGTAGCCGATGCGCCCACCGGTCACCTCGTCGACATGCTTCCGGCGCTGCTCGATCCACTCGCGGAAGCGCAGGTCGGTCTCGTCGGCGATCGTCTTGACCACCACCTGCCGCGCGCCGTCGGCCACAGGTTTCGCGTTGACCGTCAGGATGACCGTCGCCTCGGCGAGGCCCTGGAACGCCGCCCACGGGTCCTTCGCCGGGTCGATCGGCATGCCGTTCACCGCGAGCACATAGTCGCCTTCCTTGACGTCCAGGCCCGGCTCGGCCAGCGGCGCCCGCACGTCCGCGTCCCAGGGCCCGCCCCGCACGATGTGCCTGATCCGGTAGGCGCCGTTCGCGAGTTCCCAATCGACTCCCAGCAGCCCCGCGCCGCGCTTCGGCGACGGCGGCTCGTCTCCGCCGCCGTTGTACGTGTGCGACGCGTTCAGCTCCGCGATGAACTCGCCAAGGACGACGTTCACGTCCCAGCGGGTGACGGCGCCTTCGAGCATCCGTTCGCGTACTTGGCGCGAACCGCCGGCCAGTCGACGCCGTGCATGGTCGGATCGTAGAAGTAGTCGCGCTCGAACCGGTACGCGTCGGTGAACATCTGGCGCCACTCGGCGCGGGGATCGACCACCGTTTCCATCTCGCCGACGCGCATCGGCTTCTCGAGCTTCTGGGCAGGCTTGAGCTCGACGATCGCAAACGTCTTGTCGAGCGCGGCCATGCACCTTGTTACCGTCCGCCGACACCGTGACGGCGCTTGCATCGTCGAGGACCGTCTTCTCCTCACGCTCGGCGAGATCGAAGAAGACGACCGGCCGCTTCTCGTCGGCCGATCCGGCGCGCGGCAGGCGGCGCACGACTACCTTGCCCTTCACCGCGAACAGGTCGGTGTAGTTGCCGGCCTTGAATGGCAGGATGATGGCGCGGGCCTCGAACCCGTCGAGGGCGATGTCGACGGGCTTCGGCGGCTCGTCCTTCTTGACCTCGTCTCTTGCCGTCTCGGCCGTGCCGGCCTGGCCGGTCTTGACGGCGCCCGCCGCAGCCTTGGCCTCCGGCTTCCCCACGTCCTTCGATGCCGGCTCCGCGGCAGCGTCCTTCGATGATTCGACGTCGTTGCGCGCCGCGAGCGGAGAAGGCGACGTCCGTGCGGAGCGGCACTGCGACGATCTGCGTCGAGTTCGCGTACGTCCAGCCGTTGTCGAAGTCGCCGTACGTCGGCGCGAAGGCGCGGTTGGACAGGTAGTAGAGATACTTGCCTTCGGGATCGAATGCGGGCAGCGCATCGCTGAAGTACCCGCTCGTGGCCTGCGTCAGCTTCGAGTTCGCCGTGTCGTACAGGAAGATCGCCGGGCTGCCGGTCGATGACGGGCGCGAGTAGGCGAACCAGCGCGAGTCGGCCGACCACGCGAAGCGGAGCCCCTCCACCGCTTCGTGGCCCATCCAGATCCGGCTCCGGTCGATCTCCGCCGGCACGCCGCCGTCGGCGCCCACCAGGTAGATCCGGGCCTGCTCGTCGACGAACGCGAGCCGCTTGCTGTCGGGGGACCACTGCGCCCGGTAGCGGAATCCCGGGCCGAGCTTCGTCAGCGTGCGCTCGGCGCCCGAGCCGTCCGCCGGCCGGACTGTCAGCTGATACTCGCCCGTGCGGTCGCTCCAGTAGGCGATCAGCTTGCCGTCGGGCGACCATGACGGATAGCGCTCCGCCACGCCGGACGTTCGCGTCACATTCATCACCGGGCCGTGCTCGGCCGGCACGGTGAAGAGATCACCCCTGGCCGCGAAGACGCCGCGTTTGCCCGTGGGCGAGATGCCGGAGGTCTCGATGAGCGCCGCCACCTTCTCGGCGCGCGGCTTGAGCGTGATCTCGTCGGTGACCACCTTGACGGGCACCTCGGCGAGCTTCTCCGAAGGGACGTTCAACAGGTACAGCCTGCCGCCCGCCTGGAACACGATGTCCGACGGCCCGGCCGCCGGGAACGTCACGTCTACGTCGGTGAACGTCGTCACCTGGCGCGCGGCGCCGGTCTTCGGATCAAGCGCCCAGATGTTCGCCCGCTCGGCCGGCCCGCGGTCGGTGAGGAAGTAGATGGTGTCGCCGAACCACATCGCCTGACCGTCGTTGGCGTCGTGCTTCGTCAGATTGGACGCTGCCCCGGTCTGCAGATCGAACAGCCAGATGTCGGAAGCCCAGCCGCCGCGGTACCGCTTCCACGTGCGGAAGTCCTGCGACTGCGGCATGTACGCGAAGCGCCGGCCGTCGGCCGCGAACGCGCCGAATTCGCCGTACGGCACGGCGAGCTTCTCCGGCAGCCCGCCCGTCACCGGCACCAGGTAGAACTGGTTGTAGCGCTGGCGGCCGCTCTCACGGCTCGAGGCGAACAGCACTCGCTTCCCGTCCGGGTGCCAGTCGACGAGGCGGTCTCCCATCGGGTGATGGGTTAGCCTCACCGGCATGCCCCCGGTGGCGGCGACGGCGTAGACGTCGAGGTTGCCGTCGTAGTTCGCGCTGTACGCGATGGTCTTCCCGTCCGGCGAGAAGCGCGGGAACATCTCCTCACCGGCCGGCGAACTGAGCCGGGTGGCCACGCCGCCGGCTTTCGGCACGGTCCAGATGTCGCCGGCGTACACGAAGGCGATCTGGGAGGCCGAGACGTCCGGATAGCGGAACATGCGGGCGTCGACCTGGGCGGCGGCCGGAGCGGCCACGCCCGCGACGATGGCGGCGGCCAGTGCCAGTGTGGCGTACAACTTCATGTCGGCTCCTGGGGTGAGGCGGATAACCCGATCTTGTATAGTCTACGGCGATGGCGGGCGGCCTGTTCCACATCGAGCATCGCGGGTCGACCGTGCGCCGCGAGATGCTCGGCGGTGTCACGACGTTCGTCACGATGGCCTACATCATCGTGGTGAACCCGGCGATCCTGGCAGCGGCCGGGATCCCCATCGGGCCGAGCACGGTGGCCACCATCCTCACCGCGGCGTTCGGCTCGCTCCTGATGGGCCTCTACGCGAACCGGCCGATCGCCGTCGCGCCCTACATGGGCGAGAACGCGTTCATCGCCTTCGGCCTGGTGGCGCTCGGCGCGACGTGGGAGCAGCGGCTCGGGTCGGTGTTCGTCGCGGGCGTCGTGTTCCTGCTGCTCACCGTGTTCCAGGTCCGGTCGAAGCTCGCGAACGCCATTTCGCCGAGCCTGAAGTACAGCTTCGCCGCCGGCATCGGCCTGTTCCTGGCGTTCATCGGCCTCTACGAAACGGGCATCGTCACCAGCGGCGCCGCCGGCACTGCCCGCGGCCGCGCTCCTGGCCGCGGGACAGGGCTGCTGCGGGCGCCCGACGTGCCCGTGAAGATCGGCGCGTTCCACGATCCGCACGTCCTGCTCGCGATCGCCGGCTTCGTCCTCATCGTCGCGCTGATGATGCGGCGCGTGCCCGGCGCGATCCTCGATCGGCATGGGCGCCACGGCGGCGGCGGGCTACGCCATGGGGTTCGCGCCGGCGCCCGGGGCCGTGTTCGCGATGCCGTTCACCGGCGACTACTCCCTGGCGCCCATCGCGCTTGCACCTCGACGTCGCCGGCGTGCTGAGGCTGAGCTTCCTGCCCGTGCTGCTGACGCTGGTCCTGATGTCGTTTCTCGACACGCTCGGCACGCTCGTCGGCGTCGGCGCCGCGGGCAACATGCTCGACAAGGACGGCAACTTCCCGCAGGTCGAGAAGCCGATGATGGTCGATGCGGTGTCCTGCGTGTTCGCGTCGCTCGTCGGCACGTCGACGAGCGGCGCCTACATCGAGTCCGCCACCGGCATCCGCGAAGGCGCGCGCACGGGCCTGGCCGCGGTCGTCACGGCGCTGCTGTTCCTGGCGGCGCTGCTTCTTCCTGCCGCTCGTGGCGCCGCTGCAGCAGTCGCGCTACGCCTACGGCCCGGCGCTGGTGGCCGTCGGCATGCTGATGGTCGGGTCGATGCGCAAGATCGACTTCGACGATCTGACCGAGGCGATGCCCGCCTTCGCGTGCATCGCGCTGATGGTGTTCACCTACAACATCGCCAACGGCCTGACGGCAGGCCTGGTGCTGTATCCGATCGGCCAAGATCGTGGCCGGCCGCGCCGCGAGCTGAACTGGGGCAACATCGTGCTCGCGCTCCTGTGCCTCACCTACTTCCTGTTCGGCCTGCCGCACTGACGCTGGCTATCGACGGTCAGAAGCAAGAAGTAAGAAGCCAGAAGCCAGAAGCCAGAAGACGGAAGACCGAAGAGTACCGCACCGCTGTGACAGTGACTGGCCCAAGCCCGGCCGGAAACACGCGCGGCCGGGATTGCCTCGCCGTAGCCCTGGGAGGAAGACATCTCCACCGGACCAGGGCGAAGGCGGGCGAGCCCCGATTCTATTCGCGTTCTACCCGGAACCCCGGCGCCTTGTAGCCCGGCGGCCGCGACGCCTCGGGAATCGCCACCGTGTTGCCGTCACGCAGCGACGTGTAGTGCGGCGACATGATCTCGACGCCCGCCGCGTAGAACGCGTCCTGGATCCGCGCGTGCAGGTCGGCGTAGATGGCCGGCGCGTCGTGCGGCGACCCGGTGTAGGCGTTGATTTCGTAGGTGACGTAGAAGTCGTTGAGGGACGTCTGCCACACGAACGGGCGCGGCTCGCGCAGGATGCCCGGCGTCGCCAGCGCCGCGTCGACGAGCAGCCCGTGCACCGTGCGCCACGGCGCGTCGTAGCCGATGGTGACGCTCGTGTGGAGGATGAGGCCGAGCGTCTTCGCGTCGAGCGAGTAGTTCGTGACGGAGTTGCCGAGGACGATCGAGTTCGGAATCGTGATTTCCTCGTTCTTGATCGTGCGGACCCTGGTCACGAGGAGCGACGTGGCGATGATGTCGCCGTAGGTGTCGCCGACCCGGACGCGATCGCCGATGCGGTACGCCCGCGTGTAGGTGAGGACGAGGCCCGCGATGATATTCGAAAGCGCCGAACTGGACGCCAGCGACACGAGGATGCCCAGGAACACCGACACGCCGGTGAACGCCGGCGAACTCGACGCGGGGAGGTACGGGAACGCCACGACCACGCCAAGGGCGATGAGCAGGAAGCGGATGATCTTGCGCGTCGGATCGGCCCACTCGGCCGGGAAGTTGGCCAGCACGATGTGGCCGTCCCTGATCTGGCCGGCAATCGCGTTCACGATCCGGATCGCGCCGTAGAAGACGGCCGAGATGACGAGCAGGAAGAACAGGTTCGGCAGGTAGTCGACAAGCGCCGTCACCGCGGCTCTCACCGGCGTCATCGCGTACTCGGCCAGGCGGCTCGACGCGGCGCGGGTCCACGGGAACAGGCCCAGCGCATAGGTCAGGAAGGCGTCGAGCGCCACGATCACGAGCACGACGTGAACGGCAGACACGAGGCGGCCGGTCGCGATCACCAACTCCCGCACCCGGTGATCGCCGAGCCGCCGCGCGCCCTTCGCATGCAGCCAGCGCTCGCACCAGCGCTCGAGGCGGGTGCGCGCCCACCGAAGCAGACGGTGCAGCAACCAAAGCGCGGCGAGCAGGACTAGCAGCGCCAGCCCGGCCTGCCACGCGCCCCGGGTCAGCGTGGCCGGCGTATAGCGCAGGCGTTCGGCCCGGATCGCAGACTCGATGGCCTTTGCGGCGTCGGCAGCCAGCAGGGTCCGCGAGATCCCGATCACCCGCGCGTCCGCCTCGGCGACGACCATCACGAGCCGCCCTTGAACCCGCAGTTCCGACGACGTCCCCGCGTCCGTGACGGTTACGGCAAGGTCGCGGATCGAGCGGTCGTGGACGATCTCCTCGAGCCGCGCCGTGACCCGGGCTGCGCGAGCCTCCGGCGTGTACGGGCCCGCGCCGGCGTTGATCCAGATGACCGGCTCGCCGCCGAGCAGAACGGGGATCCCGCGGCCGGGTTCGACCTCGATGGCCGAAGGAGCACTCGACGCGCCGGGCGCTGCCTGCGGGCCAGCCGGGGATGCCTGCGGGTCAGCCCGCGGCGGGGCCGACTGGGCAACGACCGCGCCCGCCGAGATCATCAGAAGGGCCAGCCCCAGGCGAGCGCCGAAGAGGATGCGAGTCCGATGGAGGAGGACGTACGCCATGGTGGCCTCATCCTACCTGAATCCCGGCCTCCCGGCTGTCTGGGCGGCGGCAGGGTTCCTCGCACGGCGGTCCCGCTTCGAGGGACACGCTCACAGCTTGCGCCCGATCGCTCGCCTCGCGAGAAACCCTGTCGCCGCCTTGGGGCCCGTGCCCCGAGAACAAGCGCCTAGCGCCTAGCCCCCAGTCCCTAGAATCTGCTCCACAGATACTGGTTCGTCACCTCGTGGTGGAACTGGACTTCGGACGTCTTGATGACCGCGCCGAGGGCCTTCGGGCACCGGTCGGCCTGGATCTGCTTCACCTCGGCGAACTTCGCCTGCACCTCGGCGCCGAGCAGCTCCGTGACGTAGTCGCTCGACTTGAAGTGGCGGATGGCGTCGTAGATGTTGTCGGGCAGGAAGCGCGTGCGCGACCGCCGGATCTCCGTTTCGGCGTCCGCGGGCAGCGGGCCTTCGAGGCCCGTGCGCAGCAGCGTGTAGAGGGCCAGATACGGGTTCGCGTCGGGCGCGATCGAACGGATCTCGACGCGCGCCGACTGCTCGTTGCCCAGCGGAATGCGGACCATCGCGCCGCGGTTGATCGCCGAGGCCTTGATCTGGTTCGGCGCCTCGAAGTGCGGATCGAGCCGGCGGTACGAGTTCACGCTCGAGTTCAGCACCAGGCAGATGTCGTTCGCGTTCGCGAGCACGCGGTCGATGAAGCTCCAGCCCAGCTCCGACAGGCCGTCTTCGCCCTTCGCGTCGTGGAACAGGTTCTTGCCGCCCTTCGTGAACGACAGGTTGGTGTGCATGCCGCTGCCGTTCACGCCCGTCACCGGCTTCGGCAGAAACGACGCCGTCATGTCGAGCTGCTGCGCCACCTGCCGGCAGATGAGCTTGTAGAGCTGCACCTGGTCCGCGGCGACGCACGCCTCGGTGTACGCAGTAGTTCATTTCGAACTGCGAAGGCGCCACCTCGGGGTGGTCCTTCTCGTTGCCGAACCCGAGGGCGCGCTGCGCCTCGGCCGAGTTGTCGATGAAGCGCCGCAGCGCGTCGCCGGGCAGGGAGTGGTAGTACCCGCCGGTCGAGATGAACTCGAACGCGCCCGTCACGTGATACTGCCGTTCCGCGTCGCGGCCCTTGAAGAGGAACCCCTCGATCTCGTTCGACGCGTGGGCGATGGTGCCGTCCTGCGCGTACAGCGCGCCCGTGAACGCCTTCAGCCGGCTGCGCATGTCGGCGCCGTACGGCGAGCCGTCACGCTCCCGCACCTCGCCGAACGCCAGCACCTTGCCGGGCCCGAAGATGTCCGCCGGCAGCCAGTAGAACGCCGGCCAGTCCACCTCCAGCCGCAGGTCCGACTCCGCCTGCTGCGAAAACCCGCGGATCGACGAGCCGTCGAACGTGAGGTTGTCGGAGGCCTTCAGCAGGAACTTCTTGTCGTAGTCGAGCATGTGGAACCGGCCCTCGAGATCCGTGAAGCACACGGTGACGGCCTTGATCCGCTTCTCGTCGGTCAGGTACTTCATCCGCTCGTCCCGAATCAGGTCGGGCGACACGCGGTCGAGCCGCTGCTGCTTCGCGGCCAGATTCATTTCTTCCAGCCGGTCGTAAGGAATCTCCAGGAAATCGCGCAGCGGGGTCTGGTGGTCCACAGCCGTCCTCCCTTGTCAGAGCGTCTAGTCGCCCAAAACATGGAGACGTTATCACAAAATGTTGACTTTTAATATTAATTACTAATAACTCAAAACTAATTATTATTCAATTAGCCTTAAGTCAGCCTGGCCAGCGTGATGTCGATCGTTCTGGACTGGTTCGACGCGTGGTCCCATTGGACCAGGATGGGACTCTGGTAGGTGCCCTGGACGATCACCCCGTGGCCGGGCGTCCGGGCGTCCGACACCAGCAGGTTGACGGTCCGCTTGAAGCGCAGGAACCGCTCGGCTGGAACGGCCATCGCCCGGGCCAGCACCCGCTCGATCACGCTCTCGTTCAACCCCAGCGCGTCGACGAGCTTGTTCAGGGCGCGAACCACGTCGTACTTGGCGTAATCCAGGGTCTTGGCAGGGATCGATCGCGGGTCAGCCCACGCGTGCCGGCCCTTCTCGGCCACGAACTTCAGCGGGTTGTTCAGCACGTGCATCAGGTCGTGCCGCATCAGCAGCGTCTCGTACTCGTTCACCGTCAGGCCGGCCTGGCGCTCCTCCGGGTTCAGCTCGATCCGCAGCCGGCCTTTCGTCACGCCGTACCGGGCGATCGCGTCTTCGAGCAGCTCGTAGAACCCGATCCGGGGGTCGCGGAGGTTGACCGAGTCCACCGGGTGGCCGGACACGGGGATCGTGACGCGGGTCTTCCACACGGGCACTTCGTGGGTATAGGCCAGCACCGTCGTCTGGCGCGTGCGCGGCCGCCCGGCGTTCATGCCGTCAAGGTCGACGAACCAGACCGGCTCGCCGGTGGCCCGGTACGACACGCACGCGCGGAGGCCCGAGGCGATGAACGCCAGGTGAGAATCGGCGTTGCGCGGCTCGATGGCCCGCTGGGTCTCCGACAGTTCCGTCCGCAGCTCCAGCTGGTCGTGCGCGTACCCGGCATCCTCGGGAAAGACCAGGCGGAACGCGTCCATGTAGAGATCGACGCCGTTCTCGCCCTGTTTCGCCAGGCGGGACGCGAGCCCCTGCGGGAGGTAGCCGGCCGTCGTGTGAAGGGAGGCGTAGTAGGCGCGCGGAAACTCCGCCAGCACGTCGCCGTAGTCGGCGAGGATGCGGCTGCGCACGTCGATGGCGTCGAAGCGTGCGCGCGGCTGCAGCTCGACGGTGATTTCCGCCGGTTCCTGGGGCATAGCTGCCAACTAAGTATTATCCACGATCACGCTTACCGGCGCGAGCCCGCCTGCGCTCGCATCGGGTTCGCCGCCTTCCTCTGCAAGCTACGGCGAGGCGGGCACAGAGAGTTACACTGGGGCATGAGCCCGTCGCGCCCCTGGACCGTCGGCGAGGAAGTGGCCCACAGCGTCACCCACGGCATCGGCCTGCTGGGGGCCGTGGCGGGCCTGGTGCTGCTGCTCGTTCTCGCCGCGGCCACGCGCGACCCCTGGCGCATCACGGCGTGCGCGATCTACGCGTCGACGCTCGTCCTGCTCTACGGAACCTCGACGCTCTACCACGCCCTGTCGGCCACGCGGGCCCGCGACGTGTTCCGGGTGCTCGACCACTCGGCGATCTACCTGCTCATCGCCGGCACCTACACGCCTTTCGCCCTCGTTTCGCTGCGCGGTCCCTGGGGCTGGACGCTGCTGGCCATCGTCTGGAGCCTCGCGCTCGCGGGCGTCACCATGAAGGCCGTGTTCGGCGCGCGCTGGCCGATCATCTCGACCGCTCTCTATATCGCCATGGGATGGGTCGTCATCATCGCGGTGAAGCCGCTGGTCGCGCACGTTCCCCCGGCGGGGATTGCCTGGCTGGTGGCCGGAGGGCTCGCCTACACCGGCGGCGTCGTCTTCTACGCCTGGACGAAACTGCGCTACAGCCACGCGATCTGGCACCTGTTCGTGCTGGCGGGCAGCGTGTGCCACTACATCGCCGTCGTCCTGTACGTCGTGTGACAGGAGCCGGGTGCGCCGGCTCAGCCGTCTGGCGTGAAGACGAAGCGATCGCTGGCGAGGAAGTTCGCGACCGACACCACGAGCACGGCCACGAGATTGGCCAGCAGATAGTGCACACCGAGGGCGTCGACGAGCAGGGCCATGATCGCGGCTCCGCCCACGAGCGAGAACCCGCCGTTCGAGAGATTGAACCGGAGGAGCCGCCGCCCGATGGAGCCCGGTCCGGCAGGCCTGTCGGCCCACGTCCACCAGAGGTGCCAGAGGAAGTTGTGGAGCACGGCGGCCTCGGTGGCCGCGAGCGTGGCCGGCACCACCGCTATCCCCAGGCGCCCGACGAGCAGCCACAACACGACGGTCTGCACGCCGTACCCGATGACGCCGACCAGCGTGAAGATGCCGACTCGCGAGCGCAGGGAAACAACAGGACCGGCTCCGGGACCTGCATACGGCGGCTGATTCTGGCCGCGGGAACGGGTCCCGGAGTCGCCTCCAGTCACCAGTGCGTCTCCTCGCGATAGAGGGCCGCGGTGTTCCTGACGGCATTGACGATGAACACCGCCACGAGTCCCGTTGTGGCGCATACGCCGCCGATGTCGAAGAGCCGGTACGGCCCCATGCCAAGCGTGTGCACCATGCCGCCGCGGAGCAGGGCCACTGCGCCGATGGCAATCAGGATGCGCAACTCCGTCGGGCCGAACCACCAGAACGACATGCGGAACATGCCGCGGGAACAGGTGGCAAGGAAGCACTCGCCCATCACGAGCAGCCAGGCGGACAAGGTCACCGCGGCGATGAGCGGGCTCATGTATCCGGACAGGGCCAACCCGGCGAGCATCATCGCCTCGCCGGCGATATCGATGACGTGGTCGAGGTAGAAGCCGTACCGCGGCCGCTGGCGATTCCGTACGCGCGCCACCGTGCCGTCCAGGCTGTCACCAAACCAGTTCACGATCAGACACGCCACCACCAGCGGCAGGCCGACCTCCGGCCGGGTGCCCCCGAGCCAGAAGGACGCTCCCACGCCCGCCATCGACACGAGGCCCAGCGCGGAGAGATGGTCCGAGTTGACCCATGCCGGCATGCGCTGCGCCATCCAGACGAGGGCCCGCTTTTCAGGGCCGGCCAGCAGGCTGGTGTGCAAGCGCGTATGGCCCGCCGCCCCGGCCGCACCCGCCGCCGATGGTCCCGCGGTTGACGAGTTGGTCATGGCGCACGCTCCTCGGGCGGAAGCAGCCGCCCTCACTCTGGACTGCGCAGACGGAGGCCGGATCGGCTCACCGGCCGGCCGGACGGGGCGCGCTGGTATACTGCGCCGGAAAACAGGCGCCTGGGCGCCCGAAACCTCACGCCCGCGGGGGACTTCGATGACGACACACCGACCTGTCAGCCCACGCGCCCGGCGCTTCGCCGCCGCCATGATTGTCGCGCTTTTCGCGGCCGCGGGCCTTGTCACCGGCGGAACGGCCGCCGCCCCGGCGCAGCAGGCCAGCGGCGCGGTCGACCCGAATGTCACCGTCAACCCGGTCATGTACCAGGGGCTGCGCTACCGCTCGGTCGGCCCGCACCGGGGCGGCCGCGTCACGGCCATTGCGGGCGTGCGCCAGCAGCCGTGCACGTTCTACATGGGCGGAACCGGCGGCGGGGTCTGGAAGACCACCGACTGCGGCGCGCTCTGGTCGCCGGTCAGCGACGGCCAGATCGAGACCGGCTCGATCGGCGCCATCGCCGTCGCCGACTCCAATCCCGATATCGTGTGGGTTGGCACGGGCAGCGCGGCCATCCGCAGCAACGTCATCATCGGCCGCGGCGTCTACAAGTCGACCGATGCCGGCCGCACCTGGACGCTGGTGGGCATGAAGGACGGCGGCCAGATTGGGTCTGTGGTGATCCACCCCACCAATCCCGACATCGTGTGGGTGGCCGTTGGCGGGTCGCCTTTCGGCCCCACCGAGACTCGCGGCGTTTACAGGACCACCAACGGCGGCAAGACCTGGACGCGGACGCTGTTCGTCAACCGCGAGACCGGCGCCCGGGTGCTCGCCGTGAACCCGTCGAACCCCGACGAACTCTACGCCGGCATGTATCGGGGGTTCCGCAAAGGGTGGGACATCATCAGCGGCGGGCCCGCCAGCGAGGGCGGCATCTACAAGTCGACCGACGGCGGCGCGAGCTGGGCGAAGCTCGAAGCGGGGCTGCCGCAGCGCCTCATCGGCAAGATCGACATCGACGTGGCCCGGAGCAGGCCGTCCACCGTGTACGCCATGGTCGAGGCGCCGGGGCCCGAGGGCGGCCTCTATCGCTCGGACGACAGCGGCGCGACGTGGGCGAACGTGAACAACAGCCAGCGCCTGCGGGCGAGGCCGTTCTACTTCAACTACGTCGACGTCAACCCGAAGAACCACGAAGAGGTCTGGGTGAACGAGCTCGGCCTCTGGAAGTCCACCGACGGCGGCAAGACCTTCTCCGGCGTGCCCACGCCGCACGGCGACAATCACGGCATCTGGTTCAACCCGGACAACCCCGACTACGCCATCCAGTGCAACGACGGCGGCGCGAACGTCACGCGCGACGGCGGCAGGACGTGGTCGTCCATCCTCAACCAGCCCACCGGCGAGTTTTACATGGTGGCGGTCGACGACCAGTTCCCGTACCGGCTCTACGGGCCGCAGCAGGACAACAGCACCGTGGTCGTGCCCAGCCTGCCGCCCGTCGCGTGGGGCCTGGATTCACCGCTCCAGATCTGGGGCCAGGTGTCGGGCTGCGAAACCGGGCAGGTGTGGCCGCGGCCCGACGGCTCGGTCGTGTGGGGCGCGTGCAAGGGCGAAGTCGGCCGCTACGTCACGTCGACGGGCCAGGAACAGCACTACTGGGTCTACCCGCAGAATCGGTACGGCCACAACCCGAAGGACATCAAGTACCGCTTCCCGCGGCAGACCGTCGTGTATGTGTCGCCGCACGATCCGAAGACCGTCTACCAGGCCTCCCACGTGCTGCATCGCTCGACGGACGAAGGCGTGACCTGGGAGATCATCAGCCACGACCTCACGGCCTACGAGCCCGACAAGCAGATCACGCCGGGCACGCCGATCACGCGGGACATCACGGGCGAAGAGGTCTACAGCAGCATCTACTCGATGGTCGAGTCGCGCCTCGAAAAGGGCGTGCTCTGGGTCGGCGCGAACGACGGCCCGGTGCACGTGTCGCGCGACGGCGGCAAGACCTGGAAGAAGGTCACGCCGCCCGACCTCCCGCCCGGCGGGCGCGTGCAGACCATCGAAGACTCGCCGCACCGGAAGGGCTCGGCCTACATCGCCGTCTATCGCTACCTGCGCGAGCACGACCTGCAGCCGTACATCTACGCGACCACCGACTACGGCGCCACGTGGACGCGCCTGACCGACGGCCGCAACGGCATTCCCGCCGACTACCCGACGCGCGTCGTGCGCGAGGATCCGTCGCAGGAAGGCCTGCTCTATGCCGGGACCGAATTCGCAATGTTCGTGTAGTTTCGACAACGGCGTACACTGGCAGACGCTGCAGCAGAACCTGCCGAACACGCCGGTCACCGACATCCGCGTGCACCGCAAGGATCTCGTCGTGGCCACCATGGGCCGGGCGTTCTGGATCATGGACAACGTCACGCTGCTGCATCAGCTGGCGTCGCGCCACGAGCTGGTGATGCGATCCGAGGCGTACCTGTTCCAGCCGCGCGAGGCGTACCGCATGCGGTACGCGCCCACGGCGGCGGCGCCCGACCAGCCGCAGTACCCGCCGCCCGGCGCCATCATCGACTACTACCTGGCCGGCGAGCCGTCGGAGGAACTGAAGCTCGAGATCTCGGACGGGAAGGGCACCACCATCCGCAGCTTCACGGCCCAGGCCGGCGGCGCGGCGCAGGCCGCTGCCGCCCCGGCGACGCAGGGGAGGCGGGGGGGCGGATCCGCGCCGTTGTCGAAGCGCGAGTGGCACAACCGCTTCGTCTGGGACCTGCGATTCAGCGGCGCGGCGGGTGCGGCCGGGCCGCTCGTCGTGCCGGGCACCTACCAGGTGCGGCTGTCCGCCGGCGAGTGGAGCCAGACGCGGCCGCTCGAGGTGCGCCTCGATCCGCGCGTGGCGGCCGCGGGCGTGACGCAGGCCGACCTGCAGGAACAGCTCGACCTCGCGCTGAAGGTCCGCGACGCCATCGCCGACGCGCGCGCGCTCGGGGCACGGCTGACCGCCGCGCGCCAGACGATGAAGCCAGGCTCGCCGAACGCCAAGGGCCTCGAGGCCCTCGTCGCACGCATCGTCACGGCGGACATCGTGTACCCCCAGCCGATGCTGATCGACCAGTTGTCGAACGTCGCGCGCATGATCGGCCAGGCCGATCAGAAAGTCGGCCGCGATGCCTTCGTCAGGTTCGACGACCTGATGAAAGAGATGGCGGCCGTCAAGGCGGAGGCGCTCAAGCTCGGCGTCCAGTGATGGCATTCATCCGTCCGAGCTGGACTGCGCTCCTGTCGGCGGCCTTCGTCGCCGGGCTGAGCCTCGCCGGCGTCCTGCTCGCGGGGCCGCCCGAGCCCGTGCCCGCGAGCGCCAGGCCGTCCGAGTTCTCTGCCGAAAGGGCGATGGCGCACGTGCGTGCGATCGCGCAGCGACCGCACCCGGTGGGATCGGCCGATCACGCGCGCGTTCGCGACTACCTGACCTCGACGCTCGGGCAGATGGGCTTGAAGGCGGAACTGCAGGCCGCCATCGTGCGCCGAGGCACGACAACCGTGCGCATGGCACGCGTCGAGAACCTGATGGCGCGCATCGCCGGCACCGGGAGTTCGGGCGCCGTGATGCTGGCGTCGCACTACGACTCGGTGCCGGCGGCGCCCGGAGCGGCGGACGCCGGGTCGGGCGTGGCCGCGATTCTCGAAGCCGTGCGGGCGTTCCAGACCAGCCCCGCGCCGCCGAACGACGTCATCCTGCTGTTCACCGACGGCGAGGAACTCGGCCTGCTCGGCGCCCGCGCGTTCGTCGAACAGCATCCATGGGCGAAAGACGTCCGGATGGTCGTGAACTTCGAGGCCCGCGGCACGAGCGGGCCCTCGTGGATGTTCGAGACCAGCGCGGGCAACGGCGCCATCGTGGCGGAGTGGGCCGCGCTGGTGCCGAAGCCGGCGGGTTCATCGCTGACGTACGAGGTCTACAAGCGCCTGCCGAACGACACCGACTTCTCAGAGTTCAAACGGCTCGAGGCCGCAGGCCTCAACTTCTCGTTCGTGGGAGGCTGGGAGCGCTATCACACGCCCGGCGACGCCGCCGACGCGCTCGACGGCGGAAGCCTGCAGCACCACGGCGAGGCGGCGCTGCGGCTCCTGCGCCGCTTCGCCTCGATCGACCTCCGCACGCTTCAGGCCCCGGATGCCGTGTACTTCTCGGTGCCCGTCGTCGGGTTCGCCGTGCACTATCCGGCGTGGTGGGCCGTGCCGCTGGCGGCGGCTGCTGCGCTCCTGTGGATCGTCGCCGTCGCGCGATCGCGCCGCCGGCGTCAGGCCAGCCTCATCGGCGTCATCCTGGCGGCGTTGATCCTCGCCGCGTTCACGTCGGCCTCGGGTTACCTCGGCTGGCGCTTCGGCCGCCTCGCCGGCCTACTGCACGAGCGGTGGCTTCCGGAGGGCAACGTGCTGATGAGCGGGACCTACGCGGCGACAATGGTCGCGTTCATCGTCGCTGTCTGGCTGGCGCTCTACGTGCTCCTGCGCAAGGTGTTCGCGGCGCATTCGCTTGCGCTCGGCGCGCTGACCCTGTGGGTGATGGCGGCGCTCCTGACATCGTGGTTCGTGCCCGGCGCCAGCTACGTCGCGCTGTGGCCGGCCGTCTTCGCGCTCGTGGGGACGGCGGCGGCCGCACCCAGGGCCGACGCGCCTGCCGACCTCCCGCCGGGGGCTGTCAAGGTGCTGCTTGTGCTGCTCTGTGCCGTGCCGGCCATCCTGATGGTCTGGCCGCTGGTGGACTCGCTCGTCTGCACCATGGGGCTCGCGCCCGAGAGCGGCGCCGCGATGGCCGCGCTCACGGCCTTCGGCCTGGGGGCCCTGGCGCTTCCCTTCGAGTTCGTCGTGGAGCGCCGCCGCTGGTGGCCCGCCGCGGCCGCCCTGATTGCCGCCCTGTCGTTTCTGTCCGTGGCGGTGAGCGAGACGCGCTACTCGGATCTCCATCCGAAGCCCGTGAACGTGTACTACGTGCTGGACGCCGACAGATCAGCGGCGAGTTGGGCGGTACGGGTGGAACGCCCGGACGCGTGGTTCACGCAGTTCCTGGGATCGTCGCCCAGGCGGGGCCGCCCGCCCGCCCTCGTGGCGCCGTGGTCCTCGGTCGACGGCGTGCCGGGTTTTCTGAGCGCGGACGCGCCCGTGGTGAGCCTGCCCGCGCCGCAGGCCGTCCTGGTCAGCGCCGTTCCCACCGAAGGCGGACGTAACATCACGTTCCGTGCAACACCGGGGCGCGAAGGCCATGAACTGTCGGTCTGGGTGAACGGCGTGCCTGCCCTCGACGTGTCAGTGGACGGCACGCGGATCACCGGCATGCCCGCTCAGCGTGCGCCCGGTGACACGGCGTGGACGCTGAACTACATGAACGCGCCGGCATCCGGCACCACCGTCGCGCTGACGCTGAAAGGGTCGGAGCCGCTGACGGTCGGCGTGGTCGAGCGTCTCTTCGGGCTGCCCGACATGCCGGGCAAGGCCATCACGCCGCGTCCCGCCTCGCTCATCCCCTTCCAGGACGGCGACCTGACCGTCGTCCGGCGCACCTACGTGTTCTGAGTGCGGATACAATCGGCTCGTCAACCCGGTTTCCCGATGCGAGGCGAACATGAGTGAGCACGATCCCCTGACCGCGCCCATCGAAGGCGCCGAGCGCAAGACCGTCGGCGGCGTCGTCTGCGACATCGTGCGCGTCGGCAATGCGCGCGTCCTGCGCACCATCTACAACCCCGGCTTCACGTGGGAAACCCACCTGAAGAAGGCGGTGACCTCGGAGCTGTGCATGCACGCCCACGTGGGCTTCCTCGCGCGCGGCCACCTCGAGGCGCATTTCCCGGACGGCTGCGCGCGCGAATGGGTGGCGCCGGCGGTGGTGTTTCTCGAGCCGGGGCACAAGGGCTCGGTCGTCGGCGACGAGCCGGCGGTGCTCATCGAGGTGGACTTCGAAGGGGCGACGGCCGCGCACTTCGGCCTGCCGTCCACGCACACGCACGAATAGGGCTGCCGCTCAGATCTCCCGCAGGCGGGCGAGTTGGGCGGTGCGGTTGTCGACGAGGTCCTTCAGTTCGCGGTGCATGTCGGGATTGACGGCCTCGGAGTAGGGCAGGATGCACTCGCGCGTCTGGGTCGTGTAGCGCTCCACGAACGCCCGGTCGGTCACGAACCCGAGCCCGATGAGGTTGCTGATCCGGTCGGCCAGCTTGAGCTTCTTCGCGCGGTCGGTGCCGGTCTGCATGATGCGCCGGAGGTACTCGGACTTCGGCTCGGCCACGCCGCCGACTTTCCGCACGGTCACTTCCATCACGAGGTCGTAGACGGCCGGGCCGTCGGCGTCGATGGACGCGATCGCCTCTCGCGTGACCCAGGGCTCGTCGCCCAGCTCCTCGAACAGGTCGTGGATGACGGAGGCCTTCAGCAGGACCGGGTCGACCAGCTTGTAGTCGAGCAGGATCGCCAGCGTGCTCATCTGGTGCCGGAACATGTTGCTGCCGGCCTTTCGCGGCCGGTCGATCATCGCCATTGCCTTGACGATGTAGGGCGCCAGCGTCGTCTGCGCGAGGCTGCGTTCGAAAGGACCCAGGTCCATACGCCGACTCTCCTGCCCACATCCCGGCCGGGCCCACCGCGTGGTCAGACCAGCCAATCTGCGGAGATTATCACGGGTTTCTCGTCCGGGGTCAGAGCCGGGTTGGGAATCCCGCAGGAATCCGGGTCTGACCCCGGCTCCTGACATACAATCTGCCGCACGCCGGCGCCGGTCCCCGCCTGCTCGCGACCGCCCCTTGGAGGAACGGAGATGTTGAAACGCCAGGTCCTGCCTGTCACGGCCTTCTGCCTCATCGTGCTGCTCTCAATCGGCCTGCGAGCCGGCGACAGGCCGCTGCCCAAGCCCAACTACGACCTCGCCTCCCGCTGGATGGCGGCGAAAGTCGGCAAACTGGTGTTCGACACGTCCGTGTCGCCGCGCTGGGCCGAGGCGAGCGACCGGTTCTGGTACGCCTTCGAAACGGCCCAGGGCCGGAAGTTCATGCTCGTCGACCCACTCAAGCGCACGAAGGCGCCGCTGTGGGACAACGCGAAGATGGCCGCGATGCTGACGAACATCACGCGCATTCCCTACGACTCGCAGCACCTGCCCATCACGGCGACGACGATGAAGTGGGTGAAGAACGACACGGCGATCCGGTTCGAGCTCGAGGTGCCGAAGGACGCGGACATCGTGGGGGAGAAGAAGGACGAGAAGAAGTCAGAAGACAGAAGCCAGAAGACAGAAGAGAAGAAGACGGAGGAAACGAAGAAGGAGGAGGTGAAGAAGGAGGAGGTGAAGAAGGAGGAGGTGAAGAAGGAGGAGGTCAAGAAGACAGAAGAAAGGAAGACGGACGAGAAGAAGACGGACGAGAAGAAGACGGGCACGGCGGGCGAAGGCGAGGCCGAGGAGCCGAAGACCACCAAGACGCTCTACTTCGAGTACGACCTCGCCACTGGGAAGCTGGCCCTGCTCCCCGACTTCAAGCCCGACCCGAAGAAGCCCGGCTGGGCGCAGGTGTCGCCCGACGACAAGACCGTGATCTTCGCCCGCGGCCACAACCTCTTCATGATGGACGAAGCGAACTACAAGCTTGCGCTGAAGGACTTCGGCGACCCGAAGGTCCAGGAAGTGCAGTTGACCACGGACGGCGAGGAGAACTACAGCTTCGCGCGGCGGCTCAATGACGAGGCGAAGACCACCCTCAAGAAGGACCAGAAGGGCGACACGAAGCACAAGGACGGCCCGCGGGTGCCGGCCATCCCCCTGCAGTGGGCAAAGGACTCGAAGAAGTTCTCGGCCACGCGGGCGGACCAGCGGAAGGTCGCGGATCTCTGGGTCATCAACTCCCTGGCCTCGCCCAGGCCGAAGCTCGAGACCTACCGCTACGCGATGCCTGGCGAGGAGAACGTCGACCAGCAGGAACTGCTCGTCTTCGACCGCGACACCAAGACGCGCATCACGGTGAAGGCCGAGGCGTTCAAGGACCAGACCATCCAGGTCGCGACGGCCCGCTCGCTGGCGCGCGACCGCGACAAGGAGAAGACCGAGCCGCGGTGGCTGAGCGACACCTCAGACAAGCTCTACTTCTGGCGCCTCAGCCGCGACCTGCACCGCGTCGACGTGTGCGTGGCCAGCGCCGAGACCGGCGAGGCCAGGCCCATCATCGAAGAGCGGCTCAACACCTATATCGAAACACAACCGCTCTGGACGATCGGCAACGGCCAGGAGTTCATCCACTGGTCCGAGCGCGACGGCTGGGGGCACTACTACCTCTTCGACGCCAGCGGCGCGCTGAAGAACCAGATCACCTCGGGGGAGTTCGTCACCGGCCCGATCTCGTACATCGACGAGAAGCTCCGCGTCATGTACTTCACCGCCAACGGCCGGGAAGCGGGGGAGGACCCGTACTTCACGCACCTCTACCGGGTGAACCTCGACGGCACGGGCCTCAAGCTCCTCGACCCGGGTGACGCGTCGCACGCCGCGGCGCTCTCGGACAACGGGAAGTACTTCATCAACACCTACTCCCAGGTGAACACGGCGCCGAAGTCCGAACTCTTCGACGCCGCGGGCCTGAAGCTGGCGGACCTCGAGCAGACGGACGTCACCGCGCTCACCGACGCCGGATTCAAGTTTCCCGAGCCGTTCAAGGTGAAGGCCGACGACGGGGTCACGGACCTGTTCGGGGTGATGTACAAGCCCTTCGACTTCGATCCCGAGAAGCGGTACCCGATCGTCGCCTACGTGTATCCCGGCCCGCAGACCGAGAGCGTCACCAAGACCTTCTCGCCCCGCAGCCAGAGCATGACGCTCGCCCAGATGGGCTTCATCGTCATCGAAATCGGCAACCGCGGCGGCCACCCGCAGCGCTCGAAGTGGTATCACAACTTCGGGTACGGGAACCTGCGGGACTACGGCCTCGCGGACAAGAAGGCGGCCATCGAGCAGCTCGCGCGCAAGTACCCGTGGGTCGACATGAACCTCGTGGGCATCTACGGCCATTCGGGCGGCGGGTTCATGTCCACCGCCGCGATGCTCGTCTACCCGGACTTCTTCAAGGTGGCGGTGTCATCGTCGGGCAACCACGAGAACAACATCTACAACCGGTGGTGGAGCGAGAAGCACCACGGCGTGAAGGAAGTCACCGACAAGGACGGGAAGGTGAGGTTCGAGTACACCATCGACCGCAATTCGGAGATTGCGAAGAACCTCAAGGGACACCTGCTGCTCGTGACCGGCGACATGGACGACAACGTCCATCCCGCGAACACGTACCGGGTGGCCGACGCGCTCATCAAGGCCAACAAGCGCTTCGACATGTTCATCATGCCGGGGCAGCGGCACGCCTACGGCAACATGGCCGACTACTTCTTCTGGCTGCGGGCGGACTACTTCGCGAAGCACCTGCTGGGCCAGGCCTCGGAGAGCGTCGACCTCATCGAGCTCTCGCGCGAGACGCCGCAGGTGGGCGCCAAACGGCCGCCGGCCGCTGCGGCCACGGGTCGTGGCGGACGCGGGCGGTAGGCAGCGAGAGGCAAAGGGCGCCGGATCAGTAGTCAGTAGCCAGTAGTCAGCATTCAGCAGGAATGCCAGGTCTCCCGCATGGTGTCGAACGGCTACTGGCTACTGGCTACTGGCTACTGGCTACTGGCTACTGGCTACTGGCTACGGCTACTGGCTACTGGCTACTGGCTACTGGCTACTGGCTACTGGCTACTGGCTACTGGCTACTGGCTACTGGCTTCTTCGTCTACCCGTTGAAGTAGAGGTACGCCATCAGGATGAAGAGCACCACGACGCACGACGCGACCACGTCGCCGCGGCCCCAGCTCCGCCGCGACTCGAGGCGGTGCTCGTCGGTGACAGTCGCATACGTCAGGCCCGTCAGGCGGCTTTCGTCCGGCGGCGCGGTGGCGTAGCTCACCACCAGCATCACCACGACGCACACGAGGAAGATGAACACGCTGTAGTACTGGAAGTAGATGTTGTTGACGATCCAGAGGAACGAGCCGGTCGGGTAGCCCAGCTCGTAGCCCGCCATCTTCAGCGCGACCGGGGTGTCGACGGCCAGCCGGAAGACGCCCAGCAGGAACCCGACGACCAGCGCGGCGAGGCAGCCCTTGGTGTTGAGGCGCTTGTTGAAGACGCCGAGGAAGAACACGATGAAGATCGGCGGCGCCAGGTAGCCCTGCACGCCCTGGAGATAGTCGTACAGGCCCTTCGCGCCCTGGATGACCGGAATCCAAAGAAGGGCGATGAGCACCATCACCGCCGTGGCCACGCGGCCGATCCACACCAGCTGATGCTGCGACGCCTTGGGGCGGAGCTTCTGGTAGAGATCCATCGTGAACAGCGTCGAGCAGGCGTTGAACACGCCGGCCAGCGAGCTCATCAGCGCCGACAGCAGGCCGGCGACGACCATGCCCCGTACGCCGACCGGCAGGATCGTCGCTGACCATCAGCGGGAACGCGGCCTGGGCCGCATCGCTTGCGGCCTTCCCGTCGGGTCCCACCATGGCTGTTCAGGCCCTCGAGCCCGTCCGGTGGTGGCCAGCGCCAGCGCAGATCATGCCCGGGATGATGAAGATGAAGACGGGCAGCAGCTTCAGGTAGGCGGCGAAGATCGTGCCCCGCCGCGCCTCCTGTTCGTTCGGCGCGCCGAGGGCCCGCTGCACGATGTACTGGTCGGTGCACCAGTACCACAGGCCGATGATCGGCGCGCAGATCAGCATGCCGAGCCAGGGGAAGTTGTCGTTGAAGTACCACGCCATCCGGCCCGCTTCCTTCACCGGCGCCCAGGTGCCTTCGACGCCGGCGGGGATCAGCGGCTTCCAGAGGTTGAACATGTCGGGATCGAGGGCGGCGCGCAGTTCGCCCCAGCCGCCGAGCTTCTGCAGCCCGAACACCGTGACCAGCACGGAGCCGATGATGAGGATGATCGTCTGCAGCGTCTCGGTGTAGGCCACCGCGCGCATGCCGCCGACGATGGTGTATAGGCCCGTCAGGATCACCACGGCGATCGACCCGATCCAGAAGGCGTTGAGCACCACGCCGCCGATGGTCAACTGCATTTCGGGCAGGAGCGTCCCGAACACGACGCCGCCGGCGAAGATGCCCACGGCGATCTTCGTGATGACGTAGGCCACCAGCGAAATGATGGACAGCATCCAGCGCGCCGTCGGCGAGAACCGCCGCTCGAGGAACTCCGGCATGGTGTACACGCGCGAGCGCATGTAGAAGGGCACGAACACCCAGCCCAGCACCAGCAGGCACCAGGCGTGCAGCTCGTAGTGCGCCATCGCCACGCCGTCGGTGCGCCAGAGCCGGCCAGGCCGACCAGGTGCTCGGAGCCGATGTTCGACGAGAAGATCGACGCGCCGACGATGAACCACCCGAGATTGCGGCCGGCCAGGAAGTAGTCGTCGGCGGTGTCCTTGTTCCGCTTCATGACCCAGAAGGTCAGCGCGGCGAGCACCAGGAAATAGGCAAAGACAATCAGCCAGTCAAAAGTGGTCATGGTCTGTCCAGTCCTCTGGCGCGGAAGTCTATCGCACGGGACGCCGTTTTCAGCCGTCGTTTTCTGCCTACCGGTTGCCGATGCGGTCGGAGAGGATGCCGATGCTGAGGGCGTACGTGTGGGCGCAGTTGTAGGCGAGCAGCGCCTCGTAGTTGCCGTACACGAGAAAACTGCGGGTGTCGATGCGCACCAGGGACGCCTGCAGGTCGCTGGCGGGCAGCAGGGAACCGTTTCGAAGCGTGACGCCCAGCGCGCGCCAGTCCCGCAGCGGCCTGGGCTCGGACATGGCGCGGACGGCCGCGCAGGCCCCCGTGAGGCGCAGGGGCACCGCGGCCGCCACCCGGCTCGCGATCGTGTCGCTCATCCGGACCTCCCGGCCCCAACGCTCATCCTTCGTCCAGCCGTGCTCCTTCAGGTAGCTGGCGACAGAGGCGAACACGTCCGGGAGCGACGTCCAGATGTCGCGGCGGCCGTCTCCGTCGCCGTCCACGGCCCACTTCAGGTAGCTCGACGGCATGAACTGCGCCTGTCCCATTGCACCGGCCCACGACCCCTTCAGCGCGTCGGGCGCCACGTCACCGCTGTCGATGATGCGCAGCGCGGCGAGCAGTTCGTCGCGGAAGAGCGTCCGGCGGCCGTCGTACGCCAGCGTGGCGAGCGTCGGGATCGTCGGGCGCACGCCCTGGAACCGCCCGAAGTTCGATTCCAGGCCCCAGATCGCCACGATCACCGAGCGCGGCACGCCGAATCGCACGGACGCGCGCTGCAGTTCAGCGCGGTGCGTCGAGGCCATCGTGCCCGCCGTGCGGACCGCGCGCGGGGGGACGCGCCTGGCGACGTACTGGTCGAGCGTCAGCGTGACCTCGGCCTGGGTCCGATCGCGCTCGACGACCACCGGCAACCGCTCGACCGATCCGAGCGCGGCATCGACCGTGTGCTGGCTGATGCCCTTCGCGAGCGCCTCCGCCCGCAGCGCCGCCAGCCATTCCTCGAATGGCGGCGCCGTCGCGGCGGGCTCCTGGGCGGGCGTCTGCGCCGACAGACCCGAGCAGAGCGCCAGAACCAGGAGGAGAGGCAATCCGAGTTTCGTCAGCACCGTCTCTCCATACTGCCAGAAGTACTTCTGAACTCCGAATCCCGCCCTTCGACGCCGCTCAGGGCGGCCCTGAGTTCATCGAAGGGCCGAATCCCTCGCCTGTCGTCCTGCCCCATATCCCATGCCCCTTGTCCCTATCCCCTCCAGCCGTCCCCTGTTGTACCCTGTCCCCACTATGACCAGGTCGCGGGTGTCACGCCCGCCAGAGGCTCTTACCCGCCGGCAATTCATGGGCGTGTCGGCCGCCACGATTGCCGCCGCGGCCGGAGACCGTCTCGCGGCGCGGAAGCAGGCGCCGGATGCCGCCCGCTCCGCTTCGGGCCCGCCCGCACGCCCCGGCGCGCGATTCGCCTATGTCGGCTCGTTCGCCACGAGCACACGCGGTGCTCGCGGTGAGGGGCTGTCGGCCTACCGCATCGACCCCGAGTCGGGCCGCTGGGCACGCGTGCAACTCCTGTCGAACGTCGTGAACCCCGGCTATCTTGCGCTCGACCCGCGCAGGCCGGTCCTCTACGCCGTGCAGCCAGTCGTGAACGAGGTGTCGGCCTTCGCCATCAACGATCAGACCGGCGAGCTGGCCCTCATCAACCGCCGGTCCTCCGGCGGCGACGACCCGAGTCATGTCGCCGCCGACCCGGCCGGGCGCTTCCTCGCCGTCGCCAACTACGTGGCGGGCAGCGTCGAGGTACTGCCCATCAACGCCGACGGCTCGCTCGGCGCGCCGACCGATGTCGTGGCGATGAAGGGCGAGCTCGGCCCGCACCGGACAGAGCAGCCGGGCCCCCACCCTCACCAGTGCCAGTTCGAGCCAGGCGGGCGGTTCCTCGTCGTCCCGGACAAGGGGCTCGACAGGCTCTTCGTGTTTCGCATCGACGGAACGACAGGCCGCCTGGTACCGGCGGGTCCGCCGTTCACCCGGACGAGATCCGGCGCGGGCCCGCGTCACATCGCGTTCCATCCCAGCCTGCCGTATGCGTGGGTCATCAACGAGCTGGACTCGACCGTCACCGCCTACCGCGTCAGCGCGGCGGGCGCCCTCGAGCCGATGCAGATCGTGCCCTCGCTGCCGTCGACCTACACCGGCAACAACACCGGCGCGGCGATTGTGGTCTCGCCGTCGGGCCGTTTCGTCTACGCCTCGAACCGCGGGCACGACAGCGTCGCCATCCTGCGCGTCGACGAATCCAGCGGGATGCTGTCGCCGGCGGGCTGGGAGTCGACAAAGGGCTCGACGCCCCGCTGCATCGCCCTCGACCCGGCCGGCACGCGCCTGTTTGCCGCGAACCAGCGCAGCGACACCATCGTCGAATTCGATGTCGACCAGTCGACGGGCGCGCTCGCCGCGACGGGTCGCATCGTCGTGGCCAATACGCCGGTCTGCATCGTGTTCAGGTAGGCGCGGGCCGGCGGCGCGGCGCAGGCAGGCCGGAGGCACGGATGGACAAGGCGCGCTGGTTCGTGGCCGTGATGATGGTCGTGTGGGTGCCGCCCGCGATTGGGGCGTGGTACCTGATTCACCCCTTCACGCGGTTCTGGCGCCGCCTGGGGACCGTGGCGAGCTTCTGCATCGTCTACTCGCTGCTGATTGCCGCCGCGGTGCTGTTGTGGCACTTCAGCCCCGCGCTCGTCGGGCGCGACCTGGGCTTCCAGCCCGTTCTCCTGGTGCTCGCCGTGCCGGCGGCGGTTGTCGGGGCTGTAATCGCCAAGCGGCGCCGGAAGCACCTGAATCAGCGGATCCTGGTGGGGGTGCCGGAGGTATCCAGGGCCGACAAGGGCCATTTGCTGCGCGAGGGGATCTACGCCCGGACGCGGAACCCGCGCTACCTGGAGTTCCTGTCCTTCACCTTCGCTTACGTCGCGTTCGCGAACTACACGGGCGCGTGGGCCCTCTACCTGCTGACCTTCCCGGCAATCCACACCGTCGTCCTGCTCGAGGAAATCGAGCTGCGCGATCGCTTCGGCGCGGAGTACGAGGAATACTGCCGCCGCGTGCCGCGGTACATTCCCAGGCGCGGCGGTCGCTAGCCGCTACCTCGCGACCTCGGCCGCGAACTGCCGCATCCGTTCGCGCAGTCGCGCCACGACCTCGGGATGTTCGGCGGCCACGTCCCACCGTTCGGACGGATCCACGAGAAGGTCGAACAGCTCTGTCACCGGCTCGCCTTTGTCTGGAAAGGTCAGGTGCAGCTTCCAGCGCCTGTCGCGGACCCCTTCGAGCCGGCCGCCGCTGTTGTAGTAGAAGAACCACTCGTCCGGGGATGGACCTTTGCCTTCGAGAAAGCCGCGGATGTCCTGCCCGTCGATGGCGCGGCCCGAGGGGAGCGGGGCGCCCACGATGCCGGCAATGGTTGGAAGGATGTCGAGCGTTCTCGCCAGGTCGCTGTTGACCGTGTTCGCCGGGATCCGCCCGGGCCAGCGCGCCAGGAACGGCACGCGCGTGCCGCCCTCCCAGCTGGTGCCCTTGCTCCCGCGCAGCGGGCCGGCGCTGCCCGCGTCGGTGCGTACGACGCGAGGGTCCACCAGCATGCGCGGCGGCATGTCCATCCACGGACCGTTGTCGCTCGTGAAGATGACAAGTGTCTCTCGTTCGACGCCGGCGTCCCGCAGCGCGTCCAGCACCCGCCCGGCGCTCCAGTCGATCGACTCGATCACGTCGCCGTAGCGCCCGTTCGCGGACGTGCCGGCGAACCGTGGCGAGACGCCGAGCGGCACGTGGGGCATGGCGTGCGCCAAGTAGAGGAAGAAGGGACGGCCTTTGTTCTCCCGGATGAAGGCGACGGCTTCCTCGGTGTAGCGCTCGGTCAGCGCCGCGACATCGACCTCGCCAGGCAGTTCCTGCGTGCCGCGGTAGAGCCGCAGCGGCACGTCGGTCTCCACCCACGGCCTGACCATGTCGTTGCTGTAGAGCAGGCCGAAGTACGAATCGAAGCCGTGCTCGGTGGGGAAGAAGCCGGGCTTGTTCCCGAGGTGCCACTTGCCGACCATGCCCGTCCGGTAGCCGGCCGCTTTCAGGACGTCGGCGATCGTCGTCTCGTCGGCGCCCAACCCGGTCTTGCTCTCCGGCATCAGCGCCCCGTTGATACCGGCCCGGATCGCATAACGGCCGGTGAGCAGGCTGTATCTGGACGCCGAACACACCGGCGCCGACGCGTAGAACGACGTCAGCTTCAGGCCCTCTGACGCGAGCCTGTCGAGCCTCGGCGTCTTGATCAGCGGATGCCCGTACACGCCCAGGTCGCCGTACCCAAGGTCATCGGCGAAGATGATCACGATGTTCGGCGGGCGAGTGGGTGAGGCTTGCCGCTGGGCCGCAGGTTGCGCGGACGAGAGCCCCGGAACGGCGGCGAGCAGGATGGCGGCAAGAACCAGTGTGATGTGGCGCACGCCGCGGATCTTACACGAGCACGCTGCCGCGCCACTGCGGGTCCTGCCCGAGGCGTTTCCATCTGTCCTCGGGTGACCTTCGCTTGTCCTCCCTGCGCCCTTCGGCCAGGCTCAGGGCGCCCTGAGCTTGTCGAAGGGCGGGCAGATGGAAAGCGCCTCGGTCACCCACAGCGGCGCTATGAGGGTGTATATTGCCCCGCATGGCACATGGGACAACGGCCGCCACGGCAGGCGTCGGGTTCGGGACGGCGCTTGCGATCACCATCTCGTGGAGCGTCAACAAGTCGATCCTCTGGGCGATCATCCACGGCATCTTCTCGTGGTTCTACGTCATCTACTTCGCGTTGTTCAAGTGAGCACAGGGCGCATGCGCGTCGCAGCAGCGCTCGCCGTCACCCTTCTGGCCTGGACGGCAACGGGGCTGGTTGCGCAGACCGGTGAGCGGGACGTCTATGTCACGGTCCTGGACAAGGCAGGATCGCCCATCCGGGGTCTCACGGAAGAGTACTTCGCGGTGCGCGAGGATGGCAGGGACCGCGCCCTGGTCCGTGTTCAACCGCTTGCCGGCCCCGCGCAGATCGCCGTCCTGGTCGATACGAGCAGCTTCATCGCCGCTGCGGCCGGGCCGTACCGAAGCGCCATCGACGCCTTCGTCAAGACGCTCGCGCGGGATCACAAGGTTGCCCTCTACGAATTCGGCGAGCGTGCCAACCGCGTCGTCGCTTTCACGAGCGACGCGGCGGAGCTCGCGAATGGTGTCGGGCGCCTCACCGCGCGGGCGAGCGACGTGTCGCGCCTGCTCGACGCGATCGACCTCGCCTGCAGCGACCTCCGCATGGCCGAAGCCCGGCGCCCCGTCATCGTCAGCGTCTCGACCGGAGCCACCGACGCCAGCACGACCACCGGCGGCGCCGTCGTCAAGCGGCTGATCCAGGACGCCGTGTCGTTCCACGCCGTCGCTGTCACGAACCGCGCCACGCCGGCGGCGCCGTCGCTGACCTCCGCGTCGGGGCAGAGCATTCCCGAACGGCAGCAACGGCTGGTCCAGGTGGGCGCAACCGGTGAAGGCGAGCGCGAGCGCACGCAGCTGCTTCGCGAGGGCACGGCGAAGACGGCCGGCGCCCTTCATGAAGTCACGAGTGCGCTCGCGATCGGTTCCGCGCTCGACCTCGTGAGCGCGGAGATTCGCAACACCTACCGGGTCACCTACGCGCGGGAGGGCAGCGGGAAGTCGCGGGATCTGCAGATCGGGTTGATGCTGGAGGACGTTGTCGTCCGGGCCATCGCGGCTCCGGGCGTCACGAAGCGATAGACACAGGTCCAGCCTGGCGCTACTTCCCAGACGCGCCGGCGAGTTTCTGAAAGCGCGGGTGGTCGCGGAGAGAATCCCATGCGGGGTCGAGCCGCAGGCCCGGCCCGGCGAGATCGAACGGGATCGACATCAGGTATTCGAGTTGTTCGATTGCCGCGTCGCGCTCGCCGACCATGGCATAGATACGCGCCATCTCCTCGACATGAAACGCGCCCCGGTACGCCTCCTTGCTGACCGGCAACAGGGCCAGGGCCTGTTTGCCCTCGGCGACGGCATCGCTCTTTCTGCCGAGACCCGCGTACGCGATGCCAAGCGAGCCGTGGAAGCGAGGGTCGTCTGGCGCCTCTTTGAGCTTCGATTCGAGCAACGTGACCGCGGCGCTGTACGACTTCAACGCGGCTTCCCGTTGGCCGAGCAGGTCGTGGAACTGTGCCTGCAGCAGCGCCCTGGGCACGAACCAACCCAGTGCGGCACGCACCTCCGGGCTGTCTGGTTGAAGTGCGAGCGCTCGGTCGATCGACGCCTTCGCCATTGCGATCCGCTGCGGTGTCCGGTCGTAGTGATACCACCACAGTGCGGCGTGACTGTAGGTCAGCATCGCATGCGCAAGCGCGAATGAGGGATCGAGGGAGACAGCTCGTTCGAAGCTGGCGACGGCCGCCCGAAAGTCACGCTCCTCCTGGCTCCGGGATGAGTAATCCACGCCTCGCAGGTAGGCGTCGTACGCCTCGAGGTTCTCCGTGGGCCTCCGCTCGACCGACTCCTTCAACTGCGGTGTCAGCACGGCGTTCAGCGCTTCCGCGATCCGCACAGCGATCTCGGCCTGCACCGAGAAGATATCGGACAGTTCACGATCGACCGGCTCCGACGCCCACATCAGCGCGCCCGTTTCCGTGTTCGTCATCCTCGCAGTCACGCGCACGCGGTTCCCCGCCCGCCGGACGTCGCCTTCGAGGACCGCTGTGACGCCGACCTCACGCCCAATCTGCCTCGCGTCTGCAGCCTGCCCCCTGACGCCCTTCACCGAGACGACCTTCAGACCTGGGACGCTCACCAGATGACTGAGGATCTCGGCGGCAATCCCGTTGCTGAAGTACGCGTTCTCCGGGTCGCCGCTCAGGTTCTCGAAGGGGAGCACTGCAACCGAGCGAGGCAGTCCACGATCGTCATGGCGGAGCAGCCGGTCCTCGAGCCACCGATGTTCAGTGCAACGAGGAGGACCGCCACCGCCACTCCGGCGGC
The DNA here is from genome assembly GCA_963806085.1 of uncultured Acidobacteriota bacterium. GTDB lineage: Bacteria > Acidobacteriota > Vicinamibacteria > Vicinamibacterales > JAKQTR01 > JAKQTR01. Next base: position 406,896 of record CAWDWR010000003.1, read on the forward strand.
GCCCGTAATCAGGAGGATCCGCGCAGCCTTCGCCTGGCGCCTCCGCTGGACCGGAAGAAGAGCCGCATCGGACGGCGTGCTCGGAGCCGCCAAGCGCCGCAGGTCGATCGCCAACTCCTTCGCCGATTGGTACCGGTTCTCCGGGTCCTTCTCGAGGCATTTGAGGATCACATCCTCCAGCCGGCGCGACAGGTCCGCGTGAATACGAGTCGGCAGTGGAGGAGCCGTATGCAGGATCGCGTCGGTTAACTCCGCTGTCGCGCGTCCCTGGAACGGCCGCCGGCCGGTCGCCATCTCGTAGAGCACCACGCCCGCAGCGAAGATGTCGCTCCGGGCGTCGGCCACCGAGCCCATGAGCTGTTCGGGCGCCATGTACGGCACGGTTCCGGCGGTCACGCCCGCATCGGTCGCCGAGCGTGTCGCGTCTGCCTCGCCATCCGGCCTGAGCAGCGTCGCGAGGCCGAAGTCGAGGACTTTCACCCGCCCTTTCGAGGTGACTTTGATGTTGGCCGGCTTCAGATCGCGATGCACCACCTCGAGCGCATGAGCCTCCTCGAGAGCCGCAGCGATCTGGACGCCCACGCGCAGGATCTCAGCTTCCTCCAGGGGACCACCTGCTAGGCGATCTGCCAGCGTTGGCCCGGTGACGTACTCCACGACCAGGAAGTCGACATCGTCCTGGGTGTCGAAGTCGTAAATCGCCTCGATGTTCTGATGGTTGAGCCGGGCGAGCGCCAGCGCTTCGCTCCGGAGGCGGCGTCTGGCCTTGTCGTCGGCCAGCGTGCCGGCAGGCAGCACCTTGAGCGCCACGTCGCGATCGAGCCGCTCGTCGTGGGCGCGATAGACGACGCCCATGCCGCCTTCCCCGATCTTCTCGAGGATCCGGTAGTGGCCAAGCGTCTGCCCCACCATGGCAGTCGTGACGATAGGCTGCGCATCAGTCCTTGTCAACAGGCAGCCTCGGCGAATAACAGTGTTAACTGCTCGGCGCGTTCCACTCGGGACTGATGCTATCGTTGGCCGTCCCGAGTCTGATACCCTCTGACGGCATGGCGCAGTCGCTCCGCATCGCCCTGGGCGCCGACCACGGCGGCTTCGAGTTGAAGCAACAACTCGTGGTGTACCTCCAGAGCCAGGGGCACCAGATACGGGACTGCGGCACGAACAGCTCAGAGGCGGTGGACTACCCGGTTTTCGCCGAAGCGGTGGCCCGGCTGGTGGGCTCGGGCGACTGCGATTTCGGCATTGTCGTGGACGGCGCCGGCATCGGCTCGGCGATGGCCGCCAACAAGGTGCCGAACGTCCTGGCCGCTGCGTGCTATAGCGAAACCCTCGCCCGCAACAGCCGGGAGCACAACGGCGCAAACGTCCTGACGCTCGGGTCCGGCCAGGTCACAGCGGGCCAGGCCAGGGGCATCGTCGACGTCTTTCTGGCGACGGCCTGCACGGCGAAGCGGCACCAGCGGCGGGTGGACATGATCCGCGACATCGAGCGCAAGGCGCTCATGGCCGGCGGGTCCGGAGGCAACGTGGATCTCTCGGGCGACGACCTTCAGCGCATCGCCGATCGCGTGCGGCAGATACTCGAAACGTCCCGGCCGCAGGCCGCGCCTGCCCCGCCGCCGGTCTCGCCCGACGAACTCGCCCGGATGATCGATCACACGCTGCTCCGGCCCGAAGCGACGGCCGCGGACATCGAGAAGCTCTGTGACGAGGCGAAGCGCCACAACTTCTACTCGGTCTGCGTCAACCCGACGTACGTCGCACAGTGCAAGGCGCTCTTGCGCGGCTCGGCCGTCAAGGTGTGCTGCGTCGTCGGCTTTCCGCTGGGCGCCCAGTCGCCGGAGATCAAGGCCCTCGAGGCGCGCAAGGCGATCCGGGACGGCGCCAACGAGATCGACATGGTGATCAACATCGGCGCCCTCAAGAGCAAGGACGAGGCGCTGGTGCTGCGCGACATCCGGGCCGTCGTCGAGTCCTGCAAGGACGGCCGGGCGCTGAGCAAGGTGATCTTCGAAACGGCGCTGCTCACCGACGAGGAGAAGGTCCGCGCCTGCGAGCTCAGCATGAAGGCCGGCGCCGACTACGTGAAGACCTCCACCGGTTTCGCGAGCGGCGGCGCCACGGCGGAAGACATCGCGCTCATGGCGAAGACCGTGGCGCCGAAGAAGCTGGGCGTGAAAGCCTCGGGCGGCATCCGCACCTACGACGATGCGGTGAGGATGATCGAGGCGGGGGCGACGCGCATCGGGGCGAGCGCGAGCGTGAAGATCGTGGAAGAGGCCCGGGCGCGGGCGCCGCAGAAGGGATAGCGCGATGGCCGAGCTCCGCTGCTACGTATTCCTCGACAGCCTGCAGCCGCAGTACGCGTCGTTCCTCGGGACCGTGGCGCAGGGGTTCCTGCCGACGCCGGGCGAGGCGTCGCTGTTCGTCGAAATCGCGCCGGGCATGGACATCATGCGCGTGACCGACGTGGCGCTGAAGGCCACGAACGTCAAGCCCGGCATGCTGATCATCGAGCGCCTCTACGGCATGCTCGAGATCCACTCGGAATCGCAGGCGGATGTGCGGGCGGCCGGGCGCGCCATCCTCGAGATGCTCGGGCTGAAGGAAGAAGAGCGCATCAAGCCGGAGATCTTCTCGAGCCAGGTCATCCGCAACATCTCGCCGTACCACACGCAGCTCATCAACCGGACGCGCCACGGTGACATGATCATGCCGGGGCAGTCGCTGTACGTGATGGAAGTGGCGCCGGCGGGCTACGCGGCCCTGGCGGCGAACGAGGCCGAGAAGTCTGCCGACATCAACATCCTGGAGGTGCGCGCCTTCGGCAGCTTCGGCCGCGTGTACCTCGGCGGCGAGGAACGCGACATCGACGTGGCATTTCGGGCGGCGGAGCAGGCGATTCAGAGTGTCAGTGGGAGCAACGGCAAGCGATAGGTAGTAGCCAGTAGTCAGTAGTCAGTAGCCAGTAGGAAGAGCTCTTCAGCTCGTCAGCGCGACGGGCATTTCTACTGGCTACTGTCTACGGGCTACTTACTACTGGCCTGCGGAGCCATCGAAGCAACGGAGCATACCTATGACTGAAGCCCTGGGCATGATCGAGTGCCGGTCGTTTCCGGCGGTGGTGGAGGCGGCCGACGCCGCGGTGAAGGCGGCGAAGGTCGAACTCGTGTCGTACGAGAAGACCGGCGGCGGCTACGTCACCGTCATCGTGCGCGGCGACGTGGCGGCGGTGAAGGCGGCGGTGGATGCCGGCCAGATCGCGGCCGGCCGGGTCGGCGAAGTGGTCACCGTCCACGTGATCGCCCGCCCGCACGCCAACGTCGACACGGTCATGCCGCTCGGCCGGGCGGAAGAGGCGAAGGGAGAGCAATAGACCGGCCCACGCCGCCTCCTGGTAACGGGAAGGCGACGGCTGTGGGTGGCCGCGGCGCTTCCCATCTGCGCGCAGACAGGACAGGCGAAGGTCAGTCGAGCACAGATGGGAACGGCGCGGACGGACCTGCAGCCGGAGCTCGTCGCGCGACGGTCGGAGGCTGCCGGCCGCCGAGGGGAAGTGCCATGACGCTTGGGAAAGTCGTCGGGACCGTCGTCGCCACGCGGAAGGAGCAGACCCTCGAGGGGCTTCGGCTGATGCTCGTCCGTTACGTCGACGCCGAAGGGCAGGAGACCGGCGGGTTCGTCGTCGCCGCCGATGCCGTCGGGGCCGGGCCGGGCGAAATGGTGCTCGTGGCGTCGGGCAGTTCCGCGCGGCAGACGCAGGCCACGAACAACCGCCCGGTCGACGCCGTGATCATGGCGATTGTCGACACGTGGGAAGTCGGCCGGGAAACCAAGTACAAGAAATAGGCCATGACGCGCCTTTCCGACCAGGACATCGAGGCCATCGCGCAGACGATCGCGGCCGAGATCGCGGGACCTGGCGCGACCTCAGCCCTTCGGCCACGCTCGGGGCAGGCGCCCGTCCCGTCGAATCTGGGCATCTTCGCGACCGTCGACGAGGCGGCGCGGGCCGCGAAGGCCGCGCAACCGGTGTTCGCGGCGCTCCCGCTGAAGCACCGCGGCGCCATTCTGGCGGCCATCCGCGCGGCGATGCTGGCGAATGCCGAGGCGCTGGCGACGTCGGCGCGCGAGGAAACGGGACTCGGGCGGTACGAGGACAAGGTGGTGAAGAACCGCCTCGTCTCGGAGAAGACCCCCGGCCTGGAGGACCTGTTCCCCGAGCGCCGTCACCGGCGACCACGGGCTGTCGCTCACCGAGCCGGCGCCGTTCGGCGTCATCGGCGCGATCACGCCGTCGACCAATCCGACCTCCACCATCATCTGCAACGCCATCGGCATGCTGGCTGCCGGCAACAGCGTGGTCTTCTGCGTGCACCCGCTCGCGAAGCGGTGCTCGATGGAGACCGTGGCGCTGCTGAACAAGGCGATCACCGGCGCCGGGGGCCCGGCGAACGTCGTCACGTGCCTGTCGAGCCCATCCATCGAGACGGCGCAGCAGGTGATGGCGCACCCGCTCATCCGGCTGATCGTCGTCACCGGAGGCGGGGCGGTGGTGAAGGCGGCGATGGCGAGCGGCAAGCGGGCCATCTGCGCGGGGCCCGGAAACCCGCCGGCGGTCGTCGACGACACGGCGCACGTCGAGCAGGCCGCCCGGCACATCGTGCTCGGCGCGTCGACCGACAACAACATCATCTGCGTGGACGAGAAAGAGGTCCTCGTCGTCTCGAGCGTCGCCGACCAGTTGATCCGCGCCATGCAGGCGCAGGGCGCGGTGCTCATCGACAGGAGCCGGCTGCACCGCGCTCGAGAACCTCGTGTTCGCGAAGAACCCCGGGCCGCGCGGCCACGGCGCGATGAACCACGAACTCATCGGCAAGAACGCCTCGGTCATTCTCGGGAAGCTGGGGATGAACGTGCCCGACTCGGTGCGGCTGGGCATTGTCGACGTGGACGAGGACCACCCGCTCGTCTGGAGCGAGCAGATGATGCCGATCCTGCCGGTGTGCCGCGTGCCGGACGCGGACCGCGCCATCTCGCTCGCGATCGAGGCCGAGAGCGGGAACCGTCACACCGCCGTGATGCACTCGACGAACATCGATCGCCTGAGCCGGATGGCGAAGGAATGCGACTGCAGCATCTTCGTCAAGAACGGGCGGTCGCAGTCCGGCCTCGGCCTCGACGGCGAGGGCTTCTGCTCGTTCACCATCGCCAGCCCGACAGGCGAAGGGCTCACCGGCCCGCGGTCCTTCTCGCGATGGCGGCGCTGCGTGCTGGTCGATCACTTCAGGATCACGTGATGAAGAAGCACCCCGCGATTGCCGTGGTCGAGTTCAGCGAGATCCCGTGCGGGATGTCCGCCACCGACGCGATGCTGAAGAAGGCGCCCATCGCGTTCGTCAAGTGCGGCACGATCACGCGCGGACGGTTTCTCACGCTGATCGGCGGCACGACGGCGTCGGTCGACGAAGCCCTCCGGGAAGGGCTGGAGCACGGCGGGCCGGCCGTGCTCGACCGCCTGTTTCTGGCGGACGTGCACCCGCGGGTCTACGACGCCATCCTCGGGCGCCGGACGCTCGGAAGCTCGGGCGCGCTGGCCATCATCGAAACCGACACGGTGGCGGCCAACGTGCGCGCCGCCGAGGCGGCGCTCAAGGGCACGCCCGTCGACCTCGTCGAGATCCGCCTCGCCGACTCGGGGCTCTCGGGCCGCGGCCTGAGCCTGTACCAGGGCGCGCTGCCGGACATCGAGGCGGCCATCGACATCGTGACCCGCTACGTGGATCAGTCCGGCGGCCAACTGCGCCACCGGATCATCTCGTCGCCGCACGAGGGACTGATCAGGCAGATCGAAGCCAGCACGTGGTTCGGTTCGCAGCAGGTGCTCGACCTGGGCGGGGAGAGCGTCTGATGCTGCTCGGGCGCGTCATCGGGACCGTCGTGCCGTGCGTGGTCTGCGAGGGCCTCGAGGGCGTCCCGATGCTGATCGTGCAGCCGATCGACAAGCGGGGCGCGCCGAAGGGCGGGCCGCTGGTGGCGGCCGACTCGACGCGCATGGCCGGTCCTGGCGAACTCGTGTACTACGAAGGCGGCCGCGAAGCAGCGCTCGCCCTCGATCCCTGGTTCGTTCCCGTCGACCACACGATCATCGGGATCGTGGATCATCTCCAGACCTGACCCGGGAGAGCGCGCATGATCATCGGCCGGGTGATTGGCACGATCACGTCGACGATCAATCACCCCTTCTACGGCGCGAAGAAGCTGCTCGTCGTCGAGCGCACGGATGCCGCCGGCGCGCCGCTCCCGGACTACCTGATAGCCGTCGACACGGTCGACGCCGGCACGGGCGACCGCGTGCTTGTGCTCGACGAAGGCAACGGCGCCCGCCAGGTGTTCGCCTCGAAGGACGCCCCGGTCCGCTCCGCCATCGTCGGCATCATCGACGCCGTCACAGTCGAGACGTAGCCTGTGGCCTTTCTGCCCTGGGCGAGGCGCGATCGGCCGAGCCCACCCTGAGCGAGCCGCGGCAGCGGCGAGTCGAAGGGCGAATCCCTCGCCCCTGACGTAGAATCTCCCCGTGAACCCCAAGCTCGCCCGCTACGCCTGGTTCGTGCTCGCGTGGAACGTCGCCGTCATCCTCTGGGGCGCGTACGTGCGCGCCACCGGGTCCGGCGCGGGCTGCGGCGCCCACTGGCCGTTGTGCAACGGTGAAGTGGTGCCCCTCGCTCCCGACACCGCGATGCTCGTCGAGTTCTCGCACCGTATCTCGAGCGGCCTCGCGCTGGTGGCCGTGATCGCCCTCGCCGTCTGGATCCGGCGGACCGTGGCGCCCGGCCATCCCGCCAGGCGGGCCGGGATGGCCGCGGCCGTGTTCATCGTCGTCGAGGCGCTGCTCGGCGCCGGCCTCGTGCTCTTCAGGCTCGTGGCCCAGGACGAAAGCCTCGCCCGCGCGATGGTCATGCCGCTGCATCTCGCGAACACGCTCGTGCTGCTGGCCTGCCTGACGCTCACCGCCCACTTCGTGTCGGGCGGCGCTCCGGTGGCGATCGCGGGCCGCACCCGCACCTTCGGCGCCCTGCTGGCCCTGCTGATCCTGATGATTGGCGTCGGGAAGACGGGCGCGATTGCCGCCCTCGGCGACACGCTCTATCCCGCCCGGTCGTTCATGGACGCGTTCAAGGCGGACCTCTCGCCGGCGAGCAGCCTGCTGCTGCGGCTGCGCATCCTGCATCCGGCCCTCGGCGTCACCGTGGGCGCCATGCTGGTGTTCGGCGCCGGGGCGGTACCCCTGTCCGCGGCGGATCGCCGCGGGCGCCTGGCGAAGCGCGCCGTCATCGTCCTGGCCATCGCCCAGGTCCTGCTGGGATTCGTGAACGTGTGGCTGCTCGCCCCGGTGTGGATGCAGCTCACGCACCTGCTCGTCGCCGACCTGCTCTGGATCGGCCTGGTCGTGCTGACCGCCTCGGCCCTTGCGAGAACGGGCCCGGCGGCGGTCACGAATGCGTGATGTAGTTGGTGAGCTGGCCGATCACGAAGTGCTGCTCGTCGACGACGGACTTGACCGCGTCGCCGATGGAGATCACCCCGAGCACGCGCTCGCCTTCGACCACCGGCAGGTGCCGGATGTGATGCTCCGTCATCAGCGCCATGCACTGCTCGGCCGTCCATGACGGACCCACCGTGATGACCTTGCCCGTCATCAGGTCGCCCACGGGCGTGTCCTTCGAGTTCAGCCCGCGCAGCGCCACCTTTCGCGCGTAGTCGCGCTCGCTGAAGATGCCGGCCAGCCGGTCGCCGTCCATGACGAGCAGCGCGCCGATATTGTGCTCGGCCATGCGCTGCAGGGCCTGGAAGACGGTTGTCGACGGCGCCACGGAGATGGCCTCGCCTCTTCCGGCGAGCATCTGACGAACGGTTGCGGACACTGTAGACCTCCCCCAATGGGCCGACGGACCGGCCGCCTGTGCTGCAGGCACCACCTGGATCGGATTCAAGAAGGATAGCCGCTACCACTCGAAGCGGTCAATCAGCCGGGGCGGACCCTCGCCGAGGGTGTCGTCCTTGCCGATGGTCCAGGCCTCCACGCGGCCGTCCGGACTCACGCGGAGCCTCACGAAGCACTTGTAGCCGGGGTGGCCCAGCACCGCGTAGGCGTGGTGGTGCTCGAGGCCGGTCATCACCAGCGCGAGGAGGAAATGGCCGATGATGAGCGGGCCGACCAGCGCCATCGCCGCCACGTCGACGAGGCCGGACGCCACGGCGGGCATGGCCCGCGTGAGCAGCCACCCGACGCCGATCGGCGCGACCGCCAGCAACGGCCCGTGCGCCAGCGCGACGGCCAGCGTCGCCCACGGCCGCTCGCGCCGCTTCAGCACGGCCTGGTACATGAAGAACACCGCGACGGCCGCCACCGCGGCCGTCATCAGCCAGCCGGCAAGCGGGCTGGCGCTGAACATCCAGAACTGCAGCGCCGCCAGGGCGGCACAGCCGGCGTGCGGCAGCAGGCCGGCCGTGCCCAGGGCCAGCTGGAACGGGACGCTGAGGGCCAGCCGGCGGCTCGTCTTCGCGTCCGGAAACGCGCACGCGGGCTTCCGGCCGCGAGGGTGGCGGTGCACGCGCGTGCCATGGACGAACGACCCGCCGCCGCCGGCGATGACGTGCATCGACGCGCCGATCTCGCGCCGTTCGTAGTGGTGGCTGTCTCCGGTCAGATAACATATCGGGTCGCGCGTGAGTGAAAGGCCGCAGGCCTTGAGAATCTGCTGGCCTGGCGTGTTCGGCTCGCCCATCGCGATGGCCGGGTCCGGCGAGGCCAGGATGCGCCGGCTGCCGGGGGCGGCCGTCAGGCGCTCGTCGAAGAACAACCGCTGCCTGAAATCCATCGTCCGCAGGTGGCGGTCCACGCCCCACAGGTCGAGGCCGGGCGCGAGCGGCAGCAGCCAGTACGACGCCTCCTGCACCGCGCGGTAACCGATCAGCCACAGGCGGGAGATCCGCTTCACCTTCCGTCCGGTCAGCACCGCGTACGCCTCTGAAAGGGCCTGCTCGGCGAGCCTGAAGGAACCGGCGATCTCGTCGAGATGGAGCTGTCGATAGACCCGGCCCAGGGCGCGCCCTGACTCGGCCGGGTCCGCACTCTCCGCGAGATGGAGCTGCTTGATCAACTCTGGATTGTCGCCGCGGTCCGCGCGCTCGCGGAGCGGGTCGCGGCGGAAGAGCCGCGCGAATCCGTCGAGCCCGTCGTACCAGTCGTGGTTGCCGGGAATGGCGAGCATGACGCGGGCGCGCGACGGCGGCCCCTGGCGCGCCAGCACCTGGTTCCACGGATGGGTGAGGCGCCGGGCGATTTCCGGCGCGGAGCTCAGCGGATACGCGGTGTCGCCGCCGAAAATCAGCAGGTCGCCTCGGGGCAGGACGCGCGCGGACCCGTCCTGCAGCGCGTACTCGGCGAACACCATGCCGGCCACCGCCGCGCTGACCTCGCCGTCGTCGCCGGTGTCGGCCACGTAGTCGATCCACACGTCACGGCCGAGCCGATCGACGAGGGTGTCGCCCTCGTTCGGCGCGTCGAGCACGCGCGCCACCTCGCGGAGGAGGGCAGCCGGCGCCTGCGCCCGCATCCAGTCGCGCGTGTCGATCTGGCCGGTTGCCAGCCGTTCGGCCGTGAGGTGCCGCAGGTGGCCCAGCAGCGCCGTGCTGCCGAACCAGCGGATCGCGTACGGCTCCCTCGAGCCGCGGCGGAACGCTACCGGTGACGGCGCGTTGCCGCGGGGAAAGAGGGGAAGCGGTGCGCCGCCGGCCGGCTCGGCCATCAGCCCGGGTGCCTGATGCGCGCGGTCTTCGCAAACGTGCGGCTGTCGATCTCGATCTTGACGAGATACTCGCCGCGCGGCTGCACCTTGCCGCCGCCGTCGCGCATGTCCCACCGCACCGTGTTGAGGCCCAGAAGGGAGGTGCCGGCCAGCGTCCGGATGACCCGGTTCGACAGGTCCGCGACCGTGATCGCCACTTTCTGGTTCTTCGACTCGCGCAGGTAGTACCTGATCGAAAGGCCGTTCGGCTCGTTGGGCGTCGTCACGTAACGATCGCCGTAGAAGTCGTAATTCCCCCAGCCGCTCGTCTGGACGTAGCTCTCTGGATCGATGTCGAAGACATGGACATCCTCCGCAAGCACCTTCGCGTCGAGTTGCTGAAGCGCGGAAACGTTGGTGAGGTAGAGCCCGCGGCCGTACGTGCCGACGATGAGGTCGCGCTCGCGGGGATGCACGAGCAGGTCGTGCACGGGCACGCCGGGCATGTTGCCCTTCATCCGGACCCATTGCGCCCCGTCGTCGATCGAGATCCAGACGCCCTTGTCATTGCCAACGAACAGCAGGGCGGGGTTCGTCCGATCCTGCCACACCACGTTGATCGGCTGGTCTGGAAGGCCCTTGCCGATGGCCGTCCACGAGGCGCCGAAGTCCGTCGTCCTGAACAGGTACGGCGCGAAGTCGTCGTGGCGGTAGCCGTTCTTGGAGACGTACGCCGTGCCGGGTTGATGAGCCGACGCGAAGACGCGGCTCACCCAGCGGTCGCGCGGCCCGCCAGCCTTCTCGATCGCCGGCGTCACGTCGGTCCAGGTCGCGCCGTTCGTCCTCGTCACCTGCACCTTTCCATCGTCGGTGCCCACCCAGATGACGCCCGGCGTGAGGGGCGACTCGGCGACCGTCGTGATCGTGCAGAACTGGATGTTTCCGCGGCCGAACGTCTTACTGTCGTCGCCGGTCGTGAGATCCGGGCTGATTTCCTGCCACGAGTCGCCGCGGTTGAGCGAGCGGAAGAGCACCTGGGCGCCGGTGTAGAGGATCTGGGGATTGTGGGGCGAGAGCACCAGCGGCGTGTTCCAGTTCCAGCGCAGCGCCGGCTGGTCTTTCGGGCGCCGCGGCATGATGTCGGTCATGGTGCGCTGCGTCTGGTCCACGCGCTTGTGGTCGCCGAACTGGGAGGTGTTGTACAGCCAGCGTGCGTCGGTCGGATCGACCCGGTTGTACATCCCGTCGCCCGTGCCGACCGTGATCCAGTCGGCCACGTTCACCTCGCCCGACCAGCTGTTGCTCGGCCCCTTCCACGAGTCGTGGTCCTGCATCCCGCCGTAGACGTTGTACGGGTCGGCCATGTCGGCGTCAACCGCGTAGAACTCGCCGACCGGGATGTTCATGTAGTGGTCGGCCGTCTTCCCGCGGTCGTACGAGACGTAGAAGCCGCCGTCGCTGCCCACCAGGATCCGGTTGGGATTCTGCTGGTCCCACCACATCACGCGGAAGTCGCCGAACGCCTTTACGAACATGCCCTGCGGCGGCCAGGACGTGCCCTGCCACGTCTTCCCTCCGTCGCTCGAGTTGGGCATCGCGTCCGAGATCACCGCCACGTGGTTCGCGTCGCCCGGGTCAATCCGCAGGATGTTGAACGAGTACGCCGCCTTGCTGCCGATGCTGATGCTGTCGGGATGTGTCTTCTTCCACGTGCGCCCGCCATCGCCGGTCCGGTACACTTCGTTGCCGACCACGAACTCGCTCGGCTTCGGACGGACCGCGTCCCGTGCCGCTTCCTGGGCGGTCGGCTTCCGCAGGTTCGCGTTCTCGACGATGGCGTAGAGGATGTCGGGGTTCGCCTGATAGAGGTCGATGCCAATGCGGCCGATCCGTCCGGCCGGCAGGCCGCCGCCGAGTTTCGTCCACTTCCGGCCGCCGTCCGTCGTCTTCCAGATGCCGCTGCCGGGGCCGCCGATGTCGAGGTCCCACGGCTTGCGGGTCAACTCGTACGTCACGGCGTAGATGACGTCCGGGTTGCGGCGGCTCATCACGGCGTCGATGACGCCCGTCTTCTCGTCGACATACAGCGACTTCTTCCACGTCCGGCCGCCGTCGTCCGTGACGAAGAGCCCGCGCTCGGCATTGGGCGTGTAGAGGTGGCCCATCGCCGCCACGTAGACCCGGTTCGCGTTCCTGGGGTGGATGAGAATGCGCGAGACATGGTGCGTGTCGCGGAGCCCCATGCTCGCCCACGTCTTGCCGGCGTCGGCCGACTTGTACACGCCGTCGCCCGGGTATGAACTGCGTGCCTGGTAGGCCTCGCCGGTGCCGACCCACACGACCTTCTCGTCGGACGGGGCGACGTCGATGGCGCCAATCGAGAGCGACGGCTGGGCGTCGAACACCGGCTCGAACGTCGTGCCGTTGTTCGTCGTCTTCCACACGCCGCCGTTCCGCGTGCCGACGTAGAACGTGTAGAGGTGCGACGTAAGAGGGGCTTCGGGCACGGCGATGGCCGTCGTCCACGCGCCCGTTCTGAACGGGCCGAGGTTGCGCCAAGCCAGGCGCTCGAAGAAGGACTCGCTGAGCCTGGCTTCCTGGCCCGACGGCAGCGCCGGGACCACGAAGACCGCCACGAGCACGGTGAGCAGGATCAGGGCGTGGCGCGGGCGTGTCATACAGTCGTCTCCGCGCAGATTCTAGCGGGGATTCGGGACTCGGCCCTTCGAAAAACTCAGGGCCGCCCCGAGCAAGGTCGAGGGGCGGGATTCAGGATTCGTGCTGCGGCCGCAAGCCGCACCGGCGGGTGGGACACCTTCCGTCAGGGGATTCGCCGCGACTCGAGGGGGGATACTCGCGCCAGCGTGTCGAAGTCGCGATCGCAGTGGAGCACTGTCAGGCCGTGGCGGATGGCGCACGCCGCGATCAGGCAGTCGACGCCCGACCGCACCGTCAGGCCGGCCCGCCTCGCGGCGCGGTAGAGGTCGACGGCCTGCTCCACGACGTCGCGGCCCAGTGGCGACTCGACAATCGGCAGCGCCCGCATGGCGTCGCGTGCGAGGACGAACGCCCGCTCGTCGGCGAATCCCTGGAGGACCTCCTGCACGATCGGGAGACACGTCACGACTTCCTCGAAGTCCACCACCTCGTCGAGGCGAACCCGCGCCGGCCTCCGGAAGACGTCGATCCAGACCGACGTGTCAACGAGCACCATGGCGGCCCGTCCGGTAGACGCCCCGGTCCTCGCGAACCACGGACAAGTCGCCCTTCCAGAGGCCCGACCCCGCCAGGTCGAGAATGCGCCGCGCCTTCGCCCGCGCGACGAAATCGCGGAGCGCGCGCTCGACCGTGCGCGAGTACGTGCGTTCTCCGCTCAAGCGGGTCGCCTCATCCAGCAGCGACTCATCAAGCACAAGATTTGTACGTTTCATGTGCAGAGTGTAATCCGCGGGACCCCCGCCCGCAAGCGTCCGCTCCGGTGTCCGCCCCTGAGCCGCGCGTCAGCCTTTCAGACGCCTGTTGACCTCCGCCCAGTTGATGACGTTCCAGAACGCGCCCACGTAATCGGCGCGGCGGTTCTGGTACTTCAAGTAGTAGGCGTGCTCCCACACGTCGAGGCCGAAGACGGCGCGCTTGCCCTCCATCGACGGCGTGTCCTGGTTCGCCGTGCTGTGGATAACGAGCCTGCCGTTGTCGTCGCTGAGCCACGCCCAGCCGCTGCCGAAGCGGCCCATCGCGGCTTTCGAGAACTGGTCCTTGAACGCGTCGAAGCTGCCGAACGCGCCCTTGATGGCGTCGGCGATGGCGCCGGTGGGCGGGCCGCCCGCGCCGGGCGCCATCAACGTCCAGAACTGCACGTGGTTCACGTGCCCGCCGCCGTTGTTGCGGACGGCCGTGCGCACCGACTCAGGCAGCGCCGTGAGGTTCTTCAGCAGGTCCTCCAGCGGGGCCTTGCCGGCGTCCCCGGCGCCCGCCAGCGCCGTGTTCAGGTTGTTCACATATGCCTGGTGATGCCGGTCGTGGTGAATCTGCATCGTCTGCGCGTCGATGTGCGGTTCGAGCGCGTCGAAGGCGTAGGGGAGGGGAGCGAGCGTGTAGGGGCCGGCAGGCGGCGGCGCCTGGTCCGGGGAGGCGGCGCCGAGGGTGCGGCCGGTCGCGGCCAGGGCCAGGGCGCTCACGCCGAGCGTCGACAGAGCTTCTCTGCGCGTCATGTTCATCGTCGTTCCTCTTGAAAGCGTGTTCTACCAGAGTAGCGCGGGCTACGGGCGCGCACAATTCCTATGACGCGGAAAAGACGCCCGCGCCCCTGAACTCCCGTTCATGCGGATAGAATGGGCGGATATGAGCACCGAGACGGAGGCCGCCCCGGGCGCCGAGCCCACCAAGCCCCTGGATTTCATCCGGACCATCGTCACCGACGACCTGAAGACCGGCAAGCACGGCGGGCGCGTGCACACGCGCTTTCCCCCGGAGCCCAACGGGTACCTGCACATCGGCCACGCGAAGTCGATCTGCCTGAACTTCGGCGTGGCGCTCGAGTTCGGCGGCGGGTGCAACCTCAGGTTCGACGACACGAACCCGACGAAGGAAGACGTCGAGTATGTCGACGCCATCCGCGAGGACGTGCACTGGCTGGGCTTCGACTGGGAGGGGCGCGAGTTCTACGCGTCCGACTACTTCGAACAGCTGTATCTCTGGGCCGAGGAACTGATCCAGAAGGGGCTGGCCTACGTCGACAACCTGACGCCGGACGAGGTGCGCGAACACCGGGGCACGCTGACCGAGCCAGGCCGCGAGAGCCCGTATCGAAACCGCCCGATCGAGGAGAACCTCGATCTCTTCCGCCGGATGCGCGCGGGCGAGTTCGAGGACGGCAGCTACACGCTGCGGGCGAAGATCGACATGGCGTCGCCCAACATCAACATGCGCGACCCGGCGCTCTACCGGATCCGCCGGGTGGCGCATCACCGCACGGGCGACGCCTGGTGCATCTACCCGATGTACGACTTCGCGCACGCCCTCTCCGACGCCATCGAGGGCATCACGCACTCGCTGTGCACGCTGGAGTTCGAGGACCACCGGCCGCTCTACGACTGGTGCGTCGCCAACTGCACCGTGCCCAGCGTGCCTCGGCAGATCGAGTTCGCGCGGCTGAACCTCACCTACACCGTGATGAGCAAGCGGCGCCTCCTCGCCCTGGTGCAGGACGGCGTCGTGGCCGGATGGGACGACCCGCGCATGCCGACGATCAGCGGGCTGCGGCGCCGCGGGTATACGCCGGAGGCCATCCGCGAGTTCGCCGCGCGCATCGGCGTGGCGAAGCGCGAGAACCTGGTGGATGTCGCCCTGCTCGAGGATGCCATCAGGGACGACCTGAACAGGCGCGCGCCGAGGGCCATGGCGGTCCTCCGGCCGCTGAAGGTGGTCATCGAGGACTACCCGGAGGGGCAGGTCGACACGATCTCGCTGCCGCGCAACCCCGACCGCCCCGAGGACGGCCTGCGCGAGATTCCGTTCTCCCGCGAGCTCTACATCGAGCGCGACGACTTCATGGAGGATCCGCCCAGGAAGTTCTTCCGCCTCGCTCCAGGGCGCGAGGTCCGGCTGCGCGGCACGTACTTCCTCACGTGTCAACGGGCGGTGAAGAACGATGCGGGCGAGATCGTGGAGCTGCGCTGCACGCACGATCCGGCCACGCGCGACGGCAATTCGCCGGACGGCCGGAAGCCGAAGGCCACGATTCACTGGGTGTCCGCCGCGCATGCCGTGACGGCGGAGGCCAGGCTCTACGACCGGCTGTTCACCAACATCACACCGGGCGACGAGGCCGACGGCGGTGACTGGCGGACGTCGCTCAATCCTGCCTCGCTCGAGGTGCTGACGTGCCTCGTCGAACCGGCGATCGCCGGCGCGAGGAGGGGCGATCGGTTCCAGTTCGAGCGGATCGGCTACTTTTGCGTGGACAGCGACTCGACGCCGGAGCGGCTGGTCTTCAACCGCACCGTGACCCTGAAGGACACCTGGGCGCGGGTTTCGCAGCGCACGCCCGACTGAAAGGACGGAGCACCATGCGGACAAGGCGCATCGCGTGCGCCGCAGGCCTGATTGTCGCGCTGCTCACGTCCGCGAGCGGCCAGCAGGCCCCGAAGCCCGACCTGGTCACGGCAGGCCTCGCCTGGGATCGCGGCGACTACGTCACGGCCCTCGCGGCCTACAAGGCTCTGCTGACGGCGCCCGGCGGCGAGCAGTGGCTCGAGCCGATTGCCCTGAAGACCGGCGAGCTCTTCAGGACGCGCGAGATCACGGCCGACGGCAGCAATCCGCGCTTCAGCCCCGACGGCCGCTTCGTCGCGTACCAGACGGGCTCGGGCCAGGCCCGCGTCACACGCGCCGTCGATCCCGCAGCGGGCATGCGCGTCGCCGCCGAGGTGAGGGGCTACAGCCTCGCGTTTCTTCCGCACGGAGACAGGGTCGTCTACCTGAAGATCCAGGCGGCGAGTGAGCTGGCCGACGCCCAGGCCGAGCTGGAGAAGGCGGGGCAGACGCCGGCGCGGTTTGCCGCGCAATTGCGGCTGAACTGGCTGCAGTTCAAGCACGCCGACCTCGTCACGCGCAGCCTGTCGACCGGCCAGGAGCGCGTGTGCCCGACGGACGGTTTGCTCAAGGCGGCGGTCGTGCCGAGCGCGGACGGGCGCATTCTCTACCTCACCGGCGCCCGCGAGGATGATTCGTCGAGAAGTGATATTTACAGCGTCGCGGTGGACTGCGACCACCCGGTGGCCGTGACGAAGGAGCCGGGGTACAAGGTCGGCGCGGCGGTCGACCCGAAGGGCGCGTACCTCTTGTACAGCGTGGTCGCCTCGAATCCCTTCGCCCGCCCGGCCGACGCCGGCGGCGCCGTTCCCGCGGGCGGCGGCCGGGGGCGCGGGCGCGGGGCCGGCGGCTTCGGGCCGTCAGCCTCCTTCGGCGTGCTCGACCTCAAGACCGGCGTCACGTCGATGGTGACGGGTGTCGCGCCGGAGCTGTCCGCGGACGGCTCGACACTCGCCTACATCAGCCGGAACGGCGACGAGACGAGCGTGATGGCGGGCCCGCCCGGGGGGCCCGCGGAGGCCGTGAAGCAGACCCGTGACCGCGTCGGCGCCATCGCCGTCGCGCCCGACGGATCGCGCATCGCATTCCAGGCGATGCCGAAAGACGACTGGGAGATCTTCGTCGTCGACCGCGACGGCTCGAACGAAACGCGCGTCACCCGCGAGATCCAGCACGACGTCGCGCCCCGGTTCGTCACCAGCACGCTGCTGCTCGCGGCGACGGGCGAGCCGCGCCACCTGCGATCGTCGCTCTACGACCTCCGGACCCTGGGCCGGACGCGCCTGTTCCACAACAACACCGTGCGGACGATCGCGCCCGAGTACGCCTGGGTTCCCAGCGCCGACGGCCGGCAGATCCTGGTGACGGCCGAGCGCGACGGCGACACCGTGTCGCCCGCGCGCGGGATCTATCTCGTGTCGCTCGACACGCGCGTCACCGTGCCGGAACTTCTGGCGCGCATCGACACGAACCTGGCAGCGGAGAAAGCGCTGCGTGCGAAGGGCGAGCGGATGTTCCGCCCCGTCCTCGCCGGCGTGAAGCGCGCGCTCGCCGAGGTGTCGACGGCCCGGATCTACGAGTACGAGAAGGCGCTCTTCGACTTCGACTCGAAGCACATCTCCAAGCCCGGCAACAGGAAGGCGGGCGAGTACCTGTTCAACATGTACCGCTCGTTCGGCTACGAGCCCGAGTACCAGTGGTTCGAGCCCCGGGACGCGCTCGGCGGCAAGACGGCGAACGTGATCGCCACGCTCAAGGGCACCGCGAACCCGGACCTCGTCTATGTCGTCAGCAGCCACTACGATTCGAACGCGTCCGGCCCCGGCGCCGACGATGACAGTTCGGCGACGGCGGCGCTGCTGGAAGCCGCGCGCGTGCTGGCGAAGCGCCCGATGCCGGCCACGATCGTCTTCGCGTCCTTCACCGGAGAAGAATCGGGGCTGCTCGGCAGCCGCGAATTCGTGCGCGTGGCCCAGGAAAAAGGCCTGCGGATCGTCGGGGCGCTCAACAACGACATGATCGGCTGGGCCAACGACTACCGCCTCGACAACACGATCCGGTACTCGAACGCCGGCATCCGCGACGTGCAGCACGCGGCCTCGTTCCTGACGAAGCTGATCACGTACGACGCCCTCTACTACAAGGCCACCGACGCCGCCTCCTACCAGGACGCCTACGGCGACATCGTCGGCGGCATCGGCTCGTACCCCGTGCTGGGGAACCCGCACTACCACCAGCCGACGGACCTCCTCGAAACGGTGAACCACGAACTCGTCGCCGAGACGAGCAAGGTCACGATCGCCAGCATCATGCTTCTGGCGTCGAGCCCGAGCCGCGTGAAAGACCTGAACGCGGCAGGCCCGCCCGGCGGGCCCGTGAGCGTGACCTGGACGGCGAGCCTCGAGGCAGGGGTGACGGGCTACATCGTGGCCTGGGGGCCCCCGGATGCGCCGCTCAGGAGCACGCTGCGCGTCG
The DNA here is from genome assembly GCA_963806085.1 of uncultured Acidobacteriota bacterium. Taxonomy (GTDB): domain Bacteria; phylum Acidobacteriota; class Vicinamibacteria; order Vicinamibacterales; family JAKQTR01; genus JAKQTR01. The sequence continues at coordinate 425,258 of CAWDWR010000003.1, forward strand.
TCAAGCCGGCGGCGACCCTCGCCGGCGCGGCGCCGGGCATGGTGGTGTCGGTGAAGGCCGTCAACGCGCGAGGCCTGGAAGGATGGGACTGGGCGAAAGTCATCATCAAGTAGGCGCTGGGGGCTAGGGGCTAGGGGCTTGGGGCTAGTGGGACGCGGCTGTCGCCGCGTGGGTGGCGTGCCAGCAGCAAGGCGAGACTGACTAGCGCCTAGCGCCCAGTCCCTAGCCTCTACTGCCTGTAAACCACCCCGTCCTTCATCACGAACGCCACCTGGCGGGCGGCGGTGATGTCGCGCGTCGGGTCGCCCGCGACGGCGACGAGGTCCGCAAGGTAGCCGGTCTTCACCAGGCCGAGCCTGTCGCCCCAGCCCATCACCTTCGCGTTCACGATCGTCGCGGCCATCAACGCCTGCACCGGCGTCATCCCGTACTCGACCATCAGTTCCAGTTCGCGCGCGTTGGTGCCGTGCGCGAACACGCCCACGTCGCTGCCGAGGCCGATCACCACGCTGTGCTTCAGGGCCGACTGGAACGCGCGGCGGCCCTGTTCGAGCGAGGGCGTGGGCTTCGACACACCGGGCTTGTATCCCTGGTTGTAGATGGCCGACGCTTCCTGCGCCGCGAGCGTCGGGAAGAGCGCGACACCCTTCTCCGCCATCAGCGCGAAGGTCTCGTCGGTGCCGCCGTAGCCGTGCTCGATCGTCTGCGCGCCGGCCACCACCGCGCGGCGCATGCCTTCGGGGTGAGACGCATGCACGGCCACGGGCCGTCCGGCGCTCTTCGCCTCCTCGACAGCCGCCTGCATCTCGGCCAGGTTCAGCGTCGGCACGTTCGCGCCGTTCGGCCCCCGCCGATAGTCCGCGTAGAGCTTTACCCAATCCGCGCCATGGCCGATCTGATCGCGCACGGCCCACAACATCCGGTCGACGCCGCTCACTTCCTCGGCGCCCCGCGGGAGTTCGAAGTTCGTGGCAAACCCCCTGGGCCCGGGCCCGTAGCTGGCCGACGCCACGATCGCCTTGGTTGCGACCTGCAGGCGGGGGCCGGGGATGCGGCCCTCGTTGATGGCCTTCTGCACCGAGACGTCGGCGTACTCGGCGCCCTCGGTGCCGAGGTCGCGCAGCGACGTGAATCCGGCCATCAGCGTGTCTCTGCAGTAGAGGACGGCCGCAATGGTGCGGTAGGCGAGTGTCTCCTTCATCACCTGGTCGTTCCAGGTGGCCTCGTTGTACGGATGCAGATAGATGTGGGAGTGCGCGTCGATGAAACCCGGCAGCAGTGTCGTCCCGGGCAGTTCGATGACTTTCGCGCCGGCCGGCGCTTTCACCTCGGCTGCCGGGCCGACCGCGGCGATGGCGTTGCCGGTGACGAGCACCGCCCAGCCCTCGTGCGGCGCCGGCGACACGGCGTCGAACACGCGCGCGGGCTTCAGCAGCACGCTGGCGGGCGGCGGCGCCGGTGCGGGCGTCTGCGCGGGCAGGGCCGCGGCCGCGGCAACAGCGAGAAGCGCGATCAGGCCGACTCGTCTCATGATTCCCACCTCAGTTGAACTCGCCCGCGAGCAGGCGGTCGGCGAACTCCGGCAGCGACTGCACCCTCGGGCAGTCGGCGTCCTTGTACAGGCCCGCGGAGTCGAGCAGCACCGCGGGCAGGCCCGCCGCCCGGGCGCCGGCCACGTCGATGTGATAGATGTCGCCGCAGTGAATCGTGGCGGCACGGTCGGCCCGCGCGCGCTGGAGGGCGATCTCGAAGATGCGCGGATCCGGCTTCTCGACGCCTTCCTCGTGCGAATCGATCACGAGGTCGACATGGGGCTCGATGCCGGTCCGCCGCAGGATTCTCCGCACGCGGCCGTTGGAATTCGACACGACCACCAGCTGGCACGCCGCCTGCCGGAGCCGCTGCAGCGCCTCGAACGCGCCCGGCGTGACCACGTCGAACGCGCCCTCACGGTCGTTGAACGACACCAGTTCCTCGATGGCCTCCGCCGCGGCGGCGCTCGGGGAGACGCCAGCCAGCTCGAGGATGCGGTCGAAGTAGACGTAACCCCGCCCGCGATCGTCGGTCGCCTCGATCGTCGGCGCATGGTCGAGTTCCTGCTTCACCACGGGCTCGGCGGCCGAGAGCGCGCCGGGCGACACCGCGATGCCGCGCCGCGCGAGCGCATCGGAGAGCCTCGGGAAGTTGGGCGTGATCATCACGCCTCCAGCGTCGAGGAACACGGTGCGGTAGCGGGTGGTCGGCATCTTGGTCCCGGGTGATGAGGCCTGTTCAGTCTCTCACCACCGCCCGATCATGTCGAGGGTCTCGCCGTGGCGTTATACTCCGCGACATACGGCGTGCAGGTGTTCGATGTGGCGGGGTGGCGCGTTGCGCGGCTTCCCGGACCCGAACCCCGAATCCCGAGTCCCGAGTCCTGACCATGGTCCTTCACGCCCGATGCGGCGCCTCGGTCTACATCATCAGCCTGAAGGAGCATTCCATCGCGGTCAGCGTCGATGGTTCGCTGGTCGTGTCGTGGGACCGCGGGGGGCGCCTCTACAGCGTGTGGGACGACGGGCTGACCTGGCGGCGGGGATTGAGCGGGACGATGATCGAGAAGCGCCGCGCCGGCGAGGAGCGGGAGCGCGCACGGCTGGAAGGCGCCGCGGCGGACCTCGTGGTCGATAGGGCCGCAGGCGTGGCGCGGACCGCGCTCGAACGGATGATCGGCGGATCGTGGCGGTGGACGGGTGCGGTGGACCGGGTCGTCGCGCAGGAGGCGCGGGCCCTGCTCTCTCTCGCATCCCGGTTTGATGCGGCGGCCGCGCGGGCCGACGCCGAGCGGTTCGCGCTGGTGTTCGGACGGGTCGGGATTCTGCCCCCGGACCAGTACCTGTCGCTCGTCGTGCAGGCGACGGAAGGCTGCTCGTTCAACACCTGCACCTTCTGCGATCTCTACCACGAGGGATACCGGGTGAAGACGCCCGAAGAGTTCCGCGAGCACGTGGGCGGCGTCCTGAACTACCTCGGCGCGTCGGCCTCGCTCCGGTCGAGGGGCATCTTCCTCGGCGCCGCCAACGCCCTCGCCGTCCCGATGGCGCGCCTGCTGCCGATCTTCGAAACGCTGCTCGACGAACTGGATGCCGCGCGCCGCGGGGTCTGCGCGTTCGTGGACGGGTTCACCGGCGTCCGCAAGACGGCGGCCGAGTACCGCCTGCTGAGCCACCTCGGCCTGCGCAGGGTGTATGTCGGTCTCGAATCGGGTCACGACCCCCTGCTGTCGTTCGTGCGCAAGCCCGGAAGCGCAAAGGACGCCATTGAAACGGTCCGGTCGATCAAGGCGGCGGGCGTTCACGTCGGTGTCATCGTCATGACGGGCCTCGGCGGCCGGCAGTACGGCGACGGGCATGAACGGGACACGGCGGCGGCCATCAATGCGATGGGGTTGGGTGAAGGCGACCTGGTGTACTTCAGCGACCTTGTCGAGGTGCCGTCCACCTCGTACCCGGTGCTGGCTGCCGACGCCCGGCTCGAGCCGCTGTCACGAGGGGAGCGACTGCAGCAGCAGGGCCGCATCCGCGCGGGCCTCAGCTTCGCGGCCGCGCCTCCGCAGTTTGCCACCTACGACATCCGCGAATTCACGTACTGAGGTCGAACGGATGAACTACCCGGTCTGGGACATTCCCGCAAGCGGCCTGCTCATCGCCGTCATTGCCGTCCTGCACGTGTTCGTCTCGCACTTCGCCGTGGGCGGCGGCCTCTACCTCGTGCTCATCGAGCGCAAGGCCCGCCGCGGCGGCGACGCCCCGCTGCTCGACTACGCGAGGGGGCTCGGCCGGTTCTTCATCCTCCTCACGCTCGTGTTCGGCGCGATCTCCGGCGTGGGCATCTGGTTCACCATCGGCCTGGTGCACCCGCAGGCCACCTCGTCGCTCATCAACACCTTCGTGTGGGCGTGGGCCATCGAGTGGACGTTCTTCGTCGTCGAGATCGCGGCCGCGATGGTCTACTACTACGGCTGGGACCGCCTGTCCGCGCGGTTGCATATGACGATCGGGTGGATTTACGTAGCGGCCGCGTGGCTGAGCCTGGTCGTCATCAACGGCATCCTGACGTTCATGCTCACACCTGGCCGGTGGCCGCAGACGCGCAGTTTCTGGGATGCGCTCTTCAACGAGACGTACTGGCCGGCGCTCGCCGCACGCACCTTCGCGGCGGTGGGGCTCGCGGGCCTGTACGCGATCTGGACGGCGGCGTGGCTGCCCGACGCCGCGCTGAAGGCGCGCATCGCGCGCGACGCGGCCTGGCGATGGGTGCTGCCGATGGCGGTCGCGATCCCGCTGTCGCTCATGTGGTACCTCGCCGCGGCGGCAGGGGCCGGCGTGCCGGTGGCCGAGATCTTCGGCGCGAACGGCGACGGTCTCTTCGCGCTGCTCTCGGCCGTGTTCAGCGCGGGCATCGCCACGGGCTATCCCGTCGCTCAACGCGCCGCACGGTGGGTGGTGGTCGCCGCTTCACTGCTCACGTTGCTCACGGTCGTGCTCGCGGCCGCGCGAAGCCGGACCTACGGCCGGCCGCTGGCCGGCCTGCTGATGGTCCTCGGACTGGCCGCCATGGGCGGCAGCGAATGGGTGCGTGAAGACCTGAGAAAGCCGTGGGTCATCGGTCAGTACATGTTCGTCAACGCGCTCAGGCTGCCGGCCCCGGCCGGCGCACCCGTGCCGCCCGAGGCCTTCGTGGCGCGCTTCGGCCAGGACCGGTTCACCGTGGACGCCGTCAGTGCCACAGGCGTGCTGAAGGCCTCGGCCTGGATCAGGCCGGTGCCCGATCATCTGCTCTCACCGGGCGACTACTCCGGGCGCGCTGAGCACCAGGGGCGCGAGCTCTTCCGGGCGCTCTGCGCGTCGTGCCACACCGTGGACGGGTACCTCGCCATCCGGCCTCTCGTGCGCGGCAAGAGCCCCGAAGCGCTCGACGGCCTGCTCGCCAGGCTTGCCGCGCCAACCGACGCGGCGGGAGCGGCGACGGCCTGGAACGTGCTGCCGGTCCACGTGAAGACGTGGCGCAGCCGCCGCATGCCGCCGTTCGCGGGGACAGACGAGGAACGGCAGATGCTCGCCGGCTACCTGGCGCTTGTCGGCGGGGCGGCTCCTGCGGCGCTCCATCCGCCGGCGCCGTCGGCCGACGCCGGCAAGTCCTTCTACGAGGCGAACTGCGCCGCGTGCCACGGGCCCGACGGCCTCGCGCCGTTCGATCCGAAGAACCGCAAGCCGGAGGAGTTCTACGAGATGATCGGGCGCCTGCCGGCGATCAACGGGATGATGCCGGCGTTCGAAGGCACCGAAGAACAGCGACAGGCGCTTGCCGGCTATCTCGCCTCACTGCCGGGCAAGGCGCCTGAGGGAGGCGCCCGGTGATCCCCGTCATTCCCCAGCCCGACCCCCTGGCGCTTCCGGCGCCCGCATGGCTTCTGTGGGCGCTGCTGCTCCTGACGTTCTTCCTGCACCTCATCCCGATGAACCTCGTCCTCGGCGGGTCCATCATCGGGGCCATCGCGCGCGTCCGCGCGCGCAGGCCCGATCGGCCTCATGAGGCGCACCTGGCCCGCATCATCGTCAAGGCGCTGCCGGTGCTGATCTCTGCCACGGTGACGCTGGGGGTGGCCGCGCTGCTCTTCCTCCAGGTGCTCTACGGCCGCGTGTTCTTCGTGTCGGCGGTGGTGATCGGCTGGTGGTGGCTCGGCGTCATCGGCCTCCTCATCCTGACCTACTACGCGGCGTACCTCATGGCCATGCGGGAGTCGAGCCTCGGCGGGACGGCGACGTTCCTGGCGTGGCTCATCGCGGCCGTCGTGGGCCTCATCGCGCTCATCTACAGCAACAACATGACGCTGATGCTGAAGCCCGCGGAACTGGCGGCGCGCTACGCGGCCGACGGCGGCGGCAGGCAGCTGAACCTGCTCGACCCCGCGCTCCTCCCGCGGCACCTGCACATGGTGCTCGGTGCCATCGCGCTGAGCGGTCTCGCGATTGCCGTGCTCGGCGTCCTGAAAGGAAAGCGGGATGCGGACTTCGGCCAGTGGGCCGTGCGCTATGGCGCGTTCGCGTGCGTCGGAGCCACCGTCCTCAACGTCTTCGCCGGGCTCTGGTGGCTGGCGGCCCTGCCGCGCGACGTGCTGCTGCAGTTCATGGGCCGCGACATGCGGGCGATCGGCGAGTTGCTGGCGGGCATCCTGCTCACGCTGACCGGGGCCGGCCACACGGTGCTGGCCGTGACCGGGAAGCGTCCCGCGCTCATGGTGAGCATCAGCGCCGCGACGCTGCTGGCCGGCATCGCGATGATGCTGCTGACGCGCGACACCGTCCGGCGGCTCTCGCTCGAACTCGCGGGGTACCAGGCCGTCAACTGGGTCGCGCCGCAGTGGGGGCCGATCCTGATCTTCCTCGCGTTGCTCCTGGCAGCCGTGGCCATGGTCGTGTGGATGACGCGGGCGCTCGCGACGGCGCGATAGCGCGCGCCCGGGCGTGCGCACCCGGCCGCCGACAGCCGGCAACCGTGATATCCTCAGCGCGATTCCGGCCGTTGCCGTCGACACGAGGAGCTGACCATGGCCAAGACACCCGCAGCGAAGAAGAGCCGCTCGCGCGCGAAAACACGCACGCCCACGCTTCGCGTCCAGGTCCAGCACGACATCGACAAGGCGCTCGCCCAGGCCGGCATTCCGTCGGCGATCGACAGCGACGGCTGGCGCTGGATGCAGGACCCGACCGGCAAGGGACTCATCGGCGTCGCGGCGGTCACCGGCCAGCGCGAAGACCTGTCGCTCCGCGTCGTCGCGCCCATCACGCCCCTCCCGGCAGGCCAGGCCGCGCTCCTCCGTGCGCTGCGCCGGATCGCCGAGATGAACTACGAGATCCCCGGCCACGCCAGGCTCGCCATCGACAGCCGCACCATCTGGGCGGTGGTGGCCCACAACGTCGGCGACATCGGGGCCGACGACGTGCCGAACTGCATCTTCGACTGCGTCTGGCTCTCGCAGGCCGCCGCGGACTGGCTGAAGGGCACGAAACCGAAGAAGGTGACGAAGAAGCGGTAGGCGGGGCCGTCGGCCTCAGATTCCGACATCCGCCACGACCGGGCCGTGGTCGCTCGTGCCGATCTCGCGGTAGGCGGCGCACGCCACCGCCTTGGCCGCCACGGCCGTACTCGCCAGCACGTAGTCGATCCGCCACCCGATGTTGCGCTGGCGCATGGCGCGCCAGGGCGGCCACCACGTGAACAGCTGATCGTTTGCGGGGTCGAGCGTGCGGCCGACATCGACCAACCCCTCGGCCAGCAGACGATCGAACAGCGCCCGCTCCTCGGGCAACTGCCCGATCACCGTGTCCTTGCGCTCCTTGGGATGCACGTCGATCTCGCGGTGCGCGACGTTGAGGTCGCCGCAGAACACGACCGGCTGCCCTTCGGCCGACATCCGGTGCGCATGCGCAACGAGCGCCTCGAGGAACCGGATCTTGGCCGCGAAGTCCTTGCCGCCGTTCGGCACGTAGATGGACGACACGTTCACCCCGCCGATCGTGGCCGAGACGATGCGGGTCTCGTGATCGAACTCCGGGTGCGTAAAGGCCGGTTCAACTGGACTGCAGGACTTTCGCACGAGGAGCCCGACGCCCGAATACGCGCGCTCCCCGTGCCAGTACGACCAGTAGCTCGGCCAGACCACTCAACGAAGCCGGGATCTGCTCGCGGGTGGCCTTCAGTTCCTGCAGGCAGACGACGTCAGGCTGCTCGCGGACGATCCACTCGAGCAACTGCGCTTCGCGCGCGCGAACGCCGTTGACGTTCCAGGTCGCGATCTTCACTGCGTCTTCGGCAGGCCCGGGCCCCAGACCTTCCCGTGGAGCGCGTGGCAGCCCGCGCACCCGCCGATGTACTCGCCGTAGAACGCCACCTTCGTGCCGAGGTCGGTTGCCGTCTTCGCCTTCGCCGCCAGCTCGTGGACCTTCTTCTCGAGCGCGACGATCTCCTTGGTCAGCTTCGCGTCCTTCGGCAGGTCCTTCTCCGAGAGCGGTGTGCCTTCCATGGCCGCCAGGCCCCTCTGCCACCGTTCTTCGGACGGGATCACGAGGCCCTGGTAGAGCAGGTCTGTGGCCCACTGGTGTTCCATCATGTGCGCGGCCACCCCGGCTTCGGCGACGGGCTTCGGCGCTTCCGCAATGGCCGGAGTCACCTTGGCCGCCGCGTGGCAGGCGCCGCAATACGAAATCACCATGGCCGTGGCCGTGGCGGCGTTCTTGGGATCCTTGGCCTCGGCGACAACCGCCGCCTGCTTCTTCATGTCGGCCAGCACGGCCTCCTGGCCTGCTGGCAGCCCCGCCGTCGGCTGATTGTCGGCGATCCAGCGCGCCGGTTCGACGGAGGCCTCGATGTCGCCGCGAATCACCGCTTCCTGCATCGCCGTCACGCGGGCCAGGTTCTCGTGCATGTCCTTCGACACGTCGACTGCCGGCGCCGCCGGTTCCGCGGGCTTTGCCTGCTCAGCCGGGGCCTGCTGGCTGCCGCCGCATCCGACCACCATCACCAGGGGGAGAACGAGAAGGGCGAAAAGAAGGGTACGAGTGCGTCCGGTCATAAGCTACCTCCGCAGGGACGGCGCCATTCTTCCTCGCTTGAGCGCCGGCGTCAATGGGGTCAGGTTTCAATAGTGGACAATGTACCCGTGCCTGTACTGGCTCTCAATCTTCACGCGGGATTCGCGTGCCGCCATTCCGGGGCGTGCTGCACGGCCGGCTGGCCAATCCCCGTCGAACCGGACGCGGCGGCCGCGCTCGCGGCGGACATGCCAGGCGCCGGTGGGTTGCTCGTCTCCTCCGGCCGGATGCCCGACGGCGCGGCGGCGGTGATCGCGCCGCTGGCCGGCGGAGCCTGTCCCTTCTTCCTGCCGGCCGAAGGCCGGCTCTGCGCCATCCAGGTCCGACTGGGGCACGAGGCGCTCCCCCTGTCGTGCCGCCAATTTCCGCGCGTGGCGCTGCTCGAGGCGGATGCCGTACGCGTCACGCTCTCCCACTTCTGTCCCACCGCGGCCTGGATGTTGTTCGCCGGCGCCCCCGAGCCGCCGTCCGTCGTCCTCGATGCCGCGGGCATCGCCGGCCGTTGCGAGCACAGCGGGTTCGACGCGCGGACGACCATCCCGCCGCTGCTTCGACCCGGCGTGGCGATGGATGTCGAGGCCTGCAGGCTCTGGGAAACTCACCTGCTGAAGATCTTCGGCTCTCCGGCCGGCCAGACTCCGGAAGACGCGCTGGCGCGGGTGGCCATCGCCGCGGACGCGATCCGCGGCTGGCAGGTCCAGCAGGGAAGCCTCGCATCACATGCTGCGGGGATTCTCGCCGACGGGTGCGTGACGCCGCGCGGACGCTGGACCATGAGCCTGGCGTCCGCTGTGCGCCTGTTCCGACTGGCAGCCGACTCGGTTCTACCCGGCCTGGCGGCGCCCGAGGTGCCCGACGCTGCGCAGAGGGCCGACACCGCATGGGTGCGGCCGCGGTGGGAAGACGAGGCGCAGCCGTTTGCCGGGCCAATCGGCCGCTACCTGGCGGCGCGGTCGTTCGCGGCGTGGAGCGCGTACCTGGGCGAGGGGCTCCGCACGCAGTCGGCCATGCTGGCCGTCGCGCTGGCAGCCGTGCGCACCGAGGCGGTGCGCGAGACGTGCGGGGCGCAACGCATGCTCGACGATACGCTCCTGCACGCCGCGATTCGTTCGGCAGACCTCCTGCTGCACCACCTGTCCGACACAGCCGCGCTCGTGCGGAGCCTTGCCCCCGTCGAACATGGCCCGCTCTCGTCGAGCCTCGCGCTGATGGGCTTGAACGACGCTCGCTGACGGGCGTGCGCCGCCGCTGCCTGGAAGTGGTGACACTTCCAGTTCTCGACAGTCACCGAGGACCGCCCGCCGAGAATTGAAAGTGTCACCTTTTTCGGGGAGTTGTCGTACGATCGGGCCATGGAGACCGCCTCCGTGAGCCCGGCCCTCGATCTGTTCGCCGAGATCGAGCGGATGAAGCGGGAGCTCAACGCCGTGATCCTGGCGCACTTCTACCAGGAGCCGGACATCCAGGACATCGCGGACGTCATCGGCGACAGCCTCGCGCTGGCGCAGGCCGCCGAGCAGACGACGGCCGACGTCATCGTCTTCTGCGGCGTGCACTTCATGGCGGAGACGGCAGCCATCCTCAATCCCGGGCGGCAGGTCCTGCTGCCCGACCTGGCGGCGGGGTGCTCGCTGTCGGACAGTTGCCCCGCACCCGAGTTCGAGCGGTTCGTCCTCGCGCACCCCGGGCACACGGTCATCAGCTACATCAACTGCAGCGCGGCGGTGAAGGCGCTGAGCGACATCATCTGCACCTCCAGCAACGCCGAGCGGATCGTGCGCAGCGTGCCCGAGCACAGGCCGATCATCTTCGCGCCCGACCAGCAGCTCGGCCGCTACATCATCAAGCAGACCGGGCGCGAGATGGTGCTCTGGCCCGGATCGTGCTCGGTGCACGTGATCTTCTCGGAGCGGAAGATCGTGCAGCTGAAGATCGAGCACCCGGGCGCCCTCGTGATCGCGCATCCCGAGTGCGAAGAGCGCGTCCTCGCGCTCGCCGACTACATCGGCTCGACCACGGCGCTGCTGAATTTCACGCAGCGCAGCCCGGCGCAGGCGTTCATCGTGGCCACCGAGGCGGGGATCCTGCACCAGATGAAGAAGGCGAGCCCGGGCAAGACGTTCATTCCCGCTCCGCCCGACAACGGCTGCGCGTGCAACGAGTGCCCCTACATGCGGCTCAACACGCTCGAGAAGGTGTACCTCTGCATGCGCGATCGCAGGCCCGTCGTCGCTCTGCCCGAGCCGCTGCGCCTGCGGGCCAGGGCGCCGCTGGACCGCATGCTCGCGTTGAGCCGCGGCTGAGGCGGAAGGAACCGGCATGGCCCAGGACCCGTTCAACTTGCGTCGCCACGCGTGGCTCGATGCCGCGCACGTCGACCGCGAGATCAGGCGGTTTCTCGCGGAGGACGTCGGCCGGGGCGACGTGACCAGCGAGCGCGTCGTGCCGAAGACCGCTCGCGCCCGCGCCGACATGGTGGCGAGGCAGGCGTGCGTCGTCGGGGGACTCCCGCTCGCGAAAGCCGTTTTTCTCGTCATCGATCCCGAAGTGGTCGTGGCCGAGCGCGTCACTGACGGCGACCGCGTGGCGGCGGGCGCGGTGCTGGCTCATGTCCAGGGGCCGGCGGGGCCGATTCTCACGGGGGAGCGGGTGGCGCTGAACCTGGTGCAGCGCCTGTCGGGCATCGCCACGCTGACGCGCGCGTACGTCGATGCGATCGCCGGCACGGGCGCCTGCGTGTCGGACACGCGGAAGACCACTCCCGGGTTGCGCATGTTCGAGAAGTACGCGGTGCACGTCGGCGGGGGCCGCAACCACCGCATGGGCCTGTACGACGCGATTCTCATCAAGGACAATCACCGCGCGATGGCCGGCGGCGCGGCGGCGGCGGTCCTGGCGGCGCGGCAGGCCAATGGCGACGCGATGCCTATCCAGATCGAGGTCGACACGCTGGCCGACCTGCCGCGCGTATTCGATCTCGGTGTCGAGGCCGTGCTGCTCGACAACATGACGCCCTCGCAGGTGGCCGAGGCCGTGAAACTCGCGCGCGCCCACCCGCGGGGGCGCGACTGCTGGATCGAGGCGTCGGGCGGCATCACGCTCGAGACCGTGCGGGCGTACGCCGAGGCAGGCGCCGACACGATGTCGGTCGGCGCGCTGACGCACTCGGCGCCGGCCGTCGACATCGCCCTCGACATCGCCGCGCCGGGCAGCGAAGGCCAGCCATGACCCGGCGAGAGACGGACGTCCTCGTGATCGGCAGCGGACTCGGGGGCTGCTCGGCCGCGCTGGCCGCCGCGCGCGGCGGCGCCCGCGTGATGGTGCTCACCAAACAGGCCAGGCCCGAGGAAAGCAACACCCTCTACGCGCAGGGCGGCATCATCTACCGCGGCAAGGTGGATTCCCCGGAGCGGCTCGCCGCCGACATCATCGCGGCCGGCGACGGGCTCTGCAACCCCGCCGCGGTCGAGTTGCTCGCGCGCGAAGGCCCGAGGCTCGTCGACGAGGTGCTCATCCGTGACGCCCGCGTGGAGTTCGATCATACGGATGACGGGACAGGCGCGCTCGATCTGACGGCGGAAGCGGCCCATTCGACGGCGCGGATCGTGCACCATGCCGACGCGACGGGACGATCGATCGAAGTGGCGATGCTCGCCGCCGTTGCGCGCGAGCCGCGGATCGAGCTGATCGCCGGGCAGACGGCCGTCGACCTGCTCACGCTCTCGCATCATTCACGCAATCCGCTCGATGTCTACGCGCCGCCGACCTGCGTCGGGGCCTATGTCTTCGATCAGGCCTCCCGCCAGGTCGGCACCATCATGGCGCGCGAGACCGTCCTGGCCACCGGCGGCCTCGGGCGCATCTTCCTGCACACGTCCAACCCCGCCGGGGCCTGCGGCGACGGCGTGGCCATGGCGTACCGCGCCGGCGCGCGCTGCATCAACATGCAGTTCGTGCAGTTTCACCCCACGACGCTGTTCGTGGGGGACGAACGGTTTCTGATCTCCGAGTCGATGCGGGGCGAAGGGGCGCGCCTGGTGGACGGAAACGGCCGCGAGTTCATGGGCGACTACCACCCCGACGGCTCGCTCGCGCCGCGCGACGTCGTGGCGCGCGGCATCCACCAGATGATGCACGAGACCGGCGCGCCGTGCGCGTACCTCGACATCAGCGACAAAGACCCAGAGTGGATCCGGGCGCGGTTTCCACGCATCTACGAACGCTGCCGCGAGGCCGGGATCGACATCACCTCGGAGCCGATTCCGGTGGTCCCCGCCGCGCACTACAGCTGCGGCGGCGTGGCCGTGGACGAATGGGGACGGTCGAGCCTGCACCGGCTGCGCGCCGTGGGCGAGGTGTCGTGCACGGGCCTGCACGGCGCCAACCGCCTCGCCAGCACGTCGCTGCTCGAGTGCCTCGTCTGGGGCACCCGCGCGGGACAGGACGCCGCAGCCGTCATCGCGCGGGATGGGAGCTGCTACCTGCCCGCCATCGATTCGTGGCAGCACGAAACCGAGCCGGTCGACCCGGCGCTCGTCGCGCAGGACTGGCTCAGCATCCGCCAGACCATGTGGAACTACGTGGGACTCGTGCGCAGCCGGAAGCGCCTCGACCGCGCCCACCAGATCCTGCGCGAGCTGCACCTGGAGATCGGGCGCTTCTACGCGCAGGCGGAACTGAGCGACGCGCTCATCGGGCTGCGCAACGGCATCCAGACGGCGCTTGTCGTCCTTCTCGCGGCCATCGAATCGCGCACGAGCGCGGGGGCGCACTATAGAATTGACTAGGCGCTAGCGGCTCGGGGCTAGGCGCTAGTCACCACGAACGTCTCGCAGCAACGAGGGCCTTCCACGCACGCGGCGATAGCCGCGACGGACTAGCGCCCAGCGCCCAGTCCCTGGCCCCTGGAAGCGAGAGCTGCCGCCATGAAGATCGAGAACGTGCCGTTCGGCGTCACGGACTGGAGCACGGTGCCGAAGACGGAGCATCCCGGCGAGACGGGAGCCGCGTACTGGCGGACCATCGAACAGGGCAACGTCCGCGTGCGCATCGTCGAGTATTCGCCGGGCTACCTGGCCGACCACTGGTGCAGCCGGGGCCACGTGCTCTACGTGCTGTCGGGCGCACTGGTGACGGAACTGAAGGACGGCCGCAGTTTCACGCTGCTGCCTGGCCAGAGCTACCAGGTGGCCGACGACGAGGAGCCGCACCAATCCCGCACCGCCGGCGGCGCCACCCTGTTCATCGTCGATTGAGCCCGCGCCACGGCCGGAGAAACGTCCGGCCGCCATCCGTCGTAGTCACCCTTCAAGGGCACGTGTCCCCGGGCCTGCCCGATCAACCGGGCAGCCCCCGCTGAAAGGGATTCTGCATGCACCGCCATTCTGCGTCGCGGCTTGCGCTGGCTCTCGGCCTCGCTGCCGCCATCGTTCTGCCCCTGTCGGCCGAACCGGCCAAGGTCAAGGTCGACGGCAATCTCATCAAGGGCTACATCACCTATCTGGCCTCGGACGCGTCGCAGGGACGGCGCACGCTCACGCCGGGCTACGAGAAGGCCGCCGAGTGGGCCGCCGCGAAGTTCAAGGAATGGGGCCTGAAGCCGGCCGGCGAGAACGGCACGTACTTCCAGAAGGTGCCGATTACCGGCGCACGATCGGCGCTCGCCTGGACGACCGGCGTTCCGTCGCTGGTGCTGAATGGCCGGACGTTCTACCTCCGCGAAGGCAGCTTCACGCTCGACGCGGCCTCGGCGGCCGGCGTGAAAGTGGACGCCCCGGTGGTGTTCGTCGGCTACGGCATTTCGGCTCCGGCGAAGGGCCTCGACGAGTACGCGGGCGTGGACGTGAAGGGGAAGATCGTCCTGGCGCTGAAGGGATCTCCGACGAACGCGCCAACGCCGCGCGTGCAGTTCGCCCCGGCGCCGCCTCCCGAAGCCCCCCGGCCGGCGGGCGCCAAGGACGAGTGGGCCGAGGAGGCGAGCGACAAGTCGAAGATCATGGCGGCCTTCGCCAAGGGCGCGGCGGCGGTCATGCTCTACAACCCGGACTCGGCTCCGGCCGGCGGCGCGTTCATGATGGGGCCGATGGGCCCGCGTGGCGAGGCGCTCGACCCGGCGGCTTTCACGCGGCCCTTCCTCGCCGTGACCAGCGTCGACGACAGCGTGTTCCGGTGGATCATGTGGCGCGACCCGCAGGAATCTCAGCGCGGCTTCTCGGCGCGGTTCGCCGCGCTGCGCGCCGACATCAAGGCCAGGAAGGCGCGCTCCGCCGCCACGGGCGTGACGGCGTCCCTCAAGGGCTACGACACGGTTACCCGCTACGGCGAGCAGTACAAGAACAACGCCGGCCGGAACGTCATCGCCAAGATCGAGGGCTCGGACCCGTCGCTGAAAGCCCAGTACGTCATCGCGGGCGGCCATCTCGATCACACCGGCATGGCCAACGGCGTGATCTTCAACGGCGCCGACGACAACGCCTCCGGCGCGGCAACCACGATGGACATCGCGCGCGCGCTCGCGGCGGGCAAGGTCCAGCCGAAGCGCACGCTGATCTTCGCGCTGTGGACCGGTGAAGAGCAGGGCCTCATCGGGTCGCAGTACTACGCTGACAACCCGACCGACGGCGTGACGATGGATTCGACGGTCGCCTACTTCAACATGGACATGGTGGGCCTCGGCGATCGCATCGGCGCGCCAGGCGCGCTGAACTTCCCGTCGATCTTCGAGGTCATCATGAAGGACCAGGACCCGGAGATCGCGAAGAAAGTCGACCCGAGCCAGGCCGGGCCTGGCGGCAGCGACTACTCGGCGTTCATGGAAAAGGGGATCGAGGCGCTCGGGCTGATGACCAGCGGCCGCGGCGGCCATCCCGACTATCACGACTCGGGCGACGACCCGGCGAAAATGGAAGCGGACATCCTCGGCTGGACGGGCCAGTTCGTGCTGCAGGGCATGCTGAACCTCGCCGGCGAGACGTCCGTCAACCTGCTGATCCCCGACCGCCTCGTGCAGTACCAGTCGCAGCGGTATGCGCCGCCTGACGTCGCGGGCGCGAGCGCCGGCGGCTGGCAGTACGTGCGGGCCACGACCCACGACGAGCTGATGGCGCTGGTCACACAGCGTCTCAAGGCCGCGAGCGCCCCGCAGACAGGCGTCACGATGGCCATGGCGATGCGCGGCGGCGGCGCCGGACGCGTGGGCAGCGGCGTGCGCGGCGCGGGCGTGTTCCAGGGCAGCGTGCCCACCCTCGAAGCAGCCGCGGCCGCCCTCAACTTCGGCCGCGTCGACGTGCCCGGGCCGGACGGCGCGTGGTTCGGCGACAAGGTGACGCCAGAAGGCAAGCTGGCGCTCGCCGCGATGGAAGCGAATGCCATCGCGGTCAATCTCGTGCGGCCGACGGCCGCCCTGCTCGCCGACGTGCTCGACTCGGCGAAGAAGCCGATCATGGTGACCGGCGTGCCGGCGATGGACGCGGCGCTTCTCGAGAAGTTCAAGAAGAACAACGCCCTGGCCATCCTCGAGTGCGACCCGGCGGACGTGGACGGCTGCGTCCGGCAGCTGAACGCCCTTGCGGGCGTCGTCGGCAAGGGCAACGTGCTCGTGTCGGTCGGCGCGCACAAGGACCGCGCGGCGGCGACCAGGAGCCTGTTCCTCGCGGCGGTGAAGTCCGGATGGACCAAGGACGAACTGTTCGCGGCGGCGGGCCAGGCGGCCGGCCGCGGCGGACCCGGCGGCGGCGCGCCGAACAACCTCAGCCGGTTCGCGGGGCCTGCAGCTGGAAGGCCCTTCTAGGAGTCGTAGCCAGTATTCAGTAGTCAGTAGAAATGCCGGCCACACCGCACGGTGTCGAACGGCTACTGGCTACTGGCTACTGGCTACTGGCGTCGTCGCGAAGAACATCTCCCTCACGCTGCTGCCGACGAGCACCACGGTCATCGCGATCAGCACGAACACGGCGATCCAGGCCACGACGTTGTAGAAGCGCGGGTTCTTCCACTCGTGCATCAGGTTGTCGTTGTTCACCAGCCGGATCATGAACACCAGCACGAGCGGCAGCAGGACGCCGTTGACCACCTGCGACAGCAGGATCATCCTGATGAGCGGGAACCCGGGAATGAGCACCACGGCGGCGCCGATCACGATCAGCCCGGTATAGAGCCAGTAGAACACCGGGGCCTCCCGGAAGCGCTTGTTCACCCCCGATTCGAAGCCCAGCCCCTCGCACACGGAGTAGGCCGTCGAGAGCGGCAGGATGCTGGCCGCGAACAGCGACGCGTTGAGCAGGCCCGCGCAGAAGAGCAGATAGGCGTACTCGCCGAACGGCCGCAGCGCGAGGGCGGCGTCGGCGGCGCTCGCGATGTCGCGCGGCCCCTTCTGCCAGATGGCGGCCGCGCACGCGACGATGATGAAGAACGCCACCACCACCATCACGACGCAGCCGACAATCACCTCGATGCGCGACTCCGCGTAGTCCTTGACCGTGATGCCCTTCTCCACGACGGCGGCCTGCAGGTAGAACTGCATCCACGGCGCCACCGACGTGCCGACCAGGCCGACGACCAGCGTCAGGTACACAGGGTCCCACCGGACCACCGGCCGGACGCTCGCCAGGGCCGAGGCTTCCCAGTCGGGGCTGATGAGGACGGCGGCGATGATGTACGCGATGTAGGTGACGCAGGCGGTGAGGAAGATCTTCTCGACGCTGTGGTAGGTGCCCTTCACCACCAGGAGCCAGACGGCCGCCGCCGCGATCGGCACGGACACGTACTTGCTGACGTGGAACAGCTCCAGCGCGCTCGCGATGCCCGCGAAGTTGGCCATGACATTCGTCAGGTTGGCCACCACGAGCAGCGTCATCAGCCCGAACGTGATGCGGAGCCCGAACTCTTCGCGAATGAGATCCGACAGCCCCTTGCCGGTCACGGCGCCCATGCGGGCGTTCATCTCCTGGGTGACGACGAGCAGCAGGGCGATCGGCGGCAGCGTCCACAGGAGCATGTACCCGAACATCGCGCCCGCCTGCGAGTACGTGTAGATGCCGCCCGCGTCGTTGTCGACCATCGCGGTGATGAAGCCCGGCCCGATGACCGTGAAGAAGATGACGAGCGGGCGAGGCAGGCGTTCGGCCAGGCGCACGGGCTAGTCCTGTCTCAGCATGGAAATCACGTCGTCGGCCGTGACGGCGCCGACGAGGACGCCGGCCTCGTCGACGACGGGGAGGGTCATGAGGTTGTACTTGTCCACGAGCTCCTCGACGCGCTTGCGGCGCTCGGTCACGGGGACCGCCACTACCTCGTCCTGGCCCGCCAGCGGCTTAAGCAGCGCCGTCTGATCGACGAGGAACAGCCGGCCGACGGGCAGCGCCCCGGTGAGGCGGCCGGCGGCGTCGATCAGAAACAGGGTGGTGAGCGTGTCGACCTGCTCCTCGTTCTCGCGGATGGCGCGCATCGCGTCCGCGACCGTGGCGGTGTCTGGCACGGCGATGTACTCGCTGTTCATGAGGCCGCCGGCCGAGTGCTCGTCGAATTCGAGGAGCTCCTCGACGTCGGTCTTCTCCTCCGCCTGCATCTCCTCGAGGATGGCTTCCGAGGACGCGTCCTCCATCTCGGCCAGCACGTCGGCGGCCTCGTCCGGCGACATCTCCTCGACGATGTCAGCCGCGCGGTCGGCGTCGAGCGACTCGAGGATGGACACCTGCGTCTTCGTGTCCTCGACCTCCGACAGCGTCTCGGCCGCCACCTCGCTGTCGAGCGACTCGAACACGGCTTCGCGATCCTCGTGGCTCAGCTCCTCGACGATGTCGGCGAGGTCGGCGGGGTGGATGGATTCGAGCGCCTTCATATCGATCTTCAGGCGCAGCCGCCGCTGGGGATCCGGCTCGATGATGTTGCAGAACTCCCAGCGGATGGAGTTCGGCGCGATGCGCGTCATGATGCGCCTCACCACGCGCGGCGGGACGACGCCCTGGCACAGCCGCCGGAAGATGCTGCGCATGCCGACGTCGACCTCGAGCACATGCAGCTCGTCGTGGCTGTTGACGCGCTTCAGGTCGAACGTCACGTCGTTGACGCGGACGACCTTCCGCCCCTTGGCGTCGATGATCTGCTGGTCGAGCAGGTCCCGCCGCATCCTCAGGGTCCAGACATCGTCGTGGTACGGCACGAGCTGCTCGTCGCGGAGCGAGATGCCGTCGAGGGAAATCGACGCCACCTGGTCGTGGCGGACCATCCACCAGTTCCATTCGCCGCCGACGAGATACTGATCGACGCGGAACCTGTCGACGCGCGGCGAGACCGCGGCGTCCCTGACGCGGCCGATGCGCCGGCCCTTCAGGTCGTACACGCGCATGCCCATCAGTTCGGTGAGAAAGAGCAGGCTATCGGCCATCCAACTGCTCCTCCGGACGTCGGGCGTTGAAAGGGAGGCGGAACGACAGGCGCTTGTCACTTATAACGGGGACAGGTCCCCAATGACAACCTGAAATCGGGGGACAGTCCCCCTGGCCGTGGGGACAGTCCCCGGCGCGGTCGGGACAGTCCCCCGGGCGGAGGGGACAGTCCCCAGGAAATGTCTACCCGTACCGGAGCCAGCCCGGGCCGCGCGTCAGGTAGTCGGCGAGGGTCATGGACAAGAGCAGGGCGAGCCAGAAGAACCCGCCGGCCACGACGGCCCATGTCAGCCGCGAGCTGTAGCGGACATGCATGAAGTAGAGGATGACCAGCATCATCTTCGTCACGGCGATCACGATGGCCACGACGGTGTTGAACGGGCCGAGGTCGAGGAACGACACGCCGACGGTGGTGGCCGTCAGCACCATGAGGAGCGCGAAGATCGTGAGGTAGACCCGGACGGGCACAAGATGTGTCGCGCCCTGCATCTCCTCGCCATTCCTTCCCGCGGCCGCTGCGTGATCTGTCATGGCTGCCCTTGCGTCATCCCCGGGGCTGAAGCCCCGGGGCTCCATTCGGACTAGCGCCTAGCGCCTAGCGCCCTAGCCCCTAGTGCACCACCGGCCCGTGCCGGTCGATCAGGTACAGCAGGGGGAACAGGAAGATCCAGACGATGTCGACGAAGTGCCAGTAGAGGCCGCTGACCTCCACCGGCGTGTGGTACGCCTTCGTGAACCGGCCCTTGAACGCCATCACGAAGAGCACCGCCATGATGCCGATGCCGATCACCATGTGGAGCGCGTGGAGGCCGGTCATCACGAAGTAGAGCGAAAAGAAGAGCTGCGAATGAATCGGGTCGCGAGCCCCGTCGAAACGGAAATCGGGTCCCGGCACCAGGCCGTGCTCGAACTTGTGGCTGTACTCCACCGCCTTGATGCCCAGGAAGACGAGGCCCAGCCCGATCGTCAGCGCCAGGAACAGCAATTGGCCGCCGCGCCTGCCGAGCTGCGCCGACCAGACGGCCATCGCCATCGTCAGGGAGCTCCCGATCAGGACGGCGGTGTTGACGCCGCCGAGCACGACGTCCAGCTCGTGGCTGGCTTCGGCGAACGCCTCGGGATAGGCCAGCCGGTAGATCATGTAGGCCAGGAAGAGCCCGCCGAAGAACAGGATCTCCGTGACGAGGAACACCCACATCCCCATGGCCGACGCCTCGTACTGCTGGGCGAGGTTGTCGAAGTGATGCTGCAGCTTCGGGTGCTGCGCCGCGTGCGCGCCTGCCATCAGATCCTCACTTCTCGTAGTGGTAGGCCGGCTCGGTGACCACCGGTTGGGTCTCGAAGTTGTGCGTGGGCGGCGGCGATGACGTCTCCCACTCCAGGCCCTTCGCGTTCCACGGGTTGGCCGGCGCCGGCTTGCCCTTCACCAGCGAATAGACCAGGTAGAACGTGGGCATCGCGTAGCCAATCGCGAGGATCGCCGCGCCCGCGCTCGACAGCACGTTCCACAGCTGGAATTCCGGGGGGTACGCGTGATACCGCCGCGGCATCCCGAGGTAGCCCACGATGAACTGCGGGAAGAACGTCAGGTTGAAGCCGACGAAGATGACAACGGCCGCCACCCGGGCCATGCCCTGGTGGTACAGCTTCCCGAAGATCTTCGGCCACCAGAAGTGCAGGCCGCCGAGGTACATCATGATCGAGCCGCCGACCATGATGTAGTGGAAGTGGGCCACGACGAAGTACGTGTCGGTGACGTGGACGTCCACGGCCAGGGCCGCCAGGAACAGGCCCGTCAGGCCCCCGATGAGGAACAGGCCGATGAACCCGAAGACGTAGATCATCGGGGCCTCGAACGAGATCGACCCCTTGTAGAGGGTGGCGGACCAGTTGAAGACCTTGATGGCCGACGGGATGGCGACAAGGAAGCTCAGCAGCGAGAAGGCCATCGCCGCGTAGACCGACTGGCTGCTGACGAACATGTGGTGGCCCCACACGAGGAACCCGACCACCGCGATCGCCAGGCTCGAGAAGGCGACGACCTCGTATCCGAAGATCCGCTTCCGCGAGAACGCGGCCACCAGCTCCGACATCACGCCCATCGCCGGCAGGATCATGATGTAGACCGCCGGGTGCGAGTAGAACCAGAACAGGTGCTGGAAGAGCACCGGGTCGCCGCCCAGTTTCGGGTCGAAGATCCCCAGGTGCAGGAGCCGCTCGGCGCCCACCATGAGGAGGGTGATCGCGATCACCGGCGTGCCGAGCACGAAGATCAGCGCCGTGGCGTAGTGCGCCCAGATGAAGAGGGGCAGCCGGAACCACGTCATGCCGGGCGCCCGCATCTTGTGGATGGTGACGATGAAGTTCAATCCGGTCAGGATTGAGGAGAACCCGTTGATGAAGATGCCGACGACCACCAGCGCGACGTTGGAGTTAGAAAAGGCGCTGCTGTACGGCGTGTAGAACGTCCAGCCAGTGTCCACGCCGCCGTTCACAAGGGCCCAGAGCGTGAAGGCGCCGCCCACCGTGTAGATGTACCAGCTCAACAGGTTCAGGCGCGGAAACGCGAGGTCCTTCGCCCCGATCATGATGGGCACCAGGAAGTTGCCCAGAATCGACGGGATGGCGGGGATCAGGAAGAAGAACACCATGATCACGCCGTGCATCGTGAAGAGCCGGTTGTAGACGTCCGACTCGACCAGATCGCCCGCGGGCGTCAGCAGTTCGAGGCGGATGAGGCCGGCGAAGACGGCGCCCAGCGTGAAGAAGGCGGACACGCTGATGAGGTACAGCAGCGCGATCCGCTTGTGGTCCCTCGTCAGCAGCCACGACTTCAGGCCGTAGCCGTCCGTCAGGTAGTTGGGGTGTGGGGTCGCGGCGGTGTCCATGGTCCTACTTCTTCTCCGGTGTGGCTGGCGCCGCCGGCGCCGCCGGCGCGCCCGTCGCGTTCGACGGCACGGCCTTCAGCGACTTGATGTACTCGAGCAGCTGCAGCAGCCCTTCCTCGCTGACCAGGCCCTGGAACGTCGGCATGATCGGCTGGAATCCCGACACCATCTTGGCGCGCGGGTTCACAATCGACTCGCGCAGGTAGGCCTCGTCGGCCTCGACGGTGTTCCCGTTGTCGAGCGTGACGGCCTTGCCGTACAGGCCGATGAGCGTCGGGCCGCGGCCCGTCGTGTCTTCCCGGTGGCAGGTGATGCAGGAAAGGTCCTTGAACAGCTTCTCACCCGTCTGGGACATCGTGCCCGTCCCCGCGCCGCCGGCCAGCCACTTCTGGTACTCGGCGCGCTCCTGCACCACGACCCAGCCCACCATGCCGGAGTGGTTCGTCCCGCAGTACTCCGCGCAGAACAGGTGGTACCGGCCCGGCTTGGTGGCCTTGAACCAGAGGTGGGTGTACCGGCCGGGCAGCACGTCGGCCTTCACGCGGAAGTCGGGGATGTAGACGTCGTGGATGACGTCCTGCGACGTCATCGTCAGCCTCACCGAGGTGCCCACCGGGACGTGCAGCTCGTTCACCTCGGTGTGGCCGTCGGGGTGCTGGAACTTCCACATCCACTGCTTGCCGACCACGTAGACGTCGAGGGTCTCGGCCGGCGGCCGGGCCATCGTGAAGAACAGCTTCGCGCTCCACCCGAAGATGAAGAGGACGATGAGAAGCGGGATGACCGTCCAGGTGATCTCGAGCGTGAGGTTCCCGTGAATGGCCTCGCCGGTCTCGTCCGCCGACCTGCGGCGGTACTTGATCGCGAAGTACACCACCAGGCCCGAGATGAGCAGCGTGAAGAACGCCGTCAGCGCGAGCAGGAAGAAATAGAGGGCGTCCACCTGGGGCGCCATGGTGGAGGCCTGCGTCGGGAAGAATCTGGGTCTGAGGCATACCTTATGACTGCGGCGCGGGCGGCGCAGTCGCCGCAGCGCGCTTCGATTTCCGCCGGTCGAGGCTCCACATCGTCACGATGAACCCGCCAATCAGGGCCACCGTGACGACCCCCGCCAGCCGGAGGACGTTCATCACCACCATGCTGTACTTCCCGGCGTGCGGATCGTAGTGGTAGCAGTAGAGCAGCACCTGGTCCACCGGGGTGCCGATCCTCCCGCCCGACGCCTCGATGAGGCCGAGCCGCAGGTCCTTCGGCGGGTAGTCGATCCCGTAGAAGTACTTCGACACGCGGCCGTCGGGCGTCAGCACCATCAGCGCGCTTGCGTGCACGTACTGCTGCGACGCCTGGTCGAAGACGTACCGGAACCCGACCGACGACGCCAGCGCGTCGATGGCCGGCTGCTCGCCCGTCAGGAAGTGCCAGCCCTTCGCGCCCGCCGGGCGGCCGTACTTGCGAGGTACGTCTCCTTCTTCGCCGACGCCATCGCTGGCGTCTCCTTCGGGTTGAAGCTGACCGTGACGACCTCGTACTCGTCGCCGATCGGTGAAGTTCAGGACCTTGAACGCCGCCACGGCGCCGTTGAGCACCTGCGTGCACAGCATCGGGCACTCGTAGTAGACGAGCGACAGCACGACGGGCCGCTTCCCGAAGTACTCGCCGAGCTTCACCTGCGCGGCCATCCTCCGCGCGGAACACGGCGTCGAGCGGCACGTGCGCGTCGAGCTTCTGGTCGATGCCGACCTTCGCGAGCACGTCGGGCACGAGCTCGGACGACAGGCCCGGGAGGCTGCCCGCCGACATCCGCGCCTGTGAACCGGGCGGCTGCGCCCACGCGTTCGAAGCCAGCACCAGCACGAGCGCCAGCGCCGCTGTCCACGTCTTCATTTCGTAGCCTTCTTCGTCTCGCCTTGCGGCGATGTCACGGGCGCCGGCGTACCCGCCGCCGGGGGAGCGCTGTCGGGCTCGACGAACGGGAAGCCCTTCTTCGATCACCTGCTTCATGGCCACGTCGATGGGAATCCGCGCGACGCCGGCTGCCCGATCCACCCAGCCGTACGTCGTCAGGATGGCGTCCTCCTGCAGGCGGAGCGCCGCCATGTCGGCCTCCGGGTTCACCTGGATGCGGGGCTCGGGCGGCAGGCGTTCCTCGCCAACGGCCGCCGGCTTCGCCATGGACGACGGCGCGAGCTGGGCGTCCTCCCTGGCGGCCTCTCCGCCGAACAGACGCACCAGGAGGAAGACGACCAGGTAGACGAAGATGCCGACGACCGTCAGGCCCGCGACGAACGCCGCAAGCGGACGGACCTTGATGTCCCGCGTCTCGTACGCCGTGCTCTCCGACTGGGCCTCGTCTCGGTTTGACTTGCGCGCCTGTTCAGTCATCGATCTTCCTAGCCCCTAGCCCCTAGCCCCTAGCCCCTAGCACTACTTTGTCACGTTCAAGTTTCCGTACGTCGCGATTCAATATTTCGGAACTGTACAAATGATCCCGATTCTCTACGATAGCGCGTGTGGACGATCGCGACGCCCGCGAGATGTTGGACCGCTTCGGGACGTTTGTCGATCAGTTCGGCATCTGCTTCAATCGTCGGCCGCAACGCGCGGCGGCGCGCCGGTATCTCGACGGGTTGTTCAACGACAGCGCGCGGAAGTCCATGCAGGCGATGCATGGCCGCTTGAGCGATCCGGCCACCTACCAAGCGTTCCAGCACTTCGTGACGCACTCCCCGTGGGAGGCGGACGCCCTGTGGGCGCGGGTGCGCGCCGTGGGGCCCCCGCGCGCGGGCGTGCTCGCCGTCGACGATACAGGGTTGCCCAAGCAGGGGCGCCACTCGCCCGGCGTGCAGCGGCAGTACCGTGGGGCGCTGGGCAAGATCGGCAATTGTCAGGTGGCGGTGTCGACGGTCCTGATCGCGGAGGGTCTGCCGTGGCCGCTGAGTTGCGACCTGTACGTGCCCCAGGCGTGGGTCGCCGATCCGGAGCGCTGTGCGCGGGCTGGCATCCCCGACACGCTCCGCTTTCGCGAGAAATGGCGCATCGCCCTGAGTCAGACGCGCCGCGTGGTGAAGGCCGGCTTCCGCCTCACGGCGGTGGTGGCGGACGCCGACTACGGCTCGACCGCGAGCTTTCGCCGCGGCCTCGAGCACCTCGGCTTGCGCTACGCGGTGGCGATTCGGGGCTGCGTGACGGTGTGGGGCGCCGGGGCGCGCCGCGCGCGGCCGGTCAGCGCGGTGGCCGCGGCGGTCCCCGAGGCGGCGTGGCAACGCGTCACCTGGGCCGCCGGCACCAAAGGGCCGCTGGCGGCCCGCTTCGCGGCCGTGCGTGTCCGGCCCGCCCGGAGTCGCGGCGATCGCTGGCTCCTCTGCGAGCGCAGCCTCGCCACCGACGAGCGGAAATACTACCTGCTCAATCTCGACGCCACCGCGCCGCTGCGCGCGTTGGTGACCCTCGCCCGCAGCCGCTGGCCCATCGAGCAGCAGTACCGGGAGTTGAAGGACGAATTGGGTTTCGATCACTTCGAGGGCCGCACCTATCGCGGCTGGACCCATCATGTCGTCCTCACGGCCATCGCGTTCACGTTTCTCCAACTCGAACGCCGGCGCAATGCGACCGGCGCACGCCCGACCTTGCCCACCGTCCGACTCTGGGTGCGCGAGATCATGGGCTTCTTGTACATCGTGAACTCTCAGCGCGCGTTGAACATCATCGACAGTTTTCGGCGGAATCCGCCGCTACGAAGATGACAAAGTAGTGCTAGCCCCTAGCCCCTAGCCCCTAGCCCCTAGCCCCTAGCCCCTAGCCCCTAGCCCCTAGCCCCCAAGCCCCTAGTGGTGCTCCGCGTGCAACGCATGCTCGAGGCCGGCGTCACGCAGCGGCAGCAGCGGCCGGCTCTTCAGATTCGACGCGAAGAGGGCCACCCAGATGCCGCCGAGCCCGATCGGCGCCGCCAGATCGAGCCAGTGGAATCCCAGCCCGTCGGGATACGCCTCGGGTCCGATCATGAAGAACAAGTCGAGGTACCGCGCCAGGATCAGCCATATCGCCACGCCGGCCAGCAGCGCCGCATTGCGCTTCGAACGGCGCGACAGCAGAACGATGAACGGCACCGCGAAGTGGACGGCCACGAGCACGAGCCCGATGACCTCCCAGCCGTGGCTGAAGCCGGTGCTGATACCAGGGAATC
Organism: uncultured Acidobacteriota bacterium; assembly: GCA_963806085.1. Taxonomy (GTDB): domain Bacteria; phylum Acidobacteriota; class Vicinamibacteria; order Vicinamibacterales; family JAKQTR01; genus JAKQTR01. The sequence continues at coordinate 451,347 of CAWDWR010000003.1, forward strand.
TCCTCGGGCAGGTTCGCCGACCAGATGATCAGGAACTGCGAGAACGCGAGGTAGGCCCACACCATCGTGAAGGCGAACAGCAGCTTCCCGAAATCGTGGAAGTGCCCGGCGATTGTACACGCCCGACATCGGCGCCTCGGCCGACAGCCGGCGGGCCATGACGATCCCGATCGACAGCCCCATGATTGCCTGGCCGATGATGAACAGGAACCCGTACATCGTCGAGAACCAGTGCGGCTCGAGGGACATGGCCCAGTCGATGGCGGCGAAGGTCATCGTGACGAAGTAGAGGACGATGCCGATCGCGCTCGTGTTGCGCAGGCGGGTCGCGATCGCGGCGTCGCCGGTGCGGTCCTGCTCGGCGGACCAGCGCGTCAGCCGGAGCGCCAGGCCGATCCAGACGGCGAAGCAGATCGCCGCGCGGACCAGGAAGAAGGGCACGTTCAGGTAGAGCGCCTTCTCCTTGAGGATGTGGTCCTGGGCCACCATCGGCCGTGTCGGTCCACGGGTACAGGTCGCGCAGGCCGAACGCGAGCGGCACGAAGAACAGCGCCATCCAGGGCAGCGTGCGCGCGGCCGCCTCGAAGATGCGGCGCAGCACGACGCCCCAGCCGCCGCCGGACAGGTGCTGCAGCATCGTCAGCGCGAGCCCGCCGAGGGCGGCGGCGAGCCAGAGCAGGTAGGCCAGCAGGTACGAATGGAAGAACTGGCCGGGGTTGATGAGCGCCCCCGCGGCGGCCGCGACGAGGCCGACGACGCCGACGATGAGCGATCGCTGGCGCAGCGCGTCGAGGCTGGCGGGCGGTGTATAGGTCGCGTCGTGCATGTGGTCTCTGGCCTGTCCCGTCGGTTCGTCAGCGTTTGTCGGCGGCGTCGAGCGCGGCGCGCGCCTCGGCCGGCAGCGTTCCGGCGGCCGCGTTCTGGCTGCGCTGCAGCGCCTTGATGTACGCCACGATGGCCCAGCGGTCCCGCACCGGGATCTGCTGCGCGTAGTCGGGCATCGCGCCGAAGCCGTTGGTGATGACGTCGAACGTGTAGCCCGGCGCCGCCTGGCGCAGGCGGTCCTGGTGGAACGTCGGCGGCTTGCGGTAGCCCCGGCGGACGATCATGCCGTCGCCCGCGCCCGTCCGGCCGTGGCAGGGCGAACAGAAGATGTCGAAGCGCTCGCGGCCGCGCGCCATGACCTCGGCGGACACCGGCGAACGGGAACGCCTCCACGGGCTTGCCGGCGGCCTTGCCCGTGTAGAGCACCGCGTCCTCGCGCAGTTGGCCCGGGCGATCGTCCCGTCGACAGGCGGGCGGGCAGATCGCTGGTCGGCGAAGAAGTCGCTCTTCGCGTAGGGCTTGATACTTCGGCTGGTCGTGCATGTCCTGGCGGCAGCCTGCGGCGAGCAGGCCGGCCGCGAGGCAGCACGCCACGATCGGGCCGCGGATGCTAGTGCTCAACGTCGCTCACCTCTCGCGGCCCGAGGCTCTCGAGGAACCGCCGCGTCGTGGTCTGGTCGAACTTGGGGTCCTTCGACTCGATGCACAGGAAGAACCGGTCGCGGCTGGCCATGGCGAACCGCCTGGAGTTGAAGATCGGGTGGTACGGCATCGGGAGGCCGTTCAGCAGGATCATGCCGAGCACCGCGGCGCCGGCCGCGAACAGGATGGTCGTCTCGAACGTCGGCACGATGAACGACGGCCAGCTGTGCAGCGGCCGGCCGCCGACGTTGATCGGGTAGGCGATGGTCGAGGCCCAGTACCTGGAGGCCGTAGCCGGCCAGCGCGCCCGTCAGGCCGCCGCCGAGGACGATCCACGGCAGCTTCGTGTCGCGCAGTCCGAGGGCGTGGTGGAGTTCCTCGATGGGGAAGGGCGAGTAGGCGTCCATCTTGCGATAGCCCGCCTCGCGCGCCCTGTTGGCCGCCGCGACGAGCGCCGTCGGGCTCTCGAACTCGGCCACCAATCCGTAAGTCTTGTTGCTCCATAGCACCTGTCGCGCTCCAGGGGCTAGGGACAGGCGCTGGGCGCTAGTCGGCCTCCCTGCTTGCCACGCCTCGCGGCGACAGCCGCGTCTCACTGTCCCTAGCGCCTAGCCCCTGCCCTATCCTTCCGCACCCTCGCCGCCGGCAGCATGGTGCGCATCTCGAAGATCGCGATCATGGGCAGGAAGCGGATGAACAGGAACAGCAGCGTCAGGAACAAGCCCGATCGTCCCGATGAACGTCGACCAGTCCCAGAACGTCGGCGCATACATGCCCCACGACGACGGGAGGAAGTCGCGGTGGAGGCTGGTGACGATGATCACGAAGCGCTCGAGCCACATGCCGACGTTGATGACGATCGACAGGAGCCAGAGCACGAACACGTTCGTCCGGAACCGCTCGAACCACAGCAACTGCGGGATCAGGACGTTCGTGAGGATCAGGCACCAGTAGGTCCACCAGTACGGTCCGGTCATGCGGTTGAGCAGCATGTACCGCTCGTAGTGGTTGCCGCTGTACCACGCCATGAACGCCTCGATCGAGTACCCGTAGGCCACGATGAGGCCGGTGGACAGCATCACCTTCGCCATCACGTTCAGGTGCTTCATCGTGATGAAGTCCTGCAGGCCGTAGGCGGCGCGGATGGGGATGGCGAGCGTCAGCACCATCGCGAAGCCGGAGTAGATGGCCCCCGCGACGAAGTACGGCGGGAAGACCGTCGTGTGCCAGCCCGGCAGCACCGAGACGGCGAAGTCGAAGCTCACCACCGTGTGGACCGACACGACCAGCGGCGTCGCCAGGCCGGCGAGCAGCAGGTACGCCGTCTCGTAGCGGTGCCAGTGCATGGCGGACCCGCGCCAGCCCAGGGCGAAGATGCCGTAGAGGACGCGGCCGAGCTTCGACGTGGTGCGGTCGCGCAGCGTCGCAAGGTCGGGAATGAGGCCGACGTACCAGAAGAGCAGCGACACGGTGGCGTAGGTGGAGACCGCGAACACGTCCCAGATGAGCGGGCTGCGGAACTGCGGCCACACGGTCATGGTGTTGGGAATCGGCAGCAGCCAGTAGGCGAGCCACGGCCGCCCCACGTGGATGAGGGGGAACATGCCGGCGCACGCCACGGCGAAGAGCGTCATGGCCTCGGCGAAGCGGTTAATCGACGTGCGCCACTGCTGGCGGAGCAGGAGCAGGATGGCCGAGATCAGCGTGCCGGCGTGGCCGATGCCGATCCACCACACGAAGTTGGTGATGTCGAAGGCCCAGCCCACCGGGATGTTGTTGCCCCAGATGCCGATGCCCGTCATGAACAGGTGGCCCACCGACACCAGCAGGAGGGCGGCCAGCGTCGCGGAGACGCCCAGGCCCGCGAGCCAGCCCATCGAGATCTTCTGCGTCAGGACGATCGAGCTGATCTTGTCGGTGATCGTGGCGAACGAATGCCCGGGGGCGATGTACGCGCCGTGCTGTTCTGCCGTGGCGGCGGGTGCCGTAGGGTGCGTGTCAGCCATTCCGTGTCCCAGTCAGAAGTCAGAAGTCAGAATCCAGAAGCCAGAAGAAACACCATTCGACAATCGCCAAGCGGCCCTTCTTGCTTCTGGCTTCCTGCTTCTGGCTCCTTGCTTCTATTCCCCGTCCTTGTGCTCGCCGCTGTCCCCGCCGAGCACGGGATTCACGTTCTTCAACGCCGCCAGGTACGTCGTGCGCGGGCGCGTGTTCAACTCGCCGAGGAGCGAGTAGTTCAGCGCCTCCTCGCGCAGCTTCGACACGCGGCTCTCCGGGTCGTTGATGTTGCCGAAGACGATGGCCTCGGCCGGGCAGACCTGCTGGCAGGCCGTGACGATGTCGCCGTCGCGCACCTGGCGGTCTTCCTTCTCGCTGGCGATCTTCGCGCGCGTGATCCGCTGCACGCAGTAGGTGCACTTCTCCATCACGCCGCGGCTGCGCACCGTGACGTCGGGATTGCGCGCCATCTTCAGCGAGGGCGTCTCCCAGTCCTGGTAGAGCAGGAAGTTGAAGCGGCGGACCTTGTACGGACAGTTGTTCGAGCAGTAGCGCGTGCCCACGCAGCGGTTGTAGACCATGTCGTTCAGGCCTTCGTCGCTGTGGACCGTCGCCCCCACCGGGCACACCACTTCGCACGGCGCGTTCTCGCACTGCTGGCACATCACCGGCTGGTGATAGGCCTCGGGCGACTCCGCCGGGCCCTTGTAGTAGGTGTCCACGCGGATCCAGTGCATCTCGCGGCCCTTGGCCACCTGCTCTCTGCCGACCACCGGGATGTTGTTCTCCGACTGGCACGCCACGACGCAGGCGTTGCACCCGACGCAGGCGTTCAGGTCGATGGCCATGCCCCACGCGTAGCCCTCGTACTTGTGCTCCGGGTAGAGCGTGAGCGTCTTCGGGGGCTGCTCGGCCATCTCGCGGACGAAGTGCGGGTGCGCGCGGTACTGCTCGAGCGTGCCGGCGCGGATGATGGCGCGGCCGTCCATGTCGTGGTGCAGTTGCGTGCTCGCCAGCCGCGCGCGGCCGCCGGTGGCCTTCACGGCGGCGCCGGAGGCCGACCACATCGAGGCCGAGGTCCGCAGCGCGTAGGCGTCGAAGCCGACGCCGTTCCCCACGCGTCCCGCGCGCGTGCGCCCGTAGCCCAGGTGCAGCGTCACGGTGTCGTCCGCCTGGCCGGGCACGATCCACGCCGGCCCCCTCACGGTCTTCCCGCCGGCGGCCACCTCGACCACGTCCTCGTTGCGGATGCCGAGGCGCGACGCCGTGGCCGGGCTCAGCTGGACCGTGTTGTCCCAGGTCAGCTTCGTGAACGGCTTGGGCAGCTCCTGCAGCCAGCCGAGATTCGCGAACCGGCCGTCGTGAATCGCCGGGTCGGGGCGCAGCACGAGATCGAGGCCCGCGGGCGCGGGCGCCTGGGCGCCGATGGCTGCGAACACGTTGCCGGCCGCGACGGCCTTGAGCGGAAACGCCGTGTTCGCCACGACGCCGTCGTGCACGGCCGTCCGCCAGTACTGCTCGGCGTCGAGCGCGCCCGAGGCGGCGGCTGCCAGCCTCCACGTGTCCCGCACCACCTCGTACGCCGGGCGGCCGGGCGTCTGCGACAGGCCGATCAGCACCTCGTGCGCCGACTTTCCGCCGTAGAGCGGCGCGATGAGCGGCTGGACGATGGAGGCCGTGCCGTCCCAGGCGCGCGCATCGCTCCACGCTTCGAGCGCATGCGCCTCGGGGATGTGCCAGTGGCAGGCGCGGACGTTTCGTCCTCGTAGAGGCCGAGCCGCGCCGTGAACGCCACCTTCTTCAGCGCGTCGCCGAAGCGGAAGTCGCTCGGCGCGTCGTACACCGGGTTGCCGCCGAGAATCAGCAGCGCGTCCACCTTGCCGCCGTTGATGTCGGCGACCAGTTCGCGCAGCGACTGGAGCTGGCTCGCGGGGCCGGCGGCGACCGGGTCGGTGTGCAGCACCGTGACGCCGGCGTTGCCGAGGAAGCCGTTGATCGCGTGGCAGATGGCGTGGACGGCCGGCGGCTGCTCGTCGCCGGGCACCACGATCGACGCGCCCCGGCTGGCAAGCAGGTCGCGGGCCGCCGCGTCGAGCATCTTCTGCGCAGCGGCGGGCGCCGCCGCCGCCGGCGCGCCGGGAACCCCGACGGCCGCGGCGAGGGCGCGCGCAAAGGCCTCGACGCCGGCCGGGCGCAGCGCCACCCGATGATCGGCCTTCGCGCCCGTGTTCCCCGCCGCGCTTTCGACCGCGTACAGGCGGCTCATGTCTCCCGACTCGCCGCGCACACGCCGGGCGGCGGCGAAGTCGCGGATGTACCGCACCGAGCCGGGCATCGTCCCCAGGAAGTCCGCGTCGAGCGACACCACCACCCGCGCCTTGTCGAAGGCGTATCGGGTGTCGACCACCGCGCCGAAGGCCAACTGGGCACCAGCCCGGACGTTGTCGCGTCCGGCCGCTTCGTACTGATGCCAGCCGGCAGCAGGGAACGCCGCGAGGAACTCCGTCAACTGGCGCGCCAGCGTGGGGGAGGTGACTGTGCCGGTCAGGATGCGGAGTCCGGCGCCCCGGCTGGAGCGTTTCGCTTCGACGACCGTCCGGAGCGCGCCAAGGAAGGCGCTCCAGGTGCGGATGTCGCCCTCCTGCTTGAGCGTCTGCGATCGATCGGGGTCGTAGAGGGCGAGAATCTGCGCCTGCGCGAACAGGTCCGTCGCGCCCAGGCTGGCCGGGTGCTCCGGGTTCCCCTCGATCTTCGTCGGGCGGCCCTCGTGGCTCTCCACCAGCACGCCGGTGGCATACCCGCCCAGCGTGACCGCCGTGGCGTAGAACAGCGGCTTGCCCGGAACGAAGTCCTCGGGGGCGCGCACGTAGGGCACGATGGCCTCGGCCGGCTGCTTGGTGCAGGCCGACACGCCGGCCAGCGCCAGCGACGCGCCCATCAGCCGAAGGAACTGCCGCCGCCCGACCGGGTCGGTGAACTCGGACGCCGCTCCGGGAACTCCCGGTGGAGGTATTCCTGGAACGCGTCCGTGTTGGCCAGTTCTTCGAGACTCCGCCAGTATTCCTGGCCGGACGTCCCTGCCAGGCCGGCCCGTAGAGAAGCGAGGTCGTGATCGTGATGGTCGCTCATCGGTGGCACGTCGAACAGCTGGTCAGGCTCTTCACCCGGTAGTCCTTCACCAATTTGCCGCCGAGCGCGAGCTGGTCGGACGGCGGCTGGTAGTCAACCTTGAACACCGCCTCGCGCGGCCGCAAGTACTTCTCGGGCGCGCGGTGGCAGTCGAGGCACCATTCCATCTGGAGCGACTGCACGGTCCACATGAGGGGCATGCGGTCGACCTGGCCATGGCAGGTCGTGCAGCCCACGCCCTTGTTCACGTGGATGCTGTGGTTGAAGTAGACGAAATCGGGCAGGTCGTGGACCCTGACCCACTCGATCGAGACGTCGTTGGCATAGCTCGACCGGACCGGCTCCAGGTACGAGCTGCCCGAGAGAATCTGCGAGTGGCAGTTCATGCAGGTCTTCGTCGGGGGAATCCCCGCCACGGCCGACGTCTCTGCGGCGGTATGACAATAACGGCAGTCCAGTCCGTTGCCAGCCACGTGACGCTCGTGGCTGAACTGGATGGGCTGCTGCCGGGCCTCGTACGCCCGTCGTGACATAGGGTGACTTGCCGGTCTGGTAGATCAGGTACCCGCTGGCCGCGACCAGGACGATCAGGCCGAAGAGCATGATGCGGGCAATCCCGTTCGCGCTCGGATGGAAGGTCTGAGACATGGGCGCCAGTCTACGAGCGGTTTCACGTCCCGTCTTCGCGGCCCGGGCCAGCCGCCGCACGGAGAGTGTGAAACCGTCCCCAGTTTATGTGCCGAATCTCAAAAGATTACTACAGTTTCAGTCTGCGAATCGAGAGGTATGCAGCGAAATGCATGAACACCGGTTGTGATACAGTGTCGCCGCTGCACGGCTGCCCCACCTCGTCCCGCCCGCTGCGTGCGGCCTGTTTCGGCCCCCGAATCCGATTGACGCGTGCCGACAGGGAGCACCACCCATGAGCGACAGGAAGTACCGTCAGCGGGGCTACCAGGACGATGACCGCGACAAGGCGCCCCGGCTGCCGGCCGCCGAGCGCGACAAGCCGCCGGGCCCGCCCAGGACCCGCGCGGATCGTCCGGAAGGCCCTCGCACGCCGAACATGCCGGGCTTCCGGTCGGTGGTGCGGTGCCACCGGTGCGGCAGTCTGGTGAACACCGTGATCCTCGTCAACACGGCGTGCGCCAAGTGCGGGGCCTCCTTGCACTGCTGCGCGCAATGCGAGTCGTTCGACCCGGGCGCCCGTTACGAATGCATGCAGCCGATCACGGCGCGCGTGACCCCCAAGGACGCCTTCACCACGTGCCCCCACTTCGAAGCCCGAGCCACCGTCGAACGGGAAACGGGCTCGGCCAAGCAAACGACCGCCAGAAGCGCGTTCGACGACCTGTTCAAGATCTGAAGGAGTTCCAGGCATGCCTCGTCGCTTGCTCTCCGTAATCGTCGCGGCCGCGGCGTTCTGCGCCGTTCAGCCGTCATCCATGACCGCCATGACCCCACAAGCCCCGACCCCGAGCACCGCCCGCGAGAACCCGCTGATGAAGCCGAGCCCGCTGCCATTCGGCGCGCCGGCGTTCGACCAGATCCGGGACGCCGACTTCAAGCCCGCGATGGAAGCGGGCATCAAGGCCGAACTGGAAGAGATTTCGGCCATTGCCGCCAGTTCGGCCGCGCCGACCTTCGAGAACACGCTGGTCGCGCTCGAGAAGAGCGGCGTGCTCCTTCGGCGCGTGAGCCTCATCCTGAACGCGCTGGCGTCGGCGAACACCAACCCGACGATCCAGGCGCTCCAGGAAGAGCTCGCCCCGAAGCTCGCCGCGCTCGACGATGCGATCTTCCTCAACGAGAAGCTGTTCGCGCGCGTCGAGGCCGTCTACAAGGCGCGCGCGTCGCTGAAACTGGATGCGGAGTCGGCCCGGCTGCTCGACTTCTACCACCAGCGATTCGTGCGCGCCGGCGCCAGGCTGGCGCCGGCCGACAAGACGGCACTCAAGGCGCTCAACGAACAGGAGGCGTCGCTCAGCGCCAAGTTCATGAACCAGCTGCTCGCCGCCACGAAAGCCGGGGCGCTGGTCGTCAGCGACCCGTCCGAACTCGCGGGCCTCTCGAAGGACGAGATCGAGGCGGCGTCGATCGCGGCCAAGTCGCGGGGCCTCGAGGGCCGATGGGTGCTGCCGCTGCGGAACACGACGCAGCAGGGCGCGCTCGCGTCGCTCACGAGCCGCGCCACCCGCGAGAAGCTCTTCCGCGCGTCGTGGGACCGGGCCGAGCGCGGCGACGCGAACGACACGCGCCAGACGATCTCGACGCTGGCAAGCCTGCGCGCGAAGAAGGCGAAGCTGCTCGGCTACCCGACCTTCGCCGCGTGGGTGCTCGAAGACCAGATGGCGAAGACGCCCGAGGCGGCCAACGCCTTCCTGACGCGGCTGATTCCGCCGGCCACGGCCAACGCGCGCCGCGAGGCGGCCGACATCCAGGCGCTGATCGATGCGCAGAAGGGCGGCTTCCAGTTGGCGCCGTGGGACTGGGATTTCTACGCGGAGCAGGTCCGCAAGGCGAAGTTCGATCTCGACAGCAATGCCGTGTCCCAGTACCTCGAACTCGACCACGTGCTGCGCGACGGCGTGTTCTTCGCGGCGCAGGAGCTGTACGGCCTGTCGTTCAAGGAGCGGCACGAGCTGCCCGTCTACCAGAAGGACGTGCGCGTCTTCGACGTCTTCGATCGCGACGGGTCGCCGCTGGCGCTCTTCTACTTCGACCCCTTCGCCCGTGACAATAAGAACGGCGGCGCCTGGATGGACAACTTCGTCGTCCAGTCGAAGCTGCTCGGCACGAAGCCGGTCGTCTTCAACTGCGCCAACGTCGCGAAACCCGCGCCCGGACAGCCCGTCCTGCTGTCATTCGACGACGTGTCGACGCTGTTCCACGAGTTCGGGCACGCGCTGCACGGCATGTTCGCGGACCAGCAGTACCCGAGCCTCTCGGGCACGGCCGTCGCGCGCGACTTCGTCGAGCTGCCCTCGCAGTTCAACGAGCACTGGGCCCTCGACCCGACGGTGCTCGCGCACTACGCGAAGCACCACAAGACCGGCGAGCCCATGCCGCAGGCCCTGGCCGACAAGCTGAAGCAGGCGGCCACCTTCAACCAGGGGTACAGCCTCACCGAGATTCTTGGCGCCGCCGTGCTCGACATGCGGTGGCACTCACTGCCCGCCGGGTCGGCCGAACAGCCCGTGGACCCGTTCGAGGCGGGCGTGCTCGAGAAGGCCGGCCTGAACCTGCCGCAGGTGCCGCCCCGGTACCGTTCGAGCTACTTCCTGCACATCTGGGCGAACGGCTACGAGGCGGGCTACTACGCGTATCTCTGGGCCGAGATGCTCGACAACGACGCCTACCAGTGGTTCGTCGACCACGGCGGCCTGACGCGCGCCAACGGCGACCGTTTCCGCAACCTGATTCTCTCGCGCGGCAATGCCGGCGACTACGCGAAGCTCTACCGCGACTTCCGCGGGCAGGATCCGAGCATCGAGCCGATGCTGCGGCGGCGGGGGATCACCCCCCGAAGTAGGCCCCGGCCCGCGGCGCGGGCGCCAGTCTCTATCTTGCCGTGCCCGCGGCAGTGGCAGTTAGCTGCTGCCGCGCCACACGGACCGGGCGTTCTCCTGAAGGCGGGGAGAAGAGGTTCGCCGGGGGCTCCTCCAACTTGATGTTGCTGATCGTGGTGGAGTGTCCGGTCCTGACCACCAGCGAATAGACACGCTCGAAGTTGATGGCAGGGGCCGTCACGACGACCTGACCATCGTTGATAGCTTCGAATACCTCCAGTCCGTCCCACTTCTCTTTCGACGGGCGCCCCAGAAGCGATTGAGACAGCCGGGTCGCTGGAACCTGACGGACTTCGGCAGAAGCCACCCTCCAGCCGTTCTTGAGATCGTAGAGGTACAGGCTCCGCTCGGGTGCGTTGGTGATGGAGAACATGTTGACCTCTCCGGCAGCATCGTACAAATCGGTGCGGCGCGAACCGCTGGAAGCTCGATAGACTCGGCCCTTCAGCGGCGGTTCGCTGCCGACGCCGATTTCGATGTCGCCACTGAACGCCACCCAGGACGACGGCCCTTCAACCACCGCCGGTCGGTGCTGTGGCACCTGGGCTTCGGCCTGACCGATGGGCCGGAACGCGCCCCAGGCCCAGATCAGGCAGAACACAAGGGGCGGAAACGCCAACGAAAGTACCTTCTTCATGACCCAACCTCCTTGCCAGATTCCACGGGGCGTCGCGAAGAACACTGAAGAGGCAGACGGGTGGATGTCACGCGACACCGTTCGGCCCTCTTACGCAAAGCTCCAGCATCCTTCGGTCAAGTACCAAAAACAGCGCCCCTCGTCACATTCACGCGTGCACACACACCGAGAGCACGGGTAGTGTCCCGTCAAGTGGTGGACTTTCGTCGGCGTCCTTCCTGAGTTCTCGTGCTTCGGTTCCTCGTTAGGCGATCGCCATCAGCAGTTCCTGCGTGCTGGTGGCCTCCGCGGGCGCGGTCAGCCGCGCCATGGATTCCGCACTGAAGTAGCGGCGCTCCGCGACGGTCCATTCGTCGTCCTGTTCCAGGGGGATGGCCCCGACCAAGCGCACCAAGGCGCGCACGTTGGGGAAGATCCCGACGACATTCGATCGTCGCGTGATCTCCTTGTTGAGCCGCTCAAGCGGATTGGTGCTGTGGAGCTGCCGGCGATGCTCATCCGGGAAGTGTTTGTGCGCCAGGATGTCCTCTGCCGCCTCCTCGAGCAGGCCGGCCGCGGCCGGCAAGCGCTTCCGGAGCCCGTCGGCTACCTTCTGCAGTTGCGCGAGGGCGCTCGCATGGTCGGGCTGCGCGAAGATGGTCCGGACGATCGCGGCCACCGGCTCGCGCAGGCTCTGCGGCACCCGCGCCAGCAGGTTGCGCATGAAATGCACCCGGCAGCGCTGCCACGCGGTGCCACCCAACACCGTCTTGATCGCCTGCGTGAGCCCTTCATGCGCATCGGAGATGACGAGCCGCACGCCCGCGAGCCCGCGCTTCACCAGGCTCCGCAGAAACGCCGTCCAGAAGCTCCGGTCTTCCGACGCCCCGACGTCGACCCCCAGAATCTGCCGGTCCCCATCCTGGGTCACGCCGATCGCGACCACGGTCGCTTGGCTCACCACGCGGCCGTCGATGCGGACCTCGTGGTACGTCGCATCGAGCCAGACATATGGATGCGCGCCGGTGATCGACCGGGTCCGAAACGCCTCGACCAGCGGATCCAGTTCCCCGCAGATGCGCGACACTTCCGACTTCGACATCCCGTCGAGCCCCAACGCCTTCACGAGGTCATCGACCTTCCGCGTCGAGACGCCATGCACGTAGGCTTCCTGTACGACGCCCAGCAAGGCCTGCTCCGCACGCCGGCGCGGGTGCAGCAGCGACGGAACGTAGGTCCCCGGCCGGACCTTGGGGATGGCCAGCTCGACGGTCCCCACGCGGGTGTCCCACGTCCGGGGCCGGGTCCCGTTGCGCAACGCCGTACGCTGGTCGCTGCGCTCATACCGCTCGGCGCCGATCAGATCGGCGACCTCGCTCTCCATCAATGCCTGCGACAGCACCCGGATGCCCTCCCGGAGGACATCCCCGTCCTGCTCTTCGAGAAGCTTGCCAACGAACGCGGTCAGATCCATCCTAGGCTTGGCCATCGGCATCTCCCTCCGTGTGTGTCCTTCCGCCAGAAAGAACTCACGGAACGATGCCCGATGGCCGCTTGGCTGTCCAGCCTTTCAGCGGCTTACCGAATTTCCACCACGTCCTGGGACTCTAACTAGTCCGCACACTGAGGCTGCGACACCCACGTGGGACATGGCTGGTCCATGCAGTAGGACGCGGCCGGCGCTCCTGGGTGCAGCACCAACAGGAAGACGAAGATGGTGACAGTCCAGGCGAGGTACCAGACGCGGCTGCTCGTGGCGATGCGTCTCATCGGTCTACCGCTACTTCTTCCCCAGCCAACTTCGGCACGTCACGACTCTCCCGATCTGGAAGTCGCGGCGCAGTTGCAGGCAATCCCGAGAGCGTGACGCCCGCATCCAATTGTACGGGCGGCCCAGCGAGGTTCTCGCACACCACAAACCTGTGAAGGGGTGTGCGCAGCCAGAGAATGCTACCGTCTCGCATGCCCCAGGACTACCACGCGAGGCGCGGATCGCTCAGATTGTGTATCAACAGTTCGACAACCAAGCCCGCGCGGGAGTCGTGCGGCGCGCCGTGCGGCGGGTCTTGACAGGTCACATTGACATGACCACAATGGTCATATGAGAACCGCCGCGAGCATCGCCGACGTCAAGGCGCGGCTGAGCGAATTCGTCAGGCGCGCGAAAGCCGGCAACGAAGTCGTCATCACCGACCGTGGGATCCCGGTGGCCCGCCTGACGGGACTCGAGATGGCCGAGCGCCGGGCCACCCGCCGCGACAGGCTGGCGCGCGCCGGCACGGTCAAGCCCGGCAAGGGCCGCGTTCGCCGCGCGCTGCAGACTCCGCCAGCCGGCGATGCCGTGGGCGCCGACGTGCTGACGGCCCTGCTGGCGGAGCGCGGGGAGATCGGCTGATGTTCTGGGACACCTCCGCCATCATCCCCGTCCTCCTCCCCGAGGCGCGGTCCGCCGTGCTGACAGAAGCCTTGGCAGCCGACCGCGAAGTCACGCTCTGGTGGGGCACGCCCGTCGAATGCCTCTCGGCGATCTACCGTCGCCACCGGGACACGGCCCTGCCGGGCCCCGTGCTCACCGGGGCCCTCAATCGCCTCCGGGCCCTCGTGGAGGACGCCGACGCGGTGGCCCCCACCGACGAGGTGAGACGACGGGCGGGCCGGCTGGTCGCCGCCCACCCCTTGAGGGCCGCCGACGCGCTCCAGCTGGGCGCCGCGCTCGTCTGGTGCGAAGAACAGTCGCACGGCGAGGCCTTCGTGTGCCTCGACGAACGGTTGCGGGAAGCCGCGCGCCGCGAGGGCTTCGCGCTGATACCCGAATAGCGGCGGCCCGGGCGCGTCCCGCGAGCGCGACCGACGCCGGAGCTGTCATAATCACCGCATGCCGATCCTTTCCCCGCCCGACGCGGCCCGCGTGCGCGAGATGCTCGCGGACCTGCCGAACCCGGTGCGCCTGGTGTTCTTCACGCAGACGCTCAACTGCGAGACGTGCGAGCCCACGAAGCAGGTCCTCGGCGAGGTGGCTGAGTTGAGCCATCAGATCACCGTCGAAGAACACAACCTGCTGCTCGAGCAGGCGCTTGCCGCGGGATATGGCATCGACCGCGCGCCCGCCATCGCCGTCGTCGGCGCGCAGGACTACGGCATCCGCTTCCTCGGCATTCCCTCGGGCTACGAGTTCATGTCGCTGCTGGACGCCATCAAGGTGGTGTCGGCAGGCGATTCCGGGCTGCGAGAGGACAGCCGCGCGATGCTGGCGGGCATCGAATCGCCCCTCGCGCTCCAGGTGTTCGTCACCCCCACGTGACCGCACTGTCCCCGGGCGGTCAGCCTGGCGAATCGCATGGCGGTCGAAAGCCCCAAGGTCACCTCCTTCATCGTCGAGGCCAGTGAGTCCCCAGACCTCGTGCGCAAGTACCAGGTCAGCGGCGTGCCAAAAACGATCGTGAACGGGACGGTGGAGATCCTCGGCGCGCGGCCCGAGGACGACTTCATCCGGACGGCCGTCGGCGCCCTTCGTCAGCCTGAGTGACAGGAGTCCCGGCTCACACTGCTCACGCTGGTTGTGCTCCGCGCTGGGACAGGGCATCGAGGCTGACGCTGCGCGCGGCGCGTGGATGGCAGCGGTTCGGGCACGGCCGGGATCCCGGCCCGATTCGAGAGGGGTGTTGACCATGCAGGCAGCGGCGGGGAGGCTTCTCCGGTTCACTGGTGTGTCGCTCGGGCTCGCGGCGGCGATGGGATGGGCTGGCTGGCCGGCGGAGGTGACGGCCCAGGCCGGGCTGTTTCGCGTCGAAGTTACCGTGCCCGCATCGGCCGGGTCGCAACCGATCGACGGGCGCGTGCTGCTGATGCTCTCGACCGATCCGTCGGGCGAGCCCCGCTTCCAGATCAGCGACGACGTGAAGACGCAGCAGATCTTCGGCGTCGACGCCGATGGGCTCGCTCCCGGGAAGGCCGCGGTCTTCGACGCCGCGGCCCTCGGCTACCCCGTAGCGAGCCTCGAGCAGGTTCCGCCCGGCACCTACACCGTGCAGGCCCTGCTGCACCGCTACGAGACCTTCCGCCGCGCGGACGGCCACACGGTGAAACTCCCGATGGACCGGGGCGAGGGCCAGCAGTGGAACCGGGCGCCGGGCAATCTCTTCAGCACGCCGCAGAAGGTGACGATCGATCCGAAGCGGGGCGGCACACGTCCGTCTCGTCCTCGACCAGGTCATCCCGCCGATTCCCGATCCGCCGGACACGAAGTACGTGAAGCACGTCCGCATCCAGAGCGAACTCCTCACGAAGTTCTGGGGCCGGCCCATGTTCCTCGGCGCGAACGTGCTGCTGCCGGAAGGCTGGGACACGCACCCGCAGGCGCGGTATCCGCTCGTCATCAACCACGGGCACTTTCCGTACGACTTCGACGGCTTCCGCGAGACGCCTCCCGATCCGGACCTGAAGCCCGTGCACAGCGACCGCTTCAACTGGCCGGGCTACAACCGGACCGAGCAGGAGTACGCGTACCAGTTCTACAAGGACTGGACCGGCCGGGACTTCCCGCGGTTCCTCATCGTCGAGATCCAGCACGCGAACCCGTACTACGACGACTCCTACGCGGTGAACTCGGCGAACCTCGGCCCCTACGGCGACGCGATCGTCAAGGAGCTCATTCCCCATCATCGAGACAGCGCTTCCGGGGCATCGGGCAGGGATGGGCGCGGTTCATGTACGGCGGGATCGACGGGCGGCTGGGAGGCCATGGGCGCCCAGGTGCTCTACCCCGACGAGTTCAACGGCGCCTACATCGCCTGCCCCGACCCGATCGACTTCCGCGCGTACACCACCGTCAACCTCTACGAGGACGCGAACGCGTATGACCGCGAGGGACCGTGGAGGAAGGTGGCGCGGCCCGGCCACCGCAACTACCTGGGCCACGTCGACACGACCATCCGCGACATGAACACGCTGGAGCTGGTGCTCGGCACGCAACGGGCGGTCCGGCGGCCAGTGGGACATCTGGCAGGCGGTCTACTCGCCGGTCGGCGCCAACGGCTATCCGAAGCCGATCTGGGACAAGCGCACGGGCGTCATCGACCGCGACGTGGCGCGACTACTGGCGCGATCACTACGACCTGTCGTACATCCTGCGGCGCGACTGGGCGACGCTCGGGCCGAAGCTGCGCGGGAAGCTCCACATCTACGTGGGCGACATGGACAATTACTACCTCAACAACGCGGTCTACCTCGTGGAGGACTTCCTGAAGACCGCGAAGCCTCCGTACGAAGGCGAGGTCGACTACGGCGATCGCGCCGAGCACTGCTGGAACGGCGACCACACGAGGCCGAACGCCACGTCACGGCTGCGCTATCACCAGATGTTCGCGCCGAAGATCCTCGAGCGGCTGCTGAAGACCGCGCCGGCGGGAGCGGACATCGACGAGCTGGCGATACTGATCCCGGAGCTCACAGTGGTTGGTGACGTTCGCTCCGGCTCACGCAGGCTGAAGCCTGCGGGCTCCATCCCGGCCCATCACGGACTGAAGCGAGCGCCGGGTCAAAACGCCCACGTCGTCACCTGGCCCGCGGCGGTCAGCTTCCGAATCAGGTGGGTGCCGTCGATGATGTAGAGTGCGCCGTCCGTGGCGAAGCACATGCTCCGGAATAGCCTGCCAAAGTACGCCTGTCGTGCCGGGCCGTCGCCGTGGTTGATGTCCGTCGGAGTCGCGGCGCCGGCTACCGGCACTGGCGTGCCCTTCGTTTCGTCGAGCCGCATCACCTGGTAGCCATTGCCGGGGTCAGCGACGCCCGCTCCGAAGTAGATGGTCCCCTTGCTGTCGAGGGCCAGGCCGCCGGTGCCGTCCACGCGCGGGGCCGACCGGCCGACCTTCACGCCCAGGAACACCCGGCGCGGCGTGCCATCCGGCTTCACCCGGTAGATCGTCGAGTAGTAGTTCGCCTTGGGCGACTTCTGCCACAACAGCCCACCGCTCATCACCAACTCCTCGTGCGCCGTGTCCCACGCGAGGAACTCGCCGCGAATCCAGTTCTCGGGCTCGCCGGCCGGGCACATCTGCGCCTCCTCGAGCATCTTCGTCACCGACCCGCCAGGATCCATCCGCCACAGAGAGCACCCGTCGGCCACCCAGAAGTTGCCCCGAGGGTCCTGCGCGACGGACTCGGGCGCGTTGAAGGGCTCCTTCGGGCGGTTCTCAGGCGCACAGTGCTCCGGACCGTTCGGCACGTGTTCGACGCGTCCGCCAGGCGTCAGCCGGAGGATGCTGTTGTCGTACGGGAAGATCAGGCTGCCGTCCGGCGCAAGCGTCATGGGCCGAATGTCGTCCCCGATCCGGCTCTTGGAATACGGCACGCCGCACGTCGGGTAGTACGGGGAGTTCTCCATGATCGTGCTCTTGGACACGATCGGCGTAATCGCCCCGTCAGGGGCGATGCGCCAGAAGCCGGTGGCGTATGGATTGCCGGCGAATCGCCCCTCCCTGTACGACTTCGCCGTGGATGAAACGGCGACGCCGCCGTCGGGAAGGCAGGCAATCTGGCGCGGGATGCCGAAGAACGGATCGTTCGGATCGAGGTACGGATTGTCGATCAGGATCCGGTCCGAGATCACGTTGCCATGGAACTTCTTGTCGTCGGTGATGCCGGACGTGAGCGTGCGTGCCTCGCTGGCCACCTTCGTGGTGGCCTGAGGACTGACGAAGCTCAACTCCTCCGGATAGGGCGCGTACAGCTTCCATCCGGGCGGCCACTCCTTCGCCGGCAGTTGTCCGGGCGGCGTTGGCCCCTGCGCGCCGCCGACCAGTGGCGCGATGAGCGCCAGCAGCGCCGTGACGGCCCCCATGCCCCCGCGCGCGCGCCAGCGTCGCGACTCGTGGTCTGGCGGATTCGTCATCTCACGTCTCCCATCTGCTTGCAGCCGTAGCCGTTGTCACACATCCCCTCCGCTCCGGTCCTCTTCCACGAGTTCGCGACGATGTGCTCGTCCTCGCCCGCTGCGGTCCCCACCCAGGAGTACCTACCTCGTCGGAGTCCTATTCCGCTTGAGCTCCTCGAACCAGTTCTGCACCAGGTTGATGTGCGCGACCGCGGGCGGGCGCGGAGGCATCACGCGCTTGACCGCGTAAAACCCGCGCCCGTCCGGCGCCACGTCGTAGCATCTCACGGAGAAGTCGCAGGCGATGGCCAGATCATTGGGGTCGAATCGAAAGAGCTCTGTCGGCGGTCCCACTCGCGGCGGAGAACCGGGCGCGAAGCGCACGCTCATCATTCCGCGCATGCCTGAAGAATCCAGCGTGCTCAGGAAGAAGAGCTCGCGGCCGTTCGGATTCCATGCCGGGCTGCTGCCGCCATCCAGCGATACCGGAACGGCGTCTCCCGGGCCTGGGTACGGTTCCAGGTAGACCTCATCCCGCCCGGACAGGTTCGATCCGAACGCCAGCCAGTCACCGTGCGGCGAGAACTCGGGCCATCGTTCCGCGTAGGACGTGCCGAGCAACGGTTCCTCATGCGCCTGTCCGTCCTGAATGGTCACAAGGGCGATGTCGGGCCCATCCCCCCACCCGGGTCCCGTCCTGTGAACCACTGCCGCGAGCTGCCCGTCGGGCGTGAACGACGAGGGCGAGGCAAACAGCCCCAGGTCCTGAGGCGGCGTTGCACCATCTGTCGCCTGCAGCGTCAGCGACCGCTTGCCATCCCGTATCCACGCGAATACCAGCTGGCGCCCGCCCGGCGCCCAGACCGGCCAGCCGACCTCTCCCTTGACCGGCAACGGCAGAGCAGCTCCGCGCGCGAGGTCGTAGATCCAGAGGCCGGTTTCCGTGCGAATGCGGGCTGGTACGGCCAGCTGGCGCCCGTCCGGGGACACGCGCAGGCCCAGACCGTACGACCAGGTTGGTGCCGAAAGAGCAGTCGTCCGCCCCTTCAGATCAACCATCACCAGGTGCCCCTGTTCGTACGGCGTCGGAGGAGCCGATATCCACGCCAGCGTCCCGGTCGGTGACACGGCAAAGTGCCCGGCACGCGTGGCATCGTCGATGGGACCGCCAATGAGAGCCTGCGCGACGCCGTCCAGCACCGGAGATTCCGGCCCGAGAAGCTGCAGGCGGTCGGCATCGAAGGGCACCTTGCAGAGGACCCCCCGCCGGAGGAAGACCAGGTGCCCGGTCGGCAGGTAGCGGGCGTCGGCTGCCCCGGCGAGCAGGCGCTTTCGCTCACCGGTCGCCAGGGTGATGGCGACCACCTCTTCGCCGCTCCAGGGCGACCACCCCTTCCACCCGGTGTAGAGCAGCGCCCGGCCGCCGGGCAGCGTGGACGGAAGGGTCTGGCCCAGTTCGCCCTCCACCACGGTCGTGACCCTGTAGGGAGCGCCCTTCGCCGGCGCCATCCAGATGCGGCCGTCATTCCGGCCGAAGAACAGGTTCCCCCTCGCGTCCCAGGCGAGACCGTTCGGTGGCCCTGTGACGCCCGGGACGACCTCCGTGACAGGACCTCCGGCGATCGGCACCTTGCGGATCGCGCCAGCCGCCCAGAACGCCACGTATTGGCCGTCCGGTGATACGGCCGGAGCCAGGGCGTTCTCGGTATTCAAGAGCGGGCGCGCCTCGGCAGCGTCAAGCTGCCGGACATAAAGGAGCTGAACGCCGGCACGCCGGCCGACGAAGACGAGCGACGCGCCGTCCGGTGACCAGGCCAGCGCGGTCCGGGAGCCGCCGGGCGTCGGCTGGAACGCCGGAGATACGCCGCCGGAATTCACCTCGTCCGCTGGCGCCACCTGGAGCACGGAGCGTACGACCGGCGCCGCGGGCTTGCTGGCGGGCCGGAGCCACATGGCCGCGAGACCACCCGCGACGACGAGCAGCGCCCAGGACGCCACCATTCCCGCGATCCGCCAGAATCCCTGGCGGCGAGGGCCGACGGCGTGCCGGAGACTCGTCAGGCCCGTCTGCGCGATCCTGCGCAGCTCGTTCGCCACATCGTGCGCCGTGTCCGGCCTCTCGTCCGGAGTCTTCGCCATGCACTGCTGCACCAGCCGCTCGAGCGCCGGCGGCGCCGCGGGTGCAAGCGTTGACAGAGCAGGCGGGTCGCACTCGAGGATCGCGTCCATCAGGCTGCCGGCGCTCGCGCCCTCGAACGCGCGTGTGCCGGTGACCATCTCGTAGAGGAGAGCACCGAGCGCCCAGAGGTCGGTACGGGCGTCGGCGGGCTTGCCCTCCAACTGCTCCGGCGCCATGTAATGGGGCGTGCCGACGATTCTGCCCGCGGCCGTCAGCAGTGGATCCGCCACTTGAGGGAACGGCCCGGCAGCCGGGTGCTCGCCATGCCCTTTCAGCTTGGCGAGGCCGAAATCAAGGAGCTTCGCTCCCGACTTCGTGAGCATCACGTTCCCGGGTTTCAGATCGCGATGCACCACGCCCTGACGGTGCGCCGCGGAAAGCGCGTCCGCGATGTCCGTCGCGACGGCGAGCGCCTGCTGCATGGGGAGTCGGCCATGCGCCAGCCGCGCGGCGAGGGTCTCGCCCGTCAGATGTTCCATCACCAGGTACAGCGTGGCAGGGCCTGAATCGTGAGAGGGATGCTCCCCCACGTCGTACAGCGTGCAGATGCGGGGGTGGGTCAAGCCGGCGATGGCCTTCGCTTCCCGCTGGAAGCGCGCCCTGCGCTCCGGGTCGACGCCGAGCGCGGGCGGGAGGACCTTGATGGCGACGGTGCGATCGAGGCGCGTGTCACGGGCCCTGTAGACCTGGCCCATGCCGCCGGCGCCGATCGCCGAGAGGATCTCGTAGGGGCCGAGCCGCGTCCCGTTCGCCAAAGGCGCCGCACTCTCGTGCCACGCCGGGATTTCAAGAAACGAGGCCGCGTCGGAGCGCCCGGCCAGCAACGATTCGACGTCCCGGCGGAGGGCGGGATCATCGCGGCACGCCTCATCCAGGAAGGCCGCTCGTTCCTGGCCCTCCTTCCCGAGAGCTTCGAGGCACATCGCCTCCACGGCCTCCCGCCGCCCGAGCGTCATCCTTCCCCGCGCACGCGGTGCCCGGCGTGTCTGAGGGCCCGCACGAGCCACAACTTCGCCAGCTTCCAATCGCGCGCCACCGTTTCGGCCGACACGCCCAGGGTATCGGCCGTCTCTTCCACGGTCAGTCCCCCGAAGTAGCGCAACTCGACGACCTGGGCCTTGCGGGCGTCCTCCTTCGAAAGCTCGGTCAACGCCTCGTCCAGCGCGAGCACGCGCTTCGGAGGCTCGGCCGCCCACACCCGCGCCTCGTCAAACGGCACCCGCGCGGCCTGGCCGCCGCGCTTCTGGGTGTTGCGGGCCCGGGCCGCGTCCACGAGGATGCACCGCATGGCCTTGGCGCACACGGCAAAGAAGTGCGCCCGGTTCTGCCAGGGGACGCGCCGCTCGCCGACGAGACGCAGGTAGGCTTCGTGGACCAAGGCGGTCGTCTGGAGGGTGCGTCCCGGGGCCTGACCCCGCATGCGGGCGTGGGCGAGATCGTGGAGTTCGCGGTAGACGAGCGGGACGAGGCGCGCGAAGGCTTCCTGGTCGCCTGCCTGCCAGGCGGTCAGCAACTGAGTCACGTCGGGCGCCGCGGGTGCCGGCATTGAGCCTCCCGTCCGTCGGGCCTCGCGCTGGTTGGCCGATTCTACTATCGGACCAGTCTCGGGGAAGCGTCAGTCCCCGTTTTCCCCCTGGCGTCGCTCCCTCCGTGCGGGGCAGACAGCCATGACAGGTTTTGCCCGCGAATCTCGTTTACCCGAGTGTGGGGATCTCGCCCGCGCGCCGCGAGGCGCGATAGCCGGCGGAGTTCGCAACCTGGAACACCGGGCCTTCGAAGGGAGACGGCAATGAAGAAGAGCAGCGTGGCGGTATTCGTATGCCTGTTGGCGGCCGGCCTGGCGGCCCCGCTCACGGCGGACGGGCAATCCCCGTTCAGCGTGGAATCGCTCGCTGGCGGCGTCTACAACGTCCGCTTCACGAATCCTGGTTTCAACATGAACCACCTTCTGGTGGTCGATGGCGATCGCGTGGTCCTCGTGGACACGCTGCCGACAATGCCGGGTGTCCTCGTTCCCCCGTACAAGATGTACTACCTGTTCAGCGCCACCATTCACGGGGTCATCGGAACGCGCCCGGTTGACACCATCATCAACACGCACTGGCACTACGACCACGTCGGGCTCAACGACAAGTTCAGGCTGTGGGAAGGCACGCAGAACGTCCTCGCGCACTGGAGGGCCGGCGCCTATCTGGTTGACCAGCACTGCATGCCCGACCTGCCGCCGCCCAACTGCATGCCCTTCTACCCCGAACCCGAATCGCAGCCGACAGTCGGCATCAAGGGCAAGAAGAAGCTGGAGCTGCGGAACGAGACGATCATCCTCAAGACCGTCGAGAACGCCCACAGCGGTGCGGATCTGTTCGTCTACTTGCAGAACGCCAACGTCCTCTATACCGGGGACGTCTACTTCGGAGGGACCTACCCCATCATCGACCGTGAGGGCGGCGGCACGCTCAACGGCACCCTTGCGGCGCTCCGGAAGATACTCGCCCTCATCGACGATGACACCATCGTCGTGCCGCCCCATGGCGCCGTGGGGAACCGCGCATCGGTCGAGAAGACCGTCGACATGCTCGAAGGCTGCCGCTGGCGGATCCGGCAGCTCATCGCCGACGGGTTCACTGAGGCGGAGGTGATGAGCGACCCGTCGCTTGCGGCCATGGACCCGGAGTGGAACAGCGCCTTCATCCAGGGGCCGATCTTCAGGCGGGTTTTGTACCGCGATCTCGCGCCTGAGGGGAAATAGGCCCCGGGCGGCGACGAGCCCCGTACTCACACACCGGCCTACCGCGCTTCCGCCACGAGCATCACCCACGGTTGAGGCGACGGCAGCCTGATGGCCTGCCTGGCGAGTCCGGGCCGGATGCGGACGCGGATTCCCTCGATCGGCCCGCTCTCCACGGTGAACGACCCGCTCATCTCGCGTGCGACCTGGGCCACCAGTTCGGCGTCGGGCCGGACGTCAACCGCGAAGGCGAAGAACCGGTTCTCCGCCTGCCACACGACGACATGGCCGACGTGGCGGGACGATTGGATGGCGGAGTCCGGGTCGCCGACCTGCCGAGGGCTCATGTTCCACCAGGCCAGCGACGCGAGCGCATCGGCCACGAACGGCTCGGCCGATATCGGCCACGTGGCGGAACGCGAGAGGCGGAAGACCTGCGGCGTGGAAACGCTCGGGCTGACGAACTCGTACCCGGTCCTCGTGCGGTTCGCGTAGCAGGTGGCGCCGGGCGCCTGGCACCGGGCCGGCGGCGTGACCGGCACGCAGGGCATGGGCCAGACGCTGTCGCGGCCGCCACGCCCCGGCAGCAGGACCTTCTCGCACCCCGGCGTGGCAACCGGCAGCCAGTTCTCGTCGAGGCCGCGCAACCGCTCCGCGAAGATCTCCGGAAGGGGGTTGTCGAGCGACGGATGCCGCGTCCACAGGTACGACGCGAGGCGGGTGGGCCGATCGGCCGCTTCGGGGCGCGCCGGATGAAAGGCCCACACGCCGAGAGCGGTGGAGAAGACGGCGGGCGCCGCCATCCAGACGACACGGCGGCCCAGCACCCGGTCAAATTCCTGGAACAGCGGGATGGCCAGCGGGATGAACCACGTGGCGTAGCGGCTGAGGCCGGGCGTGCCGCCGTGGTTGACGTTGGTGGCCGTGGCGGCCACGAACGCGAGCCATGCGGCCGACGCGGCGGCCGCGGCGATCCCGGGCGTCGCGAGGCGGCGCGGCGCACGACACGCGAGGAACGCCGCGCCCGCGACGAAAACCGCCACGTAGACCGGCACCTGCGGAAGCAGGCCGACATTCGGATCGACGAGCACGGTGACGTAATCGCGCAACGTGACCCAGTGCACGTCTCCGGCCGACGCCAGGCGCGTCGGCGTGCCGAGCCTCGCCAGGTAGTACGCCGGGTGCAGCGCGGCCAGCGCCGCGCCGCCAAGCATCCCGAGCCAGAATCGCCGGTCCTTCAGCAGGGACACGCGCCCCGCCGCTGCCGCGACGGCGAGCACGCCGAGCAGGGCGGCGTTGCCCGGGTTCTGCGCGGCCGCGGCTCCAGCGGCCGCGAGGCTCCACCACGGCGCCGAGCCGAACAGGGCGAACGCGATGGCGTACATCGCGAAGGTGAACGGCTCGGTGTGGGGCTTGTCGAGCCACCAGAGGATCGGGCCGGCAAAGACGATGGCGCACCACGTCCAGTGCAGGCGCGAGGCCGCGACGTAGAACGCGGTGGCCGAGCAGCAGGCCGTTCAGGATGGTGAACGCCGCGGCGGGGGTCGAGACCCAGGCCGAGAGCTCACCAGCGGGGCCGCAAGTGCGGGATAGAGGATGAAGTGCCGCGATTCGCCGGCTCCGGGAAGATGCCCCGCCGCCAGGCGGGAGGCGAGATGCACGTATTCCGGGCCGTCGCCGACGACGCGGGGGTCGACGTCGCGGCCAGCGTCACGAGCAGGCATGCGAAGAGGACGGCGGTCGACCGCTGGGCGCATCAGCGCGGCCCGCTTTCGGCTGTACAGCCTGGCGGGCTGCTGAAACCGGCGTCCAACCGTGCCAGGGCCGCGGGAGAAGTGCGTGACCATGCTCTGGGCCAGTAGAATACCCTCGCGCCCCTGGTCGTGAGAAACCCGAGGAGCATTTCATGGCAATCGTTCTGGACGGCAGTCATCTGACCATCGAGTCCCTGGTCCGCGTCGCCCGGTTCGGAGAGAAGGTGGAGCTTGCGCCCGAGGCCCTCGAGCGCATCAAGGTGTGCCGCGCCATGCTGGAGGAGAAGCTCGCGGCGCGCGAGATCATGTACGGCACCAACACGGGCATCGGCGAGTTCTCGGAGCACCTGCTGAGCGACGAGCAGGTGAAGGCGTTCCAGCGCTATCTCGTCTACAACCACGCGGCCGGCATCGGCGCGCCGGCGCCGATCGAGCACGTGCGCGCGGCCATGGCGGGCCGCGCCAACGTCCACGCGCACGGCAACTCGGGCTGCCGCCCGGAGATCACGCTCACCTTCATCGAGATGCTCAACAGGGGCGTGACGCCCGTCGTGTGCCAGAAAGGGTCCGTGGGCGCGTGCGGCGACCTGGCGCCGATGGCCCAACTGGCGCTGCTGTTCCTGGGCGAAGGCGAGGCGTTCTACCAGGGCGAGCGGCTGCCGGGCGGCGAGGCCTTGAAGCGCGCCGGCATCGAGGCCCCCGGGCCTGCAGGCGCGCGACGGGCTGGCCGCCATCAACGGCTCGAACCTGCTCACGGCCATGTCCGCGCTGCACATCTACGACATGGAGCGGTGGCTCAAGCAGTCGGACATCGCGGCGGCGATGTCGATCGAGGCGCTGCTCGGCAACCTGAAGCCCTACAACGCGACGCTGCACGAACTGCGCGGCTTCTCCGGCGCGGTCATCTCCGCGCGCAACATCATGAAGGTGCTCGAGGGCTCCGACCTGGCCACCGGCAAGATGAAGACGAAGGTGCAGGACGCCTACTCGATGCGGTCGACGCCGCAGGTGGTCGGCGCGGCGCGCGACGCCATCGCGTACGCCCGCGCGCAGGTGGAGATCGAGCTCAACGGCGTCGGCGACAACCCGATCTTCGTCCCCGAGCAGCGGCTCACGCTGACCGGCGCGAACTTCCAGGGATCGCCCGTCGCGCTGCCGATGGACATGGCGGGCGCGGCCATCACCATGGTGTGCGTGCTGTCGGAGCGGCGGCTGAACCGCCTGACCAACCCCGCGCTCTCGCAGGGCCTGCCCGACTTCCTGGCGCACGAGCCGGGCTTCTACTCGGGCCTGATGCTCAGCCAGTACACGGCCGACCATCTGATCGTCGAGCAGCGCATGCTGTCGGCGCCGGCGTCGATCCAGTCGATCCCGGCCGCGGCCGACCAGGAGGACTTCGTGTCGATGGGCATGAACACCGCCCTCAAGAACGGCCAGATCCTCGACAACGCGTACGGCGTGCTCGGCATCGAGTTCATGGCCGCCGCCCAGGCGCTCGACTTCCGGACGTTCTCGATCGGCAAGGGATCGGCGACGGCGCGCGAGACGATCCGCAAGCACGTGGCGCACCTCGACGTCGACCGGCCCCTGTTCAACGACCACAACGCCATGAAGGCGCTGGTCCAGTCGGGCGAGATCCTCGAGGCCGTCGAGCAGGCGGTCGGCACGCTGGGCTGAGGCCCGGCGTCGGGTATCATGTGGAGTCCCTGACCGCACGAACCGCGCCAGCACCAGGAGTGCCTGATGCCGCACCGATTCACCGTCGGCGTTGAGGAAGAGTTCCAGATCGTCGATCCCCACACGTGGGAGCTGCGCTCGCACGTCAGCGAGCTGGTCGAGCCCGGCGCCGACGGTGCTCGGCGACCAGGTGAAGCGCGAGCTGCACCAGTCGATCGTCGAGGTGGGCACGACGATCTGCCGGAACGTGGACGAACTCGAGGCGCAGGTGTTCCACATCCGCCGCGAGCTCACGTCGGCCGCCGAGTCCAAGGGCCTCGCGATCGCCGCGGCCGGGACGCATCCGTTCTCGCACTGGATCGACCAGGTGATCTCCCCCGGCGAGCGCTACGACCACATCGTCGAGGAGCTGCAGATGCTGGCGCGCTCGCTGCTGATCTTCGGCCTGCACGTGCACGTCGGCATGCCGGACCGCCAGTCCACGATCGAGATCATGAACATGGCGCGGTACTTCCTGCCGCACCTGCTGGCGCTCTCGACCAGTTCGCCGTTCTGGATGGGCCGGACGACGGGCCTGAAGTCGTACCGGACGACGGTGTTCCGCCGGTTTCCGCGCACAGGGCTGCCCGCGCACTTCGATTCGTGGGGCGAGTTCGAGGACTACGTGCAGACGCTGGTCGATACGCGCTGCATCGACAACGGCAAGAGGATCTGGTGGGACGTGCGGCCGCACCCGCAGTTCGGCACGCTGGAGTTCCGGGTGTGCGACGTGCCGACGCGCCCGGCCGAGACGGTGGCGATCGCCGCCCTCATCCAGGCGATCGTGTTCAAGCTCTATCGCCTCCGCGAGCAGAACCTCGGGTTCCGGGAGTACGCCACATGCTCATCCAGGAGAACAAGTGGCGCGCCGCGCGGTACGGCATCGACGGCCACCTGATCGACTGGGGCAAGCGGGCCGAGGTGCCGATGCGCGACCTGGCCGTGGAGCTGCTGGACTTCGTCGACGACGTGGTGGACGAACTGGGAAGCCGGCGGCACGTCGCGGGCATCCTGAACATCCTGCGCGACGGCACGAGCGCCGATCGCCAGCTGCGGGTGTTCGAGGAGACCCAGGACCTCAAGGCCGTCGTGGCGCACCTGGTGGCGGAGACGAGGGGATAGGGATCAGGGGCTAGGGACCAGGCGCTGGGCGCTAGTCGGACCAGGGACGCAGGACTGAACGCAAGGTGCAAGGGCCTGCCGCGACGAAGCCGCCGGAGAAAGGCGGCTCGCCGGACGGCGGCGAAGTTGGGGAGCAGCCATGAAGCGAGTGGGATTGATGTGCGGCCGTGAGTACGCGTTTCCGCCGGCGTTCATCGACAAGGTGAACCAGCTCGGCGCGAGCCAGGGCGTGGTCGCCGAGTTCGTCAAGCTCGGCGGCACGTACATGGGCGAGACGCCGCGGTACAGGGTGATCGTCGACCGCATCTCCCACGAGGTGGACTACTACCGCGCCTACCTGAAGCACGCGATGCTGAACGGGACGTACGTCATCAACAACCCGTTCTGGTGGACCGCCGACGACAAGTTCTTCAACTACTCCGTCGTCCAGAAGCTCGGCGTCACCGTGCCGAAGACGGTGCTCCTGCCGCAGAAGGGCTATCCCTGGGACGTCGACATCCAGCAGGAGTCGCTGCGGAACCTCGACTACCCGCTCGACTGGGACGCCATCCTCGAGCTACATCGGCCTGCCGGCGATCCTGAAGCCGTACTCGGGCGGCGGCTGGAAGCACGTCTACAAGGTCCACACCAAGGAAGAGCTGTGGGCGGCGTACGACGGGACGTCGCCCTACTGCATGACGCTGCAGGAATTCATCGACTTCGACCATTACGTGCGCTGCTTCACCTTCGGCAAGTCGGACATCATGCCGGTGGCCTACGACCCGAAGGAGCGCAAGTACCTCGTGATCCACGACTACCTCGCGCCCGACCTCGGCGAGCGCGTCGTGCGCGACGCGCAGACGATCAACGAGGCGCTCGGCTACGAGATGAACACGGTGGAGTTCGCGATCAAGGACGGCGTGCCGTACGCCATCGACTTCCTGAACCCGGCCCCCGACTTCGAGCGCGACCGCATCACCCCGTTCTACTTCGACATCGTCGTCGAGAAGATGGCGCGCCTCGTGATCGACCGCGCGCTCAACGGCGCGCCCTCGAACAGCTGGCCGCACTGGCCGTCCATGGTTGGCCTGAAGTGAATCCGATCGACGCCTGGCACGGGCTGCTGCGGCCGGAGGACCTGACGGCCGCCGCGTTCGCCGAGCTCGCGGCCCGCATGCGGGCGGAGCGGCTGACGTTCGGCGACCGCGTGCACTGCCCGTTCCTGCGGCCGCTCTTCCTGACCGACGAGGACGAGCGCGGGTGCGGGAGTTCGCCGAAACGCTGGCCGTGCTGGGCGAGCGGGTCGTCGCGGCGGCGATGGCGGCGCCGGCGCTGCTCGACGAACTCGGCCTGCGGCCTGAAGAGCGGCGGCTGATCGACATCGAGCCCGGCTACGCGCGGGCGAGCACCTCGTCGCGCGTCGACACGTTCCTGCTGCCCGGCTCTCTGCAGGCGGCGGAGTACAACGCCGAGTCGCCGGCCGGGTTCGGATACACGGAGCGCCTGGCGGGCGTCTTCGAGCGGCTGCCGGTCATGGAGCGCTTCAAGGCGGCCTTCGACGTGGAGGCCTACTCGCTCACGTCGAGGATGCTCGACGCGCTGATGACGAGCTACCGCGACTGGGGCGGCACGGCGCAGCCGCCGACGATCGGCATCGTCGACTGGCGCAACGTGCCGACGTGGAGCGAGTTCGAGATCCTCCAGGAGCGGTTCACGGGCCTCGGCGTGCCGACCATCGTGTGCACCCCGGAGGACCTGGAGTTCGACGGGCGGGAGCTGCGGGGCCTGGGGCGGCAGGATCGACCTGCTGTACCGGCGCGTGCTCATCAACGACATCACCAGCCACCCGGCCGAGTGCGACGCGCTCGTGCGCGCGTGCGAAGCGAAGGCCGTCTGCATGGCCAACTCGTTCCGCTGCAAGATCCCGCACAAGAAGGCGTTCTTCGCCGTGCTGACCGACCCGCGGCACGCCGCGCTGTTCAGCCGGCGCGAGCACGACGTGATCGCCCGCCACGTCCCCTGGACGCGGGTGGTCGCGAGACACCCCGACGTCGAAGGGCGCGGAGACGTTCGACCTGGTGCCCTGGATCCGGCGGCATCGCGACAGCCTGGTGATGAAGCCGAACGACGAGTACGGCGGCGCCGGCGTGACGCTCGGGTGGGAAACGAGCGAATCCGCGTGGGACGCCGCGCTGCAGGAAGCCCTGGCCGCGCCGTCCGGCACCTGGATCGTGCAGGAGAAGATCGCCGTGCGGCGCGAGGTGTTCCCCTGGTTCCAGGGCGGCGGCGACGCCGTGATGAAGGACATGCTCGTCGACATGGCCCCGTACCTGTTCCTCGGGAAGCTCGCGGGCTTCCTCACGCGGCTGAGCGCCACGGGCCTCGCCAACGTCACGTCCGGCGGGGGCCAGGTGCCGTCGTTCCGCGTGCGGCCGCGTCCGTAGGGTCCGGGTCCGGTTTCACCCATGCCATTCGACTGTCGCCATCGCCAGCGGTTCGGTCCCGACGCCTGCCTCTCCGGCTGCCCGGCCGCGCCGCCCGTCTTCCAGACCGTTCGCGTGCAGCGGCCGGCGGATCGTGCCGCCCGCCGAGCCGCACGTCGTCGACATCGCCGTGCTCGACATGCACCACGGCTGGCCGAACCTCGGGCACGACGCGATCCTGCACGCCATGCAGAACGCGCTCTGCGACATCAGCGGGCCGCTGAAGAAGGCCGGGATCGGTTTCCGGGCGATCTCCTACGACCTCCGGCGGGGCGAGCAGGTCATCCCGGAGCCGCCTGGCGGGCGCCACGTCGCTGTATGTCGGCACCGGCGGGCCGGGCCACCTCGACCCGCGCATGAACGACGGGCGCATCCGAAGGCTCGCAGGGCATCAACGAGGACCCGTCGTGGGAACCCAGGCTCTTCGCGCTGTTCGATCGCATCCGCGCGTCCGAATCGGCGGCGCTGCTCGTCCGTCTGCCACACGTTCGGCGTGATGTGCCGCTGGCTCGGCGTCGCCGACGCGGTGCTGCGGGGGCCGGAGAAGGGCGGCAAGAGCACGGGCGTCGTCGAGAACATCCTGACCGACGAGGCGCTCGCGCACCCGTGGTTCTCGCGCTTCGCCGCGGCGCTGCCCGACGGCCGCCGCCTGTACGCCCTCGACAACCGCCTGTACGATCTCGTCCCGCGCGGACCGCTGCCCGCCGGCGTGATCGCCGATCTCCTACGAAGCCCTCGGCCAAGGACGGCCCCAGGGGCAACGCGCTCACGATGATGGAAGTGGCCCGCGACGAGGCCGGGGTGATGCCCCGCGTCTTCGGCGTCAACCATCATCCCGAGATCGTCAACCGCGCGCGGCTGCTCGTCACGCTCGAGAAGCAGTTCGAGCGCGGCGACGTGACGCGCGAGTGGTACGAGGAGCGGAAGAAGACCCTCACCGAGCCTGTGGCCGACGAGTGGGGCGACCGCCTGATCCACCTCACGTCGAGCTACACGTTCATGGCGCCGCTGCGCTTCCACCTCTACAAACTGGCCCGCCTGCGCGGCGAGGCGCTGGCCCGCCCTCTGCCGATCGACGAGGCGATGCTGCAGATCACGTACAAGTGAGGGGTGTGTGGCCTACCAGCGGGAGAGGTACTCGCGCATCTGGTGCTTCCAGTACGGCCAGTCGTGGCCGCCGAGCGAGCCCCAGTCGTCGAGATAGTGGGGAATGCCCTTGCTCGCCAGCACGCCCGCCATCCGGTAGGTCGGGCCCTTGTCCTCCCAGGGCCCGTGGCCCGTCGCGAGATGGATCTCGCAGCCGGCGAGCATCCCGCGCACGTGCGGGTCGTCCATCTGCGACATGTAGTCGACAGGGTTGTTGAAGTAGAAGTTGTCGTCGTACAGCCGTCCATGAAGCGCTTCATGTCGTACACGCCGGACAGCGCGTAGCAGCGCTTGAAGACGTCGGGGTGCTTGAAGAGCGAGTTGGCGGCGTGGTACGCGCCGAGCGATGCGCCCATCGTCGCGATGCCGATGTCGTCGGACTGGCAGTGGTGGCGGATGAACGGCACCACCTCGTACCGCACGTAGGCGTCGTACTGCGCCTGCATGTAGCTGCGGTGGAAGGGATGCGCGCCCTTGTTGTAGAAGGCGTCGCTGCTGTTGGCGTTGACGGCGAAGATCTTCACGCGGCCGGCGTTCGATGAAATCCGCGAGCGCCCCGATCATGCCCTGCCGATCCATCTCCCACTCGTCGCCGCCGCTGGTGGGGAACACCAGCATCGGGGGGCCCCAG
Organism: uncultured Acidobacteriota bacterium; assembly: GCA_963806085.1. Lineage (GTDB taxonomy): Bacteria > Acidobacteriota > Vicinamibacteria > Vicinamibacterales > JAKQTR01 > JAKQTR01. Next base: position 482,735 of record CAWDWR010000003.1, read on the forward strand.
TGCCCGTACACGACCAGCCCCATCTCCCGGCTCGTGCGGCCGGAGTACCAGTGGTGATATTCGGTGCGCATGCCCGATACGGTATCATGACGCCATGATGAAACGCGCCCTCTGCCTGGCCGTCCTCGCGCTTGCCGTCGGCCTGCCCGCGGCCGGGCAGATTGCCGACGAAACGGCGGTGCCGCGCATCTCCGTCGCCGACCTGAAGCAGGCCGTCGACGCGGGCCAGGCGCTCGTCGTCGACGTCCGCGACGCGGGTTCCTACGCCGACGGGCCACATCCCCGGCGCGATCAACGTGCCCCTCGACGCCCTCCCGCAGAAACTGGCGGCCCTGAAGGGCGCGAAGAAGACGATCGTCACCTACTGCAGCTTGACTGGCCGAGCACACGAGCGCCCGTGCGGCGCTCGACCTCGACCGGCTCGGCGTGAAGGGCGTAAAGGCGCTCAAGGGCGGCATCCAGGCGTGGACCGACGCCGGATACCCACTGGCGACCGGCGCGCGCTAGCGGCCGGCCCTGCCCCGGCCTTGACAAGCCGGCGGCCGGCTCCTAGGTTGTCAGTAGCCAACCGGGCTCCGCGCCCCACGGACGGGGAGGTTTCGCGCCATGCCTGACCACTCCGCGCTCGACCACGCCGTCGTCCACCAGGCCCATCACGGCAGCCGCGTGCGCATCGTCGCGAACGTCGACGTCGACGAGACGGTCGCCGCACTGAAGGGGCTGTTTCCCCACGAATCCGTGCACTCGACGCCGATCGGCTGCCATCACGCGTGCGTCTACACGGCGGACGCGCCAGCCTCGCTCGTGGCCGAGCGGATCTCCGCGCATCTGGACCAGATTGCCGCGCAGGGCGACGCGGAGCCCGGGCCGCTACACCCGCCCGGCCCGCGGACGGCGCCTGACGAACCGACGCCGGACTACTTCGGCCCCGGACACAGGAAGCCGTAGGCGCCGGCGCGCTACGACACGGCTTCTGCGTCTATCCTCCGGAGCAGCACCTTCGCCAATTCGAGCACCGGCACGACCGAGAACGCCACAGCCACAACGACGGCCCAGTCGCGAGATCGTCAGGCTGTAGGTGCCGAACGGCTCCTGCAGCACGGGCAGGTGCACCACCACGGCCAGCATCAACAGACCGGTCGGACCGCAAGGTTGAGCCACATGTTGGCGAACGGGCGCACCAGCACGGACTGGCGATCGGACCTGAAGTTGTAGGCCTTGAAGAACTGGATGACGACCAGCGACACGAACGTCATCGTCATGGCCTCGCTCGTGCTGCGGCCCGACTGGAGCGCCCAGGCGAAGAGCCCGAGGTTGACGAGGGCCGACCAGATGCCGCCGACGGCCATCAGGGCCACCACCGGCCTCGTGAAGATGCCGACCCTGGGATTCCGCGGCTTCCAGCGCATGATGTCGGGATCCGGCGGATCGACCGCCAGCGCCAGCGCCGGCAGTCCGTCGGTCGCGAGGTTGACGTAGAGGATCTGGACGGCGCTCAGCGGCAGGGGCAGGCCCGCGAGGGCGGCCCCGGCCATCAGGCCGATCTCGCCGACGTTCGACGACAGCAGGTACATCAGGTACTTCTTGATGTTGCCGAAGATGCCCCGGCCCTCCTCGACCGCCGCGACGATGGACGCGAAGTTGTCGTCGGTGAGCGTCATGGCGGCGGCCTCGCGCGTCACGTCGGTGCCGGTGATGCCCATCGCGATGCCGATGTCCGCCTTCTTCAGGGCCGGCGCGTCGTTCACGCCGTCGCCGGTCATGGCCACGATGTGGCCGCGCTTCTGCCAGGCCGTGACGACGCGCAGCTTGTGCGCCGGCGACACGCGGGCGTAGACCTGGATCTGCCTCGACCTGCGCCTCGAGGTCGTCGTCGCTCAGCGCCTCGAGGTCGGCGCCCGTCACGACCCGGCCGCCGTCTTCAGCAGCCCGAGCTCGCGGGCGACGGCCTCGGCGGTGACCGGGTGGTCGCCCGGTGATCATGACCACCCGGATGCCGGCCTGTTCGCACGTCCGAATCGCCTGCCGGCGCTTCGGGCCGCGGCGGATCGATCATGCCGACGAGCCCGAGCCAGGTCATGCCATGCTCGGCGTCCTCCAGCCGGTCCGCCGGCTTCGACGCGACGCCCAGCACCCGCAGTGCCTGGCCGGCCATGTCGTGCGCGGCGGCCACGACTGCGTCGCACCCAGCCTGCGTCGAGCGGCGCGGCGCCAGACGGCGTCCAGTGGTGCGTGCAGGATTCGAGAATGACCTCCGGCGCGCCCTTTGCGCACGCGACCTCGCCCTCCGGGCCCGCGTGAAGCGTGGTCATCCGCTTGGTTTCGGACGTGAACGGGATCTCGCCGACCCGCGGCCAGCGGGTAGTCGAGATCGGCCTTGTGCAAGTCCAGCCTTGCCGGCCGCGACGACGAGCGCGCCTTCGGTCGGGTCGCCCTTCACGCGCCAGCGCCCGTCAGCCGTGTCGCGGACGATGTGGGCGTCGGACGCGAGCGTGGCGGCGGTGAGGAGCCTGCGCAGCGGGTCGGACGGTTCCACGGGCTTCCCATCGCAGAAGAACGACCCTGACGGCTCGTATCCGGCGCCGGTCACCTCCAGCAACTCTCCCGCCACGAACACCGCTCGTACCGTCATCTCGTCCTTGGTCAGCGTGCCGGTCTTGTCGGAACAGATGATCGAGGTGCAGCCCAGCGTCTCGACCGCAGGCAGGCGGCGCATGAGGGCGTGGCGCTTCACCATGCGCTGCACGCCGATGGCGAGCGAGATCGTGACCACGGCCGGCAGCGCCTCCGGGAACCGCCGCCACGGCCAGCGCGATCCCGAAGATGAACATGTCGATGAACGGCTGGCCGCGGAGCAGGCCCAGCCCGACGATGATCGCGACGACGACGAAGGTGGCTTTCGCGAGCGACCGCCCGACGCGGTCGAGGTTCTCCTGGAGCGGCGTCCGGCCCGTCTCCACCGTCTGGAGCATGCGCGCGATCCCGCCGAACTCGGTGTCCATGCCGGTCGCTGTCACCACCGCCCGCCCGCGGCCGTAGGTCGCGGCGGTGCCGGCAAAGGCCATGTTCCGGCGATCGCCGAGCACGAGGTCGGGATCCTCCAGCGCGCTCGGCATGCTTCTCGACCGGCACCGACTCGCCTGTGAGGGCCGCCTCCTCGATCTGGAGGTTGACCGACTCGATCAGCCGCGCGTCGGCAGGGACCCGATCGCCGGCGCGCAGCAGGATGACGTCGCCCGGCACGAGCTGCCTGGCCGGAACCTCGCATTCCTCGCCGTCGCGGAGCACGGTGGCGGTGGGGGCGGCCATGCGGCGGAGCGCGTCGGTCGCGCGTTCCGCGCGGTACTCCTGCGCGAACCCGAGCAGGACCGCCAGCAGCACGATGGCCGCGATCGCAATCGCCTCGGTGCCGTGGCCAAGGACCGCGGAGAGCAGCGTGGCCACGAGCAGGATGACGATCAGGACGTTCTTGAACTGCGCGGCCAGGATGCCCCAGGCCGACACCTCGCCCGCGGCCGCGAGCTCGTTCGGACCGTATGTGGCCAGGCGCGCCTCGGCCTCGACAGCCGTGAGCCCGTCCGGCCCGGAGGCCAGCCTGCCGAAGACGGCGTCTGCCGGCATCGAGTGCCACGGCGTGGAGGGGTTCGGGGTGCGTGGCGCGGCAGCGGTCGTCGAGGTGGTGGACATGGGAACGCCCTATTGTCCCCATCGCCGCGGATGCGGGCAAGCACTGTCGCTGAAGACGATTCGGGATCCGTCGTTAGACGGACGCGCGGAAAAGAAGTTCAACGGGCCGGATTGCCGCCCCGCAGGCAAACCAATCGCACCGTCGCTCCGTCTACTGGCTCTGGAGGCGCGCGCGGTGACGAAGGGACTGATCGCGGCAATCACGCTCGGGCTGCTCGCGGGCGCGGCACCGATGCATGCCGGCACGAGCGAACGGACCGGCGCGGGCGCGCGAACCGGCACGCCCGCGCGGACGGACGCGCCGCCCCGCGTCGACGCCGCGGAGGTCACCGGCGCCACCGCCATCCGCCTCGACGGCGACTTCGGCGAGGCGGTCTGGACCCGCGCGGTGCCCATCACCGAATTCGTCCAGCGCGACCCGAAGGAAGGCGCGCCGCCGTCGATGGCCAGCGAAGCGCGCGTCGCTTACGACAAGACGTACATCTACGTGGCCGTGCGCGCATTCGACACCGAGCCCGACCGCATCGTCGGGCATCCGGACGCGGCGCGATTCCGAGTCGCCCTCCGACTGGATCCGGGTGGTCATCGATTCGTACCACGACCGGCGCACCGCGTACGAGTTCGCGGTGAATCCGGCCGGGCGTGAAGCAGGACCGGTACTGGTTCGCCGACGGCAACAACGACCAGAGCTGGGACGCCGTGTGGGACGTGTCGGTGTCGCGCGACGCCGACGGGCTGGAAGGCGGAGTTCCGGATTCCGTTCTCGCAGCTCCGGTTCGAAACCGGGAAGCGCGACACGTTCGGCTTCGGCGTGATCCGCGAAATCGGCCGGCTGAACGAGACCTCGTCGTGGCCGCTCATCGCGAAGAGCCGGACCGGATTCGTGTCGCAGCTCGGGGAACTTGGAGGCCTGCAGCTCGCCGGCGGCTTGAAGCGCCTGGAGGTCGTGCCCTACACCGTGGCGCAGGTGTCGACCCGCCCCGACGATGGGCAGAACCCGTTCGACAAGTCACCCGACCCGGGAGGGTCCATCGGCGCCGACATCAAGTACGCCCTGACACCGGGCCTGACGATGACGGCCACGATCAACCCGGACTTCGGTCAGGTCGAGGCCGACCCGGCCGTCGTCAACCTGACCGCCTTCGAGACGTTCTACGCCGAGCGCCGGCCGTTCTTCGTCGAGAGCTCGGGCAACCTGCGCTTCGACCTCGACTGCAACGACGGCGCCTGCACGGGTCTCTTCTATTCACGCCGGATCGGCCGCCAGCCGCACGGGTCGCCCGACATCCCGGCGGGCGGATTCGCCTCGGTCCCGCTGCAGACGACGATCATCGGCGCCGCCAAGCTGACGGGCCGCGCCGGCGCGTTCTCGATCGGCGCGCTCGACGCCGTCACGGGCGAAGAGCAGGCGAGCCTGTCCGTCGGCGCGCGGTCCGCCTCGGAGGACGTCGAACCGCTCACGAACTACGCGGTGGTCCAGGCCAAGCGCGAGTGGAGCAACCAGTCGTCGCTTGGCTTCATGCTCACCAACACCGCCCGCCGCATCACGCCGGATGTCGGCTATCCTGCCGTCGACCGCCACGACCGGCGGCGTGAACTGGGACTGGCGCCTGAAGGACCCGCGTTACGCGGTCACCGGATACTGGTCGGGCAGCACCGTGCAGGGAAGCGCCGAGGCCATCGACGCGCTGCAGCAGAGCCCGGTGCACTACTATCAGCGCCCGGACGCGGACGTACCTCGACGTACGACCCGGCCGCCACCTCGATGAGCGGCCACGCGGGCATGCTCGGCTTCCAGAAGATCGGGGGCCAGAAGGTCCGCTTCAGCTTCGTCGGCACTACAAGACGCCCGGGTTCGACGTGAACGACGTCGGCTACATCCGCCGGGCTGACGCCATCCAGCAGTCCAGCTGGGTCCAGTTCCGGTGGGACACGCCCACGAAGCTGTATCGCAGCGTCCGTCTCAACCTGAACCAGTGGGCCGGCTGGAACTTCGGCGGCGACACGCGGTTCACCGGCGCCAACGTCAACGCCCACGTCACGCTCCTCTCGAACTGGGCCGCCGGCGCCGGGTTCAACCTCGAGGGCGCGGGCATCGATGACCGCTCGACGCGCGGCGGCCCCTCGATGCTGTCGAAGCGCGGGGCGAACGTCTGGTACTACGTCGAGTCGGACAGCCGCAAGGCCGTCAACGGCGGCTGGATGGGCTTCTACTTCCGCGACGAAACCGGCTCGACCGCGTGGCGCGCCGATCCGCAGGTGGCGTGGCGGCCGACGTCGTTCCTGTCGCTGAGCCTCGGGGTCGGATTCGAGAAGATGAACGAGGACACCCAGTGGGTCGAGAACGTCGAGGGACCCTCGGCGACGCACTACGTCTTCGGCCGGATTGAGCAGACCACCGTCGGGCTGCCGGTGCGCGTGAACTACACCATCACGCCGGCACTGAGCGTGCAGATCTACGCCGAACCGTTCGTCTCGACTGGCGCGTACGGCGACTTCAAGGAACTCGCCCGCCCGCGGGCCACGCCGTTCGCCAACCAGTTCGACCCGGTGCCCTACGCCGGCAACCCGGACTTCAACTACCAGTCGTTCCGCAGCACGAACGTGCTCCGCTGGGAATTCAGGCCCGGATCGGCTCTCTACCTCGTCTGGCAGCAGGGCCGGGAGGACGTCGGCGGCACCGGCCGGTTCCGGTTCCGGCAGGACATGGGCCACCTGTTCGGCGTCCCGGCCAACAACGTCTTCCTGGTGAAGTTCTCGTACTGGCTGAATCTCTAGGGGCTGGGGACTAGGCGCTAGGGGCTAGTCGGTCTCGCCACCTTCGGCCCTCGCTCACGCGCCGCAGGGTGCCCCCGTGTCGCTGACACGCCTCTCAAGCCAGTTCAGGCCGTGGTCCGGCCGAAGTCGTATAATCCAGCCAGAGCAGTGCTGTTTGCTGCGGGGTCACGAGCGCCTAGCGCCTAGGCCCTGGCCCCTGGCTTCCGGGAGGTGCCCATGCTCACCCTCAAGACGGTTCTGGTACCCACCGATTTCAGTGAGGCGTCCGAGTCGGCCCTCCGCTACGGCAAGGCGATGGCGGAGGCCTTCGGCGCGTCCCTCCATGTGGTGCACGTGATGGAGGACCTGCTGGCGCACGCCTGGGCCGCGGAGGTCTACGTGTCGTCGATGCCGCAGTTGCGCGACGAGATCGAGAAGGAGTCGCGCCAGCGCCTCGTCGCGCTGCTCGGCGACGACGAGCGCCAGCGGTTGCGGGCCGAGACGGCGCTCCTGGCCGGCAACCCGTTCATCGAGATCATCCGATACGCGAAGGCGCACGACGTGGACCTCATCGTGATGGGCACCCATGGCCGCGGCCCGATTGCCCACATGCTCCTCGGCAGCGTCGCCGAGAAAGTCGTGCGCAAGTCGCCCTGCCCGGTGCTCACCGTGCGCGAGGCGCAGCACGAGTTCGTGATGCCGTAGGGGCTGAGCTATAGTCAGAAGCAGGAAGCAAGAAGCAAGAAGACCGTCCATTGGTGCAGCTTGACCGCTTCTTGCTTCTGACAATCGTTAGCTGGCGCTTCTGGCTTCTTGCTTCTGACATCCGGGGTCCTCTTCGGCAAGGCGCTATGACGTTTGCTCCCGAGTACGTCCGCTGCGTCCTCCGCGAGAACTTCGACGACGCGAAGGCGCTGTTTCTCGAGCCGCTGCTCGCCGTCCACCGCGCGCACCTGGTGATGCTCGCGGAACGCGGCATCGTCTCGCGCGACGACGCCCGCGCGCTGCGGGAAGCCCTCGACGCCGTGGAGCCGGGCCGCACGCGCGAGGCGGCCTTCGACAGCGCCTGCGAAGACCTCTTCTTCTACGTCGATCGCCTGCTCGTCGAGCGGTGCGGCGACGCGATTGCCGGCCGCCTGCACACGGCCCGCAGCCGCAACGACATCGACATGACGATGTACCGGATGCGGCAGCGCGAAGGTGTGCTGGAGACGCTGGCGGCGAGCCTCGGCCTGCGGCAGACCCTGGCCGCGCTGGCGGCCGCCCATCGGCACACGATCCTGCCGCTGCACACGCACACGCAGCCGGCGCAGCCGTCCACCGTGGCCCACTACCTGCTCGCGGTCATCGAGCAACTCGAGCGGGACGGCGTCCGTCTGCGGGCCGCCTACGACGCGACGAACCGCAGCCCGCTCGGCGCCTGTGCGATCACCGGCACCGGGTTCCCCATCGACCGCGAGCTCACGGGCCGGCTGCTCGGGTTCAGCGGGCCGACGGGCAACACGTACGGCAGCATCGCCACTGTCGACTACCTGCTGCAGAACGTGACCGCCTCGGCCGTGCTGCTCGCCGGCCTGGGCCGTTTCATCCAGGACATGCTGCTGTGGTGCACCGCCGAGTTCGCCTACATGCGCCTCGGCGACGGCTTCGTGCAGGGCAGCAGCATCATGCCGCAGAAGCGCAACCCGGTGGCCCTGGAGCACGCGCGCGCGATCAGCAGCCGCGCCCTCGGCGAAGCGACGGGCATCCTCGTCGCCGTGCACAACACGCCGTTCGGCGACATCGTCGACACCGAGGACGACCTGCAGCCGCTCGTGGAACAGATGTTCCACGACGCGACCAGAGCGATCGGGATCGTGTCGGCGGCGATGGCGAGCGCCGCGTTCGACGCCGCCAGCCTGGAGCGCCGCGCCGCGGAAGGGTGGATCACGATCACCGAACTGGCCGATACGCTGGTCCGCGGCCACGGGCTGTCGTTCGGCGCGGCGCACGCCGCCGCGAAGCGGGTAGTCGAGGCGCGGTCGCAAGACCCGTCTGCCTCGCTGAGCGCCGCGGTGGCGGAGGCCACGGCGGCATGGCCCGGCGGGCCCATCCGGTGCGACGAGCAGGCTCTCGAAGCCGCGCTCTCTCCCAGGCACTTCGTCACCGTGCGGCGGACTCTTGGCGGCCCGGCGCCCGAGCAGACGGCGCTGGCGCTCGAGGCCTCGCAGGCGTTGCTGGATGCCGACCGCGCCTGGCAGCACGAGGCCCGCGCCGGCCTGGAATCGGCGGCGGCTGAATTGACGCGCAGGAGCGCAGCCCTATGAGCGGGACGTCTCCGAGCGCCGGCGAGACCACCAACGATCGGCGAAACGTCAGGCTCTATGCCGGCGTCCTCGTCGTGGAGGTGCTGGTGCTCTCGGCGATCTGGCTGTTCCAGCGGTACTTCGGGTCGTGATCGTGAACCCGACTAGCGCCTAGCGCCTAGTCCCTAGCCCCTTCCGCCATGCACCTTCTCGACTGGGCCGTCGTCGTCGCCTACCTCGTGTGGATCGTGTGGGATGGCCTCCGGCGGTCGAAGGCCACCAGCGAGGTCGAGGGCTACTTCCTCGCCAACCGTTCCCTGCCGTGGTGGGCCGTGGGCCTGTCGGTGATGGCCACGCAACTGTCGGCGATCACGCTGGTCGGCACGACGGGGCGAGGCTATGCGGAAGGCCTGAGCGTCGTCCAGCTCTATCTCGGGCTGCCGGTGGCGATGGTCATCCTGTCGGTGACGCTCGTGCCGTTCTTCTACCGGGCCAGAGTGTTCACGGCGTACGAGTACCTCGAGCGCCGGTTCGACTCGAGGACGCGGACGCTCGCGAGCCTGCTGTTCCTGCTGTCGCGCGCGCTGTCGTGCGGGGTCATCATCGCTGCCCCGGCCGTCATCCTGTCGATCGTGCTCGGCTGGAACCTGACGCTGACCATTCTCGGCATCGGCCTGCCGACGGTGCTCTACACGATGGTCGGCGGCGTCCAGGCGGTGACGTGGACCGACGTCAAGCAGATGGCCGTGATCCTGCTCGGCGTGGGCGCCGCGGTCGCGGTCCTCCTGTTCCAGCTGCCCGAGCACGTGTCGGTGGGGGAGGCGCTGCACATCGCTGGCGCAACCGGGCGCATGCAGGCCCTCGACTTCACGTGGGACCCGGACAAGACCTACACCTTCTGGTCGGGGCTCATCGGCGGCCTGTTCCTGATGCTCTCCTACTTCGGCTGCGATCAGAGCCAGGTGCAGCGGTACCTGACGGCCAAGTCGATAGACGAAGGGCGCCAGTCGCTGATGATGAGCGCCTACTTCAAGATTCCGCTGCAGTTCTTCATCCCGATGATCGGCGTGCTGATCTTCGTCTTCTACCTGTTCCATCAGCCGCCCGTCCTCTTCAACCGGCAGCACGACGCGGAGGTCCGGGGGAGCGCGCGCGCCGGAGAGTACCTGGCGATGGAGCAGGAATTCACGGCGGCCTTCGAATCCAGGCGGGACGCGGCCGGCGCCCTGGCGGCGGCACAGCGGTCGGGATCCGCCGGATTGCTGGCCTCGGCCGAAACCTCGTTCCGCGAGGCCGACGGCCGCGTGGCGGCGGTGAGGGCGCGCGCCACCACGCTCGTGCGCGAGGTGACGGGCGACAGGACGTTCGGGGACGTGAACTACGTGTTTCCGACGTTCGTCACCGAGCGGATGCCCGTCGGCCTGGTGGGCCTGATCATCGCCGCCATCTTCGCGGCGGCGATGTCGAGCATCGCGGCGGAGCTGAACTCGCTCTCGACGGCGACCGTGATCGATTTCTACCGCCGGCTCTGGAAGCGAAACGCGTCCGACGCGCACTACCTGAAAGTCTCGAAGCTCGTCACCGGCTTCTGGGGCCTCGTCGCGTGCGTGGTCGCCGTCTACGCGACGAATCTCGGGCCGCTCATCGACGTGGTCAACCGGTTCGGGTCGTTCTTCTACGGGTCCCTGCTCGGCGTCTTCGTGCTCGCCGTCGGGGCGAAGCGCGCCACGAGCAGGGGCGCCTTCTGGGGCCTCCTCGCGGGGATGGCCACCGTCGCCCTGGTCGCGCGGTATACGTCGATCGCCTTCCTCTGGCACAACGTCGTCGGCTGCGTCGCCGTCGTCACCATCGGCATGCTCGTGAGCCTGCTGGGCGGGCCGTCCTCTTCCAGGGACGCATAGCAGGAATCGCGTACGCGCACACCCTCCGGGGCGGCAATTCCTGCCACCCGGCAGCGCCATCGGCCCGGAATCCGCGGGGGCGGGGGTCGGCACGGCGCCTGCATGACCGGGAGAGAAGGGGAATTGGACACCGGCGTCATGTTGTAGTACAGTTCGGTACTACAGGAGGACGCCGTGCCCTTCAGCGTGCGACTGGACCAGGCGATGGTGAACAAGCTCACGAGGCTGGCCCTCAAGAGCCACCGGCGCGTCTCCGACGTGGTCCGGGAGGCCGTCGAGATCTACCTCGCGAAGACCGACGTACCGGAGGAGGATGCCGTGACTGCTTACGACCGTGCAGCCCACCTGATTGGGCGCGTCGATCTCGGGCCTGGGAACCGGTCCGAGGACACCGGCCGGAAGGCCGCCGCGATTGTCCAGGAGCTGCGCCGTGCGCGGCGTGCTCGTTGACGCGGGGCCCCTCGTGGCCCTGGTCAACCGCGGCGACACGCACCACGCCCGGTGCGCGGCCGCGATGAAGGACGTCCGCGACCAGCTGTACACGGTGTGGCCGGCCGTGACCGAAGCGATGATCCTGGTGAGGGATTCGTGGCCCGCGCAGGCCGCGCTGCTGGAGATGGTGGAATCCCGGATCGTCGAGGTGATGCCGCTCGACGAGGATGATGTGCCGCGGATGACGGAGCTGATGGCGAAGTACCGGGACCTGCCGATGGACCTGGCCGACGCGGCGATCGTGCGCGTGGCGGAGCGTGAGCGCATCCGCCACGTGTTCACGCTCGACCAGCGCGACTTCCGCGTCTACCGCCCGACAGGCCTCGGCAGGCTCGGGCTGATCCCGTCGTGAAGACGGGCGGCCGGCGGCGCCGCCGGCCGCCGTTCGCCTTCCGAGCCACGGGGCCCGGGCGGGGCTTCACCGCGGCTTCGCGTTCTTCACGTACCTGTCGAACCAGGTGATCCACTCGTACAGCACGTGCATGTTCGACTCGCGTGACGCGTAGCCGTGCGACTCGAGCGGCAGCGTGACGTAGCGCACCGTCTTGCCGTTGCCCTTGAGCGCCATGTAGAAGCGCTCCGACTGGATCGGGAAGGTGCCCGAGTTGTTGTCGGCCTCGCCGTGGATGAGGAGGATCGGGTCCTCGATCTTGTGCGCGTAGAAGAACGGCGACATGTTCTCGTAGATCTGCGGGACCTCCCAGAAGGTGCGCTGCTCGTTCTGGAAGCCGAACGGCGTGAGCGTGCGATTGTAGGCGCCGCTGCGGGCGGCGCCCGCGCGGAACAGCCGCGAGTGGGCCAGCAGGTTGGCCGTCATGAAGGCGCCGTAGCTGTGGCCGGCCACGCCGACGCGATCGCGGTCCGCCACGCCCATGTCGACGATCTTGTCGACGGCCGCCTCGGCGCTCGCCACCAACTGCTCGACGTAGGTGTCGTTGGCCGTCTCGCCGGGCCCGACAATCGGCATCGTGGGGTTGTCCATCACGCCGTAGCCCTGCGTGAGGAAGAAGCAGGTGCGAGGCGCCGCCGATGGTCGTGAAACGGTTCGGCGATCCCACGACCTGGCTTGCCGTGGCGGCGTCGGTGAACTCCGCCGGGTACGCCCACAGGACGAACGGCAGCCGCGTGCCGGGCTTGTAGCCGGGCGGCAGGTAGATCGTGGCCGAGAGCTTCACGCCGTCCTTGCGGTTGTAGGTGACGAGCTGCTTCTGGATGCCCGTGAGCTGAGGCGCCGGGTCCTTGAACTGGGTCAGGGCGGTCTTCGTGCCGGCCGCGAGGTCGCGCAGGTAGTAATTCGGGAAGTCGGTCTTCGTCTCCCACCGGGTCAGCAGGCGCTTCCCGTCGTCGGAGAGCAGCGCCGAGACGGTTTCATAGCTCTTGTCGTCGGTCTGGAACACCCGCTCGGTGGCCAGCGTCTTCAGGTTGAGGCGATCGAGGAAGGGCCGGTCGCCCTGCGGCGACGCGCCGTTGCCGCCGAGGTAGATGGCGTCGCCGGCCTGCAGGACCACGCCCTTGCCGGGCCGCATGACGGGCGTGCCCGGATCGCTGTACCGGTCCTGCTGCTTGCGCTCCCACAGTTTGCGCGGCACGTTGCCCGCGATCGAAGACCCACGTGCGGGTGATGCGCGTGGCCCGGTCGTACTCGCTCAGCATCGGCACGCCTGTCTCGGTGAACACGAGGCCGCCGAAGCGGAACTCGGTCTTCGCCAGTTCGGTGGGTTCGCCGCTGAACGGCGCCCTGCAATCCGAGCACCCGGTCCCGGGCCGGGACCTTCGCCTTCGGGTCTCCGCCATCGAGCGCCTCGACCCAGACCACCCCGGCCGGCTGCGTCGGGTGCCACCGGTACGACCGCGGGCCGACGTTCACCCCGCCAATCGGCACGCCTTCGCCGAGCGGCTCCTCGCCGATCTTCCGCGCGACGTCGCCCTTCCGGGTCCAGACCTCGACGTCCTCCGGGAAATCGTCGGCGGTCACCAGGCGAGAGAACGGCCGCTTGATGCGGGACACGAGCACGTACTGCCCGTCCGGCGACATCGCGGCGGTGCCGAAGATCGCGGGCTTGCCGATCGGCGTCGTGACGCCGGCGGGCGTGACCGTGGCCAGCTGCGAGGTGAAGTAGTACTCGAAGAGCGCCTCGTCGTGGGCGCTCGTCAGCAGGTCCTGGAACGTCGCGGCTGGCGCGGCCTTGCCGAGCGTTCTCCTGGATGCGCGGGCCCGTGGGCACGGCCGGAGGCGCAGGGGCCGGGCCGCGGCCGGCGACGATGAAGTGGCACAACATGGCCGAGCTGTCCTGCAGCCAGCTGCAGCCGTCGAGCGCGTTGATCGTCGCTGCCGTGGCCGCCTTCGCCTTCGCCGACGCCACCTCGGCCATCCAGAGCTCGACGCCGTTGGCCCGGCTGATCAGAAACGACAACCACTTCCCGTCCGGCGAGAACGCCGGGGCGGCGATCCGCACGTTCGGCGGGAGCGCGACCTTCGTCTCGACCCCGTCCGCAATCCGCTTGAACGTGATCCCCAGAATCAACGCCGGGCTGTGCGGCCCGTTCGTCTTCGGGTTGACGCGCGTGCCGGCGAGGCGAAGCATCGGCTCGGCCAGGTCGGCGATCTTCGGCATGCTCGTCCGCTCGAGCAGGGCCATCACGTTCTGGGCCGGGCTGATGACGGCCATCGGCGGCGGCGGCGCGTCGAGGATGTCGACGATGAGCTTGGGCGGAAGCTGGTAACCGGTCTCCAGGGTACCGGGCTGCTGGGCCATCAGCACGACCGGCGCGAGGAGCACCGCGAGGATGCAGCGCTGGCAACGTGACCTTCTTCATCGCAACCTCCGGCATGCTCAGAAACCGATTGGGAGCGGGCAGACTTAGCACTCGTCAGCGGCGGGCCGTCATTGTATCCTGAACGGCGCCTGTGTTCTCCAACCGCGTATCGTCCGACCTCACGCCCAACCGCCTGTCGGCGGCCATTGCCAGGCTCCGGGAAGACCGCGTCGAGTTCGACGACCTGACCGAGTCGAACCCGACACGCGTGGGCCTCGGCTATCCAGGCCGCCTCCTCGAGGCACTCGCGCAGCCGTCCGGCCTCGTCTACGCGCCCGAGCCGTTCGGCCTGCCGTCCGCGCGCGACGCCGTGGCCGGGGATTTCCGCCGCCGCGGCCTGCACGTGCCTCGCGACCGCGTGGTGCTGACCGCCAGCACGAGCGAGGCGTACTCGCTGCTGTTCAAGCTGCTGTGCAACCCCGGCGACGAGGTGCTCGTGCCGGCGCCGAGCTACCCGCTCTTCGAGTACCTTGCGGCGCTCGACTCGGTGCAGCCCCGCCCGTACCACCTCGAGTACCACGGCGCGTGGTCGCTCGACATCGACGGCCTCCGGCGCGCGACGACGGATCGGACGCGCGCGGTCGTCGTGGTGAGCCCGAACAACCCGACCGGGTTCGTACCTGAAGCGCGCCGAACTGGAGGCGCTCGCGACCCACTGCCGTGCCAACGGCCTCGCGCTCATCGGCGACGAGGTGTTCGCCGAGTACGTGCTCGACGCGGAGCCGGCGCGCACGACATCGGTGCTGGCGCAGCGCCAGGCGCTGACCTTCAGCCTGGGCGGGTTGTCGAAGGGCCTGGGCCTGCCGCAGCTGAAGCTCGGGTGGATGGCGGCTGCCGGCCCCGAGGAACTCGTCCGGCCCGCGCTCGAGCGGCTCGAGATCATCTGCGACACGTACCTGTCGGTGGCCACGCCCGTGCAGGTCGGCCTGCCGGCGCTGCTGGCCGACGGCGCCGCGATCCGCACCGGGATCCGCGATCGCGTCACGCGCAACTACCGCGCGCTCGTCAAGGCCGCGCCCCATTTCCCGTCGGTCGACGTCCTGCCTGCCGAGGGAGGCTGGTACGCGGTGCTCCAGGTGCCGGCGATGCAGTCGGAGGAGTCGCTGGCGCTGCAGTTGCTCGAGCACGACCGGGTGCTCGTCCACCCCGGCTACTTCTTCGACTTCCCCAGGGAGGCGTTCCTCGTGCTCAGCCTCCTGCCTTGCCCCGAGGCGTTCGATCGCGCGGTCTCGCGCCTGCTCAGGCGCGTCGAGGCGGCCGCGTGACCGTGCCGCGTCAGCCGGATCTCGGGCGGGCGGCCGGCCTGCTGCTGCCGCTGTTCTCGATGCCGTCGTCGCGAAGCTGGGGCATCGGGGAATTCGCCGATCTGCCCGCTCTTGCCCGCTGGATGCGCGGCGCGGGCCTGCGCGTGCTGCAGGTGCTGCCGCTCAACGAGATGGCGCCGGGCCAGGCGTCTCCCTACTCGGCCGTGAGCGCCATGGCGCTCGACCCGATCTTCATCTCGCGTGCCGGATGTTCCCGACTTCCACGAACTGGGTGGAGAGGACGCGCTCGACAGCGCTGCCCGGGGACTGCTGGACCATGTGCGCGCCAGCCGCGCCGTGGACTACTGGGGCGTCAGGACCCTCAAGGACCGCGCGCTGCGGTCTGCGTTCCGCCGATTCCTCAGGCATGAATGGGCGGCCGGCTCCGAGCGGGCGACTCGCCTGCGGGCCTTCATCCGCGACCAGGGCTGGTGGCTCGACGACTACGCGCTCTACCGCGCGGCGCAGCACGTCACGGATGGCCGGCCGTGGACCGAGTGGCCGGCCGGGCTCAGCCGCCGCGAGCCGGGGGCGCATCTCCAGGTTCCGGCGGGAGTCCTTGCAGGAGGTTCTGTACCGCCAGTACCTGCAGTGGATCGCGCACGAACAGTGGGGCGACGCACGACAGCGCTCGGCGGGCCTGCGCGTCGCCGGGCGACTTTCCGTTCGGCGTTGCCGCCGAAAGCGCCGACGTGTGGGCGAACCAGGACCTCTTCTCGTTCGACGGGTCGGTGGGCGCGCCCCCGGATGCGTTCAGCGAGAACGGCCAGAACTGGCAATTGCCCGTCTATCGCTGGGACGTGATGCGCGAGCGCGGCTACGCGTGGTTCGCCGCCCGCGCGAAACGGGCCTCGGACCTGTTCGACCTGTTCCGCGTGGATCACGTCGTCGGACTCTTCAGGTCGTGGGTCTTCCCGCGCGACGGCCGGGCGGCTCACTTCGAACCCGCGGAAGAGGCGGCGCAGGTTGCGCAGGGTGAAGCCGTGCTGCGCGCGATCATGAGCGGCGGCGCCGTCGGTCATCGCCGAGGATCTCGGGACGATTCCCGGCTTCGTGCGGGACACGATGACCGCGTTGGGCCTGCCGGGCTACCGGGTGATGCGCTGGGAGCGGTTCTGGGACGAGCCCGGCCGGCCGTTCGTCAATCCCGCCGAGTATCCGCCGCAATCCGTGGCGACCACGGGCACGCACGACACCGACACGCTCGCGGTCTGGTGGCAGACCGCCGACGTAGTGGAGCGGGAGGCCGCCCTGACGGTCGCCGCCACGGCGTGGCGGGACCAGGTGCCGCCGGTCGATGCAGGAGATGCGCTGCCGCCGGCCGCACGGGACGCGCTGCTCGAGGCCATGTTCGCGTCGGCCTCGAACCTGCTCACCCTGCCGATCCAGGACGTCTTCGGCTGGCCGGACCGCATCAACGTGCCGGCGGTCATCGACGACACGAACTGGACGTGGCGCCTGCCCTGGCCTGTCGATTCCTTCGACGACCAGCCGGAGGCGGCAGAACGCCAGCGCACCCTGCGCCGCTGGTCGGAGCGCCACGCGCGCGCCTAGCCCGGGCCCGCGTCACGGCCGCCGGAGCGTGCTACGATCAGCACCCAGTGGACTTCCAAGGAGCATGCCGATGAAGCAAGTCGTTGCCGTGGCTGCGTTCGCGTGCCTGTTCGCCCTTCCCGTCCTCGCCCAGGCCCAGGCCCAGGCCCAGGCTCCCGCGCCCGCGCAAGCGCCTGCCGCCCAGGCTGCCCCGGCGACGACGCCGCCCGCGCAGCCCCTGAGCGCCACGCTCAAGAGCATGTGGGACGGCCTCAAGTTGAACCTGGTGCAGTCCGCCGAAAAGATGCCCGAAGGCGACTTCAGCTTCCAGCCGACGAAGGATGTGAGGACGTTCGGCCAGATGATCGCGCACGTGGCCAATTCGTCGTTCTCCTACTGCGCCCGGGGCAAGGGCGAAGACAATCCCAACAAGGAAGACTTCGAAAAGACGAAGACCACGAAGGCCGACCTCGTGAAGGCGCTGAACGACGCCGTGGCGTACTGCGACGGGGTGTACGGCGGGATGACCGACGCCTCGGCGATGGAGCTGGTCAAGGCCGGTCAGAACCTCGTGCCGAGGGCGCGGTACCTCATCACCAACATCTCGCATGACAACGAACACTACGGGAACCTCGTCACCTACATGCGGCTCAAGGGGCTGGTCCCGCCGTCGACCGAGCGGGCGCAGCAGATGAGGAAGTAAGTAGCCAGTAGCAAGTAGCCAGTAGAAGACGCGACGAGGCGAGCAGAACGATGGCGCGTCGGTCAGGCTTCACCCGAACGCTCCGAACAGCGGGCCTGTGCGCGGCGTTGGTGGCCGCCCTACTCAGTCCATGCTGCGCACGCGAGGAGGCGCCGCCCGCGTTCAAGCCGGCGCAGGCTGATCGCTTCCTGCCTCCCGACGCCGAAGTCATCACGGGCACGATCCCGAGAAACGGGACGCTCGCCGAGCTGTTTCGCGCCTACCTGCCGGAGGAGCACGCCGGGCACGCCGTCGAGGTGATCGCGAGAAGCATGGATCCGCGGAAGCTCCGCGCGGATCGGCCCTTCACGCTCACGCGCTCGCTCGACGGGTTCCTCAGGGCCTTCCATTATGAGGTGGACGCCGACCACTACCTCCGCGTGGGGCCGGCGTCGCCCGCGACGCCGCACGATCTCGCGGCAGAGGTCATTGCGTACAAACGCGAGGAAACCCTGGCGGTCGCGACTGGCCGCATCGACAAGGACACGCCGTCGCTGTTCGAAGCCATGGAAGCTGCGGGCGAGGCGACGGATCTCTCGGTCGAGCTCGCCGCGGTCTTCTCGGGCGAGATCGACTTCAACAGCGAGCTCCAGCCCGGCGACTCCTTCCGCGTCGCCTTCCAGAAGATTACGCGCGAGAACGGCACGGTGTCGTACGGCGCCATCCAGGCCGCGGAGTTCAGCAACGACGGCCGCCGCCTCGAGGCGTTCCGCTTCGTGGTGCCCGACGGCAAGGCCGGGTACTACGACGCGAACGGCCGCTCGCTCAAGCGTTTCTTTCTGAGGTCGCCGCTCAAGTTCGAGCCGCGCATCACGTCGCGGTTCTCGTACAGCCGCCGCCACCCCGTGCTGAACGTCCGGCGTGCGCATCTCGGGGTCGACTACGCCGCGCCCATCGGCGCGCCGGTGGTCGCGGTGTCGAACGGCACGGTCACGCGCGCGGGGTTCTCGGGCGACGCGGGCCGCCTCGTCGCCGTCCGGCACGCGAGCGGCTACGAGAGCCTGTACCTGCACCTGTCGTCAGTAGGCGTCCGTGTCGGTCAGCGCGTGAGCCAGGGCGACCTCGTCGGCCGCGTCGGATCGTCGGGCCTGTCCACCGGGCCGCATCTCGACTACCGCCTCAGGAAGAACGGCACGTACGTGAACCCGTTGACCGAGCACCGGCGGATGCCGCCCGGCGACCCGATCCCCGCATCGCAGATGGCCGCGTTCGCCGTTGAGCGCGACAAGGCCGCCGCGCTGCTTCTGCCCGCACCGACGGGCCGCTAACCCATCTCGTGAGGGTCCGCTTCATGACACGGTTCTTCCCGCGTCCTCGTCGTCGTTGCCGTCGTGCTCGCGGCGCTTCCGATCGGCGCTCGGCAGGCGCCGTCGGGCGCCGATCGCGTCCGCGAGCGCTACACGAAGTACGAGTTCCGCATCCCGATGCGGGACGGCGCCAGGCTGTTCACGTCGGTCTACGTGCCGAAAGACGCGTCTCGGCGCTACCCGTTCCTCGTGACGCGCACGCCCTACAGCGTCGGCCCGTATGGCATCGACGCCTACCGGTCGTCGCTGGGGCCGTCGGAGCAGTTCGAAGAGTCGGGGTTCATCTTCGTCTACCAGGACGCGCGCGGCCGTTACATGTCGGAAGGCGAGTTCAAGCAGGTCCGGCCGCACGTGCCCGTGAAGCGCGGCCCCCAGGACGTGGACGAGAGCAGCGACATGTACGACACGATCGCGTGGCTGCTCGAGCACGTGCCGAACCACAACGGCCGCGCCGGCCTCGTCGGCGTCTCGCAGCCCGGCTTCCACGTGGCGGCGAGCATCATCGATGCGCATCCGGCCCTGAAAGCGGCTTCGCCCCAGGCGCCCACCGCCGACTACTACCTGGGCGACGATGTGTACCACAACGGGGCGTTCATGTTGGGGGCCAACTTCGGCTTCTACTCGAGCTTCAGGCCGCGCGTCGGCGGCCCGCAGCTGCCGTCGCCTGAACCGCGCTTCGACATGGGCACGCCCGACGCGTACGCGTTCTTCCTCTCGCTGCCGCCGCTGGTCGAGGTCAACAAGACGCTGTTCGGCGGGCGCGCGGGCTATTGGCAGGAAATCGTCGACCATCCCAATTACGACGAGTTCTGGCAGGTCCGATCCATCTGGAAATACGCGAGGAACATCACGCCGGCCATCCTGAACGTGGGCGGCTGGTTCGACGCCGAGGACCCGATGGGCCCGCTGCACATGTACCGGTCGATCGCACGGCTCAGCCCGACCACCGAGAACAGGCTCGTGATGGGGCCGTGGTCGCACGGGGGCTGGAGCCGCGGGCCTGGCGACCGGCTGGGGAATGCAACCTTCGCCGTCAGAACGGGCGAGGTGTTCCGCAACGAGATCCAGTTCGCCTTCTTCATGCACCACCTGAAGGACGCGCCGCTGCCGGCCGGGTTCCCCAAGGCACAGATGTTCGCCACGGGCATCAACGAGTTCCGCAGGCACGAGGCGTGGCCGCCGACGTCCGTCACGCCGCTCACGCTGTCGCTGCAGGCGGGCGGACGGATTGCCGCCGGCGCGCCCGCACCCGCCGGTGCGCGGACGTTCGACGAGTACGTCAGCGACCCGAACCGGCCGGTGCCCTACGTCGGCTACGTGGCGTCGGGCATGACGTCCGACTACATGACCGAGGACCAGCGGTTTGCCGCGACGCGGCCGGACGTGCTCGTGTACTCGACGGGCCCGCTCGAGGAAGACCTCGCGGTGGCCGGACCGATCTCCGTTGCCCTCACGGTCTCGTCAACCGGCACGGACAGCGACTTCGTGGTGAAGCTCATCGACGGGTATCCCGGGGACTACCCGCAGCCGGAGCCGCTGGCCGCCGCTCCTGGCCAACCGCCCGCGCGGCCGCCGTCGAACTACGTGCGGATGGGCGGCTACCAGCAGCTCGTGCGCGGCGAGCCGTTCAGGGCCAAGTTCCGCCGCGGCTTCGAGACGCCGGTGCCTCTCGTGCCCGGCGAGCCGACCGAGATCACCTTCGACCTGCCGGACGTGTACCACGTGTTCCGGCCGGGCCACCGGCTGATCGTGCAGGTGCAAAGCTCCTGGTTTCCGCTCGTCGATCGGAACCCCCAGCAGTTCATGGAGATCCCGAAGGCCAGGGCCGCGGATTTCAAGAAGGCCACCGAGCGCGTGTACCACGGCTCGACGATGACGCTGCCAGTGGAATGGGGCCGTTTGCGCGCCGCCGCGCCGAAATAGTCACGGCGGCTGCGCGCCGTGGTCCTAGTCGGTAGTCAGTAGTCAGTAGTCAGTAGAAGAACACCTCTTCGCCGGCACGCTGCGGCCGGCTAGTCAGCTCGACACCTTGAGCCTGCCTTCCTACTGGCTACTGGCCACTGGTTACTGACTACTGACTACTGGCCACGGACATCCCGCCGCCAGCACTTGACATGATGCGCACTTCTTGGTGAAGTGAGCGTGCTGGCGGCCTATCCGAGGCCGGCGGCACCCTCGTCTCGTCCCGGTTCGACGAGCGGACGGTTGCGGACCGCTCACCATCGGCCGGGGCACGTGTCATTCTTCCTCGCGCGGCGTCGCGACCAGATTGGGGACGCGTCGTTGCAGAACGTGAGCACAACATGGCGAAGATCCGACCCTTCCGCGCGTTGAGGCCCGAGCCCTCCCTCGCGTCGCAGATTGCGTCCGTCCCGTACGACGTGGTCAACACCGAAGAAGCCCGGGCGCTGGCCGCCGACAACCCCCTGAGCTTCCTGCACGTGTCCCGATCCGAAATCGATCTTCCGGCGGACACGAATCCGTACGCGGACATCGTGTACCGCACGGCGGCCGAGCGCTTCGCGGCCATCCGCGCGAGCATGGTGGAAGAATCGGAGCCTGCGCTCTATTTCTACAAGCTGCGGATGGGCACACACGAACAGACGGGCCTGGCGGCGTGCTACTCGGTGGACGAGTACGACGCGGACCTCGTGAAGAAGCACGAGAAGACGCGCCGCGACAAGGAAGACGACCGGACGCGCCACATCACGGAGCTGCGCGCGCAGACGGGCCCCGTGTTCCTGACCTACCACGCCTCGGCGGCGGTGGATGCCGTGGCGGCGAAGGCGGCCACGACCCCGCCGCTCTACGACATCGTCGCGCCCGACGGGGTCACGCACACCGTGTGGAAGGTGACCGGCGACGACCTGAAGAGCGTCGTCGACGCCTTCGAGAAGCTGCCGGCGCTGTACATCGCCGACGGGCACCACCGCGCGGCGAGCGCGGCGCGGGTGCGCAAGAGCCTGGCGCCCGTCGTCGGCAAGGACGGCGTCGTCGAGGCCGACTGGTTCCTGGCCGTGGCGTTCCCCGACAACCAGACGCAGGTGCTGCCGTACAACCGGACCGTGAAGGACCTGGCGTACCTGACCCCCGAGACGTTCATGGATGCCGTGAGAGCGGTGTTCGCCGTCCGCGAGGGAGGGCCGGCCGCGCCCGCGAAGAAGGGCGACTGCGCGATGTTCTTCGGCGGGAAGTGGTACACGCTCGACATCGGCGCGAAGGCGGGCAACGACGTCATCAGCCGCCTCGACGTGAGCATCCTGCAGGAGCAGCTTCTCAGCCCGGTGCTGAGGATCGCCGACGTCCGGACGGACAAGCGGATCGACTTCGTCGGCGGGATCCGCGGGCACCGCCGAGCTCGAGCGGCTCGTGACGGCGGCAAGGCCGCGGTGGCGTTCTCGATGTACCCGGTCAGCGTGGGCGACCTCATGGGCATCGCAGACGCCGGCGAGATCATGCCGCCGAAATCGACCTGGTTCGAGCCGAAGCTCAGGGACGCGCTGCTCATTCACACGATCTAGGCAACGCCCATGAAGATCCTGATCGCCGACAAGTTCGAGTCGCAGGGGCTGGACGCGCTCCGGGCCCTCGGGCTCGATGTGACGTACCAGCCCGAGCTGAAGGAGGCCACCCTGGCGGAGGCGCTCGCGGGCACGATGGCCGACATCCTGGTGGTCCGCTCGACGAAGGTGACCGACGCCATCCTCGAAGCCGGCCAGCTGTCGCTCGTCGTGCGCGCCGGAGCGGGCTACGACACGATCGACGTCAGGAGCGCGTCGCGGCGCGGCATCTACGTGTCCAACTGCCCCGGCAAGAACGCGGTGGCCGTGGCGGAGCTGACCTTCGGACTCATCCTCGCCCTCGACCGGCGCATCCCCGACAACGTGGCCGAGCTGCGCGCCGGGACGGTGGAACAAGAAGGAGTTCTCGAAGGCGCAGGGGCTGCACGGCCGGACGCTCGGCATCCTGGGGTTCGGCAGCATCGGCCAGGAGGTGGCGCGCCGCGCGCAGGCGTTCGGCATGAACCTGGCCATCTGGAGCGAGATCGGCGTCCAGCTCGGCCGCGACGGGCTGCCCGCCGACCTCCCGCAGATGGTGCGCCTGCGGCCCTCCTTCGCGGACACGGTGGAGTCGACGGTGACGGTCTACGACTCCCCGAAGGCGGTCGCGGCGAACTGCGACATCCTGAGCGTGCACCTCGCGCTCAACGAGAAGACCCGCGGCCTCGTCGGTGCCGGCCGTGTTCGATCGCATGCAGCCCGGCTCGTGCTTCGTGAACACCGCACGCGCGGAGATCGTGGACTACAGGGCGCTCGAGGCGGCGGTGCGGGACAAGGGCCTGCGCGTGGCGCTCGACGTCTACAGCAAGGAGCCGGCGATGCCGCACCGGCGACTTCGTGGACGCGCTCGTCGGGCTTCCCGGCGTGTACGGCACGCATCACATCGGCGCGTCCACCGAGCAGGCGCAGCAGGCGATCGCCGACGAGACGGTGCGGATCATCCAGACCTACGTCCGCACGGGCCGCGTGCCGAACGTCGTCAACCTCAGCCGGAAGACGCCCGCCACCCACGTGATCGTGACGCGCCACCAGGACCGGCCGGGCGTGCTCGCGCACGTCTTCGAGTGCCTGCGCGAGGCGGGCATCAACGTCGAGGAAACCGAGAACATCATCTTCGCGGACGCCGAGGCGGCGGTCGCGCGCATCAGCATCGTCGGCGAGCCGCCGGCCGAGGTCGTGGCGGCCATCAAGACCGGAAACCCGCACGTCATGGACGTGCATGTCGTCGCCGTGGCGTAGCGGGACACGCCCGCAGCCCGCACCGAGGAGGCAATCATCATGGCAACACCACGCGTCTTCAACTTCGCGGCCGGCCCGGCCGTGCTCCCGCTGCCCGGTCCTCGAGGAGGCGCAGCGCGACCTGGTCAGCATGCCGGGCGTCGGCATGTCGATCCTCGAGATGAGCCACCGTGGCAGGTTCTTCGAGGGCGTGCTCCAGCAGACCGAGAAGGACATTCGCACACTGGCCGGCGTCCCGGACGACTACAAGGTGCTGTTCCTGCCCGGCGGCGCGAGCCTGCAGTTCTCGATGGTGCCGCTCAACTTCCTGCCGCGCGACGGCTCGGCCGACTACGTCGTGTCGGGCGCCTGGTCGCAGAAGGCCGTGAAGGAAGCCAAGAAGGTCGGCGGCGTGAAGATCGCCTGGACCGGCGAGGCCGACAACTTCAAGACGATTCCCGCCCAGGGCGACCTCAAGCTCGATCCGAACGCCGCGTACGTGGCGTTCACGTCGAACGAGACCATCCACGGCGTCGAGTTCAAGTACGTGCCGGACACGGGCAACGTGCCGCTCGTCTGCGACACCTCGTCCGACATGTTCAGCCGGCCGATCGACGTGAAGAAGCACGCGCTCATCTACGCCGGCGCCCAGAAGAACATCGGGCCGGCCGGCGTCGCGCTCGTCATCGTCAAGGACGAGTGGCTGAAGAAGCGCGTCGAGGATCCGAAGCTGCCGACGATGCTGAACTACGCGATCCACGCGGAAAACACGTCGATGTACAACACGCCGCCCGTCTTCGCCATCTACATCATGGGCCTCGTGATGAAGTGGCTGCTCGGCATCGGCGGCCTCGACGGGATTCATGCGATCAACCAGCGCAAGGCGGCCAAGCTCTATGCCGAGATCGATCGGACGGGCTTCTACAGGGGCCACGCGGCGAAGGACTGCCGCTCCCTGATGAACGTCACGTTCCGGCTGCCGAGCGAGGAGCTGGAGGCGGCGTTCGTCAAGGAGGCGAAGGCGGCCGGGCTCGACGGGTTGAAGGGCCACCGTTCGGTCGGCGGCCTGCGCGCCTCCATCTACAACGCGTTCCCCGAGGCGGGCATCGACGCGCTGGTCTCGTTCATGCAGGAGTTCGAGAAGAAGAACGGCTAGTGGAGCCCCGGGGCTGCGGCCCCGGGGACGATGCCGCGGAAGCGTTGCGGGGCGCCTGGTCGGCAGACCTGGCGCCCCGGTGCGCCGTACCGCAGAGGGATCAGCCGGATAGAATGGCTGACGGAGGGGCCCGGTGGGAGGCATGCTGCGGACGTTGTCGGACAGGGCGTGGGACAATCTGGGCGTGCTGGTCGGAGTCCTGGCCTGCGGGACGATCGGCTACCAGGTGTTCCACGAATGGCGCACGACGGCGCCCTCGTCGGTCTCCATCTGGTTCGTTGTCGGCTTCCTGTTCGTCTACCTGTTCTGGTTTCTGTACGGCGTCAGGTTCGGCCGCCGGGGCATCTGGCTGCCCAACGCGGTCGCGGCTGTCCTGCAGATCGCCTTCGCCGCCGCCATCCTGGCGAAGGGCTGATCGGGGCGGCGCACGGTCGACGGACGGCGGAGGAACGGCAACCTGATGAGCGGGTGATCGGATGACCGGCACCTGCGAGGAACGAGATGCCCGCACACGCGATGTCGGCACGGGAGGCGCTCGGGCGACTTCGCGAGGGAAACCGTCGGTTCGCCGCCGGCCTCCTCAGCACGGAGGTGCTCGCCACCCACACCCGCCGCGCCGATCTGGTGGGCGGACAGCGGCCCTTCGCAATTGTGCTCGGCTGTTCCGATTCCCGCGTGCCGGCCGAGATCGTCTTCGACCAGGGTCTCGGCGATCTCTTCGTGATCCGCGTCGCCGGCAACATCGTGGCGCCATCACAGGTCGGCAGCGTCGAGTTCGCGGCCATCAGGTTCGGGACGCCGCTCGTCGTCGTCCTGGGCCATTCCCGCTGCGGCGCGATCGAGGCCACGCTCGAGGAATTGCGGCAACCCGCCGGCACGCGGTCGCGCAATCTCCGCTCGATCGTCAATCGCATCAGGCCATCCGTGGAGGCGCTGCTCGCCACGGAACTGCGGCACGACCCGGACGCGCTGGCGCGCGAGGCGGTGAAAGCCAACGTCCGCGCGTCGGTGGATCACCTGCGTCACGGCTCGGAGACCCTCGAGGAACTCACCGCCACGAGCGGGTTGCGGATTGTCGGAGCCGAGTATTCGCTCGAAACAGGGCTCGTCGAGTTCCATGATGAGGCGTTGGACACGGACTGACGGCCGCTCGTCGTTCGCACGGAAGGAGGAGATCGCATGACCGGCTCGCGCTCGACGTCGTGGTCGACCGTCGCCCTCGCAGCGGCGGCCGTGCTGTTGGCCGCGGGTTTCATGGTCCCGCTCGCGGGCCAGGCCCGGCCGGCCGGCGGGACTGCGGCGCCCCCTCCCGCGGTGGACCCCGCGCGGGAAGACTGGATCCAGCTCTTCAACGGCCGCGACCTGTCGGCCTGGACGCCGAAGTTCTCGAAGTACGACCTCGGCGTGAACCTGCACGACACCTTTCGCGTGGAGAACGGGCTGCTGCGCGTCCGCTATGACAAGTGGACCGCGTTCGACAGCGAGTTCGGCCACCTCTTCTACAAGGAGCCGTTTTCGTACTACCGCCTGGTGGCCGAGTACCGTTTCGTCGACACGCAGTTGACCGGCGGGCCCGGCTGGGCGCAGCGCAACAACGGCCTCATGATCCACGCGCTGGACCCCAGGACGATGCTCAAGGATCAGGATTTCCCGATCTCGATCGAGGTCCAGCTGCTGGGCGGCCTCGGCGACGGCAAGCCGCGGACGACGGCCAACCTGTGCACGCCCGGCACGCACGTCGTCATGAAGGGCGAACTGTTCACGCCGCACTGCGTCAATTCGACGTCGAAGACCTACGAAGGCGACCAATGGGTGCGCGTCGAGGTGGAGGTCCATGGCGGCGAGGTGATCCGGCACATCGTGGACGGGCAGACGGTGCTGGAGTACAGCAAGCCCCAGATCGGGGGCGGGAACGTCAGCCCGTTCGATCCGAAGGTCAAAGTGGACGGCACGCCGCTGACGGGAGGCTACATCGCCATCCAGGCCGAGACAGGGCCGACCGACTTCAGGAAGATCGAACTGCTGAACCTCGAGGGCTGCACCGACCCGAAGGCGTCGAACTACCGGGCGTACATCGTCAAGTCGAGCCCGGCGTCCTGCCGGTTCTGATCGACGGGGCCGCTGCCGAAGGTGCGGCCGGCTTCGAGAGGAGGAGTGATGGGCGCGGAACCGATCGTGGTCTTGATTGCGTTCAAGATCCAGCCCGGAAAGGAAAGCCTCGCAACGCAGGTGATGACGTCGCTCATTGGCACCGTGCGGAAGCAGGAGCCCGCATGCTCGGGCATCACGATGATCCGGGACGCGGCGGACCCGACGCGGGTGCTGCTCTACGAGTTGTGGCCCGATCGCGACAGCTACATGGGCCCGCACCTGGAAACCCCGCACATCAAGGCGTTCACGTCCCGGGCCGGCGAGCTGTTCGACGGCGCGCCGGAGATCTCGTTCTGGAACACGGTGGCGAAGGTGTGAGGCGGCGGGAAACACGAGCGGCGGCTTCGTCGTATGTACCGCCGTGGCAGTCGTCTGCCTCCCGGTGATCAGCCCCGCGGAGCCATCGCATGTTCACGAGTAGAACGCGTGCCGCCGTCCTGCTGTGCACCCTCGTCGCCGCCTGCGGGTTCGAGGGTTCGCCCGCCTGGGCGATCGACGCGGCCGGGAGCGTGGCCGGCGTGGTTCGCGATTCGTCGGGCGCCGTTGTCGTCGGAGCTGACGTCGCCCTGCTGACCGCTCAGCAGATGAGCGTCCGCAGCACGAGAACCGGCGCCGACGGCCGGTTCTCCTTCGACAAGGTGTCGCCGGGACGCTACGTCCTGCTCGTATCCTTCGCCGGGTTCGCCGACCGGCGGACGGCGGTGAACGTGTCCGGAACCACGCCCGTTGCGGTGGACGTCACCCTTGATCCCACCCCGGTCGAAGCCGAGGTCACGGTGACGGCCACGCCCGGTCTGGTCCAGGACCTCCAGGCGGTCTCGCAGCCGGTGAACGTGATCGAGAGCGGGGCCATCCTCGAGCGCGCGAAGGCGGTCGTGGCCCAGGCCGTGCTCGAGGAACCCGGCGTGAACCTCCTCAGGACGAGCCCGACCATGGCGGGCATCTACGTACGCGGCCTGACCGGGAACAAGGTCAACGTGTTCGTCGACGGCGTGCGCTACTCCAATTCGGCGCAGCGCGGCGGCGTGAACACGTTCCTCGACCTCATCGAGCCGTCCAGCCTGCAGGCCATCGAGGTGCTGCGCGGCCCCAACAGCGCGCAGTACGGCAGCGATGCGATGGGCGGCAGCGTGCAGTTCCTGTCGCAGGTTCCGAGCCTCAAGTCGCCGGGCGGCCCGACGTGGCGCGGCAACGTCGGCATGCGCGCGGGTTCCGCCGACCAGAGCACGAGCCTGAATCTCGGCGCCGCGTACTCCGCCGAGAAGTTCGGCATGCTGGTCAACGGCGCGGTGCGCAACGTGGAGAAGATCCGCACGGGCGCGGGCATCGACTCTCACGCCGCGGTCACGCGGTTCTTCGGCCTGTCCTCTGACACGCTCATGGACGAGCGGCTGCCGGACACCGAATTCGTCCAGTACGGCGCGATGATGAAGATCAACTGGACGCCGACCTCGAGCGACCAGTTCGTCTTCAGCTACACACGCAGCCAGCAGGACAACGGCAAGCGCTACGACCAGTTGCTCGGCGGCGACGGCAACCTCATCGCCGACTTGCGCAACCTGATGCTCGACTTCTTCTACGTCAAGTACAGCCGCGCCGACGTCGGCCCCTTCGACCAGGTGACGGCCGTCTACTCGTTCAATACGCAGCGCGAGGAGCGCGTCAACCAGGGCGGGAACGGCAACCCGACGGCATCCATCACCCACGAGTACGAGCGGATGTACTCGAACGGGTTCCAGATCAAAGCCGTCTCCAGGATTGGCGCGCGCCAGGAGTTGCTGATCGGCGGGGAACTCTACCCGGAGCACATCAAGGCGCCCTCGTACGCCTACAACCCCGTGACGGGCGCGTCCACGGTCCGCCGCGGCCGCGTGCCCGACCAGGCGCGCTACCGGAGCGAGGGCATCTACGCCCAGGACGCCTTCGAACTGGTCCCCGGGAAACTGCGGCTCATCGGCGACCTTCGCTACAGCGGCGCGCACTACCGCTCGGATTCGGAAGACGCCCCGATCGTCAACGGCCAGCCGTTGTGGCCAGACGATGCGGTCGACACGTCGAGCGTGACGTTCAGGGCGGGCGTGGTGGCGTCGCCGTGGAACGGGTGGAACTTCAGCGGAAACGTCAGCCGCGGGTTCCGTGCGCCGCACATCACCGACCTTGGGACGCTGGGGCTCACCGGCTCGGGCTACACGGTCTCGGCCGATGAAGTGGCCGGGCGCGGCGCAACCGTCGGGTCCACCGCGGGCGCCACCGCCGTGTCGACCGGGCTGCCGGTCGACCAGGCGGGGCCGGAAACCAGCATGAACTACGAGGCCGGCGTCAACTACCGCAGCGACCGCATCTCGACCTCGGCGTCGGTCTTCGTCAACACGGTCTACGACAACATCGTCTACCAGGCGCTCATCCTGCCGCAGGGCGCGGTCGGGACGACACTGGGCGACCAGGTGATCTCGGCGCAGTTGCCCAATGGCGTGGTGTACGTGCCGGCCTCGTCGAGTCCTGTGCTCGTGCGCGTGAACTACGGCGACGCGCGCATCAAGGGCTTCGAGCACCAGTTCGACTGGCGTGTCGCGCCGCGCTGGTCGGTGGGGACGGTGTTGACCCTGCTGCACGCGGCGGACCTTGAAAGCGGCCTTGCGCCGAACATCGAGGGCGGCACGCCCGGCCCGGACTTCTGGGTGAAGCTGCGGGTACTCGTCGCCCGGCGGCCGGTATTGGTTCGAGCCCCTCCTGCACGTGGTGGGCGAACAGACGAGGCTGTCCACGCTCGATCTGGAGGACCGGCGGACAGGGGCCACGCGGACGCGGACGAACATCCGCAACTTCTTCTACAACGGCGCGACGGTGAGGGGCTGGGTGGCGCCCGGCCCGGACGGCGTCGCGGGCAACGCGGACGACGTGCTGACGGCCACCGGCGAGACGCTGGCCCAGGTGCAGAACCGCGTGCTCGGCACCGCCGCGTCGGCGCCGCTCTACACGTCGGTGCACGGGTACACGACGGTCGCCATCCGCGGCGGCTTCCGCATCGCCGCCAAGCACGAGATCATGTTCGAGCTCGAGAACCTCACCGACGAGAACTACCGCGGCATCGCGTGGGGCCTCGACGCCGCCGGCCGCGGCTTCTCCGTCGGCTACACCGCGCGCTTCTGAGCAATCGGAGGCGGCGTTGGTATAATCCGCCGCCATGGGCCGACGCATCTCACCCCTCGGCGGCGGTGTCCGGCCGCTGATTCTCCCCGGTGTCGCGCTGATGGCGCTGGCGCTCGCCGTGGCGCAGGCCGCGCCGCGGGGCGCCGGCCCCTGGGTGTTCAGCTACTTCCTCGACAACGGCCAGGACGGGCTACACCTCGCCTACAGCCGCGACGGCCTGAAGTGGACGCCGCTTGGCGATGGGCGCCCGTACCTCGCGCCAGCCGTCGGCGGGAAGCTCATCCGCGATCCCTGCATCATCCTCGGCCCCGACAACGTCTTCCACGCCGTCTGGACCACGGGCTGGTACGAACAGGGCATCGGCATCGCCCACTCGCGCGACCTCGTCAAGTGGGACGAGGCGGTCTTCCTGCCCGTCATGGTGCACGAGCGGAAGGCCGCCAACGCGTGGGCGCCCGAGATCTTCTACGACGGCGAAACGTCCCAGTACCTGATCTTCTGGGCGACGACGATCCCCGGCCGCTTCCCTGCCACCGACGCGAGCGGCAGCGTGAGCAAGGAGGGCATCGCGCTGAACCACCGCATCTACAGAACGACGACGCGCGACTTCAAGGAGTACAGCCGCGCGGAGTTGTTCCTCGATCCGGGCTTCAACGTGATCGACGCGACGATTGTCCGTGACGGGCAGCGCGTGTTCATGTTCCTCAAGGACGAAACGCTCCGGCCCGACGCGCGCAAGGACATCAGGATGGCGGTCGCGGATCACGCGCTGGGACCCTACACCGTGCGGCGCCGAGCCGATCTCGAAGGAGAACTGGGTGGAAGGCCCGACCGCGTTCAGGGCGGGCCAGGAGATGTTCGTCCTGTTCGACGCCTACACGCGCAAACGTTACGAAGGCGTGAAGTCGCGCGACCTGAAGACGTGGACGGCGCTGGGTGCCGAACTGGATATGCCGCCCGGCGCGAGGCACGGCTCGGTGGTCGCCGTATCGGAAAGAATCCTCAAGGGGCTACTTGCCAGCACGCCCGCTGGCCCTTCAGCGGAGAAGAAGGACGGAGTGCAGTGACCATGACCATCAGCCGCGTGCAGGTCCTGAAGACGCTCGTCCTCGCAGCCTGCCTCGTGGCGGGGCTGGTCTCCGTCCAGCCATCGAGGCTGTCCGCCCAGGGCCAGGCCGCACCCGCAGGCCCCGCGGCCGATGCCATCCGCACGCTCCAGTGGCGCAACATCGGGCCTACGGCCCAGGCGGGCCGCGTCCCGGTGTTCGTCGGCCTGCCGGGCGACATCAACACGATGTACGTCGCGGGAGCCGTGGGCGGCATCTTCAAGACCACCAACGGCGGCGTCACGTGGAAGGCGATCTTCGACAGCCAGCCGGTCGCGTCGATTGGCGCGATCGCCATCGCGCCCACCGACCCCAACGTCATCTACGCCGGCACGGGCGAGGGCAACCCGCGCAACGACGCGTCCATCGGCGACGGCATCTACAAGTCGATCGACGCGGGCGAACACTGGACCAACGTCGGCCTTCCGGACAGCGAGAAGATCGCGCGGCTCGTCATCGACCCGCGCAACGCCGACGTCGTCTATGCGTGCGCGCTCGGCCGGGAGTGGGGCCCGAACGAGGAGCGCGGCCTGTTCAAGACGACGGACGGCGGCAAGAGCTGGAAGAAGGTGCTCTACAAGAACGACCTGACAGGCTGCTCCGACGTCGACATCGACCCGACGAACGCGAACATCGTCTACGCGGGCATGTTCACGTTCCGCCGCTGGGCCTGGTACACCGAGTCGGGCGGCGGGAGAGACGGCGGTCTACAAGTCGTTCGACGGCGGCGCCACGTGGACGCGGCTCTCCGGGCCCGACGCCCATCGCGGCCTGCCGAAGGGCCTCATGGACCGGATCGGCGTCGCCGTGTCGCGCAGCAATCCGGACACGGTCTACGTGGTCAGCGAGACCACGGACGAAGGCGAACTGTGGCGGTCCGACGACGCGGGGGCGTCCGTGGCAAATGGTGAGCCGCGACCGCAACATCAACTTCCGCCCGTTCTACTACGCCGATATCCGCGTCGACCCGCAGCATCCGAACACGGTCTACGCGCTGGCGGGCGGCCTGTACAAGTCGGAGGACGGCGGCCGCAACTTCGCCCGGATCGGCGCGGCCACCCACGGCGATCACCAGGCGATGTGGATCGATCCGACGAACCCGAACCGTATCCTACTGCGGCGACGACGGCGGGTTCCAGATTTCGTACGACGCCGGGCGGACGTTCGACATCTTCAACAACATCCCGTTCACGCAGTTCTACAACGTGGCCTACGACCTGCAGGTGCCGTACCACCTGTGCGGCGGGCTGCAGGACAACGGCACCTGGTGCGGGCCGAGCCAGACGCCGGGCGCCCCTGGAACGCACGCGACCGGAATGGCAGAACATGGGCGGCGGCGACGGGTTCTTCGCCGTGCCCGACCTCGCGCATCCCGAACTGGTCTACAACAACCTCCAGGGCGGCGTGATCAGCCTCACGAACCGCAAGACAGGCGCGTCGTGGGGGATCAACCCGTATCCGGGCGGCATCGGATCGAGCGGCCAGTGGATGGCCCCGCAGAAGTACCGCTTCAACTGGAATGCCCCGATCGTCCTGTCGCCGCAGGATCCGAAGACGGTCTACTACGGCGGCAACGTGCTGTTCCGCACGTCCGAACTACGGCCATTCGTGGGACGTCATCAGCCCGGACCTGACGACGAACGACAAGGCGAAGCAGCAGACGTCGGGCGGCAAGATCGTCACCGACAACACCGCCGCGGAGTTCCACTGCACGATCATCTCCATCGGCCCGTCGCCGGTCGATCCGAACGTCATCTGGGCGGGCACCGACGACGGCAACGTGCAGGTGACGCGCGACGGCGGGAAGACGTGGACGAACACGGTGAAGGCGATGACCGGCCTCGCGCCGAACGCGTGGATCAACAAGGTCGAGGCGTCGCACTTCGACGCCGGCACGGCGTACGTGTCGGCCAGCCACTGGCAGGACGGCGACTATGCGCCGTACTTCTACAGGACGGCGGACTTCGGAAAGACGTGGACGAAGATCACAGCCGGGCTCCCGGCGCGGGGCTGGTCGCACGTCATCCGGGAGGACCCGAAGGTGCGCGGCCTGCTCTACGCCGGCACGGAGTTCGGGCTCTACGCCTCGTGGAACGACGGCGCAACGTGGACCTCCATCCGCAACAACATGCCGCCGGTCGCCGTGCGCGACATCGCCATCCACCCCCGCGACAACGACGTCATCGTCGCCACCCACGGGCGCGGCATCTACATCCTCGACGATGCGGCGCCGCTGCAGATGATCGGGAAGGCCGTGAAGAACGACGCGTTCCTGTTCCCGATCAGGCCGGCGATTCGGTGGGCCGGGGCGTCGGGCACGTTCCGCGCCAACGAGCGCGACTGGATCGCGCCGAACCCGCCGGCCGGGGCGTGGATCAACGTCTATCTGAAAAGTGCGCCGACGGGGCCGGTCACGATCACGATTGCCGACAAGGCCGGCAAGGCCGTTCGGACGCTGCGGCAGCGGGGCGAGGCCGGCGTGAACCGGTTCGTCTGGAACCTGCGCCACGATCTTCCTGGCGTGCCAGCAGGCAGTCGGCACCCCCGGAGGACCCGGAGGCCTGGCATCGCAGCCGCAAATGGGCGGCAGGGGCGGCGCGGCCCAGGGTCCGGCGGTGCTGCCTGGCGACTACACGGTGAAGGTGGAAGCTGCCGGCAAGACCATGACGGAATCCGTGACGGTGACGCTCGACCCCGGCGTGCAGGCCACCGCGGCTGACCTCGACGCGCAATTGCAGGCGTCGTTCCAGGCGCTGGCGCTTGGGGCGAAGGTCAACGGCGTCATCGAGCGCGTCGAGGCGGCGTTGAGCCAGCTGGCGACCCTCGACTCCCAGCTCGCGAGACAGACGCCGGCGCCGGCCGTGCGCAAGCAGGTGACGCAGGCGTTGGAGGCGCTCAGCGCGTTCAAGGACGACGAGCTCGCGCGGCCCATGCCCGGCCTCGGCTACCGGCAGTATCCTCGCCTGCGCGAGGACGTGCAGTCGCTCGCGGGCTACGTCGGCCGCGGCTTCCGCGCACCGAACGCCGGCGAACTGGAGCGGATGAAAGACCTGACGGCCCAGGTCGATCGGGCCGTCGCGAAAATGAATGGATTCATCACGAAAGACATCGCGGCGATCAACGAGGCGATGAAGGCCTCGCCGCGCATCAGTGTCGATCCCCTCAAGTAGAAAGACAACGGGGCCGGCGGGAGTGTCTCCCGCCGGCCCCGTCTCGTCAGCCTGTCTTCTTCCTTCTTACTTCTGGCTTCTGGCTTCTGGCTTCTTCTTCAAGAACGGCTTCAAGACATCCATCAGATCCGGCTTCCCGATCTCCTGCAGCTCGTAGCTCACGCGCACCGTCGGCTTCCTGATCGTGATGAGGCGGTTCAGGTCGATGGGCGTGCCGATGATGACGGTGTCGCAAGGCGTCCTGTTGATGGTCGCTTCGAGATCCTTCACCTGCTTGTCGCCGTAGCCCATGGCCGGCAGCAGCACGCCGATGTCGGGGTACTTCTTGAACGTTTCGGTAATCGTTCCGACGGTGTAAGGCCTCGGGTCCACCAGTTCCGCCGCGCTGAACTTGCCGGCGGCGACGACGCCCGCGCCGAACTTCATCTCGCCGTGGGTGAGCGTCGGGCCGTCCTCGACGACGAGCACGCGCTTGCCGGTGATGTGCTCGGGACTGGTGACGGTGATCGGCGAGGCGGCCTCGATGATGACGGCCCGGCTGTTGACGCGCCGGATGTTGGCCCGCAGCGCGTTGGTGGCGTGGATGTCGGCGGTGTCCACCTTGTTGATGATGACGACGTCGGCGAGGCGCAGGTTCGTCTCGCTGGGGTGATACAGCAGCTCGTTCCCGACGCGCAGCGGGTCCGCGACCACGATATGGAGGTCGGGCGTGTAGAACGGCGTGTCGTTGTTGCCGCCGTCCCACAGGACGACGTCGGCCTCCTCCTGGGCCTGGGCCAGGATGTCGCCGTAATCCACGCCGGCGTAGATGATGGTGCCGCTGACGATGTGCGGCTCGTACTCCTCGATTTCCTCGATCGTGCAGTCGTGCTTCTTGAGGTCGGCAATCGACCCGAACCGCTGGACGCGCTGCTTCTCGAGATTGCCGTAGGGCATCGGGTGGCGCACGGCGGCGACTTTCAGGCCCGCCTCGCGGAGGATCCCGGCGATCCGGCGCGTGGTCTGGCTCTTGCCGGAGCCCGTGCGGACCGCGCAGATCGAGATCACGGGCTTCTTGCTCTTCAGCATCGTCGTGGCGGCCCCGAGGATCTTGAAGTCGGCCCCGGCGGCGTTGACGATGGACCCGCGGTCCATGACGTAGTTGTAGGTCACGTCGCTGTACGCGAAGACGACTTCCTGGACCTTGTGGTCGCGGATGATCTGCTCGAGATCCTTTTCCGCGAGAATCGGGATGCCCTTCGGATACAGCCGTCCGGCGAGCGACGCCGGGTACTTGCGGCCGTCGATGTTCGGAATCTGCGTCGCGGTGAACGCCACGACCTCGTAGCGGGGATTGTCGCGGTAGACGACGTTGAAGTTGTGGAAGTCGCGGCCGGCGGCTCCCATGATCACGGTGCGGATGGGTTTCATAACACCTCGAAGCCAGGGTCTAGGGACTAGGCGCTCGGCGCTAGTCGGTCAATACGGACAGACAACTCACACTGGCGTCAGACGTTAGCCGGCCAGGACCTTCTTCAGTGTGCCGACGGCCCAGTCGATCTCGTCGCGCGTGATGACGAGCGGCGGCGCGAGGCGGATCACGTGGTCGTGCGTTTCCTTGCAGAGCATGCCTTCCTGCATCAGGCGCTCGCAGTAGGGACGCGCGGCGACGGTCAGCTCGACGCCAATCCACAGGCCGCGGCCGCGGACCTCCTTGACGACCGGGCTCTTGATGGCCTGGAGCCTGGCCAGGAAGTATTCGCCGAGTTCGGCCGACCGCTCGACGAGCTTCTCGTCGAGCAGGACCTGCAGCGCCGCGCGGGCCACCGCGCAGGCGAGCGGGTTGCCGCCGAAGGTGCTGCCGTGGTCGCCAGGCTTGAAGACGCCCAGCACGGCCTTGTCGGCGAGCACCGCCGAGATGGGGTAGTAGCCGCCCGAGAGCGCCTTCGCGATGATGACCATGTCGGGGCGGACGCCCTCCCACTGGTGCGCGAAGAGCCTGCCGGTGCGCCCGAGGCCGGCCTGGATTTCGTCGCAGATGAACAGGACGTTGTTCGCCCTGCACAGCGCCTCGGCCTTCTTCAGGAACCCGTCCGGCGGGATGATGATGCCCGCTTCGCCCTGGATCGGCTCGACGAGGAACGCCGCGGTGTTCGGCGTGATGGCGGCCTCGAGGGCGGCGGCGTCGCCGAAGGGGATGACGGGGAAGCCCGGCGTGAGCGGGCCGAACCCGTCGCGGTACTGCTCGTCGGTGGAGAAGCTGATGATCGTCGTCGTGCGGCCGTGGAAGTTGTCGGCGCAGACGATGATCTCGGCCTTGTCCTTCGGGATGCCCTTCACCGTGTAGCCCCACTTGCGCGCGGCCTTGACGGCGGTCTCGACCGCTTCGGCGCCCGAGTTCATCGGCAGCGACATGTCGTAGCCGGTGAGATCGTGCAGGAGCTTGTAGAGCAGCGGCAGCTGGTCGTTGCGGAAGGCGCGCGAGGTCAGCGTGACCCGCTTCACCTGATCGACCACCGCCTGCATGATGCGGGGATGACAGTGGCCCTGGTTCACCGCCGAATAGGCGGCGAGGCAGTCCAGGTACTTCCTGCCCTCCACGTCGTACACCCACACCCCCTCGCCGCGCTCGATCACGACGTCGAGCGGGTGGTAGTTGTGGGCGCCGTACTGTTCCTCGAGTTGAATGAGCGCCTGCGACTGCGTTGCTGTCGTACTCATGACGTCACCTGTCCAAGAAGAGACCCGGGGGCACCAGCGGACAAACGCGTGCCGGGACGGTGGCAGGCGCCGCTAATGATCCTCGGGCCGTTGACTTCGCGGGCCAAGCATGGTCGGTTCCTCAGTCGCGGTCCCAGAGCAGCGTGAGCAGGGCCATCCGGATGAACAGGCCGTTGGCGGCCTGCTTGAAATACAGCGCCCGGGGGTCGTCGTCCACCGCCTTGTCGATCTCGACCGTGCGGGGCAGGGGATGGAGGATCATCGCGTCGGCCTTCATCCGGCGGAGCAGGCGCTCGTTGATCGTGTAGCGGTCGAGGGCCGCCCGGTCCTCGACCCGGTCCGGACGGATGCGGGTCTGATAGATCACGTCCACGTCGCCGGCGATCGGCGAGACGTCGGTGGCCAGGTCGTACCAGACGTCGTGCTCGTCGAGGTGATCGAGGATGTCCTGGTGCATCCGCACCTCCGGCGGGCTGACGAAGTAGATCTTCACCCGCTCGAACTTGCTCAGGAGGTACGCCAGCGAACGGGCGGTTCGCCCGCGATCGAGTTCGCCGACGATGGCGATGGTCAGGCCGTCCAGGGTGCGGCGCTCGCGGTAGATCGTGTAGAGATCGAGCAGCGCCTGCGTCGGATGCTGACCGCCGCCGCCGTCGCCGGCGTTGATGACGGGGACCTGCGACACCCTTGCCGCCCTGCGGGCGCCGCCCTCCTCCGTGTGCCGCAGCACGATGACGTCGGCGTAGCTCGAGATGATGCGGATCGTGTCCTCGAGCTGCTCGCCCTCGATCTCCGACGAGAACACCCGCGCGTGCTCGGTGGACATCACGCGCCCGCCGAGGCGGTACATCGCGGCCTCGAACGAGAAGCGCGTGCGGGTGGACGGTTCGTAGAAGAGCGAGGCCATCACCCTGTTCGAGTAGTCGCGGGTGCCCCCGCGCGCCACCACCTGCTCCATCTGGCGCGTGCGGGCGAACAGCTCCATCAGGAGCGGCACCGTGAACTGCTGGGATTCGATGACGTGGGGCAATCTCATGGCTGCTTGTCAGAAGCCAGAAGCCAGGAGCCAGAAGCCAGAATGCTGACCGCTGCGGGACGGGTCTTCCTTCTTGCTTCTTGCTTCTTGCTTCCTGCTTCTTCTCCCTTCATGCGAAGTCCCTACCCGACGATGTGCGTCCCCGCCTCCCCGCGCACGGCGTCGAGCAGACGCTCGTAGGAGGTGATGATCACTTCGTGCCCGCCGCCCGCGAGGAACCGGAGGGCGGACTCGACCTTCGGTCCCATGTTGCCGGGCGGGAACTGCCCGTCCCGGTAGTGCGCCGCCATCTCCGCCGCCGTCACGCGGCCCAGCGGCCGCTGATCGGGCTTCTTGTAGTTCACGTAGACCCGGTCGGCGTCGGTCGAGATGATGAAGTCAGTCGGTGCCCAGGCGCGCCGCCAGCAGCGCCGACGCGCGGTCCTTGTCGATCACCGCTTCCACGCCGCGCAGCTCGCGGCCCTGCCGGACCACCGGAATGCCGCCGCCGCCGACGGCGACGACCAGCACGTCGGTGTCGACCAGGCGGCGGATGACACCCTCCTCCACGATCTCGAGCGGCTCGGGTGACGGCACGACGCGCCGGTACCCGCGCGCCGCGTCCTCGACGACCGCCCACCCGAACTCATCCTGCTTCGCGCGCGCCTCGCGCTCGGAGTAGAACGGGCCGATGGGCTTGGTCGGATGGGACATCGCCGGGTCGTCGAGCGACACCACCACCTGTGTCACCACCGTCACCACCGGCGTCGTCAACCCCGCCTCCGCAAGTTCCGCCTGCAGCGACTGCTGGAGCAGGTACCCGATCTCCCCCTGCGTGGTGGCGTCGCAGACATCGAGCGGATGCGTGTAGACCTGGTCGGCCGCCCGCTCGGACCGCAGCAGCGCCGCGCCGACCTGCGGGCCGTTCCCGTGCGTCACCACCACGCGGAACCCGGCGCGGATGATCTGCACGATCGCCTTCGCCGTCCGCCGCGCGTTGGCGAGTTGCTCGGCCATCGTGCCCTTCTCACCGGCGCGGATGAGCGAGTTGCCGCCGATCGCGATGAGCGCTGTCTTCGCCACGCGCCACCTACCGCATCATCGCCAGCATGATCGCCTTCTGGGCGTGCAGCCGGTTCTCGGCTTCGTCGAAGACCACCGAGTTCGGCGAGTCGATGATCTCGTCGGTGACCTCCTCGCCGCGGTGCGCCGGCAGGCAGTGCATGAAGAGCGCGTCGGGCTTGGCCTTCGCGAACAGCTCCGCGTTCACCTGGTAGGGACGGAACACCAGCTTGCGGGCGTGCGCCTCGGCTTCCTGGCCCATGCTCGCCCAGGTGTCGGTGTAGACGACGTCCGCGCCGGCCACCGCTTCGGCCGGGTCGGCGGTCACGAGCAGCGTCGACCCGGTCTTCGCGCCCTCGGCGCGGGTCCACGCCGTGACCTCGGGTTTCGGCTGGTAGCCCTCGGGCGACCCGATG
The DNA here is from genome assembly GCA_963806085.1 of uncultured Acidobacteriota bacterium. Classification (GTDB taxonomy): domain Bacteria; phylum Acidobacteriota; class Vicinamibacteria; order Vicinamibacterales; family JAKQTR01; genus JAKQTR01. The sequence continues at coordinate 522,264 of CAWDWR010000003.1, forward strand.
GCGATGTGCGCGCCGAAGCGGGCCGCGGCGAACATCAGCGAGTTCGACACGTTGTTGCTGTCGCCGACGTAGGCGACCTTCAGGCCCTCGAGCCGGCCCTTGTGCTCCAGCATCGTCAGGAAGTCCGCCATGGCCTGGCACGGATGACTGAAGTCGGTCAGGCCGTTGATGACCGGGATGCTCGCCCACTCGGCCATCCGCTCGACGATGTCGTGGGCGAAGGTGCGGATCATGATGCCCTGCACCATGCGCTCGAGGTTCTTGGCGACGTCGAACACCGACTCGCGCTTGCCGAGGTTGATCTCGGCCGGCGACAGGTACACCGAGAACCCGCCGAGCTGGTGGATGCCCACGTCGAACGACACCCGCGTGCGCAGCGACGGCTTCTCGAAGATCATCGCCAGCGTCTTGCCTTTCAGGGCGTCGGCGAAGCGGGCCGGGTCGGCCTTGATCTCGCGGGCGAGCGAGAGGAGGTGGAGCAGTTCGTCGGTCGTGAAGTCGCGGATGGTCAGGAAGTCAGGTACACGCATGGCACGTCTCCCGAGGCGCGAGGGTCAGTTGTGCGGTAGCCAGCATGTCGGGCCGACAAGCCGTCTCGCCTCCGGAACGGCGACGGGGGCGGGTGAGGCGAGAGGAGCCGGGGCAGGGCCCCGGAGCACCCAGATTCTACTCCGGGGCCTTGCGGGAAGGGAAGCCCGGCCGCCTCCGGCCGCGGCGGCGGCGGCGGCGCGGCGCGGGCTCACCGGCCTCGCCTTCAGACGCCGGGGCGGTGCCGTGTCCACGCCAGTACTCCAGCATGTCTGGCGCGTCGCCGTGAACCTCGAGCCAGGTCAGCGCGTCGGCGAACGCCGAGCGCTGCATCAGCACCCGGCGGGCATGGGACGACCGGCTCGGTTCCCGCAGACGGCGCTGCAGCATCAGCACCTGGTGGATGCGCTCGACGTCCCGGCGTGCGAGCGGCAGCACGCCCAGGTTCAGACCGGGCCGGCCCTCGTGCTCCATCCACGCCGGCCACCCGCCCTGCGAGAACCCGAGCGGCACGATGAGGCTGCCGAGCAGGACGGCGTTGGTCAGCGCCGGCGGCGCGGTGCCGAAGCGAAGCCGGTAGGCGTCGAGCCTGGCCAGCGAGGCCCACAGCGCCTCCCCGGCCTGGGCCTGCAGCACGTCGCTGAGCGGCTCCAGCAGGCCCAGGCGGTGCAGTTCGCGGAACGTGCGCTCGGCGGCGCCGGACCGGAGGATCTTGTAGTACTCCTCCGCCAGGCGCGCCGGCGCCGCAAGCGCGATCCGCTGCCGCTCTGTCGCGATGGCCCCGAGGATTGGCGGATCGATGGTGAAGCCGAGGCGTGCGGCAAACGAGACCGCCCGCTGCATGCGCACGGGGTCTTCGCGAAAGCGGAGGACCGGGTCGCCGATGCAGCGGATGATCCGCGACCGGAGGTCCTCGAGGCCGCCGACGTAGTCGATGATCGAGAACGTGGCGATGTCGTAGAAGAGGGCGTTCAGCGTGAAGTCGCGGCGGAACGCGTCCTCCTCCGCCGTGCCGAAGGTGTTGTCGCGGTGGATGAGCGTGTCGCCGTGCGCGGCTTCCGGCGGGGCCTTGCGTGGCGGCCGCTCGCCGGCCCGCCAGCTCGTCCTCCGTGACCTGCCGCCTGAACGTGGCGACCTCGATGACCTTCGTGCCGAACCGGATGTGCGCCAGGCGGAACCGGCGCCCGATGATGAAGCAGTTCCGGAACAGCTTCTTGATCTGGTAGGGGTGCGCGTCGGTGCCGATGTCGAAGTCCTTCGGCCGCCGCCCGAGCAGGAGGTCCCGGACGCCGCCGCCGACGATGTAGGCCTTGAAGCCCGCGTCCTTCAGGCGGTAGAGCACCTTGAGCGCGTCGGGGTCGACGTCGCGCCGCGACAGCGTGTGCGCGTCGCGGGGGACAATGAGCGGCAGCATCTGGGGAATCTTACCCTTTCGCGTCCTTCCAGTTCTCCCCGATGCCCACGTCGACCGTCAGGGGCACCGCCAGCTCGCGCGGCGCCTTCCATGTGGCGCTTGACCAGGGCGGCGATCTCGTCCGCCTCCTCGCCGCGGCACCTCGAACAGCAGTTCGTCGTGCACGGTCAGGATCATGCGGGCGCGGACGCCGGCGCCGCGCGACGGCCGTTGCCTCGAGCGCGCGGTGGACGTCGATCATCGCCCGCTTCAGGATGTCGGCGGCGGTGCCCTGGATGGGCATGTTCACCGCCACGCGCTCGGTGGCGCTCCGCACCTGCCCGTTCTTGCTCGTCAGCTCGGGCACCGGCCGGCGGCGGCCGGCCAGCGTCTTCACCACGCCGGTCCGCGCGCCCCTCCTCGAGCGTCCGATCGATGAACCGCCGCACCGCGGGGAACCCGGCGAAGTAGGCGTCGATGAACGCCTGCGCGGCCTGCTGGGTGACGCCGATGTCCTTCGACAGCGAGAACGCCGTCTTGCCGTAGAGCAGCGCGTAGTTGACCATCTTCGCCCGGTTGCGCATCTCCTTCCGGTCGAGCCCGCTGTCGGTGCCGAAGATGGCCAGGGCCGTCCGATCGTGGATGTCCTCGCCGCGCCGGAACGCCTCGATGAGCGCCTCGTCGCCGGACAGATGGGCCAGCACGCGCAGCTCGATCTGCGAGTAGTCGGCCGAAATCAGCACGCAACCCGGCTCGGCGACGAACGCCCGCCGGATTTCCCGGCCGAGCTCGGTCCGGACCGGGATGTTCTGCAGGTTCGGATCGCTGCTGCTCAGCCGTCCCGTCGCGGCCACGGCCTGGTTGAAGCTGGTGTGGACGCGCCCCGTGGCCGGGTTGACGAGCTCCGGCAGGGCATCGACGTAGGTGCCCTTCAGCTTCTGCATGCTCCGCCACTCGAGGATGAGGCGGGGCAGTTCGTGCGTGAGGGCCAGTTCCTCCAGCACGTCCACCGACGTCGACGCGACGCGCGTGGTGCCGGTCTTCTTCAGCACGGGCAGCTTGCAGCTTCTCGAACAGGATCTCGCCGAGCTGCTTCGGCGAGTTGATGTTGAACTCCTCGCCGGCCAGTTCGAAGATCGCGCGCGCTGCGCGCCTGCATCTCCTGCTCGAGCGACGCCGACAGCGAGGCGAGCGCGGCCGTGTCGACGCGGACGCCCACCTGCTCGAGCGCCGCGAGGACGGGCACGAGCGGCCACTCCAGCTCGTCGTACACCGCGGCCAGGCCGTCCGCCGCCAGCTTGTCGCGCAGGAGGCGCGGCCAGCTGCAGCGGCAGGTCAGCGCGCTCGGCCGCGTACGCGAGCGTGGCGGTCGCGGGCAGATCGGCCGGGAGCGGACGCTTTCGCGCCCTTCCCGTAGACCGCCTCCTCGGTGAGGGGCTTGTAGTCGAGATGCTCGATGCTCAGCGTCTCGAGCGCGTGCGGCGCCCGCGTGGAATCGATGAGGTAGCTGGCGAGCATCGTGTCGAACCCCGGGCCGGCCACCTTCACGCCGTGGCGCGCCAGCACGATGGCGTCGTACTTCACGTCGTGGCCGACCTTCTCGACCTGCGCGTCCTCCAGCAGCGGCGCCAGCGCGCGCGAGCGCGCCCGCTTCATCGAGGTTGCGTGACTTCGTCGAGCGCGCGGTGCCCGAGCGGAACGTAGCGCGCGTGGCGGCCTCCCCGCGAGAACGCGATGCCCACGAGGCCCGCCCGCATCGCGTTCCCGTCGTCCCCGATCACGCGGAGGCCGATGCGGCCCGCCGCCCGCGCCTGCTCGACCTCGGCCGGCGAGACTGTCGAGCGACTCGATCGACCGCGTAGTCGGTCGCGACGGTGGCGGCGGTCGGCGCGAAGTCGCTCGTGAACGTCCGGAAGCCGAGGCTGGAGAAGAGCGCGTAGCAGGCGGCCTGATCGGGGCCGCGATAGCGCAGCGAGTCCAGGATCGCGTTCGACGGGCACGTCCGTGCGGATCGTCACCAGTTCGCGGCTCGCGCGCGCGGCGTCGGCGTTGGCCAGCAGCGCCTCGCGGTAGCGCCGCTGCTGCACGGTGGCGGCGCCTTCGAGCAGCGCGTCGAGCGATCCGAACTGCGCGATGAGATCGCGCGCGCCCTTGTCGCCGATGCCGGGCACGCCCTTCACGTTGTCGACCGCGTCGCCCGTCAGCGCGAGCACGTCGATCACCTTGTCCGGCGTCACGCCGAACTTCTCGACGACGCCGTCCGCGTCGTACCAGGTGCCCTCGTCGCGGGGGTTGAACACGCGGATGCGCCCGCCGACGAGCTGGAAGAAGTCCTTGTCACCCGTGACGATGGCGACCTCGTAGCCGGCGGCCGCGCCCTGTGAGCGCCAGCGTCCCGATGACATCGTCTGCCTCGAAGCCCTCGGACGTGAGCACCGGCACGCCCAGGGCGGCGCACGCCTGGTGGATGAGCGGCACCTGCTCGACGAGATCCGGCGGCATCGGGGCCCGGTTGGCCTTGTAGTGCGCCGACAGGTCGTCGCGGAAGGTGCGGCCCTCGAGATCGAAGGCCGCGCCGATGGCGTCGGGCCTGTGATCGGCCAGCAGCTTCCTGAGCATCGCGACGAAACCGAAGACCGCGTTGGTTGAGCGGCCGTCAGGGCCGGTGAGGCCGCGGATGGCGTGATACGCCCGGTACATCTGGGAGGAGCCGTCGATCAGAAAGAGGGTAGACATTGGAACTGGTCCGGGATTCGGGGTTCGGGATCCGGGATTCGTGGGACGACAAAGCCCATGATGCGACCCCCGCCCGAGCCCATTCCGATATTATTGACGGGTTATGAGCTTCGGGTGCCGTTTTCCTGCGGGCCTCGCAACGATCCTGGCCGGGCTGCTCCTCGGGGCACTCGGCGTGTCCGCGTGCGGCGGGGCCGGGCTCGTCAAGTACTACGAGTACGAGGAAGACGTCTACCTCTCAATCGACGGCAGCGCGACAATCTACCTGAACGCCTCGATCCCCGCCCTGGTCAACCTGCGAGGCATGGATCTGGACGTCCGTCCGACGGCGAACGTGGACCGGGCCAAGGTCCGGCGCCTCTTCACGACCGGGGCGACCCGCGTGACGCGGGTCAGCCGCTGGCGGCGGTTTGGCCGGCAGTTCGTGCAGGTGCGCATGACGGTCGACGACATCAGGACGCTCGGGTCGTCGCCGCCGTTCTCGTGGGCCACGTATCAACTCGATCGTCGTGATGGCCTCGTCGTGTACCGGCAGCACGTGGGCGCGCCCGCCGGCAAGCCCGTGGGGGACGTCGGCTGGAAGGGCAACGAGTTGATTGCCGTGCGCCTGCACCTGCCGAGCCGCATCCTCTATCACAACGCCGGCGCGGGCAATCTGAAGCGGGGCAATATCCTGGTGTGGGAGCAACCGCTCGCCGAACGGCAAGCCGGCGCGCCGCTGGACATCGAGGCGCGCATCGAAGAGACGTCGATTCTGTACTCGACGCTTCTGCTGTTCGCCGCCAGCGGCGCGCTCGCGTTGCTCGTGCTGGCGGCCATCATCTGGTGGGTGATCAAGAAGGGAAGGCAGCCCTGAAGGGCCGCCCTCCGGGTGACCGCTGGAGGTCGGGCCTTCAGGCCTGACTAGATCCAGCCCCTCCACCAGCGGTACCCCTGCTGCCGCATCATGCGGTCACGGCGCATCATCATCTGCCGCTCGACCCGCGCGCGCGCCTCCTTCATCTGCGCCTGCTGCTCGGGCGTGAGCACCTTCATGAACTGCGCCCGCGAACGTGCCCGGAGCGCGGCCTGGTCGACCTCGATTGCGGCCACCGCCTCGGCCGCCGCGCGCACGGCCGCCTCGTCGGGCGGGTCGGCCCTCATGACCCCACGCAGCTGCTGCCGCGCGGCGCGCATCTTCTCGCCGAGCGCCCGCGCGTCGTTCCTCTGCGCTTCGCGCAAGGCCCTGATCTGATCCCGCTGCGCCTGGGTGAGGTTGAGCCGGGCCGCCGCGCCAGCCCCTGGCTGGCGCTGTGCACGGACTCCGGCGGCCGGGGCGGCCTGCGGCGGCGCCTGCGTGGCGGTCTGCGCGTACCCGGCCGCGGCGAACACCAGACCTGCCGCCGCGGCGACCGATGCGATCAATGTCTTCTGCTGCAACACCATGCCAGCCTCCGGCGCCGGGACCGGACCCGGAAGTTCCGCCGGGCCGGCGGCGCGTCAATCAGCGACGTTCAAGCTGATTAGACCTGCAGGCCCGGCGGTTCGTTACAACACGGCGGCCGGCCGTCAACTGGCCCCCTTCGCATCGAGCAGCGCCCGCATCTCGGCATCCGTCTTGAGGTCGCTCGTTACCGAGAACGCGTTGAACGACGTCGCCAGCGACCGCGCGAGCATCCGTTCCACATTGCTGGCCACGACGCCGGTCAGCCTCACGCGGCCGTTTTCCACGATGATGTGGATCGGCGGGTTCGCCATCGACGCGTAGTGCCAGAACGCGGAACTGCCGTAGATGGCGCGCGCCACGGCGTAGCGCAGCTCATCGTCGAACTGCGACACCGGCAGCACGCCAATCCGGTTGTCAACGCGGGTCACGCCGGCCACCTTCGCCACGCGCCGCTCGATATCCTGCTTCTTGAACGGCATCGTGACCTTTCCCTGAAGCGTCACCACGCCGCCTGTGACGTTCGCGCTCACGTCATCGAAGATCGTGAACTGTGGATACCCCAGGACCGTGCTGGATACGTCCCGGAAGATCTCGTCGGCCTTTCGGCCTTCGGAAACCTGGGCCTGGGCCGGCACCGCGAGTGCCGCCGCCAGAACGACTGCCGCCGCGAATATCGCTTTCATGGTCCTGCTCCTGTGTCGAACGGCCTTTCTCCTGGAACCGGGGGCAAACCGGGGGCGCTGGCGGCACCGGTTCGTGCCAGTGAGGAGCGAGGCAACGCCAATCATGTAATCAAAGACCGTGCCAGTCAGAATGCGCGGCAGCCAGCCGGGATCCGCTGATTCGGGTCGTGGAACATGGCGGAGTGCACCACGGCGAGGACGCCGTTGTGCCTCTCAGTGGACTCGGTCCGCCCGCGGCCATCGAATCCGCGGCCCGGGCCGTCAGCCCGAGGTCAAATCCCGAGGAGGACGATCGTGAGGATGCCGGCGAGCACGAGCAGGACCTGGCGGAAGGCCCCGCGCTCGAACGGGCCGCGGTGAAGGCTCGGGATGAGGTCCGACATCGCCACGTAGAGGAAGCTGGCGGCGGCCACCGGCAGGAAGAAGGGCAGGAGCCGAGGCACCCGATCGACCATCAGCCCGGCGACGAGGACGCCTCCGACGGCGGACATGCCGGACAGGATGTTGAGCCACAAGGCCTTGACACGGCTGTAGCCGGCGCCGAGCAGGATGGCGAAGTCGCCCACTTCCTGGGGGATTTCGTGCGCGGCCACGGCCAGAGCGGTCGTCACCCCCAGTGGCACCGAGATGTAGGTGGCTGCGGCAATCACGGCGCCGTCGATGAAATTGTGGAAACCGTCACCGATCAGGATGAGGGGTGCCGCCGACCGGTGGAGGTCACAGTGATCGTGATGGCAGTGACGCCAGAGCAGGAACTTCTCTAAGGTGAAGAAGGCCAGGATCGCCGCCAGCAGCGTCCCGAAGGCGGTCGTCGGCTTCAGCGACTCGAGGGATTCGGGAAGCAGATCCAGCAGAGCCACGCCGAGCAGTGTGCCGACGGCGAAGCTGACCAGCCATGGCACCAGGCGCACCCTCACGGAGTCCTTGAAGAGCAGGAGCGTCGAGGCCAGCAGCAGGCCGCCGATGCTGCCAAGAATGGCGAGTCCGACGGCAATCAGGAGTACGGGCACCGGGGGATGGTATCAGAAGAGAGTAGTCAGTAGTCAGTAGCCAGCATTCAGTAGACGGAGGAAACGCACCAAGCTCCGCCGTCGCGGACTGCCGTCCCTCTTGCCTACCGCCAGTCGCCTCTCGCCTTCTACTGGCTACTGACTACTGGCTACTGACTACTTTGAGATGCCACAAACCCCCTTCTCGCCCTGACGTGATACGTGCCCCTGCGGACTTCGACGCGGATGTCGTGCCACCTGCCGTCTCTCGGCGCGGCCGACTGATAGGCGAGGTAGTACTGGCGGCTCAGTTCGTCGGCGATGCTGGTCGTCGCGGGGTCGAGATCCCGCGCGGAGCGGACGATTTCGGTGCGGCCGCCGCTGTCGTCGGTCATGGCGCGCAGCGCGGCCTCGTTCACGGGCTCTTCACCGTAGTAGTTCCCCCCTCCGGCGCCTCCGCCGATCGGCGGGAGCCCGGGACCTGGCGGCGCCGGCGGCAGCGGCCGGCCGGGAGTTACGCCACCGGGCCCGCCCCGCCCGCCGCCGCGGGGAAAGCCGATGCCGATGGGCGGGAACCGCGGACGGACGGGCGACGGCGCGACCCGCCCGGTTTGCGCCCTGGCATCGATGCCGACGGCGTAGACCAGGATCTCCGATTCCCGAATCTGCCGCTGGACCTCCGTGAACGGCGTCGAGCTGCCCGTGTCGTTGCCGTCGGAGATGACCACCAACGCCTTCTTGCGATGGTGTCCGCCCTGCGCGAGCGGGATCGACTCGGCGACGGTGTCGTAGAGGACGGTTTCACCGCTGGGATGAATGTTGCCCAGGAGCCTCGGCAGCTGTTGCCGATCGCTGGTCCACCCCTGGACCAGCACCGCCTGGTCGCTGAAGCGATAGACGAACACCTCGTCTTCGGGACCGAGGAGGTCAACCAGGAATCGACTCGAACGCGGCCTGCGCCGCCCGGATCTTCTCGCCGGCCATGGATCCCGAGGTGTCAAGGGCCAGGCCCAGGCTGACCGGCACCCGCTCGCTGCTGAAATAGAGGATGGGCTGCGCCACGCCGTCTTCGTAGATCACGAAGTCGTCGCGAGTGAGGTTGCGGACGAAGCGCCCGTTTGCGTCGGTCACGGTGGCCGACACGCTCACCACGTCGACGCCGGTCTTGAACCGGGGTTGCTGCTCCTGCTGCCCGAGAAGGCCGGGCGCGGCGACCATGGCGAGAGCCGCGACGGCGACACCCGCCAGCCCGCGGATGACCGCAGGCGCCGAACGCACACCACCCCCTTGCATGACAAGACAATCTAACGCAAACCTCTTGCCGGAGGGGATGACCTCCGATATCGTCACTTTTGGCGCGTTTCAACCCGCCTGCGGCTGGCGATGTCCGAGCCGGAGACAGCTGGTGACACCTGGACAGGACTGCGGGTGTCTAATGCTAGGGGCTAGGGGCTAGGGGCTCGGGGCTAGGGGCTAGGGGCTAGGGGCTAGGGGCTAGGGGCTAGGGGCTAGGGGCTAGGGGCGGGGGGCAGAAGCAAGAAGCAAGAAGCAAGAAGCCAGACGAAAGGCTGCTGACAACCGTAAGTTGGCCCTTCTGGCTTCTGACTTCTGACTTCTTCTGACAGGTGAACTTGATGGCCTCACTGTTTCGCTTGCGTCGCACGAGGGGGCCGATTGAGCTGGCCATGGACATGGCCGGTCTGCGGCTTGGTGAACGGGTTCTCCAGGCCGGACTTGGATTGCCAAAGCTCTTCGCGAAGCTCGCCGGCAAGGCTGGTCTCTCGGGAAGGGCCTGCGCGGTCGTGGACACGCCGGACGCGGCCCGGCCCCTCGAGGCGGCCGCGGCGGCGGAGGGCGTGCTCGTCGAGGTCCTCGTGGCCGAAGGCCCGGTCTGGGCGCTCGAAGACGGGAGTTTCGATGTCGGCGTCGTGGATGGAAATGCCCTCCTTCGGGGGGACGTTGCCGAACGCCGGAGCCGATTGTCCGAACTGCTTCGGGCGCCGTCCGCCCCAGCGGGCGGGTCCTGGTCATCCGGACCGCGCCGCTTGGCCTCGCCGGACGCCTCGGGTTCGCACCCGCCCATGCCGGACCTTCTGCCGAAGCGGCGGCCCTGCTCCGCGAACTGGAAGGCGCCGGGTTCAGGCCAGCCCGAATCCTCGCCGAGCGCGAAGGCATGACGTTCGTGGAGGGATTCAGACCCGCGTGATATAGTTCCTACCCGTGAAAAAACCCATTGAAATCGCCCCGCCGACAGGAAAACTCGGCGTGATGTGCGTCGGCCTCGGGGCCGTCGCCACCACGTTCATCGCGGGCGTGCTCGCCGTCCGCAAGGGTATCGCCAGCCCCATCGGGTCCGTCACGCAGATGGGCACGATCCGCCTCGGCAAGCGGACCGAGGGGCGCTCTCCGCTGGTCAAGGACTTCGTGCCCCTCGCCGAGCCTGGACGATATCGTGTTCGGCGGCTGGGACATCTTCGAGGACAACTGCTACGAGTCGGCCAAGCACGCGGGCGTGCTCGAGAAGGACCTGCTCGAGAAGATCCGGCCCGAGCTCGAGGCCATCAAGCCGTGGAAGGCCGTGTTCGACCGGCAGTACGTGAAGCGGCTCGACGGCCCGAACGTGAAGAAGGGCAAGAACAAGCGCGACCTCGCCGAGCAGCTCCGCGAGGACATCCGCCGCTTCAAGCAGGAGCACAACCTCAGCCGGCTCGTGATGATCTGGTGCGGCAGCACCGAGATCTTCCTCACCGAGTCGCCCGCGCACCAGTCGATCGAGGCGTTCGAAAAGGCCCTCGAGGCCAACGACCCGTCGATCCCGTCGTCGATGATCTACACCTACGCCGCGCTGATGGAAGGCGTGCCCTACGCGAACGGGGCGCCGAACCTGTCGGTGGACGTGCCCGCGATGATGGACCTGGCGAAGCAGAACCAGGTGCCGATCTGCGGCAAGGACTTCAAGACCGGGCAGACGCTCATCAAGACCGTCATCGCGCCCGGCCTGAAGGCCCGGCTGCTCGGCGTGAAGGGCTGGTACTCGACCAACATCCTCGGCAACCGCGACGGCGAGGTGCTCGACGATCCGGAGTCGTTCAAGACGAAGGAAGAGAGCAAGAAGTCGGTGCTCGACTACATCCTGCAGCCCGACCTCTACCCCGAGCTCTACAGCGACATCTGCCACGTCGTCCGCATCAACTACTACCCGCCGCGCGGCGACAACAAGGAAGGCTGGGACAACATCGACCTGGTCGGCTGGCTCGGCTACCCGATGCAGCTGAAGATCAACTTCCTGTGCCGCGACAGCATCCTGGCGGCGCCCGATCGTGCTCGACCTGGTGATCTTCCTGGACCTCGCGAAACGGGTCGGGTGGAGCGGCATCCAGGAATGGCTCTCGTTCTTCTTCAAGAGCCCGATGCACGCGAAGGACCTCTACCCGGAGCACGACCTCTTCATCCAGTCGATGAAGCTGAAGAACACGCTCCGCTTCCTGAAGGGCGAAGACCTTATCACGCACCTGGGGGCGGAGTATTACGACTAGGGACTAGGGACTGGGCGCTAGGCGCTGGTCAGACACGCAGAGGCGAGCATGAACGGAAACGCGATGCTGAAGCCGGCCCTGATGGGCGGGCTGGTCATGGGCGTGCTGTCGGCCCTTCCGGGCGTCTCCCTCGGCAACTGCTGCTGCTGCGCCTGGCTCGTCACCGGCGGTCTGGTGGCCGCCTACCTGCTCCAGTCGAACACTCCCCAGCCCATCGCCCTGGGCGACGGCGCCCTGGTCGGCCTGCTCGCCGGCCTGTTCGGCGCCGTCGTGAACATGATCGTCTCGGTGCCGATGAACATCCTCACCGGGCCGTTCCAGCAGCGCCTGTTCCAGCGCATCGCGGAGTCGCAGCCCGACCTGCCCGACAACGTCCGCCAGATGGTCGACAACATGGGCGTCGGCACGGTGTCGATTGTCGGCACGATCATGGCCTTCTTCATGATGCTCGTGCTGGGCGCCGTCTTCTCCAGTCTCGGCGGCCTGCTCGGCGCCTTCTTCTTCAAGAAGAAAGCGCTGCCGGCGCCGCCGCCGCCGTTCACGGCGGGACCGGGCGGGCCGTTCGTTGATGTGCAGTAGACAGTAGCCAGTAGTCAGTAGCCAGTAGGGTGTCGTGCTTCTCAGCTGACGGGCCTTTCTACTGAATACTGGCTACTGGCTACTTACTACTGATCCCTGAGACCCGTCCGACCGATAGTCCATAGTCGTGATCCGTCTCTCGCACCTGACGAAAAAGTACGGCGCCTTCACCGCCGTCGACGACCTCTCGGTCGACGTGCGCGAAGGCGAGGTGCTGGGCCTGCTCGGTCCGAACGGAGCGGGCAAGACGACGACGATGAGGATGGTGACGGGCTTCCTGCCGCCATCGAGCGGCCGGGTGCGCATCGCGGGTCACGACCTGTACGATCATCCCATTCAGGCCAAGCGGAACATCGGCTACCTGCCGGAACAGCCGCCGCTCTACCCGGAGATGACGGTGCGCCGGTACCTCGCTTTCGTGGCCGCGCTGAAGGACGTCCCCGCCGCGAGGACCGGGACCAGCGTGGGGCTGGCCATCGAACGCGCGCGCATCGCCGACGTGGCCGACACGCGCATCGCGACCTTGTCGAAGGGGTACCGCCAGCGCGTCGGCCTCGCGCAGGCCATCGTGCACGAACCACCGGTGCTCGTGCTCGACGAGCCGACGTCGAGCCTCGATCCCAAGCAGCGCCACGAGGTCCGCGAGCTCATCATGGCGCTGAAGGGGCGGCACACGGTCATTCTGTCCACGCACATCCTGCCCGAGGTCAGCGAGGTGGCCGATCGCGTCGATCATCATCGACCGCGGGAAGGTGATGGCCATCGACACGCCGGCGCGTCTCGCCGAACGCCTGCGCGCACGCGAGTCGGTGCGGCTGGAAATCGGCGCGGGCGGAGGCGGGAGCGCCGTGTCGCCCGAGGCAGTCCGGCAGGCCCTGGCCGCCCTGCCCGGCGCGCGCGACGTGCACGCGGCGATCAGCGCAACGGGCACCATCGACGCGCGCATCGACAGCGAGGTGGGCGTGGACCTGCGCGCCGCGGCCGCGGCGCTGGTGACGGGCCGCGGGTGGCAGCTCCTCGGGCTTTCGGGCGAGTCGCTCTCGCTCGAGGAGATCTTCCTCGCGCTCACCCGCAGCGAGAGCGGGGGAGGCGCCTGATGCGCCACGCGGTGGTCATCGCGCGCCGGGAGCTCGCGTCGTACTTCGTCTCGCCCATCGCCTGCTCCGTGATGACGGTCTTCACGTTCGTGTCGGGGCTGTTCTTCTCGAACATGCTCGTCTTCTACGTCCGCCAGGCCGCGCTTGCCGACGCGCAGATCCAGAAGTCGGGCCGCTCCGATCTGCAACTCGACGTCCCGACGATGGTGCTCGCCCAGTTCTTCCAGAACGAAGCCTTCCTGCTGATGCTGGCCGTCCCGCTGCTGACGATGGGGCTCGTGGCGGATGAACGACGGAAGGGGACGATAGAACTCCTGATGACGTCGCCGGTCCGGAGCGCCGAGATCTCTGGCGGGAAGTTCCTCGGGGCCTTCGCGTTCCTCGCGCTGATGCTGCTGCCAATCGCGCCGATGTTCGCCTTCATGGGCGTTGGCGGCCACTGGGAGGCGGGCGTCGTCGCGAGCGGCCTCTTGGGCCTGCTGCTGCTCGGCGGGGCGCAGATTGCGCTGGGGCTCTTCCTGTCTCGTCGCTCTGCGAGAACCTGCTGGTTGCCGCCATCGGGACATACGGGCTGGTCGTCACGCTGCAGTTCATCGACACGACCGGCGCCGCGGGCGACTCGATCTGGGTCCGCCTGCTCGGCTCGCTGTCCTTCTACGCGCGCCACCTGAACTCGACCCGCGGCGTCGTCTCCGTTGCCGACGTCGTCTACTTCACGTCGTGGATCGTGCTGGGGCTGTTCCTGGCGCAACGGTCGATCGACGCGCTGCGGTACAAGCGGTCATGAAGCGGTTCGCCTTCGTTCCCGGCGCCCTCATGATCGCAGCGGCCGTCCTGTGGGCCGCGTTCGCGTTGCGCTGGACGATGCCCGCGGTGGTGGTGGGCGGCGGGCGGCTTCCTCGCGCTCGCCGTCGGCGTGGCGGCCAACTGGAGCAGCCTCCGGCGAGTGGTTCGCCGATCCGCGCGGCGTCTTCGCCCTGAACACCGCGCTCTCGACGCTGCTGCTCGTCGCGGTCCTCGTCCTTGTCAACGCGCTCGCAGGACTGCGGGCCGTGACGTTCGACTGGACCGAAGCCGGCCGCAACACGCTCGCGCCGGAAACCCGGGCGCTCGTCGAGCATCTCGGCGCCGACGTCGTACTGAAGCAAATGGGCCGGCCCAGGGATTCCGCCGCGCGGGCCCTGCTCGACGCGTTCGCGGCGCAGCAGTCCGCGCATCCGGGTCGGGACAGTCGACATCGACGCCGCACCCGCCGAGGCGCGGCGTTACGGAGTCGCCCGCGCGGGCACCGTCGTCGTGGAATCCGGAGGCCGTTTCCGCCGCGTCGAACGCACGACCGAGCCGGCGCTGGCCACCGCCATCCTGCAGGTGACGAGCGCGGCCGAACCGCAGGTGTGTTTCGCCGCCGGCGAGGGCGGGCATGGCATACGCCGACGCCGGGCCGCAGGGCATGACGGGACTGGTGTCCGTGTTAAGCGCCTCGAACTACCGCACCGGGCCCGTCAGCCTCGTTCAGGGAGACGTGCCGGCATCGTGCTCGGCCCTCATCGTCGCCGGCCCGTCGAACGGTCTCACGCCGGACGTGCTGACCCGCATCGACGGCTACCTGGCGCGCGGCGGCCGGCTCCTCCTGGCTCTCGACCCGCCGGTGGATCCCCGCCTGACGGTCTTCCTGAGCGAAGTTCGGCATCACCGCCGGAACCGGCGTGATCATCGAGACCAGCGGGGCGGGGCGCGCGGTCGGGGCGGGCCCGGAGAACCCGATTTCGTTCGTCTATCACGACCATCCCGTCACGCGCGGCTTCGACCAGCGGACGATCTTCGGCCGCGCCGTGCCGCTCGGCATCGCGCCGACCGAGATCGGCCGTCCCCAGCCGCTCGCGTCAACGGCCGACACGGCCTTCGAGCGGGTCGACCTCGCGAGCCAGGCCACCGATTTCCGCGAGGGCCAGGACCGCCGGGGACCCTTCGCCCTTGCCGTGGCCTCGAGCATTCCGCGCGGCGCCCGCGACGCGGCCCTCCCGGAACCCCGGCTCGTCGTGACGGGCGACTCCGACTTCCTGGCGAACGGGCTGATCACGTGGACCGCCAACCGGGACCTGGCGGTCCGGATGATCGCCTGGCTGTCGGGCGTCGAGGAGGCCCGGGTCGTCGCCGTGAGCGACCGCCAGAACCGCCGGGTCCCGCTCACCGAGCGCCGGCGGGCGTGGATGTACGCGGTCAACCTGGGCGTGCTGCCGCTTCTCCCGCTAGCGGCGGGACTGGCGTGGCTGTACCGCGGCCGGCGGCGTCAGGCCCGTAAACCCGACGCCTGAGCCCGCGTGCAATTGCGCGCAGAAATCGCCGCAGCCCTAAGGTTTCCAACGAGATACACCGAAAAGCCGACGAGAAGGCGAGTGGCCTCGCCGGACCGCTGTCCGTGCCGAGGACCCGTGGTGCACCATGGAACCCAAGACGCGCAACTGGACGTCGACAAGCGGACTCGTCGGCCGCGCTGGTGCTGACGATGGCGATGCCCTTCGCGGCGCCAGGCCCCGCAGCAGCCGGGTCTGCCCGCCGCTCGCCGTGAGCCAGATCGAGGAGGGCCGGCGGTCGGAGGCGATGAACCAGACGCTCTCCCTCAGCTTCGCCGAGCCGATCTCCATCCGCGAGTTGCTGCTGCTGCTCGTCCGTGACACGACCCTGAGCGTGGTGCTCGACCCGGATGTCGAGGGCACGTTCGCGGGCGACCTGAAGAACGTCACGCTGCAACAGGCATTCGACCTGGTGCTCGAGCCGCACGGCTACGTGGCGGACTTCGAGGACAACGTCGTGCGCGTGCGGCGGGAACAGGTGCAGACGCGCCTGTTCAACATCAACTACGTCGCGACGCGGCGCTCCGGCACGCGCGGCACCGGCCTCATGGGCTGTACGGGCAGGGCGCGTACGGCTACGGCGCGAACGGCGCCATGACGGGAGGAATCGGGGCGGCGGGCTACGGCGGCAGCTACTATGGCGGCTCCGGCGGCATCGGCGGGAGCCAGGCCTCGGTCTCGGGCACCGACTCGGGCGACGTCTTCGAGGAACTGCAGGCCGGGATCGAGACGCTGCTCTCCGACGTCGGGAAGCTGAACATCGACCGCAAGGCGGGCCTCGTCCAGGTGACCGACCTCCCGAGCCGCCTCGACAAGATCGCCGTCTACATCGAGGCCTACGAGACCCGCGCGCTGCGCCAGGTGCGCATTGTCGCGAAGATCCTCGAGGTGGAGCTGCGCGAGGAGTTCTCGGCCGGCCTCGACTGGGCGCTGCTGGTCAAGAACGCCGGCAACGCGGTGGCCGTCACCCAGCGGCTCGCGCCGACGCGCGGGTCCGGGGCGTTCACGATCGGCGTCAACATCAACGACTTCAAGGGCCTGCTCGACGCGTTCGCGGGCCAGGGCCGCGTCAACGTCATGGCCAGCCCGTGGGTCATGGCGATGAACAACGAGCCCGCGGTGATGCGCGTGGGGACGCAGGACGTGTACTTCGTCACCACGTCGCAGGTGGATGCGTCGAGCGGGCAGATCCTCCAGACCGTCGTGACGCCGCAGACGATCAACGAGGGCGTGACGCTGAGCGTCACGCCGCAGATCACGGCCGACGGCGTGATCAACATGAGCATCATGCCCAGCATCACGGAGCGCACCGGCACCGCCACGTCGAGGCTGGGCGACCAGGTGCCCATCGTGAGCGTGCGCGAGACCGACACGCTGGTCCGCGTGCACGAAGGCGAGACGATCGTCATCGCCGGCCTGATGCAGGACCGCACATCGGCCGACACGACCAAGGTGCCCGATCCTGGGCGACGTGCCCCTGGTCGGCGGGTTGTTCAGGCGCGAGGAACGGACGAAGCGCAAGACGGACCTGGTGATCCTGCTGACGCCGACGATCATGACCCGCGACGAGATCGCCGCCAGCTCGTCGGCCGACGAGCAGCGGCTGTACGAGGCGCAGCGGAAGCCGGTTCGCAAGTGAGCGGCAACGGCGCCGCTTCACGCACCCGAGAGGCCGATCATGTATGAGGACTATTTTGGGTTTGCCGAGAAGCCCTTCAGCCTGACCCCGGACCCGAAGTATCTCTACCGGAGCGAATCGCACGCCAACGCGTTCGAGCTGCTCCAGTACGCGATCCGGCGCCGCGAGGGCTTCGTCGTCGTCACCGGCGACATCGGGACCGGCAAGACCACGCTGTGCCGGGCGCTGCTCGAGCAGATCGACCGCCGGACGTTCTCGGCCCTCGTGCTGAACCCGTTCCTCTCAGAAGACGACCTCCTCAAGCTCATCCTGCAGGACTTCGGCGTCGTCTCGCGCGAGGAGATGAAGGCCGGCCGGCTCAACGGCGTCAGCAAGCAGGAGCTCATCGACACGCTCTACGACTTCCTGCTGGGACTGCTGCCGCTGCAGGCCAGCGCGGTGCTCATCATCGACGAGGCGCAGAACCTGCCGCTGCAGGTGCTCGAGCAGCTCCGCATCCTGTCGAACCTCGAGACCGACAAGGAGAAGCTGCTGCAGATCATCATGGTCGGGCAGCTGAACCTGCAGACCCTGCTGCGGTCGCCCGAACTGCGGCAACTCGACCAGCGCGTGTCGATCCGCTACGAGCTGAAGCCGCTGACGCGGGACGAGGGGGCCGCCTACATCGCGCACCGTATCCAGGTGGCCGGGGGGCTGAGCGCGGTGTCGTTCACCCCGAAGGCGCTGCACGCGGTGCACCAGTTCACCGGCGGCATCCCCCGCCTCATCAACCTGGTCTGCGATCGGGCGCTGCTCGGCGCCTTCTCGGCCCGGGTGAACCGCGTGACGCACGACCTCGTCGAGCGCGCAGCGGAGACCCTCGACCTGCGGCCGCTCCAGAAGCCGCGCTTCGGATGGCTGCGGCGGGGCGCCGCGGCGCAGGCGGCCGGCCGGCCGCAGGCGACCTCGATCTCGTACAGGTGACGCGTGAGCCGGATGCTCGACGCATTGCGGCACCCCAGGGCGGCGCCGTCCGCGCGCGAGGGGACGCCGGACCGTGGCGCCGCCGCGCACGGCGTGCCGGCGCCGCTCGCGCAGGCGTTCGGGCAGAAGCCACCCGAGGAAGGCGTGAGCACCGGCAAGCGCCTCGCGCTGGCGGTCGTGCTCGTCGCCGTGACGGCGCTGCTCCTGTGGCAGGTCGCCGCGATGAACGACCTGATCCCTGCCGGCCCCCTGTCGAGGCTGCTCACGCCAGCGGCGGCCGAGCGCATGCTGCCGGCACCCGCGCACAAGGCACCTTCACCGGGCATGCCGCCGCCCGCTGAGGTGGCGCATGCCGACGCGGGGCACACCGACGAGACGCCGACGCCTCCCACGGCCGCTCAATCGGCACCGGCGCCGCCAACTCCGCAAACGGCCCCTCCCGAGACTCCGCGATTGACGAAGCCCGCGGCCCCGCGCGCGGAAGCCGAGCCCGCGGCGCCCGCGCAGGCTCAGCGGCAAGCGGCCGGAGCGGCGAGCCCCGCTGCTGCGCCTTCGGCCCCACCGGCCGTGAGGAGCGGCACCGGGATTGTCACGACGCCGGCGAGACCCGCTGGCGAGACCGACCACTTCAAGCTGGCGCTCTACTACCAGCGCGTCGGCGACTTCGAGAACGCGCTCATCCACTACCGCGCGGTCATCGCCGCCGACGAGCTCAATGCCGAGGCGCACAACAACCTCGGCGTGCTCTACCAGGGCAAGGGCCTGTACGACGAGGCCATCAAGGAATTTCAGCGGGCCACGTTCATCGATCCCTCGCTACGACAAGGCGCACAACAACCTCGGCGTCGCGCTGCTGCGCTCCGGCAAGACCGACGCCGCCATCGTCGAATTCCGCGGCATCGTCTCGCGCGACCCGAGAAACGTCGACGCGCTCACCAACCTCGCCCTCGCGCTCAAGGCCGCCGGCCGCGCCGAGGAGGCCCGGGAAATGCTGCAGCGCGTGCTGACGATCAACGGGCGCTACCCGCAGGCGCACTACAACCTGGCGCTGATCTACGAAGAGCGCGGCGAATGGCAGCGCGCGATCGAGCACTTCGAGCAGTTCCTCGCCAACGCCGGGGCGGAAAGCGCCGCCCTCACGGTGGACGTCCGGTCCCGCGTCCAGGCCCTGCGCGTCAAGCTGCAGTAGCCGGGCCCCATCACGGCCGCGCGCCGGCGGCCGACCCCTCCTCATTTGTAGGGCCTGAAACCCCGACTCCACGGATTGTGCAGATCGGGGCCGTTTCGCGCACCCCGCGCTCGCGGCGCGCAAGCGCCTGAAACCCCAATCCCCGCAGCGCCTTCCCGTGATCGGACGCGCAGTTCCGCGCAGGGCACACCCATTGCTCGCCTCCCAGTCGGCGGATCTGTCTTCCGCGGCTCGAGGGCCTTCGGCCAACACGCCGCAAGGCCCCGTCCGGGCCCTGGAAACGCGAACGAGGTTGACTATGAAACGCAGGCTTGTCACAGCGCGCGGTCTGTCGCTGGTCGAGGTCACCATCATGCTGTTCGTGCTGATGCTCCTCACCGGCGTGCTGGCGCCGTCCATCATGGACTTTGTCCGGGACGCCCAGTGGGTGAAGGTCAAGGAGGACTGCGAGGCCATCGGCGTCAGCGTGGCGCGCCTCGCCCGCGACGTCGGCCCGTGCCTCAAGTTCGACGGGACGGGGGCCTGCACGAAGACGAACCGCGTGGACGTCCTGTACAGCGACGGCCCCGACGTCACGCCGGCCGACATGGCCGGGGATGCGACCGCCAACTTCTACGGCGGCGCGGCCACGGCCACCGACCTGAACTGGCACAAGGACGACTCGCGCGGCGATTCGATGGAACACCAGTTCGTCGATAACGGCACGGGCCCCAACTATCCGTCGCCCGCCGACCTGAACAGCGCCAACACGCCGGGGCCGTCTTTCGGCCTGGGCTGGCGCGGCGCCTACCTCTCACCGCCCATCGGGCCCGACCCGTGGGGACACCGGTACCTGGTCAACTCCGTGTTCCTCGCGATGGCCGTTGACGCCGGGACCGGGTCGGCGGCCGCCAGCGCCGCCCCGCAGACGATTGTCGTGCCGACCCCTCGCAGTTGGTCGAACGACACCTTCTGCATCTCGCCCGGCCCGAACGGCCAGTACGAGACGGCCTTCGGCGGCAACGCCACGCACGGCGTCTACCGGCGCGGCGACGACTTCATCTACATCATCTCCGGCGACACGCGGTAGGACCGCACCGATGACCAGTTCCCGCGGGCTGTCGCTCGTCGAAGTGACGATCATGCTGCTGGTGCTCATGACGCTCACCGGCGTCCTGGCGCCTTCGATCATGGACTTCGTCCGCGACGCGCAGTGGGTCAAGGCCAAGGAGGACTGCGAGGGGATTGGCGTGAGCGTCGTGCGGTTGATGCGCGATATCGGCCCGTGCCTCAAGTTCAACGGTCGCGGCACCTGCTCGATGGCGAACCGTGTGGACCTGCTCTACAGCGACGGGCCCGATGTTGACCCCCAACGATGTGAGCGGGGACGCGGCGGCCGGGTTCGACGGCGGCGGCAACACCGCGGGCGCGCTCAACTGGCATGCCGACAGCTCGCGCGGCGACTCCATGGCCCACCAGTTCGTCGACAACGGCGGCGGCCCGGACTACCCCGCGCCCGCCGATCTCGATGCCTCCGGCACCGGCGGCCCCGGCTCCGGCCTGGGCTGGCGGGGCGCCTACCTGTCGTCGCCGATCGGCCCCGACCCGTGGGGCCACCGGTACCTCGTGAACTCCGTGTTCCTCGCCGTGGCCCGCGACGCCGAATCGGGCGGCGGCGAGGGACAGCGAAGCGGCGGCTGGTCGCACGACACGTTCTGCATCTCGGCCGGCCCCAACGGCCAATACGAAACGCCCTTCGGTGGCAACGCCGCCCATGGCGTCGACCGCCGGGGCGACGACCTGGTCTTCATCATCTCCGGCGACACGCGTTGAGGTGCGCGAACACACGGGCCGGAGACACCACAAATCTTGTAGAGCTGGCCTTTCTGCGGCCACAGAAGTTGTAGACTGGCGGCGACCTGAAGCGGTCATACCGACATAACACGCTGAACCAGCAGGTGTTGGGACGTCCGTGAAGAGAGGCGCTTCAGGAGCAGGGCCTGGAACGAGTTTGGAATCAACATGTGCCGGGCTACAAGAGTTGTAGACCCAGAGGGGGCGGGAAACCGTCTGCGATGGAGGCGGCTGGCGGCGAGTGTCACAAATAAAGGCGTTTTCGCCGCAGCGTTCCTGGCGGACGAGCGCGCGGTAAAGGGCACACCGGTTGCTGCCGGAGCAGGAGTCTGGTGCGCGATGCCCGCTGGCGGGCGCGCACGGGCGGTGCAACCGGCTCAACAGCGCCCTCTACGGGGGAGGAGACGAGCAATGCGAAGACTCAGGAACCGGGTTGGACTCTCGCTGGTAGAGGTCACGATCATGCTCTTGGTCCTGATGCTGCTGGCGGGCGTGCTCGCGCCCTCGATCATGGACTTCGTCCGCGACGCCCAATGGGTCAAGGTCAAGGAAGACTGCGAGGCCATCGGGATCTCCGTCGCGCGCATGATGCGTGACGTGCCTCCGTGCTTCAGGCTCGTCGGCACAGACGCGTGCACGGTCGACAACCGCGTCGACCTTCTGTGGAGCGACGGGAACACCACCGGAGGCATCAGCCCCACCTCTTCCGCGTCGACCAACTACACGCTGGCGGGCGGCAACGCCAGCGGGTCCGCTGAACTGGGACACGAACATCACCGCCCAGGACGGCAGCATGGAGCAGCATCTGGTGCGGAACGACCTGCCCGTGCCATACCCCCAGCCGCACGTGCTCTATCCCGCTCACGGTGCCGGTGGGCCCGCAGCAGGGCACCGGGTGGCGCGGCGCGTACCTGTCGGCGCCGATCGGGCCCGACCCCTGGGGCGGCGCGTACATGGTGAACACGGCGTTCCTGTCGACGGCCACCGACGCGATGGCCGACGCGGAAG
Organism: uncultured Acidobacteriota bacterium; assembly: GCA_963806085.1. Lineage (GTDB taxonomy): Bacteria > Acidobacteriota > Vicinamibacteria > Vicinamibacterales > JAKQTR01 > JAKQTR01. The sequence continues at coordinate 544,217 of CAWDWR010000003.1, forward strand.
GCCGCAACGGCACGAGCTGGAACCGCGACGTGTTCTGCCTGTCGGCAGGGCCCAACCGGCAGTACGAGACCTACTTCGGCGGCTGCCTCGGCACCACGCAGTTCGGCACGTGCCGCGAAGGCGACGACTTCACGTTCGTCATCCAGGGAGGGCACGCGCTAGTGACCTGCGTCACCCGTGATCGGCGCGCCGGCGGACGGGGCCGGATGGGCTTCACGCTCATCGAGCTCACCGTCGTGCTCGCGGTCATCGTGACGCTGGCGCTCGTCCTGACGCCGTCGATCGCCAACTCGATCAACGAGGCCCGCGTCGCCCGGGCCCGCAACGACTGCCAGACCATCGCCAGCGGGATGTACCAGTTCTATCGGGACACCGGCTTCTTCCCGGTCTGGCGGCTCGCCCAGAACGGAGGCGCGGGCATGCCGGCCAGCCGTCTGCAGGTGCTCGTGAGCCAGGGCAACGTGCCCGTCGAGGACGTGGCGTCGCTGTGGACCACCGGGGTGGCCGGCAGCCTCGCTGACCAGTTGGTGATCAACGCCCCCGGATACGCCCTCCGCACGGCCACCTCGCAGTTCGGCTGGAACGGCCCCTACTTCTCTTCACAGCTGATGGCCGACCCGTGGGGCAACCGCTATGCCGTCAACGTCGCGCTGGTCGACCTGTCGCCGGGCGCCGCCACGGCCAGCGGACAGGCCAAGATGGCCGTCTGGGTGCTCTCGGCGGGCCCGAACGGCATCATCGAAACGCCGTTCGCCCAGTCCATCCTCGCGGCCGTCCGGCCCGGCGGTGACGACATCGGGACGAGAATTCAATAGGACGGCTGCACACCGCTGCACGGATCGTCGAGCCCGTAAACCTACGGCAGCGAGCCAGTTCTGCCGAAAAACCTAGTGGACTATGGCTGAGTCGTACCGGGATTGAACTGCTTCCGCACGTCTGCCGGATCGTGGAGGTGGCGACACGCGCCCGCCTCTTCGGCGGAGGTCCGCCTGAACGCCCGCGCGTGAAGGCGTTCCGCGAGATTCCATACTCTCGCCGCCGACCCGGATGCGTTTACCGCCGAGCTGCGCCAGGCCTTGAAGGGGCTCAGCCGCCGCGCGTCGGTCGCCGTCTGGGGTCTCCGAAGCAGCACACCAGGCGCTGCTGCTGCCGCCGGCCGCACCTGCCGATCTCGCAGGCCATTGCCCGCCGGGAAGCGCGCACCGCTCCAGGCGGCCTGCCCGCGCCGCCGCTGGCCGACACGGTTGTCGCTGGAGCGCTGCGCGACGGGCGCCGTGAAACCGGTTACGTCGCCGTGTCCGACGAGGAACTCCGCGCGCGACTCCAGCCGCTCGTCGACGCCGGCGTCAACCTCGAGTCCGTTACGACGCCGGCCCTCGCCCACGCCTCGCTCGTCAGGCAGCGCAGGGCCCTGCTGCCCGACGCCGTCGTCGCGGTGCTCTCCGTCAACGCGCAGGCGACGGCCATCACGGTCGTCCATGGCGGCGTCGTGCTGTTCGCGCGGGAGCTGCCGTGGGGGGACCAGACCGGGATCGCGCGGACGGCGAGCAGGAGAGCCGCAGGGCCGCGCCGCGTTTGCCGTCGCGCGTCGCGGCCGAGCTGCGGCGTTCGCTGGTGTACCTGCGGCAGAGCCAGCAGAGTCGACGTCAGCCGGGTGCTCGTGTGCGGCGATCTCTTCGACCTCCGGACGCTGACCGCTCCGCTCGTGCACGAGCTCGCGCTCGACGTCGAAACCCTCGACGTCGACGATGACCTCGATCTCGCGAAACTCCCCGAACCGTCCGACGCCTTCCGCTCGCGCCTGGGCGCGTGGCGGACCGCGCTGGCGCTCGCCGCGGACGCGGCGCCGCAGCCCGGCCTGCGCAGGCAGGACGAGCGCCGCCCGGCCGTGTCGCCTGTGCTGCTCTCGCGCGTGGCCGCCGCAGCGGTGGTCGGCGTCCTCGTCGTCGCAGCCGGCTGGGGCGTGCTCGGCTATCTTCACGCCGGCGTGACGGCGCGGCAGGAGCGCCTGAGGCGGACCATCGGCGTGCTCGAACCCGAGCTGCAGCGGCGGGAGGACGAACGCCGCCGCGCCGCCGTCGCGACCGCGCGCGCAGGCCGCGCTGGACGCGTTCGCCTCGCAGGGACCGCGCCTGGCGCGGGTCCTGGAAGCGTTCAGCCTCGCGGCGCCGCCCGAGGTGGCACTGTCGGCGGTCCGCGTCGAGCCGGGCGTCGCGTCCTGGCGCCTCGTGGTCGATGGCCAGGCCGAAGGGCGCGGACGCCGGAGCCGCCCATGCGACGTTCAACCGGTTCCTGAAGGCGTCTGGAGGCCTCGCCGCTCCTCGGCCCGCCGTCCGCGCCTCCCTCGCTTCACGCGAGGACGATCGGACCCGGCCGACGCGGCGGATCGAACAGCCGCTCGAGGCGCCGCCCGCCGAAGCCGTTCTCCCCGTGCCAGGCCGTCGACACGCCGCGGCCTTCCGCGCCCGGCCCGGCGTACATCGAAGTCGCGCGCGACGGCCGCCTGTACCGGATTCCCCTGCGACGGCAGTCGGGCAACCTCGAAGCCAGCCGGAGGGCGGAAGAAACCCGCCGGCTTCAGCAGGCAGCGCTCGCGCGCCAGACGGCGATGTCGGCGCCGGCGGCCTCCGGCGCGGCGGCGACCGGCGCGCCGCCCGCCAGGCCGCGAGCGTGGTCGAGTTCACGCTGCGCTACGAGGTGGCCAAGTGAAGGCTGCGCACGGGCGGACTCGGCGAGACGCTCGAGCGGCTGCTCCCGTTCCTCACAGTGGTGGTGATCATCACCGCCGGATGGTTCTGGTTCGTCCAGCCGCGCCTGTGGCTCTACCTCCGGTCGCGCACCGACACGGCTGCACTCGAGGAACGCGTGCGCACGCTGCAGCAGGCCTCGGACCGCGCGCAGCCGGCGCCGGCGGCCGACCTGGAGCGGACGCGCGCGAGTTCGAGGCGCGCGTCTCGGCCGAGGACAAGGTGGCCGAGGTGGCTGCGGCGTCTGGCGCAGGCCGGTGCTCGCGAACGCTCCGGCGGGGCAGTTGCGATCGTTCGTGATCGACACCGGCGACCGCGTTTCGACCTCCCGGGGAGCCGCGGCGGAGCGCACGTCAGCGTCCGCAACGACGGCTCCGACGGCGCCGACCCGCGTCTCGCGTTGTTCCCCTACGCCGTCAGCTACACGCCGCTGCGCGTGTCCTTCGACTCGACCTTCGAGGCGACGGCGAACGTCCTGTGGCAGCTGCGGGACCTGCCGACGGTGGTCGACGTGCGCTCGGCGACGCTCACGCGCGGCCTGCCGCTGATGAAGACCGAGCTGCTCGTCCGCGTGTTGCAGCGCGGGGATGCGATTGAGGCTGCGGCGGCAACCGTGCCGGCTGCCGCCGCCGCGCCCGTTCCCGGCCCGACAGCACCGCGCCTGGCGCCGTCCGCGCCTGACCCCGGGGCGGCGCGATGACGTATCCGCCGCGCGCACCTCACGCTCGCCCTCGCCGCCCTCGCCGCGGCCGTGCTCTATAACGTGTGGTACTTCGTGCTGCGGCCCGCCGCGCCCGCCGCGTCCCGCCGCGCGATCGAGCAGCCGCTGGTTGGCGCTCCAGGCGCGACGCAGGCCGGCGCCGCGGTCCGGGACCCGCTGTCGATTCCCGCGCCGCCGCCGGTCGATCTCGCGTCGGCGCCGTCCTGGCGGCGCGACCCGTTCCTGTTCGGCGACGAATCCCGCACCGTTGCGCGCCCCGTCGTGCCCGTCGCCGAGCCGGCGCGTCCGCTGGTGCGCACGATTCTCTTCTCCGCGAACCGGCGCCTCGCGATCGTCGATGGACGGATCGTCGGCGTCGGCGACGCGGTCGGCGCCTACACGGTCGCCGACATCGAAAAAGGCGCGGTGGTGTTCTCGGCGCCGTCGGGCGAGCGCGTGCGCGTGCCCGTGCACGCGGCGGAGCGCCGTGAGCCCGGTGGCGCGTTGACGGCAACGACGTGATGCGGTTTGACTGTACCCGTATGTTCCATGTCCTGGTGATCGACGACGACGAGCAGATGCAGTTCTTCCTGAACGAGGCGCTGCGCCGGCAGGGCTACGCCGTCACGCTCCGGAAGACGGCCGAGGAAGGCCTCCAGGTGCTGAAGTCGGACGCGGCGGACCTCGTGCTGCTCGACATCCGGCTGCCGGGCATGAGCGGCCTCGACGCGGTCGGAGGAGATCCTCAAGATCGATCCCCGCGTGCCGATCATCATGATGACGGCGCACGGCACGCGCGACAACGCGATCGACGCGATCCGCCGCGGCGCCTACGACTACTTCACCAAGCCGTTCCGCCTGGAGGAGATGGAGATCGTCATCCGCCGGGCCCTCGACAAGCGCAAGCTCTACTTCGAGATCGAGCGCCTGCGCGAAGAACTGGCCCACGCGCCGGGCCACGAGTGGGCGAGCTCGGGCAGCCGCGCGATGAGCGAGGTCATGCACCTCATCGAGCGCGCGGCGCCCGACCGACTCGACGGTGCTCATCCTCGGCGAGAGCGGCGTGGGCAAGGAACTGGTGGCCGAGTGGATCCACGAGCGGTCCGCGCGCAAGCACCGGCCGTTCGTGCGCCTGAACTGCGCGGCCATCCCGGAGACGCTGCTCGAATCGGAGCTGTTCGGCTACGAGCGCGGCGCGTTCACCGGCGCCCAGCAGCGCAAGCCCGGCAAGTTCGAGCTGGCCGACGGCGGCACGCTGCTGCTCGACGAGATCGGCGACATGACGCTGGCCACGCAGGCCAAGATCCTCCGCGTCCTCCAGAGCCGCGAGGTCGAGCGCGTCGGCGGCACCACGACCGTGCGCGTCGACGTGCGCATCATCGCGTCGACGAACAAGGACCTCCTCCGCAGCGTGCGCGAGGGCACGCTTCCGCGACGACCTCTACTTCCGGCTCAACGTGATCACGCTGCAGCGTGCCGTCGCTGCGCGAGCGCCGCGAGGAGATCCCGGGCCTGGTCGATCACTTCCTGTCGGAGGCCAACAAGCGCCTCGGCCGATCGATCAAGCGCGCGTCGTCGGACGCGATGGCGGCGCTGATGTCCTACGACTGGCCCGGGAACATCCGCGAGCTGAAGAACGCCATCGAGCGCGCGGCCGTCGTGACCGACGGCGAAGTGGTGACGCTCGCCAGCCTGCCGCCGCCCATCCGGCCGGCCGGCGTGGGCCTCGTCGCCGGCGTGGCCAGCGCCCAGTGGGACGGGCCGGGCACGCTGTCGCTCGACGAGAAGATCACGCAGCTCGAGCGCGCGTTCGTCATCGAGGCGCTCTCGCGCTCGGGCGGCGTCCAGGCCCAGGGCGCCCGCATGCTCGGCATCACCGAGCGCAGCATGTGGCACCTCGTGAAGAAGCACCGCATCGAGGTGGACAAGATCAAGGAGCGGGCCCAGGCGCCGGGAGCCTGAGGCCGGGCGATCGAGCACCGACGAAGACCAGGCCCGGGCGCGCTCGCCGAGGACGCCCGCGTCCCGTTCGCCGCGCTCGACGCATGCCATGCCCGACGCGGAGGCCGCGGCCTTCATCCCCGAGGAACTCGCGCGCCGGGGCCAGTGCGTGCCGATCTCTGCCCCGATCCGGCGGGCGGCTGCTGGTGGCGCAGGCCAATCCGTTCGACGTGGTCACGATCGACGACGTGCAGCGCGCGGTGCGCATGCCGATCGACGTGGTGTGCGCGCCGGCGGCCACCGTGGCGCGCCTGCTCGACAAGATCTACGGACCGGGCACCAGTCTCCGGCTCAAGGCGCTCGTCGCCGAGGGGCTCGCCTCGCTCGGCCGTCCCTTCGAAGACGAGGCCGGGGACTCGTCGCCCATCGTGCGTCTGGTCGACCTGATCATCGACGATGCCGTCCAGGCCGGCGCGACCGACGTGCACCTCGAGCCCGAGGAGTCCGTCATCGCCGTGCGGCACCGCATCGACGGCGTGCTGCGCCAGGCCGACACGCTGCCGCGCGAGTTGCAGGCGCCGATGGTCAGCCGCCTCAAAGTCGTGGCGGGGCTCGACATCGCCGAGCAGCGCCTGCCGCAGGAAGGCCGCATCACGAAGACCGTCGGCGGGCGGTCCGTCGACTTCCGCGTGTCGTCGTTCCCGACCGTCTTCGGCGAGAAGGTGGCCATCCGCATCCTCGAGCAGGACAAACTCGTCCGCGGGCTCCCCGACCTCGGGCTCAACCGGCGGGGCGTGGCGCTCTTCCAGGACCTCCTCGGGCGATCGCGCGGCATCATCCTCGTGACCGGGCCCACCGGCGCCGGAAAGACCACGACGCTGTATTCCGCGCTCAACGTCCTGGGCGGCCGCGCCCGCAACATCATGACGGTCGAGGATCCCGGTCGAGTACGAGTTCCCCTCCATCCGGCAGACCCAGGTCCGCCCGCGCGCAGGGCTGACGTTCGCGACCGCCATCCGATCCCTCCTGCGCCAGGACCCGACGTCATCATGATCGGCGAGATCCGGGATCCCGAAACGGCGCACCTGGCCGTGCGGGCGGCGCTTTCGGGCGTGCTGGTCTTCTCGACCCTCCACACGCAGGATGCGGCCGGGGCGGTGCCTCGCATGATGGACATGGGCGTCGAACCGTACCTGCTGGCGTCCACGATGGCCGGCGTGATCGCGCAGCGCCTGGTCCGTCTCGTCTGCCCGCAGTGCAAGGCGCCGGCCTCGTACCCCGCCGCGGTGCTGTCCAAGGTCGGCCTGTCGCCTGCCGACAACGTCGCCTTCGTGAAGGGCACCGGCTGCGAGTCGTGCGCGCAGACCGGGTACCGGGGGCGCACGGGCGTGTTCGAGATCCTCATGATCGACGCCGCGATGCACGACCTCATCGGCGCGCGCGCCGACTCGCGCCGCATCCGGGACACGGCGGTGCGGAGCGGCTTCAAGTCGCTCCGCGACGATGCGCTGTCGAAGGCCGTGCTGGGCCAGACCACGCTCGACGAAGTGATCAGGGTGTCGTATGAATGACCGGGCGGGCCATGCCTGAGTTCTCGTACGTCGCCGTCGGGCCCGACGGGCAGCGGCGCCGCGGCACCGCAGTCGGCCGCGAGCGAGGACGCGCTGGCGGAGCAGTTGCGCCAGCGGCAGGAGTACCTCGTGGAGGCCGGACGGGCAGACGCGCCGCACGGGCTCGCCTCGGTGCGCGTGTTCGACCGCGTCACGCGCCGCGACGTCATCTTCTTCACGTCGCAGCTCGTCGGCCGTCATCAGCGCCGGCGTGAACCTGGTCGAAGGCCTGCGCGACATCGAGGCGCAGGCCTCCAAGCCGCCGCTGCGGGGCATCATCGTCGACGTGCGCCGCGGCGTGGAGCGCGGCCTGAGCCTCTCGTCGGCCCTGGAGCGGCACCCGAAGGCCTTCGGCGAGCTCTACGTCAACATCGTGCGCGCCGGCGAAGCGACCGGACGCGTGGACAAGGCCCTCGACGATCTCGTGCAGCAGCTGGAGTGGCAGGAAGCCACCCGGACCCGCGTGCGGGACGCGGCCGCGTACCCGCTGCTCATCGTGGGCCTGCTGACGGTGCTCCTGACGGTGCTCATCGGCTTCACGATCCCGAGATTCGCGCGCGTCTACGAGAGCGTGAACGCCAACCTCCAGCTCCCGCTTCGCGACGCGCGCGGTGCAGGCGGCCGGCACGTTCATCGCGTCGAACGGCTTCGTGATCCTCGCGGGCCTTGCCGTCCTGTACGTCCTCTACCGGCTGAGGGTGCAGGCGCCGGGCGGGCCCGAGTGGCGGGACCGCTGGCTGCTGCGCCTGCCCGTCGTGGGCGACGTCGCCCGCAAGCTCGCGCTCTCGCGTTTCGCGCATTTCTTCGGCAGCCTCCACGAGTCCGGCGTGGAGGTGGCGCCGTCGCTCGCCGTCGTCGAGCGGGTCATCGGCAACGCCTACATCTCCCGGCGCTTCCGCGCCGCGGTGTCGCGGGTCCTGGCCGGCGAGCCGCTCTCGCGCGCGCTCGGCGCGGTGGGCGAGTTCTCGCCGCTGGTGATCCAGATGGTGGCGCTCGGCGAGAAGACGGGGGACATGGCGAAGTCGCTGCAGCAGGTCCGGCAGTACTATGACCGGGAGGCGGACCGGGCGGTGTCGCGCGCGATTGGCGTGTTCGGGCCGGCCGCGCTCCTGGCGCTGGCCGCCGTGTTCGTGCTGATTGCCGTCGCGTTCTACCTGCCGATTTTCAACCTCGCCAGGGCGGTCGGACGATGAGAGGGGCCATGCGGCGCGCCGCGGGGTTCACGCTGATCGAGGTGACCGTCATCCTGGCGGTGCTGGCCATCCTCGCCGCCGCCATCACGCCGATGGTGCTGCAACGGCTCGTGGACGCGAAGGTCGAGACGACGCGCCAGGAAGCCAGGCTGCTCCACGAAGCCATCCTCGGCCGGCCCGACGCCGGCGGGAGCTTCGGGTTCTTCGGCGACATGGGCCGCTGGCCCTCCTCCTTCGAGGAACTGCTCAGGCCTGCACCCGGCACCCCGCTGTTCACGACGGCGACGTTCCGCAACGTCGGCATGGGCTGGAAGGGGCCGTACCTCAACGCCGGCGCGTCCGGAGAGGACATCCTGAACGACGCGTTCGGGCGCCCCTATCGAGGGGCGGCGGCCGGCCAGGTGCGCAGCGCCGGGCCCGACGGCCTGTTCGACACGGCCGACGACATCGTCTACCCGCCGGCACCCGCGAATCCGGGCGGCCGCCTGATGGTGACCGTCAAGCGGATGGCCGCCGAGGACAGCGGCTACACGCTCGATCCGGCCGGCTACACCGTGCGCCTCTACTACTCGAACAACGGGCAGGAGGCCTTCCTGGACGATCCCGTTGCCCCGTTCGTGTTCGAGAACGTCCCCCAGGGCATCCATGCCCTCGTCGTCCTGCGGATGAAGAACACCCCTCCGCTCGCCGTTGTCCAGGACACCGTCCAGGTGTTCGGCGGCGGCGCCACGAAGCTCGTGGAGCTGGCCTTCCGGCTGTAGGCGCCCGCCTTCGCCGCCCGGCAGCCCCTTCGCCCGCTGCCCTCGCGGCTTCGGCGAGGGCCTCGGCGAGGCGGGCCTGCGGCCGCGTGCTACACTCGGTCCTTGGCCCCGGGCCGGAACCGGCCCGGCGCTTTTGCCGTCTTTGATCCATTGAGGGTTCGTGGGCCCGGGGAGGTTCCGGTGTCCCGAGCGGATGATCACGTATGTCACTGATTGAGACGACGGACCTCTGGAAGACCTACATCATGGGCTCCGAGGAGATTCACGCGTTGCGAGGGGTCGATGTGGCCATCGAGCGCGGCGAGTACGTGGCCATCATGGGGCCTTCCGGCTCCGGCAAGTCCACCCTCATGAACCTGATCGGCTGCCTGGACACGCCGACCAAGGGCAGCTACCTGCTGAACGGAAAGCAGGTCGGCCAGATGAACGACGACGAGCTGGCGCGGATCCGGAACGAAGAGATCGGATTCGTGTTCCAGACATTCAACCTGCTGCCGCGCGCCACGGCGCTTCACAACGTCGAGCTGCCGCTCGTGTATGCCGGCGTGCCAGCCAAGGACCGCCAGGCCCGCGCGCGCACCGCCCTCGAAAAGGTCGAACTGGCCGACCGCATGTCGCACCGCCCCAACCAGCTGTCGGGCGGCCAGCGCCAGCGCGTGGCCATCGCGCGTGCGCTCGTGAACAACCCGTCGATTCTGCTGGCCGACGAGCCGACCGGGAACCTCGATTCGAAGACCGGCATCGAGATCATGGCGCTGTTCGACCGGCTCCACTCGTCGGGGAACACCATCATTCTCGTCACGCACGAAGCCGACATCGCGCAGCACGCGCACCGGATCATCCACATCCGAGACGGCAAGGTGGAGATTGACGAACGCCGCGCCGCGTGACGGGGACAGGTCCCGAGCGCGTCCCTCCCGTTCGGGATCTGTCCCCGGACCCAGGAGCACATCAATGGTTACACGCCTGTTTGCATTCACGGCGGGGCTCTGCCTCGCCGCGGCCTCGTTCGTGAACGCCCAGCCGGCCCCGGCCTCGGGCCAGCCCCCGATCGTCGACCGCGAGCTGTTCTTCGGCGACCCGGAGATCTCCGGCGCCCAGCTCTCGCCAGACGGACGGTTCATCGCGTTTCTCAAGCCGCTGAAGGGCACCCGGAACATCTGGGTCAAGACCGCCGCCGAGCCGTTCGAGAAGGCGCGGCCGATCACCGCCGACACGAAGCGGCCCGTCAGCTCGTTCTTCTGGAGCCGCGACAGCCGCGTCGTCCTGTACGTGCAGGACCAGGGCGGCGACGAGAACTACAACGTGTACGCGGTGGACCCGGCCGCACCGCCGGCGCCGGGCGCCGACGTGCCGGCCGCCCGGAACCTCACCGCGGCCAAGGGCGTACGCGCGTTCATCTACGCGGTGCCGAAGAGCGAGCCCGACGCGATCTACGTGGGGTTGAACGACCGCGAGGCCGCGTGGCACGACCTCTACAAGGTCCGCATCTCGACGGGAGAGCGGCAGTTGCTCCGCAAGAACACGGAGCGGTTGACCGGCTGGGTGTTCGACACGAAGGACCAGCTCCGGCTGGCGACGCGCTCGGCCGAGAACGGCGACACCGAGGTCCTGCGGATTGACCCGTCCGGGTTCACGAAGATTTACGCGTGCAACGTGTTCGAAACCTGCTCGCCCGTCCAGTTCCACAAGGACGGCGCGCGCGTCTACATGGTGTCGAACAAGGGCGCGGGCGTCGACCTGATGCGGCTGACGCTCGTCGATGTCGCCACCGGGTCGGAGACGGTCGTGGAATCGGATCCCCTGAAGCGCGTCGACATCGACAACGCGATCTTCTCCGAGAAGACCGACGACCTGATCGCCACCGTTTACGTGGATGATCGCCAGCGGCTCTACTTCAAGGACCCGGTCTTCGAAGCGGACTACCGGTTCGTGGAGAAGCAGCTGCCGGGCCGCCAGCTGAACTTCCGCTCGCCGACCGCCGACGAGCAGCGCTGGATTGTCTCGGCCGGCAGCGACGTCGAGCCTGGAGAGGCTTACCTCTACGACCGGGCCGCGAAGAAGCTCACGCTGCAGTACCGCATCTACGAGAAGCTCCCGCGGGCCGCGCTCGCGCCGATGACCTCGGTGCGCTATCCCTCGTCTGACGGACTGGAGATCCCCGCGTATCTGACGCTGCCGAAGGGGGTCGCCCCCAAGGGCCTGCCCGCGATCATCGTGCCGCACGGCGGGCCGTGGGCGCGCGACACGTGGGGCTACGACGCCTTCGCGCAGTTCCTCGCCAATCGCGGCTACGCCGTGCTGCAGCCGAACTTCCGCGGATCGACCGGCTACGGCCGTCGCTTCCTGGACGCCGGCAACAAGCAGTGGGGCGAGAAAATGCAGGACGACCTCACCTGGGGCGTGAAGTACCTCGTCGCCCAGGGCATCGCCGACCCGAAACGCGTCGGCATCATGGGCGGGTCGTACGGCGGATACGCCACCCTGGCCGGCGTCGCCTTCACCCCTGATGTCTACGCGGCGGCCGTGTCGCTGGTCGGCCCGTCGAACCTGATCACGCTGCTCGATTCCATCCCCGCGTACTGGGAAGCCGGCCGCAAGCTCTTCCATGAACGCATGGGCGACCCGTCCACGCCGGCCGGCAAGGCCCAGCTCGAGCGGCAGTCGCCGCTGAACGCGGCGGCGAAGATCAGGACGCCGCTGCTCGTCATCCAGGGCGCCAACGACCCGAGAGTGAACAAGGCGGAGTCCGATCAGATCGTCATCGCGCTGCGCGACCGCGGGTTCCCGGTCGAGTACCTCGTGGCCCCGGACGAGGGGCACGGATTCGCGCGGCCGGTGAACAACATGGCGGCCTTCGCGGCGGCGGAGCGCTTCCTGGCCGCGCAGCTCAAGGGGCGCTTCCAGGACGGCGGGACGCCCGAGGTGGTGGCCCGGCTGAAGGAGATTACCGTCGACCCGAAAACGGTCGTGCTGCAGAAGAAAGCCGACGCGGGTTCGATCAAAACGCCCACGCCCGCATCGGAGCTCACCGTGGGCTCGTGGTCCTACGCCGCGAAGATCAGCATGGGCGGCCAGACGATGGACCTGGTGACGAAACTGTCGGTGGTCGATGCCGGAGCGGCCTGGACCGTCACCGAAGGCGCCAGCACCCCCATGGGCGAGGCGGTCGATACGGCCACGATCGAAAAGGGCACCCTGCGCCTGCTCAAGCGATCGATCACGCAGGGGCAGGTGTCCATCGTCTTCGAGGTGAAGGACGGGAAGGCCGTCGGCCAGATGTCGATGGGCGGGAAGTCGCAGCCGATCGATGTGGCCCTCAGCGGGCCGCTCTTCGCTGACGGAGCGGGCGCCAACGAGGTCATCGGACGGCTGCCGCTCGCCGACGGCTACACCGCCTCGTTCTTCAACTTCGACGTGCAGAGCCAGAAGGTGATGGTCCGGCAGTTGCGGGTCGCGGGCGCGGAAAGCGTGATCGTGCCCGCGGGGACGTTCGACTGCTTCAAGGTCGAGGTCAGCGCCGAAGACGGCGGGAAGACGACGCTGTGGATCGCCCGCGAGCCGAGGCGCGTCGTGAAGGCGGTGAGCTCGTCACCCCGCATGCAGGGCGCGACGATTACGGCCGAGTTGCAGAAGTAGCCGCGAAGTGCCCCGGCGCGACCTCGCGCAGGTCGGCGCCGGGGTCGAACGTCGCCGCGTCGAAGCGGATGCGCGGCTGCTGGCTGCCGGGACCGGGGTCGGGCATCGCTGAGACGAGCGCGCGCGTATACGGATGGGCCGGCGCATGCAAGACCGCGTCGGCCCTTCCCGTTTCGACGATGCGCCCGCGGTACATCACCGCCACCCGCGTGCAGAGGTGCGTCACGAGGCGGAGGTCGTGCGCGACCAGCAGCAGCGTCAGCCCGAGCCGCTGCTGCAGGTCCATCAGCAGGTTCACGACCTGCGCCTGGATCGAGACATCCAGCGCCGACACCGGTTCGTCTGCCACGAGAAACGCCGGCCGCAGCGCAAGCGCGCGTGCGATGCCGATGCGCTGACGCTGGCCCCCGCTGAACTCGTGCGGGTAGCGGCGGGCGGCCCCCGGGTCGAGCCCGACCATCTCGAACAGCTCGCGCACCCGCGCCCGGCGGTCGGCGCGAACCGCCGAGGCTGTGAATCACGAGGCCTTCTTCGACAATCGCGCCGGCGGTCATGCGGGGGTCGAGCGACGAGCCGGGGTCCTGGAAGACCATCTGCATGTCGCGGCGGAGCGCCCGCAGGCGAGACGCGGGCGAGCCGGAACACCTGCTCGCCGCGGAACGTGAAGGAGCCCGTCCGTCGGTTCGACGAGCCGCAGACAGGCAGCGCACGGTGGTCGTCTTGCCGCTGCCGGACTCGCCGACCAGGCCGAAGGTCTCACCCTCGTCGATGGTGAAGCTCACGCCGTCGACGGCACGGAGGCAGGCTGGCCGTCCCCATGGCGCCTGCCGCCGCTCGAACGTCTTCACGAGCCCCGCGACCTCAATCATGGTCATCACGCCGCTCCGCCGTGCAGGAGGCACCGGGCCGTGTGGCCCGGCGAGACGATGACGGCGTCCGGGCGCGACGGCGTCGCAGGCGCCGAACCGATCTGGGGCATCGGGGCGCGAACGCGCACCCCGGCGGCAGCGAGCCGCCAGGTCCGGCACCGCGCCCGGAATCGCCTGCGAGCCGCGTGCCCGGAACCTGCCCCGGCAGCGACGCGAGCAGGCCGCGCGTGTAGGGGTGCGCCGGCGACGGCCAGCACGTCCGCGCACGGGGCCCGTCTCGACGATGCGGCCGGCGTACATGACCGCGACGCGATCGGCCGCGCGCGCGACGATGCCGAGGTCGTGCGTGATGAGCAGCAGCGACAGGCCGGACTGCCTGCGCATGGCCACGAGCAGATCGAGGATCTCCGCCTGGAGCGTCGCGTCCAGTGCCGTGGTCGGCTCGTCAGCGACGACCAGCGGCGGCCGGCATGCGATGGCGGCCGCGATGAGCACGCGCTGGCGCATGCCGCCGGAAAGCTGGTGGGGATAGTCGCGGGCGCGGCGCGCCGGCTCCGGGATGCGGACGGCGTCGAGCAATTCGACCGCCCGCGCCCTCGCGGCCGATCCCCTGCGCGACGCCGTGGACTTCGAGCACCTCGGCGATCTGCTCGCCGACGGTGAAGACCGGATTGAGCGCGGTCATCGGCTCCTGGAACACGAAGCCGATGCGCGAGCCGCGCACGTGCAGGAGTTCGCGTTCGTCCAGGGTGAGCGAGTTCCCGCGCTTCGAGTCGGACGCTGCCGGCGACGATGCGGCCGGGCGGCGGGACCAGGCGGAGGATCGAGAGCGCCGTGACGGACTTGCCCGAGCCGGACTCGCCGGCCAGCGCCAGGATCTCGCCGCGCCCGATCGTCGAAGCTGACGTCGTCGACCGCGCGCACGACGCGGCGGACGCCGTCGCGCTCGCTGACGAACTCCGTCGTCAGGCCGCGCACCTCGAGCAGCGGCTCGGTCTTCGTGTCAGTCTCAGCCGTGCGGGCTGCGGGTCCTGCCCGAGACGTTTCCATCGTCCTCGGGTGACCTTCGCTTGTCCTCCCTGCGGGCAGATGGAAAGCGCCCGGTACCCACAGCCCCGTGTCCCGAATCCCGAGCTACTGCAGCTGCGACAGCGCCGCGCGCCCGGCGTACTTCCCGGCGGGGCCCAGTTCCTCCTCGATGCGCAGCAGCTGGTTGTACTTCGACGACACGATCCGTGCGGCTCGCCGAGCCGGTCTTGATCTGGCCCGCGCTGGTCGCCACGGCGAGGTCGGCGATGGTCGAGTCTTCCGTCTCGCCCGACCGGTGCGAGATGACCGTCGTGTAGCCGGCCCGGTGGGCCATCGCGATCGCGTCGAGCGTCTCGGAGACGGTGCCGATCTGGTTCAGCTTGATCAGGATCGGAGTTCGCGATGCCGCGCTCGATGCCCTGCTTGAAGAATCTCCGGGTTGGTGACGAAGATGTCGTCGCCGACGATCTGCACGCGCGCGCCGAGCTCGTTCGTCAACGCCTGCCAGCCGTTCCAGTCGCCTTCCGCGAGGCCGTCCTCGATCGAGATGATCGGGTACTTCGACAGCCAGTCCGCGTAGAGCGCGATCATCTCGGCCGAGGTCCGCGCGGCGCCGCCCGACTTCTTGAAGGCGTAGCGGCCGGGCTCCGTGGTCGGCGCGTCCCACGGCGTCGACCTGGGCGCGTCGTCGTCCCAGAGTTCGCTGGCGGCCACGTCGAGGCCGATGCAGATGTCGCGGCCCGGCTTGTAGCCGGCCTTCTCGATCGGCCTCGATCACGAGTTCGACCGCCTGCTCGTTCGACGGCAGGTTGGGCGCGAAGCCGCCCTCGTCGCCGACGCCGGTCGAGAGGTGGCGCTTCTTGAGGATGGCGCGGAGGGCATGAAAGATCTCGGCGCCGGCCCGCAGGGCTTCCCGGAAGGTGGGCAGCCCGACGGGATAGACCATGAACTCCTGGAAGTCCACGGTCGAATCCGCGTGGGCGCCGCCGTTGAGGATGTTCATCGTCGGCACCGGGATCAGCCACTCGCCGGCGTCCGGCTGGCCGAACAGGTCGCGGTAGTGGCGGTAGAGCGGGATGCGCCGGCTCGACGCCGACGCCCTGGCGAACGCCATCGAGACGCCGAGGATCGCGTTGGCGCCCAGCCGGCTCTTGGTGGGCGTGCCGTCCAGCTCGAATCATGGCCGCGTCAAGGCCGCGCTGGTCGAACGTCGCGGCCGACCAGTGCGTTCGGCGCAGTTCCTCGTTCACGTGGCCGACGGCCGACAGCACGCCCTTGCCCAGGAACCGCTGCTTGTCGCCGTCGCGCAGTTCGAGGGCTTCGCGTTCGCCGGTCGACGCCCCCGACGGAACCGCCGCGCGCCCGAAGGCGCCGTCGGCCAGGGAGACGTCGACTTCCACCGTGGGATTGCCGCGGGAATCCAGGATTTCCCGTCCGTGCACTGCCGCGATTTTCATGTTGCGAACCTCGATCAGGAGGGCCGAGGATAAGGGCCGATACTCAGCCACGAATCTTACCACAGCCGATTGCCGCTAACCTTTGACACCGCCGGGGTTTGGAGCCTATGATCGACCAGTGTCTTACCATGGTGGCAGGCATAATTGGGAGTAGCATCATCATGAGCATCCGCCGGTGGGGACTGACGCCGGCTCGTCGTCGCCCTGTTCATACTGTCCGCGGTGGCGTTTGCGCCCGTCCTGGCCCAGCAGCAGGCCAGAAGGTCGACAAGAAAGCCGAGAAGGCCCAGCAGTTCGACATCCAGTCGGTGGTCAGCGCCACGGACGCCGCGATGGCCGGCCAGCCCGCCGCCGACATCACGATGAGCTTCCGCAACGACGCTCTGAAGGCCCAGGAAGGCAAGACCTACGTTCCGTTCACGGTCACGTTCGACCAGGCCGCAGGCGCCCGCCGGCAAGATGCTGACCATGTTCACCCGCGTGGTGAGCAAGGCGATGCCGCCCGCCGCCGCGCCGCCCGCCGACGCCAAGAAGGGCAAGGACGACAAGTCGAAGAACCTCGCATCCCGAGTACGTCTACCAGGATGTGTCCTTCATCACGCTGACGCCTCCCGCGACGGCGACCGAGCCCTACCAGATCAGCCGGGCGTTCGCGGTGCCGGCCGGCGACTACGACGTGTACGTCACGCTCAAGGAGCGCCTGCCGGTCGACGCGAAGGACCGCGAGAAGACGGTCGACCAAGACCGGCGTCCTGAAGCAGACCATCACGGTGCCCAACTTCTGGACCGAGGATCTGACGACCAGCAGCATCATCGTGGCCGACAAGGTCGAGCCCCTGAGCGCGCCGCTCACGCCGCGCGAGCAGATCGAGCAGCCCTACACGCTCGGGCACGACGCAGATTATCCCGTCGTCGACGAACACGTTCTCGAAGAAGGGCGAACTCTCGCTCGTGTTCCTGATCTACAACGCGGCGCTCGGCGCCGACAAGAAGCCCGATGTGTCGGTGGACTACAGCTTCTACCAGAAGGTGGCCTCGGAGGCGTCCGGCGAGAAGTTCTTCAACAAGACCAACCCGCAGGTGTTCAGCGCCAAGACGCTGCCGCCGCAGTTCGATGTGGCGCTGGGGCACCAGTTGGTGGCCGGGCAGTCGCTGCCCCTCGGCAGCTTCCCGGAAGGCGAATACCGGCTCGAGATCAAGGTCACCGACAAGCTCTCCGGCAAGACGGTGACGCACAACGTGACGTTCTTCGTCACGGCCTGATCGCGCGGCGCCGTCCAGCCGCGCGGGCCGTGACGGGTTGACGAGAGACGCTATGAGACGCCTATCCACGATCGTGGTCGCGGCCGCACTCGTATGCCTCGTCGCTCCGGCACGGCCCGCGTCGGCGCAGGCGGCCAAGACCGCGGCGTCGACCGTCGCCCGGGCGGGGCAAGGGTCCATCCGCGGGCTCGTGCTCGACACCGACGGCCGGCCCCTGGTCGGCGCCATGGTTTCGGCGCTCGGGTCAACCGTCGCCTTCGTCCTCACCGGCCGGGACGGGCGCTTTCTCTTCGAGGCGCTGCCGGCCGGCGCCTACGCCGTCCGCGTGCACCTGGACGGGTTCGCACCGTCGATCCGCCGGATGGTCGAAGTCAGGCCCGAGGCGGGGCCGGCCATCATGTCGGTGGCGCTCAAGTCGCTGTCGGCAACCGACCCAGACCGCCGACGGCCGCGCGGTGCTCGCCGCGGGGCTCATCCCTCTCGACGGCGCGCGCACGGCCGCAGACGAAGGGAGTCCCGCCGAGAGCGTCAGCGATCACGACCACAGCGAAACCGCCTGGCGGCTTGCGCCATCTGAAACGCGGCGTCCTGAAGGGCGTCGACACCGACATCGTGGCCGCCGAACCCGAGGTGACGCCGGAACCGGCGTCGGGCTCGATGTTCGGCCGCGCGTTCGCGTCGTCGACGCGCGCCGCCGCGTCGCTCTTCAACGACTTTCCGCTCACCGGGCACGTCAACCTGCTCACCACCAGCGCGTTTGGCGCCCCGTTCTCGCTCGACGCGCTCCTCGATGCTTGACAGCGTCGAGCGTGGCGCTCGTGTCGCTCGGATCGACGGCGGGCCCGGTCGGCGACTGGGCCGTGAGCGCGGCCATGACGCCCGGGCAGGTCGGATCGTGGTACGTCAACGCCACCGTGACTGCGCCCGGGAGCTCGAGCCACCAGTACGTCGGCGGGCTCGCGTACAGCGCGCAGCGGGTGAACACCACGGACCTGTTCGCCCTGTCGGCGATCAACAGCGGATCGCGATCGGTGGGCCGCGTCTACGGCTTCGACGAGTGGATCGTCTCGAAACACGTCGCCGTCGGCTACGGGCTCTCCTACATGTGGCAGGACTACCTGGCCACCGAGGGGCTGCTCAGCCCGCGCGCGTCGTTGACGGTGAGCCCCGCGAAAGGGCTGCGGGTGCGCGCCCTCGCGTCCCGGAGCAGTTTCGCGCCCGGGGCGGACGAGTTCGTCAGCGTGCTGGACGAGCACGCCGGACGGCCTCTGGCTGCCGGCGCACCGCTCCTTCTCGCCGTGGTCGGAGCGCGACGGCCTGCACGCGCAGACCACCGACCACTTCGAGTTCGGCGTCGAGCGCGACGTCGCCGCTTACGTCGTCGGCGTGCGCACGTTCTGCCAGAGTGTGAACGATCAGGCCGGCGCGATCTTCGCCGCGCCGTCGATGGAACACCCCGCGGCAAGCCTCGGTCATTACTACCTGGCCAACCTGGGCGATCTCGACGCGCGCGGATGGGGTGTGAAGGTCAGCCGGCCGCTCTTTGGCGCTCGTGCGTGGTTCGGTCGACTATTCGGTGACGACGGCCCAGTGGCTGAGCGGGCCCGGCGGGGCGGGCGCGGCGTGGTTTGGCGGTGCCAGCCGCGCCGAGCCTACGCGCGTGCACGACGTCGACGACGTCGATCGAGACCGCCATCTCCCAGACCTCCACCCACGTCTACGTGCTCTACAAACTGAACTCCGGGTTTGCCCGCCAGACACCGGAGGCACAGGAGCCGGGCTTCGACGCGCGCTTCGACATCCAGGTGAACCAGGCGCTGCCGTTCATGGGTTTCACGTCGGCCGACTGGGAAGTGCTGGTGGCCGTCTGCAACCTGTTCCGCGATGTCGTCGGAGAACGGTCCGTCTACGACGAACTGCTCGTCATCCGCCCGCCCAAGCGCGTCCTCGGCGGCGTGCGGGTCAGGTTCTAGGTCAGGCGAGTCGGGCGGCCGCGAGTGATCCACTTGATTGGATGGGTCATTCGCCCGGATGGATTCCGTCTCGACCAGGCGGCGAGTCCGTCTGGCGTAAGTGCTTATACTGCAGTTGTTTGGGTCCGATGAGTGGACCGCCTTCCTGGTATGTCGATTGCTGTAGTTCACCAGTACGCCGTCGTGCGCTAACCCGATGTCTGACAACCAGTTCCGGACCGCCGAATCAGCGAAGCGCACCGGCGCAGGGGCTGGCCAGCCCAGCGCGGCCGGGCTGGTTCGCCGCGCTCGCGGTCGTGGTGGTGCTGCTCGGGCTCGGACTCGCCAATATCTACATCCGCGCGACGTGGCACGAAGTCGAAGACGGCGTGCTCTGGGTCGCCCGGCCCGACGGTGTCACCGCGGCCGAACTGGCCGATCGGGCGCCGGCGACGAAGGCCGGCGTGCGGCTGGGCGACGTGCTGCTGGCGATCGACGGCCGGCCGGTCGAGAGCCCGGCCGACGTGGTGGCGTCGGCGCATGCCGCCGGCGACGGCCACGCCGCTGACCTACACGCTGCTGCGCCTCGGGCTCGCGCGAGATCGTGCAGGTCCGGCTCGCGCCGATTCCGCAGGGCAACAGCTTCCTCTACTTCATCCTCGCGGCGGTCGGCATCTTCACGCTGATGGTCGGCGCCTGGGTGCGCCTGCGCAGGCCGGGCGACCAGTCGTCGCTCCACCTGTTCTGGCTGACCGTCGCGTTCTTCGGCGTGTTCACGTTCTCGTTCTCGGGCCGGTTCGACCGGCTCGACTGGGTGTTCTACTGGGCCGACATGGTGGCGCTGCTCGCCCTGGCGCCGATGCTGCTGCACTTCACGCTGGTGTTCCCCGAGCGGGCCAACGGCTGGGCGCGCACGCCACTCGGCGCGCGTCTGCTGCCGCTGCTGTACCTGCCGGCGCTCGTCATGGGCAGCGTGCGCGTCATGGCCGTGGCAAGGCTGGACGGCAACTCGGGCCTGCTGAACGTGGTGGCCGCGCTCGACCGGCTTCGAGCCGCTCTACCTCGGCGCCTGCCTGCTCGGCGGGCTGGCGGTGCTCGTGCACGCCCTGGCGCACGTGCGGTCGGTCACGGCGCGGCGCCAGCTGCGGTGGATTGTCTGGGGCACGGCTGCTCGGCGGCGCGCCGTTCGCCCTCGGCTACGCCGTGCCGTTCGCGCTCGGCATGACGCCGACCGCCAAGATGGAGCTGCTCGCTGTGCCGCTCGGGCTCATCCCGCTCTCGTTCGCGTCGGCGATCGTGCGCTACCGCCTGATGGACGTGGAAGTGATCGTGAAGCGGGGCCTGGTGTACGTCGCGGCGGCGGCGGGCGTTGTCGCCCTCTATGCCGTGCTCCTGCGGGCGGTGGGCTGGGTCTTCGTCGGCGGCACGGGCAACACCATCATCGCCGTGCTCGTCGACGATGGTGGTCGTGCTGCTGGCGCGACCGGTCAAGGACGCGGTGCAGAACGTCCTCGACCGCGCGTTCTACCGCGACCGCTACGACTACCGGCGCGCGCTGGTGGGGTTCGCGCGCGACCTCAGCACCGACCTCGACCTGCCCCGGCTCGCCGAGCGACTCGTGACGCGCATCACCGAGACGCTCGTCATCGACCGCATCGCGCTGATGGTGGCCGACGAGGCGGCCAACGCGTTCCGCGCCATCCGCGCCGAGGGGTTCGTCGGCGACCCGCCGCTGCTGCCGCTTCGACTCCGGCGTCGGCGCGCGCGTGCGGTCCGGGCACCACGTGGCGCTCGACGACCCGGCCGCCCTTCGCCGTGCGGGGAGCGACGAGGTCGAGTTCTGGCGGGTCCAGGGCGTGCACTACCTCATCCCGTGCGTGTCCAAGCAGACGGGCATCGCCGTGCTGGCCCTCGGGCCGCAAGGAGCGGGGCGAGCCGCTGAGCAGCGAGGACATGGCGCTGCTGGTGGCCGTGGCGGCCCAGGTGGCCACGGCCATCGAGAACGGGCGCCTCTACCAGCAGCTGAAGGCCCAGGCCGAGCAGGTCGAGCGCATGCGCCAGTCCAACGAGAACATCCTCGAGTCGCTCGACAACGGACTGGCGGTCGTCGACACCGACCAGCGCGTGATCCGGTGGAACCGCGCGCTCGAGCACCTGAGCGGCATCCCCGGCGCGACGCGGTCGGCCGTCGCCTGCCGGAACTGCTGAGCCCGTCGCTGGTCGACGCCATCGAATCGGCCCGCCAGGGAAACCCGTCCGGCGCCGCGCTCTACCGCGTGCCGCTGACGCTGGCGCGCGGGCACGCCGACACGGGGCGGCTCGTCGACGTGGTCGTCGTGCCGCTGCAGGGCGAGGACAGCGCCAATCTCGGCGTCGAAGGGCTCAATCGTCGTCTTCGAGGACGTGACCAGCCGCGCGCGCCTCGAGGAGCAGTTGCAGATCTCCGACAAGATGGCGTCGATCGGGCTGCTGGCCGCCGGCGTGGCCCACGAGGTGAACACGCCGCTCACCGGCATCTCGAGCTACACGCAGATGCTGCTCGACCGCGCCGACCCGGAGGACCCGCAGACGAAGCTGCTGGAGAAGATCGAGCGGCAGACGTTCCGCGCGGCCAAGATCGTGAACGGGCTGCTGACCCTGGCGCGCGGCGGGCAGTCGGCGAACGAGCGCGCGCCGGTGGACCTGAACACCGTCATCAACGACGTGCTGTCGCTGCTCGAGCACCAGTTCAAGGCCGTCAACATCCAGGTGCGCCGCGACCTCTGCGCCGGCGCCGCCGGTCGTGTTCGGCACCGAGCACAAGCTGCAGCAGGTCTTCCTGAATCTCTTCATCAACGCGCGCGACGCGATGCCGCGGGGCGGCTGGCTGTCGGTCACGACGCGCGCGGCGGGCGAGTGGGCGACGGTGGAGGTCGGCGACACGGGCGCGGGCATCCAGACCGATCACCTGTCGCGCATCTACGACCCGTTCTTCACGACCAAGACCCTGGGCCAGGGCACCGGGCTCGGCCTCTCCATCACGTACGGCATCGTCGGCGAGCACGAGGGCACCATCAACTGCGACAGCCGCCCGGGCGAGGGCACGCGCTTCACGCTCACGCTGCCCCTCATGCCGGCCGCCCAGCGGGCCGCTGCCGGCGGCGCGCAGGTGCGCGGGTAGGCCATGGCGCGCGCCGGCTCCATTCTCGTCATCGACGACGAAGAGATCATGCGGGAGATCCTCGAGGCGCTCCTGACGCCCGAGGGCTACGAGGTGCGGCTCGCGTCGAACGGCGCCGAGGGCCTGGACCTGGCCCGGGCCATGCCGTTCGACGCCGCCGTCGTCGACGTGATGATGCCGGGCATGGACGGCCTGGCCGTCCTCGACGAGCTGAAGAAGATCGACGACGACATGGCCGTCGTGATGGTCACGGCGTACGCGTCGGTCGACACCGCCGTCGACGCGATGAAGCGCGGCGCGCTCGACTACATCACCAAGCCGTTCAAGAACGACGAGGTGCTGCTCGTCCTGCGCAACGCCGTCGAGCGCAGGCGGCTCGTGGCCGAGAACCGGTCGCTCCGGCAGAACCTGCAGGAGCGCTACCACCGCTTCGACAACATCATCGGCAAGAGCCCGGCGATGCGCCGGGTGTTCGACCTGATCATCCAGGCGGCGCCGAGCCGGTCGACGATCCTCATCGAGGGCGAGAGCGGCACCGGCAAGGAGCTGATCGCGCGCGCCATCCACACGCACTCGGCGCGGTCCGATCGCGCGTTCGTGACGGTGAACTCCGGCAACCTGCCGCCGGACCTGCTCGAGTCGAACCTGTTCGGCCACGTGAAGGGCGCGTTCACCGGCGCGGTCTACCCGAAGAAGGGCCTCTTCGAGGTCGCCGACCGCGGCAGCATCTTCTTCGACGAGATCGGCAACATCCCGCTGGAGACGCAGCCCAAGCTGCTGCGCGTCATCCAGGAGCGCGAGTTCATGCGCCTCGGCGGCGTGGAGACGATCAAGGTCGACGTGCGGATCATCGCCGCGACCAACATCGACCTCCAGAAGATGATGCAGGACGGCCTGTTCCGCGAGGACCTGTTCTACCGCCTGCACGTGATCACCATCCCGCTGCCGCCGCTGCGCGAGCGCAAGGACGACATCCCGCTGCTGGTGCAGCACTTCCTGCAGAAGTACGGCGAGGAGAACGGCAAGCCGGGGCTGGAACTCGCGCCCGGACGCCCTCGACCTCCTGATGGACTACGAGTGGCCCGGCAACGTCCGCGAGCTCGAGAACGTCATCGAGCGGGCCGCCGTGCTCACGCAGGGATCGCGCATCGGCACGGCCATGATCCCCGACCAGGTGCGGCGGTCGCCCGACCTTCCAGATCCCGCACATCACCGTGCCGCCGGACGGCCTCTCGCTGAAGGACGTCGTGACGAACTTCGAGAAGCGGCTGATCGAGTCGACGCTCGAGAGCGCCGGGGGCGTGCAGAAGCGCGCGGCCGAGCTGCTGCGCATCAAGCCGACGACGCTCAACGAGATGATCAAGCGGTACGACATCGCGCCGCGCAGGAAGAGGAACGGCGGCGGGGCGGAGGACGCGGAGCAGTAGGAAGTTCTGAGTTATGAGTTATGCAGTAGTGAGTACTGCGTTCCCGACTCGACACCCAAACCTCAGAACTCATGACTCGAAACTCAAAACTCATAACTCATGACTTCATGCCCCGCACCGCCCCCAGCAGCCTCTCGTACTTCCCCATGATGATGTCCCAGCGGTAGTGGTCGCGGACGTAGGCGCGGCCGTTGCGGCCCATCTGCGCGCGCAGGCGGTCGTCCATCGCGAGCAGTTTCAGGCACTCCACGAACTCGTCGCGGTCCGCGTAGAAGAGGCCGGCGTTGCTCTGCAGGCAGTGGTCGACGAGCACCTCGGAGCGCGCGTTGGCCAGGATCGGGCGTGCCGACGGCGAACGCCTCGAGGGCGAGCAGCGACAGGCTCTCGAACGGCGACGGCACGATGACCACCGAGGCGGCCTCGAGCGCCTGCAGGCGCTCGCGCTCGGAGAGCAGGCCGGCGAACCGGATGTAGGGCTCCTCGGGCAGCGGCATCAGCTTCACGCCCATCAGGGCGAGGGTGAGGTGGCCGCCGTCCTCGTGGTAGGTGCTGAAGTACTCGACCAGTTCCTCGCAGCCCTTGCCTTTCTCGATGCGGCCGCCGTACAGCGCGAAGGGACTGTGGATCTTGTGGCGGGCCCTGAACGCGGCGCCTCGCCCCGACGAGGGCCAGCGCCCGCGCGCGGCCTCGGCCGCCGGCGGCGCCTCGGCGTCGGCTGCCGGTGGCTCCTCGGCGGCGGGGCGACGCTCGTGGGTCTGCTGGGGCAGATCGACGCCGCAGCCGACGGTTTCCTCGGCGATCGCGCGGAACTCGGGAACTCGGCCGTCAGGAACCGCCGCTCGACCTCGGTGTTGTAGGCCACCGCCGCAGGACGCGAGAACATCTCGCGGTAGATCCCGAGGTGGATCGCCGGCTCGTCGTGCGCGGTCGGCACGAGGATGCTCCTGTCGGGCGCCACCGCCAGGCCGAGCACGGTCGGCGCGTAGAGATACGTGAAGAAGATGAGCGCGTCGTACGAGCGGTGGTGGCGCTCCAGGTACTCGACGAGCGGCGGGCACCAGGGCCCCTGCTGCTCGAGCCACCGCATCTCGTCGTCGCGGGTGTGCGGGTGGTTGAAGATCCAGTCCGAGTACCGGTTGAAGGCCTCGATGTCCCGCGGGTGGGCGTTGGCGAACCGCCGGACGGTCACGCCCCGGATGCGATCGGCCCCCTCGGGATACTCGTTGTTCCACGTGATGTAGTCGCGGGCGCAGGTGGTCAGCACCTCGACGTCGTGGCGCTCGGCCAGCCGCTCGGCGATGAGGCGGCAGTGGTACTCGGACCCGCCGAGGATCTCCGACCCGTAACGCTGGATGACGAACGCGATCTTCATGAGAATCGTTCCAGGAGTTGCCGCAGTTCGCTGTCGATGCGGCCGGCCGTGAAGTGGGCCAGACGCCGCCGCTGGCCCTCGACGACCGACGCCCGCACGCCGTCGTCGAAGGCGAGCATCCCGAGCAGCTCGGCGGCATGCTCGAAGTCCTTCGGCGCAAACTGCACCCCGGCGCCGCCGAGCGTGTCCGGGATGGCGGTGCAGCAGTAGGCGAGCATGGGCAGGTCGGTCGCCATCGCCTCGACCAGCGGCACGCAGAACCCTTCGTGCTCGCTCATCGAGATGTACACGCTCGAGCAGCGATAGTAGGCGGCCAGTTCGCGGTCCGGCACGCCGCCGGTGAAGAGGAACCGGTCCGGGAGCCAGCCGAGCTCGGCGATGAGCGCGCGCAGCATGTTCGTGTAGCGCGGCACCCCGTCGTCGCGCCCCACGAAGATGAAGCGGTAGTGGGCGTCGACGTACCGCTTGTAGTGCTCGGCGAGGCGGATGATGTCCTCGACCTTCTTGTTCGGCACCATGCGGCCGACGAACAGGAAGTTGGTGAGGCCGTCGTTGAGCCACTTCTCGAGCGCCGGCGTCCGCGGCGCGCCGGTGATGCGGCCAAGATCCACGGCGACGGGGAAGACCGCGGTGTGCGCGAAGCCGAGCGCGTCGAGCTCCTGCCGGTTGTAGGCCGAGTCGCCGAGCGCGAGGTCCGTGCGCCCGGCCAGCGACGCGAGCTCGCGGCGGCCGACGACCGCCAGGCGGAAGATGCCGGGGTCGTACGGCGCGTAGAAGCGCGCCGGCGTGATGTTGTGGTACTGCAGCACCCGGCCCCGCGGCAGCCTGGCAAACGCGTCCGTCATCGGCGACGGCACCGCGAAGTGCAGGATGGTGACGTCGCCCTTCGACGCGGCCGGATCGGCGAAGGGCCGCGCCTCGCCGCGCATGTCGTCGTCGATCGCGAGCGCGAAGATCTCCGACTCGTGGCCCTGGGCGCGCAGCAGGTCGCGCACGGTCCGGGCGCTGTCGCCGATCGCGTCTCCCCGATGCGCCGCCGGCACCCACTGGTTGACGACCATGTCAGCGCTCGCCGGCTACCACGTGATGCCGCTGGCCCGGGCGGCCGTCGGCAGGGCTTTGTACAGGGACGGGCGGAAGAGGCGCTGCGCCTCGAGCCGCTCGATCGTGTCGAATTGCTGCCAGAAGTCCCACGCGACCCGGTGGGGCGCCCGGCGCGGCGCCGCGAGCACCCGGTCGACGTGGCGCAGCAGCGTGCCGCCGAAATCCTGCCTGCGGAGGCGGTCGAGCGCCGCGTCCTGACCCGCAAGGATCCGCTCCTGCAGGGCCTCGTCGCCCGACGACCGCGTCGATGAGCGTGGCGACGCCGGCCGGGTCGGGATCGCCGTACAGCACGCCGGCCCCGTCCATCGTCGCGGGCACCGCCGTGCGCGCGAGCGCGAGCACAGGGATGCGCTTGTAGAAGGCTTCGACGAGCGGCACGCAGAACCCCTCGTGCTCGCTGGCGCAGAGGAACACGTCGGCGACGTCGTAGAACGCCGTGAGTTCTTCGTTCGACACGTGGCCGGTGAAGTGCACGTCGGCAACGCCGAGCCGCGCCACCAGGTGCTGCAGCATCGTGAGGTAGCGTTCGAAGCCGCCGTACGATCCGACAATCAACAGCCGAGACCGGTGGTTGTAGCGCGACTTGTAGGCGGCGAACGCGCGGATCACGTTCTCGATCCGCTTGTTGGGGATCACCCGGCCCACAAACAGCACGTTCGTCCACTCGTCGTCGAACTCGCGGGCCATCAGGTCGTTGGCCGGGCCGTCGAGGTGCGCGAACCCGGGGACGACAGGGAGGACGCCGGTCGCCGGGAAACCCGCTTCCTCCAGTTCCCGGCGGTTGAACTCCGAGTCGCCGAGGGCGAGATCGCAGCGGCCGACGTACGCACCCAGCTCGCGCCGGCCGTGGTAGCACAGGCGCACCAGCAGCTTGTGCACGTCCACGAAGAACTCGGGCGGCGTGATGTTGTGATAGACGAGCACCATCCGGTCCGGCAGCGCGTACGCGACACGCGACGCCTTCGACCCGATGGAGAAGTGGTGGATCAGGATGTTGTCGGGGTGCGACGCCTCGACCAGGTCGCGGAAGTCCCGCGTGAGATCCTCCAGGCGCGGATCGGCGGTCTCGACGAAGATGTCGGACGCGACGCCTGCGCCGCGGAGGACCCGCTGGATGCCCAGCACCTCGTGGCCGATGGCATCGCCGTAGCCCAGCGTGGCCAGCACCTGGTGCACCGCCGGGCGTGCCGCGCTCACCGCCGCCTCCCCTCTCGGCGCGCCGGTCCGGCTGGCAGGCCCTGCACGACGTCGTGCCCCGGCCGGCAGCCGGCCCTGCGCCGGGCGAACCAGCCGGGCAACGGCTCGATCGGCGCCCGCGGCGCGCCGCCCTCGTCATCCTTGCGCAGCCGATCGAGCATGTCCATGTACTTGCGCACGATCACCGGCCACCCGTAGTGGCGCTGGAAGTACTCGCGGCCGTTCTGGCCCATCGCGAACGCGAGGCGCCGGTTCGACTGCATGAGCGCCAGCGTCTCGAGGAACTCCTCGGCGCTCTCGTAGAACAGCCCGGCGTTGCTGCGCAGGCACTGGCCCTGCAGGACGTCGCACCGGCCGTTGGCCAGCACCGGCTTGCCGAGCGCCCACGCTTCGAGCGCCACCATCGACAGGCTCTCGAAGTAGGACGGCATGATGAGGGCCTCGGCGGCGGCGATGCCGTCGAACTTGTCCTCGTCTCCGACGAAGCCGAGGTGCCGGATGCGGGGATGGTCGGGGATGGGCAGGATCGAGTTCCCCATCAGCACGAGTGACAGATCGCCCGGTACGGCGCGGGCATACCGCTCGAAGTGGGAGAACAGCTCCTTGCAGCCCTTGTTCTCGTCGATGCGGCCGACGTACACGACGAACGGCCCGCAATCCCGTACTTCTGGCGGAACCGCTCCGGGTTCGTGCGCGCGGGCACCTCGGAGCCGACGCCGACCACGACGTGGGGCACGGCGTCGTTGCCCGAGACGGCCTGGATCATCGCCCGCTCTTCGAACGAGTTGTACATGAGGGCGCGCACGCCGCGGAAGATCGGGCCGAAGATCGACAGGCCGACCGCGCCGTCGCGCTCGGCGGTCGGCACGAGCACCGCCCTCGACGCGGCCGCGCGGACGCCGTGGTACGCGTGGTAGTACCGGAAGCTGAAGAAGATGAAGAAGTCGTAGCCCGCCTCGTTGCGGCGGATGTCGTCGATGAGCGCCGTCGAGGACGGGCCCTCGCTGTCGAGCCACGCGAGTTCGTCGGCGATCGAGTGCGCCGACCCGAACACGTGGTGCGACCGCCGGCCGAAGCGCTCGGGATCACGTTCCCGCCGCACGGGGAAGCGCCGCACGCGCAGGCCGTTCACCTCCGAGTCGCCCGCCGGCAGCTCGTTGCGCCAGGTGATGTAGTCGCGGGCGCACGTGGTCAGCACGTCCACGTCGGCCCGGCGCGCCAGCTGCTCGGCGACGTAGCGGGCGTGGAGTTCGGCCCCGCCGTTGATGTCGAGGCCGTACCGCTGGACGACGACCGCGAGCTTCACTGGTCCGTCGGCTCGCCCGTGCCCGGCGCGGGCGCCGCCGCCGCAGGGCCCGGCTCGCCGCCGTCGAACGGCAGGCCGTCTCCGGCGGCCGTCCGCCTCGGGCGCATCCGGGCCGTCATCATCCGCCGCATCGCCGGCGCGCCGGCGCCTCGGCCGCCGGCGCCGCCGCCGCGCACCGGCGTGGCCCGCCGCGCCGCCGCGCCCGCGCCGTCTCCGGCGCCGCCGCGCGCGCTGCGCCTCGCCCTTGATCGGCGCCCCGGCGGACGCCTGGTCCGCGTCGCGCCGTGGCGGCCTGACCGCCGCGGGCCGGCGCCGGCGTCTCGGCAAGCTCGGCCGCGGGTCCCGTGCCCGGCCGGTACTGCACGACGCTCTCGAGCGCCCGCGCGCGCCGGTCGCTGAAGTCCAGGCGGCCCGACACCGACTCGACCCGCATCTTGAGGTTCTTGACCTCGAGCGAGAGGCGCGTCAGCTCGACGCACGAGGTTGTGCAGCACCTCGTAGTTGAGCGCCGCCACGCGCTCGACCCGCACGAACTGCTCCTCGTTGTGCGTGTTGATCAGGCTCTGCCGGTGCAGCACGTAGATGATCGGGTTCGGGTTGATGAAGAGCTTCAGCACCGGGTTGAGCAGGCGCCGGATGCTCGAAATCAGCCCGCCGCTGCCGCCCCGCGCGGAGCCGTAGACGAGGTGATCGTCGAACGCGTAGTTCTCGGGCGGCGGCACCAGCATCGAGGCGCCGCCCGACTGCCGGGCCTTCTGGTAGTGCTGGACCAGGTCCGACCGCACCCGGGTCGGGTCCAGGAACTTCTCGAGCTTGACGCTGGCCAGCTGGCGCAGCTCCTCCTCGGTGTAGTCGACGCCGCGCTTCTCGCGGATCCGCGCGCGGATCTGCGTCATGATCTCGTCGACGTCCACCGAGTCGGATCGGATGGAGAACTCGGGCGGCATGTCAGACTCCAAACGGCCTGAGGTAGACAATCACCACCACCGCGAGCACCCAGAGCGCCACGCAGACGAGCAGCGGGCGATCGTTGAGCAGCATCTGCGACGGACTTCCGCCCCCCTCTCGCCGATGCACGAGGTAGAGGTAGCGGAAGATGCCGTAGAGCGGGAAGGGGATTGTCAGCCCAAGCATGTCGGTCCCGAACTTCTGGACCGTTTCAGGACTGATGCAATAGAAGATGTACGCGACCAGCGTGGACGCGGTCACGACGGAAATCATCTGGTCGAGCAGGTACGGGCTGTACTCGCCCAGGATCGGCCGGTGCTCCGCGGCGCCGTTGGCGAGCAGCACGAGCTCGTGCCGGCGCTTGCTGAGCGCGAGAAAGAGCGCCAGCAGGATCGTCACCACCAGCAGCCAGTGGCTGATCGGGACGCCGATCGCGACCGCCCCGGCCGCCGCGCGCAGCACGAACCCGATGGAGATCGCCAGCACGTCCAGGATGACGATGTGCTTGAGCGGGCCCGAGTAGGCCGACTGCAGCAGCACGTACGACACGGCCACCGCGCCGAAGGGGACGCCCAGCACGAACGCCACCCCGAGCGCCGACGAGCGGCCAGGGCGGCGGCCGCCGCGCCGGCCAGGGCCGGCGAGAGCGCGCCCGACGCGATCGGGCGGCGCGCCTTCAGCGGGTGCCGCCGGTCCGCGTCGCGGTCCATGATGTCGTTGATCACGTACACCACGCCGGAGAGCGCGCAGAAGACCGCGAAGGCCACGACCGACCGGAGGACGGCCGCGCGATCGAAGAGCTCCAGGCCGAAGATCAGCCCGGCGAAGACAATAAGATTCTTGGTCCACTGCTCGGGGCGGAGCGAGTGGAAGAGCAGGACGGCAGTGGACCGGCCCCCGGCGCCGCCCGCTGGGGCAGCGCCGGGTCCCGGGAGATCAGGCGAGATGGGTCGCGCCATGTAGCGCGGGCGCCGGACCGATCAGGCGCCGAAACTCATGACCGCGTCGGTCTCGGAGTCGTACGTGTCGAACACGGTCAGCAGCTTCGTGATCGCCAGCAGATCCTGGATCCGCTTGGTCAGGCTCAGCAGCTTCAGCATGCCTTCGTGCTTCTTGACCGTGGTGTACGAGCGCACCACCTCGCCGAGACCCGCGCTGTCGATGTACGGCACCTCGCCAAGGTTCAGCACGATGCGCTTCTGGCCGGCCTGCACCAGGCCGTTGATCTTGCTGCGCAGCAGCTCATCGCCGTCGCCAAGCGTCAGCTTGCCCTTCAGGTCGAGGATGACGACCTCTCCGACTTTCCGTTCGTCGATCTGCATCGCTGGTCCCCTTCACCCCAGTTCGGGAATACCCTCCCGCGCGGAGGGACATGAGAAAACGGCCCGTATTCGGGCCTGCATCGTAGCGCAGGAACTCGAATACGGTCAACGACAACGGCGCCCGGCCTCAGGCGCCGTGCGGCCCGCGCGGCTTGCGCTGCTGGAAGCAGTCGCGGCAGTACACCGGGCGGCCCTGGCTCGGCCTGAACGGGACGGTCGTCTCCTTCCCGCACGCCGAACAGGTGGCCCGCGTCTCGGTCCGGTCGCGCCCCGACGCCGGATCGGACGACCGCCGCTGGACCCGCTTCGCCTTGCACGCCTTGCAGCGCTTCGGCTCGTTCGTGAAGTGCTTGTCGGCGAAAAACGCCTGTTCGCCCGCCGTCCACACGAAATCCGAGCCGCAATCAGCGCATCGCAGGGTTCGGTCCTGAAACTCCATCGAGCGTCCCGGCTTCCACCGATCTCGTCCCCCGGCCGCCGGCCCGCGGGGGCCGCCGGCCGGAGACGACGTCCTAGGGTCCCGCGTTACTCCGTTTCGCGACGGAGCTTCTTGCGGCTCCGCTTCCGCGCCAGGGCCTGCTTGGCCCGGCGCTTGTCACCCGGCTTCAGATAGAACGAGTGCTTCTTGATGTCCTTGATGATGTCTTCCTGCTGCACCTTCCGCTTGAACCGGCGGAGCGCGCTCTCGATCGACTCGCCATCCTGGACTCTTACTTCAGCCACGCGTACAACACCCCCCTCCGTGGCTCGAAAAATCCGCACCACGCCACGGATGCGCTTCAAACTGCACCGTGGTCCGAATATGTTAGGCTAACACAGCTTGTGGCCGCCGGACCGCCAAAAACGGCCCGTCAGGCGGACTCGGGCGCCCTCCGCCGCCCGAGAACAGGATGCCTGCCATGCGTGTGCTCGTCATCGGGGCCGGGGCGCGGGAACACGCCCTCTGCTGGAAACTCGGCCAGGAACCCGGCGTCGACGCCCTGTTCTGCGCGCCTGGCAATGCCGGTATCGCCCGCGACGTTCCCTGCCTCACGCTCGACGCCAACCGCCCCGCCGAGGTGCTGGCCCTCGTGGTCCGCGAAGGCATCGACCTGACTGTCGTCGGCCCCGAGGCCCCCCTGACCGCCGGCGTCGTCGACGCCCTGACCGCCGCCGGCCATCGCGCCTGCGGACCGACCCGGGACGCGGCGGCGATCGAGGCGAGCAAGGCGTTCGCGAAGCGCCTCATGGCCACCCACGGCGTGCCCACCGCGCGCCACCTCACCTGCGCCAGCCCGCAGGAAGCCCTCGACGCGCTACGGGGCGGCAGCTTCGGCCTGCCGGTTGTCATCAAGGCCGACGGCCTCGCCGCCGGCAAAGGCGTCGTCGTGGCCGAGGACGCGGCTGCCGCAGAAGCCGCGGTGCGCGACATGATGGTGGACCGCCGCTTCGGCGATGCCGGTTCCCAGGTGGTCATCGAGGAGTTCCTCCGCGGCCGCGAGGCGTCGTTCTTCGTCCTGACCGACGGCCAGAACGCCCGCGTGCTGCCCTCGGCCGAGGATCACAAGCGCGCCTTCGACGGCGACACAGGACCGAATACCGGGGGGATGGGCGCCTTCTCGCCGAGCCCGCTGGTCACGGAGACGATGGCAGGGCGCATCCTGGAGTCGATCGTGTTCCCGACGCTCGAGGGCCTCGCGGCGGAGGGGCGGCCGTATCGCGGATTCCTCTACTGCGGGCTGATGATCACGCCCGATGGCCCGAAGGTGATCGAATTCAACGCCAGGATGGGCGATCCCGAGACGCAGGTAGTGCTGCCGGGGCTGGCCGAGGACCTGCTGCCGCACCTGTGGAACGCGGCGGGAGGGCGCGTCGAGTCCGGCAGCTTCAGGACCCGCGGCGACCGCCACGTCGGCGTGGTGATGGCGTCGGGCGGCTATCCGGACGCGTTCGGGAAGGGCAAGGTCATCTCGGGCCTCGACGAGGCGGCGGCGCTGCCGGACACGCTGGTGTTCCATGCCGGAACCGAAGACCGCGACGGGGCCATCGTGACCGCGGGCGGCCGCGTGCTGACCGTGGTAGGGCGGGGCGCCGGTTTCGCGGAGGCGCGAGCGCGAGCGTATGCGGCCGCGGCGAAAATCACCTTCGAAGGCGCGCACTATCGGAGGGACATCGGGACACGAGCACTGTAGGCAGAAGAAGCTAGAAGCCAGAAGACAGAAGCCAGGAGCCAGAAGGCAGAAGGCGAGAGGCGGGAGGGAACTCCGGAGAACTAGCGCCTAGCGCCCAGCCCCTAGCGCCTGACACGAACCCTGAAGGTGTCATATGTCCAACATCCAGGTTCTGATCCTCATGGGCTCGGACTCCGATGCCCCGATCATGAAGAACGCCGCGGACGTGCTGCGCGAGCTGGGCGTCTCGTGCGAGATGACGGTGGCCTCGGCGCACCGCTCGCCCGCGCGGGTTCAGCGCCTGCTGGCCGAGGCACCCGAGCGCGGCGTGCAGGTGTTCATCGTTGGCGCCGGCGCCGCCGCGCACCTGGCCGGCATGGTGGCCGGGCATACGACGAAGCCCGTGATCGGCGTGCCCATCGACTCGTCGCCGCTCCTCGGGCTCGACGCGCTGCTCTCGACCGTGCAGATGCCGCCGGGCGTGCCGGTGGCCACTGTGGCCGTGGGGAAGGCGGGCGCCACCAACGCCGGCGTGCTCGCCGCGCAGATGATCGCGCTGGCCGACCCGGAATTGGCGAAACGCTTCGAGGCCTACAAAGCGAAGCTCGCCGACAAGGTCGAGCAGGCGGCGGCGAGGCTCGCGGCGGCGGAGCAGAAGTAAGAAGCAAGAAGCAAGAAGAACTAGCGCCTAGCGCCCAGTCCCTAGCCCCTGATGAAGTACTCCATCCACACCTTCGGCTGCCGCGTGAACCAGGCCGACTCCTTCGAGATGGAGGAGCGGCTGCGTGCGCGCGGCGCCGTGGAGGCGCCGGCCGACGAGGCCGACCTGGTCGTCGTCAATACGTGCACGGTGACGGGAGCAGCCGACCAGGGTGCCCGCAACCTGGTCCGGCGTATCGCGCGGCGCAACGCGTCCGCGCGCATCGTGATTACCGGCTGCTACGCCACCCGCGAGCCGGAGGCGCTGGCGTCGCTGCCGGGCGTGGTGCGCCTTGTGCCGAACGCTGGAAAGGACGCACTCATCGACGGCGTCCGGCCGCGGCGCGGGGACGAGGGCCACTGCGGCACGCACCTCGAGCCTGGCGTGATGGGCCGCACGGCGTACCCGCTGCGCGTGCAGACCGGATGCGACGAGCCGTGCGCATTCTGCGTGATTCCCTCGACCCGCGGCGCGTCGCGCAGCCGGACGCTTCCGGAGGTGCTGGCCGAAGTAGAACGCCTGGCGGCGGCCGGCTACAAGGAACTCTGGCTCGTCGGCGTCCACCTCGGATCGTACGGACGCAACCTCGAACCGCGCGCAAGGCTGCTCGACCTCCTGCGCGCGCTCGACCGGGCGCCCGCAGGGGTCACGTTTCGCATCAGTTCGCTCGAACCCATGGACTGTTCGCGCGAGATCATCGACCTGGTGGCGGGATCCGGCAGATTCGCGCCGCACTTCCATCTGCCGCTGCAGCACGGCGCCGATCGCGTGCTCGCCGCGATGCGGCGGCCGTATTCGGTGGCGCCCTACGGAGATCTCGTCGAGCACATCCGCGCACGCCTGCCTCACGCGTCGATCGGCACTGACCTCATCGTCGGGTTCCCTGGCGAATCGGAGGAGGACGCCCGGGAGAGCGAGCGCGTCATCGCCAGGCTGCCGCTCAGCTATCTGCACGTCTTCCCGTATTCCGATCGCCCGGGCACAGAAGCCGCCGCGATGACGCCGAAGGTCTCGCCGGGAACCGTCAAGCGGCGCGCCGCCCGCCTGCGCGACCTCGGCGCGCGCTTCTCGTCCGAATTCGTCCGATCTCAACTCGGCACCATCCGCCCGGGTCTCACACTCGACGATGGGACGACCGTGCTGACGGACAACTTCCTGAAAGTGGCGGTGCCGCCCGGCCTCGCTCGGAATGTCCGCGTTCGGGTGCGCATCCTCACTGATGCACCTCGCCTCGTGGGACAAGTCATCTGAGGCCCGGCCGCCTGCTCTGGCCGTGGTAGTCAGTAGCCAGTAGCCAGCATTCAGTAGAAAGGCCTGTTCCGAAGGGTCCGAGCCGGTCTACTGCGTGCTTCTGTGCTCGTCTTCGACTGCCTACTGGCTACTGGCTACTGGCTACTGACTACTGACTACTGACTACTTACTACTGGCTACGACCCCAATGCGTCGGCCAGCCTCCGCCCTGCCGACTTCTTCGCGCCCTCAACCGCGAGCTGCCCGCAGGCCGCCCGGATGTCGCGGCCGCGGCTCTTGCGCACCATCACGGTGACGCCGCGCTCGGAGAGCGCCCGGCCGAAGGCGTCGATGCGCTCGTCGGAGGGGCGCTCGAACGGGATGCCGGCGGCGGGATTGAGGGGAATCAGGTTGACCTTGGCGTGCAAGCCCTGCAGGAGGGCGGCCAGTTTCCGCGCGTCGGATTGCGAGTCGTTCACGCCCGCGAGCAGCACGTACTCGAACGTGATCCGGCCGCGCCGGGCAGGCGGGAAGCGCCGGCACGCCTCGATGATCTCTGCGATCGGATACTTGCGGTTCACGGGCACGAGCTTCGCGCGCTGCTCGTCGGTCGGCGCGTGGAGCGACACCGCCAAACGCGGCATCACGTCCTCTGCGGCGAGCCGCTCGATCGCGGGCACGAGTCCCACCGTCGACACCGTGATGCGGCGCGGGTGCACCGCGAAACCGCGCTCGTCGGCGAGAATCCGCACCGCCGCCATCGTGGCGTCGTAGTTGTGCAGGGGCTCGCCCATGCCCATGAAGACAATGTTGAAGCGGGACTCGCGAAGCCCGAGCACGCCCGCGAGGACGCGCACCTGGCCGACAATCTCGCCCGCCGTCAGGTTGCGCACGAGGCCCATCGTCGCCGTGAGGCAGAAGGCGCAGCCCATGGCGCAGCCGACCTGGGTCGAGACGCAGAAGGTGTCGTGCGGCGTGCGCGGAATGAACACCGACTCCACCTGGCGGCCATCCTGCAGGGTCAGCAGGAACTTCTCGGTGCCGTCTTCCGACACGTCGCGGCGGGCGATCGGCAGTGTCGACACCTTGAACCGGCTCGCCAGGGCCTCGCGCTGTAAGGCCGGGAGGTTCGTCATCTCGGCGAACCCCTCCGCGCCCCGGCGGTAGACCCATTCGAAGATCTGGCCGGCCCGGTAGCGCTGCAGGCCCTCGGCGAGGAGGGCGGCTTCGAGCTCCGCGCGCGTCAGTTCCGTCAGTTCGAGCTGCGGCATCGAGGTGGCCCTTTTTCTTGCTGCGCCTGCTTCGCCCATGCTATCATTTGTTGGATCGCCTGGCTGCAATTCCTTATAGTTCAACAAGTTGCGGCCCTTCTTCAACCTCCCGTCAGGCCGACTGACTGCCCATGGTCGTGCGCGACGTCCTCGATAACGGCCTGCGACTGCTGACCGAGTCGATTCCCCACGTACGGTCCGTCAGCCTCGGCGTGTGGCTGACCAGGGGGTCGCGGCACGAAGGCGACGAGTGGTCGGGCATCGCGCATTTTGTCGAGCACATGCTCTTCAAGGGCACGACCACGCGGTCGGCCGAAGACATCGCGCAGACGGTCGACTCGGTCGGCGGACAGATGGACGCGTCCACCGGCAAGGAGAACGCCAACTACGCCATCAAGGTGCTCGACGAACACCTGCCGCTCGCGGTGGACGTCCTCTCCGACGTCGTGCTGCATCCCCGCTTCGCGCCCGACGACATCGAGCGCGAGAAGGGCGTGGTGGGCGAAGAAATCAAGATGGTCGAGGACATGCCCGACGATCTCGTGCACGAGCTGTTCCTCGAGCATTTCTGGCGCGGCCATCCCCTGGGCCGGGCCATTCTCGGCACCGCCGACAGCGTGAACCGGCTGAACCAGGACGTCCTGCAGGAGTACTTCGCGCGCGTCTACACCGCAGACAACCTGATCGTGGCGGCCGCCGGCAATATCGAGCACCGGCGCCTGCGCGATCTCATCGAGCAGGCCTTCGGCGGCGTGCAGCGGGAGGGCCCCGGGGCGGTCGAGGCGCCGCCGGTGGAACACGGCCTGGTCCACGTCCGGAACAAGGACCTCGAGCAGAGCCATGTCTGCATGGGCGTCGGGGCCTATCGGCAGGATCACCGGGACCGGTATGCCGCGCTCGTGTTCAACACGCTGCTCGGCGGGTCGATGAGCTCGCGGCTGTTCCAGAACGTGCGGGAGAAGCGCGGGCTGGCCTACTCGGTGGGCAGCGGCCTGAGCGCGTTCCGCGACGCCGGCCTGCTCAGCATCTACGCAGGCTGCGCCAACGAGCGTGTCGACGAGGTGGTGCGGGTCATCATGGACGAGCTCCGGGGCGTGGTGACGGCCGGCATCGATGGCTCCGAGCTCGTGCGGGCGAAGGACAACGTGAAGGGCAGCCTGATTCTCGGCCTCGAGAGCACCTGGCAGCGCGCGGCGTACCTGGCGCGCCAGGAGATCTACTTCGACGAGCCGTTCACGATCGAAGACACGCTGGCCGGGATCGATGCCGTGATCCTCGACGACGTCACCCGGGTGGCGAAGGACCTGCTCCTGCGGACGCCGGTGTCGGTGGCCGTCGTGGGCGATGTGAACGGATTCACCGTGTCCGGCGGCGAGCTGCAGGTGGCGTCATGATCGCGCGATACACACACCCGGCCATGGGCGGGATCTGGAGCGACCAGCACCGCTACGCAACCTGGCTGCGCGTCGAGATCGCCGCCGCGGAGGCGATGGCCGAGGCCGGCCTCATCCCGGCCGGGGCGGCGCGCGCCATCCGCGAGCGGGGCGCGTTCGACGTGGCGCGGATCGAGGCAATCGAGGAGGTCACCAGGCACGACATCATCGCGTTCACCCAGGCCGTCGCCGAGCACGTCGGCCCCGAGGCGCGGTGGCTGCACTTCGGGCTCACCTCGTCGGACGTCCTCGACACCGCGCTGGCCCTGCAGATGCAGGACGCGTGCGACGTGCTGCTCGAGCGCCTCGACGCGCTCCGGGCGGCCGTCCGGACGCGCGCGCTCGAGCACCGCCGCACGCCGATGATCGGCCGCACCCACGGCGTCCACGCCGAACCGACGACGCTCGGGCTGGAAACTGGCGCTCTGGTACGAGGAGGTCGGCCGCGACATCGAGCGGGTCCGGCGCGCGCGGGCCGGCATCTCGTTCGGGAAGATCTCCGGCGCGGTCGGCACCTACGCGCACCTCGACCCGTCGATCGAGCGGGCCGTGTGCGCGAAGCTCGGCCTGGAGCCGGCGCCCGTGTCGTCGCAGGTCATCCAGCGCGACCGGCACGCCGAGCTGCTCTGCGCCCTCGCGATCACCGCGGCCTCGCTCGAGAAGTTCGCCCTCGAGATCCGCGGGCTGCAGAAGACGGAGATTGGCGAGGTCGAAGAACCCTTCGCCAAGGGGCAGAAGGGCTCGTCGGCCATGCCGCACAAGCGCAACCCGATCGGCTGCGAGCAGATCGTGGGGCTGGCGCGCGTCCTTCGTGGCAACGCCGGCGCGGCCATCGAGGACATCGCCCTCTGGCACGAGCGCGACATCTCGCATTCGTCGGTGGAGCGGATCATCCTCCCCGACAGCTTCATCGGCCTCGATCACATGCTCCGGCGCTTCACGCGCATCGTCGCGGACATGGTGGTCTACCCGGACAGGATGCGCCGCAACCTCGAGCTGCTGCGCGGCGTGATCTTCTCGGGATCGGTGCTGCTCGCGCTGGCGTCGCGCGGGGTGTCGCGCGAGCAGGCCTACGAGTGGGTGCAGCGCAACGCGATGCGGTCGTCGCTCGAGGGGCTCGATTTCCGCGAGCTGCTGCGCGCCGACGCGGACCTGTCGGCGGTGCTCCCGGCGGCGGAGCTCGACCGCCTCTTCGATCTGGATCACCATCTCCGCCACGTCGACGAGGTGTTCGGGCGGGTCTTCGGCAGCGGCGCGGCCTAGAACGATGCTGGACAAGCTCAACGACGAGTGCGGCGTGTTCGGCATCTTCGGCCACCCCGAGTCGGCGAAGATGACCTACCTGGGGCTCTACGCCCTGCAGCACCGCGGCCAGGAAAGCGGCGGCATCGTCGCGTCCGACGGCCTGAAGCTTCGCGCCGAACGCGGCATGGGCTACGTGGCCGACATCTTCAACGAACAGGCGCTGGCCGAGCTGCCGGGGACGGCGGCCATCGGCCACGTCCGGTACTCGACGGCCGGCGAGAGCGGCCTCGTCAACGCCCAGCCCATTCTCATCGATTGCGTGCACGGGCCGATCGCGGTCTGCCACAACGGCAATCTCGTCAACGAGCGGGAGCTGCGCACGGCGCTCACCGCCGAAGGCGCCATCTTCCAGACCTCGAGCGACACCGAGGTCTTCCTGCACCTCTACGCGCGATCGAAGGCCGCGCGCGTCGAAGACGCGCTTGTCGAGGCCATCGGCCAGGCGCAGGGGGCGTTTTCGCTGCTGTTCCTGACCCGCGACCGGCTCGTGGCCGTCCGCGACCCGCACGGGTTCAGGCCCCTGGCGCTCGGGCGGCTCGACGGCGCGTGGGTGGTGTGCTCGGAAACCTGCGCCATGGATCTCATCGGCGCGACGTACGAGCGCGACGTGGAGCCCGGCGAGGTGCTCATCATCGGGCCCGACGGGCCGACGTCGATCAGGCCGTTTCCGCCCGCGATGCTGGCGCACTGCATCTTCGAGCACGTGTATTTCGCGCGCCCGGACAGCCTCGTGTTCGGCGAAAGCGTGAACAGGGTGCGGACGAATCTCGGCCGCATCCTGGCGCGGGAGGCGGCCGTTCCCGCCGACGTGGTCGTCCCGGTGCCGGACTCCGGCGTGTGCGCCGCGGTCGGCTACGCCGAGCGTTCGGGCATTCCGCTCCAGTTCGGCCTCATCCGCAACCACTACGTGGGCCGCACGTTCATCGAGCCGCAGCAGTCCATCCGGCACTTCGGCGTGAAGGTGAAGCTCAACCCGGTGCGCAGCATCCTCGAAGGCCGCCGAGTCGTGCTCATCGACGACTCGATCGTGCGCGGCACCACGAGCCGCAAGCTGGTCAAGATGATCAAGGCCGCCGGCGCGAGGGAAGTGCACATGCGGATCAGCTGCCCGCCGACCATTTCGCCCTGCTTCTACGGCGTCGACACGCCGAGGCGCGCCGAGCTCATCGCCGCGACGCACACGCTCGAAGAGATCCGGAAGTACATCGAGGCCGACAGCCTGCGGTACCTGAGCCTCGAAGGACTGCTCGAGGCCGTCAACTCGCACCGCGAGAGCTATTGCACCTCGTGCTATACGGGACGGTATCCGCTTCCCTTCCCCCGCCACGAGGCGGAGGCGCTGAGGCTGGGGGCGGAGGTGGGGAAGGGAAAGTAGTAAGTAGCCAGTAGTCAGTAGTCAGTAGGAATGCAGGATCACGCTGCAACGGGCTGCGGCCGGGCGTCCCGACCGCGAGACAAGGCCTTTCTGCTGGCTACTGGCTACTGACTACTGACTACTGAAGGTGGTCAGAGATGGACTACCGAACATCCGGCGTCGACATCAGCGCGGGCAATGAGACCGTCAACCGCATCAAGGGGCTGGCGAAGCGCACGTTCACGCCGGGCGTGCTCTCCGCCATCGGGTCCTTCGGCGGCCTGTTCCGCCTCGGCACGGACTACCGTGACCCGGTCCTCGTTTCGAGCGCCGACGGCGTCGGCACGAAGCTCAAGGTGGCGTTCATGACCGGGCGCCACGACACGGTGGGACAGTGCCTGGTGAATCACTGCGTCAACGACATCCTGGTGCAGGGCGCCGAACCGCTGTTCTTCCTCGACTATCTCGCCACCGGCCGCCTCTCTCCGGAGGTGGCGGCGCAGGTCGTGGAGGGCGTGTCGACGGGCTGCCTCGAGAACGGCTGCGCGCTCATCGGCGGCGAGACGGCCG
The DNA here is from genome assembly GCA_963806085.1 of uncultured Acidobacteriota bacterium. Classification (GTDB taxonomy): domain Bacteria; phylum Acidobacteriota; class Vicinamibacteria; order Vicinamibacterales; family JAKQTR01; genus JAKQTR01. The sequence goes on from CAWDWR010000003.1 coordinate 585,227, forward strand.
AGATGCCTGGTTTCTACGCCGAAGGCGAGTACGACATCGCCGGCTTCATCGTTGGCGTGGTCGAGAAGGACCGGTTGATTACCGGCCAGCGCCTGCGGCCCGGCGACGTCCTGCTCGGCTTGCGGTCGACCGGCCTGCACACGAACGGCTATTCTCTCGCGCGGGCGATCGTCTTCGAACATGTCGGCCTGCGCGCCGACTCGATGGTCGACGAACTCGGCTGCACGATCGGCGACGAACTGCTTCGCGTGCATCGCTCGTATCTGCCCGTCGTCCGGCCGCTCCTCGATGCTGGCCTCGTCAAGGGCCTCGCGCACATCACCGGCGGCGGCATCACCGAAAACCTGCCGCGCATCCTCCCGCCCGGCACGGCGGCCCGCGTCGACAAGTCCGCCTGGACGCCGAACGCCGTCTTCCGCTACCTCCAGCGCGTCGGCGGCGTGCCGGAGGACGACATGTACCGGACGTTCAACATGGGCATCGGCATGATCGTCGCCTGCGCCGCCGACGATGAGTCGCGGGTGACGGTGATGCTGCAGGCGGCGGGCGAGACCCGCGTGCACCGCATCGGCCGCATCATCGAGGGCGACCCCGGGGTCGTCTACGACGCCGTGTAGCACGGGTCCAGGCAGGGGGCGAACGTGCAGCGCAACATCGCCGTGCTGATCTCCGGGCGGGGGTCCAACCTCCAGGCCATCATCGATGCCATCGGCGACGGCCGGCTCGACGCGCGCCTCGCCGTCGTCGTCTCGAACCGCGCCGACGCCTTCGGCCTCGAGCGCGCCAGGATGGCCGGCGTCGAGACGATCGTGCGCGACCACAAGGCCTGGCCCTCCCGAGAGGCCTACGAAGCCGTCCTCGTCGAAGATCTCCGCGCCCGGAACGTGCAGCTTGTTTGCCTCGCGGGGTTCATGCGTCTGCTGGGCGCGACGTTTGTCGACGCGTTCCCCAATCGCATCCTGAACATCCATCCGGCCCTGCTGCCCTCGTTCCCCGGGCTCCACGCGCAGCGGCAGGCCCTCGAGCACGGCGTGAGGTTCTCCGGCGCGACCGTGCACCTGGTGGACACGAACCTCGACGCCGGCCCCATCGTGCTGCAGGCCGTCGTCCCGGTGTTCGGCGACGACACCGAGGACACGCTTTCGGCCCGCATCCTCGAAGAGGAGCACCGCATCTATCCGGACGCCATACAGCGTATTCTGGACGGCGGATGGCGAGTGGATGGACGGCGGCTCATCTTCGGGTGATGGCCGGATCAGTAGCCAGTAGTCAGTAGCCAGTATTCAGTAGAAATGCCGAAGTCCAGCAGGGCGTCGCAAGTCACAATCGCCTCTTCCCGGCGTGGCCGCGCAACGCCTTGAACGTGCCCTTCCTACTGACTACTGACTACTGGCTACTGACTACTACTGACGGTGATACCAAGGCCAAGTATAGTAAGGACCTTGGAGCAGACAGGAATGGCCACAGACGTATTCTCCGAGCTTGAATGGCGCGGGCTGGTCTACGAGTCCACCGAGGGCCTGCGCGACGTGCTGGCCCGCGAGAAGGTGACGCTGTACATCGGCTTCGACCCGACCGCGGCCAGCCTGCACGTCGGCTCGCTCCTGCCGATGATGGCCCTCGCGCGCATGCAGCGCTTCGGCCACAGCCCCATCGCGATTGTCGGCGGCGGCACTGGCATGATCGGCGACCCGAGCGGCAAGACGGCCGAGCGCCAGTTGCTGACCATCGAGCAGATCGACGCCAACCTCGCCGGCATCCGCGCCCAGCTCGCGAAGGTGCTCGATTTCGACGCCGCCGGGCAACCCGGCCCGTATCGTCAACAACGCCGACTGGCTGCGGTCCCTCAACTACCTCGACTTCCTGCGCGACATCGGGAAGCACTTCACCGTCAACTACATGCTCGCCAAGGAGTCGGTGAAGCGCCGCATCGACCAGGAGGACGGGATCTCGTACACCGAGTTCAGCTACCTGATGCTGCAGTCGTACGACTTCCTGACGCTGTTCGACCGGTACCGTGCACCCTGCAGATGGGCGGCAGCGACCAGTGGGGCAACATCACGGCCGGCTGCCGACCTCATCCGGCGCCTGCGCAGCGCGAAGGCGCACGGCCTGGTGATGCCGCTGGTCACGACCTCGACGGGCGTGAAGTTCGGCAAGACGGAGGCCGGCGCGGTGTGGCTGGACCCGCAGCTGACCTCGCCGTTCCGCTTCTACCAGTTCTGGCTGAACACCGACGACCGCGACGTCGTGAAGTACCTCAAGTTCTTCACG
>CAWDWR010000003.1:592500-1425728 GCA_963806085.1 uncultured Acidobacteriota bacterium
AAACGACGTATAGGGTCTGACGCCTGCCCGGTGCCGGAAGGTTAAAGGGAGAGGTTAGCCGCAAGGCGACGCTTCGAACTGAAGCCCCGGTAAACGGCGGCCGTAACTATAACGGTCCTAAGGTAGCGAAATTCCTTGTCGGGTAAGTTCCGACCTGCACGAATGGCGTAACGATTTCTCCGCTGTCTCAACGAGGGGCACTGCGAATTTGTGGTACCGGTGAAGACGCCGGTTGCCCGTGACTAGACGGAAAGACCCCGTGCACCTTTACTACAGCCTAGTAGTGAACGTTGACGTGTTATGCGCAGGATAGGTGGGAGGCAATGAACTCGGTCTCTTGGGATCGGGGGAGCCAACGGTGAGATACCACCCTTATCACTTCGATGTTCTAACCTCGACCTGTCAGCCAGGTCAGGGACACTGCTAGGTGGGTAGTTTGACTGGGGCGGTCGCCTCCTAAACGGTAACGGAGGCGCGCGAAGGTTCGCTCAGGCTGTTTGGAAATCAGCCGGAGAGTGCAAAGGCATAAGCGAGCTTGACTGCGAGACCTACAAGTCGAGCAGGTGGGAAACCAGGCCTTAGTGATCCGGTGGTCCCGCGTGGAAGGGCCATCGCTCAACGGATAAAAGGTACGCCGGGGATAACAGGCTGATCTGGGCCAAGAGTTCACATCGACGCCCAGGTTTGGCACCTCGATGTCGGCTCATCGCATCCTGGAGCTGTAGCAGGTTCCAAGGGTCCGGCTGTTCGCCGGTTAAAGCGGTACGTGAGCTGGGTTTAGAACGTCGCGAGACAGTTCGGTCCCTATCTGTCATGGGCGCAGGAGATTTGAGGGGGGCTGACCTTAGTACGAGAGGACCGGGTTGGACGCACCTCTAGTGTACCAGTTATCCCGCCAGGGGTAGCGCTGGGTAGCTACGTGCGGAAGGGAGAAACGCTGAAGGCATCTAAGCGTGAAACCCTCCCCAAGATGAGATCTCCCGAGCCGCAAGGCTCCTAAAGGCTCCTGGAAGACTACCAGGTGATAGGCCAGGTGTGTAAGGACGGTGACGTCCTGAGCTTACTGGTACTAATCAGCCGTGAGGCTTGACCATTATCTTCTTTACAGCACGTGCGTGTTCCAAACAGGAACTCCCTCTGCAGGGTATTCAGTTGCCGCTGCTCTTTGACATTCAGCCGCCGACACGTCGTCGCGCGAGCCCCGGAGAACATACCCGGGCTCCTCGGGCCGGCAACGTTCGGGCCACGCCGGTATGCGGCGTCGGCTGATCCATATTCCCGGTGGCCATAGGAGAAGGGTCACACCCGTTCCCATTCCGAACACGGAAGTTAAGCCTTCTACCGCCGATGGTACTGCGTGGGTAACTGCGTGGGAGAGTAGGTCACTGCCGGGTGTATACAAGGGCTCGAGATCGAAAGGTCTCGAGCCCGTCTTCTTGTACACGAGGCGCCACGTGCCGCCAGCTCCGCGGCCGAGGCCACGCCGTCTCCTCAGCGCGTTTCAGGACTCCGGTCCTCCCAGTCCACCCACCCGACCGGATAGAGCTCGAGATACCGGCCGACCGCCGCACCAAGGGTGGGAAAGAACGTCTCTTCGCCGAGCCGCGCGAACAACCCGAATCGCTTCAGCTTGTCCTTCACGGGGTCCTTCATCTCGGCAAAGCAGAGCTCGATGCCGGACGCATGAAGGGCCTGGTCCAGCTCGGCCACGATGTCGGCGGCGGTGACGTCCACGCTCGTCACTGGCTCGGCGGCCACCACGATCCAGCGCACGGACGTCGGTGAGGCGGCCACGGCGTCGAGCACGCGTTCGCGAAACAGCTCGGCGTTGGCGAAGAACAGGGGCGCATCCCAGCGGAACAGCACCAGCCCGGGGATGAGGCGGGCGCCCGGATAGCGGGTGATGTCGTGGTACCCCTTGACGCCATCGGCCCGGCCCAGCACCGCGGAGTGCGGGCGCCACCCGTCCCAAAGGAATTCGATGACCGCGATCACGATGGCCAGGCCGATGCCGGGAATCGCCCCCAGCACGGCCACGCCCACCAGGCAGCCGATGGACAGCCAGAACTCCCAACGCTGGATACGGTAGATCCGGCGCAGGTCCTCGATCTCGATCAAGCCGATGGCCGAGGCGATGACAACCGCGGCCAGCGCGCTGCCGGGCAGATACCGGAGCAGGCCCGGCGCCGCGACGAGCAGCAACGCGACCGCGAGCGCGCCGACGAGGCCGGTCAACTGGGTCCGGGCGCCCGCGGCCTCGGCGACGGGCGTGCGCGACGAGCTGCTGCTGATCGGAAAGCCCTGGAAGAAGCCCGCGGCCAGGTTGGCAGCCCCGAGCCCCGCCATCTCCTGGTTGGGATCGACGGCGCTGCCGGTCCGCGCGGCGTACGCCCTCGAGAGCACGCTGGTGTCGGCGAACGACACCAGAGCCACGGTGAAACCGCCAATGAGAACCGGGGCGATGTCGGCGTACGTGATCCACGGAATGACAAAGGCCGGCAGCCCCTGGGGGAGGACGCCCAGCACCGACACGCCGGCCCGCGCGGGGAGGTCCAGCGCCGCGACGACGCCTGTCGCCCCGACGACGGCGACCAGTATGCCCGGCACACGCTTGACTCGTTTGAGGAGCAGGATGACCGCCAGCGTGCCCGCGCCGACGAGCAGCGCGGCCACGTTCGTTCTCCCGTCGGCCACCGCCCGGGCCATGGCCCACACGCCGTGCAGCGGTCCTTTGCGCTCGATCGAGAAGCCGAAGAGCGTGGGCAACTGGCTGATCAGCACCGTCAGCGCGATGCCGTTCATGTACCCATAGCGAATCGGCTTTGAAAGCAGCTCGGTGACGAAACCAAGGCGCGCTGCGCCGGCGAGCACGAGCGTCGTCCCCGACACCACGGCCATCATGCCGGCCAGGGCGACAGCGCGGCGTGCGTCACCGCCAGCGAGCGGCAGCACGACGGCGAGTATGACTGCGGCCAGGGATGAATCGGGTCCCAGGACGAGGATGCGGCTGGGGCCGAACACGGCATAGGCCAGCAGCGGGACGATGGTCGCATAGAGGCCGTAGATGCCCGGCACGCCGGACGCGACCGCATACGCGATCCCGACGGGCACCAGCATCGTCGTCAGCACCAAGCCGGCCGCGATGTCGTGAGGCAGCCACGCGGTCTCGTACCGGCGCGCGGTCTGCAAGCCTGGCAGCCACCGTCTCCAACCGAGCCGGTCGGAGCCTTCCGGCGGGCGCGGGGTGCGCCCCGGGTCCGGGCTGGAGGAGGATCGTGTCGTGTGGCTCATGACATCGGGCCGGATCGGGCGCGCGGGCTCAACGGTATCACACGGTCCCGGCGCTTCCCTCCTCCTGGACGGAACGCCGAAACGGGGTTAGCCTTCGAGCGTGGAGCACTCGCTGAGAACACGTCCGCGCCGCCCGCCGCTCGTCGCCGGCCTGCTGACAATCGTCTTCGTCACCGCCGGCACCGTGGCATGCAGCAGGCCCGCAGCTCCTTTGGCCCGAAGAGTGATTCGCCTCACGACTGGCACCCCGGGCGCCAGGTTCCACCCGCTCGGGCAGGCCCTCGCCCGGGCCTACACGGCGGCGCTTCCGATGCTGGACGTGCGCGTGCAGGACACGGCCGGGTCCGTCGCCAACGTCGAAGCCCTCGAGCGCGGCGACGCCGACGTGGGCCTGTCGTACGCCGACGTGGCCTACACGGCCTACGTCGGCGGGTTCGACGGCCGCCTGGAATCGTTCTCGGAGCTGCGTGGCATCGCAGTGCTTGAACTCGCGCCGGTTCACCTCGTCGTGCGGGCGGGCTCGGCGATCGCCGATGCGTCCGACCTTCGCGGCCGGCGCGTGGCCGTCGGACCGACGGGCAGCGGATCGGCGCTCACGGCCGAGATCGTGCTTCGGGCGCTCGGCATCGACGCCTCGGCCGTCGAGGTCGAGCCGCTGAAATACAACGAAGCGGCGGCGCGGCTCGCGGCGGGCACGATCGATGCGCTGTTCGTCAACGGAAGCGACCCGGTCGACTCGGTCCGCGCGTCGACGCAGGCTGGGGCCCGCATCCTCCCGCTCGGCGGGCCCGCGATTGAACGGCTGCGCCACGACTACCCCTTCTTCCGGCCGACGACGATTCACGGCGGCACGTATCCGGGACACAGGGAGCCGATTCGGACGATTGGCGTCGACAACCTCCTGCTCTGCCGGCGAAGCCTCGACGAAGCGACGGTGCACGACCTCACGCAGCAGTTCTTCGCGCAGCTGCCGTCGATGTCGATTCTGAGCGGCATGGACCTCGAGCAGGCGCCCGCCACACCCATCCCCCTCCACGACGGCGCGGCCCGCTATTACCGCGAGCGGGAGCTGTCGCGGTGAGAACGCACCCGGAGCATGCGCGCCCGTGGGCCATGCGCCTCCTTGTCGCCGGTATCGGTGCCTCCATCGTGGTCACGGGATGGCTGGCCTATGGCGCGGTCCAGGGATGGCGCCACAGTGCCACGCTGCTGGCCGGTCAGCGGGCGGCGGAAACGGCGGACCGGCTCGCGACGGTGCTCAGCCGCGATATGCGGGGGGTGCAGAGCACGGTGCTGGCCTCGGCGCAGTGGGACCAGTTCATGCTGGACCCCCCCTTCGACGTGCGCACCACCGCGGCCAGCGCCTTTGCCCGCTACCCGTACCCCGAGTCGTTCTTCGCGTGGAGCAGTTCGGCCACACCTGAATCCGTGGTGTTTCTCGACCGTGCGGACCGGCGGCCGCCGTGGATGCACGGCGACGCGGGGCCCACCAGGTTTCCCGTGGTGGTCGAGTACGAACCGGCCGTCGCGGAGGCGCTCCTGACCCGCATTCGGCAGGACGCAGACGTGGGCCGCCGCTACTCGGCTTTCGAGACCAGCATCGCGGGCGTGCGGTACCAGGTCGTGGCCCGTCTCCTCTACCGCGACCCGCTTCGCGAGCGGCTCGAGGGTGTCTTCGGCTTCACGGTGAACCTGACATGGGTGCGTCTGCATTACTTCCCTGAAGTTGCGCGCCAGGTTGCCCGCATCGGCGCCTCGGGAGAGACCCTGCCGCTGGCGGTGACCGACGCCGCGGGCGCTCACGTTGCAGGAGCACAGGCCGCCGCGCTGCGGCCGCCGATCGCGCGCCGGACGTTTCCCATTGCCTTCTTCGACCCGCTGGCGATCACGCTGGACTTGCCCGACCTGCCGCGTGAAACGTGGGAAGCGGCTGCCGGTGCGGGCACCGACCGCACGTTGAGCGACGCCATCGCCGGCGGCAACCGTACGCTTGCGGTGGCCGGGATGGCCATCGCGGTGTTCGTGCTGGGCCTGGTGCTGACGGCTCGCGCCTCGCAGGCCCGCGCCCGTCTCGCCGAACTGCGCTCCGACTTCGTGTCGACGGTCACGCACGAGCTGAAGACGCCGATCGCAGCCATCCGTGCGGCCGGCGACACGATGGCCCGCGGGCGCGTCACGGGCCCCGACGCGCTGAGGGAGTACTCTCAGCTGGTGGTCCAGGAGTCAAAACGCCTTACGCGGCTCGTCGACAACCTGCTGGCCTACGCACGCATCACCGACGTCACCGAGGTCTATACGTTCTCGGCCCTCGACACCGCCACCCTTCTCGGCGACGTCGTGAGCGGGTTCCGGACGACGCTTCGGGACGCCGGGTTCGACGTCGAGGTGGACGTGCCGTCGGATACGCCGGCGATCAGGGGAGACCGTACGGCCTGCCTCTTGCTGTTCGACAACCTCGTCGACAACGCCATCCGGTACTCTCAGGCGGAGCGGTCGCTCGGCATTCGCGCCCGCGCGACCGGGCCGACCGTCACCGTCACCGTCGCCGACCGGGGTGTCGGGATTCCCGCGGACGAACTGACCCAGGTGACGCGTCGGTTCTTCCGGGGACGGAATGCCGGGTCCGGAGGAAGCGGTCTGGGCCTGGCCATCGCGAGCCGGATCGCCACGGACCAGGGCGGATCGCTGCGCATCCACAGCGTGGTCGGGGCCGGCACGACCGTCAGCGTCACCCTGCCGGCGGCGGATGAACGAGATGAAGAAGCGCATCCTCGTGGTTGAGGACGACCGGTCGCTGGCCAGGGTGCTGCGCGACAACCTCGTCTTCGAGGGATTCGACGTCGAATGCGTCGGCGACGGACACGCGGCGGTGACCGCGGCGCGCGCGTTCGGGCCGGACCTCGTCATCCTCGACATCATGCTGCCCGGGCGCGACGGCTTCGAGCTGTGCGGCCTGCTGCGGCAGGGCGGCGCAACGCCGATCATCATGCTGACGGCCCGCAGCCAGAAGTCGGACAAGCTCAGGGGGCTGCAGCTCGGCGCGGACGACTACGTGACGAAGCCGTTCGACGTCGAGGAGCTCATGGCCCGCGTGCACGCCGTGTTGAGGCGCTCGAGCCCAGAGGTCGGGCAGGTCGCCCTCGGCATGGTCGCGATCGACTTCCTCCAGCGTACCGTCCGGCGCGGACGCGAGGAGGTTCATCTGACGCATCGGGAGTTCGAACTGCTTCGCTACCTGGCCGAGCGCCAGGGGCGGGTCGTGTCGCGCCACGAGCTGTTGCGCGAAGTCTGGGGCTATCCGGACACGCCGATGACGCGCTCCGTCGACAACGCGATCGCCCGTCTGCGCAAGAAGATCGAACCGGATCCGGGTCGCCCCCGCTTCATCCACACCGTTCACGGCGACGGGTACACGATCACGCCAGAGGGGCGGCCGACGACCTCGTTCTCGCAAGCTGAATAGTCGGATCGCGCTGGCGCTCCCTTCTGCGACAACTTGCGACAGCCGCGCGCGTCGCCGGCTCCTATACTCGGGTGGCCGCCGTGCGATTGACCGGCCTCGTCGAGCCGGCCAGCCCGCATCCCGCCCGGCGGCGGGGAGGGTTTCGATGGACGCGCTACGTATCCTGCGGTCGCCACGAACCGTGCTGACCGCAATCCTCCTGGCACTGTCGGGTGCGACGCTGCCCGCCCAGCACATCCAATACGAAGCCGTCGGCACGAGGGCCATGGTGGCGTCGGCGCACTCACTGGCCACGCAGGCCGGCATCGACATCCTCAAGCGGGGCGGCAACGCCTTTGACGCCGCGGTCGCCGTCGCGGCCACGCTCAACGTGGTGGAGCCCTCGCGCTCCGGTATCGGCGGCGTCGGGTTCATGACGCTGTATGTCGCGGAGACCGGCGAAGTGGTGTCGCTCCAGATGACCGGCGCCGCGCCCTACGCGGCGACGCCTGACAGGTTCAAGAGCAAGCGCGATCAGGAAGCCGGCTACCTTGCCGGTGTCGTGCCAGGCAACTTCGGCGGGTGGGTCTACCTGCTCGAGAAGTACGGCACGATGGCGCTCGCCGACGTGTTCGCGGCCGCCATCGAGTACGCCGACCAGGGGTTCCCGGTCGACAGTTATCTCGCCGAAACACTCGGCGATTCGCGGTCGAACCTCGAGATCTTTCCGACGACCGCAGATGTCTTCGTGCCCAACGGCGCGCTGCCCAAGGTCGGCGCGCGGCTCGTCCAGAGGGACCTCGCCGCGACGTTCCGCCGCATCCTCGCCGTGGAGGCGGGCGCGCGCAAGGCCGGCAAGACGCGGGGCGAGGCGCTGATGGCCGCCTACGACTTTTTCTACAAGGGCGAACTGGCCCAGGAATTCGTGGCGTTCTACAAGGAGAACGACGGGCTCTTCACGCTGAAGGACTTCGCCGACTATCAGCCGGTGTGGACGAAGCCGATCCGCACGACCTACAAGGACTACGAGGTCTACAGCAATGGCCCGACCTCTCGAGGCGGCATCCAGACGCTGATGAACCTCAACCTGCTGGAGTCCTACGACCTGAAGGCGATGGGGTTCAACAGCGCGGAGTACATCCACCTGCTGGCCGAGTCGATCAAGCTCGTCAACGCGGATGTCTACCGCTACGTCGCCGATCCGAAGATCACCTCCGTGCCGGTTGACGGGCTGCTGTCGAAGGCGTACGCCGCCGAGCGTCGCAAGCTCGTCAGGCTGGACCAGGCGAGCCCGTACGCGCCGGCGGGGAACCCTCCGGCGCCCACGACGTCCGGCACGACGGGCGCGGCGGCGCGGGTGCCCGCGGCGCCGGACACGTCCGTCTCCTCCTACCAGGACGATCCGAACACGACGCACTTCGACATCGTCGACGCGGCGGGCAACGCGGTGGCGGGCACGCCGACAATCGGCACCTTCGGTACGAAGGTCGTCGTGGGCAAGACCGGCATCATCTTCCACAACGCCACGCGGTTCGGCTCCTTTTCGCCGTACAAGGACGACGTGAACTTCATTGGGGGCGGGAAGACGCCGCTCATCAACAACTCGCCGCTCATCGCGCTCAAGAACGGGAAGCTCTTCATGGTGTGGGGCACGCCCGGCGGCGAGGGCATCGGCCAGACGCAGATGCAGGCGTTCCTGAACGTCGTCGAGTTCGGGATGGGCATCCAGGAAGCGATTGAGGCCACGCGCATCGAGCTTCGCGCGAAGCCGGATTTCTACAAGCCCGGCGCCGAAGTCAGCATCGGCTTCGAGTCGCGGCTGCCCGACGCCGTCCGGCAGGCGCTGCAGGCGAAGGGGAACCAGCTGCGGGTCGAGCCCGAGCCGTTCGCGCAGGTGTTTGGCGGCATGCAGGGAATCCTGGTGAACCAGGCGCTTCGCACGCTGACCGGCGGCGCGGACCCGAGACGGGGCGGGTGCGCGTTGGGGTACTGACGGCGACAAGGGGCTAGGGACTAGGCGCTTGGCGCTAGTTCGGATTCAAGGAGACGGTGCAAAGGACGATGGAGATGACGATTCGACGGACGGTGATCTTCCTCACGTTGGCCTTGCTTGCGACGGCGGGCTCGTCGCTATTGGCGCAGACGGCGTTCACATCGCCGCCGGTGGCGATTACGTCGTGCGGGCAGAGCCCGGACGCCTACACCGTGAGCCTGCTGAGCAAGCGAGCGAAGATCGAGCACGTCTTCGACAACATGCTCAAGCCCGAGGCGCTCAAGACGGTGAAGACGCTCGTCATCGTGACGGGAGGCAGCGCCAAGGGGCTGGGTGAAGCAGGCATCGACGAGAAGGGCGAGCTCGCTCGCGTGGCCCAGCTGCTCGCGAAGGCGAAGGAACTGGGCGTGAAGGTGCTGGCGGTTCACGTGGGCGGCGAATCACGCCGCGGGCCGCTCTCCGACAAGTTCATCGATCCGGTCACGGCGAAGGCGGACTTCGTGCTCGTGACCGAGGACGGAAACAAGGACGGCGCCTTCACTAGGGCCGCCAAAGCGCGCAACATCCCTATCGTCATCGTCAAACAGGTGGCGGAGGTCGGTCCGGCCCTCAAGTCCGTCATCAAGTAGCGGTGCCGCGATGAGCGACACCGCGACGGCCTGCCTGCTCATTGCCGCGATGGTCGCGGCGTTCGGCGCGGCCATGCGTTTTGGCCGGCTGTCGGACGCGCTCGCGATCCTCGTGGCGGCGGTCGTGGGGGTTGTCCTCGCGGGATTCGGCCCGGACGAGAGCCTGCGTCATCTCGTGGACGGCAGCTTCACGTTCCTGCCGATCGTGCTGATCATCTTCGCCGCGCAGATCTTCATCAACGTCCAGAAGGCGTCCGGGGCGCTGAACGCGACGGTGCGGGACCTGGTGGCGCACTTCCACGCCTACCCGCGGCTGTTGCTGGTGCTGCTGATGTTCCTGGTGATCCTGCCCGGCGCGCTGACGGGCCCGGGCGCGGCGGGGCAGTTCGCGTTCGGCAGCCTCGTGTCGTCGCTGCTCGTGCTGATGGGCATCCCGCGCGTGAAGGTGGCGTCGTTCATCGCGATGGGCGGCACGATCGGCATCTTCGCGCCGCCGGTGAACATCCCGGCGATGATCATCGCGGCGGGCATCAACATGCCCTACATCGGGTTCTTCTGGCCGCTGCTCGTCCTGACGGTGCCCCTCGCGGTGTACTCGGCGCTGCACCTCGGCCTGCGGCACATCCGCGGGCCGCTCGACCGGGACGCGGCGCTGGCGACGTTGCCGGCCGTCCCGGCCCACCTGACGGCCATGCGCGTGTATCTGCCGCTGGCCGTGGTCGTCGCCCTGATGCTGCTCGTCCGGGCCTTCCCGCACGTCATCCCGCCGCTCGGCATCCCGCTGATGTTCCTGGCCGGCGGCGGCGTGGCCTTCGTGGCGGCCGGCGCGCGCGTCAACCTGGTCGAGGTCGCACGGGACACGTTCCGCGAGACGCTCGAAGTGAACGCGATCCTGATTGCCGTCGGCTCGCTCGTGCAGGTCATGGCGGCGAACGGCGTCCGCGGCCTGTTCGTCATCTCGTCCATCAGCGTGCCGGTGTACGTCCTCTACGCCGCCGTCTTTGTCGTGTGCGTGTTCCTCGGCGGCGTGCTCGGCCCGTTCGCCGTCGCCTCGGTCTTCGGCATCCCGTTCATGCTCGCGCTGCTCGGGCGGGATCCCATCATGGCGACGGTGGCGTTGAGCCTGCTCGCGTGCGTGTCCAGCGTGACGCCGCCGACGGCCATCCTCGGCAAGAGCGCGATGATCCTGGCCGACTGCCGCGACTCGTACTGGTCGTTCCTGCGGGTGTCGGCCATGCCGACGCTGGCGATCGCGGTGGTCGGGATCGTGGCGGTCATCTACGCCAACGCCCTCGGCGTCCTGCGCTTCGCCTGGTGATGGGAGCCTGAGCCGATGATCCTCGTGGCCTATCGACTGTTGTGCGCTGTTATGGCGGTGCTGGCGGCGTGGAGCCTGCTCCGGGAGGGCACGCGCCAGCAGAAGGTCGCGGCGGCGCTCGTGATGGTGCCGCTGGTGTTGCGCGCGCTGCTCATCAAGTAGGTACGGGATGTCTGTCATCGTGTCGCGGCGATTCGGCGTGGCGGTGGGGATCGTGGCTGTGGGCCTGATGGCGATCACGGGCTGGTCCTTCGTGTCGCTGCGCGAAGCGGAGACCATCGTCCGGGGGCCTGGCGTGTCACGCGTCGTCCCGCTGAGCACCTGGTTCGAGGGCCTGCGCGGCACGGCCGGTGATACGAACGTCTACGTGCTCGACAGCGGGAAGCCCGGCGGCACGATGCTCGTCATGGGCGGGGTGCACGCGAACGAGCCGGCCGGCATGATGGCCGCAGTGCTGCTCATCGAGAACGCGCGGCCCACCGCCGGGCGGCTCATGGTCATCCCGCAGGCCAACCATAGCGCCGCCACGCACGTCGAGTCGTCCGAGGGGTTCCCGACCCGGTTCACCATCAAGACGGCCGGCGGACGCACGCGCTGGTTCCGTTTTGGGGGGCGCCTCACCAATCCGGTGCACCAGTGGCCGGACCCCGAGGTCTACACCCACTACCCGAGCGGGCAGTTGCAGTCCGACTTCGACGTGCGCAACCTCGACCGCGCGTTTCCGGGCCGGCCCGACGGCTGCTTCACCGAAAGGGTCGCGTTCGGGATCACCGAACTGGTCCGTCGCGAGAAGGTCGATCTGACGGTCGACCTCCACGAGGCGCGGCCGATGAACCCGATCGTGAACTGCGTCATCTTCCACGAGCGCGCGCAGGAGATCGCGACCATGGGGTCCATCGACCTCGAGATGAGCGGCATCAAGCTGCGCCTCGAGCCCTCCCCGAAGAACCTGCGCGGCATGAGCCATCGCGAACTCGGCGACCACACGAACACGCTCGCGCTGCTGCTCGAAACGGCCAACCCGATCATGGACCGCCTCCACGGCCGGACCAGCGAACGGCTCATCCTGGATGGGAAGGACGAGTTCTTCCTGCGCGCCGCCCGCAACGGGTTGCTCTATATCCCGTACGGCGACGCCGGGCAGTCGATGGAAGAGCGCGCCGGGCGCCACCTGAGCGCGCTGCTGGCGTTCTCCAGGATCTTCAGCGAGATGCGCGCCGACCGCGCGATCACCCTCGGGCAGGTCCCCGAGTACCAGGCGCTGCTGGCGAAGGGCGTCGGGGCGTTTCTCCGGGAGCCCGGCGCGTAACGGGCGCATTCGAGACCATCATGACCAAGTACAAGATCGCGACCATCCCGGGCGACGGCATCGGCAAGGAAGTGGTGCCCGAGGGCATCCGCGTCCTGGAGGCCGCCGGCCGCCGGTTCGGCATCGAATTCCAGTGGGACCAGTTCCCCTGGAGCTGTGAGTACTACGCCGCGACGGGCCGGATGATGCCCGAGGACGGCCTCGAGCAGATCCGCCGCCATGCTGCCGTCTTCCTCGGCGCGGTCGGATTCCCCGGCGTGCCGGATCACGTGTCGTTGTGGGGCCTGCTGATCCCGATCCGCCGCGGCTTCCAGCAGTACGTCAACCTGCGGCCGGTGAGGCTCATGCCCGGCGTGCCCTGCCCGCTCGCCGACAAGAAGCCTGGTGACATCGACTTCTGGGTCGTGCGGGAGAACAGCGAGGGCGAGTATTCGTCCGTCGGCGGGCGCAGCCACGAGGGCACCGACCAGGAGATGGCGGTGCAGCAGAGCATCTTCACCCGGCGCGGCGTCGATCGGATCCTGCGCTACGCCTTCGAGCTGGCGATGACGCGCCCGAAGAGACACGTGACGTCCGCGACGAAGTCCAACGGCATTGCCGTCACCATGCCGTACTGGGACGAGCGGTTCCGGGCCATGAGCGCGCAGTACCCCGACGTCCGGGCGGACCAATACCACGTGGACATCCTCACGGCGCAGTTCGTCCTGCACCCGGAGTGGTTCGACGTGGTGGTGGGATCGAACCTCTTCGGCGACATCCTCTCCGACCTGGGCCCTGGAGTGGCCGGCACCATCGGGATTGCGCCGTCGGCCAACCTCAACCCCGAGCGCGAGTATCCGTCGTGCTTCGAGCCCGTCCACGGCTCGGCGCCTGACATCTACGGCCGGAAGATCGCCAACCCCATCGGCCAGATCTGGTCGGGCGCCATGATGCTGGAGCACCTGGGTCATGCGGATGCCGCGGGCGCCATCGTGGCGGCCATCGAGACCGTGCTGAGGGACGGTCCCCGCACGCGCGACATGGGAGGCACGGCGTCCACCGAGGATCTGGGGAAGGCCGTGGCCGAGGCCCTGTAGCCGCCTGATACAAACTGGGACATTGCGGCGGGCCCGCCGGCCCTATAGTCGGACAACTCGAAATCCGCCGATCGGGAGACGGGTCGGTCCGGGCGAGCTTCACAGGGGGACTTATGTCGCGTTCGCGTAGCTGGATCCTGGCGCTGGTGTTCATGACGGTCGCCAGCGCGGTCTTCGCCCAGGGCAATCCGACGGGCACGATCACGGGCAAGGTGATGGACCCTGACAACCTGATGCTGCCCGGCGTGACGGTCACGGCCGAGTCGCCAGTGCTCCAGGGCGCACGCACCGCGGTCACGTCGGCGAACGGCGACTACATCATTCCGTTCCTGCCGGCGGGCGACTACACGGTCACCTTCGAGCTCTCGGGCTTCGCCACCCTCAAGCAGACGCTCAGCCTGAAGATGGCAGATACCCTGCCGGTGAACGTGAAACTGACGGTGGCCGCCGTGACGGAGACGGTCACCGTAACGGGCGCCTCCGCCGAGACGGCGATGACGCCGACGGTCGCGACCACGGTCAAAGCCTCCACCATCGAGAACATCCCGTGGGGACGCACGATTGACGCGGCCACGGTCCTGGCGCCGGGAGCCATCGGCAACGGCCCGGGCGGCAACATCATGATCTCGGGCGCCCTGTCGTATGACAACCTGAACTTGGTCAACGGCGTCAACGTGAACGAGAACCTGCGCCAGCAGGCCCGTCCGCTCTACGTCGAGGACGCCGTGCAGGAGACCAAGGTCTCGACCGGCAACATCTCTGCGGAGTACGGCCGGTTCCAGGGCGGCGTGGTCAACATGATCACGAAGTCGGGCGGGAACAACTTCTCCGGGTCCTTCCGGACGACATTCACGAACGACGGCTGGAAGGCGCTGACGCCGTACCCGGGCGACGCGAACATCGATCAGGTGGTGCCCGCCTACGAGATGACCTTCGGCGGGCCGGTCTTCAAGGACAAGCTCTGGTTCTTCACGTCGGGCCGGTACCAGAACAACAAGACCAACCTGACGATGGCCTACACCGGCTACAACTACACGTACGCGACCGACGACAGCCGCCTGGAAGGGAAGGCGACGTACGCGCTGAACGCCCGCAACAACTTCAAGTTCTCGTACTTCAAGCGGAACGTCGACTACACGAACAACAGCTTCGGCACCGTCATGGATGCCGCGAGCCTGTACAACAACAAGAACCGGGAATCGCTGATGGCGGCGAACTACCAGTGGGTCGTGACGAACACCCTGTTCATCGACACCCAGTACTCGGGCCGCCGGTACGACAACAAGGGCACGGGCTCCCAGTACACGGACCTCATCAAGGGTACGCCGATCTGGGACCGTCTGCGCGGGACCCGCTTCAACACGGCCACCTACTGCGCCACCTGCTCGAACGCGGTCGACAAGAAGAACAACGACGACTTCTACGTCAAGATGAACTACTTCCTCTCGACGAAGAGCACGGGGTCCCACAACTTCGTGGCGGGCTTCGACTACTTCGACGAGATGCGGATGAACAACCAGAACTCGGTGGCCAGCGGCTACCGGGTGCAGGTCCGCGAATCCGCCATTGTCGGCTACGACGTCTACCCGATCGTGGTCCCCGGCTCGTCCACCGCCTCCGCCACCTACATCGACTGGCGGCCGGTCTTCGAGGACACCGTGGGCAACCACCTCACGACCTACTCCACCTTCCTGAACGACGTCTGGCGCCTGAACAATCGGTTCACGATGAACCTCGGCCTGCGCTACGACAAGAACAGCACGCAGGACCAGGGCGGCAAGAAGGTCGGCAACGATTCCGCGTTCAGCCCGCGCCTCGGCGTGACCTACGACATCAACGGCAGCGGGAAGTGGATCGCGAACCTCGGCTACGGGCACTACGTCGGGATGTTCAACACGCAGATCGCCGACGCGGCGTCGGCGGCCGGCCGCGAGTCGAACTACAGCTACTGGTACCAGGGCCCGCCGATCAACACCACGGGCCCGCCGTACAAGACCTCGTATGAGGCGCTGCAGCTCATCTGGGACTGGTTCTTCGCCAACGGCGGGACCAGCCGCCCGGTTCGTACGTCCCCCACGGTCGTCGGCGTGAACACTTCGGTCGATCCGAAGGTCAAGTCGTCCAACTCCGACGAGGTGATGGTGGGCCTCGCGCGCCAGCTCGGGCAGAAGGGCGCCGTCCGCGTGGACTACGTGTACCGCAAGTACCACGACTTCTACGGCAACTACGTCAACATGGGGACGGGCGTCGTCACCGACCCGCGCACGGGCCTGAAGTTCAACATGACGGTGGTGAACAACACCGACACCGTCGAGCGCGACTACAACGGCGTGAGCCTGCAGTTCGACTACCGCCTCCGCAGAGGCCTCACCCTGGCCGGCAATTACATGCTGTCATGGTCGAAGGGCAGCGTGGAGGGCGAGGACTCGACCAACGGCGCGACGCGGGCCAGCGCGAACGAGTACCCGGAATACCGTCAGGCCGCGTGGAATTACCCGCTGGGCTACACCAACGGCGATCAGCGCCACAAGATGCGGATCTGGGGCACGTGGGAGCTTCCGGTCACTCGAGCGCTCGGCACGTTCGACCTGGGCTTCACGCAGCGGTTCGACTCGGGCGGGCCATACGACTACAACTTCTCGATCGACACGCGCCCGTACGTCACCAACCCGGGCTACCTCGTGCCGCCCTCCAGCGTGACCTACTACGCCACCAACCGCGGCGCGTTCCATTTCGACGGCTTCTGGCGGACCGACCTGTCGCTGTCGTGGAACTACAAGATCTACAAGAAGACGCAGGTCTTCTTCCGCGGCGTCGTGGGGAACGTGTTCAACAACGCCGCGCTGCAGAGCTTCAATACCGCGATCACCACGACGGGGATGACGGCCTTCAATCCGTTCACGACGACGCCGGTCGAGGGCGTCAACTTCAAGAAGGACTCGACGTACGGGCAGCCGTCCGGCCCGGGCAGCTACCAGGCCCCGCGCGATTTCAGCTTCTCGGTCGGGTTCCGCTTCTAGAGGCCGGGCCTGCTGTGACCGGTGGCGAGGGGTGCTGACGCCAGTCGGTACCCCGGTCCCATCCGTTCCCGCACCGGGTGCCACACATGGCTGACCGCCGATCCGCAGGTCTAAGTTTCGGCACCAAGGCTCTCGTCGGCCTCGCCGCCGGTCTGGCCTCGGGAGCGGCGATCGCAGCGGCGGCCCGGCCGACCCTGCTGGCCGTCGGCGAGGCGGTCGAGGTCTTCGGGACGATCTGGATCAACGCGATCCTGATGACGATCCTGCCGCTCGTCGTTGCGAAGCTGGTCGTGAGCATCGCGGGCCATGACGATGCCCGCGCCGTCGGCCGGTCGGGCTGGCGGGCGGGCCTGCTCTTCATCGGGCTGTTGACCGCCACCGCGGCCGTCACCGCGGCGATCATGCCGGCGGTCTTCGCCCAACTGCGTATCGACCCGGCCGCGTCGGAGACGCTGCGCAGCGCGGCGTCGGCGGCGGCAGGCGCGCCGGCCAGGCTTACCACCGCGCAGTGGGTGATCAGTCTCGTCCCCACGAACGCGATCCGGGCGGCCGCAGACGGCGCCATCGTGCCGCTCATCGTGTTCACCGTGGCGTTCGCCTTCGGGGCCAGCCGGATTCGCCGGGAACTGCGGGATCCCCTGGTGCTCGTGTTCCGAGCGGTCGACGCGTCGATCACGGTGCTGCTGCATTGGATCGTCGGGCTGGCGCCCCTCGGCGTGTTCGCGCTTGGCCTCGGCCTGGCGATGCGGGTCGGCGTGGGCATCGTCGGCGCGCTCGCGTTCTACATCGTCGTGTCGTCGGCCGTCCTCCTCGTCTTCACGGCCCTGCTCTACGTGGTGGTGTGGATCGGCGCCGGCGTGTCACCGCGTGACTTCGCCCGCGCGGTCGCCCCCTCTCAGGTCGTGGCGTTCGGGACTCACTCGTCGATGGCCTCGTTCCCGGCGATGCTCGAAGCGGCGGAGACGCGCCTGGGCCTCTCGCAGACCGCCACCGGCTTCGTCCTGCCGCTGGCGCTCGCCGTGTTCAAGTACTCGGGGCCGATCTGGTTCATCGTCGTCACCTTCTTCGTCGGGCGCCTCTACGGCATCGCCATCGAGCCGGCGGGGGCGGTCACGATCGTGGTGGCGTCCGTTGCCACGAGCTTCGCGGTCGGCGCCGTGCCGAGCGGTGCGGCCCTCGTTGTCGCGCCGGTGCTGGTGGCGGCGGGGCTGCCGGTCGAGGCGATGGGCCTGCTGCTGGCGGTCGATCCGATTCCCAACGGCTTCCGCACCGTGGCCAATGTCACCGGCATGCTGGCCGTGAGCGTGCTGGCCGACGGCAGGAAGCAAAAGGCTGGTGCCGGAGGCGCGGCTGCCGGCAGGGAAGCCTGATGGCCGCTCATGAAGGGGCCGTGACAGGTGTTCCCGTCGCAGATGCGGCGGAGCAGCGAACGGCCCTCTAGCGCCTGCTCGTGTCGGTGTCCGTGGTCGTGCAGTACGTGACGCTGGCGGCCACCGGGACGGCGTACTGAACCGAGGGTTGGCTCTACGTGAACCTGCTCTTCGCGGTCGTACCGATGATGTTCGTCCTGCCGTACTTCAACCGGTGCTTCTTCCGGATGACTGGCAGACGCTATCTGGGTCCGCTGACGACGTGCCTCATCTTCGTGATGATCCTGCTCTCGAATACCGTGTGCTGCCTGCCCCTGTGACCGCAGGGCCCCATCGGCGCCCGCGGTCACCAGCAGCACCGGCTCGGGATCGCCGCGGTCCCCAACAGGATCCGCGCCCAGATCAACTACGAGCTGGCCGCCGCCATTCCGTTCGTGCAGTAGCGCACCGGCCGCCCTGTCCTGAGCGGGCTCGAGATCGCCAGGTCTCGAGCCCGTCTGCTCTCGACGCCTTCATCGCCTCTCGGCGCCGGCCGAAGCGGCGGGCACCTCGACCCTCGCGCTCGTGCCAGAGCCCACCACGACGCGCACGACGCTGACATCGCGCCCCGGAGGCCGGGTCTCGCCGGTGGCCTTCGCGCGCTGGCCGTTCACGACGAGTTCACCGTGCCGCCCCGGAAACGCCGCCCGCCAGACGATGGCCGGGCCGCGGTGGTTGGTGAGCACCGTGACTGACTGCCCGGCGTGCCGAACCGTGATGTCGTTCGCCCGGACCGGCAGGTGCTGCAACTCGGCCCAGACGGTCTGCGGCCCGAGTTGCGGCAGCGTCGTGACGAACTGGCCGGCGAAATACTCCAACAGGTCCGCCTCGCGCCCGGGCGCCACCGGGTCGACCCCCACGCCCATCAGGCCGGTCACGACGGCGCCGACAACCGTATAGGACACCTCGGGATATTCACGGCGCGCGCGGTCCGGTCGGGTGAGATCCATGATCTGACTGTAGGCGAGGTCGGCCGCGCCGTAGCGGTAGAGCACTTCGGGGTGGTGGGACTGCTCTTCGATCGGCGCCGACGGCGACCGTCCGATTTGATCCGCCAGCCGCGCGAGCGCCGCTCGAAGGTGCGCCCCGTCGCTGGCGACCGACCAGTAGAGCTCGCCGATGTTCCACGAATCGCGGCTCCGATGCGCGAGCCGGTAGTCGGTCCCGAGATGCGTGAAGAACGCACCGGTCTTCTCGTCCCACCACGTGCGATTGACGAAGGCCCTGACCTCGGCGGCTCTCGCGAGCCATGCCCGAGCCGTGGCGACGTCGCCGCGCGCCTCCTGGATGCGCGCGTAAGCCTTGAACCCGGCGTATTCCGTCGCGAGCAGGTCCAGCCCGGCGACGAAGCCGTCGCTCCCCTCGTTATAGCCGGGAATGCCGCGCGAATCCGCGAACTTGGCGTCCGGGTCCGCGACGGTCTTCCGGTTCATGATCCGCGGCCGCTTCATGATGGCGTCGAGGCCAAGTCCCCAGCGGGCGACGTAATCGGTCACGGTGCGGTCGTAGTACCCGAGCAGCACGGGGTCGGTGATGTAAGCCGGGTCTCCCGACCAGAGGTACATCCGGTAGCTCGCATCGAGCACGTCGAAGTTGGCCGGCAGGTTGTACCAGAAGTCGTCATCTGACCGGTAGTCGGCGTGAGCCGGGCGGCCGTGCCGGTCGATTTCCCAGAGGCTGCACCAGTCGCGCGCCTCGTTGATCTCGCCGCCGAACCTGCGCAGCATGTTCCGCACGTGAGGCTGCAGGCCAAGCGCGTGCGCGCCCATGGCCTGGTGCGAGACGTCGCGCATGCAGAACGCTTCGCGGCCGGGCAGCGCGGCTTCGAACCACGGGCCGACCGCATCGCCCTCGAAGGCGTACGCCGAGGCCTGCTGCCTCGCCCAGGAGAAGGCCTCGACCAGCTTCGAGTCGGGTGAAGCGAGCCCAAGGGGGGACTCGAACCGGTCGCCACGGTGCGCCCCCAGCAGGACCATCGCGACGCCGACCAGGCAGACGGTCAGCCACGGGGCCAGCCGCCCCTGCCGCTGTAACGCTCGTGCGATCCTCGAACTGGCGTCCATGGGTCTCCCGCTGAAGGCGCTCAGAGTGTCGGGCATGGTGTTCCGGCAAGTCAATGGGGAGGCGGCCTGCCTGTCAGAAATGTCCACGCCCCGCGGCCGAGCGCGCCTGAGGCGACCCAGACGAAGGACAGATGATTCGGGCGCAAAGCCACAGACTTGCAATTATCATGGATAGTGTCTAAAATTAAGTGCAATAGTGTTCGATATTGATAGTTCTCAGCGCCGCGCAAGACGACGTCTTGGGCGAACCTCAACGCGTCGGAGACGCTCGGACTCTGGACGCTGCCGGCTTCATGCCGTGATCCTCGCGGAACTGCGTGCCGCGGCCCTCGGCCAAGACCGCCCGTCGATGAGCGTTCTGCAGCGTCGGCTCTCGGAGAGATGCGCTGCGGAGGGAATCAAGCCGCCGGTGCGGGCCAGCCTTTACAACGCCCTGGCGCGCATCGAAGGGCATTCCTACGTAATCGCCGACCTCCCGGCCCCCGTTGCCAGTGCCCTTTACAACCTGTCGCCGGTGGACCGCATCCCGGGGCACCAGTTGGCGTTCTACTGCTTCAACTACGGTTCGCTGCCTGCCATCAGCTACGCTGCCGGTCTGCCCTGGCTGAACCTCTTCCAGGCGCGGCGCCTTCGGGGCTGGCGCCCGCGCAGCGCCGGCCTGCTCGCGGCTGTCATGCGCGCGCGGAGCATCTGATGACCGCACCCTACACACCTTCTCAGATCATGCCGCGCGCCCTCGCCCTGGCTGTGGACCCGCTTCCGTACTGGTTCGTCGTCGGCGGTCAGGCCGTCCGGTGCTTCGCGCCGTACCGCCCGAGCCGTGATGTGGACTTCGGCATCGACCGGCCCGCCAGCCTCGACGAGCTTGTCGACCAGCTTGGCCGACACGGGCCCGTCGAGATTCAGGAGCGCAGCGCCGACACCGTCCATCTGTTGTGGAAGGGCATCAAGGTCTCGGCCTTTGCCCTCCCGTTCCTCGCGCGCCACACAGAAGACCGCCACCTCGACGTCACGGGTGTGCTCGCCACGAAGCTGCATGCCATCCTCGACCGGGGGCTGCGGCGGGACTTCTTCGATCTCTACGTGATGCTGCAGCACCACCAGCTTGGGATGGTCTCGCTGCTTGCGGCGGTCCGCAACGTGTACGACGCAGACATCGACGATGGTCTGCTGTTGCGCGCGCTGACGTATTTCGACGATGCCGACCGGGAGGCGCCGCTGCCGGGCGAGGGGCCTTCAGACTGGAAGACAGTGAAAGGCTACTTCCTGGTGCAGGTGGGAAGCCTGCTGACACCGCCGAGGCGCCGGCTTGCGATTCAGGCGCAGGTTGTCGACGTCGAGACGGCCTGAGCCTCCCGCCGGCCACCTGTGGCACACTGGGGCCACGGCGCGAAACGCAGGGAGGCTCCCGATGAAGGCAAGGCCGGTAATCCTCGTCATCGACGTCGGCGGGACGAACATCAAGGTCTACCTGACGGGGCAGAAGGAAGCCAGGAAGGTCCCGTCGGGGCCGAGGCTGACGGCGCGGAGGATGGTGGCCGGCGTCAAGGCGGTCACGAAGGACTGGACGTTCGACGCCGTGTCGATCGGCTACCCCGGCGTCGTGCGGAACGGGCGCATCACCGCCGAGCCGGTCAACCTGGGAAGAGGGTGGGTCGGCTTCAGCTTCCGCCGCGCCTTCCGCCGGCCGGTGAAGGTGGTCAACGACGCCGTGATGCAGGCCATCGGCAGCTATCGCGGCGGCACGATGCTCTTCCTTGGCCTGGGCACGGGCCTCGGGACGGCCATGATCATCAACGGCCACATCGTGCCGATGGAACTCGGGCACTTTCCGTACCGGAAACTGACCATTGAGGAGTACCTCGGCACCGCGGGCGTCGAGGCCCTCGGCCGCAGCCGGTGGCGGAGGCTGGTCGTGGAGGTGGTGGGCGAGTTCGTGAAGGCCTTCCTCGTCGACGACGTGGTGCTTGGCGGCGGGAACGTGAAGAAGCTGACGCGCCTTCCGAAGGGCTGCCGGCCCGGCTCGAACACCAACGCGTTCATCGGCGGCTGCCGGCTCTGGGACGCCGACTGGAGCTGACCGTGCCGAGGATCCTGGTCATCGGCGGCGACGGTGCGCTGCGGTCTCGCCTCGAGGCGGCCGGCGACCTCGCGGGCTGCGAGTTCGTCACCGCGGCCGGAAACGTCGACGCCGTCCGCCAGACGAGAACCCGCGCGATTGACGTCGTCGTCACCGATCCGGACACGCCGGTCGCGGACGACCTGGCGCTGCTCGACGAACTCCGCGCGGCGCGTCCCGGGCTGAAGGCCATCGTGCTCGCGCCGGCGGCCGCGCCGTCCGAGATCATCGAAGCGATCCGATCACGCGTCTTCGCCTGCTTCGTCGCGCCCTTCGACGCCGGGCACGTGGCGGAGATGACGAGACGCGCCGTCGACGCGGCCGACTGGCGCGACGGCATCAGCGTGGAGTCGGGCCTGCCGAAGTGGATTTCGCTGACGGTCAACTGCCGGCACCTGACCGCCGAGCGGCTCATCCAGTTCATGACCGAATACCGGCGCGACCTGCCCGAGGACGATCGTCACAGCCTGATCACGGCGTTCCGCGAAGTGCTGATGAACGCGATGGAGCACGGCGCGGGGTTCGACCCCGAGAAGGTGGTCCACGTCACCGCGATCCGGACCGATCGGGCCATCGTGTACTACTTCCGGGATCCTGGGGCGGGTTTCACGACCGCCGAGCTCGAACGGTCGGCCCTCTCCAACCGGGAGACCGATCCGATCGCCCATCTCGAGCGCCGGGCCTCGCTGGGCATCAGGCCCGGAGGGTTCGGGATCCTGGTGGCGAAGCAGATCGTCGACGAGATGTTCTACAGCGAGCGCGGCAACGAGGTCATTCTGATCAAGCGGCTGGAGTAGCCGGCAGCGGCTCCCTCCTTGACCGTTGGCGGCGTCGAGGTTCATGCTGAAGAGTATCCCGGCCTCCGAAGCGAAGCCGTGAGCCGCGAGGCGCACGCCGCGCTCACGGACGATAGAAAGGCACAAGCCATGGCGAGCCGCAAGTCAGCATCACCGAAACCCGGGAAACCTGCCCGCTTCGTCGACGTCGCCGAGCAGAAGCGGCTGAACGACGCCCGCGAGTCGGGCATCCCCTGGAAGAAGTGGGGGCCGTACCTGAGCGAGCGGCAGTGGGGCACGGTGCGCGAGGATTACAGCCAGGACGGCAACGCCTGGAGTTACTTCTCGCATGATCAGTCCCGATCGCGGGCCTACCACTGGGGCGAGGACGGCCTCGGCGGCATCTCGGACAATGGGCAGCGGCTCTGCTTCGCGGTGGCGTTGTGGAACGGCCGCGATCCCATCCTCAAGGAACGGGCCTTCGGCCTCACGAACAGCGAAGGGAACCACGGCGAGGACGTGAAGGAGTACTACTTCTACGTCGACTCGACGCCGACCCACTCGTACATGAAGTACCTCTACAAGTACCCGCAGCGCGAGTACCCGTATCGGGACCTCCTGGAGACGAATGGACGCCGGTCAAAGGACGAGTTCGAGTACGAACTGCTCGATACGGGCATCTTCGATGACGACCGGTACTTCGACGTGTTCGTCGAGTACGCGAAGGCGGGTCCGGAAGACCTCCTCGTTCGCATCTCGGTCCACAACCGGGGCCCCGAAGCCGCGCAGTTGCACCTGCTGCCCACGCTGTGGTTCAGGAACACCTGGTCCTGGGGCGACGACGTACCCAAGCCGATGCTTCGCGAGGCGGGCGGCGCCGTCGCGGCCTCGCATCACGAACTGGGCGACTACACGCTGTCGTGCGATGGCGAGCACGAGCTGTTGTTCACGGAGAACGAGAGCAACACCGAGCGGCTCTGGGGGCAGCCGAACGCGACGCCGTACGTCAAGGACGCGTTCCACCGCGCGGTCGTGTCCGGCGAAATCGGCGCGGTGAACCCGGCGAAGACCGGCACCAAGGCCGCCGCGCACTACGTCCTCGACGTACCGGAGGGTGGCAGTCAGGTCGTGCGCCTGCGGCTGGCCGCCGGCGCGGCGGGCGACGCGTTCGGGAGTTTCGACGGTCTCTTCAGGCAGCGCCTGGCCGACGCCGACGAGTTCTACGCGCGGATCACCGCGCCGTCGATGGGCGAAGACGAGCGCCGCGTGCACCGGCAGGCGCTCGCCGGGATGCTCTGGACCAAGCAGTACTACTACTTCGATGTCGACCGGTGGCTGAAGGAACACGACGCGCACCCGCTGCTCGGCGGCGCCGGCCGGGCCCCCCGGAACGCCGAGTGGTTCCACATGCTCAACGGCGACGTCATCTCCATGCCCGACAAGTGGGAGTACCCCTGGTACGCGGCCTGGGACCTCGCGTTCCACACAATCGCGCTGTCGCTCGTGGACTTCGACTTCGCGAAGGAGCAGCTGCTCCTGATGCTGAGGACGCTGTACAGCCACCCGAACGGACAGATGCCCGCCTACGAGTGGAACTTCAGCGACGTGAACCCGCCGGTGCACGCCTGGGCCACGCTCTTCCTCTACAAGGTGGAGAAGAACCTGGGCCGTGAGGACGTCAAGTTCCTGGAGCGGTCGTTCCAGGGCCTGATGCTGAACTTCAACTGGTGGGTGAACCGGAAGGATCCGCTGGGGCGAAACGTCTTCGCGGGCGGCTTCCTCGGACTCGACAACATCGGCGTCTTCGACCGCAGCGCCCAGTTGCCCACCGGCGGGTCTCTCGAGCAGGCCGACGGAACCGCCTGGATGGCGTTCTTCTGCCAGAACATGCTGGAGATGGCTCTCATCCTCGCCGAGAAGGACCCGATCTACGAGGAGGTCGCGTTCAAGTTCGTCGAGAACTTCTTCTGGATCGCGTATGCGATGGACAAAGTCGGCGAGCACGGCGACGACATGTGGGACGAGGAGGACGGGTTCTACTACGACGTGCTCCGGCTGCCGGACGGCCAGGCGTTCCGCCTGAAGGTGCGCTCGATGGTCGGCCTGCTGCCGCTCTGCGCGAGCACGGTGATCGAGCAGGAGACGTTCCTGCATCTGCCGCGGCTGATGGAGCTCCTCAGGCTGTTCGCGAAGCGCCACCCCCAGGTGGTCGCGCACGTGGCGCCGACGACGGAGGGGTACATCGGACACGCGGGGCGCCGGCTGCTCTCGCCCCTCTCGAAGGAGAAGCTCAGGCGCATCCTCTCGTACGTCCTCGACGAGCGGGAGTTCCTGGGCCCGCACGGAATCCGGTCGCTCTCTCAGCACCACGCCCGGCATCCGTTCGCCTTTCACACAGGCGGGCAGGAGTACCGGGTCGAGTACCTCCCGGCCGAATCGAACAACGGCATGTTCGGCGGCAACTCGAACTGGCGGGGGCCCGTCTGGATGCCGGTCAACGCCCTGCTTGTCCGGGGGCTCGTCAACTACTATCAGTTCTACGGCGACGATTTCACGGTGGAGTGCCCGACCGGATCAGGCAAGCAGATGACACTCTTCGACGTCGCGAAGGAGATTTCGGCACGGCTTGCCGGCATCTTCCTGCGCGACGGGGGCGGGCGCCGGCCGGTGTACGGCGGCAGCGCCAAGTTCCAGGACGATCCGCACTGGCGCGACTACATCCTCTTCTACGAGTACTTCCATGGCGACAATGGCGCGGGCCTCGGGGCCAGCCACCAGACCGGGTGGACGGGCGTTGTCGCCCGTCTCATGGATCTGTTCGCCCGGATGGACGCGGCCGACGCGCTCGAGACGCCGAAGGAGGGGATCGAGGAACGCCTCGTCCGCGAACAGGTGGGAGGGAAAGCGTAGCGCGCGGACGCACGAGCGCCCGCGCGCTTTCGAGACTACTTCTTCGGCGCTTCGACGCTGATCGCCAGGGCCCGCGTGTAGGTGATCTGCACCTTGTCGCCCACCTTGACGCCGGTGAGGTTCTTCGGGTCCTCGACCTTGAAGCTCATGACGTTGCCGTCTTCGGTCTTGATGGTGACCGAGGGAATCTTCGCGTCGATCTCCTGCACGGTGACGACGGCGGTCAACTGCTCGGACAGCGTGCCGCCGGGCTTCGGTCCGGTGCTCCGCACGAGGCCGGCCGCCGCC
Source organism: uncultured Acidobacteriota bacterium (assembly GCA_963806085.1). Taxonomy (GTDB): domain Bacteria; phylum Acidobacteriota; class Vicinamibacteria; order Vicinamibacterales; family JAKQTR01; genus JAKQTR01. The sequence continues at coordinate 618,144 of CAWDWR010000003.1, forward strand.
GGGGCGGGAGCCTTGTCGCCGGGCTTCTGGATGGCGTAGACCACCGACTCGTAGTACCGGAAGGTGACCACGTCACCGACTTTCAGTTCGCTGAAACGCTTCACGTCAGGCCCCGCGACGATCGTGTCGGTGATGCCGTCCTTGTCCTTGAGCGTGATCAAGCGGTTGGTGGAATCGAGGGCCACGATGGTGGCCGTCTCGGTGATGGAGGCGCCCTGGGTGACCGGCTTCTGGGCCAGCGCACCGGAGAACGCCCCGGCCGCGACGAGGGCGAGCAGGCTGAAGACGAGCATTCGACGGGTCATGACGTGTGTACCTTTCTGAGTGGGCGGAACAAGACGCAACTTCATATCATGCTTCGTCTGGGGCGGGGCTGGCAAGGCACCTTCGCCCGCCTGTTCCGCTCGCAGAGACCCCTGACGAGCGGACCCGGCAGCCAACCACTCGTCATGCCTGATGGACGATATGGCGTCCAGGGGTTGAAATATCATCCCGGCAAATGGACTGGCTGACCATAGGCACGGATAATGGCCGGATGGACCATGCTGACGCCGGCCGGCTTCAAGACCCGGAGGACCAGGTGCGGTTCGAGGAACTGCTCCTCGAGCTCTCCACCAGGTTCATCGACCTGGCGCCTGGCGCCGTCGACCGCGAAATCGAGGACGCGCTGCGCCGCGTCTGCGAACTGCTCGGCATCGATGTCGCCGTGCTCTGGCAGTGGTCGGCCTCCGCTCCCGACATTGTCGCGCCCACGCACGGGTACCCCGGCCGGCAGGGTCAATTCGACGCTTTGACCCAGGAGGCGTACCCCTGGGTCATCGAGCGGATGCGGGCCGGCCGTGTGGTCGCCCTGTCACGGCTGGAAGACCTGCCGGCGGAGGCCGGGACTGACCGGGAAAGCGCGCGGCGCACCGGCATCAGGTCAAACCTCACCCTCCCGCTGTCGGTCGGGGGCGCGCCGCCGCTTGGCGCCCTCGCCTTCAACACCCTGCGCGTGGAACGCGACTGGCCCGACCCGCTCGTAAAGCGGCTGCAGCTGATCGCGCAGGTGTTCACCCACGCGCTGTCCCGGAAGCGCGCCGACGAATCGTTGCGGGAGAGCGAGGCCCGCTCGGCGGCGGCCGCCGATCTCGCGGGCCTCGGGTTCTACGAGTTGGACTATGGCGGCGGAGCGAGCTACTTCGATGACCGCTTTCGAGACCTCTGCGGCGTTCCAGCCGGCCTGGAAGGGGGGCTCGAGATATTCGAGTTCTGGTCGGAACACCTGCAGCCCGATGACCGCCCGTCGATCATGGACGCGCGCCAGCACTTGCACGAAGGCCGCGTGGACCGGATCTCGTCTCGAGTACCGCTACTTTCATCCGGTTCGGGGCGAGCAGTGGTACCAGCATCTGGCTCGAGTCGCCGCGCGCGACGACGTCACTGGCATGGTCAGGACGTATGGGGTGGTTGGTGACATCACGCAACGCAAGCAGGCCGAGGAGGCGTTGAAGCGATCGTACGCGGAGATTGAACGCCTGAAGGACCGCCTCCAGGCGGAGAGCGACTACCTGAAAGCCGAGATCAGGATCACTCAGGATCAGCGTGAGATCACCGGACGCAGCGCCGCCATCCAGAAGGTCCTCCACCAGGCGGAGCAGGTGGCGCCCACGGATTCGTCGGTGCTCATCCGCGGCGAGACCGGGACCGGCAAGGAACTCCTGGCCCAGGCGATCCACCGGCTGAGCCCGCGCGGGCGCCATGTGATGGTCAAGGTCAACTGCGCGGCGCTGCCGTCCGGCCTCGTGGAAAGCGAGTTGTTCGGCAGGGAGAAAGGCGCCTTCACCGGAGCGCTGGCGCGACAGGTGGGCCGGTTCGAAGTGGCCGACGGTTCGACGCTCTTCCTCGACGAGGTCGGCGAACTGCCGGCCGACGTCCAGGTGAAGCTCCTGCGTGTGCTGCAGGAGGGTGAATTCGAGAGGCTGGGGAGCCCCCGCACCATCAAGGTCAACGTGCGCGTGATCGCGGCCACCAATCGCGACCTCGCGGAAGAGGTCCGGAAGGGGCGCTTCCGCGAGGACCTCTTCTACCGGCTCAACGTGTTTCCCATTCGGATGCCGCCGCTGCGCGAGCGGCCGGAGGACATCCCCCTGCTGGTCTGGGCCTTCCTCGAGGATTCGTCCTCCCGCATGGGCAAGAAGATTACGCAGGTGCCGCGGGCGACGATGGCGGCGCTCCAGCGTCATGCGTGGCCTGGGAATGTCCGCGAGCTGCGAAACGTGATCGAGCACGCGGCCATCATCACCACGGGCGACACGCTGCGGATGCCCGCCCTGGGCGATGCAGAGCCGGCGGCGCCGGCGCAGACACTGGCCGACGCCGAGCGCGCACACATCCTCCGGGCCCTCGAGAGCACGAACTGGCGCATCAAGGGGCCAAAGGGCGCGGCGACGGTGCTCGGCCTCAACCCCGCGACCCTCTACAGCCGCATGAAGAAGCTGGGCATCGGTCCCAGAAAGCAGGACGAAGGGCGCACACCCTAGGCCCAGCGCTCACGTCGTGCGAGAACGCGCTGGAATGGAGCCCGCAGGCTTCAGCCTGCGTGAGCCGGTATATTCTGAAAGCATGTCGCCAGTCGAACCTGAGAGGGGCGGGACCGGCACGCCCGGGTTGGATCTGACCTTCGAGACGCTTATCGCGGAGCTCTCTTCGCGATTCATCAACCTGTCTCCTGGCGACGTCGATCGTGAGATCGACGTCGCGCTGCGCCGCGTCTGCCAGTTGCTCGGCATCGATCTCGCCGTCTTGTGGCAGTGGTCCGGCGCCCCGTCAGTGCTGCGGGCTACCCACTTCCACTACGCCGAAGCGGGACTGCAGCCCCCCGAACCGCTGCACCAGGCGCAGTTCCCCTGGTACCACGAACAGATGGTGGCCGGCCTGGTGGTCTGCTGGTCGTCGCTCGATGACCTGCCCGCGGAGGCCGTCGTCGACCGCGAGGCGTGCATCCTGTTCGGGGTGAAGTCGAACCTGTGCTTTCCGCTCGCGCTCATGGGAGAGCCGCCCGTTGGAGTCCTGGGCTACAGCACCTTGCGAGCCGAGCGCCACTGGCCGGCCGAACTGGTGCAGCGTCTTCAGTTGGTCGCCCAGGTCTTCACCAACGCGCTCGCGCGAAGACGCGCCGAAGAGGTGCTGCGCAAGAGCGAAGCCCGCTACGCCGCCGCCGCCGACCTCGACCGCCTGGGCTACTACGAGGTGGACTTCGACGAAGGTACCGCCTTCGTCGACGACCGCTTCCGCGAGCTCTGCGGCCTCCCGGCCGACCGGCTTGAAGGGCTTCAGCCGGTGGAGTTCTGGGCGGAGCGCCTGCATCCGGACGACCGCCAGCGGGTGCTCGACGAGCGCCAGCAACTGCACGACGGGACGCTGGGCATGCTCTCCGTCGAGTATCGATTCCTGCATCCGACGCAGGGAGAGAAGTGGCTGGTTCACACGGCCCGCGTTGCGGAGCGCGACGCCAGCGGCCGCACGATCAGGTCTGTACGGCGTCGTCCGGGATATCACGGCGCGCAAGCAAGCCGAGGAGGCCCTGCGGCGGTCTGTACGAGGAAATCGAGCGGCTGAAGGACCGGCTGCAGGCCGAGAGCGACTACCTCAAGGCGGAGATCGGCGTCGTGCTCGCCCAGGGCGAGATCACCGGGGAAAGCGCTGCCATCAAGCTCGTGCTGCGCCAGGCTCGGCAGGTGGCGCCCACGGATTCCTCAGTGCTCATCTTCGGCGAGACGGGCACGGGCAAGGAAATCCTCGCCCAGTCCATCCACCGACAGAGCCGTCGGCGCGACCACGTGATGGTGAAGGTGAACTGCGCCGCCCTGCCGTCAGGCCTCGTGGAGAGCGAGTTGTTCGGCACGAGAGAAGGGCGCGTACACCGGGGCCCTGGCCCGCCAGGTCGGACGTTTCGAGGTCGCGGACGGTTCCACGCTCTTCCTCGACGAGATCGGCGAGCTGCCGCCGGACGTGCAGGTCAAGCTGCTGCGCGTGCTGCAGGAAGGCGAGTTCGAACGGCTCGGGAGCCCGAGGACGATCAAGGTCAACGTGCGGGTGATCGCGGCCACCAACCGCGACCTGGCCGAGGACGTGCGAAAGGGACGATTCCGGGAAGACCTCTACTACCGCCTGAATGTGTTCCCGATCCGGATGCCGCCTCTGCGCGAGCGGGCGGAGGATGTGCCGCTTCTGGTCTGGGCATTTCTCGAGGACTTCTCGTCCCGGATGGGCAAGAAGATCACCCAGGTGCCGCGCAAGACGATGGAGGCGCTCCAGCGTCATCCGTGGCCGGGCAACGTCCGCGAACTCCGCAACGTCGTCGAGCACGCGACCATCATCACCACGGGCAACACGCTGAGGGTGCCGATTCTGGGTGATGCCGCCCCGGGCGCGGCCCTACTGCAGACGCTGGCTGACGTCGAGCGCGAGCACGTCATCCGCACGCTCGAAAACACGAAATGGCAGATAAAGGGGCCGAAGGGCGCCGCGATGATCCTCGGACTCAAGCCCGCCACCCTGTACGGCCGTCTGAAGAAGCTGGGAATCCGGCGGCCTGACGAACACCCGTAGCCAGGCGTCTTTTCCCGCCCCGCCGTCACGCGAATCCGGCTCGTCTTCAGGACCAAATACCGACCCCAAGACGACATCGCATCCTCCGTTCCTGACCCAGCCCTCGATCGTCCGGACGCCGATTCACACCCCCATTCCACGACAGGTCAAAGAGTTGAAGCAGGCGGCGGGGCGCGATTCGGCGCTGGCATGAATTGCGCAGTGGTATGCCGGCATGATCATCGGGACCGTCAGGATCACGCCTTCGCCTCACCGGCGCGCTGACGTTCTCGAGGTCCTGCGATCGGTGCAGGGGCGCGTCCAGGACCAGCGAGGATGCGCGTCCTGCAGCATCTACGAGGAGGACGCCGCGGAATCGGCCGTCGTCTTGGTGGAACGGTGGACCTGCAGAGAAGATCTCGACGCCCATCTCCGGTCGGACATCTTCAAACGTGTGATCGCCGCCATCGAGCTCTCGGCCGGTCCCCCCGACATTCGCTTCGAACACGTGTCGGCAACGGAGGGCGTCGAGGCGATTGAACGGTCGCGCGGCGCGGGCCGGACGACGCCCGAGGCAGGACGCGGACCCTGAGGGACGGCCTCGGTTGAGAACGGCGCAGGCTGACAACATCACGACTTCCAAGGGATAGGAGAACGGCAATGGCGACACAGACAGAAACGGCGAGCGGTTCCACGGCTCGTGTCAAGGCCGACAAGGCCCGGATCGACCGGCTGAAGGAGCAGCTCCTCAGCACGCCGCAGGCGCTGGACAACGAGCGTGTCCGGATCATGGCGGAGGTCTACGAGAAGACTGCGGGTTACCAGCAGATCATCCGCCGGGCCAAGTTCTTCGAGCAGCTGATCGAGCGAAAGAAGCTGTACATCGACGAGAACATCATCGTCGGCAGCATGGCGAGCTCCGTCTGCGCGGTCTACACCTATCCGGAATGGAACGTGGAGTGGATGAAGGCGGAGAAGACCGTCGAGAAGTCGAAGACCCCGGAAGACCGGAAGGCGAACGAGTGGGCGCTCGAGTACTGGGACAAATGGGCGCTGCGGCCGCGGGCCGACGAGATCTTCATCAAGAAGTTCGGATTCGATCCGGACCCCGTCTACAAGGCCGGCCTCATCGCGGAGTTCATGTCCTGGCCGGGCGGCGGCGGCAACCTGAACTACCCGCGCGTCTACAACGAGGGTCTGGCCAGCATGATCAAGGACGTCGAGGAGCGGCAGAAGGCCCTCGACATGCGGCTGCCGAACGCACCCAAGTTCTACTTCTACGAGGCCTGCCTCATCACGATGAGGGCCGTCATCCGGTTGGCGCGCCGCTACGCCGAACTGGCCCGTGAGATGGCGGCGAAAGAGACCGACGCTGCCCGCAAAGCGGAACTCGTCGCCATCGCGGAGACGTGCGAATGGGTTCCCGAACATCCTGCCAGGAACCTGAGGGAGGCCATCCAGTGCCACTTCCTCTGCCACATCTCGGCTGAGATCGAGCAGGTCGGCTGCGGCTATTCGGAGGCCTACCTGGGCCAGAACCTCGAGCCGTTCTACCAGCGTGACAAGGCGGCCGGCCTGATCGGTCCGGAGGAGGCGACCTATCTGCTCGAGAGCCTCTTCGTCAAGCTGAACGAGATCGGCTACTACTACGGAGAGCAGGTGGCCCTGCAGAACTCCGCCGACCTGGGGCAGAGCATCACCCTTGGCGGCTTCACCGAGACCGGGGAGGACGCCACCGCGGAGATGGACTACCTGGTCCTCGACGCGTCGAAGTACCTGATGCTGCCGCAGCCGCCGCTGACCTGCTGCTACACCAACAAGATGAGCGGCAAGTTCCTCGAGAAGGTCCTCGACGTCATCGACACCGGCGTCGGCATGCCGCAGTTCGTCAACGGGGACGTGATGATCAAGCGCGCCCTCAATCTCTTCGCGAGCAGCAAGAACGGACTCACGCTCGCCAAGGCCCGGCGGACCTGCATCGGCGCCTGCGTGGGGAGCTACATCCCGTACGAGACCGGCCACCCCGTGGAGGGCCAGCCCAACCTGGGCAAGATCCTCGAGCTCACCATGACCAACGGGTTCGATCCGCGCACCAAGAAGCAGATCGGTCCCCAGACCGGGGATCCCGAGAGCTTCAAGAACTTCGAAGCGCTGTACGCAGCCTTCGAGGCTCAGCTCCAGTTCTGCGAGGACACGCTGCGCCGCGAGGCGTGGATCGCCAGCATCCTGTGCGCCGAGTACCTGCCGGTGACCTGGCGCTCCATCCTCACCGGGGGCTGCATCGAGAGCGGCACCGAGGTCTGGAATGGCGGGGCCAACTACTACACGGTCGCACAGATCACCGTCGGCGGAGTCGACGCCGCGAACGGGCTGATGGCGGTGAAGCACCTCGTCTACGACACGAAGAAGCTGACGATGGCCGAGCTGAAGAAGGCGCTGGCGGCTAACTTCGAGGGCGAGTACGAGAAGGTCGGCAATCTCTGCTACGAGGCTCCCAAGCACGGCAACGACATCCCCGAAGTCAACCGGATGGTCCACAGGGTGTACGAGAGCATCTTCCAGGCCTTCCAGAACGTCGACGGCGGCGGCAACTACATCAGCGCCGAGATCCGATCGGCGCCAGACTCCTACACCAAGAGCATCCACAACCTGATGGGGCTGGTGACGGGGGCGCTTCCCACGGGCAAGAAGGCCGGCGTGGCGCTCACCGACGGCAGCCTGTCGGCCATGCCCGGGACCGACGTCAACGGGCCGACCGCGCTGGTCATGTCCGCGGCGAAGGGGGCGGACGCCGTCAAGTTCACCGCGACGCACATGAACATGAAGCTCCCGCCCAATCAGCTCAAGACCCGCAAGGGCCGGGAGACCCTGCTGAACCTCGTCAAGACCTACATGGACAACGAGGGCTATCACATCCAGTTCAACGTGCTGGACACCAACATCCTGAGAGACGCGCAGAAGCACCCGGAGAAGTACCGCGACCTCGTCGTGCGGGTGGCGGGCTTCAGTGCCTTCTTCACCAGGCTGCACCCGGGCGTGCAGAACGAGATCATCGCGCGCACGGAACAGAGCTTCGGCAACGCCTGATCGACGACCGAACCGCTGCGGCGTGGCGCTCCGCCACGCCGCAGCGGACTCGCCTGTTGGGTGCCCACGCGCGCAGGCGTGGGCGTCCGCGAAACCCGACTCGAGACGCATCGGCAAAGGAGCCACATGGTGCCCAGGGAAATCGGTCACGCAAGCTTCCTCAGACGCATCGCCATCATGGTGGGCGCCGGCCACGTTCCGGGGGTCAACGCCGTGGCCATGGGTGCGGCCATGGCGGCCGGCAGGCTCGGATGGGAGATGGTCGGCATCCGGGACGGGTTCGACGGCCTCCTGACTCCCGAGCGCTACCCCAACGGAGGGCTGGTGACGCTCAGCCCCGAACTGGTTGAGAACCTGGACCCTAACGGAGTGGGTCTGCTCGGCCAGGCGCCCAGGGTCGACCCGTTCCACGTCCGCCGGGTGAACGAGGACGAGATGGTCGAAGAGGTCGACCTGTCCGGGGAGCTCCTGGCGAAGCTGCAGGCGGAGAACATCGACGCGCTCATCTCGGTCGTCGGCGGCCGCGGCCTCAGCATCGTCCACAAGCTCCACCGCAAGGGGCTCAACGCGGTGTGCGTGCCCCGCTCGATCGAGAACGACATCGCCGCCACGCAGGTGTCTTTCGGCTTCAACACCGCGCTCAGCTTCACCATCGAGATGCTCGACCGGGTGCGCCAGGCTGCACAGGCCGCCCGCAAGATCGGCGTCGTGGAGGTCCTGGGCGACCAGTCCGGGTGGCTGGCGCTGCAGGCCGGCATCGCCGTGTGCGCGGACGCGGTGCTCATCCCCGAGATCCCGTGCGACCTGCGGGCGGTGGCGGCCCGGCTCAACGACAAGGTGACCGCCCGGCGGCCGTGGGGCCTGGTGGTGGTGGCCGAAGGGACGAGGTTCGTCGAGGATGCCCAAGCCTCCGAGGCCCGGCCCTCGCCCCTCAAGGCGTCGCTGTCGCCGCTGGCGACCGGCGAGGCGAGCGAGCACGTGATCCGGCGGTCGGGCCAGGCGGCCGAGACCGTGGCCAGCCGGCTGCAGCTGCTGATCGCCGAGGAGACGTTCCCGCTCGTCCTCGGTCCCTGGGTGAGGGGCGGCGCCCCGACGGCCGTCGACCGTCAGCTGGCGCTGGCCTACGGGGCCGCGGCGGTGGGCGCCATCAAGGCCGGCAGTTACGGGACGATGGCGGCCTTCATCCCGCCGGAGATGAAGTTCGTGCCGCTCGCGGAGGCCATCAACAAGGTGAGAACCGTGCCAACGGACGGCGGGTTCGTCCAGGTCGCCCGATCCCTCGGCATCTTCCTGGGGAGGGAACTGTGAGCACGCGGCCCATCGACTCGACCGGCCGGACCGGGATCGTCCTAAACATCCAGCGCTACTGCAGCCACGACGGCCCGGGCATCCGCACGACCGCCTTCCTCAAGGGCTGCTCGCTGCGCTGCAAGTGGTGCGGCAACCCCGAGAGCATCGCCCCGAAGCCGGAGCTCGCCTACGACCCCAAGGCGTGCGTCGGCCGGAAGGAATGCGGGCTGTGCCTGAAGCCTCCCTTCCCGGAAGGCGCCTTCTACGTGCCCGAGGGCGCCGCCGACGACAAGGTCAGCGTCAACTGGCAGCTGGCCACGGACTGCGACGAAGCGATGGTGTCGCTTTGTCCGCCCAAGGCCCTCTCCATGTACGGCAAGCGGATGACCGTGGACGAGGTGCTGGACGAGGTGGAGAAGGACGCCTCCTTCTACCGCAACACCGGCGGAGGGATCACCTTGAGCGGCGGCGAGTGCCTGCTGCAGCCGGACTTCGCAGCCGCCTTGCTGGACGGCGCCCACCAGCGGGGTTTCAACACGGCGATCGAGACGGCGTGCAACGTGCCCTGGGCCTTCGTGGAGAAGGTGCTGCCCCACGTCGACACCATGCTCCACGACCACAAGATGACGATCACGGAGCGGCACAAGAAGTGGGTCGGCGTCGGCAACGAGCGGATCCTCGCCAACTTCAAGAAGGCGTACGAGACCTTCCCCGACGTCGTCTTCATCGCCCGTACGCCTCTCATCCCCGGCATCAACGCCGACGAGGAGCACATCCGGGCGGTCCTGGCCTTCATCCGCCCGCACAAGAACGTCGTCGACTACGAGCTGCTGCCGTACCACCGCTTCGGCCTGGGCAAGTACGAGCACCTGGGCAAGGTGTACGAGCTCGACGACTACAAGACGCCGTCCGACGACCTCGTGCGGCACCTCCAGGCCATCATCGACGAGGCCTTCGGCCGCACGGGCCAGATCGCCACCCCTTAGAAACGACCTGGGGGGACTGAACATGGCCGCCGAAGGACTCACGAACCAGCAGACAGAAGACAACACAGAAGGGAAACAGACATGGCTGCCTTAGATGTGAAGTTCATCCGCGAGGCTCTGGTCGGCAAGTGGGATGTCGATGTCATTGTCGACGGCAAGAAGGTGGCCAACCTCGTCATGGATTGGCCGGATGCCTTCGGGTTGTGCATCGGAGTTGAGCCGGGAAAGTTCGTGTCCGACCAAGTCACCGTCGAGAAAGGCGTCAGGCAGATCGCCATGGCCGGCTGGCGCTCCGACGTCCGGAAGTGGTACGGGCACTGGTACAACGACAGGGGTGGGTACGGTGAGCTCCAGTACACCTACCAGGAAGGCAACACGCTCTACGGCTACATCCACGACGTGCCCGCGGACGGCGCCGATCCGGTCGAATGGTCGGTCGCGGTCGAAATACCGGATCACGACCATTTCATCTACCGGTATTTCGGTGTGAAAGGGACCAAGGAACTCCACGCGACGCGTATCAGGTGAGCACTGGAGGAAAGGTGCGCGAGCTCGACGACCACAAGACGACCTCCGACGACCTGGTGAAGCACCTCCAGGCCATCATCGACGAGGCCTTCGGCCGCACGGGAGGCACCACGTGACGCCCAACGACGATATCTACGAACGTCTCGCGGATGCGCTGGACGCGCTGCCGCACGGCTTCGCCAGAACGCCCTCCGGAGTGGAGCTGCGCCTGATCAAGATGGCGTTCACCGATGAGGAGGTCTGGCTCGCCGGCCAGTTGACCCGTTTCCCCGAAACGGCGGCCGAGATCGCGACGCGGGTGGGCCGGGATGTCGGCGACGTCACCGCCACGCTCGAGAGCCTGATTCCCCGGCGCCTCGTCCGCCTGGACTCGCCCGGGATGGCGGCGCCCGGCCTCGCACCGACGACGACGGGCGAGAAGAGGTACCGGCTGGGCCCGTTCCTGGTCGGCTGGTACGAGGCGATGATGCGGCTCCAGGACAAGGAGTTCGCGGCACTGTTCGAGCAGTTCGTCACCGAGGGCGGGGGCGAGCGGATCTTCGCACCACGGCCCGGCGTGCTCGGCGTCGTCCCGGTTCGGGGCTCCCTGAAGCCGGAGTACATCCAGCGCGAGCCCCACCTCGACATCGACGCGCACTTCCAGAGACACGACCGATTCCTCGTCATCCCCTGCGTGTGCAAGCGGGAGATGGAGCTGGCGCACGGGCACAGCTGCCGGAAGCCGATGAAGCGATGCGGCTTCGTCGGGCTGCCGCCGCAGACCCCGCTCGGCGAGACCGTGCTCGACCGGGAGGAGGCATCGAAGCTCCTCACGAAACTCGAGAAGATGGGGCATGTCCACCTCGCGTTCTACGGCTTCACCATGAGCGCGGACTCGCCGCAGTTTGTCGGTACCTGCAACTGCTGCTCGTGCTGCTGCGGGATCTTCCACGGCCAGAGGCTGGCCGGCGTCTCGGAGGGCGCGCAGAAATCCAACTACCGCGCCGTCATCCACGACGACGTCTGCAACGCCTGCGGCGCGTGCATCCTCCGCTGCCCGGTGGACGCGATCGCCGAGGGACCCACACCCGTCTCGCCAGCTGCCCTGGCCGCCTCCGGCAAGCAGCCGGCCACCGAGAAACGGACGTCGGTGGTCGACCGCGACAAGTGCATCGGCTGCGGCGTGTGCGTCATCGGGTGTGTCCCGAACGCCATCGTCATGGAGCCGGTCTCGGATGAAGAGTGGTTCCACGTCCCGTCGAGCATGGCGGAGTGGGAGGAGATGCGGCTGGCGCACTTGGCAGCGCCGCACCGATGAGCATCTCGCCGGTTCCCGGTTGCGCTAGGATGGTGCGAGGAGACTCCATGAGCAGAATGAAGACGCTGTCGATCGTGCTCGTCGCGCTCGTCACCGTGTGCGCCCCGGCTGTGCTGCCCGTCGCCGCGCAGTCCCAGCAGCCGCCCAAGGTGCAGATGCCTCAGCCCGGCGTCCCGCAAATCATGACGATGGAGGGCAAGTTCGTCCGGGCGGCCTACAACAACGAGGGCTACGTCATCCTGGGCTACCAGGTCTCCAACCGGTCGATAGGAGAGGAGTGGATGCTCCTCGAAGTCGGCATGACCGTGCGCGACAATACGCCGGACTTCACCTTGAAGCGCGACGCCCTGTCGCTCGAGACCCCCGACGGCACGACGATTCCCCTGCCGTCGATCGAGGAGTTCCGGAGTGCCCAGACCCAGGCGCTGCAGAACCGGGCGAAGATCCAGCGCGACTCGATCAACTACTTTCCGCCCAGCGCCAGCAAGCCGTGCGGAATCGTGTTCTTCCCCGACCTGACCAACCGCGCCTTGCCTCGCGACGAGATCGAGCTCAGCAACACCCGGGCGTGCGTCGGCCGCCTCTTCTTCAAGGTGCCCGGCGGCATCAAGTACGGTTCGTACTGGCTCGACGTGAAGTTCGAGAAGAGCCTCGTGCGGGTACCGTTCAAGATTCTGACGGAGGATGAGGAGAAGTTCCTCTCGAAGAACTACAAAGACATCGAGAAGCAAGTCAAGGACGCGTTCAAGAAGAAGAACTGACCCGGCTGTTGCAAAAAGACCAGTCGTAGACTAGTCTAAATGTATGCCCGTGACGAAGACCGTCGGCGCGTACGAGGCCAAGACCACGCTGTCCGCTCTTCTCGATCTCGTGGAGGAGGGGCAGGAGATCGTCATTACGAAGCACCAGCGCCCGGTCGCGCGCCTGGTGCCGATCGGCAATGCGCCGGCCACGCCCGAGTTGTTCCGGCGGCTTCGTGCGTTGCGGGGCAGGCTGGTCCTGACGGCCGGTGAAACGGCGAAGTCGCTGATCGATGCCGGAAGGCGGGTCTGACATGCGGGCCCTGGTCATGGACGGTTCGACGGCTCTCGCCTTCCTGATGCCCGACGAGCAGTCCCCTCACGCCCTGCGCGCCATCGAGGCGCTCGAGCGAGGGGTGCCGACGTGGGTCCCATCGCACTGGGCGCTCGAGGTGGCCAACGGCATGCTCATGGCAGAGCGCCGCCGGCGAATCAGCCGGGCCGACGCAACCGAAGCGCTCGACGTGCTGGGCCGGCTTCCGATCGAGACTGATGGCGAGACCGGGCGACGGGCCGCCGGCGAGACGGCGGCTCTCGCCCGGCAGTACGGCCTGACGGTCTACGATGCCGCGTGCCTCGAATTGGCGCTACGCCGCGGCGCGGCGCTTGCGACCACCGACGCCGCACTGGCAAAAGCCGCGCGGAAAGCCGGTGTCGCAGTGATCTGACCGCCCCACGCCATTCTAGACGACATTTCGCCCCAGGGACGCCATGTCGTCCCCCTGCCGCAACTCCACTCCCTCACACCGCTTCAGCACCGGCGGCGCTGGTTCCATACGAGTCAATCAGTTAGTCCCGATCGCGCCGGGTGTGACCCGCGCTGGCACGATTCGAGCAGTGGACCGCCAGCATGATTATCGGAACGGTGAGAATCCTGCCAACGCCGGGCCGACACGATGCGGTCATCGAAGTCCTTCGGTCCGTCCAAGGGCCCGTGCGGGCCCAACCGGGCTGCGTCGCCTGCGACGTCTTCGACGAGCAGGGGCCGGAACCCGCCGTCGTGCTGCTCGAGCGCTGGGAGACCAAGGAGGCGTTCGAGCATCACCTTCGGTCGGAGGCATACCGGCGCGTGATCGCCGCCGTCGAACTGTCGGGCGCGCGGCCGGAGATCCGCTTCGAACACGTCCAGTCGATCGAAGGCCTGGAACTGGTAGAACGCCTGCGCAATCCGGGCGGGACCATCATCGGCGGCTGAACGCCGCGCGGGAGAGGATGCGACCTATGAAAGTCATCATCGTGGGCGGAGTGGCTGGCGGGGCGTCGTGCGCGGCGCGCCTGCGCAGGCTGGACGAGAAGGCCGAAATCCTGATGGTGGAACGCGGGCCGTACGTGTCGTACGCGAACTGCGGGCTGCCGTACCACGTCAGCGGCGTCATCGCGGAGGAGTCGAGCCTCCTCGTGGCCACCGCGCAGATGTTCCGCGCCGTCTTCAACGTCGAGGTTCGGACCGGCTGCGAGGCGGTCGCCATCTCGCCGGCGAAGAAGACCGTCGATCTGCGCAACGTCGCGGCCGGCGAGGTCACGACCGAATCCTACGACAAACTGGTACTGTCCCCCGGAGCGGCGCCGATTCGTCCACCGCTTCCGGGGATCGATCTCCCGGGGATCTTCTCGGTGAGAACCGTCCCGGACGCCCGGACCATCCGCCAGTGGCTGGAGCGCGGCACGGAGGGCAAGACCGGGATGGACTCGTACACGGGCTTTCAGGTCGTGACGAAGCCGAAGCGCGCGGTCGTGGTCGGCGGCGGGTTCATCGGCCTGGAGATGGTGGAGAACTTCGCCCACCTCGGGCTCGAGGTGACGCTCATCGAGAAGCTCAATCAGGTGATGCCGCCGCTCGACCCGGAGATGGCGCGCCTGGTCGAACGCTACCTCGTGAAGCACGACGTCAACCTCCAGCTCAGCGACGGCGTGGCCGGGTTCCGGCAGACCGCTGACGGCGCACTCGAGGTTCTTACGGAATCGGGCAAGGCCCACCCGGCTGACGTCGTCATCCTGGCGATCGGCGTGCGCCCGGAGACCGCGCTGGCGAAGGCGGCAGGCCTCGAGATCGGCCAGCGGGGCGGCATCCGCGTCGACGAGCACATGCGCACGAGCGACCCCGACATCCTCGCCGTCGGCGACGCCGTCGAAGTGAAGGACTTCGTGACCGGCCAGTGGACGCTGATCCCGCTCGCCGGGCCGGCCAACCGGCAGGGCCGCATCGCCGCCGACGTGATTGCGGGGCGCGACTCGCGCTACCGCGGCACGCAGGGCACGTCGATCTGCAAGATCTTCGAGGGCGAGATCGGCCAGACCGGCCCGAGCGAGAAGGTGCTGAAGCAGGCCGGCGTCACCGACTTCGAGAAGGTCTACATCTACCAGAACTCGCACGCCGGGTACTACCCTGGCGCGAAGATGATGGCCATCAAGGTCCTCTTCCGGAAGTCCGACGGGCGCCTGCTCGGCGCTCAACTGCTCAGCGAAGACGGCGTGGCCAAGCGGATCGACGCGTTCGCCATGGCCATCCAGATGCACGCGACGATTCACGACCTGGCGGAAGCCGAGCTGTGCTACGCGCCGCCGTTCGGCAGCGCGAAGGACCCGGTGAACTTCGCCGGAATGGTCGCTGGCAATCTCCTCTCCGGCGACATGCCCATCGTGCACTGGGACGGCACAGGCGAGGGGTTCCTGCTCGACGTGCGCAATCCCCCGGAACTCGCAGTCGAGTCGGTGCCAGGCGCCGTCAACATCCCGCTGCCGCAGCTTCGCGCGCGCCTCGGCGAGCTGCCCCGCGACCGCGAGATCCAGGTGATCTGCCGTTCCGCCGTGCGCGCCTACTACGCCACGCGGATCCTCCTGCAGAACGGCTTCAAGGCCAGGAACATCTCGGGCGGCATGCTGGCACGGTCGCATCGCGCGGAGGCGTAAAGGTCACTGAGAGGAAGAGTCCCGATGACACTCAGACGCGTTCACTCATGGAAGTCCGTCCTGCCGCTGCTCGTCGCGCTCATCTTGCCGCCTGGGCTCGTGTCGGCCCAACAGGACAAGGTCGCCGCACTGAAGCAGTCGCTTGCGGCGAACGCGACGCAGCTGAAGCAGTACAAGTGGGTCGAAACGACCGTCATCAGCCTGAAGGGTGAAGAGAAATCCCGCATCCAGAAGCAGTGCTTCTACGGGCCTGACGGGAAGGTCCAGAAGCAGCAACTGAGCGCGCCGCCCGAACAGGCGGCCCCGGGCGGCGTGAAGGGCAAGATCGCCGCGAAGAAGAAGGAAGAGATCTCGACCGCCATGAAGCAGGCGGTGGCCCTGGTGCAGTCCTACGTGCCGCCCGATCCGCAGCGCATCCAGGCCGCGAAAGCTGCCGGCAACCTCGCGATGGTCCCGACGGGCCCGAATTCGATGCGCCTGGACCTCCGCAACTACGTGAAGAGCGGCGATACGTTCAGCCTCGGTCTGGACACTGCAGGCTACGCGATGCAGACCGTGAGCGTGAAGTCCTACCTCGAATCCGAGAAGGACGCCGTCACCCTGGACGTGACCTTCGCCCGCCTCCGAGACGGGCTCTCCTATCCGGGCAATGTCGTGCTCAACGTGCCGGGAGAGAACATCCAGGTGGTGGTGCAGAACTCGAACTATCAGCGAGTCGCGCCGGCGCAGCCGGCGGCGTCGCAAAAGCCTGCGGCGGGGGCCTCCAAGCCCGCCGCCGCGACGACGAAACCGAGTGCCTCGGACGCGGCCCTCGACAACCTGACCGGACCCATCGCGCTCTACCCGGACGCGCTGGTCGCGCAGATCCTGGAGGCGTCGAAGGACATCGCCGCGGTGCAGAAGTTCGCGGGCTGGCTGAAGACGAACAGCGCCCTCAAGGGCACCGAGCTCCAGGACGCCGCGCAGAAGGCCGGGTTTGCGGCTCCCTACATCGCGCTGGCGCCGTTCCCCCAGGCGGTCCAGATGATGGTCGAGAAGCTGGACTGGACGAAGCAGCTCGGCGCGGCCTTCACGAACGACGAGCAGGCCGTCTACCAGTCCATCCAGCGCCTGCGAGCGGCGGCGATGGCGCTCGGCAACCTGAAGACCACGCCGCAGCAGGAGGTGGTGACGGACACCAGCTCCACCGGCCAGCCGATCATCCTCGTCCAGCCTGCCAACCCCCAGGTCGTGTACGTGCCGGTCTACAACACCCAGACCGTCTACGTGCAGCAGGCCCCGCCGCCGTCCAGTTCATCCTCCGATGTCGCCGCCGCGGCGCTGGTCGGCTTCACCGTCGGCATCATCATCGGGGCCTCTTCGAATCACTACTACTACGGGCCGTACGCGTGGCATGGCGGAGGCGCGGCCTATCACTATGCGTATGAGCGGCGGGAGGACTACATAGACCACCGCCAAGACGTGTATGACGACCGCCAGGACTTCCGCCAGGACTCCTACGACAACCGTCAGGACTACCGCCAGGACAATGCCCCGCAGAACCAGGCGCAGCGGCAGTCAGCGGCGCAGACGAATCAGTCGCAGCGCCAGACCGCAGCCAGCAGCCCCACCGCGCAGGCCAATCAGTCGCAGCGGCAGTCAACGGCACAGACGAATCAGTCGGCACGGCAGACGACAGCCAGCAGCGGGAGCGGCGGAAGCGGGCAGACGGCGCAAGCCAATCAGGCGAACCGGCAGTCGACGGCGCAGTCGAGCCAGGCGACCCGGCGGTCCACAGCCAGCACCTCCGGGTACCAGAGCGGCGGCTCCGCGAAGGCCCAGAGTGCGAGGGGAAGCTCCAGCCGCGCCAGCAGTCGGAGTGGAGGCGGCGGCGGCAGCCGTCGGCGGTAGGTCGATGATCACTGGGAGAACTGACATGAGACGTCCTGATCACCGCATCCTGCTGGCGGTCCTGGGCCTGACGCTGTTCCTCCTGCCCGCGTGTGCGCAGGCCCCGGCCGCTGACCGCAACGTCTTCCCCACCCCCGACGAGGCCGCGAAGGCATTGATGAAGGGGCTCAAGACCAACAACGCCGAGGAACTGAAGGCGATCTTCGGTCCCAACGTCGAGAAGGACCTCTCGTCGGGTGACCCGGTGTCGGATCGACACGACCGCCAGGCGATCGCGGTCGCCATGGAGCAATCCTGGCGGTGGTCGCAGCTTGGCGCCGATCGGATGGAGCTCGTCATCGGCGACGAGCAGTGGCCGCTCCCGACGCCCCTGGCGAAAGTCCGCGGCGGATGGCAATTCGACACCGATGCGGGCAGGGACGAGATGCTGTCGCGCCGCATCGGCCGCAACGAGCTGCGGGTGATCGGCGTCTGCCGCGACTACGTCTCGATACAGAAGGAGTACGCGGGTCAGCCTCGCGACGGCAAGATCGCCGGCCTCTATGCGCAGAAGCTCCGAAGCGCGCCGGGACGGCAGGATGGTCTGTACTGGCGTGTTGGCGAAGAGGAGACGCCCAGTCCGCTGGGCGATCTCGTGGAGCAGGCGGTCGTGGAAGGCTACGACGAAAGCAAGGGCTCGCAGCCGTTGTGGGGGTACTACTTCCGCGTCCTGACAGCTCAGGGGCCCGCCGCGAAGGGCGGCGCCAGAAGCTACATCGTTGATGGCGAGATGTCGGGAGGATTCGCCTTGATCGCCTATCCCGCCGAATACGGTCGAGGCGGCATCATGACCTTCGTCGTGAACCAGGACGGCGTCGTCTACCAGAAAGACCTGGGCGAGGACACGCTCAAGGTGGCTGCCGGGCTGGAGGCGTACGACCCTGACGGTACGTGGGCCGCAGTCAAGCAGTAGCAGTCGGGTGCACGGAGGAGGCCACAAGCGATGAGCTCTGTCATGCAGTTTCTGCAGGCCACATTCTCACCATTGGTGCTGATCTTCACCGTCTCGAACCTGGCGGCCATGGGCCTTCAGGTCAGGATGCCCGAAGTTGCCGTGGCGTTGCGGAACAAGAAATCCATAGCGCTGATTTTCCTGTGGGGGTGGGTGCTCGGGCCGGCGGTCGGCTATCTGATCACCAAGGTTCTTCCTTTGGACGACCCCTACGTGGTCGTGGTGTTCCTCGCCAGCCTGGCGCCCGTCGCGCCGTTCCTCCAGCAGATGGTGGCAAAAGCCCGGGGGGATATGGGCTTCGCGGGAGCCCTCGTCCCGCTGGTGATGGTCGGCACCGTCGTGTTGATGCCGTTGATGGCGCCGCTGTTGATCAAGGGAGTGACCATCAGCACCTCGGCGCTCGCGAAACCGCTCCTGCTGACCATCCTGCTGCCACTGGTGATTGGCGCGGTGATGCGGCATTTCGCCGACAAGGGGGCAACCACGATCTTCCCAGCCGTCAAGGCGATCGCACTGCTTTCCACGTTGACGACGATCGCGTGGTGTCTCACGCTCTACGGCAAGGCGATGCTCAATACGGCGGGCAGCCTGGCCCTGCTCTCGATGACGCTCTTCATGGTCGGGATGGCCGCGATCACGTATTTCGTCGGCCTCGGCATGAAACAGAATCAGCGCAGCGTCATGGCACTGGGGATGGGCACGCGCAACATCGCCGCGGTGCTGGCGGCGGCTCTGGCCATTCCGAACGGGGACCCGCGCATTGTGACGATGGTCGTCATGTGGACGTTGTGGTCGGTGGTCCTCGCCGCGATCGGCGCCAAGATATTCGCCAAAGAGGCTGGCAAGACCGAAGCGGAGGTGGCGGCATGAACATCCCCTGGCCACGCCCATTCGCGGGTTTGCAGGGCGTCACGCTGGCCGACGTCCCCCGCGAGGTCTCGGCGGGCATCACCCTGGCCGCCCTGATGATCCCGCTCAACATCGGCTACGCCCAGGTCGCCGGCCTGCCGCCCGCCGCCGGTCTCTATGCGGCCATCGTGCCGCTCGTGGTCTTTGCCTTGCTGGCCAGTTCGCGCCACCTGGTGACGAGCCCGGACGCCTCCATGGCCACCCTGGTCGGGGCCGCCCTCGTCTCCTTCGCCGCGCCCGGGGATCCGCTTCGCATGCAGTTCGCACTGGCCCTGGCCATCGTCTGCGCGGTGCTGTTCTTCCTCTTCTGGATCTTCCGGCTGGCGTTCCTGGCCAACTTCCTCTCGCGCGCCGTGATGGCGGGGTTCATCACCGGCCTCGGCGTCGAGGTGCTCACCAACCAGGTGCGGAAGATCCTCGCCGCCCCCCACGTGAGCGACGCCACGTCCGGCGTGCTGGCTGCGGCGGAGCGCCTTCAGGAGACACTGGCGACCTCGTTGACGACCGAGGGCTACTTCGTCGAGGTCATCGCCCTCATCCACTCCATCCCCCGCGCCAACCTCTACTCGGTGGCGATCGGGGTGGGCGCCTTTCTGATCGTCCGGCTGATGAAACGGTACGCGCCCAAAATCCCGGGGGCGCTGGTGGCGTTGGTGCTCCTGACGACCCTCGTCGCGCTGCTCGACCTTCCGGCGAAGGGCGTCGCCGTGCTCGGCAACACGATCCCCTCAGGACTCCCGGCGCTGACCCTGCCGACGATCCCGCTGGCCGACTACCTGCGGCTGCTGCCCGGCGCCATGGCCATCGTGGCCATTCTCCTGTGCGAAGGCCTGCTGGTGGTCCGCAGCTACAGCAACAAGTACGGCTACAAGGCCGACGGCGACCAGATGCTCTTCGCCTGGGGCGCCGCCAATCTGGCGGCCGGCTTCACCGGGTCCATCGTCACGGGCAACAGCCCCTCCCGCTCGGCGGCGATGGATGCCGCGGGTTCGCGCAGCCAGTTGCCAAGCCTGGTGGCGGCCGGAACCATCGCGCTGGTGATGCTGTTCTTCACCGACCTCCTGGCGTACCTGCCGAATGCGGCCTTGGCCGGCATTGTGGCCAACGCGGTCTTGTCGCTCATCGAGGTCCACGAGCTCCGCGAACTGTGGCGGATGCGGCGCTCCGAGTTCTGGATTGCCGCAGTCTGTCTGCTGAGCGTGCTGGCCATTGGCCCGCTGCGCGCGGTACTCATCGCCTTCCTCCTCTCAGCGATTGACGTCATCCGCCGGGCGTCGCATCCCGACACCGCGGCCCTGGCGGAAGCGCCCGACGGCAGTCACTTCGCTCCCGCCGGCGCGGGCGACGACGTCAGTCCGTCGGGCCTGGTGATCTATCGCTTCGGCGCCCCGCTCTACTTCGCCAACGCGACGCTCTTCCTCGAGGAGGTCGAGCAGTTGATCGACCGGGGCGCCCACCCCTGTCCGCTGGTTCGTCCTGGACGCGGAAGCGATGGTCGACGTCGACACCACCGGCGCTGCAGTCCTGCGGCAGGCGATCGACCTGCTCGCCGGGCGGAAAATCACCTTCGCCGTCAGCCGCGCCGATCGGTCCTTCCGCTCGTGGCTGGAGCAGTACGAGCTGATGGCACTGGTTGACCCCGGCCGTTTCTACCCGACCAACCGTCACGCCGCGGCGGCGTTTCGCGAGGATCAGGCAAGAGTAGGAGCGGGAGCGTGATCGGCCTGCTCCACGGCAAGAACCGCGGCAAACGGATGGTCAAGATCGCCTAGGACCTGCAGGAGGCAGGATGGTGTGACCGACAGACACGAAACCCACATGCAGCGGATCGGGTACCGAACGCCGGCCGACGTCGCCGAGCCTGAACACCCCGTGCTCCTCGAGTACGTCTCGGGCGGGCGCGTGGCCGTCGTGACCCTCAACCGGCCGCATGCCGACAACGCGATCACGACCGAGCTGGCGGCAAGCCTGAACGAAATCCTGGAGACGATCGCCGCTCGAGCCTCCGTGCGGGTTGCCATTCTGACCGGGGCCGGCGACCGGGCGTTCTCGGTTGGCGGCGACCTGCGGCAGCGCAAGGCCATGACCAAGGAAGAGTGGCTGCGCCAACGCCAGGTGTTCGACCGCGTGCTTTACACGCTGCGCCAGTTGCGCCGGCCCGTCATTGCCGCTGTGCACGGCATGGCCTATGGCGGCGGTTGCGAGATTGCCATCAGCACGGACTTCATCATCGCGTCCGACGATGCCCGGTTCGGCCAGCCTGAAGCGATCGTGGGCCTGTCAGCCGGAGGCGGATCGCCGATCTTCCTGCCCAGGGTCCTGCCTCCGGGAAAGGCCATGCAGATGCTGCTGACCGGCGACCCGATCACGGCGCAGGAGGCACACCGGCTCGGCATGGTCACCGAACTCTATCCCCGCGCCGATCTGATGCCCGCGGTCCTGCGCATTGCGGACGCGATCGCGAGTAATTCGCCGACGGCCGTGCAGGCTGTGAAGCAGGCCGTGCGCATGAGCCAGGGGGAGCCGATCGAGCAGGCGGCCGCGATCATGATGGAGGCGCACTGGCGTTCGGTCGTGCATCCTGACCGTGTGGAGGGCATCCGCGCGTTCAACGAAGACCGTGAGCCGGCGTTCCAGGATCCGGAGTTTTGATGCACGGCAAGAGCAGGCGCACACGGATGGTCAAGGTCAACGAATGGAACGAAACGAGCGGCCGGGCCCGCTATCGACAACGATCGCCGTCACCGCCGGTCCGGTGACGCCGCAGACACAAGGAGAGGACTGACATGCCGAAGATGATGGTGCAAGGCAAGCAACTGAGCACGGTGGACCTGGACTGGAACGAGGTCTACTACACGAACTGCCCGCTGGTCTCGGCGAGCAACGTCGACCAGGAACTGGGCTGGACCAAGGAGGAGTACAAGAAGCTCGGCGTCAACTACTTCTATCTCCGTGCCAAGGCCGAGAACGACTGGTACCCGCACTACATCCACAACCTCGACAACATGATCCGCTTCGGCGGCCTCTTCCCGCCCATCCACGTCATGGCCGACATCCGCCGCACGCGCCTCCTTGGCGTGACGCACGCCCCGCGCGAAGGCGGCGTCATGCTGGTGCGCGCCGGCGACGACATCTACCGGATGGCGGACCTCAAGGGCAAGAAGATCGGCCTGTCGAGGAGCCAGAACACCATCAAGACCGACTGGTGGGGCATCCAGGAGGAGCAGGGCATCGAGCTCATGCTCCGGATGAACGGCATGACGCGCAAGGACGTCAATATCGTCGAGTTCCCCTACCCGGACGACTGGTACGACAAGCCCGAGATGATGGGCCCGCTCATGGAGAACCCGTCGGAGCTGTGGCTGCGGCGCGACCACAAGCACGATCTGGCATTCCGGCCGCTGGAGACGGCGCTCGAGAAGGGCGTCATCGACGCGATGTACATGCAGACCGGCCCCCTGTCGCAGCTGTCGGAGGCGACGGGCAAGTTCACGGCGATCGAGGACCTGTCGAGGTACCCGGACTGGCGCCTCCAGGTGGCCAACATCCCCGCCGCCATCACCTGCACCGACGTCATGGCCGAGAAGCACCCCGAACTCGCCGTCACGTTCATGAAGGGGATGATCAAGGTCGGCCGCTGGGCCAACGAGCACAAGCGCGCCGCCGCGGCGATCCTCGACAAGCAGACGTTCTACCTCGACGTCGATCACACGTTCCGCGGGCATCGAGCACATCGACATGGTGCCCAACCTGTCGCCGCAGAACCTGGTCTCCGTGGAGATCGGCAAGAACTTCATGCTGAGCCACGGTTACATCAAGAACGACTTCGACGTGAAGGCGTGGGCCGCGCCGGAGTTCCTCGAGCAGGCCGCGAAGGAGCTGCTCGAGCAGCAGTGGAAGAAGGTCACCACGGCGAAGCTGCCGGAGGCGACCGAGCTCCTGTCGTCGGGGCAGCGAATCGGGTAGCCTGGAGCGGGCGAGCCAATGAAGGAACGGGCGGAAGACGTTGCACGAGAGCCTCAGGTGAGGCGGAAGGTGTGCCGGGCCGTGGCGGCTCTGTCAGGGGCGATGCTGTTTATGGCGGCGTCTGCCTCGGCGCAGAGCCAGCCCGCCCCGGCCACGGCGCCGCCGCCCGAGGTCGCTAACGAGTACCGCATCACCGCCTTCCCCTCCTACCGCATCAACGACACGTGGTCGGGCTTCGGGTATCTGGGCTGGGTCTACAAGCCCGATGCGGACTACACCTCGTACTACCTCGGCAAGGGCTTCTTCTATTCCCCCGCCAAGTGGGTCCACATCTGGGGCGGGCTCATCGGCGTCTACACGGACAGCACCGTCAAGAGCAACTCGCTCGAGCTTCGTCCGTTCATCGGGCCCAAGTTCCTGGGATCGAACGGCAGGAAGTGGCGCTACTTCAACTGGACGCGATACGAACTCCGGCTCACCGAGACGCTCGACACGGACGAGTGGAAGACGGTGCACCGGCTTCGCAATCAGACCCGCATTGAGATCCCTCTCGCCTCGATCGAGCGCGCCTGGACGCCGAAGTCCTGGTATCTGCTGGCGGACGTCGAACCCATCTACCGCTCCGATTCGGGACAGATCGACCCGCTGCGCCTGCGCGCCGGGCTGGGCTACGTCGCCAACAAGCGAGTCCTGGTGGAGTTCCACTACTTCGTCCAGTACACACGGCCGGAGGGCGGGGGGCTTGCCTACACCGACAACATCTTCCGCATGAATTTCAAGATCGCGCTGTCGAAAGGCATCAACCTCATGCGGCTGCTGGACGGGGGGGTCGACGATTGAGCGGGAGCATCGGCACACACGCAGGCGTGTTACCGTGATCAGGAGGAGAACCCAGATGAACAGCAGGATGACCATCGCGGTGGTGGCCGCGGCGATAGCCGTGTTTGCGCTGGGCGCGGGTGCGGCGTTCGCGCAGGACGTCAACGTCAACTACATGCCGGGCACGGACTTCTCCGGGTACAAGACCTACAAGTGGGTCGAGATCCAGGGCGCGGAGAAGCCCGACCAGATTCTGGACACGCAGATCAAGCAGGCCATCGACAAGGCCCTGGCGGCCAAGGGATTCACGAAGGCGGCCGGCGACACGGCCGACCTGGCCATCGGTTACCAGGTGGCCCTGACTCAGCAGCAGCAGTGGAACACCTACAGCACGGGCGGCTACGGGGCCCGGCGCTACGGCGGCGGCATGGGCACCGCCACCAGCACGACGATCAACATCGGCACCGTCGCCCTCGACATGTACGACGCGTCCGCCAAGGAACTCGTGTGGAAGGGCCAGGCGAGCAAGACGCTGAGCGGGGAGAAAGACCCCGAGAAGCGGCAGAAGAACATCGACAAGGCGATGGCGAAGCTCCTCAAGGACTTCCCGCCGAAGCCAAAGAAGTAAAGCAAAGAGGTCACAGTTTCATGCGCAACAGGTTCGTCATTGCACTCGTGATCTGTCTCTCCGTCGTCGCCGTATCTCCCGCGTCGGCGCAGGCCCCCGCTGGAGAGGCGTGGAAAGTCACCGTGGCGCCCTACCTGATGGGCGCCGCCATGAGCGGCACGGTCGCCGTGGCCGGCCAGGAGCTGAACGTTGACATGTCGGCGTCCGACATCTTCAGCAACCTCCAGTTCGGCGCCATGGGCCTCGTCGTCGCGAGGAAGGGCAACTGGGGCGCGGGCGGCGACGCCATCTGGATGGCGCTCGGCGCCAACGGCACGGCGCCGGGGCCCTTGGGCGTGACGGGCAGCGCCGACATGAGCCAAGGCGCGTTCGCCTTCTACGGGCTGCGCCGCCTCGCGCCCTACGCCGACCTCTTTTTCGGTGGCCGCGTCAATTACCTGAGCGCCAATCTCCGCATCGACGGCCCGCTCCAGGTGCGCAGCGTCGACGGCTCGAAAACGTGGTTCGACCCCATGGTCGGCCTCCAGTTGCGCACCCCGGAGACCGGGAAGCGCTGGCACGCCCAGGTCTATACCGAGATCGGCGGTTTTGGCGTCGGCTCCGACTTCGCGTGGCAGGTGTTCCCGACGATCGGCGTCAACGTGTCGAAAGCGGCCTCGCTCGAGTTCGGCTACCGCTGGCTCGACCTCGACTACGCGTCCGGCGAGGACGCGACGCTCTTCAAGTACGACGTGCTCACCCAGGGCCCGGTGGTGGGCTTCGCGTTCAGGTTCTGACGGGCGGAGGGGGAGACGATTGTCATGACGTGTAAGCAGACTCTGGCAACCATGATCACGGCCCTGGCAGTCGTCGCGGCTGCCTCTCTTCAGGCCCGGCAGCCACCGGCCCAGGCGGCTGGCGGAGGCGCACAGGACCAGGTCGCCGCCCTCAAGCAGTCGATGCAGAAGGGCCTCGCCAAGATCCGGCAGTACGAATGGGTCGAGACGACCATCATCAGCCTGAAGGGCGAAGAGAAGGCCCGCAAGCAGAATCGCTGCTACTACGGCGCCGACGGCAAGGTGCAGAAAGTGTCGCTCGACAAGCCGGCCGCGCCCGAACAGGCTCCGAGCGGCCGGGGCGGCCGTAGAGGCGGGAAAGTGAAGGAGAAGGTCGTCGAGAACAAGAAGGACGAGATGAAGGAGTACATGGAGCAGGCCGCAGCTCTCGTCCATTCCTACGTTCCTCCCGACCCGGCGAAGATCCAGGCCGCCAAGGACGCCGGGCGGATTGCCACCAACCCGCAGGCTGCGGGCAAGGTGCGCCTCGTGATCTCGCAGTACCTGAAGCCTGGGGATTCGCTGACGCTCGACCTGGACGCCGCCGCCAACCGGCTGACCGGCCTGGGTGTCAGCACCTATCTCGACAAGCCGGATGAGCCGGTTACGCTGGCGGTGCAGATGAATGCGCTGCCCGACGGCGCGCTCTATGCCGCCCAGACGACGCTGGTGGCCAAGGCCAAGAACATCACCGTCGTCATTCAGAATTCAGGGCATCAGCCGGTCGCCAAGTAGGGACGGCGCGCAGGCCCTGATGGCGGCAGCTTCCGGGCCGGCCCAGACCGGTCGCGGAGTCGTTCGGCGCTCTCCCGGACTCGCTCGGCCATGCGAATCTTCTCCGGCCAGCTCAGGGAGCGGCGGTCCTTCTGCCACTCGGCCTGCCGCCGGAGCATCGCCTCGGAGTCAGTCATTCAGAAACCTGTTCTCGAAGCGGTGCCAGGCATCTGCCAGGCCGTGGCGGGCGGCCAGTTCCGCGATGGACTTCCGGCTGACGCTGCCGGACTCGAGTAGCGCGAGAATGCGGGCCCAGTCCTTGGCGCGTCCAACGCTCAGCGCGATGAGCGCCAGGTGGTCGGCCCGGACAACGCGCAGCGGCACGCCGTCGAAATCGGCTGGGACCGCCTCCTCCATCGCTTCGACCGTCAGGGGATTGAAGGCGGGGATGAACTGGGCGGGCCACGCGCCGACCTGAATGGCCTCGCCCTCCGCGCGGTACCCTCTCACGGCGCAGAAGTCGTAGATCTCGCGGAGCGGATCGAGCCGGTCCCCGGACGCGACCGCGACGAGCACGTCGGCATCCAGCGTGGCCACCGGCTCGGTATATCGCATCTGGGCCGTCGCTCCGAACAGCGCATAGTTCCGGATCACGCCCGCCTCCTGCATCTCGTTGAGCAATCGGGCGAGTTCCTTCACGGGCTCATTGTACAGCGTATTGGCGGGGTCCTCGATCCTCGGTCCCTGCCGTTCGATGAATAGCAGATCGACGAGATCGCGCTCCTCGGCCCGCGACGGGATAGTCGTCAGCCTGTTTGCCAGAGTCTCCTCGGCGGTCAGCAGATCGCGCTGAAGCGGAGTCAGCTTATCTCCCGAGGAGGCCATCGCGTCGCCATCCTTCGATGAGCAACTCCCAGAATCGGCGCCGCCGGCCCAGCCGGCGCCCGAGCGCGGGGAGCGCGGCGGCAACATCCGCCGGTGTCAATGTGTCTCATGCAGGCCAATCTCCGGTTCGACGGCCCCGGGCCAGCGCAGCGTCGATGCCTCGCACACCTGGGCCGATGCTCTGGTAGGTGTGCAATTCTGCACACGGGAGCACGGAAGACGCTGGCATGCTGAGTTCTACACTGAGGTCGGCTACGACGTTCTCACGTCGGGCCCGATTCTGGGGTTCGAAATCAGGTTCTCAGGCCTGAGACACGGGGTTATGGAAGGAGATTCCAATGGGCGCTACCTCGAAACGGCAGCCGGCGACATCCCCAAATGGGCGAACCCGGGCAGGTTCTGAGCGCGGCCCCGTTGTCACCCAGTCTCGATCGCTAACGGAGCACTACGCCGCCGGCAAGGCGCTGCGCGAGAGCTGCTCCCGGAATGCCCACGCCGCCTGGAAGGCTCCATCCGACCGGCGGGACGCGGTCGAATTGGTCCTGGACGCGGAGAAGGGACGCGTGCCGGAGCTGCTCCCGTTGCGCCACGGGCGCATGGTCAAGTCTGCGTTCATGTTCTACCGTGGGGCGGCTCTCACGATGGCGGCGGACCTGGCGACGACGCCGACGACCGGGATCCGGGTCCAGTGCTGCGGGGACGCCCACCTGTGCAACTTCGGTGGCTTCGCCACCCCGGAGCGGAAGATCATCTTCTCCATCAACGACCTTGATGAGACGCTGCCCGCGCCGTGGGAGTGGGACCTGAAGCGCTTGGCCGCGAGCTTTGTGGTTGGGTGCCGGGACAATGGTCTGAGCGAAGCCGTCGCCAAGGACGCCGTGATAACCTGCGTCCGCTCTTACCGCGAGTCCATGGCCGAGTTCAGCCAGCTGAAGACGCTCGAGTTGTGGTACCGGGCGTTGGGTGCAGACGAACTGCTTGGGGGCCTGCCCCCCAAGGTCCGCAAGCGGGTCATGAAGCGCATCGAGAAGGAACAGGCGAAGAGCCGCGGCGAGGAGATGTTCCCGAAGCTCGCGGAGCGGCGGGGGAACATCGACGTGATCAAGGACCAACTCCCGACGATCTTCCACCACAAGGACCACCCTCCGGGAGAGGTCCAGCAGGCCGTACGGGACGTTCTCGCCGCGTACGCCGCGACGCTTCCCGCCGCCTACCAGACCTTGGCGAAACGCTTCGAGCTCCGGGACGCCGCGATCAAGGTCGTCGGGGTGGGCAGCGTCGGGACCATGTGCTGGGTGCTCCTCTTCATGGCCGGGGACGCCGACCCCCTCTTCCTCCAGGTCAAGGAGGCGCGCGCGTCGGTCCTGGAGCCGTACGCGGGGAAGAGCGTCTTCCCGAACCACGGCCAGCGCGTGGTGGACGGCTATCGGGTCATGCAGCCCGCCAGTGACATGCTGCTCGGGTGGAGCCAGGGGCCGAAGCGCCACTTCTTCATCCGCCAGCTGCGAGACATGAAGATCGGCCCCATGGTGGAGACCTTCGGCCCGGTCGAGATGGGCATCTATGCCGCGTGGTGCGGAAAGGCCCTCGCCCTCTCCCATGCCCGGTCCGGGAACTCGGCCATGATCAGCGGCTACATGGGCAAGAGCGACGTGATGGACCAGGCGATGGCCGCCTTCTCGGTGGCCTACGCCGACCAGAACGAGAAGGACCACGCCGCCCTCGCCCGCGCCATCCGCAAGGGCAACGTGAAGGCCGTCTTCGAAGAGGAAAAGTAGGAGGCGCCCAATGTCCACGTCGGGCGAACCGCGACCGACCGAATCACGCGACTTCTCGCTGGTCCTCGGCGGGCCGCTGTATCAATTGCTGCGTCGGTCGCGTCTGACCGGAGACACGTTGGAGCTGTTGCACCGACGCGTGATCGTGCTGACCGCAGCTGGCCTGGGTGCCGTTGCTTCTGTTGTCGCTTGCGGAGGGCACAGCCTGGCGTGGGCGCGTCACGCTGCCGTTCCTGCACGACGTGGACATGCACGTCCGTCTACTGCTGGCGCTGCCGCTGCTCATCCTGGCAGAACTGGTCGTGAACATGCGACTGGGCCCCATGGTGCGGGCGTTCGTGGATCGCGGGATGGTCCCGGATGCGGCCCGGCCGGAATTCGACGCAGCCATCGACTCGGCCATGCGCCTGCGCAATTCGATCGCCGCGGAGGTGCTGCTCATCGCGTTCGTCTACGTCGTCGGGGTTGGGTTCATATGGCGGAAGCAGATGGCGCTCGACGTGGCCACCTGGTACGGCGTGCCGGCCAATGGAACACTGCAGCCGTCGCTTGCCGGGTGGTGGCTGGGCCTCGTGAGCCTGCCGATTGTCCAGTTCCTCCTGCTGCGCTGGTATTTCCGGCTGTTGATCTGGGTGCGCTTCCTGTGGCAGGTGTCGCGCCTCGAGTTGACGCTCGTGCCGACGCATCCGGACCGGAGCGGCGGCCTGGGATTTCTCGCGCTTGGTGGGCCACGCATTCGCGCCGCTGTTGCTGGCGCAGGGGACCGTGCTTGCCGGGATGATCGCCAACCGGATCTTCTACGCCGGCGCCAAGCTGCCTCAATTCAAGGTGGAGATGATCGGGCTGGTGGCCCTGATGCTGTTCGCCATCCTCGGGCCGCTGCTGGTGTTCGCCCCGAAGCTCGCCGCCGCCAAGCGTGCGGGCCTGGGCGAGTACGGCGCGCTGGCACAGCGCTACGTCCGCGAGTTCGACCGGAAGTGGCTGCGCGGCGGCGCGCCGGCCGACGAGCCGCTCATCGGCAGCGCAGACATCCAGTCGCTGGCCGATCTGGGCAACAGCTTCGAAGTGGTGAAGGGCATGCGGCTGGTGCCGTTCACCCTGCAGACCGTACTGCAATTGGCGGTGGTGACGCTGGCCCCCGTGGTGCCACTGACGCTGACGATGATTTCACTGGACGAGCTGCTCACGCAGGCGCTGAGGATGGTGTTCTGAGAGATGAAGGCGAAGGCGGTTTTCGAGGAGGAATGGTGACGAATGGCGCCGCACAGCGTCAGTTCCTTCCGCCCGTCAGCCCCCTGTCACATGCCCTCTGGCATCGTGGGACCAGCGGACGATGAGCGTCGTCGACCACGCTCCGAGCATTGGCCGGTTTCGAAGCAAGCGCTGTGCGCAGGAGCCGATTGCGAACGCAGGAATGTCGTTGGAGGAGGTCGGAATGAAGAGGAAGAGAATGTGTCTGTTCGCGTTGGTTGGCGCCGGTCTGCTGCTGGCCGGCCCCCTCTAGGCCCCTGCCGTCGATCCAGGAGTTGCGGGGTGCGAACGAGATCAGGGCGCTCCAGATGAGGGAGAAGGTCCAGCGCGACTCGATCAACTATTTCCCGCCGAGCGCCCACCAGGCGTGCTCGGTCCAGTTCTTCACCCAGACCGAGAGCCGCGCCATGTCGTGGGACCAGGTCGAGCTCAGCAATACGCGCGCGTGCCTCGGCCGGCTCTACTTCCACATCCCGGGCGGGATCACGTACGGCCCGCACTGGCTCAACGTGAAATTCGCAAACAGCGTCGTGCGGGTGCCGTTCCGAATCCTGACGAAGGAAGAAGACCGACTGCTGGACAAGAACTACGACGACATCAAGAAGAAGATGGACGACGCCTTCAAGAAGAAGGACTGAGCAGGGATGGGCGTTCGCGGTACCGCCGCCAGACGACCGCCGCCGCGAGCATGAGCGGCAGTTCCGTCAAGAAGTAGACGCTGGCGAATGCGGCGAACTCCGTCCGCCCGAGCAGCGTCACAGCAATCGCGGTGGCGATGGCCACGTTCCTCGTCGCGAACTCGGACGCCAGCGCGAACCGGTCGGCGCCGCTCGCGCGCACGACCGTTCCTGCCAGCCAGCCGACGACGAAGGAGGCCGTGACGAAGACGGCGGCGATCTGCACGACTTCCGCGAGCTCCGACGCGATGCGGTCGCGCTCCACGGCGATAATCAGCAGCAGGAGCACGGCCAGCAGGGCGAATGCCAGGCGTTGAACCGACTTCGAAGACGCAGAGGCCCATCCGGGCCAACGGTGCCGGATGAACATGCCGAGACCGACCGGCAGCGCGAGTATGAAGACCATCTGCATGACGAGCACCAACACGGGGGCGCTGGCGCCGAGCGGTTCCTGTGTGACGCGTTCGAACACCCGCGTCATGAGTGGGATGGTACCGATGGCAATCGCGCTCGACAGGCCGGTGAGCGTGACTGAGAGCGCCGTGGACGCCCGGGCGAGGTAGCTGTAGCTGTTCGAGATGCCGCCAATCGGACACGCGGCGACCAGCAGCAGGCCGGCCTCCACGAACGGCTTCGGCTCGAACCACCAGATCAGCATCAGGGCGATCACCGGCAGCACGGCGAGGGGCGCCAGCAGACCCATGGCCACCACCGCCCGGGCCCGACGCACGCGCGCGAAGTCCGACGGCGTCAGGTTGAGGCCGACCGCCAGGAGCAGCGTGAACGCGATGCCTGGCGTGGCGATTTCAACAACCGTCTTGAACGAATCCACCCGGACTCAACCCTCTCTTCGCCGCCTGCGCAGCCTTCCGCCTGCGGGCCTTTTACGACGCTCACACGTCGCTGAACTGAATCACCACCTTGATGTCGTCCGGCTGCCGGTTGAGGGCCTTTGAGAAATCCTCGGGCCGTTCGCGCCTGGTCACCAACTGCGACAGCCATGCAGGATCGGCGCGCGAAAGGGCCTCCCCGGCCTTGTACCAGTGACGCTTGTTCGCGTTCACGCTCCCGACGATGACGTTGTTCTTGAGCACCATGGAGGAGGCCAAATCGGCCGCCGGCAGGCCGGTTGTCCGGCCGCCGCTGCCAACGCCCGTCAGGCAGACCACGCCGCCGGCGGACGCCGTCTTCATGGCATCCACGATGACCTGCCCGACGCCGGTGCATTCCACGATGATGTCGGGCTCGAAGCCAACCTCCGGAACCGCGCACGAATGATAGGTCGCGCCCAGTTGGCGCACCAGGTCCGGCTTGCTGCCGGTCTGCACCCGGTCGAGCACGTGCACCTCGAGGCCGCGTTGTTTGCCGATCATGGCGGCGAGCAGGCCGATCGGGCCGGCACCCGTCACGAGCACGTTCTTCGGTTCCCAGAACGCGCGATTCCCGACGGCGACCACCTGTTCCCAGGCTTTCGCCACCACCGTCGTCGGCTCCAGGAGCACACCGAGCAGGCCGAGCGACTTGTCGACCTTCATTGCGTACTCGGGCTCGATCCGCCAGCGCTCGGACATGAAGCCGTGGATCTCCTTGATCCCCCGCTCCGTGTACTGGGCGTTGCGGCACATGTCCCACTCGCCCACGGCACAATTCGGGCACGGCACGGGATCGGGCCGCCTGACAATCCCGACGACGAGGTCGCCCGCCTTGAGCGCACTGGAGGGGCCGGGGTCCAGGACGCGGCCGAGCGACTCGTGCCCGAGCACGAGGCGGCTGGAGCCGCGGGGACTCCAGCCGTACTTCCCCTCCACGATCTCGACGTCCGTGCCGCAGACGCCGACCGCGATCGCTTCGACGAGGACCGACCCGTCGTGGAGGTCTGGCTCGGGGAAGTCCTCGAAGCGTGCGCTGCCCGCCACGTGCGGCTCGACCGAGATGGCTTTCATTCGTTCCTCCGGTGTGCAGACCCAGAGACTTTGCCCCAGATAGGCGGGAGAGGCAAGACGCCATGTTACGCCACGGCGGCCGGCGCGACGCCAGGACGCCCGGGATTTCCGTCACCGCCGGCCTGGGACTACACTAACTTGAAACGGTCAAGGGAGACTCTCATGGCTTTGCGTACGCATCACCAATCCGGCCGCACCAGGATTGCCCTGGTCACCGCCGTCGCCTTGCTTTCCCAGCCCCTCACGCCGGTGATGGGGCAGACGACGGCGTCCCAGGGCGCCGGGCAGAAGCCCGCCTCGGCGACCGCAGCTCCAACCGCTGCCCGGTCAACGACCGCGCCGCCTGCGTCGACGGGCGCTGTCGATGGCGGCTGGCCGCGCGCCTACACCACCAGCAGCGGCGCGGCACTCGTGCTGTACCAACCGCAGGTCTCCGAGTGGAAGAACCAGAAGGTAATGACCGCCTACGCCGCGGCGTCCTACACGCCGAAAGGCGCCGCCAAAGCGGCGCTCGGGACGTTCCGGATCGCAGCCGACACGTCGGTCTCCGTGGCCGAGCGGCTCGTGGATTTCTCGAAGTACCGCATCCTCGAGGCGAACTTCCAGACGCTGCCGAAAGAGCAGCTCCAGACCCTCACGGCGGAAGTGACGACGGCCGTGCCGCCCGAGGATCGGGTCATCGCGCTCGATCGCGTCCTGGCCGCCGTCGACAAGAGCCAGATCATCCCCAAGAACGTCGAGGGCGTGAAAGCCGATCCGCCGCCGATCTTCTTCAGCCAGACGCCGGCCATCATGGTGAACATCGACGGCGATCCCATCTGGAGCCCGATCAAAGAGAACGACCTCAAGTACGCGGTCAATACGAACTGGGATCTCTTCCAGCACGAGCCGACGAAGACGTACTACCTGCGCAACGACGATGCGTGGCTCAAAGCCACAGACCTGAAAGGGAAGTGGGAGCCGGCCGGCACGCTGCCCGAGAGCTTCAAGAAACTGCCCGCCGACGACAACTGGAAGGACGTCCGGGCCAACGTCCCGGGGAAGAAGGGAAAGCCGGCGACGGTCTTCCTGAGCACCGTGCCGGCCGAACTCATCCTGCTGCAGGGGGCCCCCAACTACCAGTTGGTCACGGGCACGAACGACCTGCTGTGGGTCAGCAACACCGAGAGCGACGTGTTCAGGCTGGGCAAGACCGGGCCGGTCTACTTCCTGGTCGCCGGCCGCTGGTTCTCTTCGCCGGGCTTCGCCGGCCCCTGGACGTTCGCGACGCCCAGCATGCCGGCCGCGTTCAAGCAGATTCCGCTCGAACACCCGCGTTCCCGCGTACTGGCGTCGGTGCCCGGCACCGACCAGGCGGTCGAGGCGGTGCTGCTGGCCTCGATTCCGCAGACCGCGCGCGTGAGCCGCAAAGACGTGAAGGCGCCCGAGGTCGCGTACCAGGGCGACCCGAAGTTCGAGCCGATCCCCTCGACCTCCGTCGCGCGCGCCGTGAATACCGACAAAGACATCATCAAGGTCGGCGACCTCTATTACCTGTGCTTCGACGGGGTGTGGTTCGTGTCGAAGGCCCCGACGGGGCCGTGGACGGTGGCCGATTCGATCCCGAAGACCATCTACGAGATTCCCGTGAGCTCGCCCTCCTACAACGTGACCTACGTCACGGTGGAGGAGTCGAACGACGAATGGGTCACATTCGCGGCCGCTGCGGCGTTCACGGGCGTGATGATTGCCTGGGGATGCGCCGTGTGGGGCACCGGCTACTACCATCCGCCGTATTGGGGCTGGTACGGCCCCTATCCGTACTACTATCCGCACTACCCCACCTATGGGTATGGCGCCTCGTACAACCCGTGGACGGGAGCATATGGACGCGGCGTCGTGGCTTACGGTCCCTACGGCGGCGCCGGCGTGGGCGCCCGCTACAATCCACGGACGGGAACGTACGCCCGCGGCGCGGTGGCGTACGGACCGTACGGCGCCCGCGGCGCGGCGCAGGCCTACAACCCGCGAACGGGCACCTACGCGCAGACGCGGCAGGGCGCGAGCGCCTACGGGAGCTGGGGCACGACGGGCGTGCAGCGCGGTGACGACTGGGCGCGGACCTCGCGAGTGACCAACAACGTGACGGGCACCACGACGCGCGTCACGCAGGGCAGCGGAGGCGGCACGGCCGTCTCGCGCAACACTCCAGGCCCCGGCGGGAGCACTGTTGCGCGCACGGGCAGCGGCGACGTCTACGCCGGCCACGACGGCAACGTCTACAAGAACGACGGCGGCAGCTGGCAGAAGTACGACAACGGGGGCTGGAGCGACGTTCAGCAGCCGACGCAGGCGCAGAAGGATCAGGCGCGGTCCACGGCACAGGAGCGCGCCGGGCAAACAGGGACGGCGTCGCAGACGGCGGCTCGATCAGGTCAGGCGGCCGGCTCGAACCCGACGGTGAGTCAATTGAACAACGACCGGGCCGCGCGCACCGAAGGCGCGGCGCGGACGGGCGCCTACAGCGGATACCAGCGCGGAACGTCCAGCGCCAGCAGCTATCGTGGGAGCGGCGGCGCGACCAGGAGCGCCGGCACCAGGAGCGGCGGGGGCGGGCGGCGCAGATAGCCGTTCAGGTGCCGCGTCGCCGTGGGCGTTGAGTGTCGAGGATCCAGCGAAGGAGTGTGAGATGCGCGTGAAGATGTGGCCGGCTGCCGCGGCAGCCTGTGCCTTGCTGACTACTGCGGCCTGCTCGGGGCCTCAACCACAGACCCCGCCGACCCCGGCCGCCGGGCCTGCGGTCATCGACCGCACGGTGCTGCCTATCCAGGAGCCGATGTATCCGCCGATCACGGAACTCGACGCCCGCAAGGCCACGCCGCCTCCGCGCTTCGAGGTGAAGGCGCCCGAGGGCGCGCCCAACGTCCTCATCGTCCTCATCGACGACATGGGCTTCGGCATGTCGAGCGCCTTCGGCGGACCGGTTCACATGCCGACGGTCGAGCGCCTGGCCGGCGAGGGACTGCGCTACAACCAGTTCCATACGACGGCGCTCTGTTCGCCGACGCGCACGGCGCTCCTGAGCGGCCGCAACCACCACACGAACAACATGGGCGGTATCACGGAAACGGCGACGGCGTTCCCTGGCAATACCGGGCAGCGCCCCGACAGCGTGGCGCCGCTGGCGGAGATGCTCCGCCTGAATGGCTACAGCACGAGCTTCTTCGGCAAGAACCACGAGACGGCGGCCTGGGAGGTCAGCCCCTCCGGCCCGACCAGCCGCTGGCCGAACCGGTCCGGCTTCGACGAGTTCTACGGATTCATGGGCGGCGAAACCAACCAGTGGGCGCCGCTCCTCTATCACGGCTTGAACCAGGTGGAGATCCCGAAGGACCCGAACTACCACTTCATGACCGACATGACGAACAAGGCGATCGGCTGGGTGCAGTACCAGAAATCGCTGACGCCGGACCGGCCGTTCTTCATGTACTTCGCGCCGGGCGCGACCCACGCGCCGCACCACGTGCCGAAGGCGTGGATTGCGAAGTACAAAGGCAAGTTCGACCAGGGATGGGACGTGATGCGGGAAGAGGTCCTGGCCCGACAGATCAAGCTCGGTGTGGTGCCGCCCGGAACGAAGCTGGCCCCGAAGCCTGACGCGATCAAGGACTGGGCGGCGCTGTCGGCCGACGAGAAGAAGCTCTTCGCCCGCCAGATGGAGATCTTCGCCGGCTACGGCGAGTACGCGGACACCGAGATCGGCCGGCTCGTGGACGCCATCCGCGACCTGGGCCAGCTCGACAACACGCTCGTCTTCTACATCGTCGGCGACAACGGCACGAGCGCCGAAGGCGGCATGGCCGGCATGTTCAACGAGATGACGTACTTCAACGGTGTCCAGGAGACCGTGGCCGACATCCTGAAGCGCTACGACGAGCTGGGCGGGCCGATGTCATACAACCACATGGCCGCCGGATGGGCGGTGGCGGGCGATACGCCGTTCACGTGGACGAAGCAGGTCGCCTCGAACTTCGGCGGAACGCGGAATGGGATGGTTGCCTACTGGCCGAAGCGCATCACGGCCAAAGGTGAAGTGCGTTCGCAGTTCCATCACGTCATCGACGTGGCGCCGACGGTGCTGGAAGCCGCGAGTCTCCCGGAGCCGAGGGTCGTGAACGGCACGCCTCAGACGCCGATTGAAGGCGTGAGCATGGTCTATAGCTTCGACGATGCCAAGGCTGAGAGCCGGCACAAGGTCCAGTACTTCGAGATCGCCGGCAACCGCGCCATCTACGCCGACGGCTGGTTCGCGGGGACCATCCACAAGGCCCCATGGGAGACCAAGCCGCGCGGCGCGCTCCTGGACGATACATGGGAACTGTACGACACGCGAAACGACTTCAGTCTCGCCAGCAATCTGGCGCCGCAGAACGCCGCCAAGCTGAAGGAACTCCAGGATCTCTTCCTGCAGGAGGCCGTGAAGTACCACGTGCTCCCCATCGACGACCGCACGGTCGAACGCCTCAACCCGTCGATCGCGGGGCGGCCGGATCTCATGGGCGCGCGAACGTCGCTGACGCTCTATGCAGGCATGACCGGCATGTCTGAGAACGCGTTCATCAACGTGAAGAACCGGTCTCTCACCATCACGGCCGACGTCGACATTCCACAGGGCGGGGCCAATGGCGCGATTCTCGCGCAGGGCGGGCGGTTCGGCGGCTGGAGCCTGTACATGAAGGGCGGCAAGCCGACGTATGCATACAACTTCCTGGGCCTGCAGCGCTTCAACATCACGTCGGCGCAGGCGGTACCCCCGGGGAAGGCCACCATTCGCGTCGAGTTCGCGTACGACGGCGGCGGTCTGGGGAAGGGCGGTACGGCCACGATTTACGTGAATGACAGGAAGGCGGCCGAAGGGCGAATCGAGCGCACGCAGGCGATGCTGTTTTCGACCGACGACGCCGCGGATGTCGGGGTGGATGAGGGCACGCCCGTCACGGAGGACTACACGCCATCCTCGAGCAGGTTCAACGGGCGCATCCTCAAGGTCACGGTGGATGTGAAGGAGATGGGCGCCGGCGCGAAGGCCGAGGCCGCAGCGGCCGGCGCCGAGGCCGCGAAAAAGCTGGAAAACGCCAAGTAGGGCGGGCGAGCCTGCCGGTGACCGCAGTCTGGATCATGCATACGCGCGTGACGGACCCCATCGTTCGGGAGCGCGTCGAGGAGGCCGAGCGCCGTCTCCGTGACCGCGCAGGGCTCGATGCGCCCGTGGACCACTTCAGGCGGCCCGCCGAGCGGCCCTTCACCGCCGACGAACGCGGCCGTGTCACGATCCTCTTCGGGGGCCTCACGCCCGCCCACGAAACGCTTATCCAGGCCGTCTTCCAGTCCTGCGGACACCTGGCTGAGCCGCTGCCGCAGCCCGACCTGGACGCCTGCCTGATCGGCCGGCAGTACGGCAACAACGGGGTCTGCAACCCCGCCTACTTCACCGTCGGCAACCTGGTGAAGTACCTGCAGGGGCTCGAGGCCGGCGGCCTCACCCGGCAGGAGATCCTCGACCGCTACGTGTTCTTCACCGCCGGCGGCTGCGGGCCTTGCCGCTACGGCATGTACGAGGACGAGTACCGGCTGGCGCTGCGCAACGCGGGATTCGACGGCTTCCGCGTGCTGCTGTTCGGGCAGACCGAAGGCATCAAGGCAAAGACGGGCGAACCGGGCTTCAAGCTGTCCTTGCACCTGGGCTTGAGCGCGCTGAACGGGTTCACGCTGGCGGACACGGTCAGGGATTTCGGCTACGGCGTCCGGCCCTTTGAAACGACGCCGGGGGCGACGAACCGGGCCATCGACGCCGCGCTGGCCTCGGCCGCGCGCGCCGTCCGCGAGCGGCAGCCGTTGGCCAACGCCGACCGGCTGCCGCGGTGGGCCCTCGCGGCCATCGACGGCAAGCCGCGTGCGGGGGAAGTCTCGCGGGTCCTGATCAACATTTACGACCACCTGTGG
Source organism: uncultured Acidobacteriota bacterium (assembly GCA_963806085.1). Taxonomy (GTDB): domain Bacteria; phylum Acidobacteriota; class Vicinamibacteria; order Vicinamibacterales; family JAKQTR01; genus JAKQTR01. The sequence goes on from CAWDWR010000003.1 coordinate 656,862, forward strand.
GGCGCGTACACGCGGGAGATGGTCCGTTGCGCCGGCGCGGCCCTGAACGAGATCGAGGTGGACAGGCTGCGGGTGAAGCCCGTGGTCAAGGTGATCGGCGAGTTCTGGGCGCAGACCACGGAGAGCGCCGGCAACTTCAGCATGCTGGCGTTCCTCGAGCGCGAAGGCGCGCAGGTGCTGCCCGAGTCGCTCAGCAGCTGGGTCATGTTCCTGCTGAGCCAGGCCCGCACCAAGGCGCTGGCCCGGCGCGGCCTGGACGTGCCGCGCGATGCGTCCGCGTTGGCACGCGTGCGGGCGCGGCTGCGGGACGATCTCTCCATCCTCCTCAAGCGCGTGTATTTCTCGGCCGGCGGCCGGCTGTACCGCGGCGTGCACGAGCGCGCGCGCGCGGCCATGGGAGGTGTGCCGCACGCGCTGGTCGACCCGGCCGACCTGGCCGATCTGGCGCGACCGTACTATCACGAGCTGGCGCGGGGCGGCGAGAGCTACCTGGAGATTGGCAAGCACATCTACTACACGCAGCGGCGAAGCGCCCACATGGTGCTGAGCCTGAAACCGTTCGGCTGCATGCCCTCCATGCAGTCTGACGGCGTGCAGTCGCTGGTGATGGCCCACTACCGGGATACGCTCTATCTGCCGATCGAGACCTCGCCGGACGGCGAGCTCGAGGCCCACAGCCGGGTGCAGGTGGCGCTGCTCGATGCGCGGGCGCGCGCCCAGGCCGAGTTCGACGAGGCGCTGGCGGGCACCGGGGTGCCGCTCGAGGACATCCGCGCCTACGTCGAAGCTCACCCGGAACTGCGCCGCGCTACCTATCACGTGCCCCACCGAACTGGCGTTGCAGGCACCGCGGCCAGCGTCGTCTGGCACGTCGGCGACCTCATGAAGCGCGACCGCCCCTGGCGCCGGCGCCACTGACCCCCATGACGAACCCGACTCCACTCCTGCTCGGCATCGACGTCGGTTCGACGGCCATCAAGACCATCGCCCAGCGCGGCGACGAGATCCTGTGGTCGGACTACCGGCGTCACGAGAGCCGGCCCGCCGAGCGCCTGCTCGACGTGCTGCGTGAAGTGGAGGCGGCCACCGGCGCGGCGCCCGGCGCCTGCCACGCGTTCATGGCCGGTTCGTCAGGCGCCGCCCTCGCGGACATCGTCGGTGCCCGCTACGTCCAGGAGGTCGCGGCCCTGTCGCTGGCGGTGCGGGAGCGGCATCCCGACGCCCGCGCGGTGGTCGAACTGGGCGGGCACGACGCCAAGGTGCTGGTGTTCGAGGAGGACGCGGGGCGCACGCGCACCATCGTCTCGATGAACGACAAGTGCGCGGGCGGCACAGGCGCGGTCATCGACAAGCTTGCGGCGAAGCTGCAGATCCCGCCGGCGTCGGTGGCCGACCTGGGTTACCGGGGGGAACAGATCTACCCGGTGGCGGGCAAGTGCGGCGTGTTCGCCGAGACGGACATCAACGGCCTGCAGAAGCGCGGCATCCACGCGGGCAGCCTCATGGCGTCGCTCTTCGACGCGATCGTCGTGCAGAACCTCGCGGTGCTCTCGAGGGGGCATACGCTGCGCCCGCGCGTGCTGCTGGTCGGCGGCCCCAACGCGTTCATCCGCGGATTGCGCGAGGCGTGGCAGGCGCATCTCGTCCGCCTCTGGGGCGAGCGCGCCATCGCGGTGCCCGACCCGGCCACCGCGGTCGAGGCGCCGCCCTTCGCGGCCCACCTGGTCGCGTTAGGGGCCCTCGAATTCGGGCGCCGCGAGGGCGACCCCGTCGCGTACCGAGGCGCGGAGGCGCTGGCCGGAACCGTCCGTGCCGTGCGCGCACCGTCTGCCCGGCGCGGCGCGCCGGCCGTGGCGGTGTCGGGGATGGCCATGGAGGCCTTCCGCGCCGCGTACGACCTGCCCGAGTGGCAGCCGCCCCGCCTGCAGCCAGGGACGGCGGTTGGCGGCTTCATCGGCCTCGACGCCGGGTCGACATCGACCAAGGCGGTGCTGCTCGACGAATCCGGCGAGGTCGTGGCGAAGGCCTACCAGCTCTCGCGCGGCAACCCCATCGAGGACGGGATCGACATGTTCCGCGCGCTGCGCGAGCAGGTGGCGTCGCAGGGCGCCTCGATTGACGTCCGCGGGCTGGTCACGACAGGCTACGCGAAAGACACCCTGCACGAGGTGTTTGCCGCCGACGCGGCCCTGGTCGAGACCGTGGCCCACGCGCAGTCGGCGCTGCAGCAGTACGACGATCCCCACGTGATCGTCGATGTGGGCGGACAGGACATCAAGATCATCGCGCTTCGCGACGGGCGAGTGAAGGACTTCCGGCTCAACACGCAGTGCTCGGCCGGGAACGGCTATTTCCTGCAGGCCATCGCGCAGAACTTCGGCATTCCCGTGGAGCGGTTCGCGGAGGACGCGTTCTCGGCGCGGGAGATGCCGCAGTTCAGCTACGGGTGCGTCCTGTTCCTGCAGCAGGAGATCGCCAGCGTGCAGCGCCTCGGCTGGACGCCCGCCGAGGTGCTGGCCGGACTGGCGCACGTGCTGCCGAGGAACGTCTTCCTCTACGTCGCGAGAGCGCCGAACCTGGCACGCCTCGGGACGCGCTTCGTCCTGCAGGGCGGCACGCAGCGGAACCTCGCGGCGGTGAAGGCCCAGGTGGATTTCATCCGCGACAACTTCAAGGGCCAGGATCACGAGCCGGAGATCCTGCTGCACCGGCACTGCGGCGAGGCCGGCGCCATCGGAGCCGCGCTCGAGGCAATCAGGCTCTGGAAGGCGGGGCGCGCGACCACGTTCATCGGCCTCGCGGCGGCGGAGCGGATCAAGTACCGGACGAGGTGCGACGACGGGACGCGCTGCCACTTCTGCACGAATGACTGCCTGCGGACCTTCATCGACGTGTGGACCGACAGCCCGGATGGTCAACCCGACGAGGCGTCGGCCCGCCGCCTGGTCGTGGCGAACTGCGAGAAGGGCGGCACCGAGGACCTCGCGAAGATGCGCGAGATCAAGGCCGGCCTCGACGCGGTGAAAGCGGGCACGCCCAACCTGGTCGCCCTCGCGGGGCGGGAGGTCTGGAAGCCCGTGCGCCCGGCCCTGGTGGCCGCGGCCGGCTCTCGCAGGGGCTGGACGGCAGCCGCCCGCGGACGGGACGCGCAGAGGGCGTCGCGGGGACGCGTGCGGGTGGGCATCCCGCGCGTCTTCAACATGTACGCCTATGCGCCCCTCTTCAGCGGCTACCTCGAAAGCCTCGGCGTACCGCCCGCGCACATCGTCTACTCCGACGAGACGACCACCGAACTTTACAGGTCCGGCGCGTCCCGCGGCGCCATCGATCCGTGCTTCCCGTCGAAGATCGCGCTGGCGCACGTTCACAACCTGCTGCAGGTGAAGCACCCGAGAACGCCGCTCAACTGCGTGTTCTTCCCGATGGTGGACGTCCTGCCAGGCCGGCTCGTCAACGTCGTCGGCAACAACACCTGCCCCACTGTGGCGCTGACCCCGCAGACGGTGCGCGCGGCGTTCACGAAGGAAGAGGATCTGTTCGCGAAGCTCGGCGTGCAGTACCTGTTCCCGCTCCTGAATCTGGAGGACCGCCGGTACTTCCGGAGACAGATGCTCGAAACGTGGGGGCCGCTGCTGGGCCTGTCGGAGGAGGAGAACGACCTCGCGATTGAGGCCGGCTTCGCGGCGCAGGCGGCGTACGACGATGGCATCCGCCGCAAGGCCCGTGAGGTGCTCGACGCGCTCGAGCGCGACGGCCGGCTCGGCGTCGTGCTGCTCGGCCGGCCCTACCACCACGACCCCGGACTCAACCACGGCATCGCGGAGGAGCTCCAGAAGCTCGGCTACGCCGTGTTCTCGCAAAGCACGCTGCCGCTCGATGAGGATCTGCTCGAACGGCTGTTCGGAGAGGAAGTGCGGGCCGGTGTCATTTCCCACCCGCTCGACATCAGCGACGTGTGGAAGAACTCGTTTTCCGCGAGCAGCAACAACAAGGTGTGGGCGGCCAAGTTCGCCGCCCGGCATCCGAACCTCGTGGCCGTCGAGCTGTCCAACTTCAAGTGCGGCCACGACGCGCCGATCTTCTCGGTGGTCGAGGAGATCGTCGAGCGCTCGGGTACACCGTTCTTCGCCTTCAAGGACCTGGATGAGAACAAGCCGACGGGTTCCATCAAGCTGCGGCTGGAGACGATCGACTACTCCCTGAAACGGCACCTGGAGCGCCTGGCGCTGCGCCGACGGGCGGAGGCGCGCATCGGGCGCTGGGTCATGGAGTACGAGCGGCGCCTCCGCGCGCGCCTGGATGGTGAACCCCCATTGGAGCCGCGCGAATCAGCCGGGCTCTGAATCGGGCTACGGCGCGACGCTGCCGCCACCTCCACGCCACCACGGCAGCGAGCATCAGCGGCAGCTCCGTCAGGAAGTACACGCTGGCGAACACGGCGAACGCCATCCGGCCGAGCATCGTGACGGCAATCGCGGTGGCGATGGCGATGTTCCTCGTCGCGAACTCGGCCCGAGCGTGAACCGATCGGCATCGCTGGCGCGAGCCGCCGGAGCCCGGCCGGCCTTCGGAGCACGACTCCGAATCGTGGCCTCTCATCTAAATCGGCTACAGTAGACAGAAGCCGTCGATCGGTACGGCCGACCTCAACCCCGGCCCGCCATATCCGGGGACTTCGACGTTGTCACGGATGAGGTGGTTTCGGAACCCGCCCTGCGCGCAAGGAGACTATCGATGAGACGAATCACCGGGCTGTTGATCGCGCTGTTTCTGACGGCGTCGTGCTCCACGCCCAAGCCGGAACCCGCGCCGGCCGCTGGGCCCGCGGCTCTGGATCGCACCGTCCTGCCGCTGCAGGAGCCGAACTACCCGCACGAGACGGAGCTCGATGCCCGGAAGGCCACGCCGCCGCCCCGCTTCGAGGTGAAGGCGCCCGAGGGTGCGCCCAACGTGCTGATCGTGCTCATCGACGACATGGGCTTCGGCATGCCCAGCGGGTTCGGCGGGCCGATCAACATGCCGACCGTCGAGCGGCTCGCCGCGGGCGGATTGCGCTACAACCAGTTCCACACGACGGCGGTCTGCTCGCCGACGCGCACGGCGCTGCTCAGCGGCCGCAACCACCACACCAACAACATGGGCGGGATCACCGAGACGGCCACGGCGTTTCCGGGCAACACGGGGCAGCGCCCGGCGAACGTGGCGCCGCTGGCCGAGATGCTGCGGCTGAACGGCTACAGCACGGGCTTCTTCGGCAAGAACCACGAGACGGCGCCCTGGGAGGTCAGCCCCTCCGGGCCGACCGACCGCTGGCCGACGCGGTCCGGGTTCGACGAGTTCTACGGCTTCTTCGGCGGCGAGACCAACCAGTGGGCACCGTACCTCTACCACGGCATGAACCCGGTCGAGATCCCGCGCGATCCGAACTACCACTTCATGACCGACATGACGGACAAGGCGATTGGCTGGATGCAGTTCCAGAAGGCGCTGACGCCCGACAAGCCGTTCTTCATGTACTTCGCGCCGGGCGCCACGCACGCCCCGCATCACGTGCCGAAGGAGTGGATCGCGAAGTACAAGGGCAAGTTCGATGGCGGCTGGGACGCGATGCGCGAGGAGACGCTCGCCCGCCAGATCAAGCTCGGCGTGGTGCCGCCCGGGACGAAGTTGGCCGCCAAGCCCGACGCGATCAAGGACTGGACCACGCTCTCCGCCGACGAGAAAAAGCTCTTCGCGCGCCAGATGGAGGTGTTCGCCGGCTTTGGCGAGTACGCCGACGCCGAAATCGGGCGGCTCATCGACGCGATCGGGGATGCCGGTCAGCTCGACAACACGCTGGTCTTCTACATCCTCGGCGACAACGGGACGAGCGCCGAGGGTGGCATGAACGGCATGTTCAGCGAGATGACCTACTTCAACGGCGTCCAGGAAACAGTCGCGGACATGCTCAAGAAGTACGACGAATGGGGCGGGCCGTCCACCTACCCCCACATGGCCGCCGGCTGGGCGGTCGCCGGCGACGCGCCGTTCATGTGGACGAAGCAGGTGGCGTCGAACTTCGGCGGCACGCGCAACGGCATGGTCGTGTACTGGCCGAAGCGGGTCAAGGCGAAGGGCGAGGTGCGCTCGCAGTTCCACCACGTGATCGATGTGGCCCCGACAGTGCTGGAGGCCGCCAGCCTCCCCGAGCCGAAGAGCGTGAACGGCGTCGTGCAGGAACCCATGCATGGCGTGAGCATGATGTACACGTTCGACGATGCGAAGGTGGAGAGCCGGCACAAGGTGCAGTACTTCGAGATCTTCGCCAACCGCGGGATCTACGCCGACGGGTGGTTCGCCGGCACGGTGCACAAGGCGCCGTGGGAGATGCAGCCGCGCCGGGCGCTCCTGGACGACATCTGGGAGCTGTACGACACGCGGACGGACTTCAGCCTGGTCAACAACCTCGCGGCCCAGGACCCCGCGAAGCTGAAGGAGATGCAGGATCTGTTCATGAAGGAAGCGGTGAAGTACCGCGTGCTGCCCATCGACGACCGCAGCGTCGAGCGCGTGAACGCGAAGATCGCCGGGCGGCCAGACCTGATGAGTGACCGGACGTCGCTCACACTGCACGCGGGCATGAAGGGGATGTCGGAAAACGTGTTCCTCAACGTGAAAAACCGATCGCTGACGATCACGGCCGACGTGGAGAGCCCCGCGGGCGGCGCCAATGGCGTCATCCTCGCGCAAGGCGGGCGGTTCGGCGGCTGGAGCCTCTACATGAAGGCCGGCAAGCCGATCTACGTCTACAACTTCATCGGCCTCCAGCGCTTCTCGGTCGCGTCGCCGCAGGCGCTCCCCGCGGGCAAGTCGACCATCCGCCTTGATTTCGCTTACGACGGGGGCGGTCTGGGCAAGGGCGGCCTGGCCACGATCTACGTGAACGACAAGAAGGTGGCCGAAGGACGGATCGAGCGCACGCAGCCGATGATCTTCTCCGCCGACGAGACCGCGGATGTGGGTGAAGACGATGCGACGCCCGTGACGGAAGACTACAAGGCCTACGATAACAAGTTCACCGGGAAGATCCTCAAGGTCACCGTGGACGTGAAGGAGATGGGCGCCGGCGTGAAGGCCGAGGCGGCCACGGCGGGCGCCGAAGCGGCGAAGAAGATCGAGGGCGCGAAGTAACCACCGAGAACCTGGGCATCAACCGCTGCCGGCCCTCCGGGCGAGAGGTTCGTGAGCGCTGTCGAAGTGATAGAGCTTCGCGACCTCGATGTGCCGGGCGAGCCGGCTGACATGGTAGGCTTGGCATTCAAGAGCCGACAGTTGACCGGCTCCCGCGATCGGCCTGACAGGAGGGCAACGATGGCCAGCCGACGTCGCATGCGGCGGTCCGCGGCAGCCGCGTGCTGCGTCGTCACGCTTCTTGCGCTTCTCCTCGACGCGCCGGCGGCCGGCGGCCAGACGCCGCCGCCCGACAGCCGGCCGACCGTGCCGTCCGGCCCGCAGGCGGCCGTCACGTCCGCGACCGTCGAGACGATGGATGTCGTCGACCTCATCCGGAAGTTTCGGCACAAGGAGCTGACGGCTGACGAGAAGGCGGCGGCACTCGACCCGAAGACCCGCATGCGCGCGGCGGCGCCGGTCATCGGCTACAAACCCACGAGCGGCGCCTTGATCGGCGTGGCCGGCAACATGGCCTTCTTCCTCGGCGATCCTCCGGCCACGCGCATCTCGTCGATGGTGGCGAGCCTCACCTATTCCTCCCGCAATCAGGTCTCGCTCTCCGACAGGTTCACCATCTTCGGCCCGGCCGATCGCTGGGCCGTCGAAGGCGACAACCGGGCCCAGTGGACGTCGCAGAGCACCTATGGCATCGGCGCGGCGACGACGCCCGACGACGAAGTCAACATGGAGTTCAACTACTTCAGGGTGTACGAGACCGGGTACTTCAGGCTGTACCGGAGGCTCCTGGGCGGCGTCGGCTTCCACTACACGGCGCACACGGCTGTCAGGCCCGGCGAAGACGAGGAGGCGGGGTGGAGCCAGTCGCCGTACGTCGTCTACAGCGAGGCTAACGGGCTTCCGGTGGAGTCACAGACCTCCGCCGGCGTCAGCGTCAATGTCCGGCTCGACTCGCGCGACCACGCCATCAATCCGAGCCGCGGATGGCTGGGGAGCGTGAGCTACCGCCCCTTCTTCAAGGGGTTCCTGGGAGGCGACTCCACGTGGCAGGAAGTGTACCTCGACGTGCGGACGTACAAGGCGCTCGACGACGCCGGCCGGCACAAGCTCGCGTTCTGGGGATGGGGCGACGGCGTGGCCTCCGGCATCGCGCCGTACATGGACCTGCCGGCCACCGGAATGGACAACTACGGACGCTCGGCCCGCGGGTACGGCGAAGGACGATTCCGCGGAGAGCGGCTCCTCTACGGCGAGATCGAGTACCCGAGGCACGCTCACCAGCAACGGCCTGCTCGGCATGGTCGTGTTCCTGAACACCACGACGCTCGAGAACAGCGTGTCGGGCGAACGCCTGTTCGACGACTTCGCGACCGGCGTTGGCGCAGGGTTGCGGCTGCTCCTCAACAAGCGGTCGAAGACGAACCTCTGTTTCGACATCGGCTTTGGCAAACAGGGCTCACACGGGGTCTACCTGTCCGTCCAGGAAGCGTTCTAGACCCTTACCCGAACGCCGAAGTCCGCCGCGGTCAGGGCTGCGACCGTGCCGCGCCTGGCACCCGCAAGTGATCACATTTGATCGCCCTGCCCACGGGTGATCAGAGCCGGGAGTCCCCGACGCGCCGGCGGCCCCAGCAGAATCTGGTTCAAACCACTCCGGCCACAGAAGTTAGTCACCATCGACCGACCCGCGTGCGCGCCCGGCGCGACTCTTGCGTTCGCGAGGCTCAGGGTCATCGGGCTCACCAGGTTCGTCCAGGCGACCGGGTCTGGCTTTGAACGAGTCGCCATCACCGCCGGTCCGGTGATGCGCAAGAAGGAGCGAAGCATGAGAAGCCAGTTGGCGGAAATGGACCCGGTTGACGACTTCGTCACCCAGAACACACCGGGCCTCAAGATCTGGCAGAAGGTCTGGGGCGACATGCAGTGCGCCTACCACATCTTTGCCCCGGGTACTGACTTTACACAACTGCTGAAGGGACTGCCGGACGATCTGTGTGGGGTCCCGCACCACGCCTACGTCATCAGCGGCACGCTGAAGGTCATCTACAAGGACGGGAGCATCGACGTCTGCAGGGCTGGGGACGTGTGCTACTGGCCGGCTCCGCACAACTTCATCTCAGACGAAGGGGCCGAGATCATCCAGTTCAGCACCTCTGGAGCGTTGGCTGCGCAAGCCAAGATAGTAGAGGACATGATCGCGAAGAAGATGAAGAAGTAAGTGTTGACGCGCCGGACGCGCCTCACGACGCACTGTGGCGGTCGCCGTTGCGCCGCGCGAGAGGGAGGCTGCCCGAACGGGCAGGCCCGCCATCGCGGTCGCCGTCTTCTTTGTGACAGGAGTGCATGGCATGGACACGCCGATTCCGGTTCGAACGGAGCCTGAGCAGCCCGCCGCCGCTGGCAGTGAGCTTCCCAAGGCGAAACAAACCACCCTCGGCCTCTATGTGACCGCCGCGCAGGCCTACCAGATGTGGAAGGCGGCGCCCGACAAGGTCAAGGTCATCGACGTGCGGACGCCGGAAGAGTTCGCCTTCGTCGGCCACCCGGAGATGGCCTGGAACGTGCCAGTGGCCTTCGTGACCTACGCGCGGAAAGCCGGCACGTTCGTGTACGGACCGCGGATGAACGCGACGTTCGTCGAGCAGGTCCGGGAAATTGCCCAGCCAGCTGATGTGCTGCTGGTCACGTGCCGCTCGGGTGGCCGCAGCGCGATCGCGGTCAATCAACTGGCGGCCGCTGGCTTCACCAAGGCCTACAACATCATCGATGGCGTCGAAGGAGACCTGGTCGAGGATCCCGCGAGTGTGTTCAACGGGAAACGGATGAAGAACGGCTGGAAGAACTCGGCACCTTGGGGCTACACCATCGATCCGGAGAAAGTGATCCTCGAAGAGCCAGGCACGACGCGATGCTGAGTTCGACGTTGCCGCCTGATTGAGACCGGCGCACGGGTGGAATAGGATTCGCGCATGGGCGTGATTGCGTCAGTGCAAACGGTGACCACGCGAGGGCACGACCAAGGGGCGCTCATGGCGCTGGGCGTTGCGCTGCTGTTTGCCGCCATTTACCTGCTGGGGGGGCGGGCGAACCAGGTCTTCGGGGAATCGGGGTTGCGGCGGTTTCATTCTCTGGCTGCCGGAATCAGTGTGAGCTACGTGTTCGTGTATCTCATCCCCGAACTGCACGCGATCCGGGAGGTGCACGTGCAGTCCCAGGACGATTACATCAGGAGGCTCTTTCCGGAGTACAGCGTCTATCTGGCGGCCCTGGCCGGCTTCCTCATCTTCTACGGACTTGAAAGCGCGGTGGCCGGTGGACATTCGAACGCGCTGGACGGCGGGATTCGTCGCAATGACACGGCTGGGTGGCGACCGTGGACGCACATCAGCGGCTTCGCACTGTACACATGGCTGATTGCGTACCTGATGGTGAGGACCGGCAGGGGCCCGGTGGAGTTGGGCCTGTTCGCGATGGCCATGGCGATGCACATCGCCCCGATCGCGAACCGGCTGCGCACGGAGTATCGCGCCGCGTACGAGCATCGCGGCGCGATCGTTCTGGGGCTGGCTTCGGTGGCGGGTTGGGCCGGCGGCCTCACGCTCGGTATCCCCGACGCGGCCGTCCTGGACATGATGGCCATCGTAGCCGGCGGCGTGATCGTCAACGCCGCCATTGCTGAACTCCCGAAGGAACGGCATGCCAGCTTCTGGTCATTCTGCGTCGGCGCCGTCGCCTATGCCGCCCTGCTGTTGGCCCTGTCCCGCTTCGAGCATGGCGCATAGTCCAGGGGTCCTGAAGGTATAGACTTGCATGGACGCTTGGGCAGGCTAGGCGGCGAAGAGCCAGGACTTGCGATTACCTGTAAGGAGGCCTCATGAAGGTCACGACTGTAAGTGTGCTGGTATTCGTCGGGGTCGTCCTACTGGCGGTTCCGCTCGCCCCGCTGGCGGCGGCACAGGCCCAGCAGCCGCCCAAGGTACAGATACCCCAACCGGGCGTTCCCGAGATCATGACGATGGAGGGGAAGTTCGTGCGGGCCGCGTACAACAACGAGGGGTACGTCATCCTGGGCTACCAGGTGTCCAACCGGTCGGTCGGCGAAGAGTGGATGCTGCTCGAAGTCGGCATGACGGTCCGCGATAAGACGCCGGACTTCACGCTGAAGCGCGATGCCTTGTCGCTCGAAACGCCGGACGGCACGAAGCTGCCCCTGCCGTCGATCGAGGAGTTCCGCGGCGGCCAGACCCAGGCGCTGCAGAATCGGGCGAAGGTTCAGCGCGACTCGATCAATTATTTCCCTCCGATGGCGAGCAAGCCGTGCGGAATCGTGTTCTTCCCCGACCTGAACAACCGCGCCTTGCCCCGGGACGAGATCGAGCTCAGCAGCAGCCGCGCCTGCCTCGGCCGGCTCTTCTTCAAGATACCGGGCGGCATCAAGTACGGCTCGTACTGGCTCGACGTGAAGTTCGAGAAGAGCCTCGTGCGCGTGCCCTTCAAGATTCTGACGGCGGACGAAGAGAAGTTCCTGTCGAAGAACTACAAGGACATCGAAAAACAGGTCAAGGAAGCCTTCGCGCCCAAGAAGAAGTGATCCCAAACCGGCCGTCGTCGCGTACGCCATGGCCTTTCGCACGACGACGGCCGGCGCCGTCAGACCGGCGTCGGGAAGGCCCCGCGGATGCTCCCCGCGTGATAGAGAAGGTCGCCGCTGGCGACAGCCTCGCGGAGCAGGTCGAGCCCGCCCCTGAACAGCCGGCCCGTTCTGTCCAGCACCGCGCACCCGGCCTGCTCGGCGGGCAGCATCGCCACCACCTGTCTGGCTTCGTCGAACCGCGCCCGCCACGTCCGCGAGAGTTCGGCGGCGTCCGGCGGGGTTCCCGAGAAGTCCAGGCCGCGAAGGTCGGCCTCCGTGTACCTGCTGGTGCGGCCAGCTTCGGCGAGGATGGCTGACGGGCTGAATCCCGGGTCCTTGCCGCACGCGGCCCACGCCAGGTACCCGAGCGGCTGCACGTCGCGGTCGCAGCTGAGCGTGTCGATAAAGTCCCGCGGCTCGACGCGCCCGACAAGCGCGAGCACCTTGGACGTCGCGAGATCGAAGGGGTGCAGCGTCAGCCCGAACTCCGGGTGCGTGATCAGGGGAAAGAACCTGTAGGCGCTGTCTCGGGCCCACTGCAGGAGGACCGCTTCGGTCCCCTGGCCGACTTCGGCTTCGACGAACCCCGGGCGTTCGCGGAACACACGCACGGAATAGCCGCTGCGCTCGAGTGTGGCGCGATCACCCTGCCAGGAGGCCGCAAGGGACTCCTCGGTGTCGTGGAAGATGTCGAGATCGCGCGACAGCCGCGGCGCGCCGATCAGCTCGTTCAGCGTGGCCCCGCCGGCAAAGTAGCTCTCGCCGTTCCGGATGCGGTGTTCTGCGAGAAGATGGCAGACGGCGCGTTGGAAGTGACTGAGACCCATCGCTTGAGTTCTCCCGCTCGCCTGAAAGCGTCTACGTCACCATGGCGCTGGATGCTGTCGAGCACCCGGAGTGCTTCCTCGTTCGTCTCGGGGTAGTAGTCGGGCCTGAGGAACCACAGGCAACGCCCTCGGTACTCGTCCACGAGTTGCCGGATTGCCTCGTCGCCAGTCGGCACTGTCGGGGTCATGCTCCCATCATACGCGCCCGGCCGGGCGGGGACCACCGGTAGCCCCGGCCCTTCACGGCTGGCCGTCGATTGACGGACGACAGAAAAATAGGGCGGGCCTCTTGAGAGTGCCCGCCCCACACGCAGCCGAAGATGGACCTGCTACAACCCTGACACCGGTCCTCCCATATTAGAAGCGGATGACGATGCCGCCGTTGAACTCGAGCTGGTTCGAGTACTGGGCATCGCTGACGACCCAGCATCCCCACCACGGATCGCACCACCAACCCTCGGCGTCCGACTTGATGTACGTCGGGGTCCACTGGAGTCCGAACTTCACCGCGAAGTTTTTCCCGGCGTTCACTTTCACGCCCGCCCCAACGGTCGACGAGAACTGGGTGCCGCCCGCGGTCGTGGACGTAGAGCCGCCCGTTTTCGTGTAGGTGACGCCGCCGTAGTTGGTCGCGCCCATCCCGAACAGGATGTACGGATGCGTCTTGCCCTCCGGATCGCCGAAATAGTAGGCGACATACCCGTGGTAGCCGTCGATGTTGGTGTCACCCAGTGTCGTGGTCGTCGTGCCAGACAATTCGATCGACGTGGCCTGCCGCCGCCACAGGAACCCGACTTCCGCCGACGGCGTGACGAAGAACCCGATGCCCAATCCGAACATGCCGGAGTCCTTCGGGTCCGCGCGGTCGTAGACTTGCCCGTTGGCGCCCACGATCGGGTCGGCGGCACTCACGCCGTCGGCGAGCGTGTAACCGAACAGGCCGGTGATCTCGACCCTGGCGGGCTGGGACCACGCGGCCGAGGCCACCGCGAGAACGAGCACCGCACTGATGATGACCTTCTTCAACATCCTGCAACTCCTTTGTGGTTCGTGACTCGCCAGCAAGTCATCACCGCCCGTTAAGCTCGATTCATGCCATTCCGGCCAGACCCGCCAACTGGACCTGTAACCCATTGACAAATAACTGGTATGCTAACGCTTTCGGAGTGTCATCATTGGGTGTGTGGGCTTGCCTAGGGGCTCAAATGGAGACCCTGGGGTTCGAATGTGATCGGACGGCTGGCCGCCGCTGCCAGACGGCACCTGGCACCTCTCGACGGCCCGGAGTCGATATAACCTGTTGACCATGCCCCCGGCTGAGCGCAAGAACCCCGCGGCGCGCCCACCAGGCACTCCACCGAGATTCGACACCCTCCTTGCGGCGCTCTCGTCGAGGTTCGTCAATCTGCCTCCCGGCGACGTGGACGGCGCGATCGACGACGCGCTGGGCCGCATCTGCGAGCCGCTCGGCGTGGATTTCTCTGCGCTCTGGGAGTGGTCGGCCGGCGCGAGTGATGTCCTCACGATCAGCCACCTCTACCGCGCCGAAACTGGCCCGCCTGCGTCCGCACACATGCGTGAGGAGCAATTCCCCTGGATTCGCCAGCAGGTGCTGGCGGGCACCACGGTGGCCTTCTCCTCGCTCGAGGAGTTTCCGGCCGAGGCGGCCATCGATCTGGAGAGCGCCATCCGCCTGCAGATCAAGTCCACGCTGGTGCTTCCGCTCTCGGTGGGCGGGGAGCCGCCCTCTGGCGTCCTCGCGTTCAATACGGTGCGGGCACCGCGCGCATGGTCTGATGGGCTCGTGGAACAGTTGCGGCTGGTGGCACAGGTCTTCGCGAACGCGCTCGCCCGACGGCGCCACGACTTGAGTCTGCGCAAGAGCGAAGCGCGTCTGGAGGCGGCTGCCGAGCTTGCGGGCCTCGGGTTCTACGAGATCGACTACGACTCGCGCGTCGCGTACTTCGATGAGCGCCTGAAGCACCTCCTGGGAACTCCGCCGGACCGGATGGACGGCCTCCAGTCCGTAGAGCACTTCCTGGAGCACATACACCCCGAGGACCGTTCCGTATTCATGCAGCGCCGCGCGCAATTGCACGACGGCACGCGCGAACAGGACGACATCGAGTATCGGTATCTGCACCCGGCCCGGGGGCAAAGGTGGCATCGGCACGTGGCGCGCACGAGCCGCCGCGAGTCCTCGGGCAAGCTGCTCTTGTCGTACGGTGTCATACGCGACATCTCGGAGCGCCGGCAGGCCGAGGAAGCACTGCGAATGTCACTCGCGGAGATCGAACGGCTGAAGGATCGCCTCGAGGCAGAGCGCGACTATCTCAAGGCGGAGATCGGCGCGAGCCGCCTGCACGAGGAGATCACCGGGCAGAGTGCCGCCATCCGGAAGGTGCTGCGGCAGGCCGAGCAGGTCGCGCCCACCCCGTCCTCGGTGCTCGTGCTCGGCGAGACCGGCACGGGCAAGGAGCGCCTCGCCCAGTGCATCCACCGGCTGAGCCCACGCCACCACCAGGTGATGGTGAAGGTGAACTGCGCCGCGCTGCCCGCCGGGCTCATCGAGAGCGAGCTCTTCGGGCGCGAGAAGGGCGCCTACACGGGGGCGATGGCGCGCCAGGTCGGGCGGTTTGAAATCGCGCACGGCTCGACCCTCTTCCTCGACGAAATCGGCGAGGTGTCGCTCGACCTCCAGTCGAAGCTGCTGCGCGTGCTGGAGTCGGGCGAGTTCGAACGGCTGGGCAGCCCGCGCACGATCAAGGTCGACGTGCGCATCATCGCCGCCACCCACCGCGACCTGGCCGACGACGTGCGGAAGGGGCGCTTTCGCGAAGACCTCTACTACCGGCTCAACGTCTTCCCGATCCGGGTCCCGCCGCTGCGCGAGCGGAAGGAGGACATCCCGCCGCTGGTCTGGGCGATCCTCGGCGAGTTGAACGCCCGCATGGGCAAGCGGATCACGCAGGTGTCGCGCAAGACGATGGAGGCGCTCCAGCGTCAGGCTTGGCCGGGCAATGTCCGGGAACTGCGCAACGTCCTCGAACATGCCGTCATCGTCACGTCTGGTGAGACCCTGGCGCCGCCGACGTTCGACGACGCCCATCCGGCGGCGGCGGGGCAGACGCTGGCCGAGTCCGAGCGCGACCACATCCTCGGCGTGTTGGAGCGGACCGGCTGGCGGATCAAGGGGGCGCAGGGTGCGGCCGAGGTGCTCGGGCTGAAACGCGGAACCCTCTACGGCCGGATGAGGAAGCTCGGCATCCCGTTTCCAGCCTCAAGAACGCGCGAATCTTAATGTAGAGTAGTTAGCTCTCGTCTTTGGAGATTCAGTATTGGGCACACGAATCTGCCGGGGGTTCAAATGACGACCCCAGGCCTCGAATGTCGTCGATTCATAGAGGGCGATGACGGGTCTCCGCGTCCTGTCAAGTTCGACACGCTGCTCGCGGCACTCTCGTCGAGGTTCGTCAATCTGCCCCCCGGCGATGTGGACGGCGCCATCGACGACGCGCTGCGCCGCATCTGCGAGCCGCTCGGCGTGGATTTCGCGGCCCTGTGGGAATGGTCTGCCGACGAGAGTCGTATCCTCACGCTCACCCATTGTTACGTCACGGAAGGTGGCCCGCCGGCCGCCTCACACCAGCGTGGGGAGCACTTCCCATGGGTCAGGCAGCAGGTGCAGGCAGGCATCACCGTGGCCCTTTCCTCGCTCGAGGAACTTCCGGCGGAGGCTGCCGTCGACCGGGCGAGCGGCGAGCGGCTCCGGATCAAGTCCGCGCTGGGGGTTCCGCTCTCGGTGGGCGGGTCGCCGCCCACCGGTATTCTCGGGTTCAATACGGTGCGGGCACCGCGCGTCTGGTCTGACGAGATCGTGGAACAGTTGCGGCTGGTGGCGCAGGTGTTCGCGAACGCGCTCGCCCGAAAGAGCCACGATCTGAGCCTGCGCAAGAGCGAAGCGCGCCTGGAGGCGGCTGCCGAGCTTGCGGGCCTCGGATTTTACGATGTGGACTTCGCCTCGCGCGTCGCGTACTTCGATGAGCGGCTGAAGAGCCTCCTGGGCACTCCGCCGGACCGTTTGAACGGACTCGGACCCATGGAGCACTTCCTGGAGCACGTGCATCCCGAGGACCGTCCGGTCCTCATGCAGCACCGCGCGCACCTGCACGACGGCACGCTCGACCAGGACGCCATCGAGTACCGGTATCTGCATCCGACCCAGGGGGAGAAGTGGATTCGGCACGTCGCGCGCATCGGCAGCCGCGACGCCGCGGGCTGGGTACTCGACGTCGTACGGTGTCATACGCGACATCTCGGAGCGTCGGCGCGCTGAGGAGGCGTTGCGAACGTCGTACGCGGAGATCGCACGGCTGAAGGACCGGCTCGAGGCCGAGCGAGACTATCTCAAGGCGGAGATCGGCGCGAGCCGCCTGCACGAGGAAATCACCGGGCGGAGCGCCGCCATCCAGAAGGTGCTCCGCCAGGCCGAGCAAGTCGCGCCCACTCCTTCCTCGGTGCTCCTGCTCGGCGAGACCGGCACGGGCAAGGAGCGCCTCGCCCGGTGCATCCACCGGCTGAGCCCGCGCCACCACCAGGTGATGCTGAAGGTGAACTGCGCCGCGCTGCCCGCCGGGCTCATCGAGAGCGAGCTCTTCGGGCGCGAGAAGGGCGCCTTCACGGGGGCGATCGCGCGCCAGGTCGGGCGGTTTGAAATCGCGCACGGCTCGACCCTCTTTCTCGACGAGATTGGCGAGTTGCCGCTCGAGCTCCAGTCGAAGCTGCTGCGCGTGCTGGAGTCGGGCGAGTTCGAGCGGCTGGGGGGCCCGCGCACGATCAAGGTCGATGTGCGCATCATCGCCGCCACCAACCGCGACCTGGCCGACGATGTGCGGAAGGGCCGCTTTCGCGAAGACCTCTACTACCGGCTCAACGTCTTCCCGATCCGGGTCCCGCCGCTGCGCGAGCGGAAAGAGGACATCCCGCCTCTGGTCTGGGCGATCCTCGGCGAGTTGAACGCCCGCATGGGCAAGCGGATCACGCAGGTGTCGCGGCGGACGATGGAAGTGCTCCAGCGTCAGGCGTGGCCGGGCAATGTCCGGGAACTGCGCAACGTCCTTGAACATTCAGTCATCGTCACGCCAGGTGAGACCCTGACGCCGCCGGTGTTCGACGACGCCCATCCGGCGGCGGCGGGGCAGACGGCGGCCGAGTCCGAACGCGACCACATCACCGGCGTGTTGGAGCGGACAGGCTGGCGGATCAAAGGGGCGCAGGGTGCGGCCGAGGTGCTCGGGCTGAAGCGCGGGACCCTCTACGGCCGGATGCGGAAACTCGGCATCCCGTTACCAGCCGCCCGGAAGCGTCAGTCCTGAGCTTGGGTGATCACATTCCAGCCAACTGATCACATGTGAACCCTTCTGCGCTCCCGTACGGGCGGCGCCGGTCGGCGGCAGACTCATCTAAGCCGTTTCGTTCTAGGCACATAAGCTCCGAAACACCATCGTGGCCGGAACGTGGGCACGCATCGTGCTGCTCGAGACCGTCATGGTCATCGGGACACTCCGGTTTCTGCCGCATCCGAGCCGCCGCCTCGAGGTACTGGAGATCCTGCGATACCTGCAGGGACCGGCAGAGACCGAATCCGGCTGCGAGAGTTTCCGCATCTACGAAGATCACGGCCCGGAGCCGGGAATCGTCCTCGTCGAGCGATGGGACTCCGAGCCCGCGCTCGAGTCGCACATCCGTTCCGACGCGTTCCGCAGCATCGTGGCCGCACTGGAGCTGTCGCGCTGCCCTCCGGAAGTCCGCTTCGACCACGTGACCGCTACGGAAGAGGAGGCACTGATCGAGCGAGCGCGCCTGGGCCGAGGCGGCCCGGACTCCGTCAACCGCACAGCAACGACAGTTCGATGAAGCTGCCGAACCCGTTCACCTGGAATGCCAAGGCAGGCCAGGATGATTCCGTGGGACTGGAGAGGCCGGAAAGACAAAACCAGGTTCGTCCAGGCGACCGGGTCTGACGTTGAACAAATCGCCATCACCGCCGGTCCGGTGATGCGCAAGAAGGAGCTGAGCATGAGAAGCCAGTTGGCGGCAATGGATCCGGTTGACGACTTCGTCACCCAGAACACCCCGGGCCTCAAGATCTGGCAGAAGGTCTGGGGCGACATGCAGTGCGCCTACCACATCTTTGCCCCGGGTACTGACTTCACACAGCTGCTGAAGGGGCTGCCGGACGATCTGTGCGGGGTCCCGCACCACGCCTACGTCATCAGCGGCACGCTGAAAGTCATCTACAAAGACGGGAGCGTCGAGGTCTGCAAGGCTGGGGACGTGTGCTACTGGCCCGCTCCGCACAACTTCATCTCAGACGAAGGGGCCGAGATCATCCAGTTCAGCACCTCTGGAGGGTTGGCGAAGCAAGCCAAGATCATCGAGGACATGATCGCGAAGAAGATGCAGAAGTAAGTGTCGATGCGCCGGGGCCTGCCTGAACTGGCAGACCCCGGCATCTACAGGGGCCTGCCGGCCCGGGTTGCGACTCAAAGACACGCTTGTCCGGTGAAGCATGGACACCATCTGGAACACACTAACGTCTGGACTCGACCAACTCCTCGGGCGGCTGAGCGGGCCGTTGAACTTCCGCCTGTTCGTCATGCCGACCGTCGTCAGCGTTCTTGCCTTGCGTGCCGTCCGGAAGGATCTCCGCGACGGGCGGCCGGCCTTCCTGGGCCTGCTGATCAAGGATCCGGTCGAGCGGGCCCGGTTGTTCCGCAGCGCGCTCAAGGACATCGGCCGGATCGTCATCGTGGCCGTCGTCCTCGACATCGTCTACCAGCTCATGGTCTTCCGCTGGGTCTACCCCGGACAGGTGCTGATCGTCGCCGTCGTGTGCGCCGTCGTGCCGTACGTCCTCTTCCGGGGGCCCGCCTACCTCGTCGCCCACCACCTGCTCCGCAATTCCCTCCGGGCGGGTTCATCGCAGAAAGAGGAGAGCAAATGAAACTGAAAATCGGTCCTACTCGCAGATTCCGCGCAACCAACACGCGCGGTGCTGCGTTCCACGGCATGGGCGCATTCGTCGGCGCCGGCAAGACCCAGCGGGCTCACGTCTACTCGGCGAATACCCTGCCCGTCGGCCCGGACGACTACAAGAAGATCGACCCCAAGAAATTGGCGGAAGAACTCGAAGTGGACATGTGCGCCGTCAACTATGGTCGCTTCTGGATGATGGACGAGCTCGAGCTCGCCGCCGGAGACACCGTCGACTTTCATGGTGTCGACATGAACTGGGCCGGCGACATGACCGGAGCCGAGATGCTGAGCCAGTTCCAGAATGCCTACACGCCCTCATTGATCAGGCGCGACACGATCTGGACCTTCAAGGCGGGCAAACCCGTCTATCTCCTGCGCGAGCCCGGCGGCCCGGTATGGGTGTTGCAGGAATTCACCAAGGCGGTCGACCCGAGCCTGACACCAGACAACCTCAACGAACTGGGCGGCAAGCTGAAGAACCTGCCGAAGGGCTGGACCTTCGAGACCAAGGTGCTGACCAAGGACCTGACGCTCGATACCGGCCGCTGCGGCGGCTGGGCGGCGATCATCCGCGACGACCTGCACTGCACCTACCAGGCCTGCGGGTACGCCAAAGACACCAGCGCCAACTACGTGCCGTAGTCTGCAGCCAGGCAGAGAGCTTAGGACCCCAGGTCACGAGGAATCGGTGGGGGTCAACCACAGCTTCAGGTCCGGCCTGCCGGTGAGCGACAGAAGGGGAGATGGCGAATGATGTTGCATAGAACCGTCCGTTGGGCCACGTGCGTGGCCGTGCTGTTTTCGGCGGGGGTGCTCTCCTCGACCCCGCCGAGCCTCGCCGGAGCGGCACCTCAGCAGCCCGCTGCGGCGGTCGACGCCAGCAAGCTTCCGAAGGGGAAACAGACGACGCTCGGCCTCTACGTAACGGCCTTGCAGGCCTACGAGATGTGGAAGGCCGCGCCCGACAAGGTCAAGGTCATCGACGTGCGGACACCCGAAGAGTTCGCCTTCGTCGGCCACCCGGAGATGGCCTGGAACATCCCCCTCGCCTTCGTGACCTACGAGAGCAAGGGCGGCAAGTTCGTGTACGGACACAGGCCGAACACGGCGTTTGTCGAACAGGTCCGGGCACTCGCCAAGGCTGACGACGTCCTCCTGCTGACGTGCCGGTCAGGGGGCCGCGGCGCCATGGCGGTCAACGCGCTGGCGGCCGCCGGGTTCACGAAGGCCTACAACATCGTCGACGGGATCGAGGGAGACCTCGTGCAGGATCCCGACAGCGTCTACAACGGCAAGCGGATGAAGAACGGCTGGAAGAACTCGGCGCCCTGGGGGTACACGATCGACCCTGAGCGGATCATCCTCCAGGAAGGCGCGGCCGGCCAGAAGAAGTAGTCGACGGCGGCGACGTGATGGAAAGCGCGAAGCGGACACTGACGCCGGGCAACGTCTTCAGGACAGTCGGCAACGTCGTGGCCTCGACGCCGGCCCTGCTCGCGGCGATGGTCAGGCCGACGACCTCCGCTGCGTTGCGCGAGAAGGTCGTGCTCGGCGTGACCGCGATCAACGACTGCGGCTACTGCAAGTGGGGGCACACCCACTGGGCGATGGCCAACGGCGTGCCGCTGGAGGAGGTCAACCAGATCCTCGGCCTGCAGATCGATGCGCTCGAGGCGAAGAATCCGGCAGAGGCTGCGGCCATCCTGTTCGCGCAGCACTACGCCGAGAGCCTCGACCGGCTCGATCCGGGTTCGCTCGAGAATCTGCGGAAGTTCTACAGCGACACCCAGGTGGCCGAGATTCTCGCGTACGTGCGCGCCATCACGCTTGGCAGCCTGACCGGCAACACCGTAGACGCCTTCCTCGACCGCGTCCGCGGGCGAGGGCGTGGGGACAAGGGGGTCTTCATCGTCCTGTTCGAGGGAATCGTGACCATCGTCGCCGCACCAGTCGTGCTGGTACTCGCCCTGCTGGCGAAGTTCGACCGCCGGGATTCAGCCCGGCACGGATCGAGCAGTGAAGGGACTTCATGATCATCGGAACCGTCAGGATCGTGCCGCCGCCGGGCCGGCATGCCGCCGTGATCGAGGTTCTGCGTTCAGTCCAGGGGTCCGTGAGGACCCAGCCGGGTTGTGCCGCCTTCGACATCCTGGAGGAACTGGGTCCGGAGCCGTCCATCGTGCTGTTCGAGCGATGGGAAACCGGCGAGGCTCTCGAGGAGCACCTGCGCTCGGACAGCTGCCGCCGCGTGCTCGGCGCGGTGGAACTCGCCGGCAGCTGCCCGGAGATCCGGTTCGAGCACGTCTCCGCGAGCGAAGGCATCGAGTTGATTGAACGACTGCGCAACCCCAGCGGGAGTACCCAGACATGAGAGTGATCATTATCGGCGGAGTGGCGGGCGGGGCGTCCTGCGCGGCTCGCTTGCGCAGGCTGGACGAGCGCGCTGAGATTCTCATGGTGGAGCGCGGCCCATACGTGTCGTACGCGAACTGCGGGCTGCCCTACCACGTTGGGGGTGTGATCCCGGAGGAGTCAAGCCTCCTTGTCGCGACCGAGCAACGGTTCCGGGCGTTCTACGAGGTCGAGGCGCGGACACGCTGCGAAGCGATCGCCATTTCGCCAAAGGCGAAGACCGTGGATCTGCGCAACCTGGCAACCGGCGAGGTCACGACCGAGTCCTACGACAAGCTCGTGCTGTCTCCGGGCGCGGCCCCGATCCGGCCGCCGCTGCCCGGCATCGACCTCCCGGGGATCTTCTCGGTGCGGACGGTTCCCGATGCCAGGACCATCCGTGAGTGGCTGCAGCGCGGCACCGAGAGTGTGACCGGGATGGACTCGTACACGGGCTTCCAGACGGTGGTCAAGCCCAAGCGCGCGGTCGTCGTCGGAGGCGGGTTCATCGGCCTCGAGATGGTGGAGAACTTCGCGCACCTCGGCCTGGAGGTCACACTCATCGAGAAGCTCAACCAGGTGATGCCGCCGCTCGATCCCGAGATGGCCCGCCTGGTCGAGCGCTACCTGGTGAAGCACGGCGTGCACCTCGAACTCAACGACGGCGTCGCCGGGTTCGAGCAGGCCGAGGACGGCTCGCTCAAGGTCCTGACCGGCTCCGGGAAGGCGCACCCGGCGGACGTCGTCATCCTGGCGATCGGCGTGCGGCCGGAGACCGGGCTGGCGAAAGCGGCAGGCCTCGAGATCGGCCAGCGCGGAGGCATCCGCGTCGACGATCACATGCGGACGAGCGACCCCGACATCTTCGCCGTCGGCGACGCGGTCGAGGTGAAGGACGTCGTGACCGGCCAGTGGACGCTCATTCCGCTCGCCGGGCCGGCCAACCGGCAGGGCCGCATCGCGGCCGACGTGATTGCCGGCCGCGACTCACGGTATCGCGGCACGCAGGGCACGTCGATCTGCAAGATCTTCGAAGGCGAAATCGGCCAGACGGGAGCCAGCGAGAAGGTGCTCCGGCAGCTCGGCGACACGGACTTCGAGAAGCTCTACCTCTACCTGAACTCCCACGCCGGGTACTACCCCGGCGCGAAGATGCTGGCGATCAAGGTGCTCTTCCGGAAGTCGAACGGGCGTCTGCTCGGCGCGCAGGTGCTCGGCGAGGAGGGCGTGGTCAAGCGCGTGGACGCCTTCGCGATGGCCATCCAGGGGGGCATGACCATCTACGACCTCGAGGAAAGCGAGCTGTCGTACGCGCCGCCGTTCGGCAGCGCGAAGGAGCCGGTGAACTTCGCCGGGATGGTGGCCGCCAATCTCCTGCGGGGCGACATGCCCATCAGCCACTGGGACGGCGTCGGGGATGCGCTGCTGCTCGACGTGCGCAATCCGCCTGAACTCCAGGTGGAGTCGGTGCCAGGCGCCGTCAACATCCCGCTCGGTCAGCTCCGTGCGCGGCTGGGCGAGCTGCCGCGCGACCGGGAGATCCACGTCATCTGCCGGTCTGGCGGCCGCGCGTACTTCGCCACGCGCATCCTGCTGCAGAACGGCTTCAAGGCGAGGAACATCGCCGGCGGCATGCTGTCGCGATCGCATCTGGCTGGGGCGTGAAAGCAGAGAACGGCCGGGCTGATCGCGGGCGTGCGGCCCGCGTTGCGCGGCAGACGGCGACGTCTCGACGGCTTGGGTAGGGGGATAACGCGAATGGTAAAGCTGAATCGACTCACTCCGGCCTTCGTGCTGGCCTGCGCGGTCTCGGCCGCGCCGCTGATGGCGCAGACGCCGGCCCCCGCCCCGCCCGATGCGACCGCGCTGGCGAAGCAGCAGCAGAACCCGATTTCCAGCCTCGTTTCGGTACCCCTGCAGTTCAACTTCAACACCGGCGGCGGGCTGGAGGATCAGGGCTTCTTCCTGCTCAACGCCCAGCCCGTCATTCCGTTCAAGCTGAACGACGGCTGGAACGCGGTCTCGCGCACGGTCGTGCCGATCGCGAGCATGCCGGGCCCCGACGGGACACATTCGAGCGGCATCGGCGACATCCAGATGCAGCTCTATGTGACCCCGTCGAAGAGTCAGAAAGTAGTCTGGGGAGCCGGCCCCGTCGTGTCGGCGCCCACGGCGACGATGAGCGGGCTGCAGACCGGCAGCTGGGCAGCGGGCCCCACGTTCGTCGCGCTCACGATGCCCGGGCCGTGGGTGATCGGCGCGTTGGCGAACAACGTCTGGACATTCTCGGATGCCGGGGGCGATCCGAAGATGAACCAGTTCCTGCTGCAGCCGTTCGTCAACTATAACTTCGGCAAGGGATGGGCCATCGCCTCGGTACCGATCATCACGGCCAACTGGGACGCCGAGAGCGGCCAGCAGTGGACCGTGCCGATCGGGGTCGGCATCAGCCGCACCACGGTGTTTTCGGGACGGCCCATGGTCCTCGCCGTGCACTACTACCACAACGTCGTTCATCCCGATGCCGCTGCGGGAGGGCAGCTACGGTTCATGTGGGTCCTGCTCTTCCCAAAGAAGTGAGGGGGCACCAGGATGACCGAGCGGCAGCGTCCCGGCGGACCGGGCCACCAACGGGGAGCGGAAAGCGACACGCGAGCCGGCATGGCACGCGGCTTCAAAAGGAGAGCACACATGAAGAGACGGATGGCGATGACCGCGGCGTTCACGGCGATCGCCGTGTTCGCGCTCGGCGCGGGCGCGGTGTTCGCGCAGGACGTCAAGGTCAACTACGTGCCGGGGAAGGACTTCTCCGGGTACAAGACGTACAAGTGGGTCGAGATCCAGGGCGCGGAGAAGCCCGACCAGATCGTCGACGCCCAGATCAAGCTGGCCATCGACACGGCCCTGGCGAGCAAGGGGTTCACGAAGGCGCCGGGGGAGGCGGCCGACCTCTTCATCGGCTACCAGGTGGCCGTGACCCAGGAGCGGCAGTGGAACACCTACACCACGGGCGGCCCGTACCGGTACGGCGGCGGAATGGGAACGGCCACCAGCACGACGATCAACATCGGCACGCTGGCCCTCGACATGTACGACGCCGCCGCCAAGGAACTCGTGTGGAAAGGCCTGGCGAGCAAGACCGTCAGCAACGAGAAGGACCCTGAGAAGAGGCAGAACAACGTCAACAAGGCCATGGCGAAGCTCCTCAAGGACTTCCCGCCGAAACCGAAGAAGTGAAGGAGTAGACATGTCACGTTCATCACGTCTGTTGTTCGCCGTGCTGTGTGCGGCTGTGGCGCTCACGGTGACCGCCGCGCCGGGGTTCGCCCAGGCGCCGAAGGCCGTCACGAAGGCAGAGACCATCACGGAAACGGCCGTCATCGAGGCCATCGACGCGACCAACCGCCTGATTACCCTCAAGAACGACGCGGGTCTGGTCGAGACGATTTACGCCAGCTCCGACGTCCGGCGGTTCAACGAGCTGAAGGTCGGCGACAAGGTGACCTTCCGGTACTACGAGTCGGTGGTCTACGCGATCCAGCCGCCCGGCGCGAAGCCGCCCGCGCGCGCCACGACCGGCATGGTCCCGGGCACGGGTCCGAGGCCGGGCGGGACGTTTTCGGAGCAGGTGACGGCCGTGGTCACCATCATGGCCATCGACCCCGCCATCCCGTCGGTCACCGTCAAGACGGAGGACGGAAACCAGATCAGCGTCAGGGCCGAGGACAAGAAGAACCTCGAGGGCGTGAAGGTGGGCGACAAGGTGCAGATCACCTACACGCGCGCCCTGGCCATCAGCGTCGAGGCCCCGAAGAAGTAGCCCCAGAGGTTGTGCACCCATGAAGACGTTCTCAGTCGTTGGACTCGTTCTATTCCTGACCGTCATCACCGCGTCTTCGGCGAGCGCCCAGGCAGCCGCCGACGACTCGTGGCGGATCACCATCGCGCCGTACTTCATGGGAGCGGGCGAGAGCGGCACGGCCATTTTGAAGGGCCATGAGGTCGTCGTCGACGCGTCGTTCTCGGACATTCTCGAGAACCTCCAGTTCGGCGCGATGGGCCTCGTCATGGCGCGCAAGGGCAACTGGGGATTCGGCGGTGACGCGCTGTGGATGGCGCTCGGCGCGAACGGCACAACGCCGGGCCCGATCGGCCTGACCGCGAGCGTGGACGCGAACCAGGGCGCCTTTGCCTTCTACGGGCTGCGCCGCCTCGCCCCCTACGCGGATCTCATGTTCGGCGCGCGCGTGAACGTCCTGCAGATGGGCCTCCGCGTCAACGGACCCGGCCAGTTCAGCGTCGACGGCACGAAGACCTGGGTCGACCCGATTGCCGGCGTGCTGCTTCGCACGCCGGAGCGCGGCAAGCGCTGGCACGCCCAGGTCTACACGGAGATCGGCGGCTTCGGCGCCGGATCCGATTTCACCTGGCAGGTCTTCCCGACGGTCGGGGTGAATGTGGGCAAGGCGATGTCGATCGAGTTCGGCTACCGCTGGCTCGACCTCGATTACACAACCGGCGAGGGCCTCTCCCAGTTCACGTGGGACGTCCTCGCCCAGGGACCCGTGATGGGCTTCGCGTTCAGGTTCTGACGATGAGCATCCGCCGTTCGATGAGCGTGCGCGCCGGCCCCCCGGGGCGGGCCTGCCTGGCGCTCATCGTCTGGCTCGCGGCCGGAGGCACCGCCTTCGCCGACGACCCCTCGAAGGAGTTCTGGCCCGAGATCGATACCTGGCTGAGACTTTCGCCAGCCTGGCGCGTGTCGCTCTTCGTCCCCGTTTCGAAGAACCTCGAGACCTACTACCGCGAGGGGAATTTCATCCCTCAAGTGGACCTCGCGTGGGGACACAAAGAGCGCCTGCGACGAGTGCGGATGATGGACGACAGCCGCGCGGGGACGCTGAAGACCTTCATGGTCCGCGGCGGGTACCTCGGCGGGAAGAGTCTTGATGACCAGGGCGAGGCCTACACGGAGCGGACCGTGTTCTCGGAGCTGCACGCGAGGACCCCGATCAAGGGCGGGATTCTGATGTCGAGCCGGCTGCGCGCGGATCTCCGGTGGCTCGGCGAGGACGATCCGGACTTCTCGACACGCGTGCGGTACCGGCTGATGCTGGAGAAGGAGTACCAGGCGGGGCGCACCTCGATCGTCCCCTTCGCGAACGTGGAGGCGTACTACGACTCGCGTTACGACACGGTCAACCGCGTCAGAGTGATTCCAGGCGCCTCCGTGTCGTTCGTGTCGCGCTTCGCGGTTGAGACGAACGTGACTTATCAGTACGACTCCAGGTCGTCGACGACGCACCTGCTCGCGCTGAACGTGATTCTGCACCTGTTCTTCGACGCAAGCCGCGGCTCGTAGGGCGCGGTCGGCATGCGCGTGAAGGGCGCCGACATGGCGAACGACATCGAGGTCGTCATTCAGTTCGCGCAGGCATACAGGGGGTTCCCAGTGGCCGTCACCCAGCATCGGAAGCCGGCGACACCGTCGAAAGGCGGCAGCGCGGCGGGGCCCGGTCCCCGCCGCCCCAGTGCCCAGCCTCGGACGCGGGCGGAGCAGTATGCCGCCGGCAAGGCGTTGCGCGAGGCCTGCCCCCGGCAGACGCATGCCGTGTGGAAGCCGCCCGCTGGCCGGCCCACTGCCGTCGAAACGGTCCTGGCCGCCGAGAAGGGCCGCATGCCGGAGTTGCTGCCGCTGCGCCACGGGCGCATGGTCCGTTCCCCGTTCACGTTCTACCGCGGGTCAGCCCTCGCGATGGCGGCCGACCTGGCGGCCACGCCGTCCAGCGGGGTTTACGTCCAATGCTGCGGTGACGCCCACCTGTCCAATTTCGGCGGGTTCGCCACCCCGGAGCGGAGGATCATCTTCTCCATCAACGACCTCGACGAGACGCTGCCCGCGCCCTGGGAGTGGGATCTCAAGCGCCTTGCGACGAGCTTCGTCGTGGCGGGCCGGGACAACGGCCTGAGCGAGTCCTCCGCCAGCGACGCGGCGAGGGGCTGTGCGCGCGCCTACCGCGAGTCCATCGCCGAGTTCAGCCAGTTGAGGACGCTGGAGCTGTGGTACCAAGCCATGTGGCTCGAAGATCTGGTGGCCACAATCAAGGACCCCGACGTCCGCAAGCGCGGCCTCGAGCGCATGCAGAAGGAACAGGCGAAGAGCATCGCCGAGGACATCTTCCCGAAGCTGGTGGAGCACAAGGGCGAGACGCCGGTGATCAGGGATCAGCTCCCCACCATCTTCCACCTCCCGGGCCTTCCGCCCGGCGAAATCCAGCGGGGACTTCGGGACGCGCTGGCCGTGTACCGTTCCTCGCTGCCCTCTGCGTATCAGGTGCTGCTGGACCACTACGAGCTTCGGGACGCCGCCATCAAGGTGGTAGGTGTCGGCAGCGTCGGGACGAGGTGCTGGGTGTTTCTCTTCACGGCGCGCGATGACGACCCGCTGTTCCTGCAGATCAAGGAAGCGCGGCCGTCGGTCCTCGAAGCGTACGCCGGCGCGAACGCCTTCCCCAATCAGGGCCAACGCATCGTCCACGGGTACCGCCTCATGCAGCCCGCGGGCGACATCTTCCTCGGGTGGAGCCGCGGGGGCGCCCGGGACTACTTCGTCCGCCAGTTGAGGGACATCAAACTCAGCGCCCGCGTCGAAGCGTTCGGCCGGCCGGAGATGGTGTTCTTCGCGACCTGGTGCGGAAAGGCCCTCGCCCTGTCCCACGCCCGGTCCGGGGGCTCAGCCATGCTCCACGGGTACATGGGAAAGAGCGATGCCATGGACGAGGCGATTGCGGCCTTCTCGGTCGCCTACGCCGATCAGAACGAGAAAGACCACGCCGCTCTCTCCCGCGCCATCCGCAAGGGCACGTTGAAGGCGGAGTTCGAAGAGGAGCGATGAGAACGCTGCACACGGCCGCCGGAGCGCTTGGCCTGCTGCTGCTCGCGGTCCCGTCACCGGCGCAGGACCTGGATCCCAGGGCCTACGTCAACGTCCCGGTGAACGGCACGTTTCTCGTGGCCGGTTTCGCGGTGTCGCACGGCGCCGTGGTGACGGACCCGTCGCTGCCCCTGACCGACATCAACGCCACGGTCGAGACGCCGTCGCTCGGGCTCGCGCGCTCGTTCGGCCTGTTCGGCAAGACGGCCCAGGCGTTCGCCGGCCTGCCGTACTCGTTTGCCCAGGTGTCGGGCAAGCTGGTGGGAGAAGCGAGAGAGACCTCCCGTGAGGGCCTCTCCGATATGCGCCTCCGGCTCTCGATCCTCGTGCGAGGCGCCCCGGCGACCACGGTGGCGGCGTTCGCGAAGGCCCCGCGCAGGACGATCCTGGGCACCAGCCTGTCGGTCATCGCGCCGGCGGGCCAGGTCTTCCCTGACAAGCTCATCAATCTCGGCACGAACCGTTGGTCGTTCAAGCCGGAGTTCGCGGTGTCGCAGCCGCTGGGACAGAAATGGCTGCTGGACGTCTACGCCGGCGTCTGGCTGTTCACCGCCAACGACTCGTTCTACCCGGGTACGATGCGCCGGACGCAGGACCCGATGGGTGTGTTGCAGGCGCACGTGAGCTACAACTTCACGCGCCTGCTCTGGGCGGCCTTCGATGCGACGTACTACGCCGGCGGCCAGACGGCGATCGAGGAGATCGGCAACGACGACCGCCAGTCCAACTCCCGTTTCGGGGCGACGCTGGCCCTACCGGTCGGTCGCCGGCACTCCATCAAGCTCGCGGCGAGCACGGGAGCCGTCGTCAGATACGGTGCGGATTTCACCTCGTTCTCCATCGGGTGGCAGACGGCCTGGCTCCCGCGCCCCAAGCCCGCCGGCTAGGTGTGTGGCAAATGAGCCGACGAGACACCGAGGAAGGTTACCAATGACTCTCAGACGCGTGCACTCGTGGAAGTCGATTCTGCCTCTGCTGGTCACATTCGTCGTGCCGCAGGGGCTCTTCGCGCAGACGCCGGATAAACTCGCGGCGCTGAAACAGTCGCTGGCGGCCAACGCGACGCAGCTGAAACAGTACAAGTGGGTCGAGACGACCGTCATCAGCATGAAGGGCGAGGAGAAGTCGCGCGTCCAGAAGCAGTGCTTCTACGGGCCCGACGGCAAGGTCCAGAAGCAGCAACTGAGCGCGCCGCCGGAGGAGTCGGCGCCGGGCGGCATGAAGGGCAAGATCGCCGCGAAGAAGAAAGGGGAGATCACCGCCCAGATGCAGGCCGCGGCGGCGCTTGTGCAGTCGTACGTGCCGCCGGACCCGCAGCGCATCCAGGCCGTGAAGAACGCCGGCAACCTTGCGGTCAGCCCGACGGGTCCCAACTCGGCCAGACTTGATCTTCGCGGCTACGCGAAGCCGGGCGACAACCTCAGCGTCGGCATCGACACCGCGCGGAACGCCCTTCTGACCGTCGGCGTGCAGTCCTATCTCGCATCCGAGAAAGATGCCGTCACGCTAGACGTGACCTTCGCGACGCTTCGCGATGGGGTGTCGTACCCCGGCAGCGTGGTGCTGAACGTGCCGGGCGAGAAGATCCAGGTGGTCGTCCAGAACTCGGGCTACCAGCGGCTGACGCCGGCGGCCGCGCCGAAGCCGGCAGCGGCCAAACCCGCGGCGGCCGCCAAGCCCGCAGGCGCGGCGCCGGCGGGCGCATCCACGTCGGCTCTGGACAACCTGGTCGGTCCCATCGCGCTGTACCCGGATGCCCTCGTCGCGCAGCTGCTGGAGGCCGCGACGGACTTTGCCGCCGTGCAGAAGTTCGCCGGCTGGCTGAAGAGCAACGCGTCGCTCACCGGGAGCGGCCTCATGGACGCCGCGCAGAAGGCCGGGTTCGCGAACTGCTACGTCGCGCTCGCGCCGTTCCCCCAGACCGTTCAGATGCTCGTGGACAAGCCCGACTGGACCAAGCCGCTGGGCGCGGCGTACAAGAGCGACCCGAACGCCGTCTGGGACTCCATTCAGCGCCTGCGCGCGGCGGCGTACGCCCTCGGCAATCTGAAGACCACGCCGCAGCAGGAGGTGGTCACCGAAACCGCCCCCAGCGGAACCGAGATCATCGTCATTCAGCCCGCCAACCCCCAGGTGGTGTACGTCCCGGTCTACAACACCCAGGTCGTCTATGTGCAGCCGGCGCCGCCGCCGCCCCCGCCTTCGGCCTCGTCCTCCGACGTCGCGGCTGCGGCCGTGGTGGGCTTCACGGTGGGCATCATCATCGGGGCCGCCTGCAACGACCACTACTACGGGCCTTACGCCTGGCGCGGCGGCGGCGCGCACTACGCCTACCATCGGCGCGACGACTACGTGGACTACCGCGAGGACCGGTACGACGACCGCAAGGACTACGCCGAGGACAACCGGGGCGAGCGGCAGAACACTGCGCAGGGGAACCAGTCGCAGCGCCAGTCGACGGCGCAGACGAATCAATCGAACCGTCAGTCCACGGCGCAGACGAGCCAGACGACACGGCAGACGACCGCCAGCAGCGGGAGCGCCGGCAGCGGGCAGGCCGCGCAGACGAATTCGGCGAACCGTCAGTCCACGGCGCAGTCGAGTCAGTCGAGCCGTCAGAGCGCAGGCAGCTACTCGAGCGGCAGCGGCGCGCGGGCGTCGAGCGCCAGAGGAAGCTCGAGCCGCTCGCGCAGCGGCGGCGGTGGCGGCGCTCGCCGGCGGTAGGCCGAACGTCGTGGCTGTGTGTGAACAAAGGTTCGTTGAGGCTTGATAGGAGAGTTCGTATGAGACGTCCTGACTGCCGCCATCTCACCGCGGTCCTGGGCCTGGCCCTGTTCCTGCTGCCTGCGTGCGCCCCGGCACCGGCTCCCGACCGGACGGTCTTCGGTACCCCGGACGAGGCCGCGAAGGCCTTGATGAAAGGGTTCGAGACCGACAACGTCGCCGACCTGAAGGCGATCTTCGGCCCCACCGTCGAGACGGACCTTTCGTCGGGCGACGCCGCGGCGGACCGGCACGACCGGCAGACGATCGCGCTGGCCATGGTGCAGGCCTCGCGATGGGAGGAGCGGGACAAGAGCCGGATGGAGCTCGTCGTCGGCAACGAGAAGTGGCCGTTTCCCATTCCGCTGACGAAAGTCCGCGGCGGGTGGCAGTTCGACGCCGACGCCGGCAAAGAGGAGATCATCTCGCGCCGCATCGGCCGCAACGAGCTGCGGGCGATCGACGTGTGTCGCCGCTACGTGTCGATGCAGAAAGAGTACGCGAGCCAGCCGCGCGACGGCAAGGTCGGCGGCTACTACGCGCAGAAACTCCGCAGCGCGCCGTGGCGGCAGGACGGCCTGTACTGGGAAGTCGGCGAGGAAGAGGCGCCGAGCCCGCTCGGCACCCTCATCGCCCAGGCTGTCGTGGAGGGGTACGACGACAGCGGGGAGGAGTCGCAGCAATTGTGGGGCTACCGTTTCCGCATCCTGACCGGCCAGGGAGCCGCCGCCAAGGGCGGGGCGAAGAGCTACGTCGTCAACGGCGAGATGTCCGGAGGATTCGCGCTCGTCGCCTGGCCGGCTGAGTACGGCCACAGCGGCATCATGAGCTTCATGGTCAGCCAGGACGGTGTCGTGTACGAAGCGGACCTCGGGGAGAAGTCGGCCGAGGTTGCAGCCAAGATGACGGCGTTCGATCCCGGCTCCGGTTGGGCCGTCGTGAAGTAGCGTCGATCGCGCCATCACGTTCACGCTCAGTCGCTTTCCCGGGGCCACTCACGTCCCGGTCCTGAATCAGGAGTGCCCGTATGGACATCCTTCGCCGCTACCTGCCGATTCTGACCTGGGGCCCCGGCTACTCCCGGAAGACGTTCGTCAACGAACTGGTTTCGGCGGTGATCCTCACGGCCATGCTCGTGCCGCAGGCGATGGCCTACGCCGTGATGGCCGGGCTGCCGCCGGTCGTCGGGCTCTACGCCTCGATGGCGCCGCTCGTGATGTACACGATCTTCGGCACCGCGCGCACGCTCGCGGTCGGCCCGGTCGCCGCAATCTGCCTTATGACCGCGACCGCGGTGTCGCAGGTCGCGGCCCCGGGAACCCCGGAGTACCTCGGGGCCACCATCTCCCTGACCCTGCTCGCCGGAATCCTGTTGATCGCCATGGGGCTGTTGCGGCTGGGGTTCGTGGTGAACTTCGTCAGCCACCCGGTCATGTCAGGTTTCATTCTCGCCCTGGCCGTCCAGATGGTCGTCGGCCAGTTCGCGTCGGTCCTCGGCATCCGGGCGGCCGGGGATACCCTGCTGGCGAACCTCAGGTCGATGATCCCGAATCTCGCCCAGACGAACGTCTACAACGCGGCGATCGGCCTTTTGTCGATCGCCTTCCTCCTCTGGGCGCGCCGGGGCCTCTCTCCGCTGCTTCGCCGCCTGGGGATCGCCGAACGCCCCGCGAGCCTCCTGGCCAAACTCGGCCCGGTCATCGCCCTCGTGGTCACGACGCTAGCCGTCTGGGGCTTCGGGCTGTCGGCGAACGGCGTCAACATCGTCGGCGCGGTGCCCTCGGGGCTGCCCGGCCTCGCCCTTCCGCCGTTCGACGCAGGCCTCTGGTCGTCGCTCGTCCTTCCCGCGCTCATGCTCGCCATCGTGAGCTACCTGGGATCCATCTCGTCCGCCCTGACGCTCGCCGCCAGGCGCCGCGAGCGCGTGGACCCCGACCAGGAGTTGATTGCGCTGGGCGCCGCGAACATCGGCTCGGCCGTGTCGGGCGGCTTTCCGGTGACGGGCGGACTCACGCGCTCGGCGGTGAATTTCGACGCCGGCGCCGAGACGCCCGCATCCGGGACGTACACCGCGATTGGGGTCGCGCTGGCCACGATGTTCATGACGCCGCTGTTCTTCTACCTCCCCAACGCGACGCTGGCGGCCATCATCATCGTCGCCGTCCTCCCGATGGTGACCCTGAAGGCGTTCACGCGCACCTACGCCTACTCGACGACGGACGGCGCGGCGCTGGCCGCCACGGCGGTGCTGACCATGGTCATGGGCTCGGACACGGGGCTGAAGGCTGGCGTGGTTCTCTCGATCATCCTCCATCTCTACCAGACATCGCGGCCGCACGTGGCGGTCCTGGGCCAGCTTCCCGGCACCATGACGTTCCGCAACGTGACGCGCCACGCCGCGGTGACGACCCCCGAGATCCTGTCGCTCCGGGTGGACGCCAGCCTGTACTTCCCGAACGCCCGGTTCCTCGAGGACCTGGTCAATCAGTCGGTCACGACCAACCCCGCCGTGCGCCACGTCATTCTCGAATGCCCGGCGGTGAACACGATCGACTCCTCGGCGCTCGAGAGCCTGGTGGCCATCAACCAGCGGTTGAAGGACGGCGGGATCACGCTCCACCTGTCGGAAGTGAAAGGCCCGGTCATGGACCGCCTGCAGCGGTCGCACTTCCTGCACGAGTTGACCGGGAAGGTTCATCTGACGCAGTTCGACGCCGTGTCGAGCATCAATCCGGAACTCGCGCGGCAGACCCTGCAGGCGGAGCGGAAAGGGCCCGGCGGGTCGGCGGACGACCAGCTGAAACAAGCGTCGGGACTGGTCGGGCTGGATTGACAACGGGCGCCAGAGGCTCGCGCAGAGCCCGAGGCGAATGTACGCTTCAATTGAGGTAACACGAGAGAAGGGATCACTATCATGACATGGAGACTGATGCTGGCCGCGCTCGCCACGACCGCGGGGCTTGGAGCGGCCGTCGGATTACACGCTCAGCAACCGCCGGCCCAGGCCGGCGGGACGGGCGCACAGGACCAGGTTGCAGCCCTCAAGCAGTCGATGCAGCAGGGACTCGCCAAGCTCAGGCAGTACGAGTGGATCGAAACGACCGCCATCAGCATGAAGGGCGAGGAGAAGAGCCGCAAGCAGAATCGCTGCTACTACGGCGCCGACGGCAAGGTGCAGGAGATTCCTCTCGACCAGGCACCGGCGGCCGAACAGAAGCAGGGCGGTCGAGCCGGACGGAGAGGCGGCGGCAAGATGAAGGAGCAGATCGTCGACAACAAGAAGGACGAGATACAGGACTACATGAAGCGCGCGGCGGCCCTGATCAAGTCCTACGTGCCTCCGGACCCTGCCAAGATCCAGGCCGCGAAGGACGCCGGGCGGATTACGACCAACCCGCCGGCCGGAGGCAAGATGCGCCTCGTGATCTCGGAGTACCTGCAACCGGGAGACTCCGTGACGGTCGACCTGGATGCTGCTGCCAACCGGTTAACCGGTCTGGGCGTCAACACGTACCTCGACAAGCCAGATGAGGCGGTGACGTTGGCGGTGCAGATGAACGCCCTGCCCGACGGCGCGATCTACGCGGCCCAGACGACGCTGGACGTCAAGGCCAAGAACATCACGGTCGTGATCCAGAACTCGGGGCATAAGCCGGCGGCGCGCTGAGCGTGGCCTGCGAGTCCGGCCGCCCGTCCTTCTATCGGCCGGACTTGACGCGTGTGAGTTCGACCTGAGTGATGTGCGGGTTGCCGTGCTCGAGTTCACGGACGAACGCCGCCAGGTCGACCGACTTCTTGAGCCGGATGTCGTAGTCGACCGTCGCCGTGCCATCCTGCTCGCGCACGACATCGGCGGCCTGCCATTGCTTTGCCCGCGCCGCCAGGAACTCGTCCGCGAAGCGCCTGGCCTCCTCCACACCCGTGACATGGAGGCGGAGCCTGGTATTGTATGGCTCCGCAGGAGTCTCTTCGACGCGGCCCGCTGCGGGCCGGACGCCGCCGCCTGACGCGAGGGGAACGGGCGGTTCCGGCGCGGCATCGACGAGCCGCCATCCCTGAAGCATCACGGCGTGCCCCCCGACGTTCAGCCGCCACACGGCGAGCGCGACGGCATTGAACACCATCGACGCGACGAGCGCCACGAAGAGCAGTTGAACGCCGGCCGCGAGCCCGGTGCCGATGACGAGGAACAAGTACACCGCGTCGAGCGGCTCATCCAGCGTCGTCCGGAAACGGACTGCCGCGACAATGCCAGCGAGGCTGAACGCGAGCGCCAGGCTGCCCTTCACCAGGAAGACGACGAGGGTGATGGCGATGGGCACGACGATCAGCGTGTGCGCGAAGCTCTGGTTGTAGCGCCGCGTCGGCCGGGTCCACCGGTAGACCCACACGACGGGCAGCGTCACCAGGATCGCGGCGACCAGTGAGAGCAGGATGGGCAGCGACCGCTCGGGATCGAGCCACTCGGCGGGCCCGGCCAGCGCCGGCGTGAACGCGATGGCCGCCGGGATCTGGTCCAGTTCCAGCGACGCTCTCATGCCCTGCCGCGCGCGTTCAGCGGCCACGTACTGCCGGAGCACCGGAAACGTGTAGAACAAGCCGGTCATCACGGCAGTCACGCCCAGGTAGTACGCGACGAGCCGGACGATGATGTTCCTGTGCATGGCCGCTCTCCCGTCCGCGATTCCAGCGGATCTTACTCCAGTCCCGGTCGGAAGGATGTGGCCGCGCGGCCTCGCCCGCGGCGCCAGATCGCCACCGCGGTGAGCATCAACGGGAGCTCCGTCAGGAAGTAGATGCTCCCGAACAGGGCGAACTCCGTCCGCCCGAGCATGGTGACGGCTACGGCGGTCGCGACCGCGATATTCCTGGTCGCGAACTCTGCAGACAGGGTGAACCGGCCGGCCTCGGTTGCCCGCACCACTGTTGCAGCCACCCACCCCGCGCCGAAGCACGCCGAGACGAACGCCGCCGCGACGGCCAGGATGCCCGACAGACCGGTCAGCGTCACCGACAACGCCGTGGACGGGCGGGCCAGGTAGCTGTATGTGTTCGAAATGCCCCCGATCGGGCATGCGGCCACGAGCAGCAGGCCGGCTGCGGCAGGCGCGCCTGGCTCGAACCACCACACCAGCGCAAGGGCGAGCGCGGGCAGCACCACAGCGGGGTGATGAGTCCGACGACGACCACCGCCGGAGCGCTGCGCAGCCGGAAGAAACCCGACGGAGCCAGATCGAGGAGGCCAACCTTGAGCAGGGTCGTGAAGACGAGCGCCGGCGCCCCGACGTTCAGGATCGTGCCGGGATCAATCATCGGACCGCCAGTCTGCCTCAGGGCGAGTTCGCAGCCGTCCCCCGCGGGCCCTCAAAACGTCCAGCCGATGTTGAGGCTGATGCCGAAGTCGTGCGTGCTCGTGCTGCCAGCCGGCGGCTTGTTGTCGTATGAGTCGTAGCCGGTCACGCCGACCGTAAAGTCCTTGACGATTTCTCGGCTGAGCGTGAGGCTGAATTCCGTGCGGTAGCGCCCGCCGACACTCAGGCTGGGATACAGCACAAACCGCGTGTCAATATCGGTCTTTGGCGTGTCGTACGTGAAGAACTCGTACGACGTGGAGAGGAAGGCCTCGACGTTCGTCGTGGTGTCCCCGTCCACCGGATTCTCGCGGTTGAGGACCAGGCCTGCGGCGGCGTCCAGCAGGGAGCGGTTCGTCTGCACGAAGTACCGGCCGATGCCGCCGCCCGCAGACGACCGCAGGTCCAGCCCGAGGTCGGTGTTGCGCTCGAGTTTGCCGGTGCCGGGCACGAACCAGCGGTTGCGCATCAGCTTGAGGTAGGAGACGCTGCCCACCGTCCTCGACTGGTCCGGCTGGTCCGGCTGAACGGTGATCGTGGTGCTGAAGTCCATCTTCAGCTCGAACGCCGGCCGCCTCGTCCCGACACTGGCGGTCAGCGAACCCTGGCCGATCTCGCTCGATCGCGTGTAGCTGGCGCCGAGGCTGATCGAGCCGTCGATGCGATCCCAGAACGACGACTTGATGAGCCGGATGCGAACCACCCGCGCCACGTCGAGCGGCGTGACCTGCCCCTCGAGCGCCACGCCAAGCGTGCCCGCGTCGGCAGGCTCGAGGCTCCCGTAGAAGCGGGACCCGTCCATCAGCTCGAATTCGAAGAAACTCGGCGACGTGAGGCCGGACACCTTGTCCCACTCGACGTAAACCGTGCTCATCGTCGTGGTCGAGAATTGCAGCCGGCCGTACTGCATGCCCTTGATCTCGCCGTGCATGCGGTCGCCGTTCTTGAGCACCACGACGTCGGTGTCCGCGGCCATCGCGGAAACTGCTGCTGCCAGCATGCACGCCGCGAGCACGGCCGCCAGGGGATTCCGGACCCGGATCATCCCGTGCATGCTACCACCGCTCCCGCGCGCCCGTGATATCGTGGCGCCCCCGGGGACGCACGGCGCCGTCCCCGCGCCCTCTTGATTCGCCGGTCGAGAAAGGACGGACTGCCGTGAGTCGCATCAGCCGTCGAAGACAGGTCTCCGAGCGGAGAGTGTTCTGGATCCCGCTCGCGTATGCATCCGCGGCGCTCGTGACTGGCCTCGTGCTGCCCCGGCTCGAACGCAGCTTCTTTCCGACACTGACCGTCGGCGTCGACCCGGGGGCCGCCCTGGCCATCCTGGCCGGCATCGCGTCCGGCATGATGGGCCTGACGGCCATCGTGTTCTCCATCGCGTTCGTGATGGTGCAGTTCAGCGCCACGGCGTACTCGCCGAGGCTGGTGATCTGGCTGGCGCGGTCGTCCGTGATCAACCACTCGATCGGCCTGTTCACGGCCACGTTCGTCTACTCGCTCGCGGCTGCCGCGTGGGTCAACCGCGACGGCTCCGGCCTGATTCCGCCCATCACGGTCTGGTTCGCTGTGCTCCTGCTCCTGGCCAGCGTGGCGCTGTTCGTCCTCCTCGTCGAGCGGGTGGGGATGTTGCAGGTGACACGCGTTCTGGCGTTCGCCGGCGACGAGGGGCGGAGGGTGATCGAGCGGATGTATCACGTGCCGCCTGGCGCACGGCTCGATCGGGGCGCGAAGGCCGAAACGCCCTCAGCGCCGAATCCCGATGCGCTGCCAGTGATCCAGACGCTGGTGCACCGCGGCGGGCCGGCCGTCGTTCAGGCTGTCGACACCGATGCGCTCGTCTCCCTTGCCGTGAAGGCCGGCGGTGCCATCGTCATGACGGTGGCCGTGGGCGATACGCTCATGGAGGGGATTCCGATCCTGCGCGTCCATGGCACGGCCGCGGCGCCCCCGCTTCGCACGCTGAGCGATACCGTGGCGCTTGGCGGCGAACGCACATTCGAACAGGACCCGAAGTACGCGCTCAGGATCCTCGTGGACGTGGCGATCAAGGCGCTCTCGCCGGCGATCAACGACCCCACGACCGCCGTGCAGGCCCTCGACCAGATCGAGGACCTCCTGCTGAGGCTCGGCCGATGCGAACTGGACGCGGGCCGGTTCCGCGACGCCGCGGGGCACCTTCGCCTCGAGATGCCCGTGCCATCCTGGGACGACCTCGTCGTGCTCGCGCTCGACGAGATCCGGTTCTGCGGCGCGACCTCCGTCCAGGTGATGCGCCGCCTTCGTGCCCTGCTGCGCGACCTGACGGAACACGTACTGCCGGAGCGGCGGGCCGCGCTGGAGTATTACCTCACGCGGGTCGACAAGGGCATCCGCCGCGATTTCGCGGACGACGACGACCAGCGCGACGCGCTCGAGCAGGACCGCCAGGGCCTCGGGATGACGCGCGAGCGACAGCAGCCCCGCGGGCCGGAACCCGCGGGCTCCACGCCGCCTAGAACAACAGCTTGAAGCCGACGATCGGGCCGTGCAACGTGGTCCCGAACTCGAGCGTATCCTCCAGCCTCGTGCTGTCGAGCAGCGAGTCTTCGAGCCGGAAGTAGAGCAGGCTGTACCCGAGCGTCAGGCCGAAGTGGCGGGCCATGCGCCAGTCGAGCGTGGCGAAGGCGTTCGAATCCACCTTGGAGCCGACGCCAAAGCCCCCGCCATCACCGTGGACCGTCAACAGGAAGTGTTTCCCCAGCGGGGCCCGGTACGTCAGCCCGACGATCGGGTCCCACAGGCCCGGCTTCCGGCTCACCTTCGGGTAGTCCAGCACCTCGGCGCCCAAGTCGACCGCCAGGCGCCGGACACCGCCCTCGACCCACAGGCCCCCTGCCACCCGGATGCCTGTCATGGCCTCGCCATAGATGAGGTCGCCTGACACCTTCAGACGCGGCCGCTCCCGCTCGCCAGACAGCCCTGCCCACACGAGGTTGCCGCGCAGCATCCACCGGCTCTTCTCGACGCGGAACGCCGCCATCGCCGCCCCGTTCAGCGACGTGCCCGTCTTGCCGGACGGACGGCCCCCCTCCTCGCTCCCAGGCGGAGGCGCGGGCAGATCGGGAAACTCGGGCAGCGTCACGGTGCTGATGTTGAACGGCGCCCACAGATAGATCGGCGCAATCTCCACCTTCCAGCCCGAGTCAGTCGCCTGCGAGAGCGCTGGCGCATCCTGCGTGTCAGCAGGCGCGCTCTGCGCCGGCTGGTTCTGCGCGGCCGCCTGGAGGATTCCAGCGGCCAGGGACGGACGGGCCGGGTCGTCTGCCCATGCCGCGCTGGCGGAGACCGATATGATCAGCAGCGTCGCTGCCCAGATTCGATGAGACATCACGATTGCTCCTTCAAGGGGGTGCCGCCGCCGTTCACCGGTCCCGACGAAACGACCCCTCAACGGTGGCTCTCAGGCGAGTACACAGAAACTCCTATTCTACCACGCGGGCTGGGCTAACATGGCACCGCCGGCAGGGGGTCGCATGGACGTGCTCCGGGTCTTCTTCGAGCAGCAGCCGCTGCTCTCGATGTTCCTCGTCATCGCGCTGGGGTACGCGATAGGGGAGGTGAGCCTCGGCGGCTTCTCGCTCGGCATCGGCGCCGTGCTGTTCGTCGGCCTCGCCGCGGGCATGTTCGCGCCGCACGCGGCGCCGCCGGCGCTCATCGGATCGCTCGGTCTGGTGATGTTCGTGTACGGGATCGGGATTCAGTACGGCAGGCAGTTCTTCGCGGGCCTGACCAGCCCGTTCGGCCTGAAGGTGAACGGCCTGTCCCTGCTGTCGAACGTCTCCGCGGTCGGCGCCGCGTTTGCCGCACTGGCCGTGTTCCCGATCGCGCCGGCCCACCTGGCGGGGCTGTTCTGCGGCGCGCTGACGAGCACGCCTGCCCTGCAGGCCGCCCTCGCGGCGGCGGGCAACAACGAACCGGCGCTCGGCTACAGCGTCGCGTATCCGATCGGCCTCGTGGTGCCAATCCTGTGCCTCTTCGTGGCCGGCCGCCGCATCAAGGCGGACCTCCCGGCCACCGCGGGAACAGGGCTCGAGCTGCGCGAGATCGTGGTCCGCAACCCCGAGGTGATTGGCCGCACGCTGGGAGAGGTCAGCGCAGAACTGCCGCCCGGGGTGCAGGTGGTCATCGTGCGCGAGGGCCATCGCAACAAGGTGCCCGCGCCGGACATCGTGCTCGACCACGACGACGTGGTCGCGGTCGCCGGCGAATCGGAGGCGGCCCTCGCGCAGGCCAAGACGCTCATCGGCGAACACGCGCCCGGCCGGATTACGAGTGATCGGCGGGCGATCGACTACTTCAAGTTCTTCGTATCCAGACGCGCCGTTGTCGGCGTCAGGGTTGCCGACCTTCGGATCCCGGGCGTGTCCGGCTTCTCCGTGACGAACGTGAGCCGCGGCGACACCGACGTGCTGCCGCGGCCGGACCTCGTGCTGGAGTTCGGCGACCGCGTGGGCGTGGTCGTCCACCGCGGCGAGCGCGATCGCGTGCGGGCGTATTTCGGTGACTCGATCAAGGGCATGACCGAGTTCAGCTACGTCGCCCTCGGCATCGGGATGGCCCTGGGCGTGCTGCTGGGGATGCTGCCCGTTCCGGTGCCGGGGGTGGGCACGATCGCGCTCGGCGTGGCGGGCGGTCCGCTCATCATGGCGCTCGTCCTCGGCCGCCTGGGGCGCACGGGACGCTGGGTGTGGACGATGCCCGTCTCGGCCAATCTCACGCTGCGCAATTTTGGCCTCACGCTGTTCCTGGCCCAGGTCGGCATGACCTCGGGTCCGAAGTTCCTGGCGACCGTGCAGGAGTTCGGCGTGCTCTTCCTCGCGGTTGGCGCGGTCCTCGTGCTCGTGCCTGCGGCGGTGAGCCTGCTCGTCGGCCACTTCGCCCTGCGCTTGCGGTTCGACGACCTGCTCGGCGCGACGGCGGGCGGGGTGTCGGGGAATCCGTCCGTGCTCGCCTTCGCCTCGACGCTCGTGACCACCGATCGCGCCGACCTCGCGTACGCCACCACGTACCCGGGATCCGTCGTCCTGAAGATCGTCCTGGTCCAGGTCCTGCTTTCGCTGCTGGGCGCGTCATGATGCCCGCCGACGCCGCCCCGGATTTCGAGGCGCTGCTCTGGGACCTCTTTCTGCGGCTCATGGACGTTCCGGGCGGCCAGGTGGAGGCCGAGATCCTGGACGCCCAGCGGCGTCTGTGCCGGGCGCTCCATCTCGATCGATCGACGCTCTGGCAGGCCGCGCCCGAGGACGCCGGCCGTATGCGCATCACCCACATGTACGACGCCGAGCACGACCAACTCCCGTCGGTGTCGACAGACGGCAGCGTCATGTTCGGAGCGGCCCGCGGGTTCCTCGCGGGAGGCGATTCGATTCCGAAGCACGCCGAGGCGTCGGACTACTTCCCCTGGGTGACCCGGCGCCTACTGGCGGGCGACACGGTTGCGATTGCGGACCTCGACGACTTGCCCGCGGAAGCGGCCGCCGATCTCGCGGCGTTCCAGCGGTTCGGAACGCGATCGACGGTCGCGGTGCCGCTGCAGGCCCACGGCGCGGTTCTGGGGTGCCTCTCGTTCGCCACGACGCGCCGGGCGCGACAATGGCCTGGCGAGCTGATCGCACGCCTCGAGCTGATCGCCCAGGTTTTTGCGAAGGCGCTCGCAAGGGCCAGGACGGAGGGACATCTCCACGCCGCGCTGGCCGACCTGAAGCGGCTCCGGGACCAGCTGCAGCACGACAACGTGTACCTCCGCAACGAGGTCCGGGAGCGCCGCAATCCGGCGCAGATTATCGGCACCAGCGCCTCAATCCGGCGGACGCTCGAGCTCGTCGACCAGGTCGCGCCGACCAGTGCCACGGTCCTCCTGACGGGGGAAACCGGCACCGGCAAGGAACGCGTCGCCGCGGCCATCCACGAGCTGAGCCCGCGACGATCGCGCCCGATGGTGAAAGTGAACTGCGCCGCGATACCGGGGACGCTCATCGAGTCGGAGCTCTTTGGCCGTGAGAAGGGCGCGTACACCGGCGCCCTCACCAGGCAGACGGGACGGTTCGAACTGGCGAACGGGTCGACGATCTTCCTCGACGAGATCGGCGACCTGCCGATCGAGACGCAAACCAAGCTGCTGCGCGTCATTGAAACCCGCGAGTTCGAGCGGCTGGGATCGCCACACCCCGTGCACGTCGACGTGCGCATCGTCGCCGCCACCAACCGCGACCTCGATCAGGCCGTGCGCGAGGGACGGTTCCGTCAAGACCTGTTCTTCCGGCTGAACGTTTTCCCGATCGCCCTGCCTCCGTTGCGGGAGCGGCTCGAGGATATTCCGCTGCTCGTGAAGGGCATCGTCGACGAACTGAGCGTCTCGATGGGGAGGTCGTTCGACGCCATTGCTCCTTCGAGCCTGCAGGCGCTGCAGCACTACCACTGGCCCGGCAACATCCGGGAACTCCGCAACGTCATCGAACGGGCCATAATCGGCTGCGATGGGTCCGTGCTCCACATCGAGGCTCCCGTGTTCTCCTCGCGAGGGCCCGGGGCGAATCCGAAATCCCTCAAGGCGCTCGAACGAGACCACGTGCTGGCCGTGCTCGAACAGACCGGCTGGCGCATCCGAGGTCCGAGGGGCGCTGCCGTCATCCTGGGGCTTCAACCGACGACACTCGAGAATCGGATGAAGAGGCTCGGGATCCGCAGGCCAGGCAACCACCTCCCATAATGGTGGAATCTCCCAAATATGGGAGGACACCTGTCAATTGTGCCAGATTCTGTGACAGCAGACGAACGGTACCTAAGATACTCATATACAAACACTTAATCGCCATCAAGCAGGCCTGAGACAGCTCTCCGAATGGCTGGACTGGGAATTGCTGCTCGTGTGGCGTGGTC
This sequence comes from uncultured Acidobacteriota bacterium, assembly GCA_963806085.1. Lineage (GTDB taxonomy): Bacteria > Acidobacteriota > Vicinamibacteria > Vicinamibacterales > JAKQTR01 > JAKQTR01. Next base: position 700,890 of record CAWDWR010000003.1, read on the forward strand.
CAACTCTACGTCCGCCTGCCGACTGTAGAAGCTCAGACCCCCGACATGGTGCGTGCGCTCTCGCGGGTCATGGTCTCGGCCCAGATCGAACGGGGCTGCAACCATGCGGAGCTTGCGAGAGACGCCGAGGACTCCTCCGTCCTGATCTACTCCGAGGATTGGGCGGACAGGGGGCAACTCGACCGCCGCATCCGTTCCGAGCGATTCGCGGCGCTGCTCGGATTGATGGAAGCCTGCCAGGCGACGCCCCGCCTGGAAGTCCGTTTTATGTCCGACGTGCTGGGGCTCGAGTATGTGGCGTCGGTGCGTCAATCCCCGTGAGAGGAAGCGTGCCAAACAGCGTGCGATTGAACATACCGGCATTCGTCCTCGTCGCGGCCATCGCGCTCCTGGTGCCCGCCTTCGTCCTCGCGCAGGAGCCGGCAACGGGGGCGAGGCTGGTCTGCGCATCTGAGGCCGGCGAACACAAGGTCTGTCCAGCCGACACGTCAGCGGGCGTCGCGCTGATGACGTCCACGGGTCCCGCGGCATGCCTCCTGGGCAAGACCTGGGGCTACGACGATGGGGGCGTGTGGGTCGCGGAGGGCTGCAGCGGTGAGTTCCAGTTGGGCGGAGTGCCCAAGGAAGCCGCGGGCGCCGCGCCGCCGGCTGCCCCGGTGTCCGCCCCGCCGAGGAAGCCGACGGTTCAGGGGGTGGAATCCTGGGGGGACTTCGAACCCGGCAATGGCTTCCTCGTCGGACGGTCGAGCGCCGGTGAGCTGGCCATCAGCGGGTATGCGCTGTTGCGCTACCTCAACCAGATGCCAGGCGAGTCAACCTTCACCGACCATCTCGGGAACCAGCGGCCGGTTGACGGCCGTAACGACATCTACCCGCACCGGGTCATGGTCTTCCTGAAAGGCTGGCTCGGCACGCCGAAGCTGATCTACGCCATCACGCTGTGGACCGTGAACTCGACGGACCAGCGCGCCATCTTCGGCAACCTGGGCTACCAGTTCAGCCGGAAGTTCAGCATCTACGGCGGACTGAACGGGAACCCGGGCACGCGGTCGCTCCAGGGCTCGCACCCCTTCTGGCTCGGCCACGACCGGGTCATGGCCGACGAGTTCTTCCGGCCGTTCTTCGGATCCGGCGTCTGGGCCCAGGGCGAGTTGACGCCCGGCCTCTGGTACAACGTCGTGATGACGAACAACAACAGCTCGCTGGGGGTGAAGTCGAGCCAGCTCGATCGGACGTTCTCGTCAGGCGCCTCGATGTGGTGGACGCCGACGACGAAGGAATTCGGTCCCAAAGGCGCCTACGGCGACTGGGAGTGGCACGAGAAAGTGGCCACCCGGTTCGGCGTGTCCACGACGCGGAGCCCGGAAGAGCGCTTCACCAACTCCAGCGGAGGGACCGAGAACACCACACTCCGGCTGGCCGACAGCGTGAACGTGTTCGAGACCGGGTCACTGGCGACGGGCGTCACCGTCGACCGCGTCGACTACCGGGTCCTCTCCTTCGACGCGGGCGTGAAGTACAAGGGCGTCTTCCTGCAGACCGAGATCTACAACCGCTGGCTGGACAACTTCAAGGCGGACGGCGCCCTGCCCGTCACGAGCATCCACGACACGGGTTTCTACGTGCAGGCGGCGTTCTTTCCGGTGCGGAAGAAGCTCGAGCTCTACACGGCGACGTCGCAGATTTTCGGGGACAAGGGCGCCGGCTTCAGCAACAGCTCCGAGTACCTGGTGGGGATGAACTTCTACCCCACCGATACGCGCAACCACCGGCTCAACGTTCAGATCATCGACGTGAACCACTCGCCGGTCAGCAGCGCGTTCGGCTATTACGTCGGCGGCCTGAACGGCACGGCCTTCTCGACGGCGTTCTCGGTGTTCTTCTAGACCGAAAGGACAGACGCGCATGGCTCGCAAGTTCGCGTTCGGGTTCGGATGGGCGGTGGCGGCCGGCGTTGCGATCGTGATCGCATCGCTCCTCGCGGCGTCACCCTCCGCGCAGCAGGGGCCAAGGCAGGCGCCGGCGGCCGCCGCCCCGTCCGATTCCGGCTTTCTGCTCCACGACTCCCACCTGCACCTGACCAACTACATTCAGGAGGGACCGGACATCCACGACTTCCTGAAGGTCATGGGCACCAAGGTCGGCCGCGTGGCGATCTTCGGCCTTCCGCTCCAGCAAATGTGGGACAAGGGCAACACGGGCGACTTCGCGCCGACCTATTACCTGCAGAGCGACGCGCCCCTCTACTACTACTCGTTCACGGACGCCTTCATCGCGATGCAGTACCGGTCGCTGACGCCGGCCGAGCAGGCGCGCTTCGACCCGATGATCACGGGGTTCAACCCCGCCGACATGTACGCGGCCGATCACATCAAGCGGGTGCTGCTGACCTTCCCCGGCGTGTTTACCGGCATCGGCGAGTTCACGATCCACAAGGAATTCGTGTCGTCGAAGATCGCCGGCAAAACGGCCAGCCTCCTCGACCCGGCCCTCGACCGGATCCTCGACTTCGCCGGAGAAGCCGGCCTGCTGGTGATCCTGCACAACGATATCGACATGCCCTTCCCGAAACCGGGCCAGGAGCCGTGGATCGTGCCGCAGTTCCGGGACGTGCTGCTGCGGCACCCGAATGCCAACGTGATCTGGGCGCACGCCGGCGTCGGGCGCATTGTCCACCCGGTGAAGGACCAGCTCGGGATGATGGAACGCGGCCTCGCCGCCCCCCAGTTGAAGAACTTCTTCATCGATATCTCCTGGAGCGAGATGGCGAAGTACGTCGTGGCGACGCCGGAGACGACGCAGGCGATGGCCGACCTCATCAACCGCTACCCGGATCGGTTCCTCTTCGGGACCGACGAGGTCGGGCCGACCGACCAGGGGAAGTACCTGAGCACGTATGACATCTACCAGCCGCTGTTCGCGAAGCTCACGCCCGACGCGAGACAGAAGCTCCTGAAGGGCAACTACGAGCGGCTCTTCGACGAGGCGCGCCGGAAGGTGAGAGCGTGGGAGAAGGCGCACGTGAGACAGTGACGGGGCTCGGGGTTCGGGATTCGACAGTCGAGCTGATGGCCGACGAAGCAGAGTCACAGACAGACAAGGAGCAGAGCGTATGAGTCACGAAAGAGGCCACCACCGCGCCGGCGTGGCGGCGATCGCGCTGGCGCTGGTGGCGCTTGCGCCCGCGGCGTGGGCGCAGGACGCGGCGAAGCCGCCCGCAACCGACCCGAAGCCGACGATGACGGTCTACGGCTTCGCGATGATCGACGTCGGCCAGAACTTCACGCAGATCGATCCCAACTGGTACGACACGATGAAGGTCACGAAGCTGCCGTCGTACAAGGACCAGTTCGGCAAGGACAACTCCTTCTTCGCCGGCGTCCGCCAGACGCGGTTCGGCGTGAAGGCTTCGGCGCCGACGGCGCTGGGCGATCTTCAGACGAAGTTCGAAATCGACATGTTCGGCACCGGTGCCGACGCCGGCCAGACCACCATCCGGCTGCGCCATGCCTGGGGCGAACTCGGGGCCTTCGGCGCGGGGCAGACCGACAGCCCGTTCGAGGATCCGGACCTGTGGCCGAACACGATCGAGTACTGGGGCCCGACGGGGATGGTCTTCTTCCGCAACGTGCAGGTGCGTTGGACGCCGATCAAGGGCGAAAAGACGTTCATGCTGGCGCTCGAACGCCCTGGCGCCAGCGGCGACGCGGGCGTGCTCGCCGATCGTATCGAGCTGCAGAACATCAAGGCCCGGTTCCCGCTGCCGGACCTCACCGGCGCGTTCAGGTACGGGCAGAAGTGGGGCTACGTCAGGGTCGGCGGCGCGCTGCGGAAGATCAACTGGGACGACATGCTCGAGGACCAGTACGACCTGAGCGGCGGCACGACCGGATGGGGCCTCAATTTCAGCTCAGGCCTGAACGTCGGTTCGAGCGGCGTGCTCCGGCTCCAGTACGTCTACGGCCGCGGGATCGAGAACTACATGCAGGACTCGCCGGTGGACATCGGCATCGGCCGCAACGGCGGGAGCACGACCGCACCGATCAAGGGCGTGGCGCTCCCCATCAACGGCGTTGTCGCGTTCCTCGATCACACCTGGAACAGCAAGTTCACGAGCTCGGTCGGCTACTCCGGCCAGTTCATCGACAATTCGGAGGGGCAGGCGGCCGACGCCTTCCGGAACGGTCACTACGCCGTCGGCAACCTGCTGTACACGCCCGTGCCGAACGTGATGTTCGGCGGCGAGTTCCAGTGGGGCCGCCGCGAGAACTTCTCCGACGGCTTCAAGTCGGACGGCGTCAAGATCCAGTTTGCGTTCAAGTACAACTTCTCGCACACGCTCGGAGGCCAGTGATGAACCGCTTCACCCGAATCTCGATCATCCTGCTGCTCGCAGCGCTCGTCGCGGTGCCATCGGCCCTCGCGCAGACCCCCGCCGACTTCCAGAAGGCCGTCGATGCGGCCTACGCAAAGTACAAAGACCTCCAGGAAGGCAAGAACGCCGACTACATTCCAGCGCTGGCCAAGGTCGACCCCAAGGTGTTCGGGATCGCCATCGTCACGGCAGATGGCAAGGTCTACACCGCCGGTGACCTCAAGACCCAGGTGTCGATCCAGTCGATCTCGAAGGTCTTCACCATGGCGAAGGTCATGGACGAGCAGGGCCCGGACGCGATCGCGAACACGATCGGGGTCGACGCGACCGGCATGCGGTTCAACTCCATCGTCTCGATCGAGTTGTCCCAGAAAGCGCTCGGCGGGCCGGAAATGAACTCGCTCGTGAACCCGGGCGCGATCGCCACCACCAGCATGGTCAAGGGCGCGACGCGGGACGAGATCTGGAAGAGCATCCTGAACTGGTACTCCGACTTTGCCGGCCGGCCGCTCACGGTCGACCAGGAGGTCTTCAAGTCGGAGGCGGACACGAACCAGCGCAACCAGGCCATCGGGTACCTGATGTACGCCTACGGCTACATCAAGGCGGAACCGATGCGAGCGACCGACGTGTACACCGAGCAGTGCTCGGTGAGCGTCAACGCGAAGGACCTCGCGACGATGGCGGGGACGCTGGCGAACGGGGGGAAGAACCCGGTGACCGGCAAGCAGGTCATGAAGAACGCGATCGTGCCACGCGTGCTGGCGGTCATGGCCACCGCGGGCCTCTATGACGACTCGGGCAAGTGGCTCTTCAGAACCGGCCTCCCCGGCAAGAGCGGCGTGGGCGGCGGCCTCATCGGCGTGGCTCCAGGCAAGTTCGGGATCGCCGTCATCTCGCCGCCGCTCGACGAAGCTGGCAACAGCGTCCGTGCGCAGAAGGCCATCACCGACATCGTCAACGCCCTCGGCGCCAACCCGTACGCCGTGGCGGCACGGTAGGCGCGGCCGCCATCAGCCATCCAGGCCCGAGTGTTGCGGCGCACGCGATGCTCGGGCCTGCGGTAGGTCTCACAAGGAGCCATCATGTCCGCACCAGCGACGCGCATCGAGCACGATCTCCTCGGCGACAAGGCCGTCCCGGCCGACGCTTACTACGGCGTCCAGACGGCCCGCGCCCTCGAGAACTTCCACATCTCCGGCGTGGAGCTGCGGCTCTACCCGAACATCATCAAGGCCCTCGCCATGGTCAAGCTCGCCGCGGCGCGGGCGAACTTCGACTGCGGCCAGTTCAGCCAGGAGATCCTCCGCGGCATCGAAGGCGCCTGCCAGGAGATCATCGACGGCAAGCTGCACGACGAGTTCCGCCTCGACGTGTTCCAGGGCGGCGCCGGCACCTCGACGAACATGAACGCCAACGAGGTGATTGCCAATCGGGCGCTGGAACTGATGGGCCACGCCAAGGGTGAATACAAGTACTGCAGCCCGCACGACCACGTGAACGGCTCGCAGTCCACCAACGACGCGTATCCGACCGCCCTGCACGTCGGCATGGCGCTCGGCAACGTCCAGCTCGTCGCCGCCATGAAGGAACTCATCGCGGCTTTCCGGGCGAAGGGGAAGGAATTCGCGTCCATCATCAAGATGGGCCGCACGCAGCTCCAGGACGCCGTCCCGATGACCCTCGGCCAGGAGTTCGAAGCCTTCGCCGAGACGCTGGCCGGCGAGGTCAAGACACTGGAGGTCGTCCAGTTCCCGCTCTCCGAGATCAACATGGGCGCGACGGCCATCGGCACCGGCCTCAATGCCCCGGCCGGCTACGCCGAGAAGTGCACCCAGCATCTCGCGACGATCACCGGCTTCACGATCCACCTCGCTCCTGACCTCATCGAGGCCACGCAGGACACCCAGGCGTACGTCCTGTACTCCTCGATCATGAAGAGCCTGGCCATCAAGCTCTCGAAGGTCTGCAACGACCTCAGGCTGCTCTCGTCCGGCCCGCGCTGCGGCCTGCGCGAGATCAACCTGCCCGCGAAGCAGCCGGGCTCCTCGATCATGCCGGGCAAGGTGAACCCGGTCATCCCGGAAGTCGTCAACATGGTGTGCTTCCGGGTGATCGGCAGCGACATCACGGTGTCGATGGCGGCCGAGGGCGGGCAGCTGCAGCTGAACGTGTTCGAGCCCGTCATCGCGGCCTGCATCTTCGAGGCCCAGACGATGTTCATCAACGCGGCGCGCACGCTGCGGGTCCACTGCGTGGAGGGCATTACGGCGAACCCGGAGATCCTCCAGCACTACGTGAACTACAGCATCGGCACCGTCACGGCCCTCAACCCGGTGATCGGCTACGACAAGTCGACGGAGCTCGCGGCCGAAGCCATGAAGACCGGCCGCGGCATCATGGAACTCATCCGCGAGAAGAAGATCCTGACCGAGGAGCAGATTGCGAAGGTGCTCGACCCGGCCGCCATGACCGGCCAGGGCCGATCCTCCTGACCCGGGTGGCGTTATGAAGACCGTCATCACCGTCCTGGCCGCGGCGATCGTCGCCGCGGCCGCCCTCGCGGCTCAGGCGCCGGTAGCCGTCCCGCAGGCCGCGGACGCGGGCGGCTGGCGCAGCTTCGATGGGACTCTCTCCGCGTCCGGGCAGCGCCAGGCCATCCCTACGGAGAGCGGCCGGCCCGCCCTGACGGTGCAGCTCTCCGGCGCCGTCGCCATCGCCGGTGGTGAAGGGTTGAGCCGCGGCTTTCGCGGCGAGGTGCTCGGGTTCGATGACGGCTCCGGCGTCACGGTCCTGCGAGCCGTCTGGACCGACGGGCACGGCGACCGGATCTTCAGCCAGCTGAAAGGAGACACCGTGGCGACGGGCCGCCGCATCGTCGCCACGATCTCCGGAGGCACCGGCCGGTACGCCGGCATCACCGGCGATTACAGCTTCGAATGGCAGTACGTCGTCGAGGCCGAGGCCGGCACCGTCCAGGGCCGGGCCATCGGCCTCCGCGGGCGCTACCGCGCCGCGGGAGCGGGGAAGTGAGCGCGGCGCGGACCTCGGCATCGGTCCGGCTCGCCCGGCTCGCGACGGTGGCGCTCGCCCTGGTCATCTGGCTCGTGCCTCCGCCCGAGGGGCTCACAGTCCCGGCCTGGCACCTGTTCGCCCTCTTCGTCGCGGCGATTTTCTCGGTGATCATCGGCGCGTTTCCCATCCTCACCGCCTCTGTCTTCGCCGCCGCGGCGGCCGTCCTGACGGGCACCCTGACGCCCGCCATGGCGTACGCCGGCTTCGCGAACTCGACGATCCTGCTGATCGTGATGGCCTTCCTGGTGGCGCGGGCGGTCGTCAAGTGCGGGCTCGGCCAGCGCCTCGGCCACCTCGTCGTGAGCCTCTTCGGCCGATCGACGCTGGGCCTCTCCTACAGCATCTTCCTGGTGGACGCGATCATCGCGCCGGCGTTCCCGAGCAACACCGCGCGAGGCGGCGTCATCTACCCGCTGGTGGTCGGCCTGGCGGAAGCCGGGGGAGCGACGCCCGAGAACGCCAGCCGGCGGAGGTTGGGCGGCTACCTGATGTTCTCGGGCATGGCGAGCCTGAGCCTGTCGTCGGCGCTGTGGTTCACCGCCATGGCCGCCAATCCCCTGGGCGCGGAGATGGCGCGCAGCTTCGGCGTGACGATGAACTTCGGGTCGTGGCTGATGGCCTCGTGCGTGCCGACGCTGGCCGCGATGGCGCTGCTGCCGTGGATCCTCCAGAAGATCATGGCGCCTGAGGTGACCTCGACGCCTGACGCGCCGGCGGCCGCGAAACGCGCGCTGGCGGCCCTGGGCCCGCTCTCCGGCGACGAACGCATCGTCACCGTGACGTTCGTGGGCATGGTCGCGCTCTGGGCCTCGGCCGGCTTCTTCGGCCTCGACTCGACGGCCATTGCCCTGCTCGGCCTCGGCGTCCTGCTCGCGACCGGCGTGCTGACGCTCGGCGACATCGCGAAGGAAGGCGACGTGCTCGCGACCTTCATCTGGTTCGCGGTGCTCTACACGCTGAGCGGCCAGCTGAACGAGATGGGCTTCATGGGGTACCTGGGCAACCGGCTCGCAAGCGCGCTCGGCGGCCTCGGCCAGATTCCGGTCTATCTGATCCTCGTCCTCGCGTATGTCGCGCTGCACTACCTCTTCGTGAGCCAGACGGCGCACGTGCTCGCGCTGTTCGCGGTCTTTCTCGAGGTCGGAATGAAGCTCGGCGTGCCGGCCGCGCCGCTGGCGTTCATGCTGCTCTTCGCGAGCAATTTCTTCTCGGTGATCACGCCGCAGGGGTCGAGCGCCAACCTGCTGTTCACCGGGAGCGGATACCTCTCCCAGGGCGAGCTTTACCGCCTGGGGGCGATCACGACCGGCATCAGCCTCGTCGTCTACCTCGTCGTGGGGACGCCGTGGCTCATGCTCGTCGCGCGTTGACGCAGTCGAGGGTATCGTCAGGAGAGACGTTCATGGCTTTGCGCACGCATCAGCAATCCGGCCGCACGAGGGTCTCCCTCATCACGGCCGTTGCCTTGCTTCTCCAGCCCATCACGCCGGCGATGGGGCAGACCGCGCCGCTCGCAACCCAGGGCGCGACCCAGAAGCCCACGCTCGCGAGCGCTGCGGCGGCCACACAGAAGCCGGCCGCCTCGGGAGCGGCGGCCGCCCCGGCGCCAGTCGAGAAGGCCTGGCCACGGGCCTTCCAGACCCCGAGCGGCATGCACGTGCTCCTTTACGCGCCTCAAGTGTCCGAGTGGAGCGGGCAGCGCCACATGGTGGCGTATGGGGCCGTCGGCGTCGAGATCCCGGGCGCGCAGAAACCCGCGCTCGGCTCCGTGAAGGTCGAAGTCGACACGAAAGTGTCGCTCGACGAGCGCCTCGTGAACTTTTCTGACCTGACGCTGACGGAGACGAACTTCCCGACGCTCAGCAAGGACCAGACGCGGGAGATCACCAACGAGATCGTCAAGGCCATACCGGACGAGGACCGTGTGATCGCGCTCGATCGCGTCCTTGCCGCGGTTGACAAGAGTCAGATCCTGCCGAAGAACGTCGAGGGCGTGAAGGCCGATCCGCCGGCGATCTTCTTCAGCCAGACGCCCGCTGTCCTGGTCAACATCGACGGCGACCCGATCTGGAGCCCCATCAAGGAAAACGATCTCAAGTTCCTGGTCAACACGAACTGGGATCTGTTCCAGCACGAGCCGACGAAGACGTTCTACCTGCTCCACGAGGGTTCCTGGCTGACGACGACCGACTTGAAGGGGACCTGGTCGCAGGCCACGACGCTGCCTGAGAGCTTCTCCAGGCTGCCGGCCGACGAGAACTGGAAGGACACGAAGGCCGCCGTGCCCGGCAAGAAGCTGGCTGCGAACAAGGTGCCGAACGTGTTCGTCAGCGTCACGCCAGCCGAGATGATCCTGCTGACGGGCGCGCCGAACTACGTGCTCGTGGATGGCACCCAGAACCTGCTGTGGGTCAGCAACACCGAGTCGGACGTGTTCCGCATGGGGAAGACCGGGCCGATCTACTACCTCGTGTCGGGCCGGTGGTTCTCCGCCCCGGACTTCACAGGCCCCTGGACGTTCGCCACGCCGAAGATGCCCGAGGTGTTCCAGAACATCCCGCTCGAACACCCGCGTTCGCGCGTGCTGGCGGCGGTGCCGGGCACGCAGCAGGCGGCCGAAGCCGTCCTGCTGGCCCAGGTGCCGCAGACCGCCAAGGTGAACAAGAAAGAGGTCAAGGCGCCGGAGGTGACTTACCAAGGCGACCCGAAGTTCGAGCCCATCGAGAAGACCAAGGTCGAACAGGCCGTCAATACCGACAAGCAGATCATCAAGTTCGGCGACTCCTACTACCTCTGCTACCAGGGCGTCTGGTTCATCTCGAAGAGCGCCGCGGGTCCGTGGGAGGTGGCGACGTCGATCCCGAAGGAGATCTACGAGATTCCCGCCACCTCGTCTGCCCACAACGTCACCTACGTCACCGTGGTCGAAGACGACGATGACAGCGACGACTGGGTGACGTTCGCGGCCGTCGCCGGCTACACGGGCGTGATGATCGCGTGGGGCTGCGCGGTATGGGGCAGCGGCTGGTATTACCCGCCTTACTGGGGCTGGGGCGGCGGCTACTATCCCTTCTACTACCCGCATTATCCGAGCTACGGCTACGGCGCCTGGTACAACCCTTGGACGGGGGCCTATGGCCGCACCGCCGTGGCGTACGGCCCCTACGGTGGCGCCGGCGTGTCGGCGCGCTACAACCCGCGCACGGGCACCTACTCGCGGGGCGCGGCCGCCTGGGGGCCGTACGGCGCACGCGGCGCGGGGCAGGCCTACAACCCGCGGACCGGCACCTACGCGCAGACGCGGCAGGGCTCCAACGTGTACGGCAGCTGGGGCTCGACCTCTGTCCAGCGCGGCGACCAGTGGGCGCAGACCGCGCGCGTCACCAACAACCGCACCGGCACGACGACGCGCGTCACGGAGGGCAGCGGAGGAGGCACGGCTGTCTCGCGCAACACTCCAGGCCCCGGCGGGAGCACCGTAGCGCGCACGGGCAGCGGCGACGTCTACGCCGGCCGTGACGGCAACGTGTACAAGAAGTCGGGCGACGGCTGGCAGAAGTACGACGGGAGCGGCGGGTGGAGCGACGTGAACAGGCCGGAGACGGGCGTCGGCACGCGCGATCAGGCTGCCACGCGCGACGCCGCCGGCGCGCAGACCCGCGACCGTGCGGCCGCCGGGGGCGGTGCGACAGCGGGCACGCGGCCGACGACGGCTGACCGCCCGGGGCAGGCCGGCGCGGGCATCAGCACGATGGACCGCGGGACGGTCGACCAGCTCAACCGCGACGCGCGGGCGCGTTCCGAAGGCGCCACGCGGACCCGCGACGCCGGGGCCGCGCGCGCGGGCGGCTACAGCGGCGGCTCGGTCGGCAGCTATCGCCCGAGCGGCGGCGGCACGAGCCGGGGCGGCGGCATGAGCAGAGGCGGCGGCGGACGGCGGAGATAAGGGGGGCGCGGATGTCCTTTTTCGTGACGGCGTTGCGGGAGAACCCCGAACTCGCGATCTTCCTGACGCTCGCCGTGGGATTCGTCATCGGGCGGATCCGCATCGGCTCGTTCAGCCTCGGCAACGTGGTTGGCACCCTGCTGGCCGGCGTCGTCATTGGCCAGCTCGACATCAAGGTGGATCCCCTCGTCAAGGTGGTCTTCTTCGACCTGTTCCTGTTCGCGACCGGCTACAAGGTCGGGCCGCAGTTCTTCCGTGGCCTCAAGAAGAACGCCGGTCCGCAGGTGGCCCTCACGGTCGTGCTGTGCGTGACCAGTCTCGTAACGACCGTGGCCGCGGCGAAGATCTTCAAGTACGACAGCGGCACGGCCGCCGGGCTGATGGCGGGTGCCTTCACCGAATCGACCGTCATCGGAACGGCAGGCCAGACCATCGAGCGGCTTGATCTCCCGGCGGAGGAGAAGCAGCGCCAGCTCAACAACATCCCCGTGGCCTACGCCGTGAGCTACCTGGTTGGCACCGGGTTTGTCGTGTGGTTCCTCTCGAGCCTCGCGCCGCGGCTTCTCAAGGTCGATCTCAAAGCCGAGAGCCGGAAGCTCGAGGCCTCGATGACGTCCGGGATGCGGACCGATCCCGGCGGACAGTCGGCGTACCGGGAGTGGGCGCTGCGCGCGTTCCGCATCACCGATCGATCGGCCGCGGCGAACCGCAGCGTCGACGCATTCGAACGCTCGCTGGCGCCGGCGCGCGTGTTCGTGGAGCGCGTTCGCCAGACTGGAACGATCGTCGACGCGCGTCCGGACCTGGTGCTGCGCCCTGGCGACACGATCGTCGTCGGCGCGCGGCGCGAGGTGATGCTGGCCAGTGCGTCGGAGCTGGGCGAGGAGACCGAGGACCGGGAGCTCATGGACTTCCCGGTGGCGGCGATGGACGTGGTGCTGACGAACAAGGATCTCGCCGAGCACACGCTCGCGCAACTGGCCGCGCTTCACGGGCGCGGCGTGATGCTCATGAAGCTCGTCCGCGGCGGCGAGGAGATTCCGTTCTCGGCCGACACGGTGCTCAACCGCGGCGACCTGCTGCGCATCGCCGGCGCGAAGGCCGACGTCGAGCGCGCCGGCCAGGCGCTGGGCTACATCGAGCGGCCGACGAGCGAAACCGACGTCGTCTTCGTCGGGCTCGGCATCCTGGTTGGCGGGCTCGTGGGATCGCTGACGCTGATGGTCGGCACGCTGCCGCTGAGCCTCACGGCGAGCGGCGGCGCGCTCATCATGGGGCTCGTGTTCGGCTGGCTGCGATCGGTGCGGCCGACCTTCGGCCGCATCCCTGATCCCGCGCTCTGGGTATTCGACACGATCGGCCTCGCCGTGTTCATCGGCGTGGTGGGCCTCAGCGCAGGGCCGAGCTTCGTGGCCGGCCTCAAGCAGATGGGGCCGAGCCTGCTGCTCGTGGGGTTCGTCGTCGCCGTGACTCCGCACGTCACCGCGCTCCTCTTCGGCCAGTACGTCCTGAAGATGAATCCGGTGATTCTCTTCGGGGCGTGCTCCGGCGCCGGCACCGTCACCGCCGCGCTGCGGTCGATCCAGGACGAGGCCCAGAGCAAACTGCCGGTCCTGGGCTACACCGTGCCGTACGCCATCGGGAACATCCTCCTGACCGCGTGGGGACCAGTCATTGTCATGCTGACCAGATAGGAGATCGGATCATGATGAGAAGAACGTTCGTTGTCGTCGTTCTGGCCGCGTGCCTCGCCATGGCCGGCGGACCCGCCGCCGCGGCGCCGCAGGCGAAGCCGGCCCTGCCCACCATCGTCGTGCTCGCCACGGGCGGCACGATCGCCGGCGCCGCTGCCAGCGATGTGCAGGCGGGCTACACCTCCGGGCAGGTGGGCGTCGATCAGTTGCTCGCCGCCGTGCCGCAGGCGAAGAAGCTCGCCAACCTGCGAGGCGAGCAGATCTCGAACATCGGCTCGCAGGACATGAACGACGAAGTGTGGCTGAAGCTCGCGAAGCGCGTGAACGAACTGGTAACGATGCCCGATGTCGCGGGGGTGGTCATCACGCACGGCACCGACACGATCGAGGAGACGGCCTACTTCCTGAACCTCGTCGTCAAGTCGAAGAAGCCCGTGGTGCTGACGGCCTCGATGCGGCCGTCGACGGCCCTGTCGGCCGACGGCCCGCTCAACTTCTACAACGCCGTCGCCGTCGCGGCCAACCAGGAGGCCGTCGGGCGCGGAGTCCTCGTCGTGATCAACGACTGGATCCACGGCGCCTCGTCGCTGACGAAGACCAGCACGACGGCGGTGCAGACGTTCATGTCGCCGCTCCGGGGCCTCGTCGGCACCGTGGCCTACGGCGTGGCGGAGTTCTATCGCGGTCCCGTGGGCAGGAACACCGTCGAGTCGGAGTTCTCGCTCGACGGCGTGACGGCGCTGCCGCGCGTGGACATCATCATGGCGTACGAGAACATGGACGGCGCGCTGATTGACGCGGCCGCCGCGGCCGGCGCGAAGGGCATCGTGATCGCGGGCGTGGGCAACGGCAACCTAACGGCCCCTGCCGTCAAGGCGCTCGCCGCCCAGGCCAAGAAGGGCGTGGTCTGCGTGCGATCGACGCGCGTGGCGACGGGCCTCGTTGGCCGCAACGTCGAACTCGACGACGACGCGCTGGGATTCGTGGCGTCGATGGGGCTCAACCCCCAGAAGTCGAGGGTGCTGCTGCGCCTGGCGCTGACGAAGACGAAGGACCTCAAGGAGATTCAGCGGTGCTTCATTCAGTACCTGAGGGAGACCGAAGACGACGTGAACCAACTGCGCGGACCCAACGGCGGCACACGAGACAACGGACGGCCGCACCTCACGCCGCGGCAGCGCGAAGTGCTTCGGCTGCTGGCCGAAGGCCTGTCGATGCGGGAAGCGGGGATCGTGTTGAACATCACGCCGCGGACGGTGGCGTTCCACAAGTACCAGATGATGGCGCAGCTGGACCTCAAGTCGAACGCGGCGCTCATTCAGTATGCCGTCAGGAACGGCATCGTCTGAGTTCGCGGGAACGCTGACGGGGCCACGTGCCTGAACGGGGCGGAGCGCATGCTGACAACGTCACTTTCGCAGGACAGTGCCGCGCCCTCCACGCGCGCGCTGGATCCTGTCGACCGGGTAGCGGAGGTGCTGTTCGGACTGATCATGGTCCTCACCTTCACCGGTTCGCTCAGCGTCGCCGAGGCGGGGCGCGACGACGTGCGCGCGATGCTGGTCGGCGCGCTGGGATGCAACCTGGCCTGGGGCATCATCGACGCCATTCTGTACCTCATGGGCTCCCTGGCTGAGCGGAGCCGGCGGTTGATGACGCTGCGGGCCGTGCGCGGCGCCGAGACCCCGGAGCGGGCACGGGCCCTCCTCGCCGACGCGCTGCCGCCGGACATCGCGTCGATTGTCGAACCGGCCGAACTCGAGGGCATGCGCGCGAGGCTGGCGAGGCTGCCCGACCCGCCGGTGCGCGCGCGCGTGACGAAGGAGGACTGGACCGGCGCCGCCGCGGTGTTTCTGCTGGTGTTCCTGTCCACCTTTCCGGTGGTGATTCCGTTCATCGTCATGCGCTACGCCATGCCCGCCATGCGCGTCTCCAACGCCATCGCGGTCGCGATGCTGTTCATGACGGGATACACTTACGGACGCCTCACCGGGTACCGCCCGGTCGGCATGGGGATCGCGATGGTCGTGCTCGGGATGGTGCTGGTGGGGATCACGATGGCGCTCGGAGGATGACGCGCATGAGGGTGATCCTCCTCGCGGCGATCGCCGTTTCCCTTGGCCCCTGTCCAGCCTGGGGGCAGGCGACGACCGGCCCGCCTCCAGCCGCGGCCGCGGCGCAGGCCGCGCCCCTGGCAGCCGCGGCCGGGAACGCCTGGTCCTTCTACGCCTCGGCCTCCACCTACATCCTCCCGGACGACGCGGACTACGTGCAGCCGGCGATCACGGCCGATCGCGGATGGCTGCACCTCGAGGGGCGCTTCAACTACGAGGACCGCAGCACCGGGTCCGCGTGGTTCGGCTACAACTTCAGCGTCGGCGAGACGGTGACGCTGGAGTTCACGCCGATGATCGGAGCGGTCCTCGGGACGACCGACGGCATCGCGCCGGGGTACAGGGGCTCGCTGGCCTGGCGCATGCTCCAGCTCTACAGCGAAACTGAGTTCGTCGTCGACACGGGCAGCTCGGCTGACAGCTTCCTCTACACGTGGTCGGAATTCGAGGTGGCGCCAGCGGACTGGTTCCGCTTCGGCCTGGTGGTCCAGCGAACGAAGGTCTACGAGACGGAGTTCGACATTCAGCGCGGTTTCTTCGCAGGGTTCTCCTTCAGGCGCGCGGACGTGACGGCGTATGTCTTCAACCCCGACGCGGACCGGCCCACGGTTGTCGTGGCGGTCGGCGTGGGCTTCTAGGACGCGGAGGGATTCACCATGGCCCTCATCGACATGCCCGCGGCACGCTATCCGTCGCTCTATCAGATCAACACGCGGGTCTGGCTCACCGATCTGGCGCGCGAACTCGGCCGGCCGGCGACGCTTGACGACGTGCCGGACGCGGCACTCGACCGCCTCGCCGATCTCGGCTTCGACTGGGTCTGGCTGCTCAGCGTCTGGCAGACGGGCGAGGCCGGAAGGCGGGTTTCGCGCTCGAACCCCGAGTGGCGCAGGGAATTCGAGGCCACGCTCCCCGACCTGACTGAAGACGACATTGCCGGGTCCGGCTTCGCCATCACCGCTTACACCGTGGCAGGTCAGCTTGGCGGGAACCAGGCCCTGGCCCGGATGCGCGAACGCCTCCGCGCGCGCGGGCTTCGCCTCATGCTCGACCTCGTGCCGAATCACACCGGGCTGGACCACCCGTGGGTGGACCAGCACCCGGACTACTACGTGCGCGGCACCGAGGAAGACCTGGCCCGGGCCCCCGGGAATTACGCCAGGATCCCGCGCGCCGGCGGCGGCAGCCTGATTCTGGCGCACGGGCGCGACCCGTACTTCCCAGGCTGGCCCGACACACTGCAGCTCGACTACGCCAACCCGGCACTGCAGAACGCGATGATTGGCGAGTTGCTCGCGATCGCGGGACTGTGCGACGGGGTGCGCTGCGACATGGCCATGCTGGTGCTGCCGGACGTCTTCGAGCGCACCTGGGGACGGCCGTCGCCGCCGTTCTGGCCCCGGGCTACCGACGAGGTGCGCGAGCGGTGGCCGGGGTTCTGCTTCATGGCCGAGGTGTACTGGGACCTGGAGTGGACGCTGCAGCAGCAGGGATTCGACTACACCTACGACAAGCGGCTATACGACCGGCTCCGCGAGGGGCACGCGAAGCCGGTGCGCGAACACCTGCACGCCGGCCTGGACTACCAGGACAGGCTCGCCCGCTTCCTCGAGAACCACGATGAACCGCGCGCGGCAGCCACCTTCGCTCCCGACGTGCATCAAGCGGCGGCCGTCCTCACCTACCTGTCACCCGGGTTGCGCTTCTTCCACCAGGGGCAGTTCGAAGGGCGCACCCGCCGGATTTCCCCGCACCTCTGCCGGGCTCCGGAAGAGCCGGTCAACGACCGCCTGGCGGCATTCTACGACCGGCTGCTGACCGTCCTGCGCCGGCCGGCGCTCCGAGGCGGCGACTGGCGGCTGCTGCCGTGCGGGGTCGCGTGGGACGGCAATGCCACCTGGGAGAACTATGTCGCCTACAGCTGGCAACTCGGCGACCGAAGACCGGCTGATCGTGGCAGTGAACGCCGGGCCCACCTACAGCCAGGGCTTCGTGCGACTGCCGTTCGGCGACCTTGCGGGCCGCCAGTGGCGGCTGGAAGACCTGCTGGGCGGCGCCGTCTACGTCCGGGACGGCGGCGAGCTGCAGACGTGGGGCCTGTTTCTGGACGAGCCCCCGTGGAAGGCCCAGGTCTTCTCTCTATGTGCAGTAGAATGAGCGCTTGCCGACGACGTGTGAGCGCCTGAACGGGGTGTCCTGGTGACAGCGAGGTCCTGGCGATGAGACGCAATCCGATTCTTTTCCTCTGTGGTGTCGTGCTCGTGACTGTCTCGGCCTGTTCGAAGGAGGCGCCGCCCGCCGCGCCGCCGCCGCCGGAAGTCCTGGTGACCGTGCCGGTCCAGCGTGACGTGCCGGTGTACATGGAGCTGGTCGGCCAGGCCGTCGGCTTCCAGGACGTCGAGATCCGCGCCCGTGTCGAGGGCTTCCTCGAGACGGTGGCCTTCACGGAGGGCACGCTGGTCCGGAAGGGCCAGCTGCTCTACGAGATCGACCGCAAGCCGCTCGAGGCCGCCGTGGCGAACGCGAAGGCGAACCTGGCGACATGGCAGGCGCGCCTGGAGAAGGCGAAGAACGACGTCAAGCGCTTCAAGCCCCTCGTCGCGCAGCAGGCGGTCAGCCAGCAGGAGCTCGACAACGCCCTGTCGGCCCAGGACGCGGCCGTCGCCCAGGTGGATGCCGCGAAGGCGGCCCTCGAGAAGGCCGAGATCGACCTCGGCTACACCACCATCACCGCTCCCCTCGACGGCCTGATCGGCACCACGAAGGTGAAGGCCGGCAACCTGGTCGGGCGCGGCGAGAGCACGCTGCTCGTCACGATCTCGCCAGATCGACCCGATCCTCTTCCGCGCCGGCATCGCCGAGGCCGAGTACCTCAGGGTCGCCAGGCGCATGCACGGAGCAGCGGGCGCAAGGCGTCGTCCAGGGCGAGAAGACGCCCATCGAGCTGATCCTCGCCGACGGCACGGTGCACCCGCACACCGGGCTACCTCGACGCGGTCGAGCGCAACATCGACACGACGACCGGCACGATCGCGCTGCAGATCAGGTTCCCGAACCCCGAGCGCCTGGTCCGGCCCGGCCAGTTCGGCCGGGTGAGGTTCGTCATCGACATGAAGAAGGGCGCGCTGCTGGTGCCCGCAGCGCGCGGTGCAGGAGCTGCAGAACCTCTACAACCTGGCCGTCGTCGGCGCCGACAACAAGGTGAGCTTCCGCAACGTGAAGGTGGGGCCGCGCGAGGGCAGCCTCTGGGTCATCGAGGAGGGGCTGAAGCCGGGCGAGCGGGTGATCGTCGAAGGCCTCCAGCGCGTCGCTGAGGGCGCCGTGGTGAATCCGAAGCCGCCGCCGAGACGAAGCCCGCCGAAGCGCCGTCCGCCGAGCGGCCGAAGGCGCCGCGAAGGCCGGAGAGGTGAAGTAGCCATGGCCCGCTTCTTCATCAACCGGCCCATCGTGGCGATGGTCATTTCCATCGTCACGGTGCTGCTCGGCTTCGTGGCCATGTCCGGCCTGCCGATCGCGCAGTACCCGGAGATCGTGCCGCCGATGGTGCAGGTCACCACGACGTTCGTCGGCGCGAGCGCCACGGACGTCGAGGCCTCGGTCGCCACGCCGGCCGAGCAGAAGATCAACGGCGTCGAGAACTCGATCTACATGAAGTCGACCAACGCCAACGACGGCACGCTCACCCTGAAGGTGAGCTTCGACGTCGGGTCGAACCTCGACATGGCGAACGTCCTGACGCAGAACAAGCTGTCGGAAGCGATGCCGCAGCTGCCGGCGTCGGTCAAGACGTACGGCGTCGCCGTGAAGAAGGCGCTGGCGTTCCCGCTGCTCGTCATCTCGATCAAGTCGCCGAACGGGACGTACGACAACAACTTCCTGTCGAACTACACGACGATCAACATCCAGGACAACCTGGCCCGCATCAAGGGCGTCGGCCAGATCAACCTGTTCGGCGGCAGCGACTACGCGATGCGCGTCTGGCTGAGGCCGGACCGGATCGCCCGGCTCGGCATCACGGTGCCCGACATCGTCAACGCCATCTCGCAGCAGAACACGCTGTCGCCCTCGGGCCAGTTCGGCGGCCAGCCCGCGCGTCCCCGGCACCGAGTTCACCTACACCGTCCGGACGCAGGGGCGCCTGCTGAACGAGGAGGAGTTCGGCGAGATCATCGTCCGCTCGAACCCGGACGGCTCGCAGGTCCGCCTGAAGGACGTCGCGCGCATCGAGCTCGGCACGCAGCTCTACAACGCGGTCGGCCGCCACGACGCCAAGCCCGCCGCGGTCCTCGCGGTCTTCCAGATTCCCGGCACGAACGCCCTCGCAGGTGGCCGAGGACATCAAGGCAGACGCTGGAGAGGCTCTCGAAGCGCTTCCCGCGGGACCTCGAGTACAAGGTCTCGCTCGACACGACGCTGCCGGTCGAGGAGGGCATCAACGAGATCGTCAAGACGCTGTTCGAGGCCATCGTCCTCGTCATCATCGTGGTGTTCATCTTCCTGCAGAACTGGCGCGCCACGCTGATCCCGCTGCTGACCGTGCCGGTCTCGCTCGTCGGCGCGTTCATCTTCTTCCCGATGCTCGGGTTCTCGATCAACGTGCTCTCGCTGCTCGGCCTCGTCCTCGCCATCGGCATCGTCGTCGACGATGCGATTGTCGTCGTCGAGGCGGTGATGCACCACATCGAGCACGGGCATGACGCCGAAGGACGCCACGTTCAAGGCGATGGAAGAGGTGTCGGGGCCGGTCGTGGCCATCGCCCTCATCCTGGCCGCCGTGTTCGTGCCGGTCGGATTCATGCCCGGCATCTCCGGCATGCTCTACCAGCAGTTCGCGATCACGATCGCGCTCTCGGTGCTGCTGTCGGCGTTCAACGCGCTGACGCTGTCGCCGGCGCTCGCGGCGCTGCTGCTCAAGCCGGCCGACCGGGAAGAAGACGCTGCTGACGCCGTTCTACCGCGTCTTCAACAAGGCGTTCGGCGCGGGCACGAACGCCTACGTCAGCCTCGCGGGCTTCCTGGTGCGGAAGCTGGTGGTGAGCGTCGTGCTCATCGGCGGGCTCGTGTTCCTGACCGTCCGGCTCGTCGGGCGCATCCCGGGCGGGTTCGTGCCCGAGGAGGACCAGGGGTACATCCTGGTCAACGCGATGCTGCCCGACGCGTCGTCGCTGCAGCGGACCGACGCGGTGATGAGGAAAGTCGAGAAGATCCTCGCCGAGAACGAGGGCGTCGAGGGCTACAACACCATCAGCGGGCTTCAGCCTGCTGACCGGCGCCTACTCGTCGAACATGGGCTTCTTCTTCGTCCAGCTCAAGGAGTGGAAGGAACGCAAGACCCCCGAACTGCACTCCAGCGGCATCGTCAACGCGCTGAACCAGGCGTTCGCCAAGGAGATGCCCGAGGCGGTCGTGGTGGCGTTCGGGCCGCCGGCCATCCCGGGCCTCGGCACCGGCGCCGGGTTCACGATGGAGCTGCAGGACCGCGTCGGGCACACGCCCGCAGTGGCTGGCCGCAGCAGGCGGCGCGCGTTCATCGAGGCCGCCCGGAAGCGGCCGGAGATCGGCCGCATCAGCACGCTGTACCGCGCGAACGTGCCGCAGGTGTACGCCGACATCGACCGCAGCAAGGTGCTGAAGGTCGGCGTGCCGATCGCCGACGTCAACACGACGCTCGGCGCGCTGCTCGGCAGCTCCTACGTCAACGACTTCAACCGGTTCGGCCGCGTCTACAAGGTCTACGTCCAGGCCGAGCCCGAGTTCCGGACCGACCCGAAACAGCTCGGCCTGTTCTATCGTGCGCAGCGCGAAGGGGGACATGGTGCCGCTCGACACGCGTGGTGTCGACGCGGCCGACGAGCGGCCCCGAGTTCACCAACCGGTTCAACCTCTACCGCGCGGCGGAAGTCACCGGCGTGCCGGCCGAGGGGTACAGCTCGGCGCAGGCGCATGAAGGCGCTCGAGGAGGTCGCGGCCGACCGGCGGTGCTGTCGCCCGACATGGGCTACGAGTGGGCCGACATGTCGTACCAGGAGAAGCGGGCGCCGTCGCCGGGGCCGACCTTCGCCGTCGCGATCCTGCTGGTGTTCCTCGTGCTCGCCGCGCAGTACGAGAGCTGGATCGCTGCCGTTCAGCGTCCTGCTGGGCACGCCGTTCGCGGCCTTCGGCGCCTATTTCGGCCTGTGGGCGGCGCGGCACACCTCCACCAGCTACGTGAACAACATCTTCGCGCAGATCGGGCTGATCATGCTGATCGGCCTTGCCGCGAAGAACGCCATCCTGATCGTCGAGTTCGCCAAGATGCTGCACGAGCAGGGCAAGGACGTCGTGACTGCGGCGCTCGAGTCCGCGAGGCTGCGGTTCCGCCCGATCCTGATGACGGCCTTCGCGTTCATCCTGGGCGTGACGCCGCTGGTGCGTGCGACCGGCGCCGGCGCCGAGGCGCGCAAGGTCATGGGCATGACGGTGTTCGCCGGCATGCTCATCGCGACCATCCTCGGCGTGCTGCTGATTCCGATGCTCTTCGTCCTGGTCGGCAAGCTGACCGGCTCCAAGCCCGGCCCGGCGCCGGAAACCGGCCCGCCGGCCCACGCGCCGGAAGGAGGAGGCCACTGATGAATACCCGATACCTCTTCCGCCCGGCCGTGATTCCGACGGCGCTGGCCGCTCTGGCCCTCACGGCCGCCGGCTGCACGGTCGGCCCGAACTACGAACGCCCGAAACTCGAGCCGCCGGCGCAGCACCGCGGGCCTGCGCCCGCCGGCCGCGCCGGCGCGGAATCGGTGGCCGACCTGCACTGGTGGCAGCTGTTCGAGGACCCGGCCCTGCAGGCCCTGATCCGCGACGGCATCGCCAACAACCTCGACCTGCGGGTCGCCTCGGCGCGCGTCGTCGAGGCCCGCGCGCTGGCCGGCGTCGCCAAGTCGTACCTCTATCCCGAGGTCGGCGTCGGCTTCGGCGACCACGCAGCAGCAGCAGTCGCGCGTCGGCGATCCGAAGCTGACCAAGGAGCAGGTGCCTGATCGGACCTACAGCAACTGGGCGCTCACCGGCTCGCTGTCGTGGGAGATTGACCTGTTCGGCAAGCTCCGCCGCGACAGGGAAGCAGCGTTCGCGCAGTACCTCGCGACCGAGGAGGGCCGACAGGCGCTGCTCGTCACGCTGGTCGGCGATATCGCGTCCACCTACTTCTACCTCCGCGAACTCGACCTCTCAGCTCGAGATCGCCAGGCGGACGGTGAAGATCAACGACGATACCGTCCTCTACTACACGACCGGCGGCTCCAGGGGGGCGTGTCGAACCGCCTCGAGGTGGACCAGGCGAAGGCCAACCGCGCCGTCACCGGCGCGGCCATTCCCGACATCGAGCGGCAGATCGCGATTGCCGAGAACGCGCTGAGCGTCCTGCTCGGCCGGCCACCGTCCGCCATCGCCCGCTGGAAGCCGATCGGCGAGAACGAGGTTCCACCGCAGGTGCCGAGCGGCCTGCCGGCGCAGCTGCTCGAACGCCGGCCCGACGTGCTGCAGGCCGAGCAGCTGCTCGTGGCCGCCAACGCGAACATCGGCGTGGCCAAGGCGCTGTTCTACCCGACCATCAGCCTGACCGGGTCGCTAGGCACGGTGAGCAGCTCGCTCTCGGACTTCCTGACCGGCGACTCGATCGTCTGGTCGTTCGGCGCGGGCCTCTTCCAGCCGATCTTCAACGGCGGCCGGATCAAGCAGAACTACGAGGCCGCGAAGGCGCGGTACGACCAGGCGCTGGCGCAGTACCAGAGGTCGGCGCTGAACGCGTACCGCGAGGTGGCCGACTCGCTCATCACGATCCAGAAGCTCGCCGAGCGGCGGAAGGAACTCGAGTACGGCGTCGAGGCCTTGCGCGACGCGACGCAGTTGTCGCGATCGCGCTACGACACCGGATTGTCGAGTTATCTCGAGGTGCTCATCGCCGACCAGCAACTGTTCGCGCAGGAGCTCCAGCTCGCGCAGGTCAGGGGCTCGCAGCTGCGCGCGGTCACGCAGCTCTACCGGGCGCTCGGCGGCGGCTGGCAGCCGGAGCAAGTGACCGCGCCTCAACCCGGCGGAGTGAAATAACGGGACCTCTTCAGGCCCCGAGCGTGTCATAAGTACCGTGGGCAGTGTGCACGACATGGAGGATGCAGCGATGCGCAAGACAGTGGCGTTGGCGATCGTGGCCGGGTTCCTGCTGGCAGGGCCGGCGCAGGCGCAGGACAAGAAGGCCGAGAAGCCGAAGCCGTACCGCTTCACGGCGTTCGCGGTCAACATGAACAGCGGCCCGAAGGCCGGCATGGTCGACATCGTCCTCGAGCGCCTGACGACCGACGAGGAGCGAGCCGGCCTGATTGCCGCGTTCGTCGAGGGCGGCCAGGACGCCCTGCTGAAGGCGTTGCAGAAGGTGAAGCCGCGCGTCGGGTACATCCGGACGCCGAATTCGCTCGGCTACGACCTCCAGTACGCCTATCGGTTCGTCAACTCGGATGGCACCAGCCGGATCGTGATCGGCACCGATCGCCCGATCAACTTCTGGGAGGCCAGCCGGCAGCCCAGGACGATCGACTATCCCTTCACGATCATCGAGATGCGCCTCGACACGAAGGGTGAAGGCGAAGGCCGCATGGCGGCGGGCACGAAGATCTCGAAGAGCAAGGACGGCAAGACCATCGAGCTCGAGAACTACGGCATCTCGCCGGTGGCGCTGAACCAGATCAAGCTGCAGAAGAGGTAGGCGTGGCTGGCTTCGGCCCGCTGACGCAGTCCGGCCTGCCCGGGGCTGACTTCGCTCGCAAGGGCGCGGCCAGCCCCATTTCGTGTGCGCCGATCATCGCCCAGGACGGGCGCCACCGCCGATGAGGCAAAGACCGGACTTCCTGAGCGCGCGGTTCGCCGTCGTGCTGCTCCTGCAGTTCGCCCTCCTGTTCTGGCTGGTCGCCTTCGACCGCGGGCGGGACCTGCGCACACTGCTGGATCTCACCGGCGTCATCATCCCGCTGTTCGCGATCGCCGTCGTGACCGAGCGGAGACGCGACCGGCGGATCGCTGTCGCCATCGCGGCTTCGGCGATGCTGTTCAGCGGAAGCGCCCTCTCCGGACTGCGGCCCGTCGGCATCGATGCGGGTCCGTTGCTGGCCGTGGTGTTCTCGGCCTACGCCACCTGGAAGATGCTGGTCGGCATCGTCCGCGCGAGGCGCGTTACCGCTGACGTGCTCGCCGGCGCGCTTGCCACCTACATCATGGCCGGCCTGGCGTTTGCCGTCCTCTACGGGGTCATCACGAACCTCCGGCCGGATGCGTTCCTGACCGGCTCGGGCTCGCCCACCACCTTTCCGGATCTCGTCTACTTCAGCTTCGTGACGCTGATGACGATCGGCTTCGGCGACGTGACCCCCGCGGGGCCGTTCGCGCGCGCCTTCGTCATCACCGAAGGGCTCTTCGGCATCATGTTCACCACGATCGTGATGGCCTCGCTGGTTGCGGCGTACCTGCAGCAGCGGGAGCGGAAGCCGCACGAGTAGGTCCCCCGCCCCCCGTCTCCGGGGTCAGACCCGGGTCTGACCCTCGAGCGGGACGTCTGACTGAAGGTCAGACCCGGGTCTGACCCCGGGGAGGCTGGGATCCGGCAGATGACCGGCGGGCGAGGTAGGTGTCGACCGCGCGATTCACATTGAAGAACATGCGCTCCCGGCCTAGGCGGGCCCCGAGCGGCGAGCGCTGCACCACGTCCAGGGCCGCAGGATTGAGCCTGGCCAACCAGAGTTCGGTCCCGGTCGCGCGCAGGCGCTCCTCCGCCTCGACGAGCATCTTGAGCGCGGTGTACTCGATATCCGGCACGGCGCCGCAATCGAGCAGCACCACGGAGGGCTGCGCGTGCCTGACGAGCGGCGCCATCTTGTCGGCAATGCGCTGGGCGTTGCCGAAATAGATCCGGCCTTCGGTGCGCAGGATGAGCAGGCCAGGAAACGTTTCGTCGTCCTGGTGTTCGCCTGCCAGCGGCCGGTACACGTCGGTGCCTCGCTTGCGTCCAATGATGTACACCGGCGGGTTGTTGGCCTGCGACACCAGGAAGCCCATCGACAGAATCACGGCTGCCACGATGCCCTGGAGCGTGCCGACGAGAATGACGCCGGCGGCAGCGGCCACGGCCCAGACGAACTCAGCCCGGCGCACCCGGCGGATCGCGTCGAGCTCCGGCAGGCTGATGAGGCCCACCGACGTCGCAATCACGACGGCCGCGAGCGTGGCGTGCGGCATCAGGCTGATGAGCGGCGCCAGGAACAGCAAGACGGACACGGTCGTCGCCGCCGTGACGATCCCGGCCATCTGGCTGCACGCTCCGGCCTTGGTGTTGACGGCGGTCTGGGAGGTCCCGCCGCCGCCAGGCATGCCGCCGAAGAATCCGCCCGCGGCGTTCGCGAGTCCTGTCGCCAGCAGTTCCTGGTTCGCGCCTGGCCTCGGCTCTCCCGTCCTGGCGAAGGCGCGACCGGCGGCGATCGATTCGGTGAAGCTCATCAGCGCGATGCCCAGCGCGGCGGGCCACATCTGTGCGAACAGCGACTGGTCGGGCAGGACGAAGGATGGCAGGCCAGACGGGATCGCGCCGACCAGCGGCACGCCGGACGCTCCGAGCCCCATCAGGCCCGACGCGGCGATGGCGCCGCCGACGGCCACCAGCGGCGCCGGGACGCGCGGGACCAGCTTTGGCAGGAGCACCATGACCGCCAGCGTAGCGAGCGCCACCGCCAGGGTGATGAGCGACGTCTCAGGGCTGTGCCGAACGATGGCGAGCACGTTCTCGAAGAAGCCGCCCTTGTGGAAGTGAATGTCGAGCAGCTTGGGCACCTGGTCGACGACAATCACCACGCCGATTCCGGCCTTGAATCCGGTGAGCACGGGGTCCGAAATGAAGTTGGCTATGAACCCGAGGCGAAGGACGGAGGCCAGCACGAGCAGGACGCCGACCATGACCGCGAGCGTCGATGCCACCGCCAGCGCCTGGGCCGCATTCCCATCCGGCACCACGGAGGCGATTTCCGCGGCCGTCAGGATGCCGATCGTGGTGGTCGTGCTCACGCTGAGCCTGCGCGACGTCCCAAAGACCGCGTAGACCGCGGTGGGCACCAGCGCCGTGTACAGGCCAACCTGGACCGGCAGTCCCGCCAGCGCGGCGTACGCCATCGCCTTCGGTAGAATGACGGCGGCCGTCGTCAGTCCGGCCACGAGGTCGCGCGGCAGCCAGGCGTGGTCGTACTGCGGCAGCCATTCGAGCGCGGGCACAATCCGTCCGGCCCAGGCGCGCACACCGTTACTCATGGAGGAACCTCTGTTGCCTGAGAGATGGTATCACCGGCGCCCCAGCCGTGTATGATCCCCTACCATCGGTCCCATGAGCGACTGGCCTTCCGCGGACCCCGCGCCGCGCGGGCATACGAACTGCCCGCCGCCGGCGCGTAGGCGCCAGAACCCGGGCCGGGCCGGCGCCGGAAATGGTCCAGTTGCGCGGGGCTTGGCCGTCGCCTACTATGGTCGGGCTTCCCGCTGAACGAAAGGACCATAAGCCGTGACCCAGGACCTCTCGTCCCAACTCTCCACGCTCGTCAGCGCCTACCTCGTGCCGTTCGGGTGGAAACTCCTCGGCGCCCTTGCCGTGTGGATCATCGGCGGATGGGTCGTGCGCCTGGTGCGCGCCGCCCTCGGCCGGTTCCTGATCGCGCGCCACGTCGACGCGACGCTCATCCGCTATCTCGACGCGAGCGCCAACGTCCTGATGAAGATCCTGGTCCTCATCGGCGTGTTGGGCGTCCTGGGCATCGAAACGACGTCGTTCGCCGCCCTCATTGCCGCGGTCGGCATCGCGATCGGCGCGGCCTGGGCCGGCCTGCTCTCGAACTTCGCAGCCGGCATCTTCCTGATGGTCCTGCGGCCGTTCAAGGTGGGCGACTTCATCCAGGGCGGCGGCATGCTCGGCACGGTGCGGGAGATCGGCCTGTTTGTGACGGCCATCGACACGCCGGACAACGTCCGCACCTTCGTCGGCAACGCCAAGCTGTTCTCCGACACGATTCAGAACTTCAGCACCAATCCGTTCCGCCGCGTCGAGTTGACGGCGCAGGTCGCCCACAGCGTGAAGCCGGCCGACGCGATGCAGCGGCTCAGCGAGCGCGTCGCGAAGATCCCGAACGTGCTGACCAACCCGGCGCCGAGTGTGGAAATCCTGACGTTCAACCCGATGGGCACGGTGATCGCCGTGCGGCCCTTCTGTCACACGGACCACTACTGGCAGGTGTACTTCGACACGAACAAGGCCATCGCCGACGTCGGGGCCGAGGCCGGCTACCCGGCGCCCGAGACGCGGCACCTCTTGAGGAACGCCTGATCGCCTTCGGTGCCGGCGCGCAGGAACGCGAACGTGAAGGGACAGGGAGATGACCGCCAATCCCGCGGCGCCCATCCAGACGACCCTGGATGAGCTGTTCAAGATCGGGCCGGGGCCGTCGAGTTCCCACACGATGGGCCCGATGCGCATCACCTACGACTACTTCCGGCGCGTATCGGCGCTTCCGGTCGAGCTGACCGCCAGGGCGACGGGGATCGAGGTCCACCTCTACGGCAGCCTGAGCGCGACCGGAAGAGGTCACGGGACGGACCGCGCGTCGCTGGCGGGCCTGCTCGGGCAATCGCCGGCCGCGTGCCGGCCCGAATTCCTCGACGGTCTTGCCACCGACCCCGCGCGTCGGCACACCGTGGAACTCGGGGCCACGTCGCTGGATGTGGGGATCGCGAGCATCTTCTTCGAAGACCCCGCTCTGCCCGTGCCGCATCCCAATACCATGTCGCTCCGGCTGCTAGCTGGCAGCGAGGTGCTCGACGAGCTCGAGTACCTACTCCGTCGGCGGCGGCTTCATCGAATGGCAGGGGTACGCGCCGCCCGCCAGGGGCCGGCCGGCTCATCCCTACGCCAGCATGACCGAGTTGCGAAGGCACGTTGTCGACACGGGCATCCCGCTCGAGCGGGTGCTGCTCGACAACGAGATGTCGGTCACCGGCCGTTCGGAAGCGGAGGTCTGGGCCTTCGTGGACCAGGTCATCGAACGGATGATTGTCTCCGTTGAGGACGGGCTCCGGTTCGAAGGCGACTACCTGCCAGGCCCCGTCAGGCTGCACAGCAAGGCGAGGACGGTGTTCCTCGGGGCGCAGGACGACACGTTCCGGCTCCACCGCGGCGTCAGCCAGTTGTCGTCCTACGCCCTCGCGGCTGCGGAGGAGAACGCCCGCGGACATGTCATCGTGACCGCGCCGACGGCCGGGTCGGCGGGCGTGATGCCGGCCCTGGTGAAGGCGCTCCGCGACGACGCGAAGGCGCCGCTGCAACGGTTGAGAGGCGGCATCCTGGCGGCCGCGGCGATCGGCTTCCTCTGCAAGCACAACGCCACGCTCTCGGGCGCCGAGGGCGGGTGCCAGGCGGAAATCGGCGTCGCGTCGGCCATGGCCGCGGCGATGTGCGCCCAGGCCTATGGCGGCAGCGTACGGATGGTGGAGAACGCAGCCGAGTCGGCCCTCGAGCATCACCTCGGCCTGACGTGCGATCCCGTGGCCGGGTTCGTGCAGGTGCCGTGCATCGAGCGGTGCGCGTTCGGCGCCGTCAAGGCGTTCGCCGCGTTCTGTATCGCGAGCGAAGGCACCGAGGCGAGGCACCGCGTGGATCTCGACACGACCATCGCGGCCATGGCCATGACCGCCCGCGACATGAACCGCAAGTACAGGGAGACGTCCGAAGCCGGGCTGGCGGCGCTCGTGCTGTGCTGATGCCTGCTGGCGATCGCTCTACGGTCGAGCTAGTCTCCAGCCTCTCGCGGCAAGCTCCTTCGCGGCAGTGTCGGACGCCTTCCCGGTCAGCACGATGGTGAACGTGGCCGCCTTGAGTTCCTGGCGGGCCCGGGCATCGATCTCGCGCAGCGTGGACTCGGCCGTCCCGGTCCAGCGCACCCAGTCCACGGGCAGCAGCAGTACCGCGTGATGGTCGGCCGTCACGGCGGCCGTGGCGAGCGAATCTGTGAGAAGACGCGTGAGGCGCGTCTTGGCGTTCCGCTGCTGAAGCAGTTCCGCGCATTCGACGTGGAACAGGGCTTCGCGCTCGTGTTTCGATTCCGCGGCGGCGGCGATGCGGTCGGCGGCGCCCGGCACCTTCAGCGCGTAGAGCGCGGCGATCAGGCGCGTCTCGTAGCTGAGCGTCATCGTGCTGTTGAGGAACAGCTTCCTCGCCGTGGCGTCTGGGACGCCGAGTTCCTTCAGGCGCTGCTCATTGAGCTTCCGCAACTCTTCGGGATCCTTGCCCCAGACCAGCCCGCTGACGGTCGCCGTCATGCCGACGACGCCGGGAACGGGCAGGGCGACCTTGGTGGCAATCGATCCCGCCGCATCGATCTCCCCGATGTCGTCGAGCGCCTTCTTGAGCACCGCATTCGTGGTGTACGGGTCCACGCCGAGCTTCTGCGCCCACCGCCTGGACGCCCGGCTGATGCCGGCCAGGCTCTTGCCTGCCGACACCGCGGCGTTGCCGCCCTGTGTGGACGCTTCCGCGGGGTTGTCGCCGGTCGCCGAGTCCACGGTGCGCTTGGTCATGCGCCCCAGGTTCACCCCGAACCGCTTCACGCCGGAGCCGACGCCCTTCGCCGTCTCGGTCGGAGCGGTCACCACGTTGGCCACGCCCTTGCCCACGTTGAGGACGGAGGTGCCGGCCGCCTTCAGAAAGACCTCCGTCTTCGACACGTCGTCGAGTTGCGCCAGCGCCTCGATTTCGCGCAGGCGCACGGCGAGCATCGACCGGCCAACCGCGTCAAACGACCCGTAGTCGGACGTGATGCTGAAGTCGTGGTAATAGCCCTCGGTCACCACGGCGCTGCCGATGGCGTGATGAGGGCCCCGGAGCTCTGCCGGGGACAGCAACTGCGCCGCGGTGAACGTCGGCGGCGGCTCGTCCGCCGGTGCCGCGGCGTAATTGGACCCTCCTGCGGCGACCGCCGCGAGGCAGGACAGGGTGATGAAAGCGAATTTTCCGGGGCGCATACGGCATATTATGTGCCGACACGGTCCTCCCGCGCGCTTGGCCCTCGTGGCACGTGATCCCGGTACGGGATGTCGGGTGACCTTTCGCGGTGAGGGCCTGACACCATCGAACACGTGCCGAGGATTGCTGCGCATGCGCTGGAGTCTGGTGTGAGATACAAGCGGAATACCCGCACACTGATCGCCGTGGCAATGGCTGCGCTGCTGCAGGCCTTCGCCGGCGCGGGCCGGGCGCTCGCCCAGGACACGAAGCCCGAAGCGACGGCCGGCTACACGCCGCCGGTATTCGGAACGTTGTCGCCCGAGTCAGCCGGGCTGGCTGAAACGGGCGCCAGGTTGTTTCAGGACGAAAAGCCGCCCTGCCCGGGATGCCCGAAGCGGCGGCCATGGCACGCCGTCGGCCAGGTTCTGGGCATCAACGTGCTCTACAACGTTGTCAATCTGGTGATCAAGCCGGAAGAAGAGAAGATCTACTTCAGGGTCTATCCGAAAATCTGGTGGAACAACATCAGCTACGGCTTCGAGTGGGACGACAACACGTTCCAGGTAAATCAGTTCGGACACCCGTATCAGGGCAACAATTACTTCAATGCCGGCCGGGCCAATGGCCTGAGCTTCTGGGAATCCGCCCCGCTGGCCGCCCTCGGCAGCCTGACCTGGGAGTACATGGGCGAACGGCACAAACCGTCGCTCAACGATCTTGTGATGACCACGATGGGCGGCATATCACTGGGCGAGATGTTCCATCGCACCGCCTGGCTCATCAGAGACCCGAGACTGACCGGCAAGGGGCGGCTGACTCGGGAGATCATCGCGACGGTGTTAGACCCGATCACGGGAGCCAACCGCTTCATCAGCGGTGATTCGCGTAAGGTGACCGAGAAGCCCCCGGAGTACATCCCGACGAGCCTGCTCGCCTCGTTCGATGCCGGCGCGCTGTGGCAAGGCGAAGACACCTCGTTCAGCGGCGCCTCCGGCGACCCGTTCCTCCAGCTCAACCTCGGGTACGGCACGATGACGTCCGGGCAATCGAAACAGCCGTTCGACGCGTTCGTAGTCGACATGCGTTTCGGCGGTGGCAGCGGGATTTCTGAAGCAACGGTCCGCGGGCGGCTGTTCGGGCGGTCGGTCGGCAGCACACCCGACACCTCGGCAGGGCCTGCGCGGCACCTCAGCGTGGTCATGGGCTACGACTACCAGAACAACTCCGCATACCAGTACGGTGGGCAGAGCGTCGGCGTGGCCTTCGCGGGGACGCGGGTGCTCTCGGACACCTGGGCGATGACCCTCTTGCTCTCCGGCGGGGGCCTCGTGCTTGGGGCGATGGACTCCCTGTACTACGACGGGCCCGACCGCCAGTACGACTTCGGCCCCGGTCTGACCTACGCCGGCCGCGTGGCGTTCATGCGGAAAGGGCTGCCGGTCGCGCGTGCCAGCTACGGCAGCGTCTGGATGCACACGGTGGACGGCGCGCAGGCCGACCACTGGGCGCAGGGCCTGCGTTTCGACCTCATCGTACCCGTCAAGGGGACGTTCGGTGCAGGCGTCACGTCGGAGTTCATCAGGCGCAAGTCCTACTACGATGCGGCCGACGACATCCTGCAGCGGTTCCCGCGGTTCCGGGTGTATCTCTCATGGTTCAAATAGCGATGGCGTTCCGACTGCGAGTACCGCGGCGCGCGGCGGCCGCTGCGTGCTGCCTGGCGCTCATTGCGACGGTTCCCGCGGCGGCGCAGCAGCCGCCGCCACAGCCGGCCGAGCAGGCGGCGCAGCGCCAACGGGGCGACTTCGCGCTCGCCTTCGGCCTCGGGTACGCAGCCGCCAAGGGCGACTGCACCAGCTGCTCGCCCGAGGGCGAGTACGGCAGTGGCGCCGTCTACGGCAATGTGGCCGCCTTCGCCGTCGCGCCGGGCTGGCGGGTGAACTCGAAGATCGTGGCCGGCGTCGAGTTGCAGGCCGAAACCAACCGCACCGAAGCCCGGGCCGTGTACCTCCTGGGAATCGTCAGGTTCCACCCGTGGGAGGGCAAAGGCTTCTTTCTCCGCGGCGGCTACGGGCTGCTCCAGCTCAAGGCGCCGCTGAATCTTCCGGACGGGACCGTGAGCACCGCCAAGTACCGTGGCATGGCGCTGACCTACGGAGCCGGGTGGATGTTCCATCAGAACCGGCGCTTCTCGTGGGGGCCCTACGGCGCCCACTACGTAGGGACGCTGGGGAGCGCCACCATCGGCTCCTTCCAGGCGCAGAACATCATCGGGAACACCTGGTTCGCCGGCGTCGGGTTCGTCTTCAATTAGCGCCGGGCGGCATATACTCAGCCGACATGCCGGAGCCGCTGTGACGACACTGTCCCAACCGAAGCGCCCCGGCGCGCTGGTGAGCCTCGCCCGCGCGCTCCGATCCTGGCGCACTGCCTCGGTTGCGCTCCTGTCGTTCTCGTCCGGCCTGCCGCTCGGCCTCGTCTGGTACTCCATTCCCGACTGGATGCGCAGCATCGGCGTCGACATCCGCATCGTCGGCCTCTTCACGCTGGCGCAAGCCCCATGGGCCTTCAAGGTGCTGTGGTCGCCCTTGATGGACCGCTACGTGCCGCCCTTCTGGGGCCGGCGGCGCGGATGGATGGCGGTGACGCAGATCGCGCTCGGCGTGACCGGGCTGATGTTCGCCGGCGTCGGGCGGCACCCTGACGCGCTCTGGGTCGTCGGCGCGCTCGCACTCGCGGTGGCCCTGGCGTCGGCGTCGCAGGACATCGCCATCGATGCCTATGCCGTCGAGGTGCTGCGCGAGGACGAGCAGGGCGCGGCCGTCGGCGCGCGCATCGCGCTCTACCGGGCCGCGCTCGTCGTGTCGGGCGGGGCGGCGATCACGGCGGCAGGGCGGCTGGGGTGGCCGACGGTCAACCTGCTCCTCGGCCTCATCTACCTGCCGGTGCTGCTGATCACCTGGAAGGCGCCGGAGCCGGAGGAGCACACGCAGGCGCCCGCCAGCCTGCGCGAAGCCGTGTGGCTGCCCTTCCTCGGCTTTCTGGCGCGCCACCGCGCGATCGAGATCCTGGCGTTCGTCTTCCTCTACAAGTTCGCCGACCAGCTGACCCAGGCCCTGACGAGGCCGTTTCTCATCGACATGGGGTACAACGCCGACCATCGCGGCATCGCGCTCGCCACGGTCGGCCTGGTCGCCACCATCGTCGGGGCGCTCGCCGGCGGGTGGGTCACGACGCTCATCGGCCTCGGGCATTCGCTGTGGGTGTTTGGATTCCTCCAGATCTTCTCGAATCTCGGCTACTACTTCGTATCGCTGGCCGCCGGGCCGGTACTGCCCCTGATGTACAGCGCGGCAGGGTTCGAGTTGTTGACGGGGGGACTGGGCACGGGGGCGTTCTCGGTGCTGCTGCTGCGCATGACGCAGAAACGGTTCTCGGCCACGCAGTACGCGCTCTTCTCGAGCCTGTTCGCCCTGCCGCGGCTGCTGGCCGGACCGATTGCCGGCGTGGCCGTTGACGCGATGGGCTGGTCGAACTTCTTTCTGTCCACGCTCGCCGTCGGGATTCCCGGCATGGTGATGCTCGCGCGCTTCGTGCCCCTCGGCGTGCGCGAGCCGGCGTTCAGCGTGGAGGAGGTGGCGCCGCGCCCGGCGCTGGGCGGCGCGCAGATCGCGCTGCGGGGCGCCATGGGCGGCGTCGTCGTGGGTGCCGCCGGGTTCATCCTCGACGCCGCCCTCTTCGCCGTGAAGACGATGCGCGAGACGAAAGGCCCGTTCGATCTGTGGAGCGCGCTGCAGCGCCTCGCGCATCCGGCCTCCATCACCGATTGGCTGGAACTGGTCGGCGTGGCCGCCTTCGCCGTCATCAGCGGCTTGTTCGTCGCCGCGCTCACGGCCGCCCGGCGCGGAGCAGGGAGGGACCTCGACGCCCGCAGCCCGCGCGCGTGACAAGACCCGCGCCCGGATCGCACAATAGGCGCGCACCACCTGATCCCCGGCCTCATTCCGGACTGGATACGCGAGGAATCATGACGTTTGTCCGCCCCCTGCCGCCTGCCGTTCACCTGGCGCTGATCGTGTGGCTGCTGACCGCCTCCGCAACGGCGGCCCAGACGGCCACGCCGCCGCCGGCCGCGCCGCAAACGGTCACGCCGCCGCCTGAAACGAAGGCCCTGCGCGAGGCCTCCCAGATCTCGGATCCCGACAAGCAACTCGAGGCGCTGAAGAAGGTTGTCGCCGACTTTCCGAAGACCGCTGCGGCGAGTTCCGCCGAGAACCTGATGGTTGGCGCCCTCGCGCGCAAGACCACCAGCGACATCAAGGCGCTCCAGGAAGCCGCGAAGAAGTCCATCGAAGGCGCGGCCACGCCCAACGAGCGGGCGAGGCGCATGGCGTCGGCGGCCAGCAGCTTCTCCAGTGCGGGGGTGCTGCTCGACGAGGCCGCGCACTACGCGAAGACGTCGCTCGAACTGCTCACGGACGAGAAGGCCTGGATTGCAGCCGAACGGCAGGCGGCGGCGGACGCACGGGCCGACGCGTCGGCGAAGGACCCGTCGGCCAGGCCTCGCCCCGAGATCAGCGACGCCGACTACTCGGCGCGCTTCACATCGGCGCGGCAGGGCGGCATGATCACGCTCGCGCAAGTCTACGAGAAGCAGGGCCAGGCCGCGGCCGCGGAGAAGACCTACCGCGAGGCCTATGCCCTGTCGCCGAGGACCGGGGGGGCGGCTGCCCTCAAGCTGGCCGACTACGCCAAGGCCGCCGGCTATCCGTTCGAACAGCTCGAGTACCTGACCGCGGCCACCCTCGCCGGGCGCGTGACGGCCGCCTCGCGGGCCGAGCTCGAAGCGGTGTACAAGAGGACGCACGGCGGGACGCCGGCGGACCTCGATCGCATGCTCGACGAGCGGTACGAGAAGGGCGTCACGAAGGTTGATGCGCAGGCGTACGTGCCCACGTCGAAGCGGACAGATCGGGTTGTGCTCGCTGAACTCTTCACAGGCGCCGGTTGCCCGCCTTGTGTGGCCGCCGACCTCGCCATCGATGCAGCGCTCGAGCGGTACACGCCGAAGGACATCGCCGTGCTCGTGTATCACCTGCACATCCCGAGGCCCGACCCGATGGCGAACCCGTCAACGATCGCGCGCAAGGACTTCTACGACGTGCCCGGCACGCCGACGTCCTTCATCGACGGCGGCAACCAGCAGGTGGGCGGCGGCGCGGCGTCGGCCGCTCAGCGGATCTTTGCGGACACCGTGCAGTCGGTCGTCGACAAGCGCCTCGAGGCGAAGCCGGGTGCCAAGGTCCTGCTGACGGGCGCGATGCACGGCGACACGGTGGAGGTCGCCGCCCGCGTCGGGAAGGCCGGCAAGCCCGGCCAGAAGCTCAGGCTGCAGATCGCGCTCGTCGAAGAGGTGGTGCGCTACACGGGCGAGAACGGCGTCCGGTTCCACCCGATGGTCGTGCGCAGCCTCGCGAGCGCCGAGAAGAACGTGCTCGGGTTCCCGCTGGCGCCGGGAAAGAGCATGAAAACCGCGTACACCTTCGACGTCGCCAGGATCGCCGCCGACGCCAACGCCCACCTCGACGAGATGGAGGGCGGCAGCAGCCAGCGCTTCGGCAAGTTCCAGTTCGTCGAGCGGAAGAGCGACATCAACCGCGACAATCTGCGAATCGTCGCCTGGGTGCAGGACGAGGAGACCAAAGACGTGCTGCAGGTCACGACGGTGGACCTGAAGCCTTCGGCGGCCGGGGCCCGTTAGTCCAGTTCCTCCGGGGAGTCCATATGGCGCGCAGACAGTCACTGATCCGTTCCGTGGTCGCGGCCGCTGCGCTGCTGACCCTCATGGCGGTTTCGACATTCGCCCAGGGAGCGCCCTCCCAGCCGGCCCCTCAGGACCTCGCCCAACTCGAACAGGGGATCCCGACCGCCCCTGTGATGGTTGATGGTGTCACCATCCTTCGGGTGAGGGGCGTTTCTGCCTTTCCGGCCGAACAGCGGGCGAAGGCGATCGCGGACAGGATCCGCGACATCGCCGCCAATCACGCCATCCAGCCCGACGCGGTCCGCACCGTGGAAACCGACATCTCGAGTCAGATCCTCGCCGACCGGCAACTGGTGATGAACGTCTACGACGTCGACGGGGCGGTTGAGGGCATGTCGAGGCAGATTCTCGCCGACCTGTATGTCTCCCGGATTCGTACGGCGATCACCGCCTATCGCGCGGACCGAAGCATGCCGGTTCTGCAGCGGGCGGTTGTGACTGCGGCGATCGCGACGCTCGTCTTCGCCGTCCTCGTGGTCGCGGTCATCTGGCTCCGGCGAAAGCTGGACTCGGTGCTCGACAGCCGGTACCGGCAGAAGATCGACGCGATGGCCGCGAAGTCGTCCGAGATCGTCAGCGTCAAGCGCGTGTGGAACTTCCTGGACGCCACGCTCCGCCTCGCCCGGTCGGCCGTCATCGTCGTGCTGGCGCTGGTGTACCTGCAGTACCTGTTCGGGTTGTTCCCGTACACGCGGCCAGTCGCCACAGGCGTCACGGGCTACGTGGTCGGGCCGCTCGAGACGATGTGGGCCTCGTTCGTGAGCAAGCTCCCCGACCTGATCTTCCTGGCGATCCTGGTCTGGGTGGTGCGGATCATCCTGCGCATGATCCGCAGGTTCTTCGAGGCCGTGGAGCAGGGGCGGATCCAGCTGCCCAACTTCGACCAGGAATGGGCGGCGCCGACGTACAAGCTCGTCCGGCCGATGGTCATCGCCTTCGCCATCGTCGTCGGCTACCCGTACATCCCGGGGTCGGGCTCGGAAGCGTTCAAGGGCGTGTCGTTGTTCCTCGGAATCGTCTTCTCCCTGGGATCCTCGTCGTTCATCGCCAACATGATTGCCGGCTACAGCATGACCTACCGCCGGGCGTTCAAGCTTGGCGATCTCGTTCGCATTGGCGAGGTGACGGGCGTGGTGTCGGCTGTCCGGCTGCAGGTCACCCACGTGCGAACGATCAAGAACGAGGAGGTGGTCATGCCCAACTCCGAGATCATGACCACGCACGTCACGAACTTCAGCTCGCTCGCGCAATCGAATGGCCTGATTCTGCACACGACCGTCGGCATCGGCTATGAAACGCCCTGGCGGCAGGTGGAGGCGATGCTGCTCGAGGCGGCGCAAAGGACGCCGGGCCTGATGACGGATCCGCCTCCATTCGTCTTCCACCTCCAGTTGGGGGACTTCTGCGTCACCTACGAGCTGAACGTGTATTGCAGCGGACCCGCTGAAGATGCGGGCCATCTACACGGACCTTCATCGCCACATCTTGGACGTGTTCAACGAATATGGCGTGCAGATCATGACGCCGGCCTACGAAGGCGACCCGGAGGATCGCCGAAGGTCGTGCCGAAGGATCAGTGGTACACTGCGCCCGCGAAACCTGAAGGAGGCAAGGTATGAAGCCCGTCAAGACGTTCGCGATCGCCCTCGTCGCCCTCGCTGCGGCCATGCCCGCGGCGGCACAGCCAGGCCGGCTGTATGACAAGGACGTGAAGCAGTTGCTCGACCAGGTCAAGCAGAGCTACGAGCGCTACTGGGACGCGCTGGACAACCAGGTGAAGAACACCACGTTCAAGGGCCCGGCCGGGGAATTCATCGTCAAGCGGATAGACGAGGACTACAGGAAGACCATTGACACGGCCAGAGAGCGCTTCAGCGGCAGCTCCTCGGCAAGCTCTGAGGTCACGGCGATCCTCAGGGACGCCGGCCGCACGCAGGTCTACGTCGACCAGAAGGGCTCTGCGATGAAGGGCGCCTCCGAATGGCAGGCGCACACCGCGATGCTAAGCCAATTGGCCGCGCAGTACGGCGGGACCTACCCGCCGGCGGTGAACCAGGTGCTCAACCGCCACACGGATACGGAGATCATCGGGGCGACCGCCACCATCGAGGCTTCCAGCAAGCAGCTCGCCAGCGCGCTCGAGAGCGCACTGAAGAAGGACAAGGCCACGCCCGAGGCCACGAGGAAGGCGATGGTGGCGGACGTGAAGCTGGTGGGCGAAACCGCGAAGCTGCTGGGTTCGGCGGTCAAGGACGCGAAGCCGGCGACGGCTCAGGTCAAGACGCTCGCTGACCAGGTGAAGAAGGTGCAGGACGCGATTGGCGCCAGCAGCGCGGCGTCCGCCATGACAGGCCAGTTGGGGAGACTCAACGCGCCGCTCGGAACGATTACCTCCGCCTTCAACCTGAAGTAGCGCCGGCCGCCGGCCGGAGGCATGATGCGAAGAGGGTCAGACCCCGAGGGGGTCCGGCCCTCTTTCTTTTTCCATCCGACAAACACTACCCGACAAACACCCGCGCGTTCCGGAACAGCCGCATCCACGGGCTGTCCTCGCCCCAGTCGTCGGGATGCCACGACAACTGCACGGTCCGGAACACGCGCTCGGGATGCGGCATGAGCGCCGTGAAACGCCCGTCGGCCGTCGTCACGGCGGTGAGCCCGCCTGC
This sequence comes from uncultured Acidobacteriota bacterium, assembly GCA_963806085.1. Taxonomy (GTDB): domain Bacteria; phylum Acidobacteriota; class Vicinamibacteria; order Vicinamibacterales; family JAKQTR01; genus JAKQTR01. Next base: position 739,639 of record CAWDWR010000003.1, read on the forward strand.
TGAGCCGTTCGGGTTGAGCGGGTAGGTGTCCGCCGGGCGGCCGAGGTTGTCGACGAACCGCCCCGCCACGACGACGGCAGCCGCGTGATCGGGCTGCTCGAACAGCGTCCGGCCCTCGCCGTGGGCGGTCACGACCGGGAGCCGGCTGCCTGCCATGCCCGTGAAGAACAGCGACGGGTTCTCCACGATCTCCATCGTCGACAGGCGCGCCTCGAACTGCTCGGAGGTGTTCTTGACGAAGCGCGGCCACGCTTCCGCGCCGGGGATGAGCCCCTTGAGGGCGGCCATCATCTGGCAGCCGTTGCAGACGCCCAGGGCGAAGGTGTCCGGCCGCGAGAAGAACGCGGCGAACTCGTCGCGCGCCCGCGGATTGTAGAGGATCGACTTCGCCCAGCCCTCGCCGCCGCCGAGCACGTCGCCGTACGAGAAGCCGCCGCAGGCCGCGAATCCGCGGAACGACGCCAGCGAGACGCGCCCCTCGATGATGTCGCTCACGTGCACGTCGTGGGCGTCGAACCCGGCGCGATCGAAGGCCGCCGCCATCTCGACCTCGCCGTTCACGCCCTGGTCGCGCAGGATCGCGATCGGGGGCCGGCGCCCGTCCGCGACGAACGGCGCCGCGACATCGTCGGCCGGATCGAACGCGACGAGCGGCGAGAGTCCCGGGGTCGTCGGCGTCGAGGATGCGGTCGTACTCCTGCTGGGCGGACTCGGGGTTGTCGCGCAGCGACTGGATCTGCCAGGTGGTCTCGCTCCACGCCCGCTGGAGCGCGATTCGCGACTCGCTGAACAGCAGCGTCGTTCGCCGCGCGCACGCGGACCCGGTCGTCGGGCGCGACGCGCGCCACGACGCGCGCACCGAGGCCCCGGGCGCGCAGGATGTCGAGCACGGCGTGCGACCTCGGCGTCGCGCACCTGGATGACGGCGCCAAGCTCCTCCGCGAAGAGCGTGGCCACCAGCGTCGCGGTCGTCCGGAACGAGCGCGCCGGCGTCGATCGCCACGCCCCACGTGCCCGGCGAACGCCATCTCGCACAGCGTCACGAACAACCCTCCGTCCGAGCGGTCGTGGTAGGCGAGGACGCGGCCGGCGTGCGCGCAGGGCCGCCAGCGCGTCGAACAGCGAGCGGATGGCCGCCGGGTCGTCGACATCAGGCGCTTCGTCGCCGGTCTCGTTGTACACCTGCGCGAGAATGGACCCGCCGAGCCGCGCGCGGCCGTGCGCGAGGTCGATGAGCACGAGGGCCGTCGGGCCCGCGTCGGTTCGCAGTTGCGGGGTCCACGTGCCGCGCACGTCGTCGCACGGCGCGAAGGCCGAGACGATGAGCGAGACCGGGCTGACGACCTCTGCCCGCGCGCCGCGCTCCTCCCAGGCGTGCGCATCGACATCGAGTCCTTGCCGACGGGGATGCTCACGCCGAGCGCGGGGCAGAGGTCGAGGGCGACCGCACGCACGGTGTCGAACAGCGCGGCGTCTTCGCCCGGCGCGCCGGCGGCCGCCATCCAGTTCGCCGACAGCTTCACGCGCGACAGCGCCCGGACCGGCGCTGCGGCGAGATTCATCAACGCCTCGGCCACGGCCATCCGCCCTGACGCGGGCGCGTCGACGACGGCGAGCGGCGTGCGCTCGCCGATGGCGAACGCCTCGCCCGCGTAGCCCATGGAACGACAGCAGCGTGGTGGCGCAGTCCGCCACCGGCACCTGCCACGGCCCGACGCACTGGTCGCGGGAGCAGAGGCCCGCCGACGGTCCGGTCGCCGATCGAGATGAGAAACGTCTTGTCGGCGACGGCAGGCGCGCGCAGGACGCGCGCGGCGGCGTCGGCGATGGTGATCCCGGCGGTGTCGAAGGCGCGGAGCGCCGGCATCGACGCGCGTCACGTCGCGCGTCATCCGCGGCGGCTTGCCGAGCAGCGCCGGCAGGTCCATGTCGACCGCGTCGTTGCCGAACAGCGCGTCGTGCACGACGAGATGATGGTCGTCGGTCACGGTGCCGACGACGGCGAACGGGCACCGTTCGCGCTCGCAGAGCGCGCGGAAGGCCTCGAGGCGGTCGGGCGGGATGGCGAGCACGTAGCGCTCCTGCGCCTCGTTGCACCAGACCTCGCGCGGCGACATGCCGGGCTCCTCGTTCGGGCGCCGCGCGCAGGTCGATGCGCGCGCCGCGGCCGGCGCCGTGGGCGATTTCGGGCAGGGCGTTCGACAGCCCGCCCGCGCCCACGTCATGGATCGAGACAGGATCGGGTTCGCGTCGCCGAGCGCCCAGCACCGGTCGATGACTTCCTGCGCGCGCCGCTGGATCTCGGCGTTGCCGCGCTGCACGGAATCGAAGTCGAGGTCGGCCGTGTTCGCGCCGGTCGCCATCGAGGACGCCGACCCGCCGCCCATGCCGATCAGCATGCCCGGCCCGCCCAACTGAATGAGCAGGGCGCTCCGCCGGCACGTCCGCCTTGTGCGCGTGCGTGGCGCGGATGTTGCCGACGCCGCCGGCCAGCATGATGGGCTTGTGGTAGCCGCGCCGCACGCCCGCGGCATCCTGCTCGTAGGTCCGGAAGTAGCCCGCGAGGTTCGGCCGCCCGAACTCGTTGTTGAACGACGCCGCGCCGATGGGGCCGTCGATCATGATGGCCAGCGGCGACGCGATGCGGTCCGGGCTTCGACTCCGGGCCCTCCCACGGGCGTTCGAAGCCGGGAATGCGCAGGTTCGACACCGAGAATCCGCACAAACCCGCCTTCGGCTTCGCGCCTCGCCCGGTTGCGCCCTCGTCGCGGATTTCACCGCCCGACCCGGTGGCCGCACCGGGAAACGGCGAGATCGCCGTCGGGTGGTTGTGCGTTTCCACCTTCATCAGCGTGTGCGTCTCGTCGTCTCGATAGCCGTAGCGGCCGGTCGACGGGGTCCGCGAAGAAGCGCTGCACCACCGCGCCTGCCATCACCGCCGCGTTGTCCGAGTACGCGCTCACCGTGCCCTGCGGGTTCGCCGCGTGCGTCGCGCGGATCATGCCGAACAGCGACTGGGGCTGCGGCTCGCCGTCGATCACCCACGACGCGTTGAAGATCTTGTGGCGGCAGTGCTCCGAGTTCGCCTGCGCGAACATCGTGAGCTCGACGTCGGTCGGGTTCCTGCGGCGGCCCGTGAAGTACGCGACGAGGTAGTCGATCTCGTCCGGCGCCAGCGCGAGCCCGAACGGCGGCGTTGGCGTCTTCGATCGCGTCGCGGCCGCGGCCGATCACGTCGATCGTCGTGAGCGGCTTCGGCGGGAAGTGGTGGAAGAGCTCGTCGGCCTCGTCCAGCGACGCGAGCACCGCTTCGGTCATGCGATCGTGCAGCAGCGGCAGGATGGGCTCCGGATCACGGCCGGCGTCGAGGCTGATACACGGTGCCCCGCTCGATGCGGCGCACCGCGTCGAGGCCGCAATGCGCTGCGCGATGTCGGTGGCCTTCGACGACCACGGCGAGATGGTGCCGAGCCGCGGCGTGACCAGCACCTCGCGGCCTCCGCGCGGCGGACGCCGGCGCGCCGTAGGTCAGCAGCCGATCGAGCGTGGCGGCTTCGGCGGGGCCGAGGTCCCGGTCCGACCTCGACGAAGTGCCAGAACCGGGCCGACAGCACGCGGGCGTCGGCTGAACGTCGGCCGACGCGCGCATTGAGCTTGTCGAGGCGGAACGCGGACAGCGCGGCACCGCCGGCGATCCTGAGAACGGCTCATGCGTGGACTTCCGATCAGGCAGGGAGGCGGCTTCAGGACCCGTTCGCACCTGCACGCAGGCCCTGCGACCGAAGATCTTACCTGCCCCGGAGCCTCGCCACCGGCCCGTCCACGCCCGCCGGCGGCTGCTCGAGGGCGAACTGATCCTCGTCGCCGACCGCCTGCTTCAGGCGCAGCAATTCGGCCTTCAGCTCCGACGTGATCTGCTCGTGGCCCGGCTGGCCGTAGAGGTTGTGCAGCTCGGCCGGGTCGTTCACCAGGTCGAACAGTTCCCACTGGCCGCTCTTCCAGAACGAGATGAGCTTGTGGGTCGTCGTGCGGACGCCGTAGTGCGCGCGCGTGTTGTGGTCGCCGGGGTCGTGGTAGTAGCGGTAGTACATCGACGTCCGCCAGTCCGCCGGGCGTGCGGCCCCGGAGGACGGGCACCAGGCTGCGGCCCTGCATGTCCGGCGGCGACCGGGAGACCGGCCGCCTCGAGAAACGTGGGCGCGAAGTCGACGTTGAGCGCCATCGCCCTCGCCACGGTCGCCGGCCTTGATGCCGGCGGGCCAGCGCACGAGGAACGGCATCCGCAGGCTCTCCTCGTACATGAACCGCTTGTCGTACAGCCCGTGATCGCCCAGGAAGAACCCCTGGTCGCTCGTGTAGATGACGATCGTGTTCTTCGAGAGGCCGGCGGAGTCGAGGAAGTCGAGCACGCGGCCCACGCTGTCGTCGACCGACTGGACCGTCGCGAGATAGTCCTGCATGTAGCGCTGGTACTTCCAGCGCGTGAGCGCCTCGCCCGTCAGCGTGGCCGTCCTGCCGCCCACGTCGATCGTCACCTCGTCGGGCTTGGTGGACAGCCAGCGCTGGACGTTCCGGCGCCCGCCAGGCCTGCCGGGCGGCTCGAGCTTGAGATCGCGGCGGGTCAGGTCGGCCGCGACGCGCTGCCGGTTTTCGTGCAGCGCGTCGGTGCGCGTGACGTACGTGTCCCACAGCGTCGGCGGCTCCGGGATCCAGCGGTCTGCGAACTGCCTCCGGTACTTCTCCTCCGGCACCCAGTTCCGGTGCGGCGCCTTGTGGTGCATCATCAGGAAGAAGGGCTTTCCCGCCGGCCGGTTCCGGATGAAGTCGAGCGCCAGGTCCGTGATGACATCGGTGACGTAACGGCCGGTGTAGGTCTTCTCGCCGGTGGCCGTGTAGAGGACCGGATCGATGTACGCGCCCTGGCCAGGCAGGATCTCCCAGCGGTCGAATCCCGCCGGGTCGCTGCCGAGGTGCCACTTGCCGATCATGCCCGTGTAGTAGCCGCCGGCCTGGAGCAGGCGCGCCACGGTCTGCCGCGAGCTGTCGAAGCGGTTGAACACCGGCACGCCGTTCCGGTGCGAGTACTGGCCCGTCAGGATCGCCGCACGGCTGGGCGTGCAGATCGAGTTGGTGACGAACACGTTGTCGAACCGCATGCCTTCACGGGCCAGGACGTCGATGTTCGGCGTCGTGTTGACCCGCGAGCCGTACGCGCCGATCGCGTGGGCGGCGTGGTCGTCCGACATGATGAAGACGATGTTCGGGCGGTCGGCTGCGGCGGCGGGCCCCGCCAGAACGGCGAGCAGGAACGTCAAAGTCACCGTGCGCATGACTCGAATTCTACTCCGGTGCCCGCCCCGGACGGGCATGACCGCCCCGGATCGGCCGGGCACCATGTACAATCGTCGGCAGCGAGCCGCCGCAACATGATGCCACCCGCCCCGACCCTCTCCCCGGAGGCCAAGTACCGCCTCCTGCTGAAGCTGTCGCAGGAGATTGGCCGGAGCCTCGACCTCCAGGAAGTGCTGGCCTACCTGCTCGAGTCCGTGCGCACATCGGTCGCCTACGACGCGGCGGGCGTCTTCGTCCTCAACCGCCGTGTGCAACTCGGCCAGGACACGGGCGGCCGCATGATCGCCGGCATGGCCGTCGTCGGCTTCGACGACACGCCCCGCGACGAGGACCCGATGCTGCGCCGCGGCCAGGGCATCATCGGCCATGTCATCGCGACAGGGCAGACCGTCATCGCGCCTGACGTGCGGCTGAATCCCCACTACGTCGAGGGCAAAGCCTCCACCCGCTCCGAGATCGCCGTGCCGATCGTGAGCGGCGGCGACATCATTGGAGCCCTCAACCTCGAGAGCGACACGCTGGACGCGTTCTCGGAAGCGGACGTCGAGTTCCTGGAGTTCTTTGCCGTCGCGGCCGCCATCTCGATCGAGAAGGCGGTGCTCCACCGCGAGATGCTCGAGAAGCACCGCATCGAACAGCAGTTGCGCATCGCCAAGCAGGTGCAGATGGCCCTGCTGCCGGCGACGAACCCCGTGGTGAAGGGCTACGACATCGCCGGCACCAACGTGCCGACCTGGGAGATCGGGGGTGACTACTACGACTACCTGCCCCAGCCGGACGGCCGCCTCGGGGTGGCCATCGCCGACGTCTCCGGGAAAGGCGTGCCGGCGGCCCTGATCATGGCCACCTTCAGGGCGGCTCTGCGCGCCCAGCGCGTGAAGGACATGCCGCTCGATGCGACGGCCCGCCGCCTCAACCGGATCCTGCTGGATTCGATGGACGCGTCGCGATTCGTCACCGCCTTCTACGGCCTGCTCGAGCCCCGAACCGGAGAGTTCAGCTTCGCCAACTGCGGACATAATCCGCCGCTGCTGCTGCGCGCGTCCGGCGCGCGCCAACTGCTGGCCAGCGGCGGCCCCGCGCTCGGCATGTGGCACGGGGCGGCGTTCGCTCCCGGCGCGGCATCGCTCGAGCCCGGCGACATCCTCGTGCTGTACACCGACGGCGTGATTGAGGTCATGAACCAGTCGGGCGAAATGTTCGGCACGGAACGCCTGGAGCGGGTGATTCGCGCCCGCGGTACCGACCCCGCCGCAACCCTGGTCGAAGCGGTGGTCGAGGCGACGCGCGCCTTCGCCGGGCGCGCGGGCTACGACGACGATTTCACGCTCGTCATCATCAGGCGCGACGGGGGTCCGGCGGGCGCCGGCGCATGACCGCCGCCCTCGCGCTGGCGCTGCTGCTCGCGGTGCTGATCGGGCTGTCTCTCGGCACGCTCGGCAGCGGCGGGTCCATCATCACGATGCCGGTGCTCGTCTACGTGGCGGGCATTCCCGCGCACGACGCCGTCGGCATGTCGCTCGTCATCGTCGGGACCACGGCCGCGGTGGGGAGCTACCTGCAGTCGCGCAGCGGCGGGTTCCACGTCCGGGCCGCCGCCATCTTCGCGGCGACCGGCGCGGCCGGGGCGTACGGCGGGGCGAAGCTGACCCATCTGGTCAGCGGCGAGTGGCTGATGGCGACCTTCGGCGGCCTGATGCTGCTGGCAGGCTGGCGGATGCTGGCTCCGGGGGCGGCCGCGTCGAGCCGTCGCGAATGCAGTATCCCTGAATGCACGGGCATCGGCCTGGCGGTCGGTGTGCTGACGGGTTTCCTCGGGGTCGGCGGTGGCTTCCTCATCGTTCCCGCGCTCGTGCTCGCGGCGGGCCTCGACATGAAGCGCGCGGTGCCAACGTCTCTGGCCATCATTGCCTGCAATGCCGCCGGCGGCTTCGTCGGGCAGCTTCGCTACGCGGCGATCGACTGGGCCCTGACGGCGGCGTTCCTGGCCTTCGCCCTGACGGGAATGGTCGGCGGCTCGTTCGTGGCCAGGCGCGTGACGGCGGGCGGGCTCAAACGGACGTTCGCGTGGGCCGTCCTCGCCCTTGGCGCCGCGATACTCGGGCACCAGGTTCTGTCGCGTCTGGGCCCCGCGTGAAGGTAACATCGAGAGCAGGGCTTCAATGAGAGGTGGTGGCATGCGTCGGATGCTCCTGACGGCAGTGATGATCGCGCTCGCGGCGGGGTCCGTGGTGATGGCAGCCAAGTTCAAGTCCACCTGGAAGGCGCCGGACGTGGACCGCCTGAACTTCGCCGGCAAGAAGGTCGCGGCGGTCGTGATCAGCGAGGATCAGAATCTCCAGGTGTCGACCGAGGAGGAACTGGCGCGGCAACTGACCGCGCTCGGCCTGCAGGGCGTGCCGGCCTATCGCATCGCGCCACGCGAGGTGCTCCGCGAGAAAGGGGCGGCGCGCGGCTTCTTCGAGCGCTCGGGCGTGCAGGGCCTCGTGGTGCTGCGGGTGATCTCGGCGGACAAGGAAGTGACCTACACGCCTGACGTCTGGGTGTCGACGGTCTATGCCGACCCCTGGTCGTACTATGCGTACGGCTGGAATTCGGCAATTATCGGCGTCAACCGGCGTGAAGACCTGGTCGTCACGGTCGAGACGCTCGTGTACGACCTGTCGAAGCTCAAGCTGGTCTGGGCCGGCGTGAGCGAGAAGACGAACCCGAAAGGCGCGCAGAAGCTCGTGAAGGAGCTCGTCGGGAACATCGTGGACGAAATGCGCAAGGAAGGACTCGTTCCCAAGGGCACACCCTAGCCTGGGCGCCGCGCGATGGGCATCGGGTTGCGCTCCACGATCATCTCACTGGCCGTGGCCGTCCTTGGATTCGGGACAGCCGCCGGGCCGGCGCGTGCGCAGCCGGCCGGAGGCGTTTCACCGGATGCGTCGGCACAGGCCGCCCAGACCGTTGCCCAGGTTGACGTATTCGACGTGCTCCGGCGCCTGTTCAAGGACTCGCCGGCGGATCCGTCGGCGGCCGAACCGCTGGATGAACGCCGGCTCCAGTTCACGATCATGCCCGGCATCGGCTACAACCCCTCGGCCGGGTTCGTGATTGGCGCGTCGGGGAACATCTCGAAGTACTTCGGCGATCCCGCGACCACGAGGCTGTCGACGGCCGTAGTCGGGGCGTCCTACTCTTCGAAGCAGCAAGCCTCCCTGACGGCGAGGTTCGCCGTGTCAGGCGCGGACAACCGTTGGCGCCTGGACGGAGACAACCGGTTCCAGTGGACCTCGCAGAACACCTATGGACTGGGCACGAATACGACGCCAGCCGACCTGGTCGACACGAAGTTCACGTTCGTCCGCATCTACGATGTCGCGCTGTACAAGTTGGCGAAGCACGTGTATGCCGGCGCGGGCTTCCACTACAGCCTGCACACGAACGTCCGCCCCTACAACGACGGCGATCCCGCATGGGAAGACTCCGCGTACGTGAGCTACACCGAAGCGAACGGGTTCGACCTCAAGGGCCAGGCGTCGGCGGGCGTCAGCGTGAACCTCATGGTGGACACGCGCGACAATCCCATCAACGCGTCGCGCGGCTGGGCGGCGAACGTCAGCTACCGGCCGTTCTTCAAGAATGTGCTCGGCGGCGACTCGTCGTGGCAGGAAACGTACGTGGACGTGCGGTCCTTCTTCAGCCTCACCAAGGATCGGCGGCAGCGCCTCGCGGTGTGGGCGTATGGCGACCTGGGTGGGGGAGGCCCCGCGCCCTATTTCGACCTGCCGTACCTCGGCGTAGGCAGTTCCGGACGGTCCGGGCGTGGATACACCGAGGGCCGGTACCGCGGGCAGCAGATGGTGTACGGCGAGATTGAGTACCGGGCCACGCTCACCCAAAACGGCCTGCTCGGCGCGGTGGCGTTCCTGAACACGACGACCGTGTCGGACGAACAGACCGGCGAGAAGCTGTTCGACGGCTTTGCGGCCGGCGGCGGCATCGGGTTCAGGCTCTCGTTCAGCAAGCGATCGCGCACCAACATGTGCTTCGATTACGCCTGGGGGCGCCATGGTGCCCGCGGCCTCTACATCGGCCTGCAGGAAGCCTTCTAGCCTCAGTCCCAGTCTCAGTCGGGGTCAGACCCGGGTCTGACCCCGATGGGGGAGCAGCGAGTGGACGGCGTCGAGGGCCAGGCGGCGGCGAGCGGGCCAGTCGCCGATGACATGGACGACGTGCGCGCCGAGCGACTCCAGCCGCTGCTGGAAGAGGCAGTGCAGCAGGTCGCGGTCGGCAGGCCGGTCGCGCTGGAGGCCGTCGGCCACCCAGGGCACGTCGGGATGCAGCAGCAGGTACAGGTCGCCGAGCCGCGCGGACGCCTGCCGTTCGACCCACGCCGGGCACGACCCGTAGTAGTGGCGGGCGTAGACGACAGTGCTCACGAGGTCCGTGTCCTTGACCGCGATCTCATCCGCCCTGGCTACTGCCTCCTCTTCGGCGGCGACTTGTCCCCGCGCAATCGGCTCGACGTCGCGCACGTCGAGGAGCGCGTTCTTCCGGTTGACGTACTCGCGTGCGAACTCCTGCGAACAGGGCGCGTCAAAGCGGTCCGCGATATCAAGCGCCAGCGTCGTCTTCCCGGTGCACTCCGAGCCGGTGACCACGACGATGAGCGGACGCTCGCCGTTCACGCGCGGTCTCCGTCGAGCATCGATCGCCTCCAGTCGCGGTACCCCAGCAGCGCGAGCAGGACATAGACCGCGTAGAGCAGCGCCGTCAGCATCAAGCCTTGCGAAATGGCCATCCCGACATAGACGACGTCGACCACGACCCACACGATCCAATTCTCGAGGTACTTCCGGGCCTGCAGCCACTGCGCCGCGAGGCTGAACGACGTGGTGAAGCCGTCGAGATAGGGCAGGGCCTCGTCTGTCCGGGCGCCCAGCCAGTAGCCGGCAATGCCCGTCGCGGCGACACCGACGGCGCCCAGGCCCACGCCGAGCCGCCGCGACAGTCGGGACACGCGCAGCGCCCCTCGGCCCTCGCCCCCGTGCAGCCACGAGTACCACCCGTACACCGCCAGCGCGACATACACGCCCTGCAGCCCCATGGCGGCATAGAGCTTCGCTCGGAAGAAGACGACGATGAACGACGAGACGGAGACGATGCCGACCGGCCAGCACCAGATCTTCTGGCGCGTCGTCATCCACACGCCCAGCACGCCTGTGACCACGCCGACGATTTCGAAGGGGTCGGCCGTCACGTCAGAACCTCATCTCCAGCATGACGAACACGCTCCGTGTCGCGAGAGGATAGTAGTAACGCGTCCCGGCAGGCTCGAGGGCGCCGCCGTCGCCCGTCAGGAAGTACTGATAGCTGTACCCGTTCGGGAACATCCGGCGGTTGTCGAGCAGGTTCGTGCCCTGGACCCGCAATCGCGGCGCCGCTCCCGCGGCAAACGGCAGGAAGCGAGCCAGGGAGACAGCGACGTCCGCATCGAGCCCGAAGAAGCCCGGGGCCGTGAAGTCGGCGTTGCCGGTGTTGTCGAGGTGGGTCGCGCCAACGTACCTCCCGGCGGCGCCGACGGTGCACCACGTCGCTGCCGCGTACTCGGCGCCGAGGCTGACGAGCACGGCCGGCGTCAGCAGCGGCGCGACGTCGTCGTGAGTGCGGCTGGTCGTCCCGGTCCAGGCCCCGCCGGCATCGTAGATGTCGTAGACCTGGGTCCAGGATCGAATCCGGTTGTAGCTGTAGGTTGCGGTATGACGCACCTGGAGCGACGGCAGCGCCTGCCAGGTGAGGTCGACCTCCACGCCGCGCCGCACGCTGCGATCCACGTTCTGCCTCAACGGCAGGCCGATCTCGGACAGTTCCCCGGTCTGCGCGATTTCGTTCCGGAACGACATCGAATAGCCGTTTGCGCGGAGTGTCAGGCCCGGCCGCGACCACTCGACACCGGCTTCCAGGTTCACAACCTCCTCGGGCCTCACGGCCGTCAGGTCGTACGGCACGGTCGGGTTGTCCTCGCCCTGAAGCATGTCGCTCCGCGCCGGTTCCCGCCCCGCGCGCCCAATCGAGGCGTACGCGCTCACGCTCTTGCCGAACTGGTACCTGGTCCCGATCTTCGGGTTGAAGAACGTCCACGCGACGGCACCGAGATCGAGATCGCCCTCGAAGCGGAAGCGCGCCCATCGCACCTGGACGTCACCGTAGTGATGCCAGCGGCCGGCCACGTAGCCCAGCTTCACGAAGCTGTTCACCTCGTTCTTGAACCCCCGGTTCACGTACTGGCTCGGCCCGCCGACGATGTCGCGGGCGTGCCGGCTTTCGAAGTCGTTGACGTGCCCGCCCCACGTCAGGTCGAAGGCCCCGCGCACGGTGTGATAGGCAGCCGTCGCCCCGGCGCTGCCCCAATCGAGGTTGTACTGATACAGCCCGCCAGCCCCGTCCTGGATCCGGTACCAGCCGTCTGCGCCGTTGTAGTAGCCCTGCACGGACAGCTCCGTGGCCGGTCCGAAGGCGCGATGATACTGGGCCGTGACGAAGCGCTGGCTGAACCGATCGCGCTCGTCGGGGCTCATCGGGTTGAACCGCAGGTTCGTCTTCAGCGTGTCCTCGTCGGCCGCGAGGAACGCGAGCTGGGATTCCTCCTGGCCGGCGAACCCGAAGACCTTGAAGAACGACGCGTCGGTGTCCCGGGTGGCGCCGAAGTACAGGCTCCGCTGCGTCGAGCCCGAATGCTCGCGGAATCCGTCCGCGTCCTGGAACGCCGCCTGGCCGTACAGTTTCACGCCTTTGCCGAGCCTGCCCGAGTGCACCGCGGCGCTCACCCGACTGGCGCCGAACGAGCCGCTTCCCAGGCGCACGTCCGCGGCCGCCTCGTCCTTGAGGTCGATGCTGGCGAAGTTGATCGAGCCCACGAACGACGCCGCGCCCACGGTGGAGGTGCCGACGCCGCGCTGCACCTGCAGGCTTCCGACGGCGTTGGCGAAATCGCCGAAGTTCGCGAAATAGAACGCCGAGTCCTCGGGCTCGTTCAGCGGCACCCCGTCGAGGGTGATGTTCATCCGCGTCTGCGGTATGCCGCGCAGGTAGAGGTACGCGTAGCCCGTCGGCGAGCCGGAGTCGGAGTACTGGGTGATCGAGGGCACGTCCTTGAGCAAGAACGGCATCTCCTGGCCGGTGTTCAGGCTCTCAATCTCGCTTCGGTCAAGATCACGCTTCGTGATCGGGGCCTCCGTGTCGGCGCGGACCGCGGCCACGACGACCGCTTCCTCGAAACGGGGGAGCGGCGGGAGCTGGATCTCGAGCGTCGCCACCTGTTCGGTGACCTCGATTTCAGCGGTCACAGCGGCATGGGTGTCGTCCTCGACGCGCAGGACGTGCCGGCCGCGAGGCAGCCGCAGCGTAAAGCGCCCGTCGGCGCCGGTCCGTACCGTGGCGCCTCCGTCGGCGCTCACCGACGCGCCGCTCACCGGCGCACCCGACGCCGCGCGCACGACGCCGCTGACGGGATACCCCTGTTCCCGGGCCTGCGCCTGCGTCCGCGCCACGGCGGGCGCGGAAGCGCTGACGATTGCGAGCAACGCCGCAACGATCAGCCGCATCTTCATGGTCACCCCTCCTCTCGATCCGCAGACGACGTGCCGGACGAGCGAAAAGGATGCTTTGGGGAGTTCTCGAATCGACGGGGAGCCGGAGCTCCCGATCGCCTTCCCTACGCCGGTACTACCCGGTTCAGGTTCGAGGGTGTGATCTCAGGCCGTTCCTTTTGGCCACCCCTAGGCGTCCTGCCGTTTCTGAGTGTGAATCCAACAGCCGTCCCGGGTCAAGCGGGGGCTACGGGAAGCCATTTTACGGTCGCCGGCGCGGCGATGACGGATTAGCATGTGAATGCGCGCGGGCGAAACCGCGCGGCCGCCGGACGAGGAGGCAGGATGCGCAAGGCCATTCTCACGATCTACTTCATGGACGGGACCAAGCTCGTGGTGCGCTACCCGAAGCAGGCGGGCACCGACCCCACCACCATTGCCGCAAACGTCAGGCGCGCAATCGACGCCGACAAACTCGTCTTCGAGGTGGACGGCGATCTGATTATCATTCCCACCAGGAACGTGAAGTACTTTCACCTGAGTCCGGCGCCGGATCACCTGCCCGGCGGCGTCATCAAAGAGGGCAAGCTCATCGGCTGACGCGCGCCGTCTCCATCCTTCATGTCCAGAAGCACTCACTTGCGTCCGCTCCTTGGCTCCGCATTCGCCCTGTGCGTCATCGCCGCAGGCGTCCTTCTGTGGCAGCGGCACGGCGCGGCACCCGGCGGACCTGCGAGCCCGGCCCGGTCAGCGTCAGCGAAGGCGGCCGGATCGACCTACGTCGGCGAGCCGGCCTGCACGCCATGCCACGAGGCGCAGACCAAGGAGTGGCGCCAGTCGCACCACGCCCGCGCGATGGAGATGGCCACCGACGCGACGGTGCTGGGCGATTTCGGCAATACGACCTTCACGTACGCAGGCATCACGTCGACGTTCTCGACGCGGGACGGCAAGTTCTACGTGCGCACCGACGGGCCGGACGGCCAGTTGCACGATTACGAAATCGCCTACACGTTCGGCTTCACGCCGCTGCAACAGTACCTGATCGCGTTTCCCGGCGGCCGCTACCAGTGCCTGCCCATCGCCTGGGACACGCGGCCGAAGGCGGAGGGCGGCCAGCGGTGGTTCCACCTGTACCCCGCCGAGCGCATCACGTCCACCGACCCGCTGCACTGGACCGGCCCGAACCAGAACTGGAACTACATGTGCGCGGACTGCCACTCGACGAACCTGGTCCGCAATTTCGATCTCGCCAGCAACACCTACAAGACGACCTGGTCCGAGATCAACGTGTCGTGTGAAACCTGTCACGGCCCGGGCTCGGCGCACGTGACGTGGGCGGAGGACCGGAAGAGGAGCGGTCTCACGGGCCGCGACGGCTCGCCGATGGGTCTTGACGTGCAGGGCCTGCGGGCGGTGGACTACAGCGGGTTCGGCGTCGGCGACGCGTCGAGCCTCGCCTCGCGCCCCGTGGACCGGAAGCGCCAGCAGGCCGAGGTCCAGGCCTGCGCGCCGTGCCACGCCCGGCGCGGCCCGATCACCGCGGTGCCTGACGTCGGGAAGACGTTCCTCGACAGCTACCGCCCGGCCCTGCTGGAAGACGGGCTCTACTACGCGGACGGCCAGATCCTGGAAGAGGTGTACGAGTACGCGTCGTTCACGCAGAGCAAGATGTACGCGGCTGGCGTCACCTGTTCCGACTGCCACAACGCGCACAGCCTGAAGCAGCGCGGCACCGGCAACAACGTGTGCGGCCACTGCCACCTGCCGCTCACCTACGACACGCCCGCGCATCATCACCACAAGCAGGGCACCGACGCGGCCCGGTGCGCGCAGCTGCCACATGCGGACGACCACCTACATGGTGGTGGATCCGCGCTACGACCACAGCTTCCGCGTGCCCGCGCGTCGACTACACGATCAAGTACGGCATCCCGAACGCCTGCACGACGCCCTGCCATGCCGACAAGAGCGTGAAGTGGTCGAACGACGCCATCGTCAAGTGGTACGGGCCCGAGCGGAAGCGCGGCAACGAGTACGTCGCGGCGCTCGACGCGGGCCGGCGCGGCCTGCCCGGCGCGGAGCAGGCGCTGCGCGCCGCGGTCCTCGCGCCCGCCTATCCGCCGATCGCGCGCGCAACGGCACTCGCGCTGCTCGGCGAGTACTACTCGCCTGCGTCGATCGACGCGCTCCAGGCCGGCATCTCCGACCCTGACGCCATCGTCCGAACGGCGGCCGCGCGAGCGCTCGTGGCGCTGCCGCCGCCCGAGCGCGTGCGTCTCGGCCGCGCGCTGCTGACCGACTCCGTCCGCCTCGTTCGGGCGTGGGCCGCGTCCTCGCTGGCCGGCACGCCGCCGGGACTGCTGACGACGGATGAAGCCGCCGCGCTCGCCCGCGCCACGCGATGAGTACATCGCGCTCGAGATGGCCGTGGCGGAGCGCCCGGAGGCGCATCTCAACCTGAGCGGCTTCTACGTGCGGCAGGGGAAGACCGTCGAAGCCGAAGCCGCGTTGCGGACGGCGTTGCGCCTCGACCCGCGAAACGTGCCGGCCCGGGTCAACCTGGCCGACGTCTACCGCACACTCGGCCGGGAGGCCGATGGTGAGAACCTGCTCACCGAGGCCGTTCGCCTCGACCCGTCGGCGACGGAGGCCACCCACGCCCTGGGCCTGCTCTACGTCCGCCAGGGACGCCGCGATCGAGGCCATCATCCTGCTCGAGCGCGCGTTCAAGCAGTTGCCCAGGGTGGCCCGCTACGGATATGTCTACGCCGTCGCCCTGCACGATGCCGGCAGGACGGCCGAAGCCGTTGCCGTGCTGACGGCCGCGCACGAAGCGCATCCCGCCGATCGCCGACACGCTCGCGGCGCTCGCAATGTTCGAGGGCGAGCGGGGCAACGGGCGGGCGGCCCGGAGCTGGGCCGAGAAACTGGTGGCGCTGCGCCCCGACGATTCAGGGGCGAAGGCGCTGCTGGAGCAGGTGAAGCGCGCCGGACCGGCCGGCGGTCG
The DNA here is from genome assembly GCA_963806085.1 of uncultured Acidobacteriota bacterium. Classification (GTDB taxonomy): domain Bacteria; phylum Acidobacteriota; class Vicinamibacteria; order Vicinamibacterales; family JAKQTR01; genus JAKQTR01. The sequence continues at coordinate 755,578 of CAWDWR010000003.1, forward strand.
TTCCGGCCCGGTCAGGTAGACGCTGGCCGGCGAGCGATCGTGGTATCGTGACTGCACGATACGCGACAAGGAGTATGCCCCGATGACACACACAGGGCGATTTGCCCTCTCCGTTATGCTCGTGGCGGCCCTGGCCGTCGTCGTCCACGCCGGCATGAAGGTCAAGGTCGAGTTCGACAAGGAATACGACTTCACCAAGGCCAAGACGTTCGGATGGCACCCTGATGGCGCCGGTGAAGTGAAGATCCTCGAGCGCACCGGCGACGACCCGGAAGCGATCCGCACCAAGTGGGAGCCGACAATCAAGGACGCGGCCGAGCAGATGCTCACGAAGAGCGGCCTCGCTCCGGCCACGTCCGGCACGCCGGACCTGATGCTTCACTACTACTTCCTCGCCGGGCCCAGTTCCGAATCCCAGTACCGCGGGCAGTTCATCGGCGCGATCCCGCCCTGGGGTGTGCCGGACTTCGAGATGACGACCACGTCGCTCAAGATCTTCGAGGAGGGAACCCTCATCCTCGACATCATCGACGGCCCCAAGCGCCAGATCGCCTGGCGCGGCATCGCCCGGGCCGAGATCAACCGGCAGAACTCCGCGGTCAAGCGCGACCAGCGGATTCGCGAGGCGATGAGCGAACTGCTCAAGAAGTTCCCCCCGAAGCAGAAGAAGTAGCGGCCCGGGCCCATGGATCCGGATCGGCCCGAACAACCCGCGAGGCGGTCGGCGCTCATCAGGCTGGGCACCGCCGCGGGCGCCGCGGCCCTTGCGGTGCAGGGCGGGATCGTCCTGCGGTCACTTGTGGCGAACGTCTCGTACGACACGCCGTCACGGATCAAGGTCGGCAGCCCGGATTCGTTCCCGGAGGGCCTCACGCTCGTGCCCGAGACGCGCATCTTCGTGTCGCGGCACGGCAAGCGCTTCCGGGTGATGTCGGCTGTGTGCACGCACCTCGGGTGCACGGTGCGCGTCGAAGCCAGCCTGAGGGCGGACCCCTCGGACCCCGACACCCGCCGCGCGACGCAGGTGTTCGAACTGGCCTGCCCGTGCCACGGCTCGCGCTACCAGGAGGACGGCTCCAACATCTCGGGTCCCGCACCACGGCCGCTTCCGGCGTACCGTGTCACCCTGGCGCCAGACGACGGGCAACTGGTGGCGGACATTGACCGCGAGATCAGCCCGGACGTCGAACTGACGGTGCCGTGAGGACGGCCTGATGGCGCAGCGTCGCTTCTGGAGCTTCCGCCCGTCAACGGCCCGCGAGGTCGCCGACGCGATCTTCGCCAACTTCCTCCTGCACTGGTTCCCGGCGCGCATGCGGGCGTCGTCGCTTGCGTGTCGGCCGACGTTCTGGCTGGGCACGGTGTCCTGGGTGCTGTTCGTGGTGCTGCTCGTGTCCGGCCTGCCGCTGATGGTGTTCTACATCCCGTCGGTGGAAGACGCCTACCGGTCCGTGAAGGACATCGAGCACGTGGTGTCGTTCGGATGGTGGCTGCGGGCCGTGCATCGCCTTGCGGCACATCTGATGGTCATCACCACCACGCTGCACCTCGTGCGCGTGTTCGTCACGGGCGCGTACAAGAACTCGGCGGGCGGGAGCCAGAGACGGGAGTGGAACTGGGTGATTGGCGTGGCGATGTTCTTCGCCACGCTGCTCCTGTCGTTCACCGGCTACCTCCTGCCGTGGGATCAGCTGGCGTTCTGGGCCGTGACGGTCGGCACCAGCATCGTCTCGTCGGCGCCGCTGGCGGGCACCGTCATGCGGCAGGCGCTCATCGGCGGCCGCGAAATCGGCGAAGCCACGCTCGTCCGCTTCTACCTCCTGCACATCGTCGCGCTGCCGATCGCGATGGCCGTGCTGTTCGGCTATCACATGTGGCGCATCAGGAAAGACGGCGGGCTCGCGCGCGGAGACGCGGCTGATGAGGGCGCCGAGTTGCCCACGATCCCGCCGGTGGTCCGCCGCATCGCGATCGTCACAACGGCGACGGTGCTGGCGGTCACGCTGCTCGCGACGTTCATCCCGTCTCCGCTCCTCGAGCCGGCTAACCCGGGGGTGACCCCCAACCCGGCCAAGGCGCCGTGGTACTTCCTGTGGCTGCAGGAAGTGGTGTCCGACACGACGGTCCGCCTCGGCCCCGTCCATGTGAACGGCGCGCTCATCGGCGGCGTGGTGCTGCCCGCGGTGCTCGCCTTCGTGCTGACGCTGTGGCCCTGGCTGGATCGATCGCCGGAGAGCGCGACCGGCACCGCGTTTCCGCGCGAGCGCCGTATTCAGAACGCGGTGTTTCTCGCGATCGCCGTTGCCATCACCGCCTTGACCGTCGTCGGCCTGATGCGCGGGCCGTCGTGGGGCCTGTGGTGGCCGTGGGAATCGTGGCCGCCCCTGCCGACGAGGTTCTGAGATGGCAGGGACGAAGCGCCTCGCAAAACTCCAGTCACCGTCACCTCCAGGCAGGCTGGATCCGCTCGTGCTCGCTCGTGCTGGGCGTCGCGCTGGCGGCGGCCACGGCCCTCGTCGTCGTTCGCGACGCGCGTCAGGACTACCGGTTCTATCAGCGCCGGTTCCGGCAGACCGTCGAGCGCGTCTCGGGCGCAACTGCGGCCCGGGAGGTGCCCTCCGGGGTGCAGCAGATCTGGGTGGCCGGGCTTCAGAGGGCCGATCGCTGCATCACCTGTCACCAGGCCGTCGGTTGGTCCGGTTTCGAGCGTGCCGAGGAACCATGGCGGACGCACCGGCATGACCTGCTTGCCGCCCATCCGGTCGAGCGCTTTGGCTGCACCGTCTGTCACGGCGGACAGGGGTGGGCCGTCGACACGCAGGGCGCGCACGGGCACACCGACGGGTGGGGCGAACCGCTGCTCGACAAGGTGCTGGAGACCGGGTCGTCCCCGGTTGCGAACCCGCGCTCGCTTGTCGAGATCTCGTGCAACGTCTGCCATCGCTACGAGTCCCGCACGGCGGGCGCGGACTCAGTCAACCGGGCCAAGGAGCTCGTGCGGGAGAAGGGCTGCCGCGCCTGCCACCTCATCAACGGGCGAGGCGGCCTCATCGGGCCGGACCTCACGTGGGCGGGTGACAAGAACCCGCAGCAATACGACTACAGCCGGCTTCAGGGCCGCCACAGCGTGCTGAACTGGCACGTCGCACACCTGCGGGATCCGCGGGCACTCGTGCCCGACAGCGTGATGCCCAACTTCCACCTCGCCGACGCGGACACGCTGGCGCTGGCCATGCTCGTGATGTCGTGGCGGCGAGGCCCGGCTGATGTCTCGCTGCTCGGCCGCACGCCGAGGGCGGACATGATTCCCGAAGTCGACCCGGCCGACTACGAGAAAATGGCTTCAGGGCCGGGTGCGTGGTTCGTCCGCACCGGATGCTCGCGCTGCCACGACGTCGCCTCGCTTGGCGTGAAGAGCCCCACGCCGATCGGGCCCGACCTGTCGACGGCCGCTGACGACACCGTGCGGCGGTTCAACGTGCCCGTCGATCAGTTCCTTCGTGCGCCGGTCGGCACGATGCGCGCGGTGCTGGCCCGGCAGATCATGCTGTCGGCGGAGCAGCAGGCCGAAGCCGTGCGGCAACTCGACGCGGCGTATGCCGCCTACCAGCAAACCGCGTCGAAAGCAAAGTAGGGCCTTCGCCCCGGCGTTCAGGTGAGCCGCATGAACTCGATGCGGTAGTTGGCATCGGGATGCGTCGCGGACGGACCGGCGACCAGCATGGCCGACCGCGCCTGCAGCCCGTGATCACGCGTCCATGCCGCCGCAAACGCGCGCCAGTCCCCCGGTTCGCCCCTCATGTCGACCGCGTGGACGCCGTACGAGAACGCGAGCCCCTGACAGACGGCTGGATCCCCGCTCACCGCCACCGTCCAGACCGGCGGCTTGAAGCGCGCGATCATCCGGGCCGTCGAGCCGGTACGGGTCGGCACGACGACGGCATCGCACGGCACCGTTTCGAGGGCGTGTTCGACCACCCTGGCGGTGGCCTCCGCAGTGGACGTGGGGCGGTGCGTGCGGTAGAACTCGTCAAGCCTGTTGATGGAGGCGGCCGCGCGCTGCGACTCCGTGGCCTCCGCGATCTTCGCGAGCATCGCCACCGCTTCCTCCGGGAAGCGGCCCACGGCCGACTCCGCCGACAGCATGACGGCGTCGGTGCCGTCGAGAATGGCGTTGGCCACGTCGGTGGCCTCGGCGCGCGTGGGGATGCGGCTCGCCACCATCGACTCGAGCATCTGGGTCGCGGTGATCACCGGCTTGCCAGCCAGGTTGGCGCGCGCGATCAGCGACTTCTGCGTGATGGCGATGCTCTCGATGGGCACTTCCACGCCGAGGTCGCCGCGGGCCACCATCACGCCGTCAGCCGCCGCGAGGATCTCGTCGTAGTGGTCCAGTGCGCCGGCGCGCTCGATCTTCGCGATGATGAACGGGCGATGTCCCATTTCCCGGGCGGCGTCGCGCACCGCCGTGATATCGGCCGCCGTCTCCACAAAGGACTGGCTGACGGCGTCCACCCCGTGCTCGAGGGCGAAGGCCAGGCAGGCGCGATCGTGCTCGGTGAACGCCGATATGCCGAGATCGATGCCCGGCAGGTTCAGGCCCTTTTTCGACCGCAACTCGCCGCCCACGACAACGTGGCACCGCACGTCGTCGGCCTCGACCGCGTCGACCTTCAGTTGCACGAGTCCGTCGTTCAGAAAGAGCCGGTCGCCCGGCTTGACGACGCGCGGGAGGCGCCTGAAGGACACCGAAACCCGCTCTCTATTGCCTGGCCCATCGAGGGCTGTCAGCGTGAACGCATCACCCCGGCGAAGGTCGATGGGCTCGGGGTCGATCGTGCCGACGCGCATTTTGGGCCCGGGCAAGTCGGCCATGATGGCGACACGGCGCCCCGTGGCCTGCTGCGCGTCGCGGATGCGCGCGATGCGGCCTGCATGTTCGTCGAAGACGCCATGCGAGAAGTTCAGACGCGCGACGTTCAGCCCCGCCAGGATGAGGCGCTCGAGCATGTCCGTCGAGTCGGATGCCGGGCCGATGGTGGCGACGATCTTGGTTTTGTGGGCGGGCAGGATCATTCTGAGCAACTCCAGCATCCAGGGAATCGTGACGTAGCCGGTACAATCACCGCCCGCGCGTTCAGCGTGTCCGAGGGGCTGAGCGCCCGAGCGTGTCGAGTTCAGCCATGTTGAGGCGCACGCTCACGATGTACGGCTCGGCCCCGGACTCCCAGTGGCCGTACGTCGTCGTCACGAGGGTGCCGTCCGGCAGCAGCTCGAGCCCGGGGTATGCGCAATCCCACTCGTCCTTGTTGTCCATTAGCCGGACACGATACTGGCCCTCTCGGCCGGCGACGATATCGTCGTAAGTGCCGACCCACGCAACCCAGTCACCCCTGGTGGCGCTTTCGAGCGCCATGTCGCGGAACGTGATGAACAGGCGCCCGTCCGGGGCGTATTTCGCGACGTGACGATCGCCGGTCAGGGCGCCTGGCAGCTCGCGCGGGGCCGACCACGTCCGGCCTTCGTCGTCCGAGAAGATCACGAACGCGTTGAGCTTCCTGCTGTTCTCCCGCAGGAGCACTGCGATCTGCTTGCCGTCAGGAGACCGGAGCGCGCCCGGCTCACAGAGGTGGGCGACTGGATGCGACACCACCAGCTCAGGCGGACCCCACGTCAGGCCGCCGTCGGTGGAGAGCGTCTTGTAGACGGTGAAGCGCCGAGGCCCCTCGGCAGGCTTCTCGCTGATGAACCGCCCGTCGTCGTGGAAGAGCGCCATGTAGTGTCCCGCGCCGGTGCGGAGCGGCACGCGGCTGGCCATCGCAACGATGCCCCCGAAGTACCCGATGGGCGCGAGTCCGCTCCAGGTGGCGCCGTCGTCCTCGGACACGGCCAGGCGGATGGGGTACAGCCCCGAGAACAGGATGAGGCGCTTCTTGCTCTTCGCATCGACAACCGGATAGATGGTCGGCACCTCGAGCGATGTCTCCCAGTTCGGCGGCGTCGGGCAGGCGGGCGCTCCACGTGCGGCCGCCGTCGGTGCTGCGCTTCATGACGATGGCGCCGCGTCCGTGGCCTTTCGGGTAAACGGCGATGATCGTGCGGCCGTCCTCGAGCAGGACGGTGGTCGGATGTCCGAGATACTGGCCCGCCTCGCGATCGACGATCGTCTGCCGAGCGGCGTCGGCGGCGAGATCGATGACGGGGATCGAATACCCGCGCGGCGGCGCGGCGGGCTGCGGCTTCGCGTCCTGCGCGGATGCAGCAGCGGCCAACAGCAGGAACAGCAGGGCTCCAGAGAAGACAGGGACGGATTCCCGCATGGCTCAGGGTAGCAGCTAGAAGATCTGGCCGATCGAGAAGTGGATACGGTAACTGCGGTCTTCGGGCCGCCGGTCGAGCGGATAGCCGACGTCGATCCGGATCGGCGCGAAGGGGGTCATGATGCGGATGCCGAATCCCGCGCCGACGGCCAGCTTGTCCAGCGCCACGGACTGCCTCGGCGCGAACGTGTTGCCGGCATCGACGAAGACCGCGCCCTGGAGCCACCGGGAGAACAGCGGAAAGCGGACTTCCTGGTTCAGGATGAGCAGTTTCGTGCCGCCGGCAGGGAAGCCGGCGATCTCGACGGCCGACAGCGACTCCTCCGCATAGCCGCGAACCGTCTGGGCCCCGCCGGCGTCGAAGAACCGGTCGAGAATCGTGATGGGCGGCTCGCCACCGATGCCGTGCAGCCATCCCCACCGCACGCCGCTGGCGAAGATGAATGGTCCAGCCGGCTGGTAGTAGAACTGGCGGAGGAGGACCCGCACGTAGTCGAAATCGGAGCCCAGGGCCTGCAGGCCCCACTGGAGGTTCGAGGACTGGAACCACCCGCGCGACGCGTCGAACGGCTTGTCGCGCCTGTCGACGATGAACGTGCCGTTCACCGTGCCGAGCGCGCCCTTGAGGCCCACCTCAGCGGTGCGGGCCTCGTCGGTGATCACCACGTCGCGCACGTTGTAGCTGTATCCCCACGACACCTCCATCTGGTGCGGCAGGCGCCACCGCTGCTCGAACGTGATGTCGCGCTCCTTGTCCGTGTACGTCACGGACTGATCGGACGTGTCCGTCTCGGATCGGAGGGTGATGAAGTAGTTGGTCTGCAGCCGCTGGTTGAAGAGAACCGGCAGCGAGAACTGGCCCCGGGCGCTCTGGAGGTTCTTCTCGAACCGGCCACTCGCGCCGAGCGTGAACGCACGGCCCAGGAAGTTGCGATCGCGGATGTCGCCGGCCACGCCGACGGCCGACGTGAAGTCCTCGAACACCGGCCCGTACTCGTTCGACACCTGCACGCCGTAGCGAAGCTGGAAGCGGCGGGCCTCTTCGAGCGTCACCGTCGTGTCAACGGGCACCGATGCCGCCCCGGCCGCTGCCGCCGCGTTCGGCGCCGGTTCGATGCTGATGTCGGCACTTCGGAAGACGCCGAGCCCATAGAGCCGCTTCTGCGTCTCGGAAATGTCCTGCTGGCCGGCCGGTTCGCCTGGCTTCAGCGTGATCGCGCGGTCCGCAACAGACGGTTTCGTGGCATCAAGCCCCTTCACGGCGACCGCGTTCACGATGGACACGGGCCCCTCGGTCACCGAGAAGGTGATCGCGACACGGCCCTCGGCGTCGGCCTTCGAGACGGATCGGACACCGGCGCCGCGGAACCCTCTGTCGAGGTAGAAGCGCTGCAGCCGCCCTCTGGCCTCGGCTTCGGTGCCTGGGAGGAGCGGCTGGCCCTCGCGCAGCGCGATCGCGGACCTGGCGTCGGACGCTCTCGCCTCCGGCACGCCGGTCAAGACGACGTCCTTCACGACGGCTTGCGGTCCCTCGGTGACTCGAAGACGCCGCTCCGCCGTGCTGCCGTCGATCACGAGCTCGTCGGCGGACACGCGCGCCGACGGATACCCGCGCGCGGCGTAGATCGCCACGACCGCGTCCACCAGCGGCGCCGGGTCCACCCACGCGTGATCGACCGCGGCATTGCCCGAAAGGGCCGCCCTCAGTTCGGGCTCCGCGACGGCGTGCGCACCCTCGATCGTGAGCGTCCGGACCGTCGTGACCGCTCCAGGCTCGACGGCCACGTTCGCGGTCACGACGCGTGCGTCGGGCGCGTCGAGAGCGACCGTGATCGACGGGCGCAGGTAGCCGCGCTCGGCGAGCAGCTCCCGCAGCCGCAGCGTCATGTCCTCCTGGAGGAACTCCGGCAGGACGGCTTGGCTCCAGACGCGCATCAACGCGCGGAGGTCGTCCTCCGATACATCGATGCCCCTGACGTTCAGCACCGTCCGCGGGCCGCGGTCCACCCGGTACGTCATCAGGACCCGCCCCGCCGAGTCATCCGTCACGACGGTCCGGTCCGGCACGATGCGTGCGGTCGCGTATCCGCGGTTGCTGTAAAACGTTTCGAGGCGGGCCCGGTCCTGCTGCCAGACGCCGGCGTCGAACTCCTTCGGCGGCTTGAGCTTGACGACCGACTTCAGTTCCGAAACCGGATAGCCGACGTCGCCGGTGAATTCCAGCGACTGCACGCGAGGGCCTTTCGTCCGCTTCCGGAAGCCGGAGGTGCTCGGTGGCGAGACACCCGCACCGAACGAGAGCTCCTGCCTGAACTCGAGAACCTCCTCCAGGTTGTCGCGCTGCGACAGCCGGATTTCGTACCCCCGCTTGGGAATCAGGACGACGATCCACGTCAGCTTGTTATTGTCCAGGTCCTGCGAGAGGATGAGACGCGTCCGCGCGCTGATGCTCTTGGTGACGGTCAGCCGCATGGCCGGGTTGACGTCGCTCGAGCCGAGTTCGAAATCGCCCCTGCCCAACTGCACCGACTCGAGTCCCACCATCTGGCCAGCCAGGCCCAGCAGATCCGAGGACGCCGTGCCGAGGACGAACTGCTCGTTCTCGCTGCTCTTGGTGTTCGTCGTGTCCGTGGTGCGCCCCGTGACGAGCAGCGACTGCACGTCGCGCTGGCTGAGCGGCGGATCCGAGGTGTACGTGGCTTCGAGGTCGGTCACGGGCCCCTGCGTCCGCAGCGTCACGGCGTAGTCGCCCACCCGGGTCTCCCCGATCAGCCGCAGGGTGGGGCCGCCGGCATCAGGAAACACGACCCGGGCCTCGGTCAGCCGGAACGAACGTCCGAGCAGCGTCAGCCGGCCCTCGTCGACCATGTCGAGCGATCCGAGCAGCGCGGGCTCAGCCAGCGTGCCCTCGATCTTCATGCTCGGCACGAGGTCGAGCCGCCCGGCGCTGTTCTCGATGATGATCGGCGACGAGGCAGCCAGCTCGACATCCAACGCGATGGAACCCAGCAGGGACTCTTCGCCCCCAGCGGCCGCCGGCGCCGTGGCCGGGGCCGAGAACAGCTTCGCCATGGCCGTGATGGGCTCACGGTAGGCGCCGGAGGTGACGGTGACCTTGCCCGAGAGCCGTGCGCCCGCATCGGTCGACGCGAGCGTGAGGTCCGCGTCGGCCTGGCTGCGGAAGCCCTTGACGACTTCCACGAATGCGTCGCGGATGCTCAGCGCCAGGCCCGTGCCGCCTGCGCCCCCGAAGCGCACGGCGCCCGACACGCTCGCATCGCCGCCGTTGATGTGGCCGTCCAGTTTCTCGATGGTGAGCGCGTCGGCGGTGACGGCCGCCTGGCCGGACCAATCCCGAAACGCGATGCGCTGTTCCTGCCACACCCACGCGGCGCCGGCAAGCGACACGGCGCCGGTGAACTGCGGGTCGGCCGCGAAGCCGCCGGCGCGCAGGTCTGCCTGGAACTCGCCGGCCACGCGGCCAGGGACGACCGACGACAGGAAGCCCAGCGCGCCGGACGCAGACAGCCGCGCGTCGATGGGTCTCTCGCCCAGGAGCCCGATGGTGCCCGACAGCGACGCTGTCGTGCCCGGGGCCGTCACGGTGATGTCTTCGACGCGGGCTCGGCCGTCCCTGATGCGCACCTCGGCCGGCCGCGTGAGCGTGAAGGGAGCGTCTCTCACGGTCACCGTGCCCGGCTCGAGCATGACGACGCCGTCGACGGCACTCAGGGATGGCGCCGTTGCCGTGCCCGACGCACGGACACGCAAGGCGCCCGTCATCCTGCCCGGCTCGTCCGGCCGGAGCCATGTGCCCAGCGTCTTCACGTCCGGCTCGGCACTCAGGGCGAACGACGCCGGCGTTGCGGAGGCCCCATCCAGACGCCAGCCCTCCGGCAAGTACTCCCCGACCCAGTCCAGCGGCAGGTCGCCTGACGCCGACAGCGGGCCGTTGAAGCCCAGGCCCGCCACGCGAGTGAGCCAGACCCTCCCGTCGCGAATCTCGATGGACGCGTTCATGCCCTCCATGAGCCGGCTTTCGCCAACGAGGAGGGCGCCGCCGGCCAGCGATGCCTGGCCGCCCACGTGCAGCGTCCGGCTGCCGAATGTGCCCGCGGCATCGAGTCGCGCAGAGAAGGTGCCGTCGGCCGTCCAGCCGGAGTCCGCCACGCCGAGCAAGGTCGCGAAGCGGGCCGCAGTGAGATTGGCCATCGAAACGTCCGCGGTGAAGTCGTGGGGCGCTGCGGCCGACATGCGGCCGTGCAGCGTCGCCGACCAGTCCGGGATCTGTGCGGCCACCTCGACGCGGCCGGACGCCAGGGAGATCTGCGCATCAACAGGCACGGACGCCAGCGAGGAAGCCCGCACCGCGCCCGCCGTGACGCGCACCGTGCCTTCCGGATGCGAGAGCGTCCCGCCCAGGCGGCCTTCCGCGGATCCGCGATCGACCTTGAACACGGGGCCGTCGATGGAGAGGGCCGAGGCCGTCATGGTCACCGACAGAACCGGATCGCTGACGGGGCCATTCCATTCGCACGCCAGCACGACTGTGCCCCCGGCCTTCAGGCCGAAGTCGGTGCCGGCGCCGGAGCCAAGCAGAGCGGTCAGTACCGGCTCGAGGTGCCCGACCTCGGCTTTGACAGCGCCGTTCGTGGTGCCGGCCTCGAAGTCGATGCCAGCGCGCCCCTCGAGACTGTTGCCCGAGGGGTCCGTGCTCGAAGCCTTCGAAATGATGAGTTGTGAGGTGGTCGCCTCGAAGGCCGCGGAGGCGCGCGTCGCAGGAAGACCCTCGACTCGAAGGTGCTCGGATGCAGCCGTGCCCGAGAACCGCGGCGCCCTCAGCGTGCCGTCGACGGCACCCTCGATCGTGAGAGGGCTGCCCGCAATCCAGTGAGCGGCCTCCGGCAGGGACGGGAACGCTCGCGCGACCTCGACGAGGGCGGGCCCCAGGTTCGCACTCGACGCGTTGAGCGTGCCGGAGAGGCGCGAATCGGCAATATCGTCCGGGTTGATCGTGATTGCCGTCTCCAGGTTCGCGGTCGTGCCGCCATCGAGCGCCTGTTCGCTCCGGAGCGTCCAGTGCCCCGGCGCGGCGTTGAGGCTGACGCGGGCCGGACGGAGTGATGGCGCGAAGCGGACTTCGGACTCGAGACCGCCCTCTAGGGTGAGGAACTCGAGAGCCGCCCCAGGCCAGCTCAACCGGGCGGAGCCGGTGGCGACCATGCCGATGGGATCGGCCGGCAGCTGCGCGAAGATCTTCGACAGGCCGGCCACGGGAACCTCTGCCCAGCTCAACGAGAAACGGCTGTTTGGATCACCGGACCCGAGCGGAAGCCTTCCGCTCGCTTCGACCCGGCCTCCGCCGACAGCCGCCTGTATCCGATCGATGAACACGCCGGCGCGCGAGACGCTGCCCTCGGCGACAGCGGCCGGCACGCGGATGTCGGGCAGGACCACACCGGTCGAGCGCGCGGAGTACTTGAACTGCGGATCGTCGAGGGGGCCGGTGACGCGGCCCCTCAGCTCCACGGGCCCGTTCCCGGCAGGCAGGGCCGGGAACCACGAGACGATTTGCGCGACGTCGAGGCTTCCTGCGATTCCGAGATCGAATCGCGGCGAGGGACCGGTGAATACGATCAACCCGTCGAGCGCCAGGCGCTGCGCTCCCGCAACGGCCGACGCCGGCTTCACCCCGATGGCATCGCCGTCGAGGAACGCGTGGCCCTCGATGCGATCGACTCGCGCACGTGTATCCTCGCTGTCGAGCGTCACGCCGCCGGCCACGGTCATGACGCCTTCAAGGCGCCTCGGCCCGCCGCCTTCGAGCTCGAGCGTGACGTCAGCGGCCTTGAAGCGGCCGACGCCGCCCGGATCCAGGACCTCGATGCTCGCGTGGCGCAGCACGGCATGACCGACCGTGAACATCGGCACCTTGAACGGGGTCCCTTTTCCGGCTGGCGCGCCCGGGTGCGCCGAGAGGTCGATGACGAGCGCCACGCCATCGGCCTCGACGCGCTCCGCCTCGATGGCGCCCGACAGCACCCGGGGGGACAGATCGAACTGCGCTTGCCGCACGCGGAGGATCGGCACGCCCGGTGATGCCGGCCGGTTGATCTGCAGGCCGTCGACCGTCACCGTGAGGCTGCTCAGATTGAAGCCGAGGGTGTCGGCCGAGAACGTCAGCCCCGTGCGGGCGCTCAGGGCGGACATGAGCCGGCGGAGCACCAGCCCGCGCACCCACGGCGTGTGCACCGCGGCCGCGAGCACCCCGGCGCAGGCGGCCAGCGCCAGCACACGCCGGGTCCAGCGGAGCGCGCCTTTCTTCACATCTACTTCTTGAGCTGCGCGGCCACGGCCTCGGCGGCCTTCTTCACCGCCTCAGGATCGCCAAGGTAGTAGCTCCTGATCGGCGTCAGCTCGTCGGTCAGCTCGTACACGAGCGGAATGCCGGTCGGGATGTTCAAGCCGACGATGTCCGCGTCGGGGATGTTGTCGAGGTACTTCACGAGCGCCCGCAGGCTGTTGCCGTGGGCCGCGATGAGGACGCGCTGGCCCGACCTGACGGCGGGTGCGACCGTCTCGTGCCAGTAGGGCAGGAAGCGCGCCACCGTGTCCTTGAGGCACTCGGTGAGCGGCAGGTCGGCCGGGGCGAGGCCCGCGTAGCGCGGATCGCGGCTCGGGTGCCGCGGATCGTCCGGCGTCAGCGCCGGCGGCGGCACGTCGTAGCTGCGGCGCCACAGGTTCGTCTGTTCCATCCCGTGCTTCGCGGCCGTCTCGGCCTTGTTCAGGCCCTGCAGCGCGCCATAGTGCCGCTCGTTCAGGCGCCAGGTGTTGTGCACCGGGATCCACATCTGATCGAGCTGCTCGAGCACGATCCAGAGCGTCTTGATGGCCCGCTTCAGCACCGACGTGTAGGCCACGTCGAAAACGTACCCCTCGTCGCGCAGGGCCCGGCCGCCCGCGAGCGCCTCCTCGACGCCTTTTTCGCTGAGGTCCACGTCGGTCCAGCCCGTGAACCGGTTTTCCTTGTTCCAGGTGCTTTCGCCGTGACGGATAAGGACGAGTTTCTTCATGACGTCTGCAATGACCCCCTCTCCATGATCCTCGAAAACCAGACGCCGGTGCCAGGCACCTTTTCCTCAGCCTTCCGCGGCCTCGTCGCGGTCGGCCGGGCCGCCGGGCGCGGCCGACGGCACCGGGGCCCCGGCCGGATCGATGCCCAGGCGCCCAACCAGCCGGTCGGTGAGCCACTGGAGTGTCGCCTCGTCCCCGCGCGCCAGGAGCCCTTCGAGAGGCGATCGCGGCATCCCCGCCGATTCGCGCGTCTGCATGCCCGGCCAGGTACCGTCGGCGCGGCGCGGCGCGTAGCGGCACCAGAATCCCAGGTGCCACGCGACGAATTCTCGGACGCGCGTCAGGCCGTGCTCGTCCTCTCCCCAGTGTTCCCGCGCGAGATCGACGTAACGGCGGTAGATCGCCAGGCGTTCCTCCGGGCTGATGTCCCAGTAGCCGTCCGACGCCTCCTTGAACAGCCAGGGCTTGATGAGCGCGCCGCGTCCGGCCATCACGCCCGTGCAGCCTGATCTGGCCCGCGCCGCCGCAATCTCGTGGGGAAAGAGAAGGTCGCCGTTGCCCACCACCGGCACCGGCAGCGCCGCGGCGACCTCGCCAATCGCGTCCCAGTCGGCCGACTGCCGGTATCGCGCGTCGCGCGTGCGCCCGTGCACGATGATCGCATCGGCGCCGCCGTCAACGGCGGCGCGCGCCTGGTCGAGGTAGTTGCGATCGCCGTCGTTCCACCCGAGGCGGATCTTCGCGGTCACCGGGACCGCCGACACCGCGCGCTTCATGCCTTCGACGATGCGCCGGATCCGCTTGGGTTGGCGGCCGAGGGCCGCGCCCATCCCTTTCCGGGTGAAGTGATCGATCGGGCATCCGAAGTTGACGTCCACGAGGTCGGCGCCCCTCGATTCGACGAGCGTCGCCGCCCACCCCATCTCGTCGGGGTCGGTGCCCGGCGAGCTGCACGCCGAAGAACGGCTCGTCCGGCGCCCGGCGGATCAGGGCGAACTCGCCCCGGCGCCGCTGCTTGAGGCGGCGGGCCACGGTCATCTCGCCCATCAGCACGCGGGCGCCCAGCTCGGCGCAGAGCCGGCGGTAGGGGAGGTTGCCGCCCCTGGTCATGGGGGCCATGCACCACCGCCCCGTCGAGCCGCTGCCGCAGATCCATCCCCTAATCGTAGCCGCACTTGAACTCCCCGACCTGCGCCGTCGTCCAATGGGTACAATGGTCAGCCGGGGTGGCCCCGGGTGTGCCATCGGCGAAAGGACTGCTGCAGCCATGAAGCGGATGATCGGCGGACTGTTCCTGGTGGGCCTGGTCGTGATGTCGTCGCCGGCCGCGGCCTCCGACAAGCCCTTGTCCTTCAGCATCGGCGGCGGCGTCGCGACGCCGGTCGGCGGCGCGGGCGAGAGCCTCGGCTCGGGAGGCCAGGTGACCATCGGGCTCGGTTACAAGGTCCAGCCGCAGGTCACGGTGTTCGGCGAGTACAACTTCTCGAGCCTGGGCCGCGAAGGACCTCGAGGTGCCGCAACCGCTCATCACCGGACGCCGCGACGTTTCACCGGGAACGGCTGGTATCCAGTACGGCGGCGGCGGCGTCACCTTCACGCCGTGGCAGTCCGGGAAGTCGAGCGTGTACGTGCTGGGCGGCGCAGGCGTCTACTATCGCTCGGTGTATGTGACCACGCCGGCCACCGGCCTGGTCACGGTCTGCCAGGCCCGACTGGTTCATCTGCTACCCGACGGCGGTCACGGTCGACCAGGTCGTGGCCTCCCGCCACACGACGGACCCCGGCGTGAGTGTCGGCGGCGGGTTCACGTACCGGCTGAGCGATCTGGCGTCGTTCTTCGTCGAGGCCCGCTATCACTACGTCTGGGGGCCCGACGTGAAGAACCCGTCCGGCGGCACCACGAAGGCCAACGCGCAGTACTTTCCGATCACCTTCGGATTCCGCTTCTGACAGGCCACCGGCAGATCCCGGGGCTGAAGCCCCGGGCTCCACCTTCAGACTGGAGGCCGGCCTCTAGGCCCGGCCGAGCCCGCGTTTCGCCCGCGCGGGCTTGTCTGTTAAGCTGACACGAGGTCAGCGCCACTTCAGGGGTCATGGTCATGATGAGACACCTCCGCGCGGTTGTGTGGATGGCGTTGCCCGTTCGCGTGCTGCTGTCGGCTGTTCCGGCGTGCGCGTCGTCGCGGCCGCGCCAGCGCCCGATCGAGGGCGGCGCCGTCGATGCCGGTCCGGGCTCGCTCGACGGCGGTCCGCAGGCAACTCGAAGGCACGCTGGAACCTGGTGTCGGCCGAGGTCGTGTCGGCCGCCGGGGCGCGGACAGACGATCAAGGCCACCGCCGTGCTCACGTACGACGCCTACGGCAACCTCTCGCTGAAGGGCGACCTACGAAGATCCCGCGGCGACTGCCGAGCAGACGGCGGCGTTGAACTTCACCGGCCGCGCCGTCATCGACACGCAGCGCCAGGTGCTGCGCCTGCTCGACGTGCAAGCAGTCGGAGGGCGAGCTCGCGACGCTTCCCCCGGAGATGGCCGCGCGCCGGGAACGCGCGTACGCGTTCGAGGGCGATCTGCTAACGCTGACCGTCAAGGACTCGAACGGGCGCGTCACGGCCGTCAACACGTGGCGCAGGCAGGCCAAGTAGCGGTGCCCGCCTACGGCGACCGCGTCGAGTACGCGGTGACGCGCAAGGTCCGCGAGCGGAACACCGTCACGTATCGCATTCTGCACTGGCCGGTCTGGGCCTGGGTCTACTTCCTGCTGCCCGGCCCGCTCATCGCCAACCTGTTCCATCGCGGCTTCGACTCGCGCCTCGGCGCCTGGCTGCGCGTGCGTGCTCGCCGGCACCGGCGTCGCGGCGCTCCTCGGCAAGCTGCCGGGCACGGAAACGCGTCCGTACGTGATGTTCTTCACGGAGGAGAAGCCGAACCCCGTCTACCGGCGGTTCTGCTACACGATGGCCTGGGGCGTCATCGCGGCGTACCCGGCGGTGAACATCACGGGCCTGCTGGTGGCCATCCTCTCCGGACGCTGGCTGATGCACCAGCTGTACGCCTGGCTCTTCGTGCCGGTCATGGCCTGCATGTGGCTGCTGGGCGCGCTCGGCAAGCTGCCGCGCACCAAGCCGTCGGTGCAGTTCGAAGGCTACGAGCGCCGCGTGTTCTACGGCGCCGTCTGGACGGTCACCGTCGCGCAGATCGCGCTCTGGGGCCTCTGGAAGGCGCTGCCACGGAACGGCGCCGCTGACGCCGCCATGCTCGTGGTGTTCGCGGCGCTGATGGCGGCCGTGGGGTGGCTCGCCTGGCGCGGCTACCTCCCTCGCACTCGGCCCATCGTCCCCGGCGAGCCCATCACCATCGACTAGTCGGTCGACGTCACCGGCAGCGCCGGCGGCGCGGGCGATTCGGACCGCACGTACATCGTCTGCGACGGGAACGCGAGTCCGGTGCCCGCGCTCTTCACGATGCCCATGATCCGCATCAGCAGCTCTTCCTGCACGCCGAGGAAGGCGGCATAATCGGCGCCATCACGTACGCGAAGACCTCGACGTCGAGTGAATAGGCTCCGAACTTCACCAGCCGCACTCGCAGCGTGCTCTTCTCGACGCGCCCGTCGGCGGACAGGCTCGGCCTGGATGTCCTTCGCGACGCGCTGGATCTGCTCGAGCGTCGTTTCGTAGCGGAGGCCGACGACGTGCGTGAAAAGGAACTTGTCGCGTCTGGTCAGGTTCTCGACCTCCATCGTGGCGAGGGTGCCGTTGGGCACGTAGACCACGGTGCGGTTCATCGTACGCAGCTGCATCGAGCGCAGGCCGACGTCGATGACTTCGCCCGTGTACTTGCCGATCTGGCACACGTCACCGACGACGATGCTGCGATCGCTCAGCACGAAGATGCCGCCGAACACGTTCTCGAGCGTCTTCTGCGAGGCGAACGCCAGCGCCACGCCGCCGATGCCGAGGCCGGCCAGCGTCGTCGTCAGGTCGACGCCGAACGCGGCGAGGCCGGCCAGCGCGGCGATGAGGAGGGCGAGAAACTTCAGCAGACGGCGGCCGAGCACGTAGATCGACTGCGCCGTCCGTGGATTGACCGGCTCCACGTGTTCACGTATCCGCTCGGCGACCAGATCCACCAGGCGCCACAGCCACCAGACCACGCCGGCCAGCAGCAGGACGGTGATCGTGCGGGAGTAGTACTGCCGGTGGAGCAGCGGGATGCCGACCATCGGCGAAATCAACCGGTGCAGACCCAGCGTCAGCAGGAAGGCCGAAGGCCACGACAATGCCTTCCAGGCGCGCGAGCGCCTGATGGGGACCTGCCGCCCTCTGAGCCTGAACACGAGCTTGAGCGCTCCCAGCAGGAGCCCCATGAAGAGCCGTGAGACGACGAAGAGCACCGGCACGAGCAGCAGCAATGCCAGCGGAACCCAGAGCGGCAGCTCGCCGAAGCTCGAGGCCGTCAGGAATCTGGGCAGCCGCCGCTCGAGTTGAGGCAGGCCCGCGTGCGAGTACAGGCGCGGAATCTCGGCCACCGTGTCTGCGGCCACCAGCCAGATCGCGGGCCCGGTTGCCTGCTGCACCCGCGTCAGATAGATGTCCACGCGCTCGCCGTTGGCCAGGACGGCGGTGCCGACGCGCTCCCGATCCGAGGCGAGGCCGTCGTCGATGGTACCGGCCGGGTCGCGGCTGAGCCGGTCCAGATTGCCCTCGAACCCGTGGTTGAGCACGAACATCAGTTGGTCGGCCGCCTCCTCCCTGCTGATCGGCATCTTCTGGCGCGGCCACTGCAGGTACTCGGCGGCAGTAGAGCGGGTGCCGCTCTGGCACGCTTCGACGAAGCCCATGAACGCGCCACGCGGAGTCTCGCGGCGCAGCGGATCCTCCGGCGCGGCCGGGGCCGCCTGTGCGGGCGGCGCGGGCGCCTGACTGGGCTGAGACGCGGCGAAGGGCGCCGCTGAGATGAGGCCAACGATGACGGTAACCGCGGCGAGCCCGGCCCGCCGGCGATGCAGCTTCAGCATGTTCTGGCTCCGCCAGCCATTGTAGCCGAGGCGTCTGCCGCCGGCGGCTGTCAGAACCTGAATCCAGCCGTCACGTGGACCCGGGTGCCGTTGTCGAAGCCGTACGCGACGTCGACCTCGAGCTGGAACAGCGGGACGCGGAGGTACCAGCCGCCGCCCACGCCATACTCGAAGGGCGCGTCGGCGAGCCGGGTGCCGTGGTCGTACGCGGCGCCCGCGTCGCCGAAGAAGGTGAGTCCCGTCTGGCCGAGGCGCAACGGAGAGTGGAACGGCACGCGGAATTCGACGGATGCCGCAGCCGCATTGTCGCCTGTGAACGATCCCGCTTTGAACCCGCGCAGCGACCCGAAACCGCCCACAAGCGCGCGTTCGTAGACGGGAAGCGCCGCATCCGCCGTTTCCGTGCGCGCCCGAAGCGCCAGCACCGTCGACCCGATGAACCCTAGGTAGGCCTGCCCGTCGAGCGTGTAGCGGTTGACGGTGGCGCCCGAGTCCGGTGACAGCGCCTCCCAGCCGGCGCTGGCGACGATCGCGTTGCGCGGAAACGCCGGGTTCACCCGGGTGTCCACCGAGATCCTGGCCCCGCCGGTGAGCAGTTGATCATGCACGTCGCCGAAGGACACGTCGGCCCACCCCGCGCGTGTGCTCGCGTTGAACACGCGCGCAAACTGGCGAGAGCCTTCCACCCAGAAGTCGTTGCGCAGGTCGCGCGTGTCGTAACCGGGGTTCTCGCGGCTGATGATCGCGTAGCCTCCGTGCAGGCGCTGCACCGGGCCGCCCTGGATCGTCTTGTCGAGCTCGATGCCGGCCTGCCGCGTTGAGCCCACGGTGAGGGGCGCGATGATGTGCCCGCCCTTTCCGAGCACGTTCACGAAGCTGAGACGGCCGCCGGCGATGAACCCGTAGCCGTCGACGTACTCCAGCGACGGCGACGCCATCAGCGCGTTCCCCAGCCGTTTCATCGGGCCGGGCATCACGCCGCCCTTCTCGACGCCCGGGCGCTCGGTGACGGCGATGATGAGCGCCACCTGCGTCATGTCGTCGAGCGAGCGGTAACGCTTGCGGACCTCGGCGGCCTCGAAGCGCCCGCTGCGCCGAAGCCTCTCGGACGCCGCGTCGACCGCGCCGGGCCCGAGGGGACTGCCGACGGCGATGCCGGCGATCTTCAGCACTTCGTCGTCGGGGGTGCGGTAGTTGCCCTGGATGCGGATCTCGGCCACGACCTCGGGGGCGGCGGCCTGGGAGTAGGCCACCGCCCGGCAGGCGACCAGCAGCAACGCCGCGGCAAGCAGGCGAACCATCGGGCGCGGCATCACGTTACGGCTCCTTCGGCACGTAGCCGCGGATCTTCGCGCTGACCTCGCCCTTGCGATAGTCGTAGAACTCACGCGCGTACCGAAACGTGTAGGAACCGGCTGCGAAGGTCGCGCCGAAATTGAAGGCGATCTCCTTCGGGAGCCAGACGTTGTCGAAGTAGCGACCCATGGCCATGGTGGCCTTCGCCTGATCCACCCGGACGATGGCGCGGCCCGGCAGGAAACCCCAGTCGGCGTTGTCGAAGGCGAACCTGACGATCTGGAACTCCTGCGGATCGATCCACATCGTGACCATGGTCACCTTGTTGAGCGCCGCCTCGATCTCGCTCTCGAGGTCGTCATCCTTGTCGCGTTTCGCCGGCTTCCTCGGCTTCTCCTTGCCGGGCGGCTTCTCTCCGGCCGCCTGGACCTTGACGTCACCCTTGGCGGTGATGGTGACCTCCTTCTTCTCGCGCTCCTCGTCTTCGGTGAAGAGGCGCGTCGGGTAGTACTCGACCTTCACCACCGGCCGGCCGTCGATGGTCTCGCGCCCGGCCAGGTAGTAGTTGCCGGGCTCGAACGGGAACTTCATGAAGTACGCCTCGGAGATGAAGCGGGGCTCGGTGCCGACCAGCGCGACGACCTCCTTGTCGGACCCGGGATCGATCGACCGGAGCTCCTCGACCACCTCCGCTTCCACCGAGTCCGCGCCCGGTTTCGCGGCCTTGTCCTTCTTGGCCGCCTTCTCCTTGGCCCGCTGCTCCCGGTCCTGCTCCTTCTTCAGCCAGTCGGCCTCGTACTTCCGGCGATCCGCCTCGCCGAGCGTGGCGCCGTTCGCCTTGACGGGGCTGCGCACGAGGTAGCCGTCCCGGATGAACCACTGGAACTCGCGGCGCTGGCCGGCGAGAGGGATGCCGCCGGGACCCAGAATCTGAAACGTCTCGCGTTCGCTGAGGATGTAGTCGTGGAGCGTCTTCCAGTTCTCGTTTCTGCGTTCGAGAACGTGCGACATGAACGCGTCGAGATCGGTGAGCGGCGCGCCGGGCTTCGCCTGGCCCTGCGCCGCCGCGCCAGCGGCCTGCACGAGCCAGCCGACCGCCGCCATGGCCAGGGCTGCGGGGACTATTCGTCGATGCACGAGCACCTCCACTCAGGGCCGCGTGGCGGCCATAGGTGTACTACGGAGCAGGGGGCCGTCTTGTTCGACCAACCCGTGCCCGTCTACTGCTGCAGATGACCCTCGCGGAGGATGCCGTCCAGGGTGGATGCGAGGCGGTCGGCATCGAGCGCCGTGAAGCACATCGGCGGCTTGATCTTCAGCACGTTGTGGAAGGGGCCGTCGGTGCTGACCAGCACGCCCTGATCCCGCATCCGGTTCGCCACCACACCGGCCGCCGCGCCCGCTGGCTCGCGGGTGACGTCGTCACGAACCAGTTCGATGCCTGCGAACAGGCCGAGCCCGCGCACGTCGCCGATGCCCGGATGAAGGGGCCGCAGTCCGCGCAGGCCGTTCAGCAGGTGCTCGCCGACCTCGAGCGCATGGGCCTGCAGGCCCTCGTCGCGAATCACGTCGAGCACGGCCAGGCCGATGGCGCACGAGACGGGATTGCCGCCATACGTGTTGAAGTACTCCATGCCGTTGGCGAACGCCCGGGCGATCTCGGGCGTCGTGACCACGGCGCCGAGCGGATGGCCGTTCCCGATGGGCTTGCCCATCGTGACGATGTCAGGCACGACGTCCTGGGTTTCGAAGGCCCAGAAGTGCGTGCCGCACCGGCCGAAGCCGACCTGCACCTCGTCGGCGATGCACACGCCGCCCGCGGCCCGGACCGCCTCGTAGGCAGCACGCAGGTAGCCTGGAGGCAGGACGATCTGCCCGGCGCAGCTCAGGATCGACTCCGCGATGAATGCGCCGACCCTGCCGCCGCCGTCCGCGATGCGATCAACCGTCGCGGCGACGTGCGCGGCGTACCGCGCGCCCGCGTCCTCGGAGCCGTCCCGATAAACGCCGCGGTATGCGTCGGGCGTGGGCACGACGTGCACGTGCGGCGGCGCTCCGGCGCCGCCCGGGCCGTTGAACTTGTAGGGGCTGATCTCGACCGCGGCGTTGGTGTTGCCGTGGTACGCCGACGTCGACCACGATGGTCTCGCGGCTGCCGGTGAAGGTGCGTGCGAGCCGGAGCGCCAGCTCATTGGCCTCGCTGCCGGAGTTCACGAAGTAGCAGACGCGCAGCGGCTCGGGCAGCGTGGCCGAGAGCCGCTCCGCGTACTCCACGAGCCGCTCGTGCAGGTAGCGTGTATTGGTGTTCAGCGCGGCCATCTGGCGCCGGCCCGCCTCGACCACGCGCGGGTGGCAGTGGCCCACGTGGGCGACGTTGTTGACGGCGTCGAGGTACGTGCGGCCGTCGGCGTCGTACAGATGCTGCATCCAGCCGCGCACGATGGTGAGCGGACGGCGGTAGGACACGCTGAGCGACGGCCCGATGCGCTCCTGCCGCGATTCGAGAATCTCGGTGGCGGTTCGGCCCGGAGAAGCGGTGACGCCGCCCGGGATCCGGGCGACCAGGTTCGGGTCCGGCGCGAGGCTGAGCCACACGCGGCGCTCGGCGGGATCGGCCACGCCGGGAAAGTCGCCGTGCATGTCGAGCAGATCGGTGATCACCTGGAAGTGCAGATGCGGCGGCCAGCCGCCGTTCTCGTCAATGGCGCCGATCCGGGCGATGACGGTGCCGGCGCTCACGTCGTCGCCGTTGCTGAGCGCGGCCGACGAACCCCTCGCGAGGTGCCCGTACAACGTGTAGAAGGGCGGCCCGCCCGGGCCCGCCTGGTGTTCGAGGACGACCGTCGGACCGTAGTCGAGCGGGTGGGCGTTGTCGGCGATGCTGTGCACGACGCCGTCCAGCGGCGCGAGCACCGGCGTCCCCGGAGGCGCGAACAGATCCAGCCCGAGGTGCACGGTGCGCGAGGACGGCCCGTCGTTGCCCTGTGTGGCGAAGAGCGGGCTCGCGTAGACACCGCGGACCTCGTCGTAGCATCCGACCCCGACAGCGGCGCCGGCGTCCGCAAGGCGGCGCGCGATCTTCCTGGCGCAGAGGCTGGTGTCCGCCCACACCGCCGGCGTGCCGGCGGTCAGGCTGCCTACGCTGAGGTCGAACACCACGCGCGGCGCCGTTCGCGGATCCGGATCGAGCAGCGGTCCGACGGCGTCCGGCGATTCGCGGAGCCACGACACGACGGCCGGCGACGATGGGCACGGTTCGAGTCCGCACGCGCCGCGGAACGCGTAGTGCGCGAATCTGGGATGCACAGCCCCGAGCCGCTCGAGCAATTCCCACGCGGGACGTTCGCTGATGACCAGGTACTCGTCCTCAGGGAAGTGGTGGCGCTGGTACGCGGAGTTGACGACGCTCACCGCCAGCCTGCTGCAGATGAGCGGGAACAGCGCTTCGATCTCGGATTCTCCCAGCGCGAACACGGAGGAGTAGCCCTCGACAACGCGCACGGCCGCGGCGAGAGGATCCGGCTTGTTCAGCATCGCGTACGCGCAGGCGACCGCCGCCTCGTTGGCGATCCACGTGCGCAGCATGTCGCCGAAGTCCACGACCGACGTCACGCGCCGCGCATACGGGTCGTCGCCGAGGACGAGCACGTTGTGGTCGTTGGCGTCGTTGTAGATCACGCCGGAGCGGAGCCCGGGCGCGAGGCGCGTCAATTCGCCCTCCGCCCAGGTGAACAGGCGTTCGACCAGCTGGCGCCTGGCGCCGTCGGCCGACGAACCCGAGGTACTCGCGGATCCAGCCGGCGCGGCGGGGATCCCACTTGAGGTCGCGGTCTGCCGCAGGATGGTCGAAGTCCGCCAGCGCCACGTCCATCGTACCCAGGAGCGATCCCAGGCTCCGGAGAAGTTCCGGCGTATGCGGGCGGACGCCCGCCAGCACCGTGCCCGGCACCCACGTCAGCAGCCGCACCAGATGCGGCCGTGCCCTGCGCGTCGGTGATCGACGTCATGGCGGCGCCGTCGATCGCGTGCTGCACGCGAGGAAGGTCCAGTTCCGGCGCCCTGGCGGCCAGGTGCGCGAGCGCCGCGTTCTGGAGATCGATGACCCGCGGGTCTTCCTCCGCGTTCGAGATCTTCAGGACGTAGCGCCGGTTGCGGGCATCCTGCAGCACGACGTTCTGGTCGCGCTCGCTCGGCAGCGCCCGGCCGCCCCGGTCGACTCCGTAGTATCGGCGGCCGAGGGCCTGGAGCTCGTCGAGCGAGAACGCCGGCCGGACGAATTTGACGGTTGGCATGACGCGCGGCTCGAGTACGTGCGCTCAGGATACCGCAAAGCCCGCTGCATGACGCCAGGCGCCTGCGCGGCCGCGCCGTTCGCGGTGTCTAACGCTCCAGACGCCGGGGACGATCCATGCTCGAAGCCTGCAGCCTCGTGAAGCGGTTCGGTGGCACGGTGGCCGTCGACGACGTGAGTTTCTCGGTCGGGCCCTCACACGTGCTGGGCTATCTCGGGCCCAACGGTTCGGGCAAGACGACGACGGTGAACATGCTGGTTGGGCTGCTCCAGCCCACGCGCGGGCATGTGCGCTTCGACGGGCGCGACATCTGGGACGACATCGTCGGTTACCGTCGCAGGGTGGGCTACGTGCCGGAGGAGCCGAATCTCTACCCCTACCTCACGGGCCGGGAGTACCTCGAACTAGTCGGACGCCTGCGCAGCATCCCGGACCGCCGGCTCGGCCCCAGGATCAGCCGCCTGCTCACGCTGTTCTCACTCGAGCCGGACAGCCATTCACCGCTGTCCTCCTATTCGAAGGGCATGCGCCAGAAGGTCCTTATCAGCGCCGCGCTGCTCCACGATCCCGACCTGCTGGTGTTCGACGAACCGATGTCGGGGCTGGACGCCGCCTCGGCGGTGATGTTCCGGCACCTGATCAAGGCGCTCGCGCGCGCCGGCAAGACGGTGCTCTACAGTTCCCACGAACTGGAGGCCGTCGAGCGCGTCGCCGACCGCGTGGTCGTGCTGCACCAGGGGCGCATGGCCGCCCACGATTCGGTGGAGCGGCTGCGCGAACTGATGAAGCTCGATTCCCTCGAAGAGATCTTCACGGAACTGGTGTTCACCGAGGATCCCGAGGCCGTGGCGAACCGCATCGTCGACGCCGTCGTCTCGCGGGGCTGAGCGATGACGAGCGGGCCGCGTCCGTTCAACGTGCTCTTCCGCCATTTCCTTGGCGGGTTCCTCGACAACGACCTGATCGCGCCCGCCGGCGACCTGCACGGGCCCCTGTCGAAGGCCGTCGCGATCCTGGGGCTCATCGGCCTCTTGTACCCGTTCAAGCTGCTCGGCACCTACGGCCGGCCCTTCTGGGACTACGCGGCGCTCGACGCGGTGTCGTGGAACGACAAGAGCACCTTCGTGCTGATCTCGCTCGTCGTGACCGGGCTGCTGACCGTGCTCGAATGGGAGGCGCTCCGGATGGATCGCCGGGACTGCCGCACGCTCGGCCCGTTGCCGCTTCGCGCCGGCACGATTCTCGGGGCGAAGCTCGCCGCGCTCGGGACGTTCCTGCTGGTGCTGTCGGTGCCGCTGACGCTGCTCGGGGGACTGACGTTTCCCATCATCATGCACGCCGGCTGGCGGTCGGCCGTGCGGCTGGCGGCGGCGACGATGGCCGGGCACGTCGTGGCGACGCTGGCGGCGGCGTGGTTCGCGTTCTTCACGCTGCTCGCCGTGCAGAGCCTGTTGCAGTGCATGCCCGGCCGGCGCGCTCGCCCGCCGGCTCGCCGACGCCGTCCAGCTCGGCGCCACCCTTGGCCTCGTCGTGGCGCTGCTGATGCTGCCGTTCATCGCCTCGAGCACCGCGGCGCTGAAACAGGCGTCGGCCGGCACCGGGGGCTTCGCGCCGCAGATGTGGTTCGTGGGGATGTACCAGGCGATCGCGGGCCAGGGCGATGCCGAGTGGGCCCGGCTCGCGGCGCGCGGGTGGCTGGCGCTGCTGGTGTCGGCGCTCGCGGGTGCCGGCGCCAGCCTGCTGGCCTATCGACGGGCGCTCGGAAGCACGCTCGAGAGCGCCGAGACGACAGGAGGCGGGAGGTCGCCCATCGTCCGCCTCACCGGCCCCGTGTCGCGCCTGATCGCGAGAGGCTCCGTGGAGCGCGGCTTCTTCTCGTTCTCCGTGCTGACCATCCTGCGCAGTCCCTGGCATCGGCTCGTGATGGTGGTATGCCTCGGCGTGGCGCTCGCGCTCGCGATGGTGACGCTCGATGCCGCCACGATGGCGCGCGATGGCGTGGGACGAGTGCCGATGCGGGTGTCGCATGCCCTGGCGATGCAGTGGGTCGTGCTCGCCATCGTGCTGGCCGGTATCCGGGTGGCGGCAGCCGTGCCGGCCGAGCTGCGCGCGAGCTGGGTGCTGCGCATGCTCGAGACCGACCAGCCACGGCGCTGGATGGCCGGATTCCGCAGCGCGGTTTTCGCCGGCGTCGTCGCGCCGGTCGTGGCGCTGATGGCCGTCGCCATGGCCTGGCAGTACGGCTGGCACACGATCTGGACGCTGTCGCTGGCCGCGTGCCTCTTCGCCGGCGCCGCGCTTCGAGGCGCTGTTCCTCGGGTTCGGGCGCGTGCCCTTCGCGTGCCCGGCCGAGCAGGAGATGGGAGACGCCAGGATTCGCGGGCCCCTGATGGTCGCCCTCTTCACGATCCTCGTCGTCCCGGCGGCCGAGCTGGTCACGCTGGCGCTGCGGACGAGTGTTGGAACGGCTGTCCTGCTGGCGTCGGGCCTGGCCGCCATCGCGCTGCTGCGGTGGCGCGGGCGTGTCGCGATGGCGGGCGCCGGCCGGCTGTCGTTCGACCCCGAGTACCGGGGCACACAGGCGCTGGACATCCAGCCGTAAGCCCGCCGGCCAGGCCGCCGGCGCGTCAACCGCGCCACGGCCGGCTCACGCGGCTGGCGGGTCCGCCTTCGTCCGGACGATGCGATCGAGCTCGCGCATCATCGCGTCGATCTCGTCCATCGTGTTGTAGAAGTGCGGTGACAGGCGGATGCCGACGCCGGGCCGGTAGTCCACGACGAAATCGCGGGCGTTGAGCGTCTTCGCCACGCGCGCGGCCTCGGGCACGTCGACCGCCACGGTGCCCGCGAGACGCCCGGGATCCCGCGAGGCGACCGAACGGTACCCGAGCTCGTCCACGAGACCGAGCAGCCGGCGCGTCATGGCCTGTGATGCCGCGCGGATCCGATCGACGCCGACGCTGCCCGATGATCTCGAGGCCCGGCAGCGCGGCGTAGTACGCGGGAATCGCCGGCGTGCCGTTCATCATGGCCATACCGTCGTCGCGCACGTCGGTGGCGTCGATGTCGAACGCGAAGGGATCGGCGCGCGACAGCCATCCGGTGAACCGCGGCCGCGACGTCGCCTTGACCCACGGCGCCGTGTAGAGAAACGCGTTGCCCGGACCGCCGCACAGCCACTTCAGGCAGCCGCCGACGAAGAAGTCCACGCCGAGCGCCGTCACATCGACGGGAATGATCCCGGCCGACTGGTAGCCGTCGAGGATCACCGGGACACCCATCGCGTGCGCCTTCTCGATCACGGGCGCGGGATCCACGATGTAAGAGCTTCGGAAGAGCACGTGGGAGAGGCAGACCGCCGCGGTCCGATCGTCGATGGCGTCGGCGATGCGTTCGCCGGGGACGGAGAGATCGTCGAGCGCTGGCACGATGTGGAGGTCGAAGCCGATGTCGCGCTGCGCCTTGTAGAGGTAGACGGCCGACGGGAAGTCCATCGCCGTGCAGACGATCGTGCGCTTCGTGCCCTCGGGCCTGATGCAGGACAGCGCCACCGCCTCGGCCGTCGTCACGTTCTCGTGCATGCTGACGGAGCCGGCCGGCGCGCCGATGATGGCCTCGATGCGGGCCCCCAGTTCGCCCGCCAGTTCCCACCAGCGCTCCTCCCAGGCGCGCACGCCGCGCGTCGCCCAGGTGTCGGCGTACTCGGCGAGCGAACGCGCCGCCGCGCGGGGCATCGCCCCGAGCGAATTGCTGATCATGTAGACCGAGCGGGAGAGGATGGGGAACTCGTCGCGCCAGCGCGCCAGGTCGGTCATGGTGACGGCATTCTACCCCGCTCGGCCGGGCCGCCGGGGGGCGCGGATCCGGGCCTGTTGTAGACTGGCGTCGTTGTCCCGATCGAGGTCACACAGATGTTCACGCGCGTCGCCCCGATATGCCTTGCGGTGCTGGTCGTCGCCGGGCCCGCCGCCGCCCAGCAGAAGCCGTACAGCGTGACGCTCGGCGGCGCCCTCGTCGGCCCGCTGTCCGACAGCGCCGACCGTTTCGCCACCGGGCTCGGGTTCACGGCAGGCGCGACCTGGCACATCAACGAGCAGATCGGGCTGACCGGCGACTACGTGTGGTCGACGCTCGGCATGCAGAACGACTGGGACGGGCTCGTGGCGTCCCGGCCGGTCGACGTCACGCCGCGCATCCAGTTCGGCACGGTTGACGTCAGGTTCGAGGCGCCACCGGCGAAGGCGCGGCTCTACGTGCTTGCCGGCGTCGGCTTCTATCACCGCAGCGTCGCGATGGCGACCACCGGGCCGGGGGACGTCACGGTGTGCGACCCGTGGTGGTTCGTGTGCACGCCGGGCCCGTGCCGGTGGGAAGCGTGAACCGCACGCACTCGAGCAATGACGTCGGCATCAACGTCGGGGCCGGGATCGAAGCGGGCCGGTTCTTCGCCGAGATCAGGTACCACTACACGTGGGGACCGTCGTTCAATACCCCGGACGGCCCACAGGCCGCGACGGGGAAGTTCCTGCCGTTGACGTTCGGGTTCGTGTTCTAGATCCAGCCGCGGTTCACCGACCCTCACGCTGCCGACGAAGGTGCGGCGCCGGCAGGAGGAGCGGGGAATCAGGCCGAAGATGCTGGCGGCGGACTTCTCTCGCACGGGCGACGCGGTGGGCGTCGCCCGTGCGCTCAACAGACAGACAGGCTGGCAGCCGCTACTTCTTGACGACGTCGAAGTTCAGCAGCAGCGCCTCGGTCCAGGTGAGGTCGACTTTGTCGCCGACCTTGACCTGGTCCAGCACCTTCTTGTCCTCGATGCGGGCGCTGTACGTCCACTTGTTCGGGCCGCTGAGCGTGATCGACGGCACCTTGGGATCGAGGGCGGTGATCGTCGCGGTAATCGTCCGCTGCTTGGCCGCGGTGCGGGCCGGCTTGTCGAGCCGCCTTTGGCGTGACTCCCTCACCGGAGGTGTCCACGTCCTTCTCGCCCGGCGGCTTCTTCCGGATCACGAGATTCTCGTAGTAGCGCGCCGTCAGGACGTCGCCGACCTTGATCATCGAGAAGCGCTTCACGGTCTGCGGGGACGACAATGTCCACGTAGTTGCCCTTCGGTCCCTTGATCGTCAGGGTGCGCGTGGACACGTTGATGGCCTCGACGGTGGCCGAGATGGTCTGGGTCTCTCCCGTCAGGGTCTTCGACTGGGCGACGGCGATGCCGGCGATGCCCAGCACCGCGACCGCGATCACGACAGTGGTGATGACAATACGCTTCATATGTGCTCCTTGCCTCCTCACATCATCCTAGCATCCCGCAGCCGTGCGGGGTCCGCCTGGCCTCGGATCATCCCCTACCAATCGAACAGCCGGCCCACGGCGATGTAGGTGCTCCACCGCCCGTCGAACCCGACCGTGCCGCCGAACAGCACGGGCCCGATCAGCGTGTCGGCCATGAGGCCCACACCCGCCTGCGTGCGGAACGTCGCCTTCTTCCAGTCGTCGAACGCATCCCCGTTCTCCAGCCAGCCGCCGGCGAAGATCGAGCCGCCGAGGAAGTCGGGCAGACGGCCGAGCTGGTGCAGGTACCCGAACGTGCCGAGGTAGTAATGGTCGCCCTTCAACTCGCCCAGGTCGTAGGCGCCCAGGCGGAACGGCCGCCCGAGGTGGAACTGATTCAGCACGAGCGGCTGTTTGTCGAACGAGGTGCCGAACCCCCAGGTGGTGAAGAACCGGTTGTCCGAGCCCACGGTGTGGAAGCTCGTTCCGACGGTGCTGAACTGGGCGAGGTGGACGCTGCTCCGGGCGGTCGGGAGCGGCGGGATCGATGACGGGGCCGTCGAAGATGTACAACATGCGCGCCGTCACGGCCATGCCCCGAGACGGGATCGCGGGGCTGTCCTGCCCGTTGTACCGCCACGGCTAGCTCCGCCGCCGTCTCCTTGCCCGGACAACGACGGGAGGCCGGGATCGCCGACCTCGACGTTCGCATCCAGCCGGCCGATGTAGGCGCCGAGCCGGATGTCGCTGAACGCACCCAGGTTCACGCCGACGTTGAGGCCGGCCTTCAGGATGCTCTGGTCGTAGCGGGCCACCACCGAGTCGTCTTCGATGACGTTGTACGTCAGCTTCGCGGCTCCGCCGTACGGCGCGAAGAAGAGCGGCGTCTTCCCGAGCGGCTGATACCACTCCATGCCGAGCGACGGGTTCGAGCCCACCGTGCCGTCCACGCGCAGTTCGGAGCCCGGCCAGCGGCACGTCGAATGTCAGGTAGCGGGCCGAGAGCGACACCCCGAAACTGTCGCTGGTGGTGTTCTCGAGCCTGAACGCCGAGCATCAGGAACGGGGGCGCGTTGGGCTTCTGACGGCCCCGCACGAGCAGTCCCACCTCGCCGGCCTCGTTCGGCACGAGGCGCCAGCCCACCGTCTCGTACCGGTCGAGGCCCGAGAGTTCCGTGAGGTCGAGTTCGAGCGACGGGATGTCGAGCGGGCGGCCGACATGCGCGGCCAGGGTGGCGGCCATCCGGTGCTCGTCCGACTGAATCGATCGCCCTCGAACTTCACGAAGGCCGGGGACCGGGATGGTGGCCCGCCTGGCCCCGTTCCGCCGCGTCCAGCCACTTCTGGTACTCGGCTTCGCTGACGGCGTACTTCAGCAACTGGTCCTTGATCGCCTCGGCGGCCTTGTAGCCTTCCTCGATGAATTCCTTGCTGCGCCGCCAGTCGAGCGACTTGTAGCCCTTCTCCACGAGCGGCACGTTGAGCACGACGTCCGCCGCCGCCAGCCCTTTCTTGGTGCTCGCCCTCATCATCGCGCTCAGCGTGCCGCCCGCGAGCCCGAACAGCGTCTGGTTGACCTCCTTGGGATCGGAGAGATCGCCGACGTTGATGGCGATGACGACGTCGGCTCCCATCCCGCGCGCGACGTCGGCCGGCACGTTGTTCATGGCGCCGCCGTCGACGAGGATCTTCCCGTCCATCTCGACCGGCGGGAAGATCAGCGGGCAGCGACATGGTTGCGCGCATCGCCGAGGCGAGCGACCCGCGGTCGAGCACGACCTGGGTGGCCGAGATCAGATCGACGGCGACCGCGCGAAACGGCGTCGGCAGCTCGTCGAACGTCGCGATGCCGTAGTACGGCGCCGTGACGCGCGCGAGCAGCAGGTCCACCTGCTCGCCGGTGTTGAGCGAGGTCGGCGGCGAAAACCCCTTGCGGAGGCCGAACTCGAGCCGCGACGGATACGCGCGCGCGTCCGTCTTGCGGCGGATGTTCTTGAACGCGAAGTTCGACGACCCGAACAGCTCGTCCCAGTTCATCGTCGCGAGCATCTGGTCGAGCTCCGCCGACGACATGCCCGTCGCATAGCAGCCGCCGATGAGGCCGCCCATGCTGGTGCCCGCCGCGACGTCGATCGGGATGCGGTGCTCCTCGAACCAGCGGATCACGCCCACGTGCGCGATGCCCTTGGCGCTGCCTCCGCCGAA
Organism: uncultured Acidobacteriota bacterium; assembly: GCA_963806085.1. Classification (GTDB taxonomy): domain Bacteria; phylum Acidobacteriota; class Vicinamibacteria; order Vicinamibacterales; family JAKQTR01; genus JAKQTR01. The sequence continues at coordinate 787,059 of CAWDWR010000003.1, forward strand.
GGCGACGCCTATCTTCTGGCGTTCCTGGGCGGATGCGGTGATCGCGGACGTGAGGATGAACAGGGCCGCAAGCGTCAGGCCGGCCGCGCGTCGTGCCATCAAGAGTACCTCGCAGAGATCATGACACAGGCCCGTCCGGGCTGAAAGCTGCGAGGCACGCCGGAGGCCGCCTCCCATCTGGCCGTCGGCCGGCTCCTCAGGCTAAGATGACAAGTTCAACAGGAGTCGAATCGTGAAGAGGATCCTCTTGCTCTGCGCACTCGTCTGTCTGCCGCTGCCGGCCTTGGCCCAGGCCCCGGCGGCTCCGGCCGCTCCTCCGCCGCCTCCCAGGCACGAAGGCACCGCGGAATTCGCGTTTGTCGGCACCACCGGGAATGCCTCGACGCAGACGATCGGCCTGAACGGCGAACTCATCGTCCGGCCCGAGCAGTGGGTCATCACGAACAAGGCGAGTTTCATCCGCAACGAGTCGGAATCGGAACTGACGGCCCAGTCGTTCGGCTACCTGTTCCGCGCCGCGCGCACGCTCTCGCCCCGCCTGTCGGCGTTCGGCGAGTACGCGTACTTCCGCGACACGTTCGCGGGCGTCGCCCACAGGAACTCGCTCGTCGGCGGCCTGTCCTACAAACTGGTCAACGCACCCAGGCACCTCGTCTTCGCCGATGCCGGCCTCGGGTACATGAACGAGCAGCGGCTCGAAGGCGACGACGTGTCGAGCGCCACCTGGTCGCTGGGCGCCGGCTACAAGTGGAAGATCTCGGACACGGCCGAGTTCACCGAGGACGTCCGCATGACGGGCATCTTCGCTGATGCGGCAGCGACTGGCGCGTCCTGCAGATGGCGGCCGTCACGGCCCGCCTCACGACGCTCTTCTCGCTGAAGGTCTCGAACACGATCCGCTACGCCCACGCGCCGGTGCCCGGGTTCAAGGACACCGACACCAACACGTCGGTGGCGCTGGTCGCCAAGTTCTGACACCGGCTGCGGCGGGACCGATCACATGGAAGGCTGGCGCGGCTGGGACGACTACGCGCGGTTCTACGACTGGGAGAACGCCCAGACGATGGGACGCCGCGACGTACGGTTCTGGCAGCGCCTGGCCGCCAGAACGCCCGGTCCCGTCCTCGAGCTCGGCTGCGGGACCGGCCGCGTGGCGGTTCCCGTCGCGCGGGCAGGGGCGTGCGTGGTCGGGATCGACCGATCGGCCTCGATGCTGGACCGGGCCAGGAAGCGCCTGCGCCGCGCGAAGCTCCAGGGGTCGCTTCACCTCGTGCGCGGCGACGTGCGGTTCCTGCCGTTTCCCTCGGCCAGCTTCGGCCTGGTCGCCGCACCCTACGGCATCCTCCAGTCGCTGCTCGACGATGCGACGCTGGATGCCGCGCTGGAATCCGTGCATCGAGTGCTTCGCCCGGGTGGCACGTTCGGGATCGACCTGGTGTCGGACCTCGTGTCGTGGGCGGAATACGACCGGCGCGTGAAGCTGCGCGGCCGCGTGGGGCGAGGGGCAGACCACGATCACCCTCATCGAGTCCGTTCGGCAGGACCGCGCCCGGGGCCTGACGCACTTCGACCAGGAGTTCGTCGAACGCCGGGGCCGCGTGTCGCGCCCGCACCGGTTCTCGCTCGCGTTCCGGACGGTGTCGGTGGAGGACATGGCCTTTCGCCTCGAGCGCTGCGGGTTCCGGGTGTCGGCCGTCCTCGGCGACTACCAGGGCGGCCCGTGGGATCCCCGCGCCGACGTCTGGCTCATCCTCGCCACCCGTGCCTGACCGGGACGAGGCCGCGCACGCCGCGCGGGATGGGCCTGGTCCGCCGGGCGCCGCGCGGGGCGACGGACATTTGGCGGCGGCTGTACCCGCATGCTCAGGATCTTCACGCACTTTTCCGCCGGATTCTTTCCCGATATTGCTGGAGTTCCAACATGTCTGGCCATTCCAAGTGGCACACGATCAAGCACAAGAAGGGCGCCGCCGACGCCAAGCGCGGGCGCGTCTTCACCCGCATCATCAAGGAACTGACGGTCGCCGCGCGGGCGGGCGGGGGTGACGCCGACACCAACCCGCGCCTGCGCACGATCGTCGCCGAGGCGAAGGCGGTGAACATGCCCGCCGAGAACATCAAGCGGGCCATCAGGAGGGGCACGGGTGAAGAGCCCGGGGTGCAGTACGAGGAGATCACGTACGAAGGCTATGGGCCTGGCGGGGTGGCCCTGATCATCGAGGCGATGACCGACAACAAGAACAGGACGGTCGGCGAGATACGCCACCTGCTCACCAAGTACGGTGGCGATCTGGGCCAGTCGAACTCGGTCTCCTGGATGTTCGAGAAGAAGGGCTACATCGTCATCGAGAAGTCCAAGGCCTCCGAGGACGCGCTGTTGAGCGCGGCCCTCGATGCCGGCGCGGACGACCTGCGCGACGACGGCGACAACTGGGAGGTGGTGAGCGCGCCCGAGTCCTTCCCCGCCGTCAAGGAGGCCGTCGAGAAGCTCGGCATCGAGACCGTGTCGGCGCAGGTGGCGATGCTGCCGAAGAACTACGTCTCCCTCGAGGGCAAGGCCGCGCAGAGCATGCTGAAACTGCTCGACCTCATCGAGGATCACGACGACGTGCAGCACGTGTGGTCGAACATGGACGTCGACGAAAAGGAGCTCGAGGCGTTCGCGTGAGGGTGTTCGGCGTCGATCCCGGCTCTCTGCGCACCGGGTACGGCTGCATCGACACCGACGGCAGCCGCCATCGACTCGTCGCGTGCGGCGCCATCACGACCCCCGCCGGCGCCGCGTTCCCCGAGAAGCTGCTCGCCATCCACCGGGCCCTGGTGCAGCTGCTCCGCACGCACAAGCCCGACTGCGTCGTGGTGGAGAACGTGTTCCATGCCACCAACGTCCGAAGCGCGCTGAAGCTCGGGCACGCCCGGGGCGTGGCGCTGCTCTCGGCCGTCGCGGGCGGCTACCCGGTGATCGAATACACGCCCGCCGAGATCAAGCTGGCGGTGGTCGGCTACGGCAGGGCCGAGAAGCACCAGGTCGGTGAGATGGTGCGCCTGCTGCTCGGCCTGAGCGAGGTCCCCGAGCCGCACGACGCGTCGGACGCGCTGGCGGTGGCCATCTGCCACGTGCACGCCTCTGGCGGTCCCGTGCGTGCGGCTGAAGCCGCCGCCCCGGCGCCGAGGCGCGTCGCCAAGACCTGGCGCGAGTACCGGCCATGATCGCGTCGCTTCGCGGCCGGCTCGCCGCGAAAGAGCCGAACCGGATCATCGTCGACGTCGGCGGAGTCGGCTACGACGTGGCCGTGCCGCTGTCGACCTACTACACGCTCGGCGACGCCGGGTCGGACGTGTCGCTGCGCGTGCACACGCACGTGCGCGAGGACACGCTCGCGCTCTACGGGTTCTCGACGACGCTGGAGCTCCAGATCTTCGAGCGGCTGATCGGCATCAGCGGCATCGGGCCGAAGCTGGCGCTCGCCGTGCTGTCGGGCATCGAGGTGGCCGACCTCGTGCGCGCGGTGCAACTCGGCGACGTGGGGCGGCTCACGGCCATTCCCGGCATCGGCAGGAAGACCGCCGAACGGATCGGCCTGGAGCTGAAGGACAAGCTCCCGAAGGGCCTCATCGAGGAGGCCGCGGCGGGCGCCGGGGCCGGCGATCGGGGCGGCGAGCTGCGCCACGACCTGCTCTCGGCGCTGCTGAACCTGGGATATCATCGGCCCCTCGCCGAAAAGGCCGTCGACGCGGCGCTGGCCCGGGCCGAGTCGCCGGCATTCGAGACCGTGCTGAAGCAGGCGCTGCGCGAGCTGGCGCGCGGGTAATCGGGGCGGGTCCGCTCGCGGACCCGTCGCCAGAGACGAGGCATGAGCGACGAACCCCAGCGGGTGACATCGACGCGCGCGACCGACGAGGACGTGCAGTTCGAAGCCGGGCTGCGCCCGCGGACGCTGGACGAGTACATCGGCCAGGACCGCGTGCGCGAGAACCTCCACGTGTCGATCACGGCCGCCAAGCAGCGCCGGGAGGCGCTCGATCACGTCCTGCTCTACGGTCCGCCCGGGCTCGGCAAGACCACGCTGGCGTACGTCATCGGCAACGAGCTCGGCGTGCCGGTGCGGACGACGTCGGGCCCGGTGCTCGAGAAGGCCGGCGATCTCGCCGCGATGCTCACGAACCTCAAGGAGCGCGAGGTCATCTTCATCGACGAGATCCACCGGATGGCGGCGACCATCGAGGAGATCCTCTACCCGGCCCTCGAGGACTACGAGCTCGACATCGTGATCGGCCAGGGCCCGGGCGCGCGATCGGTCAAGGTGCCGCTCCAGCCCTTCACGCTGATCGGGTCGACGACGCGCGCGGGGCTGCTGACGGCGCCCCTGCGGAGCCGCTTCGGCATCGTGCACCGGCTGGACTTCTACACCGACGCGGACCTCGAGGTGATCGTCCGCCGATCCGCCCGCATCCTGGGCACGCCGATCACGGACGACGCGGCGGCCGAGATCGCGCGGCGCTCGCGCGGCACGCCGCGCATCGCCAACCGGCTGCTGCGCCGCGTGCGCGACTACGCCCAGGTGCGCGCCAAGGGCGACGTCACCATGCCGGTGACGCAGGCCGCGCTCGCGATGCTCGAGGTCGACGACCACGGCTTCGACGAGATCGATCGCCGGCTGCTCAAGACGATCATCGAAAAATTCGGCGGCGGGCCCGTGGGCGTCAACACGATCGCCGCCGCCATCAGCGAAGAGAAGGACGCCATCGAGGACATCTACGAGCCCTTTCTGATCCAGATCGGGTTCATCGACCGCACGCCCCGCGGCCGGGTGGCGACGGCGCGGGCGTACGAGTATTTCGGCCTGCAAGCCCCGGGAAAGGACTCGCGACTGTGGTGAACGGGAACATGCTCAGGAAGACGCGCATCAGCTCGCTGGCGACCTACGTCCCGCCGACGATCCTCGACAATCACACGCTCAGCCAGATGGTCGAGACCACCGACGAGTGGATCCTCCAGCGCACGGGGATCAAGACGCGCCACATTGTCGAGAAGGGGGTCGCGACGTCGGACATGGGGAAGGAAGCGGCGCTGAAGGCTCTGGCGAACGCCGGCCTGGCGCCCGACGACATCGACCTCATCATCGTCGGCACCACCACGCCGGACATGTTCTTCCCGAGCACGGCGGCGCTGGTGCAGCACAAGATCGGCGCGACGAAGTGCTGGGGCTTCGACCTGGCCGGGGCGTGCTCCGGGTTCACCTTCTCGCTGAGCGTGGCGAGCCAGTTGGTGTCGACCGGCAGGCACAACCGGGCGCTCGTGATCGGCGCCGACACGATGTCGAGCATCATCGACTACACCGATCGCACCACGTGCGTGCTCTTCGGCGACGGCGCCGGCGCGGTCGTCGTCGAGCCGGCCGTGGAGGACGGGCTCGAGATCCTCGGGTTCGAGCACGAAATCGACGGGAGCGGCGGCCCGGCGCTGCAGATGCCGGCGGGCGGGAGCCTCAACCCGGCGTCGCACGAGACCGTCGAGAAGCGGATGCACTACGTCAAGCAGGACGGCCAGGCGGTATTCAAGTTCGCCGTCCGCAAGACCGAGGAAATCGCGCTGCGCGTGCTCGAGAAGACCGGCCATACGGCTGACGAGCTGGCGCTCTTCGTGTCGCACCAGGCGAACCGCCGCATCATCATGTCGGCGGCCGACGCGGCTCGGCCTGCCGGAGTCGAAGGTGATGATCAACATCGAGGACTACGGCAACACCACGGCCGCCACCATCCCGCTGGCGCTCGAAGACGCGATCAAGCAGGGGCGCCTCAAGAAGGGCGACCTCGTGCTGCTGGCCTCCGTGGGCGCCGGGTTCACCGTCGGATCGGTCCTCCTGCGCTGGGCGATCTGAAGCGGGGTCAGAGTCGACTCTGACCCCGTTGACTCGACCATGACCATCGACCGCGCCAGGCGAATCGAACTGCTGCGGCGGTGGAGCCGGCTGATGGACTCGGCTTACCGCGTGCCGGGCACGTCGATCCGCTTCGGCTGGGATCCCATCGTCGGCCTCGTGCCTGGCGTCGGGGACGCCGCCACGGCGTCGTTCGCGGCGACGATCCTCTACCACGCGTACCGTCTCGGCGTGCCGCGCGTGGTGCTCGTCAGGATGGTGCTGAACACCCTGATCGACCTCCTCGTCGGGCTTGTGCCGTTTGCCGGCGATCTGGCCGACATCGCCTGGAAGTCGAACAGCCTGAACCTCGCGCTGCTCGAACGTCACGAGCGCCCCGAGCGTGACGCCGACGAGCGGGGACTGGGCGATCGTGCTGCTCGCATTCACCGTCGTCGGCGGTGTGCTGGCGCTGGTGCTGCTGTCGGCGGCGATGATGGCCTACACGCTGCTCCGACCCTTCTTCTCGCCATGAAGGTGTCCGATTTCTCGTTCGAACTGCCCGCCGATCTGGTGGCGCAGTTCCCGCCCGAACAGCGGGGTTCGTCCCGCCTGCTGGTGCTGAATCGGCGCACGGGCGCCACCACGCACGCCGTGGTTCGCGACATGGCGGGCGTCGTGAATCCCGGCGACCTGATGGTGTTCAACGACACCCGCGTGTTCCCCGCGAGGCTCATCGGCGAACGGGAACCCGGCGGCGGAGCGGTGGAAGTGATGCTCGTCTCTCGCGTGGATGACGAGCGGTGGGAAGCGCTCGTGCATCCCGGGCAGCGGATGCGGCCGGGCAGGCTGGTGCGATTCGAGCGCGGCGGCCGCACGCTTCACGGGGAGGTGCTCGAGGAGCGGTACTTCGGCCGCCGCCTCGTGCGTTTCTGGACCCGCGACGCGGGGACGGTGATGGACGCCATCGAGGCAATCGGGCACATCCCGCTGCCGCCGTACATCAAGCGGCCGGATCTCGATCTCGACCGCGAGCGGTACCAGACCGTCTTCGCCCGTGAAGCCGGGTCGATTGCGGCCCCCACGGCGGGCCTGCACTTCACCGACGCCATCCTCCGGTCGCTCGACGAGGCGCGCGTCGAGCGCGCGACGATCACGCTGCACGTGGGCTACGGCACCTTCAAGCCCGTGCGCGCGACCGACGTGGACGATCACACCGTCGACCCCGAGCGCTACGCGATCAGCGCGGAGGCGGCCGCCCGCGTCAACGCCGCGCTCGACACAGGCCGACGGGTCATCGTCGTCGGCACGACGACGATGCGCGCGCTGGAGTCGGCGGCGGAGCGGGGCGGCGGCCGGGTCGTCGCTGGCGCGGCCGAGACGAGCCTCTTCATCCACCCGGGCCACCGCTTCCTCGTGGCGGGCGGCCTCGTCACCAACTTCCACCTGCCGGCCTCGTCGCTGCTGATGCTCGTCGCGGCCTTCGCCGGGCGCGAGACCGTGCTGGACGCCTACCGGGAGGCCGTGGCCGAGCGCTACCGTTTCTACAGCTATGGCGACGCGATGTTCGTGGAATGATGCGACGCCTGATATAGAATCGGCGCCGTTCCCGCGACAACGGAGGGCGCTGCGACGATGCCGGGCCCCTGGGTTCACAACATCGACCCGATCATCGGCACCGTCTTCGGGGTCCATCTCTGGTGGTACGGCCTGAGCTACGCGCTCGGGTTCCTCAACGCGCACCTCTTCTTCGGGCGCCGGCGCGCCGAGCTCGGCCTCTCGGTGCGCGAGGTCTACGAACTGTCGCTGCTCCTCTCGTTGGGCGTACTCGCCGGCGGCCGCCTGCTCTGCGTCTACTACGAACGGGCGTTCTACCGCGACCATCCCGCCCTGATCCCGGCGGTTTGGATTGGCGGCCTGGCCACGCACGGCCTGATTCTTGGCGGGCTCGCCGGCGTCGTGGTCTTCTGCCTGCTGCGGCGCAAGCCGATGCTCGTGATGCTGGACGCGCTGGCCATCCCTGCCGCGCTCATCCTCTGCGTCGGGCGCATCGGGAACTTCATCGACGGGCAGATCGTGGGCAGCGTCACCAGCGTGCCATGGGCTGTGAAGTTCCCCGACGCCGAGGGCTTCCGCCATCCCGTCGTGCTCTACGACGGCCTCAAGAACCTGCTCATCGCGCCCGTGCTCATGCATGCCAGGCGGCGCGGCGTCCCTCCGGGCGGGCTCGCGGCGCGGTTCCTGTTCCTGTACGCCTTCCTGCGGATCTTCATCGACTACTTCCGCGAGTACCCGCTGACGTTCCTCGGCCTGCCTGCAGGGCAGACCATGAACATCCTGATGTCGGTGGCCGGCGTCGCGCTGCTGTGGCGCAATCGAAGGCGGCCGATGGTGCGGGTGACGGTCCCGTCGGCCCGTGAGAACCCGGCTGGCCTCTGGTGGCGCCGCGCCCTGTTCGCCTGCGTCGTGGTCGGGTCGCTGTCCATCCCGAGCGACGCGACGCGCGACATTCCGGCGAAGTACGGCACGCGGCACCCCGGCCTCGTGCACTCGCGGATGTACCCGGCGATTCCCGACCCGCCGCAGAAGTAGCGGTGCGGGCGGGGATAGAGGGGCGGCCCGCGTTGGTTCGTGACCCTGACTGTCGGGTATGCTGTGGACGGTTTCTGGATCGAGGTGCGCCGTGCCATTTCCCTACGAAGAGTTCGACCTCGCCGACGTCGCCACGTATCCGCTCGCGAAGCGGGCGAGCAAGGTGAAGGCGGAGGACTTCGCGAAGCCGCACGTAAAGGGCAGCGGCGCCTCGGCCTTCCTCGACGGTCTCCCGAACATCCTCGCGGCCGCGGAATTCAGGGCGGTGGTGCATGCCATCGTCGAGGCCCGCCGATCCGGCGGCGGGATCATCTGGGGCTTCGGCGCACACGTCCTCAAGACGGGGCTGTCGCCCATCCTGGTCGATCTCGCCGAGCGGGGATTCGTGTCGGCGTTCGCGACCAACGGCGCCGGCATCATCCACGATTTCGAGATCGCACTGGCCGGCTCCACCTCCGAGGACGTCGACGCCGCGCTGGGGCCTGGACGGTTCGGCATGGCCGACGAGACCGGGCGGCTGCTCAACGGCGCCATCAAGGACGGAGTGGCGAAGGGCCTGGGCCTCGGACAGTCAGTGGCCGCGTACCTGGCGGAGGTGAAGCCGCCGTTCGCCCCTGTCAGCATCGCCTGTGCGTCCGCGCGCCTGGGCATCCCGCTGACGGCGCACGTCGCGCTCGGCACCGACATCATCCACATGCACCCGGCTGCGTCGGGCGCGGCGATCGGCGAAGGCAGCCTGCGCGACTTCCGCTACTTCACGTCGAGTGTCGCGAAGCTGGACCGCGGCGTGTATCTCAACTGCGGGTCGGCCGTCGTGCTGCCCGAGGTGTTCCTGAAGGCCGTCGCCCTGGCGCGCAACCGCGGCATCGCGCTCAGCGGCCTCACGACCGTCAATCTCGACTTCATGCGCCTCTACCGCCCGCAGACCAATGTCGTCATCCGGCCGCCAGCCGGCACGGGCGGCAAGGGCTACAGCCTTGTCGGGCACCACGAGATCCTGATTCCGCTGCTCGCCGCGGCGATCATCGAGGCGGCGTAGGGAGCAGGCGAGAGCCGAGAGGCGAGGGGGGATAGGGATCGTCCCCTTGCCTGCCCGCCTCGAACGATGTATCTTCTTTGTAGATACCTTCGATCCCTGCCGTGAGGGAGTTTCCCAATGAAGGCAACAATCCAGAAGTGGGGAAACAGTCTGGCGCTCAGGATTCCCAAGGCGTTTGCCGATGAGCTCGGGTTGGAACGGGATTCGCTAGTGGAATTGACCATGACGAAGAAGACCCTGGTGGTGGCGCCCGCGCCGAAGGCAGGTCCTCTACTCGCGGACCTGCTGAAGCGGGTAAGTCGCGAGAACATCCACGCCGAAACGGAACTCGGATCGCCGGTCGGGCGCGAGGCATGGTGAGCGTCAGCGGCTACGCGCCGAATGCGGGAGACCTGCTCTGGCTGACGTTCTCCCCGACGGAAGGGCATGAGCAGTCAGGCAGGCGTCCGGCGCTGGTGCTTTCGCCCGCGGCCTACAATGCCCGCGTGGGACTCGCGATCTGCTGCCCGGTCACAAGTCAGGTCAAGGGATACCCATTCGAAGTCGAACTGCCGGCGGGCCTGCCGGTCAGGGGCGCCATCCTCGCTGACCAGGTGAGAAGCGTGGACTGGCGGTCTCGCCGCGCCGAGCTGGCGTGCCGCGCCCCTGCGGGCGTCCTGGCCCAAGTGATGAGCCTGTTGGCCGTGCTGCTGCCGCTTCCCGACTGACCCGGCGTCACACGTTCCGGGTCGCCAGCACCTCTCTCGCCGGCGTGCGATCGCCCGTGCAGTTGATCCGGCGTGGAGCGGTGAGGAAGCGCACCTCATAGCCCAGCCGCTTGTAGAGCGCGACGATGCGCGGCGTGGCCTGATTCGACAGCACCACCGGACCCGGATGGCGCGCGAGCCACTCGGCGGCGCGCACCTGATCGTCCCACGAGAAACGTCCCCTGGCGTACTGCGTGAACGGCACATCGTACGGCGGGTCCGCGTAGACGAAGTCGCCCGGCCTCAGGCGAAGCGCTTCGAAGTCGACGCTCGAGAACTCCCACCGCGAGAACACCGGGCGGTACGCGGAAAAGTCGCGGACGTACGCGATGCGGGCGTAGCTGCCGAAGGGCACGTTGAACTCGCCGCGGCTGTTGAAGCGGCAGAGGCCGTTGAAACCAGTGCGGTTCAAGTAGTAGAAGAGCGACGCCGCCTCGGCCGTGTGCCCCCGGCCGGCCGCGAGGAGCGCGTTGAAGAACTTCCGGTAGGCGTAGTAGGTCTCCGAGGAGTTCTCCATCGGCACGTTGATCACGAGTCCGCGCGCCAGTAGGCGGTAGAGGCTGATCAGGTGCGGGTTGACGTCGTTGAGCAGGGCGCGCCGCGGCTGCAGCCCCAGCACCATGGCCAGTCCGCCGCAGAACGGTTCGACCAGCCGGCGGCGAGCGTGGTCCTGCCAGATCCGGCGCACGCGCGGCACGAGCCAGCGCTTTCCGCCGGCCCACTTGAGCGGCGGGCGCAGGGGGTGCAGCAGGGCGGAGGACGCCGCGGCGTTCATCGCCGCCAGTATACGGGCGTTGGTATAGAATCGGGCGCTCAACCAGTATTCAACAGTGCCGTGCTGGCGAGGAGTGAACCATGAACGTTCCGATCCGGGCGGGAGTCTTGCTGGGTGTGCTGTGCGTCTTCTGGACGTTCATGATGGGGATCACCGGCTGGTACAAGGATCCGGTGATGCTGAACCTGTTCTTCCTGGTGATCCCGCTCGAGATTGGGATTGTCGTCTGGGCGCTCAGGAAGACAGCCGCGGGCGCGACATGGGGCGGCCAGATCGTGAACGGGCTGGTCCTGTCGGTGGTGGCCAGCGTGATCATCTTCGCGGGATCGCTCCTGTTCACGACAGTGGCGTTCCCGAACTACTTCAACGACATCCAGGCCGCGCAGACGGAGATGCTGAAGTCCGCCGGGATGTCCGCGGACCAGATCAAGTCGCAGGTCGCGGCCTCTGCGGCGATGCAGACGCCGTTCATGAATGCCATCAGCGGCGTCATCGGCACCGTCGTCACCGGGGTGGTGGTCGCCGCGATCGCCGGCGCGTTCCTGCGGAAGAAGTAGGCGGCGGCGCCGTCGAGTCCAGGCGTGCCTGACGCTACTTGATCGTGGCGGTCAGCACGACGCGCATGCGGATCTCGATCTCACCCGATGCCACCGGGACCGCGCCGCCCACCATCACCGCTTCCTGCACCTGGGCGCCTCTACCGTAGGGCTCGGGTCCGGCGAATGCCACGCGCTCCTCCGCGATACGGATGATCCGATCGAGGGACTTGCCGGCGCCCGCTGCCAGGGCCTCGGCGCGAGCCCTGGCGATGCCGACAGCGGATTTCAGCGCCTCTTCCTCGAGTGCTTCCCGATCCCGCCGGTCGAAGCGCACGCCACCGACGCTGGTGGCGCCGGCCGTCGTGGCCACGGTCATCACTTCGCCGGCGCGGCTCACGTCGTCGAACCGCACGACGATGGAATGGCTGTCCATGTATCCCTGCCGCACGCGGGCGTTGTTGACCGTCTCCCAGTTCTCGGAAACATACAGGCCGGTGGTCATCACCTGGCCGCCCGGGAGCTTGAGCGCTTCAATCGCATCCTGGACGGCCTTCATGGCGGCGGTGCCTCTTGCCTGCGCCTCTTGAGGTGACTGTCCCCGCGCCACGGTGGAGAACGAGATGATGACGCGGTCCGGCGGCCTGCGGATCACCGCTTCGCCCATGCTCGAAACGGTGGCTTGTGCCTGGATCTGTTCTTGAGCCGTCGCGACCAGGGCGGTGGCCGCGACCAGAACGAACACGATTCCGAACAGACGCAACATGACGACCTCCGGTTCCGGCGTCCCTGATATCCTCGCAGCGTACCACTCGGGCCTCAAGGCTGAATTCTACTAGCCCCTAGCCCCTCGTCCCTACCCCCTGCTAGAATAGGATGTTACGCCGGTGTAGCTCAGATGGTTAGAGCACGCGGCTCATATCCGCGGAGTCCGGGGTTCAAGTCCCTGCACCGGCACCATTTGCTGCGAGGGGTCAGGCGTTGACGCGCCAGACCCCTCGCGTCTTTTCTGCGCCGTCTTCTGTGTCCACTCCGTCACTCCAGCAGCGCGTCCGGCGCGCGATTCGCCGCGACGGACTGATTCCGCCCGGCTCGCGGGTGCTGGCCGCCGTGTCGGGCGGGTCCGATTCGGTGGCATTGCTGCGCCTGCTCGTCGACCTCGCCAACGACGGCGGCTTCACGATTGCCGGCGTCGCCCATGTCAATCACGGCCTCCGGGGCAGCGAAAGCGACCGCGACGAAGCATTCTGTCTGGCGCTCGCCGAACGCCTCGACCTCCCATTCGAGGTCCGCGGCCGCGACGTCGGCGAGACTCGCTCGTGCGATGCACGTGTCTGTCGAAGTGGCGGCGCGGCAGGCGCGCTACGAATGCTTCGCCGAGATGGCCGAGCAGTTGAGGGCCGACCTCGTCGCCACCGGCCACACGCGCGACGACCAGGCCGAGACGTTTCTGCTTCGCCTGCTTCGTGGCGCCGGATCGGCCGGCCTGGCGGGAATCCGGCCCCGGCGGGGCCGCATCGTCCGCCCGCTGCTGGACATCCGGCGCGACGAACTTCGGGCCTACCTGGCCGGCAGGCGGCCAACCGTTCAGAAACGACTCGACCAACCGCGACCTCGCCGTCCCGCGCAACTGGATTCGCCATCGCCTGCTGCCGTTGCTCGCCAGGCAGCTCCATGCCGACATCGTCGAGGTGCTCGCGAGAAACGCCGCGGTCCTGCGCGACGAAGCGGCGTTTCTTGACGGCCTGGCGCAGGACGTGGCCGTGCAAGTGCTGAAGAAGGCGCCAGGCGGAGCGCTCCATCTCGACGCCCGCAAGCTCAGCACGCTGCCGGCCGCCGTGGCGAGGCCGCTCGTCCGCCAGTTGCTGGACCGGGCCGCGCCGGCCCGCTTCCGAGGGTTCGACCACGTCGAGCAGGTGCTGGAACTTGCCGCAACGGCGCGTGTGAGAGCGGCGGCTGACCTTCCCGGGGTCCGCGTGGAACGAAACGGCACAGAAGTTGTCTTATACAGTAGGGGGTTATCCGGCCGCGGGTCCAAGGCAGCATTTCGTTACGAACTGCCGGTGCCGGGGCGGGTCGACCTGCCCGAGTGCGGTTGCGCGATCGAGGCGAAGCTGGTCAGGCGAACACCAGGCCAAGTCTTTACGCCGCAGTCGTTTGGCGACGATCGAGACGTGGCGACGATCGACGGATCCATCGCAGGCGGCGCTCTGGCGGTCAGGTCGAGGCGACCTGGCGACTGCGTCCGGCCGCTTGGCCTCGCAGGCCGGAAGAAGCTCCAGGACGTCCTGGTCGACCGGAAAGTGCCCCGTGACGAGCGGGATTGCGTGCCCTTGGTGGTCGATGCCGACGACCGAATCCTGTGGGTCGCAGGCCACGTAGTGGCGCACGAGGCGCGGGTCACGGATTCGCACGCGGGGCGTGGTAGTCTTGAAGCTCATTCGTAACGGAGAAGAGGGAGACGAGGCGTGAATTCCACCCTCAGGAGTCTGTTGTTCTGGCTGGTTCTGGCCATTGTCGCGGTCGTCGTCTGGAACTTCCAGACCGCGTTCGCGCCACGGGACCGGGCGGTCACGTTCAGCGAGTTCATGTCGTGGGTCGACTCCGGCCAGGTGGCTGAGGTGACCATTGCCGGGAACGAGGTCACGGGCACCACGAAGGCGAACGAGACCTTCCGGACCTACGCGCCGAGCCAGTACGAAGGCCTGGCGAACAAGCTGGTCGAGCGCAGCGTCGTCATCACCGCCAAGGACGCCACCGTCAGCCCATGGGCGTCGATTCTCTACTCGTGGGCGCCGGCGCTGCTGATGATCGGGTTCTGGATCTTCTTCATGCGGCAGATGCAGAGCGGCGGGAACAAGGCGCTCTCGTTCGGCAAGAGCAAGGCGAAGCTGTCGTCGGGCACGCAGAAGAAGGTCACCTTCAAGGACGTCGCGGGCGTCGACGAGGCGAAGGAAGAACTTCAGGAGATCATCGAGTTCCTGAAGGAGCCCCAGCGGTTCCAGAAGCTCGGCGGCCACATCCCGAAGGGCGTGCTGCTGATGGGATCGCCCGGCACGGGCAAGACGCTGCTGGCGCGGGCGGTGGCCGGCGAGGCGAACGTCCCGTTCTTCTCCATCAGCGGCTCGGACTTCGTCGAGATGTTCGTCGGCGTCGGCGCGTCGCGCGTGCGCGACCTGTTCGAGCAGGGCAAGAAGAACGCGCCGTGCATCATCTTCATCGACGAGATCGACGCCGTCGGCCGGCACCGCGGCGCGGGCCTCGGCGGCGGCCACGACGAGCGCGAGCAGACGCTCAACCAGTTGCTCGTCGAGATGGACGGCTTCGAGTCGAACGAAGGCGTCATCCTGATGGCCGCCACCAACCGGCCCGACGTCCTCGACCCGGCGCTGCTCCGCCCGGGCCGCTTCGACCGCCGCGTCGTCGTCAACCGGCCCGACGTCCGCGGCCGCGAAGGCATCCTCGTCGTCCACACCCGGAAGATCCCCCTGGCCGACGATGTGGACGCGAGCGTGCTGGCGCGCGGCACGGCGGGTTTCTCGGGCGCGGACCTGGCGAACCTCGTGAACGAGGCGGCCCTGAACGCGGCGCGCTACAACCAGAAGGCCGTCCGGATGGCGGACTTCGAGTTCGCCAAGGACAAGGTCCTGATGGGCATCGGAGCGGCGCTCGATGGTCATCAGCGAGGCCGAGAAGCGCGTCACCGCCGATCCACGAAGCCGGGCACGCGCTGCTGACGGTGGTGCTGCCGAACGCCGACCCCGTGCACAAGGTGACGATCATCCCGCGCGGCATGGCGATGGGCCTCACGCAGCAGCTGCCCGTCGACGAGAAGCACAACTACTCGCGCGAGTTCCTGGCGGACCAGATTGCGATCCTGCTCGGCGGCCGCATCGCCGAGGAGGTGTGCCTGGGAGGCATCACCACCGGCGCCGGCAACGACCTGGAGCGCGCGACGGAACTGGCCCGCCGCATGGTGTGCGAGTGGGGGATGAGCGACGCGATGGGGCCGCTCACCTTCGGCAAGAAGGAGGAGCAGATCTTCCTCGGCCGCGAGATCGCCCAGCACCAGGACTACAGCGAGGACACGGCCGTCAAGATCGACGGCGAGGTCCGGCGCATCGTCCAGACCAACTACACGCGCGCGCAGGAACTGCTGACGAACCACAAGGACGCGCTGCTGAAGATTGCCGACGAGTTGCTCACCCGCGAGGTGCTCGACGGGGCGCAGGTCAAGGCCATCGCCCAGGGCGAGTCACTCGAGGCGGCTCCAGTCGAGCGCCCCGGCCACCGCCGTCGTCCAGGATGCGGCTCCCCCCGCGCCGGCGGCCGAGAAGGCGGCGGACGTCGTGGCGACGCCGCTGCCCGACCCGCTGCCGCAGCAACACTAGGACCGGTCGCGGCGGCTCGATCGTCCCGCGCGAACAGGGTCCGAGACCGTCTCCCTTCGGGGGGACACGCTCCGTTCCGGTGTGATAGAACTGGGGCCGGAATGGAGCGTCTCCCCGCCGTCATCGCCCCGCGTCCCTTCTTCACCGTGCCGCTCGCGCACGGGCTCAGTCTCGAACTGGGCCCGCGCACGCTCGTGATGGGGATTCTCAACGTCACGCCCGACTCCTTTGCCGGCGGCGTGACCAGACCCGGACCTCGCGGCGGACCTGGCGCTTCGGATGGAGGCCGATGGGGCCGACATCATCGACATCGGGGGCGAATCGACCAGGCCGGGAGCCGACCCTGTTGCCGAGGCCGACGAACTGGCCCGGGTGCTTCCCGTCATCGAACGGCTCAAGGGGCGGTTGGCGGCGCCCATCTCCATCGACACGTACAAGGCCGCCGTGGCGGGAGAGGCGCTGGCCGCCGGCGCCTCTATCGTGAACGACATCAGCGGTTTAGGGTATGATCCCATCCTCGGTGATGTCGTCGCTCGCGCGGGCGCCGGGCTCGTGCTGATGCACACGCGCGGGCGGTCGCGGGAGATGTATCGGCGACGCGGAGCTACGGCGACGTCGTGGCGGAGGTGTCGGCGGAGCTGCGCCAGGCGCTCGAGCGTGCGGATGCCGCAGGCGTGCCGCGCGCGCAGGTCATCGTCGACCCCGGCATCGGTTTCGCCAAAGCGGGCTGACCAGAGCCGCGCGGTGCTCGACGAAGCTCGCCGGCGCTCGGGCCTCTGGGCCGGCCGCTGCTGGTCGGGCCCGTCGCGGAAGTCGTTTCTGCTCGACGGGCAGGCGCCGGTGCCGCCATCCGCGCGCGACTGGGGCACGGCGGCGGCCGTCACGGTCGCCGTCATGGGCGGCGCGCATATCGTGCGGGTGCACAACGTGGCGGCGATGGTGCAGGTGGTGCGCGTCGCCGACGCGCTTCGCGCAGAGGCGCACGCATAACGGCGGCGCACGCGTCGCGACGGGATTCAGGCAGGTGCGGTGGACTCACTGATTTCGATGCTCCAGCGGGCGCAGGTGGGATGGACGGATGTCATCGACATCCTCATCGCCGCCATCGCGATCTATGAGCTGTTGAAGCTCATGCGCGGCACCCGTGCGGTCCAGATGGGCATCGGCGTGGGGCTGATCATCGGGGTGTTCTACCTGTCCGAATGGTGGCACCTCGACACGGTCAACTGGCTCATCCGCAACATCGCCGGGTACGTCGTCTTCGCGGCCATCGTCGTCTTCCAGTCGGAGATCCGCCGGACGCTCGCGCATCTCGGGCGGGCGCGGTTCTTCCGGTTCCTCACGCGCACCGAGTCGAACGACGAGATCGTCGAGGAGCTCGTCGCGGCCGCGACGATGCTGGCGAGCACGCGGACCGGCGCCATCATCGCCGTCGAGCGCGACATCGGCCTGCGCAACTACATCGAGGGCGGCGTGCCGCTGGACGCGACGCTGACGTCGGACCTGCTGCTGAGCCTGTTCCAGCCGAAATCGCCGCTCCACGACGGCGCGGTCATCGTCCAGGGCGACAGGATCGCGGCGGCGGCCTGCTTCCTGCCGCTGTCGGTCAACCCGGCGATCAGCAAGGACTTCGGCACGCGGCACCGTGCCGCCATCGGCCTGACCGAGGACGTCGACGCGGCGGCGATCGTCGTGTCGGAGGAGACGGGGCGCATCACGCTGGCGCTCGACGGGCAACGTGGAAGTGGGCCTCGACGCCGACCGGCTGCGGGCGAGACTGCGGTCGCTGGTGCCGCTCAGGAAGGCCGTGGCCGATCACGGCAATGCAGGATCGATGGACTGATGGCCTACAACCCCTTCCGCAATTTCGGGCTCAAGGCCATGGCCGTCGGCATCGCGACGCTGCTGTGGATCGCCGTCGGCGGCGAGAAGATCGTGGAGCGAAGCCTGCAGGCTCCGCTCGAGATCGAGAACATGCCGGAGGCCGTCGAACTGATCGGCGACACGCCCGGCACAGTCGACGTCAGGGTGCGCGGCTCGTCCACGACCCTGGGCCGGCTGTCGACCGGAGACGTGAAGGCCGTGCTGGACGTCGCCACGGCCACCCCCGGGCGCAACCTGTTCCACCTCAGCCCCGATCTCGTCAGCGCGCCGTTCGGCGTGGAGGTCAGCTACGCGGGGCCCGCAACGCTGGCGCTCCAGTTCGAGCGGCAGCTGACCAGGGAAATTCCGGTCAAGCCGGACGTCGACGGCGAGCCTGCGCCCGGATACGAGGTGCGGCGCGTCACCGTCGAGCCGGCCACCGTGGAGGTCGTCGGGCCCGAGAGCGAGGTCCGCAATCTCGCCGGGGCGGTGACGGAGCCCATCGAACTGAGGTCGTCGGCGGGGCAGGTGCGCGAGACGGTGCCGTCGCGATCCTGAACAGCGAGGCCCGCCTCCGCACGCCGCAGGAGCGCCATCGTCACCGTCGACATCCAGCCGGTCCGGACCGAGCGCACTGATCGGCGGCGTTCCCGTGCGCATGCCGCAGCTGGCGGAGGGCCAGCGGGCGCAGTCGAACCCGCCGAATGTCGCGGTCACCGTGCGCGGCCGATGGAGAGATGCTGAAGCAGCTGGCTGCCGGTTCCGTCGATGCGTCCGTCGATGTCGCGGGCTTCGGCGCCGGGCGATACACGCTGCCGGTCCGCGATCGCCGCCTCACGACTGTTCGGGGTCGTCCGCATCGATCCCCCCCAGGTGCAAGTCACCATCCGATGAGCACGAAGCTGTTCGGCACGGACGGCGTCCGCGGCCGGGCCGGCGAGCCGCCGCTCGACGCCCGGACCGTCCGCCGCCTCGGCATGGCGCTCGTGAAGGCGCTGCCGCCCGGCGACGGGGCGGTCCGCCTGCTCGTCGGGCGCGACACGCGCGAGTCGGGAGCGCAGATCGAGCGCGATCTCGCGGTCGGGGCGACGGCGGCCGGCGCCGCCGTGATCAGCGCGGGCGTCATCCCGACGCCGGCCGTGGCGCACCTGACGCGCAGCCAGGGCTTCGCGGCGGGGCTTGTCATCTCGGCGTCCCACAATCCGTTCCACGACAACGGCATCAAGGTGTTTTCGGGCGGCGGCGAGAAGTTCACCGAGGCCCTCGAGGCCGAGGTGGAGGCGATCGTCGCCGACGACGTCCTGGCAGGAGCCCGGCGGCGCCGCTCCAGCCGTCCCGCAGGTCGACGAAACCGGCGCGTACCTCGCGCACGCCCGGCTCGCGCTCGATGGGACAGTTTCCGGGCCACGCCCGGCGGATCGCGATCGACTGCGCGAACGGCGCCACCTACCGCGCGGCGCCCGCGCTCTTCGGGAGCCTCGGGTTCGAGGTCACGGCGATCGGCTGCGAGCCCGACGGGCGCAACATCAACCTCGACGTGCGGGTCGACCCACCCCGGGCGGCTGGCGCAGGCTCGTCGTCGACGAGCGCTGCGATCTGGGCGTGGCCTTCGACGGCGACGGCGACCGCGCGATTCTCGTCGATGCCGAGGGGCGCATCGTCGACGGCGACGCGGTGATGCTGCTGTGCGCCAAGCAGATGCAGGCCGTCGGGCCGGCTCCGCGGCGAACACCGTGGTCGCCACGGTGATGAGCAACATCGGCCTCGAGATCGCGCTGCGCGACTCTCGGCATCGGGCTCGTGCGCTGCCCGGTCGGCGACAAGTACGTGATGGAAGAGCTGCTGCGCGACAACCTGTCGCTCGGCGGCGAGCAGTCGGGCCACGTCATCTTCCCGGACTTCCTCTACACGGGCGACGGCATCGTCACCGCGCTCAACGTGCTGCGGGTGATGGCGGAAACGGGGCAGCCGCTCGCCGATCTCGCCGGCGAGCTGAAGACCTATCCGCAGGTGCTGCTCAACCTGCGGGTGCGCGAGAAGCGCGACTGGATGACGATTCCCGCCGCGGCGGCAGGCCGTCGCGGACGTCGAGGCCGGACTCGCGGGGCGGGGCCGGCTGCTCGTGCGCTACTCGGGCACCGAGCCGCTCCTGCGCGTCATGATCGAAGGCGAGCGCCAGGACGAGATCAACGCCTGGGCCGAGCACATCGTCGCGGCGGTGAGGGCCGAGATCGGCGAATGACAGGAGTGATCAATGGCTGATATCGACGACGTCAAGGAAACCAAGAAGTACTATCCCGAGATCCCGGCCGCGCACGAGGGCTTCCATCTCAAGGGCGCGCACCAGCTCGACTGGGGCATGCGCAACCGGCTCTCGCAGCATCTTCCGGCCGTCGACGGGCCGCACGGTCATGCTCGCGATCGACCACGGCTACTTCCTCGGGCCCGACGACCGGGCCTCGAGCGCATCGACCTGACGATCGTGCCGCTGCTGCCCGTACGCCGACGCGCTGATGTGCACGCGGGGCATCCTGCGCTCGAGCATCCCGTCGACGTTCCCGAACGGCGTCGTGATGCGGTCGAGCGGCGGGCCCAGCACGCTCAAGGAGCTGTCGAACGAGCTCATCGCGGTCGACATCGACGACGCGGTGCGCATGAACGTCTCCGCCATGGCCGTGCAGGTCTACATCGGCGGCGAGTTCGAGACGCAGTCGGTCCAGCAACATGACGACGCTGGTCGACATGGGCCTGCGCTACGGCGTGCCGACCATGGGCGTGACCGCGGTCGGCAAGGAGCTCACGCGCGACGCGCGCTACCTCGGCCTGGCCACGCGCATCTGCGCCGAGCTGGGCGCGCAGGTCGTCAAGACCTACTACTGCGCCGAGGGCTTCGAGCGCGTCACGGCCGGCTGCCCGGTGCCGATCGTCATGGCCGGCGGCAAGAAGCTGCCCGAACTCGAGGCGCTGACGATGGCCTACAACGCCGTGAGCCAGGGCGCCGCGGGCGTCGACATGGGCCGCAACATCTTCCAGTCGGACGCGCCGGCCGCGATGATCCAGGCGGTGGGCAAGGTCGTGCACGAGCTGATGCCGCCCGCGCAGGCCTTCGACTTCTACCAGACGACTGAAGCGCGAGCAGGAACTGGCGGCGGCGAAGCGGTAGCGGCCGGCCATGGCACATCCACTCGTCGACGATCTCCGGCGAGATCGGGCCCGCGCTCAGCGTGGGCCTCATCTCGGCCGACCTGATGGCGCTCGGCGCCGACGTCGCGCGGCTGCGAGGGCGCCGGGCGCCCGGCTGGCGCACTTCGACGTGATGGACGGCGGCTACGTGCCGATGCTGACCGTCGGCCCGCCGTTCATCAAGGCCGTGAAGACGGCGATGCTGAAGGACGTGCACCTGATGGTGCGCGAGCCGCTCGCCTCGCTGGGCGACTACGTGGCCGCCGGCGCCGACCTCGTCACGATTCACCCGGACGCCTGCGTGCATCCCCACCGCGTGCTCCAGGTGCTCGGCGCGACGGCGCACCGCGACCGCGCAGACCGCACCATCGCCCGCGGCATCGCGCTGAATCCCGGGACGCCGCTGGACGTCGCTCGACCCGTTCCTGGACGAGATCGAGCTGGTGATGCTCGTCGCCATCAATCCCGGCTGGGGCGGGCAGGCCTTCATCCCGGCCACGCTCGGCCGGATCGAGGCGGTGCGGGCGAAGATCGCCGTCGGCCGGCCGCGACATCCTGGTCGCGGTCGACGGGGGCATCACGCGCCGCAACGTCGGCCAGCTGGCTGGCCGCGGCGTCGATCTGGTGGTCACCGGCAGCGCGGTGTTCGACGGCGACCTGACCGCGAATGTCGACGAGATGACGCGGCGCTGCGGGGGTGACTCGGGCCGGGCCTGCCTTCGACAGGCTCAGGCCGGGAAAGGCCCGGCCTCCCGTTGACCGATGGAGCCCCGGGGGCGCGGAAGGCACGTGATCGCATGCTGAACCGATGGAGTGAGGAAGACGCCGCGCGCGCCGTCGACATGTACGGCCCCGCGTGGGGAGAGGCCGTCGCGCTGCGCACCTACGCGAGCCGCCTGCTCGGGAGCGAGCCCGCGCTGGTGCTGCACGGCGGCGGCAACGCCTCGGTGAAGGCCCGTGGCGGACCGTCACCGGCGACGCGGCGGCGGCCATCTTCGTCAAGGCGTCGGGCTTCGACATGGCCGCCATCGAGCCCGCCGGCCATCCCGCGCTCGACCTCGAGCGCGCTGCTGCGCCTCCAGGCGCCTGGACACGCTGACCGACGATGCCATGGTGAACGAGGTCCGGCGCGCGCTGTTCGACACGCGGAGCCCGAATCCGTCCATCGAAACGCTGGTGCACGCGTTTCTGCCGGGTGCGTTCATCGACCATACGCATGCCGACGCCATCCTGACGCTGACCAACCAGCGTGACGGCCTGGCGCGTCGTCCAGGACGCGTTCTGGGACTCGGCGGCCGTGATCCCGTACGTCGAGCCGGGCTTCCTGCTGGCGAAGGCCGCGGCGGCGGCCGCCGCCGCGAAGCCCTCCGTCCGGGCGCTCGTCCTGATGAAGCACGGGCTCATCACGTGGGGCCCCACGGCCCGCGAGTCGTACCTGCTCCACCTGGATCTCGTCACGCAGGCCGAGAACATCGCGGCGGCGCGCGCGCGGTGTGGCGTCACGGTGACCGTTCCCGATACGGCCGCGTCGCTGGCCTGGGAGCGGCTCGCCGAGATCGGCCCCGTTCTCCGCGGGCAGCTGGCCCGGCCGACGGGCGAGGCCGACCGGCCTTGGGACCGCGTGATCCTGCAGCCCATCGTGACCGACGGCGTGCTCGCGCTCCTGGCGCGCGAGGGCGCGAAAGACGCGCTCGTGACGCCGCCGCTCACGACCGACCACCTCATCCGGACCAAGAGCCTGCCGCTGTGGATCGACGCTCCGGCCTGGCGCGACGAGGCGGCGCTCCGGGCGCAGTGCGCGCGGCGCGATCGAGGCGTACCGGACGTCGTACGGCGCCTATGTCGAACGTCACCGCGACGAGATGCAGGACGGCCTGGCCGAGTTCGACCCGACGCCGCGGGTTGTGCTGGTGCCGGGTCTCGGCGCGATCTGCGCCGGACGGAACGCCCGCGAGGCGAGCGATTGCCAGGGACATCACGGCGCAGACGCTCGAGGTGAAGGGCCGCATCGCCGCGATGGGCGTCTACGAGGGCCTCGGCGAGCGCGAACTGTTCCTGATGGAGTACCGCGGCGTCCAGCACGCGAAGCTCGCGGCGGCCCGCCGGTGCCCTGGCCGATCGCGTGGCCATCGTCACCGGCGCAGCAGGCGCCATCGGCACCGGCGTGGCCATGGGCCTCCTCGAGGCGGGCTGCCACGTGGTCGTGACGGACCTGCCCGGCGCGGCGCTCGAGTCGCTCGCGGCCGAACTCGACGCCGCGTTTCCCGGCCGGGCCGTCGGCGTCCCGATGGATGTCACCGACGCCGCGTCGGTGGCCGACGCATTCCGGTTCGCCGCCCGGACGTGGGGCGGCGTCGACCTCGCGATCGTCAACGCCGGCATCGCCCACGTGGCTGCCCTGACGGTGATGGACGTCGAGACGTTCCGCAAGCTGGAGCGGGTCAACATCGAGGGCACGCTGCTCGTGATGGCCGAGTGCGGCCGGCATTTCGCCCGCCAGCAGACCGGCGGCGACATCGTGCTCGTGTCGACCAAGAACGTCTTCGCGCCGGGCGCGAGGTTCGGCGCCTACAGCGCCACGAAGGCCGCCGCGCACCAGCTGGCCAGGATCGCGAGCCTCGAGATGGCCGAGCTCGACGTGCGCGTGAACATGGTGTCCCCGGACGCGGTCTTCTCGCATGGCGCGAGGCGCTCCGGGCTGTGGGCGGAGGTGGGACCCGACCGGATGAAGGCGCGCGGCCTCGACGAGGCCGGCCTCGAAGAGTACCTACCGCTCGCGCAACCTGCTGAAGGCGCGGGTCACCGCGCGGCACGTCGCGAATGCGGTGCTGTACTTCGCCACGCGCCAGTCCCCGACGACCGGCGCCACCATCCCGGTGGACGGCGGGCTGCCGGATGCGACGCCGAGGTGAGACAGCTTGACAGTAGTCAGTAGCCAGTAGTCAGTAGTCAGTAGAAGAGCAGAACACGCCTAACGGTGTCCAACTGGCTACTGGCTACTGGCTACTGGCTACTGGCTACTGGCTACTGGCGGCTCAATCCGGACACATAGGTAACACATTCGTCTGGACACATGGGTAACACTTTTCGCCATCGCTTCGCAGGAGGGCGCGATGCCATGGCAAGGAGTGAGTCCTATGGATCTGCGACGGTTGTTTGTCCGCGCGTACGTCGCGGGCGGGTTGTCGATGACCGAGTTGTGTGAGCACTACGGGATCAGCCGCAAGACGGGGTACAAGTGGGCTGCCCGCTTCGAGCACACGGGGCTCGAGGGCCTGGTGGACCAATCGCGGCGGCCGCAGCACTCGCCGCGGGCGACGGGGGGCGCGGTGACGCACGCGCTGTGTGACGCGCGGCGCCGCCATCCGACGTGGGGGGCGCGCAAGCTTCTGGCGGGGCTGCGCCGCACGTGGCCGACGTGGCCGTGGCCGGCGCCGTCCACCGGCAGTGCGCTGCTGAAGGCCCACGGCCTGGTCCGGACGCCCCGCTGCCGCCGACGCGGGCACGCGTCCCCGAGTCCCTTGGCGCCGGCCACGCGCCCGAACGAGGTGTGGACCACGGATTTCAAAGGCGAATTCCGCCTGGGGGATCGAACGTATTGTTATCCCCTCACGCTGCGCGATCTGCACAGCCGCCTCGTGCTGCGCTGTGATGCCCTGCCCGAGAAATCCGGCCGACTGGTGCGGCCGTGCTTCGAGCGCGCGTTCCGCGACCATGGGCTGCCGGAGCGGCTGCGCAGTGATAATGGCGGCCCCTTTGCCGCGCCGGGGTTGACGCGGCTCTCGCACCTGTCGGTCTGGTGGCTGCGTCTGGGCATTCAGCCCGAACGCATTGCGTTGGGCCATCCGGAACAGAACGGTGCCCATGAGCAATTCCACCGCGTGCTGAAAGCGGAAACGGCACGGCCGCCCGCGGCGCACCTCGCGGCGCAACAGCGCCGCTTCCGACACTTCTGCGGCGACTACAACACCGAGCGCCCCCATGAGGCGTTGGGCGACGTCACCCCGGCGAGCTGCTACGCGGCCTCGCCCCGTCCCTATCCCACCCACCTCCCGCCGCTCGAGTATCCGGGGCACTGGGAAGTCCGCCGCGTTGCCAGCACCGGCCAGGTCTCGTGGGCGGGCAACCCGCTCTATCTCACCGAGGTCCTGGGCGGGGAACACGTCGCCTTTGAGGAAGTCGAGGACGGCCTCTGGATGCTGCACTTCGCGACGGTCCGCTTGGCGCGGTTCGAGGCTCGCACCCGCACGCTCACGCCCGTCCCGTATGCGTGAGCGGACCAGGCGCGTGGAGGCTGCCGGCGCCGTGGACCCACACGACGGGTCCACCGGCTCCTTGGAAAACGCCCAACGCGCGTTTTCCACAGCCACCACACGCATCGTCACACTGTTACCTATGTCTCCAGACAGATCTGTTACCCTTCTCTCCGAACGTCCGGGCTACTGGCTACTGGCTACTGGCTACTGGCTACTGGCTACTGGCTACTGGCTACTGATGGAGATCCGTCATGAAGTTGGGCCTCAACATCGACCACATCGCCACCATCCGTCAGGCGCGGCGCGCGCGGGAGCCGGAACCTGTCACGGCCGCCCTCATCGCTGAACTGGCGGGCGCCGAGGGCATTACGGTCCACCTGCGCGGCGACCGCCGGCACATCCAGGACCGCGACGTCGAACTCCTGCGGCAGGTCATCGCCACCAGGCTCAACGTCGAGATGGCCGCCACGACGGAAATGGTCGGCATCGCCTGCCGCGTGAAGCCCGACCAGGTGACGCTCGTGCCGGAGCGGCCCGACGAGGTCACCACGACCGGCGGGCTCGACGTCGTCCAGCACGCCGGCGCGGTCCGCGACGCGGTCACGGCCTGCCGCGCGGCCGGCATCAAGGTGAGCGTCTTCATCGACGCCATCCCTGAACAGGTGGACGCCTCGAAGGCCGCCGGCGCCGATGCGATCGAGATCAACACGGGCCCGTATGCCGACGCGCCCGAGCCGGAGCGGCCGGCCGGCTTGACCCTTATCGCCCTGGCGGCGGAGCGCGCCGCAAGGGCCGATCTCGAGGTCCTGGCGGGCCACGGCCTCAACTACGTGAACGTCACCCCCATCGTCCGGCTGCCGCACATCGTCGAGCTGAACATCGGCCACGCCATCATCGCGCGGGCCGCGTTTGTCGGCCTCGATCGGGCAGTGAGGGAGATGGTGGGGCTGCTCAGAGGATGAAGGGGCTTCGCATGCGGGGATCAGGGGCTGGGGGCTGGGGGCTAGGGGCTGGGGACTTGGCGCTCGGCGCTAGTCAGGCTCGCCCTTTCGCTGCATTCCTGGTCCTCTCGCTTGTCACGCTGGCTGCGTCGGTGGCGGGCGCGGCGGAGCCGCAGACGGTGACGTTCACCGCGCGGGACGGCGTGCAGGTTTCGGCCGTCCTGCACGTACCCGACAAGACACCGGCCCCGGCCGTAGTCCTCCTCAACATGCTGGGCCGCACCCACCGTGATTGGGACGGTGCGGCCGCGAAATTCGTCGAGGCCGGCATTGCCGTGCTCGCCGTGGACTTCAGGCAGATGGCGCTCGCCGATCCCGACGCGGCCGAGAGCGCCAGCAGCCGGTATGCGGCGCTCGTGCTGGACGCGGAGGCCGCGCGCGCCTATCTGGCCGCCAGACCCGAGGTGAACCCCTCTCGCATCGGGATGGCGGGCGCGTCGCTCGGCGCGAACGTCGCCGTCCTGGCTGCCGCCAACGATCCCTCGGTCCGCTCGCTCGCGCTGCTGTCGGTCAGCCTCGACTACCGCGGGCTGAAACTCGAGCAGGCGCTCAGGAAGTTCGCCTCGAGGCCGGCGCTGCTCGTCGCCAGCAGCGAGGATCCTTTCGCGCTGCGATCCGCGCGGCAGGCGGTGACGATGGGGGACGGCGCCCGTGAATTGCGGGTGCTGTCGGGGGCCGGCCACGGGTCCATGATGCTCGCCCGGGAGCCGGACCTGGCTGGCGCGCTGGTGGACTGGTTCCTCCGCACGTTGCTATGATCGGAACGATGAAAGCTGAATCGATCGTCATCGGCGTGGCCGGCACCGTGTTCGGCCTGATCGTGGGCTGGATGCTCGGGACCCAGCAGGCCCCGTCGCGGCCCCTCGCGCCGGCCGCGGCCTCGGCCCCGGCGGCTGCACAGGCGCCCATGGGAGCGCCCACGGGGACGCCACCGGCTGCGGCGCCGCTCCTCGACGAAGCGCAGATCGCCGCTCTCCGGGCCATCGCGGAAAAGGACCCGGCCAACGCGCAGTCGCGCGTGCAGCTCGGCAACATGTACTTCGACGCCGAACGGTATCAGGACGCGATTCAGTGGTACGAAGCCGCGCTCAAGCTGAACCCGGGCGACGTGAGCGTGAGCACCGACCTCGGCGTCTGCTTCTACTACACGAACCAGCCCGACCGCGCCGTCCGGCAGATGGAGGAATCGCTCCGGATGGACCCGCGGCACCTGAAGACGCTCCTCAACCTCGGGATCGTGAAGGCGTTCGGCAAGCAGGATCTCGTCGGCGCCGCGGCCGCCTGGGAGGAAGTCATCAAGATCGCGCCCGACAGCCAGGAGGGACAGGCGGCGAAGCGATCGCTCGCCAACCTGCAAGCCGCGCACCCTGGCGGGTCGCCCGTGCCGCCGCCCGGCACGCCGGCCGCCACACAGACCCCGAAGCCCGGCGCCCCCGCCCGGTAGCGGGCCGGAGCCCGCCGCATGCTGGCGCGTTTTCTCATCTGGTCGCTGCTGCTGCTCGTCGTCTGGCGGGCGCTCCGCACCCTGATCGCCGGCATCGTCCAGGGCGCGTCCGCGCCGCCGCCGCCGCCGCCCGGCCCTCCCGAGAAGGGTGAGCTGATGGTCCGCGATCCCGTGTGCGGGACGTTCGTCCTGCCGTCGCGGTCCGTGTCGGCGAGAGACCGCAGCGGCACCCACCACTTCTGTTCGGACCGCTGCCGCCAGGCCTATCAGCAGCGCTGACATCATGTCCAGGCCCGCCGTCCTGCTCACCCGCCGCGTTCCCTCGTCTGTGGTCGCGCGGCTGGAAGAACGGTGCACCGTCGACATCTATGAGGGCCAGGACGCCATCCCCGCCGCGGAGCTCAAGGCCCGCCTCGCCGGCAAGCAGGCGCTGATGTGCCTGCTGACCGACCGCGTCGACGGTGCCGTGCTCGACGCAGGGCCCGGCCTGCGCATCGTGGCCAACATCGCCGTCGGCTTCGACAACATCGACATCGCCGCGGCCCGCGCCCGCGGGGTGATTGTCACCAACACGCCGGACGTGCTCACCGAAGCGACCGCCGACCTCACGTGGGGACTCATCCTCGCCGTGACGCGGCGCATCGCTGAAGGCGAGCGGCTCCTGCGTCGCGGGGAGTGGGCCGGCTGGGCGCTCGACTTCATGCTGGGGTCCGACCTCCGGGGCAAGCAACTCGGAGTCATTGGTCTCGGGCGGATCGGGAGGGCCGTGGCCGCGCGGGCCGGGGCGTTCGGCATGCGGGTGGCGTTCACGACGCTCGAGCCCGGGGCCGATGGCGGCGACGCGGCTGGCCCCGGCTGGGCGCGGCTCAGCCTGGACGAGCTGCTGACGAGCTCCGACGTGGTGTCGCTCCATGTTCCGCTGACGCCCGCGACGCGGCACCTCGTCGATCGGCGCGTCATCCTGCGCATGAAGCGCGGCGCCTATCTGGTGAACACCTCGCGGGGCCCGGTGGTCGACGAGGCGGCGCTGGCGTGGGCGTTGCGCGAGGGCCTGATTGCCGGGGCGGCGCTCGACGTCTACGAACAGGAACCCCTCGTGCACCCCGACCTGCTGGGCCTCGAGAACGTCGTGCTGGCGCCGCACCTGGGAAGCGCCACCGTCGAGACGCGCACCGCCATGGCCGATCTCGCGGCGCGCAACGTGCTGGCAGTGCTGTCGGGCGCGCCGCCCCTCACACCGGTGGTCGGATGACGCGGATGAACTCGAATGACGTGGCATGGGTCATGCGCGGGATGGCCCGGGCCATCACCGGTCTCGATCTGCCCGTCGTCGAGAAGATCGCCGAGGACGCGCGGGAGGACGCTTTCCGCGTGCTCATCGCCACGATGCTTTCGGCGCGCACCCAGGATGCGACAACCGCAGCGGCGTCGGAACGACTGTTCCGGAAAGCGCCCGACGCCGGGCGCCTGGCGGCCATGCCGGTGAGCGCCATCGCGAAGCTCATTTACCCTGTCAGCTTCTACCGCACGAAGGCCCGCCACGTGAAGGCCGCATGCCGGGCGCTGATCGGCCGGTTTGGCGGCCGCGTGCCCGGCACGATGGAGGAGTTGCTCACGCTGCCGGGGGTGGGCCGCAAGACCGCCAACCTCGTCCTCATCCTCGGCTTCAAGAGCCTGCGCAACATCTGCGTCGACATACACGTGCACCGCATCTCGAACCGCCTCGGCTGGGTCACCACGAAATCGCCCGAGCAGACCGAGCAGGCGCTGTACGAGCGGGTGCCCGCGCGGTGGTGGCCGTACCTCAACCTCTACCTCGTGACCTGGGGCCAGAACGTCTGCCGGCCGACGCACCCGCGCTGCGGCGACTGCGACGTGGCCGCCCGGTGTCCCCGCATCGGCGTGACGAAGGTCGGGAAATCCCGCGCCGCGCTCGCGTAACGCGCATCTGGTGTATCATCCGGCCTGGCTTCGGCCGGGCCATGCGCTCGCGTACCGAGGCACCATCGAAGCACCGCACAGAGGAGAATGAACATGCGCACGTGGTCGCGCGCCGGCGTCCTGCTGATGTCGCTGGCGATTCTGGCTGGGCTGCAGGGCGTCGCATCCGCGCAGGCGCCGGCCCCAGGCCCCACAGTCGTGATCGAAACCTCGAAGGGCAACATCACGATCGAGACGTACCCCTCCGAAGCGCCGAAGACCGTCGAGAACTTCCTGGCGCTCGTGAAATCGAACTTCTACAACCGCCAGCATTTCCACCGCGCGGAGTCGTTTGTCATCCAGGTCGGAGACCCGGATTCCAAGGATCTCGCGAAGAAGGACTCCTGGGGGCGGAGGGGCAACGGGAAACCGGTTGGCGTGGCGGAAATCAGCAAGAAGCTGAAGCACAAGAAGGGGGCCGTCGGCATGGCGCATGCCGGCGACCCGGCCAAGGCGGACAGCCAGTTCTACATCACGCGGCTGGCGGGCAAGATCCCCGAGGGCAAGTACGCGATTTTCGGACAGGTCACATCGGGGATGGACGTCGTCGACAAGATAGAAGTTGGCGACACCGTCAAGCGGATGTATGTAAAATAGAGTTGTTCAGTTCGCAGAGCGCGCAGAGCCGGCGGAAGACGAACATGGGGTGGTTCCGATTCATGCACCGCCCCGGCCGACTGGATTCGGGCCACGAGCCTTCCTGAGGCTCTGCGTCCTCTGCGGTGCAGCAGCGGTCCCGCCAGGCACCTCGGGCCAACCCGTCAGTCGAACAGGGTCTCGCCTCGCGGCCGCGCCGCGATGGTCCCGAGGAACGGATACCGCTCGAGCATTTCCTGCGAGTACTCACCCGTCACCGGCTGGCCGACGGCGTGGCGCAGGGCGGCCGCGTTGGCCACGGCCTTGCCCGCGAAGTGGTTGTTCATGAAGACGTAGATCTTCTGGACGAGCTGCCTCACGCGCGCGACCGTGTCGGCGAAGCCATCGATCTCGGCCGGTGAATACAGGTAGTCGTACCGCTCGTCGGGATGATCGTGCGTCCACCACTTCTCGGCGTTCCGGCCGTGCAGCCGCATGTAGTAGAGGCTGCCCAGGTTCGGAAGATGGCTCTGCTGGATGGAGAACCGGAACTTGGGTTCGTCGATCTGCACCCACGCCGCCCGCCGGGCCTTCAGCAGCGCGAGCACGGCCTGCTGGTGGTCGCTCCAGCTGCGGTGCCGGAGTTCGACGGCAATCGGGTAGTCCGAGAACGACTGCAACAGCCAGTCCAGGTACTCGCAGGCATCGTCGCCGTGTTTGAAGCTCGGCGGAAACTGGACCAGCAGCGCGCCGAGCTTGCCGGCCGACGCCAGCGGATCGACGGACTGCCGGAAGGCGTCCACGTCAGCCCCCGTGACGGTGGGGATCGGGCTCTCCTCGGCACCCTCGTGCGACCCGGCATGCTTCAGATACATGCCCGGATGCGTGAACTTCTGGAAGAGCTTGAGGCAGAAGTCGAAGCGAGCGGGGC
Organism: uncultured Acidobacteriota bacterium; assembly: GCA_963806085.1. Taxonomy (GTDB): domain Bacteria; phylum Acidobacteriota; class Vicinamibacteria; order Vicinamibacterales; family JAKQTR01; genus JAKQTR01. Next base: position 818,233 of record CAWDWR010000003.1, read on the forward strand.
TCTCGAAGGCCCATTTCTTCGTCACCGCCGGATCAGGCAGCCGGTAGAAGCTCGAATTCACCTCGACCGTGTCGAAGTGCTCGGCGTAGTACGCCAGCTCCGTGGCGCCGCGCATGCCGCCCCGCCGGGCAGGATAGAAGACGCCGTTCCAGGAGCCGGGCCCGGACGGATAGCTCCAGCCGGAGGTGCCGATTCGTACCTCGCCCATGAGATCCTCGCGCCGATTGTACGCCCGGCGGCCCCTGCTTCGGCGCTCGAGATTCAGTAGTAAGTAGCCAGTAGCCAGTAGGAACGCACAGCGAGAATGGGACGGCGAATGGGTCAGCGTGACGCCGGCGTGGCGTTCTTCTACTGACTACTGGCTACTGACTACTGGCTACTGATCGGAGTACTTCCCGCTACAATGATTGTGCGGCATGCTGACCATCAACGAGATCTTCCACTCGATCCAGGGCGAGTCGACGTACGCCGGCGCCCCGTGCGTGTTCGTGCGCCTGACCGCGTGCGACTTGCGCTGCACATGGTGCGACACGCCGTACGCCTTCACCGAGGGCCGGAAGCGAACCGTCGCTGAGGTGGTGGAAGAGGTGGCCGCGTTCGGCTGCCCGCTCGTCGAGGTGACCGGGGGCGAACCGCTGCTGCAGGAAGACGTGTACCCGCTGATGTCCGCCCTCAGGGATCGCGGCCTGACCGTCCTGCTGGAGACCGGGGGGCACATCGGCGTGGAACGCGTGCCCGACGGCGTCGTGAAGATCATCGACGTCAAGTGCCCGGGAAGCGGCGAGTCGGCACGCAACCACTGGCCGAATCTCGACTTGCTGGGGGCGGCAGACGAGGTGAAGTTCGTGATCCGCGACCGCGCGGACTACGAGTTCGCGCGTGACGATCGTTTATCGGCATCAACTAGCCGGCCGGTGCGCGGCCGTGCTCTTCTCACCGGTGCACGACGTGCTGGCGCCGCCGGAGCTGGCATCCTGGATGCTCGCCGACCGGCTGCCCGTGCGGCTGCAGCTGCAGGTGCACAAGTACATCTGGGGGGCCCATGCACGCGGCGTCTGACGCTCCGCGCAGGGCCGTGGTCCTCCTGAGCGGCGGCCTCGATTCCTACACCGCCGCCGCCATCGCGAAGGCCGAAGGCTTCGACCTGTACGCGCTCACGGTCGCCTACGGCCAGCGCCACGCCGTCGAGCTCGAGGCCGCCCGGCGGGTCGCCGCCGCCCTCGGGGTCGCCCGCCACGTCGAGCTCCAGCTCGATCTCTCCGCCTTTGGCGGGTCATCGTTGACGGGATCAGGGCCCGTGCCCAAGGACCGGCCGATCGGCGGAGCCGGCATCCCGTCGACGTACGTGCCGGCGCGCAACACCGTCTTCCTGTCGCTGGCGCTCGCCTGGGCGGAGGCGCTCGGCGCCGCGGACATCTTCATCGGCGTGAACGCCGTCGACTACTCCGGCTATCCCGACTGCCGGCCTGAGTTCATCGAGTCGTTCGAGCGGACCGCCGCGCTCGCGACGAGGGCGGGCGTCGACGGCGCGCGGTTCACGCATCCACACGCCGCTCATCAGCATGACGAAAGGGGAGATCATCCGGCGCGGCCTGGCGCTCGGCCTCGACTACGGGCTGACCAGCAGCTGCTACGACCCGGCGCCCGGCGGCGCGCCGTGCGGGCGATGCGACAGCTGCGTGCTCAGGGCGCGCGGGTTCGCCGAGGCCGGCGCGCCCGACCCGGTGGCTGGAGCCCAGGGGCGCCGCATGGCGGCCGCGAAGCAAGGCGGCGCCAAAGGGAAGGACCGCTCGTGACCGAACGCCTCTACTACACGGACCCGACGTGCATCGAGTTCGACGCCACGGTGGTGTCGGTCGTCGAGCGTCGACGGCCGACCCATCGTCGTGCTCGACCGCACCGCGTTCTACCCGACGTCCGGCGGGCAGCCGTACGACACCGGGCTCGCTCGGCGACGCCGAGGTGACCGACGTCGTCGACCGGGACGACGGGACCATCGGCCACGTCGTCAGCGCCCCGCTCGCCGCAGGGCACCCGCGTCCGCGGGCGCGTGGACTGGGCCCGCCGCTTCGATCACATGCAGCAGCACACCGGCCAGCACATCCTGTCGGCGGCCTTCGACCGGCTGCATCACGCGCGGACCGTCGGTTTCCATCTCGGCGCCGCGCTCTCGACGCTCGACCTCGACAAGGTGCTCGGCTCCGAGGCGCTCGCGGCCGCCGAGTCGGAAGCCAACCGCATCGTCTGGGAGAACCGGCCCGTGTCGATCCGGTTCGCCACGCCGGAAGAGGCCGCGTCGATGACGTTCCGCAAGGAACCCACGCGGAGCGGGCCGCTGCGCGTGATCGAGGTCGACGACTTCGACATGTCGGCGTGCGGCGGCACGCACGTGGCGCGGACCGGCCAGGTGGGCGTCATCGCGCTGCGCGCGTGGGAGAAGTTCCGCGGCGGCATGCGGCTCGAATTCGTGTGCGGCGGCCGCGCGCTCCGCGAGTTCCGCGTCCTGCGCGACGCCGTCGGCGGGCAGCCTGCGCTTCCTCTCGGTCGCGCCGCAGGACCTGCCTTCGGCCATCGAAGGCGCGCAGGCTGAGAACAAGGACCTGCGCCGCACGATCCGGGATCTCGGCGAGCGCCTGGCGGGCCACGAGGCCTCGGCATTGGTACAGCGCGCCAGGCCGTCGGCCCGGCGCGCGTCATCGTCGACGCGCTCGACGGCTGGGATCAGGGCGGGCTGAAGGCCCTGGCATCGGCATCGGCGAGCCGGCCCGGCGTCGTCGCCGCGTTCCTGTCGGCAGGCGAGCCGGCGCTGATCGTCATCGCGCGCGCGCCCGACGTCAGCCTGGACGCGTCGGCGGCGCTCAAGGCGATGGTGCAGCGGTTCGGCGGGAAGGGCGGCGGCAAGCCCGATCTCGCGCAGGGCGGGGGACTGACCGGCTCGCGCGCCGACATGACCGCCGCGCTGGGCGAGATCATCGCGTCGATGCTTCCGCCCGCACCTTGATCGCCCGCAGCCACATGTGCCGGATGAGCAGGCTGCCCGGCGCGATCACCCTCCAGTAGCGGGCGAACACGTCACGCGACACGGGGTCCGTCGCGTGGACCCGCGTCTCGGTGGTGAGCCGGCAGAGGCCGGGGCCCCGAGGTTCGATCGAGAAGCCCATCACCGCCTTGGCGAACCCCGGACGCGCGAGCGCCTTGAACGACTCGGGCGTCGGGCCGGCAGCCAGCTTGACGCCCTGTGGCGCCATGACGACCGCGCCCATCACGAACTCCCGGCCGGACACCTCGGCCAGCGCCATGAACGACGTCCGCGTCGCCACGCGCACGAGGGACTCGTTGTCAGGGGGATTCAGCACGCTCTCCGGTCCCGACGTCCCGCCTCGCCGGATCCACGCCAGCGTGCGGTAGCCCGGCACCTCGGCGGCCGTCACGCTGAAGATCGCATCGTAGACGCGGTCGGCCGAGGCGCGCACGGGGATTGAGGCGGTTTCCGAGAACTGGTAGATCGGCGCGAACTCATCGAGCTTCGAAGCCGGCCGTGCCACGTAGTCCGCCAGCGCGGTCGCGTTCAACGCGCGGGACGCGCCCCACCACCCGGCGAGCAGCACCAGGACCGCGATCCAGCGATTGCGGATCCCCAGCGCCCGGACAGGGCGCAGCACGGACAGCAGGCCCGCCAGCGCCATCGTCACACACGCGTAGAACGCGAAGGACGATGCCATGCGCGTGCGGGGCTAGCGGCGGAAGTCGGCCAGACGAACGACGGCGCGGTCGATGACGGCGTCGGCCTGCGACTGGGGCACGTTGAAGTTGTTCACGATCATCGAGAACACGAGGGGTTCGCCGTCGGCGGAGGTCACGTAGCCGGAGAGCGCCCGGGCATTGGCGATCGAGCCCGTCTTCGCGCGGGCGTTGCCCTGGGCCCGCGTGTCCTTCATCCGGCCCGCAATCGTGCCGTCCACGCCCGCGATGGGAAGCGCCGTGATGAACGGCTCATAGTGCCGGTCTTCCGCGTACATCCTCGTCAGCACGGTCACGAGCACGCCGGCGGTGAGGTAGTTGTAGCGCGACAGGCCGGAGCCGTCAGCCTGCAGGTATTGATCCGGGGCGATCCCCCAGCCCCGGAGCACCTCTCCCAGCACCCTGCGCCCCTCGCGAATCGTGCCCGGGCCGCCGTCGGCAGGCCGCCCGATTACCTTCAGCAAGGTGTCGGCGTACAGGTTCTGGCTGACCTTCATCAGGACCTTGCCGATCTCCGAGAGCGGGGGAGAGGTATACGTCACGAGCGTTTCCGCCCCGGTGACGTCCGGAGGAGCGGGCAGCGAGTCCATGTCGACGGCGCCGCCCGTCACGTCGATGCCGCGGCTCAGGAGGGCCTGGCGGAACGCGCCCACCAGGAACTCGGTGGGGTTGTCCACCGACACGGTCTGGGTGACGTCCATCTTCCCCGCCGGCACCGAACCGCTGACCCCGAGCCTCCGGCTTCCCGGCGGCCTCGCGACATTCACGTCGCCCGCACCGTCCGCCGGAGCCGTCTTGACTGCGGCTTCGATCGTCAGGCCGCTGCCCTCGGGCCTCGCGGTCACCGCAACCGGATCACCCGCGGCCGAGCCGGGCGTGAAGCTCAGGCGGACGACGTTCTCGTTGAAATCGAGCCCGCCGACCGGCGTCGCGTAGCCGTAGGCGAGGTAGTCCCACGACCATCCCTGGCCCAGCCCCTCGTCGTCGAACACGTTGTCGTTACCGATCAGCCGGCCGTCGACGCGCGAGATGCCTCGTGCGCGGACCTGGTCCGCCCAGCGCTCCAGCACGGACGGACCCTCGGTGGGGCGGCCCCCCAGTGATGGATCGCCGCTGCCAATCACCACGAGATCGCCTTTGAGCACACCGCCCTCGACGGGCCCGGCGGCAAGGACTTTCGTCGTGAAGGTGTAGTCCCAGCCCAGGCGCTCCGCGGCGGCCGCCATGGTGACGACCTTCATGTTGGACGCGGGCATGAGGAACGTTCCCGGGTTCAGGGCGAACAGCGTCTCGCCGGTGGCAAGCGACTTGACGAGGACGCCCCACACCGCGTTCTGGAACTCGGGAGCCTCGTAGTAGGAGGCCAGGTCTGCCTTGAGCGCGTTGACGCCTCGTTTCGGCTGCACGAGCGGCCGCGGCGCCGTGGCGGGCGCCATCTTGGGCGCGCAGCCGGTGGCGAAGACGAGGACACCGACCGCGGCCAGGATCCGGCGCCTCACTTGATGGCCTCGAGCGCCTTGATCGCCTCGTCGAACTTGGCCGCATCTACCTTCGCCGCGCCGGGCTCGCCCGCGCGCATGGCGAACACATCGGCGCCGACCTTGCCGAACACGACGCGTTCCTCCTTCTTGCCGTCTTCGAACTTCGCCGTCACCACGGCGACCGGCGCGTCGGCGCCGGTCTTCGCCCCGGCATCGACCCAGCCGCTCACCGACAGGCCGGAGAACGCGCTGAGCAGGCCATCCATCTGGGACGTCTCCACATCCTTCGCAGGGCTCAGCCTCTTCCACCTGGCCGTGCCGTCCTTGTCGGTCGTGCGCTCGAACGCCACGGTGTCCGCTCCGCGCGTGACCTCGAGGCGGGTGGCCGTGAACGACCTGAACTCGAACACGTCCTTGGGCCGGAAGGCGTCGGCGTTGTTCCGCAGGGCGTTGACGAGGGCCGGATCGATCGTGACGATCATCGGCCTCGACACGTCCCTGGCGTACTGGAACCCGCTCTGGTCGGCCTTGCCGATGGCGATCGTCGCGCGCGTGCTGCCTGCGCCCACGGTGGCCGTCAGTTCGGGCTTGTCGAGGCCGTACTTGGCGAAGTCCTTCTCGGCCGCCTGCGCCTCGGCGATCGACTTCATCGCGAGCGTCTGCAGGCTGCCGATGGCGCCATCGACCTGGCCCTGGTCGGCCCGGGCGTTCACGGGGCTCGTCATCCGCCACCCGTCGCCCGCTTTTGCGAACGCCAGGCGCTGGTCCTTTGTCACGATCTCGAGCGAATCCACCTTCGCGCGATCGAACGACAGGATGGTCTTGTCGCGCAGGTCGAAGGTGCTCTTGTTGAACGTCGACTCGAGGAACGACGACACCAGGAACACGCGCGCGCTGCCCGGCAGCGCGGCGTACATCTCGCCGCCGGTGGCGTTCTTGTCGCCCAGGAGCAGGCGCGACGCGTCGGTCTGGCCGGCCTTCTTGAAGCGCACCTCGATGCGAGGGCGTCGCGAGGCCGAACTGCGCGAGATCGGCGGCCTTCTCGTCGACCACGCGCTGGATCTCGAGCGACGCCAGATTGCTGACGATGCCGGTGACCTCGCCTTCGTCGGCCTTGGCGTCGAGCGGCGAGGCGATGCGCCACGCGTCGCCGCTCCTCTTGAGCACCGTGCGATCGCCCGAGGCGGACTTCACCTCCACCTCCTCGATCTTGTCGGCCTCGACGGCGAACACCTTCTGTTTCTGCTCGGCCGTGTCCGGCGCGGCCGTCCGCTTCATCTCGTAGAAGTAGATGTAGCCGACCAGGCCCAGCAGCACGAGCAGCAGGATGAACGTCGACCGGAACCCGCGCATCAACGCCTCCGCCACCAGGTGTAGACGCCCATCGCCAGGATGAGCGCCAGGCAACACGAACAGCGCCAGCCATGCGATGCGGCGCGCCTGGTCGTTGGTGAGCGTCAGCCGGCTGTCCCCCGCCTCTTTCGGCCGGATGGCGATCAGGTTCTCCTGCTGCGAGAGCCAGCCGACGATGTTCATGAAGAAGTCGCGGTTGCCCGAGATGTTGATCGCGACGTTGGACGCGAAGTCCGAGTCGCCCATCACGACCACGCGCGTCTCCGGCGGCTTGGTGTCGGCCGGCTTGTCGCCGCCCGGCGGTGTCGGTTCGGCAGCCTTCACCGGCTGCGACGCCGCCACGCCCACGCTGATGGGGCCGCGGCGGTCGCCGCCCTTGGCTTCGTCGAGCTTCGGGCCGTCCTTGGCCGCCACGCTGTCGATGTCGGTCTCGGCCCAGCTGCGCTCGCCCGTCTGCACGATCGGCTGCGCCGTGACGCCGCCCGCGCCGGTTTCGGCCGTGACGGACCGGGCCAGGGGGAACGCGGTCAGCGTGTCGAAGCGCTCCGTGATCGGGTGCGGCGGATAGGACACCGACACCGGCGTGTCGTAGCTCGAGCCGATGAGCTGCCCGAGGCCGCTCGCGTCCACGACGACGTCCCTGCCGAGCTTTGCCGCCCCATTGCTTCGCGAGGCCCTCGAACAGGGGAAGGGGAGGGGCCGAGTTGGACGCAGGCGGGTCGATCAGGAGAAAGCAGCTTGCCGCCCTTGGCGAGGTACGCCTCGATGGCGGCCTGTTCCGGCGGCAGCAGGTCCGAGGTCGGCCCCGCCGCCACCAGCGCCGACGCGCCGTCGGGAACCGCGCCGGCCTGAATCAGCGCGAGGCGTTCGACGCCGTAGTTCTCGCGCTCGAGCGCGCCCTTGATCGTCCCGTATCCGGAACGCTCCGAGCTGTTGGGGTCGCGCTCGCCGTGGCCCTGCAGGAAGTAGATCGGTCTTCTTGGCGCCGCTGACCACCTTGATGATGCCGTTGGTCAGATCCTGCTCGCTGTCGCCGACGACGCGCTCGATGCGGCCCTTGTACTCGAACACCACCGTGCCGTAGGACTGCACCTGGTACTGCCGCGCCACGGCCGGCTTCACGTCGGGGTCGACGTAGTCGATGGACACCTGCTTCGAGGCGAACCCGTACTCGGGCAGGCGGTCCTTGAACCGCGCCATCTCCTGGCTCTTCTCGAACGCCGGTGATCTTGAGCGGCGCGTCCAGCTTGCGCAGGATGTTCATCGTCTGGTCGCGAGAGCGTGAACTCGCCGGACTTCGTCAGGTCCCACCGCTTGTTCTGCCGGGACCCGAGGTAGTTGATGGCGACCAGGATCCCGAGCACGATGAGGATGCTGGCCGCCGTGAGGGTGCCGAGGCGCGTCTGGCGCCGCCGGAACGCGCCGACGATGTCGCGCCACTGGCTGAGCATGTAGACCAGGACGCAGACCAGGCCCGCCCACGCGCCCCAGTAGGCGTAGCGGTCCCACTCGGGCCTGAGGAAGCGGATCGCGACGGCCGCCAGGACCAGCGCGACGCCGACCCAACCGATGATGCTGCCGATTCTGTTGAGCATTATCCCCGCCACCGCTCACTGTCGACCGACTTCGCGGTCAGGAACAGGCCGAAGGTGATGAAGCTGACGTAGTAGACGAGGTGCGTCGTGTCGATGACGCCCTTGGCGAAGTCCTCGAAGTGCCGCGTGATCGACAGGTAGTTCGACGATCGTCTCGCCCGACGGCCCGAGGAACGTGCCGATCCAGTCGATGACCCACAGCAGCAGGAAGACGCCGAAGGTCAGCATGCCGGCGACGATCTGGTTCCGCGTGAAGCTCGAGATGAGCATGCCCACCGAGATGAAGCAGCCGCCCGAGGAGCAGGAGCCCCAGGTACGCCGTGGCAATCGGCTTCCACTCGGGGTTGCCGAACACGAACAGCACGCCGACGTAGACGAGCGTCACGCCGAGCATCGCGGCATAGAGCGCCATCGCGCCCAGGAACTTGCCGAGGATGATCTGCAGGTCGGTGACCGGCGAGGTCAGCAGCAGCTCGATCGTGCCCGATCGCTTCTCTTCGGCGTAGGTGCGCATCGTGATCATCGGCAGCACGAAGAGCAGGACCACGGTGGCGTTCAGCAGCAGCGGCCGCACGAACTGCTGGTTGAGGTTCAGCGGCGCGGCCTGCATGCCCATGCCGCCCATCATGCCCTGCCGCACGAACCAGTCGAGGATCGCGACGTAGAAGTAGCCGAACAGCAGCGCGAACAGGCCGATTACCACGTAGGCGATCGGCGACGCGAAGTACGAGCGAATCTCTTTCTGGGCAATCGCGAGGATGTTGCTCATGCCGTGGCCTCCTCCGCCGGCTCCGCCTTGCCGGCCTCTTCCTCGGTGGTCACCTGGAGGAAGATCTCCTCGAGGCTCATCCGCAGCGGCCGCAGCTCGAGCAGGCCGAGGCCGTTCGACACCACGGCGCGCGCCAGATCGCGCCGGATGTCCTCGCTGCGCGCGCTCTCCACCTCGTAGCCGACGGCCGCGCCGTGCCGATCGGCCACCGCCACGCGCGTGACTCCGGCCACGCCCTGCAGGAGCGCCGACGCGTCTCCGCCGTCGACGAGCACGTACATCGTTTCCGCGCCGCTCAGCTGCCGCGTGAGGTTCTCGGGGGTGTCCACCGCCACGACGCGGCCCTTGTTGATGATCACCACGCGCTGGCAGGTCTGCGCGACCTCCGGCAGGATGTGCGTGCTGAGGATGATCGTGTGATCGCCGGCCAGTTCGTGGATCAGCTGGCGGGTCTCGATGATCTGCTTCGGGTCGAGGCCCGCGGTCGGCTCGTCGAGCACCAGCACGTCGGGATTGTGCAGCAGCGCCTGGGCGAGGCCGACGCGCTGGCGGTAGCCCTTCGAGAGCTTGCCGCAGTGCCGGTCCCTCATGTCGTTCACCCGCGTGCGCGCCATCGCCCGCTCGACGCGCGCCTTGCGCTCGCCTCCCGCCACGCCCTTGATGCGCGCGACGAACGTGAGGTACTCGCGCACCGTCATGTCCGGATAGAGCGGCGGCGTCTCGGGCAGGTAGCCCATCCGCCGCTTGGCGTCGATGGGCTGGTCGAAGACGTCGAATCCGGCGACCACCACGCGGCCTTCCGTCGGCGGCATGTACCCGGTGATGACGCGCATCGTCGTCGTCTTGCCGGCGCCGTTCGGCCCGAGGAATCCGAGGATCTCGCCGCGCTCGACGCGGAACGACACGTCGTCGACGGCGGTGACCCGACCGTAGCGCTTCGTGAGGTGCTGGACCTCGATCACAGCGTTCTCCGTGAATAGGTTGACAACAAACGGGTTGGCCGAACCGGGCCCCGGCGGGGCGGCCACGGCAGCCGAAGTTTGGACGCTCGCGTCGGTCGGTCGGCCGGAGACATGTCAGACGTGCGGCACGTGATGCTGATTACCAGTCCCCGATGGTACCGAGGCCGGAGAGAACGTGTCAATACTGCTACGATGGGAGGGACTGGGGACTGGGCGCTAGGGGCTAGTCGGACGCGACTCTCGCCGCATGGGTGGCGAGGCAACATGACCGAATGGCTGACTAGCGCCTAGCGCCAAGTCCCTAGCGCCTGACAGGATGCCCAGCCCCGTCCCCGCCTGCCCGGTCTGTGAGATCCACGCGGAATCGGTGTTCCGCGTCGAGGGCATGGACTGCCACGAAGAGGTGGCCATTCTCGAGCGCAGGCTCAAGCCGCTCAAGGGTCTCGAGTCGATGAGCGCCGACGTGGTCGGCGGCACGCTGCGCGTCTCGCACGATGCCGCGCTGCTGTCGGCGGCGGCCATCGCCGAGGTGGTCAATGCCGCGGGCATGCGCGCGTGGCTGGACCGCGACTCCGCGTCGCGCATCACGGTCCGCTCGGGCGGTGCCCGCGAGGCGGTCCTCGCGGTCTCGGGCGCGGCCGCGGCCGCCGGCTTCGGGCTGGAGTGGTACGGCGCTCCGGCGGCCGCCCCGGCCGCGCTGTTCGCCCTGTCGGTGGCCACGGGCGGCTGGTACTGGGCGCGGCGGGCCTGGTCGGCTGCGCGGCTCTTCGCCCTCGACATCAACACGCTGATGCTCATCGCCGTGGCCGGGGCCATCCTGATCGGCGCGTGGTCCGAGGCCGCCGCGGTCACGTTCCTGTTCGCCCTGGCGCAGTGGATCGAGTCGCGCAACATGGAGCGGGCGCGCCTCGCCATCAGGGCCCTCATGGAGCTCACGCCGGGCGACGCCCTCGTGCACCGGGACGGGCGCGACGTCCGCGTGCCCGTCGAGAGCGTGGCCGTCGACGACGTGCTGGTCGTCAGGCCCGGAGAGAAGATCCCGCTCGACGGCGAGGTGTCGGCCGGCCAGAGCGAGGTGAACCAGGCGCCGATCACGGGCGAGTCGCTGCCGGTCGCCAAGGGACCCGGCGACGACGTGTTCGCCGGCACGATCAACGGGCACGGCGCGTTGATGGTCCGCGTCACGCACCTGCGCGGCGACACCACGCTGGCGCGCATCATCAACCTGGTGGAGCACGCCCAGTCCGAGCGCGCGCCCTCGCAGACCTTCGTCGAACGCTTCGCCCGCGTCTACACGCCCGCCGTCGTCACCCTCGCCGCGGCGGTCGCCCTCGTGCCTCCCCTGGTGTTTGCCGGGCCCTGGCCGGTGTGGGCGTATCGGGCGCTGGTGTTCCTGGTGATTTCCTGCCCGTGTGCGCTGGTGCTGTCGACGCCAGTCTCGATCGTGTCGGCGCTGGCGGGCGCCGCCAGGAAGGGCGTGCTCATCAAGGGCGGCCGCCATCTCGAAACGCTCGGCCGCGTGCAGTGCGTCGCCTTCGACAAGACCGGCACGCTGACACACGGCACCCCGGCCGTGGTCGACGTCCGCGCGATCGCGCCGTGGACGCGCGCCGATGTGCTGAGGCTGGCGGCGTCGGTCGAGGGCCGGTCGGAGCACCCGATCGGCCGCGCCATCAGAGGTGCAGCCCGTGGCGAAGGCGTCGGGCTCACGCCCTGCGACGGCTACCAGGCCCTGCCAGGCCGGGGCGCGTCTGCCGAGGTCGACGGCACGCCCGTGCTCATCGGCAGCCGGCAGCTGTTCGAGCAGCAGGGCTCGCCGTCGGTGGAGTTGGATGCCGCCGTCGCCGCCGCCGCTGGCGGCGACCGCACCATCGTGATCGTCGCGGCCGGCGGCCGGCCGGCCGGCGTCATTGCCGTCGCCGACGCCCTGCGCCAGAGCGGCCGGGAAGCGATCAGGCTCCTCAGGCGCGCGGGCATCGGGCACATCGCGATGCTGACCGGGGATCATGCCAGCACCGCAGAGCGCATCGGCGCGGCGCTGGACGTGACGGACGTGCGGGCGGGCCTGCTGCCGGAGGACAAGCTTGCGGCCATTCGCAACCTCAAGGCCGCCCGGGGCACGGTGGCCATGGTCGGCGACGGCGTCAACGACGCCCCGGCCCTCGCCGCCGCCGATGTCGGCATCGCGATGGGCGCCGCCGGCAGCGACGCCGCCCTCGAGACGGCGGACGTCGCGCTCATGTCCGACGAGTTGCTGCGGATTCCCTACGCGGTGCGTCTCAGCCGCGCAACGCTCAGGAACATCCAGGCCAACATCGCCGTGTCGATCGGGCTGAAGGCCGTGTTCCTGGTGCTGGCCGGCCTCGGCATGGCCACCCTCTGGATGGCCGTCGTCGCCGACATGGGCGCCTCGCTCCTCGTCATCGCCAACGGCCTGCGCCTGCTGCGGTTCGACTGACTTCTCAGGACGGCGTCGAGAGCAGGACGCGGGCGACGCGCAACCCGTCGAGGGCCTCGACCCGAATCTTCCGCCCGCCCACCTCCACGCTGTCTCCGAGCCTCGGCCGCCGGCCCAGCCGCCCCAGCACGTAGCCGCCGATCGTGTCGTAGAGGTCCTCGTCGATGTCGAGGCCGAACTGCACGTTCACGTCGGTCGTCAACGCCAGGCCGTCGATGAGCGCCGACCCGTCCGTCAGCACGGTGATGGCCGAGGTGCCGGTCCCGTCGGCGGGCCCGATTTCGCCGACGATGCGCTCCATCAGTCGCTCGAACGTCACCATGCCGGCCGTGCCGCCGTACTCGTCGATGACAATGGCCAGCGGCGAGCGGCGCTTGCGCATCTCCATGAGCAGATCATCGGCTTTCAGCGTGTCGGGCACCGTCAGCGGCTCGTGCAGCATCGGCGTCAGGTCGACGGCCTCGTCCGCGCGCGCCACGACGCCAAGGAGATCCCGCATGCGCGCGAGGCCGCGGATGTCGTCGAGATGGGCGCCGTACACCGGGATCACCAACTGCGTGACCTGCGCCAGCCGCGCGAGCAGGTCCTGGCGGCCGACGCGCACCGGGAGGGCCGTCATCTCGGTGCGTGGCAGCATCACCTGGCCGGCCGTCAGGTCACCGAACCCGAACACCCGGTGCAGCATCTGCTCCTCTTCCTCCTCGATGACACCCGCCTCCTGGCTGGCCGTGACGAGCATCTTCAGCTCTTCTTCCGAGTGCACCAGGGAGCTGCCGCTCGGCGGCTTCAGCCCGAGCAGCCGCACGACGGCGCGGCCCGTGCTGTTGAGCATCGAAATGAAGGGCCAGAAGACGCGCATGAACAGCTCGGTCGGCCGCCCGACGATGAGCGCCGTGCGCTCGGCGTGCTGAAGGGCGACGGTCTTGGGCGCGAGCTCGCCGAGCACGATATGGAGGGTGGTGATGAAGGCGAAGCCCAGGGCGACCGCGACAGAGTGAGCCGTGGCTTCCCGCAGCGCGACCGGCAGCAGGCCCAGCACGGGCTGGATCATCGAGGAGACGGCGGGCTCGCCAATCCAACCGAGGCCGAGGCTCGTCATCGTGATCGCGAGCTGGGTGGCGGCGATGTAGCTTTCCGGATCCGTGAGCGCGCGGCGCACGGGGCGCGCCAGGCTGCTGCCCTCGGCGATGAGCTGGTCGATGCGCGTCTTGCGCACCGTGACCAGGGCGAACTCGGCCGCCACGAAGAACCCGTTGGCGAACACGAGAGCCATGACAGCCGCGAGGCGCCAGGCGATTTCGCCCGGGCCGAACAGCGTGTGATCCATGACCGGCCTCCAGGGGGGAACTGTACTACGGCAGGCGCCAGGGACTCGGCGCTAGGCGCTAGTCGGTCTTGGCGTCTCGCCGGCAGGCCAGCCACGCGGCGGGAGCCGCGTCTCACTAGCCCCTAGCGCCAAGTCCCTAGCCCCTAATTCGCGTGCTGCAGGTACTGTGCGTCGACGAACTCTTCGACGGCGGACTGATCGGCGGCGTCGATGCGCTCGAACTGCATCCCCATGCCCACGCGCCGGTCGCTCCAGGCCACACGGGCGTCGGCGTCCACGTCTCGTTTCGAGTTGGGCAGGCGGAAGCGCACCCTGGCGCGGGTCGCGGAGTCGAGCGGGCTCATCGTGCGGATGGCCAGCCCGCCGCGGCTGAGGTTCAGCGTCACGGCGGCGGCAATGGTGTTGCCGAACCGATAGGCCACCGGGATGCCGAGCGACACGCGCGGGCTGGTCCGGCGGTTGAAATTGTCGGGGAACAGGTGTGGCGCCAGCGACGGCAGGATCTGCTGCGACGCGCTGTACTCGTTCACGTACCCGGCGATCCCGAGCGTGGCCAGGTCGCGGACTTCGGACGCCCCGCTGATCGTGCCGCTGAACACCAGGATCGGCAGGCGCCCGCCGTCGAGCTTGCGAATGGACCTCACGAGGTCGGCCCCGCCGGCATGGGGCAGGCGGAGGTCCACCATGACCAGGTCGATCTCCGGCAGGTCCGCCCTCACCCGGGCCAGCAGTTCGGCTGCGCTCTTGACGGTGAACGCCCGGTGCCCGGCCTGCTCGATGGCGGCCCTGAACCGCTCGCGCACGAACGGGGTATCATCGGCGATGAGGACGGTCTTGTGCACGGCGCCGGCCATGGTCATTCTGTGCAAGTGTATCGGATTGGGCCCGCCGGAACGTTAGGCCGTTGCGTTGCAGGCCGGAACGGCTTGTCGCTATAATCCAGGCTCCCGTCGCGACAACCGTCGGCGTGTCAGCAGTTACGCGGGCGCCGCCGGGGTAGGCCCCGGCCCTGGGAGCACTGGCCGGTCCGCGTGCGACCCGTTGTGGAGGCGGTATGGCAATCTGCCCTGAATGCGAGTTCGAGATTGACGTCGACGAGTACGACGTGGACCGGGGCGACACCCTCGAATGCGACAACTGCGGGGTGACCCTCGAAATTATCGGCCTCAACCCCATCGAGTTCGAGGTCGCGTCCGACGACGACGAGGAAGAAGACGAGGAGGACGACGACCTGGATGAAGAGGAGGCGGAGGTTGATGAGGACGACGAGTGACGGCCCCGGACATGCGCACAGCGCCGGCCACTGACGAGGCCCGGCTCCTGGAGAAAGAGGCGCGTCTCCGTCGGGCGCTCGCGGAGATGGGCTCCGTCGTCGTCGCGTTCAGCGGCGGCACCGACAGCGCGTACCTCGGCTGGGTGGCCACGTCGGTGCTCGGGCGCGCGGCGCACTGCATCACCGCCGACAGCCCCAGCTATCCCTCCCGGCACCGCGCGATCGCGGAGCGCCTCGCCCGCGACTTCTCCCTTCACC
Organism: uncultured Acidobacteriota bacterium; assembly: GCA_963806085.1. Lineage (GTDB taxonomy): Bacteria > Acidobacteriota > Vicinamibacteria > Vicinamibacterales > JAKQTR01 > JAKQTR01. Next base: position 833,450 of record CAWDWR010000003.1, read on the forward strand.
ACGAGTTCATCGTCACCGCCGAGATGGAGAACCCCGAGTACCGGGCCAACGAGCCGGACCGCTGCTACCACTGCAAGCAGGAGCTCTTCACGGCGCTTCAGGCCATCGCGAACGATCGCGGCGTCGCGGCGGTGCTGGACGGCGCGAACGCCGACGACCGGGGTGATTACCGGCCCGGGCGCAAGGCCGCGCGGGAACTGGGCGTGCGCAGCCCGCTCGACGACGCCGATCTGTCGAAGGCCGAGATCCGCGAGCTCTCGCGCCGCGCCGGGCTGCCGACGTGGGACGAGCCGGCGTCGGCATGCCTGTCGTCGCGCATTCCCTACCATACCGAGGTCACGCCGGAGAAACTGGCGATGATCGAGCGCGCCGAGGATGCGCTCATCGCGCTCGGCTTCCGAGTGTGCCGGGTCCGCCATCACGGCGACGTGGCCCGTGTCGAACTCGGCCCGGACGAAATGGCGCGCGCCCTGGAGCCGGCGACGCGCGAGGCCATCGTCCGCGACCTGAAGGCCGTCGGCTACCGCTACGTCACCCTCGACCTGCAGGGTTACAGGATGGGCAGCCTCAATGAAGGCGTCCGCCTGCAACCGGTGTGAGGCGTGCGGTGAGGGACGTGCTCGCGCCGGTCACGCGTGGGTCCCGGGCGTGGTGGGTGGCGGCGGCGCTCGCCCTCGTCTTCCTGGCCGGTCATCTGCCGTTTCTCGCTTCCACGCTCGAGGACGTCGACTCGGTGAACTTCGCGCTCGGCCTGCGCGATTTCGATCCGGGCCTCCATCGTCCGCACCCGCCCGGCTATCCGATTTACATGGCGCTCGGCAAGGCCGCGAACCTGGTCTTGAGCGAGCCGCACGCGCTCGCGATCTGGGGCGCGCTGTTCGGGGCGCTGTCCGCGTTCGCGCTGCTGCGGATGTTCGCCGCGTTCGACGCGCTCGACGGCAATCTTGCGGAACCCCCGGCACGGCTGCGCCACCTCCGCGTCGGCGAGTGGCTCGGCCGGCCGGCCGTGGCCACGGCCCTCACGATGTCGGCGCCGCTCTTCTGGATGACCGCGTCCCGGCCGATGAGCGACACCGCGGGCCTTGCCGTCTCGCTGACGGCGCAGGCCATCCTGCTCACGGCCGTGGTCCGCCAGCGGGCGGCCGCGGCCGCGGGTGAGTCGCCGTCGTCTTCCGCGGCCGTGCACTCAGGCCGGCTCATCCTGCTGGGTGCGTTCGTGTCGGCCGTGGCCATCGGCTTCCGGTCGCAGGCCGCGTGGCTCACGGTGCCCGTCCTCGTGCTGGCGATCGCCGACCGCGCCGGGCGCGGCGCGGCCGGCGTGATTGTCGGGAGCCTGTTCTGGCTGGCGGCCGGCACGCTGCTGTGGTTCGTGCCGCTCGTCATCGCCAGCGGAGGCCCGGGCGCGTACTACGCGGCGTTCAGCGCCCAGGCGGGCGAGGACTGGACCGGCGTCGATCTGCTGGTCACGAACATCAGTGCCCGCAGGCTGGCCTTCGCGCTCTTCGAGACGTTCGTCCGTCATTGGGCGAGCGCAGGAGGGTTCATGGTGCTGCTGGCGGCGGCCGGCGCCGCTGTGCTGCTCTGGAAAGGCCGCCGCGCGCTTCTCGCGATCCTCGTCGCCTTCGTGCCGTACGCGATCTTCCACCTGCTGTTCCAGGAGACGGTCACGACGCGGTATGCGCTGCCGCTCGTGCCGGCCATGGCATACCTCGCCACGAGAGGGTTGTATGCGCCGCCTCCAATCGGCGGGCTGACGCTCGCCGCCGCCCTGGCGATCGTGTTCGGAGTGACGACGGCGCCAATCACGGCCACACTATGCACGGGCCGGTGGGCCGGTGACCCGCGCGCTGGCCGAGATCAGGGCGGACGCCGAGGCCCGCAAGGGCGCGGTGGTCGGCATGCACCATCCTTTCGCAAGGACCGTCGAGGCGGAGGGCGTCGAACCCGCGACGGCATTGAAGGCGCCGCCGAAACACGAGTGGCTCGAGGTCGTTAAACGTTGGCAGGCCGGGTCCACGGGACCCGTGTGGTTTCTCGCGGACCCGCGGCGCACCGACCTCGCGCTCGTCGATCCGCAGGCGCAGATGACGCGCGGCGAGTACGCCTGGCCGTTCTCCAGCCAGGTGTATCTGGGCGGCATCCGGCCGGATGGCCTGCGGTGGGTCGTCATCGAGGAGCCGGGCTGGTTCGCGGGAGAGGGATGGCACCTGACGCCCGAGACCGCGGGGGTGGCGCGGGCAGACGGCGCCGGCCTTGGCAAGGGACCGATACGCGCCTGGCTGGGGTCGCGCGATACCGCGGCGGCGATGATGATTGGAGGCCGCCATCTCGGAAGCGGATCCGGCCCTGACGTCCGCGTCGCCGTGCGCATCGACGGGCGGGAGATCGAAGCCTGGTCGGTCGCGCCTTCGACGCCAGCGTTCCTGCGGTTCATCGCGCTGCCGGCCGGCGCGCTGGCTAGCTCCGCGCGCTGGTGCGCGCTCGAGATCGTCGGCGACGGCCGCTGACGGCGCGGCCACCGACATCGTCGCCATCGATCAGTTCGACCTGCAGGCCCCCGAGACGCCGATGCTTCGGCTTCGCGGAAGGGTGGCAGGAACCCGAGTACGCGCCGCTCCAGGGTCTCTCCTGGCGTTGGGCGAGCGGGAGGGCGGTGCTGCGGACCGCGCCGACGGGCCGCGACCTCGAGCTGCAGATCGTTGGCGAGTCGCCGCGGCGTTACTTCGATCGGCCCTCGCGGGTGACCGCCGCGGCCGGTGGTGCCCAACTGTGGAGCGTCGAAGCCGGCAGCGACTTCGCGTGGTCCTTCCGCGTGCCGGCAGCGGCGCTGGCGGCTTCCGGCGGCGCGATCACGATCGAGACGGACCAGGTCTTCAGGCCGGCCGACCGCGGCCAGGGCGCCGACAAGCGCGCGCTCGGCCTCCGGATCTACGCGGTGAAACTCAAGCCGGCTTCCTAGCCAGGCAGAGGAGCGAACTTCCGAAGGGCATGGGCACGGCTCGCACCAGGCCCGCCTCGACGGCCAGCAGCGCGCTGAGTGCGGCATTGACCGGGCGCGGAGGCACCGTGATCTCGCCTTCAGCCTCGCTCTCCGGCGCGAGCCCTGCGATCCGCTGCACGCCGCGCACGCCCAGCATGAGCGGGAAGAGCGCGGCGTTCGTGTACGTCATCCGCTCGACGCCGAACCCGGCGGCCTCGAGGCGTGCGCGCAGGCTGGCCCGGCTGTAGCGCCGCAGTTCCGCCGAGAGCACCGAGTGGTTGCCGCGCAGGATGTCCATCGCGGCCACGTTGATGATGGCCGCGCCGCCGGGCTTGAGCACGCGCCACATCTCCCGCACGGCTTCCCGCTCGACCTGGTCGGGCAGGCAGTAGAGCACGTCGAACGATGTGACGATGTCGAAGGCGGCCGAGGGATACGGCACGGCGGCCGCGCTCGCCTGGGCAACGCGCGCCGCGCCGGAGGCACGGGCAAACTGCAGGCCGGTCCAGGTCAGGTCGAAACCCCAGGCTCTGCCGTACGGCTCGAGCAGCACCCGCAGATTCGTGCCCGTGCCGCATCCGCAGTCGAGCAGGCGCAGCCCCGTGCGGCCGGCCGCGGCCCGCGCGAGCATCGGCGAGACGAACCGCCGGAATCCGCGGAACCAGAAATGATCACGCTCGGCGCGCGCCGTGGCTTCAAGCAGTCGATCCACGCGCGTATTGTACGACGCCGGCCGATTCCTCTGGCCTCGATCTGCCGGGCATGCCAGAATGAAGCAGGAAGACTGCCAGCCGGCCGTTTCCTTCGGGACGTTCCCATCAGGCCCCACTCAAGGAGAGTTCGCCAATGATGCGGTCGTCGAAAGCGCTCATTTCCGTCATCGCCCTCGTCCTGGTGACGCTGTCGGTTGCGTGCTCGAAGAAGCCTCCGGTCACCGCTCCGCTTCCGCCGCCGCCGCCCCCGCCCACGACGCCGGCCCCGCCGCCTCCGCCTCCTCCTCCGCCGCCGCCTCCGGCGGCCGCGCCGAAGCCGCTGACCGAGGACGAGGTGTTCGCGAAGAAGACGCTGGCGGAACTGAACGCGGAGAAGCCGCTCGAGGACGTGTATCTTCGACTACGACAAGGCGGACCTCAAGGCGGACGCCCGCTCGTCACTGGCGAAGGACGCGGAGTGGCTGAAGCGCTGGCCGTCGACGAAGGTCATCGTTGAAGGGCACTGCGACTCGCGCGGCACGAACGAGTACAACCTGGCGCTCGGCGAAAAGCGCGCGGCGGCGGTGCGGGACTACCTGGCGGGCCTCGGCATCGCGGCCGATCGCGTGCAGGTCGTGACCAAGGGCGAAGAGTCGCCATTCTGCCTCGAGGAAGCCGAGAGCCTGCTTCGCGCAGAACCGGAGAGGCCACTTCATCCTCTCCGCGAAGTAGGACATCCGCTACGCTCCTGCGTCCGCCGCGATCTTCTCGGCCGCGGCGCGGGGGTCCGGTGCCGCGATGATGGGCCTTCCCACGACGATGTAGCTCGCGCCGGCCGCCACGGCTTCCGCCGGCGTCATCGTCCGGGCCTGGTCGTCCCTGGGCCTCGGCGGCAGGCCCGGCGGGTCTGCAGGGCGGATGCCGGGCGTGATGAGCACGAACTCGTCGCCCCGGGCCGCGCGCAGCCGTCCCACTTCCTGGGGCGAGGCCACGACGCCGTCCGCGCCGGCCTCCTGCGCCAGCCACGCGAGGGCGTCGACCTGGTCGATGACCGGGCGCGGGACGCCGATGGAAATCAGCGTGTCCTGGTCGAAGCTGGTGAGCACGGTGATGGCGATGATGAGCGGGGGCGGCACGCCGGCCTTCGCGGCGCCGGCATGCGCCGCTTCGCGCGCCGCTTTCATCATGGCCACCCCGCCGCTGGCGTGGACGTCGATGACCCAGGCGCCGAGCTTGGCGGCCTCGGCCGCCGCGCTCGCCACCGTGTTCGGAATGTCGTGGTACTTCAGGTCCAGGAAGACCCGGTGGCCGGCGTCGACCAGGCGCCGGACGATGTCGGGCCCGGCGGCGGTGAACAGTTGGCTGCCGACCTTGACGGCGCCCACCGCGCCGCGCAGGGTGTCGGCGAGCGCGAGCGCCTTGTGCCGGGCTGTCGACGTCCAGTGCGACGATGACGGGATTCACTGCTGCCATCTCCTGACCCTCACCTCGGGCCGCTGGCGTCAGCGGCTCATCTGCACCGTGCCCACGAGGTCCGCCGCGCGGGCAATGCCGTGGCGCGTCATGTAGTCCTCGATCCCCGCCTGGAGCTTGGGCCAGATGAACGGATCGATGAAGCTGGCCGTGCCCACCTGCACGGCCGTGGCGCCGGCGATCATGAACTCGAGCACGTCGCGGGCGCTGCCGATGCCGCCCATGCCGATCACGGGGATCCGGACCTGCTGCGCGCATTCGTACACCATGCGCACGGCGATCGGGCGGATCGCCGGACCGCTCAGGCCGCCCATGCCGTTCGAAATCGCCGGGCGCCGCGTCTCGAGGTCGATGACCATCGCGAGGAACGTGTTCACGAGCGACACGGCGTCGGCGCCGTTCTCCTCGGCCGCGCGCGCGAACGACGACACGCTGGTCACGTTGGGCGTGAGCTTCGGGATGAGCGGCAGCGTCGTGACCTTGCGGACGGCCGCCACCACCTCGCCCGTGCTCGACAGGTTGCAGCCGAACTGGATGCCGCCTTCCTTGATGTTCGGGCACGAGATGTTGAGCTCGATGGCCGCCACGCCCTCGCAGTCGGACAGGATCCGCGTCACCTCGGCGTACTCGTCGATCGAGCTGCCGCACACGTTCACGATGACGACGGCGCCGAGGCGGCGCAGTTCCGGCATCTTCTCGCGGACGAAGCGATGCACGCCGATGCCCTGAAGGCCGATGGCGTTGAGCATGCCGGACGGCGTCTCGACGATGCGCGGAGGCGGATGGCCCTCGCGCTCCTTCAGGAAGAGCCCCTTGACCACCACCGCGCCGAGCGAGGACAGGTCGACGATCTCGGCGTACTCGAGGCCGTAGCCGAAGCAGCCGCTCGCGGACATGAGCGGGTTCTTCAGGACGAGCGAGCCGATACGGACGCTGAGATCCACCGTCACTCCCAGATCAGGTCGTCGCCGTTGAACACGGGGCCGTTCAGGCACGAGCGCACGAAGCGCGGCGCGCCGCCGGCGTCCCGCACGCGCACCACGCAGCTGTAGCACCCGCCCAGGCCGCAGCCCATGATCCGTTCCGTCGAGAGCTGCGACGGGCAGCCGTGGGTGCGGGCCAGGCCGGCGACCGCCTTCAGCATCGGCTCCGGACCGCAGGCATACAGCGTCACCGGGACGCCAGCCGGACGGGCGCGAAGCGCCTCGTCGAGCGGCGCCGTCACCCGGCCGTGCGCGCCGAGCGATCCATCTTCAGTCGCCAGATCGAGCCGCACGCCGCGCGACGCGAACCAGTCCAGATAGAAGAGGTCGGCGCGCGTGCGGCCCCCGTAGAACAGCCGCGTGCGGGCGCCCGTCGCCTGCAGCGCCTCCGTCAGCGTCGCAAACGGCGCCAGGCCGACGCCGCCCGCCACCATCCACGCCTCGACCGGCGGCGACACGGGAGAGAACGGCTTGCCGAGCGGGCCCAGGACCGAAAGCCGGTCACCCGCGGCCGCGTCGTACAGCCTCGTGGTGCCCGGGCCAATCCGCTTGCACAGCACCGAGAAGCCGGATGGCGACCCAGCCGCATCACGGAGGATTTCGAAGACGGAGAACGGCCGGCGCAGAAGCGGGTCGGTGCCCGCCGCTGTGCGGATCATGACGAACTGCCCCGGCAGGCTCGCGGCGGCGATGGCCGGGGCCTCGAACTGCAGCACGTTGTAGTCTGCGGACAGGAGGGTATTGCGCAGGACCAGGGACGGAACGTCCAACGGCGGCATGGGGAAAGTATACATGTTCGGGATTCGGGATTCGGGATTCGGGATTCGGGGATAGCATTGAGCGCGAGGCGGCGCGGGACGAATGCGATACCTGCGGATGCTCACGAATTCGGTGATCGGGGGGACTGGCGTTCGCCCTCTATCTCACGATTCTCGTGCTGCAGATCAACCCGGGCTACCCGTTGATGAGCATCCAGGGCCTCGCGGCCACGCTCGTTCTGTCCTACGGCTTTCACACGGCCACGGTTTTCTACGTGCTGATCGTGCTGCGGCAGTTGCTGGCCACCGAGGTGATTTCGCCGGGCTGGATCAGCTTCAGGTTCCTCGTCTGGCTCTGTTCGGCCAGTGCCGGGGCGGCGACGCTGCTGACCTGGGTGAACCTCCGCGATCTTGCGCCCTTCATGGATCCCGAGGCCGTCACGCGGATGACCGGCGGCGCCGTCGTGCTGACGGTCTGCGCGGGCATCATGCTCGCGCTGGCCCTCGGGCACCGGTGGGCCGGGCGCCACAGCTCCAGGCCCGGCGCGGTGGTGCTGGCCGCGGCCTTGATGGCGTCAATCGCGGGGCCGCTGATGCTCCGGGGCCCGGGTGCGGAGCCGCTGAGGGCGGCCCGGTGGCCGGCCGCGGCGCCCGGAGGCCGCTGGCCCGGGCGGCGAGTCCCGGGTCGTCATGGTCCTGCTCGAGGGCGCGTCGCTCGATCTGATCGCCCCGGCGGCCGTCGAGGGGCGTTTGCCGAACTTCGAACGCCTGCTCGAGCGCGGCGCCTCGCTGCACCTGGCCACGATGCGGCCCACGCAGCCCGCGCCGGTCTGGGCGTCGGCGGCCACCGGCAAGCTGCCGCTACAAGAACGGCATCCGGTCATCCGCCACCTATACGCCGCTGGCGAGCGCCGACGCCATCGAGGTGCTGCCCGACTACTGTTATTCCCATGCGCTGGTGGAGTACGGGTTCCTCCGCGAGCAGGTGCACGAGAGCCGCGACCTGACGGCGCGTGCCGCTCTGGAGCGTGCTCGGAGCGCAGGGCGTGCCGGTGGGCGTCGTGAACTGGTCGGTGACCCAGCCGGCGCGCGACGTGCGGGGCTACCTCGTGTCGGACCAGTTCGAGCGCCGGTACGCGACGGTGGTCGACGTCGAGAACATCGGGGTGATTTCGCCCAGGACGCCACGGCGGTGGCCGTGGCGGCCGCCGGCGAAGCCCGCCGCGCCGAACCGGTGCCGCCGCCCAGGGCGTCGGATGATGCCGGCCAGTCCGTCGCGCATCCCTGCGCCGCCGACCGTGTCCACGAACAGATTGCCGCCGAGCTCGATCGGCGCATGCCCAGCCGCTTCCAGGCCGTCCGCTACGAATGCCTGGACGCGGCCGGCCACTACTTCCTGCGGTACGCCGGTCCCGAGGGCGTTCGGCGACGTGTCAGACGCGGAACTGCAGCGGTACGGCGGTGTCCTGATCGCGCACTATGCGGCAGCCGACCAGATGCTCGGGCGGGTGATGGCCGGCCTGCGGCCGGGCGACCTGCTGCTGGTGGTCTCCGGGTTCGGCATGGAGCCGATGAGCATCGGCAAGCGGCTGCTCGAACGCACGGTCGGCAACCCCGAGCCGAGCGGCACCCACGAACCCGCGCCCGACGGGTTCCTCTTCGCGTATCGGCACCGACGTCAGGCCCGGGCCGATTGCCGCGCGGGTCGGTCGTGGACATCGTGCCGACGATCCTCTACTTCTTCGGCCTGCCGGTCGGCCGGGACATGGACGGCTTCGCCCGCACGGACATCTTCGCGCCGGCCTTCAGCGAGGGCCGGCCCATCACGTACATTCCGACGCTACGAGTAGGGGCTGGGGACTCGGGGCTGGGGGACTGGGGGGCTGGGAATCAGGCTCTCCGATTCCCGTTCGAATCTGCTACACTGTCGTGGCTCTTTAACGGCGGTACGAGATACCGCAAAGAGGATAGATGTTGCGTTGCACACCGCCACCCGAGCTCCGCGTTCTTGCGAGGTCGGGTGTTCTTCTGTACAGCTCGATTCCCATAATCCCCGAGCCCCTGGTCCCCGATCCCCAGTCCCCCCGGAGGTCCCAGTGCCCATCCTGATGGACAGTGAGCGCATCGGCCGATCGCTGACCCGCATCGCGCACGAGATCGTCGAGCGCAATCGCGGCGTCGGCGACCTCGCGCTGGTCGGCGTGCGCACGCGCGGCGTGCCGATCGCGCGGCGGCTGGCCGCGATCCTGCGTGACATCACCGGCGTCGACGTGCCCACCGGCGCCCTCGACATCACGCTCTACCGCGACGACCTGATGAAGACGGCGGTCGGCCCGCAGCCGATCGTGCGGCGCACCGAGATCCCGTTCTCGATCGACGGCCGCCACATCGTCCTCGTGGACGACGTGCTGTACACCGGGCGGACGATCCGCGCGGCGCTCGACGCGCTGATCGACTTCGGCCGGCCGAGCACCATCCAGCTCGTGGTGCTCGTCGACCGCGGGCACCGCGAGCTGCCCATCAAGGCCGACTACGTGGGCAAGAACGTGCCCACGTCGCGCCGCGAGACCATCCACGTCCGCCTCGCCGAGATCGACGGGCGCGACGAAGTGACCCTGGACCAGGTTGAAGGAGAGCCCGCATGAGCGACAAGGCCGCGCGCCTCCGCGGGAAGGACCTCCTGGGGATCGCCGACCTGACCGCGTCGGAGATTTCCCTGATCCTCGACACCGCCGAGGCGATGAAGGAAGTGTCGGCGCGGCCGATCAAGAAGGTGCCGGCGCTGCGGGGCAAGACGGTCATCAACCTCTTCTACGAGCCCTCGACGCGCACCCGCACCTCGTTCGAGGTGGCCGAGAAGCGGCTGAGCGCGGACACGCTCAACATCGCGATCGCGACGTCGAGCGTCGTGAAAGGGGAGACGCTCATCGACACGGCGCTCAACCTGGAGGCGATGAGCCCGGACGTCATCGTGATGCGCCACGCCTCGTCGGGCGCGTGCCACCTGCTCGCGCGCACCTGCAAGGCCGGCATCGTCAACGCCGGCGACGGCATGCACGAGCACCCGACGCAGGGCCTGCTCGACGCCTTCACGATCCGCGAGCGCAAGGGACGCCTGCAGGGCCTGAAGGTGGCCATCATCGGCGACATGCTCCACAGCCGGGTGTTCCGCTCGAACGTCTACCTGCTGACCAAGATGGGCGCCGAGGTCTGGGCGTGCGGGCCGCCGACGCTGATGCCGGCCGGCATCGGGCAGATGGGCGTGCACGCGACGACGAAGGTGGAAGAGGCCGTCGCGGACGCGGACGCGGTGATGATGCTGCGCATCCAGCTCGAGCGGATGCAGGGCGGGTTCTTCCCGTCGCTGCGCGAGTACTTCCAGGTGTTCGGCATGACGCCGGAGCGCGTCCGGCTCGCCAAGCCGGACGCCATCATCATGCACCCGGGCCCGATGAACCGCGGCGTGGAGATCGCGTCGGAGGTGGCCGACGGCCCGGCCTCGGTCATCCTCGACCAGGTGGCCAACGGCGTGGCCGTGCGGATGGCGGTGCTCTACCTGCTGGCGGGAGGAGGCGACGATGAGACTGCTGCTTAAGGGCGCGCGCGTCATCGACCCGGCGTCGGGCGTGGACGGGACGCGCGACGTCCTGATCGAGGACGGCCGCATCGCGCAGGTGGACCGTCGACATCCCGCCCAGCGAGACGGGGCACACGCGCGTCGTCGAGCTGGGCCCGTCGCTGGTGGTGTGCCCCGGTTTCATCGACATGCACGTGCACCTGCGCGAGCCGGGGTACGAGCACAAGGAAACGGTGGCCACCGGCGCGGCGGCGGCCGTCGCCGGCGGCTTCACGGCCGTGGCGTGCATGCCGAACACGAACCCCGTGAACGACAGCGCCAGCGTGACGCGCTTCATCCTGAAGCAGGCGGCGGAAGCCGATCTCGCGCGCGTCTACCCCATCGGCGCGGTGTCGAAGGGCTCCGACGGCAAGGAACTCGCCGAGATGGCCGACATGCGCGACGCCGGCTGCGTGGCGTTCTCCGACGACGGACGGCCGGTGGCGACGGCGCTGCTGATGCGCCGCGCCCTCGAGTACGCCGGCATGCTCGGCCTGCCCGTCATCGACCACTGCGAGGACAAGACGCTGGCCGGCGAGGGCGTCGCCCACGAGGGCTTCCACGCCTCGCAGCTCGGCCTGCGCGGCATCCCGTCTGCCTCCGAGGACGTGATGGTGGAGCGCGACATCGTGCTGGCGGCCATGACCGGCGAGCCACGCGCACATCGCGCACCTGAGCACGGCGGGCGCCCTCCGCGCGGTGCGCTCCGGCAAGGAGCGCGGGGTGCGCGTCACCTGCGAGGTCACGCCGCACCACTTCACGCTGAGCGACGAGCGGCTGCTGGCGCCGCTCGCCTACGACACGAACCTCAAGATGAACCCGCCGCTGCGCCACGCGCACGACCGCGAGGCGCTCGTCGAGGGCCTCAGGGACGGCACGGTGGACGTGATCGCCACCGACCACGCGCCGCATCACGCCGACGACAAGAAGGTCGAGTTCGACCGCGCGTCGTTCGGCATCGTCGGCCTCGAGACCGCCGTGTCGCTGAGCCTCGACCGGCTCGTGCACGCCGGGATCATCGGCCTGCCGCGGATGGTGGAGCTTCTGTCGACCAACCCCGCGCGCATCCTGCGGCGTGCCCGGCGGGCGCCTGCAGCCGGGCGACGCCGGCCGACCTGACGATCCTGGCGCCGGACCTGCACGTGACGGTCTCGGCGGCGGCGTTCCGGTCGAAATCGCGCAACACGCCGTTCGACGGCTGGCCGCTGCGCGGCGGCGTGGCCGCCACCGATCGTGAGCGGGCGCGCGCTGTTCGTGAACCCAGACGTGCCGCGCTGGCCGGGTTCGGGAGGGCGTGACGTGGGACGGCGAGACGACATCCGCCAGAAGGCGATGGAAGACCTCCAGCGGTTCGAAGTGCTCATGCTCGACGGGCACTTCGATTTCGGCAACGGCTATCACGGACAGGTGTACCTCAACCCGCACCAGCTGTTCCGCTATCCGTCCACGATCTGGCGCTTCGCGCAGGACCTGATCGAGCTGATGCCGGCGTCGATCGTCGAGGACGCCGACGTGGTGGCCGGGCCGGTGACCGGCGGCGCGCTGCTGGCGCACACGATCGCCGGGTTGCTCGACAGCCGCCGGGCGCTGACGCAGCCGGCGCGCCTCTTCGCGCCGTTCGCGACCAACGGCGGGCGCGGGCATCACGCTGAAGTCGTTCTACCGGGGCCTCATCAGCGGCAAGCGCGTGCTGCTCGCCGACGACGTGCGCAACACGGGGCAGACGTTCGAGCGGTGCGCGGCGCTGGTCCGCGAGGCCGGCGGCACGGTGATCGGAACGGTCGAAATCTACGACCGCATGGAAGCGATGGTCGATCTGGGCGTTCCCAATATCGCGCTGGCCGAGTACCGCGCGCCCGACAACGTGCCGGCCGCGGCATGCCCGCTCTGCGCGGCGGGCCGGCCCGTGTCGGCGTTCTGAGTGCCCCGGTTGCGGGGGTCCGGGGCGGCGACTACACTGGCAGCATCAACCTTCAGGAGGCTTCGCCGATGAGGAGAGTCGTGGGACTGTTCGCGCTGATGGCGATCGTGAGCGCGTCACTGGTTGTGTCGGCGTCGGGAGCGCCCGGCCGGTACAAGAAGCAAGGTGACAGCTGCGTATGGGACGAGAAGGACTCCGGGCCGAACCAGTGCCAGCCGGCGGTCGAGGGCCGGTTCAAGAAGGACGGCGACAAGTGCGTCTGGGCGGCCGGCGACAAAGGGCCCGACCAGTGCAGCCCGACCGGCCGCTGGAAGAAGGACGGTGACCGGTGCGTCTGGGCCGCGGGCGACGCCGGCCCGAACCAGTGCAACCCGCGTCAGCCGCGATAGCCGCCCGTCGCGCCACGCTGCGCGAACCACTCGAGGCGCTCTACCGAGAGTACGGGCGCTGCGGCGCCGTCGAAGACCCCGTCGAGTGCGTCCGCGTCTACGCCGATCCGGCGGATCGCGAGATCGCCGGCTTCATCGCCGCGGGCCTGGCGTTCGGCCGGGTCGCGGGCATCATGGCGTCTGTGCGGGCCGTGCTTGCAGCGATGGGGGAGTCGCCCGCGGCGTTCGTGCGGCGCTTCGATCCCGCCAAGGATGCCGCGCCGCTGCTGCCGTTGGTGCACCGCTGGGTGCGCGGGAGGGACGTGGCCGCGCTGCTGGCGATCCTCCGGCACATGCTGGACGACGGCGGGGTCGCTCGAAGCGTTCTTCCTCGCCGGCGACGACCCCGCGGCGCCGGACATCCGGGCCGGGCTCGAGTCGTTCTGCCGCGCGCGCGAGGGCGGTCGACCTGCAGCAGGTCTACGGCCGGATCGACGCGCGGCCTGGCGCGCATGCGTTCTTCCCGCTGCCGTCGGCCGGCAGCGCGTGCAAGCGGCTGAATCTCTTCCTGCGATGGATGGTGCGCCGCGACGCGGTCGACCTCGGCGCCTGGCCGCGCGTGTCGCCGGCCCGCCTGATCATTCCCCTCGACGTGCACGTGATTCGCGTCGGGCAGTGCCTGCGCCTCACGCGGTACGCGTCGCCAGGCTGGCGCATGGCGGCATCGATCACGGCGTCGCTGCGGCAGATCGATCCGGCCGACCCCGTGAAGTACGACTTCGCCCTGTGCCACGTGGGGATGCAGGGGTTGTGCGGCTTCAGGGCAGCGGCGGGGGACTCCCGTTGCCCGCTGCGCGGGGCCTGCCGGCCACGCGCGCGTAGACGGCCAGCGTCTCGTCGACCATCTTGTCGACGTTGAACAGCGCGCGCACCCGCGCGAGGCCCGCCTCGCCCATGCGGCGCCTGAGCCCCTCGTCCTTCAGCAGGGTCAGCATCGCCTCGGCGAGAGCCGCCGGCGTTGTGCGGCGGCACCAGCAGGCCGGTCACGCCGTGCTCGACAGCCTCGGGGATTCCTCCTGCCGTCGTCGCCACGACCGGTCTCGATGCCGCCATGGCGTCCAGGATCGACGTGCCGAGCCCCTCGGCGATGGAGCTCATCACGAAGAGATCGAGTCCCTTGAGCAGCGACAGGATGTCCGGCCGGAATCCGACCAGGCTGACGCGGTGATCGAGCCCCAGGTTCTTGATCTGCCTCGTCAGCGCCGCCCGCAGCTCGCCTTCGCCGAAGATGAGGACGTGGGTATCGGGGAGGGCGCGCACGACGGTGGGGGCGGCGTCCACGAGGTAGCGCTGGCCCTTGTGCGCGACCAGCGCGCCGATGTTCCCCACGGTCGGTGATCCGGGCGGCAGCCACAGCGCCTTGCAGACATCGGCGGCCGGCAGCGCCTCGATGCGGTCCGCCTGCACGCCCTCGTGCACGGTGAAGGCGGAGTCCTCAGGAATGCCGTCGTCGATCACCATGCCCCTGATGGCGTCCGACGAGCAGATGGCGGCGTCCACCTGCTTGTACTTCCAGCGCGAGAACGCGTTCCGCTTCAGATGGAAGTCCACGCGCCGCGCGATGACGAGCAGCGGCCGCCGGCGGTCCGAAATCGTGGAGAGCGCCATCGAGGCCATCGACACCGCGTGGGGGTCGTGGGCGTGAATGAGATCGGGCGACAGATCCCGGATCACCCGCGCGAACCTGAGCGCGGCCGCGAAGTCGATCTCGTGGGCCGGGGCCAGCCGCACCAGGTCGTGGCCCTCGCTGGCGCGCCGGGCGAGCTCGCCCTCCGGGTGGGCGACGAGCACCGTGCGGTGGCCGCGGACCCGCAGGCCGACGACCGTCAGGAGGACCTGGTTCTGTCCCGACCGCCAGGTGCGCGCGGTGTCGACGTGGAGTGAAAACATGTCAGAAGCAAGAAGCAAGAAGCAGGAAGCAAGAATCCGGAACACTGACGGCGTCGGGCCGCGTCAGTCTGGCTTCTGGCTTCCGGCTTCGGGCTTCTTTTCCATCTCCCACAGTTTCACGAACTTCAACGCCACGTAGTAGGAATTGAGCAGGGAAATGATGAGCCCTGTCGCCCCGTCCCTGATGCCCCCGCGCAGGAGGTAGTTTCTCAGGAACGCGGCATCGGTGCGCAGCACGATTCCCAGCGCGCCCGTGCGGCGGCCGTCCTCGAACATCTGACGGGCCGCGAGGCTCGAGTACTGGTTGATGGTCCGGACGTGATGGGCCACGTCACGATACGAGTAGTGCTGGAGCTCGGCGCGCAGGCGGCCGACGTCGCCGTCGGCCCGGATCGATTCGTGGACGTAGCGTCCGGCCCACTTCGCACGGCGCCGATCGTAGAGCCGCAGCTGGTAGTCCGGGTACCAGTCGGTCGTTCTGATCCAGCGCCCCAGGAAGTGGTTCACGCGCGGCCCGCGGTAGCCCGCGCACGGCGGTTCCGACTCGAGCAGTGCCCCGATCTCCGCGGCCAGCTCCGGCGTGACGCGCTCGTCGGCATCCATCGAGAAGATCCAGTCGTGGCTCGCCTGCGAGGCCGCGAAGTTCTTCTGCTCGACGTAGCCGGACCACGGCCTGACGATCACCCGATCGGTGTAGCGCCGCGCGATGGCGACCGTATCGTCGGTGCTTTCGGCGTCGACGACGATGATCTCGTCCGCCCAGTGCACGGATTCCAGCGCACCGGCGATGTTGGCCGACTCGTTCAGCGTGATGAGGATGGCGGTAACGCCCGGCACGGGGGGATCGTAGCAGCAGAAAGTAGTAAGTAGCCAGTAGTCAGTATTCAGTAGGAATGCCACTCACACTGCACGGTGTCGAACTGCTACTGGCTACTGGCTACTGGCTACTGGCTACTGGCTACTGGCTACTGGCTACTGGCTACTTCTCCCGCTACCGTCCCGTCGCCACCGTCACCACCGCCGAGCCGGCGGTCGGCGCTTCCTGGACGGTCTCGAGATCCACGAGCGACTTGTTGTAATCGAGCAGCGCGACGAGCTCGGAGGTACTGGGCGTCCGCCAGGTCGCGCTGGGCCTGGAAGACGAGGAAGTTCGTCGACAGCCCGGCGGCGAACTTCTTCTGCTCGGCCTCCATCCTGCGCTCCATCAGCCGGCGCGTCGCCCCGGTGGACGCCACGCGAAGCTGGTTGGTCTCGACGTTGCGCGCGACGTTGCGCACGGACGTGGTCACCTGCAGTTCAAGGTTCTGCAGCTGCACCGCGGCCTGCGTGAGGGCCAGACGGTTGCGGGCCAATTGGGCCTCCGCGTTCCCGTTCCCGATCGGGTAGGAGAACTGCACGGAGAGCGACCAGTTGTGGTAGTCGTTCGCGAACAGCCGGTTCATCATCGTGCCGAGGCCTTCATCGATCTGCCCGATGATCGGCGGCGGGAACCCGGGCCCGAAGTTCAGCTTGGTGCCGCCCTGCCCGCTCATGCCGTAGCCGACCTGGGCGTTCAGGTCCGGCAGCGTCTGGTTCCGCTGGTACCGGATGTTGGTGTTCGCAATCTCGATGTTCTTCCGGGACTGCAGCAGGTCGGTGCGCTTCTCGAGAGCGGTCTTGACCGCCT
The DNA here is from genome assembly GCA_963806085.1 of uncultured Acidobacteriota bacterium. Taxonomy (GTDB): domain Bacteria; phylum Acidobacteriota; class Vicinamibacteria; order Vicinamibacterales; family JAKQTR01; genus JAKQTR01. Next base: position 849,857 of record CAWDWR010000003.1, read on the forward strand.
GCTCGACGTCGACCGCCTTCGCCTCGAACACGGGCTGGTCCGTCAGATCGAAGTGCGTGGTCCAGTAGTCGGCGTCCTTGGTGTCGAGGATGATCGTGCGAAGCGCGTCCTCGTTGCGCCGGACCGCCGCCTCGGCCACGATGACCGCTTCCGTGCGGCGCGCCACCTCGGCCTCCGCCTCGACGATGTCGATGGGCGCCATCGTGCCGATCTCGACCTTCGACTTGTTGTTGCGCAGCGCCTCGCGGGCGAGATCGAGTGACTGGCGGGCGACCTGCAGCGCGGCGACGGACGCCTTCAGGTCCCAATAGGCGTATTTCACGTTCCGCACCGTGGTGAGCACGGTCTGGCGCAGCTCGATGTCGGACACCTCGCGGTTCATCTTGCTGACCACCAGCTGGTTCCGGGCCGAGTCGGTCTTGAGGTTCCGGAGGAGGGGCTGCGTGAAGCTGAACGTCAGGTTGGTGAGCAGCGACGGATTCGGGCTGTCGTAGACGCTGTTCGACTTGGCGCGGCTGGTGTCCCAGCCAAGGGTGTAGTCCGCGCCCCATGGCAGCACCTGGTTCGCGCCGACGCTGGTGCCGAAGTTCTGCCGCGTCAGCTTGTCGGTCGCACCGGAGAAGAAGCCGCTGATGGGGCTCGTCCGGCTCGAGGTCGACATCCCCCCGGTCAGGTTCGGCGTCCAGACGGTGCGGGCCTGGGCGATGGCGAGGTCCTGCAGCTCGGGATTGATGCGTTCGACGCGCAGCGTGAGGTTGTTCTGAAGCGCCAGGCTGATGGCCGTCTCAATCGACAGCTGCCGCACGGGACCCGCTGGCGGCGCCTGGGCGGCGGCTTGGGCCTGCGGGGCCTGCAGGCCCTGCGCAAAGCCGGGCAGCGCCACTCCGACGACCGCCACGGCGACGACTGCAACCCGGGCCACACAGTAACGGTATTGACGCATTGCCATCTGCTCCACAGCTGAAGAAACAGAACCGGCGGCGAGACGCGGCGGTCCTGAGATCTATAGACGGAACCTGACGGAGGGCGGTTCAGCCAATCCCCAGCGGGTATACTACCCCGGACTGGCTGCAAGCTCTTTGCCACTCTCGCGCCGAGGTTGCCCGCCCATGAAGATCGCCCCATCCCTGCCGGCCCTGATCCTGCCATTCTCCCTGGTTCTCGCGCTGTCGGCCCAGCAGCCAGCTCCACCCACCGCGGGCGTTGCCGCGCCGCCGGCCAGGCTGGCGCTCACGGTCGACAGCATCATGCGCGGCCCGGACCTGGTGGGGTACCCGCCGACAGGCCTCCGATGGTCCGGCGACTCGCGCGACCTCTTCTTCGAATGGCGCAAGCCGGGCGAGAAGGAGAGCGCCACCTACGTGCTCTCGCAGAACACCACCACGCCGCGCCGCCTGACCGACGACGAACGGAAACTCGCGCCTCCGGCCGCCGGCGCCTGGGACGAGGCCCATCGCCGCGTGGTCTTCGCCGAGGCCGGCGACATCGTCGTCGTCGACACCGTCGCCCGCACCCGGCAACAGGTCACCAGGACGACGGCGCCGGAATCCGGCCCGCGCTGGGCACGCAACGGCACCGCCGTGACGTTCGTCTCGCAGAACAACCTCTTCATCGTGCCCCTGGCGACCGGGTCGATCGAGCAACTCACCGACGTGAAACCGAGGCGGCGGGAGACGCGCGACACCGACAGCCAGAAGTTCGTGCGCGAGCAGGAGGCGGCGCTGCTGCAGGTGACCAGGGAGGCGGTGCAAGCGCGGAAGGCGGACGAGGAGGAACGGAAGAAGGACGCGCTGCCGGAGTTCGAGATCACCGAACGCCAGAGCGTGGCCCAGTTGATGCTGCATCCGTCCGAGACGTGGGTGTTCCTGCTGGTCGCCGACCGGGCGGACGCCAAGAGCACCCTCGTTCCCAACTATGTGACCGAATCGGGTTACACCGAGGACATCCCGTCGCGGCCGAAGGCCGGAGACGTCCAGGGCCGCCAGCGGCTGGCGATTCTCAACCTCAAGACCCGCAAGAGCGTCTGGGCCGACGCGGCGTTTGCGGGAACCGTGAAGGTACAGGGCAAGGACGAGCCGCGCGAGGTCCGCTGGTCGCTGCCGCTGGTGTCGCCGGACGGGCGCCTGGTGGTCGTGACCGCACGGTCGGACGACACCAAGGACCGCTGGATCGTGGCGGTCGACCCGGAATCGGGCGCGTCGCGCGTCATCGACGCGCTCCACGACGCTGCGTGGGTGCGCGAAGGGGGCGGCGGCGGGCCGTTCGGCGGGGCCGGCATGGGCTGGATGCCCGACGGCCACAGCCTGTGGTTCCTCTCCGAGCGCGACGGCTACATGCACCTGTACGTCGTGGACGCCGCGGAACCGGGCGTCGCGCCGGCGCAGCGCACGTTCGGCTCCTTCGAACTCACCTCGGCGGAGCTGTCGCGCGACAAGGCGACGTTCTACCTGGTGACGAACGAAGCGCATCCGGGCGAGCGCCACATGTACGAGATGCCGGTCGGAGGCGGCCCGCGCACCAGGCTGACGTCCATGACCGGGTCGAGCATCGGCGAGGTCTCGCCGGACGGCTCGATGATCGCCTTCATCCAGTCATCGGCGACCCGGCCGCCGGAAGTCTTCGTCATGCCGAACAAGGCCGGCGCGCCCGTTCAGCAGGTGACGACGACGCCTACCGAGGAGTGGCGGTCGTTCCGGTGGATCGAGCCCGAGGTCATCACGTACAAGGCGCGCGACGGCAAGAACGTCTATGCGCGCCTGTACACCCCGGAAATGATCGGGGCCTCGCGTGACCGTGCGCGGCCCGCGGTCATCTTCGTGCACGGCGCCGGCTACCTGCAGAATGCCCACAAGTACTGGTCGACGTACTACCGCGAGTACATGTTCCACAACCTCCTCGCCTCGCGGGGCTACGTGGTCCTCGACGCGGACTATCGGGCCAGCGCCGGCTACGGGCGCGACTGGCGGACGGCGATCTACCGCCACATGGGAGGCCAGGACCTCGACGACGTGGTGGACGGCGCGAAGTACCTCGTCGACAGCCAGCGTGTCGACCCGGCGCGGATCGGGGTGTACGGAGGCAGCTACGGCGGGTTCCTCACGCTGATGGCGCTGTTCACGTCGCCCGACACGTTCGCCGCCGGCGCCGCGCTGCGTCCCGTGACCGACTGGGCGCATTACAACCACGGCTACTCGAGCAGCATCCTGAACGAGCCGCAGGACGACCCGGCCGCCTACAAGCAGAGCTCGCCCATCTACTTCGCCGAGGGGCTGAAGAGCGCCCTGCTCATCTGCCACGGCCTGGTCGACACGAATGTCCACGTGCAGGACTCGATGCGCCTGGCGCAGCGCCTCATCGAGCTGCGCAAGGCCAACTGGGAGCTTGCGGTGTATCCCGTCGAGAACCACGGCTTCGAGCAGGAGACCAGCTGGGCCGACGAGTACAAGCGCATCCTCGAACTGTTCGACACCCACCTGCGGCTGGCGCCGCCGTCACGCGCGAAGGCCCGCTGACGCCTCATCCGGGAGCACGACGATGACATCCAAGGACGTGCTGGATCGGTTCACGCAACTGGGCGCCCTGCTCGAGGGGCATTTCCGCCTCTCGTCGGGCCTCCACAGCCCCAACTACCTGCAGTGCGCGCTCGTGCTGCAACACCCGGCCGAGGCGGAGGCGCTCGGCAGGAGCCTGGCGGAGGCGCTCGTGGCGCGCCTCGGCGGCGTCAAGCCGACGGCCGTGTTGTCGCCCGCCCTCGGCGGGCTGATCATCGGCCACGAAGTGGCGCGCGCGTTCGGCGTGCGGGCGATCTTCGCCGAACGCGCGGAAGGCGTGCTCACCTTGCGCCGCGGATTCGATCTCGGCCCCGCCGACCGCGTCGTCATCATCGAGGACGTCCTGACCACGGGCGGTTCCACGCGCGAGACGATGGAGGTGGCGAAAGAGCGGGGCGCCGACGTGGTGGCGGCCGGCGCCGTGATCAACCGGAGCGGCTCCGCGTCGCCGGTGGACGTGCCATTCGCGGCGCTCGCGGCGCTCACGCCGCCGACGTACAAGCCGGACGCCTGCCCGCTGTGCGAACAGGGGATACCGGTGACGAAGCCGGGATCGAGAGCTTGAGAAAGGCCTGTCAGTAGCAAGTAGCCAGTAGACAGTAGCCAGTAGAAAGGCATGGGCGCGGCGTCGAGTCGTCTCGCCGGGATGCAGCGTGATTCGGTATACCTACTGGCTACTGACTACTGACTACTGGATGCTCACGCGACAGGGACCCGGGCCACACCGAGGCGAAGCGGGCGACATGAACAGGGTGCTCAAGCTCACGGTGGCGTACGAAGGCACCGCCTACGTCGGCTGGCAGCGGCAAGCCGAGGGGGTGTCGATCCAGGGCCTGCTCGAAGAGGCGCTGGCCCGTCTGGACGGCGCCCCCGTCGTGGTCCACGGCGCCGGGCGGACCGACGCCGGGGTGCATGCCCTCGGGCAGGTGGCGTCGGCGCGGGTGGCCACGACGCGCGAACCGGCCGTGATCAGGCGCGCGCTCAACGCCATGCTGCCGGGCGACGTCCGCGTGCTGTCGGTTGAGGAGGCGCCGAGGGCTTCCACGCCCGGTTCAGCGCAGCGGGCAAGGTCTACGAGTACCGGATCTGGCAGGGCGACGTGCAGCCGCCCTTCGCCAGGGCGTGGACCTGGCACGTGCCCCGGTTCCTCGACACGGAGGCGATGGACCGGTCGGTGAGGCACCTCGAGGGCACGCACGACTTCTCGGCGTTCCAGTCGTCCGGCAGCGGCGTGCGCTCGGCGGTGCGTACCGTCACGCGGGCGCGCGCCGAGACCAGGGACCTGCCGCCGGACCTCACCGGCTGGCCCGAAGGAGGCGCGGGCCCGGGAGGGCGGCTGATCGTCGTCACGCTCGAAGCGGACGGCTTCCTGCGCCACATGGTGCGGGCCGTCGTGGGCACGCTCGTCGAGGTGGGTGAGGGCCGCCGGCCCGAGCGCTCGCTGGCGTCGCTGCTGGATGCGCGCGAACGCGCGGCGTCGGGACCGACGGCGCCGCCCTGCGGGCTCGTGCTGGTGCGCGTGCGGTACCCGGCGGTCCGCCGGTAGCGCGCCTGCGGCGAAGCCTGTATCATGAGGCTTTGCGCTCCCCCCAGGTTACCCGCATGGCGCTTGAGAAGCTCCTGGCGTCGCTTGAACCGGGTTCGCCAGAAGAGACCCTGGCGCGGCGGATCAACCCCGCCAGGCTTCCCGCCCACATCGCCATCATCATGGACGGCAACGGCCGGTGGGCCGCGAAGCGCCACCTGCCGCGGGTGCGCGGCCACCAGGCCGGCGTCGACGCCGTGCGCAACGCGGTCGAATCGTCGGCGCGGCTCGGCATCCAGGTGCTGACGCTGTACGCGTTCTCCGCGGAGAACTGGAAGCGGCCGCAGCTCGAGGTGATGACGTTGATGCGGCTGCTCAAGCGGTACCTGAAGCTCGAGCTCGGGACGCTGCTGAAGAACGACATCCGGTTCCAGGTCATCGGGCGGGTGGAGGGCCTGGCGCGCGACATCCAGCAGGAGCTCGCCCGGGCGCAGCGACGCGACCTCGTCCTGCGGGGGCATGCTGTTCAACATCGCGCTCAATTACAGCGGCCGCGCCGAGATCGTCGACGCCGCCCGCCGCGCTCATCGAGTTGGGCCTCGACCCCGCCAGCCTGGACGAGGAGCGGTTCGGCGACCTGCTCTACACCGCGGGCCAGCCCGACCCCGACCTGCTCATCCGCACGAGCGGCGAGCTGCGCGTCAGCAACTTCCTGCTCTGGCAGATCGCCTACGCGGAGATCCACGTCACCGACGTCCTCTGGCCCGATTTCCGGTGCCGCCACCTTCTGGAGGCGGTGCTCGACTATCAGAGGCGTGACCGCCGATTCGGCGGGATCAAGCCAGCGTCCCAGGGTCGCGGCGCCCGGTGACTCGCCTCCTGAGCGGCCTCGTGATGATCGCGGCGATGCTCGCCGCGATTTGGTACGCGCCTCCGGCGGTGTTCCTGCTCGTGCTCGGGGCCATCCTCGTCGCGGCCTGCATCGAGTTGACGGGCCTGATGTCGGGTGCCGGCGTGCGCATGTCCCCCTACGCCGCCACCGCCGGAGCGCTTGTCGGCGGGCGGGGCGGTGGCCGGCCCGGGCGCGCAGACCGGGTTCCTGCTCATCGGCACGACTGCTCGTCCTGTTCATCGTGGTGCTCGCCACGCGGGAACCTGCGCCCGACGTGCCGGCCGCGGCCGCGGCCGCGGTCTTTCCCGTCATCTACCTCGCCGTGCCGATCGCGCTCGACGGCCGTGATCCGCGATGGGTGGGGCCGCGAGGCGCTGCTGCTCGGGCCTGCTGGTGGTCTGGATCTCCGACACGGCGCAGTTCTACGTGGGCTCGACGCTCGGGCGCCATCGCCTCGCGCCGCTCGATCAGCCCCAAGAAGAGCGTCGAAGGCGCCGTGGGCGGATTCGTGGCCGGCATCGGCGCCATGGCCGCGACTCGGGCGTTTCTGGCTCCCGGGGGTCAGCGTTCCCGTCCTGGCCGCCGCCGGCGCGGCGCTGGTGGCCCTCGGCATCGCCGGAGACCTCTTCGAGTCGCTGCTGAAGCGCAGCGCGAAGGTGAAGGACAGCTCCGCGCTCATTCCCGGCCACGGCGGCGTGCTCGACCGGATCGACGCGCTGCTGTTCGTGATGCCCGGGCTACTACCTCATTCTGACGCTGCTCACATGAACGACCCGTTCCGCGGCGAAGCGGAGGATCGCCATCCTCGGGTCGACCGGGTCCATCGGCCGCAGCGCGCTTTCCGTCGTGGAGGCGCACGCCGACCGTCTCGAGGTGGTCGGACTCGCCGCCGGCTCGAACGCCAGCCTCCTCGCCAGCCAGATCGCGCACGTGCGGCCCGCGCGTGGCCGCCATCGCCACGCCCGCACGCGCTCGACACGCGTCCGTTCGCACCTCGGCGGCGCCGTTCAGCCGCGCCTGCGTCGCCGGGGCCGAAGGGCTCGTCGCGGTGGCCACGCATCCCGACGTCGACATCCTGCTCTGCGCCTCGTCGGGCACGGCCGCGCTGGAGGCCGTGCTGGCCGCTATCGACGCGGGCAAGACCATCGCGCTCGCCAACAAGGAAGTGCTGGTCATGGCCGGCGCCATCGTCACGGCGGCAGCGGAGCGGCGGGGCGTGACGATCCTCCCTGTGGACAGCGAGCACAACGCGATCCACCAGTGCCTGCACGGCCGGCGCCACGACGACGTCAGCCGCCTCATCCTCACGGCATCCGGCGGGCCGTTCCGCAGCCACTCGACCGCCGAGCTGAAGAAGGTCGGGCCCGAGGACGCGCTGCGCCATCCGACGTGGCGCATGGGACGCAAGATCACCATCGACTCGGCGACGCTCATGAACAAGGGCCTCGAGGTGATCGAAGCCCGCTGGCTGTTCGGCGTCGGGCCCGGGCAGATCGACGTCGTGATTCACCCGCAGTCGGTCGTGCACTCGATGGTCGAGCTGCGCGACGGGTCGATCATCGCCCAGCTGGGCGTGACCGACATGCGGCTGCCCATCCAGTACGCGTTCTCGTATCCCGACCGGTGGACCAGCCCGCTGCCGCCCCTCGACCTGACGCAATGCGGGCAGCTGGATTTCGCCGCGCCCGACCAGAAGCGCTTTCCCTGCCTCGGCCTGGCGTACCGCGCGCTGGCCGGAGCCTCGAGCCTGCCGGTCGTGCTCAACTCCGCCAACGAGGTGGCCGTCGCGGCCTTTCTCGCCGGCCAGCTGAGCTTCCTGTCCATTGCCGACGTCATCGAGCGCGCGATGGACGCCAACGGGGCCGGGAACGTCACGACCCTGGATGACGTCCGAAGAGTAGACCGCTGGGCACGCGAGTTCGCCCAGGCGCTGGTCCGAGACTACAATTAGGGCAGAGGGGTTTCTTTGCTGCATTCGCTTCTGGCGTTCGTCTTCGTCCTCGGTGTCCTCGTGTTCGTGCACGAGCTCGGGCACTTCCTCGTGGCGCGGATGCTCGGCGTCCGCGTGATCACGTTCTGCATCGGGATGGGGCCGAAGCTCGCTCAAGTTCAGGCGCGGCGAGACCGAGTACGCGATTGCCCTGCTGCCCATCGGCGGCTACGTCAAGATGGCCGGCGAGAACCCGGACGAGCCGCACACCGGCGCCGCCGACGAGTTCCTGACGCGCCCCAAGTGGGACCGCTTCCGCATCCTGATCGCCGGGCCGACGATGAACATCGTCCTCTCGCTCGTGCTCATGACGGTCGTGCTCGCCCAGGGCGCCCAGGTGCCGATCTACGAGAGCGACCCGGTCGACGTCGCCGTCGTCACCAAGGGATCGCCGGCGGAGTCGGGCGGCATCAGGCCAGGCGATCGCATCATCAAGGTCGGCAGCCAGCGGACGCGGACGTGGGAGGACTTCTTCCTGGCCATCGGCGGCCGCGCCGAGCGCGACGTTCCCGATCACGCTGCTGCGCGAAGGCCGGGAAATGGTCGTCACGGTGAAGCCCGACGGCGGAGACGAAGATGCGCATCGGCGACATCGGCGTGCTGCCGAAGGTGCACCCGAGCATCCGGTCCGTCGAAGCCAACGGGCCCGCCGACAGGGCCGGCCTGAAGGTCGACGACGTCGTGCTGACGCTCAACGGGGAGCCGATCGTGTTCTCGCGGGCAGCTGTCGGCCGAGATCCGGAAGCACCCCGAGGAGGCGATCACGCTGACGGTGCAGCGCGCCGGCGCCGCGCTCGACATCCGCGTGACGCCGCGCCGCCAGGGGGAGATCGGGCTCATCGGCATCGGCATCCAGGACCCGTTCCGCAACATCCAGCCGAACCTGCTCGGCGCCGCCAGGATGAGCGTCGAACGCAACGTGCAGTTCGCCGGGCTCATCGTGCAGACGCTCCGAGGCCTCGCGACACGGGAGACGTCGCCGAGCCAGCTCATGGGACCCGTCGCTATCGCGCAGATGTCGGGCGACACGGCCGCCGCGGGCTGGATCCCGCTGTTCTCCTTCATGGCCATGCTCAGCCTGAACCTGGGCCTGCTGAACCTGCTGCCCATCCCGGTGCTCGACGGCGGCCACATCTTCATCATGGCCGTCGAGGGTCTCGTGCGGCGCGACCTCAGCATCAAGATGAAAGAACGCCTGATGCTGGCCGGGTTCGTCGTGCTGATGATGCTGATGGTCACGGTCATGTACAACGACCTCGCCCGCATCAGCTTCTTCGACCGGATCCTCCCCGGGACCAGGTAGCGCGCGGCGGCCGAACGCCCGAGACGCGCCCGTTCCGAGCCCCACGCGGCCGCCGCGCCAGCGCCGCCTGGCGGCGGCGCTGCCCTCGGTCCGCGCCGCGCTGGAGGGGGTCAGGTCGTCATCGTTCCGTCCTCACGCGCAGGGCGTGCTGCAGGTCCTGAGCGTGCCCATCACGGTGGGAGGGGAGCCGCCGCGATTGCCGGCAGCCTCAGCGTCGGCTTCCTGCTGGACGGCACGCTGGCGTCCGACTTCAAACAGCTGACGGGCAGCGACATTGCGTTCGGCCTCGACGGCCGCGTGCGGGCATCGACGCTGGCGCACTCGTCCTGGAGCGCGATCGACCGGGCGTACCTGTCGGGCCGGATTGCCCGGGTCACCTCCGGAGACGCCGACTACGTCCTGCTTGCGCGGCCCTTCATGCAGCCCGACGGGGCCGGCCATGGGCCCGCCTCGGCCGGCCACACGGGTTCGCCGTTCATCGTGGTGGCGCGTTCGAGGACCGAACAGCTGCGCTTCCTGGGCCCGATCCAGACCGCCATCGGCGTGACCGCCGTGCTGACGATGCTGCTCGCGACGGTGCTGAGCTATGCCGTCGCGCGGACGGTGACGCGGGCGCCGCCATCGAGACCGAGCTGGCGCCCGCCCTCGCCCCGGTCAGGACCGATCCCGAGCGCGTGCGCACGGTCCTGATCAACGTGCTCCAGAACGCCGCCCAGGCCGTCCGAGGCGCCAGCAGTCCCACGGGAGACACGAAGGCCGCCGCCCTTCCGCCGATCGTCCTTCGGACGGCCGCGCGGGATGGAGGCGGCGTCACGATCCTCGTGCACGACGATGGTCCCGGCATCGAGCCGGCGGCCGCGTCCAGGCTGTTCGAGCCGTTCTTCACGACCCGCCGAGGCGGCACCGGCCTCGGTCTGGCCATCGCGAAGAACATCATCGAAGGCCTCGGAGGAACGATTACGATCGCGGGCGCGGCACCTGCCGGCACCGACGTGCGCATCTCGCTGCCGCCGGGGCCCCTGCGGGAGACTGACAAGGCGGGCGCATGACACGGGGAACGAGCGACACGGCGGCAACCGGGACGATTCTGATCGCGGATGACGAGGAGCGCATCCTGCGCTCGCTGGCCCGCGCGCTTCGCCCCAGGACGGCCACGACGTGGCGGAAGCCTCCAGCGGCCTGGCAGCGCAGCGCCTCCTGTCCGAGCGGTCATTCGACGCGATCGTCGTCGACAACCTCATGCCCGACCTCACGGGCCTCGACCTCATCCGCCATCTGGCGCAGCAGGCGCCGCCCGGCTCGGAGCGCTCGCAGAAGGTCGACGTCCGCGTCATCGCCGCCACCAACCGCGACCTGCAGCAGATGGTCGCCGACGGGAAGTTCCAGGAGGATCTCTTCTACCGGCTCACCGTGATCCCGATCCGGATCCCGCCGCTCCGCGAGCGGCGCGAGGACATCGCCGTCCTCGCGGAGCACTTCGTCCGCAAGCACGCCCAGCGCAGCGGGCGGCCCGCGCAGCGCCTGCACGACTCGGCGCTGGCGGTGCTCCAGCGGTACGACTGGCCGGGCAACGCGCGGGAGCTGGAGAACACGATCGAGCGGGCTGTCGTCCTGTCGCGGGACGCCGTGATTGGCGCCGACGCGATCTCGGGCCTCCGCGTCGCCGCGCCTGCGGCCCCGGGGCTGCCCTCGACGCGGCTGCACCAGAACCTCGAGTGGGTGGAGCGCGAGACGATCCGCCGCGCGCTCGAGGCCTCCGGCGGCGTCAAGAAGGACGCCGCCGCGCTGATGGGCATCAGCCAGCGCGCCCTGAGCCACTATCTCGCCAAGTACCGCCTCTCGGACCCGCCGTCCTGACGGCGTTCGAGCCCCGCAGCCGCTGACGCGTCGCGCGACCGTCCGATGCTCAGGTTGCCGCCGGCGCCCCGGCGGGCTTCAGGTGGCGGACGATGGCGGCCACCATGGCCGCCATCGTGAATTCCTCGGGCACGACGGCCGGCATGATGCCGAGCGAGATGGCCGCCTGGGCCGTCACGGGCCCGACGCAGGCGACCAGCGTGGTCCGCAGCACGTCCGCCACGGCGTCCGCGCCGTGGATGTCCACGAACTCGCGCACCGTCGACGGGCTGGTGAACGTGATGACGTCCACCTGCTGCTCGAGCAGCATCTTGTAGAGGTCCGGCTCGCCGGGGTCACCCGGCAGGATCCGCACCGTCCGGTAAGCGCCGATCTCGACGACGTCGGCCCCCGCTCTTCGAAGCTCGGCTCCGAAGATGTCGCGCGCGCCTTCGGCCTGGAGCAGCAGCACGCGCCGGCCGCTCAGCCCGGCCCCGGCCGACAGCGCTTCGATGATGGCATCGGGCCTGAACTCGGCGCGGGCCACGTCCACGCGAAGGCCCACGTCGGCGAAGCGCGCCTCCGACGACTGGCCGATGGCGCACAGGCCGACCCCCTTGAGGTTCCTGAGGTCGATTCCGCCGGCGAACATGCGCTTCAGGAACACCTCGGCGCCCGTCAGCGTGGGCAGCACGACCCAATCGAAGTGCGCGATGTCGGCACAGGCGGCATCGAGGTCGGTGTAGTCGTCGGGTGGCGCCAGGCGGACGGTTGGCGCGAGCACGACCTGCGCGCCCTGATCCTCGAGCAGTTCGACGAGCTCACGCGCCTGCTCGTGAGGGCGGGTCACGACCACGCGGCGGCCGAAGAGCGGTTTCACGTCGAACCAGCGCAGGTGCTCGCGCAGTGCCGCCACGCGACCCACGACGACAATCGCCGGCCGGGGCTCGGCCGGCAGCGCCGCCTCGGCCAGCGATCCCAGCGTGCCGACGATGGTCTGCTGCGTCACCAGCGTGCCGTTGTAGATGAGCGCCACCGGTTCGTCCGCCGGCCGGCCGTGCTCGACGAGCGCCGACAGCATCGCGGGCAGCTGGCTCGGGCCGGCGTAGCACACGATGGTGCCGTCGAGGCGTGCGAGGCTCGTCCAGTCCACCTTCGGCAGCTTGCCGCTCGCGTCCTCGTGCCCGCGCACGAGGGTCAGCGTGTCGCCGCCTCCCCGGTACGTGACCGCCACGCCGGCGTAGGCCGGCGTCCCGATGGCCGCCGGCACGCCAGGCACGACTTCGAAGGGAATCCCGTGCTCGTGGAGGAACAACGCCTCCTCCCCGCCGTCGTCGAAGACGAACGAGTCGCCCCACTTCAGCCGCGCCACCTTCTTGCCCTCGCGGACCTTCTCCACGAGCAGATACGCGATGGCGTCGCGGTCGGTGCCCTGCGGAGCCGCCCGGCCGACGTCGATTCGCTCGGCGCCGGGCCGCGCGTACCGCAGCACCGCGGTGTGGACGAGGCGGTCGTAGACCACCACGTCGGCGCGCCCCAGGCAGGCCGCGCCTCGAAGCGTCAGGAGGCCGGGGTCCCCCGGCCCCGCGCCGATGAAATACACCATCGATCGATTGGGCATCGCACACCTGCCTCGTGGACCCGCGGGCGGGCCAAGCATATCAGAGGAGGGCTAGCCGCCGGGGGCGTAGTAACCCATCCGCGTGCGGGCCGTGGCGCCTGCACGGGTGGCGCGGATGTTGATGCGGCGCCAGGTGCCGTCCCGCTTCGGGTTCGTGGATGTGTAGCCCGATGAGATACTGGCTGGAGAGTTCCTGCGAGATCATCGCGTAGATCGGCTTCAGCTCGTCGATCGACACCGGAAAGAACACGCGCCCGCCGGTCTGGGTCGTCAGCTGGCGGAGCGCGAAATCGGCCTGGCCGTAGCCTTTTCCTGTCGAGGTGATGTCCTTCGAGCGGATGCCGATCGCGTAGATGGCCGTTTCGGACCGCTTCGCCAGCTCCAGCACTTCTTCGTACGAGACGAGGCTCGAGGTGTCCTCGCCGTCGGTCAGCACGACGACCGCCCGGCGGCGGCGGTCTTCCATCCCGCGTGTCTCGGTTTTCTTCAGCTCGCGGAGCGCGATGTAGAGCGCGGTGTAGAGCGACGTCGACCCGCCCGGCACCGTGGACGCGATGGCCTTCTCGAGGTCGGCCTTCGAACTGGTGAACGGCGCGAGGACGCTGACCCGGCTGTCGAAGTCGATCACCTGCGCCTCGTCCTCTGGCCGCAGGCTCCGCACGAACTCCAGGGCCGCTTCCTGGGTGGTGCGCATCTTGTCTTCCATGCTGGCGCTGCTGTCGAGCAGCAGCGAGACCGACAGCGAGAGGCTCGTCCGGCTGAAGTAGCCGATCTCCTGCTTGACGCCGTCCTCGTGAATCAGGAAATCCTCGGCCGAGAGGTCGGTGATGTACCGGTTCGAGGGGTCGGTGACCGTGACGTTCAGCGCCACCAGGTCGACGCCGCCCCGGAAGGTCGTGGCCGTCTGGGGCGGCGTCTGGGACTGGGTTCCCGCAGGAGACTGCGCCAGCCCGGCGCCGACGAGCACCGGCCACGCGAGCAGGACGGCAGAGAAGACCCGGGCGAGCGGCATGGCTACCGTGCAGCGGCCCTGGCAGGAATCAGGATGCCTCGGGCCTTCAACCCGGCCGGGCGCACCGCCACCTCAGTCTTCTGAGGCGGGATGAGCGCATCAGGCCTCGCGAACGTGATGCGATACTGGCCGAGCAGCTCTGCCGCGAGCCGTTCCAGGGCATCGGTCGTGGCCATCGACGTCAGGATGTTGTCGCGCCGCCCGCCCGTCTCGGCCGAGCCCCGGTCGAACAGCAGTTCCCGATTGCGCCCCTCGGTCGTCCGGACATCCGGCGGCGTTGACGCGCCGATCGTAAGGACATGAAGCGCGGTGCCCCTCGCCTTCAGCCCGTCGATCAGCGGCTCGTAACTGCTCGTGCTGAATTCCCGGCCTCCGGCGTAGATCACAACCACGGCCGACCGCTCGGGTTTCCGTTTCTCGAAGCCCTTCAGGACGTCGCCGACCGCGTCGAGGACGTAGGCGCCGGCGCCCTGGATCGGAAAGATGAAGCCGATGCCGCGAGCCAGCTGTTCCTGGCTGTTGGTGTAGTCGGCGTAGATCGTCGGTCGGTCGCCGAACCCGACAATCGAGATCTGCGCCTGCGGCCGCATCCGGGCGATGAACGCCTCCAGCCCCTTCCGCACGTCGTTCACCTGGTTGTCGAGGGCCTGGCTGGTGTCGACAAGCAAGGCGATCTCGATGACGTCCGTCGCCCGCCGGGCCCGGAGCACTTCGCGGACGCGCCCGTCTTCTCGGACGAGGAAGTCCGGGACGCCGAGGGTGACCACGGGCTTGTCCGCTTGATCGAGGACGCTGACGAACATCTCCCGCTCGACGGTCTGGGCGCCTGACGGCAGCGCCAGCAGAAGGGCGGCGGCTGCCGCCGTGAGAACCCGCAGCCGGCGCCGGGCCGGCGCGGAGAATCGGGGTGATCTCGGCATGGTCTGTCCTTGTCTGAGGCAGGTGCCATTCCAGTATATCGTTTCCGCGAAACGATTGTCAGCACGGCACTTGGGCACCTTGACCGGGCTTCCGACCGCGTGTTATAACCCGAGGGCTGTTCAGTGGCGCGCCGGACCGTGTTCCGGCGCCAAAGCCATCCTCGCAAGTGGTCCCCAGGTGAACCGACGATGGTCAATGCGTGGATTCCGGTCCTGATCTTCTTTGTCATCGCCGTGGCCTTCGGCGTCTTCACGCTGCTGGCCGCGTGGCTGATTGCCCCGCAGCGGTACGGCAGAGTGAAGCTCGAGCCCTACGAGTGCGGCATCGAGACCGGCAGCGACGCGCGCGACCGCTACAGCGTGCGGTATTTCCTGGTCGCCATGCTGTTCCTCATCTTCGACGTGGAGACGATCTTCCTGTATCCCTGGGCCGTGATCGTGGACGAACTGGCCTGGTTCGGTTTCATCGAGATGGTCGTCTTCATCTTCATCCTCGTCGTCGGGTACTTCTACGCCTGGCGGGAGGGCGCCCTCGAGTGGGCGTAGGCGGAGAGCGCTGATGTCCGAAGGCCCGAAGCCCGCATCCGACAACCCCGATCTGCCTGGCTCGCCGAAGCCGGAGGCAAAGGCGGCCGAGCCGAAGCCGAAGGCAGCCGGCCCTGGCGCGCCGAAGCCGGAAGCAAAGGCGGCGGCCCCGAAGGCGCCTCCGGCGCCTCCTCCCGGACCGCCGGACCAGGCCCCGCCGGCGGACCTGCCGGTGCCCGCCTACGTGACGGCCGTGCAGTCGGGCGTGGCGGGCGCGGTCGAGCAGGTGAGCTACTGGGTCGGCGACTGGGCGGTCATCGTGGCGGCAGGGCGGTTCGCGGAGGTCTGCGCCTTCCTGCGCGACACGCCCGGCTGCCAGTTCGACTACCTGTCGGACCTGACGGCCGTGGACTGGCCGGCGCGCGCCGACAAGCGGTTCGATGTGGTGGCGTGTCTGTATTCGACGAAGCTCCGGCACCGCGTGCGGGTCAAGGCGCGCGTGGCCGACGGTGAGGCCGTCCCGAGCGTCACCGGCGTGTGGCCAGCGGCCAACTGGCTCGAGCGCGAGGTCTACGACATGTTCGGCGTGACCTTCGCCGGCCACCCGGACCTGCGGCGCATCCTGATGCCGCTCGACTGGCAGGGTCATCCGCAGCGCAAGGATTACCCGCTCGAGGGGCCGGGCGAGCTGCTGATGGAAAGCCCGCAGGACTGGCTGAACGCGCGCCAGAGCGGCGGCGGAAGCCGACATCGAGTGAGCCACGAGACCATGCAGACCGACACGCCACGCCCGATGTTCGACACCGACGAGCTCGTCCTCAACATGGGCCCGCAGCACCCGAGCACGCACGGCGTGCTGCGCCTCGTCCTGAAGCTGGACGGCGAGCGCGTCGTCGACTGCGACCCGGTGATCGGCTACCTGCACCGCGGCATCGAGAAGCTGAGCGAGAACCGCGATTACACGCAGATCATCCTGCTGACGGACCGGATGGACTACTGCGCGGCCGCGACGAACAACCTCGGCTACGTCGAGACGATCGAGAAGCTCTACGGCCTCGAGGTGCCGCGGCGCGCACGGTACATCCGCACGGTGCTGTCGGAACTGCAGCGCGTCGCCAGCCACCTGCTGTGGCTCGGCACGCACGCGGGCGACCTCGGGGCGCTGACGGTGCTGCTGTTCGGCCTGCGCGAGCGGGAGCTCGTGCTGGATCTGTTCGAGGAGTATTGCGGCGCCCGGCTCACCTACAACGCGATGCGCATCGGCGGCCAGCCGGTGGACGTGCCGCCCGGCTGGGACAAGAAGGTGCTGGCCTTCTGCGACGTGCAGGAGCAGAAGCTGCCCGAGTACGAGCAGTTGCTCACGAGCAACCGCATCTTCATGGAGCGCACGAAGGACATCGGGGTCATCACCGCGGCCGACGCGATCGCCGTCGGGCTGTGCGGGCCGCCGCTGCGCGGCTCGGGCGTCCGCCGCGACGTCCGCAAGGACGAGCCCTACGCGGCCTACGACGAGATGGAGTTCGACGTGCCGCTCGGCGTCCGCGGCGACACGTACGACCGGTACCTCGTGCGCCTCGAGGAGTTCCGGCAGTCGATCCGGATCATCCGCCAGGCGGTGCAGGGACTCCCCGAGGGCCCGATCATGGGCAAGGTGCCGCGGCTCATCAAGCCGCCGGCCGGGGAGACGTATCACGCCATCGAGGCGCCGAAGGGCGAGCTCGGCTATTTCGTGGTGAGCGACGGCAAGTCGGTGTCACCGTACCGGTTCCGGGTGCGCCCGCCGTCGTTCTGCAACCTGCAGGCGCTTCCGCAGCTCGTCAAGGGGCACCTGGTGGCCGACGTGGTCGCGCTCATCGGCACTATCGACATCGTGCTGGGGGAAGTGGATCGGTAGGGCCGGAATTCGGGGTTCGGGATTCGGCGCGGCCGACAGTAAACGCAGTCATGGTTGAAACCGTCATCGTCCCGTTGATCATGATCGTCACGGTGCTGGCCGCGGTGCTGACCACCGTGATGTACATCGTGCTGCTCGAGCGGAAGGTGCAGGCCTGGGTGCAGGTCCGGCTGGGGCCGATGCGCGTCGGGCCGCACGGCATCCTCCAGCCGATTGCCGACGTGCTGAAGCTCTTCCTGAAGGAGGACATCACGCCGGTGCGCGCCGACAGGTGGGTGTTCACCGCCGCGCCGATCATCGTGCTGGTGCCCGCGCTGATTGCGTTTGCCGTCATTCCGTTCGCGAGCGGCCTCTCGCTGTTCGGCATCGAGATTCCCGGCCGGATCGCCGACGTGAACGTCGGGCTGCTCTACATCATCTCGGTGGCCGGCATCGGCATCTACGGCATCATCCTCGGCGGCTGGTCCTCGAACAGCAAGTACCCGCTGCTCGCCAGCCTGCGCTCCTCCGCGCAGCTCATCAGCTACGAGATCGCCGTCACGATGACGCTGGTCACGGTCATCATGCTGTCGGGCACGCTGAGCATGGTGGGGATCGTGAACGCGCAGCTCGAGAAGGGCTGGTGGTTCGGCTTCATGCAGCCGGTGGCGTTCTTCATCTACTTCGTCGGCGGCCTCGCCGAGACCAACCGGGCGCCGTTCGACCTGCCGGAAGCCGAGCAGGAGCTGGTCGCCGGCTTCCACACCGAGTACTCGGGCATGCGCTTCGCCTTCTTCTTCCTGGCCGAGTACACGAACATGATCGTCGTCTCCGCGGTGGCGACGACGCTGTTCCTGGGCGGGTGGCTGGCGCCGTTCCCGAACGTGCCGTGGCTGTCGTTCCTGGGCCTCGTCCCCGGCTGGGCGTGGTTCATGCTGAAGATGTTCCTGTTCCTGTACGTGTTCCTGTGGGTGCGCGCGACGTTTCCGCGCTACCGCTACGACCAGCTCATGCGCCTGGGCTGGAAGTGGCTGATCCCGCTGGCCATCCTCAACGTCGTGGTGACCGGCCTGTTGAAGGTGCTGGTGTAAGGGGGCGTCGCCCGTAGCGGAGAACCATGGTCGAAGCAGCTGCCTTCTACATCCTCGCGACGCTCATCCTCGGCTTCGGGGTGCTGGTGATCACGGCGAAGAGCACCGTGCACAGCGTCCTCTTCCTGGTGGGCGACTTCCTGTGCGTCGCCGCGCTCTACGTGACGCTGGCGGCGCCGTTTCTCGCGGTCATCCAGGTGATGGTCTACGCGGGCGGCATCGTCGTCCTGTACCTGTTCGTCGTGATGCTGGTGAACCTGAAGCGCCCGCCCGAGGCGCACAGCGACCCGCGCCGGCTGAGCCGGCTGGGCGTCGCGATGGGGGCGGCCGTGCTGGCCGAAGTCGTCGCGATCTTCGGGGTGGGCTGGGCCAGGCCGGCGGGGGTGGAGGGCACGCTCAGCGCGAAGAACGTCGAGCAGATCGGCCGGGCGCTCTACACCGACTACCTGATTCCCTTCGAGCTGGCGTCGTTCCTGCTGCTGGTCGCGATGATCGGCGCCATTGTCCTGGCCAAGCGGGAGCTGTAGGCCGATGATTACCACGACCCATTACATGGTGCTGTCCGCGGCCCTCTTCACGCTGGGGGTGGTCGGCGTGATGACGCGCCGGAACGTCATCATCGTGCTCATGTCGATCGAGCTGATGCTGAACGCGGTGAACATCAACCTGGTCGCCTTCTCGCACCAGCTGGGGAACGCCGTCGGCCAGGTCTTCGCCGTCTTCGTCATCGTCGTCGCCGCGGCGGAGGCCGCCGTCGGCCTGGGCATCATTCTCGCGTTCTACCGCAACAAGGAAACCGTCAACATCGACGAAATGAACCTGCTGCGGTGGTGAGTGGTATGGACCTGATCTGGCTGATTCCTCTGCTGCCCGGCCTCGGCGCCCTCGTCAACGGCCTCGTCGGCATCCGCTTCTTCAGCAGGCGGACGGCCGGCCTCGTGGCCAACGCGACGATGGCGGCGGCGCTGGCGCTGTCGCTGCTACGCCTTCTGGCAGCTGCTCGGCCTGCCCGCCGAGGGCCGCGAGCACACCGTCCGCGTGATGCCGTGGATTTCGTCGGTTCCGCTCGCGCTGGCGAACGGCACGATCGGGAACTTTTCGATCCCGTGGGGTTTCCGGCTCGATCCGCTCTCCGGGATGATGATCCTCGTCGTCACCGGCATCGGCTTCCTCATCCACGTCTACTCGACGGGCTACATGCACGGGGAGCCGAGGGGGCGTACGCCCGGTACTTCGCGTACCTCAACCTCTTCGTCTTCTTCATGCTGATGCTCGTCCTCGGCGACAACTTCCTCGTGATGTTCGTCGGCTGGGAGGGCGTTGGCCTTTGCTCGTACCTCCTGATCGGCTACTGGTATCAGAAGAAGAGCGCGTCGGACGCGGGCAAGAAGGCGTTCATCGTCAACCGGATCGGCGACTGGGGCTTCATCGTCGGGATGTTCCTCATCTTCTCGACGTTCGGCACGCTCGACTTCCGCGCGGTGGCCGACGCGGCCGGGGCGATGCCGGTTGAGAGCGCCGCGTTCGGCACGCTGTCCCTGATCACGCTGCTGCTGTTCATCGGCGCCACCGGCAAGTCGGCGCAGATTCCGCTGTACGTCTGGCTGCCCGACGCCATGGAGGGCCCGACCCCGGTCTCGGCGCTGATCCACGCGGCGACGATGGTGACGGCGGGCGTGTACATGGTGGGCCGCAACGCCGTGCTCTTCGGCCACGCGCCGATGACCATGGAAGTCGTGGCGATCGTCGGCGTGGCCACCGCGTTCGTCGCGGCGACGATCGGCCTGGTGCAGAACGACATCAAGCGGGTGCTGGCGTACTCGACCGTGTCGCAGCTGGGCTACATGTTCCTGGCGATGGGCGTCGGGGCGTTCGCGGCAGGCGCCTTCCACCTGATGACGCACGCGTTCTTCAAGGCGCTGCTCTTCCTCTGCTCCGGCTCGGTGATCCACGCGATGGCCGGCGAGCAGGACATGCGCCACATGGGCGACCTGCGGAAGCACATGCCCGTCACGTTCGCGACGATGATGATCGGCACGCTGGCGATTGCGGGCATCCCGCCGCTCTCGGGTTTCTTCAGCAAGGACGAGATCCTCTTCCGCACGTTCCTGAGCAACAAGATCATCTGGGGCGTGGCGGCCGTGACGGCTCTCATGACGGCGTTCTACATGTATCGCCTGATGTCGATGACCTTCTTCGGGTCGTACCGCGGCCCGGCATGGGGGCACGGCCGCGCCGAAGCCGCCGGCGCGCATGCTGGCCCCTCCGCGCCGAGCGGCGGAGGCGGGCACGGCGACTGGCACGGGCCGCACGAGTCGCCGAAGTCGATGACGATCCCGCTGCAGCTCCTGGCGGTCGGCGCGCTCTTCGCGGGCCTCGTTGGCATTCCGGCCGCGCTGGGCGGCGGCAACGCCATCGAGCACTTTCTGGAGCCGAGCTTCGCGGCCCGCGCAGTCGCCACCTCGGGCGCCAGCCTCGCCGAAGCTGCCGGCGAGCACGCTGTACCCTCGCCGAGCAGCGAAGGCGGGTCCGCAGCGGAACACGGCCCGGGCGGGGAAGCCACACCACATCTCCCGCGCCGCCGAGCTCGGGCTGATGGCGTTCTCGGTGCTCGTCGCCGTCGTCGGCATCGGCACCGCTTACCGCTTCTACGTGCGGGCCCCCGAGATTGCCGAGAACCTCGCGCGGCGCTGGGCGGGCGCGCACCGCGTGCTGTCGAACAAGTACTACGTCGACGAGTTCTACGGGGCGACCGTCGTGGCGGGCACCGTCGGGTCGGCGCAACGGCCTCTGGGCCGTGGACCGCAACGTCGTCGACGGCGCGGTCAACGGGTCGGGCTGGCTGACCGTCTTCTCGGCCTGGTTCTCGCACCTGCTCGACAAGTACATCGTGGACGGCCTGGTGAACCTCGTCGGCGCGGTGCTCGAAGAGTCGAGCTTCCTGTTCCGGCGCTTCCAGACGGGCCTGATCCAGAACTACGCGCTGGTGATGCTGTTCGGTGTCTTCGCGTTCGTGAGCGTCTACCTGTTCGTGCGGTAGCCGCACTCCGAATCACGGTGACTTTAACTTCAGGACTGCAGCAGTGAGCAACGCCGCCAACTTCCCGATCCTGTCACTCATCCTCTTCACGCCGCTGGTGGGAGCCGTCGTGCTCCTGTTCGTCAGCAAGAAGCAGGAGGACCTCATCCGGTGGATCGCGAACCTCTTCGCGTTCATCGGGTTCGTGGTGTCGGTGCCGCTCTGGTTCTGGTACCAGCCCTCCGGGCCGCAGTTCCAGTTCGTCGAGCGGGTGCCATGGATCCCGTCCGTCGGCGCCGACTACTTCCTGGGCGTTGACGGATTCAGCACCCTGCTGGTTCTGCTGACGACGCTGATGGGCACCATCGCCGTGCTGTCGTCGTGGACGGCGATCAAGGAGCGCGTGAAGGAGTACTACATCTTCCTGCTCGTGCTCCAGTGCGGCATGCTCGGCGCGTTCATCTCCCTCGACTTCCTGCTGTTCTTCCTGTTCTGGGAGGTCATGCTGGTGCCGATGTACTTCCTGATCGGCATCTGGGGCAGCGACCGGCGGCTCTATTCGGCGATCAAGTTCTTCCTGTACACCCTGGTCGGCAGCGTCGTGATGCTGCTCGGCATCCTGGCGCTGTACTTCCACTACCACGGCCTGACGGGCACCTACAGCTTCGACATCACCAAGTACCAGGCGATGAACATCCCGTTCAACCTGCAGTGGTGGGTGTTCCTGGCCTTCTTCCTCGGGTTCTCGATCAAGGTCCCGATGTTCCCGTTCCACACGTGGCTGCCCGACGCGCACACGGACGCGCCGACGGCCGGCTCCGTGATCCTCGCGGCCGTCCTCCTGAAGATGGGGACGTACGGGTTCATCCGCTTCAGCCTGCCGATCCTCCCCGACGCCACCAAGGCGAGCGTGTGGTGGGTCGTCGGGCTCTCGCTCATCGGCATCGTCTACGGCGCCCTGGTCGCGCTGGCGCAGAAGGACTGGAAGCGGCTGGTCGCCTACTCGAGCGTGAGCCACATGGGCATGGTGATGCTGGGGATGTTCGCCCTGAACCCGGTGGGCCTTTCGGGCAGCATCATCCAGCAGCTCAACCACGGCATCTCCACCGGCGCGCTCTTCCTCATCGTCGGCATCGTCTACGAGCGGCGGCACACACGCGAGATTGCCGAGTACGGCGGCCTGTCGAAGGTGATGCCCGTCTACGCGGCGATTTTCATGGTGATGATGATGTCGTCGATCGGGCTCCCGACGCTGAACGGGTTCATCGGCGAGCTGCTGATCCTCCAGGGCGCGTTCACCGCGAACATCTGGTGGGCCGTGGTGGCCGCCAGCTCCCTGGTGCTCGGCGCGGCGTACATGCTCTGGCTCTACCAGCGCACGATGTTCGGGAAGATCGAGAACCCGAAGAACGAGAAGCTGGCCGACCTGAGCCCGCGGGAAGTGGCGACGTTCGTGCCGCTCATCGTTCTGGCCGTCTGGATCGGGATCTACCCGAAGCCGTTCCTCGACCGGCTGGCGCCGACGGTGACGGCCGTGATCGCGCGCGTGAACCCGGCGTATCCGGCCGTGGCCGCCAAGGCCGCGGACTGCGATGAGAACAAGCCCCTCACCCCGTTCACGACGGCGCCGTGCGGCGATGCGGCCTCGCCCGCGCCCGCCGCGCCGGCCCCCGCAGGAGGGCGGCACTGATGCCTGCCTGGTTCTCGCTCAACGACCTGTACTACATCCTGCCCGAACTGGTGCTCGCCGGCGGGGTGCTCGTGCTGCTCGTGGCCACGGCGCTGACGCCGAGAGCGCGCCAGGCCTGGCTGTCGTGGCTCGGCATCGGGGTGCTGGCGGCCTCGGCCCTGGCGATGATCGCCGTGACGCCCAGCGAGCCCGTCAGCGTCGCGCGCGGGCTGCTGTCGATTGACGGATTCAGCACGTTCTTCAAGGCCATCTTCCTGCTGTCGGCGATTCTCACGCTGCTCCTCTCGATGCGCTATCTCGACACCGAGCGCGCCCGGCACGGCGAGTTCGTGTTCCTGGTGCTGTGCGCCGCCCTCGGCATGATGTTCATGGCGACGGGCACCGACCTCATCACCATCTTCGTCGGCCTCGAGACGATGGCCATCGCGTTCTACATTCTGACCGGGCTGCTCAAGCCCGACCGGCGGTCGAACGAAGCCGGCGTGAAGTACTTCCTGCTGGGCACGTTCTCCCTCGGCATCCTGCTCTACGGGATCTCGATTCTCTACGGCATGTCGGGGACCACGAACCTGCGGGCCCTCGCCATCGCCGTCGCGGACCACGGGCGCGACCCCTGGCTGATCCTCGCCCTCATCCTGGTCGTCGCGGGCATCGGGTTCAAGATCGCGGCGGTGCCGTTCCACATGTGGGCGCCCGACGTGTACGAGGGCGCGCCGACGCCGATCACCGCGTTCCTGTCGGTGGGATCCAAAGCCGCCTCCTTCGCGATGCTCCTGCGCATCTTCCTCGAGGGCCTGCCCTCGCTCTCCGGCGACTGGACGATCCTGTTCTACGTGCTCTCGGTGGTGACGATGACCGTGGGCAACATCGCCGCGCTGACGCAGAGCAACATCAAGCGCATGCTCGCGTACTCGTCGATCGCCCACGCCGGCTACCTGCTCATCGGCGTCATCGCCGGGCACGAGCCGCGGCGTGGCGGCGATGCTCATCTACCTGCTGATCTACACGTTCATGCAGACGGGCGCGTTCGCCGTCGTGATCCTGCTGCGGCGGGCCGACGCCATCGGCGACGAACTGAAGGACCTGAGCGGGCTCATCACGCCGGCAGCCGTTCGCGGCCGTCGCCATGCTGTTCTTCATGCTGTCGCTCGGCGGCATCCCGCCCGACCGCAGGGTTCATGGGGAAGTTCTGGCTCTTCAGCGCCGCGATCGACTCCAACTACATCTGGCTGGCCGTGCTGGGCGTGGTCAACAGCGCCATCTCGCTCTACTACTACCTGCGCGTCGTGGTCTTCATGTTCATGAAGAACGAGTCGGCCGGATCGCAGCCCGTGCTGGCGCCGGGCCTGGCGACGGCGCTGGTCGTGGCCCTGGCCGGCACGCTGGTGCTCGGCGTCTACCCGCGGCCGCTCTTCGAACTGGCGGAGTTCTCGGCCCGCGCCCTCGGCGTGGTGGGGATGGCGGCGACGCAGTTCTAAGAGGTAGTCAGTAGCCAGTAGTCAGTATTCAGTAGAAAGACCTGCGACGCCAACCGGTGTCGAACCGCTAGCTGGCAGCTACTGGCTACTGGCTACTGGCTACTGGCTACTGGCTACTGGCTACTGGCTACTGGCTACTGGCTACTGGCTTCTAACTAGCGCCGAGCGCCTAGCCCCCAGCGCCTAGCCAAACAGCCCCTTCCCGCCCTCCACCCGGCCTCGGCAGTTCGGGCTGCCGCACGCGCAGTCGAAGGGCGTCATGTGGCGGTCGTAGAAGGTCGCGTAGTCGACGGTCAGTTCCTCGCCGCCTCGGATGTCGCGCCGCGCCACCAGGTTGAGGCCGATGAACTCCGTGTTGGGATCGCACGAGTGGTTCTGCGGCGCCCACCCGGCGGGTTCCGTGTCCCAGAGCACGAACACCTCCGCGCTGATGGGATAGGCGTACCGGTAGAAGACGTCGCGGTCCGCCGCGGACCATGTCCGGTCGACGAACGACCGCGTGATGATGCGCTGGGGACGCCCTTCGCCCTCGAAGACCACGGACCCGCGGCGCAGGTCGCGGGCCGCGAACATCGCGAAACTGTCGCCGCTCGGCTTGACCGCGTACGGCAGCTGGCGCCGCTCGTGGCGGGCCAGGCCCTCGTCGATGATCGCTTGCAGGAATCCCGCCTGGCCGACGCCGTCGAACGCGAGAATGTAGTCCGCCGAGCCCTGGAAGCCTTCCGGGTAGAAGATCGAGCACGTGAAGTTGGCCTCGAGGAAGAACACGCGGCCGTCCGGGTCCACACGGAAATCCATCCGTGCGTAGCCTTCGCCCGAGAAGCCCGTAAACACCTGGATCGCAGCGGCCTTCAGGCGGCCGGCGACGTCCGGGTCCGTGCACGGCACGTTGCACTCGGGATGGAACTGCGTGACTTTGAGGTCGTACGTCTTGAAATGCGGGCCGGGCGGGAAGAGGAACTCGACCGGCGTGAACGCCACCGGCGCCGCTCCGTGGTCGGGGCTGGCCATCACGAGCACGGTGAACTCGCGTCCGTCGATGTACTCCTCGACGAGCAGCCGCCCGAACTCGGGCAGTTTGGCCGCGACCTGGTGCTCGAGTTCCTCCGGCGTCGTCACGAGCGAGTGTTCATCGATGCCCAGGCTGTCGCCGTACGCCGATGGCTTCACGAAGAGCGGAAAGCGAAGCGTCCGCGCAGCCGCGGCGGCCGCGTCTCCCCGGCCGACCGGCAGCCAGGCCGGCACGCCCACGCCCGACGACAGGGCCACCAGCTTCATCAGCGTCCTTGGACGGGTCGTAGAGCTTGCTGGTGGGGCCCGTGAAGGGCAGGTTCAGATCCTCGAGGGCGTGGATGACGTCAATCGACGGCACGTCCGAATCGCGATAGCCCTCGCAGAGATTGACGAAGATGTCGAATCCCTCGCGCTGCAGCGCCTTGACGCGGCCGAAGGCCGACACCTTGTTCAGGAATTCGTGATGGAACTGGTGCCCCGGCAGGAGCGGCGCGAGGTCGCGGGGCGGGTCGTAGCGCTGATAGTCGCAGGAGGAACCCGCGTACGACGGCTGGAGCACGCAGATCCGCATGGATCAGGTCAGCCGCCGGTGCCCGTTGACCCGGTGCCGATCGTAGGCGTCGCGGAAGATCTCGGACACGAGCTGGGTGGGCGGGATTTCCGACTGCAGCAGGATCTCGCCGACCGAGGTCTCCTTGTCGCCCGAGATCCCGCAGTTCGCGTTGACCTCGAGCACGAACAGCTCGTCGGTCTGCTCTTCGAGGCGGATGTCGACGCGTCCGTAACCCTGCCCGCCGACGGCGGCGAACGCCCTGACGGCGAGGTCCGCGAGGCGGCCACGCAGGTGCGCCGGCGCGTGGCCGAAGCGGTAGAACGGCTCGCCCTCCGGCAGGCGCGGCTCTTCCTTGTATTCCGACCAGTAGCGATCGTAGCTGAGGAACCGCTCGTGCCGGGGCAGGGCAGAGTGAAAGAGCCGCTGCGCCGGTGGATAGGCGCGCGCGCCGAGCGGCGCCGTCTTGTCGGAGACCACCAGCACCGTGAACTCGGGGCCGTCGATGAACCGCTCGGCGAAGATGCCCGACTGGCGGTAGAACTGACCGTCCTCGCTCGCGAGGAGCACGGAGACGCGCGCCATCGCGTCGTCGGCGCTGTGCACGCGTGATTTCAGGCCGATGCCGCCGCTTCCGGCCGAGACCTCGGGCTTCACGAACGCGGGGTAGCCCACGTCCGCCTCGAGCCTGGCAAGGTCCGCCGGCAGGTCGCGCAGCGGCACGAACGGCGCGGTCGGCACGCCGCGCTCGCGCAGCGCCGACTTCAACGCGATCTTGTAGGTGGTCACCTCGTAGAAGAACGACGAGCCGCCGGTGTAGGGGATCCCCGAGTCCTCGAGGGCCCGCACCACCGACACGCCCGGCGACCCGTCCACCTCGTTGCCGTCGCAGAGGTTCATGACGAGGCAGCGGTTGGCCTGGCGGGCCGGTTCGAGGCTGTCGATCGTCGATCGCAGGTTGTTCAGCGTGACCGGCACCCAGCGCCAGTCGTAGCCAAGCGTGCCGAACCAGCCATGGAGTTCGTCGCGGAAGACCGGGAGATCGTACTCGGGGCTCTCGAGCCTGCCGTCCTTGTCGAAGTACGGGATGAACACCGAGACCGTAGGACGCCAGTCTTCGAACGGTTCACGTAATCCCATCGCGTGCGGACTTCACCTCCACCAGATCGTGATGCAAGCTGATAGTAACGTTCAGCGCATCGTCATACAAGCGGAGAGTGGTCGAGCGGAGGTGGGATCTTGTTCATCGCCGCGCGTTGGACGATACTGGCGTCGGCACGGCGATGGGAATCTTCTCCACGAAGAACACGGGCGAGGCACTGCGGTCCGCGGGCGCGCTCAGCACGGTGGGCCTGGCGTTCGTGTTCGCGCTCGCCATCGGCTTCTGGCTCGGCACCGTGTTCGACGGCTGGCTCGGCACGAAGCCCGTTCTCACGATCGTGTTCTTCTTCCTCGGCCTGGCCGCCGGCGTGCTCAACGTCTACCGCATCGTCTCGCAGGCCTTCCCGCGGAGCGCTCCGAGTCCGCCGGCGAACACCGGTGACAGGATCGGGCCCGCTGATTCCGGTGATGCCCCTGGCGACCGCGAGTTGAGCGATGAAGACCGCTAGCCGCGGGAGCGCTCCCTGATGGGGCCGGCGCGCGAGCCCGACCCGTCGCTGCGGCGCGTGCAGCGCGACTCGGCCGCGATTGCCGTGGTCGCCGCGATACTGGCCCTCGCCATCCAGCGGGGCCGGCCCGAGGCCGCCCTCGGCGTGCTGGCCGGCGCGGCACTCATGGCCTTCAGCTACACGGCGATCAAGGGTGGCGTGACCGGCCTGGTGCAGCGGGCCACCGCGGCGGGCCAGGCCGGGCCGGGGGAGCGCATCTCGAAGGCGCGCGTGGCCTGGACCCTGGCCAAGTTCATCGGCCGCTATCTCGTGATTGGCGCCGCGGCCTGGGCGGTCCTGGTGCCGCTCCGGGCCCACCCCCTGGGCCTGTTCGCCGGGGTCACGGCGCCGGTCGCCGCGATCGCCATCGAGGCCGTCCGGCTGGCCCTGGCCCGGCCCGGCAGAAACGGCGGGAGGGTTCCCTGATGAGCTTTACCGGCGGGGCGCCATACGATATCCTTTAACCCTTGCATGGCCACCCGGTAAGCCGGTGAGCGGCCGGGACATCCGGCCAGGGGTGGAGTCGCGCAGGTATGGAGAAACTCGAGCACCCGCTCTGGATCGTCGACGCGGCCAACCGGATCTTCGGGCCGGCGGTGAATGCGCTGCTTGGCCTCTTCGGCATGCACGCGGCAGACCCGGCGAACCCGATTCCGAACTACCTGGTCATCGCCTACCTGGTGGTGTTCGGGCTGATCGCCCTCGCCTTCGTCCTGCGGTCGCGGCTGAGCGTGGAGAACCCGGGCAAGCTGCAGATCGTGTTCGAGGACATCGTCGGCGGCCTGTCGGGCATGCTGCTGGACATCGTCGGGCCGAAGGGCCCGGGCTACATCTCGCTGGTGGGCACGATTGGCGCCTTCATTCTGGCCTGCAATCTCATCGGCATGGTCCCCGGCTTCATGTCGCCCACGAGCAGCATCAACGTCACGCTCGGCTGCGCCCTCACGGTGTGGATCTACTACCACTACCACGGCATGAAGGAGCAGGGCATCGGGCCGTACCTGAAGCACTTCGCGGCGCCCCCGGGCGCGCCGCTGTTCATCGCGCCCATCATGCTCCCGGTCGAAATCATCAGCCACTTCTCGCGGGTGCTCTCGCTGTCGCTGCGACTGTTCGGGAACGTCTTCGGTGAAGAACTGGTCATCCTGATTCTGTTCAGCATCGTGCCCTTCTTCGCGCCGCTGCCCATCATGTTCCTGGGCATGATCACGATGCCGCTCCAGGCCTTCATCTTCGTCATGCTGACGATGATCTACCTGGGCGGCGCGGTGGCGGCGGAGCACGAGCACGAGCAAGCTCATGGACACGAAGAGGCCGCGCACGCGCATGGCGTGGCGGCCTAGCTCGGAGAACGTCGATTCCCATTGAGGAGGCTGAGGTCGTGAAGACGCGTTTTGCATTGATGTTCACTTTCGTCGTGCTGGTCCTCGGGCTCGCCAGCCCCGCCTTCGCACAGGAATCGGCCCCGGCCGCGGCGTCCGCGTCGGCCGAGCTCGTGCGCTGGTCGATCATCACCGCCGGCTTCGCCCTGGCGATCGCGGCGGCGTTTGGCGCCCTCTCGCAGGCCAGAGGCCTCAGCGCGGCCGTCGAGGGCATCGCGCGGAATCCGGCCGCGGCCAACGACATCCGCGGCAACCTGATCCTGGGGCTCGTCCTGATCGAGTCGCTCGTGATCTACGTGCTGCTCGTGTCGCTGATCCTCTTCTTCGTCAAGCCGTTCGGCGGCTAGCCGGACGCCAGGAATCCGCCGGCCAAAGGGCCGCGATGGGCCACGCCCGTCCCGGCCCTGGTCCGCTTTGGCCGGCCGCGTTCGCTGTCGGCCGCCGCGGAGGTGGCGCGTGCGCCGCTGGCTGACTCTCACACCTTTCGACGGCCTGCTGCTCCTGATGGTCCTCATCTGGGGCGCGAACTACTCCGTCGTCAAGTCCGCGATCAGGGAGATCCCGCCGCAGGCGTTCAACGCGCTGCGCATGAGCGTCGCGTCGGCGGTGTTCGCCGCCGCGCTCGTCGCCAGGGGCCTGCCGCGCGTGGCCAGGGCCGACTGGGTCAGGCTGGCGCTGCTCGGCACCATCGGCCACTTCGTGTACCAGGTGTGTTTCATGGCCGGCCTGGCCAGGACGGCGGCGTCGAACAGCGCCCTGATCATCGGATGCTCGCCGGTGGCCGTCTCGATTGCCTCCTCCCTCGCCGGCCATGAACGCGTGCCGCGCACGCAGTGGGCCGGCGTGCTGCTGTCCGTGCTGGGTGTCTACCTGGTAGTGGGGACAGGCGCCGAGTTCGGCGGGAATTCCCTCGCCGGCGACCTGTTCACGCTGGGAGCCGTGGGCTGCTGGGCCGTTTACACGGTTGGCTCGAGGCCATTGCTGGCTCGCTACTCGCCGCTGGCCGTCACGGGCATCACGATGCTGGCCGGCACCGCGCTCTATGCTTCGGCATCGGCCGGGCAGTTGACACAGGTCGACTGGGGGCGCGTGCCGGCGTGGGCGTGGGCGTCGATGGCGCTCTCGGCCCTGCTGGCGCTGAATGTCGCCTACCTGATTTGGTACACCTCGGTGCAGCGCATCGGGAACGTGCGCACGTCCGTGTACTCCAACTTCATTCCCCTCATCGCGATGGCGGTGGCCGCCGCGACGCTGGGCGAGCCGATCACCGCCTCGAGGCTGGCCGGGGCCGGCGCCATCCTGGCCGGCGTCGCCGTCACGAGGATTGCGGCACGCAAACACGTCGGGCTGGAGCCGCCCGCGGAAGAGTAGCCGCGGCCCGTCAAGAGGCGGGCGCGCGCGGACCGGCCCAGCCCGCCGCGAATTCGTAGCAGCCTGGCGTGACCAGCAACCGTCCGGACGCTGTGAAAAACAGGCTGGACGGCGAGAGGATCCCGGCTGCCTTGAACTGCACGACCCGCGACTTGTTGCCGTCGGCGTCGTAGACGTACGTGTACGGAACCATCAGGGTGATCCAGAGGTTGCCCTGCCCGTCGGCTGCCGCCGCACGGACCATCGGCACCACGAGGGGGAGGTCCCGGTCGCGCCCGCTGTCCGGCCTCCGCGGCCAGGCCGTGGGCAGGGCGGCGATGGCCCGGTCGAGTTCGATCCCCTCGATGTGGCGCTCGAACACGAGGCGGCCCTCCCGGTCGTACTTCCGGAACACCGGGATGCCGGCCTGGAAGACGTAGTAGATGCCGCCGCGGGGATTCACAATCGGCAGCCCTGCATTCAGGGCGAGATGAAGGTCGGCGTCTCCTTCGTAGCCGGTGCGCCGCAACGTGCCGATCGAACGCGTGGGTGTGCCGCCGAGGCCGAACTCCGTCAGGAGGGCGCCGGTCTCGGGCTGACTCATGAGCAACGACGCTCCCGTGTACTGAAGCGACCCGGCACCGCTCAGCACGATGTTGTCGAGGGTGATGCGAGGGGATGACCGTCCGGGGAGCGTGAAGCCGCCGAGCCGGCGGCCTCCCGGCGCGAACACCTGGACGCGCTCGCGGCCTCCGGGGGCGTCGGCAACCACGAACGACCCGACGGGCTCGGCATCGAATGCCGACGGGTCCAGCACCCGTCCCGGCTCCTCGCCGATGTCGACCAGCTTCCAGGTCGTGGTCTTCGCCGCGTCCACACCGAAGACCGCGTGGGCGCGCCGGTCGAAGACGAGGTACTGGCCGGACGACACTTGCTGGAACGCCGCCGGCTCACGGTAGACGCCGACGATCTCGGGAGGCAGCCCGCCGACCGACGTGAGTGTCTCGACCCGCACCGCTCCGCGGAGTGGCACAAGAAGGGGAAGCAAGAGTGTGAATGCCAGAAAGAGCTGGCGCGTCATGCGCACGCCGGTCTCCTGTGAGGTACCGTTCTTTCCCTAGCCCCTAGCCCCTAGCCCCTAGCCCCTAGCCCCTAGCCCCTAGCCCCTAGCCCCTAGCCCCTAGCCCCTAGATACCGCGCCGTCTCGCGGATCGCGTCCAGAAGGTTCGAGGCGTTCGGCAGGATCACCTCTTCGAGATCCGGGCAGTAGGCCACCGGTGTGTCGAGCGACGCGACCCGGCGGACAGGGGCGTCGAGGTGGTGGAAGTGATCCTGGGCGATGCGCGCGGCGATCTCGGCGCCGAACCCGCATGTCAGTTGATCCTCGTGCGCGACGATCACCCGGTTCGTGCGCCTCACCCATTCGCCGATCGTATCCCAGTCGCACGGAACGAGCGTGCGAAGGTCCAAGACAGCCACGCTGATCCCGTCCCGCTCGGCCTGTTGCGCGGCCAGCAACGACCGCTGGACCAGTGCCCCCCAGGTGAGAATCACCGCCCGGGAGCCCTCGCGCCGCACGGCCGCCCGCCCGAACGGCACCATGTAGTTTGCGCCGGGATACGCGCTCTTGTTGTAGGTCTGCCGGTAGAGATGCTTGTGCTCGAGGAACATCACCGGGTCGTCGCAGCGGATGGCGGTGCGCAGCAGCCCGGCGGCATCCTCGGCGTTCGACGGGAACGCCAGGCGGATGCCGGGGCAATGGGCGAAGATGCTGACGCCCGACTGGCTGTGGTACGGCGCCCCGCCGCGCAGGTACCCGCCGATCGGCACGCGGACCACCATCGGGCATGACCAGTGGTTGCCCGATCGGTAGCGCAGCATGGCCATCTCGTCCCTCAACTGCTGCATCGCGGGCCAGATGTAGTCGAAGAACTGGATTTCCACCACCGGTTTCAGGCCGCGGACCGCCATGCCGACGGCGCGGCCGATGATATTGGCTTCGGCAAGAGGCGAGTTGAACACCCGGCTGCCGCCGAACTGGCGCTGCAGGCCGTGCGTCACCTTGAAGACGCCGCCCTTGCCCTGCACCTCGTCGAGGCTCGCCTCGCGACTGCAATCGGCCACGTCCTGGCCGAAGACGACGATGAGCGGGTTTCGGGCGAGTTCGTCCCGCAGCGTCCGATTGATGGCCGCGACCATGGTGTCGGGCCTGGCGTCGGGCTCGGGGGCCGTGTCGAAGGCGCCCGATGTGGGGTCGACGTCGGGCGAGAACACCCACAGCGCCGCCGTCTCGCGCGCCGGCTTCGGCGCGGCCAACGCGTTCGCGGCCGCCTCGTTGATCTCGCGTTCGACCTCCGCATGGATCCCGTCGAGGGCTTTCTCGGTTGCGATCCCGTCCGCCACGAGGGCGCGCGCCAGTTTCTTCACCGGATCGCGCCGGCCCTCGGCCTCTCGCTCCTCCGGCGTCTTGTACAAACGCTCGTCGTCCGACAGCGAGTGCGAGTAGGGGCGGACGACACTGGCGTGCACCAGCGCGGGGCCGCTTCTCCGCCGCGCGTACGCGACCGCCTCCTGCATGACCCGGTAGCTGTCGGCGAACTCAGTGCCGTCGGACTTGACGATCAGCAGGTCCGGAAACGAGCGGAGCAGGTCCGAGATGCTGCCCCCGGGCGTCTGCACCTCGACCGGCACGGAGATGGCCCAGCCGTTGTCTTCGATCAGGTAGACGACGGGCAGACGCTGGTTGCACGCCGTGTTGAGCGACTCCCAGAACTCGCCCTCGCTGGTCGAGCCGTCCCCGAGAGACACGTACGTGACTTCGTCCGCCTCGAAGCGCACAGCGCGCCCTTCGAGGCCCTTCAGGTTCCCGTAAAGCAGGCCCGCCTCGGCGCACCCCACGGCCTGGAGGCATTGCGATGCGGTTGGGCTGCCCTGCGACACGATGTTATGGCGGCGGTGCCCCCAGTGTGAGGGCATCTGCCGTCCCCGGGACGCCGGGTCCTCCGCGGCGCCGACGGCCTGCAGGAACATCTCGTACGGGGTGACGCCAAGCGCAAGGCAGAGCGCGCGGTCGCGATAGTACGGGAAGAACCAGTCGTACCCGGGCCTCAGGCAGAGGCCGGCGGCAGTCAGGATGGCTTCGTGTCCGGCCCCGCTGATCTGGAAGAAGATCTGGCTCTGGTTCTTGAGCTGGATCTCCTTGTCGTCAATCTTCCTGGACTGGTACATGATGCGGTAGGCCCGCAGCAACAGGTCCGCAGGAAGACCAGTGGGGCGCAGGGTCGTGCCGGACGTGCCGTCGGCCGGAACACTCGTGGGCATAGAACAGGAAACCCAAGTATATCATCGGGTTCCGGGTGCTATAATCGCGCCTCCCGCGGTCCGGCAGAGCCGCCAGAGGCGCCACCCGGCCACCCGTTTCGCAGGAGTCGCAGCCATGTCCTCACCCGCCGTCCGCCAGTACCGTTGGGACGAAATCGCCCCCGAACAGGTCACCGACATGATCTCGCGCAAGATCGTCACCGGCGAGCGCGAGATGATCGCTCAAATCTGGCTGAAGATGGGTGCCATCGTCCCGATGCACGACCATGTGAGCGAGCAGCTCACATACATCTTCCAGGGCGCGCTGCGGTTCACCATCGGCGGGGAGGAGTTCATCGTCCGGGCGGGCGAGGTGCTCTGCATTCCATCATCCGTGCCGCACCAGGCGGAGGCGCTCGAGGACACATTCGAACTGGACGTGTTCAGCCCCATCAGGCAGGATTGGCTGGACAGGACGGACGACTATTTTCACAGGAAGTAAGAAGCCAGAAGCCAGAAGCAAGAAGAGAGCTCGCCGGCGCCCGTCAGAAACGCGAGCTTGCTGATTGTTGATTCTTACTCCTTGCTTCTTGATTCCGATAACGCGTCGATTGGGCGAGCGGGAGATCGACCATGGACACCGGACTGAAGGGCAAAGTCGCGCTGGTCTGTGCGGCCAGCCGGGGACTCGGCAAGGCGGTTGCGCTCGGATTGGCCGCGGAGGGTGCCAACGTCGCCATCTGCGCCCGGCACATGCCGACGCTCGAGGCGGCCGCCGCTGAAATCCAGGCGGACACCGGCGCCGACGTGCTGGCGATTGGCGCCGACGTGGGCCGGCGCTCAGACGTCACCAGGCTCGTCGAACAGACCGTGCAGCATTTCGGCCGCCTCGACATCCTCGTCACAAACTCCGGCGGGCCGAAGCCGGGCTTGTTCGGAGCGACGACGGAGTCGGACTGGCGGGACGCCATCGATCTGGTGCTGATGAGCACCGTGCTCCTGTGCATGGAAGCGGTTCCGCACATGCGACGGGCCGGCGGCGGCCGTATCATCAACATCACGTCGATTTCGGCGAAACAGCCCATTGCGGGCCTGATGCTCTCCAACGCCCTGCGACCGGCGGTGACCGGGTTCTCGAAGACGCTGGCCAGCGAACTGGCCCGCGACGGCATCCTCGTGAACTGCGTCGCCCCCGGCTACACGCGGACCGAACGCGTCGTCGAGCTGGCCGAGGCCACCGCCGCGCGGGAGGGCGTCACGGCCGAGGCCGTCGAGAAGCGCACCGTTCAGAACATCCCTCTCGGCCGGATGGCCGAGCCGTCGGAGCTGGCGGACCTGGTCGTGTTCCTGGCGTCGGACCGTGGCCGGTACGTCACCGGGACGACGATCCCTGTCGATGGCGGATACCTGAAGGGCCTGCTGTAGGCCAGCCTGCCGATTAGCGCGCGGCCGCGCCTCGGCTAGTGCACCCAGGGACCACTTCGGCCTTTGCGGCCGCCGTCGTGCACCTCGAAGCGCCTCCGCATGCGCGCCAGGCGCCAGCGCAACCACTGCGACCGCAGCGTGGAAACAAGACCCCCGCGCCGGCTGGCAAGGTAGAGATAGCCGGCCAGCAGGCCGCCGAGGTGCGTGGCATGGGCGACGCCGCCGCTGGTCTCCGAAATCGACGACAGAAACGAGATGGCGCCAACGATGAGCACGAAGATCCGCGCCGGGATCGGGAAGAGCATATAGAGGTAGATGGGCCTGTGCGGATACATCATCGCGAAGGCGACGAGCAGGCCGTAGATCGCGCCTGACGCGCCGACCGTGACCGACGCGTACAGGGCTTCCGAGAACCCCAGCGGCAGCAGCGACATCACCAGCGTCGTGACCGCCGCGCCGATCCCCGCCACGAAGTAGAAGCGCACGAAGAACCGGGTGCCCCACAGCCGTTCGAGATCGACGCCGAACATCCAGAGCGCCAGCATGTTGAAGAGCAGGTGGAACAACCCGCCGTGCAGGAACATGTAGCTGAGCGGCTGCCAGATCCACCATCGCTCGACGACGAGCGCGGGGACGAGGCCGAGCCAGAGGGTCAGCGACGGCGCGACCAGCGGCAGCAGGTACCCGACAACATTCAGGATGATCAGCGCGCGCACGGCCGGCGTCACGGGCCCGGGGCCGAAGGTGTAAGAAACGTAACCTGGAGACCTCGGGGGAATCATGCTACACATCCATCGACGGTTCGTGTACGGCCGCCACGCGCGCGGCGCCCTCATGTGGCACGTCAGCCGGCAGCGGCACTGCGCACAGCGCGGCCAGCAGCGGGAGGAACGCGATCGCCATCAGCGTCGGCTCGATCCCGGCGCGATCGGCCATTGTTCCGACAAGCGGCGCGGTCAGGCCCCCGGTGCCCCACGCGAAGCCCATCATCAGCGATGATACCGTCGCCGCGCTCACCGGCGCGATCTGGTGGGCGAAGGTGATGTTGACCGGGAGCGTGGACTGCAGGAAGAACCCGCCAACCGTCAGCATGATGACGAGGGCCCAGCCTTCCAGTGAGGCCGCCGTGACGAGGAACGGCACGGCGAGCAGCATGGATAAGGCGATGACGCGCTTCGAGCCGAACCGGTCCGCCATCGGCCCGCCGATGACCCCGCCCATGCTGGCGGCGAACAGGTAAACCGACACGGCGACGCCGGCCATCCCGACCGACCACCCCTGCCGCACCAGCAGCACCGGCACGAATGTCGCCAGGCTGAGCGAGGTCATGGTCCGCAGCACCACGACGAGGTACAGCAGCGTGAGCGGTTTCGCGTACGGCCGCAGCGCGGCGAACCCGCCTCCCTGCCCGTGGCCGAACGGCTGGACGGCCGGCGCGCCAGGAAGGACGGCTGCGAGCAGCGCCAGGCCGGGCAGCGCCAGCGCCGGCGTCCACGACAGGCCGAACGCGCCGACAAACGGCGCGAACAGGACCGGTGCGAGCGAGTAGCCGAGCGACCCGCCGGTGATGTGGATCGACATGGCGAGGCCGCGCCGCTGCCCGCCAAGCCTGTGCGCCAGGGCGGCGGCGGCCGGATGGAATGCGGCGCCGCCCAGCCCGCCGGCCACCAGCACGACGCCCAGCACGAACGGCGACCAGGCCGTGCCGATGAAGCTGAGGATCGTCACGGACAGAATCGGGCCGACCACCATGAACATCCGCGGGCGCCAGCGATCCGCAAGGTGGCCGAATCCCAGCTGAGACACGGACGCCGACAACTGGAACAGCATGGCCAGCGTGCCGGCCGCGGCGAGCGAGAGCCCGAGACGAGGAATCAGCGCCGGCAACAGCGGGGCGTAGAGATTGCTGTACGCGTCCGCGACGAAGTGCGCGCCGGCCAGGCGGTACACCCCCGGATCAATCGCCGCGCGGGCCGCCACCTACGCCCGCCTCTTCGCCGGGCGCAGCCGCGCCAGCACCAACGCCCGCGCCTCGATGAATTCCTGCGCGCGCACAAGCCGCGCCGCCACGTCGAGCACGAGCAGGCCGGCGGCGATGCTCGAGCCCACGCGCAGGGCCATCACCGGGACGGATCGAGACGGCAGCCACGCCGCGAGTGCCGCATCGGTGCCCCAGGCCGCGAGGCCCATGAATGCGGAGGCGGCGCAGATCCGTACGAACGACGCCGCGACCCGGCGTTCATCGAGCCCGCCCAGGCGGGAGCGCAGCAGCCAGAGCAGGGCCGCCGCGTTGAAGATCGCGCTTGCGGCCGTGCCGAGCGCAAGGCCGGTGAACCCCATCACGCGCACGAGCGAGATGTTCAGCACGACGTTCATCAGCACGGTCACGCCGGACACCAGCACGGGCGTTCGGCTGTCGCGCAGCGAGTAGAACGACGGCACGGCGATCTTGACCGCGGAATAGCCGACGAGGCCCGGCGAGTAGAAAGCCAGCGCCGCGGCCGTGGCGGCGGTGTGCGCGCTCGTGAACGCGCCATGCTCGAAGATCAAGGCCACGATCGGCGTCGCAAGCACGACGAGCCCGACGGTGGCCGGCACGTTCAGCATCAGCATCATGCGCAACCCGCTCGAGATGGTGTCGCGCATGCCGGTCGCGTCGTTCATCGCCGCCTGGCGGCTCAGCGTGGGCACCACCGCCGTCGCGATCGACACGCCGAAGATCCCGATCGGCAGGTACATGAGCCTGAACGCGTAGTTGAGCGCCGACACGGCGCTCGTGCCCTCCCCCGTGGCCAGAATGCTGTTGACGAGCAGGTTGATCTGCACGGCCGCGAGTCCCACGACACCCGGCCCCATCAGCACCAGCACTCGCCGAAGGCCCTCGTCGCGGACGTCCAGCACGGGCTGATAGCGGTATCCCTCACGGCGCAACGAGGGCCACTGCACCGCCATCTGCAGCAATCCCCCGACCAGCACGCCGATGGCAGGGGCGGTGATCACCGGCAGTCCCAGCGCGGGCATCACCGGGGCGAGGCCGATCGTGCAGACGATCGATCCCACGTTGAACATCGCGGGCGACATCGCCGGGACGAAGAACCGATGCAACGAATTGAGCATCCCCATCAGCGCCGTCGCGACGGCGACCAGCGCCAGGAAGGGGAACATGATGCGGGTCAGCGAGACGGTCAGTTCGAGCTTGCCCGGCACCTCGGCGTACGCGCCGGCGAACGCGGTGGTGATCGGCCCCGCGAAGACCATTCCGGCGACGACGATGAGCCCCGTCGCGAGGAGCAACGCGTTGACGACGAGGTTCCCGAGCCGCCAGGCCCGTTCCCGCCCCTCCTTCGTCAGCGTCCGCGTGAACGTCGGCACGAACGCCGCGCTCATCGCGCCTTCGGCGAACAAGTCACGCACCAGGTTCGGGATCCGGAACGCGATGTTGTAGGCGTCCATCTGATCGCCGGCGCCGAAGAGGAACGCCAGCACCTGGTCGCGGACCAGGCCCAGGACCCGGCTGGCCATGGTCGCGGCGCCGATGACGCCGGCAGACCTGGCAAGTTGTGGCGAGGCCGCTGAGGGCGTGGGGCTGCCGCCCAGCGTGGACGTCTGGTCGGGCATCTGGAACCGTCAGGGTACCACAATCTCCCTGGCCGGTCCTCAGAGGCTGCGCACGGCGGCTGCAGCCCGGAAGACCGGATGAAGGGCCGTGATCCGGTTGCTGGCTGGCGACAGGCTAGGCCGCGCCTCAAGAGAACCTGAAAGAGGTCGGGCACCCGCCAGTCGGGATGGCGGGTGCCCTGGAGGAGGAGAGAGGTCTTACTAACGCCTTCGAACAATTAGACGGTGGTCGGGCGGGGAAAGTTTGGCGGTGTGGCGCCCTCAGTTGTTCTTTGTATGAACAACTATTCATTAAATGACCATTCGTCCTTACGC
Organism: uncultured Acidobacteriota bacterium; assembly: GCA_963806085.1. Lineage (GTDB taxonomy): Bacteria > Acidobacteriota > Vicinamibacteria > Vicinamibacterales > JAKQTR01 > JAKQTR01. Next base: position 888,786 of record CAWDWR010000003.1, read on the forward strand.
ATATAGGGTTAGCGGGAGCTGCCAGCTCACCCTCGGTGGGCGAGCCTGAACCGGCGCCAGGAGTCGGGCACGACACGGTGCGACAAGTGACGCCATGACCGTCATGTCGCACCCTGACGCTTGCCAACCTGTATCAGGAGGGGCACAGTGCACCTGAAGTTCTTGACAGACGGGGTCTTGCGCATGCAGGTTGGCGCCAACGGGACGAACGGTTCAACGCCCAACGGCAAGATGAAGCTGATGGATGCCGCCCTCGTAGTGGAGCGGTTGCAGGCGCGCGCCGCCCATGCCGGCGAAGTGGAAGCACTCAAGCTGGCGAGAGATGCCCTGCTGACCATCGTGGCAGAAGGCTACGTCACACTGGCGGACCGCCTGGGTGAGGGCGTGAACGGCGCCCGCCGGACCAACGACGCCGCTTAACCGGCGAGTTTTCTCCTGACGGCGTCGTTGACGGCCTTGCCGTCGACGGGTCTGCCCGCCAGGGCCGCCATGGCGGCCTTCATGACCCGCCCCATATCCTTCGGTGAGGTGGCGCCGGTTTCGAGCACGGCCTTCGCTACGGCCTCCTCGATGTCGGCGGTGCTGATGGGCGGAGGCATCATGGCTTCGAGCAGCACCACCTCGTACTGCTCTTTCGCGGCCAGATCCTCCCTTCCGCCCTTCTGAAACTGCTCGATCGAATCACGCCGCTGCTTGACCTGCGCGGCCACGACCTGCAGTTCTTCTCCCGGCTCGAGCGCCCGGCCCTTTTCCACCTCCTTGTTGGTGAGCGCCGACTTGAGCATCCGCAGGGCCGAAAGCGTCGGCGCGTCGTGGGCCTTCATGGCCAGGGTGATTCTCGCATTGACATCGGCAAGGATGGACATGACGCCTCTCTCGTTCAGATCGACGAACAGAGTGTAGCGTATTCCGAGCGGCCCTGACGCGTGTGGCCAGAGGGAGCCGATCCCGTGTACGATTTCCCGGCACACACCCATGACGAGCCGCACGCGGGATCACTCACAACCATGGCACTGGCCGTCGCGCCTGCGGGCCGCAGTCACGGCCGCTTGCGTCGCGGCCATCGTGGCCGCCGCCGGCATGGTCGCGGCCTACCAGTCGCGGCCGGAAATACGGCTGGGCATGGACAGACGGCTCCCGCCCGGAGTCCGGGGCTTCTACCCGGCCGAGCGCCAGGGTAAGACGGGGTTCGCCTGGAGCGGCGGCAGCGTTCGCCTGGACTTCGACCATGTCGACCGCCGGGGCGCCTGGCTGTGCCGGGCCGAAGTCATCAACTGGCGCTCGCCCGCGGCGGGACCCGCCAGGGTACAGGTCACCTCGGACGGCTCGTTGTTGCTCGACCGGCAGGTGGGAGAGCCCACCGCCGCGCTCGAATTCCGGCTTCCGCCCGACCCGGCCCGTTCTGCAATCGACATCGGCATCGACGTCTCGCCGACATTCCGCCCGGGCCCGCAGGACCCGAGAGACCTGGGCCTGGCGTTCGACGCAATCTCCTGCGCGCCCGCCGAGGGTTTCTCTCCCCGGCCCGCCTGGGCCGTCCTTGCGCGGGGCGCCGCCTCGTCTGCGGCCGTTGGTGCGATCATCGGCCTGGCTGGCTTGCCCGGATTGGCAGCCGCGGGCATCGGCGCTGGCGTCGGGATGGCGCAGTCGTGGTCGCTCGCCACGGGGGCGGCCGCGCACAGCCTCGCGTTGCCGCCGCTTCTCGTGCTGGTCCCCCTGTTCGGAGTGTTCTGCCTGGCGCCTGTGGTGGTGGCAGCCGGAATCCTGCGCAGGCCCCTCAGCGCGGCCGCCCGCCTTGCTATTGTCGTCTCGGCGTGCGGGCTTCTACCTGAAACTCATTTTCCTGCTCCACCCGGACAAGGACCTTGTCGACGCGGTATTCCACGCGCACCGGCTCGACTGGGTGCTGGCAGGAAGGTTCTACTTCACGCAGTTGTCCACCAGCGCGACCCCGTTCCCCTACGCGATCGGGCTCTACGTGTTCTCCGCGCCGTGGTCACTGCTGACCGGCGATCACGTGACGCTGCTGCGCGTGGTCGTGTGCGCGTCGGAGGCCGTCGCCGGCGCGCTCCTCTATCCGCTGATCCTCCGCGCATGGGGCGACCGCGCGATCGGCGTGACGGCGGTGCTCCTGTTCCACCTGCTGCCGCTGCCCTACGCGGTGATCGGCAACGCGAACCTGACGAATGCCTTCGGGCAGTCCGCCGCGCTGGTGACGATGATCGCGGCCGTCAGTTGGGCCTTTGAGCGGCGCCGCGGTGCGGCGGTGCTCGGGACTGACTGCGCTGGCAGCGCTGGCTTTTCTTTCGCACGTCGGTACGCTCGCCTTCCTGTTGCCGACGCTGCTGATCTTGTCGGCGCTCTTTTACGTGGCGGGCGGTCGGGCGCTTACGGCAAGCCCGCCATCAGCGTCGTGGCGGCGACAGGCCTCGCGCTGGTGCTGGCCGTCGGGCTCTACTACGGCCACTTCGGCAGCGTGTATCGCCCGCACGTCGAGAAGACGCTGGGCGGCGGTCACGGGGACCGCCAGCGCGGATGCGGCGCAGGCCAAGGCCGCATCAGGACCACCGTCAATCGGGGACGGAGCGCAAGGCGTCACCGCTGCGGCTGGGCGTCCGGGGCGCCGTGGACCAGACACGAGGCAGCCTCGGTTGGCCGATCATCGTGCTGGCGCTGGCGGGCGCCTGGTCCCTGCTGGTGAGAAGGCGCGTCGACCGGCTCGTGCTCGGAATCGCCGCCTGGATGATCGCCTGCGCCCTGTTCCTCGGCTGGAGCATCGTGCGGACCGTCGAACCGCGCTACGTGCAGGATGCGTGGGAGTTCATCGGCAGAGTCGAGTTGGCCACGTCCCCGCCGCGGCCATTCTCGCGGCCTGCGGCGCCGCGTGGGCTCTGGCGGTTGGGATTCGTCACCCGCGTGGCCAGCGTGGCACTCGTCGCCGCCGCGATGCGGATTGCGGCGGGCGCACTGGCGGCCTGGATCTTCTGACACAACCGCGCGCCGTCAGGAGCGTGCGGGCTTTCGCAGCCAGATCAGATTGAGGAACCCCCACCCGGGGATGGGAAGCAGCCGCGTCAGCGCGGTGTGCAGCCACTGCAGCGACACCGGGTGCCGCCTGACCAGGGCGGTCAGCACCGGCACCGTGGGGAAAATCCCCCGGCGCGACTCCACGTCGAATCCGCGAGGCTCGCGCAAGCTCGAGGTACTCAGACACCGGGCGGTCACCCGGGTGTTTGGAGAGGTTCGCCGTCCTGATCAGGCGTCCCTGCAGGAGGAAATGCACGCGGGACTGCAAGTGGGCCAGATTCGGAACCGAAACGAGCGCGCCGCCGCCAGGCTTCAGCACCCGGAAGAGCTCGCTGACGGCCACCGGCTGTTCGGCGAAGGTCAGGTGTTCCAGCACGTCAAGGCACAAGCACCTGGTCGAAGGTGCCCGCGGCGTACGGAAGCGCCGTCACCGATCCTTCGCGCACGAGCGCGGAGCGGTAGTTCGCGTCGACGCCCTCGATGCGCAGTCTCTCCGCATACTCCTGGACAAGCACGCCTTCGCCGCAACCGGCATCGAGGACGCTCGTGTCGCTGGGAAACCGGTCGAGATGCTGCCGCACCGCCGACAGCTTCGCCAGGTACGTCGGGCGGTAGTCCCACCCGTCGTCAAGGTGGCGATGGTACTCGCCGCGGGCCTCGTATTCCCCCCGCCGTTGTGGTGCGGTGTCCTCGCCCATGTCCTGCCTATTCTACGAGCGTTGGGACCGGACACCATCAGGCCGTGATGTCAGACCCCGGCGTCCGAGCTCACCTGGCGCGGGTGATCGCATCCCGGTAAATCGCCGCGAAGCGGGACGCGGTAACCGGCTGGCTGAACTCGCGCTTGAGCACCTCGTCAGTGGCCTGCAGCGTCCGCCTGCGCTGGGAGAGGAAATCGACGATGGCCGCGGCGAACGCCGACGGCTCCGCTTTCGGCACGACACGCACGTCGTCGCCGAAGAGGCGCGCGAGTTCGATGCCGCCCGGGTTGTCGGTCGAGACCACCGGCGTGCCTGACGCGAGGGCTTCGATAGCGACCGTCGGCAGCGCTTCCAGCTCAGAGGGCAGCACGAACAGATCGGCGGCGTCGTGGTACCGCGCCACCGTGCGGTTGTCCACAAGGCCTGCCATGGTGAGCTGGCCGGCCACGCCCAGCTCGTTCGCCCGCGCGAGCAGTTCCTCGCGAAGGGGGCCCGTGCCGCAGATCACGACGCGCGTGTCGGGATGCGCGCGCAGGATTACCGGCATGGCGTCAATCAGGCGCCGCTGGCCCGCGAGCGGGTGCAGCCGCTTCACGTTGACGAGGATGTTCGCCTCATGCAGGCCGAGTTCGGCGCGCGCCGCGAGCCGGGCCGCCTCGTCACGCCTGGTGAAGTAGCCCGCGACCGGGGGGTAGACCACGCTGAGCCCGTCGCGCTGCAGGCCGAACTCGACGGCGCGATCGCGCAGGAAGCCGCTGTAGAACGTGACGTGCGCGGCCGTCCTGTACGCCCGGGTGAAGAGATCGACGGCGAACCGGCGCCGCCTGTAGTGCCAGATCTCGGTGCCGTAGAGCGTCAGCACCACCGGTTTGCGGAGGCGCGAGGCGAGGAGCGACGAGGCCTCGGGCAGCATGCCATTGCTGTGCACGTGCACGACGTCGGCGCTCGAGAGAGCGCCCAGAGCTACCCGGCGGATACGCCAGAGTTCGAGCAACGACGAGATCTGGGCCGCGACCGGCGCGTGCGACCGGGCAGCGCGCGGCTCGACCCACGTGACGGGTCCCGGCAGGTCGCGCTCGATGCGTCGGAGCGCGTCCCCCGGCGCTCCGCCCAGCGCTCTGGGCGGATGGGCGACATAGGAGGGCACGTCGCCCGCCTCCCGCGCCCACTGGCCCAGATGCAGGGGCAGCAACGCGTTGGCAGCCTGGTCTGGCGGCAGGTGCGACGTCACGTGGCAGATGCGCATGCTGGACCGCTCCTCAGGCCCCGGGGTCGCGCTGCGTTCCCAGGTAGAGCGCCCTGAACTCGGAGAACGTCACCGGGATCGCGCCGAGGTCGTTCACCACATAGGCCAGCACCTGTTCGAGGCGCGCGAAGAACCGATCGAGTTCCGGCGCGGTCCTGTTGTAGGGGCTGCCCCCGACGATTGCCTCGCTGGAGTGGAAGATCAGGTTGAGGATCGGCACGCCGTCGGCCTTCATGCGGCGCGCCAGGGCGCACATGTCGTCGGCCGTCGAGTAGGACGGGCGCAGCCATTGCACGCGCGCGATGCCGAGCTTTCTGAGGACGCGCTTGGTCGTGTACGGCTTCGGAGCATGCGCGTAGAGCCGTTCGACAAACGTGGGCACCCTGCGGTTGAGCGCCGCCGAGACCGGCAACTCCAGCAGGTTGCTCGTGCCGGGCGCCGTCGGGTCGTCATACGCCAGGAAGTACGGCGTTGGCGGCGCACCCACGAAGTCGGGCCCACCCTTGTGGCCTTCGTAGAACAGGGGAGCGACACTCGAGTCGACGGTGTACCCTGCCCGCTCGAGGTCCGACACGTGCGCGGCGGAAAAGCCGAAACGGCCGGAGCGGTACGAGAGCGGCCGTTCGCCGACGGCGTCGCCGATGGCGGCCGTGAGCGACGACACCTGCGCGGCGAACTGCGGCGCCGGCAACTGCAGCGCGTACGGGTGCCTCCGGACATCCTCGTCCGTGCAGGGCGGCGTTTCCCACGCATGGTGATGGGCGCCGACTTCGCAGTCCCTTTCCGACAGGAGCTCCTTGAGCACCGCGGCGGACCGGGGATCCGTCGCGACCGGCCAGGTGATCAGATACGTGGGCCGGACGCGATGCTTCTGGAAGATCCCGTGGAGCCGGGGGAGCGCGTAGATGTTCTCGAACCGCTGGTTCAGCCGGGCGTCGGCGGACCACTGGTTGTCGCCCTCGGTGTCGATGCCCACCAGCAGCGACAGCATGCTCAGCGGTCCTGATCGGAATCGCCGAGCGTGACGTGCCACCCGGACGTGTCCTGGTAGAACGCCGCCGGCACATCGACCGCGTTGATCTTGGCTGTGAACTCCATCGTGGACTTCACCTGGAAGTAGCCGGCGTGCTTCAAGGCCCGCCCGAATCCGCCGTGCAGGCAGAACGCCCGGATCTTGTCGGAGTTGGCGGCCTTCGCTTCGCGGTCGACCCATCCGAGGAGCGTCTCGAGGCCGGCCGCGTCCTCCGGATCGGCGAGGAAGTCGACCAGCAGCGTGACGCGCCCCCGCGCCTCCTGCAGGTGACGGTACACCGCGTAGCCCTGCACCTGGTCGCCCCGCTTCAGGGCGACGGCGTTGTAGCGGACGTGGGGCGCCTCGCAGAACTTCCAGTTGAGGTATCGGGCGTCGCGGCGCACGGCCAGCGTAAAGCTCGGCGCCAGCCGCTCCCAGAGCGCGGTGAACTCGTCGCCGAAACGGCCCACGCGGGCCACGCCGGCCTTCAGCGGCCGCGCGCGGGCCACGATGCGCACGAACGGCAGCGTCACGGCCGACACGAACCGGTTGACCGGCATCGGCCAGTTCGGCCGGCGGAGCGCGCGGCGGGTCAAGGGCTTCACGAAGCACGGCACCGGTCCCACGTTCGGCCACCGCAGCTTCTGAAAGAGCCGGTACGACGATTCCGACAGGCCCAGCCCAAGGGCCGCCCCGACGTGCTGTTCCCACGTGCGGAACAGCACCTCGCCGAGGCCCTGCCGCTGCCGTTCGGGCGCGACCATCACGTCCATGCCCCACGAGCCGTAGACCTCCTGGCCGAGCACCGACACTCTGACCGGCATCGCCGCGTACTGGCCGATGATGGTCGGTCCCTCCCGTGCCACCCAGATCGTCGGCCCTTCAGGAGGGCAATTGGGATTGCGCCGGTACTGCCAGTCCCATCGCAGCCGGTTGCCCTCGGCGGCGTCGTTGCCGAACACGCGCCGGTACAGGGCCGCAATCTGGCGTTCGTCTTCGGGGCGGTAGGTGTCGATGATCGCCATGGCGAGCGAAGCTATCCTTCCCGGTCGCGGACGAGGACGTACTCGATGTTGCCGACCACGATGTCCTGGATGAACGAGGTCTCGCGGAGCCAGCGGACCACCGGCGCCGGCGCCCGGCGGAACGTGCCCGTCACCTGGAGGGCCTCGGTCGCGATCCTCAAGCGAGCCTGCCGGATGTGCTCGCGGAGACTGGGGATGCGCACCTTCTCGAGCAGATCGTCGTGCTTCGGCCGGCCCTCGCGGGCGAGCTTGATGAACGAGTTCTCGTGTTCCGGCTCCTGCAGCACCCATGGCGCATGGCGCGCCAGCCACACGAAGACGCCGAACGCCGCGCGGCGGCCCACGAGCAGGTGCAGCGGGATCGGGATCGCGAGCTTCGGCAGGTGGGCGCCCGCAAAAGACAGATACGGCGCGGTCGACAGGTACATCGTGCCGCCGGGCTTGAGCACCCTGGCCATTTCGCGCAGGTAGAGCGCCGCGTCGGCCACGTGCTCGATGACGGCGTGCGACAGCACCATGTCGAACGACGCGTCCGGGAACGGCAGCGCCTGACCATCGGCGCGCGTGAAGTGGAGATTCCGCAGGCCATGCTCGGCGGCGAGCTTGTGGCCGGCGCCGGCGAACCGGGGCGCGAGATCGATGCCCACCACCTGTCGCGCCTCTTCCGCGAACGACAGCGGCATGCCCCCGCCGCCGCACCCCGCGTCGAGGATGGAGCCGCTGACGGCCACGCCCGCCTGTTCAAGAAACCGGAAGACCTTCGCGCTGCGGTAGTACTCGAACAGGGCGTAGTCGTACTCCGACCTGAAGCGGCGGCTGGCATGCGACGCGATGGCGTCAGGGTCTATTCGGCGCACTCGTTCCTCGCTTCGATTCTACCGTAGGGGCTGCGGCCGCGGTGACACCGGCCGCGGGCGTCCGCGGGCGATACACGCGGAAACCGGCCTTGAGCCCGGCCAGTTCGTAATTGTCGAGGATCGCCGACGTGATTGGCCAGCCCAGGTCCATGTTCGTGTACCATCCCCGGCCCGCCGCGCTGTCCGGGTCGTACATCAGCACGACGGCGGGGAAGGACCGGGCTTGAAGCTTCCCCACGACGTCCCCGAGCACGTCGGGCCGCTCGCGCGTCACGACCCTCAACGCGAAGGGGTCGATCATGAACGGGCGCCGGCCGCCCATGACCAGGAGTTCCGGCGACTCGGAGAACACCGGCCCGCGCAAGGCCGCGAGGTCGCGAACCAGATCGATCCGTTCAGCCGACATGCGCCGCGCCCGGTCTCGTCGGGCGGGGTCCGACACCGGCTGAAGGCTCTGGCGCGCGATGCCGGCCGCGAGCACGAGCAGGACGACACCCGCCGAGGGCCACAGGCGTGGATGCCGGGCCAGGGCCCAGCCGGCCACGATCACGCAGACGGTGAACAACTCGACCAACTGGTTGGTGTAACTCGTGCCGGGCGAGGCGAGCACCACGAGCGTGGCAAACAGCGCCGCCGGGAAGAGGACGAGGGGGAGCCGGTGGCCCTTGCCGACGAGCAGTGTCAGCCACGCGCCTGCGGCGGCCGCGAGCACCACGGCAAAGGCGCGCGAGGGGAGGATCACTTGTGTCATCAGCACGGAAGGCATGGCCTGCAGCCACTCGAGCACGCCGGACCCCGCGAGGGCGCAGGCCTGCCACGACTCGAGCGCCCGTCCGGTGCTGGCCGCAATCGTGCCGAGAATGGCGGCCGCCGTTGCTGCGCCGGCAATCGCGCCGAGGCGCAGCGCGGACCGGCGGCGACCGGCCAGCGCGAGCGCCAACACCACGGCGGCCGGCGCGTAGAGGCTCGTCACCTTGGTGGCGGCGGCCAGCGCGAAGCAGGCACCGGCTGCGAGCAGGTACGACGGAGCGGGATGCCCTTCGTCGAACGCCGGCCACGCCCAGAAGAGACCCCACACGACCAGCGCCCCGGCCAGGATGTCGCTCTTGATGGCCAGCAGCGCCTGCTGCGCAAATCCAGGCGCGAACACGAAGAGCGCGAGCGACCATGCCAGCGCGGAAGGCAGGCCGATTCGCGCGAGCATGCGGCGGAGCCCGACGACCAGGAGGGCACCGGAGGACAGGCTGACCAGGAACCCGGCCGCCAGGGGATCGGCGCCCGCGCGCATCGCCGCCCCGATCAGCGTGAAGAACAGTGGGAAGTACCGCGTGCCGCCGTAGCCGTCCGGTCCGATGAGCGCCCGGTAGAACACCCCGTGCCGGACATCGTCAGCGAGGGCGAGCCACACGCCCGTTACGAAGTCCACGTAGCAGCCGGTTGCGATCGCATGCCAGGCGTGCACGGCCAGCGCCGCACCCGTCACCATTGCGGCAAGAACCGCCGCAGGGTGTCGGCGCCAGATCTGCATGGTTCGGAAACCTCCGGAGCGAGGTGTGCACGCGGCCGCGCGCGCGGCTTGACCGCGCGAAGCAACGTGAGGATTCTATCCCATGCTCCGCGCGGGTCTCAGGGGACCTGGGTCATGACGATCAGCTTCCGCCGCGGCGGCGCCTCCGATGCCGGCACCGGCTCCGGTGACAACTCCACCTTGCAGCAGCGCCGGCACACGGGAAAGAGCTTCCGCTCGAGAAGCAGTTTCCGCAGTTCCACGTAACGCGGGCTGTTCCACACCTCTTCGATCGACGAGGTGTTCAGGTCGCCGACCTCGATGCGGATGAACGGGCAGAAGTACACCTTGCCGCTGAAGCCGACCCGCGCGTGCAGGAACGGATACAGGCACCGGCCCATCAGCGGCGTGCCCGGGCGATAGTAGTTCTCGATGATGCTGGGCCAGACCTTCGGCCTGAAGTCGAACCGGACGCCCTTCTCGCGGCACGCCTCCTGCAACGCCGCCACCTGGGACGCCACGGCCTTGGCGTCGAGGCCCGGGTCGGGTGTGACAAACGTGGCGATCACCGACGGATCGGCCGCGCCCAGGATCTTGGCCGTCTGTTCCGCCTCTTCGGGCGTGGCGAACATCAGGTGATTGAGGCCGATCGCGTCGACCCCCAGCTGCCCGGCGACGTCGACCATGGCATGCAGGGAGGCCAGGGACTCGGCGGCCACCGTGGTGTTGATGCTCACCCGCAACGGCGCCGCCTTCCGCGCCGCCGCCTCCTGGAGCCGGCGAAGTCCCGCGGCCGTCCGCTCGAACGTGCCTTTCACGCCGCGCGCGGTGTCGTGCAACTCTCCCGGGCCGTCGATGGAGACGCTGATGTGCTTGAGAAAACCCCGCAGGGCCAGGTCCGCGAGGGCGTCCGCGCGCTGCTCGTCGATGATCGTGCCGTTGGTGGTGAGGTAGCCGCAGACGTACTTCTTCCGCGCGAACAGGTCGAGGACCTCCATGATGTCCTTGCGCATGAAGATCTCGCCCCCGGTCAGGTTCACCTGGAGGCCATCGCGCTCGGGGAACGCCCGCCGGATGGTGTCGAGGGGCATCTCCTGGCGCCATTCGCCCTCGATGTTCAGCAGATCGCCGACGTAGCAGAACTCGCAGTGCAGGTTGCACCGCATCGTCGACTCGTAGACGATGCCGTGCGGAAAGCGATTGGCCCGGCCGCTGCCGTCGCGAATGAACGCCGAGACCCGGCGCTCGTACAGGCGGGAGCGGGCCCGCGCGTACCAGTGGTTGACCGCGGGCGCGGAGCGCAGGAGTCCGACGAGGGATGCGGCAAGGCGGCGGAGGGGCTTCATGGCCTTCGACCGATTGTACCTGCAAGGTCGGGCTGAAGGCGACTTCGCCGGGCGCCATCCCGGCGGGGAACGGCCTGCTGACGCGTGGTAGACTCGCTGGCAGTACGCTCGAACGCATGCGCATTACGTCCGCCCTGCACTCGAACGCCGCCCTCCTTGGCGCGGTGATCCTCGTCCAGTTTGGCCTGTTCGAGGCGGGGATGCGCCTGAACAGCGGCAGCGAGGCCGCGCCCGAGTTCCAGACGCTCTTCACGCCGGACCCCGTCCTCGGGTACCGCCTGAAAGCGGGCGCGACCGCGCGCTTCAGGACGGCCGAGTTCGACACCCTGATCAGCATCAACCAGGCGGGCCTTCGCGACCGGGAGATCGGGCCGAAAGCGCCCGGCGAGCGCAGGATCGTGGTGCTGGGCGACTCCCTGGTGATGGCGGTGCAGGTCCCGGCCGAGGACACGTTCGTCGCGCGGCTCGAGCGCCGCCTCAACGACCCGGCGAACCCGCCCCCGCGGTACCGGGTGATCAATGCCGGCGTGCAGGGATACGGGCCCGTCGAAGAGTACCTGTTCCATCGCGAGGTGACGGCGGCCCTCTCGCCCGATATCGTGATCCTCTGCCTCTATCCCGGCAACGACGCCGTCGAGGCGGGCGGCACGGCCTACAAGCTCCGCGAGGCCGGCCCCGCGCGATCCGCCGACGCGGACCTGACGCCCGGGCAGCGCTTCACCCAGTGGCGCCGCCGCATGATCCGCAAGAGCATCGTGCTGCAGGTCGCGCGGTTGCGCATGACCACGATGCTCGACCGATTCGGCTGGCGCCAGGAGATCGATCCGCCGCTTCGAACGTACCTGCCGGACGCGCCGCCCGAGATCGACAAGGGCATCCAGGTCACGAAGGACGTCGTGTCCCGGTTGGACACCCTCACGAAGAGCCAGGGGGCGCGGCTTGTCGTCGTGCTGCTCCCCGCGCGGTTCCAGGTCGATGATGGCGACTACGGGCGGTTGAAGGAGATTGTCGAGCGATCCGGCAAGACGCTGGACCGGGATCGCGCAACGCAGCGGTTCAAAGCCGCCCTCGCAGGCCTCGATGTGCCGGTGCTGGACGCGCTGCCGGCGCTTCGCGAAGCCGCGCGTCGGTCGGACGTCTACATGCAGTCGACGGCCCACTTCACGCCGTACGGCCACGACTCGCTCGCCGGCCTTCTCGAGCGCTACCTCGAGGACACGGTGCTCGCGCCGGGCCCGACACGCTGATGGTCTTCACCTCGCTGCCCTTCGTCGTCTTTTTCCTGGCGGTGCTCGGCCTCTATCGACTGCTGCCGCACCGCGGCCAGAACTGGCTGCTGTTCGCCGCCAGCTACGCTTTCTACGCTTCCTGGGACTGGCGCTTCCTGGGCCTGCTCGCGCTCGTGACGGCGGTGGCGTACCTCTGCGCGCTGCTGCTGGCCCGCCTCGACGACGGGCGGGCGCGGACGCTGGTGCTGCTCGCCGGCCTCGGCGCGCACCTTGCGCTGCTGGGGTTCTTCAAGTACTTCGACTTCTTCGGCGAGAACCTCCGGGCGCTCGCGGGCCTGGCCGGGTGGCGGCTGGACGGCGTCACGCTCGGGGTGCTGCTGCCGGTCGGCATCTCGTTCTACACGTTCGTCGCGATGGGGTACGTGATCGACGTGTACCGGCGGCAGGCCGCGGCGAACCGGAATCTGGTGGACGTCGCCGCGTTCATCGGGTTCTTCCCGACGCTGCTCGCCGGGCCCATCGTCCGCGCGTCGTCGCTGCTGAAACAGATCGGCTCGCCGCGATCGCCGACGGCCGCGCAGGCCGCCGAGGGCGGCTGGCTGATTCTCTGGGGCTGTTTCAAGAAGATGTTCGTGGCCGACAACCTGGCGCGCGTGGTGAACGAGGTGTACGGCGCGGACAGCGCGGCGGGCGGATGCGCCGTGACGCTGGCCACCGTGGCGTTCGCGTTCCAGGTGTACGGGGATTTCTCGGGCTACTCCGACATCGCCCGCGGCATCGCGAAGTGGCTCGGCATCGACTTGATCGTCAACTTCCGGTTCCCGTACTTCGTGCGGACGCCGCAGGAGTTCTGGACGCACTGGCACATCAGCCTGTCCGAGTGGCTCCGCGACTACCTGTTCCTTCCGTGCAGCTACTGGTGTTCGCGGCGCCTCGACGGCGTGCGCTGGCTCGGCCTCCGCGACGACTTCTGGATCTACGCCGCGGCGACGAGCGTGACCATGCTGCTCGCCGGGCTCTGGCACGGCGCCGCGTGGACGTTCGTCCTGTGGGGCGCGTACCAGGGCGCCCTCCTCGTGACCTTCAGGTGGCTCGCCCTGCGGCAGCGCCGAAGGCGCCGCCTTCCGCCCGGCGGCTGGGCGTTCGAGTGGCGTCACGCGCCGGCGGTGCTGCTGATGTTCGCGCTGACCTGCTATGGATGGCTGATCTTCAGGGCTGACTCGCTGTCCCAGGCCGTCCTGCTCACTGGCCGCGTGTTCACGGCCTTCGATCCGTCGTGGGCGGTGCTGCGCGCGGTCGGCCTCCCGCTGCTGCTCCACGCCGGCCCGCTGCTCGTGATTCACACGGCGGAAGCGAGAGCGGGAAGCCTCCACACCGTGGCCGGCTGGCCCCGCCTCGCCCGGTACTCGGTCTACGTCGCCATGGTGTACACGATCGTGCTCTTCGGCGATTTCGAAGGCAGCGACTTCATCTACTTCCAGTTTTAACGCGGCGGCGGCAATCGGCGAAGGCGGCCCTGACTGAACACGAACCAGCGCAGGCCCTCGGCCGCGCCGGCCGGCAGCTGCTGTCTGACGACAAGGCTCGCGCCGTCCGGGATGGCGTCGAACCGGCCGAGCTCGTTGACCAGTCGCGTGGCCGCACCCGTGCCGATACGCGTGGCGTACCGTTGAAAGTCGTCCGACGTGAGGAATCCCCCCCGGTACGGCGCAACCTTCAGCGTGAGGTGATCCGCATCCAGGACGGCATCGACGGCCGGATCGTCGTAGCCGGTCCGGATGAGCGTGCGGAGGCTCGCCGGACGGCAGCCTCCAAGGGCCGCGAGGGCTTCGTGGTTGATGTTGGCGTACACACCTCGCGTGCGCACCGGCGCCGTGGCGAAGACGATGTGCGCGCTGTGGCAGCCGGGACCCGAGGCGTCCACGACCGTCGCGACCGCTCGGGCGGTCATGTCCGATGCCCAGAGCCAGTCACGGCCCTTGTCCCGCAGTTGCCACCCGAACGCGACGAGCACGATGGCGAGCATCGTGCAGACCGGGGCGGCGGCACGCAGCGGCATGGCCGTCATCGCCCAAGCCGCAGCGGCCGCCACCGGGACCGACGCGAGATAGAGGTATCGCGGCCCTTCCGTCATGCTGGAGACGGGCAGCAAGGCGGCGACGAGAAAGAACCCGAGAAACACGGGCACCGCGCGTCCGGAGACGCGCCAGACCGCCGCCACGAAAGCCATCGCCGCCACGAGACCCGCGAGGCCCAACCAGCCGGGGAGCGGATCGAGCCACCGCTCCGGGGAAATCGGGGACAACAGGTGAAGCGCGGCAAACCCGAAGGCGCCGAGCGACGCGAGAATGGCCTGGCCGCGCCCCGAGAGCAGCGCCAGGCCGCCGGCCGAGGCGAGCGCGACGACGGCGCCGAACGCGACCGCGCCGCGATGGCGGTCGAGCCAATCCCTCAGCGCAGCCGTTGACGGATGTGCCGCCGCCAGCTGCGCGAGCGGCAGGGCCACCAGCACGGCGAGCTTCGGGATTCTCTCCGCGCCGCCGGCAGCCGGCAGTCCCGACATCTGGCGCCACCACACGTACAGCACGCCCGCCGCCCCCAGCCAGGCGAAGGTGCGCAGCGAGATCAGCCGGGCGTTCACGGCGGATCAGCCAGAGATACGCGCCTGCGGCGATCGGCAGCGCGACGACAGACTCCTTCGAGAGCAGCGCGAACAGAAACGCCATCGCCGCGCCGGCCCGGCGCCACCTCCTGTCGGACGCGAGCAGCAGCAGACTGAGAAGCGCTCCCGCCGTGGCCAGGAGATCGAATCGCGCCGATGCCCAGAATACGGCCTCGTGGTTGACGATGTGCAGGCCGAAAACCGCGGCGGCGACGACCGACGCCTCGACGCTCAGCAGCCGCCGTGCCAGGAGGAAGACCAGCAGCGTGTTGACCAGGTGCAGCACGATCGACGTCGCGTGGTAGCCGGCCGGCCACTGTTGCCAGAGCGTCCAGTCGGCGGCGAACGACACGAAACCCATCGGGCGGTAGTAGTCGTAGTATGACTGCCCGAAGTACGCGGCCGCGCCCCGGAGGCCGTCGGCGGCGCGGAGCCGCTGCAGGATCATGAAGTCGTCGGACACGAACCCGAGTCCCGCCACGACCGCGGGAGCGTAGGCGAGGAGGATCGCGAGGCCCAGCAGGACGAGGGCGCCGGCCACGGAGGCGCCTGGACCGATCGCGGCGATCCGCGCGAACGGGGACCTGATACCGCGCAGGAGCGGGGCGGCCACCTAGCGGCGCTCCTGACCTGACCCGCCAGGCGCGCGCGGCAGCTTCTCGATGAGGGCCGCTTCGTCGTCACCCGTCGTTGTTTCGGCGACCCGGAACGTGCGCACGATGCGCCAGCGCGTGGCGTGCAGCACGTCCTGGATCACGCGTCCCTCGTAGCCGAGATAGGGCCGTGTGTACGTGAGCACGTAGCGCACGTCGTCGCGTTCGAGGCGATCGTCGTAGTTGCCGAAGCCGCGGCCGACGAAGACCGGCCTGATGCGGCTCTCGAGGGCGAGGCCGTTGGCGAGCTTGCCCTGGACGAGCGTCCCCGGGGGAAGCCAGTCGGCGACCGCGCGCATGGCCTGGTAGTTGTACGACGTGCGGCCGACGGCCCACTGGGCGAAGCTCGCGACATCGCCGGCCATCACGATGGCGAGCAGCGCCACCGACGCACGCCGCGGCCAGCGCCCGAGGGCCATCAGCCGGGCCGCGCGAGGCCAGGTGGCGAAGAGCGCCACGGCCATCAACACGGCGGCCGCTGCGCCAAGACGCACACCGGGGCTGATGCGGCCGTCGAATCCGACGCGGGTCATGGACCCGGCGAGCACATAGAAGGCGTAGAGAATGAGCGGGCTGGCTGCCACGAGCTGGCGGACGCCCAGCGTCGCCGCTTCCGGCGCCAGCAGCCGCCGTTCGCGGCCGAGCACGACCGCGGCCAGGACGATGAGCGGAGGCACGAGGAACACGAACCGCCGTTCGTTGCCGACGTCGTGGACGATGAGCTCCGCGCAGCCAAGGAGGATCCAGGCTACCGCCAGCCGCTCCACCGCCGTCGAGCGCCGCCACCGTGCGAGCGTGCTGAAGAACGCGCCGAGCGCAAGGAGCAGCAGCATCCACTGGCGCGTGAAGAAGTCGTGGACGATCGGCAGCCAGCTCGCGCGATCGACGAACGCCTCCCAGGTGTAGCTCGGCTTGCGCGTGACCGACATCTGCCAGTTGTAGAACTGAAACTCCGTCCAGTACGGCACGACGAACACCGCCGCCGCCACGGCGGCAGAGAGGGCAAGCCCGAGGAGAATGCCGGTGTGCGCGTTCAGCGTGACGGGCCCGCGGGCATCACGGCCGCGCCGGGCGTCCCAGAGGCCGGCGACGGCCACGAGGAACACAGCGGCAGGGAAGAACGCGGCAGCGGCTTTCGCGAAGAACGCCGTCACGGCGAACGCCGACGCGAGCGCTCCCCAGGCGGCCGCGCGCGCCCCGCTGAGCCGGTCGGCGCGCGCGCAGGCATAGAGCGCGGCCGTCATCGGCACGACCATCGTCGTCTCGAGCAGGGCGGCCCGGTTCCACATCACCCACACGAAGTTCGTGGCCGTGAGCGCGCCGGCCATCGCGCCAGCCGTGCGCCCGGCGGCGCGGCGGACGGCGCCTGCGACCAGCAGGACGGATGCGAACCCGAGGAGCTCGGAAACCAGCCGGGCCTGCCACAGCCCGACGCCGAAGATCCGGAACGACGCGTACTCGAGGGCATTGAACACGGGCGCGAGGTACATGGGATTCCAGCGGTCGGTCTCCCACGCGCCGAACAGCGCCATGTTGCGCGCATTGTGCGTCCACGCGCCTTCGTCGTGCCAGACCACGCCGACTGGAATCTGCCACGGCGGATCCGCGAAGCGGGAAGAGCCCGCGCAGCAGGATCGCCAGCGCGGCGGTGACGAAGAGGCAGACGCGGTACGTGCGCTCGTCGATGTCGTCTGCACCGGCCGGCGGCGGTATCGATGCGACCGTCACGCCGGCCTCAGCGTCCAGATGCGGAAGTTGTCCAGGTCGGGCTGACGGTCGTACGCCGACTCCAGCCAGGTTCGCCAGCGCCGGGCGCGACATGAAGTAGCCCGCCGAGTCGGTGCCTTCCATCTGCCAGTCGTTGACCTGCAGAACGACCACCGCCGGCCTCGCTCTGCGCAGATCGCCGAGCAGCCCGGCGGCGCCGTACCCGGGCTTCCCCTCGTTGAACCCGACCACGAGCGGCCGGCTCCAGAAGAAGCGCGATGCACTCCGGCGGTGCGACTGCACGAGCGCGCCCTGTGCGAAGCCGCAGACGAACACCGTTTCCGAGGGCGCACTGTGCGCGGCGAGGTACTGCCCGAGGCGCCTCACCGCCGCCGGCACATGCTTGTCGGTGGGCCGCTGCCCGCCGAAACGGGCAAGGTACCCGTCGCGCGGGATCGCGCCCGCCGCATGGCGCGCGTCGAACATGGTGGCGCCGACGGCCTTCTCCAGCGGCACGACTCGCGTCAGGGCCAGCAGCACCACGGCGGCGGCGATCGACACGGACCACGGCGACCGCGATGCCTTGTAGACGTGCCACCCGCCGAGTGCGGCAGCGGTGGCCAGCGCCGGGTTCGCCTGGACGAAATACTGCGGGAGGCCGCGGCCGCCGTTGACGACGATGGCGGCGCACGCCGCGGCCACCCAGGCGAGCGCGGCCAGGGCCCCGGGATCGCGCCGCACGCGAGTCAGCAGCACGAGGCACCCCAGGCCGCCAACCAGCCAGAGCCCGTCAACGCGGGCCTGCCGGACGGGGAACGTCACGGCGTAACGGAGCACATCCCCCGCCGTGCCGTACGTTTCGCCCGAATACAGCAGGTTGTAGGCAACCGTGGCCTGCCAGAGATCGTCCCAGGCGCCTGCGGCGACGAAGCGGGCCGCCAGGAGCGCGATCGGCAGCGCCGCCCCGGCCGCGAGCCCGGCGGCATCCCGAACCCAGTCGGCGAGCCAGGCCGGCCCAGTGCTGCGGCGGCCATGCCTCCAGGCCGCGGCGGCCGCAAGCGCGGCGACTCCGTAAACGGCGGCGTTGTACTTGAACGCCGCTGCCAGTCCGATCAGGACTCCGGCCAGGAGCCGCAGGGTCCACGTTCGAATCCGGTTCGAACCGGCGCTGTGCGTGACGATGTGCAGCAGCAGCATCGCGCCGGCAACCGCCAGGGCGATGAACGTTTCGCACTGTGCACGCAGCCACATGCCGCCGAACCTGGAGAAGGCCGGGTTGCCGAGCGCGAGGAAGACCGTGGCCGCCGTGAAGCCCGGGCCGCCCGTCATCCGCCGCTCGAGCCGCATCAACAACCACGCGACCAGGACGGCGGCGAGCAAGTCGGCGGCGGGCACCACCGAGGCGCTTGGCCAGAGGGCGTAGAGGAGGGCGTAGGTGTAATGGATGGCCGGGGGCTTCTGGTCCCACGCGTCCACGTAGGGCAGGCCGCCCCTGACGATCTCCTGGCCGACGTACGCGTACAGATCTTGATCCGCCCCTGCCGGCTGAACGAGCGAGGGCAGGCGGACCACCACGAGCACGATCAGCAGGATCCAGGCGGCGTGCCGCATCATGCGGGAACCCTCCGGGCTTGTCCCGGAAGCGAGGGATATCATACCGTAAGCATTCCGCCCGTCCCGGTGCCGTCGCCGGGCGTTGCGGTCCCCAGGGAGCGTCGTCATTGCCCGACAGGCCGATGGTATCGATGGTCGTGCCGACCTACAACGAGCGGGAGCGCCTCGGGCACTTCGTGCGCGCCCTCGCGGGCGTGCTGCGGGACGCCCGGATCGACGGCGAGATCATCATCGTCGACGACAACTCTCCCGACGGCACCGGCGAGGTGGCCGACGGTCTTGCGCGCGAGTTGCCGGTGCGCGTCGTGCATCGATCGGGCAAGCTCGGCCTCGGCAGCGCCGTCATGGCGGGCTTCGCGGCGGCCCGCGGCGAACTGCTCGGCGTGATGGACGCCGACGTGAGCCATCCGCCCGAGCGTGTGCCGGTGCTGGTCGCCGCGCTTCTTGAAACCGGGGCGGACGTCGTGGTCGGCAGCCGCTACATCCCCGGCGGCGGCACGAGGAACTGGCCGCTCTCGAGGGCGATCATGTCGCGCACCGCCTGCCTCGTGGCGCGCCTGGTCACGCCGGTGCGCGATGCCGCCTCGGGGTTCTTCGTGCTGCGGCGGCCGGTCATCCAGGGCGTCGAGATCAAGGCGGCCGGGTTCAAGATCTGCCTCGAGTTGCTCGTGCGCGGGTCCGTGCGATCGGTGGTCGAAGTGCCCTACGTCTTCACGGACAGGGCGGCAGGCCAGAGCAAGATGAACCATCGCGAGGCGCTGGGGTTCCTCGTCCAGATTGGCCAGCTGTACCGGTGGGAACGCCGCGAAGGGAAGCCGCGGCCGTCGCGGAGCCAGGTCAGCCCCGGGCAGGCCGATCGTCTCGCGGCGCGGGCCTGACCACCTCGACGCGGTGCACGATCTCCGGCGTCGCCGCCGGCGGCACCGGAGCCGACGCGCCTCGCACCGACACGGGTTTCTCACCCCAGACCAGGCGGACGGCCGCGTGCAGCACGAGCCGCGCGCTGCCGTGCACGAGCCGCGCAAGGTCGAGCGCGTGGCGCGCCATCCAGGACGGACGGAGGTAGAAGCGCCTCGTCGCCCGGCGGATCGCGCCCATCACCACGTCTTCGTTCAGGACGTCGTTCCGGAGCACGTAATAGGAATACTCCAGCTTCGACCAGTCGTCGGTCGTGAGCATCCCGTCGCGCCGGCACTTCTCGTACATCTCGGTGCCCGGGTACGGCACCGCGGGGTAGAAGTTCGCGAAGTCGGGATCGATCTCGCGGGCGAAGTCGCTCGTGCGCGCGATCGACGCCGGCGTGTCGCCCGGGTACCCGAAGATGAAGAACCCGAACGACTTGATGCCGGCGGCGCGCAGGTTCTGGATGGCGAGGCGGATCTTCTCGCGCTCCAGCTTCTTCATCATGTCGCGCCGCACCTCGTCGGATTCGGACTCGATGCCGAGCGACAGCATCCAGCAGCCCGACGCCCGCAGCTTGGCGACGAATTCGGGGCTCGTCAGATTGTCCGCGCGGCCGTTTCCGAACCACCGCACGCCGAGGTTGCGGGCGACGAGCTCGTCGCAGAAGCGGGAGAAACTCCTGGCGTTGAGCGTGACCGTGTCGCCCCAGAGATAAAAGTGGTCGATGCCGAAGCGCTTCTTGCCCTCCTCGATCTCGTTGGCGAGGGCCACGGCGTCGCGTTCCCGGAACTTGTGGCCTTGGATGACCGGCGCCACGCAGAAGTCACAGCTGTAGGGGCAGCCGCGGCTGGTTTCCACCATCAGGTAGCGCGTGTTCTCGAGCGGCAGGCGGTAGCGCTCCAGCGGCAGCAGGTCCCACGCCGGGTAGGGCATGGTCGCGAAGCCGGCATAGGAGCCCAGGGCCCGGTGGGCCACGATGGTGCCGCCGCGCCTGATGGTAAGGCTGTCGATGTGGTCCGCCTGGTCGAACGACTCCAGGCGGGCCAGCGCGAGGACGGCGTCTTCGGGTTCGCCGACGATCATCGCGTCGACGTCGGGGGCGCGCTCCATCGACGCCTTCGGTGCGGCCGACGCGTGCGGGCCGAAGCACACCAGCGGGGCGCCGAACGCGTCCTTCAGCTTCCTGGCCTCGACCGCATCGGCGTCCAGCGTGGGCGTCGCGCTGCAGAACACGAGCAGCGTCGGCGCATACCCGTCGGCCTTCAGCCGGTCGATGAGCGCCTCGGTGGACAGCCGCTCGGCGGTCTGGTCGACCACGCGGAACTCCACGCCCTGCTCGCGCAGGATGGCGGCGAGGACGGCGAGCGAGTACGGGGGCTTCGTCGTGCCGAGCACTTCCTCCCGCTCCTGGCATCGGCCCTGGCGGGTGAACGCCACGCCGTCGATGAGAGGAGGATTGAACAGCAGGACCCGGCGGCCGAGCATCTGGGTGCGTGTCTCCAAGCTCTCCATTCTACCCCGGGGTCGACGGGGGATGCCTAGCGGGAGCTGTTTCTGGGGCCCCTGAACAGGCGCTGCAGGCCCTCCCGGGCCAGCACGATCTCCCGGGGACGGAAGAAGCCGGAGGCAGCCAGGGTGCCGAAGAAGACCGCGACCGCGCAGGTGCCACGGACGGCCAATGCCACCGGCGGAGTGACCGTGGGCCCCAGGACGAGCTGCCCCGCGATCGCGGCCAGCAGGCCGGCGGCGAGGATGCGCCCGATGCGCGCCCACTCGTAGCGAATCGGGTAGAACCGCTGCGACAGCATCATCCCGACGGCGGCCAGCACCCCGTAGGCGATCACGTTCGACCAGGCCGCGCCGAGAATCCCGTATCGGGGGATGAGCAGGAGACTGGCCCCCACGGCGGCGGCCGTGGCGGCGCCGGTGGCGACGGGGTAGTACGCGGTGCGCTTGGTGATGTTCAGGCCAATCGAGGTCAGCAGGTAGACGCCCTGCAGCCCCACCGCGAGACCGATCCAGGGCACGACGGCGGCGGCGCCGTGGTACGTCGGCGCGGTCATCAGCCTGACGAGATCGCGGCCCACCGCCGCCAGCCCCGCGACGAGCAGGACCAGCACGCCGAACACGTACGTCGACATCGTTCCGAAGGTGCGCGGCGCGTCCGGCGCCTTCATCTCGCGGAAGTAGAACGGCGCCCACGCCGTTTCGAAGGCGCTCAGGAACAGCTTCAGGCCGAGGCCGAGGCTCACGCCGACGTTGTAGACGCCAACCGGAGCCAGGGGCGAGAACCGGCTCAGCACGAAGCGGTCGACCGTGGCGATGACCTGGTGCGCGAAACTGTGCGGCACCCGCGGCAGGCCGAACGCGAGGCACGCGCGGAGCTGCCGGGCGGAGAACACCGGCCTGATGAGCGCGCCATAGCGCGGGGCCAGCGCGATGGCGAGCCCGACGGCCACCACGAGATCGGCCAGGGCCACGCCGAGCACGCCGAGCCTGAGCACCACGACGAACAGCAGCTTGACGAGCAGCGTCGCCAGGTTGTTGGCGAACGTCAGGGCGACGTACGTGCGCGCGCGCTGCTCGATGCGCAGCACGTGGAACGGCAGGAACGACACGCTGCCGAAGAGGGTGGTCACGAAGACGAGCCGGAGCGGGGTCGTGAAGTCGTTGCCGCCGAACAGCGGCCGCGCGACCAGGGGCGCCGCGGCGACGGCCGCCAGGGCCAGGCTTCCGCTGACGGCCAGGAGAAAGAAGAAGATCGTGCTCGCCAGTTCCCGGCGGGCACGGTCGTCCGGGCAGTCGTAGTAGAAGCGCATGAACGACGCGTCGATGCCCCAGCGGTTCACGACGCGCATCACCTGTTCGACGATCAGCAGGAGCGCGATCGCGCCGTTCTCGGTCGGCGAGAGAATGATCGTGTAGAGGGGCAGCAGCAGGAAGCTCGCGAGCTGCACGGCGACGTCGCCGACGCCGTAAACCGTCAGGTTGACGGTGAGCTCCTTGAGTTTCCTGAACACCGCCCCAGATTGTAGCCCAGAGGGATTGCGGGCCGGCGGCGCCGGCGGAATCGGCGGCTGGCGGGCGCCTGTCGCGGGGACGCGGCTGTCAGCGGTTCGCGGCCAGCAGCGCGCCTGCCGCGTAGGTCCGGACAACCGGGCTCGGATCCCGCAGCAGAGACAGGAGCAGGCTGGTGTCCCTCGACCCGGCGCTTTCGAGCGCCATGACCGCGAGCTCGCGCCTGGCCACGTTGGCGCTCTTCGCGTCGCTCACGAGGACCTGGCGTGCGTCGGCATCTGACAGGCCCAGCCACACGGCCGCTTTCAGCCTGGGCCCCTCGTCGGGCGACCGCAGCAGCTGCCGCGCGAGCGGCGGCCACTTCGGCGAGTTCGACGCGTGGTACGCCTCCAGCGCCAGCAGGCGGCTCTCGTCGCTCGGCGCGCGCTCCATGTCCGCGAGCAGCGCATCGCCGGCGCTGCTGCCGAGGGCGCGAAGCGCCATGGCGATGAACTGCCGGATGAACCCCCGGGACTCGGCCTCGAAGGCCGCGTTCAGCGAGGCGATGTGCTCCGGGGAGCCAATCTTCGAGAGGGCCCGCGCCGCGGCCAGGCGGTTCGACGGGTTCGAATCGCTCAGCAGTGGAACCACCGCATACGCTGCCCGTTTCGCGCCCGCCTCCGCCAGCCCGTTCAGCATCATGCCTTTGTCGGCCGGCGATTCGTCCTCGACCCGGTAAATCAATCGGTCGATGGCCCGCGAGTCGCCGAGCCTTGCCAGCGCGCAGTCCGCCTCGATGCCACCGCGCATCATGGTGCTGTCGCCGCCTGCCGCGGACTCGAGCTGTGCCCTGGCGCTGGCGTCGCCTGACTTTGCCAGCCGTTCGAGGGCGGGAATCCGCGCGGGGGAAGCGGGATCTGCCGCTGCGGCACGGAGGGCCGCCTCAGCCTCTGCTCGTGCTTGAGCGGGAGTGGACGGCGCGGCTGGCGGCTTCCGAGTCTGGGCGTGAACGGGGCTGACGGCCCACGCGAGGGCCGTCAGCACGAGACCAGCCGTTACCGCGGCCAGAAACCTTCCGGCCAGGGTCAATGCGCCCCTCCGCCAACAGGGTTGAACGTGGCGCCGCAGGTGCGCGGGCCGGCGAGGTTGATGTAGAGGCTCGGGTTGGTGCCGGCGCAGTCACCGGTCCAGCCGCCGAAGGTATAGCCGGCCGCGGGCGTGGCCGACATCCCGTAGGGCATCGGCGCCGGCATCGACGCCGTGCACAGCGCGCTGGTGGGGCCGCAGTTCAGCCCCGCGCCCGTCACCGTGCCGCCGGTCGGCCGCGGGCTGATGGTCATCGTGTACGGCGGGCCGTTCACCACGCCGGACGTGAACGTCGCGCTGCACGTCTTGACCGCGTCCACCTGGACCGTCGTCGTCGCCGCGGTGCCGGCGCAGCTGCCGCCCCAGCTCGCGAACGTGTAGCCGGTCGCCGGCGTCGCCGTCAGCGTGACCGGCGTGGACGCCCCGAACGTCACCGAGCAGGCCGCGCCGCCCGTGCCGCACGTGATCCCGCCGCCGCTGACCGTGCCGCCCGTCGGCACCGGTGACACCGTCAACTGATACGTCTGGATGGCCGCGAACGTCGCGGTGCAGGTCTTCGCGCCGTCCACCTGCACGGCCGTGGTGGTCGACGTGCCCGCGCACGCGCCGCCCCAGCTCGTGAACGTGTAGCCGGCATCAGGCGTGGCCGTCAGCGTGACCGGTGTGGACGCCCCGAACGTCACCGAGCAGGCCGCGCCGCCCGTGCCGCACGTGATCCCGCCGCCGCTGACCGTGCCGCCCGTCGGCGCCGGCGACACCGTCAGCTGATAGACGGTCCCGACCGGCGTGAACGTGGCGCCGCAGGTGCGCGGGCCGGCGAGGTTGACGTAGAGGCTCGGGCTGGTGCCGGTGCAGTCACCGGTCCAGCCGGTGAACGTGTAGCCGGCCGCGGGCGTGGCCGACATCCCGTAGGGCATCGGCGCCGGCATCGACGCCGTGCACAGCGCGCTGGTGGGGCCGCAGTTCAGCCCCGCGCCCGTCACCGTGCCGCCGGTCGGCCGCGGGCTGATGGTCATCGTGTACGGCGGGCCGTTCACCACGCCGGACGTGAACGTCGCGCTGCACGTCTTGACCGCGTCCACCTGGACCGTCGTCGTCGCCGCGGTGCCGGCGCAGCTGCCGCCCCAGCTCGCGAACGTGTAGCCGGTCGCCGGCGTCGCCGTCAGCGTGACCGGTGTGGACGCCCCGAACGTCACCGAGCAGGCCGCGCCGCCCGTGCCGCACGTGATCCCGCCGCCGCTGACCGTGCCGCCCGTCGGCACCGGTGACACCGTCAACTGATACGTCTGGATGGCCGCGAACGTCGCGGTGCAGGTCTTCGCGCCGTCCACCTGCACGGCCGTGGTGGTCGACGTGCCCGCGCACGCGCCGCCCCAGCTCGTGAACGTGTAGCCGGCATCAGGCGTGGCCGTCAGCGTGACTGGTGTGGACGCCCCGAACGTCACCGAGCAGGCCGCGCCGCCCGTGCCGCACGTGATCCCGCCGCCGCTGACCGTGCCGCCCGTCGGCGCCGGCGACACCGTCAGCTGATAGACGGTCCCGACCGGCGTGAACGTGGCGCCGCAGGTGCGCGGGCCGGCGAGGTTGACGTAGAGGCTCGGGTTGGTGCCGGTGCAGTCACCGGTCCAGCCGCCGAAGGTGTAGCCGGCCGCGGGCGTGGCCGACATCCCGTAGGGCATCGGCGCCGGCATCGACGCCGTGCACAGCGCGCTGGTGGGGCCGCAGTTCAGCCCCGCGCCCGTTACCGTGCCGCCGGTCGGCCGCGGGCTGATGGTCATCGTGTACGGCGGGCCGTTCACCACGCCGGACGTGAACGTCGCGCTGCACGTCTTGACCGCGTCCACCTGGACCGTCGTCGTCGCCGCGGTGCCGGCGCAGCTGCCGCCCCAGCTCGCGAACGTGTAGCCGGTCGTCGGCGTCGCCGTCAGCGTGACCGGCGTGGACGCCCCGAACGTCACCGAGCAGGCCGCGCCGCCCGTGCCGCACGTGATCCCGCCGCCGCTGACCGTGCCGCCCGTCGGCACCGGTGACACCGTCAACTGATACGTCTGGATGGCCGCGAACGTCGCGGTGCAGGTCTTCGCGCCGTCCACCTGCACGGCCGTGGTGGTCGACGTGCCCGCGCACGCGCCGCCCCAGCTCGTGAACGTGTAGCCGGCATCAGGCGTGGCCGTCAGCGTGACCGGTGTGGACGCCCCGAACGTCACCGAGCAGGCCGCGCCGCCCGTGCCGCACGTGATCCCGCCGCCGCTGACCGTGCCGCCCGTCGGCGCCGGCGACACCGTCAGCTGATAGACGGTCCCGACCGGCGTGAACGTGGCGCCGCAGGTGCGCGGGCCGGCGAGGTTGACGTAGAGGCTCGGGTTGGTGCCGGTGCAGTCACCGGTCCAGCCGCCGAAGGTGTAGCCGGCCGCGGGCGTGGCCGACATCCCGTACGCCATCGGTGCCGGCATCGACGCCGTGCACAGCGTCCCGTTCACGCCGCAGTTCAACCCCGCACCCGTCACCGTGCCGCCCGTCGGCCGGGGGGTGATTGTGATCGTGTACGGCGGGCCATTCACCGGCCCCGCCGTGAACGTGGCCGAGCAGGCCCTGACGCCGTCAACGAGGACGGTGGCCGTCGAGGCCGTGCCCGAACAGCTGCCGCCCCAGCTCGTGAAGTTGTACCCCGACGCCGGCGTCGCCGTGAGCGTCACCGTCGTAGCGCTCTGATAGGTCGCCTGGCAGACCGCACCGCCGACGCCGCAGGTGATGCCGCCGCCGGTGATGGTCCCTCCCGTCGGGATCGCCGTCGTCAGCGAGAAGACCGTGCCGACGGGGACGAAGACCGCGCCGCACACGCGCGGGCCCGCCAGGTTGATGTAGAGGCTCGTGCTGGTGCCTGAGCAGTTCCCTGTCCAACCGGCGAACGTGTAGCCGGACGCCGCCGTGGCCGTCATCCCATACGCCATCGGCGCCGGCATCGAGGCGGTGCACAGCGCGCCACCGTCCCCGCAGTTCAGGCCCGCGCCCGTCACGGTGCCGCCAGTCGGCTTGGGGCTGATCGTCATGGTGTAAGGAGGACCGGCCGTCGTGCCGTCGGTGAAGGACGCCGTGCACGTCTTGACCCCATCCACCTGGATTGTCGTCGACGGGGCCGTGCCCGAGCAGTTGCCGCCCCAGTTCACGAACGAGAACCCGGCGGCCGGCGTCGCGCTCAGCGTCACCGGTGTGGAGGCGTCGAACGTGACCTGGCACTGGGACCCGGCCGAGCCGCAGACGATCCCGCCGCCGCTCACCGTGCCGCCCGCCGGTTTCGTGACGTTCAGCTGGTAGATGGTCGTCGTCGGCGTGAACGTCGCCGTGCACGACTTGCTGCCGTCGACCTGGATCGTCGTCGTGGGGGACGTGCCCGAGCAGCTTCCACCCCACCCCGTGAAGGCGTAGTTCGTATCGGCGGTGGCCGTCAGGGTGACCGAGGTCGAGCCGCCGAACGTCACCGAGCAGGTCGTGCCTCCCGTGCCGCACGTGATGCCGCCGCCGGTGACGGTGCCGCCGATTGGCGAGGCCAGCGAGAGCCGGTAGGTGATGCCGCCCGTGCCGATGAGCTGCGACCACAGGCTGCCGAATGAGACCGCCGTGCCCAGCACCCATCGGGCCTGCGCATTGCTCGCGGCGATACGCGGATTGAATGCACCCGTAGCGGTCGGCGGAACAGAGGTCACCGCGACCGCGGACGCCAGCGGAGCACCGGCGCCGGACACCTCGACGCCGTAGTCCTGGACCGAGCCCGTGTAGTGGGTCACCAGGAAGAACGACTGGCTCAAGGTATTGTAGGCGACGGAGTTCGCGTCGCTGGAACCGACGATCGAGGACAGCCGTGTCGGCGCCGAGGTCATGGTGCCGTTTTCGTCGAAGTACCTGCCGAATGGCCTGTCGCCGCTCGACGCGCTGTCGAACTGGATCCAGGTGGCGAACATCTGACCGGTCGTCGGGTTGTAGGCCAGTTCGGGCACGAACCCGATGCCAGCAGCGGCGACGAGGAAGGTCGAGCCGACCGACGACCCGTCCGGCGCGCTGAATAGCCTCCCCTTGACGTAGTCGGACCCCGTTCCGGTGGCTACCCAGGTCACGGCGAAGCGGTCCGTTCCCGGGAAGTACCCGACGGCGGTGTCCCGATCGTCGTCGGGAGATGAGGCCGATATCGAGAACTCAGTCCCGATGGCTGCGCCGGCAGAATCTGCGAGTCGGCCATAGGTTTCGGGGCCGATGGTGAACGCCACGAGGAATCGCTTCGAGCCGGTGGCGTACGCGATCGCGGGCGCCATCTCCCATCTCGTCGTGTAGACCCCGTTCGAGTAGACCTGCGTCGGGGCCGTGGACACGCCGCCGGTGAAGCTGACCGTCCGGCCCCGGACGCGCGCGCCATCGCGGTACGTGGTCACGCCGTCGGTGCTGTGCCACACGACCAGGAACGAGCCGGTGTCCGGGTTGAAGGCCGCCCTCGGCTGCTGGGCGTAATTGAAGCCATCCGCGGTCATGTTGTCCGAGATCTGGAAGACCCCGCTGACGGCGACGCCGTCGTCGTTCACGAAGACGCCGCGGATCGTGTAAGGCCCCCAGACGATGAGGTAGACGTGGTTCGTCGTGTCGTACGCCACGTCGGGCCTGCGGGTGGGCCCGCCGTATTGCTGGACGGACGAGCCGATGGGGCCTGCCTGCGCCCAGGCGTCCGCGGCCCCAAGGGCGAAGACGCACAGCAGAAGGCCGGCAACTACTGACAGTACACGGGAGCTCTTGGTCATCGATCCTCCGGAACTGGACCGGATATGGCTGCAAAGTCGACGGGAAGAGGACGGTGGAGGGGGAGATGACGTACACACCCCTCCCGCCAGAACCCTACAAGTATATCGTCACTGAAGCGTGGATTCGACACGTTCTCGACCGCCAGCAGGCCTTCAAAGAAGCTTGGCCACCCACAGCGGTGAGTCCTTCGCCGGCAGGTCGCAATTCCGGCAGATCGCTGGCCCGCCGCTCTCGAGCTGCTCGCGCCGGACGCGGCGGTAGGCGTCGCTGTTCCAGACGTCCGCGATGGTCTCGGTCGTGAGGTCCCCGAGCACGACCTGGCCGTCGAGATCGGCGCAGCACAGGCTGACGCGTCCGTCCCACAACACCGTGAAGGTCAGCCACTGCCGGTAGCACGGGAAACTGACGTCCGCGCGCCGCTTCAGCGTACCGGCCCAGTTGTGCAGCTCGGTGATGTGGATCTTGTCGGCCACGGCGGACCAGTGACCGATGAAGGCCTGTTCCTCGGCCGAGTTGTCCTGCCTGACGAACGAGAGGATCAGCTTGGGGCGCCTGCGCCCGAGTTCGCGCCGGATGCGGACCAGGCCCTCGACGTTGGCGATGACCTTGTCGTACTTGAGGCCGAGGCGCGTTGACTCGAAGGTCTCCTTGCCGGCGGCGTCCAGGCTGATGTTCACGGCGTCGAGGCCTGCCTCGATGACGGCCTTCGCCACGTCCCCTCCGAGCAGCGATCCGTTGGTGATGACCCCGACCTCGGGAATGCCCTTCGACTTGGCGTAGGCGATCTTCTCGGGCAGCCTCTTGTCGACGAAGGCCTCGCCGTAGTTGTGCATCCGGACGTGGCCGATGCCGAGGCTCGCGCACTCGTCCACGATCTTCCGGTAGAGCGCCATGTCCATGACGCCCTGCCGCCGCTTCATGTCGTCACGCGGGCAGAACGTGCACTTCGCGTTGCAGATGTTCGTGGCTTCGATTTGCACGATCTCGGGCAGGCGCGGGGCCCGATCCCGCCCGGTCGCGAGCAGGAGGCGGCGCAGCGGTTTCGCGTTGCGCTTCAGCAACGATTCCGCGGCACGGCGCGCGCGTCGGCGGACGGGGGAGGCCAAGGCTCAGTGCGTCCGGTGATATTCGATGACGAGCCGCAAGGTTTCGTCGAGTGACACGCGCGGCTCGTACCCGATGAGGTCGCGGATCTTCGTGAGGTCCGGCACGCGCCGCGGCATGTCCTCGAATCCGCTCTCGTAGGCCTGGTCGTAGGGGATGTTCACGATGGGCGACGCGCTCTTCGTCAGGGCCTTCACGCGCCCGGCGAGGTCCAGGATCGAGATCTCCTCCGTGTTGCCCACGTTGTACACGTTGCCGCAGGCCGCCTCGCGCGCGACAATCGCCGTGAGCGCGCCCACGACATCGCCTACGTAGGTGAAGCACCTCGTCTGCGTGCCGTCGCCGAACACCGTGATGGGCTCGCCGGCCAGCGCCTGCCGCACGAAGTTCGGGATCACCATGCCGTAGCGCCCCGTCTGCCTCGGCCCCACGGTATTGAAGAAGCGGACGATGATGACGGGGAGGCGCTTCTCCTTCCAGTACGCCAGCGCGAGGAACTCGTCGAGCGCCTTGCTGCACGCGTAGGCCCAGCGGTGCTTCACGGTCGGGCCGAGCGCGATGTCACCGTCCTCGCGGAACGGCACCGCGTCGCTCTTGCCGTACACCTCGGACGTGGACGCGACGACCACCAGCCGCTGTTTCTTGGCCGCCGCCTTCAGCACCACCTCGGTGCCGTGCACGTTGGTCTCGAGGGTCCGCACGGGCGCTTCGACGATGAGCCGCACGCCGACCGCGGCCGCCAGGTGGTACACCACGTCGCACTGGTCCACGAGCTCCGCGACCACCGGCTCGTTCATCACGGTGTCGATCGCGTAGCGGAACCCCGCCCGCCCCTTCAGGTGGGCGATATTGTCGAATGACCCGGTCGACAGATCGTCGATCACCATCACCTGGTGGCCTTCGCCAAGCAGCGCTTCGGCCAGATGGGAACCGATGAACCCGGCGCCGCCGGTAATGAGCACACGCATGGTCAATTCCCTCAATAACGTGGATGCAAGACCCGTTCACGGTCTCGGGTGCGTCTATCACGCAGGTCTTGAATCCTCCCCATCTAGAATACCTTGCGGGGCCGGTTCGCGCCCGCGGCCAGGCCCACAATCTCCTCGGCCGCGCGCCGCGCCGCGCCCCCGTCGGAAGAGACCCGGTAGCGTTCCATGAAGGCGGCGCTCTGGCGGAGCAACTCCGCGCGGCCGCGCTCGTCGTCGAGCAGGGCGCGGAGCGCCGGGCCGATGGGGGCTCCCTCGACGACCCCCGCCATCGCGCCCGCGTCGACAAACGGCGTCAGGTTGTTCGGCATCGCCAGCACGAGGCTTGGCACCCCCATCACCATGGCCTCGATCGCGGCCGTCGAGTTGACGGTGACCAGCAGCCGGGCGATGCGGATCAGGTCAGCGAGGTCCACGCCCGACGGCGCGATGCCTATGTGCGCTGCGCCCTGCGCCGCCGCGAGATACGGGGCGGCCGTCTCGGCGGGATGCGGCTTGACCACCAGGCGCACGCGCGGAAGGCCGGCGGCTTCCTTCACGAGCTGCGGGAAGACCTTCCCGATCTGCGTGAACTTGGCGGCGACGACGACCACCAGTTGGCCCGGCTCGGCGCCCACCGCGCCGCGCGTTCTCTCCATGTCGTCCGCGGTCACCAGGCTCGCGCGGTGCACCAGGGTGTCGAGGCGCGCCGAGCCGGTGACCGCCAGCGCCGAGGCCGGGAACCGGCCGGCCGAGCGCAGGTGCCGGGCGGCGAACTCGTCGTAGAGCAGCGTGCGCGTCGGGAACGGAAAACCAGCGTCGGCGGCGTTTCCGGGCGCCGGCGCCATCTCGTCGGGTTCGTGAAGATAGTTCAGCCAGTGCCGGTAGATGAACCCGTGCTGGAGGCCGGCGGACGCAATGCCCCGCCGGCGCGCTTCGAGCACCATGGCGCGGCCCCAGCCCCCGGCTTCCGCGTAGGTGACGACGGCGGAGGGCTTGATCGCGTCGAGGGCTGCGCCGAGCTGGTCCATGACCTGCGCCGACCACGGGAACTGGAGGTACGCAATGCCCAAGAGCGCCGGCTCGATGAGCGGCCACGCATCGCATCCCTTGATCACTGCCGCCTTTCGCAGGTCCTGGCTGCCGGCGAGCGCCTCGAAGATCGCCCTGCGCCGCCGCCACACGCCACGAGACAGCTCCAACTGGGGCGCGCCGGCGAATGTCTCGACCATCGTGCGCGGCAGGTGATCACGCCGGCGCCTCGAGACACGGTGATGCCACGCGCGCGCCTTGTAGCTCGTTTCGGGCCCGAGCCCGACCAGCGCCACGCTGCCGGCCGGCAGCGCGGCTTCCAGCTCGCGCAGCACGGGTCCGACGTACTGCTCCTCGTGCCCCCGCCAGAACGCGGCGTGCACGAAGGCCGCCACGGCCGCCGGCCTCGGCTTCGGGTCGGCAGGCGTCGTCAGGAGGGCCCACTTGCTGGCGGCCATGTACAGGTGGGCGCGCGCCGCGATGCGCAGGTGCTCGATCCACGGCGGCGCAAGGCTCCTCCCGCCGCCCAGCCACGCGAGACCCTCGCGTTCGGCGAGGCGGCCGGCGAGGACGCGCACGTACGCATCCGAACCAGCCACACCCAGCTGCAAGGGCCGTTCGCGGGCCACGAGGGCGTCGAGGGCCAACAGCGTGCGGAACACGCGGTTCGCCACCTGCATCTTGTGCAGGTAGAGCTCCGCGAACCACCAGAGCGAGTCGCCGCGATGGGTGAACCGCTCGCGGAACGGCAGACCGTCCACGCTCAGTCCGCGCAGCGACTTCACCCAGGCGTTCGCCTCACGCTCGGCGCGCTCCGCCAGTTCGGCGTCCAGGTACGCGCCGAGGCTCACGCGGCGGACGCCGCGCGCATCGCCGACGATGATCACGTCGTCAGCGCGCGCCACGCGTCTCTCCCGGGCCAGGCGCCGACAGGAGGCTGGCGGCAGCCGCGATGACGTCACGGATCGTGACGGCATCCATGCAATCGGGTGTGTGGCCCTGGCAGCGCGCCGGCGGATTCCTGATGCGGTTGCAGGGGCTGCAGGGCAGATCGACGCGCACAACACGCGCGCGAGCCGAGAGCGGGCCCCAGCGCTCCGGCGACGACGGGCCGAACAGCGCGACCAGCGGCGCGCCGACGGCGGCAGCAAGGTGCATCGGCCCCGTGTCGGGCGTGATGAAGAGCGACAGGCGCGAGAGCAGGGCAGCGAGGGTCAGCAGCGGCGCGCCGCCGACGGTGTCGATGACGGCGGCATCGGAAGGCAGCGCCCGGCGCACCGCGTCTGCCGGCGCGCGATCGGCTGCCGATCCCGTCAGGACGATGGCGGCGCCCCGTTCGCGCACGGCCCAGGCCCCGACCTCCGCCATCCTCGATGCCGGCCATTCCTTGACGGCGCGCCCCGCGCCGATGTGCAGCCCGACGCTCGGGCGATCCGGCGCGGCCCGCAGCACCGCGTTCAGCAGGGCATCGGCCTCGGCCTGGGCCGCCGGCGGGATCACCAGTCTGGCCTGCGGCAGCCGTACCGCCGCGGCCAGACCCTCCTCGGGCCACGCCTGCCGCCCGGGCTGTTCTCCGAACGCCGTGGCCATGAGGCGAACGCCGTTCACCGCCGTGTGCGATTCCGGGTCGAAGCGCACGTCATCGTCGAGCAGGGGCCCGCCGCCGGCCATGCCGAAGCCCGCGCACCAGCGCGCATCGGCCCGGCTCATCAGGATGTGGCTGCGGATGTCGCCCTCGAGGTTGAGGGCCAGGTCGTAAGTCCGGGCGCGCCATCGGCTGGCCTGCCGGAGCAGCGCGGGCCAGCCGGCGCCTCCCGCGTCCCTCGCCAACCACGGCGCATCCATGATCTCGACGGTATCGACGCCCTCGATCTGCCTGGCCAGCGACTCGTTCCAGCTGCCGACGACGAGATCAATCCGGGCCTGCGGCACGTATTGGCGGAGCGCGTAGAGTGCGGGCAACGACATGAGCAGATCGCCGACCCGCTCGAGGCGCAGCACCAGGACGCGCCGGATCTCGCCCGCGGGCGGGCGCTGACGCCGGCGCCGTGCCACGCGCGCAAGGCTGAGCGCGGCGTTAACTGCCGCGACGGCCGCGCGTTCCCCGGGATGGGCAATCTGCAGCACGCATCTACTCTACACGGATGCGGTCGAGCATGAAGCCGAGCGCCCGGTCGTCGCTGCCGCCAAGGACATCCTTCGGGGTCCATGTCGTGCACTGGAGCCGCACGACCACCGCGGCCGGCCGCGCCGCCGCCTCCGCGACGACATCCGGCGGGAGTTCTATCCGGTAGTCGGCGAACGCGCCGCGCACGATGATCGTGCCGACCAGGCGCTCATTGAGCGAAACCTGCACGGTGGCGGGCCCTGCCGCCGCCGGCCTTCCTCCGTCTCCGCCACGAATCACGAGCGCATGCGCCGACGGCGGCAGCCCGGTCAGGGTGACGAAGGAACGGTCCCGGACCCACCGGTACGTGATGCCGTCCTGATCCTGCCGCGCAAACATCCTCAGCACCCAGGGGTCGTCGAAGCCGCCGACGTCGAGATCGAGCACGGGCGGCGCCTGCGCGACGGAGTGGAGTTGGTACAGGTTCAGGTTGAACTTCTTCTGGCGGACCTCGCGCGGATACGCGTTGCGGGCCGACTCGTACTCCGGAACCGCGAAGCGTTCGTTCCGGACCGGCGTGATGCCGATCGACGGCGACGCCAGGTCGAGCCCGCCCTCGGCAAGCAGGAACACGCGATCGTAGTTGCGGCCCGCCCACGCCAGGAACTGCCCGACCTGCGGCGTGCCCGGCCGCGGCGATGAGAACAGCAGCACGTGTTTCGCGTAGATATAGGCCAGCGGCGTCGCCAGCACGTGCGTGTCCGACGAGTACCTGGGCTCGACCAGGACGAGGTCCCGCTCCCCGAACTGGCCCGCAAGCCGCTCGATGGCCGGGATGATCCCCGCGTACTCCACATGGTGCAGGATCGGCCGCGTCGCCGCCGCGAACGTCGCGGCAACAATCGCCAGCACGAGGACAGGAACCGCCAGGTGGAGCACTGAGGCGCGCAACCGCGCGTTCAGCGGCACCGACGACGGGGCCGGGCCGACGCGCCCCCTGTGCGCGATGAACGCCCCGGCTGCCATCATCAGGCATGCGAACGGCAGGATGAGGGGCAGATAGCGCCGGGCCTGCCAGAAGTTCTCGGGGACGATGCGGATCTTGTAGAGGAAGAACACGGACACCAGCGCGCCCGCGGTGAGCAGCACGGGGTCCTTCCAGAAACGCGTCCAGGTGAGCGCGACGAACCCGGCCACCGCCGCGATCAGGCCCAGCGGGCCGACATACCATCCGAATACGCGGAGGGCATACGCGTCGTGGGAAGCCAGCAGGCCCGCCGGTTCGCGGAAGAAGTACGCGTAGACCGCCAGCATCAGGACGGAGATGGCGAGAAGCCTGGGCGCCCACCGTCGCGCGGCGTCGACCGCGCCGGGTGAGCCGGCCCGAATCCGGCGGATGAGCGACGCCGAGACCGCCAGGGCCGCCAGCCCGCCGAGGATGCCCGGTGCGCCGCCGACCTGCATCAGGGGGATGGCGAAATACGCGCGCATGGGGCCGGAGTAGTACGCCGCCGCCGCCGCGAGCAGCGCCGCGAGTGGGGCGAGGAACGGCCAGCCCAGCCGCTTCCCGTCGGCGACGAGCAGCAGCAGGCCCGCGCTGATCACGCCGAGCACGACGAGGGAGTCCACCCGCACGAACATGAGCGAGCCGAGCAGGACCGCCGCGACAGGCGCGAAGAACCGCTCATCGTCACGGTAAGCGCGAGCGAGGGCGAGGAAGGCCGAGAAGAGCAGCGCCTGCTGCATCACCTCGGAATTGGGATAGCGCGCGTACCAGACTTCGGCGACGTTGATGGCCAGCAGCAACGCGGCGATGAAGGCCGGCGCGCGCCCGGCGAACCTGGCTCCGGCGAAGTAGACCGCGACCAGCCCGAGAATCGCCCAGGCGCCTACTGCCCGCCTCGCCCCGCTCAGGCCGTCGAGTCCGTACGCGACGGCGATCCATGACGGAAACCCGTGGGGAAACTGGCCCATCACTTCGCCGCGTGATGCGTCGGCGACGAAGAACCCCATGAAGCGCACGCCCTGGTGCAGCCCCTGCTCGATCTCGTCCGCGCCGCCCGTCAGGAACAGGGGGCGGAACTCCTCCGGCAGTGCGGCAAGCGCGGGGTCGTGGATGGCCAGCGACCCGCGCTGGCCGATCTGAATCCCCTCGTTCATGTAGGTGCCGGGATCCTTGCCGCCTATGACGTACTCGGACGATGGGAAGAACAGCCAGGCGCCCAACGCGGCGATCGCGGCCGGCAGCAGAAGGCTCCAGGACGGCCGCGCCGCCTCCGGCCGGTACCTCAGTCTGCCGCGGGCGGCGACGAGCAGGAGCACGGAGATTGCCGCGTCAACGCCCACCAGGCGCGGCAGCGTGTATGCACCTGCCGCAGCCAGCGCCAGGGCAATCAGCGTCGTGATCACGCAACTGATGACGACCGCCCAGAACGCGCGTTCGTCCGCCGGGATCGCCGCCCGCCGCGGCCGGTCGGCGACCGGCAACCGGTAGACCAGGGCGCCCGGCAGGTACGTGATGACGATGAGGCTGGCGAGCGCCAGGACCATGGGCTATGCGGCGAGGCGCCGGACGGCGCCCGCGACCAGCCGCAGGTCATCCTCCGACAGCCCCGGGTACATGGGCAGCGAGAAGACCTGCGCGCACACGCGGTCGGCCTCGGGACACATGGCCGGCCCCTGGTTCCGCAGGGCCGGCTGCCTCGGGATGGGTACTGGGTAGTGAATGAGCGTCTCGATGCCATCGGCCCGCAGCGCTGCCTGCAGTTCATCGCGGCGCGGCGAGAGCACCGGAAACAGGTGGTAGACGTGGCCCGCGTCGCACTCGGGCGGGACCTCGATGCCGGCGCCTGCGAGCAGGCGCCGGTAGGCGGCGGCGTGCGCCCGGCGCGCCGCCGTCCATGCCGGCAGGAGCGGGAGGCGCGCGGAGAGAATGGCGGCCTGCATCTCGTCGAGCCGGCTGTTCACGCCCATCTCGCCGTGGCGGTACCGATCCGTCTGACCGCCATTGCGGATGCGCCTCAGTTTCTCGGCGAGCGCGGCGTCGCCCGTCGTGATGGCGCCGCCGTCGCCGAGGGCACCCAGGTTCTTCGTCGGATAGAAGCTGTAGGCGGCCGCTGCGCCGAAGGAGCCGACGGGCCGGCCCTCGCAGGTCGCGAGGTGCGACTGGCAGCAGTCTTCGACGACCGCGAGGCCGCGCGCGTCGGCGATAGCCGTGATGGCGCGCATGTCGGCCGGCTGGCCGTAGAGGTGCACCGGGAGAATCGCGGCGGTGCGCGGCGTGATGGCGGCTTCGATCGCCGCCGGGCTGATCGTGAGACGGCGCGGATCGATGTCCGCGAACACCGGCCGCGCGCCGGCCATCATGCACGCGAGCGCCGTGTAGGCGGCCGACACCGGCGTCGTGACCACCTCGTCGCCCGGGCCGATGCCCAGCCCGCGGAGGATGATCGCGATCGCGTCGGTTCCCGTGCCGACGCCGATGGCGTGCGCCGCGCCGCACGCGCCGGCGAAGCCGCGCTCGAACGCGTCGACTTCCGGCCCGAGGACATACCATCCCCGCTCGACGACGCGCCGGATGGCCGCGTCGATGGCGGAACGGTCTTCCCCTGGGACGAGGCGCAGGAACGGAACGCGGAGCGTGGTCATGCGGTCACCGGACCGGCGCTGCCGGGATCGAGATAATGGGGCAGATGCGCCCGGTAGAACGCGACGGTCCTGGCGAGCCCCTCGCGCAGCGGCACGCGCGGCTGCCAGCCGGTGGCCGCCCTGAACTTCGCGGAGTCGGCGTAGAAGCTGCCGATGTCGATGGCCTTCTTCTCGGCCGGCCATTCCACGTGCCGGGCGCTGCCGGTGCCCGCCACCTCGAGCAGGAGATGCACGAGATCGCGATGGCTGACGGGCTCGGCGCCGCCGACGTTGAACACCTCGCCGTTGCACGCGTCCGAAGCTCCCGCCCTCAGGAAGGCGTCGGCCGCATCGTCGACGTACACGAAGTCGCGGAGCTGCGAGCCGTCCCCGTAGATCTGGAGCTCGCGGCCCTCGACCGCCAGCCGGATGAACCAGCCGATGAAGCCCTGGCGGTTGTGCTTCACGAGTTGGCGGGGGCCGTAGATGTTGGTGAGGCGAAGCGAGCAGGCCCGCACGCCAAACACGTGGTTGTAGACGAGATGGTAGTACTCGCCGGCCACCTTGTTGATGCCGTTCACGTCCGTCGGGCGGACCAGGTGCTGCTCGGTGACCGGCAGGTAATCCGGCTTCCCGTACACCTGGCGGGTGCCGGCAAACACCACCTTCACGCCGGCGTTGTTGCGGCGGCACGCCTCGAGGATCGACAACTGGCTCCGGCAGTTGATCTCGAGGTCCGTGTACGGGTCCCGCATGCTGTCGATGTGGCTGACCTGGCCCGCGAGGTTGAAGATGACGTCGACGTGGCGGACCAGGTAGCTCATCGTGCTTTCCTGGCGGACGTCGGCGATGTTCATCCGCACCCGGTCCTCGATGTCGCGGATGTTGAACAGGTTCCCGCCGTAATCGGGGATCAGGGAGTCGACGAGCAGGACGTTCGCGCCGAGCTCGACCAGGCGGTGCGCGAGATTGCTGCCGATGAACCCGGCCCCGCCCGTGATCATCACCGGGCGGCCGCGATAGAAGGCCTCGTAATCCACGCTCACGCTCCCTGTCGGCCCGCGGCGGGCGGCGCGGATTCGCGGCGGACGACGAGGGCCCACCAGAGCTTCATCACGTCGACCGCCGTCTTCGCGATGCGCCGGAAGTTGAAAAACTGCGACTTGCCGTACGCGCGGTGGTAGTGATGCACGGGCGCCTCGGCGATGGCGAAGCCCGCGTCCTGGATCTTCTTCATCATCTCGAGGCAGATCACGCCGCTGTTCTTGGTCAGCGTGACGCGATCGAAGATCGCGCGGCGCATCAGGCGGAAGTCGCAATCCACGTCGCGGACCTTCAGGCCGAACAGCAGCTTCACCGCGTTGTGATACACGCGGCCGATGACGATGCGGTGCAACGGGTCCGAGCGGCTGATCTTGTAGCCGTTGACGAGATCGACGCCGGGTCCCTTCCGCTCCCACAGCACCGACATCTCCCACGGATCGTACTGGGCGTCGCCGTCGGTGTAGAAGATCCACTCCTTCGTCGCGCTCGCGAACCCGCTGCGGAGCGCGCCGCCGTATCCGCGGTTGCCGTGATGGTGCACGATGCGAACCTGCGGGTAGACGCGGGCCAGTTCGTCGAGGATGAGCGGCGTCGAGTCGCGGCTCCCGTCGTTGATGACGATGACCTCGTAATCCGGGGTGAGGCGGCCTGCGGCCAGCACGGCGCTCACCACCATGCTCGCGATGGTGCCGCTGTCGTTGTAGGCCGGGAAGAACACGGTCAGCCCGGGTGTCGTCTGCGGTTCAGGCATCTTCGGAACTCTCGTCCGTCCGGCGCCGGCCTTCGGCCCGTGCGGCCGCCCGATCGTACACCTGTTCGAACGCCTCCGCGACCATCTCCCAGGTCCGGCGCCGAAGCACGTCGGCCCGCGCCGCCGACCCGAGCCCGGCCCGCTCCTCCGGATGCGAGAGCAGATGCTCGATGGCCGCCTCGAGGGCCGCGGCGTCGCGCTCGGCCACCAGCCAGCCGGTGCGTTCGTGCTCGATGACGGACGGAATGCCGCCCACGCGCGTGGCGACCAGCGGCGTCGCCGAGGCGAGGGCCTCCATCACGGTGTTCGGCAGCCCGTCCACGTTCCCGGCATCGTCACGGACCGACGGCACGACGGCGATGTCGGCGGCGGCCAGACCCGCGGCGACCGCGTCCTGGGAGAGCACGCCGGGGAAGCTGACGCGGGCGGCGATGCCGCGCTCGCGCGCGCGTGCCCGGAGCTCGGCGTCGAGATCGCCGCCGCCGCCAATCACGAGCTTCAGCGCGGGCCATCGCGGGGCGAGCCGCCCGACGGCATCGATCAGGTACTCGAAGCCCTTCTTGCGCACGAACCGTCCCGCGGAGAACAGCACGAGGTCGGCGGGGCCGGCGCCCATCGTGCGCCGCCCCTCGGCCCTCACGGTGGCATCGGGGCGGAAGCGCTGCGCGTCGACGCCGTACGGAATGGTCACGGCGCGCGCCGGATCCGCGCCGAGGGCGACCATGCGCTCGCGCAGGTCGTCGCTGCACGCCGTCAGCGCGTCGAGGCGCCGCAGGGCTGACCGCGCGGCGACGCGCGCGAGGGCGTGGCGCTCCGCGACGTACACGTCCGATCCGTGGAGACTGACGACCACCGGCAGGTCGCGGGCCGCCGCGGTGACGACGGCGCCGCTCGGGATGATCCAGTGGCCGTGGAGCAGCGTCGCGCCGACCGCCGCGGCGACGCGGCGGACGGCGAGCCAGGACGCCGCCAGCGCCAGCGGCGCGGCGATGTACGCGGCCCCGCGAAGCCGGACGTCCGCCTGCAGCGCGGCCGCGTAGCCGAAGACGTTCAGGCCCGGGATGCGGCGCGTAGCGGAACGGGTGGAAGATGCACGCCGTCCTCGACCGGGCCCCTGGCGAGGCGAGGGTGCCACGGCAGCACGACGTGCACCTCGTGCCCGCGCGCCGCGACGCCCCTGGCGATCGGCTCCATGAAGGTGCCGATCGTGTCTCCGGGGAACCGCGGGTACGAGGTCGTG
The DNA here is from genome assembly GCA_963806085.1 of uncultured Acidobacteriota bacterium. Taxonomy (GTDB): domain Bacteria; phylum Acidobacteriota; class Vicinamibacteria; order Vicinamibacterales; family JAKQTR01; genus JAKQTR01. The sequence continues at coordinate 929,013 of CAWDWR010000003.1, forward strand.
AGCATCACGACCACGTGGCGGCGGGTCACGACGCGCCGCCGCCCCGGCGCCGCACGCGCCCGCGGTTCCGCGAGCACCAGGCGCCACGGCATCATCATCGACTCGAGGAGCACCCGCCCGGACATCTTCGACGCGCCCTGGCGGCGCTCGATGAAGATGATGGGCACCTCGCCGACGCGCCCGCCCAGCCGCGCGATCTCGAAGACCGTCTCGACCATGAACGCGTAGCGGTGCGACAGGAACCGCGCGAGGTCCAGGCGCTCCAGCGCTTCGCGGCGCCAGCAGCGGTACCCGCTCGTGCTGTCCCGCGTCGTCAGGCCCGTGATGGTCCGCACGTACGCGTTCGCGAACGAACTGAGGATGATGCGCCGGAGCGGCCAGTTCACCACGCTGACGCCGTTCAGGTAGCGCGAGCCGAGGACGATGTCGTGGCCGGCGGCGGCCGCGACGAGGTCGGGCAGGTACCGCGGGTCGTGCGACAGGTCGGCGTCCATCTGGCAGATGAGATCGGCGTCGGACGCCAGCGCCCAGCGGAACCCGTCGAGGTACGAGAGGCCCAGGCCGCGCGGGCCGGTCCGGTGCATCACGTGCAGGCGCCCGGGATAGCGCTGCGCCAGTCCGTCGGCGATCGCGCCGGTGCCGTCGGGCGACTGGTCGTCGACCACCAGGACCTCGTAGGCGTACTGATCGAGGATCTGCGTCACGAGCACGGGCAGGTTCTCGCGCTCGTTGTACGTCGGGATGATGATCAGGACCTTCATGCCGTCACACCCGCAGCGCCCGCCAGGACGCCGCTGTCACGAGGAGCGTCGGGTCCACCACCGGGATCCGGAATCGCTCCTGCGGAAAGAACACCAGGCACACCAGGCACGATGAGGCCGCCAGCAGCAGCAGCGGAACCGGCAGCCGCCCGGCCCGGGCCAGCCGCACGAGGCCCAGCAGCGCGAACGGCAGCACCGCGAGATACGAGAGCACCGACGCGCCGAAGTACAGGGCCGAATGCAGCCGGTACGACGGCCCGACAGGCACCACCGTGTAGAACGCCTTGCGCGCCAGCAGCCCCGCCCACGCCAGGGGCTGCTCCCTGACGAACTGCAGCGCCTCGCGATAGTAGATCGGCTCGAGCTGCTCGGGCGAGAGGCCCGGATGGCGCGGCCCGCAAGGCGACGTTCTCGCGCTTCAGTTGCGGGTTGGCCGCGAGATCGCCCTCGCCGACGGCCAGCGGGTGGTTGCCGGTCCAGAACGTGATGCCGCCTTCCGAGGCCACGAGCACGAAGCGGCCGTACTCGCGCGCGTTCCGGATGGTCCACGGCGCGACGACGAGCGCGCACGCGAGCGGCCAGGAACGCGACGCCGCGCCATTCCCGCCTCCAGGCGAGCCAGAGCGCGGCGAGCGGCAGGAAGAAGAGCATGGCCGGCCGCGTCAGCACGGCGAGGCCGGCCAGCGCCCCGGCGGCCACGAACATGCCGTGGCGTCCGGCGCTCCCGGGACAACACCGCCGCGCATCCCAGCGCCAGCACGCTGAACAGCGTTTCACTCCAGACGAAGGCGGGCGTCCACACGAGCGGGGGATACACGGCGGCCAGCCAGGCGGCTGTCGCCGCCGCCTTCGAGCCCGCCGCGCTCCCGGCGGACCAGGCCACGAGCCACACCAGCGCGCCGCCCAGCACGGCCTGCGCCACGCGGATGACGGGAAGCAGCAGCGGGCCGTCATCGGGCAACCCGCCGGTCGCCCGGATGATCCCGGCGAGGAAGACGGGGTAGACGGGCGCGCGGCCGAAGTGCTCGCCGGGTGCAGGCGAGCCGTCCGGCTGATGGTGGACGAACCCCCGGCCGCCGGCGACGTTGCGGGCGATCAGCAGGTACTCCCGTTCGTCGTGGGTGAGCGGCTTGTCGACCCAGTAGCCCAGCGCGAAGGCCAGGCGCAGGGCCATTCCCACTCCTACGGCCACCAGGACTGCGCGGGGCACTCGTCCGCTCACGGGCTTACTCTCGCCCCTCGAACCTCAGGGCGGCGATCTGCTCGGAGACGAGGCCCACGAGGAAGACGATCACGGCCAGCATGATGAGCAGCACCGACGAGTTCGTGACGTGGGACTGCGTGACGATGGTCCACGCGGCGTAGCCGGCACCGAGGAGAAACGAGGCGAGGCTGATCGGCAGGAAGACGCGGAACGGGCTGAAGAGCGTGACGATCTTCAGCACGATCAGCAGGAACTTCACGCCGTCGCGCGCAAGCCGGATCTTCGACTGTGCCCACGCGCTGCGCCGCCTCGATCGGCTCGAAGGCGACGTTGTAGCCCGCCTTGATGAACGCCAGCGTGGTCGTGGTCGGCGTGGAGAAGCCGTTGGGCAGCAGGTGGAGGAACTCGCGGAGCTGCGAACGACGGGCGCCCGCGGAACCCCGACGTGAGGTCAGGGATCGTCCGCCCCGTGAGGTAGCCGGCGAGCCGGTTGAGCGCCGCGTTGCCGAGCAGCCGCGCGTGCGTCGCCTGCGTGCCCGTGGACCGGGCGCCGATGACGAGGTCGTACTCGCCAAGGCGCGGCGACGATCCGCGCGGCGTCCGCGGCCTGGTGCTGGCCGTCGCCGTCCACGATCAGGACGAACTCGCCGGTGGCGTGCCGGATGCCGGTCTTCACGGCCGCGCCGTTGCCCTTGTTGTAGGGATGGCGCACGACCGTCGCGCCGGCCTCGCGGGCGCGCTCCGCCGTGGCGTCCGACGACCCGTCGTCGACGACGATGATCTCGTGCCACGCCGGGCCTGCGCGCGAGCGCCCGCACGAGCGCCCCCGATGGCCAGCTCCTCGTTGAAGGCCGGGACGACGATCGAGACCGCTGAGGGTTCCGCCACGGGCTAGCTCCTGTCCCGCGTCCGCGCGGCGGCCGTGTCGGCCGGCGCGCCCTGCCGCAGCTCCATGCGCCGCACCCGGTAGAGCAGGTCCTCGAGCAGCTTCCGGTTGCCGGAGATGACGTCCGCGACCAGCCCGATGAGCGGCGATCTGGAACCCGACGATCATCAGCACGGCCGAGAAGATGAGCGACTGGACGTGCCCGAGGCCTTCGCCGATCAGGAAGTAGTAGAGGAACCGCAGCGACACCGCGAGGCCGCCCGAGAAGACGAGCAGGCCGATGAGGCCGAACACCTTCAGCGGCTCGTACATCGCGTAGATCCGGATGATCGTGGCGGCCGACGCCTTGACGTAGGTCCAGACGCTCGAAAACAGCCGTGACGAGCGCGTGCGGGGGTTGCTGCGGATCGGCACGTGGGCGATGGCCATCCGGCGCTTGCCCGCCTGGATGATCGACTCCAGCGTATAGGTGAACTCCGACACAATCGTCATGCGCAGCGCCGCCTCGCGGGTGTACGCACGGAACCCGCTCGTCGTGTCGGGCACTTTCGTGTCGGAGACCTGGCGCACCACCCAGGAGCCGAGCCACTGCAGCCGCTTGCGCGTGGCCGACATGTGCGCGAGGTCCCGCACCTCGCGGTCGCCGATGACGACGTCGGCCTGGCCCGCCAGCAGCGGCGCGATGAGCTTCGGAATGTCGGCCCCGGCGTACTGGTTGTCCCCGTCGGTGTTGACGATGATGTCCGCCCCGAGCTTGACGCAGGCGTCGATGCCCGCCGAGAACGCCGACGCGAGGCCCTTGCGGTGAGGGAACCGCACGATGTGCTGCACGCCATGGCGGCGCGCCACCTCTGACGTGCCGTCGCGGGACCCGTCGTCGATGACCAGGATCTCGACCGCGTCGACGCCGGCGATCGTGCGCGGGATGTCGGCTAGCGTCGCCGGCAGCGTCTGGGCCTCGTTGAGGCACGGGATCTGGACGATCAGTTTTTTCACGGCACCATCTTCGAGAGTAGTCAGTAGCCAGTAGTCAGTATTCAGTAGAAAGGCGAATCTCGCTGCACCGCGTCCAACTGCTACTGGCGTACTGGCTACTGGCTACTGGCTACTGGCTACTGGCTACTGGCTACTGGCTACTGGCTACTGGCTACTGGCTACTGGCTACTATTCCCCAACCAACTTCTCAATCACCCCATCCCACGTCACCAGCCGGGCGCGATCGTAGCCCGCGTCGCCGAGCGCGCGGGCACGCGCACGGTCCTCCCAGAGGCGGCTGAACGCGCCGGCCATCGCCGCCGGGTCCGGGTCGCACACGAACCCGTTGATGCCGTCCTCGACGAACTCGAGCGTGCCGCCGGAATCGCGGGCCGTGACGACCGGCTTCCGTGCCAGGAAGGCCTCGAGCGTGACGTACCCGTAGTCTTCGTCGAACGGGGCGTACACGACGCCGAGGGCGCCCGCGTACAGCTCGAGCAGCCGTTCGTCGCCGACCGCGCCCTCGAAGCGCACCCGGTCGCCGAGCGCCAGCTCTTCGGCGAGCCGGCGCAGGTTCGCCTCCTGCGTGCCCTCGCCGACGATGACCAGTCCGGGCGACCCGCCGGCCTGCGCCAGCGCGCGCAGCGCGAGGTCGTGCCGCTTGACCGTCTCGAGGCGGCCGACCGACAGGAGGGAGTCCCCGGACGGGCCGCCGGTCAGCCGGTCGGCCAGTCTCGGGGGATGATACAGCGGTTCCGCGCGCAGCCCGTTGAACTTCTCGAGGCGCGACGCGGTGTTGCGGGCGTTGGTGAACACCCGGCGGCATTCCCCGAGCATGGCCGAGTCGAGATCGATGATCTGCCGCCGGAGCCCGACGTCGAGATCGACGTGCGCGAAGTCGCTGTAGGCCGTGCCGCACAGCTCGTAGGCCGCCCGGTACTGGTGGATGAGCCACGCCACCTTGTTGGGGTGCCTGGCGAAATACGTCGGGAACTTGGTGGCGATCACGAGATCGATCGGCGTGCCGTTGCTCTCGCTGAGATCGAGCAGGCGCCACGCCGCCGCGTGGGCGAGGATCTCGTCCTTCGGGTACCACTTGAACGGCACCGACACGAGATCGGTCTCGTACCCGCGCGAGCGGAGCCGATCCACCAGCTGGCGCACGTGGATCTCGGCGCCGCCCCGCACGAGCGGCACCTGCGCCTCACAGACGAGAATGGTCCGCACTGCCATGCGCGCCGCTCACCGTGTCACGTCGCGAACCTGACGTTGATGATGTCGCCGTCCAGCACGACGTATTCCTTGCCCTCGAGCCGCACCTCGCCGTGATCACGGCACGCGGCCATCGAGCCGCGGGCGATCAGGCGGTCGTACGCCACCACCTCCGCGCGGATGAACCCTCGCGAAAGGTCCGTGTGGATCTCGCCGGCCGCCGCCTGCGCCGCGGTGCCCCGCGGGATCGACCACGCGCGGCACTCGTCCTCGCCGACGGTGAAGAACGAGATGTAGCCGAGCAGTTCGTAGCTGGCGCGGATGACACGATCGAGCCCCGACGCCGTGAGGCCGAGATCCGCGAGGAACGCCGCCGCATCAGCGGGCTCGAGCTGGGCGATTTCGAGCTCGATCTTCGCGCCCAGCGCCACGGCTCGCGTGTGAGGTCCCGCCGCCAGATCCGCGAGGCCGTGCCGCGCCAGCAGCGGATCGAGCCCGCCGGCCACGTCGCGCTCGTCGACGTTGAGCACGAGCAGCAACGGCTTGGCCGACAGGAACTGGAACCCGCGCAGGCGGCGGCGATCGTCGGCGCCAAGCTCCAGCACGCGCAGCGGGGCGCCGTTCTCGAGATGCGGCTTGCAGCGCAGGAGAATGTCCTGCTCCTTTTCGAGATCCGCGGTGCGGGCCTTCTTCAGGTCCTTCGCCAGGCGTTCGAGCCGCTTCTCGACGACGGCGAGGTCGGCGAGGATCAGCTCGTCCTCCATCGCCCGCACGTCGCGCCGGGGATCGACCGAGCCCGCCGCGTGCGGAATCGCGGGGTCGGCGAACGACCGCACGACGTGCACGAGCGCGTCGGCATTGCGGTACGCGGCGACGTCGAGCAGGGCCTCCGCGCCGGTGCCGGACGGGCGGCCGGGAATGTCCGCGAACTCAACCGTGGCCGGCACGCGCTTGCGCGGGTTGTACATCGCGGTCAGCACGTCCAGACGCGAGTCGGGGACGCGCGCGATCCCGAGCGTCGCCTCCAACCTTCCATGGGAGGCACGCTGAGCCTCGTGCGCCTCGGTCATCAGCCTGAACAGGGTGGTCTTGCCGGTCGCGGGGTAGCCGATAAGCGCGGTGCGGAGCATCGTCGTGTCTTCCGGGTGGCCGGGCGGAAGCCCGGGGGCATCGTGGAATGCCCATGCTAGCATGTGCCCCCGCGCCGGAGCGCAGCGAGTTTCGCCCGAAAGGCGAATAAAAAGCGTAGCCTCGGTCGCCGCAACTCCTACGAAGATAGGGATTTTGGCGTTGACAAGGCTCGTCCGCTTCTCTAACATCCGAGTGGTCTCTGGTGGAGCAAAGTGGAGCAGACAGCCGTCCTCAGAGGGAATGCGCCGGCCCGGATCGATGACAAGGGCCGGCTCAAGATTCCCACCGCCTTCAAGGCCGTCGTCGAGGCCCAGCACGGCCGCGACCTGTTCGTGACGAGCCTGAGCGGCGAGTCTGTCCGCATCTACCCGATGCCCGTGTGGATCGAGATCGAGCGCAAACTCGCCCAGATCCCGTCCACGCATCCCGCTCGCCTCCGCTTCTTCAGCCGCGTCAACTACTACGGGCAGACAGCCGAGCTCGACAACCAGGGCCGGGTGCTCATTCACCCGCGGCTCCGCGAGTCGGCGGGGATGGCCGGCGAGGTGGATGTGTTCGGGCAGTACGACCACCTCGAGGTCTGGAACCACGAACGATTCGTGACGAAGCTGGCGAACGACCCGTACACGGACGCCGACGCGCGCGCGCTGGCCGAGTTCGGGATCTGACGCCCCCGGGGGACCGCCGCGATGTCCGGCCACGTGCCCGTGATGAGGGACGAAGTGGTGGCCGCGCTGCATCCGGAGGGCGGCGGGACGTTCGTGGATTGCACGGTCGGTGTCGGCGGCCACGCGCGGGCGCTGCTGGCTGGTGGCGCCACGCGGCTCATCGGGATCGATCGGGACCCGGCGGCGCTGGCGGTCGCGGGCGACGCGCTGGCGGAGTGGGGCGGCCGGGTGGAGCTGGTGCACGGCGACTACCGGGACGCGCCGCGGTTCCTTGACGCGCGCGGCATCGAGACGATCGACGGCGCGGTGGCGGACCTCGGCGTGTCGTCGCTGCAGCTCGACGGCGCGGGCCGCGGATTCAGTTTCCAGCGCGACGAGGCGCTCGACATGCGGATGGACACGAGCCAGGGCCTGACAGCGGCGGACCTGATCAGCGACGTCGCCGAGCGCGACCTGGCCGACGTGATCTACCGCTATGGCGAGGAGCGGCGCTCCCGCGCGGTGGCGCGGGCGATCGTGGCGGCACGCCGCGAGGCGCCGATCCGGACCACGGCGCAGCTGGCGTCGATCGTGCGGCGCGTCGTGGGCCGCAGCGGCCGCATCGACCCGGCCACGCGCACGTTCCAGGCGATCCGCATCTGGGTGAACGGCGAACTGGATGGGCTCGACGTCTTCCTCCGCGCGGTGTGCTCGCGGCTGCGGGCCGGCGCGCGGTTCGCGGTGGTGACGTTCCACTCGCTCGAGGACCGGCCCGTGAAGCATACGTTCCGGGCGCTGGCCAGCGAGGACCGGGCGTTCCGCCTGCTGACGAAGAAATCGGTGGTGCCGGGCGACGACGAGATCCGCTCGAACCCGCGCGCGCGGAGCGCGCGGCTTCGGGCCATCGAGCGCGTGGGGTGAAGGCGATGGGACGCACACCGTCGGCGCCGGATGCGATGGCGTTCAGCGTGCCGAAGGACATTCAGAACCACCCGGTCCGCAACATCGACCGCGCACGCCAGCGCGAGATGTGGTGGTCGGTCGTGTTCGTGTCGCTGCTCGTGGGCGCGCTCCTCCTGGTGGCGTGGGAGCACTCGCAGTGGACGGAGCTCGGTTACGAGATGACGCGGCTGCAGCAGGCACGCGCGGCGAGCGAGGCCGAGAACCGCCATCTGCGGCTCGAACTCGAAACGCTCCGGGCGCCGCAGCGGATCGAGGCGCTCGCGATCCGCGACCTGCACCTGGTGATGCCCTCGCAGACCGAGGCGGTGGTGCTGGAACTGGTGCGCGAGGCGGCGACGCCGTCCCGGACGCTGGTCGCACGGCGGTAGGCAGGCGGAGTTGACGATGAAGCAAGCCGACCCGAGGGCGTGGCAGCGGACCCTGCGCAGCCGAGTGCTGGTCGCGGCCGCGCTGTTCGCCGTGTGGGCGGTGGCGGTCCAGGCGCGCCTGGTGTGGCTGCAGGTCTACCGGCACGAGGCCATGCTGGCCGAAGCGAACGCCCAGAAGGACCGCACGCGCACCGTGCGCCCGCGCCGCGGCGACATCGTCGACCGGCATGGCCGCCTGCTGGCGACGAGCGTCGACGCCATGTCCATCTGCGCGATGCCGAAGGAAATCTCCACCCCGGCCGCGGTGGTCGGCGCGGTGTGCGAGGCGCTCGGCGACTGCACGGCCAGGGAGCGCGAGGTGTTCGCGCAGCGCCTGTCGCAGAAGACTCGCGACTTCGCGTTTCTCCGCCGCCAGGTGTCGCTGGACGACGCGGCCCGCGTGACGGCGCGCGTCGAGGCGCTGAAGCTGCCCGGGATCTTCACCGAGCCCGAGCCGAAGCGGTACTACCCGAACCGGGAGCTGGCCGCGCACGTGCTCGGCTACATGGGCACCGACCACAACAACGGGCTCGCCGGCATCGAGCAGTCGTACAACTCGAAGATCAGCGGGAAGCCCGGCACCCTGATGGTGGAGGTCGACTCCCGCCGGGTGGTGTTCAGGAGCCGCGTCGAACGGGCGCCTGTGCAGGGCGACACCATCGAGCTGACGCTCGACGCGCAGCTCCAGCACATCGCGGAGCGGGAGCTCGAGCGGGGCGTCGCCGAGCACCGCGCCGACGGCGGGACCGCCATCATCATGGATCCCAACACCGGGGAAGTGCTCGCGATGGCGAACTCCCCGATGGTGAATCCCAACACGTACGCGGACGTGCCCCTGGAACGGTGGATGAACCGCGCCGTGCAGGGCATCTACGAGCCGGGGTCCACCTTCAAGATCGTCACCGCGTCGGCCGCGATGGACGAGGGCGTGTTCTCGCCGGCCGACATGATCGACGCGAGCGCCGGCGTCTGGCGCAGCGGCTCCCGCCGGGTCACCGAGGCGAAGAACCACAATTACGGCGTCCTGAGCTTCACCGACGTGCTCGTGAAATCGAGCAACGTCGGGGCGATCAAGATCGGCCTCGGCGTGGGCGCGGGCCGCCTCGGCCGGTACGTGCGCCGGTTCGGGTTCGGCGAGCGCCTGTCGGGCGACCTGCCGGGCGAGACGCGCGGCCAGCTCTCCGACCCGGGCGGCTGGAGCGTGAGCACGCTGGCCTCGGTGTCGATGGGCTACGAGATCGGCGTCACGCCGCTGCAGATGGCGGCGGCCGTGTCGGCCGTCGCCAACGGCGGCTCGCTGGTGCAGCCGCGGCTGGTCCGCGCGCTGCGGCGGGGAGCGGCGCGGACCGAGGTCGTCCCGCACGAGATGCGGAGGGTCGTCACGCGCGAAACAGCCGCCGAGCTGGTGGCGATCATGGAACAGATCGTCGAACGCGGCACGGGCACCGCCGCGCAGGTCCCGGGGTACACGGTGGCGGGCAAGACGGGGACGGCCAGCAAGATCGTCAACGGCCGGTATTCGCCGTCGGAGTACCACGCGTCGTTTGTCGGGTTCGTGCCGTCGCGCCGTCCCGCGTTCACGATTCTCGTCGTCGTCGACTCGCCGCACGCCGGCCAGCACTACGGCGGCACGGTGGCGGCGCCGATTTTCCAGCGCATCGCCGATGCGGCGCTCCGCCACACGGGCGTCGCGCCGACCATCAACCCGCTGGCGCCGGTGCTCGTGCAGGCGGCGCATGCGGCGGGGTCGCCATCCGAGTACGTCCGCACGAGCTCCGCCGCCGGGCCCGCGCAGATCAGCGTGCTGGCCGGCCCGCCCACGGTGCCGGACGTCCGCGGCCTCGGCGCCCGCGACGCGGCGCGCCGCCTGGCGCGTCTTGGCCTCGTGCCCCGGCTCACCGGGGACGGCATCGTCATCGACCAGGATCCTGTTCCCGGCGCGGCGCTCGAACCCGGGCGCCCGTGCCGGTTGTGGCTCGATCGCGTCGTCCCGGCGCCCGCTCCGCTGCTGCCGCCTCAATGACCCTCTCCGCGCTCTTCACCGTGCTCGACGAGAGCGGTTTGCTGACGCGGCCGCCGGCGCCCGCCCGCAGCGACACCGGGCAGGACCCCGTGGTCGGGTCGATCGCGTACGACTCGCGGGCCGTCGCGCCCGCTGCGCTGTTCGTCGCGCTGCGAGGGGCGCACGCCGACGGCTCGAGGTTCGCCGGGCAGGCCATCGCGAGTGGCGCGGTGGCCGTGGTCGCCGAAAGCGAGCCGCCGGACCGATGCCCCGTGCCGTGGGCCACGGTCGGCGACGGGCGCCTCGCGCTCGCCGTGTTGTCTTCGCACTTCTTCGGCCATCCGAGCCGCCGGATGCGCGTGGTCGGCATCACCGGCACGAACGGCAAGACCACCACGTCGTACCTCGTCCAGTCGGCGATCGAGGCAGCCGGCATCAGGTGCGGCCTGATGGGCACCGTGCAGTACCGCATCGGCGACGAGGTGCGCGACGCGGCGCGGACCACGCCCGAGGCCCCCGACGTGCAGGCGATGCTGCGCGACATGCTGGAGGCCGGCTGCGGCGCATGCGCGATGGAAGTCTCGTCGCACGCACTCGCGCTCAAACGCGTCGACGGCACCCGTTTCGCCGCGGCCGTCTTCACGAACCTGACGCGGGATCACCTCGACTACCACGACGACATGGACCGGTACTTCGCGGCGAAGCGCCGGCTGTTCGACATGCTGCCGTCCGGCGCGCCGGCGGTGGTGAACGTGGACGATCGGCGCGGCGCCGCCCTGGCCGCAGAACTGCCTCGCTGCCTGACATACGGCGTCGACAGGCCGGCGGACGTCGCGCCCGACGCGCTTCCGCCGTCGCTCGTGGGCCTCGCCTTCGTGGCCCGCACGCCCGCCGGCCCGGTGCGCGTGAACTCGAGCCTGGCCGGCCGGTTCAATGTCTACAACCTGCTGGCCGCCGTCGCGGCAGGCGTGGCGCTGGAACTGCCGGCAACCGGCCATCGAAGCCGGATTGGCGCGCGTCGCGCCGGTGCCGGGCCGGTTCCAGATCGTGTCGTCGCCCGGCGACGACGTCACCGTCGTGGTCGACTACGCGCATACCGACGACGCCCTCAAGAACCTGCTCGAAGCGGTGCGCCCGATCGCCTCTGCGCGCCTCACGACACGTGTTCGGATGCGGCGGCGACCGCGATCGAAGCAAGCGCCCGCTGATGGGTGCCGTGGCCGCGCGCCTGAGCGACACCGTCGGGCTGACCTCCGACAATCCGCGCTCCGAAGACCCCGATCGGATCATCGACGAGATCGAGCTGGGCTTCGCCCCGCCGCAGGACCGCGGCCGGCCGGCCGGCAGCGCCGCGTCGTCGACGGGCACGGGGCTCCGGTGGTGGCGCGTCACCGATCGACGCGCGGCCATCGACCGTGCCATCGCGGAAGCCGGACCGGGCGACGTCGTGGTGATCGCGGGAAAGGGACACGAGAAGTACCAGGTCGATTCGCGATCGCGTGCTGCCCGTTCGACGATGTGGCCGAAGCCCGGGAAGCCCTGGCGCGGCGGCGGCTGCGGAGGGCGTCGTGAGCGCGGCCGCCGCGGTGCTGCTCACCGCTGCTCAGGCCGCCAGCGCCATGGCGGGGTCCCTCGTCGGCGGTCCGGGCTCGGCGCCGCTCGGCGGGTTCTCCATCGACACGCGCACGCTGCGGGCCGGCGACGTCTACATCGCGATCATCGGCGAACGCCTCGACGGCCACCGCTTCGTGCCGCGACGCCCTCCGGGCCGGCGCGGCGGGGCTGGTCGTGTCGGACCCGTCGGCCGTGCCTGCGGCCCTCGACCCGGCCACCGTCGTGGTACGGGTCGACGACACGACCCTGGCCCTGCAGCGCCTGGCGAAGCACATCCGGCGCGCCTCGGGCGCGCAGGTGGTGGCCATCACCGGCAGCGCCGGCAAGACGACGACGAAGGAGCTGACAGCCGACCTGCTCGAGGCGCGGTACCGCGTGTTCCGCAACCACGGCAACTTCAACAACCACATCGGCCTGCCGCTCTCGCTCCTCGAGCTGCGCCACCGGCCCGAGATCGCCGTGGTGGAACTCGGCATGAACCACGCCGGGGAAATCCGCGTGCTCGTGGATCTCGCCGAGCCGGATGTGCGCGTCTGGACGCTGGTCGCCGAGGTCCATTCGGCGTTCTTCGCCTCGATGGACGCCATCGCCGACGCCAAGGCCGAGATCCTCGACGGCGCAACGCCCCGGACGCTGATCGTGGCCAACGCCGCCGACCCGCTGGTGATGGCGCGCGTGCGGCCGACATCGTCCCGCGTCCTCACGTTCGGCATCGACGTCGCCGCCGATGTCGCGGCGACCGGCGTGATCGATGACGGGTTGTCGGGCACGCGGGCGACGGTCGCGACACCGTCGGGGCCCATGACCGTCGTCGACGTGCCGCTGCTCGGCCGCGGGCATCTCGCGAACGCCCTCGCGGCCATCGCCGTCGCGGGCGAGTTCGGCGTGCCGCGGGACGGGATGGCGGCGCGCCTCGCGGCGGCCAGGCCCGCGGCGCGCAGAGGCGAAGTGTGGCGCCTGAGCGTCCGGGGTCACGCTCGTCGACGATTCGTACAACTCGAACCCGCGGGCGCTGCAGCGCACGCTCGACGCCGTGGCGGCCGAGCGCCGGTGCACGCGCCGCCTGGCGGTGCTCGGCGAGATGCTCGAACTGGGCGAGCAGGCCGTCGCGCTTCACGAAGCGGGTGGCCGCGCAGCGGCCGGCGCCGGGTTGTCGCGTCTGGTGACCGTGGGAGGCGCGCCGGCGCGGGCCATGGCCGAGGCGGCGGTGGCGGCGGGGATGACGCCGTCGGCGGTGACACACGTCGCGACGAGTGACGGAGGCGGCCGACGTGCTGGTGCCGTGGCTGCGCGAGGGAGACGTGGTGCTGGTGAAAGGGTCGCGCGGCATCCGCACCGACATCGTGGCGGACAGGGTGAAGGCAGCCGCGGCATGAGCGCCGCGGCCGCGATCGGAACAGGGACGGGCAGGCAGACAGACGGACATGAGCGAGTTCACGGTGCGCGGGAAACGGGTGGTGGTGGTCGGCGGCGCCGCCAGCGGCGTCGCGGCCGCGCGCCTGCTCGTCGAGCGCGGCGCGGCGGTGACGCTGACCGACCTGCGCCCGGCCGTCGAGGGCCTGCAGGACCTCGCGGCGCAGGGCGTGACGCTCGCGCTGGGCTCGCATCCCGAGGGCCTGCTGACCGGGGCGGACCTCGTCGTCGTCAGCCCCGGCGTCCCCGCCGATCAGCCGTCGGTGTCCGCGGCGCGACGCGGCGGGCGTGCCGGTCATCGGCGAAGTGGAACTCGCGTCGCGGTGGCTGCGAGGGCGCCTCGTGGCGATCACGGGCACGAAGGGAAAGTCGACCACGACCGCGCTGACCGGCCGGATGCTCGACGCCGCGGGCGTGCGGGCGCTGGTCGGCGGCAACATCGGCACGCCGCTGGCGAGCCAGGTGGCCGCCTCGACGCCCGACACGGTGCACGTCGTCGAGGTGAGCAGCTTCCAGCTCGAGACGACGGACACGCTTCCACCCGTGGATCGCGGCGCTGCTGAATCTGAGCGCCGATCACCTCGACCGCCACGCCAGCGTCGAGGAGTACGCCGCCGCGAAGGCGCGGATCTTCGCGCGTCAGACCGGGCACGACATCGCCGTGGCCAACGCGGACGATGCGCGGGCGCTGGCGCTGGCCGGCGCGGGACGCGCGCGCGTGGTGCGCTTCGCGCGCGACGCGCGCATCGACGAAGGCGTGACCGTCGCCGGCGGCTGGATCGTGGACCGCGGCCCCGGCGGCGACACGCCGCTCGTGCGGACCGGCGACGTGCGGCTGATCGGGCCGCACCTGCTGGCCGACGTGCTGGCCGCCGCGGCCATCGCGCGCGCCGTGGGAGCCGCAACCGGCGCCCATCGCCGAGCGCCGTGAGGGTCGTTCGCGCGGCCTCGAGCACGCGATGGAGCTGGTCGGCGAGATCCGGGGCGTGCGGTTCGTCAACGACTCGAAGGCCACCAACATCGACGCGGCGCGGCAGGCCATCGAGACGTTCGGCAGCGGCCTGGCCGTGATCATGGGCGGGCGTTTCAAGGGAGGCGACCTCAGGCTGCTGCGGCCGGTGCTCGCTTCGCGGCGCGCGTCCGTCGTGGCGATCGGCGAGGCCGCGCCGCTGATGCAGGAGGCCTTCGACGGCGCGGCCACCGTGCGCACGGCCGGCTCGATGGCCGAGGCGGTGCGGATGGCCATGGCGGCCGCCGGCGCCGGGCGGCAGCGTGCTGCTGGCGCCCGCGTGCGCCAGCTTCGACATGTTCGAGAACTACGCCGCGCGGGGCCGGGCCTTCAAGGCCGAGGTGGCCGCGCTCGGGCGCGAGGGGCGATGACGGGAGGGGAACGAGGCGCGTAGGCGGCGGTGTGAGCCGTGAGCAGTCGTCAGTCGGCTCTGCGCGGCATGGAGCTGGCTGCTGGGACCCCGCGCGGCCCCGCGCGGGGAGCTGGTGTCCATGCCCAGGATCCGACTGATGACTGCTGACGGCTCACACCCGGGCCGGCTGCCCGGGTCGTCCGGTGCCGCTTCCTTTGTCGGTGCAAACGGAAGCGACTTTAGGGTTCCGCACACACATGGCACGCAAGCTCAAGTCCGATCGGCTGCTGTTCCTCACGACGCTGGTGCTCGTCGCCGTCAGCATCGTGATGGTCTACAGCGCCTCGAACCAGATGGCGGCGGAGGCCGCTGTCCGGCCGAACGCCTTCCTGGTGAAGCAGGCGCGTCTTCGCCGTGCATCGGCCTGATCGCGATGTTCATCGCGATGCGGGTCGACTACGAGCGCTATCGCGACCCGCGCGTGATCCTGCCGCTCGTCGGCGTCACGTTGCTCGCCCTGGTCGCCGTCCTGGTCGTCGGCCCGGAGATCAACGGCACCCACCGCTGGTTCGCCGTCGCCGGGCGTGGGCATCCAGCCGTCGGAGCTCGCCAAGCTGGCGATCATCCTGTTCACGGCCGCGGTGCTCGAGCGGCGGATGGATCGGATCGACAAGGTCGCAGTACGCTCTCGGGCCCGATCGTCGTCGTGCTCGTGCCGATGGTGGGCCTCATCCTGCTCCAGCCCGACTTCGGCAGCTCCGTGGCCCTGCTGGCCATCGTGGCCGTGATGGTGTTCGCGGCCGGCCTGCCCTGGCGGTACATCGTCTACGGCCGCGCTCGTCGGTCGTGCCGTTCGTGATCGGCTGTCGCGGTGATCGCGCCATTACCGCGTCCGCCGGCTGACCGCGTTCCTGGACCCGTGGGACGACCGCCTCAAGGACGGCTACCAGGTGGTGCAGTCGCTCATCGCCGTCGGGTCGGGCGGCCTGACGGGGCGCGGGCTCGGCTACAGCGTGCAGAAGCTCGGGCTACCTGCCCGTACCCGCACACCGACTTCATCTACGCCGTGGTCGCCGAGGAGCTGGGCCTGATCGGGGCATCGGTGCTGCTGGCGTGCTTCTGCGTGATCACCTGGCGCGGGCTGAGGACGGCGTCGCGCGCGCCGGACGCGTTCGGGTCGTTTCTCGCGCTGGGCCTCACCGCGATGATCGCGGTGCAGGCCTTCGTCAACATGAGCGTGGTGCTGGGCCTGCTGCCGACCAAGGGCATCACGCTGCCGTTCATCAGCGCCGGGGGGTCGTCGCTCATCATGAGCCTCGCCGGCATGGGCGTGCTGCTGAACATCTCGCAGCGCGCGTCGGCGACGTACGTAGAGGAGGCATGGTGCTCGGCCGCACGCAGCGCGTGCACTTCGTCGGGATTGGCGGCATCGGGATGAGCGGCATCGCCGAGCTGCTCTCGAATCTCGGCTACGCCGTCAGCGGGTCCGACCGGAAGCTGTCGGAGGTCACGGCGCGCCTCCAGACGCTCGGGGTGCGCGTCGCGGTGGGCCACGACGCCGCCCACGTCGGCGACGCCGACGTCGTGGTCTACTCGTCGGCCGTGCGACCCGACAATCCCGAGATCGCCGACGCCCATCGGCGCCGGATCCCGGTGATCCCGAGGGCCGAGATGCTCGCGGAGCTCATGCGGCTGCGATCCGGCATCGCCGTCGCCGGCGCGCACGGCAAGACCACGACCACGTCGATGGTGGCGCTCGTGCTCGAGCGGGCCGGGCTCGACCCGACGGCGGTCATCGGCGGCAAGCTCTCCGCCTTCGGCAGCAACGCCCGCCTCGGGCCGCGGCGAGTACATGGTGGTGGAAGCCGACGAGAGCGACCGCTCGTTCCTGCGGCTGACGCCGACGGTCGCCGTCATGACGAACATCGACGAGGAGCACCTCGAGGCGTACCGCGACTTCGACGATCTCCGCCAGGCGTTCCTCGAGTTCGCCAACAAGGTGCCCTTCTACGGCGCGTGATCGCCTGCGTCGGACGACCCGCACGTGCGCGGCCTCGTCCCGCGCATCACGCGCCGGGTGATCACGTACGGGCTCGACTCCGCCGACGCGGACGTGCGCGGCACGGCGTGCGTGCAGGAGGGCGGCACGTGGGCCTGCCAGGTCGCTGCCGGGCCCGGGCCTGAAGGACGCTGCCGGGCTCCGCGAGCCGCCGGCGTCGCCGCTGTGCACGCTGCGGCTGCCGATCCCGGGCCGCCACAACCTCCAGAACGCGCTCGCGGCGGTGGCCGTCGGCCTCGAGCTGGGCATCGACGCCGGCACCGTGGCCGGCGCCCTGGCGGCGTTCCACGGCGCCGACCGGCGCTTCCAGCGCCTCGGCGAGGCGGCCGGCGTCCTGGTCATCGACGACTACGGCCATCACCCGACCGAGATCCGCGCGGTGCTCGACGCCGCGCGCGCCTCGCTCGGCCGGCGCCTGATCGTCGCCTTCCAGCCGCATCGCTATTCGCGCACGGCCCGGCTGATGGACCGCTTCGGGCCGGCGCTCGCGCAGGCCGACGAACTCGTGCTCGCCGACATCTACGCCGCGGGCGAGGACCCCATTCGCCGGCGTGACCGTCGAGGCGCTGGCCGACGCCATCAGGCCGGCGCTCGGGGGCCGGCTGCACCTGGCCCGCACCCTCGACGACGTCGTCGGCGTCGTGGCCGCGCTGGCGCGGCCGGGTGACGCCGTCATCACGCTGGGCGCCGGGTCGATCGGCACCGTCGGGCCGAGGGTGCTCGCCGCCCTCGGACCGCCGCGAAGGAGGGCGGGCCTGACATGTCGGTGACCGCCCCGGCCGACCGCCGGTTCCGACGCAGCCAGATGCCCGCCACAGGCGGCGCCACCTGCGCGCGCGCCCCTGGTGGCGCGTGGCGAAGATCGCGGCGCTGGTGGGCGCTGGTCGCGGGTGCGGGATCCTGGGCCGCCGGCGCGGCCGCGGACCTGCCGTGGCTTCGCGTGCAGCACATCCGCGTGCACGGCAACCAGCGCGTGCACGCGGGCGAAGTCGCCGCGCTGCTCGAAGGGATGACCGGGCAGAACCTGTTGTCGGTGGACCTCGATCGCTGGCGGTCGCGGCTGTTCGCCTCCGCCTGGGTGGCGGACGCGACGCTGCGGCGCCGGCTGCCCGGCACGATTGACGTCGAGGTGCGCGAGCGCGTCCCGATGGGCATCGCGCGCGCCGGCACCGACCTGTTCCTGGTCGACGCGGCGGGCACGGTGATCGACGAGTTCGGGCCGCGGTACGCGGACTGCGACCTGCCGATCATCGACGGGATCATCGTGACGCCCGTGTCGGCGCCGCCGAAGATCGACCCTCCGCGCGGCCAGCTGGTGTCGCGGCTGATGTCCGAGCTGCGGACGCGGCCCGAGCTGGCGCGGCGCGTGTCGCAGATCGACGCGGCCGACGTGCACGACGTGCACGTGATCCTCGACGGCGATTCGACGGTGGTGCGCCTCGGAGAGACGCAGTTCGCGGAGCGCCTCGACTCGTACGTCAGCCTGCAGGCGACGCTGCGCGAGCAGGTGCCCGACATCGATTACGTGGATGTGCGCTTCGGCGAGCGCGTGTACGTCGGCGTCGCGCAGGCAGCGGGGGCGGCGCCCGGCCCGCGCACGCCGCCCGTGCCCGCCCGCAACGCGGGCGCGCGAGCCAAACGCTAGCGAGGGGGGCTGGTGGGACGAAAGGAACGGCACCTGGTCGGGCTCGATCTCGGCACGTCGAAAGTGGCGGCCATCGTCGGCGAGGTCATGGGCAACGGCGAGGTCGAGATCATCGGGCTGGGCGTGGCCGAGTCGCAGGGCATCCGCCGCGGCGCCGTGGTGAACCAGGAGGCCGCGGTCGAGTCGATCCGCAAGGCCGTCGAGGCCGCGGAGCTGACCGCCGGGATCGAAATCGACAACGCCTACGTGTCGCTGTCGGGCACGCACATCAAGGGGTTCAACAGCCGCGGCGTGGTGGCCGTGGCCGGGCGCAACCGCGAGATCACGCGCGACGACGTCCGGCGCGCCATCGACGCGGCCCGCGCCGTCAGCCTGCCCGGCGGCCGCGAGATCCTCCACGTGCTGCCGCAGGACTTCGTCGTCGACGACGAGGACGGCATCGGGAACCCGATCGGGATGACCGGCGCCCGCCTCGAGGTCAACGTCCACATCGTCACCGGCGGCACCACCACGACGCAGAACATCGTCACGTGCGTCAACAAGGCCGGCGTCAACGTGCAGGAGTCGGTGCTCGAGCAGCTCGCCGCGAGCGAAGCCGTGCTGACGCCCGACGAGAAGGAGCTCGGCGTCGCGGTGATCGACATCGGCGGCGGCACCACCGACGTCGCGATCTTCGAGCGCGGATTCCTCTGGCACACGGCCGTGGTGCCGCTCGGCGGCGACCACTTCACGAGCGACATCGCGGTGGGCCTGCGCATGCCGATCCCCGAGGCCGAGAAGCTGAAGCGGCGCTGCGGCTGCGCCCTCTCGTCGATGGTCGGCGACGACGAGACCATGGACGTGGCCAGCGTCGGCGGCCGGGCGCCGCGCACGATGGCGCGGCGGATCCTGTCGGAGGTGCTGCAGCCGCGCGCCGAGGAGATGTGCCACCTCGTGTGGGACGAGATCCACCGCGCGGGGTACGAGAAGTCGCTCAACTCCGGCATCGTGCTCACGGGCGGCGGCGCCAACCTCGACGGCATGGCCGAGATCGCCGAGCAGATCTTCGACATGCCCGTGCGCCGCGGCGCGCCTGCGGGCCTCGGCGGGCTCGCCGACCACGTCGGCAACCCGTCGTTCGCGACGGCCGTGGGGCTGCTGCTGCGCGCGCACCGGCTGCGGGCCCACGAGATGGCCCAGGCCTCGGGCCGGGGAATCGGCCGGCTGACCGAACTCGTCAAGGGCGTGTTCAAGGAATTCTTCTAGCCGTTGTAGACTTTCGAAGACGTGGAGATCATCGATGCCGAACCCGATCGATAACCAGCCCCCCGCCGGTTCCCGCCTCCGGCCGCGACGCCCTTCCGGATGATGATGGACGACGCGTCGCACACCGGCGCGCGCATCAAGGTCGTCGGCGTCGGCGGCGGCGGCGGCAATGCCGTCAACCGGATGGTGCGCGAAGGCTTCGATGGTGTCCAGTTCGTCGTCGCCAACACCGACGTCCAGGCGCTTCGCATGAACGCGGCCCCGATCAAGGTGCAGCTCGGCGAGAAGCTCACCAAGGGCCTCGGCGCCGGCGCCGACCCGTCCGTCGGCCGGCACGCCGCGCTCGAGGACACCGACAAGCTCATCCAGGCCATCGACGGCGCCGACCTGGTGTTCGTCACCGCGGGCCTCGGCGGCGGCACGGGCACCGGCGGCGCGCCCGTCATCGCCAGCCTCGCGAGCGAGCTCGGGGCGCTGACCATCGCCGTCGTCACGCGGCCGTTCACGTTCGAGGGGCGCAAGCGCGCGATGCAGGCCGAGGCAGGCCTCGAAGAACTGCGCGACTGCGTCGACAGCGTCATCACCATCCCGAACGAGCGGCTGCTGAGCACGATCGACCGCAAGACGCCGCTGCTCGACGCCTTCGCGGCCGTCGACGAGGTGCTGCGCCAGGCCATTCAGGGCATCTCCGACCTCATCCTGCTGCCGGGGCTGATCAACCTCGACTTCGCCGACGTGAAGACGATCATGACCGGCATGGGCGTGGCCGTGATGGGCACCGGCATCGGCTACGGCGAGACGCGGGCCGTGGACGCCGCCCGGAAGGCGATCTCGAGCCCGCTGCTCGAGGACGCGTCCATCGACGGCGCGCGGGGCGTGATCATCAACGTGACCGGGCGGCTCCGACCTGTCGCTCGTCGAAGTGCACGAGGCGTCGACGATCATCCACGAGGCCGCCCACGAGGAGGCCAACATCATCTTCGGCGCCGTGATCGACCCGCGCCTCGACGGCCAGGTGAAGCTGACGGTGATCGCCACCGGATTCGACCGGCCCGGCGATCGAAGGCCGTCGTGCCGGGCAACGCGGGCCACACGCCGGTGGACCTGGGCAACTACACCTCGTGGCTGAACGGCGAGGGCGCCTCGCGCGTGACCATCGCGCGGCGTCACGGCGTCGGCGTGGCGGCACCAGCGCCGGCCGTCCCGCTGGCCATGACGCTCGACCCGGCGGCCGGCCAGGACGGGCTCGGCGCCCGCTGACGGCGAGGCCGCCGGCGAACTCGACGTGCCGGCCTTCATGCGGCGGGTGAAGCAGGCCTGACCCCGTCCACGTGGTACAGTGCGTACATCCACGGCATCCTCGATCGCCGGCGCCTGAGCGCGAGATGCCGCAGCGCGGGCGTCGGCGCGGCGCCGGCGCCGGGTGATGGTAGCGCACACAGGCATGGGCAGAACGCTCTCGTCGCGCATCGTCATCACCGCTCCTCGACCGCGAGGTCGGGTACGTGCGCAAGCCGCACGCCGGCCGCCTTCGCGTCGCCCTCGCGTTCCCGAACACCTACCACGTCGGCATGTCCAACCTGGGCTTCCAGACGGTCTACCGGCTGTTCAACGCCCTGGACGACGTCGTGTGCGAGCGCGTGTTCCTGCCCGGCCGGAGCGAACTGGCGGCGGCGCTCGAGCCGGCCCGGGTCGCTCGCCACGGTGGAGTCCGGCACCCCGGTGCGCGACTTCGACGTGCTGGCGTTCTCGGTGTCCTTCGAGTGGGACTACACGAACGTCGTCAGCCTTCTGCGCCTGGCCGGGCTGCCGCTCTATGCCGCGGAGCGCGACAGCCGCCACCCGCTCGTCGTGATCGGCGGGGCCGTGACCTTCGTGAATCCCGAGCCGCTGGCGCCGTTCGCCGACGTGGTGGCGGCCGGCGAGGGCGAGGTGCTCGTTCCGGCGCTCGTGACCCACATCGCTGCCGCAAAGGAGCGCGGGACGCCTGCTCGAGGACCTGGCGCGCGAGCGAGGGTTCTACGTGCCGTCGCTCGTCAACGTGCGCTACGGCGCGAACGGCACGATCGAGGCATTCGAGCCGGTGCCCGGGTCCGGCGCCGCGGTGCCCGTGCGCAAGGCCGCGCTGCCCGCGTCGGCCGGCGGCAGACCCGCCGTCCACGATCATCTTCACGCCCGACACGGAGTTCGGCTCGCGCCTGCTCGTGGAAGTCGTGCGCGGGTGCGCGAACCTGTGCCGGTTCTGCTGGGCCGGCTACAACTACCTGCCGGTCCGGGCGTTCCCGGCCGACCGGATCCTCGAGATCGCCGGGCCGCACGCGCCCCATGCCAGCCGGGTCGGGCTCGTCTCGATCGCGCTCTGCGATCACCCGGAGATCGAGCGGCTGCTCGCGGGGTTGCTCGCGATGGGCTACTCGATCAGCCCGGCGTCGCTGCGCCTCGACGACCTGACGGAGCCCATCGTGCGCATGCTCCGCGAGAGCGGCGAGCGCTCGATCACGATCGCGCCCGAGACCGGTTCCGACCGCCTGCGGCGCGTCATCAACAAGACGATGACGAACGACGAGATCCTGGACCGGGCCGACCTCATCTTCCGCAGCGGCATCGAGAACCTGAAGCTCTACTTCATGATCGGCCTGCCGACCGAGACCGACGAGGACCTGGCGGCCATTCGCGATCTGTCGATCGCGCATCAAGGAGCGCATGCTGGCGCACGGCCGGCCGCGCGGACAACTCGGGCGCATCAGCGCCAGCGTGAACCCGCTCGTGCCGAAGCCCGGGCACGGCCTACCAGTGGCTGCCGATGGCGCCGCCGGACTCGATCGAGCGGTCGATCAAGCGGCTGCGGGCGCTCGATCGCCGGCATCGACAACGTGTACTTCTCGATCAAGTCGGAGCGGCATTCCTTCTACCAGGCGCTGCTGTCGCTCGGCGACCGGCGAGTGGCGCCGGTGATCGTGGCGGCCGAACGCAACGGCGGCCAGTGGCGGGCCGCCGCGGCAGAGGCGGGCGTCGACCCGGCGTTCTACGTGTACCGGGACCGGTCGAACGATGCCGTGCTGCCGTGGGACATCATCGACGGCGGCGCTCAAGTCGGCCTTCTACCGCGCCGAGTTCGAGAAGGGCCTGCGCGAAGAATGGACGATGCCGTCGAAGCGCGCCGCCGAGAACATCCGCCTGCTGCCGATGGCCCCGTGACCGCCGCGACGATGCATGGCTGAGCCCACCACCCAACCTGCTCTGCGAACCTGGCAGGTGCTCGCATCGGCTGGCGCGTGCGCCATCGCGTGCGGGGCATTGGTCGCCGCCACGGGCGGCTTCGACGTCGGCCTCGGTCCTCTGCATCTCCGGGCGCACCAGCCGTGGCGCCTGTTCGGTGCCGGCGCGCTGTTCGATCGGTGCGGCGGCGTGGCTGGGCGGCCGGCAGGTCGGGAGGGCGCTCGAGCGGGCGTGGGACGCACCCGGCCGGCATGCCGGCGCGTTCGCGGCTGCGGCCGCCGCTGACCGTCGCCGTCGTCGGCCTGGCGAAGGGCACGTGGGTTGCGGGCGGCGCAGACGCCTACGGCTACGTGAGCCAGGCGCTGCTCTGGCTGAACGGACTGCCCGTCCGCGCAGAGCCGCTGGCGGCCATCGTGCCGTGGCCGCAGGCCGAATGGAGCCTGTCGCCGCTCGGGTACCGGCCCGGCCTCGGTCCCGGCCTGATCGTGCCGACGTACCCGCCCGGCCTGCCGCTCGTGATGGCGGCGGCTGCCGGCATCGGAGGGCCCGGCGCCGTGTTCTGGGTCGTGCCCGGTGCTCGGCGCCGCCGCCGTGTGGCTGACCTATCTTCTCGGACGCCGCTGTGGCGATGCCGCAAGCGGAACCGCGGCCGCGCGTCCTCCTTGCCGCCAGCCCGATCTTCCTCTACCAGGTCGTCCAGCCGATGAGCGACGTGCCGGTGACGGCATGGTGGCTCCTGTCGGCCTGGGGCGCATGCGCGCGCCGACCAGCCGTGGCGGGTGCGGGCGCGGCAGCGGCCGTCGCTGACACGCCCGAACCTCGCGCCCGGTCGCAGCCGTCATCATCGTGGCGGTGCTCGTGCATGACTACGCCAGGAATCGGAGCGTGGGTGCCGCGCTGCGGGCCGGCGTCCTGTTCGCGTTCCCGCTCGCCGCGTCGGCAGCGTTCCTCGCCTGGTTGAACATGCGGCTCTATGGATCGCCGTTCGTGTCGGGCTATGGGCCAGCGTCCCAACTGTTCGCCCTGGACAACATTCCCAGCAATGCAGCCCGGTACGTGCGCTGGCTCCTCGACACGCAGACGCCCATCCTGCTGTTCGGCCCTGGCGGCTCCGGCCGTCGCGGCCTGGCGGCGGCGCCGGAGGCCCGGACGCGCCCTCGACGGGACATGAGTGGTTCGGCCTCGCGTTTGCGGCGGCTCGTCACCGCCTGTTACCTGCCGTACTCGACCTTTGACGACTGGTGGTACCTGCGTTTCCTGCTTCCCCTGATTCCGGTCCTGCTCATCCTCGCGATGGCGGTGCTGGTCCAGGCTGGTCTCGCTCGCGCCGGCGGCGCTTCGCGTGCCGATGCTCGTCGACCGTGGTGGGGCTGCTCGCGTCCTACGGCGTTTCGCTGGCCGTCGAGCGCGACGCCTTCGCCCTGCAGCGGCTCGAAAGCCGGTACGCGGCGGCGGGCGCGTTCGCCTCCCGAGAGTTGCCTGCCAACGCCGTCCTGCTGAGCGTCCAGGAGAGTGGACCGCTGCGGATGTATGGCGCCCGTCCCACCGTGCGGTTCGACTACATCGATCCGCAGGGCCTGGACGCCGCCGTGCAGTTTCTCGATCGCGCGGGGTACCGGCCGTACTTCGCCCTCGAGTCCTGGGAGGAGGCCCAGTTCCGCGACCGGTTCTCCCGCTACAGCACGCTGGGCCTCCTCGATTGGCCGCCGATGGCCGACGTCGGCAGGCCGGTGAGGGTGCGCTTCTACGGCGAACCGGCACGACCGGCCGCGGTTCCTCGCCGGGCGTCTACTCGGCCGCTGACGAGCTGTTCTTCGTACTCGGCGTACGCCTGCAGGATGAACTCGCGCACGCGGTCCTGGGCTGCCGCGTCCACCACCGGGCGCAGGAGCGCGAAGCTGCGCCGCTCGCCGTTCACCGAGTACTGCCGGGCCGGGAACGTGACGTTGCGGCCGTTGCCGTTCTTCCGCTCCCAGATGCCGAAGCCGATGAGCTTCAGGCCGTCGAGCGTGCCTTCGCTGAAGTGCAGCTCGGCGTCGGCGAGCTTGCCGGGCGGGTTGCCGCGGTCGTTCGGAGCGAACTTGACTACCATGACGTGCTCCTCGAGCCGCGTCCCGTGCCGCGCCCGGCCGACGGCGGATGGGGTGGTCGCGGGCCGGCATGGTCGGTGGACCCGGGCGCAGAGAGCGGCGTGCTGAAAGCCGGCTCGCGACACGGTGAGGAGCGGAGCAAGGGCGGTGCCCGGCAACGCCGATGTCAGGGTGATGCGGCAAGATGCAAGAAGGCACGGCAGATCCGGCGCGAGTCCGGAGACCGGGTCCCGCGAGCCCGCGCGGCGCGACCGCGATCCGACAACCGCTGTTGCGGACTGCCTGTCAGTCAGCCTTAAAGAGGAGCACTTGAGCCAGCGCGAGCGTGTCGGCGTGCGTGATCGTGAGCAGCGAGGACGTGGCGCCGCTTCGCTGGAAGTGCGCGAGCGCGCGCGCCGCGGAACACGAGCCGGGGAGGCCCGCCGCCGCGCACCACCTCGATGTCGCGCCAGGTGACGCCGCGCGTGAGCCCGGTGCCCAGCGCCTTCATGGCGGCTTCCTTGGCGGCGAACCGGCCGGCGTAGTGGGGCGCGGGACGGTACTTGGCTGAGCAGTAGGCGATTTCGGCGTCCGTGAAGATACGATGGATGAACCGGTCGCCGTAGCGCGCGATCGCCCGCTCGACCCGCGGGATGTCGGTGGCGTCGAGGCCGATGCCAAGGATCGTCATAGGACTCCAGTATGCCTGAGAGTTCCCCTGCCGGACTCCTTCCTGTGGACGCAGTATCCGTGGGGCCTGGCCCTCCGGTGCCGCGCGCTGGATGGTGCGGCGGACCACTGTTTCACCACGCGCGAGCCGGTGTTGGGGGCAGGCCCGCTCGCGGCCGGGGACGGGTGGCATCGCGTCGCGCTCGCCATGGGCATCCCGGCCGCGTCGGTCGTCCGCCTGCGGCAGGTTCACGGCACGCGCGTCGTGAGCCTCCCTGGGCGGTCGCGCGTTTCCCCCCGAGGCGCCGGACTGGAACGTCGGCGACATCGCGGCGACCGACGATCCCGGCGTGGCGCTCGCGTGAAGGTGGCCGACTGCGTGCCGATCCTCCTGGCGGACGCGCGGCGCGGGGCTGTGGCGGCCGTGCACGCCGGCTGGCGCGGCACGGCTGCCGGCGCGGCGCGGTCGGCGGTCGGTGCGCTCTGCGCGCAGTTCGGCGCAGCGCCGGGCGATCTTGTCGCCGCCATCGGTCCCAGCATCGGCCCCTGCTGTTACCGCGTGGGCGAGGACGTGCGCGCCGCATTCGACGCGACGGGAGAGTGGGGCGGATCGCTTGACGCCTGGTTCAGCCCGTCACCGGCCTTTGCACCGCGGTGCGGCGTGCCCGGCACCGACCCATCAGCGTCGGGCGGCGGCCCGGCCCTGTTTCTGGACACCTGGAAGGCGAACGCCGATCAGTTGCAGGCCGCCGGTGTGCCGTCGTCGCAGATTCACGTGTCGCGACTCTGCACGTCCTGTTACAGGGAGACATTTCACTCCTACCGCGTCGATGGCGATCGGGCGGGGAGGATGATTGGGGTGATTAAGAAGAAGCAAGAAGCAAGAAGCAAGTAGGATGGCCGGTTCCGCTGAACTCACCCTTCTGGCTTCTGACGAACGTCAGTTGGCCCTTCTGGCTTCTTGCTTCTTCTGATCGTCCATCGCCTCGTTCGCGAGGCGGTCGGCGTCGGCGTTGAACTCGCGCCGCACGTGCTCGAAACGCACGCGGCCGAGCTCCCAGACCAGACGACGTGCCTCTCCGTGCAGCGCCTGCAGGCCGGGGTTCTTCACCTTGTATTCGCCGCGCATCTGGCACACGAGCAGCAGCGAATCCGAGCGCACGGTGAGGTTCGGTGTAACCGTGCTCCTTCGCGTAGCGAAGAGCGGCGAGCAGCCCGCGGTACTCGGCGACGTTGTTGGTGGCGACGCCGATGGCTTCGCTGAACTCCGCGACCACGGTGCCGTCGGCGTCCGCGAAGCGCACGCCGTAGCCTGCCGGGCCCGGGTTGCCCCGGGAGCCGCCGTCGATGTTGACGATCACAGGCGGGCTACTCCGTGGGGCGGGATGCCGGGTCGGCCGGGGCCGGTGCGCCGGGAGCGGCCGTCTGGGGCACGTCCTCGTAGTAGAGGATGCGCAGGCAGCTCTCGCACTGGAAGATGATCTCGTTGCGGCGGAGCTCGTTCACCGTCTGCGGCCTGAGCAGGATCTGGCAGGCGGAGCAGCGCCCGCCGCGGACCGGCGCGACGGCGGACGTCTTGCGGTACTTCAGCACCCGCTCGAAGAGCGCGAGGACCGGCGGGCTGATCTCGGCGGCGAGCGCGGCGCGCTCGGCCGCCAGCGTGCCGATGGCGGCGGCCGCCTCGACCAGCTGGGTGGCCAGCGCCGCCCGTTCGGCCTCGATCGCGGCCTGCTCGCGGGCGAAGGCCTGCTCGGCCTGCTTTGACCTGCTGCGTCACCTCGTCGAACTCGATCATCTGCTCGAGCAGCCGGTCTTCGTGCTTCCGGATCTCGTGCTGGGCGGTCTCGATCTCCTTCTGCATCGCCTGGTATTCGCGGTTCGTCTTGACCTCCATGAGCTGGTCCCGGAACTTCGAGAGCCGGGCCTGCTGCATGGCGAGTTCCTTCTCGATCTCGCGCCGGGCGGCCTGGTTGGCGGCCAGGCGCGCGCGCTCGTGCTCGAGGGCCTGGCGGGCGGCCTCGAGGGCCGCCGCCAGCTCCTGCTGGCGGGCGGGCTCGTCGGCGATGGTCCGGCGCGCCCGCTCGGCGGCGTCCTCGATCTGCTGGAGGTGAATGACCCGTTCGAGATCAGGATGCATGGTCTGTGGTGGGCCCACCAGGATTCGAACCTGGGACAGGCCGGTTATGAGCCGGCGGCTCTTACCGCTGAGCTATGGGCCCGCATAAGCTTACTGTGAAGACCGCCCTTCGAGAAATGCCCGCAGCTTCCGGCTGCGCGACGGGTGGCGCAGCTTGCGCAGCGCCTTGGCCTCGATCTGCCGGATGCGCTCGCGGGTCACCGCGAAGCTCTGGCCCACCTCCTCCAGCGTGTGCTCGGACCCGTCGCCCACGCCGAAGCGCATCTTGATGACCTTCTCCTCGCGCGGCGTCAGCGTCTTCAGGACCGAGTCGGTCTGCTCCTTGAGGTTCAGGTTGATGACCGCGTCGGACGGCGACACGACGTTGCGATCCTCGATGAAGTCGCCGAGGTGCGAGTCCTCCTCCTCGCCGATGGGCGTCTCGAGGGAAATCGGCTCCTGGGCGATCTTCAGCACCTTGCGCACCTTGGACACCGGGATGTCCATGCGCACGGCGATTTCCTCCGAGGTCGGCTCGCGGCCCAGCTCCTGCACGAGCGAGCGCGACGTGCGGATGAGCTTGTTGATGGTCTCGATCATGTGGACCGGGATGCGGATCGTGCGCGCCTGGTCGGCGATGGCGCGGGTGATGGCCTGGCGGATCCACCACGTCGCGTAGGTCGAGAACTTGTAGCCGCGCCGGTACTCGAACTTGTCGACGGCCTTCATCAGGCCGATGTTGCCCTCCTGGATGAGGTCGAGGAACTGCAGCCCGCGGTTCGTGTACTTCTTCGCGATCGACACGACCAGGCGCAGGTTCGCCTCGACCAGCTCCTTCTTCGCCTGCTCGGCCTGCGCCTCGCCGCGGCGGATGGTCTCGAGGGTCCGGCGCAGGTAGTCGGGCGTCTCGCCGAGGAGGTCGGCCTGGCGCTTGACCTCGGTCCGCAGCTCCTTCATCCGCGCGGCCTGGGCCTTGCGCTCCTCCTCCTTGAGCTTCGCGCTTCTTCGTCTTCGCGTTCAGCTGGCGGTCGATGCCGTCGGCCTCGCGCTGGACGCGGCCCATGCGCTCGACGGCCTCCTTGATGTCCTCGATGAGGCGCCGCTTCACGGGCTCGGTGAACTCGATCTTCCGGATGTCGCGCGACACGAGGATCCGCGCCCGCATGGCCTTCCAGCGGGCGCGCACGGTACTTCCGCTTGTCCTTCTTCGGCGTGGCGTCGAGCTTCTCCTAGGCCTTCTCGTACACCTGGCGCGCCTTGCGGACCGCCTCGATCTGCTTGAGCACCTCGCGGGCGCGCTCCTCGAGGCGCTCGTCGGTGATCTCCTCGTCGTTGAAGATGACCAGCTCGCGGATGGTGCGCTGGCCCGCCTTCAGGCCGTCGCCCATCGCGATGATCTTCTGCGACACGATCGGCGTCCGCGTGATCGACTTGATCACCGCGAGCTTGCCGCGCTCGATGCGCTTGGCGATTTCGACCTCGCCCTCGCGCGTGAGCAGGGGCACGGTGCCCATCTCGCGCAGGTACATCCGGACCGGGTCGTTCGTCTTGTCGAGGGTGCCCGGCGTCAGATCGAGCTCGAGGTCGTCGCCCTCCTGCTTCTCCTCGCGGAACTTCTGGTCCGAGTCCACCACCTCGATGCCGGCGCTGCCGAAGGTGCTGAACAGGTCGTCCAGTTCGTCCGACGAGGTGATGTCGGCCCGGAGCAGGTCGTTGACCTCGTCATACAGCAGGTAGCCCTTCTCCTTGCCGATGATGATGAGCTGCTGCACTTCGTCGAACTTGTCCTCGATTGACAAGGCGTCCTCCCTCAGGTGCCCGTGATCTCCAGCGCCGCGATGCGCCGGAGCAGTTCGTGTTTCTGCTGCCACAACCGGTCGATGTCGTCGCCGCCCCCGGACTGCTGGACGCGGTCGATTTCCTGCTGCACCGCGGCGCCCTCGCGCTCGAGGCGCAGCCGCTTGAGCGCCAGCGCGCACTCGTGCGCCGGAGCCGGGGCGGCCGGTGCCGCGGCGATGCCCGTCACCAGCTGGGCCTCCTCCTTGCTTAGACGCGCGAGGAAGGCGACAGGTGAACGGGCGGCCCCGGAGGCCTGCGCCCGGACGGCCTGCTCCAGGATCCGGCCCGACGCCAGCGCCTCCAGGTCGGCCGGCGTCCAGCGGCGCCGAGCGCGTCGGCCGCCTCCTCGGGCTGGTTCATCAGGGCCCACAGCAGCCCGCGTTCGGCCGGCTTGATCTGGCCCAGCGCCGGCATCTCCCGCGCGCTCACCTCGGTCCGCCGCTCGACGGCCGCCTTGCGGATCTCGTCCCGCACCACCGACTCGGTAATCCGGGCCCGGTGCGCGATCCGGTCGGCGAACTGGTCGCGGGCCGCCGCGTCCGGGATGCGCGCCGCCACCGCCAGCATCTCCTGCAGGAACGCGCGGCGGCCGTCGTCGCGGCGCAGGTCGTGCGCGGCCGCCGTCCGATCGAGCAGGTACTCGAGGTACGGCTTCGACTGCTGGAGCTGGGCCGCGTACTGCCGGCCCGTCCGGTTCCGGATGAACGTGTCCGGGTCGTCGCCGCCCGGCAGGACGGCCACGTTCACCTGGAAGCCTTCCGACGACCAGCAGGTCGCACGACCGCGCCGCGGCGCTCTGGCCGGCGGCGTCGGGGTCGAAGCTGAGCACGACCTTCGAGACGAACCGCCGCAGCAGCTGCGCCTGCTGCGGCGTGAGCGCCGTGCCGCAGGTGGCCACCACCGGCAGACGGCACTCCTGCAGCACCTGCGCGAAGTCGAAGTAGCCCTCGACCAGCACCACGAACCCCGACTTCCGGAGCAGCGGCTTCGTGTGGTTGAGGCCGTAGAGCGTCCGGCTCTTCGAGTAGATCGGCGTCTCGGGCGAGTTCAGGTACTTCGGCACCTGGTCCGCGTCCATCGACCGCCCGGCAAACGCGACGATCGACCCCGAGTCGCGCGCGATCGGGATGATCAGGCGGTTCCGGAACCGATCCACCACCTGGCCGTTGTCGCGCTCGAGCGACGAGCCCGCTCCGCAGGAGCAAGCGGCACCGGGAACCCCTGGGCGCGCAGGTGGGCCAGCAGCAGGTCCCGCGAGGGCGGCGCGTAGCCGAGGCCGAGCGTCTCGATGGTCTCGGCCGTCATCGCCCGCTCGGCTCGAGCTGCTGGCGGGCGCGCGCGCCCGCCGGCGTCGCCAAGCTGCTGGCGGAACCAGGCCGCCGCCACCTCGTGGATCTTCAGGAGCGTCTCGCGGTCGCGCGCGTCCGCCTCGTTCCCGTCCGGCCCGGTCTCGGGCACCGTCAGGCCGAACTTGCGGGCGAGCAGGCGGACGGCGTCGGTGAAGCCGACCTTCTCCTGCATCTCGACGAACTTGATGACGTCGCCGCCGACGCCGCAGCCGAAACAGTGGAAGAACCCCTTCTCGCGGTTCACGTGGAACGACGGGCGTCTTCTCGCCGTGGAACGGGCACAGGCCCTTGTAGCTCGTGCCAGCCTTCTTCAGCGACACGTACTCCTGGATCACCTGCACGATGTCCGCGCGGGCGCGCAGGTCCTCGACGAAGGCCGCCGGGAACAGGGCCACTAGTCCTTCAACTCCGCCACCGTGACACCGCCGCCGCCGTGCTCCTGCGGCGCGGCCTGGTGGCTGGCGACGAGCGGATGCCGGTCCAGGTACTCGCCGATCGCGCGGCGCAGCTGGCCGGTACCGAATCCGTGAATGATGCGGACCTGCCGTTCGTCGGTCAGCAGCAGGTCGTCGAGGAACCGCTCGACGCGGCCCAGCGCCTCGTCGACCGAGCAGCCGATCACGTTGATCTCGGTGGCCGCGCCGTCGCGGGCGTTCACCATGACGTTGACGTTCACCTTCGACGGCGCCGCCGCGCCGCCGCCGCCGACCACCTGCAGTTCCGCCACGCGCGCGCGCAGCCGCTTGCCGCGCACGTCGACGTCGGCTTCCCCCGACTGCACCGCGAGCACGCGGCCTTCGACGCCGAGGCCCCTCAGCAGGACGCGGTCGCCAACCCGGGCCGCGGCACCCTCGGGGCCTGCAGCTGCCGCCGCCACCGGCGGCTCGGGCCGTCCGCGCACCGTCCGGCCACCTCGTCCAGGGCCGCCTTCGCCTCGGCGCGCGCCGCGCCGGCCTCGCCGGTGGAGAGGGGCCTGCCGTGCAGCGCCCGGCGGCTCGCCTCGGCGGTGAGCCGCTCGACCTCGCGGCGCAGGTCGTCGACGACCTTGTCGATGTCCTCCTTCGCCGGCGCGCACCCGCGTCGCGATCTCCTCGTCGGCCCGCTGGCGCAGCCGCTCTTCCTTCTCGCGCAGCGCCTGCTCGCGCGCCTTCATGCGGGCTTCCGACTCGCCGAGCGCCTCGCGTTCGCGGGTGACCAGCCGCCGCTCGTGGTCGAGGCTGCGCAGGTCGGCGTCGATCTTGGCGAGGTGCTCGGCCAGCTGCGCCTCGCGCGCCGAGATGTTGCGCCGGGCCTCGTCGAGGATCGCCGGGCTCAGGCCCAGCCGCCCGGCAATCTCGAGCGCCAGGCTGCGGCCGGGCGTGCCGTACGTGCAGCCGGTACGTCGGCGCGAACGTCTCGGGATCGAACCCGAACGCCGCGCAGGCCACGCCGGCGGTCGTCGAGGCATACGACTTCAGCGGCTCGTAGTGCGTCGTCGCCACCACGTGCGCGCCGCGCGCCCGCAGGTGGTCCACGATCGCGAGGCCGAGCGCGCCGCCCTCGACGGGGTCGGTCCCCGCGCCCACCTCGTCGAGCAGCACCAGCGCCGGCAGCGCCAGCGACCGGTCCATCTGGACGATGTTCGCTCATGTGCCAGGAGAAGGTGCTCAGGTTCGCGGCAATCGACTGCTCGTCGCCGATGTCGGCGAACACGGACCTGAACACCGGCACGCGCGAGCCATGCTCGGCCGGCACGTGCAGCCCGGCCTGGGCCATCAGCGCCAGCAGGCCGGCCGTCTTGAGGGCGACCGTCTTGCCGCCCGTGTTGGGGCCGGTGATGACGAGCACCGTCGTGCCGGGGATGAGCTTGACGTCCACGGGCACGGGGCCGTTCTCGGGGGCCCCCGAGCCGCCGGCGCTGCCGGCCTGTCCGCCTGCGCCCCGCGCGTCCGCGAGCCGCCCGGCGATGGCCGGGATGAGCAGGGGATGCCGGGCCGCCAGCAGTTCGAACGCGCCGTCGGCGGCCAGCGCCGGTTCGACGCCGCCCACCAGCGCCGACAGCCGGGCCTTGGCCTGGATGACGTCCAACTCGGTGGCCGCCTCGATGGTCCGCTGCAGGTCGAGCGCCCGGCGCCGGTACTGGTCGGTGAGGCCGAGCAGGATCCGCCGGACCTCCTCGGCCTCCTGCTGCTCGAGGGCCACGATGTCGTTGTTGATCTCGACCGTGCTCAGCGGCTCGAGGTAGAGGCTGGCGCCGCTCGACGAGCTGCCGTGGACGATGCCCGGAATGGCCGAGCGGTGCTCGGCGCGCACCACGAGCACGAACCGGCCGTTGCGGTCCGTCACGACCTGGTCCTGCAGGTACTTGGCGGTGTCGCGGTTCCTCAGGAACGATTCCAGTGTGCCCTTCAGCCGGGTCCGCTGCCGCCGGAGCCGCTCGCGCACCGCCTTCAATTCCGGGCTGGCGCCGTCGGCCACCTCGCCGGACGGCTCGATCTTGTGTCGCGTCTCGGCGATTTCCCCGCGGAACGACGCGCCGCTCTCCGCCAGCGCCTTCAGGATCGGGAAAGCGTGCTCCGTCCGGCGGACGGCGGCGCGCGTCGTGTCGACCGACTCGAGGTACTCGGCCAGGCCGAGCAGGCGCAGCGGCTCGAGGGCGCGGCCCTCGACGGCGAGGCCGCCGAGGATGGCCGGCAGGTCCGCCGGGGCGGACAGCGCAAAGCCGCCCGCCAGCTCGTTGAACCGCACGCCTTCGGAGGTCGCCGCCAGCAACTGGGCCACCTTGCGCGGGTCGGCAGACGGCTTCAGCCCCGCCAGGCGCTCGGCGCCCAGGGGCGTGACCGCGCACCCGCGCAGCACATCCAGGATGTGCGTGAACTCGAGGGCCTGAAGGACGGCTGTCTGCATACCTGTCGGGATCGCCGCTGGAGAGGTTGTGTGCCCCGGGGGACCGGCCGTACACACAAAGGGCTGCAACCTCCCAATATGCTCCCTGCGGACCCTATTGTCAAGGCGAAAGCGCTACAAATGATTGATTTGGCTGGCGATGCACGCCGCGCCGAAGCCGTTGTCGATGTTCACGACGGCCACCCCCGGCGCGCACGAGTTCAGCATGCCGAGCAGCGCCGCCAGTCCGCCGAAGCTGGCGCCGTAACCGACGCTGGTCGGCACGGCGATGACGGGCGCCCGCACCAGGCCGCCGACGACGCTCGGCAGGGCCCCCTCCATCCCCGCGACGACGATGACCACCCGGGCGGCGTCGAGGCGGTCGCGGGCGCTCAGCAGCCGGTGAAGGCCGGCCACGCCGACGTCGAACAGCCGGTCCACCGGGTTGTTCATGACCTCGGCCGTAATGGCGGCCTCCTCCGCGACGGCCAGGTCGGAGGTGCCGGCGACGGCCACCAGGATGGTGCCGGTGCCCCTGGCGAGCTCTCCGGCGCCGCCGCTCGATGATGCGGGCCTGCTCGTGAAAGACGGCGTCGGGCACGGCCTGCCGGACCGCCTCGTAGGCCTCGGCGCCGGTGCGGGTGACGAGCAGCGTGTGGCCGTGGCTCACGATGCGGCCGGCGATGGCCGCCAGCTGGGCGGGCGTCTTGCCCTCCCCGAACACGACTTCCGGGAAGCCCTTGCGGACGGCCCGGTGGTGATCCACGCGGGCGAACCCCAGGTCTTCGAACGGCTGCGCCCGAAGCCGGTCCAGCAGGTCGGCCTGGACGGCCTCGAGCGGCACCTCGCCCCGTTGCAGGCGGCCGAGCAGGTCGTGGAGTTCCTTGGGATTCATGGGTGCGCTCCGGGCGTTTGTCAGTGAGGCGTACGACCGCTATAATGAATGATTGTGCCATCCGGCACAACTTCACGCGGGCAAAGCGCTTATGACCTTGCTTGAGACCCTCGTCCTCGGGTCGTACTTCTTCGTCCTGGTCATCCTGGGGCTGTACGGGTGGCACCGGTACTACCTGGTCTACGCGTACATGAAGAACAAGGACCGGGCGCCGGGGCCGCCGCCCGCGTGGGACGGGCCGCTGCCGCCGGTCACCATCCAGCTGCCGCTCTACAACGAGATGTACGTCGTCGATCGGCTGCTGCAGGCGACGGCCCGCATCGACTACCCGAAGGACCTTCTGGAAATCCAGGTCCTCGACGACTCGACGGACGAGACGACCGACGTGGCGCGGCTGGCCGTCGACCGGCTGGCTGCCCAGGGGTTCGACATCAAGTACATCCACCGCACCGACCGCACCGGATTCAAGGCCGGGGCGCTCGATGCGGGCCTGAAGGTGGCCCGCGGCGAGTTCGTGGCGATTTTCGACGCGGACTTCGTCCCCAGCCCCGACTTCCTGCAGCGGACCGTGCCGTACTTCCGGAACCCGAGGATCGCGCTGGTGCAGGCGCGGTGGGGGCACGTCAACGCCGATTACTCATTGCTGACGAAGGTCCAGGCCATCCTGCTCGACGCACACTTCGTGCTCGAGCACGGCGGCCGCAACCGCGCCGGTCACTTCTTCAACTTCAACGGCACGGCCGGCATCTGGCGCCGCGAGGTCATTCCCGCCGCGGGCGGGTGGCAGCACGACACGCTCACCGAGGACCTCGACCTCAGCTACCGGGCGCAGCTGCTCGGCTGGAAGTTCCTGTTCCTGCCCGAACTGGTGGCGCCGGCGGAAGTGCCGGTCGAGATGAACGCGTTCAAGTCGCAGCAGCACCGCTGGGCAAAAGGGCTCCATCCAGGTCTGCCTGAAGCTGCTGCCGAGGATCCTGCAGTCGGACCTGCCGTTCGGCGTCAAGGCCGAGGCGTTCCTGCACCTGACGGCGAACTTCAACTACCTGCTCATGTCGGCGCTGTCCATCCTGATGTTCCCGTCGATGGTCATCCGCTACAACATGGGCTGGTACGAGATGCTGCTCATCGACGTCCCGCTGTTCTTCGCGGCGACGGCCTCGGTGGCCAACTTCTACGTGGTTTCGCAGCGCGAGCTGTATCCCGACTGGAAGGCGCGGCTGAAGTACGTGCCGTTCCTGATGGCGGTGGGCATCGGCCTCGCCGTCAACAACACCCGGGCGGTCCTCGAGGCGATGTTCCGTCACGAAACGGCGTTCGCGCGCACGCCGAAGTACGGCATCGAGCGCGGCTCCGACCAGTGGGCGGGCAAGAAGTACCACGCAGGCGATGGCCGTCCAGCCGCTCGTCGAGATCGGCCTCGGCCTCTATTTCACGACGACGGTGTTCTACGCCCTGGCCAACGGCATCTACGGCTCGCTGCCGTTCCTGGTGCTCTTCCAGGTCGGCTTCCTCTACATGGGGCTCACGTCAGTCATCCAGCAGTTCGGCGGCGGGGAAGCCGTCCTGAACACGCAAGTGGCGCGCGGCAAGTAGGGCACCGCCAGTGAACTTCGGCCGAGTCGCAGCCGCGGCGATCGCGGCGTGGGTCCTCTACCTGGGGCTCAGCCCGCTCGTGAACAACGTGCTGCTCGCGGACCTGTACGCCCGGCACGCCGGCGTCTTCAGGCCCCAGGCCGAGATGAACGTCGCGTTCGGCCTCACGGCGACGCTCGTTGGCTTCTTCGTGTTCGCCTACGCCTACGCGAAGGGGTACGAGGGCGGACCTGGCGCCGTCGAGGGCCTCCGCTACGGCGTCATCGTCGGCCTCCTGCTGGCCACCTTCTCGGTGGCGTGGAACTACGTGGTCCTGCCGGTGTCGGGCGCGCTCGCCGCGGCGTGGATCGTCGACGTGATCGTGGAGATGGCGATCTACGGTACCGCCGTCGGCCTCATCTACAAGCCGCTCGGCGGCCGCAAGTAGCCCAGGATGGATCAGCAGTACGTCCGCAACTTCTCGATCATCGCGCACATCGATCACGGGAAGTCCACGCTCGCGGACCGCTTCCTGGAACTGACCGGGGCGCTGCAGCCGCGCGAGATGACCGAGGCGCAGGTCCTCGACTCGATGGACCTCGAGCGCGAGCGCGGCATCACGATCAAGGCGCACCCGGTCCGGCTCACGTACCAGGCGCTCGACGGCCGGACCTACATCCTGAACCTGATCGACACGCCCGGCCACGTGGACTTCTCGTACGAGGTCACGCGCTCGCTCGCCGCCTGCGAAGGGCGCGGTGCTGCTGGTGGACGCGTCGCAGGGCGTGGAGGCGCAGACGCTCGCCAACGCGTACCTCGCGGTCGACTACAACCTCGAGATCATCCCGGTCATCAACAAGATCGACCTGCCGAGCGCGCAGCCCGAGGAGGCGCGCCGGCAGCTGGCCGACATCATCGGCCTCGACCCGGCGCACGCGATCCTGACGAGCGCCAAGGCCGGCACCGGCGTCCAGGACGTGCTCGAGGCGGTCATCGCGCGGCTGCCGCCGCCCGCGGGCGACGCGCAGGCGCCCCTGAAGGCCCTGATCTTCGACTCCTGGTACGACGCCTACCGCGGCGTCGTCATCGTCGTCCGGGTGATCGACGGCGTGCTGCGCGGGCGCATGAAGATCCGCCTGATGGCGCTGGGGCAGGAGTACGACGTCGAACAGGTCGGCGTCTTCACGCCGAAGCCGGTCCAGGTGGACGAGCTCGGCGTCGGCGAGGTCGGGTTCTTCACCGCGACCATCAAGAAGGTGAGCGACGCGAAGCTCGGCGACACCGTGACCGAGGCGGCCCGCCCGGCGGTCGAGCCGTTCCCCGGCTTCCGCGAGCTCAAGCCGATGGTGTTCGCCGGCCTGTACCCCGTGGAGGGCCACGAATACCCGGAGCTGCGCGACGCCCTCGAGAAGCTGCGGCTGAACGACGCCTCCTTCTTCTACGAGCCCGAGTCCTCGTCGGCCCTCGGACTTCGGCTTCCGGTGCGGCTTCCTCGGCCTGCTGCACATGGACATCGTGCAGGAGCGCCTCGAGCGCGAGTTCGACCAGGACCTGGTCACGACGGCGCCGGGCGTGCTCTACCGGGTGACGACGACGGACGGCGATGTGCACGAAATCGACAGCCCGGCGAAGCTGCCCGAGACGGGCCGCATCTCGAAGTTCGAGGAGCCGGTCATCAAGGCGATGATCCTGACGCCCGCCGAGCACGTCGGCGGCATCCTGCAGCTCTGCCAGGACAAGCGCGGCATCCAGAAGTCCCTCGAGTACCTCGCGAGCGACCGCGTCCTCATCACGTACGATCTGCCGTTCGCCGAGGTCGTCCTCGATTTCTACGATCGGCTGAAGACCATCTCGCGCGGCTACGCGTCGCTCGATTACCACATCAGCGGCTACTGGGAGTCGCCGCTGCAGAAGCTCGAGATCCTGGTCAACGGCGATCCCGTTGACGCGCTGTCGGTCATCGTCCACCGCGACTCGGCCTACACCCGCGGCCGCGCCCTGGCCTCGAAGATGCGCGAGCTGATCCCGCGGCAGATGTTCGAGGTGGCCATCCAGGCCAGCATCGGCAGCCGCATCATCGCGCGCGAGTCGGTCAAGGCCCTGCGCAAGAACGTGC
Source organism: uncultured Acidobacteriota bacterium (assembly GCA_963806085.1). Lineage (GTDB taxonomy): Bacteria > Acidobacteriota > Vicinamibacteria > Vicinamibacterales > JAKQTR01 > JAKQTR01. Next base: position 967,247 of record CAWDWR010000003.1, read on the forward strand.
TGGCCAAGTGCTACGGCGGGGACATCACCCGCAAGCGGAAGCTGCTCGAGAAGCAGAAGGAAGGCAAGAAGCGGATGAAGCGCGTCGGCAAGGTCGAAATCCCGCAGGACGCGTTCCTCGCCGTCCTCAAGATCGGAACGGAGGAGTAGCCGTGCCGTTCAAGAAATCGGTCGTCCGCGAGTACTTCGAGACGATCGTCATCGCCGTCGTCCTCGCGCTGTTCATGCGGACGTTCGTCGTCCAGGCCTTCAAGATTCCCACCGGGTCGATGGAGCCGAACCTGCTCATCGGCGACCACCTGCTGGTCAACAAGTTCGTGTTCGCGCCGACACTTTCGAGCGTGGAGCGGGCGGTGCTGCCGGTCGCCGCCATCCGCCGCGGCGATATCGTCGTGTTCAAGTACCCGGAAGACCCCGAGCGCGACTTCATCAAGCGCGTCATCGGCCTCTCCGGCGAGACGATCGAGCTCCGGGACCACGTGATCCGCGTCAATGGGCGGGCGATCGAGGAGCCGTACGCCCATTACCTCCCGAGGCCGCAGGGCCTGGGCGGAGGCGAAATGACCTCGGACGACGTCCGGGACCGCTACGGCCCGGTGGTGGTGCCGGCGGGCTCCGTGTTCGTGATGGGCGACAACCGGGACAATTCGCAGGACTCAAGGTACTGGGGGTTCCTGCCGAAAGAGAACATCAAGGGGAAAGCCCTGATGATCTACTGGTCCTTCGACAGCAGCGAGGGCGGGCTGAACCTGTTCACCCAGACCCGCTGGGCACGACTCTTGCGTCAGATTCACTGAGCCATGGGACGCCTCTTCCGCCTCCTCGTCGTCGCGGCCATTGCTTGGACCGCCTGGCACGCCGGCATGGCTGCCTGGAACCAGTTCCGCTTCAGCGACGAGGTGGAGAAGATCGCGCAGTTCGGTCCCGACAAGGACTCCGCGTCGGTTCTGGACGGCGGTCCTCGACGGCCGCGGCGCGCTACGACCTGCCGGTCACCGAGAAGGATGTCCGCCTGCGCCAGCAGGATCGGCCGGCCGAGCGTCTACATCGACGTGAGCTACACGGTCAACATCGAGATCCTGCCCAGGTTCCGCTACCCGTGGACGTTCACGACGAGCGCCCACGGCTGGTTCGTGCCTGGCGGCCGCGCGCCGCTCAAGTAGCGCCGGCACCCGCCACGACAGGCGCCCGCACGCTCCCTGGCCCAGCCGTACTCTGCGGAGCCACGGCCGGCGGGTGTTATGCTGGTTGGTCTGTGACCATCCACCTTCACCCTTACAGAGGTCCGCTATGCGTCGAGTGACCGGAGCCGCCGCGATCCTGATCGCGTTCATCGTCACGCTCACGTTCGTCAACGCGGCCCCGCAGCAGCCCGGCGGCGGCTACGGCAACGCGTCGGCCATCACGGCCGACGAGCTCAGCACCTACCTTCATGTGCTGGCGTCCGACCAGCTCGAAGGGCGGAACACGCCATCGCGGGGGTACGACACCGCGTCGCTCTACATCGCCAGCCAGCTCAAGCAGTGGGGCGTGAAGCCGCTCGGCAGCACTACGGGCACGAAGGGGCCGCTCCAGGCCTACTTCATGCCCATCGAACTGGTGAGCACCCAGCTGAACCCCGCGGGCATGAAACTCACGCTCACCGCGCCCATGATCGTGGGACGGGGCGGGTTCGGCGGGTCTTCGATGGGCGGTCCGCGCACCTTCGAGTACGGGACCGAGTGGGCGCTCGGAGGCGGGGCGTTCGGCGGGTTCGGCGGCGGCCGGGGCGGCGGCGGGATGGCCGATCCGATCGACATCGCGGGCGCGCAGCTCGTCTTTGTCGGCAACGGCTACATCATCAACAAGACGAACACGGACCCCTACAAGGGTCTCGACGTGAAGGGCAAGATTATGGTCGTGGCCGGCCTGCCCGCCGAACTCGCGGCGCTGCAGGCAGCGGGCCGTGGCGGCGGGCGTGGCGGCGCCACGCCGAACCCGCTCGGCGTCGAGAACACCGACTTCTTGACGCCGCAGGGCTACGCCGTGAAGAACGGCGCCCTCGGCATCGTCATGATCCCGTCGTTCCAGCAACTGAGCGCCATGGCGGCGCCGGCGACGGGGCGGGCCGCGGGGCCGAACGGCCCGGCGTACCAGGTGGTCAGGTTCCAGGCGAACCGGCCGCCGTCGGTGCCGACGATCACCGCCGGCGTGGCGCTCACCAACGCCCTGTTCGTGGGCGAGAAGCTGACCGGCGCGCAGGTCTTCGAAGGCGCCGCGGCCGGCGCCAAGCTCGACTCCTTCGCCCTGAACGCGGAGAAGAAGATCGCGATTCAGACCGCGGTCACGAAGACCCCGGGCTCGACACAGAACGTCGATCGGCATGGTCGAAGGCCGCGACCCGGTGCTCAAGAACGAGTTCGTCGTCATCTCCGCGCACCTGGATCACACGGGACTTGCCGCGGCGGCCCCCGGGGGCGACACCGTCAACAACGGCGCCGACGATGACGGATCAGGATCGGTGGCCGTGATGGCGATCGCGCGCGCCTACGCCCTCGGAGCGGCCAAGGGCATCCGGCCCAAGCGCTCCATCATCTTCCTCTGGGTGACCGGAGAGGAAAAAGGGCTGTGGGGCTCGCAGTACTTCGCGCAGTTTCCGCCGGTCGACATCACGAAGGTGGTGGCCGACCTCAACATCGACATGATCGGCCGCAGCAAGCCCCAGGGCTACACCGACCCGCCGTCGTACAGGCTGGTGGCGCCCGGCGAGGTGTTCGTGGTCGGTCCGAGGGTGAGCAGCGACGACATGGGCGCGATTGTCGCGCGCGTGGCCGCTGAGGTCGGCAAGCTGAAGATCAACGACTTCTACGACACCACGGCGCCCGACGCGACGCACGACAACGCGGGGCCGCAGCCCAATGGCCAGCGGATCTTCTACCGCAGCGACCACTACAACTTCGCCAAGGTCGGCATCCCGGTGGCGTTCTACACGACGGGCCTCCACCCCGACTATCACCGGCCATCCGACAGCCCGGACAAGATCGACTACCCGTCGATGGAGACCATCACCAGGAACATCGCGGCGGCGGCCTGGGTGATCGGCAACGCGGCGGGCCGGCCGAAGCTGAACGCCAAGCTGCCGGACATGCTGGTGAACGACATGAAGGCTGCGCAGGCGGCCGGCTGGGGCACGCTGACGCCGGTGATTCCGCCACTGCCCACGACGCCGTTTTAGGAAGAAGCCAGAAGCCAGAAGCCAGAAGCCAGAAGAAGATCCACCGGTGTAGCTCTGTCGTTCTTCTTGCTTCTGGCAATCGTCAGTAGGCCCTGCTCTGGATTCTGGCTTCTTCCTCAGCAGACCTCGCCCTTTTTGACCACCGCCCGAATCGCGGGAACGCCTACCTTCAGCAGGTCCACCGCCTCGCCGTCGAGGATGACGGCGTCGAGCTGCTTGCCGGCCTCGAGGCTGCCGACCCGATCGTGACGGTCGATGGCGTAGGCGGCATTGATGGTCGACGCGACCAGCGCTTCTTCCAGCGTCATCCGCATGGCGAAGCAGGCGAGCGCCATCGCGAAGGGCATCGAGGGAGAGAACCCGCCGCCCGGATTGAGGTCGGTGGCGAGGGCCACCGGCACGCCGCCCTCGATGAGCTCGCGCGCCGGCGCGAAGCGGCCCAGCTTCAGGTAGAACGCGGCGATGGGCAGCAGCGTCGCGACCACGCCAGCGTCCTTCATCGCGTGGATGCCGCGCGACGCCGACGTACAGCAGGTGGTCCGCCGACCGCGCGCCCACCTTCGCGGCCACGAGGGACCCGCCGCTTTCCGCCAGTTCGTCGGCGTGGATGCGCGGCTTGAGGCCGTGCCGCTTGCCGGCCTCGAGGATCTCCTCGGCTTCGTCGGGCGTGAAGACGCCGGTCTCGCAGAAGACGTCGCACCACTCGGCGAGGCCGTCCCGCGCCGCAGCCGGGATCATCTGGCGCACGAGCTGGTCGATGTAGAACCGCCGGTTCGCCCGGTGCTCGATCGGGATCTCGTGGGCGCCCATGAAGGTCGGCACGAGCTCGACGGGCTGTTCCGCGTTCAGGCGGCGGATGACGCGCAGCATCTTCAGCTCGGCGTCGGCCTGGAGGCCGTACCCGCTCTTGGCCTCGCACGTCGTGGTGCCGCAGCGGAGCATCTGGTCGAGGCGCGCGCGCGTCGCGGCAGCCAGCTCGTCCTCGGTGGCGTCGCGCGTCGCGCGGACCGTGGAGAGGATGCCGCCGCCTTCGGCGGCAATCTCGGCATAGGTGGCGCCGGCCAGGCGGCGGCGGAGTTCCTCGCGGCGATCGCCGCCGAAGACGACGTGCGTGTGCGGATCCACGAAACCCGGCACGACCGTGCAGCCCGAGGCGTCGATCACCGTGGCGCCCGGACGCCGGCGGGCACAGCCGGTCGGCGTCGGCGGCCGGCCCGACGAAGGTGATGACGCCGTCGGCGGCGACAATCGACGCGCCGCGAATCGGGCGGGCATCCGCCTGCGCAGGGCCGCACTTGGGTGCGCCGCCGGCGCAGGTGAACACGACCCTGGCGTTGCGGATGAGCGTGCAGCGGCATGACGGGCCGCGCTAGCCGCGGCGCTCGATGACGACCGGGCCGTCGTCTTTGCGCTCCTGGCTCCACCCCGGCATCACCTCGCGCGAGTCGGTGATGCGCGGCCGGTGCAGGAGGATCTTCTCGTCGCGGTCGCGCGCGTCCTGCTCGCGGACGAAGTCGAGCGTGTTCTTGAGCGACGCGATCACCGCCTCGACGGAGTTCTCGACCTCGCGGCGCTTCAGGCGGAGGCCGTCGATCTCGCGCTGGACGTCCTCGTAGCGCGCCTGCGCCTTCTCGAGGATGAGGCTCGCGCGCGACTCGGCGTCCTTGATGATCGTCGCGGCCTGCTTGTGCGCGTTGTCGCTGATCTCGTCGGCCAGGCGCTGCGCGGTCATCAGCGTGTTGCGGAGGTTGCGCTCGTGCTCGCGGTGCTCGTTCACCAGCCCTTCGAGCCGCGTCACCTCCTGTCGCAGGCGCTCCGCCTCGCGGATGGCCTCCGCGTAGTCGTCGGCCGCCTCGGCCAGGAACGCGGTGACCTCGTCCTTGTCGAAGCCGCGCATCGACGAGCGGAACTGCTGCTGGCGGAGATCGAGTGGCGTGACGTTCATGTTCGGCTCCTGCGTCCCTTCGCCGGCCAACCGCGCGGCCTCAGCGCTCGCCGAAGATGGCCGTGCCCACCCGGATCAGAGTGGCGCCTTCTTCGACGGCGACCTCGAAATCGTGGCTCATGCCCATCGACAGCTCGCCGAGCATCGCCGGCGGCACGCCGCGCCCCGCCAGTTCGTCCCGCAACGCCCGGAGCCGCCGGAAATACGGCCTGGCGTCTTCGGGGTCCGGCGTGAACGGCGGCAGCAGCATCAGCCCGGCGACCCGCGCCGCCCGGCATGCCGCCGCCGCCTCGAACAGCGACAGCCAGGTCTCGGCCGGCGCGCCATGCTTGGTCGGCTCGCCGGCCAGGTCCACCTGGACCAGCAGCTCCGGCCGGCGCCCGGCTTCCTCCGCGGCGGCGTCCACCCGCTTCAGCAGGTCGACGCTGTCGATCGAGTGGATGCAGCCGAACGCGCCCGCCGCCCTTCTGGCCTTGTTCGACTGGAGGTGTCCGACCAGGTGCCAGGTGATCGGGATATCGGACGTCGCGGCGATCTTCTCCAGCGCTTCCTGGACCCGGTTCTCGCCGAACTCGGCCTGGCCGGCCTCGAAGGCCGCCCGCACGTCCTCGGCGGGACGGGTCTTCGAAATCGCCACCAGCCGGGCGGAAGACGGCAAACGGCCGGCCCGCTCGAGTGCACGGGCCAGCCGTTGCCGGACCGCCGACAGGCTCGCGGCGATCTCGTCGCGCCGCGACGGGATCGCCATGCCGGCCTACTTCTTGATGCTGCGACAGGATGCCCTTCGCCGTCGCCGCGAACTGGCCGGTCGGGGCCAGCTCCAGGTACTTCTCGAACATCGGCACCGCTTCGGCCATCTTGTTCTGGTTCACGTAAGCCATGCCGAGCTGGTAGTGCGCGTCGGCATGGTCCGGCTTCATGAAGATGACCTTCTGGAAGTGCTCCGCGGCCTCGGCGATCTTGCCGGCGTTCCAGACGATGACGCCCTGGTTGTACTCGGCGTCCACGCCGCCGGAGCCGCCCGCGCCGCCCGGACCCGCCGCGCCGGCCAGTTCGACGGCCTTGGTGCTGGCCTCCTGCGGCCTTGTCGAACTTCTTCTGGGCGTTGTACACCGTCGCCAGCCCGTTGTAGGCCTCGACGTAGTTCGCCTTCAGCTCGATGGCCTTGAGGAACGCCGCCTCAGCCTGGTCGTACTCCTTCTTCTGGGAGTGGTTGAATCCGATGTTGTAGAAGCAGTCGTAGCAGCCCGGGACCATGCCGGACGCCTCGGTGAACTTGGCGATCGCCTCGTCGTACTTGCCGTCCTTGCTGAGGCTCACGCCCTCCTCGAACACCGTCTTCAGGGCCGCGGCCTTGGCGGCGTCTTCCTTCGGTCACGCCGGTGGCGGCGCCGAGCTTGAACTCGAGCTTCGTCGGGTCGCCGAGGCGGACGCGGACCGGGAACGCTCTGCTCGCCCAGCTTCTCGAACGACGCGGTGACCTTGTAGTTGCCCGGGGCCAGGCCGATCTGGATGAACTCGCCCTTCTTGTTGGTCTTGACCTCGTACTTGCGGTTGATGCCGTCGGTGAACTCGATGGTGACGACGGCCTTCTCGAGCGGCTTGCCGGCGACATCGGTGACCTTGCCCTGCAGGGCGCCGGTCTGGGCCTGGCCGGGCGACGCGAACAGGAGGACCGCACAGGCCATCGAGGGCCAGCATGAACAGGTTGCGGCCGGAAATCAGGCGAAACATTGGCACTCCTCTATAGGGGAGACGAACCGGATGATGAAGACAACTACGCTCGATCGGCACCTCGCCGATCGTGGCTAGTCTACACCCAAACCGCGGAGCCTGTGATCACCGGCCGGGCGAATCCACGGCGAAAAACCGGTCGATGTCGGCCGGATCATCGCTCACCGGGGCCGGCGGCAGCGATGCCAGGAAACGCCGCCCGTACGGCATCGTCCTGATGCGCGGATCGAGGACGGCCAGCACCCCGCGGTCCCGCCGGTGCCGGATGAGCCGGCCGAGGCCCTGCAGCAGCGTGAGGATGGCCAGCGGCACCTGGAGGTCGGCGAAGCCGTCGCCGCCCCTCGCCGCGATGGCCTCGACCCGGGCAGCGACCACCGGGTCGCCGGGCGACGCGAATGGCAGGCGGTCGATGATGACGCAGCTCAGGGCGTCGCCGACCACGTCGACGCCCTGCCAGAAGCTCGACGTCGCCAGCAGCACCGCGTGCGGCGTCGACCGGAACTGCGCGAGCAGCGCCGACCGCGGCGCGCTGCCCTGCACGAGCAGCGGGTACTCGAGCGCACCGGCGAGCGTCGCCTGCACCGCGCGCAGCACGGCGTAGCTCGTGAAGAGCACGAACGCGCGGCCCTGCGTCCGCCGCAGGATGTCGAGGACCTCGCGCCCGGCCGCAGGCGCGAAGTCGGCCGTCTTCGGTGACGGCATCCGCGCCGGCAGGTACAGCAGCGCCTGCGACGCGAAGTCGAACTCGGACGCCAGCCGGAGCTCCTCGCAGCGCTCGATGCCCAGCCGGCTGCGGATGTAGGTGAACGACCCTTCGACGGCCAGCGTGGCCGAGGTCAGCACGGTGGCCGCGAAGCGATCGAGCAGCAGGTTGCGCACGAGCGAGGACACGTTGATGGGCGCGGCCCGCAGGAAGACGCCGCGGCCCCGCTGCTCGAGGTAGTAGACGTAGTCGCGGTCGTTGGCCTGCGAGCAGGAAGCGCAGTTCGTCGCGGATCTCCGCCGCGCGCCGTCCGATGGCCCGCAGATCCTCGGTCGCATCCTTGACCAGGGCGACGATGGCCTCGAGGGCGTCGAGGGCGTCGAGACGGCCGCCCCAGGCTCCTGCCCCGGCTCCAGATCGCGGCGCCGTCACGCGCACGCGGTCGTCGCTCGCCGGCGGCGCGCCGCCCCCGGGCCCCGGCGGGCCTGACCTGCCCGAGCGCCGCGAAGAAGAGCCGGGCCCGCTCGTCGACGCGCGCCATGGCCCGGCCGAGCTCGCCGTTGTTGTCGGCGACGACGCCGGCCGCCAGCACGCGGTCGACGTCGCGCACGAGCTCGGTGACGCGGAAGTTGCTGACGGAGAACCCGAAGTACTGCGTTGCCACGTCCTCGAGCTGGTGGGCCTCGTCGATCACGGAGTACGCGCACTCGGGGATCACCTCGCCGTACGAGCCCTGGCGCACGGCGGCATCGGCGCACAGCAGATGGTGATTGACGATGACCACGTCGGACGCGGCGGCGCGCTGGCGCATGCGCGTGACGAAGCAGTCGTCGAACTCCGGGCACTCCGACCCGACGCAGTTCTCGTTGGTGGCGGCGATGCCCGCCCAGAACGGCACGTCTTCGGGCAGGTCGGCCAGCTCGGCGCGGTCGCCGGTGGCTGTCGCGGCCGCCCAGTCGTCGACCATCTCGAGGTACACGCGGTCCGCCGGCGAACCGGCCTCGATGTCGTCGCGCAGCGCGGCGAACCGGCGGAGGCAAAGGTAGTTGCCGCGGCCCTTCATGCACGTGGCCGTGAACGGCACGCCGAGGGCCTCGCGCAGCAGGGGGACGTCCTTGAAGTAGATCTGCTCCTGCAGGTTCTTCGTGCCGGTCGACACGAGCACGCGATGGCCGCTGAGGATGGCCGGCGTCAGGTACGCGAGCGTCTTCCCCGTGCCGGTCCCCGCCTCGGCGAGGAGGACGCCGCCCCGGCCGAAGACGCGCGCGACGGCCGCGGCCATGTCCCGCTGCCCGGGCCGCGGCTCGAACTCGGGGACCGCCCGCGTGAGGGGGCCGTCGTCCGCGAAGACGCGCTCGACGAGCGCGTCTAGATCAGCTTGTCCGCGTACAGCGGGAACGTCCGGCACAGGGCTTCCACTTCGGCGCGCACCATCGACTGCACGCGCTCGTCCTCGGGAGCGGCCAGCACCCGGGCGATGAGCTCCCCGATCTGGGCCATCTCGGCCTCACCCATACCGCGCGTCGTCACGGCCGGCGTCCCGATGCGGATGCCGCTGGCTTTGAGCGGCGGGTTCTGATCGAAGGGGATGGTGTTCTGGTTCACCGTGATGCCGGCCTTCCCGAGGGCCGTGGTGGCGTCCTTGCCCGTCAGGCCCTTGGAGAACACGTCGACGAGCATCAGGTGATTGTCGGTGCCGCCTGACACGAGCCGGAACCCGTGCGACGCGATCGTGGCGGCCAGCGTCCTGGCGTTCGCGACGATCTGCCGCTGGTACGCCGCGAAGGTGGGCTCGAGCGCCTCCTTGAAGCACACGGCCTTCGCCGCGATGATGTGGACCAGCGGCCCGCCCTGCACGCCCGGGAAGACCGACCGGTCGAGATCCTTCGCCCACTTCTCCTTGCACAGCACCAGGCCCGCTCTCGGCCCGCGCAGGGTCTTGTGCGTGGTGGTCGTGACGAAATCCGAGTCGGGCACGGGGCTCGGGTGGACGCCGCCCGCCACCAGGCCGGCGATGTGCGCCATGTCGGTGACCATCGCGGCGCCGCACTGGTCGGCGATTCCGCGGATCCGGCCGAAGTCGATGACGCGCGGGTAGGCGCTCGCGCCCACCATGATCATCTTCGGCTTGTGCTGGTCGGCCAGGCGCTCCAGTCTCGTCGTAGTCGAGGCGTTCGTCGTCCTGGCGGACGCCGTAGGGCACGATGGTGTAGAGCTTGCCCGAGAAGTTGAGCGGGTGGCCGTGCGTGAGGTGGCCGCCGTGCGACAGGTTCATGCCCAGCACCGTGTCGCCGGGCTTGAGCAGCGTGAAGTACACCGCCATGTTCGCCTGGGCGCCCGAGTGCGGCTGCACGTTCGCGTGATCGGCCCCGAACAGGGCCTTGGCCCGATCGATCGCGAGGCGCTCGACGACGTCGGTGAACTCGCAGCCGCCGTAGTAGCGCCGGCCAGGATAGCCTTCGGCGTACTTGTTCGTGAAGACGGAACCGGCGGCCTCGAGCACCGCGTTGCTCACGAAGTTCTCCGACGCGATCAGTTCGAGCCCGGTGGCCTGGCGCCGGACCTCGTCACGGATGGCCGCGGCGATCTCCGGGTCGGCGTCACGCAGGCTGCGGCGGTGGGCGACGGTGTGATCCATGGCTACCTGTCCTTGCATTCGAGGCGGGCGATCTTGGCGAGACGGGCGTCGTGGCGTCCGCCTTCGTACTCGCTGGTGAGGAACGCGCGCACGATGGGTTCGACCTCGGCGGCGGGCGTCGTGCGCCCGCCGAGCGTCAGAATCGTGCGCGTTGTTGTGCGCGCGGCCAGGTGCGCGGTGGCCGCGTTCCAGACGAGCCCTGCGCGGATGCCCGGGATCTTGTTCGCGGCGATGACCATGCCGATGCCCGTGCCGCACACCAGGATGCCGCGATCGGCGCGGCCGTCGAGGATCACCCCGGCGGCGGACCGCCGCGAAGTCCGGGTAGTCGACGAGGCGGCCGACGAAGCGTCCCGACGTCCTCGCACGGGACGCCCAGCCTGTCGAGCAGCGCCTTGATGGTGTTCCTTGAGGACGAATCCGGCGTGATCGGAACCGATGAGCAACGCGCACGACGGGAATTCTACTCGATTTCCCGGGCCGGATTCCGCATGATGGAGGGGCGCGGCCGGCGGGCGCGCCGCGCATTGCGGCCCGAAAGAGCAGGCGTATCGTGACTACGACAGCCGAACCCAAGGTCGTCATCAGCGGGCGCGGCGAGGAGCGCGTGCGGGGCGGTCATCCGTGGATCTACCAGACCGACGTCGCCGACGTCAGCGCCTCCGGCGGCGACACGGTGGTCGTCCACAACCCGCGCGGGCGCATCGTGGGCCACGCGCTTTCAGCGACAGGTCTCAGATCGCCCTGCGCATGCTGACCATTGGCGAGGCGCACGGCGGGACTCGACCTGTGGCGTTCGCGCCTCGCGTCCGCCATCGCGTTCCGCCGCTCGCTCGACATCGACGCGACCGCGTGCAGGCTCGTGCACGGCGAGGGCGACCTGTTGCCGTCGCTGATCGTCGATCAGTACGGCGAGTACCTCGTCGTGCAGGCCCTCTCCCAGGGCGTCGACCGCCTGCTGCCCGAGATCGTGGGATTGCTCGCCGACCAGGTGAAGCCGGCCGGCGTGCTCGCGCGCAACGACGTGCGCGTCAGGCTGCTGGAAGGGCTCGCATCGTCGGTCTCGCTCCTGCACGGCGAGGTGCCGGACGTGGTGCACGTGCGCGAGGGACGCACCGATCACGAGGTCGATCTGTGGCACGGGCAGAAGACCGGCCTCTTCCTCGACCAGCGCGAGAACCGCGTCGCCGCCCGCGCCTACGCCCGGGGCCGGATGCTCGACTGTTTCAGCTACCACGGCGCCTTCGCCCTGCAGCTCGCCGACCGCTGCGAGTCGGTCGTGGCCCTCGACGTGTCGGAAGAGGCCGTGGGCCGCATCCGCAGCAACGCAGCGCGCAACGGGATCGCCAACGTCGAGGCGCGGCTCGCCAACGTGTTCGACGCGCTGAGGCAGATGGAACGCGACCGCGAGCGCTTCGACACCATCGTGCTCGACCCGCCCGCCTTCGCGAAGAGCAAGGACGCCGTCGAGAAGGCCTGGGCCGGCTACAAGGAGATCAACCTCCGCGCGATGAAGCTGCTCAGCCCCGGCGGCGTGCTCGTCACCTGCACGTGCTCCTATCACGTCGACGAAGCCTCGTTCGGCCAGATCGTCTACGAGGCGTCGATCGACGCCCGCGCGCGCATGGCGGTGCGTCGAGAAGCGAATGCAGTCGCGCGATCACCCCGTCGTGCTCGGGCGTGCCGGAGACCTACTACCTGAAGTGCTTCATCCTGCGGAAGCTCTCATAGGACCGGTTTCATCACCTGCGTGCGGCGGCTCGACCCCGCCCGCAAGAACGGGTGATGACACCGCCTCCGGGGCGCGGCCGGCTAATCGCGGTGCGCAGGCCGAAAATGGAACCTGTCACCTTTTCGGCGCGGCGGGCGGCGGCACGATCTGGATCACGGTGGGAAAGAACGCGGGCGCGGCACCGGGCCTCGGGTTCATGTAGCCGGGCGACCCGCCCCACGTGTAGTCCTTCACCGTGACGCCCGGCGGAAACGCCACGTCCGTTTCCTTGAACTTGCCGACCTCGAACATGTGCGTGGCCGGCGCGTCGAACACCAGCTCGCCGCGGTCCTTGAGCGCCGTCCGGTAATAGGTCACCACGTCGGCAAAGCTCTGCGCCGAGCCGTAGAGGCAGTACGTCTGGCCCATACCGGCGTCGTACGACGCCGAGGTACTGCGCCCCGGCCAGGACCGGCGCGCCCTGGCTGCACGCAACCGGAGCGACTTCCGGCGCGCTGACCGGGGCAGCGGGCTGCGCCGGGGACGGCTGCGCGGCCGCCGGTGCCGACTGGGGTTTCGCAGTCTGCTGCTGGGGCGGAGCGGGCGTGGGGGTCGTCGCCGTGGCCGGCTTCGGCGGCAGTTTCGACGCCGGTGCGGGCGGCGGCGGCTGAGGGCGCGCCACGGGGGGCTGGGCCTGCGCGGCAGACACCGACAGCACCGCCACCAGCGCCGCCACGATCGACACCGCCTCGAGAATCCGCCGCATGAGGGCATTATATAGGGACTAGGGCCTAGGCGCTGGGCGCTAGTCCCTCGCACCTCCGCGCGAGCGCCAGACCGGGAAGCGATGAAGCCACTACTCACGTACTGCGAGCGCGAATTGCCGTGGCTGATCGAGACCATTGAGGCCCTGGTCCGCCTCGAGTCGCCGAGCGGCGACGCGCCGGCAATCAATCGGTGCATGGCGGAACTCGGGTCCCGCCTGCAAGCCATCGGCGGCACCATCACTCGCATCTCCGGCGGGCCGGCCGGCGATCATCTCAGGGCGGAATTCGGCGGAGGCGGGCGCCGGACGCTGCTGCTCGGCCACATCGACACGGTCTGGCCGGTCGGCACGCTCGCGGAGCGTCCGTTCCGGGTGGCAGACGGCAGGCTGGCCGGGCCCGGCGTCCTCGACATGAAGGCCGGCCTCGCGCTCGCGGCGCTGGCCATCAGGGCGCTCGCGCGTGACCCCGGCGGGCTGCCTGGCCGGCTTCTGATGCTCGTCACAACAGACGAGGAAGTCGGCAGCGCCGCCTCGCGCCCGGTCATCGAGGCGGAGGCCCTCGCGAGCGATGCCGTCCTCGTGCTCGAACCCGCGCTGCCGGACGGCGCCCTCAAGACGAGCCGCAAAGGCTGCGGCGCCTTCGTCCTCCGCGTGTCGGGCCGCGCCGCGCACGCCGGCGTCGAACCCGAGCGCGGCGCCAGTGCCATCAGCGAACTGGCAAGGCAGATCCCCCGCGTCGAAGCGCTGGCAGACCCGGCTGCCGGCACAACCGTCAACGTGGGCGTCATCCGCGGCGGGTTGCGCCCGAATGTCGTAGCCGCCGACGCCGAGGCGGCCGTCGACGTCCGCGCCCCTTCCGCCGCCGAGGCGGCCCGGGTTGCCTCGGCGCTGGCGGCCCTGACGCCGCTCGACGGGCGGACCCGGCTGAGCATCACGGGCGGGTTCGACCGTCCGCCGATGGAGCGCTCCGAGGGAGCGGCCAGGCTTTTCGCCATGGCCCGGGATGTCGCCGCCGGGCTCGGGCGCACGCTTGGCGAAGGGGGCACGGGCGGAGGCTCGGACGGGAACCTGACCGCCGCGCTCGGCGTCCCAACGCTAGACGGGCTCGGCGCCGTCGGCGGGGGAGCCCACGCCGAGGACGAACACGTGATCATCGCCGACCTCCCCTGGCGCGGCGCGCTGCTGGCCGGGTTGCTGCGTGAGGTCTCGCGGTCTACACTGGTTCGTCGAGGCTGACAGGGAATCATCATGGGAAACACGATCAAGACCGCATTGTTGCTGGGGCTGATGAGCGGCGTGCTGCTGGTGCTCGGGGACTACCTGGGCGGGTCCGGCGGCCTGATGATGGCGTTCGTCTTCGCCGTGATCATGAACTTCGCCTCGTACTGGTTCTCCGACAAGATCGTCCTGGCGATGTACAAGGCGCAGCCGGTGGGTCCGGAGCATCCCCTTTACCAGATCACCGCTCGGCTGGCGCAGCGCGCCGGATTGCCGATGCCGAAGGTCTACATCATTCCCGACCAGTCGCCCAACGCGTTTGCGACCGGGCGCAACCCGTCGCACGCGGCCGTGGCGGCCACCGAGGGCATCCTCCGGCTGCTCGACGAGCGTGAGATCGAAGGCGTCCTCGCGCACGAACTGGCCCACGTGAAGCACCGCGACATCCTGATCAGCTCGATTGCGGCCACGATGGCTGCCGCGATCATGATGGTGGCGCGGATGGCGCAGTTCGCGGCGATGTTCGGCGGCGGCAGCCGCGACGACCGCGAGGGCGGCTCGAACCCGATCGCGCTCCTCGCGACGGTGATCCTGGCGCCCATCGCCGCGATGCTCATCCAGGCGGCCATCTCGCGCTCACGCGAGTTCGGCGCCGACAGGGGCGGCGCGGAGATCGCCGGCACGCCGTACGGCCTGGTCGACGCCCTCAAGAAGCTGGAGTTCGCGTCGAAGCGTATCCCGATGGACGCGAACCCCGCGACGGCGCACATGTTCATCATGAAGCCGTTCAGCGTGCACGGGATGCTCTCGCTGTTCAGCACCCACCCGCCGACCGAGGCCCGCGTCCGCGCCCTGCTCGGGCAGGCGTAAAGATCGGGACTCGGGATTCGGGATTCGGGATTCGCGAACCGCACGCCCCGGGCGCAGCCTTGACGATGGCCTGCCACAGGCATTCGGCAGGCCTGGCTGCCGGCTCCTCCGTTCCGCCGCCTCTGGCCGCTGAATGCTAGAATCAGCCGTTCAGCTCCATGGAGGGAGCCGCGATGCAGAACAACCTTCTTTCCAGGCGTGCGTGGTTGCGTGCGGCGGGCGGAGCCGCCGTTCTCGGTGCCATCCCGTTCAGGAGCTCCAAGGCCTCGGCCCAGGCGGGCCGCAAGCCGAACTCCAAGGTGGCAGGCGTTCAGCTGGGTGTCACCACCTACAGCTACGGATCGATGCCCCACAAGGTCGATGACGTGGTTCAGTACCTGCTCTACGCGGGAGTCAATTCCATCGAGCTTCGCAACGTGGCGGAGGAGGACCTCGGCATCCCCGAGATCCCGCGCCGGCCGCGCGGCGGCGCGCCGCTCACCGAGCAGGAGAAGGCGGAGCTTGCCAAGGCCGCCGAATCGATCCGGGCAGCGCAGCGGCAGTGGCGCCTGTCGCTGCCGATGGAACGCTACGCGCAGATGCGCAAGAAATTCAACGATGCGGGCATCGAGGTCTACATCGCCAAGTTCGCGCCGTCCGCGTGGTCCGACGAGGAAATCGACTACGCCTACACGGCCGCGAAGACACTCGGCTCGATTGGCATCACGGACGAGCTGAGCGAGCAAGCCTGCAGGCGTCTGGGCACCTTCGCGGAGAAGCACAAGAGCCTGGCGATGTTCCACACGCACGGCCAGGTAGCGGACGCCGGGTTCTCCTTCGACAAGTACCTCGCCTATTCGCCGGCCAACCTGCTGAACCTGGATGCCGGCCACTACTTCGGGGCGACCGGCCTGCATCCGAACGACGTGATCGTGAAGTACCACGACCGGATGCGCAGCATCCACATCAAGGACAAGACCGGGCCGAAGCACGCCACGCCGAACGCGAACAAGCCCTTTGGCCAGGGCGAGACGCCGATCGCGGACGTCCTCCTGCTGCTCAAGAAAGAGCAGTGGCCGATCAGGGTCGACGTCGAGCTGGAGTATCCGATCCCGGAAGGCTCCGACGCGGCCAAGGAAACGAAGAAGTGCATCGACTACATGAGGAACATCCTCGAGTAGCCGGGACGCCGGGGTCAGCCGCCGATTGCGGGTGACTGACCCCGTTCTCGGGGGACACGTCAGTTACGGGGGAACAAGATAAGGCCGCCGAGTGGCGGGCGAAGCTGCCGAAGCCCGCCGCACAGGCGCCGGTAAAGTGATCCCTCCCACCCAGCGGGCGAGGACGTGATCACCTGACGTGTCACCGAACACATGTTTGTCGAGACGCGCGTTCGCCCAAGTCCCGATGCGAAATCGATCCGGTTCTTGAGACTTTCGGAGCGCAGAATCCAGGGGGATTCTTGAGACGCTGGCCGGCAGCCGCCATGGGTAGGGTGAGGCAAGAGCGCACCGCGGGTGTCTCAATTGGCCGAGGGGTGCACGCTGATGGCCCGGAAGGCTTCACCGCGGCATGACAAGGTCGAGCCTCGACACGGGTTCGAATCCCCGAGGGGAGTGCGGCAAGGGTGGCAGGGGGCCCCTCGCACGCGGATCGCCGGCCGGGTGGATCGCGCCGCGAAGAGCGTGCGCTGGTTCGAATCCGGTCATCCCGGACGCCAGCCCCTATTTGACGAACCACCGCGCCGTTCACGACAGCAGGAAGGGCCTCATCGGCGCCCACCGCTTTTTCCAGACCAAGGGTACAAGCAGTCGAGTCACGATGAATGGCATTCCCCTGGCAAACATCGCCCGTTCCTCCGGCGGGAGGTTGTATAGGAGAAACGGCACGACGAGATAGTCCGGCCCCGTATGCTTTCGGCCGTGCTCCGCAAACAGCCCGCTCAGCCTCGTGTGCTCTTCCGGCGCGAGCAGGGGTCCGACCTTGTCAGGTGCAAAATGGCCTTGCTCAACCCCAATGTGGGGATGCCATATCTCGGCGATCCTCCTTAAGAACCCATTCAGCTTGTTTAGCGAAGCAGCGTCCTGTGGATCGCCTGCCACGTCCTCAACCGCGAGCTTGATTTGATCCAAGATGTGCACCAGTTCCTGGTGTTGGGCAATCAGCAGGTCGTACGGCGCATCCGGCAACTTCGCTCGCAGGTAGGGGAACACCAGTTCCTCCTCCGTGAGGTGGTGCGCATGGAGCACCGAAACAAAACTCCGGGCGTAGCCGATGAACCCTTCCCGCGTTGACGCATCGGGAAAGCCCTCTCGAGCAAACACCAGACTCTTCTCGGTGGCCACGTTCAAGCCACGCGTGATGATCGAGTGGATACTGAGCAAATCCAACGCCACATTGGGTGCCCTCGTCTCAGCCATCTCCGCCTCCTCGAATGTAGTGGTTCTGATGCAGCGCTGCTACCGCGCTGGCTGCCGTTTCTTCTCCGAGGCTCTGGGCTGCTCCTAAACGGTACAAGCTTCTTCTCTGCGCATGCGCGGCCAATTCTCTGATCCGTTGCCAACAGACATTCTTGCGTCAAAGCACGAATCCCCGCCTTGGACCTCCGGCTTGCGCATCATAGGCTCCTACCGACCTTGAGACAATGCGTTCGCCACCAGAGCAGGCCCTGGCTTCTCCCGAGGCTTCGCCTCGACCACCGGAGGAGGGGAGTCAGCGGGAGCGTCGGGCCTCTTCAATCCGGGAAACGCTCTGCGAATCGCAGCGGCTTCGTCTTCGAGTTCCTTCAACCGCGCAATCGCGCCAGTTTCTCGAACTCGTGCTCAACGGGCGCATCACGATCACGCGAGGGAGGAACCGGCTCGGCTTCGACACGCACCGCGTCCGGATCCCGCTCCGGCTGGATCGACTCTTCGAGGGCAAATTGTCAATTCGTGTGGCGTCCCCGACGGGATTGCCCATGTCGGACGGGGTTGGAGGGCTACTGCGCAGAGCCGCCTGAAGGTTCAGGCGTACACGACGAGGGTCGCCGCGGCGGCACGGGATTCCGTCAATCCCGCACCCGCCGCTTGCAGATCCAAATGGTCTGGGTTGGGAGGAAGTCCAGGATCTTCACCGTCTCGAAGTCGGCATCCTGAAGCTGTCGGACAGTCTGGTGGAGGACGGACTTCGTATCCTGCTCGGGTATCTCCGGATTCCCGGGACGTGAACTGGCTGAGGGAGCGCTTCTGACGCACCCCCGGGCGTGGTCATCGGCGGCTCCTGGGTCCCCAGGACCTCCAGAGTACCGAGCAGGCCCAGCACCAGCCAGCCACATGTCGTCCATGCCCTCGCCTGATCCATGTCCGCCTCCCCGGCTGTTACTCAATCAGACGACGCAGCCAGGTCCGCGGCTGCAAGGAGCGACGCTGGACAAGCGCAAAGATGTGTATCAAGACTGCGACACCGAGCCGCAGCCGAGGGACGCCGCACCGTGCTGGGGGAGTAGACGTCACTTCGGCGGCTGGGCCGACGGGCCGCACCTCACGGGGGGACTCTCACGCGGCCCTGTCCGCGGTCGTAGCAGGCCCCTCGAGGGGGAGACCCGTGTTCGCGAGCGTCAAAGCGGATGACGACGCGCTTGAGTCGCCGTCTCATCAAACCTCTCCGGATCTCGGCTACAGGAACCCACGAACTCGGAACAATTCCATATGGTTCCGCGCGTCGGCGCGTGTACCGACAAGCATCCGATTCTCGAGACGGTGGACCGGGCCTAAGCACTGGGAGAGGTCGTCTGACCGCCGAATGGGCCACGTCACCCGTGTGATGGTCGCGTGCCCGAGCCGCGAGCTCCCTCAGGCATCGCCCGCACGCACGTGGTCGCCCCCGCGGACGGACGACCGAATCTGGATTGGTTTTCGACGTTCTAGGCTGAAGTTCCACGTGATGGTGTGACAGATCTCCTCCGCTGTCAACGAGATCGCGGGCGGAGGCGTCGACGGTTTCTGACTACGTGACCGTGATCGTCTGGATCAGATCCAAGGCACGGCGCTGCGTGGCGGTTGGCGTCGTCGTCATGGTGAAGGTGGCCGCCTCGGCGCTCTCTCGCGGCCGACAGTGATTGCGGACGATCGCGCGGAGATCCTGCAGGAGGGTGCGGAAGCTGTGGACTGGGTCCCCCGCCGAGGTGCGGTGGGTGGCGGCCTTCGCGTCGGCGGCGGGTGAGCGGGTGGCGCGCGCCACCGGATCGCGCGTGGCCTTGGCCGCCTGATCCTCATCGGCAAAGAGCAGCGGCCGCCACACCTCGCGCAGGTGCCACTCGACGTAGTACGCCAGCATGCAGAGGAAGATGTGGCTACGCACGCGATCGGCGGTGCGATGGTGAATCGGCCGGACGTGGAGGTCGATCGTCTTGAGACACCGAAACGCCCGTTCGACCTGGCTTAACGCCTTGTAGGTGCGGACCGTCTCGGCGTCATCCATCCGCGCGCGCGGGAGATTGGTGCGAATCACGTAGATCCCATCGAGCGCGGCTTCGGTGGTGATCGAGGTGCGCTTGCGCGTATAGGTGAAGCGACCCGCGCGGATCGTCAGCGCGAAGTGTTTCGCGACCTTGTATTTGTTGATGACGCGGCCGACCCGCACGCCGATGGCGGCGCGGTCCCGGAGGCGTCCCCGCGCAATCATGCGGTCGACCGTGGCGAGCTCCGCCTCCGTCGCGGCCAGCAGCGCCTCGCGTTTATGCGTCCGGCGCGCCGCGAGGTCCGGATTCCGGCACGCAATCAGTCGCTCGCCGGGATACGCGGGACTGGTCAGGGCGCAGCGGTCGCGATCGTCGAAGAGGCCGAGTTGGAGCGGCCCGTCGGTATAGAGCTGTCGGATGGAGGCGCTCTTCAGCGCGGTGATCCACGCGACCCCGTCGAGGGTCTTCAGCGTGTCGATCGTGGCCTGGGCGATCATGCCCCGATCCCCGACCAGCACCACCTCCCGAATCCCAAAGGTCTCGCGGACGCGCTGCACCTGGGCCAGCACCGTCTGGCTGTCGGCGACATCGCCGTCGAAGACCGACACGGCGACCGGGCACCCGCGGCCGTCGGTGACCAGCCCGTAATTGACCTGGAGTTTGTCGCGCTTGCCGTCGCGGCTGTAGCCGCGTTTGGCCAGCGGGCAGGTCGTGCCTTCCAGGTAACTGGAACTCAGGTCGTAGAGCACCAGCCCCCCCTGCGTGAGGTGGCGGGCCGCGAGCGCCTTCTCGATCTGCGGTTGCCGGGCGAGCAACCAGTCCATCGCCGCATACAGGTCGTCCTCGGACGCCGCCTGCACGCCGAGATCCTCGGCCACGGTGGAAGTCTGCCACCATCGCGTTGTGGCCAACTTCGTGTGGGGCTCGAGCACCCGCGCGGCAATCAGGGCCTGCATCCGCGCTGCTTCCGGCGTGCGGCGCGATCCCAAGAGGCGCGCCAGCCCGACCCGGTCCATGGCCGCGAGTACCGCCTGCGCATCGCCGTGCGCCACGGAGCGAACCACCTCGATCGCCTCGGCGGGCAGCACAGCCTCGCCGCGCAGCGCGCGACGGATCCACGCAATCAAGGGGCGCGGCAGATGCGAGAGATTGCCGACCGTTTCGTTGCGCACGGCCGCCCCGTCGCGGTAACTGCGGCGGAGCAGGTGGGTCTCGTAGACCTTGCCTTTGTAGTGCCGTGTTGTGGTGACGACATGCACCGCGCCAGATCGTCGTGGCATCGGTAGATAATACTCATCGCCCCGCCGTCTGTCAAGGCTATTAGTGACTACATTTGACAACAGGAAAAAGGCCAGAACCCCACGGATTCTGGCCAGAAACCGCTTCAATGCGAGGCTAACGTGTACGGAACTTCAGTCTAGGCGCGACGCTTTCCTGCAATCCACCCCTGGTCCAAGCTGTCAGCCGATGCCTACTCCTGGCGCGTGACGGAGAAGCGGCGCACGCACGGATTCGACTCGACCTGCGCGCGCGCCTGTTCACAGCAAATAGGCGAGGGCGAAGCCGACCTGGGCGACGAACATCATGCGGTACATGTGCGCCCACGACACGTGGTTCTCCTCCACGGCCAGGTCGTCCGGACGGCGCAGCATCAGGTAGCACACATACAGCCCGTAGGCGGTCATGAACGCGCCGAGCGCCTGCAGCAGCCAGAAGTTGCCCGTCAGCACGCCGGTCCACGCGCCGATCGGGATCATCAGGAACGGGAGCACGAACGACGGCGAGATCATCCACGCCGCCTTCGTGACGCCGAACTGGATCGGCAGCGTCCGGCAGCCCCCGCGGGCGTCGCCGTCCATGTCGGCAAAGTCCTTGGTCGTCGTCGCGCCGAGCAGGAATAGTCCGAAGATCGCGCCGAGGAACCACGGCTCGAACCCCATGGCCGTCTTCACCGACGACCACCCGGCCACTTTCAGCAGGACGCCCCGCGGGATCGCGATCGTCACGTTCGCCCAGATGCCGAGCCGCTTCGTCCGGAACGGCGGCACCGAGTAGAGCGTCGTGATCGCCCCCGCCGCCAGCACCATCCAGAAACACTCGTGGCGTCCGCCTGGCGCGACGAACCACGCCAGCACAAACGCCAGAACGAAGCTCGCAATCGTGACCACCCACGCCTCGCGCATCGACAGGCGCCCGCTCGGGAGCGGCCGCTTCGGCTTGTTGATGCGGTCGATGTCGAAGTCGTAGATCTGGTTCAAGCCGTTGGAGGCGATGTTCAGCACCGCCGCCATGAGGGCGCCGATGGCCGGCGCGGCCAGCAGTCCCCAACTCCACGGCTCCCGCGGGTGTGCGCCGATCGCCGTCGCCGCGGCGGACGCGAAGCCCAGCGCGGGAGCGATGAGCGTGAACGGCCGGGCGAAATCGACGAGGGTCCTTACGCGCGACGTGTCGCTCACGACATCCTCACGATCGCGATCGCGACAATGGCGCCCGTCGCGGTGTTGATGAAGTTCAGAAGATCGTTGTTGACGATGCCCGACGCCTCGAGCGTCGCGGCCAGGGCGCTCTCGAGGACGGACCCGGCGATTGCCCCGGCGACCACCGCCCACACCGTCCATGCCGGAACGAGTCCAAGGAGCGCGCCGCACCCCGCCAGCGCCAGCGCGCCGAGAATGCCGGCCGCCGATCCTTCGAGCGACACCGCGCCGGGCGTGCCCGGCCGCACCTCGGCGAGCGTGGCCGGCAGGTACGTCTTTCCGCCCCAGGCCTTGCCGATCTCGCTTGCCACCGTATCGCCGCCGCCCGTGGCCAGGGCGGCGACGAACGCAAGCAGAGCGGCCTCACGATAAGGCGTCGCCACCGCCGCGGCCGCCGCGATCGCGGCGAGCCCCGTGTTCGCGAACGCGTTGCCCCCGCCACGCCGCCCTTCGCGCTCTTCCGCGATGCCGAGCAGCGCCTTCTTCTTCATTCCCAGCCGCGAGGTCACTGTCGCGGTCGCGAATGTGAGGAACAGCAGCGCCCATCCCCCGAAGCCGAGCGAGGCGAACACCGCCACGCCGATGGCCCAGCCGACGAGCATGCCGGACAGTCGCACGGTTCGCGCCAGATAGCCGCCGAGCGCCGCAACCGTGTTCACGACGATGGCCGGCACCAGGTTGGCCATCACGCCGTCGACATGTCCGACGTCCACGCCGCCGCCGTTACGAGGCTGCACAGCCAGAGCACCGCGCCGGCGGTGGCGGGCACCGAAATGTTGTCGTCGAGCGCGATCGGGATGGTCTCCACCAGCCCCGCGGCCGCGGCGGCGATGACGGGCGCGATCAGGATGAACGTCATCGACGGCGGCGGCGTCACTGCCGGGGCCGTCCACCAGGCTAAGCAGCACCGCCGCGGCCCCACCCAGGACGACGAAGGCGAGCCATGCCCTCCACCGTCTTCCCGGGGTTCCAACTCAAGCGGTGGCGTCCCCACCGCCTTCCCGCGAGCGTCGCTGCCCCGTCGCCGATGGCCAGAATCCCCCACGCGCCCGCCGCGATGTCGAGCCGGGCCGGAAAGGCGAGGATGAGCAGCAGCACGCTGACGGGATAGATGAGGATCCCGCTCGGGTAGCCGCGCGAAACGTCGGCCGGCCGGAGGATGGCGCGTCCTCCGGTCCGCGGCAGGACGACGGCGTTGAAGACCAGTGCCGCAACCGCAAAGAGCGCCGCCTGCCACCACGTCAGCACCCGCAGCAGCAGCGCGAACGCGCCCATCGACATGTGCACGAGCTGGCGCGCGGTCTCGGAGAACATCTTCAGGCTGCGTCCGGGACGGCAAGAAGCGCCCTGACCAGCCGCGCCACGCCCTCCTCGAGGGGCGTCACGCGGTAGCCAAGTTCCTCGGAAGCACGAGCGTGCCCGAGGGGCCAGTCCCGCAGCAGGATCTCCAGTGTTCCTGTCGTGATGAGCGGCGCCCGCCGGAATCCCTCCGCCAGCAGCTCATAGGCGAAGGCCGCCGGCGATGCCAGCCAGTCGGGGATGCGCCGGGGCTGCGCGCGCCCGGTCAACTGCCTCACGATGTCGAAGACACGCATCTGCGGGGCATCCACCCCGCCAAGCGGATAGCGCGCACCGGGCGTGCCAGCTTCCAGGGCCGCGACGTGCGCCGCCGCGACATCGTCGACGAAGGAGAAAGACCAGATGCGATCGCCGCCGATCACGCCGGGCAGCCGCCTGGCCAGATGATCCCGGACCATGCCGCCGACCAGGTTGCCTTCCGTTGCGGCGCCCGGGCCGTAGATCACGCCGGGATACAGCCGGATGATCGGGGCGCCCTGCCGCACGGCGGCCTCGGCGAGCCTGTTGGCGGCGGACTTGGTCCGCTGGTAGTCGTTCCAGTCCGGCGCCGCCTCGAGGCCGGCGGGCGTCAGGGCGAGGAACGACGAGGTGTAAACCAGGCGCCTGATGTTGTGGCGGGCCGCGGCACGGAGGATGGTCTGCAGCGCGCCCACGTTCACCTCGTCGAAATCGCCGCGTCGGGGCCTCCACGTCGCAACCAGCGCCGCGCTGTGCAGGATCGCCCCGCACCCCCGGGCCGCATCGCTGAGCCGGGTCGCATCGCGGACGTCGCCGTCGACGGCAGAGGCGGGCAGGCCTGACCTGCTCGCGCTTCTGCCGTAGAGCACGACGTCGTGCCCCGATGCGCAGAGCGCGCCGACAACGGCCCGCCCGAGGTAGCCGGTCCCGCCGGTGACCAGGACCTTCATGGGCGTCTCACGCCGCGCGCCGCCAGTAGGCCAACAGGTCGCGGAGAGTCTCGTCGAGGGGCACGCGCGGCTCCCAGCCGGTCGCCTCCGTGATGCGCGACGGATCGCCAAGCAGCAGCGGCGTGTCGTTCGGGCGGAAGCGTTCGGGGTCGGGCCGGACGTCGACGCGGACACGCGCGTCCGCGACGATGGCATCGAGCAGGTCGCGCATCCGTGAGGCGCGGCCCGAGCAGACGTTGTACGCGCAGCCCGGGGTCCCGTGCTCGGCGAGGGCCCGATAGGCGCGCACCGTATCGCGCACGTCCGTGAGGTCTCGGCGGCTTTCGAGGTTGCCGACGCGGATGACCGGCTCCAGGCGGCCCGCCTCGATGAGCGCCACCTGACGCGCCACGCCGGACGCGAAGAAGGACGGATCCTGGCGCGGCCCGATGTGGTTGAAGGCGCGGGCCACGACAGCGTGGAGGCCGTCGACGCGGGCGGCGCGAATGACCGCCAGTTCGGTTGCCACCTTGCTGATGGCGTACGGGTTCGTGGCCTCGACGGCATCGTCTTCGTTGAGCGCCCGGTCGGCCGGGCGGTACACATAGGCCGAGCTCGGCACCACCACCCGGCTCGCAGCGCTTTCAAGCCGAATCGCCTCGAGCAGGGCGTGGGTGCCCATGACATTGACCGCGAGTGTCTCGGTGGCGGCCGACCAGGACTGCCCGACGTGAGGCACGCCGGCGAGGTGATAGACGGCGGCAGGCGCCGTCTCGGCCACCACCCTCCGCATCGCCTCGCGGTCGAGCAGGTCGATTTCCAGCCACGTGATCGCCGGGTAGGCGGCCTGCGTCTCCGCGCCGACACCCGGCTTGCGCAGGGCGACGATGCGCACGCCGTCCTGCGAGAGCAGGTCCAGCAAGTGGGACCCGGCGAAACCCGCGGCGCCGGTGACGAGGACGGTGGGCTGTCGGCTCATAGGCAGCGGCATCACTCGCGGCGTGCGGCTACGCCCCGGTCCTGGCCGAGTACTGCGCCTTGTAGTAGGCCTGGAAAGCCGGGTCTTCGTGCTTGATCGGCCTCCACCACCACGGGCTGGCCTTGTACCACTCGACCGTGGCCGCGAGCCCGTCTGCGAACACATGCCGGGGAGTCCACCCGAGCGCCCGCAGCTTCGCGGTGTCGAGGGCGTACCGCCGGTCGTGGCCGAGCCGGTCGGCCACCGGGCGGATCAGCGTGTCCGGCTTGCCGGTCAGTTGAAGGATGCGCCGCGTGAGATCGACGTTCGGCACCTCGTTTCCGCCGCCGATGTTGTAGACCTCGCCGTCGGCGCCCTTGTCGATCACCAGGTCGATGGCCGAGCAGTGGTCCTCGACGTGCAGCCAGTCGCGCACGTTCATCCCGTCGCCGTACAGCGGCAGGTCGCGGTCCTCGAGGGCATTGGTGATGAAGAGCGGGATCACCTTCTCGGGAAACTGGTACGGCCCGTAGTTGTTCGACGCGCGCGTGACGACGACAGGCACCTGGTAGGTGGCCCAGTAGCTGTACGCGAGGCGGTCCGCGCCGGCCTTGCTGGCCGAGTAGGGATTGCGCGGCCGCAGTTCGTCGGTCTCCTTCGAGGCGCCGGTCGGGACCGAGCCATAGACCTCGTCGGTCGAGATCTGGATGAAGCGGCGCAGGCCGGTGGCCTGGCGGGCCGCCTCGAGCAGGGCGAAGGTGCCGAAGACGTCGGTGTGGATGAACGCCCCGGCGCTCTGCAGGGATCGATCCACGTGGGTCTCGGCCGCGAAGTGCACCACGACGTGCGAGCCCCTCACGAGCGGGGCGCTGACGGCACTGTCGGCGATGTCGCCCAGCACGAACGTGTGCCGCGGGCTGTCGAGCACGTCGTGCAGGTTCTCGAGGCGGCCGCAGTAGGTCAGCTTGTCCAGCGTGGTGACGTGCCAGTCCGGGTGCGTGCGCAGGGCGAAGCGCACGAAGTTGCTGCCGATGAACCCGGCGCCGCCGGTGACGAGTACCTTGACCATCGCGCCCTGTCCTCCCGTGCCGGCCCGCCTACCGGTAGACGCCCGTCGGGCTCATGTTGCCGAACGGCGGCGAGAACGACCCGATTCCCGCCAGCGAGATGGAAATGCTGAAGCGGCGATCCTGCTGGACGGTCGGCGAGTAGACGCCGCCGTAGCTGTAGCCGCCGAAGTTGAACGTCTGGAACTCGGCCGTCACGCCGCAGCACTGGGCGTTGTAGTACGCGAGGTACCGGCGCTGCAGGAAGTACGCGTTCTTGATGTCGTAGTTGAACGAGACGCCCACGCCGTACCGGTTCTGGCTGAAGCGGAGGCTGGCGTCCGCGTTCAGGTAGTGGTTCGCGCGCGACGGGTCGTCGTAGCCGGAGAGGTTCGCGATGTAGCGCCGCTGGCTCCAGCCGGCCGACACCATGCCGTGCTCGCCCAGCATGTACGTGCCCGCGGCGCCCAGGGTCATGAACGCGTTCACGTACGTGTTGTACTCGGTCCGGAACGTCGCGTTCAGCTCGTCGGCGGGCGAGAACCTCGCCGCCAGCGAGACCGGCGACAGGCTCTTCGGCAGGACCGTGCCGAAACTGGTGGAGTAGTTGGGGTCGACGGCCGACGCCAGGGAATTCGTGTAGTAGGTCTGGCGGATGCCGACGTTGAGGATCTCGCGCGACCGGCCGCCGTCGGCGCCGCCCTTGCGCTTCGCGTACACGCGGTTGTTCAACCCGTACATGATCCGCGTCGTGCCGCCGACGATGTAGTCGGTCGAATCGAGGCGCACGATCCGGTTGTCGAGATCGATCATCGTCACCCGCTGCAGGTTCACCCAGGGTTCGATGGTGTGCTTGATCTTCTCGGCGTAGCCGCTGTCGGGCGTGTTGTAGATCCGGTTCAGCACCGGGCCGACGATGCGCGCCTGCAGATCGAAGTAGCTGCGGCTGATGGACTGGGGAACCTGCTGGCCGTTCACGGGGCTCAGGCTCTCGCTCCACCACGTGTAGCGCCAGCCCAGCGAGGAGTTCACGGTGAAGAAGGGAAACTTGCGCCACGGGAAGCGCAGCGTCGGCGTGGCGTCGACCCGCTGCAGGCCCGAGTCGTAGGTCGACGCGCCCGAGATCGTCTGCCGCACCATCGCCGAGTACTCGCCCGCCACGCCGAAGTAGACCGGCCACTTCTTGATCGGCTGCTCGCCTCGGCTGACCGACGACGCGCGGCAGCGCTCCCGAGACCGTCGAATCGTCCGCGTTGAAGAAGTACTGGCTCCGGTCGATCCAGGCGCCGACGCTGTACGGGCCGTAGTTGCCGCTCACGCTGCCGGAGAAGCTCCGCTGCCGCCTCGACGTGTCGTAGACGTTGGTGTTGTAGGTCCGCTGGACCGTGATGTCGGAGAAGTAGTCGAGGCGCAGGCGGCCCCGCAGCCTGAACGGGAGGTTCTGGGCCAGGTTCGCCGCGAGCGTCGAAACTGCGCCGCCCCGCCACGTCGACCGTGCCGCCCGTGCCGTCGGGCGCGGTGGTGGGCCGCTCGTTCAGCATGTAGAACCGCGCGTCGCCCGACGAGGACCGCGAGCGGACGTAGCGGTACTCGCTGCCGAACCCGTGGCCCGTCTTCGAGAACCAGTCGTAGTTGAACGTCGCGTCCTGGCTGCGGCTGATCGCCCAGAAGAACGCGTTGCTGATGGTGTTCCCCTTGAGCGTCGACGTCGGTGTACATCGGCAGCAGGAAGCCGGTGGCCCGGTCCTCCTTGTTGATCGGGTAGTACATGATCGGCAGGTAGAGGACCGGCAGGCCCTTCACCCGCATCAGCGAGTTCTGCAGCATGGCGTAGTGGTCGATGTTCAGGATCACCGTCCCCGACGTGATCTCCCAGCGCGGCTTCGGCTGCACGCACGTCGTGAAGCCGCCGTCGGTGATCCGGTATCGCTTCTCGCCGATCTTCTCCAGCGTCTCGCCGTAGAAGAGCACCTCCGGCTCCTGCGTGCCGAAGACGCGCTTTTCGGCCGGCGGCTCCTGTTCCGGATGCAGGAGCGCGCTGCCCGACGCGTGATGGAACGTGCCGAGCTTCGTCTTCGTGTTGAACTCGAGCGAGTCGGCCGAGATGCGCTGCGTCGGCGTCGTCACCGTGACGTTGCCCCGGGCGAGCAGCAGGTCGCGGTCGGTGAAGATTTCCACCTCGTCGGCGAAGATCTTCGTGTCGTCCTTGTCGATCTCGACGTCGCCGGTCAGCTTCCAGTGCGCGTCGCCGATGCGCTCGATGTACCACTGGCGCGCCGCGTCCACGCCCGGAATGGCCTGGCCGCCGGCCTGCTGCGCGAAGGCGCCCGCGGGCGCCAGCAGGGCCGCCAGCGCCAGCCACACGAGACGCGCGGGGCGGAGTCGTCATCGACCCGAAGATTACCATGCCGGCGCCGCGGCTTTCGAGGCGCGGGAGCACGGCGCCGAGCAGGAAGATCGAGCCTGCGACGGTGATCGCCGGTCCGGCGCTCCAGGCGGCGTCGAGGGCGCCCTCGGGATCGGCGGCCACCATCACGTCCGCGCCGGGATCGATGGCCAGCGCCGCCGCTCTCAGGGCGCCGGGATCGGCGGCGCGCGGCGTCGGCGGCGCCGTGAGGACCACGCGCGATCGCGCACGGCAGCAGGCAGCCGGAGCATCCCGCCGTAGTCCTTGTCGCGCATCGCGCCAAAGACGAGCGGCTGGCGCCCGCCCGGCAGGGCCTCGCGCAGGTACTCGGCCAGCGCGGCCGCTCCCGCCTCGTTGTGCGCGGCGTCGAGCAGCACCCGCCGCCCGTCGGCGAGGCGGCGCCAGTCGAGCCGGCCGGGCCACCTCGCCTCGCGCAGCCCGCGTTCGATGGCGGCCGCGGCACCGCCAAGCCCTCTCCCGACAGCGCTTCGAGCAACCGCACGGCGACCAGCGCGTTCTGGACCTGGTGGCGGCCCCTCAGACCCAGCGTCAGCGGGCCGTAGGCCCCCGCCGGCGTGCGCAGCGTCATCGTCGTCTCGCCCTCTGTCATCGTCGCCTGCACCGACGCGCCTTCCGCCGCGTCGCACGAACCGCGCTCCGCTCCGCGCGCACGCGGCGGCGATCACGGCGCGCGGCCCGGCGGCCCGTTCACCGCAGACGAGCGGCATGCCGGGCTTGACGATCCCGGCCTTTTCGACGGCGATCGCTTCGAGCGTGCCGCCGAGATACTGCTGGTGATCCAGCGCGATGTTCGTGATCGCGCCCGCGCGCGGCGAGGCCACCGACGTGGCGTCGAGACGCCCGCCCATGCCCACTTCGAGCACCGCCACCTCGCACGTCGCGCCGCCTGAACATCTCGAAGGCGGCGGCCGTGGCCACCTCGAAGAACGTCGGCGTCGCCTGCAGCCGCCCGTCCGTCCGCAGCCGGTCGATGAGCACGCGCAGGTGCTCCACGACCTCCTCGAGCTCAGCGGGGGCCACCTGCACGCCGTCGATGGTGAAGCGTTCCTCGATGCGGACCAGGTGCGGCGAGGTGTAGCAGCCGGTCCGGTATCCGGCGGCCGACAGGGCCGCCGACGCCATCGCGCACACCGACCCCTTGCCGTTCGTGCCCGCCACGGCCACCGACGGACACGCGTCCTGCGGCCTGCCCAGCGCGTCCGTTATGACCCGGATGTTGTCGAGGCCCAGCTTGTGGCCGTGGAATTCGAGGCCGAAGAGATACTCAAGCGGGTGCATGCATGAATCGCAGGGCCTTGGCCACCGTGCGCCTTGAGCTCGCGCCGGTCGACGACCATGTCGATCATGCCGTGCGCGAGCAGGAACTCGCTGCGCTGGAACCCGTCGGGCAGCGTCTGGCGGATCGTCTGCTCGATGACGCGCGGGCCGGCGAACCCGATGAGCGCCTTCGGCTCGGCGATGTTGAGGTCGCCCAGCATCGCGAAGCTCGCCGTGACGCCGCCCGTCGTCGGATCCGTCAGGATCGAGAGGAACGGAATGCCGGCGCGGTCGAGCCGGGCGAGGGCGGCCGAGACCTTCGCCATCTGCATCAGCGACAGCGCCCCTTCCATCATCCGCGCGCCGCCCGAGCAGGACACGATGATGACCGGCTGACGCGAGGCCAGGCCGCGCTCAACCGCCCGGGTGATCTTCTCGCCCACGACGACGCCCATGCTGCCGCCGATGAAGCTGTACTCCATGGCGGCGACGACCACCGGGATGCCGTCCAGCGCGCCGCTGCCCACGATGACCGCGTCGAGGATGCCCGTGGAGGCCTGGCCGGCCCGCAGGCGGTCGCGGTACGGCTTCGTGTCGGTGAAGGCCAGCGGGTCCAAGGACGAGAGACCCGCGTCGTGTTCCTCCCAGGGGCCGTCGAGGAGCGACCGGAGCCGCTCGGTCGCCGTCATGCGGAAATGGTGGGCGCACTTCGGGCAGACCTGGAGGCTGGCCTGCAGGTCCTTGTTGTAGATGACCTGCGTGCACGAGGGGCACTTGATCCACAGCCCCTCCGGCACCCGCACGGCCGTCGTCCGGCGCCGGCGCGATCGGCGTCTTCGCTTTCTTGAACCAGGGCATTCAGGAAAACTGTATCAGAAGTCAGCATCCAGTAGTCAGTAGTCAGTAGTCAGTAGAAAGGCCACGTCAGACCGCAGCGGCGTCCGACTGTGCTCTACTGGCTACTGGCTACTGGCTACTGGCTGCTGGTTACTTCCTCGGCACGTAGTACTGCGTCCCCCGGCCCATCGCCTTGAGCTGGCGGAGCAGGTCGTCCACCGCGTCGTCGCTCCGGCCGAAGTCGATCTGCGACGTTTCCACGACGAGCAGCGGCGTGGCCGTGTAGTGGAAGAAGAAGTGCTGGTACGCCTCGTTCAGCTCCTTCACGTACTCGGGGACGGGCGGTGCCCCTGGTGCTCGGGATCGCGGGCGCGGTCGCGCAGGCGCTTCAGCAGGATGTCCGTCGGCGCCTGGAGGTAGCACGACGAGATCGGGCGCCGGGATGTCGCGGGCCAGCAGGTCGTAGAGCCGCTGGTAGATGAACAGCTCGTTGTCGTCGAGGCTCAGGTACGCGTAGATGCGATCGCGGTCGAACAGGTAGTCGCAGATGGAGACCTGGCTGAACAGGTCCGTCTGGCGAAGGCCCGACAGCTGGCGATGGCGGTTGAGCAGGAAGAACAGCTGCGCCTGGAACGCGGAGCCCGGCCTATCCTGGTAGAAGTCGGCGAGAAAGGGATTGTCCGCGTCCTCGAGGATGGCTGTGGCGTCGAGGCGCAGCGCCAGGCGCTCGGCCAGCGCCGTCTTGCCGGCGCCGACCGGGCCTTCAATCGCCAGGTAGCGGTAGTCCAATCTGCGGCGAGTATACCGACCGCCGCGCGGACAAGGCAAGGCGCGGTAAGATGGCCGCGTGATCATCGATCCGCCGACCCGGCGGCTGGAGATGGCGCCGTGACGAGACGCGTGTCAGGACTGGCCGTCTGGCTGGCGCTGCTGGCCGCGGGCCCGGCCGTGGGCCAAGCCCGCGCGCCTCAGCCCGCGCCGGTAACATTCGAACAGAAGCTGGCCTGGATGCTCAGGCTGGAAGACCAGCGGATCCTCCGTGCCCCGGCGCCGCCGCCGGCGGCCGAACCGGCTCCGGCGAAAGGGCGCCGCCCGAAGCAGGTCCTGGCGCCTCCGCCGCCCGCGCCCGACCTGCTCGCGCTCCTCATCGATCCCGATGGACGGGTGCGCCGCCGCGCTGCCCAGGCGACAGGGCGGGTCGGGCTGCCGGAGGGCGTCGCGCCGCTGGCGGCCGTGCTCGCCGGCGACGGCGATGCCGACGTGCGGCAGATGGCGGCCTTCGCGATGGGGCTCATCGGCCATCCGTCGGCCGTCGAGCCCCTGCGGGCCGCCTTGCGCGACCCGTCGCCGCTGGTGCAGGGGCGCGCGGCCGAGGCGCTCGGGCTCGTGGGCGATGCCGGTTCGGCTCAGGCTATCGCCGCCATGGCGTCCGGCCATCTCCCGGCACTGAAGGCGGCGGTCCTCGGGGCTGACGACGGCGCCTACCCGCTCGATCCTCCCGCGGAAGCGTTCCGCCTCGGCGTCTATGCCCTGACGCGGCTCAAGGCGGCCGACGCGCTGCTGTCGCTCGTGCTGGACGCCGCAGGGCAGCCGCGTCTCGCGTGGTGGCCCGTGGCGTACGCGCTGTCCAGGACGGATGACGCGCGCGTGGTGCCCGCGCTCGCAACTCTGGTGCGGAGCGGGAACCGCGTCTCCCGCGCGTTCGCGGCACGCGGCCTCGGGGCGCGCAAGGCGGCGGGGAGCATCGGCCTCCTCGCGCCGCTCGTGGGGGGCTGGCAGACCGACCGCGGGACCGCGGTGGCGGCGATCCGGGCGCTCGCGCAGATCGGCGGCGCCGAAGCCGCCGCGCCGATCAGGGCCGTGGCGCAGGCGCGCGACGCCGACCCGAACGTCCGGCTCGAGGCCGTCACGGCGCTCGGCGCGCTCAAGGATCACGAGGCTCTGAACCTCGTGCTCGACGCCGTCACCGATCCGTGGCCCGCGATGCGCGCCGCCGGCCTGCGGGCGCTGAAGGACATCGACCTCGACACATTCGTCATCGTGCTGTCGGGGCTCGACGCGGACCCGCACCCGAGCGTGAGGACGGCCGTGGTGTCGCTGCTGCCGGCGCTCGGACCGGCGCGCGCCATCCCCAGGCTCGCGGCCTCGATGACCGGCCCCGACGCCGCGGTGGCCGCCGCCGCCATCACCGCCATGCTGGCCATGCCCGAGAAGCCGGCTGACTTCGCCGCCACGCTGCAGCGCCTGCTCGCCAGCGGCGACGTGATGGTGCGTGCGGCGGCCGCGTCGGCCCTGGGCGAACTGAAGCCGCCTGGCGGTGAGCGGGCGCTCACCGCCGCGTACACGGCCGGCCTGGCCGACGACCTGTATCAGGCGCGCGCGGCCGCGCTTGTCGCGCTCGCGAAGTACGGCGCGGCTGCCGCGTCGGCCGTGCTGAACGACGCGCTCGCGCGACCGCGAGTGGCCGGTGCGGCTGCGCGCCGCCGAGCTGCTGCGCGCCTTCGATCCCGCCAGCGACGCGAGCGAGAGGATCAGGCCGGCGCCCGGGCGGCCCGTCGAGGCGTACGGCGCGCCGGCGCTGGTCGCGCCGCAGGTGTCGCCGCACGTGTTCCTCGACACGGACAAGGGGTCGGTGGAGATCGAACTGGCCGTGCTCGACGCGCCGCTCACCGCGGAGAGTTTCCTCGCGCTGGCGCGCCGGGGCTACTTCAGCGGGAATGGCGATCCATCGCGTCGTGCCGAACTTCGTCGTCCAGGCCGGCGACCGGCGCGGTGATGGCGAAGGCGGGCCCGGCTACACGCTGCGCGACGAGATCAACATGCTGCCGTACCTGCGCGGCACGGTCGGCATGGCGCTCGACGGCGCGGACACCGGCGGCAGCCAGTTCTTCATCACGCTCTCGCCTCAGCCGCACCTCGACGGGAAGTACACCGTCTTCGGCCGCGTGGTGGCCGGCATGGACGTGGTCGATCGCCTGCAGCAGTGGGATGTCATCCGGCGCGTACGCGCGTGGGACGGCGTCGAACTGGTCGTGCGCTAGCCTGCCTGCAGCCATCGCGGCCGGCCGGCGGCTGCTGCACCGTCGTCTTCGCCAGGCTCGTGATCCCGCGTACAAAAAAACGGGGGTGAGATCACCCCCGTCATCGGCGCATCGAAGCTTAGCGCTTCTTCGCAGCCTTCTTCGTCGCCTTCTTCGCAGTCTTCTTCGCCATTGTTCCTCCTCGGAATGTGGCTGCTCAGCTGGTTACCGCCGCCGATCGATCACAAGCTCTGGGCTGAGCGAACCAGGCTCATACAAGCTGTAGATTATGGATGAGAACAAAACGATGTCAAGCACAAAGTTGCGTCCGCGCGCAACTTTTTTCGATCGCGATCGCTGATGACGGCGATCGGGACCGCGCGCGGCGAGGATGAATTGTGCGGGACGCGAGGTTATCGCAGGCGCGCGAGGGCGCGCTGCGCACGGTCGCGCGTCTCGGCCCAGGCGCCGTGCGCGCGCGACGCGGCGTCGTACATCGCGACGGCGCGCGCGCGATCGGACGACGCCTCGAAGATGGCGCCGAGCTCGCAGTAGCTCGCCGCGACGAACGGCGCCGGCGGCAGCGGCCGCACCCGCAGCGCGCGCTCGAAGTCGGCGCGCGCGCGCGCGCGGTCCTGCGCGGCCAGCGAGCACGCGGCCCCTGCGGTACCGGTGCACGCCGTCGTCCGGCCTCAGCTGCGACGGCGCGGTCGAGCGGCGCGAGCGCGGCCGCGCCGTCGCCCCGTTCGAACGCGCGCCAGCCCTCGAGCGACAGGCGCATGGCGTCGGCGGTGACGCGATCGGGCGTCCGCGACAGCCCCTGCTGGGCGGCGCGGCGCACCTGCGCGGATCACCGGCGGGCGCCGCCGCGATGGCCGCGCGGTACGCCGCGACCGCCTGATCGCGCGCGCCGATCTGATCGAGCGCGCGGCCCAGCTCGAGCTGCGCGTGCGCCATCGCGCCATACGGCATCGCCGGCCGCCGCGCGATGACCGCGCGCGCCTCGTCGGTCGCCCGATCGGGTTCGGCGAGGGCGTCGAGCTGCGCCGCCGTCGCCGAGGCGTCCCCACGTCTCCGCGAGGACGCGGCTCGCGCAGCGACCCGTTGCGGGCGCCGTCGATCAGCGCCCGATAGACGTCCAGCGCGGCCGCCCGATCGCTCCGGTACACCTCGTGCGCCTGCGCGGCATTCAGCAGGAAGATCGGGTTGTGCGGATATCGCGCGCGCAGGTCCGCGAGGATGGCGAGCGCCTCGTCGGTCTTGCGCTCGTACCAGAGATCGATGAAGTGCAGCTGGTAGGCCGCCTCGGCCTTCAGCAGCACGCCGCTCGTGCGGGCGCGCTGCAGTTCGGCGAGGCCCTTGGCCCGGTCGCCGCCGGGAAGGCCGAGAAACCAGCGCAGGAACTTCAGGATCGACGGCGCGATGTCGGCGTAGTACCGATACAGGCCGAGGCCGGCGTGGGCGTCCGCAAGGTCCGGGTCGAGCGCGAGCGCCCGCTCCAGCGACTGGTTGATCCGCTTGCCGTCGCGCGCCGCGGCGAGATACTCGGACCGCTGCGCGCTGAACTGGACGCGGATGCCGTACGCCGCGCCCAGGTAGAGCCACGCCTCGGCCCGATCGGGTTCCTGCTTCACCCATCGCTCGCCGTCGTTGAGCAGGGTGGTGAGGCGGGCGGTGAAGGGGCCGTCCCCGGACCGGTTGTCGACGTCCAGGTACAGGCGCCACCACTGTCCAACCATGTCGAGCACGGCGCAGGCCTGGGCTGGAGCCGGCCCGCACGCCGCCGGCAGCGCAGCGTCCGCGGCCGCGAAATCGGCATCGTAGATGAGGTCGGTGACGCGCACGAGCGCAGGCGCGTTGGTGAGGCCCTTGATGACCGGGGACGCCGGCCGCGCGGCGCCGTGCGGCAGGCCGCCGCCGCCAGCACGAGCCCTGCGCAGGCCAGCACGGCGGCGCCGGCGCGCCACGTCCGCGTCATGTCGCGCTCGTGCGCAGTTCCTGTTTCGCGGCGTGCCGCTCGAGGCCGAGCGCGATCAGCCGGTCCAGGAGCGCGCCGTACGCGAGCCCGCTGGCCTCCCAGAGCCGGGGGTACATGCTGATCGTCGTGAAGCCGGGCATCGTGTTGATCTCGCTCACGTGCCACGCCTCCGGCCTCGCGGTCGAAGAGGAAGTCCACGCGGCCGAGGCCGGCCGCGTCAATCGCACGGTAGGCCTCGACGGCAAGGCGCTGCACTTCGGCGGTCTGCCCCGCCGTCAGTGGCGCCGGGACGAGCAGGTCAGAGTCCCTCGTGTACTTGGCCTCGTAGTCGTAGAAGTCGCACCCTTCGGCCGGGATGATCTCGCCCGGGACGGAGGCCTCAGGCGTCTCGTTGCCGAGCACGGCGACTTCGATCTCCCGCGCGTTCGGCACCGCCGCCTCGACGAGCATCTTGCGATCGAACTGCGCGGCCAGGTCGAGCGGCCTTCGCAAGCTCCGCTTCGCTCTGCGCCTTGCTGATGCCGACGCTCGAGCCCAGGTTCGCCGGCTTCACGAACACCGGGAACGCGAACCGGCTCGTCACGCGGGCCAGCACGGCGGCCCTGTCGGCGTTCCATTCGCGTGCCGCGAGACGGTTTCGAACGCGGCCGTCGGCAGGCCCCGCGCGCCGAACAGCACCTTCATGATCGCCTTGTCCATGCCGACCGATGACGCCACCACGCCCGCGCCGACGTAGGGGACGTTGGCCAGCTCGAACAGGCCCTGGATCGTGCCGTCCTCGCCGTACGGCCCGTGCAGCACCGGGAACGCGACGTCGAGGTGCAGTTCGCGGATCGATCGCGGCGTCGACGTCCTCGTCGGTCCCGGCGGCCCCGCGCGAGAGGACCAGCAGCGTGTCGTCGGCCGCCGGCCGCGCCGGCATCACGACCTCGCTGTCGCGCCGGAACGAGCGGGCCTGGTCGCGGACGTACTCCCGGGCCTCCGCGTCGGTGACGACGTCGGGCAGCCGGCTCGGCAGGATCCATCGGCCCTCGGGGTCGATGTAGATGGCGGCTGCGTCGTACCGCTTCCGGTCGAGGTTCGCCAGCACCGACGCCGCCGAGCGCACCGACACCTCGTGCTCGCTCGACCGCCCCCCGAACAGCACACCCACGCGTTTGCGCTTCACCGGACTAATATATCCCGATGCGTCGTCGGTGACCTGCTGGTAGTCGCTATCAGGCGTCGCAGTTCGCGTCCCGAGCCCCGAATCCCGAATCCCGAACATGTCCCCAGCCTTCTCCTTCCGCGTCCTCCACACCGACGGCGCCGCCCGGCGCGGGGAGATGACCACCGCTCACGGCGTGGTGCAGACGCCGGCCTTCATGCCCGTCGGCACGCGCGGCGCGGTCAAGGGCATGACGCCCCGCGATCTGCGGGAGGTCGGCGCCGAGATCATCCTCGGCAACACCTATCACCTGTGGCTGCGGCCCGGCGAGCGGTCTCATCGCGCGCCTCGGCGGCCTGCACCGCTTCATCGGCTGGGACGGCCCGATCCTCACCGACAGCGGCGGCTTCCAGGCGTTCAGCCTCGGCGAGAAGCGGACGATCACCGAGGACGGGATCCGGTTCCGGTCGCACCTCGACGGCAGCGAACACCTGCTGACGCCCGGAAGGCGCCACCGACATCCAGGCGCAGCTCGGCCCGGACATCGCGATGGTGCTCGACGAGTGCCTCGCCCAGCCGGCCACGGCGGCCGCCGTCAGGGAATCCACCGAGCGTTCGGCCCGCTGGGCCCGGCGCTGCCGCGAGCGCTTCCTCGCACTCCAGGAACTGGGTGCCGGCGACCAGCAGCTGGACGGGGAGACTCCGAGTCCGAATCCCGCCTCGACCTTGCTCGGCGGCCGACCGGTCGAAGGGCCGAATCCCGATCCCGTCTGCGGTCACCAACCCCGGCCAGGCGCAGTTCGGCATCATCCAGGGCGGGACGGTCCCGGAGCTGCGGACGCTGAGCGTCGAGCGGACCCTGGCCATCGGGTTCGAGGCCTACGCCATCGGCGGCCTCAGCGTCGGCGAACCGGCCGACACGATGTACTCCGTCGTCGGCCACACGGCCCCGCAGCTCCCGGCCGACCGCCCGCGGTACCTCATGGGCGTCGGCACGCCGCTCGACATCGTCGAGGCGGTGTCGCGCGGCGTCGACCTGTTCGACTGCGTGATGCCCACGCGCAACGCCCGCAACGGCCAGCTGTTCACCAGCGAGGGCCGGCTCGACCATCAAGAACGCCCGTACGCCGCCGACGAGGGGCCGCTCGACCCGGCCTGCTCCTGCTACACCTGCCGGACGCACTCGAGAGCGTATCTTCGCCACCTGTTCGTGTCGGGGGAAATCGGGGCGGCGGTCCTGAACACCATCCACAACCTGCGCTTCTACCTTGACACGATGGCGCGGGTAAGACAGGCTATAGTGTTTGGGACGCTCGAAACACTGAGACAGTCGCTGCAAGCGATGTTCTCCCGCCCGTTGAGTAACTCATGACCCTGACAGCTCTTGCGAATCAGGGCCTGGTGCTGGCCATGTCGGCACCGGCCGAAAGCGGCGCGAATCCCTGGGTGCAGCTGATCCCCTTCGCCCTGGTCCTCGCGATCTTCTACTTCCTGATCCTGCTGCCGATGCAGCGGAAGCAGAAGAAGATCCAGCAGTTCGTCGACGCGCTGAAGGTGGGCGACCGGGTGGTGACCACCAGCGGGATCTACGGGCAGATCACCAGGATCTCGGACAAGAGCGTGCAACTCCAGATCGCGGACAAGGTCCGGATCGAAATCTCCAAGGCGGCCGTGGGCGGCTACCAGGGACAGGACCCCGTCGCGCCCGACGCGCGGAAGCCAGTAAGCCTATGAAGAACTTGCGCTGGAGGGTGATCACCATCCTCGTCGTCGTGGGCCTCGCCATCTGGGCGATCATCCCGCCCGACCAGAAGATCAAGCTCGGGCTGGACCTCAAGGGCGGCGTCCACCTGGTGCTCCGCGTCCAGACCGACGACGCGCTCCGCCTCGACACCGACACGACGATGGAGCAGTTGCGGGAGGCGGCCGAGGGCAAGGGACTGACGAGCCTGACCTTCACCGGCGTCGATCCCGACCCGGTTCCGGGTCGAGGGCGTGCCCCAGGGCCAGGACGCGGCGTTCCGCGAGGCGGCCACCGAGATCGAGACCCGGTTCAACCGGGAATCCGGTGACGGCCGGCTCCTACAGCTTCGTGATGAAGCCGAACCTCGTCGTTCAGCTGCGCGAGGACGCGGTGACGCAGGCGCTGCAGACCATCGAGCGGCGGGTCAACGAGCTGGGAGTCGCCGAGCCGATCATCGCGAGGACCGGCAGCGCAGAACGACCAGCTCATTGTCGAGCTGCCGGGCGTGAGCCAGGTGGCGCGCGCCAAGGAGCATCATCAGCTCCACGGCGCTGCTCGAGCTGAAGCTGGTCGAGGACGGCCCGGCGAGCACGAAGGAGCAGCTCCTCCAGGCCCGCGGCGGCGTGTTGCCCGGCAACATGGACATCGTGCCCGGCGTGAGCGACACGAGACGCGCCGGCGAGCGCGCCGAGACCGTGTACTACCTGGTGCGGAAAGTCGCCGTCGTGACAGGCCGCGACCTGCGCAACGCGAAGCCCTCGCTCGACGAGACGAACCGGCCGGCGGTCAGCTTCTCGCTGAACACGGACGGGGCGCGCAAGTTCGGCAAGGCCACCGGCGAGAACATCGGCCGCCGCCTCGCCGATCATCCTGGACGGCCGCGTGCAGTCGGCGCCCGTGATCGAGGGCCGCATCTTCGACGAGGGCCGCATCTCCGGCACGCTTCACCCAGCAGGAGACTCAGGACCTCTCGCTCGTGCTGCGGTCGGGCGCCCTGCCGGCGTCGCTGACCTACCTCGAGGAGAACACCGTCGGGCCGTCGCTCGGCGCCGACTCGATCCGGTCCGGCGTGCATGGCGTCGATCGCCGGACTTGCCGCGGTCGTCGTGTTCATGCTGTTCTACTACCACCTGGCCGGGCATCAACGCGATCGTGGCCCTGGTGTTCAACCTGGCGATCCTGCTCGGCCTGATGTCGTACATCGGCGCGACGATGACGCTGCCCGGCATCGCCGGCTTCGTGCTGACGATGGGCATCGGCGTCGACTCGAACGTGCTGATTTTCGAGCGCATCAAGGAGGAGCTCGGCCGGCCGGGCGCAGCGTCCGGCAGGCGATCGACGCCGGCTTCAGCCGCGTGTTGACGACCCTGATCGACACGCACGTCGCCTCGCTCATCTCGGCGGCGTTCCTGTTCCAGTTCGGCACCGGCCCCATCCGGGGCTTTGCGACGACGCTGACGTTCGGCTTGTTGTCGAACCTGTTCACCGCGACATTCGTGTCCAAGACGATCTTCGAACTGGTCCTGGCGGGCCGGAAGGTCACGAAGCTGAGCATCTAAGGACCGGCGGCTGGCACCATGCAGATCTTCAAGAATCCCAATTTCAACTTCGTCAAGTACCGGTGGCATGCGCTGGTCCTGTCGTGGCTCGTCATCGGGGCGGGCCTCCTCACGATCGTCACGCAGGGCCTGCCCATGGGCGTCGAGTTCTCGGGCGGCACCATCGTCATCGTGAAGTTCGACGCGACGCCGTCCGTGCAGAGCGTCCGCGACGCGCTCAGCCGGCACCAGGGGTTGACCGCCGGCCAGAACATCGTCGTGCAGCGGTACGGGGACGAGGCGGCTCGCGAGGTCCTGTCCGCCTGCCGGAAGTGGGCGCGGAGCAGGGGACCGGGCTCACCAAGACCGCCGACGCCGTGG
Source organism: uncultured Acidobacteriota bacterium (assembly GCA_963806085.1). Taxonomy (GTDB): domain Bacteria; phylum Acidobacteriota; class Vicinamibacteria; order Vicinamibacterales; family JAKQTR01; genus JAKQTR01. The sequence goes on from CAWDWR010000003.1 coordinate 1,007,522, forward strand.
TGGCCGCGCTGAACGCGTCGAGCCTCGGCAAGTTCACCGTCGTCGGCACGCAGGTGGTGGGGCCGGTGGTCGGGCAGGAACTGACACGGAAGGGCGTGTGGGCAACCGTGCTGTCGCTGTGCGGCCTGCTCATCTACATCGCGTTCCGGTTCCGGTTCAGCTTCGCCGTCGGGCGCCGTCGTCGCGACGGTCCACGACCTGCTGGTCACGCTCGTCGTTCCTGGCGTTCTTCCAGTACGACATGTCGCTCAACGTCATCGCGGCCATCCTGACGGTGACGGGCTACTCGACCAACGACACGATCGTGATCTTCGATCGCGTCCGCGAGAACCTCAGGGGAGCATGCGCCGCGATTCGATCCTCGAGCACGGTCAACACCGCGATCAACCAGACGCTGAACCGTACGATCACTGACGGCCGGCACCACGCTGATGACCGCCGCTCGCCCTGTTCTCTTCGGCGGGGACGTGCTGCGCGGATTCGCGTTCACGATGATCGTCGGCGTCATCACCGGGACGTATTCGAGCGTGTTCATCGCGGCGGCCATCGTCACGTTCTGGCGCGCCAAGGGCGCGCCCGCGCGTGCCGGCTGCGGTGCCGGCCCCGGCGGCCGACGTCCGCGACCCGGAAGAAGAACAACCGAAAGAACGGCGCGTCCTAGGCGCGTAGCCTGAGCCGGTGGGGTACTTCCAGGCGGTCGTTCTTGGCGTCGTGCAGGGGCTGACCGAGTTCCTGCCGGTGTCCAGTTCCGCCCACCTGATCCTGGCCCGGGCGCTGCTCGGCTGGGACGCGGCCGAACTCGGCCTCGCGTTCGACGTGGCGTGTCACGTGGGCACGCTCGGGGCGGTGGTGGCCTACTTCCGGGCGGACATCGCGGCCCTGACGCTGGCGGCGCCGGGCCTGTTTCGCGCGCCTGTCTGGCCCGCCGACGCCGCGGGCCGGCGCCTTCGGCTGATCGCCGTCGGCACGGTGCCGGTCGTCATCGTCGGCGTGCTGCTGGCCGGGGCGATCGAAGACACGCTGCGGACTCCGTGGGTGACCGTCGTCACCCTCGCGGCGGTTGCGGTCCTCTTCCTCGCTCGTGGAACGGAGCGGCCGGGCGACGCGCGGCGAGGAGGCTGTCACGCCGGCCGTGGCGCTGGCGATCGGCGTGGCGCAGGCCGCCGCGCTGGTGCCGGGCGTGTCGCGGTCGGGCGCGACGATCACGGCCGGGATGTTTCTCGGGCATCCGGCGTGAGGCCGCGGCGCGGTTCTCGTTCCTGCTCGGCGTGCCCGCCATCCTCGCGGCGGCGGCGCACGAGGGCCTGCACCTGGCCGGGGCGGGCCTGAGCGCCGAGCAGGCGCTGGCTGTTTCTGATCGGCATGAGCGTGTCGGGCGTGGTGGGGTATCTCACGATCAAGTACTTCCTGAAGTACCTCGTCAGCCACACGCTGGCGCCGTTCGCGTGGTACCGCATCGTCCTCGCGGCGGTGACGGCGGGCTGGCTGTTGTCCGGGCGGAGTTGATCGTGGTGCAGTGGCTGCGGCGCCGTTTCGTCACGGGGTTCGTCGTGACCGTGCCCCTCGTCATCAGCCTGGTCAGCCTCGTCTGGGTGTTTCGCGCGGTGGACGGGCTGGTCGGGCCGCTCTACCACCGGTGGATCCCGTTCGACATTCCCGGCCTCGGCATCGTCACGACGGCCGTGCTGATTCTCGCGGTCGGCACCGTCGCGACGAACGTCTTCGGCAAGCGGCTGCTGCAGCGTGCCGAGGGGTACCTGATGATGGTGCCCGTGTTCCGGACGATCTACTCGCCGGTGAAGCAGATCGTGGCCGCCTTCTCGCCGGACAACAAGTACGGCTTCAAGAAGGTGGCGCTCGTCGAGGATCCCCGCCGCGGGAAGGTGCTGGGATTCCTGACGAAGGAGTTCTCGGTGGACCTCGGGAGCGGGCCGGAGCCGATGGTGGCGGTCTACGTGCCGACCAACCACCTGTACCTCGGGGATCTGGTGGTCGTGCCGAGGAACGCCGTGTTCTTCCCGGACCTCTCGGTCGAGGAGGGCGTCCGGGTGATCCTGACCGGCGGCATGGCCATGCCGCCGGCGGTCGATCGGGAGCCCCGGGCCGGCCTCGACACGGGCGCCCGGGGGGCGTGACGACGGAGATGAAAGAGGAAGCTGCCATGGGTGTGAACCGGAAGCGCAACCCCCGCCGGATGCTCTGGCTTGTCGGGCTGGTTCTCATCACAGCCGCGCTGGCCGGCGGCGCCGTCACGATCCTGGCGTCCGGCCCCCAGGCGGACGGGCCCGCGGCGCAGCCCGCCGTCGAAGTCCACCACGGCGGCGAAGCCAGCCTCGTGGTGCCGGACCTTTCGCAGGCGCAGTTTCTGGGCGTCTCCGGCCATACCCTGCTGCTCTTCGGCCTGCTCGTGGCGGTGGGCGGCCTCTTCTTCGGTCACCACATCTACCACCAGGTGCGCCGGCTGCCCGTCCACCAGTCGATGGCGGAGATCGCCGACCTGATCTACGAGACCTGCAAGACCTACCTGCTGCAGCAGGGCAAGTTCCTGCTCGTCCTCGAGATCTTCATCGCCGTCATCATCGTCTTCTACTTCGGGTTCCTGCAGCGCATGGAGCCGATCCGGGTCGTCATCATCCTGCTCTTCAGCCTGGTCGGCATCGCCGGCAGCTACGGCGTCGCCTGGTACGGCATCCGGATCAACACGTTCGCGAACTCGCGCACGGCCTTCGCCAGCCTCCGCGCCATGCCGTTCCCGATCATGGAGATCCCGCTCCGGGCCGGGATGAGCATCGGGATGATGCTGATCAGCGTCGAGCTGTTCATCATGCTCTGCGATCCTGCTCTTCATCCCCGGCGACTACGCGGGCTCGTGCTTCATCGGGTTCGCCATCGGCGAGTCGCTCGGCGCCGCCGCGCTGCGCATCGCGGGCGGCATCTTCACCAAGATTGCCGACATCGGATCGGACCTGATGAAGATCGCCTTCAACATCAAGGAAGACGATGCCCGCAACCCCGGCGTCATCGCGGACTGCACGGGCGACAACGCGGGCGACTCGGTCGGGCCGAGCGCGGACGGCTTCGAGACGTACGGGGTGACGGGCGTCGCGCTGATCTCGTTCATCCTGCTGGCCGTGCGCGACCCGCAGGTGCAGGTCCAGCTGCTGGTCTGGATCTTCATGATGCGCATCGTGATGGTGGTGGCCAGCGGGCTGTCGTTCAACCTGAACGCGGCGATCTCGCGCGCCCGCTACGCGAAGGCGTCGAAGATGAACTTCGAGGCGCCGCTGACCGCGCTCGTGTGGATCACATCCATCGTCTCCGTCGCGCTCACCTACGCCGCCTCGTACCTGCTCATCCCGACGCTCGGCGACGGCACGCTCTGGTGGAAGCTCTCGACGGTCGTCACCTGCGGCACCCTGGCCGGCGCCATCATTCCGGAACTGGTGAAGATCTTCACGTCCACCGAGTCCACGCACGTGAAGGAGGTCGTGACCTCGTCGCGCGAGGGCGGCGCCTCGCTCAACATCCTGTCAGGCCTGGTGGCCGGCAATTACAGCGCCTTCTGGCTGGGCCTCACCATCGTCGCGCTGATGGCGGCCGGGTACGGCGTGAGCACCCTCGGCCTGGGTGCGCTGATGGCGGCCCCGGCCGTCTTTGCGTTCGGCCTGGTTGCGTTCGGGTTCCTGGGCATGGGCCCGGTGACGATCGCCGTCGACTCCTACGGGCCCGTGACCGACAACGCCCAGTCGGTGTTCGAGTTGTCGCTCATCGAGCAGGTGCCGGGCATCGAGGCGCAGATCAGGAAGGAGTTCGGGTTCGAGCCGGATTTCCTCGTCGCGAAGGAACTGCTCGAGGAGAACGACGGTGCGGGCAACACGTTCAAGGCCACGGCGAAGCCCGTGCTCATCGGCACGGCGGTCGTCGGCGCGACGACGATGATCTTCTCGATCATCGTGCTGCTGACCGCGGGGTTGACGGAGAACCTCGACAAGCTGTCCCTGATGCACCCGCCCTTCCTGCTGGGGTTGATCTCGGGCGGCGCGGTGATCTACTGGTTCACCGGCGCATCGATGCAGGCCGTCACGACCGGGGCCTACCGCGCGGTCGAGTTCATCCGGGCGAACATCAGGCTCGACGGGGTGACCAAGGCGTCGGTGGCCGACAGCAAGAAGGTCGTCGAGATCTGCACCCAGTACGCCCAGAAGGGGATGTTCAACATCTTCCTCACGGTGTTCTTCATGACGCTGGCGTTCGCCTTCGTCGAGCCATACTTCTTCATCGGGTATCTGGTCTCGATCGCCGTCTTCGGGCTGTACCAGGCCATCTTCATGGCGAACGCCGGCGGCGCGTGGGACAACGCGAAGAAGATCGTGGAAGTCGAGCTCAAGGAGAAGGGGACGGCCCTGCACGCGGCCACCGTGGTCGGCGACACGGTGGGCGATCCGTTCAAGGACACGTCCTCGGTGGCGATGAACCCGATCATCAAGTTCACGACGCTGTTCGGGCTGCTGGCCGTCGAGCTTGCCGTGAAGCTCACGGCCGACGCGGGCTCCGGGGTGAGCCATGCGCTGGCCGCCGTGTTCTTCGCGGTGGCGATCGTCTTCGTGTGGCGGTCCTTTTACGGGATGCGGATCGGGTCGGCGTCGGCGTGACCGGGGGCGCCGGCGGCCGGGGCTGACGGGATGGCCGATTTCGGCGATCCGGTGTCTAATGGTGCAGGAGGCGTCCGGGCCGGCGGGGCGTGTCGGGTTTCATTGACACGGCTTTTTCGCTCTCGATATAATCGGCCGCCTTCGTACTTCGACTCGCGGTACCGGCTGTGTACGACCGCGAGGCGATTCCGTCAGCCGCGCTCGCTCAGCACGAAGCCCTGAGCGAACGAACTCGGGGCCGGGCCCGGGAGCCGATGGGCTTCGTGAACCGTCTGAGTCGAAGAGGTTAGGAGGACAGACCGGTGCCACGTGACATGTTCGGGGATGTCGTTCAATCCTCAATCACCCTCGGGAGTCGGAAGTGGTACACCGTGCCGCTTTCGATTGCTCGTCCACGCGCTGCTCATCATCGCGGTGATCATCATTCCCCTGATGGCCGCCGACATTCTGCCGACGCCGCCAGCGATGATGGCATTCGTCGCGGCACCGCCGCCGCCACCGCCTCCACCGCCACCGCCACCGCCACCCGCGGCCGCGGCCCCGAAGCCCGTTCTGGACGTGAATCCTGCGGCTGCGCCTGTGCGAGGCGCCGCGCGAGATCCGGCCTGAGACCGGCATCGAGGCCCCCGAGGGCGGCGTCAGCGGCGGCGTCGAAGGCGGCGTGCCCGGTGGCGTCGTCGGCGGCGTCGTGGGCGGGCTGCCCGAGGCTCCGCCACCACCACCGCCGCCCGTTGCGCCGGTGCGTGTCGGCGGCAACATCCGCCCGCCGACGAAGATCAAGAACGTGAATCCCGTGTACCCGAGCATCGCGCAGTCGGCGCGCGTGCAGGGCGTCGTGATCGTCGAGGCGACGATCGGGCCTGATGGCAAGGTGAGTGACGCGCGCGTGCTGCGGTCGATTCCGCTGCTCGACCAGGCGGCCCTCGATGCCGTGCGCCAGTGGGTGTTCACGCCGACGTTGCTCAACGGCGTGCCGGTTCCCGTCATCATGACGGTCACCGTGAACTTCACGCTGCAGTAGGCCCCCGGGCCTGGTGCGGCGGACGAGCGGGAACCGGGGCCGGCGGCGCCGGCTGACCGGAAAGAATCAGTAACAGCGATCGTTTTCTGGAGGATGGAGAGACATGAACCTCATTGAGATGTGGAACCAGATGGGCTTTTTCGCGAAGGCCATCGCGTGGGTCTTGTTCATCATGTCGATGATCTCGTTCGGCGTGGCGGTCGAGCGCTTCTACACCTTCCTGCAGGCCCGGAAGCAGTCGAAGCTGTACGCGCCGCAGGTGGCCAAGTTCCTCAAGGACGGCCGCCTGAAGGAAGCGATCGCCCTGTCGCAGAAGAAGGAATACCGCTACAGCCACCTCGCGAAGGTCGTGCTGGCCGGCTTGAACGAATACCAGTACCAGGCTGACGCTGGCGGCGGCAACGCCCTCAGCCGCGAGGACATGATGGACACGGTGCGCCGCTCCATCCAGCGCGCGTCGGCCCTGACGGCGTCCGACCTGAAGCGCGGCGTGGCCTCGCTGGCGACCATCGGCGCGACGGCCCCGTTCGTCGGGCTGCTCGGCACCGTCGTCGGCATCATCACGGCGTTCCAGGGCATCGCGGCCACCGGCTCGGGCGGCCTCGGCTCCGTGTCGGCCGGCATCTCGGAAGCGCTCGTCGAGACCGCGCTCGGCCTCGTCGTGGCCATCCCGGCGGTGTGGTTCTACAACTACCTGACCGGCCGGATCGAGTACTTCAACGTCGAGATGGACAACTCCTCGTCGGAGCTCGTCGACTACTTCATCAAGAAGACCGCCTAGGCTGGCGATCCAGGCTGCGCGCCCGGGCCCTTCGCGGGGAACGGGCCGCCGCCAGGCCAGTTGACGCGACCGATAGACAGAGGAGACGGCCACAATGTCAATGGATGTGGGCGGCAGCAAAGGCGGCCTGAAGGCTGACATCAATGTCACGCCGCTCGTGGACGTCATGCTGGTGCTTCTGATCATCATGATGCTCATCGCCCCGATGTTGCAGCAGGGCGTGAGCGTGAAGTTGCCCCAGGCCTCCAATTCCGCGGACAAACCGGAAACGCAGGACCAGACGGTCGTGGCGGTCACATCCGACAAGCGGGTGTACCTGAACGGCGTCCCGATCCAGGAGGGCTGAACTGGGAACCAAGATCCAGACGCTCATGGAGACGAAGAAGGAGAAGATCGTCCTCATCAAGGGGGACGAGGAGGCGCCCTACTCGTCCATCATGGCCGCGATGGATCGCCTGCGCGAAGCCAACGTCGAGAACATCGGCCTCATCACCGAACGCAAGATCGGCCGGGCCGGGATGGGAGGCCAGTAATGGCACACGCACACAAGCACTTCGGCGCAGAAGAGAACGTCAAGTCCAAAGAGCTCCACGCGAGCGCGGACATGAACGTCACGCCGCTCATCGACGTGCTGCTCGTGCTGCTCATCATCTTCATGGCGGCGCTGCCCCTCACGCAGAAGGGCCTCGACATCAACCTGCCGCTGGAGACGAAGGGCGCGACGCAGCAGGTCGACACGAGCAGCCAGATCGTGCTGGAGTACACCGCCGACCGGCGCATCTCGGTGAACAAGCAGCGACATCACCATCCAGGAGCTGGAGACGCGCCTGCGCGCGCATCTTCGAGCAGCGCAAGGACAAGACGATGTTCATCGTCGCCGCAGGCACCCTGCGCTACGGCGACATCGTCGAGGTCATCGACGCCGCCAAGGGCGCTGGCGTCGAGAAGGTCGGCATCGTGACGGAAGGGATGCGGCAGGCGGCCGGCGTCGTCGGCGGCCAGTAGGCGTCTCGGGCGGCCTCGCCGGCCGCTCAACACGCGAACGCTCAACCGGCCGGCCCGCGGCACCACCGCGGCCGGCCGGTTCCTTGTACGCAGTCTCTGCACTCTCCTCTGCAGGACTGTCCCCTCTGGCGGATGCCCTAACCCGGGCGGGGACAGTCCCCACCCTCCATCCGGCTGGCGCGCCCTGAAATCGGCACCTGCTTTGCTCCGTGCCAATCCGAATCGGAGGGGGCGCTATGGCTCGTCGTCGAGGCTGGCTTCCAGTCTGGCGGCCATCGCTCGAGTCCTCGCCAGGTGTCGTCTGGCAGGTTCACGAGGGAAAGTCTCGGTGACACGAGGGACAGGCCCTGTGACAGGTCGCGGTGACAGTCGCCGTGACAAGGGCGGCAGGGCACACAGGAGGGCCGTACACGCTTCGGGCCGGCCCGCCGAATGGCGGACCGGCCCGGTCAGATTGACGAGCCGTGCGGCCCCCTGAGGGCCGCCCGGCCGGTGTGGCTACTTGATGCCCGCAGCCTGCTTCTTCTGGAGCGCCATCGCCTGGTCGCGCAGCTTGTCGGCTTCCTTGAGCAGGGCCGACTGCTTGGCCTGGTCCTTCTCGAGGTTGGCCTGGAGGCGGAGCAGGAGGTTCTTGTAGGTCAGGGCCTCCATGTAGTCGGGCTTGAGCTGGAGCGCCTTGTCGACTTCCTCGAGGCCCTTCATGACGAAGGCCTTCTTCTCGGGCTCCTTCAGGCGGAAGTCGCGGTAGGCCTTGTCCCAGTAGTAGGTCGAGATGGTGTAGAAGGCCTCGGGGTTGTTCGGCTCGATCTGCGCGCGCTGGTTGAGCGCCTCGATCGTCTTGTCGAACTCCTCCTGACGGTTGTAGAAGCCAGCCAGCTGCAGGTAGACCTGCGGGTCGTTCGGGCGCGCCGTCTTGGCCCTCAGGAGCACCTCCTCGGCCTGCGGCGTAGTCGCCCGCGTCCTCGCGGATCTTGGCGAGCGCGAAGTAGTTGGTCGCGTCCTGCGGGTCGAGCTCGATCATGCGGTTGACGATGGGTTCCTGCTGGGACGGATCGTTCATCTTGTCAGGCCCGTACGCGGCGACGAGGAACTCGAACGAGCGCTTCCGCAGCGTCGGATCCTGCTCCTTCTCGGACGCCAGCTTGTAGTACTCGATGGCCTTGGCCAGGTAGGCGTCGTTCTCGGGCTCGCCCTTGCGCGACGGCTTGAACAGGTTGTCGTAGCTGTTGGCGAGGTAGAAGTACGCCACCGACAGCTCGGGGTCGTTCTTGATCGCCTCTTCGTACAGCGCGGCGGCCTTCTTGTACTCCTGCTGCGCGTAGAGCACGTTGGCGTCCTTGAAGGCCCGCTTGGCCTGGAGCTTCCCGTACTGGCTGCAGCCGACCAGCCCCGTGGCGAGCGCCAGCACGAACGCCAGCGACGCGATCCGCCCGAGTCCCCTCAGCATGATGTCCCCCTTACGTTGCGCGCGATGCGCGGTATCAAGCGGCCCGTGGCGGCCTCATCGGAATCAAGCCAGACCGCAGCATTCCTGAGACTGACAGGGTGGGACGCCCTCTCCCGATGGCGAGGATCTTCCCAAGCCGGGCCAGTATAGTGAACGGAAAAAGGGGGAGTCAAGCAACCCGAGGCGCCGTCGGGGTCCGTTCCTCCACCGCGCGCGGCGCGGGCTGCCTTGACCCCCCGGAAGGCGCTCCCTATGATGAAGCCGGGAGCGGGCCGCACGGGGCCCGGACTGGCCGATGATCCGATTCGAAGACCTGGTGACCAGGGCGCAGGCGTACATGCCCGACAGCGACATCGAGCTGCTGCGGCGGGCGTACGTCTTCTCGGCCCTCGCCCACAAGGGCCAGGTGCGGCAGTCCGGCCAGCCCTACCTGGTCCACCCGCTCGAGGTGGCGTACTTCCTGGCGGACCTCCGCCTCGACCCTGCGGCGATCATCGCCGGGCTCCTCCACGACGTCGTCGAGGACACGCTCACCACGGTCGAGCGCATCGAGGAGCTGTTCGGGCCCGAGGTCGCGCACCTGGTCGAAGGGGTCACGAAGATCAGCGCGATCCCGTTCTCGACGAGCGAGGAGCGGCAGGCGGAGAACTTCCGCAAGATGCTGCTCGCGATGGTCGACGACATCCGCGTCGTCCTCGTGAAGCTGGCCGACCGGCTCCACAACATGCGGACGCTCGCGGCGATGCCCGACGACCGTCGGCAGCGGACGGCGCAGGAAACGCTCGACATCTACGCGCCGATCGCCAACCGCCTCGGCATGAGCCGGCTGAAGAACGAGCTCGAGGACCTCGCGTTCCAGTATCTCGAACCGGAGGCCTACGACGCGCTGAAGGCGCGGGTCGAACGGCGGCGGAAAGCCACCGAGGGGCTGCTCGACGACCTGAAGAAGACGATGGCGCAGAAGCTGAAGGAGGCGCAGATCCCCGTCGTCGAGATCGACGGCCGCAGCAAGCGCCTCTACAGCATCCACCTCAAGCTCAGGCGGCAGAAGATCGACCTCGAGCAGGTCTACGACTTCCTGGCAGTCCGGATCATCACGCACTCGGTCAAGGACTGCTACGCGGCCCTGGGAATCATCCACCACACCTGGCCGCCGGTTCCCGGCCGCATCAAGGACTTCCTCGCCACGCCGCGGCCGAACGGCTACCAGTCGCTCCACACGTCCGTGATGACGACGAAGGGCGTGCCGGTCGAGGTGCAGATCCGCACCGAGGAGATGCACCGGCAGGCGGAAGAGGGCATCGCGTCGCACTGGAAGTACAAGGAAGGCCGCGTCGGCGCGGCCAACGACGAGCGCTACTTCCAGTGGCTGCGGCAGACGCTCGAGTGGCAGCAGGAGGTGCGCGACCCGCAGGAGTTCATCCAGAACCTCAAGGTAGACCTGTATCCGGAGGAGGTCTACACCTTCACGCCCAAGGGCCAGGTGAAGTCGCTGCCGCGGGACGCCACGGTGATCGACTTCGCCTACTCCATCCACACGGACGTCGGGCACCAGTGCATCGGCGCGCGGGTCAACGGCAAGATGATGCCGCTGCGCACCCGCCTCAAGAACGGCGACATCGTCGAGATCGTGACCAACGCCAAGCACCGGCCCAGCCGCGACTGGCTGAACTCCGTCGTCACGACGCGCGCGCGCAACCGGATCAAGGGGTACCTGCACGCGGAGGAAAAGGAGCGGGCGGTGGAGCTGGGCACGAAGCTCCTCGAGAAGGAGGCCCGGCGGTTCGGCGTGAACGTGAAGACGCTGCTCGAGCAGAAGACGCTCGACGGCGTCGCGCCCGAGTGGGGCGTGCCGAACGGCGTCGACCTGCTGGCGGCCGTCGGCTACGGGCGCGTCGGCGCGCGGCAGGTGCTGACCAAGGCCGTGCCGGCCGAGCAGCTCACCGAGAAGCGCGAGTCACCCGTGACGTCGGCCGTGAAGCGCGCCATCGGCCTCGGCGGCGGCAGCGACTCGATCAAGGTGAGCGGCGCCGACGACGTGCTCGTGGTGCGCGCGCGCTGCTGCAATCCCATCCACGGCGAGCGGATCGTCGGCTACATCACCCGCGGCAAGGGCGTGTCGGTGCACTCGGCCTCGTGCCCGAACGTCACCAACCTGCTCTACGATCCCGAGCGGCGCATCGACGTCGAGTGGAGCAAGGGCGCCGAACCGGGGCAGTACACGGTGCGGCTCACGCTGGAGGTCGAGGATCGGAAGGGCATGCTGGCGGCCGTGAGCGCGAAGATCGCGGGCGTCAACACCAACATCCTGGACATCGAGGCGCGCACCGACGAGCAGCGGCGCGGGTGGATACGGGTGACGATCGAGATCAGCGACATGAAACACCTGGAAAAGGTGATGAAGTCGCTGCGCGGGATTCCGGGAGTCGTGTCTGTGGACCGGGCCCGGGCGGTGCCGCTGGATCTCTCGCAGACCGCCCAGGGGCCGGTTACAGGACCGCGATGACGTCGATCTCGACCCTGAGGTCGCGCGGCAGCCGCGCCGCCTGGATGGTGGTGCGCGCGGGCGCCGGCGCCGAGAAGTACTCGCCGTAGGCCGCGTTCATCGCCGCGAAATCGTTCATGTCGGCCAGGTAGACGGTCGTGCGGACCACGTGGTCGAACGAGGCGCCGCCGGCCTTCAGGATCGCGCCGATGTTGTCCATCACGCGGCGCGTCTGGGCGGCGACATCGCCCTCGACGAGCGCACCCGTCGCCGGGTCGAGATGCCCCTGGCCCGACACAAAGAGCATGTTGCCCGCGCGGATGCCCTGGGAATAGGGCCCGATCGCCTGCGGGGCGTCCTTGGTGCTGATCGCGTTGCGCATGGGCGTCCTCCCGCTCACGCGGCCTTGACGACCTTGCCCGAGCGCAGGCAGCGCGTGCACACGCGCATGTACTTCGCGCCGCCGTTCACCTGTACCTTCACGCGCTGCAGGTTCGGCTCGAAGCGTCGGGGCGACACGTTGTGCGCGTGGCTCACCTTGCGGCCCACGACCGGGCCCTTGTCACAAATCTCACAGCGTTTGGCCATGGCGAATCACCTGGCGTCCCCGGGGCCACACAGTCGGCCGGTCCGGCCGGGACGCAAACTCCAATGATAGCACGCCCGGAGCCGCCGTGGATCAGCCGGCCCGGAACTCCGCCGCTTCCCTCAGGCCGTCACGGAAGGATGATCGAGGGCCCGCTGCTCCTGCCGGCGGACCCGGCCTCGCTCCCGGCCGGCGCCTCGCCTGGCGCGGGGCCGCCGAGGCGCCTCGTCACGCGCGCGGCGAGCGAGAGAAACGCCCGGGGGTCGCCGGCTGCGGCGCGCTGGACGGCCCCGACCCGGTCCTCGAGCTGCCGAAGCACGGCTGCGGCGTCCGCGGCGAAGCTCGAGGGGCGCCCGCGCCCGAGCTGGTCGAGCATCCCCCTGATGCCGTCCGCCATGCGCTGGGCTGGTATGGTGTCGGGCCGCTGTTCGTAGATGAGGCCCTTCGACGCGGTCTCGTACGTGCCGGCGAGCGCGGCGGCCGCCGCCGCCGCATCCGCGTCGCTGGCGGCATCGAGGCCCTCACCCTTGAACCGGTCGACGAGGGTGACCGTGAAGAGGAGCAGCTGCTGCCTCGCTTCCGAGAGGCCAGCCAGCGCCGGCGTGAGGACGGCCAGGTCCTCGTCCTGCTGCCTCCGGACTGCGGCGGGCGGGTGCGCCTTCGAGGCGGCCAGGTACGCGCAGTCGGCCGGGCACGTGATCTCGACCTCACGCTTCGTGCCGCAGCAGACCGGGCAGATGTCCCGGCCTAGCGCCGGGCAGGCCCGCTTGGCCGGTCGGGCGGAACAGAGTGGGCAGCGCATCGTCACAGCGTGGCACGGCCGGTCCGCCCCGTCAATCCCGGCGGTGCGAGATCGCCACGGCTGTGTGGCGCAATGGCCACGCGTCCACTTCGGATGACAGGTCCCGCAGGGCACTGTTCAGAATGCCGGAGGTGGCCGGCCGGACCGTCCACATGACTGTGACGAAATTACATGGTTCCGGCCGAACCTTGAGGGCTCTCCGGCGTCTAAAGCCACAAAGGCGACGAGATCAGTCGTAGGGGCAGGGGACTGCCGGCAGCTTGACACACTACCGGTAAGTCCTTAGAATGGCAGATTCTTTGCAGGACGGGTGGCTGACAGAGAGTCCCCCGTCGCCCCAGGGTGACGCGAAAGGAGCGTCGGCACCATGGCTACGAACGGCAAACACGTCAAGGGGATGGCGAGCGAGCGCTACGAGGAACTGAAGCGGATGCTCGAGGACCGTCGGCGTGAGATCATGAGCGAGGTTCACGAGAAGATCCGCGATGTCCGCACCGAGAGCGGGCACGGCAAGATGAGCGAAGTGTTCGACCAGGGTGAGAGCTCCGAGGCGGACATCCAGGAAGACATCGAGTTCGCGCTGATCCAGATGAAGGCGGAGACGCTGACGCGCATCAACGAGGCGCTCTCGCGGCTCGAAGAGGGCGCGTACGGCTACTGCTTCGAGTGCGGCGAGGACATCGCGCCCCAGCGGCTGCGGGCGCTGCCGTTCGCGGTCCGGTGCAAGGACTGCGAGCAGGCCCGCGAGAACGCCATCCAGCGGGAGCGGCTGCAGTCGCAGCGGTCCTCGTCGCTCTTCTTTGACATCTCCGGCTAACTGCGGCATTCTTCACGCGGGCCGCCGGCCGGATCCGGCCGGCGGCCCGCTCCTTTTTCGCCCGTTCCAGTCGACGCGGCCGTCCGCCCTCCGTGCGCCTGGCTGAGGGTTGCCGATGAGCGACACACCCGAGAAGTCCCCGTTGGAAGACGTGGGAGGGGTCGAGAAGTCCCTCGTCATCCCGCCGGAGCTGCCGATCCTGCCGCTCCGCGACACGGTGCTCTTCCCGAATTCCTTCATGCCGCTCGCCGTGGCGCGCGAGAGTTCGGTGCGCCTGATCGACGAGGCGATCGGCGCCGGGAAGCTGATCGCCGTCTGCACGCAGCGCGACGCGGCGGTCGAGGAACCGCGGCAGGAGGACCTGTACACCGTCGGCACGGCCACCCACATCCACAAGATGTTCAAGCTGCCCGACGGCAGCCTCCGGCTGATCGTGCAGGGGCTCGCGCGGGTGCACATCGACGAGATCGTGACGACCGAGCCGTACCTGCGCGGGCGGGTCCGCCGCGCCGCCGAGACGACGCGCCGACGCGGACCGCCTCGAGATCGACGCGATGCAGCGCAACATCAAGTCGAACTTCCAGCAGGTCGTGTCGCTGTCGCCGCTGCTCTCGGACGACCTGCAGACGCTCGCCCTCAGCATCACGGAGCCCGGCCGGCTCACCGATTTCATCGCGTCGAGCCTGAGCACGATCACGACGGCGCTCAAGCAGGAGATGCTCGAGACGCTCGATCTGCGCGAGCGGATGGCGACGCTCAACCGCATCCTCATCAAGGAGCTCGAGGTCCTCGAGCTGGGATCGAAGATCCAGTCGCAGGTCCAGTCGGAGATGGGCAAGAACCAGCGCGACTACTTCCTGCGCGAGCAGCTCAAGGCGATCCAGCGCGAACTCGGCGAGGGCGACGACCAGGCGAAGGAAATCGAGGAACTCCGGGAGAAGATCGACGCGGCGGGCATGCCGGAGGCGGTGAAGAAGGAGGCGGTCCGCGAGCTGGACCGCCTGGCGAAGATGCCGGTGGCCGCCGCCGAGTACACGGTGGCGCGGACCTACATCGACTGGCTGATCGCGCTGCCCGTGGGCGAAGCGCGCCGACGAGGTGATCGACCTGGCCCGCACGAAGGCGATCCTCGACGCCGACCACTCCGACCTCGAGAAGGCCAAGGACCGGATCCTCGAGTACCTGGCGGTGCGCAAGCTCAACCCGTCCGTGAAGGGGCCCATCCTCTGCTTCGTGGGCCCGCCCGGCGTGGGCAAGACGTCGCTGGCCAAGTCGATCGCGACGTCGCTCGGCCGCAAGTTCGTCCGGGTGTCCCTCGGCGGCATGCGCGACGAGGCGGAGATCCGCGGCCACCGGCGCACGTACATCGGCGCCCTGCCGGGCCAGGTCATCCAGGGCCTGCGCCGCGCCGAGTCGAAGAACCCGGTGTTCATCCTCGACGAGATCGACAAGCTCGGCATCGGACTTCCGCGGCGACCCGGCGTCGGCGCTGCTCGAGGTGCTGGACCCCGAGCAGAACAACACGTTCCGCGACCACTACCTCGACGTGCCCTTCGACCTCTCGGAGGTGCTGTTCATCACCACGGCGAACGTGCTCGACCCGGTGCCGCCGGCGCTGCGCGACCGCATGGAGGTGCTCGAACTGCCGGGCTACACCGAGGAGGAGAAGCTCAAGATCGCCGTCGAGCACCTGGTCGCGAAGCAGGTGCAGAACCACGGCCTCACGCCCGAGTACATCACCTTCGACGCTCGACGCCCTCCGCACCGTCATCCGCGGCTACACGCGCGAGGCCGGGGTGCGGAACCTCGAGCGCGAAATCGCCGCGTTGTGCCGGAAGGTGGCGCGGATGCGGGCCGAGGGCCGCGAGGCGCCCGTCACCGTCACGCCCGAGCTCGTGATGGACCTGCTCGGCGCCCCGCGGTTCCTCGACGAGGAGGTCGAGGAGCGCACGAAGAACCCGGGCGTGTCCATCGGGCTCGCCTGGACGCCCGTCCGGCGGCGAGGTGCTCTTCATCGAGGCGTCACGCATGCCGGGCGGCGGCCTGCTGACGCTGACCGGGCACCTCGGCGACGTGATGAAGGAGTCGGCGCGGGCGGCGCTGTCGTGGTTCCGCGCGAACGCGGACCGCTACGGCGTCGCCGGCGACTTCTTCCGCGACGCGGAGCTCCACCTCCACGTGCCGTCGGGCGCCATCCCGAAGGACGGCCCGTCGGCCGGCGTCGCCATGGTGACGGCCATCGCGTCCGAGATCACCGGCAGGCCGGTGCGGGGCGACCTGGCGATGACCGGCGAGATCACGTTGAGCGGCCGTGTGCTGCCGGTCGGCGGCATCAAGGAGAAGGTGCTGGCGGCGAGGCGCGTCGGCATCCGCCACGTGGCGCTGCCCTGGCAGAACGAGAAGAACATCAAGGAAGACATCAGCGAGGACCTGCGGCGCGACCTGACGGTCCACTTCGTGACCACGATCGACGAGGTGCTGGCGCTGGCGCTCCATCCGGCGCCGTGCGTCGCCGCCGGACGGCCCGGAGGCGCCGGCGCCGGCGCCGGCCCGAACTCGCCGCCGGTCGCCGGCTAGGTGGCTGCGCGTGGACATCGTCTACTCCGATCGGTACCAGATCGACATCGGCGCGCACGTCTTCCACATGGGGAAGTACGCGAGCGGTGCGCGACGGCCTCGTGGCGCGGGGGCTGGTCGGCCGCCGCCGCACTCGTCGAGCCGGCGCCGGCCGGCTGGGACGACCTGGCGCTGGTTCACACGGCCGAGTACCTCGAGAAGACGCGCAGCGGGGGCTTCCGGGCGTCGGAACTGGCCCTGCTCGAGCTGCCGTGGTCGCCGGCAGGTCGCCGAGGGCTTCCGCCTGATGGCCGGCGGCACGATCGCGGCCGCCCGCCTGGCGGTCGGCGCCGGCGCGCGGCTGCCGCGCAGGCCGGGCGGCCGCCGCGGGCGACGCGCGGCGCCTCGCCGCCGCCGCGAACCTCGGCGGCGGATTCCATCACGCCTTCCCGTCGCACGGCGAAGGGCTTCTGTCTCTACAACGACGTGGCCGTGGCCATCCGCGTCCTGCAGCGCGACGGCGCTCATCCGCCGCGCGGCGGTCGTCGACGCGGACGTCCATCAGGGCAACGGCACCGCCTTCATCTTCGACGGCGACCCGTCGGTCTTCACCTTCTCGATCCACCAGGAGCACAACTACCCGCACGTGAAGCCGCGCGGGTCGCTGGATGTCGGCCTCGCGGACGGCACCGGCGACGGCGACTACCTGCGCGCGCTCGAGCGGGCGCTGCCCGCCGTGCTGGCCAGCCGGCCGGACCTCATCTTCTACGTCGCCGGCGCGGACCCGTTCGTCGAGGACCAGCTGGGCGGGCTGTGCCTCACGTTCGAAGGGCTCCGGGGCCGCGACTTCCTGGTGCTGTCATCCGCCCGCGACGCGGGCGTTCCCGTGGTGATCGTGTTCGCCGGCGGCTACGCCCGCCGCGTCGAAGACACGGCGGCCATCCACATCGCCACCATCGAGGAAGCCATCCGGCTGGGCGCCTGAGCGGCTCAGCCGCCGGCTCCGGCCAGTTGCGGCGCTCGAGGAACGTCATCGGCTCGATCTGTTTCCCGTGCGGGTACTTGCGCGCGTCGCGGCGCGCGAGCCACAGCACCGCGGGACCGGCCACGCGGTTGGCCCAGCGCTGGAACACGCCCGAGTTCCTGCTCCATGTCCTTGCGCAGGGCGCGGATCTTCCGGCTCACCTCGACGTTGGACGTCGCGGAGGTACTTCTCCATCGCGAACAGCGCCGCGCCGTAGCCGCCGCGCAGGCCGCGCCCGGCATCGCGGATGCGCTCCCGCACACGGGGATCGGGGTCGTGGCGGTACTTCTTCCAGCCCTTCCATCATCGTCTTGGCGAGGCGGTAGACGCTCGGGCCGTTCCGCTCGTAGTCGAGCCGGAAGGCCCAGTCCAGGAGCCGCTTCGACTGCTCGCGCGGAATGGCCGCGTGCTGGAAGTTGAAATGATCCTGCCCGTGGATGTCGGCGAGGTCCACGTCCGGCAGCAGCCGGCCCTGGTCCACCATCTCCTCGTAGAGCGGCGTGCCGGGGACGGGCGTGTAGAGCATGAACTGGTGGAAGTCCGTGTCGTGCGACACGGCATGCTCGATTTCCGCGGCGATGTTCTCGGGCGTGTGGTGCTCGAGGCCGACGATGGTCGACCCGAGCACGCCGATGCCGTGGGACTGGAGCTCCTTCGTCAGGGCGACCGTGTCGGTGCCGTCGAGCTTCGTGTACTGGCTCTCGGGCGACTCCAGGCCCATCCACACCCAGCTCACGCCCAGCTCGACCAGCTCGCGCATCGTGTACTTCTTCAGCGCGTTGGCCGACGAGAAGACGTACAGCGACCACGCCTTGCCGCTTCGCCTTCATCTGGTCGAGCAGTTCCATCGCGCGCGCCTTGTAGAGCAGGAAGTTCTCGTCCATCACGAAGAACGACTTCACGCCGAGCCGCTGCTCGGCGTCGCACATGGCGTTGAAGATCTCCTGGCCCTTCTCGAAGAAGTTGACCACCTTGCCCTTGCCGCCGAAGAACGCCGACGTCGTGCAGAAGTTGCACCCCATCGGGCATCCCACCGACGGGATGATCGTCGCCGCCGGGCTGCCGCCGCCCTTCGGCCCGTGCAGGCCCATCACGCGGAACCCGAACGACGACGGGATCACGGGGTGCTGGATGGGCGCGTCCACGGGCTCGCCCAGGTACTGCGCGGAACCACGACGACGCCCTCGCCCTTCACGATGTGGTCCGCGTCGATCATGTGCTGGATGCCGGGGATGGCCGTCACGTGGCCGCCGACGACGACCGTCGAGTGCGGCGAGTGCTCGCGCACGAGGCGGCACATCTCGCGCACCTTGCCGACGTTCACGATGATGCTCGAGATGCCGACGATGTCGTAGTGGTGGGCCTTGAGCTCCTCGACGAACCGCTCGCGGGTGGGGAAGTCGAGCACCGCGCACGGCGCGGAGATGTTGTGCTGGATGAAGATGATGCCCCACGACCGGTGGAACATGCGGAGCGAGAACGGCCCCTGCTCGCGCGTCACCTGGTTGTGGTAGAGCTCCATCGGGTTGATGGACCGGCTGCCGAATTCGTCGTCCTGGGCGTAGGGCCCGAACACGGAAGAGAGGAGGACACGCGCACTGGTGCCCTTCGGATGCTGCTGCGGCGGCTGTGGCATCGAACGGAATCCTTGCTGAAGAACCACTGGAGCCGGCCGCCTTCAGATCGCGGCCCGGCACGCTCACCACTCCGGCAGATCAGGGAGAGGAAGTACCACCCATGATACGCCCGATCGGGACCGGCGGGACGGGGAAGCCTAACTCCGAGCGAACATCGCACGAAAACGCTCGCCGGCGCGCCGCCCCGACTCACACCAGCGTCAGCCCCCACGCGGTCTTCAGATCGACGATGTCGCCGCGGCGCACCATGGCGCGGGCCTCGTCCAGGGTGAACACGTGGACGCGGATGTCCTCGTCGTCGTCCTTGTGCGCCGGTGTCTCGCCGGCGCGGCGCTCGCGGAGGTCACCGAGGCGGTAGTAGTTCATCACCTCGGTGCAGAAGCCGGGCGTCGGGTACCACGCGCCCGCGAATTCCACGCGGCCCGGAACGAGGCCGATCTCTTCTTCGCACTCGCGGGCGGCGGCCGCTGCAGGATCTTCGCCCGGGTCCAGGCTGCCCGCCGGCAGTTCCCAGATCCAGCGGTCGAGGGCGTAGCGGTACTGCCGGATCAGCACGACCCGCCCGTCGTCCTGCATCGGAATGAGAACCACGGAACCCGGATGGCGGACCATCTCGAGTGTCACCGTCCGGCCGTTCGGCATGGTGACGCGATCGACGGTGACGGTGAAGATCCGGCCTTTGAAGGACTCGGTCGAAAAGAGCCGTGTGCCGCCGCGTTCAGTCATCGTTCAGTTCCTACGCCTTGCGCGCCTCGGCGCGCGCCACTAGTTCGTCCAGCACACTCTGCAGATCTTCCGGCAGAGGCGCGGTGAACTCCAGCCGCCGACCCGGATCGGACGGGTGCGTGAACGCGAGGCGCCGCGCGTGGAGGAACGGGCGCTCGAGGCGCTGCACCACGCGGAGGTGGGCCGGCATCAGCCGCTTCACGCCCCCATAGACGGTGTCGCCGACAATCGGGTGACCGATGCCGCTCAGGTGGACCCGGATCTGGTGCGTCCGGCCGGTGGCGATCGCGACGTGCAGGTACGAGACGCCGTCGAGAAACCTCGAGAACGTGATCCGCGTGACCGCCGAGCGCGCGAACCTGGCGCGGTTCGACATCTTCTTGCGATCATTCGGGTCGCGGCCGATGGCGGCATCGATGCGCCGCCCCTGGTGCACAAGGCCCCACACCAGCGCCTCGTACTCCTTCTCGACTTCGCGATCGTGGAACTGGCGCGCCATCTCCCGATGCGACGCGTCATGCTTGGCGACCACCATCACACCGGACGTGCCCCGGTCCAGCCGGTGCACGATCCCGGGCCGCAGCTCTCCGCCGACGCCGCTCAGGTCGTCCACGTGGTGCAGCAGCGCGTTGACCAGCGTCCCGCCGCCGTGCCCCGGCGCCGGGTGCACCACCATCCCCGCCGCCTTGTTGACGACGATGATGTCGGCGTCCTCGAAGAGGACGTCGAGAGGCAGGGGTTCGGGCTCCGGCGCCGCAGCCACTGGCGCCGGCACGTCGATGGCGATCGCGTCTCCGGGCCGGATGACGTAGTTCGCCTTCGCCTCGCGGCCAGCCACCTGGACGCGGCCGTCCTTGATGAGGCGCTGGATCTGCGACCGGGAATGCCCGGGCAGTTCGCCCACCAGGAACTGGTCCAGACGGATGCCCGCCTGTTCGGCGCTCACCCGCAGGTCGTGGTGGTCCATGAGGTGGCGCGGCTCAGTGGCGACGCTTCTTCTTGCGCGTGGGCGTCGTCGCCGCGCCGGCAACAGCCGGGACCAGCGCGGGCCCCTTCCGCGACAGCACGAAGATCATCACGAGCGACAGCGGCACCAGCGCCATCGAGATCCACTGGGACGTCGAGAATCCCATGGTGGCCCCGCGCGGGTCGCCGCGGTAGAACTCGATCACGAATCGCGAGATCCCATAAAGGAGGATGTAGACCCAGAACGTCCAGCCCGCTCGCCGCCGCCAGAACTTCTCCGTGGCGAGGAGAAGCATGAGGATCAGAAACTCGGCCCCGGCGTCGTACATCTGGGTCGGGTGCAGCGCCACGTGCAGGGGCGTGCCGACGTTGCTGGCGGCGAAGGGATCGGTAAACGTGATGCCCCACGGCACCGTCGTCGGCCTGCCGTAGCAGCAGCCGGCGAGCAGGCAGCCGAACCGCCCCACGACGTGCCCCAGCGCGATGCTGGGGGCGACGGCATCGGCCACGGGCCACACGGGGAGCCGGTGCTTGCGGACGTACCACAAGGCCACCACGAAGGCGAGGACCAGGCCCCCGTAGAACACGCCGCCGGACCGCACGAGCGTCCACACCTCGGCAGGCTGGCGGCGGAAGTAGTCGAAGTCGACGATGAGCAGCAGCAGCTTGGCGCCGATCAGGGCCGAGATGATGATGTAGATCCCGAGGTCCAGCACGCGGTTCGCCTCGAGGCCGAAGCGCCGCGCCCGCCGGACCGCGTAGTACAAGGCCAGCAGGTACGACGCCGCCAGCAGCACGCCGTAGCTGTAGACCGTGATCGGGCCGAGCTCTAAACAGTCGTGGAAACATGCCTGTCCAATCCGATCATGTCCGCCAGCATCGCCACGACGCCGACCGTGATGGCCGAGTCGGCGACGTTGAACGCCCAGAAATGCCAGCCGCCGAGCACCACGTCGACGAAATCGACGACGGAGCCGAGCGCCAGGCGGTCGATGAGGTTGCCGACGGCCCCGCCCAGGATCAGCGCCAGGCCGACCCGCGCCAGCCGCTCGTGCGACGACATCCGCGCCGCATACAGCGCGATCCCAATGAGGGCCGCCGTGGCGACCAGGGCCACGACCGCTGCCTTGTACGGGAAGTCGACGGCGTTCAGGAACCCGAATGCGGCGCCGGTGTTGCGCACGTGGACGAGGTTGAACAGGTCCGGAATGACCGGGACGGTGTCATGGATCGGAACCTCCGCGCGCACCAGCAGCTTGGTCGCCTGGTCGACCGCGACGACGCCCGCGATGACGGCGGCCTCGAGCGCGAAGCGGCGCGGCGGCCCGCCGTCAGCGCAGCCCCGTTGCCCGTCCGTCATCGCGCCGCCGCCAGCGCGTCCTCGCAGCGCGGGCACACGCCCTCGCGACCCGGGGCGCCCGAGACCGCCGGCACGTAGCGCCAGCAGCGGTCGCATTTCGTCCCGCCGGCCTTCCCGGCCACGATGTGAACGGCGCTGCCGTCGCCTTCGTGGTAGACGGACCCGTCGGCCGGTTCCAGCCCGGCCACCGGGGGGGTGGTCTCACCATCGACCAGCGACGTGATGAACAGCCCGGGCAGGTCGTCCCAGTGCTTCGCGATCAGGTCTGCGAGCGGGCCCGTCCCGCTCAGGTGCACGACGGCCTCGAGCGACTGGCCGATGACCTTCGCCTGCCTCAGCTTCTCGAGCTCGGCGTTGACCGCCGCGCGCAACTTCAGCAGGCGCGACCAGCGCGATTCCAGGTCGTCGTTCCGGAACAGGTGCACCTGCTTGGGGAAGTGGGCCAGGTGGACCGACTCCTCGCGCGTGCCCGGCAGGTGCGACCAGAACTCTTCGGCCAGCACCGGCAGCACGGGAGCGATGAGCCGCGCGAGGCCGTCCGCCATGGCGAACATGGCCGTCTGCGCAGACCGGCGGCCGCGCGAGCCGGCGGCCAGCGTGTACACCCGGTCCTTCGAGACGTCGACGTAGAAGGCGCTCAGATCGACGGCGATGAAGGCGTTCAGCGCCTGGAAGATGGCCGGGAAATCGTACCGCTCGTACGCGGTCATGACCTTCGACGCGAGCTCGCCGTAGCGGGCCATCGCGAACCGATCGACCTCGTCCATCACGAGCGGCGGCACCATGTCGGCGGCCGGGTCGAAATCGGAGAGGTTGGCGGCGAGGATGCGCAGCGTGTTCCGGAGTTTGCGGTACGCCTCGACCACCCGCGCCATGATCTCGGGCCCGAAGCGCACCTCCTCGCGGAAGTCGACGCTGGCCACCCACAACCGCAGGATCTCGGCGCCGCTCTGCCGGATCACGTCCTCGGGAAGCACGTCGTTCCCGAGTGACTTCGACATCTTCTTGCCCTCTTCGGTGACAACCATGCCGTGGGTCACGACCTGGTGGTACGGGGCCCTGCCGCGCGTGCCCAGGCCCACCAGCATCGAACTCTGGAACCACCCGCGGTACTGGTCGTTGCCCTCGAGGTAGAGATCCGCCGGCCAGCGCAGCTCGGGGTGGAGCGCCAGCACGGCCTCGTGGCTCGAGCCCGAATCGAACCACACGTCGAGGATGTCCTTCTCGGCGCTCGAACTGCGTTCCGCCGCACGACGGGCAGGTGAACCCGGCGGGCAGGAAGTCGCCGATGGGCCGCTCGTACCAGGCCTCGGCGCCCTCCTGCTCGAACAGGTCCGCCGCCCGCGCGACCAGCGCCGTCGTCAGCGCGGCCGTTCCGCAGGCGGTGCACGTCACGGCCGGAATCGGGACGCCCCAGGAGCGCTGGCGCGAGATGCACCAGTCGGGCCGCGTCTCGAACATGCCCCGCATGCGCTCGCCGCCCCACGACGGGACCCACTGGACCTTTCCCGTCTCTTCCGTGGCCTTGGCGCGCAGCCCGGTCTCGTCCATCCCGATGAACCACTGCGACGTGGCCAGGAAGATGACAGGGTTGTGGCAGCGCCAGCAGTGCGGGTACGAGTGCTCGAACCGGTCCGCCTTCCACAGCCGGCCCGCTTCCGAGAGCGCCTGCTCGACCTTCGGGTTCGCCTCGAACACCGTCAGGCCGGCGAAGCGCTCGACGCTCCTCGACGAAGCGGCCGTCGCCCGCCACCGGCGCGTAGATCTCGAGTCCGTACCGCACGCCCGTGTGGAAGTCGTCGCTCCCGTGTCCCGGCGCCGTGTGCACGACGCCCGTTCCGGTGTCGAGCGTCACGTAGTCGGCGAGCACGCCGACCGAGTCACGCGCGTACAGCGGGTGGCGGAAGCGCAGGTGCTCGAAGGCCGCGCCTTTCGCCGTGGCCACGGGGCGATCGAACGGGCGCCCCAGCTCCTTCGACAACTGGTCCGCGAGCGACTCGGCGACGATGACGGCGCGGCCCTCGACGACGTACGCGCCGTAGAGCGCATCGGGGTGAAACGCGAGCGCCAGATTGGACGGAATCGTCCACGGCGTGGTCGTCCAGATGAGGGCCGACACCTCGTGGCCCGCCAGCGCGGGGACGCGCGCGGCCAGTTCAGCGGCGCTCTCCCGGCTCAGCGGGAACTCGACGTAGATCGACGGCGAGACGTGGTTCTCGTACTCGACCTCGGCCTCTGCCAGCGCCGTGCGGCAGTGGATGCACCAGTGGACCGGCTTCTTCCCCTTGTACACCATGCCCTGGTCGACGAACTTGCCGAGCGCCCGCATGATCGCCGACTGGTACCGGTAGTCCATCGTCAGGTACGGATCGTCCCAGTCGCCGAGCACGCCCAGGCGCTTGAACTGCCCCCGCTGCACGTCCACGAAGCGGGCGGCGTACTCTCGGCAGGCCCGGCGCAGGTCGCCCACGCTCATGTCCTTCTTCTTCGGGCCGAGTTCCTTGAGCAGCTTCAACTCGATGGGCAGCCCGTGGCAGTCCCAGCCGGGCACGTAGGGCGCGTCGAAGCCCATCATCGACCGCGAGCGGACGACGATGTCCTTCAGCACCTTGTTGAGGGCCGTGCCGAGGTGGACATTGCCGTTGGCGTAGGGCGGGCCGTCGTGCAGGATGAACACCGGGGCCCCGCGGCGCCGTTCGCGGAGCTTGCGATAGAGGTCGATCGCGTCCCAGTGGGCCAGCATCTGCGGCTCGGTGGCCTGCAGGTTGGCCTTCATCGGGAAGCCGGTCTTCGGCAGGTTGAGCGTGTCTTTCCAGTCGGCCATGGTGATCCTCGTATTCTAGCCTGAAAGGACGAAGAGGCCCGGCGCCGGGCGCCTGGACGCCCCGCGGCGGGCCTTCTCAGGGGAGGAGCCTGGCCGGCGGCTCCGTCCCTATCGCAGGATGTTGATCTGCACCTTGAACTGGCCGCGGTTGTCGCCGCAGTGGTCGTCGTTGACGCCCAGCCACAACTGGCCGGAGGCGGGCATCGCCAGAGCCGTCTTCTGGTCGCCGATCCCGAACGGCCGGCCGTTCCCGACCCGGCCGATGAGGGCGCCTGCCAGCGCTCCCGGAATGGGGGCGCTCGCCGACAGTCTTCCCGTGCGCGACCCCGCCACGCCCGCGATGTCCGCCGGGTCGGTGCTCAACTGGATCTCGCCGGTGCCATTGAAGGTCACCCGCTGGCCCTGCCTGACCGATCTCAGAGTGTTCGTCCAGCACTGGTTTGCGGGGATGGCCAGCCCTTCGCCGCCGGGATCGAGGCTGGGACCGGCCTCGGCCGCTTCCGTCTGACCGGATTCCGGCATGCCCTGCCACCTGGACAGGTACACGCGCGACAGTTCGCTGGAGTTCACGTCGCGGTTGCCTCCCGGCGTGCTGAACGTCATGCGCAACGGGTCGGTGCCGCCGATGTCGATGAGGCGGCCCTCGAACACGTCGCCCGAGTGGAAGACGGCGAGCGCCTGCCCCTGGCTGACCCGCTTCAATTCAGCCGTCCGGAACGGCGCACCGGTGAAGTCGATGACGGCGACGTCCGCCGTGGCGATGTTCTGGTCGGCGCCACCGACGCGAATCGTATATCCGCCGCCGCCGAGATCAACCAGATTGCCGCGGACCTTCTCGCCCGACTTGAGGACGAGCGTGACCGGCGGCGCGGCGGCCGCAGAGGCCGCCATGACCGCCATCAGGACTCCGAAGGCGACGATGACGGAAACATGTCTTGTCATGAAGATGCTCCTGAAGGTGAGAAGCCGGCCCACGTCGTGAACGGGATACCGACATTATACGGCGTCCGGGAGGCGCGGCACGGCCGGTATAATGGTCGCCGCTCCTGTCGAACGCCCTGCACACGACACCATGACGCGCGCGGTCTTCTTCGACGTCGACTTCACGCTGATCTACCCGGGCCCGAGCCTGCAGGGCGAAGGCTACGGGCTCTTCTGCGCCCGCCATGGCGTGACCGTCGACACGGCGCTGTTCCGGACGGCCGTCGGAAGAGCAGCGCCCGTGCTCGACGAAGTGAAAGCCCACAACTACGACGCGCAGTTGTTCATCGACTACACGCGGGCCATCATCGAGCACATGGGCGGGCGAGGCCCCGGCGCGGACCTCGCGGCCAGGGACATCTACGACGAGTGGGCGGCCTGCCATCACTTCTTCCTGTACGACGACGTGGAGCCGGCCCTGCGGCGGCTGGCCGAGGCCGGGCTGAAAATCGGGCTGATTTCGAACACCCAGCGGCCCCTTGACGAATTCGCCGCCCACTTCGCCCTCGACAACATCTTCTCGGCGGCGATCTCCTCGGCCCAGCTCGGGTTCCTGAAGCCGCACCCGGCGATCTTCGAGGCGGCGCTGGCGGCGGTCGGCGAGCCTGCGGCCGCCGCGGTCATGGTGGGCGACAGCGTCAAGGCCGACATCGAGGGCGCCAGGCACGTGGGCATGCGCGCCGTCCTCGTCCGCCGCACCGGCGACGGCCTCTCCAGCCCGCTCCAGCACCTTCTCGGGCCTGGCTTCGAGGACGTCCCCGTGATCACGTCGCTCGCGGAACTGCCCGCGCTGCTGTTGCCATGACCATCCACCCGCTTCACTCGATCCCCGAGATCCTCGAGGTCATTGCCCTCGAGCAGGAGATCTGGGGGACCTCCGCTCCCGAGGATGCCGTGGGGGTGCCGATGTTCGTGGCAACCCTCAAGCGCGGCGCCGTCCTGCTCGGCGCCTGCGACAACAGCCGGCTCATCGGGTTCGTCTACTCGTTCCCGGGCCTGAAGGACGGCCGCCCGATGCAGTGGTCGCACATGCTCGGCGTGCGGCCGGAGTTCCGGGCCTCAGGCGTCGGCCGCGCGCTGAAGCTGGAGCAGCGTCGCAGATGCCTGGCGTCGGGCATCGACCTGATGGAGTGGACCTTCGATCCCCTCGTGGCCGTGAACGCCCACCTCAATTTCCGCCGCCTCGGCGTCGTGGTCGACGAGTACGTGGTCAACGTCTATGGCGACTCGGTCAGCCCGTTGCACAGGGGCGCGCCGACGGACCGGTTCATCGCGCAATGGCGGATGCGTTCGCCGCGGGTGGAAGCCGTGCTCAGCGGAGCGGGGCCGCCGGCGGGGGGGGATGCCTGGGTCGATGTGCCGCACATCAACACCGTTGGTCAGGAGGGTGGCTGGCTTGTCTGCCGCGCTCACGACGTGGCTCGAAACCAGCCGGCGCTGGCCGTGTCGATTCCGCCGCGCTTCACCGACATGCTCGAGCACCGGCCGGAGTTGGCGTACGCCTGGCGGCTGGCGACGCGCGAGATCTTCACCGCCTATCGCTCGAGGGGGTACCGGGTCGTTGACTTCTTGCTCGGGCCCGATGCCGAAGGGGGAATGTACCTGCTTCACGCCGCCGATCAGCGCGCCTGACCGCTCCCCACCGCCTCACGGTGGCCGCCGTCACCAAGTGCGCTGCCCGCGCATCTCTTGAGAGGGTGGGCCGGGAGTTCCCACGCTGTGTGGTCATTCTGGAGACTGGCATCATGGACATGACGATTACGTTCCCCGGCGGCGCGCGCGTTGACGCCGAGGTTGGTCCCTTCACCATCGGCACGGATCAGCCGCCCCAGGGCGGCGGCGAGAACTCCGCGCCGGCGCCCTTCACGCTGTTCCTGGCCTCGATTGGGACGTGCGCGGGCATCTACGTGCTTGGCTTCTGCAAGCAGCGCGGATTGCCAACCGACGGCATCCGCATCATCCAGCGCACGGAGCGGGATCCCCGAACCGGGCTCGTCGGCAAGATCGGGCTCGACATCCAGGTGCCGGCCGCCTTCCCGGCCAAGTATCACGACGCGCTGGTTCGCGCGGCGGACCAGTGCGCGGTGAAGAAGCACCTCGAACATCCGCCCGCGTTCGACGTGCGGACGGTCGTGAACTAGCGCGTCGAGGCCGCCCCGCGCCGGATGCCTCAGCCCGGGGGCCAGCGCATCGGGCGCCCGCCCAGGACGTGCAGGTGGAGGTGGAAGACCGTCTGCCCGGCTTCGCGATTGCAGTTGAACACCGTGCGGTAGCCGCGCGCCGCGATGCCCAAGTCGCGGGCGATGACCGCGGCCCTGCGGAGCATCGCGCCCACCAGTTCGTCGTCCTCCGCCGAGAGCTCGTTCAGCGTGGCGATGTGCCGCCGGGGCACGATGAGCACGTGGACGGGTGCCTGCGGGTTGATGTCGTGGAAGGCGACGAGCGTTTCGTCCTCGTGAATCAGCTTCGCGGGCAACTCACCGGAGGCGATGCGGCAGAAGAGGCAGCTCATAGCACCACATCTCGGGGCTCGGGACTCGCGATGGCCGTCGCACTCTTGCGCGCAACCGCGATGCGCGGAATGCCGGCCAGGTCCGGGCGCACGTCGATCAACTCAAGCGCCGGTTCGGCAGCGATGATCGCGCGGACAGCATCAGCCTGGCCGAAGCCGAACTCGAACAGCAGCCAGCCGCCGGGACGCAGTACGGCGGCCGCGTCCGGGACCAGTTTGCGGATGACGTCGAGGCCGTCGGGTCCGCCGGCGAGCGCCTGCCGCGGCTCGTGGTCGCGGACCTCCGGCTGAAGGCCCTCGATATCTGGCGCCGGCACGTACGGGGGATTCGACACCACGGCATCGAACGGACCGACGACGCCGGCCAGCAGGCTGGCCTTGCAGAACCGGACGCGGTCCGCCACCTCGTGACGCGCCGCGTTGCGCCGTGCGACGGCGAGCGCCTCGTCTGACAGGTCGATGCCCACCACTTCGCTGGCCGGCAGCCAGCGGGCCACAGCCACCGCGATGCAGCCAGACCCGGTGCCGACGTCGGCGATGCGCGCGCGCGCCGTCGGGGAGCCGTCCGCCGGCGCGGGTGGCTCACCCCGCGCCTCGTCCCGGGCACTGAGGCGGGAGAGCGTTTCCTCGACCAGCAGTTCGGTTTCCGGGCGCGGCACCAGCACGCCGGGTCCGACCTCGATGTCGAGGTTCCAGAATTCGCGGTGGCCGGTGATGTAGCCGGTCGGTTCACGCCGCTCGCGCCGCCGCACCAGCGCCTCGAAGATGCCGGCGAATCCAGCCGGGCATGCGTCGTGCTGGCGGACCAGCAACTGGCCCCGTTCCCACCCGCCGAGCGCATGGCGCGCCAGGACGTCGGCGTCGAGGGCGGCCTCGGCCGGCTCGATGCCCGCGCGCTCGAAGCGCAGCCGGGCATCGCGAATGCGGCGATGGAGCGTGTCGGTGTGGACCACTGGGACCCTTCAGCAGTCAGTGGCAGTGAGTAGTAAGTAGCCAGTAGCCAGTAGGAAGATCCTCTCGCCTCTCGCCTCTCGCCGAATCCCGAATCCCGAATCCCGAGCCCCGCGCCCGCCTAGCGCCCAGTCCCTAGCCCCTAGTTGCCGACCGCCGTCGCTTCCTTCAGCCGTTCGGCGGTGAAGAAGGTGACGGCCTCGTCGATGAGTTCACCCACGTTTCCGTCGAGCACATCCGGCAGCCGGTGCGTCGTGAAGTTGATCCGGTGGTCCGTGATCCGGCTCTGCGGAAAGTTGTAGGTGCGGATCTTCTCGGAACGCTCGCCCGTGCCCACCTGGCTCTTGCGGTCCTTGGCGATGGCGTCCTGCTGCTTGCGCATCTCCATCTCGTAGAGCCGGGCCCGCAGCACCTTCATGGCCTTCGCGCGGTTCTTGATCTGGGACTTCTCGTCCTGCTGCGAGACGACCAGGCCCGTCGGGAGGTGCGTGATGCGGACGGCCGAGTAGGTGGTGTTCACGCTCTGGCCGCCGGGGCCGCTCGAGCAGAAGGTGTCGATGCGCAGGTCCTTGGCGTCGATCTGGACGTCGACCTCCTCGGCCTCGGGCAGCACGGCGACGGTGGCCGTCGAGGTATGGATGCGGCCGCTGGCTTCGGTGGCCGGCACGCGCTGCACGCGGTGCACGCCGCTCTCGTACTTCAGCCTGCTGTAGACGCGCTTCCCCTCGATGGTGGCGATGACTTCCTTCAGCCCGCCCACGCCGTTCTCGTTGCTCGACAGCACGTCCACGCGCCAGCCCTGACGCTCGGCGTAGCGGCTGTACATCCGGAACAGGTCCGCGGCAAACAGCGCAGCCTCGTCACCGCCGGTGCCCGCGCGAATCTCGAGGACGACATCCTTCTCGTCGTTCGGGTCCTTGGGGATGAGCAGGATCTTGATCTCGCCCATCAGGGCTTCCGCCCTGGCCTGCAGGCCTGGCAGTTCCTCCTGCGCCAGCGCCTGCATCTCCGCATCGTCGCCCGCCTCGAGTTCCTCAGCCTCGGTGATTCCGGACACGATGGACTTGTACTCGCGGAACTTCTCGACGATCGGCTCGATCTCGGCAAGGGCCTTCGCGTGCGTGCGGTACTGCGATTGATCCGCCTGCACCGTGGCGTCGCCCAGCAGCGCGGTCAGTTCGTTGTATTTCGTTTCGATGGAAAGGAGCTTGTCGAGCATCACTTGATCCTTGTCAGTAGCAAGCAGCCAGTAGTCAGTAGGAAGGCAAACGCAACGAGGAGTGTCGAACCGCTACTGGCTACTGGCTACTGGCTACTGGCTACTGGCTACTGGCTACTGGCTACTGGCTACTGTCTGGCTACTGGCTACTGGCTACTGGCTACTGGCTACTGGCTACTGGCTACGACTTCGCGTCTAGCCTCCCGATACCGGCGGCAGAAACGCCACGTCGTCGCCGTCGGCGACCGGCGTCGAAAACTTCGCGTACCCCGCGTTCACGGCTGCCGAGAGCGCCACCCGGTAAGGCGCCGCAGCCGGGAACTCGGCGGCAAGCGCCTGCCACACGCCCTCAACGGTCGAGCCCGCCGGGACGTCACGGACGAGCCGCGGCGCGCCGACAAGGTCCCGCAGCTTCGCGAACACCAGGATCGTTACCCGCATGCGCGCTCGTACGCGGCCTGCCGGGCCGCCGCATCAGAGGGATCGGCAACGGCGCCCTCGATCCACTCCTCGCCGCCCTCGAACCGCTCCCGCTTCCAGATGGGCGCAATCTGCTTGACGCGTTCGATCGTGTAGCGGCACGCCTGGAACGCCTCCGCCCGATGGGGAGACGCCGCCGCGATCACGACGCTCGCCTCGCCGATCGCCACCGGGCCGATCCGGTGCCGCACGGCCAGCGTGACGCCCGGCCACGCCTGCCGGACCTCCCCGGCGATGAGCCCGAAGGCATGGACGGCGAGAGGCTCGTAGGCCTCGTAGTACAACTCCACGACCCGGTTGCCGCGGTTCTCGCCGCGCACGGTGCCGATGAACACCGCGACCGCGCCGTGCCGCCCCGCACCCGATTCATCCTCGGCCCTCCGGACGACGGCCTGGATGTCCAGCGGCTCGGGCGTGACGCTCAGCAGCGGAATCGGCATATCGGGCAACAACTCAGTATACCAGCCGGGGCCAGGCAGGAGCCGCCGGTCGCCGCGCGGGCTGAAGCCCGCGTGTTCCATGCCCGGCGCCTCCCCGACGCTACCGCGCGCCGGGCTGAGGCCGGTCGAACACGAGCAGGAACTGGTAGGGCAGGAACGTCTCGCGGCGGACCAGGCGGAGGCCGGCGGCTTCGGCATCGCGCAAGACCTCCTCGGGATCGACGCGGTCCTCGAGGGCCGGCCCCGGTCCGAGGCCGTCGTGCTTGAAGTCGACGACGCCGACGCGCCCTTGCGGCTTCAGGGACCTGGCGATGTTGCGCAGCATCGCGTCGGGGTTGTCGAGCTCGTGGTACGTGTCGACAATGAGGACGGCGTCGAGCGTCCCGGCCGGCAGCCGCGGATCCTCTGAGGTGCCCAGGACGCGCCGCACGTTGCGGAGCCCCTCGCGCGCCACCCGGCGCATTGTCGCTTCGAGCATCTGCGGCTGAATGTCCTCGGCGAACACGAGGCCGTTGGCGCCCACCCGGCGGGCGAGCCTGATGGTGAACCAGCCGCCTCCGGCGCCGATGTCGGCCACCAGCGACCCTTCGGCGATGCCGAGGCTGTCCATGATCTGATCGGGGAGCTGCCACAAATCGCGGTCCGGGCCCTCGAGAAGCCCGAGATCCAGCGGGGCGAACAACTTGCCGTGACCCTGGCGGGTCTGCGCGCCCGCATCGCCGGCCGTCCCGGCCAGCAGACACACCACTGCCAGGGCGCCGGCGCACAGCGTGCGCCGGCCACCAGTCGTGCCGTGGCAGTCTATCCTGCTGTCCATCAACGGTTTAGCCGATCGCCAGGAAACGCGCTATACTCCGGGGCCATGTTACCAGAATTCTCCGCCAGCATGCTGGAGCTCATCGTCCGGACGTCGACCGACCTGCCGCCCGACGTTCGCGCCGCCATGAAGGTGGCTTCGAACCTGGAACCGCCCGACACGCGGTCGGCACAAGCGCTGTCGATCATCAACGTCAACATCGATCAGGCGGCCGACGGCGAAGGGGCGATCTGCCAGGACACCGGGATGCCCACCTTCGAGATCCGGGTGCCTCGAGGCGCTGATGAAATCTGGATGGCCGAGCAGATCCGCCTCGCCGTGGCCGAGGCCACCAGGCGCGGCAAGCTGCGCCCGAACTCCGTGGATTCCATCACCGGCAAGAACTCCGGCAACAACCTCGGGCCGGGCACGCCCGTCATCCACTTCCACCAGTGGGAGAAGGACGCAATCGAGGTGAAGCTGCTCCTGAAGGGCGGCGGCTGCGAGAACTGCAACGCGCAGTATGCGGTGCCCGTCGAACTCGCGCACCTCGGCCGCGCCGATCGCAACCTCGAAGGCGTGCGCAAGTGCATCCTGCACGCCATCTGGCAGGCGCAGGGCAAGGGCTGCAGCCCCGGCGCCGTCGGCGTGTGCATCGGCGGCGACCGCGCCTCGGGCTACGCGCACGCGAAGGCGCAACTCTTCCGGACGCTGGACGACGTGAACCCCGAGCCCGCGCTGGCGGAACTCGAGGCGAACATCATGGGCACGGTCAACCAGCTGGGCATCGGCACCATGGGCTTCGAGGGCCTGACGACGCTCATCGGGTGCAAGATCGGGGCGATCAACCGGCTGCCCGCCAGCTTCTTCGTGTCGGTGGCCTACGACTGCTGGGCGTTCCGCCGCCTCGGCGTGGTGCTGGACGCGGTGACCGGCGCGATCACGCAGTGGCAGTACCGCGACCCGTCGAGCCCGGTCGTGCCCATGGCCGACCAGGCCGGCCTCCGG
Organism: uncultured Acidobacteriota bacterium; assembly: GCA_963806085.1. Classification (GTDB taxonomy): domain Bacteria; phylum Acidobacteriota; class Vicinamibacteria; order Vicinamibacterales; family JAKQTR01; genus JAKQTR01. The sequence continues at coordinate 1,040,598 of CAWDWR010000003.1, forward strand.
CGCACGGGGCGGGGAGTGGCGCTGACGGCGCCCTTCAGCGAGGCGGACATCCGCGCGCTGAAGGTGGGCGACGTCGTGCTTCTCAACGGCCGCGATGTTCACGGGCCGCGACTCGGTGCACGCCTACCTGATGAAGCACGATCCGCCGGTCGACCTGCATGGCGCCGCGCTCTACCACTGCGGCCCGGTTGCGATCAAGGAAGGCGAGCAGTGGGTGATGAAGGCGGCGGGCCCGACGACGAGCATCCGCGAGGAACCCTACCAGGCCGACGTCATCCGCAGGTACGGCGTGCGGGCGGTCATCGGCAAGGGCGGCATGGGCGCGAAGACCCTCGAGGCCCTCAAGGAGTGCGGCGCGGTCTACCTGAACGCCGTCGGCGGCGCCGCCCAGTTCTACGCGCGCTGCATCGAGCGCGTCGACGGCGTCTCGCTGTTCGACTTCGGCGTGCCGGAGGCCATGTGGCACCTGCACGTGAAGGACTTCCCCGCGATCGTCACCATGGATGCGAACGGGAACAGCCTGCACAGGGACGTGGAGGCTGAGAGCGCGAAGGAGCTCGCGGCGCTCAAGGGCTGACGGGCGGGAGGTCTGGATGGGCGGCTTCTTCGGCGTGGTCAGCCGCGAGGACTGCGTGGCTGACCTGTTCTACGGAACGGACTATCACTCGCATCTCGGGACGGCGCGGGGCGGCATGGTCGTCCGCAACGGCCACGGCTTCCGGCGCAACATCCACGACATCTCGAACGCGCCGTTCCGGACGAAGTTCGAGGACGACCTGGTCAAGTACGGCGGCCATTCGGGTCTCGGCGTGATCAGCGACACCGAGGACCAGCCGCTGCTCATCGCCTCCCGTCACGGCTCCTACGCCATCGTCACCGTCGGGCGCGTCGAGAACGCCGATGCGCTGGCCCGGCAGACGCTGCGCAACGGCGGGGCCCACTACTCGGAACTGAAGGGCAACACCTTCAACGCCACCGAGGTGGTCGCCAGCCTGATCAACGGCCAGGACACCCTGCTCTCGGGCCTGCAGCACGTGCAGCAGCGCATCACGGGGTCGTGTTCCATCCTGCTCCTTGCCGACGACGGGCTGTACGCGGCCCGGGACCGGCTGGGACGCACCGCGGTCACCCTCGGACGGAAGGATGGCGCGCGGGCCGTGACCATGGAGACGTGCGCGCTGCCGAACCTCGGGTACGAGGTGGAGCGGCACCTCGGGCCGGGCGAGATCGTCCGCGTGACGCCCGACGGATTCGAGACGCTGGCGCCGCCAGGGGAACGGATGCAGATCTGCGCGTTCCTCTGGGTCTACTACGGCTATCCGGCCTCGAACTACGAGGGCGTCAATACCGAGATGGCCCGCAACCGTTGCGGCGCGGCCCTCGCGCGCGCCGACGCGACAAGACCCGATCTCGTGGCGGGCATCCCGGACTCCGGGATCGGCCATGCCATCGGGTACGCCGCCGAGGCGGCGGTCCCGTACCGCCGGCCCTTCGTGAAGTACACGCCCACGTGGCCGCGGTCGTTCATGCCGCAGGAGCAGCGCGTGCGGGACCTGGTGGCCCGGATGAAGCTCATCCCCGTCCGCGAACTGATCGACGGCAACCGGCTGCTGTTCTGCGAGGACTCGATCGTGCGCGGGACGCAACTGAAGGACCTCGTGAGCCGCATCTTCGACGCCGGCGCCCGCGAGGTTCACATGCGTCCGGCCTGCCCGCCGCTGGTGCACGGGTGCCGGTTCCTGAACTTCTCGCAGTCGAAGTCGGAGCTCGACCTGGCCGCGCGCCGCGCGGTGAAGGCGCTGGAGGGCGACGCGAACGCCCGCCTCGACGAGTACGCCGATCCGTCAACGGATCGCTATCACGCGATGGTGGACTGGATTCGCGGCAATCTGGGGCTCACGACGCTGCAGTACCAGAGCCTGGACGACATGGTGGCCGCCATCGGCCTGCCGCGCGAGCGGCTCTGCACGTACTGCTGGACGGCGAGTGCGTGCGGGCGACGCGTGAGGGTCGAGGGGCTGAGGGACGGCGCGAGGCGCGAGGCGGGAGGCGGAAGCACAGCCGAGCAGCGGCGGACCGCCTCGCCTGACCAGCGCCCGTTCCCTGCCCGGTCCTGTCGTGTCTACCCGTCCAGCAGGTTCCGGCTCGGCATGACGGGCTCGGTGGTGAGGTTCACGCCGAGCTTGCGCAGGCCGGCCTCGTCGCCGCGCGTGGGCACGTGCGTCATGTGCACCTCGCAGCCCGCCAGGTCCTTCAGCTTCTCCATCGCCAGTTGCGCCGTCGGGTTCGTGGCCGCGCCGACGGTCAGGGCGATCAGCGTTTCCTCGAGGTCCAGGCTGATGGTGCGCGAGGACAGGACGTTCTGCTTGAGGTGGGCCACGGCGCGCGATCGTCGACGGGGAGAGCAGGTGGATCGCGTCGGGGATGCCCGGCGAGGTGCTTGACGGCATTCAGCACGAGGCTCGAGGCCGCGTGCATCAGCGGCGAGTTCGTGCCCGTGACGACGCGTGCCGTCGGCCAGTTCGATGGCCGCCCCGCAGTAGACGCCGTCGTTGCCCTTGCCGGTCTCCCTCGCCCGCCTCGCGGCGTCGGCGGCCGGCTGGACGACCAGCGCGGTCGCGCGCGCCGACGCCCATTTCCTCCATCAGCAGTTCGGTGCGCTGCACGGTGTCGGTGTTGACGAAGCCCATCAGGTACTCGCACGCGCTCCGGTAGTACCGCCGGATGGCTTCCTGCTTCGCCGCGTCGCGCACGGCCTCGTCGTCCACGATCCCGAACCCGGCGCGGTTGACGCCCATGTCGGTGGGCGACTTGTAGGGCGCCTTGCCGAGGATGCGCTCGAGGATGCGCCGCAGCACCGGGAAGATCTCGACGTCGCGGTTGTAGTTGACCGCCGTCTGGCCGTAGGCCTCGAGGTGGAACGGGTCGACCAGGTTGAAGTCGCGCAGGTCGGCCGTGGCCGACTCGTACGCGATGTTCACCGGGTGCTTGAGCGGCAGGTTCCAGATGGGGAACGTCTCGAACTTCGCGTAGCCGACGGTCCGGCCCGCCATGTGCTCGTGATAGAGCTGCGAGAGGCAGGTGGCCAGCTTGCCGCTGCCCGGGCCGGGCGCCGTCACGACCACGAGGCGCTTGGTGGTCGGGATGAACGTGTTCGCCCCGTACCCGCGGGCGCTGACGATGGTGTCGACGTCGGTGGGGTAGCCGGTCGTGAACCCGTGGGTGTAGACGCGCACGCCCTGGCGCTCCAGCTTGTTCTTGAACACGCGCGCCGCCGGCTGCTCGTCGTAGCGCGTGATGACGACGGCCGACACCTGGATGTTCCAGCGGCGCAGGTCGTCGATGAGCTTCAGCGCGTCGGAGTCGTACGTGATCCCGAAGTCCGCCCGCACCTTTCGCCGCTCGATGTCGCCGGCGTAGATGCAGAGCAGCACCTCCACGTCGTCGCCCAGTTTCTGCAGCAGCCGCAGCTTGACGTTCGGATCGAACCCTGGGAGGACCCGCGCGGCGTGGAAGTCGAACATCAGCTTCCCGCCGAACTCGAGGTAGAGCTTGTCGCCGCACGCCTCGACCCGCTTCGTGATGGCGGCGGTCTGCTCGGCGAGATAGCGCTCGTTGTCAAAGCCTGCGGTGGTCATGGGGTACGGCTCCTGCGCGTGTCGGGTGCGGCCGGCGGCGCCCGCGTCCTGCGCATTGTAGCCGCAGTCGATGGGCCGCGGCGCGCTGCCGGTGTATGATGCCGGGCCGAGGCACACATGACCGAACGAGAGCCCACGACCGGACGTCCCGCGCCGCCCCGCGCGTATCGCTGGCTGGTCCTGATCTTCATCAGCCTGGCCATGTTCGGGAACTACTACGTCTACGACTGCATCAGCCCGATGGCCGACGTGCTGAAGGCGCGACTCGGGCTTCTCCGACGCGAACATCGGCCTGCTCCAGGCGATCTACAGCATCCCGAACATCGTCATGGTGCTCATCGGCGGGTTCATCGTCGACCGCATCGGCACCCGCAAGGCCACGCTGGCGTTCGGCGTCATCTGCCTCGCCGGCGCGGCGGTGACGGCGCTCTCGGGCACGCTGGCGACGATGGCCGCCGGCCGCCTGATCTTCGGCCTGGGGGCCGAGTCGCTCATCGTGGCCATCACGACGGCAATCGGCAAGTGGTTCAAGGGGAAGGAACTGAGCTTCGCGTTCGGCATCAACCTGACGATCGCGAGGCTCGGATCGTTCGCGGCCCTCAACTCGCCGTCGTGGGCCGGCTGGGCGTACAGCGACTGGCGCATGCCGCTGCGTCATCGCGGTGGGGTTCGCGACCTTCTGCGTCACGGGCGCCATCCTCTACTGGGTGCTCGAAGTCGGCGCCGCGAAGAAGTACGCCCTGGGCGCCGCGGGGTCCACCGACAAGGTCGTCTTCGGCGACATCTTCCGGTTCACGTGGTCCTACTGGTGCATCGTGGCGCTGTGCGTGACGTTCTACTCGGGCATCTTTCCCGTTCCAGACCTTCGCCGTGAAGTTCTTCATGGAGGCCCACGGCGTGTCGCGCGAGACGGGCGGGTTCCTGTCGAGCATGCTCACGCTGTCCGCCATGATCTTCACGCCGATCTTCGGCCTGATGGTGGACAAGGTGGGCCGGCGATCGCTGTTCATGATGTGCGGCTCGCTCCTGCTCATCCCCGTCTACCTGATGATGGGCTACACCTCGGTGTCGCTCTACGTGCCGATGGCGATGATGGGGATGGCCTTCTCGCTGATTCCGGCGATCATGTGGCCGTCGGTCGCCTACGTCGTGGAGGAGAACAAGCTGGGGACGGCGTACGGCCTGATGACGCTCGTCCAGAACGTCGGCCTCGCGGGCTTCAACCTCGTCATCGGGTGGGCCAACGACTACGCGGGGGCGAGCGCGGCGAACCCGTCCGGCTACCGGCTGGGGATGCTGATCTTCTCGACGCTCGGCTTCGCGGCGGTGCTGTTCTCGTGGCTGCTCTGGCGTGCGGAGAAGGGGCCCCGCGCCCACGGGCTGGAGACCATCAAGGCCGGATGAGCCGGGCCACCCGGCCGGGGACAGGCCTCTTGTCATAAGATGGCAGGAGAGGCACCCCTATGAGCACGTCCAAGGTCGCGATTCTCCGCACGACTCCCGGCACCGTCCTGCGCGACTACCGCGAGCTGATGAACCTGGCCGGCTACCAGGACGTCATCGCGAAGGACGCCGACACGGCGCTCAAGGTCAATATCTCCTGGCACTTCTTCTTCCCGGGCAGCTCGACCGTGCCGTGGCAGCTCGACGGCGTCATCCGGGCGATGAAGGCGGACGGGTACGACCCGAACCTCATCCACGCCTGCCACAACCGCACCGTCGTCATCGACGCCCACCTCGGCGAGCGCGAGAACAAACAGGTCAACGTCGTCGAGGCGCACGGATTGCGCAACGTCCACCTTTACGAAGGCGAGGAGTGGATCGGCATCAGGGACGCGGTCGGGGACCTGACGAAGCGGTTCCTCTGCCTGAACGACGTCTACCCGCAGGGCTTCCTGATTCCCCGCCGGTTCATCGGCGAGAACATCATCCACCTGCCGACGGTGAAGACCCACGTCTTCACGACCACGACCGGCGCGATGAAGAACGCGTTCGGCGGCCTGCTCAACGAGCGACGGCACTGGACGCACCCGGTGATCCACGAGACGCTCGTCGATCTCCTGATGATCCAGAAGAAGATCCACCGCGGCGTCTTCGCCGTGATGGACGGCACCTTCGCCGGCGACGGCCCAGGGCCGCGCTGCATGATGCCGCACGTCAAGAACGTGATCCTCGCCAGCGCCGACCAGGTGGCCATCGACGCGGTCGCGGCGAGACTGATGGGCATGGACCCGCTCTCGATGAAGTTCATCCGCCTCGCGCACGACGCCGGGCTCGGCTGCGGCGACCCACGCGAGATCGAGATCGTGGGCGACGCGGAGGCCTCCCGCCAGAACTGGCACTTTACGGGCCCGTTCAAGAAGATGACCTTCGCGTCGAGGATGCAGCACCAGATCTACTGGGGGCCCCTGAAGAAGCCCGTCGAGTGGAGCCTGAAGACGGTGCTGGCGCCCTGGTCGTACATCGCGAGCGTGATGTTCCACGATACCTACTGGTATCCCCGCAACGCCGACCGGATGATGAAGGGCGTGCTCGACAGCGACTGGGGCCGGCTGTTCCAGAACTGGGACAGCGCCGCGGCGAAGGCTGACGCCGACGGCTATCCAGACGTCGGCGCCGCGCCCGCCGAAATTAGCCGCATGGGCGCCAAGGCCTTCGCCAAGTCGTTCGGCGTCCTCGGCACGTGCGTGCTCGAGGCGCCCGAGTTCTCCAACCGCAAGCGCAAGGTGGTCGGCAACCCGCGGTAGGCGGCGAGCCCGTGATAGACATCCAGCACCTCGTCAAGACCTACGGCGCGTTCAAGGCCGTCGACGACTTCTCCTTCCGCGTGGATCCCGGGGAAGTGGTCGGCCTCATCGGCCCGAACGGCGCCGGCAAGACCTCCACGCTCCGCTGCATCGTCGGCATCCAGTCGCCGTCCGCGGGGACGATCACGATCGGCGGGCACGACATCGTGAAGGCGCCGGTCGACGCGAAGCGGCTGGTGGCCTTCATGGCCGACGAGCCGCAGCTCTTCGAGTACCTCACGGTCATGGAGCACCTGCGGCTGACCGCCCGGCTGTACCGCGTCCGCGACGTCGACGCCCGCGCGCGGGAGCTGCTCGCCGAGCTGCAGCTCGCCGGCAAGGAGCACGCGCTGCCGGCGGAACTGTCGCGCGGCATGAAGCAGAAGGTGGCCATCGCGTGCGGCCTCCTCCACGATCCGAAGGCGCTGCTGTTCGACGAGCCGCTGACGGGGCTCGACCCGCTGGGCATCCGGCACATGAAGGAGACGATCGTCGCGCGGGGGCGCGGCGGCGCCGCCGTCATCGTGTCCTCGCACTTGCTGCACCTGGTCGAGGAGATCTGCACGCGCATCGTGATCATCGACCACGGGAAGAAGGTGGCCGACGCCACGCTGGCCGAGTTGAAGGCGCATCCCGAGCTGGCCGCCTCCGGATCCTCGCTGGAGCAGATCTTCCTGGCCGCGACGGCTGGCGAGCCGTAGATGGTCGGCGCGTTCCTGTACCTGACGGGGTGCTCCTTCAAGAACCGCCTGCGGCGCCGGCTGCAGCGGCTGCGCGAGCCGAGGTACGTCGCCGGGCTCATCGTCGGCCTGCTGTACCTCTACTTCGTGTTCTTCCGCCGCCACAGGACGCGGCGCCCCGTGGACGACCTGCCGACACTGGCGGCGCTGGCCGCGCCGGTGCAGCTCGTCGCCAGCCTGTTCCTGTTCGCCGCCGCGGCCATCGGCTGGGTCTGGCCCTCGGGACGCCCGCCGCTGCCGTTCACCCGCGCCGAAGTGCAGTTCCTGTTCACGGCGCCGGTCACCCGCCGCCAGCTGGTGCACTACAAGCTGTGGCGCTCGCAGATCGCCATTCTCTTCGGCAGCGCCATCGCCACGCTGGTCCTGCGGCCCGGCTCCCTCGCGGGCGGCTGGATGCTGATGGCGGGAATCTGGGTGGTCCTGATGACGCTGCGCCTGCACCTGATGGGCGTGGCGCTCAGGCGCCTCAGCCTGGCGTCCCACGGGGCACGCGGCGCCGCGCGGCAGTGGCTGCCGGTTGCGCTCGTCATCAGCGCCGTCGGCGTCCTGGTGAAGGCCATCGTCGACGCCTGGCCGGTGCTGGCGTCGCTGACGGCCGGAGATGCGATTCTCGCGGAATTGCAGCGTCGGGCCGGGCAGGGGGCGGTCTCGGTGGTCCTGTGGCCGTTCCAGGCGCTGGTCCGCCTGCCGGCGGCCGCCTCAGCCGCAGATTTCTGGTCGGCACTGCCCGCCGCGCTCGCGCTGCTCGCGGTGAACTACGTCTGGGTGCTGCGGTCGGACGCGGCGTTCGAGGAGGCGTCGGCGGAGCACGCCGAGCGGCTGGCGGCGGCACGCCCGGCGTCCCGCGCGGTGGTGAAAGGCGCGGCCGCGACCCCGTTCACGCTCGGGCCCGAGGGTCCGGCCGAGACGGCGATTCTCTGGAAGAACCTGATCCTGGTCGGCCGGTACGTGTCGCTGCGGACGCTGCTGCGGCTGCTGCCGCTCGCCGTCGTGTTCGGACTCCTCGCCAGGGACGCGGGTTTGGGGGGCATCGCTGCCGCCATCAGCGTGCTCTGTCTGCCGCTCGCGGCCTTCGTGGTCCTGATGGGCCCCCAGATCATGCGGAACGACCTGCGCCAGGACCTCGCCCGCCTGCCGCTGCTCAAGACGTGGCCGTTGCGCGGCGCCGTCCTGATCGGAGGCGAAGTGCTCGCGCCGACCGTGGTGGTCACCGCCGTGGCATGGCTCCTTCTGCTGGCGGCCGGCGTGTTCGGCGGCGAGATCAGGTCCGGCACCGCGGGGGCGGTCGCCCTGCCGGCCCACCGGGCGTCGTACATCGCCGCGGCCTTCGTGCTCGCGCCGGCGCTCGTCCTCTCGCAGGTCGTGGTGCAGAACGGCCTGGCGGTGCTGTTCCCGGCGTGGTCTGCGATCGGCGAGACGCGCGCGAGAGGCATCGACGCCATGGGTCAGCGCATGCTGCTGCTAGGGGGAATGCTCCTCGCCCTCATCGTGTCGCTCGTCCCTGGGGTCATCGTGGCCGGAGCCTTCGCATTCGCCGCGTACCTTCTCACCGGCACGATCATGCTGGTCGCGCCTGCGTTCATCGTGTCCGCCATCGTCCTCGGCGAATGCTGGCTGGCCATCGAGGGCCTGGGCCGGGTGCTCGACCGGACCGATCCAAGCGCGGTGGAGGCGGCGGAATAGACCGCCGGCGCCGGCCGAGGAATATTGCTTGACACGACAATAATTGATTGATAATTTGTATCCATGAAGACGCCCACGCCGCTCCAGCGGGAAATCCGGCAGCGCCGCCCGTTCGCGAGTGTCTCCCAGGAGGGCGTGGTGTCCGTCATGCGCACCGCCGATCTGCTGCGCCGCCGGATGGCGGCCCTCGTCGAGCCCCACGGCATCACGGTCCAGCAGTTCAACGTGCTGCGGATCCTGAGGGGAGGCGGGCCCAACGGCCTGCCGACGCTCGAGGTCGGGGCCAGGATGATCGAGGCGACGCCCGGCGTGACGCGCCTGCTCGATCGGCTCGAAGCGAAGAAGTTGGTGCGCCGCGAGCGCTGCCCGAAGGACCGCCGCCAGCATCTCTGCTGGATCACCGAGGAGGGACTCGGGCTGCTGCGCTCGCTCGACGGGCCCGTCGTGACGCACAGCGACGAGATCATGGGAGGACTGAACCGGAACGAACAGTCGGACCTGATCCGCCTGCTGGACAGAGTCAGGGCCGCGCTGGCGTAGAGCGCGACCCTTTTTTTTGAGCAGTTACATGATTAGTCAATTATTGAGCAGTCAACACAAGGAGACATCCATGAGCGCCACCGCAACCGCCGTCAAGTCACTCGCCATCGACAAAACCCACTCGGAAGCCACCTTCCAGGTCCGCCACCTCGTGACGAAGGTCCGCGGCCGCTTCACCGACCTCGGCGGCTCGATCGCCTTCGACGAAGCGTCGCCCGAACAGTCCACCGTCACGTTCACGATCCAGGCCGCCAGCATCGACACCGGCACGCCCGACCGCGATGCGCACCTCCGGTCCGAGGACTTCTTCCACGTCGAGCAGTACCCGACGATCACCTTCGCCAGCACGGGCGTCAAAGCCCGCGGCGGAAACGAGTACGACGTGACCGGCGACCTGACCATGCGCGGCGTCACGAAGCGCATCACGCTGCCGGTGACGTTCCTCGGGACGGCCAAGGATCCCTGGGGCAACCAGAAGCTCGGCTTCGAGACCGAGACCACGATCAACCGCAAGGACTTCGGGCTGACGTGGAACGCCGCCCTCGAGACCGGCGGCTTCCTCGTGGGCGACGAAGTGAAGATCTCGGTGTCGATCCAGGCGGCGTAAGACCAGGCGCGCGCTTGCGGGGGCTGGCGTGGTCCGCTACCATGCCAGCAAAGGACCGGTTTCATACCCTGCGTACGGCGGTTGAAACAGGCCGCAAGAACGGGTTGTGAAACCGCTTCCTGGCACGTCGTGGCGGCGGGGAGGACCAGATGGCGCGCACGGCAACCAGGCCGGTCAGGGCATCACAGGTCGAGATGACGGAGCTCGTGCTCCCCAACGACACCAACCGGCTCGGCAACCTGCTCGGCGGGCGCCTGATGCACTGGATCGACATCGCCGCCGCCATCGCGGCGTCGCGTCACACGAACCGCGTGTGCGTGACGGCGTCTGTCGACGAACTGCACTTCCTCAACCCGGTGAAGCAGGGCGAGGTGGTGGTCCTGCGCGCCTCGGTGAACCGCGTCTTCAGGACCTCGCTCGAGGTCGGCGTCAACGTCACCACCGAGAACACGTTGACTGGCGAGCGCGCACACACGAACACCGCGTACCTGACGTTCGTGGCGATTGACGACGAGGGGAAGCCGGTGGTGGCGCCTCCGGTGAGGCCCGTCACGGCGGTGGAGCAGCGGCGCTATCGCGGGGCCGCGCGCCGCCGGCAGATTCGCCTCCTGCACCGGCGCCGCGACGCCTGACGAGCCGCCCAGACGACAACGGGCGGCGGGGGCCTCGGGAGCCCGGGCCCCCATCCGGTCTCCGTCCGCCACCCGCCGCCCGAACCGTGGCCCCGGGGGCCCGCCCTTCGGCGCGCGCCCTCTCGGGCGCTCGCTCAGGACAGGCCGCGCGCGGGGTTAGTTGTGCCGCGCGGCCTGCTTGCGGGCCGCCGCCCGCTCCGCCTTGGCGCGCTTGCGGTTGGCCAGATAGGCCTCGCCGGGCGCCCAGCTCGGGCTCACGGCCACCGCGAGGTGCATGACGGCGTCCATCGCCAGGGTCTTCAGCGCGCGCAGGGCGTGGCCGGCAACCAGGGCGAAGCCGGCAAAGGGCAGGAACACGACGTAGAGGGCGCCCATCATGGGGGCCATCAGGAGGAACAGGACCGTCGGGATGCGCGTGTAGTGGCGGTCCGACCCGCCCGGCAGGAGGCCGCCCTCGGCCGGGACCATCGCCATGTCCCACGCCTTGGCGCTCCAGTAGAACCCGTAATTGACCTTGGTGCCGCCGTTGTGTGCCATGGGGTGCCTGCCTTCCTTCTATCCATTCAACCGGGTTAGCAATCGCTCTCGCACTGTCTATGAACAATTTACGGCGGAACCGGGGCCGTGACCATCGGGGCGATGCCCGCTTCGCCCGGGAGAAAGTCCCGATTCTCCTCCGGAAAACACCCGAGGCCGCGCCGGCCGGCCGCCAGACCCCTCGGGGCTCTACCGGTCCGCGAACAGCCAGGCGCTGGCCAGCGCCAGGCGCGCCATCTTGAGCACCTGCCCGGGGTCCAGCTTGTCGATGGTGTCGACGGGCTCGTGATAGCCGTCGAAGTAGTTCCCAAAGAACCGCACGAACGGGCGGCCTTTCCGCGCGAAGGCCCGGTAGTCGCTGCCGCCGCTCTTGCCATCCGTCCAGTCGAGGTGGAGCGCGAGGCCCGAGGCGCGCGCGGCCTGGACGAGCACCGGCGCCAGGTCCGGCGCGGAGTCCGCCACGCCCAGCTCGATGAAGTCGGCCGGTTTGGTCCGGGCAAGGAACTCGTCCCCCTTCTCGAGCTTCGCATCCGAGACGAGCGTCCGGAGCTCGGCGGCGGTCCAGGGGTGCGCGATCATGTCGAGATTGAGGTAGACGGCAGTCCGCTCGAGGGGCCACACGGGGTTCCGCGCGTAGTGTGCCGACCCGAGGTGACCCTCCTCTTCGCCGGTCCAGAACGCGACGATCACCGTCCGCCGCGGGGCACGGCCGCTTGCGGCGAGAGCTCTGGCGATCTCGAGGAGGGCCGCCGTGCCGGACGCGTTGTCGTCGGCCCCGGGAAACACCTTGTCGCCCGCGCGCCCCAGGTGATCCATGTGCGCGCCAATCACCACCGCCTCGTCTCGAAGCGCCGGGTCCGATCCGCGGATCAGGCCGATGACGTTGCGCGCCATCACCAGCCGCTCTTCCCCGCTGAAAGTCAGCGTCATCGTCGTGCCGGCGAGGGGGCCAGGCTGCGCCGTTGCGGCAGGACTCGAGACGCCGGCCGATGCGAGGACGGCCTCCCCGGCCGCCGCGGACAGCCGCACGACGGGAATCCCCGCCTCGTCGTCGGGCTCGTAGGAAAGATAGAAGACGGCGGCCGGCGCATCCGCGCCTGACGCGATCGCCGACGCGTACGCAGGCCCTTCGACGGCGACAATGGCCGTCGCGCCACCCTCGGCGGCCAGTTTCGCTTTCGCCGCGAATCGCCGGCGCAGGCCGTCCGCGCCGTAGCGCTCGCGCAAATCGGGACGCTGCCACCCGGCTCCGGGAGGCAGACCGGCGCGCAAGAGCACCACCTTGCCCCTGACATCGAGGCCGCGATAATCGTCGCGGGCCGGTTCCGATTCGCGGATGCCGTAGCCGGCGAACACCGCCGGCGCCGACAGCGCGCCTGGCGGCAGCTCGGGGCAGGCTGCATCGACGCCGCTCAGGAACACGCGGACATCCGCGGTCTCGCCTCTCCGCGACTCGACGCGCACCTGGCACGTCGCGCGGCTGATCTGCCTCACCGCCACAGGCTGGAAGAAGGGTGCGGACGGGTTGGGCGAGGCCCGCGGGGACTGCACGGCCGAAAGGCCGGCCAGCGCGAGCTGGGCGGCCACGTACTCGGCGGTGGCCTCCAGGCCGGCCGACGCGAGCCCGCGCCCCTCGAGCGCGGGCGAGGACAGCAGCGCGATGTGCGCCGCGAGGGCCTCGGCCTTCAAGGCGCCGATGGCGCTCATCACCGTCGAATCGAGCGGCACGATCGGCCCCGGCGCCACGAAGTCCGCCGAGGCCGGGTGGGCGGGTGCCTGCGCCTGCGCGCCGGCGGCGCACGCGCAGCACGCCACGATCAGGACTCTCAGCACACGGCGCATCATCGGAGCCTCACTCCCACCGGAACAACAGCACGGGCGGCACGAGCAGCAGGAAGCTCAGCACCACGAGGATCAGGCCGAGCGGCAGGAACCAGCGCGCCCATCGCTCCCACGGGATCTTCCCGGCGCCCAGCACGCCCATGGTCACGGCGCTGGTCGGCAGGATCGGGTTGATGAACTCGCACAACTGGTATGCGTAGACGGCCGTCTGGCGCGTGATCCCGACCAGGTCCGCCAGCGGCGCCATGATCGGCATCGTCAGCGCCGCCTGCGCCGTGCCCGAGTGGATGAAGAAGTTGATCACGCACTGGATCAGGAACATCACCTGGGCGATGACGCCCCGCGGCAGGCTCGACAGCGTGCCGGACGCGGCGTAGAGCATCGTGTCGAGGATCTTCGCGTCCTGCGCGATCACCAGCAGCGCCCGGGCGCAGGCCACGATGAAGACGACGCCGACCATGTCCTTCGCGCCGGTCACGAACGTGCGGGCCACGCGGCTGGGCCCCAGCCCGCCGGCGAAGCCGAGCACGATGCCCATGCCGAAGAAGAGCACCGCGATCTGGTCGATGTACCACTTCCACTTCAGCACGCCGACGACGAGCAGGACCATCGCGGCGACAAACAGCGTGAGCGTGGCGACGTGCCGCGCGTCCCACCCGGCGTCTGCCGCGGGCCTCGGCCACCGCCTCCCGCTCGAGGTCGATGTCGCGGACCGGGCTGATCTCCGGGTTCCGCTTCACGCGGCGCGCGTACCACATCACGTAGGCGATCATCACCGCGGTGCCGATCACCCAGGTGACCAGGCGGTAGCCGAGCCCCGAGTAGAGCGGGATGCCCGCGATGCTCTGCGCGATGCCGACGGTGAACGGGTTGAAGAACGCGGCGGCGAACCCGGCCGCCGCGCCGAGGAACGGGATGGCGACGCCGACGATCGAGTCGTACCCGAGGCGCCGCGCCAGCGGGATGAAGATGATGACAAACGGGATGACCTCTTCGGACATCCCGAAGACCGACCCGCCGAGGGAGAAGATCACCATCAGCGCCGGGATCAGCAGGCCCTCGAGGTGCGGCCGCTTCGTGATCGTGTCGGTCAGCTTGCGGATGCCGAATTCCACCGCGCCGGTTTCCTGGAAGATGGCGAAGCTGCCGCCGATCATCAGCAGGAAGCAGATGAGCAGCGCGCCGTCCAGGAAGCCCTTGATCGGGGACTCCAGCACCATCTGGGGCCCCAGCAGCACCTTCGGCACCTCGCGGTAGGTGCCGGCGACGGTCACGTTGCGCGAGCCCTCGCTGGTCTCGACCTTGACCCGCTGGTACTCGCCCGACGGGATGACCCACGAGACCGCCAGCACGACGATCACGAGGATCATCACCACGACGAGGGTGTGGGGCATCGCGACGCGGCTGAGGAGCGGCCTGCGGTCCTGGGACATGGCAGCCGGGCCTACTCGAACGTGCCGCGCACGAGGGGCGTGCGCGCCTTCATCAGCCAGCGGCCCTTCGCGATGACGCCGTCAATCTCGAGCGTCGCCGCGTCCAGGAGCACGATGTCGGCGTCAGCGCCGGCCGCGAGCGCGCCCTTGCCGCGCAGCTTGAGGATGCGCGCCGGGTTCGACGTGATGACCTGGAGCGCGGCGGCGAGCGGCACGCCCTCGTCGCGCACCGCGTCCCGCACCTCGGCGAAGAGGCTGGTGACGCGGCCGATGTCGAGCCGCCTCAGCCGGCCCTGCTCGTCGAAATCAGGCAGGCTGCCCTGGCCGTCCGACGTGAAGGTGATGTTGGCCACGTCCACGCCGGCCTCGAGCATGCGCCGCAGGCCCGCGCTGCACTTGACCTCGCCCGTCCTCCAGGAACGCCGGCACGGTGGACGTGGTGAAGTCCACGAGCCCGCCGGCCTTCGCGTACGCGATGCCCTCCTCGAACAGCGACGGGTTGCGGCCGATGTGCGTCGGCAGGAACTGCGTGGCCGGAATCTCGGTCTCCTCGATGAGGCGGCGCAGCAGCGACAGGCCGCGCCGCCCGTCGCCCATGTGCACGTTGACGATGCCGGCCTTGCCCGACAGGATGCCGCCGCGCCGCGCCTCGGCCGCCAGCCGGGCGAACTCGTCGAACGTCGGCTGGTTCGACCGGTGGTCCGAGAGCGCCACTTCGCCGACGCCGATCACCTTGTCGATGAGCAGCAGGTCGCGCTCGATGCTGCCGGTGAGCGTCTGCACCGGCACGGCGTAGTGCCCGGTGTAGATGAACGTGCTGAGGCCCTCCTCGTCGAGCGCCCTCGCCTTCGCGAGCAGGCCGGCCGGGCTGCGCGTGACGCCGTCCGTGCCCAGGCAGCCGACCACGGTCGTCACGCCGCCGCGCGATCGCGTCCGAGAGCATGAGTTCCGGCGTCCGCGTGGCGAACCCGCCCTCGCCGCCGCCGCCCATCATGTGCACGTGGCCGTCGATGAAGCCCGGCACGGCCACGAGCCCGGTGCGCGTCCACCTCCTCGACGTAGGCCGGCGGCAGCTCGATGGAGGGCTCGATCCGGAGGATGCGCCCCCCGGCGGCGAGGATGTCGGCGCGGCCCATCGCGGCCGGGGCATAGACGTCAGCGTTCTTGAGCAGGAGCACGGCGTAGTCTACAACGAAGCCGGGCGGTGCGGGCCTCGGGAAACCGGGCCCCCATCCGGTTTCCGTCCGCCTCGCACCGCCCGAACCGTGGCCCCGGGGCGCCCGCCCTCTCGGCGCGCGCCCTCTCGGGCGCTCGCTCAGGACAGGCCGCGCGCGGGGTTAGTCGTGCCGCGCGCGCCTGCTTGCGGGCCGCTGCCCGCTCGGCCTTGGCGCGCTTGCGGTTGGCCAGGTAGGCCTCGCCGGGCGCCCAGCTCGGGCTCACGGCCACCGCGAGGTGCATGACGGTGTCCATCGCCAGGGTCTTCAGCGCGCGCAGGGCGTGGCCGGCGACCAGGGCGAAGCCGGCAAACGGCAGGAACACGACGTAGAGGGCGCCCATCATGGGGGCCATCAGGAGGAACAGGACCGTCGGGATGCGCGTGTAGTGGCGGTCCGACCCGCCCGGCAGGAGGCCGCCCTCGGCCGGGACCATCGCCATGTCCCACGCCTTGGCGCTCCAGTAGAACCCGTAATTGACCTTGGTGCCGCCGTTGTGTGCCATGGTGTGCCTGCCTTCCTTCTATCCATCCAACCGGGTTATCAATCGCTCTCGCACCGTCTATGAACAATTTACGGCGGAACCGGGGCCGTGACCATCGGGCCGATGCCCGCTTCGCCCGGGAGAAAGTCCCGATTCTCCTCCGGAAAACACCCGAGGCCGCGCCGGCCGGCCGCCGGACTTGCGGAAATTGCCCGGAGCGGCGATGATCCTCCCGATCTTTCGCGAGGTTTCATGAAGGTTTCCCTCATTCTCGGCCATCCCGCCCCCGGCAGTTTCAATCACGCGATCTGCGCCACGGCGGTGGCCGCGCTCGAGGCCGCAGGCCACGAGTGCCGGTTTCACGACCTGTACGCCGAGGGTTTCGACCCGGTCATGCCGGCTGACGAACTGCCAAGGGACGCCGTGCTGCCCGCCCGAGATCGAGCGGCACTGCCAGGAGATCGGCGAGGCCGACGGCATCATCATCGTCCACCCGAACTACTGGAGCGCGCCGCCGGCGATCCTGCGCGGGTGGGTCGACCGCGTGCTTCGAGCGGGCCGCGCCTACAACTTCGTGCCCGACGGGAAGGGCGGCGCGAAGTCCGTCGGCATGCTCAAGGCGGCGGCGGGCCTGGTGTTCACCACGGCCAACACGCCGCACGACAGGGAAGTGGAGCTGTTCGGCGATCCGCTCCACACGCACTGGCTGAAGGTGGTGTTCGGCCTCTGCGGGGTCGCCCGCGCGGAGAAGTGGGACTTTTCGCCGATCATCATCAGCACCGCCGACGAGCGGCGGGCGTGGCTGCGCGAGGTCGAGCTCGCCGTGGCCCGTTATTTCCCCCGCGAGTGATCGGCCCGCAGACGGAGGTCAGGCCATGGATGCGAAGACGGTGCTGCTCGTGGACGACGACATCGACCTGCTCGACATCAACCGGATCACGCTCGAAGGCGAAGGGTTCAACGTGCTCACGGCCGAGAACGGCGAGGAGGCGATGCGCATCGCCGCCGCGGCGCACATCGACGTCGCGGTGCTCGACGTCATGATGACGACGCCGACGGAGGGGTTCCTGCTCGCGCGCGCGATGCGCCAGGACGATCGCACGAAGCACATCCCGCTGCTCATGCTCACCTCGGTGAACGCGGAGAACGAGGCGCAGGGCTCGTCCTTCCGGTTCACGGATCGCGACCGCGATGCGCAGTGGCTGCCGGTCGACCGGTTCGTCGACAAGCCGGTGAAACCCGAACAGCTCGTGTCGATGGTGCGCACGCTCGCCGGCGCCTGGACCTTCCCGCGGTAGGCGCGGTTCCGAAGGAGACGATGGCGCCGCAACCCGAACCCGCCTGGCCCGCCGTCCAGGGGCGGCGCCGGTCGATGGTCGAGCAGGAGCTCATCAACAGCCTCGGCTGGATGATCTCCCTGCGCTGGCTGGCCGGCGCGGCCGTGCTCGCCGCGACCTCGGTGGCGACGCTGGCCATGGGCGTGCCGCTGGCCGCGGGGCGCCTGTACCTCGTCGGCGTCACGATCCTCGCGTACAACATCGTGCTGCTGGCTGGTGCTCCGCCGCCTGCTGCGCACGCGGCCCGAGGCGACGGTCGCCTTCGAAGCGCTGGCCCGGGCGCAGATCCTGCTGGACTGGATCGCGATGGCGGTGCTCATCGCCAGTTCCGGCGGAGCCGAGAGCCCGGCGATCATCTTCTTCCTGATTCACATCACGATCGCGTCGCTGCTCCTTCCTCATCATCATGGCTTCCTGTACGTGACCCTCGCGCCGGCGCTCGTGGGCA
This sequence comes from uncultured Acidobacteriota bacterium, assembly GCA_963806085.1. Taxonomy (GTDB): domain Bacteria; phylum Acidobacteriota; class Vicinamibacteria; order Vicinamibacterales; family JAKQTR01; genus JAKQTR01. The sequence continues at coordinate 1,058,519 of CAWDWR010000003.1, forward strand.
GCGTCGCCCTGCTCGAGTACACGGGCGTCATCCGGCACGTGGCGATCGTCCAGCCGGTGCGGTACCGGGAGCCGCTCTACGTGGGCGCGGTGCTCGGCTTCTTCACCGCGGCCTGCTACGTGATGGCGTATTCGTCCATGCGCATCGCGCAGGCGGCTCCGCCGGCGCGAGGCGGAGCTGAGCGGGCTGTACGAGGGCGTCCGCGACGTCACCTCGACGCTCGACATCACGACGGTCCTCGATCGCATCGTCGAGGCCGCCGCCCGCGTGCTGACGTGCAAGGCCGCCGCGATCCGCCTGATCGACCAGCGCCGGTCGCAGGTCGAGTTCGCGGCGAGCTGGGGGCTGAGCGAGACCTACCGCGACGAGGTGCCGGGCGAGTACGCGAAGTCGGTGCTCGACCAGGACACCCTGCGCGAGGGCGTCGTCCACGTGACCGACATCGAGAGCGACCCGCGCATCTGGCATCCGGAACTGGTGCGCGACGAGCGCATCGCGTCGATGCTCAGCGTCGCCATCAAGGGACGCACCGGCCCCCTCGGCGTGCTGCGCGCGTACGGCGCGCCGGGCCACGAGTTCGGCGCCGAGGACATCGCGTATCTCCAGGCCGTGGCCGCGCACGGGGCCGTCGCCATCGAGAACGCGAAGGCCTACCGCCTGCTGGCCGACCTCGACCGCGACAAGTCGAAGTTCCTGCGCATCACCACGCACGAGCTGCGATCGCCGGTCCGCGTCACGGAGAGCCTGCTGATGACGCTGGGCGACGGCTTCGTCGGCACGCTCACGCCCGAGCAGACCGAGGTGCTCCAGCGGGCGCAGCGGCGGCTGGCGTCGCTGCACGAACTGATCGACGACCTGCTCGATCTCGCGGCGGGGAAGGCGGACATGGGGCAGGTGGCGCCGGCGCGCGTCGATCTCCGCACCGTCGTGACGGACGTGGTGGACCGGCTCAGGCCCGTCGCCGCCGGCAAGGGTCTCGCGCTGGAGTACGACCCGCCCGGGACGCCGCTGGAGGTCTACTGCGATCCCGCCGACCTCGACCGCATCGTGGTCAACCTCGTCGGCAACGCCGTCAAGTACACGGCCCGTGGCCACGTGCGCGTCTCGCTGGCGGCGGCCGACGGCCGGGTGCGCTTCGAGGTGGCGGACACGGGCATCGGCATTCCTCGCGAGGCCCTGCCGCACCTGTTCGCCGAGTTCTACCGGGCGAGCAACGCCAAGGCGGCGGGGGAGACCGGGACGGGCCTCGGCCTGGCCATCGTCAAGCTGCTGGTCACCCGGTACGGCGGCGAGATCAGCGTCGCCAGCCAGGAAGGCGAGGGGACGACGATGACGGTCCTGCTCCCGCCTTCGCCAAGCCCGCGATAGGCGGCGTGAGCAGGCTTGCCTCGCCGTAGCTCGCCGAGGACGAGTGCTGGCCGGAGGCGAGCGAAGGCGGGTTGCTTCGCGCTCCGCCCCCCGGATATGATGGGCGGGTCCGGCGCACGCCGCCCCCCGCCTTCCGGCGAACGTCGTGCCGGGCTGCAAGCGCCCCCGCAGGATCCCTGCACGCCGTTTCGCTTCCCCCGAGCGCTGCCGCGCGATCCGAACCCGCTCTTGATCTGCACCTGCCGGGCAGCAGTGCAGCCGCGAGCGGAGGACGCGCCGGCACCCGCGACGCCCCGCCCCCGACGTCGCCGCGCCGGACGGCCCGCACCCGGATCCCCATGTGCCGGCACCCCTAGGGAGCGCGCCGATGGCAAGAATCCTCGTAGTCGACGACGACCCCGACATCACCTTCGCCGTGTCGCTGTACCTCAAGCGGGAACACCACGAGGTCCGCACGGCGGCCAGCCGGGCCGAGGCGATGGACGCCCTCAAGACGCTTCCCGCCTGACCTGATCATCCTCGACGTGATGATGGAGCAGCCGGACGACGGCATCGCCATGGCGCAGGACTTGCGGCGGGCGGGCTCGGCCGTCCCCATCATCATGCTGACCAGCGTCGGCCAGGTCACCGGCATGAAGTACGACCGCGACAACGACCTCGTGCCGGTCGACGTGTTCTTCGAGAAGCCGGTGCGCCCCGACGACCTGCTGAAGGCGGTCGCGGGCTGCTGAAACAGGACCGGCTTCCTGACCTGCGCCATGCGGCTGACGCTGGCCGCCAGAACGGGTCATGAAGCCGCTGCCAGGGAGACGGTCATGCTCGTGAACCAGCAACAGAAGCTCCAGGACGAGATCCGGACGCTCGTCGAGCGCCACGGGCGCGCGCGGGCGGCGCTCATGCCGATCCTCCAGGATCTGCAGGCGCGGCACTCGTCGGTGTCGGATTTCGCGATGCAGGTCGTGGCGGACGAGCTCGGGATTCATCCGGCCGAGGTCTACGGCGTCGTCTCGTTCTACGCATTCCTCCATCACCAGCCGCGAGGCCGGTTCCAGATCCGGCTGTGCCAGACGATCTCGTGCGACCTGGCGGGCAAGGCGCGCGTGGCGCGGCAGCTCGAGAACGAGCTGGGCATCCGGATTCGGCGAGACGACGGCCGACGGGCGGTTCAGCCTCGAATGGGCCAGCTGCCTGGGGATGTGCGACCAGGGACCGGCGCTGCTCGTGAACGACCGCGTCTACACGCGGGTGAGCCCCGAGCAGGTGCACCGGATCATCGACGACTGCCGCAAGGTGTTCGGCGCGCACGCGGCGGAAGCGGCCCACGCGTAGGGGAGGGACAGACGATGCAACCGACGAGCAGCAAGAAGACTCCCCTGACGTTCGACACGATCGCGCCGGGCCAGGGGCTGGCGGCGGCGCTCGCCAGAAGAGCCGCGCCGACATCATCGGCGAGGTGTCGGCGTCGAACCTGAAGGGGCGCGGCGGCGCGGGCTTCCCGACCGGGACGAAGTGGAACCTTGCCGCGGCCGCCCAGGTGCACGACGGCGGCGCGAAGTACGTGGTGTGCAACGCCGACGAGGGCGAGCCCGGCACGTTCAAGGATCGCGTGCTGCTGCTCGAGTACGCGGACCTCGTGTTCGAGGGCATGACGATCGCGGCGAGGGCCATCGGCGCGACGAAGGGCATCCTCTACCTGCGCGGCGAGTACGTCTACATGCGGCCGCACCTCGAGGACGTGCTGGCGCGGCGCCGCAGGGACGGCCAGCTGGGCACGGACATCCTCGGCACCGCCGGCTTCGACTTCGACATCGAGATCCGCATGGGCGCGGGCGCCTACGTCTGCGGCGAGGAGACGGCGCTCATCGAGTCGCTCGAAGGGCACCGCGGCGAGCCGCGCAACCGGCCGCCGTTCCCGGTCAACACGGGGTTCCTGGGCCAGCCGACCGTCGTCAACAACGTCGAGACGCTGGCGTCGGTGAGCGCGATCCTCGCGAAGGGCGCCGCCTGGTTCAAGGCGATCGGCACCGAGAAGTCGGCCGGCTTCAAGCTGTTCAGCGTGTCGGGCGACTGCGCCGCGCCGGGCGTCTACGAGTTCCCGCTCGGCATCACCGTCGCCGAGCTGCTGGAGAAGGTCGGCGGCGCGGGCGCGAAGGCGGTGCAGATCGGCGGCGCGTCCGGCACGTGCGTGCCGGCGACGGAGTTCGGCCGGCGCATCGCGTTCGAGGACGTGGCCACGGGCGGCTCGATCATCGTGCTTCGGACCGGGGCGCGACATGCTGCACGTCGCGAAGAACTTCATGGAGTTCTTCGTGGAGGAGTCCTGCGGCCAGTGCACGCCGTGCCGCGCGGGCAACGCGAAGCTGCTCGAAGGCATCGAGATGCTCGAGCGCGGCGCGTGTTCGTCGGCGTACCTGAACGAGCTGCTCGGCCTGTGCGAGACGATGCAGCTGGCGTCGAAGTGCGGGCTCGGGCAGTCGAGCCCGAATGCCTTCGTGTCGATCGTGACGCACTTCCAGGACGAGATCCTGGGACGGACGGCTGCGGTCTAGTGTCCCCGGACCTGAAGGTCCGGGGCTCCAGGAAGCGGGCCCCGGGAGTCGTTCGAGGTGAGCGATGAGCGGTGAAGTGAAAGCGGGAGCGGACACGTCGCGGGCGCCGAGCAGCCAGAAGATCCAGCAGGTGCACGTGGGCGGCGACGTGATGCAGATGATCGGCGGCCAGATCACGGTCACGATCGACGGCACCGACGTCAAGGTGCCGATGGGCACGACGGTGCTCGAGGCCGCGCGCCGGGTCGGCGTGCGCATCCCGACGCTGTGCCACCACCCGGACCTGTGCGTGGCGGGCGTCTGCCGCGTCTGCGTGGTCGAGGTCGAAGGGCAGCGCGCGCTGCAGGCGGCGTGCGCGTTCCCGATCACCAGCTCGCTGAAGGTGAAGACCCACACGCGCAAGGTGCGCCAGGCGCGGCGGCACATCCTCGACCTGCTGCTCTCGACGCACTACGGCGAGTGCTACAGCTGCAAGCGGAACAACAACTGCGAGCTGCAGTCGCTGGCCAGGGAGTACGGCGTCGACTTCTATCGCTTCGGCCACGTCACCGAATCGCAGGTGCCGAAAGACGAGTCGAGCTACTCGGTCGTCCGCGACATGGACAAGTGCATCCTGTGCCGCCGCTGCGTGCGCACGTGCATCGACATCCAGGAGGTCGGCGTGCTCGAGGCCGTCGGCCGGAGCAACCAGACGCGGATCTCGACGTACCTGGACAAGCCGCTCGGCGACGTCGTGTGCATCAACTGCGGCCAGTGCATCAACCGCTGCCCGACCGGCGCGCTGCACGCCAACGACTCGTCCGACGAGGTCTGGCGCGCCATCGACGACCCGACGAAGCACGTGGTCATCCAGACCGCGCCGAGCCCGCGGGCCGGCATCGGCGAGTGCTTCGGGTGCGAGCCCGGCACGCCGATGACGTACCAGATGAACACCGCGCTTGAAGCTCGCGGGCTTCGACAAGGTGTTCGACACGAACTTCACCGCCGACCTCACGATCATCGAGGAGGGCACGGAGCTGCTCGGCCGGCTGTACAAGGCCCTCGTGAAGGGCGAGCCGCAGGCGTTCCCGCAGTTCACGAGCTGCTCGCCGGGCTGGGTGAAGTACCTCGAGCACTTCTACCCGGAGTACATCCCGAACCTGTCGTCGGCCAAGAGCCCGCAGCAGATGTTCGGCGCGGTGATCAAGACCTACTACGCCAAGGCGAACAACATCGATCCGAAGGACATCGTCACCGTCGCGCTCATGCCGTGCTCGGCGAAGAAGTTCGAGTGCAACCGGCCGGAGATGGCGGACAGCGGGTTCAAGGACGTGGACTACGGCCTGACGACCCGCGAGATGGCGCAGATGATCAAGGAGGCGGGCATCCACCTGCCCGACATGCCGAAGGGCGACTTCGACGATCCGTTCGGCACCGCCACCGGGTCGGGCGTCATCTTCGGCGCGACCGGCGGCGTCATGGAGGCCGCGCTGCGGACCGTCGTCGAGTTCGTGTGCGGCGTCAAGGTGGAGAAGCTCTTCGACCACGCCAACATCGTGCCCGTGCGCGGGTTCGAGGGCGTGAAATACGTCGAGCTGCCGATCACCGCCGTCAACCCGGAGGTGCCGGCCATCATCAGGCACCTCATCCCGAGCTTCGACTTCCTGAAGGGCGCGACGCTGAAGGTCGCCGTCGCCCACGGCACGGCGAACGCGCGCCGCGTGATGGAGGACATCAAGGCCGGCGGGAAGTTCAGCGAGTGCCACTTCATCGAGTTCATGGGATGCCCGGGCGGCTGCATCGGCGGCGGCGGGCAGCCGATCCCCACCTCGCCCGAGATCCGCGCGGCGCGGGCGCGGGCGATCTACGCCGAGGACGCCGAGTGCGCCGTGCGCAAGTCGCACGAGAACCCCGCCGTGCTCAAGCTCTACGGCGAGTTCCTCACCGACGGCCCGTGCGGCCACCTGAGCCACAAGCTGCTGCACACGCACTACACGGCGCGGGGGAAGCACATCGGGTAGTCGGGAGGGGACAGGCGCGGCTCCCACGGTATGATGGGCTGAGGCTGCGACCATCATGCCGCGACGCGAGCACGACCAACTGGGCGGGAAGGACATCCCCGACGGCGTTCGTCACGGCATCCACACGGCTCGGGCGCTCGAGAACTTCCCGCTCCTCGGCCGGCCGGTGCACCGCAACCTCGCCCGGGCGTACGGCGCGGTGAAACTGGCCGCGCTGCGCACCAACCGGGCGCTCGGTTGCATCCCCGACGCCGCCGTCGGCGACGCGCTCGAGCGTGCCTGCCTGGAATTGCTCGACGGATCGCTGGCGGGGGATATCGTCGTCGACGCGCTGCAGGGCGGAGCGGGCACCAGCACCAACATGAACGTGAACGAGGTGCTGGCCAACCGGGCGCTCGAGATGCTCGGTCAGCCGCGAGGCTCGTACGACCTCGTCTCTCCTGCCGACCACGTCAACCTGCACCAGAGCACCAACGACACGTTTCCGACGGCGCTGCGGATTGCCGCCATCTGGGGATTGCGCGACCTCGACCGTGCGGTGCTCGCGCTCCAGGAGGCGTTCCAGGAGAACGAGCGCGTGTTCGCTCACATCGTCAAAGTGGGCCGCACCGAGTACCAGGACGGCGTGCTGACCACGCTCGGCCGCGAGATGGGGGCGTACGCCGAAGCGCTCAGCCGCGACCGCTGGCGCCTGGCGAAGTGCGAGGAACGCCTGCGGGTCGTGAATCTCGGCGGAACGGCCATCGGGACCGGGATCGCGGCCCCGCGCGAGTACATCTTCCGGGTCGTCGACGCGCTGCGCGAGATCACGGGCCTTGGCCTGGCGAGGGCCGAGAACCTCGTCGAGGCGACGCAAAACGCCGACGTGTTCGTCGAAGTGTCGGGCTTGGTCAAAGCCCTCGCGTCGTCGCTCATCAAGATCAGCAGCGACCTGAGGCTGCTCAGTTCGGGGCCGGAAGCCGGGATTGGCGAGATCCGCCTCCCGCCGCGGCAGGCCGGTTCCAGCATCATGCCGGGCAAGGTGAACCCGGTCATTCCCGAGGCGGTTACCCAGTCGGCCCTCATGGTCATGGGCCACGATCAGGCGCTGACGGCGGCGGTGTCCATGGGGAGCCTGGAGCTGAATCCCTTCCTGCCCCTCGTCGCGCACTGCCTGCTGGAAAGCCTCGACCTGATGGCGCGCGCGTGCGACATGCTCCGGCTCTCCTGCGTCGCCGGGATCGAAGCCGACGAAGCGGCATGCCGCCGGCACGTGGAGAACGCGACGGCCTCGGCCACGGCGCTGCTTCCGTTGATCGGCTACGAACGCGCGGCGGAGCTGGTGAAGGCCGCGCGGGCAGGCGGCCGCGGGCTGAAGGAGACGGCGATTGCGGACGGCTTCGTCACGGCCGCCGAGTTCGACGCGTGCACAACGCCTGAGGCCGTGTGCCGCCTGGGGTTCAGCCTCGTGCGCGGCGGACCGGAGAAGGGTCGGGATTGATGCAGGCCACACCGAAGGCGCTGCGGCTGCACATCGGGCTGTTCGGCCGGCGGAACGTGGGCAAGTCGTCGCTGCTGAACGCGATTACGCGCCAGCACGTCTCCATCGTCTCGGCTGTCGCCGGCACGACGACGGACCCTGTCGAGAAGCCGATGGAGCTGCTTCCGCTCGGGCCGGTGCTCTTTGTCGACACCGCGGGCGTGGACGACGAAGGCGCGCTCGGTGAACTGCGGATGCAGCGCACGCGGGCCATCTTCGACCGCGTCGACCTCGGGGTGGTGGTGACGGAGGCGGGCGCCTGGGGCGGCTTCGAGGACAGCCTCGTGGACGAGCTGGCGCGCCGCGGCGTGCCCGTTGTCGTCGTGGTCAACAAGATCGACGCGCGGCCGCTCGCCGAGGCCGAGCGCGACGGCCTCCTGCGGAAGGGGCACGTGCTGGTCACGCTGTCGGCCCTCACCGGGGAGGGCGTGGGCGATCTGCGCGAGGCATTGTTGCGGCTGGCCCCGGCGGATCACTTCGACAGCCGCCGGATCGTGGCCGACCTCGTGCCGCCCGGCGAGGTGGCCGTTCTCGTGGTCCCGATCGACAAGGAGGCGCCGAAGGGGCGGCTCATCCTCCCCCAGGTGATGGCGATTCGCGACCTCCTCGACGGCGAGAGCCTCGCGCTGGTCACGCAAGACCGGGAACTGGCCCGCGCACTCCGGTCGCTGGCCAGGCCGCCGGCGCTTGTCGTCACGGACTCGCAGGCGTTCCTGAAGGTGGCGGCCGACGTCCCGCCGAGCGTGCCGATGACGTCGTTCTCGATCCTGATGGCGCGCTTCCAGGGTGATCTTGCGGAACAGGTGCGGGGCACGCTCGCCATCGAGCGCCTCGCTCCCGACGATCGCGTGCTCATCGCCGAGACCTGCACCCATCATCCCATTGGCGACGACATCGGGCGCGTGAAGATTCCGCGCTGGCTCGGCCAGTACACCGGTGCGAGCCTCCAGTTCACCCACGTCCAGGGGCGGGACTTCCCGGCAGACCTTTCCCCGTACCGGCTTGTCGTCCACTGCGGCAACTGCACGGGCAACCGCCGCGAGATGCTGTCGCGCATTCACCGCTGCCGCGAGGCCGGCGTGCCCATCACCAACTACGGCCTGACGATTGCTTACTCGCTCGGCATCTTCGAACGGGCGCTCGCGCCGTTCCCTGCCGCCCTGGAGGATTTTCATGCCGCCCGCGCTTGACGGACTCCGCCGTGATGACGTCCGCGCCTGGCTCACCGAGCAGGACGGCGCGGCCCTCGACGGGCTGTGGCGCCGCGCCGACGAGGTGCGTCGCGATCATGTCGGCGACGAGGTCCACCTGCGCGGCCTCGTGGAGGTGACGAACCACTGCGTGCGCCACTGCGTGTACTGCGGCATTGCCGCCTGCGCCGGCCCGCTGCCGCGCTATCGCATGACGCACGACGAGATCCTCGCATGCGCCCGCCAGGGCCGCGACTTCGGCTTCGGCACCATCGTGCTGCAGGGCGGAGAGGATCCCGGCCTGACCTCCGCGTTCGTCGCCGGTGTCGTCCGCGCGATCAAGGACGAAACCGGCGCGGCGGTCACCCTGTCGCTCGGAGAGCGGAGCGCGGAGGACCTGCGGGCCTGGCGTCGGGCCGGGGCCGATCGGTACCTGCTGAGGTTCGAGACCACGAACCCCTCGCTGTACCGGCGGATTCACCCGAACCTGCCGGGCACCGTCTCAGACCGCCTCGGTCAGCTGCTGCGCATGCGGGAGATGGGATACGAGATTGGCACCGGTGTGATGGTGGGCATTCCGGGCCAGACGTGGGAGACGCTGGCCGACGACATCTGGACCTTCCACGGCTACGACATGGACATGATCGGCATCGGGCCCTACCTGCCGAGTCCGAGGACGCCCCTCGCCGGACCGCTCGGAACGGAGTTGGCCGCGCCGCCCACCGAGCAGGTGCCGAACGACGAACTGACCACGCTGAAAGCGATGGCGCTCACGCGGCTGGTCTGTCCGAACACGAACATTCCGAGCACGACGGCGCTGTCGATTCTGGACCCGTCCTCCGGCCGCGCGAACGGCCTGTGCCGGGGCGCGAACGTCGTGATGCCGAACCTCACGCCGCCCGAGTACCGCGTGCTCTACGAGATCTACCCGGGCAAAGCCGCGCTGCACGAGACGGCCGACACGCTGGCCGTCAACGTCATCGCGCTCATCGACGGACTGGGCCGGACCGTGGGCAAGGGCCCCGGCGGCCGGCGGTCCTGAGGGCGTGCGCCCGGACCTCACGTATCCAGGTTCGTGAGTCCCGATGCGCGGGCCCACGCGAGGGCCTGCCCCCATTCCGTGGGCGTAATCCGCCGCGAGAGTTCAGGATACTCGTGCGCGCGATGCTCGGGCCGGTACTGGCGGCATGATGTTCACGTACGTGTCGGTCGTCAGCTCGCGCGCCACCCACTTCACGAACCGGTCGGTGCCTGCGATGTTCTGCGGCATCACCAGGTGCCTGATGATGAGGCCGCGCACGGCGACGCCCCGCTCGTCCACCACCAGCCTGCCCACCTGCCGGTGCATCTCCTTGACGACCGCGGCGGCCACCTCCGGATAGTCGGCCGCTCCGCTCGAGTACTTCGCCGCGAGCGCCCCGTCCTGGTACTTGAAGTCCGGCAGGTAGATGTCGACGACGCCGTCCAGCGCGCGGATGACGTCCAGGCTGTCGTAGCCGCCCGTGTTGTAGACGAGTGGCAGGCGAAGCCCTCGATCGGCCGCTTGGCGCACGGCCTTGACGATGTGCGGCACGACATGCGTCGGCGTGACGAGGTTGATGTTGTGGCAGCCCCGTTCCTGCAGGTCGAGCATCATCTCGGCCAGCTCGGTCGTCAGTGACGAACCGGCCGTCGCCGCGGTGATTGATTTCCCAGTTCTGGCAGAAGCAGCAGAGGAGGTTGCAGTTCGAGAAGAAGATCGTGCCGGAGCCCCGCGGCCGACAAGCGGACGTTCTTCGCCGAAGTGCGGCCCGTGCGACGCGACCTTCAGGCGGGCGGTCGAGCCGCACGATACCGCGCTCGCCGTCGCGTCGGTTGGCCCCGCAGGCTGCGGGGACACAGGCGGCATTCGTCGAGAGGCGTCCCAGAGGCTCTTCTCGAGCTGTGCGCAGACGCCCCTGCCGCGCAAGGCGCAGGTAGGACGGCTCGCATCCGCGCGGCGGCGAGTACTGGCCCGAGAGCCGGCAGGGCGAGGCCGCCCACGGCGGCGAGGGAATCGTGCAGGAACCGCCGCCGGACGGAACCATGCTGACCTCCCGGCGGAAAGGGGGATCCCGCGGATCTTACTCCCGCGGGCCGCTTTGGTGTGCAGATGCGGAATGCCCGTTACGACGCCCGCAGCGCGTCCCAGTCGCGCTTCTCGTCCGTGACCTTGCGCAGGATCACGTAGCTCGCCACGATCCATCACCAGCAGCGTCAGGATCGCCCAGGCCTGGCCGGTCAGCTCGGACATGCCGCCGTGCACGACCGCGAGGTACGTCGTGGCCGCCCACAGCACCGGACCCGTGATCGCCGAGAAGCGGCCCACCATGCCGTACAGCCCGTAGAACTCGCCGACGCGGTCGGGCGGCGTCAGCCGCAGCATGTAGGGGCGATCGGCGCTCCACGTGCCGCCCAGGGCGATGCCCGCCAGCGCCGCGACGACGTAGAGGAACGCGATCGGCAGGTGCAGGAACCCGATGCGCTGCGGCCAGCGCGAAGATCGCCATCCACAGCCAGCAGCACGCCGTCCAGCGTGCGCTTCGGCCCGATCCGATCGACAACCCACCCCCAGGCGAAGCCGCCGGCCACCGCGAAGCTGATCGCCGACGAGCATGATGTAGCCGGCCTGCCGCCGGCCTTCGTCTGCGCCGAGCCCGGCGGAGATCGGCGACGTTGGTCGTGTAGAGCGTCATGAACGCGATGACGGTGTTGACGGCATCGGTGTAGAAGACGCGCCCGACCAGGAACCGCAGCAGGCCCGGGTACCGCTGCCCCTGCCGCAGCGTGTCGAGGGTCTGCGCGTGCTGTCCGCCAGCACGCGCGCTGCCAAGGACCGGCCGCGGGTTCGGGTTGCCACGCTCCCGGACGAACAGCACGCACGGCAGCGCGAACAGCACGAAGAGCGCGGCGACGATCGTGAAGTACAGCGCGTAGTTCATCGGCTGCAGCAGCAGGCCGACGCCCACGGCGATGTACGACCCCAGGTACCCCACGCCCACGCCGATGCCGCCGATGCGGCCGCGGTTCTCCTCGGTTGTCACCTCCGGGCAGCATCGCGTCGTAGAACTGCACGCCGGCCTGGTACGCCGCGTTGGCGACGATGAAGAGGATGGCCGAAATCGCGAACGGACCGCGGGCAAAGAGCGCCGTACATCCGCAGCAGATGAGCGTGCTGCCCACGAGGAACGGCATACGCCGCCGGGCACGGTCGGTCATCGCCCCGAGCAGCGGCGAGACGACGAAGATGATGCCCATCGACACGGCGGTGATGATGCCGTAGACGCTGTCGGCGCGCTGCGCGCCCACCTCCTCGCGCACGTAGAGCGAGAAGTAGACCGACACCACGCCCATCGAGAAGATCGTGTTGGCGAGATCGTACAGGACCCAGCTGACCACCGCCCGCCGCGTGATGGCGAAGGGGACCGTCAGCGCCGGCGTGCGCCGCTCACGCATCGGGAGGCTCAACGCGGCCGCGCCGCGCCTTGACGCGGCTGCGCTGCGCCTTGGCGTCGAGGCGCCGCTCGCGCGAGGCCTTGGTGGGCCTGGTGGCCTTGCGGGGTCGCGGGCGCCTGAAGGCCCTGGCGACGAGCGCGGCCATGCGCACGCGCGCGGCCTCGCGATTGGCCGCCTGCGTCCGATGCTCCCGGCTGTCGATCAGGATCACGCCGTCGGCGCTCATCCGCCTGCCGGCCAGGGCGGCCAGCCGCGCCTTCACCTCTTCGGGCAACGCCGACGCCGGCACGTTGAAGCGCAGCTCCACCGCCGTGGCCACCTTGTTGACGTTCTGGCCGCCTGGTCCTGAGGCGCGGACGAAGCGCTCGTCGAGCTGTTCTTCCGGAATGCTGAATGCGGGCGTGACGATCAACATGAGGGGTCCGCCGGGCAGGCCGGCGCGAGCCAATCCCGGCGTCACCACTGTACCACGCGCGGTGCTACAATCCGCCTGGGGTGGGCCCCCATCAACGTCTCGCCTCCGTCCACGGAGCACACATCATGTGGCCCACACGCACGCTGCTCGTCGCGCCGCTGCTCGCGGCGGCGCTGCTGCCCTGGCTCTGGAGGGCGTCGGCCGCGCAGCCCCGCCCGGCACTCAAACCCTACGTGGCGGCCAGCAAGCTCTACGTGCTCTACAAGCCCGCCGACTGGACCGTGGCCGAAGACCTGCAGGCGGCGAGCCTGCGCGTGCGCGTGCAGGCGCCCGATGGCGGGTCGATGGTCGACTTCTTCTGGTCGCGAAACCAGTCGAAGGCGCCGAACGCGCTCGCGTTCCTCGTTTCGTGGAAGCAGCACCTGAGCCGTCAGTACGGCGAGGTGACGCTCAGCGAGGTGTTCGTCTCACCAGACGCCAGCAGGGCCACGGCGCAGGTCCGCTACCGGACTGCGGCCGGGTTCGCGGCCGGGAAGTACTACGTCGAGTCGCGGCCTGAAGGGCAATCGGCGCAGGGTTACTGCGCGCCGGAGAGCCGGCTGGCCTCGCAGCGGAACCTGCTGCTCAACGTCATGGCGAGCTTCGCGTTCACGAAGGCTGCGGCGTCGGCGGTGCGAGGAGCCGTGCCGGCGCCGATCCAGCTCGCGCTCACGCCGCGAAGGGCCCAGGACGGCAGCCTCTCCATCCGCGTGCCGGCCGACTGGGCCTTTCTCGCGGGCGGAGGGAGAATCGTGACGGCGGCGCCAGACGGCGCGATGGGGTTCATCTTCACCGCGTTCTCCGGGAACCCGTTGCTGCCCCAGGCCACGCTCGCTCAAGGCATTATCGGCACCCGGTATCTGCCCCCGGCCCAGGCCCTGGCCTTCGTCTTCAACGGTTTCAGAAACCAGCAGTTCCGCATCCACTCCGCCCAGGCCGACCAGGCCACCATGCGGGAGTGCGCCGTCCGGATGGGCGGCTCGTGCGACGCTCAGGACTTCCAGGTGAGCTACGTCTCGCCCGAAGGCCGGGCGTGCGTGGGCGGATTCAAGATGATCAACTTCCCACCGAGCCCCGCCACCGGCATCTGGAACTGCATCGTCGCCGGCATCTGGGGCCCGGAGCGGGACTTCGCCCGGTACTTCCCGGCGCTCGAGCAGATCGCGGCCAGCTTCGCGATCAACGACGAATACGCGCGCCGTTACATCCAGGCCGGCCTCGAGAACCTGCGCCGCCTGCAGCAGAAGACGCAGGCCGCGATGCAGGACCTCAACCGTGCGCGGGAGCAGAACCAGCGAGACTGGGAAGCTGCGCAGGAACGCAAGGAGTACATGGACTCGAAGTGGGACGATTACCGCCGCGGGCGAAGCTACTGGGTGTCGGATCTCGAAGGGGGCAAGGTCTACGCCACGGACTCGGGCGGCACTCAGGACACCGTCACGGGCCAGTACTACGAGGGCCGTCCGTATAACTGGGTGAACTTCGAAGGGCAGAACCCGCGCCATCCGTCGGAGACGATGCGGGAAGTCACGAGCGCCGAACTGAAGAAACTCGAAGGCGGGCGCTGATGGCGCGGTGCGTGCTCAGGCGGCCGGGCGCGGCGAGCAGGACCCCGACCCGGCATCCCGGAAGCTCCTGCCCTGGACCGGGACGAACTCCCAGGTGTACGAGCTGCTCTTGAGCGTGAGCTTCAGCACGCCCCAGGTGTCGCTCTCGAGCACCTCGCTGTTCGCCTGGGCGCGGGCGCGGCCGTAGAGCGTGTAGCCGCCCGTGCCGACGACGAACTGCCGCGGGCCGCTCGGGTCCGCCCGCCCGTCCGCGTTCTGCGGCGCGAACCGTTCGTACATGTGGTTGTGACCGCTCAGCACCAGTTCGGTGCCGTACTGGTGCAGCAGGCGATACATGTCGCGCATGGAGGCAGCCGGTTCGCTGGGTCCCGACGTGAACAGCGGCTCGTGCCACATCGCGATCGTGCAGGCCGCCGGCGACGCGGCCAGTTCGGCCTTCAGCCACTCGTACTGCGGCGACCCGGCACGCGCTGGAATCTCGCTGTTGAGCGAGAGGACATGCCACGCGCCGAGCGTCGTGCCGTAATACCCCAGCCCGGACGGGCCGGCGCTCGGCCCGAAGTAGGCGAAGTACGGCCGGCCGTTCCCGCCGCTCCAATCGTGATTGCCCACCGTCGGCAGCATGCGCTGCCGGTGCCGTCCCCAGGTGGGATCGAAGCACTTCGCGTACTCTTCCGCCGAACCGGTGTCCTGGACGTTGTCGCCAAGCGTGAAGACAGTGCCGGGAATGCGGTCCAGCAGTTTCGCCGTGGCCTCGGAATCGCCCACCCCGCAACCGGCGATGTCGCCTGCCCCGACGAGGACTTCGTCGGGCATCAACTCCGGCACGGCCGCGGCGGCTGGGCCGCCGACTGCTGCCGCCGATTGCAGCGGCGTTGGTGACGTCGGACTGGCTGAGGAACCGCCCCCGCACCCGGCGAGGAGCGCGGAGCCGACAAGCAGGAGGGAGACGAGGCCGACTGAGTGGTACCTGGACCTCAAGAACGCTCCGGTGAATACAATTCTGCGCAGTTTATTACAGGTCCCTGCGGCGACGCCATCCCTTTCGGGCGCCGGCCGCGGCTTCGCTGTCTGATCGTATCGGCGCGTGCCTCGCTGGCGATGAGGCTGTCGGCGCGGCAGGGGGGCGGATCAGGAACCCGCCGGCACGACGCACCCGGCCGAGCCCGAGTCGCGAGAACTCTGGCCCGCGATCGGCACGAACCGCCAGTCGTAGCCCCCGGACTTGAGTGTCAGTTTCAGCACGCCCCACGTGCGGTTCTCGAAGACCTCGCTGTTGGGCTGGTTTCTGACACGGTCATAGAGATGGTATCCGCCGGTGCCGACAATGAACTCCCGAATTCCGGTGGGCGTCGCGCGGCCGTCCGCATCCTGCGGCGCGTAGCGCTCGTAGATGTGATCGTGCCCGTTGAGGACGAGGTCGGCGCCGCGTTGATGCAGCAGCCGCCAGACTTCCCGCATCCGGTTCGAGCCCCCGCTGGGACCCGAGCTGTAAAGCGCCTCGTGCCAAATCGCGAGGGTGCACGAGGCGGTCGACTGCGTCAGGTCCGCCTTCAGCCATTCGTATTGCGCCGAGCCGGGGCCCGCGGCGATCAGGCTGTTCAGCGACACGATGTGCCAGGCCCCGAGATCGTAGCTGTAGTACCCGAGGCCCCGCGGGCCGGCGTTCGCCCCGAAGTAATCGAAGTACGGGCCGGGGCCGCTGCCCTCCCAGTCGTGGTTCCCAATGGTCGGGAACGTCCTCCACCTGTGCCGGCCCCATGACGGGTCGTAACAGTTGGCGTACTCGCCGCCGGACCCGCTTCCCTGCACGTTGTCGCCGGTGGTGAACACCGTCCCCGGAATCAGGTCGAGCAGGTTGGCCGTCGCGTCCGGATGCCCGACGCCGCACTGCGCAATGTCACCGGCGCCCACGAAGACCTCGTCGGGCACCTGCGCGGGCGTCGCCGAAAAGCTGAGTTCCACCTCGATCGGCGCGACCACGATGGGCAGGCCATCGGCACTGGCGGCCGTGGCGGCGAGACGCAGGCGGCTGGCGTTCATCGGGGCGGCCGCCTCGAACACCGCCGTCACAGCGTGAGTGGCAACCCCGTGGGCCGGGACGGCGAGATCCATCGCCTGCGAGACGGCGGCGGTCCAGCCCGAGGCCGCGACCACGTCCACGTTCACTCTGGTGATTCTGGCGTCCTTGCCGCCTTCTTCCTTGAAGACGAGGTCCGCCGTCACGCGGTATCGGGCTGATGCGGCGTCACGGACCGCAACCAGCGGCAGCGGGTTCGCCGTCACCGAGACCCTCGAAGCCACCGTCGTTGTGGGCGAGGCAGGACTCTCCGCCGCGTTGCCGCCACACCCTGCGACGAGTGCAGTCGGCAACAGCCAGCCGGCCAGCGAAGCAAGACGACGTATTGTCCGTGGATTCAACGACGAGAAGGCTCGACGCCGAATCCGATTCTACCTGAACTGACGGCCCTCCGCCAGAATCTTCGTGACCTCCCGCATCACGTAGGTCGCCCTTCGAGCGGCGAAGACCTGGACTTTCATGAGTTCGTCGTCGAAACGCTCATTCGTGAAGGGCTTCCGGGTGTCGGCGAGGCCGGCTTCGCGAATCTGCGCGATCTCCTTCTGCACTTCGCCTTCGAACCAGCCCGTCTCACCCTCTTCCGAAATCGGGGCCGACGCGGCGGCGGCGCATGCCAGCAGCGTCTCGAGGTACAGGCGATGAAGCGCCGGGTCGGACAGCGCACGCCTGGCCAGCACATTGGCCTCCGCACCCTGGTAGATGTCGTAATCGTAGGCCCAGAACGCCAGGTCCTTGTCCCACGCGATCAGTTCGGCCGGGCGTGACCCGAGGAAGCGGTAGTAGTAGAAGTTGTTCGCGCCCCAGAACCCCAGCAGACTGTCGCGATCCGCGAGGAAGTTCTCCACCGCGATGAACCGGACGACCTTCGCGAGGTCCAGGTGCTCATTGACCACCTGCCGGAAGTCCCCGTCGGGAACTTCGTTCAGGTCCCGGAACAGATCCTCGATAGGCCCGTACAGCAGTGATGGGGCTTCGGACTCCCGCGTCTTCGCCTCGAACAGGTCGGTGTAGATCTGCAGGTCGGACCCCAGGTACTCGAAGCCGTAGCCGTCCTTCCATGCGTACTCGTACAGGTAGCCGGTGTTCAGCGCCGCGCCGCTGTCGTCGGTTCCGAAGACGCGGGCGAGAAAGATCTTGTCGACCGGCTCGATGAGCATGTAGAGGCCGAGGTACGTGTCGTTGATGAAGACGCGCACGTGGGTGACGCGCGGCGCCGGCACGCCCATTCTGGCGAAGAACAGCATGCTCGCGCGTTGCTTCAGCATCGACGGGTCCTGCACCGCGTTGGCCAGCACCAGCGACTTCAGCCCGAGGAACTTCTGATCGACGTAGCGTGCGACGTCGATCTTGAGCCCGGGCTTGTGCGGATTCCGGCTCCCGCTTCCGCGCGAACGGAGGCCGACGATCGGCACGACCTCGCCCTGCCACTCCATGTCCGCCCGGTAGTACGTGTCTTCCAGGTAGTGCTCGACCAGCGCCTCCCAGTCCGACGCTTTCATCGTCAGGCGGAGATCGCGGACGACGGATTGATCGAAGAGGTCGTCCGAGGTCAGGGCCGCCGCTGGCCCCGGACTCCCGCCCGCCTGGGCGGGCAGGGGCGTGGCCAGGACGAACCCGAGCAGGAGGACGTTGAACAGCCGCACGTGCAGTCGACGGGCAATTGCCATTTCTGCGCTCCGGAACCGAAAGGTCGGAGTGCACGAGAGCAAGAGCCGATCCAGCCGAATCAGGCCCGCTGGCGAGGCTATTCGCCAGGAATTTCGCAGCCCTGCGCGCGTGTGCGCACCGCTGGCCTTCCGCACGGACACATTCGGTGCGCCGGTGGCGGAATCCGTCACCGGCAGCGAGTTGGCGGCGGCGAGAACATGACGCCGCGCGGCCGGCCTCCTGGAACGGTCTCAGGGTCTGCGGCCAGGAGTACGAGGCCTACGGCCTCTTCGCGACGGCTTCCATCGTCCGGAGGATCGGGTAGAACTCCGGTGGTGGCGTGGAGGCCAGCATGGGGTCGAGGATGTTCCAGGCCATCAGGCCGTCGTCCGACCTCGGATCGAACAGGATGAACGCCAGGCGTGCGAGCGGCTGGTCCATCGGGACCACCAGCGAACCGGCCGGAATGGTCTGCTCGTTGGGTTCCCACGCTCCGGTGAGTGTCCGGAGCCTGTGGGTTCCCTGGTACTCCGTCTGAGCGACGTCCGACGTGGCGATCCTGAACCGCTCGCCCCTGAACGGCATCTCCTTCGACGTCTTGAAGTACTTGATGCCGTGCGCTTCGAGACGGTCCGCGACGCTCGCGATCACGCGCGTCGTCGGGTTTCCCATCGGCCTGCCGAAGGGACCGCCCATCCCGCCGCGTCCACCCGACGCCCCCGGGGGCACGCCCGGAGGTGGACCTTGCGGCGCGCCTGCCTGAGGCGCCCCTCCGCCCGGGGCTCCTGGCGCAACCGCCACCGGCGCGGCCGAGATGACGTAGGCGAGCGGGGCGATGCTCGTCTCGGTCCCTTCGATCAGGCCGAGGTAGGGCATCGTTTCGACGCGCTCGCTGCCGTTCACGCGCCGCCGCATCGGGCGGTCGGGCACATACGGGTTCCGCTCGTCGACGACGTCGGCCAGGACGATCTCGACCGGGTCCTTCGCCTTCACGAGCCGGCCGCGCACCGCCTGCGGAGTGCCGACGATCGACTCCGCATCCGCCGCGGCGGTGGCCTTGCGGATGGCGCCGCCGTTCTTCACGGCGTAGTTGACGATTTCCTCCAGGAACCAGTAGTCCGCCTTGATGCGGTCCTCGAAGCTGGCGTAGGAATACGTCTCCGACAGGATGCCAATCCGGTTTCTGATGCCGAAGTACGTCTGCGTGTAGCGCGGTTTGTAGAGATCGAGATCGCCGGCCCACACGCGCTCGCCCGATCGGGTGGGGCCGCCGTAGTAGAAGTAACTCCAGCCGTGCGCCGTCTTGACGGCCCTGGTGACCGACGGCAGCAGGTCGCCGCGCACCAGGCTCGTGATGCCCGGCGACGTGTTCGGGCTCGCCGACGTTTCGTAGGTGAGGTAGAAGCCGTGGTCGCTGCCGTTGGTGGTGTGCAGATCGATCGCGACATGGGGGTCATACTGCGTGAGCAGGCGGGCGAGCGACCGCGCCTCGGCCGTCTCGAGCTTGGTGTTGTCACGGTTGAGATCGAGGTTCTCGGCGTTGGCGCGCTGGCCCATGCCGCCGATCGGGCCGAACTGGCTGCCGCGGTTGCGGACACTCACGCGCTCGTTGCCGTCGGCGTTGTAGATCGGATTGATCAGCAGGACCACGTCCCGGAACCACGCGGTGCGTTCGCCCTTCGCGATCGATCGCAGGAGCCACAGGGCGGCTTCCTTGCCCTCGACCTCGCCGGCGTGGATGTTGCCCTGGATGTAGATGCGCGTCTTGCCTGCGGCCAGCACCTGTTCGGGCGTTGCGCCGGCGGCGCCGATGACGGCAAGCGGCATCGCCCGCCCCTCGAACGTGTAGCCGTACGTCGTCAGGTGGATGCGCGGGGACGCCGCCGCCATCGCCTTCATGAACGCCATCACCTCGTCGTACCGGCTGGTCTCGGTGTAGTTGGTCGCTTCGGGCCTGGTGAGCGGCCACGTGCGCTTCGCCGCGGCGGGTTGCTGCGCAGCAACGGCGACCGCCAGGGTCGAGACGAGCGCAGCAACCGCGACGACGTGAGCGAGGCGCAACCAACGTCGGGCATGGGTCATCTGGACACTCTCCGGAGTCGTGCGCGACGCGCACCTGCAGTGCGGGGGAGTTTAGCAGAAGTGTCTATCCCTTGAGCGTGACCGTGAACGTGCTGCCGGCGCCGGGTGTGCTCTCGACCGTCGCGTCCCCGCCGTACAGGTTCGCCAGCTTCTTCACGATCGACAGGCCGAGGCCGGTGCCCGGGATGGTGCGCGTCTGCTCGTTCTTGATGCGCACGAAGTCCTGGAACAACCGCTGCGCGTCCTCCGGCGCGAGGCCGATGCCCGTGTCCGACACGCGCAGGCGCCACACGCCGTCCGCGCGATCGATGGCGATCGTCACGCGGCCGCGATCGCGGTTGTACTTCACGGCGTTGCTGACGAGGTTGTTGAGGATGATGTCGAGCTCGCCGCGATCGGCGACGAGCGGGGCCCGCTCAGGGGCCTCGATGCGGATGTCGATGCCCCGGGCCGCCGCCGCGGCCGCCATGGTCTCCGCCGCCGCCGCCGCCGCCTCGCGCAGGTCGGCAGCCGCGAGGTCGCGCCGCTTCTGCCCCGACTCGATCCGCGTCATGTTCAGCAGGTCCACGATCAGCTTGCGCATGCCCTCGGTGCGGGCCAGCGCCCGGTCGACGATGCGATCGACCACCGCGGGATCGCTGCCGGCCGACCCGTCCTTCAGGATCTGCAGGAAGCCCTCCACCGCGGCCAGCGGCGCCTTCAGCTCGTGTCCGAGCACCGAGATGAACTGGAACCGGACCTGGCGCTTCTCCTCGGCGAGTCGCCGGGCCTCGCGCTGCACCATCAGGTGCCGCACCACGCGCCGGATGGCCACGCGCAGGTCTTCCGGCGTGAACGGCTTCGGCAGGAAGTCGTGGGCGCCGCGCTTGGTGGCCTCGATAGCGGTCTCGAGCGTGGCGTAGGCCGTGATCATGACCGTGAGCGTCTCGATGCGCCGTTCGCGGATTTCGCGCAGCACGTCGAGCCCCGACATGCCCGGCAGCTTCATGTCGAGGAGCAGGATGTCGGGCGCCGAGGCGGACATCATCTCGAGGGCGGCCTCGCCGGTCTCGGCCGTCTCGACGGCGAAGCCGACGGCGTGCTCGTCGGACTCGTCCGGCCTGACGGTATAGGTGTTCAGGACGCGCGCGACGGCCAGCCGCATCCCCGTCTCGTCATCAACGACCAGCACCCGCAGCGTTTCCACGTTCGTCCCTTGTTATCCGAATACCCAATCCCCAACTCGCGCCTCGCGCCCAGTCCCTAGCGCCTGTTCGTGAGCAGCCGCTCGACTTCCTTCTTGAGCTGCTCGAACCTGATGGGCTTGGCCAGCAGCGCATCGGCGCCGACCCACGCGCGTTCGGCGCCGGTGGTGGGGGAAAAGCTGAGGCCCGTCTCCGCCGTGACGGCGGTCACCAGGATCACCGGCAGCCCGGGCAGCAGGCGCTTCAGGTGGTGCGACAGCACGAAGCCGTCGTCGTGCTGCTCCATCATGAGGTCCAGGATGGCGAGGTCGGGATGCGCGTTGGCGGCGAGCGTCTCGGCCTCGGCACGGGTCGTGGCCGTCGTCACCCGGTAGCCCGCGTGCTCGAGCTGGATCTTGTGCTGGTACAGGAAATCCTCGTCGTCGTCGACGAGCAGGATGTGCGGGGCTGTCGGCTCGGATGTCATGGTTCCGGATCCTTGGAGTTCAGAGCACGCTGCCGGGAGCCGGCGCCTCACGGGGAAGCGCGTCCGCGACGGCAACCGGCCGGCGGCGGGGCAGGCTGACGGTGAACGTCGTGCCCGTCGCGCCCCTGGCCCGGTCCGCGTTGGACGTCACGGTGATGTCGCCCCGGTGCATCTTGACGATGCCGTAGGTGACCGCAAGGCCGAGGCCCGTGCCCTGGCCAACCTTCTTGGTCGTGAAGAACGGTTCGTAGAGCTTGGGAATGTTCTCGGCCGGGATGCCGACTCCCGTGTCCGACACCGACAGGCGGCAGCGATCGCTCCCTGGACCCTCGTCGCTGACCGTGACCGTCAGCGCGCCGCCGTCGGGCATGGCCGCGTACGCGTTGTTGACGAGGTTCACGAGCACCTGCGTGAGCTGATCGGGATCGAGATCCGCGAGGGGGTTCTCCATGCGGCTGTCGAAGTCGAGCGTCACGTTCACCGGCGGCGGCACGCTTCGGAGGGCCTTCTGCGCCAGCTCCACGAGATTGACGCGGTCATGCTCCACCTTGTTCTGGCGCGCGAAGTTGAGCAGCCCCGCCACGATCTTCTTGCACCGATCGGCCTGCTCGACCACCATCGTCACGTCGTCCCGCAGTTCGGGGCGCTCGCCGAGCTGCTCCATGAGGAAGTGGGCGTACATGATCACGACGCCAAGCGGGTTGTTCACTTCGTGGGCGATGCCGGCGGCCAGCTGGCCCATGCTCGCGAGCTTCTCCGACTTGACGAGCGCCTCCTGGGTGCTCGCCAGCTCCTCGTTCGAGTGGGCGAGCTCGCGGACCGTGCTGCGCAGCTGCTCGATGCTGTGGGGCAGGCACATCGTCGGCTCGGCGAGGCCGACGTAAATGGCGCTGGCCAGCTCGCGGCACGAGGAGTACCCGCACGCGCCGCAGTTCAATTCGTGGCGCGGATCGGACTTGCCGAGCTCCCCGAGCAGCCGGGTGAGCTCCTCCGGCGACGGCACCGGCATGCGCAGGTCGAAGGGCGAGTACGACCGGCTGAGGTCGAGGCCCGACCAGCGCGCGTGCGCGCCGGCCCAGTCCGCCTGCTCCACGCTCGCGATGCGGTGCCGGACGAACTGGCTGACGCGCGCCCGCCTCCCGAAGTGAGGAAGGTCCGAGCTCATCCCGGGGCCCATCGTGCACCCGTGGCAGAAGAGGAGCTCGAGCAGCCGCGTCTCCATGATGCCGGTCTCGGCCTCCTTGATGGCTTGCGCGAACTCGGCGGGGCCCTCTCCGACCATGACGTGCCCGGTCACGAGATCTTCCTGGATGCCCGCCACCTGCAGCATGCCGCCGCTGATGGGGAAGAGGCCGCCCCCGCGCGCGTGGGGCGCGTCGAAGTCCGCCGGCCGCACGGCGTCCAGATCGATGCTGCGCTCCGCGAGCATCCGGCGGAGCTCGGTGAAGGTGAGCGCCTCGTCGACCTCGCCGGCGAGATCCGAGGAGACCGCTTCGCGCTTCTTGGCGATGCACGGCCCGATGAACACGACGCGGATCGCGTCGCCATGGGTGGCGCGGAGCAGCCGGGCCATCGCGATCATCGGCGACACCACGGGTGCGAGCGAACCAGTCAGGTCGGGGTGGTAGCGGCGCACGTAGCCCACCACCGCCGGGCACGTGGTGGCAATCCAGAGCTTCTCGACGTCCTCAGCCACCAGGCGCCGGTACTGGTTCGCCACCAGTTCGGCGCCGAACGCCACCTCGTGGACCGCAGCGAACCCCATGGCCCTCAGTCCGCCTACCACCTGCGTGTACTCGTAGCGGATGAACTCGGCGGGAAAACTCGGGGCCACGATGGCGGCCACCGGCACGGGGCCCGCGAGCAGCACGTCGACCGCCTCGACGGCCGACAGGATCCGCTTCGCGTCCTGCGTGCAGACCTTGAAGCACACGCCGCAGCCGATGCACCGCTCCGGCAGCACCTGCGCCTTGCGATCGGCGATGCGGATCGCCTTCGCCGGGCACTCGCGCACGCACTGGTAACAGACGCGGCAGCGCTCGCCGATGGTCGACACGAGCGGTTCCTGGGTCAGTGGCGTCATGGGATCAGATTACATTACCGGTTCGCGCGATTCGTAGCGCGTGTGCAGAAGCTCGTGGCTCCTGTGCGACAGCGGCTTCTCGAGGAACTCCGCGTAGAGCCTCTGGATCGCCGGGTTTTCGTGCGACGCGCGCACGGTGGCGTCGCGGTCGATGAGATAGAGCGCCTGCATGCGCGCGCGCACCGCGTCGGGCGACGCCGACCGCGGCTGGCCCCCGCCGGCCACGCAGCCGCCCGCGCAGGTCATCACCTCGATGAACTGCAGGTCCTTCCTCCCGGCCCGAATCTGGTCGAGCAGCTTTCGGGCGTTGCCGAGGCCCGAGGCCGCCGCGACCCCGATCTCGGCGCCCGCCACGGTCGCCCGGTATTCCTTGATGCCGTCGAGCCCGCGCAGCGCCTGGATCTTGAGGTCCTCGGGCGTGTGCCCGGTGAGCAGGTAGTGGGCGGTTCGCAGCGCAGCCTCCGCCACGCCGCCCGACGCGCCGAACAGCTTGCCTGCCGACGTGCGCTCGCCGAAGGGCGTATCGGCGGCGTCCGGCGGCAGGCTGGCCAGTTCCAGGCCATACATGCGGATGAGTTCCGCGATTTCGCGGGT
This sequence comes from uncultured Acidobacteriota bacterium, assembly GCA_963806085.1. Lineage (GTDB taxonomy): Bacteria > Acidobacteriota > Vicinamibacteria > Vicinamibacterales > JAKQTR01 > JAKQTR01. The sequence goes on from CAWDWR010000003.1 coordinate 1,082,777, forward strand.
AGTCAGGACGGCGTCGATGTCCTGTCGGCCGTCGCGCCCCATTTCGGGGCGGCCGGCCTCGAACTTCTTCGCCGTGCACGGCATGATCGCCACGCTGTAGATCCGATCCGGCTCGACGCCGAGGCGACCCGCCAGGAACGTCTTCACCACCGCGCCCAGCATCTGCTGCGGGCTCTTGCACGTGGAGAGGTTCGGGATGAGGTCCGGGTAGAACTGCTCGACGAACTTCACCCAGCCTGGCGAGCAACTGGTCATCATCGGCAGCGCGCCGCCGTTGGCGAGGCGGTCTGCCAGCTCGGAGGCCTCCTCCATGATGGTGAGATCCGCCGTGAACGCGGTGTCGAAGACCCACGCGAAGCCGAGGCGGCGCAGGGCCGTCACGAACGGGCCGTCGACGTCCGTGCCGGGCTTGAGGCCGAACTCCTCGGCCAGGCTCACCGAGACCGACGGCGCGTGCTGGACGACGACGATCTTCGAGGGATCAGCCAGGGCGGCGCGCACCTCGTCTATCGCCCTGGTTTCGACCAGGGCGCCCACCGGGCACACCGCCACGCACTGGCCGCAGTTGATGCAGCTGCTGACGTTGAGGCCCTCGTCGAACGCCGGGCCGATGCGCGTCTTGCTGCCGCGCCCGATGAAGTCGATGGCGCCTACCGCCTGCACCTCCTCGCACACGCGCACGCACTTGCCGCAGAGGATGCACTTCGCCGGGTCGCGGACAATCGACGGGCTCGCCACGTCCATGCGGGCCGGCGTCCGGCCGCCGAAGTAGTGGCGGCGCCTCACGCCGAGCTGCGCGGCGAGGTCCTGCAACTGGCACTCGCCGTTCCGGGCGCAGTAGAGGCAGTCGTCCGGGTGATTCGCCAGCAGCAACTCCACCAGGGTGCGGCGCGCGTCGACGGCCCGAGGCGAGTGCGTCCGCACCTTCATGCCCGCGGCCGCCGGAAAGGCGCAGCTCGGCACGAGGCCGCGCTGGCCCTCCACCTCGACCACGCACATCCGGCACGCGCCGCTCGGCGGCAGGCCCTCGTAGTGGCACAAGGTGGGGATCTGGACGCCGGCCCGGCGCGCCGCCGCCAGCAGCGTGTCGCCGTTCTGCGCTTCCACCTTGCGCCCGTTGATGTCGAGTGTCATCGTTCGCCCCCAGCCCCCAGCCCCCAGCCCCCAGCCCCCAGCGCCTGCCTAGTGCACGAGCACCGCATCCAGATTGCACGCGTCCACGCACGACCCGCACGCCACGCAGCGCTCCGGGATGATGTGGTGCGGGCTCTTCGGCGCTCCCACGATCGCGTCCGAGGGGCACTGCTTGATGCAGATGCCGCACCCCTTGCAGAGCGTCGCGTCGATCTCGTAGACGAGCAGTTCGCGGCACGCCTTCGCGTCGCAGCGCCGGTCGTAGACGTGCGCCTCGTACTCGTCGCGAAACCAGCGCAGCGTGCTCAGCACCGGGTTCGGCGCCGACTGGCCGAGGCCGCACAGGCTCGTGTCCTGGATGACCTTCGCCAGGTGCTCGAGGTTCATCACGGCGCGGAACCGCTCGAGCGCCTCGAACTGCTGCTCGATCCTACGGCTGCGGCTCAGGCTCTCCAGGATCTCGAGCATGCGCCGCGTGCCCTCGCGGCACGGGATGCACTTGCCGCAGCTCTCCTTCTGGATGAAGTCCATGAAGTACTTCGCCACGTCCACCATGCAGTTCCCGTCGTCCATCACGACGAGGCCGCCGGAGCCCATCATGGCGCCGACCTTCTTCAGCGACTCGTAGTCGATGTCGATGTCGAGCTGGGACGTGGGAATGCAGCCGCCCGACGGCCCGCCGATCTGGACCGCCTTGTACGCCCGGTCGCCGGGGATCCCGCCGCCGATGTCGAACACGATCTGCCGCAGCGTCGTGCCCATCGCCACTTCCACCAGGCCCGTGCGGGCCACGTTGCCCGACAGGGCGAAGACTTTCGTGCCCTTGCTCGACGTGGTGCCCACCGACCCGAACCACCCCGCGCCCCGCACGACGATGCCCGGCACGTTCGCGAGCGTCTCGACGTTGTTGATGACCGTCGGCTTGCCGAACAGCCCGCTCACCGCAGGGAACGGCGGCCTCGGCCTCGGCATGCCGCGGCGCCCCTCGATGCTGTGAATGAGCGCCGTCTCCTCGCCGCACACGAACGCCCCGGCACCCTGCTTGACGACGATGTCGATCGAGAAGCCGGAGTCGAAGACGTTGGGCCCCAGGAGGCCGTAGGCCTTCGCCTGCGCGATCGCGGCCGTCACCCGCGCGATCGCGAGCGGGTACTCGGCGCGCGTGTAGATGTACGCTTTGCTCGCGCCGATGGCATACGCGGCCAGCGCAAGGCCCTCGAGGACGCGGTGCGGATCGCCTTCCATCACCGCGCGATCCATGAACGCGCCGGGATCGCCTTCGTCGGCGTTGCAGATCATGTACTTCTGCTCGGACGCCTGCTTCTGGGCGATCGTCCACTTGGTGCCGGTGGGGAAGCCGCCGCCGCCGCGCCCGCGCAGCCCGCTCGCCTCGATCTCGCGGCACACGTCGAGCGGCGTCATCGTCCGCAGCGCCTTGGCCAAAGCGCCGTAGCCGCCGCGGGCGAGGTATTCGTCGAGGCTCGACGGATCGAGAATGCCGCAACTGCCGAGCACCCACCGCGTCTGCGGCGCGAAGAACGGGTGCTCGTCGAGCCACCGCACGCCTGGCCAGGGCGTCGCACCCTCCTGCCGGAATTGCGCCAGCGGCTCGGACGGCAGCGGCTGGGCCGAGAAGACTGCAGCCAGCAGCGGCGCCACCTTCTTCTCCGTCACACGGGAGAAGCTCAGCCGCGGCCGGCCCGGCAGCTGGATATCGACCAGCGGCTCTTCCACGCACAGGCCGATGCAGCCGACCTCGATGATGTCGGCCTCGACGGCGCCCGCCTCGGCCCAGGCCCGGATGGCGGCGAGCGTCTTGCCGGCGCCGGCCCCGAGGCCGCACGTCCCCGTGCCGACGTAGATCACCGGCTTCGCGGGAGCCTCGCGACGCCCCGCGCGGTTGCGGGCGGCGATGCTGGCCGAACACGCCTCGTTCGCGTGGCACCGCGGGCCGTCTGCGAGGCAGGCCACCACATCGGGGCACGGGCGCTCGGGTGAGTGCCAGCACTCGGCACAGCAGTGAGGAAAGGCGGCGCCACTCACTTGACCTTCGCCTCCTTCCGCAGATTCCGCACGAGGCGGTTGACCACGTCGGGCGTGGCCCCGGCGTGGAACTCGCCGTTGACGGCCACCAGGGGAGCGAGGCCGCACGCGCCGAGGCAGGCGACCACCTCGAGGCTGAACAGCCCGTCGCGCGATGTCTGCCCGGGCTTGATGTTCAGCGTGCGTTGCAGCGCCGTCAGGGTCTGCCTCGACTTCTTCACGTGACACGCGGTGCCGCGGCACACCTGGATGTGATGCCGGCCGAGCGGCTGGAACCGGAACTGGTTGTAGAAGGTGGCCACGCCGTACACCTTGCTCGCGGGCAGCTTCAGGTGCTGGCCGATCCGGACGACCGCCTCGCGTGACAGGTAGCCGCGGCTGGCCTGGACCTCTTGCAGCAGCGGAATGAGCGCATCCCGCCGTCCGGCGTGGTACTTGACGACGATGGGTTCGATGTCTGTCGCGATCATGTGGCGATGTTCCCGGGAGCTAGTCGTTCCGTTGCTGGTGCGCGTAATAGGCCACCCGGTCGAGCGCCGTCGACATGTCCACGTTGTCGACGAAACACCCCGTCGGCAGGTGGAGCCGGACCGGGGCGAAGTTCAGGAAACTGCGGACGCCTGCGAGGACCAGCCGGTCCGCGACGCGCTGGGCTTCGGCTGCCGGCACCGTGATGACGGCCGCTTTGATGCCCTCGCGGCCGAGCACCTCCTCGGTTTGTTCGACGGGGTAGACCCGGCAGCCGTGGATGATGCGGTTGGCCTTGTCCGGGTCGCGGTCGAAGGCCGCCGCGAAGCGGACCCAGCGTTGGCGGTTCGTGTAGTACGCGAGGATGGCCCGGCCGAGGTTGCCGACGCCGACCAGCGCCACCGAGGTTTCGACCGACTGGGCGAGCACCGCATTGACCGCGGCGACGAGGTCTTCGACGGCGTAGCCCTTCCTGGGGCTGCCCGTGAAGCCGATCGTCATCAGGTCGCGGCGAACCTGGGCCGGCGTGGCGACGGCGGCCGAGGCGAGCTGGTGCGAGTAGATCTGCCGCATGCCGCCGGCGGAGAGGTCGAACAGGAGCCGGCGGTAGAGGCTCAGGCGCCCGACGGTTTGGACGGGAATCTTGTGTGCGGCCTGTCGGGGCGGGGTTGGTTCGGCCATATCTGTGATTTGACTCACATTGTGAATCAATTCACAGATAATATATTCCCGCCGGATTCACTCCGTCAACCCTCAATCTCAGATAAGAAAACTCAGAGATTCTGCCTGGCGGGGACTGTCCCCATGACTAGCAGAACACGTCGCGCTTGCCGGACCGGACGCGCGTCACCATGCTCTCCGCCATGCGCCTGGGGACCGGCTCCATGGCCCCCAGCACCTGCTCGACCAGCCGCTCGCCGATGCCGCGCGTTTCCTCCGAGCCGTAATCGATCAGGTACTCCACGAACGTGGCGAGGGCGTTCGGGTCGCAGTGCTCCTTGATCTCGCCGGGCTTGGCCAGGTCCATGAAGTCGCGCCCGGTCCTCCCGAGCCGGTAGCAGGCCGTGCAGAAGGAGGGGATGTAGCCCAGCCCCGCCACGTCTCGAATGACTTCGTCCAGGGGCCGGTGGTCGCCGAGGCAGAACTGGCTCGCGTCCTCGCGTTCGCTCTCGGCGTAACCGCCTGGATTGGTGCGGCTGCCGGCGGAGATTTGAGACACCCCGAGGGCGAACGTCTCGCGGCGGATGTGCGCCGACTCGCGCGTGGACATGATGATGCCCGTGTAGGGCACCGCCAGCCGCAGGATGGCGACGATCTTCCGGAAGTCGATGTCTGCCACCGCGTGGGGCGGGTGCGCCGCCACGTCGGAGCCCGTCGCCGGCTCGAGCCGGGGGACGCTGATCGTGTGCGGGCCGACTCCGTAGCGCGCCTCGAGGTGCCGCACGTGCTGCATCAGCGCCAGCAGTTCGTAGCGCCAGTCGAACAGCCCGAACAGCACGCCGATCCCGACATCGTCGATCCCGGCCTGCATCGCGCGGTCCATCGCCGTCACGCGCCAGTCGTAGTCCTTCTTCTTCCCGGCGAGGTGGACGGACGCGTACGTGCCGCGGTGGTAGGTCTCCTGGAACAGCTGGTAGGTGCCGATCCTGGCAGCCTTCAGCTCGCGGAACTGCTCCGCCGTGAGCGGCGCCACGTTGACGTTCACGCGGCGGATCTCGCCCTGGTCGTGGGTAACGCCGTACACGGTGTCGATGGATTTCAGGACGTACGAGAAGCCCTCGCGCGGGTAGGACTCGCCGGCCACGAGCAGCACGCGTTTGTGGCCCTGGTCGACGAGCATGCGCGCTTCCCTGGCGATCTCCTCCTGCGTGAGGGCCCGCCGTTCAAGCTCCTTGTTGCGGGCCCTGAACGCGCAGTACGTGCACTCGTTGGCGCACATGTTCGACACGTAGAGCGGCGCGAAGATCACGAGCCGGCGGCCGTAGATCGCCTGCTTCACCTGCTGGGCGGTGTCGAAGATCTCGTGCAGCAGGCCGGGATCGCTGACGCCCATCAGCGCGGCCACGTCCTCCGCCTCGAGCCCCTTCAGTTCGCGAGCCTTGACCAGCACCTCGCGCACGCGGGCGGCGTCCGCCGGGCGCTGCCGTTCCAGCGCGGCGGCGATGGCCGTGTCGTCGATGGGAACCGTATCGGTGGCCGGAAGCATGGCGGTGGGTCTCCAGCGGGGCGGCGGCAGCCTCGATTATATCGCCCGGCCGCAGGGGACGCCCGCCGCGCCTCGCAGCCGGCCGACGGCGCGCCGATTACCGGGCGGGTCGTCCGAGGCGCGAGAACGGCGCTACCAGGCGCGCGACCGGCCGGCCGGATACGGAAATCACCGCACGCAGCACGTAATCCCCGGCCGGGAGCGTGGCGATGCCAACGTCCGCGCGGGCCGTGCGCCGGCCGGGGGCAGCGGTTTCCGTCACCAGGCCTTCCGCCGAAGCGAGGGCGGGCTCGTTCAACTCGGACGCCACCTCGAAGCGCACGGTCGCGCCCTCGAAGCGCGACGCGTCGCTCGCGTACAGTTCCGTGTAGACCTTGACGGAGTCGCCGCTCACGACGGGCTCGATCTTCGGATCGAGCGCGCCTTCCAGGATGCCGTCGGCCAGCATCAGGTCTCCGTAGCGGAACGGCCCGCCGGTCCGGAGCCTGGCATCGAAGCGGTGCTCGACGCTGCCGAGGCGGCCCTGCTCGTCAAGCGCCGCGAACTTCAGGTTGTAGATGCCGGGCGGCACCACGGCTGCACCGAGATACCGGGTCGCTCCCGGTGACATCGAATCGAGCGTCAACTGGACGACGTCACCTTTTTCGGTCGCCACCCAGAATCCCAGGGACCGAGGCAGGACGATCTGCCGGCCGTCCCCGACCGCCGCGCTCACGAGAACCTTGACCTTGTCGCTGCCCGGGTCCTTATAGGTGTGCGTGGCGACCTTCAGCGGCACATCGGTGGCCGGCAACGGCTGACGGAGGGCGTCCCTGATGAGGTCCTCGTCGGTCCGCGCCGCGGTGGCGACCGGCGCGACGAACTGGCGCCGCGCGCGGACGGTCACGCCGGGCCGCGTGACCCTGACCGTGATGTCGTGGGCCTTTCCGTCGCGGTCGGATGCCTCCGGCTCGAACCCGACCAGGTAGTACCCGGTCAATTCGAGCGACAGGCGATCGATGGCCGCCTCGGCCCGGCCAAACGTCGTCTCGAGCGAGCCGCGCGTCTGCCCGACGAGCGCTTCAAGGCCGAGGGCAGCGAGGTCGCGATCGTACACCTGCGTCTCGCTCGGCCGGCGCTGACTCGTGTCGGCATCCGACGGCACCACGCGCAAGGCATAGATGGCGGCCCTCGCCGCCGCCGTCTCTTCTCCGGCCCACGACACCAGGCCGAAATCCCGGTCGATGACCAGGCCCTCGGTGATGTAGACGAGCGTCTTCGGGCCGGGGATCGGCTGGAGCCGCCTCAGCAGCTGGCGGAGCGCCGTCATCGAGTTCGCGGTCTGCGCCCGCGACTCCGTGGCCACCTGGTTCGCCTCCGCGCTGAGCGACTGCCGGCAGGCCTCGAGCGTGGCTTCCGCGTCAGGATCCTGCGCCCGGATGTGGCACTCGCGCCGGACGATCTCCTCGAGCAGCCGCGGGTCGCGTTCGATCGCCAGGGCCTCGGACAGACCGACACGGTTCACCTTTTCGAATCCCCGGCCCCCGCCGGCCACGCGGCCCATGCGCTCGGTCACGAGCGCGAAGTGCCTGGTGAAGTCGACCTCGATGCCGCCCGGCAGCACGGCGAGCGCGGCGCGATCCCCGGGGCCGAGGCGGGCCAGCAGCTTGGCGACCGTGTCCTTGAGCTCCATGGCCGTGGAGGTGTTCATGTTGCCCTGGTCGACGACGATCACCACCAGCCGGCCGCCCGCCGCGCCCTCGTTGCTGCTGAAGGACGGGAGGTCGGGCTCCGCAAGCGGAGGCGGAGCGCTCTCGATGCTCTGGGACACGAACTGCACCGACGCGATCCGCCTGACCTGGCCGCCCACCAGCACTCGGAAGTCCGTCGCATCGAGCCCGCGCACGGGCCGGCCGCCGCTGTCGATGACGCTGACGTCGACGGCCACCAGATCGACAGCGGCCTTGAAGACGGGCGGGGTCTGCTGCGAGGGTGCCGCCGGCGGTTGGGCGGACTGGGCCGCGAGCCTGAGGGACAGGACGAACGGGAGACACATGCGTGCCGCAGCGTGGCGTTTCATGGGAACAGGATCATTGTGCCACAGGACCACGGCGCCTGCGGGCCGGGCGATAGGAGCACGCCGGACCCGCCTCGCGCCCCGCCTGCAGCCTGGCGTTCGTGGTGCCGCACTGTGGTATAAGCGACCCATTGTCTGGGGCGGGGCCCGCGGAGACGGCCCCTCGAGGGAGATTCGGCATCCATGACGTCCACGACACGTTTCAGCAGCACGTTCCGAGCGCTCCTGTCCGGCGCCGCCGGCATCGCGATCCTGTCGGCCGCTGTCGGCGCGCAAGACCGCCTGAAGACCATGCCGGGGTACGAGCAGTACCTGCGGATGAGCAAGGAAATTCCAGCCGCCGTCAGGATGGGGAACCTCTCGGTGACCTGGAAGGACGGCGGCAAAGCGTTCGAGTACACGAAGGATGGCAAGGCCTATCGCTTCGACGTCGCCACGAAGGCGGCCACCGAACTGCCCGCCTCGGACGCCTCACCGCTGCCGCCCTCGGGGCGGGGCGGGCTCGGTGCGGGCATGCCCGAGCGCGGCCGGCAGGTCGCCGCCGCCGATTCGCCGGACAAGTTGCTGAAGGCGATCTACAAGAACCGCAACCTCTACATCACCGACGCCGCCGGCGGCAACGAAACCGCCGTGACAACCGACGGGAGCGAGAAGGACCGCATCAAGTACGGCAGCGCCAGTTGGGTCTACGGCGAGGAACTGGCCCAGACGACGGCGATGTGGTGGTCACCGGACGGGAAGAAGCTCGCGTACTACCGGTTCGACGAGAGCAAGGTGCCCGACTACTTCCTGCAGCTGGATCAGACCAAGCTCTACAGCCGCATGGACGTCGAGGCGTATCCAAAATCCGGCGAGCCGAACCCCGTGGTCGATCTCTTCGTCTACGACGTCGCGTCGAAGGCGAGCGTCAGGGTCGACGTCCGCAGCGGCAAGCCCTTCGAGAACGACGTCGTCGGCCACTATGTCTACCGGGTGTCGTGGACGCCGGACGGCAAGGAACTGCTTTTCACGCGCGCGAACCGCCGGCAGAACGTCCTCGAACTCACGGCGGCCAATCCGGACACTGGCGCGTGCCGGACGATCCTCCGCGAGGAGTGGCCCACCGGCTGGGTTGAAACCAGTCCAACGCAGGTGTTTCTCAAGGACGGCCGCCGGTTCATCTGGGCGTCGGAGCGGACCGGCTGGCGCAACTACTACCTCTACGATCTGTCGGGCATGCTCATCACGCCGCTGACGCGCTACACGACCTTCGAGGCGGGGAACCTGGTGAAGGTCGACGAAGACGCCAGGGTCGTCTTCCTGATGGCCCGCGATGGCGACAACTTCCTCAAGCAGCAGCTGCACCGGGTCGGCCTGGACGGCAAGGGCGACGTGCGGCTGACCGACCCGGCGTTCAACAATGCGGTCGGCAGCTGCATGGCGGGCGGCGGCGGCCGCGGCGGCGGGATGCCCGCTGGGCCTGGCGGGGCCGGCGCGTGCGGCATCTCACCCGACAACAAGTTCGCGGTCGTTGTCTACCAGACGCACGACACGCCGCCCGCGACGCGGCTCATCGACGCCATATCGGGCAAGGCGGTGGCGGAGCTCGCGGCGAGCGACCTCACGAAGTTCAACGAGCTGGGCCTCAAGAAAGCCGAAATGTTCACCTACCTCGCGGCCGACGGGAAGACGCCGCTGCGGGGCATGATCAGCTTCCCGTCGAATTTCGATCCCGCGAAGAAGTACCCGGCGCTGGCCTCGGTGTACGGCGGTCCGGCGTCGGCCGCGACGAGCGAGAACTTCGTGAGGCCGAGCCCGCTGGCCGAATACGGGTTCCTCGTGCTCTCGCTCGACTCGCGCGCCGTGCCCGGCATGGGCAAGCGGACGCTCGACGCGATCTACGAGAAGCTCGGCCAGGTCGAAATGGACGACATGGCCGCGGGCGTGCGGTCCTTGTGGAACCGGCCGTACTTCGACCGCGACCGCGTGGGCATCTTCGGCACGTCGTACGGCGGCTACTCGTCGGTGATGTGCCTCTTGCGGCACCCGGATGCGTTCCGCGCGTCGTCGGCGTCGTCGGCGGTCACCGCGTGGGAGCACTACGACACGATCTACACCGAGCGCTACATGTGGATCCCGCAGGAGAACAAGGCGGGCTACGACGCCGGCAACGCCATGAAGCTGGCCGACAGGCTCGACGGCCGGCTCCTCCTCTATTACGGCACGGCCGACAACAACGTGCACCCCACCAACGCGATGCAGCTCATCCAGGCGTTGCAGCGGGCGGGCAAGAGCTTCGATTTGCAGGTCGGCCCTGACGCGGGCCACTCGGGCGTGAATCCGCAGCGGATGATGGAGTTCTTCATCCAGAACCTCGTCATCGATTCGCCGAGGCGCGCGGCGAGCCAACAGTAACGGCCGGGCTTCCGCACCGCGCTTCCTTCCGACCCAGCTCCGGCCGGCCCGAAAAACGGGCCGGCGGACCTGTCAAAACAAGCAGGGTTGTCGCCATCCGGCCAACCCGCTATCCTAGATCGCTAACAGCGCTTGTAGACAAGGAGAACGCAGAAATGTTCAAGAAGACGTTGCTTGGCGCCCTCATGCTGGTGGTGCTGAGCTCCACGGCCTGGGCGCAGCAGCCCAAGGTCGAATTGACGGGGATTATCGGCTGGACGCTGTCCGACGGCGTCAGCGGCGATGCGATCAAGGCGGCCAATGGCCAGACCTACGACCGTGTCGATCCCAAGGATTCGATGAATTTCGGGTTCTCGCTCGGCTTCTTCCTCAGTCCCTCGGCCGAGGTCGGGTTCCTGTGGCGCCGTCAGGCCTCGCAGTTGGAGGTGTCAGGCACCCGCACCGACACCCTTGGCGACATCAACATCGATGGGTACCACGGGTACGGCGCGTACTACTTCGGCGACCCGGAGTCGAAGGCCCGTCCCTACATCATGGGCGGTCTCGGCGCGACGCACTACGGCAGCGTGTCCTACACCAAGGCGGACGGGTCGAAGGCCACCACCGACACGGGCACCCAGTTCTCGACGATCTGGGGCGCGGGCCTGAAGATCAACGCCTCGCCGAACGTCGGCGTGAAGATGGGCATCCAGTGGTCCCCCACCTACATCAAGTCGGATGCGGCCGGCTGGTGGTGCGACCCGTGGTGGGGTTGCTACGTGATCGGCGACGCGCAGTACTCGAACCAGTTCGAGTTCGTCGGCGGCATCGCGTTCCGGTTCTGATCGCGGCAACCGGAACAGGCGAGAGGGTATAGGCGGGAGGCGAGAGGGAGTGTCCCTCTCGCCTTTCGCTTAGTGCCCGGTCTTGGACCTGCCGACCAGCGCCTAGCGCCCAGTCCCTAGCGCCTAGCCCCTAGCCTCACGCCCCCTCCGCCAGCGGCACGTACGGGCACTCGCGCAGCTCGACGGGCTTGCGGCGGGTGAGCAGCTGGTACCAGTCCCGGGCGCACCCCAGCACGATCACCGCGACGAACACCAGGAACAACCCGGCGACCGCGGCATCGACCTGGTTCATGTGCACCGTCTTCTGCCACAACGCCAGTTGCTCGGGCGAGCCGCCGGCCGCGATCTTCGCCGCAAAGCTCCGGGCGCCCGCAAGGAAGCCGAGGGCCGGGTCGGGCGAGAAGATCTTGATGTAGCCGGCCGAAAAGGTGACGGCGATCAGGAATGCGAGCGGCGCCGCCGTCACCCAGGCGTAGCGCGCGCGGCCCATCTTGATGATCACCGACGTCCCGAGGGCGAAGGCAATCACCGCCAGCAGCTGGTTCGCGATCCCGAACAGGGGCCACAGCGTGTTGATGCCGCCCATGGGGTCGATGACGCCCATGTAGAGGAAGTACCCCCAGCCCGACACCAGCAGCCCGCTCGCCAGCACGTTGGCCGGCCAGCTGCGCGTGTCGCCCAGCGGCTTCCACAGGTGGCCGAGGAAGTCCTGCAGGATGAACCGGCCCACGCGCGTCCCGGCATCGATGGTCGTGAGGATGAACAGGGCCTCGAACATGATGGCGAAGTGGTACCACAGCGCCATCCAGCCGGCGCCGAAGGCCTTCGCGAACATCTGCGCCATCCCGAGCGCGAAGGTCGGCGCCCCGCCGGTCCGCCCGAACATCGTCTTTTCGCCGATCTCGGCGGCCAACTGCTGCATCTCCGGCACGGTCACCGGGAACCCCGCGGCGGCGATGACCTGCACCACTTCGGCCGGGGGCAGCGTCTTGCTCAGGCCGGCGTTGATGGCGAAGTACTGCCCGGGCTGCAGCGCGCACGCCGCGACGAGGGCCATGAGCGCCACGAGCATCTCGGTGATCATCGCGCCGTACCCGACGCTGCGGATCACCGACTCGCGATCGGCCAGCTTCGGCGTGGTGCCCGACGAGATGAGCGCGTGGAATCCCGAGATGGCGCCGCACGCGATCGTGATGAAGACGAAGGGGAACACCGGCCCGGCGAACACGAGGCCGGTCCCGTCGACGAACCGCGTCAACGCCGGCATGTGCAGCGGGGGCGCGACCACGATGACCGCGAGGGCCAGCACCGCGACGGTCCCCAGCTTCAGGTAGGTGCTCAGGTAGTCGCGCGGCGCGAGCAGCAGCCAGACCGGCAGCACCGACGCCGCGAACCCGTAGAGGATGATGGCCCACGCGATCCACTCGCCGCTCCGGTCGAACCACGGCGTCAGGCCCCACGCCTGGAGGCTGCCGCCGGCCCACACGCTGGCGAGGAGGCCGGCGACGCCGAACACGGTGACCGACCGGACGCTGACTCTGCCGAGCGTGTGGGCGACGCCCATCGTCATGGCGAGCGGGATCGTCATCGCGATCGTGAACAGCCCCCATGGGCTCTCGGCGAGCGCTTTGACCACGACCAGCGCCAGCACGGCCAGCAGGATCGTCATGATCGCGAGCAAGCTGATCATGGCGACGAAGCCGACGACGGGATTGACCTCCTCCTTCAGCATCTCGCCGAGCGACTTGCCGCAGCGGCGCATCGAGGCGAACAGGATGACCGCGTCGTGGACGCCGCCGCCGAGGGTGGCGCCGATGAGGATCCACAGCATGCCCGGCAGGTAGCCGAACTGCGCCGCGAGCACCGGGCCGACCAGCGGCCCCGGTCCCGCGATGGCCGCGAAGTGATGGCCGTAGACGATCCACTTGTTCGTGGGCACGAAGTCCCTGCCGTCGCGCTGCGTGATGGACGGGGGCGCCCGGCGCTCGTCGAGCACCAGCACCTTGACCATCAGCCACTTGCTGTAGAAGCGGTATGAGATCGCGAACGTGCAGAGGCCGGCCGTCACGAGCCAGAGCGCGTTGATCGACTCGCCGCGGTGCAGCGCGGCCACCAGCACCGCGGCCGCCCCGGCGGCCGAGATGGCGCCCCACACCAGCAGTCGCAGCAATTTCGGCATACGGAGGATTCTAGCGTGCGGCTTCTGCCGGGCTCAAGCGAGGGGCGCGCGGGCGGTCAGGGGCGGCGCGTCATCTCGAACGGGAAGACGCCGCTGATGTACGTGACACGGAAGGTGCCGCGTATCCGGTCCGGCCCGTCGAATGCACCGCTGATCTGGATGCCGCCGTCGCCGAAGTTCACGTTCATCGCAATCGTCGAGCCGCCGGTGTACGTGCCGCCGATGTACCCGACGTCGTGCCGGTCGACGTACCGGCCGGCGATGCTGGTGCCGTTCATCCAGATGTCCATCGTGAACGGGGCGTTGAAGTAGGTGGACGTCCCGTCCCAGAAGCCGGAGAGCGCGTCCCAGCACGTCGGCGCGATGCCCCGGCCGTCGATCTGCGCGAGCACCTTGCTGGTGGCCGCCTCGTGACCGCACCGGTTCACGCGGTACCGCAGATACTCCTGCGTCCATACGATCGCGCCTTCGATGTCGACGTACGACGAGGTCGCGCTGCGCCTCAGGCCGTCGCGGTACTTGGCTTCCAGTTCCTGGCGGAAGGCATACGGCTCGTTGCGCGGCGGAAAAGCCACCTGGCCCCCGGCCGGCGGGTTCCCGCACACGGGCGCGATGCCGCGGCCGTCGATTTGATCGAGCACCTTCTGCACGGCCGTGGCGTGGTCGCACTGGTTCACCCGGTATCGCAGGTACTCCTGCGTCCAGACGATGTCACCTTCGAGATCGACGTACGTCGAGGAGGCGGAACGGCGCAACCCGTCCCGGTACTTGGCCTCGAGCGCCTCGCGGAACGCGAATGGCTCGTTGCGCGGAGGAAAGGCGATGACGCCGGCCGCATCGAACGCGGGATACGCACCGGGCGCCGCCTGCCCGGTCGAGAGACCGGACGGCCCCGTGACGAGTTGAATCGGAGGCGTCGAGGCTGGTTCATCGCGCCCGCACGCCGTTCCGGCAAGGGACGCGGCCACGAGGACGACGACGAGGAGTCGCAGGCGCCGGCGGTTCATGATGGCCTCCCGCGTGCCGGCGGCGGGCCCGGACGACGCGACGGCCCCCGCCCCGCACCGTCGAGTATGCGCCCGTTGGGACCGCTGTCAATGTCCCATCTCGAGCCATGCCTCGTCTCGAGGCATGGGCCAGGCCCGCAGACCCGCGGACCTGGTCCGAAGCCCTGCTACTTCTTGACGATCCGGGGTTTCTTGACCGCCGGCGCGGGCAGCTCCACCAGGCCCGCTTTCACAAGTGCGCCGACGTAGTCGACGACCTGCTGGAGGTCGGCCTTCACCGGCGCCTGGGCTTCGAGCATCTTCCTGATGTCGAGCACGCTGTGCCGGCCGTTCACGAGCCGCCCGAGCTCGGTCGTATCGAGGCCGCGGAACTTCGACGAGATCGACGCCGGTCAGGAACTGCCGGTATCCCTGGTAGCCCTCGGCCGTGACCTTCGCCGTCTGCTTCGGCACCATCGCCGCGGCAGACGCTTCGAGTTCCGTGGGCTTCAGCACGATCGGCGCCACCTTCAGCCGGGCCGCGGCGGCCTTCATGTGCGCGTCCAGGGCCGCCAAGTGTGCGGCGCCGGTCTGCTCGATGGCCTTCTGCAGGGCGGAGACGTGTGCCGCGACGCGCGCCTTGTCGGCCGCCAGCTCGTTGACGGTCTCGAGCGTGTCCTTCTCGTTGATGACCGCCGCCTCGATGTGTTCGCGCGCGCCCTGGTAGGCGTCGGCGAACGCGTCGTCGGCAGCCGCGTCCAGCTCCGCCAGGCCGCGTGCCAGCTGGTGCCCGATCCGCTGCGCCCCGTTGCCCGCGGTCTCACTCGCGATCCTGATCGCCATCTCATCGTCCGCTGACGCGATCGTGTAGGCCGCGGCCGCGCCGATGGCGGCCACGCGCTTGAGCTGGGTCGGGTCGGTCTTGTCCACGTGGTCGCCGGAGGTGTGGTACCAGCGATCGGGCCACGTAATCATCATGATGCCCGGCACCTGCACGCCCCAGTCGTTGAACACCTCGTGGTCGGACGCGCCGTAGTGCGTCTCGATGCTGTAGTAGAAGGGCTCGTCGGCGCCCGTTGGCGCGACGATCCGGTTGAGTACCGGGTAGGCCGTGCTGCGGTTCTGGATGCGTTCGCGGTTGCCCTCGCCGACGAAGCGGTAGTAGTTCTCCATTACGTCGTTCAGGTAGTGCGGGTTGCCGTAGGTCGTCCGCATCAGGCACATGAAGGACTGGCTCTGGCTGAGCCGCAGGCCCGACCATGTCGAGGTTGATGTTGCAGAGCGTCTTCTCCATCAACGCCTTGTTGGCTTTCACCCACGGACCGGTGCCCGAGAACTCGGGGCCGATGAGGAACCGGATCGTGCGCGTCGGGCGGGGCAGCCGGCCTTCGCGGATGAGCGTGTTGAGCGTGCGGCCGATCTCGACCACGGTCGCGCTGCCCGAGATGTTGTCGTTGCCGCCCTGCTTCACGTAGCCCTCGAAGAGGTGCGCCGAGAAGATGATCTCGCCGGCGCGCGGGATCGGTGCCCGGAATGTGCCACACGATGTCCTGCGTCGTGTAGGGGCGCGTGGCCGACTCGACCTTCGCGCTGACCGTGATCTTCTCGCCGGCCTGCAGCCGCCGCTTCAGGAACTCGCCCTCGCGCGGGGGGATCTGGAACGCGAACTTCGCCGGCTTGTCGGGGGTGCCTCGCACGCTGGCCCAGCCGATCTGCATCGGGTCGAAGTACGGCCGCGTGCCCTGGATCGAAATGACGCCCAGCGCGCCCCTGTCGAGGCACGCCGCCTGGTGCACGCTGCCCGCGTTGCCTTCGGTGACGGCGATCTTGCCGGCAAGGTCCTTGCCGGCGAAATCGTCAGGCCTGCCCATGCCGACCCAGATCAGCTCGCCCGTGGCCTCGCCGGTCGAGCTGCCCGAGGCGAGCATCGCGGCCATGTCGAGGTACGACGCGAGCTTCTGGCGGATCGGCGTGCACCTCCCACAATTCGCCCTTCACCGCGTCCCACGTCTGGCCGCCGGGGAACGACACGACCTCGGCGCCCGGCAGGCCGTACGCCTTCGCCTTGTCCAGGTAGAACTTCGTTTCGTGGAAGAGTCCCGAGAACTCGTCCGGCGTGCGGTCCTTGTCGTAGCCGCCGGTCTCCATGATCATCTTCCACGCGTTCTCGCCCGACGCCTCGCCGACGATCTCCGCCACCTGCGCCTTCGGCAGCAGCGTCCACTGCAGCCACGGCGTCATCTGCGCGCTCACCACGCCGCCCGCGACGAGCGCGGCGGCGGCCACTGTCAAAATCACTCTGCTTCTCATCACGTCTCCTTCGATCGCCTTACGTTCCAGCCGCTGTGTTTCGGTGCCGCCCGGGTTCCTCGCGTGGCGGTCCCGCCTTCGCCAGGTCGAGCTCTGCCTGCTTCGGCGCGGCAGGCTCCGCTTCGAGGGACACGCTCGAGACTGGCGCCCGATCGCTCGCCTCGCGAGCAACCCGGCCGGCACCTCTAATGCCGCATCCGAATCCCGAATCCCCAGCGCCTAGCGCCTAGGCCCTAGTCCCTACATGATCCCCGTCACCTTCCAATACCCCACCGCCACCCACAGGGCCACGATGGTCACGACCGCGTAGACCGTCGCCAGGCGCACGCGGTCGCGCTCGGTGTAGGCCTGCTTCTTCGTCACGCCCTCGGTGATGACGATCCAGATGTTCTGGTAGCTGAACCAGAACACGTGCAGCGGCAGGAAGATGATCCCGCCGAGCACGAGGGGCGACAGGCCCCAGCCGCCGGCCACGCCCACCAGCGCCAGGAAGAACGTGGCGATCGAGATGAAGCCGACCGGGTCGATGAACCGCATCGCCATCACCGCGACGCCGATGCCGGTCGCGAGCGTGAAGGCGTTGCCGGAGAGCGGCGCGAGCAGGGGCACCAGCAGGCTCGCCACCCAGCCGCTGATCTTGTAGGTCGTGATGACGGTGCCGAGGCTCAGCATGCCGCCGACAAACAGCGCCAGCGGCCACGGAATGCCCGTGCCAATCTCGCCCGCCTGGAGCACGCCCGCGGCGAACAGCGCCGTCAGCGCCACCATGCCGATGGCCTCGGCCGGCGCCTTGTGCCACGGCTGCGTGGCCCACGCGACGAATCGACGCCGCGACAATCAGCGCGGTGAGGCGCTCGTGGCGGCTCATCCGCCCGAGCTTCACCAGTTCCGCACCGACAACCTCGTGGGTCACCCCCAGGCCTCCCTCGGGCCTGAGGACGATCATGTTCGCCGAGAGCACCATCACGCACCAGACGAGCGTCGGCACGAACATCACCTCGGCGTACTCGAGCCACGCGATCGGGATGCCCTGGTTCGCGAACAGGCCCGCGAGATACGGCCCCCAGAGCGCGCCGGTGAGCAGCGCGCAGCCCGGCAGCACGGCCATCTCGAACGTGCTGAGGATGATGAGCGCCGACCCGCGGCCAGGCAGCGGGAGGCCGAGGGCCTGCACGAGCGCCCATGCGATTGGCATCAGGATGGCCGTGCGCACGGTCATCGACGGAATGCCGAGCGTCAGTACGAACCCGATGAGCAGAAACGCGCCGAGGATGCCCGCGTAGGTGGCCGGAAACGCCAGCAGGATCCGGTACGCGATGCGCCGGGCGAGGCCGGTCTTGTCCATCGCGTAGCCGAAGAACAGCACGGCCACGAGAATCCAGAACCCCGACGCCGCGAATCCCGCGAGCGCCACGTTCCCGGGCACGCCCGCGATCATGAGCAGCCCGAGTGCCATCACCGCCGTGATGCCCGCGTTCAGGACGTCGGTCGCCCAGAAGATCACGCCCAGCAGGATGATGGCGAGGGCCCGCACGCCGATCGGCTCGAGCGTGCCCACGCCAGGCAGCATCAGGATGACGAGGGCGGTGGCGACGCCGCAGGCGGCACCGATCGCGCGACGGGACATGCCTTCCCCCTGCCCCTGGTCACACGTCCGGGGCAGGCCCTGCGTGTGCGCGTGGGGCGCAATCGCGGCGGAGTGTATCACGCGTACCGGGCCAAGAACGATCTACACTTGGAACTGCCATGACTCCTGAGACCCCCCCCATGGATGATCGCGTCCGCATCCTCGTCGTCGAAGACGACGCTGCGGCCCGCGTCGGGTTCCAGCAGCTGCTGACCAGCTGGGGCTACGCGGTCGAGGCCGCCACCGACGGCGAGGACGCGCTCCGAATCTTCCCCGGCTTCCGGCCGGACATCGTGCTGAGCGATCTCGTCATGCCCCGGATGGACGGGCTCGGCCTCCTGCGCGCGCTGCAGCAGGAAGGCGACGGCGTGACCACCGTCATCCTGACCGCGCAGGGCACGGTCGACACCGCCGTCGAGGCGCTCAAGCAGGGCGCGTACGACTACCTGGCGAAACCGGTCGACTTCCAGCGCCTGCGTGTGCTGCTCGACAAGATCATCGAGCGCCAGGCCACGCTGCGCGAGATGAAGACGCTGCGCCGGCAGCTGCGCGAGCATGGCTCGTTCGGCGCGATGATCGGCGCCAGCGCGCCGATGCGCGAGGTGTACCGCCTGATCGAGCAGGCGGCGCCGACCAGCGCGTCGGTGCTCATCACGGGAGACTCCGGCACGGGGAAGGAGCTGGTCGCGCAGACCATCCACCGCCTGAGCCCGCGCGCGTCGGCGCCGTGGGTGCCCCTCAATTGCGCCGCCATTCCCGAGACGCTGCTCGAGTCGGAGCTCTTCGGCCACGAGCGGGGCGCGTTCACCGGGGCGATCGAGCGGCAGGCCGGCTGCTTCGAGCTCGCGCACCGCGGCACGCTCTTCCTCGACGAGATCGCGGAGATGACCCCGTCGACGCAGGTCAAGCTGCTGCGCGTGCTGCAGGAGCGATCGTTCCGCCGCCTCGGCGGGCGCGCCGAGCAGAGCGTGGACATCCGCGTCATCGCGGCCACCAACGCGGACCCGGCTGCCGCGGTGAAGAAGGGCACGCTGCGGGAGGACCTGTACTACCGGCTGAACGTCATCGGCATCCACCTGCCGCCCCTGCGCGAGCGCAAGGAGGACCTGCCGCTGCTCATCGACGCCTTCATCCGCGAGTTCAGCACGCAGAACTCGCGATCGGTCGTCGGCGTCGCGCCGGCCGCTCAGCGCGTGCTCGACCAGCACGCGTGGCCGGGCAACATCCGCGAGCTCCGCAACGTGATCGAGCGCGCGACGATCGTGGCCGCGGGCCGGCTGATCGATCTCGGCGATCTCCCGCCGCTGGGCCGCGCGCTTCCCGCCGCCTCGGACGGCGAGCGGCTCGAGCCGGGCATGACGGTCGACGACGTGGAGCGGCGCCTGATCCTGCTGACGCTCGATCACACCGGCAACAACAAGACGCGCGCGGCGGACCTGCTCGGCATCAGCCTCAAGACCCTCCACAACAAGCTCAACCGCTTCCGCCTCGACGACGCCGGGAGCGGCGACTAGGCCATGCGCCTCAGCCTCAAGGCCAGGCAGGTGGCCGCCGTCACGTCGATTGTCGGCGCCGCGGTCGTCCTGCTCGGCGGCCTCTACGTGACCGGCGTGGCGCGGGTCCGGCTCGAGGAGAGCCGCGCCAGGGGCCGGTTTCTCGCGAACGCCATCTACCATCGCACGCGCGAGGTCGTGGCCGCCGGCTCCGACCCGTATGCCGCGCTGCGCGCGGATCCGGGCCTGCGTTCCATCCTCGAGTCGTCGGCCTATTCGCCCAACGTCACCTACGCGGCCATCGTCGATGCCCGGGACATGGTGATCGCGCACAGCGACGCGGGGCAGGTCGGAGCACAGCTGGGGCCGCGGCCGAGCCTCGACTCGCTGCTCGACGCCGGTCCCTGGGCGCAGTTGCGGGCCATCTACGCGGACGAGGCGCGGACGCTCGAGATCCAGGAGCCGCTGCTCTCGGGCGACACGCGCTTCGGGACGATCCGCATCGGCGTCGACATGGACCTCACGCGCGCCGACCTCGACAAGGCGCTGCGGCCGGCGGTCGTCGCGGCCCTGGGCGCGCTGGTGGCGTCGAGCCTGCTCGCGATGCTGCTCGCCCAGTCGCTGCTGCGGCCGATCCACCTCATCAGGGGCGGCCTCTCGCGCCTGGGCCGGGGCGAGTTCGGCGTGAAGCTGGACCTGCCGCGCCAGGACGAACTGGGGGAGCTCGGCGGCTTCTTCAACGCCGTCAGCGCGCAGCTCTCCGCCGATCGCACGAAGCTCGCCGGGGAGAAATCGACGCTCGAGTCCGTCTTCGGCCGGCTCGAGGACGCCATCGCGTTCTTCACGCCTGCGGGCGAACTCCTGTTCGCCAATCCCGCGATGCTGCGCGAAGTGCCGGGGCGGTCCGACCGGCGGACGCTGGCCGCGATGTGGCCGGTCGGACATCCCTGCCGGACGCTGGTCGAACAGACGTGCGCCGACGGTCAGTCGCGCGGGCCGGTCCAGGTGGAACAGCCGGATGGCACGGCCTCGTCGTCTGCGCCGGACCAGGAGCAGGCGAAGGCCGGCAGGATGGTGGTGACGCACGCGGTCAGCGACGCGTCAGGAAAGATCGTGGGTGTGATGCTGCAATGCCGCGACCTCGCCTATCTGGGCGAGGTGGAGTCGACGCTTCGGTACTCGCAGAAGCTCGCGTCGCTGAGCCGCCTGACGGCCGGCGTGGCGCACGAGATCAAGAACTCCCTCCACGCGATGACCATCCACCTCGAGCTCGTGAAGCAGCAGATTGCGGGCGGCGGCTCCGCGGGCGCGTCCGGCGGCGCCGGCGCGGCAGGCGAGCACGTGGCCGTCATCGCGAGCACGCTGAGGCGCCTGGACGAGATGCTCCAGGGGCTGCTGAGGTTCTCGCGGCCGGAGGAGCTCAAGCTCCAGCCGGCCGCGCTGGCGTCGATCGTCGAGGCCATCATGCCCATCGTGCACGCGGAGGCCCGGAAGTCAGGCGTCGAGGTCCAGGTCGACTGCCCGCCGGACCTGCCGCTGCTCCGGGCGGACACGGCGATGCTGCAGCAGGCCCTGCAGAACCTGGCCCTGAATGCCTGCCAGGCCATGCCGGGCGGCGGGCGCCTGCGGATCGCGGGCCGTGCGGCGCGCGATCGCTTCGTCGAGGTCGTGGTCGAAGACACGGGCGGCGGCATCGCCCCCGAGCACCTCGACAAGATCTTCAATCTCTACTTCACGACGCGCGAGGGCGGCAGCGGCATCGGGCTCTCGATGGTGTACCGGACCGTGCAGCTGCACGACGGCGAGATCGAGGTGCACTCATCGCCCGGCAAGGGCACGGCGTTCAGGCTGTTCCTGCCGCGGGCATGAATCCGGATCGGGGCGCGCGCGATCGGCGATAATAGGCGCATGAGCCGGCTGGCCTGCGCGGTACTCGTGGCCCTGGCGCTCGCGGCGTCCGCGTGCGTCAGTGCGCAGGCCAAGGGCGAGCCCGGCGGGCCTGCGCTGGAGCCGCCGCCGCCGCCGCCGCACACCATCATTCCCATTGAGATCGTCGAGCAGCCGGCGGCGCCGGCCGAGCCGACGGCTCCGACGCCGGTGATTGTCAGGCCGATGTCGCGGCCGCCCGCGGCCAGGCCCGAGAAGCCCCCAGAGAAAGCCGCCGAGAAGCCCGAGCCGGCAGCCGTGCCGGCTCAGCCTGCGGCGCCTGCGCCGCCGCCGCTCCAGACGACGTCGAATGTCACCGAGGTGGAGCGGGCGATCCGCGCGCGCATGAGCCAGGCGTCGCGTGATCTCGACCGCACCGACTACCGGGCGCTCACGACCGAGCGCCGCGCGCAGTACGACACCGCGAAGCGGTTCCTGCAGCAGGCGGATGAAGCGCTGAAAGTGAAGAACCTGGTGTTCGCGGAGCAGCTGGCCGACAAGGCCGCGACTCTGGCCGAGGCCCTTGCGCAGAAGTGACAGGGCGCGTCAGCGCCTGAGCCCCAGTTCCTTTATCGCGTTCCACTCGGCCTGCATGGCCGCCACCGTCTGCTTCGGGTCGGCGGCGGGCGCCAGCGTGACCGCGCGGCCTGGGATGATGACCTGCTGCACGAGCCGCTCGAGATCTGCGCGCAGCGCGGCGCGGCGGACTGAAGCCATCGGGGCGCGGACCCAGGCGGCGATGGCGGCGTGCCACGCGCGGCCGAACTCGTCCATGCCGGCCGCGCCCGCCGCCACCCAGTACATCGCGGCCGCCGACGGCTGATCGCCCGAGGCGGCAGGCTCGACGCGTTCCAGCAGGCGGGCGTACAGCTGCCGGCGCTCCGCGTCGCCCGATGCCTGCGCGGCGTGATCGAGGGCCATGGCCCACCAGTCGAGCACGTATTCCCGGCCCGCCGCGTCAGCGGAGGGCGAGCCGCCGAGCGCCGCGCCGAACAACTCCGCCGCCGCGCCGAAGTGGCCCTCGAAGTAGAGCAGTTCCCCGAGCCCGACGAGCAGCTCCGAGCGGTCGCGCGCAACCAGGCGGCCAGTGTCGACGGCGACGAGGCTCTCCCGCGCCGCGGCGAGATCGGGCGCTTGCGATCCGTTCCGATACCGTTCGAGATGCGCGCGGCCCAGCACGACGGCGGCCGCGTCGGCGAGCTCCGGCTGGGCTCGAGCCTCGCGCGCGGCGGCAATGGCGGCGTCGTACTGCTGCTGGTTGTAGAGTTCGCGCGCGCGCGCCAGCGGGTTCTGGGGCGCGGCCCCCATGACCAGCACAGCCGCGAGCACTATCCCGGTGCGCGTCAAGACCATGAGCGACACCAGATTAGCGCACATCGCGCCGCGGCCCAAGCGCGGAGGTTGCCGAGGCCACCCGCGTCAGGATTGTCACGCCCGCGCAAGATCTTCACGCCGATTCTACAAATCCGAATCGATCGGTCGCAAAAGGGCCTGTTGTTTCTTCCAGCGTTTTCGCGTGTTACCGGAATCTCGTCGCTGGCACTCTCTTTGCTCTCCCTCTGGGCTACATACCTGTCTGAACCGGTGTTCGGTTCGTGCAAGGAGGGAAGATGCCCCCATCGCCGTCCTCACGCGTGCGTGTCCGCGCGCCGCGCCTCATCCTCACCATCGCCATCGTGGTCGCCCTTGTCGGGCTGGGCTCGCGCATGTCCGGCCAGACCACGCGCACGGGGTGGACCGTGGTCGCGTGGAACAACCTCGGCATGCACTGCATGGACGCGGACTTCAGCGTCTTCTCGATCCTGCCGCCCTACAACACGATCCAGGCGCAGGTGGTCGGGCCTGATGGCAAACTGGCGACGGATCCAGCCGCGATCAGGCTGACGTACGAGGCCGCGGCTGACGCCACGGGATCCATCAATACGACGTCTGCGAACAAGACGAACTTCTGGACCCACGTCAACGCGTTGTTCGGCGCCTCACTTGGGGTCGATGTGGGGCTGGCGGGTTCGGACATGCCGGGCGCTTCGAACCCGCCGCAGCCGATGACCTTCGACCCTGCCCTGAAGTGGTTCAAGGCCGAAGGCATTCCGATCACCCCGTACGATGACGCCGGGCAGAAGAACTACTACCCGATGATGAAGGTCACGGCGAAGGACTCCTCGGGAACGGTCCTCGCGTCGACGAGGATCGTCCTGCCGGTGTCCGACGAAATGGACTGCAGTTCGTGTCACTCGTCCTCCTCCGGCGCGGCGGCGAGGCCCGCCTCCGGATGGGTGAACGACCCCAATCCGCAGCGTGACTTCCGGCTCAACATTCTGCTCCGCCACGACGAGATGCATCTCGGCGATGCCACCTACCAGGCCGCCCTGGCAGCGAAGGGCTACCTCAGCACGGGGCTCTACAGGACGGCCACGGCCACCAGCGGCGCAAAGCCCACCCTCTGCGCCCATTGCCATCTGTCCGAGGCGCTCCCGGGGAGCGGATACGGTTCCATCAAGCCGCTCACCGCGGCCATGCACGCGGGACACGCGAGCGTGGTTGACCCGACCAACTCGCAGACGCTCGACAGCGCCGCGAACCGCTCGGCCTGCTACCGCTGCCACCCGGGGTCCGAAACGAAATGCCTCCGCGGCACCATGGGCAACAGCGTGGCGGCCGACGGATCGATGGCGATTCAGTGCCAGAACTGCCACGGGCGCATGTCCGATGTCGGCGCGTCCACCCGCACGGGCTGGTTCAACGAGCCGACCTGCCAGCAGTGCCACTCCGGGACGGCCACGAACAACAACGGCCAGATCCGGTACAGCTCTGTCTTCGACACCAGCGGCCAGCCACGGGTCGCGGTGGACAGCACCTTCGCCACGTCCAGTGACGCGCCGGCTGGAACGGGCCTGACGCTCTACCGCTTCTCCGCCGGCCATGGCGGGCTGCAGTGCTCGGCGTGCCACGGCTCGACGCACGCCGAGTACCCGTCGTCGCACGCGAACGACAACGCGCAGAGCATCGCGCTTCAAGGGCACGTCGGGACCATCGCCGAGTGCTCGACCTGCCATGCGCAGGTTCCGGCGATGACGCTGAACGGGCCGCACGGCATGCACCCGATCGGCTCTCAGTGGGTCTCCGATCACCACGACGCGATGGACGGCAATCGAGCGAAGTGCCAGGCGTGCCACGGCCTCGATTACCGCGGCACGGTGTTGTCGAGGTCGTTCGCGGCCCGGACCCTGAGCACGAAGTTCGGAACGAAGACGCTCTTCCGCGGCGCGACGGTCAGTTGTTACATGTGCCACAACGGGCCTTCCACCAGTGGTGCCAGCCCCAACCGCGCCCCTGTCGCCGTCAACCTGAGCGCGACGACAACGGCGGGCGTGGGTGTCGCCATCACCCTCTCGGCAACCGACGCGGACAGCAACCCGCTCACGTACCGCATCGTGTCGCAGCCGGCGAACGGCACGGTCAGCCTGTCGGGCAGGACGGCCACGTACTACCCGTTCGACGGGTTCACCGGCACCGAGACATTCACCTACGCCGCGTGGGACGGTTCCATCGACTCGAACCTGGCCACCGTCACGGTGACCGTGACGGGGCAGCCCTGCACGATTTCGGCGTCGGCCTCGGCACCGTCGAGCGCCACCGTCGGAACGGCGGTGCAGTTCACCGCATCGGCCACGGCGTCGAATTGTTCGAGCGGCGTGACCTACGACTGGAACTTCGGTGACGGAACGGCCCATTCGTCCGCACAAAATCCGTCGCACACGTACAACTCGCCAAGCATGTTCACATGGACGATGACAGCTGCGGCGGGAGGCGTAACCGCGGTGAAGAGCGGCTCCATCACCGTCTCAACGGCGCCGTCGTCTGCCGCGCCGACCATCACGCGGGTGCGGGCGCGGAGCAACCCGTTCTCCCTCGAGATTGATGGCACCGGCTTCCAGGTTGGTGTCAGCGTCTTCATTGGAACCGATACGGCCGCGTGGGCGCCGATGACGCGGCGCAGCAGCACGCAGTTGCTCTTGACCGGTAGCGGCCTGTCCGCGAAGTTCCCGCTGGGTACCGCCGTGACCATCAAGGTCTTCAATCCTGACGGGAAGTCCGCCACGACGACCTTCACCCGGCGCCGGTAGCCAGCGCCGGAAGAGACCTCAGAGCAGGGACCGCCGCCAGGTTTCGGGGCGGCGGTCCCTCCTATTCCGCCCGTTCCGTGTAATTCTTACCCTGCTCGGCGCCTCCCTCCGCTATCCAAGTACACCTAAGCCCCAGCAAATAAAGCACTTCTCACATGTGCCGTTCTGCACATCGTTGGCACAGAGATTGATACAGAATGTGGGCGTGAGGACTGCCGCCGCTGGAACGCTCGCGTTGATGATGGCCATACTCGGGTCGGCCGGCGACCGGGTCCAGGGCCGTCAACTGGAGCCTCAGGCCGGGGCGTTCCAGTCGCAGGCGGCGAAACCGACCTTCAGGAGCGGCGTCGACCTGGTTCGGATCACGGCCGTCGTGCAGGACCGCCGCGGACGCCCCGTGCTCGGCCTGTTGCCGTCGGACTTCGATTTGAACGTCAGCGGCGAGTCGGTCCAGATCGTCGAGTTCGGGTCGGAGGCGACGGGCGTGAGCCTGGCGCTGCTCATCGACGACAGCGGCAGCATGAGCCTGGCCGGGCGCAGGGATGCGGCGCAGGAGGTCGCGCGGCACCTCATGAGCTGGCTCGAGCCCGGCCGCGACGAGGTCACGCTGCTGGGGTTCGACAAGAGCCTTCGCACGGTGCAGCCATTCACGACCCAGCCGTCGGCGGTGGTGTCGCGGCTCGGCGAGCTGCAGCCCTACGGCCTGACATCGCTCTACGACGCGATCGCGGAAGCGGCGCGGCCGCTTGTGACGCGTCCCCGCCCCCGCCGGGCCGTCGTGGTGATTACGGACGGTGTTGATACGGCGAGCGTGATGACGCCGCCCGAGGTGTCGCGCGTCGCGAGCGAGATCGACGTGCCGGTTTACGTCGTGGCGATCCGCGTCGGTGTCGATCGCCTTGGCGGCATGCCTGATGTCGTCAGCCCGGCCGCGGCGGCGGCGTCGCAGGCCAGCCTCGATGACCTGGCGCGATGGACGGGCGGCGCGAGTTTCACGGCGGGCACTCCCGCCGAAACGAGCCTGGCGGCGCAGCAGATCCTGACGGAGCTGCGGCACCAGTATCTGATTGCATTCGAGGCCAGCCCCCGCGCCGGGTGGCACTCGCTGACGGTCGGGGTGCGGAAGAAGAACGTGCAGGTGCGCGCTCGCGGCGGGTACATGGCGGGCAGCAATGCCGGATCGTAGGAGCAAAGGAGCAGTTATGGGTCAGAAACAGTTTGCAGGCCTCGCGTTACTGGCGGCGGCGATCGTCGCCCTCCCGGCGTGCGCGACGAAGGGGTACGTCAACCAGCAGATCACCGGCGTCAACGGCAAGGTGGAGTCGCTCACCAAGACCGTCGAAGAGACGCAGGAGCGCACCAAGGCCAACGAAGGCAAAATCAACGTGGTCGACCAGAAGGTCGGCGCCGCCCAGGGCTCGGCCGACGCCGCCCGCAAGGCTGCCGCAGACGCGGATTCGAAGGCGGGCGCGGCAGACGCCAAGGCTGAGACGATCGACAAGGCCTCGCGCAAGTTGATCTACAGCGTGACGCTGTCGACCGATTCCGCCGATTTCAAGAGCGGCAAATGGGATCTGCCCGACGCCGCCAAGGCCCGCATCGACGAACTCGTCACACGGGTGAAGGCGGACGGCCAGAACGTGTACTTCGAGATCGAGGGACACACGGATTCGACCGGGCCGAAGGAGCTCAACGACAAGCTCGGCCTGCAGCGCGCGGAAGCGGCGATGCGCTACCTCCGCGACCAGCACCAGATTCCGCTGCACAAGATCAGCGTGATCAGCTACGGCCCCGACAAGCCCGTCGCGCCGAACAAGACGAGGGCCGACCGCGCGCAGAACCGCCGGATCGTGATCAACGTCCTCTCGTAGGGCCGGTCTCACAGCCTGCGTCCAGCGGCAGGAATCTGCCGTGGACACGGGCTGGAACCCCGGCTTCTCTCTTCGGGCAAGTCTGGCCCGTGCCGCCTGGCGCCCCCACGCCGCGGCACGGGCTTTTTTTCTGCCCGCCCGGCCAGCCGGCCGGGTTTTGTCGTCTAATGACATGCTGGGCGGGCGCGGCCGTCCTGATCCCCACGGGAGGCGGATGTGACGAGGATGTTGGGCGTCGCGGCGGCGTGCGCGCTGGCCGCCGGGACGGTGGCGGCCGGGCAGGGCCGGGACGCGAACCAGATTCTGGCCGGCGCGCGGACGGCGCTCGGGGCACAGAAACTCGAGGCCGTGAAGACGCTGACGGCCGTCGGGCGGACTACGCGGGCGCTTCCCAACGGCACCAGCACCGAGAAGCGAGTTCGAGATCGCGCTCGAGCTGCCCGACAAGTACCTGATGCGGTCGGTGCTGGCGGCGATGGGCAACATGAGCGTGTACCGAAACAGCGGGTTCAACGGCGGCCAGGTGATCGAGGAGATCGACAGGCCGCCGTCGCTGAGCGGCGGCGAACATCGTGATCCGCATGGCGGGGCCCGGCGGCGTCACGGACCCCGAGAAGATGACCGCCGAGGAGAAGGCCGACTACGACCAGAAGCGGCTCGTCGCCAACAAGCGGGAGTTCGCGAAGCTCGCGCTCGGGATGTTCGCCATGTCGCCGGCGGCGTACCCCGTGGAGCTGTCGGACGGCGGCCAGGCCGAGTCGCCAGACGGGAAGGCCGATGTCATCGACGTGAAGGGTGAGGGCGGGTTTTCGGCGAAGCTCTTCATCGACGCGCAGACGCACCTGCCGCTCATGCTGAGCTGGATGGACAAGGAACCGATCACCATGATGATGGGGCCGGGCGGCACGGTGACAGCGGGCGGCGCGCCCGCGGCGGGTGGCGGCCGGCGGCGGCAACGCGACGTTCACGCGGGTCGAGCGCAGCGGCGGGGCGCCGCCGACGCCCGAAGAGCGCGAGAAGATGATGAAGGACATCGAGGCCCGCCGCAAGGAGGCCGAGGCCAAGGCCCGCACGGTCGAGTACCGCCTGTACTACGGCGACTACAAGACCGTCGGCGGCGTGCAGCTGCCGCACCGCATCCAGCGCTCGATCGACGGCAAGCCGACCGAGGAGATGGTCTTCGACACCATCAAGGTGAACCCGAAGATCGACGCGAAGAAGTTCCAGGTCGCGAAGTAGATGCGCACGCCGGGCCGTATCGTGGTCGCCGCGCTGCTGGCCGCGGGGCTGGCTGCGCCTGCGGCCGCCCAGGCCCAGGCAGCCCGGCGCGGGCGCGTCATCGTCACGGTCACGCGACCAGACGGGCCTGGTGGTGCCGAACGCCGCCGTGCGCGTGACGCCCCAGGATGCGCCGCCCGACGCGGCGAGTGCTCGAAGCCCGTGATGACGGGCGGCACCGGCGTCGCGGTGATCGACGACGTGCCCGGACGGCCGCTACACGATCGAGGTCGAGTTCCCGGGATTCGAGACCGCCGTCGTGCGCGACGTGCGCGTGCGCGGCCGGGAGCGACGCCCGGCGCCGCGTGACGCTGCAGATCCAGCGCGTCGAGGAAGGGCTCACCGTCAGCCGCGACCGGCAGACGTCGTCGCTCGACGCAAAGGGCAGCGCGTTCAGCTCGGTTCTGACCCGCGAGCAGATCGACGCGCTGCCGGACGATCCCGACGAGATGGAGGCGGTGCTCAAGGCGATGGCGCCGCCCGGGGCGGTCCTGCGCGTGGACGGCTTCACGGGCGGCCGCCTGCCGCCGAAGTCGCAGATCCGATCGATCCGGCTGCCGCGCATGGACATGTTCGCCGCCCAGAACCACGGCGGCATGAGCGGCATGATGTTCATCGACATCATGACCATGCCCGGCATGGGGCCGCTCAGGGGAAGCGCGGACGTCAGCTTCAGGGACGAATCGATGAACGCGCGCAACGCGTTCACCCCGGAGAAGGCGCCCGAGCAGCTGCAGCAGTACGGCTTCAACCTGTCGGGCACGATCAAGCCCAACAAGACGTCGTTCTCGCTGAACGGCGGCGGCGGCTACCAGTACACGTCGCCGAACCTGTACGCCGTGGCGCCGGACGGCACCACCTACACCGACACCCGGCTGCAGCAGCCCCGCGACAGCTTCAACGTCAGCGGCCGGCTCGACCACGCGATCACGAAGGACCACGCGCTGCGCGCGAGCGTGGATGTCGACTCGAGCAAGACGGAGAACCTCGGCGTCGGCGGCTACAACCTGTTCAGCCGCGCCTACACGGCCGAGTCCACCAACACGATGGTCCGCCTGTCGGAGAACGGGCCGATCGGCCGGCGGATGTTCACCGAGTCGCGCCTGCAGCTGCGCTTCACCGACAGCGCGAACGCGTCGGCCCTCGAGGCGCCCACCATCCGCGTGAACGACGCCTTCACCGGGGGCGGCGCCCAGCAGCGCGGCGGCCAGCAGGGATTCGACGTCGAGTTCGCCTCCGACCTCGACTACGTGCGCGGCGCCCATTCGTGGCGCACCGGGGCGCTTCTCGAGGGCGGCTCGTTCACCTCCGACGACATCACGAACTACCTCGGCACGTACACCTTCGCGAGCCTCGCCGACTACGAGGCCGGCGCGCCCGTCGCAGTGGAGCCGGCGGACCGGCGACCCGAACCTGACCTATTCGACCTGGCAGGCGGCGGTCTACGTGCAGGACGACTGGCGAATCGCGCGCAGCCTGCTCCTCACCGGCGGCCTCCGCTACGGCGTGCAGAGCCACGTGAGCGACGCCTGGAACCTCTCGCCGCGCGCGACGTTCGCGTGGTCGCCGCTGCGCAGCGGCAACCTGACGGTCCGCGGCAGCTACGGCTACTTCTACGACTGGATCGCCGGCGACCTCTACAAGCAGACGCTGCTCTTCGACGGCGTCCGCCAGCGCGAAATCAACATCGTCGACCCGTCGTACCCGATCCCCGGAGAGGCCGGCGTTACGCCGCCGACGAACCGGTACCTGTGGTCCGACGACCTGGCGTTGCCAACGGCCCACCGCGCGAACGTCGGCGTCGAGCGCGTCCTGTCGAAGAACGGCCGGTTCAACGCCACCTACTCGATGGGCTGGGGGCGCGACCTGCTGCGCGGCCGCAACCTCAACGCGCCGGTCGGCGGGGTGCGGCCGAATCCCGAACTCGCCAACGACGTCGAGCTCGTGTCGGACGCCTCGTCGACAGCTCGCAGTCGGTGAGCGTGATGTACAGCTACGTGCGCATGGACTGGAAGCGCACGTTCTTCAACGTGAACTACACGTGGAGCCGCAACCGCACCGACACGACCGGCGCGTTCGCGATCCCCGCCAACGGCGACAATCTCGCCACCGAGTGGGGGCCCGGCGCCGGGCGACATCCCGCATCGCGTCGGCGGGTCGTTCAGCATGCAGCCCATCAGGAACATGACGCTTCGGCCTCAACGTGCGCGCGCAGTCGGGCTCGCCGTACAACATCACGACCGGGCGCGACGACAACGGCGACGGCGCTGTTCACCGACCGGCCCGCGGGGGTGTCGCGCAACTCCGCGCGAGGCGCCGCGCAGGTCGATCTCGGCGGACGGTTCTCGTACGCCTGGGGATTCGGAAAGCCTCGGCAGCAAAGCGGTCCCGGCGGAACCCGGCGTGATGGTGACCATCGGCGGCGGGGGAGGAACCCTGGCGCCAGGGTTCGGCGGCGGCGCCGAGGACAAGCGCTACCGGCTCGAGTTCTACATCTCCGGGCAGAACCTGCTCAACCGCGTCAACTACACCGCCTACAGCTTCGTGCTGACGTCGCCCTTCTATGGCGACCCGATCGCCGCCGCCCAGCCGCGCAAGCTCCAGGTCGGCATGCGCTTCGGTTTCTAGTCAGCGCGCGCGCTCCAACTGGTCAAGCAGCGCCGCCAGCCGCGGGTCGCGGCCGCCGTCCATGCGCACCGCCTCTCTCGCGAGGGCGCGCGCGCGCGCCAGATCCCTTACCAGCGGATCCTGCGACTCCGCGAGCACGACGGCCAGGCGGGCCATCAGGCGGGGATCGCCCGGCACGGCGGCGAGGGCGTCGGCGTAGTGCTGGGCAGCCAGGCGGTCCTTCCTCTGGATGATGTAGATCTCGCCGAGGAAGCGGTGCGCGTCGACATCGCCCGGCCGCAGGGCCAGCGCGGCGACGAATTCGCCGATGGCCTCGTCGTACTTGCCCTGCCGCGCCAGCACCGATCCCAGCCGCACGCGGGCCAGCGGATCCCCGGGCGCAAGCTCGACGGCTTTCTTCAAGTGGACTTCGGCTTCGCCATCCCGGCCGGCCTGCGCGAGCGCCTCGCCGTACGCCACGCGCGGACGTGGATCGTCAGGCCGCTTCGCAACCGTGTCGGCCCACAGGCCTTCGGCGCTTGCGTACACGACATTCCGCGCGCGCGTGACCGTGCCGAGCACGCCCGCCGCCACGAGAACGGCCACCGCCGCCGCACCGACCATCACGGGCTTCCACCGGCCCGCCAGCCGCGTCATGGCGAGGTACACGCCCGCCACGACGGCGGTCACCAGCGCGGCCAGCGGCAGATACATCCGGTGCTCGGCGGCGACCTCGGTGACGATCGGCAGGACGCTGGATGACGGCGCGAGAATCAGGAAGAACCACCCGCCAATGAAGGCTGCCGGGTGGCGTTTGACGGTGCCGGCAACGGTGAGCGCGACGAGCCCGATGAGCAGCGCGGCCTGCCAGGCCCTCCAGAGCGGCGCCGGGATGAGCGGCCAGTCGTAGAGGAACACCAGCGGCGCCGGGACGAACGCGAGGCGCAGATAGTGCATCACCACCTCGGCCTGCGTCCGCGCGTACACCCAGATCATGTCCGGGGACAGGTCGATGGAAGGCCCGCGGAACTGCCGCGACACCAGCAACGCGAGCAGGAGCCACGTTGCGGCGAGGGAGCCAGCCAGCGGCCAGCGCACGCCGGTCGGCCGGCCATCCGGTCTGGCGCCGAACAAGTGGTCCCATAGCGCCACCATGATCGGAGCCGTCACCATGGCTTCCTTGGTCCCCATGCCGGCGGCGCAGGAAATGACGGCAGCCGCTCCCCACCAGCCCCGTCGCCGGCTGTCGGAGGCACGGATGGCGCAATACAGCGCCAGCAGGTAGAACAGCCCCATCAGCGATTCCACGCGCTGCACGATGTAGGTGACGGCGGCTGTCTGAAGCGGGTGGACCACCCAGATGAGCGCCACGGCGCCCGCGAGCCAAGGCGCGACCTCCCCGAATCGATCCCGGAGCCGGGGACTCTCGAGCGTCCTCCGGACGATGCCGAAGAGCACGAGCGCAGAAGTCAGATGGATGACGAGATTGCCGGCATGGAACGGAACCGGATCGATGGGAGCCGGCGGTCCCGATGCCGGTGCGCCGCCCGGCCTGGCGCCCTGCGCCCCCATCGCGTAGCTAGCCGCAAACGAGAGGTTGGCGACGGGCCGGCCCGAGACGGTGGACTCCGAGGGCGGCGAGAGCGGCACGGCGAGGGGCCACAGCGTCCTGATGCTCGGGTTCCTGACAATCGCCCGCACATCGTCGAGGACGAAGACCCCGCTGAAACTGTTTGAAAACGCCCAGACGCCGGCCGCAACGATCGCGGCCGCCAGGACGGGAGTAAGCCACCCGCGTGATGACCGTTCGGGCGCGGCCGGCGCGGCTGCGGCTGACGCCCGGGATCGAAGGGCCCTCACCTGTGCGGTTCGTCTGGTGGCGCTCACGAGCAGGTTCCCAAAAAGAAGCCCCGCACGCCCGGAGGCGTGCGGGGCTGGAGTTGACCGCGGGGGATGCGCCCCGGGGCGGTGCGACTCTAGAAGAGGAACTTCACGCCGAAGCGGCCCGCCAGCTGGCCCTGATAGCCGTTGTCCTTGAGGAACAGCGGGTTCTGGACGATGCCCTGCTGCTGGATGAGCTGCTGCATGTTGACCCCGTTCGCGTAGAAGGAGGCCTCGTCGAAGAGCACGCCGTTCGCGTCGTTGTACGTGATGGACCGGTTGGTGGCCACCTTCTGGTTGAACAGATTGATCACGTTCAGGCTGATCTGCAGACGCTTGGCGCCGCCCATCTTGAACTCGTGCTGGACGAAGATGTCGGTCTGCGAATACGTCGGCATGCGGCCGTCGCTCAGGCGTCCCAGGTACTGCATCGGGAAGTTGTTCGGCGGAATGACCGAGATTTCCCGCGTGACGGGGATGCCGCTCGACGCGTAGAAGTTCGCGCCCACGCTGGTGCCGAACTTGAAGAGGTACATCGCCTGGGCCTTGAACTGGTGCGGCCGATCGGTGGCGAGCAGGCCGTACTCGGACTTTCCGGTCTCATTGAACATCATGAGCGGGTAGTCGAAGGCGCGGCCGACGTTCGGGCTGGTGCGGCCGTTTTCGTCAGACTGCGACAGGCCTGAGTAGTTGCCCCACAGGCGGCTCCACATGTAGCTGGCGCGCAGCGACCAGTTGTTGGAGAGCAGCTTGTTGTAGACGAACTCCACGCTGTCGTACTCGGCGCTTCGCCTTGGGATAGGGCACGCCCTCGAAGGCATACTTCGTCAGGCCGAACCCCGGGTTGGCGATGATGTAGATCTCGTTCTGGTTCGCATCGAGGGCGCCGGTGTCCTCAATGGCCTTGATGAGCTGCTTGTGGACGTAGCGGACGCCGATGGCCTGGTTCGCTGCCAGCTGGTGGTCGAAGCCGAACGCGGCCTCCTGCGACTGCATGGGCTTGAGGTCCGGTTCGATGTAGTCGGACCCGAAGCTGACGTGCCGGTAGTCGATCGGGCCGCGGATGAGCGTGCCCGAGCAGGCCGGCGGGCAGCCGCTCTTGATGAGCGTGTTGTAGTCGTAGGTGTCGAGCGTGTAATAGTACTCGAGCCACTTGTCGCCGCCCCACGAGCCGCGGGGAAGTTCCAGCTTGAAGATGTCGTAGAAGATGCCCCACGACCCGTACGCCTTCCAGCGGCCGTCACCCTTGATGTCGTAAGCGAAGCCGATGCGCGGCGCCAGCTTGTCGCCGAAGCCCCACTCGACGCCGTACTTCGGGAGGTTCGGATCACCGGTGACGTAGGTGGGCACCTTTTCCTGCTCGGTGCGGATGCCGACGTTGATGGTCAGCTTGTTGCTGACCGTCCAGGCGTCCTGGAAGAAGAGCCCGATGTTGTTCGTGCTGGCCGCGCCCTCGGTGATGAAGCCCTGCTCGGGCTTTGCACCGTTGCTGCGGACCTGGTAGTAGCCGTACGCGCCGCGCTGGCCGCTCAGGGTCTTGTCCCACTGGAGCCGGACCAGGTTCTTCAGTTCGCCAGTCAGCACGTCGTTGACGACGTGATCGACCTGGACGCCGCCCTTGAAGGTGTGCTGACCAGCGGCGTTCACGTACCACGTGGCGTCCGACTGGAAGTAGGTACGGGACTGCTTGTCGAACGTGGTCGCAGAATTCGTCGGGACATTGCTGAAATTCTGCGCCGCCTGGAAGCTCGACGGCACGCCCGCCTGGCCCACGTTGCCCTGGCTGTAGAGGTAACGGATCTGGTCCGGGACCCCGGCGTCGTGGATGTCCGACAGGTAATAGCCGCCGCGGAACCCCAGGTAGAAGTTCGGCGTCGCGACCCAGTCGAGGTTAGCCGACAATGCCCAGTTGGGCTGGGTCCGGTCGATGTTGTACAGCGTCGTGGTCGGGTCGGTCCCGGTCTGCGCGGGCAGCAGGCCCTGGCGCTTCTGCCAGTTGTTGTTGTACGACACGCGCGTCCGGATGTTGTTGCCGATCTGCGCCGTGCTGTTGGCGGTGACGTAGTGCCTGTTGACCTTCTGCTCGACGCCGTCGAAGGTGTTGGCCTTCGGGTTGCCCGAGGTCTGGGGGCTCACCGTGCGCGTCGTGGTCTGCAGCGAAGGCTGGTAGGCGCCGAAGAACCACATCTTGTCCTTCATGAGCGGCCCGCCGAGCGAGAAGCCCGGCTCCATCCGGGTGTAGCTGTCCTCCGGGTAGGTCCAGGTACTGGGCCTTCGAGTTGTCCGACACGTCGCGCCGGAGGATCGGGCGGTAGCCTGACTCGAGCGCGTCCCCCATCCAGTTGAACAGGGCGCTGCCGCGGAGGCTGTTCGATCCGCTCTTGGTGACGGCGTTGACAACGCCGCCCGTCGCGCCGCCGTACTCGGCGGTGTAGCCCGACGACTTGACCTGCACCTCTTCGACGAAGTCGACGATCAAGCCGGCGCCAGCCGTGCCATTCTGGAGGTTCGTGGTCTCGACGCCGTCGATGATGTAGCGGTTCTCGCCGGCGCTCGCGCCGTCAATGGACAGGCCGCCCAGTTTGCCTTCGTTGTTGGCGCCAGGCGCCTGGGTGACCAGCGACGTGAAGTCGCGGCCCTTCGGCAGCAGGTCGATCTGCTCGTTGCGGATGCTGGTGCTGCGCGCGCTCTGCTTGACGTCCACCAGCGGCGATTCCGCCGTCACCTGGACGCTCTCGGCCACGCCGGCTACGGCCAGCGTGAAATCGACCTTCTTGATCTGGCCGAGGGTCAGCGGCACGTCGGGCACGGAAGCCGTGTTGAATCCCGACAGCGTCGCCGTCATGTCGTACGTGCCGGCCGAGAGGGCCGGAAACCGGTAGACACCGTTGGCGTCGGTCACGGCCGTCACAACCAGCCCGACCGCCTCGTTCTTGGCCTCGATCGTGACGCCCGGCATGACCGCGCCGGTGGCGTCCTTGACGATGCCCTCGATCGACGCACGCTGCTCCTGTGCGAACGCCGGCATGGCCAGCGCGAGCATCAGGAACGCGAGCGCGATGTTCCTAAAACGCATGTTCTCTTCCTCCTGAAATAACAAGTACCGACAACTCGCACAGACACCCGGGCGTGAAGGCTCTACCCCGGGGCCGTACCACGTGCTAGATAAGCACGCGAGGTGCCAACAGGGGAGTATTCGCTAAATTCAAGCGGGCTGTCAACTTGCCGCCATCGGGAGATCATGGGAGGCGCTGGAATCCACCCTCTTGGACGGCCGCGATCCAATTGTGTGGATCAAGGTCAGCAATGAGGCTGATTGGTCAAATGACCTAAGGCTGCCGACTGGCGCGATCTCTTCGCACAAGGGTCCCACCTTGACGCGGACATTCAACGGAAGCAGAAGCAGCGCACGCGCCGCGACCCGGCACCGCCGATGCTAAACTTTATGCCGATGTCATCAACCTGGAAGCGCTGGGCAGGTACCCTTCTAGCCCTCGGCGTGGTCGGCGCGGCGGCGCTGTTCTTCCTGCGCCCGGGGTTCCTCCAGCCTCCGGAACGTCGCGTCATCGTCGTTGGCCTCGACGCCGCCGACTGGCAGCTCCTCGACGGCTACTGCGCCGACGGTACGATGCCGAACCTCGCTCGGCTCGTACGGGAGGGCCGTTCGGGCGTCCTGAAGTCGTTCCAGCCGCCGCTCTCGCCGCTCGTCTGGACGACGATGATGACCGGCGTGAGCCCGCTGCAGCATCGGATTCTCGATTTCACGCGGTTCAACCCGAAGACGGGCGTTCGGGAGCCCATCACGTCCGACGAGCGCCTCGAGAAGGCCGTCTGGGAGATGGCCAACGACCATGGCCGCGACGTTGCCGTGCTGGGCATGTGGGCGACGCACCCCGCCGAACCGGTGCGCGGGCTCATGATCTCGGAGCGGCTGTTCGCGATCCTGAAGCACGAAGGCACGCCGCCGGGAGTCGTCCATCCGGCGGAGGAGCAGGCGCGCGTGGTCGCCGAGCGCGCGAAGGTCGAGCGCGAGGTGTCGCTGGCCGCGATGCAGGCATACCTGCCGTGGCTGACGAAAGCCGAGTTCGAGTATCTCGAGGGCGGCGGCGATCCCTACCTGCATCCCCTGACGATGCTCCGGCGCATCCTGATTGAAACGCGCCTCTACCACCGGCTCGCCCTCGACTGGGCGCGGCGGAAGAAGCCTGCGCTGACGATCGTCTACTTCGAGGGCACGGATTCGATCGGGCACGTCTTCGCCGCGTTCGCGCCGCCGCCGCAGCCCGGCATCGACCCGAAGGACTTCGAGCGCTACCAGTCGGTGCCGCGCGACTACTTCAGAGAGATCGACGGGATGCTCGGGGCGTACCGGGCGCTCGCGGAGGAAACCGGCGCGGCCCTGCTCATCGCGTCGGACCACGGGTTCCTGTGGCACGAAGGCCGCCCGCGCAGCAGCGGGATCGCGGGAGCGACGGCCGCGCTGTGGCATCGCGAGGAAGGGATGTACGTGCTCTGGGGGAAGGGCATCCAGCCTGACCCGGCGAAAGGCGAGGGGCGCGTGGGGCAGCTGGCGGCGACCATCATGGGCCTGCTCGGGCTGCCTCGCGCGGCGGGCACCGAGGAACCGGCCCTCGCTGGTGTCGCCGAGGTGCTGCCGGCGCAGAACTACGGGCCCCGCACGGCCAAACTCCTGGTGCCGACCGACAGCGGACCCGCGGGCGATGCGGTCGAGCGCCTCAAAGCGCTTGGGTATGTCGGGAGCAACGAACCGGCTGCGCGTCCGGAAGGGGCCGGTTCGAGCACCCGGACGGCCGGGTCTTTCACCAACGAGGGGTCGCTCCTGCTCGAGGGTGGCAAGAACGCCGAGGCCAAGGCCGCCTTCGAACAAGCGCTGCGCCTCGACCCGAAGAACGCCGCCGCCAAGTACGCGCTGGCGTCACTCCTCGAGAAGGAAGGGCGCTCCCGGGAGGCCGACGACCTGCTGCTTGCCGCGTTGGCCGACGGTCTTGGCGAAGGGCCTGAGAGAGTCGAGGAGATCGCCATCGCCGCCTGGCGCATGGGCGACGTGCCGCGCGCGCTGCGGCTGCTTGACGCCGCCGTCAAGACAAGGCCCGACGAGCCGCGCTACCGCATGACGCGCGGGCGCGTCCGGATTCAGAACCGTGACTGCCAGGGGGCGCTCGAGGATTTCGACGCCGCCCGCCAGGCGGCTCCTGGTTTGGCGGCGGCGCATGGACTCGCCGGCTCGGCCCTCATGTGTCTCGGGCGTCCGGCCGAGGCGCGCCGGGCGTTCGAGCGGTCGCTCGAACTCGACCCGAGCCAGACCCGCCTGCGCGAGCTCCTGGCCCGAGACCGGTAGAACCGGCGGTCACGTGACTCGTCGCCCGCCAGGCGACACATCCGATCGTCACTCGTCGTCGGCGGGCTGGGTGCCTGCGGGCGGCTGCTTCTCCGGGTCGGCTCTCCACACGACATACGAGTAGACGAACAGAATGACGACGACGGCGATCACGGCTCCCATCGCGAGGACGCCAAAACGTCCGAGCTTGAAGGCACCCGTGATGGCGAAGAGCACGCCGAGCGCCATGAAGAGCCAGCCGCCAAGCCGATGCGTTCGCACCCATGACGTCTTGCTGGAAATCGTCCACGGCGTCCGGATGCCGACGAACCAGTTGGGCCGCACCTTTCCGAGCACCGTGCCGAAGAGCACGAACAGCGCACCGACAGAGAGGGGCACGGCCCGGGACGCGTCAATGGGCCATTTCAGCACCCACGCGAGGACCATCCCGAAGATGGCGGCGAGGAGCAACTGGAGGCCGACGCGCATCGCCGTGTACGCCCCGCCGAAGCGGGCGTAGTTGGCGCGCCCGGGATCGATGCGCGGGGCGAAGCGCATCAGCAGGTAGAGGGCGAGCGCGATCAGCGGAAGGCCGAGCAGTCCTTCCACCTTTCCGCCGTAGCGATCGACCTCGCCGCCCGCGTTCCAGTGGACGGGAATCTGATCCGGCGCGTGCGGCCAGACGATGAGGGCGCCGGCGAACATCGCCGCGATGAGCAGGAGCATCCCGAGTTCGATGCGCCAGTTGGTCTTCATGACGAGGCCCCCTTCCGGGACTTGCCGACGCGGAGCGCGTCCATGATCAGGCCGACCGCCTCCTCGGCGGCCGACACGTTGAGGCTGTAGCGGATGGTGGTGCCGCGCCGCTCGGACACGATGAGCCCGGCGTGCCGGAGCGAGCGGAAGTGGCCCGAGAGCGTGGACTTCGCGAGGGGGAAGCGCTCGGCCAGTTCACCCGCGCTCATGTCGCGCTGCCTGAGCAGGCGCAGGATCTCGCGGCGTGTCGGATCGCTGAGCGCCTGGAAGACGTCGTTGATGCTCATGTGCTCTTGTCTCCGCTCGACCGCCTCGGCGACCTATTGTTCGTTATTTCGCTAACAAACAAAATATAGGCCTGTGTTGGGTCCCCGTCAAGCCCCCGCGAGCCCCGCTTGTCACGCCGTAGCCGGCCGGCAGGCCGTTTGGCGAAGGCGGAAACCCCGCCTGTCGGGTATCATTCCGCGCATGAATCAACTGGTCAGTCGGCGTCTTGTGGTGGCGGCGGCCGTGGCGGCAGCATTGGCGCTCTGCGCCGCGCCCGCGGCAGCCCAACTGTCGGCGAACGTGCAGGACACCCTGCGCCGCATCTACACTACGCAGGAATTCGGCACGGGCGGGCGCGGGGCCGGCGCCGGCGGGCGATGGGTGGACGGAGGCGCGGGCTACACCGCGGCCGAGCGATCGCCGGACGGCGTCACCGAGCTGGTGCGCTACGACACCGCCACCGGCCGACGCGACGTCGTCATGACCGCCGGGCAACTCACGCCGCCCTCCCTTGGCAAGCCGCTCCAGGTCAGCGACTACGCGATGTCGGCCGACGGCCGCCGCATGCTCTTCGCGACCAACGGCCGGCCGACGATGATCCGCAAGACGGCGTACGACTACTGGACGCTGGACAAGGCGAGCGGCGAGTGGCGCAAGCTCGGCGGCGGCGTCGAGGGCGGCCTCCTCTACGCCAGGCTGTCGCCCGACGGCACGCGCGCGGCGTACGTGCGCGGCAACAATCTCTACGTCGAGGACCTGCGCACCGGTGCGGCAACGGCGCTCACGAGCGACGGGTCGCCGATGATCATCAACGGCACCTCCGACTGGGTCTACGAAGAGGAGTTGGGCCTGCGCGACGCCTTCGAGTGGAGCCCCGACGGCCGGCGCATCGCCTACTACCAGTTCGACCAGAGCGGCGTGCCGGAGTTCACGCTGATCAACTACACGGACTCGCTCTACCCGTCTCTCACCAGGTATCCCTACCCGAAAGCCGGCCAGACCAACGCCTCGGTGCGGATTGGCGTCGTTGCGGCAACCGGCGGCGCAACCCGTTGGATGAAGCTCCCAGGGGACCCGCGCAACACCTACGTCGCCCGCATGGGCTGGGCCGCGAACGCTGACGAACTCGTGCTGCAGCACCTGAACCGCCTGCAGAACATGAACACCGTGCTGCTCGCCAGCGCCACGACCGGCGACGTGAACACGATGTTCGTCGATCGAGGACGAGGCGTGGGTGGACTACAACGAGACGTTCACGTGGATCGAGCAGGGCCGGCGGCTGCTGTTCGAGAGCGAGCGCGACGGGTGGCGGCACGTGTATGCGGTGTCGCGCGACGGCGCCGCGCGCCTCATCACGACGGGCGCGTTCGACATTCTGTCTGTCTCCGGCGTGGACGACGCTGGCGGCTGGCTTTACTACGTCGCGTCGCCGGAGAATGCCACGCAGCGGTACCTCTACCGGTCGCGCCTTGACGGCAGCGGGAATCGCTGAGCGCGTGACGCCGCGGCAGCCAGCGGCACGCACACCTACAACCTGTCGCCGGATTGCCGGTGGGCCTTCCACAGCGACTCGCGGTTCGAGATGCCCGGCGAGTCGGACCTCGTCCGCCTGCCCGACCACGCTGTCGTCCGCGTGTTCCAGGACAACGCCGCGTTGAAGGCGAAGGTCGGACCCCTGCTCGCCGGCCGCACCGAGATGCTGCAGGTCGACCTCGGCGGCGGCGTGACACTCGACGGCTGGCTGATCAAGCCGCGCGCGTTCGACCCGTCGAAGAAGTACCCGATCGTCGTGTACGTGTACGGCGAGCCCGCAGGCACGACCGTGACCGACAGCTGGGGCGGGAGCAACCGGATCCTGCTGGCGGCGATAGCCGATGAGGGATACCTCATCGCGAGCTTCGACAACCGCGGCACGCCGTCGCTGAAAGGGCGCGCGTGGCGGAAGGTGATCTACGGCGCCGTGGGCGTGCTGGCGTCGCAGGAGCAGGCGGCCGCGATCAGGGCGCTGGCCGCGTCACGGCCCTACGTGGACCTGTCGCGCGTGGGCGTCTATGGGTGGAGCGGCGGCGGGTCGATGACGCTCAACCTGATGTTCCGATCGCCCGAGCTCGTACAAGGTCGGCGTGGCCGGGCGCGCCCGTGCCGGACCAGACGCTCTACGACTCGATCTACCAGGAGCGCTACATGGGCCTGCCGCAGCAGAACGCCGAGGGATACCGCAGCGGCTCGCCGATCAGCTATGCCGAGGGCCTGCAAGGGCAAGCTGCTCATCATCCACGGCACGGGCGACGACAACGTCCACTTCCAGGGCACGCAGCGCCTGCTCAACCGGCTGATCGAGCTGAACAAGCAGTTCAGCTTCATGGAGTACCCGAACCGCCGCCATGGCATTTCGGGACTCCACGTCGACACGCTGCGGTGGGAGTTCATCACGCAGCACCTGCCGGCGGGAGCGCGGTGACGGCGTCGCCGCGCCAACATCCGAGCGGTTGCCCCTCCGCAGGCCAGTCCGGGCCCGCTTGCCAGCAGAGCCCTGGTGCGTTGGATCTGTTACGGTATGAGAGTGCGACGCAGACGCGAGACGCGCGAACCTCGTGACCAGGCTTCCCGGCGCGCTATCAGCCAGCGAACCTCCGGCAGCGACACGCGGGCGGCCGAGCGTGGTCGTTCTGCAGTAACCTTCCAGCGCGATTGGCGCGAATACTTCCGTGCCCGGCCGCTCTTCTTGCCGCTCGCGCTGGTCACGCTGGTGCTGGTGACAACGATTGACGACCGCCATGTCGGGCGGGCGGCCGATGAACGGCAGCTCATCTGGACGGCGGTCGCTCTGGCGGAGACGGGACAGCTATCCCAGGCGCTGGAGCACGATTTTACCTATCTCTCGCCAGACGGGCGGGCGGTCTCACGTTTCGGGATCGGGATGAGCCTGCTGGAAGTGCCGGCCGCCTGGCTGGCGCCGGCCGTCGAGGGCGTGATGGGAGCGGGCTCGTCGCAGCCCTTGTTCCTCGTCGCGCCCATGATCCTGGTGCTGGCCGCCGCGGCGTTCGCTGGCAGAGCAGCCCGCGCCCTGGGGGCCAACGTTGCCGGGCAGATGACCGCCGTGATCCTCGTGGGCCTGGGATCGCCGTTCGGCACCTACGCCGCCGCGGCGTTTTCCGAGCCGCTGCAGGGCGCCGCCCTCGTCGCGGCATACGCGCTGGCGCTGACCTCGGCGGCGGCCGCCGACGAGGCCGCCGCCAAGCGTCGCGCCTGCGCGGCGGGATTCGCCGTGAGCTGGGCCCTTCTGGCGAAGTCTTCGATGATCGTCGTGGCTCCCGTCATGCTCCTGCCTCTGCTTTCGACGGGCTCGATGTCCGAGCGCATGCGACGAGCCTCCGTGGCGCTGCTCGGGTTTGTTCCAGGGCTGGCTCTCTGGGTGTGGGTTGAACTCCTCCGGTTCGGGAGACTGTTCGGCTCGTATCCAGGTGAAGCGATGAATCACCCGGTTTGGGACGGCATCTGGCGCCTCGTGGTTGGCCCGAATCTTGGCTTCATCTGGTTCTTTCCGGCTCTCACACTGGCGGTGTGGGCCAGCGCCCACCGCCTGATGCCGCGAGGCTGGAAGGACATCGGACAGATCGCTCCGATCATCGTCGGCCCGGCGATGCTGCTCGTGCTGGCGGCTGGTTGGTGGGCGTGGCACGGTGTGTGGGGGTGGGGGCCCCGGTTGCTCGTGCCGGCCGTGCCTGTCCTGGCGGCGGGTGCGGCGACGGTTCTGCAGGGCTGGTCCCGACCGCTCAGAGGGGCGTTCGTGGCGGTCTCGATCCTCTTCAATGCGCCAGGTTTCCTGCAGCACCACGTGCCTGTTGCGGCATATATTTCGAACCTCGCGTGGCCTGCTGTGCCGGAGAAGGTGGCACAATCGCTGGCTAGTTACGCCAGGCGGATCGACGCCGACGGCGCCTTTCGGATAAGTCCTGACCACGTGCTGGCCACCGTGCCCCAAGCCTCCCAGTTCATCGTCTTTCCGTGGTTCTTCTGGGCCAACTGCTGCGCCGCCGCGGGGCCTGCGGCCGCGCTCGCGACGCCTCCCTGGCAGGCCGTCCGCCCGGATCTCATCCCGGTGCAATCGCCGATGAGCGAGGCCTTGCTCCGCGCGATCACGGGGCACCCCCGGGCCCGCTTCTGGGGCCGCGGCTTCTATCCGTCCGCGAACGACGCCCGGTACGCGGCTGTCTATGACGAGGCGCTGGCCGACCAGATCCTCAGGTTGCAGCAACTGGGCGACGGAGCAAGCGCGCTCGCCCTGGCCGAAAAACTGGTCCGGCTGGCGCCGTTCGGCTCGAATGACGCGCTTGTACCTGGAATCCTACCGGGTTCTCCGCGATCCCGCTGCGGCGGCCGACTACCTGAGCCGGCTCTCGTATGAGAGGCGGGCGGAGCCCGAAATCAACGTCGTGCTCGCGCTGTTCGAACGCGACGCGGGACGAGCGGACACCGCTCGCATCGGGCTCGCCTCTGTCGCCGATCGATTCTCGCCCGACGCACCTCTCCGCAGGGCGCTCTCAGCGGATCTTGCCGACTGGCCGCCGGACCTGCACTCCATGGTTGAGCAGCCAGTGAAACCAGCCGGCCGGTAGCCGACGCCGGCGAGCGCCCTCTACTGGCGCTGGCGCGCACCAAGCCGCCAAGGCCTCGTCATCGGGCCTTCTTCAGCGCCTCCCGCACGAGCGCAAGCAGCTCGTCGACTTCCTTTGGCACGCCCGGCGTGAGGATCTCCGGCCCCTTCTCGGTGATGAGGACCGTGTCCTCGATCCGGACGTGCAGCTGCTTCGCGGCGTCCTCGACGATGGGCTCCACTGCGATCACCATGCCCGGCTGGAACGGCAGGCTGCCGTCGCCCACGTCGTGCACGCTCATGCCGACGTAGTGGCCGGCGCTCGCGCCGCCCGGGACGCCGTACTTCTTGTAGATGGCCTGGCCGATCTCGCGCGTCTCGGCCCGCGTTCCCCCGACGGTCATCGCCGCGATGATCGCCTTCTGCGCTTCGAGGGCGCACTGATACGCCTTCAGC
Organism: uncultured Acidobacteriota bacterium; assembly: GCA_963806085.1. GTDB lineage: Bacteria > Acidobacteriota > Vicinamibacteria > Vicinamibacterales > JAKQTR01 > JAKQTR01. The sequence goes on from CAWDWR010000003.1 coordinate 1,127,601, forward strand.
TGATCGGGCGTGAACTGGCCCGAGACCGGCCACGTGCGCGTGATGTCCACCCCGAGGTAGTCCAGCGCGCCGCCGTAGTCCATCACCACCAGGTCGCCGTCTTTGTACTGACGGCCGTTGTCCGCGTAGTGCCAGACGTTCACGTTCGGTCCCGAGCCCACAATCGGCGCGAACGAGTTGCCCTGCACGCCGTTGCGGTACATCCAGTAGGTGGCCTCGGCCTCGATCTCGTACTCGAAGCCGTTCTGCCGCGTGGCCAGGATCGCGCGGCGGATGGCCTCCGCGCTGATGCGGCCGTTCGCCCGCAGCACTTCTATTTCGCGCGCGCTCTTGATCGTGCGCAGGCGATCGATGAACGGCGTGACGTCGGAGATCTGGAGAGCAGGGAACTGCGCCCGGAAGTATGCGGCCCGGTTCGCATCCTCCGTCAGGTGCGAGCCGCCCACGTTGACGAGGCGCCGCGAGAGGTTCGTGGCGTGCTCGCCGCGGTTGATGTCCGACTCGTCGCCCGACTGCAGGCGCAGCCACAGTTGCGGCTCGGAAGAGCCCGAGAGACGGGCGAGGAGGCCGGGCAATTCGTCGAGGGGGCGGATGGCCGTGAATCCCCACGGCTTGCCCAGTTCGGGATCCGTGAGCCAGTTCTTCCCGAGCGCCCGGATCTCGCCCGCGGTCTGCGGCGGCAGGTAGAGCGTGGCCGCGCCGGTGGCGGCGTTCAGCACGAGCGCCGCGTTCAGGTCCTCGTTGCCGGTGAAGTAGTAGAAGTCGTTGTCCTGGCGGAAGCGGATGCCCGCCTGCGGCTCGGTGCGGCCGAAGAGCACGACCGTGCCCTTGCCGACGGCCTTCGCCAGCGCCTGGCGCCTGGCCGCGAATTCCGCGGGAGGATAGCCCATGCGCTCGGCGCGCAGGCCGGCCGTGAACCCCGCCGCCACCACCACCACCGCCACCGCCGCCAACCACCGGAACTTCTTCACGGCGCCCTCCTTCAAACTGCGAATGGTGCCACGCACCTGCCTCTCCCTATCTCAGATCGAGCAGCCGCCCTTCGTCGAGCAGCCAGCACTCGCCCGCGAAGGCCGAGTCGGCGACCTGCGTGCGGAGGGCCGGGAGCGCGGTGGCGCGGTCGTAGCGGATCGAGAGGTGATGGAGCACCAGGCACCCGACGCCCGCCGCGCGTCCGACGTCGAGCGCCTCGAGCGTTGTCGCGTGGATGTCCCACTTCCGGTCGTCACGCTCGAGGAACGTCGCGTCGTGCACGAGGAGATCGGCGCCGGCGACCGCGGCCGGGTCGATCGGCATCGCATCGCCGCTGTGCGCGAAGCGGACCTGGCGGTAGGCTTCCATGATCGCGTCACGGCCGTCCCGCTGCACGAGGGCCCGGACCTCCGCTTCGGCGAGGCCTGCGTACTCGCGCTTCAAGCGCCGCCGCTCCTCGAGCACGGCGTAGCCCAGCGTCAGCTCGGACCCGCCGTGCGCGGTCGGGAACGCCCGCAACACCCGTGTCTTGCCCAGGCGAAACTCGCCATCCGGCCGCTGCGGCACCCACGTGATCGGGAACGCGTGCGCCGGCCACATCCGCGCGAGCAGGTCACGGACGGCGAGCACGCCGTTGTTCCCGTCCGGGAACACCACGGTCAGGGGCTTCTCCTGCGCGCCCTTGGCGAACTTGCGCGATGCGACAAACCCGGGGAGTCCGAGCACGTGGTCCGAGTGCCCGTGGGTCAGCGCCACGACCTCCGGCGCCCAGATCTTCTGCCCGAGGGCCAGCTGCAGTCCCTCGCCGGCGTCGACCAGCAACTGGAACGGCTCGTGCCAGCACCAGTTGCTGAACATCGCGCGGGAGAAGCCCGTGATGTCGCGGGTCGGGGAGGTCACGCGCCTATCTTACAGGACGCGCTACGACGGCCGGTCGCGCGATCCTACGCCAGGCGGACTGGCCCGCACCGGCCGGAACGGGGTACACTGGCCGCAGAACGCTGCCAGTTCAGGCCAGCCCGTGCAGTATTCCGTATGAAGCTCTTCGTCGACAGCCCGGCGTTCATGACCCAGCTCGAGCAGGATGTTGCCTGCGCGCGCCGGTCCATCCATGCGCAGGTCATGTCGTTCGAAGGCGATGAAGCCGGGACGCGCTTCGCCCGGCTGCTGCTCGGCAGGAAGGAACTCGAGCGGACGCTCATCATCGACCGCTACTCGCGGTTCTACATCAGTGACCGGTTCCTGGCGGCCCCGCGGAACGCGCTGAACGGCGGCCTCTGGCGGGAGCGCCGCGAGACGCTGCGGCTCGCCAGGGCGTTGTCGGACGACGGCGTCATGGTGTACTGGACGAATCCGGTGGGCATCCTCTTCCTGGAGTTCGCTGGGGCGCAATCACAAGAAGTCGGTTGTCATCGACGACCGCATCGTCTACCTCGGCGGCATCAACGTCTGCGATCACAACTTCGCGTGGCACGACCTCATGCTGCGCATCGAGGACGAGCGGGTCGGCGCGTTCATGGCGCGAAGACATCGCGCGCGACGCTCGGCGGCAGAGAATCTGTCGAGCCGGCGCGACTTCGGCGACGTCGAAGTCCTGCTGTTCGACGGCGAGTCGAACCCGACGCTGAACGCGCCGATCCTGCGGCTCATCCGCGAGGCCCGCGAGTCGATCGTGGTGCAGAGCGCCTACCTGATGTTCCCGTTCTACGAGCACCTCGCGGAGGCTGCCGGGCGGGGCGTGCCGGTGACGCGTAGTGGCGCCGAAGCACAACAACAAGCCCAGGATGACGGCTTACACCGAGTGGGCCGCGTCGCGGGCCGGCGTCACGGTGCGGCTCTACGGCGGCCGGATGAGCCACATCAAGGCGATGCTCGTCGACGGCCGGCGCTCGTCGTCGGTTCGTCGAACTTCGACTACCAGAGCTTCCACACCAACCAGGAAGTGGTGGCGATCGTCCGCGATCCCGACGTGATCGCCCAGTACACGCGCGAGGTGCTGGAGCCCGACCTCGCGCAGTGCGTCGCCCCGCCCCGCGCCGGCGCCGGTTCTGGCAGCTGTGCCGGGAGCGGTCGCTGCGCGGAGCCGGGCGCGTGGCGGTGCCCGTGAACCGGTGGTTGCGGAACCGGCGGACGGCCCGCCGGCGTGTGCCCGCCCTTCCCCCGTTCGAGCCGGAGCCGCCCGCTCACTGGACCGACGCAGCCCGGCCCGCGTCCGCGTTCAGCGCGGTCCGCAGGTAGACCTCGAGGCTGCGGTTCTGGCTGCCGGTGCCGTCGTAGAACAGGTTCACGATCGGCGTGCCCGTTTCGGCGCTCACGTGCGCGGAAGATGGCGGTCGTGATCGTGCCCGGCATGCAGCTGAACGGCGCCACGTTCACCACCATGGCCGCCTTCTGCTTCACGAACTCGATCGCGCGGCCCACGCGTGAGGATCGCCTCGCCGCCGATGCTGTCGGGCATCTTCGTCATCGCCGACGCCAGCACCGCGTCCATGTCGGGCTCGTGCCGGTCGTCGAGCAGCGGCGCCGGCCGCCCCGTAGAGCTTCCGTTCCCAGTGGCGCAGCCAGTGCCACTTCACCCAGCCCTGGACGAGCTGCTTCGAGAACTTCTGGTCCAGGTTCTGGCGCAGGTTCCACATCGACGAGGTGAACAGCACCCATTCGGCCAGCGGCGCCATCCACGCCTCGGCGCCCAGCTTCTCGATCGATCGCACGACGTGCTCGTTGGCGAACACGTTGTTGCGCACGTAGATCTCGCCGACGATGCCGACGAGCGGCTTGCGCGGGCCGGTCGTCACGGGCACCGACGGCGATGCGGCGGATCGACCGCGCCGACCGCCTTCGCGAGATCGCCGTCGGCCTCGAACACCGACGCGAGGTGCGCCATCTCCTGCTCGAGGACGGTAGTTGGTCTTCGCCCTCCTCGAGCTCGTAGGGCCGGACCTTGCACCCGGCCTTCATCAGGATGTCGCCCACGAGCATCGCCTTGAAGATCTGGCGCCGGATCGGCTCGTCGAGGCCGGCGTAGCCCATGTAGCTCGACGGCGACAGGATCGGCACGTCGGGGAACCCCTCGCGGTCCAGAATCTGCCGGTGGAGCGTGACGTACTGGCCGAACCGGCAAGGGCCCTGCGCCGACGCCATGAAGAAGGCGTGCTTCTGTCCCGGCGGCGACGACCGCATCGCCGCGAGCAGGCTGCCGATGGTGAGGGCCGTCGGCAGGCACTCGGAGCCGCGCGTGACCGACCGGCCGAGTTCGAAGGTCTGCTCGGTTTCGAGCGGCAGCGCCCGCGCGTCGAACCCGCCCGCCGCGCATCGCCGCGGCGGCGAGCTCGGTGCGTGTACGGGTGCATGTCCGGAATCCAGAGGCGCCGGCCGTTGATCTCGGCCGGAGGCGCCACGAACGGCCGCCGCGCGGGATTGCCCTTGCGGGGCCGGCGGAGCACGTCGAAGAACGCCTCGATGCGCGTCATGTAGCCCGTGTCCGACCCGTGCTCGTCGAGTTCGAGCGCCAGGTAGGGCTTGCTGGCCCATGATCTCGGACGCGTACGTCAGCAGGAAGCTGTCGGGCCCGCAGCTGAAGTTGGTGAAGTAGACCGCGTCGAGCAGATCGTTGTGCGCGACGTCTTCGAGCGCCGCGAGGATCTTCTGGCCGGAGCCCCAGTAGATGTTCCGGTAGCGCTCGCCCAGGCGGGAGAGGTCCGGCGTGAGGAAGTCGATCGGCAGCACCGTGCGCCCCTGCTCGGCGAGCTTCTCGGGCAGGTCCAGGTTCAAGCCCGCTGTCGTAGATGTTGTAGGGCCGCCCGACGATGACGAGCAGCTTCTCGCCGCTGGCGCGGGCCTCGTCGATGGCCTTCGCGCCCTCGTCGCGGAGCCGCTGCTCGAACCCGCGCTGCACCGCGTACGCGTCGTGCCACGCCTCTTCGACCTGCCTGGCCGGCCGATCGAGCGCCTGCGCCGAGGTCCCGGACGAGGCGCTTGAGCATCGTGCGCTCTTCGAGGCGGAGGTCGATGATGGGCGAGAGCAGGCGCACGCTGTCCATCGCGTTCAGCGCCAGGGCGGCGCGCGCGTACGACGGCGACGCCTGCACGTACGGGCAGAACGTCGACGTGGTGACGTGCTCGGTCGGCACCTCGTTCTTCATCTCCGGCAGGAAGACGAAGTCGACGCCCTCCCTCGCGGCGAGCGACGCCACGTGGCCGAGGAATCCCTTGGCCGGGAAGCAGAACTCGGCGCCGCTCATCCGCCCGCCGAGATCGCGGATCTCCTGCGTCGTGCCGCCCGAGAGCAGGATCCGGTAGCCGAGGCGGTTGAAGAACCGGCGCCAGAGCGGGAGGTAGGTGTAGATGCTCAGCGCCTGCGGAATGCCGATCGACGGGCGCGTCGTCGGGCACGTCGACGCCGCGCCCGGACTCGAGCCACAGCTTCCTGCCGCAGCCGGAGCAGGCGGCTGTGCGGCGTCACGCGCATGCGGCGCTCGCGCGGCTCGCGCCCGCACATGTAGCCCCACGACGGGCCCGTCCTCGCCGTCGATGTGCGTGCGTCGTGATCGCGCAGTGGTTCTGGCAGAGTTCGCAGGTGTCCTTCGAGAGCGTGATCTCGCGCCGGTCGAGGTCGAGGCCGCGGAAGGCGCTGACGGCGCGCCCCTGTTCCTGCATCACGCGGCGCGTGAGCAGCGCCACGCCGTACGCCCCCATCACGTGGCAGTACGGCGAGACGACGATCTCCACGTCCAGCAGTCGCTCGAACGCCGCCACCAGCGCCGGGTTCCGCGCCGTGGCGCCCTGGAAGAAGATCTTGTCGCGGCTGCGGTAGCGGTTGCCGACCACCTTGTTGAGGTAGTTCTTCACCACCGACACCATCACCGCGGCGAACGCCTCCTGGGGCGTCGATCCGGTGCGGATCAGGTGGACCAGGTCCTGCTCCATGAACACCGTGCAGCGGTCCGTCGCGCGCGGCGGCTGCAGGCCGAGCACGGCCGGGCCGGCCTCCGCGACCTTGTAGCCCAGCTTCAGCGCCTGCTCCTCGACGAACGAGCCGGTGCCCGCGGCGCACACGTAGTTCATGTTCGCGTCGCGGATGTGGCCGTCGACGACGTGCATGTACTTGGCGTCCTGGCCGCCGATCTCGAAGATCGTGTCGACCGACGGGTCGACGTGCGCGGCGCCGGCCACGTGCGCGGAGATCTCGTTGATGATCGCGTCGGCGCCGATCACGTGGCCGACGATCTTCCGCCCGCTGCCCGGTCGTGCCGACGCCCAGGATCTCGAGCGCCGAGCCCTTGTCCGCCGAGAGCGTCCGCAGCGCGCGGAAGAGCAGCTTGGTCGCGGCGATCGGGATCGCCGGCCGTCTTCCGGTAGATGTCGGCGACGACCTCGCCCGCCTCGTCTATCAGGATGGCCTTCGTGCTGGTCGAGCCGATGTCGATGCCGAGGTAGGCGCGAATCGGCTCGCCCTCGCGCCAGCGCGTGACGCGCACCTCGTTGCCGTCCGCGTCCTCGTAGCTGTGATCGGAGGCGAACGACGGGTGCACCGACTTCTCGAGCGTGAGCGTCCAGGGGAACCGTCCGTTCCCGGCCGGCCCGGCCCCGTCGCGGCGGGCCGCGAGCGCCAGGCCGTCTGCGGGCGGGCTTCGCCGAGAGGGCGGCGCCGCAGGCGGCCAGGAGGTGCGGCTGCTCCGGCACCTCGATGAGGCCGGGACAGTCGTGCTGGAGCCAGCTCACCACTTCGCGGTTCAGCGCCACGCCGCCGATCAGGATCGTTTTGCCTTCGAGCGGCCGGCCGCTGAGCAGCGTGCCGAGCACCGTCCGCGTCATGCCGCGGCAGAGGCCCGACCACATGTCCATGCGGCTGCAGCCTTCCTGCTGACGGTGAATCAGGTCGCTCTTGGCGAACACCGTGCAGCGCGCGGCGATCGTCGGAGGGTTGGGGTTGTGGAGATAGCCGCGGGTCTCCTCGTAGGAAATGCCCAGCCGGCCCGCCTGCTCGTCGAGGAACGACCCGGTGCCGGCGGCGCAGAGCGAATTGGTGGCGTAGCCCTGGAACCTGCCCCTGCCGTCGAGCTGGATGAGCGTGGCCGACCCGCCGCCGATGTCCATCACCGCGAAGGCGTCGGGCGCGAGGCGGCGCACGGCGTCGATCTGGCACAGCGTCACGTCGCGGTAGGGCGCCTCGAGCTGGGTCGCGAACAGCTCGCCGTTGCAGCCCGTGAATCCGACGGGCTCATCCGGCTGGACGCCGAGGCGGTCGAACGCCTCCGCCAGCACCTCGGCCGGTTCGCCGCGGTGGCGCTCGTAGAGGCTCGCCTCGAATCCGGCCCGCCTCGTCCACGCGGACGGCCTTCAGGAAGATCGCGCCGATGTCGACACCGACACACGTCATAGGCTGGCCAGTCTCTCCATGAATACCCCCTCCAGTCTAGGTGGTTCTGGCAGTGGAATCCACAACGCGGCGCTGACTTCTCCTGAGGAATGGCTGAGCGCGTTGCCCGGGGGCCGGGCCGTTCCGGCCATTGCACACTGTCTCGTGGCGCACGCGGAAACCCGATTGCGCATGCCATGCGAGCTGCCTAGGATCGGAACGCAACCGGTTTCGCGGGGGTGTTCGTGCCGCAGAGCGTGGCGGATCCGTGGGCCCGATGGACGGCGAATGCCGACGAACCCCTGGTCCTCGCGGCCATCGAGCGTTCGGACGACACGTGGCTGTCAGCCGAGGCCATTGCCGCCGAGTCCGGCCTCCCGCTCGACCGGGTCCTCAACATCCTCGACACGACGCCGGCCCAGATGATCGCGGCGCCCGCCGATGGGTCGGGCCGGCCGGCACGGTACTCCACGCGCGGGCACTACCGGGCGACGACGAGCCTCCTCCGGCGCTACTTCGACGCGCTCGTGTCGTCGTAGCGGGCTTGGGAGCTGACATGGGCGCACTCGAGGCTTTCGTCTGGGCGGCGGCCGCAGGACTGGTGATCAGCCTGCTCGACCACGCGGCGATGGCGGGGCTGCCGCGCAGGCAGCGCCGCTTCGACTTCACCGACCCGGCGTATCTCCTCAAGTTCGCCGGCCATCCCCTCGCTGGCGGACTGCTTGCCGCCGCGTACGCGGAGAGCCGCCAGGACGCCACGGCGCTTGTCGCCGTGGTCCTCGGCGCTGCCGCGCCAGGCATCTGGCGCACCATCGTCCGGTCCGGCGCGGCGATCGCGAGGCTCCTGCTCGGTTCCCTCGCCAGCCCGAGCCGGGGTCAGCGTCGACTCTGACCCCGACTGGTTCGCGCTCCGGTAGAATGGCGGCCGAACGGAGGAGCCCAGGATGCGTACCCGGAGATCGTGGCGGTTTGCGTCGGCGATTGCCGCAGGCCTGCTGATCACGCTCGCGCCGCTGCCGGCTCAGCAGCCGGCCGGCATCCAGTTGCCGCCAGAGGCCAGGCGGACATTCGCGGCGCCAGCGGCGTATGTGCCGGACCTTCCGACACTCGTCGCCGCCACGAGCGAACTGCGCGACGTCGTTCAGCGCTTCTCGACGGACCGCCAGGCGCTGCTGCGTTTCTACACCGTACCGGGCTCGGTGGAGCGACGCACCCGGCTGCGCGCGTTCCAGGACGCCTGGCTGAAGGCGCTGCCCGCCATCGACTTCACGAAACTGTCGCAGGAAGGGAAGGCCGACTACATCCTGCTGCGAACGCACCTCGAGTACCAGCAGGCGCTGCTCGCGCGCGAGGAACGCAACGACCGCGAGATCGCCGCGCTCGTGCCTTTCGCGCCGGCCATCATGAGGCTGGCCGAGGACCGTCAGAAGCTCGAGTTCATCACCGCAGACGCGGCCGTGACGGCCATGCCGGGCGATCGGCGCCGAGGTTCAGGCCGCCCAAGCCTCGGTCGACTCGATGCCCGCCGCCGGGAGTGAAGCCGGCGGGCATGACGCCGGCCGTCGGCGTGCGGGCCTCGCAACGCGTCGACGCGCTGCGCGGCGCGCTCCAGCAGTGGTTCGCGTTCTACAACGTCTACGACCCCGCGTTCACCGGGACGGTGCCGGCGGCCTACCAGCCGGTGGCGCAGGGCGCTCACGGCGTACTCCACTTCGCTTCGACAGAAGATCGGCGGCCTCGCGGGCGCGGCGCCTGCCGTCGCTGCGGCACCGGGCGCGGGCGGAGGCCGCGGCGGGGGACGCGGGGGACAGGCCCCAGAACCCGCGGCAGGCGACGAGGAAATCGTGGGCGACCCGATCGGCCGAGCGGGCCTTCTCGAGGATCTTGCGGGCGAGATGATCCCGTACACGCCCGAGCAGCTCATCGAGATCGGCAACCGCGAGTACGCGTGGTGCGAAGCGGAGATGAAGAAAGCGTCGCGCGAACTCGGGTTCGGCGACGACTGGCTGAAGGCGCTCGAGGCGGTGAAGAACAAGTACGTGCCGGCCGGCGGCCAGCCGGCGATGATCCGCGACCTCGCGCTCGAAGCCGAGGCGTATCTGAAGGCGCACGACCTCGTCACCGTGCCGCCGCTCGCCTCCGACATCTGGCGGATGCAGATGATGTCGCCCGAGCGCCAGCGCGTGAACCCGTTCTTCACCGGCGGCGAGACGATCAGCGTGTCGTATCCCGACGAACACGATGACCGACGAGGAACGGCTGATGAGCATGCGCGGCAACGGCGTGCACGTCTCGCGCGCCACGGTGCAGCACGAGCTCATCCCGGGCCATCACCTCCAGGGCTTCATGGCCGAGCGCGCGAACCCGCACCGCGCGCTGTTCGGCACGCCGTTCTACAGCGAGGGCTGGGCGCTCTACTGGGAACTCGCGCTGTGGGACAAGGGCTTCCCGCGCTCGCCCGAGGATCGCATCGGCATGCTGTGGTGGCGCATGCACCGCGCGGCGCGGATCATCTTCTCGCTGAACTTCCACCTCGGGCGGTGGACGCCCGAGCAGTGCATCGACTTCCTCGTCTCGCGCGTCGGGCACGAGCGCTTCACGGCGACGGGCGAGGTGCGCCGGTCGTTCAACGGCAGCTACTCGCCGCTCTACCAGGCGGCCTACATGCTGGGCGGCCTGCAGATGCGCGCGCTGGCGAAGGAAGCGGTCCCCGCGACGCTGGCGACGGTGAAGGCGTTCAACGACGCCGTGCTGTGGGAAGGCCGCATGCCGATCGAGGTGCTCCGCGCGGTGCTGACCGGGCGCGCGCTGACGCGCGACTACCGCCCGCAGTGGCTGTTCTACGGTAACGTGCCCGCCGCGAAGTGACGCGGCCGGCACCGTACGGGAGAGGAGGCGCACGGATGGCCGACACGCCCGCTGATGGCTCCTCGGTGACCAAGGCCCAGGCGCAGGAGCGCGCGGACCAGATCGAGGCCTTTGCGCGGGAGCTCGGCGAGCTCGAACGCGAGGGTGTGCTCCGGCTGGAGACCGGCGATCGCGCGCGCGTCGACGACTACCACGCCCGCCTCCTCGAGCGCTTGGCGGGCCGCTTCGACGTGGACCGCACGGAGCGCCAGCGCCGCCTGTCGCTCGGCATGCGCATCGCGTCGCTTGTCGGAGCCGTCACGCTGAGCGCAGGCGTCGTGCTGTTCTTCTACCGGGTGTGGGGGCTGCTCGCGACGCCGGCCCAGCTCGCGGTGCTCGGCGCCGCCCCGCTCGCGCTGCTCGGCGCGGTCGAAGTACGCCGCGCGGCGCGAGAAGACGCTCTACGTCGCGTCCATTCTCGCCATCACGGCCACCGCCGCGTTCATCCTGGACGTCAGCGTCGTCGGCGTGATCTTCAACATGCGGCCGTCGCCGTTCGCGTTTGCGCTCTGGGGCGCGTTCGCGATGGTCGTCGCCTATACCTACGGCCTCCGGCTGCTGCTCGCGGGCGGCATCGTGATGCTGATGCTGTGCCTGACCATGATCGTGGCGCGCGCCACGGGGGTGGATCTGGGTGTCGTCGATCGCGCGCCCGGAACCGCTGCTGCCCGGCCGGTGCTCTGGCGTTTGCGGTCGCCTTCCTGCCAGTCAACCGCGGCCGGGCCGGGTTCGCCGAGACGTGGCGCCTGGCCGGGTCGGCCGCCATCCTCCTCCCGCTGATCTTCCTCTCCACCTGGAGCGGCGTGTTCAGCTACCTGCCGTGGCCCGCAGCGCGTGATCGGGCCGATGTACGACGTCGCGGGGTTCGCCCTTGGCGCGGCCGGCATCTGGGTGGGCATCCAACGCGGGTGGCGCGACGTCGTGCAGGTCGCCACCGGCTTCCTCGTCATCTTCGTCTTCGCCAAATACTTCGACTGGCTGTGGGACTGGATGCCGCGCTACCTCTTCTTCCTCCTCCTGGGCGGACTCGCCGTCGCCGCCCTCGGGATTCTCGGGCGGACGCGATCGCGGCAGAGGAGGGCGTGACATGCGTCGCACGGGACTGCTGTGGGCCGCGGCCATCATCGTCGTTGCGAATGCGGCCGCCTGGGGTGCGGCTGCGATGAACCGGCGCGGCGAACCGGAGGCCATCCTCGAGTTGACCGAGCGCGAACTGCGGCTGCCGGCGAAGCAGGCCGAGAACACCGCGCTGACGCTCTCGCTCGTGTTCGAGCCCCCGGGAACGCGCGGCACACGCAATGTCGGCGAGGCGGGCTGGTTCGATCGCGCCAAGCTCCAGTCGATCGGCTTCGACTGCCGCAGGCCGGTGACTCCGGAGCAACGCGGAGTACTACCGGACGCGCATTCCGCGGTCGACGTTCGCGGCGCTCGAGTTGCTCGACGCGTCGGCGCCCGGCTCGCGCCTGGCAGCGATCGATGTCGACAACGATCCAGCGGGCTGCGGGCGCGCCATCCCGACCGGCGGCGCGTCGCGGTTGTCGAGGCCACAGCGGCCCTGCGGTACATCGCCAATCCAGGCCAGCCGCCGTTCCTGATGGGCCGTGTGACGTCGGTCCTGCCGCCGGAGATCAACGTCCCGCGCGAATGGCGCGGCGCCCTCGAGGGCCTGCAGTCCGACGCCCAGCCCGGCGCCTCGCCGCCGAACCAACACGAGCCGGGGTTCCGCGTTACCGTGTCGTGGGGGGTGCGTCTCGAGCCCTGGATCACCAACGTCGAGTTGCTGACACCTAAGACGGCCCGGTAGGCCCGATCGCCGGTCGCCCGAACGCCGGCCCCCTTGGTCCTGCAAGAAACACCGGCGGCGTCGTTCTCCAGACAGGAGGACGACATGCTGCATCGATTCGCGCTGTTCACGCTCGCGTTCCTGCTCGTCGCCGCCAGCCTGGCGATGCCCCGCGCATCTTCCGGCCCGGGGCCACGGCCCACCATGGAGGTTCTCGTCGAGGGCAGGCGGTTGCCCGCGTACGCCGCTCGTGGCACCCTGTACGTCGAGGCCCTAAAGGGGCGTGAGTACGAGATCCGCCTGCGCAATCCGTATCCTGTCCGAGTGGCCGTGGCGCTCTCGGTGGACGGGCTGAACACGATCGACGCCCGGCACACGAGCGCCCAGGACGCCCGCAAATGGGTGCTCGGGCCCTACGAGACCGTCACCATCAGCGGGTGGCAGACGAGCATGACCGACGCCCGCCGGTTCGAGTTCACCTCCGAGGAACAGTCCTACGGGGCGTGGCTCCGGCAGACGAACGACCTCGGGGTCATCAGCGCCGTGTTCTTCCGGGAGCGCGTGCCCGAACGGATCGTGGCGACGGAGCCAGACCGGGCGCCGCAGTCGGACGTCCCGGCGCCGGCCGGACAGAACAGGGAGAGGTCGCTCCCGGCTGCAGAGGCCGGTGCGTCCTCGCAGGTCGGAGCCGCCTCGAAACAGGCGGCTTCGGCGCCGGCTCCGGCGGCCGACGAGTACGCGGCCACGGGCATCGGCCGCCGCACTGTCCACGCCGTCCGCCAGGTCTACCTCGATCTCGAGCCGACACCGGCGGCGTCGGTCAGCATCCGCTACGAGTATCGCGCGCTGCTGGTGCGGCTGGGAGTCCTGCCGCCGGTCCAGGCCGCCGGTGAGGCTCTCGACCGCCGTGAGCGTGCCCGAGGCTTCGACGCCTTCTGTCCTGAGCCGAAGCGCTAGTCACCCCGGCGCCCGTTCGCATCTGGTGTCGCTGGGGTCAGACCCGAGTCTGACCCCGGTCATTTCAGCAGTTGAACGCGCGTCCGGCCGGCGGCGCGGGCCAGCTTCGCGTCCCGCGTGAGCAGCGTCGCGTCGAGGGCGTCCGCGAGGGCCACGTACGCGGCATCGTACGCCGTGAGGTTCCTGCGGAGTTGCCAGATGCGGGGCAGCAGCAGCGCGTGCTCGTGCCGCGTGATCGGCAGGTCCCGCAAGTCCTCGATCGCCTCCGCCGCGCGGTCGCCCGTCAGGTCACCGGTTGCTTCGTAGCGGCGCAGCACGTGGGCCGTTTCAACGTCGACGAGATGCGGGGCGTGCAGGGAGGCGCGCGGAGCGAACACCCGGTCCTCGATGGCCCGCCCCGCTGCCGTGCCGAGCAGCACCTCGATCACCACCGACGCATCGATGACGATCACCGGGCGTCCCGCGCGGCGCGCACGGCCGCGGCAGGAGACACACGCGGCTCGACAGAGGCGCGCCTGTGCAGCCGGTTCATCATCTCGCGCGGGGTCGGCCGCTCGGCGACGCGCGCGACCTCGGCGATCAGGTAGTCGGACAAACTCATGCCTTCCATGGCGGCTCTCGCTTTCAGGCGGCGGTGCAGGTCGTCGGGCACGTTCCGCAGCTGGATCATGATGGGCATGTGTATAGCATGCTCACATGTTAGTGACATGTCAAGCCCTTTCTGGGGCCGCCGTACACCTGGATCGCGGCTCCCGGACCCGCTGCTGCAACCCCGATGCCGGACGCGAAGGAATGGAAGTCCCACCGATACCTCGTGTTGCGGGGTGACGCCGACACCTGGTGGCCGTTTCTGCCGTGCGTTCGGCCAGCGGGTGTAGAAGAAACCGCCACCATGCCAGGCGACCGGGGTCAGACCCGGGTCGGACCCCGGCGGCGGGTTTGCCCCCGCCTACTCGCGGCCGCCATACTCTGCGGCGGCGGCGCGGCCGCGCGCCTCGCGCACGAAGAGCGTCAGCACCAGTGCCGCCAGGAAGAACAGCGAGCAGAGCAGGATGGCCGGCTGCAGGCCCAGGCGGACCTGCAGGACGCCGAGCGACAGCAACCCGAAGATCGCGGCGAGCTTGCCGAACAGCCCCCAGAACCCGAAGAACTCCGCGGACTTCGATTCGGGACTGAACACCGCCACGATGGTCCGGCTCGCGGACTGCGTCGCACCGAGGCACAACCCGGCCATCGCGCCCATGAACAGGAACACCGACTCGGCCGACCAGGCCGTGCCGAGCACCGCGTTCAGCCACGTGGTGAGAGCCGGGCGTTCCCCAGATCCCGACGATGGCCGCCACCCAGATGCCCAGCGTGAGGTTGAAGGTGCGCAGGTTGCCCCAGCGCTTCTGCAGGAACCCGAACCCGACGGCGCCGACGCTGGCCGTCAGGTTGGTGATGACGAACATCAGGATCTGGCTCTTCGGGCTCCACCGGATGATCTGATCGCCGTAGATGAACGCGAAGGCAATGACGATGGACAGGCCGGCCATGGCGAAGAAGAACGACACGAAGAACACCAGCAGGTCGCGGAACCCGCCGAGCGCGCGGGCGGTCTCGACCAGCCGCCGGACGCCCATGGCGAGCAGCGTCTCGCCGGGCGCCAGCGTCTTCGCCGTTCCTCGCTCACGCAGGAACATGAACGTGGGGATCGCGGCCACCAGGAAGAAGATCGCCGTGATCGGGCCCACCAGCCGCACGCGCTCGAAGTTCTCCAGCGTCTGGGCGCCCACGACGCCGAGCACCAGCGCGGTGCACGCGATGCCGCCCACGTAGCCGAGTCCCCAGGCGTATCCGGAGATCTTGCCGAGCTCCTCCGTCGGCCCGAGGTCCGGCAGGAAGCTGGACGTGAACGACTCGCCAACGGCGAACCCGTAGTTGGACACGACAACGAGCACCACGCCGAGCAGCACCTGGCCCGGCCCGACGAAGTAGAGCAGCGCCGTCGCAACGACCGTCAACAGGTAGCTGGCGAACAGGAACCGCTTCTTCGCCGCGCGGAAGTCGATGATGGCGCCCAGCACGGGGGCGGTGAGCACCACCAGGCCGTAGCTCACCGAGAGCGCCACGCTCCAGAGCAGGTTGCCCTGCCGGAACTCGGGCCCGTCGCCCACGACGAGGCGCGGGAAGATCACGCTGAAGACGACGGTGACGATCACCGTCGTGTAGCTGGAGTTCGCGAAGTCGAACATCGCCCAGCCGAAGATCTCGCGTGCGGGCGCGCGCGGCGTCGTCGTGGCCATGTACCTCCTCGAGCCCGTCTCCGGTGCGCTGGAGAGTAACACGCAGCGGGGCCCGGCCCGATCAACAATGTTCGCATGAGCCGTCGCCCGCACCGACTGGCGCTCGCGATCGTGCTTGCGGCGGGAGCCATGCCGCAGGCCCAAGAGCCGCCGCTGCCGGATCCCCGGACGTTTCTCGCGGAGACGCTGAAGCACCTCCGCAGCAACGACCTGGTGCGGAGTGATTACACCTACCAGGAGAAAGAGACGCGCTACAGCTACGGGCCGGACGCCGCGGTCGCCCGCAGGCGCGTGCGTATCTACGAAGTCGTGCCGTCGCCCGAACCCGAGCTCACTTACCGCCGGCTCGTCAGCGAGGATGGCGTCCAGCCCGGGGACCTGGCGCAGCGCGATGCCGAACAGGCGCGAAAAGAACGCGAATGGCTCGCCCGGCGCGAACTCGAAGGGCTGGACGAGCGCCAGGCCCGCCAGCGCAAGAGGGAGATCGAGGAGTTGAAGGAACGGGCGGCCGTCGACGAACTGCCGTCCGTCTTCGACATTCGCATGACGGGCCGCGACACGATCGACGGCCGCCCCGCGATCATCTTCACCTTCGACCCGCGGCCGGGGTACAGCCCGCGCACGCCGGAGGGCCGGATTATCAGCCACTTCCGCGGACAGGCCTGGGTCGACGAAGCGGATCGCGAGCTGGTGAGGCTGAGGATGGAGTGCCTCGATTCGGTCTCCGTGAGGTTCGGGTTCATCTTCCGCCTGTTGAAGGGCAGCCGGGGCTTCATTGAACGGCGCAAGATCGACGGCGAGGCCTGGCTGCCGACGTACTCGCGGTTCACCGGGAGCGGCCGGGTGTTCTTCATCGCCCGCGTGGACCTCGATCAGGAGTCGGAGTACTCCTCCTACCGCCGGAAGGACCCCGGCCAGTGACGGCGGCGGGCGCTTGACAGCCGCGGGGCCGCGATTTGAGCCGCCCAAGTTGGAGGTTGTATGATCGAGCCCGCGCCCCGCCCCGCGCCAGCCCATCAGCCCCAGGAGAACCCCGTGTCCGACCACCGCGAGTTCCAGCCGGCCACGCTCGACCAGTGGATGAAGGCGGCGGCCAGGTCCGCTCCGGGCGGCCGCGTCGACGCGCTCAATTGGACGACGCCCGAGGGCCTGACGGTCAAGCCGCTCTACACGGCCGCCGACACGAGCGGACTCCCGTTCGCCGACACGCTGCCCGGCTTCGAACCGTTCCTGCGCGGCCCGCAGGCCACCATGTACGCCGGGCGTCCGTGGACGATCCGGCAGTACGCCGGCTTCTCGACGGCCGAAGAATCGAACGCCTTCTACCGCGCCGCGCTGGCGGCAGGCGGCCAGGGCATCAGCGTGGCGTTCGACCTCGCCACCCACCGGGGCTACGACAGCGATCATCCGCGCGTCACGGGCGACGTCGGCAAGGCGGGCGTCGCCATCGACACCGTCGAGGACATGAAGATCCTCTTCGACGGCATCCCCCTCGACACGGTCAGCGTGTCGATGACCATGAACGGCGCGGTGCTGCCCGTGCTGGCGGGATACGTCGTCGCGGCGGAAGAGCAAGGGGTGGCCGAGGCGCAGCTCTCGGGGACCATCCAGAACGACATCCTCAAGGAGTTCATGGTCCGGAACACGTACATCTATCCGCCCGAACCGTCGATGCGCATCGTGGCCGACATCATCGAGTACACCGCCCGGCACATGCCGAGGTTCAACTCGATCAGCATTTCGGGTTACCACATGCAGGAGGCGGGGGCGAGCCAGGCGTTGGAACTCGCCTTCACGCTGGCCGACGGCACGGAGTACGTGAAGACGGCGATTGACCGCGGTCTGGACGTCGACGACTTCGCCGGGCGCCTGAGCTTCTTCTGGGGCGTCGGGATGAACTTCTATCTCGAAATCGCCAAGATGCGCGCCGCCCGGCTGCTCTGGGCGCGCATCATGAAGGGGTTCGGCGCGAAGAAGCCCAAGAGCCTCATGCTGCGCACGCACTGCCAGACCTCCGGCTGGAGCCTCACCGAGCAGGACCCGTACAACAACATCGTCCGGACGACGATCGAGGCGATGGCGGCGGTGTTCGGCGGCACGCAGAGCCTGCACACGAACAGCTTCGACGAGGCCATCGCCCTGCCCACGGAGTTCAGCGCGCGCATCGCCCGGAACACGCAGCTCATCATCCAGGAAGAGACGCACATCACGAACGTCATCGACCCCTGGGCGGGCAGTTACGTGATGGAGACGCTCACCCAGCAGATGGCCGACGCCGCCTGGGCCATCATCGGCGAGGTCGAAGCGATGGGGGGCATGACCCGGGCGGTCGACACCGGCTGGGCGAAGCTGAAGATCGAGGCTGCCGCCGCGGAGAAGCAGGCCCGCATCGATTCCGGCCGGGACGTCATCGTCGGCGTGAACAAGTACACGCTGAAGGACGAGCCTCCCGTCGACGCCCGCGAAGTGGATAATATGAAGGTGCGCGACGGGCAGATCGCGCGGCTGCGGCAGGTCAAGGCGTCGCGCGACAGCGCCGCCGTGGCTGCCGCGCTGGGCGCATTGACCGACGCGGCACGGCATGGCGGGAACCTGCTCGACGTGAGCATCCGTGCCATGCGCCTGCGCGCCACGGTGGGAGAGGTGAGCGATGCGCTCGAAGCGGTGTTCGGCCGTCACCGCGCGGACACGCACAAGGTGACCGGCGTGTACGCGGCAGCCTACGACGCGGCGCCGGGCTGGTCCGAGCTGCAGGCCGAGATCGCGGCCTTCGCAGAGGCCCACGGCCGCCGGCCCCGGGTGATGCTGGCGAAGCTGGGCCAGGACGGCCACGACCGCGGCGCCAAGGTGGTGGCCACGGCGTTTGCCGATCTCGGCTTCGACGTGGACATCGGCCCGCTCTTCCAGACGCCCGAGGAGTGCGCGCGCCAGGCGATCGAGAACGACGTGCACGCCGTCGGCGTGAGCACGCTCGCCGCGGGCCACAAGACGCTCGTGCCCGCGGTGATCGCCGAGTTGAAGCGGCTCGGCGGCAGCGACATCATCGTGTTCGTCGGCGGCGTCATCCCGCGGCAGGATTACGACATGCTGTACGACGCCGGCGTGAAGGGCATCTACGGCCCCGGCACGCCCGTCCCCGTCAGCGCGAAGGACGTGCTCGATCACATCCGGAACGCCCAGGCCGGCGGGTGAGGCCGGAGCCGCGCGCATGCTGAAGCCCGCCGACCGCGCGCTGACGGACGCCGTGACGGGATCGGCGGGCCCGCAGCAGCGCCGCGCCGTCGCCAAGACGATCACGCTGCTCGAATCGACCCACGCCGGTCACCGCGCGCGCGCCGACGAGGTGCTGAACGCGCTGCTGCCCCGCAGCGGCCGGTCCTTCCGCCTCGGCATCTCGGGCGTGCCCGGCGCCGGCAAGAGCACGTTCATCGAGACGCTGGGCCTGCAGCTCATCGATCAGGGGCACCGGGTCGCCGTGCTCGCGGTCGACCCCTCGAGCTCGGTGTCGGGAGGTTCGATCCTCGGCGACAAGACCCGCATGGCGCGGCTCTCGGCCGACGACCGCGCGTTCATCCGCCCGAGCCCCTCGTCCGGCACGCTTGGAGGCGTGGCCGAGAAGACCCGCGAGTCGATGCTCGTGCTCGAGGCCGCCGGCTTCGACATCGTCATCGTCGAGACCGTCGGCGTCGGCCAGAGCGAGACCGCCGTCGCGGGCATGACGGACATGTTCGCGCTGCTGCAGTTGCCCAACGCGGGCGACGATCTCCAGGCGCTCAAGAAGGGCATCACCGAGCTGGCCGACATCATCGTCGTCAACAAGAGCGACATCGACGAGGCGGCGGCCACGCGCGCCCGGGCGGAGCTCACCTCGTCGCTCCAGATGCTCGGCCGTCGCGGGCGGGCTGACGACGAGCCCGACGATGCCGCGGTGTGGCACCCGGTGGTGCTGCAGGTGAGCGCCCTCACGGGCCAGGGGATGGCCGAGTTCTGGATCGAGGTCTCTCGATTCCGTTCGCTTCAGGCCGCCGGCGGACGCTTCATGACGCGGCGCCAGCAGCAGAACGAAGCGTGGATGCGGGAGCGCCTGGAGGCAGGATTGCGCGAGCGTTTCCGCGCGCACCCCGCGGTGCAGGCGGCGTGGCCCGCCGTGCTCGAGGACGTGCGCGCCGGCCGCCTGGCCGCTTCGGTCGCGGCGCGGCGATTGTTGGATCTGGCGGACTGAGCTGAGCAGGACTCGAGGTTCAGGCAGCCCGCTGCCGTGAGGCGGGTTCACTGCGATAGAGGCTGGCGTCACGGCTGGCCATGGCCATCGCGATGCCAAGCGCACCCAGCGATGCGCCGACGAACACCCCGAGAATGAAACTGATCATCGCCACGCTTCCCTCCCAGTCTCGCCCACGTTGTCGTCCGGCTCCCTACCTGAACGTGTAGCCTACGGCCAGCTTGAAGTCGGGGCTGTCGAACGCGCCCACCTTCATTTCGAAGAACAGGCCTCCCCGGTACCGGAGGCCCGCGAAGACCGTCATCCCGGGCTGCACGTCGTCCCCGCCCTTGCCATTGCTGCTGACGAGGTTCATGGCCGGGCCCGCGCCGACGTACGCGTGCCACTCACCGTTGATTGGCATCCAATAGCCGAACTCGACGTTGAAGGCCACCACCGTCCTGTCGTCGCCGAAGCCGGCCTCCACATTCGGCTGAAAACGAAGCGCCTTCCAGATGGGACCGGTGACGTAATGGCCGCCGATGAAGAACTGATCGGGGCTCGCGCTCAATCCGCCCCGGATGCCGGGGCCGCCCTGACCGAACGCGGCGGTCGCCGCGCCGAGGAACAGCCATGCGGCGGCCATGACGACAACAGGCGCCCGCCATGTCGAATTTTCACGGCTGACTGGCAGGTTCTTCATGCCCATGTTCCCGGCGTTCCGCATCGGCAACCGGTTGTACGCGAGGGGAGAGCGCTTCTTCCTTCCGCACTGCAAGATCGAAGCCACGGCACTTTCGTGCGCCCCCCGGGGCGCTGGTGGAACTTCGCCCCTGCCTCCGCCGTCGTCATATGTGATCCAGCGCACAGACACCGCATGACCGGCGGCGCGATACTCCGACCAGTTCGCTCGGATCCGGTGCGTGCCGCGCCAGTGCAAGACATTGCGCTCAGGAGGCCCCCAATGGCGCAGCGGCTTGGTCTTGCTTCAAACTCGGTCCGTACGGGTGCGTCTGCCGCGGCTCGCCTCCGCCAGCATGGCGCCCTGATGGTTCACGCTAGGCGAATGCTCTCCGGAGAGCTGTCGATCTCGCCCAGACTCCTCCGGCACATCATCGACAGCCTGGCCGAGGGCGTGGTCGTCGCCAATCTCGAGGCCCGGTTCCTGCTGTTCAATCCCGCGGCCGAGCGCATCCTGTCCCTCGGGATGATGGACGTCCCGCTCGAGGACTGGAGCCGGGTTTACGGCTGCTTCAGGCCGGACACGATGGCCCCGTTCCCCGCCGACGAGTTGCCGCTGGCCCGGTCGCTCCGGGGCGACGCTGTCGATGACTGCGAGATCTACATCCGCAAGGACGGCGGTGCCAGCGGGGGCTGGATTTCCGTCAGCAGCCGTCCCGTGGTCAACGGGCGCCGCCAGGTGCTCGGCGGAGTTGCGACCATCCGCGACGTCACCGCGCAGAAGCTGCAACTCGATCGGCAGCAGCTGCTGACGAGGATCGTCGAGGACACGGCTGACGCGGTGCTCGTGACCGACAGCGCCGGCAACATCGAGTACGTCAACGCGGCGTTCGAGGAGATGACCGGCTACAGCCGGGCCGAGGTGCTGGGCAAGAACCCGAGGCTGCTCAAGTCGAACCAGCACGATCCCTCGTACTACGAGCAACTGTGGAGATGTCTGCTGCGGGGCGAGGTGTTCCGCGACACGATCACGGATCGGCGCAAGAACGGCGAGGTCTACCTGTCCAGCCAGACCATTACGCCGCTGAAGTCGCCGGACGGCGGGATTTCCCACCTCGTCTCCATCGCGAGGGATGTCACCGAGAAACGGAAGGCTCTGGCGATCGAAAACAGTCTCCGCCTGGCCCGGCAGGTCCAGCAGCGGCTGTTCCCGACATCGCCCCCGAAGGTGGACGGACTCGACGCGTGGGGGGTGTCGGTTCCGGCGCAGGCGACAGGCGGCGACTACTTCGACTTCCTCTCGCTGCCGGACGGATCGCTCGGGCTCGTCATCGGCGATGTCAGCGGCCACGGGATCGACTCGGCCATCACGATGGCCCAGACCCGCGCGCTCGTGCGGGCGGCCGCGCGCGATCACGCAGACCCGGCGCAGATCCTGTCGGACGTGAACGCGCTGCTCGTGCCCGATCTCGGCGAGCACCGTTTCGTCGGCATGATCATCGTCGCGATCAACCCGCCAACGCGCGCGATCAGCTTCGCCAACGCGGGCCACACGCCCGGGTACTTCCTCGATCGCGCGGGGAACGTCAGGTTGGAGCTGACCAGCACGGGGCTGGTCCTCGGCCTGTTCGAGGACACCCCGTTCGTCACGCTGCGGGGGCCGGATCTCGAGCCTGGCGACGTGCTCGTGCTGCTGACCGATGGCCTGACCGAAGCCGAGGCTCCGGACGGATCGATGTGCGGCCCGGAGTGGGCCCTCGACATCGTGCGCGCCAACGCGCATCACACGTCGGCTGAGATCCTCGACCGGCTCATCGAGGCCGTGCAGGCGTTCGCCGCCGGCGGTTCCCAGCGCGACGACGCCACCTCCATCGTGTGCCGGGTAGGAGACTGGAGGTAGCCGGAACCCGCGGCGCCCGGAAGGCCGCCGCGGAGGGCCATCGAGCTACCCCTGCGGATGCATGCGCCAGAGCGTCTCGCGGTAGCAGCCGCAGGCAGCGTTCCTGAGCCGCGCCGCGTCGACGATCCTGACATGTGCGCGCTCGTGGGCGATCGCGTGCGCAGACTGCAGGCGCCCGATCGCGTGGCAGACGGTCTCGCGCCGGACGCCGAGCAGGGAACCGAGCGATTCCTGCGTGAGCGGCAGGTCCGTCCCGCGCCCCCGGTCCGCGATTTCGGCCAGCAGGCGCGCCAGCCGGCGATCGACGGCGTGGTGCGAATGGCAGGCGGTTTCAAACGACAACTGGGTCAGCAGTTCCTGGGTGTAGCTCAACAGCAGCCGCTGGAGGGCGCCGCCGCGCCGGAACGCCGTTGCGAGCGCCGCGCCGGGCATCCTGAGCGCATCGCCGCCGATGACGACTTCCACGCGCCAGGGCATGGGGCTGCCACCGAGAAACGAGGGAATTCCCACGATGCCGTCGCTGCCGACGATGCTCTCCCCGAACGAGATGCCGTCTTTCAGCGCGCAAATCCTCGCGGCGACACAGTCCGCCGGGAAGTAGACCCTGTCGATTCGCTTTGCGGCGTCGAGCAGCACCATGCCGGCCGGACAGTGCACCAACTCGAGCGCCGGCGCCACCAGGCGGAATTCCGCCGCAGGAAGCCCCGCCAGCAGGCGGTTCCTGGAGGCCGCCGGTTCGCGTTCGTCGCCCACCACCCCAGACACGACACCTCCGGGCGCGTGCCGCGGCGTTCCAGCCGCTGCGCCGCCATCCGATCTGCCAAACGACGAATGGCGCCATTCTACGACGCCCAGGCGGCGGCACCAAGGGCGGGCCGCCGGCCCGCTCGCCGCGGAAGTGCTATCCTGCTGAGAGGGCGCCACCGGGAGCGCGCGCCCCGATGGAGTGTGGAGATGACCACGAGAACAGTTGCCGCGATGGCGGCCGTTGCGATGATGGTTGCGCTCGCGGCGCCGGGCGCGGCCCTGGCGCAGGCCGACAAGGACCAGGCGAAGAACGTGCAGCTCGTGAAGCTCTCTTTCGACGACAAAGGCTATGTCGTGACGCCGCCGACGGTCACGAAGGGCGTGCCGGTGAAGATGGAAGTGGATCTCGACACGGTGAAGGGCTGCATGCGCACGGTCGTCATCGACGCCTTCGACGTGAAGCAGACCGTGAAGGCCGGCGCGACGACGATTGAGTTCACGCCGACCACGTCGGGCCCGATTCAGATCGTGTGCGGCATGAACATGGGCAAGGGTCAGTTCACGGTCGTCGATCCCGCCACGAAATAGCCGCGGCCCCCGCGCGGGCTAATGCACCGTGTAGGGTTCGCTCAGCGTGAAGGGGGCGATCCGGGCGTCGAACTGGTCGCCTCCGCGCGTCACCATCTGGTAGGTGCCTTCCATCATGCCGTAGGGCGTCGGCAGCGGGCAGCCCGAGGTGTACGTGAACGACTCGCCCGGGCCCAGCACCGGCTGCTCGCCCACCACGCCCGGCCCTTTCACTTCCTCCACGTGGTTGTCCCCGTCGGTGATGACCCAGTGACGCGTCATCAACTGGACGGTCTCGCCGCCCTCGTTCGCGATCGTGACCGTGTACAGAAAGAACCAGTGCTGCGAGCGGGGGCTCGAGCGCTCCGGGGAGTATTCGGCCTCGACCCGGACGCGGATGTTGCGCGTGACGGCTTCGGATGTGGACATCGTCTGTTCATGGTGAACGAACACGCGACGGCAGCGCAAGTGCCGGCCGCGTTCGCCTGCGCCGAACAGGAGAGGGCCTGCCCGCTTCGCGCCGGATCTCACCTGAACGCCTGCTCCAGTTCCGCCACGAATGCCGACGCCCGACCCGGCTGGCGCGACGGGGCGAGCGCCCCGCTGAAGAAGGCCTGCACGCGCGGCGGCACATCAGGCACATGGTCGCGAATCGGCGTCACCCGACCCGACAGCACGGCGTTCTGATAGTCGGCGACGGTCGCGCCGGGAAAGGGCAGCGCGCCTGCGAGCATCTCGTACGCCATCACGGCGACGGCCCAGAGGTCCCAGCCAACGTCCACCGCCTGGCCACGCAGTTGCTCCGGTCCCATGTAGTGCACCGTCCCGACGATGATGCCGGCGCCGGTTGCGGCGGCCGTCTCCTGGTCGGCGCCCGCGGAGAGGGACTTTGCGAGGCCGAAATCGAGCAGCTTGACCTGGTCCCTTGCAGCGCCTGCCAGGAACACGTTCTCGGGCTTGAGATCGCGGTGCACGAGGTTCCGCGCGTGAGCCGCGTCCACCGCCGACGCGAGATCGCGCAGGATTGCCAGCGTACGGCCGGGCGAAAGCCTCCGTTGCGCGCGCAGTTCTTCTCGCAGCGAGACGCCGTCCAGCAGCTCCATCACCAGGAATGCGCGCGTGTCTCGCGCGACGCCGAAGTCGTGAATGGTGACGACGTTGGGATGCGAGAAGCTCGCCGCCGCGCGAGCCTCGAGACGAAACCGATCGGCCGCCGCCAGGCTGCCGACGAGATCCTCGCGGATGACCTTGACGGCCACCCGCCGATCGAGGGCGGTGTCGAGCGCGTCGTAGACCGTGCCCATGCCGCCCCGACCGAGGCGCCGGTCCAGGCGGTAGCGCTGAGCGAGGACCCGAGGCAGCTGCACGCGCGTCAGTGAGGTGCCGTCGCGAGCGCACGCGGCGGCCCCGCTGCTTTCGCAGGCGCCGCATTGCGGGCACTCTGAGAATGAGTCACCCGGCGCGCTCGATGCCGGCCGATCAACGAGCAGTCCCAGGCTCGAGGCAACCGCCGCGAGAAACTCCTGGTCCTCGCTCGAGTACGGTTCTTCGGACCGCTTCTCTCCCAGCGCGAGCAGTACTTCGGGGCTTTCGGGTGACGTCGCCACCGGCACGAGCAGACCGGCGTGGGCGTCACGCATGAGCTCGGCTTCGTCGGGGGGCAGCTGCTGGCGGACCCAGCCGGAGTGGCTCGAGCCGACATCGAGCGGCCTGCCGAGCAGCCGCGCGAGCGCGGCCGCCTTGCTCGCGCCGGACAGCAACAGCGGGATGCCGCCGGCCGGCACCGAGGCCAGGGCGCGATAGCGCGGATCGCCCTGCTCCCGGACGAGCAGCGCCACGTACTCGGGGTGCAGCGCCGCCTCGATCTGCGCCACCACCTGTGGCGCGACACCGTGCAGGCCCGTGGCGTGGCGGATCTCCTCCATGACCTTCAGCATCAGGCGCTGCGCATCGTAGCGTTCGCGGAAGAAGCGCCGGTCGACCGCGTCAAGCCATCGCCGGCGCTGGTGGTGGACCGCCCATGCTAGGCCTGCGACCGCCGCGTAGGCCCAGCCGCGCGCCAGCACGATGCTCGCGAGCGGCTGCTCGCGGTGCACGAACAGATCGATGGCGAGCAGGACCGCGCACGCGGGGACCAGCGAGACCACGAGGCGCCTCGCCAGCGCGTACTGCAGCCCCTGGCGGAGAATCACCTTGATGTCGAAGATTTGGTGCCGAAGGACTGCGTACGCGAACGATACCGGCAGCGCGAGAAAGAGCATGCTGGCGAACGCCAGCGCGGCGGGCGACCGGAGCGTGTCGCCAACCCACGGCGGAAGATGGAAGAAGGCCACCATCGAGACCGGCGTGAGGCCGGCCATTCCGACGAACGCTCCGGCCACGAGCACGCGGAGGCGACGCCGGTCGTTCAGGTCGGTGAGCCGCCGATAGTTCAAGGTGAGGACCGTCAGGCCGACAACCACCGCCGCGACCACCGTGATCCCGATGAACGTGGCGTACCAATCGGGGATCTCGGCCCCCGCGCGCGCCGGTTCGTACACCTCGAGAAAGCCTAAGAAGAAAAGACGCGGGACGCCGAGAACCACGGTCGGCGACCAGGCGATTGCCCAGAGTGTCCACGCGCGAGCGGTCCGGAAGACCGGCCGGGGAAACTCGGCAAAGAACTGGAGCTGCAGCAGCGGTCCGGTGGCGAAGAACAGGTAGCCGATCCACAGCGGCGCGCCCAGCCATACCGGCAGACTCCGCCAGATGGCCGCGGCGCCATACGGCAGGGTCGGCGAGTGCGGGTCGACCGCGGTGACGGGCACGAGGTTGGTGACCACCAGCGAGGCGAGGTACGCCGCGCCGATGAGCGCGACGCGGTCACGCGGCCGTCGGACGGCGATGAGGAGCGCCAGCGCCCACGTCACCAGTTGCGCCGTCAGCTTGATTCCGAAGCTCACCCAGTTGCCGACGGACCAGGCCCCGCAGGCCTGATGGAGTGCGAGCGACACCGTCGACCGGGCTCCGCCCCGCTCGAACTCGAGATGAAGCGGACGCGCAACCTCCGCGTTCATCAGCACGACGAGCCAGTGGAACAGCGAACGGATGTCCTGACCGTCCGCTGCGACGATGATGTCGCCGGGACTGAGTCCCGCGCCTGCAGCCGGGAACCCTGGTGTGATGGAAACGACCGACGCCTTGCCGCTCTCGTACCGCAGATTCAGGCCGATGGCGCCAGGACCCATCAACTCGGCGTAGGTGCTCAAGGAGAGAAGACCGAGAACGCAGGCGGCGACGCCGAACACCCACCACGGAGCACGCGGGCCCTGCATAGGCATTCTCCGCACGAGCCGTCGGAAACGAGTGGCTCGAGTAGGACGGTCCTCTCCGGGGCGCATCCTGGCCCCGTTCGCGCGCGAGCGTATCATAACGCCGTGCAACCGGCCCGGCGCCGGCTGCCCCCGCGCCCGCCGGCCGGCGCACACACCACGCCTCCGTTGCGCTGGAGGACGATCATGACGTCGAACACCATTGCCAGGAATGCCGGCACCGTGACGTTGGCGCTGGCGATCACGTGGCTGTCTGGCCTTGGCGACAGCCGGACACATGCGCGGCAGGCGACCAGCCTCGACCTCGCCGCCACGAAAACCCGCATGGAGGAGGCGGTACGGACCGGCGACATCGCGAAGGCGGCCTCACTCGCGGGCCAACTGGTGGAAGCGACGGAGCCGTCCCACGTCGACGCGCTCTACGCAGCCGCGCAGTTCCACGCCCGGCTCGGTCACCGCGAGCAGGCGTATCTGTATCTGACGCGTGCAATCGGCGCGGGCTTCAGCGATCGCGCGCGGCTTCTCGAAGACGGCGCGTTCTCGGACTACCGGAGCGAGGACTTGTTCAAAGCGCTGGTCCGGCGTGCGTGGGCGCGGGGCTATACCGAACTGCTCGAGCGCCCCAACCGCGAGGACGTGCAGCGGTCGCCCGAGATCATGAAGGCGCTGGCCTTCAAGGCCGGCGAACGCGTGGCGGACATCGGCGCCGGCACGGGCTACTTCACCTTTCAGGTGGCAGACGCTGTCGGTCCCGGGGGCCGCGTGCTGGCGCTCGACATCGCGCCGGAGATGCTGGAGTACCTCGACCTGCGGACGAAGGCGCGGAAGGCGACCAACGTGGCTCTCCGGCGGGTGGCCAGTGACGATCCGCAGCTCGAGGCTGGCAGCGTCGACACCATCCTGATGGTCGACGCCATTCACTACGTCAAAGACCGCGTGGCCTATGCCATAAAGCTCCGGCCCGCCCTCGCGCCAGGCGGCCGCGTTGTCATCATCGACTACCGCCCGAAGCCGATGTCGGAGCGGCCGTGGGGCCCGCCGCCCGAGCAGCAGTTCCCGAAGGAACAGCTGGACCGGGAGATGACGGCCGCGGGCTTCGACGTCGCGAAGACCTTCGACTTCCTTCCGGAGCAGTTCTTCGTGATCTACGTCCCGCGATAGGGCGCTTGAGGTCGGGGTCGTACCCTCGTGCGACCCCGGCATGTCTCTCGATCAACAGGCGAGCAGCTTCGAGGAGTGCAACCACTGGCGCGCCGCCGCGTGGTCCGGGCACAGCCGCGCCAGCTCGCGCCAGAACCGCGCGGAGTGGTTGAGGTGGCGCAGGTGCGTCAGCTCGTGCAGCAGGACATAGTCGCGAACCGCCGGCGGCAGCTGGACGAGCCTCCAGTTCAACGAAATCCGTCCGGACGGGGAGCACGACCCCCAGCGCGTGCGCTGGTTCCTGACGCTCACCGCCGGCAGGGCGAAGCCGTGGAGCCGGGCGAGTTCGTACAGGCGCTGCGGCAGCTCGCGTGCGGCGAGTGTGCGGAGGTGCTGCTCGACCTCCGCGGGCATGCGCGTAGCCGCGCGCACGAGCTCGCGCCGGTGCCGCTCGCGGGCGACCCACTCGCGCCGGGCGACCAGGAACCGTTCGGCTTCGGCGCGCGAGCCGTGCCAGGGCACGGTGACGCGCACCACGCCGTCGTCGCGCAGCCGCAGGATGTAGTGCCGCGCGCGCCGCCGCCGGACAAAGACGACGGCGGCGGGCACGCCGGGCACGGACACGACGGCTCCGCCGGCCGGCGGCTTCGACCTGAAGGGAAGCGGAATTTGCGTTCCAACCGTCGCGGGGGCCGGCATCCATCCATCATGCCACGGCATGACGGAGTAGAATCCAGAGGAGCGTCGCGAGTCGCCCGAGCTATCCATGGAACGCACGACCTGGGGCCAGATCAACGAACTGTTCGAAGCGGCGCGCCGGCTGCCTGCCGAGGAGCGCGAGGCCTGGGTCCGCGCCTCGACAGACGACGAGCACGTGCGGTCCGAAGTGCTGTCACTGCTGCACGCCCACGATGACGACCCGTGGTTCGTCGATGAGCCTGGAGGCCGACGCACGCCGGCCCGCGTCACTCCGGCCGGTTCGTGGCCGGGGAGGCCGACGCCGCGGCCGACGCCGGCAACGCCTGCGCGCCTCGACCGCGCGCCCGAGCCGAAGGCGGGCGGCCAGTTCGCCACCTATCGCCTGATTCGGGAGATGCTGCGCGAGCCGTCCCGCGTCATCTTCGAGGGGGTCGGCGCCGGCGGCCCGCACCCGAGAGTGGCCCTGCACGTCCTGACCGCCGACGCGCGCGATCCCGGGTTCACCGCCATCCTGCACGCCCAGGGCGACATCCTCGCGCACCTCGATCATCCGGGCTTCCCTCGGCTGGTGGACGGCGGCGTCGACACGGATGGCACGGCCTACATGGCCTTCGAGTACGCGACGGGCGACCCGATCGATGAGTGGTGCCGCCAGCACCACCCCAGCCTGCGTGACCGCGTGGATCTGGTGATCGCCGTCTGTGACGCCGTGCAGCACGCGCACGAGCACCTCACCGTCCACGGGAATCTCCGTCCGGCGAACATCCTGGTGCCGGCAGGCGGTGTCGTGCGGCTCCTCGACTGCGGCATGTCGCCGATTCTCGGGATCGGCATGCCGCCAGGCGGCGCCGGGGCCTCGCTGCACCGGTACCTCGAGCCCTGAGCAGGCCCGGCGGGAGGTGCTGACGGCCGCCAGCGACGTCTACGCGCTCGGCATCCTGCTCTACGCGCTTCTCACCGGCTACCCGCCGTACGAACTCGCCGGCCAGACGCCCGCGCGCGCCCGGCAGCTGATCTGCGAATCCGAGCCCGACGTGCCGAGCACCATCGTCGGCGGACGGGACCGTCGCATGCTGGCCGGCACGCTCGATCGGATCATCCTCAAGGCCCTGAGCAAGAACCCGCGCGAGCGCTACGCGACGGCAGCCGCGCTTCGCGCCGACCTCCGCGCGTGGTGCCACGGCCGACGGGCTGCCGTCGCCCCGGCGACGCTCCTCATCATCGGCCTGTTGGCGGCCGCCGGCGTGCTGGGCCGCCAGGCTTATGTACCTGTGGGGGGAACGCAACCAGGCGCGCGAGGCGCTCGCCGCGGCGGAACGCCTGCAACAGGAGGCGGAGCGCGCCAGGAAGGCCATTCAGCCGAACCTGGCGGACCTTCGGATCGACGTCGCCGCCAGGACGAGTGACCTCGCGCTGACGGCGCGGCGGGACGGTGATGCCGCAAAGGCCGAGGCGCTCTGGGCCCAGGCGCTTGTGGACCTCCGGCCGCTGGCCGATGCCGGGTCCGGCGATCCCCGCGCGCTCGGCCGCGTCGCGGAGGTGCGGGCGTCGCTCGGCTCGCTGTGCCGATCGCAGCGCCGGTTCGAAGAGTCGCTGGTTCATTACCGCGAAGCCCTGCGCGCGCGCGAGCGCCAGTCGGCCGCCCCGGATGCGCCTCCCGACGCGGCCCTGGCGCTGGCCGACGCGAGGACGAGCGTGGCGAGACTGCTGCTGGATCTCACGGAAGTCCGCCGGCCCGGCCCGAACGACGCGGCGCGCCTGCGCGAAGCGGGGACGTTGCTCGCGCAGGCGGATGCGCCTGTCCGCGCCGCCGCGGCGGCATCGCCCGCCGGCCAGGAGTCGCTCGCCGAGCTCGGACGCCAGTCCGAGCGACAGCGCCGGCTCACGAGCCTGAGGCGGTAGCGTCCGACGCCTCGCGCAGCGTCGCCAACGAGATGCGCGGCGGCACCACACCCGGCATCAATCGGGCCGCCCGCGGATCCCGCTCCCTCGCCATCAAGGTGACGCGCCTGTTCAGGTTCTGACGCGCGGGGGCGGTTGTCCGCCGCCGGCGATTCCGCTATCGTACGGGCATACCCGATGGCGGAACTCGCTGCGCTCCTGCCCGCGTCACGTGAAGGCGATGCGGAGGCCTTTGCCGAGGCCTACTCGCTCGCGTACGGCGAATTGCGCCGCCTCGCGCGGCGGCAGCTGGGCGGCGCGCCGCGCGGCCGGACGCTGGTCACGACCGTGCTCGTGAACGAGGCGTTCGTGAAGCTGGTGCGCCGGCCGGTCGAGGTGCAGGATCGCGCGCACTTCTTCGCGCTCGCGGCCCGGGCGATGCGGCAGATCATCGTGGACCACGCGCGCGAGCGGCAGGCGCAGAAGCGAGGCGGTGACCGCTTCCCGGCCTCCCTCGACACCGACGCGATCGCGATCGACAGCGTGGCGCAGGAACTGGTCGACATCGACGAGGCGCTCGACCGGCTGCAGCGGCTCGACCCCAGGCTCGCGCAGATCGTGGAATGGCGGTTCTTCGGCGGCATGACGGAAGATGAGGTGGGCGACGCGCTTGGCATCACGGCGCGGACCGTGCGCCGGGAGTGGCAGAAGGCCAAGGCGTTCCTCTACCGTGCGCTGACCCGCGCCACCTGAATCTCGCCGGGACCAGCCGCATGCAACGACCGCTCGATCCCGAACGCTGGCACCGCATCAGCGCGATCCTCGACGCCGCCCTCGACATCCCGGCCGCCGACCGCGCCGCCCGCCTCGACGCGCTCTGTGAAGGCGACGCTGCGCTGCGACGGGACGCGGAAGACTGCCTCGCCGCCGCCGAGTCCGAGGACGGGCCTCTTGGCAGCTCGGCGGCCGAGCTCGCGATGCCGCTCCTGGAGGCCACGGTCGACGTGGCAGCGGGCGGACCGTCGGTCCCGGCGGACGCGAGCGGCCGGCTGGCCGGGCCCTTCAAGCTGGTGCGGAAGATCGGCGAGGGCGGGATGGGCGCCGTCTACCTGGCCGAGCGCACCGACGGCCAGTTCGAGCAGCAGGTGGCGATCAAGCTGCACCGCCACGGCGCGCACGGCGAACTCGAGCGCGAGCGCCTCCTCGCCGAGCGGCAGATCCTGGCCCGCCTCGAACATCCCGGGATCGCGCGGCTGCTCGACGGCGGTGTCACCGAGGACGGCAGGTTCCCGTACTTCGCCATGGAGTACGTCGACGGTGAACCGATCACGGCCTGCTGCCGTCGCGTTGGCGCGCCCCTTCGCGTGCGGCTCGATCTATTCCTGCAGGTCTGCGCCGCCGTCGAGTATGCGCACCGCAACCTCGTGGTGCACCGCGACCTGAAGCCGTCCAACATTCTCGTCGATCGCAGCGGCCGGGTACGCCTGCTCGACTTCGGCACCGCCGCCTGGCTCGACGACGCGACGAGGGCCGGGAGCGGCGGCAGCCGGGCCGGCCTCGCCGCCGTGACGCCCAGTTACGCCGCGCCGGAGCAGTGGCGCGGCGAACCGCCCACGACCGGCAGCGACGTGTTCGCGCTCGGGGTCGTGCTCTGCGAGGTGCTGTCGGGCTCCGTTCCGTATGCCGTGCCGGACGGCCGCGCCTCCCGGCGACTTCACACGGTTTTTGACAGCGGCCCGTCGAGGCCCAGCGCGCTGGCTGCCGCCTCGGTGGATGCCGGCAGCCATGCGGTCTCGCCGCGCCTCCTGCGCGGCGACCTCGACGCCATCGTCCTCAAGGCCGTCGCCGTGGAGCCCGAGGCGCGCTACCCCTCTGTCGAAGCGCTCGAGGCCGACGTCCGCCGGCATCTCGCACGCTATCCAGTCGAGGCGGCGGGCCGCGCGTGGACGTATCGTTCGCGCAAGTTCATCTCGCGCCACAGGGCCGGCGTCGCCGTCGCCGCCCTGCTGCTCGTAGCGGTGGTCGCCGGCCTCGCCGGCACGGCCTGGCAGGCGCGCAAGGCCCGGGCCGAGGCTGCGCGCGCCCGCGCCGCGCAGGCGTTTCTCGTCAGTCTCTTCAAGACCGCCGACCCGGGTGCCGCCGCCCAGGCCCGGACGGCGCGCGACATCCTCGAGCAGGGCGCCGCGCGCATCGACACCGAACTCGCATCGGAGCCCGATCTCCAGGTCGAGCTCTGGCGCACCGTGGCCGACATCCAGCGGCAGCTCGGCGACTACGACGGCGCGGAGCAGCTGCTCGGCAAGGCGACCGGCGCGCTCGAGCGGCTCGGCCCGCCCGCGGAGCTGGACCTGGCGCGCACGCGGCTGCAGCTCGCGTCGGTGCTCAACGATCACTACCGCAGCGACGATGCGGAGCGCGCCATCGAGATGGCGGTGCCGGTGCTCAGGAGCCGCCTCGGCGACACGAGCGGCGAGATGGGCGACGCGTACGAGCTGATGGGATCGCTGAAGTACGGGCGCGGCGACTATGCGGGCGCGGAGGAGCTGCGCAAACAGGCGCTCGGCGTCTATCGGCAGCGCTTCGGCGAAGGCAGCGCTCAGGTCGCCAACGTCGAGAACAACCTCGCGGTGTTCTACGCCGAGCGCGGGCGGTACCCCGAGGCCGAAGCCGCCGGGCGCCGCGCCGTCGACATCCGCCGATCGCGGCTGGGCGAGGCCCACCCCGACACGCTGATCGCGATGTACAACCTGGGCAATGCGCTCTACCAGCGCGGCGCGTGGGTCGATGCGGCGGGCCTCTTCGAAAAGGTGCTCGCCGGCCAGCAACGGGCGCTCGGGCCCGCCCATCCGCACACCGCGCTCACCGAGCGCCAGATCGCTCGCATCCTCACGGGCTTCGGCCGCTTCGACGAGGCGGCCGGGCTGCTCGAGGACTCGGCGGCCATCACGGCCAGGGCCTACGGGGCAGAGTCGACCGCCGCGGGCTACGTCAGCAACCAGCGATCGCGCCTCGAGCAGTTGCGTGGGCGCTTCGACGAAGCCGTGCGCCTGGCGCGGGATGTGCGGAACACCTTCGAGCGGACGCTCGGTCCCGACCACGTCGAAACGGCCTGGGCCCGGATGAACCTGGGCGATCGGCTGATCGACGCGGGAGGCTTCGACGAGGCGGAGCGGGAGCTGGCGAAGGCCGAGCGCACGCTCTCGGCATCCGGCGAGTCCGATCCCTACTACGCCCAGACGCTCGACCTGCAGGGCGTGCTCGCGTCGAAACGCGCGAAGCCCGCGGAGGCCCGGCGCCTGCTGGAGCGGGCGCTCCAGCTGTTCGGCGCGGCGGCGACGGACAAGGCCTTCGACGCCGCGCCGACCAGGTTCCACCTGGCGGCCGTGCTGACCGGCCCGGACAACGCGGTGCGACGCGAACAGTTGTTTCGCGTGGCGCTCGCCACGCTCCGGCAGAGCCTCCCGCCCGCTCACGTCATGACCACCGACGTCCTCCTCGCGTACGGACGCTTCCTCGGGCTGTCGCGCCGGACGGCCGAGGCCGAGCCGCTGCTGCGTGAGGCGTACGACACGCGCCGGCGCACGCTCGGCGACGGGAATGTCCTCACGGCCGAGGCGGCGGCGGAACTGGGCCGCTGCCTGGCTGCGGCCGGGCGGAAGGCCGAGGGCGCGTCGCTGCTCTCCAGCACCTCGCCCGTGCTGGCGCAGTACCCCTGGCGCACGCCGCTCGGCGAAGCCAGCGGCCCCGGCCGGTCTTCGCGCTGACCCCTTTCCCGCCGGCTGCGTGTCCGCTTCTCACGCCGGCTTCCGTTTCCTGTTGTAGAGGCCCTCGCCAGCGGGCTGTAGGTGCCCGCGGCAGGCCCGGAAAGCAGGACAACGGTGAGCAGGCATCTCGGTCTTCTCGTGGCGGCCCTGGCATGCGGCTTGGCGCCGGCGCCGGCTGCCGCGCAGGACCTCTGCGCGTTCATCGCCAAGAACGGTCCCGCCGTGTTCGGCACGCCGCTCCAGGCGGCTCCCCAATGCGACCACATGGGCGACCTCACGTACTCGGGGACCGCCAACAACTCGACGGGCAGCGACCGAATCGAGGTCTCCGTCCTGAATCTTCCCGACATCGAGCAGGTGCTCGAGCAGGTCCGGCGGCAGTCGGTTGAAGGCCGGGTGATCAGCGACGAGCCCTCGTTCGGCACAGGCGCCCTGCTCGAACGCTTCGACAAGGGCCGGACCGCCGTCTTCCATTTCGTTGCCCGCGGCCGCTACATGAGGGTCGGCATCCGGGCCCGCGACGGCCTCAACGACGCGTACGTCGCGCGCGCGCGCCAGTTCGCGAAGGCACTCCAGGGCGCCGCATGACCTTCTCGAGCCGGCCCATCGTCCGCCTCGGCCCAGGGATGGCAGCAGCCGTGTCCGTGGGGCTCTGGCTGTCGACCTCCGGAACGGCCGCACGGCAGTCCCCCGCCCCTGGCGCGCAGCCGGCAGCCCGGTCCAACGTGCTCACGCTCGACCTGGGCGCCCGCGTCGAGCGCGCCACGTCGCGCTATGACTTCCCGTACGGCCCCTACAAGCTCCTCGATGACGACCCGACGACGGTGTGGACGTCGAGTTCGTCGGTGTTTCCACAGGAAATCGTCTTCGCGTTCGCCGGGCGCGACAGCGTGCTCGTGGCGGGCCTGACGATCACGCTTCCGAAGCCGGGCACCGACCCGGGATGGGGCGGTCCGAACGACGGCCGGGTGTGGGCGAAGGACGTGGAAGTCTGGACGTCGACCGAGAGCCCGACGGCCGGTTTCACGAAGGTGGCAGCCGCGAGCCTGCCCATGGCCGCTGGATCGCATGCGATCACGCTGGCCGCGCCGGTCCGCGCGACGTTCGTCAAGCTTGCCGTCTCGTCGAACCACGGGTCTGCACGCTACGCGGTCATGGCCGATGTCGCCGTTCAGGAAGGCTCGGCGCCCGGCTATCAGCCGCTGCTTCAGCGCCACGCCGACCTGGCGGAGTTGCTCGCGGGCCGCAGCCCTGCGGCCCCTGTGCCCGCAGCGCTGCCGACGGGCATCGACCTCGAGTCGTGCGCGGCGGTCGAAGCCACGGAGCCCTCGCGCAAACCCGAGAGCCGCAGCGTGCTGGTGGTGGGGAAGGATCCCGAGGCTTACGGCCCGTACCGCTACGCGAAACAGTCGCCCGAGTCTCCGAAGCAGCGCTACTTCGCCTCGGCCGCCGGCGACGGGCGCCTCGACTCGTCGATCTACTCGCGCTTGGCGTTCTGGTCCGTGCCGCCCGACGCGGCGAGGCCGTCGGCGCTGGTGCCCTCGGCCGGTGTCGACACGGTCGTGCTCTCGCAGATCTGCGACGCGAAGACGGGCCTCGGCGAGCCGTTCAAACGTGCGCTGGCCGGCTGGGTGGCGCGGGGCAACAAGCTCATCATCCAGGATTCGGACGGCTGCGGGCCGGGCAGCGAGCCCGACTATTCGTTCCTGCCGCTTTCGCTCAAGACCGCGAACGCCGGCGCCCGGGGCGTGTCTGGCGCGCTGCGCTTCGTCGAGCGCAGCGCGCTCGCGAGCGACGATCCGGCGAGCCCGTCGTGGATCGACATGCCGTCGTGGCAGGCGAAGGCGAACGGGAATCCCGGCAACGACCTTGGCGACTCGAACCTCATCACCGACTATGGCGCCGGCTGGTGCGGGGCGCTCACGGGTGCCAATGCGACCGGCGCGCGCGGCTTCGTGCTGGCCTACGCACGGCACGGCCGCGGCACGATCATCTACGACGGCGTCGACTTCGATCAGTTCGCCAACATCGCGTACCGCCAGTACGTCACGAGACAGCTCGCGCTGCCATTCGATCCCGACCCGCTTCCGTGCTCGTCGCGCATCGCGCCCTTCGTGATCACGACGGAGCCCGGCGTGCGCAGCCGTCAGGCCGTGCCGGGCGAGACGGTCACCTACCCGCTCTCCGTGCTCTCAGTGCTCGGTTTCAAGGGGACGGTCGCGCTGAGCGCGCTCGCAGCGAGCGGTGCCACGGCTGCGATCGCGCCTGCCAGCGTCGCGCTCGGCGACGAGCAGCGCGCCACGCTCACGCTGAAAGTGCCGTCGCCGATGCCGGAGCGGCTCACCGTCGGCGTCACCGGAAGGT
This sequence comes from uncultured Acidobacteriota bacterium, assembly GCA_963806085.1. Lineage (GTDB taxonomy): Bacteria > Acidobacteriota > Vicinamibacteria > Vicinamibacterales > JAKQTR01 > JAKQTR01. The sequence goes on from CAWDWR010000003.1 coordinate 1,164,118, forward strand.
CGGGGAATGCCACCGGGCTGCTGTGCCTCAACGTCCGCGAGCGCCGCTCGGGCCGCCTGACTGTCGGTACCGACGTTGGCAACGCGGTCAAGCCGGCCGCCCGTCGCAAGAACCTGCTGTTCATCCTCGATCTCTCCGGATCGATGCGGCAGCCCCTCGGCAAAGGCACGCGCATCTCGACGGCGCGGCAGGTCATGCGCGACGTCGTCGCCACGCTCCCGGCGGACTTCAACGTCGGCCTGCGCGTCTACGGCCATCGGGTCGCATCGACGCAGAAAGGGACGTGCACCGACACCGCGCTCGTCGTACCCATGGGCCGCGCGAGTCAGGCGGCCATCCTGAAGCAGATCGACGCGCTGCAGCCGCGCGGCGAGACGCCGCTCGTCTACTCGGTGCTGCAGGGCGCCGCCGATCTCAAGGGCAGCGGCGGCGGCAACCTCGTGCTCGTCACGGACGGCGAGGAAAGCTGCGGCGGCGACATCGAGGCGGCGAAGGGTGAGCTCAAGAAGCTCGGGATCGACCTGACGCTGAACATCGTCGGCTTCACGCTGGCCGGCGCGCAGGCGCGGGCGCCGCTGGCGGGCCTGGCGGGCAGCACCGGCGGCGCGTACCTCAGCGCGCAGGATGGCCCGTCGCTCGCGCGGGCGATCGTGGCGGCAGCCACCGACAGGTTCCCCTACAAGGTGCTGAACGCCATGCGAGAGACGGTCGCCGCAGGCGATGCGGGCGATGCCGGCGCCGAGCTCCCTGCCGGCACGTATCGGGTCGTCGTGCAAGCCGGCGCGGACGACATCACGCTGGAGGGCGTCGCCATCGCCCGCGGCGCCGACACGAAGCTGCGCATCGTGCGCAAGGGCGACCGGTTCGCGGTGGAGCGGTAGAGCGTCAGGCGAAGCAGGACGGGAGCAGGAGCATGAACCAACGAAGATGGACCGCGCGCGACGTCATTGCGCTGCTGCTGGTGGCGTCGTTGACCTCGTCGGCGTGCTCGAGCGGGTGCCGTTCGGGCTCTTCGGCCCCCGCGACATCGCCGGCCTCGTCTTCCGCCGCCACGAGCCCTGCGCCGGCGGGAAGAGCGACAACTTCCACGCCATCGCTCTCGGATCTAGGCGCCGTCGGCCCGGACGACGCCCAGGCCGAGGAGGCCCTGCGGAAACTGCAGACCGCGCTGAAGCGCGTCGGCGAAGCGATTGAACCGGCGATGCTCGACGTTCGCGCCGCGCACGCGAGACTCGGATCGGATCCGAGATCGCTCACCGCCTTCGTGGCGTCGCAGATCGGCTACGAGCCATACGCGGGCGTCCTGCGAGGCGCTCGCGGCACCCTCCTTGCCCGGTCCGGCAATGCGGTGGACCGCGCATTGCTCCTTGCAGACCTCCTGCGGGCATCAGGCCGGACCGTGCGGTTCGCGCGCGGCGAACTCACGACCGCGCAGGCCGAACAGGTCGTCCGCAGCAGTCTGGCCGCGCGGGGCCGCACCGCGGCCGTCGGGCCACAGGTCGAGGCGATCACGGCGCGCGCCCGCGCCCAGTTCATCCACCTTGGCAACGCGATGCTCGACGGGGGCTTCACGGCGCCTCAGGGTGATGCGGGCCGATGGGCCGAGGCGGTCGAGGCGGCGCGTGCGCACGTCTGGGTGCAACTGGCCGATGGCAATGGATGGATAGACCTGGACCCGACGCCCGGCGTGGAGTACGGGCGGAGCGCGACCGCGCCGGCCGGCTATGCAGACGCCCCGGCTGCCGACGAGATCCACATCGTGCAGTTCCAGATCGAGGCCGAGATCGTGAGCGGCGGGAAAGCCCAGCGGCGCACCATTCTGACCCACGATGTGCGCTCGGCCGATGTGGCCGGCGTTCCGATCGGCCTCGTTCACGTGAGGACCAGCGAGACCGCCCAACCTGTCCTCATCATCGGGGCCGAACGCATCGCCGGGACGCCATTCCCGGGTCCACCAAAGCCTTCGGAAGCGGGCTTCGCGTTCAACTTCGGCTCAGTGTTCCAGCCGACCGAACGGCCCACCGCCGAGTGGATCCGGATCCGCACGACAGGTCCCTCGGGCTCGCGCCAGGCGACCTACGACGTGTTCGACGTCGTTGGGCCGCGCAGGCGCGCAGACGGCGCTCCGGTCGCGGACCAGACGATTGAAGACGAGCGCACGATATCGAAGGCGCTTTCGAACCTCATCGGAATCGCCGTCAATACCGGAGGGGTGCCGGCGGCGCTGCCGCTCTCGATGCTCGCCGGAGTTGGCGACCCGGGCGATGAGGCGGCCGCCGTGATCGCGCTGGCAACCGCTGGCTTCTCGTATCAAGCCGCGAGGCATCGACTGCCGGCCTCGTTGATCGATGGCGGCGTCGCGCTCGTCACCGACGGTCCTAGCCTCGTCATCACGGCTGCCGATGACAACCAGCTCGCGCTCGACTTGACGCTCAAGCGTTACCTGACGCTCCGCGCGCCTGACGATCGGCTCGCGGCCCGGGGCCCGTTCTACGACCTCATGTCGGCAGGGGTGGTCGACCACACGACCGAGCGCTGGCTGCTGGACGCGACGTTCAGCCGGCCTACGGTGGGCCTGCTCTTCGAAAGAGCGGCCGCGCAGGACGGCGGGATCCGCCTGGTGACGCCTCCCGCTGCGGGCGCGGCGCCTGCCCTCACGCCCGATGGAGCCGGGCGCCTCGCCGCGGCTTCGGCCACGGGGACCCCTGCGCTGATCGCCACCAGGGGGCCCGACGGATGGACGGCGCCCCTCGGATGGTGGACTGTCGATCCCGCAACGGGATGGACGGAGGACACCAACGAACTCGGAAGCCATACGGCCAGCGAACGCGCCGCACACGCCCGGTGGCTCCAGTGGATCCGGAACGCCTGCACCCTTGCCCGTGCCGGAGGCGTGGCGTTGAGCTTGTCGGGGTTTGCCGAGGCGTCCTTTGACCCCTCGCTCGGCCACCGGTTGGTGGATGCCGGCTCGACGGCTTCAGCGGCCGGCGCGATGTGTGGCGCCGCCGCAGGAGGCGGCGCGTCCACAGGGTCCGGACCAGGGGGCGCCGCGGGGGGCGCTGCGCCTCCCGCGCCGCCACCGCTCCCGAAGGGAGTCTGGCTTCCCAAGTAGCAGGGACCGGCATCGGTAAGGATCGCGGTGGGGGAGGAGACGCAACATGTCGATGACGATCTTCTCGAGGATGACGCCGGCGGCGGCCATCGCCGCCGCACTCGCTATCGCCGCCTCGGCCGTGGTCGGAGCCAACTCGCGCGCGGTGTCGCCCGTCTCGCCCGATACGGAGGCGGGAATCGCCGCGCTCGAGGAGCGGATCCTGGTCATCGAGCGGCAGCTCGATGAGCTCAGGGAAGGCATTGAGACGGCCGGCTACGAGGGCGGCAGTCTCTTCGAGAGCCCGGCCGGGGTCGGTAGCCTCGTCACCCGCGACGGCGAGGGCCAGGGCGTGCAGATCGGCACCAAGACCCGCGCCAGCGGCGCCTTCGGCGACGTGTGCGCGACCAGCCCGAAGGGCGGCATGTGCCTGAGCGTGCTGGCGATCAAGACCATGAACCCGTACTAGCACTGGCACGGGTGGTCGTCCGCGAGAGAGAACCGTTCATGAAGAAGGAGTCAACGATGCATCGTCGCATGGCGAAGTGGGCTGGGCTGCTGCTCGCGGTCTTCGTGGTTGCGTCGCCGGCCACCCAGGGCGTGTCGATGAGCCCGGCCACCGAGCAGGCCATCAGGTCGTACGTGCTCGATCAGAGCAAGGCCGAGACCCTCCTGAAGACGCTGAAGGAGCTCACGGCCGCCACGTTGAAGGACCCCGACTGGATGAAGAAGATCCCGGCCCGCATGAAGCTGCCCTTCGAAGAGCAGTGGAAGGCCCTGGAGGCCGATCCCCTGAGCGGTCCGGTCCTGAAGGCCAATGGCATCTCGGCCCGGGACTATTCCTGCGGGCTGATGGCGATGCGCGCAGCGTCGGGCCTCGAGTCCGGCGCCGGCATGGCGAAGTACGCCAATGAGGCCAACGTGGCGTTTCTGAAATCGAACCCCTCGGTCCTGGAACGGCTGAAAGCCATCGACATGGGCAAGTGAGGCTGATCATGAATCCATCACGCACGATGATTGCGGTGGCGTTCGTTTCTGTCGCGGTCACTTCCACCGCATCGGCTCAGGAGCCATGCGACCTGGTCATCAAGCAGGCCGCGCAGGTGATGGGCGCGCCCGCGGGCGAGGCGGAGCGCCTCTCGCCGGCGAAGAACATCGAGATCTGCAAGGTCCGGTCGGCCGACTCCTCGAGTGCGGTGTCGCTCACGCTGGAAACCGGCCAGCCCGCCGCGCAGGGCCTCTCGATGTACAAGATGATCGCGAAGATGTCGAAAGACGTCGGCCAGTTTCGCGACGAGGCCGGCTTGGGCGCCGACGCGTTTTCGCTGCGCGAGAAGGACAAGGTGTTCTTCAGGTTCGGCGCCGGCTCGAACACATACAACCTGCAGTTGACCAGGGACCGCGGCGTCACCGACGCCGACGCCGAGCGCGCGCGGCAACTGGCGAAGCAGGTGTTCGCCTCGAAGTAGCCGCGCCTGAGACGGCACGGCGGCGCACGCAGGCGTACGCAGGCACTTGCGCCCGGGCCGCCCGCGACGGCACAATCGCGGCATGCGGCGCCCGACGATGCTCGCCGACGAGAACATCCCGTTCGCTCGTGAGGCGTTCGGCACCCTCGGCGAGGTCCGCCTGAAGCACGGCCGCCAGATCGCGCATGCCGACCTGGCCGACGTCGACCTCCTCATCGTCCGCTCGATCACTCGCGTGGATGCCGCGCTGGTGGCGGGAACGCGGGTGCGGTTCGTGGGGACCGCCACGTCGGGATCGGACCACGTCGTGGCGGCGGATCTCGAGCGCCTCGGCATCGCGTTTCACGCAGCCCTCGGCTGCAACGCCAACGCCGTGGCGGAGTACATGGTTGCCGCCTGGCTCACGATTGCGAGACTGCGCGGCGAGGCCCTTGCGGGCAAGCGCGTCGGGGTTGTCGGCGTCGGCCACGTCGGCTCGCTGGTCGTCAAGATGGCGCGGGCCCTCGGCATGGAGCCGGTGCTCAACGACCCGCCGAAGGCCCGCGAAACAGGCAGCGACCGGTATCGGCCCCTCCACGACCTGTACGACTGCGACATCGTCACGTGCCACACGCCGCTGACCTTCGACGGCGCGGACCCGACGTACCGGCTGGTCGGCGAGTCGTTCTTCGAGCGGCTCAAGCCGGGCGCGTGGTTCTGCAACGCGGGGCGGGGCGAGGTGGTGCACGAAGGCGCGCTGCACCGCGCGCTCGACGAGAAGCGCCTCGACGCGGTGGTCCTCGACGTGTGGGATCACGAACCGGAGATCGACGGCCGCCTGCTCGCGCGCGTGGACATCGGCACGCCCCACATCGCCGGTTACTCGCTCGAAGGCAAGCTGAACGGGACCGCGATGGTCTATCGCGCCGCGTGCGCGTTCCTCGGTGTCGAGCCGTCATGGAGCGCCGCCTCTGCCGCGCCGCCTCGCCCCGCCGGCCTGCCGCTCCCGGGCTTCGGCGACGGCGACGTCTCCCTCGCCCGCCTGGATCGGCACGGCGTCTCGGCGCTCGCGGACACGGTGACGGCCCGTTATCCGATCCTCCGCGACGACGAGGCGCTCAGGAAGACGGTTGGCCTGAGCGCGGCGGAGCGGGGCAGGGCCTTCGACCTGCTGCGCAAGTCGTATCCCACTCGCCGCGAGTTCTCCTGATCGCGCCGCGGGGACGCGGCAAGAGCCTGTGCTATCCTCCGGCTCGTGCCGCTGAAACCGTACCTCCAGATCGCGCGCGCCGACCACTGGGTCAAGAACGCGTTCATGCTGCTCGGCGTCCTGCTGGCGGTTTTCTATCGCCCCGAGGTGCTCGCGACCGCCAGCCTCGTCCCGCTCGCACTGGCCATTGCCGCAACCTGCCTGGTCGCGTCGAGCAACTACGTGCTCAACGAACTTCTCGACGCGCCCCAGGACCTCGCGCATCCGGAGAAGCGCCTGCGGCCCGTGCCGTCGGGCCTGGTGCGGCCCTGGCTGGGCTACGTCGAGTGGCTCGTGCTCGCGGCGGCCGGCCTGGCGCTCGCCGCCGCCGTCAACCGCCTGTTCGCCGCGTCCGCGGCGGCCCTCTGGGTGATGGGTGTGCTGTACAACGTGCCGCCGGTGCGGCTCAAGGAATGGCCGTATCTCGACGTGCTGAGCGAGTCGTTCAACAACCCGCTCCGTCTTGCACTGGGCTGGTTCGCCCTGATTCCCGACCGGTTTCCGCCCGTGTCGCTCGCGCTGGCGTACTGGATGGTCGGCGCGTTCTTCATGGCCATGAAGCGATTGGCGGAGCTGCGCCACATCCAGGATCGGGCGGCGCTCGCGGAATACCGGCGGTCCTTCCGGTACTACACCGAGGAACGGCTGCTGGTGAGCATCCTCTTCTACGCCTCCGCCTGCGCGCTCTTCGGAGGGATCTTCATCGTCCGCTACCGGCTGGAGCTCATCCTGTTCGTGCCGCTGCTGGCGGGGTTCATGGCCTACTACTTCAAGATCGGGATGCAGCCCGACAGCGCCGCGCAGCATCCCGAGCGCCTGCACCACGAGCGCGGCTTCGTGATCTACACGGCGGCGTGCCTGCTGGCGTTCGTCCTGCTGATGTTCACCTCGATCCCGGCGCTCTACCAGTGGTTCCGCGTCGAGCCCGCGAACATCACGCCGCTCTGGACGATAGGCCCGGGGCCTCGCTAGCGAAGCCTCTCCAGACGGCCGCTGCTGGTGACGGGATCGTAGGCGTAGCGGTAGGACGCCCGGTCCGGGTACGCGTCCATGAGCCGGACATTGTCGCCGCCCCGGTCCAGCGCGAAGAGCACGCGGCCGTCGTACCGGCCCCAGTTGCGGGTGTGGTCGGTGGCGGCCATCGGCCACCGCGTCCCGGTCTGCGTGGCGACAAAAACGATGGCGCGCGAAAGGCGGGCGTCTTCGACCACGCGGTAAAGGTCCGTCCGCTCGTACACGATGGCGTGCGCATTCCTGGTCTGCCAGACGCCGGCGGGGATGGCGAGCAGGACGCTCAGCGCGAAGAGATAGAAGCACCAACGCCCGTGCCTGGTCTTCTCTCGCCACGAGGCTTCCTTCACGGCCAGCCACGCGGCCGGCAACAGCACGAACGGCAGCGCCTCGAAGTAGTACCTGGGGCCGTATCGGTTTCCACCGGTGTCCACGTAGAAGTAGTAGCCCACGACGACGAAGAGGAACACGGAGCCGAGGAGCCGCTGACGGGCCGGTCCGGTGCGGTCCGTCAGGGCGATGACATAGAGCGGCAGGACCGCGGCCGGCGTCCAGAGGATCCAGTCCCACAGGTTCGAGAGCGCGATGTCCGTGCCGCGGGTGAGCATGTTGGCCTGGAACCAACGGCTGTCGTAGTTCTCGAAGCCGCTCATCGGGAGCATGCCCCAGCGGCCCATGAGTTCGTGGTTGTGCCACAGGAAGGCCCCCAGAATCGGCGCCACGCCAGCCGCGAACCCCGCCACGAAACGCCAGTGGCCGACGTTTCGCCGCAGGTGATAAAACCCGAACGGGAGGCCGCACATGACCGCCGTGAAAAAGCGCGCGGCGAACGCAGCGCCGAATGACACGCCCGCGACAAGGCCGAGAGCGAACGAGTTGCGGTCGCTCCCTTCGAGCGCCGCGGCCGCGAACACCAGCGTCACGAGCAGCGTGAACGTGTGCGCGTAGTACGACGCCGAGTTCAGCAGGAAGAACGACGACGCGAGCATGGCGACGAGGGCCGCAAGCACGACCCGCGGTCCGTACCAGCGGCGGGCCACCGCGAAGAACACGGGCACCGTGAGCGCGCCCAGGATCGGGTTGATGAGCCACGGTGGAATGCCCACGGCCGCCGCCGCGAAGATGACCGCCGGCCAGCCCGGCGGGAACACCGAGAAAACGCGGCCATCGAGCACGCGGATGTGGAGAAAGTCGAAGAACGGCTGCAGCGGATGCTCGGGGTACCAGGCGCGGCCCTCCCCCCACAGCCTGGCCTGCAGCAGATAACAGGTACTCGTCGCCGGAATTCGGGAAGCGCAGCAGCACGCGCCACGCCATCCACGCCAGCACGCCGAACGTGACGGCCGACAGCACGGTCACGGTGAGCCGAGGCCGCCTCAGCGCGGCATCGCAGATCCGCATCGCGCGGTCGTATGCTCGCCCGACCGCATCTTGGGCGTACACGCCCGGGACGAGCAGTGCGATCAGCCCGAGCGCGATCAGCGAATAGACGAGGGCGAGCCGGTCGGCGGCCGCCAGATAGTCCGACAGGGGGATTGACGCCCAACTCGGAATGATGGCCCGAAGCGTGGCGCGCGTACCTCGCTCGTGCGCGCGCTGGATGAGGGCATGGCCGAAGGCAAGGTACGCCGCGTCGGCGGCGAGCACGACCGCCACGAGCAGCGAGACGACGATCCAGAACCGGCGGTGCGCGCGCATGTTGGGAGACGAGTGTATACCGAGGCCGCGCGCCGATAATGCGGGTATCCAAGATCGGGTCCCAACGCCGGGACGGCCGCTCGACGCTTGCCGCCCGTCCCAGCTTCACGAAGCGCTCTCAGGCCCGCCCTGGCGTTACCACTGCGCCAGCATTCCACGATAGGGAATGACCTGGCCTGGCTGGACGGTGACGTCCCACTCCATCGTCCGGAAGCCGTCGCGCACGATCGCGATGCGGTGGACACCGGGCCAGAGCGTGAGCGACTCTCCCCAGGGCGTGAACGTGCCCACGGCGCCGACGTACTCGCCGTCGACGAAGAGGTCCGCGTCGGCGGGCTGGATGTCGAAGCTCAATCCGCCGTACTCACGACCCTGGACCGCCACGCCGTAGTACCCGCGGTCGTAGTAGCCATAGACCCGCGGCCTGTAGGAGCCGAAGTACGCCCACGGATACGGCACCGACACGCCAAGCCAGACGCCGAACCCGAGATGCACGTGCGGGCGGAAACCGTAGTACGGCCGCGAGAAGTAGAACGGCCTGTACGGCTGGAAGTGCGGCGGCCTGACATAAGCGCGGGTATCATACCGGCCGTACTCGCCGCCGGAATGCGCGTACTCGCGCCGGTCGCCAGACCGGTACGCCGGCGACTGGTAGGCGCCGGTGGCTCGCGGCACGGCGCGCTGGACCTGTTCGCCGTAGGCCGACCCGCGAGACATCGTCTGGGCGCCCGAGGTACCTGCCGCCCCTCGTCGCTGCGGGGCGCCCGCGCCGATCCCGAGGACGTCCGCGGCGCGGAGTACGAAGGTGCTTGGGTGCCTCGATCGACAGCCTGCGACGACTGGCGCCGCCGTCCCTCGTTGTACTGTGGCGCCTGCTGCGCGGCCGACGACTGCCGGCTCTCAGCCGGGCGCGGCACCGCGCGGCTTCCGCGCGACTGGCGCCCACTGCTGCCGCTCTGCGCCGGTCGTTCCCTGTCGCGCTCGCGGGCCCCGCCGCTCCGGTCCTGGGCATCCCCAGGCACGGCAACCAGGCTGAACGCCGCGGCGAGTGCGGCGACGGTGTAAGTGAACCTGGGGCTCATGTGCGTCTCCCGCGGCCGGCGTCTCAACCACACGCTCGACGGGGCCAACCTCGAGCTGTCCGACCGACACCCACCGTTATCGCAACCGCGGTGCCAACCCTGACGGTGAGAATCCCCAGCCAATTGCCTCCGTTCCACGTGAACCGCGGCGCGGTGTCATCCACAGCGGACACTTGACTAACCGCCTCGCGGCTGCCGTGCGACATGCTCCCGTCGGATCGGCTATGCTCGGACGCGCACGCCGCCAGCCCCCACGTGTTGATTCGCGCCCTGCCGCAAGGAGGTCCTCATGAACCGTCGGTCGTTCCTCAAGTGTTCCGCCACGTGCGCGGCTGGCAGTGCCGCGGCCGTCGCGGCCGTCGGTGCCGCCGCCGCAGCCGCGCAACAACCGCCGCCACCGCCGCCGATCCCCAAGGCCGGAGAGCAGACGACGCCAGCCGCGGCGAACGCGCCTCAGGTGCTCCGGCGCCGCGGGTTCGATTTCGAGATCGAGATCGTGGAGGGAAAGTGCGGGCCTCACCAGGCCGGGCAGAAGTTCAAGTACCCGGATGAGAAGGGGAAGATCTGCGAGTGGCTGATGGACAGCATGAACGGCGCCATCCGCGTACTGGAGTACGGCGGCACGATGCCCTGGCTCTATGAAGGGACGCCGTACCAGAAGGTGATCGACAAGGATGGCCTGACGACCGAGTTCATCCGCTGCCCCGACCCGTCGCGCGCCGTCGTGGCGAAGATCTCCCGCCGGCGGGTGTAGCGCCTCCCTTTGCCTCGAGTGGTGCTACGATGTTGACGTTCCGACATCGCAGCGCAGCACCGCGGCATCGGCGTTCCCCGTGTGATGCCCGGTGACCGTCCTGTCGCCCCAGGAGCGGTATGGTCGGCCAGACGGTTTCGCACTACCGCGTGACCCGCAGGCTCGGCGGCGGCGGAATGGGAGAGGTGTACGAAGCGCTCGACACCTCGCTCGGCCGGCGGGTGGCCATCAAGTTCCTGTTGACCCATCGCGCGCAGAGCCACGAATCGGTGCTCCGGTTCGAGCGTGAGGCGCGCGCGGCGTCCGCGCTCAATCACCCCCACATCTGCACGATCCACGATTTCGGCCTCAGCCAGGAGCAGCCTTTCATCGTGATGGAGCTGCTCGACGGGCAGACGCTCCGCGACCGGCTGAAGTCGGCGCCCGTGGACACGCCCGCCATTGTCGATATCGGCTGCCAGGTGGCCGACGCGCTCGAGGCCGCGCATGAGGCGCGCATCATCCACCGCGACGTCACGCCGGCGAACATCTTCCTGACCCACGCGGGCCAGGTGAAGATCCTCGATTTCGGCCTTGCGAAACTGGCGCCCGAGAAGGACGTCTACGCAGCCGTGGAACACGACGAAGCGGACGAGACGCACGAGGAGCTGCTCACCTCGCCCGGCGCGGCGCTCGGCACAACGGCCTACATGTCGCCCGAACAGGTCAGGGCCGATCCGCTCGACCCGCGCACCGACCTGTTCTCGTTCGGCTGCGTGCTGTACGAAATGGCGACGGGCCGGCGCGCGTTCGAGGGCCGCACGTCGGCGCTGATCTTCGACGCGATCCTCCGCGGACAACCGGCGGCTCCGCAGACGGTGAACCCGGAGGTGCCCGACGAGCTGGAGCGCCTCATCCAGAAGGCCCTCGAGAAGGACCCTGATCTGCGCTACCAGACCGCCCGGGAGATTCGGGCCGACCTGCTGAGGCTGCACCGCGACAGCGACGCGGCCGCGGTCGACCGCCCCGTGTCGCGATCGCGCTCGTCGCGCGAGCCCGGGCGGCCAACGACCGGGTCGTCTGGCCCCGCGATCCGCGCCGGCCGGGTCGCGAGATGGGCCGTCGCGCTGGCGATCGTCGGGGCGGCAGCCGCCGGCTACCTGTGGATGCGTCACGCGCGGGAAGAGCCGGCCTGGAGCTTCCCGAAGCAGATCACGGCCGAGTCGGCTCCGCACGTGGACCCCGCGCTTTCGCCTGACGGTACGACGGTGGCCTTCACCAGCACCGAAGGCGGCCGTTCCTTCGTCTGGCTTGCCGACGTGCGGACCGGGGCGCGCGTGAGGCTGACCCGGGACTCGCGCGACGAACGGTCCCCGGCCTGGCTCCCTGACGGAAGCGCGGTGGTCTTCGTCGCGGAGCACGAAGCCCGCGCCGCGGTGTGGAAAGCGCCGCGCATGGCGGGGAGCCAGGCGGTCCTGGTCATCGAAGACGGCGACGACCCTGCGGTGTCGCCCGACGGGACACGCCTGGCGTTTGTCCGCGCCGATTCCCGGGGCGAGCCGCAGATCGCGGTCGCCTCGCTGCCCGCGGCAACGGATGTGCAGTCTGTGACCGGCGACGGCCCGGAGTTCGGGCTCTTCGAACATCGTGAACCGGCCTGGTCGCCGGACGGCCGCCGCATCTGCTACCGCGCCCAGCGCGACCTCTTCATCGTGACGCTGGCGGCGAAGGGAATCGGCACGCCAACAAGACTCACCAGGGACGACGCGCGTGACGAAGATCCCGTCTGGTCGCGCGACGGCAGGTTCGTCTACTTCACCTCGACCCGGGAGAACACGATGGCGCTGTGGTGGGTGCGCGCCGCCGGAGGCGTGCCGAAACGCCTCACCCTCGGGGCGGGCCCCGAGCGCCATCCCACCGTGTCGGCCGACGGCCGCACGCTCGTGTACTCGACCGCGCTCAATGATCCGAACCTCGTCGTGCGAGACCTCCACACCGGCACCGAGTCCACCTTCGGCGGCAGCCGCGACGACCGAAGCCCTGTGTTCCTGCCAGACGGTTCGGGCGTCGTGTTCGTGTCGGACCGCGTGGACGGTTACAGGGTGTGGGTGCAGCCGCTGAGCGCCGGGGCACCCTCGGGCGGGGCCTGGAGGCTGACCGATCAGCCGGGAACGGTGTCCCATCCGGCGGTGTCGCCGGACGGCAAGTGGGTGGCGTACTTCCGCGTGATCGACGCGCAGCGCGACATCTGGATTGCGCCAAGCGTGGGCGGCCCCGCACAGCAGTTCACGACCGACCCGGCGATGGAGGTCCACCCGGCGTGGTCTCCCGATGGACGCCGTCTCGCCTTCGTGTCCGATCGGACCGGCACGAACCAGGTGTGGATCAGCGGAGTGCAGAACGGCAGGCCCGCCGGCGCGCCCCACGTACTCACGACGCAGAAGCAGGGCTGCTATGCGCCGGTCTGGTCGCCCGACGGCACCGCCATCGCCTACGTCGGAGGCGGCGTCAACGGCGAGGTGTACGTTGTGCCGTCCGACGGCCACGGATCGGCGCGCCAGGTCACCAGCGGAGCGATCGCCTCGCGAGCGAGGTGGAATCACGCGACCGGCCGGCTGCTGGTGCTTGGCGGATGGGGGAAGGGCGAAGTGCTCGTGCTCAAAGACGTCGATCCCGCTGACGGGACCGTTCGCGAGGTTGCGCCGGCCCAGGTGTTCGGCCGCGATCTCACACTGTACGACTTCGACATCAGCGCCGACGGCCGGTGGCTGGTGTTCTCCAGAGAGGAGGTGAGGGGAAACCTGTGGAGCCTGAAGGCGCGCTCCGGCCGCTGGTGACCGGTACACGCAGCGAGTTGGCGAAAGGCGAGGCCTTGCCCCCGTCGTGACGGTTCGTCACTGCCGTCGCGGGACGGCGTCCATGAGCAGCGCCAAGGCCTTCCGAAAGCTTGCGGCTCCCGCCTGGCTGCCCTTGTAGTGGCCGAGGCGCACCACGACCAGGTCGTGCGACGGGACAATCAACGTCGTCTGGCCGCCGGCGCCGGACATGTAGTACGACGCCTTCGGCACGGGGAACGTACCGTCCCCGTTGATCCAGAAGAAGCCGCCGTAGATTGGACGCTTGTCGGCCTTCCAGGCGGGCGCGAGCGTGCTCACGAACGTCACGAAACCCTCGGGCAGGATTCGCTCGCCGTTCCAGACGCCGTCCTGAAGATAGAGATTGCCCAGGCGCGCCCAGTCCCGGCCGGACATCAGGTCGTAGCCCTGCGCGAGGAAGTTCCCGTATGGGTCCGTCTCGATCACCATCGTCCGGACGCCGATCCTGTCGAACAGCGCACGCTGAGGAAACGACAGATACTCCTCGCCGCGCCCCTCGACGGCGAGGCGGATGAGGTAGTTGACGAGCACCGGGTCGGTATTGCGATACCGGCCCACCTGCCCTGGCGGCCATTGGAGCGGCCGGGTCGCCGCGTAGTGGAACGCGTTGATCCTGCCGGTGTAGAGATACAGATGGTCGGGATAGGGCCCGGCCATGTCGTAGTCGGGATCCTGCGGGGCCCTGATGCGCAGGCCGCTCGACATGTTCAGAAGGTCGGCGATGCGGATCTTCGCCCGCGGATCGTTCGGGCCTTGCCATTCGGGAATCGGCGCCGGCTGCTCGAGCCGGTACATCCCTTGCCTGATCAGGACGCCGAGCAGCGTGGCCGTCACGCTCTTGCCCATCGACCAGCTCTCGAGCGGCGTGCGCGCGGTGATGCCGGGGCCGTAGCGCTCGGCGATGAGACGACCTTTCCAGGTCACCACGAAGGCCGCCGTCATGGAAGCGTCAGGCTCGAACGCGGCGTCGACGGCCTGCTTCAGCCTGGCCGCGTCGAGCTCGGCGGGGAGCGGATCGCCCGGCAGCACGTCACCCATCGGCCACGGCTGCGACGAGGGGTCGGGCAGGGCGCTCTTCACCTGCACCGGCGTGAAGTACATCGTGTTCCGGCCGGCCGGAAGGGTGACGCATCCCTGGCTTCCCAGGTATTGCGCCGTGAGCGTCGGGCCGTTCGGAATCGCGACGCGCACGGTCTTCGCGGCGCGATCGATCACCGGCTTCCCCACGCGGGCGCGCTCGAGGTAGGGGCCTGTGAAATACCCGACGTTCTCCGCGGCGAAGTCGGGGTCGAGGCCGGTGATGAAGACGGCCGAGCACATGACCTTGGCGAAGCCGGCCGTCTGATGCTCGAGCGCATCGCCCGGAGGCGGGACGTACGGCGTATCGAGCTCCAGCGATTTCGCCCGGGCGATGAGCGCCTCGCGGGCCGCCGCAGCAGCCTGTGGCGACGCGGTTGTCGAGGGAGGCGCCGCAGGCGCGTCCCCCCGGCACGCCGCGATTGCAGCCGCGAGGGACAGGAGTGCCGACAAACACACGACAGCACGAGGGTTGAAAGATCGCATAGGTCTGGGCTCAGCTGACTGCACCGCCTCACACCATACTGCCGCGGCGGCACGGCCCTACCACACACCGCACACGTCGAGAACCCGGCTCGTGATCTCGTAGTCGCACACCGTGCAGAACTCCATGGTCAGCCAGCGCATCCGGCACTCGGCCACCGGGCGGAAGAAGTCCTGCCCCCGGGCGTCCGCGTACATGTCGCAGTTCAGCGGCGTGTCGACCTGGCCCCGGATGTTCTGGCATCCCCAGAACGCGCCGAGCATGCCGTTGAGGGCCGGGTTGGCGAACGTCGGCTGTCCATTGCCATCTAGCTGCTGACCGAAGCGATGGATGGCCTTGAACTGGCCCTGCGCATCGAGTTCGCCCGCCGTCGCCAGGCACTTCCACCACACCGTTCCGCCTTCCACGTCGCGTGCCGGCGCCTGGTTCGGCTGGAGGGGCGAGCCGTCCTTGTGCTTGCAGACGATGCGCTCCTCTGCGAGATTGCCGATGACGTGCCCGCACTCGTGCGAAACGAGCCGCACCCAGTCTCCCGGGTCGGCCGGGTCCATCGTGACAAACGCCATGCCCTCGCCGGGCACCGCCCGGCCCCCGTAGTACTTCAGGTTCGAGATCACGATGATCAGGTGCTGGTACTCGGGCGGCACGGCGAGGCTCGCCGCGGTGACGATGCGTGTCGGGTCGGCGGCGCCCGTGTAGCCGGGGTAAGGCTTGTTGAAGCAGCCCTCCACCTCGTAATACGTGGAACGCACGACCGCGGAGCCGCAATCCGGATGCCCGCAGCCGGGGATGGTGATGCCGGACTGCGTCGACTGCGTACGCACGGACCAGACGTTCACCCGGTCCCAGATCTTCGAGTACGGGCTCATGTGGCGCAGGCCCGGGCAGGCCGCCGCGCCGGCTCCTCCGCCCGCACACGCCGGCGTGTACGTGCCCGCCTCGCTCGGCGTTGCCGGGCCGCAGAAGAGCGCCCGGACGCGCGCGTCGTAGTCTGCCAGGTCGGCGTCCGCGAATCCATCCCCGACCACGACGATGTTGAAGCAGCTGTCGATGGCGCCGCTCGTCACCACGGGCACTGGAGGCCCCAGGACCTTCCCGCCGGGCGCCAGCGAAGGCTGCGGCATCACCACGAAGACGTCCTCGAGAACTGGCAGCGGAATCAGCCGCGGCGGCGCGAGATCCGGCAGCGGAGGAGGCGGCGGCGGGAACGGCGGCTGCGGCGGCGCTGGCGTACCACAGATCCAGAACATCGCGAGCGCCTGCTGCTCGAAGGCCAGTCCTTCTTCCGGCTCGCGGCGCTCAACGTCCGAGCGGACCAGATACAGGAAAGCCGCGTCGGGTGCGAGTGGAAAGCGCCACGTCCGGACGCCGTCCGCAAATTGGCCTGGAGGTCCGGCAAGCTCGCCGCGGCGCTTCTCGCCAGGGCGGTCGAAATACTCGTCGAGCCAGTACGGATACGCAAACCGCTCGAGCACCGCCCCGCGCCGATCCAGCACGTACAGCGCGAACTCCGAAGCCGGCAGCTCGGCCCCGGGCGCCGACTCGCGGGTCAGGAGCGGGGCGCGAAGACCCGTGCGGGGCGCGTGGCGGATGCGGCCGGCGCGGAGCACCCTCACGCCATCGGCGTCGAAGGTGAGCAGCAGGCTGATGCCCGGCTCTAAGCGCAAGGCCCGTCGCATCGACATCATGGCAACCTCAGGGCGACCGCGCCGGGCGCTCCGCCCGCCAAGGCGGATCGCGCGCGTCGCTGAAAGCGCTCCCGGCCCGCGAGCGCGGCACGGTTGAACGCGCAGACGCTATCGGGCACGCGCCTCGGATCGGCGTTGCCCGGTTCATAGGCGATTGTCAGGGGGCAGACCATGCACGCTCTCGCATCGCGGCATGCCCGGCACGGGCCGCGCGACGCCCGAAGGCCGCCCCTTGGGCCGAACAGGCCAGTGGCGCGGACGGCGCCGCCGTACGAAGCCAGCCGGTCGCCGAGCCGCGGGTCGGCGATGGAACCGAAGCGCATGGCGCGGCTGGCGCGCTTCAGCAGCGGCGGTACCGGGGCTCCGAACACCGGCAGGACGGGGGAACACGCATAGACCTGCCCGTCAACGTCGACGACGGCCTTCGTGCCGTCCGCGATTCCGCACATCGGCAGCGAAGGGTCAGGCGGACGCCCCGACGTTCCCCTGAACGCGGTTACCGGCACGCGTCCTGTGCGCCGCCAGTGCGCGAGTGAGAGATCGGCCACGGCGCGGAACTGCGCGGCGAGCGCCTCGAGATCGGCATCGCTCCATCCGGACCGAAGGCCCATGGCCGGGGCGAGGCGCACCGCCCGCACGCCCTTCGACATCAGGTACGTGACCGAGCCGGCCAGGTGGCGGACATTTGCCGGCGTGATCGTCGCCGCGACGCTCACGTGCCGGACGAACCACGTGCGGTGACGCTGGCGCAGGCGATCCAGGAGTTCGTCAAGCTGCGAGCACGTCTGTGGTCCCCGGGCGGCCTGAGCCGCGGCGGCGCCATCGAGGCTGATCTGGACGTCCACGCGGTTCGCCGCCAGGAATGCTGCCTCATCGTGGCCCAGCCGCGTACCGTTCGTCACGACCGACACGCGAATCGGCCTCGCGCGGCGAGCCGCAGGTTCGGCCATCCGGACGATGCGCCGAACCATTGGGAATGCGAGGAGCGGCTCGCCGCCGGTGAGCACGAGACGGCGGGCAGCGCGCCTGCTGTCCTGAAGACAGGCGATGGCCGCCCGCGCGGTGCGCCAGGGCATGCGCCCCGGCCGCTTGCGCGCCTGAAAGCAGTATTCGCACCTCAGGTTGCACGCGCCGGTCAGCACGAGCGCCAGCGACGCGAGCGGCCAGGGCGTCTGCATGCGAGCGGGCCTATCCGAGCCGGCGTCCCGGCGGCAGCTTGCGCAGCGATTTCCGCAGCAGCTTCAAGTCCGCGATGCAGGCGGCTAGCGCAACGCAGAGGTCGACATTGGCCGGCTTGGGAGGCGGCGCGCAGTCGACGTCCCACGGCAGCGGTTCACCCTTCATCGGGTTCTGCGGGGGCGGGCAGTCGACGTCCCACGGCAGGCCTCCGGCGGCTGCGTCCCGTTCGGGCGGTGCGCAGTCCGCATCCCAGATCTGTCCTTTGGCTGCGGCGGCTGCGCGGACGGGCGGCCTTGTCGTCTCGCACAGCCGCTCCTGGGCAATCGTCAGGTACTTGATCACCCAGTCGAGGATCCGGCACGCCCCTCTGGCGGTCATCACGGCGGTCGTCTTGGCCATCGGCACACTCCTCGTCTGCCGCGTAAACTGAAGGGGCCGCCGTGCGGCTCGGCGTCAGTAGCGTCCGCGCACGGTCTGCAGCATCCACACGTCGCCCCGCGCAGCCTGGCGAACGGCGGCGATGAGACGGCCGTCTTTCGTCAGGGTGAACTCGCCGCGCTGGCCGTGAATGCCGAACAGGCCGGGAAGACGGGCATCGGTCACGGTGCCGGTGGTCGCGTCGACCGCCATGAGCGCGAGATGCCCGGCGTCCCAGTACCCGCTCACGAGCATCGTCGTAGGGCTCGTCCAGGCCACCCGCTGCGCGCGTGCACCCTTTGTGAGCTGTACCGGTAGCTTCTTGCCGTTCGCCTCGAGCAGCCAGACGTCGTTTCCGGCGTGCGGGTCGACTCCAATTGCCGCGAGTCGCTTCCCGTCCGGCGACCATGACGGCGCCTCGTGCGTCAGCGGCCCACTCGTCAACGGTCTTGCGGGGCCGGCCTGCGCACCGCCGTTCACGGAAGCCACCCAGACCTGCTCGCTTCCGCCCCGGCCCGACACGAATGCGATCTGGCCCCCCGCCGGCGACCACTCGGGCAACGTGTCGGGAGCAGGGTCGTCGGTGAACCGCGTCGGAACCCCGCCCGCGGCCGGAATCGTGTAGATATCCCGCTGTCCGTCCACCGCGCGCTGGTAGGCAATCCATCGGCCGTCGGGGGAGAAGCTCGGATGCGTGACGGCGCCGGGGTGATCGGTAAGGCGGACCGCATCTCCCTCGGGACGGCCATCGTGCGAGAGGCGCTGCAGCCAGAGATCGAACCGCCCGCCGAGCCTGTCCGACGAGAACGCCAGCGCCGACCCGTCCGGGGCGAAGGCGGGGCTCACCTCCGACCGCTCGCCACCGACCTCGCGGTCGACGCCGGTCGCGCGGTCCCGGATCACGAGATTGGCGTTGGTCGCGAAGGTCGAATAGACCAGGCGGGTGCCGTCGTTCGACACACTGGGCTGCACCTCCGGCCCCGCGCCCAGGGTGACGCGGGCAGGCGTGCCGCGTGCCGCGGGCACGCGCCAGATCGCGTTGGTGCCTTCGCGGAATGAAGAGAAATACACGAAGCCGCTGACCGGCGACCACGACGGCCAGTTGTCGGCTTCCTCCTCGTGCGTGAGGCGGCTCGCGGGGGCGCCTGTCAGACCGACCACCCAAAGATCGCGCTGGCCCGCGTACCCGATCAGCCGCCCGTCCGGCGACCATGCCGGTGCGCGGTGGTCCCAGAGGCCGTCGCGGTCGGTCGTCAGCATGCGCGCGCTGGCGGGGTCGGCGAGGGGCGCCATGAAGACCCGCTGACGGCCATCCGGGCCCCGCCGCGTGAAGGCGATGTTGCGGCCGTCCGGGGAGATGGCCGGGCTCTCGGCCCGGTCCATGACCACCGTCACCGGACCACCGAGTCTCGCGACCTTGCACACGGCCGCCGCGCCGCCCCTTTCGCATGTGAACGCCAGCGCGGTTCCGTCCGGGTACCACGCCGGGCAGCGATCGGCGCCCGGGTCGTCCGTCAGGCGGATGGGGCTGCCCCCCCTCGCGTCGACGAGCCAGATGTCGACGTTGCCGTCCTCGTCCTCCGCCGCGTACGCGATGTCCGACCCGCCGGGCGAGATCCTCGCTTCCGCCTCCCAGCCCGCTCCGGCCGTCACCTGGACCGGCACCGCCTGCGGCAGGCCCTCGGGCCGCGGTACGCGCCATGCCCACACCGCCATGGCCGCGGCGGCCGCCACGGCAAAGAGGGCCACCGCTGCCAGCGGCCCCCATCGGCGTGTTGGCGCGGCGAGCACGGGAGTGCTGTCGCTCGACTCGAGACGGCGGCGCAGCGCCCGCAGATCGATGAACATCTCCTCGGCCGACGAGTACCCGTTCATCGAGGCGCCTGGCCAGGGCCTTCCGGATGACGTGCTCGAGGTCCGCGGGAACGTGGCTGCCGCTCGAAATCGGCGGCACCGGACGATTGAGCGTGGCGTCGAGCACCTCTCCGAGCGACCGCCCGGGAAACGGCCGTTTGCCGGTCGCCATCTCGTAGAGCACGACGCCCGCCGAGAAAATGTCGCTCTGCGGCCCGACGTCGCGACCCATCATCTGTTCGGGCGACATGTACCCGATCGTCCCCACCATGTGCCTGCTGCTGAACGCGGTGGTCGCTTCGTCGGGTTCAGCCGCGACATGCGCGAGGCCGAAGTCGGCGAGCAGCAGCCGCCCGTCCGGCGTGATGAAGATGTTGCCCGGCTTGACGTCGCGGTGCAGCACGTGCTTCGCGTGGGCCGCCCGGAGCGCGTCGGCCAGCATCTCGCCGTAGCGTGCCACCTCTTCGACTGGGAGCGCGCCGCGGCGGGAGAGCATGTGGCGCAGCGTGGCCCCCTCCATCAGGTCCATCGCGAACCACGGCCTGCCGGAATCCTCGAACACCTCGTGGATCGGCACGATGCAGGGGTGCGACAGGCGCGACGCCGCCCGGGCCTCGCGGAGCAGGCGCGCGCCTTCTTCCGGCGATGCCAGTTCGCAGCGCGGCGTCTTCAGCGCGACGTCACGCTCGAGGGCCATGTCGCGAGCCCGGTACACGACGGCTTCGCCGCCTTCGCCGAGCTTCTCGATGATGGAGTAGTGGCCGACACGCGTGGCTGGAGGCAGGACGCCGGGCTCGCCTGACGGCCGGGGTTCGGTCACGCCGTCTCCCTCTGGCGGGGATGTTGCCCGAGCGGCAGCGGTCGGAGCCCGCG
The DNA here is from genome assembly GCA_963806085.1 of uncultured Acidobacteriota bacterium. Lineage (GTDB taxonomy): Bacteria > Acidobacteriota > Vicinamibacteria > Vicinamibacterales > JAKQTR01 > JAKQTR01. The sequence goes on from CAWDWR010000003.1 coordinate 1,184,878, forward strand.
CCGCGTTCACAGGTGCGATAGATCGCTGAAGCCGCTGGAACCACAGGGATGATAGCGCAGCTTGGCGGCGATGAATACCGCGATGTCCCGATGCCGCGCCGGGCGGCCAGCAGGCCGGCCGGCGCCCTCGATAATATGACAGTTGACAAAAGAACAGTTACTGTCTATATTATATCCCGTGGATCAGGAGCGGGGCCGCTTCAGCATCGATGAACTCGCGGATCTCGCCGGCGTGTCCCGCCGCACGGTTCGCTACTACGTCCAGGAAGGGCTGATCCCGCAGCCGCTCGGCGTGGGCCGCGGGCGCCATTACGATCAGTCGCACCTCGACCGCCTGCTCGACGTGAAGGCGCGGCAGGAGGCCGGCTGGTCGCTCGACGAGATTCGCGCGCGGCGTGCGGCTCCCTCCGGGGACGCGAGGCCGGCAGTCCGACCGCCTCAGCCCCTTCCGCGCACCACCTGGCGCCGGCTCGAGCTCGCGCCCGGCGTCGAGCTGCACGTGGCGCACGTCATCAGGCTGCCGGCACCCGGCCGGCTCCAGGAACTCGCGGCGTGGTGCCGCCTGCACCTTACCCAACACACGGAAGGCGAGGACTAGCATGAGTGCGTCTGCAATCACGGGTCCGTCGGCGAAGTCGGGGCTCTTCTCGGTTGGGCGCCAGGCGCCGATCCCGCTCGATCACGTCCGCGTCGAGGCGCACGTGATCGACGCCGCCGCGCGCGTCACGCTCCGGCAGTCGTACCGCAACGGCGAGGACGTGCCGCTCGAGGTGGTCTACACCTTTCCCCTGGACGAGGGCGCGGCGGTGTGCGGCTTCGAGGCCACGGTGGACGGCGTGCGCTACGTCGGCAGGGCGCTGGAACGAGACGAGGCGTTCAAGCAGTACGACGACGCCCTCGAAGCCGGGCACGGGGGCTACCTGCTGGACGAGGCGCGGGCCGACGTGTTCACCGCCAGCCTCGGCAACGTGAAGCCGGGGGCCCGCGTGGAGCTTTCCATCACCTACGTGACCGAGCTCGCGGCGGAAGGCGAGGCCGTGCGCTTCACGCTGCCCACCACCGTGTCGCCGCGCTACGCGCCGGCGGCCGACAGGCAGGGCGTCAGCCCCACGCCCGCCGAGGCGCTGAACCCGCCGGTCGCATTCGAGGTGCCGTACGGCTTCAGCTTCGAGATGGACGTGGCGATGGGCGGCAGGATCCGGGGCGTGCAGTCGCCTTCGCATCCCGTCGAGATCGAGCTGGACGGCTCGCGGGCGAAGGTGCGCCTCGCGCAGCGCACGGCCGCCATGGATCGCGACCTCGTCATCGTGATCGGCGCCGACGGCCTCTCTGCGCCCCACGCCGTCGTGGAGCGCAGCGAGAAGGGGAGCGCGGTACAGTTGTCCTTCCTGCCGCGGTTCGAGTCGGCCGCGCAGGCGTCGGAAGTGATCTTCGTCGTCGATCGGTCGGGTTCGATGGGCGGGCCGTCGATCGCCGAGGTGCGCAACGCGGTGCAGCTGTGCCTGCGCTCGCTCACGCCGGGCTCGCGCTTCAATATCGTGTCGTTCGGCGACACGCACGCGGCGCTCTTCGCGAAGAGTCGCGCGTACGACGAGGCGTCGCTGGCCGAGGCCGCGGCGTACGTGCAGGCGCTCGACGCCGACATGGGCGGCACCGAGATTCTGCCGGCGCTGCAGCACGTCGTGCAGCAGCCGCCGGTGGCCGGGATGCCGCGCCAGGCGCTGGTGCTGACCGACGGCGAGGTGACGAACACCGACGAGGTGATCGCCCTCGCGCGGCGCCACGCCGGCACCACGCGGTTCTTCACGTTCGGCATCGGGGCGGGCGCGAGCCACCACCTGGTGAAGGGCCTCGCGCGGGCCAGCGGGGGCGCGGCGGAATTCATCAGTCCCGGCGAGCGCATCGAGGCGAAGGTGATGCGCCAGTTCAAGCGCGTGTTCGCTCCGGCGATGACGGACGTCGTGGTCGACTGGGGGCAGCCCGGGCTGACCGGGGCGTCGGACCGCGTGCCGCCCGTGTTCGACGGCGAACGGTTGCGGGTCTACGCGCTCGCCGAGACGATCAGCGCCGGCACGGCGACGCTTCGCGGCATGGTCGGGGGCCGTGAGGTCGCGTTCCAGATCGCGGTCGACCCGGCCTCCGCTGTTGAGGGCGACACCATCGCCACGCTGGCAGCGCGCCAGCGGATCCGCACGCTCGAGGAGCAGGGCGACTACCTCGAGAGCCGCGGGTCGCAGCAGCGCCGGGCGCGGGTGAACAGCAAGGCGGCTGGCGAAATCGCGGCCCTCGGCGTGAAGTACCAGTTGGCGTCGCGCGAGACGTCGTTCGTCGCCGTCGAGCACCGCGACACGTCCCTCGAAGGCCGCGCCGAACTTCGTCGCGTGCCCGTGGCGCTGGCCTCGGGGTGGGGCGGCCTACGGGAGGGGAGCGGCGTCCACTACATGTGCGCGCCCGCGATGGCGATGCTCGACCTGGCTGAATCCCCGATGCTTGGCGGACCGCGTTATCACGGGTCCGTCGCCATCGAGTCGGCGGATGTATCGTGCAGCCAGGTGTCCTCGGCGCCCGCCATGGCCAGCCGTACGGCACCTTCACGAAAGACGCCGTCGCTCCGGCCGCTCGACGCGCTCGTGGCGCTTCAGCGCGCCGACGGGTCGTGGGAACTCGACGCCGAGTTCGCGAAGGCCGTGTCGCGCAAACTGCGCGACCTGGAGAAGGCGCTCAAGGGCGCCGCCGGCGACAGCGGTGCCGCGCGCCGCGCACTGGCGTCCGCGATCGCCCTGGAGTGGCTCGAGAAGCACGCCGCCGCCGAGCGCGTCGAGTGGGAACTGCTCGCCAGGAAGGCTCTGGCGTGGCTCTCGGCGTCGCGCACCGAGCCCGCCGCGGGCCTGGGCTGGCAAGCCTGGCTCGACGCCGCGCGCCGGCTCGTTTGAGGGCGCACCGGCCGCGGGCGTTAGAATGGCTGCCCGGGAGGAGGGCCTCATGCGCGCGCGCATCGCAGCCGTCGCCATCGTTCCTGTCCTGCTCGCGATCACGACCGCAGCGTCCGCACCGGGCCCGCCCTGGCGGCTCTCGACTTCGGCCAACCACCGGTTTCTCCAGCGGGCGGATGGCACCCCGTTCTTCTGGCTTGCCGACACCGGATGGCTGCTCCTCTCCAGGCTCGACCGGGCCGAGGCGCAGCGCTACCTGGACGACCGGCGCGCGAAACAGTTCAACGTCGTCCAGGTGATGGTGCTGCACACGCCGGCGTCGCGCGCCGCGAACGGGGCCGCCGCGCTGGACGGCGGCGATCCCGGACGGCCCAGAGTGACGCCGGGCGCCAGTCCCTCGAACGCGGACGAGTACGACTACTGGGATCATCTCGACTGGATGCTGAAGGAGGCCGAACGCCGCGGCCTGTACCTGGCGCTCGTGCCGGCCTGGGGCTCGCTCGTGAAGGAGGGCACCCTCAACGACTCGAACGTCGCCTCCTACGCGTCATTCCTGGCGCGCCGCTACCGCGACGCGCCGAACATCGTCTGGCTGGTCGGCGGCGACGCCCGCGGGAACGAGCACGCCGAGGTGTGGCGCGCGATGGGGCGGACCTTGCGGGCTGAGGACCCGAACCACCTCATCACGTATCATCCGTTCGGGCGCACGCAGTCCTCCACGTGGTTCCACGCCGAGCCGTGGCTCGACTTCAACATGTTCCAGTCCGGCCACCGCCGGTACGACCAGGACACCGACTCGCCGAAGCGGTTCGGCGAGGACAACTGGCGATACGTGCTCGACGACTACGCGAAGGAGCCGCCGAAGCCGGTGCTCGACGGGGAGCCGTCGTACGAGAACATCCCGCAAGGCCTGCACGACGGCAGCCAGCCCTACTGGACGGCGGCCGACGTGCGCCGGTACGCTTACTGGTCGGTCTTCGCGGGCGCGTGCGGCCACACGTACGGCGACAACGCGGTGATGCAGTTCCATGCGCCGGCGTCGGGCCCCGCCGACTATTCGCCGCGCAACTTCTGGTACGACGCGATCGGTGACCCCGGCGCCGGCCAGATGAGGCACCTCGCGGCGCTGATGATCTCGCGGCCCTACTTCGACCGCGTCCACGATCCCGACGCGGTCGTCTCAGGCAGCGGCCCGCGGTACGAGCACGTGATTGCCACGCGGGGACGCGACTTCGTGATGGTCTATTCGTACTCCGGCAGGCCCTTCGAGCTGCGCCTCGGAGCGATTACGGGCACATCGCTTCGTGCGTGGTGGTACAACCCGCGGGACGGAAGCGCCGAGCCGGCCGCCGTCGTCGCCAACTCGGGCACACGGCGATTCACGCCGCCGGGCCAGCCAGCGGAGGGGCACGACTGGGTGCTGGTGCTGGACGACGCCGCGAAACGCTTCGGACCCCCCGGACGATAGACGGCGCGTCAGACCCCCGCGAGCACCTTCTCCAGGAACTCGCGGTTCGCGCGGGCGTTGGCAGCCGTCGCCTCGGGCGTCTCGCCGACGGCGCAGCACTCGACCATGATCGGCCCGTTGAACCCGGCCGACTTCAGCACCTTGAACACGCCCGCGAAGTCCACCTTGCCCGCGCCGAACTGGATCATCACGTCGCCCTTGGGCTCGGCGCAGTCCTTCGCGCAGAATCCGGTGACGTACTGCACGATGGGCTTCAACTCCTCGACGGGGTCCTTGCCCATGTAGTAGATGATGTTGCCGGCGTCGTACCAGATCTTGAAGTTCGGGTGGCCGACCTTCTTCATCGCCGCGATGATCTCGTCGGACGCGCCGCTGCTGCCGCCGTGCGGCTTCATCACCACCTGCACGCCCTTCTCGGCGCCGTAGGCCGCTGCGTCGGCCATCGACTTGAAGTAGTGGTCGAACTGCTCCGGCCTGTCGATGCCGAAGGTGATGACGTATTTCAGCCCGAGGAACGCGGCGTTGTCGATCTCCTTGTGCAGGCCCTTGAGGGTGTCCTCGATCGGGATGTCGTGCCGGCTGCGCAGCGCGCCGAGGTTGGCGGTGAGGCCGCTCGCGGCGAGGGCGCGCTTCAGGCTCGTCGAGGTACTCGGGCGTCGCGTCGGCGCCGATGAAGGGGTCCTCCTTCGTGCGCGTCAGCAGGCCCGTCGATCGAGTAGCCGGCCGACTTGATCGCCTTCAGCGTCTCGTCGAACGTCCACTTCGTCCACGGCCGGTTGAAGCAGCCGATGGGCCAGGTCACGGCCGGCGCGGGCTCGGCCAGCAGGCGCCGGGGCCGTCGCCAGGGCGGCCGCGCCGGCGGCCACGATGGCGCCATCACAGAGGAACTCACGGCGTGTGCGTGTCATCGGATCTCCCTCCCCATCAACCTCGGCAGCCGTCCAGGGCCTGCCGCATCAGTGCTGCTTCGGATACGTCATCTCGCCCGCGCGAATGGGCACCGCGAGCCTGTTCTCCTTCGGCGGGATCGGACAGTTGTAGTACGGCGAGTAGTTGCAGAGCGGATTGGTGGCTGCGTTGAAGTCGAGCGTGTAGGTTGAGCCGGCGCGCTGGAGCGGCAAGGTCAGGTACCGGCCGACCTCGTACGTTTCGAGGCCCGTCGTGGCGTCGCGGAAGGGCACGAACAGTTCATCGCCCGGCTTCGGGACGGCCGAGACGGCCAGCGCCGTCAGCGCCAGCGCCGTTCCGTCGATGGCGAAGCGGAAGACGCCGACCCGGAAGTACTCCTTCTTGAGCCCACGGCTCGTCGCGATGATGACCATGTCGGGGCGCGCGATGGGTTCGAACGCCGCCGGAACCTGCAGCGCCGGGTTCGGCGGGAACCACTTCAGTCCCGCGAACGCCTTTCTCGCGGGCGCGTCGGGGTCGAACACCCTCACGTTGCCGGTGTCCGGCCTGGGAAACGACTCGACGAAGTAACGTCCCAGGCCCACCACGTCACTGCTCCCGATCTTCGTGCGCGCCCTGAGCGGCGTTCCCGGCGACACCACGACGTCGCCTTCGGCGCTCTTGCCCAGGACGAGGGGCGGCGCCGCGCCCTTCACGGGCGAAAACCAGAACGCGCCTCCCTCGAGCGTGATCTCCACCACGTCCGCCATCGGGTCCGCCGGGTCGAACGCGACTGCGGCGGGGGTGACCCCGAGCCGGCAGGTCTGGCCCGGCTCGAAGTACTGCACCGCCACCGCCGTGAACGGCGACATCAGGGCGCGCGCGTACTCGTCGTCTATCTTCTTGTGCGCGGCCGCGATGGCTGCGGCGGTATCGGTGCCGGCAACCGCCGGCTGCTGCGCCGGCAACGGGCCGCAGGCGGCGATCAGCGCCACGGCCATGGCCGCAGCGCGGCGGACGGACGGAAACCCCAACACAGGCAGTGACATCATTCTCGGCTGAGCCTCCATCCCGGCGCCGGTCGGCGCGCGGCGCCCGGGTGACCGGATTATACGCCGCGCCGCCTTGACCCCGATCGGACACCGACGCCCACTCGCCCTGCATCCACAATCGCGGGGGTCTCCAACCCCAGGAGGCACACGGACGCCCCCAGCAGAGTTGAAGGATGTCGCCAAGCCGGATGGGGCCCGCGCGCCCGGCTTTCCGGGGTTCGTCCGCCTGAGGTTGCGTTGCGCGACCTCGGGCTACTCGAACACGAGCGTGCCGAACTTGTCGGGTTGGTGGAACGTGCCCCTGACCGGCGCCCAGTTCCAGATCGCTGTGCGGCCGCCGTCGTAGTCCATGCGGTAGAAGTTCGCGCGCCACCTGGCGCCGCTCTGCGGCGGAACGTTCTGCAGCGGCTTCAGCAGGTCGTACGACACGAACACCTCGGCCGTCCAGCCCGTGATGCCGGCGCCCGATTTCGCGGGCCCACCTCGAACGGACACGGCCTTCTGCGTCTTCCGCCCGGCTTCGTAGTGCCACGGCCGCCATCCGTAGAACTTCCCGCCGAAGTTCGGCACCAGGATGGGCAGCTCGAAGCCGAGCGGCGAGATCTCGTACTCGAAGTACACCGGGTAGCGTTCGTCCGGCCACAGGAAGAACTCGAAGACGTCTTCGGTCCAGAGGTCCAGGAAGTCCGCGTCGAACGTCGCCGTCAGGGTACGATCCTCGCCATCCATCAGCACGTAGAGGCCGGTAGGGGAGTACAGCGCCTTGACGCGCGTCGGGTAGGCAGGGCCGTCAGCACTGCGCGGTTGAAGCGGCTGCCATTCCGCCTTCGACCAGGCCGGCCCGCTGCCCTTGCCGTCCACCGCGAAGTCGGCGGTCCTCTGGACGCGCAGCACCGGGCCAGGCGAGCCGGCAGGCGACGCCTGGTCACCGCCTGAACCGGGAAAGGCGCTCAACGCGATTACGGGAAACGCCCAGGCCAGAAGGTTCAGCCGCATGGAATGCCTCGCTGTCAGACGAGAAGGAAACGCCCCGGCGGGGGCGAGTTGCCCGCGCCGGGGCGGTGAAGAGCAGAGCCACGGGGGCCGCCTTCGGCCTTGCTCAGGCCAGGGAAGCCCCCGTGCTCCATCGAACGCCGCGTCTAGAAGTAGTACCGCAGGGCGAGCTGGATGTCGCGCCGCGATCCGTCCTTCGTGATGATGCGGCCGAAGTTCGGGTTCGTGATGTCCGAGTTCGGGCCGCTCAGGTTCGGGTGGTTGATGAAGTTGAACACTTCAGCGCGGAACTGCAGCCGGTGGGATCCCTTGAGGACGAAGTTCTTGAAGAGCGCGATGTCCCACTGCTGCGCGCCGGGGTTCCGCAGAATGTCGCGCGTCGAGTTGCCGAACTTGCCGGCGGCCGGGTTGGCGAACGCGGCCGGGTTGAACGCGAAGTTGCCGTCGATGCCGTTGCCGAGGGAGAACTTCCCGTTCGAGTTGGCGTACGGATCTCCCACGAGATCCACGGGCTGACCGTTGCTCCCTTCACCCACGCCGGCGATGTCGTTCGTCCGCGTGACTGAGAACGGCGTGCCCGTCTGGATGAACGTCGCTCCCGAGATCTGCCAGCCGCCGAGCAGGTTGCGCATCAGCGTGCTCTGGTCACGCCAGAACGGCAGGTCGTAGATGTAGGAAATGACCAACGCGTGCCGCCGATCGTAGCTCGACGGCCCCCAGAAGTTGGCGTCGTCGTACGAGTTCCAGAGGACGTTGCGCTTGTCGCTGCCGTTGTCGTACGACCGCCCGTACGTGTACGCGACGGCCAGCTTGAAGCCGTTCGAGTACCGCCGCTCGGCGCTGATCTGGAGGCTGTTGTACTCGGAGCGGCCGGAGTTCTCCGACACGCGCAGCGCGCCGTAGCCCTTGTACGGGCGCAGCGCGGCGATGTTGACGCCGGGGTTGGCCTGCAGCGTGCCCTCCCGCAGCTGATTGATGTTGCGCTCGCGCTGCAGGTAGCGGCCCTGGCGGCCGACGTAGTTCACGTCAAGGACGATCTTCCAGGGCAGTTGACGCTGAATCCCCACGGAGTACATGTAGGACGCTGGCAGATTGAAGACCACGTCCTGCCCCTGCATTGCGTAGGGGAGATCGTTGGCGAAGTTGGTGCCGCCCGGGTTGTCGACGCTGCCGTTCGACACGGTGACCATCGGCTGGAACGGCGGGTTGCCGCCGAGTATGGTCGAGTCGTTCAGCGTGACGCGGTTATGGAAGATGCCACCGCTCCCCCGTACGATCGTTTCGGGGTTGATCGCATACGACACGCCGGCGCGAGGCTCGATCAGGTCGTAGTGCGTTTGCGAGAACCCGCGCGGCTCGCCGCGGAACAGTGCCTGCACCGCCGGGTCGCTCGCCACCTTCAGATCGTTGCCCGCGCCGACGAACCCGTCGCCGGGCAGGACGATGCCGTTGTAGCGGGGGCCCGAGGTGATACGGCCGGTCGACGGGTTGATCACCGCCGCGTTCGCCGCGTCGTAGAAGCGCGGGTCGAAGTTGGCGATGTTGTTCGTCGTCGAGTACCAAGGCGGCCAGAGCGCATAGCGGAAGCCGCCTTCCACCGTGACCTTCTCGTTCGGCCTCCAGGAATCCTGCACGAAGATGTCGGTGGCCAGGGCGCGCCAGTTCGTGCGGGCCCGCTCGCCGATCTCCGCGTAGTTGGTGAAGACGCCCAGCGCCATGTCGGCGATGCCGAGGCCCGACCGTCCGCTCGAGGTGTTGCGGAAGTCGAACTGGCCGTTCTGGTTGTTGGTGCCGCCCGGGATCGAGTTCACGTTGATCTGGTCGAAGTCGTCCTCGCCCGAGTACTCGACGGCGACGCCCGCCTTCATCGTGTGGCGGCCCTTCACCCATGTCACGGTGTCGGTCCACAGGTGAATCGGCCCCTCCGATGACGAGGGGTACGGACCGCCGTCGATCGTCGTGAACTGGTCGATGTTGATCGTCGGGATCTTGTCCTCGATCTCCTTGCCCGGGTAGATGTACGGGTAGTTCACCCCCGTGCGGCTCCGCTTGTAGAGCCCCGACTCGGTGAAGACGTTGATGAACACCTGGTCGATCGAGTAGGAATAGCTCGCCTCGTTGATCAGGTTGTTCGAGATCGTCCACGCCCAGTTGAAGTTCATCGTCTTGTTGGGCCGATCCCAGTCGGTGCGCGCGAAGGGGAACGTGCCCCGGAAGGCGTCGATCGCCGTGTAGTTCTGCTTCGAGTACCGCCACGTGAACGAGTGGTTGTTGCCCAGCCGGTAGTCGAACCGGAGGTTGTCCTTCCGCTGGTTGACCGGGTTGTCGCTGTTGATGATGAGGTTGGCCGACCCGGACTGGTACCCGGGCGTGGGATCCGGGTACAGCTTCATCAGCGCGATGCCGTTCGCCGACAGGCGGTTCGACGGGATGATGTTGCCCGGGAACGGCAGGCCGGTGAGCGGATCGCGGATGATCTGCGGGCTGCTGTAGAACGGGTTCGTGCCGAGCAACTGGCTGAAGTCGCCGTTCTTCATCGCCGCCGTCGGCACGGTGGCCGTGTTGGTGCCCACCGCGAAGTAGTCCACCCACTCCTGCGCGGCGAAGAAGAAGAGCTTGCTCTTGAACCACTCGCCCGGGATCGGGCCGCCCAGCGACCAGCCGTACTGCTTGTAGTTGAAGGGCGCCGGCCCGCTGTTCTCGATCGCGTTGGGGCTGCGGTTGCGCGCCCAGGTGTTCGCCTGCAGCTTGTCGTCGCGGTAGAAGTACGACGCGCTGCCCGAATAGCGGCTGCTGCCGCTCTTGGTGATGAACCGGATCTGCCCGCCGCTTGCCCGCCCGTACTCGGGCAGGTAGTTGGCCGTCAGCACCTGCACTTCCTGAATCGCATCGACGTTCTGGACGCCGATGATCGTGCCGGCCGACCGCGTGCGGATGGCGATCGCCCCGTCCACCGTAATCGTATTCTCGTCCGCGCGGCTGCCGTTCATGTTGAAGCCGCCATTGCTGAACGCCGCGAAGCCCGCGTTGTTGAAGTTGCCGCCGACAACGCCCGGCTTGAGGGCCGGCACGCCGATCGGGTTGCGGCCCGAGAACGAAAGCAGCTCGATGTCTTTGGCCTCGACGGTCTTCCGGATCGCGACGTCGGTCTGGATCGGCGTGGATTGCGCGACAACCGTCACCGTCTCCGCGAGGTTGCCCGGCTCCAGCACGAATTCCACACCGATCGCCGCGCCGGCGTCGAGCGTCACGCCCGTCCGGCTCGCCTTCTTGAATCCGTCGAGTTCGGCCGACACGTCATAGCGGCCCGGACGGAGCGTGGTCATGGTGTAGTACCCGCCCGCGTCGGTGACGGCTGTCTGCACCTCCTGCGTCGCCAGGCTCTTGGCCGTGACCGTGGCGCCGGGGACGACGCCCCCGCTCTGGTCTTTCACGACACCCGAAATCGTGCCCCGGTCGAACTGGGCGGCTGCGGGGCTGGCGAGCAGCATCACGCAGGCGAACGCCAGCACGAAGTAGAACAACCCTCTTACGACACGCATCTGGTACCTCCAAGCAGGCAAGGGGGGTGCGATTCCAGGAACTGATCCGGCCGCAGGCTATGCCCCCCGTGGGCGGCTGTCAAGGCAGAAGTGTGGCGGGTGTATGGCAACCGCGCGGCGCTCAGCGCCCCGCCGGCGCCAGCCGGCGCAGTTCATCGAAGAAGTTGCGAAGAAAGGTCACCGCCGGGCCCGAGCCATCCCCGTCCTGCCGGGCAGCGCCACCGGCGACCTCGCGCCACTCCTCGGTCAACACGAGGACGTCGCCCGTGTCCGCGGCGCTGAGGTTCAGCCGGCCCCGTTCCTCGTCCACCAGCACCGGGCCCAGGACCGGCACGGGCGGTCCGATGAGCGCGAGGCGGGCGGCATCCATCGGCGCGGCATACAGCGTGGAGCGCCTGACGAAGACCAGATGGCCGCTGGCCAGGTACCGGCCGAAGTCGCCTTCGCGCTGCAGCGTCGTCCGCCGGCCGGTTTCGAGCGAGACGGCCTCTATCGTTCCGGCGTCGGCCTCGCTGCCGGACACGCGGGAGGTGAAGATCACCGACCTGGAGCCCGGCAGGACTTGCGGCCAGGAGTGGGACTCCTCCCGGCGCGACGCGTCGGGGGCCGTCACCTGGACGGGCCTTCCGCCGGCCTCGGGGATCCGCACCAGACCAGCCGCCGGATCGAGAGCGGCGACGATGAACCCCCCGTCTGCCCAGTCCGCGCCGCGAGCGATGCTGGCGGGCGCGGCGCAGAGTTCGATCGGCCTGCCGCCAGACAGGCTGACCTTCCAGAGCTGGTCTCCGCGGAAGAAGCCCAACCACCGTCCATCCGGTGAGAAGAAGGGATCGACGCCCCCGCCGGTGTCGAGGGGAACCGCGCCTGCCCGGTCCAGCCGGCGTACGAAGAGGTCCGGCGCGCCGCCGGCACCGACGCCGCTGAACACGATCCGGTCCCCGCCGGGAGACAGCACCGCCTGCCCCGACCGTGCGTGCGCCTGGAAGCCTCTGCCGAGATCGAGATCGATCCGCTGCATGCCGGCGGGTGCCGGGGCCGCCCGCCAGGAGACCGCCGCAACGGCGACGACCAGCGCCGCTGCGGCCACGGACCATGGCAGCCACCGCCACGCCGGGCGGGCCGGCGCCAGAGGTGGCAACTGCGGAGGGGGCGGCTCCGCCGGCAGGGGCTGGGCCGGCGTGCGGCCACCGGTGTCCGCCGCGATACGGCGCAGCTCCTTGGCAGCGAGCAGCGCGGAGTCCCACCGCTCGTCGGGGTCTTTCGCCAGGCAGCTGCGCACCAGGCGGTCCAGGGCCGGAGGCGCGAGGGGCTGGAGGTCGGCGAGCGGAGGCGGGTCACGTTCGAGGATCGCGCCAATCACCGTCACGGCCGAGGAACCCTCGAATGCGCGGCGGCCGGTCAGCATCTCGTAGAGCAGGGCGCCGAACCCGAACAGATCCGACCGCACGTCCGCCGGACTGCCGCGCAGCCGTTCGGGCGCCATGTAGTTCACGGTGCCCATCAGGACGCCGGACACCGTGCGGGGACGTTCTCCGGCGTCCGCGACAGCGTCGATCCCCTCGAAACCCGGCTTCAGCTTGGCGAGGCCGAAGTCCAGCAGCTTGACGCCGTCCCGCGTGAGCATCACGTTGCCGGGCTTCAGGTCCCGGTGGATGACGCCGGCGTGATGCGCGGCGGCCAGGGCCTCGGCTATCTGCGCCCCGTACTCGAGCGCCTCGCCTACGGGCAGGCCGGACGGCAGCGACTCGCCCGCGGCCTGGCACCGCGCCATCCGCGCGGCGAGGGTCTCACCCTCGAGATACTCCATCACGAGATAGCTGGTCTCCCCGTCGGACCCGATGTCGAACAGCGCGCAGATGTGCGGGTGGTTCAGCGCTGACGCGGCGCGCGCCTCGGTTTCCAGTCGGCGCTGCCTGTCCGGGTCGGCAGCGGCGTCGGGCGGGAGGACCTTCAGCGCCACCGTGCGGCCGAGGCGGGTGTCTCGTGCCCGGTACACCTCACCCATGCCGCCTGTGCCGAGGAGCGTCTCGATCTCGAACGGCCCGAGGCGGCCGCCAGGTCGGAAGCGCGACGGCTGCCCGCCACCGGCCGTGCCGGCGAATGCACCGGCCGCCTCCTGCCACACGGGCGTTTCCAGCAGGCCCTCGGCCTCCGGCTGCAGGCCCAGCAGCGACGCCACCTCCTGCCGGAGCGCGTCGTCACCCGCGCACTCGCGATCGAGAAACGCCTGGCGCTGATCCGGGTCCAGATCGAGGGCCTCCTGGCACACCCGTTCGACCTGCTGCCAGCGTTCGGGTGTCATGAGGGCGGAGCCTTCAGTTCGCGCGCGAGCCAGAGCTTGGCCATCCGCCACTCCCGTTCGACCGTGATGCGGGACACGCCGAGCACCTCGGCGCTCTCTTCCGCGGTGAGGCCGCCGAAGTACCGCAGTTCGACGATCGTGGCCTTCCGGGGATCGAACTCGGCGAGGGCATTCAACGCGTCGTCGAGCGCGATGAGATCGCGCCGTCCGGGCTCAGGCGGCGAGTCGTCGTCTTCGAGCGGCACGTGCGGCACCCCGCCCCCCGTTTGAGGGAACGCTCTTCACGCACGGCGTCGACGAGCACGCGCCGCATCAGCCGGGCGGAGAGGGCAAAGAAATGCGCGCGATTCTGCCAGCTCACCTGGCTGGCGCCCACCAGCCGCAGGTAGGCCTCGTGGACGAGCGCGGTGGTCTGAAGGCCGTGGTTGGACGTCCAGCCGCGAAGGTGCCGGTGGGCGAGGCGGCGCAATTCCCCGTAGACGACGGGCATCAACGCGTCGAGGGCGCGCTCATCTCCTTCGCGCCAGGCGAGCAGGAGCCCGGTGACGTCGCGTTCGTCCGGCGTGGACAGGGGGCCTCCTCTTCGCGAATCCCGAATCCCGAACCCCGAACCCCGAATCCCGAGATCCTATTTCACCAGCACCATCCCTGCGTCGATCGCCTGCGCGCCCTTTGTCTGCCGGCAGTGCACGGCGATGACGTTGCGGCCAATCTTCAGCGCCTTCGCGGCTTCAGCCGAAACCGGCACCATGACGTAGCCGGTGGAGGATTTCGGCACGCCGGCCGCCTCGACGCCGTTGATGAGGATCCTGGCGTCCTCGTCGTGACTGAGCACGAGGTAGAGCCCGTCGGCGGCCCCTCCGGGCCAGTCGAACGCCTGGCGCAGCCAGATCTGCGGCGACGTCCATGGCGTGCGCAGCGGCACGCCCTCAGGCTTTCCCCCGCCGAACGGGGCCGTGCCGGTCTGCCAGGAGGCGTCGTCGAAGTCCGGCGATGCCCACGAGGCGCCGGGGTCTGCCGTGGTGTAGCGCCACGCGCGGCCGTCCAGCTCGGATGTCGGCAGCAGCGTCCGCACAATCGGCAGGTCCTTGTAGAGCGTGCGGTGGATGTTCGCAAGCGTGGCCTGCGGAATCTTCACGACCTCCCGGTCGTACGTCATCAGGCCGTTTGTCTCGATCTCGACGTCGGTCGTCTGCGTGTAGATGGCCGCGCTCAGGCCCCTGGCGACGAGCAGCCGCAACTGGGCGAGGCGATCCTGATAGGCCGCCTGCAGCTCGTCGGGGCTCTTGAAGCTCACGTAGCCCCAGTTCTTCTCGTCCTGCCACGTGTGACCGCGCGTCGGCAGGCCGAGGCCGCCGAACTCGCCGAGCACCGCGGCGCGGGTGCGCTCGAGGGCGGGCATCGAAGGCCCCGGATACATGTGCACGTCGGTGGTGTGGCCCGCGCCGGCGTCGGCCCATCCGGACGTGTTGTTGACGAGGCGCGTCGGGTCGTACTTCGCGGTCCACTCGGCCACCTCGCGCGTGCCGGCCGCGTCGGGCTGTCCCCACCCCTCGTTGAACGGCACCCACATGATGATGGACGGGTGGTTGTAGCGGGCGTCGATGAGGCGCTGCCATTCGCTGGCGAAGTTCTTCCGCGCCTCGGGGGTGTCATTCCCGCCGCTCGGCATGTCCTGCCAGACGAGCAGGCCGAGCTTGTCGGCCCAGTAGTACCACCGGTCCGGTTCGATCTTGATGTGTTTGCGCGCGAGGTTCATGCCGAAGCCCAGCGTCGAGGCGATGTCGAACCGCATCGCCTCGTCGGTGGGCGGCGTGTGCAGGCCGTCCGGCCAGAATCCCTGGTCGAGGAAGCCGAACTGGAAGAGCGGCTTCCCGTTCAGCAGCAGGCGGGCGGCGCCGTCTGGGCCGGGGCCGATCGAGATCTTGCGGAGGCCGAAATAGCTGGCGGCCTCATCGACGGCCGCGCCGTCGCGCACGAGCGTGACCTTCAGGTCGTAGAGAAACGGATCGCCGGGTGCCCAGAGGTGGGGCTTGGGAATCGTCAGGCGAAGCGGTGACGTTGCCGGTCCGTCAGCGGACGCCACCGCCTGGCCGGCCGCGATCGCCGATGCGCGCACCGTGTACCCTTCACCGGGTGCGGTGAGGCGCGCGTCGACCGTGATCGTCCCAGCGTCCGCGTCGGGCGTCAGCTTCAGCCGCTCGATGGCCTGGGCGGGAAGCGGCTCGAGCCAGACGGTTTGCCAGATGCCCGTCGTCGGCGTGTACCAGATGCCGCGCGGATTGAGCACCTGTTTGCCGCGCGGCTGGGGGCCGGCATCCGAGGGATCCCAGACCGAGACCGCCAACTCCTGGTCGCCTCCGCGCGTGAGCGCGTCGGTGATGTCGAACGCGAACGGATCGTAGCCGCCCGTGTGCGACCCGACCTTCTTCCCGTTGACGATGACCGTGGCGTCCCAGTCGACGGCGTCGAAGCGGAGCCAGACGCGCTTGCCGGCCCAGGCGGGCGGCACGCGAAACGCGCGGCGGTACCAGAGTCGGTTGTCTGGGCCGACCGGCTTGCCGACACCGGAGAGCGACGACTCGGGCGCGAACGGCACGAGGATGGATCCGTCATAGGCCGCGCCCGGGCCTTCGGCGCCTTTCGGGCGGATGGCGTACTGCCACAGCCCGTTCAGGCTGATCCAGTCCGCGCGGACCAGCTGCGGCCGCGGGTAGTCCGGCAGAGGGTTCGCCGGAGAGACGTCGCGCGCGAAACGGGACAGCAGCTTCCCTTCAACGGGTTTCCAGCCGCCGGCCTGACGGCCCTGCGTCGTCACCATCGTGAGGGCGATGGCCGTCAACGCGAGCACGGATACGGCAATCGCGCGGGGCTTTCCGGGTCGTCTCGTGCCTGGCGTCATCAAGAGCCTCCTCGGAGGAGCAGGCGTATTCTGCTCCAGTGCTCGTGCGGATGGAAAGTGCCTTGCGTTGAACCGTGCGTTTTCGCATGATCAAGCCGCCGGAGCCCTGAACGCGCCATGCCAGCGAACCTGAGTCCCGAGTATCACCGCGCCGAGGAGCGGCTGCGGACGGCGAAGTCGCTCAGCGAGAAGATCGACGCGCTCGAGGACATGCTGCGAGTCATCCCCAAGCACAAGGGGACCGACCACATGCAGGCCGACCTCAAGTCGCGCATCGCGAAACTGCGAAAGGAAGGCGGCAAGAAGGGCGGCGAAGGGCGGGTTCAGCTACATCATCCCGCGCGAGGGCGCGGGCCAGGTGGCGCTGGCCGGCCCGCCGAACAGCGGCAAGTCCTCGCTCGTCCGCGCGCTCACGCACGCCACGCCCGCCGTCGGCGACTACCCGTTCACGACACGCGAACCGCGTCCCGGGGATGATGCCGTTCGAGGACATCGCCTTCCAGCTCGTCGACCTGCCGCCGCTCTCCGAGCAGCACGTCGAGCCGTGGGTCTTCGATCTCATCCGCCACGCCGATCTCGTGTGGCTGGTGCTCGACGGCGAGCGCGCCCTCGAGGGATTCGACGAGACGAGGCGGGTGCTCGAAGCGCGGAACGTCGGTTTGTATCCGGCCGGCACGGAGCCGCGCTACCTCACGGCCGCCGTCCAGAAGAAGGCGCTGGTCGTCGTGACCGGCCTCGACAAGCCCGGCGTCGCCGACGCGCTGCCGGTGGTGGAGGAACTGCTCGAGGGCCGCTGGCGCGTGGTTGGCGTGTCGGCCAGTTCGCGAGCGGGCCTCGACGAGCCTGGCCAGGCGGACGTTCGAGGCGTTCGGGATCATGCGCGTCTACACGAAGCAGCCGGGCAAGCCGCGCGACGACACGGCGCCCTTCGCGCTGCCGCTCGGGTCCACGGTCGGCGATCTCGCGGAGCGGATCCACAAGGACCTGCTCGGCACCATGACGTTCGCGCGTGTCTGGGGCGCGAGCGCCTTCGACGGCCAGGCCGTCCAGAAGGAACACGTCCTCGCCGAGGGCGACATCGTCGAGATTCACGAATAGGACCGGCTTCATCACCTGCGTGAGGCGGCGCGTTCGCGCCGCGAGAACGGGTGACGAAGCCGCTTCCGGAATTCAGTGCGCTGACGCGAGCATCCGCTCCAGGTAGCGCGACTGAAGTTGCCGGCTGGCCAGCGCCCGCTTGATCGGCGGCAGCTTCAGGATGACGCCGAGAATGGCCGCCATGGCCCGGTGGCTGGCGAGGGCCTGGTGATCGGCGATCAGGTTCTGGAGCTTTCCGCGCTCGATGGCCATGAGCACGATGCGATGGGTCGAATCGAGCGGTGTGATGACGCGCTCGGGCCGACGGGCGAGCCGCAGCGAGTGCTTCTCGCACGCGGCCACGCAGACGCCGCAGCCGAGGCACGTCGTCTCATCCAGGCGCGCGCGCTTCTTCTTCTGGTGCTTCGGATCCTGGGCCGACGCGAGCGCCATCGCGCCGACCGGGCACGCGTTGACGCACCGTCCGCAGCCGTTGCAGGTGGCGTGATCGACCACGGGCAGGAAGTTCGTCGTGTGGATCGGCCGGAGGCTCCCGAAGCGCTGGGCCGCGACCATGGCCTCGCAACAGCACCCGCAGCAGTTGCAGATGAACGCGACGTTCCGGCGGACGTTCTCGCCGAACTGCACCAGCCGCCGGCCGCGCGCTTCCTGAAGCAGGTCGAGCGCTTCGGGCCCGTCCGCGCGCCGCGCGAAGCCGTGCGTGATGAGCGAGCGCGCTGTGCCGCCGAACGTCATGCAGATGCCGAGCGGCGCGTCGCAGGCCGTGCCGAGGTGCTGCTTCTTGTGGCGGCAGTAGCAGAGCCCGATCCCGATGTCCTTCGATGACGCGATGACCGCGCTGGCCCGCTCGTAGTCGAGCACGTGCAGGGCCTGGTCGCTCGTGAGCACGGGTTCGTGGACGAACGCCCGGCCAAGCTGTGTCGTCCCCGTCGTGAAGAGCTGCTTGACGAAGTCCTCCTCGACCGTCAGGTATTGGTAGAAGAGCTCGGCCAGCAGCCGCTGGTCGACATCATCCCGCACTCGCATCATCGAGAACTCGAAGAACCCCGCCATCGGCGGCGGAAGCACGTAGAGCTGCTCGTCGCCCTGGCGCAGATCGAGGAGAATGGCCCTCGAGGCCAGGACGTCGAGGATGCCCTGCGCCTCGGCCAGGGGCAGCTTCCAGGCAGACGCCGCGTGTGCCGCGGTGATCGGGCGGATGGGCAGCTGCGCCACCAGCTCGGCTTCGCGTTCGGTGAAGAGCAGCCCGAGAATGCGGTAGAGCAGGTCTGACGGAGGCGCGCCCTGGGGGAACTGATTCAGCCGGTCGATGAGGTGGGAGTACGCGGACCTGGCGGTGACGTGCGCCATGACGGCCGCCATTGTCGGCGATCGGGGACAGAGGCTGCAAGCAGGAGACCAGCGATGAAGGCGATTGCCACCGTATGCGCACTCGCGGCCGTGACGGGCGGGGCGGCAGTGCTGGCTCAGGACCCGGTTTCGATGTTCGCGTACGACCGGCGTAAGCCGGTCGAGCTCACGGTCATTGGAACTGAGGTGCGCGGCGGGGCCGCTGTAAACGACGTTACCTATCAGACCCTGACGGGAACCAGGCGGGCTGCGTACCTGGTGACGCCGTCGAGAGCCGCGGCCGGGCGGCATCCGGCGATCCTGTTCGTCCACTGGTACGAGCCGCCCAATCCCACCTCGAGCCGCAAGGAGTTCCTGCCCGACGCGATCGAACTGGCGGGGGACGGCGTGACCTCGCTGCTTGTCGACACGATGTGGTCCGACCCGGACTGGTTCCGGAACCGCGATCCCGAGAACGACCTCGGGCACTCCATCGAGCAGGTGAAGGAACTGCGCCGCGCGCTCGACATCCTGGTGTCTCGCCCGGGAGTCGACCCCTCACGGGTGTTCTACGTCGGCCACGACTTCGGCGCCATGTACGGGGCGCTGGTCGCGGGTGTGGACGCGTCACGGCTGAAGGGATTCGTCTTCATGGCTGGCACGCGGTCGTTCAGCGACTGGTTCCTGCTCTGGCCGAAGCGTGACGATGCCGTCAAGGCGGAGATCATGCGAAGGCTCGCGCCGCTCGACCCGATCCGTCATCTGCCGAAGGCGGGCGCGCTGCCGATCCTGTTCCAGTTCGCGACGCGCGACAGGTTCGTGACGAAAGGCGCGGCCGACGCCCTCGTGGCGGCCGCAGCCGGCCCGAAGGAGGTGCGCTGGTACGACGCGGAACACGCCCTCAACGCGGACGCGACCCGCGACCGCCTCGCGTGGCTCCGCACCCGCCTCGCCGGCAGGTAGGCCGAGGGTCAGACCCGGGTCTGACCCTCGTGGGCTAGGGCTTCGGGGTGCCCTTGACGGACTGCTGGTTGAACACGTTCATCGCCAGGGCGATCATCGCGCCGATGTCGCCGACGTTCGCCGGCAGCACGAGGTTCGTGGTGCCCTGCACTAGTTGACCGAACTGGGCGACGTACTGCTCGGCCACACGGAGCCGCACGGCGTCGTACCCGCCCTCCTGCATGATGGCCGCGCCGACCTTCTTGAGCCCCTCGGCGGTGGCGTTCGCGACGGTCAGAATCGCCTCGGCCTGGCCCTGCGCCTCGTTGATCTGCTGCTGGCGCCGCGCCTCCGACGCCTTGATCACCTGCTGCTTCTCGCCTTCGGCCGTGTTGATGGCCGCGTCGCGCGTGCCTTCCGACTGGAGAATCACCGCGCGCTTCTCCCGCTCCGCGCGCATCTGCTTCTCCATCGCGGCCAGGATGTCGCCGGGCGGCGTGATGTTCCGGATCTCGTAGCGCAGCACCTTCACGCCCCACGACTCGGACGCTTTGTCGAGCTCGGTGACCACGGCGGTATTGATGTTGGTCCGCTCCTCGAAGGTGCGGTCCAGGTCGATCTTGCCGATCTCGCTGCGGAGCGTGGTCTGCGCGAGCTGGGAGATGGCGAAGTGGTAGTCCCCGATGCCGTAGGACGCGCGCTCGGGGTTCAGCACCTTCAGGTACAGGATGCCGTCCACGCCAACCTGCACGTTGTCCCGGGTGATGCAGACCTGCGCCGGGATGTCGCTCGACTGCTCCTTCAACGTGTGGCGGTACCGGATCACGTCGATGAACGGCACCAGCACGTGGAACCCTGCGTAGAGCGTGCCCGAGTACTTGCCGAGGCGCTCGATGACGAACGCGCTCTGCTGCGGCACGACGACCGCGGTCTTCGCGATGATGATGAGGACGAGGATCGCGAGGATCCCGAAGACGATGACGGCACCGGTCATAGGGTTACCTCACTCGGGTTCAATCCAGATCACGAGGCCTTCCACGCGCGTCACCCGGCAGCGGCCACCGGCCGCGATGGGCGCCTGCGAACCGTTGCGCGCGTTCCACGCGCTTCCGCGAAGCTGCGCCTGCCCGGCGCCGCCCGGCGGGATCGCCGACGACGCCACGGCGAGATCGCCGACGAAACTGTCCACGTCGACCGTCTTCGGCGTGTGGCGGGCCATCCAGCGCAACAGCGGGTTGCGGAACAGCAGCAGCGACACGACGGAGAAGATCGAGAAGAGGAGAATCTGGAACGACAGCGCGTCGGCCAGCCCCGCGAACGCCACCAGGGCCACCACCAGACCCGCGAGGCCGAAGAAGATGAAGAAGAACCCGCCGGGCGTGGCGATCTCCACGGCCGCCAGCAGGAGTCCCAGCGCCGCCCACAGCCACCATTCCATTGGAAATGCCCTCGAGGGTTACGAGTGGACCACGCGGTGCGTGGCGGCTGTATTATCGCCGCTCCGCCGCGCGAGTGCAAACGGGAAACGGAAGGCGAGCGACGCCAGAGGCACCACCGCAGATAGCAGCCAGCATGGACCTGTCTGGAATACGGAATCCGAGGGCGCCGGGTTGCGCCGGCCGGTGTCTAACCTTGGCGAAACGGCATGCGCGCGGTGATCCGGATCTGCCTCGCCTCCCTCATGCTCCTCGGCATCGGCGCCTGCGCACCGCGCCCCAGGCTCGATCCGCGGCCGGGCGCGCTGATCACCGCCGACCTGGTCAGGGCGGACGGCCTGGTCGCCGAGGGCTGCTATGCCTGCCTGAAAGACGCGCTCGCGATCTACGAGCGCCTGGCGGCAACAGGCGACGCGCCGGTCGCGGCCTGCGGGCGATTGACACCTCGCTGCTGCTCGCCCTGCGGGAGCGCGAACTCGGCCTGGGCAGCGCCCGCTCCCTCGAGCACGCGGTCGAGCTGGCCAGCCGCGCACCCTGCGCCGTACGACATCGGCGTGTTCCAATCGGTGGCCGAGGTCCAGGCCTGGCACGCCGTACGGCGTGTCGAAGGAACGGGCCGACGAGGCGATGAAGCCGCTCCGAGAGGATGTTCAAGGCGTGGCAGGACTGGCGCGCGGAACTCCTGCGCGGCGCACCCGCCGACCTGTTGCGCGCCTACTACCTGCTGTCGCTCGACTGCACCGCCGGGCCGCTGATGCGGGACGCGAACGTCGAGCCGTGGCGACTGCCGGCCGGCGCGCCGCCACTTCTGCGCTACCGCGCGGCCGATCTGCCCGGGCGCCCGCGACGAAGCCCGCGCTGGACGCCGTGTCGCTCGCCGACCCGCGCTGGGCCGAGGCGGATTTCTTCCTCGGCGAGGCCGGCGCTCGGCAGGCTCACCTGCGGACGGCCGAGAAGCACTTCGTCAGGGCGCTCAAGGCGATCCCCGACCTCGCCGCCGCGGAAGCTGACGCTCGGGCACGTCCATCTGGCGATCGAGGAGTTCCAGCTGGCCCGCGACGCGTACCACCGGGTCAACGCCGCGGTGCCGGGCCAGCGCGAGGCGATGCTCGGCGAGGCCAAGAGCCTCAGCTATCTCGGCCGCCACGACGGACGCCATCGCGATCCTCGACGAGATGGAGCGGCTCGGCACCTGGTACATGGGCGAGACCTACTACTGGCGAGCCTGGAACCGGTATCGCCTCAGGCAGCTACGACGCCGCGAACGACGACGTGCTGGCGTCCCGCAGCCGGCTGCCGATGGACGGGCAGGTGGACAAGCTGGCGGGGTTCATCGCCCTCGCGCGCAATGACGTCCCGCGCGCTGAGGGCGAGTTCCGGGCCGCGGTGACGCACATCGAAGGCCGGGGCGGCACCGACTGCGAGGCGCGTTACTACCTCGGCAGCGCCCTTGTCATGCAGCGCAAGTGGGCCGAGGCCGCGCCGAACTTCGAGACGGCCGAGCCGTGCTACGCGAGCGCCCAGCGACGGGCTCCGGGCGCGCATCAAGGACGATCCGGGGCTCCGATCTGCCCGACGACCGGCAGGACGTGTCTCGTGGCGGCCAAGGAGAGAGACATCGCGGCGGCGCGCCTGCAGGAGGCACGATCAGCCTACAACGCCGGCGTCGCCCTCGCGAATCTCGGCGAGCTCCAGCGAGCGCGGCCGTTCGCCGAGCGGGCCGCTACCCACCCCGACCTTGTCGCGCAGGCGAACGCCATTCTCGAACGCATCGGCAGGCTGCGCTCCGCGCCGGCCTTCTGACTCCCGGGCTTCCATTCGCCCGGTCCCGCCCGATTACGTATACTGGCCTTGTCCGGCGACGGTGAACGACCCGGGGCGCCCGTCGCGCCGGCCCCGGGACCTCCCGGCCCGGGCGGTGACGGGATGAGTGGATCCACGCCAATCTTCTCCGTCCGCGGGCTCACGAAGCGCTACGACATGGGCGCCGTGCAGGTGCACGCGCTGCGCGGCGTCGATCTCGACATCGCCGAGGGGGAGTTCCTCGTCCTGCTCGGCCACTCCGGCAGCGGCAAATCGACGCTCGTCAACATCCTGGGCGGCCTCGACAGCCCCACCTCGGGCCAGGTCTTCTTCCGCGGAGTCGAGATGACGGCGGCCGACGAGGCCGCGCTCACGGCGTTCCGGCGGCGGCGCGTCGGTTTCGTGTTCCAGTTCTACAACCTGATTCCCAGCCTGACGGCGCGCGAGAACGTCGAGCTCGTGACCGAGATCGCCGACGCGCCCATGGCGGCGGCCGACGTCCTGGCGATGATGGGGCTGGCCGACCGCATGGATCACTTTCCGGCGCAGATGTCGGGCGGTGAGCAGCAGCGCATCGCCATCGCGCGCGCGGTCGCCAAACGGCCCGACGTCCTGCTGTGCGACGAGCCGACGGGCGCCCTCGACATCAGCACGGGCATCGTGGTGCTCGAGGCCCTGGATGCGGTGCACCACGAACTGGGCACCACCGTCGTGGTCATCACGCACAACGCCTCGATCGCGACCATGGCGGACCGCGTGGTCACGCTGGCCGACGGGCGCATCAGCGACGACCGGCGCAACGCCGTGCACGTCCCGCCACGGGAGATTCGATGGTAGCCCGCGCCGCGCGCCGGCGGATCTCGCCGCTGAACCGCAAGCTCGTGCGGGACCTCTGGCTGATCCGCGGGCAGGTGGCGGCGATTGCGGCGGTCGTCGGAGCCGGCATCGCGCTCTACGTGTCGATACTCTCCACGTTCGACTCGCTCGACCTTACCCTGCGCACCTACTACGACCGCTACCGTTTCGGGGACGTCTTCGTGTCGCTCGATCGGGCGCCCTTGTCCGTCGCGGACGACCTGGCGGCCATCCCGGGCGTGGCGCGCGTCGACACGCGGGTCGTCGCGGACGTGATCCTGGACGTCGCCGGCCTCGACGAACCGGCCACCGGGCGGCTCATCTCGTTCCCGGCCGGGGGCCGGCCGGCGCTGTGCGACCTGTACCTGAGAGAAGGACGGCTCCCGGAGCCGGGGAGTCCCGACGAAGTGGTGGCG
Organism: uncultured Acidobacteriota bacterium; assembly: GCA_963806085.1. Taxonomy (GTDB): domain Bacteria; phylum Acidobacteriota; class Vicinamibacteria; order Vicinamibacterales; family JAKQTR01; genus JAKQTR01. Next base: position 1,208,837 of record CAWDWR010000003.1, read on the forward strand.
AGCGAGGGCTTCGCGCGTGCGCACAACCTGCACCCCGGCGCCAGTGTCCGGGCGGTGATCAACGGCCGACTCCGCGCCCTGTCGATCGTGGGGCTCGTGCTCTCACCCGAGTTCATCTACCCCATCCGGCCGGGCGAGATCCTGCCCGACGAGAAACGGTTCGGCGTGCTCTGGATGGACCGCCGGGCGCTGGCCACCGCGTTCAACCTCGACGGCGCCTTCAACGACGCCGTGCTGGCGCTGATGCGCGGCGCCTCGGAGCCGGACGTGCTGGCGCGCGTCGACCGCCTGCTCGAGCGCGGCTACGGCGGGCTCGGCGCGGTCCCTCGCGCATTGCAGGCCTCGCACTGGTACCTGGCCAACGAGTTGACGCAGTTGAAGAATTCCGGGGTGTACGTCCCCGTGATCTTCCTCGGGGTCGCCGCCTTCCTGCTGAACGTGGTGCTCTCGCGCCTCGTCCTGGTGCAGCGCCCGCAGGTGGCGGCCCTGAAGGCGCTCGGCTACGGCAACGGCGAGGTGGCGTGGCACTACGTGAAGAGCAGCCTCGTCATCGCAGCGCTCGGCGCCGCGATGGGCATCGCGGCCGGCGCGTGGTTCGGCTGGGGGATGACGCGCCTGTACACGCAGTTCTTCCATTTCCCGATCCTGCTGTACCGGCTGCAGGGGGCGATCGTGGTCGCGTCGGTCGCGCTCGCCCTGCTGGCCGCGACCCTCGGCGCGCTCGGCGCCGTCTGGCGGGCGGCCAGGATGGCCCCGGCGGAGGCGCTGCGCCCGGAGGTGCCCGCCCGCTACCGTGTCAGCCTGGCCGAACGCACGGGACTCGGCCGCGTCCTCACGCAGCCTGCCCGGATGATCTCCCGCGCGCTCCAGCGGCATCCCGGCCGCGCCGCGCTGTCGGTGATGGGCATCGGCCTCGCCACGGCGCTCATGGTGGTGGGCACGTTCTCGCTCGACTCGATTGACCTCATGATGGACGTGCAGTTCAACGTCGCCCAGCGCTTCGACGTGATGACGACGTTCGCGCTGCCGGCCTCGGAGGGCGCGCTCGAGGACACCCGCAGACTGCCGGGCGTCATGGCCGCCGAACCGTTCCGCGCGGTGCCCGTGCGCCTGCGTGTCGCGCAACGGTCGCGCCACACCGTCCTCATCGGCGCCCAGCGCGGGGCGCGGCTCAGCCGCATCATCGACAGCCCTTCCCGAGTCGTCGATCTGCCGGCCGGCGGACTCGTGCTGTCCGGGATGCTGGCACGCGTGCTCGGCGCCCGCCCGGGCGATGACGTGACGGTGGAGCTGCTCGAGGGACCCCGCCGGGACGTGCGCCTGCGGCTGGCGCGCGTCGTCGACGAGTACATGGGGATGAACGCCTACCTGGAGCTCGACGCGTTGCATGCCTTGATGCAGGAGGGCGGGACGGTGTCGGGCGCGTTCCTGCAGGTCGACCAGGCCCGCGCGCGGGAGCTGTACGCGGCGCTCAAGGCCACGCCGCGCGTGGCGGGCGTCCTGCTGAAGGACGCGGCGCTCGCGAGCTTCAACGACACGATGGCCTCGATGATGCGGCAGATGCTGGCCGTCTACGTCCTGTTCGCGGGGATCGTCGCCTTCGGCGTCGTCTACAACAATGCGCGCGTCTCGCTGGCCGAACGCAGCCGCGAGCTCGCGACGCTGCGCGTCATCGGCTTCAGCCGCGGCGAGGTGAGCTACATCCTGCTGGGCGAAATCGCCGTCCTCACCCTCGCGGCGCTGCCCGTCGGGTGCCTGATGGGGTACGGCATGGCGGCGGCGATGATGTCCATACTCGAGACGGAGCTGTGGCGGCTGCCGTTTGTCATCCTGCCGCGAACGTACGCGTTCGCGATGATCACCAGCGTGGGCGCGACCATCGTGTCGGCGCTCATCGTGCGGCAACGGCTCGACCGCCTCGACCTGGTGGCCGTGCTGAAGATGCGGGAGTGAGCCATGAACCGAGCGGCCAGGAAGCGGCTCCTGTTCTGGGGCGTCGTGATCGCGGTCGGCGCCACGGGACTCGCGCTGTCGCTGCGGACGCCGCCGCTGCCGGTGGACGTGACCACCGCCGTGCGCGGCCCGCTTCGCGTCACGCTGGACCACGAGGGCCGCACGCGCGTGCGCGAGCGCTACGTCGTGGCGGCCCCCGTCGCCGGCCGCGTGCTCCGGATCGAGATGGAGCCCGGAGACCCGGTCACCGCGGGCCGGACCGTGCTGGCGCGCATCCTGCCCGGCGCGCCCGCGCTGCTGGACGCGCGGGCGCGGACGGGCGCCGAGGCGCAGGTGCAGGTGGCGGCGGCGAACCTCGCGCGCGCCAGGGCCCAGCGCGACGAGGCGCGGGAAGCGAGCCGGTTCGCCCGTGCGGAAGCCGACCGCACGCGGAACCTCAACGCGCAGGGCCTCGCCACCAGCCAGCAGCTCGACACCGCCGAGGCCGACGCCCGCGTGAAAGCGCGGGCGCTCGACGCCGCCGATGCCGCCGTCGAGGCGGCGGCGCGCGACCTCGACGTGGCGCGGGCGGTGCTCTACCAGGGAGGCGCGCAGGCTGCGGCGCGCATCGTCGAGGTCCGCGCGCCAGTGAGCGGCGTGCTCCTCAAGCGCCTCCACGAGAGCGAGGCGGTCGTCCCGCAAGGGGAGCCGCTCGTCGAAGTGGCCGACCTCGCCGACCTGGAGGTCGTCGCCGATTTCCTCTCGACCGACGCGGTGCGGATCCGGCCAGGCATGCCCGCGTTGATCGATCGCTGGGGCGGGGCGTCTCCGCTCAACGCCCGCGTCGCGCGAGTGGAGCCATCGGGGTTCATGAAGATCTCCGCGCTCGGCGTCGAGGAGCAGCGCGTCTGGGTGGTGCTGTCCTTCGCCGACCCGCGCGGGGCCTGGTCCGCGCTCGGCGACGGCTACCGTGTGGAGGCGCGCGTGGTGGTCTGGCAGCAGCCCGAGGTTCTGAAGGTCGCCACGGGCAGCCTGTTCCGGCACGGCGGCGATTGGGCGGTGTTCACGATCGACGGCGGCGCGGCGAAGCTGCGAACCGTCACGATCGGCCAGCGCAACGACGTCGAGGCCGAGGTCACGGCGGGCCTCGAGGCCGGCGCGCGCGTCATCGCGTATCCATCTGACCAGATTGCCGACGGCGCGCGCGTGGAGCCGCGCCGCTGACACGCAGGCCGAACCCCGCGCCATGGCATACAATCGGGCGTGGAGGACACCGCGTGACACGTGCCGTCATCGCCGGCAGCGGCTCGAGCATCCCGCCCGTCCGGATCACCAACGACATGCTCGCCACCATCATGGAGACGAGCGACGAGTGGATCCGCGAGCGCAGCGGGGTGGAGGTCCGCCAGTGGGTCGAGCCGCGGCACGTCCACGCTCGCCCTCTCGGTGCCGGCGGCGCGCCAGGCGATCGAATCGGCCGGCCTGGCGCCGGCCGACATCGACATGGTCGTCTACGCGACGATGACGCCCGACTACTACATGCCGGGCAACGGGTGCCTGCTGCAGGCCGCGCTCGGGCTGCCGAGCGTGCCGTGCTTCGACATCCGCCAGCAGTGCAGCGGCTTCGTGTACGGGCTGCAGCTGGCCGACGCGCACGTGCGCGCGGGGCTGGCGCGAAACGTCCTGCTGGTCGGCGCCGAAGTGCACTCGGCCTTCATGCCCTTCCGCGAGGCCAGCTGGGCGCGGCTGGCCGGCGCCATCGACGACGCCGATGCCGCAGGACGAGTGGGACTTCAACACGCAGAACCGCCACCTGGCGGTGCTCTTCGGCGACGGCGCCGCGGCGGTGGTCGTGCAGGCCTTCGACGGCGAGGGCCGCGGCGATCGATCGATCACCTCATCGGGGCCGACGGCACCGACTTCAACCGGCTCTACATCCCGGGCGCCGGCACGCGCAACCGCCCGTATGTCGACGCGGCGCTGCTCGAGCGCAACGAGCAGTGGCCGCAGATGGACGGGCGCTACGTCTTCAAGATGGCCACGACGAAGATGGCCGAGGTCGACGCAGCAGATCCTCGCGCGCAACGGCGTGCGCCCCGAGCGACCTGTCGCTCGTGCTCATGCACCAGGCCAACCGCCGCATCAACGAGTACGTCCAGAAGCTGCTCGGCCTGCCCGACAGCAAGGTCATCCACAACATCCAGAAGTACGGCAACACGACGGCGGCCACCATCCCGCTGCTGTGGGACGAAGCCGTCGCGCACGGGCCGCATCGCGCCCGGCGACCTCGTGCTGACCGTGGCCTTCGGCGCCGGGATGAGCTGGGGCGCCAATCTCCTGAGGGCCTGATCGGGCCGGTCCGGCGGCCAGACCGCCTGGCCGTTGGCGGGGCACATACGCCCGCTCGGGGGCCGGATTGCCCGTCCGCCGGATCCTCGTTGGCCGGCGCGTCTCGCTTCCGCGACAATGTCGGCCGCCCCCACATGCCCGCCGATCCGGCGGGCGGGACGGCTGTGTCCCGCCGGCCGAATCGGGCAGGAGGATTTCATGCACGCACCGGCCAAGTATGTCGAGAAGGCGCTATCCTGGGTCGCGAATGGTCGTCTGGTACGCCATTCAGCCCCTCTATCGCATCTCGCCGAACCCGTCGTTCACGCCGGCGTGGTCGGACAAGCCGCTGCTGAAGTCGCACGAGAAGTTCCGGCCGCCCCTCGGCGTGCCGCGCGAGACGACGTCGCTGTGTCCCGGCGTGCACGCGCGAGGCGCGGCAGGCGATCGTCGACAGCAAGGCCACGCCGGACCTGTTCATCCAAGCACCACGCGGGCGAGATTCCCGCGCAGATCATCGAGCGCGACGGGAAGATCTGGATGGTGAAGGACTGCCCGAAGCACGGCCATTACGAGGACGTGCTGTCGACCGATCCGGCGTTCTTCAGGCGGATGGAGGAGCTGTTCATGGGGGCGGACATCCCCGTCCACGCCGCCGACGGCCTCCACAACCACGGTCTGAGCGCGCTCCAGTACGGCCGCGGCGCCGTGCTGACGGTCGATCTGACCAACCGCTGCAACATGATGTGCGACCCGTGCTTCACGGACGCCAACCAGGTCGGCTTCGTCCACGAACTCGAGTGGGACGAGATCAAGGCCATCCTGGACCGCGCGGCGGCGAAGAAGCCGCACCGGCAGATGTCGGTGCAGTTCTCGGGCGGCGAGCCGACGCATCTCCAAGCACTTCCTGAAGGCCGTGTCCTACTGCATGGAGCTCGGCTTCCAGCAGCGTGCAGGCGGCGACCAACGGCATCGAGTTCGCCAAGGACCCCGAGTTCTGCCGCAAGGCCCGCGAGGCCGGGCTGCGCTTCGTGTACCTCCAGTTCGACGGCATCGGCAACGCGGCCAACCAGCATCGGCACGTGCCGAATCTGTTCGACGTGAAGCTGCGGGCCATCGAGAACCTGCACGCCGCCGGCGTCGACATCGTCCCGGTGACGACGATCATCAACGGCATCAACAACGAACAGGTCGGGCGCATCGTCGAGTTCGCCCTCGACAATCCGAAGAAGATCTCGTTCCTGTCGTTCCAGCCCGTGTCGTTCACGGGCCGCGACGAGGAGATCTCGGACGAGCGGCGGGCCGCGCAGCGCTACACGCTGGCCGACCTCGCCCACGACATCAAGCGGCAGACCGGCATCGGCGAGCCGCTGCGCGACTGGTTCCCGATCTCGATGATGACCACGTTCGCCGACTCGGCTGATCTGCTGCACGGGCCGACCTACGAGTGGGGCCAGCTCAATTGCGGATGCCACCCCGACTGCGGCGTGGGCATGGCCGTCATGATCGACAAGGAAACCAAGGAACGGGCGGCGGTGTCGTCGTTCCTCGACGGCTGGCAGCTCGTCAAGGACCTGGCCGTCGTCAACGACGCCGCGCGCGGCAAGCGGCTGTCGCAGGTTCGGCATGGCCGTGGCGCTTCTGCGCAACTTCAACTCGTTCAACACGCCGTCGCGCTTCCGGCTGACCGACCTGTTGAAGAAGTTCGACAAGGCGTTCGGGGCCACCGGACGCAACTACGGGCACGTGGGCAAGGGCCGCACGATGTCGAGACGTGCAGAAGCGGCGCGGCGACAGCTGGATGTTCCTCTTCGTCGCCGGCATGTGGTTCCAGGACCTGTGGACGTACGACTTCACGCCGCACGCACCAGTGCAGCATTCCCGTACGGCACGCAGGAGGGCGAGATCTCGTTCTGCGCCTACAACACCGGCGTCGGCTGGCGGCAGATCGTCGAGAAGAAGCACCAGACGGCCACGCTGGCGCAGTGGTACGACAAGGAAGGGCGCCACCAGATCTACACCGGCGGGCACGCCGTGCCGCTGGCGTCGACCGACGCACTCGCTCGTCGTTGCTCAGGACGCCCTCTCGGCCGGGACGCCAGAACGACCTCGACCTGGCGGGCGTGGCGAAGACGGCGCGAGAAGAGAAGCTGCGGCGCGGGAGAAAGAGCACGCGGGGAAGTAGAAGCCAGAAGCCAGAAGCCAGAAGCCAGTAGCCAGAAGCCAGAAGCCAGAAGGTCTGATAGCAGCACGGGCCGGTCGGGGGACATCCCCAACCGGCCCGTTGTCCTTACAGGCGTTACGAACTAGCGCCCAGCGCCTACTTCGTAGTCCTGCCCACCACCGGCACCGTGAGCGGCTTGCGCGGCAGTTTCTCGTCACGGTTCGCCGCGAGGTACGCGAAGCCGGCGGCGATGGTGGCCATCTTCCGGACGTCACCCGGCTGGAGCCGTTCGTAGGCGTCCAGGTTCGTGTGGTGGGTCATCGTGTCGTACTCCACCTCGTCCTGGATGAACTGGAAGCCCGGCAGGCCGACGGCGTCGAACGACTGATGATCCGTCCCTCCCGTGTTCCGGATGGTGAGCGTCGTCATGCCGAGGCTGCGGAACGGCTCCATCCACTCGCGGAAGATCGGCGCCACCGCGTCGTTGCCCTGCAGGTAGATGCCCCGCAGGGCGCCGGTGCCGTTGTCGATGTTGAAGTAGACCGAGAACTTGTCCCAGTCGGGCTTCAGTTCGATTGGGCCCTGGGGGCCGAAGCCGCCGCGGCCTCCCGGAGGCCCGGGCTGGCCAGCCGCGGCAGCCGGCGCTCCGGGCGCTCCTGCCAGCGCTGCCCCGGCGCCGGTGGGCCGGGCGCCGCCGGAAGGGGCTGGCGGCTCGCGAAATGCGCCGCCACGTATTCGCGCGAACCGAGCAGGCCCTGCTCCTCGCCGCCCCAGAGGCCGATGCTGACCGTTCGCCGCAGCTTGACGCCGGTCGTCTTCAGGATGCGCATCGCTTCCATCATCGCCGCCACGCCGACGCCGTCGTCGGTGGCGCCAGTCGACGCGTGCCAGGTGTCGAAGTGACCGCCCAGCATGACGATCTCGTCGGCCTTGTCGGTGCCGGGCAGGTCGCCGACGATGTTGAAGACCGGCGGGTCCGGGTAGAAGGTGTTCCTGATGTCGGCCTCGATCGTCACCGGGATGTTCTTCGCGAGCATGCGGGCGATGCGCCCGTAGTGCTCGGCGCCGATGGCGATGGCCGGCAGCGACGCCGCCGGGTCGGCGGCGCGGTTGCCGGAAATCGTGTAGATGCCATGGCCGCGGGGAGCCGTGGTGAAGGTGCCGAGCACGCCCTCGGCCTTGAAGAAGGCGTTTCGTGCGGCCATGGCGCCCATGCCGCCGCGTCCCCCCGCCGGCGGCTGCCCGGGAGCCGGCGGTGCGCCGGGCCCCCCGGCGCGGCCACCCGGAGGCGTCACGCCGAACTCGGGCTGGGGCGCCGGCCACGCTTCGAGCTCCTCGAGCTCCTCCTTCGTGTAGCGCGTCGCGGGCGCCTTCCAGTACGCCGCCACCTCGGGCGCGGCCTGCGTCAGCACCCACTTGCCCTGCAGCTTGCCTTTGTAGGCGGCGAGATCGGCCTCGGTGGCGGCCGTCACGAGCACCACCTCGCCGCTGACCAGACCCTCGGTGCCGGGCGTCCACGCCAGCGGCGTGCCCGGAATCGGGAACTTCTCGGGCGCGGCGGCGGCGAGATAGAACTTGTCGTTGGTCCAGCCGCGCTCGAATCCGTTCCGGTTCACCCAGGGCTCGATCTTCACGTTGACCAGGCCGTACTCCTTGAGCTTGGCGACGGTCCACTCGGCCGCTTTCTGCGACATCGGCGACCCGGTGAGCCGGGGCGCGTACACGTCGGTCAGCCAGCTCGCGAGGTCCATCGCCTGCGAGCGCTGCAGGCCTTCGGCCTTGATCTTGTTGATGTCGACGTAGTTGACCGGCTCGCTGCCGGCCTTGAGCGCCGGCGCGGTCATCACGGCGGCTGCGGTGACAGCGCACAGCAGGCCGGCCACGAGACGTGTTCTCTTCATGCGGTGATCTCCTGGCGACAGACGTTAGGACGAGAGTGGGAACCGAGTTCTTTCTAGCACGCGGCGGGAAGGCGTGACAAGCGAATGGCTTGCCCAGCCGTAGCTCGCCTGAGGAAGGCGGCAAGCCGGAAGGTGAGCGAAGGCTGGCGGAAGCGCCTGGGAGTCGAACCCGCTGCGTGCACTGATTCTAAAGGACTTACGGCATTTTCCGATTCCGCCGATCCTCAGATTCCTGTCCTTTGCCGCGGTGAACCCCCAAATTGCCCCCAGCGGAAAACGCGCTTGACGGGGTTTCAGATCGGTTTCAAGTCGGCTTCCCGGCGGTCAGGCTAACAGCCACTGGAGCGCTTCCCGCGCTTGGTCTACGCTTGAACGGCGATAGCGGTCCGCGGGTGCGTCCGTGGCCGCCGACCGGTTGGCCAGACACTCGGGGACAGCGGTCCTCGATGCTCGCCGTGGACCGAGCCGGATGATGGCCGCGGCTGGCATCAGGCGACGCGGGAGTGAGATGACGAAGCAATGAAGCAACGGTGGTTGCCGGAATTTGACTATCCAGACGTCGATGCACCCCAGCCGGATCTGAACACCGCGGGCGTCGCCGATGACGAGAGCGAGGCGACCGTCCCGGAGGTACTTGCTGGCCAGCGCGGGCTATTCACCGCCGAGCGTGAGTTAGTCGGACTGATCGAGGCGGCGTTGGCGAGCGGTCGGTTTGAAGACGCGCGCCGCCTTCGTGACGCACTGGTCGCGCTTGAAGGACCGTCGACCAGAACCCCCGAATTGGACACGCTCGATGTCGTCGGCGAGGCTGGCTTCTGGGACCGCCCGCTGCCCGTCGTACTGAACCAGTGGCTGACGCTGCATCGTAACCTCGACGCAGTGCCGTACCTCCGGCGGTTGATCTGCGATGGCGGTCTGTCTCGGCTGCTCGAACGGCATGCTCCGGCGGAGCTTGTCCAGGCGGCACCTGCCATGCTGGCACCGCTGACAAACCGACTGTGCGCGGTTGGGGGCGCCGACGAACGACTTCCGGCGGACGCTGCGTCTCTGTTGCGTGACGCACTCCTCGGTGGATGCGAACCCGCCCCTGGGGACTTCGATGACGATCGACTCGTCGACCTGCTCGCGGAGAATCACGGTCCCGTATGGCTGGCTTGCCTGGGGGCGATGCGACAGCTCTGGCCGGTGCCGCCGGCGGACTTGTGCGAGCTGGCACCAGTGGTCGTTGACTCCTAGGACGACGATGAACGCGGGCGCGAGTTCTGGGCATGCCTGCGACGCACCGTCTCCTGTAGGCGGGACGATCCCTGTGGGTTCCGGAAATTCTGCGCACTGAATTCCGGAAATTCTGATCACGTTGTCTCCGCAATCTGACTCGTCTTTCATCGCCTCGTCAAGGTCCACGTGCAGGGTCCGCACGGACGGTCCGTCCAGCCGGATGAGGCGTCCGCGGTCCAAGACCCGGTCGAGAATCGCCTGCGAGAGGTCGTCGTCGTGGAGCACGCGGCCCCAGGCCTTCAGCGATTTGTTGGTGGTGAAGATCATCGCGCGCCGCCGCCGGTGCCGCTCGTTGACGACGTGGAAGAGCATGTTGGCCGCGTCGGTGCCGTAGGTGAGGTAGCCGACCTCGTCGACGACCAGCACGGCGGGGTGCGTGTAGGCCGGCAGCGCCTGCGCCAGCTGTCCCTCACGAAAGGCGGCGGACAGGTCGTCGATCAAGGTCGCCGCGGTGGTGAAGTACGCATCGAAGCCGTTCTGAATGGCGCGATAGGCGATCGCCACGGCGAGGTGCGTTTTCCCGCGTCCGGGCTTGCCCGTGAAGATCAGCGAGCGCCCCTCGGTCACGAAGTCCGGCGACAGCGCGGAGCCCAAGACCTGTAGGCGGAGCGTGCTTTGATACGTGAAGTTGAAATCGTCGATGGTCTTGAGAAACGGAAAGCGCGCCCGCCGTGACAGCCGGCCCAGCCGGGTCTGCTGGCGATGCGCGATTTCTTCCGCCACCAGCAGTGTGAGGAAGTCCCGATAGCTCCACGTGTCCCGCTCCGCCCGCTGCACGAGGTCGCGCCAGACGCGACGAGCATTGGCGAGATGGAGCCGTTTGAAGAGGGCGTCGAGATCGTCGACCGGCGGGATCATGACCGGCCTCCGACGCGGCGGGACGATACGGCCGTGCTCGACCGCGTCCAGGGCCGCCGCGGTGCGTCGCCCTGGACCCGCCCTGCGCGCGGCCGAGATAGCGCCGCGATCGTCGGCGGCCGGTCCGGCGGGTCAAACGGCAGCACCGGCCGGGTGGCGTCGAGAAAGTGCGCGATGTATTCCGCGCCGATGGCCTGCTCCGCCAGCCCGCGGGCAAACGCCGCCCGGAGCGCCGCGTCGCCGTAGGTCTGCAGCAGATCGTGCAACCGCTCCACGTCCTCGATCCACCGCCCGGCGCGGCGATACGTGAGCTCGGTGAGATAGGCGAGCGCCGCCGGGCCGAGGTCGAGCAGATGCTGCCGCTGCAGATAGCGGCGGGCGCGTTTCCCGGACACGGCGGCAATGCGTTGCGCACGGTGCTCGGGCAGAATCGATCCGTCGCCCGGCTGCCACTGGCGGACGTGCTCGGCGCTGAAGCGCCCGGCGACGATGCGGACGCGGTCGCGATACAGATAGAGCGTCCCCGGCAGGCCAATCGCATCCGGCGGCATCGAGTAGGGATGGGTGTCGTGGATCACGACGCCCGTCGGCCCGACGCTGACCGGGATGCGCAGCGCCAGGCCGGCGGGAGCGACCTTGAGTGGCCGCAGGCGCGCGCGCTCCTCAGCGATCCGCATCGCCGGTGAGACGCCTGTGGCGCGCGACGGGCGCACCGTGTTGGTCTCTCCCAGCCACTCGCGCAGCTGCCGCTCGAGATCCTCGCGGTCCAGGAAGCGGCGCTGTTTGAAGAACGAGCCCTTCACCCAGCCCACGAGATTCTCAACGGCGCCCTTCTCTTGGGGTCGATACGGCCAGCAGACCTCGACGCCGAGCCCGAGGTCGAGCGCGACGCCGGCGAAGGTGGGATTCCACTCCGTCACCACGCCGTCGCGTCCCCACCGCAGGGCGACCGTCTTCGGGCGATCGAAGACGGCCACCAGGGGGATCCCGCCGAAGGCGGCCAAGTGCGCGACCAGCGTGCGGACCAGCGTTTCCACGCGCTGGTCGGGCACCAGTGTCACTTCAGCCCACCGCGAGTACTTCAGCCGCGACGCAAAGAAATGGACCTTCGCCTCGGTGGCGTCCTGATACCGGACGGTCACTTCGCCAAAGTCATGCTGCGAAAACTCCCCGGCCAAGCCCTCGAACCGGACCAGCGGCGTCACCGCCCGGCCGCGCAGCGTCTGCGCCAAGGCATACAGCGCGGTCTTGCCGCCCGTGTACCCCGCGCCGCGGGCCCGGTGGAGCAGCTCCACCGTCCGCAACGTCGCGTCGTCCGCCAAAGCGGCGAGCAGGACCTCGCGAAACACCTCGGCTTTCGAGGGCCGTCCCACGTGCCGCCGGTCTCGCTCCGCGTCGTTATCGACGGTCGTGACCGCGTCCTCGTCCACGACCCGCCGCACCGTCCCGATGGACGTCCCGCTGAGCGTGGCCACGTCCGCCAAGGTGTGGCCCGCCCGCCGGAGTACTTGAATCTCGTGTCGCTTGAGCATGTCGATCATCCTTTCCCTCGCCGGAAATGCAGTCTCCGACGATCTTGCCCTCGGGGAGGGCTACGGAAAGGTGATCAGAATTTCCGGAAAAGCGGCGATCAGAATTTTCGGAACCCGCAATCCCGCAGCCGTGGCTGCCCGAAAGCGCATGAAGCAGTTGGACGCCGACATGCACGCTCTATTCATGCGAAACGGAGTGCGGAGGGAGTGAGATCTGAGCCTGCAAGACTCCCGGCGTCTGGCCGAGGAACCTCAGGACGCCGCAGGCAGCCGCACGACCGATCCGGGCGCGATCGTTCCCAGCGCAGTCTCCACGTCGAGTACGCGCTTCTTGAGCACCGGCCAACTCGTCGTCGGGAGGATCAGGACGGCGAGCCGGCGCCCTGCCAGGTTCTGTTGGTATGGGAGGTTCTGGTCGGTGGTTACCAGCACATCGAAGCTGCGTTCCGCCGCGTCGAGCAGGTCGCCATTCGTAAGGGAGGCCCAACCCATTTCGTAGGCGGTCGACACGGCGTGGCCCGGGAGCGCGTGACGCAAGGGAGCGGGCGTGCCCTGGTCGAGTAGAATCTTCATGCGTTGTCGACGTCAGGAGGCGAGGGCTTCGCTGAGGCTGCGTTCCGCGTGGGCTAGCACGCTGCCGACTTGTTCTCGGGTGACGCCAGGGAACCACTCGAGGAACTCGTCGATGCGGGCTCCATCCTCGAGGTTCTCGAACAACGCTCTGACGGGGACCCGCGTCCCCTTGAAGAGCCACACCCCACCGACCTTACCGGCGACGCGTTCGACCTCCGGGCAGCGGCTCCAATCAAGCATGCATCCATCCTACGCCCGCGCAAGCTAACCATCAAGGAGACCGTACGGAGACGCTGTGAGCAGCCACGAGCCCGCGGCGATGACGGTACGGCAGTTGATCCAAGGAGCAACTGCACGGCGTCAATTGCTATTGCCGGGCGGCAGATAATTGCCGCCGCGCAGCAACGCCCAACAATCATGCCAGCGGCACCAACTCCGCTGACTTCCAGCGGAAGCAGCGTTTCTGGCGGAAGCGCCTGGGAGTCGAACCCAGCCCTCCCGCGGTCAGCGGGAGGCGACCGATTTTGAAGACCGGGAGGGCCACCGGGCCCCGTTCGCTTCCGCGGCTTGTCCAGCGCGGCGATGCGCCGCGCGACCGCCCAATCATATCGCACGCGGACGCGCACCGCGACGCGCGGGACGGGCGCGGTCGCGTAACTGAATCGGCGGTGCGGGTCGGAACGGGGCGTGACGTGACGGGCGGAACAGTCCGGCAGCAAGGCAGCCGGCCCCGATGACATCAGGGCCGGCCGGTGGGAGGAGGCCTAGTCTTCGATCAACCGGACGTCGCCGGCCCGCGGGCCCTTCTGCGAGTCCTCTGGCGTGAACTCGACGCGCTGGCCGTCGCGCAGCAGCTCGAAGACGGCGCCCCGGACGGCGCTCCGATGGAAGAAGTGCTCGAGCCCGTTTTCGTCACGGATGAATCCAAAACCCTTGTCGATGAGGAGACGTGCAATCGTCCCAGTCGGCATACCTCAACCTCCGATGCGAAGTCCCCGGGCACACACTTGGACCCGGGTTCCGGCGCCACCGCCGGCACCCGCCGTTGCACACGCACACCGGGGGCGCCCAAGACTGGCCGCGCCGAAATTTGCGCCAAGTTTAGGGAGTTCCCGTTCGCAAAGTCAAGCCGGATTACGCCGAGGCGGGCTTTTCCTTGGGGCCGGGTGCGGGATACGTGGACCAGAAATGCCGGCCGCACTTCGGGCACACCCAGTACCTGATCCGGCGTCCAGGCCATGCCCGGGCCGGGGTCTTTCATGTCCATCTGTTCGCCGCAGCGCTGGCACCGCACGCGCGGAAGCGTCTCGCTCATGAGCGGATCTTAGCACGGTGCCGCCGCGTTGCCACCGGGCAGGCCCCGGCGCTACGATGCAGCCCACCATGGTGGTTGGAGTCGTTCTCGCCGCGGGAGCGTCGTCACGGATGGGGCGGCCGAAGGCGCTGCTGCCCATCGGCGACGACACCTTCGTGACCCGCGTCTGCCGCACCCTGCTCGACGCCGGCGTCGATGACCTCGTCGTGGTCGCGGGGGCCGAGCACCAGGCCGTCGCCGCCGCAGCCGGCGCGGCGGGCCTCCGAGTCCGCGTCGTCGAGAACATCCGCCGGCACGAGGGCCAGCTCTCCTCGCTGCTCGCCGGCCTGGCCGTTGCCGATCGGCCGGGTGTTGACGCGGTGCTGGTGCACCTGGTGGACATGCCGCTCGTGCGGCCCGAGACGGCCCGTTCGGTCATCGACGCCTTCCTCCGCACGCGCGCGCCGATCGTGAGGCCCGCGGTGGGCGGGCGCCACGGCCATCCGGTGCTGTTTGGGAGGCAGGTCTTCGACGATCTCCGGCGATCCGACCCGTCAGCCGGGGCGAAGGCGGTCGTGCGCGCGCACGCCGCTGAGGCCTGCGACGTGCCCGTCGACGACGAAGGGGCGTTGCGCGACTACGACACGCCGGAAGACCTGGCCCGGCTAACCGGTGCGGGCCCAGCGCACTAGCGTGGCGAAATTGGGCGGCTTGCCGTACATGAGCAGCCCGATCCGGAACACCCGCGCGGCGAACCATAGCGACGCGTACACCCCCAGCGCGCCGGCCACGATCGCGAGCAGCGTCTGCCACAGCGGCGGAGGAGTCGATGATGCCAGGCGCAGCAGGATCACGAAGTTGCTGAGCGGGGGCACGAACGTGAGCACCGTGGCCAGCACCGAATTCGGATCGCGGCTTATCGGCATCCACAGGAACCAGGGAATCATGAAGACCAGCATGACAGGCGTCATGAGCCCCTGGGCCTCGCGCAGCTCGTTGACGGCCGACCCGATCGCCGCCATGAACGCGCCCACCGACAGGTACGCCAGCAGGTAGAAGAACAGCAGAAACGCAATCAGCTTCGGATCGAGGAGCCCGAGGGACGCGAACGAGAGCAGCGCGATCAACCCGAGGCCCAGGTACAGCGCCAGCACCAGCAGGCCGACGGCGAACTGGCCGAGGATCTTGCCGACCATCAGTTCCATCGGCGACAGGGCCGACAGCAGCACCTCGACCACGCGGCTGGATTTCTCCTCGATGGTCGTCGTCAGCAGGTACTGGCCGCTCATGAACACCGACATGAGCAGCAAGCCCAGCAACGCCATCGGGATCATCCGGTTCAGGATCTGGTTCGTCCGGCCCTCGCCTTCAGCCGTGACGGTCTTCGACGCCACCCTGTCGACCGTGGTGAGATTCTCGATCTGGACCCGATCGAGGCCCGCCCGGCTGACCCTGGCCCCCACGATCGCGTCGCGCACCCCTTTGTCGATCTCCTCGATGACGCGGTCGTCGAGCTTGGCGCGCACGAACAGGTCGTAGGTGCCGAAGCGGGCCGCCCCGGGTGCCTTCTGCACCGCATCGGGGTGGACCACGACCAGCGCAAGGCGGCTCCCTGACCCCTCGCGCACCGCCGGCGACGTGAGCGCCTCCTTCGAGGCGTCCACGGCGGCGCCTGGCCCGAGCACCACCACCTGGAGCTGCGGCACCTCGCCGACCATCGATCCCACCACGGCCCGTTCGGCCGTGCCGCCGGATCCGCTCATGCCGGAGGCCGGTCGCAGCGCGGGCGGCATGGCGTCCTGGAGCCGCTGATACGCCTCCTGCCGGCGCTTCTCGATGCGCGCGGGCTCCAGGTACGCGGAGAGGCCGGCTGCCACCTGGCCTGTCGGATCGATCACCGCGACACTGCCCTCGATGGCCGGCGGGTTCGTGCGGGACATCCAGGGAATGAGGAGGATGAGCACGCCGATGAGCAGCGGCGTGACCAGGATGCCGAAGATAAACGCCTTCGTGCCCGCGGTGGCGAGGAACTCGCGCTGGGCGACCAGCAGAATCTTCCTCATGGCCGCCGCTCCCTGCGCCCCTCGCCGTTGTCCCGCACCGCCTCCCGCAGCGGGGCATCATCGCCGTCGGCGGACCCCGCGCGGACGATGCCGATGAAGACGTCCTCGAGGCTGGGCCGCCGCAGTTCCACCCGCACCGGCGGGATCGCGGCGGCGACCCGCTGGATCACGGACGCCGGGCTGGCGCCCGGCGCGAGGCTGATGTCCCAGGCCGTGCCATCTTTGCGGACGCACTCGACCCCGGCGATCCCCGCGAGCGACTCGACATCGGCCGACGGATCGAGCGGCTCGAACAGGAGGTTGCGTGGATCGTACCGGGCCCTGACGCCGCCGATCTCGTCGTCGAGCACCTTGTCGCCGCGGTGAATCATCACCACGTGGTCGCACAACTGCTCGGCGTGCACCATGACGTGCGTCGAGAAGAGGACCGTGGCGCCCCGGCGGTGCTCCTCGTCGACGAGCTCCCGGAGCGAGCCGCTGGTTCACCGGGTCGAGGCCGCTGAACGGCTCGTCGAGGATGAGCAGGTCGGGCCGGTGGATGACGGCCGCCACGAACTGCACCTTCTGCTGCATGCCCTTCGACAGCTCTTCGCAGCGCTTGTGCTCGACGCCGCCGAGATCGATGCGCTCGAGCCACGCGCGGATGCGCGTGCGGAGGTCGGCCCCGTCGGCGTTCTTCAGCTCGGCCATGTAGGCCAGGAACTGGCCGACGCGCATGCGCTTGTAGAGGCCGCGCTCCTCGGGGAGGTAGCCGATCCGGTCCTTGGCCTCCATCGCGGACCCGTGCCCGAGCACGGACAGCTCGCCCCGGTCCGGCAGCAGGATGGAGAGCATCATCCTGATCGTCGTGGTCTTGCCGGCGCCGTTCGGGCCGATGACGCCGTACAGCGCGCCCTCCGGCACCACCAGGTCGAGGTCGCGCACCGCGACGGTGTCGCCGAACGTCTTGGTCAGTCCTCGAAGAACGATCGCGTCGGGCATCGCCTATCGGCTCTGCTTGAGGAACCTGAAGAACTCGCCGTCGGTCGACAGGATGAGGGTCGTGTCCGCTCCCATGGTCTTCCGGTACGTCTCCATGGTCTTCAGGAACTGGTAGAGCTCCGGATCGCGGCCGTACGCCTCGGCGTAGATGCGCGTCGCCTCGCCGTCGGCCTTGCCCATCAGTTCCTGGGCCTTGCGGTACGCCTCGGACTGGATGCCCTTTCAGCTCGCGTTCCTTCTGGCCCCGGATCTCCGCCGCTTTGCCCTGGCCTTCGGACCGCGACCGCTCGGCGATGCGGCGCCGCTCGGACACCATGCGATCGAAGACCTTCTGCTGCACCTCGGTGACGTAGTTGACGCGCCGGATCTGCACGTCGACCAGCTCGATGCCGAACTCGGCCACGATGGGGCGCGACATCTCGAGAATGGCGCGCGTGATCTTGTTGCGCCCCATGGTGATCTTGCCGGCGACCTCGGCCGTGCTGGTGTCGATGCCGGCGTCCTCCTCGGTCTCTTCGAACGGCCGCTCCGTGCTGCGCACCACTTCGATGAGGTCGTTGTTGGCGATCACGTTCCGGGTGTCGCCGTCGACGATGTCGTCGAGGCGGGACTGCGCGCTGCGCTCGTCCCTGACGCGCTGGTAGAACAGGAGGGGGTCCTTCACGCGCCACCGCGTGTAGGTGTCCACCCAGATGTACTTCTTGTCCCTGGTCGGGATCTGGTTGGGGTCGCCGCTCCACTCCAGCCAGCGTTTCTCGAAGGTGTGCACCCGCTGGATGAAGGGCACCTTCACGTGCAGGCCCGGTTCCGTGTGCGGCTTGCCGACAGGCTCGCCGAACTGCGTGATGATGACCTGCTCGGTCTCGCTGATGGTATAGAGCGACGACCCGACGGTGAGCAGGCCGAGGAGAATCGCGATGGCGAGGCCCAGGGGTTTCATCACTTGGCCTCCTGCTTGATCGGGTCGAGATTCAGCAGCGGGAGCAGGCCCTTCATCGACGAGTCGATGATGAGCTTCCGGCCCGTCTTCGGCAGCACCTCGTTCAGGGTCTCGAGGTAGAGGCGTTTGCGCGTCACGTCGGGCGCCTTCCGGTACTCGTCGTAGATGTTGACGAACCGCGCCACGTCGCCGCGGGCGTTGTTCACGCGCTCCAGCGCGTAGCCCTCGGCGGCGCGGATCACGCGCTCGGCTTCGCCGCGGGCGTTGGGCACGGTCTGGTTGTAGTCCGCCCAGGCCTCGTTGATGAGCCGTTCCTTCTCCTGGATCGCCTGGTTCACCTCGTTGAACGCGGGCTTCACGGGGTCGGGCGGGTTCACGTCCTGCAGGACGATCTGGAGCACCTCGAGGCCGGTCTCGTACCGGTCGCAGAGCTGCTGCAGCAGGTTCTTCGCGTCGACCTGGATCTTCTCGCGGCCGACGGTGAGCACCTCGTTGACGCTGTGGTCGCCGACGACCTCGCGCATCACGGCCTCGTTCATGTCGCGGAACGTCGTGCTCTCGCCGCGCCGCACCGGAGCGTCGAGGTTCCGGACCTTGAAGAGGTACTTGTAGGGGTCCTTCACCTTGTACTGGACGATCCATTCGACCACGGCCACGTTCAGATCGCCGGTCAGCATCAGCGATTCCGCCAGCGTGCCCTCGTTCTGGGTGAACTGGGACCTGATACCCGCCCGGTCCGTCGACGAAGCCGAACTCGGCCTTGAGCTGCCGCTGCACGGGCACGATCGTCACCGTTTCGATCAGCGGGATCTTGAGGTGCGGCCCGGGGTCCGTCGTGCGGACGTACCGGCCGAACCGCTGGACCACGGCCACCGAGTCGGCGTTGACCTGGTAGTACGTCGAGATGAGCACGACGACCGCCAGCGAGAACCAGGACGATCCGCGTGACCAGATTGCCGCGCCCGCGCAGGGAGAACGACGGCAGCTCGCCGACGTCGATCACCGTGCCGGCGCGCCGTCGCCAGTTACCGACATCCATCGGTGTGGGTCCTTTCAGTCAGCGTGGGGAATCGGAGAGAGGAAGAGGTGGTGGACCAGACGGGGATCGAACCCGTGACCTCGTGAATGCCATTCACGCGCGCTCCCATCTGCGCTACTGGCCCACTTCAGTGAGAACCTTATTCTAGCCCGACCCGTTCGCCGGGGTCAAAACGGCGCGCTGCCCGGCGGTTCGATTCGGCTGGCGAGATGTCGCCTCGGAACTCAGGGAAGGGTCTTGCGCGGGGCCGCGGTGCGCCATCGTGAGCCAGCGCACCAGCTGCGTGGCGGCCTCGTCGGCGGTCGCGCCGTAGAAGGGCATGAGCGCCGAGGGCATGCCCGGCCGCCTGGCGATCTGCGCCCGCCACCGGTTGGCCTGAATCGGCGACGCCTCGATGACGTAGAGGCGCCCGCCGATCTCCTGTTCGAATCTCTGCGTCAGCGTGGGCATGAACGGCAACCGGACGGCATCGGCGGACGCGCCGAAGAGCACTGTGCATTCTACGCAACCGGGCGCGCGCGATCAAGCGAAGGCACGCGCGAAGGTGGCCTCAACATTTCGCGGCGTGTCCGAAACGCCGTCGCCCGCAGCGGCCGCCACGCCGGCGTGTCGGTGTGTCCACATGTTTTGCACGATGCCGTCAACACGTTTTCAACAGGCGGGGTTTCGCCGCGCGGCGCGAAACTGGACGCTGCCAGGTACTGCACACTAGCATGGCACGTCGGACTCAGCCATGCTGCCGCGACTGCAACGACGTGCGGCCGGGGCGGCGCGCCCCTCGCCTGCTGGCCATCGCTGGCCGTGGCGGTCGCGCTCTGCGCGGCGCACCCGGCGCGGCGCGTGCAAGCCCGCAGAACGCGGCGCCGCGCCTTCGTACCGCATCTTCCTCACGCGACGGCACGCCGCTGGTGAGCTTCGGCGAATTCGCGCGGGTCAGCGGCCGCGTCGTGTTCACCGTTCCGATTGGCTCGCCGTCGAGTCCCGACACGCTGCAGGTCGTGTCGCTGCCCGACTCGGTGATCGACTGGGATCGCACCGAGCGGTACACCGACGCCGTGCGCCATCGCACTATGCGTCGACGCGCGGCGACGAGGACTATCGCGGCGTTGACGGGCGCGGTGGCGCGCGCCCTCGGCGAGATCGCGTTCGCGACCGACGCCAGCACGAAGCTGTCGATTGCCGCCGACATCCGGCGTCAGCTCCTCGAATGGCCCGCCGCGCATTTCGCGTACCGGTCCGCCGACGTGCGCGAGCTGACGGCGCACGTCGAGGAGGCGATGTCCGAAATCCGCGCGGGCATCCGGCCAGCGCACCTTCGATCTGAGCCTCGTCGCGATGATCGAGCCGCCGTCGGAACCGCTCCTGCCGGAGCCGGCAGCTGAAGGACGTCGCTCGACTCCGCGGCGGCCGTCGCGCAGATGACCGACACCCGGCGCGAGCGCCTCACGCTCCAGGAGAGCATCCTCGCGGTGCTCGAGCGGCGCAAGCGCTGAGCTGCCCGCGACTGGTACTCGTCCACGCGCAAGGACCTGGCTCGGGACCGTCGAGCCGCGAGCGCGAGCTCGACCGCGACTACGCCGACCTGGCCTCGCGCACGCTTCGCGAGGCCGCGCAAGCGCGAACAGGACGCCGACGTCGCGGCGCTCGAGCGGCTGGCGGCCGCGCGCGCAGAAGGAAGACGCGCGCCTCGGCTACCAGCGGCCCGGAGACGATGCAGTCGCTGCTCGCGTCGCTGGCCGTGCTCCACGGCGAAGGCGCGGGAAAAGCGCGAGGCCATCGACCGCTACAAGTCACGCAAGTCGGCCTACCACTCCTACCAGCGGCGCATCGACGACAGCCTCGGCCGGTTCGACGACGTCGTCGACGACGATCGCGGCGGTGAAGGCGCTCGACGGGCTGAGCGGCAGGCGCCTGTCGAAGGCCGAGAAGCGCGTGTCGGCCATCGAGGTGAGCCTGCTGCCCGGTCGACGCCGCCCGCAGAGCTCACGGCCGGCGCACGACCTCCTCGTGTCGTCGGCACGGCTGATGGCGGGAGGCGCTCAGGCTGCAGCGCGGGGCCGGCGGGCCGGCGACGAGGACGACGGCCCAGAACGCGTCGGCCGCGGCCGCAGGCGCGCTGCTGCTGCTCGACACCGCCAGGACCCGCATCGACGAGTTCTTCCGACAGCCTGCTGCCCCGTGATCACGCCGCGCCGCACCCGCGCTCATCCGCGTGCCCGACCTCGCGTCGTTCCGGCAGGCGATCCTCGATCGCGCCACCGAGGGCACCCTGGCCGACATCCGCGGCGCGCCATCATCGTGCCCTCCCAGGCGGCGCGCCGAGCAGCTGCGCCGCACGATCGAGGACACACCGGCTCACGGCCGGGCCGGCGCGGTGGTGCTGCCGTCGCTGCTGACGCGCGAGGACTGGCGCTCGGCGCTGTACGCCGACCTCGCGCGCCCGGTGTCCGCGCGTCGACGGGTTCGAGCGCGAGGTGCTGCTGCAGGCGGCCGCGCGGGCTGCGCGATCGCCGGCGGCGCCGCCCCGCCGTTCACGATCCGGCCGGGCCTGATCACCGAGATGCTCGGCTTCTACGACGCCGTCCGCCGGCACGGCCGCACCGTGACGGACTTCGAGCGCGTCGCCGTCACGGCGCTCGAGCGCGACGTCGACACCGACCGCGGCGCCGTCCGCATGCTCGAGCAGACGCGGTTCCTCGTGGCCGCGTTCCGCCGCTACGAGGCGCTGCTCGCGGACCGCGGCCTGCTCGACGAGCACGGCCTGACGGCGGCCGTGCTGGCGGCGCCCGCTTCGCCGTTCACGCACGTCGTCGTGGCGGTCGGCGACCGCGCCGGCGACGCGCCGGGCTTCTGGCCGTCCGATTTCGACCTGCTGACGCGCGTGGCCGGCCTGTCGCGGCTCGAGGTGGTGGCCACCACGGCCGTGCCTGCAGCGCCGGGCTCGCTCGAACGGCTGCGCCGCTGGCTTCCGGAGCACGAGGAGGTCAGCGAGGCGCCGTTCGACTCGCCCGTCGGTGCCGCGCCTGGTCGCGCCCGCCGACGGCGACCGCGCGTTCTGGCTGGCGCGCGACCGGGAGGAGGAACTGGCCCGGCATTGCGCGCCAGGTGAAGCGGGCGCATCGGCGGCAGCCGGACGCGCCGCTCGCCCGCACGGCCGTCGTCTTCAAGCGGCCGCTTCCCTATGTGTACCTCGGCGCGGCAGATCTTCTCGTCGGCCGGCGTGCCGTACCAGACGTTCGACGCGCTGCCGCTTGCCGCCGAACCGTACGCCGCGGCGCTCGACCTGGTCTTCGACGCCAGTCGACTCGCGCTTCGCCAGGACCGCGCTGCTCGGGACTGCTTCGATCGCCGCTCTTCGCGTTCCGCGCGGGCGACCGGATTGTCGGCGCCGCCGCGCCTGGCACATCTCGACCGGCAGTTGAGCGAGGCGCGCTACCTGGCCGAATCCGGCCGACCTCGCCCGGTTCGCGCGCGAATGGACGTCCCCGGGGACCTCCAGCGCGCCGCGCGAGCCGCGGCGGCGGTGGCGGAGGAGTTGGCGCCGCTGCTCGGCCGACGCGCCCGCCCACCGCCCACCTCGACATCGGTCATCCGGTTCCTCGACGCGCACGAACGCCGGCCGCGCGGGCCGTCTCACGTCGTGGAGCGTCATCTGCAGGGTGCGATCGGCGGTGATCACGGCGCTGACGCGGCTGCGCGACGCGCACGCGCGCTTCGACGACGCGCCGCGGCCCGTTCGCCGAGACGGTGGCCTGCGTTCACCGGTGGATCGAGCAGCAGACGTTCGCGCCGCGCGACGGCGACGGCGGGGTCCAGCTGCTCGATGCCGACTCCGCGCGCTTCGGCGAGTTCGACACGATGCACCTGGTCGGCGCTGACCCAGCAGGAATGGCCGGAGAGCGTCGCGCGCAGCATCTTCTATCCCGCCGTCGATGCTCCAGGACCTGCACTGGCCCGAGGACGCCGACGTGCGGACGGCCGAGCGCGCGCGGTTCGAGGACCTTCTTCACGCGCCGGCGCGGCAGGTCCGCGTGTCGACGATCACGCTCGAGCACGACTCGCTGGTCGAGCCGTCGCCCTTCCTGGACGATCTCGCCCGCTGCGGCCTCGCCGGTCGAACGCGCGGCGCAGGCCGCCGCCGGCCCGCGTCTTCGCGGCGGACGCCATCCTCCTCGATCCCCAGCGAGCCCGACGCCCTGGAAGAGCCGGCCGCTCGGCGTGGCTCGCGCTGCGCCAGTCGCGCACGCCCGCGAGCGATTCGCGGTTCCACGGACAGGGTGACGCCGCGCCGTCCGGACAAGTACCGCGTCAGCACGATCGACCAGTACCTGGCCTGCCCGTTCGTGTACTTCTCGACGCGGGTGCTCCGCCTGGCGGAGGAACCTGAGGACGAAGAGGCGCTCGGGCCGCGGGCGCAGGGCACGTTCGTCCATGAGGTGCTGCAGGCGTTCTTCGACGCCTGGCAGTCCCGGGGACGCGGCGCCGTCACCGTCGCACAACCTGGACGAGGCCCGCGCGCTGTTCGCGGAGGTGGCGGAGGCGCGCCTCGCAAGCCTCGCCGAGACCGACGCGGCCCTCCAGCGCACGCGCCTGCTCGGGTCGCCCGTCGCCCAGGGCATCGGCGACATCGTGCTGTCAGCGGAAGCGGAGCGCGGCGGCGGAGTGGCGGTGGTCGAGCGGCTGCTCGAGTTCACGCTCGACGGCGAGACGCAGCTCGGGTCGGGCGCCGACGCGCGGACGGTACGGCTCGCGGCCAAGGCGGACCGCATCGACCTCCTCGACAACGGCACCTTCCGCGTCTTCGACTACAAGCTCTCGCGCGCGCCCAACCGGAGTCACGTGGCCCAGTTGCCGGCCTATGCCGCAGCCGCGCGGCAGCGCCTGGAAAGACCGCGGGGCACCGTCGTGGCGGGCGTCGGAGGCGGCCTACATCTCGTTCGGCAAAGGCAACCACTACCAGCCGCTGGCGAAGAGCGAGGAAGGCCTCGCCGAAGGCGCTCGCGGAAGGCGAGGCGCGCCTGGTCCGGGCGGTCGACGGGATCGAGACCGGCGCGTTCCCGCCGAAACCGGCGGAGGAGTTCCGCTGCACGTACTGCGCGTTCTCGGGCGTGTGCCGAAAGGACTACGTCCGTGACGAATGATCCGCGCCCGTCGTCTGGCGGCGCCCCAGCGACGGCGGCCGGCGGATCGGCCCCGCTGCCCGACGCCGACGCCCGCCGGGCGGCGGTGGATCCGACGCGAGAACATCGTGCTCGAGGCCTCGGCGGGCACGGGCAAGACGCGCGTGCTGGTGGATCGGTACGTGAACCTGCTGCGGGCGGGTGTCGATCCCCGGAACATCCTGGCGATGACGTTCACGCGCAAGGCCGCGGCCGAGATGCGGGAGCGCATCGTGCGCGCGCTGCGCGACGCCGCGGACCGGTCGGCCGAGGACGCGGCGCGCTGGCACCAGCTGCGCGATCGCCTCAACGACATCGCCATCAGCACCATCGACGCGTTCTGCCTCTCGCTGCTGCGCGAGTTCCCGCTCGAGGCGGACCTCGACCCGGGTTTCGACGTCGCCGACGAGACCGAGGTGCCGCGGCTCGTCGAGGAGTCGCTCGACGAAGCGCTCCGCATCTGCGCGGGCCCTGGCGCGCGATCGCGAGGACGTCG
This sequence comes from uncultured Acidobacteriota bacterium, assembly GCA_963806085.1. GTDB lineage: Bacteria > Acidobacteriota > Vicinamibacteria > Vicinamibacterales > JAKQTR01 > JAKQTR01. The sequence goes on from CAWDWR010000003.1 coordinate 1,233,375, forward strand.
CCCTGCTGTTCGCGCAGCTCGGCGAGCCCCGGCTGCGCGCGGGACTGGCCGCGCTGCTCAACCGGCGCGTGCGTGGCCACAGCGGTGCTCCGGCGGGTGACCAGCAGCGGGCCCGCGCGATCTGACCGTCGCGCAGGCCTGCCGCGACGGCGTCGGCCGCATCGCGGCGGTCGCTCGGCGGCCTGCCGGGCGGGGTCGAGGCGTTCCTCGAGAGCGGGCCCATCCGCCACGCCCGCTTCCAGCTCCTCGCGGCCGACATCAGGCGGCTCATGCGCGCGACGGCGCAGGACGACGCCGCCGCCGTTCGCCGCGTCGGAAGTGAAGGGCGTGATCGATCGCCTCCGCGCGCACTTCTTCACCAAGGCGGGCACGCCGCGGAAGCGGGCGCCCAACGAGTACCCGGTCGAGCTTCACGCCTCCCCGGCCGCGCGCAAGGTCCACTGGGCGCTCGCGATCGACGCCGCGCCTGCCCTCGCCGAGGCCGTCCTCGCGTTCCGGCGCGACATGAACGCCATCCTCTCGCGCGCCGTCTGGCAGGTGTTCGCCGTCGCGTCGGCCCGCTACCGGCGCACGCTCGAGGCGCGCGGCGTGCTCGATTTCAGCGAACTGCTGGTCCGGGCGCAGCAGTTGCTCGGCAACATGGACGAGTTCGCGCGCAGCCGGTACCTGCTCGAGGCGCGTTACCACCACGTGCTCGTCGACGAGTTCCAGGACACGTCGCGCGCCCAGTGGGAGCTGGTGTCGCTGCTCGTGCGCACGTGGGGCGAAGGCCTGGGACTGGCGTCGGACGCGCCGCTGCCGCCGTCGATCTTCGTCGTCGGCGACCGGAAGCAGTCCATCTACGGGTTCCGCGACGCCGACGTGGCGGTGCTCGACGATGCGGCGGCGGAAGTCGGCGCGCTGCGGCCCGGACAGCAACCCGCGGCGGAGCATCACACACAGCTTCCGGTCGGTGCCGGCGCTGCTGGCCTTCGTCAACGACCTGTTCCGCGCGATCGCGGCCGACAGCGCCGCGCGGCAAGACGCGTTCGGCTACGGCGAACGCGATGCGTTCCCGGTCGACGCCGGGCCGCGATCTAGGCCGAGGACGGGCCGCTCGGCATCATCGCCGCCGACGACGTGCGCCGGTGCGCGGCGTCAGTGGCGGGGGAAATCGCGCGCCTTGCGGCAGCGCGTGCAGGTGCGGGACAAGCAGAGCGGCGTCCGCCGGCCGATCCGGCCCGCGGACATTGCCATCCTCTTCCGGTCCCGCGCGAGCCACCACGAGTTCGAGGAGGCGCTCGAGGCGCGGCGCATCCCCTCGTACGTCTACAACGGGCTGGGGTTCTTCGAGGCCGGCGAGGTCAGGGACGTCGTCGCGTTGCTGAGGTTCCTGGCCGAGCCCTCGTCGGACCTGCGCGCGGCGGCGTTCCTGCGCTCGCGCCTGGTCCGGCTCTCGGACCCCGGCCTGCAGCGCCTCGCGCCCGCGCTGGCGGCCGCGCTGACCGGCCGCGCTCTGCCGCCCTCCGCCGCGCGGCTGGATGCCGAGGACGCGGCCGTGCTGGGCCGCGTCCGCGCGAGCCTGGCCGGCTGGCTCGACCTGGCCGACCGGATCCCGCCGGCCGAACTGCTCGACCGCGTGCTCGCCGAATCGGCCTACGCCCACGAGATCCGCGGGAGCCGGGCCGCCGCGGCCCGCGAGAACATCAAGAAGATCCGGAGCCTCGTGCGTCGCCTGCAGAACAGCGGCTACCTCACCTTGGCCCGGCTCGCGGATCACCTGGACCGCCTGTCGGCCGGTGACGAATCGAACGCGGTGATCGATGCGGTCGACGCCGTGAACCTGATGACCGTGCATGCGGCGAAGGGGCTCGAGTTCCCCGTGGTGTTCGTCGTGAACTCTCGGCCGCGGGTCGGGCGGCCCGCGCGCGCCCATCCGAGTGGCGGCCCACGTGGCGCCCGAGGACGCGGTGGCGGTGGGCGACTTCGAAGCGGAGTTCGACGCCGACGAGTCGGCGCGTGAACGCGAAGAGACCAAGCGCCTGCTGTATGTCGCGCTCACGCGCGCGCGCGACCGCGTGTACCTGGCCGCCGCCACGGACGGAGGCGTGTTCAGGCCGAAGAAGGGCAGCCTCGGTGACGTGCTGCCCGATTCCATCCGCGGCGCTCATCGGGACGGCATCGGCGATCCGGACCGACGGCGATCAGCTGGCCTGGACCGGGGCGCAGGGAGCGTCGCACGCCTTCAGGGTGTGCGTAACGGCAGCCGCGCCGGATCCCGGGCGCCCGGCGCCATTCGCCGTCGCGACAGGTCCGCAGCCGGAGGCCCCGGCTCCGCCGGACGACTTCGCGGCCATCGTCGAGAGCGACGGCCGGGTGCGGGCTCCAGTCACGAAAGCCGGCGCGTCGGGCAGGAGCCGGAGGGCCGCCGGTCGCGCCGGCTCAGACGACGATTCGGGAGTGGTGCTCGGCCGCGTCGTGCACAGGATGTTCCAGGCGGAACTCGCCGGTGACCTCCCGGTTCCGGACCTCGTCGCGCTGGCGCGAGGGTTCGTCCTCGCAGACGAGGCGTGGACCGTCGGCGATCCCGACCGCGTGGCCGTGAGCGCCGCGCGCGCGTTCTCCGCGATGTGGGCGCAGCCGGCCCTGCGCGCCGCGGTCGACGGAGCGGAGCGCCACTACGAAGTTCCGTTTTCGGTGCTGTCCGCGCCGGCGAAGTCCGGAACCGGGCCCGCCGTGCTGCATGGCGTGATCGATTGCCTCGCATTGAGGCCGGATGGGCGGGTGATGGTGGTGGACTTCAAGACCGGATCGCGCCGGCACTCGGATCGCCGCCAGCTCCGGGCGTACGTCGACGCCGTGCGCGCGCTGTTTCCAGGCTCCCCCGTGGAAGGATGCCTCGTCTACGCGCCCTAGCCGACCTTGCCGTCGGCCCAGTCGCGGGCCCGGGCTTCGGCCTCTTCTTTCGTCTGGCCGACGAGCAGGACCGACTGGTCGGGCTTGCCGTCAGGCGTGCGCACGACCCAGGCCACCCAGTGCCCGCCGCGCAACTCCGATCGGATTTCGTAGGCGCTCGCGCTCATGATTCAGCTTCTCCGCCAAGCAGTTATACCGTACAATCAGCAGGATACCCACCGGAGGACCGGTGGCAGTGTCCGAAGGAGTTGACGATGTCTGTTGCGTGCCCGAGCTGCGGCAACGCCAAGAGCTTCCAGGTCAAGACCCTGCAGATGCACGTGATTCACGTGGACGGCACGCGCGTGGACGTTGCGGAAGAGAACCGGCCGGCCGTCTTCGAGAGTCCTCTGCGACGAGTGCGAGGCCGCGATGGCCATCGATCAGTTCGACGAGGACGTTCGCCGCGAAATCCTGCTGATGCTCGGCGCCCGCTGACGGCGCGCCGTCACGGCTGCTCGGGCGGTTCTGCGTTGCTCTCCTCGTATTCCTCGAAGTAGTCGCAGTCGGGGCAGATCCACTCCTTGATTTCCGTCCGGACCGACCTGGGACTGTCCCGGAATGTAGTCGATCTGCTCGCGCATCTTCAGGCGCATGATCTCGCCGCACATCGGGCACTCCTGGGTCTGCTCCATAACTCCTCTATCGTGGCACGGTCACCTGCACGGGGATGCTGGCCGGGCTGTTCGGCGCCCCCTCCATCGTCACGGTGACCGTGCCGAGATGGGTTCCCGGCGAAAGCCGGCCGGCCACGATGATGATCTGCAGGGTCGACGGAGACAGGCCTTCCGCCGGCGCCAGTCGAAGCCACGGCACGTCGGCGATCGCGGTCCACTCCAGCTTCTGCCGGCCGCTCCCGACGGCAATCGCCGCCCGGCCGTCGCGTGAACGCCCGGCCAGCCTCAGGCTGATGGCCGGCGGACTCACGACGAGCGCCGTGTCCGGCTGGAGGATGATGACGCGGACGCCGAGCGGCTTCGCGATCGTGGCCGGCGGCGACGACGCGTCGGTGACGCCGATCCCGAACGGGTAATAGCCCTGCACGCGCGCCGTGCCTGAAATGGCGCCCTGCGACAGCACGAGTCCCGCGGGCAGCCGGCCCTCGACGATGCGGACCGCGTAGGGAGGCGTGCCGCCGGCGATGGGAATGGCCTGGCTGTACGGGAGGTTGCGTGTCGCAGGGGGCAGCGTCTTGCGGTCGATCCGGAGCGCGTCTGGAGAAGATGCCGCTGCGGCGCCTGTCCGTAGGGATTCATCGGCCACCGGCTCCTGCGCGAGCGGCGGCGCGGGCGGCGTCGAACGCACCGGTGCGATGGCCTGCGCCGCAGCCACCTCGACCGTGACGGCGATCTCGGCCGGCGAGTCGTCGGCATCGGCGCGTCGACCGTGATGCGGCCCTCGTGGCGGCCTGGCGCGAGCCGGGCGGCGTCGATGGTCACGTTCAGCACGGCCGGCCCCGATCCCGACGGCGGCGACACCGGATCCAGGCCGCGGACGCGCGCGCCGTCCACCGCAGCGTCCCGCTGCCGAGGTTGCGGACGCGGACCTGCTGGGGCGCGGCCGGCTGTCGGCCGTCGAGCACGAAGGCCAGGCTTGCCGGGGCGACCTGAAGCACGGGAATCTGCGCCTCGGCGACGGCCGACCAGAGCACGAGCAAGAGCAGCAGCGCGCGCCTCATCGATAGTGGCAGAATATAGCATGCGGGCGCGGCCAGGGGCGTGCCGCCCGTGCTGGTGCGCATGACGAGACACATCAATCTGCTCGCCGTGTTCTATCAGCTGTGGGGAGCGCTGTCGCTCGTGGCCGGCGCGGCCGTGCTCGTCCTGGCCTTCGGGGCCCTGGCGATTGTCACGTCGGCCGAGCGCGCGGCCCTCGGTCCTGATGTCGCCGCGAGCCTCACGGTCGCGTTGTTCTTCGTCTTCGCGGCGGGCGCCCTCGCGTGGGGCGGCATTCACTGGTGGACCGGTTTCGCGCTGCGCTCGCACCGGGGGTCGGCCCGGCTGGTCGGCCTGGCGTTAGCGGTGCCGAACCTCTTCTTCCTGCCGGTCGGGACCGCGCTCGCGGTCTACACGTTCTGGGTGCTGCTGTCGAATGACACGCGGCGGATCTTCGAGCCGCGAGAGCATCGGTAGCAGTAGCCAGTAGCCAGTAGCCAGACGGGACGGCGACGAACGTGTCCAGGCGACTGCTGAATGGTGAACCCGACCGCAGCACACGATGTAGCCGCGCCTGCGGCGTTCCGCTCACAGGCGTTCTGACGACTACTGTCAGCTGGCACTTCTGACTTCTGACTACATGTTCTACGGCCGATCCTTCGTCCCCGCCGTCGTCCACGGCCCGCAGCGCGCGATCCGCTTCACCGCCAGCCATCCGCCCTTGACGATCCCGTCGCGGCGATGACCGCTTCCGCGTAACGGCTGCACGTCGGCGTGAACCGGCAGACGGCGCCGGCGCGGGCCGCACGGGGCGAGAGCGTGCGCTGGTAGAGGTGAATGCCGGCGACGGCGAGGCGGGCGCTCGCCTGCTCGCGCCGGCGGGCGCGTCGCGTCAATGCACGATCGCGCCCGCCGCCACGATGAGCGCGACGCGGGTCAGGCCGGCACAACGGTCCTCAGAACTTGCTGGCGTACTCCGACAGCGTCGGGATGATGAGCCGCTGCCCGTTGAGGCCCTTGATGATCGCCACGATGTGCACGGCGAGGAACGCCAGCGCGACCAGCGGGCCGAGCAGGCCGACGACGCAGCCGAACGGGATCATGTAGATCACGATGTTGAACACGATCCAGAACACGATCTCCGCCACCATCAGGACGATGCCGTGCTTGGCGTGCCACTGGACTTCCTGGTCCTCTTTCTCGACGAGCAGGGGTACCAGCGCGAGAATCCAGAGGTAGGACAGCACGATCATCACGCTGCGGTTGCTCGACACGGGACCGGCCGGCGCGGGCTCGGGCATGGTGGCGCTCCTTGTGCGAGGGTCCGAATCGCTGAGAGTGTATCCGAACGCCGACGCCGCAGATCCAGCGGACGCTGACTCAGCGGTGCGCGTCGTCTGCCGCTGCGCCACGACCGCGGCCCCCGAGCAGCGCCGGGATCCGGGTGGACGATCACCTGCACCGGGATGGCCGCGACGAGGTCGCTCCATCGGCGCCTTCGCGCGGAACGCGTCGAGGAACGTGCGCGCTCTCGAGCGCCGGGATGATCTTCGGCGGGATGCCGCCGCCGAGATACACGCCTCCGGTCGTCAAGCCCCGCAGCGCCGAGTTGCCGCATTCCGCGCCGAGGACGGCGACGAAGATGTCGAGCGCCTCGACGCACGCCGCGGCACCGGCCTTCGAGGGCCGCGGCCGAGAGGCGCGCGGCGGCGTCGGCGGCGTCGGGATCGACGTACGGCGCACGGCGAGCGGTGAACGAAGCGGAGGATGTTGCACCAGCCCAGGCCCCGAGATGCACCCGCTCGTACTCGGCTCGCCCGAACTGCTCGCGTCAGGTACGCGAGCAGACCGATCTCGCGCGTCGTCCTCGCCGCGAAGTCCGCGTGGCCACCCTCGGACGGGGACGGCACGAGCGCGCCGCCCGTGCGGACCAGCAGCGCTTCGCCGAGCCCCGTGCCCGGGGCGATCAGCGACACGTTGCCGCCGGGGTCCGCCTCGCCAGCCTGCAGCGTGCGAAGCTCGACCGGCGGCCAGCACGGCGATGGCGTTCGCCATCGCGATCAGATCGTTCAGCAGGCGCACCGCCGGCACGCCGAGCGCATGAGCGACGCGGCTGGCGTCGATCTGCCAGTCGGCATTCGTCAGCGCGGCGCGGCCGTGCACGACCGGCCCTGCCACGCCAAAGGCCGCGCCCGAGATCGAGGCCGGCGCTGCGCCGGCCTCGGCGAGAAACGCCGCGAGCATCGACTCGAGCGTGGGGAAGTCGCCCGTCTCGTAGGTGCGGACCTCGACGGGCGAAGGGCGTGGAGAAGCGGCGGCAAACAGCCCCAGCCGCGTGTTGGTGCCTCCGATGTCTCCGGCAAGCAGCATGCGCATACCCGTCCAGTCAACGCGTCACAAGTCGGCCGACACGACCGCGGCCTCGCCAAGCCCGGTGGCTTCAACGGCGCCCCTGATGCGCGAGCAATCACCCACGGCCACGACAATCGCCCGGTCCGGCGAGAGATGCGCCCCGGCCGAGCGCGTAACGTCGTCTGTGGTCAACGCCCGAATGGAGGGGCAGAACACCTCGAACGTGTCATCCGGCAGTCCGTAGGTGGCGAGCTGGGCCAGGCCCCTCGCCACCTGGCCGGCCGTTTCGAAGTTCCTCGGATAGCCCTTCGTGAGGGTCGCCGCCGACAGGCTCCGCTCGTCTTCGCCCGTCGGCCGGACGCCGGCGATGCCGCCGAGTTCGCCCAGGATCTCGCGTGATGGCGTCCGCCGTCGCGTCGGTCTGCACGCTTGTCTGAACCGAGAACGGACCCGCCATGCGCCTGAAGTCGAACGCAGACCGGACGCCGTACGTGTAGCCCTTGCGCTCGCGGAGGTTCAGGTTGAGGCGGCTCGAGAAGTGGCCTCCCAGGACCGCGTTGAGGAGGACGAGGGCGTGGAAGTTGGGCGTGCTGGCGCGGGACCCCGAGGTGACCGACACGGAGCTCGGTCTGCGCCGCGCCCGGCCGATCGACGATCAGCAACCGCCGGCCGGGCATCGCGTCCAGGCGCCCGGTCCTGGCGTCGCCGCGCGTCGCGTTCGCCGCTGCATCGCGGCCCGCGGCAGGCGTCCAGCCGCCGAACGCCTCCTCCGCGTCGCGCGCGAAGCCCGCGCTGTCGAGCGCTCCCACCCCGATCAGCATGGCGCGCGCGGGATCGTACCGCAGCCGGTGGAACCCCGCGACATCGCCGGGATGCATCTCCGCCAGCGAGGCGCCCGATCCGATCGTCAGATGACCGTACGGGTGGGCGCCGAAGAGCTCCCGCAGGAACACGGCGTCGGCAACGACGCCGGGCACGTCCCTCAACTGACGGATCCTGTTGATGCGCAGGGTCCGCACGCGATCGAAATCGGACGGGTCGAGCCGCGGGCGGACAGCGATGTCGGCGAGGAGCCGGAGGCCCTGAGGCACGAACCGCTCGAGGAGCGAGAGCGACAACACGACGGAGTCGGGACCGGCCTCGGTGTCGAGTTCGGCCCCGATCCGCGCCAAAGCCTCCTGCATCTCGATGGCCGACCGCGTGTCCGATCCTTCGTCGAGCATGTCGGCGGTCAGCGAGGCCAGGCCGGGCCGATCGCCCGGGTCAAGCGCGCTGCCGGCGGGCAGCACGAGCGCGAGGCTCACCATCGGCAGGGCCCCGCCGGGCGACCGACGCAAGCTCGAGACCGTTCGCCAGACGCTGCCTGTCGGCCCTCGGAAATACGAATGCCGGCTCGGGCCCGGGAAGTGGAAGTCGACTGCGGTCAGGCTGGCTCACGTGATCACCGCCAGTTCCGAATCGGGGGCCGCGAGGTGCCGTTGGCCGGCCGGCACCACGCTCAACGTGACGCACGCTGTCTCGTCGAGACTCGCCAGGGCCGCTCGGCGGACACGCTGGACGTCGGCCTGCCGATAGCGTCCGATGTCGTGCGCGAAGTAGCCCGGGTCGCCGATGAACACGTTGTAGTTGTTGAGCTGGTCCGACTTGCCCCCGAATCCGCCCACATGCTGCAGCCTCGAGACGAAGGCCGTTTCGGTCAATGCGAGCGCTGCGCGCCGAGCTCGTCTTCTGAAACCCCGGCTGCGCGCAGGCGCGCCAGTTCCTCGTGGATCACGCGCTCGATCTCGCCAAGGCCAACGCCGGGCACGGCCGTAGCCACAATCTGGAACGCGCTGCCGAGCTCGCGCGAGCCCTGATACGCCGCGACGTCGGTGGCGATGCGCCGCTCGTAGACCAGCGCACGATAGAGCCGCGACGCCTTGCCGGTGGCGAGAACGTCGGCGAGCAGGTCGAGTTCGGCGTCGCCGTCGGCGTACATGGCCGGGCTGAGCCACCCCAGGTAGAGCCTCGGAAGCTCGACGCGATCCTCGATGACCCGTCGTGATGGCACCGCGCGCGCGGGCGCGGGGGGCACCGCGTCCGGAAGCGGCCCGGCAGGAAGGTCGCCGAAGTACAGGGCCGCCAGCTCCAGCGCGCGATCCCTATCGACGTCGCCGGCAATCGCGAGCGACGCGTTCGCGGGGTGATAGTACCGCTGGAAGAACGCGCGCACGTCGTCAGCCGTGGCCGCCCGGAGGTCGTCGGGCGATCCGATCGTGGCCCACTGGTACGGGTGGCCGTCCGGAAACAGGGCATCGGCCAGTGCGAGCCCGGCCATGCCGTAGGGCCGGTTCTCGTAGTTCTGGCGCCGCTCGTTCAGCACCACATCGCGCTGGTTGTCGAACTTCTCGTCCGTGAGCGCCGGCAGCAGGAACCCCATGCGATCGGATTCCATCCAGAGCGCGAGTTCGAGCGCGTTGGAGGGCACGACCTCCCAGTAGTTCGTGCGATCCGTGTTCGTCGAGCCGTTCAGCGAGCCGCCGGCCTGCTGAAGGGGCTCGAAGTACCCGGAGTCGTGGTGCGCCGAGCCCTCGAACATCAGGTGCTCGAACAGATGGGCGAAGCCGGTCCGCCCGCGCGACCTCGTTCTTCGAGCCCACGTGGTACCAGACGTTGACGGCGACAATCGGGCACGAGTGGTCCTCGTGGATGACCACCTGGAGTCCGTTGTCGAGGACGTGCTTCCGGAACGGGATGTCGAGACCTGGTGTCGGCACGGTGATTGGCTTCAGCGTATACTGACCGCTTCCATGCATCGTACTGGCAAACACCTCGCATGGTAAACGGCCCGCAGGCGTGGCGCATGCTGGCGCTGGTCGGCCTTGCCGAGCTGCTGGGCATGACGCCCTGGTTCTCTGCGTCGGCGGTGTCCTCGTCGATTGTCGCCGAATACCACCTCAGCAGCGCCCAGGCCGCGTGGCTGACGATGGCCGTGCAGGGCGGGTTCGTGGCCGGCACGCTGGTGGCCGCGCTCTTCAACCTCTCCGACCTCGTGAGCGCGCGCTGGGTGTTCGGCATCGGCTGCCTGGGCGCCGCCGCGGCCAACGCGCTCGTCACCACGGCGCCGTCGCCGGTGGAAGCCGTCGCGTGGCGATTCGCCACCGGCACGGCGCTGGCGCTGGTCTATCCGCCCGGCATGAAGATCGTCGCCGGCTGGTTCAGCGCGCGGCGGGGTGCCGCGCTCGGCGTCCTGGTCGCCTCGCTCACGCTCGGCAAGGCCGTTGCCGTATCTGCTCGCGGCCGTCTCGGGAGGCGCCTGGCGGTCGATGATGCTGATGGCGTCGGTCCTGGCGGCAGCCGGCGGCCTGGTCGCCGTTCTGGCCGTCAGGGACGGCCCCCTGGCGATGCCCGCTCCCGCCTTCGATCCCCGTGCCGCGATCCGCGTCTTCACGCGCCGCGGCACCCGGCTCGGCGTGCTGGGCTACCTCGGGCACATGTGGGAGCTGTACGCCATGTGGACCTGGGTGGGCGTCTACGTGACGGCCGCGCTGGCCGCCCGCGGCACTCCCTCGGCCGAGCGTCTCGGTTCGCTGGCGGCGTTCGTGGCGATTGGCGCGGGGGCGGCCGGGTGCTGTTGCGGCCGGGTTCTTCGCCGACCGGCGCGGCCGCGCGAACGTGGCGGCGTGGGCCATGATGACGAGCGCGACCTGCTGCGCCCTGACGGTGCCCGCGTTCGGCGCCCCCTACGGCGTGCTGCTCGTCCTCGTGGTGCTCTGGGGGTTCTCTGTCGTCGCCGATTCGGCGCAGTTCTCCGCCATCGTGTCCGAGACGACGGATGACGAGTATCTCGGCACCGCTCTGACCGTCCAGACCTGCCTGGGCTTCCTGCTGACGATGGTGTCGATCAGGCTGACGTCGGCGGCGGCCGAGTGGGTGGGATGGCAGTGGGCGTTCCTGCTGATCCTGCCGGGTCCCATCCTCGGCGTGCAGGCGATGCTGGCGCTGATGAAGCCGCGCATACGGGAGGAATAGACAGGGGCATGGGGCAGGGGGCATGGGGCGTGGGCTAAGGGACAAGAGACCGGCACGCGCAAGGGACCGGAACAATTCAGCCCGCCGGCCGTCTCAGAAAGATCATGGGACAGTGCCGTGATTGAAGTCAGCAATCTCCGGAAGACGTATGGCGAGATCGAGGCGCTCAAGGGCGTGTCGTTCCTCGTTCGCGCCGGCGAGATCTACGGTCTGCTGGGTCCGAACGGCGCCGGCAAGTCGACCACCATCGGCGTCCTGTGCGGGCTGGTCGTGCCCGATTCCGGGCGCGCGTCCCTCGACGGCATCGACATCGCCCGCAGGCCGGTCGACGCGCGGCGCGATGCTCGGCGTCGTGCCGCAGGAAGTGGCGCTCTATCAGGAGTTCTCGGCGCGCGACAACCTGGCGTTCTTCGGGCGGCTCTACGGGCTTGGCGGCGCGCGGCTCTCAGACGCCGATCGATCGCGTCCTTGCCAGGGTGAGTCTGGCCGACCGTGCGCGGGAGCCGGTCGAACGCTTCTCGGGCGGCATGCTGAGGCGGCTGAACATCGCCGCGGGGCTCCTGCACGAGCCGAAAGTGGTGCTGATGGACGAGCCGACGGTCGGCCTCGACCCCCAGTCGCGCGCGAGCATCCTCGAACTGGTCCGCTCGATCGCCGCCGGCGGCGCCGCAATCGTGTACACGACGCACTATCTCGACGAGGCCGAGCGGCTCTGCGATCGCATCGGCATCATCGATCACGGGGCGATTCTCGCCGAGGGCACGTTGCAGGAGTTGCGCGACGCGGCCGGTGCACGCGAGATCATCGCCTTGCGCGGCACCTTCGCCGCCGACGTCGTCACGCGCGAGATGCAGCGGTATCCCGAGTTCGACGTGATCAAGGTCAGCGACAGCGAACTGCTGCTGACGGTCCAGCGGGCGGACCAGCACGTCGCCGGGCTCCTGGCGGCCGCCTCGAGTCTCGGGACCGTGCGCGAGGTGGCGATCCGCCAGCCGAGCCTCGAGAGCCTCTTCATCAAGCTCACGGGGCGGGAGCTCAGAGAGTAAGAGTAGAAGACAGAAGACAGAAGGTTCATGCCAGCTGCACTGACGATCGCCGCCCATCACCTGCGCCGCGTGGCGCGCAGCCCGGGCCTGGTCCTGGTGATGCTGGCGATTCCGCTCACCCTGGCGGTCATCGAGTACGCCGCATTCGGCCGCACGGCGGCCGCCGGCAAGCTCCCGCCCACAACCGTGCTGTTTCTCGACGAAGACGACACGCTGCTGTCGGGCGCGGTGCCGCAGGTGTTCTCCGGAGGACCCGCGAAGGACTTCTTCGAGTTGGCACAGGTGCCCGACAAGGCCGACGCCGCGAGGCGCTTCAAGCGCGGGCAGGCCTCGGCGCTCATCGTGGTGCCGAAGGGGTTCCAGGACGCGCTGCTGGCCGGGAGGCGCGCGGAGGTCGGGTTCTATCCGAACCCCATCCAGACGATTGGCCCGCAGATCGCCCGGAGCATGCTCGAGATGACGACGGTCATCGGCAACGGCTTGTACGGACAGGCGCTGGAGCCGATCGCGCGGGTCAAGGCGATCATCGACGCCCGCCGCGAGCCCACGTCGGACGAAGTGGCGGCCATCTCGCGCGGGTTCTTCGAGGCGGGCCAGCGACTGTCCGGGTTGCAGGGGCTCTCGAACCTCACAGTGGGCGTGCAACGGCCCGGCGATCAGGGGGCGAGGACCGGGTTCGGCACCGATCCGTCTCAGTTCTTCGCCTACATCTTCCCCGGCCTCGTCGTCTTCGGCCTGCTCTTCATTGCGCAGGCGCTGGCCATCCGCCTGATGCGCGACCGGCTGCGCGGCCTGCAGCGGCGCCTGGTCGTCACCCCCGCCGGCGCGGGGCAGGTCGTCCTCGGCGGCGTGATCTTCCTGGTGGCGGCGCTTCTGGTGCTGCTCGTGTTCCTCGCGATCATCGGCGCCGCGGTCTTCCGCATCCAGTTGCGCGACCCCCTCGCGCTCGCGGCGCTCGGGCTCGGCTTCGCGATCTTCGCGGCGGGTCTGCACCTGCTTTCCATCAGCCTCGCGCGAAGCGACCGGAGCGCCGGTTTCGTCGGCAGCGTGATCGTGCTGCGTGCTGTCGCTTCTTGGCGGCACCTTCGTGCCGTCGGAGCAGTACCCGCCGTTTCTGCGGGGACTCGCGACGATGGTGCCCAACGGCGCGGCGCAGCAGGGCTTCATCGACGTCCTCGTGCACAAGATTCCGCTCGCCGGCCTCGGCGGCCGCCTCGCGGTCACGTGGGCCTGGGGCGCCGCGGCGCTGGCGCTCGCCGTCGTGTTCGAACGCCGGCGCCTGAGGTCGTGATGCGAAGCGTCCTGGTCATCGCCTGGTCCGACATCCGGCGCGTGCTGCGCGAGCGCGAGTCGCTGTTCTGGCTGTTTGTCGGGCCCCTCATCTTCACCGTCTTCTTCGGCCTGCTCTTCAAACCCCAGCCTCCCCGGCGCCCGGTGCTCGCCGTCGTCAATCAGGACGCGGACGGCGCGCTGGCTGGCGCGATGCGGCCCCTGCTGGAGGCCGATGGCGTGATGGTAGCCGATGCCTCCAAGGTGGAGGGCGAGAAGGTGACCCTGGTCATCCCCGCGGGTGCGTGGGCCGCGATCCGCGCCGGGAAGGGCGTAGCGCTCACGCTGCATGCCGGACGCGAGGAAACCAGCGGCGAGCGCAACCTGCGCTTCAAGATCCAGAAGGCGGTGACGCGCGTGTACTTCGCGCCGCAGGGCGGTGCCGCCGCCCGCGGGGCGGCCGACGGCCCGCTGGTCATCGCCGACGGGGATCTCGGCGTGCGGAGGCGGGACGTCACGGCGGGCTTTCAGCGCAGCGTGCCTTCGTATCTCGTGATGTTCGTCTTCCTCAATCTGCTGGTGTCAGGAGCCGGCATTGCGGAGGACCGCGCCAGCGGGCGGCTGCGCCGCATCGCCGTCGCGCCGGTCTCGCGGCGGCAGATCGTCCTGGGCAAACTGCTGGGCCGCTTCGCCATCGGCTGGATCCAGATCGTGTATATGCTGGGATTCGGGTTGATCGTGGGCATCCGCTGGGCGGAGCACTCGTGGGTGTTCTTCGGCTTTCTCAGCCTGTTCGCCCTCGCCTCCGCGTCGATGGGCATCCTGCTCGGCACGCTCTTCAAGGACCCGGACAAGTGCGCCACCACCGCCGTCTGGACGGCGATTCTCCTGGCGCCGCTCGGCGGGCTCTGGTGGCCGCTGGAAGTGGTCAGTCCGGCCATGCGGCGCCTGGCCTACTTCGTGCCCACCGGCTGGGCGATGGAGGGCGTGAACGCCATGCTGGCGTTCGGCGCCGGCGCCTGGGACGTCGCGCCGTTCGCGCTGGGTTTCGCGGCCCTGTTCGCCGTGACGTTCCCGGTGTCCGCCCGCCGCCTTCAGGTGTAGCCCGGTCACCGCGTCCCCGGCCCAACCGCGCGGTCCCGCCGCTCGTCAAATGGAGTGCAACCTGCCCCCGGCCGCGTGCGTAATAGTAACCGGGTGCCTGGTCCCGGGTGTAAACTGGGGTCGCACCCCCACAGCCATCATGAGCGTCGTCCGCCTCAGCTTGAGCCTGTTCGGCACAGTCGCCGTCATCTCGGCGGTCCTGGCGAGCGCGACGATCTGGCTGCTCGTCACCGACCCGGTCACGGTGGCCGACGCGGTCGAGATCGGGCCAGGTGTCGCCCCTCGTGCAGGCCCTGGCCGGCGTGCTCTACGACGCCTTCAAAGGCATCCTCCGCTACCTCTAATTCTATAGGTGCCTTCGCAGGAACGAGGCCATGTAGTAGCCGTCGATGTACTTGAACGGTGCCTTGCCGGTCGTGTAGTGGCCGCAGGGCAGCACGCGGACCGTGGTCGGCACGCCGCATCGCCGCGGACTCGTTGACGATGTCCTTCGAGAGGTGCAGCGGGAACGACAAGTCGTAGAGCGCGTAGATGAAGAGCGACGGCCGGTTCCCGACCAGGTGCATGTAGCACTTGGGGCTGATGGGCCGCCCAGACGTCGCGCAGCGTCGGCCAGGTCGAGGTGGCCTTCGAACCCGGCCCGGACGTGGGCCGTGGACAGCCCTCCCAGATGACGTCCCCGAACCACGACGAGACGTGGTTGAGCACGAGCACGTCGACCAGCGGCTCGTGGGTGGCCGTCAGCAGCGACAGGCATGAGCCGAGGCTGGTGCCGAGGATGCCGATGCGCTCGTAGCCTTGCTGCTTCAGCCAGGCGACGGCCCGGCGGGCGTCGACGACGGCCTGGCGGTTCACCTGGAGCGTCCGCCCGACGTTGCGACGAGACGATGTAGTCGGCGCGCGACAACTCGGCGGGCATCCGCCGGTCGTGATAGGGCAGGCTGAGCCTCACGGCACTGATGCCGAGCGACGCCAGCAGCCGGCAGACGCCGACGTGCCCGCCCTCGTCGGCGTTCCACTGCGCCATCACCACCACGGCGCGCCGCGGCCTCGCCTCGCCGTTGCCGTTCCGCTTGCGGGCGGCGGGGAAGTAGCGCAGATAGACGGTGTTGTTCTCGGGATGCGGCGTGACGACCGCGCTCCGGAACGTGATCATCCGCTCGCCTGGCTTCGCGTCGGCAGCGAGCGGCGCCGTGCCGTACGACGCCGCCGGTTCGACGGCGTACCAGGCGCGCGAATCCTGCATGGCCCGCTCGACGTACTCCCGGACGTGCGTTTCGGGATCGCCGATCGGCGCGCGCCCGTCGCCGGTGAGCCAGTCCGCGCCCCACTCGAACGGGCGCACCACGCGGTTGTTGTCGACCGACGCGAGCGATCGCTCCCAGCGGTGAAAGATGCGTTTCAGCATTGCGGTGCGCACGTCATGAAATGACCACCGGCTCGCAGGCCGCGGCCGTCGGCGAGCAGGCCCTCGGTGTCGTGCATCCTGCCCACCAGTTGCAGGCCGCAGGGCAGTCCGGCCGGCGTGTCGCCGACAGGCAGGGAGATCGCGGGGTGTCCTGTGAGATTGAACAGCTGCGTCAGCCGCAGCATCATGGCCCGCACCGGCTGGCGCGCCCCCTCGACATCGACGGTGGACGCGCCGATGGGCGGCGCCGGAATCGGCAGCGTCGGCAGCGCGAGCGCGTCGCAGCGCTCGAGCGCGGCGTCCACGTCGCGGCGCAGCACGGCCCGCGCGTCCTGCGCCCGCACGTAGTCCTCCGCGAGGACGTAGCGGCCCATCTCCAGGCGGAGGCGGACGTTTCTGGTGTAGAGGTCGGGCGCGGCGGCCAGCGTGGCAGCGTGGTACGCTGCGGCCTCCGGCAGCGACGCGTGCAGGTACACCGGCGCCGTGGCGCTCGCGTGAGGCACCACGACGTCCACCGTTTCCGCGCCCGCCTGCCGGAGCCAGGCCAGGGACGCCGCAAACCGCGCGCGCACGTCCTCGTCGAGCACGTCGAGGAAGTACTGGCGCGGAACACCCAGGCGCAGCCCTCGGACCGACCGGCGCGCAGGCAGGGGCCAGCGCGCGGCGGCCGGCTCGCCGCGGAGGACCAGGTAGATCAGCCATGCGTCGGCGACCGACCGCGCCAGCGGCCCGACGTGATCGAGCGACCGGCAGAGCGGCACCACGCCTTCGCACGGCACCTCGCCCCAGGTCGGCTTCAGCCCCACCGTGCCGCAGGCCGCAGACGGAATGCGAATCGAACCGCCGGTGTCCGTGCCGATGGACGCCACTGACATCCCGGTGACCACGGCCACGGCCGACCCGCCGCTGGACCCGCCCGGCGATCGGGACGGGTCGTGAGGATTGCGGACCGCGCCGAACGCCGTGTCGTCGCTTGTCGTGCCGAACGCGAATTCGTGCAGGTTGGTCTTGCCGATCAGCACGGCGCCGGCCTCGCGCAGCCGCGCGGTCACCGTCGCGTCGGACGCCGCGACGTGCGCCTCGCGCACGCGGGACGCGGCGGTGGTGGGCACGCCCTGCTGATCGATCAGGTCTTTCAGCGAGATCGGAATGCCGTGCAGGGGCCCGCGGCACCGGCCGGCGGCGATCTCGGCGTCGCGCTCGCGGGCCTCGGCGAGGGCGCTCGCGCCCAGGACGGTGATGAACGCATTGAGCGCGCGATCGTGCGCCTCGATTTCCGCCAGGCAGGCGCGCGTCAGCGCTTCCGACGACAGGTGTCCGGCGGCGATGAGCGGCGCCAGCTCCGTGATCGTGTGGAAATGAAGCGGCGCGGTCACCCGAGCGCTCCGTCGGTTGGAGCCGCCGGCGCTCCGGGCCGGCCCGGGTCGGCGGCAGGGGCCTGGCCCGCGTCCTCCCATCCGGCGCTCCTGAGCGCCCGCGTGGCTTCCGCGAGGGACTGCAGCAACGGCTTGAGATCCTCGAGGCCCCGCCGGTCCGCGTCCGCGCACGCGCCGGCGAGCCAGTCTTCAATCGTCATGATGACGCGCCCGCTCCTTCCTGGCGCTTGACCGACACCGCGACGCCGTCGCCGATCGGCAGGAACACCGTGGCAAGGCGAGTGTCGGCCGCGAGCCGCTGGCTGAACCGCGTGATGATGGCGGTGCTCTCGGCCGAGTGCGCGCGCTCCGCGCGGAAGCCGGGAATCACATCTCCCTGCCACAGGATGTTGTCCGTGAGGAGCATCCCGCCGGGTCGCAGCAGACTGACCAGCCGCTCGAGCACGATCTCGTACTGGTCCTTCGAGCCGTCCTGGACGATCAGGTCGAACGGGCCGGCCACCTTGTGCACGAGCCGCGCGGATTCGCCCACCATCACGCTGACGCGGCCGCCGAGGGCCGCGCGTTCGAAATGCTGACGGGCGGTCGCGGCTCTTGCGGGGTCGCGCTCGACGGTGAAGAGCATGCCCTCCGGGGCCAGGGCCCGGGCCAGGCGGATGCCCGAGCAGCCATATCCAGTACCGATTTCGAGGATCCGCATGGGGGCGATCGAGGTGGCCAGCACATGAAGCAGCCAGCCGGTCTCCGGGCTGATCGCGGGCACCCCATCGGCCTGCGACCTCGCGCGCACCTCTGAGAGCAGCGGGTCTTCCGGCGCGTTCAACGCCGCAAGGTATCCGGCGACGGCCTCGTGCACGAACGGTGGCATTTCAGCCAATTGTACCGTGAGGCGCCGAATCCCGCCCCTCGACGTAGCTCGGGGCGGCCCTGAGCCTCTCGAAGGGCCGAACCCCGAACCCCGAATCCCGGTCCTATAGGTCATTGCCCGAGTAGGAGAGGTTGAACGACTTGTTGCAGAGGGGGAAGTCGGGCACGATGTTGTCGAGCACCGCGCGCGACAGGGCCGGCCAGTTGAGAAACGACGGGTCCACGATCTTCACGCGATGCAGCCGCCCGCTCCCGTCAGCCATCACCCAGTGAACGATGGCGCCCCGCCACCCCTCGACAACTGCGAATGCGGGCGCAAACGGGGGAAGCTCCGGCACCGGCGCCGAGAGCGGCCCCGCCGGCATTGCCGCCATCGCCTGGCGGATCAACATGGCTGAGGCCTTCACCTCTTCGACCCGAACCAGGGCCCGCGCCTTCACGTCGCCCGAATCCAGCACGGGCACGCTGAAGTGCAGGTCTCGGTACGGGACGCGGGGGTGATCGCGCCGCGCGTCGACGTCGATTCCCGATGCACGTGCCACATAGCCGCGCACGCCGTGGTCACGCGCGGTCGTTGCGTCGAGCACGCCCGCGCGGTCGAGCCGGTCCATCACCAGCGAGTTGTCGAGGCAGATATCGACGATCTCGAGGAAGTCCCGCACCGCGGCTTCGATCTCGGCTGCGAACCGTTCCCCGCTCACGCCGGCCGGCGCGCCGTCGCTGTGGCGCCTCTCCGAGCCCGGCAAGCTGGCAGGCCACGCCGCCGAGCGTCACGCCCGCCGCGCAGCAGTCTGTTGCCCGTCACCGCGTGATTGAGCCGCAGGAGGCGCTCGCGAATCCGGTAGCACTGCGCGTGGGCGACGGCGAACCCGGTGTCGCTCACGATCATGCCGAAGTCGGCCACGTGGTTGTAGAGGCGCTCCATCTCGAGGAGGATGGCGCGGATGTACGCGGCGCGCCGCGGGATGGTGACGCCGGCGGCGGATTCCACCGCCTGACAGAACGCCAGCGCATGGCCGACCGTGGAGTCGCCTGAGACCCGCTCGGCAAGCCTCACACCGTCTGCCGGGGCCGCGCCCTTCGAAGAGCTTCTCCGTGCCCTTGTGCGTGAAGTAGAGCCGCTGCTTCAGGTCGATGATCGTCTCGCCCACGGCGCTGAAGCGGAAGTGGCCGGGCTCGATGATGCCGGCGTGCACGGGACCGACCGGAATCTCGTACACGCCGGGGCCTTCGACCCTGCCGAAGGGGAACGGCCGGCCATCGTCCTCGAATGACGGCAGCTGCGCGTCCCGGCGCAGCGGGAAGTAGTCGTCGGGCCAGAACCCGTGCCGCACCAGCGGCCGCGGGTCCGGATGGCCGGCGGGCGTGATGCCGAACAGGTCGCGAATCTCGCGCTCGAACCGCGAGGCGGGGTAGTTCTGCGGCGCGAGCGACACGAGCGACGGTTCGTCTGCCGCCACCTCTGTCGTCACGTGGACGAACCAGTCGTCCCGCTTGTGATCGAACAGGTAGTGCACCTGGAAGCAGCCCGCGTCCGCGCGGCGGTCGTCAGCGGCCATCAGAAGGAGGTCGGCCCCGAGTTCGCGACAGCAGCACGCCGGCCACGGCCGGCATGTCGCGTCCGGCGGCCGTCGCGTGCACCTCGCGATCGCGGACAACGGCCAGGCCCGCAAGACGATCGCCCAGCTGCTCTCTCGAGTGCGGCGACGATCATGCGCGGTTCGCTCATATCGTGAACGCCTCCGCGATGCGTCCGAGGAGTTGCGCGACGGCGGCGGGCAGGAAGAGGCCGAGCACGACCAGGACGACGACGGAGACCGCCAGCGGCGCCAGCACCCACCAGTCGCGCTCGCCGGTCGCGACGCCGTCCGGGGCCGCGCCGTGCAGCATCCGCGCGAGATGGCCGGCCAGCCCGATGAAACCGATGCCTGCCAGCAGCAGTGCGGCCGACGTCGCCGCGAGATGACCGCTGGCGAATCCGGCGCGGAAGAGCAGGAACTCCGACACGAACAGGCCGAACGGCGGCAGGCCCATCAGCGCGAGCACGCCCGCGGCGAACAGCGGCCCGGTGACCGGCATGGTTCGCACGAGGCCGGTCACCTGGTCGACGTCGGCCGACTTGATAGCGGCGCCAGGATGCGGCCGGCCAGCAGGAAGCTCATCGACTTGGCGACGGCGTGGTTCAGCAGGTGCAGCAGCGACGCGAAGACGCCGGCCGGACCGAACGTCAACCCCAGGCAGATGAGGCCGCTGTGCTCGACGCTGGAGTACGCCAGCAGCCGCTTGTAGTTCTGCTGGCGCACGAGACTGAGCGCGCCGATGCGCGATCGAGACCAGGCCGAGGGCCATCAGCACCTGGTTCGTGAACGCAGGCCCGCCCGCCGCGTCGACGACCGCCTTCCAGCGGATGATGGCGTACTGCGCCACGGCCAGCAGCACGCCCGACATCATGGCCGACAGCGGCGCCGGCGCCTCCGAGTGCGCGTCGGGCAGCCACGTGTGCATCGGCGCGAGGCCGGCCTTGGTCCCGTACCCGACCACGCAGGAACACGAAGGCGAGCCGCAGGACGTCCGCGTGCAGGCGCCGGCGCGACCTCCATCAGCAGCGTCCAGTTCAGCGCGTCCTGCCGCCGGCCCAGCAGGCTCACGAAATCGAAGTACGCGAGCACGGTCCCGGCAAACGCGAGCGCGATGCCGACCGACCCGATCAGGATGTACTTCCAGGAGGCTTCGACCGACGCCTTGGAGCGATGCAGGGGAATCAGGATCGCCGACACGATGGTGGTCGCCTCGATGGCCACCCACATGAGCGCGACGTTGTTGATCGTGACGGCGACGAGCATCGACAGCGTGAACAGGCTGGCGAAGATGCGGAACACGCGGGCGCGGCCCGGCTCGGCCTCGACCTTCTCCATGCCCGGCCACGGCAGCATCGCGAGCCCGGAGACCGCGGCGATGCAGCCCGCGATGAGCGCGGAGAGCGCGTCGACGCGGAACAGCGCGCCCGGCCCGGCGGCGGCGGCCCGGCCGCCGAGGGCGCCGGCCCACAGCCACGACCGCGGCGCCGAACGAGACCGGCGCTCCCGGCGGCGGTGACCCCGGCGGCCAGCCGGCTGGGGTCGGCGCAGCGCCGCCGCGCAGTGCGGCCGACACGGCCCACGGCGCGAGCAGCGCGGAGAGGATCAGCGATGTCAGCCATCTCAGTGCTTCAGCCGGTTGAGCACGTCGACATCGGTCGTGCTGAAGGTGTCGTGAATGTCGTACAGGAAGATCTGCATCACCAGGAATCCCATCAGGACGTCCAGGAACACGCCCAGTTCGACGATGAGCGGGACCCCGTAGGTGGCGAGGACGGCCAGCAGCGCGATCGCGTTCTCCAGCATGAGGAAGCCGATCACCTGCGTGATGGCCATCCTGCGGCTGACGATGACGAACAGGCTGACGAACAGCAGTCCCATCGCCAGCGGCATGCCCGCCCTCGTGGGCATGTCCGCGATGGCCTCCAGGGGCCGCGCCGCCGCGTACGCGAGCAGCACCAGCAGGCCGCTGACGACGAGCGACGTCGCCGGTGTTGACGTACGGAGCCGGCTCGCGGCCGGCCGTGAATCGCTGCGCGACCCGGCGCAGGAGCCTCGGGATGGCGACGGCCTTGATGACGAAGAGCAGCACGGCCACCACGTAGAGCTGGCGGTCGCGAGCCGAAATAGCCCACCGCGGCCGTCAGCGCGGCCAGCACCGCCGACTGCCACGCGAACGCGGTGATGTACGCGCCGACGCCGCGGCGCCACAGCAGGATGAGCCCGCACAGGAGCACGCCGCTCGACCCCAACGCCGCAACCTGCGAAAACAGTCCCTGCACGCGCCTACCTCAGCGAGAAAGACGACGCCACCGCCAGCAGCCCCAGGACGAAGGAGACCGCGAGCAGCTCCGGAACGCGGAACAAGCGGAGCTTCGCGACCCGCGTTTCGAGGACGGCGACGGCGGCCGCGAGGATCACCAGCTTCGCGAGCGTGGTCACGAACGCGACGGCGAGCGCAGCCGGGGCCAGCGACGTCGCGAGCCCCCACGGCACGAAGAGATTGCCCGCCAGCGTCAGGAACACGAAGAGCTTCAGCCAGGACGCCCACTCGACCATCGCGAGATACGGGCCCGGAATACTCGAGGACCATCGCCTCGTGGATCATGGTGAGTTCGAGGTGCGTGGCCGGGTTGTCCACCGGCAGCCGCCCGGTTTCGGCCAGCATGACGATGAAGATCGCGACGAAGGCCAGGACGTGGCCGGGGCTCAGCGCGCTCGAGGGCCTGCGCGATCGTGCGCGCGGCGATTTCACCAAGATTGGTCGATCCCGCGACCAGCGCCAGCGACAGAATGCGAGAGCGCAATGGCCGGCTCGCTGATCGCCGCGATCGTCATCTCCCGGCTGCTGCCCATGCCGCCGAAGGCCGACGCCGGATCGAGGCCGGCCAGCGCGAGAAAGACGGTGCCGAGCAGCAGCAGGTAGACGACGGCGAACAGGTCCGCGACGGCGTTGAACGGCAGCGGCGTGACGAGCACCGGGACGAGCAGCGACACCACGACCGTGCTGCCGAGAATCGCGTAGGGCGCGAGGTGGAAGATCCACGAGGCGTGGCGCGACACCACCATGTCTTTCCGGAACAGCTTGCGCAATTCGGCGTAGGGCTGCCAGATCGGCGCGCCCCGGCGGTTCTGCAGGCGGGCCTTCAGCCACCGGATGAACCCGACAAGCGCCGGCGCCAGGGCAAGCGCCAGCAGCGCCTGCCCGATTTCCACCGCGATGCCCGCCATATCGAACACGTCGTCTCCTAGAATCCGATGACCATGCCCAGCAGCACTATCAGCACCAGCACGATGTAGGTCAGGTAGGCGTTGATCGATCCCGACTGCAGCGCCCGGACCCTTCCCGCCACCATCGTCGTCGCACGGAAGAGCGGGTCGTACAGCCCGCGCTCGAACCAGGGATGCAGTTGGGTGCGGAACGAAATGCCGCGGATGTGGTACGGCGAATCCGGCTGCACCGTCACCGTGAGGTCGTCGGTGGGCCGGTAGAGTTCGCCGAAGATGCGGCGCAGGGGTTCGGCGAAGGCCGTCGACGTGTACTCCATCCTCGACGTCTGGGCGATCCGGCCGCAGCCCCAGGTGTCGTCGACCCTCCGCGTGCTTCGCGAGAGCAGGCGCCCGGCGAGCCACACACCGGCCATGGCGGTCGCGAGCACGGCCATGAGGAGCGACCGGGGAGATCCGCGCCAGTGCCTGGGGCGTTTCGAGGGTGACACCCAGGTGAAACGTCGTGCTTGCCGCCGGAAGCCCGCCGAGCCCGGCGAGGGCGCCGCTGATGGCGGACAGGACCGGGACCGTGAGGACGGCAAGGACCGGACACCCGAGCGCCAGGACCGCCATGCCGATGCGCATCGGCCAGCCGGCCTCGTGCGCGTTCGCGGCCTCCTCCGAGCGCGGCATCGCCAGGAAGGAGACGCCGAAGGCCTTCACGAAGGTGGCGGCCGCGAGGCCGCCCGTCAGCGCGAGCGCGCCGACGCCCAGCGTGAGCAGCACCGCGATGGACGCGCGGGAGCTCGCGACGCCGGGCAGGAACGACTGAAAGAGCAGCCATTCGCTCACGAAGCCGTTGAACGGCGGCAGGGCCGCGATGGCGAGCGAGCCGACGAGGAACGACGCGGCCGTCCACGGCGCCCGCTTGATGAGCCCGCCGAGACGGTTCATGTCCCGGAGGCCGGTGGCGTGGAGCACCGAACCCGCTCCCAGGAACAGCACGCCCTTGAAGGCCGCGTGGTTCACGGCATGGAGCAGGGCGGCGCCGAACGCCAGCGCCGCGGCTTCCGGCTGCGCGAGGCTGAGGAACAGGAACCCCGCCCCGGCGCCCAGGACCATCAGTCCCACGTTCTCGACCGTCGAGTACGCGAGCAGGCGCTTCAGGTCGTCGTCCACCAGCGCGTAGAGCACACCGGTCAGCGCGGTCGCAGCGCCGATGGCGACGAGGACGACGCCCCACCAACTCGGGCCGCCGCCGAGCAGATCCAGCCCCACCCTCAGCAGGCCATAGAGCCCCAGCTTGACCATGACCGCCGACATGAGCGCCGATACGTGGCTGGGCGCGGCAGGATGCGCGCGAGGCAGCCACACGTGCACCGGCACGAGGCCGGCCTTCGACCCGAACCCGACGAGCGCCAGCAGGAAGATCGCGTTGCGCGTGCCGGGCGCGAGGCTGTTGCGATGCCGGCGCGCAGCGCCTCGAACGTCCACCCCGACGACCCGTCGCGGCCGAGCAGGAAGAACGCTCGCCAGCAGCGCGACCAGTCCCATGTGCGTCATCGCCAGGTACCAGAGCCCGCCGCGGACGGTCTCCGGCCGGTCGTGCTCGGTGATGACCAGGAACCACGAACTGACCGCCATCAGTTCCCAGGCCAGGAGGAACGTGAGCACGCTGCCGGCGCACACCACGAGGCTCATGCTGAGCAGGAACACGCCGGTCTGCAGCGCCATCCATCGCATCGAGTAGCGGCCGTCGTACGTCGGCGGTGTACCCGAAGCCGTAGACGGCCACCGGCATGGTGACGCCGCCGATGATCGCGAGGAACACCGCGCCGAAGCGATCGAGATGAAACGTCAGGCCGCCGGCCGCCGCGAGCACGGCGGGCATCTCGATCCGAGAGGCTGCCAGCCCCGAACAGGATCCGGAGCGCGAGCCACAGCGCCGCGGCGGCGCCGGCGACGCTGCCGGCGGCCGAAACGGCTCGTGCTCCGCGGGCGGACGGCGCGAGCGGCGCCCAGTGCGGCGAGCAGATAGCCGCCGCACATCATCCAGAACAGCGGCGCGAGGGAGGGCGCGTTCATCGCCGGGCGCTCCCGGGGCGGCCGAGCGCCGCGAGGATGCCGCGAAGGATGTCGGCCGGTGGCGGCGGGCAACCGGGCACCACGGCGTCGACCGGGATGATGTCCTGGACGCGTCCAGCGACGGCGTAGCTGCCCTGCGAAGACGCCGCAGTCGTGGGCGCAGTCGCCGATGGCGACGACGAGCTTGGGGTCCGGCGTGGCTTCCCACGTCTTGCGGAGCGGCACCGCCATGTTGCGAGTGACCGGGCCCGTGACGAGGAGCAGGTCCGCGTGGCGCGGCGACGCCACGAAGTGGAGGCCGAAGCGCTCCAGGTCGTAGACGGGACCGGTCAGCCCGCCGATCTCGATCTCGCATCCGTTGCAGGAGCCCGCGTCCACCTGGCGGATGGCCACGGCGCGGCCCAGGACCTCGGCGGGCCCGTTGCTCGATCTGACGGGCCAGGTCCTCTTCGACCTGGCGCTCGGGGACGCTCCCGGACGCCGGATCGGGATCGGTTCGGGGCAACTCCTCTGTGGCGAGTCCGACGCGGAGGATCTTGGCGAAGAGCTTCACGACACCCGCTCGCGTTCGTGGGTGAGCGCCGTCAACATCGCCTGCGTGTCCACCAGGCGGTTGTTGAAGATGGCGCGCGCGGTCATGAGCAGTTCGTGAATGAGCGGGTCCCGGACGGCATAGTGGACGCTCGTGCCGGTCTTCGTGGCGACGACCAGGTTCTTCGCGCGGAGTACCGGCGAGCTGCTGCGAGACCATCGGCTGATCGAGGCCGAGCGCCTCCTGCAACGCGTGGACCGTTTTGGAGCCGTCCTGCAGCTCCTCGAGGATGCGGATGCGCACCGGGTGGGCCAGTGCGCGGAAGAACTCGGCCTTGAAAATCTGAAGGTCGGAGAGCGCCTGTTGCATATTCTTATATTCATATATAACAAGTCTGTCGTCAGCGCAAGTCCTCAGCCGAGCGCCTCAGCACGCCATCCTCTCGAAGCGGGTTTTCCTCCTGAACGTGGCCACGCGGACGGGTAGAATGTCTCCGACTCCCGCGAAGGCACTATGGCCGAACCCGCTCCTCGAGCAGCATCCCGAAACCGTCGCCGTCATCGACATTGGCGCGAGCGCCGTGCGCCTCGTCGTCGCCGAACTCGCCGCGGGCCGCCGGCCCTTCGTCGTCGAGGAGGTCGTGCGGGGCGTGTCGCTCGGCAAGGACACCTTCTCGACGGGACGCATCGGGTCGAGCGCCATGGAGGCGGCCCTGCACGCCCTCGAGGGGTTCAAGCACCTGATGGACGAGCATGGCGCGTCCCGCTACCGCGCCGTGGCCACCAGCGCGGTGCGCGAGGCCTCGAACGCCGACACGTTTCTCGATCGCGTGCAGATGCGGACCGGGCTGCAGGTGGACGTCATCGACGTGTCGGAGGAGAGCCGCCTCGTGTATCTCGCGGTGCGGGACGGCCTGGCGGGGCACCCGGCGCTGTCGGCGGCGCACGCGCTGCTGGTCGAGGTCGGGCGGCGGGTCGGCCGACATCACCGCTGCTCGAGGGGGACCGGCCGAAGTACTCGGGCGTGTACGCCCTCGGCTCGGTCCGCCTGCGCCAGGGACTCCGGCACTGGGCCGGTGATCGCGAGCGGCGGGTCCGCCTGCTGACCAGGAACATCGGCAACGTCGTCCGCGACATCGATCGCGACATCCCGATGCGGTCGGCCGAGTACATGATCGCGCTCGGCGGCGACGTCCGCCTCGCGGCGCAGGAACTGGTCGACGCGCCGGAGGGCAGCGTGACCGAGGTGCCGCGCGACGCGTTCATCGAGTTCTGCGGGCGCGTGGAGAAGCTGGCCGAGGAAGAGATCGCCGATCGGTTCGGCCTCTCGCCGGGCGATGCCGAGACGCTCGTGCCGGCGCTGCTCGTGTATCGCGCGCTGCTGCTGGAGACCTCGGCGAAGGGCATCACCGTGCCGCCCGCCTCGCTGCGCGACGGCCTGCTGGCCGACCTGGCGGCGCCCCCGGGCGTCGGCCTGCCCGGGCGGCCTGGCGGACTTCAGCCGGCAGGTGCTGGCGAGCGCGGAAGCGCTGGGCGAGAAGTACCGCCACGACGCCGCGCACGCGCAGGACGGTGGCGCATCTCGCCACGCGGCTGTTCGACGAACTCAACGCCGAGCACGGGCTCGACGCCCGCGACCGGCTGCTGCTCGAGGTCGCCGCGCTGCTGCACAACATCGGCGTGTTCGTCGGGCCTGCGCGCGCACCACAAGCACGCCCAGTACCTCATCCAGGCGTCGGAGATCTTCGGGCTCTCGTCGGACGATCGCGCCATCATCGCCAACGTGGCCCGCTACCACCGGCGCGGACTGCCGCAGCAGTCGCACCTGCCGTACATGGCGCTCGACCGCACGGAACGCGTCCGCGTGAACAAGCTGGCCGCGATGCTGCGCATCGCCAACGCGCTCGACGCCGAGCACAGCCAGAAGGTCCAGGACCTGCGCGTGCGGGCCGCCGACGGGGCGTGGCTGCTCGAGGTGCAGGGCATCGGCGACCTCGCCATGGAGCGCATGAAGGTGGAGGCTCGCGCCGACCTGTTCCACGACGTCTTCGGACGGTCGCTGTCGTGGCGCGGCGCGGGAGTGCAGTCATGAACCGCCGGCGGACGGGCGCCACGGCGCCGAAGCCCCGCTCGCAGCGCGAGCGCACGCCCGAGCTCTTCTTCAATCGCGAGCTCTCGTGGCTCGCCTTCAACGAGCGTGTTGCGGAGGAGGCGGCCGACAAGTCGAACCCGCTGATCGAGCGCGCGAAGTTCGCGGCGATTGTCGCGTCGAACCTCGACGAGTTCTTCATGGTGCGCGTGGCGCGCCTGAGGAACGCGATCGACGAAGGGGACACCGAGCCCGATCCGGCCGGCCTCACGCCCGCGCAGCAGCTCCGGCAGGTGTCGGCCCGCGTCCACGCCCTGGTCGTCGCATCTCTACGCGCTGGTCACCGGCGGACCTGCTGCCGGCCCTCGCCGCGCACGGCATCCGGATCGCCGCCCCGGCCGATCTCGACGACGTCCGGCGCGAGGCGCTCGCCGCGTACTTCCGCGACGACGTGCTGCCGGTGCTCACGCCGCTGGCCGTGGACACCGTCCCGCCCGTTCCCGCATGCTGTCGTCGCTCAGCGTCAACCTGGCCCTCCGGCTGGCGCCGGCTGAGGAGGGGCTGCCGGAACGCCTGGCCGTCGTGCAGGTGCCGTCGGGCCTGCCGCGGCTCGTGCGCGTGTCCGGCGGCGACGGCGTCACCTTCGTCGTGCTCGACGACGTGATTCGCGCCGGCCTCGACTCGCTGTTCCCCGGGCAGGCCGTGCTGGAGTCGGCCGCGTTCCGCCTCACGCGCGACTCCGAGCTGGAGCTCGACGACGAAGGCGGGCAGTCGTACGTCGAGGCGCTCGAAGAGGAGCTGCGGCGCCGGCGGAAGAGCGACGTCGTGCGCCTCGAGATCGACGGCAGCGCGAGCGACGTGCTGGCCTCGCTGCTGGTCGACCTCGCCGGCGTCGCCGAAGATGACCTCTACCGCGTGCCCGGGTTTCTCGACCTCCACGCGCTCTGGGGCATCGTCGACCTGCCGGGATTCGAGGCGCTGCGCGACTCCGGCATGAAGCCCGTGCCGGTGCTCGGCGAGGGCGCGGCCGGCCGCATCTTCGACGTGCTCGACGCCGGCGACATCCTGGTGCACCATCCGTACGAGGGATTCGAGCCGGTGCTCGCGCTGGTGGAGCAGGCGGCCGACGACCCCGACGTGCTCGCCATCAAGCAGACGCTGTACCGGGCGGGCGCCGACTCGCCGGTCGTCGCGGCGCTGATGCGCGCCGCCGATCGCGGCAAGCAGGTGACGGTGGTCGTCGAGCTGATGGCCCGCTTCGACGAGGAGCGCAATCTCCGCTGGGCGCGGGCGCTCGAAGAGGCGGGCGCGCATGTCATCTACGGGATCCGCGGCCTCAAGGTGCACGCGAAATGCTGCCTCGTGGTGCGCCGCACGCCGCTGGGCCTCCGCCGCTACGTGCACGTCGGCACCGGGAACTACAACCATCGCACCGCGCGGCTCTACACCGACGTCGGGCTGCTCACGTCCTCGCCGGAGTTCGGCGTGGACGCGTCGGCCTTCTTCAATGCGCTGACCGGGTACTCCGACCCGCCGCGGATGAAGAAGCTCGTCATGGCGCCGTCCCAGCTGCGCGACCGGCTTCTCCGGCTCGTCGAACGGGAAACGCGGCGCGCCCAGGACGGCCAGCCGGCGCTCATCCGCGCGAAGATGAACGCGCTCGTGGACGAGCGCGATGGTCGAGGCGCTCTACCGCGCCTCGGGGGCCGGCGTGCGCGTGCAGCTGAACGTGCGCGGCATCTGCGTGCTGAGGCCGGGCGTGAAGGGCCTCAGCGAGAACATCGAGGTCGTGTCGATCGTCGGCCGGTTCCTCGAGCACGCGCGCATCTTCCACTTCCAGAACGGCGGCGAGGACGAGGTGTACCTCGCCAGCGCCGACTGGATGCCGCGCAATCTGGACCGCCGGGTCGAGCTGATGTCGCCGGTCGAGGCCCAGGACTGCCGGCGCCGCCTGCTGCACACGCTCGACGTGCTGTTCCGCGACAACGTGAAGGGGCGGCGCCTCGACGCCGACGGCACGTGGCGCGTGCCGCCGCGGCACGCGGCCGACGCCCCGCTTGTCGCCCAGGCAGCGCTCTACGATCATGCCCGCCGGGCCTGGGAACGCCGCCAGACCGCGGCGCCCACCGTGCTCGAGCCGATTGAGCGCGGGCCCGCACACCCGCGGTAGGGCCCGTTCCGCCTCGCGGGCTCGGGCGCTTAGTACAGCAGACAGGCGCGGCGCGTCGGCTCGAAGGCGGAGACGGCGTCGTCCCACGACGCCGCGATCTCGCGAGCGCCCAGGCCCCCTTCGATCTGTTCGCGAAGCGCCGGCGAGCCCGCCAGGATGTCGATGGGCATCTTGTCGTGCTCGTATTCGTACGGCGGCTGGCGCCACGCGAACCGCCCGGGGTTGGCGCGGTGGAACGCCGCCATGACGGCCACCGATGCGAGCACGGGCAGGAACGCCTGCCGGTCGGTCACGTGGATCTGGCAGCCGCCGCACGCCTCGCGCGCGAACTTGTGGAACGTCGGCTCGAACGTGACGGGGCGGAAGTGCACGCCCGGGAGGCGCAGGGCGTTCAGGCCGGCGCAGAAACGCTCGGCGTCGATCCACGGCGCGCCCAGCAGCTCGAACGGCCGTGTCGTGCCGCGGCCCTCGGACAGCTGCGTGCCCTCGAACAGCACGGCGCCGGGATAGACGATGGCCGTGTCGAGGGTGGGCATGTTCGGCG
The DNA here is from genome assembly GCA_963806085.1 of uncultured Acidobacteriota bacterium. Taxonomy (GTDB): domain Bacteria; phylum Acidobacteriota; class Vicinamibacteria; order Vicinamibacterales; family JAKQTR01; genus JAKQTR01. Next base: position 1,263,603 of record CAWDWR010000003.1, read on the forward strand.
ACGGGATCACCCAGGGAAGCCCCGTCTGCGTCGAAGTACTCGCCGCGTGACCAGCCCTCCATCCTCACGACCTCGAGGTCCGCGCCGATCCCGAAGTCGCGTGTTGAAGAGCACGGCAAGTTCGCCAATCGTCATGCCGTGGCGCATGGGGATGGGGAAGAGCCCGACGAAGGACTCGTAGCCCCGTTCGAGCATCGGCCCCTCGACCGCCTCGCCGCCGATCGGGTTGGGCCGATCGCACACGACGACGGGCAGTCTGTGACGCGCGGCGGCGCGCAGGCAGTTGGCCATCGTGTAGACGAAGGTGTAGATGCGCGCGCCGACGTCCTGCAGGTCGATCACCAGGACGTCGAGTCCGCGCAGCATCTCGGCCGTCGGCTCGCGCGTTTCGCTGTAGAGCGAGTAGACCGGCACCCGCCGCAACGCGTCGGCCGCGTGCGGCGACTCGATCATGTTGTCCTGCAGGTCCGCGCGGAACCCGTGCTGCGGGCCGAACAGCGCCGCCAGCGTCACGCCCGGCGCCGCGAAGACGAGGTCGGCGGCATGCGCGAGGCGCGCGTCCACCGACGCGGGGTTGCACACGAGCCCCACGCGGAGCCCCTCGAGCCGGCGCGAGACCAGCAGGCGCGTCAAGCCTGGAACCACACCCATGGCGCCGACTATACCAGACCGCCCCCCGGGCCACCCCGGTCCCCCACCCCCGCCGAGGGTCAGACCCGGGTCTGACCCTCCAGGATGGCTGCGGGTGTATGCTGCGGCACGATGACGACACCCGGTTCACCGCTCCTCGCGGGGCCGCACCGACGCTACAACCCGCTCCTCGACGAATGGGTGCTCGTGTCGCCGCACCGGCTCGAGCGGCCCTGGCAGGGGCAGGTGGAGAAGGCGCCTCCGTCGGCGCTGCCGCCCTACGACCCGGGCTGTTACCTCTGCCCGGGGAACACGCGCGCCAACGGCCAGCGCAACCCGGCGTACGCCGCCACGTACGTCTTCGACAACGATTTCCCGGCCCTGCTGCCGGCAACGTCCGCGACCGCGCGCCCCCGAGCGGGCGATGACCTGTTCGTCGCCGAACCGCAGTCGGGCCGGTGCCGCGTGATCTGCTTCTCGCCGCGGCACGACCTGACCCTGGCGCAGATGGACGTCGCCGGCATCGGGTCGGTCGTCGAGACCTGGGCCGACGAGGTGGACCGCCTCGCGCGCACTGACGGCATCGGCTACGTGCAGGTGTTCGAAAACAAGGGCGAGGCCATGGGCTGCAGCAATCCGCACCCGCACTGTCAGGTCTGGGCCTCGGCAACCGTGCCCCACGTTCCCGCCCGCAAGCTCGCGATGCAGGAACGCTACGCAGCGCGGCACGGGCGCGACCTCCTCGGCGACTACCTGGCGCGCGAGCTCGAGGTGGGCGACCGGCTGGTGTGCCGCAACGACGCGTGGGTGGCGGTCGTGCCGTTCTGGGCGTTGTGGCCGTTCGAGACCATGGTGATGCCGGTCCGGAAGGTCGACGATCTGCGCGCGCTCACTGGTGACGAACGCGGCCAGCTCGCGGACATCCTCCGGCGGCTTACCGTCCGGTACGACAACCTGTTCCAATGCTCGTTCCCGTATTCGATGGGCTGGCATGGCCGGCCCGTCGATGGCGGGTCTTACCCAGGCTGCCGGCTGCACGCCGTCTATTTCCCGCCGCTGCTGCGTTCCGCCACGGTGCGGAAGTTCCTCGTCGGGTACGAAATGACCGGCGAGCCGCAGCGCGATCTCACGGCAGAGACGGCCGCCGCCCGCCTGCGGGACCAGTCCGAGATGCACTACCTCGAAGGTCAGGCGGGTTCGCCCGCGGAGTAGACGCTGATGCGCACGGTCATGTGTTCCGGTCTTCTCGTCACGTTGCTCGCGGCAACTGCCGCGTCTCTGCCGGAGAGTGCCGCGCCGGCTGGGCCCGCCGCCCAGTCACCCGAGCAGGTCGCCAGCGCGGCGCGCGTCATCACGCCGGCGCTCATGCTCGACCACGTGAAGGCGCTGGCGGCTGACGACATGGCGGGCGGGCACCCGGCACGGCCGGCGAGGAGCGGACCGTCGCGTACCTGGCCGGCCAGTTCAAGCGCCTCGGGCTCGCGCCTGGCAATCCCGACGGGACCTACGTCCAGGCGGTGCCGCTCATCGGCTTCAGCGGACAGGCCACCGGGGCGTTCGAGGTCAAGGGCAAGCCCATGCCGCTGGCGATCCCCGACGAGGCGGTGGTCGTGTCGCGACAGGGCCTGCCCGACGTGAGCGTGGTGAAGTCGCCGATGGTCTTCGTCGGCTACGGCGTGGTCGCCCCCGAGTTCGCGTGGGACGACTTCAAGGGGATCGACGTTCGCGGCAAGACCATCGTGATGCTTGCGGGAGACCCGCCGGTTGCGGACCCGTCGAACCCGGCGGCGCTCGACTCGAGGGTCTTCAAGGGCGCGGCGCTCACCTACTACGGCCGCTGGACCTACAAGTACGAGATGGCTGCGAAGAGAGGCGCGGCCGCCGCCGTCATCGTCCACGAGACGGGCCCGGCCGGCTACGCGTTCGACGTGGTCAAGGCCAGTTGGGGGCGCGAGAACTTCGGCCTGGCCGGCCCGGACGAAGCCGCCCGGCACGCGCCCGTGGACGCGTGGGTAACCCTCGATCGCGCCAGGAGCCTTTTCGCCGCCAGCGGCCTCGACTTCGATGTGCTGAAGGCGCGCGCCGCGACGCGGGCGTTCAAGCCCGTGCCCCTCGGTGCGGCCGCGAGCTTCACGGTGAAGAACACCATCAGGACCATCTCGTCACGGAACGTGATCGGCCGGCTCGAGGGCCGGGACCCCGCGCTGAAGCGTGAGTACGTCATGTATAGCGCGCACTGGGACGGCTTCGGCACCAACCGCGCGCTCCAGGGCGATCAGATCCTCAACGGCGCTCTCGACAACGGCTCGGGCCTGGCGACGATGCTCGCGATGGCGGAGGCGTTCACGAAGCTGGAGGGCGGCACGAAGCGCTCGGTGCTGTTCTTCGCTCCGACGGCGGAAGAATCGGCGATGCTCGGCGCGAAGTACTACGCGGAGCACCCTCTCTGGCCGCTGGAGCGGACCCTGGCCGACATCAACATGGACATCATGAACTTCTGGGGGCGCACGAAGGCCATCGTGTCCATCGGCTACGGCATGACGACGCTCGATGATCTGCTCGTGACCGAGGCCGCGAAGCAGGGCCGGATCGTGCTGCCCGACCCGGAGGCGCGAGAAGGGCTACTTCTACCGGTCGGATCACTTCGAACTGGCCAAGCAGGGCGTGCCGGCGCTGCACTTCCTTCACCCCGGTGCGGCGTATCGCGACCGGCCGGCGGACTACGGTCAGCGGATGCGCGACCGCTATACGACCGAGGACTACCACAAGGTGAGCGACGAGGTGAAAGCCGACTGGGATCTCAGCGGCGCGGTGGAAGACGCCCAACTGCTGTTCGGTGTCGGCCTCGCCGTGGCGCAGGGCACGTCGTGGCCGGAGTGGAAGCCCGGCACGGAGTTCCGCGCGATCCGCGCCGCGCGGCTGAAGGGAAAGTGACGGCGGACGCGCGGCAGCCTCCGCGCGGCCGCTATCTGAAGACGGGCCCCACGCTGAAGTAGACGCGGTAGCTTGCCGTCGAGGCCGACGCTGGTGCCGGCGAACACCGGGCCGATCGGAGACTCCAGCACGAATCCGGCCGTGACGTTCGTGTGGAACATCGCCGCCGACATCTCCTCGAACGCGCTGCCCTCGTCGATCCAGCCGCCGAACCACAGCCGGCCGATCGTCCCTTCGGCGAACCGCGCCAACTCGCGGAAGTAGCCCAGGTTCATCACCACGGCGTTGCTGGCGCGGAGCTCGCCCGGATAGTAGGCGCCGAGCTGGAAGGGCCCGCCGAGCGCGAACGCGTTCACGACGGCCGTGTCGCCGAACGACGAGCCCCCCGATCCGCCGACGAACACGCGGCCGCGCGATCCTACCGGCGCGAACAACGAAAACCTGACACGGCCCGACATCAGGTTGTCGGGATCCGCCACCCGCGTGACGGAAGCATCGACGACGTCCGGCACCTGGAAGAAGCGGCGAAGATCGGCCTTCAGGTAGAGACCGCGTTCCGGGATCGTCGGGCCGGTCTGGCCGTCGAACGTGACCTGGGCCGACAGGTACTGCTGAGGCCCGTCCACGCTTGGCAGGTCCGAATCGCCGATACGCACCCTGGCGCGCACGTGTTCAGCCGTATAGCCGACCCGGGTTTCGACTCGGTAGGCGGTGGTGAACCCGGCATCGACCGACCCGCCTCCATGCTGTTCGCGGTACTCGGCGATGTAGGTGTCGTCCGCGAACACCGGCGTGTCCTGCCTGAACGCGAACACGCGCGGCTCGATGAAGAAGCCCGACCGGCCGATGGGCCGGTAGATCTCGCCGGCCGCGGCCATCGTGTTCCCGAGCGAGAAGTCGACGCGCGATTCCGAGTTGCGCCCGGCCACGTCGAACAGCAGCAGGCGTCCGCGGACGGCCGCCGAGATGCTCGATGACTGCGTGTTCTGCAGGTCCAGCGCCAGCGCAAGGAACGGGGGCCCGTATGCGGGCGTTCTGAGGTCGACAACGAGGTCCTGGCGCCCGCCCGCCTCGTCGATGCGATAACTGGCCGACTCGTAACGGCTCGATCCGGTCAGCAGCAGCAGATCCTGTTCAGCGCCCCGGAATCGAGCGGCCGGCCGGCGTGGTGCTTCAGGCAGATCGGCGACCCGGGAGGCATCTCCCGGGGCCACGCCTTCGACTCGGACGATGTCCGGCACGACTTCCGCTGCGGGCCGCCGGGCACGGCGCGCCGACGCCCAGGCGTCGTAGGCCTCCCGGCTGACCGCGTAGGGCAGCAACTCGGCCGCGTGCGCGTCAGCCTCGGCGTACCCGCGTTGGATCAGTTCCGTCCGATCGTCCGAAGTCGGCGCCGCCGATGCCCTCCAGGCGGGGCGTGAGCACGAGGTCCGCGGCCTTGAGCGCGTTCGTCGTGCCGGTGCGCATCATCACCGTGACCGCCTCGTCGAGGACGCCGAAGATCGAATCGTAGCGCTTCGCTGTCGCCGTGTCCGCGCCGACGTCGACGGCGATGACGCGGTCGGCCAGGCCCGTCTGGCGGACGACGTCGGCCGGGACGTTGTTGAGGACCCCGCCGTCGACGAGCACCCTGTTGCCGACCGTGACCGGCGCGAACACGCCCGGGATGGCCACCGTCGCGCGCAGCGCCTGGGCCAGCCATCCTGAATCGAACACCACCAGTTCCGCGTTCCGGATGTCCGTCGCGACGCAGCGGAACGGCGTCGGCAGCGCGTTGAAGTCGGCGTGGCTTCCGTACGGCGCAGCGATCCGGTCAAACAGCAGCTCCGCCTCTTCCGCCGCGCTCAGGCCTGACGGCAGCCGGAACCCGCCCCGAAGTCCAAACCGCAGCGGCGACGGAAACGACCGCGTGTCTTCCTTGCGGCGGAACGTCTTGTACACGAACGGCGTGTCGGGCGACAGGACGCTTGCCCAGTCGACACTGTCGGTGAGTGCCCGTATCTCGCGGGGCGTCATGCCCGTCGCGAAGCCGCCCCCGACGAGTCCGCCCATGCTCGTGCCGGCGACGACGTCCACCGGCACCCGGTGTTCGTCGAGCCACTGCAGCACGCCGATGTGCGCGAACCCGCGGGCGCCGCCGCCGCCAAGCGCCAGGCCAATACGCGGGCGGGCGGGCGGGGCGTCGGCCGGGGCCTGGGCCGCCGTCTGCGCCGAGGCCGGGGCGGCCAGGCAGGCCGCCAGCAGGATCATTCCGGCTGGCAACGCGCGCATGAAGTTGCTCACGGTCTGACACATGGCGAGGTCGAGGCCCCAGTGTAGCGCGGACCGGGTACAATCGAAGCCGTGGCACGGGCGTTCTTGCGCGAAGGCTGGCGGCTGACCCTGAAAGGGCTGCACCTGCTCGGGTCGCGGACAGTGGTCGGCCTCGGACTGCTGCTGGCGGTCATGACGGGCGCCACCGCCGCCCGCAATCTCTGGCTGGTGTTCACCGCGGTCACCGTCGACGGGGTGGTGGTGCGCCAGCTGGAGGAGCTGGTCGGCTGACTGGCGGCAGCAGCTGCCCGGGCCGCTCGGGACGTCCACGGCTGGCATCCAGACGGCGGCTGCCGAGCGCCTCTACCGGGCGGTGGTGGAGTTCCAGGACGGCGGAAAGACCTACGAGGTGGTGGCGAACGCCCGGGCGACGGTGCACCTTTACCCCCTCGGATCGAAAGTCGACGTCGTGTTCCCGCCGGGCAAACCCGCGCGCGCGAGGCTCCGGCCCGAGCTGCCTGACGCCTGGACGCAGGCCGGCCTGCTGCTGGTGGCCACGCTGGTCGGCGCGGGGAGCGGCTACACGTGGTGGACGCTGGCGCGGCGGCGCGCCGCGAGGCGGCGCGTTGTCAAGCAGGCGGGCTAGATGGTAGAATCTCATTCTTTGCGAGGCGGCCGGATGTTCGTGTCGGGGCGGTTAGCTCAGCGGTAGAGCACCGGCTTTACACGCCGGCTGTCACAGGTTCGAATCCTGTACCGCCCACCACCCGGGCAGTCGTCGGGATTCGGCCGCACGCCTTCCGGGATTCGGGCAGCCCAGTGACAGCGGCTGCCGCGTGACGAACCTGGCGGGTTCCGCGCGAGCGGGGTTGTAGTTCAGCTGGTTAGAACGCCGGCCTGTCACGTCGGAGGTCGCGGGTTCGAGTCCCGTCAACCCCGCCAGCCTTCGCTCACCGTCGGCTTGCCGCTCATCCTTCGGTGAGCTTCGGCTTGGCAAGCCATCCACGAGCGAAGGCTGTCCCGCCGTAGCCTGAAGGGCGAAGGCGGACCGCCCCGGTCACCGACATCCTGCGGAGTGATGACACATGGTGTTCGACCCCACACGTCGTGACTTTCTGAGAACGTCGCTGGCCGGCGCGCTGGGCGCCGCCGCCGGCGTTCGGGCGGCCTGGGCCGGCGCGCCGGCTGGTGTGCTCGACCGCCTCGCGGTGTGCAGCTGGTCGCTGCAGCCGACGTCCGCCGATGACTTCTTCACGAAACTCGCCGCGACCGGACTGACGCGGACCCAGATCGCCCTCGACGCAATTCGGGAGAACCCGAAGGGACTGTGGACCGACTTCCCGGCCCAATGCGCGAAGCGCGGCGTCACCTGCGTCTCGGGCATGATCAGCACGGTCGGAGAGGACTACACCACGCTCGAGACCATCAAGCGGACGGGCGGCGTCGTGCCCGACGCGACGTGGCCCGAGACCTGGAAGAACATCCAGGCCGACGCCGAGGTCGCCCAGCGGATGGGCCTGACGCTCGTGACGTTCCACGCGGGCTTCCTGCCGCACGAAGACAGCGACCCGTCGTTCGCGAAACTGCTTGCCCGCCTCCGCCAGGTCGCCGATCTGTTCGCGGCCAGGAAGATGACCGTCGGGCTCGAGACCGGACAGGAGGAGGCCAGCACGCTCGCGGCGTTCCTGAAGAAGCTCGATCGCGCGAACGTGGGCGTGAACTTCGATCCGGCCAACATGATCCTTTATGACAAGGGTGATCCTGTGGCCGCCTTGCGGACGCTCGGCCCGTGGGTGAAGCAGTGCCACATGAAGGACGCCGTGCGCACGAAGAAGCCGGGCACCTGGGGCGCAGAGGTGCGGCTCGGCACGGGGCAGGTGGACTGGAAGGGGTTCTTCGTCGCCCTGAACGCGATTGGGTTCACGGGGAACCTGAACATCGAGCGGGAAGCCGGCAAGGAGCGCGTGGCCGACATCCGGGCGGCACGCGAGTACCTGGAAAAGCTTGCCGTGTAGGCCCGCGGGAGATCACATGACGCTCAGATCGCTCGTCGCGGCGGGCCTGCTCGCCGGCGCGCCGGTGTATGCCTTCGCGCAGACCAGCGCGGAGGCCGAGACTGCCGCGGCCATCGCGCGGATCGAAAAGCTCAATCCGCAGCTCAATGCGGTCATCGCGATCGACCCGGAGGCGCTCGCGCAGGCGCGGACCTTGGACCGCGCGCGGATGGCCCGCGGACCGCTCTTCGGCCTGCCCATCCTCATCAAGGACAACATCGAAGCGAAGGGGCCGCTGCCGACGACCGCGGGCAGCCTGGCGCTGAAGGACAACGTCACCGGCCGCGACGCGCCGCTGGTGGCGCGGCTGCGCGCGGCGGGCGCCGTCATCGTCGGCAAGGCGAACCTGTCCGAGTGGGCGAACATCCGATCGTCGGCGTCCATCTCGGGCTGGAGCGCCATCGGCGGCCAGACGCGCAACCCGCACGCCCTCGACCGCAACGCCTGCGGCTCGTCGTCAGGCTCGGGCGCGGCCGTGGCGTCAGGCATGGTGACGGCAGCCATCGGCACCGAGACCGACGGCTCGATCACCTGTCCGGCCGCCGTCAACGGCATCGTCGGGTTGAAGCCGACGGTCGGGCTCGTCAGCCGCGCGCGCATCGTGCCCATCAGCCAGAGCCAGGACACGGCCGGCCCGATGACGAAGGACGTGCGTACCGCCGCCCGCGTGCTGACTGCGATAGCCGCATCCGACCCGGCCGACGCCGCGACAAAGGACGCCGACGCCCACGCGACCGACTACGCGGCCGCGCTCGACGCCGGCGCGCTCAAGGGCGCGCGCATCGGCGTGCTCCGCTTCGCCACCGGCTGGTCGAGTCAGGTCGACGCCGTGTTCGAGCGGGCGCTGGAGGTGCTCAGGGCGCAGGGCGCCACGCTGGTCGACATCAAGGAATTCGAGGACCGGTCGCGCATCGGCAAGGATGAGTTCGCGGTGCTCCTCACCGAGCTCAAGGCCGGCCTGAACGCGTATCTGGCGACGACGCCACCGGCCGTGAAGACGCGCACGCTCGCCGACGTCATCGCGTTCAACAACGCCAACGCTGATGCCGAAATGACGCTCTTCGGCCAGGAGACGTTCGAGAAAGCCGAGGCGACCAAGGGCCTCGACGATCCCGACTACAAGGCGGCGCGCGCGCTGTCGTTCCAGATGGCCGGCCCGGGCGGGATCGACCGCATGCTCGCCGCGAACGACGCCGTGGCGCTCGTGTTTCCGACAATGCCCCCGGCGTGGAAGATCGATGCGGTCAACGGCGATCAGATCGCCGGCGGCGGCGCCGGCGATCTCGCGGCCGTGGCGGGCTACCCCCACCTCACCGTGCCGATGGGCGCCGTGAAGCGCCTGCCGGTCGGCCTCTCCTTCGTCGGGCCCGCGTGGAGCGAGGCGCGGCTGCTGGCGCTGGGCTACGCGTACGAGCAGGCGGCGAAGATCGCGCTGACGCCGGGCCTGCTGCCGTCCATCGAAGACGCGCCGGACGTCGCGGCGCACCTCAAGCCGGCGCGGTAGGCGGCGCCGGAACCTAGGAGCCGCTGCCGCGCGACGCGATCATGCGCCGCACCTTCTCGCGGATCGTGCCCGCCGCGACATGGACGTAGTCCGGATGCTCCATCATGTCGATCTCCGCGGGCAGGGTGATCAGGTCCGCGTCCGGCGGCACGATGGCGTGCTCCTGGTAGCGCGAGCAGCGTCCGCCTCCAGTCGGCCGCGATCGCCTCGTAGCTGTCGTGGATCTCCCGCAGGTAGTCGAGCGAGATCGTCGCCGCGTAGTCGTCGCCTTCCGCCGCCCGCTTCGCGCGGCGCCGCTCGAGCACGTCGGGCTCGGTGCGCAGATACACGGTCAGATCCGGCAGGCGGATGTGCTCGTTGCGCAGCGTCTGGTGGAACAGGGTGCGGTAGAGCTTGGCGTGCGCCGCCGGCATCTCGCCCGACTCGATCATCCGCTTCACGAACACCTCGGGGCCGTCCACGAACGGCCGGTCCTCGAGGATGATGACGCCCCGCGGGCTCTCGCGCGTCATCAGGTGGCGGATCTCGCGCTGCTGGAGCGTGCGCATGTGCAGGAACGCCAGTTCCGTCGGGAAGATGTTGGCGACGCGATCCCGGTAGAAGAGGGCGAGGCACTCGTCGATGAGCGAGCCCTTGTCCACGCGCTCCGAGAACGCGTGCAGCTCGGCGCCGTCGAGCAGCGCCTCGAGGTCCCGCTTGTACGGGTCGCGGGCGAGCGCGCTGCATGAGCGTCGTCTTGCCCGAGAACAGGTTCCCCATGATCCCGATGTGGAAGTTCTGCTTCATCAGTCCCGGTCTCCGTCGGCCCCCGGTCAGCGGTTGACGAGGGCGATGATCACGACGACGAACAGCACGGCCAGCACGGCGAAGAGGATCTTCCAGGGGCTCTTGGGGTAGCGCCCCGCCAGCATGCCGGTGCAGCCGTTGGCGACGACCTGGAACGTCTTCGCGCCGAACGTGTACGTGAGCAGCCAGATCGGCACGAGGATGTGCTTGAACGTCTGGCCCGAGTAGTCGGGGTCGATCGCGCAGGTTCCGGTAGGTGTCGCCCGGCACCTGGCTGCCGCACAAGCGTCATCAGCTGCGCGTCCATGGACGTCGCGGGCCCGCTGGGCCGCGTCGACCAGCACCACCTGGTAGTGCTCGACGACGTGCCCCGACAGGTAGCCGGTGTCGTACGGCACGAGCTCGCCCGTCGGAAACGGCTCGACCTGCTTCAGCAGGTCGAGCGCCACGCCCTGCGTGCCGGGCACCGGCTCATCGTCGAAGAAGTGGTCGAGTTCGCCGGCGGCCGGCTCCCACCGGACCTTCCGGACCTGGCGCACCTGCGCGCGGCCCTGGTTGTCGCGGTATTCCTCGTTGACGTAGTAGTAGTGCCCGGCCTCGGCCGTCCAGCGGCAGTGGACCTGCGCGTCGAAGGTCCAGTACGGGATGTAGAGGCTCTTGAGCTGGTCGACGAGCGCGCGCGTCTTCAGCGCGTTCGGCGCGAACCACTTGCTCGCGTACCACCGGCGGATGCTGTCGCGGACATCCGTTCTGGGAGATCTTGAACGGCAGCACGCTCTGGGGCCGGATGGGCGACTTGATTTCCTGGTAGTCGACCAGGGCCGGCGACCCGCAGAACTCGCAGTTCTGGCCGACGCGCGCCGGGTCGTACACCATGACGGCCTTGCAGCTCTGGCACTGGACGCTGCGGCGCTCGGTCTTCCAGCCGCGCTCCTCGTCCGGAATCTCGCGCAGCGCCTTGACGAGATCGAGCTCCTGGATCTTGCCGGTGTCGGCGTCGAACTGCGTACGGCGACTCGGTGCCGCAGAACGGGCACACGAGCTTCTGCTTCGCCGGGTTCCACTCGGCCTGCGCGCCGCAGGCCGGGCACGCGTGCTTCTCGAGGGCGGCGATCTCGGGCACGAGCTGTCTCCCCGGGGCTAACGCCCTGGGGCTCGCTCCAGGTCTCCAGTCGCGGCTCACTGCGCGAGGTACGCGTCGAGCGCCGCGCGCGTGATGCGGTAGCTGGCGCCGATCTTCTTCGCCTTCAGCTCGCCCGACGTGATGATCGCCATCACGTCCTCTTCCGGGCACGCCGAGCGCCTTCGCCACGTCGGCCGGCCCCAGCAGGTCGACGGCCGGCGCCGCCGCGGCCGCCGCCGGCCGGGGCGGCCTTCATGGCCGCGTCCGCCTGCGGCTTCATCAAGCCCTGCTGCATCATCTGCTGGGCCATGCCGAAGCCGACGGCCAGCTCGGCCGCGGTGCCGCCCGCGCCGGCGCCGCCGGTCTCCATGCCCTTGGCCATCTGGTACTTCACGAAGTCGTTCAGGTTGCCGACCGCCGCCATGCTGGACCGCTTGTCGATGGCCGCCTCGACCTCCTGCGGCACCGACACGTTCTCGACGATGAAGCTGGTGATCTCGAGGCCGTACTTCGAGCCGACGACCGGGTTGATGAGGGGCAGCAGGGCCTCGCCGAGTTCCGAGTACCGCGTCGCGACGTCGAGCACCGGGACGTGCGACGAGGCCAGCGCCTCGCTGAACACGCTCACCATGCGCGACCGCATCGTGTCGGCGAACTCGTCGAGGCGGAAGTGCTGATCCGATCCGGCGACTTCCTTCAGGAACAGCTTCGGGTCGACGATCTTGAAGTCGAAGGTGCCGAACGCGCGCAGCCGCACGATGCCGAAGTCGTCGTCGCGCGCCATGATGGGGTTGGCCGTGCCCCACTTGTTGCCGGTGAACAGCCGCGTGCTGATGTAGTAGACGTCGGCCTTGAACGGCGAATTGAAGCCGTACTTCCAGGACTGCAGCTTCGTCAGGACCGGGATGTTGTCGGTCGTCAGCGTGTGCTTGCCCGGCCCGAAGGTGTCGCCGAACTGGCCCAGGTACATGAACTGCACGACCTGCGACTCGCGGACGATCAGCTGCGCGCCGTTCTTGATGGCCTTGTCCTCGTCGGGGTAGCGGTACGAGAGCGTGTCCCTCGAGTCGTCGGTCCACTCGATGACGTCGATGAGCTCGCCCTTGATGAAGTCCATGATCCCCATGCCTGGCTCCTCTCCGCGGGTGTGTCCGCGTACCAGGAGATTGTAGCGCGCCGGGCGGCGGTTCGCCCGGGGGAGGAGGAGGGGCAGCGCGAGAACTTGTTGCGCGGCGCTCGCGATTCGGCGTTATGATGTCGGCACAACCAGGCGGCGTCCGCTTCCCAGCGCGGGAGTCTCCAGGTCCAGAACCGGTGCAGGCACGGCGGCGCGGCGGCCTCGCCGACGGGCGCGAGGGCACGCACGCGGCTGTGCGGTGTCTCCGGCTTCAGGAGGCCCGGATGACGATCTCGGACGCAGGATCCCCGCGCAAGACGTACGTCGTCGACACCAGCATCCTCATCTCCGCGCCCGACGCAATCCAGAATCTCACGACCAACAACACGGTCCTCGTGCCGTTCCCGGTGCTCCAGGAGCTCGACCGGAAGCGCACGTCGGCCAACGGGGTCGGCTACACCGCGCGCAACACGGTCAGGTTCCTCGACGAGCTCCAGGGCGCGGCGTCGACGGAGCAGATCCGCTCGGGCATCCCGCTGAACGGCGGCCTCCTCAAGTTCCACAGCGGCACCATCGACATGGGGCGCGCGTGGCCCGGGTTCAACTCGGCCTACGCCGACGATGCGATCATCCTGCTCGCCGACGACTACCAGCAGCGCCACCCCGACGAGCAGGTCATCCTGATCACGCGCGACGCCGCCATGCGCTGCAAGGCCCGCGCGCGCGCCGTCACCGCGGAGGACTACTGGAGCGACCGCCCGGTGCCGTCGCTCGAGAAGTTCTACTCGGGGCGCATGCGCATCGACGTGCCCGCCGAGCAGGCGGGCCTCCTCTCGACGCTGCACCACGAGCAGCGGCTGCCGATCGACGCGCTCGGCGACCTGACCGACGTGACGCAGTTCATGGCGAACCAGTGCTGCGAGCTGCACGTGCGCGGCAACGGCAAGAGCGCGTGGGGGATCTACAAGAACCACGACGGCCCGGGCTTCCTCCGGCGCGTGAACACGAAGAGCGGCGAGCGCTTCGGCCCCTGCAACGCCGAGCAGGCGTGCGCCCGCGACCTGATCCTGGACGACCAGACGCTCGTCGTCAGCCTCGTCGGCATCGCCGGCACGGGCAAGACGCTCATCGCGCTGCTGTCGGCGTACGAGATGCTGCGGAGCGGCAAGGTCTCGCGCATCGAGGTCTACCGGCTGAACGCCGAGGCCGGGCGCGAACTGGGGTTCCTGCCCGGGGACCTCGGCGAGAAGATGGCGCCGTGGGCGAAGCCGATCATCGACAACCTGGACTTCATCATGCGGCGGCTCCACGGCGGCACGCGATGGTCCAACCAGGTGGCCGATCAGCACGGCGAGAAGAAGGAACCGTCGCACCCGACGGTCGAGAACCTCCTCCAGGCCAAGGTGCTCGAGATCGCGCCCATCAACTACCTGCGCGGCCGGTCCATCCACGACGCGGCCATCGTCGTCGACGACGGGCAGAACCTGACGCAGGAGGACATGAAGCTGGTCCTCACGCGCGCCGGCGAAGGATCGCGCGTGATCCTGACGGGCGATCCCGACCAGATCGACCGCGCCGAGATCAACTCGCTGTCGAACGGCCTCGTGCAGGTGGTGGAGCGGTTCAAGGGCGAAGCGTGCTTCGCGCACCTGACGATGCACGAGGTGGTGCGGTCGCGCATCGCGGAGATGGCCGCCAAGCTGCTGTAGGCCCGTCCGCGGCAGACGTCGCCGTCAGGCGTCGCTGGCAGGCGGCAGCGCACTCGGGTATCCTGAGTGCCGTGCGGACGCCAAACCTCACCCGCTACGCGTGGCTGTCGATTGCCGCGGCCGTCGCGACCATCGCGCTCAAGACCATTGCGTACCTCCTGACGGGATCGGTCGGCCTCCTGTCCGACGCGATCGAGTCCCTCGTCAATCTCGTCGGGGCCGTCATGGCCCTCAGCATGCTGACCGTGGCGTCGCGGCCGGCCGACGAGGACCACTCGTACGGCCACAGCAAGGCGGAGTACTTCTCGAGCGGCGTCGAAGGGACGCTGATCCTCGTCGCGGCGCTGAGCATCGCCGTCGCCGCGGTGCGCCGGCTGCTCGCTGCCGCAGCCGCTCGAGCAGATCGGCATCGGCCTGGCCGTGTCGGTGGGGGCGTCGCTCATCAACCTGGCCGTCGCGATCGTCCTGATGCGCGCGGGCAAGCGGCATCACTCCATCACGCTCGAGGCCAACGCCCAACACCTGTTCACGGACGTGTGGACCTCCGCCGGCGTCATCGTCGCCGTCGCGCGCTGTCGCCGCGACGGGCTGGCTGGCCCTGGACCCGATCGTCGCGCTGCTGGTGGCCGCGAACATCGTCTGGACCGGGACGCGTATCGTGCGGCGGTCGATCCTGGGCCTGATGGACACGGCGCTGCCCCCCGGCGAACTGGAAGCCGTGAAAGTGGCGCTGGACAGCCACCTGAACGACGGCATCGAGTACCACGCGCTGCGGACGCGCCAGTCGGGCGCGCGGCGCTTCGTGTCGTTGCACGTGCTCGTGCCCGGCGCGTGGACGGTGCACCGCGGCCACGAACTGCTCGAGGACCTCGAAGCGAGAATCAGGGCGGCCGTGCCGAACGTGACCGTGTTCACGCACCTCGAGTCGCTTGACGACCCGCGTCGTGGGACGACCAGCACCTCGATCGGAACGACCCGGCCGCCGCGCCGCCCGCCGCGAAGGGAACACCGTGATGACGCCGCTGGCCTGGCTGCGGACTGCCGCGGCGGCCGTGCTCGCGGGTGCGCTGCTCAACGCGGCGCCCGGCCCGTTCTTCCCGGTGGCCGTCTGGTACGGCGGCGGCACGGCCAGGGCGCCGATGGTGTCGCCGTTGCAGCCTGGCGCGGAAGCCGCGTGGCGAAAGGACCTGGCCGCCATCAAGGCGCTGGGCTTCAACACCGTCCGCACCTGGGTCGAATGGAGCGCCGCCGAGGCCCGGGAGGGCGAGTATCGATTCGGCCAGCTCGACCTGCTGTTGACGCTGGCGGAGGAGGCCGGCCTGAAGGTCATCGTGCAGGTCTACGTCGACTCCGCGCCGGAATGGGTGGGGCGGAGGTTCCCAGACGGCCAGTTCGTGTCGCAGGGCGGGATCGCCATCCGCTCGCAGGCCGCGCCGGGCTACTGCTTCGATCACCCTGGCGTGCGCCGGGCCGTGCTCAGCGTTCTTCGAGGACGTCGCGCGACGCGCGTCGGCGAGCCCGGCATTCTACGCCTACGACCTCTGGAGCGAGCCGGCGGTGATGAACTGGGCGCTGCCGGCGTACGTGCCGAACGCGCAGTACTGCTACTGCCCGCACAGCATCGCGCGGTTCCGCGACTGGCTGCGCACGAAGCACGGCAGCCTCGAGCAGCTGAACCAGGCGTGGTACCGGACGTTCTACGAGCTGGGACGAGGTGGAGCCGCCGCGCTTCGGCACCATCCTGACGTACGCGGACTTC
This sequence comes from uncultured Acidobacteriota bacterium, assembly GCA_963806085.1. GTDB lineage: Bacteria > Acidobacteriota > Vicinamibacteria > Vicinamibacterales > JAKQTR01 > JAKQTR01. The sequence continues at coordinate 1,279,472 of CAWDWR010000003.1, forward strand.
ATGGACTGGCGCGTGTACATCGGCGAGAAGATCGCCGCCGACCTGAAGGCGCGCGCCGGCGCGGTCAGGTCCGTCGACACGGCGCATCCCGCCACCAGCCACGCGCCGAACCCGTCGCCGGTGTTCCGGACGCTGGCCGACGCCATGGACGCTTCCGACGACTACCTGATGAAAGACTCGGTCGACTGCTTCGGCACGAGCTTCTATCCCAAGCTGACGTCGCCCGATCGCGACTTTCCGCTGGAGCGGCGTGCGCTGGTGCTCGACATGGCGCGCGCCGTCACCGGCGACCGCGGCTTCTACATCGGCGAGCTGCAGGCGGGGTACGGCGTCCACGGCACGGTCACCGGCAATCCGATCACCGCCGACGACCTCGAGCTGTACGCGTGGGGCGCCGTCGCGCGCGGCGCGCGGTCGATCAGTTTCTACGCGTACTACCCGATGAGCACGGGCTACGAGGCCGGCGGATACGGCCTGATCAACCTCGACGGCTCGCTGACCGACCGCAGCCGGCGGGCGGGCGACACCGCGCGCGCGCTCGACGCGAACGCCGACCTCATCCTGGCCTCGCGCCCGTTTCCTGCGCAGGTGGCCGTCGTGTTCAACCCGCTCGTGCCGCTGCTCGGAGGCGAACAGGCCTATGGCGATCGACGCGGCGATGCACCGCGCCGTCGCGGGCTACCATCGGATGTTCTTCGAGCGGAACGTCGCGGTCGACTTCCCGAGCGCCCGCGAGATCACGGCCGAGAGCCTCCGCCCCTACGCGCTCGTCATCCTGCCGTGCCCCATCCTGCTGACCGAGCCGATGGCCGCGGCGCTCGAACAGTACGTCCGAGATGGAGGGCACCTGTTCGTCGAGGCGCGTCCGGGATGGCAGGACGAACGCGGCCATGCCTCCGCAACCCTCCCAGGCTTCGGGTGGGACCGACTGCTGGGCGTGCGCGAAACCGAAGTGCTGCCGGTGACGCAGGTGACTGTCGATTGGGGCGCCCGTGTTTTCGGCGGCATGAGCTTCGCCGAGCATTTCGAGCCGGTCGACCCCTCGGCACGGGTGGTGGCGCGCTTCGGGGATGGCCCGCCGGCCGCGTTCGAGCGCGCGGCCGGCAAGGGCCGTGCGATCATCCTCGGCACGTTCGCCGGCGAGCGCAACGCGGTCGAGCCTGTTGCGATGCATCCGTTGGGCGACCTGCTCATCGAGTGGGCCGGCGTCGCCAGGCCGGCGCTCGAGTCGTCCGGTTTCGTCGAACTGAGGCGGCTTCAAGCACCGGCGGGTGAACTCGTCCTGCTCTTCAATCACGCGGCAGCGGCCTCCCGCGTGCGCCTCGAGATCCCGCTTGCACGGCCGCCGAAAGCCATCAGGGAGCTTGTGACGGGCGAGGCCGGTCCGCCCGGAACCTCCGGCCAAACGGGCGCGCAGTTCCGCCTCGACGCCGAGATCCCGGGTCAGCGCGCGCGGGTCTACCGGATTGACTTTTGAGGAAGGCACACGCCTGCATCCCCGCCAGAGGCGGGCATGCAGGCGGCAGTGATCGCGAAGGCTCTGCTAGGCTGGCCGCACGTTTTCGGCGCGCGGGCCCTTCGGGCCCTGGCCGACTTCGAACGTCACCGAGTCTCCCTCACGAAGCGCATCGAAGGGAGTCTGGGTGCAGGCCGACTGGTGGAAGAAGTATTCCTTCCCGTCGCCAGCCGCGATGAACCCGAAGCCTTTGTCGCTGATCTTCCGCTTGATGGTTCCCGTCGCACTCGACATATCGTCTCCTCGTGTGACCGCCTTCGATGCTGCACCACTCTTCGTCAACACGGGTGAGACGGTGAGGGCACGCGGGCTGTGCGAAACGCACAGACGTTCGGCGCATCGACGCGCATGCTGCGCCTAGCCTAGCACGAAATCGGGAAAACTGTGAGCAAAAGGGACACTTTCGCCCTATCGGCCGGCAGCGCCTCGGCCGAACAATAGGAGGATACTGCCAGGCGGCGCCTATGCCCGACTACGAACCGGCACCACTCGACCAGCGTCAGACCGACACGCCCCAGGCGTCCGGGACAGTCGACCGTACCCTCGAATTGCGCGCCCGGGCCGAAAAAGGCGACATCGCGGCCGGGTTCAACCTCGGGTGGTGCCTGGCCAGCGGGCGGGCCGGCGGGCGCGACGAGGACCTCGGTCTGGCCTGGTATCGCAAGGCCGCCGAACGGGGCCACGCCCTGGCTCAGTACCGGCTCGGCCTGCTTCACGCCGAAGGGCGTGCCGTGGAACGTGACGACCGGCTGGCATCCACGCTGTTCCGGCAGGCCGCCGAGCAGGGGCTGCCCGAGGCGGCCTACATGCTGGGCGTCATGCATGCGAGCGGCCGCGGCGTCGCACAGGACCAGGCCCAGGCGGTCGTCTGGTGCCGCAAGGCGGCAGTCCAGGGCCACGCTGAAGCGCAGTTCAGCCTCGGCCTGATGTGCGCGCGGGGCGACGGCATGCCCCGCGATGGGTGGCAGGCGGTCTCCTGGTGCCGGAGGGCCGCCGCGCTCGGCCACCCGGAAGCCCAGCACACGCTGGCCATGATGTACGCGCACGGCGACGGCGTCGTGCAGGATGCCGCCCAAGCCGTGCTCTGGTACCGCCAGGCGGCCGAACAAGGCCACGCGCAGGCCCAGTTCGGACTTGCCGAGGCCTACGCCGCCGGCGATGGCGTTGCTCGCGACGACGGGCTGGCGGCCGTGTGGTACCGGCGCTCGGCGGAGCAGGGCCACGCCGCTGCACAGCTGGCGCTCGGCCGGCTGTTCGTGGAGGGGCGAGGCGTGCCGCAGGATCGCCGCCAGGCCGCAGCGTACTTCGAGCGTGCGGCGGCCCAGGGTATCGCTGAGGCCCAGTCGGAACTGGAGGCGTGCCCGCCGTTGTTCGACGAGGCCGCGCCGGCTGACGGGACGCCTGAGCGCACGGGACCGGCGCGCGACCCGCTTCACGCCGTCGTTTCTCGGACCGAGCACAGCTGGCCTCCCATTCCGGCGGCCGCGCCGACGCCCCCGGTCGCCGCCGCGCAGGCGCCCGACGCCGAGAGCTGGCAGACTTCGGCCGCGCTGGCCGCGATCCGCCGCGAGGCTGAGAGCGGGGATGCGCTGGCTCAGTACCGCCTCGCCGGGATCTGCGCGACCGGCGACGGCGTGCTCCAGGACATGCCGGCGGCGCTCGACTGGTGCCGCAGCGCCGCCGAGCAGGGACTGGCGGAGGCGGAGTTCAACCTCGGGCTGTGCTACGCGCAGGGGCTGGAGGTGCTGTCGGATCAGGCCGAGGCCGCGTCCTGGATCAGGCGGGCAGCGGACCACGGTCACACGGCGGCCCAGTTCGAGATGGGCGTCCGCTATGCGACGGGCACCGGCGTTCCACTCGACGAACGCGAGGCCGCAGCCTGGTATCGCCTGGCTGCCGAGCGAGGCCACGCGCTGGCGCAGTTCAACCTGGGCGTACGCCATGCGCAGGGGCGCGGCGTGGAAGCGAACGACGGCCTCGCCGCCTGGTGGTACCGGCAAGCTGCGGAGCAGGGGCACGCCGCAGCGCAGTTCAACCTCGGCGTCCGCCACGCTCACGGGGACGGCGTCCCGCAGGACGGCGTCGAGGCCTACTGGTGGATGCATCTGGCCGCCGTGCGGAGTTCAGGGGCCCAGCAGGCCCGGTACACAGAGGCGCTGGACGAACTCTCGGCGCAGATGACCCCCGTGCAGATAGAACAGCGCGAGCAACGGATCCAGCAGTGGTCTGAAGCGTTCGAGCGCCGCTCACGCAAGTAGCGGTCCAGCGCACCGCCTCTCCGAAGACGGCACGGAACCGGTGCAACCCTTACACTCTCGTTGCGGCGCCTGCCGGGAGTTCCAGACTCTCTGGGGCTCTTTTCGGCATGCGACCCGGGCACCGGAATCGCAGATTACTACAAACCGGACTCAACTGTGAGCGCGGGAGGCGCCCTTATGTCCCGGTGGATGAGCGTTGTTGCACTGGTAGCGATGGGTTGTGTCGCCTGCGGCGGAGACACCCCGCAGACACCTGCCAGCCCGAGCAGCGCGGGCGTGTCGTCAGTGACCCAAGGCGCGAAAATCATCGGCAACGTCTCGGTTGGAGAGCCGCTGGCGGCCATGGCGGCGCAGGTGGTGGGGACCGCCATCTCCGCGCCGGTTGGAGCGGGGGGCGGGTTCTCGCTCGACGGTGTGCCCGCGGGCGCGGTGCAGCTCCGGTTCGTGGGGTCAGGCGTCGACGCATCCGTCGGGTTGAACCCGGTGCAGGCCGGCGACATTGTCAGCGTCCTCGTCGGCGTGTCGGATGCGACCGCCACGATCCAGAGCGAATCGAGGAACGCGGGCAACAAGGTCGAACTCGAGGGGCGGGTCGAAGCGTTCCCGGAAGGCGACGCGAAAGACCTCGTGGTCGACGGGCGGACCGTCACAACGACGGATCAGACCCTGTTCCGGGACGCCAACAACGCCATCAAGACGTTCGCGGACCTCGCCATCGGCCAGCGCGTGCACGTCAAGGGCGCGCTCGTCGCCGGACCGCCGTCCTCGATCGAGGCCGACAGCATCCTCATCCAGAACACGAACACCTGGATTCCGGTGAACGTGAACGGCATCGTCGCCGATCTGGGCAAGACCTCGCCGTCAGCCGGCTTCGACTTCACGTTCCAGATCGGCAGCCAGCTCATCCAGGGGGATGCGAACACGACGTTCTACGGGGACAACGACGTCCCGCTGGCACTGCCGGATCTGAAGAACGGCCAGCGAGTCGAGGTGAAGGGCGAACTGCGGAACGGCTTCGTGTACGCCGTGCGGATTCACATCAATGGCCCGACCACGCCGCAGCCGCCACAGGACGACTCGGCGTCGGTCGAGGGCGAACTGACCACGATCGACCCGCCAATCCCGCTGAAGCCACTGCCGGTCATCACGCCTCCTACGCTCACGATTCTCTCCTCTGTCGCCGGGGTGAAGGTGGAGACGATCGTCACGACGACGCTCTCGACAGAGGTGCGTAGGCGCGGTGACGTGCAGGCGCTCTCTGAGTTGGCCCTAGGGCAGACCATCCACGCCGTGGGGACGCGGATGAACGATCCGAAGAAGACCCTCGCCGCCAAGATGCTGCAGATCAAGGACGACGGGCCGGCTGGGCCATTGTTGATCGAGGGCTCGCTAGGCGGCTTGAAGGGAACCTGCCCGGTGATCAGCTTCGGCGTGAACGGCTACTCGGTGATGACGTCCGGCGCCACGTTGTACTTCCCCGCCACCCCTGCGCCAGGCCTGAAGTGCGACGACCTCAAGAGCGGCATGAAGGTTGCGGTTGAAGGCGAGCGCCAGGCTGCCGGATCCGTCGTCGCGTCCCAGGTGACGAGGAAGTGAGGCGGTCGGGGCGCCGGCCCGGCCGGCGCCCCGCACACCCTACGGCAGCGCCGCGATCACGCCCCTCAGATAGCCGATCGACTCGGCCGAGCCCGGCAGCGGATCCTTCGCGTCCTTCTCGTACTCGAGCGCGAGCGTCCCCTTGTACCCGAGACGCTTGAGCGTCCTGATCAGCTTTGGGATGTCGATCACGCCGCGGCCGATCTCGACGGTCGTGCCCTGGGCCGTGGCCGCCGATGTGTCCTTGATGTGGATGTCGAAGAGCCGGTCGAAGTACTTCTCCGCCGACTCGGACGGATCGACACCAGAGCGCTGCGTGTGGCCCGCGTCCATGCAGAGGCCCATGCGGCGGTCCATGGACGCGATCCGCTCGTAGGCGCTCTGCGGCGTCGGGAAGAGCGGGTTGTCCGGCCCGTGGTTGTGGATGGCCACGGGGATGTCGTACTCCTGCACCTTCTTGTTCGTGTACGGCAGCAGCTCGTACGTCGGCACGCCGATGATCATCTTGAAGCCCGCCGCCTTCGCGTAGACAAAGGCCCGGTCGACTTCGGCCTCGCTCTTCATGTAGATCACGCCGCCGGCATAGAGATCGAGGCCGGCCGCCTTCACCTTGGCCACCGTGTCGGCGATGACCTCCGGCGTCGCATCGAGCTTGAGGTGGAAGTCCTTCAGGCAGATGCGTGTCAAACCGAGGCGCTTCGTCATCTCGATGGCCTGGTCGACGGGGAACTCGCGCAGTGTGTACGACGCCATGCCGAGGGTGAACGGCACGGGAACCGCCGCAGGCTCCAGGCGCGACGCGGCGAACGCGCGGCCGGGAGAGGCCGTGGCGCACGCCGCCGCACTCGCTCCCGCCACCTTTAGGAACTGCCGCCTGTTCGACCCGTTCTTCATCGCCCGCCTCCTTGGACCGCCCGATTCTACCCGATGCCGGACGGTTGCGCCGCGCCCAGGTTGATGTACGCTTGCGCCGAGCACGTGAACCCGGCATCCGCGGCCGAGGCGCGCGGGGCGTTTCGGTCCGGCCGGGAGGGGTTCTTTTTCGAACGGAGAGACGGCGTATGGCGAAACCACTCAATGTCGGTCTGGTCGGCGGCGGCAAAGGCGCGTTCATCGTGCACGCCCACGAGAAGGCGATTCACTTCGACGGCACGCGCCGCGTCGTGGCCGGCGCGCTCTACCCGGAGCCGAATGTCGCCCTCGAGGAGGCGGCGGCGTGGCCCTATCCCATCCGGGGATACGGGTCGTACGACGAGATGATTGCCGCCAACGCCTCCCTCCCGGCGGACGAGCGGCTGGATTACGTCCTGATTGTCACGCCCAATCACGTGCATTTCGACCCGGCGATGAAGGCGATGAAGGCCGGCATCGCGGTGTTCTGCGAGAAGCCGCTGTGCCTGAACCTCAAGGAGGCTTCCGTGCTGGTCCGGACGTCGAGGAAGCTGGGCATCCCCTTCGGCGTGGCGCACACCTATCTGGGGCACTGGACGACCCGCTTCGCGCGCTACATCGTGCAGCGCGGGCTGCTTGGCGACGTGCGCTGGGTGGACAGTTCGTACCTGCAGGGCTGGCTGGCGACGAAGCTCGAGGCAACGGGCCAGCAGCAGGCGACGTGGCGTGTTGACCCGAAGCGCGCCGGCGGATCGGGCTGCGGCGGCGACATCGGGACCCACGCGCTGATGCAGCTGCGCTACGTCACGGGCCTCGACGTGACGCGCCTCTCCGCGCAGCTGGAGACGTTTGTGGAGGGCCGTCCGCTCGACGATCACTTCACGGTGTACTGCGCGCTGTCGAACGGCGGGAAGGCCCTGGTCCGCGCGTCGCAGATCTGCATCGGCTTCAAGAACGACCTGGGCATCGTCGTCGCGGGCACGAAGGGCACGCTTCGCTGGAGGCAGGAGGAACCCGAGGGGGTCACGATTCACCTGCCGAACCAGCCGGATCGCGTCTATTGGCGCGGCGCGGTGACGCCGGGCGACGGCTTCCTGCCGAAGGACGTGCCGGCGGAGCTGATGGCGGAGCCGACGGTGCCGTCGGGCCACCCCGAGGGGTTCCACGACGCGTTCGCGCGGCTGCACCGTAACTTCGAGCGTGACGTCCGCGCGTGGAAGGCGGGACGCCCCTTCAAGTCCGACGGCTCGAAGTACGCGAGCGTGGAAGACGGCTGGGCGGGCATTGCCTTCATCGAGACGTGCGTGAAGAGCGCGCGGAAGAAGGGTGCCTGGACAGCGATGCCCAAGGCGATCTGACCGTCCGCCGTTGTACGATCACCACCCGACGTAGTTCAGATAACCCGGAGGGACTGATGGCCAAGGACAGGTCGCCGAAGAAGGAAACGAAGAAGCCCAAGAAGAAGCGGTAGCCGCGAACGAGTGAATCTCGTGGCCCCCGATCGTTCGATCGGGGGCCACCCTGACTGCAAGGTCCGAATCCGGCTTTGTCGCACTCGCGCTATCTCATCCGCGCCAACTCGGCCTCCGCGGCGATGAACCCGAAGGGCATCCAGTTGGGGCCCGTGACGATCTTCTGGAACAGCGCCTTCGCCTCGTCCTTGCGGCCGTTGTAGAGGTGCCAGTTGGCCACGCCGTACGCCAGCGTGGCCTCCGACACGGGGTCCTGTCCGGCGGTCAGCAGGTCTTCCGGCTTCTTCGCGCCCTTGTACATCATCAGCCGGTCGTAGTACTGCTGGTCGTCCTTGACCTTCATCCCCGGGACGATCGGCTCGAGCACCTTGGCGGCGTCCTCCGGTCGCCCGAGCCTGCGCAGCGTCATGTAGAGCCAGTCGCTCGCGCCGGCGATGAGATCGTCGCTGGCGTTGGCCTTCGCCGCAGCCAGGCACTGCCGGTAGACGGGCAGCGCCGCGGCGAAGTCGCCCTTCAGGTAGTGCGCCAGCCCGAGGTGGTAGTAGATGGCGTAGTGCAGCGTCTCGCTCGACATGACCTTCGCGTCGGCGGTCGACGGCTCGGGCTGATCGGGCTTCCCCTTGATCAACTGCGCGGCGTGGGCGAGGTCGGCAATGGCCTTGTCGAACTCGCGCACCGTGACGTAGCGGTGGCCGCGGTGACGGTAGAACCGGGGGTCCGCCGGGAACTGCGCGATGCCCTTCGTGAAGATGTCGATCGCGAGGCGGACACGGCCAGCGGCCGCGGTCTGCCGGCCGAGCCACAGGATGGCGTCGGGGCTGTCCGGCGTCCTGGTGAGCGCCTCACGTGCCGCCACGACTCGCGCTTCGACGGCCTGCTTGGCGTCGGGCGCCAACTCGATGGCATAGAGCGGCGTGCCGAGGAGGGACGTCGCCTCGGGCTGCGCGGCCGAGGCCGACGCCGGCTCCTTCGCCGCGTCGGGCCGCGCGTCCTTCTTCAGATAGGGCACGCCGTCGGCCAGCCATGCCGGCGCCTTCGCGCCCTTCAGGTAGTGGTCGAAGAACTCCATGAACCGGACGGTCAGGTCGCGCTGGTTCGCGAGGCCCGCCAGGTGGTGACCCTCGTTCGGGTACGCGAGCAGCACCGCCTTCTTCCCGTTGAAGCGGAGCGCGTTATAGAACGCCAGGCCATTGATGAAGCCCACCGTCGGGTCCGAGGTGCCGTGCATGATGAGGAACGGCGCAACCGCCCGCGGCGCCCACGTGAGCGCCGACTCGTTGCGGTACCGGTCGGGCTGATCCCACGGCGAGAAGCCCCAGCGCCCCTGGTCGTAGAGGTAGTACTGGAACGCCGTGTCGCCGCTTCCGCCGGGCGCCGCGTACGACCAGCCCCAGTTCATGGCGAAATCGTTGGCCAGGTCGACCACGCCGGCGCCCATGCCGACGGCGGCAAACATCTTCGACATCGTCCCGACGTAGGCTGCGCCCTCGCCGCCGTAGCTGTGCCCGGTGACGCCGATGCGCTTCGGGTCGGCGTAGCCCAGTTCGATCACCTTGCGCGTGGCCGCCTCCACGCACTCGAGCATGTCGCTGTGCGACGAGCCGGTGCGGAAGTGCACGTCGGGCATCATCGTGAGATACCCGGCGCTGACCGCCTGCGTGGGCATGCGGCCCATGCTGACCATGTAGACGGGCGGGGTGTAGACGTGCATGTTCTGCGAGTTCTTCTCGTAGAAGGTCACGATCATCGGCCGCTTCTCGCCCGGCTTGTAGTCGTCGGGAATCGCGAGGATGCCCTGCAGCCGCACGCCGTCCCTGTTCGTGTAGTCGAACAGGATCCGGTGCCCCCACAGGTAGTCGCGCTGCTGCGGGTTCGCGTCGGTGATCTTCGTCGAGCCGGCGAACCCTGGCCCCGCGACGCGCAGGTCCGGGAACTCGACGAACGTCTGTCGCGTGAACAGGAACCTGTCGGCCTTCATCGCCTTGACCGGCGTGCTGAACGACGCGTCCTCGTACAGCAGCTCCTTCATCTGCCCGCCGGCCAGCTCGTAGAAGCCGGCCTTCTTCGTCCACTGGCCGTACGCCGACAGCGTGAGGGGCCTGGTCAGGTCGAACGTCCCGCGCGGGCCGACGGCCCGCGGCAGCGTCGGATCCACCGGCGCCGTCCGGACGAGGCGGAACCGGATCTCGTGCTTCGTGCCAAGCCCGCCGGTCAGGTTGGAGGCGGCCGAGCCGTCGAGCGGCAGCCGCCACAGGTCGTACCGGTGGTTCGCGACGACGGCCTTGCCGTCGCTCGCGTAGCCGGCGATGCCGTAGGACGGCTTCGTGCCCGGGTGGTCGTCTTCGAGGTCGACGAAGCTCGGCGCGGTTGTCCCGCCCAGCGCGCGCGTCGCGTTCGCGTCGAGGTCGTACGCCTGGATCCGGCCGTCCTTCCAGTAGAGGAAGTGCGTGCCGTGCGGCGAGATGCCGAAGACGTGACGGCCGGTGAGCTGGCCCTTCGCGATGAGGGTCCGCTCGCCGGTCGACGTGTTCACGCGGTAGAAGTCGGCGGCCGGGAGCTTCCGCTGGTCGGCGAGGTAGGCGCGCGCGTCCCGGCCCACGGCCCATTTCCCGTCCGGCGCGATGTCCAGGTCCTTCATGGACTCGTCGGCGAGCCTGACGAAACGCCCGGCCCGCGCGTCGAACGCGCTGCGGAACGTGAAGTTGCGGTCCTGGTTCGCGCGGATCATCTGGAGCGACTGCACGCGGTCGTCCGACGTGTTCCACACGTCGACGTCCGCCGCCTCGTCCAGCGATCGGCGCGTCGTGTCGGGCGCGGGCGCCTGCTCCTTGATCCCGAAAAAGACCCGCGCGTTGTCCTCGCTCCACGCGAGCGGCGCGCGGTCGCTGATGACCCAGCCCCTGGGGAGGCCCTCCGCCTTCGCCGCCTCGAGCACCACCGGCTCGGCCGCGGCCGCGCCGTCCTTCAGCGCCGCGGTGATGTCAGGGAAGGCGACGAGCACATTGTCGCGCTCGCGCATCTTCTCGACGTCGCTGCCCTTGAGCACCGCGAGGCCCGTGCCCGCCTCGTTCCACTGGAGCCGGCCGTACAGCTTCGCGTCGTTGTCGAGCACGATGGTGCGGCCGTTCCGCGTGTCGAACACGAAGACCCCGTTCCCGTCCTTCACCGCGGCATTGACCGTGAAGGCCAGCAGATCGCCCGCGCGGTTGAACGCGATCTCGGCGACGCTGCCGAGCAGCTGGTGGCCGCCTGTGCGCAGGTCGAGCAGCAGCGCGTCGTTGCCCTGACCCACGGGTGTGGTCGCGCCGCCGCCGCGGCCGCCGCCCTGGCCGCCTTCGGGGCCCCCCGGGGCTCCGCCTCCTCGACCGCCGCCGGCCGCAGACTCGGCAGCCCGCCGCCTGAGGACCAGATATGTCGACGCCGGCGAGAACGTGAATGACCCGATGTCCTGCCACGACCGCACGGCCCCGGTGGCAAGGTTGCGCAGTTCCACGCGGCGCGGGGGAATGGCCGGCGCCGCGCCGCCGCGGCCGGACTGGCCGGTCTGGCCCGCCTGCGGGGTGGCGCCGCCGGAGGCCAGCGGCGTCCCCGGCGTCGAGCCCGACCCACCCGACCCGCCGGCCCTTGCGGCGCGCGCGCGCTCGGCGGCGCCCGGATCAACCTGGTACGCAATCCACGTCGAATCGGGCGAGAAGACCGCGTCGGTCGCGTCGTTCACCGCCACGTCCGCGCCAGTTTCGAGGTTGCGGATGTGCAGGACGGGCTTCGCCTCGGCCGGGATGGTGTTGGTGAGCTGCAGCGTGTAGGCCAGCCACGTGCCATCGCCCGACAGTTCCTGCCCGCTGATGCTGCGCCACTTCGTGTAGTCGTCGATGGTGAGCGCCTTCCGTATCGTGCTCTGCACCTGAGCTGCCGCGGCTGGCGCGGGCGCCTGCGCCGCTGGCGGCGCAGACTGGGCGGTCATCAGCGCGGTCGCGCCCCAGAGCGCGATCGCCACGGCGATGGCGGCAGCGACAGACCGGTCGTGCGTGAACAGGGGTCTCGCAACGCGGGTGATCATGCCGATTCCTTTGACGGGGTGACTGCGGGCGCCGGGCGCGACGCGGGGCATTCTACTGCGCCGCTGGCTCGTTCGCACGCCGATTCGCGGGCGATTCCAGCTCACGCGGCCAGCGCAGTTCGACGCCTTGGTCGGTCAGCCGCTTCTGGAAATCAGCGAGCAGGGCCGGTGTCTCTCTCACCGCGTGCGGCCGCGCCTTGCGCGCGGCCGCGAACGCCGCCAGCGCGCCTGCGGCCTCCCCGATGTTCCACTCGACGGGATGCAGGCGGTAGCACCCGTTGGTGACGTGCGTCGTGCCGATGTTCTTGCAGGCCGGGATGAGATTCTCCATGCGCACGGGCAACAGGGCCCCAAGGGGGATCTGGAACGGCAGCGACGCGACGTCGATGTAGTTGTCGCCCGCTGATGTCGGGTGGAGGTCGATGCGGTAGCTCCCGATGCCGACCGAATCGGGATACTCCAGCGCCGTGGCGCGCGCGGCCGGCAACCCGGTGGCGGCTGAGCGCGCTTCCGTTCCGCAGTGCTGCTCGAGGATCGTGGTGACAGCCTTGATGCGCCTGGCCTCGCGCACGTACGGGTACTTCGCGAGTCCGTCCTCAGTGCCCACCACATCGCCGCGCAGCCGCAGGCCACGCCAGCCCGCCCTGCCGTCAGGGCGCGGCGCCTCGGTCTGCAGCCAGTAGAGCAGAGACAGGCTCAGCTGCGTGGCGCCTTCGACGTGACGCCAACGCTCGTCGCGGCTCACGCCGACGAGATTGCCAAGCAGGTAGTCGTTCTGCGGCCAATTCACCGTCGACAGATCGCCGGCATAGGTATCCGGCAGGAAATTCGAGCGATTCGCAATCCGCCGGTATCCCCAGAGGTTGAAAAGGCCGCTCGTCTGGTTGCCTTCGGGATCAAAGGCATACGGTCTCGGTGCGAGGGTCACCGGGTGGCTGCTCGCGAGGGCGAGCAGGCGGCCCGTCCACGGCGGGGCGAGTTTTGGCGCGTAGTCACGCCAGAACGCGTAGTCCCGCGGCCGCTCGATGGTATGGTCGGCGCCCGGGACGAAGTCCATCACGAACACCGCCGTGAACGCCTGCTGGTTGCCGGCGTCGGCCTTCTCCGGCATGTGCGGCTCGCCGGTGGCCGCCCGGCCTTCGCACCCGGCGACGAACTCGGTTCCCGTCAGCGGAAGCAGATCGCCAAGTTCGGTGGCATCGACGAAGCACGGCGCCTCGAAGGTGCGCTGATTCCCGGTCCGCAGACTGCGGGCCGTCAGCGCCCGGACGCGGCTGCCGTCGACGTCGGCCGCCACGACCACGTGTTCGAGCAGGAGTGCGAGGCGCCCGGCGGCCATGTGCGGGGCGAGCAACCCCTCGAGGACGGCAAGCGCCACCCTGGGCTCGTGGCAGAGGCGCGACACGGCTCCGTCGCCGGGATTCACGTCGGGTCTGGCGCGCGCCTCCTCCGTGAGCGGGTAGTAGCGGCGGTAGTAGTCCCGGATGCCGGTGCGCAGGTCGCGGTACCAGCGGGTCGAGCCGTGCGTCTCGATCCACTGATGCTCGTCTGGCGGCACGGCTTGCTGCGTCAACTGCCCGCCCACCCAGTCGGTCTCCTCGGTGAGCGCGACGCGCAGGCCCGACCGGCACGCGGCCAGTGCCGCCGCGACGCCGCCCAACCCTCCGCCTGCAATGACAAGGTCGAAACGGCCGGTTTCGGCCGCAACGGACTCGACAGCCAGCCGGTTGAGGCGCGGCAGCATGAGCACAGCGCCGCCGGCCGCACCACACCCGGTCATCCGCACGAAGTCGCGTCTTGTGAGTGCCATCGCCGTGCTCCCCGCCCCTGCCGCACAGCTTCACGCCTGTTCACGAGCGTTCTCCGCTGGCGCCCGCCCGTCGCGGTTCATCATCGCACAGGCAGTCTGCTGAGGTCGGCCAAAGCCCGGCTCAGCGACAGCCCCGCCAAGGCATGGTAAAATCCCCAATCCCGTAATTCGAGCAGAAGGAGTCCCCCGATGAAGCGCATCGCCGTCGCCGCCGTCGCCCTGGCGTTCGTCGCCGCCGGGTGCGACGACACCCTCAACCCTGCGACCCCTACGCCCAACCAGGTGACGCTGGCGTCGAGCCTCTCAGGCGCAGCGAACGTTCCACCTGCGTCGAGCCTGGAGGCCGGGAGCACCGGCGTGCTGTCCGTGACGATGACGCCCGCAGCCGGCGGGGCTTACACCGCGGACTTCTCGTTCCAGATCGCCGGCCTCGTCAAGGCGGGCGTGCTGCCGGCCCCGCTGAACTCGGGCTCGGTCATCGTCGCCGGGTACGTGCACCAGGGCGCGGCCGGAACCGTCGGCCCGCCGGTCGTGCAGCTGCCGATCTCGCAGCAGGCCCCGATTGTGACGCCCGACGGCACCGCCGTCCTCACGATTTCGGGTGTCGCGGTCAGCGCCGGCGCGGCCACCGCCATCCTGTCGAATCCGTCGGGGTTCTACTTCAATCTGTACTCGGCCCTGAACCAGAACGGCGTGATCCGCGGCCAACTCGTCAAGCAGTAGGACTGATCTATACTCCGGCCGGCCGCATCCGGCCGGGGCTCCCGGCCATCCATGTTCGGCCCGGGAGGCTCCATGCGCACGCTGGCCGGCGTCGTCTGTCTCGGCACCTTTCTTCTTGCCGGCCCGTCCGCGCGGGGGCAGCAGGCGCAAGCGGGAGCGCCCCCCACGTGGTTCAAGGGCAACACGCACACCCATTCCATCAACAGCGACGGCGACAGCACCCCTGACGAGGTCGTTCGCTGGTACCGGGAGCAGAGGTACCACTTCCTGTGCTTCACCGACCATAACCTGGTGACGCCCGTGGACGGGCTCAACGCCGTCTTCGCGATGCCGGAGCGGTTCCTGGTCATTCGCGGGGAAGAGGTCTCGGACCGGGCCGCAGACAAGCCCGTGCATCTGAACATGCTGGGCGGCGACGGAGTCGTGACGCCCCAGGGAGGGGAGTCCGTCGCGGAGGCGCTGCGGCGCGATGTGGCCGCAATCAAGGCGGCGCACGGTGTCATCTCGATCAATCACCCGAACTTCGGGTGGGCGATCTCGGCGGCCGACCTGGCAGGCGGCAGGGGCGCGCACCTCATCGAGATCCACAACGGCCACTTCATGGTGAACAACGCCGGTGGAGGCGGGCAGCCCGGCGCAGAAGCGCTGTGGGACAGCATGCTGAGCGCCGGCATCAGAGTGTTCGCGGTGGCGAGCGACGATCTCCACCAGCTCAAACAGCCGTGGGCGAAGGCCTCGGCGCGGCCGGGGCAGGGATGGGTGGTGGTCCGGGCCGCGAGGCTCTCGCCGGAGTCCATCCTCGACGCGCTCGCCGCCGGCGACTTCTATGCCTCGACGGGCGTCGAACTCGCCGACATCCAGGCGACACCCCTGCAGCTGACCGTGACAATCAAGGAGCAGCCCTACGCCAAGTACACCGTCCAGTTCATCGGGCAGGGCGGACGCATCCTGAAGGAGGCCGTCGCCAGCCCGGCCCAGTACGACATCACCGGCGGCGAAGGCTACGTGCGCGCGAAGGTCCTCGATTCAAACGGACAGGTCGCCTGGACGCAGCCGGTCTTCGTGCCGGCCCGCTGACGAGAGATTGTCAGAAGAGGCGCCAGGCCCCTCTTCAGGATCCGCAGCAGGCATGACCCGCGTCATACCGCCGTCGGGCGGATTGAGGTACATCTGAACCGACGGATGACGCGGGGGCCCCTTCTTCAGAATCGAGGATCTGCGATGTCAACGACACCGATGCTGCCGCCGGCGGAAGCGCTCGCGCTGCAGGCGCTCGTCAACCCGACCGAACACGGCATCGCCAGCCGCATTCTCGCCAAGACGAGCGGCGGGAACTTCACGCTGTTCGCCTTCGACGCGGGCCAGGGCCTGACCGAACACACCTCGCCCTTCGACGCGTACGTCATGGTCCTGGAAGGCACGTTGCTGCTGACGATTGGCGGCCAGCCTGTCCGCGCGACCCCGGGCACCATCGTGCGCATGCCCGCTGGCGTGCCGCATGGGCTCGAGGCGCCTGAGCCCGCCCGCATGATGTTGCTCATGCTGCGGGAGCGCACGGACGCCTGAATCGACCGGCCGCACGCCTGACATCTTCACGGCCCGGCCGCGCCGATCTGAGGTATCCTCGACTTCTGGGCTGAAACCGGCACCGGGCGCACGATGAGTCTCGAATCCGGGACAAGGCTTGGTCCGTACGAAATCCTCTCGCCCATCGGCACCGGCGGGATGGGCGAGGTGTACCGGGCGAGAGACTCGAGGCTCGGCCGGGACGTTGCCGCGAAGATCCTCCCACCCGAGGCGTCGAGGAGCCCGGAACGCCTGGCCAGGTTCGAACTGGAAGCGCGGTCCGCCTCGGCCCTCAATCATCCCAACATCGTCACGATCTACGACATCGGCGAGTCCGGGGGGATCTCGTATATCGCCATGGAACTGGTGGAGGGGCGGACGCTGCGCAGCCTGCTGAGTGAAGGCCCGCTCCCGCCCCGAAAACTTCTCGCGATCGCGGCGCAGGTCGCCGATGGTCTCGCGAAGGCCCACGGGGCGGGAATCGTCCACCGGGATCTCAAGCCCGAAAACGTCATGGTGACGCCCGATGGATTCGCGAAGATTCTGGACTTCGGCCTCGCGAAGCTGGCGCAACCCTCCGGCGACGTATCCTCGCGGGCAGCACAGACGATGTCGCCGGTGACCGCCCCCGGCATCGTGATGGGGACCGTGGCCTACATGTCGCCCGAGCAGGCGCTCGGGAAACCCGTCGATTTCCGGTCGGATCAGTTCGCCCTGGGCTCGATGCTGTACGAGATGCTGACCGGCCGGCAGCCGTTTGCGCGCGAGAGTGCGCCGGAGACGATGGCGGCGGTCATCCGCGAGGAGCCGGAACCCGTCGAACGCGCGGCGCCGCGCACGCCGGTCCCGCTCAGGTGGATCATCGAGCGCTGCCTCGCGAAGGATCCGGACGAGCGCTACGGGTCGACGCGTGACCTGGCCAGGGATCTCGCGAGACTCCGCGACGGTCTGTCGGAGAGTGCCGACGCGCCCCTGGCGGATCTCGCCACGGCGGCTGCGCTCTCCGCCGCCGATTCGGCCGCGCCGCCGCGGCTTCGACGGCCGCGGCTGCGGCCGATTCCGCGCGCCGGCCAGCTCCCGTCGGTGGCCGTGCTGCCGTTTGTGAGCATGAGCGCCGATCCCGAGAACGAGTTCTTCGCCGACGGCATCACCGAGGACGTGATCGCCCACCTCGCGAAGATCAAGACGCTGCGCGTCATCTCGCGCACCTCGGTGATGGCCTTCAAGCGCCGGGAACAGAGCCTGCGCGAGATCGGCGCGGCGCTCGGCGTCCGGGCGCTCCTCGAGGGGAGCGTGCGCCGCTCCCGCAATCGCGTGCGCATCGTGGCGCAACTTGTCGACCCGCGCACGGACGAACATGTCTGGGCCGAGAGCTACGACCGCGAACTCGACGACATCTTCGCCATCCAGACCGACGTGGCGCTGCAGATCGCCGCCGCCCTCCGGGCCGAACTCACCGTCGACGAGCGGGAGCGCATCGAGCGCAGGCCGACGAGGGACCTGGCAGGCGTATCAGTTCTACCTGCAGGGGCGCCATCACCTGGTGCGGTTCAACAAGGAGGGGGTCACGAGGAGCCTTCACTACTTCGAGCAGGCGGTCGCGCGTGACCCGGGGTTTGCGCTGGCGTACGTGGGTATGGCCCACGCCTACTCGCAGTTCGGCGTCGAGGGGATCAGCGGCGTCGTGCCGCTGGAGGCGTTCGCGCGCGCCCAGCGGGCGGTCGACGAGCGCCCTCGCCCTCGACAACAACCTGGCCGAGGCGCACGGCATCGTGGGCCTCCTCCGCTTCACGCGTGATTTCGACTGGAAGGGCGCGGAGGCGGAATTCCGGCTCGCGCTGACGCTCAGCCCCGGCAGCGCGGACCTCTACGACCATCTCGGCTGGCTCTGTTCGTCGCAGGGGCGCTTCGACGAGTCGCTGGCGCTGATGCGCCGAGCGCGCGAACTCGATCCCCTGACGCACCGCAGCGACGTCGCCAACGAGCTGATGCGCGCGGGTCGGCCGCAGGAAGCGCTCGCCGACGCCGAGCGCGCCGTGGCGCTGGACCCGGCGTTCGCCCGCGTCCACGCCGTGTACGGCTGGGCGTGCCTCGCCCTCGGCCGAACGAGTCGAGGGCCTCGTCGGCCCTCGAGCGGGCCGTCGAACTCTCGCCGGGCAGCACGCTCTTCCTGGCCCAGCTCGGCCAGGCGTGCGGCATGACCGGCGACACTGCGCGGGCCCGGGCGATTCTCGCCGAGCTCAGTGCGATGGCCGAGAAGCAGTACGTCGCGGCGTACCACTTCGCCCACATCTACACCGGGCTCGGCGACCACGAGACCGCCATCGACTTCCTGGAGCGCGCCTTCGAGGAGCGTTCCGGCGGCATCTACGGCGTCAAGGGCTCGTATCTGTTCGCGAGCCTCAGGGAACACCCCCGCTTCCAGGCCCTGCTACGGCGGATGAACCTCTGAGCGCGGCGCTACCGCATGCCCTGACCCTGACTCGATGGCGGCACCATCTTGTTCAGGCGCATGTAGGTGACGATGTTGCCGTAGTGCTCGAAGTCGTGGCTCGTGTTGAAGGAGAGCGCGCTCAGCCTCGGCATCGCCGGGCCGAACGGCATCTTCACCGGAGTCGCCGCCGACGCGTCGGTCGTGGCGGCCCACACCTTGTCGCAATACGCGAATGACGCGGCGAGTCCTGCGCCGATGCCGGCCTTCGTCGTCTGGGTCTTCTCGACGTCACCGCCCGGGCGCCTTCTCGGCGGCCGCCGCGCCGCAAATCATGTAGTTGGCGTCGGCGACGTGCGCGAACAGCTGGCCGAAGACTCCGCACGTCGGGTGTGGCCTTGAAGCCGTAGAGATTCTCCGGCACCTGTTCGGCGGCCTTGGTGATGTACCCCTTCACCATTTCGTAGGCGCCCCTGCCGCCCTGCGGTCAGGGGATTCGCCGGCGCGGCCGCGCCGCCCTGGGCGAACGCCGGACCGCTGGTCAACCATGCAGACAATCGCGAACGACAGAACGTGTCTCATCTCGTGCCTCCTGGCGCTGACAGACTCCGTGGTGCGGAACCCGACTGCATAACTAGGAATATCTACCCCCAAATGCAGGCCACCGGCGCGATACCCCTCAGAGCACGCCCAACTGCAGCTTCGCGGCGTCGGACATCCGGTCGGCGGACCAGGCGGGCTCCCAGACGACTTCCACGAAGACGTCGGCGACGCCTTCCACGCCGCGCACCTTGCGCTCGACCTCGAGCGGCAGCGCTTGGGCGGACGGGCAGCCCGGGGCGGTGAGCGTCATCTGGATGTGCACGCGGCGCTCGTCGTCGATGTCGATGCCGTAGATGAGCCCCAGTTCCCAGATGTTCACCGGGATCTCCGGGTCGTACACCGAGCAGATGGCGTCGATGACGCGAGGTCGAAGAGCGAGGGTGAGCAACGGGTCTGCGGTCATCGAGCACCGTCCTCTGCGCCAGCACCCCGTGCAGCCTGGAGGCAAGCAGCCGATCGAGTTCGGCGCGAACCGGCTCGAGCGCCAATCCGGCTCGTCACGTCCGCGGCGAACGCCGTGACGAGGAGGTTTCTCGCGTCGTGCGAGGCCGATGCCGCGCGTCCGCAGGTAGAACAGCGCGTCCTGGTTCAACTGCCCGACCGTGGCGCCGTGCGTGCACTTGACGTCGTTGGCGAAGATCTCGAGCTGCGGCTTGGTGTTGATCTGCGCCTCGTCCGACAGCAGCAGCGTCTTGTTCGTCTGCTTGGCGTCGGTCTTCTGCGCGTCGGGGCGGACGCGAATCCGGCCGTTGAACACGCCGCGGGCCTGCCCGCCGAGGATGCCCTTGTAGAGTTCGTGGCTGGTGCCGTGCGGCATGGCGTGGTCGATCTCGGTGTGGTTGTCGATCAACTGGTGCCCGTCGGCGAGGTAGAGGCCGTTCAGGGTGCAGTCGGCGCCTTCTCCGCCGAGCACCGCCACGGCGTCGTGCCGGGAGATCAGGCCGCCGAGCGCGATGGCATGCGATGAGGCGCGGCCCGACCGGCCGACCTGGATCTCGGTGTGGCCGATGTGGAACGCCGACTCGGATTCGCGCTGCAGCCGGACGTGGTCGAGCACGGCGCCGTTGCCCACCACGATCTCGGTGACGGCATTCGTGAAGCCTCGAGCCGGCCCGATGCCGCCGAAGGTCTCAATCAGTTTCGCCTGGCTGTTCTCGCCGAGCACCACGAGCAGCCGGGGCGAGGCCATCGCCGGCGCCGGCGTGACCGTGGACAGGAACACGACCTGGATGGGCAGGTCCGCGATGGCGTTGTCGGCCAGCGTGATCAGCGCCCCGTCGTCGAAGAGCGCGGTGTTCAACGCCGCGAACGGACGATCGGTCGAATCCGCGTGACGCGCCAGGTGCGGCTCCAGGGACTCCGGATTGTGCTCGATGGCCTCGGCGAGCGTGGAGACGGCCAGTCCGACAGCTGGAATCCCGGGCGCGGACAACTCCGGGGCGTACCGGCCGTTGACGAACACGAGTACCGGTCCGCCAACACCAGGCACCAGGAAGCGTGCAGCCTCTTCGCCGGACACCGTCACTGGCGGCGCCGGGACGAACCGGGTGGCGGCAATCGGCGCCACGTTCGTGGAGCGCCACTCCTCGTGTCTCGTCGTGGGGATGCCGGTGCGCTCGAAGGCGCCGGCCGCCGAGCGGCGCATGTCCCGCAGCCAGGCCGGCTCGTGCGCGCGATCGCGTCCGGCCCGCTCGATCGCCGTCAGATAGTGGCCTGCTTCGGCCCGTGATGCGGTCAGTGTCGCCACCTCGATCTCCTCCATGCCGGCGCCGGCTCAGGCCGGCTGGGCCTCGGGTTCGAGCCACCCATATCCCTTGTCCTCGAGCTCCGCGGCCAGCTCCTTGCCGCCGGAACGGACGATGCGGCCGTCGGAGAGGACGTGGACGAAGTCGGGAACGATGTAGTCGAGCAGGCGCTGATAGTGGGTGACGACGATCGCGGAGCGGTCGGGGCTGCGGAGCGCGTTCACGCCGTTGGCCACCACCTTGAGCGCGTCGATGTCGAGGCCCGAGTCGGTCTCGTCGAGAATGGCCAGCCGCGGCTCGAGCACCGCCATCTGGAAGATCTCGTTCCGTTTCTTCTCGCCCCCGGAGAACCCCTCGTTGACCGGGCGGCTCATCAGCGCCTGGTCCATGTCGAGCAGCTTCATCTTGTCGCGGATGAGCGCCATGAACGCCATGGCGTCGATCTCGGGCTCGCCGCGGTGCTTCCGGACCGCGTTCAGCGCGGCCCTGAGGAAGTAGGCGTTGTTGACGCCCGGGATTTCGACGGGGTACTGGAACGCCAGGAAGACGCCGTCGCGGGCGCGCTCCTCGGGATCGAGATCCAGCAGGTCACGGCCGCGGTAGGTCACGGAGCCGTCGGTCACTTCGTACTCGCTGCGGCCGGCCAGCACGCCGGCGAGCGTGCTCTTGCCGGACCCGTTCGGCCCCATGATCGCGTGCACTTCGCCGGGGCCCACGGCCAGGTCGATGCCCTTGAGTATGTCCTTGCCGCCCACCCGGGCGCGGAGGTTCTTGATCTCGAGCATGGTATGGTTCGCTCCGTTCATCGTCGTTCTATGCCCCTAGCCCCTTGCCCCTTGCCCCGGCTCCTACCCCACCGACCCTTCCAGGCTCACCGCGAGGAGCTTCTGCGCCTCGATGGCGAATTCCATCGGCAGCTCGCGGAAGACCTCCTTGCAGAAGCCGCTGACGATCATGTTGACCGCGTCCTCCGTCGAGAGGCCGCGCTGGCGGCAATAGAAGATCTGGTCCTCGCCGATCTTCGACGTGGAGGCTTCGTGCTCCATCTGGGCCGACGTGTTCTTGATCTCGATGTACGGGAACGTGTGGGCGCCGCACTCGTCGCCGATGAGCAGCGAGTCGCACTGCGAGTAGTTGCGCGCGTTCGCCGCGTTCCTGCCGATCTTGACCATGCCCCGGTAGGTGTTCTGGCCGTGGCCGGCCGAGATGCCCTTGGAGACGATCGTGCTGCGGGTGTTCTTCCCGAGATGGATCATCTTGGTCCCGGTGTCGGCCTGCTGGCGGTTGTTCGTCACCGCCACCGAGTAGAACTCGCCGACCGAGTTGTCGCCCTGCAGGATGCAGCTCGGGTACTTCCACGTGATGGCCGACCCGGTCTCCACCTGCGTCCACGTGATCTTCGAGTCCGCGCCGCGGCAGTGCCCGCGCTTGGTCACGAAGTTGTAGATCCCGCCCTTGCCGTCCTCGTCGCCCGGGTACCAGTTCTGCACGGTCGAGTACTTGATCGTGGCGCGCTCGTGAGCCACGAGTTCGACCACCGCCGCGTGCAGCTGGTTCTCGTCGCGCATCGGCGCGGTGCACCCCTCGAGATAGCTCACAAAGGCGCCTTCGTCCGCGATGATCAGCGTGCGCTCGAACTGCCCGGTGTTCTGCGCGTTGATGCGGAAGTAGGTGGAGAGCTCCATCGGGCAGCGGACGCCCTTCGGGACGTAGCAGAAGGAACCGTCGCTGAAGACCGCCGAGTTCAGCGCGGCGTAGAAGTTGTCCGAGTAGGGCACCACCGACCCGAGGTACTGCCGGACCAGGTCGGGATGCTCGCGCACCGCCTCGGAGAACGAGCAGAAGATGATGCCGAGAGCCTTCAGCTTGTCCTTGAACGTGGTGGCCACCGACACGCTGTCGAAGACCGCGTCAACCGCCACGCCCGCCAGGGCCTTCTGTTCGTCGATGGGAATGCCGAGCTTTTCGAAGGTTCGCCTGATCTCCGGATCCAAGCTCGTCGAGGCTCGCGAGCGCCTTCGGCCGCTTCGGCGCCGAGTAGTAGATGATGTTCTGGTAGTCGATCGGATCGTGCCTGACGTTCGCCCAGTCAGGGTCCTTCAGCGTCAGCCAGGTCCGGTACGCCTTCAACCGCCAGTCGAGCATCCAATCGGGCTCGCCCTTGCGCGCCGAGAGTCGACGGATGACGTCCTCGCTCAGCCCCGGCGGGAAGGCGTCGGCCTCGACGTCCGTCACGAACCCGTACTTGTACTCTCCGGTGGCAAGTTCCTGGATGGCCTGCGTTTCCGTGCTCATGGGCTCCCTCGAATCCGACCGTTTCAGTCTCCAATATACATCAAATCGGACCATTTTGGTCTGGTATTTGTGGTAAGGTGCTAGGTGAAGGGTGTTCCCGACAACCGGAGGATGTTCCATGACGGCTCCCATCGAGTCCCGCGGCTACGTGCACGGCGACGTGCTGGTCTCCACCGACTGGGTGACGGACCACCTTCAGGACCCGTCCGTCCGCGTCATCGAGTCCAACGAGGACATGCTGCTCTATCCATCCGGGCACATACCGGGCGCGGTGCAGGTGGACTGGACGCTGGACCTGAACGACCAGCTCCGCCGCGACTACCTCTCGCGCCACGCGTTCGAGGCGCTGGCGTCTCGCATCGGCATCACGCCCGACACGACCCTGGTCTTCTACGGCGACAAGAACAACTGGTGGGCGTGCTACGCCTTCTGGGTGTTTCAGCTGTTCGGCCACACGCGCGCGCGCGTGATGGACGGCGGACGCCTGAAGTGGGAGAAGGAGGGCCGCCCGATGACCCGCGAGGTGCCGCAGTACCCGGCGACGGCGTACCAGGCGCGCGAACGCCAGGACGGGCCGCACCGCGCGTTCCGCAACGAGGTCCTGGCGCACGTCCGCACGAAGGGCCAGTTGGTGGACGTGCGCAGCCCGGAGGAGTACTCGGGCGCGCGGCTGCACATGCCTGACTACCCCAACGAAGGCGCGCTGCGAGGCGGCCACATCCCCGGCGCGAAGAGCATCCCGTGGGCGCGGGCGATCAATCCCGGACGACGGTTCGTTCAAGACGGCGGACGAGCTGCGCGAGATCTACCTCCAGGAGCAGGCGCTGAAGCCCTGCGGAGGCCGACCATCGCGTACTGCCGGATCGGCGAGCGCAGCAGCCACACCTGGTTCGTCCTGAAGTATCTGCTCGGCTTCACGAACGTCCGCAACTACGACGGATCGTGGACGGAATGGGGAAACCTGGTGGGGGCGCCGATAGAGAAGTAGACAGTAGCCAGTAGCCAGTAGCCAGTAGGAGAGGCAAGCCAGAAGCCAGAAGCCAGAAGCCAGAAGGTATGCTCCCCGGTGCGCTCCGCGACGTCCTCGATGCGTTCGCGCTGGTCGACGATCCCGTCGACCGCGCCGACCTGCTCATCAGTTTCGCCGATCGAGTTCACCCCGGTGCCGCGCGGAGGTGGCGACGCCTCCCTACCCGAAGGACCACCTCGTTCCGTACTGCGAGTCCGAGGCCTATGTCTGGCTGGTTCTCCAGGAGGATGGGACCGCGAGGCTGCATTTCGCCGTTGAAAACCCATCGGGCATCTCCGCGAAGGCGCTGGCGTCGATCCTGGCGTCCACGCTGTCGGGCCGCACACCGGAGGAGATCGAACAGGTGTCTGCCGACATCGTCGAGCAGATCTTCCGGCAGAACATCTCGATGGGCAAAGGCATGGGGCTGATGGCCATGGTGCAGGCCGTCCAGGCGCTGGCCCGGCGCGCGCGGCGGCAGTGATCCGTCCTCTTTTGCCATAGAATCGTCCCGACAAAGGGGGCCAAACCGTGGCGAATCGAAGGCGGATGGCGGTGTTGGGCGGTACCGCGGGGATCGTGCTCCTGGCGCAGGGGGCATCTATGCACGCCCAGAGCGGCGGGACATCCGCCAACCCGACCGGCGTCTTTCTCCGCTGCACCGGGCAGAGCGACCCGCTGCTGGCCTTGAAGGCGGTGAAGGCGCTCGGCTTCGAGACGGTCCAGGTCAGCAAGCTCCCCGACCGCTTCTATACCCCCGACGGCGCCGCGGAGTTCGCGGGCATGCTCCGCGACACCGGCATCCGGGCCGACTCGGTCGTCGCGGTCTTCGCCGGCGAGAGCTATGCGGACCGCGACACCGTCGTCCGCACGGTCGGCTTCCGCCCGCTGCCCCTCATCAAGGAACGCCTCGACTACCTGAGAAAGTGCGTGGACTTCGCCCGCGCCATCGGGGCCGGCATCGTGACCTTCCACATGGGCTTCCTGCCGGAGAATCCGAACGACGACGCGTACAAAGCCATGCTGGCGGCCGTGACCGACATCGCGGGGTATGCCGCGAAGCAGCACGTCACGATCTCGCTCGAAACGGGCCAGGAAACCGGGCAGCGGCTGGCTGCGTTCCTCGACAGCATCACCGTTGCCCGCGTCGGCGTGAACTTCGATCCGGCGAACCTCGTGATCTACGGCGTGGACTCGCCCTCGCAGGCCCTCAAGCACTTCGAGTCGCGGGTGACCTCGGTCCATGTCAAGGACGCCCTGCTACCGGAAACCCCTGGCGCCATGGGACGAGAGGTCCGGCCGGGCGAGGGGCGCGCCGAACTGGCCGAGTGCTTCCGGATGCTCCGCGGCTCCGGCTTCAAGGGGGCGCTCATCATCGAGAACTACGTCGCGCGCGGCCTGAAGACAGACCCGATGGACGAGCTGCGGCTCGCGAAGGCATTCCTGCAGACGTCGGGCTGGTGAACGGCCGCCGGCGGCGCGCCGGCCGCCTTCACGGCGTGACGCCCGCGACGTCGGCGAGGCCGAGCCGTTCGAGAATCGCGATGAACCTCGGGTCCCGCGAAAGGCGCGGCGCGAAGCGATCCGTGTAGATGTGCAGGAATCCGATCAGCGTGTCCCGGTCTCGGATTCCCCGTTCCAGCCATCGAAAGGCCTCATCGATGCGGCCGTCAGCTGCGAGAGACCAGGCGAGTGAGACCGAGGACACGTTGGTGTGCTGCTTCTGCGAGATCATGCTCTCGATGATGCGTCGCGCGCCTTCGTGATCGCCCCGGCTCCTCTGGACCGTGGCGAGGACACCGTCCGCCCAACCCGGGTGCCCGGCGATCCTGGAGGCGGCCTTCAGTGTCTCCTCCGCCTTGTCGAGATTGCCCTCGAACGCATAGGCCAGGCCCGCGTGGAAGTAGGGCAGATCGAAGTTGGGTTCGATTTCGACCGCCCGGGCGAACATGCTCAGCGCCTCGTCGTACCTCCCAACAGCCGTGTAAAGGCCGACTGACCAGCCGTAGAAGAGCGGCATCAGCGGGTCGAGGCTGATGGCCACCCCGATCTCGTGGAGGCATTCGTCGAAGCGCCGCCGATTGAGCAGGAACCACGCGTAGTTGCCGTGCGTGAACGCGTCGCCCGGATTGAGGGACAGGACGCGGCTGAAACCTGCCTCGGCCCCCACCCAGTCCCAGTCATACCAGAACGCCACGGACGCGGCGTGCGCGTGAGCCTCGGCCAGGTGTTCATCAAGCGCCAGCGCGCGTGCCACCGCCGCCTTGGCTTCCGGCCACACCTCGTTAGGCGGCGCGAAGTTGAAATTGCCGAGCATGCTGTAGACGGTGGCGATGCCCGCGTGCGCCTTGGCGAAGCCCTGGTCTCGAGACAGGGCCTCCTGGAAGAACTGCAAGCCCGTCCGAAGCGTGTCCGGGCGCGGGCGTGCGACGAGGTAAAGCCCCTTCAGATAGAGCGTGTAGGCCTCGTGATCGACGGTCGACCGCTTCTGCAACGCTTCACGCTCGCCGCCGTGAAGGGTCACCTTCAAGTGCTCGACGATGGACAGGGAGAGCTCGTCCTGGATGGCGAAGACATCACCCGCGTCGCGGTCGAACCGCTCGGACCACAGGTGGAACCCGTCGGTGACGTTGATGAGCTGGGCGGTGACGCGCAGCTTGCTGCCCGCTGAGCGGACGCTCCCCTCGAGCACCGCGCCGACATCCAGGATCCGCCCGATTTCGCGGACGTCCAGGTTCTTGTCCTTCAGGGCGAAGGCCGACGTCCTGGCAACCACACGAAGCCCTCGGATCCGCGTCAGCGTGTGGATCAGCTCCTCGGCGAGCCCTTCACCGAAGTATCCCTGGCTCTTGTCCGAGCTCATGTCTGCGAATGGCAACACCGCGATCGACGGCACCTCGCGCGGCGCAGGCCCGGCGCCCTCGGCAGTGGCTGCGCCAGCACGCACCGCCTGCAGCTCTCCAAGCAGCGCCCCGGCGTCCGGATACCGCTGCTGGGGATTCTTCTGCAGGCACCGAGCGACAATCGCCGCCAGCGGCCGCGGCGCCTCCGGACGGTATTCCCCGATGGCCCGCGGGTTGCCGTTCAGCAGCGCGTGAAGATCGATCTGGCCGGCCCCCGATGAGAACGGGGCGCGGCCGGTGAGCATCTCGTAGATCACGCAGCCCAGCGACCAGACGTCCGTGCGCGCGTCGGTCCGGAGGCCCTGCACCTGTTCGGGCGACATGTACCCCAGCGTGCCGACGACGCCGGCCGTTCTCGTGCTCTCGCCCGATCCCTGGAATCTCGCGAGACCGAAGTCCGTGATCCTCGCCACCTCACCGCGGGCCAGCATGATGTTCGCGGGTTTGATGTCCCGGTGCACAATCCCTCGCCGGTGCGCCTCGGCGAGACCCCCGGCGACCTGCCGCGCGATCGCCAGGGTGTCATCGATCGGGAGCGGCCCCGCGGCGAGTCGATCCCGCAGGCTTCGGCCTTCGATGTACACCATCGCGATGTACGCGCGGCCCTCCGATTCGTCGGCCTCGTAGACGGTGCAGACGTTCGGGCTGTCGAGCGCGGCGGCGGCCTGCGCCTCGCGGAGAAACCGGGCGCGGGCCCCGGCTTCCGCAGCCAGTTCAGCCGACAGGAACTTGAGGGCCACGAGGCGTTTCAGCCTGACGTCCTCCGCCAGCCAGACGACGCCCATGCCGCCCCGGCCGAGTTCCCGGACGCGCCGGTACCGACCGGCGAAGAGACCCTGCGGTTTCCCGGAAGGCCCCTGCGTATCGGGCCGTCCGGCGAACGGCCGCACGTCGGAGGCATCGTCTGAGGCGGACCAGCCGCACGACGAACACGCACGGCTGCCGCTGGGCAAGTCGCGATGGCAGGCGGGGCAGTTCACCACATCGCTCCTTGGGGGCCCACGCCGCGACGGGTCACGACGGATGAATCATACCCCCATCACGTCGGCGCATCCTCGCCTCGAGTGAGCGCAGGTCTAGCGCAGCCGCTCCGCGCGGATGGTCCGCTTCAGGACCCGCTCCGCCGCGACGCGGGCGCCGATGCCGGGCCCCTCCGGGATCGGGATGAAGCCCTCGTCATCGAGGACGACGGGCTGGTCGACGATGTCCTCGTCGAAGTAATTGGCCGTTTCGGAGGTGTCACCCGGCAGCGTGAAGCCCTCGGCGGTCTGCAGGTGGATGTTCACCGCACGGCCGATTCCCGTCTCGTCCATGCCGCCCGACCACACGCCGATGCCCACACGCGCGGCATGATGCGCGATGCGCATCGATTCCAAGAGGCCCCCGACCCGCCCCTGCTTCACGTTGATGATGCGGCAGGCGCCGATGGAGATGGCCGCGGCCGCGTCGGCGAGGCTGTGAATCGACTCGTCGAGGCAAATCGCCGTCTTCATCTCCCGCTGCAGCGACGCGTGCTCGATGATGTCGCTGTATGACAGCGGCTGCTCGATCATCATCAGGTTGAACGCGTCGAGCCGCCGCAGGTGGTCCGTGTCCGCCAGGCTGTAGTCGCCGTTGGCATCCACCATCAGCGGGACGCCGGGGAAGCGGTCGCGCACGGCGGCCACCCAGTCGACATCCTGGCCCTTCTTCACCTTCATCTTGATGCGGTGGTAGCGCTTCGCGACCGCTCGCTCGACCGCCCTCACGAGTTCCTCCTTCGTGCCCTTCAGGCCGATGCTCAGGCCCGAGGGGATCCGCTTCGCGGGGCGGCCCATGAGCGCGTGGAGCGGAACGCCCCGCTGATTGGCGACGAGGACGAGGAGGGCGTTCTCGATGGTGGCCTTGGCCATCCCGTGCCCGCGGGCGCGGCGGAACCGCGCCTCCAGTTCGCCGAGGGTGATGCCCGGCTCGACCAGCGGCAGCAGAAAATCCTTGATGATGTGCCGGGCGGTCGCATTGGTCTCGTACGAGTAGAAGGGGTCGGGGTCGGAGACGCACTCGCTCCAGGCGATGACGCCGCCCGCCTCGAGGCGCATCAGCATCGCGTCCTTCACGGTCCAGACGTGGATGCTGGTTCCGAACGGCGCGACAAACGGCAGCCTGACCGTCACGAGATCGACATGATCGACCTGCGGGAGGACGAGCGCCTCGAGCGCAGCGGTGGGTGAGGCGACGGCTGCGGGCATCATGCGGGCTTTCGAGGGCGGAACACGGGACCCGGGAACGCGAACACCGCGCGGCCGGCCACCGGGTTGATGAGCAGCGCGAACGCGATCCACAGCGAGATCGCGGCAAGCGCGATGGTGCAGAGGCCGACGACGACGCCCAGCCACTCGCCGCCGCCGAGATGCCTCGCGATGCGCGCGAGGTAGAGCAGGTCGATATCGACCAGGAACGCCATCAGCAGCGCCGAGAAGAAGCCGAACCCGTAGGTGAACGCGAGGAAGACGATGAGGAAGCAGACATCGACCGCGAAGACGATGGTCGCGTCGGGCACCTGGCCGCGTGACAGGCTGTCGAGGGCCCACCAGTTGATGACCCAGTTGAAGGCGAACGACGTGAACAGCGTGCCGCCATAAACGTTCTTGTTGAGCAGGCTTCCCAGCCCGGCCACGAGCTGGCCGCCCGCGCCGAACAGCAGGCAGAACATGGCGGCCGTCTTCAGGCCCGCCGGCGTGAGGCCGGCGCCGAAGGCGATCGGCACCAGCGCGGCGCATCCGATGGCCAGGCAAATCAGGCCGATGGGCGTCGGGTCTGCGATTGGTGGGCTCTGGCTGCTCTGGGGTTCCGCGTCGTGGGACATCGATCCTCCTCGGCGATCCGGCGGGGGCGGCGGGGCGTCTGACTATAATGGACGTTCACCCGGAGATCGGCAACGCTATCACACGAGACGAGGGAATCCC
Organism: uncultured Acidobacteriota bacterium; assembly: GCA_963806085.1. Classification (GTDB taxonomy): domain Bacteria; phylum Acidobacteriota; class Vicinamibacteria; order Vicinamibacterales; family JAKQTR01; genus JAKQTR01. The sequence goes on from CAWDWR010000003.1 coordinate 1,309,295, forward strand.
CATGAGCAAGACCATCGGATATGCGGCGCACAGCGCGACGACGCCGCTCGAGTCACTGGCCTTCGACCGCCGCGAACCCCTGGCCACCGACGTCGAGATCGACGTCCAGTATTGCGGCGTCTGCCATTCCGACCTGCATACGGCCCGCAGCGAGTGGCCGGGCACGGTCTATCCCGTGATTCCGGGCCACGAGATCGTCGGCCGCGTCAGCCGCGTCGGGGGCGGCGTGAGAGGATTCGCGGCCGGCGACCTGGCCGCCGTCGGGTGCATGGTCGACTCGTGCGGGACCTGCCCCGAGTGCCACGAAGGGCTCGAGCAGTATTGCCAGAGCGGCGCGATCCTCACCTACAACAGCCCCGACAAGCACACCGGAGGCATGACCTACGGCGGCTATTCGAAGCGCATTGTCGTGGATGAGCGTTTCGTGCTGAAAGTGCCGGCCGGGCTGAGCCTTCCTGGCGTGGCGCCGCTGCTGTGCGCGGGGATTACCACTTACTCGCCGCTGCGCCACTGGGGGGTCGAGCGCGGCAAGAAGGTCGGCATCGTCGGCCTGGGCGGGCTCGGTCACATGGGCCTGAAGTTCGGGCGCGCGTTCGGCGCCCAGGTCGTGCTCTTCACGACGTCCCCCGGCAAGGCGGCCGACGCCCGGAGGCTCGGCGCCGATGAGGTGGTCGTCTCGGGCAACCGTGAAGAGGTGAAGCGCCACGCCGGGAGTTTCGATTTCATCCTCGACACCGTGTCCGCCCCCCACGACCTGGACGCGCTCACGTCGCTCCTGAAGCGCGACGCGACGTTGTGCCTCGTGGGCGCGCCGGCCGAGGTGCATCCGTCTCCGGGCGTCTTCAACCTCATCTTCAAGCGGCGGCGGATCGCGGGCTCGCTCATCGGCGGGATCCGCGAGACGCAGGAGATGCTCGACTTCTGCGGGAAACACGGCATCACGTCGGACATCGAGATGATCCGGATGCAGGACATCGACGTCGCGTACGAGCGGATGCTGAAGAGCGACGTCAAGTACCGCTTCGTGATCGACATGGCGTCTCTCTGAGACTGGTGCCTCATGCGGAACATCCGGGCCGCGTCGGTGCAGTTCGAGCACGCTGCCGGTGACAAGGCGGCCAACTTCGAGAAGATCCGGCACTTCGCCCGCGAGGCCGCCGCGCAGCAGGTGGAGATCGTCGCCTTTCCCGAGTGCTGCATCACGGGCTACTGGTTTCTGAGGAACCAGAGCCGCGGGCAACTGCTGGATCTCGCCGAACCGGTCCCGGAAGGGCCGTCCACACGGGCCCTCCAGGAACTGTCGGCAGGAGCACCGGATGACCATCGGGGCCGGGCTGGTTGAACTCGACCAGTCCGGCCTCATGCACAACACGTACGTGGTCGCGATGCCCGACGGCACCTGGCGGCGGCATCGGAAGATCCACGCGTTCGAGAGCGACCACATCGTGCCGGGATCCGAGTTCACCGTGTTCGACACGCCGCACGGCTGCCGCGTGGGCGTGCTGATCTGCTACGACTGCAACATCAACGAGAACGTTCGGATTACCGCGTTGATGGGCGCCGACGTGCTGCTGGCGCCTCATCAGACCGGCGGATGCGCATCGAAGAACCCGCACCAGATGGGGCTCATCGAACGCCGCGTCTGGGAGGAACGCCACGCCAATCCTCAGGCCATCGAAGCCGAGCTGACCGGGGACAAGGGCCGGGGCTGGCTGATGCGCTGGCTGCCTTCACGCGCCCACGACAACGGCATGTTCGTCGTCTTCAGCAACGGCGTCGGCATCGACGATGACGAGGTGCGCACCGGCAACGCGATGATCCTCGACCCCTACGGCCGCATCCTCGCGGAAACGTGGCAGGCCGACGATGCGATGGTGGTCGCGGACCTCGACGCGAGCCTGCTGGAGCACTCGACGGGCAGCCGCTGGATCAGAACCAGGCGCCCCGAGCTCTACGGCCCGCTCACCGTGCCGACAGGCAAGGAAGTAGACACCCGCTCCGTTCGCTTCGACGAAGTGGGCGGATAGGCCGCGGAGAGGAGTTCCTGCATGCGCCGCCAGACGTTGGCAGTCTCCAGGCTCGCGATTGCAGCTGCGCTCGCCGTCCCCGCGCTCCTGGCGGCACTGGCTGGGCCGGAATCAGGCACCCACGCCGCCACGGGGCCATCCCGGGCGCCCTGGGGTGACACGTCGCGGCTGGGCCGGCCGTTCTCGAAGGACCCGTCAGTGATCCGCTTCGGTGGCAGGTACCTCTTGTACTTCTCCATGCCTGCTTTTGGCGACGGGCGCCCCAGCGACGGGTGGGGCATCGGCATCGCCGAGAGCACGGTCCTCGGGAACTGGACCAAGGTCGGCGAGTTCCTCGCCGGCGAACCTTACGAGGGCATAGGTGTGGCGGCGCCGTTCGCGATGGTCGTCGACGGCCGCGTGCACCTCTTCTATCAAAGTTACGGAGCTGGACCGAAGGACGCGATCTGTCACGCGGAATCGGCCGATGGCCTGCATTTCGAGCGTGACCCGACGAACCCGGTTTTCCGTCCCGCCGGCGATTGGAACGCCGGCCGCGCCATCGATGCGGAGGTCGTCCGCTGGAGCGGGCGATGGCTGCTGTATGTCGCCACGCGCGACCCGCAGATGAAGGTCCAGATGCTGGCGGGCGCCGTGTCGGATGGCGGATTCGACCGGGCCTCGTGGAAGATGGCGGCGGACCGTCCTCTCCTCAAGCCCGAACTGACCTGGGAGCAGGACTGCATCGAGGCTCCGACCGTGCTCACGAAGGGCGGCACGATGTTCCTGTTCTACGGCGGGGCGTACAACAACGCGCCGCAGCAAGTCGGGCTTGCCCGCAGCACCGACGGCATCAGGTGGGAACGCGTCGGTGACGGCCCGTTCCTGCCGAACGGCGGGCCCGGCGCGTGGAACTCGTCCGAGTCGGGACACCCCTCGGTGTTCGTCGACGAGGACGGCCAGGCGTATCTCTTCTATCAGGGCAACGACGACCGCGGTCGCACGTGGAAGATCTCCTTCGTACGTCTCGGCTGGCGCGACGGGAGGCCCGTGGCGGTTCCCGATGCGCCGCCGGCAGCGCCAGCGCGCTGAGCCGGCGCGTGGGCTGACAGAGCGGCGGCTATCCGCCCCCGCGCAGGAAGGCGCGGCGGAAGCGCTCCATGACGGTGACGCCCGCCGCTTCCGAGCTCGCCTCCACGACGATCTCGACACGGTGGCGCGGCACGATCACGCTGCCCAGGCGGTGGGCCGGCAGGGGAATCAGGCGTATGGTCCCGCGACATCCCCTGTCGGACCATCGCACCACCTGCCCTTCGAGTGCGAACTCCTCGACGGCCGCCGGGAGGAGGCGGAAGAACTCTTCCCGGCTGATGCTCATCTCGACGGAGTGTCGGACGTCCATTCAGCCGCCGGCGATCGGCGGCCAGATGGCCAGCACTTCGCCGTCCGAGAGCGTGCGCGTGGCTCGGTCGGGCCGTGCCACCCAGTGACCGTCGACGAGCACGATGGCGCACAGGGCTTCGGGAACGCCCTGCTGCCTGATCACCTCCAGGACGGTGGCCCCGGGGGCGACGACGAGATCGAGGTGATGGCCGGCGCGCGCCTCGGCCGGCAGGTGAGCCGTGAGGGACGCGAACAGCTTCAGCGTAATTCTCATGCGGCGCTGGCCGTCCAGAGATAGGCCGGCATGACCAGCGAGGGATCGTCCATCAGTCGCTGCTTCCAGATGCCCAGCCGACGCCGTCCTTCGATGAGTCCGCGCAGGACGCCGATGTGCTCCGAAAACCCCACGCAGTTCGCTCCCAACAGGCGGTCACCCTCGAACTGGAGATTCAGGTAGCGATACCGCGACTCGTCCAGCACCTCCGCGGACTCTCCCCCCGGCACGCCTTGCCACTCCCCGAAGGACGAGGACGCCAGGCCGAGGGTCGTGAGCACGTTGAACACGAAGCCGCCCTTGAAGCGGACCGGCCGGCCGGCCATGTTCAACGCCGCGATTCGGCCCTGTTCGACCGCATTCGGCTGGATGGCATTCAGTTCGCGCTTCCCGGTCAGGACGTTGGCGGATTCGGCCACGTCACCGGCGGCGTAGATGCCGGGCACGCTGGTCTGCAGATTCGCGTCGACGATGACGCCGTGGCCCATCTCGACGCCGCTGCCCGCGAGGAACTCCAGGTTCGGGTCCACACCCACGACACTGAGGTAGATGTCCGCGGGGAGGCTGCGACCCTCGCCGAGGTCCACGCGGAGCCCTTCGCCGTTCGCGCTGAGCCCCTTGGGCTGGGTCCGCGTGAGGATCGTGACGCCTTTGGCTTCGCACCAGCGCTGGATCAGCCCGCTGGCCGTGGGGTTCATCATCCGGCGCACCATGTAGCCGCTGCGGACGAGGATCGTCAGGTCCACGCCGCGCGACAGCAGGCCCTCCATGATGATGCAGCCCACGAAGCCCGCGCCCATCTGCACGACGCGCGTGCCGGCCCGGGCTCTCTCCAGAATGGCCCTGGCATCGTCGAGCGTCCAGCACGTCTGGACGCCCGGGAGATCGATCCCGGGAATCCGTTCCCGGCTCGGCCGGGAGCCCGTGGCGATGAGCAGGCGATCGTAGGGGAGGCTTCGGCGATTGCTGAGGCCCACGGCACGGCCGGCCGTGTCGACGGCCTGCGCACGCGCGTGCACCAGTTCGATGCGCAGGTCCCGGAAGTGGTCGGGGCGCTTCCGGATGTAGGTGCCCGCTTCGTCGATGTCCCCCTTGAGCAGATAGGGGATCGCCATGCGGGCGTACGGCACCTCGCCCTCGCCGCACACGAGCGTGATCGCCGCGGCGGGGTCGGCTTTCCGCAGGGTCTCGGCGGCGGTGACTCCCGCCGGCCCGCTGCCGACGATGACGTGCCTCATGCTCACCTCACACGCCGAGGCGCGCTCGCGTCTCGGCCGTGGGCACACCCTCGGCGGTCCAGCCGCGAACGCTGTAATACTCGGGCAGCATGACATCGAGCTTTGACACCGCGCCCTTTTGAGGACCCGTCTGCGCGGCTTCCTTCATCAGGCGAGGCGGCAGGCTGTCGTCCTTGCACGTGAGCCCGGCCGCGAGGTTGAACTCGCGCTCCATGTTCCAGATGCGCTCGCCGATGAGCAGCAGCCGCTCCGCCGACCAGTCAGCCTCGCAGGCGGCCTGGATCTGCGGCTGAATGTCCGAGAGTCCCCATGCGAAGGTGGTGAAGATGCAGAGGCCGGCGGAATCCACCGCGGCGGTCAGGTCCTGAAACGCCTTGAGCATGGCCGGCTTGCCTTCGGTGGCCTGCGGATCCATCTTGACGGGGATGCCGAGCACTTCGGGCGACACCATGTAGCCGCGCAGGTGGCACGCGCCGCGGTTGCTGGTGGCGTACGCCAGGCCCATGCCCTGGAGGCTGCGGCTGTCGTAGGCCGGGAACTCCTGGCTCTTCACCGTCATCGAGAGGTCGGGCCGGCCGTACTTGGTGCAGAGACGCTTTGAACCGAGGCCGATCACTCTTCCGAACCCTTCGCCCCTGGCGGTCATTTCCGCGAGCCTGACCATGCCTTCCGTCGAGCCAAACGGCAGTTCGAAGCCGATGTCCTCCTTCTTCAGGATGCCCAGTTCGTAAAGTTCCATGGCGGCGCCCACGGTGGCCCCGAACGAGATGGGATCGAAACCGTCCTCGTTGCAGAGGAAGTTGGCGTAGGTCAGGGCCTCGAGATCCGACACGCCATTGGCGGCCCCGAGCGCCCAGGCGGCCTCGTACTCGACGCCGCCAGATGCGCCCTGATACTCCGGCTTGTCCTTGACGGTGAAGTGGCCGGGATCCATGCGGGAGATGCGGCCGCACGCGATCGTGCACCCGAAGCAGGCGCCGTTGGTCACGAGATTCGCCTTGCCGTCCGTGGCCCGCTTCTGGTGCATGGCCTCGCCGGAGATCGCCGCGGCCCCTTCGAACTGCACCTCGCGATGGTTGCGCGTCGGCAGCGCGCCCAGTTCGTTGATCACGTTCATCAGCACCTGGGTGCCGTAGGCGGGGAGTCCCTGGCCGGTGACGGCGTTCGCGGCCAGCGCCTTCTTGCCGGCCTCGGTTGCGGCGATGAAGGCATCCGGGTTCGCGACCTGGAAGGCGTCGGTGCGCGTGCCGCGCACGGCCACCGCCTTGAGATTCTTGGATCCCATCACCGCGCCGACACCCGACCGCCCGGCCGCGCGATGCAGGTCGTTCACGATCGCGGCGTAGAGGACGCGGTTCTCACCGGCGCGGCCGATGGCCGCCACGCGGATCTGCGGGTCCTGGTGGAACTTCTTGATCTGCGCCTCGGTCTCCCAGACGGTCTTGCCCCAGAGGTGCCCGGCGTCCACCAGTTCCGCGTGGCCGTCCATGATGAGCAGGTAGACCGGCTTCGGTGACGCGCCTTCGAAGATCACCATGTCCCAGCCCGCGAATTTCAGCTCGGCGCCGAAGTACCCGCCCGAGTTCGAACAGGCGATCGCGCCCGTGAGCGGGCCCTTGGTGACGACGGAGTAGCGGCCGCCGGTGGCGGCCATCGTGCCGGTGAGCGGGCCGGTGACGAAGAGGAGCTTGTTCTCCGGCGCGAACGGGTCGACCTTCGGATCGACCTCCGACACGAAGTACTTGGTGGCAAGGCCGCGCTGGCCGAGGTAATCGCGGGCCCACGCCATGTTCAGCGGCTCCTGCGTGCAGGTGCCGGCCGCGAGATTCACGCGAAGGACGTTCCTGGTCCAGGCCATGGCAGTCGCTCCTTACACCGTCGCCACGTTCGTGTCGGTCTTGCCGGCCCACTGCCGCATCTTCCCGAGGCCGGTCCAATCCGCGTCGATGTAGGTGATGGCGCCGGTCGGGCACGACGCCGCGCACGCCGGCTTGCCGTCGCAGAGGTCGCACTTCTGCACCTTGCCCGTCTGCACCACGTAGTTGATCGTGCCGAACGGGCAGGCGATCGTGCAGACCTTGCAGCCCACGCAGGTGGCCTCGAGCACGATCTTCGCGCCGGTCGCGCGGTCGACCTGGATGGCGTCCACCGGGCACGCCACCATGCACCAGGCTTCGTCACACTGCGTGCAGGTGTAGGGGACGAAGCGCCCTTCGTGATGGAAGGTGAACACCTTGATGCGCGACTTGGCCGTCGTGAAGCTCCGGTAGTTCTCCCACGTGCAGGCCATCTCGCACTGCAGGCAGCCGGTGCACTTGTTGGGATCGAGGTGGAGGGACTTCTGCATGGCCGGACCTCCTGAACGCGGGCATCTGGGGGACGGATGGGATCATAGACCCGCCGGCGCCGGGCGGCGGGGATTTCTTCCAGGGAAAAGACGCCGGGCCGGCCTTGGGGGACGCCGGGCCGAGCCGGAAACCGGCCGAACGCCCGCACGCTATAATCAGCGCCGCGCTCGACGCGAGCTTTCGTTCAGGCGGGCGGCCGATCCTCCGGGCGGGCTGCCGGGCCAGGCTCCGCCGGACGCGGCAAGGAGGATCCCATGAGTGCCAGGAACAACCGTCGTGAATTCCTTGGCATGGCCGCGGCCGCTGTCGCGAGCGCGAGCCTGTTTGGCAGGAGAGCCATCGGCCAATCCACCGCCGACGTGCCAGCGCTCGTCGGGGGCACGCCGGTGCACACAGGCGGCTGGCCCGCGTGGCCGGAGTGGCGCCAGGCGTGGGAGCCCTCCATTCTCGACGTGCTGCGCAGCGGCAAGTGGTATCGCGGATCAGGCGAGCACGTGCAGCAGTTCGAAATCGCCTACGCGAGACTGCTCGGGGCCAGGCGCTGCCTCGCCACCGCCAGCGGAACGACGGCCCTCATCGTGGCGATGCACGTGCTCGACGTCGACGCCGGTGACGAGGTCATCGTCTCGCCGTTCACCTTCATCGCCAGCTACAACGCCATCCTGATCAACAAGGCTTTGCCGGTTCTCGCGGACACCGATCCGGCCACCTTGACCATGGATCCGGCCTCCATCGAAGCGCGCATCACCGATCGGACCCGCGCGGTCATGCCGGTGCACATCTACGGGATGCCCTGCGACATGGATCCGATCATGGCCACAGCCGGGAAGCGCCGCCTGGCCGTCATCGAGGACGCCTGCCAGGCCTGGCTGGCCGAATACAGGGGCAGAACCTGCGGGACGATCGGCGACCTCGGCTGCTTCAGCTTCCAGAACTCCAAGCACCTCCCGTCCGGCGAGGGCGGCGCCATCACCGGCAACAGCGACGACCTCCTGGATCGGGCCAGTTCATTCCACGACTGCGGACGCCCCTATGGTGGCTTCAAGGGCGCGCGCCCCAATTTCACACGCGGCGGCAACTTCCGCATGCAGCACGTCCAGGCCGCGATGCTCCTGCAGCAACTCGACAAACTGGTGCAGGACACCGCCAGGCGGCGCGAGAACGCTGGCCGCCTGACGGCTGCTTTGAAAGAGATCCCAGGCATCCGGCCGGCGCGCCTGCCTGAGAACAGCCGGGCCGTCTGGCACCTGTACCCGTTCCGGTACGATGCAGCGCAGTTCCAGGGTCTGCCCAGGGACACGTTCATCAAGGCGATGCGTGCCGAGGGCATCCCCTGTTCAACCGGGTACCAGGAGCAGTATTTCGACGGACTGCTGGACGAGGCCATCAGCTCGCGCGGGTTCACGCGCCTCTTCAGCGCGAAGCGGCTGAAGGATTACCGCGACAGCTTCCAGGAACTCAAAGGCAACCGCGACGTCTGTGCGACCACGGTAGCGATGACGCAGAACCTGCTGCTGGCCGACAGCGGCAGCATCGATCACATTCCGGCAGCCATCCGGAAGATCCAGGCCCACGGCGCGGAACTCGCCAAGCGCGGGTAGGCCATGAAACGCAGCGCACCCCTCCTTCCGCTTGGTCTTCTTCTGGCCACCGCCGGACTCCTCGCACAGCCGCAGCCGCAGCCGCGAGAGGACCTCTCGGTCCTCGGCGGGTGGATGCGGTTCTCGGACGCGCCGAACGCCCTGTACCACCACCTCGGCGAGCAAGCCTTCGCATTCCTCGACGCCCGGCGGGACAGGGTCGCCCGCCTGAAGACCGAGTCGCAGTGGCGGGAGCGCCAGGACGAGATTGCGGCGACGCTGAACAGGATTGTCGGCCCGTTTCCCGAGAGGACGCCGCTCAACGCGAGAGTGACGGGTGTCGTCCGCAAGGAGAGATACCGTTTCGAGAAGATCGTGTTCGAATCGATGCCGAACTTCTTCGTCACCGGCGCGCTGTTCGTCCCGGAAGGCGTGCAGGCCCAGGCGCCCGCGATTCTCTACCTCAGCGGGCATTCCGCCACGGGGTTCCGCAACGTCCCCTACATGACGGTGATTCTCAACCTGGTCAGGAAGGGCTTCGTCGTGTTCGCGGTGGACCCGGTCGGGCAGGGCGAGCGCTGTCAGGTACTGGGACCCGGAACGGCAGGCGTCCCGTGTCGGCGAGCCCACGCTCGAGCATTCGTACCCGGGCGCGCAGTGCTTCATCACCGGGTCGTCCCTGGCGAAGTACATGATCTGGGACGGCATGCGGGCGATCGACTACCTGGTCAGCCGCCCCGAAGTGGACCCGTCGAGGCTGGGGGTGACCGGCAGGTCAGGGGGCGGAACCCTGTCGGCGTATCTAGGCGCGATGGACGGCAGAATCAAGGCGGCGGCCCCCGAGAACTACATCACCACATTCCGCCGATTGATCGAGTCCCGCGGCGTCCAGGACGCCGAGCAGAACTTTCCGTCCGGGATCGCCAGCGGTATCGACCTGCCGGACCTGCTCGCTGCACGAGCTCCTCGGCCGACGCTCATGATCACGACAACCCGAGACATGTTCAGCATCCAGGGCGCACGGGAAGCGCGCGATGAGGTGGCGAACGGCTTCAAGGCGTTCGGGGCGGAAGCGAACTTGCTGATGGTCGAAGACGATGCGCCCCACGCGTCCACGCTGAAGAACCGCGAGGCGCTCTACGCCTTCTTCCGAAAAGCCCTGGACCTGCCAGGCCCGGCTCGGGACGAGCAGGTCGACATGGTGCCCTTTGAGGAACTCAACGCGACTCCCACGGGGCAGCTGGCGACATCGCTGATGGGCGAGACCGTCTTCAGCCTCAACCGCGCCGAGGCCCGGAAGCGCCTGGACGAACTGGAGCGGATGCGTTCCAGGCCGGCATCGCATCGAAGCGCGGTCCTGGATTCTGCGCGGGAACTCTCCGGCTACCGCGCACCAGGGCCCGACCAGGAGGCGGTTTTCACCGGGCGGTGGCAGCGCGACGGCTACGCGGTGGAGATGTTCTTCCTGCAGGGGGAGGGTCGCTACGTCGTCCCGTTCCTGGTGTTCGTGCCGGGCGGCGGCGGGCCCCATCCTGCCGTCGTCTACCTGCACCCTGACGGCAAAGCGGCCGACGCTTCGCCGGGCGCAGCCATCGAGGGCCTCGTCAGGCGGGGGTATCTGGTGCTCGCCCCCGACCTCCTTGGCCTCGGCGAGATGGGCCCGGGAACGTTCCAGGGTGACGCGTCCAACTTCAGGCTGGGCAGTGCCAACTACAACTACTGGTTCGCCGCCATCCAGATCGGCCGGAGCCTGACAGGTATCCGGGCCGGCGACGTCATTCGCACCGTCAACTACCTCAAGGGACGGGCCGATGCAGACGTGACACGCCTCGCCGCTGTTTCGCGAGGCGAGATGGGCGTCGTGCTCCTCCACGCCGCCGCGCTGGACGCCTCGATCAAGCAGGTGGCCCTCGTGGACCCTCTGCTTTCATGGTCGTCGATCGTCCTGAACGAATCTTACGCGCCGAGGTTCGTGCCACACGCGGTCGCCGGCTCGCTGGGGCGGTATGACCTCGCGGATCTTGCGTGTACGCTCGCACCCCGCAGACTGCTCGCGCTCGGCCCGGTGGACGAGATGGGCACGCCGGCCCCGTCGACGTCGATTGATGCGGAGTTCGCGCCCGTGCGCGCGGCGTATGCGGCCATCCCCGGCGCCTCCCGTGCCCTGGACGTTCGGCCCGTCCGGGGATCAGAGGAGTTGGCACCGATGCTGGCAGCCTGGTTCGAGCAGGTGTGGCGCCCCGCGGGCCCCAGTGCGGCGGAGCTGTGGACGGACCGGCGGGAATGGCTCGCGCTGGCGCTCTTGCGCAGGGACCGGTTCTGACGGTGCGCGCATGATCCAGCTGAGGGCGGCGGAGAAACGTTTCGGAGAGACGGTCGCCCTGCACCCCACGGACCTCTGCTTCACGAGTGGCCAGGTCACCGTCCTGATCGGCCCCAGCGGATGCGGCAAGTCCACGCTGCTGCGCCTGATCACCGGTCTCGAGGAGCCGACCGGCGGGTTCGTGGAGTTCGATGGCGAGCGAGTGGGGAAGGCCAGCGTGCTCGCGCTGCGGCGGCGCATGGGCTACGTCATCCAGGAGGGCGGCCTCTTCCCACACCTCACGGCTGCCGACAACGTGCTGCTGATGGCGCGCCACCTGAAGCGCCCGGCCATCGAGAGCCGGGCCAGGCTCGACTGGCTGCGCGAGCTGACGTGCCTGCGGGCCGATCGCCTCAGGCGCTACCCGCTGGAACTCTCGGGTGGCGAACGGCAGCGCGTGAGCCTGATGCGGGCCCTGATGCTCAACCCGGAGGTGCTGCTGCTCGATGAACCCCTGGGCGCGCTCGACCCGATCATGCGCCTCGCGCTCCAGAACGACCTGAAGGACGTCTTCGCGCGGTTGAAGAAGACGGTCGTCATGGTGACACACGACGTCGCCGAAGCGGCCTTCCTGGCGGACGCGATCGTGTTGCTCAGGGAGGGCCGGGTGGTGCAGGCGGGGACCTTCGAGGATCTGCGGGAGCGGCCAGCGCACGCCTTTGTCAGTGCGTTCCTGTCCGCGCAGCGCAGGCCGGAGGCACCATGAGCCGGATCGGCTGGCGCTGCGTCCTCGTCTGCGCAGCGGTCGTCTGCGCCTTCTCGCAGGCGGCGGCCGAGCCGCTCCGCATCGGCTCGAAGCGTTTCACGGAATCGTACGTGCTGGGGGAGATCGCCAGGCGCAAGCTGGAGCTCGCCGGGTTCCAGGCGGAGCACCGCCAGGGGATGGGCGGGACCATCATCGTCTGGGGCGCGCTCGAGGCGGGCGCCATCGATCTCTACCCCGACTACACAGGCACGGTGGCAGAGGAAATCCTGAAGACGGGCCGCATGACGGCCGACGAGATGCGCGCGGCGCTCGCGGCGCGCGGCGTCGGCGTCACAGGCCCGCTGGGCTTCAATAACCGGTACGCGCTGGTCATGCGGCGCAGCCGCGCAGCCGCGCTGGGCGTGGCGCGCATCAGCGACCTGGCGCGCCATCCGGAGCTGCGTGTGGGCCTCACCCACGAGTTCCTCGAGCGGCGCGACGGCTGGAAGCCGCTTGCGGCCCACTACGGACTGACGATCGCGGACGTGCGGGGGATCGAGCACGCGGTGGCATACGCCGCGCTGGCGAGCGGCGCGATCGATCTGATGGACGCCTATTCCACCGACGCCAGGCTCGCCGCAGACGACCTCGCCGTGCTCGAGGACGATCGCGCCTTCTTCCCGCGCTACGACGCGGTCTTCCTCTACCGGCTGGGCCTCGACCCGCGAGCGCTCGCGGCCATCCGCACCCTGGAGAACACGCTCGACGAGGCGCGCATGAGGCGTCTCAACGCGGAGGCCGAGCGCACCAAGGACTACGCGCAGGCGGCGGCTCTGTATTTCGGCGCAGGGGCGCAGGGTGCCGACGGGCGCGGCGCGCGGCCGCTCGCGGGCCGCATTCTGCGCTGGACAGGCCGGCACCTGGAGCTGGTGGCCGTCTCGCTCGTCCTCGCCATCCTGGTCGGCGTGCCCCTCGGCATCCGGGCCAGCCGTCCGGGGCTTGTGAGCCAGCTGATCCTGGGCGTGACCGGAGTGCTCTACACCATTCCGTCGCTGGCGCTCCTCGCCATGCTCGTGCCGCTGCCGTTCTTCGGCATCAGCGCCCGGACCGCCATCTTCGCGCTCTTCCTCTACAGCCTGCTGCCGATCGTCCGCAATACCGCCGCAGGCCTGGCCGACATCCCGCGCGGCGTGCGAGAGTCCGCCGCCGCGCTCGGCCTCGAGCCGCGCGCGCAGCTGGTCAAGGTCTTCCTGCCGATGGCCTCGCGAACGATCCTGGCGGGCATCAAGACCAGCGCCGTCATGAACGTGGCCACGGCCACGCTGGCGGCGCTCATCGGCGCAGGCGGCCTGGGCGAACCGATCTTCAGCGGAATCAATCTGAGCGACAGCGCCACCATCCTGTCCGGCGCGATCCCGGCGGCGTTGCTGGCGCTCGCGGTGCAGCTCTCCTTCGAGGCGCTCGATCGCCTCATCATTCCCAGGGGCCTGCGTCTGCCGCAGCGCGAGCCCTGAATCCAGGACGCGCACGCCAGAAACCGCGATGCGAGACAGCGCACAGCAGACGAGGCCTGCGACCTGACGGCGAGCCGGCGTCGAGCGTGATCGACCCGGCGGGTGGGATCGCTACTTCCAGATACCCAGGCAGCGGCGCACGGCGATCAGTTGCCCGACGTGATAGGCGTTGTGGTCGGCGACCAGTAGCAGCTCCCGGAGGTACGTCTGTCCGGTCCCACGGGGAATGCGGGCGAAGAGGTCGAGAGCCGTGTCGGCGGCCAGCGTCTTGAGTTCCCTGCGGTCGCGGCGGAACGCGGTGATGCTCTCTCTCCACGCCTTCGCGCTCGGTGGAGCCGCGGACGGCGGCCAGTACTCTTCCATCGACGATGGCCAGACGTATGCAGGGTTACGGCAGAAATCGAGAATGTCGAGTTGCGCCAGCCGCAGGTGCTCGAGGATCTGCCACGGCGAGTGCGGGTGCCCCCTGGGCGCAACGCCTCGCAAGGCGGGCCCGATGCCCTTGACGGCCGCGTCGAAGCCGGCGTGCGCATCGTCCCAATCGAGCAGCCGGCTGAGGTGTGCGCGCAGGTCCCGATCGCGATCGTTCATTCCCCACGCTCCTGGCTATCTGTGTATTGTCCGCGCCTCACGATGCAGCCCGGGGCACGAGTGTCGGACTCCGTGCCGGGGCCGCTTCTGCAGGTTGTATCATAGCGGCATGCCATGGCCCCCCCTTCCGCTGAACGACTGGCGCGATACGCGCGACACGTTGCACATGTGGACGCAGATCGTCGGCAAGATCTGCCTGGCGCTGACGCCGCGCGTCAATCACTTCTGGAACATCGCCCTGCACCTCACCTCTCGGGGACTGACGACCCCGCCGCTCGCGTACAAGGGTCGGACGTTCACGATGGTCTTCGATCTTCTCGAGCACGCGCTCATCATCGACACTTCGGACGGCGCGCGCGAGTCGATCCCGCTGCGGCCGGAGACCGTCGCCGGTTTCTACCAGCGTCTGATGGACACGCTTCACGGCCTGGGCATCGACGTCCGTATCTGGCCGATGCCCGTCGAGATGCCGGAGCCCATCCGGTTCGACCAGGACACGGTGCACCGGTCGTACGACCCGGCGGCGGCGCGCGCGTTCTGGGAGGTCTTGCTCGCGATACAGCCGGTGTTCGAATCGTTCCGCTGCGGATTCATCGGAAAGTGCAGCCCGGTGCACTTCTTCTGGGGCAGTTTCGATCTGGCGGTCACGCGGTTTTCCGGGCGGGTAGCGCCGGCGCGTCCAGGCGCCGACGCCATCACGCGCGAAGCGTATTCGCACGAGGTGATTAGCCACGGCTGGTGGCCGGGTGGCGGCCCCGTCAACGAGCCGGCGTTCTACGCCTACGCGGCGCCAGAGCCGGCGGGCCTGAAGACGGCGGCCGTGCAGCCCGCCGCGGCTTGCTACAACACCGACTTGTCCGAATTCATTTTGTCCTACGAGGCCGTGCGGACCTCGGCCACGCCGGAGGCGGACTTGCGAGCGTTCCTGAGAACGACGTACGACGCGGCGGCGAATCTGGCGCGCTGGGATCGGGACAGCCTGGAACGGGCCGCGTCTGCGGCGCCCGAGGGAGGAACACCATGACTGCTCAAGCCTGTACCCACATCCTCGCCATCGAGCGGGTCACGCCTCCGAAGAAGCGGGAGTGCGACGCGTGTGTGCAGATCGGCGGGCGGTGGGTGCACCTGCGCACCTGCCAGCAATGCGGTGTCACGCTCTGCTGCGATGCCTCTCCGAACCAGCACGCCAGCAAGCACGCGCGCGCCACGGGACACCCGGTGATTGCCTCCGCGGAGCCCGGGGAGCAGTGGCTGTACTGCTACCCGGACGACGCGTATGCAGAATACTAGGCAGTCCTGGCCAGATTCGCACACCACTCGCATCGGCGGGACGGACATCGTCTGGCTTGCCGAGCCGAAGCTCACCAGAGTTGAGTGCGCCCTTCGACTCGCTTCCTAACGCTGGATCGCTCAGGGCACCATTCGACTCGGTCGCATGACAGGTGGTCTGCCGTGAGCGAGGGAGCGCAGCGACCGAGTCGGATGGTACGGAAGGGGGGATTCGAACCCCCACACTCCTGCGAGTGCCAGCCCCTCAAGCTGGCATGCGCCACGGAGAGGCTCCAACCAGTCCCCGCGACGACTCGGTTGGGGGCTCGGGGGAGTGACAACTCGTCACTCCCCCCTGACGCTTCGCCCGGCTAGCGGTCGGTGTTGCCTACTGCCTGTCGTAGATCGCCACGGAGTTGACGGGCTGCCCCTTGGCATCCGTGCTTGTGCTCGTGATGGTAATCGTCTTCCCGTCGCTCGACAGAACTGAGGTCTGAGTGACGGCTGCCTTTCCACCCTTCTTGTAGATGCTCTTCAACGTATTGGCATCGACAAGGGTGGAAGCCACCGTTTCACGGTTGGGATTGCCCGTGACGGGGTAGTCCTTCCCGTCGTAGTTCGCGGTGTACATCCAGTGGCTCACTGTGCCGTCCGCATTCACCCCATCAACCGTGACCTTGACGCCCGCTCCCGCCGCCACGACTGTGAAGGTGGCGCTCTTGGGTGCCGTGCCGGCGGCGAATGTCGATTTTGCGAGGTTCAGCTTCCAAGTGCCAATGCGAGGGTTGCTGGACTGAGCGAGAGCAGTGCCTGCGAGCGCGAGCACCAACCCAAGTGAGACGACCACGAAGTGACACGTCTGGCGGACTCTTGCCTGCATGGGAGCCTCTCTGACTGTGTGCTGAGGTTATCGAGTGAGTTGTGACGGATGGGGGAGTCTACCCCAAGACTTGAAACGTGAGCGACGGAAATCGGAGAACCTCCGCCGAATGCCTCCCATTGGGGCTCGAGGATGGCAAACCCCGTCCGCTGAAGACAGCCGAGGAATCGCTCATTCTTGGGACGCTGGCTTTGCTGGACCGCTTTACAGAAGGGCAGAAACAACACCGGCGATCCCATTGATGGGATCGCCGTCTGTCACGGCCAGGCTGACTGTCCGCCTTCGCTGCGGTCCGGGTGGACACCTTCCTCCCGCAGCTACGGCGAGACAGCCTTCGCCCGTGGCTGGCTTGCCGAGCCGAAGCTCACCAGAGGTGAGTGGCAAGCCGACGGTGAGCGAAGGCTGGTGCGGAAGGGGGGATTCGAACCCCCACACTCTTGCGAGTGCCAGCCCCTCAAGCTGGTGCGTCTGCCAGTTCCGCCACTTCCGCAACGAGGGTGAGACGACGAACTACTTCTTGGCCGGTGCCGCAGGCGGCGTCGCGGGCGCGGTGGGCGCCGAGGGCGCTGCGGCGCCGCTCACCACCGAACTCGGAGCCTTCTGCCACACGATGGCCAGCCCGATCGAACCGAGCATGAAGAGCACGGCCAGCACGGTGGTGGCCCGCGTCAGCATGGTCGCGCCGGATCGGGCGCCGAACACGGTCTGACTGCTGCTGCCGCCGAACGCGCTTGCGATGTCGCCCGCGCGCCCCTGCTGAAGCAGGATGGCGACGAGGAGGAACAGGCACACCAGCACGTACAGCGTTACCAGCAGGTAGTAGAACATCCTTCTATTATACAGAAGTCGCGGCACCTGTCACGATCGCGAAAAACGAGGCGACCGTCAGGCTCGCTCCGCCAACCAGCGCCCCATCCACGTCTTCGAGGGCCATCAAGTCCTTGATGTTGTCGGGTTTAACGCTCCCGCCGTACAGCACGTGGCACGCCTCGGCGGCCTCCTGGCCGAACGCCGCCCTCAGCCTGGCCCGGATGTGCGCGTGGGCCTCCCCGGCCTGGGCCGGCGTGGCATTGCGGCCGGTGCCGATGGCCCAGACCGGCTCGTAGGCAATGACGAGCGAGGCGACCTGCGCGGGCGCCAGTCCCGAAAGCGCGGCGTCGATCTGCCGATCGAGGACGGCCAGCGTCAGGTTCGCGTCGCGCTCGTCGAGTGTCTCGCCTACGCACACGATGGGCGTGAGGTCGCCGGCGAGCACCGCGCGCGTCTTGCGGTTCACCCACTCGTCGGTGTCGCCGAAGAGGCGGCGCCGCTCCGAGTGGCCGATGATCACGTAGCCGGCGCCGGCGTCCTTGATCATCGCCGTGCTGACCTCGCCTGTGAACGCGCCCTCGCGCTCCCAGTAGCAGTCCTGTGCGGCGATGCCGACATTGGATCCCTTCGTCACATCAGCCGCCGCCCGCAGGGCGGTGAACGGCGGCGCGACGACGATCTCGGCGCCGCCGACGCCGGCGGTCAGCGCGCAGAACTCGCGGAGATAGGCGACCGTCTCGTCGACGGTCTTGAACATCTTCCAGTTGGCAGCGAGGAACGGAGTGCGCATGGCGTTCTCAAGGGGCATGGGACGTGGGACATGGGGCATGGGGCATGGGGCCTGTCCCATATCCCATGTCCCTTGTCCCTGCAGGCTAGCTCTCAGTGACCGCGGCTACCTGTCGGAGAGCGCGGCGACGCCGGGCAACACGGCGCCGCCAAGGAATTCGAGCGACGCGCCGCCGCCTGTCGAGATGTGCGTGATCTTGTCGGTCACCCCGGCCTTGGCGACGGCAGACACGGAGTCGCCGCCGCCGATGATCGTCGTGCCCTTCACGCCCGCGACCGCCTTCGCCACGGCCGTGGTGCCGGCGTCGAACGGGCTCGTCTCGAAGACGCCCATCGGGCCGTTCCACACCACCGTCTTCGCGGCACCGATGATTTCCGCGTACCTCGCGGCGGTCTTCGGGCCGATATCCAGCCCCATCCGCTCGCCGATGGCCGGATCGTCGACCGCGAGCACGGCCGTGGCGACGCCAGCTTCGATCTTCTCGGCCACGACATGGTCGACAGGCAGCTCAAGTCGGACGCCCTTCTCGGCCGCCTTCGCGATGACACCGCGCGCCGCGTCCAGTTTGTCGTCCTCGACGAGCGACTTGCCGACGGGCAGGCCCTTCGCCTTGAAGAAGGTGTAGGCCATCGCGCCGCCGATGAGCAGCGCGTCCACGCGGCCGAGGAAGTTCTCGATGACCTCGATCTTGTCGGACACCTTGGCGCCGCCGAGCACGGCCACGAACGGCCGCTCGGGGGAGGCGAGCGCCAGGCCCAGGTACTTGAGCTCGTCCTCCATGAGGAATCCGGCGGCCGCCTGCGGCAGCAGGTGCGCCATCCCCTCGGTGGACGCGTGGGCGCGATGGCTCGACCCGAACGCGTCGTTCACGTAGAGATCGGCGAGTTCCGCCAGCTGCTTCGCGAATGCCGGGTCGTTCTTCTCCTCTTCCTTGTGGAAGCGGACGTTCTCGAGGACCACGAGGTTGTGCCCCTGGGCCTGCGCCTGTTCGATGGCCTTCTTCGCCGGATCGCCGATGCAGTCGGTGGCGAAGCTCACCGCCTGGTCCAGCAGCTTGGCCAGGTGCGCGGCGACCGGCTCGAGCGAGAATTCGGGGCTCGGGCCGCCCTTGGGCCGCCCGAGGTGCGAAGCCAGGATGACCGTGGCCCCATGCTCGAGCGCGTACTTGATGGTGGGGAGCGAGGCCCGGACGCGCGTGTCGTCCTTGATGCGCCCCTCCTTGATCGGCACGTTGAAATCGACGCGGATGAAGACGCGTTTCCCGCGCACATCGAGATCACGGATCGACAGCTTCGCCACGGCAGTACTCCCTGACGGGGGCGGGGAAGAGCCGGGGTTCGGGATCCAGGACTCGGGATTCGGATGCCACGCCGCGGCGGCCTGCTCCCGAGCCCCGAGTCCCGAGCCCCGAGTCCCGGGACCTAGATGCCCTTAGAGGCCATGTACAGCGCGAGATCGATGCAGCGCACCGAGTAGGCCCACTCGTTGTCGTACCACGCAAGGACCTTCGCGAAATCGCCGTCCATCACCTTCGTGTACGCCGAGTCCACGATCGACGAGTTCGAGTTGCCGCGGAAGTCCATCGACACAAGCGGCGCGTCCTCGACGGCCAGGATGCCCTTCAGCGGGCCGGCCGCGGCCGCCCGGAATGCGGCGTTGATCTCTTCGCCGGTCGTGGGCTTCTCGACGAGCACCACCAGGTCCACCACCGACACGTTGGGCGTCGGCACGCGCATGGAGAACCCGTCGAGCTTGCCCTTGAGGACCGGCAGCACCTCGCCCATCGCCTTGGCCGCGCCGGTCGTCGTCGGGATCATCGAGAGCGCTGCCGCGCGGGCGCGCCGCAGATCCTTGTGCGGGAAGTCGAGCACGTTCTGATCGTTGGTGTAGGAGTGGATGGTGGTCATCCAGCCCTTCTTGATGCCGAAGCTCTCCTGCAGGACCTTGGCCACCGGCGCGAGACAGTTCGTGGTGCAGGACGCGTTCGAGATGATGACGTGCTTCGCCGGGTCGTACAGGTCGTGATTGACGCCCATGACCAGCGTGGCGTCCGGGCGACGTGGCCGGCGCCGTAATGACCACGCGCTTCGCCCCGGCCGCGATGTGCTTCGCCGCGTCGTCGCGCTTGGTGAACTTGCCCGTGCCTTCGAAGACCACGTCCACGCCGAGGTCCTTCCACGGCAGCTGCGCGGGGTCCTTCTGCGAGAGCACCTGGAACTTGTCGCCGTCGACGCTGATCCAGCCCGTCGCCGGCCTCGATCGTGGCGTGGAGATTGCCGAGGATCGAGTCGTACTTCAGAAGGTGCGCCAGGGTCTTCGTGTCCGTGATGTCGTTGACGGCCACGAAATCGATGGCCTTGTTACCCATCGCCGCCCGCATGATGTTGCGGCCGATGCGCCCGAACCCGTTGATGCCGACCTTGATTGCCATAATGTGCTCCTTCTCGCCAAAACCCCATTGCAGTGACACGCGGCGGGGTCAAACCCGCGTGATATCTTGGTGCGGCCCATGTACCTGCTCTACAGCCTCGCGATGGTGCTGGTGTTCGTGCTGGCGTCGCCGTACTTCGTGTACCAGGCATGCTCCGGCACGGCAAGTACGCCGTCAACCTGCCGGAGCGGCTCGGTGTTCCTGCCGGTGTCGCTGAACCTCGATCGCGAGCCGTCCATCTGGATCCAGGCCGTGTCGGTGGGGGAGGCGCTGACGGCCCGCGCGATCGCCTCTGACCTCAAGACGCGCTACCCCCACCTCCGGCTGTTCGTGTCGACCACCACCCTTACCGGCCAGCGCGTGGCGAAGCAGAGCTTCCAGATGGCCGACGGCGTGTTCTTCTTTCCCATCGACCAGCGGTTCATCGTCCGCCGCGTGCTCGACATCGTGCGGCCCCGGCTCTTCGTCATGATGGAAACGGAGATCTGGCCGAACCTGCTGCGCGAGTGCCGCGCGCGCGGCGTGAAGACGGTGGTGCTGAACGGCCGCATCTCGGCCCGGTCGTTCCCGCGCTACCGGCTCGTCAGGCCGCTGTTCCGGCGCGTGCTCACGCTTGTCGATCTCTTCTGCGTGCAGGGAGAGGAAACAGCCGGCCGGCTGCGGGAACTGGGCGCGCCGCCCGACCGCATCAGCGATCACGGGAAGCCTGAAGTTCGACGCTCTGCAGGCGTCCGGAGGCGCCGGGCGCGGCCCACGGAGGCGCGGAGCGGGTGCTTCGCTACCTCACCGTCGCCGATGGGCGCGCGGTGATCGTCGCGGGCAGCACCATGCCGGGCGAGCACGAGATCGTGCTGCAGGCGTTCGAGCGCGATCCGCACCCTCGCGCGCAATCCGCTGCTCATCCTGGCTCCGCGCAAGCCCGAGCACTTCGCGGAGGCCGCTGCGCTCGCGAGGCAGTCGGGATTCCGCACGGCGCTCCGATCGGAGCTCGCCATCGACGACGACGTCAGGGCCGACGTCGTCGTGCTGGACACGATTGGAGAACTGGCGCAGGTCTACCAGGCGGCGACCGTCGTGTTTGTCGGTGGAAGCCTCGTGCCGATCGGCGGCCACAACATCCTCGAGCCGGCGGTGTTCGGGAAGCCGATCGTGTTCGGCCCGCACATGCAGAATTTCGCCGAGATTGCCGAGACCTTCCTCGCCGACCGTGCCGCGGTGCAGGTGACGTCCGGCCGGGCGCTGGAAGACGTCCTGATCGAGCTTCTGTCTGCGCCTGACGCGCGGGTGCGCCTCGGTGAGCGGGCGCGGGCACTGGTGGAAGCGAATCGCGGCGCGCGGGAGCGCAGCCTGGCCGCTATCAGCGGGCTGCTGCCGCCGGCTGCGGCAGAGGCGGGCAATGTCGTCCCGTTCCCGGCGCCCCGCTGAGGCGAATGACGATGCTGGCATCCCTCTACGCGGCGGCGGCATCGGCGAGGCGCTCGTACTACCAGCGCCGCGCCCGCCAGCGGCGCCTGGAGCGGCCGGTCGTCAGCGTGGGGAACCTCCGCGTCGGCGGCTCGGGAAAGACGCCGGCCGTCGCGCACATCGCGCGCCTGCTGCTCGACATGGGCGAGCGGCCGGCCATCCTCAGCCGGGGCTACGCGCGGCAGTCCGCGCCGCCCGGCGTCGTCGTCGTGTCGGACGGCCAGCGGATGTGCGCGGACCTCGCCCGAGGCGGCGACGAGCCGCTGATGCTGGCCCGCGCCGTTCAGGGCGCCCGCGTGCTCGTGTCATCCGATCGCTTTCTGGCCGGCCGGCTGGCCGAGGTCCACCTCGAGGCCACGGTGCACCTCCTCGACGATGGCTTCCAGCATCTGCCGCTCGCGCGCGGGACCGATCTGCTCATCGTCAGCCCCGAGGATCTCGGCCGATGCGCGGACGCTCCCATCAGGACGGCTCCGCGAATCGCTGGCCGCAGCGTCCTTCGCCCATGCGGTGCTGGCGCCTGCGGACACGGTGGAGCAGGCCCGCACGGTTGCCGCGAGCCTCGGGGTGGGCGACGGATTCCGGCTCGTGAGAGTCACGGGTGCGCCGCGGCGGCTCGATGTGGTGGGCGCCAGCGCGCCGGTTCAGGCGGCGGGGCCGGTGCTTGTCATCGCGGGCATCGCTCAGCCGGAGCGGTTCTTCCAGGAGCTTGGCGCGGCCGGCTGGGATGTGAAAGAGACCGTGTCCTTCGGGGACCACTACCGCTACACGAGGGCCGATGCCGCCAGCCTGGTCGAGAGGGCGCGCCGGGCAGGCGCCCGCGCCATCGTGACCACGGAAAAGGACCTGGTGCGGCTGCTGCCGTTCCGGCCGATGGCGCTGCCGGTCGTGTGGGTGCCGCTGGAGGTGCGAATCGAACCGGCCGCCGGGTTCCGCGCATGGCTGGCGTCTCGCCTCGCCGCCGAGCGGGCACTCGGCGTGGAGGTGCGCGCATGAAGGCGCTGCGCCACACGATCGAGTACGCGCTGGTGGTCCTGACGATGTGGGCCGCGCGCGCGCTGCCGTGGCGTGTGGTGCGGGCCATGGGAACCGGGCTGGGCCTGCTGTTCTACCTGTTCGACCGCCGGCACCGGCGCATCGCGCTCCAGAACCTCGCGGCGGCCTTTCCCCGCAAGCCGGACGCCGAGCGCAAGGCGATTGTCCGGCAGGTCTTCGGGCACTTCGGCCGGCTGCTCTTCGAGTTGCTGAAGTTCAGCGGCCTCTCCCGCGAGGAGGTGCTGTCCCGGGTGGACATCGAGGGCGGCGAGCGCATCCGCGACGCGCGCGCGAACGGACGGGGCGCGCTGCTGTTCACCGGCCACTTCGGCTACTGGGAGATCAACGCCATCGCCCACGCCGCGGCGTTCGCGCCCATCGGCGTGCTCGCGCGCCCGCTCGACAACCGCCGGCTCCACGATCTGCTGGAGCGGATGCGCGGCTGCCACGGGCAACTACGTGATCTACAGGCGGGGCGCGCTGCGCCGTGTGCTGAAGGCGCTCGGCGCCAACGACGGCGTGGCCATCCTGATCGACCAGCACATCCAGGCGCCCGACGCGGTCACCGTGAACTTCTTCGACCGGCCGGCGGCCACGACGCTCGCACTGGGCGTGCTGGCCCTCCGGACCGGCGCGCCCGTCATCCCCGTGTTCGCGCTGCCGGACGGCATCGGCCGCTACCGCCTCGTCTACGAGCACCCGGTCGACCCGCCGGCGGACGATTCGCCCGAAGCCATCCGCGATTTCACGCAGCGCTGCACCGACGTCCTCGAGATGCACGTCCGCCGCCATCCGGAACTCTGGTTGTGGATGCACCGCCGCTGGCGTGATTCTCCCGTCACCGACGCCGCCGACCCGGGCATGTTCCCGCCGGCGGCGCGCGACGACGGCCTCCACTCGATGCGAGACGACGCATGACGGTGCTGGTGTTCTCGCCCAACTGGCTCGGCGATGCCGTGATGGCGCTGCCGGCGGTCGCGGACATCCGCCGTCACGCCGCGACGACCCGGCTCGTCGTGGCAGCGCGGGCGGGCGTGGCGGGGCTGTGGACGATGGTCGGCGGCGTCGACGAGGTCGTGACCATTCCGCGGCCGCGCGGGGCCTCACGATGGCGCACGATCGGCTCAATCGCGGGGACGCTCCGCGGCACGGGGGCGGACACCATCGTGCTGCTCCCGAACTCGCTGCAATCGGCCCTGGCCGCGTGGCGTTCGGGCGTGCCGCAACGATGGGGATATCGCCGGAACGTGAGGCGCTGGCTGCTCACCCGCACCGTGCGGGTGCCGCGGGGGCTCGTGCACCAGGCCGACTACTACCGGCGCCTGGTCGCAGAGCTCGGCGTCGCCATCGGCGACCGGGTGCCGCGGCTCGACGTGCCCGCCGCGATCATCGACGCCGCGCGCCACCGGCTGACGGAGGCCGGCTGGACGCCGGGGGCGCGGCTCGTCGGCATCGCGCCGGGCGCGGCCTACGGCGGCGCGAAGCGATGGCCTCCCGAACGCTTCGCCGCCGTCGCGGCGGAGCTCGCGCGCGTCCACGGCCTGCAGCCCGTGCTGCTCGGCGCGGAGGCCGACCGGGCGTTTGCGTGCACGATCGAGGCCGAACTCGATAAGATCGGACATTCAGGGACGCTGCCGAGGGCGCTGAACCTGGCCGGGCGGACCGACATTCCGCAACTGGCCGGCGTGCTCACCCTGTGCGCCGCGTTCGTGTCGAACGACTCGGGGGCGATGCACCTCGCCGCGGCGGTCGGCACGCCGGTGGTGGCGCTGTTCGGGCCGACGGACGAGCGGGTGACGGCCCCGCTCGCGGCGAACGCGCGCGTGCTGACGGCCGACGCATGGTGCCGGCCGTGCCTGCTGCGCGAGTGCCCGCTCGATCACCGGTGCATGCGCGGCATCGAGGCCGGCGCGGTGGCGGGAACCGTGGGAGAAATGCTGTGACCGACAAGCGCCCTGCCGTCTTTCTCGATCGGGACGGCACGATCAACCTCGATGCGGGCTACATCGATCGGCTGGAGCGCTTCGAGCTGTATCCGTTCGCGATCGACGCGATCAGGCTCTTCAAGCAGGCCGGCTATCTGGTGGTGGTGCTCACGAACCAGGCCGGTGTCGCCCAAGGCTTGTATGGCGAGGACTTTGTCGCCGAGCTCGCCGGCCACCTCGCGGACCGCGCGAAACGGGGCGGCGGGCAGATCGACGGCCACTACTACTGCCCGCACTCGCCTGAGGCGTCGGTTCCTGAGTACCGGACGGAGTGCGACTGCCGCAAGCCGAAGCCGGGCATGGCCCTGCGCGCGGCAGCTGAACTCGGCATCGATCTGGCTCGCTCGGCGGTCATCGGCGACCGCTGGCGCGACATCGCCGTGGCCAGGGCTGTCGGGTGCCGCGGAATCCTCGTGAAGACCGGCTACGGCGCAACAGAGGCGCTCAAGCCGCAACCCGGGCTGTCAGCCGACGTCGTCTGCGAGGATCTCGTCGGCGCTGCGGTCTGGCTGCTCGATCACCCGGCGCCGTGACGCTATGGCCCACCTGATGACCCTCGACGAAGTGGCAGCAGCCGTTGCCGCCGACCGCGCCGCCGGCCGGACCGTCGCGCTCGCCAACGGCGTGTTCGATCTCCTCCACGTCGGCCACATCCGGTATCTCGAAGGCGCAAAGGCCGAAGCCGACCGGCTCGTCGTGGCGGTCAACGACGACGCGTCGGTGCGGGCGCTGAAGGGGCCGGGGCGGCCCGTCATGAAGGAGGCCGACCGGGCCGAGCTCATCGCGGCGCTGCGCGCGGTGGACTACGTCGTCGTGTTCTCGGGGCGTACCGTCGCGGACGTCCTGCTGCGCCTCAAACCGGACGTGCACTGCAAGGGCACCGATTACACCGTCGAGACCGTGCCCGAGCGGCCGGTGGTCGAATCGTACGGCGGGCGGACCGCGATCGTCGGCGATCCGAAGGACCATTCCACGCGCGACCTGGTGTCGCGGCTGACCTCCTCCTGAATGGCGCGGTCCATCCTCATCGTCCGGCTCGGCGCGCTCGGCGACCTGGTGCACGCGCTGCCCGCAGCGGCCGCGCTCCGCGCGACGTGGCCCGATGCGCGCATCGACTGGCTCGTCGACGGGCGGTATGCCGCGCTGCTCGAGCTCGTCCCGATCATCGACGGCACGATCGTCGTCGGCGGGCGGTCGGGCCGGCCGCTCGTCGCGATCATCCGTGAATTGCGGAGGGTGCGTTACGACCTCGCCGTGGACTTCCAGGGCCTGCTGAAGTCGGCGGTCCTGGCCCGTCTCGCGGGCGCGCGCGTGACCGCGGGCTTCGCGACCGGGCAACTCCGCGAGCCGGCGGCCGGCGCGTTCTACACCCGGCGCATCGCGGCGGACGATGGCGGGCACGTCGTGCGCAAGAACCTCTCGATGATCGAGGCGCTGGGGGTGCCGCGTGCGCGGCGTGGCCGCTCCGCTCAGGGTGTCGCCCTCACTCGTGCCCGGCCAGGTCCGCGACATGTTGAAACTCCAGGCGACGGATGGCTTCGCCGTCATCAACCCGGGGGCGGGCTGGCCGAACAAGCAGTGGCCAGCGGACCGCTATGGCGCCATTGCCGCCCACCTGCGCGCACGTCACGGGATGCCGTCGGTCGTGACGTGGGGGTCCGGGGAGCAGGCGCTGGCCGGCCGGGTGGCGGCCACGTCCAATGGCGCCGCGCAGGTCGCTCCGTCGACGACGATCGCCGACCTGGTCGAACTGGCCCGATCCGCGTCGCTGTTCGTTGCGGGCGACACCGGCCCGATGCAGCTGGCCGCCGCCGTCGGCACCCCGGTGCTGGGCCTGTTCGGACCGACGAATCCGCTGCGAAACGGGCCCTGGAATGCCGGCGACACGTGGGTGTCGCGATTCGACGACTGCGAATGCCATCACAAACGGCGATGCCGCCGCGAGACGCCCTGCATCAACACGATTAGCGTCGAGGAAGTGGCCGGTGCCGTCGACCGCCGCGTCAGCGCAGGAGGCGCCCGTGGCTGAGACGTGGGGCTGGCTCGCCCGTCTGCGCGTCACGCTCGGGTTCGTGGCGGGCGTCCTCGTCCTGTGGCTGGCGAGACCAACCTGGAGCGTGTTGGCGGTCGGCACCGTGGTGGCGGCGGCGGGCGAGTGCATTCGCGTGTGGGCCGCGGGGCACCTGGAGAAGAGCCGGGAAGTCACCCGCTCCGGCCCGTATCGGTGGACGCGCCATCCGCTGTACGTCGGGTCGGCGGTGATGGCGGTCGGCGTCGCCGTCGCCGGCAACAGCGCGGTCGCCGCCGCAGCCATTGGCCTCTATGTCGTGGGGACGTTCACGGCGGCAATCCGCACCGAGGAAGCGTTCTTGCGAGAGAAGTTCGGCTCCGAGTACGACGATTACTGCCGCGGCGCCGGCGCCACCGTCGACCGGCGGTTCAGTTTCGAGCGCGCCTGGCGCAACCGCGAGTACCGCGCAGTGCTCGGCATGGCCGCCGTCTTCGCCATCCTCGCTTTGAAGGCGTTCTTGGCCAGGGGCTAGGGTCTAGGCGCTAGGGTCTAGTCAGTCTCGGTGTCAGGTTGGCATTTCACACACGCGGCGTGAGCCGCGTCCGACTAGCGCCTAGTCCCTAGCGCCTGATGTGATACGATCCCCGTAACTCACTGCCTCCCATGAGCTTCCGCGACATCGTCGGACATCGTCGGCTGAAGCGGCTGCTGGCCCGGGCGGTGCACTCCGGCACGCTCCCGCCGAGCCTCGTCTTTGCCGGCCCCGACGGCATCGGAAAGAAGCACATGGCCTTCGCGCTCGCGCAGGCTCTGAACTGCCTGGCCCCGGTCGAGACCGACGCGGGTGAGCGGGACGCGTGCGGAACGTGCGCGTCTTGCAGCCGCATCGCGAGAGGTCTCCATCCGGACGTCCTGACGGTCAGACGGCCCGAGGACAAGAGCACGATTTCCGTGGCGCAGGCTCGTGACCTGATGCGCCAGGTCGGCTACCGCCCCTTCGAAGCCCGGCATCGTGTCGTCGTGATCGACGATGCGGACGAACTGGGGAGCGATTCGCAGGATGCGTTGCTGAAGACCCTGGAGGAGCCGCCGGCGAGGAACGTCTTCGTCCTGGTCACCTCGCGGCCGAACCTGCTGTCGCCAACCGTCCGCTCTCGATGCTGCGTGCTGCGGTTCGCACCGCTGGCGGCCAGGGAGATTGCCGACGCCTTGGAGCGGACGCACGGCTTCGCGGCTGCGGATGCGAGAGCGGGGGCTGCCCTGTCGGGCGGCAGTTTCGCGCGTGCGATAGGCGACGGGGCTGCCGAGCAGACCCAGGCCCGGGCCGTGGCGGCGGCGGTCCTCATGGAAACGGCGGGGACCGTGGACGTCCGCGCGAGGCTGGCGGTGTCTGCGGCGCTGCTGAAGTCCACCGGGCGGAAGGCGAAGGACCCCGGAAAGGCATCCGACAAGGACGGAAAGGGCGGTGCCGACCGTGCGTCGGTGGCCGCCCGCCTGCGTGCGCTGGGCTCGCTGTTGCGGGACCTGGCTGTGTTGACAACCCGCGCGCCCGACTCGGCGCTGGTCAACCTCGACCTCAGGGCGGACCTTGAAACCCTGGCGAGGCATTACGACCGCGACCGGCTCACGCGCGCGTTTTCTGCCGTCGGACGTTCGCTCGCTGCGCTGGAGCGCAACGCCAGTCCCAAGATCGTGGCGGACTGGCTCGTGCTCCAGCTCTAGCGGCCCGTCGCCGACGGCGATAGATGCGGAATCCTATGAGCGCTGGAGCACCCGGCGCCTTCGTGGCGGTCAGGGCCGTTCCCGGGGGATGGATACGGGCGGCAGTCGCCTGCGCCGCCGAACCGCCGCTCGCCGAGGGCGACCTCGTCGTCGTCCAGACCGATTCGGGACCGGCGCTCGCGACGGTGCTGGCGCGCCCGTCCGTGCTCATGGCGCGTCTTTCCACCGGCGACCAGGGACCGCGCATCCTGCGCCGCGCGTCCAGCCAGGACCACTCGCTGCGTGCCAGGCACGAGCAGCGGGAGCGCGAGGCCTTCCGCCTCTGCGTCATGAAGATCCGGGAGCGCGGCCTGGCGATGAAGCTGGCCCGCGTCGAGCAGTTGTTCGACGGATCGCGCCTCGTGTTCTTCTTCACCTCAGAGGAGCGCGTCGACTTCCGCGAACTGGTGCGGGAACTCGCGTCGGAGTTCAAGACGAGGATCGAACTTCGCCAGATCGGGGTGCGCGACGAGGCGCGGCTGCTGTCAGGCTACGGCACGTGCGGCCGCCCGCTCTGCTGCAGCAGCTGGCTGAAATCGTTCGAGCCGGTGTCGATCAAGATGGCCAAGCAGCAGGACCTCGCCCTGAACCCGTCGCGGCTGTCGGGCCTGTGCGGCCGCCTGAAGTGCTGTCTCCGCTACGAGCTCAACCACGGGGCGCCGCCGGCAGCAAGCGACGAAGCCTATCCCGGCAGCGCGGGCGAGACCCCGGGGCCCGCGGGCGGGTGCGGCGGCTGCGGCGGAAGCGGCTGCGGGGCCGGTGGCAGCGGATGAGCCTTCCTCGCGTCGCGATCACGATCGGCGACCCGGCCGGCATCGGCCCGGAGATTGCGGCGAAGGCCGCGGCCAGTCCGCGCGTGCGCGAGGTCTGTACGCCGGTGCTCTACGGGAGGATCTACACGCCGGGCGTCGAAGCCGGAAGAGTGTCGGCGGAGGCCGGGCGCGCGGCGTACGGCGCGATCGTCGCGGCGGTCGAGGACGCGATGGCCGGCGCGGTCGATGCGGTCGCCACGGCGCCGATCAACAAGGCGGCGTTCGCCCTCGCCGACCTGCCCTGGCGCGGCCACACCGAGTTGCTCGCGCACCTGACCGGCGCGCCGTCGGTCGCGATGATGTTCCACTCGGACGCGCTGCGCGTGGTGCTCGCCACCATCCATGAGCCGCTCGCCTCGGTGCCGCGCCTGTTGACGCGCGCGACGGTCGAGCGCGTGATCCGGCTGGCGGCGCGGGAGCTGCCGAGGTTCGGATTCACGCGGCCGCGCCTCGCGGTGTGCGGCCTGAATCCGCACGCGGGCGAGGGCGGCGTGCTCGGCGACGAGGAGCAGCGTGTCATCCAGCCTGCGATCGCGGCGTGCGCGGACGAGGGCATCGACATCGCGGGGCCGTTCCCGGCCGACACGCTGTTCGTGCGGGCGTCGCGCGGCGAGTTCGACGCCGTCGTCGCCTGCTACCACGACCAGGGCTTGATCCCGGTCAAGCTGCTGGCGTTCGGCCGGTCGGTGAACGTCACGCTCGGGCTGCCGATCATCCGGACGTCGGTCGATCACGGCACCGCCTTCGACATCGCCGGCAGGAACGCGGCCGATCCCGGGAGCATGATCGAGGCGGTGCGGCTCGCCGCGAAGCTGGCGGGCGCCGCCAGAGGCCTGCCGGCGGCGGGCGAGGAGCGCCGGCCGTGAGCGCCCGGGACGCCCGCGAGCAGGCCGATCGCAAGAAAGCCGAGCGCATCATCGCGGAGAACCGCAAGGCGCACCACGACTATCATCTGCTCGAGACGTTCGAGGCGGGCGTGGCGCTGGTCGGCACCGAGGTGAAAGCCATCCGCGAGGGACGGGTGAATCTCCGCGACAGTTTCGCCAGGGTCGACGGCGGCGAGGTGTTCGTCCACAACGTCCACATCGGGGCGTACAGCAGCCGCGGCTACGCCGATCACGAGCCGCTGCGCCCGCGGAAGCTGCTCCTCCACCGGCACGAGATCCGGAAGCTCGTCGGCAAGACGACCGAGAAGGGCATGACGCTCGTGCCGGTGCGGATGTACTTCCTGAACGGACGGGTGAAGATCGCGATCAGCCTGGCGAAGGGGAAGAAGGACTACGACCGCCGTGAAACGATCAAGCGGCGGGAGATTGACCGGGAAACCCGCGCGGCGGTGAAGGAGCGGGGCCGCTGACGGGCGTCCCGACTGTCTTGCGGCCCGCTCGGGCCGGATGCTAGCATTCGGAAATTTCGGGTGTCGGACGCCTCGAAGGAGGGGAGTCTTCCGTGTTGAACAACAAGAAAGTCATGGCCGCGCTGGCGGGCCTCGCCGTCGTGGTGGCGGTGGTGGCCTTCTGGATGCTTCGCAGGGGCGGCGAGACGGCCAGCGTCGATCTCCTCGAGCCGGCTGGCCGATGCGCAGAAGAGCAGCAACTGGAGCGAGCCCGGCGCCGCGCCGTTCACCGTCTCGGACGTGACGCTCGCCGGCGAGACGCACAAGGCGATCTTCGCGCCGGCGTTTTCGCGCATCCGCTGGAAGGTCGAGGTGCCGCGCCGCGGCACGCTGGAGATCTTCTACGCCCTGCGCGAGGACGGCTGGACCGTTGACGGCAACGGGGTCCAGTTCCGCGTCGGCGTGTCGGACGGCCGCACCTACGAAGAGTACCTGAAAGAGGTCGTCAACCCGCGCGAGCGCGATCGCGACCGCCGCTGGCTCTCGGCGACGATTGACCTGTCTGCCTACGAAGGGCAGCTGATCGAGATCAACCTCAACACCGATGCCGGCCCGCCCCGCGACGACCGCGACCGCCGGGGTGACTTCGCGCTGTGGGGCGACCCGCGCGTCGTCGGCCACTGACATCCCCGTTCAAGGAGGCGCACGCTCATGCCGGCAGCAGGCACCGGTCAGTCCGCGGCACCCGTGCAGGTGCCCATGCTCGACCTGCAGGCGCAGTACCGACCCATTCGCGACGCCATCATCGACGTCGTGACGCGGGTGTGCGACAGCCAGCGCTTCATCATGGGCCCCGAGGTCGAGGCCATGGAGCGCGAGCTGGCCGCCTACCTCGGGGTCACGCATGCCGTCGGCGTGTCCTCGGGCACCGACGCCCTGCTGCTCGCGATGATGGCCCTCGGCATCGGCCCGGGCGACGAGGTCGTCACGAGCACCTATTCCTTCTTCGCGACGGCAGGGTGCATCGCGCGGACTCGGCGCGACGCCGGTGCTCGTGGACATCGACCCGATCACGTACAACATCGATCCGGCGGCCGCGGCCGCCGCCATCACCCCGCGCACACGCGCGATCATCCCGGTGCACCTGTACGGGCAGAGCGCGGACCTCGACCCGCTCCTCGACATCGCGCAGCGCGCCGGCGTGCCCGTCATCGAGGATGCCGCGCAGGCCATCGGCGCCGCCTACAAGGGGAAGATGGTGGGCGGGTTCGGCCGCGTGGGCTGCTTCTCGTTCTTCCCCAGCAAGAACCTGGGCGCGTTCGGCGACGGCGGCCTGGTGACGACCGGCGACGCCACGCTGGCCGCTGACCTGCGACGCATGCGCGTGCACGGCGCGGACCGGCAGTACTACCATCAGGTGATCGGCGGGAACTTCCGCCTCGACGCCCTGCAGGCGGCCGTCCTCCGCGTCAAGCTGCCGCACCTGGCCGGATGGACCGAGGCGCGCCGGCGGAACGCCGCCCGGTACGCCGGGCTGTTCGCCGAATACGGCCTGACCGGCCGCGTGACGCTGCCGGCGGAGGTGCCCGATCGTCATCACGTCTACAACCAGTACGTCGTGCGCGTGCCCGACCGCGACGCCGTCAAGGCGCACCTCGAGTCGCGCCACATCGGCTGCGCGATCTACTACCCGGTGCCGTTCCACGAGCAGGCCTGCTTCGCGTATCTCGGCTATCGAACGGGACAGTTCCCCCACGCCGAACGGGCAGCCCGCGAGACGCTGGCCCTGCCCGTCTACGGCGAACTCACCGTCGAGCAGCAGCGGCATGTCGTCTCCGCCATGGCGGAGGCCCTGACTCGGACGGCCTGACCGCCCCGGGCGCCCGCGAGGCGCCCACCAAGGAGTCGAGCCCGTGAAGGTCGCCAGTCCCGACGCCATGCCAGCCGCCCCCGCCGGCCGCCGCCGCGCGCCAGGGGTGACCACCCAGATCTTCATCGGCCTGTTCGTCGGGATCGCGATTGGCTACTTCTGGCCGGGCTTCGGCGTCAGCATCAAGCCGCTCGCCGACGCGTTCCTGCGGATGATCAAGATGATCATCGCGCCGCTCCTGTTCTCGACGCTCGTGGTCGGCATCGCGGGCACCGGCGACCTGAAGGCAATGGGGCGGATCGGCCTGAAGGCGATCATTTACTTCGAGGTGGCCACGACCATCGCCCTCTTCTGGGGCCTGGCGCTGGTCAACTGGTTCCAGCCGGGGGCGGGCCTGGCCGTGCCCATCGGCGCCGACACCGGCGAACTGGCCGCCCTCGCCCGGAATCAGCAGCACGCGTGGGACATCTTCCTGCACCTGTTTCCCACGTCGGTCATCGACGCGATGGCGCGCGGCGACATCCTGCAGCTGGTGGTCTTCTCGACGTTCTTCGGCATCGCGCTTGCCGCCATCGGCGAGAAGGGCAGGCCGGTGGTGGACGTGCTCGAGGGCACGGCGCAGCTGATGTTCAAGTTCACCGGGTACGTCATGCGCTTCGCGCCCATCGGGGTGATGGCGGCCATCGCGGCCACGGTCGGCGGGAAGGGCCTCGGCATCCTCTATACCCTCGGCAAGCTGGTGCTGCTGATGTACGGCGGCCTGCTCGTGTTCGCCATCGTCGTGGTCGGCGGCGTGGCGTGGCTCATTCGCGTGCCGTTCCTGAAGTTCGCCGCCGCCATCCGCGAGCCGTTCCTCATCGCCTTCACGACCGCCAGCAGCGAAGCCGCCCTGCCCAAGGCGCTCGAGGTGATGGAGCGCTTCGGGGTGCCCAAGAACATCGTCGGGTTCGTGCTGCCCACGGGCTACAGCTTCAACCTGGACGGCACGACGCTCTACCTGTCGCTGGCGAGCGTGTTCGTGGCGCAGCTCGCGGGCGTCCACATGACGTTCGGACAGCAGCTCATCATGATGCTGACGCTGATGCTGACCAGCAAGGGCGTGGCCGGCGTGCCGCGCGCCGCGCTCGTCGTGCTCACCGCCACGCTCGGCCAGTTCAACCTGCCCCTCGAAGGGGCCGCCATCCTGCTTGGCATCGACCAGGTGATGGACATGGGCCGCACCGCCGTGAACGTCATGGGCAACTGCATCTCCACCGCGGTGGTCGCCCGCTGGGAAGGCGTGTTCGACGACGAGAAGATGAAGGCCTTCGTCGCCGGGAACAACCGGGCCGCGTGATGCCACGGCGCGTCCTCGTGACGGGCGCCTCGGGCCAGCTGGCGGGCGCCATCGTCAGGGTGTTCGGCCGCGATGCGGACGTCACCGCGCTCCCGCGCGCCGCCCTCGACATCACCGACGACCGCGCCGCCGGCGACGCGCTGGCGTCCCACCGCCCCGACGTCGTGATTAACTGCGCGGCCTTCAACGACGTGGATCGCGCCGAGGCCGAACCCGTCGCCGCGCTCGAGGTCAACGCGTTTGCCGTGCGGGGGCTCGCGAGGGCCGCCGCGTCCGCCGGCGCCACCCTCGTGCACTTTTCGAGCGACTTCGTGTTCGACGGTGCGGCCTCGCGTCCGTACGTCGAGGACGATCGGCCCAACCCGCAAGGCGTTTATGCGGCGTCGAAACTGCTCGGCGAGTGGTTTGCGCTCGAGGCCGGCGGGGCGCTCGTGCTCAGGGTGGAAAGCCTGTTTGGCGCCCCGTCCGAGGGCGGCCGGAAGGGCAGTCTCGCCGGCCTCGTGGAGGGCATCACGGCGGAGCGCGAGGTGCCCGTCTTCGTGGACAGGACCGTTTCGCCGTCGTACGTGGTCGATGTGGCCGAGGCGACCCGCGCCCTGGTCGCGTCCGGAACCGCCTCCGGCCTCTACCACTGCGTGAATGCCGGGGCCTGCAGCTGGCGCGACATAGCGACCGAGATCGCGAGGCTCCTCGGCAAACCCGCGAACCTCCGGCCCATCACGCTGGAGACCGTCACGCTGCGGGCGCGGCGGCCCCGGTACTCCGCACTCGAGTGCCCGCGCCTCCGCGCGGCGGGCATCGACATGCCGACCTGGCAGGATGCGCTGCAGCGATACCTGCGGGGGGAAGTAGTCAGTAGCCAGTAGCCAGTATTCAGTAGAAAGGCATGTCTCGCTGAACGGCGTCCAACAGCTACTGGCTACTGGCTACTGGCTACTGGCTACTGGCTACTGGCTACTGGCTACTGGCGGCTCAATCCGGACACATAGGTAACACATTCGTCTGGACACATGGGTAACACTTTTCGCCATCGCTTCGCAGGAGGGCGCGATGCCATGGCAAGGAGTGAGTCCTATGGATCTGCGACGGTTGTTTGTCCGCGCGTACGTCGCGGGCGGGTTGTCGATGACCGAGTTGTGTGAGCACTACGGGATCAGCCGCAAGACGGGGTACAAGTGGGCTGCCCGCTTCGAGCACACGGGGCTCGAGGGCCTGGTGGACCAATCGCGGCGGCCGCAGCACTCGCCGCGGGCGACGGGGGGCGCGGTGACGCACGCGCTGTGTGACGCGCGGCGCCGCCATCCGACGTGGGGGGCGCGCAAGCTTCTGGCGGGGCTGCGCCGCACGTGGCCGACGTGGCCGTGGCCGGCGCCGTCCACCGGCAGTGCGCTGCTGAAGGCCCACGGCCTGGTCCGGACGCCCCGCTGCCGCCGACGCGGGCACGCGTCCCCGAGTCCCTTGGCGCCGGCCACGCGCCCGAACGAGGTGTGGACCACGGATTTCAAAGGCGAATTCCGCCTGGGGGATCGAACGTATTGTTATCCCCTCACGCTGCGCGATCTGCACAGCCGCCTCGTGCTGCGCTGTGATGCCCTGCCCGAGAAATCCGGCCGACTGGTGCGGCCGTGCTTCGAGCGCGCGTTCCGCGACCATGGGCTGCCGGAGCGGCTGCGCAGTGATAATGGCGGCCCCTTTGCCGCGCCGGGGTTGACGCGGCTCTCGCACCTGTCGGTCTGGTGGCTGCGTCTGGGCATTCAGCCCGAACGCATTGCGTTGGGCCATCCGGAACAGAACGGTGCCCATGAGCAATTCCACCGCGTGCTGAAAGCGGAAACGGCACGGCCGCCCGCGGCGCACCTCGCGGCGCAACAGCGCCGCTTCCGACACTTCTGCGGCGACTACAACACCGAGCGCCCCCATGAGGCGTTGGGCGACGTCACCCCGGCGAGCTGCTACGCGGCCTCGCCCCGTCCCTATCCCACCCACCTCCCGCCGCTCGAGTATCCGGGGCACTGGGAAGTCCGCCGCGTTGCCAGCACCGGCCAGGTCTCGTGGGCGGGCAACCCGCTCTATCTCACCGAGGTCCTGGGCGGGGAACACGTCGCCTTTGAGGAAGTCGAGGACGGCCTCTGGATGCTGCACTTCGCGACGGTCCGCTTGGCGCGGTTCGAGGCTCGCACCCGCACGCTCACGCCCGTCCCGTATGCGTGAGCGGACCAGGCGCGTGGAGGCTGCCGGCGCCGTGGACCCACACGACGGGTCCACCGGCTCCTTGGAAAACGCCCAACGCGCGTTTTCCACAGCCACCACACGCATCGTCACACTGTTACCTATGTCTCCAGACAGAATCTGTTACCCTTCTCTCCGAACGTCCGGGCTACTGGCTACTGGCTACTGGCTACTGGCTATCTGGCTTCTGGCTTCTAATCCCCGCCGGACTCTAAAGGAGCGAAGCGACCAGCCTGCCAATCGCCAGGCACGACGTGAGCCCCGGCGAATTGATGCCGGCGGCGTGGACGACGCGCGGGTTGACGGCGATCGCGCCTGATCAGGAAATCGGCAAAGGGCTCTTCGGGCGGGTTCAGGTTCGGCCGGATCCCGCTGCCCCCGAGCCTGAGGTCTCCGGAGCCCAGTTCGGGCAGCAGCCGCCGCGCGGGCTCGAGAAAGCCCCCGGGCGCGAGGCGGTTCGACTCGTAGTCGTGCCGGCTGCCCTGGTGGCGGACGGTCGGGCCGACGAGGACGGTTCCCCGTGTCGTTCTCGTCAGATGCACGCCCAGCCCGTGTCCCGACGCGTTCGGCAGGGGATACACGAGCGCGTTGACCAGGTGCGTGCGCGACGGCGCGAGTTCGGCGTACTCGCCCCGGCAGGGGTGAGATGGTGAACGATTCGCCGCCGAGCATGGCGGAGACCTGGTCTGCGAACAGCCCGGCGGCATTGACGACGGTTCGCGCAAGGATCGACTCGCGCTCGGTGCGGAGCAGCATGCCTCCGGCGGTGAGATCGGCGCCTTCGAGACGCGTGCCCGTGCAGGAAGTAGCCGCCGGCCTGCTCGAGGACGTACGCGAGCGCGTGCACAAGGGTCTCGGGTTCCACGACGCCCGTTGCCGGCGAGACGAGCGCGGCGATGCCGGCGGCGTGCGGCTCACGCCGCCGAATGCCTGCCGCGTCGATGATCTCGAGCCCTTCGACGCCGTTCGCCTCGCCCTGCGCCTTGAGTCGCTCGAGGCCGGCCACGTCCGGCCCGTCCAGCGCCACGATGAGCTTGCCGCAGCGGGCGTGGGGCACGCCGTGCCGCGCGCAGAACGCGTACAGCTCGCGGGCGCCTTCCAGGCAGAGCCTCGCTTTGAGCGACCCGGCAGGATAGTGAAGGCCGGCGTGGATGACGCCGCTGTTCCTGGTGCTCGTGTCCATCCCGGGCCTGGGATGGCGCTCGAGCACGCACACCTCCCGGCCCGCCCGGCAAGCGCCGCGGCGGACGCCAGGCCGGTTACGCCTCCCCCGACCACGACGACGTCGATGGTCTCCATCGGCGGCCGCTCCTTGCCTCCCCGCGCGGGAACCTACTACGATTGCAGATTCGAGCCGATAAGGGGACGAAGATATGCCGAAGCGCGCCATCATCACGGGCATCTCGGGACAGGACGGGTCGTACCTGGCCGAATTGCTGCTCGACAAGGGCTACGACGTCACCGGGATCATCCGCCGGCTGAGCCATCCGAACCTCGACCGGATCGCGCACCTGCTGGATCGTATCAGACTCCACCCGGCGGACCTGCTCGACGAGCTGTCGCTCATCCGGGCCATCGAGGAGAACGAGCCCGACGAGTTCTACAACCTCGCCGCCATGTCGTTCGTCCCGGCGTCGTGGGACCAGCCGCTGCTCACCGGCGAGTTCAACGCCCAGGGCGTGACGCGGGTGCTCGACGCGGTCCGGCGCGTGAACCCGAAGATCCGCCTCTACCAGGCCTCGTCGAGCGAGATGTTCGGCAAGGTGCGCGAGGTGCCGCAGACCGAGCTGACGCCGTTCTATCCGCGCAGCCCGTACGGCGTCTCGAAGGTCTTCGGGCACTACATCACGGTCAACTACCGCGAGAGCTACGGCCTGTTCGCGTGCTCCGGCATCCTGTTCAACCACGAGTCGCCGCGCCGCGGCCTCGAGTTCGTGACGCGCAAGGTGTCGGACGGCGTCGCGCGCATCAAGCTCGGGCCTCGCGAAGAAGCTCTACCTCGGCAACCTCGAAGCGCACCGCGACTGGGGCTTCGCCGGCGACTACGTCCGCGCCATGTGGCTGATGCTCCAGCAGCCGACGGCCGACGACTACGTCGTGGCGACCGGCGAGAGCCACTCGGTCCGCGACCTGGTCGAGGTGGCGTTCGGCCATGCCGGGCTCGACTGGAAGGAGCACGTCGAGGTCGACCCGAAGTTCCTCCGCCCCGCCGAGGTCGACCACCTGATCGGCAATGCCGCCAAGGCGCGCCAGATTCTCGGCTGGGCGCCGTCGGTCGACTTCACCGGCCTGGTCGGCATGATGGTGGACGGCGACATTGAACGGCTGTCCGGGATCAAGCCGTCGAAGCCCCGCTAGAGGATGATCATGAGTCTGCTGGATCGCGTCAAGAACAGGGAGTGCAAGGTCGGCGTCATCGGCCTGGGGTACGTGGGCCTGCCGCTCGCCGTGGAACTGGCGCTGGGGCGGTTCCACGTGACCGGCTTCGATGTCGACGAGTGGAAGGTGGGCGAGCTCAATGCCGGCCGCAGCTACATCCCGGATGTGAAGTCGGAGGACCTGGCCAGCGTCGTGGCGTCCGGCCACTTCAGCGCGACGACCGACATGTCGGCGCTGGCGGACATGGACTGCATCGACATCGCGGTGCCGACGCCGCTGCGCAAGACGAAGGACCCCGACATGTCCTACGTCGTCCAGGCCGTGGAGGCGGTCCAGAAGCACCTGAAGAAGGGGCAGCTGGTCAGCCTCGAGTCGACGACGTACCCGGGCACGACGGATGAGCTGGTCAAGCCGATGCTCGAGGAGACCGGCCTCAAGGCGGGCCGCGACTTCTACCTGGCGTTCTCGCCGGAGCGCGTCGATCCGGCCAACCCGCAGTACCTGACGAAGGACATCCCGAAGGTCGTCGGCGGCATCGACAAGGCGAGCACCGACATCGCCTGCGCGCTCTATGGGGCGGTCGTCACGAAGACCGTGCCGGTGAGTTCGACGGTGGTGGCCGAGATGGCCAAGCTGCTCGAGAACACCTTCCGGTCGGTGAACATCGGCATGGTCAACGAACTCGCGCTGATGTGCCACCGGATGAAGATCGACGTCTGGGAGGTCATCGACGCGGCGAAGACGAAGCCCTTCGGCTTCATGCCGTTCTATCCCGGGCCCGGGCTCGGCGGCCACTGCATCCCGATCGACCCGTTCTACCTGTCGTGGAAGGCGCGCCAGAGCGGGTTCGAGGCGCGCTTCATCGAGCTCGCCGGCCAGGTGAACAGCTCGATGCCCGAGTGGGTGGTCACGCGCGTCGCCGACGCGCTCAACACGGTGAAGAAGGCCGTGAACGGGTCGCGCGTGCACGTGTACGGCGTCGCCTACAAGAAGAACGTGGGCGACATGCGCGAGTCGCCCGCCCTCGACGTGATCGAGCACCTGCTCCGGCGCGGCGCGTCGGTCACCTACAGCGACCCGTACGTCCCGTCGTTCAAGACCGACGGCCACACGTTCACCGCGATCGGCGCCGCCGAGGCGCTGGCCGCGAAGCCGGACTGCGTGGTCATCACCACGGACCACGACGTGTTCGACTACAAGGAACTGGTCGAGAAGGCCCCGCTCATCATGGACGCGCGCAATGCGCTGCGGAGCTTCGCCGGCGGGCACATTCACAGGCTCTAGGCAGGCGGTAGGGACTAGGCGCGAGGGGCTAGTCGGACGCGGCTCTCGCCGCGTGGGTGGAGTGCGAGCGTGACGCCGAGATCGACCAGCGCCCAGCGCCTAGTCTCTAGCCCCTAGATTCGCTGCCCCACCACCGCGTAGTCCAGGTACGAGAACATCACCGCGTTCGCCTTGTCGACGTTCTCGTTGAAGGCCTGGGCGAGCGCGGTCATGCCCGCCGTTCGGGAGTCGGCCGGCAGCTCGATGTGCTGGAGTTTCGCGTCGGCGGGGTACGGTGACAGCCACCGCACGTCGACGCGCTGGAAGCCCGAGGCGACGACCAGGAATTTCAGCGTGTCCGGATGCAGCGGCCAGGCGTGCGTGATGTCGCGGATGTAGGCCTCGAAGAAGGCGAACCAGCACGACGGGTTCAGCGTCTCCAGCACGATCGTCGAGCCTGGCTTCAGCTTGTGATACGCCGTGTCCAGCAGCCACGTCAGGTAGGCGGGCTGGAAGTGCTCGACCACCTGCACGGCGATCAGCCCTCCGAGCGAGGCGTCCGGGAGGGACTCGAGGTAGGCGAGGGCATCGCCCTCCCGCGCGTCGAGGCCGGCCGCGTGGCACGCTTCCACCATCTCGTGGTTGATGTCCAGGCCGTGCGCCCGGATGCCGCGCCCGCGCAGCAGCGCCAGGAACTCGCCGCGCCCGCACCCGAGGTCGAGGACGTTCTCCGCGCCGCCGAACAGCTCGACATATTGCAGCAGGCGCGCGCGGATCTCCTCTTCCGAGCCTCGGAACTTGTTCTCGAAGGCGACGTACTTGTAGGCGTTGACGGCATCACTGCTCGGCGCCGTCGCCGCCGCCCGGCCGGGCACCGCGGCCGGAACGTCCGCCGCGGCCACGGCGCTCGTGCCGCGAGGCGGCGCGACCGTCGCGGCACCCGCCGCCAGCCCTCGTTCGAGTTCACGCTTCAGCATCAGGCCGGTCTGCTGCACGCTGGCGATGCTCGTGCGCAGCTCGTCGACGGCCGCCACGTAACGCTGCTCGCGGGCGACCATTGATTCCCAGCGCCGCCGGAACTCGTCCGCGACGCCGCTCAGCCCGGCGTTCGTCAGGTTCGTGAGGGTGGCGATGTGCTCGCTGCGGTCCTTCGTGTCGACGAACCGCGTGATCGTCTGGAGGTAGAGCACCAGCCTGGCGTGGAACGTCTCCAGCTTTTCCAGTTCCCCCCGCATGGCGTCAATCGTCGCTCGAGTCGCCTCCCGGTTCGCCCGATGGGACGCGACATTGCGGTTCAGGTGATCCACGAGCGTGGCGTTGAACGACTGCTGGCGCTCGAAGATCGGGCCGACCAGCCGCCAGATCATCAGCGCGGCGCGCCGCCGCCACCCTGTCAGCCCGGCCACAGGGTCGGCGGTGATCACCCGCCAGCGATCGTTGAGGCCGGGCAGCTGGCTCTCGTCGTACGCCACGGGCGGGTGCGGCAGTTCCGGCAGCTTCGGAAGCGCCTGGTCCAGGGCGGTGAGCGCCTCGTTGTAGGCGCGGTCTGCGGCCTCGCGTTCGACCCGGCGTCGTTCGATGTCGTCCTCGGCAAACATGCGTCTCGTCCCCTGCGTCAGAGGCGCCCGGCTGCGGGCGGGTCAAACGGAAACGGCACGCCCATCCCGGCAACGAGCCGTCGCGCCGTTGCCGTGCCGTCAGCGCGGAGGTGATCGGGCCAGCCCGCGGGCACCACCGGATCGGCAGCCACCCGCGCAGCCTCGAGCAGTTCCTCGTAGTCCCGGGCCATCAGCTCCGGCGTGCCCTGCGCTTCCCAGTGCCGCCGCGCCGCGGCCCCGAGCTTCGCGCGCAGGTCCCGGTCCTCCGCGAGCCGGCGCACCGCGAGCCGCAGCATGTGCACGTCGTCGACGAGTTCGACGTGCACGCACACCGGCTCGTGCGTGCCCGCGAGCGTGCAGGCCACCGCCATCGACCGCAGGTCGAGGCTCGGCACGTCGGTCGTGTGCGCCAGGTCCGTCACCACGGTGGGTTTGCCCGCCGCGGCGCACCGCAGCCACGCCGCCGAGGTCTCACGGCCGGTCGGCCACCTCAGGTTGAGGCACACGTCCACCGCGTTCAGGTAGTCCGGCAGGGCGTCCGCCGTCACGTAGCCCGCCTCAATCACAAGGTCGGCGACCCCACGATCATGCGCTTCCGCCATCAGATCGTAGTGCGGCGACGGTTCGCCGACGATGAGCAGCCGGACCGAGGGCAGCGAGGGCGCGACTTGCGCGAGCGCGCGCAGGACCGCGCTGAGGCCCTTTTCCGGCGTGACGCGGCCGAAGGAGCCGAACAGCACGGCGTCGTCGGGGATGCCGTGGCGCCGCCGCACCTCGCCCGACGGCGTCTGCACCGAGGCCAGCGGATCAGGCACGCCCATGCGGATCCGCCTGATTTCAGCGCCAGGGAACTGCCCGGCGAGCTCGCGAGCCAGCCAGCGGTTGTGCACCGCCGTGATCCGCGCGGACTGCACGGGTACGCGGACCATCGGCCAGAAGTAGCAGAGCGTGGCGCCCAGGCCTGCCACCACGAGGTCGGCCATCAGGGGAGATGCATCCGGGTGGCAATAGACGAACTCGGCCTTGAAGTCGGCTTCGCGCTTCTGCCTGATGAGCGCCTGCGCCCGCGCCTGGTGGAGCTGCCCGTCGTGCAGCACCACGAGGCCCGGATACCGCACCACGTAAGGCCACAGGTAATCGTGCGAGGAGTCGTTCCCGACGTGGAAGACCACCGCGTCGTAGGGATGGCGCGCCTGCCGCCACGGGAAATCGTGCGCGCCGACGGACCGTGGCCCCGCTGAGGGGATTGGCGCGGGAAGGCGCGTCCGGTCCCGCGCTGTCGTCGACGAATGCGTCTATCTGGTGCCCCGCGAGGCGGGGCACCAGGTCCGCGCAGTACGCGGCGATGCCCGACCGGTTCGGGGGGAGCGGGCTGAACCAGGCTATTCGCATGGCGCGTCAACGGTAGCATACCCGCCGCGTCTTCCGCGGGTTTGCGTGGCCATTCCCCTTGCCGATTCTCCCCCTCGTCCGTTAGCATGAACCTCACCTATGCAAGGCTGGCTGTCCATCGTTCTGCTGACCGCCCTGGGCGTGGCCTTCGCGGCCGGGTCCATCGTGCTGGCGTTCTTCCTCGGGCCGAGGAAGCGGACGGTCGAGAAGGAGGCCCCCTACGAGTGCGGCATGCCGCCCGTCGGGGACGCGCGCGAGCGCCACTCGGTGAAGTTCTACCTGGTCGCGATGATCTTTCTCCTGTTCGACATCGAGGTGGCCTTCCTGTACCCGTGGGCCATGGCCATCCGGGACCTTCGCTGGATCGGGTTCGTGCAGGTGCTGGTGTTCTTCTTGATCCTGGTGGCCGGCTACGCGTACGTGTGGAAGAAGGGCGTCCTCGACTGGAACCGAACGTCATAGGACGGGTGGCGAGACCCGCGGTCACGGCCCGTCGGACGGGTTTCGAAGCCGCTTGAACGGAAGCACCAGGGCGCGGGCATGGCCGGCGCCCTTCGCGGATGGACAACCGATGGCACCTGACTTCGAGATCCCGGTCCTGACGACCACGGTCGACAAGATGGCGCAGTGGGCCCGCCGGTCCTCGATCTGGCCGGTCACGCTCGGCCTCGCCTGCTGTGCGATCGAGATGATGTCGATGGCCGCGTCCCGGTACGACATTTCCCGGTTCGGCGCCGAGGTGTTCCGCGCCTCGCCGCGCCAGGCGGACCTGATGATCGTGGCGGGCCGGCTGTCGCGCAAGATGGCGCCCGCCGTGCGCCGCATCTACGACCAGATGCCCGAGCCGAAGTGGGTGATCTCGATGGGCGCGTGCGCCTCCTGCGGCGGCGTGTTCGACAACTACGCGGTCGTGCAGGGCTGCGACCAGGTGCTGCCCGTCGACGTGTTCGTGCCGGGCTGCCCGCCCCGGCCGGAGGCGCTGCTCTACGGCATCATCTCGCTGCAGCGCAAGATCGACCAGCAGAAGGCTTTCGGGTACGCCCGCAGCTAGGCCGGACCAACCATGGACGCATCCGCCATTATTGCCGCGCTCGACAGGGTGGTGCCGGCCTCCGGCGCCGAAGCGGTCGCGAGCGTCGACCAGCCGACCATTCTGGTGCCGGCCGATCGGCTGCCGTCCGTGTGCGCCGCGCTCCGGGACGAGCCGGCGTTCCGGTTCACCGCGCTCGTCGACATCGTCGGCGTCGACAACCTGCCGAACGAGCCCCGGTTCGAACTGAACTACAGCCTGGTGGCCGTGGACGTGCCGGCCCGCCTGCGCGTGAAGGTGCGCGTCGGCGGCGAGCAGCCGAACGTGCCGTCGGTGGTCGGCATCTGGCCGTCGGCCGGCTTCCTCGAGCGTGAAGTGTGGGATCTCTTCGGGGTCGTGTTCGAAGGGCATCCGGACCTGCGGCGGCTGCTGACGGCCGAGGACTGGGAGGGGCACCCGCTGCGCAAGGACTACCCGGTGCAGGTCGACGTGCCGGTGGCGTTCGAGTCGCCGACGCAGGTCACCGAGGAGCAGTTCAAGGAGACCATCAGACAGGACAGGCGCCTGCGGGGAGCGCAGATCTGATGTCGCAGGCGCACCTCGACGCGGTCGCGCAGACGCTGGCGGAGGCCGCGCGCCTCCACCAGGCCTGCATGCCCGCGGCCGGTCCGGCGGCGGCTGCGGCCGACGCGATGATCGCGGCCCTGAGGAGCGGCGGGCGCATCCTGGCCTGCGGCAACGGCGGGAGCGCCTCGGACGCCCAGCATTTCGCGGCCGAACTGGTCGGCCGCTTCGAGCGGGAGCGCGCCGCGATGGCCGCGATCGCGCTCACCACCGACACGTCCATCCTGACGGCGCTCGCGAACGACTACGACTACACCTGCGTCTTCGCCCGCCAGGTCGAGGCCCTCGGGCGGCCGGGGGACGTCGTGCTGGGCCTGTCGACCAGCGGCGGATCGGCCAACGTGCTCGCGGCGTTCGACGCCGCGAAGGCGGGCGGGCTCACGACGGTGGCGATGACCGGGCGGGATGGGGGAGCCGTCGGCCGGGCCGCGGACATCCACGTCAACGTGCCGGCGGCCTCGACCGCGCGGGTGCAGGAAGTGCATCGCACGCTGCTGCACGCGATGTGCGCCCTGATCGAACGGGAGCTGTATGGCTGAGCTGCGCACCGAAGTGCTGACCGTCAACAT
This sequence comes from uncultured Acidobacteriota bacterium, assembly GCA_963806085.1. Classification (GTDB taxonomy): domain Bacteria; phylum Acidobacteriota; class Vicinamibacteria; order Vicinamibacterales; family JAKQTR01; genus JAKQTR01. The sequence continues at coordinate 1,354,150 of CAWDWR010000003.1, forward strand.
GGGGCCCCAGCACCCCAGCACGCACGGAGTCCTGCGGCTGGTGCTCGAGCTGGACGGTGAAACCGTCCTCTCCATCTCGCCGACGATTGGCTACCTGCACACGGGCATCGAGAAGACGGCTGAGCAGAAGAAGTGGCAGCAGGTCATCCCGCTCGTCGAGCGGATGGACTACTTGAGCTCGCATTCGAACACCCTTGGATACGTGCTCGCGGTGGAGAAGCTGCTGGGGATGGAGATCCCGGAGCGCGTCACGTGGATCAGGGTGCTGCTGGCCGAACTGCAGCGCCTCAACAGCCACCTCGTGTGGCTCGGGACCCACGTGATGGACCTCGGCGCCGTCACGGTGATGCTCTACACGTTCAACGAGCGCGAGCGCATCCTGAACGTGAACGAGCTCATCGCCGGCTTCCGGATGTTTCCGAGCTACATCCGGGTCGGCGGGCTGCGCGAGGACCTGCCCGCGGGCTTCCACGAGGCCGTGCGCGACATCCTGGACCGGCTGCCGGGCCAGATCGACAAGTGCGAGGACCTGCTGACGACGAACGAGATCTTCGTCAGGCGGACCCGCGGCGTCGGCGTCCTCTCGCGCGCCGACGCCCTCGCGTACGGGCTCGTCGGGCCGATCGCCCGCGCGTCAGGCGTGACGTACGACGTGCGCAAGGCGTTCCCGTACTGCGGCTACGAGACGTTCGACTTCGACGTGCCGATCGGCGCCGCCGGCGACGTGTTCGACCGCTACATGGTGCGCGTCACCGAGATGCGCCAGAGCATCCGGATCTGCCGCCAGGCGCTCGAGCGGATTGCGCCGAAGGGCCCGCATGCGGCGGACGACCCGCGCGTCGTGCCGCCGCCGAAGGACAAGGTCTACACCGAGATGGAGGCGCTCATCCAGCACTTCCTGATCTTCTCGCAGGGATTCACGGTGCCGGCCGGCGAGGCGTACGTGCCGGTCGAAGGCCCGCGCGGCGAACACGGCTGCCACGTCATCTCCGACGGCGGCAACCGGCCGACGCGGGTGAAAATGCGATCGCCGTCGCTGATGGCCTGCCAGGCGCTCGAGACGATGGCCAAGGGCGGGCTCATCGCCGACGTCGTGGCGGTGATCGGGTCGAGCGACGTCATCATGGGGGACGTGGACCGGTGACCTTCCACCCGAAGATGCCCTACGACACGGGGCTCCACGTGTCGGCGCGGCAGCTGCCCGACCCGGGCGAGCCGTTCGCCTTCACGCCCGAGCGGCGCGCGCGCCTCGAGGACATCGCGGCGCACTATCCGCCCGAGCGGCGGCGCTCGGCGCTCCTCCCGGCGCTCTACCTCGTGCAGCACCAGCAGGGCTACGTGAGCGCGCGGGCCATGGAGCACGTGGCCGAGGTGATCGGCGTGACGCCGGCCGAGGTCGAGGACGTCGTCACCTACTACTCGATGTTCTACGCGCAGCCGGTGGGCACCTACGTGCTGCAGGTCTGCCGGACGCTCTCGTGCGCCCTGAACGGCGCCGAGCGGGTCACCGACGTGCTGTCCAGGAAGCTTGGCATCAAGCCCGGCGAGACCGATCCCTCAGGCATGTTCACCCTGATGGAAGTCGAGTGCCTCGGCGCCTGCGACCGCGCGCCCGTGGTGGCGGTGAACGAGCACTGGCACGAACTGGTGACGCCCGAGGCCGCCGAGCGGCTGGTCGACGACCTGCGCGCCAGGGGCCCGGCGGCGCTGAGCGGGTGCCACCTCTGCATTGAGAAGTCGTAGTCAGTAGCCAGTAGTCAGTAGTCAGTAGGTCGAGACAGGTGAGAAGGCTTGAACGGTGTCGTGGTCGGGAGCAGCGGCTTGATGGCCTTTCTACTGGCTACTGGCTACTGTCTACTGGCTACTGATCGATGCCAGTGACCAATATGGTCGAACCAGTACTGACGAAGTTCGTCCGCGAGCCGAACAGTTTCACGCTCGACGTGTCGCTGCGGCACGGCGCCTACGAGGGCCTGAAGAAGGCGCTCACCATGCAGCCGGGCCAGGTGATCGACGCCGTCAAGGCCTCGGGCCTGCGCGGCCGCGGCGGCGCCGGCTTCCCGACGGGCATGAAGTGGGGCTTCGTGCCCAAGGACTCGCCGAAGCCCAAGTACGTCTGCTGCAACGCCGACGAGAGCGAGCCCGGCACGTTCAAGGACCACGTGCTGATGGAGCGCAACCCGCACCTCGTGATCGAGGGCGTCATGATCGCGTGCTACGCGATCGGCGCGAAGACGGGCTACATCTACATCCGCGGCGAGTTCTGGCACGTGGCGGCCGTCCTCGAGGGCGCCATCGCGGAGGCGCGCGCGCGCGGCTGCCTCGGACGCAACATCTTCGGCACCGGGTTCGACTGCGAGGTTCACCTGCACCGGGGCGCCGGCGCGTACGAAGCCGGCGAGGAGTCGGCGCTGCTCGAGTCGCTCGAGGGCAAGCGCGCGCAGCCCCGGCTGCGGCCGCCGTTCCCGGCGGTGGTCGGCCTCTACGGCTGCCCGACCGTCATCAACAACGTCGAGACGCTGGCGAACGTCCCGTTCATCATCACCAACGGCCCGGAGTGGTTCGCCGGCATCGGCCCCGACAAGAACACCGGGCCGAAGCTCTTCTGCGTCAGCGGCCACGTGAACGCGCCGGGCGTCTACGAGGCGTCGATGGAGACGACGCTCCGGCAGCTCATCTACGAGTACGCGGGCGGCATCCGCGGCGGGCGCCAGCTGAAGGCGGTCATCCCGGGGGGATCCTCGACGCCGGTGCTGCTGCCGTCGGCGATTGACGCGCCGGCCAGCTTCGACGGCGTCGCGAAGGCGGGATCGATGCTCGGCTCAGCGGCCGTGATTGTCATGGACGAGACGACCTGCATGGTCTGGGCCGCCGAGAACCTCATGCACTTCTACCGCCACGAGTCGTGCGGCAAGTGCACGCCCTGCCGCGAGGGCTCGGACTGGATGCTCAAGATCCTCCGCAAGATCGAGCGGGGCGAGGGCGAGATGCGCGATCTCGAGCTGCTCGAGAGCGTGGCGCGCAACATCAACGGCAAGACGCTGTGCCCGTTCGGCGAGGCCGAGGTGGCGCCGGTGCTGAGCACGCTGCACCATTTCCGCCACGAGTACGAGGCCCACGTCCGCGAGGGCCGCTGCCCGCTGCACGCGGACTGGAGGCGCGGCGCATGATTCCCGTCTACGTCGCCCAACTCGGGATGGTGCTGGCCGTCTTCGTCATGCTGCTGCTCTCGGCGGCGGTGATGGTCTACTCCGAGCGCAAGGTGGCCGCCTTCATCCAGCAGCGGTACGGGCCGTACCTGGTCGGCCCGAGCGGCGTGCTCCAGCCGATCGCGGACGTGATCAAGCTGATGTTCAAGGAGCCGCTGCGGCCCGTCGCCGCAGACCGGATCATCTTCATGGCCGCGCCGATCCTCTCGGCGACGGCGGCCTTCGCCGCGTTCGCGGTGGTGCCGTTCGGGGCGGAGACCACGTTCTTCGGCCTCCTCGACGAGCCGATCAAGCTGCAGGTGGCCGACGTCAACGTGGCCGTCCTCGTGGTGTTCGCGATCACATCGGTCAGCGTCTACGGCATCGTGCTGGCGGGCTGGAGCTCGAACAGCAAGTACTCGCTGCTCGGCGCGCTGCGCTCGGCCTCCCAGATGATCAGCTACGAGCTCTCGTACGGCATGGCGCTGGCCTCGGTGCTGGTGCTCGCCGGATCGCTCTCGCTGACCGACATCGTCAACGCGCAGCAGGGCGCGTGGTTCGGCGTCCTCCCGCGGTGGTTCGTGTTCGTGCAGCCCCTCGGCTTCGTCATCTTCATGATCGCGGGCGTCGCCGAGACGAACCGCGCGCCGTTCGACTTCCCCGAAGCCGAGCAGGAGCTGGTGGCCGGCTATCACACCGAGTACAGCAGCACCGCGTTCATGATGTTCTTCCTCGCCGAGTACATCAACATGGTGACGGCCGCCGCGGTGGCGACCGACCTGTTCCTGGGCGGATGGCACGGCCCGTTCCTGCCCGAGTACCTCGGCTGGATCTGGTTCCTCGTGAAGATGGCGGCGATCCTGTTCTTCTACATCTGGATGCGGTGGACGCTGCCGCGGCTTCGCTACGACCAGCTCATGCAGTTCGGATGGAAGGTGCTGCTGCCGCTCGCGGCGCTCAATCTGATCCTGACGGCGGCGGGGGTGATCTACTTTGTCAACTGACCTGCTGCTCTTCTACCTCTTCGCGGCCATCGCCGTCGGCGCGTCGCTGATGGTGGTGCTGGGCCGCAACCCGATGCACAGCGTGCTGCTGCTCATCGTGTCGTTCGCCGCCCTCGCGGGGCTCTACGTCGGCCTCGAGGCGCCCTTCGCGGCGGTCGTCCAGATCATCATCTACGCCGGCGCCATCATGGTGCTGTTCCTGTTCGTCGTGATGCTGCTCAACGCGCACCGCGAGGACGAGGCGCCCGCCGGCGGCGCGGGCCTGCTGGCCCGTCCGCTCCGCCTGGGCGCCGCCCTGGCCGTGCTGCTCGTGGCCGAACTGGCGTGGGCGCTCACGCGCGCCGCCCGGGGCGGCGAGACGCTGCTGCAGGCCGGCGCCGGCGGCGACCCGGCCGCGCTGCAGTCGGTCCGCACCGTCGGGAACGTGCTCTACACGGAGTACTCGCTGGCGTTCGAAGTCACCTCGATCCTGATCATCGTCGCCATGGTGGGCGCGGTGGTCCTGGCCAGGCGGGAGGCGTAAGACGATGGTGCCGCTCGGACACTACCTCTTCCTCTCCGCCCTCCTCTTCGCCGTGGGGACGATGGGCGTCTTCCTGCGCCGCAACGTGATCACGGTGCTGCTGTCGATCGAGGTGATGCTCAACGCCGTCAACCTCTCGTTCATCGCCTTCGGCCGGACCCAGGGGTCGGTCGACGGCCAGGTCATCATGTTCTTCGTCGTCACGGTGGCGGCGGCGGAAGCGGCGGTCGGGCTCGCGCTGGTGATTGCGCTCTTCCGGCACCGCGAGTCGCTCAACCCGGACGCGTTCACCAGCTTGAAGTGGTGAGGGGATCCGTGCTGCTCCTCATACCGTTGCTGCCGTTTCTCGGGTTCCTGGTCAACCTCGCGCTGGGGAGGCGTCTCGCCAAGGCGGCGTCCGGGGGCGTGGCCTGCGCGGCCATGTTCGGCGCCTTCCTCGCCGCGGCCTCCTCGGTCTGGACGCTGCTCCAGATGCCCCCCGAGGCCCGGGGCATCGTGGAGCGGGTGGCGCCCTGGATCGAGTCGGGGACGCTGTCGGTGCCGTTCAGCCTGCGCCTCGACCCCCTCGGGGCGGTGATGGTGCTGGTCGTCACCGGCATCGGGTTCCTGATTCACGTCTACTCGACCGCCTATATGCACGAGGAGCGCGGCAGCGAGTACGCGCGCTACTTCTCGTACCTGAACCTGTTTGCCGCCTTCATGCTGGTGCTGGTGCTCGGCGCGAGCTTCCCGGTGATGTTCGTGGGCTGGGAAGGCGTGGGCCTCTGCTCCTACCTGCTCATCGGCTTCTGGTTCACGAAGCGCTCGGCGTCCGATGCGGGCAAGAAGGCGTTCATCGTCAACCGCGTGGGCGATTTCGGGTTCCTGCTCGGGATGTTCGTCGTGTGGGGCCAGTTCGGCAGCCTCGACTTCCAGGAGGTCGCGCGGCAGGCCGGGCACCTGCCGCCGGAAGCCACGTTCGGCGCGCTGTCGCTGGCGACGCTGCTCCTGTTCCTCGGCGCGACCGGCAAGTCGGCGCAGATCCCGCTGTATGTGTGGCTGCCGGACGCCATGGAAGGCCCGACGCCGGTTTCCGCGCTGATCCACGCCGCGACGATGGTGACGGCGGGCGTGTACATGATCGGGCGCAACGCGGTGCTGTTCAGCCACGCGCCGGAGACGCTCGCCGTGGTGGCGGCCGTCGGCGTCGCGACCGCGCTCATGGCCGGCACGATCGGCCTCGTGCAGCACGACATCAAGCGCGTGCTCGCGTATTCGACCGTGTCGCAGCTGGGCCTGATGTTCGTGGCGATGGGCGTCGGCGCGTTCGCGGCCGGGATCTTCCACCTCTACACGCACGCCTTCTTCAAGGCGCTGCTGTTCCTCGGCTCGGGCGCGGTCATCCACGCGCTGGCGGGGGAGCAGGACCTCCGGCGCATGGGCGGGCTGAGGAGGGAATTGCCCGTCACGTACTGGACGTTCCTGATCGGGTCCCTGGCGATCTCGGGCGTGCCGCTGCTCGCGGGGTTCTTCAGCAAGGACGAGATCCTCTGGAAGGCCTACTCGGGCGGTCACACCATCGTCTGGGCGGTGGCGGTCATCGCCTCGCTCCTCACGGCGATCTACATGTTCCGGCTCGTCTTCCTCACGTTTCATGGCTCGCGCCGGGACGCCGCGCATCAAGATGTCTCGCGGAGCCACGGGTCTTCAGACCCGGGGGCACATCGCGGACACGGTCACGACGGCCACGCTCATGGCGGACACCTCCATGACGCTCCGCCCGCGATGGCGATCGTCCTGATCCTGCTCGCGGTGGGCTCGGTCGCGGCGGGCTACGTCGGCATTCCCGCGGTGCTGGGCGGCGCCAATCACATCGAGCATTTTTTGGCGCCGAGTTTCGCCGCACCTGGTCTCGAGTCGGGCGGCGAACATGGCGCCAATCTCGCCGAAGCCCGAGCCGAGACGGCTCTGGGAAGCGAGCCGAAGGGCGAAGGCGGGCTGGCGCCCGCTGCCGAAGGCGGACCCGTTGCTGCACCAGAGGGCGAAGGCGCTGACCACGCCGTGGAATTGGGCCTCATGGCGTTCTCGAGCGGCATCGCCTTCGCGGGCATCGGGATTGCGGCCTACTTCTTCCTGCGGAGGAAGGACGCCGCCGATCGGCTGGCCTCGAGCTTCGCCGGCGTCCACCGCGTGCTGCTGAACAAGTACTACGTCGACGAGATCTACGACGCGGCCATCGTGCAGCCGATCAAGCGGACTTCCGAGCGCGCGCTGTGGAGGGTCTTCGACGCGGGTGTGATTGACGGCGCCGTCAACGGCGCCGGCTCCTTCGTGAGTGGCGCCGGCGCGATCCTGCGCCGGCTGCAGACGGGGTCGATGCGGACCTACGCGCTGTCGGTCTTCGTGGGCGTCGTCGTGATCCTTGGATACTACGTATGGCGGTAGTGCCCATCCTCTCCGCGCTGATCGTGCTGCCGCTCGCCGGGGCGGTGGCGCTCCTCTTCGTGCGCAACCGCGGCCACGAGCGCGACGCGTTCATCCAGTGGGCCGCCCTGGGCGTGTCGCTCGCCGAGTTCGCGCTGTCGCTGTGGATGTGGGGCCGGTTCGACCCCTCGCGGCCCGACTTCCAGATGGTGGAGCGCCTGGACTGGATCCCGAGGTTCGGCATCCAGTACGCCGTGGGCGTCGACGGCATCAGCCTGTTCCTCGTCGTGCTCACGGGCTTCCTCACCCCGCTTGCGCTGCTCGGGTCGTGGCGGTCGGTGCACAAGAAGGTCCGGGAGTTCTCCTTCTTCATGCTCGCCCTCGAAAGCGCGATGGTCGGCGTCTTCCTGTCCCTCGACATGTTCCTGTTCTACGTGTTCTGGGACGCGATGCTCATCCCGATGTACTTCCTCATCGGGGTGTGGGGCTACGAACGGCGCATTTACGCGGCCGTGAAGTTCATCCTGTACACGATGGCCGGCAGCGTGCTGATGCTGGTCGCCATCCTGACCGTCGCCTACCTGCACAGCGTGGCGACCGGGTCGTACAGCTTCGACTACGAGGCGTGGCTGACCCTGGCCGTTCCGCGTCACACGCAGGTGTGGCTGTTTCTCGCGTTCGCCGTGGCGTTCGCCATCAAGGTGCCGCTGTTCCCGTTCCACACGTGGCTGCCCGACGCGCACGTCGAGGCGCCCACGGCCGGCTCGGTCATCCTGGCCGGTGTGCTCCTGAAGATGGGCACGTACGGGCTGCTGCGGTTCGCGTTCCCGCTCTTCCCGGACGCCGCGGTGTACTTCGCGCCGTGGCTGGCCGTGCTGGCGGTCGTCGGCATCGTCTACGGCGCGCTGGTGGCGATGGTGCAGCCCGACATGAAGAAGCTGGTGGCCTACTCCAGCGTGAGCCATCTGGGCTTCGTCGTGCTCGGCATCGCGTCGATGAACGTCCAGGGCGTTCAGGGCGCCGTCTACCAGATGCTGAACCACGGCGTGTCCACCGGCGCGCTGTTCCTCATCGTCGGCATGCTGTCGGATCGGCGGCACACGCGCCTCATCGCGGAGTTCGGCGGGCTGAAGCATGTCGTGCCCGGGCTGGTGGCGGCGTTCTTCGTGATCACCCTGTCGTCAATCGGCCTGCCCGGGCTGAACGGGTTCGTCGGCGAGTTCCTGATCCTGTTCGGGGCGTTCCGGTGGAGCCCCGCGCTGACCGCGGTGGCCGCGAGCGGGGTGATCCTCTCGGCCGTCTACATGCTCTGGATGTTCCAGCGCGTGAACTACGGCGCCGTCACGAACCCGAAGAACGAGGGGATGCAGGACCTCGACACCCGCGAGAAGTGCGTGCTGTGGCCGCTCATCGCGATGGCGGTGTTCATGGGCGTCGCGCCGTGGGTGTTCCTCAAGCCGATGACGCCCGCCGTGAACCGCATCGTGGCGAGGATGGCCGAGGCGGAGCCGGCGAAGGTAGTTGTGGTGACTGAAAAGGGGCCACGCCCCTTTGCGAGCAGGTGAGCAGCGTGTCCATCATCGGCCCGGCTCTGAACGGCATCATCCCTGTCATCTGCGTGACGCTGGCCGGACTGGCCTGCATGCTCGCCGAAGCGTTCCGCCAGAACGGCGAGCGCATGCCGATCGGCGGCCTGGCCATCATCGGCCTCGCCGGCGCGGGCATCGCGACGGTGCTGCTCTGGGGCCGCCGCGCCGAGAGTTTCGGCGTCGTGAGGGCCGACGACTTCGGGCTGTTCGTGCAGATGGTCCTCATCGGCATCGGCGCTGCTCACTGTCGTGTTCTCGTCGAAGACCATCGACCGCGACGGCCTCGCGCCGGGCGAGTACTACTCGCTGACGCTGTTCGCCCTGGCCGGCATGATGCTGATGGCCGTGGCGACCGACCTGCTCGTCATCTTCCTGGCGCTGGAGGTGTTCTCGCTCGCGCTCTACGTGCTCACCGGCCTGCGCCGGCAGGAATACACGAGCACCGAGGGCGCGTTCAAGTACTTCGTGCTCGGCGGGTTCTCGAGCGCGTTCTTCCTGTACGGCATCGCGTTCACCTACGGGCTGGTGGGGAGCACCCACCTCGACAAGGTGACGGCGGCCGTTCAGGCGCAGGCGCTCGCCGGCAATCCGCTGCTGCTCGTCGCGATGGGGTTGCTGCTCGTCGGGCTCGCCTTCAAGGTGGCCGCCGTGCCGTTCCACATGTGGACGCCCGACGCGTACGAAGCCGCGCCCACCGTCGTGACCGGCTTCATGTCGACCGCGGTCAAGGCGGCCGCCTTCGCCGTGTTCGCGCGCGTGTTCCTCCTCGCGCTCGAACCTCTGCGCGCGGAATGGACGCCGGTGCTGTGGGTGCTGGCGGTGTGCACGATGATCCTCGGGTCGGTCGTGGGCGTCGCGCAGACCAACCTGAAGCGCATGCTCGCGTACTCCAGCATCGCGCACGGCGGGTACCTGCTCGTGGCGCTGACCGCCGGCGACGAGGTGGGGCGGGCGTCGATCCTCTTCTACCTGGTCGTGTACGCGGTCACCAACGTCGGCGCCTTCGCCGTGCTCGCGCTGCTCGGCACGCGCGAGCGGCCGATGGAGAACCTCGACGATTACAGGGGGCTGTGGCACTCCAGCCCGGTGATGGCCGGCCTGCTCACCATCTTCCTGCTGTCGCTCGGCGGGTTTCCGCCCACGGCCGGCTTCGTGGCGAAGTGGTACGTGTTCAGCGCGGCTGTGCGCGCCGGCCAGACCAGCCTCGCCATCATCGGCGTGCTGACCAGCGTCGTCTCCGTCTTCTTCTACCTTCGCATCGTCGTGATGATGTACATGACCGAGCAGCGGGAGGCGCCCGCCGTGCCGCGGACGCCGGGCACAGCGCTCGCGGCCCTGTCGCTTTCGGTCGCGGTCCTCTTCTATCTGGGTGTGCTCCCGACGCGCCTCCTCGATCTGGCCGCGCGGTCGGTGGCCAGCATGTTCTGAAGAAGAAGCAAGAAGCAAGAAGCAAGAAGGACACACACCGGTGCTGCTTGGCTTCTTCTTGCTTCTGACAATCGCCAGTTGACACTTCTGGCTTCTTGCTTCTCCTCAAGTCACCGCCTTCAGCCCGTTCACGAGGGTGGCATCCTCGTCCTCGAAGACCGTGCGCAGGTCGAGCACCAGGCGGTCCCGTTCGATCCGGGCGATCACGGGCGGATCGAGGCGGCGCAGGGCAGCCTCGAGCGCCGCCGCGGAGCAACCGCGACGCGTCACGGCCAGCAGTCTCGTCGGCAACGTCAGGCCGGGCGTCGTGCCGCCGCCGATCGTGGACCGGCCGTCGACGATGTCGCAGTCGTACAGCCCCGACGCCTTCAAGGGCGGCAGCCACGGATCTGCGCCCGCGCTTCGATTGAGTCGGGCGTCCGGGTCAGCATCCGCAACACCGGCACGGTCTCGCGCGCACGGCCCGCGGCGTACTCCGTCAGCGTGCCCGTGAGCGCGGCGTACGTCATCTTGTCCGCGCGGAAGGCCCGCATGAGGGGGTGCCGGCGTATCGACGCCAGCAGGACCTTGCGGCCGAGGATGATGCCCGCCTGCGGACCGCCCAGCAGCTTGTCGCCGCTGACGCACACGACGTCGACGCCGGCCGCGAGGCTCGCCTGGATGGTCGGCTCGTCGCGCAGGAACGGCTCGAGCCACGGCAGCCCGGCCGCGCGGATGCCTGCCAGGTCGGCCGACTCCGCCAGGCCTCCCGCCAGATTGCCGCTTCCCAGGTCTTCGACGACCGGGACGCGGCACCGCCTGCCGACGTCCACCAGTTCCTGAAGCGACGGCTGCTCGGTGAAGCCCTCGATCGTGAAGTTCGACCGGTGCACCCTCAGAATGAGCGCCGTGCGTTCGGTGACGGCGGCCTCGTAGTCCGCCGCCCGCGTGCGGTTCGTGGTGCCGACCTCGCGCAGGACCGCGCGCGACTGTTCCATCACCTCCGGCACCCGGAACCCGCCGCCAATCTCGACCAGCTCGCCTCGCGAGACGATGACCTCCCGGTTCGCCGCGAGCGCCGCCAGGATCAGCAGGGTTGCGGCCGCGTTGTTGTTGACGACGACGGCGTCCTCGGCGCCCGTGAGCCGGCACAGCAGAGGCGCGGCGTGCGCGTCGCGGTGCCCCCGCCCGCCTTCGGCCAAGTCGTACTCGAGCGTGGAATAGCGCCGGCCGACGGCCACGACCTGGTCGAGCGCCGCCGCGCCGAGCGGGGCGCGACCGAGATTGGTGTGCACGATGACGCCGGTGGCGTTGATGACCGAGCGAAGGCTCGGGTGGAACATCGCCTGCAGCCTCGCGTCCAGGCCTGATTCAATCATCGCGATCGCCTCTTCGACGGTTGCCGGCACACCAGGGCCGGGTTCGCCGTCAGGAGACGAGGGGGCGGCCAGCGACTCGCGCAGCGCGGCCGTGCCCGCGCGCAAGGCCTCGACGACCGCCGCGTGGCCGTACCGCTCGAGCAGTCCGCTGACGCGCGGGCGCTGGCGCAGTTGCTCGATGGAGGGAACGATGCGGAAGTCGGGCATGGCAGGGACAGGAGTTGACGCGGGTAGTTAAGAGTTAGGAGTTCGGAGTTGTGAGTTCAAACTCCCAGCGCTCAACTCGGAACTCATGCCTCAGAACTCACAACTCATGACTCATAACTGACCATCTGCACTCCGTCTTGCTCGCCGTCGCGCTCTCAGGATACCATCAGCAGACTTTCCGCGTCGTGATGGTCACGGCCGGATCGTTCACCGACATGGCCGACGTTTCAAGCCGCGAGGGCGCCGGGTCCCAGGCGCCCGGGAGCCAGCACGACCCCGAGCCGCGGTTCAGACCCCGCGATCAGTTCTGGCCGTACGCGGACCTCGAGGAAGAGCCCTCGGACGCGGAACTGGCCAGGCTCGATCCCGACCTGCAGGCCGCGCTGCTCGAGAACCCGCCGGCCCGCCCGTTCTCCTGCACCCTCGTCTTCGCGCCCTTCGACGGCCCCGAGTACGCCGCCGCCGTGGCGTTGGCGAAAGCGGCTTCCGACTACCTCGAAACCGGCACGGGCGACGCCTTGCGCCATCGCGCGCGCTTCACGCCGGACCAGGTGGCCGCGCTGCGGGACCTGTGGCAGATCGTCGGGCGCCTCGACACCAGCGAGGTGCTCATCGACGAACGGCCCCTCCCGTTCGCGCGCGAGCTCTGGCTGCCGCTCCTCTGGTATCTCCTTCCACGCTAGTGGCACGCGGATCCGACCTCGACCAGGACCTCAACAAGCTGGAGGCCGACCTGCGCAAGCTCGAGGCGGAGTACAACATGTTCTTCGCCGGCCAGTTGCCGCGTCCGCCGTGGGAAACCCGCGCCCACGTCGAGGCGACGGTCAAGCGCCTCGAACGCGCCGGGGCCATTTCCGGCACGTATGCCGAGCGCTTCAGGCTGCACACGCTGCAGTCGAGGTTCGCCACCTTCGTCGACCTCTGGGATCGGGGCCTGCGGGCGCGCGAAGAAGGGCGCCCGGGTCCGTTCTCGCGCAAGGGCCGGGGCGACGCCGCGGTTCAGCCCCGAGGCGACCGGGTCGTGTACGTCACCGTGTTCTCCGACCCGGTGCGGGAGATGGACCGCCTGCAGGATCTCTACGAGCGCATCACGGACGTGCGCCAGGAGCTCGGCGAGCCGCAGGTGCCGTTCCACAAGTTCGCGGGGCTCATCCGCGACAAGGTCAACGCCTTCAAGAATCGCGGCGCGCCCGAGGTCGCCTTCAGGGTGACCGTGCACGAAGGCAAGATCACCTTCTCGGCCCGGGGCCTGAAGGGCACGCCAGGAGCCTGAGCTGCCGCAGCCGTGGGGTCTGCGCCCTCCCGGGCCGCGAGCGTCGCTGGAATGTGGGTGAAGAACCCGGGGCGGGCAGGCCGCCCCGGGTGAAGTCAGGAAGGGGCGCTAGATCTTGACGACGTTGCCGGCCTGGGGACCCTTCGGGCCGTCGACAATCTCGAACTCCACGGCCTGGCCTTCCTCGAGCGATCGGAAACCGTTCCCGGTGATGGCGGAGTAGTGGACGAACACGTCGCTGCCGCCTTCACGCTCAATGAAACCAAACCCCTTCGCGTTGTTGAACCACTTCACCTTGCCTGTAATGCGCATGCTGACCCTGCCTTGCCTCTGTGCGGCGGATTGAGCGCCGCGCGTCTTGCCTGCCCCCGTCACGGAGACGGGGGAATTCCCGACAGCCGCTCGTGAAAAGCGGTCGGCGCTGGCCCGACAGCGCCTGCATCGCATGTTACCGGCCGACTTTGCAGAGTGTCAAGGCGCGGTACGGCATATACTTTCTGGCGGCCGCGCCGCCCCGGCGCGCGCCTCCGTCATTCTTCGGGAGTCATCATGCGCGCACTGATCAGCGTGTCGAACAAGAGCGGCCTCATCGACTTCGCCCGGGGCCTGGTCGATCGGGGATTCGAGATCGTGTCGACGGGAGGCACGGCCAGGGCTCTCGTCCGAGGCCGGCCTGCCGGTCATCCAGGTGGCCCAGGTCACCGGCGCGCCGGAGATGATGGACGGCCGCGTGAAGACCCTCCACCCCTTCGTGCACGGCGGCATCCTGGCCCGGCGCGGCCATCCGGGCGACCGCGAGGCGCTGGCGCGGCACGGCATCACGCCGATCGACCTGGTGGTGGTGAATCTCTACCCGTTCCGCGAGACGGCCGCCAAACCCTCCACCACCTTCGACGCGCTCATCGAAGACATCGACATCGGCGGGCCGTCGATGATCCGGGCTGCGGCCAAGAACTTCAAGGACGTCCTCGTCGTGACGTCCCCCGAGGACTACGGGCGCGTGCTTGCGGCGCTCGACGAGCCCGGCGGCCCGTCGATGGCCGTCCGGTTCGGACTCGCGAAGGCCGCCTTCGCGCACACCGCCAGTTACGACACGGCCATCGCGAACGAGCTCGAGGCCGTGGCCGTTCGCGACGCCGAATGCGTCCGCGTGGCCGAGCGCGACCTGCTGCCGGCGAGACTCGTGGTCGCGACCAGGAAGCACCGCACGCTCCGGTACGGCGAGAACCCGCACCAGCCGGCCGGATGGTACGTGCCGGAAGAGGCTGCCGGCGACCGACCTGCCGGCGGTGCTCCAGGGGAAGGAGCTGTCGTTCACCAACCTGCTAGACGTCGACGCCGCCGCGCGCATCGCGTCCGAGTTCGCGGAGCCGGCGGCGGTCGTCATCAAGCACACCAACCCGTGCGGCGTGGCGACGGGCGCATCGCTCTGCGACGCGTACGTGCGCGCGACGGGACGCCGACGCGCTGTCGGCGTTCGGCGGCATCGTGGGCTGCAACCGGGAGATCGACGAGGCAACGGCCGAGGCCATCGCGTCGACGTTCATCGAGGCCGTGATCGGGCCGTCCATCACCGATGGCGCGCTGGCGGTGCTCGTCGGCGAAGAAGAACCTCCGCGTCGTCATCGCGCCGGGCGTGTTCGACGCGTGCGCGGGCCAGGCCGGCGGGATCGGACGCCTGGACCTGCGGACGGCGCTGGGAGGCGTGCTGGCCCAGGAGCAGGATCGCGTCGTCGAGGCGTGGGACGCGTGGCCGAGCGAGGGCGGCCCGGAGGTCGTCACGAAGCGCGCGCCATCGGACGCGGAGTGGAAGGCGCTGCGCTTCGCCTGGCGCGTGTGCGCCCACGTCAAGTCGAACACGGTCATCTTCACCGGCCGACGATCGGACGCTGGCCGTCGGGGCCGGCCAGATGAGCCGCGTGGACGCGGTCAACGTCGCCCGGATGAAGGCAGCGTCCGGCCGGCGTTTCGCTTGCGGGCTCGGTGGCCGCGTCAGACGCGTTCTTTCCGTTCCGAGACGGCCTCGACGCGGTGGTGGCGGCCGGCGCGACGGCGGTCATTCAGCCTGGCGGATCCGTGCGCGACGCGGAAGTCATCGCGGCGGCCGACGAGCACGGCATCGCGATGGTCTTCACGCGCCGGCGCCATTTCAGGCATTAGGCGCGCGTGCTGACCTCTGCGAACTCGGACATCAGCTCGGCAGGCGACACGGTCGCCGGGCCGAAGCGGCCCGACGACGATGCCGGCGGCGTGGTTGGCCAGCTGTGCGGCCTCGGCCAGTCGCGGCCCCGGCCGCCAGCCCGAGGGCCAGGGTTGCGATGACGGTGTCTCCGGCGCCGGTGACGTCGGCCACCTCGCGAGCGACGGCGGGATAGTGGGCTTCGCCGGTCTGGTCGAGCATCGACATCCCGTGCTCGCCGCGCGTAATCAGCACGCCACGGCAGCGCGCGCGCTCGATGAACACCTTCGCGGCCTTCCGCGCGTCATCGTCGGTGCGGATCCGCATGTGCGTCGCCGTTTCCGCCTCGTGGTGGTTCGGCGTGACCACGGTCGTCGCCCGCGTAGTAATCGATGTGCGGGATCTTCGGATCGACGAGCACCGGGACCTTTCGGGCCTGCGCGCCCTCGACGAGGGCCGCCACCAGGTTCCGGGTCACCGCGCCCTTCAGGTAGTCGGAGACGATCGACCACGCTGGCGTGCGCGAGCGCGCGGGTCGCACGGCCGATGAGTTCGTGCTCGAGTGCCCCTGCGGCCTCCGCATCGTTCTCGTAGTCCACGCGCGCCACCTGCTGGTTCCGCGTCGTGACGATGCGCTGCTTGGTGGTGGTCGGGCGGGCGGGATCGACGACGAGCCCCTCCACGCCCATGCCGTGCGTGATCATCTCGCCGCGCAGGCGCCCCGCGGCCGTCGTCGCGCCCGATGAGCCCGACCAGGTCCACGCGCCCGCCGAGCGCACGGACGTTGTGGGCCACGTTGCCGGCGCCGCCGATGCGGTAGTCGTCGTGGTCGTGCTCGACCACCGGCACGGGCGCCTCGGGAGAGATGCGGCTCACGCGGCCGATGACGAAATGGTCGAGCATGAGGTCGCCGGCGACCAGCACCGACATCGAGTGGAACCGGGAAACCAGTGCCCGGGCCCGCTCCGGCGGCAGCGTGGGTGAGAGCGTCACAATCGCACTCCTCGCGTCAGGCGGCTGCCGCGTCGGCAGGCGTCGTCGCGCTCGGACGCAAACGGCAGCGTGATCAGGATCAGGAAGAGCATCAGGAACTCGGAATCGCCGAAGTTGTGCTCGAAGAGCCCGGCGCCGAGCATGGCGGCGACGGCGCCGAGGCCGCAGGCGGCGAGGAACCGGTGGCGCCCGCTGCGCAGCAGCGCCCAGAGGCCCGCGGCCGCGCTCCCGACGAACCAGAGCCAGGCGCCGAGCGCCGGCAGGCCGCGCTCGGCGGCGATCTGCATCGGCACGTTGTGCAGGTGCGGATTGACGCGCTCGACGGCCTCCGGGTCGCGGAACCGGATGTACTGGCGCTCGACCATGTTCGGGCCCATCCCCGTGAGCGGGTCGGCGGCGATCATGCGCACGCCTTCGCGCATCATCGCGACGCGGTCCCGGCTGGTCGGGTCCTTCAGGTCGAACATCGAGTAGAAGCGCTGGGTGACCTGCGGGGGCGCGACGGCGATGCCGACGGCCAGCAGGACGGGAAGCACGCCGATCAGCCGGAAGTCCTTCAGGAGCAGCAGGGCGCGCGATGCCGACGCTGGCGCCGACCCAGGCGCTGCGCGTGAAGGTGAGCGCGAGGGCCACCAGGAGCGCCGGCATCACGAGCGCCGGCCAGACGCGGTCGCGCGTCTCGAAGAGCAGGCGCGCGGCCGCCGCCGTGGCCGCCAGCATCAGCAGGCCCGAGTACGTCATGTAGTGGCCCATCGAGCCCTGGGGCCGCTGGCCGAGATTGTCGTAGTGGAGGATGCCGTACTGGACGATGCCGTACACGGCCGTGGCCGCGCCGACGGTGATGACCAGGTGCACGACCGTGCGGGCGCGCGCGCCGCGGGCGATCTCGTACACCGCCGGGCACGATGAGGAACAGCAGCAGCTGCTTGTCGTCCGACGACGCTCACGCGCGGATCGACCGAGAAGACGGTGGCCACCAGCGTCAGCACGGCGTAGACCAGCAGCGGCCGGAAGAACGCGCGGCGCGGCGAACCGGGCGCGGCCGGAGGCGATCATCGCGATCCAGCACAGCGCGACCACGGCCAGCAGCGCCTCGGCGGCGACAATCGACACCTGCAGCGCGGCGACGAAGCCGAACAGCGACCACAGGGCGATTCGACGGACGGGCACGTCGCGTCATACAGGATCCGCGCCGGACGCCCGGCCCGGCGCCATTGCGCGGGCCGCGGCGGCCATCACCGTCTCGGGGCCGATGCCGCGGAGGCACCGGAAGTCGCCGGGCTCGCAGACGCGCTGATCGCACGGCCGGCAGGGCAACTCGCCGACGTCGACCGTTTCGGTGGCCGCCCCGTCGGCGCGCCACGGCCCCCAGACCGTCGGGGTCGTCGGCCCGAAGAGGACCACCATCGGCGTCGCCGTCGTCGCGGCGATGTGCGCCGGCCCGCTGTCGCCGCCGAGGAACAGCCGCGCTCGCGCGACCAGGCTCCGCAGCTCGCCGAGATCGAGATCGCAGGCCACGGTCACGGCGCTCCGCGCCGGCGCCGCGCTCGAGCGCCAGGCGCCGCACCTCGTCGGCCCGCGACGCCTGCGCCGGCCCGGTCGTGAGGATGATACGACGATTCGGCTGCCCGGACGCCAGCGCCGCCACCACGTCGGCGAACGACGCCTCGGGCCAGCGCCGGAACTCGTTGCCGGCGCCGACGTGCACGACGATGAGCTCATGCGACGCATCGATGCCGAGGTCGCGGAGCCGGCGGTCGACCCTGCGCGGCCATCGCCGCGTCCTCGCGCATCTCGACCGGGTCCGTGCCGCGGGCGCCGGCCGGCCGAGATCGGGCAGCAGCGCCTCGGCGAGGTCCCACTGGTTCTCGACCGAGTGACGCGGGCGGTGACCGCGCGGCCTCGGGACCCTGCGTCGTGTACATCCAGCTCCGCCCGGCGATGGTGTAGCCGATGCGGCGCGGCGCGCCGGTGGCGAGCGCGAGCAGCGAGCTGCGCGGCCCGCCGTGAAAGTCGATCACGGCGTCGTAGCGCGCGCGCCGCAGCCGCAGGGCCAGCACGGCGTCTTCCCGCAGCCGCGCGGCGCCGTGGAGCAGCGGCGTCACGATCACCTCGTCGAGGTGCGGGTTGCCGAGCACGACCGGGGCGGCCTGCGGCTCGACCAGGTAGGAGAGGTGCGCGGCGGGCCTGGCGCGCCGGATCGCCCGGATGACCGGCGTCGTGAGCACGACGTCGCCGATCAGGCGCAGGCGGATGAGCAGAATCTTCAGGGGGACCGCCTCAGGACCCCGGCCGGCGACGGCTCGATCGTGGCCTCGTCGATGAGCATCACCGGGATGTCGTCCTTGATGGGATACACGCGGCGGCAGCGGCTGCACTTGAGCCCCGTGTCGTTGTTGACGAGCACCACCGGCACGTCCTTGCACGCCGGGCAGACGAGGATCTCGAGCAGTTCGGGACTGACGGCCATCGCGGGCCTCCTTCAGATCGGTCGCGGCGCCGTCGCCAATCGCGCCGGCGGGCCGATTGCGCCGCCGTGCGCTGGTCATGTGACCGATCCTGGAAACTATAGCAGAGGTGCCGCGCGGCCAGCTGACAGGCCCTGGGTATTGTGAAACAATCGGCAGGTGACCCATCTCATCCTCGTCGCGGTGCTCGGTGCGGCAGCACCGTCGGACCTGCCCCTGGTTCAGCCCGGGCGCTCCCGCGGTCATCGACGTGCGGACCGCCGTGCCGTCTCCGCGGCGGGGCATCGTCCCGGCGGCAGGTGGCCGGCGCGGGCCCGGCCGCCGATCCCGTCGCCGCGGCGTACTCCGAGTTCATGCTCGGCCGCCAGCTCGCGGATCGCGGCGATGTCGACGGGCGCGATCGCGCGCCCTGCAGCGGGCCATGAAGCTGGACCCGAAGTCAGCGGATCATCCCGGCCGAACTCGCCGGCCTCTACGCGCGCCAGAGCCGGGTCCGCGAGGCGATCGAGGCGGCAAACGCCGCGCTGGCGATCAACCCGGGCACGGCGAGGCCAACCGCGTGCTGGGGTCCATCTACGCGAACTTCGCCGAGCGTGACCCGAACGGCGTGCCCCCGGGCGGCGGCCAGGCGAGCTACCGGCAACTGGCCCTCGACCACCTCGAGCGGTCGCTGAAGGCGTCGAGCCCCGTCGACGGCGGCCGGCGTGCGCCTGACGATGGCCAGGCTGCACATGCAGGCCTCGGCGTTCGACAAGGCGATCCCGGTCCTGAGGCAGTTGCTGGCCGACGAGCCGTGGCTGCCGCAGGGCGTGGCGATGCTTGCGCAGGCGTACACGGAGTCCGGGCCAGACCGCGACAGCGCCATCGCCCTGCTCAGGAGGCGGTGGCGGTGGAGCCGTCGTTCTACGAGACGCTTGCCGCGGCGTACGAGAAGGACAATCGCTGGACCGACGCGGCGCGCGCGTACGAGCAGGCCGTCGGCCGAGAGCCCCGGAGACACGGACCTCAAGATCGCGGTGGGCGTTCGCGCTGCTGAGCATCCCGGATAACTCCGGCGCCGCGCGCGCGCGCGACCTGCTGCGCGAGGTGACCAAGGCCAACCCCACCGAAGGGTGGCCGCTCTACCTGCTCGCCCGCGCCGAGCGGGCGACCGGCAATCTCGACGCTTCGGAGGCGCGCCGCGCGCCGCCTGATGGCCATCAGCCCCGGCAGCACCTCGGGCGCGCATGCCCTGGCGCAGGTGCTCGAAGCCCGGCGCGCAGTGGCCGGCCCTCATCGAGGCCCTCGAACCCGTGGCCGCGAAGACCGATGCGGGGCCGCGAGGCGACACGGCGCTCATCCTGACGCATCTCGGCTTCGCGTACCTCGAAGTCGGCCGGGACGCCGACGCCGTGTCGGCCTTCGAGCGCGCGTCGACGCTCGACCCGTCCGACAGCGCGACTCGCGTGTATCTGGCGCAGGCGCTGCGTGGCGGCGAAGCAGTACGACCGTGCGCTCGAGCTGGTGCGCGCGGAGCGCACGGCCGACCCGACGCGACAGCCGGCTCGCGCGCCTCGAAGCCGACGCGCTCCGCGGGCTGGGCCGGTTCGACGAGGGCGCGGCGGTGCTCCGGACGCTGGCCGGCGGCGTCGCCGCGCGACGCCGGCGCGGCGCAGAACCTGGCCGAGTACTACGCGGCCGCGCACAGGTACGCCGAGGCGGCGGGCGTGCTGAAGGACGCCGTGACGCGCTTCCCCGACGACATGGGGGTGCTGTTCCAGTACGGCGCCATGCTCGAGCGGCAGTCCCTGCACGCCGACGCCGAGCGCGTCTTCCGCCAGATCATCGCGCGGAACGCCAATCACGGCCCGACCCTCAACTACCTCGGCTACACCCTCGTCGAGCGGGGCGGCCGCCTCGACGAGGCCGTGGCGCTCATCAAGCGGGCCGTCGCCCTCGATCCCCACAACGGCGCGTATCTCGACAGCCTCGGCTGGGCGTACTTCAAGCTGAACCAGCTCGACCTGGCCGAGCCGAATCTCCGCACGGCCGCCGAGCAGCTGCCCCGAGACTCGGTCGTCCAGGACCACTGGGGCGACCTGCTGGCGAAGCGCGGCCGTTATGGCCGATGCCGTCGAGGCCTGGCGCCGGGCGCTCGCCGGCGACGGCGAGCAGATCGAGCGCGCGAAGATCGAGCGCAAGATCAGCGACGCCCTCAACAGGCTCGGCAAGCGCTGACCGATGACCGTGTGCCGCGCCCTGCCCGTCGCGCTCGCTGCTCGCGCTCGGCGCGGCGGCCTGCGCGACGACGGCAACCATCCGCCTGCCCGAGGGGCCGTGGACCGCTGACCCGCTGGCCGCCGGAGCGTTCCAGTCGGCGTCGGCGGCCTGCCGGGGGCGTGCGCACGCTGACGGCGGAGATCGCCGTGCGCGGCCGGGCCGGCCAGGCCAGGATCCGCGGCCGGGTGCTGGCCGGCTTCGAGCGGGGCGGCGCCATGCGCCTCGAGGCGCCGGCGCCGTTCGGCGCGCCGATCTTCATTCTCGTCGCCCGCGCCAACCGGGCGACGCTGCTGGCTGCCCCGCGACCGCCGGGTTCTTCGCGACTCCGCGGTCGAAGACGTGCTCGAGGCCATCACCGGCCTGCGGCGGTCGAGCGACGACCTGCTCGCGCTCGTGTCGGGCTGCCTCGCGGCCGGCGCCGCGCAGGCTGGCACGGGCCAGCGCAACCCGGGCGGCTGGTCGAGAGTGGAACTCGGCGGCGGCATCACCGCGTTCCTGGCCCGCGACGGCGGCGGCTGGCGCATCGCCGCAGGGCAGCGGGAAGCCGGTCCCGGTGGCAGCGCCTGGTCGGTGTCGTACGCCGCGTTCGCCTCGGGGTTTCCCGGCGCCGTGACGTTGAGGCAGGAGGCAGCCGGCGGGAGCGCCGCGGCACACGGCGCTGACATTCGAGGTGTCGCAGCTCGAAACCAACGTGCCGATCGACGCGCGGGCGTTCGACGTGGTGGTCCCCGCCGACGCGCAGCCGCTGACGCTCGAGGAACTGCGGCAGTCGGGGCCGCTCGCCGACAGGGGGAGCCGGCCATGACGGCTCCTCGCACGTTTCGCATCCGCGCCCACGCCAAGATCAACCTGACGCTGCGCGTCGGCGCCGTTCAGGCGGACGGCTATCATCCGCTCCAGACGGTCTTCCAGTCGCTCGCCCTGCACGACACCCTCGAGGTGACCCCGCGCCAGGGGCCGTTCACGCTGACCTGCAGCGACCCGGGCGTGCCCGGTCGACGAACGCAACCTCGTCGACGCGCGCCGCGCGCGCGCTGTGGACCGCCCTCGGCCGGGCAGGGGAGCCCCGACGGCGTCGCGATCCACCTGTCCAAGCAGATCCCGATGCAGGCGGGGCTCGGCGGCGGCAGTTCCGACGCGGCTTCCGCGCTGTCGGCGCTCGCGCGGCGTCTGGCGGCCGCGGGGCGCACGTCCGGACCTTGCGACACTGGCGCCGCGGGACTCGGTTCCGACGTGCCGTACTTCCTCGCTCGGAGGGACGGCGCTGGGACTTTCGCGGGGCGAGGAACTCTATCCGCTCGAAGACCTGCCGGCCCGTTCGCTGTCGTGCTGGCCCTGCCCGCGTTCGGCGTCGCCACGGCGGACGCCTACCGCTGGTTCGACGAGGACGGCCCGCAGCCGGCCGCTGGCATCGCGCGGCGGCCGCCGGTGCCATCCCGGCGTGGCGCGGCCGCCCGCTGGCGCTCGTGAACGACCTCGAGGCGCCGGTCACGCGCCGGCATCCGGAGATCGGCGCGGCCCGGCGCGCGCTCGAGACGGCCGGCGCCGCGGCGGCGGCGATGACGGGCAGCGGGTCGGCGGTGTTCGGGCTGTTCGCGGAGGAGCGCGGCTGCCCGCCGGGCCGCCCGGGCGGTGGCGGAGGCCGGTTTCGTCGCCCTGCTCACCCGAACCGTTGACCGGCGCACCTGCCAGCGTGTACACTTTTCGTTTGCGTCATCCTCACCGCGCCACGCCTAGCGGTGCACTCCTTGCCACCAGTTCGGGATGAATCGCCCGGAGAGCCGGGCGCGGGCAGGGACGGGAATCGAGTGGTGGGGCGTCGCCAAGCTGGTAAGGCACGGGACTTTGAATCCCGCATCCGAAGGTTCGAATCCTTCCGCCCCAGCCAGCCTTCGTGAAGGGTATGCGTCAGGGCCGACATCACGGGCGCCGACATGAAGATCTTCTCGGGCAGCGCACATCCGGAACTGACCCGCGGCATCGCCGACGTGCTGGGGATCCCGGTCGGGCAGGCGAAGCTCCGCCGGTTCCCCGACACCGAGGTGTCGTTCCAGATCGAGGAGAACATCCGCGGCACCGACGTGTTCGTCGTGCAGCCGACGAGCCCGCCCGTCGACCAGCACATCATGGAACTGCTGGTGATGATCGACGCGTTCCGGCGCTCGTCGGCGGCGCGCATCACGGCGGTGATCCCGTACTACGGCTACGCGCGCCAGGACCGCAAGGACAAGCCGCGCGTCCCGATCTCGGCCAAGCTCGTGGCGAACATCCTGAGCGCGGCCGGCACGAACCGCGTGCTGACGATGGACCTGCACAAGGCGCAGATCCAGGGGTTCTTCGACATCCCGGTGGACCACCTGTTCGCGGCGCCGGTGATCATCGACCACCTCGCGCGGCAGCAGTTCAAGAACATCACGATCGTGTCGCCGGACGCCGGCGGCGCCGAGCGTGCGCGCGCCTACGCCAAGCGGCTGGACGCGGAACTCGCCATCATCGACAAGCGGCGCGCGCCGGAGGACGGGCACCCCGAGGTGATGAACGTCATCGGCGAAGTGCAGGGGCCGCACCTGCATCATCCAGGACGACATCATCGACACCGGCGGGCACGATGCAGAACGCGGCGCAGGCGCTGATGGACAACGGCGCCGAGCGCGTGTGGGCGTGCGCGGTGCACGGGCTGTTCTCGGGGCCGGCCATCCAGCGGATCGAGCAGTCGGCGATCGAGAAGTTCATCGTGACCAACACGATTCCGCTGTCGCCGGAGAAGGCGACGTGCAAGAAGCTCGTGACGCTCTCGGTGGCGCGGCTGCTGGGCCAGGCCATCCGCAGCATCCACGAGGAAACGTCGGTGTCGTCGTTGTTCGTGTAGACGTGACCTCGGACGGGCGGAGGGCCGACGCCCCCGCGCCCGACGACGAGAAGCAAGGACAGGAAGCATGGAAGCCAGACTCGAAGCGGTCAAGCGAGACACATTCGGCAAGAACGAGGCGCGCCGGCTGCGCGCCAAGGGCAGCATCCCCGCGGTCCTCTACGGCGGCGGCGCCGCCGCGGACGGCAAGCCGCAGGCCACGCCGATCGCGGTGGATCCGAAGGCCCTGATGGACATCCTGCGCGGCGAGTCGGGCGTGAACACCCTGATCGGCCTCAAGGTGGGCGGCGAGGACGTCAAGGTCCTGATGCGCGAGTACCAGGTCGACCCGCTGTCGCGCCGGCTGCTGCACGTGGACTTCTACCGGATCGCGATGGACAAGATGCTCGTCGTGAAGGTGCCGGTCACCGTCAAGGGCGAGGCGAAGGGCATCAAGCAGCAGGGCGGCCTGCTCGACATCGTGCACCGCGAGATCGAGGTCGAGTGCCTGCCGGCGGACATCCCCGAGCACATCGAGGTGGACGTCACCGAGCTGATGCTGGGCCAGGCGATCCGCCTGCGCGACGTGCGCCACCGACCCGAGGTGGAAGCCGGTGACCGACGTCGACGTGATGCTGGTGCACGTGGTCGCGCCGCGCGCGGTGGCGGAGCCGGCCCCGGCGGATGCGGCGGCGGCGGCGACGCCCGCGGCGGCGGCCGAGCCCGAGGTCATCAAGAAGGGCAAGGCTGAGAAGGCCGAAGAAGAGAAGTAGTGACGATCGTCGTCGGGCTCGGCAATCCGGGGCGCCGCTACCACGGGACGCGGCACAACATCGGGTTCGCCGTGGCCGACGAGGTGGCGCGCCGCCATCGGGCGGAGTTCGAGAGCGGCCGGGGGGAGACGTTGACCGCCCGGTGCGGCCGCGGGCCGGACGCGGTGCTCGTGGTCAAGCCGCTCACGATGATGAACCTCAGCGGCGAGGCCGTGGCGGCCGTTGCGGGGTTCTACAAGGTCGACCCGTCGGCCATCCTGGTGGCGGCCGACGACGTGAACCTGCCGCTCGGGCGGCTGCGCCTGCGGGCGCGGGGCTCGGCCGGGGGGCACAACGGGTTCAAGTCGATCATCGGGTGCCTGGGCACGGAGGAGTTTCCGCGGTTGCGGGTGGGCGTCGGACGCGGCGACCCGCGGCGCGACCTCGCGGATCACGTGCTGGCGCGGTTCGATGACGACGAGCGGGACGAGGTGGAGCAAGCGATAGCCCGGGCCGCCGACGCGGTGGAGACGTTCCTCGCGGAGGGCATCGAGGCGGCCATGAATCGGCACAACAGAGCAGAGGAATTGTCCTCCTGACTCCTTGCCACCGCGGGTGCGCGGTGGCCGTCATGTCCAGAAGGAGCATGCATGAGTCAAGCCAGACAGTACGAGCTCGTCTACATCCTGTCGCCCGACGCGACCGAGCAGGAGATCACCGATCTGCACACGCAGATCGAGTCGATCATCACCCGGTACCAGGGCGAACTGGTGAAGACGGAGAATTGGGGACGCCGCAAGCTGGCGTTCCGCATCGGCAAGCATCGCGAGGGCACGTACGTCCTCGAGGTGTTCAAGGGCACCGGCGAACTCACGAAGGAGCTGGATCGCCGCCTGAAGGTCATCGACAGCGTCATCAGGCACCTCTGCGTCCGCGTGGACGAAGAGCTGCGCCTCGCCGAGCGGACGCGCGCGCGCCGCGACGCCGAGACGCAGCGCCGCATCGATCGCGGGCTGCCCGTCGGCGGGCGGTCGCGCCGGTCGGACGACGATGGCGGGGACGACGAGCAGACTGATCGGGCGGAGGTGTAGCGATGGCTGAAGAGAGACGCGGACGGAGCGGGTCGGGCTCGAAGACGCGCGGCAACGGGCGGGGCGGCGAGAAGGGCGGCCCGCGGCGCGGGATGTTCCGCCGCCGCAAGGTGTGCAAGTTCTGCGCGGACAAGGTGGACTACATCGATTACAAGGACGCCAAGATGCTGCTGCCCTTCGTGCCGGAGCGCGCGAAGATCCTGCCGCGGCGCATCTCGGGCGTGTGCGCCATGCACCAGCGCAAGCTGCAGACGGCGATCATGCGGGCGCGGCAGCTGGCCCTGCTGCCTTACTCGACGGACTAGGTGAACCACCATGGAAGTCATTCTTCGTGATCACGTGGACAACCTCGGCCGCCGCGGCGACGTCGTGAAGGTCGCCGACGGCTACGCGCGCAATTTCCTGCTGCCGCGCAAGCTCGCCCTGCCGGCCACGCCGGGCAACATGAAGGTGGTCGAGCGCCAGCGCAAGATCGCCGACGCCGCCGAGGCCGCCGAGAAGGCCGGCGCCGAGGCGCTGGCGGCCCGCCTCGGCCAGGCGGCGTGCGTGATGGCGCGCCGCGTCGGGGAGCACGACACCCTCTACGGGTCGGTCACCGCGGCCGACATCGCCGACGAGCTCGCCGCCAAGGGCTTCGAGATCGACAAGCGCAAGATCCAGCTGGCCGAGCCGATCAAGCACCTCGGCGAGTTCAGCGTGGCGGTCAAGCTCCACCGCGACGTGGTCGCCCACGTTCCGGTGAAGGTCACGCCGCTCGAGGAGGCCTCGGAGGCGTAGGATTGCAGTGAGAGTAGTCAGTAGCCAGTAGTCAGCATTCAGTAGAAGACAACGGGAAACGGCGCTCGCCACGCCCGTTCGGCTCCTACTGGCTACTGGCTACTGGCTACTGGCTACTGAGGACCTCTTCCCCATGGCCGACCCCGCCGTCGATCGCCCGCTGCCGCACAACCTCGAGGCCGAGCGCGCGGTGCTCGGCGCCGTCCTCCTCGACGCCGAGGCCATTCACCGCGCGGTCGAGTTCATCAGGGAGACCGACTTCTTCCGCGACGCCCACCGGCGGATCTTCGCGAAGATGATCGAGCTCGGCGAGCGCCGGCAGGCCATCGACTTCATCACCGTCAAGGACGAACTGGCCCGGTCGGGCGACCTCGACCCGGTGGGCGGCCCCGCCTACATCGCGTCGCTCGTCGACGGCCTCCCGCGCGGCGTCAACGTCGCCGACTACGCGCGCATCGTCAAGGAGAAGTCGTCGCTGCGCAGCCTGATCCAGTCGGCCAACCGCGTGCTGGCCAGCGCCTACCAGGCCGAGGAGGACGCAGGGGCCATCATCGACGAGGCGGAGCGCGAGATCTTCGCGATCGCCGAGGGCTCGATCCACAAGGGCTTCGTGTCGATGCGCGACCTCGCGAACCAGAGCTTCGCGGTGGTCGAGCAGGCCCACGCGCGCAAGCAGCTCGTCACCGGCGTGCCGACCGGGTTCCTCGAGCTGGACGAGATGCTGGCGGGCCTCCAGCCCTCGGACCTCGTGATCGTCGCGGCGCGGCCGTCGATGGGGAAGACCAGCCTCGTGCTGAACATCGCGCAGCACGTGGGCACGAAGACCTCCATGACGGTGGGCTTCTTCAGCCTCGAGATGTCGAAGGAGCAGCTGTTTCTCCGCATGCTGACGTCTGAAGCCGGCATCGACGCCCACCGGCTGCGCACGGGATTCCTCGGCGAGCGCGACTTCCCGAAACTGACCCACGCGATGGAGGTGCTCGGCGGCGCGCACATCTTCATCGACGACTCGGCGTCGATCGGCGTCCTCGAGATGCGGGCCAAGGCGAGGCGCCTCAAGGCCGAGCACGGCCTCGACCTTATCATCATCGACTACATCCAGCTGATGCAGGGCCGCGGCCGCTTCGAGAACCGCGTCACCGAGCTCGCGTCGATTTCACGGGGTCTGAAGGGGCTCGCCAAGGAGCTGAACGTCCCCGTCGTCGTGCTGTCGCAGCTGAGCCGCGCCCCCGAGAACCGGCCCAACAAGCGCCCGCAGCTCTCCGACCTGCGCGAGTCTGGCGCCCTCGAGCAGGACGCCGACGTCGTCGTCATGATCTTCCGCGAGGACATGTACGAGGCGACGGAGGAGAACCAGGGCGTCGCCGAACTGATCATCGCCAAGCAGCGGAACGGCCCGACCGGGACGGTGCGCCTCGCGTTCATCCGGGAGTACACGCGCTTCGAGAACCTCGAGCGCGGCGCAGGGCCGTGAGCCGGCAGACCGTCGCGCACATCGACCTCGGCGCCCTCGCGCACAACGCCCGCGCGATCCGCGCCTTCATGGCCGAGGCCAGGGGCGCCGCCGCGCCGGCGCTGGCCGGCGTCGTCAAGGCCAACGCCTACGGGCACGGCGCGGTCGAAGTGGCCCGCACCCTGGTCGACGCGGGCGCCTCCATGCTCGCCTGCGCCGACGTCGAGGAGGGCCTCGAACTGCGCGGCGCCGGGCTCACGGTTCCCATCCTGGTGTTCGGGGCGGTCGGCCTGGGCGACGTCGACGGGATTTTCGACGCGGACCTGACACCGACCGTGTCCACGCCCGCGTCCGCCCGCCGGCTGCAGGACGCCGCAGCGCGGCGGGGCGTCCGGCTCCGGTACCATCTCGGCATCGACACCGGCATGCACCGCCTCGGCTTGCGGCACGACAACCTCGCCCGCGTGATGCCCGCGGTGCTCGCCGCGCCGAACCTCGAGATCCAGGGCGTCTACACGCACTTCGCGACCGCCGACACGCCGGGTGACGAGCTCTTCGCGCGCCAGCGCGAGAACTTCGAGTCCGCCGGACGGACGCTCGCGGCGCTCGGCGTGAAGGGCTGCATGAAACACGCCGCCAACAGCGGAGCGCTGCTCGCCGACCCTGCCAGCTGGTTCGATCTCGTGCGGCCCGGCCTGCTGATGTACGGGGTCGCGCCCCGGCGTTCGAGGGCAGGATCGCCGTCAGGCCCGTCATGAGCCTGCGCAGCCGGGTGACGGCCGTCAAAGGCGTCAGGATCGGCGAATCGATCGGCTACGGCGGGCGGTTCGTCGCCAACCGCCCGACGACGATGGCGGTGGTGCCGGCGGGATACGCGGACGGGCTCGACACGCGCCTCGAAGGACGCGGCTTCGCGCTGGTGCGCGGCAGGCGCGCGCCCATCGTCGGCTCGGTGTCGATGGACGTGATTGCACTCGACGTGACCGGGACGGGCGTGGAACCCGGCGACGAGGTCGTCCTCGTGGGGCGCCAGGGCGGAGACGAGATCACCGTCGGCGAGATGGCCCGCTGGGTCGGGACGATTCCCTACGAGCTGCTCTGCCGCGTCGGCAACCGCGTGAAGCGCGTGTACAGTTCAGCATGAAGCCACCGAAGACCGTGTTCGCCTGCCAGGAGTGCGGTTCGCAGTCGCCGAAGTGGCTCGGCCGCTGCCCGGACTGCGGCGCCTGGAACTCGTTCGTCGAGGAGCGCACGCCAGAAGCGCCTCCCGCCTCGGCGAGCCGGTATGTCGCGCCTGCCGGCGGCGGCGCGAAGCTCTATGCCGACATCGTCTCGTCGAACGCCGCCCGGATCACGACGGGCATCGACGAGTTCGACCGGGTCCTTGGAGGCGGCATCGTGCCGGGGTCCCTGGTGCTGCTCGGCGGCGAGCCCGGCATCGGCAAGTCGACGCTCCTGCTGCAGACCGCGGCGCACATCGCCCGTGCCACCGGGCCGGTGCTCTACAGTTCCGGCGAGGAATCGGAGCACCAGGTGAAGTCGCGCGGCGAGCGCCTCGGCGTCGGCGACGCCCCGCTCTACCTCCTGGCCGAGACATGCCTGGAGCGCGTGCTGGAGGAGATGGCCCGCCTGACGCCGGCGCTGGTCATCGTCGACTCGATTCAGACGGTGTTCTCGCTGAAGATGCAGTCGGCGCCCGGCAGCATCGGGCAGGTCCGCGAGGCCGCCACGCAACTGCTCTTCGCCGCGAAGGCCCAGAACGTGCCGACGTTCCTTGTCGGCCACGTGACCAAGGAGGGCAGCCTCGCCGGCCCGAAAGCCCTGGAGCACATCGTCGACACGGTGCTGTACTTCGAGGGCGAACGCCAGCACGCCCACCGCATCATCCGGGCGGCCAAGAACCGGTTCGGCGCCGTGAGCGAACTGGGCGTGTTCGAGATGACGGCGGCCGGCCTGATCCCCGTGGCGAACCCGTCGGCGATGTTCCTCGCCGAGCGCCCGGCCAACAGCCCGGGTTCGGCCGTGCTGTGCTGCATCGAGGGCACGCGGCCCATCCTCGTCGAAGTCCAGGCGCTCGTGAGCGCCAGCGCCTACGGCTACGCCAAGCGGACCGCGGTCGGCCTCGACCAGACGCGGCTGTCGCTCCTGCTCGCGGTCATGGAGAAACGGGCCGGCCTCGCTCTCGGCGGCGACGACGTCTACGTCAACCTGGCCGGCGGGATGAGCGTGGACGAACCGGCGGTCGACCTGGCGGTGATCGCCGCCGTGGCATCGAGCGTCCGAAACCGGCCGATTGCCCCCGGCACCGCCGTGTTCGGCGAGGTCGGCCTCGCCGGCGAGGTGCGGGCCACGGCCCAGGCCGCCCGGCGCGTGAGGGAGGCCGAGCAGATGGGGTTCTCGCGGTGCGTGCTGCCCGCCGCGAACATCGACCCGAAGGACCCCGGCTTTGCCGGGACCGCCTGCACGCTCGTCGGGGTGAAGACCGTCCAGGAGGCGCTCGAGCATCTTCTTGCCTAATCCCGGCCCGACGCCGTTATAGTGCATTGATACACGGAGGCCGCATGGCCTGGTTCATACTCGCCCGGCTCTTGTTCCTTCTTGGCGTGACCTATTCGGCGGCCGCGATCCAGCCCCTGCCCTGGGGTGTCGCGGCCAACGCGGGCTTCGGGGCCCTGCTGGCCGGCGCCGCCATCACGCTGGAGTGGCGGCTGCGCGACGTAAGCGTGCCGCACCTGCTCGGCGCCCTTCTCGGCGCCGCGCTCGGCATGCTGTTCGCCAGCCTGCTCGACCGCGCGATGGGCGTGACCACGGACGCGCGGTGGGTGTTCTTCCACCGGGTCATCGACCTGGTGTTCCCGTACATCGGCCTCGTCATCGGGGCCCGGCGCGGGGAGTGGCTCGAGCCGTCCCGGCTCGTCACGCTGTTCCGGGCGGCCGCGCCGCAGCGGCGGTACAAGATCCTCGACACGAGCGTCATCATCGACGGCCGCGTGGCCGACATCTGCGAAGCGGGCTTCCTCGACGGCACGCTCGTCGTGCCCCAGTTCGTCCTCAAGGAACTGCAGCAGGTCGCCGACTCGGGCGACACGATGCGGCGCAACCGCGGCCGGCGCGGCCTCGACATCCTCCAGAAGATCCAGAAGATGACGGGGGTCGAAGTGATGGTCTCCGACCTGGATTTCCCGGAGGTGCGTGAAGTCGACCTGAAGCTCATCGAGTTCGCCCGCGCCCTGCAGGGGAAGATCGTCACGAACGACTTCAACCTCAACAAGGTGGCGCAACTGCGCGGCGTCGGCGTGCTCAACATCAACGAACTCGCGAACGCCATGAAGCCGGTGGTGCTGCCCGGCGAGGTGATGAAGGTCTTCATCCTGAAGGAAGGCAAGGAGTACAACCAGGGCGTCGCGTATCTCGACGACGGCACGATGGTGGTGGTCGACAACGCCCGCAGGATGATCAGCAAGACGATCGACATCGTCGTCACGAGCGTGCTGCAGACCACGGCCGGCAAGATGATCTTCGGCCGGCACATCGAGGCGGGCGGCGCGCCGGCCGCGCCGGGGCCCGACCGCGACGACGCCAAGAACAGGAACAAGCCGGCGGGCCCGGCGCCGCAGCCGTCGTGAGCATGCCGTCGTTCCACTGGTGGCGCACGGTCTTCTTCCTGATTCCGGCGATTGGCTCCTACACGATCGTGCTGGGGGCCGTGTCAGTGGCCTCCAGCCTCTTCGACCGGTCCGGGCGGTTCGCGCACGGCTGCGCCCGCCTGTGGTCGCGGCTGATCCTGCTCACCACCGGCGTGCGCGTGCGCGTCGAGGGCCTCGACGTGCTCGAACCGGGCAAGACGTACATCTTCGTCTCTAACCACCAGAGCATCTATGACATCCCGGTCATCTTCTGGTGGCTGCCGTATCAACTGCGGATTATCGCCAAGGAGTCGCTGGGGTCGTTTCCGTTCATCGGCTGGCATCTCCGCCGGACGGGCCACCTGCTGGTCGATCGCCGCAACCCGGACCGCGCGGGCATCCTGAAGAAGTGGCGCGGCCTGGTGGTCAACGGCCTCTCGCTCATCATCTTCCCCGAAGGCACGCGCAGCGCCGACGGCAGGGTCGGGCGCTTCAAGGCCGGCTCCTTCATGCTCGCGATCGAGGCCGGGCTTCCCATGGTGCCGGTGTCGATTGTCGGCACGCGGTTCGTCATGCCCAAGGGGCGCCTCACCGTTTCTCCGGGTGACGTGACACTGTCGGTCCATGCGCCGATCGAGACGGCCGCCCGCGCCGAGCCGCCGACCATCGACGACGCAAGGGCCCTGGCGGCCGAGGTGCACGCCGTCCTCAGCGGCCGCGTCGAAGCGATCGAGCGCGAGCGGGGTACATGGCCTTCCAGGTAGCGATCGAACCGGCGCTGGACGCCGCCGTCCGCCTCGGTGCCGTCACGTGTGACGTCGGTCGGATGCACGGCCGCGATGCCGGGCTTGACGGCCCGCTGGAGGAGGCGGAAGCGGCAGCGAGGGCCGGCGATGTGGCCGACACTGGGGCCGCCCGCGCGCTCTACCGGGCCTTCGGGATCGACCCGACGAAGACTCGGCCGTCGTCGGAGGCGCTGCTCCGGCGTGTCCGCCGGGGCGAACCGCTGCCTCGCGTCAACACGGCCGTCGACGTGTGCAACTGGTGCTCACTTGAGGTGCAACTGCCGTATGGCCTGTACGACGCCGGCGCCCTCGTTCCTCCGCTCGCCCTGCGGCGGGGCGGGCCGGGAGACGAGTACGCCGGCATCCGGAAGGAGGTCGTGCACCTGGCCGGGCGGTTCGCGCTGTTCGATGCGCGGGGGCCGTTCGGCAACCCGACATCGGACTCGGCGCGCACGATGACGAGCAGGGCGACGAGGGCCGTGCTGGCCGTGGTGTTCGCGCCCGGCACCGTTTCGCGTGCCAGGATGGGCCAGGTGCTCGACATGACAGCCGCACGCCTGGCCGAGTACGCTGAAGGCCGGGAGACCGGACGGTGGGTGAGCTGACATGCGCATAGTCGGCATCGTGGCCGCCGGCGGCCGTGGCGCGCGTCTCGGGGCCGCGGTGCCGAAGCAGCTGCTGGCGATCGGCGGGGAATCGATCCTGCGCCGATCCGTCAGGCTGCTCGCCGAGCACGCGCGCATCGACGAGGTGGTCGTCGTGCTTCCGCCCGATCTCGCAGAAGACGGGGCGGCGGACCTTGCGGCGGAGCTGGCGTTTCCGGGAACGCGGCTGACGGTGGTGGCCGGCGGGGCACGCCGGCAGGATTCGGTGCGCAACGGGTTCGACGCCGTCCGCGGCCGGGCCGACGTGGTCGTCATCCACGATGCGGCGCGGCCGTTCGCAAGCGCCGCCCTGGTCTCGCGCACCATCGACGCGGCTGTCGAGTCGGGGGCCGCGCTGGCGGCGCTGGCCGCCAGCGACACGGTGAAACTGGCTGCTGAAGGCGCGCGCGGCGACCGTGTCGTGGTCGAGCGCACCGTGCCGCGCGAGCGCGTGTTCCTGGCGCAGACGCCCCAGGCCTTCCGCGCCGATGTGCTCGCTGCGGCCATCGAGGCCGGACGCGGCGAGGAAGTGGCCACCGATGAAGCGGCGCTGGCCGAGGCCGCGGGCTTCCCGGTACGGATCGTGGCGGGCGAGCCGTCCAACTTGAAGATCACGACCATGACCGATCTGAAAGCCGCAGCGGCGTTCGCCGGCGCGCCCTCGGCCGTCCGCGTCGGGACCGGATACGATTTGCACCAGCTGGCCGAGGGCCGGCCGCTGATCCTCGGCGGCGTGACGGTGCCATCCGAGAAGGGGCTGGCGGGGCACTCGGATGCCGACGTGCTGGCGCACGCGATCACCGACGCCGTCCTCGGCGCCGTCGCCCGTGGCGACATCGGCCGCCATTTCCCGGACACCGATCCGCGGTGGAAGGGCGCGTCGAGCATGGCGATGCTGGCCCACGCCGTGACGCTGGCGCGCGAGGCGGGCTTCGACATCGTGAACGTGGACGCGGTCGTGATCGCCGAGCGGCCCAAGCTCGCGCCGCACGTCGATCGCATCCGCGCCAGCCTGGCGTCCGTGCTCGGCGTCGAGGCGGCGCGCGTCAGCGTCAAGGGCAAGACCAACGAAGGCGTCGACGCGATCGGCCGCGGCGAAGCCATGGCGGTGCACGCCGTCGTGCTCGTCAGCGGGCGAGGGTAGGGACTACGGTCATGCGACTGCGCTTCGCGCCAAGCCCCACGGGTCTGCTGCACGTCGGCAACGCGCGGACGGCACTGTTCAACTGGCTGCTCGCGCGCGGGCGCGGCGGCACGCTCATCCTGCGCATCGAGGACACGGACGCCGAGCGGTCGACCAGCGAGTCCGAGCAGGGCATCCTCTCGGATCTGCGCTGGCTGGGCCTCGACTGGGACGAAGGGCCTGACGTCGGCGGACCGCACGGGCCGTACCGCCAGTCGGAGCGGCTCGACCTGTATCGCTCGTACGCGAACGAGCTCATCGAGCAGGGGCGCGCGTACTACTGCTTCTGCCCGGCGGAGCAGCTGGAAGCCGACAGACGCGCCGCGCTCGAATCGGGGCGGCCGCCGCAGTACTCGGGCCGGTGCCGCGATCTCTCGCCTGAGTCGGCGGCAGAGCGGCTGGCGCTCGGCGAGCCCGCCGTCGTGCGCTTCCGCGTCCCCAGGGACCGCACGGTCGCGTTCGAGGACATCGTGCGGGGTACCGTCCAGTTCGAGACGGAGGTCATCGGCGACCCCGTGCTGCTCCGTTCCGACGGTCACCCCGCCTACAACTTCGCGGTGGTGGTCGACGACGCGCTGATGCACGTCACTCACGTCGTGCGGGGAGAGGACCACATCTCGAACACGCCGCGCCAGGTACTGCTCTACGAGGCGCTGAAGTTCGAGCCGCCGGTCTTCGCGCACCTGGCCCTCGTGCTCGGCCCGGACCACACGCCGCTGTCGAAGCGCCACGGCGCGACGTCCGTGTCGGAGTTCAGGAGCCGGGGCTACCTGCCCGAGGCGCTCGTGAACTATCTCGCG
Source organism: uncultured Acidobacteriota bacterium (assembly GCA_963806085.1). GTDB lineage: Bacteria > Acidobacteriota > Vicinamibacteria > Vicinamibacterales > JAKQTR01 > JAKQTR01. The sequence goes on from CAWDWR010000003.1 coordinate 1,388,981, forward strand.
CTGCTCGGATGGTCGCCGGGCGGCGGCGACGAAGTGCTGCCGGCGGCGGAACTGGCCCGCCGCTTCGCGCTGGAGGATGTCGGGCACAGCGCGGCCGTGTTCGACGTCGAGAAGCTCGCCTGGGTGAACCGTCACTACCTGCGGGCCGCCGATCCGTCGAGGCTGGTCGCGCTCGCGCTGCCGCACCTCCAGGCCGCCGGGTTCGTGCGGCGGGACACGGTGGAGGCGCGCACGTACCTGGCGGACGTCGTGCCGCTTGCGAGCGGCTCGGTCGATCGCATCGAGCAGGTGGCTTCCAGGCTCGGGTTCCTGTTCGAGTTCGACCCGGCGCGGGCGTGCGCGCATCCGGAGGTGCACGCGGTGCTGAACGAGGCCGGCGCGCGCGAGGTGATTGCCGCGCTGGCAGCCGACCTGGCTGCCGCGCCCCGGCTCGATCGGGAAGGGTTCCGCGCGGCCGCCGGCCGGGTGAAGGCGGCGACGGGACGGAAGGGCAAGCACCTCTTTCACCCGATCCGCGTGGCGCTGACGGGCGAGGCCGGCGGGCCGGAACTCGATCTCGCGGTACCGGCGATCGACCGCGGGGCGGAGTTGCCAGCGGAGTGTGGCCTCGCGCCGGTGCTGGGCTGCCGGGAGAGAGCCGCGCGGTTCGCGGAGTGGCTCAGCGCGAATCAGTAGTAAGTAGCCAGTAGTCAGTAGTCAGTAGGAAGGCCTGTCTCGCTGAACGGTGTCCAACTGCTACTGGCTACTGGCTACTGGCTACTGGCTACTGGCTACTGGCTACTGGCTACTGGCTACTTCAGAAACGTCATGCTGATCTACGGAATCAACCCCGTCCTCGAAGCGCTGAAGACCGGGCGCGTCCGCGAAGTGCGGGTGGATGGCGCCCTGCGCGAGCGGGTGCGGGAGGTGCGGGCCATCGCCGACGCCCGGCGGGTGCCGGTCCGGCTCGTCTCGGCGCAGGACCTCGAGCGCGCCGCCCGCGGCGGCGTGCACCAGGGCGTCGCCGCCGAACTCGACAACGCGCCGGACTACAGCGTGCAGGACCTGGTCGCCGGCGCGCAGGGGCCTGCGCTGCTCGTCGTCCTCGATGGCATCGAAGACCCGCACAACGTCGGCGCCATCCTGCGGACGGTTGACGCGGCCGGCGCCCACGGCGTGGTGCGGCAGGAACGGCACGCCGCGCGCCTCGACGGCGCGGCCGCCAAGGCGTCGGCCGGCGCGGTGGCGCACGTCAAGGTCGCGACCGTCGTCAACATCGCGCGCGCTATCGGTGAACTCAAGGACGCGGGAGTCTGGACGGTGGGGCTGGACGCCGAGGCGCACGACACGTACGACCAGATCGACTTCACGCAACCGACGGCCCTCGTCCTCGGGGCCGAGGGGCCGGGGCTTCGACGCCTGGTCCGGGAGTCCTGCGACCGGCTCGCCTCGATTCCGATGCGGGGGCACGTGGAGAGCCTGAATGTCTCGGTGGCGGCGGCCGTCGTGCTCTTCGAAGCCGTCCGCCAGCGGCGGGCCGGCAACCTGTAACCCGGGGGACCGCCCGGGTTGGGCAGTGCCGCGTCAGGCCCCCCTCTTCCCATTCAAAGCAGGATCGACGCTATAATGGGAGATTGTGCCCCTTCGGGGACGGTCCGCGAGGGAGGCCCCTGCGTCCAGACCGGGCGCCCCGGCCAGGCCGCCGGGGCGGTTGAGTGTTGGCACGTAACGTGCTAAACTTGCAGATTCGTCTGGCTGGCGTAGCTCAGTCCGGTAGAGCGGCTGATTTGTAATCAGCGGGTCGTGGGTTCAAATCCCTCCGCCAGCTCCACCGGAACCGGCAGCAGACGCGTGTAAGGGCGAGATCGGGGAGGTTGCAGAGCGGTCAAATGCAACAGACTGTAAATCTGTCGGCCCAGCGCCTTCGGAGGTTCGAATCCTCCCCTCCCCACCATTCGACTCGGCCGAAGGCCAGAGGCGAATGGTGCCCTGAGCGAGCGCTAGCGAGTCGAAGGGCCTCGCTCATGGCAGGCCAGGCGACGTAGCGACGGGAGGAAGGCGGCGAGCCGGACCGTCGCGAAGTCGGACCGCATCGCGAGCTACGGCCAGACAAGCCGGGCGAGGTCGCGGCGCGAGGCAAGTGTTGAGAGCCGGAGCGTTACGAAGGCGGGCTTGCCTCGCCGAAGTAACGCGAGGAGAGCAAGGGTAGCCGGAGCGTTACGAAGGCGGGCCTGCCTCGCCGAAGTAACGCGAGGAGAGCAAGGGTAGCCGGAGCGTTACGAAGGCGGGAGTAACTCAGTGGTAGAGTCACAGCCTTCCAAGCTGTTGGTCGCGGGTTCGATCCCCGTCTCCCGCTCCATCCTTCGCTCGCGATGCAGGCGAAGGATGTCCGCCGTAGCCCCCTGGGGCGGAGGCGGACCGCATCGCGAGCTTCGGCTGGCGGTGCCGCGTTAGACGAACGTGAGTAGAGTATCGGCCGATGTAGCTCAGTCGGCAGAGCGCGTCCTTGGTAAGGACGAGGTCACCGGTTCGAGCCCGGTCATCGGCTCCATTCGCCTCCGCGCCCGGGGCGACAGCAAGAGGGCGCTACGGCGCAATGCCTCGCCGTAGCTCATCGCGAAAGGCGATGCGATGAGCGAAGGCGGGCAGTTGAGAGGGTGATTCGGCGTTAACGGCGCCTCCCGCGGGAGGCCGCAACTTCCAAGCGACGGGACACAGCCATGGCGAAGGAGAAATTCGATCGGTCCAAGCCGCACGTGAACGTGGGCACGATTGGGCACATTGACCACGGCAAGACGACGCTGACGGCGGCGTTGACGAAAGTGTCGGCGTCGAAGGGGTGGGCGAAGTTCATCCCGTATGACGAGGTGGCGAAGGCGTCGGAGTCGCAGGGGCGGCGGGACGAGACGAAGATCCTGACGATTGCGACGTCGCACGTGGAGTATGGGACGGCGAAGCGGCACTACGCGCACGTGGACTGCCCGGGGCACGCGGACTACATCAAGAACATGATCACGGGCGCGGCGCAGATGGACGGGGCGATCGTGGTGGTGGCGGCGACGGACGGGCCGATGCCGCAGACGCGGGAGCACGTGCTGCTGGCGCGGCAGGTGGAAGTGCCGTGCCTGGTGGTGGCGCTGAACAAGGTGGACGCGGTCGACGACCCGGAGCTGCTGGACCTGGTGGAGCTGGAAGTGCGGGACCTGCTGAAGTCGTATGGGTTCCCGGGGGACGAGACGCCGGTGGTGCGGGTGTCGGCGCTGAAGGCGCTGCAGGGGGACCCGGAGGGCGAGGCGGGGATCCTGAAGCTGATGGAGGCGCTGGACTCGTATGTCCCGATGCCGGAGCGGCAGGTGGACAAGCCGTTTCTGATGCCGATCGAGGATGTGTTCTCGATCTCGGGGCGGGGGACGGTGGTGACGGGGCGGGTGGAGCGCGGGAAGGTGAAGGTCGGGGAGGAAGTGGAGATTGTGGGCTTCCGGCCGACGATGAAGAAGGTGGTGACGGGCGTCGAGATGTTCCGGAAGCTGCTGGACGAAGGGGTGGCGGGGGACAACATCGGCGTGCTGCTGCGGGGGACGGAGAAAGACGACGTGGAGCGGGGGCAGGTGCTGGCGAAGCCGGGGTCGATCACGCCGCACACGAAGTTCAAGGCGCAGGTGTATGTGCTGACGAAGGAAGAGGGCGGGCGGCACACGCCGTTCTTCAACGGGTATCGGCCGCAGTTCTACCTGCGGACGACGGACGTGACGGGGTCGATGTATCTGGGCGAGGGCGTGGAGATGATCATGCCCGGGGACAACACGGACATCACGGCGGAGCTGATCACGCCGGTGGCGATCGAGAAGGGGTCGAAGTTCGCGATCCGCGAGGGCGGGCGGACGGTCGGCGCGGGCACGGTCACGGAGATTTTGGCGTAGGGACTAGGGACTCAGGCGCTGGGCGCTAGTCCGACTAGCCCCGAGCGCCTAGCCCCTAGCGCCTGATCAGGGAACACGGCAATGAGAGACATCATCACCCTGGCGTGCGGCACCTGCAAGCGCCGGAACTACAACACCACGAAGAACAAGAAGAAGACGACGGATCGTCTCGAGATGAAGAAGTACTGTCCCTTCTGCCGGACGCACACGCCGCACCGGGAGACGAAGTAGGGCACAGGCCAATAGCTCAACTGGTAGAGCACCGGTCTCCAAAACCGGGGGTTGGGGGTTCGAGTCCCTCTTGGCCTGCCAGATTCAGCCGTCGGACCGGCGGCCCTCGGGGCCGGGCGGTCCGGGAGAGACGCGAGAGAAGGGCATGCTCGACAACGTGAAGGCGGCGCCGACGAAAGCGCTGGGCGGCGTGACCGGGTGGTTCGGCAACATGCGGACCTTCCTGGGCGAGGTCCGCAACGAGCTGAAGCGGGTCACGTGGCCGTCGCAGAAGGAAGTCTACGCGACGACCGTCGTGGTCATCGTGACGTCGATCTTCTTCGGGGTGTACCTCTGGGGGCTTGACCAGATCTTCGAGCGCAGCGTGCTGGCGCTCTTCCGCTTCCTTGGTGCCAAATGACCGACGTCATGACCAAGCAGTGGTACATCGTCCAGACCTATTCCGGCTTCGAGCGGAAGGTCGCGGAGTCGCTGCGCCAGCGCGTGCAGGCCTACGGCCTGCAGGACGAGATCGGCGAGGTGCTCATCCCGACCGAGGACATGGTCGAGATGCGCGGCGGGCGCAAGGTCGTCACGCCGAAGCGCTTCTTCCCGGGCTACATCCTGGTCGAGATGGCGATGACCGACAACGCGTGGCACGTCGTGAAGAACACGCCGAAGGTCACCGGCTTCGTCGGGGCCGGCGCCAAGCCCACGCCGCTGACCAAGGAAGAGGTCGACCAGATCCTGCTCCAGGTCTCGGCGGCGGCCGAGAAGCCGAAGCCGAAGTACTCCTTCGAGAAGGGCGACCCGGTGCGGATCAACGAGGGGCCGTTCACGAGCTTCAACGGCGTGGTCGACGAGGTGAACCTCGACCGGAACACCCTGAAGGTGATGGTGACGATCTTCGGCCGGTCGACGCCGGTCGAGCTGGATTTCCTGCAGGTGGAGAAGATCTAGGGGCTGGGGACTGGGCGCTGGTCCTCATGCTGGCTACTGACTACAGGCTACTGACTACTGACAGTCGAAAGCAGCGAGATATGGCGAAGAAAGTACAGGCGGTCGTGAAGCTGCAGATTCCGGCGGGCAAGGCGACGCCGGCTCCCCCGGTGGGCACGGCGCTCGGCCCCCACGGGGTCAACATCATGGGCTTCTGCAAGGAGTTCAACGCGAAGACCGCGAGCCAGGAAGGCCTCATCATCCCGGTGCTCGTGACGATCTACGCGGACCGCACCTTCAGCTTCATCACGAAGACCCCGCCGGCGGCCGTGCTGCTCAAGCGCGCGGCGAACATCGCGAAGGGGTCGGCCGAGCCCAACAAGACCAAGGTGGGCACGGTGACCGCCAAGCAGGTCGAGGAGATCGCGAAGACGAAGATGCCCGACCTGAACGCCGATTCGCTCGAGTCCGCCATCAGGACGGTGGCGGGGACGGCCCGGTCCATGGGGCTGGACGTCATTCAGTAGGAGCGGTTGCCGCGCCCGCGGCCGATTGCGCGCGGTGGCGGGCCGCGCGACACCCCGATGCGCCGCCTCGCGGGCGGCGCGCCTGGTGGGAGGGCCCGATGCGCGGGCCCGTTTGGACCACGGAGGAGTCCATGCGAAGAGTAGGCAAGAAGTTCGCCGCCGCCCGGGCGCAGGTGCCCGAGAAGCCCCTGACCCTCGAGGAGGCGGTGCCCCTCGTCCAGAAACTCAAGTACGCCAAGTTCGACGAGACGGTGGAGCTGTCGTTCCGCCTCGGCGTCGATCCCAAGCACGCCGATCAGATGGTGCGCGGCACGGTGGTGCTGCCGCACGGTCTCGGCAAGACCAAGAAGGTGCTGGTCATCGCCGGCGGCGACAAGCAGAAGGAAGCGCAGGAAGCGGGCGCCGACACGGTGGGCGGCGAAGAGCTGGTCGAGAAGATCCAGGGCGGCTGGATGGACTTCGAGGCCGTGGTGGCGACGCCCGACATGATGCGGGCCGTCGGCAAGCTCGGCAAGGTGCTCGGCCCGCGCGGCCTGATGCCCAACCCCAAGACCGGGACGGTCACGCCGGACGTCGGCAGGGCCGTGCGCGAGATCAAGGCCGGCAAGGTCGAGTTCCGCGTCGACAAGACGGGCATCGTGCACGCGCCGGTCGGCAAGGTGTCGTTCGCGACGGAGCGCCTGGTGGAGAACGCGCGGGCGCTGGTCGACAGCATCATCCGCGCGAAGCCCGCGGCGGCGAAGGGCAAGTACATGAAGAGCGTCACCATCTGCTCGACGATGGGGCCCGGCATCAAGCTCGACACGGCGAGCATGGAGGCGGCGCGACGCTAGCCGCGGAATCAGGATCACAGGGTTATGGCACTCACGAGAGCTGAGAAGCAGACCGAGCTGGCGACGCTCGAGTCCGAGTTGCGCGCGGCGCAGAGCGCGATCCTGCTCGACTTCAAGGGATTGAACGTCCCGCAGGTGACCGAGCTGCGCCGGCAGGTGCGGGCCGCGAAGGGCCGCTACCGCGTCGTCAAGAACACCCTCGTCAGGCGGGCGCTGAAGGGCACGGCCTTCGAGCCGCTGAGCGACCAGTGCGTCGGCGCGACGGCGCTGGCGTACACCGGCGGCGACCCGGTGGTGCTGGCGAAGGTGCTGACCACGTTCATCAAGACCGCGCCGGCGCTGAGCATCAAGGCGGCGGTCGTGCAGGGCAAGGCCATCCAGGCGGCCGAGGTGACGGACCTGGCGAGCCTGCCGGGCAAGGCCGAGCTCTACAGCAAGCTGCTCTTCGTGCTGCAGGCCCCGATGGTGCAGCTGGTGAGCGTGCTGAACGCCGCGCCGCGCGATCTCGTCAACGTGCTGGCGGCGGTCGAAAGGAAGAAACAAGGGGAGTAACGAGGACCGACGCTTTGAGGGCCGACATCCCCGCCGGTCCTCGGCACTTCGAGTGGCAGAGGAGACAGACAGCAATGGCCGAACTGACGCAGGATCAGTTCGTTGACTACATCAAGAACATCAGCGTGCTGGAGCTTTCGCAGCTCGTGAAGCGGCTGGAGCAGGAGCTGGGCGTGTCGGCCGCGGCGGCGATGCCGATGGCGATGCCGCCGGGCGGCGGGGCCGCGGCCGGCCCGGCGGCGGCCGTGGAGGAGAAGACGGAGTTCGACGTCATCCTGACCGACTTCGGCGCCAAGAAGATCGAGGTCATCAAGGTCGTCCGCGAGGTCACCAGCCTCGGCCTGAAGGAAGCCAAGGACCTGGTCGAGGGCGTGCCGAAGCCCATCAAGGAAGGCGTGCCGAAGGCCGAGGCCGAGACGATCAAGAAGAAGTTCGAGGACGTCGGCGCCAAGGTCGAGATCAAGTAGGCGCCGCGCGGTGTCCGGGTGCGCGCCCCGTCCGGGGCGCGCGCGCCCGGCGAGTTGGTTGCTTGGTTGGCACGCGAGGCGGCCGCCCGTGCCCGCGTGTTTGATGGCCCCCAGGCCCTAGTCCCGAGAGCAGCATGTACAGCCTTCCGAAGAACGTCTATCGCGAGCGCATCGACTTCTCGAAGATCAAGACCACGGTTCCCATCCCGAACCTGATCGAGATCCAGCGGAAGTCGTACGAGCGGTTCCTGCAGATGGACCGGCTCCCGAACGAGCGGGAGGACATCGGCCTCCAGTCGGTGTTCAAGTCCGTGTTCCCGATCAGCGACTTCCGCGAGAACTCGTCGCTGGAGTTCATCGAGTACTCGATCGGCAACTGGGAGTGCAAGTGCGGCAAGCTCCAGGGCCTGCAGCACATGCGCCAGCCGTGCACGAACTGCGGCAACATGCTCGTCGCCGACCCCTACGGGGAGCACGACGTGCTGTGCCCGCGGTGCGGCCGCGCCAACGAGGCCCGCGGCGACGTCTGCGACATCTGCGGCACCACGGTCTTCCTGAAGGACAAGTACGACGTCGCCGAGTGCCAGGAGCGCGGCATGACGTACGCCGTGCCGCTGAAGGTGACCATCCGCCTCGTGGTCTGGAACAAGGACCCCGAGACGGGCGCCAAGACCATCCGCGACATCAAGGAGCAGGAGGTCTACTTCGGCGACATCCCGCTGATGACGGACAACGGGACGTTCATCATCAACGGGACCGAGCGCGTCATCGTCTCGCAGCTGCACCGGTCGCCGGGCGCGTTCTTCCACTCCGAGGACAAGGCGCTGTACGTCGCCCAGGTCATCCCGTACCGCGGGTCCTGGGTCGAGTTCGAGTACGACGCCAAGAACCTGCTCTACGTGCGCATCGACCGCAAGCGCAAGTTCCTCGCCTCGGTGTTCCTGCGGGCCCTCGGCCTGCGCGGCGCCGACGAGATCCTGCGCACGTTCTTCTCGGTCGATCGCCTCTACCTGCGGCAGGGCGGCATCTACTGGGGCGTGGCCGATTCGATCGTCGGCCTCCGCGCCGGCGAGGACATCCAGATCCCGGGGACCGACACGGTCATCGCCAAGGGTCGGAAGATCAACGCGGCCGCGGTGAAGGCGCTGCGCGCCGCGGGTGTCGAGGCGGTCCGCGTCGACGAGGCCGAGCGCGAGGGCGCCGTCGCGGCCTCGGACATCGTCGATCCCGAGACGGGCGAGATCATCCTGGAGGCGAACGAGGAGGTCACGCACCGCGTGATCGCCATCGCGCAGGAGAAGGGCGTCGACCGCATCGAGGTCTTCTTCCCCGAGCGCGACGAGGTCGGGCCGACCATCTCGACGACGCTCAGGAAGGACCCGGTCCACACCCACGAAGAGGCGCTCATCGAGATCTACCGCCGGCTGCGCCCGGGCGACCCGCCCACGCTGGACAGCTCGCGGTCCCTCTTCGAGAACATGTTCTTCAACCCGCAGAAGTACGACTTCTCGCGGGTCGGCCGGCTCAAGCTCAACACGAAGCTCGGCCTGACGACGCCCCTCGAGGAGAAGATCCTGCACCCGCAGGACTTCTACGAGGTGATCCGCTACCTGCTGAAGCTGCGGAAGAACCCGGCGTACGTCGACGACATCGACCACCTCGGCAACCGGCGCGTGCGCTCGGTCGGCGAGTTGCTCGAGAACCAGTTCCGCATCGGCCTGGTCCGGATGGAGCGCGCGATCAAGGAGAAGATGTCGGTCTACCAGGAAATGGCGACCGCCATGCCGCACGACCTGATCAACGCCAAGCCGGTGATGGCGGCGATCCGGGAGTTCTTCGGCTCGTCGCAGCTCTCGCAGTTCATGGACCAGACCAACCCGCTCTCGGAGGTCACGCACAAGCGGCGGCTGTCGGCCCTCGGGCCGGGCGGCCTCTCGCGCGAGCGGGCGGGCTTCGAGGTCCGCGACGTCCACCCGACGCACTACGGGCGCATCTGCCCGATCGAGACGCCGGAAGGCCCGAACATCGGCCTCATCTCGTCGCTGGCCTCCTACGCCCGGATCAACGAGTTCGGCTTCATCGAGTCGCCGTACCGCCGGGTGAAGGACGGCAAGATCGTCGACTACGCGATCGTCACGAATGCCGGCACGAGCAAGCACAAGATCGGCGACGTCGTGCTGCTGGCGGACATCGTGGAGGAGTCGGGCGGGAAGCGCCGCGTGAAGAAGGGCATCGAGTTCGAGCCGCACCCCTTCTACCTGTCCGCCTGGGAGGAGGACCAGTACATCGTCGCCCAGGCGAACGTCGCCGTGGGCGAGGACGGCCGTCTCCTCGAGGACCGCGTCAACGCCCGCCAGGCCGGCAACTTCATCCTGGCGCAGCGCGACGCCGTGCAGTACGTCGACGTGTCGCCGAAGCAACTGGTGTCGGTGGCGGCGTCGCTCATCCCGTTCCTCGAGCACGACGACGCGAACCGCGCGCTGATGGGCTCGAACATGCAGCGCCAGGCCGTGCCCCTGCTCCGCGCGCGGGCGCCGTTTGTCGGCACCGGCATGGAGTACATCACGGCCCGCGACTCGGGCGCGTGCGCCGTGGCGCGACGCTCGGGCACGGTCGACTACGTCGACTCGCAGCGCATCGTCGTGCGCGTGGCGGGCGAGGACGACTCGGTCAGCCGCGAGATGGGCGCCGACATCTACCCGCTCACGAAGTTCAAGCGGTCCAACCAGAACACCTGCATCAGCCAGAAGCCCATCATCCGGGTCGGGCAGAAGGTCGAGAAGGGGCAGGTCCTGGCCGACGGGCCGTGCACGGAGCTCGGCGAGCTGGCCCTCGGCCGCAACGTGCTCGTCGCGTTCATGCCGTGGCGCGGCTACAACTTCGAGGACGCGATCCTCGTCTCCGAGCGGATGGTGAAGGACGACTACTACACGTCGATCCACATCGAGGAGTTCGAGATCGAGTCGCGCGACACGAAGCTCGGGCCCGAGGAGATCACCCGCGACATCCCGAACGTGTCGGAGACGTTCCTGCGCGACCTCGACGACAGCGGCATCATCCGCCTCGGCGCGTCGGTCAAGGCGGGCGACATCCTCGTGGGCAAGGTCACGCCGAAGGGCGAGACCCAGCTGACGCCGGAAGAGAAGCTGCTCCGCGCGATCTTCGGCGAGAAGGCCGGCGACGTCCGCGACGCGTCCCTCATCTGCCCGCCGGGCGTCGAGGGCATCGTCGTCGGCGTCAAGATCTTCTCCCGCAAGGGCATCGAGAAGGACGACCGGGCCAAGGCCATCGAGGCCGAAGAGCTCGAGCTGATGGAGAAGAACCTGCAGGACGAGGTGCGCATCCTCTACGACGAGATGAAGAAGCGCGCCTCGCAGATCCTGCTCGGGCAGACGCTCCGATCGGACCTCTACGACGACGACGGCCGCGAGAAGCTCCTGAAGAAGGGCACCGCGCTGACGGCCGAGGTGCTCGCCGAGCTGCCCTACACGGCCGTGTCGCGCGATCCGCGTGGCCGGCGACGACCCGCGGATCGAGAGCGACCTGCGGGACCTCGACGAGCGCACCAAGCGGCAGGTCGAGGTCGTGGGCCAGCTCTTCGAGGAGAAGAAGGAGAAGGTGCGCCGCGGCGACGAGCTGCCCCCCGGGGTCATCAAGCTCGTGAAGGTCTACGTCGCGATGAAGCGCAAGCTGTCGGTCGGCGACAAGATGGCCGGGCGGCACGGCAACAAGGGCGTCATCGCGCGCATCCTCCCCGAGGAGGACATGCCGTACATGCCCGACGGCACGCCGGTGGAGATCGTGCTGAACCCCCTGGGCGTCCCGTCCCGCATGAACGTCGGCCAGATCCTGGAGACGCACCTGGGCTGGGCGGCGCGCGCCCTCGGGCTCTACTTCGCGACGCCGGTCTTCGACGGCGCGACCGAGTCGGAGATCAAGAACTGGCTGGAGCGGGCCGGGCTGGCCTCCTCGGGCAAGACGCGGCTCTTCGACGGCATGACGGGCGAGTCGTTCGAGCAGGACGTGACGGTGGGCTACATCTACATGCTCAAGCTGTCGCACCTGGTCGACGACAAGATCCACGCCCGGTCGATCGGGCCGTACTCGCTCATCACCCAGCAGCCGCTGGGCGGCAAGGCGCAGTTCGGCGGCCAGCGCTTCGGGGAGATGGAGGTCTGGGCGCTCGAGGCGTACGGCGCCGCGCACATCCTCCAGGAGCTGCTCACCGCGAAGTCGGACGACGTGACCGGCCGCGCGAAGGTCTACGAGTCGATCGTCAAGGGCGACGCGTCGTTCACGGCGGGCCTGCCCGAATCGTTCAACGTGCTCATCCGCGAGCTCCAGTCGCTCTGCCTGGACGTGGAGCTGCTGAAGACCAAGAAGAAGCCGCAGCCGCCGGAGGAGACCACGCCTCCGGAAGAGCCGGTGTTGCAGGAAGCCTAGACGCCCATGAGACCAAGCTTCGACGCGAAGGGTTCGTTGATGCCCGATTTCGACGCCATCCGGATCAGCCTGGCGTCGCCGGACAAGATCCTGTCGTGGTCCCACGGCGAGGTGACCAAGCCGGAGACCATCAACTACCGGACCTTCAAGCCCGAGCGTGACGGCCTGTTCTGCGCGAAGATCTTCGGGCCGATCACCGACTGGGAGTGCCTCTGCGGCAAGTACAAGCGCATGAAGCACCGCGGCGTCATCTGCGACAAGTGCGGCGTCGAGGTGACCCAGGCGAAGGTGCGCCGCGAACGGCTCGGCCACATCACGCTGGCCACGCCGGTGAGCCACGTCTGGTTCTTCAAGGGCCTGCCGAGCCGCATCGGCCACCTGCTCGACATCGCGCTGCGCGACCTCGAGCGCGTGCTGTACTTCGAGGCCTACGTCGTGGTGGACGCCGGCGACACCGACCTCAAGCCGAACCAGCTGCTCACCGAGGAGCAGTTCCGGAAGGCGCGGGAGGACTACGGGTTCCGGTTCCGCGCGCAGATGGGCGCCGAGGCCATCAAGGAACTGCTGAAGCGGATCGACGTCGAGAAGCTCTCGCAGGAGCTGCGCGACAGGATGAAGGGCGAGCCCTCCGCGCAGAAGAAGCTGAAGTACGCCAAGCGGCTGAAGGTCATCGACGCCTTCCGCAAGTCGACCAACCGGCCCGAGTGGATGATCCTGGACGTCATCCCGGTGATTCCGCCCGAGCTGCGGCCGCTGGTGCCGCTGGACGGCGGCCGCTTCGCGACCTCGGACCTCAACGATCTCTACCGGCGCGTCATCAACCGGAACAACCGCCTGAAGAAGCTCATCGAGCTGAAGGCGCCGGACGTGATCATCCGGAACGAGAAGCGCATCCTGCAGGAGGCGGTCGACGCCCTCTTCGACAACGGCCGCCGCGGCCGCGTGCTGCGCGGCGCGAACAACCGGCCGCTCAAGTCGCTGTCGGACACGCTGAAGGGCAAGCAGGGCCGGTTCCGCCAGAACCTGCTCGGCAAGCGCGTCGACTACTCCGGCCGCTCGGTCATCGTCGTCGGGCCCGAGCTGAAGCTGAACCAGTGCGGCCTGCCGAAGAAGATGGCCCTGGAGCTGTTCAAGCCGTTCATCTACAACAAGCTCGAAGCGCGGCAGATGGTGCAGACCATCAAGCAGGCCAAGGAGATGGTCGAGCAGTCGCGGCCCGAGGTGTGGGACATCCTCGAAGAGGTGATCCGCGAGCACCCGGTGCTGCTCAACCGCGCGCCGACGCTGCACCGCCTGGGCATCCAGGCGTTCGAGCCGGTGCTGGTCGAAGGCAAGGCCATCCGCATCCACCCGCTCGTGTGCACGGCGTTCAACGCCGACTTCGACGGCGACCAGATGGCGGTGCACATCCCGCTGTCGCCCGAGGCGCAGATCGAGGCCTCGGTGCTGATGATGTCGTCGAACAACGTGCTGTCGCCGGCGAGCGGCGCGCCGATCGCGATCCCGTCGCAGGACATCGTGCTGGGGATCTACTACCTGACGAAGGCCAAGAAGGACGCCAAGGGCGAGGGCCGCGCCTTCGCGGGCATCGACGACGTGCTGCTGGCGCTGCAGGCCGGCGAGGTCGAGATGCTGACGCCGATCCGCATGCGGTACAGCGGCGAGCTGCTGGACCTCACCGCGTCGCGCGACAACCAGGACGTGCTGCACACCGAGCTGCAGACGGTCGCGAGCAAGGTGATCAACACCACCGTCGGCCGCGTCATCCTGAACGACGCGACGCCCGAGGGCATGCCGTTCGTCAACGGGCTGCTCAAGAAGAAGGGCCTGCAGCAGGTCGTGCAGTACTGCTACCTGCGGTTCGGCCTCCAGAAGACCGTCGAGATGCTCGACGGCCTGAAGGACCTCGGGTTCCTGTCGGCCACCAAGTCCGGCCTCTCCATCGGCATCGACGACCTGATCGTGCCGCGCGAGAAGGAGAAGCTGGTCGACGAGGCGCGCCAGGAGGTCATCCGGGTCGAGCAGCAGTACCTCGAGGGCGCGATCACCAACGGCGAGCGCTACAACAAGGTCATCGCCATCTGGTCGGACGTCACCGAGCGCATCGCGGACCGCATGTTCGGCGGGATGCAGTCGCTCGACAAGGAGGAAGGCGCCTTCAACGCGGTCTACATCATGGCCGACTCGGGCGCCCGCGGCAGCAAGCAGCAGATCCGCCAGCTGGCCGGCATGCGCGGCCTCATGGCGAAGCCGTCGGGCGAGATCATCGAGACGCCGATCACGTCGAACTTCCGCGAAGGCCTCACGGTGCTGCAGTACTTCATCTCCACGCACGGCGCCCGCAAGGGCCTGGCCGACACGGCGCTGAAGACCGCGGACTCGGGCTACCTGACGCGCCGCCTCGTCGACGTGGCGCAGGACGTGATCATCCACGAGCGCGACTGCGGCACCCTCGACGGCATCGAGGCGCAGGCCATCATCGAGGGCGGCGAGACCATCGAGCCCCTCCGCGACCGCATCATCGGCCGCGTCGCGCTCGAGCGCGTCGCGGACCCGTTCACCGACGAGACCCTGGCCGAGGCGAACCAGGAGATCACCGAGGAGATCGGCGCCGCGATCCAGGACGCCGGCATCGAGCGCGTGAAGATCCGCTCGGTGCTGACCTGCGAGAGCCGGCGCGGCGTGTGCGCGCGGTGCTACGGCCGCGACCTCGCCACCGGCCGCCTCGTCGAGATGGGCCAGGCCGTCGGCGTCATCGCCGCCCAGTCGATCGGCGAGCCCGGCACCCAGCTGACGATGCGGACGTTCCACATCGGCGGCACGGCGTCCCGGATCGCCGACCAGTCGACCCTCGAGTCGAGCCACGCCGGCACGGTCCGCTTCCACGGCCTGCAGATCGTCGAGGGCCGCGGCGACACCTTCGTCGTCATGAACCGCAACGGCTCGATCGTCGTCCAGGACGACAAGGGCCGCGACCGCGAGCGCCACCAGCTCGTCTACGGCGCGCGGCTGATGGTCCGCGACGGCCAGCACGTCGAGTCGGACACGGTCCTGGCCGAGTGGGATCCGTACACCGTGTCGATCCTCAGCGGACGGCGCGGGCCTGGTCCGCTTCAAGGACATCCTCGAGGGCGTCGACGGTCCACGAGGAGGTCGACGACGTGACCGGCCTCTCGCGCAAGATCATCATCGACTCGCCGGACGAGAAGAAGCAGCCGGCGATGGAGATCAAGCGCAAGGACGGCACCACGCGGCGCTTCCACATGCCGTCGCGCGCCCACCTCATGGTCGACGACGGCCAGGAGGTCATGGCCGGCGACGTCCTCGCGAAGATCCCGCGCGAGACCACGAAGACGAAGGACATCACGGGCGGCCTGCCGCGCGTCGTCGAGCTGTTCGAGGCGCGCAAGCCGCGCGACCCCGCGATCATGAGCGAGATCGACGGCGTCGTGAAGTTCGGCGGCATCGTCAAGGGCCGCCGCAAGGTGCTCATCGTCCCCGAGTCGCAGGGCGAGACGCGCGAGTACGAGATCCCGCGCGGCGTCCACGTCAGCGTCCAGGAGGGCGAGCCCATCCGCGCGGGCGAGCCGCTGATGGACGGGCCGCGCAACCCGCACGACATCCTGGCGGTCCTCGGCGAGAAGGAGCTGCAGCGCTACCTCGTCAACGAGATCCAGGAGGTCTACCGCCTGCAGGGCGTCACGATCAACGACAAGCACATCGAGACGATCGTCCGCCAGATGATGCGGTGGGTGAAGATCGAGGAGGTCGGCGACACCGAGTTCCTCGTCGAGGACATCGTCGACAAGTTCCGGTTCCGCGACGAGAACGAGCGCGTGATCATGGAAGGCAAGCTGCCGGCCAAGGGGCGCCCGGTGCTCCTCGGCATCACCAAGGCGTCGCTCTCGACCGAGTCGTTCATCTCGGCCGCGTCGTTCCAGGAGACGACGCGCGTGCTGACCGAGGCGTCGATCTCGGGCAAGATCGACTACCTGCGCGGCCTGAAGGAGAACGTCACGATGGGCCGGCTGATCCCCGCCGGGACGGGCTTCGAGTACTACAAGACGGCGCGCATCCCGGCCGACGAGCCGCCGCCGCCGCCGCCGCCGAGCGAAGAGGAGCTCGAGCTCGAGCGCGAGATGGAGTACATGATCGAACCGGAGGGCGCGATCACCCTGCCGGGCGACGTCGACGAGTAGGCGCCCGCGCGCGACGCATCCGGGCGGCGGCCTCCGGCTGTCGCCCTTTTTTTTGTCGGATCCTACTTCGCCGGCGGGAACGGCACGCCGATGTTGAACCAGCACGGCAACGGGCTGGCCGTTCTTCATGGCCGGCTTGAACGTCCACTGCCGCACGGCCGCAGCGGCCGCGCCGTCGAGCGACGGGGACTTCCGCGATCCGCGGAGGACCCTGATCGTCTGCGGCCCGCCTGCCGGAGTCCACGAGGACCTGGAGCACGACCACGTCCTGCACGTTCTGCTTCGCGGCGTCGGCAGGATACAGCGGCGCCACCTGCGTCAGGACTTCGGGTTTCACGTCCACCTCGGTCAGCTGGTAGACGAGCGCCGACGTCTCCTTCGTGCCGGGCTGAATCGGGGCGGCAGGCAGCGAAGCCGCGCCCGCCGAAGGGGTGGGGGCTGCGGGCTGCGACGGCAGAGGACGCGCTCCCGGGCTTCTTTTGAGAGACGGCAGGGACGCGGGGAGGCGCGGCGGACGGCCCGCGGTTGCCGGCTTCCGCGCCGCTGGCCGGCGCGTCGGGCGCTGGCGGCGTCAGGGCGTCGGGCGGCGCCGACAGGCGCGGCAGGGGGAGCCATCACCACCGCCGGCGCTTCGGGCTGCCGCAGCGCAGGAGAGAGCGGCGCGTGGTCGATGGGTCCTCGACCGCCGGGCCCGAATCCCCCGCGCAGGAACATCGCTCCCGCTACGCCCAATACGGCCACGATCACTACCGTAATGCCAGCCAGCACGAGCCCGCGACTGCGGCCCGGCGTTGCTGCCGGAGGCGCTGCCACGACGGGCTGACGGCCGGCCGACCCGCCTGGCTCCGGGGGGAGCGGGATCGCCGGGAGCTCCACACCCGAGTCCACCGGGCTGGAGGGCCCGACTGCGGGTGACAACCCGGAGCCCGGGATCGGCGCGCAGCGCATGCCCGCCTGAGCCCCGTAGCGCTGCCGCGACCGGACCAGCGACGGGAATCGGTGCTACCTCCGCCGGCATGCTGTCCCGGGCCGCCCAAGCCGTGCCCGGCGCGCCGGCTGCCGGCGCGACGATAGGGGGAACCGGGGGGGGCGCGCCCGCTAGGGCGGCAAGGGCCGGCGAGGCCCCGCGCGTCGGGCCAAGCGAGGCGGCCGCCCGAAGCGCGGCGACCAGGTCGGCGCCGGTTTGAAACCGGTCGGCGGGGTTCTTGACAAACGCGCGTTCGAGGACGCCCGCGATCCCCGGCCCGATCCGCGGGTTGAACTGGCTTGGCGGCGTCGGCGCCTCGTGGGCAATCCGATACATCGTCGTGGCGATGTCGTTGCCCGAGAACGGCCGCTGACGGGTGATCATCTCGAAGAACACGACGGCGGCGGAGAACAGGTCCGAACGGCCGTCGAGCGAAAGCCCCTTGACCTGCTCCGGCGACATGTAGCTTGGAGAGCCCAGGACGGTGCCGGCCTGGGTCATCGTCGAGAGGGCCAGTCGGGCCACACCGAAGTCGGTCACCTTGGCCCGCCCTGCCGAGGTCACCAGAATGTTGGCCGGCTTGATGTCGCGGTGGACGATGCCCGTGGCTTCCCGCGTAATCGAGGGCCGAGCACATCTGGCCGAGGATCTCCACCGCCAGGTCGATTGGGCAGCGGCGCGCGCTCGGCGATGATGGCGGCGAGCGATCGGCCCTCGATGAATTCCATGGCGACAGCCGTCACGCCGCCGTCCTCGATGATGTCGAATATCGTGACGATGTTCGGGTGTGAAAGGGCTCCGGCCGCCGCGGCCTCGCGATAGAGGCGATCGCGGAACTCCCGGGCCTGGGGGTCCGCGGTGTCGATGCTGAGGGTCTTCAGGGCCACGGTGCGGCCGATGATCGGGTCGAATCCTCGATAGACGACGCCCATCGCGCCCCGGCCGAGTTCGCCGAAGGCGCGGTAGCGTCCGATGGTGCGGATGACGGTCGTCTCTCCCGGTTCGGATGTCATGCGGTTACCTCTGCCGCGGGGCGGGACACGCGGCCCGCCAGGCGGCGCTCGCATGTCGCCGGTCCCTGCGTGCAGCGTGCATGCTTGAATTATCGCACCGAGCCAGGGCCGCGCGAACCGGCGCGCCGTCGCGTGCTACGATGGCCGGCGTCCAGCGAGCGCGCCGCAGGCCCATCCCGTTCGACCGCCGGGCACGCCAGCGCCGGACCTGCGCCGGCCGAGACAGGCCGTCCGCTGTGAGCGGGGCGAGGCGGATGGCCGGCGGCCCCGAGGCGAGGCCCTCCGCGTCGCCGCGGCCATCGGCGCCATCACCCTGCTCGCCACCCATCCGCTGGCCTGGGAGGCCGCGAGGGCCCTGCCGTCGGACCTCGGCGACCCGCTGCTCAACACGTTCATCCTGGGCTGGGGCGCGAGCCGCCTGCCGTTCGGGTTCAGCGGCGTCTGGAATGCCGCCATTCTTCTTCCCCCTGAAGGACACGCTGGCGCTGTCCGAACACCTGCTCGGCATCACGGTGTTCACCGCGCCGGTGGTCTGGCTGACGGGCAACGCCGTGCTCGCCTACAACCTGGCGACGCTCGGGCTCCGTACGTGCTGGCGGGCGTTGGCATGTACCTGCTGACCCGATCACTCTGGGGCAGAAAGGACGCGGCGTTCCTGGCCGCACTGGCCTTCGCCTTCGCGCCGCACCGCGTGATGCACGTGCCGCACCTGCAGGTGCTGATGTCGGGCTGGATGCCGGTCAGCCTGTGGGGGCTGCACCGGTACTTCGCCGCCGGTTCGCGCCGGGCGCTCGCGGTGTTCGCGGCGGCCTTCGCGCTGCTGGCCCTGTCGAACGGCTACTTCCTGTACTTCTTCGCGGTTCCGGTCGCGATCGTCGCGATCGGCCAGTTGGCGCGGACCTGGGCGACCGGGTCCGGTGCGTCGCGGGCAGGCCGGGCTGCGGGGCGTGCTGACCTTGGTCGTGGCCGCGCTCGCGGTCGCCGCCGCGATCGCCCCTGCCGCGATCGCCTACGTGCGGGTGCGGCAGGCGCTGGTCGCCGGCGGGCCGTCGGCGAGATGGTGACGTACAGCGCGAGATGGTCGGACTACCTGCGCATTCCGGACGACCTGTGGCTGTGGATGGGGACGCTGCGGGTCGGCGACGCCGAGCGCATGCTTTTCCCCGGCCTGACGATCGTCGCTCTCGCGCCGTCGGCGTGACCCTCCGCCGGCCCGCGTGGTATCCCGACGCTCGCCCGCCCAGCCGGCTGGGCGGGGAATGTGGGTATCTACGCCATCGTGCTCGCGATGGCCGTCTGGCTTGGCGGCGGCCAGCGGTGCCCGGCCCGTACGCGCTGCTGGTGTTCCTGCTGCCCGGCTTCGACGGGCTCAGGGTGCCGGCGCGTTTCGTCGTCGTGGTGGCGCTCGCGCTCGGCGTGCTCGGCTCGGCAGGTGCCGCATGGGTGTTCGGACGGCTTAGGCCTCGCGCCGCGACGGTGGCGTCGGTCGCGGTCGGGGCGCGCGATCGTGATCGAGGGCTACGGCGGACCGATGCAGATGGCGCCGTTCAACCCCGATCAGCGGACACGTGCGACGTTGAACACGTGGCTCCGCCACGGCCCGCCTGGAGCGGTGCTCGAGATTCCAATCGCCGGGCCGGAGCTTTCACCGTTTACGCTGGTTTACCGGTCCAACACGCTGTTCCACCGTCACCCGATCATCAACGGCTACAGCGGGTACGGGTACGCGCTGCAGGACTTTCTCGGGGGCCCGGGCTCGCCCATTGGCGAGCCTGACGCGCTGCCGGACCTGCTGACCGCTCTGCGGGAGATCGGTGTCCGGTACGTGGTGGTGCACCCCGCGCTTCTCCGGCCGGCCGAAGCTCGGCTTGCCCGATCCGGACCGGCTCGTCGATGCAATCGACCGGACGGCGGGCGGCCCGGAATCCGGGACGCGGTTCGACGACGCCATTGCGTGGAGGTTCCCGCCGGCGCCGGCGAGGCTGCCCGTCGATGAATCGTCCTGAGTCCGGTAGACCTCGCCAAGACCTGTTACGTCGTCGGCCATGCCGGACCGACTTCGATTCGCCTTCGATGGGAATCTTGACACGAAGTGGCTGTCGGCGGCCCCCCAGGGCGGCGCGGAGTGGATTCGGGTCGATTTCGGCCGGGAGATTGACGTCGGGCGGGTCGTCATCCTGACGAGCCGCGGCGGTGTAGGGGACTATCCGCGGGGCCTCGTGATCGAGTCCGAGACGATATCCGACGGCTCCCGCCTGACGCTGTTTTCGGGCTCGTTCCTGCCGGCGCTGGTGCGCGGGCTGGGGTCGGGCGCCGCCGGCGCCCCAGCCGTGCTCGACCTGCCATCGAACCGGACCCGCCGCCTCCGGCTCAGGCAGACAGGGCGCTCCGACCGATGGCAGTGGGCGGTCCACGAACTCCAGGTCTTCAGCCGCCGGGCCCTTGAGCGGGCCCGTTTGGACGCGAGGTGGCGAGGGGGGTGGCGCGAGGGGGTAGGGGTATGCTCCCTTCAACGTGGCGCCTCGCCCTATTGAACTGCGACTAGCGATTTAGGCGGTTGCCACGAGCCGCAGTCGAGGCCAGGGGGCTGACATGGGTGGACAGCCAGTCTCCGCAGCCGCGCGTGCCTGCTGTTCCTCTTGATCGTTGCGCCGTTCCAGCGCGGGCGATGGCGGGCCAGAATCCCCAGGTCGCGGTGGACGGTGCGTGCCACGGCTTCCCAGACCGCGAGTCCAGGAGTACCAGGCGTCGGTGGCCGTGACAGACGGAACCAGCAACACTTCGGACTGGCTTGGACTGTACCGAACTGGGGCCACGGACCAGCAGTTTCTCGACTGGCGCTACCTGAACGGATCCACGACGGCGCGAACATGGCCTGGATCCGCGGGGGTGCTGGTCGTCCTGCGGGCGGCCAGAACTGCGAGGTTCGGCTTCTCTACGACGGCTCGTACTATGCGCGAGCGACAGTCGCAGATCGACGTCCTGGCGTCCGCCTGCACGGTCGCGGTGAATGCGGATCGTGCCCATCCGCTGTGCAGGTGACAGGTCGGCACCCTCGTCGGCGTGGTCTTGGCCGCCAGAGCTGGCAGTCCTATGGACTGGATCGGTCTATTCGCGCAGGGTGCTGCAGGCGGTGTGTGTCTTTCGTAGCAGTCCTTGAACGGGTCGACGTCGCCGCCAGTATCCAGTGCGCGCGCCGCCACGTTGCGCTTCGGGGCCCCCACCGTTCCAGGGACATGCGAACTGCGCCTGTTCGCCGGGGGCGGCTGCACGCGCGTGGCGAAGAGCACGGCGATTGTAGTTGTCAGCGTCGGCCGCGGCGTTGACGGTAGATGGGGTTCCTGCGCCTGGCTCGGTGCTCGCAGGTGCAGGAACGATGATCAGCGTCAGCGTCTCCAGTGGACCTGCGAACGCGTTTGACTCGGTGGGCTTGTATCAGGTCGGAGCAGCCGGACACCAGCGACGTTGACTCGCGGTGCTGCTCAGGAACGACGACTCCGCCACCCTCGGGCCTGGCGGCGGGAGTCGTCGCGTTTCTGGGAACCGCGTCAACCGGCGACTACGAGTTCCGCTTCTTCGCCCGGAACGGCTGCGAGCAGTTAGCGACCAGCGGCGTGGTCACTGTGCCGCGCCAGCCGCGAGCATTGCGCTGAACGGAGTCACGCCTCCGGAGTCGCCACGGCCGCCGGCGGCACGCTGCTCTCGGTGGCCATTGCTGGCGGGCCGGCCAATGCCGCCGACTGGGTCGGACTCTACGCTGCCGGGGCCAGTCGACGCGGCAGAATATGGCCTGGCAGTACTTCAGTGGGTCCAGCGTGCCGCCCGCGATCAGGGCTTTCGTCGGCTACCGTTGTGTTCCTGGTGCAGATTGCGCCTGGCGGCTACGAAGTCCGCTTCTTCGCGACCACGGCTACGGCCGTATCGCTCCGGCGCCGCGCTCGTCGTAACCGAACCCACGCTCATCTCGCCGTGGAGCGGGTCGTGCCCCCGCAGACGCTGATGCTCGAGCCCGCTGCGGCGGCCACGGTCGCCGTGGGGCGGGGTACGGGCCACTCGTACGATTGGGTGGGTCTCTATGCGATGTAGACGCCGGGACAGTCAGCCCTGCGGTAGCAGTCGCAGTTCGGAGGCTCAGTACAACGCCTCCGACGGCGGGGCTGACGTGCGGGGTGGTTCGTCACTTTGCCGGGACGCCGGGGCCGAGTTCCGGTTCTTCGCCGCGCAACGGCTGCGTGCGAGTTGGCGACCAGCCATCGGTCGTGACGACACAGGCCACGGCGTCCATTGTTCTCATCGAGCCTTTGCGGCGGCTGCGTTCAGCGGCCCGTCAACATCCGACTCCAGGCGGACGTGATCGTCGTTGGCGGAGTCATCACCACCGTCGATTCTACCGAGGGGGCATCTCTGATCGGCTGAGCACGACCGCACCTACGGAGCCGGAGGTCGAACCCGCCGTGGGTTCGTACATGTGCGACGGCGGTTGCGGTGGATACGACAGGAAACCGTGGGCCTCAGCGCCAGTCCTGCCGCGATCTCCGACGATGGCGCCGGGCTGGGACGCTGAGCAGCCATCGCCGTTCCGGCCGGCGGTGCCTTCGGGCAGACACAGGCGGATGACGCTCAACAGCGGCAGCGGGCACGACGATTCGGGTCCACGCTGGATTGGACTGAACCGAACGCCATGTCGAGCACGTACACCGGGCTGCTGCAATTGCCGCCAACACCACTCTGATCGCGGCCTACCTGGCAGCTTGGAGCCAGCCCGGTGATGATGGCCGCTTGTGATCGATCCCGAGCCCGACCGTGACAACCGTCGTCTCGCCTCCGCCAACGCCACACGGATGGAACAACGCAGACGTGAGGGTTCCAGTTCGTCTGCGGAGATGCAGTGCGGGTCTGGCTCGCTGTTGCCGGCCTGTTTCCGTCACTGGGGAATCCCGCCGGCCAGGCGCTGACGGACAGCAGACAACGATACGGAACACCGCAACTGCGATGCAGACCATGCACATCGATCAGCCGCAAACCCGATCGTCACCCTGCCGCGCCGGCCGATGGCAACACGACCGGGGACGCAGAGGTCGTGGTGACGGCGACGGTTTCGGACGATCCTTCGGGTGTCGTTCGAACTCGTGCAACGGCGAGCCGGCCACCGTGACCAAGGGCGAGGTGTCGTGCGTCGTTCCGCTACGCCTTCGAGCAGACCTCGATCGTCGTCGACGCCAGACGCCGCAGGCAACGGCTCGTCCTCAGGCATTCGTCCACTCGGTTGGCGCGCGGACGGCGATGGTCATCGCCGAGTTCGGCCACGATGGTGGTCGGACAGGCGCGTGGCTTTCAGCTCGTCGATCGATGCGGACTGCCGTGACGAACGCGGACCTGGACGGTCGAGATGATCGCCACGCTCGGCCGGACCGACGCCTCGAGTCATGTTCCACGCGCTGCTCACCGGCCAGGCGCAGGTGACCGCGACGTGGCAGACGTTCGACGTCAGCGCCACGGTGACCATGTCGCCGGAGTCGGGCTTGGTTCCAGCACGGCCACGTCGACCCTACCCACGCGTCGGAGAACAGCTCGAACAGCTCGTCTATGCGAGATGATGTGGCCCCGGATGTGCCTGATGTCTACCTGTTCGAGGGTCGCATCATCGCGGGGTCACCGCGCTCCCCGCCGGCGCGGCGGTGGCCATGGTGGGCGCCGACGGCGTGGGGCTGCTGTCGTCGAGCGACGGGCTGGCCGCGTTCGACCTGGCCAGCGGCGGCGTGCGCTGGAGTGTCGCGATATGGGGCCGCCGGTGGGGCCGCGCTGGCCGACGGTGGGGCGGCCGTGCTGGCGACCGACGGGACGCTCTCTCGGTCGCGGCGCCGGTCAGGCGGATGCCGGCACCGCCATGCTGGCGATGCCCGCTGCACTACTCGGGGTGTGGGGACGTCGTCGCGTACGACGCCGCCACGCTGACGGGCCTGGCGGGGCCGAGATTGACGAAGCCTTGGTGTCGTTCAACCCCGACGGGGGCAACCCGCAGAAGCAGCTTGGCTCAGCAGACCCACGATCGCCACGTTCCTGCCTCTTCCCCTTGCTCCAGAACCCACCGTGGATGAGATCGCGAGGTTGGCTCAGGTGGAATTTGTATCTGTCCCTAAACTCCGGCCCATGACCATCCACACAGCAGGGAGTCCAGCGCCACATCGAGACGTTTCCTTGGCGCGATCTCGTCTTCAGCAGTGGTCGCGTTCATCGGCGACTCTGTTGTGATTCAGATGATCGCCAGGCGGACCGCCGTTCTCCGCGGGCCTGCATTTCTTTGAAAAGTACCTGATCAAGTACCGCGAGCCGATTGACGGCCCGCAGTAGGTTCCGACGGGCCAGGCGCCAGAGAACATCCGCCGCCAGTATCGCCTCGCTACTCAGGCGAAGGTCGTGTTCATCGCCTCGTGCTACATCGGCCCGGAATTCACGGACCTCTAGGGGATCACCGAGACAGCGCCAGAACGCATGCTCATAGTCCCGGTCAACGAGAGCGCGCAGACGGACCTGCTCCTTGGCGCCAAGGTCTGGCTGTCTATTGCCGGGTCTCTGAGCCACGGCTTGACCGTGGGAGAGGCACTCAGGGATGCAAACGAGGGGCTGCCAATGAGCCAGCAGTGGCATCGAATTGGAGGGACGGATGGTTACCAGCTGGTCAAACGGCCGCCCCAATAGAAGGTCCTTGGGGTGAGCGTGGCAGCGGGTGTGCTGGTGGCCATGAGCACAAGCCCCTGGACGCGTACGCCGCCGCCCATGCGGATTGATGCCGTGGCCCAGGTGCACGCATTGGCCAGAGCCATGTACCCGTCGCTGGTGGGTCAGAACCTCCGGGCGCGGGTTGTGTCTGACCTGTACCTCGACGCCGAACCTCTCCCCCTGACATCGTTCCTCTATTCGATTGAGCCCGGCTCGGGAGCGAAGTCACCCGCATTGCTGACGGCAGACGTGTTCCGCGTCGCTGACAACGGGATGATAGGGACCTGCTTTGTGACCGGCGAATTCGTGAACACAACGCGACACATGGCGTTACAGGCATCTCTCAGCGAACACCCAGACTGGTCGGAGGCACAGGACATCCAGGCACTTCGCGAGGGCGGGGCAGAATTCGGGCCCTGGAATCGAGAGGCTTTCCTGGCACAGACGCTCCCTCGGTTGCGCGCACTGGGCCCGGAGTGGGGGCGCCTGACGAGTTGGACAGCCGAGTTTGAAGGGCGGCAAATGGACGCCGCTCACGAGACGCCGCTCGAGTTTTGGAGGATGGTGGTCACGCTGCGGCCCGCTCGCGGTACGCAGCGCTATCGTCTCACCTTCGAGCCGTTTGAAGGAAAGCTGATCCACCTGCGCTCGGACTGACCACCCGCCGAGAGTGCTCGCAGAGATCAACCCCGAGTCCGGGTCGGGCCCGTCCGCTCCGGCCGTGGGTGCGGACGGGGCGGCGTACCTGGAGGTCCACTCGGAAACGCGCGTATGGAACTACGAGCCGTGTGGGAACGGGTCCGGCGCGGAACGCCTGTCGGTGGAGTTGCTGCGCATCGGCTGGAACGGCGACGTGTCGTCACAGGTTCTGCAAGCGGTGGACCGGGCGCTCAGGGTGGACGTCTCTCACTACGAGCTGGTGGTCGGCCAGGTGCTGCCGGACGAGGGTGGCGGGGTGCTCGCGACGTGGTTTGTCGATCGGTCTGATGCGGAGAGTCAGCACGCGGCTGCGTATCTCCAAGGAAGCGGGGTGACGACCTACGCGCTCCCCGCCGGCGCGGCGGTGGCCATGGTGGGCGCCGACGGCGTGGGGCTGCTGTCGTCGAGCGACGGGCTGGCCGCGTTCGACCTGGCCAGCGGCGGCGTGCGCTGGAGTGTCGCGATATGGGGCCAGCCGGTGGCCGCGCTGGCCGACGGTGGGGCTGGACCTGCCGTCGAACCGGAGTCGACGGCGCTCTGGATCCGGCAGACGGGCCGGTCGCGGACTGGCAGTGGGCCGTTCACGAACTGCGAGGTCTACGAGCGCCGCGCCTCGCCGATGACGCGCGGCTCCCCGGCGTGGCGGGGCGGCGAGGGGGGCTTGCATCATCGGCGCCGTGCTATCTTTGACAGGTTCTTCGGTTGCTAGGACACCCTATCTAGCAACCGCCGCCTGGTAGGCAATGCGGATGATTCCGCTCCTCGGCGAGTAAACACAGCTCATAGGGTCACCACTCTCGGGTGCCAAGCTGCCGCGTCCGCGGCGGTTTCTAGGCCCGAGGGGGCTCCCGGCGGTCGACGGGCGTGACGGTTCGCCTCGGCGACGCGGGAGTCGATGTCAGGATGTGACGGCTGGCGTGAGCGCCGGTGTTCGGCGCGGGGCGTCGCCGTCGGTTGTGTGTTGTACGGAGCAGCCGTGCCGACGATCAGCCAACTCGTTCGCAAGGGGCGCGACCAGACTCGTCATCAAGACGAAGAGTCCGGCGCTCCAGGACAATCCGCAGAAGCGGGGGGTGTGCGTCCGCGTGTTCACGCAGACGCCCAAGAAGCCGAACTCGGCGCTTCGCAAGGTGGCGCGGGTGCGCCTGACGAACGGGATCGAGGTGACCACCTACATCCCCGGCGTCGGGCACAACCTGCAGGAGCACTCGCTGGTGCTCATCCGCGGAGGCCGCGTGAAGGACCTCCCCGGCGTTCGCTACCACGTGATCCGCGGCACGCTCGACGCGGTCGGGGTGACGGGCCGCAAGCAGGGTCGTTCGAAATACGGCGCCAAGAGGCCGAAGCAGTAGGACCGACGCTATGCCACGCAGACGAGAAGTTCCCAAGCGCGAACTGCTGCCGGATCCCGTGTACGGCAACACGCTGGTCACCAAGTTCGTCAACACGGTGATGAAGGCGCGGCAAGCGGAGCACGGCGGAAGCCATCATGTACCGCGCCTTCGACATCATCAAGGAGAAGACCGGCGACGACCCGATCAAGGTCTTCAAGAAGGCGGTCGACAACGTCAAGCCGACGCTCGAGGTGAAGTCGCGCCGGGTCGGCGGGTCGAACTACCAGGTGCCGATCGAGGTCAACCCGAACCGGCGCCTGTCGCTCAGCATCCGCTGGCTGGTCCAGTACTCCCGGTCGCGCGGCGACGGCAAGACGATGCACGAGAAGCTCGCGAACGAGTTCATGGACGCGGCGAATCTGCGCGGCGGGGCGGTCAAGAAGAAGGAAGACACCCACCGCATGGCGGAAGCCAACAAGGCCTTCGCGCATTTCCGCTGGTAGGCGAAGGACAGACGGCTGGTATGCCCCGGACCACACCACTCGCTCGGACGCGGAACATCGGCATCATGGCCCACATCGATGCCGGGAAGACCACGACCACCGAGCGCATCCTGTTCTACACCGGCATCACCTACAAGCTGGGTGAGGTCCACGAGGGGACCGCGGTGATGGACTGGATGGAGCAGGAGCAGGAGCGGGGCATCACGATCACGTCCGCCGCGACGACGTGCTTCTGGCGCGATCACCGCATCAACATCATCGACACGCCGGGCCACGTCGACTTCACCGCCGAGGTCGAGCGCTCGCTGCGCGTGCTCGACGGGGCGGTGGCGGTCTTCGACGCGGTCTCCGGCGTCGAGCCCCAGTCCGAGACGGTGTGGCGGCAGGCCGACAAGTACCGCGTGCCGCGCATCTGCTTCGTCAACAAGATG
The DNA here is from genome assembly GCA_963806085.1 of uncultured Acidobacteriota bacterium. Classification (GTDB taxonomy): domain Bacteria; phylum Acidobacteriota; class Vicinamibacteria; order Vicinamibacterales; family JAKQTR01; genus JAKQTR01. The sequence continues at coordinate 1,416,717 of CAWDWR010000003.1, forward strand.
GACCGCGTCGGCGCGGACTTCAAGGAGACCGTCTCCCAGATCGTCAGCAAGCTCCAGGCGAACCCGGTCGTCATCCAGCTGCCGATCGGCGCCGAGTCGAACTTCCTGGGCGTCATCGACCTCGTCCGGATGAAGGCGCTCACGTACAAGGACGAGACGCTGGGCGCGGACTACGAGGTCGAGGAGATCCCGGCCGAGTACGTGGCCGAGGCCAACGAGGCGCGCGAGCACCTGATCGAGAAGGTGACCGAGGTCGACGACCGGCTCCTCGAGAAGTACCTGCACGGCGAGGCGATCACCGAGGACGAGATCAAGGCCGCCCTGCGGAGGCGGACCGTCGAGTCCGTGCGCCACGAGAAGGCGCCGTTCGTGCCGGTCGTCTGCGGCTCGGCGTTCAAGAACAAGGGCGTGCAGCCGCTGCTGGACGCCGTGGTGGACTACCTGCCGTCGCCGATCGACATCCCGTCGGTGGTCGGCCTGGTCCCGGGCAGCACCGAGGAGCAGCTCGAGCGGCCGTCGTCCGACGACGCGCCGTTCTCCGCGCTGGCGTTCAAGATCATGACCGACCCGTTCGTCGGCCAGCTCTCGTTCATCCGCGTCTACTCGGGCGTCATGCAGTCGGGCAGCTCGGTGTTCAACTCGACGAAGGGCCGGACCGAGCGGGTGGGCCGCCTCCTGAAGATGCACGCGAACAAGCGTGAGGAAATCAAGGAGGTCTACGCGGGCGACATCGCGGCGGCGGTCGGGCTGCGGAGCGTGACCACCGGCGACACGATCTGCAACGAGAAGCACCCGATCCTGCTCGAGTCGATGGACTTCCCCGAGCCGGTCATCGCGCTGGCCATCGAGCCGAAGACGAAGGCCGACCAGGAGAAGCTGGGCCAGGGGCTCGCGAAGCTGCAGGCCGAGGACCCGACGTTCCGCGTGGCGACCGACGTCGAGACCGGGCCAGGTCGTCATCCGCGGCATGGGCGAGCTGCACCTCGAGATCATCGTCGACCGCCTGAAGCGCGAGTTCAGCGTCGAGGCGAGCGTCGGCCGGCCGCAGGTGGCCTACAAGGAGACGCTGACCAGGCCGGCGCCGGGCGAGGGCCGGTACGTGCGCCAGACCGGCGGCCGCGGCCAGTACGGGCACGCGAAGATCCGCGTCGAGCCGTGCGCGCCCGGGACGGGGCTTCGAGTTCGTCAACGACATCGTGGGCGGCTCGATCCCGCGCGAGTACATCAAGCCCGTCGAAGAGGGCATCCGCGAGGCGCTCACGGCCGGCGTGCTGGCGAGCTACCCGGTGGCCGACGTGCGCGTGACGCTGTACGACGGCTCGTTCCACGAGGTCGACTCGAACGAGATGGCGTTCAAGATCGCCGGGTCGATGGCGTTCAAGGACGCGGCGAAGAGCGCCGGCCCGGTGCTGCTCGAGCCGGTGATGCGGGTCGAGGTGGTGGTGCCCGAGGAGTACATGGGCGACATCATGGGCGACCTGAACAGCCGACGCGGCCGGATCACGGCGATGGAGGCCCGCGGCGGCACCCAGATCGTGCGCGCCCGCGTGCCCCTGTCGGAGATGTTCGGGTACGCGACGGACCTGCGCTCGCGGACGCAGGGACGCGCGACCTTCACGATGCACTTTGATCGGTACGAGCAGGCGCCCCAGCAGGTGAGCGACGAGGTCGTCGCCCGCATCACGGGCCGCTGACGGGCTCGGGGCCATCATCAACCAGGGACGCGAAGCGCACCAACGGAGACAGCCATGGCGAAGGAGAAATTCGATCGGTCCAAGCCGCACGTGAACGTGGGCACGATTGGGCACATTGACCACGGCAAGACGACGCTGACGGCGGCGTTGACGAAGGTGTCGGCGTCGAAGGGGTGGGCGAAGTTCATCCCGTATGACGAGGTGGCGAAGGCGTCGGAGTCGCAGGGGCGGCGGGACGAGACGAAGATCCTGACGATTGCGACGTCGCACGTGGAGTATGGGACGGCGAAGCGGCACTACGCGCACGTGGACTGCCCGGGGCACGCGGACTACATCAAGAACATGATCACGGGCGCGGCGCAGATGGACGGGGCGATCGTGGTGGTGGCGGCGACGGACGGGCCGATGCCGCAGACGCGGGAGCACGTGCTGCTGGCGCGGCAGGTGGAAGTGCCGTGCCTGGTGGTGGCGCTGAACAAGGTGGACGCGGTCGACGACCCGGAGCTGCTGGACCTGGTGGAGCTGGAAGTGCGGGACCTGCTGAAGTCGTATGGGTTCCCGGGGGACGAGATGCCGGTGGTGCGGGTGTCGGCGCTGAAGGCGCTGCAGGGGGACCCGGAGGGCGGAGGCGGGGATCCTGAAGCTGATGGAGGCGCTGGACACGTATGTCCCGATGCCGGAGCGGCAGGTGGACAAGCCGTTTCTGATGCCGATCGAGGATGTGTTCTCGATCTCGGGGCGGGGGACGGTGGTGACGGGGCGGGTGGAGCGCGGGAAGGTGAAGGTCGGGGAGGAAGTGGAGATTGTGGGCTTCCGGCCGACGATGAAGAAGGTGGTGACGGGCGTCGAGATGTTCCGGAAGCTGCTGGACGAAGGGGTGGCGGGGGACAACATCGGCGTGCTGCTGCGGGGGACGGAGAAAGACGACGTGGAGCGGGGGCAGGTGCTGGCGAAGCCGGGGTCGATCACGCCGCACACGAAGTTCAAGGCGGAGGTGTATGTGCTGACGAAGGAAGAGGGCGGGCGGCACACGCCGTTCTTCAACGGGTATCGGCCGCAGTTCTACCTGCGGACGACGGACGTGACGGGGTCGATGTATCTGGGCGAGGGCGTGGAGATGATCATGCCCGGGGACAACACGGACATCACGGCGGAGCTGATCACGCCGGTGGCGATCGAGAAGGGGTCGAAGTTCGCGATCCGCGAGGGCGGGCGGACGGTCGGCGCGGGCACGGTCACGGAGATTCTGGCATAGGGACTAGGTACTAGGCGCTGGGCGCTAGTCCGACTAGCCCCGAGCGCCTAGCCCCTAGCGCCTGGTGGGAAGCAGCTATGGCGACAGCATTCGGCGACAAGATCCGCATCCGTCTCAAGGCCTACGACTACCGCGTGCTCGATCAGTCGACGGCCGAGATCGTGGAGACCGCGAAGCGGACCGGCGCGCGCCTGGCGGGGCCGATCCCGCTCCCGACCGACAAGAACAAGTGGACGGTGAACCGCTCGCCCCACGTCGACAAGAAGTCGCGCGAGCAGTTCGAGATCCGGACCCACAAGCGGCTGATCGACATCTTCGAGCCGACGTCGCAGACCGTCGACGCGCTGATGAAGCTCGATCTGCCGGCCGGCGTGGACGTCGAGATCAAGGCGTTCGGGAAGGAACGTAAGTAGCGATGGTCACAGGCATCATCGGCAGGAAGGTGGGCATGACCCAGCTGTTCGGCCCCGACGGGACCGTGCAGTCGGTCACCGTGATCAAGGCCGGGCCGTGCGTGGTCGTGCAGGCCAAGACGGTGGACACGGACGGCTACGAGGCGGTCCAGCTCGGGCTGGTCGAGGAGAAGCCGGCCAAGGCGACCAAGCCGCTGGCGGGGCACTACAAGAAGGCCAACGTGCCGCCGACCCGCGTGCGCCGCGAGGTCGCGCTGGCGAAGGGCGCCGACGCCCTGAAGGCCGGCGACCAGGTGCTCGTGGCGAGCGTGTTCAAGAACGGCGAGCGCGTGGACGTCATCGGCAGGAGCCGCGGCCTGGGGTTCCAGGGCGTCGTGAAGCGCCACCACTTCGCCGGCGGCGCGGCGACGCACGGCTCGATGTTCCACCGCGCGCCGGGCTCGATTGGCGCCTCGTCGTACCCGTCGCGCGTCATCAAGGGCATGCGGGCGGCCGGCCACATGGGCGCCGAGCGCGTGACGACGCTGAACCTCCGCGTGGAGCGGGTGGACGGCGAGCAGCACCTCCTGATGGTGCGCGGCGCGGTGCCCGGCGCGCCGGGGACGTACGTGGTGGTCCGGAAGGCCGTGGCGGCCAAGCCTGAGCCGAAGCCGCAGGTCGAGAAGGTGAAGAAGGGCAAGAAGTAGCCATGACGGTCGACATCGTCAACGCACAGAACGAGAAGACCGGCTCGCTCGAGCTCCGCGACGAGGTGTTCGGCGGCCGGGTGAAGGCGGACCTGATCTGGCAGTCGGTCGTGCGCGACAACGCGGCGGACCGCCGCGGGACGCACGCGACGAAGACCCGCGGGCTGGTGAGCGGCACGGGCAAGAAGCCCTACAAGCAGAAGGGCACGGGCCGCGCGCAGGCCGGCGAGGTCGCGCAGCCCGCTGTGGCGCAAGGGCGGCACCGTGTTCGGGCCGCAGCCCCGCAGCTACGAGTACGCGATGCCGCGCAAGCAGGAGCGCGGGGCCCTGCGCGAGGCGCTGGCCTCGAAGCTGCAGTCGGGCGCGGTGGTGGTGGTCGACGCCGTTCGCCGCCGTCGAGAAGACCAAGGCGGCGGCCGAGATGCTGGCGCGCTTCGGCGCGGAGCGGTCGGCGCTGGTCGTCGACGTGAAGCCCGCCGAGACGCTGGTGCGCGCGGTGCGCAACATCCCGGGGACGGTGTGCCTCGAGAGCGGGCGGCTGAAGGCCCGCGACGTCATGCGCGCGCGGCGGATCATCGCCACGAAGGCGGCCGTCGAGCGGCTGCAGGAGGTGCTGGGATCATGAACCTCACAGACGTGATCCGGCGGCCGCTCATCACGGAGAAGACGTCCATCCTGCGCGAGGACGGCAGGACGATCGTCTTCCACGTGGCGGCCGGCGCCAACAAGATCGACATCAAGCGCGCGGTGGAGCACCTGCTCGGCGCCAAGGTCGCCTCGGTGCGGACGTCCATCGCGCATGGCAAGGTGAAGCGGCAGGGCCGTTTCGTCGGGCAGCGCTCCGACTGGAAGCGGGCCTACGTCCGGCTGCGCGACGGCGAGAAGCTGCCGGAGTTCCTCGAAGGCGCGTAGAGCGGGGTGGATCGATGGCTATCCGCAGTTACAAACCGACATCACCGGGGCGGCGTTTCCAGACGATTCAGGACTACGCCGAGATCACCACGGCGAAGCCCTTCAAGCCGCTGACCGAGCACCTGAAGAAGTCGGGCGGGCGCAACAACCACGGCGAGATCACGATGTGGTGGCGCGGCGGCGGGCACCGCCGGCTGTACCGCATCATCGACTTCAAGCGGGACAAGATCGGGATCCCGGGCAAGATCGTGACCGTGGAGTACGACCCGAACCGCTCGGCGCGCATCGCGCTGGTGCAGTACGCCGACGGCGAGAAGCGCTACATCCTGCAGCCGGCGGGGCTGAAGGTGGGCGACAGCATCGTGGCCGGCGACACGGTCGACATCCTGCCGGGCAACACGCTGCCGCTCAAGAACATCCCGCTGGGCACGCAGATCCACAACGTGGAGCTGCGGCCGGGCAAGGGCGGGCAGATCGCGCGCAGCGCCGGATCGTCGGTGCAGCTGGTGGCGAAGGACGGCCCGTACGCGTCGGTGAAGATGCCGTCGGGCGAGCTGCGGCGCATCAACATCGAGTGCCGCGCGACGGTGGGCCAGGTCGGCAACCTCGACCACGAGAACGTGTCGCTCGGCAAGGCCGGCCGGTCGCGGTGGCTGGGCAAGCGCCCGCACGTGCGCGGCGTCGCCATGAACCCGGTGGATCACCCGCTGGGCGGCGGTGAGGGGAAGACCTCCGGCGGCCGGCACCCGGTGTCGCCGTGGGGCATGCCGACCAAGGGCTTCAAGACCCGGAACCGCAAGGCGACGGATCAGTTCATCATCACGCGGCGGCCCAAGTAAGGGCGGCGGAGCGGTAAAGGCGTTATGAGCAGATCCCTGAAGAAAGGCCCGTTCGTCGACACCCACCTCCTCGAGAAGGTGGAGGCGATGAACCGGGCGAACGAGAAGAAGGTGACGCGGACGTGGTCGCGCCGCTCGACGGTGGTGCCCGAGATGCTGGGGCACACGCTGGCGGTGCACAACGGGAAGAAGTTCATCCCGGTGTACGTCACGGAGAACATGGTCGGGCACAAGCTCGGCGAATTCGCGCCGACCCGGACCTTCAAGAGCCACACCACGAAGACCGAGAAGGCGGCGGCGGTGGCGGCGGCGGGCGCGGCGGCGCCGAAGGCAGGTAGCTAGCCATGATCGCAGGACAGGCCACGGCCAAGTACATCCGCACGTCCGCCCAGAAGGCGGGGCTGGTGCTCGATCTGATCCGCGGCGGCGACGTGAACCGGGCGCTCGCGGCGCTGAAGTTCTCGCGCAAGAAGGTCGCGCGGGACATCGAGAAGGTGCTGCGGTCGGCGATTGCCAACGCGCAGCAGAAGCCGGGGTTCAGCGGCGACGTGGAGCGGCTGTACGTCTCGGCGTGCTACGCGGGCCAGGGGCCGTCGCAGAAGCGCGTGCGGCCGGCGCCGATGGGGCGCGCGTACCGCGTCGTGAAGCGCACGGCGCACCTGACGGTGGCGGTCGCGGAGCGGCCCGAGAAGAAGACCGCGCCGGCGCCGCCGAAGGGCGGCAAGTCGGCCGGGGGAGCGGCGGCCGCGGAGCCGAAGGCGCCGCGGGCGCGGAAGTCGACCAAGACGGGCGGCGCGTCCGCCGCGAAGAAGTAGGAGCGAGACGTGGGTCAGAAAGTCCACCCGTACGGGTTCCGGCTGGGGTTCAACAAGACCTGGCTCTCGCGCTGGTACGCGGACCGCGACTACGCGAAGCTGCTGCACGAGGACCTGTCGCTGCGCGACAGCCTGAAGGCGCGGTTCAAGCACGCGGGCGTCTCGAAGATCGAGATCGAGCGCGCGGCCAACAAGCTGAAGATCGACATCCACACCTCGCGGCCGGGCATCATCATCGGCCGCAAGGGCACCGAGGTCGACAAGCTGAAGCAGGAGATCCAGAAGCGCACGAGCCGCGAGGTCTTCATCAACATCCAGGAGATCCAGAAGCCCGAGCTCGACGCGCAGCTGATTTCCGAGTCGGTGGCGATGCAGCTCGAGAAGCGCGTCGCGTTCCGCCGCGCGATGCGCAAGGCGGTCGAGTCGGCGCTGCGCTTCGGGGCCCGCGGGATCAAGGTGCGGGTGTCGGGGCGGCTGAACGGCGCGGAGATCGCCCGGTCCGAGTGGTACCTGCACGGCCAGCTGCCGCTGCAGACGCTGCGGTCCGACGTGGACTACGGCCAGGCCGAGGCGTCGACGACCTACGGCCAGATCGGCGTCAAGGTGTGGCTGTACAAGGGCGAGCGTCTCGTGCCGCGCACCGGCCGGGAAGAGGAATACCGCACGCCGCGGCGCGCGCCGCGCGCGACGGCGTAGGCGAGGTGGCACGACCATGTTGATGCCGAAGAAGGTCAAGTTCCGGAAACAGCAGCGCGGCCGCCGGCGGGGCAAGGCCTGGCGCGGGTCCGACGTGTCGTTCGGCGAGTACGGCCTGCAGGCCGCGGAGCCCTGCTGGATGACCGCGCGGCAGATCGAGGCGGCGCGCGTGGCGATGACGCGGTTCGTGAAGCGCGGCGGGAAGATCTGGATCCGCGTGTTCCCGGACAAGCCGGTCACGAAGAAGCCCCAGGAGACGCGCATGGGCAAGGGCAAGGGCGCGCCGGAGTTCTGGGTGGCCGTGGTGCGGCCGGGCAAGGTGCTCTTCGAGATCGAAGGGGTGACCGAGGCCGAGGCGCGCCAGGCGATGGATCGCGCGGCGGCGAAGCTGCCCATCAAGACGCGGTTCGCGATGCGGTTCGCCGAGGAGAGGGTGTGAGATGAAGGTGCAGGAGATCCGCGAGCTGAACGTCGACGAGCTGAAGGGCAAGGTCAAGGACTTGCAGGACCAGGTCTTCCGGCTGCGGATCCAGAAGGCGATGGGCCAGCTGGACGCCTCGCACAAGGTGCGCGCGCTCAGGCGCGAGCTGGCGCGGGTGATGACGGTCCTGACGGAAAAACGGTAGGAAGCGTATGGCTGCCAAGACAGAACTGACGGGCGTGGTCGTCCGCGACAAGATGGCGAAGAGCCGCGTCGTGGCCGTCGAGCGCCAGGTGCGGCACGAGACGTACGGGAAGGCCCAGCGGCTGACCTCGACGTTCATGGCGCACGACGAGCAGAACGACTCGCACGTGGGCGACACGGTCGCGATGGTCGAGAGCCGCCCGCTCTCCGCCCGCAAGCGCTGGGTGATCACGCGCGTGGTCAAGCGGGCGGCCAGGGCCGGCGCGGCGGCCGAGTAACGGGAGGAACAGACCATGATTCAGATGCGGTCGATCCTCGACGTCGCCGACAACTCCGGCGCCCGCAAGATCTCGGTCATCAACCCGATCGGCGGGTCGGTGGGCCGGTACGCGCGGCTGGGAGACACGGTGACGGCGTCGGTGAAGGAAGCCGCGCCGGATTCGGCGGTCAAGAAGGGCACGGTCGTGAAGGCCGTGATTGTCCGCACGCGGAAGGAGCAGCGCCGCAAGGACGGCAGCTACATCCGCTTCGACCGGAACGCCGCGGTGCTGGTGAACGACGAAGGCGAGCCGATCGGCACCCGCGTGTTCGGGCCGGTGGCGCGCGAGCTGCGCGTGCGCAAGTTCATGAAGATCATTTCGCTCGCGCCCGAGGTGATTTAGGCCATGTCACGGTTGCAGACACCCATCCGCCGGAACGACACCGTCCTCGTGACGGCCGGGAAGGATCGCGGCAAGCGCGGGCGCGTGCTCAAGATCAACCCCGACACGAACCGCGTCCTCGTGGAGGGCGTGAACTTCGTCAGCCGCCACACCCGGCCCAATCCGGGCAAGAACATCAAGGGCGGCATCATGAAACGCGAGGCGCCGCTGCACGCCTCCAACGTGCAGCTGGTGTGCCCCGAGTGCGGCGCGCGGACCCGCATCGGCCACCGGATCCTCGAGGACGGGCGGAAGGTCCGCACGTGCCGCAAGTGCGAGGGAGTCGTCGACAAATGAACCGGGTGAAGGAACGTTATCTCCGGGACGTGGTGCCGGCCCTGATGAAGGAGTTCGGCTACACCAACATCATGGCCGT